>OZ244175.1:1597500-6397500 GCA_965216535.1 Hoeflea sp.
ACGGCGTACCTTTTGTATAATGGGTCAGCGACTTAGTATAACGAGCAAGCTTAAGCCGATAGGTGTAGGCGTAGCGAAAGCGAGTCTGAACAGGGCGTTCAGTTCGTTGTATTAGACCCGAAACCGAGTGATCTAGCCATGAGCAGGTTGAAGGTTGGGTAACACCAACTGGAGGACCGAACCCATATCTGTTGCAATAGATCGGGATGACTTGTGGCTAGGGGTGAAAGGCCAATCAAACTCGGAAATAGCTGGTTCTCCGCGAAATCTATTTAGGTAGAGCGTCGAGTGTACACCTTCGGGGGTAGAGCACTGGATGGGCTATGGGGGCTCACCGCCTTACTGATCCTAACCAAACTACGAATACCGAAGAGTGCTGCTCGGCAGACACACGGCGGGTGCTAACGTCCGTCGTGGAGAGGGCAACAACCCTGACCTCCAGCTAAGGTCCCCAAGTTATGGCTAAGTGGGAAAGGATGTGAGGATCCCAAAACAACCAGGATGTTGGCTTAGAAGCAGCCATCATTTAAAGAAAGCGTAACAGCTCACTGGTCTAAATAAGGGTCTTTGCGCCGAAAATGTAACGGGGCTCAAGCCATACACCGAAGCTGAGGGCTTGCTTTTGCAAGCGGTAGCGGAGCGTTCCGTAGGTCCGTGAAGGGACAGCCGTGAGGCATCCTGGAGATATCGGAAGTGCGAATGCTGACATGAGTAACGATAAAGGGAGTGAGAGACTCCCTCGCCGAAAGACCAAGGGTTCCTGCTTAAAGTTAATCTGAGCAGGGTTAGCCGGCCCCTAAGGCGAGGCCGAAAGGCGTAGTCGATGGGAACGACGTTAATATTCGTCGGCCTGGTGGTAGTGACGGATCTCGTGTGTTGTCCATCCTTATTGGATTGGGTGGGCAGCGAAGAGGTTCCAGGAAAGAGCTCCACCGTATAGACCGTACCCTAAACCGACACAGGTGGTCAGGTAGAGAATACCAAGGCGCTTGAGAGAACTGCGTTGAAGGAACTCGGCAAATTGCACGCGTAACTTCGGAAGAAGCGTGACCTTCGTTTGGGCAACCAGACGGGGGTGGCACAGACCAGGGGGTAGCGACTGTTTATCAAAAACACAGGGCTCTGCGAAGTCGCAAGACGACGTATAGGGTCTGACGCCTGCCCGGTGCCGGAAGGTTAAAAGGAGTGGTGCAAGCTGCGAATTGAAGCCCCGGTAAACGGCGGCCGTAACTATAACGGTCCTAAGGTAGCGAAATTCCTTGTCGGGTAAGTTCCGACCTGCACGAATGGCGTAACGACTTCCCCGCTGTCTCCAACGCAGACTCAGTGAAATTGAACCCCCCGTGAAGATGCGGGGTTCCTGCGGTCAGACGGAAAGACCCCGTGCACCTTTACTATAGCTTTACACTGGCATTCGTGTCGGCATGTGTAGGATAGGTGGTAGGCTTTGAAGCGTTGGCGCCAGCCGGCGTGGAGCCATCCTTGAAATACCACCCTTATCGTCATGGATGTCTAACCGCGATCCGTTATCCGGGTCCGGGACAGTGTATGGTGGGTAGTTTGACTGGGGCGGTCGCCTCCCAAAGAGTAACGGAGGCGCGCGATGGTAGGCTCAGACCGGTCGGAAATCGGTCGTCGAGTGCAATGGCATAAGCCTGCCTGACTGCGAGACTGACAAGTCGAGCAGAGACGAAAGTCGGTCATAGTGATCCGGTGGTCCCGCGTGGAAGGGCCATCGCTCAACGGATAAAAGGTACGCCGGGGATAACAGGCTGATGACCCCCAAGAGTCCATATCGACGGGGTTGTTTGGCACCTCGATGTCGGCTCATCGCATCCTGGGGCTGGAGCAGGTCCCAAGGGTTTGGCTGTTCGCCAATTAAAGCGGTACGTGAGCTGGGTTCAGAACGTCGTGAGACAGTTCGGTCCCTATCTGCCGTGGGTGTTGGAATATTGATAGGATCTGCCCCTAGTACGAGAGGACCGGGGTGGACACATCTCTGGTGGACCTGTTGTCCTGCCAAGGGCATAGCAGGGTAGCTATATGTGGAATGGATAACCGCTGAAAGCATCTAAGCGGGAAACCAACCTAAAAACCAGTATTCCCTGAGAGCCGTGGAAGACGACCACGTCGATAGGCTGGAGGTGGAAGTGTGGCAACACATGAAGCTGACCAGTACTAATAGCTCAATCGATCTTGATCGTTCCCATTACCAATGATCATCGATCCGGTGCAAAGCACCGGATCGATGGCCATCTTAGCGCTCGCGCATGAGCGGCCCTTCCGGGCCTATGCTCCGCGAGGGCGGCCTAACGGCCGACGCGCACTTGCGCTTGCGGTGCTTCGCACCGGGTTCTTGTTCCCAAAATCAACTAGGGAAAAGAACCGAAGCCGACAGGCTTCGCAAGGCCAAGTGGCCGTCGCCGCGAATGCGGCGCGCCCGCGCAGCGCCAGCCCGAAGGGCGGTACGGCGCGTGAGCGCAAACAAACCAAAAAATCCCAGCTTCTCAGTCTTTGCGCTTAGCCGACCTGGTGGTTATGGCGGGGTGGCTGCACCCGTTCCCATGCCGAACACGGCCGTGAAACGCCCCAGCGCCGATGGTACTTCGTCTTAAGACGCGGGAGAGTAGGTCATCGCCAGGTCTGCTAAGCGCAAAGATAAACTTCTCTTCAGTTCGATCCAAAGGGGTCCGGTCTCGCGCCGGACCCCTTTTTTTGTGTTTTCGAGTGCGTCAGCCCACGAACCACCCGTCGCCGACGTCGATGTGGTGAACGGAACATTCTTCGATCAGGTCCTCGTATCCCTCCGGCAGATACGACGTTTGCCAATCTTCCCCGAACCGTTGCTTTACAGCGTCCAGATCGCTCCAGAGTGAAGCAAAAACGAGCCGGTTCTCATCCAGGGCGATGCCCTTGCCGAAGAAGTAACCCGTGTTTCCGGGTTCGTGGCAGACGACATCGACGGATGTCGTTGCGAATTTCGCAAGCAGCGTGTCTGCATGACCCGCTTTCACCTTGACCTGGAACAATCGCATCACCGAGCCGTGGCGGGGGTTGCTGTGCGTCATGTTGATGCCTCCATGGCTACATCCAAATGGTTGTCTCAGGCTGCTGTTGCGGCAGATTTTCGAGCTGGCAGAGATATTGGGCAAGATCAGCTTGCATGATCATACGCATGTAACTGTCCGCCGAAACTGCCCACACACTGATGATTATCAGGATCGTCGCCAGGCCAAGACTGATTTTTGTCAGCAAGCGGCTATCCATTGCCGACGACCGCCTCTCGCGCCGCGATCGGCCGTTCGTCAATGGGCCAGTGGAGCAATGCCGCGAAGAGACCAAACAGCACGACACTCCACCAGATCAAGTCGTAAGAACCGGTCAGTTCAAATGTCAGCCCGCCCAACCAGGCGCCGAGAAAACTGCCGACCTGGTGCATGAAGAAGACAATCCCCACCAGCGTCGACAAATATCGGGGACCGAAGATCTGGGCGACGATGCCGCTAGTCAGCGGAACGGTACCGAGCCAGGTCAAACCCATCATGGCCGCAAAGACGAAGGTCGATACTACTGAAGGCGGCAGCAGGACAAAGATGGCCACAAACGCCGCCCTGGTGACATAGAGTGCCGCAAGCACGTTCTTCTTGCTTGCGTGGTCGCCAATCGCGCCGCAAGCCAATGTACCGATGATGTTGGTGGCACCGATGGTAGCCAGCGCGGCGCCGCCGAGCCAGGGATCGAGTTGGCGATCAAGCAGGTATGCGGGCAGATGTGTCCCAATGAACGCGAGCTGGAAACCGCACACAAAGAAGCCGAGAACCAGGAGCAGGAAACCCCGGTGCCCGAATGCCTCCGTCAGTGCCGCCGTAAGGGATTGCTCCGGACCTTCGGCCTCTGCCCGTCCCGCCAGCATGGGTGACATGACACAAATGGTCAGCGCAATGAGGGCCAGGCTGGCAAGAGCGATCGACCAGTTGAACGTATCGATCAGCACCAGGGTGACCGGAACCGACAGGAAGATGCCGATCGATCCGCCGAGCGAAGCAATTCCCAGGGCCGTCGTGCGTCTCTCCGGTGGAAAGCGTCGACCGACCGCGCCTAGAACGACTGCAAAAGTCGTCGCGCTCAATCCGGTTCCGACAAGCATGCCCAGACCAAGGGTCAAACCGAGCGACGTCGAGCTGATGGATGCACAGATCAGACCGGCGGCATAGAGCACTCCGCCTGCAAAAACCACGCGTGCTGTGCCGAAGCGATCGGCAATCAGACCCGCAAAGGGCTGTGCGATGCCCCACATGAGGTTCTGCAGGGCAATGGCGAACCCAAAGGCCTCCCGATTGACGCCGGGAAGATCCATGGTAACCGGGTTCTGGAAAAGGCCGAAGGAGTGGCGCATTCCCAATGCGATCAATGCGACAAGGGAGCCCGCTATCAGGACCACTCGCGGATCAAAAAGCACGCGCGATGCCGGAACGGTTGAACTTGCTGTCTGCATGTCGGGTTTCCTGATGGCGGGACGAACGCCGCGTTGAATAGGACCCTACATTCAGGCTATTAATTAGAAAAACGAATATATCGAAACTGCCAGTTCAGGGAAACGGGTATGACAAGCTTTGACATCGATGCTCTTCGCGCGGTTCTGGTCGGCGTCGAGCAAGGCAGCTTCGCACGTGCAGCCAATGAACTGGGCAGGTCGCAGTCGGCCGTCAGCATGCAGCTCAAGAAACTGGAGCAGCAGGCCGGCACACAGCTCTTCGTCAGAAAGGGTCGTGGCCTTGTGCCGACGGAGGCTGGTGAAGCTTTGACGGACTATGCCCGCCGGATTATCGCGCTGAACGACGAAGCGGCACGGGCCGTTGGGGCGGTCGCTGCCCCGGAGACCGTTCGCATCGGTCTCCCGCAGGATTATTTTGACGATGTGATGCCGGCAACACTCAGCAAGTTTTCCAACCTTCATCCGGACGTGCATGTCACCGTGCTTGCCGGAAACAACCATACAATCAGCGGTGCCATCGAAGCGGGACGTCTCGACTGTGCGATCGCGTTCTTTCCCAAGGGATCGGGGACCAGGGGCGAGGTGCTGTGCGAACTGCCGGTACGATGGCTGGCCCATCAAGGTTATTCGGCGCCAAACAGGGACACTTCGGTGCCATTGGTGCTGTTCAATCATCCCTGCCTGTTCAGACAGGCGGCTCTGGCTCTGCTTGATCGGACAGGCCGGCGTTGGCGGGCCGTCCTGACCACGCCAAGCCTTCAGGCAGTCTGGGCGGCACTTCGTTCAGAGTTGGGAATCGGTGTCAGGATCGACCATAACGTGCCTGATGACATCGTTGAGGTGGGACAGTCGGCAGGACTGCCGCCGCTGCCGCCCATCGAGCTCAGGTTGCTCGATTCGCATGCTCCATCTCCGATCGCCTCGGTGTTGAGAACCGTGCTGAAGGATGTAACGCTGGACCTTCTCTGAAGCGTTCCATTTCTGGGAAGCGTACAAACGAATTTAGCGGAAGCTAGTCTTCCGGCTTCGATCCGGATGCCGCGATCACCCCGACGATGATCAGGCCGGTCGCCACCAGGCGGATGCCGGCGCTCAGGCCGAGGGTGTTCAGCATGGTCACCAGCAGGAACATGAAGAGCGCGGCACCCCAAAGCCCTGGGATGTTTGCAAATCCGCCGGCCACCGACGTGCCCCCTATGACAACGACAGCGATGGACATCAGCAGGTATTCCTCACCCATGTTCAAGGCTGCGCCGCCGGAGAAACCGGCGAGGAAAAAGCCGCATGAGGCGGCGAAGACCGCGCACATGACGTAGGTCGTGAAGCGTGTCCGTTCGACAGGAATGCCCGCCAGCTTGGCCGCTTGCGGATTCTGCCCCACGGCGATGACGCTACGGCCGTAAATCGTGTGGTGCAACAGAACGTGCATCAGGATGGCGACGGCCAGCACCAGCAAGCCGAGCGACGGAATGCCTGCGATCTTCGAGACCGTGAAATCCGCCAGTACCTCCGGCGGCTTGACCCTCAAGCCGCGGTTCCACCAGATCGCGGTCGAATTATAGACCAGGCCGGACGACAGCGTCGCGATGATCGGCGGAATGCGCAGCAGCCAGATCAGAGCGAAGTTGAGCACGCCGACGATCAGGCCGATGCCCACCGCGATCAGGAAACCAGGCAGAATCAGCAATGCACTGCCGTCCATGAATTTCATGGCAATGGTGCCCGCCAGGGTCATGGTATAGGGAATGGAAAGATCGACATTTCCCGGCCCCAGCGTGATGACGAACATCTGGCCGAGCGCCACGATGACGAAGAACGTGCCAAAGGAAATGGCGGCGGAGACGACCTGGCCGCCCGCCCCGAAACCACTCAATCCGGCGATCACCGCCCACACCAGCGCTGTCCCGAGCCAGGCCCAGATCCATGGTTTCTGTTTGATCGCCGACCAGGTCATGATGTCTTGCCCGCCCCGCGATTGATGATCGCGCGCAACGCCAGCACGATGATCAGAATGGCGCCCTGGGCGCCGATCTGCCAGTCGGGATTGAGCCGCAGGAAAGACAGGAACGACCCGGCGAGTGCCAGCGTGATAGCGCCAATGACGGCGCCGATCGGCGAAACACGGCCGCCCGTGAACTCGCCGCCGCCGAGGATGACGCCGGCAATCGACAGGAGCGTGTACCGTAGTGCGATATTGGCGTCGGCCGATGTGGTCAATCCGACAAGGCACATGCCGGATAGCACGCCGAAAAAGCCAGCCAGCGCAAACATGGTCATCTTGATGCGCAACAGCGACCAGCCGGCGCGCCGCACCGACTTTGGATTGCCACCGGCCCCACGCAACACCACCCCGAAGGATGAACGCATCAGGCCGAAGTGCACAATCAGGGCGATCGCGACCGCCGCGATAATGGGCAGCGGAACATAGGCCGGTTTCAGCGTCATCAGGGCGCGCAGCCACTCGGGCGACTTGCCGCCTGGTGTAGGCAGGATCAACACGGCTATTCCCAGCCAGACGAACGACATGCCGAGTGTGACGACGATCGATGGCAGGTTTCTCAGCTGGATCAGCGCGCCCATCAAGGCATAGGCCAGGATGCACGCGGCCAGCGCGGCCACCCCGAGTATAGGTGTTTCCTGTAGCCAGGTGGCCGTGATGCAGGCGGTCAGGCTGATGAATCCGCCCAGGGATAGATCGAGATCGTTGACGCAGAGGATGAACATCTGGGCGATCGTTGCCAGGGCGATCGGGATAGCCAGATTGAGCAGCAGGTTGAGGCCGAAATAGCTCATCGTACGCGGATTGAGCCAGAAGATCGCGCCCAGGATCACGATCAGGGAAAAGGCCGGCAGTAGCGCTCGCATGCGCTGCGGAGTCAGCAGGTTTTCCATCAGCCGCTTGTTCCTTCGGTAAAGGATGCCTGCAGGACCTTGGCTTCCGTCATTTCGTGCCGCCCGAGATCGGCAACGATCCGGCCATCGCGGAACACATAGACGTGGTCGCAATGTTTGAGTTCGTCCATCTCGGTCGTGTACCAGACGAACGTCCGGCCCTTGTCCGCCTCTTCGCGAATGATCGAGTAAACCTCCTGTTTTGTGCCTATGTCGACGCCACGCATCGGATCATCCATCAGAAGGACATCGGCGCTTGACGCCAGCGCTCGCGCAAACAGCGCCTTTTGCTGGTTGCCGCCCGAGAGCGACAGGATGTTGTTGTTCATATCGGGCGTGCGGATCCCGATCCGGTCCTTCCATTCGCTGCCCAGTTGGGCTTCCTTGCCTGCATCGATGAGCAACCGGTCAAGCATCTGCCTGAGCGACGATACTGTCGTGTTCTTGACGATGGACCAGAGCGGAAAGACACCATCGGTCTGGCGGTCGCCGGCAACAAAACCGGCTTCCTTGTCGATGCTGACGTGATTGGTCTTGCCGTGAGATGCCTCGAAAACCTCGATCAGTGTATCGGTCTGCCCTTGCCCGGCGAGGCCAGCGAGCCCGACGATTTCGCCCTCGTGGACGGTCAGCCTGATGTCGTCCGTGCCTGTCGATCGGCTATCGACAACGATGCTGCGATCGTTCCGGTCAAAGGCATCTGCCGTATCGGATTGCTTTTCCTCAGCAATCACCGACCCCATGGTTTCGACCAACCGGTCGCGGTCGAAACTGCTTGCGGCGTCGTTGGCCACGATCCCGCCGTCGCGCATGACCACGATCCGATCGGAAACCGAGAGGATCTCACCCAGAAGATGCGATATCAGGATGACGCTGCCGCCCGATTTCGTATAATTTCGAATGAAAGCAATGAGTTGCTCGGCCGCTACCTGGTCGAGCGATGAGGTGGGTTCGTCGAGGATAACGAGGTTGATCTCGGTGTCCGTCACCGTGAACGCGCGGGCGATCTCGACCATTTGGCGGCGGGTGATCGACAGGTCGCCGACGAGATCTCCGGGGCGAATCCCATGCTCCGGAAAGATGGCATCAAGGCTTGCGGATATCAGTTTTGTCGAGCGGCTGTTCCAGGACCAGCCACGCAGAGAGGGATGGGCGATCCGGGTGTTTTCGGCCACGGTCAGGTTGGGGCAAAGCGACAGTTCCTGAAAGACACAGCGCAGGCCGCAATTCTTGGCCTCCAAAGCGTCGTAACGGGCCGATACCGATCGTCCTGCGACACTCATTTGGCCGTTGTCGCGGCGAACGACACCAGCCAGGATGTTCATGAGAGTCGATTTTCCGGCACCATTGTGGCCGACGAGGCCAATACATTCGCCGGCTTTGACGGCGAATTCCACGTCCTGCAAGGCTCGAACGGCGCCGAAACTCTTTTCGACGCCGTCCAGCTCGACCACAGCCGTGCCGCTTTCCATTGCGGATTTCCCGTGGATCCCCGGTTGCTCGTTACTTCGCAGCGTCGACCACGGCCGCCGCTTCGTCAAGCGTGTATTCGACGTTGGCAACGCCGCCGGCCTGGGTGGTAGCCAGATTTTCCTCGAGCGTATCCTGGGTAATCGTCAGGAAGGGTACAACGAGATCCTTTGGAACTTCCTTGCCGTCGAGGATCTGCTGGGCGACCCAGAACGCAAGGGTGGACACGCCCGGTGCGATCGAAACCGACATGGTCTCGTAGCCGTTGGCGTCCTTCTGTTCTTTCCACCAGGTCAACTCGTCGTGACGGTTGCCCATGACAATGATCGGTGTATCGCGACCGGCGGCCTTGAAAGCCTGGGCAGCGCCATAACCGTCACCACCCTGTGTGACCACACCGACGATTTCGGGCATGCTGGGAAGAATACCCGCAACTGCCTTCTGGGCGACATCCTGTGCCCAGTTGCCGTGCACCGAACCGGATATCTTGAACTGGCTGTTTTCACCGACACCTTCGTGGATGCCGCCAGAGATGGCATCGTCGACAAAGACGCCGGCGAGCCCGCGGATTTCAAGGAGGTTGCCACCATCTGCCAGGCGGCCGGCGAGGTATTCTACCTGCACCTTGCCCATGTTGTGGAAGTCGACCGCGATGCGCCAGGCACACGGCTCGGTGACGATCCCGTCAAAGGAAACGACGACCACACCGGCGTCGCAAGCTTCCTTGACAGCGCCGTTTAATCCTTCCGGCGACGCGGCGTTGATGACGATCGCATCATAGCCCTGCAGAATCAGGTTCTGGATTTGCGCCGCTTGCTCGGTCACCTGGTTTTCAGCGGTTGTGAAAGCATCGGCGGCTGAAACGACTCCGTCTTTCTGAGCCTGGCCCGCGACCTTTTCCCAACTGCCGAGCATCGCCTGACGCCAGGAGTTACCGGCGTAGTTGTTGGACAGGGCAATGCGTTTGTCGGACGTGTCGGCGAGTGCCGGCGCTGTCAAAGCGGTGATCGCAACGCCCAGACCCAATACGCTTGCAGTCAATTTTCTCATGTCATCCTCCAATGGCTCAAAGTTCGGACCTACCAATCGATCCGGGAGAGCGTGCCGTCGGGCCATGACCACGGTCCGCCCCAAAATCCTCCCGCAAACGCCGATCCTCAGGCATTTGCGTGCCCGGGAGACCCACCCAGGTCTCAGAGCAGTTCAAACGCTACGGTCTGACCGGCGCGTGGAAAAGCTGCCAATGCGGTTTTGTTTCTGCGCGTTCACGCGGGCCAATCGGCGGATTTCCGCAAATGATCCAAACTTATCACCCTTTGCTCTAGACGAGGTGCTTGTCCAGCCACGCCTTGAGGTGCTCTTCCCCCAGCGCCAACCCCTCGACGTTCAACAGTCCTCGCGAGAAAGCCACGGCTACGGCGCGCGTTCGGGAGTTGAAGGCGGGGCCGACTTCACCGTCGACAGGCGTCTGGTCGATACCGAGCTTTTCGTAGAGGTGTTTCAACCGGCTTTGCACGCCTCGGGTCGAGATTGAGCGGCGCGCGGCGATCGCCTTGTCCGTCATACCGAGGGCAATATCCATCAAGACCTCGAACTCGGCGTCACTCAGACCCTCGTGGATGTTTTCACTGCGCTGCTGGACGCCACGTATCTCCCGGTCGATGATGCATTGATCTTCCTGGAAGACGCCGCGCAAGGCCAGCTCCAACCGCTGCTCGCTGGCCGTCTTCAGAAGATAGCCATAGACGGCCTCCTTGGGCACAATGCGGGAAATGCCGCGAACATAGGCCTCATCCGCATAGTTCGACCAGAACAGGATGCGCATCGTCGCCTGTTTGCGCCAGATCACGCTTGCCGCCGCAACTCCGCTCGTATTGGGCATCTGCATGTCCATGATTATGCCGTCGATTTCCTCTCCGGCCACCACGTCCATCGCCGCCTGGCCGTCCGCGGCCTCGAATATTCGATCGCATTCCGGCATCGCTTCGGTCACTGTCTTTTTGAGGAACGACCGGTGAAAAGGATCGTCTTCGGCGATTAGAAGATTCATGTGCCTGTCTCTTGTTCGGCAAAGTCGAGGGCGGTCTGGACGCCGACGCCTGGGGGAATTGCCAATATGCCTTGCGGTACGCAGAGCAAAATGGAGGTTACATCGTCATCGTGCCGAAAGCTGAGGTCGGCTGAAATCAATTCGGCTCGTACCTTCATGTTGTCGACACCGCGTTTGGATTCCGACCAGCCGTCATTGGG
This sequence comes from Hoeflea sp., assembly GCA_965216535.1. GTDB lineage: Bacteria > Pseudomonadota > Alphaproteobacteria > Rhizobiales > Rhizobiaceae > Hoeflea_A. The sequence goes on from OZ244175.1 coordinate 1,608,608, forward strand.
AGACTTGCCATCGTTTCGAACTTCCACAATGACATTGCCCCCGGCGGTTTCGAGAGAAACTGAAATCATGCGGCAATCGCTGTGCTTGACCGCATTGGTCAGGGCTTCCTGAATGATCCTGAATATGGCGGTCCGAATTGTGTCCGGGCCATGATCAAGAATCCCGCCGGTGGCATCGGTGAGTGACGTTTCAATCGCCCTGTCGGCGCCGGCAACCGCTTTCTCGAGCTGCGCCTCGATCGCCTGCTGCAGACCGAACAGCTCCAGGATTCCGGGCTTGGCATTCTCGATGATGCGGCGAAGCTCGTCGGTACAGCGGGCGATACTGCGACCGATCTTTGCAAGCTCAGGCGATTCCGGACCGGCCTTGCGTGTAAGCTGTGTGACCTGCCGGTATATGCTCGAAAGATCGGCGAGTGTCTGGTCGTGCAACTCCATTCCCAGTCTCTTGCGCTGCTCCTCCATTCCCTCGGTCAGCCGTAGCGCGCCGCTCCGCAAAGCCTGTTCGCGGCCCTTGGCAGCGCCCTCGCGCAACGCCGCTTCACGCGCCTGTTCACCCATTTTGAGCGCGTAGATATAGGGAGAAATCAGGTCGGCAATTCTCCTGGCTTCTTCCAGATCAGCCTGCTCGTAAGCGTTTTTGGCATGGCTTGAAATGTTGAGCGATCCGTGCACGACCCCGTGGACGTTCAGCGGCACATGGATCCTGGAATGCAATTCGGCCTCGTAAATCGGAGCATCGAATGCCCCGTCGAAATGGAATCGCGGATCTTCCCAGGCATCGCTGGTCAGAATAAATGGAATCTCTCCCAGAAGCAGGTCGCGGATCGGGCTCTGGGCAATGGGCCTGGACCTGCCGCCCTCGCTCCAGCCGGTTTCGACCCCAACTTCGAACGCAACATGCCCGCCTTTGCGATCCGGGGTGATGATAGCAATGTCCATGTGGTCGAACGGCAGGATTTCCCGGATCTCATCGGCAATCCGGTGAAGCACCTTCTGGAAATCCAACTGTCCCGCCACTGCCCTCGAGATCGACAGATAGCGATCAAGACTGTTGCTTTGATGCCGGCCCATTTTTCCTCCCATGGCAGGGCATTTCAGCACAGTTCACCGCTGCGGCAAATCCCTCAACCCTCTCCCGGGATGCGGGAATCCGCACGCAGCCCTTCGTTGTCGCGCAGCATATAGCCAAGCCTTCAGCGTTTTTCCGAACCCATGCGACCCCTAACCTTTGCTCGAAACGCGGACCGCAGAGTTTGATATGCAAGATCACATTGTCGTCGATGACCGGCGTTTTCTATCGCTCATACAGCCCAATGCCCGACTGGAGAAAGTCGCCGACGGGATGATCTGGGCGGAAGGTCCGGTCTACTTTCCGCAGGGCGAATACTTCATCTGGAGCGACATACCCAACAATCGCAGCTATCAGTGGGCGCCTGGCTCGACCGTGCGGGTTTTCAGCCACAACGCCAATTTCTGTAACGGCCACACACGCGACCGCGAAGGCAGACTGATCAGTTGCGAGCACTTGACCCGTCGGGTTTCGCGTCTTGAGCATGACGGTTCCATCACTGTGATCGCTGACAGTTATGCCGGAAAGAGGCTCAATTCACCCAACGATGTGGTGGTGAAATCCGACGGCAGCATCTGGTTCACCGATCCGCCCTACGGCATCCTCAGCGACTTCGAGGGGCAGGCCGCAGAGCAGGAACAGGACGGATGCCATGTCTATCGGTGGTCGCCGGACAATGGCGAGTTGACGATCGTCGCCGATGATTTCGTCAAACCGAACGGGCTTGCCTTTTCTCCGGACGAAAAGCAGCTTTACGTTTCCGATACGGGTTTGTCGCATGATCCCGATGGGCCACACCACATTCGCGTCTTCGATGTTGGCGACGACCAGGCCCTGACCAATGGTCGTTTGTTCGTCGACATTGCCGAGGGCGTACCAGACGGATTTCGCGCCGATTGCCAGGGCAACATCTGGACGAGCAGCGCCGTCGGGGTCCAGTGTTTCGACCCCGGGGGCGATCGACTCGGCATGCTGGCCGTCCCTGAGGCCGTTGCCAATGTCACCTTTGGGGGGCGCCGCAACATCCGCTTGCTGATCACCGCGACAACATCGGTCTACACGACCTATGTTTCAGTGAAGGGTGCGACTTAGTCCCTTAGTTCGATCCGTCTCCAGATTGTTGTTCACCCGTAACGGCGTTTTCCTGCTCAGTCTCGTTGCCGTTCTGCTGCGGTTCGGCGGCTGGTGCCGCTGTCTCAGCGTCTGTCGGGGCGGGATTGGCGTTCGGATCCGGCTCGGCCGATTCCGTCCCGTAGTTGGCCAGATCGGGAGCCAAGGTTGTGGCGTAGGCTTGGCCCAGGGCTTCTGCCGTTGCGTCGTCGACGATGCCGGTAACGGGGAGCCTGAACCATTCCTGGAACTCGCGAACGGCTGCATCGGTTCCCCTGCCAAAAATGCCATCGACACCTCCCACGTCAAAGCCGGTGGCAACCAGCGCGCTTTGCAGGGCGCGCACGCGATCACCCCGCATCAGCGGCGATGTGAGCTGCAATTGTCCTTCAGCATCGTTGCTTGCAGGTGCAGCCGCCGAACCGGTTGCCGGAGCGGTCGCAGTGGATTGCTGGGCCGGTGAGACGATTTCGTAGACCTGTTCGTCCCGGTAATAGGTTGGTCTATAGATGACGCCGTCACACAGATAGAGCAGTCCGTCCGGGTCCTCGATCCGCACGCATTCCTGGCGATTCGGGAGTGTCGCCACGTAGACCAAGGTCGCACCGGCGACAATCGCAGTGTGATACCAGCCCCAGCGCGGATACCAGTAGTAGTTGCCCCAGCGCCAGTGCGGCGGGCGCACATATGGAGGACGGTAAACCGGCGGTCGCCAGTTCGGCGGACGCCAGCCCGGCGGACGATACCCCGGGGGCCGGCCGGGTTTTCCGGCGATAGGTGGTTGCGGCCGCGGCGGTCGGACACCGGGACGTGGCGGCCTTGGAGGCCTTGCACCCGGCAGTTGCGAAGGCCGTCCGGGTTTGGCCGTCGCTGGCGGCCGGTTGCCCGGACGTGCCGGTCTTGCTGGCCTCGTCGGCGATGGCGGTCGTGCAACGGGCCGCTGAACCGGTCTCGTTACCGCTGGCGGGCGCTTGTTTGGCCTGCTGGGACGAACCACCGGCTTTGGGGCCGGGCGGCCGGGCCTTGCTACGGGGCGACCGGCTGCCGGGCGGCTGGGACGCCCAACCGCTGGCCGACCGGGCCGGCCGGGAGCAGGACGCGCCGCCGGACGCGATTTGGCTCCACGAGGCCTTTGTCGCGGCTGTGCTTTGAAACCGCCAGCCCGGCCCTTTTGTCGGGCCTCCGCCTGACCGAAGCCAGGATCGGATCCAACCAATCCCTCAGGTTGCGCCACGAGGGCGAAGGCCGCGATCGCGCAGATCAAACCGATACGTTTCATCGATCCTCGCCCCCTATTCGGATTTGCCGGCTACAGCCGGAAACGAAATTCGCACGTCATCCTCTTCAGGCTCATAGGTGAACTGGAGGGCCGAAGAATCCGGATCGAGATTCCAATCGGAGAAGTAAATCCGGTATTGTGGCCAACCTGGTTTGTTGCGTTCGGTGCCGATCAGCATGAGCGGCAACGGCGCCTCCTCATCGGTCGATATCCAGACTTGCCAGTCTTCTTCGGCCTCCGAAAAGGCAAGATGGTAGGCTGACCGGCCTGCAATCAGCGTGGCGCCCAAATAGGCACTGTTCTCGACGTTCTTGAGCAGATTGTCCGGCAGGTTGCGGCTGAGAATGGACCAAACCGGCAATATGGATTCGGAACGCTCTCGTGCGGCCTTGGCCAAGGCATCGAATCCGCCCTCAAAGCTCTTGCTGGCGTAGAAGTTCTCGTTTGGCGATGCGACGCTGAACTCCGAACCATCAAAGTAGAAATCGCGGAGCGTGTTGCCGTTTTCGGTCCGGAAAACGAACCCTTTACCGCGTTCCAGCACTGTGGTGCCGCTGCGCAGGTACGTTATTTTCTCCTGGCCGTCGACGACTTCGTCGTAACTGATGAACCAGCCAAAGGACATTTTGCTCTGTTCGGAGAGGAATGTCGCAGCGTTCATGGCGATTTCGGTCGCGCGGGGGTCGATGTTGCCCGGGTCTTGTTGGGCAGCTGTCGTGGCGGTAGCGGCGGTCAGGAAGAGTGCGGCTATTATCGGAGTCAAACGGTCAGTCACTATAGTTCTCCGCGGACGATGCCTTGTTGGAGCCTTTACTTCCTGCCCATCAGCAACAGACAGTCGGTATGACCACGATCACGAGTTTGGCCCCATATCTGTGGCTTGGCAAGCTGGTCACTTTGTCCTCGGGCTCTCGGCATCGTTGAGAAACTTAAGGCCGGTCACGGGTCCTTATAGCGATTGAGGTCAAGCAGACCGGTGGCTGTTGGTGGTTCCGCGGCCATTATGTCTTGAAAGAAATCGGCCGTCCGCCAGAAATCCGGGCTGGTGCGTCTGATCCCAAAATCACCGATCAGGGTGTGCCAATCGGCCTTCGTCGCCACTGCTTCCAGTTGGGTGATGAACTTCGGCAGGTCTGTCTTGTCCACGACGAAAAAGAAGTTCGGGTAACTGCCGAGCGGGCCGTCGACAAGCGTCACCGTGTCCTTTCGCGGCTCGCGGCGCAGGTCTTCGGCAAAAAGATGAGCGACATTGGTGTGGGCCTTGTTGCGGACGAAGGTGACCACGCGATCCTCGTCTCCGCGAATCTGCAACAGCATGACGTCCGGCAACTGCCGCACCCAAGGGGCGCGTATCGATGACAAGCGCGCCAGAGATTTCAGGCTATCGGGCAGGGAAGAACGGTCTTCATCGGAACGGTTGAGTGGGTCGGTTTTGATTGCAACGCTTTTGTCGCGGTTCAGAGCTTTCGACAGCAGCTCGGCTTTGGGATCGTCGGTTGTATATTCGACCCGGGTCCCGGTTTTGATGTCCACAGGCGGCCTGAGGTAGACGAAGCGCACCTTGGCGCGACCGCCGCGATACCAGGCATTGTGCAGCGGGCGTCTGATATCGGCGGGCAGGAAAGACAGGAAAAGGTCTTCGCCCTCCATGCGCAAGAGGTCCATATAGACCCGCGTCGACAATTGGTGCTCGACCGGTCCGAACACGTCGAAGCCGGCGACGAGATTGTAGTAGATCCGTTCCAGGATCGGGAAGTCGATCACCCAGGCCGTTTCCGGTGTGTCGCCAATGAAGCCGCCGACGACGGTGGCGTTGTCGAAATGGCGAAACACCGTGAGCACGGTCGCGCCGGCGCTAGCCTGGCCGGGCCAGATAGAATCGATCGATGGTCCGCTCTTCGATGGATCCGCTTCGGCATAGCGTTTTCGGCGAAGGTCGGTGTAGCGCCGATTGTGAGTGAGATAGTCAGGCACAAGGCGCTCAAGCAACGGTTGCTCGACCTGGGCAGCCGGCAGTCCGAGAAAGGGTGTTACCTCAGCCAGGTAAGCGGGGTCGGTCACCGAGAGGTCAGCTTCAGGCGCCAGGAAAGTGACCCAAAAGCGGTCCTCGATGACGTTGACCGCCACCTGGCCGTGACACACGGGACCCCTGATAAAGGTGCGAATGAAATAATCAGCATCGTCGAGCAGGAAGCTGTAGCGCGCTTCGGCGGGAATGGCCGCGAAAGTGGCGAAGGGATTGGATGCGATTGCCGGCTCATAGGAAGGAAGGGATGTCACCGACCATTGAGAGCCAAAAAAAAGGTCGCGGTAGCGTGCCAGACGGTCGGACCCAAATCGATAGACGATATGGGTTTTGTGAAGGATCGTCTCGTTGATCGGCCTCAGCCGGTAATAGACTTCCGTCGTGCCGGGATCGTCGTAAGGCCGGCGGGTCGCCACCACTTCGATCGGCGTCCCCGGCGGTGTCTTGGAGCGGACGATTTCGAAATAGATGCCCGGGAACCCGGGGATGTAGAGGTGCGCTATGAAAAGATGTTCGTATACGTAGCGGGCGACAAGTTTGCTACGGTTATCGGCGCCATTGAGGAACGTCTCCCAGGCAGCAACCGTTGCAACGAGTTCGGTATCGAGCATCAAAGGCTTCTGCAGCGACGGGGAGCCGGCCTCAATCCAATCGGACAGTTGTTGCCATTCGATATCGCTGAGAGGGGCCGTTCCATAGGGCATTCCGCCCAATGGATTGCGCGTTTCGTAACGCGGCATTTCGGCCGGGGCCGGGCAGGTCAGCTTGCGCTTGATATCAAGATCGATGGCTTTCGGCAGTTGCTCATTTTGGGGAAGCGGATGGGCTCGGCCGAGCGCCAGCATGCGTTCAAGCACTGACCGCTGGTCACCACTGCCATGAATGACATCGAAAAATCCGAGGTCGTGCCATTGCTCCACAGTTGTCGCGTCAAAGCCAAGCCGGGTCAGCGGCGCTTCGGTGAGCCGTGAGGGTTCATAAATGCGCTCCTTGCTCGCGCCACGTTGCAGGCCTTTGTCGGAGGACATGCGAAACTGGCACGGCGCGTCGTAGCAACCATGACAAACGACGCAGCGTCGATCGATTGTGTTGCGAATGGTGTTGCTTTGCTGAGCTACGGCGGAAGTTGTCGCAGTGGCGATGCTCAGCCACGCCAGAGCGGCCGATAGCAGGAAGACCGGAAAGAAACGCAAAGCGGTTGCTGTCGATCTTCTTCGTTCGAGGTGCATCTGGCGGATTCTCAAAGAGCCCTCCTGAGGAACCAACGGCAGTGGCTGGCAGGATGCTGGTCAGCCCCATTTTCCAGTTGCCCGAATATTTCGTAGCCCAGTCGGCGATAAAAGGCCATCGCCTGCGGGTTTGAGGTGTCGAGCCAGACACCATGGCAGCCGGCATCCCGGGCTTTTTCCTCGGCTTGTCGCATTAATCGTCGGCCGACCCCATTGTTGCGGCATTTGTCTTTTACCCAGAGCATCTTGATCAGCATCCAGCCATAGGAGGTCACAGCAGTGAGCCCGCCAACGAGCCTGTCTTCAGGGTCTCTTGCGGTCAGCACCAAGCTTGAGTTTTTGGCTTGGGGAAGGGCGCTTTGCAGCGATTCGGTCAGTGCTCGCTCGATCTCACCGATTGCGTCGGTACCGTCTTCAGAGATCCGGATGCCGTCCGTGCTTTGCATGACAAAGGTCCTTCCTGGTGCGGCCTTCAGCATTCGTTTGACTTGTGTTTGAAGCCGATGCAAATAGGCCGCATGCGCGACGTTGAGTATTTTGCGATCAATCTTCGCAGGAGCGAAGACCGGTGGGCCGCGATTGCGTCGGCAGCCCGCCAGCACAATATCGACCTCAAGCGCATCGACGCGGTCGAGGGGCGCGACTTCGACATCGACCAATGGGATGGATTCGATGTCGACAAGTTCGAAAAATGCAACGGCCGCGCGCCCATACCGGGAGAATTCGGCTGTTATCTGAGCCATGTCAGGGCATTGCGCGCATTTCTTGAGGGCAGTGCAGATTCTGCCGTCATTCTCGAGGACGATGCCGTATTGAACGAGAATCTTGTGCCCTTTGCCCAACACCTCGCGCTGCAGTTTGGCAACGGCAACTACCTTGTGCGGCTGACGTCGCACCGGCAACCGATGTTTGAGGAATTGCTGGAAAGCCCGACGGGTGTTTCGATTGGGCAGTGCTGGTTCGGGCCGACGGGAAGTTCGGCAGCCTACTGGCTGCCCCGGCCTGCCGCTGAGCGCCTTTTGAGCACGTTGTTGCCTGGTTATCTCTCCGTAGACACCATGCTTGAACGCAGTTGGGAAACGGGTGTCACCGCTCTCCTTGTGAAACCCAACCTTTTGTCCATACCTTCGCCACAGAATTCGGTCCTGGTTTCGGAGATCGGATACGATGCCGGCAAATTTCCATGGTTTCGTCGCATTGGAGCGTTCGTGTTTCGCATGCAACAATTGCGGAGCCGCCTTTTCTTTTGCCTGCGGACGAGGAGCGTTCACTCCGGCCAAAAGGGCCGTGACCAACGGGACGAACAGCTTTACGACGTCGAAGGACTTTGACAGTAGCAAGTCCAATCTGCAATTCATGCAGGCGGTTGGGGCGGTGGCGATGGCCACACAGCGACGGGTTGGGAGATGCGCGTCGGATTTTTCAGAGTGTTCCGATGGCGGTACCGCTACATCGATCATGTGCTGCTGTTGCTGGCTCCTTTGCTGCTTCTCTTCTGGCGAGATGGTTTCGGTATTGTGGCCATCGCATTTTTCGCGATCGGCGTATGGCTTTACTGTGGCCGCCATCGCGTTAGCCGTTATGTCGACCGCGGCTTGCTTCGGGCGGCCATGGCCATCGGCGTCTACTCGCTTGGCCGTTGGGCAGTGGACTTGTTCAATGTAACGAATGCTGACCAGATCGAGCTGCCCTACTTTGCCCTATTGGCCTTTCTGCCGTTTGTCCCGGTTGGCCTGGTTCTGGTTCAAAATCCGCTGGCTGCCCTCGTCAAAGGATGTCGGATCGCGATCTTTGCTGCCGCTGTGCTCGGAGCTTACCACCTCGCCATCGGCACCGAGCGTTACGGCTTCGGCACGAACGAGTTGATCGCCGCTTACTTTTTCATGATTTTCGCCTGTCTGGCCCGTTTTCGCCTGCCTGGTGACCCAGTTTGGCGTCCCGGGCTCTGGTTCTTCTATTTGACTTTGCTGCCGACCGCTGCGGCGTCCGCTCGCATCGTCATCCTGTTTTTCTTCGTTGCTGCTCTTTATGACGCATGGCGATTGTCGCTACGCCTTTACAGGCAGCGTCGTTTTGCCCTGCTTGTGGGGTGCGTTTTGCTCTTCGGAGTGTTGTGTGCACTCACCCTGGCGATTCCACAGGTTGCGCACCGGATTGAGTATCTGATGGTGCAAATGTCCCTGGTGCTGCAGGGCGACTATGGAAACGATACGCTCCGAATTGTTATCTGGAATCTTGGGCTAGAGCAGTTTTTGCAGCATCCAGTTTTCGGCGTTGGTCAGAACACAGCAGTCATCGTAGCCAATGAGCAACTCGCGGCTTTGGATTTGCGAACCGGCTTCCGACATTTCCACAATATGGCGCTCGATGTCCTGACTTTCTCAGGACTGGTCGGCGGGGGACTACTCGTCTGGTTTTGCGTTGCTGCCTACAAGTCGGTCCGCGGCCATGCCGACAGCATGGATTGGAAACGCAACGTCAATCTCTTGTTTGTCGGCATTGGTCTCTATGGACTGACCGGCTCGTTCATCAGTGACGAACGCATGCTGATGATGACCGGTCTGGCCCTCGGCGTGCTGGCGGCAACAAAGAAGCGGGAGAAGATCCGGCAAGCTCGTCAATAGCGTGCGGGCAGGTAGTGCGCGTCCCAGTCCTTTCGCGGGATCGGGTCACCGACACTGAATTCAAAAGCTGTCACTGTGACGAGGTCGGCCGTAACCTCGCAACGGTATTTGAGATTGTACCATTGCCGTTTGCTTCTGAACGCGGCTCCGTCGGCTTGCACGACGTTACCGGTGACCAAAGTATCGGCCATCGCGTAGGCGACCAGGCGCTCGGGTTTGTAATCGTCGTTCCAGGCCTCGACCTGTTCCATCGCTTCCAGATTGCACAATTGTTCGCGGCGGTCGAAATCGCTGAGCTGCCGAAGGGCAAGACGGGCCTGTCGGCTTCGAGGATCCTCCAGCACTGTGCCCGAGAGGATTTTGGTCACTTGTATCATACCTGTCCCTTTCGGTTTCTGCGGGACAGGCAGTGATGCCGGGCGGCCGGTAAAACGGTCCGGCGACGGAGTGGCGTGGACCGGTTCTGGTGTTTTCGCTTTGGTCTGCAGAACGGCTGGTTCGGTTGCGGCCTGAAACTGCTGCGGTGTTAGTATCTGAACCAGGATCTTTTCCGGTTGCGACTGCGCCCAGCGTTTTTGCGGTATCGCGATAAGGATTGCGACCAGCAGCACGTGGACAATGATGGACCCGGACAGGGGCCATGCCGTGCGGTCTTCTACGCCAGATCTGGAAGTCGCGCTCCCACCGCCCGCAATCGCAGGACAGACATCATGCGTCGGCCACGTGGCTGCCGGCATCGTCCGAATTCCGCCCAGTTTTCAAACCCCTCCTTCCCGAATAGGGCGAGTTCTTGGCGATAGCGTGCCCGGAAAGCGGCCAGCGCGTTAACAATTGCGTATCGGCCTGTAAAGTTGCGTTAGTCTAGACGCTTTGAGAAGTGCGGGATCGCTTGAGCCCAACCCGCAGTTTCGGCGTCTTTTCCGGGAACAGGCCTGACCGGAAGCGTTGCAAGACGAATTGCAGCAACAGGCCGACAAGCAGCATGCGGATATAGGAACTGCGAGCGGCCCAGTCGGGCGGCAGTTGCTGGGTGACGATCTCGGTCATCGACCAGATCGCCCAGATCACCAGAGCACCAGCGATGGCGCCGATGTTGTTACCGCTGCCGCCGGAAATCAGCATGACCCAGGCGAGGAAGGTAATCAGCAGCGGTTCTGTCGCATCCGGGCTGAAGAACTTGAAATAGTGTGCACTGAGCGCACCGGCGACGCCCATAAAGATGGCGCCGACCACGAAGGTCTGGGTGCGAAAGCGCTGCACATCCTTGCCGATCGAAGCGGCGGCTTCTTCGTTGTCGCGGATGGCCCGCATGACCCGCCCCCAGGGGCTCCGCTGAAGGCGCCGGGCGACCAGGAAGGTGACAGCAACGATCAACCACACGAAAATCACGAAGACCAGTTCGCTTTCGCGCCCGGAAAAGATGGTTTGCAGGGGCCTCGGGATGCGCGACACGCCAAGGCTGCCATTGGTCAGCCATTCTTCGTTGATGATGGACAAGCGAATGATCTCGGCAATGCCGATGGAGGCCATGGCCAGATAGTCGGCCTTCAATCGCACGCAGATACGGGCGATCATCCAACCGACGATGCCCGATGCGATGCCGGCGCATATCAGGCCGACGATGATCGGCAGGTCGAATCCGCCGACATGGGCATTGGAACTCGCCGCCGTCAAAATCGCGCCGGTATAGGCGCCAACAGCGTAGAAGCCGGCAATGCCGGCGTTGAACAGGCCGCCGAAGCCCCATTGCATGTTGAGTGCCAGGCACAGGATGGCATAGATCCCGCCCATGGTGAGGAAGGTCACCGCGTAAAAGAGGATGCCGCTCAGATCCATCAGATCATCCTCCCCTTGAACAGACCCTGCGGCTTGAAGATCAGGATCAGCACCATGATCACGAAGGCAACAGCGGTCTTGTAGCTCGGAGCAATCAGGCTGAATCCGAACAGCGGATAGGTGCAGATTTCCTCGGCAATGCCGATGATCAGACCGCCGGCAATGGCGCCCAACGGCTTACCGATGCCGCCAAGCAGGGCCGATGCGAACATGGGCAGCAGCAGGTTCCAGCCGAGATTGGTCTGCACGTCGGTATCGAGACCGACGAACACGCCGGCGATGGCCGCAAGTGCCGCGCCGATGATCCAGGTCCAGCGGATGACGCGCTCGGTGTCGAGGCCTGCAACGCTTGCCAGTGATGGGTCGTCAGCAACGGCGCGCATCGACTTGCCCATCACGGTACGGGTGAGAAACAGGTGCAACGCGACGGTCAGCACTGCCGTGGAGATGATGATCTGCACGTGGCGGGTTGCCAGCCGGAACGTGTCGAACAGCACCATCGGTTTCTGGAAGCCGGTCATGTAGACCTGACTTTCCGTTCCCCAAATCGTCTGAACGAGGGACCGCAGAACCAGCGCTATGCCGAATGATGCGATGACCGTGTAGATGGTCGGCAGGTCACGCAGCGGCTTGTAAAACAGCCGATCGGCGAACAGGGCCACGATGCAGGTGACCGCAATCGCCACGGGAATGGCGGCCAGGGCTGGGACACCGAGAACCCAGACCGCGGTAAGCGCCGCATAGGCGCCGACGGTCATCAGATCGCCATGGGCAAAATGCGCAAAGCGCAAGATGCCGAAGATCATCGATATGCCGACGGCACCCAATGCGTAGATGCTGCCGAGGGTGATGCCCGGAACCAGGTAGAAGTTGATGAAGTCGATCATTGCGGCGCGCCTCCGCCGAGGAAGGAGCGCCTGACTTCTTCATCGGCCAGCAATTGCGCGCCGGTGCCCTCGAACGCGTTTTCGCCATTGACCAGAACATAGGCGTAATCGGCGACATAGAGCGCCTGTTTGGCGTTTTGCTCGACCATCAGGATGGAGACGCCCGTATCGCGGACCTGCTGCAGAAGATCGAAGATCACTTCCAGATAGGCCGGCGACAGGCCGGCGGTCGGTTCGTCCAGCAGAATCAGCTTCGGGTCGCTCATCAGCGCCCGGCCGACGGCGACCATCTGCCTCTGGCCACCGGACAATTCTCCCGCCTCCTGGCGCAGTTTGCCCTTGAGGTCCGGAAACAGGTCCAGGATCTTTTCCTTGGTCGCCTTAGCATCCGGTGGTGGAGCGGCGAACGTCCCGACATCGAGATTTTCCTCAACGCTTAAAGTCGGAAAAACGTTGTGAGTCTGTGGCACGGCCGAGATGCCCATGGGCACCAGGTCCTGGGTGCGAGCATTGAAGATCGATGTCCCGTCGAACAGGATCTCGCCCGCCAGATGATCATTAAGACTGAAAACGGCCTTCAACAGTGTCGACTTGCCGGCGCCGTTGGGCCCGATGATCGTCGTGATCTGCTGGTGATCAACGTGCATGTTGATGTTGGTGATGATCGGCTGACCACCATAACCCGCACTGACGTCGATCACGTCGAGGATCCGCTCGCTCATGAGGCTTCCTGGTACTTGCCGCCGCCGAAATAAGCCTCGATCACCCGCTCGTCGCGCCGGACCTCATCCACCGTGCCAATCATCAGGACCTCGCCCTGCGCCATGACGATGACCTGGTCGCAAAGCCGGGCAACAAAATCGAGATCGTGTTCGATCAGGCAGAATGTGTAACCGGACTCGCGGTTGAGCTGGGTAATCTTGTCGGCGATCTTGCCGAGCAGTGTGCGGTTGACGCCGGCGCCGATCTCGTCGAGCAGAATAATCGACGGCTCCTGCATCAGCGCCCGGCCGAGTTCCAGGAGCTTTTTCTGGCCGCCCGACAGATTGCCGGCGAGCTCATCGGCCAGTTGGGCAATTTCCAGGAACTCCAGCGTCTGCATGGCCTTGTCATAGGCATCTTGCTCCTGTGCCAGGCATTGCGCCGGGCGGAACACGGCGTTCCAGATGTTCTCGCCGATGGCGTTGTCGGCGGAGACCATGAGGTTCTCGATGACGGTCATGCGGCTGAATTCGTGCGCCAGCTGGAAGGTTCGGCTGAGGCCCTTGGCCTGGCGTCGGAAGTCGGGCAAGGGCGTGATGTCCTCACCATCGAGATAGACCTTCCCGGCGGTGGGTGTCAAAAGGCCGGCGATAACATTGAACGCGGTGGTCTTGCCGGCGCCGTTTGGACCGATCAGACCGGTGATACGGCCAGCAGGAATGTCGAAGCTGCAGTTTCGAACGGCATCCACGCCGCCGAAACGCATGGTGACATTGTCGAACTTGATTCGCGGTGTGTCCGCCATGGGTCGGCTTGCGCCCGCGCCACCGGAGCAGCGCGGGCGCAACAGGGTCCGACTATTCGAAAATGGCGATCTGCTTGTAGCTGTCACCATCGACGACGAACTTGCCGATAAAGCCTGAAACGTCGCCGTTCTTGTCGAATTCGTGGCTGCCGGAGGCGCCCTCGTAGTTGATGTCCTTGCCGTCCTTGAGGAGCTGGACGGCCTTGGCCCATTCACCCGGCCCGACAACTTCGCCCGGAGCGCTGGAGACTTCGCGCAGCGCCGTTTTGACTGCCGCACGGTCGGTTGTTCCGGCCTTTTCGATGGCCAGGGCGATCAGCATGGTGGCGTCGTAAGTCTGGTCGACAAACGGCTTGTCAGAACCTTCACCATAGGTTTCGTCGAAACGCTTGTGCAGATCGTCAGCCGCCGGGTTCTCGCCAGGCGAGGTCGGCGACGAGAAGAAGGATGTTGCCAGCGCGTCCGCGCCGACCTGCTCGATCAGAAGATCGTCGCGCAGGCCGTCGGTTCCGATGAAGCGGTCGAAGAAACCGTTTTCAAGCGACTGTTTGACGATCTTTGCGCCGCTACCGCCGGCGTAGGCGATAACCACCAACGCGTCGGCGCCGGTTCCTGCAAGTGTTGCCAGCTCACCGCGATAGGAGTTCTTCTTGTCCTCATGCTTTTCGAAGGCGGTGATATTGCCGCCCTTGGCTTCGTAGGCAGTCTTGAAGGTGTTGGCGATACCGACGCCGTAGTCATTGTTCACGTAGGCAACCGCCACCTTGTTGATGCCCTCGTCCAGCACGATATTGGCGAGAACCTCACCCTGGTAATTGTCGCTCGGCACAATGCGGTACACGTAGTCGTCGTCTTCCAGGTCGGTCATGGCCGGCGACGTCGAGGTCGGCGAAACCTGCAAAACCTTGTTTGGAATGGTGACCGCGTTCGCGGAAGCAATGGTAGCGCCTGAGGACAGCGCCCCCATGATGGCCGCGACATTTTCCAGATTGACCAGTTTGGATGCTGCATCGACGGACGGCTGTGCCGCAGCCTGACCGTCGGCCACAACGAGGACGAACTTGTTGCCACCGAGGATGCCGCCGCCGGCATTGACGTCGGCTTCGGCCAGTTTGGCGGCGTTGAGGATCGGCGGTATGAAGTTGGCAAGCGGTCCGGTGATGCCCATCAGGGCGCCAACCTTGACGTCATCCGCCAGCGCCGGGCCTGCGGCCATCAGCGCGGCCACGGCCGCTGCAAGAATTGATTTTTTCATGTGTCTTTCCCTCCGTTGCCCGGCTTTGCGCCGGCTCGTTTTGAATGGCTGCGGCGAATGCCGCATTTGCCATCGGTTCATGCCGATCGTTCGGCGTGCTTCGGATCATGTCCAGGTTGTGATTGAAGAATATTCTGCCTGTGCTGTACAGACCCCCGTGGGTTTGCCGTGAGCCGGCAGACAATGCGCGCACGGATCGAGGTGGTGGTCAACGCCATTGACTGCGCTGTCAATCCGATCCTGCCCGATCCCATGCATGCTCTCCCTCAGATGGGAAAAGTTTCATATTTGAAATATCCTGTCAACTCGCTTGGGGCAGTACCACGCTTGTAAGCGAACCTAAGGGCCTGGCCTGGAGGCTCTGGTCGATTTACCGTTTTTCTTTCAGCGAGTTGGGCAATGGGCGCGGTCACATGGAGCTGGCATTGGTAACGATTGAATTGGCAGTTTGATTGCAAAAAAATTTCATATATGCAATATGAGCGGTCTACGAATATCCGAAACGCGCAGCGCCGATCCAGTCGGTTGGGGTTGCGGGGAGATTGCATCGGATCATAGCGATGAGCGAAAAGCAAAAACCGGTTCCTGAGTTCAAGGAGCTTGAGGTCGGCGCAAAACTGAAGGCGTTTCGACGCGACAAGTCTCTGTCGCTGGCCGACCTGGCCAGGCAGACAGGCGTTTCGGAAGCGACCCTGTCTCGCGTGGAAAACGATCAGACGCCGGTCAGTGCGCATAATCTCTACAACCTCAGCAAGGCACTGGGCGTCGATATCACCGCTTTTTTCGAGGATTCGGCCAGTCCGATTCGCAATGGCGTGCGGTCGATTTCGCGCGGGTCGGGCGGGCAGCAGGTCGAGACGGCGCGCTATCTCTCAGAAGTTCTGTGCACCGAACTCGCCAACAAGAAGATGCACCCGGCCCTTAACACGGTCGACAAGCGTTCCGTGGCCGAGGTCGGCGGGCTGGCCAGCCATCCGGGCGAGGAGTTCCTCTACGTGCTGTCCGGCAAGCTGGTGCTTCACACGGAGTTTTATGCGCCGCTGCTGCTCGAAGCGGGCGACAGCATCTACTTCGATGGGATGATGGCCCACGCCTATATCGCTACCGGCGACGAGCCGGCACGTATCCTTGTGGTCAACACATTGGATGCCAAACCGGTCCCGACCGGCCGATAACCGAAGAGAACCAAGAACCGCGCGATAAGGAGGCACCCCAAATGACTGCCCAGACCGAAACCAGACCGGATACGATCACCGCCGCGGAAATCCGTCTGCCGACGAGCGACTTCGGCAAGGACCTTCCGTTCTTCCTGAAGACACTCGGCTTCCGGCTCGACAAGATCTTTCCGGCCGATGATCCTTCCGTGGCTGTGATCTCCGGACATGGTGTCACCATCCGGCTGGAACGAGATGCCGATGCGGCCGCAGGAACGGTTCGTCTGCTTTGCAACGATCCTGAGCTGTTTGCAGACGGCGCGTCGGAAATGACCAGTCCGGGCGGCACCCGCGTTGAAGTCGTCGATGCCAATCCACCGCTTCTGCAGCCGGAGACCCAGCACTCGTTTCTGGTGCGTCGGCTCAAGGACAGCGACAGCTGGGTGATCGGACGCGCGGGTATGCGCTATCGCGACCTCATTCCCGATCGCCTGGGCGGATCGATCATCGCGTCGCATATCCGCATTCCCGATGGCGGGCCGGTGCCCGACATGGTGCATTACCACACCGTCGGCTTCCAGCTGATCTTCTGTTATCGCGGCTGGGTCGACGTGGTCTATGAGGACCAGGGTCCGTCGATCAGACTCACCGCGGGCGACTGTGTGATCCAGCCGCCGGAGATCCGCCACCGGGTGCTGCACGCATCCGACAATGTCGAGGTGATCGAAATCGGCGTGCCGGCTGAGCACGTCACCACTATCGACCATGACATGACGCTGCCCAACGATCAGGTCGATCCGAACCGGGAATGGCAGGGAACGCGGTTCGTCTTTGACAAGGTGGCTGAGGCCGTGTGGAAACCGTGGCGTATTCCGGGCTTTGAGGCCCGCGATACCGGAATCGGCGCGGCCACAAAGGGCGTTGCCGGCGTACAGGTGGCCCGTCCGCTGGCAGGCGAGACGCCGCCCCGCACCGGGCACAACACGGACATTCTGTTCACCTTCGTCATGGAAGGTTCGATGACGCTGGAAGTCGATGGCGAGGAGCCTTGCGACATTGTGGCCGGAGATGCTTTCGTTCTGCCGCCCTACCTCAAGGCCGCCTATCGAAACTGCTCGACAGATTGCGAATTGCTTGAAG
Organism: Hoeflea sp.; assembly: GCA_965216535.1. GTDB lineage: Bacteria > Pseudomonadota > Alphaproteobacteria > Rhizobiales > Rhizobiaceae > Hoeflea_A. The sequence goes on from OZ244175.1 coordinate 1,625,727, forward strand.
TGACATTGCCTTCGGAGTTCGAAACCGAGATCGCTTCCGACTGACCCTGGCGGACTGGCATCGAAACCTGCGCTTGAAGCAATTCCGTCACCCTTGTTAAACTGCCCTGGGCCGCCGCGGTGGTCACCGCGGTTGCCGAACGATGGGCGGATCGGTGATGCAAGTTCAAACGGGCCATGGCAAACCGAAAGAGCCGGGACGGATGACGCCGTCCGGGGTCGGAGAAGAGACGCAATCGCTGCTGATACCCACGCCTGCCGCAAAGAAGCGGTTTGTCGAGGAACAAAGTGCTGATCTGCCCAGGTGGCTTGAGTGGGCGCGCTACCTCGGAAACCTCCTGTCTCCGGCCTGGTTCATTGTCCTGCTCACGCTGCTGGTCTGTTATCTGCTCGGTCACCCGCAGACCATCGAGGCGCTACAGACAATTCAGCAGGATGGAGAGCTGAAGAAGTCGTCCGGCTGGGCGGTCGGCCTCTACGCCTTCACAGCCGGCTATTTCACCATGGCGCTGCTGTCCGTCGCCTATCCGGGAAACCGTCCGCCGGAGGCTGTTGCCCGGGATGACGAGGCCGCCCGAACCGCCGGACGATGGTGGATTGTCTGTGCGGTGATCGTGATAACCGTTGCGGTTCCACTCCGGTTGGTATGGATCGGTTATGCAAATGGCATGCCGTCACTTGCCAACGACGCCTGGCTGGCACTTGGAGCAATTGCCGGTCTGGTGATCCTTGGCAAGCTGTCTCCGCATCTTTTCGAAGACGACATCTCCGCACAGCCTGTCATCTCCACCGACGGGTCGCCGGCGGGAACCCTGAAACTTCTCGTCCAGATGGTGCGCGGGTTCATTCCCTATCTGGCATCCCTGGCTCAGCTTGCCAACATGATTTTCTCGCCCTTTGACGCCCAGACTACCGGCGCCCGCAACCCGCGTATGCGACCGGCGATCTTCGTGATTGCCGTGTTGATCTTTCTCGCCAGCCTCATTTTACTGGCGGGGTTCGTGCAGGAGCCTGTCACCGGTCCGCAGGAATACGGCATGCTGGCCGTCGCGCTCTGGGCAGCGGCAAGCTGGATAGCCTTTTCCAGCATTTTCATGGTCTATCTGCCGGAACGCTACGGCCTGCCTTCGATCCTTGCCTTCGTCACCGTCGGCATCTTGGCCTATGTTTTCAGTTTCTGGAACAACAACCACACGCCTTGTCTGGACTGCGCCGAACTCACGAACGAGCGGCCGGCCTTCGAGACTTTCGCCAAAGGCTGGATTGAAAGCCGGGCAGATCTGTTCGCCGCGTCCCGGCAGGCAGGCGGAAGGACGCCGGTCTATGTGGTCGCGGCCGCAGGTGGCGGCATTCGGGCCGGCTATTGGACGGCGGCGGCGCTGTCGGCTTTCGAGAAAAAGGTCCCGGGTTTTTCCTGTCACGTGCTGGCTATCAGCGGCGTGTCTGGCGGCAGTCTCGGCGCGGCGGCGTTTGCGGCGGCGCTGGCTGACCATGAGGACTACACATGCACACCGGCATCGGCGGAAACAGAGGCGGCGCCGTTTGACCCGACGGACACGACGCGCACCATGCTGTCAGAAGACTACCTTTCGCCGCTTCTGGCCGGCATGTTTTACGCCGATGGGGTGCAGCGGCTCAATCCGTTGCCCTTTGACAACTACAAGCTTCCGGATCGGGCCCGGGCGCAGGAGCGGGCCTGGGAAGCCGGCTGGCGCGAAGCGGCAAAGAGCGATCGTTTCGCCGACGGTTTCATGGCGTTGTGGCCCAGCGAAAAGCCGGGAGCGGGAGTCGTGCCGCCACTCTTTCTCAACGGCACGATCGTGGAGACCGGTCATCCGATCACCGTGGCTCCCTTCGGCATAGCGCAGGACCAGGCTTTTTCCGACACTTACGATCTGCTGAAGGAATGGCCGATGGATCTGCCGCTGAGCACCGCCGTGGACATGAGCACGCGCTTTCCTTATGTCAGTCCGGCGGCGACGATCGAGCTGGAAACCAGGCAGTTCCGGGTGGTCGACGGCGGTTACTTCGAGAATTCCGGTGCCCATGTGGCGCAGCAGATCGCCCGCGCCTTCCTCGGAGCGATCGGCGAGGAGGAAGCGGAGAAGATCCAGATTGTACCGATTCTGATTATCAACGATCTTGGACGCAACGAAGATGGCAAACTGACGCCGGAAGACCTGTTGCAGCGACCGCCACTTGGCGCGCCGGAACGTGAAAGCTGGGCTGCCGCGGAGCTTACGTCACCGGTGGTCGCAGCCTTGAGTACCCGTTCGGCTCGAGGGCTCAACGCAGAACAGGAGCTGGTTCGTCGTTTCGAGCCGGACTGCACCATTGTCGCGGCGGCAACCGGCGGGGATGTAGCACTCGGGTGGCTGTTGTCGAAGGACAGCACCGATCTCCTGGACAATGCCGCGGCCGCTTTGTTCGACAATGACGGCAACAACGTGGTTGCGTTACTGCGACCTTCATCAGGCGGAACCGGTGTCGGCTCAGTACAACACTGCGAAGGGCCGGTTCCCTTTCTGGAATTCAATGACGGCCAGGAGTGATGGCTCTTTGGAGGTCGGCTGGGACAGGCCACACAGACCACAAGTTCAGGACAGCAATGGAGTGACCAATGGGCGCAAACGACAACACGAGGGCAGCACTGAAGCGGGTCATGGAAGTTTTCCAAGCACGCCCGAACAAGGCGCTGAGCACGAACCATGCAAGTGCTGTGGTCGCGGAAGGGCTTCAATGCGAATTCACCCAGGGTGACCAAAGCACCGTCATGGATATGCCGGCCATCATGGGTGGCGGCGATGCCGGGCCAACCCCTGGCTTTTTTGCGCGCGCAGGGATCGCCGGCTGCGTCTCCATCGGCATCAAGCAGGCAGCCATCCTTGCGGGCTTGGATTTCGACACGGTTCGCGTGGATATCGAAACGGATTTTGACGATGGCGCCATGTTCGGTCTGGGGACCGCAAGTGCGGCGCCGCTGGAAACAAGGCTAACCGTTCATATAGAGACCTCGGTTTCTGAACCGGAGGTTTCGGCGCTTGTCGAAAAGGCACTCGAACGGGATCCATGGTTCCTGGCACTGAGGGACGCGCAGATTACGACCGTCCGCACTGAGGTCGGGAGCTGAAGCATGGACGCAAGACTTCAACTGCGGGTTCAACGCTACGGTTGGGACGCGGCAGCGCCAGTCTACGACGATGGCTGGCGTGACAATCTTGCGCCGGCGCAGCAGGCCGTACTGCAAGCCTGCGACCTGCAGCCCGGTCACGATGTGATCGAGACCGCTGCCGGCTCGGGTCTTGCTACGTTCGCCGCCGCGGCAGCCGTCCTGCCCGGCGGGCACATACTTGCTACAGACTTGTCCAGTGAAATGGTGGCACTGGGCTCTGCCGGCGCCGCCAGACACGGGCTGAACCATGTTACTTTCCGGCAGATGAATTCCGAGGCTTTGGATTGTCCGGACGGTGAATTCGATCGGGCTCTGTGTTCGCTCGGGCTGATGTACATGCCTGACCCGCGGACCGCGTTGGCCGAAATGAAACGGGTGCTGAAACCCGGCGGGCGGGTGAGCGTCGCGGTGTGGGGCGAGCGCCGAAACTGCGGCTGGGCAGACATTTTTCCGATCGTCGATGCGCGAGTCAAATCTGAGGTCTGTCCGTTGTTCTTCGGTCTGGGCGCGCCCGGTGCCCTGGCTGCGGACATGCTGGCGGCCGGTTTCAGGGAAATCGATGAAGAGCGTGTCCACTCACCGCTGATCTACGAAAGTGAACAGCAACTGCTGGGGGCAATGATTGATGGCGGGGCAGTCGCAATGGCCGCCAAGCGCTTTGACGAGGCGACCCGCCAGGAGGTCGACCGCGAATATGTCGCATCGGTGGCGAAGTTCCGCAGCGGCGACCGCTTCGAGATACCGGGCGAATTCGTTATCGCGACCGGCATTGCTGCCTAGAGTCTGGACCTGACAATACGACCGCCCTTCATCACCAGGGCCACCGTTTCGCTGGAATGGACGAAGACCGACAGGTCTTTCAGAGGATCGCCGTCGACGACGATCATGTCGGCAAGCGCCTCCGGTGCGATGACGCCCAGCTTGCCCTCGGCCTGAACAATCTCGGCATTGATCGAGGTGGCCGAGCGCAGCACGTCGATAGCCGGCTGGACCTCGCCGCGCAGCATCAGTTCGCGGCCCTGGGTTTTGACGAATTCATGGCCGTGCAGGTCGCAACCGAGCCCGAGTTTCACACCGGCGGAGGCGCAGGCTTCGATCGCTTCCAGAGACTTGCGGTTGACCGCGCCGACCTTTTCGGCGGCGGACGCGGGCAGGCCAAGCTCCTTGGCGTTTTCGGCGATCAGTTTTCCGGCAGAAAGAGTTGGCACGACGTAGGCGCCCGCCGCCGCGATCATCTCCGCGGTTTCCGCTTCGATCAGGCTGCCATGTTCAATGGTGCGTACGCCCAGCCGCAGGCAGCGGCGAGCCGCGTCGTCGGTGTGACAGTGGGCCATGACGTAGGAGTTGCGGCGGTCTGCTTCCTCGACCGCGACGGCGATTTCCTCGTCGGAGAAATGCGGCATGTCGAGGGGCGCTAGATCGGTGGACACACCGCCGGAGACGAAGATCTTGATCTGTGTGGCGCCCTTGCGGAACTCCTCGCGCGCCGCCTTGCGCACCTCGTCGGGTCCGTCGACCGCCTGGGTGACGATGCCGGAATAGGCGCAGCCGCAGGGTTCGACAAAATCCCGTCGGCGCATGTCGCCATGACCACCTGTCTGGGTGAGCGCCTTGCCCGGATAGAAAAAGCGGGGCCCCTCGATCAGGCCCTCGTCGATGGCCAGCTTCAGCCCGAGCTCGCCACCGCCGGCATCGCGCAGCGTAGTGTAACCGCGATCGAGCGCGCCCGACAGGAGCCGCGCCGCGTGGGCACTGAGCAGGGCAGGGGGCATGCGGTCGGTGCCGTAGAAATCGTAGCTTGGCGTGTTGGCATGGTAGTGCGCGTCGATCAGGCCGGGCATCAGAAAGCGCCGGCCGATGTCAATGCGATGGGCATCGGGAAAATCGAGGTTTTCACCGATCTCGCGAATGACGCCGTCGACGCTCAGCACGTCGATGGGTTCGAGGATTTCATCGGACACGCCATCGAAAAGGCGAGCATTGGCGAGGATCGTTGCGGTCATGTGATTTGCCTCCGGCGTCACTATCGGCGGCTCGCTCGAGCCGATCAAGCCGCGTTCAGTCGCGATTGCCGAGCTTGTCCATCACTTCACGCAGCAATGCGGCGGCCTGTTTGCGATCGTCATCAGTCATCGATTCGAGATCCAGATCGACAGCCAGCTTGCCACGCCGCTCGGAAATGCGGCTGGCTGAATCGTCCCCGGTTTCGACAACATAGGTCTTGACCGGATAGGCCATCCCTTTCATCCGAACGGTCTCGTGTTCGCGACAGGTGATCTCGTCGCGCACCAGCGAATGGGTTTCCCCGGTGATCAGGATGGAGCCGGCTTCGGCGGCGTTTTCCAGACGCGAGGCAAGGTTCACCGTGCCGCCGATGATGGTGTAATCCATGCGGTCTTCGCTGCCAAAATTGCCGACCGTGCAGAAACCGGTTGCGATGCCGATGCGACATTTCAGCTCCTCGGTCAGGCCGTGTTCGGTCCAACGCACCGACAGTTCGCCCAGCCGCTTCTGCATCGCGATGGCCATGCGCACACAGGCCAGTGCATCCTCACGCAGACCGCGCGACACCGGGTCGCCGAAGAAGATCATGATGGCGTCGCCAACATATTTGTCGATTGTGGCACCGTGCTCGAGTGCGATCTTCGACATCTCCGTCAGATACTCGTTGAGTAACTGCGACATGTCTTCCGATTCCAGCCGGTCGGCGGTTTCGGTAAAGCCTTCCAGATCGCTGAAGAACACCGTCAGTTTCTTGCGCTGGCTGGCGACGATGGCCGATTGCTCGCCGGTGAAGATCGACTGGTAGACCTGTGGCGACAGGTATTTCGAAAGCTGGCTGGAGAGCTGTTCCAGCGCCCGAGATTTTTCGGCAAGCTCGTTTTCGCGTTCTTTCAGTTCGGTAATATCCGAGTAGACGGCAACAATTCCGCCCTCGGCGGTCTTGCGCTCGCTGACCATGATCCAGATGCCGTCGACCCGCTGCATGATGTGCGGCGGACCGGGATTGAGATGGCGGGTAATGCGGCTGGACAGCCATTCGGTTTCGCGGCCGCGGGCTTCTTCGATGAAACCGGCGTCGAGGGCGCGCCGCACGATCTGCTCGAAGGTCATGCCGGGTTCGATTTGATCCGCGATCTCCGGATGCACCAGGGTCCCGTATTTGTGGTTGGCAACCACCAGACGGTCGTCGCGGTCGTAGAGTGAAAAGGCCTCTGAAATACTCTCGATGGCGTCCGACAGGCGGCGCCGGGCGGTCTCTATTTCGCGCAGATTGGATTCCTGCACCTCAATCGTGATGTCGCGGAAGACGCCCAATGCATGCGCCATGTGCCCCAGCTCGTCTTGTCGATCGCGACCCGGGATGTCGACATCCGTATCGCCTGCGGCCAGCCGGGTCATGGCCTGTGTGGTCTGTTCGATTGGCCGGATCAGACGCGGCCCGACGAAGGACAGAACCACCAGCAGACCGCACAGGACACTGGCAGCCGAGATTGCCAGCATGACCACCTTGCTGTTGTCGACGACCTGGCGGGCCTCGGCCGCGCTGGCATCGCTCATGGATTCCGCGATGCGCACCAGTTCGGCCACCGACCGGCCGAGAGCGATGGATTGCTCGCCGATGGCATCAACCGCCTGGCGTGCGGTTTGACGCTCGGCGAGTTGCAGCTGCTTGAGCTGGAACATGCTGTCCTGCTTGCGGCCGAGTCCCAGTATCGCGCCGGCGGTGGTGCGGATGCGCGACAGGTCGAGCGTTGACGGTATGAGCCGCAGCGCGCGGTCCATCTGGCCGGCGGCTGCGTCGAAACGCTCGCTCAACGGTGCCAGCAAAGCAGCATCCGAGGCGTTAACCGCCTCGCGTAGAATGCCGGCGGCCAGGTTTCCCTCGGCGCGCAGCGACAACAGGTGCAGCAGTGTTAGCGAGCCGGTGTCGACCAGCTCGGTCATCTCCGCCGCCTGACCGCCGGTGATCGCCTGGGTTTCTGCCAGCAGGGCTTCCCGGGTCTCGCCTATCTTCGGTTCGATCCGGTCGACGAATGCCTTGTGCGCGGCGGCCAGAGCCAACATTGTGTCGGGTGTCGGGGCAGCGCCGCGCCCCTGGATTTCGGTTTCGAGCAAGGCACGGCCGGCCTGCTGCAAAAGGTCGTCGGATGCGCCTGACAGGCCGTCGAGCCCTGCCGCAAAGGTTCTTTCTGCCTGCTGCTGGGCCGCGTCGACCGGATTGCCGGCGTCGTCCTCATCGTGAGCAAGCGCTTCGCGCAGCAGACCAACCAGCAAATTGCCATCGGCTTTCAACGCGGTCAGCCTCGCAAGGCGTTCGGTGCCGCTTTCGACCGTCTGGCGCAGCCGGTCGGCGGTCTCCGCGCTTCCGGTTTCACTGCGGATTACCAGGTCGAACACGGCGTCGTCGATCAGCGGCTCGAGGATGTCGAGGAACTGGTCGTGAAGGGTGTCGAGTTGCGCCGAATTGGCGTCGATGCGTGCCGTCAGGGCCAGTCGCTTTTCGACAGCGGCATCAGCCGTGGCACTGCGATCCGCTATCTCGTTGACCGCCTGCGACAGGGCGCCAGCAACGTCGGATGCAATGCCGAGTTTTTGCCAGCCGTCGATCAGCTCGGCGAGTTGTTCGCCCGATCGGTCAAGAAACTGGCGCCGCTCGAGGCGCTCTTCCTGAGTGTTGCTGGAGACAATGGCCGGCGCGCCGGAGGTGATGTCGGCGCTGACCTCGGCGATGCTGAGTGCCAGAGTGATCTCTGGAATGCTACGCTCGGTGACCACCGAGACGGTGCGTTGAATCTGACCGAAGACCAGCCATGCGATCGCGCAGGCGACAACGGTCAGCGCCGTCATGACAAGAAAGGCGAGCGACAGCTTTGTCTTGATGCCGAACACGGTTGTCGTTGGCGCTTTCTGGTCGGCCGTGGGCGGGTTCATCTCGCTCACTCGTCCACCGCCGTGAAGCTTCCATCCGGTTCGATCACCGTCAGGAAGACGGCGTCCGAACCCTGATTGTCGCCCAGGCCGAAGGCCAGCGGCAGCCCGTCTATGTCGAATTCCACTGGCGTGCGGAACAGTTCGAGGAAGGCCTGCCGGGTGGGGTCTTCGCCCAGCCGCGACAATGCGTCGATGATCAGACGCCCGGTGATGTAGCCCTCGAGCGCCACGAACCCGGTCTCGGCCTCCGGCGCGCTGATCGACAGCGCTTCACGGAACCGGGCCACCAGCGGTGAGCTTTGATCGTGGAACAGCGGTACGACCTGCGATACCAGCACCGTCCGGTTGAGCGGGCGCAACTCCGCTGCCAGCGCCCGACTGCCGACGAAGGAGAGCGTGGCGAAGACGGCGTCGAAGCCGATGCTGTCGGCTGTCTTGATGAAGGCGGCTGTCGGCTTGTAGGCGCCGACAATGATCACCGCATCCGGCTTGGCCCGGCGGATCGAAAGCAGCGCGCGTTTAACCGCGGTTGTGTTGCGCCGGTAGGTGCCGTCGGCGACGAGCTCCAGGCCGCGCTTGTCAAGTGCCGCGACGGTGCCGTTGAGCCCGGCGCGCCCGAACGTGTCATCCTGGTAGAGCACGGCAATGCGCGACAGCCCGAGCGTGCCGGTCAGATAATCGACCAGCGCCTCGGCTTCCTGGTCGTAGGACGCGCGCACATTGATGACCGTTGAGAGTGCCGGATTGCGCAGGAAGGCAGCCCCGGTGAACGGACCGATGAACGGCACGCCATTCTTCTCGGCAATCGGCTGCGCCGCGCGCGAGGTCGGCGTGCCAATCTCCCCGGCCAGCGCAAACACTCCGTCCTCGCCAATCAGCCGGCCGGTGTTGGCAATCGCCTGCTCCGGCTCATAGCCGTCGTCATAACTGACCAACTCCAGCCGCCGCCCGTCGACACCGCCCGCCCGATTGGCTTCCTCGAAGGCAGCCAGCAACCCATGCCGAAAGGCCGTCCCCAAAGACGCCGCCGGCCCCGCAAAAGCCGCGGACTGGCCGATGACGATGCGGTCGTCGAAGACGCCGGTTTCCGCGCGAGCGGACGTAAACGATGAGGCGAGGAACAGGGTCAGGACCAGCCCAATCCGGCTGATCACTGCGAACAGTCTCCAAAATGGTCCGCGGACGGTCATGGCGGCCAATCTAAATGGATTTGCCGCCAAGACAATCTCTGAAAATTGCTGGGAGATTCCTGGATTGAACGGGAAGTGCGGATGGGGAACAAGAGCTTTCGAAAATTGCACCCAAAACTGAGTGGCTATGTTGTGATTGCATTCGAGCCTATGTCAATTCTCAGAAAGTGGCCAATATCCTGCGGGACCCGACAACAAAATCCAGCCCAACGCTGGTGCAGCCTACCGGCGAACCAAGGGGCAACATCCATGCAATCCATCAGCGCAGCGACGCGACGTGTCGCGCGTATGTTTGTGTCGTGCGAAGGGCTCGGCCGTAATCGACGAACTACTTCGACATGGCGCGGCTGTGAAGGCTCGCTTCGGTGGGATGGGCGTTTGCGAAGACAGGCCTGCAATGCCGTTAAGATGTGTGCGACTGACGATCATGAATACCAACTCACACTTGGGCCAACATCTATTCGAGTTCGGTCCTATAGACGAAACACGGGAACGGTCTGATGATTGAGAATGATAAGTCTCTAAGACGGACGATAGATCGAGATACCGGGGTGTTTTTGGAGCTAATAAATGCACACGGTCCAACTTCAATATTTACGTTCAAGCTTACAGACCAAGAGGCCGTCATAAAATTTGGGGCGGAACGCTTCGATGAAATGCGATCGGACGGTACGTATTATATTGAATACAACATTACATCGGTTTTGATATCGGGAAACCCAAAACGAGTTCAATATTTAGATTTATTAAGATCCTTACTTAGTAAATTTGGTGATATGTTTGGGTATAGAGAGGACATAGTAAAAAATCTATCGGTAAAGGTGGTGTATAAAGGTGGTGTTGCTGAATCAATCGAAGATTGGGAGCAGGCTAGTGAGTGAATATCCGTCTCCTCTCGTTGAAGATTTTGTCACCTCAAACGCAGGTGGAGGAAGTGAAATGCGACTTTTGCTGCAATATGCACTTACACGACATCAGGCAAACCATTCACGTTGACCGGCAGTCCTCTGCCCGTTCTCTCAACTTGAATTGGTGGCTGCTTGAGGTGGCGCGATTGTATAGGCTCGTGATTGTCAGTTTGGCTTATTTGGATCGAGGGCTTGGAAGCCTTCGATCATCAAGACGATAGAGAGGGACGGTATGGCCACAGACGTGTGGATGAGTGGATTGATTGGCCTACAAAGCGTTGGGGACAAACAAGGTTTGCAAGACAAGTATTTTGGTGTGGAATGGCGCCCGGCCCAGCATGAGATCCCGCTGCACAGCGAGAAAGTAAAGCACTCTTACAAAAAGCACTGGAGAGGTCTGCCTCTGGAAAGAAGTGATTTTCCAGAAGCGCTGGCTGTTTTTGATGATGAGCGTTTTCGGCTAGTAGGGGACTTATTTATGGCGGGACCATTCTATGCCGTGAAAGGTAAGCTAGCTGATGTGTTCTCGCGTTTTGATCTTGGCGATGGTGGCCTCATACCGTTTCCGATTTACCGAGAGGACAAGTGTAATCTAGTAGATGATAATTTCTTTTTGCTCAACTTCGGTGGCCCTAAAGACAGCTTGTTGCCTGAAGGTTGCCGAAACATTGATCCATTTTACTGGGACGACGCCGCTAAACGCCAGATTTGGATCGCGAAGGCTGGCGTGAAGGATGACGATATTATTCTTTCTTCTTCTGCACTCGACGGATCTGATATATGGGCCGAAGAAGCGTTATATAAAAAGATATTTATGAGCGGTGAACTAGTTGACGCAATAAGCAAACTGGAGATCGATTTAGATCTTGAATTGCAACGTTGCCGTATTTTAAATTAGAGGTTGGCGGGCATGGCAAATGATCGTGGGTGCCTTTTTGACTGCGAAGCTCGCCATGTTTTTCCTATAACGTTGCTGACCCGTCAAGATGCCGCGCCAGCTCGCAAGCTACAGAGTTCTGTTGGGAACTCTGACCCGGTGTCTTTAGCTAAGCCAAAGAGCCATCGAGGGTTGCCGGTGAGTTGAGCGTCGTCTTTGTGCCGAACGGGGCTGAGGTGCAGACCAGAAACAGATGCTGGTAGTGACATTGAAGCAAGGTAGCGCTGAACGAGCACCCGGCCAATTCGCTTTGCTTTCGGCGAGATTTCCGAGCGAAGGAGGAGGACGTATTGGCCCATCTGATTCAATTGATGTACCAGCAGCATTCGACCCCGATGTTCGAATTTGTTGATGATAAACCGGACAGACCTCGTTTTGGCTTAAGTGCCGGAATTTGGGTCGATCCTGACCGTTTTCCGCACAGTGCGAAGCAGACCGATGATAAAGGGGTATACGATATATTTTCGATGCCGGGATTGAACGCGGTAAGCCAACGCTTCAAAGACATTGTGGAAATGTTTGAGCCGGATACTCACCAGTTCTTCCCAATCGATCTTTTCGATAGGAGTGGCTCTAGAATTGAGCGCGACTTTTTTATTTTCAATTGCACTGCTTCAGTAGACACATTGCTGGTGGGGCATTCTGATGTTGAGTGGCAAACGAAAAGTGGCAGCGGAAAACCCCATATTTGGGCGGATCCCTTGGGAAAGTGGGTTCTAAGCGAGACTGCGATAGGTGGCCGCCATGTTTGGTGCGGGCGACGAATTGGATCAAGAGGAGGAGTTTTTGTTTCGGATGAATTTCACTCAGTTCTTTTACAGAGAGATATTCGATATTTCGAAGATAAGTACTGCTCCGAATTTGGTGTTGATTGGATAGCAGAAGATAATGTTAAGCCAATAATAGATTGGGAATTATCGAAGAATTTCAGTTCTTGAGCGGTTTGCTCCAATATTTAACTTCCTCCGGGAGGTGACCGCAAACCTAACAATGATGGCACGCCACGAGATGACCGTCTGCGCGTGCAGTGAGAGGCGGCTCGGTGGATTTGCACAGGTCGGTTGCCAGTGGGCAGCGGGTATGGAACGGGCAGCCTGAAGGCTTGTCGATGGCGCTGGGGATGTCGTCGTTGCCAGGGGCGAATGTGTGGCGCTTGCGCGGGTCCAATGTCGGCTCCGAGGCGAGCAGTTTTTGGGTGTACGGGTGGATCGCGGTGGAGAAGACCGTGTTCCTGGCGGCGACCTCGACGATCTTGCCCAGGTACATCACGGCCACTCGGTGGGAGATGTGTTCGACGACGCCCAGGTCGTGCGAGATGAACAGGTAGGAGACGCCGAGCTCCGTCTGCAGTTCGCCGAGCAGGTTGAGGATCTGTGCCTGAACAGAGACATCGAGCGCAGAAACGGGCTCATCACAGATGATGATGTCCGGCTTCAGCGCCAGCGCACGCGCGATGCCGATGCGCTGGCGTTGGCCGCCGGAAAACTGGTGGGGAAAATTGTTGGCCTGATCGGGGCGAAGCCCGACCCGTTGCATCAGCTCGGCAACCTCGGCCTCCCGGTCGGCGCGGCTGCCGATGGCATGGATGTCGAAGGCCGCGCCGATTGCGTCGCGCACCTTCTGGCGTGGATTGAGAGACGAAAACGGGTCCTGGAAGACGATCTGCATGCGCCGCCGGTGGCGCTTCAACGCCTTGCGGCCGAAGCCTTCGATTTCCTGACCCTCGAACCGCACCTGGCCGCCGGTCGGTTTGACGAGGCCCATCAGGGCCAGGCCGGTTGTCGACTTGCCGCAACCGGACTCGCCCACGAGGCTGAGCGTTTCGCCGCGCTTGAGGGTGAAGCTGATTCCATCCACGGCCTTCACCAGGCCGACCTGACGCTGCAGGATGCCGGAGCGAACCGGGAAATGAACCTTGAGGTCCTCGACCGAAAGCAGTGGTGCTTCAGCCATTGTCCGGCTCCCAGCAGGCGGCGAAATGACCGGGATGCTTTTCTTCAAACGGCGGGCGTTCCAGGCGGCAGCGCTCGCCAGCGCGGGGGCAGCGGGGCGCGAAGGCGCAGCCTTGAGGAAGGTCCCACAGCGGCGGCACGGTGCCGGCGATATCGACCAGCTTTTCGCCGTCCCGCCCCGCGGCAGAGCGGGGGATCGCGCCCATCAGGCCCAGTGTATAGGGATGCACGGGGTTGTCGAAGAGATCGTAGACGCTGGCTTCCTCAACCCGGCGACCGCCATACATGACCACCACCCGGTCGGCCACTTCCGCCACGACGGCCAGGTCATGGGTGATCAGGACGAGCGCCGTTCCCATGCGTTTTTGAAGATCGGAAATCAGACCTAGAATCTGTGCCTGGATGGTGACGTCAAGCGCGGTGGTCGGTTCGTCGGCGACAAGGATTTTCGGGTCACAGGCCAAGGCCAGGGCGATCATCGCGCGCTGCCGCATGCCGCCGGACAGTTGATGCGGATATTGCCGCGCCCGCCGCTCCGGATCCGGCATCTGGACCAGTCGGAGGGTTTCAACGGCGCGGGCCTTGGCAGCGCGGTAGCCAACCTTGCGATGCTGGCGCACGGATTCGGCGATCTGCTCGCTGATGGTCAGAACGGGATTGAGCGCGGTCAGCGGCTCCTGAAAGATCATGGCGATGCGCTCGCCGCGGAAATCCTCGACCCGTCGCTGATCCATGGACAGGAAATCTTCGCCGTCAATCAGGATGCGACCGGAGGCCACGTGTGCCGCCTCGGGCAGCAGCCTCAGCAACGACAGGGCGGTCATGGATTTGCCGCATCCCGACTCGCCGACAATACACAGCGTCTCGCCGGCGGCGATCGACAGCGCCATGTCGGAAACGACGGCAAACGGTTCGCGATCGCCGCGGATGTGGATATCCAGATCCGATACGTCGAGAACCGGGTCGCCTGCTGGGGAGGATGCGGTCAAGCCGTCAGCTCCCTTCCGCGCAATGCCTGGATTGCCGCTCGCCTTGCCATGGACACTTACCTTTCCGCGCCATCCAGGTTGCCGACAATGAAGCCGTAATCGCCGGCCTCCACCAGGTTACGGCTCAGATGCTGCATCACCATGATGCCGTTTTCGTAAGGAGTCGGGATCTCATCCAGCGTTTCGAAATCGTAGGGGCTGACGATGCGGCACAGAAGCGAACCGCCGCTGATTTCCTCGCCATTGGGCGGGCAAAGGGGTTCCAGCCACCCGCCCTGGGTGGCGCGGATCACAACCATCTCGTTCACCACCGTCTGGTCAGGTGGGCTCACCGTTTCGCCGGGAATGCAGCCGAGGTGCCGCAGCATGTTCAAAAGACCGTCGACCGTGCGGTTGACGTAAGGCGTCTGGTCAACAATGCCGCCGCCCAGTTCGATCGTGACGATCGACATGTCGCGCCGGTCGATCGTCACCGACTTTGTGGTGCCGCTATAGAGCGTCCCGCCCTTGCCGGTGGTCGGACGGTACAGGATCGAAGAGCCGAAAGACCGCGACAGCGCCTCGTCGCTCCAGATATAGACATAGTCCACGGTGGGTCGGTCGGTGCCGGAATGCAGATCGATGTGAACGTCGATTTTCGACAGGAATTCCTCGGTCAAGGCATGGGCGAGTTGCTGGGTATAGGTCCCCACCGGGTCGCCGGGAAATTCCCGGTTGAGGTTCAGCTCGTCGAGCGGCGTAAACCGGTGATTGACCGCAAAGGCGCGCGGATTGGCCACCGGCAGCAGCACAATGCGGCCCTTCAGCGGCATATCCTTGATCGCGCGGAACAGATCCAGAATGGCCTGCGAACCGGCGTTTTCATTGCCGTGGATCGACGCGGAAATGCCGATTGTGGGACCGTCCTCCTCGCCGACAAGTTCATGCATGGACAAAACGGCATCGGTCCCGTCCGCCAGGGTGGTGAATTTGGGTCGAAGCTTGTTGATTGATTTGACCATTGGAGTGTCCTTTGGTTGAGCAGGCGGTTATTTCTTGCCGGCGGTGCGGGTGAGCTGCCGCGGATCCAGAATGTCGCGAAGGCCGTCGCCGAACAGGTTGAAGCCGAGCACGGTGATCATGATCGTCGCCCCGGAAATGATGGAGAGCCACGGCTCGTCGCGGATGAAGCGGGTGCCGTAGGCGAGGGTCCAACCCCAGGTCGGTGTCGGTGGGGGCAGTCCGAAACCCAGGAACGACAGAGCCGATTCGGCGATGATTGCGGTGCCGAGCCCGAGGGATGCCAACACGATGATCGGCCCAAGCGCGTTGGGCAGGATCTCGCGAAAGATGATACGCAGAGGCGAAGCGCCGAGCGCCTTTGCCGCCTGAACGTAATTCTGCTCCCGCAAGACCAGGGTGGTTGATCGGACGACACGGGCATATTCGGTCCAGAACACTGCGATCAGCGCCAGAGAAATGTTGAGGATACCCGGTCCCAGCACCGCAATCAGCGCCAGTGCCAGGACGATGGCCGGGAAGCCGAGGAAAATGTCGGTGATGCGCATCAGCAGAAGATCGACCCAGCCGCGAAAGTAGCCGGCGACGAGCCCGACGGTCGTACCGATCAGGGCGGCTCCGCCGACCGAGATCAGGCCGACCGACAGCGATACGCGCGCTCCGAACACCAGCCTCGACCACAGGTCCCGGCCGAAATTATCGGTTCCAAGCCAGTGCTGAAGACTGGGACCCTCAAACCGGTTGCGCATGTTCATCTCGTTGACGCCATAGGTCGCGAGGTAAGGAGCGAACAGCGCGCAGATGACGATGAACAGCGTTATGGCGGCGCCGATGACCAGTGAGGAATTGCGAAAGAGCGTTGGAATGCGCATCGGCCTATCCCAACCTGACACGCGGGTCGACGGCGGCGTAAAGCAGGTCGACAACCAGATTGACCACTGCAAACATCATGGCGAAGGTCAGCACGATCCCCTGGATCAGCGGCAGGTCCCGCTGCGAGATTGCGGTGATGGTCAGTTGGCCGAGACCGGGCCATGCGAAAATCGATTCCACCAGGACAGCGCCACCGAGGAGCGCTCCGAAGCGCAGGCCGATGACCGAGATCACCGGCAACAGCGCGTTGCGCAGGGCATGGCGGATAACGACCCGCGGGCGCCGCAAGCCCTTGGCATAGGCGGTGCGGACAAAGTCCTCCCGCAACACTTCGAGCATCGACGTACGGACCAGGCGGGAGATGATGGCGGCCGCGTTGGCCGCGAGCGCCAGCGATGGCAGGATCAGGTGTGACAGGGAATCGAGCAGCACCTGCGGCTGCCCGTTCAAAGCCGCCCACAGCGCCTCGTGCAACGGCTCCCCGCGGCCGATGGCGGGCAACCAGCCGAGGATCACGGCAAAGGCGAGCATCAGCAGCAAGCCGAGCCAGTAGATCGGCATGGATATGCCCAGTTGGGCAAAGAGCATTGCGGCCGAGTCGATCAGCGAGCCCTGATTCATCGCGGCCAGAACACCCAAGGTCATGCCGATGATGACCGACAGCAGTAGCGCGAAGACCGCCAGCTCGAACGTCGCGCCCAGCCGCCCGACGATGATCTCCGCTACCGGCTGGCCCTGAAAGATGGATGTGCCCATGTCGCCGGACAAAAGCGCGGCGAAATAATTCCACAACCGCATATACCAGGGATCGTCGAGACCGAGCGAGCGCCGGAGGTTGGCGATCGTCTCCGGGGTCGCATTTTCTCCGAGCAACACCGCGGCCGGATCGCCGGGGATCAAAAGCAGCAGCCCGAAGGTCAGTACCACGATTCCGAAGGCCGTGGGAACCAGCAACAGGAGACGGCGCGCGATAAAGGAGGTCAATTTTGAACCTTGTCCCGGTCCGGCATTTCAGACGACTCTTGCCCAAGCCGCGCGGGACACGCATCCTACGCAAGCAATTGATGTTGACGAACGGAG
This sequence comes from Hoeflea sp., assembly GCA_965216535.1. GTDB lineage: Bacteria > Pseudomonadota > Alphaproteobacteria > Rhizobiales > Rhizobiaceae > Hoeflea_A. The sequence goes on from OZ244175.1 coordinate 1,642,761, forward strand.
CCGTCACTGGTCGCATCGGCTCCGCTCAAAGCTCGGGTCTAGTTGTCGCCGATCCCGATGAGGCCGCGCAAGTTGCCACGCGGCGTCGCCACCACGGTCACCGGAATGTCCTTGTCATAGAACATCTGATAGCCCTGATAGGAGATGATGTAATAGGGGACTTCCTCGGCGATGGTGCTCACCGCTGCCTGATAAGCGGACGTGCGGTCCGCGGTATCGAGCGATGAACGGCCAGCTTGCAACAGCTCGTCAACCTTGGGATTGGAGTAACCGCCCCAGTTTCGGCCACCACCGGTGGTCAACTGCGAGAACAGCAGACGGTCGGGGTCGACGATATTAACCCAACCGAGCAAGGCGATCTGGTGTTCGCCCTTCAGCACGTAGCCGGTGGAAAAGCTTGGCCAGTCGCTGATCTGGGTCTGCGCATCGATGCCGGCCTGGGTGAAAATGGCCTGCAGATATTCGATCGCCTGGATGCGGTTCGGGTCTTCACTGTGGGTCGCGATGGTGACCTTCAGCGGCTTGCCATCCTTGTCCAGGAAGCCATCACCGTTGCTGTCGGTCCACCCCAGTTCGGCAAACTTGGTTTTCGCACCGTCGATATCGAAGGTCGGCTGCTTGATGTCGGCGGAGTAGGCCCATGACGAAGGCAGGATCGCGGCGTTCGCGATGGCGTCTGCACCTTGGTAGATGTCGTTGACGATGGTTTCCTGGTCGACCAGCATGGCAAAGGCCTGCCGCATTTGCGGATCGGACAGCAGCGGGTCCTTCGTGTTGAAGTTGAGATAGGTCACGGCCAGGCCGGGCATGATGACATTGCCGTAGCGGTCATCGGCGGCAAGGCGGTTGATATCCTGCGGTGACAATGGCGACTGGATGACACTCAGATCGCCGGCCTCGAAGGCCTGCGCCCGGGCGGAATTGTCCGGGATCAACTTCATCGTGACATGCTTGATCTTCGGCTCCCCGGCCCAGTATCCGGGATTGGCCTCCAGCACGATTTCGGCGCCACGGTTCCACTCGACGAATTTCATCGGGCCGGCGCCGACCGGATTGGAGGCGATGTCGTGTCCGGATTCGACCAGCTTCTTGGGGACGATACCGATGTCGAGGTAGGACAGCAGCGGTGCATAGGGTTCGCTGAGCGAGAATTTGACCGTCCGATCGTCGATCTTCTCGACCTTGCTGATCGGGGTGTAAAGCGTCCGGATCGGTGAGTTGAAATCCGGGTCCGTCATGGTCTCGTAGGTGAAGACCACGTCATCGGCGGTGAGCTGCGAACCATCGGAGAACATCAGGTTGTCGCGCAGCTTGAAGATGAAGGTCGTGGGGTCGGGAGACTCCCAGCTTTCGGCCAGATCCGGCACCGCCTCGAGGTTGGGGGTCAGCTGGACCAGACCCGCATAAACCAGGTCGTTGGTCCGATAGGCGGTTGTATCACGCCCCAGACGCGGATCGAGCGTGCCCGCATCCACATCGACCCCGACGACAATGCTGTCATTGCCTTCTGCTGCGACCGGAAGCGACGTCATGACCGTCAAGGCGGCCACCGCGCCTAGTGTCGAAAGAAACTTCTTCATTTTCTCTCCCCTGTTGGTGTGGGTTCAGGATTGCCAATCGATGCTCTTATGTGAGACCGGCATCTTTCGTATCGCCGGGAGGTGAGCCGGCTCCGCTGGAGCCGCTCTCGGCGATCTTGTCGCGCCGCAATTCGGCGAGATAGGGAACAAGCACGCTTTCCAGAGCCCCGGGATCCGGTGCGTGCCGATATTCAAAGCAGGGTTTTCCCGGCTCCACGAGATCGGATATATGGTCGGCGCCGGTGGCGTAGATGACCGCATCGCACTGGGCGATGACGTCTGCCACGTCGGGCGCCGACGACCAGGTGACCCGGACTTCCGCAATATGCGGCGCGAACTCCTGAACGCTGGGCCGCATGATGGCGATGTATTCCTTGAAGTGGGTGATTGCCGCCACGCGCATGCGCGGATCGAGGCCGGCCAACGCGCGGCGCGTCTGCAGCGACGGAATGAAGCGCAGGCTCAGAATGTTGGCCTCCGGGATCAAGGCTTCGACTTCCCGATGACGGTGGACGAAGGTCAAAACGACATCCGCCTCCCGCGATATGCGCCTTGCATCTTCCGAAACCTCGAGTGCGTCCTTGGTCAGGATCTGCGCCTGGTCCGTGGCTCCCAGTGCCGGTTTGATCTGCGCCAGGTATTCGCGCCCCGGCCCTTCGAAGATGGCCACAAAGACGATCTTCAGGCCGACGCTCGGTTTCTGTAGGCGCGCCTGGGCGTTGATCATCGATACCAGAGCCATGGTCGGCACGCCCAGCCGTTCGGCCTTGCCGATCAGCATTTCGATATCACCACGCAGCGCGTCGACCGGGAGGGCATTGGCGGCGCTGGTTTTCTTCGGGTCGCGCACGGCAAAGGCGCCGAGGCCCTGCCGCATTTCGATCAGCCCCTCATCGCGCAGCCGCTGATAGACCTGGCTGACCGTCATTGGAGATATGCCGAGCTCCGCTGCCAATTGGCGCACCGATTGCAGCTTGCTGCCGTAAGCGACACCACCATGGGCCAGCGCGTAACTCAAAAGCCCGTGCAACTGGGTGCCAACCGGAACCGGAAGGGACTTGTCGAGGCTTTCGGCATTGATACGGAACATGTGTTCTAACTCACTAGTACACCCAAGCCTATCGACTCTTCTCAGAAACGCAATGGGCAGGAAAATAAAATCTGACGCGCCTTGTTTCGCTCGGTCAGACATGGAAATATCTAAGCAATTACAGACAAAAAGCGCTGATGGCGGCCGCCGTGCGAAGATTTAGGCGCAGCCGACGGCGTCACATGGTAAATTTGGAGGTGTACTAATGGATTATATCAATCTCGGTCGAACGGGCCTCAAAGTGTCGCGGTTGGCCCTTGGTTGCATGACCTTTGGTTCGCCGGATTGGGCTCCCTGGGTGCTTGATCGGGAACGTTCGGATCCGATCATCGACAAGGCTGTTGCGCTCGGGATCAATTTTTTCGACACGGCAGACATGTATTCGCGAGGCGCCAGCGAGGACATCGTTGGCCGGGCGTTGGCCAATCGCCCCCGCCATGAACTCGTGCTGGCCACCAAGCTCTACAATCCGATGTCCGATGATCCGAATGATCGCGGTCTGTCACGCAAGCACGTCTTTGAGGCCGTGGACGCCAGCCTGCGCCGTCTCGGCACCGACTATATCGATCTCTACCAGCTCCATCGCTTCGACTACGACACACCGCTTGAAGAGACGCTGGACGCTCTCAACGATGTGGTGAGGGCCGGCAAGGTCCGTTATCTGGGCGCCTCATCGATGCACGCCTGGCAGTTCATGAAGGCGCTTGGCCTGCAACGCCAACATGGTTGGGCGCCGTTCGTCTCGATGCAACCGCACTACAATCTGATCTATCGCGAAGAGGAACGCGAGATGCTGCCGCTGTGTGTCAGCGAAGGGATCGGCGTCATTCCCTGGAGCCCGTTGGCTCGCGGTGCGTTGGCGGGCAAGCGCGGCGAGGATGGCAAGGGGTCGGTCCGCGCTGAGACCGATGCGGCTGCGCGCAACCTATACGACGCCAGCCGGCAGCAGGACGATGCCGTCATCGCCGCCGTTCGGTCCGTCGCGGAACGTCACGGCCGGCCGATGGCGCAGATCGCTTATGCCTGGGTTGCAAGCAGACAGGGCATCACGGCGCCCATTGTCGGGATATCCCGCCTGGCCCAGTTCGACGATGCCGTTGCCGCGCTGGAGGTAGAGTTGTCCGAAGAGGACGTAATGGAGATGGAGGCGCCGTATCGGCCGAAATCCGTTGCTGGCCATCTTTAGCGGTGCCGTGCACTCACCGTCCGAAGCCGGTGAGACCAGGCAGGAACAGCACGATCTGCGGGAAGAAGAAGACGATCATCAGGCCGATCAGCATGAGCACCGCATAGGGCATGCTGCCGCGGATCACCTGTGCCAGGGGGGCATCGGCGATGCCCTTGATGACGAACAGGTTCATGCCGACGGGTGGTGTGATGAGCGCCAGTTCGAGATTGATCATCAGCAGGATGCCGTACCAGATCGGGTTGATGCCCAATTCCAGCATCACCGGGAACACGATCGGGGTGGTGATGAGAATGATGGCGATCGTCTCGAGGAACATGCCGAGGACCAGGATCACCGCCATGACCGCCAATACGAAACCGGTTGCCGTCAGTCCGATCGCCACGACCTGTTCGACCAGTTCGATGGGAATCCGGATGATGGTGATGGCGTGACCGAACATGGAAGCCGCGGCCAGGATCATGAACAGCATGGCTGTGGTGCGGACGGTTTCGTAGGCCGTCTGCCACAGATCCCGTAAGCCGAAATTGCGATAGACGACGACGCCCACGAGGAGCGCATAGAGACAGCCGATCGATGCGGCTTCGGACGCGGTGAAAATGCCCAGGTAAATGCCGCCCAACACGATCGGTGGCATCAGGATGGCCCAGATGGACTTGCGGATTTCGCGCCATACTTTGTCGAAGCCCGCCCAGGGCTGGAGTTGGGTATCGGACGCTCGCCCGCCGCCGAACATTGCCCAGAGGGAAAACAGCAGCGCCATCATGATGCCGGGCAGAAGGCCGGCGATGAACAGGGCGCCGATCGATGCCTCGGTCACGATGGCGTAAAGGATCAGCGGTCCGGACGGCGGGATCAGGATGCCGAGCGTGCCGCCGGCGGCGATGACGCCGTAAGCGCTCGACGGCCTGTATTTGTGACGCAGCATCTGCGGAATGGCGCTTGAGCCGATGGTCAGGGCCGTTGCCACGGACGAGCCGGAAATGGCGGCAAAGACGGTGCAGGCAAGGATGGTGGCGACACCGAGGCCGCCGCGCACATGGCCGACCAGGGCATTGGCGGCACTGTAAAGATCATCGACGACCCGGGAGCGCACCATCACGTGGGCCATGAAGGCAAACATCGGGATGGCGGTGAGAGCGCCATTGTTGAGCTTGGCGAACACCGTGTCGGCAACGCTGTTGATGTTGCCTTCGGTCAACACCATGATGACGAGTGAGGTCAGGCCGAGGCCGGCAAAAATCGGCAGGCCTGTCAGCAGAATGACGACCAGGCAAATCAGGATCAGGATAGCGGTCACCGATCCGACCTCCGGACCAGATAGCCCGCGATGCAGCCCGCGGCGGTGATTATGAGCAGGACCGAACCGACGATCAGTGCCGATTGAGGCAGCCACATCGGCATTTCCATGTAGCCCTCGGAATACATGCCGAAATCCCAGGAGAAACGAACCATGAGAATGGCGCTGTAGAGAATCGCGCAGCCGACCAGTATGACGGCAATCATCCCCCAGATCGCCACCGCCCGTTTTGTGCCGCCGCGCAGGCGGGTGGTCAGAAGATCAACGCCAAAGTGGTCGCCCTTGATCAGCGCTTCGGCTGTGCCGAACATCACCAGTGCGACCACCAGATATCCGCTGAGTTCATCGGTCCAGGTAATCGGCGTCCCAAGCACATAGCGCATGAAGACGCTGTAGGAGACGCTTGCAAGCATGACGATGACCAGCAGTGCCGCGATCGCCGCGCCGACAAACGTCAGTCCACGGATCAGACGACCCGGCAGGGAAGGGGGAAGCGGCTCCTCCCCCCTTTCGCTGTTGCCTGCGGACATTCTACTGACCGATCTTGTTGACCAGTTCGAGCAGTTTCTGACCGTCTGCGCCGGTCGCCTTTTCGAAGGCGGCGTCGAAGGCCGGAGTCATGATCGCCGACCATTCGGCCTGTTCGGCCGGCGTCTGGATATGCACGTCCATGCCCTTCGCACGGAGTTCATCCGGTGCTTTTTCTGCGGACTTTTCGGTGGCTTCGAGAGCCCATTGTGCGGCCTTGGCACTGGCCTCATTCAGGGCAGATTTTGACTGGTCGGACAGGCCGTCATACCAGGCCGGATTGACGTAGCCGTGGAAGAACACGCTGAACAGCGGCATGACATTGGCATGGTCCTGGACCTCGTAATATTTACGCGAAACCGCCGCCGAAACGTCCGTCAGTCCAGCGTCGATGACACCGGTTGAAAGCGCCTCGTAGACTTTCGAACCGGACATGGCCGACGGTGCGGCCCCCATGGCGGCCAGTCCCGCGTCGACAATCGGATTGAGACCGCGGATCTTGACGCCTTTGAAGTCGGCCGGCGTGATCATCGGATGGCCCTTCGACGTGACCGTGCTCATGCGGGTGGTGAACAGCCAAACCGTGTTGCGCACGCCCTTGGTCAGCAACTGTTCATCGAGGTAGTTGGCGGCTTCCGAGCCGGACCAGGCGGAGAGCGTCTTCAGGTCGGTGACCGCATAGGGTTTCAGGGTGACGTTCATCGTCGGCAGGGTCTTGCCCCACTGGAAGTTGACCGAAAACGCGCATTCGATGTTGCCCTTGGCCACCGACGGTATGTTCTCCTTTGCGCCGACAAGACTGTTGGCGCCGAACACCTGTACGTCGATTTCGCCGTTGGACAGGGTTTCGACTTCGGCTGCCCAGCGGTCGATAACCTGAGCAATGTGGTGCTTGGGTGGCAGCTGGTGGCTGCAGCGCATTTCGGTGGCGGCGAGTGCCGCACCGGGTATCGAAAGAGCCGTCGCGAGTCCGGCGGCAAACATGAATGTGTGTTTCATTGGTCTTCTCCCTTTGGTGTAAAACGTGTCGCGGCGATTGAGCGCGGTTCCTCCGATGTCAGGCGGCTTCCGGGATTGTTGCTTTGGGCATTCCAGCAACCGCCACCGCTCCGTGCAGTGGGTCGCCTGGCATCTCCCGCTCGAGGACGTCTCTGACGCTGATGAGTTGTTCCAGGTCGATGCCGGTGTCGAAACCGGATGTCTGGCAGAGGAACACCAGATCCTCGATGACGATGTTTCCGGTGGCCCCTGGTGCGAATGGACAGCCGCCCAGCCCGCCGAGCGATCCGTCGAATATGCGCGCGCCTGCATCGAGCGCCGCGGCGGCATTGGCGATGGCCATGCCGCGGGTGTCGTGCAGGTGCACGACGTAGGGCCTGTCCGAGCAGAGGCGTGACATCGACCGGCAAAGATCGTGAACCTGACGTGGGCCGGCATAGCCGACCGTGTCGGCGACCCCGATGATGTCGACGCCCATTTCGAGACACTGCTCAGCCAGTCGAAGCACCTCTTCGGGATCGACTGATCCGGTGATGGAGCAGCCAAACGACATGGCGATGCCGACGCTGATGAGCGGTTTGTTCTCGGAGCTGTCACGCATCTCGACCGTGGCTTTGATGCCGTCAAGTGATTGCTGGCGGCTGCAACGCGCATTGGCCTGATTGTGTTCTTCGGTTGCCGACAACACGCAGCTCAGTTCGCCCACACCGCCTGCAAGGGCGTCCGTTTGGCCGCGTCGATTGATCGCCAGCGCGATGCCGTGCGCTCCTTCCGTCTGTCCAATGGCATCGACGACAGCCTGCACATCGGCAAATTGCGGGTAGCGGGCTGGCGGCAGGTAGGAGCCGGCTTCGAAGTGTCGGATACCGGCATCGAATTCCTTCTTCAACCATTCGACTTTTCCTGCGGTTGAGGGAAAGCCCTTCGCCATCTGGAGGCCATCACGCATGCCGACCTCTCGAATGACGATCCGGTTCTCGGGATAAACTTCAGCCAAATTGGTCATCGGGTTTGCCCTTCCAGGCCGCGTGCTGCGGCAATCTCCTGGGCGTTCAATCCCAGGTCTTCCAGGATTCGGACCGTGTGCTCTCCGGCCGATGCCAGTTTCGATACAGGCGCCGGTGTGACACCATCGACTTCGAATGGCAGGCCCGGCGCCCGAAATGATCCGCCGTCGGGCAAGGCGGTCTCGATAAGCCCGCCCGGCCGGTTGACGTGCGGATCGTCATACATGTCAGCCGGTTTGGCGATCGGCGAGAACGGGATGCCGTTGGCTTCCAATGCGGCAACCAGCGCTTCGCTGTTGCGTTGGGCGATGGCCTTTGCAAAGAGTGGCAGGGTCCAGGCGCGAGCCTCGATCTGGTCCATGCGCGTCTGCAGGCGCGGGTCGGCGAGCAATTCCTCAAGACCGAGTTCGCGGCACAGCACTTCCCACTGGCCCTGCGAAACCGCACCGACAAAGAGCTTTTTTCCGTCGGCCGTCTCGAAGATATCGTAGACCGGCCAGGAGAATTCACGCTCCGGCATGGGCGGTGGCTGTTCGCCCTCCAGATCGAATTGCACCATGTGCTGTGCGACCAGCAACAGGCAGTTTTCGAAGAGTCCGATGCGTATCGCGTGGCCGTTGCCGTCCTTCTGGCGCTCCATCAGCGCCGCCACGATGGAGAAGGCTCCGAACAACCCGCCCATGATGTCATTTGCCGAGGAACCGATGCGCAGGGGTCGCCCGGTGGGGCCGGTCATGTAGGCCAGTCCCGTCATCATCTGCACCACCTCGTCAAGCGCCGAGCGGTGCTTGTAAGGCCCTGTCAGAAAGCCCTTGTGGGATGCCGTAATCAGCTTCGGAAAGCGACTGCGCAGTTGCTCGGGGGCGAGCCCCATCTTTTCCAGCGATCCGTCGCGAAAGTTATCGATGAATACGTCCGCCGATTGCAGGAGCTTTTCCATGGCGTCACGTCCGGCGCCGGATGCGAGATCCAGTGTGATCGACAGTTTGCCCCGATTGAAGGTGGGAAAGAACGCGCTTCCCATGCCGGTCAGCTGGCGGGTCTGATCGCCACGGGGCGGCTCCACCTTGATAACCTCGGCGCCCAGCAACGCCAGGAACATGCCGCAGGACGGACCCATGATCATATGGCTGGCTTCGACCACGCGGATGCCGCTTAAGGGTTGGAATTCGTTTTCCATACGATCATCGTATCCTTGATGAAGACACCGATGATGAGGTTAGGACAGCGACCTAGCATCTGAAAAATATAAATTGTATAAGAGATCCATCGAAAAATCAGAACGCTTTTCTCGGCATGGATTCCCGACAGCTTCACTACTTCGCAGCGGTATGTACCTACCGCAACCTGTCGCACGCGGCCGACCACTGCAATGTTGCGCAATCGGCCGTCAGTCATCACATAGGCAATCTGGAAAAGGAACTCGGAACACCGCTGTTCGTCCGCAAACCGCGCGGTATGGAGCCGACGGCGGCCGGCCTGCGGCTTTACGATCACGCCCGTGCCATCCTTGCCGCACTCGAGGGTGCCGCCGGCGATATCAGAAACGGCCAGCTCGAGATCGGGGGGGATATCTCCATTGGCATGCCCCATTCGGTGGTCCAGCATATCGGTGCGGGCCTGATGCGCTCGACGTTGTCGGATTATCCGCGCGTCCGATTGTTGTTGAGCGAAGGTTTGTCCGGCGTGCTCTATGACAACCTGCTGAGCGGCAAGGTCGACTTCATCCTTTCCTACAATCCGCCGGCCGACCAGATGACGGTCCGGGAAGTGCTTGTCGAGGAGCCGGTCTACTGTATCGGTGTGGAGCGGATCATCGGTGACACGGATGCGCCGATCGCCTTCGAAGATATCCTGCAATTGCCGCTGGTGTTGCTGAAGTCCGGAATATTGTCGCGCTCCCAGGCAGATACCCCCCATGTTCTCAACCGGTTGGAGCAGAAGGCGAGGCTCCAACTGGCATCGGTGGCGGCAATCATATGCGCGCTTGAGGAAGGGATGGGCTGTGCGGTGGCGCCGCGTGTGATGTTCACAAGGCAGTTGCAATCAAATCATTTGCGCGCCCGCCAGGTAATCCAGCCCGATCTCAAACGCACACTCTACATGGTGTGTCGCTCGCATGAACCGCCCACGACGCTGCTTGAAGAAATGATGGCGCTGGTGCGCCGTCTGGTGGGTGAGAAGGTTGCCGCCAGGCAATGGGATGTCGTGGCTTAGCGTCAGCGATTGCCGTTAAGCATGTTTGCGGAAATGCGCGTTGGCGACATACGCAACATATGTTCTCGATGTATAATCGGCCTCATATTTTAACCTTTTGTTGACCATGCCGTTTGGAGTGCGGATGAGACGGGCGGACGGACTGCAATTCAACACGTTTGGTGGGCGCGCGACCTTGGCTTTGGCCGCCGGGGCTATCAGCGCGGTTGTGCTGGTTTACGGCTATATGGCCTACGGCTACCGGTTCCTGGAAAAATATCCGCCGGACTGGAGTGCCTTCGGCCTCATCAAGGCGCTTGTTCTGGTTCTCGCGTCCGTGCTGCTCTTTCGGGCGTTGACACCCCAGAAGGAACAACAGCGAGCGACGGAATGGTCAGAATTGCCCGCCGGTGCGGTGGCGGTCGGCGTGCTCATTCCGCTTGCCAGTGCGCTGGCTGTAATCCTGACGCCAGAGGTAATCGGAGACTATGTGCGGGAGCAAAAATTGCTCAGCATCTTCACCGAAGTCGTCTTCATTGCGGCCCTGTTTGTGCTCAGCCGAACCGCGTGGATCAGTCGTAGCCGTAATCTGGACCCTGTACTGGGCATTCGACCGCAATGGCTTCTGTGGCCGATGATCGGCGTTGTGTTCCTGATCCTCATGGAGGAAATGTCCTGGGGCCAGCATTGGCTGGGTTTTGCCACACCGGAGCGTTTCGAGGGCAATCTCCAGGGTGAAACGAACCTGCACAATTTCTACACCTACCGCTTCGAGGCAGCCTATTACTCCGCGGCCGTCCTGGCCTTTGTCGTGCTGCCATTCGCCTGGCCGCGCCAGGTGCCGGGTCTCCTGTCGAGGTTGACCGTTCTTGTGCCGCCGCCGGCGCTCGCCATCGCGGCGCTGCCGCTGACGGGCCTGTTCTACGAGGCATGGAATTATGCGCTCTATCAGATCTGGTTTTACCTCGGTTTGCTGATCGCGTTGCGACTTTACAGGTCCGAACCAGCGGCAGAACATCGTCACATGATCCTGATTGCGATGGCGTCCATGGTCCTGTCACAGGCGGTCTTCCTTCGCTTCGGGTTCGCAATGCCGGACGGTCACGAATTGACGGAAATCCGTGAATTTGCAATCGCGCTTTGCATCCTGGCCTACGGCCTCATCCTGTCGCGACGCCTGCGTCCTTCCACGGACTGACGAATCCGCCCTGGCAGTGTATTCTGGCAACCGGTAACGAAAGGAAAACCGGTTTGAACAGAAACGAAGCACGCTCGGTCGAGAACCTGGTGCTGGCAATTACCAGGACCGATCTGGCCAATCGGCGCACCCTGCTGTCCTACCTTAAAACCGCAATAGGACTGTTCGTCTCCGGTGCGGCACTGCTGCGATTGAGCGACGATTCCCGGCTGGAACTGATGGGTCTGGTTTTCATGCCATTGTCGCTGGTGGTGGTGGTGATCGGTATTGTCGACTATCGGATTCAACGCCGAAACATCATGGCCGAAAAAGCCATTGCCGAGGCTGATAAGGCCGAACTGTCCTGATGGCTTAGCGGCAACCCGCGACTGTTTGCGACAGTGATATTCTCACCGGTGGATCCGGTGATCCCCTGAACGGTGTCTTTCAGTGCTCTGGTTTGCCAGCATGCTCAATCGGTTGACAGTTCGATATGTGTCAATTATTTCTGACATATGTCAGCAAGTGATGAAATTGCGAACTATGGCGATCGATTATTGTTGGCGCTAGAGGCGTTAGCCAATCCGCACCGGCTTCGCATTCTGGCGCTGCTGCAGGATCGCGGGCGGGCCTATATCAGCCAGATGGCCCGCGATATCGGCATCAGCCGACCGTTGCTGCACATGCATCTCAAACGGCTGGAAAAGGCCGGTCTGGTGCAAGGGCAGTTGGAGCTGTCGGAAGACGGCAAGGCGCATAACTGGATTTCAACGACCGACTTCAACATCGAACTGACGCCGCAGACGATAGCGCAGGCGGTGACCAGTCTATCCGAAAAACCCAAAGCGAAATGAGGTTCTCATGACCAGCCAGGGACCGCTGTTCTTTACTGTAACAATCCTGCTGCTGCTGACCGTGTTCGGCATCTTCGCCATGAAGTATTTCTTCGCCGGCCGGTCGGCGCAGGCGGCTGCGGAAAGGGAGGCCGAACTCAAGGCGCTCGCCAACCGGACGGCCGAGACCGAGAGCGAATTGCTTGTGCAACTGAAAGAGCTCAAGGCAACCGCCGGCGAGCTCAACAACCGGGTGACGGCCATCGAATCCATGCTGCGCGAGGTCGGCTGATGCAGCGGTTCCGATTGCTTCGGATTGTCGCGTTGGCGGAAGCCGCGACGTTGCTGGCCCTTGTCGGCGTGGCCGTGCCGTTGAAACATATCGGCGGCTATCCCGCCGCCGTTTCCATCCTTGGCCCGGTCCACGGGCTCGTTTTCCTGGCTTTTGCCTGGCTGGTGATACGCGAATGGTCATCGGGTTTGATCGTACGATCCGGCGCGTTTCGCTTGCTCGTCGGTGCTGTCATCCCGTTCGGCGGCATCTGGAACGAACGCTGGCTTGCGCGCCTGGACAGGCCAGCATGATCTATCCCTGGTTCAAGGCCGCGCACATCTTTGCCATGGTGCTGTGGATGAGTGGCATGGTGGTTGTTGGATTGGCGCTGGCGCACGCGGCGACCGTAGCCCAGCGCGACAATCGCGCGCTTACGGCCCTGCGCCGCTGGGATCGCCTGGTCACCAGCCCGTCGATGTTGGTCGTCTGGTTGCTGGGGCTCATCATGGCCCAGTCGGCAGATTGGTGGACCTCGGGTTGGCTGCAGATCAAACTGGCGCTGGTGTTTATCCTGTCCGGCGTTCATGGCGTGCTCGCCGGGCGCTTGCGCCGGCTTGTCGACGCGCCGGAGGGCACGCTGCCGCGGCGCATTTCCCTATTCGTGCCCGCAATATTGTGCCTGCTGGCGGCCGTCATTCTGTTGGCAGTGGTAAAGCCATCATGAGGCTGTTGCGCAGCCGTATCATGTCGTCTACAGGGCAGTGTCAACGGGACAAGGCATGATGTCGAAACAGGTTGCCCTCTACACGTTCGGTGTGTTTTCGGAGCGGTCCGAGCATCCGGTGAATGACGGATTTCACGCTCTCAACGATCCCATCCTCGAGGTGGTTGATCGGGCGCCAGGCCTGATTGCCCGGTCGGGCTATGACAGCGATCCAGGGCCGGAAAGCTGGGGGCAGGAAACCTACCCGCCCTTCTACAGAGAACGCGGCGACGGTTGGTCTCCGGCCACGCTGTCGCTGTGGACCGATCTGGAATCGATCATGGCGTTTTCCTATTTCGGCCTTCATGCCGAGGCGCTGAAGCGCGGTCGGGAGTGGTTCGAAAAACCACGTTGGCCTCCCTATGCGCTGTGGTGGTGCGAGGACGGCGACCGACCGCAATGGCGCGATGCGGTTGAACGCCACGGCCATCTGCACACGCACGGTGCGACACCATACGCCTTTACTTTCAAGGAAGCATTCGACGCGCAGGGAACCCGCACCGCCATCGACCGGCAGCGGGTCAAGGCCATCGCCGGGCAAGGCGCCGGTTAAGGAGCGACCGTACGCTAGTGTGGTGGACTTGAAGTTCCAATGACCATTGCAGCGATCTCCGGTAGGAACTTCAAATCCATAAACCACACTAGAATCATAATTTTGCTAGTGTCCTGATTGAATCTGAAGTTCGTTCGGGGCGTGCTGTACAATGTGGCGAACTTCAGATTCAGGACACTAGTGTTTGTCCGACTTTCGGACCTGGGCGAAGAAGATAGCTGCGATCACAATTGTCGCGCCGGCGATCTGATTGACGGACAGCGTTTCTCCAAGAAGCAGGATGGCAAGTCCGATGGTCAGCACCGGTTCAGTGTTCATAACCATGGCCGTCTGCGATGCACCAATCATGCGCACGCCGATGAACATGGCGAGGAATGCAGCGGCCGAACAAAGCGCCGCGGCGAGGAGCGGCGACCAGGACAGGGCATCCGCAGGCGGGAAAGCCCAGGCGCCGGCTGCCGATGTGACAACGATGGCCAGCACCAGACCGGTCGAACCCATGTAGAAGGTCTGCAGGGTCGGAGGCACGGCAGCGAGCTTTCGTCCTGCCCAGACGAAAGAACCGGCAACTCCAACTGCTGCGCTGAGAGAAAAAGCCAGGCCAATCGGATTGATCCGGTCCGGTGCAACGCCGAGACAAAGGGCCAGGCCTGCCAGCGCCGCCAGGAGACAGGCGATTTCGAACGCTGCGGGTCGATGCCGGTCGATTACACACTCGGCGAGCCGCGTGATCAGCGGATAGGTGTAAAAGATCAGAATGACCAGGCTGACCGGCATGTGAGCAAAGGCCGAGATCAGCGAGGTCGAACCAACGGTATAGATGATGCCCGCGACGATGGCACTGACCCGGTGTTGCGGGGCCAGCGCCAGCCGGATGCGTCGCCATTTCAGCCACGGGAGGCAGACCGCCACGAAAAGGGCGAACCGGAAGAACATCAAGGTCGCCGGATTGCTGCCGAACTCATAAACGAGAGGTGCCAGCACATTGGTCAGGCTGACACCAACGGATGCGGCCGTCACTATCAACAGGCCGAGGATGGCGTTGGATCTCGTATGGTCGGTCATGCGGGTCCCCTCGGCGGAGAATCACCGTGCCTGCAAAAACCGACCCGGTAAAGACCGTTACCCGACCATCGACAGATTACCGCCCAGGGCGGTGTTGAAGGCCTGTTTGAGATCTTCGATCAGGTCGTCGGCATGCTCAAGCCCGATGGACACACGGATCAGTCCGTCGGTCACGCCAGCGGCCTCCCGCGCTTCCGGTGGAACGCCGGAATGGGTTGTCGAGGCCGGGTGGCAGACAAGCGATTCCGTGCCGCCGAGGCTGACTGCCAGCTTGAACAGCTGCAGCTCGTTGAGGATGCGGAAGGCCAGTTTTCGGTCGTCGTCGATGACGAAGGAAAAGGTGGATCCGGGCCCGGTGCACTGCTCTTCGAAAACGGCGGTTGCTCGCAGATCCCTGAAGTGTTCCGGATGCAGCACGGTGCAGGGCAGGATGGTGTTTTCTGCGAGCCAGGCGGCCACCTTCGAGGCGGAATCGGCTGCCCGCTCCATACGCAGCGCGAGTGTCTCCAGCGACCGGGCGAGCATCCAGGAGGAATGCGGGTCTAGCTGGAAGCCGAAGGCGCTGCGGGTCTGGCGAATACGGGACAGCAGTTCCTTGGACCCGGTAATGCCACCGGCGATCAGGTCGCTGTGGCCACCGACATATTTGGTCAGCGAATAGACACAGATGTCGATGCCGAAATCCATGGGGCGCTGGAAAACCGGTCCCAGCATGGTGTTGTCACAGACGATCACCGGATGCTGGCCGGACACAGCCGACCACTGGTCAACCACCCGGCGCGCCATGGCGAGGTCGATCATCGCATTGGTCGGATTAGCCGGCGTTTCGAGGAACAGCACCTTGACCGGGCCGTGTCGCGCTGCCTTCTCGAGCGCGTAGAGCAGGGCAGCTTCCGACAGGCCGTCGACGAAAGGAATTGGCTTGATGCCCCAGCCGGGAAGAACCTTGCCGAGCAGCGATTCCGTGCCACCATAAAGCGGCGTGTAATGAACAATCGCATCGCCCGGCCGCGTCAGAGTCAGGAAGATGGAACTGATGGCCGCCATGCCGGACGCGGTCAGCAGTGCGGTTTCGGCGCCGTCATAGAGCGCCAGCCGATCTTCGACGATTTCGGTGTTGGGGTGGTTGAAGCGGCTGTAGACGAGGCCGCCGGCGCCACCATCTTCAGGCGCGGGTTTGCGGCCGGCAACCACATCGAAGAACTCAGCGCCCTCTTCGGCCGATTGGAAGGCGAAGGTTGAGGTCAGAAACACTGGCGGTTTGACTGCGCCCTCCGACATGGAAGGTTCATAGCCATAGGACACCATCTGCGTTGATGGATGCAGGTGATGGCCACCGACATGGGTTCGGCGGAAGGACTTTCTCTTGGGCATAGCGCTCTCCCTTTTCGGGTAGAATGCTCTATGATCAGTGGATAAGTCTCGCTTTCTTGGCTACAAATAACAAGAATTAGAGAGGATTTTCGCTCAATGTTGGACGAAATCGACCGGAAAATCGTTACTGTGCTAATCGAGGATGGTCGCGCCAGTGTCGAGGCCGTTGCCGAACGAATCGGCCTCTCGCCGACGCCGACACGCCGTCGCATCCGCCTGTTGGAAGAGGCACAGGTGATCAGCGGATACCGGGCCGATATTGATCCTGACAAATGCGGCCTCGAACTGGCGATCTATGTGTTCATCAAGCTGCAGAGCCGCGACCGCGAATCCATCGCCCGCTTCGAGGCGCGCATCATGGAACTGCCGGAGATTCAGCGTTGTGACCTGATCACCGGTGCGCATGACTATATCCTCACCGTTCGGCTCCACGGCATGAGGGACTACAATCGGTACCTGCGCGAGGTGCTGGCGGAAATGCCGGGCGTTTTCGGCATTGAGACGAGCGTTGTCATTGGCCCGGTGAAGAATACGCCGCATCTGCCTCTGTAGGGCCTCCGGCTGGCGCTCTTGCCAGTTGCACCGACAGGGAATTGAGCGCACTCTAGATTGTCATTTATGAGCGATCCGGGAGGACAACCGTGACCGAAGACCGAAAAGCGCTTTCGCGGGCCATGCTGATGCTGTGGAGTTCCGAAAACCAGTCGGATCCGCAGCAAATATTCAGCGACGGCTACATCAATCATCAAGAGCCGGACGCTGCAGGCGAGCTATCCGACAACACGTTGACGGAATTCCTGGCTATTCTGAAGGGATATCATCAGGGCTTCTCCCAATCCGAGGTGCGGTTTCTGATGCAGGTCGAGGAGGGTGACCTCGTCGCAACCCGCTGGGTCATCAGTGCTTTCAATGATGGCGAGTATCTCGGCCATGCAGCAACGAACAAGAGGGCGGAATGGACCGGCGTCCAGATCGATCGCCATCGCGGCGACAAGATTGTCGAAAGCTGGGTCGATTGGGACAAGTTCAGATTGATGCACACGCTCGGTTACATCTGAGTTGCATAGTGCTGGATACTCGGGTCGGGTCAGACCGACACCGCGGATGCGATACAGCTCAACAGTGGCAACTCAGGCGGCCTGATTCAGCCAAGCGCACCGGTTGTTGATATATAGATCGCCAGACAGAGGGTCAGAACCAGAACGGCAAAGCCGCCGACCGTGAGGCCGTCCGTCATGGTCATGCGATCGTTGCTGTCAGCGCGTTTCCAGCGGTCCTGTAGACGCAAAACCAGCCAGGCGCCGAGCACAAGATCGGTGGCGACAAGCAGTCCGAAGAGTGGCGCCATATGGACCGATCCAGCCCAGGCAGGTGCCAGCAAAGGCAGAAGTACAATTGCGACTGCACCAATGCACAGCAGTGCCAGAAGCAAAGCAATGCCGAGCATGCGTACCTGCTTGGGATTGCCGCCCAACGTGTGTGTAACGTCATGTGCCGAGATCATTGCCATGGCACTTCAATCGCCCAGGCAGGATCAAGTTTCAAGCGGATATGCCGGCAACGGTAAATGTCCGGTTGACGGCAAATCCGCAATTTAGAGCAAAGGGCGATAAGTTTGGATCATTTGATGGCTGCAGATCGGCTCCACTCGGCCAGGCGCGTCGCGCAGAGCGATGTGGTGCATCGGGCAAGCGGCGCAACGCAGCCGATGGGCCGATATGCAGCCACCCTTCGGGCCGGGCGCTTTTGGCCCCTGGCGTCGTTGGCTTGCACTTGTGGTGGGTTGGCACCACGGCGAGCAATCCGCCTAGCCAGAGACCAAAATCGCCACGGTCAAATGGTGCAAACTTATCGCCCTTTGCTCTAACTGGCCGAATTCAGGTTTATCCGGCGCCTACTTTGACAACAAGCTTGCCGAAATTCCTGCCTTCCAGCAGGCCCATGAAAGCTTCAGGAGCGTTCTCGAGGCCGTCAACGACATCCTCGCGATACTTGATCTTGCCCTCGCTGACCCAACCCGGCATGTCGGCTAGGAACTCGCCGTAACGGTCTGCGTAGTCGAAAATGATGAAACCCTTCATCGTGAGGCGCTTGACGAGGACGGAGCGCATCAGCAGCGCTGTCCGGTCTGGTCCATCCGGCAGGCTGGTGGCATTGTAGGCTGCAATCAGCCCACAGACCGGGATGCGCGCGCCGGTGTTGACCAACGGCAAAACGGCCTCGAAGACCTTGCCGCCGACATTTTCGAAATAAACGTCAATTCCGTCGGGGCAGGCTTCCGCCAATCGGGCATTGAGGTCCGGCCCGCGGTGGTCGATGCAGGCGTCGAAGCCGAGTTCCTCGGTGACATAGCGGCACTTGTCCGGCCCGCCGGCGATGCCCACGGCGCGGCACCCCTTCAGTTTGGCGATCTGGCCAACGGCCGAACCGACTGCGCCACTCGCCGCGGCGACGACAACTGTCTCACCTGCCTTCGGCTGGCCGATATCGGTCAGGCCCATATAGGCGGTGAAACCCGGCATGCCGAGCACACCCAAACCCAGGGAAGGCCGTGGCATGGCCGGATCGAGTTTGTTCAGACCGGTGCCATCGGACAGCGCATAGTCCTGCCAGCCGGTCAATCCGACGACCAGGTCGCCGACGGCATAGTCCGGGTGTTGTGACGCCTCGACGCGGCTGACCGTGCCGCCCACCATGACACCGTCGATCTCGACCGGATCTGCATAGGATGGCCCGTCGGCCATGCGGCCGCGCATGTAGGGGTCCAGCGACAGATAAAGCGTACGCAGGAGCACCTGGCCGGCAGCCGGCGTCGGTACCGGAGCCTCATCCAGGCGAAAGTTGTCTGCCGTAGGGGCCCCGTTCGGGCGGGAGGCGAGCACGATGCGGCGGTTTATGGTGTCTGACTGGGGCATATTGGACCTCTCGATAGATGGCGTGGCAAGGATTCGTAATCGCGTTGCTACCACGCAATAGGCTGCAGCTGCGACTCCCTGGGTCAATTCTCAGATGCTGACGGGCGTCACTTCGCATGAATGAGTGCGATGCCCGCTCAGGTTGATGCCACTTAGTATTTGGTTTAAAATTCGTTAATACTGATACTAAAAGTGAAATATATGTCTGATATCAAAATACACGAGACAAAAAGTTTCGAGAACGCAGGAAATTTGCTCATAAATTCCCGTTCGATCATCCGCGTAGGAGATTTGTTTTCTCGCGTGCACGACAGGGCAAATTCGAAAAAGCAAATCAGTGTTGATGAACTCAGTGATCTGCTCGTTTTGCTTGAGAGTATCGCAACTTCCTGCGATCTTTACTTCGATGGCACCATTCCTCAGAAGGATGCGGATCTCGTTAGCGTCGCGGAACGGGATATTGAGGACAGGGTTGGCAGCAATCTGTTTGACCCGGCCAAGCCTGAGACCGATAAGGACCTACTGAACATGTGCGTTGCCGGGATCTGCCAGTCAGCGCCGATTCTGATCGACAGTATGGAAGCGTTCAACCGCTCACCGGATGCTCCGGAAAAGACCGTTGCTGGTGTGCGGCCCCTGGGCGAAGACAAGGATCCGGCAGATTTCATCCGCCGCATGAGCGAACCGCTGATGCCCGCGGATGAGCGGGCAGAACACGCGCTCAGCGTAATGAAGGAGCCATTCAACGGCGGCAAATGCGTCGCTGGGCTGCTCGGGGCACATGCGGAAGGTTCCGACGATCTCGACATCACACAGAAATCGCGGGAGTTCGTCACCCGTCACATGCACGACGATCGCCGCATGCGATTCATCATCCCGATGTTCATGAATGGTTTTCGGGCCAATTTCCTCAACACACTTGGCACAGAGCACGCCCGTGCCGCATTCTTCACCGGACCTGAGGTCGGACACGTGCTCGATCGGCAAGTGCCACTGCTCGCCAGCTACATCGCAAAGCGCATCGGCGAGGAGAACTGGCACCGCTTGCGGTTCGACGAAAAGACCCGCGATCAGATGAAGACGGACATCAATTTTCCCTTTCTGGGCCTGTTGATCTTCCTGTCAGGCAAGCCGAGCGAACCCTATTCAGTCTTTGAAGAGGCCCTGGCGGATCGCGGATCCCTGCGCGACATATTTTTGAAAAAAAACGGGGGCAGGATCCGCTATATCCACGGGATGGATGCAACCGAGCTGGAAGAATTTACCAAAGGCAAACTGGAGAAGATTTATCAGCGCATCAACAACCAGATTATCACCTACGGACGTGTTCTGGACTTCAATCACCGGTATGTGTGTCCTATCCTGGAGCGAATATCCGAACTAATGCCATTTGCCCGTGTACTGCAGAAAACGGTCGGGGAAGGCTTGGGTGGACTGGAAGGTGTGGAAATCGCTACGGAGATCGGCGAGGACATCAAAGCGCCCTATCTTCACCCGGAGACCCCGGAGCTCGTAAACTCCTACAGCTATGTCGTAAATCGCATGTTTTCGCGCGAAGAAGACTATGCCAATTATGCCTTTATCAAGGGAGTGTCCCAGCGTCTGGAGCCGATTTTGGAGGATGACGATACATCCTGTATCGTCGCGGATCAGACGAAGGACTTGTTCGGCATGGAGCTGGTTCTTCGTAGCTCACCAGGATGAGTGGCCGGCTCGCTGGTGGGTGCGGGTACCAGCAAACGAACAGGGCGTTATCTTGAGTGGAGTTGCCTGAGTTGCAAGCTAAGAAAGATGCCGTCACGAACGCGGTTCGCTATCACGACCCGGCGATTGCGGCTGATTTGACCGAATTCACCGGGATTATCGAGAGCGACGGCGTCGAAGCGGTCAGCGCGCAGGCCGAACGGCTGCGTTTTTCGACCGAGCGAGCGGACCGAGCGCGGTCGGCGGTTGCTTATGCGGCTGTGGCCGAGCACATCGCCGGCAGCGATCCCGAAAAAGCGGTCTACCAGTTTCACTATGCCGGTCAGGGATTCCGCCTTGAGGGGCTGACCAGCAAAGCCGGTCGAAACTACGAAAAGTCAGCAGATCTGGGCCGCAGCGTGGCCTATTCGAAACACAATTCCGGTGACAGCCGGGGCGCCGAGAAATTGCAGGACTTCAATTGCCGTTCGATTGGTCGGGCGGTGAACTGTTACCGCGACGCCGGCCAGTTGGTGAAGGCGCTCGGATGCGTCAGAAAAGTCGAAGTGGCGCATCAGGACCAACTTGTTTTTCAGCAGCGGTCGCTTCGGGCAAATTGCATGCGCCTTTGGGGCCTGCTTCTTGACTACAGTCTGAGTTGGTCCCGCGGGGCCGCGGTTCTTGCCATCCTGATGGTTCTGTCGCTGTTCTTGCCTCAAACGCTGGCCAATATCAGCATCGCGCTCGGTGCAATCGCCTTTCTGTCGATTTGCATCCGGCGTCTGTCCGGATGAACCGTGAGTCACCTGATCTGAGCCAAGGCAACGAAGTGCTGTTTTCCGCGTTCACACTCGACATGATCGGCATGCGCGCATCACATCTGTGGCAAGGTTACGGCTCTGCGATCTTCATCGAATTCGGCGAGCTAACCCGACCGACCCGAAGACGCCGGGACGGATCCCTCCTGGAACCGCGCGGGGAGTTCAACGTCATGCTCGAATTCGGTTGGAGGATCGAAGGCCGGAAAAGTATCATCTGCGGAGACGGTTCCGAAGAGGAGAAATTCGCTCGCGGATTTTCGGTGCTGCGCGAGCAGAAACTGGTCAGTATCGCGCTGTCCGGAAGGCTGCCGGAGCTCGTGCTCGATTTCGACAACGGAGCCCGGTGCGCCACGTTCATTGCCCATCAGGGCCATCCCAGATGGGCCATTTTTGACCGCCGAAGCGGTGCGATCCAGACGCTTCACAGCCGCTATGGCCGCGTGGAAATCGAGCGGTCGGCCCCTTCACGCGATCCGAAGGACGGTTGAGTGTCGTGACAGCACGGCGATGGTTCCGTTTTCGATGCAACATTCCGTCGACCACGGTGTCCGCAGGAATGAGTGTTGGTGAGTGCGGTCGTCATCAGTGATAGGCCTGATAAGCGATGCGGCCGGCCGACATGGTCATTTTGACCGCCGGTGGGCCATCCTCCGGCCAGTCGACGAGGATCAGGTCGGCACGTTTGCCGACGGCGATTTCGCCGCGATCGTCCAGTCCTGAGGCCTTTGCTGGTCCAGCCGAAACCAGCGACCAAAGTGCTGGAAGCGGTGCTCGCCTTTCGCGGTCCAACCGGGCCACGGCCGTCAACATGGCCGGATAGAAATAGTCTGAGGCGAGGATATCGCACAGCCCGTCTTCGACCATATCGGCGGCTGAGGGTGAACCGATATGACTGCCGCCGCGCACCACATTGGGTGCGCCGAAGACGATGGCGTCACCCGCGGCGCGGGCATTCCTGGCCACCAGTATACGCATTGGAAATTCAGCAATCGACGCGCCGTGTCCGCGGTAGAAATCGCGCGTTTCATCCTGCGTATCATCGTGGGAAAGCATCGGCACAGCCTTGTCACGACCCATGCGTGCGACTCGGCCGATGGTGTCCTGCACCTGTGGGCGGCGTTCCCAGATCTTGCGGATCAGATCGCCATATTCATCGACACTGAGACCGGAGCGACGCGAGTCGGACACCAGGCGTCTGCTCATGATCGGACTGTCGGGATCTGCCAACTGGAAGTCAGGATTGTGTTCGAACAGGCGTTCCTGCACCGGCACATCCGGATGCCGCATAGTCATGGACGTATGGTCGTTGAAGGCGATCGATGGCAGATGGGGACTCGCGAGAGCCTTCTCGATGACATCCACCGCTTCGAAGGCAAAGGTTTCCCAGCGCAATTGCACCCGGTTTTCCACCGTCAGTCGGGATTCCAACGCGACCAGCGCGTCGAGAAACTCTTCGCCGCGCTCAACGGAGCGCAGCCCGGGTTCCCAACTCAAAGTCAAAGCGTGATAGGCGGTGGCGATGCCGTTGGCGGCAAGCTGCCTGTCAGTTTCGAGAATTGCTGCGTCGAGGGGGAAAAAGACCTTCGGCCTCGGCATGATCTGTCGCTCATGGGCGTCGCCATGAATGTCGACCATGGCAGGGCCGAGCAGCTTTCCGACAGCATTGATTTCGTGTTCGGCTTTCCCGCCATTGCCGATGGCGGCAATCCTGCCGTCTTCGACAAGCACTTCAGTCTCGATGATATCGTCTGCCATGACGACCTTGGCGCCGATAATTCTGGTTTTCATTCCAACCCCTTCTGATCGCCCTATGGCTGGCCCTGCATACCTTCAGGGCTCAAGCATCAGCGTCGGTTATGTCATGGTGGTTCACAAAAGGGCGGTGCGGAGTCAATGATTTAGCCCGGATGCGTGTCTGTTTTGTGTCAGATTTCCCGGATTCCACGCCTTGTCGGACAACCCCTGTGGACGATCTCGTCAATGAGGAGGCATCAGGTCAAGCAGGGCGTCGAGCTTGGCGGACTTGTAATCGTTCCGCCGGGCGACGACGGTTCGAATGCGGTTGTAGCCATCCGGCAAAGGATGGCGCTGGAATTCACCGTCGGTGGCGACGATGTCGAGCACCGATTGGGGAACGACCGCATAGCCTGTACCGGCGGAAACACAGGCGAGGATTGCCAGGTAGGAACTGACTGAGAGGATATTGCCGGGAACGATGCCGGCATCCATCAGCCATTGTTCCAGATAGCGCCGGTAAGCGCAGCCGGCTTCGAAGGCAATCATGGTGCGACCACTGATTTCATCGATACTTTCAAGCGGCGGAAAGTCCGATGGCGCGACCAGAACCAGAGCTTCTTCGAAGACCGGCCGGGTCGATACCCAGTCGAACGTTACCGGTTCCGCCACCAACGCGATTTCGATCTCGTGATTGCGCAGGCGGTTCATCAGTGCTCCCGCGGTGCCGGTTTCGAGCCGGATTTCGACGTCCGGGTAAAGCGCGTGATAACGGGCCAGGACCGCCGGCAGCCGAGCCGCCGCCGTGCTTTCCATCGCGCCGATGCGAAAGGTGCCGGCCGGCCTGCCCACCCGAAGCGCCTCCGATGTCTCCTCCGAAAGCCGCAGGAAAAGCTCGGAATAGGCGAGAAGCGTTTCCCCGTCCGGCGTCAGGGTCAGTCCGCGATTGCCCCTCAGAAACAGCGTCTTTTGCAATTGCTGTTCGAGCTGTTTGATGCGCGTGCTGACATTCGACTGGACCCGGTTCAGCCGCGTTGCGGCCTTCGACACACTGCCTTCCGTCGCTACGGCGTGGAAAATTTCCAGGGCACGCAGGTCGAGCATTTGATATCTCCAATTGAGAAATCAGACTTCAGATTAATTCATTTTTTGTAATAGTACGCGGCCTGTAAGATCTCGGCAAGACCCACACACCTCCGACGGAAAGATTGCATGCCCTCAACCCGGATCGTCCTGACAGGTCTGCTTTCGCTGGCGGTCGCCATGGGGATCGGTCGCTTTGCCTTCACACCGCTGCTTCCCGTCATGCGAGCGGATGGACTGATCAGCATCGGCGAGGGCGGCTGGCTCGCGGCCATTCATTTCCTCGGATACCTGCTCGGAGCCCTCTACGCAGCCCGGCTGCAAGGTTCGCCGGCCATGACCCTGCGGCTTTCGCTGTTTGCCATTGCGGTCGCCACGCTGGCCACGGGTCTGACCGACCATTTTGTTCCTTGGGCGATCATGCGGTTTGTGTGCGGTGTCTGCAGTGCCTTCACATTGGTGCTGGTCAGCAACTATTTCGTCAAACATCTGGCCGAGATAGGCCGTCCAGATCAGCAGGGCTGGGTCTTCTCCGGTGTCGGCGCTGGTATTGCTCTTGCCGGTCTTGGGACGCTGATCCTGATGGCCGCTGATATCGGAAGCGCCGACGGCTGGGTCGCCTTCGGCGTCCTTTCGCTCATCGTGACAATCGGCATCAGCTTGAAGATCGGTTCTGAAATGACCGGTCAGGAACGGGCGTCTTCCCAGGAATCTGCCTGTCTCGGGACGCTGCCATGGACGATCGTGATCGCCTATGGAGCAGCGGGCATCGGATACATCATTCCGGCCACGTACCTGCCCGTCATGGCGCGTGAGATTGTGGAATCTCCGCTTCTGTTCGGATTGGCGTGGCCGGTTTTCGGGGCGGCTGCGTTCCTGTCCACGCTGATCGCCGGACGATTGCAGGTGCGCTGGTCTAATCGGCAGATTTGGTCGATCAGCCAGTTGATAATGGCGGCCGGACTGCTTCTGCCGGTGTTACGGCCCGATCTCGTTTCGATCATTCTGGCCGGGGTCTGTGTCGGCGGTACCTTCATGATCATCACCATGATGGGCATGAAGGAGGCGCATCGTGTCGCTTCGCCCGCAGGCGTGATGCGTCTGATCGCGGTGATGACGGCCTCGTTCGCAGGCGGACAGATGATCGGACCGCTGTTTGCCAGCGCGGTCTTCACTCTTGTCGGAGGGTTCCAACCGTCCCTGGTAATGACCAGCGGATTGCTGGTCGTGACGGCATGGACCCTGATGCGACGGGAGCCGCTGCCTCAGAACTGATGAACCCGGATGTTCTCCAGCATCTGGTTGAGCACCCGCAGGGTGACCGCATAGTCCTCCGATGAGACGTTGTGGAACATGGCGCGCTCTGCTTTGCGCATCTCCGGCCAGATTTCCCGGTATACGTCCCAGCCGGCCTCGGTCAGTGACATGCGCCTCGCCCGGCTGTCGCTCTTATTGATGCGGCGCACGATCAGCCCGTCGCGCTCCATCTGGTCGAGCGTGCGGCTCATCGTCGACTGTTCGGCCACCGCGTAGACGGTCAGTTCGTTGACGCTCAGCCCATCTATGGCCGCAAGAGCTGCCAGAGCCCGCATCTTGGTGATGCTCAAGCCCATCTCGTTCATCTTTGCCAGGAGCGTCTGGTTGTAGCGATGCATGACCCGGTTCATCAGATAGGGGGCGAACGCCGACATGCCTGCGGTGGCGATGTCTTCCTGCCGATCCGATGCGTTCATCGCTGTCTCCCTTGTTCGACTGACCGCATACAATCTGTTTGATTTCTCGCGGACAGGTAGTTTATATGCATTTGCATATGAATTGGTAGAGGGTTGCGGGCGTCGCCGGCCGAAAAATCGGGGTTTCTGCTCTATGTCCGTCACTCTAGACCCGAGACAGTCCGTGCTGCATCAGGGATCGAACGCATGAAAATCTGGTACCAGTCTTATGTCGATTATGAGAATGGCGCGGCCTACTGGGATGCCCTGGACGAGCACCTGAAGGAGATTGCCGATCCGGGCACCACGCTTGATATTCGCGGCATAACTCCGTTCGATTCCTACGCGCATCCACTGGTCGAGTGGCGCTGCGGGCGGGAGATGATCTGCAACGCCGTACGCGCCGAGCGAGAGGGTTACGACGCCTTCATCGTCGGGCATTTTCAGGACGCCGGACTCTACGAAGCACGCTCAGTCGTGGATATCCCAGTGATCGCGCTGGGCGAAGTTTCGATGCTCTACGCCTGCCAGTTGGGGCAACGGTCAGGCATCGTGACCATCAACCCCCGGTTCATTCCGTGGTTCCACCATCAGATCGGCAAATACGGCCTGCGCGAGCGGGTCACCGGTGTCCACGCCATGACGTTCGAACCGGGCCAGATCCTTTCGGCCATCGGGTCGGATGAAAAACTCGACGAAGTCCAGGGGCTGTTTGATGCGCAGGGCCTGCCGCTGGTCGAACAGGGCGTTGATATCCTGATACCGGGCGGCGGCATTCCGATGCTGCTTTTCAGCAAGATCAAGAACCATCGTGTCGGGGAAGCGCCGGTGATCAACGGCATTCCAATTGCCGTCAAGATGGCGGAAGCGGCTGTCAAACTCCGACAGTTGACCGGTCTCGGCGTGTCGCGGGTCTCCGACTACGCCAAGGCGCCGGATCACGTGATCGAAGAATTCATGACCCACCCCAAAGGCCTTTGACGGCCGCCAGGAAAGGACGAAATCAGGTATGGAAATAGCGGTACTTGGCGGCGGCAATGGTTCGATCGCCGCGGCAGTCGACCTGACCGAGCAAGGGCACAGCGTGCGACTATGGCGACGTGATCCGGCGACCGTCGCGGCGATGAGTGCGACGATTGCTCTGAAGGATTTTAACGGCGTTCGGCCGGTGACGATTGCCACTGTGACCGCCGATCTGGCGGAGGCAATCGACGGGGCGGCGCTCATTGTCTGTCCGACACCAGCGACGGCGCAGCCGGATATTGCAGCGCGGTTGGCACCGCTGCTCGCGGACGGGCAGGTGGTGTTCATGCCACCGGGCACGTTCGGCAGCTATATCATGGCGAAGGCCAAAAGTGATGCTGGCAACACCGCTGATGCGAGCTTCGTCGAAGCCGGCACGCTGCCCTATCTGACGCGGCTTCACGGCGACGACACGGTGGTCATCACCACCCGCACGACCCGTTTGCCGAGCGGAGTGTTGCCGCATCGCAATCGCGTGCAGGCGCTTGCCACGGTGCGCGAGGCCTATCCGAGCGTAGAGGATGCCGGCGACGGCCTGTCGGGTGCGCTGATGAATGCCGGGCCGATCATCCACCCGCCGCTGATCATGATGAATGCCGGTCCGATCGAGCATTTCGATCACTGGGATATTCACAATGAAGGCACACAGCCGGCCATCCGCCGGGTCACAACCGCGCTCGACGGTGAACGCATGGCGGTGCGCGAGGCGCTTGGCTACGGCGCGCCGCATTTCCCTCTGGCCGATCACTATGACGACGAGGCCGACGAATGGATGTACGGCAATGCCGCGCATGAGAAGCTCACCGACAGCGGTGACTGGCGCGAGCATCTCGTACTGAGGGAACACCGCTATATGCGTGAAGACGTGCAAATGGGCCTGGCGTTCCTGGTGTCAGTTTGCAACTGGGCCGGCGTGCCGGCGCCCGTGGCGACCGGCCTGCTGTCGATTGCTGGCGCGGTGTGCGACGAGGACTTCCTCAAGACCGGTCGCACGCTTGCCAGTCTTGGGCTGGATAGCCTCGACCGGGCGGCGATGTCCGAGCTCCTGGAGAATGGCCCGTGAGCGGCGAAACGGTTGCTGCAGCCGGCGCGGGACGAATGGGGCAGGGCCTGGCGGTTGTCTTCGCCTATGCCGGCCATCCGGTGCAACTGGTCGATCTGAAACAGCGCGACAATGCAGCTGATTATCTCGCCGTTGCCCGGTCGGAAATCGAAAAGACGCTGGCGATGCTTGCAAGTTGCGGCATGATCGCCGAAGCCGATATTGAGCGCATCGCTGGACGGGTCGACTATGTGGACGCAGCCGGGGCCGAGGCGGCGCTGGCCACGGCTGACCTGATTTTCGAGGCTGCGCCCGAAACAGATGAGGCCAAGCAATCCGCTCTGGGCTTCCTGTCGAAGGCGAGCCGACCGAATGCCATCATTGCCTCGACCACATCGACCTTTCTGTCGGACAAGCTGCAGGCCATGGTCACCGGACCGGAGCGGTTTCTCAATGCCCATTGGCTCAACCCGGCGTTTCTGGTGCCACTCGTCGAGGTCTCGCCCGGCGCGCAGACCGACCCGGCCGTGACGGACCGTCTGGTCGCGTTGCTTGAAGGCATCGGCAAGGTTCCGGTGGTCTGCAAGGCAAGCCCCGGATTCATCGTGCCACGCCTGCAGGCCCTGGCCATGAACGAGGCGGCACGGATGACGGAAGAAGGCGTCGCATCAGCCGAGGATATCGACAAGGCGACGAAATACGGTTTCGGTTTTCGCTTCGCCATTCTCGGCATGCTGGAATTCGTTGACTGGGGCGGCGGCGACATCCTCTACTATGCCAGCAAGAGCATGGTGGAAGCGACTGGCGAAGAACGCTTCGCCGCTCCCAAGATCGTCACCGACAACATGGATGCCGGACGCATCGGTTTGCGCACCCGCGAGGGCTTTCTCGACTATTCCGAGATGGATGTGCCCGCTTATCAGAAGCAACGGCTCACAGCATTTGTCGACCTGCTGCGCCACATGGAGCTGCTGCGGCCGCCGCGTTAATACGGGATTTCGGTGCCGTCACGGCTTGCCTTGCAGGCCTCCAGGCCCCTGGTTCCCGGGACATCCGGAAACGGTCCGTAAGGAAGCAGGGCGCTGCTGCGTTTGGCACGCCCTTCAGGTGACGTGACGTTGTCATAGATCAGATCGAGAACACTTCCCTGCCAGGATAGCAAGGGAAGGATCGCTTCCATTGCAGCGGATGCATTCAAGCCAGAAAACCGCCGGTCCTTCGCTGAAATGGCGCTGACCGACTGGATCTGGCCATTGATGGTCAACGGGCCGAAACAGGACACGTAGACCTCCATGGAGGCCGGATCCGGGCCGTCGAATTCAAAGGCGGCGCCCTCGATGGTCGTCAGCACGTAAAGCGGACGCTGCGTGTGCACGCTATGCTCCGTCCGGTCCACCACCTGGACCGCCTCCTTGTCCAGCCAGGTCACCCAGACTTCAACATCGGTTCCGGGCGAGGGCGTGATCGTCGCCGGCATTGAACCGTAGCCGACGAAAACCGGTGTCCACACCACGTCGAAGTTCTGCAGGGTTCCCTTCATCACCGGAATGACGACATCGCTGCTCGCACTCACGGAGGAAAATTTTCGTGCCAGTTGCGTCGGTGCCGGATTGGATCCGTATCCGATAACCGGCGTCAGCTTTCTGGAGGTCATGGCTTCAAGGCCGAGCGTCGTCAACAGGGCTCGCGCGGTCATCACGGAGCCATCCGGAAGGCGAAGTGTCGAATCACCGAGCAGGTTTTCGGTGACCGTGACGTAGGGATAGACACCCGTGTTGACGTACAGGTAAGAGCTGTCGGGTCGCGGATAGGGATAGGTGAACCCGCGGTAGACCAAATCGGCACACGACGAGCCTTGAACCTTGCAACCACCATCTTTTGCTGTGATCGCCTCGGTTGAGAGGAGCAGGAGGCAAAAGGCTGCGAGGTTGCGAAAGAAAGTCTGCATCCCGAATCCTTGTCTGGAACCGACTATGGTTCCTGGATCGTCAGGAATTCACGCAGGCTGTCAAGCAGAAGGTTGTTGTGTTCCGGCAAGGACAGCGAGAAGCGAATAAAGCCCTGCAGACCGTCTTCGCGAGTTCGGTTGACGATGATGCCTGCCGTGTCGAACAGGTGTTCGGCCAGGGCGTCGGCTTTCGTGCCGTCGTCGTCGGGGACGCCCACCAACAGGAAATTGGTGTGGCTCTCCACGACATTCAGCCCCATCTGGCGGCAGGAGCCGGCGATGCGCTTGCGCTCTTCGACAATCGAGCGGACACGCGCGTCGATGATATCGGGCTGGTCCAGCGCGGCGAGTGCCGCGGCCTGTGCTGCGGCGTTGACCGTGCCCATGCCGCGGCCGGCATAGAGTGCCGGCACGAGTGCCTCCGGGGCGTGGCACCAACCGACCCGCAAGCCGGCAAGGCCGTAGGCCTTTGAGAATGTGCGGGTGACGATGATATTGTCGTGTCGCAAGGCCAGTTCGTGCACTGCTGGGCAGTACTCGGAGCCGGCAAATTCGCCATAGGCACAATCGATCGTCAGCACCACGTGTTTCGGCAATTCACGCGCCAGGTGCGACAGTTCCTCGACGGAATTCATCGTTCCGGTCGGATTGTTCGGGCTGGCGAGAAAAATGATCCGTGTGCGATCCGTAACGGCGGCGAGCAAGGCGTCGATATCAGTTCGGTAGTCGGTTTCCGGAGCCTTGACCAGCGTTGCGCCGACCCGGTTGGCGACGATCGGAAACTGGATGTAGCCGAATTGGGAAATCAGGATTTCGTCGCCCGGCCGGGCGAAACAGCGGCCGACGATGTCGAGAAGTTCCTCCGAGCCATTACCGCAAATGATGGTCTCGGCATCAAGCCCGCTCATCCTGGCCAGCGCGTCGCGCAACTCGACACAGGACGGATTGCCGTAGGATTGTGCCTGTCCGGCCAAGCTCGCGATTGCCGCGTTCACTTCCGGCGTCGGCGCGTAGGGCAATTCGTTGAAGCCCATGTTGATCAGCGGCAGACCGCGAGGTTGTGCACGCGAAATGCGTTGCCGGACACTGAGCGGCGCGATGTAGGATTGCGGGCCGGTTGTCATCGGCTATTGGCCAAGGCCCGGCAGCCAGAGAGCGATACCCGGGAATATGATCAGCAGGGCGACCAACAAGATGGCGCATCCCATGAACGGCAAAGCGGCGACGTAAATGTCACGCATGGTCGTTTCGGGCGGTGACACGCCTTTCATGACGAAGAGCAGCAGGCCGAAGGGCGGGGTCGTGAAGCTGATTTCCAGCGCCAGCAGGACGATGACGGCGAACCAGATCAGATCGAAATCGAGCGTCTGCGCCAACGGGAAGAAGATCGGCACGGTCAAGAGCATCATCGACAGCTGGTCCATGAACATGCCCAGAACCAGCAGGATGCAGAACATGACCAGCAGCATGGTGATCGGCGCCAGATCGAAGGCGGTTGCCCATTTGATCAATCCCGACGACGCACCGGAAAAGGCCAGGAGGGCGGAGAAGGTCGCCGAGCCAAAGATGATCAGCAGGGCCATGGTGGTGACCTTCAGGGCACCCTTGACGGAATCGACGATGCTTTTCCAGGTGAGTGACCGATAGAGGATCGCCAGGATGACAACGCCAAGACAGCCGAAGGCGGCGCTTTCCGATGGCGTGGCAACGCCGAACATGATCAGCAGTATGACGCCGATGACGATGGACACCATCGGCAGAATGTCGAGGAACAGCAGCTTCAGTTTGCGGCCCCAGCTGATCGGATCCAGCTCGTAGGCCGGGGCGGCACTGGGGTCAATGATGACCATCGCGAAGACCAGAATGACATAGAGCACCGCCAACAACAGACCCGGAACGATGCCGGCGATCAGAAGGGCGCCGATATCGAGTTCGGCAAGCGTTGCCAGGAGCACGGCGAGAGCCGACGGCGGTATCAGCATGGCAAGGCCGCCGGTCCCGAGGATCGGGCCGATCGCCATGTGTTTCTTGTAGCCGCGCTTCTGCATATCCGGCACCATCAGGGACCCGAGCAGGGCGGTGGATCCCATGGACGATCCGGAGAGTGTGGCAAAGGCAGTGCCACCGGCAATGGTAACGAAGGAAAGGCGCGCCGGAAGCCGTCCCATCAACTGGTCGACAGCCGAGAACATGCGTGCGGCCAAGCCGGTAAAGAAGAAGATCTCGCCCATAAGCAGGAACATCGGCACCGGCATGAGATTGAAGCTGGTGACCGTCGGGATCGCGTTGTTGGCAAGTTGGCCGATGCCGCGGCTGACCTGCGTGGCCAGCGAGCCGCTGCCTCCCATGAAGTAGGCGGCACCGATCATGTTGGCGGCCAGGAAGGCGATCGCTACGGGCATGCCCAGGAACATGAAAAAGAGGATCATCCCGAGGAGAAAAAAGAGGGCTTCGAACCATTCCATATTAGAGCAACATGAGGCCAGGTTTGATCATTTGACCGCGACGATTTTGGTCTCTGTCTAGGCGGGTTGCACGCCGTGGTGCCACCCCACCACAAGTGCAATCCAACGACGCCAGGGGCCAAAATCGTCCGGCCCGTTCTTTGAATGACTTCAACATTCATTAACCTCTCGTGGGTGGCAAATATCGGCCCATCGGCGTCGTTGCGCCGCTTGCTCGATGCCCCACATCGCGCTGCGCGACGCGCCTAGCCGAGTGGAGCCGATCTTTGCCATCAAATAATCAAACCTGGCCTCATGTTGCTCTTGGTTTATTCGTGAACCCCCGCTTCTCCGGTGTGGAGCAGCCGTTTGCCGATGGTGAACCGGCCGAACTGGATTGCCATCAGCGAAAAGCAGATCGGCATTGCGCCTAGCAACAGCCATTTCGGCATGTCCAGCGACCGCATTTCCGCATCGCCGAAGCGATAGGCCCGTTCCGTCCCGAGAAACGTGTACCAGGCCATGACCAGGCAGACGATGACGCAGAGCCCGGATACGACGCGGCTGAGGCCGGGCCGCATGTTCTCCGGCACTGCGGCCGTCAGCAATTCGATGAACACATGGCCCTTCTCGCGGGCAAGCCAGGGTGAGGCCGCCATGACGATATAAAGAAGACCAAATTCAGCAAAGGTGAAGATGTGCGAGGAACCGGAAAAACCAAGCGTTCGAACCGTCGCGCTGAACACGATCCCCAGCATGATGCCGACCAGATAGATTCCGGCCAGGATGGCCAACAGGTCGCAAAGACGGTCAATCCAACGCAACGGTGCAGTCCCCCGTGATCCGGCGGCCGATCCGCTTCGGCCGCCGGTTCTTGACGTTAGGCTCTATTGGCCGCCGTACAGCTTGCGCAGCGCGTTATAGGCGTCTTCGTCGCCTTCCATCCGGCTTTTCATCCGTTCCCAGGCAGCTTCTTCAGCAAGGCCGACATAGGCCTGGCCGCCTTCCGGCGAATGCTCGATGAACTTCATGCCGCGGCGCTGCAGTTCATTGGCATCGTTGACCCGGTCGCTCTGACGCTCGGCATAGGATTTTGCTTCCCACTCGATCACGACATCTTCGATGATCTTCTGTGCTTCCGGCGACAGGTTGTTCCAGCTGTCGACGTTGACGATCACACCAAGGTCGGTGTTGTAGAACTTCGGATCGACCCGGTACTTGAGGAACTCATCCCACTTCAGCTGGGTCAGACCGATAGACGTCCAGGCAGCAGAGTCGACGACGCCCTTCTCAAGAGCGGCATAAACTTCGGTTGCCGGCATCGATGAGGTGGTGGCGTTCAGTGCTTCAAAAAAGGCGTGGTAGATCGGATTGTCACGCAGCTTCACACCCGTGAGGTCCAGAACGCCGTTGTCACCGAATTTCGGTTCTTCGTTCATGTAGATGTGGAACTGGATGCCGCCATCGATCCAGCCGAGATGCCGAACGTTGAAGCGCTTCTGATGGGCTTCATCCATCAGTGCCGCGCCGCCATTGGCCCGGGCTTCCATCGGTGTCACCCGCGAGGCCACCATGGCGTCGATTTCGGGAACATTCTTGCCGTAGAAACTTCCCGGCGTATGAACCATATCGACAACGCCGTCGCGAACGGCGGCAGGTTGCTGGAACATGCCAATCGCTTCGGGACCGCCGCGCACTTCGATTTCAACCACGCCTTCACCGCGTTTGTTGATCTCGTCGACCATGGCGAGGAAGGTCTTGGTATAGACCAGGAACGGCGGAAAAGCGTGAACCGCGGTCAGCTTGTCAACGGCGAGTGCCGGGCCGGTTACGGTGATGGCACCGATAACCGCGGCCGTTGCCGCGAAGCGTTTGAAAAAAGTCATTGAGAGATCTCCCAGTTTCGGATCGCAACCCCTGCATCCGTTTTTATATGCATTTACATATAAAGCCAATTTCGCGGGAGAATCAATTGGCTTCTTGGCGATCTTACGAACGCGACAGGCCGCCATTGGCTTCCAGGAAGAGAACGATATCCTCGACCCCGTCGCCGCGGCGCAAATCGGTGAACAGGCTGGTTCGTCCGCCGCGTGCCGCTTGGGCGTCGTCCTGCATGGTTGACAGGTTGGCGCCGACATGTGGTGCCAGATCAGCCTTGTTGACGATCAGCAGGTCGGAGCGCGTTATCGCGGGCCCGCCCTTGCGCGGGATGTCTTCACCCTGGCAGACCGAAATGACGTAAATCGTCAGGTCTGCGAGCTGTGGCGAAAAGGTTGCAGCCAGATTGTCGCCGCCCGATTCAATGAAGACGACGTCGAGATCGGGATGGCTTTCGACAAGGTCATCGATCGCAGCGAGGTTGATCGATGCATCCTCACGGATCGCCGTGTGCGGACAGCCTCCGGTTTCGACCCCGACGATACGGTCGGAGGACAGGGCTTGCATACGCACGAGAGCTTCGGCGTCCTCCTTGGTGTAGATGTCATTGGTGACGACACCGACTGAATAGGTCTCACGCATCGCCTTGCAGAGTTTTTCGGTCAGTGTGGTCTTGCCGGAACCGACCGGGCCGCCGATGCCGACGCGAAGCGGTCCGTTAACAGAATTGGTCATGATCGAAACAGCCTGGAAAGTTGAGTTTCATGTCGCAGCGAAGCGATTTCGGCATTGATCGTCGCGCTGCCCAGATCATCGAGTGTCGATATCGCAGCGTTTCTGGCAGATGCTTCGACGATCCTTTCAAGCCGGGCCAGAATTTCAACACCGGCCTGCTGACCGAGCGGCATCAGCCGCTGCGCCGCCTGAACCTGGTTTGAGACAAAGGCATGGAGGTAGGCCGAAAGCGAAGCCGTCAGCGGTATGCCGTGAGCACCGGCAACGGCGCCGGCCGCGACCGGCAGTGGACAATCCGGCGGCAGCCGATCGAACAGGTTGTCCGGCCAGGCCTTGGCCGCTTTCAGAAATGCGGCTCCCTGGCGCACGGTTTCCAGATGGCGTTCCGCAGAACCGGCCATTGCCTCGGCGAGGTCGGACAGTTCGGTCAGATTGTCGCCATCGTCACATTCGTGCCAGCTTGCGGCGAACAGCACCGCATCGTTCCAGGCGGATCCGATGGTCATCAGATCCGTCAACCAATCCGACAGATCGTCCTGGTCCGAGACCTGTCCGTCATGCACCGCGCGTTCCAGGCCATGGCTGTAGGAAAAGGCGCCGACCGGAAAAGCTGGCGACATCCACGCCATCAATCGCAACAGAGCCTGGGTGGAAACCGTCTCAGTCATGGCTGTGATGGCCCTGATAGGCTCCACCTTCGGGATCGAAAGGCGCTTCGATTTCGCTAACAGTCGCACCAAGTCCTTCCAGCATCGCCTTCATGGTCGGGTCGCGACGGATCAGGATGCGGTCGTCATGGATCTCGGACGCGCAGTGACGGTTGCCGAGATGCCAGGTCAGGCGCAGCAGATGGTTGAGATCGTTTGCCGCGATCACGTAAAGCGCCTCCGGTGCCGACTGGACTGCGATGATGCGGCCGTCATCAAGTCTCAGACCCTCGCCATGCCGCAGCAGCCGCGCCTCGGGCAGATCGAGCAGAAAGTCGATGCCACCGTCGGATGTCATGGCCATACGGCGACGGTGCCGGGCTGTCTCGTCCAGCGTGATCGTATCGACGGCGCCGGTTGCAGCCGGGTCAACGTGATGGGCGACTGGTCGTGTCAAAACAGGAAGTACCTCTGCGCAAGTGGCAGCACTTCGGCCGGCTCGCAGGTCAGCAATTCGCCGTCGGCACGGACCTCGTAGGTCTCCGGATCGACCTCGATTTGCGGAGTTGCGTCGTTGAGAACCATCGTCGCCTTCCCGATCGTTCCGCGGGTGTCGCCGACCGCAAGCAATGCCTTGTCGACCCCAAGTTGGTCGCGCAGACCGCCGTCCGCGGCGGCTTTCGAAACGAAGGTGACCGAGGAAGCGGTCATCGATTTTCCGAAACCGGCAAACATTGGCCTGTAGTGAACCGGCTGCGGTGTTGGTATCGAGGCGTTGGGATCGCCCATGGGCGCCGCCGCTATGGAACCGCCGAGCAGGATCATGTCAGGCTTGGCGCCGAAGAAGGCTGGGTTCCAGAGAACAAGATCGGCGCGCTTGCCGGGTTCAATAGAGCCGATATGGGCTGACAGGCCGTGGGCGATGGCTGGGTTGATGGTGTATTTGGCAACGTAGCGACGTACGCGCAGATTGTCGTTGTCCCCGGTCTCCTCCGCCAGCCGGCCGCGCTGCTTTTTCATCTTGTCGGCCGTCTGCCAGGTTCGGATGATGACCTCGCCCACCCGGCCCATGGCCTGGCTATCGGAGGCGATGATCGAAAACGCGCCCATGTCGTGCAGGATATCTTCCGCCGCAATCGTCTCCTTGCGGATGCGGCTTTCGGCAAAAGCCACGTCCTCGGGGATACTGTCATCCAGATGGTGGCACACCATCAGCATGTCGAGATGCTCGGCAACCGTATTGGCCGTGTAGGGCCGGGTCGGGTTGGTCGAGGAGGGCAGGATGTTGGGCAGGCCGCAGACGCGGATGATATCGGGCGCGTGACCACCGCCGGCGCCTTCCGTGTGGAAGGCGTGGATCGTGCGGCCGGCGATCGCATCGATGGTGTTTTCGACAAAGCCGCTTTCGTTCAGTGTATCGGTGTGGATCATCACCTGAACGTCGTGATCGTCGGCCACCGTCAGGCAGTTGTCGATGGCGCCGGGGGTGGTGCCCCAGTCTTCGTGCAGCTTCAGCGCCGCAGCGCCACCGTCGATCATCTCGATCAGTGCATCGGGCGTCGAGGCATTGCCCTTGCCGGCGAAGGCAAGGTTCATCGGGAACGCGTCGGCGGATTGTATCATGCGGCCGATGTGCCAGGGGCCGGGCGTGCAGGTCGTAGCCAGCGTGCCGTGCGCGGGGCCGGTGCCGCCGCCAAGCATCGTTGTCAGGCCGGACATCAGGGCCTCCTCGATCTGCTGCGGGCAGATGAAGTGGATATGGGAATCGAAGCCACCGGCGGTGAGGATCTTGCCTTCACCGGCAATGGCCTCTGTGCCGGGGCCGATGATGATGTCCACACCTGCCTGCGTGTCCGGGTTTCCGGCCTTGCCGATGGCGGCGATTAGCCCGTCCTTGAGACCGACATCGGCCTTGTAGATGCCGGTATGATCAACGACCAGCGCGTTGGTGATGACCGTGTCGACGGCGCCGTCGGCTCGGGTCACCTGCGATTGCCCCATGCCGTCGCGGATCACCTTGCCCCCGCCGAACTTGACCTCCTCGCCATAGGTCGTGAGATCATTTTCGACCTCGATGAAAAGCTCCGTATCGGCAAGCCGGACCTTGTCACCGGTGGTCGGTCCGAACATGTGGGCATAGGCCCCCCTGGAAATTGTCGACGGCATTTACAGGCCCCCCATGATTTTCTGTTGGAAGCCGAAGACCCTGCGGTCGCCGCCATAGGGCACGAGGGTAACTTCGCGCTGTTGGCCGGGCTCGAAGCGCACGGCGGTGCCGGGGGTAATATCGAGCCGCATGCCGCGCGCCTTGTCGCGGTCGAAGTCGAGTGCTTCGTTGGTTTCGAAGAAGTGATAGTGACTGCCGACCTGCACTGGCCGGTCGCCGCGATTGGCAACGACCAGGGTGACCGTCTCGCTGCCCTCGTTGAGGACGATGTCGCCCTCGGCACAGATGATTTCACCGGGAATCATGGACAAAGGCTCCTCAACGGATCGGTTGGTGGACGGTGACGAGCTTGACGCCGTCGGGAAAGGTCGCTTCGACCTGAATGTCGTGAATCATTTCCGCGATGCCCTCCATCACCTGGTCGCGGGTCAGCACATGGGCGCCAGCCTCCATCAGGTCGGCGACCGAGCGACCGTCGCGGGCACCTTCGACCACGAAATCCGAAATCAGCGCCATGGCTTCGGGATGGTTGAGCTTGACGCCGCGTTGCAGGCGTTTGCGAGCTACCTCCGCCGCCATGGCGATCAGCAGCTTGTCCTTTTCCCTCGGGGTCAGTTGCATGGGGTCTCCTCAAATGGTCCAGAGTTTCGGCAGGCCGTGTCCGGCGCCGATCAAGAAACGGTTGCAGCGGGCTATGGCCGGGATGAGCGCGCGGCGCAGGGTCATTCCGGATTCGGCGGTCACGCGGGCAACAAGCCGGTCACCGGCGGATGAGCTGATGGCGCTGACGCCGCCCTGGTCGCCGATATCGGCTCGCAGGGGTTCGACCAGGTCGGCGGCGTCGGCATGGACCAGAAGCAGGGTCGCCATGGCGATGGCGCCGCCGGTCACGCTGGTCTTTTGCAGTGTTTCGTCGATTTCGCCGGAAAGACGAAGGTCTTCGGCATGCAGCAAACGTCCGCCGCGACGGATCCGCCAACGATCGTGGAACTGGGCCTTGTGAACGGTTTCGCCCATGGCCTGCCGTCCGAAGATGATCGGCTCGACCAGCAGCAGACCGGCATCGGGTGCGAGGTCCACAGTCAAACGCCGCCGCAACGCAGCGCGATCGAACAGGATGGTCTCCTGCGGCAGCCAGGCCAGCGCCCCACCGGAGCCAACCGCAAAGGATACGTCGATATCCGCGTGATCGTCAGCGGCCCTGTAGATCTTTTCGCAGGCCTGGGTGGTGATGACGGTACCGGCGCCATTGCCGATGTCGATCGACCAGTGGAAACGATCGCCGCCTGTCAGTCCGCCTGCCGTGTTGATCAGGACGGCATCGAGTGCTTCGCCCGAATAGGTCTTCGGAAGTCGGATTTTGGCTGCGCCTTCCTGATAGAGCCGGCCAAGGCGTGTGCGTCCGTCCATATGGCGCACGGCAAGGCGGCCGGTACCGCTGGTGCGCTGCATTCGAGTGGGTTGCGGACTTTGCATTACGATTGGACCGAAGCCGGAGGCTGCAATTTCGGGGACAGTTTGCTTAATTCTGGATAGATCGCTGATTTCAAACGGAAAAGAGGGGAATTAAGTAAACTGTCCCCGAAATTCTGGCACTGCGATTTTTCGGACACCCTTTTCGTCAGCGTAAAACCGTCCCGGAAAAGCATTACCACACCACTGCCTGCCGCCTACACCATCAGGTGGCGGCGGACGTCCTCCCTGTCGAGGTCCTCGGCGGGTCCCTGATGGACGATCTCGCCGCGATCCATGATGTAGACATCATCGGCAAGTTCGCGGCAGAAGTCGAGATATTGCTCGACGAGCAGGATGGTCAATCCGGCGGTGTCACGCAGGTAGCTGAGCGCCCGGCCGATATCCTTGATGATCGATGGCTGGATGCCCTCTGTGGGTTCATCGAGCAAAAGCAGTTTCGGCCGCGTAACCAGTGCCCGACCGATCGCCAGTTGCTGTTGCTGGCCGCCCGAAAGATCGCCGCCGCGACGCGACAACATGTTGTCCAGAACCGGGAACAGTTCGAACACCTCATCCGGAATGCGCCGCTCTCGGCGCGGCAGGCAGGCAAATCCGGTTTCGAGATTTTCGCGCACCGTCAGAAGCGGGAAGATTTCCCGACCCTGCGGCACGATGGCAATGCCCTGGGCCGCTCGTGCGTAGGGTGCGGATTTCTTCAGGCCGCCGCCCTCGAACTGAACACTGCCGGAGCTGACTGGATGCTGACCGGTTATGGCGCGCAGCAGCGATGTCTTGCCGACCCCGTTTCGACCCAGCACGCAGGTGATGCGTGCCTTGTCCGCGGCAAGCGAAACGCCGCGCAAGGCCTCGGCGGCGCCGTAGTGCAGATGAATATTGTCGACAGTCAGTGTGGTCACGGTCAGCGTCCCAGATAGTTTTCGATGACTCGTTCGTCGGCGCTGACATGTTCCAGCGATCCTTCGGCGAGGACCGATCCTTCCGCCAGAACGGTCACCTTGACATCAAGGTCGCGCACGAAACCCATGTCGTGTTCCACTACGACGACGGACCGGGTTTTGGCGATGTCGCGCAGCAGTCGCGCCGTTTCTTCCGTTTCGGCATCGGTCATGCCGGCAACCGGCTCGTCGACCAGCAGCAGTTTCGGCTCCTGGGCAATCAGCATGCCTATCTCAAGCCACTGTTTCTGGCCGTGCGACAGGTTGGCTGCGAGTTCGTCCTTGCGGCCGGTCAGCCGGATCGTCTCAAGGATTTCGTCGATGGTCTCGCGGTCCTTTTCGTCAGACCGGTAGAACAGTGTTGGAAAGACACCGCGCGGTCTGCTCAAGGCCAGTTCGAGATTGTCCCAAACGGTGTGACTTTCAAAAACCGTCGGTTTCTGGAACTTGCGGCCGATGCCCAGTTCGGCGATGTCGGTCTCGTCATGGCGGGTGAGGTCGATGGAGCCGTCGAAGATGACATGGCCGCTGTCCGGTCGGGTCTTGCCGGTGACAATGTCCATCATCGTCGTCTTGCCGGCGCCGTTGGGGCCGATGATTGCTCGCATCTCGCCCGGCTCGAGCACCAGCGACAGCTTGTTGATCGCCTTGAACCCGTCGAAGGCGACGCTGACGCCGTCCAGGTAGAGCAGGCTTCCGTGTGCTGCGATCGTCATTCCGCGGCCTCCGGTGCCGTATTGGCGGAAAGCGGTGGTTTGGTGCGCGCGCTCGGCAGGAACCGACCGAGACCGGCGATCGTTCCGACGATGCCCTTGGGCAGGAACAGCGTTACGGCAACGAAAAGAGCGCCAAGCGCGAACAGCCAGAATTCCGGAAAGGCGGCGGTGAACACCGACTTGCCGGCATTCACCAGAACCGCCCCGATGATCGGTCCGACCAGCGTGCCTCGGCCGCCCACCGCGGTCCAGATGACGACCTCGATGGAGTTTGCCGGGGCGAACTCACCCGGATTGATGATGCCGACCTGCGGCACGTAGAGAGCGCCGGCGACGCCGGCCATCATGGCCGAGACCACGAAGACGAAGAGTTTCACGTTTTCCACCCGGTAGCCGAAAAAGCGCGACCGGCTTTCGGCATCGCGAACCGCAACCAGCACCTTGCCGAATTTGGAGTTGACGATTCCCGAGCAGAGGAGAAACGCGATCGCAAGGGCGATGGCGGAAGCGGAAAACAGTGCCGCACGCGTCGTGTCGGCCTGGATGTTGGCGCCGAGAATGTCCTTGAAATCGGTCAGACCGTTGTTGCCGCCGAAACCCATCTCGTTGCGGAAGAAGGCGAGCAGCAGGGCGTAGGTCATCGCCTGGGTAATGATCGACAGGTAGACGCCGGTCACGCGGCTGCGAAAGGCGAACCAGCCGAACACGAAGGCAAGCAGCCCGGGAACCGCGACGATCATGATCGCGGCGAACCAGAACATGTCGAAGCCGTACCAGAACCAGGGCAATTCCTGCCAGTTGAGGAAGACCATGAAGTCGGGCAGCACCGGGTCTCCATAGACCCCGCGCGAACCGATCTGGCGCATCAGGTACATGCCCATGGCGTAGCCGCCCAGTGCAAAAAATGCGCCGTGACCCAGGGACAGGATCCCGCAATAACCCCAGACCAGATCGAGGGCCAATGCCAGCAGTGCATAGCAAAGGTACTTGCCGACCAGGCTGATCGTGTAGTTCGGCACGTGCAGCGGGTGATCGGCGGGCAGCGCGAGATTTGCAAGCGGGATGAGCAGGGCCACCGCCAAAAGGACGGCGGTGACCCATCGGGCTTTGCGGTCAAGTGCCCGGAAGACAAAAGAAGTGATCATGCCTCCACCGCCCGGCCTTTGAGTGCGAACAGGCCGCGTGGTCGTTTCTGGATGAACAGGATGATGAAGACGAGGATCAGGATCTTGGCGAGCACGGCTCCGGCGAAGGGCTCCATGAACTTGTTGGCAATGCCAAGGGTCATGGCGCCAATCAGCGTGCCCCAGAGATTGCCGACCCCGCCGAACACCACCACCATGAAGCTATCGATGATGTAGCTCTGGCCCAGATTGGGCGAGACGTTGGCGATCTGTGACAGGGCGACACCGGCGATGCCGGCAATGCCGGATCCAAGCGCGAAGGTGAGCGCGTCGACCCAGGGTGTGCGGATGCCCATGGAGGAGGCCATGCGGCGGTTCTGGGTGACGGCGCGCATTTGCAGGCCGAAGGCGGTCTTTTTCAGGACCATAAAAAGGGCGGCGAAGACGATCAGGGCAAAGACCACGATCCACAGCCGGTTGGCCGTGAGGGTCAAGCCGCCAAGTTCATAGGCCCCGGACATCCACGAAGGATTGCCGACTTCCTGGTTGGTGGGACCGAAAATGGTTCGGATTGCCTGCTGCAAGATCAGGGATACACCCCATGTTGCGAGCAGGGTTTCGAGCGGACGACCGTAGAGAAAGCGGATGACACCACGTTCCAGGGCGAAGCCGCAGGCGCCCGAAACGAGAAAGGCCAGGGGCAGGGCGATGGCCAGCGAGTAATCGAACAGACCGGGCGCGGAGGAGCGGATCACTTCCTGCACGACAAAGGTTGTGTAGGCGCCGAGCATGACCATCTCGCCATGTGCCATGTTGATGACGCCCATGACGCCAAACGTGACGGCGAGGCCGATGGCAGCGAGCAGCAGCACGGAACCAAGCGATATGCCGTACCAGATCGTCTGGCCGGCATCCCAAAGGGCAATCGTTTGTTCGACCTGGGCGATGGCATCGTCGGCTGCCTTGGCGACAACCCCATCGGCGCTGGCAGATACTTCGCGCAGCAGCGGCATGGACTGGCGTCCGGCATCGCGCCGCAACAGCTCGATCGCCGCCACCTTGTCATCGTCGGACGCATCGGAATTGAGCAGGACCGCAGCGCGGGCCTGCTCCATGGCTGACTTCACGGAAGGATCGTCTTCCTTGGCCAATGCGGCCTGCAACAGGTCGAAACTGCCCGGATCGCCTGATTTGAACAGCGTATTGGCCGCGGCAATGCGAATCTGTGGATCGTCGCTCAAAAGTGTCAGTGATCCAACCGCTTCGCCGATCTGTCGGCGCAGCTTGTTGTTGACCTTGACCTTCCTGATGGCCTTTTTGCCGACCGTTTCGACAGTCTCGCCAGTCAGCGGCTCGATGAGCTGGAATTCCTTGCCGGCCTTTTCGGTGATGAAGACCTTTTTGTCGGATTTTCGAAAGTAAAGCCGGCCGTCGCGGAGCGC
The DNA here is from genome assembly GCA_965216535.1 of Hoeflea sp. GTDB lineage: Bacteria > Pseudomonadota > Alphaproteobacteria > Rhizobiales > Rhizobiaceae > Hoeflea_A. The sequence goes on from OZ244175.1 coordinate 1,686,211, forward strand.
TTCAAGCGCCGGCACGACCCGTGCGTCACCGGTGGCGGCGATCGCTTCGATCTGACCGCCGCGCTGCTTCAGTTTGCCCGTGGCGAGTGTGTCGATGCGGCTGCCTGCATCATTTTGCGCCAAGACCGGCGCGGCCAAAGCGGCGAACAGGATGAAGGCAGTCAGCAATCGGCTCAGTAAAGTCATTCTGCTGAATTTTCAGTCCGAGGGGAGGGGAAAAGACGGGCACCTCGGTGCGGTGCCCGTCTTTGGGTCTGATGTTAGCTGCCTTTGCCGCCGCAGCTGGATGTTTCGACGTTGAAGTTGCCGCAGGAAAGCGGCTTGCGCCAATCGGAGATCAGCTTGGCCGAATCCGGCAGGAAGTCGGACCAGGCATCGCCGGCGACGAGACCGTCGGTCTGGTCAACGATGTCGAACTGCCCGTCTTCCTGGATTTCACCGATCAGAACCGGCTTGGTGATGTGGTGGTTCGGCATCATGGTCGAATAGCCACCGGACAGGTTCGGTACGGATACGCCGATGATTTCGTCGATCACGGTATCAACGTCGGTGGTGCCGGCTTTTTCGACCGCCTTCACCCACATGTTGAAGCCGATATAGTGTGCTTCCATCGGATCGTTGGTGACGCGGTTTTCATCGCCGGTGAACGCTTTCCAGGTTTCGATGAACTCATCGTTGGCGTCCGATTCCACCGACTGGAAGTAGTTCCAGGCTGCGAGGTGGCCGACCAGCGGTGCGGTGTCCAGACCGGCGAGTTCCTCTTCACCGACCGAGAAGGCCACGACCGGAATGTCTTCAGCCGAGATGCCCTGGTTGCCGAGTTCCTTGTAGAAGGGAACGTTGGCATCACCGTTGATGGTGGAAACAACGGCGGTCTTTTTGCCCTGCGAGCCGAAATCCTTGATGTCGGACACGATGGTCTGCCAATCGGAATGACCGAAAGGCGTGTAGTTGATCATGATGTCGTCTTCGGCAACGCCCTTGGCCTTGAGATAGGCCTCGAGGATCTTGTTGGTCGTGCGCGGATAGACGTAGTCGGTTCCGGCGAGCACCCAGCGTTCGACCTCTTCGTTTTCGAGCAGATAATCGACGGCCGGAATAGCCTGCTGGTTCGGGGCTGCGCCCGTGTAGAACACGTTGCGCTGGCTTTCCTCGCCCTCATACTGAACCGGATAGAACAGGATGCCGTTCAGTTCGGCGAAGACCGGCAGCACCGATTTGCGGCTGACCGAGGTCCAGTTGCCGAAGACCGCGGCGACCTCGTGAACATCGAGCAGTTCGCGAGCCTTTTCCGCGAAGAGAGGCCAGTCCGAGGCCGGATCGACGACCACTGCTTCGAGCTGTTTGCCGAGCAGTCCGCCGTTTTTGTTCTGCTCTTCGATGAGCATCAACATGACGTCTTTCAGCGTCGTTTCGGAAATCGCCATGGTCCCTGACAGCGAGTGCAGGATGCCCACCTTGATGGTGTCGTCGTCGGCGCGTGCCGCGCCCGTCGCCAACATTGCGGCTGCGACGGTCGCCAGGCCGATCGACCGGACGGTTTTGGTGAGAAGCTTCATTTTTGTCTCCCGTAAGAAGTATTTGCACCGCCGCCTGCCTCGCAGGAATCGTGCCAATCGCTAGATTTTGTGGACGGTGGGAGATAGTCGCCTGATTCATAAGGACTTTTTTAACGATTCGGGTGGACGGGCGTTGTTGTGGATTCGTCGGGCAGGCAGTGGTCAATATTCGGGCAATTGCGGAACATTGCTCAAAATTTGTGCAAGCTCGAGTTATGGGATGGTCCACACAGGAGCCATCGGGGTAGAAATTCTGGCCGGTTCGTCCGGAAGAGGTATTTGCACCACAAACACCTCGGCCCTGCGCCATTTGGCGCAGGGCTTTATGCGATCTGCCGTTCGTTACCTGGGATGGTCATAAATGGGTCGAGAGCGCCGTCGCCTTGTTGGCCCGGTGAGGCTTACCTAGCCGCTTCGATCCAAGGGCGCGCGAATTCCATAAGGTACTCTGTGTTTTCCGATCCGGATAATTTATGAGATTCAGCCGAAAATCCCGGAAATCCGGGTTTTGCAATCGATTACAAATTGGTTATAACGGGTGCAGGGATTGGGATGTGATGGGTTCCTGCTGGGAGGTTGGCGTTTCGCCGCGGCATGGTTGCGCGTACGAAAATCAAGGATATAGCCCGGGTTGCCGGCGTGTCGACGGCGACCGTTTCACGGGCATTGAGCGATTCAAGCCTGGTCACCGAGGCAACGCGAGAGAAAGTGCGCGCGGCCGCCAAGCAGCTGGACTATCGCCTCAATGTGCGGGCGCGCAACTTGCGCATCCAGAAGTCGATGGCAGTGCTCCTGGTGGTGCGCAACATGAGCAATCCGTTCTACCTGGAGGTCTTCAAGGGTGTCGAAGCGGTGGCGCGTGAAGCTGGCTATCTGCTGCTGATGGGCAACACCGAGGATGAGGCCGCCCGCGATATCGAATATTTCGACATGCTGCGCGATGGCAATGCCGACGGCATGATCCTGATGACCGGGCATGCTCCGGAAGATCACCAACTGATGCGCGGACAAAGTGGTCTTCCGCCCGTGGTCGTGGCGCTGGAGGCGATTGAAAACAGCGGCCTGGCGCATGTTCAAATCGATAACCGCAAAGCGGCGCGCAAGGCGGTTCGGCATCTGATCGAACTTGGTCATCGGCGCATCGGGCACATAGCCGGACCGGTTCCGGAAATCCTCGGCGAACTACGCCGCGACGGGTTTCGCCTCACCATGTCCGAGGCCGGGCTGGACGTTCCTGAAAACTACGAAGCGATCGGCGATTATTCCATACAAAGCGGTCGCAGGTGCTGCCGGCAGATCTTTGAAGGCAGCAAACCGCCGACGGCCCTGTTCTGTTCAAACGACGAAATGGCCTTCGGCGCGATCGGCGAACTGCGCGACATGGGCCTCCGGGTGCCGGAAGATGTGTCGGTCGTCGGTTTCGATGACATCGTCATTTCCGACAGTTTCAGTCCGCCGCTGACCACAGTGGGACAGCCCTCGGCGACGATCGGTCGAACCGCCATGACCATGCTGCTCGACATTCTTGGCGGGCGGCTGCAGGAACCCGACACAAAACAGATACCGACGGATCTTATCGTACGCGGATCGACCGGCCCGATTACGGCGTAAGCCTTAACGGTAAGCCGCAGCGGTCAAAGGGTTTCGGGTTTCCTCGCACGCTGCTTCGCGATAGAGCTAAACAGTAGCTTTGTTGAATTCCAATTGGCCCATGGACACCGTTCGTTTCTCCGATTTTGCTTTGCAGCGCCGAGCGCGCAGGCTGACGAGGGATGGTAAAGAGATCCCGTTGGGCGCACGTGCCTTCGACCTTCTCGATCTGCTGGTGTCCAGGAGCGATGATGTGGTCGGGCGCGATGACATCATGACGACCGTCTGGCCCGACACGGTGGTCGGTGAAAACAACCTTAATGTTCAGGTGGCCAATCTGCGTCGCATCCTTGGGGCGGACGCCATCGTCACGGTGCCCGGACGCGGATTGCGGTTTGCATTGGAGGTCATGCCCGAAGCGCCTTCGCCGCTCAGTATGCCGGATCGCCCCTCTGTCGTCGTGTTGCCCTTTTCGGACCTGGGAACGGATTCGAGCATGGCCTGGTTGGCGGACGGCTTCGTCGAAGACGTGACAACCGAGCTTTCGAGGTTTCGTGACCTGTTCGTGGTGGCCCGCAACTCAGCGTTTGTTTATCGGGAGACCCCCCGCGATCTGCGCGAGATTTCCCGTGACCTGGGCGTGCGCTACATCGTCGAGGGCAGCGTGCGCGCCGCGGCGGATCGGGTCCGCGTGACGGCACAGCTCATCGACGCGACAAGCGGCGGGCATGTCTGGGCCGAGAATTTCGACGCGGATTTAGCCGGGCACTTTGAAACGCAGGCGCAGGTAGCAAGCGCCATTGTCAGATGCCTGGTGCCGCAGATCGACCGGGTCGAATCGGTGCGCGTTCGCTCGGCACCGCCCGAAGATCTGAACGCCTATGGTCTCGCGATGCGTGGGTGGTCAGTGGCCTCCGCCGGAGACATGGCCTACGATCAGGGACCACGCGATCAGGGCGAAGAACTCGCCCGACAGGCTCTGGCGCTCGACGAGAGTTCCGGTCTGGCTTGGCGCGTCATGGCATGGGTCGCGTGGGGCAATGCCTATCACGCTACGACCCGGTCAGTTCCGCAAACGCTGGCTGAGGGGATCGAGGCAGCCACCAGTGCGATCACCGCCGATCCGACCGACCACCACGCCCGCAGGCTGCGGGCCCTTCTGCATTTCATGAACCAGAACCCTGAAGCCGGCCTGCCGGAGCTTCGGCAGGCCCATGAAATGAACCCCAATTGCTCGATGACGTCGGCCTGGCTCGGACTATATGAGGCGTTGCATGGAGACGCCGATCGCGGTGTGCCGCTTGTCGAGGCTGCGTTGCGGCACAGCCCCCGCGATCCGCAGCGAGGATCGTTGCTCGCAGCGCTCGGTTTTGCACAATTTGCCAGTCGCGACTATGACCGTGCGGCCGAGTCCGCATCGGCTGCTCTGGCGGAAGTCGCGGGCAGCGCCACACCGTTGGTGCTGAGTGCCATCGCCAATGCGGCGATCGGCCGGCTCGACCGGGCAACCGACGCCTATCGACAGCTCAACGAAATCGCGCCCACCCTGGTCGAAGCCAGGCTTGCCGGGCGTTGGCTGGCCACCAATCCGGATTATCTCAAACGAGCCCATACGTTCTTTCGCATTGCCGCAGGTTTGGAGGCTGTCGAGGCTGCCGACGGCATTCGCTGAACGCCTGCACCGATTTATATCTTTTTAGGCGGACCTATAGCGATAACCGGAAGGTTTCGGCTTTTTCGGGGAAATACCGATGGGGCCGAGAATGCGACTGTTTGCAAACATCCGAGAGCTATTCAGCTCGTCACGAACCAACCAAACACACAGGAGCCGTCCGGGTTCAATCGAAACGTGCCTCACAGACGGGCTGCGTGTTGCACAGGACTGCAGCATACCACCGTGCGCGATTTCCACCGAGTGGTGTGCCATGCTCCTTGCTGAGCCGAGCAGCAAAGTTCCTGAGGAGAAGGACCGGCAGAAGAAGCGGGTCAATGGAGATGTGTGCTCGGCCGCCAGAGATCCATCGCCAAGGGGCAAGGCGATTGCGTAATCGATGCCCGGACTGGTTCCTTGGCCGGCTTGGGGATAAAACGGCATCATGATCGATGCTCCGGATCCCTTCGCCCACCATCCCGAACTGCGCGACAAGATCACCAATCCTGCGGATTCCTTTTTTCGTGGCATCACGGTGGAGAAGCTGGTGGAGCAGTTTCCGCACCTGGAACCGGCGCTGGATTGGGTGCACAGTGACAGCGACCGTGAAGCAACCCGCGCCACGGCGCTGGAGGGGCGAGACGACACTGATCTCTGGATCTTTGCATACGGTTCGCTGATGTGGGACCCAGCGATTCGATTTGCCGAAATACGGCGCGCCGTGGTCGAAGGATACGCACGGCGCTTCATTCTGATGGATGACAAGGGCGGCCGTGGTACGGAAGAGGCACCGGGCCTGATGGCCGCTCTCGACAATGGCGAACGATGCGAGGGTCTGGCGTTTCGCGTTTCAGCGGGTGATGTTGATGTGGAAACAGAGATTCTGTGGCGGCGCGAAATGATCGGGCCTGGCTATGAACCACGTTTCGTGATGGCCGATATAGGCGACACGCGCGTCGAGGCACTGACTTTCGTTGCCAATCACGATGCAGAGGGGATCCGGGGTAACCTCACCCGGGCCGAACAGATCCGCTGCATCGCGCTTGGTGAGGGATTTCTGGGGACCAGCCGAGAATATCTTGCGGGAATTGTTGATCAGCTGGGTCTGCTGAGTGTTACCGATCCGGATTGTGTTGCCCTGTTGCGGGAAGTCGATGATTTCCTCTCCTCTCATACTCCCAGCGAACCGACGGTGGCCTGAACCATGAGCTCCAATATTCCCTTCTTCGATGGCCACAACGACTTTCTGTTGCGGTTGATGAAGACCCCCGCACCGCGTTCCGAAACGTGGCTGGAAACCGGACGCGCCGGGCATCTCGACCTGCCACGCATGAAGGAGGCGGGGTTCGTCGGGGGGCTGTTCGCCATCTTTGTTCCGCCGGCTTCCAAGGGGCCACCGCCGGATTTCAAGGCGCTGATGGCGAGTGCACCCTATGACATGCCCATGCCGCCCGAGATGGCACATACAGCTGCCCAGCCGGATGCACTGACCATGGCGGGGCTTCTGCATTGGATGGAACGGGTTGCCCCTGACGATTTCGCCCTGTGTCGAACGGTTGATGAGATCCGGGCCAGCTTCTCGGCCGGCAAGATTGCCGGCGTCATGCATATGGAAGGCGCCGAGGCCATAGGTCCCAACCTCGATGCGCTTTACCTGTTCCATGACATGGGTTTGCGCTCACTGGGGCCGGTCTGGAGCCGCCCGACGATCTTCGGGCATGGCGTGCCGATGTCGTTTCCGGGGTCACCCGACATCGGGCCGGGTTTGACGGATGTCGGCAAGGACCTGGTTCGGCTCTGCAATGAACTTGGCATTCTCATCGACCTGTCTCATCTGAACGAGGCCGGCTTCAACGACGTGGCGTCTGTTTCGAAAGCGCCGCTGGTGGCGACCCATTCCAACCCGATCGCGCTATGCAAGTCGCCGCGCAACCTGACCGATCGTCAGCTCCATGTAATCAGGGACAGCAGCGGGATGGTCGGTTTGAACTTTGCAACATTTTTTCTCAACGAGAACGGCAGTGCGCAATCCGGCACTCCGTGGAGCACAATGCTTCGCCACCTCGACTATCTGATCGCCGAATTGGGAGAAGACCATGTCGGGCTTGGATCGGACTTCGATGGCTGCGTGCTGCCCGATCTGATTGGTGACGTAACGGGGGTGCCGAACCTTTTCCAGGCAATGTCCGAGCACGGATACGACGATGCGCTTCTAGCGAAGCTCGCCCGTGAAAACTGGCTGGCGTGCCTGGAGCGGACCCTGCGCCCGATCTCCTGATCTGGCAACCGGGCAGACGGAAAGTCCGCCCGGTTGGGTATTGAGGGACTTACTCGGTGTACTCGGAGATCAGCTTGCGCGCTTCATCAACGAGCGCCTGACCGTCGATCCCTTTGCTGTCCATTTCCGCGACCCATGCCGCATAAACCGGCTCTGCCGCGGCTTTCCACTCGGCAACCTGGGCCTCGTTCAATTGGATAATGTTGTTGCCGTTGTCCACCGCCAGCTTGCGGGCTGGAGCGTCGGCGGCGGCCTGCGTCGTGGCTGCAAAGATGGAGAATGCCTCACCTGAGCTGTCATCGATGGCTTTCTTCAGGTCATCCGGCAGGCTTTCGTACTTTGCCTTGTTCATGGCCAGAACGAAGGTCAGCGTGTAAAGCGCTTCATCGCCGAACTCGGTGTGATTGTTGACAAGCTGCGGTACTTTTAGCGCGGCGGTGACTTCCCATGGGATCGTGGTCGCATCGATCACGCCTTTGGAGAGTGACTCCGGCACCGCGGGAACCGGCATGCCGACAGGCGTCGCGCCAAGCTCGACCAGCAGGTTGTTCACGGTTCGCGAGCCGCCGCGGATCTTGACGCCCTCAAGATCCTTCACTGAGGCAATCGGTTTGGACGAATGAATGAGACCGGGACCATGCACCCAGGTGCCCAGGATCTTGAGATCCTTGAACTCGGTATCTTCCATGTGGCTTTCGAACATCTGCCAGAACGCTTTTGACGCGGCCGGCGCATTGGTCATCATGAACGGAAGCTCAAATACCTCGGTGCGTGGAAAGCGCCCTGGCGTATAGCCCACCACGGTCCAGACCACGTCAACGACGCCGTCACGTGCCTGATCCATCAACTGAGGTGGCGCGCCACCCAGCTGCATGGATGGATAGATCTCAACTCCGATTTTGCCGTCCGAGGCTGTCTGGACATCCTCGGCCCATTTTCCCAGAACCAGTTTGGGCACATTGGCCTGCGGCGGCAGAAAATGATGGAAGCGCAAGGTGACGTCCTGCGCAAAAGCGCCGGTGGTCAGCGTCGCCGCGACCACCGCGGCGCCGATCATTTTTCCCAGTTTCATGACTGTCATGGTCTTCCTCCCTTTGGTGATTGTTGTGTCAGTATAGATTGAAATACTCGGTTTGCTCCCATTCCGAGATGGCAAGATGATAGCGGTCCCATTCCGCACGGCGAATATGGGACAGGTAGTCGACGAAGGCATCGCCAAGGGCGCCGCGGTAGAATTCGGATGCCTCGAAATGCTGAATGGCGCTCAAGAGGCTTTCTGGAAGCCGTTTGGCTTCTTTCATATATGGCGTCTCCACCGGATCAGGTGCCGTCAACCGACGCTCCAGCCCGTCGAGCCCGGACAGGATCTGGCTCGCGAAAACGAAATAAGGGTTGGCCGTCGGCTCGGGTGCACGGTTCTCGACCCGACTGGCGGGGTCGTTCGGTTCCATGAGAGCTCGGATCATCGCACCGCGATTGTCACGAGCCCACAGAATGCGGTCAGGGGCGAGCTGGTGCGGTTGGTAGCGCTTGTAACCGTTCACCGTCGGTGTGGTCAGCAGGCAGGACTCTTCCGCATGCTCCAGAAGCCCGGCGATCCAGGCGGATGCATCGGGACTGATTGCACTGCCTTGTTCAGGCATCATCAGGTTCGTCCCATCGGCATCGCACAGTGACTGATGCAGGTGCCAGCCGCTGGCGGCGACGTTGGGAAGGTTCGGTTTGCACATGAAGGTGGCATGCAGACCCTGACGCGCACAGACCTCCTTCACCAGGGCACGAAACATCATCATGTTATCGGCATGTTCCATCGGTCCTGCCGGTTCGAAGGTGAATTCGAATTGACTTGGCCCAAATTCGATTTCAACCGAGCGGACGGGCAGGCCGAATTCCTGTGCCTTGCGGCGCAGGTCATCGAGAAGCGGTTCCGCCATGTCATAGCGCTGCTCGGTCAGGAACTGATAGCCCTGGGTCAAGTTACGCGTGACTACGGGTTTGCCGGGCATGGTCGCCGATTGGTGATCAAGGCTGTCATCGCTGACCGCGAAAACGTGGAATTCGACTTCGAGCCCAACGGTCAGTGTGCGCCCGGTTGCCGCCAACCGCTCGATCGCAGCCTGCAGTACGGACCGCGCCGCATAGGGAATGGCACTGCCATTGCGGCCAATCGGAGTGCAAAAAATCCAGGCCGATGTTTTTGCCCAAGGCAGAATGCGAAAGGTCGTGGGGTCGGGAAGCAATAGAATGTCACCAGCGCCAGCCGGCAGGCCCGCCGTATCTTCAGTCCAGATCGGAAAGACAGTGCGATGCGAAGTGTCTTTCAGCAACAGGGTGTTCGGCACGCAAATGCCTGTTTTGAAAACGGACGGGAAGGCGTCTGCCACGACAGTTTTGCCGCGCAGAATCCCATGCTGATCCGCAAAGAGAACGCGAACGGTTTCGATTCCCGACCCGGCAATGAGGTCCATGCAGTCAGCTGCGCGACGCAAATCGTCCGGCCCAAGGTGACCCATCGCCTCCAGTGATCCGCCCCGAAGCTGGTCCAGGTTCGCGTTCAAACGATCGTTCCCGGTAATTCATCGCACGTTTGGTCGAATAACGCATACATCGTATTAATTTGCACGTTCTGTCGTTCGTTGTCTATAGTCATCCGAATAGCGCTCCCGAACAAGATTTCATGCCGAAACCTCTGAACCGGAACATCTCCACGACCTTCGTCAAGGGCATCCAGGTGCTCAAGGCATTCGACGACGACAACACGCACCTGACACAGGCGGACCTTGCAGCACGCACGGGCCTTGACCGCGCCTCGGTCCGGCGGCTTGTGCTGACCCTGGTGGAGTTGGGATATGTTCGGCAGTCCGGCCGGCACTTCGTGCTTACGCCTCAGATCCTGACGCTGGCCGGGAGCTTTTTTCAGGGCAATGCGGTCGGCATCGAAATCCAGCCGCTTCTGAACCGCTACTCGGAACGCATCGGCGGGCCTACCAGCCTGGCCCTGCGCGACGGGGACCGGGCAGTTTACATCTGCCAATCGGCGCCGCGGGATCAGCCCGTCACGTTTGGCTTCACGGTGGGCAGTCGCCTGCCGCTCACCCACAGCGCTATCGGCCGGATGATCCTGGCCTGGGAGAAATCGGAATGGGCCGAGGCCTATTTGCGGGACTGCGAGATCGAGCAGTTTACCGCGGCTTCCGAAATGGAACGCACGGCAATTGCGAAGGCCGTAGCGGACGCCCGGTCCCAGGGCTTTGCTGTCGTATCCGACGAATTCGAAGCGGGCGTCACCGGGCTGTCCGTCCCGGTCGGTCGCAAGGGGGAGTCCGGTGCTGCGGTCGGGACATCCTTTCCGACCAACGAGGTTCTGTCGGACCAACGCCGTGCAGAAGTCCTTCAGGGTCTGAGCGGACTCGCGCGCGAGATGTCCCACACACGCATGTTTCGCTAGCCCGCATTTCTCACACTCTCTGTGGTCTGCGCCGGCTCAAGCGCGCGACAGAGCAGGAGAAGTGCGCAGAGCGTACCATGCGTACGGTCAAGCGCTTCGACGCACGCTGTCGCGCGCTTCAGCCGGCCCGAAGGGTTGCCTTTCGGCGGACATCTACGGTCCCATGCGCCTCAACCGTTTGGCCCGATACGCTTTTCGTCGCCTGGAACCGTATCTGCCGTGCCGAAAGGCAACGCAGACGACAGAGAGTGTGAGAAATGCGGGCTAGAGCTCATCCCTGACAACACGCCCGTCTTTCATTGCAAACAGGCAGGTGCAGTCTTCCAACTCGTCCAGCGGCACGGAGAACGGGTCCATGTTCATGACCACGAGATCTGCCGCCAAGCCCGGGGCAAACGTGCCACGAAAAGCCTCGTGCCGCATGGCCCAGGCCCCGCCGGCGATATAGGCGTCGAGGGCCTGTGCCCGCGTCACGGCTTCACCGGGACCGATCTCGGCGCCATGGGCCCCAAGCCGTTCCACCGCGTAGCGCATCCCCAGCCAGGGCGAAAGCGGTCCGGTAGGCGCGTCGGAGCTGAAAATCAGAGACGCGCCGGCCTGCAGGGCACTGGCGCCGGGGTAGACGCAGCCGAGCACGCGGTCGCCAAGGCCACGTGCGATGCTCCCACCCATTCGGTAGAGAAATCCAGGCTGTGTCACCACCGAGATGCCGCCTTCGGCCGCCCGGTTTAGACCGTCAGGGGGCGGGACAAAGAAATGTTCGATCCGGTGACGGCGCGAAAGATCGTCCGCCTGTGCGTCGAGCAAGGCGGACAACACGCGATCGATCCCCCGGTCACCAGTGGCGTGGACCGCTATGCGCCAGCCATCTGCGTGGGCTTCGGCGAGCTCCCGTTCCAGAACACCTTCAGGCTGCATGAGGTCTCCCAGACCACCCGTGTCGTCATAGGGTCGGCTCAGCGCACCGGTGCGGCCGCCAATGATGCCATCGGCGAAAAACTTCAATGTCTCGCTGGACCAATCGCGATCCCATGCGGGATTCAGTCCACGCTCTGCGGCTTCGGCAGCGGTTAGCTCATTCATGAAGCCCAGCCGCACCGGCAGTTCGCCTTGTTCGCGCAGTTTTGCCCAAATCGCCGCCTCCCGATCATAGCCGAGGGTAAAACCGACAGCAGCCTCGACCAGAGACGTCAGACCAAGCGACAGGCATTGCGTCAGAATAGCGTGGATCTCTGACAGGATCCTGTCATCCGGCGGCGCAGGCGCACGCGAAAACACCCAGGCCGCGGCCCCTTCGTCCGCTTGGCCAGTGAGCGCTCCCGCCCCGTCGCGAGCGAACGAGCCGCTGGCCACTTTGGGCACTTCCTTGAGAAGGCCAAGTGTCTCCATGGTGCGTGTATTCATCACCGCCACATGGCCGCAGTACCGCCTGATGAGCACCGGTATGTCCGGAAACGCAGCATCCAGCTCTGCCAAGGTCGGCAGGCGGCGTTCCTCGAACGTATCCTCGATCAGGACGGCAGCCTGAAGCCAGCCGCCGTAGCGTCGTTCCAGCGCGATGTCTGCCAAGGCCGCCAGCAGCGCTGGAACCGAAGTCAGCTTCGCTGCCGCGACATCGAGCTGCAATCGAAAGAGCGCCATGGGAAAGATATGCAGATGGGCGTCCGTCAGTCCGGGCAGGCAAGTGTGCCCGCCGAGGCTGCGAACCGGGCCGCTGCCGGTTTGCGCAATCACGGCTCCGTCGATGGCAAGCGCGTTTTCCCAGTTGCCATCAAGTGCGGTGCTGTAAAATCGGCCGTCGGTGAGCTGCATTCAATCACTTCCTTCTCTTGCCTATGTGTTGACAAGTGTTTGCTCGCAAGTCTACTAGTTATTTCACATTCGGTCGAATAGCGCACAACAGGGATAGATAATGCCCAGTACTGCCCCGATCCCTCCGGAGATCAGAATAGACGATGCTCGTTCGTGGGTGCGGCTTGCCGATGCCGGAGCGCTGGATCTTCCGCGCCCGCTGATCCCGGTGGTGTTGAATGGAGAACGGTGGGTCCTCTTCCGTGACGACAGCGGTGCGCTGGGGCTGATCGGGCGGCATTGTCCTCATCGCGGGGCCGATTTGTGCTACGGAAGGCTGGAGGATAACGGGCTGCGCTGTCCGTTTCACGGCTGGCATTTCGACCGCACCGGTCAATGTGTGGAGCAACCGGCCGAACCGGAGGGCTCGCACATGTACAAAGCCATCAAGACCCCCAACATTCCGGTCGAGGAACGCGACGGGGCGATCTGGGCATATCTTGGTGACGGCGCGGATAAGACCTGTGTCGAGGAGGCGGCGACATGATTTCCCAGCAACTGAACGATACGATCACGCGCGTCGGCAGAGGCACCCCCGCCGGCGGCGTGTTACGGTGCTACTGGCAGCCGGCGGCTTTGGCGGAAGAGTTGGAGGCAACACTGCCGGTGCCGGTGAACCTGTTGGGTGAACGGCTGGCACTGGTGCGCGACGAGGCAGGTGGATTGAGCCTGGCAACCCGAAAGGCGCAGGACGGGGAACCGGCTGTCTCGCATCCACCGGCTGACCAGATCGACATCGATACCGATGGCCCGGTCTATCCCGTGGTTCTCAAAAAGGGTGTTGTTTTTGCCTATCTTGGGCAGGGTGCTGCACCCGAGTTCCCGAATTTCGATTGTTTCCGCGCCGACGACGCTCACGTGTTTGCATTCAAAGGTCTCTGGGAGTGCAATTGGCTGCAGGCGCTCGAAATAGGCATCGACCCTGCCCATGCGTCTTTCCTGCATCGTTTCCTCGAAGACGAAGACCCCGCCGACAGTTACGGCAAGCAGTTCCGCGATACCGTTGCCGGCACCGAAATGGCCACGACCCAGGTTCTGCGCGACTACCCGCGCCCCGAGATCGACGTGGAAGAAACGGACTATGGCCTGAAGATCACCGCCTTGCGGCACATGGATCACGGTCAGACCCATGTGCGCATTACCAACCAGATCTTTCCGGAAGCGATCTGCATTCCGATGAGCCGGGAGATGACGATCACCCAATGGCACGTGCCGATCGATGATGAGAACTGTTATTGGTACACGCTTTTCACCAGTTTCAGGGAGCCTGTCGACAAAGACTTGATGCGCGCGCAGCGGCTCGAGGAACATGAGCTGCCGACCTATGCGCCCAAGAAGAACCGCGCCAATCACTACGGCTATGATCCGAAGGAGCAGGAAACCGCGACCTACACGGGCATGGGAATGGATATCAATGTGCATGACCAGTGGGCGGTCGAAGGAATGGGTGCCATCCAGGACCGGACGCGTGAGCATCTGGGGCGGTCCGACAAAGCGATTATCCGTTACCGCCGCATGCTGCGCGAGGCCATCACGGCCTTGGAGAATGACGACCGAGCGTCCCTGCCGATGCAAGACCGCAGCCGCGTGACAAGGATCGTCGGGCCGCTGTCAAATGACGCCGTGGCCTCCACCGATGACTGGTCCGGTATCAGCCACAAGGCCGATCTTGAACGCCGCGCGGGCTGCCCCTGGGATGCGTCCGTCTAGTGGAACCCATTGCGGTTGAAGCTGTTCCTTTCGAGGACTTCATCGACGGCTATTTTCCGCTGGGCCAGTCCCTTCGCTATCTGCTTGACCGGCGCGGCTTCGCATCGGCCTGGATCGTCATGCGCGTTGCACCTGTTATGGAAATCCCGGGGCTGCGCGACCATGACCCGGTGCCGTTGCACATCGATTCCAAATGTGAGGGGCAGATTGATTGGCTCTCGGCCTGTGTCAGGCGCAGCGGAAGCACAGCAGGCTTTTCCGGTGCTGCCAGGTGGGCTTGGAACGAACCGGCGCTCGACCAGTCCAATGTGCTCTCGCCCGTCGTTCGCCTTGCTGAGCCCGCTTTTATCCGCGGTATCGGTTTTTTACCGGGAGACCTTCAGACGGAAGCCCTGGGCGCAATCCGAGAAACATCTGGTCGAACCGCGGTCAGCATCTTGATGCAGAATGACATTATGCAGGGACGCCTAAGCGAAACGGCCGGCACAATCGACCGTGTGATCGGATTGCATGCGCGAGATTTGAAACGGTTGACGGAACCACATGGCGAGAAACCGGACGTTTGCCCGGAATCCCTTGTTTTGGAAGGCAGCGACCCGGTCATTGCCCGTATTCTGGCGGATGAAGCCAAGGCCCGGTGACCGGCCCTTGCCCTAAAGTTCGGGCAGCGACAGGATGGTCACATCCGCCCCGGCGTTTCGCAGAGCGTGGACCTCCGCCAGCTCCGGATCTTCCAGCCATTGCGTGATGTGATCGGCCGTCGGAAACTGAAGGACTACTCCGCGGGTCGGGCCATGCGGTTGCTGCAGCGGCTTCGCGTCCGGGCCGCCGGCAACCGGTTTTCCGCCGTGCTTGGCAACCGCGGGTCCGCCGACCGCGAGATATTCGCTCAGTTTTTCGGTGTCCTTTACGACCAGTGTGACAAGAGCATAATGGGTCATCGGTTTGCTTCTTTCATTCAATGTTCCAGGCGTTGGTCGTTTCCACGCGCCTGATGGATGACACCGTCTTGCCACTGATATAGCCTGTGCAAAATTCGCTATCTTTGTAAGTGTCATGTACAAAAATCGAAGTCTGATTGCCGATTGGGATACGCTACGCCTCGTGCTGGCGATCGACCGCCAGGGCGGCATTTCCGGGGCCGCCCGCTTTCTGGGCGTCACCCATGCCACCATTTCCCGCCGGTTGGCGCGCGCTGAAAGCGATGCCGGTTTCCCTTTTTTCGAACGCCTTCCGGCTGGCCTGCGCCTGACCGAGGTCGGCAATGCGGTGTTGGCTCATGCCAACCGGATAGAGCCGGAAATCGATACGCTGGAAAGGCATTTGCAGCACCAGGACAAGGGGTTGAGCGGTCCCCTGCGTGTGACCATACCGCCGCTGATGGTCACCGATGCCGTCAGCCACGATATAGCGCGTTTCGCTCACGATCATCCAAAGCTTCACCTGGATCTCGTCGGCGACAACAACCTGCTGAACCTGCACCAGAGAGAGGCGGATGTGGCCATCCGCGTCACGCACAAACCACCCGAAACCCTGTGGGGCCGCAAAATCACCGACCAACATTCGGGGTTTTACGCGCAGAGCCGGTGGCTCGCCAAAAGCCCGCTGGCGGAGGGTGATCTGTCAGCCGATGTGCCGCTGATAGCCTTCACCTCGTGGAATGGAAAAATGCCAAGGCTGCTAAGCCAGCTCTGTCCCAATGTCCGCGTGGTTGCCGGTTGCGATGACATGATCACGGCCATGCAGATGGTCCGGGCCGGCCTGGGAGTCACACGCATGCCCCGTGTGTTGGGAGAGGCGCTGGAGGGTGTTGAACGCATCAAAGCTCTTCCATGGGAAGGGTATTTGCCCATCTGGCTTCTGACGCACCCGGACCTGCGCAAGGCTCCGAAGGTCGAGGCTTTCATGCAGCACATAGCGGCTGGTATGGTGAGGCGCCGACAGGACTATCAATGTCTTGACTCCGATGGAGACTAGGCGGCGTCGGAAGCAAACAGCCTCAACAATTGTGATTCCGGTTGGCTTTCCGAAGCATCCGCACTATGGAAACGGCAAAGCCCGCATCCCGGGCCACCAACCCAGCCAGCGGCGGAGGATAGACCATGGCCATTTCCGATATTTTGCTTTCACGACTTGCTGACCCGAGTCTGTTGCCGGCGGCCGGCTATGTTGGCGGCAAGTGGCTGACGGAGGTGCCGAGTGGCGCGACATTCGAGGTCAACAATCCGTCGACCGGCGACATCATCGCCACCTTGCCGGATATGGGCGCTGATGAAACGCGGGCGGCGATCGAGGCGGCGCATGCGGCACAGCGGGAATGGGCGGCGAAGACCGGCAAGGAACGGGCCGCTGCCCTTCGCAAGCTGTTCGAGCTGCAGATGGAGAATGTCGACGACCTGGCGACCATTCTAACCATGGAAATGGGCAAGCCCATCGCTGAGTCGCGAGGCGAGATCGCCTATGGCGCGTCGTTCCTCGAATGGTTTGCCGAAGAAGCCAAGCGTGTCTATGGAGACACCATCCCCGGCCACCAGCCGGACAAGCGCATCGTCGTCATGAAGCAGCCGATCGGCGTCGTCGCGGCGATTACGCCTTGGAACTTCCCCAACGCCATGATCACCCGCAAGATCGCGCCGGCGCTGGCCGTCGGCTGCACGGTGATTTCCAAGCCCGCCGAACAGACGCCGCTGTCAGCCATTGCCTTTGCGGTTCTGTGCGAGCGCGCCGGCCTGCCCGCCGGCGTCTTCAATGTCATCAGCGGTATGGACGGCCCGGCCATCGGCAAGGAATTCTGCGACAACGACAAAGTACGCAAGCTGACGTTCACCGGCTCCACCGAGGTCGGTCGCATCCTGATGCGCCAGTGCTCGGACCAGATCATGAAGGTCGGTTTGGAACTCGGCGGCAATGCGCCGTTCATCGTCTTCGACGACGCCGATATTGATGCGGCGGTGGACGGGGCAATGATCTCCAAATACCGCAATGCCGGGCAGACCTGCGTCTGCGCCAACCGGATTTATGTACAGGCCGGCGTTTATGACGAGTTCGCCGAAAAGCTGGCGGTCAAGGTACGCGAACTTAAGGTTGGCGATGGCTTCGAGGATGGGGTCACGACCGGCCCGCTGATTGACGAACAGGGGCTTGCCAAGGTCGAGGATCATGTTGCCGACGCCCTGTCGCACGGCGCGAAGATTGTGACCGGCGGTCATCCAGATGGCCACGGCGGCACCTTCTACGAGCCGACGGTGCTTACCGGCGTGACCACCGATATGAAGGTGGCGCGCGAGGAAACCTTCGGGCCCGTGGCGCCGCTGTTCAAATTCGACACGGTCGAAGATGTCATCGCCATGGCCAATGACACGGAATTCGGTCTGGCCTCCTACTTCTACGCCCGCGACCTGTCGCGGGTCTGGCACGTGGCCGAAGAACTCGAATACGGCATGGTCGGCGTCAATACAGGCTTGATCTCGACGGAAGTCGCACCGTTCGGCGGTGTGAAGCAATCGGGTCTAGGCCGCGAAGGTTCGAAATACGGCACCGAGGATTTCCTCGAAATCAAATATGTCTGCCTTGGCGGCATCGGGGGCTGATGCTCAGGTGCGCGGACAACGGATATGACCGGCGCGCGGTCTGAAGGCGCGCGCCGGCAGGCCAATCCTGCGGCGCCGGCCGTTCATGCCGGCAAGCACACCCTGCGGGTGCTTGGCACGTCTGTCACGCAGATCGAACCGCTGAAACGGGCAGCCGAGCGAGACCTCGGTTTGCAGCTCGATTTCATTACCCTCGACGGCACCGAAGCGCAGCGCCGCGGCGCTTTGGCACCGCAAAGTTTCGATGTCTACGACCAGTGGTTCCACGACCTCGACTTGATATGGCCGACCGGCTCCATCAAGGGCATTCGCATCGACAGGATCGACCAGTGGGAGCAAGTCGGTTCGATTCCAAAAACCGGGCGGGTGACCTCCGGGTCACCCTCGGCCCTGGGTGGCGATCCCAGCCGACGCCTCTATGTCCAGCTCGATGGATCGCTCGGCCCGACACAGTCCGATCTCATCAGCATGGTGCCAACAGTGCACAACGCCGACAGTTTTGCGGTCGTCGGTGCCGATGCCGACGCCTTCACAAGCTGGGGCAGCTTGCTCGACCCACAATGGGCCGGCAAGGTTATCCTGCAGCGCGATGCGGCGATCGGCTGCCTCGACATGTTGCTGGCGCTGCACGCACGCAACGAAATGCAGGTTCCGGACATCGGCAATCTGTCGCTTGAGGAAATCGAGACCCTGACCGATACGCTCCGGCGTTACGTGGCACGGGGCCACTTCCGCACCGTATGGGCCGACGAGGCCGAAGCGATCGCCTCGCTGCGGCGTGGCGCCACATCGATCGGCAGCTTGTGGTGGTCGGGGGCCGTCAAGCTCCGGCGCCTCGGCGTGCCGGTCCAGATGGTGACGCCGGTGGAAGGCTTTCGCGGCTGGTTCGGCGGAATGGCGCTTTCGGCGCATCTCGACGCCCGCGCCGAGGATGCGGCCTACGACTACCTCAACTGGTGGCTGGACGGCTATGCCGGTGCGGTAATGGCCCGTTCCGGCTCGTACATGTCCAATGCGGCGGCCGTGCGCGAGCATCTGTCACCGGCCGAATGGGACTTCTGGTATGAAGGCAAGCCCGCCGCCAAGCCGATCACCGACTATGAAGGCCAGGTCGTCTATGATGTCGGCGAAAGCCGTGGTGGCGGTTCTTACGCCGACCGCATGTCCCGCATCGTCGTCTGGGACACGGTAATGGACGAGCACAATTATCTTGTGCGGCGCTGGGACCATGCTCTGACAGGGTGAACATCACAGCTGTGGAGGCTGCAATTTCGGGTGGCGGTCGCAGTTTCCGGGACAGTTTACTCAATTCTTTCAAAGGCCTAGTGATAGGGATCGGCTCGAGCAGAATTAAGTAAACTGTCCCGGAAATTTATGGCACTGCATTCCGGCATTGCTGCTCTCGTCAGGAAGCCCGCTTTACCAGATATCTGGGAAATTCCGGCTCCGGAAAAACCGAGATCGTCATCAGTCGCTGGCGGGTGCGTTGGGCGGCGAGCCGCAAGTGCTCTTCCAGCGCCTGGGCCGCCATTCGGTAAGCGCCGCGCATGATGTATTCGAGCACCATGGCGTGTTCGCGCAGCGCGATATCGAAGGGCCCGGTGCCAATGAACGAACTGAATACCCTGTTGACGACAAGCGCCAGTTGGCTCTGATGCACCATGCGCAGCAAGTGGCCGTTCTGTGAGCCGGCGAGCAGCTTGACGTGGAGATCGTCCTCGAGTTCATCCAGCAGGTCGGTTGACATGTCGTGGCCGAGGTCTTGAGCGTTTTCCAGTTTCCGCCACATGGCGCGTATGTCGTCACCCGAAAGACGTGGCGCGCTGTCCTCCAGCGCCAGCGGTTCCAGCCGGCCGCGAATGGCGAAATACTGCGCAACCTCGCGCGCCGTCAGCGGGCCGATGATCCAATGCGAACCGCGGTCCTTGTGGATCAGGCCACGATCCTGCAGGCGAGACAGCAGTTCGCGCACCACGGTGCGGCTGACGTCATAGTGGTCGGCCATCGCCTGCTCGTTGACGCCGAAGCGGCCGAAGGGCAGGGCGTGGACCAATACTGTCTCGAAATCCCGTGCGATACGCTGTGAGGTGACCGGGACGGGCTCCGCCGGTGCATCCTCTGAAAGACCGAGCATGGCGCGGGTCAGCTTGACGCGCAGAGGCGTCTCCGTGTCACCGCCCGGGACGATGAAGCCGCGCCCCTCGAAACGCTGCAGCCGGCCGGCATCGCACAGCCGGTTGAGGGCGACGCGCACCGGTGTGCGGCTTGTACCGAACAACCGGGCGATCGGTCCCTCGGTCAGAACCGTTCTTTCCTGCAGCGTTCCCTGGTCAATTGCGGCCGCCAATGTGGTCTCGATGATCGCATAGCGAGGCGCCGTCGGAGTGATTGCTGAAGGGTCGTCGCTGGCCATGAACGTCTCTTATCTAAAATGAACTTCGTGTACTTTATACAAAAATTGAACGTCAACGTCCAGCGTAAATGCCCGAAAAATAACGATTTGCTGCATTGCAGCAGAGAATCTTTGAATAAATAATTGACCTATGAACACAATGTGCATATTTGTTTGCCCCGAATTGGCGGACAACGCCATGGGACGATGGGGACAGGGCAATGATGCAACTGCGGGGATTGAGCAAATCGTACGGCGGCACACCGGCCGTGTTCGATTTCAGCCTCGATATCCTGGACGATGAATACGTCACCCTCCTGGGACCCTCCGGCTCCGGAAAATCCACACTGCTGCGTCTCGTGGCGGGTCTGGAATTTCCGGATGCCGGCACGGTGACGCTGGATGGTGCCGATCTGACGAATACGCCGACCCATTTGCGCGGCCTGGGTTTCGTGCAGCAGAAATTCGCCCTGTTTCCCCACATGTCGGTGCACGAGAACATCGCCTTTGGCCTGCTCAACCGCCAGATCGATCCGGTGACGGACAGACGCGACGTCGACCGGCGGGTCAACGCCATGCTTGAGCTGGTCGGCCTGGAAGGTTTGGGCGAGCGCATGGTTGGGCAAATCTCCGGCGGCCAGAGGCAGCGTGTGTCGCTTGCCCGCACACTGATCTGCGAACCGCGCATCTGTCTGCTCGATGAGCCGCTTGGCGCCCTCGACGCCAACCTGCGCGAGCGCATGACGGTGGAACTGCGGCGTATCCGTTCGACCCTCGGCGTCACCTTCATGCACGTCACCGGCAACGAGGCGGAAGCGCTTGCCATGGGTGACCGCATGATCGTGCTCGATCGCGGTCGCGCAATCCAGATCGACGCTCCCGACACCATTTTCGAGCGGCCCGGCTGTGTGCACGTGGCGCGCTTCCTCAACAGCTACAACATCATCGATGGCTCGGTCCGCGACGGCGTATTCCATGGCGCCGGAACACAGCTTGCGATTCCGCGCAACGTCGATGCCGCCATGCATTACGTCGTGCGCTTCGACCGGATTTCCATTCGCCGGCCAGGGGCGGGTCTCCCGACCGGCATGGCCTCGATGGACGTGGAATTCATCGCCAGCGAGTTCCTTGGCTCGCGCGTCCTCTATTTCTTCCGCCGTCCCGACGGCGGCGTCATCGAGGCAGAACGGCATTTGAGCCAGGTCGACGCGGAGCCGATGCGCCAGGGCGATCCGTTCGTCCTGTGCTGGGCCCTGGATGACGTGTTGTTCTACGACGCCGACGGCGATCTGAGCGAATTCAGGCCCTTGCTGGAGGTGGCGCAATGAGCGTGGTGGACCAACGCACGAGCCAGGAAGGATTCTGGCGCCGCAACCTGCACGTTTTCCTGCTGGCGCCGGGCGTTGCCTGGATGGTGCTGTTCCTGATCGTCCCGCTGGTGATGATGGTCTATGTCAGCTTCTGGACCCAGACGACCTTTTCCATCAATTCGACCCTGACGACCAAATCCTGGGTGACCTTCTTTGCCTCCGAAACCTATTTCGGCGCCTTGATCCGCACCTTGCGGCTTTGGCTGACGGTGCTCGTTCTGACCCTGCTCGCCGGCTATCCGACGGCGTTGTTCATCGGCCAGTTCGTGCGCAACAAGACGCTGCAAACAGTGCTTCTTGTTACCTGCGTCATCCCCTTCTGGACTTCGTTCCTGATCCGGGTGCTCGCCTGGCGGCCGATGCTCGGCAAGGAAGGCGCGATCAATATCGTGCTCGACAAGCTCGGGCTGATCGACGGGCCGATCGAAGTTCTGCTGTTCACCGAGCTCTCGGTGATCATCGGCATGGTGCAGATCTATGTCGTGTTCATGGTCGGACCGATCGCCTTCATGCTGGCGCGGATCGACGACAGCTTGCTGGAAGCAGCCCGCGACCTCGGCGCTTCGCCCTGGACGATCTTCCGCAAGATCATCTTTCCGCTCAGCCTGCCCGGCGTGGTGGTCGGCGCCATTTTCGTGTCGGTCATGGTGCTCGGCGAATTCGCCACCGCCTCCGCCCTGTCCGGCCGCAAGGTCAACCTGCTCGGCAACATCATCGTCACCCAGGTCGGATCTCTCAAATGGGCTTTCGCCGCGGTGGTCGGCGTGGTGCTGACAGCGGTCATGGCCATCGTGATCACCGCGCTGCTGCGGGTGGTCAACCTGCGCAAGGAGCTGTGAAGACCATGCACCATCTCGCTCCCCTCCGCTGGCTGCTCGGCCTTTACACCCTCCTGTTCATTGCCTTCCTCTACGGCCCGTTCGTGGTCATGGGGATCCTCAGCTTCCAGAGCGGGCCGGAAGGTGGGCCGCAGTTCCCGATCCGCGAATGGTCGACCTTCTGGTACGAACATGTGGTCGGCCTGGCGCCGCCGTCTCGCATCGCACCGCTGCCGATTGGCGAAGCGCTGGCGCGTTCGCTGTCGCTGGCCTTCGCCACCATGGTGGTTTCGACGGTGCTGGGCACGCTGACGGCCCAGGCCTTCCGAACCAAATTTCGTGGCTCCGGTGCGGTGTTCTATCTCGTCGTGCTTGGCATGATGGTGCCGGGCGTTCTGCTCGGTCTCGGCATGGCGCTGGTCGCCGACCAGATGGGCATCGACCGCACCTGGTGGGGAACGGCTTTCGTCCTGCACGTTGTCTACACCTATCCGTTCGCCTTCCTGGTGATGTTGGCAATCTTCAACCGCTTCGACCGCTCGGTCGAGGAGGCGTCGTGGGCGCTCGGCGTGCCGCCCGGCCGAACCTTCCGCAAGGTGACGTTCCCGATGATCTTCCCGGGCGTGCTGTCGGCCATGCTGTTTGCGCTGACGCTCAGCTATGACGAGTTCCCCAGAACCCTGTTTACTGGCGGTTCGGACGTGACGATGCCGATCGCGATCTACGGCACCTTCGCTGTCGAGATCCATCCGAATCTGTTCGCCTTCGGCATCCTGACGACGCTGTTTTCCTTCGCCCTGCTGACGGTTTACGGCATCCTCATGGGTCTATCGACCCGCAGTTCGCGCTCCCGCGTCTCCGATCTCCAGGAGGAAATCGCGTGAACGGTCTGCCGCTGCATACGGCCATCGTCACCGGCGCCGGAGCCGGCATAGGCCGGGCCATTGCGTTGCGGTTGGCGGCGGAGGGCGCGCGGGTGGTGGTCAACGATTTGTCCGAAAACGCGGCCGCTGAAACGGCGACGCTGATCAACGATGCCGGCGGCAAGGCGTTGGCAGTCCAGGGCGATATCTCAACCGAGGCCGGCATCGAGCACGCCTTCGCCGTGTGTGAGGAAAACTGGGGCCCTTGCAGCCTGCTCGTCAACAATGCCGGCATTGTTCAGCAGGTCCGCTTCGGTGACATGCAGACGGACGCGTTCGACCGGATGATCGCCGTGCACCTGCGCGGATGTTTCCTGGGATGCCGCCGGGCCATCGGGCCAATGCTGGCGCGCGGAGGCGGGGTCATTGTCAACGTCGCTTCGCAGCTTGGACAGATCGGCGGCGTGGAGCTGGTGCACTACTCCGCCGCCAAGGCCGGGATCATCGGGCTGACCAAGGCGCTTGCACGGGAAGTCAGCGGCAGCGGCATTCGGGTGAATGCCGTGGCGCCCGGACCCGTCAACACCGACCTCGTGATGGAGCTTTCGCAGGACTGGCGCGACGCCAAGGCGGCCGAGCTGCCATTGCAGCGTTTCGGCGAACCGGAAGACGTGGCAGCGAGCGTCGCCTTCCTGGCTTCGAGCGATGCCAAGACCTTCGTCGGCCAGACACTGGGGCCAAACTGCGGCGACGTGATGCTGTGAGGATGAACTGATGAAAACCGTTGTGATCACAGGTGCGGGAATTGGGATCGGCAAGGCCACGGCCATCGCTTTTGGCCGCGTCGGGTACCGGGTCGTTGTCACCGACGTGCTGGAAGACGAAGGCCGATCGGTCGCTGAAGCCATCCAATCCGAAGGCGGTGAGGCCGAATTCACTTCGCTCGACGTCACCTCCACCGAAGAGTGCGATGCCGTTGTCAAATCGGTGGAGCAGCGCTTCGGCGCGTTGGACTGCATCGTCAACAATGCCGGCATTGCACACCGGGTACCGCTGGCCGAGCTCAGCGATGACAAGTGGGACCACACGCTCGACGTGGATCTCAAGGGCATGATGCGGCTGGTTCGCGCCGCAGCGCCCGGGATGATTGCGCGCGGCTCGGGCAGCGTCGTTTGCCTGTCGTCGATCATGGGCGTTGCTTATGGCTGGGACGAACACGTGCACTATTCGGCTGCCAAGTCCGGGGTTGTCGGACTGGTGCGCGGACTGGCCGTGGAATTGGCGCCGTCGGGCATTCGCGTGAACGGACTGGCGCCAGGTTATGTGCGCACCGCTCAAGCGCTGTCTGAAGAACATTCGCTGGGCGAAGCCGGCCTCGCCGCTGCCGCCGAGTTCATTCCCCTGGGGCGCGTCGGAGATCCGGAGGACATCGCCGATGTGGCGCTGTTCCTGGCCTCCGACGCCGCCCGTTACCTCACCGGGCAGATCATCACCGTCGACGGCGGCCTGCTGGTCGGCCGCTACTAGGGTCTGACGAAGGACCCTCAATAACAACAACAACCCCGAACACCGCTCACCAAGACACAAGGGAGTTCAACGATGAGAGACTTTTCCATGAAACGCCGTACTTTTCTCGCCGGTGCCGGAGCCATGGGCACCGCCGCTGCGTTCGGCAACCCGCGCATGGCCATGGCCGCAGGCAACCTGGGGAACCAGGAACTGCGCACCGTCGGCCTTTCGGTCACTGTGCAGGAACGCATCCTCAACGACTTCAAGGCCAAATCCGGCGTCGGTGCCGTCTTCGGCAAGGCGGACATTTTCCCCAACACACAGACCGAATTGCTGTCCGGCTCGAAAGCCTATGACTGCTGGGAAACAATCGGCGAACGCCTTCCGGCGATGACGGCGACGAAGACCATCGACTCGATCGCCACATCGGACCTGTCGAACTGGGC
Organism: Hoeflea sp.; assembly: GCA_965216535.1. Lineage (GTDB taxonomy): Bacteria > Pseudomonadota > Alphaproteobacteria > Rhizobiales > Rhizobiaceae > Hoeflea_A. Next base: position 1,711,286 of record OZ244175.1, read on the forward strand.
CAACATCCGGCCGACCTTTGTCGAAACCGATCCGCGCATGGCTCCGGACGCGCAGATTTCCGGGCAGATCTGGGCCGACCGCGCCAAGACCGAACTGTGGATGGTGCCGACCGTCTACAACTACGATTCCATCGGTTACCGGCCGGATCTGGTCAGCGCCGAAGAAGCCAACACCTGGACGGCGCTGTTCGATCCCAAGTTCAAAGGCAAGACCGGCCTCAATGTCGACCCGCTGATCGCCTTCGGTCAGGCCATTCTGGCGATGAACTCGCTGGGCCTGCTCAACGTGCCGAACCCCGGCAACCCGAACGTCGAAGAAATCGACGAGGCGGCAAAATTCCTGATCTCCAAGAAGAAGGAAGGCCAGTTCCGGGCGCTTTGGGGCGACTTCGGCGAACTGGTCAACCTGCTCGCCTCCGGCGAGATGATCCTGGCCGATGCGTGGCAGCCGGCGGTCATGGCCGTCAAGGCGCAGGGGATCGAATGTTCCTATGCCGTGCCGGTCGAAGGGTATCGCGGCTGGTCCATCGGTATCTCGCTGATCGGCAACACGCCCAATGCCGACGCGGTCAAGGCCTATGCCGACTACTGGCTGTCGGGACCGCCGGCAATCATCGTTTCAGAGCAGGGTTACTACTCACCGACGACCAACATCAAGGATGTTATGGCGCCGGAAAAATACGCCTTCTGGTACGAGGGCAAGCCCTGGGTCGGTGCGCCTGAGCGCGGCATCAAGGAAGGCGATCTGCGTGATGGCGGTTCGCTGGAAGAACGCGCCAGCCACGTCTCCTACTGGCACCAGTGGCCGGCCGAATACGACCACCTCATCATGCGCTGGGACGAGTTCCTGAGCGCCTGATCTTTGAACCCGCGCGAGGGGCTGCTCCCGGTCCCTCGCGCCACAGCCGGATATCCGACGATGTCGCCCATGACCGATTACGATCTTGAACTGCTGGACCTCGGCAAAGTCTACCCTGGTGGCCATCAGGCCGTCGAGGCATTCGACCTGCGGGTCAGGCGCGGCGAATTCATCTCCTTCGTCGGACCGTCCGGCTGTGGCAAGACGACGACCTTGCGGATGATTGCCGGACTGGAAAGCATCACCAGCGGCAAGTTGCTGATCCGCGGTCACGACTACACCAACACGCCCGCAGAAAAGCGGCCGACTGCCACCATCTTCCAGAACTACGCGATTTTTCCGCATATGAGCGTGCGCCAGAACATCGAATTCGGTCTCGAGGTGCGCAAGGTCGATCCAGCCGATCGCAAGCGCCGGGTTGATGCGATCATCGACAAGCTGCAGCTCGGCGATGTCGCCGATGCCAGGGAAGGTTCGCTGTCGGGCGGTCAGAAACAACGCTTGGCGCTGGCCCGCGGCTTGGTGACCGAGCCGGACATCCTGTTGCTCGACGAACCACTGGGCGCGCTCGACGCCAATCTGCGCAAGTCGATCCAGGAGGAGTTGAAGCTGCTGCAGCGGTCGCTCGACATTACGTTCATTTTCGTCACCCACGCCCAGTCGGAGGCCCTGTCGATGGGCGATCGGGTGGTGGTGATGAACGCCGGGCGGGTGGAACAGATCGCGCCGCCCCTGGAGCTTTACACGCGCCCGGCATCGCCGTTCGTTGCCCGCTTCATCGGCCGCAACAACCTGTTTTCCGGCAAACTGTCGGACGTCACTGGCGACAGGGCAACCGTCATGACCGAGTTTGGCGCCCTGGCCGGTGTTTGCGATTTCGATGGCGCTGAGGCCGGCAAGGAGGCGGTGGTGGTCGTGCCGTCGGAATATGTCGAAATCGATGGCGCCGGACGCCGGGAATCCGATTCCGCCTATGAGGGTGTTGACGGCACGGTCGCCTCGGTTGACCGGGTCGGCCAGCTTGCATTTCCGACCGTCGAACTGGACGGCGGCCGCAGCCTGCGGCTCGAGACCTATGCCGAGACCCTGACGGGCCGCGGTGTCGAAACCGGCGGGCGGGTCAGCCTGCGATGGAAACCGGCGCGCGCGACCGTGGTGCTCAGCCCCTGACGCCCTGACCAAACCAATTTCAACCGGACTTTTCAGTCCTCAAAACGAAGGAAGCCAATATGGCCAAAGAGATTTTTTGTGCGATTGGAGTGGATGTCGACGCGGTCGGCGGTTGGCTCGGATCCTATGGTGGCGAGGACAGTCCCTGCGACATCTCACGCGGACTGTTTTCCGGCGAGGTCGGTTCCATGCGGCTGCTCGAACTGTTCGACCGCTGGGGCATCAAGACGACCTGGTTCATTCCGGGCCACTCCATCGAGACCTTTCCTGACCAGATGAAAGCCGTCGCCAATGCCGGCCACGAAATCGGCATGCACGGCTATAGCCATGAAAATCCGATTGCCATGACCCCGGAACAGGAATCCGACGTTATGGATTATTCGATCGAGCTGATCGAAGGTCTCTGCGGCCGTCGGCCGACGGGTTACGTGGCGCCCTGGTGGGAATTCTCGCCGGTGTCCAATGAGCTGCTGCTTGCCAAGGGCATCAAGTACGACCACTCGCTGATGCACCGGGATTTCGAGCCCTATTACATCCGGGTCGGCGATTCCTGGACCAAGATCGACTACACCAAGCAGGCCTCCGAATGGATGAAACCGCTGGTGCGCGGTCGAGAAACCGATCTCGTCGAAATTCCCGCCTCCTGGTATCTCGACGACCTGCCACCGATGATGTTCATGAAGGCCGCTCCCAACAGCCATGGCTTTGTCAATCCGCGGCACCTGGAAGAGATGTGGCGCGACCAGTTCGACTGGGTCTATCGCGAAATGGATTACGGCGTGTTCACGCTCACCGTCCACCCGGACGTTTCCGGCAAGCCGCAGGTGCTGATGATGCTGGAGCGCCTCTACAACCACATCATCTCGCATCCGGGCGTCAAGTTCACGACCTTCGACGCCATAGCGGACGACTTCATGCAGCGGTCACCGCGCGGCTAGATCACAACAGGAAGGAGCACCTTCATGTGCGGATTGTGCGGCCTGCTCGGCATCGTCCACTGGACCGAAATGTCGGCTCATCCGGATGCCTTTACGGGCGGCGGGCGACCGACGGTGCGGGCCGAGCGGATCCGCCGTACCGGTTTTGTCAACGGGCTGCTTCAGCCCCTGCGCATGAAGGTCGCTGATTTCCAGGCGACCAGCTACGTCCTGTCGTCTGCCACGGGAAAACGCGAGATTGTCGACGATCTGGCTGGTGTCTGGTCGACGGTTGAACAGCTTGGCGGACGGCCGGTCGACCCGCTCGATCCGACCTATCTTGCGGCGCTATCGCAGGTGCGGCGATGATTCCGGTCAACGTCGTCACCGGCTTCCTCGGCTCGGGCAAGACCACGGTCTTGCGGGAGGTCCTGCGGCATCCGGACTTCCGTGATGCTGCCGTGATCGTCAACGAGTTCGGCGAAATCGGCCTCGATCACCTGCTCCTGGAGGAGGTGGAAGAGGGCGTGCTGTTGCTCGAGAACGGCTGCATCTGTTGCACCATCCGTTCCGATCTGCAGGAGACGATACGGACATTGCAGGCCCGCGCCGCGTCCGGCGACATCCCGCCTTTCGACCGCGTCTTCATCGAGACGACCGGCCTGGCCGATCCGGCACCGATCCTGTCGACCGTGTTGGCCGAACCGATCATTCGCAACCATTTTCGCGTCGGCAACATCCTGTGCACGGTCGATTCCGTTGCCGGTATCAACTCACTCGAAAATCAGCCTGAAGCGGCCAAGCAGGTGGCCGTGGCCGATCGGATCCTGATCACCAAGACCGATCTTGCCGAAGCGGTATATGTTGCCGGTTTGGAAAAGAAGATCCGCAGCATGAACCCGATCGCCGAGCTGCGGCGATCAACCGGCAGCGGCTTCGATGCTATCGCCCTGTTCGGCAGTGACGCTGGTGATGAAGACAGCAGAGCGACGGAGATTGCACGCTGGCTCGACAGAAGCCGCCATGATCACGGTCACGATACGGCTGCCATTCACGCTTTCACACTGGAGTTCGACGAACCGATCGACTGGACGGCCTTCGGCGTCTGGCTGACCGCTCTTCTCCACGCCCATGGGGAAGCCGTGTTGCGGGTCAAGGGCGTGCTCAATGTGCGCGAAAGCAGCACGCCCGTGGTGATCCAGGGCGTCCAACACATTGTGCATGCGCCATTGCATCTGGCCGAGTGGCCGGACGACGACCGAACGTCGCGCATCGTTTTCATTGTCCGGGAGGTGGATGAACAGGCGGTACGCGATTCACTCGGCGTATTCCTGGATCTTGCCCGGCGCGTGGGCGACGCCCCATTGCTCAGCTCCGGCGTGAAGGAGGCCGGTCATCATGGCTGATCTCGAGAACCTGTCCCGGCGCTCGGCGTCCGCTGTCGGTCGTGCCCTGGCGGCGGGTGAAGCGAGTCCGGTTGCCCTGGCCGAGTACCTGCTGAACAAGGCGGAGCAGACCGAAGCCAATCGGATTTACATCCGGTTGACGGCAGAAAGAGCGCTGGCCGAAGCGCGGGCGGCTGAAAGGCGCCTGGCCTCCGGTCAGCCGCTGTCTCCGCTGGATGGCGTGCCCATTGCCTGGAAGGATCTGGTGGACCTGGCCGGCGAGCGGACCACGGCGGCATCGGCCATCTACCGGTCGGCCGAACCGGCACGGCTCGACGCGCCGGTCGCCGCCAACGCTACCGCCGCCGGCATGGTGACGCTCGGCAAGCTCAACTTGACCGAATTTGCCTATTCGGGACTGGGGCTCAATCCGCATTTTGGCACTCCGCACAATCCGCACGGTTCCGGCATTCCAAGGGCACCGGGCGGCTCTTCGTCCGGTTCCGGCGTTGCCGTGGCAGCCGGCTTCGTCCCCTGCGCCATCGGCACCGACACCGGCGGTTCGATACGGATACCGGCGGCTTTCAACGGCATTGTCGGTTACAAGCCGAGTGAGGGACGCATTGACAAGACGGCAGTGTTCCCGCTGTCGCGCACGCTCGATACGGTCGGCCCGCTGGCCCGCTCCGTCGAGGATTGCGTGCTTCTTGATATGACCCTGCGCGGCGCCGTCGCACCATCGGTCAGACGCCGTTCCGTGGTGGGTCAGCGGATTTGCGTTCCCGAGGCGGTGGTTCTTGACGATCTGGATGAGGCTGTCGAAGCCAATTTCAATCGCAGTCTGGCATTGCTCGAGGATGCCGGAGCCCGAATTGTGCGCGGCCCTTCGGAGATTTTCGAGCGAGCGGCACAGCTTGCTGTCGACTACGGCACGATCACCGCCGCCGACGCCTATGCCGAGCATCGCCACCTGGTTGATGGCGCCGGCGTGAAACGCATCGACCCGCGCGTCGTCGCCCGGATCATGGGCGGCAAGGCGATGTCTGCCGCCGATCTCATTCTGCTGCTGCGCGAGCGCGAAAGCCTTGCCGAGCAGCTCGCCGCATTTGTCGATGATGGTCTGATCGCCATGCCGACGACGGCCACGACGGCCCCAGAAATCGCGCCACTGGATGCTGACGAGGACCTGTTCCATCGGACCAATCTGAAGGTGCTGCGCAACACATCGTTGGGCAATTTTCTCAATTTGCCCGGCCTGGCTCTCCCCAATGGCAAGGATGCTCAGGGCATGCCGACCAGCCTGCTGATTTCCACCATCGGTGGCGGAGACGTTCGGCTCCTGAGCCACGGGCTGGAGATCGAACGATTGCTCAGCGGATCCTTGCGGCTGGTTCGGTCGCCAGTCAGCGCTCAGCCGGCTCGAACTGCGGGCTGAGGCGCCGGAAAAGCGGCATTCGCTGCCGATTTCCGATCTTGGCTTTCCGGTTTGCCGATCCGAGCCCGTTGCAAGCGGTCGGTTAGGGTGATGGTCAACAAACCGAATGCCGGCCGCTCCGTTTTGACATGGCCCATATGATTTCTGGACCATGACAGAAACTTCAAATCCACCAACTTGGTGTGAACGCCCGTTTCTGATGCGTGAAGGGCATTGCGAGATTGACCTCAGCAGCGAAGCCCCGCTATATGGATGTCATGAACGAGAGCTTCTTTAGCCGACGCCGTACCCGTTTCGTGCCTGCGCGACGCCGATAACGCTCGTCCAAGACCGTTCATCCGCAACCGCGCCTCCGGCGCGGTTTTTTTGTTTTCAATCAAATTTGCGAGCTGACCGAACGAGACCTTCGCTCGCCCCAGAAGTAGGACACCACCATGAGCATTCGTATCGGCATCGTCGGGATCAGTGGCTTCGGAGGCGGAGAGGCGATGCGCTTGATTGCGAACCACCCGTCGTTCGAATTGGTTTATGCCGCGGGCGAAAGCAGCGCCGGCAGCCGATTGGTCGATCGGTTCCCCGGCTTGCCGCCCCGGTTGGCCGACCTGGTGATCGAGAGATGGGACCCTGAAAACCTGCCCGAGATCGACGTGCTTTTCGCGTCGCTGCCCACGGGTGCCTCAGCGGCAGCGCTGGCGCGTGTGCCCGAGGCCATAAAGATCGTCGACATCGGCGGGGACCACCGCTACACCGCAGGATGGGCCTACGGCCTGGCTGATGTCTGGCCACACCAGATCGAGGGACAGACCCGCGTGGCCAACCCCGGTTGCTTTCCGGTAGCGGTCCTGACGGCGTTGGCGCCGCTTCTCGCCGAAAAAATGATTGAGCCGGGCAATATCGTGGTCGACGCCAAGACCGGGATCTCCGGCGCCGGGCGGGGTGACGGTGGAGGGTTCGGCTACGCCGAGAGCAACGAAAACCTGGTTCCTTACAGCCCGCTCCAGCACGTCCACATCCCCGAGATGGCCAAGTCCATCGAGCGACTGAGCGCAGCCAGCGCCGCAGGGTTGGTGTTTACCCCGCACCTGGTGCCGATGACGCGTGGCCTCCTTGTCACCATCTACTGTCGCGGCAGCGCCACCACGGGCGAATGCCTGGATGCGGCTCGGCGCTTCTATGCGGACCGGGCCTTCGTCCGTGTGACGGACAGGCAGCCTCAGACAAAATGGGCGACCGCATCGAACCTCGCATTGGTCAGCTACGCGGCCGACAAGGAGCGCGATTTGGTGATCGCCATGGGTGTGGTGGACAATCTTGGGAAAGGTGCGGCCGGTCACGCGATTCAGAACGCCAACCTGATGTGTGGGCTGCCGGAGACGGCGGGGCTGGAGGGGCTCCCTGTTTGGCCTTGAGGTCTTTGATCCGGCGGGGTTCATGATTCCAGTGGGCCGAGGCAACGCGTATGATGAATTCGGTTCCCTCGGCCGGCGAAGACACCACAGCCGTGGCGATCCTTCTAAAGTGCGACACGGGGCGGATGTGATGACTTGATCGCGTTACGGCAGGTTTTCCCGGAAAATCACCTGCAGGCGCGGCGGGAATTCGGCTTCGTCGCCGCCCCGCACGGCTGAAATCAGCAGTTTTACGATCTCACGCGCCTCGACGCGCGGGTTCTGGTCGATCACCGCGTCCATGGTTCCTTCCAGGAGCATGGCCCGCGTCGCGCTTGTCAGGTCATGCCCGATGAACACGACGTCGTCAGCAGCATTCGCCTCCTTGAGGGCTCGAGCGATGCCCTGGTTGCCGGATCCGATGTTGTAGATGGCGGCAGGTCGATCATTCCTGAGCAATTCGACCGCCGCATCATAGGCCTGTTCGCGGTCATCGTTGATTTCGTGCATCGAAGACACCGTCAAATGGGTGAATTCACGCTTCAGGATCGACCGGATGCCCATCTCGCGTTCCTCGTGACCGCGATAGGACGGGGAGCCGATGAACACGGCAACCTTCGCCTCATCAGAAGGCGGGAGGAACCGGCCAATGAGATAGCCGGCGAGGCGTCCGGCGGCCCGGTTGTCGATCCCGACATATCCAACCGACCGGAAGCTCGGCACATCCGACACCAAGGTCGCGACCTTTGCACCCCGTGTGGTCAGTTGGTCCAATGCTTCCGAAACATTGGGGTGATCGATCGCAACCAGACCCACCGCGTCGGTGGTGCCCGTCAGTTCCTGCAGTTTTTCCGCCAGGGCCGTTTCGTTGAAACTGGCTACCTGGTGCACCCGGCCAAGGACATCGGAACGGGCTTCGATTTCCTCGATCAGGTGTTTTCGCAGCAGTGCCATGAAACTGTTGGTCCCGGCTGGCAATAGAAAGTCCATGCGCACCGCCGGTTCTTCCTGTGGCTGGGGTCCGAAGTATCCCAGCGTCTGGGCGATGTGTAGAACCGTCTGTCGCGTGCGGTCCTTGACGCCTGGCCGATTGTTGAGAACCCGATCGACGGTGGCGATCGAGACATTGGCCTGATGGGCGATCGTGGCAATCGTGGCTTTCATAACAGGAGCTCCGATCGTTGCGCGGCTGGATGCCGCAGAAGGCATCATTTGCTCCCATCAAAACACATCATTTGCGAATTCGGAAAGGCAGTTTCGCCGAAATGAAGCGAAATGATTGGTTTTGAGGGGCAATGATGATTGTATTCGCTTAAGGCGTCGGGCGACAGTCCGCCCAGGGGCAGCACCCGCTTTCAAACGGCTGCCGATTGGGAGGATATGATGAAGAACGCCGAGATTTCACGTCGTGCGCTGTTGAAAGGTGGAGTGGCGACCTCCACCGCATTGGCCTTGCCTTTGGTGTTGCGTCCGGGCCGGGCGCGGGCGCAATCGGGCCTGGCGGAAGGCATGATTGGCGGACCAACCGGTTTCGACGGGGCCGAGCGCTATCAATACGGTCCCGATACGCCGGAAGGCCGGGCGATCGAGGCCGTCAAGGCACTCCGTGGTGCCGGTAAAGCGCCTGATCGCATTGTGCTGGGCCTGTCAGACGGCTCCATCGGGCAGATCACCCAGCCATTTCCGGCCGGTGCGCCCTCGATCAAGGACTTGTGGGAGCAGGAAACCGGGATCGAGCTTGATATCGTCGGCGTGCCCAACGGCCAGGAATTCACCAAGGTCATGCAGGACATCTCGACCAAGACAGGCGAGTTCGACATTTATGCGGTCGAGTGGAACCGGCTGGGCGATCTGGCGGAAACAGGTGGCATCGTCAATCTCGACGACTTTGTCACCGCGCACCGTCCGGAATGGGACGATCCCAAGCGCGGCTATGTCGGCGGTGAGCAGGGGGTATCGCTGCTGAACAGCTATCGTGGTTCGGTTTACGGTGTTTGCCTCGACGGCGATTTCCAGACCTGGAACCATCGCACCGATCTGTTCAACGACGAAACGGAGAAGGCGGCTTTTGCCGACCGCCATGGCTACGAACTGGCGCCACCGAAAACCTGGAAGGAGCACGACGAGATCGCGGCTTTCTTCCATCGTCCGGATGACGGGCTGATCGGTTGCACCGACCTGCGCAACCAGGGCTGGGGCTATACCAACTGGTATCAGCGCTATGTGTCGGCCGGTGCGCCGAACCGGTCTCTGTTTGCCGATGACGGCAGCTTCCTGATCAACTCGGATGAAGGCGTCATGGCGACGAATGAATATGTCGCCTCGCTGTCGCACCATTCGCCTGATGCGATATCCTGGGGTTGGCCGGAGCAGTACGGCAATTTTGCCTCCGCCGGTGCTGCAATGACCTGCGCCTTCTCCAACCTTCCGAAGTTCCTCGACAATGCCGCCAATGACGGATCGAAGGTCACCGGCCTGGTGGGCTCGCATCTGCCGCCTGGTCGCGAGACGGATGAGGGGCTGGTGCGTCGCACCGTGCTCTGGTTCAACCTGTCGGCGTCGGTGTCGTCACAGTCGGACTTCCCGGAAGCCTGCTATCTCTTCCTGCAATGGCTGGGATCGTCCCGGATCTATTCCTGGATGACGGCAAATCCAGGCGGATTTTTCGATCCGTTCCAACTGGCGAATTTCGACGATCCGCTGGTCCGCCAGACCTACCACGACTACCATATGGACGTGGTGCGGGAATCGGTGCGCCGCACGGTGCCGACGATCAACTATCCGGGTGCGACCGCGTTCCACAACGCGCTGGACGAGAACCTGGTGCAGGCATTGACGGGCGATCTGACCGCCGAGCAGGCCATGGCCAACACGGAACGCCAGTGGGCACGGATCGCACGGCGCGTCGGCGAAGAGAAGCTGATCGACGCCATCACCGCCAATTCGGCCGCCTGGCCGACCGTGATCGACCCGAGCTCATAATACGAGCCTCCCGCGGCCGGTGCGGGTCAAGTCCGTGCCGGCCAGAATCTTCCTCTTCCAGGTTTCCGTAGATTTTCGATGCAACGTTCCCTGTCCTTCGAAGTGATGCGCTACACGCTGATATTGGGTTTTATCCTGATCTCGCTGGTGCCGACGGCCTGGATGATTTCGATGGCCTTCAAGCCGATTGCCGAGTGGACGGCGTCGGGAGCGGATCTCACCTGGTGGCCGCGCAATCCGACGCTCGACAATTTCCGCTTCATTCTCGGGCAGAGCTCGACCGAACTGATTGTCGCGCTGGAGCGGACGGCGGGCCGACCGATCCTGTCATCGCTGCTCTCCGCCGGCTTCGGAACACTGATTGCCATGGTCGGGGGCACCATGGCGGCTTACGGGCTGTCGCGCTTCGGCGCCGGTTCGAACCTGCCGCTCGCCCTGATCCAGTTGCGCCTGTTTCCGCCGATGGCGGTGATGATCCCGGTCATGATCATGTGGGCCTTTCTGGGCCTGATCGACAGCTGGTTCGGACTGGGCCTTATCTACGGCATCGTTACGCTGCCATTTGCGTTCTGGCTGATGAAGACCTTCTTCGACGACATGCCGCGCGAGATCGAAGACGCAGCCCGCGTCGAGGGTTGCTCGCGGCTGCGCGTCTTCGTCCGGGTCACGCTGCCCATGATGCGCCCCGCTTTGGCTTCGTCCGCGCTGTTCGTGTTCATTCTCAACTGGTCGGACTATCTGATCGCCCTGCTGCTGACGACCCGCGACTGGGTGACGATCCCCGTCTACATGGCGTCGCTGTCGTCATCGATGACGGGGCAGCTCTACGGCGCCAAGGCGGCGCTTGGCCTGATCGCGGCGATCCCGCCGGTGATCATGGGCATCGCGATCCAGAAGCATCTCGTGCGCGGCCTGACGTTCGGAGCGCTGAAAGGATGAGCATCGTGGAGACATCCGGCCCTCCGATCGAGACAACCGGCTCTGGCGCATCGACCGGTATGGCGCCCTCGCGGCTGGGACTGTGGCTGACGTTGCCGGCGCAGATCCTGGTGCTGTTCATTGCCCTGTTCCCGATCCTGATGCAGCTCTACATTTCGTTTACCGACTGGTCGCCGCTTGATGGCATCGGCTGGTGGCGGGCTTACGAGCTGTGGATCGGCCTGCTCAACTATATCGATCTGGTCAACGACCCGCGCTTCTGGGGTGCGCTCTGGCGCACGGGTATCGTGATGATCGTTTGCGTACCGTTGCAGTTCCTGCTGGGGCTGGGTCTGGCTGTTCTTTTCGTCGATGATTTTCCCGGCAAACGGTTTTTCTATTCGACCATCCTCGTGCCGATGATGATCGTGCCGGCGGTTGCCGGATACATGTTCTTCATGCTGTTCCAGTCCGGCGGACCGGTCAACGATCTCCTGTCGCTCTTCACCTCGGAGCCGGTCACCATCGCCTGGCTGTCTGATCCGGACCTGGCGCTTGTCGCCGTGATGATTGCCGATATCTGGCAGTGGACACCGCTGATGTTCCTGATCCTTCTGGCCGGCATGATTTCCGTACCGCAGGACCAGCAGATGGCTGCCATTCTGCTCGGCGCCTCCTGGTGGCGTCGCTTCGTCACCATCGTGCTGCCGCGCATGAAGGCGATCATCATCATCGCGCTGGCCATCCGGGTGATCGAGATCTTCAAGATCTTCGATACGCTCTTCATCATGACCGGCGGCGGACCCGGTGTGGCAACGGAAACCATCTCGGTGTTCATCTACAAGGTGACGCAGCAGGAGCTGATCTGGGGCTATGTCGCGGCCATCGCTCTGTTCATCCTGATCGTGCTGTCCATCCTGTCCGTCTTCGCGCTCAAGCGCATGGCGCGGGAGGAGGCGTGAACCGATGACCGAGATAGTTCTCTCCCGCCTCGGTAAGGATTTCGGTGACTTCACCGCGCTCGCCGACATGAACATGACCATTGCCGACGGTGAGTTCGTGGCGCTGCTTGGTCCTTCCGGCTGCGGAAAATCGACCACCATGAACATGATCGCCGGCATGCTGCGTCCGAGCACGGGCGACATATTGTTTGACGGCAAGAGCATCGTGAACGTGCCCATGGCCCGGCGCGGCGTCGGCTTCGTTTTCCAGAACTACGCCATCTTCACCCACTTCACCGTGCGTGAAAATCTGGCCTATGGGCTGAAGGCCACCGGCGTTCCCGCCGTGCAACGAGACAAGCAGGTGGCCGACATGGCCGATTTCCTGCAACTGACACCGCTTCTCGACAGCCCGACGGCGGGACTTTCGGTCAACATATTGCAGCGCGTCGCAATCGGCCGCTCGGCCGTTATCCAGCCGGCGATCTTCCTGCTGGACGAGCCGCTGTCTAATGTAGATGCGGCCTTCCGGGCCGTCATGCGCAGCGAACTCAAGACCTTGCAACGCCAGTTTCGCCAGACCATGGTCTATGTGACCCACGACCAGCTCGAGGCCATGACCATGGCCGACCGCATTGCCGTGATGGATCATGGCAAGTTGCTGCAGGTCGGCTCCCCCATCGATGTCTACAACAATCCCGTCGATACGTTCGTCGCCCAGTTTCTCGGATCGCCGGGGATGAACATTCTGCCGGCCGACGTCTCCATCGACGATGGGGTACGGCTCACCGTGAGTGATATCGGCACGTCGCTACCGCTTTCCGATGATGTGGCTGCCGCGGCAGCCCAAAGGTCGAGCGTCCAGCTCGGCTTCCGTCCGGAGCAGATCACGCCGGATGCCGACGGGCCCTTCGCGATGACCTGCACATTCGTGGAGCGCATCGGCGCGCGACGCATTCTTCACCTGGAGGCGGGGGAGTCCACCGCCAAGGCCAGTTTCGACCATGACACGCCGGTGCCCGATATTGGCAGCGTTCTGCGCTTTTCGATCGATGACGCAGACATGCGCCTCTTCGACGAACACGGTGCCGCCATCGCGCAGCTGCCAGAGCGGGAGGCCGCGTGATGGCACGGATAACGTTTGAGAACGTGACCAAGCGCTTCGGCGACACCCTGGCTGTCGATGATGTCAGCTTCGAAGTTGCCGACAACGAGTTCTTCTGTTTCTTCGGCCCGCCGCTGTCGGGGAAATCGACCATTCTGAAACTGATCCTGGGCCTGGAGCAGCCGGACAGCGGCGACATTCTCATCGATGGTCGCTCCGTGCGTCACGTCGAGGCGGCCGAGCGTGACGTTGCCATGGTGTTTCAGAATCTGGCGCTTTTTCCGCATCTGACCGCACTGGACAATGTGCGATTTCCGCTGGTCGAACGCCGGGTGCCGGCGGATCGGATCGAAGCGCGCGTCGATGACGTGGCGCAGAAAATGCACATGACGCATATCCTGCACAAATATCCGGCGCAGCTGTCGGGCGGCGAGCGGCAGCGCGTTGCCATCGCCCGGGCTCTGGTTCGCGATCCCGTGGCCTACCTGATGGACGATCCCATTTCGGCGCTGGATGCGCGATTGCGGGAACAGACACGGGTCGAGCTGCGCCGGATCCAGACCGAAATGAAACACACGCTGATCTACGTAACCCACGATCAGGAAGAGGCGATGTCGATCTCGGATCGGATGGCCATCCTGGAAAACGGCCGGGTTCGCCAAATCGCCGCACCGGAAGATCTCTACGATGCACCCAACAGCGAATATGTCGCTGGAATGCTGGGGGCGCCGCATATCAATCTGCTGGACGCCAGCCATGTCGGTCCGGACGGACCCATAGCCGCAAAGATGCCGCCGCCGCCTTCGGCGGCGCGCGCTGGCTTGCGGCCGGAAAGCGTCGAGGTGAACCGCGACACGGCGGGCGAAGCCCGGGTTCAAACGGTCGAACCGATGGGCGGCACAACGATCGTGACACTGTCGGTGCGCGACATGCAGATCAAGGCGATGTTGCGGGGTCAGCCGCGGTTTGAGGTCGGCGAGCCGGTAAGGCTTGCTGCTGCGCAGGGCCAACTGCACTTCTTCGACGAGGCCGGCATTGCGCTGGGTGGGCCAGGAGCATGAGGAGGACACCATGCAGGAGCTGACATTGCGACCGGATCCCGAGATCCGCGTCCGCGATTACAAGATCGGATGCATCGGCGCCGGCATGATCATGGCTGAATGCCATCTCGCCGCCTACAAGGAAGCGCGCTTTCCTGTTGTCGCCATCGCCTCGCGGACCCAGTCGAGGGCAACCGAAGTGGCCGGGCGCTGGGGCATTCCAACGGTTCACGCAACGCCTTCGGAGCTGATTGCGGACCCGCAGGTCGAGATCGTCGACATCGCCTATCCACCGGATCAGCAGCCGGCACTGATCCGTGAAGCCCTTGCGGCACCACATGTGAAGGCGATCCTGGCACAGAAACCGCTGGCGCTGAGCCTGGAGGAAGCGCAGGCCTTGCGCGACGAGGCGGCGGCCGCAGGCAAACCGCTCTCGGTCAACCAGAACATGCGCTACGACCAGTCGATGCAGGTGCTGAAGCAGCTGCTCGATTCAGGGGTGCTTGGCGATCCGGTGTTTGCGCAGATCGACATGCACGCGATCCCGCACTGGCAGGGTTTCCTGGAAGACTACGACCGGCTGACGCTGTCGAACATGAGCGTCCATCACCTTGATGCGCTGCGCTTTCTGTTTGGCGATCCCGACGAGGTGACAAGCCTGACCCGAAGCGATCCGCGCACCAGCTTCGATCATGCCGACGGTATCGTCATGACGACACTGCGATTTCCGTCTGGGCTGATGGCGCTGTCGTTGGAGGATGTCTGGTCCGGCCCTCGCGAGGAAGGCTATGCGGACGACCAGCACATTACCTGGCGGGTCGAAGGCACCAAGGGCGTGGCCAAGGGCACAATCGGCTGGCCGACCGGCGCGGCCTCGACGCTGAGCTACGCCTCGACGGAAGCCACCGGCGGCGCCTGGGTTACGCCCGAATGGAAAACCATGTGGTTCCCGCACGCCTTCATCGGCGTGATGGAACAGCTGCAATATGCCTTGCACGCGGGAACCGAACCGACACTCAACGTTGCCGACAACGTCAGGACGATGGCGCTGGTGGAGGCGGCTTATGCCTCCATCGATGCGGGTCGGACGGTGAAACTCGGCGATTTTCTGGATAAATGACACATAAGGGAGGGCCACGGCCATGATGCAGACAGGAATTTTCTCAGGGTATTTCCCCTACGAACTGGACAAGACCGCCCAGGTCATTCGCGACCACGGTTTCAACACCGTGCAGCTCGATATGCATTTCAAGGATGTCGATGTTGGTGACGGGCAGATCACGGTCGACAAGTGCAAGCAGATCCGCGAAACGTTCCGCGATCACAATCTGCCAATCTGCGCAACCTCCTGCTACACCAACATCATTCATCCGATTCCGGCCAAACGCGAGGCACTGCTGACGCGGTTCAAGGAAATCCTTGCCCACGCCCAGTATCTGGGGTCACCCTTCGTATGCTCGGAAACCGGCACCTTCCACGAGGAAAGCGACTGGACGCACCACCCCAAGAACAAGACCGAGGAGGGCTGGGACGACTGCCGCACGGTGATCGCCGACTTGGCGCAATATGCCTATGATCACGGCGCGGTCTTCCTGCTCGAAACCTACGTGAACAACGTCGTCGGCTCGGTTGAGGAGACCCTGCGCATGTTCGCCGAGGTCGATCATCCGGGACTCGGTCTGATCATGGATCCGACAAACTATTTCGAGGATCACAACATCGACAAGATGGACGAGACGATCAATCACGTCTTCGACGCGCTGAGCGACCGGATCTGTATTGCCCATGCCAAGGACGTGATGCGCTCGGTCGACGACAGCGAAAAGCATGCCGATATCGGCGATGACGATGCTGCGGAAAGCCACACCTTCCGGGGTGTCGGTTCGATCGAATTGCCGGCGCCGGGGCTGGGGTCTCTGAATTACGATCTCTACCTGCAACGGCTTGCCAGGAAGCACCCGAACATTCCGATGATCATCGAACACCTCGATGAAGAGGATGTGCCGCGCGCCAAGAAATTCCTCGACGGAAAACTGCGCGCCAACGGACTTTGAGCGGCTGAACCACCGCCCGGTGATTAAGCCGGGCGGTCCGAAACAGACCTGAATTCTGCAATGCCGTCCGGTCGGGCCGGCAAACGGAGGACGCATGCCAACTCTCTACGGGAAAGAGATGACCCGGACCGAGCTCGAAGCGGTCAGCGGCGCCAACGCCCATGCGGCCGGAGTGCGCCTGATGACGCTGGAAGACGGGGTCGAACGGGGCATCCGGATGCTGGAGTTTCGCACCGGCACCGGCTTGCGGTTCACCGTGCTGGTCGACCGGGCCATGGATATTGGCGATTGCGAGTATCGCGGGATGGGCATCGGCTGGCAGTCACCGGCCGGGTTCCGCCACCCGGGCCTGCATGAATACGAAGGCGAGGGCGGCCTGGGCTGGTTGCGATCCTTTTCGGGACTGATGGTCACCTGCGGCCTGGACCACATCCTTTTCATGTATGACGCACCGGCCGACAATTATGTCTATGCGCCGCGGGAAAAGGTCTCCCATTCGATCCACGGGCGGGTCGGAACGATCCCGGCCAAACTGATCGGCTATGGCGAGGCCTGGGACGGCGACCGCTGCACGCTCTGGGCCGAAGGCGTCGTGGCCCAGGGCACCGTGTTCGGCGAGCATCTGGAGATGCATCGCCGGATCGAGGTGGAGGTTGGCGGCAACGATATCCGGCTGACGGACCGGGTGGTCAATCGCGGCTTTTACCGTACGCCGCACATGTTCTGCTACCACATCAATCTCGGTCATCCTGTGCTGGAAGAGGGCGCGCGCTACCTGGCGCCAATCGCTGATGTGGTCTGGGCCGCGCATGCCGAAACCTATGATGCGCAGGGTGTCGGCTATCGCGCCATGCCGGGGCCGCAGACGGATTTTCATGAACAGGTCTGGCAGCACGAATTGGCGCCTGACGATCAGGGCGAGGTTCCGACTGCGCTGGTCAACGACCGGCTCGGGCTCGGCCTGATGGTCGTCACCCGCAAGGATCAGTTTCCCTGCCAGTACGAATGGCAGAACCTGCAATCGGGCCAGTACGCGCTGGGGATCGAGCCCTCGTCGAACCATGTGCTCGGTCATGGCGCGGCGCGCAAGCGGGGCGAATTGATCTGGCTCGGTCATGGCGATGAGCGCCGCTACGATACGACCTTTTCGATCCTCCCGGACACGGAGTCCATCGCAGCAGCCGAAAAGCGGATCACCGATATCGCTGCCCAGCCGGACGCCGACTACCCGGCGCCGTCGGGCGATTTCCGGCCGATCGGGGGGCGGTCGTGAGCGCGCCCGGCGATATGAAAGGCCGCCGCGTGCTTTATTCAGGAGCGGCCGGCGGGCTGGGTCACGGTACGACGCTGGCGCTATTGGCGGCCGGGGCCGAGGTGTTCTCGATCGATCGCGACCACCGCAAAAACGAATGCCTTCGAGCCGAGACCCCTGGGGAATTGGCCGGTCGACTTCATCTGATTGAACAGGACCTGACCGATACGTCTGCCTTGCGCGACACATTGCAGGGTATCCTTCGAGATGGCGCGGTCGATGTGCTGATCAACAACGCGGCAATCTACCCGTCCAAGCCGTTTGAAGACTTCTCGCTGGAGGAGCAGCGTCAGGTGCAGGCGGTGAATGTCGATGCAGCCCTTGTCTGCATGGCAGAACTTCTGCCGGCCATGCGCGACCAGGGCTGGGGTCGGATTGTCAATGTCACCTCTATCACGCTGACCGGCGCTTGGGAGAACCTGTCGCCCTATGTGCAGTCCAAGGGAGCGCTCCTGGGGCTGACGCGCGCCTGGGCGCGCGAATTCGGCAAATGGGGGATTACCGTCAACGCCATCGCGCCCGGTGCCTTTCCGACGGATGCGGAAAAGATCCATCCGGACCCCGAAGGCTACGCGCGCCACGTGCTGGATCACCAGGCCGTCAAACGTCGCGGCACGCCCGACGACATTGCGGCTGCAATCCTGTTCCTGGCCTCCGATGGCGCGGGGTTCATTACCGGACACAGTTTGGCCGTCGATGGCGGCTGGAGCATGAACTGAGGCTTTTCGATGGGCATTCTGGACGGATACAGGGTTCTTGATTGTTCGATCGCCATGGCCGGGCCCTTCGCGGCTCAGCGGCTGGGCGATCTGGGCGCCGATGTGGTCAAGGTCGAGCCGGTGACCGGCGAGTGGCAGCGTCATGTCGCGGCCGGCGGTGCGCAGGGCAACAGGATCAACGTCTCCTTCCTGTCGTTGAACCGCAACAAGCGCTCGCTGGCCGTTGATCTGAAGAACGATGCCGGCCGGGCCATCATCCACCGACTGGTCCGGGAAGCGGATGTGTTCATCCAGAACTACCGCCCCGGCGTGGCCGCACGGCTTGGTGTCGACTACGAAACGCTTTCCGAATTGAACCCCGGGCTGATCTACATTTCGATGTCGGGCTATGGCGAAGACGGCCCGCACGCGCAGCGTCCGGGACAGGACCTGCTGCTGCAGGCGATGAGCGGTGCGATGCTGTCCTCCGGCCGCAAGGGCGAGGCGCCGCTCGCTGCCGGTCAGTATCTGGTCGACGCCATTACTGCCTATACCGCGTTCGAGGGCGCTCTGGCGGCGCTCCTGCACCGCGAGCGCACGGGCGAGGGACAGAAGGTCGAGGTCAACATGCTGGATGCGATCACCACGATCCAGATGCAGGAGCTGTCTGTCTTTACTGTGGGCAACAAACCACAGACACGCAGCGATGAACCGCACGCGCATGTCTATATCCGCTCGCCCTATGGGACGTTTGCCACCGCCGACGGCTATGTGGCGATGGCAATGCCCGATCTCGACGTGCTCAGCCGCGTGCTCGATGAACCACGGCTGGCCGGTCTCGATCCCGAATCCGCCGGTTGGGAGCAGCGTGACCTGTTGTATCGGCTTGTGCGCGAAGCCCTGCCGACCAGGAACACCGCCGACTGGATGATTGCCTTTGAGGCGGCCGGCATCTGGGCCGCGCCGGTCTACGGCTATGCGGACCTGGTCGATGACCCGCAGATTGCCCACAACGGCACCATGGTCGAGTATGACCATCCGACCGAGGGCCGGGTCAAAACACCGGGGTTCCCGATCCGATTCCAACGCACGCCCAGCCAGGTCACGCGCGGTGCACCGCTGACGGGTCAGCATAGTGCCGAGGTGCTGGCCGAGGCCGGCTATTCGAACGATGACATCGCCCGTCTCGAAGCGGCGGGTGCCGTTCACCTGGGTGAGGGGTCATGACCCCACCGTTCCGCGGTCTCACCTGGGACCACCCGCGCGGCTTCAACGCACTGGATCGGGCCGGACGACAGAGCGGTTTGATCGAATGGGATAAACAGCCCCTTGAAGGCTTTGAAAGCGCGCCGATTGCCGACCTGTGCGCCCGTTACGACCTCGTCGTGATGGATCACCCGCATATGGGTGAAGCTCTGTCTCACGCGTGCCTGCAGCCGCTGGATGCGCTGTTCGATATTGCGATGCTCAAACGGCTTGAGGCAGACAGCATTGGCCCCAGCCTGAGAAGCTACCGCATGAACGGGCGCGTCTGGGCTCTGCCTCTCGATGCCGCGAGCCAGGTGATGGCGGTTCGATCGGAATTGGCCGACGCTCCGCTTCGCACCTGGGAGGAGGTCCTGGCCTTTGCCCGCGACGAAGGCGGTCTGGCACTATCGCTGGCCGGACCACATGCCGTGCTCAGCCTGATGTCGATCGCCGCGGCTTTCGACGAAACTCTGGATCTCGCGGATGGCGGTTGGCTCGACGACACGCTTTGTCGCGACGCCTTCGAACTGATGGCCGCAATCTACGCTCATTCCGACCGGACCTGCATCGGCCTGAATCCCATCGGCCTGCTGGAAAAAATGTCAGGCGGGTCAGAAATCCTGGTTTGCCCGCTGGTCTATGGCTATGTGCCCTATGCCGCGCGCCCCGCACCGGAGACGGTTCTCTTTCGTGATGCGCCGCGGGCGCGCTCGCAGGGGCGACCCGGATCGATCCTCGGCGGAACCGGCATTGCCCTGTCGCACCGCTGTCGTCCGACGCCCGAGCTGATGGATCATCTCGCCCATTTGATGAGCGAAGAGGTGCAGTCCGGCTTCATTCCTGCCAATGACGGCCAGCCGTCGAACCGTTCTGCCTGGACAGATAAGCGCGTGAACGCACCGGTCGGGCAGTTTTACGTGGCGACGCGGGACACGCTGGAGCATGCCGCGGTGCGGCCGCGCCATCACGGCTATATCGCGTTCCAGACCGCCGCATCTGCCACCGTGCGTGAGGCGCTTAAGGAGTCGGTCCCAGCATCCGCGGTCGCGGAGCGGCTACGCGCCATGTTCACCGCGTCGCTGCCGGAAACAGAAGAGGCATTGTCATGACCGAAGAGCTGCAGTTCGAACGCGACGGGCACATTGCGACGATCCGCTTCAACCGACCCAGGAAACTCAACGCGATGACGCCGGAGATGGCGGCGGCCATGATTGATGCCGTGGCGCAATGCAACGCCGATCCGGACATCCGCTGTGTGATTCTTACCGGCGCCGGCGATCGGGCTTTCTGCGTCGGGTCCGACATCAGTGAACTCGACCGCTACGAAACGCCCTGGGAGTTTCGCAACCGCCCGGAATACTGCGATGCACTGCGCGGCTTGCGCAAACCGGTTATTGCGGCCGTCAATGGCTATGCCTTTGGCGGCGGGCTCGAAATGGCCATGAGCTGCGACATCCGCGTCGCCTCCGACACCGCCAGTTTCGCTGCGCCGGAAATCAAGCTCGGCTGGATCGGTGGCGGCGGCATGGTGGCGCATTTGACCCGCTCGATCGGCCCGTCCAACGCTGCCAAGATGGTGCTGACCGGTGACCCGGTAAACGCCGCGCAGGCGCTTGCCTGGGGCCTGGTCAGTGATCTCTGGCCGCCGGAGGAATTGCAGGACCGCGCCGCTGAGCTTGCCCGCACCGTTGCCAGTCGTGCGCCGATCGCGGCTTCGACGGTCAAGACCAATTTGCGGGCGGCCGCTGCCATGCCGCTGGACGAGGCGGTCGCCTATGAGCGGGATCTGCAGACGATCTGCTTCGCCACGGATGATGCGGCGGAGGGGCGGCGAGCGTTTGCCGAAAAGCGGGCGCCGCATTTTCGAGGGCGATAGGACCGAGAGGGCTGGCCTATTTTTGCGGCGAAAACAGCAGTTTCAGGTAGGTCCGGAACAGCATGATCTGTTCGGACGCGTTGTTGTGCTCGCGCAGCGCTCTTTGCAGAACCAGGCCGCCTTCGACCACGCTGGAAACCATGTCGCCGAGCGCGTCCATGTTGACCGGCTCTCGCGGCTCATAGACTTCGGCGATTTCTTCGAACATGCCCCGGAACCGTTTGCGCCAGCCCAGAATGGCTTGCCGGTTGAGGTCCCGCACGCCCTTGTCGAAAAGACGATCCTGGTAGGCCGTTGACGCAATCACGCAGCCCGGATGACCGGTCGGCATTTCCTCCAGCATCTCTGCCAGCAGTTTGAGGCCGATCAGCATGCAGTGGAGCGGATCGTCGTTCAGCTCCCGTGCCCGCGCGAACAGATCGTCATAGAGTGCATTCTCGGTTTCGATGTAACGCTCCAGCATGGCCCGCGCGAGGGCGTTCTTGTCCTTGAAATGGTAAAAGAAGCCGCCTCTGGAAATCTCGGCACCGGCGACAATCTCTTCGATTGACGTGGCCTCGAAGCCCTTTTCCAGAACGGCCGCCTCGGCAATATCGAGAATGCGGCTACGGGTATCGCCCTTTTGATCCATGACTTGTCTCCCGACTGTACTGCGAG
The DNA here is from genome assembly GCA_965216535.1 of Hoeflea sp. Lineage (GTDB taxonomy): Bacteria > Pseudomonadota > Alphaproteobacteria > Rhizobiales > Rhizobiaceae > Hoeflea_A. Next base: position 1,733,271 of record OZ244175.1, read on the forward strand.
TCCAGTTGGTGCCTCGCCGCAGTGATCTCGCGCCGTTTGGTTTCTGCCTTGTGCATTGAAAACAAAGCACAAAACGGAAAATTCACAACCGGACCACGCGACAACTATCAGGCGACGGCCACCGGAAGCTATTCCTCTGGCATCAAAAAACAAGGAACAGCACCATGCGAATTCAGCACCTGACCAGCAGCGGACGCTTCTATTTGTCCGATGGCGGTTTGGAGACATATATGATCTTCGACAAGGGATATGAACTCCCTTGTTTCTCGGCCGCCGTTTTGCTCGACAGCGAAACCGGCCGGCGCGACCTGACCGCCTACTTCGAGCGGTACATCGCCATCGCCCGGCAGTCCGGCCGCGGCTTCATCCTCGATGCCCCGACCTGGAGAGCCGGCATGGCCTGGGCCGGGCCGCTCGGCCAGACGATCTCCGAAGTCCTGGAGACCAACAAACGCGCCGTCGCGTTCGTCTCGGATATCCGGGCTCGGCACGAAAGCGATGGGCTTCCGATCCTGATCAACGGCTTGGTGGGCCCTGCCGGCGACGCCTATGCGCCGGATGCGCCGCTCGATGCGCAGGACGCGCTCCTCATTCACGCGCCGCAGATCCATGCGCTCGGTCGCGCCGGCGTCGACATGATCAGTGCGATGACGCTCACCCATGCCGGCGAAGCCATCGGCATCGCCCGCGCCGCACGGGAGATCGATGTTCCGGCGGTGATTGCCTTCACGCTGGAAACGGATGGATGTCTGCCGTCCGGCCAGCCGCTCGGCGAGGCAATTGGCGAGGTGGATGCTGCGACGGATAACGGCCCGCTCTATTACATGATCAACTGCGCACACCCGGACCATTTCAGGGATGTGCTGGAGACTCGCGCCGACTGGATCGCGCGCATAGGCGGGATCCGGTCGAACGCGTCGCGCATGAGCCATGCCGAACTGGACGAAGCCGAAGTGCTTGACGATGGCGACCCTGAAGAGCTGGGCCGGTTGAATGCCGACCTGCTGACATTGATTCCCAACATTCGCGTTATCGGCGGATGCTGTGGCACTGATCATCGCCATGTCGGCTGTATCGCCGGTCAAGGCGCCGCAGGCGTCGCAGCCTGATCCCGTCTCGAAATCTCACGACAACGAACGGAGAAACCCATGAACGTTCACTCAGTTCCCAATTTGCGTGACGCAACGGCGAATGACGCCGATAACCTTGCCAAGCTGATCGACATTGCCGGCGAAGGCATTCCCACCTGGCTTTGGAGCAAGTCTGCCGACGCCGGTCAGTCACCTTTGGAAATCGGCGCCGAACGCGCGCGCCGGACATCAGGCGGCTTTTCCTTCACCAATGCCGTCATCGCCGAGACGAATGGCGAAACCGCCGGGATGGTGCTGAGTTACGCCATCGACACAGCGCCGGAAGACGATCCAGATGACCTGCCTGCACCGATCGCTCCCTTTATCGAGCTGGAACGACATTCCGTCGGCACCTGGTATATCAACGCGCTTGCCGTCTTCGCATCCTGCCGCGGTCAGGGGATTGGAAGCCAGCTCATGGAGCAAGCAGAACGGGCTGCACAGCAGGCCGGCTATTCCAGGATGAGCATCCAGGTCTACGGGCAGAACCACGGTGCCGTGCGCCTCTACGAGCGGCTCGGATACGAACGTATCGAATCGGCAGCCGTTCGCCTTCATCCCTGTCAGCCTTACTACACCGGTGACGTTTTGCTTCTGGTGAAGAGACTGGCTGATTGACAACCGGATACGGTGCTCTGAATTCGGCCAGCAGAGCGGCTGTTGGCCGTAAGACGGTAAGAGCAGCGCATTGAGACCGCCATTCCGCTTTCTTGAGCTGACTTACTGGGACGTCGCTTATCCAGCGATCTTTGCGATGGCCGCTTCGTCCCAGGAGATTCCGATACCGGCACCGGTCGAAGGCGTGACGAAACCGTCGTCGACTTTGGGCGAGTCGGTGACGATTTTGCCGGCAATATCAAACCACTCCAGGATCATCGCCGTCGGTGTCGCCCTGAGCAGGTGCGCCGACACTTCCACAAAGAGATGGCTCGCCATGGGGAGCGCATTGGTTTCCGCCAAACGAGACGCGCGGAGCCATCCCGTGACGCCGCCGATTTTGATGGCATCGGGCATGACGTAGTTCGAGGCGCCGGCCTCTATCGACTTTTCCATGTCTCCAACGCCCCACCAGTTTTCGCCGGTTTGCACAGGTGTCCGGATTTCGGAGCGAACGGCTGCGTGCCCGCGGTGGTCGCTGGCCAGCACCGGTTCTTCGATCCAGGCGATATTCTCGTCATCCAGCATTCGCATCCGGCGAACGACCTCGTCGACACCAAACGCCTGATTGAAGTCTGCAGCGACCCAGGTGTCCGCACCCGCCACGTCCCGGATGGCGCGGACGACGGCGACGTCAACCGACGGGTCCGGATGACCGGCTTTGATCTTGAAGGCCCGGAAACCACGCTCAAGCGATGCCTCGACCTCCCGCGCCGTCTCGGACGGCGGCATCTGGCCAAGGCTGTCATAGACCCGTATCGGTTCAACGCCGCCCCCGATCAAATCGCCTAGCGGCTTGCCCTTGGCCTTTGCGGCGATGTCCCAGATCGCCTTGTCGATCCCGCCGATGGCCATTGCGACGAGGCCCTGATTTCCCAGCAGACGAAAGCGTGCATCCAGAAGATCATAGACCTTTTCCGGATTGGCCTTTTCGCCGACAAGGCCGTCGATAATGTTCCTTGTCAGGCTAGCCAGGGGCTCGAGTGCAGCCGGCGTGTAGGTAAATATATAGGCCGACCCGGTCAGGCCGCTGTCTGTCGTAATGTCGATGAGAACGAGCGGCGCGGCCTCAAGCGTTCCCGACGCGGTTTTGTGCGGCATCGGCAGTGGAGCCATGATCGGCCGAACGCGACAGGACGTAATGAAAGCGGGCTCTTCGGTCATGGCCGGATGGTAGCATGCGGCGGATTTTGGAGCATACGCATTTTTGCCTACAGCTTCGATGACCGCTCATCATTGAACAAAAGCTGCCATCGCTTTATCGATGAGCCGCTGCGCCGCAATGACCGGGGGGATCCAAACGATGAGCCGCTTTGATACTGCGCCTGCCAAAACAGGCGATTTCTTCGCCCGGCACAACCCCGAGCGCCTCAAGGGGATGTTCGGCACGACCGAGGTAACGCCTCTATGGGTCGCCGATATGGATTTTGCCGTCGCTGATCCCATCCAGGAGGCTCTTCGCTATGTGGCGGAACGGGGCCAGTTCGCCTACGAAATCAACCCCGAGCGTATTTTTCAAGCGATCTCCGGCTGGCACCAAAGACGGCATGGATTGACATTGAAGCCGGAGAATTTCGTGGCGTTCCCCGGTGTCCTGACGGCCATCGCGTTGCTGATCCGCGAACTATCGGATGAGGGCGACGGCATCGTCATCCAGGTTCCGGTCTATCACCAGTTCGCCAAGCTCATCAGCACCGCCGGCCGTGAGATCGTCACAAACCCGATGATCAACACCGATGGCACATACACCATGGATTTCGACGATCTGGAGCGCAAACTGGCGCCTGAAACCGTCAAGCTTATGCTGTTGTGCAACCCGCACAATCCGGTGGGCCGGGTCTGGCGCGACGATGAATTGGCGCGCCTGGTGGAAATCGCCGAAAGACACAACGTCACTGTTGTCAGCGATGAAGTCCATGCGGACATCATTTACGGCGATCACACTTTCAACAGCCTTGCAACGCTGGACAACGGCCGTCACGTCACCGTTTTGGGCTCGCCAGCAAAAACCTTCGGAATGCAAAGCATAGCCAACGGCTACATCTACACCGAGAACGACGCTTTCCTCGCCCGCATGAAACACATCGAGGAATCGATGTATCTCGGCCACGGCAACGCCTTCACGACCCATGCCACCATCGCAGCCTACGAAAAGGGCGATGCCTGGGTCGACGAACTGCTGGTTTACCTGCAAGGCACGATCGACTGGGTGGCAGACTATCTGCAAAACGAGCTGCCATCGATCAGCATGTCACCGGTCGAGGGCACCTATCAGATATGGCTCGATTGCAGCAAAACCGGCCTGCAGGGCGAGGCGCTCGTGGCAAAGATGGCCGAGGCCGGTTTCGGTGGGAGCCCCGGTACTTGGTTTGATGAAAAAGCGGCCTGCTTCGTTCGCGTTAATATTGCTGCGCCGCGAGCGGATATTCAGGAGGCTTTCAGGCGGTTCAGCGCGGTTTTGGCTGGGTAAGATACTCGCAGCGTACGACAAAAGTGCGTGCGCGCAAGCGGTGCCAGGCAACCACATAGTTGGTCCCACCTCACCCTCCGTCGGGACCAGCGGATCGACCGATAGAGCAACAATTCTCCTCGATTGCTAACGTCCTACCCTTATCTCAACGACCAATGGCACATGATCAGAAGCTTTGGGGTTGTCAAAGCCGACGTCATCAAACCGTTCATCGTCAACGTCTTCAGCACGCCAGGGCAGTCCCTGAAGTATACGTTGAGGTGTGGGATTGCCGGACTGATTGTCGAGATCTTTGGACAAGAGGATGTAGTCGAGCTGTCGGTATTCATTTTGGCGCGCCCAATAGTGAGTCCATCGATTGTTGCTCGGCAAACGCTCAAGCGGGTCCACTAGGGCTGGATGGTTGGTCAATGCACCCAGTGCTGTGGTTGTGCCTTGATCTCGCTGTGGATAGTCGTTGAGATCACCCAATACCACCACGTTTCCGCTCAACATCGGGCCGTGGTCGCCTTCGATTATGGCTCTTACCCCGTTGGCTTGTTCCAATCGACGTGGGCGAGTGTTTTTCCTTCCTCCCATCATCGATTTGAAGTGGTTTCCATAGAGAGATAGCGACTCGCCATCGATGTCGAAATCGACCCGCAGGCAATCACGAGAAAACAACGATGCCGAGTTTGCATCATTCCTCAAGTGCCGTTCAGTTCTTATTGAAACCGGCGGGATGCGAGATAGAAATGCGACGTCGATTCTTCGCGGATCATTGCCATCAATAAGTGTCTTATACCGGTACCTTTTGCCGCGACTCCAACCTAGAAACTCCGAGTTGAAGCGATCCAGCACCGGTAAGTTTTCCACCTCCTGCAGGCAGATAATATCGGCATCTGCTGCTTTGATTGCTTTTGCAGTTAGGCGTTTTGCTCTGGTACTCAGGATATCAAATTTCGTATCGTTGATCGTGAACCCGCCATTGACCGAGCTTCCTTCTCTGAATTTGTAACGCGCGAAAAGGTTTTCACAATTAAACGTTGCGATTCTTATGATGGGCACGATTTTTCCCTCAAAAATACGATTTATAATTATCCCTTATAATATATCGATCTTTTATAAGTCAAAAAATATTACAATAAATCGCGAAAATTGCCAAACTAATTACCAGAATTAGTTTTCTCTAGCGTACGTATTATCTTATGGTAGAGATTATTCGTTGTTTGGATTTTAGGAATTTTTTATTCCAAATTTTTCTGTGTTGTTTTGTAGATTATTCCCGCTGGAATTGTGATTAGGCAAGACTTATTTACGTGAATCCAATGCGGATTCGAAACCCTAAACCTACCCCCGTGTCGCCTTCCCCGCCATCATGTTCATCGGCTGCTCCGGGCCCATCGACAGGTGCATGAATTCGATGAAAGCACGGGCTGCGTCGCTGAGCTCGGCCGAGTTCGACCAGGCGAAGCCGGCGTCCATGGTGGGGACCGGGTCGGCGACCGGGATGACGTCGACGCGGCGGCCTTCGAGGGACCAGGGGCGGTAGACCATATCGGAGAGGATGGCGACGCCCATGCCGTTGGCGACCATGCTGCGGACGGCTTCGACCGAGGACGTGCGGAAGATGGTGTCGGGGCTGTGGGGCGTGCGGTTCCAGTAGCGTTGCGCCGTGTTGCTGGCCTCGTCGACCGTCAGCATGATGTAGGGCTCGGCGGCGATGTCCTGCAGCGACACGTTGGGGCGCTCCAGAAAGCGGTGGTGGGCGTCCACCCATAGCCGGCGACGCGAGCGAAACAGGGTGTCGTGCGACAGGTCCTCCTGGTTGATGATGTTGGAGGTGAGCAGGACGCTGAGATCGAACGTGCCAGCGATCAGGCCCTCTTCGATGTCGGTGCGGGCGGTCTCCGTGAGGTTGATCTTGACGTTGGGAAAGCCGCGCGAGAAGCGGGAGAGATGCGGCGCCAGGAAATAGCCGGCGATGGTGTAGCTCATCGCCAGATTGATCGTGCCGCTGACATTTTCACGTATGCGCCGGGGCAATTGCACGGCCTCTTCCACATTGGCAACGATATGGCGGGCGTGGTCCAGGAACAGATTGCCCTCGTAGGTCAGGGTAACGCCGCCGGCGTGGCGCTCGAACAGTGGTGCGCCGATCAGTTCTTCCAGTCCCTTGATTGCGGCGGTGACAGCGGATTGGGAAACGTTGATGTCCATCGCCGCCCGCGAGACCTGGCCCGCATTGGCGACGGCGATGAAATAGCGGAACTGGCGCAGTGTGGGTTCCATCGGTTTTTTCGATTCCCTTTATCTGAATATCAGATGCCTTTTTGTAGCGGTCAGTAGACGCCAGGCTGCAAGTCCAGCGGTATCCAATCCAGTTACCCGGTTTTGCGCCCATTGACTCTGGTTTTTGCTTCGCTTCAAGCCACCATCGTCCTTTGGTTGCAGCCGAGCCCATTGCATCGGATTTTTCGATAATACTACGCGCAATTCCATATTTTACAATACAGCGATCCGACACCTATCCTTTCAGACGCCTACAGCCGGCCGGTCGCCAAGGGCGTTCCGGAACCGCGCATTGAACGGTCCGTTTGGACCCAACAGGGGAAATCGAACACATGAACAAGCTCATTCTCGCATTGCTCGGTTCGGCCGCGCTCGGCGCTGTTGCCGTGGCGCAGGCCCAGGCCGAGGACTGGTATCCCTATCCGGTGGAGGTCTGGGATCCGCCCTTCGACATGGCCAGCCCGCGCACGACCGTGGACTACACGCCATTGGAGAAAGCGTCGAAACCGTGGGAGATCTGCGTCTCCTTTCCGCATATGAAAGACGCTTACTGGCTCGGCGTGGATTACGGCGTTGCCGAAGAGGCCAAGCGCCTGGGCGTCAAGATGCAGCTGGTCGAGGCCGGCGGCTATACCGAACTGAACAACCAGATCTCCCAGATCGAAGACTGCGTGGCAGCCGGTGCGGATGCCGTCGTCATTGGCGCTATTTCTTTCGACGGGCTCAACAACATCGTCAAGGAAATCCGCGGCAAGGACATTCCGGTGATCGACGTGATCAATGGCATGTCGTCTCCCGATCTCAGCGCCAAGTCGCTGGTGTCCTTTGGTGAAATGGGCGGCAAGGCAGGTGCCTATCTTGCCGAGCTGCATCCTTCGGGCGGTGACAAGGTCAAGGTCGCCTGGTTCCCTGGACCGGCAGGTGCCGGTTGGGTCGAGGCCGGCAATACCGGGTTCACCGGAGCCATCGATGGCAGCGCTATTGATCTGGTCGAAACCAAATACGGTGATACCGGCAAGGAAGCCCAGGCCAAGTTGGTCGAAGACACGCTTGAAGCCCATCCGGACCTCGATTATGTCGTCGGCACGGCGGTGACTGCTGAAGCGGCCATTCCGATCCTGCGCTCGCGCGGCCTCACGGACCAGATCAAGGTTCTGTCCTATTACTATACGCCTGGCGTCGACCAGGGCATCCGCCGCGGCCAGATCCTCGCCGCTCCGACGGATTCGCCGGTCATCCAGGGTCGCGTTGCCATCGACACGGCTGTGCGCATTCTGGAAGGCAAGGACTACCAGAAGCATGTCGGCCCGGCGCTGCGCGTTGTGACCCAGGACAATCACTCCAGCTTCGACAGCTCCTCGACGCTGGCGCCCGCCGGCTACAAACCGGTGTTCCGCGTCGAGTAGTCAGGATCCCGGCGATGTCCTCCCAACACCGCACGGCGGATACGCGTCAGGACGACGCGTATCCGCTGATCCGGACCCACGACCTGCAGAAGCACTATCCGGGCGTCACAGCGCTCGACCGGGTCGACTTCGACCTGCGAGCCGGTGAAGTTCATGTGCTGTTCGGCGAAAACGGCGCCGGCAAGTCGACCCTGATCTCGATGCTCGCCGGGGCCAACCAGCCCAATGGCGGTCATATCGAGTTCAAGGGCAGTGCGGTGCAGTTGCGCTCGGTGCATGAAGCCCGCGATCTGGGCATCAGTGCGGTGTTCCAGGAGTTTTCGCTGATCCCGCAATTGACGGTGCTGGAGAACCTGTTTCTCGGCGCCGAACCAAGACGGGCCGGTCTGCTTGACCGCAGGTCGGCACGGCGCCAGGGAGAGGAAATCCTCGAGCGCCTGGACTTTCATCTGCCGCTCGGCCGCCGCGTCGACCGATTGACGCGCGCTGAACAGCAGATGGTGGAGATCGCCAAGGCGTTCCGCTCAGACCTCTCCGTGCTGATCCTCGACGAACCGACGGCCTCGTTGACCGATCACGAGACCGACCAGCTCTTCGCTCTGGTCGAGCGGCTGAAGGCCGATGGGGTCGGCATCGTTTACATTACCCACCGCATGGCCGAAATCCGCCGCATCGGTGATCGCATCACCATTTTGCGCGACGGCCGCTATGTCGACACCGTCGACGCCAAGACCACGTCGGAAGACACGCTGGTCAACCTGATGACCGGCCGGGTGGTCGGCCAGGTTTTCCCGGAAATCAGTTTCAAAACCGGTGCCAATATTCTTGAAGCCAAGGACCTTGCAACCGCGGACGATGCGGTGCGCGGCGCTTCGCTTTCCGTTGCCCGCGGCGAAATCGTCGGCTTGGCTGGCCTCGTCGGCTCCGGCAAATCCAGTTTTGCCCAGGCCTGCTTCGGCGCGCGTGAGATCTCCGGCGGCAGCGTCAGGCTGAAGGGCGAAGACGTGACCGGCAAGAGCACGGCGCATCTGTTGCGCAGCGGTTTTCTCTACCTGCCGGCCAATCGCCACACCGACGGGCTGATGCTGATGCGCCCGGCACGCGAGAACATGAGCCTGGCAGCGCTCAACACAAAACCGTTCTCAAACGGATTGACGCTCGATCGGCGGGCCGAGGCGAAAGCCGTCGACGAGCTCGCCGAACGGCTCAACCTGTCGCCACGTCGGGTGGAACGGGCCGTCGAGCACTTTTCCGGCGGCAACCAGCAGAAGGTCATGCTGGCGCGCAGCCTTACCCGCGACTTCGAACTGATCGCTTTTGACGAGCCCACGGTCGGCGTCGATGTTGGCACCCGGGCGGCGATCTACGAATTCATTGCGCAACTCTGCGAGAGCGGTGTTGCCATCCTGCTGATTTCCTCCGACCTGCCGGAGATCCTGCACCTGTGTAACCGGGCCTTCGTTTTCTATCGGGGGCGCATCCAGACCGAACTGACAGGCGACGCCATTACCGAGGAAAACGTTCTGGCGCATTTCTTCGAAAGGGAGGCCGCCTGACCATGAGCGAGATCGAAATGACCGCACGCGACGGCAGACAACCGGGCGACCGGCTCAAACAGCTCTTTGTGCGCATCGGCATACTGCCGGTGCTGCTGGTGGCAGCGGTGGTGATCTTCACCGCGCTGTCCGACAATTTCCTGACCGGCCGCAACCTGATGAACGTGTTGCGCCAGTCGGTCTATCTGACCATCGTGTCACTGGGCCAGATGCTGGCGCTCCTGACCGGCGGCTTTGATCTGTCAGTGGGGACCATCCTGGCGCTGACATCTGTGGTTGGCGCGCTGGCGATGGCGTCGGCCCACGCGGCCATGCCGGAAGCTATCTGGCTGGCAATCGCCATCGGTTGTTTCGCCGGTATTGCCGCCGGCACGCTGATCGGTGCGGTCAACGGTGTGGGTGTGGCACTGTTCAACGTTTCACCCTTCATGATGTCGCTGGGCATGGCCTCGGTCGGTTTTGGCGCGGCGCTTTATCTCACCGGCGGCGTTCCGGTCTACGGCATGCCGCAGACTTTCGGCGACGTGTTCGGCTTCGGTTCGGTGTTCGGAATTCCAACGCCCGTGGTGGTCGCGGTCGTCATCATTGCGGTGCTGTGGCTGTTCCTCAACCGCACGCCCTATGGCCGATACTTCTATGCCGTCGGCGGCAACCTGAAAGCGGCCCGCTTGTCGGGCGTCAACACGCGGCTGACGCTGTTCTGGACCTACCTGCTGTGCGGCATGATGGCTGCGATCGCCGGTATGCTCCTGACCGCCCGGCTTGATACGGGCGAGGCCAATATCGGTGCATCGATGCCGCTTGAATCGATCGCCGCCTGCGTCATTGCCGGCGTCAGCCTTCGGGGCGGGGTGGGGCGGCTCGAAAATGTCGTGCTTGGGGCACTCTTCATCGGCCTGGTGCAGAACGGCATGAACCTTGCGCGCATTGAATCCTACTTGCAGACGGTGGTGCTTGGATCGCTCCTGATCCTGGCGGTGATCGCCGACCAGCTGCGGCTGCGTTTCGTCGCATCGCTGCGCGACTGAGGAGAACGAAGATGTCGGTCAACATCAATTGCGACATGGGCGAAAGCTTCGGGCTCTACCAGATGGGCGACGACGAAGCGATGATGCCGCACATCGACGAGGCCAATGTGGCCTGCGGTTTCCATGGCTCCGACCCCAACCACATGCGTCGCACGGTGGACTTGGCCAAGCGCTTTGGCGTCAAGGTCGGGGCGCACTTCTCGCTGCCGGACCTGCCAGGTTTCGGCCGTCGCGAAATGAAGATCGATCGCGACGAGATGGCCAACATCGTGCTTTACCAGATCGGTGCGCTGAAAGGCTTTCTCGAAGTTGCGGGCATCGAACTCAACCATTTGAAGCCGCACGGCGCGCTCTATTCCATGGCGGCGCGGCAGGAACACATTGCCGAAGCGATTGCCGATATCGGCGAGCATTTTCGAGTGCCGCTGTTCGGTCTCGCCGGCACGCTGCACGAGGATGTCTACAAGGCCCGCGGCCTGGAATTTCGTGCCGAGTTCTTCGCTGATCTCGATTATGCTGATGACGGTCAGTTGCTGGTAACCCGTCATCATGCGCCGGTGGCGCCGGAAGTGGCAGCCGAACGGGCTTTGCGGGCGGTTTCGGAAGGTCTGGTACGCTCGGCCGGCGGGGTCGACCTGCCGGTGCGGGCCGAAACCGTCTGCGTGCATTCCGACACGCCCAATTCCGTGGCCATCGCGCACGCGGTCAGCACAGCACTCAAGCCGCAAGTCGCGGCACAGGGTTAAACGCCTTTCACGGCGCAAAGGAGGATCCGAACCAATGGCAAATCACGAAGTCAAATCGCCCCTGCCGGGCACGTTCTACCGCAAGCCGGCGCCTGACCAGCCGGCGTTCAAGGAGGTCGGCGATACGGTTGCCGTCGGTGACGTGATCGGACTGGTGGAAGTGATGAAATCGTTTCACGAGATCAAGAGCGATGGAGCCGGCACCGTCTCCGCCTTTCCGGCAGACGATGGGGAACCGGTGATGGCCGGCCAGACCCTGGTTGAACTGGATGGCTGACGCGACCATGGCCATTCGCACATTGTTCATCGCCAACCGCGGCGAAATCGCGGTGCGCATCATCCGCGCCGCGCGCGATCTCGGGATCAGAACCGTCCAGGCCTATAGCGCGGCGGACGCCGATGCGCTTTCGGTGAAACTCGCCGACGAAGCGGTCGAGATCGGGCCGCCGGCGGCAGCGAAGTCCTACCTGAACACCGAGGCGGTCCTGGCCGCGGCGAAACAGGCCGGCGCCGATGCGGTGCACCCGGGATATGGCTTCCTGGCGGAAAACGCCGGGTTTGCCGATGCGGTTGAAGCGGCCGGCATGATTTTCGTCGGTCCGTCCGGAGACACGATCCGCATGATGGGCGACAAGGCGGCGGCGCGGGACGCCGCGCAGAAGGCCGGCGTTCCCACCGTGCCGGGCAGCGACGGCGTGATCGCCGATCCGGCCGCCGGTCTGGCGGTTGCCAGGGACATCGGATTTCCGGTGATGATCAAGGCGGCAGCCGGCGGCGGCGGGCGTGGTATCCGCATTGCCGAAGACCCCGAGACCTTCGAGGCGCTGGCGGCGCAGGCCTCCAGCGAAGCGCTTGCCGCCTTTGGCGATGGCAGCCTCTATCTGGAAAAGATGATCACCCGGGCGCGCCATATCGAGGTGCAGATCCTCGGCGACGGGCGTGATGCGGTGCACTGTTTCGAGCGCGAATGCTCGCTGCAGCGGCGTCGACAGAAAGTCTGGGAAGAAGCGCCGTCGGCAGCTTTGTCGCCGGAGACGCGGGCCATGCTGTGCGACAGCGCCGTGGCGCTGGCCCGGTCCGTTGGCTATCGCGGCGCAGGCACGATCGAATACCTTTATGATGACGCCAGCGGCGATTTCTATTTCATCGAGATGAACACCCGCATCCAGGTCGAGCACCCGCTGACCGAATGCATCACCGGCATCGATCTCGTCGCCGAGATGATCCGCGTCTGCGGGGGCGCGCCGTTGTCGGTGAGCCAGGCCGATGTCGACCGGCGTGGCCATGCCATCGAAGTGCGCATCAACGCCGAGGACCCGGCCAACGGCTTCATGCCGTTTCCGGGGACGGTCGAGGAACTGCGTGTGCCGGGTGGTCCCGGCGTGCGCTTCGATCACATGCTCTATCCGGGCTACCAGGTTCCGCCCTTCTACGATTCGCTGCTCGGCAAGCTGATCGTCTGGTCCGACACACGTGATGCCGCCATCGACCGGCTCAAGGGTGCACTGTCGGAAATAGAAGTCGGCGGCCTCACAACGACCGCCGGGCTGTTTCGGGCCCTTGTCGACGATGCCGAGGTACGCTCTGGCGCCGTGCACACCAACTGGCTGGAACCGTGGCTGGAAACCAATGCCGCGAGGCTCAACGAACAATCGGGGAGATCCGCATGACCGCACGCTATACATTCGGCGGCGACGAGCACGTCTTTGTCGAAATCGACGAAGCGATGTCGCTCGAAGCCTTTTTCAAGAGCCTGTCCATCACCAATGCGGTGCGTGAGGCTGATATCAAGGGCGTGACCGAGATCTGCCCGGCCAACGCCTCGTTCCAGATCAAGTTCGATCCGGACCGCATCCATCCGGACGACATGATGGCCGAGCTCAAGCGACTGGAAGAATCGGCCAGTCTGGCCGAGCCGGTGCTGAACACGCGGATCATCGAGATCCCGGTCTACTACCAGGATCCGTGGACCAACGAGACGCTGATGCGGTTTCGCGAACGCCACCAGGATCCGAATTCCACCGATATCGAATACGCCGCCAGCATCAATGGCTACGGCACGGTGGACGATTTCATCGCCGCCCATTCAGGTGCGCCCTGGTTCGTATCCATGGTCGGCTTCGTTGCCGGCCTGCCGTTCCTCTATCAGATGGTCGATCGGCCTCGGCAGATCCAGGTGCCGAAATATCTGCGGCCGCGGACCGACACGCCGAAACTCACTGTGGGCTATGGCGGTTCGTTCTCCTGCATTTATTCGGTGCGCGGCGCCGGCGGCTACCAGATGTTTGGCATCACGCCGATGCCGATCTACGACCCGCAGCAGCAGGTCAGCTACCTGAAGGACTTCATGGTGTTCTTCCGGCCCGGCGACATCGTCAAGTGGAAGCCGATCGGCCGGGATGAATACGACCAGGCCGTGGCCGATGTCGAGGAAGGCAAGTTCGCTCCGCTGATGCGTGATGTGCGCTTCTCGCTCAACGATTTCAACGCCGATATCGACGGCACCAACGCCAGACTGCAGGAGACGCTCCATGGTTAAGGTCATCAGTGCAGGTCTTGCAACGACCATCCAGGATCTGGGTCGGCCCGGTTACTATCATCTCGGCATCCCGATCGGTGGGGCCATGGACCGGCTGGCGCTGCGTGCTGCCAACCTGCTGGTCGGCAACCCGGAGGGAGCGGCGTGCCTCGAGGCGGTCTTCATGGGGCCGGAATTGGAATTCACCGAAGATGCCATTGTCGCCGTCACCGGCGCCGACCTGCCGCCCAAGGTCGATGGTGATGCGCGCGAGGGCTGGACGTCTTTTGCGGTCAAGGCCGGCCAGGTCCTGTCCTTCGATTTCCTGCGCGGCGGAGCGCGGGCCTATATCGCCATCTCCGGCGGTATCGACACACCGGAGATGCTTGGCAGCCGCTCGACCTATGCAATCGGTGCACTTGGAGGCGTCGAAGGCAGGGCGATCCAGCCGGGAGACGAGCTGCCGTTGGGGCAGGCGGGCTCTGCTACGGAGGGCCGCAGCGTGCCGCAGCAGATGCGGCGAATGCCCGGTGCTGAGGCCGAGTTGCGGGTGTTGCCGGGGCTCTACTGGCACCGCATTACCGAAGCGGCCGGGGCGCATTTCTTCGAGGATGTCTGGAAGGTCGCTTCGGAAGCCGACCGCATGGGCTACCGCTTCCAGGGCGGGCGCCAGCTCGAATTCGTCGATCGCGAACCACCCTTCGGTGCCGGTTCCGATCCGTCCAACATCACCGACGCGTGCTATCCCTACGGTTCGATCCAGGTGCCAAGTGGCGCCGAACCGATCGTGCTGCACCGCGATGCGGTTTCGGGTGGCGGCTATTTCATGCTGGGAACAGTGGTGTCAGCTGATATGGATCTGATCGGGCAGCTGCAGCCGAACACACCAACGCGGTTCGTGCGTACGGACATGAATGGCGCCCTTGCCGCGCGACGCGATCGTGCTGCGATGCTGGACAGCATCCGTGGGGCGCTTGAGTGACCAAGCGAGTCAACTGACTGCAACGAATGCGAAGGGGGCGGTTGCCCGGTCCTTTGTGAGCCAACAGACGTGTAGGCTCAGGGAGAACTGGGGCAACTGTCTCCGTTATTCCGGCCGGGTGGCACAGTGTTGAACTCCGCCGGGTGGACTGCTGCATCTTCCGGTGTCAAGCGAGCGGTTCTGACTTGCTCGACATGGTTGCATTGCGTCGCGGCTGTATTGCGTAGCGCGAAATATTTCCGAGTTTATTCATCAATCCCAAATACTGGCTTTTAATCTCCATCTGTTAAAAACAGCCGGAGAATAGAAGTTGTATTGGTGTTCGAATGAACTGGTTTCGTAGTACTCGCGTGATGGTCGGAACGGCCGCATTTATACTGGTTGGCACGGTGTCGATACAGGCGTCACAGAGCGAAACAGCCGAATCACCAGTCGTTCATGTCTACAGCTTCGGCGGGAAGCTTCATGCTTTCTCGACCGAGCATGCTGTTGCCTCTACCGTTCTGGGCTTCTGGGCACCGCTGAAGATCCACGCCGACGGCACGGTCTCCGGTTCGGGTGCGATCACCTATGAATGGGCTATCCCCTGCAAATGGGAAGCTCCCGCTCCGGTCGATGGCAACAATTGCACGTTGATCGGCGTCACCGATGGTGCATTCACGGTTTCCGGCAGCGTCCTGGAAACGGTTCATCGCCACAACGAGGATCATCCGTACAAGGATGCGGCCTTCGAGTTGCTGGACTTTCATGCCGGCGAAGACGCCAATGATCTCGATCGCGCTGGTGAAGCGCCCCTTACTCTGGCGCTCACGATGGCCCCGACCGCCTTGCCGGGGGAGCATCTTAAGATCTACGGGTTGAGTGGCGGCAACGTCGAAGAGCGTGCGGGCGGGATGTCTGCGCTGGCGATGGACGGGTCGAATGCGTTCTTCCGCGAATTCACGATCCTTGCCATTGCCAACACATCGACGGCCGGCGGCGGTCTCGAGCAGTTTCGTTCCGCCGGACGCTACAGGCACGGCGCCGATGTTTTCGGGACCGGAGTCTTCTCGCTTTACATGATCGATCCGAGCCGCCTTCCAGGCCGCTCCTCACCATCGCTGCTCGCCGACCATGAGGATGGCGCGCCGGTGCCGCGGGAATTGCTCGACTACGAGCAAAAGGCGATCGAGGCCTACGAGGAAAACGGTCACTTGCCGCCGCGCTCCGCCTTTGATGATGTCGCGGAAGGCTATCTGGACCTGCTGACGTCGCTGCCACTCGGTGCGGGCGGAGTCGATCCCTATCGCGCCACGGGCGTTGGGCTGACCGATGACACTCGGCCGAAGAGCAACTGATCATCCAATTTTGTCCATACGGGACTTCAGGGGGACTCATCATGAGATCAATCCATACCGCAGCTCTGTCCGCGATCGTGGGGGCGACCATGTCGCTCGCCGCACCCGCCCATGCGGAGCAGACATCGCTCTTCATTCTCGACACCTCGGGATCCATGTGGGGCAAGCTGGCCGATGGCCAGACCAAAATCACCGTGGCCCGCAAAGTTCTGGGCGACCTAGCGGCCGGTCTGCCGGATTCGGTGTCGGCAGGCCTGATCGCTTATGGCCATCGCCGCAAGGGCGACTGTTCCGACATTGAAATCGTGCAACCTGTTGCCGCTGCCGGCGGTCCGGGGATCGCGTCGCGCCTGAACGGGTTGACGCCACGCGGGAAGACACCGATTTCAGACGCGCTGAAACTGGCCGGCGAGACGCTGACCGGCCGTGAGGAAGAGCGCACGATCGTGCTGGTCAGCGATGGTATCGAGACCTGCAAGGGTGATCCCTGTGCGGTTGCCGAGGCGCTGCGCACCTCAGCCTCGAACCTCAAAATCCACGTCGTCGGCTACGGTGTCGATGCCGAAGCACGCGCCCAGCTGCAATGTGTCGCTCAAAAGGGCGGCGGCGCCTATTTTGACGTCGACGACACCGCCGCGCTGTCCGGAGCGCTGACCGAAGTTGCCGAAAGCATTACCACCGACAAGGAAATCGTCGTCGAGGCTCCGAAGGTCGAGAACACCTCGACCACGATTCAGCTGCAGATCGCCGGTCCCGGAACGATCAGGATCAACTTGGCGGACTGGGCCACCCAGGCGAAGTACTGGAAGGTCGTCGAGCCGGAGACCGGCGAGGAAGTGGCCAAGACCAATGAGCTGGAAATGCCCGTGATGGCTGGCGAATATCAACTCGTCTGGCGCCAGGTCGAACATGGCGGGCAGGAAATCGATCTGCCCAAGGTAGTCAGCGTTGATAGCGGCCAGGTCACGGAAGTGGATATCAACACCGGAGCCCAGTTCATAGCGCCTGAGGGCATGGACCGGCCTTACTACTGGCAATTGCTGCCGAACGCCGCGGACGCTGAAAAGATACGCGGCAAAAGGAATGTCGCCGCCCATTACAGTGTCTGGTATCCGGTTCCGGTCCCGCAGGGCGAATACACGGTCATCCTGCGCCAGAAGGAGCACGGTTATTCCGACGTCAATCTTGGCAAGATGACCTTCGAAGAAGGAAAACTGACGCAAGTGCCGTTGGATCAGGGTCTGAACCTGCAGTGGAACGACGACTGGGAGAACGTCTACTATCTCCTGATGACGGACGAAGCCGGCCGGGAACACAAGTTCCGCAAACGCGGACCGGTCATTCTGGCGCCGGGGCGCTACAAGATTGCGCTGCGGTTGACCGAACACAACCACTCAGAAGCCGAGTTCGGTGAAATTGTCGTCGGCGAGACGGGTTTCGTCGATGCCCAGCTGACGTCGGGGATCAAGTTCAACACGAAGATAGAAGGTGAGATTGCCATCTTCGCAGTGGACCTTGAAACCGGCGAGGAGGCCAAGATTCACTGGAGCCGTAGCTCCAGCAATCCGTGGCCGGCCATGCCGCTGGGTGCCGGTCGCTATCGTTTCGACATGCAGATCAAGGGATCGAAGCGGATGACGATTGCACCCGAAATCGAGATCAAGCCTGGCCAGTTCATCACGGCGAACATGTAACGATTTGCAGGAGCGCCGGTTGCATCATCTTGCAGCCGGCGTTTTTGCGATCGTTCAGAGATGTTCGACGCCGCTGACGATGCTGCCGAAGCCGATCTTGTCGAGGCCTTCGGCCCAGTATTCTGCCAACAGCGGAGTGTCGAGCAGATAGGGGCCTGTCGCCGTTTCGTGGCGCTCGTCGGCCAACTTGACCAGGTCGGCCCATTCTTCGGCTTCTCCATCGCCGCGGCCAAGCCACATCAGGGCGACGAGCTCGGCCTGCTTGTCGGGTTCCAGCGCATCGATTTCGACCAGGATCTCATCGCGTGACAGATCGCCGGCCTGCTCCTGCAGGACTGCCGGCCCCACATCGTCGCTGGCATTGCCACCCGGATCGGAGATGACCGTGGCTTCGCGCGCCATGACTGCGCGAACCTTCAGGATGAGCATGCCCAGATAATCAGGATTGACGGAGAGTGCGGTTAACATTGCAATACCTCCTTGCTCTACAGGGATTTGCCCGCTCGGGCTGATGCAGCAAGAATACCCATCGGTGTTGCCGGTGCGGTATGACATGGATCAACCCGCCCATCGACTTGTGTCGGGGTGCTATTTCGAAGACGCCTCACTTTCGGCGCACGAAAGATCGGAGACAATGATGGAACTGAAGAAGGTTCTGGTGACAGGAGCGAGCAGCGGCATCGGTGCCGCTCTGGTTCGGGCGCTGACCGAGGGCGGCCGAGATGTTCTGGCCGTGGCGCGTCGGCACGATGTGCTGGCCGATTTATCGGCGGAAACGGGATGTCAAACCCTGGGTGCGGATGTGCGGCAAACGGATGTTCTTCAAGCCGCCATTGATAGGTTCGAGCCGGATGTGCTTGTGAACAATGCCGGGGTCGGGCACGGCATCACGGGCATTTCCGATGTGAAGCCTGAGGAAATCCGTGAAGCCCTGGAAATCAACATGATTGCCCCGGCGCAAATCACCGCTTTGACGCTTGAAGGCATGAAACGCCGCGGTCGCGGTCACATCGTCAATATCGGGTCGGTTGCCGGCCTGCATACCATAGCCTCCGCTGTCTATAGCAGCGGCAAGGCGGCGATCCACCAGTTCAGCCAGAACCTTCGCGTTGAATTGCTGGGTACCGGTCTGCGGGTCACGGAAATCTGCCCGGGCCGTGTGTCCACCGAGTTCTATGATGCGGCCTCTGGTGACGCCGATAGCCGCGCAGGCATGAAAGCATCCGGGATTGCAGAACTGCACCCCGGTGATGTTGCCAACGCCGTGATGTATGCAATCGACGCACCCTGGCATGTCAATGTGACGACGATTGAGCTACTTCCGACCGAACAAGCGATTGGAGGCGCTCACTACGTACCGACGGACAGTGTAAACTAGCGCAGCCAAAGGCGTTCCGGCTACTGCAGCGTCCACACCGTCATTTTGGAATCGAGCCCGCGGATTTCGATGTTATCGCGGCGGGTGAGATCATCCAGATCGGTATCCGCACCGGTTTCGCTGCGCACGCGGTTGAGCAAATCATCTGTTGCTGCCAGCTGCACCGACAGACCGCGGGTCAATGCCTCCACCCGGCTGGCGACGTTGACCGTGTTGCCAATCACGGCAAACTCCAACCGATTGGCGCCGATGTCGCCAAGCACCGCCGGCCCGTAATGCAGACCGAAACTGGCGCGGATGGGCTGCAGCCCGGCGGCTTCCCGCTCGACATTCCATTGCGCCACCGAAGCCATCATGGCACGCGCGCAGCGCAGTGCGTTGAGGGCGTCGTGGTCGCTGGCGAACGGCGTACCGAACGTCGCCATCAGCCCGTCTCCGAGGTACTTATCGAGCGTTCCGTCGTGGCGGAAAACTTCCGTTTCCATGCGCTTGTGAAACTGCCTGAGTGTGGCGATCACGTCTTCCGAACTGCGTTCGGCTGCGTAGCTGGTAAAGCCGACGATATCGACGAACAGAACCGCCACATCCTGGGTGCGAACCTGCTTGAGGGGCTCATCGTTCTGCGAAAGCTCGTCCACGACGTTGGGGGAAAAGTAGCGGGCGAGATTGGCGCGCTCCCGCTCCAGCGAGGCGTGGCCGATCAGCAGCTGTCCGTAACGACGCACCGCCGCCGACAGGATCCAGGCGACGATTACGAAAACAACCACTTCCTGCGCGCGGATGTAAACTAGCAGGTTGTTGGGGTCGAGCATTTCGGCAAGATCCTGGTCGGGCAAAAAGGCGGCCTGGGCTGCTTCGGTCAGAGCCACGTTCGGATTTGAAACCAGCCAGATGATGCCAAGCGCCAGCAGCCAGAAAACGGCGACGATGGTGCCGATGCCGCGCACTGTTCGCCAGGAAAAGGCGAGAGTGCCAGCCGCCAGCAGGATGTAGAAATACATGAAGCCCTCGAAGCGATATTGCATCGCGCGAGGCCACTCATTGTCCGATAGCGGATTGGGTGCGAGGAGGGCGATGGTCATCAGCGCCATGTCGCACAAAATAAGCAATATCTCTGTGTTCGACCGGCCGACACGGGCGACCCGCATCTGGATCCAGCCGATGAGGCAAAAGAGCGCCAACAGCGGATAATAGAAGATGATTTCCTTATCGAAATTGATGAAGGGGAGCATGATGGCGATGAGCCCCATGGCGACCCAGCGGGCCTTGACCGCCAGTTCCATGCCGGCGTGTTTGTGGCGCTCAAGTGCGGCTTCGGCAAACTGATTGCCGCCGTCCTCCGTGTCCTGAAGTTCGGCCAGTGAGGCGGCATTGGGTGTTGCGGTGGCGGCTGGGGCTTTCTGCGTCACGATGGAGCTCCTGCTGTTCGATTGGCAGCATAGTCCTGATCGATGTAGTTCGCACCGCCCGTCGCTTCAATTGCGTGAGGCGACAAGGTCCAGAAATCAGCCGAGGTTGCGAGAAACTGTCAGGTGTTAGAGCAGAACCAATTCCCTGGCGTGGCGATCATCAACCGCGTGGGACAAGCACCGGTCCGCGTTCGGCGAAGCCGACGGTGACGGTGCTGCCAATGTCCAGCGGATGGTAGACGTCCTCCTGCACGGCGAACATCGAACCGAAACCGGCCTGCAGGGTGTATTCCATTCGAGTGCCGACATAGGTGGCCTTGGCAATGTTCGCCTTGAACCCACCCTCGGCTCCTATCAGCAGGCGCGAGGGCCGCACCGCCAGTGTCGCCGGGCCTGTCGGCAGACCACGCGACGGCAGACGGAAACGGTAGTCCTCAACCGTGATTTCGGCGGTCTCGCCCTCGACAGACAAAATCTCGATCGGGATCAGGTTGGCCTCGCCAATGAAGTCGGCCACGAATTCGTCGACCGGCGCGTCATAGAGTTCGCGCGGCGTCCCGGTCTGCGCCACCTTTGCGTTGCGCATGACGACGATCTCGTCGGAAACGGCGAGGGCTTCCTCCTGATCATGGGTCACGTAGACGACTGTCAGACCAAGATCCTGCTGGATGGCGCGAATGTCTTCGCGCACCTGACGGCGAAGTTTGGCATCGAGATTGGACAGCGGTTCGTCGAACAGGAGCACCTGCGGCTCGAGAACCAGTGCGCGGGCAACGGCAACGCGCTGCTGCTGACCGCCGGACAGCTCGCTGGGCAACCGGTCGTCGAAGCCCTTGAGACCGACAAGGTCGAGGCCGGCGAGGGCGCGATCGCGGGTTTCGGTTTTGCCATGACCGGAAAACCGCAAACCGTAGGACACATTTTCCAGCACCGTCATGTGCGGAAAGAGCGCATAGGACTGGAAGACCATCGAAACATCGCGGTCGGTGGCGGGCAGACCCGTCACATCCTTGTCGCCGATGAGAATCTGACCGTTGGTGGCCATTTCCAGGCCGGCAATCATGCGAAGGGTCGTCGTTTTTCCGCAGCCCGACGGGCCGAGCAGTGTGACCAGGCGTCCAGCATCGATCTGCAGATCGATGCTATCCACCGCGACCACATCCCTGCCGTAGACTTTCGACACACCCTGGAAGCTGACGGGGGCCGCCTTGCTGCTGATTTGTGCCATCGGCTATTTCTCCGCGACGAATTGGGTGCGTCGGCCTATCTGCGTGCGCCCGACCAGCAATTGCAGCAAACCGACCGCTGCCAGCATGACCAGGATGAGGGTCGTCGAATAGGCGATCGCCAGGCCATAGTCGTTGTTCTCGACCCGGCCGATAATGTAACTGGTTGCCATGTCATATTCCGCCGATACCAGGAAGATCACGGCTGAGATCGCGGTCATGGCGCGAACAAAACTGTAGACCAGAGCGGCCAGGATCGCTGGTCTGAGCAACGGCAAAATGACATTTCGAAAGGTCTGCCAACTGTTGGCGCCCAGGGTCAGCGAGCTCTCGTCGAGCGACTTGTCGAGCTGCGACATGGACGCGATCCCGGCACGGACGCCGACCGGCATGTTTCGGAAAATGAAACTGACAACCAGGATGATACCCGTTCCGGTGATCTCGATCGGTGGCACGTTGAAGGCAAGAATGTAGCTGACGCCGATGACCGTGCCGGGAATTGCGAAGCTCAGCATTGTGCCGAACTCGAAGGCGCTTTTGCCGGCAAAGGTCTGACGGGTCAGAAGATAGGCCGTGATCAGTCCGACCGCGGCAGTCAATGGTGCGGCGGTGGCCGCGATCTGGATCGTCGTCCAGAAACTGTCCCAGGCAGCGCCCGACCAATGCACCCCGTGTTCGCCGATGCGAACGGAAAACGCCGTCACGTAATGTTTGAACGTGAGGGCGTTACGGACACCCCACAGCTCGACAAAACTGCCGTAAACAATCATGCCGTAGACGATCGCCGTGAAGCCGCCCCAGATCGCCGCAATCGTCAGCACCGGATAGGACAGGCGTTTGGGCATGAGAGGATGAACACCTGAATCGCCCTTGCCGGTCACGGTTGTGTAGGACTTTTTGCCGAGCCAGGCGCGCTGGGCATAGAACGCCGAGAGCGTGAAGAACAATAATACCGTGGCAAGCACCGCTGCCCGGCCCTGATCGTACTGGGCGCCGACGATGGCGAAGAAGATTTCCGTCGATAACACATCGAAATTGCCACCAAGGACGAGCGGATTGCCGAAATCCGCCATGCTTTCGATAAAGCCAAGCAGAAAGGCGTTGGCGAGACCCGGCCGCATCAGTGGCAGCGACACCGTGCGGAAGGTCTGCCAGCGATTGGCGCGCAGTGTCTGGGCTGCCTCTTCCATGGACGGGGAGACGCCTTCGACAACGCCGATGAGTACCAGGAAGGCGATGGGCGTGAAGGCCAGTGTCTGGGCGATCAAGATACCCGGCAGGCCGTAAAGCCAGCGGGTCGGTTGCACGCCGATCAGGTCGGCGACGAACTGGGTCACGGTCCCGGACAGTCCAAAGAGCAGGATAAGGGCCAGACCGATCACGAAGGGCGGGGTGATGATCGGCAGTACAGAGAGCGCGCGCAGGCTGCGCTTGTAGCGGAAGCCCGAGCGCGTGAGTACCAGGGCAAACACGAGGCCCAAAACCGTGGTGATGAATCCGACAAGGATCGCCAGAAACAGTGAATTCCAGGCGGCGCCGCAGCGGGCTCCGTACAGGCAGCCCAAGCCCCAGAGCCGATCATCGAAGAACTTCGTGGCGAAGACCGCTACCGAATAGCCGCCATCCTCGGTGATGAAGGCGGCTGTCAGCATTTTGGCAATGGGGAAAAAGACGAACACTGTGACCACGACCACCACGCCGCCGATCGCGCTGACCACGAAGACATCACCATTGATGGCTCCGCGCGCTGCAATGCCCTGGGTGAACAGGAACAGAAAGGACGAGGCGACGATCAATGCACCGTAGCCCATACCGAACTGACGGTCGCCGAGATCACCAAAGAGCGCGGTCAGCCAACCGAAGTTGAAGCCGCGGATTCCAATGCCGAAGCCTTGTGCCACCAGATAGGCGAAGCCGGCCCCGCCAGCAATGATCAATGCTTTTGCATAAAATGGGTCAGTTTTCCGCCGTCCGAGAACGGCCAGCGGCAGAAGAAGCGGCAGCACCAGGGGCGCCAGCCAAAGCTTTTCGCCCTGAGTTATGAGAAAGGCCGCTGGTGCAAAATCCTCGTCGAAGGGATACCCGCCAACCAGCCATTCGAAGGAAAGGATGCCGTCTTCGACCCCGTACCACGGGACCAGAAGATATCCGACCCACCCGGCAATGATCCAGAAGACCAGAACCGGGTGGGTCGTGCGTTCGGATTGGATCGTTCGCAAACCCTTACTGCGGCAGGGTCGAAACTTCGTCGTCCCACTTCTTCAGAAGCCGCTTACGCTCGTCCGATGAGCCGTATTTCTTGAAGTCGTAGTCGATCAGTTTGATGGTCGACATATCAGGTGCCTTGTCGGATGTCTGGGCGCCTGTGTTGGATGGAACCTGGAAAGCGTTGACTTGCAGCGCCAGGTTCTGCGCTTCCGGCGACAAAGCCCAATCATAGAATTTCTTGGCTTCGTCCATGTTGCGGGCGCCGGAGATGATTGACATCGAGCCGATCTCATAGCCTGTGCCTTCGCACGGGGCGACGACCTGGATCGGGAAGCCGGACACGGCTTGCTTGACGGCGTCGTGCATGAAGACGATGCCGATCGTGTTTTCACCGCGGCCTGCGGCTCTGATCGGTGCTGAGCCGGATTTCGTATATTGGTTAATGTTGGCGTGCAGTCCCTTCATGAAGTCGAAGCCTTCATCCTCGCCAAAGATCTGCACCATCGATGCCAGGGTCGTATAGGCGGTGCCGGAAGAATTCGGATTGGCCATCTGCACATGGCCCTTGTATTCCGGCTTCAGCAGGTCCTTCCAGCACGCCGGTTCCGGCAGGTTGTTGGCCTTCAGGATGTCGCTGTTGTAGCCGTAGCCGAGGGCGCCGGAGTAAATGCCAATGGTCCGGTTGCCTGCACTTTCGGCCTGGCTGATGGCCCAGGGATGCAGCTGATCGCGCATCGGCGATTCATACACCTCGGTCAGACCCTCTTCGGCTGCTTGCAGATGCGGGTCGCCAGTGCCGCCCCACCACACGTCCCCCTTGGGGTTGGACGATTCCGCCTTCACCTGGGCGAAGGTTTCGCCCGAGGACTTGCGGGTCATGTTGACGTCGATTCCGGTGGCTTCCTCGAAGCTGCGCGCCATCAGCTGGCACCAGTCTTCCTGAGCGCTGCAGTAAAGGGTCAGCTTGTCGGCGTAGGCTGCTCCCGTGGACGCAGTCAGGGCGAAAACCGAAGCGAAAACAATAGGTTTGAACTGTGGCATGGCGACCTCCCATCGGCAATTGTGACAGTTTTATGACACTATTATGACGGCAGAATAGTGACAGATAGGAGCGATGGCAATCGACTTGCGGTGGTGAATTGGAGATAAGTTTCGACGGGGTGCAACCACCGACAATTTTCGGTCCGACGCCATGCTGCGGGGAGGGCATTCACGCCGGCTGACTCGTCAGGAGTTCAAAGGCCGAGATAATTGGACTCACAAGCGCCGGGGTGAGCATCGCACCGATACGCTGGAGCTGGGAAACGAGCGGAACCTGTATCTTCTGGGAGACCATAAACGCGCGGATCGCATCGTGTGAGACGTCCGGCGCTTCGACGCCGTCCTGTTGGGAAAGCGTATCCCGCGCCAATTTCCTTGCCCGCCATCGATGGATCAAAGCCAGCGGAATATACGTCGACAACAACATGGCCGATGCGGTTACGCCGACAAAGCCGACGACAGACGACACATAGTTCGATAACTGTTGGCGCAGGGCACCTTGCGGCATCATTTCGATCGGCAAGCGTAGCCAAACCGAGTTGTAGATCAGGGCAAAAGCCATAACGGCCGAAGTCGCATAAAGAAATACCTGACCACGGAGCATTTGGCCCGACAGAAACTGAGGTGTGAGGTTGCTGTTGCGGGGCGGGCCGGCCGAACAAGCCGCCGCCAATGTTCCAAGCATCACCATCAGGATGCTGAGTAAGGCGACATATCCTGCATGCATGGTGGTGGCAAAACCGTAGAACTGCGCGTCCAAATCTTGAAGCGGCTTGAAGACGACGCAATAGCTCAAGACGTCAAGGTCGGTGCGGGCCAGATACGCGCTGAGGCAATCCAGGATGGGATTGCCACTTGGAACCATGCCCTCCGTACGCATTCTCGCAGCAAGATCGTGGATCGCGATCGGTGCCCAGATGATGACGAGTGAGAAGAAACCCACCAGTGGCCAAATCCGGCCATCCCGAAGACTTTCCCAGGTGAGAAAAGCACTGACGACGGCGGCACAGATCCCGACAAGGAAAAACACAAGCAATCCGGTCAGCCAGAGCATCCGTCCCCGGAATTCTGTTACTCGGTCAACGCTCACTGTGACAATGGTCAGGCCCAGGTCTTCTCCGATATCAAGACCAGATCCCTTAGGGGCAAGTTCAGCCTTTGCCGGCGATATCGTCTGGTAGCCACTCGGGAACGCGCTGTAGAGTTGGACGATGGAATCGACCGACTTGCTGGTCTGGGCATAAAGCAGATACGCGGCACCAAACACGCATATCGGGATAACCAGCAGCAACAGAAAACGAAATCGGCCCACCATCGAGAGGACCCTCGATGCCGCCCTTCTCCAGTCTATTGATGGCGTGGAAGTTTCGTCGTGTTTGGACATACGACTTTCCGCACCGGCTTGCCGTAGCAACAGCTCGATGCTGCTGATCCAGTTCAGCCCCACCACTTCCTGAAATTGTAGTTCACTTTTCAGAAACGGGCCAGCCGTTGTGACGGCTGGATTCAGATCTGCAAACGGGAGACAATGGCAACATCGCTATCCTGCGGATGGTCCGATATCGCCGCTATCGCAATTCGTAGCCCAGCGGCCACTGTTTCAGCAGACATGCTTGGCGCGCCGAGATTCTTTTCAAGAGCCGCGACCTCCGGCAGGTGCGGCAAGTGCACCCAGCCGGCACGAAGCGATAGCCTCTCGGTCGCGATGTGGTGCAGAATTCCGTACATCAGGTGGTTGCAGCAGAAGGTCCCGGCGACGTCGGAGATATCGGCGGGAATGCCGGCATCGCGCATAGCCCGCACCATCGCGCGGATCGGCAGGGTCGAGCGGTAGGCGGTCGGCCCGTCGGGAGCTGTCATGCGGTCTTGCAGGAGCGCACCGTCATTGTCGCGCAGGCCATAGCGCACATTGTCATTAAGGTTTTGAGCGATACGTTCGACCGTGATCATCGCCCGACCGCCATATTCACCCATCATCACCACGGCATCGGGTTGCAGTTCGGCGATGGCCGCCTTCACCTCGTCGATACAGACGAAATAGGTATTGGTGACGATGCGCGACACAATACGCGCATCGCCGATTGTCTCACCATCGAGCAGCCGCGCCACGGATTCTGCCGGATTGACCGGCGTGTCTCCGAACGCTTCGAATCCGGTCAGCAGGATGGTGGCCATCGTCGCAACCTTCAGTCGATCACGGAGATGATGGCCCGAGCGACCTTGTCGAGGCTGTCGCCGGGCAGGCCGGCGATGTTGATGCGGCTGTCGCCGATGGCGTAGATGCCATGCTCTTCGCGCAACTTGTCGACCTGCTCAGGCGTCAGACCAATGCGTGAGAACATGCCTTTCTGGTCGGCGATAAAGTCGAAGCGGTCGGAGTTGGAGGCCAGTCGCAGCTCCTCGGCGAAATTGCGCCGCAGGGTTTCCATGCGCACCCGCATTTCCTCCAGTTCCTGCTGCCAGTCGGCGCGCAGTTCCGGGTCGGTCAGCACAAGGCGCACGACCGCCGCGCCGTGATCCGGCGGCATGGAATAGACCGACCGCGTGACCGACAGAAGATGGCTGAAGGCCGTGTCTGCTTGCTCCGCGTTGCGGGCAATCAGCATCGCCGCGCCGACACGGTCGCGATAGACCGCGAAGTTCTTGGAGCAGCTTGTGGCGATCACCATTTCAGGCACGCGGCTCGCCATGTGCCGCAGGCCCGCCGCATCGGCTTCGAGGCCGCTGCCGAAACCGAGATAGGCAAAGTCGACAAATGGCAAGAGGCCCTTTTCGAGGCACAGATCCGTCACCCTCTGCCACTGTTCCAGGCTGAGATCGGCCCCGGTCGGATTGTGGCAGCAGCCGTGCAGCAACAGGATGTCGCCTTCATTGGCTTCGGACAGCGCCGCCATCATCTCGTCGAAGAGAATGCGGCCGGAAGCTGCTTCGTAGTACGGGTAGATCGCGGTCTTGAGACCAGCTGTCGTCAACAGCGGAATGTGGTTCGGCCAGCTCGGGTCGGACAGCCACAGCGTGGCGTCCGGATGGGCACGATGGAGCATCATCGCCAGGATGCTCAGAGCGCCGGAACCGCCGGGCGCTTGGCAGACGCGCAGGCGGTCGGCCGGCACGGCATCGCCGAGCACCAGTCGGCCCATCTCTTCGCAGAATTCCTTGTCGCCCTGCAGGCCCACATAGGTTTTCGTGTCCTGGGTCTCATGCAGCTTCTTTTCGGCGGCGCGGATGGCACGCATGACCGTCGTGTTGCCGTTCTCGTCCTTGTAGACGCCGACGCCGAGATCGACTTTCTCGGTTCGCGGATCTTCGCGGTACTGGGCCATCAGCGCCAGGATCTTGTCCTTGGGCGCAGCTTGCATGGATTCGAACATGACGGTCTTCCTGGTTTTGTTGGGGCGGTCGCCGGTTATCAGACGGCGAGGCCTTCTTCGATCTCGGCCTTGATCCTTGCTACAGCTTCTGCTTTCACGGGTCCATAGCCGCGCATCTGCATAGGCGCTTCGAAGCGTTTTTTCCAGTCTTCCGCGGTGGCGAAATCGATGCGCGCCAGATTGTCGGCGACAAGGTCTTCATACCAACTGATCAGGGCCTGTTCCTCGCGCCGTTCGGCGGTGTATCCGAACGGATCGAACGGCGTTCCGCGCAGGCTCTTGAGGCGGGCGAGCATATGGAAGGCTCGACCCATCCACGGGCCGAACTGGCGCTTGTTCGGTCGTCCGCGTGCGTCCTTGCCAAGCGGCAGCAGCGGCGGGGCGAGATGGAAGTGCACCGAAAAATCGCCTTCGAAGGTCTCTTTCAACCGTTGCAAAAAGGCCGGATCGGCGTGCAGCCGTGCGACCTCGTATTCGTCCTTGTAGGCCATCAGCTTGAACAGGCTCCGGGCAACGGCTTCAGTCAAACCGTCTGACCCAATCTCGGTCTCGCGGGCGCGCACCCGGTCGACCAGCGCCCGGTACCGGGCGGCATAGGCGGCGTCTTGGTAGTCGGTAAGGAAACGTTCGCGGCGGTCTATGATGGCATCGAGGGTCTCGTCGGTTTCGCCGGTATCGGTCGCGGTCGTCGGCAATGCATCGGGGTTGCTATGGGCAATGCGGCCCCAGTCAATCGCCTTGAGATTGCGTTCCACGGCGACGCCATTGAGTTCGATGGCGCGCTTCAGCGCCTCCAGCGAGACTGGAACGAGGCCGGCCTGCCAGGCGAAGCCGAGCAGCAGCATATTGGCGAAGACCGCGTCACCGAGCAAGGTCTCCGCCAACCGGTTGGCATCGATGCTGCGCGGGGTATTGCCCGTTGCCTCCGCGATCCTTTGCGCCCGGACGTCGACGTTCAGGCTGGCGTCGCGATGCCTGACGATGTCTCCGGTTGGTGACTCCGACAGGCTGAGCACGGCGCGCATGCCCTTGCGATAGGTCGCTGAGGCCTTCGGCGACGACGACACCACGATGTCGCCTGCAATCAGCGCATCTGCGCTGGCCCGGTCGATGCGCACCTGGTTGATGGCTGCGGGGCTGTCAGCGAGCCGGATGAAGCTCAGCACCGGGCCGAACTTCTGGGCGAAGCCGGTGAAATCGAGCACCGAGGCACCTTTGCCTTCCAGATGTGCCGCCATTGTGATCAGCGCGCCGACAGTGACGACACCGGTGCCGCCGACGCCGGTGACGAGCAGATCGTAAGGGGCCGCGAGTTCGGGCAAGTCGGGCGCCGGGAGTCCGGCGGCCAGGGCTGATGGGTCCGTGCCTTCACCATCCTTCTTGCGGCGGGTCGCACCTTCGACCGTCACGAAGCTGGGGCAGAAGCCGTTGAGGCAGCTGAAATCCTTGTTGCAGGACGACAGGTTGACCTGGCGCTTGCGGCCAAAGGGCGTTTCCCTCGGCTCGATGCTGAGACAGTTGGACTCCACCGAACAGTCTCCACAGCCCTCGCAGACCAGTTCGTTGATGACAGCGAAGCGCTTCGGGTCGTCCAGTGTGCCGCGCTTGCGGCGACGGCGCTTTTCGGTGGCGCAGGCCTGTTCGTAGATCAGCACCGAGACGCCGGGGATTTCCCGCATCTCGCGCTGCACCGGGTCGAGCTCGCGGCGATGATGCAGCGTCGTGCCGGACGGAAAGTCCGACAGGTTGAATTTTTCCGGTTGGTCGGAGACGAGGGCGATACGCTGCACACCCTCGGCGCGGACTTCCTGGGCGATCGCCTGGACGCTGATCGGCCCGTCGACCGGCTGGCCGCCGGTCATCGCTACGGCGTCATTGTAGAGGATCTTGTAGGTGATGTTGGCGCCGGCGGCGATCGCCTGGCGGATCGCCATGGAGCCGGAGTGGTAGTAGGTGCCTTCGCCGAGATTCTGGAAAATATGGCCCTTGCCGGTGAATTTCGACGAGGCCGCCCAGTTGACGCCTTCGCCGCCCATCTGGATCAGCGAGGTGGTCTCTCGGTCCATCCAGCTCGCCATGAAGTGGCAGCCGATACCGGCGAGTGCCTTGGAGCCATCCGGCACCTTGGTCGAGGAATTGTGCGGGCAGCCGGAGCAAAAATAGGGCGTGCGCGTGGCGCCGGTGACCTGGATCGGCGCACCGTGCCCTTCCGCCAGCGCCCGTGCGCGGTTGCTGAAACGGTCGGTCTTGAACACCAGGTCGAGGCGGCCGGCGACGATTGGCGCCAGTTGCAGCGGCGAGAGTTCGCCGGTCCACGGCACCAGCCGATTGCCGTTTTCGTCGCGCTTGCCCGCCATGTGTTGCGGCTTGTCGCCGGGATGGTCGTAGAAGTACTCCTTGAATTGGCTCTCGATGATCCCGCGCTTTTCTTCGATCACCAGCACTTCGCGTTTTCCGCGCACGAAGTCGAGCGCGTCGCGGCGCGCCAGCGGCCAGACCATGCCGACCTTGTAGATGTCGATACCGAACTCGCGACAGGCCTTTTCGTCGAGCTCCAGGAGGCGCAGCGCTTCCATCAGGTCGAGATGGCCTTTGCCGGTGGTGACGATACCGAACGTGGCGTCGCGGTTGTTGTAGATCCGTCGGTCGATCGGATTGGCCTCGGCGAAGGCGAAAACCGCCTGCTTCTTGGCCTCCATGCGCTCCTCGATCTGCGGTCCGGGCAGGTCAGGCCAGCGATAGTGAAGGCCGGTCGCGGGGATGTCGAAATCGGGCGTCAGGAAATGTCGGTCCGGCGGCAGTATGACGGATGCTGCAGACTCGACTGTCTCTGAGATCGCCTTGAAGCCGACCCACATGCCGGAATAGCGGCTGAGCGCGTAACCGTATTCACCAAAGGCAAGATATTCGCCAATCGTCGCCGGGTTCAGCGTCGGCATGAACCACGCCATGAAGGCAACGTCGGACTGGTGCGGCATGGAGGACGAAACGCAGCCATGATCGTCGCCAGCCACCACCAGCACGCCGCCGTGCGGCGATGAACCATAGGCGTTGCCATGTTTCAAAGCATCACCGGCGCGGTCGACACCCGGGCCCTTGCCGTACCACAGGCCAAAGACGCTTTCGACCTCCCGGTTGGGATCAGTCTCGACCTGCTGCGAACCGAGGATTGCTGTCGCAGCCAGATCCTCATTGACCGCGGGCAGGAACTCGATGCGCGCTTGTTTAAGCAGATCGCGGCTGCGCCACATCTCCAGGTCGACGCCGCCAAGCGGTGAACCGCGATAGCCGGAAACGAAGCCGGCGGTGTTCATCCCGGCCTGACGATCCCGTCGCGCCTGGTCCAGCACAATGCGCGTGATGGCCTGGGTGCCGGTCATGTAAGCGCGGCCGGATTGCGCCGCATAGCGTTTATCCAGGCTGTAGCTGGCGTCGAAGGCCGGTGCGTGAATGTTCATGGTCGCTATTCCTCGAAATGAACGTTTGCGACCATTTTACCCCGTCAACCGTGGTCTGATTATCCAGATTTCTTGATTGCCATCTCAAATTTGGATAATTTGACCGAGTGTTAGCACAATATGGGAATTCCTTTCACATGAATGCGCCGAGACTGGACAAGCAGGACCGGGCTTTGCTCAGGGAACTGCAGCAGGATTGCCAGATTTCCAACCAGGCACTGGCCGACAAGGTGGGACTATCGGCGTCGGTGTGCTGGCGACGTGTCAATGCGCTGGAGAAGACCGGCATCATCCGGCGTTACTCGGCGATCGTCGACGGTCCGGCGGCCGGTATGGGTTTCCAGGCCATCGTCTATGTGACGCTGATCCGCCACGAGGCTGGCAATCTGCAAAATTTCATTTCAGCCATCGAGCGGCGCGAAGAAGTGCTCGAATGCGTGGCGACGACCGGTGATGCCGACTACCACCTGCGGATCATTTGCGAAGACCAGCAGGCCTACAATCGGTTCCTCGAAGAATTCCTGTTCCTGATCCCCGGCATATCGAACGTAAGGACCAATCTGATTTTGAAGGAGATCAAGAGCCAGGGTTATATTCCGGTTTGAGATGCTTCTGGACGATTGATTAGTAGAACCAACTCAACAGGCTTGAGAGGTCGTTCGATTGTGTTCAGGCTTTTTCAAAGCCCAGGAAAACGAGCGTCCGCCGTTGGCCTGCCTTGTCTTTCAAGGAAATTCGATAGGTGGCGTTTCCCGTGGTCCATTCTCGCAAATGAAAGCTGTCTGGGTGGTTGACGGATTGGTCAGGCCCAAGCGGTCTACCAGGTCGGCACTTCTGCAATGTGCTCCACAATGAGTTGGCCATTTGCTCGGCAGACGCATTGCGGTAGGGAAACTCCCAGTAGCAGGAAACGCCTATTTCGCTCGACTGGCTGACATAGGTAGCGCACGTTGCTCCGCGAGGAGAACTTTTGGCCAGGGTGTAGGCTTCCAGCGAGGCTATCGGCTTGCAGCTGTCCATCTGGCCAGCAACCGCCCATGGCGCGGCTGCAAGCAGCGCACATACCGAGACAAGGAGCCTCTTTGGTCCAAGCTTTTTCATTCTTTCAACCATAGTGTGACTTTCCTCATCGGCAAGCCATGTCGTGCGGCTGCTTCTCGAAGTGCTCGCCGACAAAGGGAATGAATCGGTCCAGCGCTGTTATCGCGAAGGCGATATTGCGCGGATCGAAGAACAAAACTCATTGCAGATCGTCCGGCGAGGGCAGCAAACACTTAGCCCTTGACTTAAAGTCGGGTTGAAGAATTACGCTCTCTTGGGAGCTGACATAACCCGGCCCGGAAAACAGGATCTGTGGAGGCTGATCAATGACCGACGTTGACGCGAACTGGCATAAAGCAATCTCCCTTGCCGAACTGCAGAGCCGTTCAAGAACTGTCGTCAAGCTTGACGGCAAACAGATCCTGCTGTTGCTCTCGGGCGGCGCCATATACGCTTGCAACAACCGATGCCCGCATGAAGGTTTCCCGTTGTCGGAAGGGACACTCAGCGACGGTTGCGTGCTCACATGCAATTGGCACAGTTGGCGCTTCGACCTGGAGAGCGGCGAGACGTTGGTCGGAGGTGATGCGCTGCGCCGCTATCCGCACGAGATCC
Source organism: Hoeflea sp. (assembly GCA_965216535.1). Lineage (GTDB taxonomy): Bacteria > Pseudomonadota > Alphaproteobacteria > Rhizobiales > Rhizobiaceae > Hoeflea_A. The sequence goes on from OZ244175.1 coordinate 1,766,813, forward strand.
GGGATGGTGATGTCTGGCTTGATGTCTCCGATCCCCCACAGGAGGCGATGCGCGCCAAAGCGCTGGCGGGCATGAAAGAGGCCTTCGATGAACACGACTATACACGCATTGCACGGGAGGTCGCCCGCTTCGAACGGGCAGGGGGCGATGCCGATACGGCGCTTCGCCATGCCTTCGAGTGGACGATCGAAGGTCTTGAAACCGGCACTTCGCATGCACACGCAGCCGCTCCGGATTGGCTTCGTCTGCGTTCCACCATCCCGGCGGACGATCTGATCGAACGGCGGATTCCGGTTGTGGAGATCATCGGCCACCTTTCCTGGGACGTTCTGATGCAGAACGGGCCGTTTCCGTTGACCGGGGACGAAGCCGACAATTTTGATGCGGACCGTTTTGAGCAGGCCATTGAAGACGAGAACGAGTCGGTCGCGATTGCGCAGGCACGGGCCGGGCTGCGCGAAGGCGGCGGACAATTGCTGCGGCCCTCGCTGGAGCGCGCCTCGCTCAAGCACTACCAGAATTTCGGTCACTCGGTGATCTATCTGGACAAGGTCTATGAATTGATCGGCGTACTTGGCGGGCAGGCGGAAGCGGCTTTGCTCCTTCCGCTGGTCCGATCGTTCTGTACGACCGCGCGCGAGGACTTGATCCCCGAGTTCAAAGCCTATGCACCGGCGCTCGCCAAATGGAACAATACGGGAGGGGATTGCCCGGATCCCGATGCGTTTCGCGGCAAAAATGTTGCGGCCTCACTGGACCTGATAACGGCGGCCTCCGGCCAACCGAATGCGCTTTACCATACGCTCATGGCTGCCGCGTGCGACGCGATGCTTCACTATGACAGGCGCTACCGGGAGCAGACCGACAGGCCGGTTCAGGAGAACATCGACTGGCTGGACTTCACCCACGCCATCACGCATCTGAACGCCGCCCGCAAGGTGTGTGAGCGCCAACCCGACCTCTGGCCGAATGCGCTTCTGCAGGCCGGGTGCTTTTTGGGTCGAAACGCCAAATTTGTCGACTGGCAGCAGGACGTTTCGCAATGGACCCCGGAAGACAGCGACGGGTTGATCGACAAGGTGCTGACCTCGATGCTCGACCACGGCGAACCGCTCTACATATTCCCGGCGCACACGCTCAAGCTCTCCACCGCATTGAAGGAGGAGCTTGACCTGTGTCCTGATGCTGCCTGGAAACCGGTGGCATTGCAGGCTCTGAACCGGTTTGTCCACGAACCCTCCAAGAGAAAACACATGCGCCGGATTACGACCCAGGCAACTCGGTTCGTCGAGCTCGAAGGGTAGGAAACCATCGCCCGGATTTCTCCGCGATTTCGTGACATTGTCTTGGGCAAGGCCGGCCAAACTCGACGGGGCTTGCCCGCTCGCGCCTACGAGAAACACGTCCTTAATTCTCGGCTTTGACTGTGGAAAAGCCGGCAATATTTCGATCTCGGTCGGACTCTTGATCGGTTGAAAGGTGCGGTCAGGTCCTTGCTCGGAAAATCTCCCAAACCTCTGCCGGAAAACGGTTTTTGAATTTCTCGGTAACTGCCCAAGGGCTTTCTTCAGCGACAGATGCCCGGTGCTCAGCACTGCCCGATCGAACAAAAAATTGACGTCTGAGCCTCTTTGTCATAAATTCTTTGCACACGTGTGCAATGATGAGCAACACTGCAAGTTTTAAAACCATCAGCCACGATGATAGGGAGGATGAATGACATGACGATGATGAAAACCGTGACCCGTGCGGCACTGCTCGGGATGACCGTTGCGGCGGTCACAGGCTTTGGCGCGGCTGCCAAGGATGTGACCATCAATGTGTGGTCGGGGGGCAGCGGGCCCAACGATCATTACCGCATCGACGCCATCAAGATGGCCGCCGACATTCTCCAACAGGAAGCTGCCATTCGCGGCGAAGAACTCAACATCACCATCGAGGGCAAGCCCTATGACGGGTGGGAAGAGTTCAAGCAGGGCGTGACGCTGTCGGCCGAATCCGGTCAGGCGCCGCATATCGTGGTGACCGGTCACGTGGATATCGCGCCCTGGGCGCAGTCTGGGCTGATTGTGCCCATCGAGGACTATATCGACCTCGACGCCTGGCCGATGAACGACATCTACGACAACCTGATGGAGATCTCCTCTTTCAACGGCATGGTCTACGGCCTTCCGCAGGATTCAGAATCGCGCCCGTTCTTCTTCTGGAAAGACTACATGCGCCAGATCGGCTACTCGGATGCCGATATCGACGCTTTGCCGGCCAAGGTGCAATCCGGCGAGTACACGCTGCAAAATGTGCTCGAAGATGCCAAGAAGATGCAGGATGCCGGTCTGGTTGAGCCTGGCTACGGCTTCTATCCGCGCGTTTCCAACGGTCCCGACTACTGGCAGTTCTATCAGTCCTTCGGTGGCGACATTGAAAAGGACGGAAAGCTTGTCTTCGACAAGGCGGCGATGGAGAAATTCTACCAGTTCTTCGTCGACGCGGTTGATGCCGGCGTCACCCGCAAGAACCATATAGGCACGCCCTGGGACCAGTGGTACGCGGAAGTTGCCAGCGGCAAGGCCGGCCTCTGGCACGGCGGCACCTGGCACTATGCGCGCTACACCAAGCGTGAGGGCCTCGACGATTTCTTCGGCAACATCCAGTTCACCTTGATCCCTGCGGGCGATGGCGACGGCGCAGCCAACACGATCACCCATCCGTTGGTCTATCTCGTGACCAAACAGGACGATGAAGACGCAACGGCGATTGCGGCGGAGCTGATCACTATTGCTTCCGAGCCGCGTATCAACACGTTGCACGCCATCAAGTCGGCACACCTGGGCATTGCAAAATCGCAGTCGGCCGTCGACCTCTATGCCAGCGATCGCTGGGCTCGTGAGGCCACCGAACGGCTGCTCCCGTATGCATCGGCCATGCCCAATAACGTCAACTTCGGACAGTATTGGGAGATCATGTGGGGTGGACTTGAAGCGGCCTGGTCCGGTCAGAAGACGCCGGCTGAAGCCGTGGCCGATGTGGAAACCGAGCTCAAGGCGACGCTCGGCGACGACATCATCATCCAGTAAGGTTCCTCCGCGAGTGCGGGCGGGCGCGAATGCCCGCCTGTGCTCCACCCAACAGCGGTAAACCGCCATGCTGAGCAACTCCCGTAATCTGGGCCTGGTTCTGCTCGCCCCGGCCTTCGTCTTCGTCATCCTCTTTTTCTTCGCCCCTGTGGTGCTGACCGGTGTTTTCGGTTTCACCAACATGAGCACGGCGACGGGAATCACCGGTGGCGCCTATCAGATCACACAGAGTTCCATGCGCGACCTGGCTGAAAAGCAGGGTCAGCCGGACCTGGCGGAGCAGCTTTCCAAGGTTGTTTTCCTTGTCGATGCTCCAGGTCTTGAGGCGTTGGCGAAATCCGGCGCTGATCCGAAGCTCGTTGAAGAGATGCGGGCGAAGCTTGAAGGCAAGGAGTTCAGCTCCCGCCGCGATCTGGAACGCGCCATCAAGGATCTCGACAACCGGCCGCGCGGCACCCGTGCGCTCAAGGCCGCGTCCGCGCTGTTCGAGCGGTCGATCTCAGACGAACGGTTCCCGACCGAAGCCGATCTGTTTGCCGCCGTCGATGGCCTGGGTTTCGATCTTGATGCCGCACAACAGCAGGCACTGGCAAACGCGACCTACACCGGCTGGACCTGGACCACAGAAAACTTCACCCGCATGGTGTCGCTGCCCGATACCCGTCGGACCTTTCTGAACACCATCTTTTATGTCTTTGCCACGTTGATCCTGTTCAACACGGGCTTCGCGCTGGTCCTGTCGATCTCGACCCATTACATGCCGGAAAAGCCAGCCGGGTTCTTCCGGGCGGTTTGGTTGTTGCCGCGCATCTCGCCGCCGGTTCTTTACGTGCTTTTGTGGAAGTGGCTGGCCTGGGACACCGGGTTCCTGTCGGCCGTTCTGGAGCCGTTCGGTGTCGCACCGCGCAACTGGATGCTCAACACCGCCTCGGATGCCTGGATCTTCATCATTCTGATCAACGGCTTTGTCGGCGCGTCCATGGGCATGCTGATCTTTTCCTCGGCGATCAAGGCCATTCCCGTGTCGCTGTTTCACGCCAGCGAAGTCGACGGCGCGAACCGCTGGCAACAGATCCGACACATCATTCTTCCGCAGTTGCGTTGGCCGATCCTGTTCATCACCTGCTACCAGACCCTGTCGCTGCTGACCTCGTTCGAATACATCCTGCTTGCCACCGAAGGCGGCCCTGGCGGGGCGACGGAGGTTTGGGCGTTGTCCGCCTATCTGACAGCCCTCAACAACTATGCCGGCAATCTTGAATACGGCTATGGAGCCACGCTGGCGCTGGTGTTGGTGGTCGTCGGTGTCGTGCTGTCGTTGGTCTACCTGCGTCTGTTCGATTTCAAGACGCTGGTGTCACCCCCCAGGATCGAGCAGTAGGAGGCGGCCATGTCACAGAACTATCGCAGCTGGCCGATGATCCTGGCGCTGGGGCTGCTCACCCTCCCGCTGGTGCTTATGTATGTCTATCTGTTCGTCGATACGGTGACGAATTCGCCGCCGGGCTCGATGATCCCCAACGAGTTCACCGGTGAGCACTGGCGCTTTCTATGGAGTACCTTACCGGGGCGGCCATCGATCTGGGTGGCGACCCTGAATACCTTCATTTTCGCCACCTCGACGACGCTGATCGTGCTGGCGGTTTCCTCCACTTCGGCCTATGCGCTCTCGCGCCTCAACGTGCCGTTCCGCTCCTACTTCCTGGCCGGCGTCATGGTTCTGCACGCATTCCCGACCGTGACACTGATCATCGCCATCTTCCTGATCCTGCAAATGATCGGCCTCTACAATACCTTGATCGGTGTAATCCTGGTGAAGGCCTCGCTGGAACTGCCGCTGGGCATCTGGATCATGAAGGGGTTCTACGACACCGTGCCCTGGGAAATCGAGATGGCCGGCATCCAGGATGGCGCCAGCCGCTTCACCGTGTGGCGCAAACTGGTGTTGCCGCAGGTGCGACCGGCAATCGTCGCTCTCGGCATCTTTTCGTTCCTGGCCGGGTGGTCTGAATTCATCCTGCCGCTGGTGCTGGCACCCGACAACGACGTCCAGGTTCTGTCGGTCTACCTGGCCGCGCTGATCGCGGACGACAACAATTTTGACATGGCCTTGTTCAAGTCCGTCGGCGTCTTCTATGTGCTGCCAGTGATCATTCTCTTCCTCTTCTTCCAGAAAAAGCTCATGAGCATGTACAGCGGAGGCACGAAAGGCTGATGCGCATCGTACTCGACAAATTTACCAAAACCTTCGGATCGCTTACCGTCATCGACCAGATGGATCTGGAGATCAATGACGGCGAGATGATCGCCCTGCTGGGGCCGTCCGGCTGCGGCAAGTCGACGACACTGTTCGCCATCTGCGGCATCCACCGCGTCAATGGCGGCCGGATATTGTTCGGTGACCGGGACGTCAGCAATGTGGCGTCGCAGGAACGCAATGTCGGTGTGGTCTTCCAGTCCTATGCGCTTTATCCGCACATGACGATTTATGAGAACATTGCCTTCCCGTTGCGCATCAGAAACACCAACGCGAAGGAGATCGATCGCCGGGTACGCGATATGGCCGATCTCGTACACATCGGTCAGTTGCTGGAGCGTCGGCCGGCGCAGTTATCAGGCGGGCAGCAGCAGCGAGTTGCACTGGCAAGGGCCATGGTGCGGGAGCCGGCGGTGCTGCTGCTCGATGAACCGCTGGCCAATCTCGATGCCAAGCTGCGGCTGGAAATGCGCTCGGAAATTCGCCGGATCCAGCGGGAAACCGGAATCACCGCCATCCTGGTCACCCACGACCAGGTCGAGGCGATGAGCATGTGCGACCGCATCGCCATCATGAACGAGGGAAAGATCCTGCAGATCGCCGAGCCGATGGAGATGTACACCAATCCCGCGACCGAATTCGTCGCCTCCTTCCTCGGCAATCCGCCGATCGCCTTCCTGTCTGGAGAAATTGCCGACAGCGCCTTTCAGATAGCGGGCACCGAAATCAGTCTGCCGTTGCCGTCCGGGCGCGGCAATGGTGAACGACGGCCGGCCAGGATGGGCGTGCGGCCCGAAGCCTTCCAGCCTGGAGCCGGTTCGTCACTGCCTGGCAAAGTCACCTTTGTCGAAACGCAGGGCCGCGAGACCCTTTATGACATCGAACTGGTGAACGGTAGCGTGCTCCGATCGATCCAGTCGGCAGGTCAGACGGCACAACTGGGCAGCCAGGTGGACTGGGGCATCGACATGAACCAGGTGCTGTTGTTCGCCGAAGACGGGGTGCGCATTTGATCCTGGGCTATCAACGATTGTCGGAGCTCGGACTGGCGGGCCTGGAAACCGCCGAGTTTCCGCTCGCCATCGCCCATCGCGGCGCCAGCGCCTATGCGGCCGACAATTCGGAAAGAGCCCTGCGCCTCGCCGCCGAGCTTGAGGCGGAGTACAGCGAAATCGACATCCAGCTGAGCGCCGATGGCGTTTGCGTCCTCAGTCATGACGATGACATCATCACAGAAGCGGGCGACATTCTGCGCATTGCGGAAACCGATTGGAGCACATTGTCCTCAACGGTGACCGCAGGTGGATCAAAGCTGCTGTCCTTAGAGCGTGCGATTGCTCTGGCGCAGGAGTTGGATCGCGGCCTTTACGTTGAAATCAAGGCGCCGGCTGCAGGGCAGCGTGTCTGGCACCATCTGGTGGAGGCCGGCTTCAAGCGGGCGATTATCGGCTCGTTTCATGTTTCGGTCATTCGTGAGCTTCGCGATGCCGGCTGCCGCGTTCCCCTGGCGATCATGGTTCCCCAGGGAATGGACGCCATCATGATGGCTGACACCTGCGGCGCAGACGTCATCCACCTGTGCTGGCGTGAGCTGAACAGCCAGCCCCATCTGGCGATCACCGATGCCCTGATTTCCGGAGCGCGGGACCGCGGCATGGCCATTGTCACCTGGCATGAGGAACGTCGAGCGGTTCTGGACGGTCTTGCCCGTTTCCCGATCCTGGGTGTCTGCAGCGATCGGCCCGAAACGGTCAAACCCTATAACAGGGACAACAAGAGGCCGATTTCCATTGTCTGTCATCGTGGAGCCAACTGGTTGGCCCCGGAAAACACGCTGGAGGCCGCACGGATCTGTTTCGGGCAACGGTTCGACTATGTCGAACTCGACGTGCGCACCAGTGCCGATGGTCATCTGGTCGTCATGCATGACGAAACCGTGGACCGGACCACCGATGGCTGTGGACAGGTTGCCGACATGACGCTTTCCGAATTGCAGCGCCTTGATGCCGGCTCCTGGTTCAGGAGCCATTTTACCGGCGAGCCTGTGCCGACGTTGAGGGAGATGATGTCTTTGGCCGATGAATGCGGCGGTCGCCTCTACATCGAGCCCAAGAAGGTCGACCCGGCTGCGTTGCTGGCAGCCGTGCAGGAGGCAGGCATGATGGATCGGTGTTTCTTCGGTTCCGTCGATCCGCAAACCATGCGTGATCTCCGCCGCCTTTCGCCGGACGCAATGTTGATGGCCCGGCGATGCGATTTCGGATCCCTGGAGGCAGCCATTGCCGACAGTCGGTCGCAGATCGTCGAATTCGATACCGCGGTGGATGATATTGACGAGTTGGAAGATTGCCGCCGGCTGGGAGTCCGTTCGATGGTGCATGATCGAGCTAGGGATTTGGCCAGCATGGACAAGCTGGTCGATATCGGGCCGGACCTTGTGAATCTCGACCGTCCGGATTTGTTCAAGCGTGCTATGCGGGCGAAAATACGGGCGACGAATCGGGACCCGGATCCGTGACGAGCGAGTTCGACAAACAGAAGCCTTCGACGTCATTCGACGTGGCGTCGCGAGCGGGTGTTTCCCGCTCGGCGGTGTCGCGTGCTTTCACACCCGGCGCCAGCATCTCCGCCGACACCCGGGAAAAGGTCATGCAGGCGGCCAAGGATCTCGGCTACCGGGTCAACCAGCTTGCCCGTGGCCTGTCGAACCAGCGGTCGGAACTGGTCGGGCTCATCGTCGCCGACATGGACAATCCGTTTCGCTCCGAACAGGTGGATTCGTTAGTCCGCGAACTGGTTGATCACGGCTATCGGCCGATCCTCTTTCCGGCTGACAGTCCGGAAGACACCGAGCGGATCGTGCATGAACTGTTGGAATACAGCCTTTCCGGAGTGATCGTGACATCCCATGCGCCGCCTGCGGAGATCTGTCTTGAATGTGCTCGCGTGGGTGTGCCGCTGGTTTTGGTCAACCGTCCCGAGGAGCTTTCCAATGTCGATTGCGTCATGGCCGACCATGACCGCGGAGGCCGTCTGGCGGCGGACGTTCTGTTGCAATCGGGATGTCGCGACCTGGTGTTCCTGGAGCCGGAGCGCTGGTCCTATTCGGTCGATGCCCGAATGCATGGTTTCATAGCGCAGGCCGAAGCGGCTGGTGCTCGGATCGAGAACTTCCTGTCCGGTGCGCAGACCTATGAGGGCGGACGCGAGACTGCGGCAGCTTTCGTGCAGCGAAAGCGGGACCAAACTGGTGTGTTCTGTCCCACCGACTATATGGCGCTGGGGTTCCTGGATGCCTTGCGCGTGGAACATGGCCTGACGATCCCGCAGGACCTGTGTGTCGTCGGTTACGATGATATCCCGCAGTCTGCCTGGCTGTTTTCCAACCTGACCACGATCAAGCAACCTGCCGGGACGCTGGCGAAGGACGCCGTCTCTCTGCTCATGTCGCGTATCGAGGAACCCGACCGGGCACCGGAAAATCGAATGGCGGCTGTGAATCTCGTCGTCCGCGGGACAACCCGATGACTCCAGAGCAAGTCAGGTCGAAGGATCTGTTTCGACGCCATCAGGCAGCGATCGAGGCAGCGCGCGAAGCCGGTCATGCACTGCTTGGGATCGCTCGCGGGGGCGGTCTTGATGTCCGATCAAAGGGGCTTCAGGATTTTGTCACACAGGCCGATCTCGAAGCCGAAACCATCATCAGGAACAGGCTGCTCGGCGAATTTCCCTCGGATGGGTTTCTTGGCGAGGAAACGGGTCGCCTCGACGCCGAAAGCGGGGGCCGATGGGTGGTCGATCCGATCGACGGAACGACCAATTTCATCAAGGCGCTGCCCCACTGGTCGGTATCGATCGCCTTTGTCGACAATTCGGGGCCGCTCATCGGTGTAATATTCGATCCGGTCGCCGAGCTGCTCTACGACGCAATCAGAGGCGGTGGAGCCCGATGCAATGGTGCGTCGATCTCCATTTCGGCGGCGTCCGATCCCGGTCAGTCGATTGGCATCCTCGGCGTCTCAAGGCGCACGCCGCTTGATGATCATCTGAAGCAGATCGAAGACCTTTACCGGATCGGCATGGATTACCGCCGCTACGGATCCGCCGCAACGGGACTCGCATCGGTGGCCGACGGACGTGTTGAGGCGTTTTTCGAAAAGCACCTGAATTCCTGGGACGCGCTGGCCGGCATGGTTATCGCCCGGGAAGCGGGTGCTGCGGTTCTTGCTCCGCCGGTCGAACAGTTTGTTGCCGAGGGCGGCGCCGTCATCGCCGGTGTGCCGGCCATCGTGGAACTGCTCCCCATGCTGGCGGACAATCCCGGCCTGATTTCCTGGAACAATGGGACAGCATCATCATGACGGTCGCTTCGGAATTTGGCGGTTATTGTGGCGCGCCCGGCCGTGATCTGATTTCTTCGGTTCTGGCCGGCGAGGCGAACGCCGGCGAAACATTTTCGAGGCTGGTTGAAGCCGCCATGGCGGGCGATCTGGACGGGCTTCTCAATGGAGCGCCGGAGCCCGGCGCAGTGCACGTGACGACGTCATGCCACGCGCTGGTGTTGGCGCTGATGCGTCGACACAACGGGATGACATCGGCGGAGTTCTACAAGGGCGATGCCGAGCGTTACGTGCGGCTCAGTCTGTTTGTCCAACGGCTGCTCGGTTTGCGCCGTTTGACGATCGGCCATCCGGTCTATGCTTTCGGCGCTGAAGCGCTTGGCCAGACGATGATGTATCCGGAAGACCAGGCGCCCGGCAGCGATCCCGGCGTGCCGCTCGTAACCCTGGATGGCTGGCGCGATATTCCGGCCTTCGATCCGGACAATCAAATCGTCCGGTTGATCCGCGATTCACTACTTGCAACCGGCCGACTTGCCGGCATCGAGCCGGTGGCGCATCTGCCGGGTCCCTACAGTCTGGCCGCCGAAATTCTCGGCCAGGAGACGTTGATTGCGGCGCTGCTGGAGGCGCCTGACAAAGTGAAGATCTTTCTTGGGCACCTGGTCGAAACGGTGCTGGCCCCATGGTGCGCAGATCTTTGTGCAACCGTTCCTGATGTTTGGCTTGAGCTCTCCGATGCCAGCGGATCGCCGATGTTCATTGGTCCGGCCAACTTCCATGCCATCGCCGTCGATCCGGTGCGCCGGATGATCGGGGACTACCCATGGGGGCACCGGGTGTTCGTCGCAAACTATCGCGGCGATTCTCCTCCCGGCCGGGCGCGTGGCGGTCGCGGCCGTCGCCAGGCAGAGCAGCGAGCCAGCTTGTCATTCGAGGAACTGCTCGAGGCGAAGCTCGCCTGCTGCCCGCAATTTCTGATCCGGCTCGAGGCCGACAGCGCGCCCGTCGCGGCCTATCGCGAAGCGGCCATTCAACATGCATTGCCGCTTTATCTCGGGATTGGCGCCGTGCTGCTTGACCGCAACTCAGTGCCGGATCCGCAGAGCGCTTTGTCCGAGCTGTTCGAAATGGCGCGGACCCGAGCAGAAGCCATCCGCGATGTCAGGACAGCGATTGGGCTCGCTGATGACGCATCATGGCCCGGGGATCTTTACATCGAAGACACCAATGGCGAGACCAATTTTGATCTGTTCGCCGCCGTGCTTGAAGGATGCGAAGCGCGCTGATCCACTCACCCTAACACGATCAAGGTCACGCCGACCATAACCATGACCGCCACGATGGCATGGCGCGGTCGAAGGACTTCGTGTCGAAAGATCAACGCCCCAAGCAACAGGGTCCAAAGTGGCGATGTGGAGACCAGCGGTGCGGTGATGATGACGTCGCCCAGATTGAGCGCCACCTGCATGGACAGAATGCCCATGCCGACGCAAGCGCCGTTGAGTGCGAACCACCCATAGCCGCGCCTGGTGTGCGATCCGGCTTGCGGACGTCGGCGCATCGTCAGTGACAAACCGGCAACCACTGTTGAGACAGTCGCCATGACCATTGTTGCAAAGAACGGGCTGGGAACCTCGATCATGCCGGCCTTGGCGACGGGCTGAATGATTCCTCGGACGAAGGACGCACCTAGCGGCAGCAGGAGCGCCACCGCGGACCATGTTCGGTTCGGCCCCTTCGGTCCTGACGCAGAAATCAGCAGCGCTGCTATCATGATCGACAGTCCCATGGCGACCTGAAGGCTCAGGCTTTCTCCGAGCACCAGAACGGCCGGTACCACGGCAAAGACCGGTGCAAACGAACCGAAGGCGGATGTCATGTTCGGGCCGACCTTGACCACGGACAGGATTTGCAGCCGCTGGCTGGCCGCCGGGAACACCAGACCGCATAGCGCAAACAGGAGCGCAGCCTCGGTCAGCCACCATCGCCAGTCGATCATCAACGGTGCGAGAACCCAGAACACGGCCGCCATCGTCGCGACGGAGACCAGCGTTCCTGTCTTGTCGTCCAGATGCGCCAGGCCCTTCTTCTGGACATGCGAGACCAGGCCGAACAGGGCGCCTGCGAGCAACGCGAAGAGGGCGGCGATCAGCATCATCAGCGGCAAGGCCGCCTGTTTGCTGGTTGATCTGCCAAAGATTGCATGAGTCGCCCCGTTTCTACGCGCTGTTGAGTAGCAGAACGCGATGCAGGCCGCGACCCTCTTGATTGGTCACACAAACATGCTGACCAGGCTGTGTCGGCTTTGCTAGAGTTCCGGCACTGTTCACCGAGGAGCACGGACCTATGTGCCGCAACATCAAGACGCTGTTCAATTTCGATCCGCCCGCGACGGACGACGAGGTGCGCGACGCGGCGCTGCAATATGTGCGCAAGCTTTCCGGCACGCGCAAACCGTCTCGTCGCAATGAAGCCGCCTTCGACCGGGCGGTCGATAGAATCGCAGCCGCAACCCGCGAACTGATGGACACGCTGGAAACGGCGCAGCCGCCGCGCGATCGCGAAATCGAGGCGGCGAAGGCCCGGGCGCGGGCAGCGGCGCGCTATGCATAAGCGCCGTACGACTACGGTGATGTGCTAATGGCAAAGGCGCTTCGCGACTACCGGAGCAAGCGGGATTTCTCCAAGACCAACGAGCCGGTCGGCATCGAAGGTGTCGAAGACGGCAACCGCTTCGTCGTGCACAAGCACTCCGCAACCGCAGACCATTATGACCTGCGCCTGCAGGTCGGCGACGTGCTCAAATGCTGGGCGGTGCCGAAGGGGCCGTCGCTCGACCCCGACGTCAAGCATCTGGCGGTCGAAACCGAGGATCACCCGATCGACTATGCCGACTTTGAGGGTGTAATCCCGAAAGGGCAGTACGGCGCCGGGCCGATGATTGTCTGGGATGCCGGCACCTGGGCACCGATGGACGATATCGAGACGAGCTTCAAGAAGGGGCAGTTCAAGTTCCGCCTCGTCGGCGAAAAGCTGCAGGGCGGATGGATGCTGGCGCGGCTCAAGCCCAGGCCGAAAGAACGCCAGCCCAACTGGCTTCTGTTCAAGGAACGGGATTTCGCCGCCGATCCGGAGACGGACATTCTCGAAACCCGTCCAGAGAGCGTCAAATCCGGCCGGGTGATTGAAGATTTTCTCATCAGCGATGAACCGAAGCCAACGCGGCCGCTCCGGCCCGGTGCCTTGAAGGGAGCGAAGAAAACGCTCTTTCCGGACCGGATCGAGCCACAGCTCGCGAGCCGGGTCGAGGTGCCCGCGAGGGACGACAAATGGCTGCATGAGATCAAGTTTGACGGCTACCGGACCATGGCCCACATCCGCGACGGCGATGCGCGGCTGCTGACGCGAGCCGGGTTGGACTGGACCCACCGGTTCGGCGATCTCGGTCAGCATCTGTCGAAACTGCCCTGCCGCAATGCCGTGATCGACGGCGAAATCGTCGTTCTGGACGAGAAAGGCGTCAGCCGTTTCGACATGCTGAAAACAGCCCTGTCAGAAGGTCCGGAAACGGCGCTGGTCTATTTCGCCTTCGACCTGCTCTATCTCAACGATTGGGATCTGCGGAACGTCCCGCTCGACAAACGTAAGGACCATCTTCAGCGACTGTTGCAAGGGGGCGCGGGCGAGCAGGCGGCTATTCATTTCTCGGATCATGTGATCGGCAATGGCGACGCCTTTTTTGACAGGGCCTGTGAAATGGGGCTCGAAGGGGTCATCTCGAAACCGGTGTTGTCAACCTATCAGTCCGGCCGGTCGAAGGTCTGGACCAAGGCCAAGGCACTGCTGACGGGCCATTTTCCGATCGTCGGATACACCACCTCTCATGCTGCGGAGGGACTGGCGGCGCTGGCCGCGGGAGAGTGGACCGAGGAGGGGCTTGTCTATCGCGGCAAGATCGGCACCGGCTTCAACGCCAAGGAAGCCGGGATGTTGCTGACCAGGCTGGAACAGCTCGAGGACCCCGAAGCGCGTCTTGAGGATATGCCGAAGGTCGTCGTTCCGGTGCGGCCGGCCCTTTCGGCCACGGTCTATTACACCGGGCGGACCAAGACCGACGCGCTTCGCCATGCTGTCTACAAGGGGCTGCGTGAGACCCAGTCGTCGACGACGGTGTCCGCACCCCGCACGAGGCTGGTCAGCGATGCCGACCTGGCGTCTGTCTGGGTCACCAACCCTTCGCGGCGGCTGTTCGGGAAGAACGGGCCAACCAAGCTGGAACTGGCCGTGTACTACGCCCAGGTGGGCGATTTCATGCTGCCGCACATCCTCAACCGCCCGGTGACGCTGGTGCGCTGCCCGACGGGCAAGCAGGAAGATTGCTTCTACCAGCGACACGCTTTCACTGGCATGCCGGATACGGTTTCGACATTCAGCCAGAAGAGCAAGGATGGCGAGGCCAAATCCTATCTCTATCTGGACAATGTCAAAGGCTACCTGGCGCTGGCGCAGTTCGGCGTCGTCGAGTTTCACAGTTGGGGCGCGTTGCGCAAGCCAATCGACAAGCCTGACCGGATTATCTTCGACCTTGACCCCGGTGAGGGGGTTGCCTGGCGGGAGATTGTCGAGGCGGCAGTGCAGGTGCGCGAGGTGCTTGCCGGCCTCGGCCTCGTGCCGTTCGTCAAGACTTCGGGCGGCAAGGGCGTTCACGTCGTGGTGCCTATCGAGCCGAAAAAAACCTGGAAGACCGTGCACGCAATGACCGGCAAGATCGCCGAGGCGATAGCGGCCACGGCGCCGGAGGTGTTCATCACGACCATGAGCAAAAAACAGCGCGGCGGGCGCATTTTCATCGACTTCCACCGCAACTATCAGGGGGCAACTGCGGTCGCGCCCTATTCGCTGAGAGCAAGACCTGGTTTACCAGTTTCAACGCCTTTGCACTGGGATGACCTGGAATCGGTCGACGCTCCGCAGGAATTCAACTATTCTAGTGTGCCGGGACTGCTGGAAGGGACGGGTGACGCCTGGGCGGAGATCGACCAGGCGGCGAAGCCGTTGCCGACGCTATAGCAGCCCCATTTGTGCTGCGTAATTCGGGGGAATTGTCATGGCGCCGCGTGCAAGTTGGAAGGGGTATCTCAAACTCAGCCTGGTCAGCTGCCCAGTGCGGCTCTATCCGGCCACGAGTTCGAAGGACCGCATCACCTTCAACCAGCTCCACAAGGACACTCACAACCGGATCAACATGAAACCGGTCGACCCGGAACTGGGTCTTGTTGAACGCTCCGACCTGGTCAAGGGCTACCAGTATGAGGACAAGAAATACGTCATCATCGAGCCGGAAGACCTCGAGGCGGTGAAAATCGAATCGAACCATACGATGAATATCGAGGCCTTTGTCGACGAAGGTTCGGTCGACGAGATCTATCACGATATGCCCTACTATCTGGCACCGGACGGGGCAATGGCGGAAGAGACCTTTACCGTGCTGCGTGAAGCGCTGCGAAAGACGCGCAAGGTAGCGATCGCGCGGCTGGTGCTGTCGAGCCGCGAGCGGGTGATCACCATCGGTGCGCATGAGAATGGCATGTTCGTCTGCACGCTGCGAAACCCCAGCGAGGTTCGCGGAACGGCCGAATATTTCTCCAGCATCCCGGATGCCAAACCGGAGAAGGAAATGCTGGATCTGGCCGAAAAGCTGATCGCGCAGAAGGCTACCGAGTTCGATCCCGCCGACTATCAGGATCGCTACGAAACGGCGCTAATGCAGATGATCAAGGACAAGCTCAAAGGGAACAAGCCGGTGATTGCCGCGGCGCCGGAGCGCGGCAATGTGGTCAATCTGATGGATGCCCTGAAAGCCAGCCTGACGGAAGCCAAGCCGGCCGCCAAGAGCAAATCCAAGGCGCCGGCCCGCGGCGCCTCCAAATCGAAGCGGAAATCCGGTTAGACCGGAAGGCGAAAGGGCGCCGTGTCGAAGCTCGCCGGCAGAAATATCGGATTGATCGGTGCACTGGCAGCGTTTCCGCGTCGGCTGGCCGCTCGAGAGGTGGAACGACAGGGCGGCCGATTGCGTCGTGGTGTCAGTGGCAAGACCGATCTGGTGGTTTTCGGGCGTCGCCTGCTTGAACGCTATGATGAGGCCGAGATCGAAGAGCGGATCTCGGAAGCACGCAGCCTCGGAAAAAACCTCTTGAGCGAAAACGGTTTGCTGCGTCTCCTCGGCACCATCGATGAGACCGAGGCGGGCACGCTGTCAACGTCCGCGCTCAGCCAGCAATCCGGTTTGTCACGGGACGATATCGAGAAACTCTCGCTCTTTGATGCCTTCGTTCGGGATCGCGAACCCTTCGCGTTTCGCGATCGCATTCTGGCAGGAAAATATGCCGAATTGCGCCGCGAGGGCGTCGGCTGGAAAACCATCGCCCAATCGATCCACCGCTCGACCGATCCGCAAGGGCTGACGTCCGTTTCAATGCAGCCGGATGGCCATGATGCCGTCTATGCCCGGATCGGCGATAGCCTGGCCGAATTGAGTGGCCAGTTCGTCATGCCGGTCGCCCATCCGGACAAGCACGACCAGGAGAGCCTGTTCAGCCAGGCCGAGGCATGGGAGGCTGAGGGCCATTTCGAGGAGGCTGTCCGGGCTTATGAGCGCTATCTGGGGCTGGACCCCAGTGATGCCATGGCAGCCTTCAACCGCGCCAACTGCCTCAAGGCCGGAGGCCGGCGCGGCGAAGCCCTCAACGCCTATCTGCAGACCGTCAAGCTCGATCCTGATTTCGCCGAGGCCTGGTTCAATCATGCCGGCATGAAGAAAGAGGGTGGAGATATCGACGCGGCGCGACGCAGCCTGAAACGGGCGCTTGCGGTGGACGACACCTATACGGACGCGATCTACAATCTTGCCGCGCTGGAATTCGACGCCGGCGACCTGCCCCAGGCGCGACGACACTGGGTGCGCTATCTGGAGCTGGACGATAACTCCGACTGGGCCGCAAGGGCTCGCCGCGGCATCCAGTTCATCGACCGCCAAGCGCAGCAGCAGCGGACCGGTTAGATGGACTTCCTCTTCAGCGGGGCGGAAGACGCGGATACCACCATCCTGCTTGCCCACGGGGCCGGTGCACCGATGGATTCGGCCGGCATGAATGCAATCGCCGATGCACTGACCAGCGCCGGCTTCCGGGTTGTCCGTTTCGAGTTCGGCTACATGGCGGCCCGACGCGACGGATCGAGCCGCAAACCACCACCGCGCGCCGACCGGCTGATCCCGGAATACGAAGAGGCAGTGTTGGCGTTGGCAGCAAACGGTCCCCTGATCATTGGCGGCAAATCCATGGGTGGCCGCGTCGCCAGCATGATCGCGGACAAGCTTTTCGACGAGGATCGCATTATCGGGCTGCTTTGCCTTGGCTACCCCTTCCATCCGCCCGCCAAGCCCGATCAACTGCGCACCGCCCATCTGGAGACACTGCGCACGCCAACGCTTATCTGCCAGGGCACCCGCGATCCGTTCGGGACGCGGGAAGAGGTGCCTGGATACACGCTCTCGGACGGTATTCGTGTCGAATGGTTCGAGGACGGCGACCACGACCTGAGGCCACGCAAGAAAATCTCCGGGTTCTCTATGGCCGATCACATGGGAACGATGGGCGCGACGGTTCGGGCCTGGGCGAGCGGGCTTTGGCACTCCGGACGCCGCCTTGGAAGACCGGCGTGTGGTGCGCCCTAAGCCACGGTATTTTTGGAAAACCGGAAATAGGTACAACGCGTCAATGTTTGGTCATGTTGTCAATGTTGTAGACGTGGCCAGACGCATGGACGCAATAATGGGTTGGCGGTTCTGTATGGGGTTTGGGCATGAATCTGGAAAAGGTCTGGGAAATCAGGGAAGAAAAGATCTATCCCGACCTGTTTGGTGAGGTCTGCCGAGGCATTTTCCCCTTATCAGCCGAAACGTTCCGTCGTTTTGGTGACATCAAAACAGATCCACGCTGGTTTTCCCACGGAGTCATGGAGTTTCGACCGTCCCCGACGCGAGACACGTGGCTGTACGTGACATCCGGTTACTCTAATCCCTGGGAAACAGAGCCGGAAGAATATGACGAGGATCAAGAGTCAGGTGCCGGTGTCGAATTTGTTTTGGAGACCCTGGAACAGGGTGACTGGCCGATCGTCACATTGCAGAACATGCTGGCGTTCGACATGTTGTTGGCGACAGGGCAGCTCGGGAGTGGAAGCCCGCTCGACCTACATGACCGCATTCCGCTGCATGCTCCAATCGACGGACGTGAATCAACCGAAATCCGCTTTGTAGTCCTATGCGAACCCGAGAATTTCCCTCCCCGGTTCAAACTTCCCAGCGGAACCAGCCGATTTCTGCAGTTCGTCGGGATCACCGAGGCGGAGCGTGATTTTGCCAAGCAGTCGGGTTTTGATGCGCTCAGGCAACAACTGAAAGAACACGCCCATTATCCGGCCACGGTTCCAGGGCGTGCTTCCTGTTTCTGATCATGCCGGGACGACCGGGTTGGCGGCATCAACGCAAGCGAGGTGCGCACTGATCATGATGTTGACAACACGTCCAATATTTGCGTGGCCTGGAAGAGGGGTTCTACTCATTGAGTATCTGTTACGTTGCCGACCCCAAATGCTTGGCCCACCGTAGGAGAGAGGGGTGCAGTATCCAGAGTTAAAGGGCATAGTCACCGTCTTGAACACGCCATTCACGGATGACGATCAGGTCGACTTTGAGGCGTTGAAGAAGCACGCGCGGCTGGCGATCGACGAAGGTGTTTGCGGATTTCTCGTGCCCGCCAATGCCGGGGAGGTTCAATCCCTCCGCGGCACGGAGAGATCAGACATGGTGGCCGCGGTTCTTGAAGCCGCCGATGGACAAGCGACGGTCATAGGTGGAGCCTCGGCCGACACTCATGCGGAGAGATGTGCCAATGCCGAGAAGCTTGCCGCGTTAGGCAGCGACGTCATTCTGGTCAGCCAACCCTTTGAAACCACGGAACAGTGTATTGCTGCACTCAAGGACATCGCCAGCGCATCCGGAAAACCCCTGATGGTGCAGGATTGGGATGCCAACGGTTCGGGTGTTCCAGTGGCTGCATTGATCGAAGCCTACGAGAAAGTGGATGCCTTCAAGTACTTGAAGGTCGAGACACTTGATTCCGGGCCGAAATACACGGCTCTCAAACGGGCGACGCTGGGAAAAATGCATGTTTCCGGCGGCTGGGCAGTGATGCAACTGATTGAAGCGCTGGATCGTGGGATCGACGCGTTCATGCCGACGTCACTGCACCGAATATATGTCAGCGTGTATCGGCTTTATAGGAACGGCGACCGAGACGGTGCCACGAAGCTGTTTCGGGAAGCCTTGCCGATTTTGGCGTTCTCCAATCAGCACCTGGAGCACTCGATCCATTTCTTCAAAAGGATGCTTTGGAAGCAGGGCATCTATCCGACACCAAGGTTGCGCCAACCGACGCATGTGTTTGACGACAAGCATATCGCCGTCGCGGACGAGTTGATCGAACTCGCATTTGCTCTTGAGCGCAGATTGGAAAACGTGCGCTGACGCTATCGTGTCTCGGCTGACGGCATTTGCTCAGAACCCGATCTCGACACCGGTCTCCTCTGCGATCACCTCGCCATCGCGCAACAGCCTGGTTGAACTCGAATAGGTCGAGCCCGCGGGCAGGGCGCCGCGCTTGCCGCCGTAGATCGTGTGAACGGCTCGGTTGCGAGACAGCGGTTTGCTGGCCGACTTCGCGATGATGCCTTCCGGCCCGGAGATTTCCACTTCGATGATGTCACCCTTGCGCACATTGATAAAGGTGGCGAAGAAAACCAGCGGTCCCTGCAGGGACGGCTTGCTGAACTCGTTCTTCATCACGCCGGTGCTGGTGACCGGGCCGTCGGCGTATCCGGTCTGCAGAAGCGCGGTGGTCTCGGTGCCCAGTTCGCGTGCCGCCTCCTCGGTCCAGAGCGTTTCTCCGGCCTGGCCGCATGCGTCGCCGGGATGAAGCCCGATCATCGGATCGATCACCTTGTTGTCCTTGCGAAGCGTCACATGGACGTGGGGGAAGGCGGTGCGACCGGACAGGCCGATAATTCCGATCTGCTGGCCGCGTTTGACCCGGTCGCCCTTTCGCACGCGCACAGAACCTTTCGCCAGGTGGCAGAGCTGGGCTGTCCAGCCGCCACCGTGGTTGATTAAAACGCCGTTGCCGCATTCCTTGCCCTTGACCGCGTCGCGGTCGGCATCCGTTTCGATCAGCCGCTCAGGTGCCGTGTTGCGGGCGCCCATGACATATCCATCGGCCATGGCCAGCACTGGCATGCCGGCCCGCATCTCCGCATAGTCGCGAACCCGGATGTCGGTGCCTTTGTGGCCGTCATAGGAGGCGGCGCCGCAAAACGGATCGAGACGGCCGGGGCCTGTGTCGATGTCGACAAGGCTCTGAAGGAAACAGGTTTCGCCGATGATACAGTCGACCGGCAGGGAAAAGCGCAGATCTTCCGCCGCTGCCGGTGTGTTTGCGAGCAATAATCCTGTCACGCAGGCTGCCAGTGTCCATCGAAGATGCATGTGTCAAACCCGGTCTGCGGCCCCGGTTGATCCGATTTGGCCCTCGGCACCGCTTAGCAGCAGATCCGTCAGAGCCGCAAGCGCGGCTGGATCACATGTCGGTGTCGGGCAAGCTCAAACCTCGCTGGTGATTTTCGCCACCAGCTGGCGCAGCCAGATGTGCATTGGAGAGTGGTGCTGACGCAGTGTCCAGTAGAGGTTGATGGCAAAGGGCGCGGGACAGGGGCAGGGGAGAACGACGAACTCCTTCGGGAGCATGGCAGCAATGCGTTTTGGAATGGTCGATATGAGGTCCGTCCCCAGCAACAGGTTTTGCAGGTTTCCGGGACTTGGAATCTTGAGCACATTGTTGAGGCTCATCTGCATGCCCTCCAGTTCGCGCAGGTAGAAGGACCTCCAGTTTCCGCCATAGGTAACGAGTGCATGCGGCGCTGAGGTATAGGTGGCGAGATCGAGACGGCGTTTCGCCAACGGATTGTCGCGGTCCATGACACAAACATAGTGATCTTCGAAAAGCTGCCGGCGGTAGAAATCGATGTCCTCGATTGTCATCGGGCTGATCAGCAGGTCGCACTCGTCACGGTTCAGTTGGTGTTTGCCCTCGGTCGAGGACTGGATGACCTCCAGTCTGATGCCGGGTGCCAGGGTGCGCAGCCGCCGCACCAGCGTTGGTACGATCGTCTGTCGTTCATAGTAGTTGCAGGAGATCGTCATTGCCGCTTCTGCCTCGGACGGTTCGAAGCGTGCCGGCTCGATCAGCGACCGGTAGCGGTCGAGAATTGCGTTTGCTCCGACCACGATTTCGCGGCAGCGGTCGGTTGGCACCACACCGCCATGGCGGCGCACGAACAGCGGGTCCTCGAAGGCTTTGCGCAACCGGTCGATGGTGTAGCTGATGGTCGACTGGTTGGTGGACAGCTTGTCTGCGGCGACTGAGAAGGACTGGTTGTCGTGAACCAGCTTCAACACGTTCAGGGCAGCGAAATCGATCGACTGGGCCTTTTCCTTTTGCATCGTCAATCCTCCTCATCGTCATTATATCAAAAATTTCGATGAGGCCTATCGGAAGCATCGGATTGTCCGATTTTTGTCCAGGTATTACGATCTGGGCGATCGACTGGAAAGACTGCCACATGACCCATCAAGCCGACATTCCCATTGATAGCGAGATTACGATCGAGCAGTTGACGCTCGCGCCTTATCCGATTTACCGGCGGCTTCGCGCCGAGGCGCCGGTGCTGAAAGTATCGAGCGTCGGCCGTATCCTTCTGACGAAAGCCGCGGACACCAAACGGGTCAAGGACGATCCGGTGCTGTTCAGCTCCGACGACCCGAACACGCCGATGAAACGTGCTTTCGGCGCTCACACGCTGATGCGCAAGGACGGCGAGGCCCATCGCCGCGAGCGGGATGCCATGGGCCCCGCCTACGCGCCGACCAACATCCGCAGCACCTGGAGCGAGATTTACACCGGCATTGCCGAGGATTATGTGGGGCGACTGCCGCGCGGCGAGACGATCGATCTGTTCGGCGGGCTGGCCGGGCCCTTTGCCGCGCGCTGTCTGGCCAACCTTCTCGGCATCACCAATGCTTCCGATGACGACTTGCAGCGCTGGTCGCAAATTCTGATCGACGGATCAGGCAATTTCGGCTGGCGGGATGAGCTTTTCAAGGATTGCGACAGCGCCAATGCGGAAATGAATGCCTGTTTCGCTGAAATGATCCCCAAGCACAAAAGCGAGCCCAATCCGAGTGCGCTCGCCGTGATGGTCAATGCACCCGAACCGATCGAGATGAGCCAGATCCGCTCCAACGTCAAAATCGCCATCGGTGGCGGCATCAACGAACCGCGTGATGCGCTTTGCACCATCCTGTTCGGGTTGCTGACCAACCCCGACCAGTTCGCTGCTGCCAAGAAGGACGGTCTGTGGGGCGATGCGTTCGACGAAGGTGTGCGTTGGGTGGCGCCGATCCAGGTGAGCTCTCGGCTGGTGATGGAGGATACGGAAATCCGCGGTATCGCCATCCCCAGGGGCGAGACCGTCATGACCATTCAGGCGTCGGCCAATCATGATGAAGAAATCTGGGACGATGCCGACAGTTACAACCTCTTTCGCGAAAAGCGGCCGCATCAGGCCTTCGGCAATGGCCCGCACTTCTGCCAGGGCAAACACATTGCCAGGCGCATGATCGCCGACATCATGCTGCCGATCCTGTTCGACCGGTTTCCTGACATGGAATTGCCCGACCCCTCGGTCGTCCGGTTCAGGGGCTTCGGCTTTCGAGGTCCGGTCAATCTGCCCGTCCGCCTGCATTGAGGCGGCAGGAAATACCCAGGGAGGAACACAATGCTCAGATATCTCACCGTCGTCGGCGCCGCTGCCGCCGCGATTTCTTGGTCGGTGGCGGCTCACGCCCAGGAAGTAACTCTGCGTTTGCACCAGTTGCTGCCGCTGCAGGCGACCATTCCCGCCAAGGCAATCACGCCTTGGATCGAAAAGGTACAGGCTGATTCAGGCGGCCGGATCAAGATCGAACACTATCCATCCATGCAGCTTGGCGGTGCGCCGCCATCACTCTACAGCCAGGCGGCTGACGGTGTCGTCGATATCGTCTGGACGGTGCTGGGCTACACGCCGGGGCGCTTTCCAAAGACCGAAGCGTTCGAACTGCCATTCATGACCGGCGATGCGGAGCCGGCATCGCGCGCCTTCCATGAATACGTGACCGCCAATGCCATGGACGAGTTCCAGGACAGCCATCCGATCGTCTTCCACGTGCACGGGCCGGGCTACTTTCATTCCAACAAACCGGTCAGCGGTCTCGATGACCTGTCAGGACAAAAACTGAGGGGTCCGACCCGCGTCATCACCAAGATGCTGGGTGAACTCGGCGCGACGCCCGTCGGTATGCCGGTTCCATCGGTGCCGGAATCCGTATCGAAGGGCGTGATCGACGGTGCTGTCATCCCGTGGGAGGTAACGCTGCCGCTGAAAATGTCGGAACTGACCTCCAATCACTCCGGCTTCGCCACCGCACCCGGCCTCTACACGGCGACTTTTGTCATGACCATGAACAAGGACAGTTACGACCGGCTGCCGGATGACCTGAAGAAGGTCATTGATGCCAATTCAGGTCCTGACACCGCCGCTTTGTTCGGGGCCGCCATGGATGCCGGCGACAAGACCGGCCGCATGGTCGCCGAAAAGGCCGGCAATTCGATCACCGATCTTGATGACCAGCGGGCCCAATGGGTCGATGCGGCTTCCGGCGTCACGGACGCGTGGATCGCCGACATGAACGCCAAGGGTGTCGACGGTGCGGCCCTGGTGAAGTCCGCAAAGGACCTGATTGCCAAACACTCGAACTAGATTCTGGAACCGCCCGGGATGGTTCCAGGCGGGCAGCCCTGCCGGGGCGAACGCGATGTGTTGCAGAAATGTGACGCTTGCAACCTAAGCCTGCTTCATGTGCGGCGCCAAGCCTTGGCACGGCCAAGCCTGGTCGTGTAGACGACGCCCTCCATTGTTGGAGGATGCCGTAGCGGCATCGCAAGGAAATGACCTCTCTAAGACAGCTATAGGTCCGGGCGCAGCGCCTGACCCTTCGAAACCATTGTTCCCGTCCATTCGCGGCCGGAGGTTCGCCTCTGTGCATGTCGACGAATGGACACTCGTTCGAAGCTGCCTGAATCGAGGTTTTCCGTGGAAGCGGCCAAATCACTCACACCGTCGGAATTGACGGAATTTTTGTTGAATGTTGCACCGGTGCGACCGGTCTTCATCTGGGGTCCGCCGGGCATCGGCAAGTCGGCTCTGGTCGAGGAGTTCGCGCAGGCAGTTGGCATGGCATGTGTGTCAATGCTCGGCTCCCAGCTGGCACCTGAAGACATTATCGGCGTGCCGCGCATTGAAAACGGGATCTCGCGTTTCTGCCCACCGGCGCAGATCGCGCGCAAGGAGCCCTATTGCCTGTTCCTGGACGAGCTCAATGCCTGCTCGCAGGAGGTGCAGAAAGCCTTCTACAGCCTGATCAATGACCGCCGTATCGGCGAGTTCGAATTGCCGCCTGGATCCGTCGTCATTGGCGCCGGCAACCGGTCTCAGGACGCCGCCATCGTCAAGCCGATATCGTCGGCGCTGATCAACCGAATGGCACATGTGCAGCTTCGGGCGAGCCCGACCGACTGGCTGCGATGGGCCGGTGGCGCCGGTATTCACCCGCTGGTCAGCGACTATATACGGCTGCGCCCGGATCATCTGTGGTCGAAGCCGCAGAAGCACGAGGAGCCGTTTTCGACGCCGCGCGCCTGGCACATACTGTCCGATGCGCTGACATCCTATGGCGAGGCGGCGATTGGCGAAACCGAAGTCGACATTCTGGCCTCGGGTCTGTTGACGCCGGCCCATGCGCGCCAGTTTGTCGCCTTCTATCGCCAGCGCCTGCGGGCTTTCGACCTGACGGCCATCCTCAAGGGTGAGACGGGGTGGCCGGAAGCGCCGGAGGAGAGGGACATCCTCTATTTCCTGGTTCAATCGTTCCGTGCACGGTTGATCAAGGAACTGCCGCGGGATGCCAAAAAGCTCGGCGGTCAGGCCAAGAGCCTGGCTTTGTCCGCCAAGGATCGGCTGGTTCAGTTGTCGCGTATTTCGTTGGAAATGGCCCAGCTTGTCGTTGCCGAAGAGGACGACGGCACGGCCCTGCCGGACTGGTTCATGGTGGAGGTTGCGCGCGACCTGCCTCGATTGGTGGCGGGCAAGAACCGATGAGCAGCAAGAAAAAGGACAAATATGCCGACAACAGGAAGGCAATCTTAGAGGGTTGCAAGTTGGCGGGAACCCATCCGCTGATCAAGCCGCTTCCCAGCTTCCAGATGCGGCTCAAGGATACAGGCTTCACATCGGGAAGGCATGGGTGGCTGCGGGCGGAATGCTCCGGACACGAGCGCGATATCTGGCTTGGAACACTGGAGCTGATCGTGGATGCATGGCCCAATGTCCGACGCAATGCCAGCGCCGAGGAGTGGGCCTATGCATTTGCCCGGCTTCGCCTGCATATCGTCCTCAACCATTTCGATCCGCAGCGGACTGATATGGCGTGGCATCTTGCTTGCTGGTGCCGGGCCGAGGAACTGATGTCGTTTGCTGGTGTTGGAATCCGGCCGGCGGACTGGTGGCGGTTGCCCGAAGGACTGCCGCGCGGCGACGAGGCGGCACTGGCGCAGTTTCTGAGTGATGCGCCTCCGTTGCCAGAACTCGAAGCGCTTTCGTTGGGAGAAAGTGGCCAACCATTCTGGTCGGTTTCGGGTGACTGGCAAATCACTGAGGACTTGAGAAAAGATCACGGCGCGCGGCTTGCTCGCGGCATCCGCGCGGCAGCATCTGAAGCAGTCGATATCGCGGGTGGAGCCCGCAAGGCGCTTGGCGAAGGCAAGGATGCCGAGACGGTGGTACGCCGCGCCCTTCGCTGGGTGATTTCAGAATTTCCGCTGCTGGCTGCGTTGGCGTCTTCGTTCAAACTGATCGAGGACGCGGAGCTCTGTCGCTCCATGGATGTCGGCATCGCCGCGATCTGGGATGAGACCCAGGAAATCTATGTCAATCCGGACATCAAGTTTACGGAGGATGAGGCCCGTTTTGTCATGGCGCATGAGCTGTTGCATGCCGGGCTTCGTCACACGGCTCGCCGGCAGGGGCGCGATCACTGGTTCTGGAACGTTGCTTGCGATTTCGTCATCAATGACTGGCTGCTCGAGATGAAGGTCGGGGTATTTCCTGATCGGCTTGGTTTGTTGCACGATCCGTCGCTGCGCGGCCAGTCGGCCGAAGAAGTCTATGACCGGATCGTCACCGACCTGCGCTGGATGCGCAAACTGAAGAAGGCGCACACGCTCAATGGCCGCAATTCCGATATGCTCGAAGGCGACCGGCCGCCAGGCTGGTGGAACGGCGGCGGCGTCGATCTGGACGCCTTCTATCGTCGGGCCCTGGCCGGCGGGCTTGAACTGCATCTGGGCAGCGGTCGCGGCTTCCTTCCCGCCGGCCTGGTCGAGGAAATCCGCTCGCTGTCGCAGCCGCCGATCCCCTGGGACGTGGAGTTGGCGCATTGGCTTGACCAGTTTTTTCCACCGTTGGAGCGGCGGCGCAGTTTCGCCCGCGCCCATCGTCGCCAATCGGCAACGCCGGACATCGCGCGCCCGGGCTGGATCTGTCCGGACGAGGAGCGAGCTTCCCGTGTCTTCGGCGCGGTTGTCGATACATCAGGATCCATGACCCGCGCGGATCTGGGCAAGGCCGTCGGCGCCATCGCCAGCTACGCGATGAGTCGGGACGTCGGCTATGTCCGCCTTGTTCAATGTGATGCCGCCGCCCATGACGCCGGATATGTCGAGCCAACGTCACTGTTGGAGCGCATCCAGGTTCGTGGTCGCGGTGGAACGGTGCTCATGCCGGGGATCAGGATGCTGGAGCGAGCTGAGGACTTTCCGCCGGATGGCCCGATCCTGGTCATCACCGACGGTTACTGCGATCACCTGCGCATCAATCGACAGCACGCCTATGTGCTGGCGCCTGGCGGGCGTTTGTCGTTTCCGGCAAAGGGTCCGGTGTTTCGTCTCGCCTAGAGATACAGAAAATCGCCCTTGACATTTAAGTATATACTGAAATGATGGAAGGCATGCCTCCACAGAAAGCAACGTCAGACGTTTTTCATGCCATAGCGGACCCCAATCGCCGGGCACTGCTGGGATTTCTCGCCGATGAATCGAGACCGGTCGGAGATTGTGTTGATAAGCTCGGGATTACGTACTCGGCTGTTTCGCAACACCTGAGCGTGCTGCGCGAAGTCGGACTGGTTGAAAGCAAGTCCCACGGTAGAAAACGGCTCTACCGCTCGCGATTTGAACCATTGCAAGCAGTCCATGACTGGACGGCGCTTTACCGACCGTTCTGGGAAAATCGCCTTAGGGGTCTCGGCGACTATTTAAATCGACAAGAGGGCGAGGGGCAGGAATGAGCCAGGTCCTCAACCTGAAGCTTGAAGAATCCTACCCGCAACCCCTGGAAAGCGTGTGGCAGGCGTTGACTGAT
Source organism: Hoeflea sp. (assembly GCA_965216535.1). Taxonomy (GTDB): domain Bacteria; phylum Pseudomonadota; class Alphaproteobacteria; order Rhizobiales; family Rhizobiaceae; genus Hoeflea_A. The sequence continues at coordinate 1,794,178 of OZ244175.1, forward strand.
CCTGCTGCAATCTCCGAATGGCTGATGCCATGCGACTTTCAGCCGGTTGTTGGTCATAAGTTCACCATTCGCGGTAATGCCACCGAGAATTGGCGCGGCTTGACTCATTGTGAAGTGATTACGCTCGAAGCACCGACGTTGATGGAATGGTTGTGGGAAAGTGCCGACATTGAAGAACCCACGCGTGTTTCATTCGAACTTCAGTCCTTCCGGGGCGGCACCAAACTCACGCTACGTCACACCGGTACAACCACTCACAAGGACATAGAAAGCTTGTCCTCTGGATGGCCGCGGAAACTTCTTCAGCTCAAGAGTTGTTTATGAAAGCGAGGGTGCGTCTCACGTCATGACCGGATACAAAAAAATTGTCGAAATCGACGTTCCTGCCAGCGCCATCTACGCAGCAATAACCAGCGGCATCGTGAAGTGGTGGACGACTTGTTCGAGTGACGCCTCAGAAGTAGGCACGGTCTTTACCACCCGTTTCGGAGAAACCTACAACCACATCAAGGTCGCCAAGTTGATACCCAACAAACGCGTGGAGTGGGACATCCTGGAACACTATCATGCCAATGATGCCTTGAACCGGAACGACGAATGGACCGGTACCAGGATTTTGTGGAATTTGACGGACATGGAAGCAAACAGAACCCGGCTTGATTTCACCCATGATGGTCTCATTGAAAGCATGCAATGCTGGGAAATCTGCGAAGCTGGATGGGACTTTTTTCTCTTGGAAAGCTTAAAACCTTATCTTGAAGAAGGTGAAGGGCAACCGTTCCAACACAAACGATGAGGTGTTCCACATTGTTCCTTCGCTAGCCTACTTTGAGTGAAGCGTTTACGCAGCTTCGGCTCGTACAAAATGCCAATCGGCGATTTCGACGAGCGCCATTTCGGGATCGGTGGGCAGGGGTGCGTGGGTTTCGAGCGATCGCTCCTCACGATTGCGGCGTAGCGATGGGTCCGGGATCGGGACAGCCGACAGGAGGCGCTGAGTGTAGGGGTGTTTTCGGTGCGTCGAGCACGGACCAGGATAGTCTAATTTCGACAGTCTGGCCGCCATAGATGACGGCGATGCGGTGGCTGACGCGTTCCACAACGGCGATGTCGTGGGAGATGAAGAGCAGCGATACGCCCTCACTCTCCTGAATGTGCAGCAGCAGGTCGGTGACCTTTCGGGCGATGGAAACGTCCAGCGCCGAGACCGCCACATCGGCGACGATGATCTTGGGTTCGACCGACAGGTGTTGGGCGATACAGATGCGCTGGCGCTGACCGCCGTAACGCGGGCGGGTCTAATGGTAGGAAAGCGGAAATTTCTGACGCGCCTCAAGGGGACTTGTGCTTTACGAACTCACGCTGTCTATCGTGCCTTGCGTGCCAAAACCGTCGGATAGATGCGGGCGCGATCCCAGATCACCTGTGTCTCGGTGAAACCTGCCTCGTTGAGCTGGGCAATCGTCGCCTCTGAGCTCCGGTAGCACTGGAAGGCGATGCCGATGACGTCGACGAAGAGTGTCTGCTGCAGGCGCAGTGCTTGCGGGTCGATGGCCTGCATGTTCCACTCGCTGGAGGGATCGATGTCCGGCGGCGGTGTCAGGAAGCTGGTGACCAGGAGGCCGCCCGGCTGCAGGGCAGTGTTGAAGTGGCGGTAGAGATCGGTGACCCGATCGTCGTCAGGCTCATAGGTGTTGAGACCGTTGCTGGCGATCAGGTCAAACTGGCTCTGTATGTGAAGATCCCAGGCATCGCGTTGGAGCAGGTCTGTCGCCGCTGACAGGCCATACTCCTCGGCTAGCTGCCTCGCTCCGGCGAGGCTGTCTTTATCCAGATCGATGCCGGTTAGCCGGACGTCTGACACATGCGAATAATCCCGGGCCAGCAGGTCCCGCATCAAGCCGCAGGGGATGGAGGCCAGGTTCATTCCTGATTTTATGGCGCCCTGGATGGCATCCGCGAAATGTCGCGAGCGTTCCTGGGTCGCCAAAATCATCGGAAACGTATCGAGAAGCTGGCGTTCGAGCGGCGTCAGCAAGCGGCCATCCGGAGCCGCTCCGTTCCGTCTGCCGTTTCGCGGATGTTGCATGACGAAATCGGTCCAGTATCCGTTCCATCCGCGGTTTAACAGGAGAAAACGACCGAACGGGAAGTCGGCAAGCTGGTTCAGCAGTTCGAGCTGCTCACCCACCGTGGCGTTTGCGGTGTCGCCGCGGCGATCGATCCGAGCTTTGACCTTTACGATGGTTTCATCAAGGGAACTTGCTTCGGACCCGTGTGAGATGATGCGTCGAGCCATGGCTAGATCAAAGGGCGATAAGTTTGCACCATTTGACCGTGGTGATTTTGGTCTCTGGCTAGGCGGATTGCAGGCCGTGGTGCCACCCCACCACAAGTGCAAGCCAACGACGCCAGGGGCCAAAAGCGCCCGGCCCGAAGGGTGGCTGCATATCGGCCCATCGGCTGCGTTGCGTCGCTTGCCCGATGAACCACATCGCGCTGCGCGACGCGCCTTGCCGAGTGGAGCCGATCTGCAGCCATCAAATGATCCAAACTCATCGCCCTTTGATCTAATGTGTTCCACCGTCCGGCATAATGCTATCGCTGATTCAATACCGACATCGTGCCCGTTGACATCGAGCTGTTCAACCGTGTTGCGCCCTCATGGAGGTGAAGCGCATTGATCCAAACGGAACGTCTTCTGCTGAGTCCTCCTAGACTTTCTGATGTGCCTGACCTGTTTTTGTTTCTGGGCGATCCGGAAGCCATGAAATACACACACGTGGACACGTCGCTGCGGCAATGCCGCCGGCGGATAGCCGTGCACGAGTGGCGGCGAAGGCATGACGGCGTTGCGCCCTGGACCGCGCGATTGCAGGCAACGGGTGAGATCATCGGTTGGGGCGGGGTCTACGAGGATCCCTTTGATCCCGGCTGGGGACCGGAGATCGGTTTCTCATTTCATCCTGATTACCATGGATGCGGATTGGGGAGCGAGTTGGCACAGGCTGCAATTGACTACTCCGACCGGATCCGGAAGCTTCCCAAACTTGCGGCCTTTGCGCATAAGGCGAACACTGCCTCGCGGCGTTTGCTTGAGAAAATCGGTTTTCGGGAGATCCGATACCTGGCCGAGATGGATCGCTTGTATTTCGAACGGTTGCGGCCGGGGTCATGACTGTTTGATCCAAAAGCCAACCCATGATATCAGGCGCTCCTCACGCAAGCACGAGACCCATGAGAGAACGATGTAAACGCCGCGCCCATAGCTGAGCGAACCACCGGGACCGCTGGATCCGGTGCGCTTTTGCGCGCGTCCCTTTCGAGGGCAAAAGACATCCGACATCGTGAGATCATCATGGATATCATCAAATACCCGCGCACGCGGCATGTTGAGGGTTCGCGCCTTCAGGCCGGCGACATCGCGGATGACAAACCGATTGCCGAACTTGCGGGTCAGCGATTGGTCATCGAGGAAAAGCTGGACGGGGCCAATTGCGCCGTGTCGTTCGATCGTGACGGCACTCTGCTTCTGCAAAGTCGCGGTCACTATCTGAGCGGCGGCTGGCGAGAGCGCCATTTCGACCTGTTCAAGACCTGGACGGCGGCACACGCCCATGTGCTGCAGCCCGTTTTGGGCTGCCGCTTCGTCATGTATGGAGAGTGGCTCTATGCAAAACACACGGTCTTTTACGATCGCCTGTCGCACTACTTTCTAGAGTTTGATGTGCTCGACCGGCAAACGGGGCGGTTCCTGAGCACGTCGGCCCGTCGCGCGTTGCTACGCGGCACACCAGTGGTTCCGGTGCCGGTTCTTTCGGTCGGTCCGGTGGGGTCGATCAGCGAGCTCGAAGCTCTGGTGCGCCCGTCCCTTTACAAATCGGACGACTGGCGTTTGGCCCTGCGCGCTGCTGCCGAGCAATCGGGCAGCCGGCCAGAGCTGGTCGCCAAGCAGACGGACGATAGTGAATTAGCCGAGGGTCTTTATCTGAAACTGGAGAAGGACGACTGCGTCGAAGACCGGTTCAAATACGTTCGAGGTGATTTTCACCAGGCCATTCAGGTGTCCGAGGGCCACTGGCTCGATCGGCCGGTCCTGCCGAACGGGCTAGTCGACGGTGTCGATATTTTCGCACCAGTCTTGGCATCGAAAGGAGCTTACGATGAGCCGCCGAGCTGACTCTCCCGTCGCTCACGATCGGCTGCTAACGTTGGTTCCGACTGGACCTGACTGGGTCGTCGACTGGGCTAAAATCTGGCCACTTTGGCCGGAGCTTGAACGGCTGGACAGCTGCCCGCAGGATGCTGTCCACCATGCCGAGGGCGATGCCGGAACGCATACCCGCATGGTTGTGGAGGCTCTGGTGGCGGATGCCGAATGGCGCGCGCTGCCGGAAGACCAGCGGACCCGTCTGTTCTGGGCGGCCGTTTTCCACGACATCGGCAAACCAGCCGTGACCAAACATGAAGCTGATGGTCGCATCACCTCGCGCGGACATTCACGCATCGGGGCCGCGATGGCGCGCGAGTTGTTGTACCGCAGCGGTTCTCCGATCGATTGGCGCGAAGCGCTGTGCGGCATCATCGGGGCACATCAGCTGCCGTTTTTCCTGATCGAGCGCCCGGATGCACCGCGCCTGGTCATTGAAACAAGCTGGCGCTGCCGGGCGGATCATTTGTGTCTGCATGCTCTTGCCGACCTGCGCGGCCGCATCAGCAGCAACCTTCAGGACGTGCTCGACAATGTTGCCCTGGCACGTTCCCTGTTCGAGGAAGCCGACTGTCTTGAAAGGCCGTTCCGCTTTGGCAATGACGAAAGCCGGGTCGCTTTCTTTGAGCGGCAGGATCGCGATCCCCATTTTGTTGCGCATGAGGATTTTCGATGCACCGTGACTGTCATGTCCGGCCTTCCCGGGGCCGGCAAGGACACCTGGATTGCCAGGAACCGGCCGGAACTGCCCGTCGTCAGCCTCGATTCGATCCGCGAGGAGTTGGGCATCGCGGCAACGGGCAATCAGGGAAAGGTCATTCAGGCGGCACGGGAGCGGGCGCGGGAGTACCTCCGAGCAGGGCGCGACTTTGTCTGGAACGCCACCAATGTTTCGCAGCAGATGCGATCCAAACCATTGCGGCTGTTGCGCGATTACGGTGCTCGTATCGAGATCGTCTATCTCGAGGTGCCGGTCGATCAATTGCTGGCTCAGAACTCCAAGCGCCGGGATAGTGTGCCAGTCGGAGCGATCGAAAAGCTGATGCAGAAGCTCGAACCTCCGCAACTGCCGGAGGCTCATCGGGTCGACTGGATCGTTGACGGCGTCAACTGATCCGGTCGGGTCGGGCCCGCGCTATGCTTGTCGGTTCAATCGAACCTTGTCGGCCAGTCCCTTCAGGTTGCCGTCGATGATTTTGCCCATCATCATTTTCATCATGGTCTGGCCCATGATCCATCCCAGCAGGCCGTATTTAACCCGGTAGTCGAAGGTCCATGTGACGCTCGACCGACCAGCGGATGGCGCAATGCTCACCTGTGAGCTGGCTTCGTGAAGGGGCATCGCCGCCATGTCGGACAGTTCGACGGTGAATCCCAGACCCGGCTTCCATTCGGTCACTTCTTCAACCACGGACGTGCCGTTTTGGAAGTGGTTGCGACGTTTCGATCCGAGGCCATCTTCGCCTTCGGTCAAGGCGTCGACGGAGGTGATGAGCGGTGCGAATTCGTCGACATGCATGTAGCGGCCCAGTACGGCCCAGACCTCTTCCGGTGTGGCATCGATTGTATGCGTGCGTTGAAAGTGGATCATCCCGGCCTCCTGAAATGCGGCGATCGTGTCGCGTGTTCGGGGTGTTGATCCCTGGATAAATTTGCCCTGCTGCCACCGTTGTGGCAGCAGTATGGCAGCAGGAGACAGAAATGCGTCGCACTGAACGCCTTTTCCAGATTATCCAGATATTGCGGTCGACCCGATCGCCGGTGACTGGAAGAGATCTTGCAGATGAGCTGGAGATATCGCTCCGTACGCTCTACCGCGACATGGCGGAGCTTATGGCACAGCGTATTCCCATTATCGGGGAAGCGGGGATGGGATACGTTCTGGACGACGGTTACGACATGCCGCCGCTGATGTTGACACCCGACGAACTGGAGGCAGCCGCACTGGGGGCGGCGTGGGTGGCCTCGGAAGCGGATCCATCGCTGGCCCGGGCGGCGAGAGATCTGGTTTCAAAACTTTCCGAGGCGATACCGAAAGAGCTCCAGCCCATCGTTCTGGATGCGAGCTCGAAAGCGATCCAGACGGATTCAATGGTTTCGGAACGCTTTGACGGCGCTCTGTTGCGGCACGCGGTCCGCGAGCGCTACCGCCTGCAACTGGCCTACACGGACCGCGATGGCGGAACCACGGACAGGGTGGTCTGGCCACTCTTGATCGCGTTCCTGGATCGAACGCGATATCTCGTCGGATGGTGCGAGACGCGTGAGGACTACCGACATTTCAAGACGGATCGCATACGCGAGTTGAAGGTGCTTGCAGAAAAGTATCCGGGACGCCGGGCGGCCTTGATCAAGGAATGGGAGCGTGCCACGGCCGAGCGGATGGGACGGTAAGGATCTCCGTCGTCCAGTATTGCCGCGCTAACCAGCCTTTTCGATCGCGACGGGAAAACCGCGAGCCAGTGAATTGCTCACCATGGTAATGGCCTTTGCCTTTTCGACAATCGCGGCTGGATCGGAGCCGTCAGGCATGGTGCAGCTCACCTCCATGCGGGCGCTGGTGGCAATCAGCGGGTCGCCCTCGAGATTGACGGTTACACTGACGGATATGGTGTCCAAATCCGCGCCGAGATCATGGGCAACGTAGCGCAAGTCGTTGCAAAAGCAGCCGCCAATGGCCAGGGCAAGCAGTTGCGCCCCGTTGAAACCAAGCCCCTGACCGCCGGCCGTTCCGTCCGGCCTGTCGACGACGATGGTGTGAGCTCCGGCCCATCCCATGGCCGCCTCGGTGCCAGCCACGTTGCGCAATTCGACCGTCATCGAAACCATTGCCCAGTCTCCTTCCGGCAAGTTTGTATCCGAGTCTGCCTCGGCGAGTGACGGAACGCAATGTTGTGCGCGCCAGTGCAATTGACTAGCGTCGCAACCGACGAAGAGGTGCCCCTATGTCCCGCGTTCGCTGTTTGCTGGTTGCAATCGTATACGGCCTGATGCTCTCGACCACGTTCGCATGGTCAGCTCCGCCAGACCTGAAAACACCGGCGCCGGTGATCTATCTCGCCGACAATCTGGATGAAAAGGACCGGCTGGGTTTCTGCATCGACACGGTCGGTCGCGGCCTGTCGGATCGCCTGCACGCGCATTCCTGCAAGCCACAGGGTGGAGATGTACAGTTCCGGTTCGACAGTACCAGTGGCCAAATCCGCTCGGCCACCTTCGACAACAAATGCGCGGCACTGATGGAAGCGCCGGCCACAGGAGTGAAACTGGCGCTTGTCGATTGTGCGAATGGTGATGAGCAGCGCTTTACGTTTGCCGCCGACAGCGGGGAGTTTCATCCGGCGGGCCGCAACGATTTGTGCCTTGCGGTTGGCCCGGCCAGCCGCACGGCAGGGCCTTTCATGTCGCGCGATCTGATGCTTGCGGACTGTGCATCAACCGATGCCGGATTGAAGCGATGGATCGTAGCGGACACCGATTGAGGGAGAAAACCATGCTGCTTTATGATGGCGGGCGCGCTGCCAATCCGCGACGGGTTCGGATCTTTCTGGCTGAGAAGGGCATTGGAGTGCCGCTTCGGGAGGTCGATATGGCGAGTTTCGAACACCGGTCCGACGAGGTGACGGCCTTGAACCCGTTTCAACGCCTCCCGGTCTTGGTGCTGGACGACGGCACGGTGTTGTCGGAATCCATCGCGATCTGCCGCTATTTCGAAGAGCTCCATCCGGAGCCGCCGCTGATGGGCGTCGACGCGCTTGACGCTGCAATTGTGGACATGTGGAACCGGCGCATGGAAATGCATCTGCTGGCCCATGTCATGAATGCATTTCGGCATTGCCATCGGGCCATGAAGGAATGGGAAGTTCCGCAGGTTCAGGAATTCGGAGAGGCGAGCGGCCCCAAGGCGTTGCAAACCTTGGAATTCATGGATAGCGAACTTTCCGAACGCAACTTCCTGGCGGGCGAGCGCTATACGGTTGCCGACATCACGGCCCAGGTCGCTCTCGACATGTTGAAACTCGCCCGGATTGACCGGCCGACCCAGCTCACAAACCTGATGCGCTGGCACGAAGCGGTGTCGTCACGGCCAAGCGCGGCGGCCTGACCGCGATAGTGCTTGTGTGCTACCGCGTAGGAATCCCCCGCGAACTCTGAAATAATCGCCACATGGCGGGCGACAGCGGAACAGCAGCGCAGGAGATGTCGGAAAACCGGCAATGGCTGCGCATGCGTGCTTGCGAGTTGCTGTTTGATGTCGGCTACTTCCCATTCTTCGCCCACATGATTTTGGCCGGGCTTGTCGTCTGGGTGCTTTGGCCGGACAGCGACCATGCCACACTGGTCGCTTGGTTCGCGGTTTTGGTCGCCGGCATCGCCGTTCAGATGCTGTTTCTGCGATCGATGCGGCCCGGCGCGATGACGGTCGAAAAATCCGACCGGATCCACCGGTTTTTTGACGGCTTCGGGGTCTTCGTTGGCGTCAGCTGGGCCGCGCTGATCGTTCTGGTCTTTCCGCAGGATAACTATTTCAATGCTGTCTTTCTGGCTTTTGCCGCCGGCGGCCTGGCAATGGGCGGTGTGGCGACGCAGCACATGGTGCCGGTTGGCATCGTCATTTCGATTGTCGTGGCATTGGGCACGCTGGCGGTGCGCTACGCGGTGTCGGACATCCCCAATCCGTACGTGCATGCAATCGGCCTGGCACTCTATACCGCAGTGCTCGTCGATCTGACGCTGCGACTGAACAAATCGGCGCTGCGCGCCGCTCAGCTGCAGTTCCAGCAGGAGAAACTGACCGAGGCGCTGTCACGTCAGGCCGACGAACTGTCCGAGGCGCGCCGACACGAAGAAGAAGCAAGGCACGAGGCCGAGGTCGCGAATGACGCGAAGTCACGCTTTCTGGCACAGGCCAGTCATGATCTGCGCCAACCGCTGCATGCGATCAGCCTGTTTGTTGAAGCCTTGCCGAAGACCAGGAACCCGGCGGAGCGTGAAGACATCATGGGGCGGGTGCGCCAGTCATTGGACGTTTTGACCAGGCTGTTCGATTCGCTTCTGGATGTTACCCTTCTCGATACCGGTGGCATCGAGGTGCGTGAAACGGCATTCCGCCCCGGCGACCTGATCGAAGAGGTCACACATGATTTCGCACTGATCGCTGAAGCCTGCAATGTGGAATTGCGGACCGTCCCATCGAGCACCGCGATACGCGGTGATCCGGTGTTGCTTCGACGGTTGCTCCAGAACCTGATTTCCAATGCCATCCGTTACTCGGAAGGCGGCAGTGTCCTGATCGGCTGTCGTCGCAGGCAGGGCCGACTGGCAATCCAGGTGAGTGACACCGGTGCCGGCATCGCCCAGGAGGACCAGGCGCGCATCTTCTCGGAGTTCGAAAGGCTGGACAGCGCGCGGATCGGTGAAAAGGCGACCCCGGGGCTTGGGCTCGGTCTTGCCATCGTTCAACGTATTGCCCGCGAATTGGAATTGTCGGTCGATGTGGCCTCGCACCAGGGCAGGGGATCCACCTTCACGATCTCCGGTTTCGATATGGTGGACCCTGACGAAGTCGTCGCAATGAAACAGGCCCCCACGGAGGACCGCAACGCAGAAGGGGCCAGCGTCTTTGTGCTTGACGATGATCCGGAAACTCTGGCCGCGACACGGTTGCTATTGGAAAAGTGGGGCTATCGAGCAGACGGCTCACAGAATTGGCAGGACTTGCTGAAGGCGCGACCCGATGTTGTGGTTTGCGATTACGAAATCAGCCCCGAGAAGACCGGTTTTGATGTGCTGGCCGACTACGCCGCGGTGTCCGGAAACGGGGTCTGCGCCATCATGGTTTCCGGGCACGGTTCAGACGATTTGCGCGAAGCGGCAAAAACGCGCGATCTGCCGCTGTTGATGAAGCCGGTTCGACCGGTCCAGTTACGCTCGGCGTTACTCAACGTCCTATCCGGACGTTAGTCTAGACGAAACCGCGGGAGGCCGCGAACGAGGCAACCGCGGATCGGCTCGGGAGGTCCAGCGCACGCAGCACTGCCGATACGTGAACCCTCACCGTATAGGGCGAGATGTCCAGTTCACGGGCAATTTCCTTGTTGGTCATGCCGCGGCCGATATGCTTCAGAACCTGGCACTGACGCTCGGTCAGCGCCGACAAACGGGCGTCGCGCGGCGGCGCTGAACCGGCACGTAGCTCGACCGTATCTCCCTCCATCACCGCCTCCAGGGCCGCGGCAATGTCATCGGGGCGAGCCGTCTTTGAGATGAAGCCGTTGGCGCCGTGGGCCATGACGTGGTCGATCAGCGGCGAGTCGTGCAGCATGGAAATGGCGACGATGGGCGTCAGAGGCAGGCTTTTTCGCAGCGCCGGAAACTCCGAACGTGCGTCGAAGCCTGGAAACAGCAGGTCAAGCAGTATCAGGTCGAAACCGTCATCCTTGGCCAAAACGTCCATCATGCCGGTGCTGTCGCCGACCTCGACGATTTCGGAGTCGGCGAACAGATTGCGCAGCATCACCGCCGTTCCGCTGCGGAAAACCGGGTGATCGTCGACCAGCAGTATTCTCATGGTTCGCCCCAATACCCGACGCGCGCCACATCGGGAATGGACCGCACCTCAGCACAAACGCCATGGACGGATCAACTAGTGCATGTGTACGAGTTGAGAGCCAAAAAACCGATCTGTAGCTTTTCGGCGGACGGAACAGGGCCGCCGACGATTCGGTCAAGGGGGATTATCGATGCACAAGCACCGGGTTTTCGCGGCGATGATGGCCGTCTTTCTGGGCATGACGACCAACGCATCCGCCGCGGAGGGTGATGCGGCGGGCAAATTGCTGATCATTTACGATTCATCCAATTCCATGTGGGGCGAACTGAAGGACCGAACACGAAAATACGAGGCCGGCCGCGAAGCCTTGGGCAAACTTTTGCAATCGGATCTTGGCGACAGGCAAGTCGGATTCCGAGCCTATGGCCACCGACGCAAGGAGGACTGCAGCGATACGGAGCTGATGGTCGGCTTCGGCGATGCAGCCGGTGCCGCCGGGCAGATCAGCAAGGCTGTTGGCGGGATCACCCCAAGAGGCCGAACGCCAATCACCCACAGTTTGCGTGAGGGATTGAAGGATATCGGCGAGGGTGCCGGCGATATTCTTCTGATCACTGACGGCATCGAGACCTGTGACGCTGATCCGTGTGCCCTGATGGAGGAATGGAAGGCGTCCAACGTCGACATTCAGGTCCATGTAGTCGGCGTGGGCCTCGATGCGGCCGAACGCGAGGCGGTCGGCTGCATTGCGGCGATTTCCGGCGGACGCTACCTCGATGCGGACTCTGCGGAACGTTTTGCTGAAGCCTTGGGGGAAGTCAGACAGGCCGTTGCCGAACCTCCGGCGAAGAAGCAGTTGAAATCAACTGTTGCCGAACCTGCGAAGCCGAAGAAACCGGACATTGAAACCTATGAAATCCGACTTATCGGGCGGGACAGCCAGGGCAGGGATTACATCATCGCCGGCACTTTGAAAAAGGCTCAAGGTGAGGGGCGCGACATACGCAGCGACCGCCGCAACACGGTCGACGGACCGGGCGACTACGTGATCGAGGCGGGGCCGGTCCTAGCCGACGGCAGCATCTATGAGCCGGGCCGCCACTCATTTGCCGTGGACCCAAGCAAGGCCGTGACGGACGTGGTGGTCCCGGTCAAACGGCCGGCCATCGTGACGGCCAATTTCGCCGAAGACGGAAAGCCACACAGAGGGGCGCTGGTCGAAGTCTACCGGGATGACGAAAAGCTGTTCCACTTTCAGCCCGGCCCTATTGGCGATCGAAGCGAAGTTTTGATGCGGCCGGGCTCCTACCGGTTTCAAGCGCAACCCAATCCGGACAACAAGCTGACGATCAACGGGTCGGTCAGTGCGGGTGAAGAAACGGAATTGCTATTCGAACTGCTGACAACGGTTCGGGCCTATATCAGTTTCAAGCTTCCGAACGGCGAGATCGTCAGCCGGAACTCGGAGCTCTGGCAGGATGGCGGCCTCGCTTACGAGGCCCATGGTCGCAATGGCGCGCTGGTTCGACCGGGCAGCTACGAGATCAGGTCCGACGATTTCCTGCTGCCGGCGACACCGACCGAGGTTCAGATCAACGAAAAAGAGCAAGAGGTCATCATCCCGATCGCGGCAGGCTTCATCGAGATTGCCTATGCCGACAAGCCGGAGGATTTCCTGACCAATCCGAGCCGTGCCTGGATCTATCCGTCGGCGAAGACGAGTTACGCTTACGCGAGATTGAACACGCCGATCGCTGTAGTCCCCGGCAATTATCGGGTCGAGCCGCATGATGCCCTCGGCTACTTTGACCCTGGCATTCCCTTCGAGATAGCCAGCGGAGAGACAGTCAAGGTGCTGATTGAGCCGAAGCCGCTTGGCACGCTGATCGTAACCTACGCACCGTCCGACGATTATCCGTCAAATCCGGATCGGGCCTTTGCCTCGGCCATGGGCAATCAACCGCTCAAGAACGGGTTCATGCGACCTGGAAGGCCGCTGAAGGTCCTGCCGGGCCGCTACAGCGTCGCCGGCCGGAAGGGTTTCGACATGGATCCCGCCGAAGTCGAGGTCCGACCGGGGGAAACCACCGAAGTCGTGTTGAAGCTAAGGCACCAGGAATAACTGTTGGAGATTTCGATGCTCGCAAGAACAATCGTTTTGGCGATCGGCCTGACGATGGCCGCACCTCTATCGGCAAATGCCGCGGAACGATTTCATCCGGTTGAACAGATGTGCATCTGGTACCAGACGGATGGCCAGATGATGAAAGGGCAATCCGTCAGATGCCATCGCAAGTTCGGCCTCGAGTGGTTCGAGATTCAGGAAATGGAAATCGGCATGGCCGGCATCAAGCAAAAGCAGAACAGCCACAATATCGGCATCCGTGACAAGCTATATGCCATCGACAGGGTCTCCAAGACGGGGACGGAGTCTATCAATCCGATGTTTGCGCCCATGCAACAGGCGATCAGTCGCAACGGTTCGAGTGCGGAGGCGATCGGCAATGCTTTCATCAGCGCCATGCAGTTTCGGCCAACAGGTCAATCGAAGACCATCGCGGGGCAGCCTTGCGACGTTTACGCGTCTCCAGCCACCGGAACTGCTTGCTTGGGCGAAAACGGCGCGCTCATGCTGGAGCAAAGCATGATGGGCAACGTCCAGACCGCCACAAAAGTGGCGATTGGCGAGGATGGAGGAGATGACAATTACACGCTTTACCAGCGAGTGAATCTGCGCCAGGGCATCGACTTGTCAAACGGCCTCAACTTGCAAGACCTGATGCGCCAGGGCGGGGGCGGTCAGGGTGGCGCGCCGCAGATGCCAGCCGGCGTCCAGGACTTGATCAAACAATTGCAGAATCAGTAGGTCGGGCGAGTTGCCGATGCGGCAGGTTGAGCAGCAAGATCGCCGTTGGTGAGATCCAACGAGTCGCAGAACTCGGCAACGACGCGGTTTCGCCCCTCGGATTTGGCTCGGTAGAGCATACGGTCCGCAGCCCGTATCAGGGCACGGCCGTCCGGCGTGCCGGCATCGACCTCGACGAGTCCGAAACTGGCGGTAAACCGGATCGTTCCTTCTTCGGTGACGACTTCCTGCGCACGAATGGCCGCAAGGACTCTTTCGCAAGCGGTCCTGGCATTGGTTGCCGTGGTGTTTGGAAACAGCAGGGCGAACTCCTCGCCACCCAGCCGCGCGACGCCGTCAAAAGTCCGCAATTCGTGAACCAGAAGCTTGCCGAGGGCACACAGAACCATGTCACCGGCATCATGGCCGAAGGTGTCGTTGACGTGTTTGAAGTGGTCAATGTCGAGTAACGCCAGCGACAGCGGAGTGCCGTAGCGGCGACACCGGTCGAGTTCCTTGCCCAGCGTTTCGCTGAAATGACGCCGGTTGGCCAGGCCGGTCAACTCGTCTGTGCGAGACTGTGTCTGCAACTGGCGGCACGCCCGGTCGAACTCGCGAATGCTGATCATCGCCAGCGGCCTGCCGTTCTGAAGAACCGGCATATGGCGGATGCGTTTTTCATTCATGATCGCCAGCGTTTCGACGACATTGTCCTCCGGCGTGCAACTGATGACCTTGCGGGTCATGGCTTCGCGGACCGGCCGGGTCACTGCGGCGTCGCGGAATTCGCTGACTGCGCGCACGAGATCTCGCTCCGAAATCAATCCGACAAGATCAGCGTCATCGTCCACAACCAGAACCGCACCAATGTTGTGAAGCCGCAAAAGATCAGCGAGATCGAGCAGCGATTGCTCTGGCCGGATGCACACCACGTCGTGAGGCCGCTTGTCGGCCAACAATTCCCGAATCATCATGGTGCGAATCCCCAATGCCGTTCTCAGGCATGGGTAACCGAACATGGTAAACAGCCCGTTCACACAGTCCATTACGGCGGGAATGTCCGGTTCACATTCCCGTGAATGCCATTTTGGTTGAAAGGCGTCGCGGTCTGCCGCCCTGGACCGTTGCTGAACCGGGATTGGCCCGCTACGCTATGCGTCGACTTTCCAGCTGAAACCGGCCCGCATGACGTCGCTGAGCTTGCGCCGTTTGCCGTCGCCAGCGTTGTCTGCCGCGTTGGCGTAAACGGGTCCAGGATTGTCATAGAGCACGCCGGTCGCCATCGGAAAATCGGGATTTTCCATCCGGGCGAGGGCAACCGCCAGGTTGTGGTTGGTCGCATCATGAACCAGCGGGTCGCCGCCCTCTGACAAATCGAACGTGCGGAGACCAAGCGCGGCCGGGTCGAAGCCGATGCCGCGGCTGCCGTCCTTGCCGTAGACCAGTGGCTGGCCAGGCTCCGCCTGGAGCTGGTTCTCGGCGACGTTAGCCTTGGCCGTGAAACCCTCGAACACATCCTCGTTGTAGACGATGCAGTTCTGGAAGATCTCGACAAAAGCAGCACCGGGGTGGTGGTAGGCCGCCTTGAGAATTTCGCTCAACTGTTTGATCTGGGTATCGACTCCGCGGGCGACGAAGCGCGCTCCGCAACCCAGGGCGAAACGCGCCGGATCGACCGGATTGTCGATACTGCCATCGGGGGTGGATGGCGAGCGGGTTGCCACGTGGGAGGTGGGTGAATACTGACCCTTTGTCAGTCCGTAGGTCTCGTTGTTGAAAAGCAGCACCTGGCAGTTGAGGTTGCGCCGCAGGACATGCAGCAAGTGATTGCCGCCGATCGACAGGCCATCGCCGTCACCGGTGATGATCCACACATCGAGATCGGGATTGGCCAGGAGCATACCAGTGGCGACCGCCGGTGCGCGGCCATGGATCGTGTGAAAGCCGTAGGTGTCGATGTAATAGGGAAAGCGCGACGAGCATCCGATGCCTGACACGAAGACGGTGTTTTCGCGCCGGGCGCCGATGTCGGCAAGCACGGCCCGCACCGCCTTGAGAACCGCGTAGTCACCACAGCCCGGGCACCAGCGGACCTCCTGGTCCGTGGCAAAATCGGCGGCCGTCAGGCCGGAGGATTCGACATGTTCATTCATCGTTTGTCTCCACGCGGGATAGGATCGCGTCCTCGATTTCTTGCACCTGGAACGGCCGGCCGGTCATCTTGGCAAGCCCCTCGGCGTGGGCACAACCCTCGGCTCGCAACAATCGAACCAATTGGCCGTCATTCATTTCCGGCACCAGAACCCGCTTGAACCCGGAGAGAAGTTCCTCCTGGTTGGCGGCAAACGGGCGCAAATGGCGAAGATGAATGTGCGACACGCTGGCACCGCGGGCGCGCATGTTGGTGACGGCCCGGGAAATCGGCCCGTAGGTGGACCCCCAGCCGACGATCGCCAGATCGCCCTGCGCCTCGCCCTGATCCGGTGCGAGAAGCGGGATGGTCTTGGCGATGCCGGCGACCTTGGCGGCCCGCACATCGGTCATTTTCTGGTGGTTGTCCGGCTCATAGGAGATGTGGCCGCTGTCGAAATCCTTTTCGATACCACCGACGCGATGCTCGCAACCCGGTGTTCCGGGAACGGCCCAGACGCGCGCCAGCGTCTCGGGATCGCGCAAATAGGGATTGAAGCCTTCCGGGTCCGTATGGTTTCCCACTCCGATGCGCGGCATGGCGTCGATATCGGGAAGCGCGAAGGGTCCGGACGTATTGGCGACGAAACCATCGGATAGCAGGATGACCGGCGTCATATAGGTCAGCGCGATCCGTGCGGCTTCCACGGCCATTTCGAAACACTCAGCCGGTGACCCGGCGGCCAGAACCGGCAGCGGGCTTTCGCCATGCCGGCCGTAGAGCGCCTGGTTGAGGTCCGACTGCTCCGTCTTGGTGGGCATGCCGGTCGATGGACCGGCACGCTGCGTGTTGACGATGACCAGCGGCAGTTCGGCGGAGACGGCCAGACTCATCGCCTCCTGCTTCAACGCAATGCCCGGTCCGGAGCTCGATGTCACACCAAGACCACCGGCATAGGCGACGCCGAGTGCGGCGCAGATCGCGGCAATCTCGTCTTCGGCCTGAAAGGTCTTGACGCCGAGATCGGACAGCCGCGCCAGCGTGTGCAGGAGTGGTGATGCGGGGGTAATCGGGTAGGAGGCAAACACCAGGTCGCGGCCCGACAGTTCGCTGGCTGCCGCCAATCCCCAGGCCAGTGCTTCGTAGCCGGTGGCGAAGCTGTAGACCCCGGGTTCAGGGTCGATGCGCGCGACATGGAAACCCCGGGCCTCGACCGTTTCGCCATAGGCATGGCCGGCATTGAGGGCGGCAACGTTGGCAGCGGCGATCTCCGGGCTCTTGCCGAATTTGCGGTTGAGCCAGTCCACCGTGGGTTGGCGATCGCGTTCGAACATCCAGTAGACCAGGCCAAGCGCCCAGAAGTTCTTGCAGCGCATCGAGGCCTTGCGGTTGAGACCGCTGTCGGCAACGCTTTCGAGCGTCAGCTTGGATATGTCGGGTGCCATCACCTGGTAGTCGTCCAGGGTTCCGTCTTCGAGTGGTGAGGTCTCGTAGCCGGCGCGTTGGATATTGCGCTCGGTGAAGGCGCCCTGATCGATCAGTACCGTGCCGCCCTTGCGCAGCATATCCAGGTTGGTCTTCAGCGCGGCCGGATTGAACGCGACCAGCATGTCCGCGGCGTCACCGATGGTCTTGATTGGCCGGCCGCCAAAGTGGATCTGGTAGGCCGAAACACCATAGGTCGTGCCGACTGGTGCCCGGACTTCGGAAGGATACTCAGGAAAGGTACCCAGATCGTTTTCCGACAGCGCGCTCGCCAACCCGAGTTGGGAGCCGATCACCTGAATACCGTCGCCCGAATCGCCGGCAAGCCGCACGACGACCGTTTCGACCGATTGCCGCTCCGATTCAGCGGCGGATTTCAATTGTGTGTCCATGGACTGCTTACTGCCCCATCGGGCACGCAAACGCCGCGGCCCTTCCAAAGAGGGGTTATAGCGCAGCACGGTGGGCAAGAGTACAGGCAAAAAGGTGATATCGGCTTTCGATTCGCGAAACTGGACACTCGCTCAAAACTGGTGTCCTTTTTCCGCGAGCCGGCAATCAGTGTGCGCGTGGCGCCGGGAGGTTCGAGTGGGTTACGACTACGTCGTGGTTGGTGGCGGCTCCGCAGGGTCGGTTTTGGCTTCGCGCCTGAGTGAGGATCCGGATATCAGCGTATGCCTGCTGGAGGCCGGTGGTGATGGCAAGGGGCTGTTGGTCCGCATGCCGGTCGCCGGGATCTCGATGCTGCCGGGACGTCCCAGGATCAACAACTGGGCGTATGAAACCGTGCCCCAGCCTGGCCTCAACGGCCGCCGCGGCTATCAGCCGCGCGGTCGGATGCTGGGTGGGTCCAGCGCGATGAATGCCATGCTTTATGTGCGCGGCCATCAAAGTGACTATGACGGCTGGGCGGACCTCGGATGCGACGGCTGGTCTCACGCGGACGTGCTGCCGTTTTTCAAACGGGCGGAGAACAACGCATGGGGTGGCAGCGAGCTGCACGGCGATACGGGCCCGCTGAGCGTTTGCGACCAGCAAGCGCCGCGCGGGGTCTCGCATGCCTTTGTCGAGGCAGCGCGCGAACACCAGATTCCGGTCAACGGGGATTTCAATGGCGCGACGCAGGAGGGCGTGGGCCTCTTCCAGGTGACCCAGTTTTACGACCATCAGCGGCGCGGCGAGCGGTGTTCCACGGCGGCGGCCTATCTGCCTCCCCATACCAACCGAGGCAATTTGAACATCATCACCGGTGCCCATGCCTGTCGGGTGCTGTTTGACGGCAAGCGGGCAACCGGTGTCGTCTACCGACAAAGTGGTACTGAAAAAACAGTTGAGGCGCGTCGTGAGGTTGTTCTTTGCGGCGGCGCCTTTGCGTCTCCGCAATTGCTGATGCTGTCCGGTGTCGGGCGCGCGGACGACCTCAGACAGCACGGAATTCAGGTCGTGCACGACTTGCCCGGAGTGGGCCAGAACCTGCAGGATCACCCGGATTTCATTCTCACCTACAGGTCGAAGTCCAAGGACCTCGCCGGTATCGGCGCTGCGGGAACGGTGGCGCTAATCCGCCATATCCTGCAATGGCGTCGCGACGGCAGCGGCATGATGGCAAGTCCTCTGGCCGAAGCCGGTGCGTTCATTCGCACCGATCCTTCGCTGGAAAGGCCCGATATCCAATTGCATTTCGTCATCTCGATGATCGGCAATCACGCCCGGACCATCCGCCTCGGCTACGGCTATTCCTGCCATGTCTGTGTCTTGCGGCCGGGTTCGAGAGGTGAGGTCCGGCTGGCCTCGGCCGACCCGATGGCAGGTCCGGTTATCGACCCGCGGTTTCTTTCCGATCGGCGCGATCTCGAGGCGTTGATCAGGGGCGCCAAGCTGACCCGGTCCATTCTCGAAGCGCCGGCCATGGATGCCTATCGGGGTGAGGAGCTCCACACGAAGGACGAGATGAGCGATGCGGAATGGGAAAGCCACATCCGCGACCGTGCCGATACGATCTATCATCCGGTCGGCACCTGCAAAATGGGCGTGGACGCTGCGGCCGTCGTCGATCCGAAGCTTCGCGTACATGGCCTCGAAGCATTGCGGGTGGTCGATGCCTCGATCATGCCGACGCTGATTGGTGGCAACACCAATGCGCCGACGATCATGATTGCCGAGAAGGCCGCTGACATGATCCGCGATGACCGGAACGCTGTTTGACCCCGGCTTCGGTCGTCACTTTGATGACAAAGTCCAAATTGATTGATCGCGCTCAAGGACAAATGTGCACTCACGTGGTTTGATTGTCCCATGGCCGCGAAAACAAAACAGCAGCTCGTGGAGCTGTCCGAGAAGGAATTCGAAAAACTGAGCGCCAGTCTTGATGGTGTCGGCGAGGATTTGGCGACAACGCTGCATCCCGATGACGGCATATCGATCAAGGACACGGTGCTTCACCGAGTTCACTGGATTCATCTCTTTCTGGGTTGGTATCGGGATGGCGTCGCCGGCAAGCCCGTGAGCACGCCGGCGCCCGGTTACAAGTGGAATCAACTCAAGGAATACAACGCCAAAATCCGAGCGGAGACTGCCGATGTCACCTGGACAACAGCTCTGAGTCAGCTTGAGCAAGCCCATCGTGAGCTGATGGATCTGCTTGCGAGCCTACGCGAGAGTGAGCTTTACGGTCCGAAGAAATACGACTGGACCAACACCTGGACGATCGGCCGTTGGGCCGAAGCCTCCGGGCCAAGCCACTACCGTTCCGCGGTGAAATACATCCGAGCCTTGAAAAGAAGAGTTGCCTGACGCCCGACCGATTGTTCGGGCAGGCGTCAGGCCATTCGTAATGTGGTTGGGCCGTGCCGCACATTCGTCTTGAGGTGGGGCGCAGCGAGCGTCAAAAATGGTCCGACCGGCATGGACCTGTTGAGGCAGTCACCTCAGTTCTTTGTCAATTTCCGCAACGAACTGTTCGATCAATTCGTCATCGACATTCACGACCAGATCCTCAGTTGGGAATTCACCTGAATGCACATCTTCGGCAAATTCTCGAAATGCATTGATCCGCTCATTCTGCATCTGTTGCTTGAGTTCGTAAAACTTCCTGTAGAGCTTCACGTGCCGAGGGAACGGTGGTTCTCCGTCGCCAAGAATGTCTGGCCCGAACAAGTACAGCACATCTCCGCCGCTACCTGACCCTAATGAGATGGTAACCAGCGATGTCCGCTTTGTCAGTTCAGACATGACTTGTTGCGGGATCAATTCACTTTCGACAGCCCAAGCGCCAGCATCCTCAAGGGCACGCATGTAGCGATAGATCGAGACGGCCTCATCGACGGTTTTGCCGATCGCCCGTAACCCCCCGACCCACGTGCTTTTTCGAGGAACCAAACCGGCATGTCCCTGTACCGGGATCCCTGCCTCTGCGACGGCTTCGATGTAACGCATTGTCCAACAACAATAAATGCCATCGGCGCCGGCCTCTATGGCGTCAAATGCGCCTCTAAGCGCCTCGGCCTCGGTCACATACTTGGTCAGGGGCATGCAAAAGGTCGTCAGAGTCTGCCCTGCGGCCCGGCGGATAGACCTGCTCCGTTCTGGCGCATCTGGCTGCCAGCGAACATTGATCATGTCGATCCCGGCAATCTCCGCGGCTTCGGCTTCTTCCTCGCTGTTGACGAGTACCTGTGTCAGGACGCGTTTTCCCTTGAGGTTGATCGCATCACGAATGGTGAGATTTCGCCTGATATATCCTCCAGACATTGAATACAGGCGCTTTCCCGAGGGACGTTCGACCTGGTTCGCGTCTGCTGCGGATTCGCTTGACGGCTTTGCCACGATTTACCCTGTCCTCAATGTTTTTGTGATTGAGAAGAACTCTGCGCTGCTGCCAGACTTCGTTCCAATTCAATTTTTGAATGACCATATGCCTTGCCGTGTGCAGTTTGGCGGACCAATGACCATCAAGATGGTCCCCGAAGACCTCAATGCGGGTAAGTGCAGGTTCAGACTGAGATGAATACTTCCCCATTTTCGATTTTGATTGGATAGGTATTTACAGGCAGCTCGGCCGGGGCCTCCAGCGCCTTTCCTGATCGCAGACAGAACACACCCTGATGCAACGGACACTCGATTGTCGCACCGTCAACGTACCCCTCCGACAAGCGGGCAAATTCGTGGGTGCAAAGATTGGATGTAGCAAAGTATTCGTCATCTACGAAGAAGATGGCGATCTCCTTGCCGTCATGCGCGTAAACGATCGCTTCTTCGTCTTCGATATCTCCGACATCGGCGACCTTAATCCAGTTCGTGCTTTCAGACATGGGCTACGTTCTCCTCCAGGGTTCAAGACAAGGCGTGGGCGACCATCAACGCGAAAGCGCCAGCCCGACGGACAGCAAAACGAGTCAAACGAACGCCTTCGCTAATTTTGTCGACCCACCAACCAGTCGTTCGAAGTCAATGGACATACCCTTCGCCAACGCGCGCCTGAGAGGCGGCACATGCTTGCCGTCGTTAACGCAAAGAGCGCCCGTGAGCCGCCCGCCGACGTGGTAGAGGTACGTCGCTTTATGCTCGGTTTCGTCGCTCTGGTAGTGAACATCAGCCTCCACACTCAGGTCACCCAAAAGCTGGAAGTTGTGGCCGTACTGGTCAGTCCA
The DNA here is from genome assembly GCA_965216535.1 of Hoeflea sp. GTDB lineage: Bacteria > Pseudomonadota > Alphaproteobacteria > Rhizobiales > Rhizobiaceae > Hoeflea_A. Next base: position 1,816,051 of record OZ244175.1, read on the forward strand.
GAACCAGGGCACATAGTCGATTTCCTGGGCCTCCCCGGCGGCATTTGAGCCAACAATCGCTGCCTGCGTTTGCGCCATCTGCCAGGATTCGAAACGAACCAATTCCGCAGAAAAGGGAACCGGGTGCCGCGCTACCTCGCCGGCGGCCCAAACATCGGGGCGGTTGGTTTTGCCATAAGCGTCAATCACTATGCCGTTGCTGGTCGCGATGCCTGCCTCACGTGCCAGTTGGTCATTCGGGACAGCGCCGATGCACACCAAAATAGACGCGCCGGAGTGCGTGTCTCCATCGGTTGTTTTGATGGTAAGCCCGGTCGCATCGTTTGATAGGACAGAGGCAATGGTCGTGTTCACCATGAGTTCAACGCCGTGTTGCCTGTGCAGTTCGGCAAGTTCTCGACGCAGCTCGTATGGCGCGCCGCGCCCAAGAATGTCCGGGCCCGCTTCGAAAACGGTGACATCGCAGTCAAATTTCTTGCGGGCTGTGGCTGCAACCTCGAGGCCGATGAACCCTGCACCGACGACCAGCAGTTTTACTCCGGTTTGCAGGCTTGACCGCAGGCGCAACGCATCGGAGGCTTTGCGAAGATAGTGTACGTGATCTCCCGAAAGCCCCGGAACTTGCAACTCCCGAGGTCGCGATCCTGTGGCAATCAGCAGCTTTTTGTAAGCGATCTCAAGACCGTCATTCACGGAAACCGTTTTGCCATCGGGGTCAATAGCGTCGACCCGACGCCCAAGAAGGACTTCTATTCCCTCGTCGGCCAACGCTTCGGTCGAGCGAATGAACAGACTCGAAACGTCACGCTCACCAGAAAGAACACCCTTGGACAGAGCGGGCCTTTCGTAGGGAACCACTTCTTCGTCGCCGACCAGCAAAATGCTCTCTTCGGCCGTGATATCTCTGATTTTCCGCGCAGCGACCACTGCAGCATGACCGGCGCCGATTATCAGGTAGGATGTTTGGATCATTGTGTTCGTCCGTCGGAGGCATCGTGTGCTCCCGCAATTTGCTTCCCCTTGTCAGGGGTTGCCTTTCACGAACGCGCCTCCCCACTGCTGTTCACTGCCGCCGGCTTTTTTGACGTCAGCAAACGCTTCAGAACCTTATAGTGAACGGACAGAATTCCCGGAGCGATTTCAGCCAGATGATCCTTGACCTTTTCCTTGTGGAGTCGAGGCAACGCGTGGAACGGCACTGACGGATAAAGGTGGTGTTCTGCGTGATAGGGCATATTCCAATAAAAGAAACGAACAAACCAGTTGGTGCGCGTCGTGCGTGTGTTTTCAAGCATGTTAGGAGACTCAGCCATTCCCGTGTGCTCGATCATTCGAACTGCACGTAGTGCCGGTTCACCGAGAATGCGCGGAAGCACCCAAACGTAGACCGCCAGCCAACTCTGGAACCAGAATGACAGAATTGCGATTAAGGCGTACGTCGCAACCATCAGACGCGCTTCGTTCGCGACATTTTGCATCTCGTTGTTCGGAATAAATTCGCGCTCCTCGTCGCTGAAGCGACCCAAGGAGAGGAAATAAAGGTTTCCGAGCATTCGATGCCATATGTTGTAGCTCGATACATGCAGAAAATACTCGTTCAGATCCCGCGGGAACGCCACCTGATCGGGATCGCCTTCCGGATGCTGGGTGAACGTGTGGTGCGCCATGTGACGGTACTTCGAATAAAGAAACGGGCGCATAATGATCATCGCGCTGATTCGACCGACTATCGTATTCAGCCTGCGTGTTTTGAATGCGCTGCTATGAATGCACTCATGCATACACGCATACAGAAACGCGATCATCGCGCCTTGCACAAACATCAAGAGGATCGTCCACCATCTGAAAGGCGTGTACCAGAGGAGCAATCCGACCGCGACAATCGCACCGATATGCAGAGCGAAATGAACCAGTCCAGCGTGATTGTTGCGCACCATGTACTCTTTCAGCTCTTTTCTGGAGACAACGTCGGTCCCCACTGGCAGCCATTCCGAACGATCCATTACCTCACTCCAATGCTGAAGGGTGCGATGAAAACTCGCGTATTCCATACGACCGGCTTGAAAGTGCTTCGATGGGCCGAAGGTTTCAAATTCATCCTTTGAATAGGTCGATCAAAGGTGCCCGCGACCCATCGCGATTGCAGTATTGATTTTTTGAATTTGTAAACTTGCCGGGCCGCTGCCTACCCTCAACGAAGTGTGAGGGATGGCTCGCTTAGCGGCGTCAGTTTTCACGAAGTTGTACGCATTGCGTCTGCAGGAAGCATGATCAGCAGATCGAATGGTACGCTCAAGGGAGGAAAAACGAATGTTGATTACCACTAGGCGAATGATAATTGGCGGGGTCACGTCAGTTGCCCTCTTGGCCGCCTCGGCGACAGCAAGCTTCGCAGAAGAAACCAAAGATGTTCATTCGGTCTTGAACGATCTCATTAAGCAATATGCGGCTGCGTCCGCCGATATGACGAATGAAAGCGTCCGCGACCTATATGAAAGAGATGGGTTCCAGGACTATCTCGAAGCCTACCCGATTGGGGACTTGGTCGATGGCTTTGTTTGGGAGCCCGGCATGGGTGCCGAGTTCGAAGGCCCCTACAGCAAACTACCAATCAAAGCGCCATTTACGGATTATATTCCCGTATCCGAAGGCCCGGTCCTCAATCCCGACAAGACCTACCGGATCGGTTTCGTTTTTCATGGGTTCAACCATCCCTGGCTGATCAGCCTTGCCGATACCGTAGCTTGGCAGGCGGCCCGCCACCCCAATATCGAGCTGGAAGTTATCGATGCAGAATTCGATGACAGCCGCATGGGGCAGGTGATTGATACATGGATCACCAAGCAATTCGACGGAATTGTCCTGTGGCCAGCACGCGAAGCGCCAATGGGCCCACCGGTTGACCGCGCCATTCAGGCCGGCATTCCGGTGGTTAGCCTCGACAGACGTACATCGTCTCCGGCCATTAGCTCCGAAGTTCTGGGTAACTTCTACGCAAACGGACTGCAGCAGGGCCTTTTCCTCAAGAACATGGCCAGCGACGGGAACATGGTGCTGAACAGGAAAGACTTGGGAAGTACCGCCGACTCGATCCGCACCGGCGCCTTCTTGCAGGCTATCGGTGGCGCCGACGGATTTGATGTCGCAGGCAACTACCACACAAAGAGCCAGCGTTCACTCGCATTTGATGCGACGGCTGACGCGCTTCAAGCCAACAGCCAGTTTGACATCAGCTTCAATACCGGCGGCGAAGAGGCTCTTGGCGCACTTGGGGCTATCGAAGAGGCTGGCCGGCTTGACAGCGGCGGTTCGGGCAAGATCGTCATTCTGGCAAACGACGACGCCAAGGAGATCTTGGCCAATGTCGAAGCCGGAAAAATCGACATGGTCGCGCCCTATACCCCGCTGATCGGTGATGTTGGCCTGCGCGCGCTGATCCGGCACATAGGTGCTAAGGAAGGACTAAACGAGGCTCCTCCCAAGCTTATCATCACACCGAACCTCCCAATGGTCACAAAAACCAAGATGACCATCCAAGGCGTGGAAACGCTGACACCGGACGAGTGGCCCTACGCTTACGGTCCAGCCGTCGAGTGATAAAACACAGGCCATTCGCCCTCTGCAAAAGGGGGCGAATGGCTTCTTCTTTCAAAAAGAAGGCGAGTGACGGTGGGTTTGGCGGAACAGCAAACACTTCAGCGTTTTGGACTCCAGACCACTAATCTTGGTCGCTTATTTGTTGGCACCGACGCCATTCGCGTTGCGGTACTAATCTGCCTTTTGGTGGCGGGGTCACTTCTGACACCAGGATACCTTTCGCTTGAGAATCTCAGGGTCCTTCTGATGGCTGTTGCAGGTGTCGGGATCGTCGCATACGGCATGACCCTCGTGGTTATGTCCGGTGAAATCGATCTTTCGGTTGCTGGTGCCGCCGTACTTTCCGGAGTGGTGGGCGCGACATTTCTCGAAACCGGTTCGCCGGTTCTGGTGATTGGTGCAACTTTGGTGACGGGGCTTGCAATAGGGCTCTTGAACGGTGTGCTTGCGGCCTTCGTTGGCATTCCCTCCCTTATCGTTACACTTGCAATGCTGGGGATTTCGCGGGCGCTGGCAAACATCATTTCCCAAGGCAGGGCCTCGTATCCGGAGACCGTTCCGGCCTATCTTTGGTTTGGAAACGGGCAACTCTTCGGACTGCCTACCCCGATCGCATTGTTATTCACGATCGGGATTCTGGCGGTCATTCTCACTCGATTTTCGATATTTGGCCCGGCGTTATATGCCACCGGCGGCAATGCCAGGGCGGCGGTGCTTTCGGGTATTCGAGCCAGGTCGGTCAAGCTGACAGTCTTTATGGTATGCGGTCTGCTTGCTGCGATTGGAGGCATGATTGAAAGTGCGCGTCTGTCGTATATCAACCCAGCGGCATTTGGTGGTCTCGAATTAGAAGCCCTTGCAATCACCGTGCTGGGGGGAGCGGCGCTTGCTGGTGGCTCGGGGTCCATCCTGGGAACTCTACTCGCGGCGCTGATCATCGGGGTCGTCAACAATCTGCTCAACCAACTTGGCGTCAGCCTTTACATCCAACAGGTTGTAACAGCCCTTGTTATCCTTGCGGTTGTCCTTCCCGGTTACAAACGGAGACAGATCGCAAAATGAGTTCCCCCGCCGACCAAATGCGCGTTCAAACCAGCCCTGTGGTTGGAGTGATTAGAATTGCCTTCGACCCTCTTGTGTTGCTCATCGTGGCAATTGTTGTCCTGGGGAGTTTAACGTCAGAATACTATCTAACGATGCGCAACCTCGAAACTTTGCTGCGCTTCATGGCAATCATTGGGCTGCTGTCGCTTGGTGTAACAATCGTTATGCTGACCGGTCGCATCGACCTCTCTGTCGCGGCGACAATGGTCTTTTCGGTTATCCTGGCCGTTGTCCTCACCAAGATGCTTGGGGTTTGGATTGGCGAGCGATGGGTTGTTCGTGGCAACAGTTTTGTCGGGCCATCAGGCGTTGTCTTTGTCGCGACGTTGATTGCCGGATCTCTGATTGGCCTGATTAACGGCATCGGAGTCGCCTATTTCAAAGTGTCGTCGTTTATCATGACGCTCGTGACACTCACCGCCCTGCGCGGGGGCAATTTTATTCTGACCGACGGTCATCCGTACTATTTGCAAACAGACGCGGTCCGATGGGTCGGAAACACAAGCACGTACGGCATCCCATTCAGCTTTGTCGTGTTTTTGGCAGTCCTAATCCTTTTAGCTTGGTTGATGGCAAAAACCGATTTTGGGCGGCATATCTATGCGATTGGAGGAAATGAAAAAGCTGCAATCTTTGCAGGTCTGAAAACGAACAGAATCGTAGTAGTAGCATTCGTCATTAGCGGGCTGTGTTCCGCAATTGCCGGGATTTTATTCACATCCCGCCTTGCCTCGGTCGATGCACCACTTGCGTCAGGTTATGAACTCACGGCGATTGCAATTGCCGTTATTGGCGGAACCGCATTGTCCGGCGGTGTCGGATCGCCATGGCGAACCCTTCTAGCGGCAGTTGCTTTCGCGGCGGGCCTGAACCTACTCTCGATCTGGGGAGTTGGTACTTGGTATCAGAACTTGGCTGTCGGCTTAACTCTGCTGGTCGCGGTTGGGCTCTCGCCTGCCAGCCGGCAGAAAATCGATCTTTGATACACTGCGGCTTGGGAGGAGCGCAAAAGAATGAGCAAACATCTCACTATTGGTGTCGACATTGGGACCACGAACGTAAAGGCCTGTGTGTTTGATACGCAAACGGGCAAGGTCCTGGCCTTCGGATCCAAGGAGCATCCGCTATTTCATCCACACCCAGGCTGGGCCGAACAGGAAGCCGACAACTATTGGGATGCAGTTGTTTCCTCCATTCGGCAATGCCTTGAGGCAGGCAATTTCGCCGACCACGTTCAGTCAATCGCCCTGTCGGGACTTGTTGGCGTCACCCTTCCCGTTGACGATCGTGGCAAACCTCTACGCCCAGCCATGATCTGGATGGACTCCCGATCAGAAGATGAATGCCAAGATATCCGCAATGCTGTTGGCGAAGACACGATCAATTCTGTCAACGGGAACAGGCTAGCGCCCTGGTTCATCGATCCAAAAGCACTGTGGATCAAAAAGCACGAGCCATCGGTCTTCAATGCCACGCACCGGTTCCTGTCCCCTTCAGGCTATTGCACTTTCAAGCTCTGCGGTGCGTTTACGATGAACACCGGCGATGCCGGTCTCTTTTATCCTTATGAGTATCAGAAGGCCGCTTGGAACGAGCCGCTTGCGACAGCTATCGGTATTCCGCCTGAAAAACTTCCCCGGTTATACGAGTCGCACGAAGCGGTGGGCGAAGTTTCCAAACAAGCTGCCGCGGAAACTGGTCTGCGCGCTGGCACCATTGTTGCGGCCGGCGGCACAGACATCAGCTCGGCCGCACTTGGCGTGGGAGTTACCGAAGCAGGCCAGGCATTTTACTCCATGGGAACCGGCTCAAATATCGGGATCATGATCCCGACTGAACAAACGGTCGATGAATATCGCATCCTCAAGTGGCCGCATGTGCTGCCTGGGTTGACGATGTTTGATGCCCCCATGGCATTCACTGGTGCGTCGCTCAAATGGTACCGCGACGCATTCGGAGATGCCGAAGCGCGTCTCGCCGAACGGATGGGTTCGAATGTATTTGACCTTTACACCGAACAAGCCCGACAAATTCCCCAGGGTTCGGACGGCCTGATGTATCTGCCGTATCTTGGAAACTCACTGGCACCAAACTGGAACAGCGAGGCGTCTGGGGTGTTCTTTGGAATGCTCCCAAACATGGGTCGCGCGCACTTCATTCGAGCATTGATAGAAGGCGTGGCCTTTGACCTTTATTCGAACTTCCAGATTGCAACCGCTGCCGGTGCTCAGGTCGATGAACTCGTTCTGAATGGCGGACCAACAAAGAGCCGCTTCTGGAACCAGATCACCGCGAACGTGACAAATACGCCGCTCAAGGTGCCCGACATCGGCGAGGCTGCTCCTCTGGGAGATGCCATTCTGGCCGCCGTCGCGGGTGGTATCTATCCGGACCCTGTCTCACCGCTGAAAGATATTGTCTCAATCAAAGAGACAATCGATCCCGATCCGGTGATGCATGAGCGATACGCTGAGAGCTTTCAAGTCTGGCGCAACGTCTATGAAAGTCTACGCCCGACCATGTCAGAGCACCGCGCTTTGCAGCAGCGCCTTCGGCAGGGCTAAATGAACGTTCCGCTTCTCCAGGTTCAAAACATCTCGCGATCGTTTCCCGGCGTGAAGGCGTTGTCTGACGTTAATTTCTCGGTCGAAGCTGGGGAAGTGCATGCACTTGTCGGGGAAAACGGCGCGGGCAAGTCCACCTTGCTGTCGATCATGAATGGGCTTCTTCAACCCGATGAAGGCCAGATCCTCGCGGAAGGCAGAACGCTCACGCTTGGCGGCCCGGCTGACGCAATTGCGCAACGACTGGCGATGGTCCACCAGGAACTCGTCTTGTGCCCGAACCTGACAGTTGCGGAGAATGTGTTTCTTGGGCGGGAGAATGAAGTCTCCTGGGGGAGCGGAAAGCGGCTGGAAATTGTTGCCCGGACCCAAGCCCTGATTGACGAAATCAGGGTCGATCTCGACCCAAACGCGCTGGTGGGCAGCCTCAGCCTAAACGAACAACAGATTGTCGAAATCTGCCGGGCTCTTTCCAGCCGTCCCAAGGTTATTGTCTTCGATGAGCCTACGGCTTCGCTTGATGACGAGCAGACTGAACACCTGCTGGAAATCATCAAGAAACTTCGAGAGTCTGGATTGGGAATTGTTTATGTCTCGCACCGCCTGAAGGAAATATTCTCGATTGCAAATCGCATCACTGTGCTGCGTGACGGCAATGTTGTGGGAACCACAAACGTCGCAGACATCGACGAGCAGAAGCTGGTTTCGATGATGGTGGGTCGGGAGTACGATCCATCCTTTATGTCCTACCGCGAGCGAGCGCTGGGCGAAGTCGCGCTTGATGTTCGCAACCTGTCCTCAAAGGCCTATTTTGAAGATGTCTCTTTCCATGTTTGCAAAGGCGAAATCCTTGGAATTGCGGGGTTGCTTGGGTGCCAGAGAGAAGCGGTCGTGCGCGCAATATTTGGCGCACTTCCGGTCGATAGCGGATCGATCGAAGTTCATGGGCAGCCCGTCAAAATTGGTTCACCGCGTCAAGCAATTGACCACGGGATTTCATTCATGCCCGCGGATCGCAAGGATGAAGGGCTTGTCCTGGACATGTCGGTGGAAGATAACCTGTCGCTCACTGTCCTTGACGATTTGAGCGCTGGCGGCCTACTGCGTTCAGGCAAGAGACGCGAGATGGCTCATTCGCTTATCAAACAGCTCGCAACGAAAGTCAGTTCAAGGAAGCAACCTGTTCGGGGCCTTTCGGGAGGCAATCAGCAAAAGATCGTCATCGGAAAATGGCTGGCCAGACAGGGCGACATCGTGATCGCCGAGGATCCCACCAGAGGCGTGGATATCGGTGCCAAAGGGGAAATCTGGTCGGTCCTTCAGGATATGGCCCGTGAAGGCAAGGCGATTATCCTGATCGCCAGTGAACTCGAAGAGTTATTGGGGGCCTGTGACCGCATCATCGCAATGAACCGCGGCCGTGTAACAGGTGAGTATCGTCGCGAGGACTTTGATGCCGAGGCGATTGCGCACAGCTTTGTGGCGTAGCGATCACTTGGCACGTGAAGGCCTATTACATATTCATCTGTTTACAGTCGCAAAAGGTGCATTGCCGCGCAATCCTCCCGACGCTCCCCCAAGGAACGGCCTACTCTTTTGAATGGTCTTCGCTTGTGGCAGCTTTGCCCGGTGACTAACGTCACTTGATAGGAACGTCATGCTATGTCCAACAGCCTGAACAATCTCAGATTTGTCAATTTCAGCCAGCTCCGTTCATTCTACGCAGTTGCTCGCGAAGGCAGCATTACAAAGGCAGCATTGCTGCTCAATATCGGCCAGCCAACCGTCACCACACAGGTTAAAGGACTGGAGGATACTTATGACGTTCAGCTCTTCAATCGCTCGCCGCGCCAGGTTTCTCTGACACCGGAAGGCGAAATGCTATTTGAAATCGCGCGGCAGGTCTTTTCGTTGGAAGAGCGAGCGGTTGAACTGCTGTCGTCGCATGAAGCCAACGTCGCAGGAAAGCTTCGCATTGGCACGGTGGGGCCGCATTTTGTGATGGATATCCTCACGCGAATGCATCGGGATTACCCTCTGACGCAGGTCTATATAGAAAGCGGAAACTCCGAACTGATCTATGAGAAGCTGCTTGATTATGAGGTTGATGTGGCCGTTACGGGCTCGAAATCATCCGATCCTAGAATTGAACAGATACAGCTGGGAACGCACGAGGTAGCTTTGATGGTTCATTCCGAACACCCGTGGGCTCATCGTGACAGCGTTCGGATCAAGGAATGTGACGGTCAGCGTTTGGTCTTGCGGGAGAAGGGATCGATGACTCGGCAGATCTTCGAACAGGCGATGGACGCGGCTGGCGTGCGCGCCAATGTGGTGATGGAGGTCTCACGCGACACAATGCACGAAGCCATACGATCCGGTTTCGGCATAGGTGTCGTCAGCCGCGACGAGACCGGCTCCGACCCGCAACTGCGCCTTATTTCGTTTTCGGATGTGTCGCCTGCAACTGAAAGCTACGCTTCCTGCCTGAAGGAACGAGCGAACGTGCGCGGGGTGAAGCTCTTCATGAACATCATCAGCGAAATCGCACGATAGAAGAAATACGACTGGACCAACACCTGGACGATCGGCCGTTGGGCCGAAGCCTCCGGGCCAAGCCACTACCGTTCCGCGGTGAAATACATCCGAGCCTTGAAAAGAAGAGTTGCCTGACGCCCGACCGATTGTTCGGGCAGGCGTCAGGCCATTCCTAGCATCGTTGTGCCAGCGGCGTTAGTCGTTCATCGTCAGGCCGCCATGCGGGCCGTTCCAATAGAAGCTCCGCGATGAGGTGACCCTGATCGTATAGCCATTCGACGCCCGATACCTGTTGCCGCCCTGATCGCGGTAGAGGCGTTCCGGACCATTCTTGCCCTTGAGCGACTGGACCCGATAGTCGCGACCGTCGGCCTTCACCTGGGCGCGGATTTTCGTGCCGGCACCGTCGCGGCCGCTGAAAAAGCCGGGGCTCAGGCCGATATTGCTGGGAGGTGGACCGGTGTCGACCGGAGGCGGCGGTGGCGGTGGAGGCACGATACCTCCTCCGCCCGTATCGGCGACGCAGCCGGAGAGTGCCACTGCGCCCAGCAGAGCGACAAACAGGCGGCGGATGTTGACTGGATGAGACATTTCTTACTCCTCGTTGGTTGATAGTGCCCGGATTGGAATGGGCGGTCTGAGGTCGGGTGCCGGATGCGGCTTACTCGAGTGCTTTTCCTCCTTGGCTTTTCCCATGCTGTGTTTCGGACACTTCGCCGGCTAAGCGGGTGCCGTTCTCGTTGTGGTGTGAGAAAGCGGTCGAATTTATCTGCAGAGGCCCTCGGCATTGCGACCGCGCTGGCAAACGTCCTTGACTGCCATCGCCAGCAATTCCCATTGACCGTCGCTGTTGAGGATCACGAAGCCGCGCCAGTGCTGTCCGCTGACGGAATCGTCCAGAAATCCGGATTTGACGATGTCGACCTGGAAGCCGGCTTCGACCCGTCGCACCGCCATATCCAGGGCGGGATTTCCTTCCAGACCTTCAGGATGATCGCGTAGAAAGGGCGCGACGACGTCTATGAACTGATCACCGGTGGCCAGACCTGGCGCAACCCGGATTTCGCGGAACTCACCGTCCGAACTGTCGGCTTTGGCCAAAGTCGAGCTTAGAACCAGCATTGCAATGGCCGGCAATGTTCTCCGAAAGATGCCTGTCATACCGCGCAAGCTCTGCCTCCATGTTTTGTTGTGGTGCAGTGTCGCGTGCGATCGGTCGCGGCAACATCGGGTAAACACCCCATTTTGTGTTGTTAATGAGTGACTTGCAGCCTTTTTGGCTGACTGAAATCGGGGCGTGCAGGAGCTCACCCGGGCTTGCCCGAGTGTGAACGGACAATGGCGATTGGGATCAGGCTACGGCCTGGGTGTCGGCCCTTGCAGCCTCGCTGTCAAAGGATGTTTGTGCGGGAATATCGACCGCTATCCCGGCACCGGATTGTCGCTGCTCCAGAACCCTGATCCCGTAACCGAAGCGATTTGCCAGTTCCGAAACAATGTCGAGTCCGAATCCATGGCCATCATTTGCGTCGGTTGGTTCGGTGGTCAGCCGGACGGAGCGTCTGCTGGCTTGCTCGAATGCGTCACTTGTCATGCCGGGGCCGGTATCGTGAATCTGGATGCTGACACCATTTCCGATCCGGCGCACGCCGACAAGCACGCGACCGTCGGCTGTGTATTTGATTGCATTGGAAACCAGGTTGGAAACGATACGCATGACCGCCAGAGGTTCGAAGGGTATGTCGGCGGTCGTGGGAACATAGGTGAATGTCAGACCCTTGTCGGCGGCGTCGGCGAGGAACATTTCGTGCACACCGCGCAGGACGTCATTGAGTGACATGTCGCCGATCTCGTCTTCACAGCCTGGCACATTCTGATCACCGGCCGTCGACTGATCAAGGTGATCGGTCACCAGATTTTCCAGATAGTTGAAACTGTCATTGATGTCGCTGTAACTGGCGTCCCGGTCCGGCTCGTTCCTGATTGCGCCGTGCACCGCCAGTCGCAATGCATGCAGCGGCTGCCTCAGGTCGTGAACGGCATTCTGGAACTGCCGATCACGGCGGGCTGAATTCTGGGTGGCGAGATCGTAGCGCGCCTCGAGATCGCGCAACCTGTTTGCCAGGTCGAGATTGCGTTGCGCATGATCAAGGCTCGTCTGCAAGGCCTTCTGATGTCTTCGCCGCAGTTGGTTGTAGCGGTCGATGATGGCCATGCCCATCAGCATGGCGTCGATGACCATGACCGCGCGCATACTGTCGTATTGGAACTCCTGCGAAATCTCGATGCCGAACCAGTGGCGGGATGTCATCATGGCCGCCGACGCGGCGGCACCCAGCCAGGCAAGGACGTAAAAGCGCACTTCACGGAAGCGGGTTCTGGCAGCGACCAACCCGGCGATGGTGAAAACCGAAACGGCGAAGAGTGCCACCAGGATCAGATATTTCTTGACGATGCTGGTATCGATAACGAAAGCCGAAAGCACCAGCAGAATGGTGCCTGAGATGATGCCCAACAGCAGTTTGTCGATCAGCGGATGATGGTTGGGCGTGTTGAGAAACACCCGGGCGTAGACTGATCCGAAGACAACATAGGCCGAGCCGGTCACGACCGAGGCTACGCTGTTGAACAACGGGTAGTCCGGCCAAAGATACTGAAACGCCACCCCATCGGAATGCATGATGTAGAGCAGGGTGCTGGCGGCGTAGGCGATGTAGGCTGGAAAGATGGATTGCCGCAGCACCATCATCGCGAGAAGCGCGATCGCAATCAGGATCAGCATCATTCCGTAAAAGACGAAATTCTTGGCCGACCTCTGTGCGGCGATATCGGTGAAACTCTCAACCGTCTCGATGCTGAGCGGGAGGTTGGTCGACCCTTCCGTCCAGAACCGGACGAAAACGGTCACCGTTTCACCGGGTCCTGTCTGCAGCGGTACCACGAGTTCCGGGAAGGCGATGGCTCTTGTTGAAAACGGTGAATCGATATCCTGAGCAAGCGGGTGCGTGGTTTCACCGTCTGCTCCGACCACATAGACGTGGAAGATCTGCTTGAAATTCTCCTGAAAAAAGAGCCGCCACTGGGTGGTGTCCGGAGTTCCGTTTGTCAGGACCAATCGGAGCCAGACCATCGAATGGGTGTATCCGAAATCTGGAACGACGGTTTCAATGGGTTTGAACTCATCGGCCTTTTCGCCGATTACGTCCGCCAATGAGAGAGCGTGGGAGTCGTCCATCAGATAGTCGAAATGGGCGCCTACCGACTCCGTATCGACCGGTCCGGTGATTTCAAGGGCTCTGTCCGTCGCTGGTGTAGCGAATGCGAATGCGTTCCAGAGAAATAAAGCCGTGACAAGCACGACCATCCTTGCAAGCATGGCCCTGATGGGGTTCCTGGGTTCGATTCGATGCCGACGACGATACTGATCGCCGACGATCATGCGCTGACGGCGCAGGGAACACGCGCAGCCGTGGAAACCATGCACGATTTCGAAATCGTCTCGGTCGTCGGGAATGGCATCGAGGCCATCGCCGGTATCAAGAAGCACCGGCCGGATTGTGCCTTGCTTGACCTTATCATGCCGGGTGCGACCGGCCTGGAAGTGATGATCGAAGCTCGCCGCTGGAGCCCGCAAACGCGGATCGTGGTCGTCACCGGAAGCCCCAGTGCCGGTCTTTTCCAACAACTCGTCGACGGTGGAGCTGAGGGGATCTTCCTCAAGTCCGCTCCTATTTCCGAACTGCGTGACGGTCTGCGAGACATTGCTGCCGGACGCAGGATTATTGGTGCAGGTGCCCAGGAAATTCTCGCCCGATCCTCCGAAGCCGGAGCTCTCTCGCGGCGCGAGGCCGAGGTTCTGCAGTGCATTGCGCGTGGTCTCTCGAACACCGGAATTGCCGATCATCTGAGCATCAGCCCCAAGACGGTCGACAGCCATCGCACCAATCTCATGCGCAAGCTCAAAGTGAATTCCACCGCCACTCTCCTCGTCAGGGCCATGCGCGACGGGCTGATCGATGTTTAGCCGGTACACGACCCGGCAAGTGTCGGCTGAATCCTCCGAATTGTAAATTGGGGTAATCGCCCCAATTTTTCTCCGACAATTTGGAACGGTTTCCGGCTAATGTTTCAAGGCTCGTGGCGACGAGCATTGTCGTCGGAAGGGATAGCCTACCCGACGCTCACATTCGCCGAGTTCCCTCAGTAAACTTCAGGTACATAAAGCTCTGGCGGCAGGACCTTGCGTTCGTAGTTCGGATTGAACACCCGATCCGGCAAGACCACCGGTTCATGCGGTACCTCTTCGTATGGGACCTGCGACAACAGATGGTGGATGCAGTTCAGACGCGCTCGCTTCTTGTCGTTGCCCTCGACGATGTACCAGGGTGCCTCCGGGATGTTGGTTCGCTCCAACATCTCTTCCTTGACCTTGGTGTACTGCTCCCAGCGGATGCGCGATTGAAGGTCCATGGGGCTGAGCTTCCACTGCTTGATGGGATCGTGGACGCGCATCAGGAAGCGCAGTTGCTGCTCCTGGTCGGTAATCGAAAACCAGTATTTGATCAGCTTGATGCCGGAGCGTTCCAACATGCGTTCGAACTCCGATACATCGCCGAAGAAATCCTCGACCTCGTCTTCCGACGCGAAGTCCATGACGCGCTCGACGCCGGCGCGGTTGTACCAGGAACGGTCGAACAGCACGATTTCGCCGTCCGCCGGCAGGTGCGGCACGTAGCGCTGAAAATACCATTGTCGCTTTTCGCGTTCGGTCGGTGCGGGCAGGGCTACCGTTCTGCAGACGCGTGGGTTGAGCCGTTGGGTGATGCGCTTGATGACGCCTCCCTTGCCGGCGGCGTCCCGACCCTCGAAGATCACCACAAGTCGGTAGCCGGTGTGCTGAACCCAATCCTGTAGTTTGACCAGTTCGGCTTGCAATCGCAGCAATTCACGGAAATAGAAACGCCGGTCCAGGGTCGACTTCTGCTCGAGGTCTGAGATCTGCTGCAGCTCACGGCTGATCCGCTCGTCGTCGATCTCCATTTCCAGTTCTTCGTCGAAACTGTCCTGCAGCTCTTCGTCGACCCAGCTCCGTTCGTTTTCGCCATTCGCATTGATCATTCCGCACTCCCTCCGTCGGGCTGCACATAGCAGTGCCACCAATCACTGGAACTGCCGGTTAGCATAGGGGATCAATGCGACAACGGTTTGCGGAATATCAAGGATTGTTCCGATTTTCGCCACCCAATTTGGCGGTGATTTTCAAAACGAAAAGGCGGTGGCTTTCCGCCACCGCCTTCGTTTCCTGGGTCGTCGATTGGCTGGAACCGCCTAGCCTGCCAAGCGCTGCTCTTCATCGAATACGTGTGGCCGAACAGTGCCCGTCAATTGGAATTCGCTGACCATCGAGGAGAGCTTCCCGACGTCGTCGGCCAGTTGATGGGTAACGGCGTTGGTCTGCTCGACCATGGCGGCGTTCTGCTGGGTCATCTGATCCATCTGTACAACGGCGCTGTTGACCTCCTGGACGCCGGACAACTGCTCCTTGGCGGCAGTGGCCACCGTGCCAATGCGATCGTTGATCTCGGTGACATGCCGAGAGATTTCCTCTAGAGCCTGACCGGTTTCCCTGACAAGGCCGACACCACTGCTGACCTCCTGCCCTGATTTGGTGATCAGCTGCTTGATCTCGCTGGCGGCACTGGCTGCGCGTTGCGCCAGCTCCCGCACTTCCTGTGCGACAACCGCAAAGCCCTTGCCGGCCTCACCCGCCCGGGCCGCTTCGACCCCGGCGTTGAGAGCAAGCAAGTTGGTCTGGAAAGCAATCTCATCGATGACGCCGATAATGCTGGAGATCTCGGAGGATGCCTTTTCGATCCCCTCCATGGCGGCGACGGCGTCGGCGACAACAGCGCTCGAACGGTCCGCGTCACCCTTGGCGGTATTGGCCATTTCGGCAGCCTCTGCGGCGCGTTCAGAGGCCTCCTGAACGGTCGACGTGATTTCCTCAAGTGCCGCTGAGGTTTCCTCCAACGAGGCAGCCTGCTGTTCCGTTCGGCGCGACAGGTCATCGGCCGCCGCCCGCATTTCGTTGGCATTGCCGTCAATCGATCCCGCGGTGCCGCGGATTTGCGTCAGCGTTGAGTTGAGCCTTTCAACCGACATGTTGAAATCGACACGCAGGCGGTCGAGGCTGTCCATGAAGGGTTCGTCTAGTCGTACCGACAGGTCACCCTCTGAAAGCCGTGTCAGGCCGTTGGCGAGCGCGTCGACCGCGTGCTGCATTTGCTGTGCTTCATCAGCCTTGGTTGCGGCGCGCTCCGCCGCGTCCCGTTCGCTGGCGGTCCGATTTTCGTCCGCTTCGCGCTCCAGCCGTTCTTTCTCGATCGTTGCTTCCTTGAAGATTGCGACGGAGCGAACCATGTCGCCGATTTCATCCCTGCGGTCGGCGTTGTCGATATCGAAATCGGTCCGGCCCTCGCTCAACGCCCGCATGTTGGTGACCAGCGCGAGGATCGGCTTGGTCAGGGTGCGTGAAAACAGCAGCGCGCTTGCGAGCGCAGCACCGAGAAGCAGCAGCGCCACGATCAGCACGAGATTGCGCATCGATGTAACCGCTGCGCCCGCTTCCTTGTGATCCACGAGCGCGGCAACCACCCAGTTGGAATTGAGAAAGTCGACTTTGGCAAAGGCAGCATCGGCCGTCATGTTTTGATAGTCGGCCGCTTCGGCACTGAGCACCTCCTGCGTCGACAACGCAGAAAAGGCGGCTGTATCGACGCCGGCGCTGCCGATGTCATTGTTTTCCGACAGATGGGAATCGGTCAGAAGCGTTCCGTCTGAACGCAGCAGGACCGTTTCCCCTGTGCGACCCAATCCCGTTCGGTTGCTCATGATCTGTGCGATCCGTGCGGTGGGGAGCGCCACGATGAAAGCGCCCTTGACTTCGTCGCCGACGATCACCGATCGGCCGATAAAGGCCGTGAGCGGTTGCGTGCCTGGAGCGTAAGGACTGTAGTCGACAAATGTCAGGCCCTGGTCCGGGGCCTGTGCAATTGCGTTGTTGTAGGCCGTGGATAGTGGCGAGGCCTGCCACTCTCCCTCGGTAATTGTGGCGCCGAAATCGTCACGCTTGAGCAGCGTGTAGACAACTTTGCCGTCCGCATTGATCAGGTAGATGTCCTCAAACCCGTTTTCCTGGGCGATTTTTTCGAAGACCGCTCCGTATTTCTTGTGATGGTTCAGGTAGACCCCTGCGCCGGCGGCTTTCACCTGCTCCTTGTCTGGCTCAGAGCTGGAGCTGTCCTTGACGATCCCAATGAAGTCCTGCCCCTTTCCTTCCTCGACCATGCTGAGGCCGATGCCAAAAAGGTTCAGGGCGGCGGCCACGTCATGGGTCACAGCGATTTCGTCGACATCCTTGCGAGCGCCATCAAGATAGGTTTCGAGTTGGTTCCGCCTGCCATCGGCGATCGCGGACAGCTTTTCCTGGTATTCCTGCTTCAGGGCATTGGAACTGATGAACAGAGCGCCGGCACTGGAGGCGGCGATTGAAACGACGGTGAGGATTGCAGCCGCGAGCGGCAGTTTCCTGGAGATGAGCATGGCGCTTCCGAGCGAGAAAAGGACGAGAAAACATGCCGCACGGCAGCCGGTCTGAGGCCTCATGCATGTTCGCACCGAGGTGCGAATGACCGGTATGGTTGTGAAACCTAGGGGTTAATTGCAAAAGTATGATTAACGGATTGATTGCGGAATTTTGCGATTTGTACCGATTGTCTTCTTGCCGGGTATGGCCAGGATTTTGGCGACCGCACCATAGCTTTTGTGCCGTCGGTTTCTACTTATTGTGCATCTGCAAACAGGTGAAACCGTCATGGAGGAAGATATGACCCAACCGCAGGCACTGATCGTCGGGGTCGGCGATGGCCTATCGGCATCGCTCGCGCGGCTTCTACATCGGGAGGGTTACCGGCTGATCCTGGCGGCGCGCAACGTCGACAAGATCGGGACGCTGGCCGGCGATACCGGGGCGCAGGTTGTGGTCTGCGACGCGGCGCGCAGCGAGGATGTCAAACGGCTCTTCGGTGCCGTCGACGGTCGACTCGATGTGGCAATCTACAATCCTTCTGCGCGGCAGCGTGGTCCTTTGACCGAACTCGATCCCGAGGCTGTCCGCCATGCAATCGAGGTTACGGCCTTCGGTGCATTCCTTGTCGGTCAGGCGGCGGCGCAGAAGATGGAGGCGCAGGCCGAGGAAAATGGCCAACGCGGAACCATCCTGTTCACCGGCGCTTCCGCCGGCGTCAAGGGTTTTCCCCAATCCGCGCCTTTCGCAATGGGGAAATTCGCACAGCGCGGGCTCGCCGAATCCATGGCTCGCGAGCTGCATCCAAAGGGTATCCATGTTGCCTGGATCAATATCGACGGGGGCATCCGCAATCCCGGTGTCAAAGAGCCGGCCGACCGGCCTGATTCCATGCTCGATCCGGATGCCATTGCCGCGAACTATCTCAACCTCATCCGCCAGGACCGTTCGACCTGGACCAATGAGCTCGCAGTTCGGCCTTGGGTGGAACGGTTTTAGGCGGACATCCACTTTCGCAAATGGAAGCGCCTCGCACCGCAAGGCACGAGGCGCTGCCGTAGCAGGATTAGCAACCGCTATTCATCGAGCGGAAACAGGGCCGCTTGAATGGTTTTGCAGTTGAAGTCGCCCTTCGCACCATCCGCCAGGGCCGTATCCGGATAGTAGGACGGTAGACTTTCATCGGCGCAGCCGGCGCGAAAACTGGTCAACATGTCCTGCGCGATGGCGGGATCCAGCGGACCGTGATTGTGCATCGGCAGGTGATACTCGGCGGCTTCCGGGCTGTGGAAGGTTGTGTCGAAGAAATTCCCTTCGACCTCGCCTTTCGGCAGATAGCCGGCAAGCGAGATTGTCCCGTCCTCGGCAACGACGCCGCCGGCCGCCAGGGTCACGACCGTATCGTTTTTGATGCCGTCTCCCATTGCCTCCTTTGGGGTGCAGGGATTGGACTTGCAGTTCTGATGCTTCTGGATGGCCACCCACCAAATCGTCACGACATCCCCGGGAATAAGACCGGATGATTTGATTGCCATTGCAGCCCCGAACGGGCCCTTTTCAAGAACCGCTGTGGTTCCGTCAATTGGCCCCGGCGGCTTGCCGCTGGGTGGTGTCCAACTCATCGGTTTTGTGATTCCATCGGCCAGCGCTGAACTGGTCAGGAGCAAAGCAAGTGCCGCACCTGACACCGCCCTCAAGAGGCTGTTGAATTGACTGTTTGTCATCGATGTCTCCAGAGTTGTATTTTCATTTTCCCATGGCTGGTCCTGATTGCAAGATCTGCGCAACCGGCTATGTTCAGATTGGGAAGCATTGAACCCTGAGTCCTGAAATCAGGATGAAATATTATGAAATCAGGCGAAGTGCAGTTGGGAGACATCAAGTTTGACCCAGCTACACGAGCAGTTACTTTCAAGGACGGGCGCCCAGCCAAACTGCGCAACAAATCCAAGGAGGTGCTGCGCTTTCTGGTCAACAATCCGAGCCGCACCGTCACCAAGGACGAGGTGATGGAAGCCGTGTGGTCGGACGTGACCGTGTCCGACGAGGGACTGGTCCAATGCATCGCCGACATTCGCCGTGTCATCAGCAAAGACGCCAGACAGATCGTGGAGACCGTTCCGCGGGAAGGCTATCGCATGCATCTGCGGGCCGAAGGCCAAGCCCGGCAACGGAGGTTTCTGCTCCCCGTCCTGTTCGGTGCAGCCGCGTTGATTGTCATCGGGAGCATCTGGTTGCGTCCATCGGATGTG
Organism: Hoeflea sp.; assembly: GCA_965216535.1. Taxonomy (GTDB): domain Bacteria; phylum Pseudomonadota; class Alphaproteobacteria; order Rhizobiales; family Rhizobiaceae; genus Hoeflea_A. The sequence goes on from OZ244175.1 coordinate 1,835,691, forward strand.
GTGCAGCCAGAGGCATCGCCAGAGGATGTCACTGCTGCTACCACGCCTCCTGGCACCAGCAGCACGGAGGCCTATTTGGAAGTGCTCCAGGGGCGCGTGTCGGCAAACCGCTTCAGCAGCGACGAAAGCCTGATCGCGGAGCGTCATTTCCGCCGGGCTATCGAACTCGATCCGAACTTCGCACGCGCCTATGCAGAACTCGGCACGCTGTTCGCTGTTCGGTTCGAAAACGACTGGACCGTATTGCAGAATGCCGACAGGGACAAAGCGCTCTTTTTTGCCGAAAAGGCGGTCGAACTCGACCCGGATTCGTGGCTGGGCCACTATGCTCTAGGCAGGCTGCACAGTGTTTTCTCCGATTACAAGGTCGCCGAAGAGCACCTGGAACGCGCCATGAATTTGCAACCGGACAATGAAGACGCGCGCGCCTATTACGGTATTGTAAAAAACTTCCAGGGCGACGCGAAGGGCGCCGTTGCCATTTTGGAACCGTCAGTCAAATCCCACCCTCATCCGCCCTATTGGTACTATCTCGGATTGGGGAACGCCCTGTTCAACCTCGGTCAACTCGATGCCGCGGAAGCAGCCCTTGACACATGTCTCGAACTCTCGGCGAATTCACCCTATTGCCTGCGGTACCTGATCGCCGTTTACGGGGAAACGGGGCGCGTCGCCGAAGCGCAGGCAGCCAGTCGGGCCTATGCGGATATGGGCTTCGAACCGTCCGTCGGGGCCATCATGGACATGATGAAGTTTCATCATCCGGATGGTCGTGACCGACTTGAAAGCGCCTATCAGGCGGCTGGCCTTCCCAACTGAGAACTTGTACCGGCAGAGTTAGCCCGGCGTATTTTCAAAACCGCTCGCCGACAAGGCGATAGAACCAGAATGCTTCCTCAGTTTCGATGGCCTGATTGAGAAGGGCCGGCGAGAATCCGGTCGCCCGGCGAACGGCCCGGCCCATATGCGACTGGTCGGAATACCCGGCCTCGACGGCGATCTCCGCGAGAGGACTGTCGGACTTCTGACATGATATCCGATGCAGATTTTCAAAGGCGCTGAAGAAGTTCAAGGTCCTTCTTGTATGGCCGCTCAGTCGCTTGATACGTCTCTCCAGAGAGCGCAAGCTGCGGCCGGTTCCTGACATCGCCGCGCGAAGAAACACGGAACGGCTCCAGTCTGCTATTCCGGTCGGATCGTGCCAACCCGCGGGCCTTCGGTCGGTCCAGGTGGCATTCAGCGTTTCACAAAAGGCTTGCCAAGCGCCGTCCGGGTCCTGATCGGGAGCAAATTGCGCCATTGCGGCTACAATGCTCTGCGGGGCAAGCTTGTAATCGTGTGAGCCGCCCAAGCGGATCCAGGCGTCTGGATAAAACCCGACTGTGATTGCCTCGACTTCCGCAGGCGCCCAGCTTGTAACGGGCATGTCCTGTGGACCCATAACGAAATGGGCTGGCAACGGTGCTTTGTCTCGGGCGGACTGCCAGTCGCTTCCGGGAGGAAGCAGGCGCAATTCTCCGCAGATCACCTGAGTTACGGAGACCAAGGGCGACGTCGGGAAGTGGTTCATGCGGTCGGCGTCGGACAACACCACTCCGCGCGTGTTTCGGTATGCAGCCGCAAACAGGCAGCCGGACAAGGATGGCGGAGGCAGAAGCAGTTTGGAGACCGGTCGCAAGGCAAACCCCGAAGTGTCGCAATCGTTCTATATCCGCTTGCCGCCGGCGGGCAAGGGAAGGGTGTCGAACCCTTTCAGGATGCCACCCGATGGTCAAACTCACTTTCGCCGGTCCGCCGATGCTTCGCATCAGAAGCTTTGCTTTGCTCAACCGAATTGCCATCGCGACCTATTTTCGTCATGCGACCGGTCGCCGCCTGGCGCCTGACTGGGACGCTCATATGGAGATCGGTATTCGCTTTTGGCGAAGCCAGTTCACCACCGCGATGCGCGATCCCGACATCGAACGGGGTCGGCGCCTGTTCGACAGTCTGAGAACGGAAACGGACGATAGTTACGACGTGACCGTACGGCCAAATACCTCCCCGCCGGGTCATTGGTATCAACCCGCGCGCTGCGGCGGAGAGACGATGCTGCTCTATTTCCACGGCGGTGGGTATACGTTTCACGGTGATGTCAGTGCTCGATTTGCAGCCATGCTCGCCCACCACACGGGCGCAACCCTTTTTGCGCCGGACTATCGACTGACGCCGGAACACCCCCATCCCGCCCAGGCCGAGGATGCCTTCGCGGCCTGGTCCCTTTTGACCGAAAGAGCCCCGCCTGAAAAAGTCGTGGTCGTTGGCGACAGCGCCGGCGGGCACATGGCCCTGATGCTGCTGCAAACGCTCAAGGCGAAGCGATTGACACAGCCGGCGCTGTGCATTGGCCTTTGCCCCTGGACGGATATTGGCGATCGGGGGGAGAGCTTGCGCGGCAATGACCGTTACGATCTTGTGCAAGGTTGGATGGCATTGAGGTTCGGAGAATGGCTTGATCCGGGCGGGACCTTCGGCCGCGAGGCGCTTTCACCGATGTTTCAGGATTTTTCGGGTCTTGCGCCGATCTATCTGCAAGCGGGCGGACGAGAGATCCTGCGGGACATGATTGTCGAGTTTGCCGAAACGCAAAAGGAGAGGGGCGCCGAAGTGACCCTCGATCTATGGCCCGACATGCCGCACAATTTTCAGGCCTATGACAGCTTGAAGGCGTCTTCCACCATGGCTTTGACACGGTTGACCGAAGCCATTGAGACCATCGCTGAACGGAAGGAACCCCTTAAAGCAGTGGAGGGCATAACGCTGGTATCGAGTTGACTGACACGTTGGCGGTCATGCCTCTCGAGGCCGGATCATCCAGACGAATGCGAGCACGATGAGCGCCAGGATCACCGGCACCGGTGCCAGCCAGTTTCCGACGGCGATCAGGGCAGCGGCGCCGGCCCAGCAGATGGATGAGAAGGCCTCGGCAAACGTGGCGATTTTGGAGGAGGCGTGGCGGTGGCGAAAATGGCTGCGTTTCGCCTGGGCTCGGAACCAGACCTGCATGGCTGTCGCGGCGGAAGCCGACAATACCAGGCAGATGGCCGTCACCAGTGCAGCAAAGGGGTCGATGATGGCGAGGAACAGCAGCAGGGGGGCAACGACGATGCCCACGCCGATCAGCACCGCCTCGATCTTCGCACGCAGGCCGGCGCGCGGTTGCATCGGTGCGGTTTGTACCAGATCCGGTGCATCTTCGCCGCAGATGGCTAGCCAGGCGAGCCCGCCCGCCAACTGGCCAGAGGCCATGACAACCACTGGGACGACGACGATGACGGCGCCAATATCCGCACCATAGTTGCGCCATAACAGAACCGCCGGAACGAGCAGATAGAGCATCTGCATCAGTGTCTGGGACAGCAGCCAGGGGTCACGGGCCAGCAACATCAATTCCTTGCGCCGCAGGGTTTGGCGCATGCTTCGGGAGCGGAAACCCGATGGTTGCCGACGGTTGGTGCCGCTTTGCTCACGAACGCCCGCGGTCGATAGGGCAAGTTCGGCGAACCGGCCCGAATAGGCGCGGATTGAAAGGGCCAGAAGTGCAAATCCGGCCAGCGTGAAGACAAGCGTGGCGACGACGTCGCCGGAAAGAGCGCGTGCCGGGATCCACAGCAGTGATCCGGTGTCAGGCAGGACTCCGGTCACCTCCGGCGCGGTCAGTACGCTGAGGCGCGAAAGATTGCCAAAGTAGAGTACGGCAATGAGCTGCATCGCGATGGCGAAGCCGGCGCCGATGACAGCCGCCAGAATCTGGGCAATGGAGCGGGTTCGCTTCGGCCCGACCGTGCGAAACAGAAGGACTGCGATGGTCAGCGAAATTGCCGTCGCGATTGCAGCCATTGACAGCAGGGCCGCATATCCCAGCAACCAGACCGGGCCTTCTATCACCGCCATTACGTTGAAAAACGGCGCTGCGAGCAGCCCCGACATGACCACGCTGGTCAGGGCCACGGCCAGAATTCGGATGGTAAAGATCCGCGCCGATGGCGCAGGCGAGGTCAGGATGAGATCGAGGTCAGCCCTGGCATAAAAGGCGCGTGTCACTGATTCCAGCGACTGCGACACCATCAGGCAGAGCGACACCAGGGCGCAGCCACTAATAAAGACGTAGATCGCCTTGGGATCGGTGGCGGCCAGATCGACGGATCCGGTCACCGTCAGCCAGGCAACGACATGCATTCCGATGACGAACACTGCCAGAGCGAGGCCCGCAATGATTTTACGGCGTGGCTTGCCGCGCAGAAGCAAAGCCGTCCAGTCGCGCCAGAACAGGCCAACCTCATGACGGGCGAACCAGGCCAGGGAGGCGGTTGACATCAGGCGACAGCAGCCGCGCTTGCGGGACTGGCCTCATCCACCAGGTCGAGGAAGATGTCCTCGAGGTTGGAACCGTCACGGCCGGATCGGGCGCGAAGTTCTTCCAGTGTTCCCTCGGCGATCAGCCGGCCGCAATCGATCACACCGATACGCTGTGCCATGCGTTCAGCGACTTCCAGGATGTGGGTGGTCATGATGACGGTGACGCCCGTTTTGACGCGCTCCAGCAGCACGTTCTTGACCTGCCGGGCCGACCCGGCATCAAGGCCCGTGAGCGGTTCGTCCAGGATGATCAGTCGCGGTTCATGCACCAGTGCTCCGGCCAGCGCCACCTTCTGACGCATGCCTTTGGAAAATCCACCGCAACGCTCATGGGCATGGGGCGCAAGTCCCAACCAGTCGAGCAGATCCGCGGCGCGGGCCTCGGCGACACCGGCCTCAACACCCCACAATCCCGCGACGAATTCGAGATATTCGAACGGCGTCAGCTTGTCATAAATCATCGGCTCGTCGGACACCCAGGCGACGATGCGTTTGGCTTCAACCGGATTGTAGAGGGCATTGATGCCGAATATCGAAATGGCGCCTGAATCGGGCGGCAGCAGACCGGCTACCATGCGCAGGGTGGTTGTCTTGCCGGCACCGTTCGGCCCCAGTAAGGCGTAGAACTCTCCCGCCTCGATCCGAAGGTCGAGCCCGCAAACGGCAGGTTTGTCGAAGCTCTTCTGCAGTCCGGCAATTTCCAGTGCCGGAGCGTCTTGCGTCTGAATCGTCATAGAATTCCCGAACGCTGATCCGCAGGAGCGACATATCCTGCCCGTCGGAACAAGCTTTTAGCGCAAGCCCGTTGAGAGCAGGTAAACAGCCGGGATGAATTCCGAGCGAATGATTATCCGGTCACTTGAAGATGTCCGGCACGAAGGTCTGGTCGGTGATCGGCGGCCGGATATAGCCGCTCGCTTCTTGACGAGGGGGCAGATCGATCTTTGCTGGCGTCAGGTCCTCATAGGGAATGAGAGACAGCAAATGGCTGATGCAGTTCAGCCGTGCGCGTTTCTTGACGTCGGCCTCGACCACGTACCAGGGCGCTTGCTTGATGTCGGTGTGGGCGAACATTTCGTCTTTGGCCTTGGAATACTGAACCCAGCGCTTGCGTGACTCGATATCCATCGGCGACAGTTTCCAACGCTTGGTGGGTATGTGGATGCGGGCCTGGAAGCGCCGCTCCTGCTCTTCGTCGCTGACGGAGAACCAGTATTTGATCAGAAGCAGGCCGGAGCGTACCAGCATCCGCTCGAATTCCGGGCAGGAGCGCATGAATTCCTGGTATTCGGCATCCGTGCAAAAGCCCATCACCCGTTCGACACCGGCGCGGTTGTACCAGGAGCGGTCAAACAGCACCATTTCGCCTGCGGTGGGCAGGTGCTGGACATAACGTTGGAAGTACCACTGGTTCTTTTCCCGCTCCGTGGGTGTTCCAAGCGCGACAACCCGGCAAACGCGCGGATTTAGGCTTTCCGTAATACGCTTGATGACGCCGCCCTTGCCGGCCGCATCGCGGCCCTCAAAGATGACGGCGACTTTAAGGCCTTTGTGCTTGATCCATTCCTGCAGCTTGACCAGCTCGACCTGCAATTCGGCAAGCTTGGCCTCGTACTTCCGGGTGCTGAGTTTCTTTTGCGCCGGCCGAGTTGCCGCCAAACCATTGGTGGACATTGCTTCGGTTTCCGGGCTGTTGACGGCATTGTCGAGATCGGCACCCAATTGACTAACTCCCCAACCATCAGTGAACGGACGCAGTGCATCCCTTTCCCCGCTCCAACTATATCCGTTATCGCCGCCCTGTGGTAGTCTCGACATATCGGAACATGGAGCGTTTTGATGGCGATCGAAGGCATCTGGACAGGCGAGATCTACAGTGTGTTCGGCTGGGAGAGCAGCGGCGTTTTCGTGCTTGAGGGGAGCGGCCGGGTTATCGGCGGTGACCACCGTCAATATACGATGGGAACCTATACGCTTACGAACGGCCAGTTCCACGCCGAACTGAAGGTGCACTATTACGGACCTCCGCGAACCGTCTACGGAGAAACCGCCGAACAGTTCACCACCGTTATCGACGCCACCCTCAAGGACGGAATAATCGAGGGCATGATTGGCCGACCCGATCGGCCAGAATACGATCTTCAGGTACGCCTGACAAAGCGCATGGACTTGCCTGACTGAGTGCTATTGCGGTGATGGACGCACGGTCACGAAGCGCACCATCGCAACCAAGGAAATCAGGGCGATCGGCAGGGTTCCGGCGAACAAAATGAATGCGACGTTGTCGAGTTGATCCGCAGTTGGTGCATCGGCAAATCCAGCCGCGTTGGCGAGGATTCCGCTGACCGACGCGCCGAGGGCAATTCCGAGTCGACTCACCGTTGGCAGACCGCCCGACAGGCGTTCGAGATCATCGGTCGGCGTCAGGCTGCGGGAACGCCGAATGATGAACGTCCAGGCGGTGCCGTAGCCAACGCCTTCCATCGTCGCGAAGATTGCGATCAGCCAGATCGGACCGTTGGGCACGGCGTAGATCAAACCAACCAGGCTGACGGCGACAAGCAGCATACCCACTGCGATCAGAACCGGATCGTATCGCTCGGGTGCGCCTGACACGATGATTGCGGCAACGGTCCAGCCAATGGCAACTGCCGCGACGACGTAACCCGCTGTCAGGGCCGAGGTGCCGTGTATCGAGGTCATCAGCAGCGGCCCGTAGGTTGTCAGGCCCATGGTTGCGATGTTCATGGTCAGCACCATGAGCAAAGCTGCACCCAGAGCCGTTCGAGGATCGAATGGCCGTTTTGGCAGCAAGCGATTGGTCGGATTGCGTCCGTCGATCCACAGGAATACCCCGAGGAAGACAAATCCAGCGGCCAGATAGAGAGGCGTTGCGGTGGCGGTAACCTCGATGCCGCTATAGGCGATGAACACGACTCCCATGGACAGGATCGCCAGGCGCAGAAGCGGGATCCGGCCTGGGCTGTCGCTGGTGCTCGGCCGCTCCTTGACCTGCAGTCCCAGAAGGACGAATGCCGCCAGAAGGACCGCCTGTGCTCCGAAAAAAACGAAGCCCATGCGCCAGGTGGAGTAGGTGACGAATGTCCCACCGATGAGCGGTCCGAGAAAGGCGGATGCGCCCCAGAGTGCCGAAATGGCGGCCATGACCCGCGCGGTCAGGCGTGCCGGAAACAGTGTTGCCGTTGCAATGAAGCTCATCGCCGTCAGCGCTCCACCACCGAGCCCCTGAAACAACCGCCCGGCAAGGAGAATTTCCATACTGGGGGCTGCGGCGCTGATCAGGCACCCGGCGGCGAATGTCGCCGCTGCGATAGCCATGGGTCGGCGGACTCCGGATTTCAGCGCAATCAATCCGCTGGTCGCGCCGGCGATAATCGAACCGATCTCGTAAAGAGCCGAGGTCCAGGCGACGAGCGCCCGGCCACCGATTTCGGTGACGATCGAAGGCAGCATCGTTGCCACGATCAAGCTGTCGGCCGCATGGAGCCATACTCCAAGACAGACGAGAAGCAGCCGCGAGGCATAGGTGCGGTTGAGAATCTCGCTCCAGCCAACATGGGTCTCTGTGACATTGACCTTCATCAGGCAACACCTTAAAATAAGTAGAAACTTAAAAAAAGCATAAACTTATTAAAAAGGCAACAGGTGACTTCGACTTCCGAGGAAAGACTGCTTTTTCTGTTGAAGAGCAAAGGTGCCCAGACGGCCCAGGATGCGGGCGACGCGTTGGGCATCACGACACCGGGTGCGCAGCAGCAACTGGCGCGGCTCGCGACCAACGGGCTGGTCGTGCCGGAGGATCGGAAACAGGCGCGAGGCCGGCCGAAGCGCTATTGGTCCCTGACCGATGAGGGGCATGCGCGCTTTCCGGACAGCCATGCGGAGCTGACCATCGAACTGATCAACGCAACCCGCACGGTTTTCGGCGATGAGGGACTGGATCGTCTGATCGACCATCGGGAGAGGCAAACCCACAGCCGATACAAGTTGGAACTCGAGGGGTTGATATCTCTTGAAGAACGGATCGTGCGTCTGGTGAAACTGCGTTCCGCCGAGGGCTACATGGCGGAATGGCAGCGTGAAGCCGAAGGGCTGTATGTGCTTGTCGAAAACCACTGCCCCGTCTGCGCCGCGGCGACGCTTTGCCAGGGTCTCTGCCGCTCGGAACTGCAGATGTTTCGGTCGCTGCTGGGGCCTGATGCGTCGGTTGAGCGTACCGACCACATTCTGGCCGGCGCGCGGCGCTGTGCTTACCGGATTGAAGCCACGGCTCACTGAGCCCTTAAGCCGCCCCTAAAATTCTAAGGAAAGTTTTTACCCGGATGTGGCAGTTGTTTGCCTACAACTGGTGACCGGGCGACATGACAAGTTTTGAAATAACCACCGCGAAAGCCGGGACAAAGGCCGGAAATTCACTGCTTTGGCTGTTTGCCTCAGCCCTGTTCCTTTCCGCTTTCCTGATCTTTTCCGTGCAGCCGATGTTTGCCAAGATGGTTCTGCCACTGCTTGGAGGCACGCCGGCTGTCTGGAACACCGCCATGGTCTTCTTCCAGGCGGCCCTGTTGGGCGGGTATTTCTACGCGCATCTGCTTGCCAGCCGCGTTCCGTTCAAGTGGCAGGGCACCCTGCACCTGGCGGTCATGGCATCCGGACTGCTGTTCCTGCCCTTCGCGGTCAACATGGCCTACATGCCGGAGCCCGATGCGGCCATCGCGCCGGCGGTGCTGGTGCTTTTTGCCGTGTCGATCGGCTTCCCCTTCTTCGCCCTGTCCGCAAATGCGCCGTTGCTGCAAAGCTGGTTCTCGCGCACTGCCCACAAGGACGCCAAGGATCCTTACTTTCTCTATGGCGTCAGCAATGTCGGCAGCGTGTTGGCCCTGTTGTCCTATCCGGTGCTGATCGAACCACTTTTGCCGGTCAAAATGCAGGCCGATATCTGGGCTGCGGGATACGGTCTTCTGGCCGTTCTGGTGATCGCCTCATCGGCTATGGCCCTGAGAGGGCGGGGGGTTGCGATGCCGCCGGCGGAAATGCCGGCAGCGCGGCAGGAGGCCGACCGCGAGCGGCCGGAGGCGGCTTCGGTCATCAGCTGGGGCCTGCGGCTGCGCTGGATCCTCGCTGCGGCGATACCGGCCTCGCTGATGCTGGGCACGACAACCAATATCAGCACCAACATTGCTGCCGCACCGTTCCTGTGGGTCTTGCCCCTGGCGCTATACCTGGGAACCTTCATCATTGTTTTCGATCGCCGAAAGGCGTTGCCGATGCGGTCGATTGCAGCGGTTCACACCCTGCTGCTGGTCGCCGTTCTCATGTTCACCGTGCTGCTGCGGCACTACATCACCGCCACTGTCGGGATCAATCTTGCGCTGTTCTTCATCAGTGCGCTGATATGCCATGCCGACCTGGCTGCCCATCGTCCGTCGGCCAACAAACTGACGGAATTCTATTTTTGCATGTCGTTCGGAGGGGTTCTGGGTGGCGCCGCGACGGCGCTGGCGGCGCCGTTGGTCTTTTCGACGGTGTTTGAATACCCGCTGATGCTGGCTGCTGCGTGCCTGTTTCTGCCGGGTGCCGTCGGCCGGGGGCGAGCTTTGCTGGCGGATCTCGGCTTCGGAGCGATTGCCTTCCTGCTGGCGGCGCTCGTCGTCTTTGCAGCATCGGTATTCAGCGATATCGGCAATGCCAGGGTTGTTGCCGGTGTTGCACTCTTCGGCCTGTTGCCGGTCGCATATTTCTTGGCCAGGACGCGCCCGGTGAAGGCCGCTGCCACGGCGCTGGCGATGGCCGCCGCGGCGCACTTCCTTTTGCCGCAGGTGCTTTCTGGCACCGAACAGCGGGTCATATCGCGCGACCGAAGCTTCTTCGGCATTTCGACGGTCACTGCCGTCCAGACCGAAGACGGTCCGGTGCATCGGTTCTCTCACGGCGACACGGTGCACAACACACAATTGCGCGTCGATGGGCAGACGCGGGTGCCGCTGGCGTACTACTCCTTTGAGGGGCCGTTCGGCGACATCATTCGGGCGACGCGGGAAGGCACCTCGAAGCCGGCGATTGCCGTCATCGGCCTCGGCGCAGGCGCGCTCTCCTGCTACACCCAGCCCGGCGAAGACTGGACGTACTTCGAGATCGATCCGGCGGTGGTTCGCCTTGCAACCGATCCGAGCCGATTTTCCTATGTGAGCGAATGTTCGCCCGATTCGCGGATCGTGCTGGGCGATGCCCGACTGACCCTTGAAAGCGAGGCGGATCGCAGCTTCGACCTGCTGATCGTTGATGCCTTCTCGTCGGATTCGATCCCGGTACATCTGGTTACTACGGAAGCGATCAACCTTTATCGGCGCAAACTGAAGCCGGACGGCCTGCTGTTTTTCCACGTATCCAATCGATATCTCGATGTCGCCTCGGTGGTCGTTGCCGGCGCCCGTTCTCTGGGGCTCGACAGCCGCTTTGCGGGGTTCAGAGCGGACGATTCAATGCCGTTTCATCGGCTGAAGATCGCGACCGATGCACTGGCTGTTGCGCCGGAGGCGCGACTTGCGTCCGCCCTTGAGGGCAAGCCGGTCTGGCGCCCGGTCGATCCGCACCCGAGCGTATCGGCATGGAGCGACGACTGGTCCAACGTCTTCGGTGCACTGCTTGCCCGCTTTCGAGGCGGTATTAGGCCTGTTCCGTCCGATCAGGTTGCACAGGTCGACGGATAGGGTCTGTCAGGTGCCGGATGGCGTTGGCGTAGTACGCTACCAGCGGCTCGTCGCCTGGCTTGATGCGCAAAAGGCCATCATCGCTTTCTGACACGATGTGCCTCAGAGTCAGCATACGCAGACCGACAGTCACTTCGTAGTCGCGGTCTTCGCGCGGCACATGGACATGCGCTCCATCGGCAATCAGCCGGTCAATGAGTGCGTCGACCCGGGCCTTCAAGGTGAGTTTGTCGAGCCCGTTGTCTCCGGCATCCAAAAGCGCCAGGGAGACCAGGGAAACGGGAAGCGCTGGAACAAGCTGACCGACGTCGTCCATCAGCTGAGCGCCCAATTCCTCGGTCAGGGACGTACGCTCCGTTTCATCCAGCGCTGACCATTGCGATGCATCTTTTCCGTCAAGAAAGGCATTGAGGGAAACCGGTCTGCCGAAGGACACGGCGGCGTATCCGAAACGGTGCCATTGGCCGGCCAGCCGCAGCCGCAGATTGCGCCAAAGAAAGGCGAGGGTGGTTGCCGTTTTTCGGCCGGTTGATAGCGGTGCTTCGCCTTCTGCCGCGGCTATCAGTGATCGATCCTCGAGCACCCGATCGTAGTTGATGCCCACTGGAATGAAGATGGTGTCCCGGACCGTGTTGTCGTGCGCCGCGAGAATGTAGGAAAGCAGGCCCAGTTTCACCGGCCGAAGCCGACCGTCGCGTGACAGCCCGCCTTCCGGAAAGATCGCCTGGGTCACGCCGGATTCCGTCGCCATGCGAACGTAGCTTGCAAGCACCCGGCGGTAGAGCCTGTTACGCGCATTGCGCCGGATGAAATAGGCGCCGGAGGCACGGATCAGGGTTTGCAGGACCGGCAGGCGTGCCCATTCGCCGACCGCGTAGGACAGAGCTGTCGATGCGGAAGCAAGATAGGTGACGAGCACGTAGTCCATGTTGGAGCGGTGGTTCATCACGAACACGACCGTGGAATCGGGCGGTACCTGAGCAAGGGCCTCTGAATCGGAGTAACCCAGGCGAACCCGATAAAGTGCCGTCGATACCCAACGGCAGAGCCGCGTTCCGATGCGAAAATAGATGTATGCGTTGAACGCCGGAACGATCTCCCTGGCGTAGCGTTCCGCCTGATCCATGGCGACTTCGACCGGCATGCCTTCTTCGCGGGCATGCTGCTCGGCAGCCAGCAACACCTCCGGGTCATGGGCCACCCGGTCGGTGAGGATCCGACGACCGGTAAGCCCGAAGGGCCGGATCTTGAGTTTCAGACGGGTGTTGAGTTCGTCGATGGCCCGATTGACGCGGCGGTGCAAAATCCACCGAACGGCAGGCGTCAGAAGTCTGTCAACCAGAGCAATCAACGCCAGAATACCCGCCAGTGCGACCAGCCAGACCGGCAGTTCGATCGTTCCAGTCATAGGCCCTCCCTCCGAAGCGACAGTAGCTTCAGCGGCCGTCAAAGTCGATCGGATGCCGCGATCGTTGGCAAAGCAGGGTCTTACCCAGCGCCAATTGGGGTGCCAGTTCGATCAAGCATTGGCAATTTGGTTACAAAGGGGTGTCTGGGTCAATATTTATGTAAAATCCCCTCACATTTAACAGTTGTGGTTTGCTGTCTGTTTAAACTATGCTTTCTTAGACTTGATGGATACATTTGAGTGTTCGATGTATAGATGTGTCGTTGCCGACATGGTCTCCAGGGCCGATCCGATTATCCCCGAGTTGAAAGAAAACGGTGTGAACACCGTCTTCAGATATTATGCCCCGTGCTATCAACCTGGCCTGCCGGAGAAAAGATTGTCGCTGGCGGAGAGAAACGCACTGTTCGAGTCCGGAATTGCGCTGGGCGTGGTCTTTCAGCTCGACAACGACAGACTATCCAGCATGACACCTGCGAAGGGGCGCGACGATGCGCGCTTCTCTCTCGACTTTGGACAGGCCGTCATACGGCAACCCAGTGGCTCGGCGATCTATTTCGAAGTGGGTGGCGATTGGTCAGATTCCGATGATCTGGCGGCGGTCGGTGACTATTTTGGCGCGATCAAGACCGAGTTTGAGGCGGCGGGGTCACCATACCGGATCGGCGTCTATGGATCGGGCACCATTTGCGACTTTCTCCGACGCCAGGAGCTGGCCGAATTGTTCTGGTTGCCACTGTCCAAAAACTGGTCGGGAACGCGCGAGTTCTTCAACTCCGGTGCCTGGACCTTCTGTCGAAACCATCATGGATTGAAAGTCGGCGGCCGGTATACCGATACCAACGTCATCAACCCGACGTCACCGGGAATTGGGAGCTTTGACGGTGAGGGCGTGGTGATGGATGTCGGTCAGGACAGGAGCGTGTTCGAGACGCGAGCCTTCGTCGACCAGGAAACTGTCGATTTGGTCAACGCGCCGTGCACAGGCGCCGAGGTTGTCGGTCGGCTCAAACAAGGCCAAAACGTCCACATACTCGAAACCATCGACAACTGGGCCTATGTCGATGTCAACGAGGACGGTCGGCCCGAAGGCTATTGCTCCAGCGGCCATCTGATGGGTTTCGACCGCATGCCATGAGACAGGTCTATCCTGGTGGCTAATGCCTCAGCCCAGCGTCGATCGTTTCTTCCGTGCGGATTTCGGCCTCCTGCCTGTCGTCAGCAGGCTTCGGCGCGAACAGTTCAATCTGCTGGGATACGCCCGCCAGGCGATGGTATCCGGTGGACACCCAGTTGCCCGGTTCGCTGGCGGCGATGTCGCTGGTGACCAGCGCGAATGCGTCGGCTGCGCGGGTCAAGGCTTCAATCCGGGTGACCTCATTGACCGTCGGGCCAATCACCGAAAACGTCAGGCGTTGCTCGACCCCGATATTGCCGAACATGACCGTGCCGGTGTTGATGCCGATGCTGATGCGAATTGGCGGCAGGCCGTCTTCCGCGCGAGCGGCGTTGAATTCGGCGCAGAGTGCTTCGGCATCGTGAAGAGCCGCCGTTGCCGCACTTGCGGCCGTCGCCAGCTGGTCGGCAGAGCCGTAGGGGAAAACAACCAGAACCGCATCGCCGATGAAATCCAGCACTTCACCGCCGTTCTTGATGGCCGCGCCGGCTGTGCACTCGTAATACCGGTTGAGCAATGCGAAATAGTCATCCGGCGGCAGGGTTTCGGCGAGAGCGGTTGATCCGCGCAGGTCCGAATACCAGACGACGGCCTGTGTTTCCTGTCCGTCGCCGCGCTTGACGGCGCCGTCCAGGACCTGACGGCCGGCGTTTCCGCCGAGATAGGTGTCGACGATGGTTCCGGCGATGCGCGTCTGAATTGCCGTTTTGCAGGCCATCGCGAAACGGCGCTGGATCTTCTGCAGCGCTTCGATATCGTCATCGGAAAAGCCACCGGCCCGGTCTGCAGCCCAGGCAACCAGGACACCGAATGCGCGTTCCGTGCTGCCCGGTCCCTCGAACGTTCCAGTGACGATGGTCAGATAGTCTGTCATGCCCTGTTCGACGAGTTCCTCGAGCATTGGAAAATCGAGCTGTTTCTCGGGGCCTTCGAGCCGCCGGCGCAGCACAGGGATATTGTTTTGCGTCATGTAGGCGACCGGGGAGCTATCGTATTTGTCGGTACGTTCTTGTTGGTGGCGGAACTGCTCCAATTCGCATCCCAGGCCACGCTGCCATAGCACCGTCTCGGCCTGGAACAACGGATGAAGTGTCGGCCAGATAACGCGCGCTCTCGCCAATGGAATACCGGCCGCGTAGAGCTGGTAACAGACTGAATTGAACATCTCGACAATGTCGGGATCGCTGAGTGCCTGGTCGACCAGCCACTCGCCGATGCTCGAGATTTGTGTCCTGTCAGCCATGGTCTGCTGCACTCGCCATTTGCCTACCCGTATGTCTTAGTTCAAAAGGCGCGACCCTGTCTCCTCCTCTTTGTGCACGCTGCCGACCGCCTGGCCTTTGTCGCTCGGCTTCGGCGCGAACAGTTCGATCTCCTGCGACAGGCCAACCAGCCGGTGCGTGCCGGTAGAATCCCACTGGCCGGGTTCGTTGTCGGCGATCTTGCGTGTCACCAGGGCATTGGCGTCCACCGCTTTGGTCATCGCCTCGATCCGCTCGACCTCGTTGACCGTCGGACCGACAACCGAGAACGTCAGGCGCTGCTCGACACCGATATTGCCGAACATGACCTTGCCTGTATTGAGCCCGATGCCGAAGCGGATCGGCACCAATCCCTTGCTGCTGCGCTCGACGTTGAGTTCATCGCGCATCGATTCGGCGTCACGCAACGCTGCCGTAGCAGCGGAGGCGGCTGCAGCGAATTCGGCGTCGGTCTCGTAAGGGAAGATCGCCAAGACGCCGTCGCCGATGAAATCGAGCACCTCGCCGCCATGGCTGATTGCCGACCCTGCGGTGCACTCGTAATAGTCGTTGAGCAGATTGAAGTAGGCGTCCGGCGCCATGGTATCGGCCAATGCGGTGGAATCGCGCAGATCCGAAAACCACACCAGTGCCTGGGTTTCCTGCCCGTCGCCGCGCTTGATGGCGCCATCGAGCACCTGGCGACCGGCCTGGCGACCGAGATAGGTCTCGACGATGTTTCCGGCAATGCGGGTCTGAACGGCCGTCTTGCAGGCCACGGCGAAGCGTCGCTGGATCTTGTGCAGCGCGGCGACGTCGTCGTCCGAAAATCCGCCGGGTCGGTCGGATGACCAGGCAACAATGAGACCCAGCATCGCGCGCTCGCGATCGTCGGCTTCGCCTTCGAAACCGGTGGTGATCGTCAGGTAGTCGGTGTGTCCCTGGTCAATCAGGTCCTGTAGAACCGGAAAATCCACCAGTTTGTTGGGGCCTTCGAGCCGCCGCCGTATCGCCCCGATATTGTTGTCGAACATGAAATGCATCGGGCTTTTGAGGAAGTCATCGGTGCGTTCCGTCTGGTGCGGGAACTGTTCGAATTCCGGCTTGCTGCCGCGAGTCCACAAGGCGGTTTCAGCCTGGAACAGCGGATGCAGGGTGGACCACGAAACCCGGGCTCGTGAAAGTGGGACCCCTGCGGCATACAGCCTGAGGCACACGGCCTCGAACATTTCGACAATGTCCGGTTCGCTCAGAGCCTGATCGACCAGCCATTCGCCGATTTCGGTAATAAGTGTCTTGTCAGCCATCGTGGCGCCAGTCATCCGTTGGTTTGATTCAGGAAAAATCGAAGCTCCTACACGATGACGCGTGACAAAGCTTCCCATTTCTTGTCCGGCCACTACACGCCGGAACGTTCCCCTTAAATTGGCAACCAAACGGCGAATTGCAAGGGCGCAAAACCACCTCCTGACACGCAATGTCAGGAGGGCAAAACACTTTTTAACGGCGGTCGGTTCACCTGTGACGTGCCTGCGGTTAGGCTCACGTACATTGCAACTAAACGGGTGCACAGAATGTTTGTTCGATCGATTCTCAGCGGGCTGCTGATGCTGTTCCTCGTCGGTGGCGTGAGCGCCGAGGACCTCAATCTTGACTACCAAGCCGTCATGCATATCTCGTCATCCGACTCCACTGCCATATTGGACAACGAGGCCCATCGCGTTGGATTTGCCACGTTTCGCGGCATTGCGATTTTTGCCGACGAAGAGCTGGCCGTACACCGCTACGATGGTTGGTTTGACCTGACCAAAGGATCCGGTGCGTTTCATGGCTACGCCCTGTTCACGTTTGAGGACGGGTCCACTTTGCGGGCTGCCTATTCGGGTGAGGCCGAAAGCCGAGAGCCGGAGGGCGTGTCGGTCGAGGCGTCCTTTGAGAAGTTCACCGGAACGGGTCGCTTTCAGGATGCCACCGGCAGCGGAGGCTTTGCCGGACGCCGTCTCGATGCGATCGACAAGGGCGGGGCCACCTATCTGAAGGGTGCACTTGAACTGACCATTCCGGATTGATGTGAAAATCTGAAATCAACGCCCGAAACGCGGCGCAATCGCGATCTGGCCCCTGCTAGTGCTGCACCATGCTGTTCGATCTCCCAGATGACGATATTCTGTACAGAGCGCTTCTCGACCGCGATCCGGCTTGGGACGGCCGGGCTTTTGTCGGCGTGACATCAACAGGTATATTTTGCCGTCTGACCTGTCCGGCGCGCAAACCTGCGCAGCGCAACTGTCGGTTTTTCGACAGCGTGGCGGCGTGTCTGGAGGCGGGGTTTCGCCCGTGCAAGCGTTGCCGGCCGCTGACACCCGCTGTCCAGGCTGAGCCGTTGGTGCTGGAGTTGCTGCAGGCTCTCGAAGACAATCCCGGACGACGCTGGTCCGAAGCCGATATTGTTGCGCTCGGGTACGACCCCTCGACCGTTCGGCGTAGCTTCAAGCGCCATTTCGGGGTGACGTTTCTGGAGATGGCACGAACATCTCGGCTGCGCGACGGTTTCGAGACGTTGGCTGGTGGCGGGCGGGTGATCGATGCGCAGGTCGACGCCGGTTTCGACTCGGCAAGTGGGTTCCGCAGCGCCTTCGCCCGACTGCTGGGCCATTCTCCGGCACTGTTTACGGGTCGGGAGCGGCTGAAGGCCGACTGGCTTTCGACGCCGCTGGGGCCGATGATCGCGGTTGCGGACCGGACAAGCCTTTACCTGCTTGAATTCGTTGACCGCAAGGCATTGCGGTCGGAGCTGGCAAGACTGCGCAAGGCGGTGCGCGGCGATCTCGGGATCGGCCGGTTGCCACCGATCGAGCAGGTGGATGCGGAACTCAAGGACTTCTTTGGCAAACGCAAATCCCGCTTCGAAACGCCGCTGGCATTGCAGGGAACACCCTTTGCCCGCAGAGTTTGGGACGAACTTCGTCGCATTCCAGCAGGTACCACCCGAAGTTACAGTGATATAGCGAAGACGATTGGCCGGCCGACGGCCACCAGGGCCGTTGCACGTGCCAATGGCGCCAACCAGTTGGCAATCATCGTGCCCTGTCACCGGGTGATCGGTGCCGACGGATCCCTGACGGGGTATGGCGGTGGATTGTGGCGCAAACGGAAACTGATCGAATTGGAGCGGCACTACGCCGACGAACAATCGCAAGGAGTGCATGGATCATGACGCAGCAACAAAGAGCCGAGGCTTTCACCGCCCTTCACAAAAAGGGTGAGCCGCTTGTTCTCTACAATATCTGGGACGCGGGCACTGCCAAAGCGGTTGCCGATGCTGGCGCTCCGGCCCTTGCCACCGGCAGTTGGTCTGTCGCGGCTGCCCACGGGTATCCGGATGGCGAGGCGATCCCGCTTGAGCTGCTGGCAACAGTGGCCGAGCGCATCGTTGCCACGGTTGATGTGCCGCTCAGCGTTGATTTCGAAGGTGCCTATGCGGTCGACCCGGCGGACGCCGGCCGAAATGTCTCCCGCATCCTCGCGGCGGGCGCCATTGGCGTGAATTTCGAGGACCGCGTCGTTGGTGGGGAAGGCCTGCACGCAGCCGAGGCCCAGGCCCAGCGTATTGCCGGGCTTCGCAGCGCCGGCGACGCCGCGGGCATCCCATTTTTCATCAATGCACGCACTGATCTGTTCTTGGGCGAATCGGACAGGTCAAAGCATGGCGATCTCGTGGATGAGGCCATTGCGCGCGCCGGTCTTTACGCAGGGGCAGGGGCCAGCGGCTTCTTCGTGCCGGGGCTGGTTCAACCGGACCTCATCGCCCGGATCTGTCAGAGCACGGACCTGCCGGTCAATGTGATGGCATTGCCGGGAGCACCGTCGGTGTCCGAGCTCAGCGCCCTCGGCGTCGCCCGCATCAGCCACGGACCCGGACCATACCGCCAGGCGATGAAGACGCTGATGGAGAGTGCGGAGGCGGTTTACGGCTCGTAGACGAACCAGTTGACCGCCGCGAGCTCTTCTACCTACCAGAGCCCGCCATTGAGCAGTGTGTCGGCCAATCCTTCGGCAGCGGCATCGAGCAACTGCCGGCCCTTCTCTGCGTCGGCGCTGGCCGGTGCGCCGATGTAGCCGTTCTCGGTGACCTGGGAGAAGGTGCGCAGACGAAAGACCCCGCCTTCCTTCCAATCGGCGCGAACCTCGACGGCTTCGTCGGCGGCCTGCTGGTCGACCAGATCGGGCACGAGTTCCAGCATCATCGATGTTTCGGCTTCGCCGGCATGCTGGACGTTGCGCTGGCGCTCGAGGATCTGGCCGTATTTCTCTGCCACCGCATCCAGGTGAGGGTAGGTGGCGGTGCAGATCGGTGCTTCCAGCTCCTGCGACAGCTCCTGGACAATGGTGTTGAGGGCCGCGATGTTACCGCCGTGGCCGTTGAGCAGGAAGATGCGGCGAAAGCCGTGGCGGGTCAGCGACTCGCAGATGCAGGCGAGCAATGCGCGGAACGTATCGAAATCGAGAGTGAACGTGCCGCCGAAATCCATGTGGTGTTCGGCCAGTCCTGTCCACACGGTCGGTGTCACGACAACCGGCTGTTCCTTGCTGACGAGGTGGGCGGCACGCAGGCAGATCTCGCCTGAGGTGAGGGCATCCACCTGAACCGGCAGATGCGGGCCGTGCTGTTCCGTTGAACCGACGGGGACGAGGACGATGGCATCCTCGTCGGCAAGTTTGCGCAATTGCGGCGCGCGCAGGTTTGCCCAAAGCAATTCACTCATCGGCGAGACCTCCCTTTCAACCGGACTGTATCAATCGACATAGGCATAGGCGCAGGTCGCGCCGGCGCAGATCTTTGGACTGCCGGCCTGGCGGAAATCCACCCGCAGCGTTGCCATCCGGCGGCCGTTCGACATGATCGTAACGGTGACCTCGATCTCCTCGGTCTTCAGCGGTCGCATGAAATGAGTGGTCATATCGACCGTCGTCATGATCCGCCGTTCGGCGTTGTGGGCCATGAGAGCGAGCACCCCGGCAGTGTCGGCAATGGCGGACAGCGCCTGCCCGCATACGATGCCGCCAATGCGGGCCAGGTCCGGGTTGCCCGGAACGCTTAACACGGCGCCGTTGTCGGTCACCGCGGTCGTTTCGATATTGAGCTGCTGCACCCAGGGTGCAAAGGCCTCGGCAAAAAATGCCTTCAGTTCCTCGATGGTCATTCCGTCAGCCGCCACGTGGTCCTCCCTGGTTTTGCGTCACCTTCAACCGTTTGCTCCGATCAAATCGCGAAACAATCGGTTGGCCTCGTCCTTGAGGTTGTTTTGACTCTTTGCTTTTTCGACGTGTCGGGCCCAATCAAACTCTTCGCGGATGAAACTGTCCAGTATCCCGACCGGCTCGATCGGTTGCCTTTCCACCATGCCGGCTTTGCGTTCGATCAGTTCCGCAACGGTTGCCTCGATTTCCGGCGGCAGATCCAGGCCGGCCGAAAGGTCCTGGAGGTTCATCGGCGGAATGCTGCCCGGATGAAGGCGCATCCAGCGGATCGCGAAGGCGGGACGCAGCATGTAGAAATAGGATTTGAGCTTGACCCGCTCCTTGCCGTCGCGGTGCAATTTGATCTGGCCCTCACCAAGATTGAGATAGTGATAGAGACTTGGCGAGCTGTGGAACGCCTCGTCGGATAAGGCGATAAGCCGGTTGCACTCGGATTCGTTCCAGCGATAACGGATTGGGCTCGTCAGCCATTCCAGCAACACGGGATTTGGTTTCAACAGCAGCTTCAGCGCTTTCTGCAGATCCCAGCCGCCGATATCCAGATCGTCGTTGATCGGGCGTTCGATCACGTCGCGGCCTGGATCCAGGCTCAGATACCAATTGAGCGGCCTCGCATAGACGAAGCGCACGTCATAGTCGCTGTCGGGAGAGGGAAATCCCCAGGCACGGCTGCCGCTCTCGATGGCGAAAAGGATGCGGACATTGTCCTCGGCTTCGATAGCCTCGAGCGCGACGTCGATCGCCTGGCGCATTTCGGACGATATGGACGGAATGAATTCGGGCAGTGGCATGGCCGATCTCAGATCCCGGAAAGCCGGGCCATGGCGTCCCAAAACATTTTTTCGTAGTCCTGGATCATGCGAGCGGCGCGGATGATCCGGCGTGGCTCCACCCCTTTGGCCAGATCATCATCGATAACTTTTGCAGCCTGTTTCTCCAGTTCTTCCAGGTCGACGAAGAAATCAAGAAAGGCCGTATCGTCAGCGCTGCAACCGTAGTGGTCTCTCAGACCGGCACTGATGCGACGACAGCAGGCACCCCAGGCTTCAAGGTTCAGCGCACGGCTGCAAGCCATTTCGGCAGCGGAGCCGTAACAGATCAGCCAGGCTTTGTAGCCGGCATAGCCAAAGGCTTCGGCGTCCGGCTCGAAACGATCGAGTTCATCGGCGGACATGCCGAACGCTGCCGCCAGGGCCGCGAAGCCGCGAGCGGCACCGGCCTCGACATCGGGCGGCGTCAGAAAAACATCCCGATAGGGGTGATCGGCAAAGCGCGCCATGGTGACGTCGTTCGAGTTGCCGATCCACATCTGATACTGGTTGCCGGCAAATCGTTGCAAGGCCGACCGATCAACTTGCCCTGCCTCGACGGCTGTTACGAAGCGGTGATTGCGCACGGCGCGATCGGTACCCGCCATCGCGGCCTTGGCTTCCGCTATCAAGTCCACGGCGTTGCTCATCATGCGCTCCTCATGCCGTCAGGATAGAGCGGCCTCTGATGCAATCTGTCAACGCGAAAATTTGGCGGCTCATGCAGCCAGGGTTGCAGGTCCGCGAAGCTGATGATGTGGTCGGGACAGCAGTAGAGCCCATCCTTCTCAGCGCACCGAATTGATCGAGCTCTGCAGCAAATGGTTCGTGTAGTCGGCCTTTGCTTCCAGCTTTCGCATTTGCTCGACGCCCAGCGTTTCGACGAAACGCCCTTCCTGCATCACGGCTATCCGTTCGCACAAATGGCCGACCACGCCCAAATCGTGGGACACCATCAGATAGGTCAGGTGGTGCTGGCTTCGCAGATCGACGAGCAGGTTGAGGATTTCGGCCTGCACCGAGACGTCGAGCGCCGAAGTCGGTTCGTCCAGGAGCAGTATCGACGGTTCGGGTGCGAGAGCGCGCGCGATTGCCACGCGCTGCCGTTGGCCGCCGGACATCTGGTGAGGGTAGCGAAAGCGGAATCCGGGTCCGAGACCGACGGAATCCAGCAGCCTCACGATGCGCTGATCGACATCCGAGAAGCCATGCAGTTTCATGGGCTCCGACAGCATCCGGTCGACCGTCTGACGCGGATGAAGCGAGGCGTAGGGGTCCTGAAACACCATCTGGACCTTGCGATAAAAAGTTCTGCTGCGGGTCTTTCCCAACTGTTCTCCCGCGACTGTCATCTGCCCGGACCAGGTTGGAACCAGCCCGGATATGGCCCGCAGGATGGTCGACTTGCCTGAGCCACTCTCACCGACGAGCCCGAAACTCTCACCTTCCTTGACGTCGAAGCTGACGTCCTTCACCGCATAGGATTGCTGGCCTGGCGGGCCGAACCAAACGTTCAGGTTTTCAATTGAGATTGCCGTCATGCCCGCGCGCTCACCGATGGTGCCTCCATCCAGGCGGGGTCACGTTGCAGGACCTCCAGCCGATCGCGAGGATTTTCCAGGTCGGGAACCGAGTTCAACAGTCCGATCGTGTAGGGATGCTTGGCATTCTTCAGATCCTGCGCCTTGCAGGTTTCGACAATCCGCCCGGCATACATGATGACGATCCGGTCACAGAACTTGGCGACGAGGTTCAGATCGTGACTGATGAAGATCAGGCCCATGCCGCGTTCGCGCACCAGCCGGTCCATGATATCGAGCACCTGGAGCTGAACCGACACGTCGAGCGCCGAGGTGGGTTCATCGGCGATCAGGATCTCCGGGTTGGGCAACAGCATCATGGCGATCATGATGCGCTGACCCATGCCGCCCGAAACCTCGTGCGGATAGAGGTTGTACACCCGTTCCGGATCGCGGATCGCCACTTCGTCCAGCATGGCGATGGAGCGCTGCCGTGCCTCGGCCTTCGAGACCTTTCCGTGCGCGTGCAGCGCTTCGACCATCTGCCGGCCGACGGTCATGACCGGATTGAGCGAAAATTTGGGGTCCTGCATGATCATCGAGACGCGGCCACCACGCAATTGTCGCATCCGCTGTTCCGTGGCGTTCAAGATATCCTCGCCATGCATTTCCAGTCGGTCCGCCTCGATGAACCCTGGCGGGCGGATGAGGCGCAGCACCGCGCGCCCCGTCATCGATTTGCCGGAGCCGGACTCACCGACAATCCCCAGCCGCTCTTTTCCGAGCGTGAAAGAGATGCCGCGCACCGCTTCGACAATGCCGGTCCGCGTGGGAAACCGGACCCAGAGGTTGTCGACATCGAGAAGTGGGGCGTCCGTCAAGAACTGCTCTCCTTCGGATCCAGCACATCGCGCAGCCCGTCGCCCAAAAGGTTGAACGCCAGCGAGATGGCAAAGATCGCGATGCCGGGAATCGTCGCAACCCACCAGAAATCAAGGATGTATTTGCGACCTTCCGAAATCATGGCGCCCCATTCCGGGCTGGGCGGCTGGGCGCCCAGGCCGAGGAAACCGAGCCCTGCCGCCGTGAGAATGATACCCGCCATGTCCAGCGTTATGCGGATGATCAGGGATGAAATGCACAGAGGCCAGATGTGCCGGGTGACGATCCGTACGGGTCCTGCACCCTGCAGGCGGATTGCGTGAATATAATCGGAGTTCCGGATCGTCAGCGTTTCGGCCCGCGCAATCCGGGCGTAGGGTGGCCAGGCGGTCAGCGAGATGGCGAGTACGGCATTTTCGATACCCGCACCCAGCGCCGCGACGAAGGCCAGCGCGAGGATCAGTCTTGGAAAGGCGAGGAAGATGTCGGTGATCCGCATCAGCACCACGTCAACCCAGCCGCCCGCATAGCCGGCGACCGTTCCCATGATCAGCCCCATGACAGGCGCCACCATCGCCACCAGAATGACGATGTAGATGGAGATCCGTGCTCCATAGAGGATGCGCGAATAGATATCGCGCCCCAGGCTGTCGGTTCCGAAGAGGTGCCCCTTTTCGCCGGGCGCCAGCAAACGGTTGGCGAGGTCCTGGGCAAAGGGATCGTGGGTTGCCAGCAGCGGCGCGAAAATCGCCGCGACGATGATGATGACGAGCACAGCCAGCCCCAGCATGGCAAGCGTGTTCGATCGGAAGGTCAGCCAGCCCTTGTACCAGGACGAAAGACGGGCCTGTCGGCGCGATGTCGGTTCGTCGGAGAGGAGCCAGTCCCTCCATCCTGTCGCGCCGCTCATTTCGCCCTCGGATCGAAGAAGCGGTAGAGCATGTCGGAAAAGATGTTGATGCCGACGAAAATGGTGCCGATGACGATGGTGCCGCCCAGCACCGAGTTCATGTCATTGGCGAGAAGCGAGGTCGTGATGTAGCTGCCGATACCCGGCCAGGCGAAAATGATCTCGGTCAGGACTGAACCTTCCAGAAGGTTTGCATAGGCCAGGGCGATCACGGTCACGAGCTGAATGCGGATGTTGCGGAAGGCATGGCCCCAGATCACCTGTGACTCCGACAGCCCCTTCACCCTCGCCGTCGTGACGTATTCGGAGCCGAGTTGCTCCAGCATGAAGGAGCGGGTCATCCGACTGATATAGGCCATCGAGAAGTAGCCCAGCAGCGATGCAGGCAGAATGATGTGCGAGAAGGCGTTGCGGAAGACGGTCCACTCGCCGCGCAGCGCGCTGTCGACCAGCAGCATGCCGGTGATCGGCTGGACGACGCCCTGATAGAAAATGCCGACGCGGCCCGGGCCGGAAACCCAGCCGAGAATCCCGTAGAAGACCAGAAGTCCAACAAGCCCCAGCCAGAAAATGGGCATGGAGTAACCGATCAGCCCGACGAACCGGGCAACCTGGTCAATCCAGCTGCCGCGCCGCACGGCTGCAATGACCCCGAGTGGTACGCCGATAACGACGCCAATCAATGTGCCGAGTGTGGCGAGTTCCAGCGTTGCCGGAAAGACGCGCGCTATGTCGGTCGAAACTTCCTGTCCGGTTCGGATCGACTTGCCGAAATCGCCCTGGAGCACGTCGCTTACATAGATGCCGAACTGAACCAGAAGCGGCCTGTCGAGACCGAGAGCCCGGTAGGTCTCATCATATTGGGCCTGGGTGGCGCGCTCGCCGATGACCGCCAGAACCGGGTCGATCGGCATGACGCGGCCGATCATGAAGGTCACGAACAGGAGGCCGAGGATCGTCACCGCCACGGTTGCGAGCGTGGCGATGATCCTGCCCAGCCAAGAGGGGAAGGACGGCAGTCGTCGTCCCTCCACCCGAGCGAGGCGTTCCGCCATCTACTTGGTGATCACCCAGTAGGATACCGCGGTGGTGGCGCCGCCGGCCACGAAGTTTTCGACATTCGAGCGCATGCCGTTTTGCTCGATCTGCTGAAACATCACGCCGAAGGGGCTGACCTTCTGATGTTCGGCCTGGATGTCGCGATACATCTGGGCCCGGGCGTCGGTGTCGTTTTCAACGACGGCAGCGAGCGTCTTCTGGCTCATCTCCGGAATATTCCAGGCGTTGCGCCAGGCGAGATAACCGGTATTTCCGGCTTCCTGGGCATTGTCAGGGTTTTGCGCGAAGGTTGCCGCGTTCGTGTTCGGATCCGGATAGTCCGGTCCCCAGGCGCCCATATAGATGTCGTGCTCGCGGGCGCGATAGCGGTCGAGCGTCTGCGCCCCGGTGCCGACGATCAGTTCGATATCACAGCCTAGCTGTCCCCAGGTGTTCTGCAGGGACTGGCTGATCTCCAGGCGTTCCTGAGCCTCGCGAACAGAGATCTTGATGGGCCCGCAATTCGGGTGACCCGATTCCGCAAGCGCCGCCTTGGCCTTGTCCAGATCGAAGCTGTAGGGCTTGTCTTCCAGCGCGCCAAGGAAAGTGCGCGGCAGGAAAGCCTGGTGCACGGTGTACTGGCCCTTGAGGAAGGAATTCGACATGCCGTCGTAGTCCGTCGCATATTTGAGCGCTTCGAGCACCTTTGGATCGGACAGCATTTCGTTTTTCTGGTTGGCCGCGAAATACATCAGGCGGCCGCGCAGTTCGTCGACCACCTTGACGCCGTCGACACCACCCAGACCGGCGACATCTTCGGGCGACAGGTTCCGCGCCACATCGACATCGCCGCGCTCGAGCTGCAGGCGCTGGGTTGCGCTTTCCTGGATATGCTGAACGATCACCCGCTCCATCGCCGGCTTGTCGCCGTGGTAATTCGGGTTCAGGTCCATCAGAACGCTCTCGTTCGGCTTCCACTCGACGACCTTGTAGGGTCCGGAGCCGACGGTATTGGTCCGAAGCCAGGCGTTGCCCATGTCGCCGTCGACCTCATTCTCCATGGCAGCTTTCATGTCGACAATGCCGCCGATGGTCGCCGTAAGGCAGTTCAGAACGAACGAAACCGCATAGGGCTTGTCGAGTGTCAGAACCAGCGTCTTGTCATCGGGTGCGACGATCGTCTGCTCGACGTTCTCCGGAGTGAATCCGAACTGAGTCAGGATGAAAGAAGGTGTTTTGTTCAGAAGAACGGCCCGGCGCAGAGAGAACTCAGCGTCTTTTGCCGTCACGGGATTGCCGGTCGAGAAAACATGGCCATCGGCCATGGTGAACGTGACGGTCTTGCCGTCTTCAGAGATTTCCCAGCTCGCGGCAAGCTGCGGCTGATAGCCCGCATCAAGGTCGAGCGGATTGAAGTTGACGAGTTTCTCGTAGACGTTGCGGCTGACATCCGCCCCGGCGAATTCAAAGCTCTCAGCCGGGTCGAAGGTCTTGATGTCGTCGATCCGGTTGGCAACCACCAGCATATTGGGAGGTGTCTGGGCGTTGGCCGGCGTAAGCGCACCCGCAGCGATGAAAGCCGAGACTGCAGCAGCGGCGGCAAGATGTAGTTTCTTTTTCAATGTGAACACTCCTGTTCGGTTCTATTCTCTACATTCCCCAAGTCGAGCGTAGGACACGCACCCAATTGCCGTGCGTAACCTTGGCCAAAAGACTGTTATCGGCACCATGGACCCGCAGGGCTGCAACCAAAGAGGGCAGACCTGCACAATCGCCAATCGGCTTAGGAACAAGCGCGCCGTCGAAGTCCGAGCCGAGGCCGACCCGATCTTCACCCAGTCTTTCGACCAAATGATCAAAATGCCTGAGCAGGATGTCAAGCCCGAAATCCGCTTTCATC
Organism: Hoeflea sp.; assembly: GCA_965216535.1. GTDB lineage: Bacteria > Pseudomonadota > Alphaproteobacteria > Rhizobiales > Rhizobiaceae > Hoeflea_A. The sequence goes on from OZ244175.1 coordinate 1,862,964, forward strand.
AGACCATCGGGACGCAGGAAGGCGCTGGCAAAGTTGATGCCGACCATGCCGTCGCTGTCTCGAATGATGTCGAGTTGGCGATCCGTCAGGTTCCTCGCATGCGGCGTAATCGACGCGGCGTTCGAGTGCGTTGCAACCAGCGGCGCATCGCTGATCGCGGCAACGTCGTCAAAGCCCTTCTCGTTCAAATGCGAGAGGTCGATCATGATTTTCTTGCGGTTGCATTCGCGGACCAGCGCTTTGCCCGCGTCGGTCAGACCCGGCCCGATGTCTGGACCGGAAGGGTATCGGAAGGGAACGCCGTGGCCCCAAATCGTTTCCCGGCTCCAGACGGGACCAAGCGAACGAAGACCGCGTTCGTAGTAGGCATGCAGGCGTTCGAAGTCGCGATCGATGGCTTCCGCGCCTTCGATATGCGGAACGGCGGCCATCTCGTCGGCGTTGAGAGTGTCGGTGATGTCTTCTGCGGTTCGGCATATGCGGATCGCGCCGGCCCGTTCAAGATCATCGAGGGCATGGAAACCTCGCTCGGTCCATTCGACAGCAAAGTCCTCCGACACCGGTTCGGGCAGCGGGATGTCGTAGGCGGGCTTGCTCATCTCGGCTTCCCGCTTGGCCCTGTCATAGGGGCTTGGGACGAAGATCGCGAACAGGCCGCCGCCGAAGCCGCCCTTGATTGCGCGCGGCTTGTCGATATGACCGTCGGCCAGCCCGAAGGCGACGCCCTCGGCGGTGACGGTGCCTCTCAGCAGGCGCAGAACCATATCGTTGTGGCCGTCGAAAACCGTGAACTCGGTCACTGCTCGTCCAGAAAAAGCTTGAAACCCACATGCGATGGCGAAAAGCCGGCTTTTTCGTAAAACCGATGCGCGTCCGGCCGTTGCCGATCCGACGTCAGTTGCACCAGATCGCAATTGCGTGCCGACGCTTCCTGCACGGCCCAATCGAGCATTTCCTTACCCAGTCCGTGCCCGCGCATCGCACGTGCTACCCGCATCGCCTCGATCTGCGCCCGCCAGGCACCGTGCCGGGACAGGCCGGGAAGAAATGACAGCAACAGCGTCGCGACGATCTCGGAGTTCATTTCGCCCACGGCAAGCAGATGGTTGGGATCGCCCTCGATCGCTTCAAAGGCGGCAAGATACCGATCATCCGGTTCACCGCTCTCACGCGCCATTCCCAGATCATCGTCGGCATAAAGGGCGATGAGCGCTTCCAGGTCGGAACGCTTCGCCAATCGAATCAAAAGTTCTGAGCCCATCCGCGGAATGTTATCGACGGAAACGCGCTCTGCAACGGTTAAGTTAGGCTGAGTGCTTTTTGAGATGTCTTACCGGAAAAGTTGAGTCATCAACTGGTCCACCATTTGCCATCTCAGACGATCGTCACCGGGGCCGCTGCGCGAGCGGCGACCCCGGCGGCGTTCCTTGGTTCAAGCCTCGCGGAACCGTTCGCCCCGAAACACCCGGACCGGATTGCCGCGTTCCAGTTCGCGGTGGAGCTGGGCATTCGCGGCGGAGGCCCGGGCCTCCTGATCCATCCGACGCAGCAGCAGTTTTTCTGAAAGCAAGGCTATGGCCTCCTGCTTGTTGCGATGCTGGGAGCGGTGCCGCCGTCCCACAGCAGTGAGGCCGGTCTGCTGATGGATGGCTCGAACGGCACTGTCGGTCGTGTTCTGGTGTTGCCCGCCAGGGCCGCCGGCTCGAAAGGTCTCGAAGCGCACGTCATTCGCGGTGACCACGGCGTCGGGCTTGTCATCCGCTGCAATGGGAAAGACTCCGACGAACCAGTTTCGCCTCCGGTGGTGCGGCCGGAACGGGCTGCGGCAAATCCACTGAACCGTCCCGGTCCAATGTTTGGCCAATTGGAGGCAGCCGGATCCGTTGAGCGTCACAAGCGCGGAAGCGGGCCCCGCTCGGTCGTCGTGGCCATTGACCGTGCTTGCAAATTGGACACCGCCATCCCTCGCTTCGTTTTCCATTGCCGCAAGCACGTGGCGCACGGCCCGGCGGCATTCCTCTGGACCGTTGCCGCTGGTCACCAACAGGCGAATATTGTTTGGCATGGTCATCGCGGTCGCCTCCGTTTGTCGGAACGGCGTTTCTCGGCCTGCCGATCATCGCGGGTTGTCGCATTCGCCTTTTTGAAAGTGATCTTCGGCTCCAGTCGGGCGATCTCGCGTGCAAGACCTGCGTGCGTCAAGTCGCTGAGGACCCGCTCCGGATCCTTGTAGGCCGCCGGTGCCTCCTCGATCAGCAATTGCCGGTCGTCACAGACAACCAGGCCACCGAACGACGTGCGGGCGAGTCGGTCACGCTGCGACCGATTGGTTCCGGCGCGGCCCATCATTGATTTTCGGTCGTATTTGCGACCAGCCCCGTGGGCCAATGATGCCATAGCCTCAGGCGCACCGGTCGGCTGCAGCAGGTAGCTTGCCGCATCGCGCGAGCCGGCGAGGGGGACAAAGGGTACGTCCGCCTTGGCTGCGCCCTTGCGGTGCAGGAAACCATTCGCGTGCGCCTCGATCAGGTTGTGCGGGACATCGCAGATCAAATGCAGATCGGCTCGAAGTGCTCGGGCCGCACGCTCGGCGATGATGCGGCGATTCAGGCGTGACCAGGCCACAGCGGTGTTGTGTCCGCTCAGATAGGCACGGCCCGCCGGCGATTCCGGATCGACTCCATCACTGCTGAAGCCGATGGACCCAAAGATTTCGGTTCCCAGCGACCGCGATCCGGAGTGGACCAGCAGAAGGATGCTGCCAGCGTCAAGGCCGATCGCGTCCGCCGCCCGCTGGTCCGCGATTTCAGCGACGGCCTGCAGTTCACAAAAATGATTACCGCCGCCGATGCTGCCAAGCGTGTGCGCGTGCAGATCCGGATCCAGACCTGCGGCCTTAAGCTGTTCTGCTGCATCGCCCGGAAATGCACCTTCCAGAGCGCGAAGTCGTTCGGCTGCCTTGTCGATCCGCAGTTTGCGGGCTGGCAGGTCCAGCGCGAACAGCGCCATGCCGCAGCCGATATCGTTTCCGATCAGATGCGGATAGAGGTGATCGACCTGGATCGCACAGCCGACCGGGCCGTATTTTCCAGGATGCAGGTCTGGAAAGGCCACGACCTGCCGCACGCCGGCGAGGCCGGCGACGGAGTGGAGTTGGTCCACCGCCGCGCCTTCGATCCAGGCGTCGGTGGAGAAATAGGTGCGGATCGGCGCCGTGCCGCTATCGGCCGGCACGCCCTCCGCTGTCGGATTGCCCATGGGGTTGTCCTTAGAAAACGGGTCAGGGTCGGGACTGGGCGCAAAGCTCCGTCCCGTTTGTCCCGGCCAAGCCGTGGTTACGGATCAGCTCGGGTTTGCCGCCCTCTGGGGCGCGCGGTCCATGGTGGTCATGTCCGGTTTCCCGTTTTCAAACATATCGTGCCGTTTCCGGCAGGCGGCCCTTATGTCGTCTGAGATCGCTCAAATCAAGGACGGTCCTGCCGGCCGGACCCATTGCCAATCGAGCGTTGCATCGGAGCAACAATGATGGTCGGGCCAGCCGGCAGGGATTTCAGTTGCGATCACACGCCCAGTACGCGGCGCATGCTCTCGGCGAGGACCGGCTGGTCAGCGACGAGCCGGCGCAGGGTCTCGACTTCGGCCTGGCTCGGGAAAAACGGCTTGCGCCGGCGTTCTTTTGCAAGCTTCTCCCAAAGCAACTGGTAGTCGCAGTCAAGACGTCTGGAAACCGCCAAGACAATGATGTGGGCGAACTGAATCGTCGGGAGTGCCTGCGCGAAGCACAGTAAACCGCGGTCGACGAAGTTCCTTCCCTGTTCCACCGAATGCGCGATCTCAGAAAAACTGACCGATAGTCGAGTAGCCGCCAATGCCTTGGACGCCAATCTGGCCTCAAGATCGGAGGGTGCTATCAGGGCCACTCGCTTTAAATCTGCGGCGGCATCCAGCGAACCGAGCGCAGCCGCAGCCTGCAGGCAGCGGATTTGCCCGCTGGCGTCAAAGCAGTTCGCCGCGTCCAACGTCAGTTGCGCATCAGCCGGTTCGCCGTAGCGCGATAGCAGCATCACGGCACAGAGGCTTGGTCGGCTGCCCATCACGTAGCGTCTCAGCAGCATCACGACGTCGACACCGAGCGATCGCAATCCGAAACAGGCTCTTTCCGCAATCGGCAGTGACGGGTGCCTCAAAAGGCGTTCGAAGACTGGTTGGTCGTAGTGCACAGATTTCCGGTCTTCGAGCACATGCTGGAGTGCGACACGGACAACTTCAGACGACCTGTCTTCAAGTGCGGCGTGAACCAATGAGTCGATTGCGTGCCAGGGCGAACCATCCCGACCGCCATCGAGGCAGGCTTTCAGAGCCAGCCGGCGCACCCCGGCATGCCGAGCAGATAGCGCGAGACGAGGCAGCAGCCGGTCAAACAGGTCCAGCCGCAATCCGAGCTTCAGGAAACGGCAGGCCCTGTCACGTTTCTCGTTCAGCAGAAGGTCCTCCAGCGCTTGCTGCACGCCCGGCATCGCCAGAATGCTTTCGACGATCGCCGTCTGTGGTCCCCAAAGTCGGGTGAACCGAGGCGTTGTCAGAAGGATGTCCATGCACCCGACGATGGTTTGGACCGTTAGCCCGGATGACTCGGCTGGTCGCGCCAGCATGGACTTGAGCGCACTTGTCGCTGCCAGCTGGACTTGCGGAACATGATCGTTCAGCCGCAGAAGCAGCAATGCCAGCGAGAACGGGCCGTGCAGCCGATCGATTTTCGCGATGGCGTGCTGGCGTATGTAACCGGAGGTGCTGGCGGAGAGAACAAGGGCAAGGTCACGGTTGCGGCTGATAAGCTGCGTTACCAGGCGTCTTTCCTGCACCGATCCCGGATAGTAGTTTTGGGCACGTTCGGTCGACCAGACCTGGTCGGTCACCAGTCGCCTGAGCTGGCTCACAATTGCCGAAACGCGGGCCGGATCGTGTGTTTCGAGAAGTGCGGCGATATCCCAAGTACGTGTATCGCACGGTTTCAGTTTGCGAAGCATCGATTTCTGCAGCCACCAGGTCTTGCCCCAGACGCAATCCTGGAAGCCGGCACTGACGGCGACTTCCAGATCCGGATCGAGTGATGTCCTTTTCATTGGTTTCATCCATGTCCGCCTCCCGATGACAATGGTCTGACGGGTGACGTTTTATCCTTGTGGAGGAGGGGCCCGGTGCTCGGGCCCCTTGGTTATCTTCGATATTTGGCGGCCATGGCCTCGCGGCGAGCCCGGGCTTCGTGCTTCTTGCGCGCCTTGACCATCCACGGTGCGTCGTGCTGCCAGTCACCGGCCATGATGCAGCCGTGCGGAATGACCTCATCGACCACCTCAGCGAGGCCGAACTTGCCAATCTGGTCGCGCACGGCGGCCGCGTTCTTGTAGGCGCTCGGCAGCTCGGAGATGTCCGGGCGGCCCATGAAGAAACGGGCGTCGATGGTCTTGGTTTCCTCGGCAAAAATCTCCGCGTCGGATCGGCCTGCCAGGTTTTTCCGATGCCGGGTCCGCGAGAAGTTGCGGCCGGCACCGTGTGGCGAAAAGCCGAGGCCATGATCGGCGCTGCTGCCACGGGCGATCAGGATCGGTTCCGCCATGTTGAGCGGAATGAGCGTCAGATCGGTGGCATCATCGGCCCAACCGTCCCAGGCCGGTGTCGCGCCCTTGCCGTGGTAGAACAGCCCGTCCGCCTTGCGGAAGACGAAGTTGTGCTCGTTCCAGAACCGGTCGGCAACCTTAGCCGTCAGCTTCTCCGCAGCCAGGTCATGGATCAGAAAGTGGTTGTCCTTGGTCCAGCTGCGGATGATCTGCAGGGCTTCCCAATAGGCATCGCCCTCATCGCTGTCCGCTTCGATCCAGGCGTTCTGCGGCAGCGTTTTTGGCGAAGCCAGTCGACGGGTACGCTCCGCCACCTTCATGCCGCCCTTGTAGAGCAACGCACCCGGCGCGCGTGACCCGTGATGGGTGACGAGTGCCGTTTCGCCGCTGGAGCGGATGGTGCCGACATAGGCGAAGTGGTTGCCATCGCCCTGGGTACCGAAATGCTCGATGGCCTTGCTCTGAACCGAGCCCAGGAAGGCGTTCTTCTCGAAACGCTCCATCAGCTCCGTTCGCGGCTTGATCTGGCTGCCACGAGCCCGGCCGCCGGGTCCGAAATGCGTGACGGCATGCACCGCGTCGAGGAGAGCAGCCGGAGCGACACCCGGATAGACGGAGATCGCCATGGAACAGCAGATGTCGGCCGAGTGCATACCCGGATGAATGGCTTCCGATACGGCGATGCCGCCGACGGGAATGGTGCCTTTCGGTCCGGCCGGGCAAGCGTCAGGCATCACCGCGCCGGCGGTGATCTTCGGCGTGCGCATCAACTCGGTCATATGCTCGCGCACCTGAATGAGGTTAGCCTGTTCGTCCTCCGTCTCGGCCTCGATGTTCTCGAAGAACGGCGAAGCGCCGGGCGCCTTGAGCGGCAGCGCCGCCGGCGGCTGGAACGTCATGGCGAGCGCCAGCGCATCCTGACGGGTGCTTCCATCGGAAAGCGCCTTGCGGGCCGCTGTCAGGGCTTCACCCAGCCATTTTCCCTGGGTCATGCCTGCTTCGATCAGGTCCTTGCCGGTCAGTGTCTCGCTCATGGTCATTCTCTCAAATTGCATTGATGTTATGCCCGGTGCCGTTCAAGCATCGTGCCAAGTCATGGCGCGGTTGACGATTATGAGTACATATTTGTCCCAAAATATTGATTTTATTGAGTAAAGATTTTTCGGTTATTGGATTGTGGTCGTCTGTCGACTTTGTCAAAGAATGCAAGTATCTATTAATTTAGATAGGACATTATAAAAATGGATAAGAGTTGTAACGTCGTCTTCGGATTTCTAGGTACCACAAAAGATGCCGGCGGACGAAGGCGACCCAAATGGCGACCAACGGTCGCGCTTTGCCAGCAGGAAGATCTCGTCGTCGACCGGCTGGAGCTGATTCACGACCATCGCTGGCTACAGTTGGCGCTCAACGTTCAAAACGATATCGGGAAGATTTCGCCCGGTACGGAGGTGCGGTTGCATCGCATGGACGTCGCCAATCCATGGGACTTTGCCGAGATGTACGGCGCCATGCGCGACTTTGCCGACGCCTATCCGTTCGACCAGGATCGTGAGGATTACCTCGTCAACATCACCACCGGCACCCATGTGGCGCAGATCTGCTGGTTTCTATTGACCGAAGCAAACTTCGTCCCGGCGCGACTGCTGCAACTGTCTCCCCCGAAGGTGGCCGACCTCGAAGCGGGCGAGGAGAAAAACTACGCCGGAAGCCACGCGATCATCGATCTCGATCTGTCGCGCTACGATTCCATCGCCACTCGCTTTGCCGCAGAACGGGTCGAGGCCACATCGTTCCTCAAATCAGGCATAGAGACCCGTAATCCGACGTTCAACGCCATGATCGATCAGATGGAGAAAGTCGCGGTGCGCTCGCGCGCACCGGTGCTGCTGACCGGCCCGACGGGCGCCGGCAAATCGCAGCTCGCCCGACGCCTGTTTGAGTTGAAAAAGGCACAGCGTCAGATCGGCGGCGATTTCATTGAGGTCAACTGCGCCACGCTGCGCGGCGACCAGGCGATGTCGACCCTGTTCGGCCATGTGCGCGGCGCCTTCACCGGCGCCCAGTCGGACCGTGGAGGTTTGATGAAGGCCGCCGATGGCGGCGTGCTGTTCCTCGACGAGATCGGCGAACTCGGTCCCGACGAGCAAGCCATGTGTCTGCAGGCGATTGAGGAAAAGCGGTTTTTCCCGCTCGGGTCCGACCGTGAAGTCGCTTCCGACTTCCAGATGCTGGCGGGGACCAATCGCGACCTGGCCGAGAGCGTACGCGAGGGGCGGTTTCGCGAAGATCTCTTTGCCCGCCTCAACATCTGGACCTTTCGTGTGCCTGCTCTGGCCGAACGACGCGAGGATATCGAACCGAACATCGATTATGAACTCCGGCGGTTCAGCGATGCCGAGGGGCAAAAAGTGACGTTCAACCGGGAGGCACGCGAGCGCTACCTGGCTTTCGCCCTCAGTCCAGAGGCGGCCTGGTCGGCCAATTTCCGCGACCTGTCGGCATCGGTTGCACGCATGGGAACACTGGCACCGAAGGGGCGGATCGACGAACCGACGGTCGTTGAGGAAATCGAGCGCCTGCTGAATGTCTGGCATGCCGCGGACACGTCGGCCGGCGATGATCGGGTGCTCGAAACCTGCCTCGGCGATGCTGCAGCGCAACTCGACCTGTTCGATCGGGCTCAGCTGGCCGCCGTTGTCAGGGTCTGTCAAAGCAGCCGCAGCTTGAGCGGTGCCGGTCGCACGCTTTTTGCTCAATCGCGCCTGCAAAAGACAAGTGGCAATGACGCTGACCGACTGCGCAAGTACCTCGCCCGGTTCGGTTTGCGCTTCGCTGACCTCGACACTGTCAGTCCGTCGCGATGAAGCCGCCTGACTGACGAGCCCACAGGCGTGCATAGAGCCCCTCGCCGGCGACGAGCTCATCGTGGGTTCCGCTTTCAACGATCCGTCCGTTGTCCATCACCAGCAGCCGATCCATGGCGGCGATCGTTGAAAGGCGGTGGGCGACGGCAATGGTCGTCTTGCCTTGCATCAGCCGGGTGAGGTTGGCCTGGATGGCGGTTTCGGCTTCTGAATCAAGTGCAGAAGTGGCCTCGTCGAGCACCAGGATCGGGGCGTCCTTCAGGAGCACCCGGGCGATGGTGATGCGTTGGCGCTGGCCGCCGGACAGTTTGACGCCCCGCTCGCCGACATGGGCGTCGAGCCCGGTGCGGCCGTCCTTGTCCTGCATGTCCTTGATGAAGGACATCGCCTCGGCGCGCTCCGCAGCCTCGGCGATCTGTTCGTCGGTAGCATCGGGATCGCCATATCGGATGTTGTCGCGGATCGAACGGTGCAACAGCGAAACGTCCTGGGTGACGACACCAATGCGGCTGCGCAGTGACGCCTGACTGACATCGCGAATATCCTGCCCGTCAATGGTGATCGCACCGCCCTGGACGTCACGCAACCGCAGGAGCAGTGCCACCAGCGTCGACTTGCCGGCGCCGGAGAGGCCGACAATGCCAACCTTTTCGCCCGGCGCGATTTCCAGGTTGAGGTCGGTCAGCACCGGTTTTCCGTCAATGTCGTAGGAGAAATCCACGTGGTCGAACCGGATGTGACCCTCACTGATCTCCAATTCTCCGGCGTCCGGCCGATCGTTGACCGTGGGTTGGCTCGTCATCACCGGCATGGCGTCGCGGATCGTGCCGAGCGCCCGGGTGACCGACTGCCCGAGCCCGATAAAGGCGAACGAGGAGGCCGAGAGCGAGCGGGCGATGGTGGCTGCGGCGACAAAATCGCCGACGGTGATGAAGCCGTCGACCATGCCCCACAGGCCGATGGCGAAGATCGACACGATCAGCGCGATGTTGAGATATTGAACGGCGCTGTCGGACAGGATGTAGGCGCGGTTTTCCCGGTGCTGGGTCGCGATGGTCTCGTCGATAACCCTGCGGATGGCGCCGGCTTCGGAATCCTCAGCCGCAAACAGCTTGACCATGGCGATATTGCTGTAGACGTCCGTCATGGCGCCGGTTGCGCGGGATGCGGCAGCGGCGACCTTGGAGGAGCGCTCCAGATAAAGCGGTACGGCGATACGGGCGACCACGATATTGGCGAGGATCCAGACGAGCACCGGGATCGCCAACGGCCAGGCGAGCACCGCCAGCAGGGCAAAAGAGCCAGCGAACTGGATGGTGACGCGCGGTATGGTCTGCATCGCGACCATCAGCTGCCGCTGTACCGAGGCCGTCACCTGGGCGATGCGTGAGGCCACCTGACCGGAAAACAGGTCTTCGAAGAACGCCACGTCCTGTCTTTCGACTGCCTTGTGCCCCTGCCAGCGCATCGCCGCGGGCAGAAGGGTCTGGACGGTCTGCGACAGAAACGCCGAGCGGACGAAAGTCAGGAGCGGGTCGATGACGGCGAACAGAACCAGGAAGACCGTCAGCGTCCAGGCATTGTCACGCAGGAACGCGGCAGCGCCCTCCGTCGTGACGCCGTCGACGATGAAGGCGAGTGCCCAGATTACCGTAAGCGAAATCAGCGCGGAGATGACCGACAGCAGGCCAACCACCAGCAGAACGCCGCGAAACATGCTGGCGAAGAACCAGATCAGCTTTAGCGGCCCGTCATCCGGCAGCGGCCGCGCCGGCAGGTCGAGCGGCCGGATCAGCGTCTCGAACGGTCGGAAGATTCGGTTGGCAAGTGTCATGCCGCCTATATAGGCCGGTTAGATCAAAGGACGATAAGTTTGCGCCATTTGACCGTGGCGATTTTGGTCTCTGGCCAGGTGGATTGCAGGCCGTGGTGCCACCCCACCACAAGTGCAAGCCAACGACGCCAGGGGCCAAAAGCGCCCGGCCCGAAGGGTGGCTGCATATCGGCCCATCGGCTGCGTTGCGACGCTTGCGCGATGCACCACATCGCGCTGCGCGACGCGCCTTGCCGAGTGGAGCCGATCTGCAGCCATCAAATGATCCAAACTTATCGCCCTTTGATCTAATCTCCGGATTCATGGCGCCCTTTGATCAGCCAGAAAACGGTTGCCCATGGCGCTGCGTCCAACATAAGCTCATCAGCAACCGAACGACCTTTGGGGGAAACGGTGGTGCAGGGGCGGTCATTAAGACTATTGGGCAGGGCATCTTCAGCCGTTGCCGTGCTGTGTGGTCTGTTGTTGATCAGCGCATGCCAGGAGCAGAAGGCCGAGGCCCCCAAGGCAGCTCCACCCAAAGTCGTGGTCGCCGAGGCCAAGACCGAAACGGTGCCGGTCTATCTGGAACTGACCGGGCGAACGGAATCGCCCAACAGTGTGTCGGTCCGATCGCGGGTCGATGGTCACGTCATGACGCGCAGCTTCACCGAGGGAGACGATGTCGGCAAGGGCGATGCGCTGTTCGTCATCGACCAGCGACCCTTCACCTCTGAGCTTGCGCGGCTCAAGGGCGAGCGCGACAGCAACCAGGCGAGCCTGGAATTCGCCAAGAAGGAGGTGGAACGGTTCTCCGTTCTGGCCAAGGACGGCACGGTTTCGCCGGAACAACTGGATGAAAAGACCGCGAATGCAGCCGAAGCGCTGGGCAGCCTCAACAGCAGCAAGGGGGCCGTGCAAACGGCCCAGGTCAATCTCGACTACACGGGTGTAACGGCGCCGATCGCCGGGCGCGTCGGTCGCGTCTACCAGGATGTCGGCAATGTGGTTTCGGCCAACGACACGGTGTTGGTGGACGTGGTCCAGATGGATCCGCTTTACATCTATATCAGCCCGAGCGAACGCCAGTTTCTGGAGCTGGAAAAATACCAGGCGGCCGGCCCGGAGCTGAAGGTGGCGATCACGCTGATTGACGGAAGCACCCATCCGCATACGGGGTCGCTGGACTTTTCCGGTCCTGGCGTCGACCCCTCGACCGGGACGATTGCGGTGCGGGCCGTGTTTCCCAATCCGGACGCAACGTTGCGTCCGGGTCAGTACGCACGGGTGCGCATCGAACTTACCGAGCAAAAAGGGCAGGTAACCGTTCCGGCCGAGGCGGTCGGTCAGGACCAGGCCGGCTTTTTCGTTTTTGTCGTTGGCAAGGACAACAAGGCCGAGATGCGTCGGGTCACGGTTGGCCGGCTAAACGAAGGTCAGCGTGTCATCGCATCCGGTTTGAAAGCCGGCGAAACGGTCGTTGTTCAGGGACAGCAGAGAGTTCGAGCCGGAATGGCGGTTCAGATTGACAAGCCGTCAACCGGCACCTCCGGCAGCAAGGCAAGCGGCTGAATGCTGAGCCGGTTTTTCATCGACCGTCCCGTCTTTGCTTCGGTCATCGCCATCGTCATCGTCGTCGCCGGGCTGATCTCCATCCCGCTGTTGCCGGTTGGAGAGTTCCCGCAAGTCGTGCCGCCGACCGTCGTGGTCAGCGCCACCTATACCGGCGGCAGCGCCGAGGTGGTCGAGGAGGCGGTAACAATCCCGCTCGAAGAGCAGATCAATGGTGTTCAGGGCATGGTCTACATGTCGTCGACGAGTTCCAATGACGGCACGTCGAACATCACGGTCACCTTCGAAGAGGGCTATAGTCTCGATATTGCGGCGGTGGATACCCAGAACCGGGTGTCGACCGCGATGGCTCAATTGCCGGACGAAGTGGTCGCGCAGGGCGTGACCGTGACCAAGGAATCCGTCGATCTGACTTTGGGCGTCAACCTGATTTCGCCGGGCGGGCAATTCGATGAATTGTTCATTTCGAACTATGCCGACATCCATATCACAGACCGGTTGAAGCGCATTCCGGGCGTAGGAACCGTCATGGTCTGGGGCGAGCGGGTCTACGCGATGCGGGTCTGGCTTGATCCGGAGAAGCTGGCGAGCCTGGGGCTGACCGCCGCGGATGTCTATGACGCGGTCACCGAGCAGAACCAGCAGGTGGCCGCCGGGGCAATCGGTACGCCACCGACCGCGGAAAACCAGAAATTCCAGCTGACGCTGACCGCAAAGGGACGGCTCAAAAGCCAGGAGGAGTTTGAGAACATCGTTCTCGGCGTCGGTCCTGACAGCGCCGTCATCCGTCTCAAGGACGTGGCCCGTGTCGAGCTCGGCGCGGAGGATTATACCTTTTCCTCCACGCTCAACAGCGGACCAACCGTGGGCCTCGGCATCATGCAATTGCCCGGCGCCAACGCGCTGCAATTGTCGGCGGAAGTTCGCGCGACCATGGCCGAGCTTGCGCAGGACTTCCCCGAAGGGCTGGACTATACGGTCATCTATGACACCACGGAGTTCGACCGCGAGGCGATCCGCGACGTCCTCTTCACCCTGGGGCAGGCCATCCTGCTGGTGGTTTTCGTCATCGTTGTTTTCCTACCCAATCTGCGGGCGGCACTCATTCCGGTGATCACCATTCCCGTCTGTCTGATCGGCACTTTTGCGCTGATGCTGGCGCTGGGCTTTTCGATCAATCTGCTGACACTGTTCGGGCTGGTGCTGGCGGTCGGACTGGTGGTCGATGATGCCATTGTTGTTGTGGAGAATGTCTCCCGGCATATCGAGAAGGGAGAAACGGACGCGCGCGAGGCCGCGCGCCGCGCCATGGACGAAGTGACCGGCCCGATCGTCGCTACTTCGCTTGTTCTGATGGCGGTGTTCATTCCGGTTGCACTCATGCCCGGTCTTACCGGCAAGCTCTATCAGCAATTCGCGCTGACCATCGCCTCGGCCGTCGCCATTTCGGCCATCAACGCGCTGACGCTCAGCCCGGCACTGTGCGGTCTTCTGCTCGGCGGCGCGCGGCCAAAGGCGAAGATCATTCAGCGGTTCGATGCCGGCTTCGCCTGGTTCACCAAGCGCTACGAAGCCGTTGTTGGATGGTTTGTTCGTGTCTGGCAGCCGGTGGCGCTTGGCTTCGTTGCGCTGCTAGCGGGCACCGTCACCATGTTCACGGTGGTGCCGACCGGCTTCATTCCCAACGAGGACCAGGGCTATTTCATCATCAGTCTGGAGACACCGGAGGGAACGGCGCTGGAGCAAACCCAGAAGGTCGTCGATCAGGCCTATGAGATCCTGCACGGGATGCCGGGCGTCAAGGGCGTCATCACCTTCACCGGTTTCAATTTCCTGACCAACACGACGGCGCCCAACGTGGGCAACCTGTTTGCGGTTCTGGAGCCGTGGAGCAAGCGCAGCGGCGCGGACGAGGGCGTTGCGGCACTCATCGCCAAGGCGCAGGCTCAGTTCAACGAATTGCCTGGCGGCGTGCTTGCAACCTTCAACCCGCCGCCGATTTTCGGCCTGTCGCCGACCGGCGGATTTCAGTTTGAATTGCAGGACACCACGGGCGGGTCGCTCAAGGATCTGGAACAGGTGACGCGGGACATGGTTGCAGCGGGCAATGCACGGCCTGAGCTGGCCGGCCTGTTCAGTCCGTTCTCTGCCAGTACGCCCCAACTGCACATCGATCTCGACCGCACCAAGGCGCTGACCGAAGGCGTGTCGATTGGCGACGTATTCGATGCATTGCAGACCTTCCTCGGTGGCATTTATGTCAACGACTTCAACATCTACGGCCGGGTTTACAAGGTCTATCTTCAGGCCGATGTCGATGCACGCCAGGCCGAGGAGGATATCGGTCGGCTCTATGTGCGCAACGACAGCGGAGGCATGGTGCCGCTCAGTGCCCTCGTGACGGTGAATCCGGAAATCGGCGCACGCACCATCAACCACTACAATCTTTTCCGATCGACCAGCATCAATGGTGCGCCCGGCCAAGGCTACAGCTCCAGCCAGGCGATTACCGCCATGGACAGCCTGTCGAGGCAGGTCCTGCCGCAGGGCTATACCTACGAATGGACCGGCAACGCCTACCAGGAGCTCAAGGCCGGCAATGTTGCGCCCATCCTGTTTGCGCTCGCGGTGATCTTCGCCTTCCTCTTTCTTGCGGCCCAGTATGAGAGCTTCGTCATGCCGCTGATGGTGTTGCTGGCCGTGCCGCTTGCCATATTCGGAGCCCTGTCGGCGCAATGGCTGCGTGGCTACGACAACAACATCTACTGCCAGATCGGCCTGGTGATGCTGATCGGTCTGGCCAGCAAGGGGGCCATCCTGGTCGTCGAGTTCGCCCGGCGGCGCAGGGAAGAGGGCCTTTCCATCGAGGAATCGGCGATGGAAGCAGCACGCATCCGGCTTCGGCCGGTTCTGATGACCGCTTTCGCCTTCATCCTGGGTGTCGTGCCGCTGGTGATTGCAACGGGCGCCGGATCGGCCGCACGCCGATCGCTCGGCACCGCGGTTTTCGGTGGTATGATCGTAGCCACGGTGCTCAGCCTGGTGTTGGTGCCCGTGCTCTACGTGCTGCTTCAGCGGATGCGCGAGTGGGCGATCGGAAAGCCGGTGGCTTGACGTTTCAGCCGCGCGCGCTGTGCTCATCGCGACCTTTTTCAATTGATGGTATCGATTGTTTTTCAGCTATCGTTCTGTTTTGTTCATCGATGCCGGATGATAACCAGGACCGATGACCAGAGGTTCATCGGGCACGACGTCGTCGCTGATGTTGGAACTGATGGAAAAGTCGTGACGCCAGAACGGCTCCTGAGTTCCCGTCTTGAGCAATTGCAGTGACACCTGGTAGGGCACATTCGCCTGAACGCCGCGCATCGAGGGACTGCGCACGGAAATGCTGCGGTCAGGCAATCCGATTTGTCGGGTGACGACGAAGGGTGTGTCGCTTGCAGGATTTTCGAAGCTGACGACGAGCGTGCTGCCGACCGGGATTGGTTTCTCCGGGATCGCGGTAAAGCCCATATAGATGTCTGAGACCCGGTAGTTGAATATGAAACTGCCGCCAACGACCTTCAGGTAAGGCTTTTCCGCAGGATCTTCACGGATGAGAAAATAGAAGGCGAGCAGGACCAGGCAAACTGCGGAAGTCCAGATTGCCAGTCGCTCCAGCTTTATCTCGCCATGCATTCATCCGATCTCCAGGCGGAACCATGATAGGTCCAGGGCATGTCAGAACCAAATGGAACCCATCCGGCCCGGACACAGTTGTGCGTAGTTCTTCGGTTTGACCGCAGACAATGACTGCTTCCACACGATGCCTAAGAGACATGGTTGGCATCGTTTTCCAACCGCTTGTTTTTGTTGTGTTTGCACCAAATGGTTCAGATCCCTCTGCTATTCGACATCTATCGGCTTCGGCCAAGACCACTTGCCCGCATGTGTTGAGTCGGTTATCAGCCTTTCGCGCTGACCGAACAGAAAATCACCCAATTGCCACCTGCCCCAAAACAGGAGCTCTGTCATGGATTCGCATGAGGTTGCCGCCCATTGGGAGAAGAACGCCGAGGTCTGGACCAGGACATCAAGGGCCGGCCACGACGTTTACCGTGATCTGTTGAACACACCGGCCTTCCTGGCAATGCTGCCGCCCGTTGCGGGACTCACCGGTCTCGATGTCGGCTGCGGCGAAGGATCGAACACACGCAAGCTTGCCGAACACGGTGCGCGCATGACCGGCATCGATATTGCTCCGACATTCGTGCGGCACGCGCGTGAGGCTGAGAGGGAGGACCCTCGCGGCATCGACTATCAGGAGGCTGACGCGTTGGCGCTGCCCTTCGCGGACGCCCGGTTCGACTTTGCGACCGCCTTCATGTCGCTGATGGATATGCCGGATCAGCAAAGGGCCTTGTCCGAAATCCATCGTGTGCTGCGGCCTGATGGGTTTCTGCAATTCTCCATTCTGCATCCCTGTTTCGTTCCACCCACTCGACGCAATGTGCGCGACGAAGACGGTGCCGTGCGTGCCGTCGAGGTGGCCGACTATTTCGAGGAAATGGACGGCCGGGTCGAAACCTGGATTTTTTCCGACATCCCGAAAGAGGAACGGGAGAGGCTTGAGCCCTTCACCGTGCCGCGTTTTCACCGGACACTCAGCAGCTGGGTTGCGATGCTTGGCAGCGCCGGATTCGTCATCCGGCAGTTGGCTGAACCGCATGCCTCGGAAGAGGCCGCGCTATCAAACTCCATGGTCGCCGACACACGGGTTGCCCCGATTTTTCTTCAAGTGCTGGCCGGCAAATCGACCTGATCGTGACCAAAGTCAGGACCGGTCAATCCGAATCCGGATCGTCCAATCGGGTCAGCACACACGCTGCGCTCAAATGGATATTTGTGGTTTCCAGACGGTCCGGGCCAAGGCTGTGATATTTGTGCGGAACCTGCGCCGGGCCCATCAGGATATCCCCTGCCTGGGCTTCGACTTCCTGGTCGCCGATTGTGAAGAGCGCCCGGCCTTTGCGAATGATGAAGATCTCGTCGTAGTCATGAACATGCAGGGTCGGCCCGACGCCGACCTTGTCCTGGACGTCGAACAGGATCGTCAGATTGGTTCCCAGCTTTTCGCTTTCGAGCTTGCCGTGCCAGACGCCCGGCTCAGCCGCCCAGTCGGCCCAATGCAGCGCAACCGGATCTTTTGCCATAGTCGTGCCCTCGGTTGGTCTTGAGGGATGAATACTCTCCAGCGCCCCTTCTATTTGCTCTTCGGTCGATCGACCAAGTCCGGTTGACCCCATCTCAAGCCTGCGCACATCTCTGCCGCATGTGACTTGGCCGCCTCTACGCTCTCATACCCTGGAAACTCACCACTAAGTTGGCTCGCGTTCGTTGGGTCGAAGAACTTTAGACAGAAAAATTCTCCCCACTGATCTTCGCGGACCTCCTCGGGGTCAAAGGGATCGCCAGTGCCAAAATGCACGTTTCGTCGCACAAGGTGAACGACGCACTCAGTCGTGTCGCCATACAGCCATCTGCCGATATCAACTAGTTCTTCGGTGAGGGCATCGGTCATACTGATCAGCCCTGTCGGCTCCCTTTGTTAAAGCTTGTTTTCTTCGGCGTTAACAAATGGCACGAACACGTCGATTACTTCGACAACTTCGTATTCGTACTCATCATCTTCCCACATTAGGAAGCGGCAGCCGACTCTGGCTACAATGTCTTCAGAAATCCGATTTCGATGCTCTATTTCGCGCTTCTTTCTGTGTTCGTTGAACACGATTTCATAATCTAGGAAATGCAAGTCTGGCAGGATTCTGATGGGCTTTCTGTCGGTGAACTCTCCGCCCACTGGAAAACAATAGTAGCCCAGGGTTTCGGCATTCCCACACGGTTTGGCGTTTTCATCAACGATCAAATCAAAGACGTAGTGGTTTTGTGTGTCTCTAGGGCTCTGTAATTCGGGCACGTGCACGGCTTTTACGCGCACGAGCTTTCTCCGGTCGCAGCTTGTCACAACAGCTCTGCTCCTATCGTTATATCACTGGTGAGGAATTCATATCGGTTGGCGTCGAGCACTTCGCGCCAGAGCTAGGCATCGTTCGGCGAGATGCACTCGCACGAGATCTTTCATGGCCTCGCCTGCTTTCTTAACTCCGTCACTCCCTGTCCGATGAGCGGTGCATCGTCTAGTTTTTTGGTGATGTCCCGATGCTTGGTAGCTGCGGCCTCGCAACGTTCGGGAAGATCACCCGAGGGATAGCCTTTGCTGATGCAAGTCCACCAGGCATTCATGAGCATGACGTACTCTAGGCCAGCTTCAGCCGCTTCCAAAGTCTTGTATAGCCATTCTGATGGGCCGAGCATCAGACCGATTTCGCTTTTCTGCCCGCACGATAGGAGAAATCCGGAATCAGTTCGCATGATGCGATAACGGTAGTCTGTATCGCTGTCAGAGCGCAGCAATTCAGCCATGTTCGGCACTCAGAAGATGTTTCCTCGAGGTCGTGCATGACCTTATCCCGAACGCTTTCTGCTTTTGATGTTCTTCGTTCGCTATCGGACGACGCATCGGAACAAACACGTCCTCGGGGTAGTAACAACCGATCTCCCATCCAGACAGATCGCCCCAGGTTTCCGCTTCATCGGCCAGCGCTTGGTCGCCTTGCTGGATCCGGTCGCGTCGGTTCATTAGTCGGTATTTGCTCACGGTCCCGGCTCCTATTCTCACACCGCTTTTTCGAATGCTGCAGTTATGATGCCTAATATGCCCAGTGCGCTCCCTTTGGATGGCGCTGAGAAAAGAAACCGCCCCGATTGTTGAACATCCCAGCAACCTCTGTCATCGTTGCGGACAATCTGGATGTCGACAAAACGGCCGTTGTGATATGCTTCGTAGAAGCCGGCCTTCCGACGGGATGTCTGAATGAATCGTGGCATGTCTCGGCCTCCTATTGTTTGCTGTCGGGAATTTCTCCCGCCATCTCGAAACTGTCGTCCCAGTCGCTCGGAAGATAGGTTGCAGCAGGCGAGGGAAGACCTCGCAGAACCCGGCCGATTTCATGAGCCGTTCGGCGGTTGGTCTTTTCGTCATTACAGGTGGCGCTGACGCGGTCGAACGCTTTGAGATCTCGGTCATCGCTCATCCCGACGTGCGACACTAGGATCGAATTGATCGATTCTCCTGACATTCCGAGCGCTTCTGCTCTTTCAATGAACGCAAGTGGTTTTTCATCTTCGCGTGGCTTTTAATTGGCATCGGCAAGTATGTCCCTGACGGAATCTGAGGAAGTCCCGGCTCCTACTTCTTGTGGTTGGATTTCACGACGTTCGACGCACCGTTTGAAAGCGTATCGTATATTGCTCTCATTGGAGCAGCCACTTCCCAGCAATCCGAGAGTGGCGTTTCCAACCGAGCCCGATACCAGATTGTGTATGCGTGCAGCTCAAAGTCGCGCCGAAGGTACGCTTCGATCCTTGGCCACGTGTCTTGCCATTTGTTTTCAGATTCGCACTCAATGAATGACTCGATTATCGTCTCCATCAGTGTGAAACGCTCGTCGTCGTTAAGCTGTCCTGTTTCAAATGCCGACAAGAATTCAGGCAGGCGTTCGGCCGATGCAACTTCATACTCCCAATCCTGCATTTCAGGTGTATTGGGTAGGTCAAATCTTCTGGCGAGACTGTCGATTGCGGCCCGAGTTGGACAACGAAATGAGGGTTCGCTCGGCATTAGATATTCTATTGGGCTAAACGGCTAGCCGTGCTCCTACTGTTTGTCCTTTGATTTTAACTTCCGCAACAGTTCTGTCGGCTCAATCTCTAGACCTGCTAGAGCAGAATTCCAGTTAGGCCCCGTGAGCTCGCCTCGACCAATCAAGAAGGGTAGGGTTTTCAGTAGAAAAGCCTTGAGTGGAATGCTCACGACCTCTGACTTAATCGGAAACTTTGGCTGAACGCTGGTCGCGTAAGCGCGATCGGACCAAACAGGAACCACAAGGGAATCCGCCTTGTCATGGGAATGACACGTAGCGGGCAAGTCCCTTTCGCTGTCTACGATGAGCCAAATGGATTCTGTCTTGCGAACCCTCTGAATTAAGCGGTCGTATGAGGCGATACTATCTGCAGTGTTAACAAACCTTGGCCACCTGTATGCGGTTCTTGAGCGACGGGCAGTGCTCCTACTGTTTAGCCCGAGAATTTGATAATCGATTGGACGGGCTCGATAACTGAGACCAGCACAATAATTGCTGCAAACGCCTATACAACCTATCGTATGTACCAGGGCATTCCCTTTGCAAACTTCAGAAGCCATTCGATAATGACCAGATCCATCTTGGCATCTGCGCTCCTACTGTTTGCTGTCGGTTTTCTCTGTGCTGTCGTTCTGTTCACCAACGAGATCGTCGACAAAATGCATAGAGGCGCTGCCAAGCTCTAACGGGCGCACTCCATGATGCTTCCTGAGGCTTTTTGCTAAATACCAAGCCTGACGGCCCACCTTTCCAGCATATTCGTAACATAATTGGGTGACTGCACCGGGTTCGATCTCCGACATGGTTGCCAGATTTCGTTCCAGCAAAATCAATTCGTTTCTAAAGCTGAATACTCTCTCACAGAGTTCCGGGTCAACAAGAGGCCAGGACAAATTGTCTGGGTATGGAGGCAAATCCGGCAGGCTATCTGATTCAAATCCGACCCGACCTCCTGACTTTTTGTCAGCCTGAAACGCGGAAATGTTGTGAGCGCAATCCGCCGCAAACTTTTCAAGAACAACAGCAACTCGGATGGCGAGATAGGTAGAATCTCGTTTTCGCCCACGACTTTCTCGGTAAGACTGTATCCATTGACCTAAAGATGCGGCGATTACACCCGATGACAAGGCAATCGTGGCATACGTCACCAATGGTGTTTGAGTCGCTGCTTCTTCCAAAACTGTCTCCTACTGTTTGGGGTCAGGATTTCCCGCAGCCGGGGCATTTTGCCCCACTTGGCCTGGCTTTCTGGAAAGGTCAGGCAGCGCCATTTCCGGCAGGGGTGGCTCGAAACGGGTAAACGCTGGACTCCATACTCTCTCGTCAAATGCGATGGAAACGTAGCTAAGCCGCTGGGCAGCGTGTTTGCGGTTGTGGGGCGGCTTCACTGTCGCGTGCTCTACCATTGATTGTTCCTACTTCTTGCCTCATACTGTTTGCGATCGGAATTTTCAGCAGTGTCATTCCCTGACCTGACGTCGCAATGACCTCGCTATGCGAATAGTCTTTCTGGAAAATCTTTACGGCTGACGATCTTTTCCTCCAACTTCGCATTCTTTTTGCCAGGCTCGTTGAGGTAAATTCGTAAACTTTTTCCAATAGGTGCTGTAACTAGCAGGTTGTATTGATCTTCGCCCGCACCTTTTATTTTTTTTCGTTTATCGATCATATCGACTAGTTCATCGCAGGAAATGCAGCAGATCTCGCGCGCCGCAACGCATATCATAGCCACATAGGTTTTGACATTTCCATCGCGAACTTCCAAGAGCTCATCAAGCTGGTGGGTTGAATAAGTGAAAACAAACTCCCCAAAAGCCTCATTCTCATTTCTTGCGTACTTCAGAAACAGAGCTATTTCGTCATTAATCTTGTATGCATTCTGGAAAACCTTTTCTCCAAGCTTAAGGGAATTGATCGCTGTAAACAGCTCGTGCTCAGCAACCTGAATAAGTGCTGCGCCGTGGTACTTATGATCGTCACGGATCTTCATGTAACCTCCTACTGTTTGAACCCGGTATTTTCTGCCTGGCAAGGTCTCAGCCGAAAATTTCCGACTGATATTGCTCCCACGCAGTTCGAAATTGTCGTGGTGTTGGACACTTGTAGCTTCGCCAAATGTGCTCAAGAACCGCATCCACCTCATCTTCTGGATGCTCGTATTTGGCTGTCCACACTCCATCACCGGCCATTTCCGTGTCTCGCCGAACCACAACCGCGTTTAACGCAGGAATGCTTTCTCGTTTACAAAAATTGGCCAGTGACCCAAGTGGTTTTGCTAGGGTCCGCCCCGCTTGGGGCGAATAGCCTAGTTCCTCTGCAAGCCGGCCATAGGTTATCAACCCCGGCCTCATTTGGTCCTTCATTTTCCAAGTGACCCACGGCACCAAAATCTGCCAAATATGCGCAGCACGGTCGTGAATTGTCTGCCCCTTTTCAAAAACTTTGAGCGGCATTTGATGGTTTCCTTTTTCTGTTGCCAGATGCTGAAATCTAGTCGTATGACGAATAGTTGTCAAACATAAAAAAATGCCATTTGACAAATTTTAGTTGGCAGGCCGGCTTGAATAGGCTCTGGCCTACAGGCCTCTCGGCTCCTACGGTTTACTGTCCAGGTATTCTTGCTTCAGGCTTTTGAGGTACACGTGGACGTTGCGGCGCTCATAGACTGTCCTATCGGCTCCTACTGTTAGCGGTCTGATTTCGATGAAACCTGAAGCTTGGCAAGATCGTTTGGTTCAAATTTGATGTTGGCCATTTGATAGCGCGCCATCAAATCATCTGGGCGAGCGCCCTCCGGCATGGACTGGAACAACTTCAGTTCCCTCAGCTCCCTGTTCTCTTCCCGCGTGATGACAACACCTTGAATGTGTCGCCGCAGGAACAATGCCATGTCGTCGTCTGATTGAGACGCGTTGCGTAGTCCGTCATACAAAGTGGACAATGGTATCGCATGTTCATAGGTGACCAGTTTTCGGAACTCATTGCCCTGCTTTTGGCGTAGTCTTCTGGCCGCCGCCGAATGCGGTCTTTGAATGTCCCACTTGGCTGGCTCACCTCCTTCATACAGATAGAAAATCGCTTCGCGCTGTATCCGTCCGACGCGACTGCGTGGCAGATCAAGATTATGCAGTGTGTGCAGGATAATCCTAACTGCGGCGATGATTTCCTGTTCGGAACTCAAGGCTCTGGCTCCTACTGTTTGCTGTCGAGATACTCTTGCTTCATGTTCTCGAGCAGTACATGGACATCACGCGGTTCATAGAGAACCCCGTTTGCAAGCTCCTGATCGCAGCGCCCGCCAAAGAAGTAATCACTCTTCAGGTGGAGATCAGCGCCGGTCGGCTTGTGAACCCATTTCTCACCAGTCCATTCGACTTCATCGCGAGTCGGCTGTTTAGCGTCATTCATGTGTCCTGATCCTCTAGTTGCACGATGTGCTCGTTATGTGGCCGATCGTAGTGCTTCTGCAGGAGATGGACCTTGACCGCTGCTGCTGCTGGGCGGCGGCGGCCCTTATGGCTCTCGCCTTATCTTTCTCAGCTTCCGCCAAGAGAAAAGTATCAACATATGGTTCGCAACTCGCGCCTCGACGTTTCAATTCCGCTGCGATTTTCTTGTAATGTATGTTGTACGGGGGCTTGGTTAGTTGGTTGCGACACAAGGCGACAGTGTGCATGCTCTCATAGGTGGATTGCGAACAGCCTGCCAATGCCAAAATGGCAGCCACATGAAACAGTCTCCTCATCGGGCGCTCCTACGTTGATACGGTTGTTTTTTCGCGTTCCTCGGTGCAACGTCGTATCGGGATTGCGGTGCTAGATCCGTCAGCTTTCGTCCAGGCGCTCCAAGTGTGCGCGGCCCTCAACAACGACTTCGCCTATTGAGCCATCTGGGTCTCTGATCTGCCGCTCATTCATCGGCCTCGGCTCCCATAGCTATCCACCACTAAGACAACGGAGGTGAGCATATACGACAAGTCACGCACGATGCAGACAAGTGCAAAGCGAGCAAAGTTTCATCAATACGGTCCAGGTTCGCTGGCTTCACTGTGAAAGAGGTGGAGCTTGACCAACCTGTTCTGTGGCCGCTGGCTTTCCTAAGAAATCATGAGGCTCCAGTTCGAAAACCCGATCCAAAAAAAGATAAAGAAAACCGAGCGACAGCACCAAAATGACCACGCCAGTAACGGCCGAGGTGACTTGCAGTTTTTGGAAGGAGACAATCAGCTCCGTAGGCGGAGAGCCCGTGTTCTGTTGGCTCACAGCGCTTAGTGCTTTTTCCGGAGTGTCAAGCGAAGCCTTGACTTCAACGTAAGACAAATACACCCCCAGACTGGTTACTGCGATCACAACCAGCAGTATCGCGTAGGAGGCAAAGCTTTGCCAGGTCAGCACCTGGCGTGCATGTTGCCTAAGCTTGATTTCATGTTCATAGCGGTCGATCCAACTTGCCAACCATTTCTCTTGAACTGCCTGAGCGCTTTCCGGTAAAGCCTGGTTGGACTCAGCGAGCAAATTTTGAAAATGTGCTGAATCTGCCTTGGCTTGGGCCAATTCGATAGCCGTGGTGTTCGCGATTTGCCTAAGCATGATGACTTCTTCTTCAAGAGTCAGGTCGGGATCTTCGATGGCTTGGCCCAAGGCGGCTCCTCCCATCCACAAACAAATGATTGTCAGAAAAATCAATCGCATTTGCAGTACGAAGGGAGTTTATATCCGACAGCGTGGAGGCAAAGGGGCGGTAGGGGGTCACCGTTCGAGCAAGTGTTCGATATGTAAATCCTTGGTGGAGGTGGGTGGTTTACTATGCGTGAAGAGAATGGTGGCTGTGTTGGGGTGCCAATGTCTGGGATTAAAGTCCCCTTATCAAATAGGTGCCTGAATTGGACATGCTCGTCGCGGGTGAGTACGTCATAACGCTCTAACAATTCGTCAAAAACCTTTCTCTCTTCGGCTGACAGGTTTGGCAATATCGCTCCCTGATCCTTGAACAGCTCTCTCATGTCGACCGGATCTCCGTAAGGGCCCAGATATTTCGCGATCTCGGGGTCGAAAACTGGGGCGACCGCAAGGCGACCATTTGGCATCCTAATCTGAGGTTTAGAGAGCCAAAGCTCTCTCATAAGGGTGGCTGTTGCTGCATCAGTTGGTGTGAATTGGTGCTGCTTGCTTCGGCGGCGAACATCCATAATGAACAACTGCTGGCCAGGATCAGTAAGCTGTCTAACACTCTGCTCCAAGGAGAGACCGTGGTCAGCGAACGTTTTTTGCTCGGACATCCCCTGGGTAAAAGCCGGCGAGCTTATTAATATTAGCAGAATAGCGGAAATTATCCTCATACTTAGTGCAACTTCCCTATAATTATTACAGAATTTTTACAGTGAATTGGGTAAGAAAACAACCTAGCGGAGCAATTCCTGCGCTCCTACTGTTTGCGGTTCGCATTTTCAGCGTCTCGCTGTCCTTCCGAAGAGCGACCCCATTGTCGGCCATTCGATCGGGAACTCTTTCTCCTCACACGCAAAACATGGTCGCAACGATCTTTGGAACGTTTGGTCACGGTCCCGGCTCTTGCTGTTTAGTGTCCGCTTTCGGTTTCGTTGTAACATTGCCGTCTGGCAATCTTGTAACTGTACTGTTCCTGACCTTGAGGATCGATGAAAGCCGGCAAAACGCCTTGAAAGTGGAGAGGCGAACTGCGCCTCGCCGTACAACCTGTCGGTGAGTTTTGCGAGATCCGCCAGCAAGCGCCGTGGAGCATGACTGAAATCCCTTCACGTTGATCCCCGACTTATTGAATTTTCTTTGTGCTTGGTTTGCGTATCATCGTCGCAGACGACGAGGGTCCTATGCGACGTGGCAAGCGCAACAGAGCGGTACAGCAGACGAATACCCGTCCGGCTCCAGCGGCCGGAGGTCGGTTTGCGCCGTTGTCACAATCGGCTTGCAATCAGATCATCGAGTCAGCCTTTGCCATTCTTGAACGGATCGGCGTTTCCGGCGCTCCCGGCGACATTCGCAACCTGGCCCTGACGAACGGCGCCAGAGAGCGCGGTGACGGACGGATCGTTCTGTCCAGGGCACTAGTGGAAGACAAGCTGGCGGCGGCGTGCAAAAGGGTCGAGTTGCCTGGTTTCGACCGCGACCGCGGCATCGAAGTCGGCGGCGGGCGTGTGCATATCGGTACCGGCGGGGCGGCGGTGCAGGTTCTGGAATCCGACGGGCTGACATTTCGTGACAGCACACTGGCGGATCTCTACGGTCTGATGCGCATCGTCGATGCCTGCGATCACATCCACTATTCGTTGCGTCCGGTGGTCGCGCGCGATCTGGCGGATCCGTTGATGCTCGACGTCAACACGGCGTTTGCGGCACTGAAAGCGACGTCGAAACCCGTCGGCACCAGCTTTTTCGAGCCGGCCAACGTGGCGCCGGTGGTCGACATGTTCGATGCCGCTCTTGGAGGTGAAGGACGGTTTCGGGCGCAGCCTTTCTGCTTCGCCGCGGTCTGCCATGTGGTGCCGCCGCTGACGCTGGCTGAGGAAGCGTGCGGCGTCATGCGCGAGTGCGTGCGGCATGGAATGCCATTGCAGATCTGTTCGGCGGCCCAGGCCGGGGCGACCAGTCCAGCGGCGCTCGCCGGGGCTCTCGCCCAGGGGCTGGCGGAATCACTGGCCGGGCTGGTGCTCGTCAACATGATGCAGCCAGGGTTTCCATGCATTCTCGCTTTCCTGCCGTTTATCTCGGATTTGCGTACCGGGGCGATGACCGGCGGTTCGGGCGAGGCGGCCGTGGCCAACGCGGCGGCAGCGCAGCTCCTGCTGACCATGGGGCTGCCTTCGACCGTTTCCGCGGGCATGACCGATGCCAAGGTCGCCGATGCACAGGCCGGTTACGAAAAGGGCTATACCGTCGCCCTGGCAGCGCAGGCCGGTGCCGACATGATCAATCTGTCGGTCGGCATGCTCGGCTCGATCATGGCCGCCAGCAAGGAGACACTGGTCATCGACAACGACATGTGCGGTGCCATCCAGCGATCCGTGCGCGGTGTGGAGATGTTCGACGGTGCGATCGATTTGGATTTGATCGAGCAGGTGGTCACCGGCGAAGGTCACTTTCTCGGCACCGGTCAGACGCTGGATCTGATGTCGACCGAATACGTCTACCCGGCGCTGGGCGACCGGCAAAGTGTCTCCGAGTGGTTGCAAAGCGGGGCGCAGACCGTCTGGGATCGCGCCCGGGAGCGGGTCGCGGAGATCGAGGCCATGCCCGCGCCCGACCATCTTCCGGCAGACGCCGAAGCTGCCATCCGGGCGCGCCTGCCAATACATCTGCCAGAACTCGTGAAGGCGTGATCCATGAAGACGCAAGCCGACATCGTGATCATTGGCGGTGGGGCCGTTGGCGTGTCGATCCTGTACCACCTTGCCAAGGCCGGCGCGACCGACGCTTTGCTGATCGAGAAGAACGAGCTGACCAGCGGGTCGACCTGGCACGCGGCAGGCAATATCCCGACCTACGCCAACAGCTGGGGCGGCATGCGTGCCGGAAACTACGCCTGGCGTCTCTACAGGGAGCTGGCGGAGGAGGTCGATTATCCGATTACCTATCGCCATACCGGGGCCTTCTGGCCGGCGCACACCCGCGATCGCATGGACCTTTTCCGTCACCTGATCGGAATTTCCAAGGGTCTGGGCTACGACATGGCAATGCTGACGCCATCCGAGATGGATGCAATGCATCCCTATTTCAGCCCGGGCGACAGCATCATCGGCGGGATCTACGACCCCTATGAAGGGGACGTCGACCCCAGCCAGTTGACGCAGGCTCTGGCCAAGGGCGCTCGCGATCGCGGCGCGCAGATTGCGCGCTTTGCCGAAGTGACCGGCATCGACCGCCGCCCCTCGGGCGAGTGGCGCGTGATGACCGACAAGGGCGAGGTGATCTGCAACACGGTCGTCAACGCCGCCGGCTACTACGGTCGACAGGTCGGCGAAATGGTGGGCCAGAAGCTACCCGTCGTCACCCTGGAGCACCAGTATCTGGTGACCGGCAGCCTGCCGCAGTTGGAAGCTGACCCGGAAAACTTCCCGCTCGTGCGCGATCCCGATATCAGATACTACCTGCGGCGTGAGCGGAACGGGCTGCTGCTCGGATCCTACGGCCACGAGGGCCGTGCGGCCTGGTTGGACGGCATGCCCAAGGACTTTGCCAACCAGCTTTTTCCCGACAGCGTCGACGATATTGCCGAGGTGCTCGAGGCGGCGCTGGCGCACGTGCCGATCCTCGGTGAAGCCGGGGTCAGTCGCTTCGTCAACGGACCGATCCCCTATTCGCCCGATGGGGCGCCGCTATGCGGCCCGGCTTTCGGCCTGCCCAACTTCTATCACGCATGCTGCTTTCCAGTGGGCATCACTCATTCGGCCGCCGCCGCCAAGACCCTGACCGAATGGATCGTCGAGGGCGAGCCGGAGTGGGACATGTCGATGTGGGATCCGCGCCGCTTTGGTGACTGGGCGAGCTTCGATTACACGGTCGCCCGCGCCTGCGAGCTCTACGAGCACCAATATGCCATCCCGTATCCGCACCGACTCTGGAAATCCGCCCGTCCGGTGAATCGCACACCGCTCTACGACACATTGAAAGAAGCCGGAGCGGTGTTCGGCCAGGTCGCCGGCTGGGAACGCGCATTCTGGTTCGAAACCGACTCGGTCCGTGACGACGGCGAACTGAGCTTTCGGCATGAAGGCTGGCACGATGCGGTGAGAGCTGAATGCGAAGCGGTGCGCGATTGCGTCGGCGTGATGGATCACGGGGGCTTCACCCGCTACGAGGTCGAGGGAGAGGGCGCCACCGAATTTCTCGATCATGTGTTCTGTGGCGCGATGCCCGCGATCGGCCGGGTGAAGCTGAGCTACATGCTGACGCACAAGGGCAAGGTCTGGTCTGAGGCGACCATCGCCCGGCTTGCGGAGAACCGGTACCTGGTGTGCGGCCCGACGCTGGCCGATCAGCGCGACCTTGACTGGATGAAGCAGTTCCTGCCCGAGAGCGGCATCGACCTCAGGAGGGGGTCAGAGTTCGACGCAGCACTGATGGTCATGGGGCCGAAGGCGCGCGAAGTACTGCAACCGCTGAGCCACAATGATCTCTCTCGGGAGGCCGCGCCCTGGATGTCGGTGCGTGACATCACCATCGCCGGGGCGCAGGCCATCGCGCTGCGGGTCTCCTATGTCGGCGAATTGGGTTGGGAACTGCATGTGCGCAGCGACGACCTTGTGACCGTTTATGCTGCAATCATGGAGCAGGGTGCCGCGCTCGGCGCGGTGCAGTTCGGCTCCTATGCACTCAATGCCATGCGGCTTGAGAAGGGCTATCACGGCTGGGGCGCCGATTTCGGGGTCGAATACACCGCCTTCGATGCAGGGCTCGACCGGTTTGTCAGCCGCAAGAAGCAGAGCTTTGTCGGGCGCGACGCCTTCCTGGCGCAGACCGAGCTGCCACGTCAGTACCGTTTCGCCGGGTTTGTTCTCGACGGCCACGGTGCCGATGCGCTTCCCTCTGATCCGATCTGCTGTGACGGTCAGCCGGTGGGCTATGTCAGTTCAGGCGGCAGGGGCTTCCGCATCGGGAAGCGTCTGGCGCTCGGCTATCTGACCGTCGATACACGGCCCGGCGATGTGTTTGATATCGAGGTGCTGGGTGAGCCGGTTCGCGCAACCGTTGCCACGGTGCCATTCTACGATCCGGAAAACCTGCGCTTGAAGAGCTGACAGATGACGAAACACCTGCCTTCGGACGTTGACCCGCATTTCTCACACTCTCTGTGGTCTGCGCCGGCTCAAGCGCGCGTCAGCGTAGGAGAAGTGCGCAGAGCGTACCGAGCGTACGGGCAAGCGCTTCGACGCACGCTGTCGCGCGCTTCAGCCGGCCCGAAGGGTTGTCTTTCGGCGGACATCTACGGTCCCATGCGCCTCAACCGTATGGCCCGATACGCTTTTCGTCGCCTGGAACCGTACCTGCCTCGCCGAAAGGAAACGCAGACGACAGAGAGTGTGAGAAATGCGGGTTAAGGTCGCGATTGTGGGCGGCGGCATCGTCGGCTGCGCCACGGCCTACCATTTGGCCAGGGCCGGCTGGTCGGTGGCTTTGTTCGAACGCAAGAAGCTGACCAGCGGGACCACCTGGCACGCAGCCGGGCTCGTCAGCGAAACCCAGGGTGTGCCGGTCATGTCCGCGCTGACAAAATACGGTCTCGACCTGATGGAGCGTCTCGAGGACGAGACCGGCCAGAGCACCGGGTTCAAGCGCAATGGCTCGATCACCCTGGCGCTGAACGATGCACGGGTTGAAGAGCTGCGCCGCAAGGTCGACTACAGCCATGGCTGTGGCATCCGTGCGGAAGAGATTTCGCCGATCGAGGCTCGCGAACGCTGGCCATTGCTGTCAATTCACGATGCGAAGAGCGCATTCTGGTTTCCGGGCGACGGCTATACCAACCCCATCGACACCACCATGGCGCTCGCCAGGGGCGCGCGCATGAATGGTGCGCAGATATTCGAGGACTCCCGGGTCGAGAGGGTTATCATCGAGGCCGGTCGTGTTGTGGGTGTGGAGCTGGCCGACGGCATGGTCGGTGCCGAGCATGTGGTCAACGCCACCGGCATGTGGGCGCGCGATTTCGGGTTGAGTCACGGGGTCAGCCTGCCGCTGCACGCGACCAACCACTACTACATTGTTACCGACCCGATCGACGATGTGACCGGTGATCTGCCGGTGTTGCGGGTCATGGATGAATATGCCTACTACAAGGAGGATGCCGGTAAACTGCTCATCGGCTGCTCCGAGCCCGACGCCACGCCGTGGCTGCCGGAAGGCGGTATTCCGGAGCATTTCGAATTCGATGAACTGCCCTGCGACGAGGAGCATCTTTTCCCGATCCTGGAAGCAGCATCCGAGCGCGTGCCGGCGCTGGCGACGTCCGGTATTCGCACATTCTTCAACGGGCCCGAGAGTTTCACGCCGGACGGCAAGCCCTATCTCGGTCCGGTTGCGGATGTGAACGGGCTTTGGGTCGCCGCCGGATACAATTCCACCGGCATTCAGAATGGTCCGGGCGCGGGCAGGGCGCTGGCCGAATGGATCATGGCCGGGCACATGACCATGGATCTGACGGATATTGATGTTCGCCGCGTCGTGCCGGGTCTGAGTGCTCGGCGCTATGTCGCTGAAAAGGCGGCGGAAACCTTGTCGCTGGCCTACGCGATGCACTGGCCATATCACCAGCGAAAGGCGGCGCGCGGCCTGCGGCGCACGCCCTATCATGCGGCCTTAAAGACTGCAGGCGCACAATTCGGCAGCGCCAATGGCTGGGAACGTCCTCTTGTCTATGGTGACGACGTAACCGATGGGTTCGACCGCCAGCCGTGGTTCGACACATGGCGCGCCGAGCATGAAGCCCTTCGGTGCGATCTCGGATTGATTGATCTCACCTTCGGCCGCCTTGTCGTCGATGGCGAGGCGGCCGAGGCGCAGATGCAGCGCCTCTGCGGTGCGAACATGGCAGTGTCGCCAGGTGCCCTGGTCTATACCCACATGTTCAATCCACAGGGAGGGATCGAGGCAGACGTAACCGTCGCCCGCCTGTCGCAGACCCGCTACCTGGTGATGGCATCGGCCGGCGCCGAACCACAGTGTGAGAGATGGCTCAAAGTGCAGTTGCGCGGCACCGGCGTCAGCGTGGTCAACATCACATCCTCCGAGGCGACGCTGGCCGTGATGGGGCCACGGTCCCGCGAGTTCCTGAGCGGTCTGACGGATGCGGATTTGTCCAACGGCGCCTTTCCATTTGCGAGTTTCCGGCAGATCCATGTGGGTCATGCCCCGGTACGAGCGCAGCGGATCACCTACGTGGGCGAACTTGGCTGGGAACTGCACGTGCCCGCGGAGTTCGCCCAGCATGTTTTTGAGACGGTAACGGGCCCGGCTGATGCGCCTCGGCTCTGCGGCGGCATGGCAGTGGATAGCTGCAGGATCGAAAAGGCGTTTCGTCATTGGGGCCATGACATCGGGCCCTTCGACACACCGGTGGAGGCCGGCCTGACCTTCGCGTGCGACTTTGCCACGGATTTCATTGGCAAAGAGGCCATCGAGTCGCGCCGTCAGCAAGGGGCGGCGAGCCGCATGCTGCAGTTCCGGCTCGATGATCCCGAAGCGCTTGTCTTTGGCAAGGAGCCGATCTTGCGCGGGGACGAGATCGTCGGTCGGCTGACCTCGGCCGCCTACGGTTGGACCGTGGGGAGCGGAGTGGGGCTTGGCTATGTGACTCGCGCCGGTGGCATGGCGCTCAGCGATTTGGTCGCCTCTGACTATGCCATCCTGGTGGCCGGGCGGTCTGTGCGAGCCTTTGCCAGCCTGCGCCCGCTCTACGATCCAGCCAATCAGAGGATGCGCGGCTGATCAGGTGATGTGGAAGCCGCCATCAGGGCTCCCGCACCATTCGACGAGCAGATCGGCCACAATGTTGATCGGGTCTCCCTCGGTGCGGTCGTCGGAACGCAGCAGTGCGGACCAGGGAACCTGGATGCCGTCGCGCGTGACCTGTGCACCCACAATCCGGCCTTCTGCCAGGGCCGCCTGCATGGCCCAGCTTGCCAGGACACTGGTGCCGAGATCGGACGCGACGAGTTCGACGATTGCCTCGGGCAGTTCGACGGTCGCCGCCCAGCGCGGATAACTTTCCGTCGGTCGAAACAGCAGCGCGAATTCGCGGTCCGGTTCCGGTACCTTGGTGTAGGTAATGAACGGCTCGCCGATGATGTCGGCACCTTCGACAAAGTCCCGCCCCGCCAACCGATGGCCCGGCGCCATGATGTAAAGCAGTGGGTCCTCAAACAAATCCAGCGTCGTCAGCCCGGGCTGCGCCGGTGCCCGTGAAACGACGGCAATATCGATGTGCCGGTTGATGACGCTGGTGATCGGATCGCTGCGCGCTCCGGCCATGATCTGCAGATCGATGCCCGTGGTGCGCGATTTGAGAAACCGGATAAACTCCGGCAGCCAACGATAGTTCGAATAGGCCTCGACCGACATCCGGACCACATGCTGGATACCGGCATTCATGCGTCGAACGTCCTCTTCGGCACGCCCGAGATCACTCAGGATGCGCTCCGCGACCACCGCCATATGTTCGGCAGCCGGTGTCTTGCGCAGCCGTTTGTGCAGGCGGGTAAAAAGCGGCACATCCAGCCGCCGTTCCGCTTCCCGAAGGCGATGCGAGAGCGCCGATGGCGTGACACCCAGAATTTCGGCGGCGTCGGAGATGCGCCCGGTCTGATCCAGGGCCTTGATCAGCTGCAGATGGCGAAGGTCGAGGAGGGGCTTCATGGGGTTTTCCGTGGCTGAAGAAAATTCACGTAACAAGGAAAACTTCGAGATTGTTCTTCAGTCAAGATGAATGTGAAATTCGCCCCGAGCCATGCCGCGGAGCAGCTGAATGAACGTCGACGCCAAACACACGATCGCCGCGGACATCGCGCACCATGTTCACCCGCAATCCAACCTGCGGCAGCATGCCGAACAGGGTCCGACCATGATCGTGCGCGGCGAGGGTGTTTTCATCTACGACACCGAGGGCCGGCAGATCATCGACGGCTTTTCGGGGTTGGGCTGCGTCAGCCTTGGCTATCACAATGAACGGCTGGCCGAGGCTGCCAGGCGACAGATGAACACGCTGCCCTTCGCGCCGACCTTTTACAACCGGTCGCACCCGCGCGTTGCCGAGCTCGGGGAGAGGCTGATTGGCCTGGCTCCGGGCGATATAAGCCGGGTCATGTTCCAATGCTCGGGTTCGGAGGCCAACGACACGGCAATCAAACTGCTTTGGTACGCCAACACGGCCCGCGGAGAGCCGGACCGGCGCAAGATCATCGGCCGCATCCGCGGTTATCACGGCAACACCGTGGCAACGGTGTCGCTGTCGGGGCAGCCGCACATGCATGCCAAGTTCGGCCTGCCGCTGCCCGAGTTCAAACATACCGGTCTGCCCAATTACTATCGCTTTCATATCGACGGTGAGAGCGAGGAAGAGTTTTCAGCCCGGATGGCCGGCAGCTTCGAGGATCTGATCCTGGCGGAGGGACCCGAAACGATCGCCGCCTTTTTCGCCGAGCCCGCCATCTCGGGCGGCGGTGCGCTGATGCCGCCCAAGGGTTATTGGGAGGAAATGCAGGCGGTATTGCGAAAATACGATATCCGGTTCGTCGTGGACGAGGTGGTCTGCGGTTTCGGTCGGACCGGCAATCTGTGGGGAGCTGAAACCTGGGGGCTCAAGCCGGACATGATGACCTGCGCCAAGGCACTGTCGGCTGCCTTTTTTCCGGTCTCCGCGCTGATGTTCAAGGACGAGCTTTACGCCGACATGATGAAGAATTCCGACGAGGTCGGCGTCTTCGGCCATGGCTACACCTATGCCGGGCACCCGGTCGGCGCGGCTGTGGCTTTGCAGGCACTCGATATCTATGATGAGATCGATCTGGTCGGCCATGTGCGCGAGGTCAGCCGGCCCTTTCTGGAGAAATGCCATGCCCTGCGCGATCATCCGCTGGTTGCCGAGGTCCGCGGCGTTGGCCTCTTCTGCGGTTTCGAGCTGATGAGGGATGCCGCCAAGCGCGAGCCTTTCGATCCCTCCTGGAAGGTCGGCGAGCTGGTGCAGAATTTTGCCCACGACCGCGGGCTCTACCTGCGAGCCATCGGCGACCGGATCAGCTTCATGCCGCCGCTGATCATCAACGAGGAGGAGATTGGTATCGCGGCCGACCGCTTCAAAGCGGCGCTTGACGATGCGTGGCAGGTAATCAGGGTGAAATTGTAGGAGGAATTGCATGTCCGGAATTGCCGTCATCGGCCTTGGCACCATGGGTCTGCCGATGGCCCGGCACCTGAGAGCAAGCGGATATGAGGTTGTCGGGGTGGATGAAAGCCCGACGGCCCGTTCGGTCTTTGACGGGGCACAGGCTCCCCGGGATGCGGACTATTCCAAGACCGGAACCATCCTGACGATGCTCCCGGAAGGTGCGCATGTCCTGAGTTCCTATCGGGACATCATTCTTGACCGTGCGGTGCCCGGTACCCTGCTGATTGATAGCTCGACGATCGATGTGGACACGGCGCGACAGCTGAACGTTCTGGCCTCGGAGCGTGGTCTGTCACAGGTCGACGCTCCGGTCTCCGGCGGACCGGAAGCGGCCGATCGGGGTGAGTTGAGCTTCATGGTTGGCGGCACCGATGCGGATGTCGCGCGTGCGAGACCCCTGCTTGAAGAGCTCGGCCGGAAGATCACCCATTTCGGTGCACCCGGATCCGGGCAGGCGGCAAAAGCCTGCCACAACATGATCTGCGGCATCACCGCGATGGCCGTGCTCGAAGGATTTGCACTAGCCGACGCAATGGAGCTGGATCTGGCGCAGTTTTATGAGCTTTGTGCCGGCGCTGCGGCCCAGAGCTGGACGCTCGAAAACCGTTGTCCGATCCCCGGTGTCGTGCCTCAGGCACCGGCTTCCAACGGCTTTGCGCCGGGTTTCGCTGCAGCATTGATGGCAAAGGATCTGCGGCTTGCTCAGGAAGCGGCACGCAGCAGCGGGCAGAAGACGCCTTTCGGTGCTCTCGCTGCTTCGTCATTCACGGAATTTGCCAAAGACACAGGCGGTGCGGAGGATTTTTCGGCCTACTACCGAACTCTACGTGCACTGCCGGAAACCGCCGAGGACAATTGATCATGCCGCTGCTCGACTACGTTCTTCCTGCCGATGGCCTTGCCGGTTCGTTTATTAATGGCGCGTGGCACTGGCCGGAGAGCGGTGAAAAACTGACCATTGAAAATCCCTCGCGCCGCAGCCCGATCTGCGAAGTTGGGCGAGGGACTGGCGCCGAAATCGATCTTGCCGTTCAGGCCGCCCGCGCGGCTCTGCCCGGCTGGCGCGCGCTGGCGGCTAGCGAGCGCGGAAAGCTGCTGGCCGAGCTGGGGCGCCGCCTGGAGGAGAATGCCGAGGAAGTGGCGCGTGTGCTGGCGGCTGAAAGCGGCAATGCCATCAAGACCCAGTCCCGGGGCGAGGCGATGGGCGCGGCGGGCGTGTTGAAGTATTACGGCGGCGTTGCGGTCGAGCAGAAGGGTGAAACGCTGCCTCTCGGCCCCGGCATCTTCAGCTATTCGACCCGCGAGCCGCATGGTGTCGTGGGATCGATCATCCCATGGAACTCGCCTCTCCAGCTGGGTTCGGTGAAAATCTCCATGGCCCTTTCGACGGGCAATTGCCTGGTGTTGAAGCCGGCCGAGGACGCACCGCTCGCGATCCTCAAACTGGCGGAGTTGGCAGAAGGCCTTTTCCCGCCGGGCGTGTTCAACGTCGTCACCGGGTTGGGGGAGGAGGCAGGCGCGGCGCTTGCCGCTCATCCCGGCATCGACAAGGTCTCGTTTACCGGCTCCTCGGAAGTCGGCAAGCTGATCGGCCATGCCACAGCGGACCGAATCGCCAAGTTGACGCTGGAACTGGGTGGCAAATCGCCGACCATCGTGTTTCCGGACGCAGTCGAAAACGGCCGGCTCGATGCCACGGCGCAGCAGGTTGCCAACGCCATGCGTTTTGCTCGCCAGGGGCAAAGTTGCACGGCCGGTTCACGGCTCTTCGTGCATCGGGACATCTGGGACGTGCTGATGCCGAAGGTGGCGGAAAAATCCGCTGCGCTGCTGGTCGGCGACGCGCTTGATCCCGAAGTCGATATGGGTGCCGTCGTCAATGCCGAGCGCTACGGAGAAATCCGCGCTTATGTGGCCGAAGCGGAAGCCGAAGGCGCCACATTTCTGATCGGCGAAACGCCGGCCGAAGACCCGGCCGGCTTCCGCCCCGTTCCCACCATCATCACGGGTGTGGACAACAGCTGGCGCATTTCCCGGGAAGAGGTGTTCGGCCCTGTCATGGTCGCCATTCCCTTCGAGACCGAAGCCGAAGTGATCGATATGGCCAATGAT
The DNA here is from genome assembly GCA_965216535.1 of Hoeflea sp. GTDB lineage: Bacteria > Pseudomonadota > Alphaproteobacteria > Rhizobiales > Rhizobiaceae > Hoeflea_A. The sequence goes on from OZ244175.1 coordinate 1,899,604, forward strand.
ACCCATTACGGGCTCGCCGCCTTCATCTTTACCCATGACATCAGCCGCATCACGCGGCTTTCCCGCGCGATCGATGCCGGCTGGATCCAGGTCAATCAGGGCGGTGGGCAAATCCCTGGCATGTCCTACGGCGGGACCAAGCAGTCTGGCACAGGCAGTGAATATTCGATCGAAGGCGCGCTCGAGGCCTACACCTACCGCAAATGCGTCACCATCAGTGTGGAGCCCGGCGAATGACGGCCGACCGGTTCGGCAACGCAATCGATCCGGGGGTTGGCTACGCTCGTGGAGAGCTGCTGGCCTCTTCAGCCGACGAAGTGCGTCGCCTGCGCCGGGCCGGGCAGGTCGCCGGCGACTTTGTCGCTCGGGAGGGCATCGACAGGATCGCAATCTTTACTGGCAATCTGCGCTACTACCCGGCGACCGCCGACGATCTGTCCGAACTGTGCGAGGAATGGGTCGGGCCGGGGCTCTACGGCGAAGAGCTGCGCCAGGCGGCGATCGCCCATATGGGTGGCAGCGGCAAGGAAGCCGCGACGGTGATCAATCGCACGAGCGCCGGCATTGTGGCAACGATACTGGCCCATTGTGGCGGCCGTCCGGTTCTGTCGCTGGTCCCACGGGGAGATCGGTCGCATGCTTCGGTGACCCGAGGCGCTGCTCTTGCCGGTGTGACTGTTGTGGAGGCCTATTCCTTGTCGGAGGTCGAAGAGCTGCTGGCTGAACATCGGCCCTCCCTGACCGTGATCACGACCGTCACGTCCGAATTGGCCATGCTGCCCGACGACCTGACGTCCTCGGCCACGCGATCGGCGCAACAGCAGGGCTGCGTTGTCTTGCTGGACGAGGCCTATGGAGCGCGGCTGCGCCCGGTTCTGCATGGCGGTGCACCGGCGCTGTCGTTCGGCGCGGATCTGGTGATCACAAACGCGGACAAGGCCGGCCTGTCCGGCCCGCGCGCCGGGGTACTGTGTGGCGACGCTGCGGCGCTGGTGCCGGTGCTGGCGAAAGCCAGCGAACTGGGGATGGAAGCGCGTGCGCCCGTTGCCGTTGGCGCCATGCGCAGTCTCCAGGGCTTTACGCCCGACCTTCTGCACAACGAGGTTCGTGATGGCGAGGCTCTGGCGGCAGCGCTCGAAGACCTGCTCGGCGAAGATGGTGTCAAGCGCTCGGTTCTGGGCCCGAAAATCGACGAGCAGGATGTGCATGCCCGGATCCTCGCGTTGGCAGGCAAGGACGAAACCCGGCGCGTGCCGGCGGAAGTCACGGCCGCCATCGGCATGCTGATGCTGCAGGATCATGGCATTGTCACGGTCAACACTCACGGCCAACCCGGCGGTCGGGTTTCGATGCGGCTTAAACCCACCACGGGTGCGGTCTCACGTATCGGCGGTGCCGGGGCGGTGGCGCAGTGCGTTGTGTCTGCGATGGAGCAGACGGCCGCTCACCTGGACGACCGGGCCTGGTTTGCCAATCTGCTTTTTGGGGATGCCTGATGGCCGATACGGATCTGATCGCCAGGCTCGACGATCGGCTGGACCAGCTGGTCAATATCGATATGGGCGAGCGCGGGGTTGAGGCGCTCTTCGATGCGGCGCGCGCGTTGCAGGGTGGATCGCTTGTCGGCGCGGCGGCGGAAGCGCTCATGGCGGTGCCGGAAGACGGGACGGTGGTGCTGACGACCGGCTCGGTTTCACGCGCATGGATTACCCCGGAGCTGGGCGAAAACGATGGCCCTTCAGGTGCCGCGGCGATCGCTCGGGCGCTCGTCCTGGGGCGCAATGCAACCTGTGTGGTGGTGTGCGAGCAAACACTCCTGGAGGCGATCGGCAATGTAATGGCGGCGGCAGGACTGTTTCCGGTGACGCTCGAACAGGCAGCGATTGCGCGGCAGGACAGGAGCCTCGCCACCGTGGTCATGCTTCCCTATCCGGTCGATGATGCGGAAGGGGCCGCGGAGGCCCCGAAGATGCTTGATGCCCTTGGGCCGGACTTGCTGTTCTCGACGGAGCGTGTCGGGCGCAATGAATACGGAATCTATCATTCCATGCGCGGGATCGACTACGGCATGGGCCGGGCTCGGGTTGATTTACTGTTCGATGAAGCTCTGACCCGTGGCATTCCGGTGGTCGCCGTAGGCGATGGCGGCAATGAAATCGGCATGGGCAAGGTGGCCGACCATGTCCGCACCCATGTTCCCTATGGCGACAAGTGCCAATGTGGCTGCGGCGGCGGCATCGGAGCGGTAACGAGTTGCGACGTGCTGATCACGGCCGCCTGTTCCAATTGGGGTTGCACAGCCATTGCCGCGGCGATGGCGGCTCGCGCGTCGAACCCCAAATTGCTGCACACTCCGGAACGCGAAGCGCTGCTGCTCGATACGATGGTGTCCAACCAACTGATCAATTCGACGCATGGCATTATCGACGACAGCGTTGACGGCTTTCCCCGAAACAGCCATATCGCGGTCGCCGAACTTTGCACGGCCATCGTCGCCCGCGCTTTTTGACCAATCCCACCAGGAATCTTCCATGCTGCACGAAAAACCCGGCCTGATCGAGGCTGTCCGCGATCGCTTTGCCCATGTGGACACCTGTCCATTTCAGGGACCGCGTATCTTTTTCGAAAACGCCGGCGGTGCGCTGACATTGAAGTCGGTGGTCGAAACCTCGACCACGTTTGCGGGGATACCCGACAATCAGGGACGCGATAATGTGGCCGCGCATGCTCTGGTCGAGACCATCGACAAGGCAAAGCGGGATCTCGCCACCTTCATGAACACCTCTTCGGGTCAGTTCTTTGTCGGCGAAAGCGGAACCGAGTTGCTGTTCCGCCTGATCCGCACCGCCTGTGTCAATGCGCCCAAGGGCGCGAAGGTCATCGGCAGCTCGATCGAACACCCGGCGACGCGCAGTGCGGCCCGCCGCTGGTCGGATATTGCCGGCCTGAGCTATGTCAACGTCCAGCACCGGCCGGAGACAGGCAAGGTGGAAGCCGAGGACTACCGCGCGCTGATGACTTCGGATGTGGCGGTCGCGACCATCCTTCACGCCTCGCCGGTGACCGGCATGGCCATGGACGTGGCGGCCATCTCCAAGGTTATCCGCGAGGTTTCGCCGGACTGTGTCATCATAGTCGACGGTATCCAGCATGCCGCTCACGGTCAGTTGGATCTCGATGCCTACAAGGTCGATGGCTATGCGATTTCCCCCTACAAGGTGTTTTCGCGGCATGGCTATGGCATTGCCTGGATTTCGGACCGGCTGAGCGGGATGCCGCACGACATGCTGATCGATGCACCGGCAACCGGCTGGGAATTCGGCACCCGCGATACCGGTGCATACGCCACGATTTCAGACGTCGTGGCTTATTTCGACTGGCTCGGCGGCCAGGTCTCGGACAAGACGGACCGCCGGGCGCGTATCGTCGCCGCTGGTGAGGCCATCCACGCCTATGAGAGCCGCCTGACCGATGCCATGATCAACGGTATTGGCAATCTGCCTGGGTTGCGGGACATGGAGCACATTACGATCATTGCGGGCGCCGATAACCCATCGCGTGAGGGGCTGGTCTCGATCGTGGTAGCCGGTATGGCCTCACCTGATGTTGTGACCAAACTCAACCAGCAGGGCATCCGAACCCATACGCGCAAGGCCGATCACTACAGCGGCAACGTGCTCGACCCGCTCGGGTTTTCCGACTGCATTCGAATTTCGCTGTGCCACTACAATACCGAACATGAGATCTCTCAGTTGTTGGCGGCGCTGAAGGATATCTCAGACTGAAATTGGGCTTGGCGACCGGTCAAAGCCAGTAGCGCGGCCCGGGTCCATTGCGCGCTGCCGAGTCGTCCGGGTTGGACAGGTGGCATTTGTCAAACGACAAGCAGCCACAGCCGATACAGCCGGTCAAACCCTCGCGCAGACGGTGAAGTTCGTCGATCCGTCGATCGACACGGTCGAGCCAGGTGCCCGACAGGCGCTCCCAATCCGAGCGGGTGGGCGTGCGGTCGTTCGGCAGCTTTGCCAGCTCGGCTCCGATCTCCTCGAGCGTCAGGCCAATACGCTGGGCAAAGACGATGAAGGCAATGCGGCGCAACACCGAGCGCGGGAAACGGCGGTGACCGGAACCGGAGCGCTCCGACACGATCAGTCCCCGATCTTCGTAAAACCGAAGGGCGGAAGCGGCAACGCCGCTGCGGCGGGCGATTTCGCCGATGGTCATGACTTTTTCCATGGCCACAGAAAACCATAGAACACGCTTGACTTCAAGCTAACTTTAACTTGTATTTCAGTGCCTCCAATGTTCGAAGGAGGCATCACACATGCGTACAAAATCTCAATTTGAAGGTCTGAGGGTTGCCATAACCGGCGGGACATCGGGGCTTGGTCTGGCTCTCGTGCGGCAACTGACGGAGGCCGGTGCCAGAGTGGTTTTCGTCGCCCGCGGATCTGATCGGGTCGAGCGGGTGGCCAGCGAGACCGGTGCGGTTGGACTTGTCGGCGACGTGGCGCGCAAGGACGACATCTATCCGCTGGCGCTTCAGATCACCGGTCAACTGGATGGCCTCGATTTGCTCATCAACAACGCTTCGGGTCTTGGACCTGAACCGCTGGCCCTGTTGGCCGATACGGAGTGCGAGGAGCTGGAAGCAGCGTTGGCAGTCAATCTCGTGGGTCCGTTCCGGCTGACCAAGGCACTGTTTGGTGCGCTCGCCGCGTCGGCGCGCGAGGGTGGCTCGGCGCTGGTCGTCAACGTTTCCAGCGATGCAGCAGTGGAACCATACGCCACCTGGGGCGCCTATTCCGCCAGCAAGGCTGGCCTGCGCCACATGACGGCCATATGGGACGCGGAAGCAAGCGACCTTGGTATCCGCTTCCTGTCTTTCGACCCAGGCGACATGGACACACCGCTGCATCGTGCGGCTGTGCCCGATGCTGATCTCTCCGGCCTCAAGCTGCCTGAAGAGGCCGCAAGCGAATTGATCGAATCGATACGCGTGCGTTTATCCAAAGGCGGCCACGAAACGGCGGTGGCCTCATGATTGCCGCCGACCGACCAAATCGCCACGGAGGCCGGCTGATGACCGTCTCCGCCGACGGTGGATTGCAACACCTGTCTCGGAGCGGACTGGCTACCCTGTTCGGATCGAACGATCTGATCGTTGCCAATGACGCCGCTGTGTTGCCTGCCAGCCTCACCGGTAGCCATGTGCCCAGCGGAAAGCCGCTGGAGGTCAGGCTGGCTGGCTGGCCGCAGGATGGCCGACCCGGCATGCGTTTCGTCGCATTGGCTTTCGGGGCCGGCGACCACCGAATACCGACCGAAGACCGATGGCCGCCACCGTCTCTGCAGCCCGGAGATCGCCTCGAACTCGGCCCCTTGTCGGCCTTTATTGAGCGCCTGGCCGGACATCCGCGACTGCCGATCATTCGTTTCGGAGGTGACATGGATTCAGTCTGGGCCGGTTTTGCCAGCCACGGACGGCCGGTTCAGTATGCGCATGTGCCCGAACCCCTGGCCCTGTGGGATGTATGGACCAATCTCGCTGCACGCCCCGTTGCCTTCGAACCGCCGTCGGCGGGATTGCCTCTGACTTGGCGGATGCTATCCGAATGGCGGCGACGAGGCGCTGAGCTTGTAACGCTGACCCATGCGGCCGGGCTGTCATCGACCGGAGACCCCGCACTGGACCGCAAGCTTCCGTTCGACGAACCCTTCTCGGTCCCGAAACGTACGGCCGCCGCCGTCAACCGTGCCAAGGCGCGGGGACGACGGATCGTGGCAATCGGAACCACCGTCGTTCGGGCGCTGGAATCGGCAAGGTCATCCGATGAGACCATATCCTCCGGCAGCGGCATTGCCCGGGGCAGGATTGGTCCGAGCACAAAATTGCGTGTTGTCGACGCCATGCTGACCGGTATGCATCAACCGGGTGAAAGTCACTACCAATTGCTGGGTGCTTTTGCCGGTCCCCGAATGCTTGCTCGCGTTTCATGCAACGCAGAAGCATGCGGTTACCGCACCCACGAATTTGGCGATTCCATGCTGATCGAACGGCAATCGAATTGCGTGTCGGTGCCTGTAAGCGGGACACTCCCGCAAGACCACGTTTGTGTTTAGTTAAGCTTTTTCGCCACGTGGTTGCACACGGCGTTGGCATGCGCGGAAAACCCTGCAATCATTCCAGATGTCGGAGATTCGGTTTGGCACCGCAGATCTGGTGGGATTTCCTTTGGTGTTCATCTACCTGGAGAAGCCCTCGGGAGCGCCGGTGTGGTCCGAGACTGGGGGTGGGCGATGACAGCGGAAACCGAACAAAGCGATCGCGTTCCCTTGCTGGCATGGACGGCAACGCTGCTGTGCGGCTTGGCTGTTGCGTATAACAGTGGTGCCGTCATGGCGGCGGCGCCTTTCATGAAGATCGACCTGGATCTGGACAGCAACACCCTGCAATGGGTGATGATTTCCTACATGCTGGTTGCCACGGTGCTCGTCGGCGTGATGGGCGGATTCTCCGACATCTTCGGGCGGCTCCGGCTGCTGATGCTCGGGGCGGTGATGTTCTCGCTGGGCTCCCTGATCTGCCTGTTCGCCGACAGCGGCGCGATTGTCATCGCCGGCCGATCCGTGCAGGCCGTGGGTGGAGCCGGCATCTTTGGCACTGGCGTTGCGGTGCTGACCGTCGCTACACCGGAGCGGCTGAGGACGCTGGCGCTTGGCCTTTGGTCAGCAGCCGTGGCCCTGGGATTGGGAATCGGACCGTTGATAGGCGGCCTTCTGACCGACTGGTTCGATTGGCGGGCGATCTTTGCCTTCGACATCGTGCTTTTGGCGGCGGGACTGCTTGCCTGTCTGGCGGTCGCCCGGGCGCATCTCATTCCCGAAGAAACTGCTGCCACGAGCGAAACCGACTATATCGGCGCGGTTTTGATGATGGCGTCGCTGGGCGCGCTGACCCTGGTGCTGAGCCGTGGTCAGGCGAGCGGTTGGGGCTCGCCGGAAATCGTGATTCTGATGATCGTTGCTGCCGTCACCGGTGTCGGTTTTTTCTGGCGTGAATTGCGAACCGAAAATCCGATGTTCGCTCTGCGCTTTTTTCGCCGGCCAAGCTACGTGGCGGCGGCGGTAGGCACGTTTATCGCCGGTTTCGCCATGTTCGGCCTGATTTACTACTTCAACCAGTTTGTACAATCGCCTCAGGGGCTGAGCTACTCGGCGCTTGCGAGCGGTGCTGCGCTGCTGCCGTGCACCATGCTGTTCTTTATCGGCTCGATCGCACTGCCGAGGCTTCTTGCCAATGCCGATTTGCGGTGGCCGACGACGCTTGGAATGGTGTTGATGGCGGTTGGCTTCTGGTTGCTGCGCGACCTGTCGGCGGATGTTTCCTATGGCGACATGTGGTGGAAACTGGGCCTGGTCGGTCTGGGCTTTGGACTGACATTCGGGCTGCTGCCGCGGGTCGGCATGCGGGATCTTCCTGATAGCGATACCGGACAGGGCTCCGGCGTCATCAACGTGTGTCTCTACGTGGGCTTTACCTTTGGCATCGCCGCCTGCGGGGTCGCTGTTGCAGCCATACGCCACACGGCCGTCAAGACCGTCATCGCCGGACTGTCCTCGGGGCCAGCCGACCGGGACGGGGTGATCCACGACCTCGTTCACGGATCGAACTCGGCCGTCGCACGGGCTCTACAGACCTTTACCGACGATGATGCCACTCAACTGCGGGACGCGCTCGGTCGCGCCCTGGAGCACGGCTTTGAGGGAGTCGTGACGATCCTTGCGATCACCTCGGTCGTGGGCGCCGTTCTTTGTGCGGTGTTGCAGCGAGGGTCGAAGACAGCGTAGCCGTCAGGCTGCCTTTTCCATCACCAGCTGGGTCAGGTCGGCGATGGTATCGAGGCGCGACATGTCGAAATCAGGATCCGCCAGGTCGAGATCATATTCGGCCTCCAGCATCATCATGACTTCGGTGGCGGCGAGCGAGTCGAGACGACCGGAAACGAACAGTGAGTCGGTATCGGCAACCGGACCGGTATGGCCGCGCGCGTTCAGGATGGATTCGATCGATCCGCGGATCGCCGTGTGGGCATCGGTCATGGGTTCACTCCAAACAGGCTGACGAAAAAGGTGAGGCGCTCGCCGAAGGTTCCCTGTCCGGAAATATCGTCGAAAACCTTCAACATGCAGAAAAACAGGATAACGCCGAGACGCGGACGCACGTGGTAGGCGAAAAACCCGTCCTCCGGCTTCGGTTTGCGGCCACGCAGTTGCGAAACGATGAGGCCGATGGCCAGTACGAGACTGTAGAAAATCGCCGAATAAAACTTCGGCAACGTCTCCAGCGCCGGGGTCCAGGCGAAGACCCAGGTCTCACGCATGAAGTGGTAGAGGAAGTTGCCGATACCGGCCGCACACAGGGTCGCGAAGGCGATGCGCAGTTTGGGTTGCTTTTTGAAAAACCGCTGGAAGGCCGGATAGAAGAAGAAGTCGACCAGCATTTCCTTGAAATAGAAAAAATAGCGGTTCCAGAACTCGGCCAGCGTGCGCGAGGCCAGCGGATTATAGGTGTTGCGTGGAATGCGGTAGCCGACCATGCGAACCACCGCGACGATGACATGGCCCCAGACTGAAATGATCAGCAGATCGAGGAAGTAGTTGGTGAGAAGGCTGGTCCAGCGTACGCCAAGCGAGGCGCCTTCGCCGGCCGCCTGGGCGAGGATCGCCTGGTGCAGGGTCGGAACGGCACCGGCATCGTGAACCACCAGGGCTGCGACCTGGTAGACCGCATTGAGGATCGCGGCCCAAACGACGAGCTTGAGAGCCTTCAGCCGAGTGACGGCCAGGTCCGCCTCGTCCTTGGCTTCGAACTTCGACAGATAGCCGAAACCCTTGCCGATCGGTGCCGCACTGCCGCTCCAGAACGGGCGCATCAGACCAAGACGTTGCACGTTGGCGGTCGGGTCGCCTGTTTTCTGGTCGGTCAGCGCGTAGGACAGAAACCAGAAAGACGAGACCCAGACGCCCAACACGGCCCAAAGCCCGCTGTGAACGACTGTGCCGGGGTCAAGCATGGCAGCGATCACCACGATGGCGAGGAACACGGCAATCATGGTCCGAACCGGTCGCTTGGCCGCCATCTGCCCGGAAAAGCGACGCTGCAATTCCAGCGATGACCAGGCAATGATCAGAAACCCGAAAACGGCGGCGACTTGCAGTGTCATTGCAGGCACAGCGATGGAGACTGCCAGATCCTGCAACGTCTGGGTCCATTCGGCGACGCGGAAAGGCCGAAGTGCAAGATAGAACAGGCCGGCGCCGACAACGATCAGTTTGCGGCGCTGCGGCCACAGCGCGCAGCCGGCCAGCGCGACCGCCGTCAGCGCCAGCAAGGCCTTGCTCATGTTGAGGCTGATCGCCAGGGTCAGCAGAAACCCGGCATGAATGACGAAGATGCCGGGTAACGTCCCGGCAAAGGCGATGGCGCGATCGTTACCGTCCATACCCAGCCAGGCTCGGCGCCAGCCGAGTAGCCAGGTGATCGGATTGCGACCGCCCGGCGGGTTTTGCAGGGTTTCGAGGCTCACTGGGCGGCCTCTGCGGCGGCAACCGTCGCGGCCTTGTCGAGATCTGCGATCAAAGCCTTTCGGTCGATCTTGCCGTTGGCATTGCGCGGCAGGCTTTCGACGAACTGGATCGTACCCGGCACCATATAGCGCGGCAGGGTCTTCAGCATCTCGGCCTGGACCTCCTCTGCGCTGTGCTTGGCTTCAGCAGTGAACCCGACGAGACCCTGGGCCGAACCGTTTTCGATCGGCCAGGCAACGACCACCGACAATTCGCTGCCGGTGGCGCGGCGCAGGTGCATCTCCACCTCTTCCAGCTCGATGCGATTGCCCTTCATCTTGACCTGGTTGTCGGTGCGTCCGAGATGGTGGAAACGGCCTTCGGCGTCCTGGCGGCCGAGATCGCCGGTCAGGTACCAGCGCTTGCCGTCGATCATGCGAAAGCGATCGGCGGTCAGTTCGGGTGCGTCGAAATAGCCATCCGCGAGTTGCACGCCGGACAGTGCAATCTCACCGGCTTCTCCGATTCCAACGGGCTTAAGATCCTCGCCAAAGATCGCCACGTCCATGGTGTCGTAGGCATGGCCAACCGACAGGATGCCGCGCTCTTCGGTGGCGACCGGCGGATCAGTCAGGGTCTGTCGGGTGCAGATCACCGTTGCCTCGGTCGGTCCATAGATGTTTTCGACCGTGCTGTTGGGTGCGGCTTCGGCCCACGCCTGAACGGCAGCAACGGGCAGTGGCTCGCCGCAGAAAACCGAGAGCCTCAGGCTCGGAAGAATGTCCGGCTTCAGCGATCCGGTGCTGCGCATGAGGGCAATCACCGTGGGCACCGAGAGCCAGCAGGTGATTTCATTCTTGCGGATAAAGCGCGCCGGCGCCATCAGGTCGAGGGGCGACATCAGATACAGGCTGGCGCCGGCCTCCCAGCACAGAAACATGTTGTGGACCGTGAGATCGAAGGTGATGTCGCAGCTTTCACCGACGCGATCTTCGGCCGTCAGGCGCGTCCATTTGCGCGTTTCTTCGATGTAGGCCCGCACACCGCGGATTGGCACAACCACGCCCTTCGGCATGCCCGTGGTGCCTGACGTATAGATGATGTAGGCCGTGTCGGACGGCTCGCGTGGTGCCGGATCAAGGACTGGAGTGGCGTCGACGGCGGACAGGGCGACCGTGCGATCGTGCAACGCGTCATCGGCCGCGTATGCTTCGTTGGTGACGACAATGCGCTGGGGAGCGGCCTCCAGAACCGCCTCGGTGAGCAGTGCGGCGCCATTGGCGTCGACCACGAGGGCATCCAGATCAAGAAGGTTCAGCAGGTCGACAAGGCGGGCTTCCGGCCACTTCAGGTTAAGCGGTACGTAAGCCTTACCGCTGCACAGGGCGCCAAGGATGCCGGCATAGGCTTCGAAACTGCGCGATCCGAGAATGCCGACCCGGCCGGATCGGCCAGCGGACACAAATCCGGCGAGCCGCGCCGCGGTCTGTGCCAGTTCGCCATAAGTCCAGGTCCCCTTGTCGGAGTGCAGTGCAATTTTGTCTGGGTTATCGCGCGCCGATGCAAAGAACGGCAGCGACAGGTTGTGGCCCGTGACCATCGGAAATCCTCGTGGCAATCGTTTCTACGTACCGGCCATGAACGCTCAATACCGTTAAAAAGGGGGTTTAGAGGCGTCGGAAGTCAACGAATCCTTCACCTTAACGTTAACGGTCGGTGCTCTTCCGATTCATCCGGTGTTAACGGGGAAGGACTGAGATGCGGTCATCTTTGTGACACGCCTGTGCTTTTTGTTATTCTTCATCCCGGCAACTGCGGAGAAACAGCCATGTTCAAGAAGGTATTGATTGCCACCGATGGATCAGAGCATGCCACCAAGGCCGTCGGCATCGGTGCCGACATTGCCTCCAAATATGATGCCGAAGTGCTGCTGGTTCACGTCCTGATGCGGCACGAGGTCTCGGACGACCTGAAGCGTCTGGTTCAGATCGAACACCTGGCCGACGAGCGGGGTGAACCATTGGCAACGATCGTCGCGGCAGTGCCGAGCGGACGCTATCCGGCCGTCACGGTCACTCAGCGGAGCCCGGAGCCGGACAAGATGCTCAGTGCGATTGCGGAACAATTGCTGAGGTTGGCTGAAGAAACCGTGCGCTCCCATGGCGTCTCAAAGGTCAGCCAGCGGATCGAGGACGGCAAGGCAGTTGACGCTATATTGGGTCTCGTGAAATCGGAAGATGTCGACTTGCTGGTTGTCGGAGCGCGAGGGCTTACGGACGCCCACGCACTGCTGATGGGCAGTGTTTCTCACAAGCTGGCGCACCTGTCTCCGGTCACCTGCGTGGCAGTGAAATAGCCGGGTCGGTGCCGCTTACGCCGCCACCGATTTCAACTGCGTTTCCATGAGGCGCCGATATTCGTGAAAATCGACTTCGACAGCATGTCGCGTCGATGGTTGGAACCTCTTGGCGTCCAGCGCATGTTCGTGCGCGATACGTTGCTCCAGATCGGTGGGTCGTTGCCATTTGCCGCTGATCGCGTGTGCGGCAATCTCTGACTGATAGTCGGCGAGCGCCCAGATGCAGCCCAACGGCTGTATCAGTCCTATGAAGAAAATGTCGTTCAGGTCGGGCGGCATCATTTTCATGTAGAGCGGGATACGAATGCTCTGCGACCAGTCGAAGCGTTCGTCCTTCAGGTACGGAAAACGGGTCTGATACCCGGTCGCCCAAATGATGGTATCGAAGTCCCCGGTCGAGCCGTCCGCGAAGCGAACGTTCTTGCCGGATGCCGATTGTGTCGCCTTGCGGATCGTCACTTTGCCGTGCGTCAGCTGCTCAAGGATGTCCGTGTTCAGAGTTGGGTGGACCGAGAGGATCTCAGCGTCGGGCTGTGGCAGGGCGTAACGCTCATAGGGTCCGACGACCAACTGCAGCCCCAATCGCAGCAGCGCATGTCGGAAAAACCTCGGCAACCGCGTGAGCTTTCGGTACTGGACGTCCATCGGGCGGCCAAAGACGGTTTTCGGCACGATGTATTGCGGCGTTCGCAGCGACAGGCTGACATGGTCGGAAACCCGCGACAGCGCGGCGGCGATGTCGCAGGCGGAATTGCCGGCCCCGACGACCAGCACACGCTGGCCTTCGAAACCGCGCGGTGCGCGGTACTCGGCCGAATGCAGTTGCCGGCCTTCGAACGATCCTTCGAGTTTTGGTGTGAAGGGGATCCGGTGATGACCCGAAGCGACTATCAGGTGATCTGCCGTTTCTTCGTGTAGACCCTCCGAATCATGGATCGTCAACCGCCATCCGCCCTCGGGACGATGCGCCGCGGTTTCCACTCGAGAGTTCAGCCGAACATGGCGCCGCAGGTTGTAGCGGTCTGCATAGGCGTTGAAATATGCCAGAATCTGTCGATGTGACGGATAGTCCGGATAGTCGTCGGGCATTGGAAAATCGCGAAATCCCGAGAGCCGACGGGACGAAATGATATGGGCGCTGTCGTAAACGCTGGGCCGCTCAGGATCTTCGCTGTAAGCCCACAAACCGCCGACGGCGTCGTAGCCCTCATGGCAGACCAGGCTCTCGATGCCATGCTTTTCCAGGTTGCGAATGGCTGTCAGACCGCACGGTCCGGCCCCGACAACGCAGACCGCGTGGTGCCGTGTCGGCGGACTGGATGATTCCCGCTTTGCTTGCATTTTGCTCATCGCATATTAGAGCTAGTTACGTCCGCCCTGCGCATACGCCAAGTGTGGCTGGTGGACAACGGGCATACGAAAAATTGTTCGCCAATGCAGCGATCCGGTCTGGTCAATGGGCCTTATCGGGACTATTGCCAAAGGGCCACGAAGGGGTGTGGAGAAAGCTGACGATGAAAACAGTTACGCGTCTAGCAGCATTGGTCATGGTCCTGGCCGCATTGACCGGGTTGACGGCTTGCACCAGCTCGAATTCAGGATCAACGGCTGAACAGAATTTTGCGGCCGTCAAGCCAAGCAAGGATCAGCGCGCCCAAATCTACCTCTTCCGCGGCGGATTCAACGGTGTGTTTTCGACCGGCATCAACGAAATGGCAACAGAGCTGAGGGCCCGGGGCGTTCCGGCCCAATCGCTGAGCTGGGCCAGAGAGAATTCGGTTGTCTACGAGATCAAGCAGAAATATGCGAAGGGGCAAGCACGGCCCATCATTCTCGCCGGCCATTCACTGGGCGCGGAGGCGGTGCTCAAGATGGCTCGTAAGCTCACCAGCAGTGGCATTCCCGTCGATCTCGTTATCGTCTTCGATGCGCTGGGTGCATCGCGCATTCCAAAAGGCGTCAAGCGTTTCGTCAATTACCGGGCATCCGGTTGGAAGAATTTTCCCGGCGATTTCAAACCCGATCCCGGGTTTAAGGGTAAAATCGTCAACGTTGACATCAGAAAGCTGCCGAAACTCGACAAGGCAAGCCACTGGAACATCGTGAACCAGCAGGAGCTGCAGAGACTGGCGGTCAAGGAGATCGAAACCGTCTACCGGAGAAGCAGGTAGCACGGTAATGTTCGACAGCTGGCGGATGCAGGCGGCCAGGGACGTGTTGTTGGGGGCACCGGCGTTGAGAAGATTCGGTTCGATTGCGAAGGCGATTGTAGCACTGGCTGCCATGACTCTTCTTGCGGCCTGCACGTCCACCGAGACGGCGAGCACTCAAGCCCGCGCCTTTGCCGCGACTCCACTGCCGGCGTCAGGAAAAGCCTCGACTGCACAGGTTTACATGTTCCGCGGCGGTTTCGGCGATCTGTTCTCCAGCGGCATCAACGATATGGCGGTGGAACTGCGCGGCAAGGGCGTTCCTGCTCATGCACTGAGCTGGACGAACGAAAACGCCGTCTTGAGCAAGATCGAGAGGGCTTATGCAAGGAACCGGCGCGGTCCGATCATTCTGGTGGGGCACTCTCTGGGGGCCGGTGCGTCCGTACGGATCGCCCGCTCGCTGACGGCGGACGGCATTCCGGTGGATCTCGTCATCGTCATGGATTCCCTCGGTGCGCCGCGTGTGCCCAAGGGCGTACGCCGGTTCATCAGTTACAAAGCTTCCGGCGATCAGAACAATCCCGGTGATTTCAAAGGCGCTTCGGGTTTTTCCGGCAGGATCGTCAATGTCGATATTCGCAACCTGCCGAACCTCGAAGATGCCGGCCACTGGAGCATGGTCCAGCGGGACGCTTTGCAGCAGCGGATCATGCGCGAAATCCTGGCGGCCTACCGCCGGGGCTGAGGTCCTGCCTCTCTTTACGCTTCCTTAACGCTAAACCTATTGGCGAACATCTCGTTCATATTCACGCATGTTGCAGTGCGGTAGATTGGTGCTGCTGATTCGGTTGGCGGACCGAAAGCGCGGCTGCATTGGCAGCGTGGACTGGCCTTCAGGGAATCGAGATGCGGAAAGGACTTCGGTCAAATGGACATGCAGAGCCGGAATACAGCGAAAGAAACCCAAGCGAAAGCGAATAGCGGGGGTGATCAGAGAGCCGTTTGGCCTTTCGATCCCCTTGGGATAACCAACAGCTTTATCGATTACATGACCGATGCGAACCAACGCACGGCTCTCTACATGGATATCCTTCGGCAACGCAGCGACGACCACGCGGACATGCATTCGCGGCCGATGGCGACAGTGCTGAGTTTTGATCACGAGATCATTCTCAGCGGCGAGACCCTCGAACGTCCGATCAACTATTCCCTTGCCAGGGTGATCCCGCCAGAGGGCACAAGGCTTGACCCGGAAAAGCGTCCGGTGGTCATAGCCGATCCGCGTTCCGGACAGGGGCCGGGGATCAGCGGTTTCAGCCGGCACGGCGAGATCGGCGAGGCATTCGCCAACGGCCATCCGGTCTATGTGATCTGCTTCGCCGTCGATCCGCTTCCCGGGCAGACGTTCCTGGACGTCGTCGAAGGTCAGGTGGCGTTTTTCGAGCATGTTGCCTCGCTGCATCCGGAGTGCCCGCTGCCCTTCTCGGTTGGCAACAGCCAGGCCGGATATCAGACGCTTATGGCGGCCGCCTTGCGTCCGGATCTGTTCGGGCCTGTCCTGCTGTCCGGATCTCCGATCTCATGCTGGCAGGGTGAACGGGGCAAACACTCCATGCGCTATGCCGGAGGCCTCACTGGAGGAACATGGTTGACCGAATTCACCAGCGACCTGGGCAATGGCAAATTCGATGGTGCCCACCTGATTGGCTACTTCAACCATCTCGATCCCGCCAATGCCATCTTTCGCAAACACCATGATGTCTATACCGGCGTCGATACCGCAGGGTCGCCATTTCTGAATTTCGAGAAGTGGTGGGGTCACCTGATTACTCTCAACGGCGAGGAAATCCAGTTTCTGACCGACAATCACTTCGTCGGCAACAAGCTGGCGGCCAACCAAACGGAGACCTCCGACGGCCGCCGTTTTGAAATCCGGTCTGTCCGGTCGCCGATCATCGTGTTTACGTCACTTGGCGACGAAGTCAGCCCGCCGCCGCAGACACTTGGATGGATTCTCGATCTCTACCGGAGCGTTGATGATATCCGAGACCACGGCCAGACCATCGTCTACTGCGTCGATCCCGAGGCGGACCATCTGTCGATCTTCCTGTCACCCAAAGTGGCCGCCTGTGAGGACGACGTGTTGATGCGCATGATGGATGTCATAGATGTTCTGCCGCCCGGACTGTATGAAATTGTCATCAACCGGAAAAACCAACGCAGGGCGGGAGGAGACCGTCCGAGCGATTTCCGTGCACGCATCGAAGCAAGGACGCTGGACGACATCCGCGATTTTGGCCGTAACTCGGAAGAAGAAGACCAGGCATTTGCGACTGCGGCGCGCTGGTCGGATATCACGCTTGCAGGATACCGCTCGTTCTTTCAGCCCTTCGTTCGGGCCATGGCCAATGAGCATTCAGCCGAAACGATGCGGGCGACCAATCCATTCCGGCTCGAGTACACGCTGTTCGGGGGCGACAAACCCTGGATGCGCAACGTTCCCGAGCTTGCGGAGCATGTCCGCAACAATCGCAAGCCGGTTGCAACGGACAATCCGTTCTTCAGGATGCAGGAACATGCCGCGGAAGCATTCGCGGCGACCTTTGAGGGTTTTCGGCGGTCTCGCAACCAACTGGCCGAGCAGATCTTCTTCTCTGTTTACAGTTCGCCGGCGCTACAGGCCTTTGTCGAGACAATGTCGGGCCCGCCACCGCAAAGACCGCCGGCCAAGACAGCGGATGAAGAAGCACGGATTGCGGCCGCCCGGGAAGAGTACCAGACTTGCATTGGCGACGGTGATGCGTTCAATGCGAAGGTTCGGGCATTGCTTTATGCGCTTCACGGCATCAGCGAGTTGGACGAGCGTTCGGCCTATGCACTGCGCCGGGTCATAATTGAGGGCGCGGACCTCGGTGCCGACACGGTCAAGCGGATCGTTCGGGCTCAGTTTTTCGCGCTGCAACTCGACACCGAGAAAGCCCTGGAGGCCCTACCGGAGATGGTTCCGGACGCGGAGGGTCGGCGATCGGTCTTGGCGGATGTGCGTGCCGTGTTGAAAGCCGCAGGAAAGGCCACGCCGGACGAGCGCGAGCGTCTGCAGAGGCTGGACAAGATCTTCAAGGTGCCACGAACGAAGAACAGGACAAAATTGGAACGGTCTGTAATAGAGCCAGCCTGATTGCGCTACTGCGCCGTTGAACTGGGCAGACGATGCGCCCGGCGCAGAGCGTCTGGCGCTGAAGGCTACAGTTGTACGCCAGTCTGGCGATCTTCCGGACGCGACAGGACATAGCTCTGCTTCGACCTGGGTTCCGCTGTACCCTCCGGATGCCAGTCCGGCCAGTGGCAGGGATGCGCAAGTCCACCTGCGAGCAGAACCCCGGTATCGCCACTCATGGTGTCGATCTGCATCTGTTTTAAGTTGCGCGCTCCGGTCAGGTCCGTCCGGCCGGCAGAGCCGTTTGATTCCATCACCCGTACGCTTTTCGCGTTGGATCCGCTGAAGTCAACACCGCAGCAATCGGTGCCCGTGAAGCGGGCACCACGCAGCACGCTGTCGGCCAGGTCTGCTCCGCTACAGTCAGCCCAGGCGATATTGGCACCCAGCAGACAGGCTCGTTCCATGACGGCGCCCATGAGGGTCGCTCCGCCAAGATCGGCGCCGGCAAGGTTCGCATCTTCAAGATTGGACCAGGCAAGATCGGCTTCCGCAAGGTTGGCTCGGCGCAGGTCCACCTCGTGCAGGTCAGCGCCCCGGAGATCGGGCCTGATGCGGCGTTGCGTACGCCACTCGTTCCACATCGCCACATCGTGTTTCAGGAGATCGATATGCTCGCCATTGGCCATTGCGCGTCTTCCTTTCGGGACCCGTTCCTTGTTGGTCATTGGCCAGAGCAGGGCCGCTGACAAGAAGCCAACGGACCCGACACCGCCAGATTAATCTGGCCGCTTGAACTCCATATGGGTTTTGTCGTTCGAAATTGTAGAAGCTCTTGGCGAGAATCCGCCCGCCTCAAAGGCTCTACACTGCCGATCGCCGGAGATCCGGTACGTTCGATAGAAAAACTCTCTGGCTTTTCGGGCGACTTCCTATTGAAGATCGCAAAGGCCTCTTACTCCTCCTCCTTCTCGGTCAGCCTGGACAGGACGATACCGCCGGCGATCACCAGCAAGGCGCCTGATATTTCCTGCAGTCCGAGGTTTTGGTGAAAGACCAGGACACCCAGCGCTGCCGCAAAAGGAATGCTCGCATAACCAATGGGAACAACAGCGACGGCAGCGGCGTTCTGCAGGGCCTTGATCCAGCAGTATTCCTCGGCCAGTGCCAGCGGACCGATCAAAAGCAGCACCAGATAGTCGCTGCCGTTGAAGGGCTGCCAGACCCAGATTGCCGGGCCGAGCAACATGAGAGAGCCCAGCACGTTGACGATGAGCATGATGAGGATCGGCTTGTCGCGGTCGGACAGCATTTTGATGAACAGCATTTCGGAGCCGGAAAACACCGCACCAAAAGCGGCAAGACCGAGGCCGATAGCCGATGATCCGACACCAGTGCCTGCATCAGCGCGCGCAATCACCATGGCGCCCAAAAGGCAGAGCATCGCGGCCAGCCAGTGCAACAGGCTGGCGCGCTCCTTGAGCAGAGCCACAGCGAGCAGCATCGTGATGACGCCGTCGGTGAGGCTGATGGCAGTCGAGTCCTCGTAAGCGATGAACAGCGGCGCCGATATGATGCACAGATCGCCGAACACGCTGCTGAGCGCCCGCGCGGCGTGCAGGCCGGGCAGGCTGGTTTTCAAAGCGCCAGTGCCGCGCAGGGTGAAGGTCGCGATCGCGGCCATGATCAGTGCCGCTACAAAGTAGTTCATGAAGACAATTTGGATCGGATTGGCTTCAGGCCCGATGAAGCGTGCGGACGCAAAGATCAGCGTGTAGAAGAGCGCTCCTGCCAGCGCCCACAGGATCGCTCGACTACGTGCGGAATCAAGGTTCATGTCGGGCTGCGCCTAGGTGCGAGCGTCACCGGTTACGCCACTTTCCGATTGCTCAAAACCGCCAGCCGATTCTGCCCGAGCCGCGAACTTCCCGGTAATCGTCCGATCCGAGCCGGCCTTCCACCTCGATATTGACCGACAGAGCGCCGTTGTGAGGCCGGAAGCCTATGCCGATACCTGCGACACCGACTGCGGTCGTGCCGGCAAAGTTGCCGCTGAAATCCAACGGCAGGCCGGCGACCGTTGCGTCTACCGAAATGTCGCCCAGATTGAACAGGCCGTTGGCACCGAGCCAACCGTCAAGTGTCAGGGTGCCGCTGTCGTTGTTCCATTGGCCCAGCCTGCGCAGCATTTCCGCGTTCAAGGCTGCAACCTGGACGGTCCGGCTTGAGACCGAGAGATTGGCGGAGGATCCGGTTTCCTGATAGCCGTCCAGAAACAGCGCCGCATAGCGCCCGCCAATGGTTACGAATGTGCGGTCGTTGATCTGGCGGGTGGCAGACAGGGCAGGTGACAGGAAGTAACTGTCATAGTCGGCCGATGCGGTCTCGCGACCACCCGCTACCATGTTGTTGGCGACATTGCGTGTCGAGTCGTGCTCGGCATAACCGGCGGCCAGCGCCATGTCATATCGCACCGAACCGTGTTGGATGCTGCCATAGAGACCGCCGAACGCAGATGTCACGGCGACCGTCTGGGCATCGTTGTCCGTTTCGAAGTGGCTGTGTGACCCACCTGCGAATAGGCCATAGATGTTTGAACCGTAAGCCGCATGGCCACCGGCAATCCCTCCACCGTAGGTCTGATCGGCACCCGTCACCGCGCCTGATCCGGACTGGCTCTGATACCCGCCGAATCCACTGATCCAGCCTCTGGGCCCACCGGCTTCAGAACTCTCACCACCGAAGCCGAATACGGACCGACTTGAAACCGCATCCGGATCGGCAGCCTGGCGCACGGTGTCCTGGATCGTTTGCGTGAGTGTTTGCAGCCAGGGGTTGGCCGTCGCAAATCCGGTTGGGTCGACGGTGACGACGACACCATTTGAGGTGTCGTTGACGAACGGGGTTGTCACATCGAGAGTCGTGAACACACCGGCATAATCGAGCACCACATTCTGGCCGGCCGCGATGGTCAGCTTTTCGTGAATGCCCTCGAAACTGACGGGTCCCTCGATCGTCGAACCCGGCATGACGACCAGTTCCGTGCCGATGCCGATGATGCCGATGGCGTAGGGGCCGCCGTCGGTGCGCACGGTGCCGTAGTTGACGATGCGAGAGTTGTCGCCTTGCGATCCGATGCCGGCTTTCTGGCCGACAACAGTGCCATGGTTGATGATAGTGGCGTTGTCGCCGATGGAGAAGATGCCGTCTTCGTCGCCGCTCACCATCCCGTAGTTGGTTACGGTGGAGAATGCACCGCCGTTGCGGATGCCGTGTATGTCGACAACGATTCCCTGGGAATCGCCATTGACGGTCCCACGATTGATGACATTGGCATGATCGCCGTCCGAGCGAATGCCATGATTGAGTGCGTTGATTATGCCAGTGTTGGTGATGGTGGCGTTGCTGCCGGTCGAGCGGATGCCGTAGCTGTCCGCATCGATGGATCCGCTGTTCGTCACGGTCGAGAAGTTTCCGTCCGAGCGAATGCCGATAGCTATATTTTCAGCCTCGATCGACCCCGTGTTGACCACGCTCGCATTGTCACCTTTCGAACGGATCGCGCTGCCGTCCGAGCTGCCGGCATCATTGAGGAAGATGGATCCGTGGTTAACGATCGACTGATCGGACGCCTTGCCCTCAACCGCATCGAGACCGAAGCCGGTGACGTCGATGGCACCGCCCGATTCGACCGTCAATGTATCGCCGACATTGTCGAGAGTCTGAGGCACGGTCACAGTATCGCCGGACGGGATCACGATGTCCTGTGCCCAGCCCGATTGCGGCATCAGGATCGCAGTCGAGATCAGAAGCACATGTAGTCTAGTGAGCTTTGCGCAGAATAATGTTTCAGGCATAAGGTCCGGCCGCCGTTCCGTGACTCATCATCGGAAACAATCAACCAGTTGCCGGCGATCATGTCACTTCAAATCTCGCGTCCAACCGACGCGGAACCCGGTTCATGGCAAACCGGGTTCCTTTGCTTGACGATGTGCGCGCGGCGGCGATCCGAGCAACCGCGGCCTAACTGCTTTGAATCTCGCGACGGTCAGACCGCCAACGAGGGTGATTGATTAGAGGCCTGACACGAAGGAACCGAGGTCAGCGTTGAATCGCTTCGGGTCTTCCAGAAACGGCGCATGGCCCAGGTCATCGTAGACAATGCGTTTGGTGGTGCCGCCGCCGGCTTCAACCAGTTCCTGCATGATCTCGGTCGAGCGAGGCAGCACGTGCTGGTCCTTACCGCCGTGCAGGAAAAGCACCGGCACGCTGACGGTTTTTAGCGTCGGTGAGTGATCGAGCGGCCCCTGGGTGACGAAACGGTCGATCACCATGGCGCGGCGCACAAATGGGGGCGTCTGCATATTGTAGGCAAGCGCCTCCGCCATGACAGCGTCCGGCAGCGGCGAACCGGGCACCATTTCCAGGAAACGCTTGGTTCCGGCCAACTGCCGGGCGTAGTCGCCGCAGGTCTTGGCGGCATCGCAGCCATCCAGATCGGCACCCGGCGGTCCGGCCGGAATGCCGGCCATCGGACCGGTGTTCTCAACGACACCCGGGCCAAGCACCGGCTCGGGGCCACCGTCTGCCGGCGGCCGCAGGTCGAGATTGTAACCGGTGGCGACGAATACGAGGGCGGAAAGACGGTCCTGGCCGTGGGCCTGCACATAGTCAAGCAGCGGCAGGCCGCCATAGGACCAGCCGACCAGCACCACGTTGTCGAGATTCTTGGCTTCGATCACGGCAGCAATATCGTCGGCCCAGGATTTGCTCGCCGCGTAGTTGGCAGGATCCTCCGGCTTGGAGGAGTAACCATGGCCGCGCAGATCGAAGGCAATCAGTCGGTGAGTGTCGCCCAGATCACTTTCGAGCTGTGACCGCCAGGCGGCGGCGCTCTGCGAGAAGCCGTGAACGAATAGGATCGGCTGGCCGGACGGATCGCCGGTTTCGACCACCGACAGGTGGAGACCGTCGGGTGCTGCGACCGCGGTGCGGTCAAGCGCCTGGGCATGCATGGCTGAAGCGGTTGCTGCTAAGACGGCCAACGACGCTGCTCTGATGAACGATCTCATGTTCCGAACTCCCGATTTGTTGAGGCTTTGCCGGAAGTATGGAACAATCCCCAGATGCCGCAATCGCTACAAATAGCGATGCGGTGGGGAGGAGTTTTGACGTGAAGACGCAGGATCTGGAGGATCTGGCGTTCATCGCCCACGAGCTGGCACGGCCCGACCACCGCCCGGTACTTGCCCGCAAGCGGCTGGCGGAACGGCTGCTGTCGCTGTTCAAGGCCGACTTTGTCGGGCAGACGCAATGGAACAGCGGCCAGCGACGTTTTGAGAAGCCGCTCTGCTACAACCGCGACCAGGACATGTCCTGGGCCTATGAAAGCCACTACCAGTTCTGCGATCCCTTCTCTCACCGCATCCGCCCGCGCCGCGAGGCAACACCGGTCTACGAAGTCATTTCCCGCGCTGAGTTGGAGCGCACCGAATACCATGCGGATTTTCTGCGTCCCTACGGAGTGGCCCACGGCCTTGATCTCTATCTCTACGATGGCGAGCGCAATATCGGTGATCTGCGCATCTGGCGCAAAGCCGCGGACCGCGCCTTTTCCCGCGATGACAAGCGCCTGCTTAATGCCCTTCGGCCGATGCTGAAGAACGCCTATCAGTCGATGCTGAGCGGCGAGCAGCTTGAGGAGGCGGTGAGTGGTTCGGAATTCATGCTGGTCGCGGCGTCCGCCGACTTGCAGCGTCGCGTGGCCTCACCCGCCCTGGTGCACTGGATTGCCGAGCAACCGGGCCTGTCCGAAAGGGCTGTTCTCGACACGGTTATTGCGGCGATCGCGACTGGCCGCGACCATGGTTCGTTCGCGCGCTTCGACCTGACGATCAACCGGCGCAATGTGTCTGCCGCCTCTCAATGCGCATTCATGTGTACGGTGCGTCCCAAGGCCGATGCCCGGCCCGGCGAAGCCCTGAGTGTTCGGGAACGGCAAGTGGGACGGCTTGTCGCCCGCGGACTGACTGATCGCGAGGTCGCCGACGAACTGGGAATCTCCTACTGGACGGTGCGAACCCATGTCGGTCAGTTGCTGCGCAAGTTGCAGGTTCGAAACCGGGTGGAGCTGGCAGGGCAGCCGGTGCTGACCCGGGGTGACGACTAGATCGCGCTGCTAGGCACCTCCGCTGCGAGGGCCAGGGCCACGTCATAGACCTTCTCGTTGGAGCGTCGCAGTTCCTCCTGGTCTTCCGGCGCCAGCGGGTCGAGGAAGGTTCGGCGCAACGGCAGGGCATCCCAGACTGTCAGCATCGACATGGCCGAAACACCGTAATGATCGGCAACGGCCACGACCGTCGATGTTTCCATGTCCACGGAGAGCAAACCCTCGGCGGCCCAATCGTCGCACATGGCGTCGGACTGGGCGAACAGGCTCGGCCAGGTCAGGTGATAGCCGCGGCGGGTCCGGACAGTCTCGGCCTGAAGCAAATTCTCCGCCCGGTCGACCCAGCCGCCGCTCGTCTCAACGGTTTCGCCAGCGCCGTAAAGCGGCGCAATGCCGTCGCGCGCCGCACAACGCTCCGGCAGGATCACCATGCCGGTCGTGGCTTCTACGTCCAGCGTGCCGCAGGTGCCGATCTGGATCAGCAGCGGCGTGCCGAGCTGGGCGAAGATATGGGCTGGCTCGACGGCCCGGGCTGCTCCATAGGCGCAGCAATAGGCGATGGTCGCATCACCGAAGCGACCCAGGTACATTTCCGGGAACGCCAGCTCGCGAACGTTTTCGAGCTTGGCAAGCCGGTTCTCCGTCGCCGTCGTGCGCCACCACGTGCCCTCGAGGATCAAAGCCTGCGGTTCGTCACCCTGCGGCAGGTCGAGTGCTTCGCGCCAGATGTCTGCCGGATAGTCGAGTATGGCCAAGGTGCTGCGCTTTCTGGCCGGAGGAACCGGCCCATTCGAGTTCAATCTGATAACTCTTGGTAGAGGCTCTCGGTCAACTGGTCGAGGCCGATCGCGGTACAGCCTTTCATCCAAATGTGGGTCAGTAGCAGCGAAGCTGGCTATTCCGGAGATTTAGCCTGGACCTCACATCCCCATCCGTCATAGTCCCCATTCAGATCGGCGGCATTGTCGAGTACCGCCAGCACAACCGGGTCGATGTCGTTCGGGAGATCCTTGCGAACAAAATCGACCACAATCCGGGATGGATCACCCTCCAGCGGTTCAAGCGTGGTGATTTCAAAGTCGTTTTGTCTCAGCCATTCGGCGAACTTTTCCGCTTCCGGACTGGTGTGGAAATAGACGCGGTGGTCAATGTCCCTGGGCGTGGTCAGTTGATCGCCGTGTGCCTGGAGAGCGTCGCAGACGCGGCGATTCTTGATGAGCTGCATGCTGCGTGCGGACGGGTACAGGAACCTGAAATAGGCGTCCCACGCCTCATCCGGTCTCGACCCGACCTCGAATTCATAGTCGGGAAAGTGCAGCATGGCAGCGCTTGCCGTCTTCTCGAAAAAGCTCTTGTTTCGGGTATAAAAATAGAAGTCCCGGTTCCCATCGGACGTGTTGCGACCGACGTAGATGGTGTCGTCTGACGCCGTGACGCTCTCGCAAACATCGTCTTCGAGAGCCGCGAGTGCGTCAAACTCTTCACTGCTGGAAAGACCATCCGGCCGGGGCTGTCGCATCCGGACTCGTAAATAGCCGAGCCAACTGTAGCCCGCCAACGGTGCTTCCGAACGAATTCCAAGGTCGAAAAAGATCGACGCCGGAGAATCGTCGACCAGCAGCGGATAGAATTCCCATTCTTCGCTCAAGGCAAACACTCCGGTGACGTTCGTACGACGTACCTCGTAGACGCCAACCGGCCTGTTCAGTCAAGCGGATTGTACCGTGTGCGGCATAAACTCTGAAGTTGCGGTTTCACGAAGCCCCGACTCGCTCCTCCAACACAGCGCCGAAATTCTTGAAAAACTGCCCGGCCAGCTTTTTCGATGTCGAGTCGATCAGCCGGCCGCCGAGTTGGGCGAGTTTGCCGCCGATATCGGCCTTCACATCATATTGCAGAACGGTTTCGTCGCCCTCTTCAATGAGGGTGACCTTGGCCCCGCCCTTGGCGAAGCCGGCGACGCCGCCCTTGCCTTCGCCGGAGATGGTGTAGCTTTCCGGCGGTACCAGGTCGGTGAGTTCGACGGCGCCCTTGAAGCGAGCCTTGACCGGGCCGATGCGCAGGGTGACGGTGGCGTTCATTTCAGTCGGCGAGACCATCTCAAGCTCTTCACAGCCGGGGATGCACTGTTTGAGGACTTCCGGGTCATTGAGGGCGGCATAGACGGCTTCGCGCGGGGCGGCGATGCGTTGCGAGTCGTGCATTTCCATGGAAGAGAGATCCTTTCGGTAGAACTGTAAGGGTGTCTGGTCAGCCGCAGCAGGAGCGGCCGGGATAGGCGGAGCGCAGCGCGCGGTCGTAATCGGGCGGCGTGTCGATGTCGCTGACGAAGGCGGCATTGTCGACAGGGATGCGATCGACCTCGCCGGGCCGTCTTTCGATCAGCCGTCGGCAGCCGGTGTTGAGACCGCCTCGCGAAGCTTCTGCCAACAGGCGCGACGGCAGCACGATCGGGTTGCCACGCTGTCCGGCGAAGTCGGGCAGGGCGATACGGTCAGCGCCATTCTGCAGAAATGCGGCGGCGAGCGTCCGGTAGTCCAGTGTTTCGAGATAGGGCATGTCGGAGAGACAGATCATGACACCGGACGGTTCGCGGCCGGCGGTCTCAATGGCTCGCAACCCATGGGCGACGGATGTGCGTTGTCCGTCAGCGAAATCGGGATTGAAAGTCGTTGTGACTGGCAGACCCTTTAGGCATGCGGCGACGGCTTCTGCCTCGAAGCCTGTGACCACCGTTACGGACCCAAAGCCGGCTCGCGTCAGCGTATCTGCCGTGTGGCGAACCAATGGTTGGCCGCCAAAGTCCAGCAGAAGCTTGTTGGCTTCGCCCATGCGTGACGACAGGCCGGCCGCCAGGAGAACGGCATCGATGTTATCGACCTGGAGCACGTTGCGCCTCACCTGTCGATTGCTCTGCGATCTGTCGCGAACGCCGTAACTGGACGACTTGCCCGATGATCGACAGGGCTATTTCCTCAGGTTCCACCGCTGAAATATCGAGGCCGGCCGGGGCATGCACATCGCCGAGACGTGCCGCCAGTGCCAAGTCTTCCGCCACGTCCGCTGCAAGCGCGTGGAACTTGGTGCGGCTCGCCACCATGCCGAGATAGCCGGCATCGCTGGCAAGGGCCGCTCTCAACGCCTCGCGGTCGCGGCGACCCTGGGTGGAAAGCACGAGCGCATCAGCTTGTGTTGCCATCGCCGCGGCAGACGCGAAGTCGTTGTGAACCTCGTCTGCATTCGCCGGCGGCTCTTCGTTGAGGCCGGGTGCAGCAAGAACCGTGCGGTAGCCGATAGCCTTGGCCAGGTCCACCAGCGTCAGTGCGATGGGTGAGGCCCCAAGCACGATCAGTCGGCGGGTTGCCTTCATCGGTTCCAGGAAGATCTCGACGGTGCCGCCGCTCGGACAGGAGGACTTGTGCAGAGTGGTTCCGTCGGCGTCGACCGGGGCCACAACCTCGTCCTTCGGCTTGACGCGGATCATCGTCGCCTCACCCGTTTTCAGCGCTGCCAGTGACTCCTTGCGGATCGCACCGGTGACGCACGCGCCGCCAAGGAAGCCGTGCAGTTCGCCATCTTCGGTAACCACCGCCTTGGCGCCCGGTTTGGCCGAGGTTGCGTCCTTGGTGCGCACGATGGTCGCGACGCAAAAGCTCTGGCCGGCGCGGCGCAGGGTTTCAATGAGATCAAGCGTGGTGTCGGCGAGTTTCATCGGCGGATCTCACAGGGCGGCCAGCTGGGGTTCCAGCCGTGTCAGGCATTCGAGTGTGTTGGCGGCGGCAAAGTGGTCGATATGGGGCCGAGCGGCCTGCATGGCCGCCGTCACCGGCTGGTAGTTCTCCCAACCAAGCAGTGGGTTCAGCCATACCAGCTTGCGCACGCGTTTCTTCATCCGGGCGAGCTCATCGGCCAGCGCTTCCGGTGAGCCGGTGTCGTAGCCGTCGCTGACAACAATGGCGACGGTGCGGGAGTTGACCGATTTCTTTGCATGGTGACGGTTGAAGGTGGCCAGGCTCTCGCCGAGCCGCGTGCCCCCGCCGAAGCCTTCCGCCATCAGTGCCAAACGGGTCATGGCGCGGGCTGAATTGTTGTCGCGCACCGCGTCGGTGACCCGCACCAGTTTGGTGTGGACAATGAAGGCGTCGGTGTGCAGCCAGCTGCAGACCATGCCTTTGACGAACTGCAGGAAAAAGCGGCTGTAGTGCTTCATCGAGCCGGAGACGTCGAGGAAGATGACGATGTTGACCGGGCGCTTCGGTTTTGATCGGCGATAGAGATCGATCGGCTCGCCACCGCGCGGCAGGGCGTGGCGGATGGTGCGCCGCAGATCCACGCGGGCGCCGCGCCGCGACGGTCGGTAACGCCGGGTCAGCCGGTAGCGCATGGCGCTGGCCAGCCGGTAGGCAAGCTCCTCGGCGGCGCGGATCTCATCCGGGTCGACAATGTGCTTCAGATCGGTCTTCTGCAGCACCGAGGTCTTTGCCGCGATCAGCCGGCCTGACGCCTCGCCACCGATGTCTTTGCCGGTTTCTGTTTCGATCTGCGGCGTTTCCTGGCCCTTGCCCTCTGCGGTCTCACCGAAATGGCTCTGCCATAGCGGTGCGCGCTTCGGCGGCTTGCGGATATCAGGCGAGGTGGTCGGACGGGCGAGGTCGCGGCGGCGGCCCGATGCCAGCCAGAAAGCCTCGAACAGATCGTCGAAACGCTGCCAATCCTCACGTCCGCAGGCAAACAGGATCTTGAGTTCCTGGCGGACACGCGGCAGGGGCGCGAGCGGACGCGCGCCGAGATGTTCTACCGCGATGCGTGCCTCGTTGGAGCCAACCTTGAAGCCATTGAGGCGCAAATGGTCGATAAATCCGACGATGCGGTCGGCCAGCGGTGCCGTCACGTTCTGGACTGGTGCGGCGACCATATCAGGCGGCCTTGCCGGCAAGTCGCGAGACTACCTCGCGGGTGACGGACTTGATGTCGGGTTCGGTCTTCAGCAGGCAAATCATGCTCGAGGTGACGGTGTCGAGATCGTCATCCAGTGCGGCGAGACCGAAACCGGTCAGCGCTGCCGCCCAGTCGAGCGTTTCTGCAATGCCGGGCTTCTTCTCCAGATCCTCGCGTCGCAGGTTCTGCACGAAGCCGACGAGTTGCGTCGCCAGTTGCTGTTCGATGCCCGGAAGTCGCGCCAGCACGATTTCCAGTTCGCGCTGGTGGTCGGGGAATTCAACGTAGGAATAGAGACAGCGGCGACGCAGCGCATCGGACAGTTCGCGCGTGCCGTTCGAGGTCAGAATGACGTGTGGTTTCGCATTGGCGGAAATCGTCCCAAGTTCCGGAATCGTAATCTGGAAATCGGACAATATTTCAAGCAGATAGGCTTCGAATTCCTCGTCGGCGCGATCAATCTCGTCGATCAGCAGCACCGGACTTTTGTCCTGGCCGATGGCCTCCAGCAAGGGGCGCTTCAGCAGGAATTCTTCGGAGAAGATGTGTTTCTCGACGCTCTCGGCCGATGCCGCTTCGTGTTCCCGGGCGCGGATCGCCAGCAACTGTTTCTGATAGTTCCATTCATAAATGGCCGAGGTGGAATCGAGGCCCTCGTAGCACTGCAGCCGGATCAGCCGTGTGTCGAGCACTTCGGCCAGCGCCTTGGCGGTCTCGGTCTTGCCGACGCCGGCTTCGCCCTCAAGCAGCAGCGGGCGCTGCAGGTCGAGCGCCAGCTGCAGGGCGACGGCGAGTTGCGGGTCGGCCAGGTAGCCGACCTTCGCCAGGCCCGATGTGATGTCGGTTGTCATGGGCAAGTATTTAGCTCTTTCGCACCGAACGGCCAGTTCGCCGCCGGTTGGCCGGCGGCGAAGCGGCTTTTGTTAGCCCGTCAGGCCCAGGTTCTTGGCCGTCTGCCAGACGCGCCAGTGGTCGTGCGGCATCTGGGTATGGACGAGGCCCTTGTGGGCGAAGGCGTCGTTGACGGCGTTGGAAAACGCCGGGACGCCACCG
Source organism: Hoeflea sp. (assembly GCA_965216535.1). Lineage (GTDB taxonomy): Bacteria > Pseudomonadota > Alphaproteobacteria > Rhizobiales > Rhizobiaceae > Hoeflea_A. Next base: position 1,929,003 of record OZ244175.1, read on the forward strand.
ACATTGGGGCTTTCGCCGACACCCTTGGCACCGATCGGGTGATGTGGGCTCGGCGTTGTCGTGTGGTCGGTCTGCCAGAATGGCGTCTCGACCGCGGTCGGCAGGAAGAAGTCCATCAGGCTGCCGCCGCTGATATTGCCGATCTCGTCATATGAGATGTCCTGCCCCATGGCGATCGCCAATGCCTCGGTGAGCCCGCCATGCACCTGCCCCTCGATGATCATCGGGTTGATGCGGGTGCCGCAATCGTCGAGCGCATAGAAACTGCGGACATCGGTGACGCCGGTATCGACATCGACGTCGACGACACAGATATAGGCGCCGAACGGGTAGGTCATGTTGGGCGGATCGTAATAGGACACCGCCTCGAGACCGGGCTCCAGGCCGGGAATGGCCTGGTTGTAGGACGCAAACGCGATTTCCTTCATCGTCTTGTGGGCTTCCGGATTGCCCTTCACCTGGAAGCGGTCGACATCCCACTCGAGGTCGCCCTCATGCACTTCCAGCAGATAGGCGGCGATCATCTGGGCCTTGGCGCGGATTTTGCGGCCGGCCATGGCGGTCGCCGCTCCAGCCACCGGTGTCGAGCGCGAGCCATAGGTGCCGAGCCCGTAGGGTGCGGTGTCCGTGTCGCCTTCTTCCAGCGTGATGTCCTCGGCAGGAATGCCGATTTCCGTTGCCAGGATTTGGGCGAAAGTGGTGGCGTGGCCCTGGCCCTGGCTGATGGTGCCGAGGCGGGCGATGGCCGATCCGGTCGGGTGGATCCGGATTTCGCAGGAATCGAACATGCCGAGGCCGAGAATGTCGCAATTCTTGACCGGGCCGGCGCCGACGATCTCAGTGAAATGGGCGATGCCGATGCCCATCAGCGAGCGGGTCTCGCCGCGATCGAAAGCAGCGCGGTTTTCCGCCTGTTCGGTGCGCAATGCCTGGTAGTCGACGCTCTGCAGCGCCTTTTCCATGGCCGTGTGGTAGTCGCCGCTGTCATATTCCCAGCCGAGCGCCGAGGTGTAAGGGAACTGCTCCTTCTTGATGAAGTTCTTCATGCGCAGGTCCGCCGGATCCATGTCGAGCTTGCGGGCAAGCACGTCGATCATGCGCTCGATCAGATAGGCAGCTTCCGTCACGCGGAACGAGCAGCGATAGGCAACACCGCCCGGCGCCTTGTTGGTGTAGACGCCGTCGACACCGCAATAGGCGACCGGAATATCGTAGGAGCCGGTGCAGATGTGGAAGAAACCGGCCGGGAACTTGGTCGGATCGGCGCAGGCGTCGAAGGCGCCGTGGTCGGCGAGCACATGGCAGTGCAGGCCGGTGATTTTGCCATCCTTCGTCGCTGCCAATTTGCCGGTCATGTGATAGTCACGGGCAAAAGCGGTCGCCGACAGGTTCTCGATGCGGTCCTCGACCCACTTGATCGGCACACCAGTGACGATCGAGGCGACAGCCGAGCAGATATAGCCCGGATAGACGCCGACTTTGTTGCCGAAGCCGCCGCCGATATCCGGCGAGACGATGCGAATATTGTGCTCCGGAATGTTGGTAATCAGCGAAGCCACGGTACGCACCGCATGCGGCGCCTGGAAGGTGCCCCAGATGGTCAGCTTGCCGTTGACCTTGTCCATGGATGCGACGCAGCCGCAGGTCTCCAGCGGGCAGGGGTGGACGCGCTGATAGGTGATAAGTTCCTCGACCGTCACTTCGGCGTCGGCGAGCGCCTGGTTTGCGCCGGCCTCGTCGCCTTCTTCCCAGTGGAAGATATGGTTCTGATGCTTGCGCGGACCGTGGGCGCCTTCCATCTTGTCCTTGATGTCCTCGCGCAGCAGCGGCGCGTCGGCATCCATCGCCTTGAAGGCGTCGGTCAGCGCCGGCAGTTCCTCGTAGTCGACCTCGACCAGGTCAACGGCGTCGGCCGCGGCGTAGCGGTCGGATGCGACGACGAAGGCGACTTCCTGGTTCTGGAACAGCACCTTTTCGTCGGCGAGCACGGCCTGCACGTCGCCCGCGAGCGTCGGCATGTAGTGAAGGTTCAGGGGCTTCAGGTCTTCGGCCGTCAACACGGCAACCACGCCGGGGGCGGCGAGGGCTGCGTCCTTGTTGATCGACTTGATGCGGGCGTGCCCATAGGGAGAGCGGACGAAATCGCCGAAGAGCATGCCCGGCAGCTTGATGTCGTCGACATAATTGCCCTTGCCCTGCGTGAAACGGGCATCCTCGACGCGCTTGCGCGACGATCCGAGGCCCTGGAGCTTTTCGATACGTTCCTTGGTGTCGGTGGTCATTCTGCTGCCTCCTTCACGGCGAGTTCTTCGGCGGCGGCCTGAATGGCCTTGACGATGTTCTGATAACCGGTGCAGCGGCACAGATTGCCGCTGATGCCGTAACGGATTTCCTCTTCCGTCGGGCTCGGGTTTTCCTGCAGCAGCCGCCAGGCGCGGGTGATCATGCCCGGCGTGCAGAAACCGCATTGCAGTCCGTGGTGCTGACGGAAGGCCTCCTGTAGCGCGTGCAGCGTACCGTCCGGATTGGCGATACCTTCGATGGTGGTAACGTCGGCACCTTCCGCCTGGGCGGCAAAAACGGTGCAGGATTTTACCGATTTGCCGTTGATGTCGACGGTGCAGGCGCCGCAATGGCTGGTGTCACAGCCGATATGCGGACCCGTCAGGTTCAGTTCCTCGCGCAGCACGTGGATGAGAAGGGTGCGAGGCTCCGTCGTCGTTTCGACCGGCTGGCCGTTGACGGTCATTTTGAGATTGATCTTGGACATGGATGTTCCTCCGGGCTCAGCTGGCGCGCGACTGCGCTTCGCGGATAGCGCGCGCGACCATGATGCCGGCGACGTGGGTGCGGTATTCGGCAGGCCCGCGGCCATCGGATGCCGGGGCGGTGATGGCCTTGGCGGCGTCTACGGCGGCATCGATTGCCGCATCGTCCAGGCTCGTGCCGACCAGTGCGTTGGAAGCGGCCTCGGCCCAAAGCGGCGTGTCGGCGACATTGGTGAGGCCGATCGAGGCGCTTGCGCAGGTCCCGCCCGACATGGTCAGAACGACGCCGGCTGCGGCGGTGGCGTAGTCGCCAATCTTGCGCTTCTGCTTCTGGTAGCTGGAGCCGTGACCGGCCGGCGGTGCGGCAAAGCGGATGGCCGTCAGCATTTCGCTCTCGTCACGACCGGTGAAAAAGGCGGCTTCGTAGAAATCGCGCGCCTTGACCTCGCGGCTGCCGTCGGGACCGGTGAGTTCGAAGGAGGCATCGAGAAGCTGCATGATTGCCGGCATGTCGTTGCCTGGGTCACCGTTGGCGACGTTGCCGCCGATGGTGCCGACATTGCGGATCTGCGGATCGGCGATCTGCAGCGACGTTTCCCGCAGGATCGGGCAGTGCTGCGCCAGCACATCGGAGCCGATGATTTCCGCCTGGGTGACGGCGGCGCCGATTTCGATCTGCGGACCGGAGACATTGATGGATGAGAGCCCGTCAATGCCCTGGATGTCGATGAGGTGCTCGGGCACCGCCATGCGCAGTTTCATCATCGGGATGAGGCTATGGCCGCCGGCCAGAATGAAGGCGGCGCCGGGATTGTCGGCAAGCAGGCCGACGGCTTCACCAACCGTTGTCGGCCGGTGGTAGTCGAATGAACCGGGTATCATGTGTTTCCTCCCAGGAAAGCGATGGCAACAATCTGGAAGGGCTTGTTTGTAAAAGGAATCCGGCCTGCACCAATCGGCTGGTTTTTGCACGAACGGTCGATATTCTGCACGAACGGTCGGCTGTCATTCAGCCAAATGGTGCCGGGAAATCGGTTGTGAGTCTCACATCGCGATAAAGCCGAAGTGAAAAAACGTTTAGTGTAATCGGGTCCGGCAAACCCCTTATCGAGCCGCAGAAACACAGCCGGATCATGGGAGAGGCATAATGCAGGACATCGGTATTCTGACCCGGGTGACGATGGATGGTCTGGGTTTTCTGTCGACTCTGTTCGTCTTCGTCATCGGCCTGTTTGCGGCGGTCATTGTCGTCATGTTTCTGATCGACATCATGCAGACGCGTGACGCCGTGCGACGCAATTTTCCGGTACTCGGGCGCTTCCGTTATCTGTTCTCGACCTTGGGCGAGTTCTTCCGCCAGTACTTCTTCGCCATGGACCGCGAGGAGATGCCGTTCAACCGGGCCGAACGGGAATGGGTCTACAAATCATCCTCCGGCGAGGACAATACCGTGGCGTTCGGCTCGACCCGCAGCCTGTCGCCGGTCGGCACCGTGATCTTCAACAATTGCCCGTTTCCGACGCTGACCGAGGATTCCGTTCCGGCGCCGCCGATCACCATCGGTGAGGGCTGTGAACACCCCTACGAGACCCAGTCGATCGTCAACATTTCCGGCATGAGCTTTGGTGCTTTGTCGCGCCCGGCCGTGCGGGCGCTGTCGAAGGGTGCGAAACTTGCCAATTGCTGGCTCAACACGGGCGAGGGCGGACTGTCACCCTATCATCTGGAAGGCGGTTGCGACCTGGTGTTTCAGATCGGCACGGCCAAATACGGCGTACGCAATGAAGCGGGCGAGCTGGACGATGGCAAACTGGCGGAAGTCGCGGCGCACGACCAAGTCAAGATGTTCGAATTGAAGATGAGCCAGGGCGCCAAGCCGGGCAAGGGCGGTATCCTGCCCGGCGCCAAGGTGACCAAGGAGATTTCCAAGATCCGTGGCATTCCGGCCGGCGAGGACTCGATTTCGCCAAACGGACACCCGGAAATCTCCAATGTGCCGCAGCTGCTCGACATGATCGAGCGGGTCCGCCGGGTGACCGGCAAGCCGACCGGGTTCAAGGCGGTGATCGGCGCCTATGGATGGCTGGACAATCTGTGCCGCGAAATCAACGCCCGCGGTGCCGCCAGTGCACCGGACTTCATCACCATCGATTCAGGCGACGGTGGAACCGGCGCGGCGCCCATGCCGCTGATGGACAATGTCGGCCTGCCGTTGAAGGAAGCGCTGCCGATGGTCGTCGACATTCTCGTGCGGCACGGCCTGCGCGACCGCATCAAGGTCATCGTCTCCGGCAAACTCGTCACGCCGGCCGATATTGCTTGGGCTTATTGCGCCGGCGCCGATGTGGTGGTCACGGCCCGTGGTTTCATGTTCGCGCTTGGCTGTATCCAGGCACTGAAGTGCAACAAGAACACCTGCCCGACGGGCATCACCACCCATGACAGGCGGCTGCAGCGCGGGCTCGACCCAGCCAACAAGGCCGTGCGGGTGAAGAACTATGTCGAGCGCATCCGTTACGACGTTGGCGTGATCGCCCATTCATGCGGCGTTTCCCATCCGCGGGCGCTCAAACGTTTTCATTGCCGGATAGTGCAGGACACCGGCAAGTCGGTCCCGCTGGACGAACTTTATCCCCCGGCGACCGCCAAGCGGGAAGAGAAGTTGACCGAGCCGGCCTGAGAGTGATCAGGTAAGACCAAGCCAAGTCGAAGGGAGACACAGCATGTGGCGTTCGATTGCAATATTCCTGATCGGTGGCGTGCTCGGCACGGCCTTCGGCATCGCTGTCGGGTTTTTCGCCTTTCCCTACGTCTTTCCACCGCCGCCGGCGATGGAAACGTTGTCGGCCGACGATCAGCAGAACCGGGTAGCGACCGGTACCTTCATTCATGCCAATCCGGCCGATCCGATTCACTATGGCGAGGGCCAGGTGGAGGTGTACGAGAACGTCGTGTTCCTGGGCAGCGACTTCAAGGTTGGTCCCGGGCCGGCCTTCCACGTCTATCTGGTGCCGAAAGAGACCGTTCGGCAGTCGTCAGATGTAAAGGACACCATGTTCGTGGACCTCGGCAAGCTGCGTGCCTTTGAAGGAAGCCAGCGCTACGAAATCCCAGCCGGTGTCGATCTTGATGATTTTCCGAGCGTGGTCATCTGGTGTCGCCAATTCGGAGTGCTGATTTCTCCGGCTGACCTGAATTACGACAACAAAACGTCATAAAACCTTCTCGCAGGGCTGCTCGAATGCGTTCCGTATTAGGTCAGGGCACTGATTGACCTGAATCCCGCATTTTGGCTTTTTAAATCGGTTGAAACGGCCTATGATCGGGCTGATTTTCATCTGCATGTGAGGAGTTCGCCGTGCATCTTGGGATTTTGACCGGCGGCGGGGACGTTCCCGGCCTGAACGCCGCCATCAAGTCTGTCGTCAATGAAGCCGAACGCAACGGTTGGCGCGTCACGGCGTTCCGCCGCGGCTGGGCAGGACCGGTCAACACCGATGCGTCTGATCCGTCCGCCACGCCGGACACGCATTTTGGGCTGACGTCGCAGTTGGTGCGGGCGGTTGATCGTACCGGCGGCACCTTCATCCACACGTCGCGGACCAATCCATCGCGCATGAACCCGGAAGACATTCCGGATTTTGTCAAAGTCGATCGCGAGCCGGATGCCAACGGAAAGATCGACATTACCAACCACGTGCTGTCCGTGCTCGACACGATGGGGATCGACGTCATGATCGCCATCGGTGGCGACGACACGCTGTCTTATGCGGCGCGGATCCACACCGAGGGGATGAAGACGATGTGCATCCCCAAGACCATGGACAACGATGTTTTCGGGACCGACTACTGCATCGGCTTCTCCACCTGCATCACGCGGTCGGTCGAGATGATCAACCGGCTGAGAACATCGGCCGGCAGCCACGAACGCTTCATGATCGTCGAGCTCTTCGGCCGCAATTGCGGTCTGACGGCGCTGGCCAGTGGCTATCTCGCCGACACGGACCGGACGCTGATCGCAGAAGTGCCGTTCGATCTCCAGCGCCTGGGTGATTTCCTGCTCGAAGACCGCAAGCGCAGCTCCTCCAACTACACCCTGTCGGTGGTTTCCGAGGGGGCGACAGTCGTCGGCGAGGATATCATCGAGGGCGGCGAGGAAGACGCCTATGGCCACAAGAAACTCGGCGGCATCGGCGAGCGGGTCGGCGCCGGTCTGAAGAAGATCACCGGCGTCAACGTGATGATCCAGAACCTCGGCTATCTGCTGCGGTCCGGTGCGCCGGACGCGGTGGATCTGACGGTCGGCAAAAACTACGGCACCATGTGCGTGCAGCTCATCGATGAAGGCAAAAGCGGCCTGATGGTCGGTATCAAAAACGGCTGCTACGTGACCCAGCCGGCCGATATCAGCACCAAGGGCTTGCACCGGGTCGATGTCGACCGGTTCTACGATATCGACCAGTACCGGCCGAAGATCGCCCGGGTGGAAGGTATCCCGATGTATCTGAAGTAAGTCAGACGCCGAGCTGCTGGCGCAGGTCCTTGGCCCGCGCCCGGCTCACCGGCACCTCCAGTTCGGCCGCCTTGCCGACGTAGCAGAACAGCTGGTCGCCGACCTTTTTAAGGCCGTTGATATGGGCGGGATTCACAAGGTAGCGTCGGTGCGTTTTCAGAAATTTCTGCGCCGGCGGGCTGCTTTCGACCTTCGACATCGACCAGGGGCAAAACAGGGCGTCGTTGTCGGTGCGGATTTTCGTGTAGTGGCCATCGCTCTCGATCGCCAGGATCTGGTCGGTGTTCATGAACCGCACCGTTCCTTCCTTTTCGTAAGGAATGCGGTTGCGGGCGGCCGGCGCAGCCGAGCTGGCGCGGCTAAGCGCCAGGCCCGGTGCCTTGGCGGTTTTCGGTTTTGGCGGTGCTTCGGGTTCAGGCTGTTCCTCGGCCACTACAGTGGCTGCCTCCATCGGCATGGCCAGCAGCAGAAACAGGCCGCAGATGACGAAGGTGCTCAGCGTTACCGAGATGGCCAGCACCTGCGGATCGAGTGACGGCAGCGGTTGGGCAACGAATTCCGCGGCTTCCGAAAAGGCGGTGCTCAGCATTGCGACATAGTGCATGGCCGAAACGGCGAGACCCAGAACGACGGCGCCGACGGCCGTGCGCAGGAGGGACCGGTTGGAATAGGCCAGCCACATGGCCAGCGTCGAGGCAGCAATGGCAATGACCACCGATGCTGTAATGCCGAGCCAATTGTAGCTGACGATGCAGTTGGCGGAGATTGCCGCCATGCCGGTGTAGTGCATGGCCGCGATGCCGGCGCCGGTGAACGTGCCGGCAAACAGGATCCGCCAATTCGTGCGTTCACCGAAATGTAACAGCAACAACCCGCATCCCGTGATCAGAATGGCGAGCAGCATGGAGCTGAGCGTCAGCAGCGGATCGTAGGACACGACAAAGGGCAGGGTGACGGCAAGCATGCCGATGAAATGCATCGACCAGATGCCGCCGCCCAGCGCAACGGCCGCCTCGGCGATGCGCACCTTACGCCGTGCAAACGACAGATTGCGCAGCCCGCTGGTCAACCGCAGGCAGGTAAACGCCGCCATGATGGCAACGAGCACCGACGCTCCCACGAGCAAGGGCGAGTAGTGCACCTCTACCATTGCAAGTTCCGCATTTCCTCCCAGCCGGGGATCCTTCCAGCGCTTGGCGATTTGGAATCCCTCTAAACCAGCAAACTACCAACAAGCACGGCGGCAGGGCAACATTGCGGTTTGGACTGCAGAAGAGATGGGCGGTCGGCGCATTGCCAGTTGAAAAACAAGCAGCCGGGTCAAAACCCGGCTGCTCATCGCATCCACTCAACGATTGTCGGCGTCAGAGAAAATCAAAGGCGTCGATATCGGTTGCCGTGGTGCCCTGGAGGACCGCCAGGAACTCGCTGCTGGATGTGTGCTGTATGATGGTATCGGCGGCATTGGCGCCGGCACCCTGGAAGACCGTCAAGTCGGTGTAGAGTAGGCCTCCAAGCAAGCTGATGAGATCGGATCCGTTTTCGAAGTCTGTGATGATGTCAGCGTCGGCGAGGGTTGGTGCGCCGTCACCGAGGCGCAGCACGAAGACATCGGCTCCGGCATCGCCGGTCATCATGTCGGTGCCGGTTCCGCCGTCTAGGGTGTCATCACCGCCACCGCCAACCAGCGTGTCATCTCCGGCGCCACCCTCGAGGGTGTCGTTGCCGGTCGTGTTGGAGTGGCCTGCCCGGGCATTGTAATCGAGACTGTTGTCTATGTCGCCGAACAGAGTGTCGTTGCCGCCACCGCCTTGGACGAGATCGTTGCCCTCGCCGCCATAGAGGGAATTGGCCAGACCATCACCGATCAGCGTGTCATCGCTTCCTGACCCGATGAGGTTCTCGAAATTCTGCGCATTCAGTGTGTTCAGATCGAAGGTTCCAGCCGTGCCACGGCCGTCGATGCCAAAGGAAAGCGTATCGTTGCTGCCCGTGCCGCCGTCGAGCAGTGTGTCGGACGCCATCTGGATGAGGTTGACAAACACCAGGTCATCTCCGGCGCCCATATCAATGCTGTCGCTGGCTGCACTGTTTGAGATGTCGACTATATCGTTCCCACCCCCAGCGTTGATGGTGAGTGAGCCAAGTCCTGAATAACCTGAATAGATCGAGCCCCCAGCGATGATGTCTTGGTTAGATGATCCGGTGATGGTCAAAGGATCAGCGAGATTGCCTCCATATATCGACCGCAGCCTTGTGACGCCGAGGTTTGTCAAGGAACCATTGTCGAACAGGACAACTTCATTGTTCGCCATCGAATAAAACGCACCACCGACACGAAAGGTGGCGGTAAACACGCTAGAGCTAAGGCTTAGGTTGAGGTAGCTGACGATGATCTCGTAATCGATGCCGCCGACCGTCAGGTCCTCGATGTTCTCAAAATTGATGATGCCGCCTGCGCCATCGTCGAAACTGAACGTTCCGCCGAGCGATGCTCCATTCGAATAGCTATAGGTTGCAAAATCCTGAAAACCGGTGATGGCACCATAGGCAATCGTCAGATCATCCGTGCCCGTACCACCGTCAATCGTATCCGTGAACGGAACCGTCTTGTTCGAAACCGTGATCGAATCATCGCCGCCGCGGGTCACAACAATATCGTTTCCGTCGTCACCGGCGGCCGTATCGTTGGCTTCACTCCCAAGCAAAACATCATTTCCTGGCGTTCCAACCAGGTTCAGGCCGGTGTTGGTCAGGATCGTAAAGTCAAAGACATCGATATCGGTTGCCGTGGTGTTCTGGAGGACGGCGAGGAACTCGCCGCTTGGCGTGTGTTGGATGATCGTGTCCGCAGAGTTGGCGCCGGCGCCCTGAAAGATGTTCAGGTCGGCGAACATTAGACCGCCAGCCAGACCCAGCAGATCGGTTCCATCTTCGAAGTCTGTGATGATGTTAGCATCGGCCAGGGTGGGGGCGCCATCGCCGAGGCGCAGCACGAAGACATCGATCCCGGCGTCGCCGGTCATCATGTCGGTGCCGGTTCCGCCGTCTAGGGTGTCATCACCGCCACCGCCAACCAGCGTGTCATCTCCGGCGCCACCCTCGAGGGTGTCGTTGCCGGTCGTGTTGGAGTGGCCTGCCCGGGCATTGTAATCGAGACTGTTGTCTATGTCGCCGAACAGAGTGTCGTTGCCGCCACCGCCTTGGACGAGATCGTTGCCCTCGCCGCCATAGAGGGAATTGGCCAGACCATCACCGATCAGCGTGTCATCGCTTCCTGACCCGATGAGGTTCTCGAAATTCTGCGCATTCAGTGTGTTCAGATCGAAGGTTCCAGCCGTGCCACGGCCGTCGATGCCAAAGGAAAGCGTATCGTTGCTGCCCGTGCCGCCGTCGAGCAGTGTGTCGGACGCCATCTGGATGAGGTTGACAAACACCAGGTCATCTCCGGCGCCCATATCAATGCTGTCACTGGCTGCACTGTTTGAGATGTCGACTATATCGTTCCCACCCCCAGCGTTGATGGTGAGTGAGCCAAGTCCTGAATAACCTGAATAGATCGAGCCCCCAGCGATGATGTCTTGGTTAGATGATCCGGTGATGGTCAAAGGATCAGCGAGATTGCCTCCATATATCGACCGCAGCCTTGTGACGCCGAGGTTTGTCAAGGAACCATTGTCGAACAGGACAACTTCATTGTTCGCCATCGAATAAAACGCACCACCGACACGAAAGGTGGCGGTAAACACGCTAGAGCTAAGGCTTAGGTTGAGGTAGCTGACGATGATCTCGTAATCGATGCCGCCGACCGTCAGGTCCTCGATGTTCTCAAAATTGATGATGCCGCCTGCGCCATCGTCGAAACTGAACGTTCCGCCGAGCGATGCTCCATTCGAATAGCTATAGGTTGCAAAATCCTGAAAACCGGTGATGGCACCATAGGCAATCGTCAGATCATCCGTGCCCGTACCACCGTCAATCGTATCCGTGAACGGAACCGTCTTGTTCGAAACCGTGATCGAATCATCGCCGCCGCGGGTCACAACAATATCGTTTCCGTCGTCACCGGCGGCCGTATCGTTGGCTTCACTCCCAAGCAAAACATCATTTCCTGGCGTTCCAACCAGGTTCAGGCCGGTGTTGGTCAGGATCGTAAAGTCAAAGACATCGATATCGGTTGCCGTGGTGTTCTGGAGGACGGCGAGGAACTCGCCGCTTGGCGTGTGTTGGATGATCGTGTCCGCAGAGTTGGCGCCGGCGCCCTGAAAGATGTTCAGGTCGGCGAACATTAGACCGCCAGCCAGACCCAGCAGATCGGTTCCATCTTCGAAGTCTGTGATGATGTTAGCATCGGCCAGGGTGGGGGCGCCATCGCCGAGGCGCAGCACGAAGACATCGATCCCGGCGTCGCCGGTCATCATGTCGGTGCCGGTTCCGCCATCCAGCGTGTCATCGCCGCCACCGCCAACCAGGGTGTCATCGCCGGCACCACCCTCGAGGGTGTCGTTGCCGGTCGTGTTGGAGTGGCCTGCCCGGGCATTGTAATCGAGACTGTTGTCTATGTCGCCGAACAGAGTGTCGTTGCCGCCACCGCCTTGGACGAGATCGTTGCCCTCGCCGCCATAGAGGGAATTGGCCAGACCATCACCGATCAGCGTGTCATCGCTTCCTGACCCGATGAGGTTCTCGAAATTCTGCGCATTCAGTGTGTTCAGATCGAAGGTTCCAGCCGTGCCACGGCCGTCGATGCCAAAGGAAAGCGTATCGTTGCTGCCCGTGCCGCCGTCGAGCAGTGTGTCGGACGCCATCTGGATGAGGTTGACAAACACCAGGTCATCTCCGGCGCCCATATCAATGCTGTCGCTGGCTGCACTGTTTGAGATGTCGACTATATCGTTCCCACCCCCAGCGTTGATGGTGAGTGAGCCAAGTCCTGAATAACCTGAATAGATCGAGCCCCCAGCGATGATGTCTTGGTTAGATGATCCGGTGATGGTCAAAGGATCAGCGAGATTGCCTCCATATATCGACCGCAGCCTTGTGACGCCGAGGTTTGTCAAGGAACCATTGTCGAACAGGACAACTTCATTGTTCGCCATCGAATAAAACGCACCACCGACACGAAAGGTGGCGGTAAACACGCTAGAGCTAAGGCTTAGGTTGAGGTAGCTGACGATGATCTCGTAATCGATGCCGCCGACCGTCAGGTCCTCGATGTTCTCAAAATTGATGATGCCGCCTGCGCCATCGTCGAAACTGAACGTTCCGCCGAGCGATGCTCCATTCGAATAGCTATAGGTTGCAAAATCCTGAAAACCGGTGATGGCACCATAGGCAATCGTCAGATCATCCGTGCCCGTACCACCGTCAATCGTATCCGTGAACGGAACCGTCTTGTTCGAAACCGTGATCGAATCATCGCCAGTCGCACCGAAAATCGTGTTACTGCCATCGCCTCCGAGCAGGATGTCGTTGCCGCCCTGTCCGTCGAGATCATCATCGCCGGCGCCTCCGTCCAGAGTGTCCTGATCACCGCCGCCGAAGATTACGTCATTCAGGGCTCCGCCAGTCACGGTATCGTCGCCGTCCCCGGCATTGAAAGCCGTGCCAACGACATACCCTGCGGCAGCCGCGTTTGCGCCATTCGTAGCCAGCGTTACGATGTCGTTGCCATCAAGCGCTGCATATTGCGTTCCAGCAAGGTAGGAGCCGGCGGTAACCGTGTTGAAGTTGACGGTGTCGTCGTTGTTGCTGAACAGCGGATCATCCTGATCCGGAGTGAGTGTTATGTGGACCGTGCCGGTGTCCGATCCGCCGTTACCATCCTGCAGTGTGTAGTCGAAAGTGTCAGGGCCGTTGTAGTTGGCAGCGGGATCATAGGTGAATGAGCCGTTGGCCTGGATTGAGACGGTTCCGCCGTTAGCCGTGACGAAAATGTCGGGCACGATGCTCAGGCGATCGCCATCAGGGTCGCTGTCAAAGCCGAAGCCGTTGTTGTCGAGGACATTGCCGAAGATCCGGGTGTCCTCATCTCCGCTGAAGGCATCGTCGACCGCGATTGGATCATCCTGGACGGGATTGATAGTCAGGCTGACCGTGCCGGTGTCCGTTCCACCATTGCCGTCGAGCAGTGTGTAGTCGAAAGTGTCGGGGCCGTTGTAGTTGGCAGCCGGATCATAGGTGAACGAACCGTCGGCGAGGAGATTGACGGTGCCGCCATTGGCGGTGTTGATGATCGCCGGCACGACCGTCAGGGCGTCGCCATCGGCATCGCTGTCCGCGCCGGAACCGTTGTCGTTCAGGACATTGCCGACGATCTGAGTATCTTCGTCGCCGGTGAAGGCATCATCGGCGGCAACGGGTTCATCCTGAACCGGGTTGACGGTGATGCTGACGGTGCCGATGTCTGTCGCGGCGGAACCATCAGTGAGTGTGTACTCAAAGCTATCCGGCCCATGATAGTGGGCGGCCGGATCGTAGGTGAAGGAACCGTCGGCCAGGAGATTGACCGTGCCGCCATTGGCCGTCGCAATGACCGCAGGCGTGACGCTCAAAGGATCGCCGTCAGTATCGCTGTCCGCCCCGGCGCCGTTGTCGTCGAGGACGTTGCCGACGATTTGGCTGTCCTCATCGCCGACGAAGGTATCGTCTGCCGCAACCGGAAAGTCCGGGGTGCCGTCGACGGTTATGCTGACGGTGCCGGTGTCGGTTCCGCCATTGCCGTCCAGCAGGGTGTAGCTGAATTGGTCGGGGCCGAAGAAATCGGCGGCCGGGTCGTAGATGAAAAAGCCATTGGCGAAGATGTTGACGGTTCCGCCCCCGGCGGTGGCGAGGACCGCGGGCGCGACGCTCAGAGGGTCGCCATCGGGGTCGCTGTCGGCGCCTGCGCCGTTGTCGCTGAGCAGGTTGCCAACGAGGGACGCCTCTTCGTCGGCGATAAACGTATCGTTGGCGGCGACCGGATCATCCGGCATCGGATTGACGGTTATGCTGACGGTGCCGGTGTCGGTTCCGCCATTGCCGTCCAGCAGCGTATAGTCGAACTGATCCTGGCCATTGAAATTGGCAGCGGGATCATAGGTGAACGACCCGTCGGCCAGCAGATTGACGGTTCCGCCATTGGCGGTGACGATCACGCCGGGTGACACGCTCAACGGGTCGCCATCGGGGTCGCTGTCGGCACCCGAACCGTTATCCGTCAGGACGTTGCCCGTGACCTGGGTGTCCTCGTCGCCGCTGAAGGCATCATCGGCGGCGATCGGATCGTCCTGGACCGGGCTGACCGAGATGTTGACGGTGCCAATGTCCGAGCCGCCATTGCCGTCCTGCAGCGTGTAATCAAAACTGTCGGGGCCATTCTGGTTCGTTGCCGGATCGTAGGTGAACGATCCGTCGGCCAAAAGATTGACCGTGGCGCCGTTGGCGGTGGTGAAGGATGCGGGCACCACGTTCAGGGCGTCGCCATCCGGATCGTCGTCTGCACCCGCCCCGTTGTCTGACAGCACGTTGCCGGTGATCTGGGCGCCTTCGGCTCCGCTAAAGGCATCGTCGGCGGCGACGGGATCATCCTGAACCGGATTGATCGTGATGCTGACGGTGCCGGTATCGGAGCCGCCAAAGCCGTCTTCCAGCGTATACTGGAAGCCGTCCGAACCGTTGAAGTTGGTGGCGGGGTCGTAGATGAACGATCCGTCGGCCAGCAACGTCACCAGGCCGCCATTGGCGGTTGTGATGATATCCGGCACCACGTGGAGAGGATCGCCATCGGCGTCGCTGTCAGTGCCTGAGCCATTGTCCGCCAGCACGTTGCCGGCGATCTGGAGGTCTTCGTCTCCGGAAAATGCGTCATTGGCGGCGGTGGGGTCGGCGTTGCCGACACCGATGATGTCGATGTTCACGGCCTCATAGTTTCTGGCCAACAGACCGAACTGAGTGAACTGGAACACCGGTGTTGCACCATTGCTGGCCGGATTGGCGTTTGCCGTCAGAAAAGCCTCGAAGGCGGCGATGTCGGCCTGGATCAGGGCATCGTCCGCTTCGTCCTGTGTCAGGGCGAGTGTGAGAGTGTCGGTGCCCTGGTTGCCGTCATAGAAGTCCGTCGCCCCCACGTTCTGACCGGCGATATAGGTCGCGGTATCGTCACCTTCTCCGCCACTGACGTTATCATCGCCCCGGCCTCCGTCGACGTCGTCATTGCCGGACCCGCCCGACACAAGGTCATTGCCGGTGCCGCCTTGCAGTGCATCATTGCCCGCGAACCCTTGCAGATCGTCATCGCCACCCATGCCTTGCAGCGTGTTGTTTCCATCGTTGCCGAGTATCGTGTCGTTTCCGGCGCCACCATCGGCATTTTCAATGCTGATGAGAATGTCGGTCTCGATGTCCAATCCCTCGGCATAACCGACTGGCGTCGTCGGGTCATAGCCGTCATCCGTCAGCTTGGCGCCAATCGTCGTGGCTCCCGCCGCCTGGGCGCTGCGATCCGCTGTCCGCAGATCGATGAGGACCGGATTCTCGGCCGACGGATAGGAAACAGTGTCGGAACCGAGGCCGCCGTCGATGACGTCGATGCCGCCTCCGGCTCCGGCAATGATCAGGTCGTCGCCTGCGCCGGTCTGCGCGGTGTCATCGCCATCGCCAATGGATACAGTGTCATCACCCGGGCCGGTTATCACCGTGTCGTTGCCGTCGCCGGTGTCGACCATGTGGTTGCCGGAGCCCAACCACACCATGTCGTTGCCGGATCCGGTCGTGACTGAGCGTCCGACACCATCAAGCAGCGTTATGTCTTCATCTTCCGTGGAGGACGACAAATCGACGGTCGAATCATCAGAAGGCGTGTATTCCCAAAGGGTGTCGAAAGCCGTGCCCGTGCCCAATGCAGACTGGGTCAGGAAATTCTCGATCGCCGGCTGTGCGCGGCTCTCGCTTTCGTCGGAGGAGACAAATTGCTCCAACAGGATGGCGCGTACCTCGCGTTTGTCTTCCTCGGTCGCAGCCGCCCCGCCGGTAAGATCGTTCAGCAGAGTGTTGTAGACATTGGTCCAGTAGGTCTGACCGGCCGCATCCGGCTCCCGAGACAGGACATTGCGATAGAGAGCAGCGACGTAGTCGGACGGCGAGGGATCCGCACCAAAGCGGTCGACAAATTCTTCCGTCGAGGTGTCGGCGAAAGCCCGTGCGAGAACAAGCAGCGCTTCGTCTACCGTCGTTGTCGCGGGATCGTCCTGCGCCTGAACATCCGGATCGCGGAACACGTTCACCCAGTAGGTCAACCCACCCGGATCAGCGATGCGTCCATAGATGCTCTGATACATGCGCAGAACCGGAGAGACGAATTCGAGAACCTCCGGGCTGGATACGAGGCTTTCGACCAAACCGACCAATGCCGGCCCGTCTTGAGCGGAATTCAGTGCAGCATCCAGCTCACCGGCTGTGGGTTGGCGTTGCAAGACAGTTTGATATGCATCTCTGACATCACTGGCGAAAGACATCGGACCCCCCTTGTTGAAACTTCAACATCCCCAAATTCCGAGTTCTCGGGTCACCCCCATGACCGTCCGTTGTTCTCCAGTCGCATGCCCTGTGGGCTGGTGCTCGAACTCGGGTTTCTTGCGAGAGAGAAAACCATGCTTACCGTGACGCCTGCGTGATTTGCCCGTAAACAGGCCGCAATGAATGCGCTTTTCCGGGCCTCATCAGTGGTGGACCCATCAAAAATGAATGTGGTTTTTGAGTAATCGATTTCATTGAAGTATGGCACAATCAACTACGCGCCAAGCAACAAACACGGTACGTTATCAAGGCAACTTCGCATGCAATACTCTCGCAACTCGACTTGCGCGCATGTCGATCGGCGCGCTCGATGAAGAGTACATGTATAAAACCGGCTCGGCATGACCCATTTGGATCATGGATTTGCTAAACTGCTGGTTATTTGAGGGTTGGGGCCCAATTCATAGCCGACGCGTCAAGAAAGCGGAGATCGGGGCATGGCAGATACACTTTACGACGGATTGCTGCCTTTCGCGGTGGATGCGCAAACCGTTGAGCGGCGCTATCCGGCCATGATCTCGCTGGCGCGGGAAGTGCTGGGTGTCTACGCCAACTGCTACTCGTTGCTGGAGCTTTGGCCGGTCGGGTTTCGCACCTACAACCTGCTGATCCCCAACTTCACCAATATCCCGTTCAGTCTGCTTGGCTTTGGTCCGCCGAAGGATCTGCTGGGCCTTGCCATGTACAAGTCCAGCATGGCGGCCGGTTGCGGCTATTGCACCGCCCATTCCTGCACCTTTGCACTACGCCGAGGGGCGCGGGCCGAAGACATTGTTGGTGAGGGATCAGAGCAGGCAAAGGCGGTTTCCCGATTTGCCGAGGGCCTTTCACATATCCCTGCAAGCCTTGGTCCGCAGGATCGCGAAGAGGTCCTGCGGTTTGTCAGCGAAAGCGACCTCGAGTGGCTGGCGCTCGGGGTTGCCATGATGGGTTTCCTCAACAAATTCATGGATTCCATGGGCATCGCATTGGAGAGCGGCATCATCTCGGATGTGGGCGGCCTGTTGCCGGAAACGGGCTGGGAGCCGGGCAAGCACTGGGCTGGCCAAATCAAGAATGGGGACGACAAGCCACCGGTGGACAATCTCGGGACCTATCTGCGGATCCTTCGCAAGGCACCGGCCGCGATCCGGCAGGAGGCTGGCTGGACCAGGGGCGTCCCATCAACCTGGCCGGAGGCCGGAGAATATCTGAAGACGAGAACCGGATACGATTTTCCGGTTCTCGCCGCACTGAGGCACAAGCGCGCCATCCGCACCACGACGACCATCCTGCGCGATAATCTCGACGCACAAACCAGTGCCTGCGGGCTGGCCGTCAAACCACTGGCAGCGTTCGTATTTGCAACCGTCATAGGCGATGAGGATTTGCAAAGGGTCTCGCGCATGCTTGCCGAGTTCCACTCTGGTGATTTCGAGGACTTCGACGCGCTTACAGAGTTCTCAAGCCTGGCCGGCCCAGCCAGCGTCAGGCTCAATTTCCTGACCGAACGAACCCGGCTTCCGGTCAAGCAGGCCGTCTGCCTGCTGTTGGCTCAGGAAGCGGCGCCGTCACCGGCAACCCTGGCGCAGGATGTCGTCGAGACCATTGTCGAGGAACTGGCACCAGAGGAGATCATCGAAACGATGGTGTGGTTGTCTGTCATGCAGATGCTGCATCGACTGGGCGTCTACGCCTCGGTAAACGCCCAACAAGGATCTTAGCTAACTCTAGTCCTCGTCTGCTGAAGACGCGTTGAGCAGACCGTAGTTCTTGTCGCCGAGTGTGTCGTAGAGGTCGATCTGGGTTTCGAGGAAGTCGATATGTCCCTCTTCGTCGGACATCAGTTTCTCGAACAATTCCATCGAGACGTAGTCGCCTTCATCTTTGCAGACGTCACGGGCGTCCTTGTAGAGAGCCCGCGCTTCGTACTCGGCCTTCAGGTCAGCGTCGAGGATCTCTCGGATGTTTTCGCCAATTCTCAGCGGATTGAGCGACTGCAGATTGGGATGACCCTCAAGGAATATGATGCGCACGATGAGATTGTCGGCGTGCTCCATCTCTTCAATTGATTCCTCGCGCCATTTCTTGGCCAATTTGCCATAGCCCCAGTCGTCCATGAGGCGGTAGTGCAGCCAGAACTGGCTTGAGGCGGTCAACTCGTGCTTCAGGGCTTGATTGAGATAGTCGATAACCTTTTTGCTGCCTTTCACGGCGCTCTCCTTGACGTTGTAAACCCAGCCCCTTGGCAACGGCTAATGGAACTATGGTGGTCGGTTGAAATGACAATCGTCAAAGTAGTTTACAATGGTTCTAATATCCAGAGCCAGCGTGACACTCGTGGATTTTGAATGTGGCTTTTCCAGAGGGCACAACCTCCGGTTCTTCCGACTCCAACGTCTAACTCTGTAGGCGCGGCGCCGTGCCCTCGAGTTTGCACAGTATCTCCAGCATGACCTCGTCCGCGCCACCGCCGATGGAGCCAAGGCGGCCGTCACGGTAGGCGCGGCTGATCGGATTGTCTGCGGTGAAGCCCATGCCGCCCCAATACTGCAGGCAGGCATCCGCCACCTCGCGATAGAGCCGGCCCGACTTGAGCTTGGCCATGGAGGCGAGCCGTGTGGCGTCATTGCCGCCGACATAGTCTTCTACCGCCTGCCACGTCAGCGCTCGCAGCGCTTCAACCTCGGTGCGCAGTTCGGCCAGTCGGAAATGCACTGCCTGGTTGTCGAGCACCGACTTGCCGAAGGCCTTGCGCTCCCGTGTGTATTCGATTGTCAGGTCGATCAGCCGGTCGAGCGCTTTCAGGCTGGAGGCGGCGACCCAGAGGCGTTCTTCCTGGAACTGCTGCATCTGCATGGTGAACCCGGCGCCTTCCTGGCCGATCAGGTTGCGCCGCGGCACCCGGACATTGTCGAAAAAGAGCTGGGCAGTGTCGGAGGAATGCATGCCCATTTTGTGGATCTTCTGCCGCTCGATGCCGGAGGCGTCCATGGGCACAAGGATCAGCGACTTGTTTTTGTGAACCTGGCCTTCGCCGGTGTTTGCGAGCAGACAGCACCAGTCGGCCTGCATGCCGTTGGTGATCCACATTTTCGAGCCGTTGATGACGTAATCATCGCCATCGACCTCCGCCCGCGTCTTGATTGCCGCAACATCCGACCCGCCTCCGGTTTCAGAGACGCCAATGCAGCCGACCAGTTCGCCGGCGATCGACGGGGCCAGCCATTCGCGTTTGAGCTCATCCGACCCGAAGCGATTGAGTGCCGGTGTGCACATGTCCGTCTGAACGCCGATGGCCATCGGCACGCCGCCGCAGGTTGCCGACCCAAGTTCTTCGGCCATGACCATGGAATAGGAGAAGTCGAGGCCGAGACCGCCGCAAACCGGGTCATATTTGATGCCGAGCAGACCGAGCTTGCCGAGTTTGCCGAACACCTCGTGAGCGGGAAACTGCTCCGCCTTTTCCCACTCGTCGACATACGGATTGACCTCCGTCTCGATAAATCGGGCGACGGTCTGGCCCAGTTGCCGATGCTCTTCCGTCAGTTGCATGCGTTCCTCCTCGCGCGTAATTGCCGCATCGTTTCATCTATTGACGTTTACGTCAATTGCATCGAGCATAGGAAAATTGATTGCACAAAGCTGCATCACGTTCTATATGCTGGCAACAGATTAACCGAAATCCAGCCAGGAGCACTGCCCAAATGAGCGTTGCCGATATTGCAGCATCCATCAAGGAACGTGTCGAGTCGGGAGACTTCGACAGCATCGTGAAATTCGATTGCGGGGATGACGGTGTCGTCGTCATCGATCATCAGAGCGTCAGCACCGAGGACAAGGACGCGGACTGCACCATCAGTGTCAGCCTAGACGATCTCGCTGCCATGGTGGCGGGCGATCTCGACCCGACAGGCGCCTTCATGCAGGGCAAGCTGCAGGTCGAGGGCAATATGGGCGTGGCCATGAAACTGAGCCAGGTGCTTTAGGAACATGACCGGCATGCCGGCGGAGCGGGACGACCGGCAGGACCTGTTCGGCATTGCCGATCTCGCAAGAGAATTCGGCATTTCGACACGGACCATCCGCTTCTACGAAAACAAAGACCTCATTCACCCCACGCGGGTGAATGGGAGTCGCGTTTATACGCGACGCGATCGCGGACGGCTGGCGCTGATCCTGCGGGCCAAGGCGATCGGGTCGACACTGGCCCAGATCAAACACTTCCTCGACCTTTACGGAGAGCATGGCGAGGGCCATGTGAAGCAGCTCAACTACCTGATCGACGAAACCGACAAGGCGATCGACGATCTCGAGAAAAAACAGGCTCTGATCCGCGACACGCTGAAAGAACTGCGCGCCATCCGTCAGGACAGCATCGACAAGCTTGAAGAAAAACGCGCGGGCGGCTGACCATCAAGCCGGTTTGCGGGCGCAGACCACGCTCCAGTGTCCGAATGTGTTTTGCGTCTCGACATCAACAAACCCGGCGCCTTCCAGCAAGGCCCGATATTCGCTCGACGAACGCTGCCGACCTTCCGTCCAGGCGAGCATGATGACCGACATGCTGGCGGCTACGAAAGGGCCCGACTTGGCGTCATCGTACAGCATCTCATGGATCATGACGCGGCCGCCCGGTTTCAACGTTTCAGAACTTTTTCTCATCAAGCCGGCACATTTGTCGTCCGGCCAATCATGGAAGATGTCGCCATAGAAATGGATGTCGGCAGCGGGCAGCGAATCGTTCCAGAAATCACCCGGCATCGTTGCCACGCGATCCTGCAGGCCATAGCTGGCAATTACCTCATCGGCGATGTCGCAGACGACGGGCATCTCCAGTACGGTGCATGAGAGATCCGGCCAGCGATCGGCCGCTCCAATCGCATGGGCGCCCGATCCGCCACCGATGTCAATCAGGCTTGTCGCATCGGACAGGTCGAACGCCTCCGGCCACGCCATCGCGGGGCCGATCGAATGGGCGTGCATCATCATGGTGAACTCGCGTGCCCGTTCGACCTCCTCCTCATGGGTCTTGAACAGCTCTTTGCCTTCGTAGATTTGGGAGCGGCCCTCCACGATGGCCTTGCGCACGGTTGGGAAGGACGTCAGGTTCGGCTGGCCGTAGAAGGCCGGACGCAAATAGTCGCCGATGAAGGTCGGGCTTTCCGGCGCCAGATAGTCTTTCGCCAACTCCGTCAGGGCGAAATGGTCATCGCGCCGCTCCAGCAGGCCAAGCGACGTACACAGCACGAGCAGCGCATCGATACTGCGCGACCCCAGCGCCAACGCATCGCCGATTTCTGACATGGTCATCGGCCGCTCGGCAAGTTTTTCGAACAGTCCGAGATCATAGGCGACAACAAACGCCTGGCCGCCGAACAAGCCGGCCTGCAGATCGAAGAACAGCCTGTCATCCGAACGTGGTTTGCGCAGCGTTCGCCGTGTCTGCGTTTCGGTCATTGACCGGCCTCCGTCATGATGGTTGCAGGCCGACCGTGCCACGCCGGACGGCCACTCTCAAGGGTGCTCGTCGTCATGGCGGCCGACAAGACAATAGACATCCATCGGTCCCCGTCCGCGGATGTCGACCGTGCCGCGCTGTTCGAATACAAACTGCACCTTCAACGCTTCGTGGACGGTATCGCTAACCTGAATGACGCCGTCGCGGGCGGTCGTCTCGAGGCGGCTGGCGACGTTGACCGTGTCGCCCCACAGATCATAAGCAAATTTGCTGCGACCGATGACGCCGGCGACCACCGGACCGGCATGGATACCGATGCGCAGCGCCAGGGCGCCGTCGCCAGCGTCTTTGAACGTCTCGATGAACGCCATCATGTCGAGCGCCATCTCGCCGATGCGGACGCAATGATTGTCGGTCGGTCCCGACAGGCCGCCGACGACCATATAGGCATCGCCGATGGTCTTGATCTTCTCCAACCGGTGGTCTTCGGCGAGTGTGTCGAAATGCGAGAAGATCGCATTGAGCGTCGAGACGATCTCCTCCGGTTGACGGTCGCCGGCATAGCGGGTGAAGTCGACGATATCTGCAAACAGGATGCTGACATTGTCGTGCCGTTCAGCAATGGTTCCCGGATGTGCCTTCAGGCGGCGGGCGGTCTTTTCCGGCAGTATGTTGAGCAGCAGCCGGTTGGCGTTTTCGCGCTCGCGCAAGGCGGCGCGAACGAATGAGCTCGAAAACACGAACACGATCACCGACGCAAAGGTGAGGTTCATCCAGAAGAACAGCACCTTTATTCCATCCGGGACGGCACTGTCCGTTGCGGATCCGGTATCGAGGGCAACCGTGATTGCAATATTGACCAGGTAGAGAAGCAGCCAAAGGGTCGACTGACGTACGGAAAAATACATCAGAGCGACAAGCGGGCCGCACAGACCCCAGACCAGCAAATATCCGGAATCGCCCGCGCTGCCGATGGCCCATTGGGTGACGCTGGGGACATAGATGATGCTGGCGACCAGTGCATAGGCGGCAATCAGGTGATTGCGTAGCATATGCGACAGCACCAGCGACGTCCCCACGACGACCACGAAAAGAAGCGGCAGCAGCGCGATGATGGTGGCGCCGAAGATGACGAAATACATCGCAGACCAGATGCAGCCGGCGAGCGAGCAGGAGAGGGCGACGAGGAAGATTGCGAACTTCTCGGCGCGCAACTCGGCCGTATCGTCCGGGTCGTAGGCGAACCGTTCGGTCAGTTTCATCGGTGTGCCGTAACGGGCGAAACCTTGGTCGCGAGGCTGGGTGTCAACCCGCGGCCGCAGCCTTCTCGGTCAATCCCAGCCGGTCGGCGATGTTGAAGCGCGCGGCCGACAAATCAGCAATGGTGTGATGTTGCAGCGTTTCCAGAAACGCGTTCAACGCCTCACGCCAGGCCGAGTTCAGAGCGCAGCTGTCGACAAGCGGGCACTCGGCAGCGTCATTCTCAAAGCATTCCGCCATGGCAAAGCTGTCCTCCGTGACGCGGATTACGTCGAACAGAGTGATATCTTCAGCCGGGCGTCCCAAACGGATGCCGCCGTTGCGGCCGCGCACCGTCTCGATCAGCCCCGCCTTGACCAGAGGTTTGAGGATCTTGAACAGGAAGAGCTCTGACACCCCGTAGGCGCGGGCGATGTCAGGCACGCGGCTCAGCGCGCCCGGGTCGGCCGCGCAATACATCAGCATCCGCACGGCGTAGTTGGTCTGTTTTGTTACTCGCATGTTTTGCCTCGTGGCCGGCCCGCATCCCATTGGTTTCGGGCACAAATTTTAGAATCGTTCTATTAAATTCGATTTTTTTTGTCAAGTTTTACGTGAGCCTCTTGCCTTGCCGCTAATAATTGGAGTATTGCAATCATGTTTTCAAATTTCACGTATCCAAAGGGTTGGAAATGTACGCCAAGTCATTCATCGCCGTCGGTGCGGCGGCGGTGCTGTCCACATCGATCGGAACCTCGGCCCTGGCCGAGGAAGTCAACATTTACTCCTATCGCCAGCCGGACCTGATCGCGCCGCTGCTTGACGCATTTACAGAAGAGACGGGGATCAAGACCAATGTGCTGTTCCTCAACAAGGGATTGGTCGAGCGCGTTGAGGCCGAGGGTGCAAATTCACCTGCAGACCTCATTCTGACAGTTGATATCAGCCGCCTGAGCGACGCCAAGGACAAAGGTGTTACGCAACCTGTTGAAAGCGACGGCATCAACGGCACTATCCCTGCCAATTTCCGCGATCCCGAGGGCCACTGGTTCGGTCTCACCACCCGCGGTCGCGTGGTCTATGCGTCGAAGGACCGGGTTCCGCAGGATGCGATCACCTATGAGGAACTCGCCGATCCGAAGTGGAAGGGCAAGATCTGCATTCGCAGCGGCCAGCACATCTATAATATCGGTATGATCTCGTCGGTCATTTCCCACCTTGGTGAGGAAAAAGCGGAAGAGTGGCTCGCCGGCGTCAAGGACAACCTGGCGCGCAAGCCGAACGGAAACGACCGCGCTCAGGCCAAGGGCATCTTCTCCGGCGAATGCGATATCGGCATCGGCAACACCTACTATGTCGGTCTGATGATGACCAACGAGAAGGAGCCGGAACAAAAGGAATGGGCGGATGCCATCAAGGTGCTGTTCCCGAACTCGCAGGATCGGGGAACGCACGTCAATATTTCCGGCATGGCGCTGGCCAAGAATGCTCCCAACAAAGACGCCGCGCTCAAACTGATGGAGTTCCTCGCAAGCCCCAAAGGTCAGGAGCTTTACGCCGAACGGGTCTTTGAATATCCGGTTGCTCCTGGTGCCGAGGCTTCCGACATCGTCAAATCATTCGGCGATATCAATCCCGACACGTTGCCGCTGGCTGACATCGCCAACAACCGTAAAGCGGCTTCTGTCCTGGTCGACAAGGTTGGCTTCAACAACTAGCCGATGACCAATCCAAGTTAACTAAAGGCGGCCTCGAGCCGCCTCTTTTATTGGCCGATATGGCGGCGGCCGCGCTTTAGAGCCAACGCGATCTGCTTCTGCCGCTCGCGATAGCGCGCACGATCTTCGTCGCTGCGGTCCGCATGGCAGTAGGGGCAGGAGACGCCGTCCTCGAACAGCGGACTGGCCACCTCGTCAGCCGTCAATGGATAGCGGCAGGCGCGGCAAAGCCGGTGCTCGCCCTGCTCAAGGCCATGGGTGACCGAAACCCGCTCGTCGAACACGAAGCAGGCGCCGTCCCAGAGGCTGTCGTCCTCCGGCACCTCTTCCAGATACTTCAGGATGCCGCCGCGCAAGTGATATACGTCTTCGAATCCTTCCGCCTTCATGAACGCAGTGGCCTTCTCGCAGCGGATGCCACCGGTGCAGTACATGGCGATCTTCGGTTTGTCCGAAAGCTCCGGGTTGTTGCGCACCCAGTCAGGAAACTCTCGGAACGAACCCGTGTGCGGATCGACGGCGCCCTTGAACTGGCCGATTGCCGTTTCGTAGTCGTTGCGTGTGTCGATGACGATCGTGTCGGGATCGGAGATCAGGGCATTCCAATCCTGTGGTTCGACATAAGTGCCGACGCTCTGCAGGGGGTCGATGCCCTCGACGCCCATGGTGACGATTTCCTTTTTCAACCGCACTTTCATGCGGTGAAAGGGCATTTCCCGCGCCCGGCTCTCCTTGTGCTCCAGGCCGGCAAAGGCGGGCAGGGCCCGCAGGTCCGCAAGCACCGTTGCAATGCCCGCATCCTGTCCGGCGATGGTGCCGTTGATGCCTTCGTGCGCCAGCAGCAGCGTGCCGCGCACGTCGTTTGCGTCGCACAGCTTCTGGATTGGTTCCTGCAGCGTTTCAAACTCGGGCAACGGCGTGAAATGATAGAGCGCCGCCACCAGGAAATTCGCGTTGTTTGCGGCCTGTGTGTTGGTCATGCGCAGGCCATAGCGCTTTGCGGGCCCCCAAGCAATCCGCAACACCAATTGTCCGGTTCAACAGAATTGAACCCTGACGGTCTTGAACGGTTGCGAGGATTATCGGAAGCTTGACGCGGTTGGGGCCTGCAATTGGAAGACGGTGCGTCGAAGCGCCAGCGCGGCAACGAGGGCAGGAGCGATCATGAGCGATACCGCAAAGTCGGCCAACAGGGGCTTTATTGCCGCGATAGAGCGTGTCGGAAATCGACTTCCTGACCCCGTTTTTATCTTCATCTGGCTGATTGCCATCCTGATGGTGGTCAGCGTGCTTGCTGCGCTGATCGGCTTGCAGGCAATCCACCCGGTCACCGACGAGCCAGTCAGGGCCTCGAGCCTGCTGTCAGGCGAAAACCTGCGGCGGCTGGTCACCGACATGCCGACGACCTTCACCCATTTCCATCCGCTGGGCTATGTGCTCGTGGTCATGCTGGGCGCGGGTGTGGCCGAGCGCACCGGTCTTCTCGGCACGGCCATGCGGGCCGGAGTGCAGGATGCGCCGAAGGCGCTGCTCACACCCATTGTCGTTGCCGTCGGCATGATCGGCAATCTGGCGGCGGATGCGGCCTACGTGGTGCTGATCCCGCTTGCAGGCATCATCTTTGCAGCAGCGGGTCGTCATCCGGTGGCGGGCATCGCCGCTGCCTTTGCCGGTGTGTCGGGCGGATTTTCGGCGAATCTGTTTCCGGGCCAACTCGATGCCCTGTTGTTTGGCATCACGGCCGCCGGCGCAGAAATTCTCGATCCGGAATGGCAGGCCAATATCGCGGGCAACTGGTACCTGATCATGGCGCTGTTCTTCGTCTATCTGCCGGTGATCTGGATCGTGACCGACCGCTTTGTCGAGCCGCGACTCGGTCCCTGGACCGGCGGTGCGGTGGCCGGTTCGGACGAGGCGATTTCAGGGCCGCTGACGGACACGGAAAAGAGCGGTCTGTGGCGGGCGGCGCTGGCCGTGCTTGCCGTTATCCTCGTCTGGGTGTTCCTGACCGTTGGCCCGGGCACACCACTGATCGACGAGAATGCCCGGCCGGAAGCGCGCATGACGCCTTTTTACCAGTCTCTGGTCGCCGGTTTCTTCCTGCTGTTTCTGGTCAGCGGTTGGGTCTACGGCGCCACCACAGGCAGCATCAAGAGCCATCGCGACCTGGTCAGCAAGATGACAGAGTCGATGGCCGACATGGGCTATTACCTGGTGCTGGCATTCGTCGCCGCGCATTTCGTAGCCATGTTCATCTGGTCCAATCTGGGCCTGATCCTGGCCATCGACGGGGCCGAATTCCTGCGTTGGACAAATATGCCGGGGCCGCTGCTGCTCGCCGGCCTGCTGATCCTCAGCGGCATTATCAACCTCTTCGTTGGCTCGGCGTCAGCCAAATGGGCGCTGCTGGCGCCGATCCTGGTGCCAATGCTGATGCTGCTCAACATCAGTCCGGAGACGGCAACAGCCGCCTATCGCATCGGCGATTCGGCGACCAACATCATCACGCCGTTGATGGTCTACTTTCCGCTGATCCTGATTTTTTGCCAGCGCTGGGACGAAAACTTCGGTATCGGCAGCCTGATGGCGGTGATGATCCCCTATTCCATCTGGCTGATGATCACCGGTGTCATCATTATTGTCGCCTGGGTTGGGCTCGATCTGCCGCTCGGCCCGGGGGCCGGCGTGGAGTATTCGATCGAGTGAGTTAGAGCAACGGGCGAAAAGTTTGCACCATTTGACCGTGGCGATTTTGGTCTCTGGCCAGGCGGATTGCAGGCCGTGGTGCCGATCCACCACAAGTGCAAGCCAACGCCGCCAGGGGCCAAAAGCGCCCGGCCCGAAGGGTGGCTGCATATCGGCCCATCGGCTGCGTTGCGCCGCTTGCCCGATGCACCACATCGCGCTGCGCGACGCGCCTGGCCGAGTGGAGCCGATCTGCAGCCATCAAATGGTCCAAACTCATCGCCCGTTGCTCTAAGGTTTCAGAACTCCGATTTGATGAAATCGACGAACGCTCTGATCCGCGGGATCGCCTGCCGCCCTGGCAGGATCAATGCCGATATCGGTTGCGGATCGTCGAAATGGTGGTCGGTCAGAACTGGAACCAGTTTTCCGTTCGCCAGAGCATCGGCTCCCAGGAAATCGCCGAGTCGAATAAGGCCGGCGCCGGCGACGGCCATGTCCAGGAGGGTATCCGCATTGTCCGATTTCACCGATCCGGATACACGGATGTCGTATCTGCGGTCGCCGTTCCGCATGGGCCAGAGCGCCTGTCCGGGAAAGCCTTCCAACAGCAGGCAGTTGTGTGACGCAAGTTACTGCGGCGTCTGCGGCTCGCCATGAGCCTCAAGATAGTTCCGGCTCGCGGCTATGATCCGACGCACCGTTCCAAGTCGAAATGCGATGAGGTCACTGTCCGCCAGCCGCCCAACTCGAATGACAACGTCGAACCGTTCTGCAATCGGATCGATGCGGCGGTCGCTTACTGAGACGCCGACGGTCAGATCCGGGTAGGCGTTCAGGAATTTCGGCAGGACCGGCGCCAGCTTGTGCCGCACGAAGGCACTACCGGAGTTAACGGTGAGATGCCCCCTGGGCCGTCCCTTCGTCTGCTGGATGTCCGCTTCCGCAGCCTCCGCGATTTCCAGCATTCGCCGTGCGTGAATACAGAATGCTTCGCCCTCGGGGGTGAGATGGAGGTGTCGCGTGGACCGGTGAACGAGTTTCGTTCCGAGCCGATCCTCCAGCCGGGTGACGATGCGGGAAACGCCGGACGGTGTGAATCCCGATTCCGCTGCAACGGATGCGAACGAACCAAGTTC
Source organism: Hoeflea sp. (assembly GCA_965216535.1). Taxonomy (GTDB): domain Bacteria; phylum Pseudomonadota; class Alphaproteobacteria; order Rhizobiales; family Rhizobiaceae; genus Hoeflea_A. Next base: position 1,958,060 of record OZ244175.1, read on the forward strand.
GATGACACGGATGAATGTCGCGATATCGGGTAGAAGCGCTTTCTGCATTCATGACAAATTAGCAAAGCTGAAGATCAGATCAACGATTTTTCCCTGGTTTAGTCCGCAATACAAAGTCTCCGTTTCACAAACCGAGGAGAGTACCCATGCCGCTTGCTCATATCCATGTTCCGGACCTTCTTCCCGCAGACAAGATCCGCCGCCTTGCTGATGCGGTCCACGACGGCCTTGTCAGCACCTGCGATGTACCCGTCAACGATCGTTTTCAGCTGATTTTTCAACTGAATGGCGAGCGTATGATCGTAGACCGGCATTTTCCCGACGTCGCTCGAACGCCCGAGGCGTCGATCGTGCAAATCCTGTTTCTGCAGGGCCGTACCGTCGAGCAGAAGAAAGCGCTCTATCGACACATTGCGGCCGGGGCGGTTGAGGCGGGCTTTTGCGCAGACGACATCATGGTGTGCCTGTTGGAAAACGCAGCTTTGGACTGGTCTTTGGGACGTGGGGAGTGTTTTGAAGACTGATCTGGCGCGAAACGTATGACGAGCAGAACTTTGCCGATTTGGAGAGACGTCGGCCCCGGCAAACAAGCCGGGGTTACTTCCGTCGTCCTGTTGACGATGGCGCGACTTTCTTCGGCTGCGCGGTGGACAAGCGACACGACGCACGCTAATCGCTCTCCCGATATCGGGCGGATCGAGTGATATGGGCAAAAAAACCGAAAAACTGCTTTCAATCCTGCAAATGCAGCCGGTGGTGCCGGTGCTGGTGGTCGACCGTGTTGCGACGGCCATCCCCCTGGCCAAGGCGCTGGTTGCCGGCGGTTTGAAAGCCATCGAAATAACGTTGCGCACGGAAGCTGCGCTCGATGCCATCAAGGCGGTGGCGGACGAGGTCGAAGGCGCGGCGGTTGGCGCCGGCACCATTCTCGATGCACGCCAGTACGACGCGGCCGTGAAGGCCGGATCGACCTTCATCGTCAGTCCCGGAACGACACAGGAATTGCTCGACGTGGCACGGCGCTCGCCTGTGCCCATGTTGCCCGGTGCGGCAACCCCCAGCGAAGTGATGGCGCTGCGCGAGGAAGGTTACGCGATCCTCAAGTTCTTCCCGGCGGAGCAGGCCGGTGGTGCGGCCTATCTGAAATCGCTGTCCTCGCCGCTTGGTGGCGTCAGCTTCTGCCCGACGGGTGGCATCACGGCTGCGACAGCGATGGATTATCTGTCGCTCCCCAACGTGGTGTGTGTCGGCGGTTCCTGGGTAGCCCCGAAGAATCTGGTCGAGGCCGGTGATTGGGACGCCATTACCAAGCTTGCCGCCGACGCGAGCCAGTTGGGCAAATAGTCCTCAGACCCTTTGAAACCGGGACCGGTCGAACCTATCTCGTTTGCAAACGCAAACAAGACAGGCGGCTTCTGCATGTTCAACCCGAAACAGCTACTCGATCAACTTCTTGGCTCTCAGGTTCCCGGAACCGAAGGTACGGTTCGCGACAAGGCCGGGCAGGCGGTACAGCTTGCCAAGGACAATCCGCTGGCAACCGGTGCTATTGCCGCGGTTCTCCTGGGCACAGACACTGGCCGATCGGTGACCGGTTCCGCGCTGAAACTCGGCGGAGTTGCGCTTGTGGCAGGCCTCGGCTACCAGGCCTACAAGAACTACCAGGCCGGCAAAGCGCCCGATGCGGGTCAGGCACCGGTGAGTCCGGAAGCGCTGCCGGCTCCCGAGGAAACGGCTTTCGACATCGATGCATCACAGGTCGACGACAATTTCGCCCTGGCGCTGATCCGCGCCATGGTCGCGGCCGCTCGAAGTGACGGTCATATCGATGATGCCGAACGGGCTCGTATCGCAGACAAGCTGGCAGTGTCCGGGATCGAGTCGGAAGCGCAGGCGTTCATCGACGCCGAGCTCGCCGATCCGACGGATCTCGACGAGATTGTCGGCGCTGCCCGTAACGAGGAGCAGAAGGTCGAGATCTATACCGCCTCGCGGCTCGCCATCAATCCGGACACCCGCGCGGAACGCGGCTATCTGGACATGCTGGCCGGACGGCTCGGCCTGCCGGATGCGCTGGTCGACCACATCGAGGCAACAGTCGCCGCGGCTGGTGCGTGACCGCGACAGACTGACGGGTTCCGTAGGAGGCTGCGTCGCCGTAAGGTAAGCGCATGAAACGGCACGCATTTCTTCGATTCTCGCTTGTTCTTGTCGCACTCGTGGCAGCCTCGACGGCGATCGCCGCCGATCGCGTTCTCATTTTTGCCGCGGCGAGCACCAAGGACGCCCTTGAAGCCATTGCATCGGATTTTCAGGCCGAATCCGGAACCGAAGTCATCATTTCACTGGCTGGTTCCGGCACCCTGGCGCGGCAAATCGAGGCCGGAGCACCAGCCGATATCTATATCGGTGCGAATCCCGCGTGGATGGAATATCTGGCGGACCGTGGGTTGATTGCTCCGGACAGCCGGGCATCCTTTGCCGGCAACCGACTGGTTATCGTGCGAAAGGAAGCAGGTACTGCAACGCCCGAAACCCTGCTTGGCTCGGGCCGGTTCGCCATGGGCGATCCGAACCATGTGCCGGCGGGAATCTACGCCAAAGACGCCCTGGAAAACCTGGATCTCTGGACCGTCGTTGCACCGAATGCGGCCTTCGGCGAAAACGTACGGGTTGCGCTGGCGATGGCGGCACGTGGTGACGTGGACAGCGCCATTGTCTACCGATCGGATGCCATGATGCGCGACGACCTTGAAATTGCATATGAATTTCCCGAAGGCAGCCATTTGCCTATTGTCTATCCTGTGGCATTAACGCTGGATGCGGATGACGAAGCGCGGGCCTTTCTCGCGTATCTCCTGGAACGGGCGCGCGAGGGTGATTTGACGCGCTTCGGCTTTTCCAGGCCGCCGGAGGAAACGGATCGGTCATGACGGGCAGCGCGACCCTCGGCATCGTTCTTCTATCGCTGAAGGTCGCGGCGATCGCCATGGTTTTCTCCGTGCCTATCGCATTCGCAACCGCTTGGATTCTCGCCCGCAAGGAGTTTTACGGCAAAAGCATCCTGCAGGCGCTGATCACGCTGCCGCTTGTCATGCCGCCCGTGGTGACCGGCTACCTGCTGCTGGTCGTCTTTGGCCGCAATGGTATTCTCGGACACTCGCTTCATTCGGCTGGTTTCGAGCTGGCCTTTCAATGGACTGGAGCCGCTCTTGCCGCCGGGGTCATGGCGTTTCCGTTGCTGGTTCGTCCGATGCGCTTGTCCATCGAGACGCTCGATCGCGGTCTGGAAGAAGCGGCGGCGACCCTTGGAGCAACCAGGCTGAGTCGGTTTTTCACGGTGACGTTTCCGCTGGTGCTTCCAGGGATCCTCGCCGGCACGGTGCTCGGTTTCGCCAAGGCCTTGGGGGAATTCGGCGCCACGATAACCTTCGTGTCGAACATTCCGGGCGAGACGCAGACTCTTTCACTTGCGATCTATTCGCTCTTACAGAGCCCGACTGGTGACCGCGCCGTTGCCGTGATGATCTCGATCTCCGCCGGGCTTGCGATCGGCTCAGTCCTGCTTGCCGAATTCATCGGAATGCGGATCCGTCGCTGGGGGCACCAATGAGCCTCGAGGTTACGCTGCGGTCGCGGGTCGGCGATTTCAATCTGGCGGCAACGTTCAGCGCGGGTGCGGGAGTCACGGCGCTGTTCGGCCACTCGGGGTCGGGCAAGACCACCATCCTGAAGATGATAGCGGGACTGATCCGGCCGGATTCCGGGCGAGTGGAAGCTGATGGGCGGGTGTTGCTGGACACGGAGGGGTCTGTCGATCTGCCGGCCAATGAGCGGCGCGTCGGCATGGTGTTCCAGGATGCGCGGCTGTTTCCGCACATGACGGTGATGCGCAATCTGACCTATGGACGCTGGGCTGGCCGAAGGGCCGCGTCGGTCGATTTCGACCGCATCTGCGATATGCTTGGGCTTCGCGGGCTATTGGAGCGGCACCCGCCGAGCCTTTCGGGTGGGGAAAAGCAGCGGGTCGCCATCGGCCGCGCTCTGTTGTCCGACCCGGCCCTGTTGCTCATGGACGAACCGCTGGCTTCGCTCGACGACACACGCAAGCGGGAAATCCTGCCCTATCTGGAAGAGATCCGCGACACGCTGGGCCTGCCAATCGTCTATGTAAGCCACGACATGGACGAGGTAGCGCGTCTTGCCGACACTCTGGTCGTCCTGTCCGAGGGGCAGGTGCTCGGTTCAGGCGATGCGGTCGACATGTTCTGCCGATTGGACTTCGGACCGGCACTTGGACGCCACGAAGCCAGTTCGCTTTTGACTGGGACGGTTGCGGACGCTGAACCGGAATACGGTATTCGCCATGTGGTCATCGATGGACCGGTAATGCTGAGTGTCGTCAACCAACGTTTGCAACCCGGTGACCGGGTGCGCATGCGCATCAAGGCCCGCGACGTGGCGCTGTCGCTTGCGCGGCCGGAGGAGATCAGTTTTCGCAATGTGCTGCCGGCGACCGTGCGGCAGGTGGCGCTTGAAGACAGTCCTTATGTGGAGGTTGTGCTCGATACCGCCGGTCAGGCGCTGCGGGCGCGCATCACACGGCAAGCTCATGACGAACTGGGCATCGAGACCGGCAAGCCGGTCTTCGCCCTGATCAAGACCGTCGCCATCAGCCAGCGCATGCTCTCCGAGCGACCCGCCTAGCCAGAGACCAAAATCGCCACGGTCAAATGGTTCAAACTTACCGCCCTTTGCTCTAGTGTCGAGCCATGACAAGCGGTGCCGAAATTCGCCGATCGCTGCGCCAAACGCGCGTTGTCACTGCCGTGGCTTTTCTGATCCTGGCGGTGATCGTCGTCGTGGCCAGCGCTGAATTCTGGCGCCAGCGGGCAGAGCAAAGCTTGCGCGCACAGGCTGCGGAGACGTTGGCCGTTCAGACCGAGGCGCTGACCAGAATTCTCGACAAGTATCGCCTCCTGCCACCGTTGCTATCGCGCGAAGCGTCGATTGTCTCGCTTTTCGATGCCGGCGGTCATGCGAGCGATGCCGCACGCAGCAAGGCGATCGACATTCACGGAATGTCGGGCGCAAAGGAGGTGGTGCTGTTTTATCCGGACGGCCGCATTCTGGCTGCTGCCCGAGGGTTCTTCGGCGATTCGGTGCCGGATCAGGAAGAGTTACTCGAAGCAGCCCGCCAAGGGCGCCTGGGCCGGCAGGCGATAGCCTTGCCATCTGGCCAGCGCGTCTACGGATTTTCCTCCGGTATCTGGCGCGGCGAGAAGCTACTTGGCATCGTGGCTGTCTATGTCGATTTCGATCCGGTGGAAGAAACCTGGTCGCTTTCGACCAACCCGATTTTCGTGACGGACGCCAGCGATACGATTTTTCTGACAAATCAGCCCGGGTGGCGCATGCAATCGGCATCGGCGGTGATGTCGACCGGGAACTCGCCCGATCGCCTATTGTTGGGCACCGCGAGAGTGCCGCACGGCGATTTGACCCGCGATCTGCCACTGCTGGGTTGGCGCCTGCATGTTCTGTCCGATGAACGGCCGCTGCTGACGGCGCAGTGGACCGGCGCCCTGATCGCTACTTTGTTTTGTCTGCTGATTGGAGCCGGTCTGGCGTTTCTGATCCAGCGGCGCGAGGCGGGTGCACTGCAACGACGCCGGGACCGGGCCACGGCACTGAGGCTCGAACGCCTGGTTCGCGAGCGCACCCGGGAACTCAGCGAAACCAACCTGTCGCTGTCGCGCGAAATTGATGAGCGCCGGCTGACGGAGGAGCAGTTGCGCAAGACCCAGGCCGAGCTGGTGCAAGCCGCCAAACTGGCGGTACTCGGTCAGATGTCGGCGGCGCTCAGCCATGAATTCAACCAGCCACTGGCAGCGCTGCGTACCTATTCCGACAATGCTCAACGATTTCTTGAAAAGGGGAAGACGGAACAGGTCTCGGACAACCTGTCCCGCATCGGCCGGTTGATCGATCGCATGGCCGGATTATCTCGCAGCCTGCTTTCATTCTCCCGCAAGCCCGGCACCCAGACCAAGGCCGTTGCGCTCGGACCGGTGCTCGACGAGGCGTTGATGTTGGCCCGACCACGTGCGGGCAAGGCTGGTGTCGAGTTGGCGCTTGTGCCTTGCGAGCCGCTGCCGGAGGTGCTCGGCGGCCATATCCGCCTTTCGCAGGTCTTCGTCAATTTGATCAACAACGGCATCGACGCCGCGTCCGGAAGTGCGGGCGCCCGGGTGGAAGTTGCGGTTGACACAATCGGTCATGAGGTGGTGGTCCGGATTGGTGACAGCGGGCCAGGTGTTCCCGCAGGCGACCGCGATACGGTGTTCGAGCCGTTCTACACCACAAAGGAAGTCGGTTCAGGCATCGGCATCGGCCTGTCGATCGTCGCCAGCATCGTGCACGATTTCGATGGGACGATCGAACTGAGGGACAGCGCCCTTGGCGGCGCCGAGTTTGCTGTCCACCTGAGGCATGCGGAAACCGATCAGATTGCAGCGGAGTAACCTTCAGTGAGCAGCGCGGAGCCTATGGTTCATCTCGTCGACGATGATGACGACCTGCGCCACGCCCTGGCCCAGGGGCTGGAGCTTGAAGGGCTTGATGTCACCGTCCATGAGAAGGCCGTGGGGGTCCTCGATCAGCTCGGACGTGACGACTACGGGATCGTCGTGTCCGACATCCGCATGCCGGGTGATGATGGCATGGAACTGCTCAAGAAAGTTCTGGCCATCGATCCCACCTATCCGGTCATTCTGATTACCGGACATGGCGATGTGCAATTGGCAGTCGAGGCCATGCGCCTCGGTGCTTATGATTTCATCGAAAAGCCTTTTGCCGTCTCTCGCCTGTCGGCGGTCATCGAGCGGGCCCTGGAGAAGCGGCGGTTGGTGATGGAAAACCGATCGCTTCGCAATGAACTCGACCAGAAACACGACCTGACGCAGCGTTTGGCGGGACGTTCACCGGGCATTCTGCGCTTGCGTCGTGAGATCGAAGCGGTGGCAGGAACCGATGCCGACGTGCTGGTGGTCGGCGAAACCGGCGCGGGCAAGGAAGTGGTGGCACGGGCTCTGCACGATTATGGCGACCGCGCCAAAGGCAATTTTGTCGCCATCAATTGTGCCGCCTTGCCTGCCGACATCTTTGAGTCCGAGCTTTTCGGTCACGAAGCGGGCGCCTTCACCGGCGCACAGAAGCAACGGGTGGGTAAGCTCGAGCATGCCCAGGGCGGCACGATCTTTCTCGATGAAATCGAATCGATGCCGCTCGACCTGCAGGCGAAACTGCTGAGGGCCATTGAGCAGCGCAGCATCGAACGTCTTGGCTCGAACAAGACCATTCCACTGGATGTTCGATTTGTTGCGGCGACCAAGTTCGACCTTGAAAGGGAGGGTGTAGCCGGCCGGTTTCGTTCGGATCTCTACTATCGGCTCAATGTCATCACGCTGACCATACCGCCGCTGCGCCAGCGCAAGGACGACATCCCCCTGCTGTTCTTTCATCTCGCCCGGGATGCGCGGGCGCGCTATCGCCGGGAGATTCCGGAGATCGATCACGCCCTGGAAGCTCAGTTGCTGGCCCATGACTGGCCCGGCAATGTGCGCGAGCTGCGCAATTATGCGGAGCGGTTTGTTCTTGGAATGTGGAACGGTTTCGACGACGCGGCCGAACCGGATTCGGCGGGCGACACCAAACTCGCGCAACGGGTTGCCGCCTTCGAGAAAGCCGCGATCGAAGCGGAGCTGGCGCGTCACGACGGTGCCTTGAAGCCTGTCTACGAAGCGCTCGGCATCTCACGCAAGGGCCTCTATGACAAGATCAAGCGTCACGGCATCGTCGTCGACGATGTAGAGTGAGTTAACACTATGTGTAGGATGCTACCCGGCTGTGTGATTGCGATGGGTAGAATCCTACACACGGCAAGACACGCCGACAAATCGCGGTTTTTGCGGGGATGCCGGTAACGGATTGTATTTGAATGCAATTCCCTTTGAGATCCGGTTTGAGACCACATTTGGCACGACCCTTGCTAATCTGGATAACCGAGATGCCGGCCGTGGGAGGAGCCAGCTGACCGGCTAGCCCAACCACCTCCCGAAGCCGTGTGTTTCGACCGGTCGCATGCGCGCCGCGCGGGCGATCGCCAGTTGCCGGCCGGTAACCCGGTCCGGATGGGAGACGAAACGGATGCATGTCGCATCCCTATGGAGGTCAAAATGAAAAAACTGCTGGGTGCCGTATCGGCCGTAGCTATCGTGATGTCGGCAGGCCAGGCGATGGCCGATTGTGACGATGGAGAAATCGTCATCAAGTTCAGCCACGTCACCGCCGACTCAGGCCATCCGAAAGGTGACGCAGCGCGCGCCATCGCTGATCGGATCAACCAGGAAATGAACGGCAAGGCCTGTATGGAGGTCTATCCGAGTTCCACCCTCTTCGACGACGACAAGGTCATGGAAGCGCTGCTTCTCGGGGACGTCCAGGTGGCTGCGCCGTCACTGTCGAAATTCGAAGCCTACACCAAGAAATACCGGCTGTTCGATCTGCCGTTCCTGTTCTCGTCGATGGACGCGGTCAACACCTTCACCCAGGGGCCGGTCGGGCAGGAACTGCTGGGTGCCGTGGAAGACAAGGGCTACACCGGTCTCGGCTATATCTATAACGGGCTGAAGCACTTTTCCGCCAACAAGCCGCTCATGACCCCGAAAGATGCTCACGGCCTGAAATTCCGGGTCCAGACTTCGGATGTCGCCGTCGCGATGATCGAGGCGATGGATGCGTCGGCACAAAAACTCGCCTTCAAGGAGGTCTACGGCGCGCTGCAGACCGGCGTTGTGGACGGACAGGAAAACACCTGGTCCAACATCTACAAGCAGAAGTTCTTTGAGGTGCAGGATGGCGTCACGGAAACGAACCACCAGCTCCTGACCTACCTGGCAATTACCTCGACGGAATGGCTCGACAGCCTGCCGCAGGATGTGCGCGAGCAGTTCGTGACGATCTTCGGCGAGGAAGTGCAGAAGGCCAATGCCCAAGCCACCGCCATCAACGAAAAGGCCAAGGAAGGCATCATCGCCGCCGGCGGCGAAATCCGTCAGCTGACGCCGGAAGAACGCCAGGTCTGGGTCGACACGATGAAGCCCGTCTGGGAGGAGTTCGAGGACGATATCGGCAAGTCGGTCATCGACGCTGCCGTAGCCGCCAACAACACCGGCTCCTGACCAATCCCAAATCGATAAACCGAATGTCCGCCTTCGGGCGGGCATTCAGCCAGCCGTCGTCCTCAGCTTGCCGGCCGACGGGAAGGGGGAACCATGGGCGTTTATGGGCTCTATGCCGTGATGCTGCTGATCGTCGCGGCGCTTTTCATTATCGAACGTTCCCATCCGGACGCAGTGACGCGGTTCGAGGAAAACGTACTGGCGACGCTGATGGCCATGATCACCATCGTGTCGTTTGTACAGGTGATTGCGCGCTACGGCTTCAATACGGGCTGGGGTGGGGCGCTCGAATTTACCCGCGTTCTGTTTGCCTGGATGATCCTGTTCGGCATGAGCTACGGGATCAAAATGGGCTCGCATCTGGGCGTCGATGTGTTCATTCGAATGTTGCCGCAGAAACTGTTCCGGGCGGCGGCCCTGTTCGGGGCGCTGTGCGCGGTGCTCTACGCGGTCACGCTGATGTCCGCCGCCTGGCTTAACCTGTTCGGCGCCGAAACCAAGGGCGGTGCGATGCACTATTGGGGCAAGATGTTCCAGATCGGCATCGGCCTCGACGACTTGCGCTATCCGGAATGGATGCAGGAGACCTTCGGTCTGCAGGAGCGGGTGCAGCGCTGGATTGCCTATCTGATCCTGCCGATCGGCCTGGCCCTGTTCGCCTTTCGAAGCCTGCAGGCGATGTTGATGATCTGGACCGGCGATCGCACCATGATCATTGCCAGCCACGAGGCGGAAGAGCTGGTGGCTGAAAACAAAGACATTCTCAAGGACTGATCCCATGGACGCCATTGTACTTTTCGTCCTGGTTCTGGGACTGCTTTTTCTCGGTGTACCCGTTGCTGTCTCGCTGGGGCTCTCGTCGATCCTGGTGATCGCTTTCTTCTCCGACGACTCCATGTCGTCGGTCGCGCTGCAACTGTTCACGGCGTCACAGAATTACACGCTGCTGGCCATCCCCTTCTTCATTCTGGCCTCGGCCTTCATGTCGACCGGTGGCGTTGCCAGACGCATTATCCGCTTCGCCATTGCGACTGTCGGACACTTCCGTGGCGGGCTGGCCATGGCAAGCGTTCTTGCCTGCATGCTGTTTGCGGCGCTTTCCGGTTCATCGCCTGCAACGGTGGTTGCCATCGGCACCATCGCCATCGCTGGAATGCGGCAGGTGGGCTACACCAAGGAGTTTGCCTCCGGCGTCATCGCCAATGCCGGGACGCTCGGGATCCTCATCCCGCCGTCCATCGTGATGGTGGTCTATTCCGCTGCAACGGATGTTTCCGTTGGACGCATGTTCCTCGCCGGCGTGGTGCCCGGCATCGTCGCCGGACTGATGCTGATGATCGCCATCTACATCATGGCGCGGATCAAGGGACTGCCCGCGGAGCCCTGGAAGGGCTTCATGGAAATCATTGAAGGCGGCAAGGAGGCCGGCTGGGGCCTGTTCCTCATCATCATCATCCTCGGCGGCATCTATGGCGGCGTGTTCACCCCGACCGAAGCCGCGGCCGTCGCGGCGGTCTACGCCTTCTTCATTGCCCTGTTCATCTACCGCGACATGGGTCCGATGAAAGACGTTCCCTGGGTCAGCGATGACGATACAAAGAAGGCACGGGTCGGCTTTTCGGCCAGTGTCTATGGCATTGCCTTCTTCTTCGTCTGGATGATCCTGTCGTTTTTCGCCACGGCGGAGTCCGGTACGGTTACTGTGGGGGATCGGGCGCTGCTTGGTTTGATCCTGTCGCTGGTGATCGCTGCGCTTTACGTGCCGTGGCGCGGCCAGGTCGGTGTGCACCACACGCCCGCCTTTCTTCTGGCCGGCCTGCCGATCTGGGGCCGCAATCTTGCATTGATGGGCCGCAACTCGCTGGCGGTGTTCTTCAACGAAGATACGCGGCGGGTGATGGTGGATGCCTCCAAGACGACCATCATGCTGATGTTCATCATCGTCAACGCGCTGCTGTTCGCTCACGTCTTGACGGGTGAGCGGATCCCGCAGCACATCACCGAGCTGATGGTCGACGCCGGCTTCACCTGGTTCACCTTCCTGATTGCCGTCAACGTGTTGCTGCTGCTTGGCGGCCAGTTCATGGAACCGTCCGGCCTGTTGCTCATCGTGGCACCCGTGGTCTTCCCGATCGCCATGGAGCTCGGCGTCGATCCGGTGCATCTCGGCATCATCATGGTGGTCAACATGGAAATCGGCATGATCACGCCGCCGATCGGTCTCAACCTGTTCGTGACGTCCGGCATTACCGGAATGAGTCTCGCCCAGGTCGTCAAGGCGGCGCTGCCCTTCGTGGCCGTGCTTTTCGCCTTCCTGATCCTGGTGACCTATCTACCGGCGCTGTCGACGATGTTGCCTTACGCGCTGATGGGGCCGGAGATCGTCACGCGGTAGTTAAGGTGCTCATACCTGACGAGTTAACCAGTTAGAAGTGTAATTCTAATTCTGTTTCCAGGCTCATCCAACTGGGCCTGGAACTCCGGGATGCGCTGCTTTCATGCGTTAAACTCGTAGGTTATAGCTGTTGCGATATGGCACCTAACCTCTTTGAACCACCACTTTATGCCTCGATAACCGAGCAGCTTTCGGAGACGTTCCTATCGTTGACGTTCGACGCCAGCGGCGAGCTTCTTATCGGTTGGACCGATCGCAAAGGCAGATTGACGGTGGATTGTTTCCACCATGGCGTGGCCATAAGAGCGCGAGAAAATACGGAAGGATATCATTATCCAATCGTACAGCGATTTGGTGATGGCCGCTGGCTTACCGTAGAAGCGCGCAGCCGCCGAAACCGCCGCAATGCGCAGGTCCTTTCTGCAGATTTTGAGAGGCAGTGCAGGTTCACCGTGGGCGATGCAATTGAGCAGATCATCGTCGATCGGAAGAACCGAATTTGGATTGGTTACTTCGATGAATCTGGTGGAGCGGGCCTGCGCCGTTATTCAGATCTCGGCGAGCTGACTTTTGATTTCAACCAAAATAGCGGTCTAAACATCTTCGATCTCTACGCGATGACGATTGATAGGCAGGGCTCCATTTGGGTTTATCCCTATACTGATTTCTATCTCGCATGTGTGACGGACGACCGAGTTGAGATTATTTTGGAAGAAAGCCCGGTTGCCGGCGCTTCGGCTATTTCGGTCGGCGGTCACCACGCTGCTTTTTTTGGTCGCTACAACAGCTACGAAATAACCGTTTGCGACCTCCGAAGCGGTAGGTCGGCGGAAGTGTCATTGATAAACGGTGAAAGAGAAATCGAGTACTCGCATACCGCAACTTTCGGCGACAGGATCGCTGTCTTGTGGCAAAACAATATCTATCGTTTCCAATTGAAGGACCTCATAGCGGCATCCGGTTTCTGATACTTTTCCGTATCGGCGCAAATGTTGATCAGGTGCCCTTCTGCTCCTCGACGAAATCGGCGATGCGGCGAATGGCCTCCGATATGCGGTCGTCAGACGCGGCACAGGACAGGCGAATATAGCCTTCGCCGAGCGTGCCGAAATCCGGGCCGCCAACCAGGGCAACGCCCTTGTCATCCAGAAGCCGCCCGGCCAGTTCCTTGGCGGGGATGCCCAGTTCCGTCACATTCGGGAAAGCATAGAATGCACCCTTCGGAACTGCGCAACTGAGGCCCGGAATGGCATTGAGCCCCTCGACCACCAGTTGGCGGCGCCGGTCGAAGGCGGCGATCATGGTCTCGACCTCAGTCTGCGGGCCGTCGATGGCGGCGATGCCGGCAAACTGGCTGGGCGTGTTGACGCAGGACCAGCAATTGACCGCCAGTTTGCGAACCTTGTCGTAGAGGTTGTTGCCCTCTGGCCCGGTCGGCCAGATCGACCAGCCCATGCGCCAACCGGTCATCGCCCAGGTCTTGGACCAGCCATTGAGGACGATGAGCCGGTTGCGGATTTCCGGGAAAGTCAGCAGCGATGTGTGTGTTTCGCCGTCATAGGTCATGACGTCGTAGATCTCGTCGGACATGATTGCCACGTTGGGGAAATCTGCAAGGCCGGCCACGAGTTTTTCGATCTCTGAGCGTGGTGTGACGCCGCCGGTCGGATTTGCTGGCGAATTGACGATCAGGAGCCGCGTGCGCGGCGTGATCTTGGACAGTGTCTCCTCGGCCGAAAAGGCAAAGCCGTTTTCCTCCCGGATCGGCACCGGAATCGCTTCCGCCCCCGTATAGTCGATCATCGATCGGTAGATCGGAAAGCCGGGGTCGGGATAGAGGATCTCGGTGCCCGGTTCGCCGAACATGGTGATGGCAGCAAACATGGTCGGCTTGCCGCCGGGCATGATCATCACACTGTCGGGCGAGATTTCGACGCCCGTGGTCGTCAGTGTGCGTCGCGCCACTGCTTCGCGGGTCGCCGGCAGGCCGTTGGCCGGCGTATAGCCGTGCTGGCCGTCGCGCAGCGCCTTGACTGCCGCTTCGACGATATGTGGCGGCGTCGGGAAGTCGGGCTGGCCGATGCCCAGATTGACCACGTCGCGGCCGGTCGCGGCGAGTGCTGCCGCGCGTGCCAGTACGGCAAAGGCGTTTTCTTCTCCAATGCGGTCGAATGCGGCGACTGTCTGCAAGGCTTGCTCTCCAAATGACTTGTTTCGGCGCGCATTCATGGCCTAATGGAGAGATCAATTCAACGGGACGTTACCGAATGGACGATCTTTCCGCCTGGGCCGGATGTACGCGACCGCCGCGCGAGCCGCTGGAGGGTCGCTATGTTCGGCTGGAGCCGATCAATGCGGCCCGGCACGGCGACGGTCTGTTTGCCTGCGCCACGATGGCGGGCGAAGCGGACCGCTTTACCTATCTGCCGGACATTCCGCCGGGTGGCCGGGCCGATCTGCAGCCCTGGCTGGAATGGGCGGAGGCCAGCGACGATCCGATGTTCTTTGCCACCATCGACCGGGCCAGCGGCAAGGTCGGCGGCCGGCAGAGCCTGATGCGCATCGACGAACGCAATGGCGTCATCGAGACAGGCCATATTTATTGGAGTGGCGTCGTGGCGCGGCAAAGAGCCGCCACCGAAGCGTTTTTCCTGTTTGCAAAACTGGTGTTCGACGAGCTCGGTTATCGCCGTTTCGAATGGAAATGCGACAACGCCAACGAACCATCAAAACGCGCCGCCCTTCGCTTCGGTATGACCCATGAGGGCGTGTTCCGTCAGGCCGTCGTGGTCAAGGGGCGCAATCGGGACACCGCCTGGTATTCGATAATCGACAAGGAATGGCCGGCGCTGAAGTCGCGTTTCGAAGCCTGGCTCGATCCGACCAATTTCGATGCGCAGGGCCAACAATTGCGCAAACTTGAATCCATCTCGAAGTGACTTAGGTTCTGAGACACGAGATGCAGGAGTAACAGCGTGCCCAAGCGCAGTTCCATCAATGCAGCCATAGCCGCTGCCATCATCCTTGCCCTGGTCGCGGTGGTCTTCTTGGCCTTGCCGCCGATCGTGCTTGCCCTTGGCGAGATCTCACCCTGGCTGGGTTACGCCGTGACCGTGATTTTCATCCTTGGTTTTTTTGGAATTTTCTGGGTCAGAAGCAGATATCAGAAAACCGGTGACGGTTCTTGAGCAGGGCATTCGGTCCTGGTTCCTTGCAGGCTTCGCCCGGCGCTTAGGTCCTGTTCCAAAATCACATTCGATCCTTTTCGTGATTGAGTGATTGTCAGATCGAAGCCCCTCGACTGCCGACTTCAACCTCGATGCCGACCGATTTATCGACGGGCGGAACGCGCCTGTCTTTTTTTTGAAAGCTGAAAAGTAGGCCCAAACGGAGCCGCGAAAATCCCGCTTGACAGGATCTCGCTATTTATTTAATTGCAGTAATTAATAAAATAGTGAGGATCGGTTTTGGTGAAATTGAGAGGGATACCCGGCGGTCGAAATGTCGACACCACCCGGAATTTCAACCGGGCGAGCGTCATGAAGCTGGTTCTTGAAAATTCGGGCATTGACCGAACTCGACTGGCGGAAGCAACCGGCCTGACCGGGGCGGCCGTGACAAGGATCGTCCAGGAGCTGATGACCGCTGAATTGCTGGCCGATACCGGCACGCTTGATGAGTCGGGCGGCCGTGGGCGCCGGCGTACCGGATTAAAGATCGCCGGTGGTGGTGGATATGTGCTTGGTCTTGGCATCGTGGCATTCAATTCGAGCGTCGCGCTGACAGACATTTCGGGCAGAACAATCGACACGGTTGCCGTTGAGCCGTCGCAAATCTCGGACCCGACGCGAACTCTTGATGAGATCACTGATGCTGCTAAATCCCTGATCGAAAAACATAATTTGCGCGAAGACAGGGTGTTCGCCGCCGGCGCCGCGATCGCTGGATACCTGGATCGCAGGGGCGAGATCTGGGAACGGTCGCCCTATCTTGGTTGGCCGGAGTTCAACATCCAACGCAGTCTGTCCCAACGGCTCGGCCTGGAAATCACGGTTGAAAACGTAAACCGCTGTATTGCCGTGGCGGAAAGCCGGATGGGGTGTTGCCAAGGAGCGCGTGAAGTCCTTCTTGTCCGGGCAGCACTCGGACTGGGTGGCGCGATCATATCCTCAGGGGAAATTCTCCGCGGGCAGAACAATCAAGCCGGCCAGATCGGTCATATACCGGTCGATCCCGATGGTGCCGTGTGTTCATGCGGTAAACGCGGTTGCCTCAACACCCTGGCTTCGGGCTCAGCGATTTTGAATGAACTTGGAATCGCAAAATCAACCGACGCCAGTCCCGGCCAGACGGAAGGGCAGGAGCGCGAGCTTCGCAATGTCCTGTCACGCTCGCTCGAAAACGACAAGGCTGCCATCGATGCCATACGGCGGGCTGGCGATGCGCTTGCCAAGCACTGCGCCGGTCTCATTCACTCTATAGACCCTCAGACGATCGTTCTGACAGGACCGCTGGGACGGAACAGCATTTACTGCGATGCTTTCCAAACCGGACTTGCCCGTCGCGGTATTGCCTGTGACATCGTCACAGCGCACGAAACACGGATCACTGCTCCGGCGCAGGCCGCTTCTGCGCTTGCATTGTCGACTTGCGTGTATTCGCCATCATTCGATGTTCAGCGGCTCCTGGCCGCCGGGCATTCCGAAGGAGGTGAGGGCGATGGCGGGAAGGCGCGGGTTCTGTGAGCAAGGCCCCAGATCTGCTAAGTCTCAATCCGCTTGCCGCCGGCTTTCAGGCGGTCAGTGTCATGCTTGTCGTTTTCAGTCTCTACACGGCGGCATTCGGTGTTTTCCCCGACATCATCCAACGTGGCGTGCACCTCTCACTGGCCATGTTGCTGGTCTACCTTGTCGCGGCCAAACGCGCATCCGATAGCTCAAGCAGAGGGAGAGTGGCTCTTTCCTTGCTGCTTGCAACACTGTCTTTGGTTGCTGTCGGTTATCAGGTTGTCTTCTACGATCAGGTAGTCGCGCGCTACGGCGCGATGACGGATGTCGAAGTCTTCATAGCGGCGCTTGCGGTTATCCTGTTGTTGGATGCGACACGTCGCACGATCGGCTGGTCCATGGTGGTGCTGGCACTGGTCTTTCTGGCATACGCCTTTTGGGGCAATGTTCTGGGCGGCGATCTCGCCCACCGTGGTTACGATCTCAAACGTGTTCTGAGCCAGGTCTATCTCGGCGCGGACGGCATCTTCGGCACGCCGCTCGGCGTCAGCGCCACGTTCGTCATTCTCATTGTCATCCTGGGTGCCCTGCTCGAGGGGACCGGCGCGTCGAGCGTGCTGATGGACGTTGCCGTGGCGATGACCGGTCGCTCGAGAGGTGGACCCGCGAAGGCTGCGGTGGTGGGAAGCAGCCTCATGGGCATGATCTCCGGAACAGCTGTCGCCAATGTGCTGACGACAGGCACGATTTCGATCCCACTCATGAAACGCGGTGGATACCGCGGTCACGTCGCCGGCGCAATCGAAGCTGTTGCATCAACCGGAGGGCAACTGATGCCGCCCATCATGGGCGCCGCGGCGTTCCTGATGGCGGACATCATCGAAACGCCCTACACGGACATCGCCAAAGCGGCGATCATTCCTGCCGCGCTGTTTTACGTGGCCGTGTTCTCGGCTGTTCATCTTGAGGCTGTAAAGGCGGGCCTTCAGCCATTGGATGCTGCCGAGTTGCCGTCAGCCAGGAGGGCGCTGCTGGAACGCGGCCATGTGCTGTTCGCCATTCCGGCCTTTGTCGGCTTTCTCGTCAACGGCTATTCGGTCATGTATTCGTCGCTCTGGGCAATCTGTGCGCTGCTTGCACTGTCGCTGATGCGAAAGGCAACAAGACTCAACCCGGTCGGGTTTGTGCGTGTGTGCACATCGGCGGCTGACGCCGTGTTGCCGGTGGCGATGGCAACCGCAACGGCTGGCATTATCATCGCCGTGGTAACGCTAACCGGCATCGGTCTGAAGTTTTCGTCCCTGATCGTTACCCTGTCGGGCGGCAGTTTGCTTGCCGCCTTGATGCTGACCATGGCGGCGTCTTTGATTCTCGGGATGGGGTTGCCTACGGCTGCGGCATACATTCTCGTGGCGACGCTTGCGGCGCCGGCCTTGATCAACCTCGGTGTCAACACGCTCGCCGCCCACATGTTCGTTTTCTATTCGGCGATGTTGTCGGCGATAACGCCGCCGGTCGCACTCGCGGCATTCGCCGCTGCGGCATTGTCCAATGAAAATCCGATGCGGATCGCGTTGACGGCAATCAAGTACGGGCTTGTCGCTTTTCTCATTCCGTATTTCTTCGTGTTCGACATTCGGCTTCTGGGCATCGGCGACTTTTCCAGCCTCGTCGTCCCCGTCCTGACGGCAACGCTAGGCGCGGTCGCACTTGCAGGCGCTGTCCAGGGATGGGTCGTCGGTCAAACGTCCTTGCCTTCTCGCGTCATTTTGTTTGCCGGCGCGGTCCTGCTCATCGCGCCGGGCGTGCTGACCGATGCCATCGGTCTGGTCTCCATCACGGTTGTCGTCGGCATCCAGATCTTTGCCCGAGCCAACAGCGCGGCAAAAACCGAAATCGATGCGGGAGCATGAAAATCCGAAATGTATCACCAAGGGAGGAAAACAATGAACCTGGTCAAATCACTCGCAACGTCCATAGTCGGAGGTGCTCTGATGTTTGCCGCCCCCGTTCAGGCGGACGACGTCTTCGTCTCGATCGGGTCGAATCCGGTCGGCAACACGGCCTATCAGTGGGCCGCCGGTATCTCGGACCTGGTCAACCGAAAGGTCGATGGCGTCAAGATGACGGCCGAGGGCACGAAGGGTTATGTCGCCAACGTCCGACTGATGCTCGACGAGCAGATCGAGGCGGGATTTTCCAATTCAAAACTGGCCTATGAAGCCTACAAGGGCGAAGGTGACTACGCCGGTACCGAACCGGGCCAGATCGTCAGTTGGATGTCGATTGCGCCGATCGTGCAACACGTCGTCGTACTCGAAGATTCCGACATCCACAGTCTTGACGACCTCAAGGGCAAACGTGTCGGAATGGGGCAGCCGGGTGGCACGTCGATGCTTGACGCCGAGATTTTGCTCGAAGCCATCGGATTGAAGTCGGGCGATGATTTCAAGGACTTCCGTGTCAAACTGCCCGCAATGGTGGACATGCTCGCCGATGGCCAAATCGATGCATTCATGTGGAATGGCTCGATTCCGCTTCCGCCCATCATCAAGCTGAAGTCGCAGCACAAAGTGCGCATCCTGCCGGTCCCGACCGAGGTTTCCGATAAGATCAGGGCGAAATATGCCGCCTACACCGAAGGCGATCTGCCGGCGAATACCTATGCGGATCAGCCCGATGCGATCCCATCGTATCGTCTTGGCAACGTGCTGCTTATCCGCGCCGACGTGCCTGAAGAAATTGTCTATCAGGCGACCAAGACAGTGATGGAAAACCTCGATCACATGGCCACCGTTCACCCGGCGTGGAAACGGGTATCCAAGGACAGCATCCTCGGCGGATTCCAGGCTCCGCTACATCCCGGCGCGCTTCGCTACTATCGTGAGGCCGGCGTTCCGGGTATCGAAGAGTTCGCGGCACGCACCGCGAATTGAGCGATATCGGGTCATGCGCCGTTGACGGCGCATGACCGAACATCGAAATCGGAAGGCCGGTCGACCACCCACATGAAAACAGTCTTCGTTCTCCTCGATTCACTCAACCGCAATGCCATGCAATGCTACGGCGCCAGCTGGGTCCACACGCCCAACTTCGCCCGGTTCGCCGAGCGCGCCGTCACGTTCGACAATCACTATGTTGGCAGTCTTCCCTGCATTCCGGCGCGCCGTGATTTGCACACGGGTCGCATCAATTTCTTGCACCGCAGTTGGGGTCCGCTGGAGCCGTTTGACGATTCGTTTCCCGAACTTCTCAAACAATCGGGAACCTACAGCCACATCGTGACCGACCATCATCACTATTTCGCCGACGGCGGCGCTACCTACCATCAGCGTTACTCATCCTGGGAACTCGTGCGCGGTCAGGCCATCGACCGCTGGAAGGCGCACGTCAATCCCAATCTGGATGCGCTGCGAGCCGAACACCACCCTTTGCAGCAGCACCGGCTCAACTACATGATCAATCGTCAGTATGTGACGAAGGAGGAGGAGTATTGCGGCCCTCAGGTTTTTGGTCTGGCCCGGCAGTTTCTTGACAGGAACCACGACCAGGAAAACTGGTTTCTTCAGTTGGAGTGTTTTGATCCGCATGAACCGTTCCATGCGCCACCAAGGTTTCGCGAGATGTATTCCAGCGGCTACGATGGTCCCATTCTCGACTGGCCGATTTATGACCGCGTGAAGGAAACACCCGAGGAGATTGCAGAGTTGCGCGCCAAGTATGCTGCGCTGACCACAATGTGCGATGAGTACTTCGGTCGTCTTCTGGATTTCTTCGATGCCAACGACCTTTGGAAAGATACTTGCCTGATCCTCACAACAGATCACGGTTTCCTGCTCGGCGAACACGATTGGTGGTCGAAAAACCGCATGCCGGTGTATGACGAAATCGCTCGCATTCCGTTGTTGATTTACCACCCGGAATTTGCCGACAGAGGCGGTGAGAGACGCGCCGCGCTCACGCAGTGCATCGATATCATGCCGACAATCCTCGAAATGCATGATCATGACATTCCCCGGGATGTCCTTGGTCAATCCTTACTGCCTCTGCTGAAAGAGGATCATCAGCTCCGGGACGCCGCGATATTCGGATATTTCGGTGCAGCCTGTAATGTTACCGACGGCCGATATGTCTATCACCGATACCCCGAGAGGCTCACAGCCGAGGACCTCTATGAATACACGCTGATGCCGACTCGAATGACCTCGCGCTTTGCCATCAGCGAGCTGGTAGGTGCGACACTGGCCAATCCGTTTTCGTTTTCCAAGGGAGCGCCGCTCCTGCGGGTGCGCCCAAGAGTTGGCGAAGACGGCGATCCGGTCGAAGTCCAGGGTATGAGTTTCGAGGACACTCAGACCCGTCTTTACGATCTCGTGGCGGATCCGGGCCAGAATAACCCTCTAAGCTCCCCGAGTGTCGAGAAAGACCTGGTCGATGCGATGACGCGGTTGATGCGTGAAGCCGATGCGCCAAAGGAGCTTTTTGAGCGCTTTGGCCTTTCTACGGATGCTGCCGTCCATGTCTGAATTGCTGGCCTCCCGATATGCGGATACCGACCTGTCCTTCGTCATTGCAGATGCCAGGCCGGTGGTCAGACGAGTGCCGATAGACGACCCGGTTCGAACCTCCTTCGGGATCATGCGCGACAGGCCGGCGGTTTTCCTGCGACTGGAAGACAGCGACGGCAATGTCGGCATGGGGGAGGTCTGGTGCAACTTCCCGTCCTGTGGCGCGGAGCACCGTGCGAATCTCCTGGAAGCCGTCATTCTGCCCGCGTTGATCGGGAACGAATTTGCCAGTCCGGATGCCTGCTTTCATGATCTTGAAAGGCGGTTCGAACGTCTGGCCGTTCAGTCTGGCGAAGCCGGCCCCATTGCCCAGTGCCTGGCCGGAGTAGATGTCGCGCTGTGGGACCTGATCGGGCGGCGTAGCGGTATCCCGCTTTTTCGCCTGTTTGGTGGCGACCAGCCATCCATCGCGGTTTACGCCAGCGGCATCAATCCGCGGGAACCGGCCGCAACCGTGCAACGCTGCCGTTCCTCCGGCCATACCGCTTTCAAACTCAAGATCGGTTTCGGCCGCCAGACCGACCGTTCCAATATCGAGTCAGTTTGTGCTTCGCTTGCAGGTGGCGAGACCTTCATGGTCGATGCCAACCAGGCTTGGACGCTTGAGCAGGCGATCGAGAGAGTCTCGGAACTGGAGGCATTTCCGTTGGCCTGGCTGGAGGAGCCGATGATGGCCAATGCGGAAGTTGCGGATTGGACGCGATTGGCAGGAGAAACCGAGCTTCCCATTGCCGGCGGCGAAAATCTCGCCAGCAGTGACGATTTCCAGAACGCAATAACCGGCAATTGGCTCGACGTGATCCAGCCGGACCTGTGTAAGTGGGGTGGATTTTCGGCTGTAGTCCCTGTGGCAAAAGCCGTTTTGGCTTCGGGAAAACGGTTTTGTCCTCACTATCTGGGCGGCGGAGTGGGGCTTGCAGCTTCCGCGCACCTGCTTGCAGCCGTTGGCGGTCACGGCATGCTCGAGATTGATTCCAACCCGAATCCACTGCGCGAGAACGTTTTCTCGCCGGCTGTCTCCGACGGGAGAATTATCCTGAGCGAGCATCCGGGCCTCGGGATAGACGAGTCCCTGACGGAAGCGATTGCGGCATGAAAGAAAGCGAATTCGACTACATCGTCGTTGGGGCCGGCTCTGCCGGTTGTGTCGTCGCAAATCGGCTCTCCGCTGATCCCGACACCCGGGTCCTGCTGCTGGAAGCCGGCGGACCCGATCGCAACCCGTGGCTCAAACTGCCGGTTGGCTATTTTCGCACAATCTACGATCCGAAATTCTCTCGTGTATTCGAGACCGAACCCGCCGCTGGTGACGGGTTTCGCGGAATTCCATGGCCACGCGGTCGTATTGTCGGCGGTTCGAGTTCGATCAACGGTCTGATCTTCATTCGCGGGCAACATGAAGATTTCGACGACTGGCAACGCATGGGCGCGGATGGCTGGGCCTATGACGAGGTGCTGCCTCACTTTAAAGCGCTTGAGTCTTATCAAGGTGGCGAGGATCGATACCACGGCCGATCAGGGGAACTGACGGTCTCGGACCTGCGCAATCAAAATGCCGCTTGCAGTGCCTGGGTCGGGGCCGCAAACGAATACGGTCTTCCGCTCAATAACGACTTTAACGGCGAAACGACCCACGGGGTCGGTTCCTATCAACTCAGCATCGGCAGACGCTGGCGTGCAAGTTCTTCAGTCGCGTTTCTGAACACAGCTCTTGAGCGGCCCAACCTGACCCTGGAAACGAATGTCCATGTCAGCCGGGTCGTGATCGAGAACGGTAAGGCGGCTGGGGTGGAGGTCATATCGGGCGGCGAAGCCCGGACTGTCCACGCTGCGGCGGAAGTCATTTTGTGTGCGGGAACGCTGCAGTCACCGCAGATACTGCAGCTTTCGGGTATCGGTCCGGCCGACTTGCTGTCCCGGCATAATATCGACGTAGCCGTCGACGCTCCGGAAGTGGGCGAGAATGTGCAGGACCACTATCAGATGCGGCTGATCCTGCACCTCACGCAAAAACTGTCGCTCAACGACGACGTCCGAAATCCGTTCAAGCTTGCGGGGATGGGACTGGATTGGCTGTTGGCGGGGCAAGGACCGCTGACGGTGGGTGCGGGCCAGGTCGGAGGGGCGGCCTGCACGAAGCATGCCGATAACGACAGGCCGGACATTCAGTTCAATGTCATGCCGCTATCCGTCGACAAGCCGGGCACACCACTGCACAGATATTCCGGGTTTACCGCTTCGGTTTGGCAATGCCATCCCGAGAGTAAGGGGTCCATACGGATCCAGTCCGCGGATCCTTTCGATCAACCCCACATTGCGCCACGCTACCTGTCGGCGGAACGCGACCGGAAAACCATGGTCGAGGGCATCAGGATGCTTCGAGAGATTCACGCGCAACCATCGTTTCGCGGCCTCTGGGATAAGGAGGTCATCCCGGGCACGGATGTGCAAAGCGACGACGACATTCTGGATGCGATCCGGAAGGGTGGCGGAACCGTGTTTCATCCGGTCGGAAGTTGCCGAATGGGCAATGACAGCCGCGCGGTTGTCGATCCACAGCTGAGGGTACAGGGCATCGACAGGCTTCGGGTCATCGATGCGTCGGTGATGCCCAAAATCACCTCCGCGAATACCAATGCCGCCTCGCTGATGATCGGCGAGAAGGGAGCGGCCCTGGTACTTGGGCAGGACGGGCCGGCCCGGCGGAACTCATTGAAGACCGCGGAGCGACTGCCGTGAACACAACAACCAAACCCAACATCCTCCTGATTATGGCGGACCAACTGGCAGCGCAGGCGTTGGGCCTCTATGGCAATCGGGTGTGCAAGACACCTCACCTGGATCGATTGGCCGCCCAAGGCACGATTTTTGAAAACGGCTACTCCAACAACCCGCTTTGTGTCCCAAGCCGCGCGTCGATGTTGAGCGGGCTGCTCGCCCCGAAGATCGGCGTTTACGACAACGCCAATGAAATCCCGTGTTCGGTGCCGACCATGCCGCATTATCTGCGGCGCCTGGGCTACTGGACTGAACTTTGCGGCAAAATGCACTTTATCGGACCCGACCAACTGCACGGTTTCAACGAACGCACAGTTACAGATGTCTATCCGGCAACCTTTGACTGGATTGCCGACTGGCAGGCGGGGCCGTCCTTTGTGCCGTCGGGAACCACACTCAGCGGAGTTGTCGAGGCCGGTCCCTGCATCAGAACCATGCAGGAAGATTACGACGACGAGGTCGAATGCGCTGCAATCCAAAGCCTCTACGACCGTGCCCGCGAACCCGAGCGGCAGCCGTTCTTCCAGGTTATCTCGTTCACCAGTCCGCACACGCCCTTTACGGTTTCAAACAAATATTGGAGCCGTTATGCGGCCGAGGACATCGACTTGCCGACGGTTGGGGCCCTGCCGTTCGAGGATCTCGACTATCATTCGAAGGCGCTGTTTTTTGCTCATGGTCGCCATCGCCACCGCGTCACCGAGGAGCACGTGCGTGCCGCGCGGCACGCCTACTACGGCATGATTTCCTATCTCGATGACAAATTGGGGCGCATTCTCGATACACTGGAGGCGACCGGCCAGCGAGAAAATACCGCCATCTTTTTTGTCTCGGATCATGGCGAAATGCTCGGCGAACGCGGCATGTGGTTCAAACAGGCGTTCTGGGAATGGTCGGCTCATGTGCCGTTTATCGCCTCGGTGCCAGGGATGCCGTCCGGCGGACGATGTGCGGATGTGGTTTCACTTGTCGATCTACTGCCGACGTTTCTCGATCTTGCCGGTGATCGTGGCGCGGATGATTTGAAGCTCGATGGCAACAGCATCCTGCCGTTGATGCGTGGTCACCGGACTGCGGGATCTGAAGTGGCGATATGCGATTACCTGGCCATTGGGCCGTGCGTCCCATGCAGAATGATCCGGAAAGGGCGCTTCAAGTACATTTACACCCATGGCCATCCGGCGCTTCTCTTCGATTTGGAGGAAGATCCGCAAGAATTGACAAATTTGGCCGACGACCCGGCGCTGGCGGATGTGGTGTCGGATTTGCACGGTCACCTGATGAATGGTTGGGAACCGGAAGAAATCCGGCATTCAGTTCTGGAAAGCCAGCGCCGGCGCAAGCTGATCAAGAGTGTACCCGGTGAGCCGCCGCAATGGGACTACATTGCCCGAACAGGCGATGCTGAACGATACGTTCGCAAAGATGGGGTCGACCCGACAAAAAGCCGTTTGCGATTGCCACGTGTCGCTGAAGTTCCTCCCGACTGGTCGGCGCTCGACACGGATACCGTTTCCGATCTCATCGCCGGGAGAAGATCAATATCGGACTTCCTGAATTAGAGGCTAAATGCCGAAGCGCCCAACTCAAAATCATCGGAGCGGCCATGAATTCCATCGAACTGTTCAATCCGGCAAAGCCGGACCAATTGGTCTGGTCAGGAAATGAGACCCGCCTCGAAGAACTCGCTGACATGACGGCGTCTGCAAAACGCGCACAAAGGCGCTGGTCCCTGCTGACAGGCCGGCAGCGGCATGACCAGATTTCAGCCTTTCTCGAAGCCGTTGAGGACAAGACAGAGGCGCTTGCGGAGCGAATGATGCTGGAGCAAGGCAAGCTGAAATCAGAGGCGTTGGGTGAAGTCGCCAAGTCACTCGTCGAGGCACGCTGGATGCTGAGCCGCTGTATGGAAGGGACGGGCACAATCATGTCGTCGGCCAGGCCCGATGTCCGCGCCATGAAAATCAGGCGACCGCGCGGCGTGGTTCTTGCAATCACGCCCTGGAACTTTCCAGTGCTGACTCCGATGCGGAAAATCGCACCGGCGCTCGTGTTTGGAAATGCCATTTTGTTCAAGCCTTCTTCGGAAGCGCCTGGGGCAGCTCTGCTTCTTCAGGAGGCCGCTGATGAGACACTGCCGGATGGGCTTGTCAGCCTGGTTCTGGGCGGTGCATCGGTCGCCACCGAGGCAATACGATCAAGACATGTCGATGCGGTTACGTTTACAGGTTCGACGGCGGTCGGCAGGAAGATCATGGCGGTAGCAGCCGAGGGTCTGAAAGAGGTGTCACTTGAACTTGGCGGCAAGAATCCAGCGATCGTGCACGACCCGGCAAACCTTGATGCTGCGGTCGAACACATCGTGCGAGCGGCGTTCGCCAACGGAGGACAACGCTGCACCGCGATCAGTCGGGTTCTTGTTCACGAACCGCTTCGACAATCTTTTCTGAATTCGATCAAACCACGATTGCCGAGGGCCGGTCTCGGCGAAAAGGCAACACTGGCGCCGATGTCGACACGCAGCCAATTTGACAAGGTCTGCCGGTTTGTCCGTTCGCTCGATCCGGTGCAAACGGAAATCCTCGCCGGTGGACGGCCGCTGGACAATTCGCAAGGCGGGTATTTCTTTGAACCAACTCTCGTGGAGGTGAAAACTGCCGACGCAGCCATTAACTTCGAAGAGTTGTTCGGGCCCGTATTGGGCATCGAGTTCTATTCCGACCTCGATGAGGCGATCACGCGGGCCAACGCCCCGGAATACGGGTTGACGGCGTCAGTGTTTGCATCCGATCTGGCGGTTGTGCGTGCTTTCGAAGACGGTATTGAGGCTGGCATGATCCACGTCAACCACGGCACCTTTCCGGACGAGAACATGCCGTTCGGAGGATGGAAGGCCTCCGGGGTCGGTGCGCCGAGCGTCGGACAGGAGGCCGATCAGTTCTTTACGAGGATGCAGGCGGTTTACGAGGCGATATGATCAATCCGATCCTGCCAAACTGAGATTTGTCGCTTGCTTTGGGGTTATTTGGTTTCTGAATTGTAAAGTTCGACACCACGCGCTTGTTGCCGCGGTGCCCGCCTTCCATATTGCCCTCGATTGAGGAGCGGGTCATGGCATCCATCAAGGCATTTTTGAATTCACCCTGGTTTTTCTGGGCGGTGCTCGCGCTGCCGTCGATCGGAATGATTGGTGGGGCACTGGGGAGCAATGATCTGCAGCCGTTGCTGCATCCGACAGGAGAGTTTGCGGCCCGGTTCATGATCATTGCCATGATGCTGACGCCGCTGCGGATGCTGTTTCCAAAGGCCGGGTGGATCGGCTGGCTGATGAAGAGACGGCGCTATATCGGCGTTGCCGCCTTCGGCTACGCGGCATTACACACGCTCTATTATGTGATCGATCTCGGATCGCTGTCGGCGGTGCTGAGCGATGCGGTCAAGTTCGGCATTTGGACCGGCTGGGTCGCCTTTCTGATCTTCGTACCATTGGCATTGACGTCCAATGACGCGTCGTTGCGCGCGCTCGGCCCACGGTGGAAAACCCTGCAACGCTTCGTCTATGCAGCAGCGGTTGCGACGCTGCTGCACTGGATTTTCGTGCACAATGAGGCCGGTCCCGCACTGGTGCACTTCGTGCCGCTGGCAGCCCTGGAGGGCTATCGCATCTGGCACGTGCTGACACGACGCCGGCGCGTGGCACCGGCTTGATGCTCACTCGTGACTGAGCCCGACAAGTGCCCGGCCTTCTTCCGTCTTGATGGAGAAATCCGTTCCGGCATAAGGGGCGGCGGCTTCCGTGCAGAGCCATGCGATGCCTTCGGCCGCCCAGTCGGCGGGAATATGCACTGACCAGTCGAGTTCGCTGACTGGATTGACGCCGGAATCTCGGATCGCTACCTGCATGTCTGTCGCGACGGTGCCTGGGCTGAACCCGACAACGCGAATGCCGCGATCGCCGACCTCCTTGTCGGCACAACGGGTCAGCGACAGAGCCGCCGCCTTCGACGAGCAGTAGTGGCTCCAGCCTTCCAGGGCTCCGGTTGCTGCTCCGGAGCTGACATTGACGATGATGCCGCTGCCCTGCTTCTCCATGACCGGAATGGCAGCCCTGAGGCCGTGGTAGACGCCCTTGTAGTTGACATCGGCGACCATGCCCCATTCATCCGGGTCGCTGTCGGCAATGCGGGAAATGGGTTCAATGGCCCCTGCGTTGTTGATCAGAACGTCGAGGCGACCAAATGTCTTGACGCAATGATCGACGGCAGCCGCCACGTCGGAATAGACCGTGACATTGCAGGCTATCGCATCGGCGGTGCCGCCGGCGGACCGGATTTCCTCAGCGACCGCATTGATTTCCTGGGTGGTTCGAGCCGCAAGAACGACCTTGGCGTGGTGCTCGGCGAGTCTCCTGGCGGTGGCGGCCCCGATCCCGCGGCTGGCTCCCGTCACCAGCGCGACTTTTCCGTTCAATTCAATCATGTCCGTCTTTCCATGTTTACGTTGCCTGCTTGTATTGCTTCATAATTCCTTGATAAATGCCCCGCAATGCAAATGAATGCTGCGTGGACTGCATGAATGGATTTTGAAACCCTGCATCTCTTTCAGGAGGTCGCTCATCGGCTCAGCTTTGCTGCGGTTGCGGAGGAACGCGGCGTCAACCCATCTTCCGTCTCGCGCGCCATCGGCCAACTCGAAAAGCAATTGGGCGCCCGCCTGTTTCAGCGGACTACCCGGCGTATGGCACTCACCGAGGCCGGCGTCAATTTCCTACAGCGCGCGAGCGTCATCGTCGAGGAGATGGAAGCGGCCTGCGATGACCTGCGCAGTGACTCCGCAGGGCCCACCGGCACCCTTCGGTTGTCGGCATCGGTTGCCTTCGGCGAGCGAGTCGTGCTGCCGCTCGTCGACGATTTCAGAGAAAGTTTCCCCAATCTTCGGCTCGATCTGATGTTTTCCGACGACAATGTCGATCTCGTTGCCGAGGGGATTGATCTGGCCATCCGCCTGGCCTCCGGATTGCGTGGTGATCTGGTTGCGACCCGCCTGATGAATACGCGTTACATGATTTGTGCCAGCCCGGACTACCTCGCCGGAGCGCGACCGCTGAATGCGCCAAGCGATCTTGCCGACCACCGATGCGTGCTGTTCACCATGCCTGCCTTCCGCTCGGAATGGACCTTTCGAAGCAGCGACGGCCTTGAGGAGGCCGTCGCCATCGATGGTGATCTTGCCATCTCCTCTGCGTTGAGTTTGCGTTCCGCAGTCCTGGCCGGGATGGGGCCGGCGCTTCTGGTCGACTGGCTTGTTGCGCAGGACCTTGCCGAGGGCCGCCTGGTTAACCTGTTTCCCGACCATGCAGTGACCGCGACGACTTTCGATACCGCGGCTTGGCTGGTTTATCCCAGCCGCTCCTATCTGCCGTTGAAGGTGCGCGCGACGATCGACTTTCTGCGCGCCAAGGTTCGAAAATCAGCCGGTGGAGTTCAGGTCTGAAGTGCTGCAAACATCAGGATCAGGCCAAGGATCAGGACGGAAGCAGCGCCGCCGATCTCGATCCAACCGGTGATACGGCTTGCGGCGGAATCGCTGCTGGCAAAACGAATGGCGGCGGATTTGGCGCCAACGGCGAGCGTTGCCAGGATTGAGACGGTAATGGCGGTGCCGATGGACATGGCGGTTACGGACAGAAAACCGCCCAGATAAAGACCGTTCAGCAGAGCGAAAGTCAGGACGATCAGTGCGCCCGAGCAGGGGCGCAGGCCAATCGCCACAACGGCAGAAAGCGCTTCCCGCCATTCCAGTTTTTCGGCGCTGATCATGCTGGGATCCGGAGCGTGCGAA
Organism: Hoeflea sp.; assembly: GCA_965216535.1. Taxonomy (GTDB): domain Bacteria; phylum Pseudomonadota; class Alphaproteobacteria; order Rhizobiales; family Rhizobiaceae; genus Hoeflea_A. The sequence goes on from OZ244175.1 coordinate 1,987,611, forward strand.
TGCCCGCACGTTTCGCAGACGCCATCGTCACCGACCGCATGATCATGGTGATGCTTATGGTGGTCATGATCGTGATGATGGTGGGCAAGCCGCTGTTTCGGCCGTAACTTTCGATAGAGCAGCCACCCGCCGAAACCGGCAATCAGCGCGTAGCTGGCGATCTCGAGCGTGTGGGTCGCCTCCGTCATTGAGATGCCGGTGCCGCGCAACGCCACATAAGTCGCGCCGACAATCAGGATCGCAACCGCACCCTGCATGAGGGCAGCCATGAAGGAGATGGTGATGCCGCGCCTCAGCGTCTGCTCGTTGGCAATAACATAGGACGAGATGACCGCCTTGCCATGTCCGGGGCCGGCCGCATGGAACACGCCGTAGGCGAAGGACAGGGCGATCAGGCTCCACAGTTTGGCCGGGTCGTCACGCATTTCCTTCACTGCACCGGACAGTGCCCGGTAGAAAGACTGCTGCTGGCTGTTGACCCAATTGAAGAAACCGCCAAACAGGCCGCCGTTGTTGAATGCAGGTTCGGCGGAGCCGATACCAAGCGACGACTGGGCAAGCGCCAGGGCCGGAACGGTCAGCACCAACAAGCCCGCCAGAAGGAGACGGACAGGAAGACGGCGAAAGCCTGTCAGCATGTCAGCTCAAGTCTCGTGGCGAAGAATTTGGAATAGTCGTTTCCGGTTGGATCATTGAAGAAAGCGTCGGTGAGCGACTGCTGGTTCTGAGAAATGATCTCATCAGGATCGGGCCGCACCACATCGCGGCGGCACGTGTTCAACGGTCCATCAACGGTGAGGTCGTCGTCGGACAGAAAATCCATGGCCGCATACATGGTCGGATCATATACGCCGAAGGCAAGCGTGCCGGTGAGTGGCATTTCCTTGGACGGTTCGACGGCGAAGAACATCAGAAGCTGGCCATCGTTGAAATCGACATTGATCTGCTCGGGCGGCGTGACCGGGATATCGGCGCCGTCATGGGTGACCGAGGTATAGTAGTTGAAATCGGCAAGCGATGCCTTGACCACCGCGCCAACCTCCGCAGCCTCTTCCGCTTCCAGCTTAAGGTTGGAGTTGGCATCGAACTCAAGCAGAACGGTCGATGAAAACAGCTCATCGAAACGCCAGACATGGCGCAAGGTTTCGATTTTTCCGTTGTTGCCAATGACGACTTCCAACCGTGCTTCCGCAAAAACATGCGGATGGGCGTCGACATTTGTCGATGTCAATGCGGCCAGCCCGAGGGCGATGCCCGTCGTTGTCACGGCATTCCTGGATAACATGCAAGGCTCCATGCGACGCTTGGCGATCGACTCACAAGCGCTTTGCCCAATAATTTAGGCCGGAATAGGACCCGGGGCAATGAAGTGCCGTCGAATGCTGCGGTGCGATGCGACCGATGTCATTTGATGGGGGCTGGTCTTCCGGTTAGATAAACCCTTTCGATTGGCTTTAGTGGAGTCCAGGGTGGGCGTTGGTGATGAATTCGATCTAAGCGGCATGCTATCGCATCTGTTGCGGCGCGCGCACTTTTCGGCCGAGGCGAAATTTGCCGAGACGTTGGGCAGGCATGGCGTTACGTCGCGCCAAATGGCCTTGCTCGTGGCCATTGCTCAGAAGCCGGATGCTTCGCAGAACCAACTGGGACACATGATTGCGCTCGACCAAAACACGATGAGCGACATGACTGCGAGAATGCTGCGCAAAAAGCTGATCGAGCGGGAACCGGCGAAACAGGACAAACGGCTGAAGGTTCTGTCTTTGACCGATCGTGGAAAGGAGATCCTGGAAGCGGCCGCCCGTGAGGATCCAGCCTACCAGGAGAGCTTTACGCAAAGGCTCACCGGCGAGGAGAAACAGCAGTTGATCGGACTGCTTCAGCGCATGCTGGGCGTCGGCGGTTCACAGAACGAAAGCCGTTGACAGTCGGGGTTTGATTCATAATACTACGTATACGTATTAACTACGAAAAACGGAGTCCCATCCGTGCGCATTGGGATCATCGGATATGGCCTGATTGGTCGAACGATCGCTGACCGCGTTCGAAGCAGCGACAACGATCTGCAACTGGCGTTTGTCCATAATCGGGACTCAGGCAAGCTGGTTGATCTGGAACCCGAGTATCATCTGAATGACCTTGCCGCCTTTGCAGAGCACTCCCCGGACCTTGTCGTTGAAGCCTCCCATCCGGTTCACACTCAGCGGTTCGGCACGCGGATCCTGTCCAAATGCGATTACATGCCTTTGTCCACGACGGCCCTGGTCGATGACGATTTGCGGGCCGCGTTGCTGGAGGCAGCCAAAAGCAATGGAACCCGGCTCTGTCTTCCGGCCGGCGCCCTGATCGGCGGAAACGCGCTGTTCATGCGCCAGCAGTTCTGGGACCAGGTCACGATTACCTTCCGCAAGCATCCGCGCAACATCGATTTCAGCGATGTGGCGATCAGTGCCGACGACATCGTCGAGCCTACCACTGTGTTTGACGGTGCGGTTCGGGAGATCGCCCTCAAATATCCGCGCAACGTCAACACGATGGTGACGTGTGCGCTCCTGTCCACCGGACTCGATGCCTGCAGAGCAGTGCTCGTCGCCGACCCGGCCCTTGACTGCGCGGTTGCGGAGGTCGAGGCGCGGTCCAGCAACGGGGGTTGGATCCGAACCGAAAAACGCCAACCGGCCATCGGCGTTTCGGGAACAGAAATGGCCGATTCCGTCTGGCATTCGCTGACCCGGGCAACCGGGGCGGCGAAGTCTCCGTTGATTTTCGTCTGACCGCGGGTAGCGGCTCAGGCACAGCAGGGAGGAAGACCCATGAGAAGACTGATCAGTGCGATCGCCGCGACCACCATTGTGTTGCTGGCGACGGGTGCCGTCACAGGCGCGGCGTGGGCGCAATCGAAAAAAGTGGCGATCGCCAATCTCGGACCGCATCCGGCGCTGAACGCCGTGGTCTCCGGTTTCAAGAAGGGGCTGGAGCAGGGCGGTTTCAAGGAAGGCGAGGGCGTCGGTTTCGAGTATAAGGACGCCAACTTCGATTCCGCGGTCGTGGCACAGATGATCACGGCACTCGAGGCCACTGGTCCGGACCTGATGCTGACCGTGACCACGCCGATCACCCAGGCCTCGAAACGCATCGTGCGCAACAAGAGCCTGCCGATCGTCTTTGCGCCTGTGACCGATCCGATTGATGCCGGGCTGGTCCCGTCCTGGGACAATGGCAGCGACCGGTTTGTCGGCGCATCCAACCTTCAATCCATGCCGACGGTGTTGGGTTTCGCCAAACAGCTGCTTGGCGACGACGTCGATACTGTTGGTCTTCTTTTCAATCCTGGCGACGCCAATGACGTCGTCAATGTCGAGTATGCGCGCAAGGCGGCGGAGGACATGGGCATGACGCTGAAAGCCGTTAGCGTCGAAACCACTGGCGACATTCCTGTGCGTGTCGAGGCCCTGAAAGACGCCGATTTCATCTACCTGATTCCGTCGAGCATGTTGCAGCCGGCCATGCCTGCTGTCGCGGCGGCGGCAAAACGCAATCAAATCCCCGTGATCAACGCATCGCCGGCCGGCGTCAAAGACGGCCTGATCCTCGCGTCCATGTCGGTTTCCTGGTTCGATGTGGGACGTCAGGCAGGGCTGCGGGCTGCCGAGATTCTCAACGGTGCCAAGCCTTCGTCCCTGTCGGTGTTTCGCCCGTCACCGGAAGACCATCAGGCCATGATCAGCGCAAAGAACATGGAGGCGACTGGCATGTCGTTGCCGGATGCGCTTGCCGACTGCGACTGCGTGCAGTAACCATTTAGTTGATGGCGAAACGGGAATCGCTGGCGGGGGACGCGGTCCGGGTTGAAGGTCTCAGCAAGACTTTCAATCCTGGGACCGTCCGCAGCAACCGGGTGCTGGCCGATGTTTCATTCGAGTTGGCACCCGGTGATTTCGCAGTCGTTATCGGAAGCAATGGTGCCGGCAAGAGCACGCTGCTCAATGCCCTGGCCGGTGAAGTCCGGGTTGATGCGGGTACGATTTCCATTGGCAGCACATCCTTGCAGGCTTTGCCGGCGCATCGCCGGGCAAAATACATCTCACGGGTGTTTCAGGATCCGATGCTGGGCACAGCCGCGGCCCTGACAATCGAGGAGAATCTTGCCATTGCCATGAGGCGTGGCATGGGACGCCGCTTCGCAACCAGCGTCCGCGCGGCAGATAGGGACCTGTTTCGCGAAAGACTGGCAGCGCTCGGACTGGGGCTGGAACAGCGGCTGGCGGAATCGGTCGAACTGCTCTCCGGTGGTCAGCGGCAGTCGCTCACCTTGGTCATGGCGACGCTCAAATCGCCAAACCTGCTGCTTCTCGATGAACACACGGCGGCACTTGATCCGCGTGCTGCTGAGTTGGTCATGGCAGCCACCATCCAGGCGGTGGAAGGGGAAAGACTGACCACGCTGATGGTCACCCACAACATGGAGCATGCCGTTTCTCACGGCAATCGCCTGATCATGATGCATGAGGGACGCATCATCCTGAACGTGGCGGGAGAAGAGAAAAGCAAGCTGACCGTCTCGTCGCTGGTCGACCGTTTTCATGCGGTGGTCACCGACCGGATGTTGCTCAACTGAGGCGGCGATGGAATTTCTCTCCAACTACGTGAACCTCATACCGGTCAGCCTGGCCCAGGGCGCCGTCTATGCGTTCGTGGCGCTGGCGGTGATGATCCCCTTTCGCATCCTGTCCTTGCCCGACCTGACCTCTGAGGGAACATTTCCGCTCGGCGGCGCCGTGGCGGCGGCCTTGCTGGCTTCCGGTTACGATCCGGCCGTCGCCATGCTCGCAGCGATAGCCTGCGGCATGCTGGCAGGCAGCGCGACCGCGGCGACCCATCTGCTTTTGAAGATTCCCTCGCTGCTCGCCGGTATCATCATCCTGACGATGCTTTTCAGCATCAACATCAGAGTCATGGGCAAACCGAACACGGCGATCTTCAATGACGAAACGGCTTTCACTCTGTTGCTGGGGTCGGATGGCGGTGCGCCGCTGGCACAATTTGCATTGGTGATGGGTGTCATCATCGCCCTGGCGCTGGCGCTCTACTGGTTCCTGCACACGGAAATCGGCGTGGCACTGCGTTCTGTCGGCGCCAACCAGATGATGTCGCGGGCGCAGGGGCTGGCGACCAGCCGCTACGTGGTTGGTGGGTTGGCGCTCGCCGGCGCTTTCAGTGCAACTGGCGGTGCGGTCATGGCCCAGTATCAGAGCTATGCGGACGTCAACATGGGGGTCGGTGTTCTGATCGTGGGGCTGGCGTCGACCATCCTTGGCGAGGCGATCGTCGGTCGCAGCACCTTGCGACGGCAGATCCTGGCACCGATCCTGGGCGCTCTGGTCTATTTTCAGGTGATTGCCATGGCTCTGGCGCTTGGCTTCAATCCGTCCGATCTGAAGTTGCTGACGGGCCTGTTTGTTCTGGCGACACTTGCTGCCCCGGTGCTGATGGCGCGCTACCGCCGTCCGCGCCAGTCTCAGCCCTGATCCATTCGACAAATGCATCCCGGGCTCGATTGTTCTTCTGATTGTGGGGCCACACGGCGTAGTACCCGTTCTCGGAGGGTTGAGGATCGCGCCAAATCGAAACCAGATGGCCCAGTGCCAATTCCCTCTCCACCAGAAGGCGCGGCGTCAGCGCGATGCCTTGTCCGTTGGAAGCCGCGTCGATCGCCAAGGCTGTCTGATTGAATCGCATCGATCTTCTGTCGGCGTCGGATCCGCCCTTCTTGAGCAAAAGATCCCAGTGATTGTGGCTGTCCCGGACCAGCGGGTAGTTCGACAGTTCACCGGGACTTTTTATAGAAGGCATTTTCGACGCCATACCGGGACTGCAAACTGCGCAAAGCTGGAGCGCTGCCAGGCGTCGAACCTGAAGGCCTGATCCAAAGGGAGGGCTCCCCAGCCGGATGGCCACGTCAACGCCATCGCCGCGAAAGTTCGCCAACTCCTCGCTGGCGATGATCTGCACCTCGACATCTGGGTGAGACGCGGCGAATTTCGAAAGGCGGGGCACCAGCCATTTCGACGCGAACGAGGGAGTTGCGCTGACCGCAATGCGTGAGCTTTCGGGAACCAGCTTCCGTGTCGCATCATCGATCATCTGCAGCGCGGGGCTGATGGACGCGTGATAGCTGCGACCGATCTCCGTCAATGCAAGGCCGCGCGGCTTGCGGCGGAACAGCGTCTTGCCGAGCTCAGCCTCCAGCTTTCTGACCTGTTGAGCCACCGCACCCTGGGTCAAATGCAGTTCTTCTGCGGCGAGGCGAAAATTGAGATGCCTTGCCGCAGCATCGAACATTCGCAATGCGTTCAGATTGGGTCGACGGACGATGCCCGGCCTCCTTCAGGCAGTAGATTTTCTACAGTCTCGCGCGACGAGACATGATTGGTCAAGCTCGCTTCGTCTCGCCATATTCCCGCGTGAAGTAACAGGGAGCTTGGCAATGGAAACCGGAAAAGTCGCACTTGTGACCGCTGGGGGAAGCGGGATGGGTGCCGAAGCTGCCCGTCGATTGGCACATGACGGATTCCACGTGGGAATCCTCTCATCGTCCGGCAAAGGCGAGGCAATCGCCGAGGAACTTGGGGGCGTTGGGATCACCGGCTCGAACCAGTCGAGTGATGACGTGAGCCGCCTCATCGACGCCACGATGGAAAAGTGGGGCCGGGTTGACGTGCTGGTAAACAGCGCCGGGCATGGGCCAAGGGCACCTGTGCTGGAGCTCAGTGACGACGACTGGCATACGGGGTTAGAGTATCCGTTCTGATCAAGTCAAAGTTGGCAGTTGATTCCACAGTCTGCCGTCTCTGACGAGTGCGTTTGCGATTGTGATGAGTTTTCTCATGATTGCGGTGATCGCGACCTTTGGCGGCTTCCCTGCTTCTATGAGTTGCCGATACTTGGCTTTGAGCACAGGATTGAAGCGGATGGCGACGAGGGCGGGCATATAGAGTGCCTGCCTGAGTTTTGCGCGCCCGCCTTGTATGAAGCTCTTGCCCTTCCATTTCCCGGACTGTCGGGTTGTTGGGGCCAAGCCAGCTAGGCTTGCTGCGCGGCGTTTGTCCATTGAGCCCAACTCAGGCATCTCGGCAAGCAAGGTGACGATGGTGATGTCGCCGAGGCCGGGAATGGAGGTCAGTACGCGGTGGCGGCTCCGCAATGTGGGATCAGCCTCAATGATCTCTCTGCATTGGCTGTCGATGGCCTTGATATGGAGCTCGATCTGTTTGAGCCTTTGCGTGGCCTGACGCCTTAGCAACGTTGCAGTGAGCACATGCAACCGGTTTTTGGTTGCTGTTCTGTCCTTGACCAGGGCACGGCGCGCCATGGTCAATTCTCCCAAGGTCACGAGGGCTTGGCTCCTTGCTTCGTGTGGTTTAGGCCGCAGCATCGCGCCATAGGCGGCCAGCATAGCGGCATCGATCTTATCGGTCTTGGCACGTGTGCCCCGGGCTTCGGCAAAACGGCGCGCCTGCCACGGGTTGACCTTGCATAGCGGTAGGCCAGTGTCCGACAGACTACGCTCCAGGACACGGTGATAGGCACCGGTAGCCTCGAAAACGATGCGGTCAACAGGTGTGGCGCCGATCCACCGGATCAGAGCGCAAATCCCGACCCTGTCGTTAGCGAAGCGATGATGTGTATGATCCGGCAGCCGACAAACGTCGAGCGTGTCTTTTGAAACATCGATGCCGATGGTAAGCTGTGTCATCTTTTCCGTGTCCTATGCTTGTCATTCGAGCTTTGCGGCTCAGGTATCCGTTCAGGCTGCATGGAAAAGACAGGGGTGATCGCACTCTAACTCGGCCCTTCAAACGGCCAGCCTATCACCGATCCGTCCCCTGCCGCCGCAGGCGAGTTTGCCCTCGTCGAGCGGCGGTCCATTTTCGCTCATGGACAAAGAAAATCATAAGACAAGGTCTATTTCCTCAACGCCGTTCGTCCCACTCGGCTTGTAACGCCAATCATGCAGGCACAGAAGTCGGGTTGCATTGTCAATATATCGACCTTTGCGGCGTTTGAACCGGATCCCGTGTTCCCGACATCCGGCGTGTTCCGTGCTGGCTTGGCTGCCTTTGCGAAACTGTTCTCCGATACCTACGCGGCAGACAACATCCGGATGAACAATGTGCTGCCCGGATTTATCGACAGCCTGCCGGAAAAACCCGAATTCCGGCAACGCATTCCAATGGGTCGCTATGGAAAGTCGGAGGAGATTGCGGCCACGCTTGCCTTTCTGGCGTCCGATGGCGGTGCCTACATAACCGGGCAGAACATTCGCGTGGACGGGGGAATCACCCGCTCGGTCTAGTCACAATAGCCCGGGTGTTTCTTGAACCACACGGCGAGGTAGTCGACGAAGGCCCGCACCTTGGCCGGCAGATAGCGACGGTGTGGATAGACCGCATAGATGCCTGCGTCGTCCGGAATGCGGTCTTCGAACAGGGAAACGATCTCACCGCTCTGCAGCTCAGGCCAGGCGACGAAATCCGGGAGCATGGAAACGCCGAGGCCCGCCTTGACTGCCAGCATACTGGCGGAGGGGCTGTTGACGTCCATCGGGCCGCTCACCGACACGGTTTCAAGACCGCCGCTTGCGGTGCGGAACTGCCAATTGTTGAGTGCCCGGTGGTTGGTGTCGGTGATGCAAGGCACCGTGGCCAAGTCACTTGGCTTCTTGAGGCTGGGGTGTTTCTTCAGGAATGCCGGGCTCGCACAAAAATGCACCTTGAAGGGAGCCAGCTTGCGGGCGATCAGAGTGGAGTCAGTCAGCCGCGTGATGCGGATGGCGACATCGAAGCCTTCTTCGACCAGGTCAACGAACCGGTCCTCGGAGGTGATCTCCAGTTTGATCTCCGGATTGGCCAACGCGAAATCGATCATCGACTGTCCGACGCCGGCGTCGGTGAAAGTACGCGGTGCGGAGACCCTAACCGTGCCTTTGAGGTTCTTGTTGGTTTCCCGCACGAGGTCGGCAAGGTTGTCGATCTCTTTCAGAATGTCCGAGGCGGTACGATAGTAAGTATGCCCCGCTTCGGTCAGTGAAAATTGGCGGGTGGTGCGATTGAGGAGCAAGGCGCCCAGGTCATCCTCCAGCTCACGCACGTATTTCGACAGCAGGGCCTTGGATCGGCCGTTTCGCCTAGCGGCGGCGGAGAAGCCTTCCGCTTCGACGACATCTATGAAGGCTCGGATTCGGGTAAGTGAGTCCATTAAGGAGTGCCTTCCCTGTTGGTGTCGAGAATCTTTTGTCCAACGGCAAGCAAGGCTGCGTCACACCCTTTTGGACCGGTCAGGGAAAGACCGAAAGGCGCGCCATGGACGGTGCCCAGTGGCAGTGTCAGCTCTGGAAGGCCGGTGAGGCCTGAGACGCACAGCAGCCGTATCGCTCTCTCCCGGTAATCCTGCAATTCTTCGAAGGAGATGTCGGCCAGGGGCGCGGCACCCGGAACGGTCGGCGTGACGATGAGACCGTCGTCGCCAACAAGATCGGTCAGTTCACGTGTGAGGGCTTCGCGAATAAGGGTTTCGGCCTGCAACGTTTGCGGACCGATGGTTCGGCCGAAATCAAACCGATCCTTGACGCCGGGCCCGAGTTCGCGTTCCGCGGCGCTGATCCACTCGCCATGCATGCGCCAGGCTTCATAGGCCTGGATATGGCGGATGCACCAGTAGCGCGCGTCGCGATCGACGCTGTGGATCGATGCTTCTTTAGCCTCGCCGAGTACTGTCTGCACAATTGCCAATGACGCTTCGAAAACAGTCCGCTCCTCGTCGCCGGCCAGCATCACCTCCTGCTCGGGCAAGCGCATAATCCGGCTGAAGGTGGTCTGTTTTTCTGGAAGGAACAATTCCGAGACGGTTCGATAAAGCGCCATGTCCGAGGCGAACCAGCCGAAGACGTCGAAACTTGGAGCGAGCGGCATGGTGCCTTCGAGCGAAATCGCGTCGTGCGATGTCCGCAGCCCGACCAGACCGCAATGGGACGCCGGTGCGCGCACAGAGCCGCCGGTGTCAGACCCGGTGGCAAGGTCGGCCAGGCCGCCGCGAACCGCCGCGACCGAGCCGGAGGAAGACCCTCCGGTGATTCGCTTGGGTGCGGCCGGATTGATCGGCCGCGGGTGATGCGCATTGTTGCCGATCAGGGAAAACGCCAATTCGTCGGTCTGGGTCTTGCCCACAAACTCCGCGCCTGCGTCGAACAGCTTCTGCACGGACGGTGCTGTCGCCGTTGCGGGTGGGCTTTCGGCAAACTTTTGCGGATTGCCGCAACCGGTCCGATAGCCGGCAACATCATAGATGTCTTTGACTGCCACGGTTTTGCCGGAGAGCGATCCGCTGCCGGCTGTGATGTCCGGTCCGGGAGTGTCGAGGAAAGCGAAAAATTCATCGTGGCGATGGATCGGCACGGCAATTGTCTCATATTCTTGAACTGGTGGAGCTTGTTCGTTCATCATTTCGCAAGGGCGCCCGAATGTCCATCAAAATTGCCTGAAAAACCGCTTGATTATGAGGGCGCGAAGCCCTATGTCCCCCTTGCCCAAAGTCGCACGTGCCTGTGGGTGTCCGCCGACCCTCGTAAAGGTGAGGGAATCGGTAAGGTACCTGGAACTAACCCCTCCAGTCGGTGTGTTGGCCTATTGACACATCGAGGACATCTTGAAGCAACGACGGTGCGGGCCTTTATGGTGTCTGCCGGCTGTCCACAGGCCGGGGTTACTGCGAAGGCACACCCTCTTTGCCGGACGTGCGGTTGGGGTTCCCATCCAATCCAAGGCAGACAAAGCCGGAAGCCGTGAATCCGATGGATTCGCGTTTCCTTGTTGCATCGATTGGATATCGTGCAGCCGGACGTTCCAACCGCCGGCAGCAGGATTGAAAGGACCCGATGCCTTTGTCGCCCGGAGCCATCCGGGCAGGGACCGGAAGCGGATGTACCACCGCCCGGTCGGAATGGGAGACTGCTATGACCGAGCGAATCCTCGATTTCCTCGCTACTCGACGACCGGACGGCCCTTGCCTCGTCGTTGACCTTGATGTCGTGCGCGACAACTTCACCGCCTTTCGCCGGGCGCTGCCCGACAGCGCCATTTTCTATGCCGTCAAAGCAAATCCGGCGCCGGAGATCCTGCGACTGCTTGCTTCGATGGGATCGAACTTCGATGCTGCCTCGGTAACCGAGATCGAAATGGCCCTGGAGGCCGGCGCGACACCCGATCGTATTTCCTACGGCAACACCATCAAGAAAGAACGCGATGTTGCGCGCGCCTTCGAACTGGGCGTGACCATGTTTGCCGTCGACTGCAAGGAGGAGGTCGAGAAGATCGCTCGTGCCGCTCCCGGATCGCGGGTCTTTTGCCGCGTGCTCACCGACGGCGAGGGCGCCGAGTGGCCGCTCTCGCGCAAATTCGGCTGTGTGACTTCAATGGCTGGCGACGTGCTGCTTTATGCCGACCGGCTCGGTCTTACCGCGCATGGCGTGTCGTTCCATGTCGGTTCGCAGCAGACTGATCTCGAAGCCTGGGACAAGGCGCTGGCCGATGCGCGCGGCGTTTTCGACCGGCTTGCCAGGCATGGCGTCATCCTCAAGATGGTCAATATGGGCGGCGGATTTCCGACCCGTTACCTGAAAGACGTGCCGACGGCGGAAGCCTACGGTCAGGCTATCTTCCAGGCGCTGAGCCGGCATTTCGGCAACCGGCTGCCGGAAACCATCATCGAGCCTGGACGCGGCATGGTCGGCAATGCCGGCGTGATCAAGGCCGAGGTCGTTCTGGTCTCACGCAAGGACGACGAAGGATCGCCGCGCTGGGTCTATCTCGACATCGGCAAATTCGGTGGTCTTGCCGAGACCATGGATGAAGCGATCCGCTACCCGATCCGCACGCAGCGCGACAACGGCCCTGTCGAGCCTTGCGTGCTCGCCGGCCCGACCTGCGACAGTGCCGACGTCCTTTATGAAAAGACGCCGTATCCGCTGCCCGTATCGCTGACCATCGGCGACGAAGTGTTCATCGAAGGCACCGGGGCCTATACGACGACCTACGCGTCTGTTGCCTTCAACGGCTTCGAGCCGCTGCGGTCCTACGTGATCTGACGCTTCCGCGAGGAGGGGTGTCCCATCAGGGCACCCCTCCTTCGGATCCGGATCGGATCACCCGCGATAAAGTGCTCCCTGCATTTGGGGTTGCAGGTCATGCAAACCCTGCGCCAGAAAGTCCACGAAGCGGCGAACGCGGACCGTGCGGCGCAAGTCCGTGTGCAGCAGAATCCAAAGCGTGCGGCTCAGTTCAATCTGCGTCCCCGGGACCTGACACAAATCGGGATAGAGGTGTTCGTAAATGACCGGGAGCCTCGACAAGCCGCACCCCTGCCGGACAAGGCTCAAGTGCATGTATCCCTCGTCGGATGCATGACGAACTGCGGCTGACGGAAAGGGAGACTGGCTGAGCCAGGAGGCATCGTCGCCCGGTCCGGTCCAACCAATCCAGCAAAGCCCGGCACCTCCCGGTTCGGCCTTCGAAACAACGTCTTCCAGGTAGCTTCTGCTGGCATAGGTGCCAATCGCCATGGGATAGAGCTTGCGGGCGACCACATCGTCGGTCACTTCATAGGCGACCCGCAGCGAAACATCCGTTTCAGCCCGATTGATGTCCTCCTGTCTATCCGTCAGGCTGAACTCGATGTCGATCTCCGGATAGGCCTTGAAGAAACGCGCCAGTATGGGCGTGACGACGTCGAAAGCCATCATTGGTGAGAGCGAAAACCGGATCGTTCCGGTTTCGGTCTTGTCGAGTCCCTCAACCCGCCGACGGGCGGCAAGGATAATCTGCTCGGCTTCCTCGGCCAGGGGCAGCAGCGCCTCGCCCGCCGGTGTCAGCTGGAATCCGCGGCGCGAGCGCGTGAAAAGCTGAACGCCGTAGCTTGTTTCCAGAATCTGAATGTTGCGGTTCACGGTGACATGATTGGCATTCATGATGGCCGCGCCCGCCCGCAGGCTTCCGCCGCGCGACACGGCCAGAAAATACGGCATCGCCTCCCAATCGTTCTGTTGCATGCTCAACCGTGGTGTTTCAAATTCGAAACGCGATGTTTCATCTATCTCTGTTTATGTTCACGAGGATTAACATAAGCTTCGGGTGACGCAAACAAAGGAGATCGCGATGAATCGCAGGTCATTTTTGAAAAACGCCACCTCGGCTGTGGCGTTGGTGGCAATAGCCTCGGGCGCATGGGCGGCCGCCGCCGATGCGCCCGAAAAGTCGTTCATGACGGTGCAAGGTCAGCAAATTGCCTATGTCGATGTCGGGGAGGGCCGGCCAGTCGTTTTCCTGCACGGCAATCCGGCGTCGTCCTATTTGTGGCGCAACATCATTCCCCATGTTTCAGCCGGTCACCGTGCCATAGCTCCGGACCTGATCGGCATGGGCGACAGCGACAAGCCAGCTCTCACCGACACCTACATGGACACCGCGGACTATCTCTTTGCGTTTCTTGATGCGCTTGATCTTCGCGATGCGGTGCTGGTGATTCACGATTGGGGTTCGGGCCTGGGCTGGCACTATGCGCGCACGCGTCCCGATCGGATAGCGGCCATCGCGTTCATGGAGGCGATGACACCGCCCTTCATACCCTATGAAAGCTACGAAGCCCTGGGGCCGTTCGCGGAATTCGTCCGCAACGTCAACACCGTTGGTGTCGGCGAAGAAATGATCATGAAGCAGAACATCCTTCTGGATCAGTTCATGCGCCATGGCAGCCCAAACGGGCCGCTCCCGGATGACGTCATGGCCGAGTACAACCGCTACTACCCGACACCAAAGAGTCGCAAGATCCTGCTGGACTGGCCGCGGGAAATCCCCATTGCTGGCGAACCGGCGGACGTCTTCGAAGTGGCGAAGGCCAACAACGCCTGGCTGCTAGATAGCGATCTGCCGAAGCTGATGTTCCACGTCGATCCCGGCGCGATTATCCCGATGGCGCAGGCCGAACATCTGCAGAAAACCCTGAAGAACCTCGAGACCGTGTTTCTGGGGCCCGGCGGTCATTTCGTTCAGGAAGATTATCCTGATGAAATTGGCCAGGCGTTGGTCGAATGGCTCACGCGGGTCTGATGCGCCCAGGTGCGCCGCGATTTAGGCAGATTCGAGCAGCTTTTCGCTGATTGACCACAAACGCTCGGCCCCTTCATCGCTGGCTGCGTGGTTTTCCACGCCCATGTAGCGGGCCATCGGGCTGTCGTGATCGGTCGGGGCGGCTATGTCGCAGTCTTCGCAATAGACACCCGGCTTGCCCAGCAGGCTGGGTGAGGTTGCGGCCCAAAGGGTCGTTGACGCTCCCTGCTCGGGTGTTTTGAACCCCTGTTTCGCAAGTTCGGTTGGTTCGCCCTTTTCGTCGATCCAGCCCAGCGCAACCATTTCCTCCTGCGGCAAATGTCTTTGAAGCGGCGTAAAGATCCCGCCCGGATGCACGGAAAACGCCAGCCCGCCACTGTCGCGCAGGCGCCGCGACAGGGCGTTTGCAAAGAGTGCATCCGCTGTCTTCGACTGGCCGTAGGCCTGCCATTTGTCATAGGGCGTCGTTTCGAACTGAATGTCGTCCCACAGGACGTCGGTGATCTTGTGCGCGGTCGACGACAATGCGACGACCCGCGCACCCTCGGCCTTTGTCAGCAGAGGGAAGAGGGCCTGCGCCAAGGCAAAATGGCCCATGTGATTGACACCGAATTGGGCCTCCCAGCCAGGTCCGACCCGGGTTTCCGGACAGGCCATGATGCCGGCATTGTTGATCAACAGATCCAGGCTTGAAAACTTGTCCTGGATCGATGCTGCGAACGCTTTCACCGAGGCCAGGTCTGCCAGATCCATGGTCGCGGTTTCGACCGTGCCTTGAATGCCAGCCAGGTTTTCAGCGGCCTTCTCTGGCGAACGGACAGGCACGACCACCGATGCTCCCTTGTTCGCCAGGCAGCGCACCGTTTCCAGACCGATGCCGCTATAGCCGCCGGTGACGATTGCGGTTTTGCCGCTTAAATCGATGTCTTGCACAACGTCTGCGCCGGTGCTCTTGGCTTGAAAACCGGACTGGGTGGGGACTTGATCCGTGATGGCCATAACTGTTTCCTGTGACGAGAAGACTGAAACCGAATTCAGTTTCAGTTTTGACTGAGATTGGCATTCGTGTCAATGAATTCGAATGAAAGTTCAGTTTTGACATCCATGAGCCAAAACCGCTGGATCTCCGACCTCCACTGGCGCCGACAGGGTCAGCAGACGCGCAGCGAACGAACGCAGACCGCTCTGTTGGATGCGGCAGAGACCCTCATCCTGGAGAAGGGTACGGAAGCAACGTCGATTGCCGACATTGCCAGCGAAGCCAATTGTTCGGTGGGCACGGTGTATCACCACTTCAAGGACAAGAAGGCGCTCTATTTTGCTCTGTTTCACCGCATGACGCAGGCCTATTCGGATCTGTTGCGTGATGGTGCGGACCCGGCGCGATGGGAAGGAGCAAATGTTCGTGACCTGATCCGGGGCTATGTCGAATTCACCTTGCGGACAACCCGCGAGGCAGCGGCGGCAAAGGCGGCCGTGTCGCTCGTCGTCGCCGACTATCCAGAATTGCGCAAGCACTTTTCAGAGCTGCAAGGCGCGTCTCGCAGGACACTGCTCGATCTGATCATGACGCGGGACTCGGAGATTGCGCATGACGACCCGTCCCGCGCGGCGGCGTTTTTCATCGACCAGCTCGGCGCTATGCTGGCAGCGCGAGCAGACCCCAACCAGCGGTTTTCCGCCGTCAGTCAAACGGACGACGCCGCATTTGCCGAACAGATCCTGTTGTTGGCGGAAGGGTTTTTGAAGCTGTCGCCGGAGCAATGACAGCGCTTCGAATTCCAGGCTCAAATCGAGGCGAAGCTGCCGCCTGAGTGGACGCCGAGTTGTCGCTTGACTGCGTCGATGTCGCCCAGCACCCAGAGATCGGTGATCTGTCGGCCATCGGTGGTGAAAAAAGCCGCACCGGCCCAGACAATCTGTTTGCCGGTGGCCGCGACGCCGTAGAATTCACCGCCATGGGTGCCGACGAATTCCATTTTGGCGACGGCGCGGTTTTCCTCGGTGATGATGTCCTGGATGTTGCAGATGAAGTCAGGAAGCGACCGGCGCACTGCGCGCAAATACTCGATGAAGCCATCAGGCCCGTGATGTTCCGGGCCGAGAGAGCCGCGGAAGACGAAATCAGTGTGCAGGATTTCCCGCGCCACCATTTCGTCGCCGGTGTTCCAGACCTCGTTGTAGAAGCGTTCGATCAGATCCTTTGGTTTGAACGCCATGCGCTTCCCCTCTTTTGCCTCACCGCAATTGGTCGAGTACCGTCTTTGCTTCGGTCCGGCAGCCCTTGCTCACCTTGGTGGACCAGGCATAAAGGCAGGCCAGCAGCCGGTCGTCGCCCGCCGCCACGCCGGAGCAGAGCTTGTTGAAGTCCGACCCGCAGGCTTTTCTCAATTCAGCCTCATAGGGCGTATCGTTCAAAGTGCGAATACCGTTGGGTATCATCCGTTCGAACATCCGGCTGGTCGTGACTTTGTCCAGCTCCGGTTTGCATGCGGCGGATATCTTGTTGCTGTGGGCGAACAGGCAAGCCGAAATGCGGCCGCGCCCCTCTTTGATGCCGCCGCAAAGGGATGAGATATCCTTGGAGCAGGCCTCCATCAGCCCGCTGGCGTTTGCCGGCGATACTGTGCCGGATCCCAAGATCAGCACGGCCCCAAGGATGAATGTTGCGATTGTGCAGTTTCTGACCATCGATTCTCACCTCCGCCTGTGGTTTCGTTGGCACTCATCAGTTTTGCGGAAGTCTAGTTGAATTGTCCGTTTTCCGGAACAATCAAGATCATCCAGCCTTAATTACCCGGAAAGATCGATGACACCGCAATCGCCTGCCTCCGATCCGAAAGCCAATTGAACGCCGTTCGAACTCCAGTGAAGAGCGCTGATCGCTCCTTTGCCTTCGCGGCGCAGCATTACATCCCTTTGGTCCGAAAACCGCGACATCTGGACCACGCCGTCCGCGTAGCCGATCGCAACGACATCGTCGGTGGGATGACAGGCAACGGTTGTGACGGATGTGTCGTTGCGTTTCCCAAGTTCGATTGGCGGCTTACCCGTCGGGCCGTCCTTGCCGCCGAACGGCCAAAGGACTGCCGATGGGGCTCCAGAGGTGGCCAGCCACTTTCCGCGGGCGCTCCAACTCATCGATTTGACCTTGGCGGAATAGCCGGTCATGCGCATGTGTCCGCCATCCTTCAGGCGCCAGCCGTGCAGGGCGTTTTCCACCATGGCGGAGACAACATTTTCGCCATTTGGAGAAATCGTGACGCCGAAATGGGCGCCCTTCCATTCGAGGTCCACCGGTGGTGCGTTGGTTCCCGCCCAGTGAAGGGATACGCCATTGTAACGAGCAACCGCGATGCGCAGCCCTTTTGGCGCGAATGCAAGGCCTTCCACTGTTCGGCTTTCCGCAAACTCAGCGATCGTTCCGTCCCGCCGCCGCACAAAAGTCGTGCGGCCGATCGCCCAGGCGGCGGCATCGTTCGGACCGGTGGCGACACAATGGACCCACTTGCCGTTCAAGTCCGCAATGCACTCACTCTCGGCGGATGCCGACAAACGCATGACCTTGCCGTCCTCACCGCCGGTCAACAGGCTTTGGCTCCGTTCGTCGATGGCGGCGCAAAGCAGACCGTCATGCAATTCGCTGACCTTGTGTCCGTGGTCGAGCCTGTGCACCGTGCCTTCCGCGAGCGCGAAAAAGGGGACATCCCCAAGAAACGCGACTGTTACGCAATGACCGGGCAGATCGAGGGGTGCTATCGTTGGCATCGGCTGGATCAGCCGCCGGCCTGGCAGGCTTCGAAAGTGCGTTGGAGCTTTTCGCGGTCGAGGTCTCGTCCGATGAAGACCAGACGGCTTTCGCGCTTTTCGTCATCACGCCAGGGGCGTTGGCTGTCGCCTTCGACAATCATGTGGATGCCTTGAACGACGTAGCGGTCGTCGTCGTTTTCGAAGGCGATGATGCCCTTCAGCCGCAGAATGTTCGGCCCGTCAATCTGGGTGATTTTCTGGATCCACTGGAAAAAGCGATCGGGACGGAGCGGACCGGCGCGCAGTGAGATGGACTCGACACTGGTGTCATGGATGTCTGAGAGAGCACCGTGGTGATGGTGCGCATGGCCGTGATCATGCCCGTTATTGTGATCGTGCCCATGGTCGTGGTGATGATCATGATCGCAATGGGGACCGCATTCGTGATCCGGATGATCGTGATCGAGGAAGTGCGGATCGCTGTCCAATGCGCGTTTGAGATCGAAAGCGCCTCGGTCTAGCACGCGGTCGAGTTCAACGCCGGCTCGCTCCGTCCGGTGAATGCGGGCCGACGGATTGATGGCCCGGATTGTCTCTTCGAGCCTGGCGAGTTCAGCCTCATCAACCAGATCCGTCTTGTTCAGCAATATCACGTCGGCAAACGCAATCTGGTCCTCAGCTTCGCGGCTGTCCTTGAGGCGTAACGGCAAATGCTTGGCGTCTACCAGCGCAACGACGGCATCCAGCCGGGTTTTGGCGCGGACATCCTCATCCATGAAAAACGTTTGGGCCACTGGAACAGGGTCGGCCAAACCGGTCGTTTCGACCACAATGGCGTCGAAACGGCCGGAGCGCCGGGTCAGACCTTCAACAACGCGGATCAGGTCACCGCGCACTGTGCAGCAGACACAGCCATTGTTCATTTCGTAAATTTCTTCGTCCGATTCGACGATGAGGTCGTTGTCGATGCCGATTTCGCCAAATTCGTTGACGATCACAGCGTAGCGTTTGCCGTGATCCTCGGACAGGATCCGGTTGAGCAGGGTGGTCTTGCCGGCGCCGAGATAACCGGTGAGGACGGTTACGGGAATGGAAGTGTCCGTTTCGCTCATGCTGCGCTCCGTTTCAGAAGCCCCATATAGAATATGGTATTGCGGTTCGCCAGCGCCGCCAGGCGCTATTTTTTGCGGTCGAAATGACCGACGTCGAAGGCATGCATGTCGCGCAGCAGCACTATCAGACCTGCGACCGCGTGATCGATCAGTTTGTGTCCCGTTTCGGCGGTCGCCGCCGCAGCATTGCCGGTCGCTCCATCCGGATTGAGATCTTGCATGGACCAGCCGAAAGCGTGCGGTCCATAGGCGCGCAGAAATTGGGCGTTGTTGTGGAGATGTTGCTGGAATGAAGGAAATGAACGGGCTTTTCTCATGTCGACCAAATCGGGCCGCAAGGCCAGCATGACCGATGTTTCGATCTCACCGGCATGGATGCCAAATGCCTTTTCTTCGTCACTGACGGTATTCGGTGGAAGGCCGAACCGCGTCCAACTGGTGGCAACCGCCAACATATTGAACCGAACCCTCGCTTCAGTGGCGACCACGGTCATGAGCGGTGAGTTGCCGCCATGGGCGTTGAGCATAAGAAGTTTACGAATTCCGTTGCTATGCAACATTTCAGCAATGTCGATCCAGCGCTGAACGGCTTCATCCCAGGCGAGAGTTACTGTCTCACCGAGATCGACATGTTCGACAGAATAACCGACCGGTTCGGTCGGCAGAAATGCCACCGACAGATCGGCGGGTATTTCTCTTCTCAGGGCGGAAACCAACCCATCCGCGATGATCGTGTCGGTCTGTGGTGGCAGATGCGGCCCGTGCTGTTCTTGGGCACCGAGCGGCAAAACGGCGATCGTGGATGCCGCATCTTCACGCATTACGGGCGGGTTCAAGTCGTTCCATTGGGGCAGTTGATGCCTCGTCATGCGATCATCTCGCGGCTTAACTTCCAAGGCGGCGAGATTAACGCCCGGCTTAGTCGGCAATCAACATTTTTGATTTAGGCCAACCCAGGAGCTATAATTACGTGTCTGGATTGCGAGACCGTTTACGCGGGAAGGGGGGCCGCCATGGCCAAAAAGAGCAAATCCAACGGTGCCAAGAAGAACGCCGACGAGAACCATGACCTGTTCGCACAACTGGCTGCGACTGCCAGATATTCGCGCACGCTGTTATCCCGGCAGCTGTTGTCCGCCGGGCTTTATGCCGGCCAGGATGCTGTGATCCTGGCGCTGGATGCTGATGACGGAATGTCGCTCTCGGCCATTGCCGAGCAATTGGGGGTAAGAGCGCCGACCATGACCAAGACGGTCAATCGGCTGGCGGCCCAAGGCTTCGTCGATAAGCGCGAATCGACCGTTGATGCCCGTTTGTCGCATGTTTACCTCACCGATTCCGGTCGGGATGCGGTTGCCCGGGTGCGCAAGGCGTTGAGAAAATCACAGCGGGTGGCGACAGCCGATTTGAGCGGCAAAGATTTGAAATCGCTGACGAAATTACTAAAGAAAGTCGAGCGTAATATCGCAGAAGCGCTGGATTAGCATCGCCGCGATCGCCGACCTTTTAAATTTTTTGAATCCATTTTAAAACACGTCATTGGGTGAATGATCCGGCCGGTTCTGCGCAGCGGTCGGATGGCGGAGGTCTGTGCTTGGCGCAAAAGATAAAACTCTCCACCATCGCGGAATCGTTGGGACTGTCGACGGCCACGGTTTCGCTGGCCCTTCGTGACAGCCCTCTGGTCGCAGACACGACACGTGAACGGATCAAGGAGCAGGCTCAGGCTCTCGGATATATCTACAACCGCCGGGCCGCCAGTCTCAGAACCTCTCGTTCAGGCATTATCGGGGTCGTGGTGCACGACATCATGAACCCGTTCTACGCGGAGATTCTCGGCGCGATCGAAAGCGAACTGGACCGAAACCGGCAAACCTTCATTCTGTCGAACCACTACGATTCAGTGGAGAAGCAGCGGAACTTCATCGAAACCCTGCTGCAACTGGGTGGCGACGGGGTGATCATGTCACCGGCCATTGGCACGCCCGCGAGCGATATCAAACTGGCCGAAGACAATGGAATGCCGGCCATTCTGATCGCCCGGTCGGTCGACAACGTCAATATGCCGACCTTTCGCGGTGACGACGCCTACGGCATCGCGCTGGCGACCAATCACCTGATCGGAATTGGTCACCGTTGCATCGCCATGGTAGGTGGCACGGACCAGACTTCGACCGGGCGACACCGGTACGAGGGCTACGTCAACGCCCTGGAGAAGGCGAATATTCCGGTTGATCCGGACCTTCGCATTCCCGGGCCGCGCACGAAACAGGCGGGTTTCGAAGCCGCAGTGACCTTTCTGTCCTTGCCGCAGAAACCGACGGCTGCCGTGTGCTGGAACGACCTGGTGGCCATCGGCCTGATGAACGGCATCGCCCGGGCCGGCCTGACGCCGGGCAAGGATATCTCGGTGACCGGCTATGACGACCTCGAGGAGGCGTCGATTGCCACACCGTCACTGACAACGGTGTGGAACGGCCAGTCAGAAGTTGGGCGCATGGCAGCGCGCGCCCTGCTGGACAAGCTGAACGGATCTTCGGAAGCTGACGGTCTGCACTTGATCAAGCCGGAAATGCGCATCCGGCAATCAACGTCGCCGCTTTCGAACTGACTTCTATGCGGCAACCTGGTTGTCGCGTTGCAGGGCGTATTGGCGCGCGGCGTTTCCGAAAGCCTCGAACAGACCACGCGATGTCGGATCACTGGTGGCCCAGTACTCCGGATGCCACTGTACCGCGACGGCAAACGCCGCTGCACCATCCACCGAGACAGCCTCGATGACACCGTCTTCCGCACGCGCCTCGACAGACAATCCAGGCGCGATGCGCCCGACAGCTTGCCGGTGCAGGGAGTTCACTTCGGCGGTTCGACTTCCCAGGATGCGATGAAGATGGCCTTCCGGCTCGATTGCCACCCGTTGGCGGATGGCAAAGCGGATGTCCGGGTCCGGGCTTTCCGGATACCGATGGTCGAGGTTGCCCGGCTGGTCCTGTATTTCAGTCGACAGCGTACCACCGAGCGCCACATTGAGCTCCTGGATGCCCCGGCAAATGGCCAGAAGCGGAATGGCGCGCTCCAGCGCCCGGCGAATCAATGGCAGGCTGGTCGCGTCGCGGGCCGGATCGTACGGGCCGTGCACCTCCAGAGGTGGTTCCCCGTAGAGTTCCGGTCCGACATTGCTGCGCGCGCCGGATATGAGCACGCCGTCGACCCGATCGAGAACTGTGTCGATCACGGAGGCATTGTCGACTTCGGTTCCAAACGCAGGAACGATCAGCGGAACGACATCCGCGGTGAGCAGAGCAGCCGTCGCGTATTGTTGAGGACTGGCGTGCCAGACGTACCCGTCCAACTCCCGAGTATCGGCAGGAATGGCTATGACGGCTTTCTTCATGTTGAACTCCGAATTTTCCCGGTCAGGGGTCCCCGGGGCACATTGCCCCCTCCAGGATCGTGCATGACCTGGAAAACACCTTGAGAAATAACCGCAGGCACCATATCAGAAGAGTGTCCCCGAACTTCAAGGTTTGTTACGGCCTGTTGCCGAAGCAATTCTTCCACTGCAACGGAGGAGCCCATGGACCGCCGCTCATTTCTGAAAAACGCCGCCGTCGCAACGACGGCCGCATCGGGGACGGTCCTGACTTCGCGATCGACGGCTCAGGAAGCGGAGGCAACGACCGAAGCAGCATCGACACCCGCTTCTCCCGCAGTCCAAGCTTCCGCGCCAAAGATCAACTGGAAACTCTCCTCCGGTTTTCCCGAGCAACTGGAAACACTTTACGGAGCCGCCGTCGTCTTCGCCGATTCCATTCGCGAGGCGACCGATGGAAATTTTGACATCGAAGTCTTTCCGGCCGGCGAAATCGTTTCAGCCCTGGATGGTTTGGAGGCCGTGCGGCAAGGCACGGTCGATATGATTCATACGGCGTCGAACTATTTCTGGGAGACGAATCCGGCTTTCGCGCTTGGAACCGGGGTGCCGTTCGGTCTCAATCAGCGGATGACCAATGCGTGGCTTTACGAAGGCGGTGGCCTGGAACTGCTCAACGACTTTTACGCTAAGTATGACATCATCGGTTTTCCGGCCGGCAATTCCGGGGCCCAGATGGGAGGCTGGTTCCGCAACGAGATCAACTCGCTCGACGACATGAGAAATCTGAAGTTTCGCATTGGCGGCTTCGGCGGTCGTATCATCGAGCGTATCGGCGTTGAACCGGTCGACCTGCCTGCTGACCAGATCTACCAGGCGCTGGAGGAAGGCACGATTGATGCGGCTGAGTTCGTCGGTCCCTATGACGACGAAAAGCTCGGCCTGAACCGGGTCGCAAAGTACTACTACTACCCCGGATGGTGGGAAGGTGGCGTGGCGGCGACCAACCTTATCAATATGGAGCGCTGGAACGCGCTGCCGAAGAGCTATCAGGAAGCGGTGCGAACCGGGTCAGCCCTGGCCAACACAATCCTGACTGCGCGGTACGATACGCTCAACCCCAAGGCATTGCGCACCCTGGTGGAGCGCGGCACGATCCTGCGTCCCTATTCGCACGATATTCTCCTCGCCTGTTTCAGCGCGGCCGAAGAGACCTATGATGCAATCGCCACCGACAATTCGGACTTCAAGACGCTGCTGGATTCCTACATGGACTATCGCAGCGACGCCTATCTGTGGTTTCAGATTTCCGAATATGCCCAGGACACCTTCCTGATGCTGCAGCAACGGGCAGGGCGGTTATAGGAGTTTCCGCGATCCTTGATGAACCGGTTCTGTGCAGTGCACAACGAAATTCGTTTGACGCGCTGCACACCGATCCCAAATGATGCAGGGATCAAATAGCCTTTCAAAAATCATTGTCGGGTCCGGCGGGACCGCACCTTGGAGGACCTGATGCAACTGCTGGACGTTTCGCTGGACGACAAGTTCGATCTGTCCAAGGATCGAATATTCGTAACCGGAACGCAGGCCATTGTCCGATTTCTTCTCATGCAGAAGGCGCTCGACACCCGTGCCGGCCTGAACACTGCCGGTTTCGTCTCGGGTTATCGCGGCTCGCCACTTGGTGCGCTCGATATGCAATTGGCCCAGGCGCAAGCCCATTTGCAGGCCAGCGATATCGTTTTCCAGCCGGGATTGAATGAAGAACTGGCCGCAACGGCCTGTTGGGGGACGCAGCAGGCGGAACTTGACGGCAAGGGCAAATATGACGGCGTGTTTTCGGTCTGGTATGGCAAAGGACCCGGCGTCGACCGGTCCGGCGACGTCTTTCGTCACGGCAACCTGGCTGGGACATCACAGCACGGCGGCGTACTAGCCCTGATGGGCGACGACCATACGGCGGAATCGTCCACCAACGCGCACCAGACGGAGTTCCGTTTCGTCGACACGATGAGCCCCATCCTCAATCCCGCCGGGGTGCAGGAAATCATCGACTACGGACTTTACGGCTTTGCGCTTTCGAGGTTCTCCGGCCTGTGGGCCGCACTCAAATGCGTCAAGGACAATGTGGAGTCTACGGCCTCCGTTGACGGCGGGCTGGATCGCCTGCAGATCGTCATTCCGGAATTCGACATGCCGCCCGGCGGATTGAACATCCGTCCGAATGAAATGGACTTTCTCGGCCAGGAAGCTCGGCTGCATGAATACAAGCGGGCCGCAGCCAGCGCCTTCATCCGTGCCAACGGGCTCAACCGCATTGTCTATTCGGGTGGTAAATCTGCAAAGCTTGGCATTGTCAGTGTGGGCAAGAGCTACCTCGATGTGCTGCAGAGCCTGTCGGATCTCGGTATCGATGAAAACGAAACCGATCGGCTCGGCGTCCGGTTGATGAAGGTGGCCGCGCCCTGGCCGCTGGGTCTGGAGGATTTTCGCGCCTTTGCAGATGGTCTCGACACCATCATCGTCGTCGAAGAGAAGCGATCGCTGATTGAATCGCAAATGCGAGAGGCGCTTTACGGCACTGCCAATCAGCCGACGATCGTCGGCAAGCGCAATGAGCAGGGCGAGTGGCTGTTTCCGGCCCGCGGAGCACTGGATCCCAACGACATGTCCGTCGCCATCGGCGAGCGCATTCTTCGGGTGATCGGGCCATCCGAGCAGATCGACAATCGGGTCAAACGGATCCGTCAGTTCCAGGCGATGCTGTCCGATATGACCGACGTCGCCAACCGAATTCCCTATTTCTGCTCGGGCTGCCCGCACAACAGCTCGACCAAGGTGCCGGATGGTTCGATCGCCGCCGCCGGCATCGGCTGCCACACCATGGCGGTGTGGATGGACCGAAATACGCAAGGGTTCACTCAGATGGGCGGCGAGGGCGCCCAGTGGGTCGGTCAGCAGCCCTTTTCCAATCGCGAACACCTGTTCCAGAATCTTGGCGACGGCACCTACGACCATTCCGGCATTCTGGCCATTCGCTTCGCTGTGTCCGCAGGGACCGACATAACCTACAAGATCCTCTACAACGACGCGGTCGCCATGACCGGCGGCCAGTCGCTGGGTGGCCTGACGGTCGATGAGATTGCCCGCCAGGTGCGCGCCGAAGGCGTGCAGCGCATCGCGCTTGTCTCCGATGAGCCCGACAAATATCCGCCGGGAACGGAGTGGCCGGTCGGCACCACCTTCCACCACCGCTCGGAAATCGATGCGGTGCAGCGGGAACTGCGCACGGTCAAGGGCGTGTCCGTGTTGCTCTACGACCAGG
The DNA here is from genome assembly GCA_965216535.1 of Hoeflea sp. Classification (GTDB taxonomy): domain Bacteria; phylum Pseudomonadota; class Alphaproteobacteria; order Rhizobiales; family Rhizobiaceae; genus Hoeflea_A. The sequence goes on from OZ244175.1 coordinate 2,013,333, forward strand.
TCTGTGCCGCGGAGAAGCGGCGGCGTCGCAAGCGCGGCACCTATCCCGACCCCGACATGCGGGTAATCATCAACGAGTTGGTGTGCGAGGGATGCGGCGATTGCGGCATTCAATCCAACTGTGTCTCGGTGCAACCGGTCGAAACCGAGTTCGGGCGCAAACGCAAAATCGACCAGTCGAGCTGCAACAAGGATTTCTCCTGCGTGGACGGTTTCTGTCCGTCCTTCGTGACCGTGCACGGCGGTCAGCTCAAGAAAGCGAAGGCCGCCGATCTTGCAGACGACGATCCGCTCGCCGGTGTGCCGGAACCGGTCGAGCGATCCTATGAGGATGGCTGGGCTTCCATCATCACCGGGGTCGGTGGTACCGGAGTTGTCACCATCGGAGCCATTCTTGGTATGGCCGCCCACCTGGAAGGCAAGGGTTGCGGCATGATCGACATGGCGGGCTTGGCGCAAAAAGGTGGTGCGGTCCATTCGCATGTGCGTATTTCAAACCGGCCGGAGGATATCACGGCCATTCGGGTTCCTGCTGGCAAGGCGGACCTGATACTGGGCTGCGACCTGGTGGTTTCGGGGTCTCGCAAGGTTCTGGCCGCGGTGCGCGAAGGCGAGACCGTGTTTGTTGCCAACACCGCCGAGGTGATGCCTGGCGATTTCACCCGCAACACCGACTTTTCCCTTCCGGTGGAGCGGCTGAAGCGGGCGATCGTATCCGCGGCCGGGGAAGAAAACACGACCTATTTCGATGGCACCGGGGCGGCGAATGCGCTGTTTGGCAACGCCATAGCGGCCAACATGTTCATGCTCGGCCTGGCCTATCAGCGCGGTGGCCTGCCATTGTCTGCCGAGGCGGTTGAACAGGCTATCCGGCTCAACGGCCAGGCCGTCGACCTGAACCTGGCTGCCTTTCGCTGGGGACGACGGGCGGCGCATGAACCGCAGGCCGTTCTCGACAGAATGAAACGAGCGCTGAAAAAGACCCCGATACAGACATTGTCGACGGGTCTCGATGAGGTGATCGAGCGGCGGCGCCAGTTTCTCGTCGACTACCAGAACGAAGCTTATGCTGAAGGGTTCACCCGCCGTGTCGCTGCGATCAGGAAAGCAGAGGAAGCGGCGCTCGGTGAGGCTGGCAAGGTCACGGAGGCAGCCGCCCGAAATCTGTTCAAGTTGATGGCCATCAAGGACGAGTATGAGGTGGCACGGCTTTACAGCGACGGCAGTTTCGCGGCGCAACTGGCCGGTCAGTTCGAAAGCTGGCAGCGGCTGGAGTTCCACATGGCGCCGCCTCTGCTGGCGGATTCGGACGAAGACGGCCGGTTAAAGAAGCGCAGCTTCGGGCCATGGATGATGAAAGCGTTTCCGGTGCTGGCATCGCTGCGCGGCTTGCGTGGAACGGTCTTCGACCCGTTTGGCTATCAAAGTGACCGGCGCGCAGAGAAGCGACTGCTTCGCGACTATGAAAACCTGATCGACACGGTGTCAGTCCAACTCTCTGCGTCGAACGGCGATGCCGCGGCGGCGTTGCTCAGTTATCCGGAGCGTATCCGGGGCTTCGGCCATGTGAAATTGCAGTCTATGGGTGAAGTCGAAAAAGACCTGCCGCGTCTTCAGGCCGAATTCGCCAATTCGGCTGCTGCAGCGCGTCAAGCCGCTGAATAGGAGCCAATCGGGCACTTGGCGTCAGGCGTCAAGTGTCTCAAAAGCCTGATTCATCGCCAGTTACCGCAATCTTGAGTTTAGGTTGTCTAAAACCTTCTTTAAGTCTTTTGCAGTAGGTATCGCCCGTCGAAACCTGGCGGTACGCATGAGCGGCAAGACAGAAGACAATATCCCGGCAGACGTGTATCTGTCGTTTGTTCGGTCTTTATACGGCAATCGCATGACCCTTCGTGCGGGCATGATTGTCCATGTCTCGACCTGCCTGCTGATCTACCTGAAATTGGGCGATCCCGCTTATCTGGTTTTTTCTGCCATCGTTTTCAGCATCGGTCTGCTGCGGCTCTTTTCGCTCGGCCTGTTTGACAAAAGCGACGTTGCTTCGATGGACAGCCACCAGATCGCGGTCTGGGAGTGGCGCTATATCTTCGGTGCCGGCCTGGCGACGCTGATGCTCGGCATCATGACGGGCTACAGCTTCCTGATGACCCAGGATACCTTTGCGCAGATCGCGACGACATCGATCACGCTTGCCGCAATGGTCTCGGTTGTTGGTCGCAACTTTGGTTCGAAGATCAACGTCGACATTATCAGCTCGGCCGCTTTGGTGCCGATCATGATCAGCCTTGTGTTGCTCGGCAACACCTATATGGCAATCCTGGCGCTCCTGATCGTCCCGTTCATCCTGACCACGCGCTCCATGGCCAACGGCGTTCGAGAGTTTCTCTACGACAACGTCATGAGCCATCGCGAAATCGCGATTATCGCGGACCGGTTCAATGCGGCGCTCAACAACATGCCGCACGGGCTGTTCATGCTCGACTCGGCAAACCGAATTCTGGTCGCCAACAAGAAGGCAGCCGAGCTTCTCAAGGTTCCAAATCGGGAAATTCTGCGCGATCACTCGATCAACGCCGTGTTGAGATATGGCGTGCACCGCAACGTCATCGCCTCCGAGCGGGCGAAGGTCATACAACGTCAGCTTGATGATCTGGTCGCCGGGCGGGAATCACGCACGCTGATCTGTTTCTCCGATACGCTCTATCTCGAGTTTTCCGCCCGCCGGCGCAAGGAGAAGGGCGTCGTCCTGATCTTCGAAGACGTGACGGCCCGCATCAAGGCGGAAGAGAAGATCACGCATATGGCGCGCTTCGACAGCCTGACAGGGCTGTCCAATCGCGGCTATTTTGCCGAGACGATCGAGAAATGCGTTGCGGCGGCGGATGATGACGAGAAATTCGCCCTGGTGGTGATGGATCTCGACGATTTCAAACACGTCAACGACACAAACGGACATCTGACCGGCGACCGGTTGCTGTGCGCCCTGTCGGCGCGCCTCAACAGTGTTGCCAACGAAAACATGACACTGTCGCGTTTTGGCGGTGACGAGTTTGTCTTGTTCGTGCGCAATGTTCAGGGGCCTGACGACATCAACGCCCTGATGTCCAACCTGTTCGACACGCTCAGGGGAACCTACCTGGTGGATGGCAACAAGCTGTTCGTCAGCCTCAGCGCCGGCGTGGTCATCGGGTCGAAGAGCGAGTTTCGCCTGGACGACATGCAGATCAAGGCCGATCTGGCGCTCTATGAGACCAAGCACAACGACAAGAACACCTGGACCATTTTCGCCGAGGAGATGGATGAGAAGTACATGCGGCGCCAGCGGCTGAAGGCAGCGTTGCGCGAAGCGGTACGCGATCGATCCTTCTCGGTGGTCTACCAGCCGATGTTCACGGCCGACACGATCCAGGTGGCCTGCTGCGAGGCCTTGTCACGCTGGTACCACCCGGACTTCGGTGCGGTCTCTCCGGCGGACTACATTCCCTTGGCCGAGGAAATGGGTATCGTCGGCGAACTGACCCGCCACATGCTTGATGTCGCCTGCCGAGACTGTGCGGGCTGGACCAATGGCGCCTCCGTTTCCGTCAACCTGTCGGCCAACGACCTGCGGAACCGTGACATCGTCGACATGGTCATGTCTGCGCTGAAATCTGCCAATCTCGATGCAAGCCGACTTCAGGTGGAAGTCACCGAGAGCGCCTTCGTACAGGACGCCAGAAAAGCGAAGGCAATTCTGAAGGATCTGCGGTCGAAGGGTGTGACGATCGCCATCGACGATTTTGGCACCGGATATTCGAGCCTGAGCTATCTCAACGTTCTTCCGCTCAACAAGATCAAGATTGACCGGTCCTTCGTGTCCGATATCACCAATGACGATCGCACCTTCAAGCTGCTCAAGGGGGTCGTGCATCTGTCCCGCGAGCTGGGGCTGGAAATCGTCGTCGAGGGGGTTGAGACGGAGGAGCAACTGGCTCTGATTCGGTCGACCAAAAGCGCTGATCTCATTCAGGGCTTCATCTTCGGCACGCCGATGCCCAACAGTGGCATCATGGCGCTTGCAGAAAGTACCTCCGGCAGGCGCGACCTGACACCGGCAGAGGTCAAGCAAAAAGCTGAGGAAGCCCGGTCGGGCTAACCGCCAACCCATCAGATGCCCGATGGGTATCTCGCTGTCGGTTCGTGACAGCGTCCGGTGACCAATCGGTCGTCGATTGCGCGGCCATTTGTCCCTGTCAGAAGTAACAGACCGGTACCTGTCGAAACGATCAGGTGCTCCGAATTAGCCCATGAATTTCAATCAAATCCGCGGTACTGCGCCGGCTGGCTTTTGCCTGCTGCCCGGTGTCGCCCCATTAACCTTAATTGGAAGTTAATCCAAGGATTCGCGCCATTTACCTTTAACAATTTGAATTGTTGGATTAGTGTTAACTCTTAGTTAACCAAGGTGCGGGGCGTGTGATGAGGCGGATTGGCGGCGTATCGGAATTCACTAACAGATTGTTCGATATCATGGACCGCGTGGAGTATCGGCGGATCCGAAGCGCAGAGGACATGGAGGACGTCGCACGGCTGCGCTACAAGGCGTATGCAAAGGCGAATATTCTGCCACTGAAAGGGGACATGTTGATCGATGATATAGACTTCGATCCCCAAGCCTATGTTTTCGGCGTCTACTACAACGAACAGCTCATCAGCACCATTCGCATTCACCACATTACGCCGGCGCATCGCGTAGGCGTGTCCTACAATGTGTTCCCGGAAGTGCTCGATCCGTTGCTCGACGCCGGCCAGGTTCTGATTGATCCCGTGCGTCATGCTTCTGATCCGGACGCGTTCGAAGGGCTGCCTGCTCTGCCTTATCTGACGCTGCGGATTGCAACGATGGCGTCGGACTACTTTGATGCCGACAAGTGCCTTTCCCTGATTCCTCCGAACCACTCGGCGTTTTACCGCCGGGTGTTCAGAGCGCAGCAATTGGTCGAACCGCGCTCCGGTTGCAAGGGCTACAATATCGAACTGACCTTGCTGGCCACCGAGGTCAATGTCATTCGCGAATTGTTCTACCGCCGGTTTCCCTTCTTCCGGTCCCAGCCTTTCGAGCGGCGCATGATGTTCGCTCCTCTGGAGGAGTTTGCGACCGAACCGCTGACCATCCTCCCGACGGCTCGCTACATAGCTCAGGCCGCTTGAACCCTTTGAAGCGGTCTGGAACGGCAAGTACGCTTGGCGTTTCGATCCCCATGAGACGGTCTGACGCAGTTGGCAAAGTTGCCTGTGTTGCCGTCTTGCCCTCTCCGGCGGCATTGTGTATTCGGATGCCGACATGTCGATGGAGACGTCGCGACCGTCCTAGCGGCCTTTTGTCGAATTTGATGACGATCTGCCCGTTGGATGAGCGCAGGCAGGCAGGGGAGTAACAAGATGGCTGAGCTGGACACCGGGCCCGTCGAAACGGGCGCCGAAATGGACTATCCGGAACATGAAAAGACCTACTCCATGTTTCTGGCATTGGCCAAGTACACCACGCTTGCTGTCGTCGTGCTTCTGATTGGCATGGCCGTCGGCTTCTTCACGGCGGCCGGGTTCATCACGTCAACAATCCTCACCATCATTCTTCTTGCCGTCGGCTACTACGTGCTCAGGTAGTAGTCCATCGGCCTGCCCGTCGCGATTCTCCCTGCGGGAGTGCGTCGGCGCACAACCAGGAGGGTATGAAGCGTGGCAGCCACCGTCTTCATCGCCAAGGAATCCCACGCCGACGAACCCCGGGTCGCGGCTTCTGCCGATACGGTCAAGAAGCTCGTGGGCATGGGTCTCGACGTCGTCGTGCAAAAGGGTGCGGGCCTGGGGTCACGCATTCCGGATGCCGAGTTCGAGGCCGCCGGGGCCAAACTCGGCACGGCCGCATCGGCAAAGACAGCTGATGTCGTTTTGAGGGTTCGACGGCCCACCGATGCGGAGATGAAAAACTACAAGAAGGGTGCCGCTGTTCTCGCGACCATGGACCCCTACGGCAACGACGAGGCGCTGGCCGCCATGGCCAAGGCCGGGATTTCCAGCTTCGCCATGGAACTCATGCCGCGGATAACCCGGGCGCAGGTCATGGACGTGTTGTCCTCGCAGGCCAACCTGGCCGGGTACCAGGCGGTGATCGATGCCTCATCAATCTACGACCGGGCCCTGCCGATGATGATGACGGCCGCAGGGACCGTGCCGGCCGCAAAAATTTTCGTCATGGGTGCCGGGGTTGCCGGCCTCCAGGCTATTGCAACGGCGCGGCGACTCGGCGGTGCTGTTTCGGCAACGGATGTACGGCCAGCGGCAAAGGAGCAGGTTGCGTCGCTTGGCGCGAAGTTCATTGCCGTCGAAGACGACGAATTCAAAGCCGCCGAAACAGCTGGTGGCTATGCCAAGGAAATGTCTAAAGAGTACCAGGCCAAGCAGGCGGCCCTCGTCGCCGACCATATCGCCAAACAGGATATCGTCATCACCACGGCGCTGATCCCGGGGCGTCCGGCACCGAAACTGGTGTCGAAAGAGATGCTGAAATCGATGCGGCCCGGATCAGTCTGCGTCGACCTGGCCGTCGAGCGCGGCGGCAATGTGGAGGGCGCCAAGGCAGGCGAGATTGCGGAAGTCGAGGGCGTACGCGTCGTCGGTTACAACAACGTCCCGGGCCGGATCGCCGCCAGCGCATCGCAACTCTACGCCAAGAACCTCCTGGCTTTCCTGGACACGATGATCAACAAGGACGAGAAGTCCCTGGCCATCGACCCTGAGGATGAATTGGTGAAGGCCACCATGCTTACGCATGGCGGCAAGATCGTCCACCCGAATTTCGGCGGCGAAGACGCGAAGGGAGAGGCATGATGGCCAACACCGCAGTAGACAATGCGCTCGACAGTCTTGACGCGGCCGCGCAGGCAGTGCGTCAGGCGGTCGAAGAAATGCCCGCGGCGGCGGACGCGGCAGGAGTTGCCGCGCATGGCGCCAGCGGCGGCATGATCGACCCCTTCATCTTCCGATTTGCCATTTTCGTGCTCGCGATTTTCGTCGGCTACTACGTGGTCTGGTCGGTCACGCCGGCTCTGCACACACCGCTGATGTCGGTTACAAACGCCATCTCGTCCGTCATCGTTGTCGGTGCGCTGCTGGCGGTCGGTATTTCCGCCAGCGGACTGGCAACCGGGTTCGGCTTTGTCGCCCTGGTGCTGGCATCGGTGAATATTTTCGGCGGCTTCCTGGTCACGCAACGCATGCTGGCCATGTACAAGAAAAAAGAAAAGTGAGGGGCTGACCGATGTCCGAGAGTTTCGCAGCCTTCCTTTACCTCGTATCCGGGGTTCTTTTCATCCTGGCGCTTCGTGGTCTTTCCCACCCGACGACCAGCCGCCAGGGCAATGTGTATGGCATGGTCGGTATGGCCATCGCGGTCCTGACCACCCTTGCACTGGCAACACCGTCGCTCGGTGGCTTCGCTTTGATCGTTGCCGGTATTGCGGTCGGTGGCGGTGTGGGCGCCTATGTAGCCCGCAGCATTCCGATGACGGCGATGCCGCAGCTTGTTGCGGCGTTTCACTCGCTGGTCGGACTGGCGGCTGTCATGGTCGCCGCAGCAGCGCTTTATGCGCCGTCATCCTTCGGCATCGGCACGGTGGGCGACGTTCACACCCAGGCCTTGATTGAAATGTCGATCGGTGTGGCCATTGGCGCCATTACGTTCACCGGCTCGATCATCGCTTTTCTCAAACTTGATGGTCGCATGTCGGGCAAACCGATCCTGCTGCCGATGCGGCATGCGGTGAATGCCGGCATCGCAATCGCCATCGTGGTGCTAGTCGTCATTCTGGTTTTGAGCGAAAGCTATGCCGTTTTCTGGCTGATCGTCGCGCTGTCGCTGCTGATCGGCGTGCTGATCATCATACCGATTGGCGGTGCCGACATGCCCGTCGTTGTGTCGATGCTCAACTCGTATTCCGGCTGGGCGGCTGCCGGCATCGGTTTCACACTTGGCAATCTGGCGCTGATTATTACCGGCGCGCTGGTCGGATCGTCCGGGGCGATCCTGTCCTATATCATGTGTAAAGGCATGAACCGGTCGTTCATTTCAGTGATCCTGGGCGGCTTTGGCGGCGAAACCGCCGCGGCTGCGGATGACGATATCGATCGTTCCGTCAAGCTAGGGTCGGCCGACGATGCTGCCTTCCTGATGGCCAATGCGTCCAAGGTGATCATTGTTCCGGGATATGGCATGGCTGTTGCTCAGGCCCAGCACGCACTGCGTGAACTGGCAGACAAGCTCAAGGAAGAGGGCGTCGAGGTCAAATACGCCATTCATCCGGTGGCCGGCCGCATGCCTGGCCACATGAACGTGCTGCTTGCCGAAGCCAACGTTCCGTACGATGAGGTCTTCGAATTGGAAGACATCAACTCCGAGTTTGCCCAGGCCGACGTGGCCTATGTCATCGGCGCCAACGATGTGACCAACCCGGCAGCCCGCGACGATCCGTCATCGCCGATCTATGGCATGCCGATCCTCGACGTCGACAAGGCCAAGACCTGCCTGTTCGTCAAGCGGTCGCTGGGCTCCGGCTATGCCGGAATCGACAACACGCTGTTCTACAAGGACGGCACGATGATGCTGCTCGGCGATGCCAAGAAGATGACGGAAGACATCTTCAAGGCCATGGATCACTGAGCAGACCGTGATGCGATGAAGAAACCCGCCGATCGGCGGGTTTTTTTATCCGCGGGTGCGGGCCAGACCGTCTTTCGCGGGCTGGTATTTCGGGTCGAGCTGGGCGGCGCGCGCATAGGATCGGCGCGCCTTCGCGGTCTCGCCGCGACGCTCGTAGATCAGCGCCTGGTTGACCCAGGCCTCGGCAATGTTCTTGTCGAGGTCCAGCGACTTGTTGATGTCGGTAAAGGCGTTTTCCTCGTCCCCCAGAGCCAGGTAGGACAGGCCGCGGTTGTTGTAGGGCAGTGGCGCGCTCGGCGACAGCGAGATGGACTTGGAGAAATCCTCGATCGCCTGCTGGTGCTGGCCACGTTTCTGGTAGATCAGACCACGGTTGTTGTAGGCGCGCGGATCGGTCGTATCGAGGTCGATGGCGCGCTGAAAATCGCTGAACGCCCGGTTTTGCTGGCCGGCCTGCTGGTACATGTTGCCGCGGCCGATATAGGCGACGTCATAGCGCGGATTGATGCGTAGCGCGGTGTTGTAGTCATTGGAGGCTTTGGCGAGATCGCCCATGCCGCGATAGATCAAGGCCCTATTGGCGTAGGCCTGATAGAGATTTGGATTGAGTTTGATGGCGGTGTCGAAATCCTTCAGCGCTTTCTTGAAATCGCCGGCCCTGCCGTAGGCACTGCCCCGCACGTTATACGCCTGAGCGTCACCCGGATTGTTCTTGATGACCTGGGTCAGCGACGCAATGTTGCTGTCCGAACCCTGCGCCTTTTCGATGCGGATTACGTCTTCGGGGTTGGTCGACGTGCATCCCGCAATCGCCAGTCCCGCAAACGCGACCACCGCATATGTGCAAAGTCCATGCCGGCCCGTCTTGTCCGCTCTCACCTTTTGGCCCCTCTCGCATCGCATCGCCCAAAACAAAGGGCGGTGGCGATGATTCGCCCCGCCCAAGCAGACGCAAAAAATGCGTTTGAATAATGGCAGATCCTAGCGACCGCGGCCGACAAGAAGACCTTCGCGCTGAGCGCGCTTGCGTGCCAGTTTGCGAACGCGGCGAACGGCTTCGGCCTTTTCGCGGGCGCGCTTCTGGGATGGCTTTTCGTAGAAATCGCGCATCTTCATTTCACGGAAAATGCCTTCGCGCTGCATCTTCTTTTTCAGTGCGCGCAGGGCCTGATCTACGTTGTTATCGCGGACAAGTACTTGCACCTTGAACCCGTTCCTTCCGGTTGAATTTCGACTGCGCCGCTCGGCGCTTTGCTTCGGCAACAAATTTTCGGTTCGCACAGGTCAGGGACCTTGCGACTGCGCTGCCCCTATCAGAAAACTTGAGGTAAGTCCACAATGTGCAAGCAATCTGAGGAGATTTTGCGGCAATTTTCTGCCTCGTCGCAATTTGCGTCCGATGGCGCGGCGTTTGACGTCGCAAAACAGCTATTATCGCGTCTGCAAATCTGCAATCAGATGCGCTACTGACCGCTCAGGTCCGATTTTGCCGAATCCCAACTGGAGCTGGAGCCCGTCCATGCGCAAATATTCCATCTTTGCCGTCGCGCGCGAAGCGATGCGCGGCCACAAGGGGTGGCCGAAGCAGTGGGAATCGCCGGAGCCGAAGAAATCCTACGATGTGATCATCGTCGGTGCCGGTGGGCATGGTCTGGGAACCGCCTATTATCTCGCGACCAAGCACGGGATCACCAATATCGCAGTGGTCGAAAAGGGCTGGCTTGGCGGCGGCAACACCGGCCGCAACACCACCATCATCCGTTCCAATTATCTCTATGACGAGAGCGCCGGGCTCTACAATCACGCCATGAAGCTGTGGGACGGGCTCAGCCAGGAGCTCAATTACAACGTCATGTACTCGGCCCGAGGCGTGATGATGCTGGCTCACAATGTGCATGACGTGCAGGGCGCTCAACGGCATATCCATGCCAACCGGCTCAACGGTGTGCAAAACGAATGGCTGACACCGGAACAGGCGAAGGAGTTTTGTCCGCCGCTCAATATCTCGCAGACCGCCCGCTATCCGGTCATGGGCGCCGCCTTGCAGCGGTGCGGCGGCGTGGCGCGCCACGATGCGGTGGCCTGGGGTTATGCTCGCGGCGCAGCTGCCCGCGGTGTCGACATCATTCAGAACTGCGCGGTCACAGGTATCAAGCGTTCGGCTGATGGTGCCGTCGAAGGTGTCGAAACAACGCGGGGCTTTATCGGCGCCAAGAAGGTGGGCGTGGTTGCTGCTGGCCACAGCTCGGTGCTGATGGAAATGGCCGGCGTGCGCATGCCGTTGGAAAGCTATCCGCTGCAGGCGCTGGTATCGGAACCGGTGAAACCGATATTTCCCTGCGTTGTCATGTCCAACACGGTGCATGCTTACATCTCCCAGTCCGACAAGGGCGAACTGGTGATCGGCGCTGGAACTGACCAGTACACCTCCTATTCGCAGACCGGGGGTCTGCATATCCTCAGCCACACCCTGGATGCGATCTGTGAGATGTTCCCGATTTTCACGCGCATGAAGATGCTGCGCTCCTGGGGCGGTATTGTCGACGTCACGCCCGACCGCTCGCCGATCCTCGCCAGGACGCCGGTCTCGGGCCTTTATGTCAATTGTGGCTGGGGCACTGGCGGATTCAAGGCGACACCCGGTTCGGCGGATGTGTTCGCGCACACAATTGCCAACGACGCACCCCATCCCATCAATGCACCCTTCACGCTCGAACGCTTCCGGTCTGGACGGCTGATCGACGAGGCCGCCGCTGCGGCCGTAGCGCACTAGGAGGCCGACAATGCTCTACATCCGTTGCCCCTATTGCGAAGAAGAACGCCCGGAAGTTGAATTCAGCTACGCCGGCGAGGCCCATATCGTGCGGCCCTCCGATATTGCCTCTATCAGCGACGAGGCCTTCGAGGAGATGTTCTTTCTGCGGGACAATCCCAAGGGCCTGAGTTTTGAGCGTTGGCGGCATGTGCACGGCTGCGGCCGGTTTTTCAACGCCGTGCGCGACACCGTTTCGGACAAGATTCTGCTGACCTACAAGGCCGGCGAACCGAGGCCGGATCCAGCGCTTCTTGAACAGCTTGCCGCATCGGCCAAGAGGGAGACAGTGCGATGAGCGGTGCCAATCGTATTGCCGGCGCCGGCCGATTGACGCCGGCTAAGACACTGCGCTTTACGTTCGATGGCCGCATCTATACCGGCCTTGAAGGTGACACGCTGGCCTCGGCGCTGCTTGCCAATGGCGTGCATCTGATGGGCCGATCCTTCAAGTATCACCGGCCGCGCGGAGTTGTTGGCGCGGGAGCGGAAGAGCCGAACGCTCTGATGGGGATCGAACGCGACCGGGCGCGCCAGCAGCCCAATGTCCGGGCAACGGTTCAGGAAGTGTTCGACGGCATGAAAGCGGTGTCGCAAAACCGCTGGCCGTCGCTCGCCTTCGACGTCGGCGCGGTCAACGACCTTTTGTCGCCGATGTTCCCGGCCGGCTTCTACTACAAGACGTTCATGTGGCCTAAGGCCGCCTGGAAGCGCCTTTATGAACCGGTGATCCGAGGAGCGGCCGGATTGGGCGTGGCGCCGGATGAGCGCGATAGCGACCACTATTCCAACCGCTATGTGTATACCGATGTGCTGGTTCTCGGTGGCGGCGCTGCCGGTCTGACCGCCGCACTTGCCGCCGCCGAAAGCGGTGCCGACGTGATCCTGTGCGATGAGCAGCCGCAATTCGGCGGTGCGCTTTCCTATGAAAACGGTGTGACGATCGACGGCCGACCGGGCTTCGAGTGGGCCGCGGATACGGCTTCGGCGCTTTCGGCCATGGACAACGTGCGACTGCTGAGCCGCACCACGGCTTTCGGCTATTACGCACAGAACTTCGTGGCTCTCGTCGAGCGGGTGACCGATCACCTGTCTGATCCCGACCCGGAGCTGCCGCGCGAACGGCTGTGGCAGGTGCGGGCAAAGAAGGTGATCATCGCAGCAGGCGCGATCGAACGGCCCATGGTGTTTGCCAACAATGATCGTCCCGGTGTCATGCTGGCATCGGCGGCCCGTGCCTATCTCAATCATTACGGCGTTGCTGTCGGCACCAAAGTCGGCGTCTACACGGCGCATGATTCGGCCTACGACGCTGCCTTCGATCTGAAGCGCGCCGGCGTGGCTGTCGAAGCAATCGTTGACAGCCGCGATGCGCCGGGCGAGGGGTTGCTATCGACCGCCGCTGATCTCGGCCTTGAGGTGTTGACCGGCCATGCGGTCACGAATGTCAAGGGTTCCCGTCGTGTCACGTCGATGACCGTGCAGCCGAATACCGGTGGTGCGGGGCGTTCGATTGCCGTCGATGCGCTGATTACGTCGGCCGGCTGGACGCCCTCCGTTCACCTGTTCTCGCAGTCTCGCGGCAAGGTCGCCTTTGACGATACGACCCAGCGGTTCCTGCCCGGCGATTACGCCCAGGACTGCGTCAGTGTTGGCGCCTGCAACGGCACGGACGATCTGCAGGAAACGATCGATGAAGCGCGGGAAGCCGGCACCGACGCCGCGCATGCGACGGGATCGAAGAAGAAAGCCAAATCGAAACCGAGTGCCGAAGGCGGCCGCGGCTGGACCGGCGGCATGCAGGGCGCGGCCGCCGGCGCCGGACCGGAAACGACGGTCAAGGCGTTTGTCGACTATCAGAACGACGTGACCGCCAAGGATATCCGGCTCGCGGTGCGCGAGGGCATGCAGTCGATCGAACACGTCAAGCGCTTCACCACCAACGGCATGGCTTCGGATCAGGGCAAGACCTCCAATATCCACGGTCTGGCGATTGCGGCCGAGGCGCTGAACCGCGACATGCCGCAAGTCGGACTGACGACCTTTCGGGCGCCTTACACGCCGGTGACCTTCGGCTCGATCGTCCACCACGGTCGTGGCAAGCTGTTCGATCCGACCCGGCGCACGCCGATGCACGGCTGGGAAGAAGAACACGGTGCCGTGTTCGAGGATGTCGGCCAGTGGAAGCGCGCCTGGTACTACCCGCGGGCCGGCGAGGACATGCATGCCGCCGTCAACCGCGAATGCAGGACTGTGCGCGAAGCCGCCGGCCTGTTCGATGCCTCGACACTGGGCAAGATCGAGGTTGTCGGACCTGACGCGGCGGAGTTTCTCAATCGCCTTTACACCAACAGCTGGACGAAGCTGAAGCCAGGGCGCTGCAAATACGGCATCATGCTGCGCGAGGACGGCTTCATCTATGACGACGGGGTGATCGCGCGTTTGGCCGAGGACCGGTTCCATGTGACCACCACGACCGGTGGTGCTCCGCGGGTGCTCAACCACATGGAAGACTACCTGCAGACCGAGTTCCCGGAACTCGACGTCTGGCTGACCTCAACCTCGGAGCAATGGGCGGTTGTTGCCGTGCAGGGGCCGAAGGCGCGGGAAATTATCGAGCCGCTGGTCGAGGACATCGATCTCAGCAACGAAGCAATGCCGCATATGAGCGCCAGAGAGGGACGCATCTGTGGTGTGCCGACGCGGTTGTTTCGCGTCTCCTTCACCGGCGAGGCGGGCTACGAGATCAACGTGCCGGCCGACTACGGCCGGTCGGTGTGGGAAGCCGTTTGGCAGCGTGCGGAACAGTTGGGCGCCTGCGTTTACGGGACCGAGACGATGCACGTGCTTCGCGCCGAGAAGGGCTTCATCATTGTCGGTCAGGATACCGACGGCACCGTGACGCCGCGGGATGCCGGACTGAGCTGGGCCATCGCCAAAAGCAAACCCGACTTTGTCGGCATCCGCGGTTTGAAGCGAACAGACCTGACGGCCGATGGGCGCAAGCAGTTGGTCGGACTGAAAACCAAGGACCCGAAGACGGTGTTGGAAGAGGGGGCGCAGATTGTCGCCGATCCGAATGAGACGATCCCGATGACCATGATCGGCCACGTCACCTCATCCTACTGGTCGGAAAACTGTGGACATTCGATTGCCATGGCGCTGATCGCCGATGGTCGCAACCGCATGGGGGAGACGCTTTATGTCCCCATGCCGGACCGCACGGTCGAGGTGGAGATCACCGGTACGGTTTTCGTCGATGAGAATGGAGAGCGGGTCAATGGCTGATAACAGGACCGCACAAGCCAGCGCGCCGCTGGACGGCAGAGCCGCCGGATCGGCGCGTGTTCAGATCGTGCCGGCAGAACCGGCCAGCCGACTGGCGTTGCGTGCCCGTGAGGATGCCGTTGCGCCATTGTCGAAAGCGCTTGGCGTCAAGTTGCCGCAACAACCGAAAACCTCTGCTCGATCCAGCGCCGCGCGCACCAGCGGCCGCACTGCATTGTGGCTCGGTCCGGATGAATGGCTCGTTTTGGACGCGGCCGGTGCGGATCTGATGGCGCCGTGTCGAAAGGTCAAGAAGCTGCACTCTGCAGTCGACGTTTCCCACCGTAACACCGCGATCATCGTATCCGGTGACGCGGCGCAATCCGTTCTCAGCGCCGGTTGCCCGCAGGACCTGTCGCTATCGACGTTCCCGGTCGGCGCGTGCTCGCGCACGCTGCTCGGCAAGGCGGAGATTGTACTGCTGCGCGAAACGGAAACAGAGTTTCGGGTGGAGTGCTGGCGATCGTTTTCCGACTACGTGTTCACGCTGCTTTCGGAAGCTGCCCGCGATCCGGTGATCTGACCGAGATTTTTGGGATGATCCTTGGGGTCGAACTGACAAATGGTCAGCCATTCGGCTGTCAGCGCGGGCTTGCGTTCGCCCTCGATTTCAACCGTTACACCGTAGGTCAGCATCGCCATCGATGAGCCGCGAAAGCGCATGTCGTTCAGCATGAAGCGGCCGCGCACGCGTGCGCCGCTCTTCACCGGTGACATGAAACGTATTTTGTCGAAGCCGTAATTGATGCCCATCTGTTGTTCGGGAACCTGAGGCGTGCCATCATAGTTCATGGCCGACAAAAGCGATAGCGACAGGAAGCCGTGCGCGATGGTGCCGCCGAAGGGTGTTTCGGCTGCCGCCCTCTCGGGATCCGTGTGAATGAACTGATGGTCGTGGGTGGCGTCGGCGAACTTGTCGATCATGGCCTGATCGACCGTGATCCAGTCGGACACGCCGATTTCCGTTCCCACCAGTGTCAGCAGTTCCGAAAGGCTCATCATGCGCGGCATCAGCGGTTTCCTCCAAATATCCCCGGTGCACCCATATCACGGTGCTAGAGCAAAGGGCGATAAGTTTGCACCATTTGACCGCCCGGCCCGAAGGGTGGCTGCATATTGGCCCATCGGCTGCGTTGCGCCGCTTGCCCGATGCAACACATCACGCAGCGCGAGGCGCCTGGCCGAGTGGAGCCGATCTGCAGTCATTAAATGATCCAAACTTATCGCCCTTTGCTCAGCGTGAAACACGGATGCGCCGATTTGATGACGGCGCAAAAAAACGCATATTCCAGTTTCGGGCCGCGCCGGGACAATTCATTGTCCGCTTTGCGACGCATATAGAACCGGGTTGTTTCAAATAGGACCAAACCTGGTTCAGTCTTGGGGCCAGTTCAAGAACGGAGCGCCCCCAATGTCCGTGCAACCCAATACCCCGACCGATCCGGTGCTCACAGCCGGATTTGCCGATATGGCTCTGTTCGAGCGGCTTGCCTTGCTGGCGGCTGACCGAACGAACGCTGTTTTCACCACAAGCCTGGGCATCGAAGACCAGGTTCTGACCGCGGCCCTGTGCCTTGCAGCACCGTCGGTCCGGATTGTGACCCTGGAGACCGGTCGCCTGTTTCCTGAGACACTGACCCTGATTGACGAGACCGAACGCCGTTACGGGATCAAGATCGAGCGCTTCCGGCCTGATGAGGCGAAGCTGGCGCGTTACGTGGAACAGTATGGCCGAAACGGTTTTTACGACAGCGTCGAAGCGCGTCATGCCTGTTGCGGTGTGCGCAAGCTGGAGCCGCTGGATCGCGCGCTGAATAGCGCCGACGTTTGGTTGACAGGGCTGCGTCGCGGACAGTCGAACGCCCGGGCGGAAGTGCCGTTCGCCGAGTTCGATCAGGCCCGTGGACTGGTCAAGGCAAACCCGCTCGCCGACTGGTCGATCGACGACATCAACGCATTTGTCGAGGCCAATGACGTGCCGGTCAATCCGCTGCACGCACGCGGCTATCCGTCCATCGGCTGCGAGCCCTGCACGCGGGCCATCAAGCCGGGCGAGGACGAACGCGCCGGTCGCTGGTGGTGGGAAAACGACCAGAAACGTGAGTGTGGCCTGCACGTCGCCGAAGAGCCGGCCAGTCCGGTGATCGCTGCCGAATAACAGAGAAGAGAAATGTCAGAGACAAAACCGCCTCTCGATCCGAACCTGAAGGCGCTCGAGAGCGAGGCCATTCATATCTTCCGCGAGGTTGCCGCTGAATTCGAGCGTCCGGTGATGCTTTATTCGGTCGGCAAGGATTCCTCAGTGCTCCTGCATCTGGCGCGCAAGGCCTTCTATCCGGGCAAGATCCCGTTTCCGCTGCTGCACATCGACACCGGCTGGAAATTTGCCGAAATGATCGCCTTTCGCGACGAAATGGCGGCCCGTTTCGATCTGGATCTGGTTGTGCATACCAATCCGCGCGGAAAGCTAGAGAACGTCACTCCGTTCAGCCACGGTTCGTCGGCCTATACCAACATCATGAAGACAGAGGCCCTGTGCCAGGCGCTCGATGCCGGTGGCTATGACGCGGCCTTCGGCGGTGCCCGGCGCGACGAGGAGGCCTCGCGTGCCAAGGAACGGATCTACTCCTTCCGGACGCCGGACCACCGTTGGGATCCGCGCAACCAGCGTCCGGAGCTCTGGTCGATCTATAACGGGATGATCCGCAAGGGCGAGAGCGTGCGTGCCTTCCCGCTGTCCAATTGGACCGAGGTCGACATCTGGCGCTACATCCAGGCCGAGCACATCCCGATCGTGCCGCTTTATTTCGCGGCGCAGCGGCCCGTGGTCGAACGCGACGGCATGCTGATCATGGCCGAGGACCAGCGGCTCGAAATGCTGCCCGGCGAAACCAAGCGCATGGAATCGGTTCGTTTCCGTACCCTTGGCTGCTTTCCCCTGACAGGCGCCATCCGGTCTCATGCGACGTCGCTCGACGACATTATTGGCGAATTGGAAACGGCGACCGTTTCCGAACGTCAGGGAAGGGCAATCGACAAGGACGAAGCCGGCTCCATGGAAAAGAAAAAACGCGAGGGCTATTTCTGATGACCGCCACGATGGAAGCAACGGTACATGCCGGTGTCATTGCGGAGCCGGCAGGACGCAACGCTCGGCCGTTGCGGTTGATCACCTGCGGCAGCGTCGATGATGGCAAGTCAACCTTGATTGGTCGTCTGCTGTGGGACACCAAGGCCGTCAAGGAAGACCAGGCCGATGCGCTCGAGCGCGACAATCGCGGTCAGCAAAACGATCTTGGTCTGCCCGATTTCGCGTTGCTTCTCGACGGACTGCAGGCGGAGCGCGAACAGGGCATCACGATCGATGTCGCCTATCGCTATTTCTCAACTGACAGCCGCTCATTCATCGTGGCCGATACGCCCGGTCACGAGCAATATACCCGCAACATGGCAACCGGCGCTTCGACGGCGGATCTGGCGGTGCTGCTGGTCGATGCCCGAGCCGGCATGCTGGAGCAGACCCGTCGCCATGCCACCATTGCCGCGCTGATGGGCATTCGGCAATTCGTGCTGGCGGTCAACAAGATTGACCTGATCGACTATGACGAGGCACGGTTCGACGAGATCGCCGCCGATTTTCGGCAGTTTGCCCTGTCGATCGGCGTGACCGATGTCACGGCCATTCCGATGTCAGCGCTGCTCGGCGAGAACGTTGTCTATGACGGTCGAAAGGCGATGCCCTGGTACAACGGACCGACCCTGGTCCACGTGCTGGAACTGGCCACACAGCGATCGGCGCAGACCGTTGGCTTCCGGCTGCCGGTTCAGCGGGTCAGCCGTCCGGACGAGAGGTTTCGCGGCTACCAGGGAACCGTTGCAGGTGGTTCCGTCAAGCCGGGTGACAGCGTCGTCGTGCTGCCGGCGGGGATCGTCGCAAACGTCAAGCAGATTGTCACTTTCGACCTGGTGCGCAATGCCGCGGTGGCCGGGGATGCCATCACGCTCGTGCTGGATCGTCCGGTTGATGTGGCACGCGGCGACATGATCGCCTCCATCGATGCCGCGCCGGCAACCGGTTTTGCCTTCGACGCCAAGATGGTGGCCCTGTCGTCCGACGGGATCGATTCCAGCAAGCGCTACTGGCTGAAATCATCCAGTCGCCGGCAACGCGTACGTGTTCAGCCGCAGGCCGTGCTCGATCTCAACAGTGGACAGTGGAACGAGACGGACCGGCTGTCACTCAATACAATCGGCACGGTGCAACTGGCGTTTGACGAAACGGCGATGTTTGACCCCTACGAGGCCAACCGCAATACCGGCGCGTTCGTCCTGATCGATCCGGACACTCACAACACGGTGGCCGGCGGCATGATCGTTGGGCGTTCAGAGAGTGTCGGCGGGATCGATGCTGGCGACGGTCTCGATCATGTGTTGCTGTCGCTTCCGGCGGACCTCGCCGAGAAACTGATGGCGAGTGAAGCCTTTTCGGAATTCCGCGAGCATACCGATATCCGCCGAGCGAGCGGTCGCAAGGCTGCCGCTGTCATGCAAGTGCTCGATTGAATACCGGTTTGCCATAAAACGAGTTGCTCCCTCCGGAGACTGGAGGTGCGTACCCAAGCGGTCGCACCTCTTTTTCTGTTTCAAGCCGGTCAATTGGGATCCAGTTCGGCGCGGGACATGATGTCGCCGATCAGGCCGACGATCCAGTTGTGCAACGGGCTGTTGCGCCATCGTCGGTGACGCAGGGCCGACACTGTAAAACTGCCGACCTCCAGCGGAAGCGGGCGGCTATCCAAGCCAAAAGGTGACGCGTAGGCCGCGGCGATGCGGCTCGGCAGGGTGGCGACCAGGTTGCTCCCGGAAAGCGTTGCGAGCGCAGGAAAAAAGAACGGGACCGAAGAGGCCACGTTGCGCGAAAGGCCGCGTCTGGCGAGCTCGAAATCGACGACCCCACGTGTTTCCCCCGACGGCGCAACCAATAGATGGCGAGCCTCGGCGTAGGACTCTTCGGACATGGGCCGTTGAAACAGCGGGTGACCGGCGCGGCCAACGACCCGATAGGTCTCGGCATAGAGCGGATCAGCGACGATTTCGTCCCTGACCGATGTCAGAATGCCGATGGCCAGATCGACCGAGCCGTCTGTCAGCTCCGCCAGAGCCGCCGTCGGCTGAAGCGGCACGGCGTCAATGCTCATCCCGGGGGTCTGCGACAACGTCTGCTGAAGGAGGCGTGGCATGACAACGGCCAGCTCATAATCATAGGCCGCGATCCGGATCGAGCCGTTGCTGTTGACGGGATCGAACGGTTCGGGTCCTTGCAGGATGGCCGACAGCCCGTCAACGACGTCAACGATCCGCGGCTCGAGCGCTCTGGCGAACGGGGTCGGTTCGAGGCCACGCGATCTGCGCTGAAAAAGCTCGTCGTCGAACAGCGCCCGTAGCCGCTTCAGACTGTGGCTGATAGCCGATTGCGTGAGGCCCAGTTCATCGGCAACTGCTGTCGTCTTACGGCGACGCATCAACGACAGAAAAACCAGGAGAATGGTCGCATCGATCTGCCTGATCGTATTTTCATTCATATCGATCATGAAACGATTTCATTTTTTTTGATATCATCATTGGCTTACCGTGAATTCTCCGAGGAGGCAAACAGCTTCACACAGGGAGGATGACACCATGAAATTCCGCACCATCATCGCTGCGGCGGCGCTTTCGCTGCTGACCGGGCAGGCGGCCCAGGCAGCCTGCGCTTTTGAAAACGACATACCGGTCAAGATTTCGGCCGCGGCCTTCCAGGCCTGGAAGGCAATGACCTCCGCCATGGCCGAGTGCGGCAATGTCGAAGCTGAACTCAGCCAGGAGTTTCAACAGAAACAGGCCGCCGGAATGGGGACATCACCCTCGCTTTATGCGGTCGGCGGTGTGGCCAACTCGTCGCTGGTTCCTTTGATCAACGAAAACCTGGTGCGGCCGCTGGATGACCTGGTTGCCAAATATGGCCAAGAACTGGATGCGAACCAGTTGATCCAGGTCGATGGGAAGACCATGGCGATTGCCATGATGGTCAACGCCCAGCATCTCATGTACCGGGCGGACATCCTGGAGGATCTGGGGATCGACGTGCCGACCACCTATGGGCAGGTTCTCGATGCTGCCGAAAAAATCAAGGCTTCCGGCAAGGTGCAATACCCATTGGGCGGTTCGTGGAAAACCACCTGGCTGGAATTCGTCAACATGTATCTGGGTTATGGCGGAGAGTTCTTCACGGACGATCTGATGCCGGCAATCAACAACGAGAAGGGGGTTGCGGCACTGGAAATGATGAAGAACCTGTCGGCCTATATGGATCCGGAATTCCTGGTTTCCGATTCCACCTACACGCAGCAACAGTTTCAGCAAGGCAAGATCGCCATGGCCAACTTCTGGGCTTCCAGGGCGGGCGCGATGAACGATCCGGCTGAAAGCCAGGTGGTCGGCAAGGTGAAGTTTGCATCGGCTCCGGTGCCGGTCGAGGGAGGCATCCCGGCGTCGACCCTGTGGTGGGACGGCATTGTCATCGCCCGCAACATATCCGACGCCGAAGCGGAAAACGCCTTCAAGGTAGTGCTGGAAGGCATGGACGCTGAAATGGCCAACGCCAACGCCGGCGACGCCATCTGGATCATCAAGGGATATCAGCCCGGCGAGCTTGCAGAGGGCGCTGCGGCGACCGCGGCCAATGGGGCAAAGCCTTATCCGGCAAGCGCTCATATGGGCGTGATGCAGAAAGCAATCGCCAACAACATTTCCGACTACCTGAGCGGACGGAAGGACGCCGCAGCGACACTCGGCGACATTGAAGCCGACTATGTAACGACGGCCAAAGAAGTTGGCATTCTGAAATAGATCACTCCTCCCGGACTGGGCGCACGTCTTGACGTGCGCCCCTCTTTTTGACGGATCGAGGCAGCTACTCAGTGTACGCCGACAGCCTTTCAACAGCCCCAAAAATGGACCTGCAAAAGGCCAAATCAGTTGTTCATCAGCTCTGGCAGCCGGTGCGGCAAACGGGCGCCTGGCTGCCGGATGGTCGGGTTCTTGATGAAGCCGTGATCTTTCATGGGCCGGCGCCGATCGACCGTGTCGACGGCAAAGAGCCGCTGATCGAAACGGTATATCGACCTCTGGCAGCGGCGTTTCCGACCTTACGCCGAAATCCCTATCTGTTTCTGGCCGGTATTTTTGAAGGCAATGTGTGGGTGGCAACAACTGGCGATCTCATTGGCCGGCAGGAGGGCGGTTGGCTGGGCATCCCACCCTGTGACGGCCAGCGGCGCCTTCGGTTCGGCGAGTTTTATCGTATCGACGCCAACGGCAAAGTCGTCGAAATCCGCTGTCTGTTCGACATTCTGGGGCTGGCTTCGCAAGCCGGCTTCGATTTGTTGCCACCGTTTCAAGGCGAGCCGGGACCACCGTCTGGCCCGGTTCTTGGAAACGGTCTTTGCCATTTGCCTCAGGACGACCAGGTTTCGATCGACACCCTGCAATTGATCGAAGACATGCTGGGTGGCTGCAACCGACTCGACGGCAGTGATCTCGAGAGCATGGGCATGGCCGCCTACTGGCACGAGGATATGGTTTGGCATGGACCCTGGGGCGTCGGCTCCTGCCGTGGCTTTCAGGACTTCCAGGAGCACGCCCAGGGGCCATCGGTTGCCAGTTTTCCCGACCGTCGCGGTGGTTTCCACCGAGCCCGTATCGCGGAAGGTCTGACCGGCGCCTTCACCGGTTGGCCCAGCCTGCGCGGCACGTTTTCGGGTACGCCCTTTCGCGGCATTGCACCAACCGGTGGGCCCATTGGTCAAAACATCATGGATTTCTACGTGCGTTGCGGCGACAGATTGCATGAAAACTGGGTGCTGATTGATCTGATCGACTTTGCCAGGCAGTGCGGGGTCGATCTATTGCAGCCGCTCAAGGTTTAGAGCGCTTCATGGTTCAATCCAATCAGAAGCGGCTCTAGGCCGGCCGCCAGAACTTCGTGTCATCGACCAGCTTGCGCCAGCGGGATTCGGCCTTCTTCATGGCTTCCTTGGCCCGCGCGTCATGCCATTTGCAGACGGCTGCAACACTCTTGTTGAGATCCTTGCGGTCCGGGTGGGCAGTGGCGATCGTTTTCGCCAGTTCTTCGGCCATGGCGACATCGTTGAGATAACCGAAGACATCCTGTAACCGGCGAAGGTCCCTCACGAATTTTTTGGCGGCTTCATCCTGGTAAAGCGGCAGAAAGGGATCGCAGGCGTAGCGCAATTCCTTCAGTGCCTTGCGCAGCTCGTGCCGCTGGCTGATTTTGTGGTTGGCGAAGCCGCGCCCCTTCTTGCGCACAAAGCGCCATGTCCGGTCGAGTTCGCCGGCTGACAGAGCCAGAAGGTCGTCTTTCAGACCCTTGCCCCGAAGGGCGCGGTCGACTGCCTGCTCAAAAAGCATGCAGTTGAGCTTCATGATGGTCCAGTCCGCCTGCGTCAGCGAAGCACGGACCAGACTGCGCTGGCGCAGCCGTTCCCCTTCGAGGAAATCAAGCAGCGCCTGATGTCTTTTCTTCAAACCAATGTCTTCGACGGCCGGTGTGACGATATCCGAAACCAGCACATCGGCATTTCTCAGTCCACCGACGAACCGACCCATGTCCCGGGCCAGCTTTGACAGGGGATGCAGCCTGTCGTTGCCGGTTGCTGAGCGAAAGATCTTCAGCGCGGTCCGCAAACGCCGCAGGCCGATGCGAAGTTGATGCGGCACCTCCGGCTGGTCGGAGGTGAGTATGGCATCCCAATTGCCAAGGATCTGGCGTGTCGCGGCCTTCCCAATGCGTTTGAGTGCCTCTTCCGACGTCAGATCCGATGTCAGGTCGGCGCGAACGTAGAGGTGCGGCGCGGCTTCCGGCGCATCCTTGACCTTTTCACGGCTGACAAGGGCATATCCGCGTACGGCCTTGCTCCTGCTCGATGGTGTTACCAGCCCAGACCGGAATAGTTTTTCAGACGCCGACAAAATGGCATGCGCTTTGCCGGATTTCAGCTCCAGCTCAACTTCGTTGAAATCTTCCTTCAAGTCCGAAATCTGTACCGCACCGCGGTCGATTGCGAGTTCCACGGTTCCGGCATCCTTGACCTTCAGAAGGTTGATTTCGCGATTCATAATGGTCTCGAAAACGGGCTCCAACGGCGCACCGTTCACCAACTCGAGCAGCCAGGACTGCATGTCTGGATCGCTTATTTTCGATACGTCTAGGTCCGGTCCCTCGAGGTCGTCCTCGATCTCGATGGGCTTTGAGAGGCCGTGTTCCAGGCGGGTGCCCCGCTTCAGGGTCTGCACCCATTTATTGCCGTCCCAGCGCACCCTCAGCGACGTGCGTTCGCGGCGCAAAAGCAGATCCGGAGTATCGAAGTAGGTTGACCGCAGCTCCCGTTCGACGCTCTGACCGGTCGCCATCTTTCGCAAGGCGGGATTCCTGGCAAGCTTGCCGATGGCGTCTTCGCCTATTTCGAGCTTGAGTTCCAGTTCAGTGCTACTCATTCACTCAACGCCCGGCCCGTCATCGCCTGAAAACCTCGTGGACTGTAACGGCTGGAAAACTGCGCCACAAGTCGTGGACCTGGCTGTGCCGTTTAAAGGTAGTGAGGACCTTTCGAAGGCAAGAGCACAGGTGCCGATAAGGGACGGTCTCTGTTGGATATCCATGGTGCCAACCTACCGCTCTGTTCGCACGATGCTTTGATCCTGCTCAAACACCAATCAAGGGACAGGGATGTTCGGCGGTGTTGCGGGTATTCGTGCATCAGTCTGGAATTATCAAATTAAAACAGCGCGTTGTTGGCCTTTCGTTGAAGCCGCATCTTGCTTTGAAATTTGTTGCACAGGACCCCCTTGACAATTTCGAACACCATCGATTAGCTAAATGACAGCAGCAACGGCGCTGCTCGAAAGCAAACACGCTCTCAACAAAATCAGTGGCGAAGCAGTCATGGTCTCACCTGTGAAGCAGGTTGGAGAGTGATGGCTGTTTCATCGATCCTCCCGCTTCTCCGTGCGACCATCCGTATGCCGATCCGTCGGCAGCCGGTCGACCTTGCTACTATGGTTCAAACGCACCGCGGCGTGATCCGCCGCGACCGGGAGGAAAATCCATGATGAACTCCGTTCGATCCAAAACGATGGCAGCGTTGCGCACGATAGCTTTGGGCGGCGCGCTGGTCACGACGCCGGCGATTGCCGACGATATCACCGTTGGCGCCATTTTCGACTTGACCGGCGGTCTCAACATCTACGGCATCCAGCAAAGCCGCGCGCTTCATCTGGCTGTCGATACAATCAACGAAAACGGCGGATTGCTGGGCCAGAAGATCAATTTGGTCGAGAACGACTCCCAGTCCGAGCTCGCCAAATACACCCAGTACACCAATACCCTGATTTTGCGTGATGATATCGACGTGCTTTTTGCCGGATTGACCAGTTCGTCGCGCGAGGCGATCCGGCCGATCGTTCGTCAGAAGAAGGTTCCGTACTTCTACAGTTCGCTCTACGAAGGCGGTGCCTGTGACAAGCAGACCTTCGTGACCGGTGCCACGGCCTCGCAGCAGATGAGCGTGCTGATCGACTGGGCGATCAAGGAATACGGGCCAAAGATCTACATCATGGCGCCCGATTACAATTTCGGCACCATCTCGGCGCACTGGGTGGAGCACTATGCCGACAAGTTTGGCGGCGAAGTTCTCGGTGCGGATTTTCTGCCGCTGACGGTGACGGATTATTCGCCCACCATCCAGAAGATCCAGGCAGCCAAGCCTGATTTCGTGGTTTCGCTGCCGGTCGGCGCCAACCAGACCGGTTTTCTCGAGCAGTTCGCAGCGGCCGGACTGAAGGACAAGATGGGCATCGTTTCCACCAACTATGGATCGGGCAACCAGCAGGTCGTCGTTTCGCCGGATGCCGGCGAGGGGATTATTGCCTCGCAGGAATACTTCATGTGGATCGACGGCGCGGCCAACGATGCCTTCAAGGCAAAATGGGAAGCGGCCTATGGCCTCGATGAGCCCATCGTATCGGAGGCCGCTGATGTGTGGAACGCAGTGCATCTTTGGGCTGCTGCCGTTGAGAAGGCCGGATCGGTCGACAACGATGCGGTGATCGGCGCACTGGAAAGCGGACTGTCCTTTGACGGGCCGAACGGCACGGTAACCATGCAGCCCGGATCGCATCATCTGCGGCAGAACATCTACATCGTCCGCGGTAATCGCGAGCATGGGTTCGACGTCATCGAGACCTTCGAGGACACAGCCCCAAGCTTCGAGGATGAGATGTGCGACCTGATCGCCAAACCGGACACTGCGGCGCACTTCACGCCAGCCGGTCTCTAGCAACCCGACGGGCGGCGCCGCGGAGGTGCCGCCCACCGGAAGCCAAACCAATCGGGGCTCTTATGGAATTCGATTATCTCAGCATCGTTTTGCTGTCGTCTTTGTCCAGCGCTTCGGTGCTGCTGATTGCAACCCTCGGCCTTGCCGTCGTCTTCGGACTGATGGGTGTTATCAACCTCGCCCATGGTGAGTTCATCATGTTCGGCGCCTATGCCGCACTGATCGCTCACGGGTTCGGCCTGCCTTTTCCGTTGGCGGTCGTGGTCGCCTGCCTGTGCACGGCGCTGTTTGGCGCGCTGGTCGAATGGATGATCATCCGCCGTCTCTATGGCCGGCTGCTCGATACGCTGCTGGCGACCTGGGGCCTGAGCCTTGTGATGTACCAGGGTGCTGTTCTGATCTTCGGAACCGTCACCCCGGGCATCGGACTGCCGCAGACGAATGTGACCATCGGCGACTACAGCATTTCGACCTATCTGCTGTTTCTGATCCTCGTTGCCGCGGCGCTGATTGCTGCTGTCTATTGGCTCTTGACCAGAACCGGATACGGCATCATGGCTCGGGCGGCCATCCAGGACGCCGAGACCGCCTCGGCCATGGGCATCGAATCCTCACGTGTCAATATGGCAACCTTTGCTCTTGGATGCGGGCTGGCCGGATTTGCTGGCGCAATCTTGCTGCCTGCGATCCCGGCAACACCCAGCATGGGTTTTGCCTTCGTCATCAAGGCGTTTCTGGCCGTCGTCGTCGCTGGACCGGTGACGCTGGCTGGAACAGTGGTTTCGGGCGGCGTGCTTGGCTCGATCGCCAGCATTACAGCCAGTTTCTGGAGCACGGTCGCCGGCGACATTGCCTTCTTTGTTTTAACGATAGCGCTTTTGCGGCTGTTTCCGCTCGGTATCTCCGAGCGTTGGCGCCTGAAGCTTTAAGTCGGAGCGTTCGATGAATACGACAATCCTATCCAATCCGAACAATCCGGTTGCCGCTCCGGGCTTCGTCAGGCGGGTTTGGTGGCTGCCCTCCGCAGCAGGCGTCATTGCGGCGATTTTCGCTGCGGCATCCGTTGATCCTTATCTTGCCTATGTTGCCACGTCCTGGGTCATTTTCGGCCTGATCGGCCTCAGCCTCGATCTCGTTTGGGGGCGGGCTGGCGTCCTGAGCCTCGGGCAGACGGCGTTTTTCGGGTTGGGCGGGTATGCCGGCAGTGTTGCCGCGATAAACCTGGCCGCCATGACCGGCAACACTCTCATCTGGTCACTGCCCGTCGGTGCCGCGGTTGGCGGCATCACGGCCGGCGCTATCGGCTGGCTGATTTTCTACGGCCGCATGGGGCCGCTTCAGACCACCATCCTGACCTATACATTCACCCTTATCCTGTGGACCGTTGCGGTTTCTTTTCGAACCACCATCGGATCGGCCGTGGTTGGCGGTGACAACGGGATGTCCAACATTCCCGGTTTCGTGATTGGCTTCGGGCCGGATGCGTTGCCTCTGGAGCCGCGCGGCATGCTGATCACAACGATTGTCATTGCGGCAGTGGTCTATTTTTTCGCAAAGCTGCTGATGCGCTCGCCCTTCGGCCTCGTAATCACCTGCATCCGGCTCGATCCGGTCAAGGCAGAATTGCTGGGCTACGATGTCCGCCTATTTCAGTTGCGCCTGTTCGCGATTGCCGGAGCGGTGGCCGGCATCGCCGGTGCGTTGTTCGGTGCCTGGGCCAATTATCTCAATCCTTCGCTGTTCAGCGTTCAGGAGGCACTGTTGATCCCGATCTATGTTCTGGTCGGAGGGTTGGGAACGCTGGCCGGTCCATTCATCGGCGCGCTTGCGGTCGGAGGCCTGTCCTTCTGGCTCGGTGGCGGTGGTGCCATTGGAGGCCAAACCACGCTGATCATGGGTCTCTGCCTGATCGTCCTCGTGTTGTTTCTGCGCACCGGTCTATTGGGCGGTGTCGCAACACTGGTGAGCGCTCTCTGGCCGCGCGACAGTGATAGCCGCTCCGGACAGGACGAGCAGTCGGCCGGCGTGGCCATCGATTTCGATCAACTGCGACGCCTGCGTGACGCCGGCAATCGCACTGGCGCCACCTTGGAAACCCGGAGCGCTACCAAACGGTTCGGTGGCGTCGTTCCGGTCGACGAAGTCAGTGAGGATTTTCGTCCCGGCCGGGTTCGTTGCGTGATCGGTCCAAACGGGGCTGGCAAGAGTTCGTATCTGAAAACCTGCATCGGCATCTACAAACCAGACTCCGGACAGGTTTTCCTTGGCGGTTCCGACATCACCCAAAAGGACCCTTTCGCCCGCGTTCAAAGGGGACTCGGTATCAAAATGCAGAAAGCGCAAGTGTTCGGCGAGCTGGATGTGAGGCGCAATTTGTGGATCGCCGCTTTCAGTCGCGACCGTGACCGAGCGAGTGCCGATGCCACGACGGCGGAAATGTTGCGGATGCTTGCCATGACTCAACAGGCGGACAAACCGGCAAGCGAGCTCTCGCATGGTGAACAGCAGTGGCTGGATATCGCCATGGTGCTGTGCCTGGCACCCGATGTCATTCTGCTGGATGAACCGGCCGCTGGAATGACCCGGGAGGAACGTGGGCAGTTGTCGCGCCTCGTTCGCGATCTTGCGCAGACGGCTTCCGTTGTCGTCATCGAACACGACATGGAGTTCGTCAGAACCCTCGACGCGGACGTTACCGTGCTGCACCGCGGTGCCGTGTTTGCACGCGGCGAAATCGCTGAGCTGCGCAAGGACGAACGCATTCTCGACATCTATCTGGGGAGGAGAGAGCATGTTCGCGATCTCTGATGCTACCGGCGGATACGGCAAGACCACGATTCTGCGCGATGTCTGCATAAATGTGGCCGATGGCGAGATCGTCGCGCTTCTCGGCCGAAACGGAGCTGGCAAGAGCACACTGCTCAAATATGCGATGGGTTTGATCGACGTGTTCGGCGGGACGGTGTCGCTGGCGGGGCGCGCGCTGCCACCAACCGCTTCACGCCGCGCCCGCGCCGGTCTCGGATACGTCCCGCAAGGGCGCTTTGTTTTTCCGCGGCTGACGGTTCCTGAGAATATTGCCGCAGCGGCGATAGCTTGCGGCCATAACCGTAGGGATGCCGTGGCCAAGGCTTTCACCGACTTTCCCATCCTTGAAGAAAAGGCATCTTCGCTGGCGGGCAGCCTGAGCGGCGGCCAGCAACAGATCCTGGCGATTGCCCGGGCTCTCGCCACGAAACCGAAGGTACTGATACTCGACGAACCGACCGAGGGAGTGCAACCGTCGATCATCGACGAGATCGCGGGAATCCTGAAACGGCTCAATGCCGAACTTGGTCTGTCCATCGTGGTTGCCGAACAGGACCTGGACTTCTGCCTGTCGCTCGCCGAGCGTGCCTATGTCCTGGATAAGGGTTTGATCGCCCGGGAGACCACCAGGCAGGACCTGCTGGCGGACAAAGACCTGCTGCACGAGTTGCTGGGCGTATGAGGGAGGCGTCAATGACTATCTGGACCCGTGAATCTTTCCTGACCTATCGGAGCGACCGCAGTTGGCCCAAACCCCAAGCGGGCGTTTGCGACGAGGCCATTACTATTCTCAACGACGCCCATGACGTCATGCGGCGTCTGCGAGGGCTTGCGGATGTCGAGCCGGCGATCTGCTTCAGCATTGGACCGACGGAGGACGGCCATGAGTGAGCGGATGTTGCCGGGGATGGAAGTCCGCGAGCTTGCCGGGCTTGTGCGCAGGCGCGAGATCTCGGCCGTGGAACTTTGCGAGGCATGCCTCGACCGTATTGATGCCTGCCAGGGAGATACCAACGCCTTTGTGACCTGGGATCGGTCGACGGCGCTCGAACAGGCCCGCAGGCTTGATGACGCTGCGGCCGTGGGTCGCTTCGGCGGTCCGCTTCACGGCATTCCGATCGCAGTCAAGGACAACTACCTGACTGCCGATTTCGCAACGACCGCAGGATCGAAGGTCCGTCCCGCAACGATCGGCGTCGATGCAAAGGCCGTGGCTCGGCTCAAGAGGGCCGGGGCCATCGTTATAGGAAAGACCAACATGCACGAATGGGCTTACGGAGCGACCAACGAAGTGTCCGCCTTCGGTCCGACCCGAAATCCCTGGGACACCGCTGCGATGACGGGCGGTTCAAGCGGCGGGTCTGGTGCGGCGCTCGCCGCTCGCATGGTTCCGGCCGCGCTTGGCAGCGACACCGGTGGCTCGGTACGCATTCCGGCGGCGGCCTGCGGAGTTAGCGGTATCAAGCCGACCTATGGCATGACCAGCAGGCACGGCGTGCTGCCGCTTTCCTGGTCCCTTGACGTTGCCGGACCGATGGCGCGCAGCGCGGCCGACCTCGACCTGCTGCTCCGCGCAATGTCCGAGGATGATCGGACACAAGCGGGCGACCTTCCTGATACTCATGACGGACCGGCGACCCTTTTGCGCCGGCGCAGGTTCGCTGTTCCCCGTGGCCCCGGTTTTGAACGCTCCGAGGAAGTGTCGGAGGTTTTTGATCGGGCGGTTGGTGCATTTACGGAACAGGGTGCGGTCGTCGAAGAGATTGAGATCGACGAAATGGAAACCGGATTTGCGATCTGGAAAGTGATCCTTCATTGCGAGGCTGCCGCCTATCACGCTGAAAGTCTTGAAGACCGATACGACGATTATTCGGACAATGTTCGGAGCCAGCTTGAGGCAGGCCGATGCATGACCGCCGTTGACTATCTGCGAGCTCAGCAGTTTCGTGAACGGTTCAATTCGAACGTGACCGCGGCGCTTGCACCATATGATGCCTTGCTTCTGCCGACACTGCCGGTGACCGCACCCAGGATCGGCCAGGAATTTGTTCGCATCGCCGATCGAAGTGTCAGTTGCCAGGATGCAATGACCTATGTCGCCTGGGTTGCCAATATGACCGGATTGCCGGCGGTATCGGTGCCGTGCGGTTTCGACAGGTCGCGTCTGCCAGTGGGTCTGATGATGATCGGCTCCGCCTCAGCCGATCATGAATTGCTGAAGATTGCCTCCGCCTATCAGGCGGTGACCGACTGGCACCTGTGCAGACCGCACGGTGGAGAGAAGCAAGCCCAGGGAGAGTTGGCATGACTGAGCTGATCACCGATGCGGACAATGCCAGCGACGATGCCTATTATGTCGGCATCCTGTTTTCACAAAGTGGCACCATGGCGGTGACCGAGCAGGCGCACCTGAAGGGAGCCCTGGTGGCGATCGATGAGATCAATGCCGGGCCCGGCGTTGCCGGCAAGCGACTTGCACCGATCATTGAAAATCCGGATTCCGATCCGGATCTCTACCGTGCGATGGCCAAGAAACTGGTTGTTGAAGACCGTGTGTCGACGCTGTTCGGCTGCTGTTCATCCGCCAGCCGGAAGGCAGTGCTGCCAGTGCTGGAGCGTCACGGAGCCGTGTTGTTCTATCCGTCGTTCTACGAGGGCTTCGAATACTGTCCCAACGTGATCTACGGCGGCGCAACGCCCAATCAGACGGTCATACCACTGGCGGAATACCTGTTCGAATATCATGGAAAACGCCTGTTTCTGGTCGGGTCGGACTACATCTACCCGCGTGAGATCAATCGGATCATGTCAGAGTTTCTTCAGGAAAGCGCTGGTGAGGTTGTCGGAGAGATGTATGTTCCGCTTGGTTCTCCCGATGATCAGTTCCGCAATGCCGTTAGCCGAATAGCTGCAACGGCACCGGATGCGGTGCTGTCAACCGTTGTCGGGTCGGACACGGCCAAACTTTATGCCGCCTTTCACGCCCAGGGGCTCGACGTCGCAAGTATGCCGGTTGCCAGCCTGACAACGAGTGAAAGTGAACTGGCGGAAATTCCAGAGGACGCGCGAGCCGGCCATCTGACGGCCGCCTGTTACTTTGCAGCGCTCGACAATGCGGCAAGCAACCGGTTCCGTGAACGCTATGCCCACAGGTTCGGCCAGGATGAACTGCCCAGCATCTATGCCGAAACCGCCTATTCTCAAGTTCACCTTTTCGCGCAGACCGTAGCCGCCACCGGGACCGACGATGCCGATATGTTGCTCCATGCCCTACTCGGCGCACGCTTCGATGCACCACAGGGCATGATCATGATCGATCCCGACAACAATCACGTCTATGCTACTCCAAAAATTGGCAGAGCGCGGCGCGATGGCGGGTTTGACGTGTTATGGCAGAGCGGAAGCTGGACCAAGCCGGATCCCTATCTGATCGCCTATGATCGCACGATTTCGCGTTCGGCGTTCGGCTAACCGTCAGAGAGGGAACCGTGGCCAGGGACCAACGCCTGATCCGATCGCTTCGCAACACCAAAGTTGCGGTGGTCCATCCGCAGGATGAGGATTGCGCCAATCTGGAACTGCAGCTGAAGCGCATCGGTTGCCAGGTCAGCAGCTTCTGGCCGGCGCCGAAGAGTTTTGCCGACGACATCGATGCCGTGTTCTTTCTGGTCGAGCCAGAAGCCGACGACCGCCTGGTTCGGTTGGCAGAAGACAGGAAGGCGGCGCTGGTGGCCTTGATCGGCTTCGAGAGTCCCTTGGTGCTCAGGACGATTTCCGACGCGAACATTCACGGCACGATGACCAAACCCGTGCGCCCCTTCGGGGTCCTTGCAACGCTTGTGACTGCCCTGTCGATCTTCAACTATGAACGGCGCCTCATCGCACGCATCGACAAACTCGACGAAACGCTCAAAACACGTCGACTGGTTGAACGGGCAACCAAGATCCTGGCAAAGCACAAGACCATTTCCGACGACGAGGCTTACGGCCTCATTCGCCGCGAGGCGATGAACAAGCAGGTCACCCTGTTCGAAATGGCAAGCTCCATCATAAACGCGGACAACGTCTTTCTGTCAGGACCATGATCAGAACGGGGACGGGATCTCATCGATGTAACAGGATGCGGCGCGACTGGAACTGATGTCTGTCTTACGGATGTCTGCACGTATCGTCGTCTCGTCATCCGGCCCGGCGGCGCAGAGTACACCGGAAGGGCCGCAAATTCGGCTTCGGCCGACATAGTGGAATGCGTCTTCGCTGCCGATGCGGTTGGCATAGGCGACGAAGATCTGGTTTTCGATGGCGCGGGCGGGGACGAGGTAGTCGGCAATGTAGGTATAGGGCTGCATCAGCGCCGTGGGGACGAGAACCAGATCTGCGCCGTTGCGGGCGAGTTCGCGGGTCAGTTCCGGGAACTCGATGTCGTAACAGATTTGCAGGCCGATGCGGAAACCCTTGTAATCAAAGAGAATGGGGCCGTCTCCTGGCACAAAGCTGCGCTGTTCCCATGGACCGTAAAGAGCTCGTTTGCGGTGACGGGCGATGCAGCCGGCCTCCGGTGTGACGCAATAGGCCGTGTTGGAAACACCGCCGTCGCGCCGCTCATAGCCACCTGTTACAAACGCGACGCCGGTTCGGGCAGCTGTCTGTTCGAGACGGGCAATCACGGCGTCGTCGATCTGCTCGGCCAGGTCGGCCATGCCGTCTTCGCGGAAATAGCCGGTCAGGAAGCACTCCGGAAAAACCAGAAAGTCGATGCCGTCAGTTTTGGCCCCTTCACAGCTTCGATCGATTACGGAAAGGTTGCCGTCAATCCCGGCCGGCGAGCCCGCATGCTGAACCAGGCCAAGGCGCAGTGTTTCGTCGCTCATTCGTCCAGGGCTCCGAGAAGGCGCGGCAGGCTGCTGAAGCGGGCGATCAGGCCGAACGTGATGATGTTGAGCAGCAGGAAGACGACCGCAACTGACGCTATGATGGGTGTGTAGCCGTAGCGTAGTGCGTTGAAGATCTTGATCGGCAGGGTCTCCACCGTAAAGCCGACGGTCATTAGCGCGATAATGTACTCGTTGAGGCTGAGCACAAAGCAGAATGCGAAGCCGGCGACCGCATAGGGCAGGACCATGGGCGCGATCACCGTCTTGAACATGGTCCAATTGTCGGCGCCGAGCGAGTGGCTGGCCTCAAGCAGCTCCCGATCGATGCTCTCGAGCCCGAGCGAGATGGTCACCAACGGCAGGGCAAGCAGGAAGATCATGTGCGCGATTATGACGTTGATCATCAACCCGTGCACCCCGATCGAGGTGAAGAACAGCAGGAAGGCGAGCGCCATGATCACCGGCGGCAGGATAAAGGGCGCGACGCCGAGGCTGAACAAGGCCTTTGCGTAGAAGAAGCCATAGCGCCAGGCCGTATAGGCGACGGGCATGGCCACCAGAACGGCAAGGGTTGCTGATCCGGTCGAGACCATCAGGCTGTTGAGCAGGGCGGAGAACCAGTCGTTCTCGGCAAAGATGTCGACATACCAGCGCAGCGAAAAGCCCTTTGGCGGGAAGGAGAGAAACTTGCGAGAGTTGAAGGAGACCGACGTCACCACGATGATCGGGCCGATCAGGAACAGGGCAAACGCCCAGAGGTAAAGCTGGCGAATGATGTTCATATCAGCGACCTTCCCGTGTTCCGAGCCAGCGAGCGACAAGGATGACTATCGTACTCATCACCAGCAGCAGCACGGCGAGCGCGGCGGCAAAGGGCATGTTGGAATTGTAGATTGCTTGATCTGTGATCAGCACGGACAGTGTCCAATGCCTTGGTCGGCCCAGGACCTGGGGCACGATGATCGCGCCCAGGGTGAGCACGAAAATGGTGATGCCGCTGGAGATCAGGGTGATGCGCGACATTGGCATGACCACCGTGAAGAAAGTGCGCACCGGTGAAGCGCCCATGGTCTGCGCGGCCTCGACGACACTGCGGTCAAGCCGGCTGAGCGACGGGAACAACAGCAGCACGGCGAACGGAATGACCAGATAGACCAGGGCAATGACGACGGCAGTAGCCGACGGTGCCATGGCAAAGGGCCGGTCGATCAGGCCCAGCCAGGCTGGTATGTTTGAGAGGCCGGCGGTTTTCGAAAACAGCACCTGCCAGCTGAAGGCGATCAGAACTTCCGACAGCGACAGCTGCGCCAGGATGTAGATCAGCCAGAGAATTTTGATCTTCCGCGAAAACCCCGTGAGCATGTAGGTGAACGGGAACGCGATGATCAGACTGAGCACCGCGATCGAAGCGGAAATGCCGGCGGAAAAGACGGCGCGCTCGATGAAGGTACTGGTGAATAGCCGCTGGTAGTGGGCGGTGTCGAAACCGAAGAAGAATTCGCCGCTGGTCTGCTGATGGGCGACGCTGACCAGAAGCACCAGGATGAAGGGCACCAGGAAGAAAATGCCGATGGCGATGATGGAGGGCGTCAGAGCCGCGGCGAGCCCGAGGCGAGGCGGTTGTGAGATGGTCGACATCGCTACGCTGCCAGGACCGAGCAGGCTTCGGCCGGCATCTCGACTTTGACGTCCATGCCGACCTCGACATCGGGCCAGTCTTTTGGAGTCAGCACCGATATCACCTCGTGGCCGTTGCAATCGACAAGGATCTCAATGGTCGCGCCGATGTCGCGGATAAAGGTGACCTTGCCGGGCAGGGCGTTGTCCGTTTCAGCCTTTGCCGCCGGGCGCACGAAGATCTCTTCCGGGCGGGTGAGAAGCAGGACGTCGGCGCCGGAGGAGAAGCTGCCCGGGTCATTGGCGACCGCAAGCGTTTCACCGTTGAGCGCGACCTTGTTGGCTTCCACGATCTTCGCGGGCAGCAGGTTGCTGGTGCCGATGAAATCGGCGACGAAACGGTTGACCGGCTTCTTGTAGATATCGATCGGAGCGCCGACCTGGTGCACCTTGGCCTTGCCCATCACGACGATCTGGTCGGCCATGGTCATGGCCTCGGTCTGGTCGTGGGTGACGACGATGGTTGTGATGCCGAGCTTTTGCTGAAGTTGCCGCAGCTCGATTTGCATGGCTTCGCGCAGATTGGCATCGAGTGCCGACATCGGTTCGTCGAGCAGAAAGACCTTCGGGTTGAGCGCCAGGGCCCGGGCGATGGCGACACGCTGGCGCTGGCCGCCGGAAAGCTGCGAGATGCGGCGGTCTGCGACATCAGGCAGACGGATCAATTCCAGCAATTCTCTTGCGCGCTTGCTGCACTCAGCCTTGCCGGCGCCTCGAATGCGCATTCCGTAGGAAATGTTGTCCTCGACATTGAGATGGGGGAATAGCGCAAAGGACTGAAACACCATGCCGACATCGCGTTTGAAGGCGGGCACATTGGTGACGTCCGAGTCGCCAAACAGGATGCGTCCCTCGGTTGGACTTTCCAGGCCGGCGACCATGCGCAGCAGGGTTGTCTTGCCGCAGCCGGACGGGCCGAGGAAACAGATCATCTTGCCTTCATCGAAGTCCAGGTTGACGTCTTCGACAGCGGTGAAAGCGCCAAAGCGCTTGGTTACACCGTCAATGCGCAGACCGTGCATGGCAGTTCCCCATTATGGATGCGGCCGGTTTCCCGGCCGCTTCTGGTGTTATTGCGAAATGATCTCGTTCCAGCGGTCGCTGATCCAGTCGCCGTGCTCGAGATAGATGTCGTAGCGCGGGATGATCGGCGGCGTAGCGCTGGAAACCGCCGCGAACTCTTCGTCGGTGAGATCGGTCTTGCTGCGGTCGACGACCGGGGCGGTACCCACTTTGCGCGATAGCTTGGCCTGGATTTCCGGACGGCAGATGTAGTCGATGAAGGTGTGAACCGAGTCGACCGAGCTGGCATGAGTGGGAACAATCCAGGCGCCCGAATCGACCACGCCGCCTTCTTTCGGGAAGGTTGAGCGCACCGGGAAGCCATCGGCAGCCGCCAGTCCGGCGACATCGTGATAGTACTGTCCCATGGGGATTTCACCATCCTGCAACGCCTGCTGGAAGGAACCCTCGTCCTTGTACCAAAGGCGAACGTTGGGACCGACTTCGCCGAGCTTGTCGAGCACCTTGCCGATACCATCCTTGGTGCCGAGGACATCGGTGCCGCCGAAGAACGTCGAAGCGGTAATCTCTAGCAAATAGGAGTTTGACGGCAGGGCCAGCAGGCCGAGCGTGTCCTCGTTTTTCGGATCCCACATGTCAGCCCAACTGGTCGGCGCTTCCTTCACCACGTCTGTGTTGGAGCACAGCGTGATGTACCAGGAGACGGCGCCGCAGGCGTAGAGCTCGCCATTGTCATTGCGGTAGCGGAAGCGTTCCGGCAGGTTTTGCGCATTGGGCAATTTCGCTTCGTCCAGCGCCAGAAACTGGCCCTGCTGGGCGCCGCGAATGCGCGGAATGCCAGCCATCATGGAGACGTCGGCCGGCGCCTGTTTCGCACGGGCAGCGTTGCGGATCTGGATCAGCCAGGTCTCCCCGGTGGGCACTGCCACGGAATTGACTTCGATCCCGGTTTCCTTGGTGAAGTCCGGGTAGATATGTTCCTTGAAGGAATCCTCGAAGTAACCGCCATAGGTGCCGACGCGGATCGTCTTGTCGTCAGCCCGCGCGATTGACGGTGCGCCCAATGCCAATGCACCGGCGGCGCCGCCCGCGGTTTTCAGGAATTCCCTTCGGTTCGATCTGATCATTTTTTGCATTCCCTTCCTTTTGCTGTTGTCGGCGGATCCTCCGCCTCGCTTATTGTTCCTCCCGCTGCGCGCCCGGCAGGACGCAGAGCATTTCGTAAAGCAGGTTGGCACCTATCAGTGCCGTGTTGCCGCTCGGATCATAGGGCGGCGAAACCTCCACCAGATCGCCGCCGACGAGCGACAGTCCGGCACAGCCGCGCACGATCTCCAGCGCCTGAATGGTGGTGAGACCACCCGGTTCGACCGTTCCTGTTCCAGGCGCATAGGCCGGGTCGAGGCTATCGATATCGTAAGTGAGATAAACGGGTGCGTCACCTATTGCCGCGCGGATTTCGTCCATCAACGGCGTCATCGACTTGTGCCAACATTCCTCAGCCTGTATCACGCGGAAACCGCGTTCGCGTCCCCAGTTGAAGTCTTCCGGGCTGTAACCGGTACCCCGAAGGCCGATCTGAAAGACCTTGTCATTGATCAGCAGGCCGTCTTCGACCGCGCGGCGGAACGGCGTCCCGTGGGCGATCGCTTCGCCAAACATATCGTCGTTGGTGTCGGCATGGGCGTCGACGTGGATCAGAGCGACCGGTCCATGCTTCTCAGCGATGGCTCGCAATACCGGGTAAGTCAGCGTGTGATCCCCGCCCAAGGTCAGCGGCAAAGCGCCTGCGGTCAGGATTTCCCGATAGGCGGCGGTAATCAGGTCGATCGTCGACTTCAGGTCGAACGTATTGATGGCGATGTCGCCGATATCGGCAACCTGCATGCGGTCGAACGGCGCTGCACCGGTCGCCATATTGTAGGGCCGCAGCATGCAGCTTTCGGCCCGGATCTGTCGTGGTCCGTGGCGTGTACCGGCGCGGTTCGACGTGCCGATGTCCATAGGTATGC
Source organism: Hoeflea sp. (assembly GCA_965216535.1). GTDB lineage: Bacteria > Pseudomonadota > Alphaproteobacteria > Rhizobiales > Rhizobiaceae > Hoeflea_A. The sequence goes on from OZ244175.1 coordinate 2,051,962, forward strand.
CGACAAAACAGGCGTCGAGACCGGCCGCGGTCTCCTGCGCTGGCAGTCGCATCATCGTGGCCGGACCGCCGAAACGTGGCATGCTGTTGCCACCGAGGGGCTGATTGAAGGAGGGCGTTTCGGAAAGATTTGTATGCATCAATGTCTGGCCACCGGCGGGGAGTTGATTGCTCAAGATTACGAACAGCCCGGTGCGAGAACCATATTGCAGGCCAAAAGCTCACATTTGCCTTTGCAAATGTTTATTCCGCGGTAAAAGCGGTCTCCACATCGTCCAGAAATGCGGCGATCACCCGGGTCTTGCGGCCGGTCTTGGTGATCGCCTGAAAGGTGCAGGTGTATTCCGTTTCTTCCGGCAACAGGCAGCGCAACCGGCCGTCGCGCACATAGGATGCAGCGTAGTGCCGGGGCAGCAGACCGATAAAGCGGTCGCTCAGGATCAGCATCAGTTGCGGCTCGATTTCATAGGAGGTGTGACCGGTTTCGGGCGCGTTCATCATGCGTTGCAATCGCCGGCTCCAATAGCCGCGTCGAACCATCGGGTAGGTGCCGAGTTCGTCCAGCGTCAGCTCGTTGTCCGGCCGGTCGAACAGGGCATGGCCGCTGCTGCAATAGAGATAGTGGTGCTCGGTATAAAGGTCCCGGTATTCCAGGCCGTAAAGCCGGTTTTCAAAACTGCCGATACCGACATGGATGACGCCTTCCAGAACTTTTCGCTGCAGTTCCTGAGGATTGTCCTGCGACAGTTCCATCTCGACTTCGCCGGTGCGTTTTGAAAACGCGGCAAAGGCCTGGGGCAGTTTCATCTGCGGATCGGTGACCGTGCTGTCCACCGTTCCCACTCTGAGTTTGCCGACCAGCTTGCCCTTCAGGCTGCTCAGTTGCGCGGAATAGTCGTCCAGCGAGCGAATGAGCGACTGGGCCGTTTCGTGCACCATCCGCCCTTTTTCGGTGAGCAGGAATCCGCGGCGACCGCGCTGGCAAAGCTGTACGCCGAGGCGCTGCTCGAGTGCCGTGATGTGGTTGGAGATAGTCGGTTGGCTGAGATTGAGCTCGGCCTGCGCCGCCGAAAATCCACCATTGCGAGCCACGGCGTCGAAGATTCGCAGGAGATGGATGTCAGATCCTGAAAGTTTCATGAGTTACATTGAATATTGCAAATATTGAAAATTGCAAATCGGCATTTACGCAAGGAGCCCAATGTCTAGGCTCCGCGGCGACAAAAACCAGCCGGATTTCCCCAAAAGGGCCGCAAGGCGACACGATGACCGACGTAAAGACCGCCCTCAAGGATGTCACTCTGTTTCCCTATTGGCTCGACAGCGCTGATGCGCCGGCAGTTGAGCCACAGCTGATCGGTCATGACGAGACCGATCTGCTGATCGTTGGCGGGGGCTTTACCGGCCTGTGGGCGGCGATCCTCGCCAAGGAGGTGAAGCCGGATCGTGACGTCATGCTGATCGAGGCGGACCGGGTTGCCTATGGCGCGTCCGGGCGGCCAGGCGCCATCGTTTCCACATCCGTCATGCATGGCCTCTCGAATGCCCTGCGCATCTTTCCCAACGATCTGGAGGCGCTGGAGGAACTGGGGCGCGAGAACATTGATGGTTTCATCGAAACGATCGACCGTCACGGGATCGACTGCCATCAGGAGTGGAACGGCGAACTGACAGTGGCGATCGGCGACAACCGGGTCGATGACGTCAGGCACGAGTATGATCTGCATGTTCAGTACGGCCACGATGCCGTGCTGCTGGACCGTGAGGCCGTACAGGCCGAAGTCGCGTCGCCGCTTTTTGCAGGTGGCGTCTGGTCGCGCAAGGCCAGCGGCACTGTGCATCCTGCCCGGTTGGCCTGGGGCCTCAAGAAGGCGGCGCTCAGCCTCGGTGTGCGACTGCATGAATTGACCCCGCTGAAGCGGGTCGAGGATGAAGGCAGCCGGCTGCGGGTGGTGACGCGCGACGGTGCTGTGACGGCGCGCAAGGTGCTGCTGGCCACCAATGCTTTTGCCGAGGGGCACCGCAATATCAAACGGCGCGTTGCTCTGGTGCGCGACCGTATCATCGTCACCGAGCCGCTGACCGACGAGCAGCTCGGCCGCATCGGTTGGGCCAATCGGCAGGGCATCTACGATACCCGCACGCAGCTCAACTATATGCGGCTGACCCGTGACAACCGGATCCTGTTCGGTGGGCGCCTGGGCTATTTCTACGGCGGCGAAAAGGATCCGGAAGCCGATCGGCGGCCGGAGACCTATGAACGATTGGCCGGTGCCTTTTTCAAGACCTATCCGCAGCTTGACGACATTCGCTTCTCCCATGCCTGGAGCGGGCCAATCGGCCTGACCACGCGCATGGCAGTGCATTTCCAGCATTACTTTGGCGGCAAAGCGATCTATGCGGGCGGCTATTCCGGCTTCGGGGTGTCCGCCAGCCGCTTCGGTGCCGATATCGGCCTGGCGCTGCTCGATGGGAGCGACCGGGCAGCCACGCGCATGACGTTCGCATCAACCATGCCCAACTGGATCCCGCCCGAACCGTTCCGCTACATAGGAGCCCAAATCACCATGTACGCCTTGGACACAGCTGACGAGAAAGGCGGCTGGCGCAACGCCTGGCTGAAATTCGTCACCCGGCTCGGGTTTCCGCTTGTCTAGTAAGATCAGTTTATGACCGACCATACCGCCGACTTCATCATTATTAACGGCCGCGTCCTGACGATGGATGGCGGTAAACGCGCTACAGCTGTTGCCATAGAGGGAAACCGCATTGCAGCGGTTGGATCGGACGCCGACGTGATGGCGCTCGCCGGGCCTAACTGCCGGACCGTCGATGCCGGCGGGGCGACCGTCATGCCCGGCTTCGTCGAAAGCCACATGCATATCTTTCCCGGCTCCATATCGTTGCGGCATCTGCAGCTCGCCGGCGTCCGTGGTGAAGATGCCTTGCGGCAAAAACTGCTGGGCCATGCAGAGGCCAATCCGGATGAAGGCCTGCTGATTGCTCAAGGCACGAGCTACAAGGTCCTCGGCGACCACGCGCCGGATCGCCATGTGCTGGATGCCATCATTGCCGATCGGCCTTTGCTGCTGCAATCGGACGATCTTCACAACGCCTGGGCCAATACCGTGGCATTGGAGCGGGCAGGCATTCTGCACGGCGGTGATGCCGGGCCCCATGCCGAGATTGTCGTTGGCGAGGATGGACTTGCCACCGGATTCCTGAAGGAGTTTGGTGCACAGGAGGCGGTCTTTGCGTTGCGCACTTCAGGCGGTCGCGAACCGCTCGGTCTGGACGGGATCGAGCCGGACACTGTTTCGGCCGGCGAGCGACATTCCGATCGGCAAGCGCTGGAAAGTGGCCTGGCCTATTGCGCATCGCTCGGCATTACGACGATCCTCAACATGGACGGCAACCGGTATCAGGCCGATCTGTTGTCGGAGATGGCTGCGGAGGGTGCGCTGCCGTGCCGTGTCGAGGTGCCCTATACCCACAGCCCGAAGAAATCCCTGGCCGACCTGTCCGAAGCGGTTGCCATGCGTGACGACTATTGTTCGGACCAACTCTGGTCGGGTCGCGTGAAGCTGTTCATGGACGGTGTCATCGATGCCCGCACGGCCTACCGCCTGGCCGACTATCCGGGATATCCGGGCGAGCGCGGCCATCCGTTCTTTCCACCCGACCAGTTCAACGAAATCGCCAGAGAGGCCGACCGGCTCGGGCTGCAGATCAGCGTCCATGCCATCGGCGAGGGCGCGGTGCGCGTTGTCCTCGACGGATATGCCGCGGCGCGCGCGGCCAACGGGGTGCGCGACAGCCGACACCGGATCGAGCACATCGAGACGATCCGTCCTGAAGACATCGCCCGGATTGCCGATCTCGATGTGATCGCCTCCATGCAGCCGGTGCATCCTCCGGGCAGCGCAGGGCTGCCGCTGGAGCCAACGCTGTCGCTGATCGGCGAAGACCTGTGGCCCACGGCCTATGCCTGGCGTGAAATTCAGGAGGCCGGTTGTACGGTGTGTTTTTCAACCGACTGGCCGGTGTCGCCGTTGAGCCCGCTGTACAATATCCAGAACGCCGTGACACGCCGACCCTGGACCGACGCACTGCCGGACCAGAGGCTCAGTCTGCCGGACACGCTGAAGGCGGTGACGATCAATGGTTCGAAAAGTGCCTTTCGAGAGGATCGATTCGGCTGCCTGAGGCCCGGTCATTTTGCCGATCTCGTCATTCTGTCGGCTGACATCGAACGGTGCCCTCCGGACGGGATCGCCGAGTTGGAAGTGCGTATGACAATATGCGATGGGGTCGTCACGCATGAAGCGCGATGACGGAAAGGAACTGCCATGAGTTCGGAAAACGGCCGCCCGATGGACGATGCCATCGTCCGGCAGAGCGATTACGGCATCAGCGACGAACTCGCATTTGCGGGCGTCACCAGTTTTGCCCGCCGACGCTATACCAAGGACCTGGCCGGCGTCGACGTGGCGGTGACCGGTGTGCCGTTCGACTGCTCGGTGACCAACCGCGCCGGGACGCGACTCGGGCCTCGGCAAATCCGCGAGATGTCGTCGCTGCTTTCCTGCGACCCGCCCTATGGGTGGGATTTCAACGCCTTCGACGAATTGGCGATCATCGACTATGGCGACTGTCCGTTCGACCATGGCCGGGTCGAGACGATCCCGCAGGCTATCGAAGACCATATCGCCGGCATTTTGGCCCATGACGTAGCCGCCATCACACTGGGCGGCGATCACTACATCACCTATCCGGTGCTGAAGGCTCATGCTGCCAAACACGGTCCGGTTTCTGTGGTTCAGTTCGATGCCCATTCTGACACCTGGGCCGACCCTGATCCGGGTCGCATCGATCACGGTACGATGATGTACCACGCCATCAAGCAGGGCGTCGTCGTCCCGCAGACCTCGGTTCAAGTGGGCATCCGCACCACCAATGAGGATCCCTTGGGCGTTCACACGCTCGATGCGCGCTGGGTGCATGAGAACGGTCCGGTGGCTACGGCGAAGCGGATCAAGGAAATCGTCGGCGACAGCCCGACCTATGTCAGCTTCGATATCGACGGTCTGGACCCGGCCTTTGCGCCAGGAACCGGCACGCCGGTTTTTGGCGGCCTGACCTCCGGCCAGGCATCGATCATCCTGCACGACATTGCCGGCATCAACATCATCGGCGGAGACGTCGTGGAGGTCAGCCCGCCGTATGATCCGAGCGGCGCAACGGCTGTCGCCGGTTCAGCGATCGCGCTGGAACTGATCTGTCTGCTCGCGCACAAAGCGCTGGCTGAGCGCTCTGTCAGGGAACCGTGACAGCCTCTACAGTTTGAAAACCCGTTGCGCGTTTGCGCCGAGAAACAGCGATTTCTGCTCGTCGGTCAGGCCGGCCTGATCCAGCCCTTCAAGCGCCTTTTGTCCGGTGATCATCGGATAGTTGGTTCCGAAAAGAACTTTCGCTGCTCCATTCGAACGCATGAAATCAAGCAGGGCCGGCGGGTATCTCCGAACCGTGTAGGCTGACGTGTCGATATAGACGTTCTCATGCTTGGTCGCGACGGCGATTGCTTCGTCCGTCCAGGGGTAGCCGATATGCCCGCCGACGATCACCAGGTCGGAGAAGTCGAGGGCGACCTGGTCGAGATAGATTGGCCGCCCGACTTCCGACGGCATGAGCGGCCCGGTGTGTCCGATCTGGGTGCAGAACGGCACGCCTTCTTCGACGCAGGCGACATAGACCGGGTAGAAACGGCGGTCGGTCGGCGGAACCTCCCACAGCCAGGGCAGAACGCGGATCGCCTTGAACCCCAATTCGCGCACACAGCGCCGGATTTCGGCTACGGCTTCCATCGGGTGGGACAGGTCGACGCTGCCGACACCAATGAGGCGATCGGGCGCTTCCGCAACGAAATCAGCAACTTCGTCGTTGGAGATCATGTTATTTCTCGGTGCGGACCACGCGCTGATGAGCATGCGGTCGATTCCGCCCTGATCCATCAGATCAACGGTCACGGAAACAGGCAATTGCTCGGCCGGTGCCTGTGTTTTTGTCCAACGGCGCAGCGAATCGAAGATCGGATCCTGGCTGTGACGGAGTGTTGGATGCTGTCCCCAGGCGTCAATGATCATGATTTCCCACCATTCAAGAAAACGAACACAATCGCACTAGGCATTCTTGATTTCGAACCCTATCGACAACGATTTCAAGCCTGCCATCGATGATGACAGGCTTGAGTACCCTTTAGCGAATGCGCCGTCTACTGTTTCAGTGGTTCGAGCGCTGCTGCCGACTTGGCGAGCCGGGCGAGATTGACGAATTCGGAGCGATAACCGAACGGGTCGTCTCCCTTGGATGCCTGTGCCATCGCGATGACATCGTCGTAGGAATAGCCGCCGGTGTACTCACCGCCGGTAAGCAATTGGCCGAAGCCGGCGACCGCTGCAGCGAAGCGGAAATCTTCCGGTGCGGACGCTACGCTTGTCGTTTCGTCGGCCCGCGTCACCGGCACGGTGATCAACTGGCTGGTGTCGCTTTCCGGCAGCTTGTATCGAATTTTCAGAAAGGCATATTCATCTGTGTTGCCGTCTGCGGTGACGGTCTCGGCCTTCTTGTAGCGAAGGTCATCGACCAGCCTGCCAGGACTGCCGACGGGCGTGAACTCGTAGAGCGCCGTTACCGTGTGGCCGGTACCGATATCGCCCGCGTCGACTTTGTCGTTGTTGAAATCTTCCCGGTCGAGCAGCCGCGTCTCGTAGCCGATCAACCGGTACTCGCTGACCGTCGCCGGGTTGAATTCCAGCTGCAGCTTGACGTCCTTGGCGATGGTGAAGAGAGTCGAACCGGCTTCCTCCACCAGCACCTTGCGAGCCTCGTTCAGCGTATCGATATAGGCGGCATTGCCGTTGCCGTTCTGAGCCAGCGTCTGCATCAGTTCGTCATTGTAGTTGCCGCGGCCGAAGCCAAGCACCGACAGGCTGATGCCACCGTCGCGCTTGCGCTCGATAAAGTCCTTCAGTTCTTCCGTATCGGTGATGCCGACATTGAAATCACCGTCGGTTGCCAGGATCACCCGGTTGACGCCGTCGTCCGCCTTGTTTGCCTCCGCCAGTTGATAGGCAAGGCGAATGCCCTCCGCACCGGCTGTCGATCCGCCCGCCTGCATCTGGTCAAGTGCCGCGAGGATCTTGTCCTTGTCGGCGACCTTCGTCGGTTCGAGCACCGTACCGGCGCTGCCGGCATAGGCGACGATGGATACCGTGTCGTCCGGCTTCAGCGACGACACCAGCAGGCGGAAGGCGTTGCGCAACAGCGGTAACTTGTCCGGTGCGCTCATCGATCCGGAGGTGTCGATCAGGAATACCAGGTTTGCGGGCGGCGCCTCCGTTTGCGGCAGCTCATATCCCTTGATGCCGATCTGCAGCAGTTTAGAGCTGTCGTTCCACGGTGTGGGCATGACGGAAACCTGAGCGGCAAAGGGTGCCGCGCGATCCTGCGGAACGGCGTAATCGTAGTCGAAATAGTTGATCAGTTCCTCGACCCGCACGGCATCCTTCTGCGGCAGCACCCCACGATTGAGGGCGCCGCGCATGAAGGCATAGGAGGCGGTATCGACATCGACAGAGAAGGTAGAGACCGGCTCTTCAGTCACCAGCTTGACGCCGTTCGGGTCGATATCGGTGAACTTGTCACGGCCCTGGTCCTGGTAGAACCCAGGCGCCGGGGCGTCCGCAAGCGGCGCACTGGCGACAGCGCCCGCAGCCAATGACTGGTTCTCGACACGAGAATCCGAGCGACCCTGGGTCCGTGCTCTTGTCTCAGCCGGGGACTTTGCTTGCGCAACCAACCGTTCCGGGGCCGCCTTCCTGGAGAAGGCCTCCAGCAGGACCTCGGGCTTGTAGGCATCCTGTTCGGCCGTTTGAGCGACAGGAGCTGCTTCTTCTTCGGCGCTGTCCTGTACCACGGGTGGGATGATATTGGGTTGAACCTGGTTGAAACTCACCACGGCAATCGCCAGTACGGCAAGGCTGGCGCTGCCGGCGAGAACGCGGGTCGTGGTCATGTGTGGAAGGATCATCAGTCGTCTCCAGTTGAAAGCTTCAGGTTTGTTTGAACCCCGCTCCCTCTGACGATCCTCATCGGCTACTCCTTGGCGGACGTTTTCATTTTCTTCAGCAAAACGCTGCAGGGCGGCATCGATGGCGGCCTTGCGCGCATCGTCGCGAGGCCGGATCGGCTCCTGCCTTTCGAAGGCCCGCTTCATCCTGTCCAGTTCGTCGCTCATGCTTCCAGTTCTGCCTGCGCTTTGAGTTTCTTTCGCAATTCGTGCATGCGCCAGGAGACGGTGGATTCCTTGACATCCAGGATTTCGGCGGCCTCCGCATGGCTGAGGCCCTCGGCCACAACCAGGATCGCCGTCTGACGCAAATCTTCTCCAAACCGTTCCAGCGTGTCGTAAAGCCAGGCAATCTCCTTTGCAGTTTCTGCGGCCTGCTCGCGTGCAAGTTCAGCGACCTCGCCGTAGGTCGCGTGTAACCGGTCGGCAGTCGCCCGTTTGCGATGCAGATCACGGGCGGCATTGACGACAATCCGGTAGAGCCAGGTAGAAAACCGCGCCTCGCCTCGAAACGACCGCAGTCGGGTCGCCAGCGTCGTGCAGATATCCTGGGTCAGGTCCTCGGCGTCCTGCTGCATACCGGTGAAGCGAAGAGCAATGCGATAGATACGGTCGTAGTTGCGCTCCAGAAGACTCTGGAACGCCACCGCATCGCCTTCAGCAGCCCGTGCTGCCAGCTCGTTGTCGTCGGTGCTCATGCGCATGTCGATCAGTTGGACGCATCAGCATGTCCATTCCTTGGCCGCAGATCAAAATTTTTTTGCAGTTGCGACCGTAGACAGGATCTGCACACAAGCTGCACCGAAAATCCTCAAGCGCTGCCAGTGATCTGCAAGGTCGAAAGGTAGTGTCGCGGGCATGTCGGATTTCACTGCCCCGCGCGCAACACCATCGTTTCGCTTCGTCTTGTCAAAGCTGGCCTCGACACTGGAATATTCGCTGCTGGCCTTTGCCGCCTTGATGCTGGCCTTCGATCCCGCTGTCTGGTTGCTCAACAGTTGGATCGATCCTGCTTACGACTCCAGCGGATCCATTGTCTTTGTCATTGTAACGGGGCTCTTCCTCTGGAGCCTGACCTCCCGGTTGCAAGCGACGGGAGATCCGAAAAGACGGCGGCTTGCACTGGCGCTGCTCGGCGTATCGGCGGTGATTCGACTGGCAAGCCAAGTGCTTGCCGTGAACACCATCGGCGCGCTTTATCTTGTGGTGGACGTTTATGCCGTCGCTCTCCTTTGCCGCCTCGACCAGCGAGCTCGCTCGGTGTCTCCGGCCTGGCTCGCCGTGGCCTTCGCTTTCTGCCTGCCATTGGAGCGCATCGTGCAGCGCAGCGTCGGGTTTGGTTTGCAGGAATTGGCGGCGGACGGCGCCTGTCTTCTTCTGTCCATGCTCTATCGAGACCTTGTCTGCAACGGTGTCCGCCTCATTCTTGAGGGGGTCGATATTCTTGTCGATCTGCCTTGCTCGGGCGCGCGAACCCTCCTGCTGGGTCTATTCGGCTTTTCCGTGGCGGCAGCGTTCTGCCGGCCAAAGGTCGGTCAGGCGATCACCGGTCTGGCTGTGACGCTCCTGGCAGCAATCGCCGCCAACATGATGAGGATATCCATCCTGGCGATCGGTATTGCCGAACCGTCGCGCTTCGGCGGAGCGAATGTCATGGAACAGCCATGGCATGATGCCATCGGCCTTGTCGCTCTGTCGGTTGTTGGTGTCGCGATCGTGTTCTGGTCGCGAGCGATCCGGTGCTCGGCCAGCACCCCGATCGTAGCAGACGCCGCGTTTGCTGACCGCTCGATTCGAACAAGCTCTCGGAGATCGATGCCGGGAATTCTGATCGGGATTCTTGCCATCGGTCTTGCCTTTGCCATCACCAGCCTGCCGCGCACGCCTCTGGATGTCGCCCGGGCAACCGCTCCGCCAGCGTTGCCTCTCGCACTCGATGGCCAACAGCGTCGCGACATTTTGTTGTCGGACCGGGAAAGAACCTTTTTCACCCGGTTCGGCGGTTGGGCGGCGAAGGCGGAATACGGTCCATTCGGGCTGATGCTGGTCCATACCACGTCGCCGTTGCGCCATCTCCATGCCCCGGACGAGTGCCTGCGTGGTCTGGGGTACGACGTGCAGTATCTCGGCTCGGTCTTCGAACCGGTCGCAACAGCGATCTATCGGGCAACGGCGCCGGACGGACAGCGGTATCGCATCGAGGTGAGCTTCGTTTCCGACCAGGGCCTTGTCGTCACGAACGTTTCGACCGCGGTGTGGCTGTGGCTTCAGGGCAGCGCCAGCTCCTGGACCGCCGTCCAGCGCATCACGCCGGCAGCATCGCCGCCCGATCAGCAGGCGCGCTTCAACGCCGCGGCCATTGCCGCTCTCGATCTTGAGTCAACAAGGGAGGTCTTCAAGTGATACTTCGGCTGTTTGTTTTCGCTTGCTTTGTTTCCATATTCGGTCTGCCGGTGTTTGCGACACCGCCTGCACCATCAGATGCGTTAGGCGGTCACGTTGTTGCGCGGGTCGGGGACCGGGATCTCCTGTTTCCTGTGCTCCGGACGGAGATCGAGGGAGAGCTTCAGGGAGATCTCGCAACAGTTACAGTCCGGCAGGTATTCGAGAATCCGAGCGATGATCCCGTTAATGCGCGTTATCTGTTTCCGCTCAACAAGGATGCGGCGGTGCATGCGATGGAGATGCGGGTCGGTGACGAAATCGTGCGGGCGAAGATCGCCAAGCGCGAGACGGCGCGACAAGCCTTCGAGGCAGCGAAGCGGGAAGGAAAGTCGGCGGCTCTGCTGGAGCAGCACAGGCCGAATATGTTCACCCAGGAAATCGCCAATCTCATGCCCGGCTTGCCGGTTACCGTGGTCATTACCTACAGCCAGAGCATTGCCCGTCGTGACGGCGCATACGAAATGCGTGTACCGTTGGTCGTCGGGCCACGATACGTGCCCGCTCCAAACAGCGACGTGATTGCGGCTTCTGCTGCCGATCGGGATGCCAAAAAGACTGGTTTGGAAGTTAATGCTGCGGAGGCTGCATCAGGGCAATGGACCTTTGGTCCGATGCCTGAGTATCCTGACGTATCGGGTCTGACCATTCCGCAAATTGTCGATGCGGATCGAGTGGCCATTTCCTTCACGCTGGAATCGGCGATTCCGATCAGTAGCGTCGCTAGCACGACGCACAAAATCATCGTCGCTGGTGACGCACAGTCCAAAACCATCGTGCTGGACGGCGGCGAAACCATCGACAACCGTGATTTCGTGTTGCGATTCCAAACCGCAACACCGACGCCGCAGGCCGGTGTGCTGGTTCATCAGGGTTTGGAACAGAATACGTTTTCGATGTTGATCGAACCGCCGCAAGCGCCGCGTGACGACACGATTGTTCCACGCGAAATGGTGTTCGTGCTCGACACGTCGGGTTCCATGGGTGGAGCGCCGATGGAGGTCAGTAAGACCTTCATGCGCCGAGTCCTGAAAACCCTTCGCCCGACCGACTCCTTTCGCGTTGTCCGGTTCTCCAGCGACGCCAGCGAATTCGGCGCCAAGGCGCTGCCAGCCACACCGCGGAACATTGCCGCGGGCATCCGATTTGTCGACGGTCTGACGGCCTCTGGCGGAACGGAAATTCTCCACGGATTGCGCCGCGCCTATAGCGCCAAGCCGAGTAAGGACGTGTTGCGCATCGTTGTCTTCCTTTCCGACGGCTATGTCGGCAACGAGGCGCAGATCCTCAATCTGGTTGCCCGCAGCGTTGGTACTGGTCGCCTATATGCGTTCGGCATCGGCGCATCGGTGAACCGATATCTCATTGCGGAAATGGCTCGGCTCGGCCGAGGCCTGTCACGCATTATCGATCCCACGCAGGGAGAGGAGGCGGTTATCGCCTTCGCCGACCATCTGAGAACGCCGGTTTTGACCGACATCACTCTCGATTGGGGCGGATTGTCCGTCGCTGACGTGACACCGGACCCCATCCCGGATCTGTTTGCGGGCGATTCCATACGAATCATGGGTCGGTTTTCGGGAACCGGTACAGTCACTGTGCGCGGCAAGGCCAATGGACGTGCGGTTTCGTTGCCCTTGATTGTCGATCCGGCCGAGGCGGAGTCGTCAGTCGGACAGCCCATTCCGCTGATCTGGGCGCGATCCCGGATTGGCGATTTCATGAGAGAGATGTCAGTGCCGGTGGAGTTGCGGCGGTCTGGCCTTGGCAATGACACGCTGGAAAACATGATAACGGCACTTGGATTGAGACATTCACTGGTCACTCAATGGACCTCCTTCATTGCCGTGTCCGAACGGGTCGTCAACGAAGAACCGGGTGCGGCAATTGACGCGGATGTGCCATTGCCCAAGGTGAAGGGCGTGTCAGATCTGGCCTATCCAAATGCGCAGAGAGCACAATTTACCTCGCCAAATGCGTCGGGTGGGGCCGCTGCGGTCGCCTTCAGCGGCAGAGCGACGCCGGAGCCGGCCCAGATCGGCGGTTTATTGGTGCTGATGGGTTTGCTTGGCGCTATGCTTTGGAGGCGGTCGCGGCGGCGAACTCACGCCGTGTAAAGATTACTCAGACTCAAAGCGAATGTAACGAGCCATGCCCGGTATCGGCAGAATCATAATTTATACCAAGAAGACCGATCAAATGGTCGACTTCTACCAGCGTCTGTTCGGTTATCGGGCTGTGCGGCACGACGGCGATCGCATTGTTGAATTGCTGCCGCAAGGCGCTGGCGCGGTGCTGATGCTGCACCCGGCATCGAAGGGGCAACGCGAGGGACAGTCGCTCGTCAAGCTGGTGTTTGACGTGGAGGATGTCGAAGGTTTTCGAGATGAACTGATGGAACAGGGATTGGATGTCGGACCCGTCCACGATGGCGGCGGTTATGTGTTCGCCAATGCCCGGGATCCGTCGAACAATTCGATATCGATTTCCAGCCGGGCGTTTGCCCGGCTGGATTGAACGAAGAGCATTGGCCCGGCAAGTGGTTCGCCACGGGATTCGGAAAAACGGCAGACGCTTGATTGTCATCGGTTTCACATTATATTATGCCCTGATGGGGTATTAATTATGAATGCAGCCACAGACCTGTCCGTTCGAGAAACCGCCGAACTAGCCGGTGTTCCGAAGAAGACCGTCGAAAAGGCCATCGAAACTGGCGTCGTGATTGCGATTCCGAAACCCGCGCGATGGCCCGGTCGAGCCAACAAGTTTCTGCCTTTGCGTGCGGTAGCTTACTTCTCGGCATTGGAAAAAGCTTGTCTGTTCGATTTGCCGGTACGCCACAAGAAGGCCATCTGGACGAACCTCAACTCGCAGGAAAATTTGTTGCCGGAAGCAGTTGAGTTCTCGCCAGGCACCTTTCTATCGGTGAAGAATCTGGCGGGAGAACGAGTTGAGGCGGCAGCTCGGTACAAAGCCGCCCGGGACAAGTACATAGAATCCGCTGGTGATATACTCGGCGGTACACCGATTATCAGGGGAACGCGGATTACAGTTTATTCGGTACTTGGTCGAATTCAGGACGGTGAGACGATCGACGACCTCGTTGAGGATAATCCTGATATCCCACGGGAGGCCTTTGAAGCCGCGCTCCTGTTTGCAAAAACCCATCCAATGCGCGGTCGGCCGAGTGGACGGCCCTGGCGGAATGTTGCCTAAGTTGGCATTCGACGATGAAGCTGTTCATCGATGAATGTCTGTCGGCGAGATTGGCGCGTGATCTCAATGTCACGGGTGACCATGTTGCCAAGCATCCGCTTGACTTTGGCGGCCGTGGAATGCCTGATCACAAGGTTCTTCAACGATGTGTAGATGAAGATCTGGTCATAGTCACCGAGAATGCCGCCGACTTTCGAGCGCTGGTCGCGCGAGTAGAGATCCATCCAGGTTTGATTATCTTGCCGAACATCGGCTTTGCGCGGTCCAAACGGCTACTGAAGGCAGCGATCGAATATCTGGAAAGACAGGGAGATCCGATGGACGTGATGGTCAATCACGTCCTGGAAGTCACATCTGAAGATCAAATCGACCTTTACCCGCTGCCGCGTTCGGACGGGTAGAGCGTTACGACGCGTGGCGCCAGCTATAGGTTCCGGCGGCGCGGGCGGGCTGGGTCGCTGGCTGGTAATAGCTATCGATACCGGGGAGACGGCCTTCGGCGAGGCGGCGGATTGCCACTGGATTGCTCACGGCGAAGCTGTCGATCCCGCAGCGAAGCATCAATGGCACCTGGTCGATGAGGACATCGCCGGTGGCGCGCAGCTCGCCGGCGTACCCGTAACGGGATCGCGCCAGCGAGGCTTGGGAGTAAGCGCGCCCGTCACTGAAAGCCGGGAACGTCACGGCGATCAATGCCAGGTCGGAAATGTATGGTTCCAGAGCCGATACATCGTCTTCCGGTGCGAGCACCACGCCGATGCGGCCGGATCGCCGATCCGATTCGGTCAGTTCCAGAAAGCGCGCGAGCGGAACGACGAGGCTCTCGTTGGTCTCGCTGTCGAGATCGGTTTCTGCGTCGACAATTTTCCAGGGATCGTCGGCAACGAAGCCGTCGATTTTCCAAAGTCGGGTCTCGGTCATGGCATGTCCTCCGGTCAGGCGGCTTTCGAGGTCTCGCCGTAGAGCGCTTCCTTGAAGGGCGCCGGGCCGACCCGCCGATAGGCTTCGATGAATGTTTCTTCCGCGTTCTGGCGAAGGCCGAGATAGGTGTCGACAATCGTCTCGACGGCATCGGTCACCTTCTCAGGTTCGAAGCCGCGGCCGATGATCTGGCCGATCGAGGTGTTTTCGTCGCCTGAGCCGCCCAGGGTAATCTGGTAAAGCTCGGCGCCTTTTTTCTCGACACCCAGCAGACCGATATGACCAACATGGTGGTGGCCGCAGGCGTTGATGCAGCCGGAGATCTTGATCTTCAGTTCACCGATCTCGCGTTGACGCTCGAGTGAGCCGAAACGATTGGACAATTCCTGCGCCACCGGAATGGAGCGGGCATTGGCAAGCGCGCAATAGTCAAGGCCGGGGCAGGCGATGATGTCGGTGATCAGACCGGCATTGGCGGTTGCCAACTCGATCTCAAGGAGGCCGCGATAGACCTTCTCAAGGTCGGCCAGTGCCACATGCGGCAGCACCAGGTTCTGTTCGTGCGAGACGCGGATCTCGTCCTGGCTGTAGCGTTCGGCCAGATCGGCAATCGCTTCCATCTGCGTGTCCGTGGCATCGCCCGGAACTCCGCCGATGGGCTTAAGCGAAATCGTGACAACACCGTAGTCCGGATGGCGGTGCGGCGTGACGTTCTGGCGTACCCAGTCGGCAAAACCCTGATCGTCCTTCTTGCGGGTGGCAAGATCAGCCCAGCCTTCGGCCCGGTCCTGCAGTTCCGGCGGAGCGAAATAGCTGGCGATGGCGGCAAGATCGACATCCGGAAGTTTCAGGTTGCCGTCCTTCAGGTTCTCCCATTCGGCCTCGACCTGACGAGCAAATTCCGCTTCGCCCGTCTCATGCACGAGGATCTTGATGCGCGCCTTGTACTTGTTGTCGCGGCGGCCATGGAGGTTGTAAACGCGCATGATCGCCGTCGTGTAGGAAAGCAGATCGGCTTCCGGCAGGAAGTCGCGGATCTTCTTGGCAATCATCGGCGTGCGGCCCTGGCCTCCGCCGACATAGACGGCAAAGCCCAGTTCGCCGGCGTCGTTGCGCTTCAGATGCAGGCCGATGTCGTGCACCTGGATGGCTGCGCGGTCGCGCTCGGCGCCGGTGACGGCGATCTTGAACTTGCGCGGCAGGAAGGAATATTCCGGGTGGTTGGACGACCACTGACGCAGGATCTCGGCATAGGGGCGCGGGTCGGCGACCTCGTCGGCGGCGGCACCGGAGAAATGGTCGGCCGAGACGTTGCGGATGCAGTTGCCGGACGTCTGGATGGCGTGCATCTCGACTTCGGCGAGCTCTTCCAGGATTTTTGGCGTGTCCGACAGTTTCGGCCAATTGAACTGGATGTTCTGCCGGGTCGTGAAGTGGCCGTAGCCCTTGTCGTAATCGCGGGCGATGCGAGCAAGGCGACGCATCTGGCGGCTGTTGAGCGTGCCGTAGGGAATGGCAACACGCAGCATATAGGCATGCAGCTGCAGGTAAACGCCGTTCATCAACCGCAGCGGCTTGAAAGCGGCCTCGGTGATCTCGCCGGACAGGCGACGTTCCACCTGGTCGCGGTACTGAGCGACGCGCTGGCCGACAAAGTCGTGGTCGAACTCGTCATAACGATACATGGATCAGCTCCCGACGGCGCGATGCGGCCGCTTGGTTTCGTCTGTTGCTCTATGCGGCGGTGGCCGGCCGGAATTCAGCCTGCTTGCCGAGGTCCGGACGGAAAGTCGGGCCGGAAGCGCGGATGCGCTCGCGCAGCCGGATCGGATAGATCTCGCCGTCGATTTCCTCGACATCGATCAGATCGACATCAACCACCAGATTGTCGTTGAAGGCCAGTTTGCCGGCTTCTTCAAGGCCTTTCACGGCTTCCGGATGGCGGCCGATCAGGGCATGGTCGATGCGATCCTGCCATTGGCCGTTGGCGCCCAGCCACACGGCAATTCCATCGGTCAGACGGTTGGCGGTAAGAACTTTCATCATGACGGCGTTCCTCATCCTTCGGCAGCGATCATGCCGCTGCAACTTCCTTGCTTTTCGTCAGTGGCGTCGAGTTTTCGAAATTGGCACCGGCGACGGCGTCGCCAATGATCACCATGACCGGGCCGGTCAGTTCGTCCCGATCTTCGATCGCAGGCAGGTCCTTCAGCGTGCAGTGAAGCAGCGTGCGGTCCGCGCGGCTGGCATTTTCGACAATGGCAACAGCGGTATCACTGGCAAGGCCGGCCTCGATCAGACGCCCCGCGACAGAAGCGGCAACGGAGCGGCCCATATAGACAGCGATGGTGGCGCCGGAGATCGCAAGCTTTGCCCAGTCCGGAAGCACATTGCTGTTGAGGTCGTGCCCGGTGGTGAAGACCAGCGAAGAGGCAACGCCGCGCAGCGTCAGCGGCAGTTCGAAATCGGCGGCGGCTGCGAATGCCGATGTTATGCCCGGCACGATCTCATAGTCGATGCCAGCATCGCGCAGCGCGGCCATTTCTTCGGCGGCGCGGCCATAAACCAGCGGGTCGCCTGATTTCAGCCGGACAATGCGCTGTCCTTTGCGGGCGAGGTCGACAATCAGCGTGTTGATCTCATTCTGTGACTTGGAATGGCAGCCCTTGCGCTTGCCGACGGAAATGCGCTCGGCGTCACGCCGGCCCATGTCGACGATGGCTTCCGGCACCAGCGCGTCATAGAGAATGACATCGGCTTCCATCAGCGCACGCTGCGCGCGCAGGGTCAGAAGGTCCTCGGCGCCGGGACCGGCTCCGACGAGCCAAACGTACCCGCTGACCTTGTCGGTATTGTGCAGGAGATGCGTGGCTGCCTGCTGGGCTGCAGGCAGGTCGCCGGCCGAAACGGCGTCGCGCACGGAATCGGAAAAGAAGCGGCGCCAGAACAGGCGGCGGGTGGCGCCTCTCGGCAGCACCTTGTCGACGGCGGAGCGATAATGAGCGGCGAGCTGCGCCAGAGTTCCCAGCGACGGCGACAGCAACTGGTCCACCTGAGCGCGGATCATCTGGGCCAGCACGGGCCCTGCGCCTTCGGTACCAATGGCAACGGCTACGGGCGCACGGTTGACGAGGGCGGGTGTCAGGAAATCGCAATAGTCGGGCTGATCGACAGCATTGGCCGGAATACGCTTTGCCCGGGCGTCGGTAACGATGCGTGCATCAAGCGATGCATCGCCGGTGGCCGCGAAGACGAGTGTTGCGCCGTCAAGCTGGTCGGGGCGGTATGATGCGTGAACGACAGCAACATTCCGCTCAGTCAGCCACGCCGCAAAACGATCGGCCGGGGCATCGGCATAAACAGTGATCGCGGCAGATGTATTGGCGAGCAGTCGGGATTTGGCAAAGGCCTCCTCACCATTTCCAAAGACTGCGACCTTGTGCCCGGCAACGTTGAAGAACGCCGGAAATGTCGACAATTTGCGGTTCTGATCGATCATAACACCAACCTGTGATCGGACGACTGTCCATCGGACCACAATGTGGCGTTTCGGCCTTTCGGATTGAAGGAATGCTATGCTGCCTGGCTTGGCGCGATGGTATTATTTTGCTCAGCGCAGGAAGATTTGGAGTTTTTTTGCCCGCGCTGCCGAAAGGCCGGTTCAGGCGACCTCGTCGATCAGCTCCGCGCCCTTGTTGCGCACGTTCCCGACGGCCTTTGAAACCGGGTGGTAGACGAGGTCCGAGCCGCGGTTCTGCAGCAACAATTCTTCAGCGGTGGCGGTGTCAGTCTCCGGATCCATCCAGGCGGTCATCACATCCGGTTTGAGGATCGCCGGCATGCGATTGTGGACCGACGCAACGGATGGGTCGGCCGGCAGGGTTATGATAGCGAAAGTCGCCAGGTCGAGCGTCTTGTTAAAGCTCATGATACCGGCGAAGGCCAAAGGCTCGAAGACCGGCGCTTCGCCCGGTAGATGGATGAGATAGGGCTGTTTGACGCCGTCTTCTGTTTTCCACTCATAGTAGCCCGTGGCCGGCACCAGGCAGCGCCCGTGTTGGAAAGCGGTTCGGAAGAAGGGTTTTTCGGCAACGGTTTCGGAACGGGCGTTGATCATTGGCCTGGAAGACACTTCCTTGGCCCAATGCGGCACCAGCCCCCATCTGACGGATCGAACGACAAGCCCCTCCCTGCCGCTGGTCAGGATATCCTGGTCGTCGGTGGGCGCGACGTTGTAGTTGGGAATAGGGCCGTTCTGCTGTTCAATTTCCGGTGGCAGAATGCTCAGGTATTTTCGATATTCCGCCCAGGTTCCGGTTGTAATGAAACGCCCGCACATCCAAAGGTTCCTTCCCCAATTCCACAATTTTTTACTATTGGACTTTTCCGGGGTGAATCAACAGGCAGGTCGGGATCGGAGTATCGGTCCTTGTCGAAGATCGTCAGTCATTTGCGGTTCCCGTTGCGGGTGATGAAGAATGCCACGCATGTCTACATTCTCGACGCCGGCAACCGGGCGGTGACGACGGTGGCGTACTCCCGCAATGTGCCGCATTCGCTGGACTATGCGCGGCTCGTGTGTACTGCGCAGGCGAGGGCGCTGACCGATGTGTTCGAAGGCCGCAAACCGCAACAGGCGCCAGTGCCACAAAAGGCGCCGCCTGAGGAATTAGTCTTTTCGGTTGAATTGTGGTTCGACGACGACAGCGCTGTGCAGCAGGTGCTGGCGCGGTTTGCCAAGTCGACCCATGCGCAGCTTTTCTTCGATGGAATTCGTTCCGAATATCACGGCCGCCGGCTGCGCGTGCGGCGTGGGATACGGGTAATCTGGGAAACTGCCGTAAATGTCCGGTAGGGCATCGACCATCCGGAGTTGGCATGCCGCCTCCGGATGGTCGAGCCACTGCCCCGGCCATGAACCACTAAGCCCGACAGAAACTGTCGGAAAAGAAACCGGCGATCCCCAAACGGCAACCGCCGGAATGAAACAGCCTTTGCTTTTCTTTATGGTGGTGAAGATGGGATTGCATTGGGGAGAGAATCCGGCGGTAGAATTAACTCGCTGTAATGATCTCTGACATTTTCGTGATCGGACGGGGTCCGGCACGGATTCAAGCAAGGAGAACCGTGATGACGACTAAGAAGCATGATGCGGAAACAAGCGTCGATCCAGCGGACACTCCGGCTGTTGGCTACTGGCATTTGTGGGTCGATGAGGACGGGGTCACTCACCAGACCCGGTGTCATCTCAAAGCGTTTGAAAAGAAGACCTTTGCACCGCCGTCACCCGACATGTGGGTGAAGCGATTGACCGAGAATGTGGACGATATCACCGTTCTCGTTTTGCAGGCAGGATGGACCGGAGACTGGCACCGGAATCCGCGTCCGCAGTGGATCGTGCCGCTGTCTGGTTCCTGGTTCGTCGAAAGCATGGACGGGACTCGCGTGGAAATGGGACCCGGTGAGGCTTCATTCGGTGAGGACCAATTGGCCCGTCAGGATGCTCAGGGCCGAGAAGGACACTTGTCCGGTACGATCGGAGAGGCACCCTGCGTGCTCATGTTGGTGCAGGTGTCGGATCCGCCCGGATCCAGCAATCCATGCATGGAATAGTTCCGGGTCGAGATTCCCGATCTATTCTGCTCAAGGCTGATCGAAATCGTGCCTTTCAAGCATCCAGGAAACAGCGAAGCCAAACAGCAGGCCCCAGAAGGGAGCGCCGATTGACAGGATCGGGACATTGGCCACGGTGACCAGGAAGGCCACCGTGGCGCCGAGAGAAAAGCCACCCTTGAACGAAACGACGAAGGCGCGTTCGAGAATGCGCACCAGAGCAAGCCCTGCGAGCGTGGCGATAAAGGCTTTGGGCGTTGCCAGCATGAAGCTCGTGAAGAGTGGAGCGAAAACACCGAAAAGCAAAGCCAGAAGCGCAACCATGACACCGGCAATGTAATGCCTGTCCCTGTCGCCGCTGCTCGCAAGTATGGCATTTGTTGGCCCGGTGAGGCAGGTCGATACGGCGCCGAACGATGCCGCAATCAGGGAGCCGATACCGCACCCGGCCGTGACCATGTTGATAGGCGGCTTGTGGCCGGCCGATTCAAGCACGGCGAAGCCCTGCGCATTCTGTGCCGCCAGCACGGTGATCGCGAGCGGCAGCACCAGTTCCACCATTGCGCCCCAGGAAAACTCCGGCATGTACAGGTTCGGACTTGCAAGAACGGGGACAGCTGATCCGCTCAATCCAAAAGAGCCTGTCAGAGCGATGGCAACAATGCCGGTGATGAGTGCACCAATCAGCGGCGGCATCAGGCGGCCGAGCGAAGGGATTGCCGTTAGCAGAAGAAACACAGCCGTCATCGGCGCCGCAATGACGAAACCATCGCGGATTGCAAAGATGAGATTGAGACCGAACTGGAGGAAGACACCGGCGACCATGCCCATGACGATCGGCATTGGGATCAGCGTCATGAATTTGCGCATCCAGCCGCTTACGCCGAGAATCAACAACAGTGCGCCCGTAACAAAATAAGCACCGATTACCTGCGCAAAATCGAGGTGCTCAAGCGCCTGGCCGACCAGAACCGTGCCGGGAATGGTCCAGAAGAAAACCAGCGGCTGGCGGTAGGCAAGGCAGAAGGCAAGCGAAATCAATCCATTGATGAAAAAGCAGCCGAACATCCAGGAGGCAATATCGGATTCGGCCAGGCCGCCGGCCGCGCCCGCCGTCAGGATGATTGCCACCGGTGCGGATGCTGCAAAGAGAAATGCAACCAAAGCGTTAACCGCATAGATCCCGCGAAAACCGCTGAGCAGGTGAGGGAGGTCAACGGTGAGGGAAGGTGGGCGCTCAAGCCGCATGGGACGTCTCATGAGGAAGGAAGGGACGAAAAGTGTATCTCATGGCGGAGCCCGAGCCGCAACGGTTCCGCTTTGCAGCGCTGATGATCGGCTATTGGCGCGTATGCCGGGTATTGCAACTGTCCGCTTGTTGAATTTGGCAGCGCAATCGTGTTGGATTCATCGAATGACCGAATGAGTCGTTTTCATGTGTCTGCGTTGGGGCGCATCGAGGTATCTGGACTTGGTTGCGAGGGGCACCAAAACGGCATCGTTGAACATTTGGTGATGAAGTAGCTGTAGTAGTCAGTTTGATCCTGGATCTTCCGGATGGATGGAGATTGATATGACACCAACACGGGCCACACTGCAGATGGTGGCGTTCTTTGCCGGAGCGCTGTTGGCAACACCGACTTTGGCCGCGTCTTGCATCACCAGTAAAGGGCAGTTTGCAACCTACAAGCAGCAACTCGCCAAAAAGGCATCACGGTCCGGCGTTGGGAAACGCGGACTGACGGCGCTGCAACAGGCGAAGCTATCGGGCATCACCTGGCGCTTTGAATCGAACCCCGCCTCACAATCCAGCATGCGCTATCGCAGCCCCGAGCAGTTCCTGAAGAGCCGGTTTTCGAGCGTGAATTCATTTGTATCAGGCGCTAAACGAAGGCTGCAGAAGAATGCCAGATTGTTCCAGAATATCGAAAAGCGGTACGGTGTGCCCGGTTCGATCCTGGTGGCGATCTGGGGTTATGAGACCAGTTGGGGTGGCTATACAGGCGACACGCGAATCGTGAGCGGTGCCGTAACCCTGGCCTCCTACTGCCGTCGGTATCCGCGCTTCGAAGACGATGCGATAGCGGCACTGCAACTTGTCGATCGAGGGCTTATTTCAGGCAACAGCCGTGGTGGTCCCTCTGGTGAATTGGGACACATGCAGTTTTTGGCGGGCAACTGGGTCCGGTTTGCCGTGGATGGCAGTGGCGATGGCCGCGCTGACCCCAACAATGCGGCCGATGCTCTTGCAACAGCAGCCAACATGCTGCGCCGCAATGGTTGGCGGGCCGGTCGGTCCTTCGCTCAAGGGTCGGCCAATTTCCGCGTGTTGTCGAAGTGGAACGACAGCGGCAATTATCAGCGTGCCATCGCTTATGCGGCCGGACTGATCGGTCAGTAAGCGACGATTTCGGTAACAAGCTGAACAAAAATGCCTGCGCCAAACTACGTCGGCGCAGGCATTTTTTCTTTTGCTTTCGGACCAGCTTACAACGAGAGGCTTTTGGGCCTGTTCCTGCCTGAAGGTACCATCACTTTTTGGAAAGTATCGAAAGGACGCCGACAGTTCTTCCTGTCGGCGCCGCTCTCAATTCGATCTAGGTGACATCGCATCCGCAGGGATCGTAGTTGAAATCATTAAGGTTATCTTGTTGGCTCAGAGGCGGAAGATATTCATCGTCGCAATCCGGAACTACAAATTTAGGCACATCACAGTAGTTGTTGTTGCCTTCCCACCAGGTCCAGCCCTGGGTGGCGGCCCAGCCGCATTCATTGTAGCCGCCAAAGCCGCCAAAGCCGCCGAAACCGCCGTGGCCTCCACAGCCGCCGCCGTTATAGCCGTCATTAAACTCGCTCTGGCTACGGCCATCATCCCGGCAGACGATGATTTCGCACGGCTCGCAGCCGCAGTCGAACCAACCCGATCCGTACGGTTTGGGTTGGGGTTTGGGAAAGTACGTCATGTTTGATTGCTCCCTATACGCATTTGTACCAGCATTCGTTCGTTATTGTCGGGAAGCATTCACCTCCCAGGTGCAACTAACACGAGAAAACCAACTGACCCCACTTGATTGCCATCCCCGCAATGTCGCTGCGATTTGAAACGTTATCGAATCTAATTGGGTGTGAAAAGTCCTTTTGTTTATTTCTTGTTAAGTATGATTACCGGGGTCGACAAATTGCCTGGTAATGTTGTTTTAGATTGGTTTTCAGAAGAGCAGGGCTGCTGTTTGGATTCTGCCGATTCTGGAGAGTTTTCGAATTGTGCTGAGGCGACGCTGTCATGCCGCTGTCACAACTTGCGACGACTGTGTCGACAAACCAATCCGGCGCTCAATTGACTCAAAACACATAAATTTTGGGATCTCGCGGTGGCATTGCACAGCCATCCCTTGCGCGAGCAAGCCGGTGCACTTCGAAGCGACACCGGCTTGCTGACGTCCCCTCTGGACTAGTTGCGCAAATCAACGGTCGGCGTCGCGGAACACGCCGCGTCCGCTGGCGATGCCGAATGAGACGTCGCCACGCGTCATGCCGATATCGTGCAGTTCGTGGTTGGACATGGCCATCAGCATGTCATGTTCCTTGCGGATCTGCCGGTCGGCGCGCGCCTGCTCGGAAAAGGGACTTATCTTGTTCCACAGCGCCCGGATCATGGCGGCTGTCATGGCATGGGTCGGGTGCGGGATACCCTGGTCGGTCATCGTCGTCATCGGTCAGCTCCTTGAACCTGGATCGCTTCTGCGGCTGTGTTTTGCCGTTGGGCGTCTTGTTTCGATGCTGACTATTTACGGAGCTGACGTTTCAGCCGGATTTCAGGGAAGACGGGACTGTGTTTCAGTCATGTTTCATTTGTGCCAGTCGGCGGAAAACTGTGAAATCAACGTTTCAGTCGAGCGAAAAAGGCCGGCCACGTAGGCCGGCAAGTTGATTTCATGCTGAAACACGGAAGCTGGAGTGCTTCCAATGTCGCCCCTATCCCTGCGAGAGGGAATTCAATACCTGAGGTTATGAGTTCGACTTGTTCAGCTCGGTGCTGATCTTGTTGAATGTCTCAGAGAGCTCGTTGCCGAGGAGGTTGGCGGCCGCGATCAGGCCAACCGAAATCAGTGCGGCAATCAGGCCATATTCGATAGCCGTTGCACCTGAATCGTCCTGAAGGAAAGACTTAAGGGTACGCATAACATAATGTCCTTTGACAGCAGTATATGTCGCCCCTACCAGACCGTGTATACCGGCGCGGCCTAACGCGGGGTTAATGCGCTGGACAGAATGCAGCTTTCAACTTCAACCAGGAAAAATTCGACCGACCGTGATGTCTGTGAAAGATGGTGGGCGTGACTGGGATTGAACCAGTGACCCCTACGATGTCAACGTAGTGCTCTCCCGCTGAGCTACACGCCCATCTGACCGGGCGCATACACCATAGAATGTGGAGGAAGGTCAAGCCCCATCTCGCGGGATCACGCGAGAATTGTCAGGCGGCCTGCAGGATCTTTTCGACTTCGTTGACGAGGTCGCGCAGGTGGAAGGGTTTCGACAAAACCGTAGCGTCTTTCGGGGCATTGGATTCGGGGTTCAACGCGACGGCTGCAAAGCCGGTGATGAACATCACTTTCAGGTCCGGATCGAGTTCGGTGGCGCGGCGCGCCAGTTCGATACCGTCCATTTCGGGCATGACGATATCGGTCAACAGAAGTGCGAATGGCTCTTCGCGCAAGCGCTCGTAGGCGCTGGCCCCATTGTCGAAGGACTGGACCGTATAGCCGGCTTTTTCCAAGGCCTTGACCAGGAAGCGGCGCATATCGTCATCGTCTTCCGCGAGCAGAATTTTCATGCTGTTCCCCATGCCCCACATTGCGCGCCGCCACGCAACACCCGTTCAACAAGCGCCGTTCCCACATTCGCGCGCCGGGTTGGCCGCATAGCATGCAGGCGTGCGCCATTCAAACCGATGCAAGTAAATATCAGGTGAATTTTGGCTCTTTCTGGGCGTGCCGACAACGAAACGCAGTCGGGGCCGCCAAGTGTTGTCTTCCGAGGCTTCGTGGGGTGCCGATTTATCCGGCGTCGCAAAAAAGGCACATCCTTCGCGTAGATCGGCTGTCGTACCGCTGTTCGTATGGACTTCATAGTTGGCAACTGGCAACATGAGTCCGGAGCGATTTGCGTGCGGTGCCGAACCGTAACGAGTTGACGCCGAACGGGAGTGAGTCATTGACCGACGACAGTTTTTTTGGTCACGCGCCATTCGAAACCCGTGCGCCGGTCGACCAGACTGTCCCCTTCGTCTTCAATTCCCCGCATAGCGGCCGGACCTACCCGCAGCCGTTTCTGTCCGAATCACAACTGGATGCGCTGGAGATTCGCCGTTCAGAGGACTATTTCGTCGACGAGCTGTTCGGTGCGGCTGCCGGGCTGGGTGCACCGCTGCTGGCGGCGAATTTTCCGCGCGCCTTCGTCGACGTCAATCGCGAACCCTATGAGCTCGACCCGAGAATGTTCGACGGGCCGGTTCCGGCTTTCGTCAATTCCAGTTCCCTGAGAGTCGCCGGCGGGCTCGGCACAATCCCGCGGCTGGTGGCGGAGAACATGGAGATCTACGGCCGACCGATGCCGCTTCGGGACGCGTTGCGGCGCATCGATGCGCTTTATCGGCCCTATCACGACGAACTGCGTGGCCTGCTGGTCAAGACCCACTCGCTGTTCGGTTACGGCGTGTTGATCGATTGCCATTCCATGCCGGCGAACGCCCAGGCCGGTTCACGCAACCGGCCGGATTTTGTCATCGGTGATCGCTATGGCACCAGCGCCAGCGAGGAACTGTCGCAACTGACGATCGAGATCCTGCAGGACCTGGGCTATTCTGTATCGCGCAACAAACCCTATGCGGGCGGGTTCATCACGGAACACTACGGTCGACCGGGGCGTGGATTGCACGCGCTGCAGATAGAGGTCAATCGCGGTCTCTATGTGGATGAGGAGACGCTTGCCAAATCCGCCGGGTTCAACACCTTGCAGGCGGACCTGACACGTTTCATAACGCTCCTGACGGAACTTTTCGCCAGCGATACTCCGCAAATCGCGCTTGCAGCCGAATAAACGGAAAACCCCAAAAAAAATGACCGCAGCCATTCCAGCGCGGTCAAATCTAGGGAGGAAACGCCCGTCTGGGCGAATGCAGTCGTTGACTGCATGATCACCATATTGTTGCGGTGCACAAATGTCAACCGCTTGGGGACTTATTCGTTCGCAGTTGCAGCATGGAATGGCGTACGTTCATCGGGTGATAGATCGTGCATGCCGGAGCCAATTGATTTATGTAGCGAGAGGTCTGTCATTACCCGGCAACCACCCTCCGCAAACTTGCTACAGGACACACCATGCAGCCGGATCTGGATTTCATGCACGAACTGGCCGATGCCGCCGCGGCCGAGACGCTGCCGCGTTTTCGCAGCGGCACGGCCGTGGTCAACAAAGAAGAAGGCGGTTTCGATCCTGTAACGGAAGCAGATCGCGCGGCCGAGGCGGCGATTCGAGACCTTATCCGGCAGCGGTTTCCGGATCACGGCATCATGGGCGAAGAGTACGGCAGCGAAGCGCTGGACGCGGAATTTGTCTGGGTGATCGATCCGATTGACGGAACGCGGGCCTTCATTTCAGGATTGCCGGTCTGGGGAACGCTTATCGGTCTATATCGCAACGGCCGGTCGTTTCTCGGATTGATGGATCAGCCGTTTACCGGAGAACGCTACCTGGCCGATCGCGATGGTGCCCACTATCGCGGGCCCGGCCGGCAGGGAAGGATCAAATCCCGACCCTGCACCGGGTTGTCGGACGCCACCCTGTTTACGACTTCACCGCACCTGTTCTCCGGCGGCGAAGAGCGCGCTTACCGGGACGTAGAGGAGCGCGTCAACATGTTCCGCTATGGCTGCGATTGCTATGCCTATACGCTTGTTGCCTCTGGCAACGCTGACCTGGTCGTCGAAAACGGTCTCAAGGCCTATGATATCGGCGGCCTCATAGCCATTCTGGAATCAGCCGGAGCCGTGGTAACCGACTGGCAGGGCAATCGGCCTGAAAATGGCGGGAACATCATTGCGGCGGGCAGCCCGCAGGTTCACGAAGAAGCGCTTGCGTTGCTCAAGGTCTGATTCCCATCCATCTTACGATGGATTTTCGCCGCCGTTTGAGGCGGCTATCCTGCTTCACCAAAGACGAAGGATGCGACCTTGTTGCGGCTGTCGAGGCCCAATCGGGTTAGCACGGCGTGGACATGATCCTTGGTGGTGGCCAGTGTAATGCAAAGCTCTCTTGCGATCTGCTTGTTGGACAGTCCCCTGGCGAGACAGAGGGCGACCTGGCGCTGGCGTTCGGTGAGACGTCCGTCAAACGGATCGGCGGCACTTTTCTGGCGGGCAATCACCACCGGCGTGCCAACCACTTCTGTGGCACGCAGATCAATGTCGATCTCGAGGCTGGTCGTGTCGAGGCGAGACAGAGCCGGCAGGGCCTCCCAACCTCCGGCCGAGCCTGCCGCATCCACCAGGGCATCCAACGCATCCCTGACCCTCAAGGCCTTGTCGCGATCCAACATGAGCTATTCCCAAGGAGAAATTCAATGACCGGTGTTCCTGTCGAGGTGAGCAATTTTTTTCTGGCAATGCAAGCCGGCAAGACTAGCTACGATGCCATTGCGGCCTGCTTTGCCGACGATGCAGTCTACGAAGAACCCTTCACTGGCGAAGCGCGCACCCATCGCGGCAAGGATGCAATCATGAAGGCCATGGCGCTTGGTTGGGAGATGCCCATGGTCGACACGCGTATCCGCATTGACCGGGCGGCTGCCAGCAGCGGCGAAGTTCATATAGAATGGACGTGTTTCTCACCATCTTTGCCGGGCGGCAAAGGGCACGGTCTCAACCGTTTCACGATGCAGGACGGCCTGATTGTCAGCCTGGTGACGACATTGCGCGAAGGGGAGGCGGAATGAACCGAAATCCGAAGGTCGACGAATGGCTGTCAGAGTATGACAACCCGATGAAGCACGTGGTCGCCGCCATGCGGGAGCACATTCTGCAAAGTGATGCGCGCATCACGGAAGCGATCAAATGGCAGGCACCGACCTTCATCTACAAAGGCAACATCGCCAGTTTTTTTCCCAAATCGAAAAAGCACGCCAGCCTCATGTTCCACAAGGGCGCCGAGATTCCCGGTGCTTTCCCTCATCTGGAAGGTGACGGCAAGGAAGCCCGCTCCTTCAAGGTCGCAAGCCTTGAGGATCTTGAGGGAAAAGCCGATGAGTTGTCTGCCATCTGCATTGCCTGGTGCGAGATGCGTGACTCCGGCTGATGGAAGCCGCTTGCCTGGAAAGCGTCGCAAACGATGATTAGGTTGTCTTGAAGGTGACCAATGCGCCGACAGGAGATGACCGTATGATTGCCCGACCGGCTGACCGCAGACAATTCCTGGCCATGCTGTTGGCCACACCGATGATCGGCTCGGTCGCAAAGGCATCTGAAACAGGTCCAATCGGTGATGTGACCTTTCTGGAAGGCCACGCGATGGCCATGCGCAAGTCGCGGGAGTATGATCTCGCCGTCGGTTCCGAGGTGCTGGTTCGTGATCTGGTGAAGACCGGCGAGTCGAGTTTTCTGGCGATGCAATTGGGCGGAGAAACAACCGTCCGTCTCGGTGCGCAATCGGAACTGTTGATCGACGAGTATATCGCCGAAATCCGTGGCATCTTCGACCTTTCGCAGGGTGCAATGGTGTTCGACCGGCCGGAGGATGCGCCCAAGGCACCGACCACTGTAATGACGGTTTTCGGTCAGCTCGGCGTACGCGGGACCCGGTTTTTTGCCGGTCCGAGCAACGACACATTCGGCGTCTTCGTGGATCGAGGCCGTCTGGAGGTCAACGCAGGGGGGCAGTCGGTTGAACTGGGTGAGGGCGACGGTGTTGATCTGTCAGCAGCGGGCATTGCATCCGCTGGCGTCACACGCTGGTCGCAACAGAGGATCGATGCGGCCCTTGCCAGCGTTGGCCTTTGACTGACGCACTGAGATATCGCTTAGGTGATTGTGAAAACCTGCAGAGTGCCAATGCCGCGCAGTTCCGTGTCGCCCAACTCCCGCAGGTCGGCAGCCTTGGCCTGAGCGCGCGTTCCCGGCCCGATCAGGATGGACGTTCCGAACCGCTTGTTGGCGTCCTGCAGTCGGGCCGCGATGTTGATCGTGGAACCGAAAGCGGCGTAGTCGATCTTGCCGCTGCCGCCGACGTCTCCAAGAATGATCTTTCCGGTTTCAACCCCTATCCGCGTCCGGCCGAAACCAACCCGATAGGCCAAACCCGAAGATCGAAAATCTTCCGAAAAAGACAGTATCTCGCGTGCACAGGCGATGGCTGCGTCCTCATGGCCAGTCAGGTCGACCGGGGCATTGAACAGGGCATGCATGCCATCGCCAATGGTTTTGTCGACCATGCCGCCGTGGCGGGTGATGATTGCGGTAAGGCCTTCGAAATAGCGGTCGAGGAGGCCGATCAACTCGACGGGCGTTATCTTCTCGGTTGTGGTGGTGAAGCCTTCGACGTCGGTAAACAGGGAAGTTGCGACACGCTGTTCGCCCTGGAGCTTCAGAAGGTCGGGTTCTGCCACCAATTGCCTGACGACTGTCGCCGGCAGGCGTTGCTCGAAGCGCTGGCGGATGACGGCTTCGCCAAACCGAACTGCCGAAAACTGGATGGCGCTTCCGGCAAATGCGCCTGTTGCCAGGGCGAGTACAGGCAGGACCGGGGCAAGCACGATGTTTGCGCCATGGTGGGCAACAATGCAGGCTGAAATCCACCCCAGAAGGGCTATGGCGCCGATACCGGTGGCGATCATCGGTCGGGTAATGGCCACCGTAAATGCCATGATGATTCCCAGTGCACAGGCCGCGGCAACAGACACCCATCGCGCCCAGTCGGGTTTCATCGGGGCAGAATCCAGCAGCAGGTTCGTCGCCAGATCGGCGTGAATCTGGACCGACGGCCTGACGGGATCGCCAGGGACAGGGCGCAACCCGCCCAATTCAGCGGCGCTCGATCCAACGAAAACGATCTTTGCGGCAATACGGTCGGCCGCAATCGAGCGGTTGAGGATGTCTGCTGCCGAAATCGTTCTAGCTTCCTGCTGTTCGGTTGTAGCGGGCCGTAAATTCAGATTGCCGCCGTTGTCGATACGCGTTTGCAGACGGCCGACGCGCAAGCGTGGCGGTTGACCGAGCAGGAACACCGCGCCGGCCTTTTCGGCAAGCCGCAGTGCGTCGACGCCAAGCGACGGGTATGCTCGGTCGGCGACGGTCACCACGGCCGGCACACGGCGGACGAGGGCGTCGAAATCGCCAGCCAGCGAAATGCTGGACAAGCCCGTGGCTGCATCGGTCAGCGGTGTGCAGGACGTTTCGGCTCCCAGGGCGCGCCACACCAGGGGCAGTCTCACATCGGCATCGATTGCAACGGGGCTGCGGACAGGCGGCGGATCCGTCGGGCTGGCTGACAGCAGGAATCCAGTGGTGACTTTGCCGCTGCCGATTGCGGTTTGCAGTTGTTGGATTCCAGCCTGGCCGGGCTCGCAGGGTGCTTCAAGCACCAGGTCGAGGGCGATCGATGCAGCACCCAGAAAGGCGAGTTGTCCGATCAACTCGGCAAGACGCGGCCGCGACAGGCGACGTCCTTCGAAGGTGTCGAGACTGTCGCTGTCGATATCGATGACAACGACCCGGTCGGTGGCTGGTGGCGGCAGGACCGAAGCGATGGTGTCGATTGCCGGCTGCTCGATGACATCCGAAAGCTGCGGAGGTGCCAGCCAGAAAAGCAGCGGAACGAGCAGGGCTATGAGGCTGCCCAGCACACCCGATCGTATCTCGCGTCTTCCGATTTTGATCGGCCGCTTCAAATCAGGATCGCCCGCTCCCGGTGTCTTTGCAATTGAACCTAGTGGATTGATCCAAGGCTCGCAATCTACGTCGCGTCAGCCTTCCTGAGCGGTCAGATTACCGCCGACCGGCCGTCTGCTCCCGGGCAGGAACAGCGCGGACAGCGCAACGATCGCAGCACAGCCGGCGAGAAGCACGTATTGCACATTGAAGCCCAGTCCCTGGCCGTGCATGAAGGCAATCAATGGCACGACCGCGGAGGCCATGCCCAGTGACAGAACATACTCGACTGACATGATCCGCGACCTCAGGTCGGAGCGTATGTAGCGGCCAAGCAGCCAACCGGTGATTGGAATGCTCGCGAACACCGCAGTCACCATCAGCAACGCGAGGATGAGTGCCGTCCATCCGGCGGCATCGGACAGCAAAATCAGCATCAGGCACTGGGCGGCAAGCAACGTGACCATGATTGGCCGCGCACCAAAGCGGTCGAGCAATTCACCGACTGGCAATTGCGCGAAGGCGGCAACTGCGAAGACCAGGCCCGCGGATGCGCCGATCCAACTGAGATCGCTTCCGGAAGCAATCAGGCGTTCATCGAAAAATTTCGGCAATGAGACGGTGATGGCGTTGAAGATGATCCCGCTGAAGAGCGCTGCTATACAGACAACTGCAAAAATAATGTACTGGGTGCGCGTGTCGATGGCGATGGGTTGATTGACAGCGGTTCGGTCCGGGGCGGCGTTACTTTGTCTTGCTTTGCGGTCGCTGAAAAACATGGCGACACCCAGGACGATGCCAACAACACCCGGAATGGCGAAAGCGCTGCGCCAGCCCCAGAGATCCGCCAGCAGGCCGGTGGCGACAGCCGCCCCGGCAAGGCCCATGTTCCCGAAGACACCATTGACCGCCAACGCACGGCCGGTGCGTTTGCCAAGATCGGTGACCAAGGCCACGCCGACGGGGTGATAAATGGCCGTAAACAGCCCCAGGAGCCCGAGTCCTGCCGACAGCGCGAGCGGTCCCGGCGCAACGGCGATCAAAAGGCTGGAAAATCCGCAGCCGACGAAAAACACCATCATCAGTTTCATGCGATCGAAGCGATCGCCCAACCAGCCCGCAGGCAGCGTTCCTGCTGCGAACATGACGTAGAGCGGCGTGCCGAGCACCAGCGTGTCGGCATAGCTCATATCCCAGGCGGACGCGATGGCCAGCGCGGCTGTCGGAAAGATCAGCAGAAAGAAATGATCGAAAAAATGCGCAATGTTGACGAATCTCAGCGCTGCGTAACGACTCATGACAACGTCCCCGGGAAATAGCGAGCTTGCAACTTAGCGATTGCTCGCATTACTGTCTGTCGATGGATTGCCAAATTATATCGCGAAAGTGACACCGTGCGGATCGAAGGCCGGGCGACCGCCTATGAGGCGGGGACCCATATCATGCCCCATGCTCACACCGGCCACCAGATCGTGCATGCGATCAGCGGGGTGATGCGGGTTTTTGCCCAGGAGGCCAGCTGGGTGCTGCCCCCGGGCAGGGGGCTTTGGGTGCCGGCACGGGTTCCCCACGAGATCCACTGCATCAATCGTATCGAAATGCGCACCGTCTATCTCAACGGCAATATTCGCGCTGACCGTCCGCAGGTCGAGGTCATCGGCATTTCATCGCTGATGCGCGAGATCCTGGTGCGCCTGGCCGAAGGATGCGCCGAACGCCAGGTCCCGCATCTGGAGGCTTTGTTGATCGATGAAATTACCGCGACGGCGGCCGAACCGTTTCGTCTACCGATGCCGCGCGATCCCCGTGTTGTCCGACTGGTCAAGCGGTTACGCGACCGTCCGGCGGATGCAACGCCATTGTCGGAGTGGGCCGTTGATCTCGGTCTGTCGCAGCGCAGCCTGATACGGCGCATCCGATCCGAAACAGGCATGTCCTTTAGAGAGTTGCGCCGTCAGGCGCGGATCATGGCCGCGCTGGAACGGCTGGCGCTCGGTCATTCGGTGACTGATGTCGCGCTCGATGTCGGTTTCGAAAGCCCGAGTGCGTTCGCGCATGCGTTTCGAATGGTAACCGGAGCCACTCCAAGACATTACGCTGGTTGATGGAGAGCGCTTCGCTGAATCGGCAGATCAGACGCATTCCGTGGGAGACTTGTCGAGGTCGCGGACAAAACGATCGATGGCTGCTTGGCATTTATCCTGGCGAAGATCATTTTGGCTTACCGCGAGAGTGGCCACGGGCGGTACGGCCAGCAGATCCGTGAGTTCGGCAATGGCCGTTTCGGCCGGCGAGTGCCCGCCATAGGTCAGAAAGACGGCAACGCGTTCAGGCAGGGTTGGGTTCATCGCAAGGAAGGCGCGCATGGGCAAAGACGGATGGCTGGTCCAGACCGGTGTACCCAGCAGAGCGAGGTCAAAGCCGGAAAGATCGATTGTAGGTGCCTCGATGCGTGGCAGGTTGCCACGGACACTGTGATAACCAGCCGCAAGGTATCTCAGCCCACCGGGGCGAAAACGCGCACAGCCGATTTCTTCGATCGGCACAGAAAGCCTGTCCGCCAAAAGCGCTGCGAGCTTTCGAGTCGTTCCGGTTCGCGAATAACAGACGATCGCCGCATTTGTGCTCATCGCCACGATCTCCAATCGGGATTTGCCAGGAATTTCATTTACGCCTGCATCAGCGGATTTAGGGGCAATGGGGTGGATCAGGTTTGATTAGAATCAATCAGGCTTGAAAAAAATGTTCGGGTGTTCGGTCACAGCGGACGATTTCTCCCGTCTAACCCTGTGATCGCCCCAAATGGCGGGCGCAACGATGGAGAACCCCATGAACAAGATGCTTGCAGCAACGGTTGCCGTTGGAACCCTGATGAGCGGAGCGACCCAGGCCGAAGACCAGGTCTATCTGGAATTCGTCGTTTACTCGGTGCATGACGAGGCGGGTTTTCCGGCCACCCGGGCAGCCGCAGCACGCGAGATCGAATCGACTGCGGATGGTTTTTTGTGGTGGAAGCGCCTGAAGGGCCAGGACGGACGGTTTGCCGATGTCGTTGCCTGGGAAAGCCCGGTAGCAGCTCAGACCGCGGCCAAGTTGGTGGAGAGCGACGCGAGGTTCCGACCGTTGATTTCGGCTATCGATGAGACGGTGCATTTCGGGCATTATTGGGCGCATGCTAGAGCCGGCACTCTGGCGCAGCAGCTCGACGAGGGGCCGGTCGTGGAGATTGCTCTCTATACGGTGAAGGATCCGATTGTTCATGCCGAAATCCACGCGGAGCTCTACACCCACCTGGATGGCCGCGAAGGACTGGTTGGCGGCGCTCGCATGCGCCGTGACGGCGTCGAGAACGGGTTCGGTGATCTGCTGGTCTGGCGTGACGTTGCCGCCCATGAAGCAACGGGGAAGGCAATGATGGAAATGCAGGAAATGGCGCCCTTCTTCGAGGGAGCAGACGAGTCCATCGTTTTCGCTTTGTTTGAGAAAGACACGGCTGAATGACCGATCGGATTAACCCGCTCGCTGCATCCGTCGCGCAGGACGCGACGGATGCGGAGCTTGCTCGCTTTGCTGCCAATGGCGACCGCGACGCATTGGAGCATTTGGTGCGCCGGCACCAGCGCTGGATCTACAATCTGGCGCTGCGTTTCATGCTCAATCCGGATGACGCCGCCGATCTTGCGCAGGAGGCGATGATCCGCATCGTCACCCGCATCGGCCAATTCCAGGGGCGATCTTCCTTCCGCACATGGGCTTACCGGATCGTTGCCAATTGCTTCAGTGATGCCAAGCGAGGCCGGATGGAGCACGCAATCACCAGTTTCGACGCCTATGGAGCGGAGCTCGACGCACTTCCGCTGCAGAACCTTGATTTGCCAGGCGCATACGAACCGGAAAGAGCGCTGATCGTCGAAGAAGCGAAGAACGGATGCATGCTCGGCATGCTTCTGTGTCTGAGCCGGCCTCAGCGGCTCGCCTACATACTTGGCGAGATCTTCGAGGCACCATCGGACGTGGCTGCCGAAATCCTCGGCCTGACGCCGGCCGCCTTCCGCAAGCAACTGCAACGGGCCC
Organism: Hoeflea sp.; assembly: GCA_965216535.1. Lineage (GTDB taxonomy): Bacteria > Pseudomonadota > Alphaproteobacteria > Rhizobiales > Rhizobiaceae > Hoeflea_A. The sequence goes on from OZ244175.1 coordinate 2,087,277, forward strand.
GCGCCGACTTGACGGCCTTCATGAACGATAAATGCGGGCTGATCAAAGAAACGAATCCCTGCCGCTGCGAAAAGAAGTCACGCGCCTTCATGGATGCCGGATGGCTGGATCCAGACAAGATGAAGTTCGCCAGCAGGACCCTGGACCGGATGAGCGACCATGTGCCGACCGCGTCGCGTCAACTGAACAGCCTGGTGGACGAGCAGTACGCTTCGTTGTTTCGCGACCACCCGGCTTATGAAGGCAAGGACCTGGCCGGGAACCTCTCTCGTCTTCTCAAAGACGAAGCGACCCGTTCGGCTTTTGGCTTGGACGGACCTTGAGGGCCGCGATCTCACCTGGGCACGTATAGCCGGCTGATCAATCGGTAGGCGCGTTCGGCCCGACCCTCGACGGCGTCGTCGGACAGGGGGGCTCGCACACCGATCACCCGTTCGATTTGCAGGTCGCCGATCAGCAGGGCGATGTAAATCTCGGCTGCTTCTTCGGAGTTGCCAGGCGCGAGACTGCCATCGGCCATGGCGGCTTCGAAAACCTCGGCAAGCAGCGGCATGACCGTCGCCTTGCCTCCCGCCGCAATCAGGCTGCCAAGGGTACCGGTTTCATGCACGTCGCCAGCGGCGGCCCGGTTGAGGGATATGGCCTTTTCTCCGGTGACGATGCGCAGCAGAACGGGTCCCAGCTCGGCAATGGTCTGCAGTGGAGTGAGGCCCTTTTCGCGAAAGGTTGCGACCAGTTGAGCGGCGGCATGGGCGTTTTTGTCGACCATTGCACTCACCAGTGCCTGCTTGTTGCCATACCACCGATAGAGCGTTTCGTTGGACGCGCCAGCGCGTCGAGCAATGGCCAGCATGGAAGTCGACTTGTAACCCTTCTCGGCTAGCAGCTCGTAGGCCGCCGTCTCGATTTGATCGCGCCGTTTCTGCTGATTTTCCTGCCGCATGGGGCCTCCGAATCTGGCTTGACAGTAACCGTATAACTCTGTACGGATATGTCAAATACGTACACAAGTTTACGGATATTGATCATGCAAAACACACCCGACCAACTTTGCCGCGCCGCACTGGCTACCCTGATCGTCCTGCAAGCCGTGATGCTTGCTGCCCTGTTTACGCAGACACCGCCGCATCCACCGATCGCTGTTGCGCCGTTTGCACTCGGGCCCTTTCTCGGTGGCTCACTCGCTGTGGCCTGTGCCAGCTTTTTCCTTGGATCGACGACAACGCGCGGCGGTCGGGCGACGGCACTTCTCGCGGGCGTTCTGGCACTGGTTTCCTTTGGTCCGCAAAAATGGGTCGATCCTGCCATCGCCGAAATCTGGCCCGCGGTATTGCTGGGCGAAATCGCGGTGCTTTCTCTGGCAACAGGCGTCGTCAAAGCCGTTCGCGATTGACGGCCGGCTGCATCTGAACAAAGATCCGCCCCGTGGAACTCAAACCGAGCATAGAACCAGCCAATCATATGACGGCAGAGGTGTCAGTCGATGTGGTTGTCGTCGGCGCCGGTGCCTGTGGGCTGACTGCGGCCTTGAGGGCAGTGGATGCCGGTGCCGATGTCCTGGTGCTGGAAAAGACGGGAAGTCCCTTTGGCTCGACCTCAATGTCATCGGGTTTTGTTCCGGCCGCAGCGACGGCGTTTCAGGCCAAACAGGGAATCGAAGACTCCATCTCTCTTTTCGCCGAGGACATCCGAAACAAGGCGAAGGGGACAGCGGTTCCGCATCTCGTCGAAATGGCAACGCAGTCAATAGGACCGGCGCTGGAGTGGCTGGGCGGCCGTCACGGCGTCGAGTGGGTCGTGCTTGACGACTTTCTTTATCCCGGTCACAGCCGCTATCGCATGCACGCCGTTCCGGAAAAGACCGGCGAAGCGCTGCTGGGTCGACTGGTTTCGGCGGCTGAGACAAAGGGTGTTCCGATTGTCTGCGACGCTGCCGTCGACACGCTTTACACTGAGGGCAGGACGATTGCCGGTGTTGCTCTCAAGCGACCGGACGGCAGCCGTGAAACCATCGCCTGCAACGCCTTGATCCTGGCTTGCAACGGCTATGGCGGCAATGCAGGTCTTGTCTCCCAATACCTGCCCTATATGCAGGGTGCGCCCTATCACGGTCACGACGGAAATACCGGGGAGGCAGTGCTTTGGGGGCAGCAAATCAGGGCGCAGCTCGCCTGCCTGTCGGCCTGCCAGGGGCACGGATCTCTGGCCGATCCGGGCGCCATACTGATCAGCTGGGCGCTGATGATGGAGGGTGGCTTTCAGGTCAACGCAGCGGGGCGTCGCTTTTCCAATGAGCATCGCGGTTATTCGGAACAGGCGGTTGACGTTGTTGCCCAGCCGGGCGGACGGGCATGGTGTATATTTGATGAGCGCATACGAGAGGTCGCGAGCGGTCTTGCGGAGTTCCGTGAAGCTGACGCCCTAGGCCTGATCAAATCGGCGCCTTCCGTGGAAGCTCTTGCAAACACTATCGGTGTTTCCGCGGCGACCCTGGAAGTGGAGTTTGCCCATGTCGAAACCTGCGCCGCCGGCCAGGCCGCCGATCCGTTTGGTCGCGACTTCACGAAGGCCACGGCGCTTCAGCCGCCGTTTTATGCCGTTCGGGTGAGCGGTGCCTTGTTTCACACCCAGGGCGGGCTGGTCATCGACGAGACGGCGCGCGTGGTTGGTGAAGACGGTGAAGCGTTCGACAATCTTTTTGCCGGTGGCGGAGCCGCCTGTGGCGTTTCGGGAACCGAGTTGGCGGGATATCTGTCCGGCAACGGCCTGCTCACCGCGATTGCGTTCGGATCCATCGCAGGCCAGTCTGCAGGGAGCCTGATAGCGGCTACTCGCCCCCTGGAATGAAGGCGTTGATGGCGGCCATGACCTGATTTCGATAGAGATCGGCTTCCTGAAAGAGCTCGTGCCTGGCACGGTCGATGGTAATCAGTTCGCTGGCGCGAAAGCGTGAGGCCATGTCTTCCAGCAGGTTGTGGGGCACGATGTCATCCGCACCGGCGCCCAGCAATAGAGTGGGAATGCGGATCGACGCCAGGTGGCTGGATTGCTGGACCTTTGCGATCGTCTTCAATGATTCAGAAAGCCACCGGAACGTCGGGCCACCGAGGATAAAATCCGGGCAGGCATCGTAGATGGCGAGGTTGCGGCGAAAGCGTGCCTGGTCTGAGGTAAGCAGATTGTGTGCGAATTCGAGGTTGCCGCGCCGCGATCCGGTGGGTGCCAGACCACCCATACCAACCCAGCAGGCGAGCGTCGTCCCGATGCGCAGGGTCGTCTGGCCGAAACTGTCGTGTTTCAGGCCGATGAAAGGCGACGTCACGGCAAGGCGTTCAATCCGGTTGGCAAGCCGGGGGGCCGCCGAGAGAGCAATCAGCCCACCGGTCGAGTGACCGATGACAAAAAACGGCAGCCGCGCATCCGGCAGCACGATCTCCTCGAGAAACTGTTCCAGATCCTTTTCGTAGTCGGAGAAGCGCCGGACATAGCCGGGCATGGGATTTTTCAGCAGCCGTTGCGATCCGCCCTGACCACGCCAATCGAAGGTGGCGACCCAAAGCCCCGAAGCCGTCAGTTCACCGATGGTTTCGTAGTATTTTTCGATGGTTTCATTGCGCCCCTGGAGCAGAACGACCGTGCCTTTGGCACGCGTCACATCCGCTTTGAAAATGGCATAGCGAACCTTCTTGCCGTCATGCGTTTCGAAATAGTCCGCGATGACATTTTCCGGTGCCGGATTGTCTGGAGTGCTGTGCAGGATATCGGCTTTCATCGGGCTCACTATAGAACCCTTCCCGGAGGGCGGATCAAGAGGCAGACCGCTGAATATCCGGTGTTTTCGGCCATGGTTGCCGTGGTCTTGAAATGCCTTTCCGCGTTCACCACCTATACCCTGCAGGTGCCAATACGGACCTGCTGGCCAACGAGACCCGCCACACCAAGGGGGTTGCCCAAGGCCAAAACGCAAAAACGTCGCTCAAAGGAGGACAAGACCATGCGTCATGTCGATTTTTCCCCTCTCTACCGTTCCACGGTTGGTTTCGACCGCCTTTTCACCATGCTGGACTCGCTTGCCCAGCCGGAAGGCAGCCAGACCTACCCGCCCTACAACATCGAAAAAACCGGCGACAACGCCTACCGGATCACCATGGCGGTGGCCGGCTTCGGTGAAGACGAGCTTTCGATCGAGGCTCGCGAACATGTCCTGACCGTTACCGGCGAAAAGGCCGAAGACGGTGACAAGGACGGCGAGTTTCTCTATCGCGGTATCGCCAAGCGCGCCTTCGAGCGCAGGTTCCAACTGGCCGAGCATGTCGAGGTCAAAGGTGCCAAGCTCGTAAACGGGCTGCTGCATGTCGATCTTGCCCGTGAGATTCCGGAAGCCATGAAGCCGCGCCGGATCGACATTTCAGTCGACAAGTCCGCAACGCAAGCCAAGCAGATCGAAGCCGAAACGGTCGCTTAACGGTCTGCTCTAAACGAACGGCGCCCACTTGGGGCGCCGTTTTTTGAGTCGCATTGGCGACCCTTACCGATCGCCGTTGCCGCCACCTGGCGCCTCGGCCGCGGCTTCCTCTTCATCGATAATCGATCGCGCTGCTGCTGAGACGGCCTTCTTTTCGTCTTCCGTCAATCCGTCAGCCGTTTTTCCATCTTCCAGCCGGACCGTGACCTGCTTGTGGGCGAAGTGAATGCCCTCACGAGCAAAGAGATCCTGAATGGACTGATAGACCACTTTACGCGTGACGAACTGCTCACCCGGCTTGGTCATGAACTTGACGCGGATGATCATCGCGGAGTCTTCCATCTTGTAGACGCCCTGCGATTTCAGCGGCTGCATGAACGTGTGGCCAATCTGCGGGTGTTTGATCAGTTCCTGCCCCAATTTCTTGACCAGCTTGCGGACCTTCTCGACATCGGTGTCGTAGGTGACGCGCAGTGGCAGTTTCATCACGACCCAATCGCGGGAGAAGTTGGTCAGCCGTTTGATCTCGCCAAAGGGAATCGTGTGCAGGGCGCCCAGATGGTGGCGCAGTTGGAATGACCGGATCGAGATCCGCTCCACCGTGCCTTTGATGCCTTCGATCTCGACATATTCGCCGTTGCGAAACGCATCATCGAGCAGGAAAAACGCGCCGGAGAAGATGTCTCTGATCAGCGTTTGTGCGCCAAAGCCGACGGCAATACCAACGACACCGGCGCCGGCGAATATCGGGCCGATATCGAAGCCCAGACGCGACAGAAATATCATGCCGGCGATGGAAAACAGCACGATGATCATCATGTAGCGCATGATCGGCAGCAGCGTTGCCACGCGCGTCGCACCGGCGCCGCCGCCTTCGCCGCCCATTTCTTCATCGTCGGTTTCCGGAACGCCGCCTTCCTGCTCAAGCCGCTTGTCGATGAACACGGACAGCGCCCGATAGGCGAGCCAGCACAGAACAACCGAGAGAACGATGTCGAGGAAGGAAGACCAGAAACTGTTTTCGGCATTCAGATCGACGCCCCAACTGCGCACCAGTTGAGCGACGGCAATCGTAGCGATGATCGCCATCGCAGCCATTTCGAAGAACGGTTTGAACACCGGTTGATACTCGAAATTGACACTCGACGGTCCGACGATCATCTCTTCGCCGGCTTCGTCATCCACCTGCCCCGCCTCCTTGGCCAGACGTTCCCTTTCTGCGGCAGCCCTTTCCTCAAACTGCCTGATCCGTCGGTTGTAGAGGGCCTGAATGACTATGATGACAATGCCGTAGGAGATCAGCGCCGCCCAGAAAACAATGAACGGTGCCGCGATGATGGCGCCGGGGTTGGAGAGGCCAAGAGCCAGCCGGAAGACAAAAACGGCCACTGCAAGGAGCATGTAGATCATGAACCCAACCGGCACGAGGCGTGCAAGCGTCGATCTCAAGCGGAAGAGATATGCGCTCGGCGACCGGGGTGCGAAAATGTGCTGCCAGATCTTCCAATCCTTGATGGTGAGCACCATCAGCACCAGTGTCACGACACAGGCGGTGCAAATCTGGATGAACAGGATGTTTTCGACCGTCAGACCGGCATAGTCCTGTCCTGCGCCGATAAAGCTCAAAGATCGTGCGATGGCAGCGAAGATCACTACAATCGCAACCGCAACACCCCAGTCCCGGTGCAGCCGAACAGCCTCATCGTCGGTCAGGTTGACGATTCGGTGGTTCGGTGCGTCATAGGCAAAAAGGTTCCAGGAAACTGCGCGGATCATCGCCCGGTAGAAGAGATAGGCCAGTATGATCTCGAAAATAATGCGCCTCGACGGTTCTCGGCCTGTGTCGAAAACCACTGCCACGGCCATCGCCATGACGAAAAAAATGCCGATGTAAACCAGCGCCAAGACCGCACGGAATATCAGATATTTGGCTTTGTCGGCCGTGGTCGCCGGTTCCGGATCGTACATGTAGCGGAAGTAGTCGCGTCCCCAGCGCAGGATGGGTTTGATGGCGATCCAGCCGACAAACAGTCCAACGAGGGCCGTTGCCACTGCCCGGTAAATCCAGAAATATGATCCGTCGGGACTGGCCAGTTGCAGCGTTTTCTGGATGTTCGGCCACAGGGTCGGAACGCTTTCAACGATTTCCTGGATACGCGACCGCGCTCTGAAGAAGCGGTCAGCCTGCATGGCACTGGCATCGGCAGCCGCGGCCTCGCTGTCTTCATTGCCCGGCCTGACGATGATAACGGTCGACCCATCCCGGCGCGCTTCCTCAAGCAGCGCCTCCATACCGTCCGGCGGACTTTCGTCGGCGGTGCTGGTGGTGCCAGGAATAAACTGTGCTTCAGCCGGTACCGGACTTATTGCGGTAACGGCCAAACACAAGGCGATCAGCACTGCGAAACGAAGAATAAACCCCGAAAATAGTGGCATTGAGCGGCTCCAGACAACATCGGTTGCCGGAATCATTAGGCCACAGCATCAGGCTTGTGAAGACACGGTCGGTTGATTTGGCCAGGGAGGAACGCGAGACGAGCAGCTGAAATCAGAGGTCGCTGCATCCTCCGGTCGCACGAAGTTCCCGTCCATCAAACTTTTAGGTGCTGGAGGCGCTTCCGACTCGACCAGTCACGCCTCCGCTCTGATCAGTAAGCCTGACTGGTGCCGACGGGATGACCGGTGTCGATCATGCGGCGGTTCCACCATCTGGACAGGATGTTATCGAGCGAGACCGCACCAGGGCCTTTGAGAACGACATAGATCAGCGGAATCATCCAGAAAAGGCGCTGGTCGATTATTTCACCGGGCTGGCCGTTGAGGAGCGTGCCGAGAGCTACCTGGTGGACGCTGACGTCCACATAGGTCTGTACGATGATGAAGCCGATCATGCCGATGGCACCAATGCGGGCAAACAGACCAAGGACGATCAGAACCGGCAGGATGAACTCGCCATAGGTGCCGAAAAAGACGACGATATGGGTTGGCAGCGAGAGTGCGCTCTGCTCATATCCGGCCGCTTCGAATGCCGGACCGGCGATCTGAATGTAAGCGCCATCGGTGATGGACAGAAAGCCGAGAAGGCCATCGCCGATCTTCGTTTTTGCCGAATTCAGGTAGTAGATATAAAGCGTCAGCAGGAATGCCAGCCTGGTGAAAAGGCCCAGGAACCAGCCGTCGGTGACCTTTTCCAGTGCGCCGAAAAAGCCATTGTGCAGCAGACGAAGTCCGTTGATGAGAGAAGTCATGGCGAGGGTCCCCGTTTACGGTTGGGATAGGTCGGTGAAGGCACCGGCCTCAAGCATCGCCGCAATGGCTGCGGCAAGATCAAAGTCATTCGATTCGGCGACGGCAAGTCCGGCCGCTTCTCCAAGCGGGGAGCCATCGATCAGGGCGGCCAGGAAGACAGCGCCGCCCGGCGGAAGATTGCGCACCTCCACGTCGTCGACGGCGCGGGTCACCAAGCCATCCTCTGCGACGCTTGGGTCAATCTCGGGCATCGGCTTGTCTGACCGGTTGGCCGAGAAAATGGTGACTGCGGCAAACGAAGAGCGCAGAATGCGGCTGGCAGGGTGAGCGACAAAACACACGCCGGCCAGATCTTCCGGACCGATCGCTGCCAGGCGCGCCGGATCCAGTGGTAGTGCGTCAGCCGCGTGATATGCATCTAGCCAGGCACGTTCAAGGCGGGCGACGTCAGGCAGGTAGACCAGTTTCTTTGCAGGCTCAAAGCGTTCCAGGAAATCCGGGAACGTTTCACCATATTGAAAAAGCAGCGGTGAGCTGGGCGGTTCCGCCTGGACGTAAATTTGCGCCATGGCATTGAAGAACTGTTCGCCGACCAGACGTTTGACGGCCGGGAATGTGTCGGCCATCGCATTGACGAGGCCAACGGTGACGTTGTTGCGGTAGACGTTGAAACGTTTGACCGCCTGCTTTCCGTTCGGACCCACGAGCCCTTCAGGCAGGCTGGTGTCGGGATCGGTCAGGGCTTTGGAAAACGAAGAAAGCGTTATGCCTGCATCTTGGGAAGAGCTAGCCGACGGCCGCATGACGGGTCCCCAACATGTAGGTTTGCGCGTGGCGCGCGAGCACGTCATCGGCAAGCATGGCCTCGCGGCGCAGGATCGGCCATTCGGGGACCTCATTGTCCCATTCAATCAGTGTCGGCGTCGGACCAATCTGGCCGATGACGATGTCGTAGAGCTTCCAGACTTCATTATCGACCGGTCGGTCATGGGCGTCGATAAGAAGCGGTTCGCCTTCGTCGTCGGTGTCGGAGGCATGACCCGCCAGGTGAATTTCCTCGACCAGTTCGAGCGGAAATTCGGAAAGGTAAGTCAGCGGCTTGTATTTCTGGTTGGTGGCCGAAACGAACACGTTGTTGATATCGAGCAGCATGCCGCAGCCGGTTCGCCGGGCGATCTCGCGGACGAAGTCCGTTTCGCTCATGGTCGACTGCTCGAATTGCAAATAGGTCGACGGGTTTTCCAACAGGATTTTGCGGCCGAGCCTATTCTGGACGAGGTCGATGTGATCGACGACGCGCTGCAGAGTCGCTTCGTCATAGGGCACTGGCAGCAAATCGTTATAGTAGCTGTTGTCATGGGTCGACCAAGCCAGATGCTCGGAGACAAGACCCGGTTCGTAGCGCTCCACGACCGCCTTCAATCGATCGACATGCCGGGCATCGATGCCCTTTTCGCTGCCGATCGAGAGGCCGACGCCATGGACGGATAATGGAAATTGGTTGCGGATGGCGGTCAGGGCGCGATGTGGTGCGCCACCGGCACCCATGTAGTTTTCCGCATGCACTTCCAGGAAGCCGATGCGATAGTCGTCACCGAGAATGGCATCGATATGGGTGGCTTTCAGACCGGCGCCAGCCCGTGCCGGTATCTTGGACGGTGCAAAGCCTGCGGCATCTACGATTGTTCCATTCGCTGAAATCGACATGACTCTACTCCATCGTGGCCAGAAGCGATGACCGCCCGCCGGGGGCGGCCATCGGCGGGAAATCAGGCCGGAATATCGCGGTCCAGCGGCTCCAGCGAACCCATGCGGTTGCCCGGCAGTTCCATGGTCGCGCAGGTGCCATCCGCTACCAGCTTCCAGGCGTTGCCCTGGTAATCAACGGTCGAGGTGCCGGCGCAGGTGGTGCCGGGACCTGCGGCGCAGTCGTTCTGACCGGCGAGGGATACACCGTAGCACTTTTCCTTGGCCGAGGCAGCGGTCGTCGAGGCAACCAGGGTTGCACCGGACAGAGCCATTGCAACAGCACCAGCAACTGCGGACGCACCTACGAGGGTTTTCTTGGACATTTCGATCTCCTTGTGTGTGTGGTCAGGGCTTACACGTAATCTACTTCACCCGAATTTGCCGGGTCGACTGTTGATTTAGGAAACCGCCGGATAAATTGGAAATCAACAGCACGTTATAATCCGCCATATCGATGTGACGAATATTTCAGGACGCTGTGTCGGTGCTGGGCTCAGGAGTGGATGAGGTGCTAGCCCAGGAGTTCGAGGAAGTCCGAAACGTGCTGCTCTGTTGTCGCAAAACTGGTCACCAGCCGAACCAGCGCCTCGTCCTCGGCCGGGCGCTCAACCATGCTGTGCGGGTGATTCCAATCGTGGAACTGTGCGCCGGCCGCCAATAATGCATCGGCATGGTTGCGCTTCAATATCATGAAGACTTCATTGCAATGGACCGGCCAGGCAAGACGCGCATTTGCCGATGCGTCAATGCCCTTTTGCAAGCGCTCGGCCATGCCGTTCGAAATACGGGCGATGTCAAGCCACAGTCCGTTCTCGAAATAGGCTTCGAATTGGGCCGTGACAAACCGGGTCTTCGAAATGAGCTGTGCAGCCTGCTTGCGGATGAACGGCAGTTGCTTGGCCTTATCCGGGTCGAACACGACAATTGCCTCGGCGCACCAGCAACCGTTCTTGGTGGCACCAAACGACATGAGATCGATGCCCCGTTTCCAGGTCATCTCGGCGGGGCTGACACCAAGATGGACCAGCGCATTGGCAAATCGCGCCCCGTCCATATGCATTGGCAGGCCATGGTGCCGACTGACGTCAGCGATCGCGTCGATCTCTTCGGGCCGATAGACCGTGCCGATTTCGGTGGATTGGGTCAGACTCACCGCCATCGGTTGCCCCGACTTAACGAACTGCGGTGGATAGCGCATGATTTGCCGGTGAAGATTCCCGGGATCAATCCGGCCAAAGTCGCCATCGACCGGAGCGAGCCTGGCGCCATTGGTGAACAGCTCCGGTGCTCCACCTTCGTCTTCCAGCATGTGGGCTTCGCGGTGGCAGAAGACCACGCCGCCGGGGCGGTTGACCGAGGCCATGGACAATGAATTGGCTGCCGTGCCGGTACTGACGAAGAAAACTGCCACGTCGCGCTCGAAAATTTCACTGAAGGTGCGCTCGACCTGCCGGTCAAGGTCGCTGTTGCCGTAGGCAGGTGCGAAGCCTGTAGAATGACGGGTGAGCGATTCAGCGATGAGCGGATGAACACCGCTCCAATTGTCGGACGAAAAATGCATGAAAACCCCATCGGAACGATGCAGATTGAGAAATCTGGTATACATGCCACGGAACGGATGGGTGTCAAAGGGCCGCATGGCCGGTTGATATTTTTTCCATACTCCGGTCGCATCCGTGTAATATTGTGTCGCCTCAGGCCGTGTTGCCGCAATTTGCTGTTACAGGCGTCGATTTAATTGCGTGTGCCGTCTTGCTCCGGCTGACGGTTTCTGGCATAGAGGGGCAAATAGGACAGCCATACTGTCCTATTTTGGTGTGACCGGATATCGGATACGCCAAAGGCCGCTCAAGCGGTGCCGCAGCGGGCAAGACATATGGGGTGCCCGCCGCACCAGCGGAAACCGGACCGAGGACAATCGGTTTCGGTTGATGCGCAACGCTTAGACCCGGGATTGCTCGCCGCGGGTTGCAACGGTAGAACGGCTGATCGCACGAATTTGCCGCGCAAGAAAAACTGTACCGGAACTGAAACGCCGGCATGGACAATCAGGTCGCCCCAGGAAGGCAGAGACTTTCAGGGCAACGACAGGAGGAAAAGAGATGACGCTGAGATCGCCATCAAAGGACGCCGCTTTTGAACGCCGCAGTGCGACGCTCAAACCTGCGAGCACATCCGCTTTTCCTGCAAAACAGGGCCTGTACGATCCGCGCAATGAACATGACGCCTGTGGTGTCGGGTTCGTTGCCCATATGCGTGGTGAAAAATCCCACGGCATCATCAAAGACGGGCTGTTCATGCTCGAAAACCTCACCCATCGTGGCGCTGTCGGTGCCGATCCGCTGATGGGTGACGGCGCCGGCATGCTGGTGCAGATTCCGGACGATTTTCTTCGCGAAGACATGGCGGATCGCGATATCGTGTTGCCCGAGGTGGGCCACTACGCGGTTGGCTACCTTTTCATGCCGCAGGACGACGACCTGCGCGCCCATATCGAGGACATCATCGCCGAGGTGGTCGAGGCCGAGGGCCAGACCCTGATCGGCTATCGCGACGTGCCGGTGGACAATTCATCGCTATCCAAGGCGCCGGATATCGTCGCCACCGAACCCCATCACCGTCAGGTTTTCATCGGCCGCAATCCGGAGATTGAGGACGAGAGAGAGTTCGAGCGTCGCCTGTTCATCCTGCGCAAGGTGATCTCGAACCGTATCTTCAAGGAAACCGACGGACGCGACAACGGGTTCTACATCGTATCGCTGTCGAGCCGAACGATCGTCTACAAGGGCATGTTCCTGGCCTACCAGCTCGGCGCCTATTATCCGGACCTGCGCGACGAGCGGTTCGTATCCGCGCTTGCCCTGGTGCACCAGCGCTTTTCCACCAACACCTTTCCGTCCTGGAAGCTTGCCCACCCATACCGGATGGTGGCGCACAATGGTGAGATCAACACGCTGCGCGGCAACGTCAACTGGATGGCGGCGCGCCAAGCATCAGTTTCCTCACCCCTGTTCGGCGACGACATCAGCAAGCTGTGGCCGATCTCCTATGAGGGCCAGTCGGACACGGCCTGTTTCGACAACGCCCTGGAGTTCCTGGTCCAGGGTGGATATTCGCTCGCCCATGCGGTCATGATGCTGATCCCGGAAGCCTGGGCCGGCAACAAGCTGATGCATGAGGACCGGCGGGCGTTCTACGAATATCACGCGGCGCTCATGGAGCCGTGGGACGGTCCAGCCGCGGTCACATTTACGGACGGCCGGCAGGTCGGCGCGACCCTCGATCGCAATGGTCTGCGGCCCGCACGCTACATCGTTACAGAGGACGACCGGGTGATCATGGCTTCGGAAGCCGGTGTTTTGCCGGTTGACGAGAAGTCGATCGTGCGCAAGTGGCGGCTGCAGCCCGGCAAGATGCTGCTGATCGACATGGAAGAGGGCGCCATCATCTCGGATGCCCAGATCAAGCGCGACCTTGCCAATCGCAACCCCTATGGCAAATGGCTGGAGCGCACCCAGATCGTGCTCGAGGACGTCAAGGCGGATATCCAGCGGCGCCCGATGACATCCTCCGCTTCGCTGCTCGACCGTCAGCAGGCCTTCGGCTACTCTCAGGAGGACCTGAAGATCCTGATGGCGCCGATGGCGACCACCGGCCAGGAAGCGCTGGGATCGATGGGCACCGATACCCCGATATCGGCGCTGTCGGACAAGTCGAAGCTGCTTTACACCTATTTCAAGCAGAATTTCGCGCAGGTCACCAACCCGCCGATCGATCCGATCCGTGAGGAATCGGTCATGAGCCTGGTCTCGTTTATCGGACCGCGTCCAAACCTGTTCGACCTGGAGGGTCTGGCGGAGCGCCGGCGCCTGGAAGTGCGCCAGCCGATTCTGACCAACGATGATCTGGAGAAGATCCGGATGATCGGAGAGATTTCCGACAACCAGTTCCAGACCCAGACGCTCGACATCACCTACGGCCAGAACCGCGGAGCGGACTATATGGTCGAGGCGCTGGAGCGTCTGTGCCAGCGGGCGGAGCGGGCCGTCGAGAACGGTTACAACATCATCATCCTGTCGGATCGGCTATTGTCGGCTGACCGCATTGCCATACCGGCGCTTCTGGCGACGGCCGCTGTTCACCACCACCTGATCCGCAAGGGTCTGAGGACTTCGGTCGGGCTGGTCGTCGAATCGGGCGAGCCGCGCGAAGTACACCATTTCGCGGTGCTGGCCGGCTATGGTGCCGAGGCGATCAACCCCTATCTCGCCTTCGACACATTGGCCGATATGCACGAGCGCAGCGAGTTCCCGCCGGAAGTCGATCCGGTGGAAGTGGTCGAGCGCTATATCAAAGCGATCGACAAGGGACTGCTCAAAGTGATGTCGAAAATGGGCATCTCCACATACCAGTCCTATTGCGGCGCGCAGATCTTCGATGCTGTTGGCCTGTCGTCGGACTTTATCGAGCAGTATTTCTTCGGAACGGCAACGACCATCGAAGGTGTCGGGCTCGACGAAATCGCCAGCGAAACCCATGACCGCCACGCCGAAGCATTCGGCGACGATCCGGTTCTGAGAACGGCATTGGAGGTGGGCGGCGAATACCTTTACCGCATGCGTGGCGAAAGCCACGTCTGGTCGCCCGACAGCGTGGCACTGCTGCAGCACGCGGTGCGCGGCAATGCCCAGGACAAGTACCGCGAGTTTGCCAAGCTGGTGAACGAGCACGCCGAGGGGCTCAACACCATTCGCGGGCTGTTCAAGATCACGTCTGCTGAGGAAGCCGGGCGTGAGCCCGTGGCGCTCGACGAGGTCGAGCCTGCGGCCGATATCGTCAAGCGGTTTTCGACCGGCGCCATGTCCTTTGGTTCGATCAGCCGGGAGGCACACACCACGCTTGCCCGGGCGATGAACGAAATCGGCGGCAAGTCGAACACCGGTGAGGGTGGCGAGGAAACCGATCGCTTCACGCCCATGCTTGACGGTTCGATGAACCCGGAGCGCTCCGCCATCAAGCAGGTGGCTTCCGGCCGCTTTGGCGTGACCACCGAGTATCTGGTCAATTCCGACATGATCCAGATCAAGGTGGCGCAGGGTGCCAAGCCCGGCGAAGGCGGTCAGCTTCCCGGCCACAAGGTCGATGCAACAATTGCCAAGACACGCCACTCCACTCCGGGCGTTGGTCTGATTTCACCGCCGCCGCACCATGACATCTATTCGATCGAGGACCTGGCTCAGCTCATCTTTGATCTGAAGAACGTCAACGAGACGGCCGATATCTCGGTCAAGCTGGTGTCGGAAGTCGGTGTGGGTACGGTGGCCGCCGGCGTCGCCAAGGCCCGTGCCGACCATATCACCATTGCCGGTTTCGACGGCGGTACCGGCGCTTCGCCGCTGACGTCGCTGAAACATGCGGGCTCGCCCTGGGAAATGGGACTGGCCGAGACGCATCAAACGCTTGTGCTCAACGGCCTTCGCTCGCGCGTGCCGCTGCAGGTCGATGGGGGCTTGCGCACCGGACGCGACGTTATCGTCGGCGCCCTTCTGGGAGCCGACGAGTTCGGCTTCTCCACGGCGCCGCTGATTGCCGCTGGCTGCCTGATGATGCGCAAGTGCCACCTGAACACCTGCCCGGTCGGCATTGCCACCCAGGATCCGGTGTTGCGCCAGCGCTTCAAGGGCACGCCTGAGCATGTCATCAATTATTTCTTCTTTGTCGCCGAGGAAGTGCGTGAGCTGCTGGCCGCTATGGGATATCGCAAGCTCAACGACATTATCGGTGAATCGGATCTGCTGAAGAAGGACGAGTTGGTCGAACACTGGAAGGCCAAGGGGCTCGATTTCAGCGACCTTTTCCACAAGGTCGAAGCCGACAGGCAGGCGACCTACTGGACCGAAAGGCAAAATCATCCGATCGACGAAGTTCTCGATCGCAAGATGATTGCAGCTGCTGCCCCGGCGTTGGAAAACCGCGAACCGGTTTCTCTGGAATTCGACATCCGCAACGTCGATCGCTCCGCCGGCGCCATGCTTTCGGGCGAGGTGGCCCGCAGATACGGCATCAAGGGGCTTAAGGACGATACCATTTCGGTGCGCCTCAACGGCACGGCCGGACAATCCTTCGGCGCTTTTCTTTCGCGTGGCATCACGTTCGATCTCGTTGGCGACGGCAACGATTATGTCGGCAAGGGCCTGTGCGGCGGACGCCTGATCATCCGGCCGCCGGAGGAAAGCCGCATCGTTGCGGAGGAGTCGATCATTGTCGGCAACACCGTGCTTTACGGCGCCATCGACGGCGAGTGCTATTTCCGCGGCGTTGCCGGGGAACGCTTTGCCGTGCGCAATTCGGGCGCTATTGCGGTGGTCGAAGGCGTCGGCGACCATGGCTGCGAATACATGACCGGCGGCATTGTCGTCGTGCTTGGCCAAACCGGTCGCAACTTTGCAGCCGGCATGTCGGGCGGCGTCGCCTACGTGCTCGATGAAGAGGGCGATTTCGCCCGGCGTTGCAACCTCGCGATGGTCGAACTCGAGCCGGTGCCTGAAGAGGATGATATCCTCGAAGAGCTGCACCACCATGGCGGCGATCTCGCTCACCACGGACGCGTCGATGTGTCGGGTGACATGACGCGGCATGACGAGGAGCGGCTTTACCAGCTGATTTCCAACCACGTGCACTACACCGGTTCCGACCGGGCGCGCGACATTCTCGAGAACTGGACCGATTACCGGCCGAAGTTCCGCAAGGTCATGCCGGTCGAATACCGGCGGGCGCTCGAGGAAATGGAACGCATGCGCATGGGTGTCGCGGCGGAATAGTCGCCGGTCTTCGCGAAAAGGATCAAAGCCGAACGGGCTACCGGACAAGAGGCATGCGTCTCTTGAAGCACTGAAAACGAAGCCTGTGTCGACGATTGAGGGTTAGAGAATTATGGGCAAGGTTACCGGATTTCTGGAGATCGATCGCCAGGTAGCACAATACCAGCCGGCATCCGACCGGATCCGTCACTACAGGGAGTTCTCCCTGCCGATGTCGGATTCGGAAATCAAGAAACAGGCGGCTCGCTGCATGGACTGCGGCGTGCCGTTCTGTCACGGCCCGACCGGCTGCCCGATCCATAACCAGATCCCGGACTGGAACGATCTCGTCTACAACAAGAACTGGGAAGAGGCGATTGCCAACCTGCATTCGACCAACAACTTCCCGGAATTCACCGGTCGCATCTGCCCGGCGCCTTGCGAGGAAGCCTGCACCCTGAACCTCGAAGACGTTCCCGTGGCGATCAAGACGGTTGAACAGGCGCTGGCCGACAAGGCCTACGAGATGGGCCTGATCGTGCCACGGCCATCTGCAACCAAGACCGGTAAGAAGGTCGCGATCATCGGCTCCGGACCGGCTGGAATGGCGGCCGCACAGCAGCTTGGCCGCGTCGGTCATGATGTCCATGTCTATGAGCGCGAAAGCGCCGCCGGCGGCCTCCTGCGCTACGGCATTCCCGACTTCAAGATGGAAAAGCACACCATCGACAAGCGGGTCGCGCAGATGGAAGGAGAGGGTGTTACCTTCCACTACAACGCTAACATCGGAGTCGATATCAGTGTCGATACGCTGCTGTCCGATCACGACGCGGTGCTTTATTGCGGTGGTTCCGAAAAGCCGCGCGACGCTGGCATTCCGGGTGTTGAATTTGTCGGCGTTCACGATGCCATGCCTTATCTGGTGCAGCAGAACAAGCGAGTTGCGCGCGAGCCGGTCGAGTGTGTTGGCTGGCCGTCGGAACCGGTCGTCGCCAGCGGCAAACATGTCGTCGTCGTTGGTGGCGGTGACACCGCGTCCGACTGCATCGGCACGGCTTTCCGTCAGGGTGCCGTCAAGGTCACGCAGCTCGATATCCGCCCACAGCCGCCAGCCCGTGAAGACAAGCTGGCCGTCTGGCCCTACTGGGCGACCAAGATGCGCACGTCGTCGTCGCAGGCCGAAGGCGCGGTTCGGGAGTTCCAAGTCGGTACTTTGGAATTCGTCGGAGAAGACGGCATGCTGGCCGGGGTCAAATGTTGTCAGGTGGACGACAAGCGCAAGCCGATTGCCGGCACCGAGTTCATCATCAAGGCCGACCTCGCCTTTATCGCGATCGGCTTTCGCGGACCAATGGAAAGCGGTGTGCTGGCGGATCTTGGTGAGCGGCTTGAAATCGAAGTCGACCAGCGGAATTCAACCAATGTGCTGGCCAACGAAAGCGACTACCGCACATCGGTTGATGGGTTGTGGGCCGCCGGCGATGTGCGCCGCGGACAGTCGCTGGTGGTCTGGGCGATCCGAGAGGGCCGTCAGGCGGCCCGTGACATCGACCTCTGCCTGATGGGCGAGACGACGCTGCCGCTTTAGAGCGTAGGACCGTCGCGCTCTTTCGGCCAGACGAAGTGGTCGGCACGACCGGGTGGCGGCGCCGTGGTCTTGCCGTCGAATACCAACTCGTCACGCGGTGTGCGGCTCTGCGACACACGCGGGTTCTCGGCTCCAAGCAGGGCCTGTTCACCGTCAAGCGCCGGGTCGCTCATGTCGATCGGGCTGGTGCGCACCGTCAGCGTGTCGCCACGGTTCGGATCGAGAACCAACAGCTCGGGAAGATTGTCCTCACCGAGCTTGCCGGTTCCCTCATCCGCTTCGTCGCCGAGCAGACGGCGCACCGATTTCTCCACATAGAATGCGAGCTTGCGGCGGCCGGCCTTGGTCATGCGGATGCCGTCTTTGGTGCGAAGCCGCACCTGCTGACCTTTGATATCTGAGCCGGTGTAGATGAACTTGCCGTTTTCGTCGACGAAGCCATCCCAAATGTCGATGAATTCACCTTCGGCATCGCCAACGACGGAGCGGAAAATCCCGTTGATGGCCAGGATATCCGTCGACATGGAGGCGGATTTGTAGGCCGGTGCTCCAACCCAGACCAGCGGGATGCCGCGCGATCGAATGGCCTGGGCCATTTCATCCACACGCTTGGTGTACTCCGTGACCCAGGGGTCGGAGTGTACGGCGACCCTTTGTCCGCCGTCCCGAAGCGGTTGACGGTCGTTGGAACCGAGCATGACGATGGCGACCGCCGGTTTGGTCTCGTCGAGAACGCCGGGCAGCGTTTCCGGCCAGTTGTAGTAATCGTCGCGCACCAGACCCGATGAGCCATTGGTTTTGTGGACTATCGCAACCCCCGGAGCCTGGCTGAAAGCCGTCTCCAGTCCCTCGGCCAGGGACTTGGCCTGAAAGTCTCCCACCACCAAGACACGGCTGGCGTTCTCTACTTTGGCAACGGCCGGCGGGCGTTTCGGGAGACGTGTGACCGACGATCTCCTGGTGCTGCGCTTGCCACTTCGTCGAACCGGCCGTCGTTGTTCTCGAACCACAGGTTCGGGGCGAGCGCGCCGCCGATTGAACAACCTGTCGAAAATGGATCTGCGCTTGATAACCGTTTGCGCTTCAGCGGCGGCGATGGGCACCATGGTTTCCGCAACCATGCCTGATACGGCGATCAAGGCAGGAACGAGAAACCAGATCAGACGCCGGCCGAGAAACGCAACCAAGAAGAACTCCCGTCATCGTCGCAATGTCTTCAACAGGTTGTGCGACGGAACGCCGTCCGCCGTCAAGCCGCGCTTCGACTGGAATGTTTTGATGGCTAATTGCGAACCGGAGCCGATATTGCCGTCGATTTCGCCTTTGTAATAGCCGAGTGCCTGCAGATGAACCTGAATTTCACGCCGCTCGTCCATCGACAGCACGCCCTTGGGCTTGGGCCATTTCTGCACCAGACCGTCATAGCCCGATATCCGGTCGGCCAGCAGCCCGACCGTAAGCGCATAGGTGTCGGAATTGTTGTAGCGCTTCAGCATGAAGAAATTTCGCGTCATCAGGAAAGCCGGACCGCTTCCCCCAGCTGGCATTTTCAGCACGGCTTTTTCTCCCGGCCGGGCGAATGCCCTGCCGTTAGGCCGCTTGAAGCCGAGTTTGGTCCATTGGGCGAGCGTTTTCGAACTGCCGACATAGCGGCTGGCGCCCCGAGGCGCACGAACTTCGTAGCCCCAGGTCCGCCCGGTTCTCCAACCGTTCTTTCGCAATAGATTGGCGGCGGATGCGAGGGCATCGGGGATGGAATTCCACACATCGCGTCGACCGTTGCCATCAAGGTCCTGGGCAAACGCAAGGTAGCTGGTCGGGATGAATTGGGTGTGCCCCATGGCACCGGCCCAGGATCCAACGAGCTGCTTTTTCCTGACATCGCCGGCCTGAAGAATCTTCAGCGCTCCAATCAACTGGTTGCGCGCAAACTTTGCGCGTCGCTTGTCGTAGTACGCCAGTGTTGCCAACGCCCTGGGGACATAGTGAAGCCGGTCAGGATAATTGAAGACGTTGCCATAGCTCGATTCGACCGACCAGATGGCAATCACGACAGACCGCTCGACCCCGTAGCGTTTCTCGATGGCGTCGAGAGTGCGTTTATGCTTCCGCGCCAGGGCCTGGCCTTTTTTGATGATGGAGCCGTGGACACGCGTGTCGACATAGCTCCAGACATTTTCCTTGAACTCAGGCTGATGCCGGGCTTTGCGCAACACTTCCGGATCGGGAGTTTTAACACCGGCAAATGCCTTGTCGTAGGTGGATTTTCGGATGCCGTTCTTCGCGGCCACGCTGCGAAAGTTGGAGATCCACTTGCGGAAGCCGGGGTCCGCATTGGCTGTGGAAACGTCCAGAAATAGGGCTGGGGTCAACGCGATGAACAGGACCAACAGCAATCTCGGTGCGGTGTCATGGAATCGCATCGATTTCTCCACTGTGTCGGACTGCGACGTTACGTTACCTTCAAGAAAAGGCGCAATAAAGGCGCCGCAGCCGCAGACGGTCTTAACACTTTCTTCACGATCCTAGGCACGAACCGTCAATAATTTGTTAACCACCGGAACAAGGTTGGTTGCGCAATTGGCGCTCCTTTAGGAGTTGGTGCCGTAAAGGAAATCCGACCCGGTGGCAACGCCCTTGCGCGTCAACGCGAAAGTGGTTAGTGGCCGCCACAGGAGACGGTAACGAGGTAAATCGCCATGTCGCAGCAGCCCAAGGTCCGTAAAGCGGTGTTCCCGGTGGCGGGGCTCGGCACACGCTTTCTGCCGGCAACCAAGGCTATTCCCAAGGAAATGCTGACCGTGGTTGACCAGCCGGTCATTCAATACGTTGTTGATGAAGCCCGAGCCGCCGGCATCGAGCATTTCATCTTCGTCACCGGCCGCAACAAGGCGGTGATCGAAGACCATTTCGATATTCAGGTGGAACTCTACGACACGTTGCGCAACCGCGGGAAACTGGACGAGTTGAGCAACCTTCAGGCCCGCCAGCCCAAGCCCGGCCAGACCAGCTTTACGCGACAGCAGGAGCCGCTTGGCCTGGGGCACGCGGTCTGGTGCGCCCGCGAGCTGGTCGGCGACGAACCCTTTGCATTGCTTCTCCCGGACATGGTCATGCAGGATCCGAAGGGGTGTCTTACCGGCAT
Organism: Hoeflea sp.; assembly: GCA_965216535.1. GTDB lineage: Bacteria > Pseudomonadota > Alphaproteobacteria > Rhizobiales > Rhizobiaceae > Hoeflea_A. The sequence goes on from OZ244175.1 coordinate 2,108,273, forward strand.
GGTCGAACTTTATGAGAAGTCCGGCGGCAACGTCATTTCCGTCGAGGAAGTGCCGGAGGAAGAAACCCATCGTTACGGCATTGTCGGTATCGGCGAAGACATCGATGATGACGGTTTCCGCATCACAAAGATGGTCGAAAAACCCATGCCGGGCACGGCACCATCCAACTACTTCATCAACGGGCGCTACATCCTGCAACCGGAAATCTTCTCGATCCTGCAGACCCAGGAGCGAGGGGCCGGCAACGAAATCCAGATTACCGATGCGATGCTCAAACTGGCGGAGCACCAGGATTTCTGGGGCTATCGTTTCCGCGGTAACACGTTCGACTGTGGCTCCAAGGAAGGCTTCATCAAGGCCAACGTCTCGTTCGCCCTGCAGCGGCCGGATATCCGCACGAAGGTTGAGGATGACCTGCGGCGCATGCTCAACGGCGGCTGACTGTCACTTGCGATCGGCCATTCGCAGAGAATGGTCATTGGCCGACCAGATGAAAAAACTCGATCAGTTGGCCGTTTGGGTCGGTGACCTTGAGCAGATGAATGCCAGGCTCCTCGATGATTTCGGGCGCGTCCAGTCCAAACCGGGTCAGTCGAGCTCGCAATTCCTCCAGATCTCCGGGTTGCAGATAGGGTACGGATCCGGAGCCGGTGACCGAACCAGGCGCATAGCGCTCGCGAGTGACAATCGCGAACCATCCACCGGCAACGTTGAAGGCGATAAAGTCATCGAGCTCGATGGCCGGCTCGCTCTCGAAGAGATTGCGATAAAAATCTCTCGAAGCGGACATTTTGTCGGTGGGAACATATGATCCCATTGCCAGGATTGCCGAGGTCGATCCGCCTTCAACTCTGCCTTGGATATTCATCCGGGTTCCTTTCGCTTTACCGCCACCCACCCTTTGTACGACGCCCATGGTGACACCGTGTTGTCACCATGGTGTCACTAGCCTTAGGTTGATCCGGAGGAGTTCGACATGAGGCGTGCCGACAGGCTGTTTGAAATCATAGAAATCCTTCGGCGTTCCCGTGGCCCGATCTCGGGTCAGTCCATCGGCAACGAACTGGGCGTCACCCGAAGGACCGTCTACCGGGACATTGCAGCGTTGACGGCACAGGGCGTTCCGATCCAGGGAGAAGCAGGGGTCGGCTATATCCTCGAGCCCGGTTTCCATATGCCGCCCCTGATGTTGACCTCGGACGAAATCGAAGCCGCGATCCTGGGTGCCCAATGGGTCCAAACACGTGGCGAACCGGAACTTGCCCTTGCTGCTGAAAAGTTGCTGACGAAGATCAGAACGGTCGCGCCGACACGGTTCGATACATCATTCGTGGAGCCCGCGGTTAGTGTCGCACCCGTCGACCAACCCCACGAAGCCCTTGGCGCAGCGGAAATCCGCCAGGCCATTCGGCGGCAGGTAAAGGTGACGATTACCTACCGGGATTCTCATGAGACCGCGACCGAGCGGGTGATCTGGCCGATCCTCATTGGTTATCGCGATGAGGGGAGAATCGTAGCCGCCTGGTGCGAACTCCGAGAGGGGTTCCGCTATTTTCGAACGGACCGAATCCTGGCGGGTGAAATCATGACCGACAAGATTCCCCGTCGTAGAGATCTCCTGAATGCCGAGTGGCGTGTTGCCATGGAGGAGCAGCGAAAACGGTATCAGGGGTCGATTCCGGCTGAGGGCAGGATTGTATCATAAGCAATCGCGGATTTTCGATGATTCATGCGCGGGCATTGAGACCGGGAAGTCATTTGCCGTAAACAAACGAACGATATCTCTCTTAACTACAGAGCCAAATCGAACTTGTGTTGTTCCAGAACGAACAGAGATTGATACTGAATCACATTTTCATCTTCGGCGAACAGCCGCTGGCTCAATTCCTGAAATTCTTCCATATCAGTCAGGTTCATGATGACAACGGTGTCTGTTTCACCTGAGACCGAATAAATTTGGGAGATCGCCGCCTCGGTTTTCATGTCAGTGAGCCATTGCTTTCGAGCCTTAACACCGTGATCAGCAAGCTTGATCGTCACTATCGCTTTGAGAGGGCGATCCATTTTCTTTGGATCAGTGAGGGCAACCACCCCTGTTATGACACCTTTTTTCTTAAGTTGACGAACCCGCCGAAGGCAGCTTGACGGTGCCAGCCCTACCAAATCCGCAAGATCGTTGTTCGCGATAGATGCGTCCTTCTGGAGTTGGCTGAGTATCTTGCGATCTATCCGATCCATGTTGGATTGCTCATTTGTTGCGTCGTGGTGCAATCAGATTGCAAAATTTCACAAACTTCAATGACCTATTTCGTCCATGGCCGGGCAGGTTGGGTCAAAATCAACAAAGGGCCTAACGACATGGAACAGAAATTCGAACTAGACTTTAGAAGCGATACAGTCACCAAACCCTGCTTGCCAATGCGCGATGCCATGGCCAAGGCGGAGGTGGGCGATGATTACTACCACGATGATCCGACGGTTCAGGAACTGGAGCGTTTTGCGGCTAATCTCTTTGGTAAAGAAGCGGCTCTGCTTACGCCCTCTGGCACACAATCCAACCTGATTGCCGTTATGTCTCACTGCCAGCGCGGTGAGGCCTATGCCGTGGGGCATCGATCTCATTCCTATCTGCGCGAGTTGGGAGGTGCGGCCATGGTTGCCGGGGTTCAGCCGCAAGTCGTCCAGAATCAAGACGATGGTACACTGAGGCTGGCAAACATAGAAGCTTCCCTTTTTCCAGCCTCTATCCTGTTTGCGCCTGTTAAGCTGATTGCGGTCGAGAACACCATCGACGGCAAGGTCCTACCGCTGGACTACTTGCTCAGTGTTTCGGAACTTGCGACAGAGCATGATCTGAAAATCCATATTGACGGAGCACGCATCTTCAATGCAGCCGTTGCGCTAGGCTGCCCAGTTTCGAAAATTGCCAGCTACTGCGACACACTCAGTTTTTGTCTGTCCAAGGGGCTTGGCGCACCGATTGGCTCAGTCCTTGTCGGGTCTGCGGAGGTGATCGAGAAAGCGCGCAGGCATCGGCAAATGCTGGGCGGCGGAATGCGGCAAGCCGGGATCGTTGCCGCAGCGGGGCTGTATGCAATGCAGAACAATGTCTCACGACTAAAGTCTGATCATGCGCGGGCCGCAGAGCTTGCCGCTGCCCTGTCACGTGTTCCAGGCCTCACAGTTGAAGAGCCTCAAACCAACATGGTGTTCTGCGATGTGGATGCGTCTGTTCGGCGCAAGTTTTCAGAGTTTCTGGAAGAAACCGGGATTCGTATCTCTGACAATCCAAAACGGCAACGTTGGGTCACGCATCTTGGAATTGATGACATGGCTTTGGCCACCACAGTGAAACTCCTCGCCCAAATGCTGGAGACCAGCAATGCAAGCTGAACCACTGGATCGCGTCAAAGTCAGCGCGTGTCGATTGGAGCCGGTCTGGGTAATCCATGTGGAGCTTGGACCGGAAGATGATGATCGTCTCCGACTGGCGCTATGTGACGAGGTGCGCCTATCTTACGGGGATTATGACCACGTGTCTTTTGAAGCCGCTATCGGGACACAGTTCTTTCGAGGCGCCGAGGGCACCGCAAGCGGGCACATGGAAACCGCGACGAGCAGGCAGGTTCGTGTACTGTCATTTTCAATCACAAAGGACAGGCATCTGTTGGATGCTGCAATGAGCGTAATTCACCGTCTACACTCATATGAAGAACCGGTGATCTACGTTCAGGATGCTTTTGCGAGCCGTTCTATTTCTGATGGGCGCGAAAACGAAAACAAGTGGTGGATGAATACTAAAGAGGTGGCCATTCTTTGATCATGACGCATACAGGAGATAAAAGCGCCTGGCCCGTCGGCTGCGATGCGTCTTACCCTTTTGTTCAGCGTCAAATGCGGCTGATGAGTCAGTCCCGGGGCAAACCCAATCGTAACCTGCCCGCAGCGGACCATTATCAGTCACTTTCTGCCGCGCGGGGAGCGGCTGGTTTCCCAGCCCAGCGTATTCTGGCGATTGCAGCCAATAGAGCAGGTGCAATGCATAGCGTGGATATGGTTGCGCAGGCGGCGAAACCGAGGGTTTCGAACACTTCCTTGAAGGCTGCTGTACCAACAAACATCGCAACATAGGTCACTGCGCTGTAGAGCCCGAGTAGAGTGGCGCGGTGGTCTGGCGAAAGCGCGGTCAATTGGCCTACGAGTATGTTGAGGCCGAGATGATTTGCAGCTCCCCAAAAGAGGCAGAGAACGAGGATTCCAAGCCCCGATGTCGCGAAGGCGCCCAGCAAGGCGTATGCGCATAGCAGGGCTCCGAAGACGAACGGCGCTGACCTGAGCGTGCCGTGCTTGTCGATCAGGCGATCCAACGGCGCGACGATGCCGAACCCAATCCCATAGCTCAACGCAGCAATGCCGGCGACCGTTGTCGTGAAGTCGAGCCGGGTTGTCAGATGCGTTCCAAGGAACGCGTAAAGTCCATAAAAGGCGACCATGTAGCATGCCACGGATATCAGGATCGGCGACAAACCCTGAACGCGCAAAGCGGTAAGCGGTGACGTTGTGACGGATGTTCCATGGGAAGCTGGAATGGAGGACCTTGTGAGGGCGATCAAAACGACAAAGGCCGAGACGCTGAGAACCGCAAAGACTACACGCCAATGCAAAACGTCCGCAAGAACAGCGGATAAGCTGACCCCTGCCACTAGGCTTAATGTCCAACCGGTCAGGACCTTGCCGAGCGTTTCACTTTCGCGCCCGCGCGCTGCCACTTCCGCTGCAAGTCCATAGATGGCGGGCAGCGCAAGACCCGCTGCGATCCCGGCAAGGGCCTGCGCGGTCACTAGAACCCACAGTACAGGGGCAAGAGCGCTTAGTGCCAAGGCAAATGTCAGAACGATCAGAGCCCAAACAAGGGCGCTTCGCAATCCGATCTGATCCGCCTTCGGCGCCAGAACAAGAGCACTCATTGCCGTTCCTGCTCCGTAGATGGCCGAGGCAATCATGACGTCGGGCGCGGAGCGCGGCTGGAAAGTCGCAGCCACATCGCCAGCGATCGGGCTCAGAACCAACGCGTTCGAGCCCACGATGCCAATCGCGCACATAAGCAGCCAAACAGGGTTCATAGGTTTCTCCGTTTCCGGCAATCTGATAGACTAAAGTCGACTTTTTCGGTATGAAATTCTGCAGAGTTTTTGAAATAACGAATGGTGTTTTGTAGAATATGAAGGATGCGCAGGGGCTGGATACGATCGACCGAAGGCTGTTAGGGCTGCTGACGGAGAATGCAGAGCGAAGCTATGTTGATTTGGGAAAGGCGGTCGGTCTATCAGCCCCAGCGGTACATGAACGGGTAAAGCGGTATAAGGCGAGCGGACGAATCAGGGCGGTGACGGCACAGCTCGATCCGGCCATGACGGGTAAACGATTTCTGGCCTTTATCCACGTCAACACAACTGGTTGGGGCAAGACCAAGGCGCTTATGACAATCGAGGAGTTGCCTGAGGTGGAAGAGATTCACTCTGTCACCGGGGATACCTGCATGATCTTGAAGGTTCGCATGGAAAGCACGCAGGCCATGGAGGCACTGCTGGCAAGGCTCTATGCTCTACCCGAGGTCGTTTCGACAAAGAGCTATGTTGCACTATCGACCTATCTTGAAAGGCCCGTCCAGGCAGGGGTCTCGGATTTGCCGGGCTAACTTGCAGGCAGGCGGTTCAGTCGTCCCGCATTGGGTCGTGCACAAGATCACTTTGCCTGACGCTTGCGCTCCGCGACGCGGTGTCTGCCCGGATATCTGGTACGCGCGCCCTTGCTTGACTCAGCCTATCTGCCGTGTGCCAATCGAGTCGGACTGCGCCCAACCAAAGGTATGCCCATGATCCACAAATCAGGCTTGTCAGCCATTTGCGCTTTCATTCTCACCGCACTGTTGGCGACGGCTGCCACGGCGCAGGACAATCCGATTGTTGCCCGGATGGCCCAGTTTGTGGCTGCCTACAACGCGCAGGATGCTGCGGCTATCGCGCAATTCTACAGTCCTGACGCCGTATTGTTGCCGCCACAACAGAACGCCATCCAGGGGCGGGAAGCCATTGCTGCCCACTATGATCGCGCTTTCAAGGGAGGCGCGGGCGGCTTGCAATACAGGACCCTCGATATTCGAGCCACGGACACGATGGCCGTCGAGGTGGGTGAATGGGTCATCAAGGCCGGCAATCAGAGCATTTCCGGACGCTCCATGCATGTCTGGCAGGTGATCGATGGTCAGTTGTTGCGCACGCGCGACATGTATCACTTGCTGAAGGTCAACTGAGCAGAATTAAGCGACCGCGACGCGGAGATCCTTGATTTCGCGAAACCGAATGCGGCCGGAGAGCTTGGCCGGTGCCACAAGGCGCAGTTTTGGAAAGCGCCTGAACAGCTTGCCGAACGCCAGGCTGCCCTCCATTCGTGCAAGCGAGTTGCCGGCACAAATATGGATACCTAGGCCGAATGACAGGTGGCGATTGGGCCGCCTGCCGATATCGAATGTTTCGGGATCCGGAAACTGGGCCGGGTCATGGTTGCCGCCGCCGATCATCAGATGGACCAGGCTGCCCTTCGGGAGCTGCACGCCGGAAAGCTCGGTGTCGACAAGAGCGCGGCGGTTGTTGATCTGGATTGGCGCCTGATAGCGCAGAACTTCTTCTACAGCGCTTTCGTCGAGAGCCGGATCAGAGCGCAACCGTTGCGCCTGGTCCGGATGGCGAAGCATTTCATGGATGCCGTGGGACAGCATGTTGGTTGATGTTTCGTGGCCGGCATTGAGCAAAAAAATGCACTGGTGCAGAAGCTCCAGCTCGGTCAGCCGTTCTCCATCCTCCTCGGCCTCTGCCAGGGCGGTGAGGATTTCGCCTGGCTTGACCTCGTCAGGATACGCTCTGCGGTGGGCGATCAAATCGCGCAAATAGGCCTTGAAGTCTTCCACCGCCTGACATCCCGCCTCGAATTGTTCATCGGTCAGGACCGGTTCCAGTCCGCCGAGAATAAGCAGCGCCCAATCGTGGATTTGGATCCGGTCTGAACCCGGCACCCCGAGCATGTCACAGACGACCTCCACCGGCAGCTTAAAGGAGAAGGAGGATACCATTTCCATCTCGCCGCTATCGGCGAGCTCGTCGAGATAGCTGTCAACCAGTGCCTCAATGCGCGGTTCCAGCGCCGCCAGTGCCTTGCGGGTGAAGGCAGCCTGGAACAGCTTGCGAATGCGCGTGTGATCCGGTGGGTCGCGAAAGACGACGCTTGTCGTGTGGTGCTCGTAGAGCGGCGAGTCGCCGAATTTGGGTTTGAATTCGACTTTCTTATCGGAACTCCAGACAGCCGGATTGCGGTAGACGGCAACCAGATCGTCGTAACGGGTGAGAATGAAGGAGCCGTCAGAATTGCGATGGATTGGGCTCTGTTCGCGCAGAGCGCCGAGGTAGCGGTAGGCGTTTTCGACGAAATCCATAGGAAGATTGAAAAGGTCAAAGCCGGACACATTCATGTCACTGGCCTGACGCAAGTGCCCGGTACCCGATGGCGCCATGACAATTACTCCAAAATTACGTATTGTATAATTAAATTACATAATATAAAATTCCAATGTCTTCGTCAATTTGGACTGTTTAAGCATGTCGCACACCGGGCCCACCCAGACGGGATCGGACGTTCCACCGAAGCGCGGAATCGGTGCGATTGAAACAGGTCTGACGCTCATTGACGTGCTGGCCAGCGCGGCCGGGCCAATGCAGTTGAAGGAAATCGCCGCCGAGGCTGGAATGCCGCCGGCGAAGGCGCATCGCTACTTGGCAAGTTTCATCACCGGTGGAATGGTCAGCCAGTCGGGACCATCTGGTCGCTACGATCTTGGACCGATGGCCCTGCGGCTGGGGGCCGTTGCGCTCGGCCGGTTCGACGTCATCGAAACCGCCTGCTCCAGGTTGCAAGGATTGCGGGATGACATTCGCGCCACCTGTTTCGTGACCGGATGGAGCGACAAAGGCCCGGTCATTTTGCGCTGGGAAGACAGCCAGCGACCGGTCACGGTCATCGTTCAGGTGGGTTCGACCATGCCGCTGCTGACGTCTGCCACCGGGCGTGCCTTCCTGGCTTATCTGCCACGCGAAAGCACCGGGCAACTCGTTGCGCGTGAATTGGCTGCCGACGTTGCCGACTATGACGAAGATCACATTCAGGATCTCATCGATCAGACACGAGCTGTGGGGCTCGGCCGAACGGATGGCGAATTCCAGCCCGGAATCTGTGCCCTTGCCGCGCCACTGACTGATCCCTTTGGCCACATGGTTGGCGCGGTTGCGGCACTGGGTCGTTCGGGAGAGTTTGACGGCGCCACTGATGGCGCCGTCGCAAAGGTGCTCCGTGAATTCGCGCAGACCCTTGGCACTACAGCCTCATGATCCATCACCGATTTTCCAGCCGGTACTCCTGAAAGAGATAGCCGTTGTCATAGGATTTGGTTTCATGACAATGCATGTCAGGTGTTGACTTTAAGCCGGCAAAAAGCGGAACGCCGGTACCCAGGAGGATGGGCGCACGCTTCAAACGAAGATGGTTGATCAGACCCAGGTTCTGAACAGTTCCGGCAAACTGTCCGCCACCGCACAGATAGATCGGTGCATCCGTCTCCTGCTTGAGTTTGCGCAACACCGGTTCGACGGGTGTTCGGATCACAACGATCTCGGCCTCGTCCGGCACATTGAGTGTTTCGGAAAAAACCACCGTCTTCATGTGCGGGTAGGGGTTCTGCCCGGGCTCAAGCCCGAAACCATAGCCGAACTCGTAGGTATGGCGCCCCATGATGGCGGTGCCATAGGTAGCCAGTCGTGCACTGTAGTCGTCAACGACAGGCCCCTCATGGGCAAATTTGGAAATGTCTCCGTCGCGTCCGGAGATGAAGCCGTCGACCGATACGGCGACGTCATAGATGATCGGTTGCATATGCTGCTCCAGGAAATAAGTAACCAATGGGCCCGCAGGCCGTTTTAGAAATTCGGTTACTTGATCACTGGCAGCGCACTCCTGTTTGGAGGGCCTTCTAACTGCAATTGTGCTGGTGGGCAAGGGTGGCTTCGACCTAGGGCCGCAGCGTGATCCCAAGACCGGCGAAGAATTCGTCGTTGTCGCTGCCGCCGCGGGTGACGGTCTTCTCGTAGGCGACACCGCCCTCGAATCCGAAGCGACGGTTTATCCACCAGGTGAAGCCAGCGCCGACTCCGTAGATGGTCTGGTCACCAAGCAGTTCCATATAGTCGCGCCAGCCGATGAGAGTGCTGAGATTGGCGCTTACGTTTTCACGCAATTGATGCGTCACCTCCGTGGTGGCCGCGTAGTAGATCGACCCGGACTCGTTCGCCGTCGTTGAATCCTCCAGAGTGGTCGATAGGCCCAGAACCACGTTGGTACCGCGGCGCGGCGACCAGTTGGCAAAGCCGTCTATCGTTACTCCCTTGATCGGCGCAAGGCGCGGATCGTCGATATCACGTTGCGCATAGCCGACGGCGATCTCGCCATTGAGCTTTTCACCGAAATCGAAAGCCGTGCCGGCGCGGATTCCATAGGTTCTCGATGACCGCGCGAAACCGTCCGAATCGAGCCGATCGTCGTAGTTGATCTGGCCGTAGTCGCCCTCAACGAAGGGCAGGTGGTTTGCGCCGATGTCGACGCCTGCACGCAGTGTCACGGTATAATCGTGTTCGTTGCGGTCCGATTGGGTAACGATGGTGCCGTCGCTCAGTTCCGCATCGCCGTAGGTCGACCGTCCACCCTCAATTGTCGCGGTTCCGCGCCACGATCCGAAGACCTTCGTCAGTGAGGCACTGGCGGCAAAGTCGTGCACGTCGGATTGGGCAAAGGCATCGGCCACCGAGTTGGCATCGGATTGGCTCTCGCGGCCGAATTCGTAATCGACCCCAAGGTTAGCGGTTGTGCTGTCGGAAAGATCGAGGCGCAGGTCGACATTTGCAAGCGTCTGAGGATCCTCCGGACCATCTCCGCTGATGGTCTTGTCGATGACCTGCTCGCCGAAGACGCGAAGCTGATGACGCGACCAGTCTGATTCCAGCTCACTTCGCAGCACCGTGCGACTGTAGGTCCGCTCGGTTCTGGATGAGCCGTCCTGCTCGATGTCATGCGCAATCTGCTGGGTGACAGAAGGGCGCAGGATGAAGCTGCCGACGCGGATGCCCACGGGTCCGAATGGCTCCGGGTCGAAGATGAGGTTGCTTTGATCATCGATTGTGGACTGCCGCTGGTTGACGCTGCCAGCGGTCTGAACCGGAGGAACCGCACCAGTGATGAGAGGCCGGTTGGCGGTCGCCGCTTCGCCGCCTGCGGTGCCAACGGTTTCGGCTTCGCGCAGCGCGTCCTCTCGATCTTCCGCCGTCAGCACGCCGTCGGTGGCGACAATGCCACGCAGCAGAAGATCCTCGTCTTCGATGTTCTGGGCAGCGGCACCGGTCGCCATGACGGCGGCAAGCGCTGACGTCAGGCAGAGCGCAGTCCATCTGGGCAGCGCGATAGGTCGCTCACCTTCGGTGTTGTTTCGCCTGCGCGGTGCCATGAAAACCCTGAACCAGACCGGTTTGAATCCTTGTCAAACCGTAAAGCGACATGGTTAAGGCTTCCTTTACGCAACCGCCTCCACGCGCAATTCCCGGCCGGTGCTTTCGGTGATGCGCACCTGGGTTCCGACCGGCAGATCCGGTCCCTGGACAACCCACAGCGTATCGTCGATCCGGATGCGCCCACGGCCCTCCTGGATAGGTTCGGACAGGGTCGCCGTGCGTCCGACGAGGCTTGCACCGCGCTGGTTGAGCAGCGGCTGGTCCGTTTCGTCGCCGTAGCGTGACATCATGCGCCGTCCGACGATGGCAGCGATGACCGAAATGACCGCAAATGACAGAAACTGGACTTGCCAACCCCACATCGGGGTGCCCCACAGGAGCAGGGATAGACATCCGACAATGACGGCCGCCAGACCGATCCAGATCAGGAAAAAGCCAGGCAGAACGACCTCTGCAGCAAGCAGCACCAGGCCCAGGACCCACCAGCTCCATGGGCCCAGTTCGATGATGACGCTTTCGATCATGGCGAATCATCCCTGCTGCCGGCGCTTGGAACCGTGCGGTTGCGATGAGACGCAGCCTCATCACTTCCGCCGGAGTCCCCGAACACATCCTTGGCAATGGCGCCAATGCCTCCGAGCGAACCAATCAGCGACGACGCTTCCATCGGCATCAGAACAATCTTCTGGTTGCGAGCCGTTCCGATCGACGCCAAAGCTTCGGTGTATTTCTGTGCGACGAAGTAGTTGATGGCCTGGACATCGCCGCTGGCAATGGCTTCCGAAACGACCTGTGTCGCCTTTGCTTCGGCCTGGGCCAGACGCTCGCGGGCTTCGGCCTCCCGAAACGCCGCTTCACGGGTGCCTTCGGCCTCCAGAATAGCGGCCTGTTTGCTGCCCTCGGCGCGCAGGATCTGGGCGTTGCGTGAGCCTTCGGCCTCGAGCACTTCTGCGCGCTTTTCACGTTCCGCCTTCATCTGTCTGGCCATGGAGTCCACCAGATCGGCCGGCGGGTTGATATCCTTGATCTCGACGCGCGTGATCTTGATGCCCCACGGGCTTGCCGCTTCGTCCACGACCCGCAGCAGGCGGTCATTGATGGCATCGCGGTTGGAGAGAAGTTCGTCCAGATCCATCGAGCCCATTACCGACCGGATGTTGGTCATGGTCAGGTTGAGCAGGGCAGTTTCCAGCCGGCTGACCTGGTAGGCGGCCTGAGGCGCATTGAGAACCTGGTAGAACGACACGGCGTCGGCGGCAACACTGGCGTTGTCCTTCGTAATGACTTCCTGTGTCGGGACATCCAGCACCTGCTCCATCATATTCATGCGCGCGCCGATGCGGTCGACGAAGGGCACAATCAGGTTGAGGCCGGGGCTCAGCGTTCGGGTATAGCGGCCGAACCGCTCGACGGTGTAGTTGAAGCCCTGCGGCACCGTCTTCACTCCGGCAAAGAGGATCAGAACGACGAGGACGACAAAGGCGATGACCGCGATGTCAAAACCTTCCAGCGGCATGAGCGGATCTCCTGTCAGGCGCGATTTTCAAGTTTCGCACGCACAGGTCCCGGGCGGGCCGAATCACCTGCGCTTGGCTCACGCGAATGTGAGCACAATCGACAAAAGTTGCAAATTGACCGCCAGTACGGTCAGATCCAGCCGCCCAGTTCGCGCCGAACCACGGCTTCGATGACCGACATTCCCGGGCCGCCGTCATTGAGACACGGGATGTGCGTGAAGTTCTTACCCCCGTGTTCATGAAAGATCTCCCCAGCTTCGCCGGCGATCTCTTCGAGGGTCTCCAGGCAATCGGATACGAAGCCCGGATTGATGACGGCGATATTCTTGACACCGTCCTGCGCCAGCTTCTCCACCGTCTTGTCGGTGTAGGGCTGCAGCCATTCCTCCGGCCCGAAACGCGACTGAAACGTGGTCACAAACCGCTTTTCGTCCCAACCCAGGCGTTCGCGCACCAGGCGTGACGTCTTCATGCAGTGGCAGTGGTAGGGGTCGCCCTTCTTGAAATAGGACATCGGAATGCCGTGGAACGAGGCCAAAACGACATCGGGCTGCCAGTCGAGACTTGCCAGGTGCGATTCGATCGAGTCGGCAATCGCTGCGACATAGGCTGGATCGTCATGATAGGGCGGTACCGTTCGCAACGCGGGCTGCCAGCGCATTTTCGCGAGTGTCTCAAACGCCTTGTCATTGACGGTTGCGGTGGTGCTGGCTGCATATTGCGGATAGAGCGGAAACAGCAGAATGCGCTCGCAGCCCGACCGCTGCAGGGCCGACAGACGATCACCGATCGACGGTTGTCCGTAGCGCATCGCCCAGTCGACGACCACATTCGGATGGCCGGCCAGAGCTTCTGCCAGCCGGTCGGACTGGCTGCGGGTGTAGGTGCGCAGGTAGCTTTCGTCGCGCTCGGTGTTCCAGATGGATTCGTAAGCCTTGCCAACCTTGCCGGGCCGGGTGTTGAGAACGATCCCGAACAGGATCGGATACCAAAGGGCGCGCGGCCATTCGATCACCCGTTTGTCGGTCAGGAATTCCCTCAGATAGCGGCGCATGGAGGTATAGTCCGTGCCGTCCGGCGTGCCGAGATTGACCAGCAGAACACCGACCTTGCCGAAGGCAACCGGCGGATGATCGCCAGGCAAATATGGCTGTGTGGTTTTTTTCTGCGCCGCCTTCTGGGTGCTGTCCATGTCTATTCCAATCCGGCCGTCCATTCCGGATTGGAACATATGGGAGGCACGGTTGAATTCAAGCGCTGTTCGTCAGGCGTCGTAATCCCGCTCGTCCGCAATGACCTTGCCGTCATTGGGCAGGCTGCCTGCCGGCCGGATGACCACCTCGCCGCGCAGCTTGGTGATGTCGGTCAGCGTCGTTGCGAGCGATTGCGCATCGGCGTGACCCTCGCCGTGCTGTTCAACCTCCAGAATCATCGCGTCTTCCGCGCCTTGCCTGACAACCACCAAGCGTGCCTTGGCGATTTCCGGGTGACGCGCGAGTACCGCCGCGATCTGTTTGGGATCGACAAACATCCCTTTGACCTTGGTACGCTGATCGGCCCGGCCCATCCAGCCCTTGATGCGGATGCCGGTACGGCCACAGGGTGAGCGGCCTTCAAGCACCGCCGACATGTCACCTGTTCCAAAACGGATCAGCGGGTAGGCCGGGTTGAGGGCGGTCACGACGACCTCGCCGACTTCACCATCGGCCACCGGTATTCCGGTTCCGGGTCGGACGATTTCGACGATCATGTTCTCGTTGAGGATCATGCCCGGGTGCGGGGCGCCGCCTTCGTCGGCGCTTTCATAGGCGATGATGCCGACATCCGCCGTCGCGTAGGCCTGAAGGACCCGGATGCCGCGTTCGCCGTATTCCTCGCGCAACGAAGGGAACAGGGCGCCGCCTGACACCAGGGCTCGCTTGATCGTCGACAGGTCCTTGCCGGAGTCGGCGGCCTTGTCGAGAAGGATCTTCAGGAAGTCCGGTGTTCCGGTGTAGGCATCAGGCCCAAGCGCCACGGCGGCGTCGATCTGAGCCTCTGTGTTGCCGACGCCGGCCGGAAACACCAGGCACCCAAGAGCCCGGGCGCCTTCGTCCAAGATGAATGCACCGGGTGTCATGTGGTAGGAGAAGGCATTGTGGACCTTGTCACCGGTCCGCATGCCGGCAGCGAACAATGCCCGCGCCGACTGCCAGGGGTCGATGCCCGGACCTTGCGGTTCCCAGATCGGACCAGGAGACATGAAGACCCGGTTGCCGCGCAGGGCATCGGCGCTGGCCATGCCGCCGAAGGGCGGGTTTTTGGCTTGCATTTCCATTAGCTCGGGCTTGCGAAGCACGGGAAGGCCCGCAAGCGCCTCGCGGCTGTCGATCGACTCTGGTTCGACATCTCCCAGCCAAGCTGCGAGACCTTCTGTGTTCTCTAGGGCGTCTGAGAGGAAAGCCGGCAGTTTCGCAAACAGCGCCTTTTCGCGCTCGGCCGGTTCGCGGGTTTCAAGGGTGTCGAAGTACTCGGTCATAACAGGGTCCTTCCGGGCCGGGTTCCCGGCCCGTTACTCAGTAATGGTTTCACAGCCGCTTCGAAGGTCCGCGTTGATCAATCAGGCAAGACGTCGCGTCAACGAGAATTGCTGGCCGTTGCTTGATGTGCAGTTCAGTCGGTTTGGAGACACCAGGGAACAGTTGACGGTGGTGTTCGTCTGCCGCACCAGCGACCGGATATCGATCTGAACCAGTCGCGGATTGATCAGGTTATATCGCCCCGTTGCCAACAGGGTATTGGTGTCGGTGGTGCGGGTCTCGAAGGTGCCAGCCGAAAAACGCGACTGTATGCCGTTGGGATCAAGCCACACACCTTCGATAGAGTTGCCGCTGCCGCCCGGACCAGGACCATAGCTCGGCACGCAGCCCGCCAGGCCGATCGCCAAGATAGCCATGAGAAAGAGCCAGATCCGATGCCGCATATTCGCCTCCAGAAGCAAGGTTGTCGGTTGCGCCAATAGCCATGGAATCGCGCACTGAACAGTGCATTAGTGATACCATCCGTGGACCAGTCGCGGCAATATGACGTTTTGCCAATGCCGGTAATGCGGTGCGGAAACTGGCCTGCATAGACGAAAGTAGTAGGTGCCGACTTCTGGATCGACGGTTTAATGTAGCCGTCTATCTGATGGGCTCGATCGGCTGGACGCCCGCAGGGGAGGACCAGAATGCCGTCGTCAGATCAGGATTTTGAGGCGTTTTCAGAATTCGAACGGACCGGCTGGGAAAAGGCCGCCAATCCCTATCATGAACATTGGGGCGATCTTTCATCCCAATCCGCAGACGCCATGCTCGATGCTGCAAATGTTGTCCGAGACGGTAAGGTCCTGGATGTCGCAACCGGGGCAGGCTATGTGGCGGCAGCTGCACACGAAAGAGGTGCCTCGGCTGTCGGGATTGATTTTTCGGCTGCTCAGGTCGAACTGGCAAGCAGATCCCATCCGCAAATCGAGTTTCGCCAGGCGGACGCCGAAGATTTGCCGTTTCCGGATGGGATGTTCGACGCCGTGGTCATGGGGTTTGGCATGAATCATATGCCAAACCCCGAAATGGTCTGCGACGAGGTGTTTCGTGTTCTCAGAAGAGGCGGATGGTTTGCGTTCACGGTTTGGGGTGAGCCGCGAGACGGAGAGGGCTTCGGCATCGTGTTGTCGGCGATCGAGAAGCACGGGCAAACGATTACCGGTTTGCCGGAAGCACCACCCTATTTTCGCTTCGCTGACCGCAACGAGGCCAGCCAGCTCCTCAGGAGGAGCGGATTTGTTGATCCAGAAATCACTCGGGTCGAGCAGGTCTGGCTCCACGATTCCATGACTTCTTTGTACGACGCGTTCAATGAGGGTGCAGTTCGGGCCACCGCAATGCTCAGATCGCAACCCAGAGAGCATCGCGAAAAGATCCGCGCGCATATCCATGAAGAGACGCTGAAACTCAAAGACGGAACCAAATTTGTAATACCGGTGCCAGCTGTTCTCTCGTCAGCTCGAAAACCTTGAGTCTAGCAGAGTTCAGTGCACCAGCACGTTGCGGAACTGCCAGGGATCGCTTTCGTCGATATCCTCAGGGAAGAGGCCCGGTCGGCCGGTCAACGGAGTCCAGTCGGTGTAATGGCCCTCGACCGGCCCTAGATACGGCAACTGCACTTCAAGGCAGCGGCGGAAATCCATCTCGTCGGCCTCGACGATACCGGCCTCCGGATGTTCGAGCGCCCAGACCATGCCGGCGAGCACGGCTGACGTAACCTGCAGACCGGTCGCGTTCTGGTACGGTGCCAGATCGCGGGTTTCCTCAACCGACAGCCGCGAACCATACCAATAGGCATTTTTGGCATGGCCATAGAGCAACACGCCGAGTTCATCGATGCCATCGGCCAGTTCGTGCTCATCGAGCACGTGGAGAACCGGCTGCTGGGTGCCGCCATTGCCGAACATTTCGTGCAGTGAGAGCACGGCATCGTTGGCCGGGTGGTAGGCGTAGTGGCAGGTCGGGCGGTAGACCACATTGCCATTGGCGTCGCGTGCGGTGAAAAAGTCGGCGATCGAGACGGATTCGTTGTGCGTGACGAGGAAGCCGTATTGAGGTCCAGGCGTCGGGCACCAGGTGCGCACGCGTGTGTTGGCGCCCGGCTGTTCGAGGAATATTGCCGACTTGTGCCCTTCGGCCTGGTCGCGAGCGTTCTCGGGCCGCCATTTCTCATGGGTGCCCCAGCCGAGTTCCGCCGGCTGCAGGCCTTCAGAAATGAAACCGTCTGCCGACCAGGTGTTCCAGAACACGTCGAGCGGTTTGGGTTTGATCGCGCGCTGGGTGTCGCGTTCGGCAATGTGGACACCCTTGACGCCAACCTGTTGCATTAAAGCGGCCCAACCTTCACGGTCGTCCTGATCCGGTTCGCCGTAGTCGAGACCCATGTCGTCGGCCAGGTTCACCAGCGCCTGTTTGACGAACCACGACACCATGCCTGGATTGGCGCCACAGCAAGAGACTGCCGTGGTGCCACCGGGATTGGCGGCCTTTTCGCTGCGCACAGTCTCACGCAGCGCGTAGTTGGTGCGTGCGGCATTATCGAGCGTGTCGTCGAAATAGAAGCCGAGCCAGGGTTCGACCACGGTATCGATATAGAGGACGCCGATTTCACGACAGAATTTCATGATGTCCAGGGAGGAGGTGTCGACCGAAAGATTGACGCAGAAGCCCTGGCCTTCGCCCTCGGTCAGCAGCGGTTGCAACACGGAACGGAAGTTCTCCGGTGTCAGTGCTTCTTTGACGTGGCGCAGTCCATGTTCGCTGATGAGACCGGCATCGTCATCGCGCGGGTCAACGACAACCATCCGGCTGCGGTCATAGTTGAAATGCCGCTCGATCAACGGCAGCGTCCCGCGGCCGATGGAGCCGAAACCGATCATCACGATCGGGCCGGTGATTTCGCCATAGACGGGGTATTCGGCCTCAGCCATGGTGATTCCTTTCGCGATATTGATGGCGCCTTCAAGCAGCCGGGTTCTGGCACTGCATAATAATCAATATCGCAGAACACCATATTCTTTTCGCGTCGCCCACCGGTCGACACGCGAAAAGAACTGCCTGGCAGAATGCGCTATTGTCGGTCGAGTGCTTCAAGCTCGTCGATCAGACCTTCGATCATCGACAGGCCGCGGTCCCAGAAAGCCGGATCGCTGGCATCGAGATTGAACGGCGCGAGAAGTTCTGAATGGTGTTTGGTGCCACCGGCTCGCAGCATGTCGAAATAGCGCTCCTGGAACCCTTCCTCGGCGTTTTCGTAGACAGCGTAGAGCGAATTCACCAGGCAGTCGCCAAAGGCATATGCGTAGACGTAAAACGGCGAATGGATGAAGTGCGGGATATAGGCCCAATAGGTCTCGTATCCCGGCGAAATGCGGATGGCCGGACCGAGACTTTCGTGCTGGACGGAGATCCACAGTTCGCCGATCTGTTCGGCCGTGAGTTCTCCTTCGCGGCGCGCTGAGTGGACCTTGCGCTCGAACTGGTAGAACGCGATCTGCCGCACCACCGTGTTGATCATGTCCTCGACCTTTTGGGCGAGCATGGCCTTGCGCTCGGACGGGTCCGTGGTGCGTTCGAGCAAAACGCGGAAGGTCAGCATTTCGCCGAAAACAGATGCGGTTTCGGCAAGCGTCAGAGGTGTCTGGGCCATCAGCGCGCCCTGTTCCGCCGCCAGGACCTGGTGAACGCCATGGCCCAGTTCGTGGGCGAGGGTCATCACATCTCGCGGCTTGCCCATGTAATTGAGCAAGACGTATGGGTGAACGGCCGGGACGGTCGGATGCGAGAAGGCGCCGGGCGCCTTGCCGGGGCGAACGGGTGCGTCGATCCAGTTGCGGTCGAAAAAGCGGCGCGCGATATCCGCCATTTGCGGATCGAAATCGCCATAGGCGCTGAGAACGGTGTCACGCGCCGTATCCCAGGAAATCACGGCCTGGGGCGTTTCCGGCAACGGGGCGTTGCGATCCCAGTAATCCATCACATCCATTCCAAGCCACTTGGCCTTAAGAGCGTAGTAGCGATGGGAGAGGCGAGGGTAGGCTTTGGCAACGGCGTCCGACAGCGCGTCGACGACCTCGCGCTCGACGCGATTGGACAGATGGCGACTGTCGGCGATGTCTTCAAAGCCGCGCCAGCGGTCGGATATTTCCTTGTCCTTGGCGAGCGTGTTGGTGATCAGGGTGAAAACCCGCAGATTTTCCGAAAACGTGGTCGCCAGTGCAGACGCGGCGGCCTTTCGCTCGCCACCGTCAGCAGACTGCAGCTTGTTGAGTGTCGGCTCCAGCGTCAGCTCCTCTTCACCGACGGTGAAGCGAAGCGATGACATGGTCTCGTCGAAGAGGCGGTTCCAGGCGCCATGCCCGGTCACCGATTTCTCGTGGAAAAGCTGTTCGACACGATCCTCGAGCTGAAAGGGCTTGTCCTTGCGCAGGTCGGTCAGCCAGGGCGCATAATACGCAGCTTCCGGATCACTCTGCATTGATGCGTCGATGACGGCATCGTCGATGCGATTGAGCTCAAGGGCAAAGAACAACAGCCGGCTGCTGATGTCGGTGACCTGCGACTGGATGTCGCCATAGAATTTTGCCCGTTGCGGATCGCTGGTGTCGGAAAAATAGGTCAGACCGGCAAAAGACACGATGCGCCCCAGCAATTCCTCCAGAGCCTCGAACTGCTTCAGCGCAGCGCCAAGCCCCTCCGTCCCGGATTTTCCAGCGGCCGAAGCAAGATTTCCTTTCCAGCGGGATTCGAATTCCTCGCACTCACGGTCGACATTCTCCAGATCAGTGCGCAGTTGCGGAGCGTCCATACCCTCATAAAGGTCTGCAAGCTGCCATTCCGGCAGGTTGCCCAGCTTTTCATCCCCTGCGGTTGCTGCCGGGTCGCCGGGATGCCGACGCACATTGGAAAAAAGAGTAGTTGCGCGCGGCACTCGAGTCATTGGTTTGGTCCCCGAAAATATCCAATCACCTGCTTGCCACGGCAACCGCATTGGGCCGGTGCAGGGTGCAGTATCCTTACAAAATCCGAATCAGCCGGTCCACCAAATCGGCCAGCGAGGCAGGCATGTCTCGAATCGGAGCGAAGATAGTTCGTTTTATTCACTCCTTGTTAGTTCTTTGTTCACTATAAATAACGGTTGAAACGGAGTGTGAGCGGTTTGCCATGCTCTGACCGCAATTGTGATAGAGCAGTCGACATACGGGCGAACGGGAAGTAGGCAATATCGATATCTTTTGGTATACGCCAATTGACCGGGGGCCGTGAACGCAGGAATACACGGGCGGCGGGACGCAGGGGACCCATAGGATTTGGTGAGGGGCTCACAGAGATTGAGTGAATGGACGCGGGTGCGTCATTACCGCGTGGCGATGCTTGTCGCCGCGCTGTTTTGCGTTTTCGTCGCCGGCCCGGCCGCTGCCGAAACGCGGTCGCTGAAACTCTATTTCCTGCACACCAAAGAACGGGCCACCATCACCTACAAGAAGAATGGTCGCTATATTCCGTCCGGTCTCAAGAAGATAAACCGGTTTTTGCGCGATTGGCGCCGCAACGAACCGACCCGGATGGACCCGCGCCTGCTCGACCTGCTTTGGGAAGTGTATCGTGGCACCGGGGCCCGCAAGCATATTCACGTTGTGTCCGCCTACCGTTCCCCGGCAACCAACGCCATGCTGCGCAGACGCTCAAAGGGTGTCGCTTCGAAGAGCCAGCACATGCTCGGCAAGGCGATCGATTTCTATATCCCCGATGTCAAACTGAGCAAGCTGCGCCGCGTCGCCATGCAGGCGCAGGTCGGCGGCGTTGGCTACTATCCGCGGTCGGGTTCGCCATTCGTGCACCTTGATGTCGGCAGCGTCCGCTCCTGGCCTAGGATGAGCCGTCAGGAGCTGGCGAAAGTCTTCCCGAAAGGCAAGACACTGCACCTGCCGAAGAACGGCAAGCCTCTACCAGGCTACAAACAGGCAATGGCTGACTACAAAAAGCGCGTGACGTCGAAGAAGATTCAGATAGCCGGAAAACGCTCTTCGGGCGGTGGCAACCTGTTGGCCGGCGTTTTCGGCAATCGTAACCGGGATGAGGACAAACCTGCGGAGACGCGAACCCGGCGGACTGCTGTCGCGGCCGCGCCGCGTCAGCAGCAGCAACAGGAAACAATCCAGTTGGCGTCGATTCCGACGCCGACGCCAAGACCGGCAACGCCGGATAGCGGCGTCCAGCTCGCAGCGTTGCAGCAAGCGCCGGTCGAGGTTGCACTCGCGCCGAACACGTCGACGGCGGCGGTTGCCATCCCAGAAAGCGGTGGCGTACCGATCCGGGTTACCGCACCAGCACGTGCGAATGGTTCAGGCGTTCCGATACCGGTTGCGCCGGTGCGGCCGAACCTCGATGCCGGGACACGCGTGATGCTTGCATCCGCGCCTGAATCGCCCGCCGGAGATGCGTTCCTTTTGGCACCTGCGACGGTTGAAACGAACAGCGCCGGTTTGAGAACGGGCCGGATACAACCGCCCGCCGAGAACCCGCTTATTGCATCGACGCAGGAAGACTCGGCTCAGTTGGCGTTCGTTCCGCGGCCGACGATCCGCCCCAACTCCATTGCATCCGATGCAGTCGTTGTAGCGGCAGCGTTCAATCCGCGTTCCCAGGATACGACGCGGAACGAGGACGAAACAGGCATTCCGGTCCCTGCGCCGTCTCCTTTCCAGCACAATGTCGGCGAAATGATTGCCCTCGCGCCAATCGAAGTCGCTCTGGCGCCACCTTCATCCGGTTCGCTGCGGTCCAACGGAATTCTGGACAGCGCTTTCGCTCCGTTGGTCCGGCCCAATCTGGGCAAGGGCGGGCGTCCTGATGCGCGGGATGCCGAAGAAAATCGGCGCAGTTCGGTTCGCAAGGAACCGGTGTTGACGCAGAATTTGGCAACACGCCGCACGTTCGTCGCCAACCGCATTGCCGCCATGCATGGACCCGGCAAGGCACCGCATTTCGTTTCCGCCTACATGCGCAGTGCGCCAGACACCGTCCACATGGATGGCTTCTCGACGGATAACCGCGTTGCAAGCTCCGACAGCTTCAGCGGACGGGCCGTCAATTTCATGACGGTCGCCCGCTTCGTCGTACGCAACTGATGATTTTCAGCTAGATCAGCCCTCAGGTGGCGCTTCGGCCATGCCGAGCGCGTGCAGGTAGGTGTCGAGAACCGCTTCCTGCTCCATTCGCTCGTTCTGGTCCAGCTTGCGGATGGAGATCACCTTGCGGAGGACTTTGGTGTCGAAGCCCATGGCTTTGGCCTCGCCATAAACATCCTTGATGTCGTCGGCGATGGTTTTCTTTTCTTCTTCCAGCCGCTCGATCCGCTCAACAAAGGCGCGTAGCTGATCTCGGGCGACTCCCTGGGTCTCCAACATAAGGCGATTCCTGTGTGCTGTTCTAAGGCTGTCGACTGGTGCCCCGGTCAGGTCGGTTCGTCAAGACCAAACCGGCACGACCTCAATGATCGGGGCGGGAGGCAGCAAATTTTGCCTTTTGTTCGTCCGTTGCTTCGGTCTGGTATTTCGATTTCCACTCGTCGTAGGGCATGCCGTAGACGATTTCCCGGGCATCGGCCTTACTGAGGTCGACACCGGCTTCGGTTGCGGCATCCATGTACCAGTTCGACAGGCAGTTGCGGCAGAACCCCGACAGATTCATCAGGTCGATATTCTGAACGTCGGTTCGATTGCGCAAATGCGCGACCAACGTTCGAAAAGCGGCGGCCTCGAATTCGGTTTTCTGCTGGTCGGTGAGTTCTGTCATTTTGATCTCCAAGATGGGTCGAAGCGGGCAGCGACCCGAATGTCCGGGTTTCTTCCAGCACGTCAAGCGATTGCGGAGCTGGCGCCCTCGAATGCTAAAGCGGTGCCCTTTCATGGTGTTATGGCAACAACCAACGGCCTTGAAAAGGCCCCTCTTTCGTTGACATTCGGGCCGCCGATGCGGCACATACAAAAACCGTTGGGCAGGGCTTTTTTGAGCGCGTCCTGCTTCGTTATGCCTTTGGGGGTTCAGTAGCGCCGTGATGGGTCAGTGGATGAGTCGATGGATGGGTCAAAGATTGTCGCGCTGTCACATCGTTGTAGCATTCTTGGCGTTTTTGGCCGGTGGAGTGTTTTCTCAGGAGGCGAGGGCCGATTTTAGGGTCTGCAACGGAACCCAGAACTTGGTGGGTGTGGCGATCGGCTACCGCGGCCAGGAGGGCTGGATTACCGAGGGGTGGTGGCAAATACCGGCAACCTCCTGCGCAACGCTGATCGAGGGGCAATTGTCGTCGCGTTATTACTATGTCTACGCGGAAGACGCCGCTCGTGGCGGTCGCTGGGGTGGCGACGTCAACATGTGCGTGGCCGAGGACGAGTTCAAGATCGTCGGTGTTCAGAACTGCTTCACCCGCGGATTTCTGCGCATGGGTTTCAAGGAATACGACACTGGTCAGCAGGCGAGCTGGATGGTCCAGCTCTCCGATTCGACTGAACTCGAGGAAGGTGGGAATTAATGAAGCGCCTGCGCAAGGTCAAAATACTGGCAACACTGGGGCCGGCCTCGTCGGACGAGGAAACGATCCAGAAGTTGCATGAAGCGGGTGCGGACGCCTTCCGAATCAATATGAGCCATTCCAGTCACGACCTGATGCGTGAGCTGGTCCAGCGCATTCGCAATGTCGAAATGCGCTGTGGCAGACCGATCGGCATCCTGGCCGATCTCCAGGGACCGAAGCTGCGTGTCGGCAAGTTCAAGGACACGGCAGTCGAGTTGATGCCGGGGCAGACTTTCACGCTCGACAAGGATGAAGCGCCCGGCGATGCCAGTCGGGTATTCCTGCCGCATCCGGAGATTTTTGCTGCCGTCGAGCCCGGTCACAGACTTTTGATCGATGATGGACGCTTGCAATTGAAAGCGGATGTCTGCGACGGCGACAGCATCCAGTGTACCGTCATTTCCGGCACCAAGATCTCAGACCGCAAGGGGGTCAGTCTGCCGGACAGCACGCTTGCCGTCGGAGCGCTGACGCCGAAGGATCACAAGGATCTGGAAGCCGTGCTTGCCACCAAGAGCGTGGATTGGGTGGCGCTGTCCTTCATTCAAAGGCCGGATGACCTGGCGGAGGTGCGCAAGGTCGCGCGCGGTCAGGTCGGGTTGATGGCCAAGATCGAAAAACCTCAGGCGATCGAACGCATCGAGGAAATCATCGAACTGACAGACGCACTGATGGTTGCGCGTGGCGATTTGGGCGTGGAACTGCCGCTGGAAGCCGTGCCTGGCCTGCAGAAGCGATTGACGCGTGCGTGCCGCAAGGCCGGCAAGCCGGTGGTCGTGGCGACGCAGATGCTCGAATCGATGATATCGGCGCCGGTCCCAACCCGCGCCGAAGTGTCCGATGTAGCAACGGCGGTGTTCGAGGGGGCCGATGCGGTGATGCTGTCGGCCGAATCGGCCGCAGGCGACTATCCGGTGGAGGCGGTTTCGACCATGGCGGCGATTGCCCGCAAGGTCGAGCGGGACGAAAATTACACCGGGATTATCCATGCACAGCGCTCCGAACCGGAAGCGACCGGTGCGGATGCGATTTCGCTTGCGGCTCGTCAAATTGCCGAAACCCTGGAACTGTGCGCCATCGTCTGTTTCACATCGTCGGGCACGACCGGTCTGCGGGCTTCGCGGGAACGGGCGCAGATTCCCATTATCGCCCTGTCACCGATCGTCGAGACGGCGCGGCGGCTGTCGTTGGTCTGGGGCCTTCATTGCGTCGTCAGTGAGGACGCGAAGGATGTGGACGACGTGGTCGATATCGCCTGTCGCGTGACCTTCCTGGAAGGCTTCGGCAAACCCGGCGACCGGGTGATCATATCGGCGGGCGTTCCTTTCGGTACCCCGGGCGCCACCAACATGCTGCGCATCGCCTATATCGGATCGGACGGCATGACCGGGATCTGATCGGCCCGGCCGGGGTCTGACCCGGCCTGGTGTGACCCCCGCTGTTGGCTCTCGAGCCTGGATTCCAAATCAACCACCATTGCGTCAAGATCGACGTTCTTTCCGGCGATTTTTTGCATGGCGGCGATGCACAGGTCGGTGGCTGCGAAGTCCGGCTTGTGGCCGACACCACGGATGCGCAACAGATGTGAGCCCGGGACCTCACGTGCCATCGCTTCGGAATGTATGTCCGGGGAGACGACATCGTCACGATTGCCGGTGATGATGACCGTGGGCGTGGCGATGGCCTGATAACGCGGTTCCGTTGAAACCACATGGTCGTAGAGATTGACGACGTCCACCGCGTTGTTGCGAAAGGCCCTTGGGCGTAGCACGAGCTCCGTTCCGCTCACCTCAAGATAGTCAGCGGGATAGTCATTGGGTGAGAAAACGCAGCGTGCCACCCGTTCGATGCGAGCCAGGCCGATCGGCATGACCAGAAGCTGGGTGAAGACGGGACCGATCAGCGGCGCTGCACAAACATGGTGATGCCAATCGATCCCGCCAGGCCAGGGATGTGTCGGTGCTGAAATCAGCAGCAGCCCGGCCACCTTGTCAGGCGTTTCAAGCGCCATGCTGGATGCGATTGCACCGCCAAAGGAATGGCCGACAATGATCGCCCGATCGATGCCCATAGTGTCCAGGGCCGCAGCGACACTGCGCGCCTGTCCGTCGGGGCGGCCGTTGTCTGCGTCACCGCGCTGCGACCAGCCATGGCCGGGCCGATCAATGAAAATCAGGTCCGCGCGCCCTTCCAGATTTTGCCGGAAGGCCATCATCTGATCGCGCAGATTTCCGCTGGCTCCATGCAGGAAAACGACCGGTGGCAACTCCGGGTCTTCGGGGCCTGGGATGTGACTGATGTGAAGATCGAAGCCGCCCGCGTCGACGAAGGCGCCGCAGACCGGGAAACTGCGTTCAATGCGCCTGACATGATATCTGGTGAAAAGGAGGAGTGCCGCGACCGCAATCAGCGGGACCAGAACGAACAAAGTCAATCCAACCTCGTCTGACGTTTCTTGAGTTGATCGATAACTCTAGATTTCGTCGCCGGACAGCTCTTCTGACAGCTCACCGACCTTCTTCTGAGCCTCGCGCATTGCCGGGTAAACTTCAAGCACTTTAAGGTAAGCGCCAAGCGCAGCTTCGTCCCGGCCCGCAGCGGTCAGAATGGAAGCCATACCCATGAGCGCTCCGAAATGACGGGGTTCCAGCTCCAGAACTCGATTGATATCCGCCATCGACTTGGAATGATTGTCCATCATGTAATGCAGGGTGGCGCGTCGGTTCCAACCCTCGGCATAGTCGGGCATCAGAACGGTGACCTGATCAAGCAGATCCAAGGCAGTGTAATGGCGCTTGTCGCGAATGGCTTCATTGGCCCAGTCCATCAACTGATCGGCTGTGGCACTGCCGGATTGGCGCCATTCGGTCCAAATGCTGTCTGCGATGCGTTTGGCCGGTTCCGGATCGGATTCGCGCTTGAGATCGGAAAAGAAGTTGTCCAGGCGTTCTGAGCGTGTTTGAGGTGCTTCGAGCGCCGCGGCTTCAGGCTGTTTGCCCTCGT
This sequence comes from Hoeflea sp., assembly GCA_965216535.1. Lineage (GTDB taxonomy): Bacteria > Pseudomonadota > Alphaproteobacteria > Rhizobiales > Rhizobiaceae > Hoeflea_A. The sequence goes on from OZ244175.1 coordinate 2,134,537, forward strand.
CGGTCTGGGCTGAAGAGACTGTGGTTCCCAACACCATCGCGTAAACGATGGCGATGGAGCGAGTAGCGGCTGGAATCAAAAAAAATCGGCGCATGCACAGATTCTAGTGCGCATACGCCGGTGTTCAAAGGCAAATTTTGGTGATTGCGGCCGGATGAACCGGCGCGCACTCAGCCCTGGCGCGCTTTGAAACGCGGATTTTGCTTGTTGATGACGTAAACACGGCCCTTGCGGCGAACCAGACGGTTCTCCCGGTGGCGTGCTTTCAGCGCTTTCAGCGAATTCTTGATCTTCATCGTTCCGGACCCTCGGTCGCCGCTCATGATGGCCGCAGGCCGTCGAGCTCCAAAATAACCAAAAGCGCGCCGGGTGACGCGCTTCGTTGTGGCTGTGGCGTTTAAACCCAAGCGCCGCTAATGTCAACCGGCCCTGTGCGGAGCAGAGCCTGAAAAAGCCCAGTTTTGGTGCCGCGCGCCAAGTCGCGTTGATGGAAACTGCTTTGGTGCTGAGATTCGAATTTCCGCCGGTAAGGTTGGTGGAAAAGTGGCCATTCTGAAACAAACAAATCAGTCAATTCGTTGGGCGTCATCAGTCCCTCGGCTCAAAATTGCCGGGGGCTATCATTTGACCGCCGCTGATTTCGTCGAAAACGTGGATCAGCCTTCGGATGCTGTCATCGTTCGCCAAGTCACATTCGTGGCGTTCGATCACCCTGTATGCATCGCCTTTGCGGAATTCGATTACAGTCTGTGTTCCGTCGTAACAAAAGCCTCTTGCTACCGGGATTTCTGCTTCTTTCCATGGAGCTATTACTTCGAGAAGCGTGAATACCCGATCTGCATCATCCTCATCGACAGCCCCTGTCGAGTATTCCACTAGCTCACCGGGAAAAGAGCTCCCAGTGCCACTCAGCTTCTTGAATTCAAACGAAACTTCCAGTTGATCACTGTACGTTATCCTCAGCATTGAGCTGCGCGAGAAGGTCGGAAGAAACAAAAGCCGAAGCTCATTCGGACCACGCTCAAGATAGTCGCCGAATGCAAGAGAAGGTTCCCGCATGGCGGCCAGCTGGCCGCCAAACCATCTCTCAAAAAATTGAGACTGCTCTTGTTGCGTTCGTGTGCCAAGAGGTTTCCAGGCATTTACTGGAAAATACTTATCTACGCGCTCATCAGCACCGCCAGCAGCGGGCAAGGTCACAATAAGCATCGCGAGGATGATCAATCTGAGCACAGCTATTCCCCTACGTGTCGTCGTCGATAAGTCTGGTGCTCATTCAAAAACCGGCGCTGGATTGGGCAATGACGTTTAGGTCTTTGCTCCCAGCCTGGTGACATGCCCCATCTTGCGACCTGGTCGGACCTGCCGTTTTCCGTAAAGGTGCAGGACAGCACTCGGATCTGCGAGGATTGCGTCAACCTGGTCGACATCGTCGCCGATGAGGTTTTCCATTTGGCAATCGAAATGCCGGGTTGCCGGACCAAGCGGCAGGCCAGCGACGGCACGGATGTGCTGTTCGAACTGGGAAACCGTACAGACCGCCTCTGTCCAGTGGCCGGAGTTGTGGATACGTGGAGCCAGTTCATTGGCGAGCAGTGTTCCATCGTCCAGAACGAAGAACTCGATGCCCACAATACCAACGTAGTCCAGACTGGTCAGAACTGCTTCCGCTGCCTCACGGGCTTGCTTCAAGGTCGACTCGGCGGCACCACAGGGCAGGGTCGATGTGCGAAGGATGCCTTCGCGGTGTTCGTTTCTGGCGGGGTCATAGGCAACGATGGCGCCGTCTTGCGAGCGGGCCGCAATCACCGAAATTTCGCTGGCAAAGGGCACAAGGCCCTCCAGAATGAGCGGAACGTGGCCGAGCGCCCCGAAGGCGCCCGCCGGGTTGTCCTCCATTCCCCGGAAGACACGCTGGCCCTTGCCGTCATAGCCGAGGCGACGAGTCTTAAGAACACCACTGCCGTCGAAGGAGGTGAGCGCCTTTTCCAACTGCTCCTGGCTGTCCACGGCGACGAATTCGGCGGTCGCAATGCCGCAATCGTTGAGAAAGGTTTTTTCGACCAGCCGGTCCTGCGCAACCTCCAGGGCTCGCGGCGGCGGGAAGACCGGTTTCTTTTCGGCAAGCAGGCGAGCAGCTTCCATCGGAACGTTCTCGAACTCATAGGTGACGACATCGCAGAGCGCTGCAAGCGTTTCCAGTGCTTCGGTATCGTCGTAGGCCGCCGTGATGTGGCTGCTTGCCACCTGTTCGGCCGGACAATACTCATCCGGCTCGAGAATGATGGTGCGGAAGCCAAGACGTGCCGCCGCCATGGCCATCATACGGCCCAGCTGGCCGCCGCCGACAATGCCGATCGCGCTGCCCGGTTTCAAAGCCGGCATGATCATGCTCCGTCCGTCGGTTCCAGCGGCACGGAATCACTGCGAGCCTGCCGCCATGATTCGAGACGCTGCGCCACGCTCTCGTCTTCGATTGAAAGGACTGAAGCGGCAAGCAGCGCTGCATTGGTGGCGCCGGCAACTCCAATCGCCAAAGTGCCAACCGGAATGCCTGCGGGCATCTGCACGATCGACAGCAGGCTGTCCTGACCCGAGAGCGCTTTCGATTGCACGGGGACACCGAAAACCGGCAACGTGGTAAATGACGCCGTCATGCCGGGCAGGTGGGCTGCCCCTCCAGCGCCGGCGATGATCGTCTTGAACCCGTTGGCGCGGGCTTTTTTGGCGAAATCGACCATGCGATCCGGCGTTCTGTGCGCCGAAATGATCAGTGCCTCGTAACCGATGTCGAGCTGGTCGAGGATTTCGGCGGCGTGTTTCATGGTCGGCCAGTCAGACTGGCTGCCCATGATGATGGCGACTGGCGGTTTGCTGGTCATCGGCTGCATTCGTCAGGCGATGATATCGGGGATGATTTGATCCTCAATCTTGGTGATCTGGTCCTTCAGGGCCAGCTTTTTCTTTTTCATCCGCTGAACGCTCAATGTGTCGCAACCGGTCTTGATCATGGCATTGATGGCTGTGTCGAAGTCTTCGTGTTCCTGGCGCAATCGTGCTGCCTTCAGACGCAATTCAGCCTGTTCCTGATCCGACATATCCTCTTTCCCCATATCGGCACCCTGGACGCTGTGGTCGGAATCGGCGTTTTGCAGTCACCCGACGTCACTTTCGTCTAACATTTTGTCGGAATTCGCAAAACCGCCAACAGCAGAAAGTTTTCCACTGCATTGAAATAATCCTTCGACAATCGCCATATGTTAGTGGCACACTCGATGATGGCCGCTCTGCGGTTGCGGGGCGGAGCAACAGGCATAAGAAGGAGTCGTTCCATGGCAATCCATGCTCGTCTTGAAACGCTGGAAAAGAAGCACGGCGCTCTTGAAGAGGAACTCCATTCGGCGCTTAGCCATCCATCCTCCGACGATTCGGCAATCACCGAAATCAAGCGGCGCAAGCTGCGGGTGAAGGACGAAATCGAGCGTTTGCGGGGAGAATTGTCCCTGCAGTAGGCACGTTTCTCAACCACCGTTTTACCGGCGCGCCGCCTTGTGCTGGCGCGCATGGACCTTTGTTTTTCAAAATTCGTCGTTTTTACCGCCCCACAGGCCGTCAGATCTGATTTTTGGCCCGCTCGCGCAGCACGAATTTCTGTATTTTTCCCGTAGAGGTCTTTGGCAGCGGCTCAAAAATGATGTGCCGGGGGCACTTGAAGTGCGCCAGATGCTCGCGGCAGTGGGCGATCACCTCTTCCGCGGTTGCCTCCGCCCCAGGTTTCAGCTCGACAAAAGCGCATGGCGTCTCGCCCCATTTGTCGTCGGGCATAGCGACCACAGCGGCTGCCTGAACCGCCGGATGCTTGTAGAGCGCATCCTCGACCTCGATCGATGAGATATTCTCGCCTCCGGAGATGATGATGTCCTTCGAGCGGTCCTTGAGCTGGATATAGCCGTCCGGATGCATCACCCCGAGATCGCCGGAGTGAAACCAGCCGCCTTCGAATGCTTCGGCGCTGGCTTCGGGGTTTTTCAGGTAACCTTTCATGACGATATTGCCGCGGAACATCACTTCGCCGATCGTTTCGCCATCTTCGGGCACCGGTTCCATGGTCTTCGGGTCGCGCACCGAAAGATCTTCCAGCGCATTGTAACGAACACCCTGACGCGCTTTCATTGAGACTCGATGCGCCGGATCGAGCGCATTCCACTCATCGTGCCACTCGTTGACGACCGCCGGACCATAGGTCTCGGTCAGACCGTAGAGATGGACGACCTCGAACCCGGCGTCGGCCATTTGGGACAACACGGATTCTGGCGGTGGCGCGGCGGCGGTGTTGAAACTGACCTGTTGTTCGAACTGTCTTTTTTCATCTTCCGGAGCGTTCAGCAGCGTCGCCATGACGATGGGCGCTCCGCACAAATGGGTGACTCCATGGTCGGCGATGGCATCATACATGGCCTTGGCGCGCACCCAGCGCAGGCAGACATGGGTGCCGGCCACCACGCCCAGCGTCCAGGGAAAGCACCAGCCGTTGCAGTGGAACATCGGCAGTGTCCACAAATAGACCGGATGCTTGCCCATGCCGGAGGCGACCACGTTTGAGTAACCCATTAGCGCCGCACCGCGGTGGTGGTAGACCACACCCTTTGGGTTGCCGGTTGTACCCGAGGTATAGTTCAGGGAAACCGACTCCCATTCGTCATCGGGGCCGGACCATCGATAGTCCGGATCGCCGGCAGTCAGGAATTCCTCGTAATCGCGGCTGCCAATACGCTCCCCTTTGGGGAAGGGGGTATCGGTTCCGTATTCCGGATCGTCATAGTCGATTACCAGCGGGGAAACGCTGGTTTGCTCCAGAGCCTCGGCGACTACTCCGGAAAATTCCCGGTCGACGATCAGAACCTTCGAATCCGCATGGTCGAGCTGAAAGGCGATGATTGCGGCATCGAGGCGGGTGTTGAGAGAATGCAGCACCGCGCCTGTCATCGGCACTCCATGGTGGGCCTCAAGCATCGCCGGTGTGTTGGACAGCATCACCGAGACCGTATCGCCTTTGCCAATCCCCAATGCAGCAAGGCTCGAGGCCAATTGCCGAGAGCGCGCATAGAAAGTCCGATAATCGGTTTTCTGCGAACCATGAATGATCGCTGTATGATCGGGATAGACGTAAGCCGCGCGCGCCAGGTGCGCCAGCGGTGTCAGCGGCTGGTAGTTGGCGGGATTGCGATCGAGGTCGGTTTCAAAAGGATTGGTCATTTCGTCTCCGGCAATAAATGCGGTGCTTTTCCCTAGGCCAATAACGCATTCAGACCGTCCGCAACAAGCTTGATGGCGGTTATCGCCACCAGCAGATACATCAACGGATAAAATACCGCAGGTCTCATGCGCTTGATGACCCAGGCTCCCGCAAAGGTGGCTGCTACAGCCAGCGGCAAGAGCATGGCGGATGTCATGAGATTGCTGGCATCGAATTGTCCAAGAGCGAAATAGGGCACCACTTTGAGAGCGTTCACGACAGCGAAATAGCGGGTGCTGGTGCCGGTGAAGACCTTCGGTGTCATCCCAAGTGGCAGTGTGTAAACCTGGTAGGGTGGTCCGCCGGCGTGTGAAACGAAACTCGTGAAACCCGAAACAGTTCCCCAAAACGTCGCTTTGACCGGATTCTGGGGTTTCCTCGGCGGTTCGCCACCTCCCCGGCGATAACGCTCAAGAGCGTAGCTGAGAACAAAACTGAGCGCGATGACGCCCACCAAAAGCCGGATAACCGCGTCGGTGACAAGCGATGCCGCCAGCCATCCGATGACAATTCCGATGATTCCGCCGGGCAGGATGGCCTTGAGCGTCGGCCAGTCGTTGTAGTGTCGCCAGACCCAGAGGCTGACGACATCCATGATGATCAAAATCGGCAGCATGATCGCCGCAGCCTTCACTGGTGAAATGACCAGTGCCATCAGGGGTACGCCCATCAGCGCCAAAGTTCCGCCCAGGCCGCCCTTGGCCAAGCCGACGAGAATGACGGCCGGGACCGCGACGGCAAAAAAGGTCAGATCGGCTGGCATATGCTTCCAGGTTGATCCGTCCGCGATGCTGGTTTATCCGGGAGGATCGTCAAAGAGGGTTCAAGAAAAGATCGAGCCCTTATAGGCCAGCCGCTTCTTACGGGAAAACACAAAATGCCGAATGTAGAGGATCGATGCCGCCTGATGCTGGTTCTGCCGGATATCGCGGACACGGACCTGGCGGAGAAGACCCTGTCCGACGCGTTGCGCGGCGGAGATGTCGCATCCGTGATTCTGCCGCAATACGGGCTGGATGACGGTGGTTTTCAGAAATTGGCCGAGCGGCTGATACCGGTCGCGCAAAAGGCGGGAGCGGCGGTCCTGATTGCCGGTGAAGAGCGTATTGCTGCGAGGGCTGGTGCGGACGGTCTCCACATTGTCGGCGATGTCGGTAGCCTGGGCGACGCAATGGAACGGTTTTCTCCGAAACTCATCGTCGGTGGCGGTCGAGCCAAGGACCGGCACTCGGCGCTTGAAATAGGCGAGTTGAGACCTGACTACATTTTTTTTGGCAAAATCGACGGCGACATCAAGGATGAGCCGCACCCCAAGAATCTTGATCTGGGCGAGTGGTGGGCATCGATGGTGGAAATTCCCTGTGTCGTCATGGGTGGGAGGGACCCTGAATCAGCCCTCGCGGTGGCCGCAACGGGCGCTGAATTCGCCGCGTTGGGCCACGCCGTGTTTGCCGATCCCGGGCAGGCGGCGATGAGGGTCGCCAGCGTGAATGCCCTGCTTGACGAAAAAGCGCCACGGTTCGAGGATTGACTGTCGTGATGAATCGAACACTTCCATTGCTGCTCCTGGCCGCACTGACGGTTCCAGCACAGTCGACCGAAACAACCGAAGAAAGGCCGGTTGCGGAGAAGTCGTCGGCCATTGGCGCGGAAAGCGCCGCGGACGCAGCAGTTGCCGATGCGATTGATCCGGGCGACCTTGCCTATGGGGCATTCCAGCGCGGCTACTATCTGACCGCGCTCGAACTCGCCAAACCGCGAGCGAAACTCGGTGATCCGGCGTCACAAACCTTGATTGCGGAGATTTACTCGCGCGGACTGGGTGTCCCGAGGGACATGAAGGAAGCCGTGTTCTGGTACAAGGCGGCCGCCGACAGCGGCAATGTCGCCGCACAGCTCAAATACGCCCTGCTGCTGCTGGAGGGGCGTTTCGTTGCGCCGGACCGGGACCGGGCGCGCGAGTTGATGAAGATGGCCGCCGATGGCGGCAATTCCTCGGCGCAGTTCAACTATGGCCAGTTGCTGATCACCGACCAGCCGGGAGACGAAGGTATTCGCCAGGCCTTGCCCTATATGCAGCAGGCAGCGGAGAACGGGATCGCCGATGCGCAGTTCGCGCTGGCACAGATCTACGCCCACGGTGTCGGCCTGAGAGGCGAAGATCGCGAGAAGGCCAGACAATGGATGCTGCGCGCCGCGCGCTCCGGCTACGACACCGCACAGCTGGACCTCGCTGTCTGGCTTATCGACGGAATCGGTGGCGAAACCGACTATGAAGCCGGGTTTTCCTGGATGCGCCGCGCGGCCAACACCGGCAATGTCATGGCGCAAAACCGCCTGTCGCATCTCTACATCAATGCCATCGGCACCCGGCCTGACCCGATAGAAGCCGCTAAGTGGTATATCGTGTCGCGGCGCTCGGGCCTGGAAGATCATGCACTCGAAGACTTTTTCCAGGGGCTGACGGCTGAGGAACAGAAGGCCGGGATCGAAGCCGCCAACACGTTCAGGTCGCGCTGAACCCCCGTCGGCGGTCCGTTGCCTGACGCCGGGCTTGCAACGAACGGCTATTTGTGATCTTGAGGCGCCGGTTTTTGACTTTTCCGGAACGTATCCCATGAAAATCAACGGTAATGAAGTTCGCCCCGGCAATGTGATCGAGCACAATGGCGGCCTTTGGGTCGCCGTCAAGACGAATGCGGTCAAGCCGGGCAAGGGCGGCGCCTTCAACCAGGTCGAGTTGAAGAACGTCATCGACGGGACAAAGCTGAACGAGCGTTTCCGCGCTTCCGAAACGGTAGAGCGTGTGCGGCTGGAGCAAAAAGAATTCCAGTATCTCTACGAACAGGGCGATATGCTGGTGTTCATGGACAACGAATCCTATGAGCAACTGGAACTGCCCATGGAGTTTGTTGGCGACCGCGCCAAGTTCCTCCAGGACGGCATGATGGTGACGGTGGAACTCTACGAAGAGAAGCCGATCGGCATATCGCTGCCCGATCAGGTGGTGCTCGAAATCGTCGAAGCCGATCCGGTGGTGAAAGGGCAGACGGCTGCTTCGTCCTACAAGCCGGCGGTGATGGAGAATGGTGTTCGCGTCATGGTGCCTCCCTTCATTCAATCCGGGGAACGCATTCTGGTCGACACCAACGAAATCACCTATATCCGCCGCGCCGACTAGATCGGCTCCTTCGCTTTCACCGGACAGATTTTATGGCCCGTTCCGCTCTACTCAATGTCATGGTTCAGGCCGCCTTCAAGGCGGGACGCGCGCTGGCGCGTGATTTCGGCGAGGTCGAAAACCTGCAGGTGTCCCTGAAAGGTCCGGGAGACTACGTCAGCCAGGCCGACAGAAAAGCAGAAGAGATCGTCCATACGGAGCTTTTGCGGGCTCGGCCGACCTACGGGTTTCTCGGCGAAGAGGGTGGTGAGACCAAGGGGACAGATGGTCAGCACCGGTGGATCGTGGACCCCCTGGACGGAACCACCAATTTTCTGCACGGCATTCCGCAGTTTGCTGTGTCCATTGCCCTTGAGCGTGCTGGCGAGATTGTCGCCGGAGTGATCTACAATCCTGTCGTAGATGAACTCTACACGGCCGATCGCGGCAACGGTGCCTTTCTCAACGATCGACGCATGCGGGTTGCCGGTCGCCGTCAGTTGTCGGACTGCGTGGTGTGCACGGGTGTTCCGCATCTTGGTCGCGGATCACATGGTCCTTATCTTCAGGAACTCAGCAGAGTCATGCGGGAGGTATCCGGTATACGTCGAACCGGATCGGCTGCGCTCGATATGGCCTATGTCGCTGCCGGCCGTTTTGATGCCTATTGGGAAGAACCGATTTCCCCTTGGGACATCGCCGCCGGCATCATCATGGTGCGCGAGGCCGGCGGATTCGTAACGGACAAGACCGGCGGACCGAAAATGTTCGACAAGAACAATGTGGTCGCAGGCAACGAGCGCATCCACAAGGAGATGCTCGGTCTGCTCAAGCAACAATCATAGACAAGCCACCGTCACCCGACCTGCGCCTCCGCAGTTGAACGATCGGGCGCAAACTCCACTGCGATATCGATGTAGCGGGCCGCCAAGGCCTCGATGGTTGCAGCTTCGAAAAGGCCCGCATCGTATTCGAAGCGGAGTGTGACATCTCCTTCATGATCCTGAACGAGAACGGCCAGATCACGACGAACGCCGCGTGACGGAAGGTCGACGCTTTCAGCCCAACCTTGCCCGCGTTCGACTCGCGCACCCGGCACATTGGCCAGAACACCCAGGCTTCCCTGTTGACCTGCGCTTTCCGGCAGAAACTGGCTGAAGGAAACCTGATCCAGAATAGTGTCCGGTGCCGACTTCAGGTTCAGATCTCGACGCAACGCGCCGGCGGGATAGTCCTGGTTGGCCAGCGATTCGGTGAGATCAGTCTCAATCGCGTCGAGCGTCTGCAAGTCAGCGACCAGGGGTGAGCTTCCTGCCCGAACGATGATCGTGTTGCTCACAGCACCGATCGTTCCTTCAAGCTCGGTACGCGTACGGGCACTTGCGGTCGTGGTTATGAAGATATCGCGATCGTTGGAAAACGGCCGCAACAGCTTTGCAAACACCGTCAACATGATCGCAAACATGGATCGGCCTTCAGCCGCCGCCAACTGCTTCAGATGGTCTTTGACGTTTCCGGGCAGGACAAAGCTATGGCTGGCGGATGCTTCGGGCACCGAGGAAACCCGGGTGCGGTCATAGGGCAGGGCCAAAGCCGGGCCGGCGTCACGCAGTTTCTTCTGCCAGTAGAGCAGTTGTGTTCGGCCTTTCGGGCTGGACACGAATTTACGCTGCCATTCGGCGAAGTCCGCATAGGACAGGCTATCACGCATCGCCTCGATCCGGGCGGAACTGGCTCGCAGGAAAATCCCGCCAGCGAATTCCGTTGCCAGCATGAAAGAAAGCCCATCGAGGACCGCGTTATGCGAGCGCACCAGAACGACGTCGCTGTCGTCGGATCGATGAAAAACCGTAATCTTGAAAAGCGGCCCCTTGGATAAATCCATGGGCGTCAGAACGGTTTGCTGCAGGTGTGTGTCAAAGGTTGCATCGTCCATGTGGCGGCAATCCTCGACATCGACCAGTTTGTCGGCACGGCACTGGGCAATTGCGTGGCGGCCGCGTTTCATCGGGAAACGAGAAGCTATGACTGGGTTTTCCTCTGCCAGACGTGTGACGGCCTCGCGAAGCAGGCTCAGGTCCATTGGTGGGCTGATATGCGTCGCGCCGGCATTCTCGAAGCTTCTGAGATAGCTGGGATTATCCTTGTGGCGTCTTGCCGTGGTCAGAATATCGCTCTGGCGTTGAGAGATCTGGGCGATGCTGCTATCGATGCCTCCGCCGGCGACAAGTTCCGCCACTTCTCCACGTTCCAGGCCCTGTGCGACGACCTCGGTCAGCTTTCGTACAGAGGGTTTTTGCAGGAAGCTGGATACCTGTAGGTTCAGACCATATTCCGCTTCCGCCCTGTTTTTCAGTTGGAATGCGGTCAGGGAGTCGAGACCGATATCCTGAAGAGACGTATCCTGATCGATGCGTTCCGGCTCGATTTTCAGAACCTTGGCGATTGCTTCGGTCAGGTATCGGCCGATGATCGCCGGTCGTGCTGCCCGCGGAGCGGCCATGGTCTCGTGATAAGCCTGTCGGTCACCTGTGCTGCGGCTCGTGACCGCGTGCCCCACCATGCGTGGTTGGGCGAAAACGTGGCTGTTTGCGATTGCATATTTTTGCCAGTCGATCGCCGCGTAGCCAAGGCTGGGGTCGGATTTCCGCAACATGATTTCGAGCCCGGCAAGCGCGGTCTCGACAGGCATTGGCGGAACACCCGATGACTCAAACAGCTTCTTGAGTTCGGGATTACGCTCGACTTCGCCGGTTGCCATAACGCCCCAGGCGATGCACAGACCCGGAAGGCCAATCGCCCGACGGTATCTGGCGAGGTTTTCCATGAACATGTTGGCTGCGACATAGTTGGCCTGGCCAACGTTGCCAAGCGGAACGGATGTCGACGAAAAGAAAGCCAGAAAATCCAGATCGCGGTCGGCGGTTGCGGTATGCAGATTCCAACTGCCCTCCACCTTGGGTGCAAACACCGTTTGCATTCGCTGGTGATCGAGCTGCGGCAGCAGCGCATCGTCGTAAGCAACGGCTGCATGAATGATCCCGCGCAGCGGGGCATCGCCTGCGTCGATGCGGGCCATCACTTTTGTCACGCTCGCGGCCTCGGACACGTCGCCTTTGACAACCACCGGCTTTGCACCGGCTTTCCGGATCCGCCGAACGCCGGCCTTTGCCTGCTTGGTCGACGCTCCGGACCGGCTCATCAGGTAGATTGTTCCAGCGCCGCGCTCGGCCATGCGGACCGCAACTTCAAGACCGAAGCCGCCCAGGCCACCGGTCACAAGGTAACTGCCGTCGCGGTCCAGTTGCAGTTCGCTGTCGTCGGACAGCGCGACCTGAACCTCTTCGGGATCGACTGTGACGACAATCTTGCCAATGTGCTCCCCTTTGGCCATCCGCATGAAGGCGTCGCTGGCCTCGTTCAACGGAAAGGTCTCGGCCGGAAGAGCCTTTAAGGTTCCCTCCTGGACAAGATCGGCAACATTGGTCAGCACCTGCTTGAGCACTTCCGGATTGTCATCGCTCAGCCGCGCCATATCGACCGCAAAGAGGCTGATATTGCGGCGCATGACCTTGAGGCCCAGGGCGGTGTCGGCATAGATGTCACGCTTGCCGATCTCGACAAACCGACCGCCCGGCGCGAGCACATCCAGCCCCCGTTGAAGGGCCTCGCCCGAGAGCGCGTTGAGAACGACGTGAACGCCCTTGCCTTCCGTGATGCGGTCGATTTCGTCGATGAAGTCAATGGAGCGCGAATCCATCACGTGTTCGATGCCGAGGTCGCGCAGGAATCTGCGTTTCCTGGGCGAGCCGGCTGTTGTGTACACTTCAGCACCGACCATTTGCGCGATCTGAATGGCAGCCAGGCCGACGCCGCCGGTGCCAAGATGAATGAGCACCCTTTCTCCAGCGGCCAATCTGGCCTGGGTCAGAAGACCATAATAGGCCGTTGAAAACGCGGTCAGCAGCGTGGCAGCCTCGATCGGCCCCATGCCATCCGGGGTTTTGCGAACAATATTTGCATCGACCGTCAGATCCGAACGGAAACAGCCGCGACTGGTTGCAATGACCCGGTCGCCGGTTTGCAGGTCTTCGACGTCCGGGCCGACGGCTTTGACGATGCCGGCACACTCCATGCCAAGTTTCTGAAAAGCCGGGTCAACCTCGGCATCGATGGGCAGCAGGCCGGTTGCTGCCATGACATCTCGGAAGTTCAGCCCGACGGCACGCACGCCGACCGTGACTTCTCCTTCCTTCGGTTCCTGCGCCTGCGTTTCGACAATATGCAAGTCTTCCAGGTCGCCCGGTTGATCGATCTCCAGCGCAAATGGGTTCTCACCCCGTGCCGATTGGCCGGCAACCATGCGCGGTGAGAGACTGGTCCGTCCCCTGGCTGCAAAGCGGGGAACCAGACGCTGGCCCTTCCGATAGGCGATTTCGGTCTCACGGACCTGTTCGACTGCCGTCACTTCGGCAACCACTTGTCGGGCATGGGTGGCCGCCGAGGTCTCGCCGGCATCCAGATCCAGAGCCGCTATGCGGATTGCCGGGCATTCCGAATGCACCGTGCGTGCCAGACCCAAGAGAGGCGACAGCGCAATGCTGGTGAAGTCATCGCGGTCAGCATCATCGGCCGTGACCCGCGCACCCTTCGTGGCAATGTAAAGCGAACTGGCGAGCTGGTGTTCGATCAGCGCCTGGACCAAATCAAGTGCCGGAAATACGCCGCGACGCGCGACGTCTTTCAACGTTTCCTGGTTCAAGCCGTCGGAGACATGGGCATGATCGCATGGCCAAAGAAAGACGGAAGCCGACAGCGGTTCATCCATCTCACCCACGGCTTTCATCAAAGCCGAAAACTCACCCGGTTTTTGTGGATCGATGCTGCAGCGCTGCCGCTTGAAGCCATTGAACGGCTGGCCGCCTGAAACGGTCAGGCAATTATAACCCAGTTGCCTCAGTTTCCTGACCAGGCGGGATCCGATTCCACCCTGATCATCGAATATCAGCCAAAGCCCGCTCTTGTCCGCTTCCCTGACGGGTGACAATTGCGCTGGAACCACGTCGTCGGTGTAGTAGCGGGTAACCGCACCTTCTTCCTCCTGCACGTCGCTGCGGTGCACCGCAGCAGCCGTATAGTGGTCGATCTGAAGCAGTAGCTCTCCCTTTGTATCGTAAGCCTTTTTGTCCAGTTCCGCCCGCGAGTTGTTGGTCGCATGCTTTTTGACCAACACGTCGAAGCGAGCGGGTAACGGTCGCTCCAGTCGAAGACGCTGGAGGGACCTGGGGAGGTAGATATAGTCAAAGGCCTTTGCCGATTTTTGCTCGGTTTCCAACTCGAAGAGCTCGGCAATTCCGATCTGCAGCATGCAGTCGGTTATGGACGGGTGAATGATGTAGCCAGGTGCTCTTGCTTCGTGCCTCCTGAACGCGAGGTTGGCCCAGGTAAGATCTCCGGTCGTGGCAGTTTTCTTGATGCCGCGGAAACCGCCTTCATAGGTGTATCCGAGGTCAATCGCCTTTTTGTAAAATGTCTTGCCGTCGAGAGTCCGATCCGGATTGCTCATGTCGGGCGGGGGCATGTGTTCGAAGTTGCCCGATGCGGTGAGGACGGATCCGTAGGCCCGTAAATCCCATTCTTCTTCCATGTCGGCCGGTCGGCTGTAGATGGCAATCCTGCGGCGACCTGGGTCGTAGCGGGTCTGGAACAGCTCACTTTTTTCCGGATCCAGAAAATTGGCCTTGGTGAACTCGACGTCGGCCAGTTCGATCGGACCGTCTCCGAAAATCTCCTGATAGACGGCAAACATCATTTCCAGGTACCCGGCAGCCGGGAAAATGCAACTTCCATTGACCTTGTGGTCACGCAGATAGGTATGTTCCGACAGGGACAGTGATTTCTCCCAGGTCGGTTCGGGAGCATCCGTGCGGTGACCGAGCAACGGGTGGGCTGCGGGCCGATTCATCAGTTCCTTGGCCTTGCCGCCGTCCAGCCAGTATTCCTTCGTCTCCTCGGGGTAACGGGCCAGGTCGAGGCGAGTGTGCGGCCCGGGGTAGACACGGCTCCAGTCCGGCCTGACACCGGCGACGAACAGGCGAGCAAGCGCCGACTGCAACGCGCGTTCGTCATGGCGGCCGCGCTTCTGCGAGATCACCACGCTTGGCTGTTCACCCAGTTCACTTGCCGACGTCGCGATGAGGCCGCTGAGCGGAGCGTCGGGACCAATTTCAAGATAAAGCGTTGCGCCCTGTTCGATGCTCGTTTGCATCGCGTTTTGGAACAGGACTGGACGGCGAATGTTGTGCCACCAGTATTCGGCATCCATTGTCGATCCGTCGATCAGGTCGCCTGTCACGGTCGAAATGAGCGGATGCTCGGTTGGCTGCGGCTTCAGATGGGCAAGACCCTCGAGGAACCGGTCCCGCAGCGGGTCCATCTGGGGACTGTGCGGTGCAAAATTCATCCGGATCCGGGTTCGGAAGAGGTCGCTGCCAACGATACTGCGGAGATGCTTGAGGAAGCCCGCAAGTGCATCTTTCTCACCCGCGATGGTGACCATCTGATCGCTGTTGATGGCAGCGATCTCGATGTTCTCCTCGCCCGCGGCAAGCAATTGCTCCTGCATGGCTTCCGCCGACATTCCGACGGCGTAGATGGCGCCTTTGCCCTCGGTTTCCGCCTGCAAAGAACTGCGATAGTGGAGCACTGTCACAGCGGCCTCCATCGACAGCGCGCCGGAGGCGTAAGCGGCAGCAATCTCGCCCAGGCTGTGACCGAACATCATATCGGGCCGAATGCCCCAATCGCGCCAGCGTGCATAAAGACCCACCTGAACGGCGAATATGCAGGCTTGCGTTACGGTTGTCTCGTCGATCCGTGTCTCGCTGCGTGGCCGGGCCAGTTCCTCGAAAACCGACCAACCGCTCCGTTTGTGGATTGCAATATCAGCCTCGCGCATTGCGTCGGCAAACAACGCATCCTTCTCGATCAGCCGCCGCGCCATGCCGTGCCATTGGCTGCCCTGGCCCGAAAAAGCAAATGCGGTTGTCGGCTGGTCGCTGCTGCGTCCGGCAATAATCGAAGGGTTGGCGCCCTCCCGGAACTCGGCATCGTTCGCCTCGGCTACCGCTCGTAGACGCTCGATCAGTTCGCTTCGCGATGACGCAAGTATCGCCATCCGCTCCGGCAGAGCGGCGCGGTCCATGGCCAAAGTTGCAACGGTATCGCGCAAACTGGCGCCGGCCTCGAGACTGTCGGCCACATCATCGGCGATGCTTGCGAGAGCCGTGTTGGTTGCGGCAGATATCGGCGCGATCCAGGTTCGCCGATTTTGCGGTGCTTCAGATGACTTGGATCGGGCCGGAGCCTCCTCCAGCAGGACACAGGCATTGGTGCCACCGAAGCCGAAGGAATTGACCACCGCGCGGCGGGGTTCGTCGCCTGCCGGCCAGGGGCGGGTATTCGTCGAGACCTCGATGTTCAGCCGGTCGGCCGGAATGGTGGGGCTGATCTGCTCAAAATTGGGGTTTGCAAATGTCTGCTCGTGCTTGAGCGACAGGGCGGCCTTGATCAATCCGGCGACGCCGGCTCCTGCTTCAAGGTGACCGATATTCGATTTGACCGAGCCAATGAGTACCGGGTTATCGGAGGGTCTGGCCTGGCCGAATACTTCGCCGATCGCGTGCGCCTCGATGGGATCGCCGACCGGTGTTCCGGTTCCGTGCGCTTCAACATAGCCGACCTCTTCGGGAGCAACGCCGGCGCGCTGGCAAACGTTGCGAAATAAGGTTGCCTGCGCCTCGGGGTTCGGCACTGTCAGTGTGCTTGTGTGTCCGTCGGAGTTCACACCTGAACCAAGGAGCACCGCATAGATCTTATCACCGGCTGCTTCTGCGTCTTCGAGCCTCTTGAGCAGAACGATGCCTGCTCCTTCGGCGCGGACGAATCCGTCCGCCCGGGCATCGAATGTCAACACGCGTCCGGTCGGCGAGACCATTCTGGCCTTGCTGAAACTGACAAACGCCGCCGGGTCCAGCAGCAGGTTCACACCGCCGACCACGGCGAGGTTGCACTCTCCGGACCGCAATGCCTGGCAGGCCAAGTCGGTTGCGACCAGCGAAGAAGAGCAGGCGGTGTCGACCGAGATGCTCGGCCCGTTGAAATTCATCTTGTGCGAAATGCGGTTCGAGGCGACGCTCATAGCAACGCCGGTTGCCATATGGGACAGATCCACATCCGGTGAAACGGTGTTTTGCAGAGCCTTGTAGTCGCTCATGCTGATGCCGACATAGACACCGGTATTGGATCCTGCCAGGCGATCGGGCGCAATGCCGGCGTCCTCGAAGGCTTCCCAGGTCACCCTCAACAACAACCGTTGTTGCGGATCCATCGCCTCGGCTTCCCGCGGCGAAATCCCGAAATGATCAGCATCGAACTTGGTGATGTCGGGGACAAAACCGGCCCATTTGGTCACGGAGCGTTGCGGTACATCCGGTTCGGAACTGAAGAAATGATCGCTGTTCCAGCGACCGTCCGTCGCCTCCGATATTGCACAGGTCTGGTTTCTGAGAAGATCAAGGTACTTTTCCGGCCGATCGACATTACCCGGAAAACGGCAGCCAATTCCGACGAGCGCCAGGCGGGTTTCTGCGCCGCGATTGTCAGTCCAATTCTCAGAAGATGTGTGCAAATTCATTGCAAGTGCCCCTCTATCGATCCTGCTTTGGAATCGTTTTCAACTCATTTGTGGCCTAAGGATTATCGGGTATTTTCGAAGTGGATTTGGGAGTGATCGAATCGTATTGCCGCGCGCTGCCGTTGACGGCCTGCGCCCAACGCAAGGGAAGAACACGCAGGATACGCACAGCCCAGGACAGGAGACGCGGAAAGCTAATTTCGAAGTTGTCTTTTGCGAGCCCCGATCGAATGCGTTGCGCAGCTTCCTCCGCACTCATCTTGTGGGGCATTTGCAGTTGGTCGGTCGCCGTCATCGGCGTCGCGATGAAGCCGGGTGTGACAAGGTGCAGTTTGATGCCCAATCGGGCGAGATCCGGATAGAGACACTGGGCGAAGTTGATCAGTGCCGCTTTGGTCATGCCATAGGCGGCGAAGTAGGGCAGACCAATGTACCCGGAAAGCGACGCAATCACTGCAATTCGACCGCTGTTGCGCGATTTCATGGGGCCCAGTACTGCGTTCAGGCATTCGATCGTGCCGAAGAGGTTCACCTCTGCAACCGAACGAATGACGCCCGGATCCGGATCGTCACCTGTCACCGTCCTGTAGATGCCTGCGGCAAGAATGGCTGTGTCGATGGGCCCGATGTCGGTTTCGATGGTATCTACCGTCCGAGCGACCGCTTCTGCGTCTCGTACGTCAAGCGGCAGGGATACGAAACGACCGGATAGCGAGTTGCATTGGGTAGCAACGTCTTCAAGTCCCGCCGGGTCGTTCGCGCTGCCGGCAACCACCCAGCCTTCGCCGACATAGAGCATGGTCAGGGCCCGACCCAGGCCTGAACTGGCACCCGTAATCCAGATTACGCCACTTGGTACCGCCATGCTCTCCACCGCAAACTGAGCAAATCGATCTTACGGTGTCACAAGGCGAGCGACCAGCGCGAATCGGCAATTGTGGAAAAATTCAACCATCGGACGAGCGAGTTAATGGCAATTGCCCTTGCATGAGCGGTTTGTGCTTGTCTTCGCGGACCATTTCGACCGTTGCTGGCGCGAACGTGAACACAAATAGGTCGCGAATTCGTGGGAAGTCTGCATTCTTCGGCTTCAACACTTCCCATTCGTCCATGTTTTTGATTAGTTTCACTGGGGCTTTCGAATTTGGGGGGAGTCGGCAGGCGCGGCGTCAGGGTCGGACAATCGCCGAAGTCCTCGGCTCCGAAAAAACTGAGGGAACAGGCGGGCACCGTCCGGCCAACAAAAAAGGACGGCGTTTTGCCCGGGGTACTAAGCGTATGGCCAGATTGAGACTATCGGGGTGGGGCATTTCAGATCAGGACATCGGATTGCAGCCGCACCGGCTGTCCAGTCCGCTGGTGTTTTTCTGGAGCATGCTGATCTTCCTGATCATTGTGGGCTTCCTTGCCGCCATACTCTATCGCCAGATTTCCAACGCCTTTTTCGCAAATCCCGGTCTCAACGGTCTCATCCTGGCCGTTCTGGCAGTCGGCATTCTGCTGGTCTTCAACCAGGTCCTTCGATTGCGCCCGGAGGTCAGCTGGGTCAACTCGTTCCGACAGGGCGGCGACCGGATGCGGAGCGGCCGAACGCCGACATTGCTGGCACCGATGCGCGTGCTTCTGAGCCGCAAGCAATCGATGTCCCTGTCGACAACGTCGCTGCGCTCGATCCTCGATTCGATCGCAACGCGGCTAGATGAGTCGCGCGATACCTCGCGCTACATGATCGGATTGCTGGTGTTTCTCGGCCTGCTCGGCACGTTCTGGGGCCTGCTGCAAACCATCGGCTCGATCAACACGGTCATTCAGTCTCTCGATCCCGGCTCGGGCGATACGAACGACGTGCTGCAGGCCTTGAAAGACGGTCTGGCGTCCCCCCTCGACGGCATGGGCACAGCGTTTTCCTCATCACTCTTCGGTCTCGCCGGCTCGCTGGTGCTTGGCTTCCTCGATCTGCAGGCGGGTCGAGCCCAGAACCGGTTCTACACCGAATTGGAAAACTGGCTATCGACCGTCACCGATCCGGATTTCGATGTCGTCGCCCACGACGTATCCTCCGGTGGAGAGAGTTCCGAAGACATCCGCAGGCTGTCGGAAACAGTGCAATCGATGGCCCAGTCGGGTGGCGGAATAAACCAGCGATCTACCGCGGCGATGGCCAACCTGGCGGAAGGTATCCAGGGGCTGGTCAAGAACATGCGCAATGAACAGCAGATGTTGCGAGACTGGATCGAGGCGCAACAGACCGAGTCGCGCGCCATGCGCGAGACACTCGACAATCTCTCCGACAAGATCAGCAAAATGGGTCCGGACAAGAAGTCCGGGTCCCGGTAAGCCGACATGGCGCTTGCTCGAAACCGCCGTGGGGTGGGGGGTGTCGACTACTGGCCAGGCTTCGTCGATGCCCTGTCGACCCTGTTGCTTGCGATCATGTTTCTGCTGTCGGTGTTCGTGCTGGCGCAGTTTCTGCTCAGCCGCGAAATCAGCGGCCGCGACGAGGTTCTGAACCGTCTCAACAGCCAGATCAACGAGCTGACGCAACTGCTGGCGCTGGAGGAATCAAGCCGCCAGGATCTTGAGGATGCGCTGGCGAACATGCAGGCAACGCTGTCGGATTCGGAAAGCGAACGGTCACGGCTTCAGGAACTGCTGGCGCGTGGCGCCGGAGCGTCCAGTGCGGCGGAAGAGCGGATCAGCGAGCTCAGCGAGACGCTTGATGCGGAGCGTCAACTAAGCCAGCGGGCGCTGTCTCAGGTCGAGCTGCTGAACCAGCAGATCGCCGCGTTGCGCCGCCAGATCGGCGCGCTCGAGGACGCGCTTGAAGTCTCGGAAGCCAAGGACCGGGAATCGCAAACCAAGATCGCCGACCTCGGCCGGCGGCTCAATATCGCGCTGGCGCAGCGGGTTCAGGAACTCAACCGCTATCGGTCCGATTTCTTCGGCCGCTTGCGCGAGATTTTGTCTGACCGGGAGAACATCCGCATCGTTGGCGACCGTTTCGTGTTCCAGTCGGAAGTCCTGTTTCCCTCCGGCAGTGCCGATCTCAACGAGGAAGGCACCGGCGAAATGGAAAAACTGGCGGTGGCTTTGATCGACCTCGCCAGGGAAATCCCGGACGACATCAATTGGGTGCTGCGCGTCGACGGTCACACCGACAACGTGCCGCTCTCTGGAACCGGACGCTACGCCGACAACTGGGAGCTTTCTTCCGGCCGCGCCACCTCCGTCGTCAAATACCTGATCGAACAGGGCGTGCCGGCCAATCGGCTCGTTGCCGCCGGTTTCGGAGAATTCCAGCCGATCGAGCAGGGCGAAACGCCGGAGGCACGGGCGACGAACCGTCGTATCGAACTGAAACTCACCGAGCGTTAAAGCGGAGTTGGACATGGATTGCGACGCCATCGTCGTCGGTGCCGGGCTGGCCGGCCTTGTCGCCGCCGCCGAATTGGCGGATGCAGGAAAATCCGTGATCCTGCTCGACCAGGAAAACGAGGCCAACATGGGCGGTCAGGCCTTCTGGTCTTTCGGTGGGCTCTTTTTTGTCAACTCTCCGGAGCAAAGACGGCTCGGCATCCGGGACAGTCATGACCTCGCCTGGCAGGACTGGCTGGGGTCCGCTGGCTTCAATCGTCCCGAAGACCATTGGCCGCGAAAATGGGCGGAAGCCTATGTCGAGTTTGCAGCCGGCGAAAAACGCCCCTGGCTGCACCAGCAGGGTGTGCGCTGGTTTCCGGTCGTCGGCTGGGCGGAACGCGGCGGTGCGCTGGCCGACGGGCACGGCAATTCGGTGCCGCGGTTTCACATTACGTGGGGGACCGGGCCGGGACTGATCGAACCATTCGAACGGCGGGTGCGTGAAGGAGTGGCAAACGGCCTGGTCACCCTTCGGTTTCGCCACCAGGTGGACGAAATCGTCACGACCGACGGTCGTGTCACCGGCGTGCGTGGCAGTGTTCTGGCCCCCAGTGACACCGCGCGTGGAGAATCGTCGAACCGCGATGTCGCCGACGATTTTGAGTATTCAGCCGACGCGGTGATTGTCACCTCCGGTGGAATTGGCGGCAATCACGAACTGGTCCGCAGCAATTGGCCACGAGAGCGTTTGGGCGAACCACCGGCAAACATGGTGTCCGGCGTTCCAGCGCATGTCGACGGGCGAATGCTTGGCATCAGCGAGAAAGCCGGCGCCGCGATCATCAACTCCGATCGGATGTGGCACTACACCGAAGGTGTTCGCAACTGGGATCCGATCTGGCCCAACCATGGGATCCGAATCCTGCCCGGCCCATCTTCTTTCTGGTGCGATGCACTCGGCAATCGTCTCCCCGTGCCCTGCCTGCCGGGCTTCGACACGCTCTCGACGCTGAAGCACATTATGAAGACCGGGCACGACTACACCTGGTTTGTTCTCAACCAGTCGATCATCGAAAAGGAATTTGCCCTTTCAGGGTCGGAGCAGAACCCGGATCTGACCGGCAAGAGCATCGCCAAAGTGCTCCAAAGGGTAAAGAAAGGCGCCCCGGCGCCGGTCGAAGCCTTCAAGCAGAATGGCGAGGACTTTGTCGTGCGCGATTCGTTTGAAGCCCTGGTGGATGGCATGAACGCGCTGACCGAGAAGTCTCTCGTTTCGGGCGATCGGTTGCGAGACCAGATCGAGGCCCGCGACCGGGAGATTGGCAACCGATACTCCAAAGACCTTCAGATCGTTGCGCTCAGAGGCGCACGGCAGTTCCTGGGCGATCGCCTCATCCGTACTGCGAAGCCACATCGAATCCTCGATCCGAAGCATGGGCCGCTGATCGCGGTGCGGCTGAACATCCTGACCCGAAAAACCCTTGGCGGGATCCACACGGACCTGTCTTCAAGGGTTCTCAACGCAGACGGCAAGCCGATTGAGGGCCTGTATGCGGCCGGCGAAGTGGCCGGTTTCGGTGGCGGCGGGGTGCACGGCTATAACGCCTTGGAAGGAACATTCCTCGGAGGATGCCTGTTTTCAGGTCGGGTTGCTGGCCGCGCGGTAGCAGCGGGCTAGACTAGAAGAAACGCGCCAGCTTGAGCTGGATGTAGCTGTCCTGGGCCACGTACTCGAGTGGATCCGGCTGGGAGTGCAACAATTGTGGCAGATCCCATATCTCGAATGCCGGGGTGTTGAGGAACAGTCGGGCATCTAGCTGCAACTGCCAGTTTTCGCCGATCCGTCGGGTGGCGTCGAGATTGAAGAAGATGTGTTGATTGTTGAGGTCGACGGTGGCACCCATCAGAATGTTGGTATCCTTAGGGTCGTTCATCGTAATGCGAAGGCCGGCAAAGATGTCATTGTCGAAGACCGTCGCCGGCGCCTCCCGATCCCGGCCATCATAGAGATATTCCCCGAGAATTCCGATGTCGGCGCCTGATCCAAAGGCGTCGAAGACGGTGTATTCGAAACCGGCGACAGCCGCGAAGAACGGATCGCCCTGTCCCCAGCGCGTAATGGCCTCCAGTTTCCAGAGAATGTTCTCCTGGGCATAAAGGGCATCGACGCCGACCTGGGTCATGATCCCGTAGGTGGGGACAGCCGAGATGCCGAGCGGAGTCAGCTCGATTTTCATCTTGGGTTCGCGGCTGGTGCCGTGGAAGAAGGACAAGCCGAGATCGGCGTCACCCCAAGTGTTGGAGTAGCGGGCGGCGAAATCCGGGTGCCACTGCTTGAGGCTCGATTCGTAGGTTGTCGCGTCCGTGTCGATCGGCAACGGACCACGCAAGCGCGCATTGTTGGACGGGAAGGTCATTTCGCGAAAATAGGGAAGGTAGAACAGCGATAGTTCGCCCCAATCTCCGAACAGATTGAGATTGACCATCGGCTGACCGAGCTTCTCCCGGTCGAAGCCGATATCCTCGACAAAGTCGAGCTGGTTGACGATATCGACCAGTTGTCGCGACTCCGTCACTCCCCAATGCACCTGAGATGCACCGACAAGCAGATCCCAGTTTTCTTCCTCATGGGTCCAGGAGGCCTCGCGCAGGTCGAAATGGGTTCGCCGGTCATTGTTGGGGTCGTAGCGCGCAAAGGGCCGAAGCGAAAAGACGTCCTTGCCGTTGTCGGCCTCATAGGTCATTGCCAGCCGGAGTGCGACTGACGGCCACAAACGCCGGTCGTCCTGTCCGGTAAATGGAAAGATGAAATCAGGAGCGATGTGACGGACCGCATCTTGCAGGTGGTCAAAGACGGGGCCGTCTGGGTCCCCATAGGCAGGACCATCGGGAAAATAGCGCAGTTCCCCGGTGACGGACCCCTCGATTTTGAAATCACCCGCCTGAACCGGGCGCGGAGCGGACATGAGGGCAAGGCACGTCAGTGCCAGAGCACACCAATTCAGCGGCGTTGTTGCCCGTCCTCGCATGTTCTCCGCATCTCCCGAGTCCATCCGTGGCTCAAACACCGGGAATTCGGTTCCCGGCCCAGTGGCCGCTGCTCAGTCGGTTCGCGATACGACATTCCGCGTGTCGTCATCGAACGGAACCCACACTATGCCCGAGGTGCCGTTGAGTTCAAACAGCTTTTGCAACTTTCACCCGAGATTCCGTTGGTGCTGGTCCGGCTACGGGTGTCTACCGGATTCGGCGCAAGGCGCGCTGCGTAAAGTCTTTGGAACTGTACCGAACCGAAAAATCTCGGCTGCTCCAGGTCATGACAGTCGATTTTCCCGTGCGCAGATTTGTCATGGTGAGAGCGTCCGCCAGCCAGAAGCGGCCCTCATAGCGACGATAGTTCCGGGCCGTCAGTGTCTTGAGATGCGTTCCGGCACGGTTGTAGAAATCGGTCCGGTAGAGACGGTACTCGTTGACGTCCATCCAAACGGTTTGGCTTGAATATCCTGACGACTTGTCGCGAGGAAAACGCGCAATTACGTGACACTTGAGCTTCGCCTGACCCGGACAGGCTTCGTCCCGCAACCATTTGTAGGTGAAGCGGTCGACCGGCGGGCTGGCCAGATCTTCGTAGCTGAATTCACTTCCGGCAAAGGCACTGGTGCGACCGCCGGAGGAAATCCTTTTGACCCGTTTGAGTTCCGGAAGGTAGATCCATTGATTACTGCTGCGACCGCGGCGGGTTTGGGTAAGGACCGCGGTACCGGCAATGTCGCGTGGCTGTTCGAACACGATAATATAACGGTCGGTTCCGTCGCCCATCTCAAGTGACTTTGTGCGAAACCGACGAACGCTGCGGACACCCCGCTTGTCGCGCAGTTTCATTTCGCCGACCGACTCGACCGAGCCGTAACCCTGTCCCCGTTGGCTTGCCGTTTTGGCGATCCGCAGGCCTTTTTCCTCCGGCGTTTCCGCATTGGCAAGCTGGGGGAATCCAATTCCAAATATCAACAAGGCTACGCATACTCTGATCATGGTTTTTTATCCGCAAATCGAAGCAACAGAGAAGGAAGGAAAAACAGATCGGCGATCAATGCAACGGCTATCGTGATTGCCGACATCATTCCGGCCTGGCTTGAAACAGCGAAACCGGACATTGCCAAAACCGAAAAGCCCAGAAACAGGGTCGCCGAGGTGATGATGAGGGCAGGACCGACCAGTTCGAACGTCGCTCGGATCGCCTCCTGGGGCGCCAGGCCCTGTTCGCGGCGCGCGCGAGCAAATTTGGTCAGGAAGTGAACCGTGTCGTCAACGACAATGCCCAGCGTCATGGCGCCGACGACCGATACCGCGAGATTGACGTCGCCTCCGAAATACCCCCAAAGTCCGAACGCCGCCGCCGCAGGGATCAGGTTTGGCACGAGGCTCAAAAGGCCGATGCGGATATCCCGGAGATAAATCAGCATGACGGCCGAAAGAAGTAGCAGTGCGAAAAGCGTGCCGCGCAGCATGGCGCGAATGTTTCGCTCGGTGACATATGCATAGGCCACGGACATTCCGGCCGCTTGCGTTACCATGTCAGGGGCGTTTTCGCGGAGCCAAGCTTCGCTGGTCTCAACCAGCCTTCTGATGTCCGTTGAGCTTGCCTTGGAGAGCTGAACGGTGACCAGTGTTTTCGACCGATCCACATCGATGGTGTTGCCGAGGTCGAAGCCGGGCGGCAGCGAAAGCTCCAGAAAAACCAGATACTGAGCCGCAAGCTCGCGGGACTCCGGAAGCCGTTCGAAATCCGGGTCGTCCCCATTCAACGTTCGATTGACCTGCTTGAGCGATCGCGACAGCGCATGAACCCCGGATACCTTGTCCTGTCCTTCGAGCCAGTCGGCAAAGGCATCCATGCGTTCGAGGAAGTCAGGTCTGGTCACGCCCTGCGATTCGCCGGAGGGAAGCGAGAATTGAACGACATGCAGACCGGCAAGCCGGTTTTCCATGAAGTCGGTATCGCGGCGAAATGCGAAACTTTCATCGAAGTAGTCGACGTAGTTGTCGTCGATTCGCAACTGAGTGATTCCAAGGGCCGCCAAGGGGATCGCCACCAGGAAGATTGCGGTCAACCAACGACGCTTGTCGATGGCAAAGTCGGCCATCCTTCGCAAGGGGACTCGGCCGTTGCGCTGCGTGGGAATTCGCTGTTTCGGCAACAGGAACAACAGTGCAGGCAGAAAGGAAACGCTCAAGAAAAAGGCGGCGATCGCGCCGATGGCGACTATGGTGCCCAATTCCCGCAATGGCGGGGATTCGCTGAAGTTGAGTGACAGGAAGCCGATGGCGGTCGTCAGGCTCGTGATAGCGATTGGCGCAAAATTGACATGCAGTCCAGTTGCGACGGCTTCATCCAATGATCTGCCACGCTGGCGGTAATGGGTCACGCTGGTCAGCAAATGAATGCAATCGGCAATCGCCAGGGTCATGATGATCACCGGCGCGCCGGATGTGGCCGCGTTTACCGAAAACCCGAGAAAGCCGCCCAGGCCCATTGCGATCGCCGTCGAGAGGCAAACGACGATGAGTGTGGCCACTGTTGCCACGACTGATCGCAGGGCCAAAAGAAGCGTCACAGTGACGACAACCAGCATCAGCGGCACAAGGGTCTGCGAGTCGCGACGCGCCGCTTCGGCAAATGCCATGTCGCCCATGATGCCGCCCGAAAGGCGAACCGTCGTTTGCGGGAATTGCGCCATCATGCGGTCGGCGATTTCCCGCGCCGCCGCGGCTATTTCCAGGATGGCATTGCTTCTTGCGACATCAGGAACCTGCACCAGGACGGTCGCCAATGCGACTTGAGCATCCTCAGATACATTTCGGCCAGCCAGAGATTCGTCGGACAGAACCCGATCGCGCAGCTCCGCCAACTGCTGATCGTTCAGCTCCTGAGGGTCCTCATACAGATCTTCGATGGAAATGTCGTCGCCGGCAACGGTGCTGAACTGGCTGTTGGCGAGCGAGCTGACCTGAAAGGCATGCGGGAGCGTCCACGCCAACTCGGTAAGTTGCTGAAGCAAGGACAGGGCGTCTCGGTCGAAGACCGTTCCATTCCCAGGTACAATTATGAATTGTACCGAATTGGCGGCGCTGTAGGTCTTCTCGATCTGTTCCAGCGCCTGTCTATGGGGATTTTCACTTCCCAGAAAGACCCGGCTGTCGGGATTGTAGGTCAAGGTCAACAGCCCGCTGCCGGCGGCAACGCAGACGATCAGGGTCAACAGGATGGCCCATACCCGGTGGGTGATGACGGAACGAGCAAATTTGCCGCTGAAGGCGTCGACCTGACTATCGGATCCGATTTCGACGGTCATCGCGAACGTCTGGAGCTCCCCGTAGTGGACCCTTGTTCGTGCCGGGCCGTCAAGTTGGCTTCACGCTGATTTTAGTTTGCCGCTGTAAGCTACCTAAACCCACGATCCACCTTATGTCACTCCCTAGTGTCCTGTTTACGGATTTGAAGTTCCTTCAGGAGGTCACTGAAATAGCCATGGGAACTTCAAATCCACCACACCAGGAACAACTCATCCCGAAGCCGGTACAGCCGCCAGCGCGACAATATGGCCGTTGACGATATATCTGACAGGCACTTCCCGACCATAGTTGGTCAAGGCACGTTTTTCGCCAAGATGCACGCGCACCTCATGCGGCTCCAGGAACCGTCGGTCCATGGGATGCACGGCTTTGTAGACCGCCTCCTTCAATGAAAACAGGATACGGACGGCCATTGGATCGTGGCCGGTTTCCGACAGTTCCTCCGGGGAAGCGATCGTATCGAGCAATTCCTCCTCCAATGGCTCGGCGGGTTCGACATCGATACCGATCCCCAGCCATGTTCGGCGCGTCGTCAAGGCGGCAACCGCAAGGTTGCGACAGTGGGAAAGCGAGCCAACGAAGCCGCGAGGCCAGGTTGGGGGATTTCCCTGTCGTCGAGGCAGCGACCAGTCCGAGTGGCCGGCTTCGTCGAGCAGGGTCCGTGCTGCCATTCTGGCTGCAGCGGCCTGCCGGCGGACAGACGGCACACACCCGGCCAGTGAAGCGTGTTCGTCAATGGTGAGTTGCTTCTCGCATTCCGGCGAAACGTGGCAACAGGCGATGTCGATACCGGGCATCAAAGTCGGATTGAGCCGATTGATTTTCGTGTCTCCGTTGCGGTGGGTGTCACGCATTTGTGAAGGACTAGCAGCGCATTGGTGGGCGAACAAGCACCAGCAGATCAGGAGTCTTGGATTGGGCCTACAACCCCTTCATTGACACCGGACGGCAAATCGTGTGGCTTTAGCCGCAGAATGCGGGAACACAGATGATCGGTCATGACCGATGGAGGACATCGTGAAAGGCACATTCAGGCAAGGACTGACCACGGTTGCAGCGCTGTTGCTATGCGGCACGGCATGGGCGCAATCGGACACCGTCGAAGCCATCATACAGGCGGACGACGACAGCCAACAGGTGGAACACCAGGAAGATTTCGACAGCGACCTCTGGCAGCAGGCGATGCGCGATCGGATCGACCGCATGAGCCAGCGGACCGAAGCTGAGAAGGCGCGTGCCGAACACATTCTGGCCTGGTACGAACAGCGCGATTTCGAGCCGTTATGGTTGGCGTACGGGGAACCGACCAAGGCGTCCGAGGAAGCGATCTTCGTATTGCTGCGGGCTGACAAGGACGGCCTCGATCCTGCGGATTACAACGCCGACATCATGTTCCCGAAACTTGATCAGGGCGGCGATGCGGGCCTGGCGGATTTCGAAGTCTCGCTGTCGGAGACTGTGACGCGCTATGGCCAGCATTTGCGTAGCGGCCGAGTGGAACCCAACGCGATCAACCGCGAGCTGGTGCTTTATCCGGAGAACATATCGGCCAATCGTATTCTCCAGCATCTGTCGGAATCCGACAATCTGACCGAAACATTGCGGGACTTTTCTCCCAACACGGCGCGCTACGACCGGATGCGGGATCTTTTGCAGAAACTGTTCGTGGCGCAAGCCCGAGGCGGTTGGACGCCGATTCCGGAAGGGCCGGTGCTCAAACCAGGCATGACCGACGAACGTGTGCCACTGTTGCGCAAACGACTGATCGAATCGAAAGATCTCGAACCTGACGCCCATGAGGGCGACGTTTATGACGGCAGCCTGGTGCGGGCGCTTCAGTATTTCCAGTTCCGCATGGGGTTGGAGACCGACGGAGTTATCGGTCCGGCGACGCTCGGGCAACTCAACATCACGGTTGAAGATCGCATCCGCAGCGTTCGGCTCAACCTCGAGAGGCGGCGCTGGATGCAGGCGGATTTCGGCGATCCCTATGTGTTCGTCAACTTGGCGGACCAGGTCGTCAAGGTCGTGCACAATGAAAAGACGGTGCACGCGGCCGTCACCCAGGTCGGCAAGCCCTATCATCGCACGCCGGTCTTCACCGACGAGATGGAATATCTGGACTTCAATCCGTATTGGAACGTCCCATATTCCATCGCCACCAAGGAATATCTGCCGAAGCTGAGGAGCAATCCGTATGCGCTGCAGTCCCAAAACATTCGGGTACTGAGGAACGGCAGTGTGGTGGACCCGGGGCGGATCCCGTGGAGCAGCTATTCAAGATCGCATTTTCCGGTGCGCCTGCGTCAGGATCCGGGGCCGAGAAACGCGCTTGGGCGGGTCAAGTTCATGTTCCCGAACAAGTTCAACATCTACATCCACGACACGCCGTCGAAATCGAACTTCGACCGTGCGTCACGGTATTTCAGCCACGGCTGTATTCGCGTCGAGGATCCGCTCAAAATGGCTGAGACGATCCTTGGTCTGCAGGGCGTGACGCGAGCTGAAATCGATTCAATCACCGCCTCGGGCAAGCGCAAGGTGATCAAGCTGGACGCCCCGATCCCGGTACACGTCGTTTATCTCACGGCCTGGGTCAACAAGGACGGCTCGATCCACTACCGCCGCGATGTCTACGGGCGCGACGAAATCCTCGCCGAAGCATTGGTGGCTGACAGCTAACTGTCCAATCCGCAATGGCGCAGGAACAGCGCCGTCACCTCTTTGATCAGCCGGTCTTCGTCGATCGGCTCATCATCCGCAAGGTCGAGCATGAAACGGACCTGCGCTTCATAGTCGGCGAAGTGCTGGGTCACCGCCCACATCTCCATCTGAAAGAGGTAGGGGTCGACGGGCTTGATCTTGCCCTCGGCGACCCAGGAGCGGATGATCACGGCGGCTTTTTCAACCGCTTCCCGTGAAGCCGACCAGTGTCGGCGCAACATCGGGGCTCCGCGCGCCACTTCGTTGGCGAACAGCCGGCAGACCTCGGGTTCGGCCAGGGCATGGCGGATCTTGATGGCGATATAATCGGAAATCACCGTTTTCGGATCGTCCGACTGCGACGACAGGAAAAACAGGTTGCTCCATTTGTCGATGATGTAGAGCAACGTCTCTTCGTAAAGCTCTTCCTTTGAGGAAATGTAATAGTGGAGCTGCGGCTTGGAGAGACCGGCCCGACGTGCGATGGCCTGGGTTGACGCACCGACCATGCCGTTGGCAGAGAATTCCTCGATGGCGGCCTCACGAATGGCCTCCCGGATTTTCTGGCGTCGGTCCAGAACCTTTTCCCGAGAACTCATTTGGCCTCCGGTAGCCAGGCCGTGGCTTCGACCTCGATGAGAATGTCATCGCTCGGCATCATGGCGCTGACCTCGACCACGGTCGAAACAGGCGCTTCGTCGGGATAGAACAGCGCCCGGACCCGGTTGTAATCAGGGAAATCACGCAGATCCTTGAAATACTGCACCAGTTTGAAGACGTCGCTCATCTGACCGCCTTCGGCCTCGATCATCGATCGGATACGGTCGAGCACGTACCAGCTCTGGGCCTTGATGGGGCCCTCCTTGGCGTCGACCGAAAACTCGCCGGTCTCGCCGAGTTCCGCCCGGGCGTGGTCCGGCAGGTCCTCGTAGCCCTGTACAACGATCCTGCGGTCCGGATCGACCGCGATGACGCCGGACATGAATATGAAATCTCCGCGCCGCTTGTAAGCGGCGTATCGGGCCAGCGGTTTGGCGATTTCCCCCGACATCCTCCCCCCTAAATTTTCATCAATGCGGTCTCGACCTTCTTCAGAAAGCGTGCGCGATCCGCATCCGTGCTGTGGTTCATATCATGCAGTTGCAGCCAGCGCATGCGGCATCGAACGTTGAACAAGACCCGTTGACCGCGCATGAACAGGCTGCGGCCAGGATCTCGGATCAACCGTAGCCACCACCAGGGTGAACCCGAGGTGGTGATGCCGACAAAGAGGCGTATGTTCTGCAAGTGCCCAACGGCGCGCTTTTTCTTTCCAGGCGCCACGTCAAAGGCGACGCCAGGGAGCCAGACGCGTTCAAGCCAACCCTTCAGCATGGCCGGAGGTCCATACATCCAGGTCGGATAGATCAGCACCAGCGCTTCGGCCCATTGCAGCGCCTCGACATGATCCTGCAAGGTGGCAATGTTCTTGTCGGTGTCGCTTAGATAACTCAGCCACTCCTCGCGGCTCAGCACCGGGTCGAATCCGTCCCGGTAGAGGTCGAACGCGCGGATTTCGTGACCGCGCGCCGATAACGTCTGTTTAGCGCAGGCGAACAGGGCCGCGCCGTAGCTCTCCTCGTAAGGATGACAGAATACGATGAGGAACCGCACGGCCCGTTGCCTCAGTTGCCTTTGAGTTTCTTGGCGATGTCGAGCCCATGGCCCTTGTTGACGAACTGGTCTGTCGCGACCTTCGATACGTCAACCGAACCCTCCTCGAGGATGCCCGAAGCAACGGCGAGATCATAGAAAGCCTGGATACGCTCGGGGCTCATGGCACCGATACCCATCGTCTGGGCGTCGCCCACATCGATGATGCCGAGCTTCTCGAACTGGGCCATTTCCTTGTCGAGCTTCTCCTTCGTCATTTCAGGATTGTCTTTCATGATCAGCTCATAGGCAGCCGTGCGGTCGCCATAAAGGAAGTTGTACCAGCCCTCGATCGAGGCATTGACGAAGCGCTGGACGAGATCCGGGTTGTTTTCAACCATCTCCGTGCGGGCTTCGATCGTGGTCGAATAGGTGTTCCAGCCCTGGTCTGCGAGCAGAAAGGCGGCCGGTTTCGCGCCCTCGGCGGCGGCATAGATGGGCTCCGCGGTGCCGTAGCCCTGTTGCACCATTTTGTCGTCGGAGAGGAACTGCGCCAGGTTGTAGCCGTATGGCTTGAGCTGCTCGTCCTTGAAGCCATGCGACGATACCAGCCATTTCCAGAAACTGAACTGGCCGTCCTTGGAAATCAGGATCGTCGGTGCGGAGGTCAGGTCCGCGAAGTTCGAGTAGGACCCGTCATGGGCCATCAACACCTGCGGATCCTTCTGGAAAATGGCGGCGACGACCGTGGTTGGGATTTCGTTGCGCACATTGTCGAAGGACAGCAGCAGATTGCCTGCCATCAGGAAGTCGAGCCGTCCGGCGGGCAGCATCGGCCGGTTGTTGACCTGAGGTCCACCCATGCGGATCTCGACGTCGAGACCGTATTTCTCGTAGGTGCCATCGGCCACCGCCTGGTAGAAGCCACCGTGACCGCCCTGGGCGAGCCAGTTGGTGCCGAACACCACCTTGTCGGCGGCCACTGCAAGGCCGGTGCTGGCCGCCAGAACGGCGGCGACTGTTGCCATTTTCAGCAGAGTTTTCATGCTCAGTCTCCTCATTGTTCCCGTCATGTTTCTTGGTCAGTCTTGAACAGCCATGTCGGCTGTCCATCCCCGGGTTTTGCCGGGATTCATCAGGCCGTAGGGATCGGCCAATTTCTTGAATTCAATCTGTGCGGTGTCGATCTCCTTCATGCCGCCATCTTCGATGGTGACGACGTGTGGGTCGTAAATGGTGCAGCCGTCCGTCTGCTCGAGCTCATCGATCAGGGCGTACATCGCGTCGCGGCCGCGAAAGCGCACCAGCGGCAATGCGAAGATCTGCACGTCACCGTCCATGCGCGCCATCTCGTGGTGCCAGTAGATTTCATCGCCATAACGAGCCATCTGTTTCATCACCAGATCCGGATCGAAGGGGCGCGGATAGGCGACCTGCAGATAAGTCCAGCTCTTGTCGACTTTCAGTGCCTGCAGCGTGGTGTGGTTCCAGCCGCATTCATAGGCGGGTTGCAGACCCTCGGCGCGCAGCTGCGGTTTTTCCTTGGCGAATGAAACGCGGCCGCCGAAATCCTTGGACAGGGCTTCGAATTTCGCCATCTCCGCCGGCGCGACCATGGCGAAAACGGCGTCGCTGTCGTCGGGAAACAGGTCACCGAACTTGGTGTAGTAGGGTGCAAAGCGACGCTCCACGGTGGTCAGCAAATAGCAGTCGAGACCGCTGTCCTGGGCATGCATGGCAAACCGCAGGGCAGTGTCATAGCCGTCGAACAGCGCCGCGGTGTGGATCCAGTCGGTCGCTCCGGTCAGCCCGAGCTCCAGTTCCAGGATGATGCCGTTGGTTCCGTAGGCGTGATGGACCTTTTGGATATCGTCTCCCTCGAGTTCGATGATTCTGGGCTCGGGTTCGAGGGTCATGACGGTGGTGCTTATGACATTGCCCGGATCGCGCAGCATGCCATGGCGCAGCGAACCGATACCGCCGGAGCCGCCCGACAGAAATCCGCCTATCGTGGCGATACGGCGGGTCGACGGATACATGAGCAATTGCTGGCCGGTTTCGGCGCAGGCATCGTCGAGCGCGGCGATACGGGCACCTGCTTCCACACGGACGCTGCCCTGCTTGATCTCGATGACGCGGTTGAGCTTGGTGACATCGAGGACGATGCCGCCTTCGAGCGGCACGCACTGGCCATAGTTGCCTGTACCGCCGCCGCGCACCGTCACCGGGATGCGGTGACGCGCCGCTGCTGAGGCGACGATGCGCACTTCGTCCTGGGTCTTAGGCATAACCAGCAGGTCGCCGGTCTTGTCTTTCAAAAGCTCGTCGAGGATCGGGCTGTACCAGAAATAGTCGCCGGAGCGCGTCTTGACCGTGCGCTCGTCGTCAATCACCGACACGCCGTCGATCTCGTTTCGGAATGCCTGCCAATCGATTTCGCGCTGCGCCGTGGCCACGTCGTTCATGGTCAGTCCTTTCCCTGGGATTCGATCAGCACGCCCGAGCGCCACACCTGGCGCGGGACATTGGTGCGAGACAGCAGGTCACGGAGGTCTGCGGCCTGAAAATGAATGAAATCAGCGCTTGAGCCGGCACCGATGCTAACCGCGGTGCTGCCGCACCAGCGAGCCGGGATGTCCGTGATGGCGTCCAGCCAGTCCTGCGGTTCGAGATGGGCCTTGAACACACCAAGCCGGAAAACATCGAACAGATCGTAGTCGCCATAGGGGTAGAAAACGTCCGCAACGTTGTCCGAGGCGAGCATCACGTGCATGCCGGCGGCGCGAGCTTCCTTGACCGGAGCCAGGCCGCGCAGCCGCGGGGTGCGCTGGGTGGAACGGTCCTGGAGATGGCTGTTGGTCGTCGGCAGAGCGACGAGACCGACACCGGCATGCGCTGCCCGCTCGAGCACCCTGGCCACCGAATCCGCATCCTGAACGGATAGCGAGCAGGCATGGCCGCACAGGACCTGCCGATCTGCGCCGATCCGTTCCGCTGCCGATACGATCAGCTCGAATCCGCGCGCCTCGTCATCGAGCCCCTCGTCGACGTGGAAATCGAGGGGGAGCTCATATTGGTTGGCCAGTTCGAAACTGTGGTCTATCTTTTCGTCGAGGGCGTCGTTGCGGTAGGCGAATGCGCCGAGGACACCGGTGTCGGTGGACACCCTTTGTGCAATATCGTTTCCGGCTTCATAAAGCAGATCGATGGGGGTCAGACCCACCAGCTGCAGTTCGATACGCCCCCGCCATTCCTGACGCAATTCGTTGAGCACGCCCCAGGCCAAGGGCACTTCCGGCTCGACCCAGTCGACATGGGAGCGCATCATGCCGACCCCGTGGCGCCACGCCTTGTCCAGCGCTCGGGATGCGCGCTCGCGAATATCGTCTTCTGTCCAGTGGCGCAGGTCACCCTTCATCAGCTCGATGGCATCGAACAGCGATGATGCTGATCCGCCGGTGCGGTCGACGGTGTAGGTCTTGTCGAGGTGAACATGGATGTCGCTCATGACAGGCAATATCACGCCGCCGCCACCTTTGGCCGCCGGCACCACGCTTTCAACAGCGCCGCTGGTGATGCTGATATCGACCGGAGCGCCGCCACCGATGCGGACTCCGTAAAGCATGTCCGGTGCAATCTCGCGTTGTATCGACGGAGTGGACTGGGTCATGTCGCCGTCAGCTCTCCCGCTTGATTTCGCTCTCGTGCCATTTGCCGAGCACCAGCTTCGACAACCAGCTGGTCGCCAGGAAAATGGCGATACCGAGCAGTGACACCAGGATGAGGGCGGCAAACATGCGCGGGATCTCGTTGCGGAAACTCGATTCGAGAATGCGTGAGGCAAGACCCGAATTCTGGCCGGCCGTGCCAGCAACGAATTCGGCGACGACGGCGCCGATCAGTGACAGTCCACCGGCAATCTTCAACGCCGCCATGAAATAGGGCAGGGCGCTCGGCGCCAGCAGAAAGCGCAACCGCTGCCAGGGGGTCGCCTTGTAGAGCGTGAACAGGTCGCGCAGGTTGTGATCGGCGCTTCGCAGCCCGATCACCGTGTTGGAGAGGATCGGGAAAAAGGCAACGATCCAGGCGCAGATCAACAGCGCGGC
The DNA here is from genome assembly GCA_965216535.1 of Hoeflea sp. GTDB lineage: Bacteria > Pseudomonadota > Alphaproteobacteria > Rhizobiales > Rhizobiaceae > Hoeflea_A. The sequence goes on from OZ244175.1 coordinate 2,169,840, forward strand.
GAATGTGCTTTCGACATAGATCAGGATGAGCGGTGCAATGGCAACGATCGGTGTCACCTGCAGGATCACCGCGAAGGGAAACAGGCTCATTTCAACCGTGCGCGACAGAGCGAAGAGCATGCCGAGAAACACCCCGCCGATAATCGCCAGGGACAGCGAAAACAGCGTCAACTTGATGGTGAACCAGGCCGACGTCATCAGCGACGGTCCGTCGCTGGCCAGCGTTTGCAGAATGCGGCTTGGCGCCGGGATCAAGTAATGCGGCACCTCGTAGTACCGCACGAGAGCCTCCCAGATCAGCACGGCGCCAATGAGAACAACCACCGGCATCACGATGCGCTGGCGACGCTCGCGCTTTTCGCGTTTCAGCTGTTCGGCATTGAGGACAATGCCGTCGTGTTCGTCGTCAATGGTCGATGTCGACATTGCTCAGCGTTTCCTTCAGCGCCTGGGTGACGATGCGGGTGTTTTCGGCGAATTCGCCGGAAGTGCGGTATTCGTCAGTGCGCGGATAACCGCCGGGCAGGGCGATGTCGTCGACGACACGCCCGGGACGGGCCGCCATGACGAGCACGCGGTTCGACAGATAGACGGATTCGAAAATGCTGTGGGTGACGAAGATGACCGTCAGTTTGTGGTCCTCCCACAACTTCAAGACATCATTGTTGAGCTTGAAACGGGTCATCTCGTCGAGCGCAGCAAAGGGTTCGTCCATCAGCAGCAGTGTCGGGCGGGTGACCATGGCGCGAGCAATCGACACCCGCATCTTCATGCCGCCGGAGAGTTCGCGCGGGTAGGAGCCGGTGAAATTCGACAGCCCGACCATCGCCAGCGCCTCTTCCACCTGGGGCCGCGCCTTGCTCTGGGACAGGCCGGCCAGGCGCAATGGCAGGTAGACGTTGTCGAAGACCGTCGCCCATGGCATCAGAGTGGCTTCCTGGAATACGAAACCGACATCGCTTCCGTCGCCGCCTTTGCCAGCCGGATGTCCGTTGACCGTGATGTTTCCGGCCGATGAGGACAGCAGGCCGGCAATCATGCGCAATGCGGTGCTCTTGCCGCAGCCGGAGGGCCCGAGGAAGCTGACGAATTGGCCGGGCTCGATGGCAATGGACATGTCGCGGACAGCGACCGTCCCGTTGGCGAAGCGTTTGTGAACGCCTTCCATGCGGATCATTGCGGTGTCGGTACGCTGGTCCATGGTCACCATTCCGGCCGGTTGTCGAGCCAGGTGAGCGGCGCCCGGTCGACCTCTTGAAGCACCTCGACAATACGGTCGGCGGCGAAGTCGATTGTCGCCTGGCCCTTGTCGGCGGTCGCCACGGCGGCATTACCGCAGGCGCCCGCGGGGTGCATGTCCTGTGCCTGCCAGCCCGGCTTGGCGCCGCGGTTGAGCCCTATGTGTTGATAGTCGCGCTGGAACGTGTCGATCAGCGGCCGAAAGTCGCGTGCCTTGTCCATGTCGACCAGCTGCGGAGCAAGGGCCAGCATGATGGAGGTTTCCATGTCGCCGGCGTGAATGCCGGTCAGCATTTCCTGCTCGTCGTAAAGCCCGTCGGGCATGCCGAGGCCGAACCAATTGACGCTGAAGATCAGCATGTCATGGCGTACGCGCAGTTCGCGGGCAACGATGTCCATGGTCGAGATCTGGCCGCCGTGTCCGTTGAGCAGCACCATCTTGCGCACGCCGCTCGCAGCGACGCAGGCGCCGATCTCGGTCCAGGTGCGGATCAGTGTCTCAGCACTGAAGGTCAGGGTGCCCGGATAGCGGCTATGCTCGTTGCTCTTGCCGATTGCCTGTGTCGGCAGGAACAGCGCGGGGCTGTCGGCGGGCAGCCGTTCGATGACCGCATTCACCACGCCGTTGATGATGGCGGTGTCGACGTTAAGCGGCAGATGCGGACCGTGTTGCTCGGTTGCTCCGACCGGAAGGATTGCAATCAGTCGCTCATGGTCGAGTTTTGAAAAGGCTTCGCTGGTGTTGTCGGACCAAAAGCGCTCCATTCAACTGCTCCGAGCGATCGGGCGGCGTTGCTGGCCGACAAACGTCTGACTGCTTGATTGAAATGCCAATGCGCCTTGGCGAGGATCCTTGCGCGCAAAGTTCCCCGTCTCGGCATGACGAGTGCCAGCCGACATATGCGTACCCCTGATCTTGTGTTTTTTTCAGGTTAGTACGATCCGACCGATCGGTCAAACTACTTGTTAAAATTTTGCATCACCAGTTGATAACCGACCGCTACCGGTCACAGTTGCTTCAGCGTTTTTTCAACCTTTTTCAGGAAGTTAGAGCGCTTTTCCGGAGTCGTATGATCCATGTCGTAAAGCTGCAGCCAGCGTGTCCGGCACCGTTTGTTGAACAGCATTTTGTGGCCGTTCACCATCATGCGCCGTCCAGGATTGCGGATCAGCAGCAACCACCAGTGTGGCGATCCGGACGTGGTGACGACGACGAACTGGCGGATGTTCCTGAGGCGACCGACGAGCCGTTGGCCCTCGCCGGGCGGCACTTCGAAGGCGACACCGGGAAGCCACACCCTTTCCATCCAGCCCTTGAGCATGGAAGGAGGGCCGTACATCCAGGTCGGGTAGACGAACACGAGACCTTCCGCCCACAAGAGGGCATCGACGTGCTCCTTGAGGCGGGCGATATTCTTTTCGGTCTGGTCCATGTAGCTTAGCCACTCGTCGCGGCTGAGCACCGGATCGAAGCCGTCGCGATAGAGATCGATTGAGCGCACCTCGTGCCCGGCGTCCGCCAGGGCGCTTTTCGCGCATTCAAACAGGGATGCGCTGAAGCTCTTTTCGTATGGGTGACAGAATATGACCAGGATACGCACGGCAAATGTCCTCGACTGTTCGATAGCGCTGGAGCGTGACAATGAGCGATGTTAGAGCGAATTCATGAGCAAGGCCTTTCCCCGACTCAACAATCGCGACGCTCGCAGACTGTTTCTCGACCGCCATGCGCTCGCCGAACAACCGACCGGACCATCGCGCGGAAGCGACCTGCTGGATCTGATCGAGCGGCTTGGCTTCGTCCAGGTCGACAGCATCAATACGGTCGAGCGGGCGCATCACATGATCCTTTTCGCTCGGCGGCAGAGCTACCGGCCGAAGAACCTGAAGCCGCTGCTGGAGCGCGACCGCTCGCTGTTTGAGCACTGGACTCACGATGCATCGGTCATCCCCTGCCGGTTCTTCCCTTATTGGCAGCTTCGCTTCGAACGCAGCGCCGATCGTTTGCGCGAGCGTTGGCACAATTGGCACGGGGAGGGGTTCACCGAAAAATTCGACGATGTGCTTGAGCGGGTTCGTGAGCAGGGTGCGGTGACCACCAGCGAGGTTGGCGAGGACGAAGAGCGGTCGAGTGGCGGCTGGTGGGAATGGCATCCCTCGAAAACGGCGCTTGAATATCTGTGGCGGTCGGGCGAACTCAGCGTCTGCCACCGCAAGGGGTTCTTCAAAGCCTATGATCTCACCGAACGGGTGATCCCCGCCGAGCATCGGGAGCCGCAACCCTCGACAGAGGAGACGATCGACTGGGCCTGCAATGCGGCTCTCGACCGATTGGGTTTTGCAACGTCGGGCGAAGTGGCCGCGTTTTGGGAAGCAGTGACACCTGCCGAGGCAAAAAACTGGTGCGGTGAGGCGTTGCGTCGCGGCGAGTTAATCGAGATCGAGGTTGAGAACGCGGACGGGTCGCGGCCGCGCCGGTCATTCGCGCGTCCGGATGTGTTTGAATGCGCTGTCGACGCGCCGGAACCACCCGGACGCGTGCGCATCCTCAGCCCGTTCGATCCGGCGCTGCGGGATCGCAAGCGTGCCGAGCGGCTTTTTGATTTCCACTACCGGATTGAAGTATTCGTGCCGGCGGCGAAGCGCCAATACGGGTATTATGTCTTCCCGGTTCTGGAAGGTGGTCGATTGGTGGGTCGCATCGACATGAAGCGTGACGACGGTGTGCTGCGGGTCGCCGCCTACTGGCCAGAGCGGAAAGTCAGGCGCAGCCGAAGCCGGCTGGCGCGGCTAGAAACAGCCCTTGAGAGAATCGCTCGCTTTGCGCAGTGCGAAAGCGTGTCCTTTGCGGATGATTGGGAGCGGGAGCCGCGCTGAGATCCGTTACTTGGCTGCTTCGATCGAAACCGGCTCGTGGTAGTGGAACTGCAGCTTGGCGAGGCGGGCATAGATGCCATCCTGTGCCACCAGGCTGTCATGGGTTCCTTCTTCCACCAGATAACCGCCGTCCATCACAAGGATGCGGTCGGCCTTCTTGACCGTTGCCAGTCGGTGGGCAATCACCAGCGTCGTGCGGCCCTTCATGAGGCCATTGAGCGCTTTTTGCACCAGGGTTTCGCTTTCCGCGTCGAGCGCAGACGTGGCTTCGTCAAGCAGCAACACAGGGGCATCTTTGAGAATTGCCCGGGCGATGGCAATGCGCTGCCGCTGCCCACCGGAAAGCGTGATGCCGCGTTCACCGACAAGCGTGTCATACCCCTTGTCCAGTGTGCGGATGAAGGGGTCTGCAAGGGCGGCCTCAGCGGCTGCGATGACCTCTGCCTCGGTCGCGTCGGGGCGGCCAAAGGCGATGTTGTCGCGAATGCTGGTGGCAAAGATGGCGACGTCCTGAGGCACGCTTGCCAGACGGGAACGCAATGCGTTCGGATCAACCTCTCGCACGTCGATGTCGTCAAGCCGAACCGCTCCGCCGAGCGGATCGTAGAAGCGACTGATCAGGGCGAACAGCGTACTCTTTCCCGCACCGGACGGGCCGACGATGGCAACGGTTTCGCCGGGTTTCACCGCGAATGAGAGGTCTTCTAGGATCACCTGCTCCGGCCTGGCCGGATAGGCGAAAGAGACTTTTTTAAACGAAATAGAAGCAACAGGCGGTTCCGGTAGCGCCTTCGGATGCTCAGGCGCGGCGATTTCCGGCCGCTCATCGAGCAGTTCGGACAACCGTTCGGCAGCGCCGGCAGCAAGGGAGATTTCCGCCCAGATTTCAGACAGCGTGCCAAGGCTGCCTGCCGCGAGCACGGAGTACAGCAAGAACTGTCCGAGCGTTCCGGCGGACATCGAACCGGTCAGCACGGTCTGAGCGCCGATCCACAGAATCGCTACGATGCTTGCGAAAATCAGGAGAATGGCGAAGCCGGTCAGATAAGCGCGTGCACGCACCGCGTCCCGGGCGGCTTCGAATGCAAATTCGACCGCTTCGGCGTAGCGGCTGTTGGCGCTTCCCTCGCCGTTGAACGCCTGAACCGTGCGTGAGGCGCTGATCGCTTCGCTGGCATAGGCGGTGGCGTCGGCCAATGTGTCTTGTGCCTCGCGGGCGCGACGGCGGACGTTGCGGCCGAATCCCACCATCGGAAAGACAATGACCGGGATAGCCAGAAGGACGAGGCTGGAGAGCTTCGGGCTGGTGATGATCATCATCAGGACGGCGCCGATGCAGAGGATCGCATTGCGCAGGGCCATCGAGGCGGTTGCGCCGACGACGGATTTGATCTGCGTGGTATCGGCCGTCAGCCGCGAGATGATTTCGCCCGACTGGTTGACGTCGAAAAATGACGCCGACAGCGATGTCACGTGGCTGAACACATCTCGGCGCAGGTCGGCAACGACCCGTTCACCGATGGTGATGACAAAGTAGTATCGCAAGGCGCTAGCGACAGCGAGCAAGGCCGCAATGACCAGCAACATGGCGAAGTAGCTGTTGATGAATTGGGTGTCGGCGTCAGAGAAGCCGATGTCGATCATCCTGCGCACGGCAAGCGGCAACGCAAGGGTTGCCGCAGCCGCCAGGAACAGCGCGATCAAAGCGCCGACGACCAGGTTTTTGTAATTCGCCACATAGGGCAGAAGCCGCGCCAGCGGGCGCAGCGTATTCATGCGGTTCTTGCCGTTTTGCCTGTCGTCGGCCAATGATCTTTCCCGTCCGTTTGCGGCGGCAAAAGTGCGCCGTCCCACTTGTCACCGGATCGCCCTTCATGTATAGGCTCGCCAACGAATTGGGAAGCCGTGACCGGTCCGGTGTGCGGCTTTGTTTTATTATATGGGTTGGTTTGTCGCAGGGTGCGACCGTTCGCCAACCGCAGATGGTCTAGGACAGAGCACATGAAGGCTGACATTCATCCGGATTACCACACCATCAAGGTCGTCATGACCGATGGCACCGAATACGAAACGCGTTCCACCTGGGGGTCCGAAGGCGACACGATGACGCTAGAAATCGATCCCAAGGCCCATCCGGCATGGACCGGCGGTCAGCAGCACCTGATTGACCGCGGCGGACGCGTTTCCAAGTTCAAGAAGCGCTTCGAGGGCCTCGGACTGTAGACACGGTCTTCATGCGAATTTCGAAACCCCGCTCCGTGAACTGCCCCCCAAAAGTTGGACGGTTCATTGGCTGGGACGATTTAAGGGCTGGGTCCTGTATTGTACAGGGCTCAGCCCTTTGAGTTTCAGTTTGATGCGGTCGTGATTGTAGTATCGAATGTAATCTGCAATTCCGTTTTGCAGAGCGATGACGCTGTCGAAGCGGTTTTGGTGGAAGAACTCGGACTTGAGGGTGGCAAAGAAGCTCTCCATGGCGGCGTTGTCGAGGCAATTGCCCTTGCGTGACATGCTCTGATTTATGTTGTGCTCGCGCAGCATGCGCTGCCAGGTCGGCATCTGGTACTGCCAACCCTGGTCGGAATGCAGGATCGGTCGATCATCGTCGCGTAATCGGCTCACGGCCTTGATGAGCATGGTCTCGACGAGTTTGAACATCGGCCGCCTGGCGGTTTCGAAGGCGATAATTTCTCCGTTATAGAGATCCATGACGGGTGACAGAAAGAGCTTCTGGCCGGCTACGTTGAACTCCGTTACATCGGTTACCCATTTCTGATTGGCCTGCTCGGCCGTGAATTGCCGCTTGACCAGATCGGGTGCGATGCGTCCCGCCTCGCCCCTGTAGGAGCGATACTTCTTGGGCCTTACGGTTGATCGCAATCCGAGTTCGCCCATCAAACGCTGGACGGTCTTGTGATTGACGATCTCTCCTGCTGCGCGCAATGCGGCCGTCACCCGGCGATAGCCGTAACGGCCCTTATGCGTCACAAAAGTCGACCTGATCCGGCCCTTCAGTGCGGCATGCCGGTCGGGCCGGGCTAATACCTTTTGCTGATAGTAGAAGGTACTGCGAGCCAGCCCTGCAAGCTTCAACAGCCCCCCAAGCGGATAAACCGGCCTCAACGCTTGGATGACTTGCGCTTTTTGGGCGCTTGTTCCCGCGTTAAGGCGTCCAGCTTTTTTAGATAGGCATTCTCCATGCGCAGATGGTTCAGTTCCGCCAGGAGTTCCTCACGGCTCTTGGCCTTGTCGTCAACAGGAACCTCAGATCCGGGCGGCTTGCCTGACTTGCCCAACTTTCGCTGCCTCCCTTTGCGGCGCGGAGCCAGAGCTGCCAGACCACCGCGTTCATAACGTCGCTCCCAGTCCGAAAGGCAACCGGCATTACGAATGTTGAAAATCGCAGCCACCTGACGGCGCGAGAGCCCATCCTCCCACATTCGCCGCAGAACAGACAGCTTGAATGCTGCGCTATAGTGGCTGAATTTCTTCTCCAGGCCCGCCTGACCATGCCGCGCATGGATATCAATCCATTTGCGAACCGTGGAGTGATCAATACCAAACCGTTCACTCACTTCACGGTAGCTGTGATCACCAGCCCCGTAGAAATCAACAACCGACTGTTTGAAAGACAAGCTGTATTTGGACATGCAAAACCCCCGAAGGTTGATGTCCAACTTTCGGGGGTCAGTTCACCGGCGGGGTTTTTTGATGCCAACAAAAAGGCCGGGCCCAAAGGCCCGGCCGGATCGCTTCTGTTGATGCCTGTTGTTGTTAATTGCCGCCGAAGGCGGTTTGCAGCAAGGTCAGTTGCGCCTGCACCGAATTCTCATTGGTCGGGCTTGGCGTGGAGATCGTCTGTTCCTTGCGTCGGTAGATCTCCTTGTCGAGAAGCGAGACGCGGGTCTGCAGACGCAGGGAGCGCTCGACAAGATCCTTGAATTTTTCCGGCAGATCGTTCCAGCCGGGTGCGCTGCGGTCGCAGACGAAACCGTCCAGGCGGACCTTGGACTTCTCAGCCACGACCTGCTCGCGGGTCATTTCGCCATTGTTGACGGCGCGCTGCAGCAGCAACCAGGATGCCATCTGCATCAGGCGCGTGGTCAGCCGCATCGACTCGGCCGCATAGAGCACCGATGCCATGCGCGGCAGAACCTTGGCGGCGTTGCGCCCGTCTCCATCAAGATAATTGGCGGTCTCTTCAACCAGCCCCATGCCCTCCGCATACAGCGCCTTGAACGACCCGGAGGCCGTCATCTTGTCTGCAAATCGGATGGTATTCGTGTGTGTGTCCGCCATTCCCAAACCCTGTACCAACTATATCGCTGTCGCCAATGCGATCAAGCCACGGGAACACCCACACCCTGTTCCAGGACCTGCCGCACACTGAGACGTGATGACGGTTAACGCAAGGTGTTTCTTAAGGAAAGGTTAACGACAAAGGGCGAATGCGAACGACCTGATAACGGACCCGGTTTTGTCCCCAGGAAGTCTCAGCGGCGCAAAAAAAAGAGCCGCATGGCGGCTCTCAGAAGTTTAACAGGGAGGCATCAAACAGAATGACGATCGGTCATTCAGTCCGAATCCAGCAAAACTGGATATCAACAGTAAACACTCGTAAAGCTTAACGTCAGGTTAACGGTTTGCAGAAAGTTAGAGTTTTATTGTTCCTGTCGGAATATTTTCGGCTTGATATCTGATTTACCGAAACAGCGACTCTGCGTCGTTTTTACTCTTCTGCTTGGATGACAACTCGTCCTGTAACCTGGAAATCTCGCCGTGAAGCAGGTCGATCCGTTCCTGCAATTCATCCACCGAAAGGAGGGATAGATCCCCGCCGATTTCATGGGCTACCGGTTTTTTCTGGGGTTCGTCCTCGAAAATGGACATCCAATCCTCCACGTGCATATGTGCGCTACATATTGAAATGATATGGGCATTGGCACCGGTTTTCCAAGTTTGATCGTGTCAGGGTGTCCCGAGAGAAACGAGGCAGGTCGATGAAGGCAGTGCAGATCCGTGAGCCGGGCGGTCCCGATGTTCTGGAGGTCACCGAGCGGCCGGATCCCGTTCCCGGCCCCGGTGAGTTGCTGGTCTCGGTTCGGGCAGCCGGGGTGAACCGGCCTGACTGCCTGCAGCGCCAGGGGGCCTATCCACCGCCACCCGGTGCATCGGATATTCCAGGCCTTGAGATCGCCGGCGAGGTCGTGGCGGTCGGCGCGGGTGCCAACGCCCATTCCATGGGTGACAAGGTGTGTGCGCTCGTACCGGGTGGCGGCTATGCTGAACTTTGCACGGTCCACGAAAGCAACGCATTGCCGGTCCCTGACGGCTTTAGTTTCGCCGAAGCGGCTGCAGTCCCGGAAACCTATTTCACAGTTTGGCACAACGTCTTTCAGCGCGGCGGCCTGCAGCCGGGTGAGACCCTGCTGGTGCACGGCGGATCGTCCGGCATCGGCACGACGGCCATTCAACTGGCCAAAGCCTTCGGTTCGCCGGTGATCACCACCGCCGGCTCAGCTGAAAAATGCCAGGCCTGTCTTGATCTGGGTGCCGACAGGGCCGTCAATTACCGCGAAGAAGATTTCGTAGAGGCCGTTCGCGAGGCGACTGATGGCAAGGGTGCCAATGTCATCCTCGATATGGTCGGCGGCGACTATATCAGCCGCAACTACGATGCTGCCGCAATTGAGGGCAGGGTTGTTCAGATAGCCTTTCTACGCGGTCGGATTGCCGAGGCAGATTTCTCCAAGCTGATGCTGAAGCGTCTGGTTCATACCGGCTCGACCCTGCGGGCTCGCTCCGTGGACTTCAAGGCTTCGATCGCCGACGAGCTGAGACATCAGGTCTGGCCGCTGCTTGAAAAGCGTTCAGTAACACCCGTGATGGATACGCTCCTTCCGTTGGAACAAGCCGCTGCGGCGCACCAGAGGATGGAAGACGGCCAGCACATCGGCAAGATCGTGCTCGAACTGGCATAGAGATCGGAGACTGTCTTGCCCAAAGTTCTTGCTCTCGTGCTGCTGCTTGCCATGGTGGCGCACATCATTCGTCCACTCGGCCTGCCCGGTCTCAAAAAGCGATCGGATTTCTGGAAGATTGCCGTCTTCGCCTTCATCGCGATGATGCTGGTGGTGGTTTTGCAGTTTTGAGGATCAGCCACCCTGTTAATCTGTGGGCTGATCGTCAGGATTTTGGTGCTTGATGATCGTGTCGGCCACGACACCGGCCCAGTAATGATAGCCGGCGGAACTGGCATGAAAGCCGTCGACGGAAAACCCTTCCGGATTGGTTGAATCGAGCCTCGGTGTGATGATGGCGCAGCGTTCGTGACAGAGTTGCTTTCCCAATGGGTTGAGGATCGAGGCACGCATCTCCAGAATCCGGGCAAGCAAGGGCGGTAGGCTGGGGACCGTTGTCATGTCGAGCAGGGGCGTCCAGATCAGGGTCGCCTCCGGCCACTTGGTGTGCAGTGCGTACAGCAATCCGCCGAAACCCTTCTTGAACCGGCTAGCGGTCAGAAAGTTCTTCATGTCGTTCATGCCGACGCACATCACGATATGGGTGTAGGGAACTGGTTCAAGATGCGGCAGGACGTGGTCGCGGACCTGTTCGCTAACCGCGGAATTTGCGCCGGCGACCCGCCAGGCCACTGTCGCACCGGTGCGTTGATGAAGAATGTCAGCCAGTTGCGGGCCCAGCGAGTCGCCAACGCGGTCCGTTCCGACACCCGCGGCCGAGGAATCACCGACGATCAACAGACGAAACGCAGCGTCTTTGTCCGATCCGACCTGTCCAGTGCGCGGTCCAGGTGGCGGCAACAGGCGCGGCGTGCGGGCGCGTACCTGCAGCCCCTGGTAAAGGGCCAGTGGCGACAGCAGCCAGGTGAGGGGGCCGTACAGTCCGTTTCCCATGGCGAAGGGCTAACCAAGTCCGGTTGACGTCATCCGGACTTTTCGTCCCGCATCCAGCCGTTTGTCAAGACTTGAACAGTCTATGCTTCAGGCCGCGTTTTCCAACCCGGCGTTCCAGTTGCCGGCCGAAGCAAGCGCGTTCATTTTCGCACGATGCGCGAATGCCCGCTGTCCGGCGGCGACGTTTTCGGTCTTTCCGCTCCAGGCCTTCAAGGCCGCAGCCTGCAGGGCGCGGCCATAGGAGAACGTGACGTTCCAGGGCAGGTCGTTCCCTGCATTGATTGCCGAAAGATGTGCGGTTGCCTCTTCGTCGCTCTGTCCCCCGGAAAGGAAAGCGATGCCGGGAACCATGGCCGGTACCGTGGCTTTGAGGCAGCGGGCTGTTTTTTCCGCCACTTCCTCGACTGTTGCTACGCGGGCGTTCTTGCCGTCGATCACCATGTTTGGCTTCAGCACAGTGCCTTCCAGATTGACCCGAGCATCGTAGAGTTCTGCGAAGACAGTCCGCAGCACTTCTTCGGTGACCTCGTAACAGCGATCAATGGAATGGGTGCCCGGCTCTCCGTCCATGAGGATTTCCGGCTCGACGATAGGTACGATGCCGGCCTCCTGGCAGAGCGCCGCATACCGAGCCAATCCGTGGGCGTTGGCGCTGATGGCGCCGCGGCTGGGCAAGGTATCGGATATGGCAATAACGCCGCGCCATTTGGCGAAACGTGCACCAAGTCCATAGTACTCGGCCAGCCGGTCGCGCAGACCGTCGAGGCCCTCCGTCACCTTCTCTCCGCTATGGGCGGCAAAATCCTTGGCGCCTCCATCGACCTTGATGCCCGGCACCGATCCTGCAGCACGGATGATTTCGGCCAGAGGCGTTCCGTCGGCTGCCTTCTGCCGCAGTGTCTCGTCGAACAGGATCACGCCCGAGATGTAGTTTTCCATCGCGTCAGTGGAGCGGAACAGCATCTCGCGATAGTCGCGTCGGTTCTCTTCTGTCGACTCTACACCGATCGAGTCGAAGCGCTTCTTGATGGTGCCGCTCGATTCATCGGCGGCAAGAATACCCTTTCCTGTCGGTGCGATTGCGGCGGCGATGTCTTCGAGACGTTCACTCATGGCGTGGAGCTCCCTCTAGGCTGTCAATGCTATTGTCGTGGTAGTGCGGCCTCCACAAAGGCGCGCTATCCACTTTGCACCGGCGATACCAGAACTTTCCGTCCAATGAAACGGCGAAGCGGTTTCGAGGCGGCTGATAATCCTCAAACGGTCAAAAAAGTCGTTATTCAGCGCGGTGCGCGAGGATATTCAGGACATGCCCTGACGGGTCACGCACGAAAAAGCGGCGCACGCCCCATTCTTCGTCGGCGATCTCGCGCACGATCTCGCATTTCGCCGCCATCGCCTTGCGATAGACCTGGTCGACATCGTCGACTTCTATCGACAGATCTGGCACCTCGGCATCGGCACCACCCTCGGCCGCGATGCTGACCTGTGGACGTGTGTCCTGGTCGCTGACGAAGGTGAGTATCCAACCCAGATCCATGATCACCTCGAGGCCGAGGATGTTTTCGTAGAAGTATCGGGCCTTGTCCGGATCCGACAGCTTGAAGTTGGGGACGATTCTCTTGACGGTCATGAGGCGCTTGCTCGTTCACGGACGATGGACCATTCCTGCATCGCCTCAAATTGGGTCCATCTGATGTCAAACTTCGGATTGCTTTCTGAATGTGTTGCGCAAGATGCGCACAGCGATTACCAAAGCCGTCTATGAAAGTTGTCGTCGTCGCCTATGATCCTGCCTGGCCGTCCGTGTTCGAAAACGAAGCTACTGTTCTTGCAGCCGCTTTGGGCAGCAATGCCATTGCCATTCATCATATCGGCAGCACCTCGATCCCTGGGATGAGTGCCAAGCCCATCATCGATATCATGGTTGAGGCCGAGCAGCTTTCGGCCATCGACGCGTGCAATGCGGAGATGGCCCACAGCGGGTACGAGGCAATGGGCGAGTTCGGGATTGCGGGGCGCCGCTATTTTCGCAAACACGACCAAACAGGCACCCGCAGCCATCATGTGCATATTTTCCAGCGTGACTCTGAGGATGCCGCCCGGCATCTGGCGCTGCGCGACTACCTGCGAACGAACCCCGACGACGTTCAGCGTTACTCGGATTTGAAGCTGGCGCTGGCGCAGGCGTATCCCGATGACATCGAGGCCTACATGGACGGCAAAGATGCGCTGGTGAAGGAGATCGAGGCCAGAGCGCTTCTTTTCAAACAACACTGACCAATATCAACCAACTGCATTCCGTGCCCTGTGGCACCGAAACCTCCAAAACGTGAAAGGACCTTCAATGCCAGCATACGTTCTCGTCGATACCAAGCTCACCGATCCGGAAGCTTACGAGGAATACAAGGCGCTCGCGCGCCCCTTGGCCGAGCAACATGGAGCGGTCTATCTCGCCCGCGGCGGAGCGATGGATGTCGTGGAAGATGAGTTGTGGCAGCCAACCCGGTTGGTCCTGCTGCAATTTCCAGACATGGACAGCGCCCGTGCCTTCTTGTCCAGCGAGGCCTATCAGCCGGTCAAGGCTATCCGAAACGCCAATGCCGAATGCACGACGGTGATCTTCGAAGGAGTCTAGCCTTTTAGCGCGTCGACGCCGGGCAGCGGTTTGCCTTCCATCCATTCCAGGAAGGCGCCGCCGGCGGTCGATACATAGGTGAAGTCTTCGACGACACCAGCCTTGTTGAGTGCGGCCACCGTGTCACCGCCTCCGGCAACGGAGATCAGCAGCCCTTCCTCGGTGCGGTCGGCCGCATACTCGGCGACCGCCAGAGTGGCGGTGTCGAAGGGTGCGATTTCGAAAGCCCCTAGCGGCCCATTCCACACCAGTGTTTTTGCCCGCTCGATCCAGGCCTGGATTGCAGAAACGCTTTTCGGGCCGACGTCGAGGATCATGCCGTCCGCTGGCACCGACTCGAGACCGACGGTCTCGCTTTCGGCGCCTTCCTTGAATTCCCTGGCCACCACGACATCGACCGGCAGGACGATGGCGCAATTGGCGGTGACCGCCTGGGTCATGATCTGTTTGGCGGTTCCCGTCAGGTCATGCTCGCACAACGATTTACCCACATCGGTGCCTTTGGCGGCCAGAAACGTGTTGGCCATGCCGCCGCCGATCACCAGGGCATCGACCTTGTCGATGAGATTCATCAGCAGGTCGAGCTTGGTGGACACCTTTGCACCGCCAACGATGGCAACAACCGGATGGTCGGGATTGCCAAGGCCCTTTTCAAGGGCTTCCAGCTCGGCCTGCATGGCGCGGCCCGCATAGGCGGGCAGTAGCCGTGCGATCGCTTCCGTCGACGCATGGGCGCGGTGTGCAGCGGAAAACGCGTCATCGACATAGATGTCGCCATTGGCGGCCAGCTGGCTGGCGAAATCCGTATCATCGGCCTCTTCACCGGAATGGAAACGGACGTTTTCCAGGAGCAGGATATCGCCGTTGACCATGTGTCCGACCGCTTTGGCTGCTGCTTCCCCGACACAATCCTCGGCGAAGTGGACCCGATGATCCAGAACCTCTTCGACCACGCGGGCGATCGGTCCGAGAGACATTGTCTCGTTGACCTGGCCCTTGGGTCGTCCGAAATGAGCCAACATGATCACTCGCGCGCCGCGCGACGACAATTCCCGGATTGTTGGAGCGACACGTTCAATGCGGGTCGTGTCCGTTACGCGACCGTCCTGCACCGGTACGTTCAGGTCGACCCGAACCAGGATGCGCTTGCCGGCAACGTCGCCGATATCGTCAAGTGTCTTGAAGTCGGTCATGTTAGCACTCAAAGGATAGACCGGGGCCTGCACGGGAGGCTGATGATCAACCCGGTCGAGTTTCAGGTGAATGCGCCGCTTGCGTCCTTTAGATGAGCTTGCCCATCGCCACGGCGGTGTCGGACATGCGGTTGGAGAAACCCCATTCATTGTCGTACCAGGTGAGAATGCGAACGAATGTTCCGTCCATCACCTTGGTCTGATCCATGTGGAATACGGAAGAATGCGGGTCGTGGTTCATATCGATCGACACCAGCGATTCATCCGTGTAGCCGAGAATGCCCTTCAGCGGGCCGTCTGCGGCTTCGCGGATCGCGCCATTGACCTCTTCAACCGTGGTGGGCCGGCTGGCGATGAAGTTCAGGTCGACAACCGACACGTTCGGAGTCGGCACGCGGATGGCCACACCGTCCAGTTTTCCGTTCAGTTCCGGCAGCACCAGGCCAACCGCCTTGGCGGCACCCGTCGAAGTCGGAATCATCGACATCGCCGCAGCGCGGGCCCGGTAGAGATCCTTGTGCATGGTGTCGAGCGTCGGCTGATCACCCGTGTAGGAGTGGATCGTCGTCATGAAACCCTTGTCGATGCCGAGGGTGTTGTTGAGCACATAGGCAACGGGCGACAGGCAGTTGGTGGTGCAGGAGGCGTTGGATACGACCAGATCCTCTGCCGTCAGAGAGTCATCATTGACGCCGAACACGATGGTCTTGTCGGCGCCACCGGCCGGTGCCGATACCAGAACGCGGCTGGAACCGTTCTCGAGGTGCATGGCGGCCTTCTCGCGTGAGGCAAAGATGCCCGTGCATTCCAGTGCCACATCGACGTCGTTCCACGGCAACTCCTTCGGATCGCGGATGGCGGTGACGCGGATCGGACCGCGGCCGACATCGATGGATTCACCCTCGACCGTGACGGTGCCCGGAAAGCGGCCATGCACGCTGTCGTAGCGCATCAGATGGGCGTTCGTTTCGACCGGGCCCAGATCGTTGATGGCGATCACTTCGATATCGATACGACCGGATTCGATGATGGCGCGAAGCACGTTGCGGCCGATGCGGCCAAATCCGTTGATGGCAACTTTGACGGTCATGGATTAGCTCTCCAATCTGTTGAGACAGGGTGTCCCTGCCATTGACTTTGTGATGGTAGGTCGTGCCGGCCAGAGACGGCTAAGCCGCCCGACCCGCTTGCCCATCGAGTTCGGCTTCTACAGCAGCCACGGCCGCGTCAGCGGTAATTCCGAAGTGTTCGTAGAGTTCCTTGTAGGGCCCGGATGCCCCGAAACCGCTCATGCCAATGAAAATGCCGTCATTGCCGATGAAACGATCCCATCCCTGGCGAACACCAGCCTCGATGGCGATCTTGACGCGTGACGAACCGATGATGGCGCGCTTGTATTCTTGCGACTGCTCTTCGAACAACTCGAAACAGGGAACGGAGACCACACGAACGGTGTTCCCTGAGGCCTCGATCCTGCGGCGAGCCTCCAGGGCGATCTCGACCTCCGATCCCGACGCGAAGATGGTAACATCCGCGTCGCTCGCCGGCGCGATATCATAGGCGCCATAGGCGCACATGTTTTCCTCGATGTATTCTTCGCGCACCGCCGGCAGGTTTTGGCGGGTCAGTGCGATACCGGATGGTCGAGCCTCTGATTCCAGCGCCAGCTTCCAGCATTCGGCCGTTTCCGTCGTGTCGGCTGGCCGGAACAGCATGAAGTTGGGCATGGCACGCAGCGATGCCAGATGTTCCACCGGCTGGTGTGTCGGGCCGTCTTCACCGAGGCCGATCGAGTCGTGCGTCAGGACGTGGATGACGCGAATCCCCATGAGGGCGGAGAGGCGGATTGCCGCACGGCAATAGTCGGTGAAGATCAGAAAGCCGCCGGAATAAGGGATCAGGCCGCCATGCAGGGCCATGCCGTTCATCGCGGCAGCCATGCCGTGTTCGCGGATGCCATAGTGGATGTAGCGGCCGGAAAAATCGTCCGGTGTGATGGCTGGAGTCTGCTCGGTCTTGGTGTTGTTGGATCCGGTCAGATCGGCGGATCCGCCAATGGTTTCGGGGATGACGCCATTGATGACTTTCAGCGCAGCTTCGGATGCCTTGCGGGTCGCCATGGTCGGCTTTTCGTCGGCCAGCTGTTTCTTGTAGGCTTCGATGGCTCCATCGAAGCCGCCGGGAAGTTCACCGGCGAACCGGCGCTCGAACGCTGCGCGGCGTTCTGCATCGGAAGCAGCCAGGCGTTCTTCCCAGGCCTTGCGTTCCTTGGTTGAGCGCAAACCGGCTATGCGCCAGCAATCGAGGATGTCAGACGGAACCTCGAATGGTTCGGCGGTCCAGCCCAGCGCCTCGCGCACGCCGGCGATTTCCTCGCCGCCAAGTGGTGAACCATGGGCTTTGGCCGTGCCTGCCTTGGTTGGAGCACCGAAGCCGATCACTGTCTTGCAATCGATCATCGTCGGACGATCCGAGGCCTGGGCTTCCTCGATGGCTGCAGCAATCGCATCCGGATCATGGCCGTCGACGGAGATGGTGTTCCAGCCCGAAGCCTGGAAGCGGGCGACCTGGTCGGTCGAATCCGACAGTTCCAGCGGTCCGTCGATGGAAATGTTGTTGTTGTCCCAGAGCACGATCAGCTTGTTTAGCCGAAGGTGGCCGGCAAGACTGAGGGCTTCCTGGCTGATCCCCTCCATCAGACAGCCGTCGCCGGCCAGCACATACGTGTAGTGATCGACTATGTCGTCGCCGAATTCATCGGCCAGCTTACGCTCGGCGATCGCCATGCCCACGGCATTGGCGAGCCCCTGACCAAGCGGTCCGGTCGTGGTTTCGATGCCGGCGGCATGACCGTATTCGGGGTGCCCGGCGGTTTTGTAACCGAGCTGACGGAAATTGCGGATCTCGTCGATCGTGATGTCTTCGTAACCCAGTAGATAAAGCAGGGAATAAAGCAGCATCGATCCGTGTCCGGCCGACAGTACGAACCGATCACGATCGGGCCAGTTCGGGTTCTTCGGATCGAAGGTCATGAAGCGGGTAAACAGAACAGTGGCGACATCCGCCCCGCCCATCGGCAGTCCTGGGTGTCCGGACTTGGCCTGTTCAACAGCATCCATGGAAAGGAACCGGATCGCGTTTGCCATCCGATCGTGTTTTTCGCGTGAGATCATAGCAAATTTTCAGCTTCAGCAGGGGTGTAACGGGACCACCCAATCAGGGCTCCCTTCGAAAGCAGGTGACACATAGCAGGTGCCGACACGGAGTCAACAAACGAGACGACGGTTGCATCCGGCACCTTCCGGACGCCGAATCAAAGCAGACCGGTGGGTCCCAGGCGTGGATAAACTGCGATTTCCGTGGGTTGCCATGATTTCGGCAAATCTGGTGGTTACGTCGGTTATCCCCAGACGAGTGAGTCGGCAGGGGCGACATTGATTGACGGTAGCTTCCTGTATTGCTTAATCTTTGTTCGTTAAGTGCCCGAGAATCAACCGAATTGAGATTTCGCGGGGACGGGAAAGACAATGCCGGGCGAGAAAACAGCAAAATCCGCGCTTGAAGAGATGGTCAAAGCGCTCTCGAGGCTGGAAAACGCCGTGGACGGCCGGGTCGAAAAACAACGGGATTTCGACGAGGCCGAGGAAGAGGTCCAGCGTCTCAACGCCGATCGCACGCGGTTGGCTCAAGAACTGGACAAATCCGAGGACAGGGCGAGCCGGCTTGAAGAAGCAAACCGCGAAGTTTCGCGGCGGCTGGTGACGGCGATGGAGACCATTCGCGCCGTTCTGGATCGATAGTCGAGGGTGGCATGGCAGAGGTGACGGTTACGGTCGATGGCAAGGCCTATCGAATGGCGTGCGAGGAAGGTCAGGAGGATCACCTGACCGAACTGGCCGCCAAGTTCGATCGCTATGTCGGACATCTGAAAGGCCAGTTCGGTGAGATCGGCGATCTTCGGATTACCGTGATGGCCGGTATCATGGTCATGGATGAGTTGAACGAGGTTCAGCAGCAATTGCAGGGCGTCGAAGGCGAAATCAGCGGCCTGAAAAAAACCCGGGATACGGCGCTCGCAAAGATCGACGATACCGATACCGATCTGGCGCAATCCATCGGGCAGGTCACGGCGCAGCTCGAACAGATTGCAGCCAAGCTGGAACAGGCTTGAGAGCTCGTCGGGCGAAGCTCTCACGGATGCTGTGACCGCCGGAATTTTTGCTCTGGCACTTTGCCTGTGCGGTCACTATATTTCCGCGGCGATCTGCGCTTCCCGGTTGGAATCACAATCCCCGGGGCCTTAATCGATCCTTAGGGAGCTGTCCCTGTTTAGACTCGTGGGTTTTTACACACGGCGCCCACCTACTTTGTAGGTTCCCGGGATCGTAACACTTCCGCCGGTTGTCGCGGATCGCTCCAAGTAGACTGTCCCGGAAAGACGATTTTCCATGTCCCTCAAAGCAGCAAAGGCAGCGCTCCGCGGCGATGCCCTCGAAGCCCGGGACCGCATGACCACCGAAGCCCGGATCGAAGCGGGGCTGGCCATCGCCCGTATCGGCGAGGACAAAATCCAGGTGTTCCCGGGAGAGATCGTATCAGGCTTCTTTCCCATTCGTTCGGAAGTCGACATCCGGCCTTTGATGTTCGCCCTCATGCAACGTGGCGCCAGGCTTTGCCTGCCGGTTGTGATCGACCGGACGACACTGGAGTTTCGTGAACTGATCCGGGGTGCCGATCTTGTGGAAACGGGTTTCGGCACGGTGGGCCCGGGTCCTGAGGCGGCCGTGCTTGATCCGCAATTGATGTTGGTGCCGCTGGCTGCCTTCGATGCAATCGGTCACCGTATCGGGTACGGTGCCGGATATTACGACCGATCCATCGATCGGCTGCGAACAGCCGGACACACACCCCGGCTGATCGGTGTCGCCTTTGACGAACAGAGGGTCAAGCGGATACCAAACGAGCCGCACGATGTGCCGCTTTCGGCGATTCTGACGCAAAGCGGGCTGCATCCTGTGGACGGAAATGGTTTGAGCGAATGAGACTTCTTTTTCTGGGCGACATGGTCGGACGCAGTGGTCGCACGGCAGTGTGGGACAAGCTGCCGGGCCTCATTGCCGATTTCCAATTCGATTTCGTCATCGTCAACGGCGAAAACGCGGCTGGCGGTTTCGGCATCACCGAAGAGATTTTCCTGAAGACGATCGACGCGGGCGCCGACGTGGTGACCACCGGCAACCACGTGTGGGACCAGCGCGAGGCGCTGTCATTTTGCGAACGCCAGGACCGCTTTGTCCGGCCGGCCAACTATCCCGCCGGAACGCCGGGTCGCGGCACCGGTGTCTACGTGGCGCGCAATGGGGCACGGGTTCTCGTTACAAACATCATGGGTCGCATTTTCATGCACCCTGAACTCGACGACCCTTTCATGGTCGGTGAGCGCGAACTGGCGGCCTGTCCCTTGGGGGAGCAATGCGATGCGGCGATCATCGATTTTCATGCCGAGGCCACCAGCGAGAAGCAGTGTTTCGGTCACTTCGTTGATGGCCGCGCCAGCCTTGTCGTCGGCACCCACACCCACATCCCCACGGCCGACCATCAGGTCCTCGATGGCGGTACTGCCTACATCTCTGACGTCGGCATGTGCGGCGACTACGATTCTTCCATCGGCATGGACAAGGAAGAGCCGATCAACCGCTTTGTGACCCGCATTCCGAAGGGCCGTTTCGAGGCGGCTGCCGGGCCTGCAACCCTCGCCGGCGTGGCGGTCGAGATTTCCGACAGAACCGGTCTGGCGGAGCGCATCATGCCATTGCGTATGGGGCCCCGGCTTCAGGAAGCCATGCCGGATTTTTCTGACTGACAGTGATCAGACGCCGTTCAGCACGACGATGGTCGGTTGTTTTGGCAGGTTCCTGAGCGACACGATCATGCTGGTGTCATCGACGAACCGGCGGTCGAAGTCCTCGCCGAACATACCGATGAAATCGCCCATGGCACGGCCGCGGCGGTGCATGGGCAGGACCACGGAAGCACGCAGGCGCTTGATTGTCTCGCTCATGCTCTCATGACCGAGCGTCAGGCCACCGTCGACCGGCACCATGACCACGTCCAGCCGGCCGATCTGGGCGATATGCTCGTCTTCGAGTTTGTGATGAAGGTGCCCCAGATGACCGATGCACAATCCCGCAACCTCGAAAATGAAAATGGAGTTGGCATCGGGCTCTGCACCACCGAAGCCGGCGCGAATGTCGGTCGTGACATTACGAATATAGGTGTCACCGACCACGATATCGTGGTCGGCGGGTCCGCCTTCGGGGTTCCAGCCTGGCAGTACGTATTTGATGTCCGGGTCCGGATAAAGCGTGTAGTGGCTGGAGTGCGCCTTGTTCATCGTGGCCACGGTCGGCGCCGGTTGAGTTCCGACGAAGCCGTTGTAATCGGTGGCGATTGACGTGCCTTCCGGAGTTTCAATGTAGTAGGTGGAATGGCCGACAAAGGTGATGCGCACCTGTTCGCGTGTCAGCGGTTCACCAGCCACTCTTACGATGTCCCTGGAATAGGGTGCCTGGGCAATGGCCTGGCAAATGGATACCGGCGGTGGATCTCCGTTTGGATCGCTTCTCAGGGTCTGCGCCGACGGAGTGGAAAATCCGGCTCCCGCCAGCACGATCGCAAGCGCTGAGAGCAATGGCCATGTCCGGTCGAGGGTGAACAGTCGCATCATCGGTGACCCCATCATGTTTCACTGTCACGGCCATTTATGGCCGGAGATTTCATCGCCGCCCTCGCACCGCTGCTTGCGGGCGCGAGGCCATGGTAGCAGAAATTAGGGCCAAGGGGTGTTCATTCCCATCCCCTGTTACCGGTTCACGCAGGTTTGACATCCACGACGGACTGCCCGGTCAGAACGCCCGACCCGTCTGGACGTTCCGGATCGAGTTTTCTATAAGGCCGCAATCTCCGTATAGATGTGAGCAGGGTGCCATGGCAGGCCATTCAAAATTCAAGAACATCATGCACCGCAAGGGCCGTCAGGACGCGGTGCGATCCAAGCTTTTTTCAAAGCTGTCGAAGGAAATCACCGTTGCAGCGAAAATGGGCGGCGGCGATATCGAAGGCAATCCGAGATTGCGCCTGGCGGTGCAAAACGCCCGCGGCCAGTCGATGCCGAAAGACAATATCCAGCGAGCCATCAACAAGGGGGCTGGCGGGGACGGCGATGATTACGAGGAAATCCGTTACGAGGGCTATGGTCCGGGCGGTGTTGCCATCATTGTTGAAGTGCTGACCGACAACCGCAACCGGTCGGCCTCGAATGTCCGTGCAGCTTTCTCGAAGAACGGCGGCGCCTTGGGTGAAACCGGATCGGTCGGCTTCATGTTCGATCGGGTCGGCGAGATCACCTACAAACCGGAAGCCGGCGATGAGGATGCGGTGATGGAAGCCGCCATCGACTCCGGTGCCGACGATGTCCAGTCCGGCGAAGATGGCCACATCATAACGTGCGCATTCGAATCCATCGGCGAGGTTTCGAGCGCTCTGGAAGGGGCGCTGGGCGAGCCGGAATCAGTGAAACCGGTGTGGAAGCCGCAGACCAGCACGGACGTCGACGAGGCCAAGGCAGGAACCCTGCTCAAGCTGATCGACGCGCTGGAGGACGAGGACGACGTCCAGAACGTCTATGCCAATTTCGACATTTCCGACGACGTCATGGAGAAACTGGCGAGCGCCTGACCCGGGCTGCAAGATTGTTGGAATTCGCAGAAATGTTTTTGTTTTGTTCGCATTTGTGTGTCATATCTTGACCGCAAATCGGGGAACGAAAACCAGCCATGCCTGCGGCGGACATTATTCGAATCATCGGCATCGATCCGGGATTGCGCCGGACGGGCTGGGGGTTGATCGACACGATCGGCAACTCGTTGCGGTTCGTGGCATCCGGAACGGTGCGCTCCGATGGCAAAGCGGATCTGGCGACACGGCTGTGTGAGTTACACGACGGCCTCTCCTCGGTGCTTCACACTCACATGCCGCATGAGGCAGCTGTGGAAGCCACCTTCGTCAACAAGGATGCTACCGCAACGCTGAAGCTTGGACAGGCGCGCGGTGTCGCCATGCTGGTTCCGGCGCTCGCCGGTCTGTCCGTCGCCGAATACGCGCCCAACGCGGTCAAGAAGTCGGTGATCGGCGTCGGCCACGGCGACAAGCGGCAAATCCACATGATGGTCAAGGTACTGATGCCGAAGGCGTCGTTCGATACCGACGACGCCGCCGATGCATTGGCCATCGCCATCTGTCATGCCCATCACCGCCAGAGCGCGGTGTCGCGGTTGCGCATGGCGGCCGGCGGTTAGGAGGCTCGCATGATCGGAAAACTCAAGGGAACCGTTGATGAAATCGGCGATGACCACGTTCTGATCGACGTTCACGGCGTCTGCTATGTGGCCTATTGCCCGACACGTACCCTGTCGGGGCTCGGTCGGGTGGGCGAAGCGGCGGTGCTTCATATCGAGACTTTCGTGCGCGAAGACCAGCTTAAGCTCTATGGCTTTGCAACTGTGCTGGAGCGTGAATGGTTCCGCTTGCTTCAGAGCGTGCAGGGTGTTGGCGCCAAAGTGGCGCTGGCGGTGCTATCGACGTTGTCTGCGGCTGATCTTGCCAACGCGGTGGCGTTGCAGGACAAGGCGATGATCGCGCGGGCGCCCGGCATCGGCCCCAAGGTGGCGCAACGCATTGTCACCGAGCTGAAGTCGAAGGCACCTGCCTATGCGGGCGAAGGCAGCGGCACGATTGGCCTGAAACAGGAGATCGGCGAAGGGGTTGCCTCCGGGCCCGTGAGCGACGCAGTGTCGGCGCTTTCCAATCTCGGCTACTCCCGCGACCAGGCGGCAAATGCCGTCGCGGTGGCGCTCAAGCAGGTCGGGGAGGGGGCCGACTCGGCGGTGCTCATCCGTCAGGGCCTGAAAGAATTGTCCCAGTGATTGGTGAAGCGGCATGATCGAAGAGCAGCGTATAATCTCGCCGGAACCGACCGGTGACGAAGCCGACGCTTCGCTGCGGCCGCAATCACTCGATGAATTCACCGGTCAGGCGGAAGCGCGCGCCAATCTCAAGGTATTCATTGAAGCGGCCAAGGCGCGCGGAGAAGCGCTCGACCATGTTCTCTTCGTTGGCCCGCCCGGCCTGGGCAAGACGACCTTGGCGCAGATCATGGCCAAGGAACTGGGCGTCAATTTCCGTTCGACATCCGGTCCGGTGATCGCCAAATCAGGCGACCTGGCAGCACTGCTTACGAACCTCGAAGAGCGCGATGTGCTGTTCATCGACGAAATCCACCGCCTCAACCCGGCGGTCGAGGAAATCCTCTATCCGGCGATGGAGGACTATCAGCTCGATCTGATCATCGGCGAGGGACCGGCGGCCCGCTCCGTGAAGATCGACTTGGCGAAATTCACACTCGTCGCGGCGACGACCCGGCTCGGCCTACTGACTACGCCGCTGCGCGACCGTTTCGGAATACCGGTGCGGCTCAACTTCTACACGGTCGAGGAGCTTGAGCAGATCGTGCGGCGCGGGGCCCGGCTGATGGGCCTTGGCATGACCGACGATGGCGCCCTGGAAATCGCAAGAAGGGCTCGCGGAACGCCGCGCATCGCGGGCCGATTGCTGCGCCGGGTGCGCGACTTCGCGGAAGTTGCCAAGGCGGAGGCGGTCGATAGAGAGATTGCCGATACGGCCCTGACCCGCCTGTCGGTGGACGGTCGCGGGCTGGATCAGCTCGACATGCGCTATCTCACCATGATCGCCCACAATTTTGGTGGCGGGCCCGTCGGCGTCGAGACCATTGCCGCGGGACTGTCCGAACCGCGTGACGCCATCGAGGACATTATCGAGCCCTATCTGATTCAGCAGGGATTCATCCAACGCACGCCGCGCGGCCGGCTTTTGACGGCCAATGCCTGGAAACACCTGGGGCTGACTGTGCCGAAGGACCTGGAACAGCAGCAGATCAGCCTGTTTCAGGAGGATGACCGGTAGCGGTCAGGCGATGTCAGCGGCGCAGCGGAGGAATTCCGCCACCGTCGGGGTGTTGCGGCTCGACGTCAGGCAAATAACCTCGTCGACGTTGGCGTTTTCAAACCCGGAGACCGGGATCGTGTGAAACTGCTCCTGCCCAGAGACCTCTCGGTCATAGGCGAAACCGATACCCAAACCCCGGACAACAGCTGTAAACACAGCCTCCCGGCTGCCGAGCGTCAGTGCCGGCGCGACGGTCATGCTCTCGCGTTGAAAGTAAGCCGAGACCCTGGCCTGGGTGCTGGATCCTTTCTCACGGAAGATCAGCTTTTCCGTTGCGAGCGACGCGAGTGAAACCTGGTCTGCGGTTGCAAGCGCGTGGTCGGCGGGCACCAATGCGACCAGGCTCTGTTCGGCAACGGGTTGGCGCAGGACTTTGCCACTTTCCGGCGCTCCGGCGAGTACGGCGACATCCACTTTCAGGTCTAACAACGCTGCCCAGGTGCCTGCGGCGTTGTCCATGGTGACCTCGACCCGAATGTCAGGGCGGCGCTCGCAGAACGCTTGCACGATATCGATGGCGACGTGCGGCCCGTCGGCGCCGATCACCAGACTGCCACGGTACTTGCCCGCGGCCGGCCGCAGAATGGCCATGGCGTCCCGCTCGGCGCGCAGCATTCGGCTTGTCGCTTCGAATAGCGCCTGTCCTTCGGCATTCAGGTCCCACCGATGCCCGCTGCGGCGAAACAGGCTTGTTCCGGATTCGGTTTCCAACCGCTTGATGTGCAGTGATATGGCAGGCTGCGTCAGGTTCAGCTTGGCAGCCGCCTTCTGAACGCTGCCTTCGGCGGCGACCGCATGAAACGCTCTGAGCTGCGCGTAGGACAAGCTTCTTATTCACTCCGGCCCATCAAATTTATAACTCACACTAAAGAAAATTATAAAAAAATAAATTTGAATGTACGCCACTCCCTCCACTAAATGGCACTGCGCGACGACTGGAGGTGCAACTATGAGCCAATCCGCCCCGACCTACATTTTCGATGCCAGTGAGAAACCCTCTCTCGATCTGTTCGATGTTCCGCTGATCGTTGCCACCGACGAGTCCGTCAAAGAATACGGATGCCTGGTCGATGATCCGGAGGGATTCGAGATCGAAATCGTTCAATGGCCGGCGCAGGGTTGGCGGCCGGTCGATGCGGGGACCGGGGACGAGGCCGGCTTCGTGGAAGGCATCTTTCACGGCAACTGGAAAGGCGATGTGCTCTACGGTTCGAACGAGGCGGTCAACGGCAACTACGTTTTGGGCTGGTCGACCGATCCGCAGCATGCTTCGGCGGAGGCGGCGACGGCGCCGAGAGACAAGGTGCTGCTGTGGCACATGAACTATCATCCGGATGGCGGCCAGATGTTCTTCCCGCTGGACAACAAACCCTTCGTGGTTCCGGTGGCGCTGCCCGGAGACGACCTGACACCGGACAAGGTGGTGGCTTTCTGGTGCGATGGCTCTCGCGGTCTCTATATTCATCCGAACATCTGGCACGAGGGTATCTTTCCGGTGCAAGACAACCAGCGCTTTCTCGACCGGCAGGGCCGTGTTCATGCCCGGGTGAGCTGCGACATTGGCGAGGAGTTCGGGGTGTATCTTTCGGTGCCGCTGAAGCTTGACTAGAGAATGCCAAGCAAGGAACCGACTTCTTGGCCTAGCAGAGTGTTTCCGCCGGGATGCCATCCCAGGTCCCGCAAACGGGCGGTATCCGCCAGATTGTAGCGCGACCGATCGGCGACCGGCGGAAGCGGATGCTTGCATCCCGTCTGTGACTGCACGAGAGCCAGAAGATCGCGCCGATCAAGCTCCAGGTCGGAAACATTGAACCTTTCGCCGGCCACGCTGTTTGTCGGCGCCTCCAGAACCAATTGTATCGCTGCCGCGACGTCGCGGCCGTGCACCTCGGTTCCGAAACGCGGTTCGATGGGCTGACCGGCAAGATAGGCTTCGAAGAGTTCCGACCATTTGTGTGTTCCGCCGTAGGGCGGTTTGCCATAGACACCGGTCGGGCGCAGGCTGACGCCGCAGACGGCCGACATGCCCGCCAGGTGCTCTTCGGCTGCCGCCTTGACCAATCCGTAATGGGTGTCGGGGCGACAAGACGTCTCCTCCGTGACGACAGCGCCGGCGGGTTGGCGACCGTACACGGCACGGCTCGACAGGAACACCACCCGCTCGAGGCCGGCTGCTGCGGCTGCCTCGAACAAATGCAGTGTTGCCATGTAGTTGCGGTCCCAGAATCCCTTGACATCGCGGCCCTCGCCGCCGCGATAGCGACCGGGAACATGGTCGAAGGCCGCATGCACCAGCGCATCGAAACCAGCGAGTTGGCCATCAAAATCTTCTGCTAGATCAAGGCCCAGCGGACAAAATCCAACGTCTGATGGAAAGCGGCGGCCGGGCGGATTGCGACCGGCAATGGTGACCTTCCAACCACCGGCACGAAGGGTTTCGACCGTGAAGCGGCCAACCAATCCTGTGCCGCCGGTGACGAGAACCCGTTTCACCCGGAAGTCGCCGGGTTGGGAAGCTCGTCGATCGGTGGGATCGGCGAGCCGTCGTGATAAGCCTGCCAGAGCTGGATCAGCGGCTGCAGCTTGGCGGCCTTCGGATTGTCCGGCTCCCAGGGTTTTTCATACTGGTAATGGACAATGGAGATGGACCTCCAGTCCCAAAGGTCTGGCAGGTTGAACCAGACATATTGCAGCATGTTGAAAAACACCGGCAGACCGTGCCAGTCGGGAAAATAGCTCTGCAGGAAGGTCTGGTCGGTCCGCCGCCAGAACGCGTCCGGTTTGTCGAGTGATTGCAGCATGTCGGCAAAAGTTGCTGCCGAGGGAACGGCCACAAAGACGCCTGAGTTGAGGCGGTGGAAATCGGCAAGTGACTCGTAGACGTTCGGGGCTGCTGAAAATTCCGGGTAGCCGAACAGCTTGTCGATGTTGCGCAGCACCACGGCGTCGGCGTCGATGAAGACGCAAGCCGCATACTCTTCGAGTTGCCAAAGCCGCAACTTGACGAAATTATCCAGGGGCGTGTGGAACGTCGGCTTGCGGCCCTTGGTGAAGGGCGCTTGTCCATGGAGCCTGCTGCGGGCGTGACGTTCGTTGAACGCATCGGACGTCGGCAGCAGCTCGGCCCGGATCAAGCGCGCGCCAAGCGCCTTGACGGGTCCTAGTGCCTCTTCGGAAACGCCACCGGTGTAAAGAATCACGATGTCGGCATCAGAGCCCGTCAGCGTCAGAGAACGGACCAGGGCGAGGGCACCGCCGACATAGTCTTCATTGGTGACGAGCGTGACATAGGCGTTGGTTGCGCCGGCTGGCCGGGACGCTTTCGGGGCATTCCCGCCCGGGTCCTGCATGGCTCAGGAAACCGTCTTGAGCGATTTGCCTTCCGGGTCGGTGTTGATAGTCGGCGCTATGTCCTTGGTCCAGGCGGAGACGGCCGGGATCCGGCTGCGGTCGACGCGGTAGGCATATTTGCGCGCAACATCGACAACTTCACTCAACAGGCCTTCTTCCAGTGTGATCGGATCGAGGCCGAGCTCCAGGAATTGGTCGTTCTTGACCACCAGGTCGTTTTCGGCGGCTTCCTTGCGCGGGTTCGGCAGATAGGCCACATCGCCGCCGGTGAGCCTGGCGACGAGTTCGGCAAGGTCGCGCACCCGGTGGGTCTCGGTCATCTGGTTGAAGATCTTGACCTGGTTGCCACGCTGCGGCGGGTTTTTCAGCGCCAGCTCGATGCAACGCACCGAATCCTGAATGTGGATGAAGGCACGAGTCTGCCCGCCGGTGCCATGGACCGTCAGCGGATAGCCGATGGCCGCCTGGATCAGGAAGCGGTTGAGCACGGTGCCGTAATCGCCGTCGTAGTCGAACCGGTTGATCAACTGCTCGTGGCGTCGCGTCTGGTCCGTGTGGGTGCCCCAGACAATGCCCTGGTGCAAATCGGTGATCCGCACGCCGTCATTCTTGGCATAGAACTGGAAGAGCAACTGATCCAGGCACTTGGTCATATGGTAGATCGAGCCGGGATTGGCCGGATAAAGAATGTCCTGCTGGACCGTTTCGCCCTCCATCGTCTCGATGCCGACCGGCAGATAGCCCTCGGGGATTGCCGCGCCCACAGTCGAATAACCGTAAACGCCCATGGTGCCCAGATGCACCAGGTGCGCGTCGCAGTCGGTCTCGACCATGGCGTTGAGCAGGTTGTGACTGGCGTTGACGTTGTTGTTGACCGTGTAGTTCTTGTGGCGGTCGGATTTCATCGAATAGGGTGCCGCCCGCTGTTCGGCGAAATGCACGATGGCATCCGGTTTCTGCTCTGCAAGCCAAGCCTTGAACACGTCGTAGTCGCGGGCGATGTCGATCAGATGGAAATGGATGCGCCGGCCGGTTTCCTGATGCCAGATGCGGGTGCGTTCCTGGATGGAATCCATTGGTGTCAGCGATTGCACGCCGAGTTCCGTGTCGATCCAGCGGCGGCTCAAATTATCAATGATGTGAACGTCGTGGCCCTGATCCGACAGGTGAAGAGCCGTCGGCCAACCGACAAAACCGTCACCCCCGAGAACTGCAATTTTCATGGACCTACCCTCCGTTCAGCTGCCGCTGCTCTAGCGCACGAATGTGACAGGTTTGCATGGGTCGGACAGACAACCAGAATTCCTGCCTATGCGCTTGCTCTTACAACAGAATTGTGGTCGGTCAACAGCGGACACACCAATAGTTGTGAATGGAGCAGGCGTTGAGCGAATCACTCTCGGGCTCATTGACGGACGGCGGTCACCGGCTTGTGCAGCGGGTATACTACGAGGACACGGATTTTTCCGGCGTCGTCTATCATGCCCGTTATCTGCATTTCCTCGAGCGCGGCCGCACGGATTATCTGCGCTGTCTCGGCATCGAGCAGGGCAACATGACCATCCACGACGAGGAAGGCCTGGCCTTCGTCGTGCGACACATGGACCTGGACTTTCTGGCGCCGGCACGCATGGATGATCTGGTCGAGATCCGGACCCGACCACAGCGGGTTGGCGGCGCCAAGCTGGTTCTTGATCAGGAAATCAGCGTCGGTGAACGGCAGCTGATGCGTGCCCGGGTGACGATCGCAGTGATCAATTCGGCAGGCCGGCCGCGCCGTCTGCCGGGGGCAGTTGCTGAGCGCTTTGGCGCGGAGAGGTAACACGATCGTTTGAAAACGTGATGGCCGCGGCGCGGAACGCGTGCGCGAAGCACTCTCGACATCATTTGGGTGCGCCAGGCGCCGAATTGCACAGTTGAACGGACAGCCTTCGCCACTTGCTAAACCAGTCGTTAACCATAATCATGTCCTAATGGCAGGTGTCAGGATGGCGCAAAAATCCGCGCCTTCCTTTGACCAAAATTTCCCGCGACAAAGCGGGCGGGTGAGTGGACGGAGCGGAATTCGCCGAACCTGCCAGCGTGTCGCACGCATGAAAAGGCCCTGGGGACCCGGTGCACGTTGTGCCCGGGCGTTCGGATTCGAAGGTACAAGCGATGGAACAGGTAGGTTTGGCGGCCACGAGCGAGGTGACGCTTTGGTCGCTCTTTATCGAGGCCAGTTTGGTTGTCCAATTGGTGATGGTCGGTCTCGTCGGGGCCTCCATCTGGACATGGGCTATCATCATCGACAAGAGCATCAATTATGTGCGGGCGCGCCGACAGTTCGACCGGTTCGAGCAGATCTTCTGGTCGGGACAGTCGCTTGAAGAGCTGTATCAGATGCTGTCGGGTCGCAAGACAACCGGCATGGGTTCGATCTTCGTGTCTGCGATGAAGGAATGGAAAAAGTCCTTCGAACGCGGGGCGCGATCGCCCATGGGCCTGCAGATGCGCATCGACAAGGCGATGGACGTGACGCTCGCGCGCGAATCCGAACGGCTGGAGGCGCGCCTCGGCTCGCTGGCTTCCATCGGCTCATCGGCTCCCTTCATCGGCCTGTTCGGTACCGTGATCGGTATCATGACCTCCTTCCAGGCCATTGCAGGTTCGAAGTCGACCAACCTGGCGGTCGTCGCGCCCGGTATTGCTGAAGCACTGCTGGCCACGGCGATGGGGCTGCTGGCCGCCATTCCGGCCGTGATCGCCTACAACAAGTTTACCGCCGATGCCGGCAAGCTGAACGCCCGGATGGAAGGGTTCGCCGACGAATTCTCCGGCATCCTGTCGCGCCAGATCGACGAAAAATTGCAGCCGCGCCAGGCGGCGGAGTAAGTCCATGGCCATGGCGACAAACGCACCGTCGGGTGGAAACCGGCGCCGTGGCGGTGGCCACCGGCGCGGACGGCGAATTCAGCCGATGAGCGAGATCAACGTGACGCCGTTCGTCGACGTCATGCTTGTTCTTTTGATCATCTTCATGGTGGCGGCTCCGCTGTTGACTGTCGGCGTGCCCATCGACCTGCCGGAAACCGAGGCACGGGCGCTGAATTCGGAGACCCAGCCAATCACCGTTTCCGTCAATCAGGACGGATTGATCTACTTGCAGGAGACCGAGATTCCCCTCGATGAGGTGGTGCCGAAACTCGAGGCGATCGCCACAACCGGATACCAGGAGCGTATTTATGTGCGCGGCGACCGCAATGCCGATTACGGAACCGTCATGAAGGTGATGGCCCGAATTTCGTCGGCCGGTTACAAGAATCTCGGGCTGGTGACGCTGCAGGAGCAGGATGGCTGAGCGTTCGCGATGAAGTTCGGCCTCATCATATCCGCGTTGTTGCACGCGTCGCTCCTGGGCTGGGGGTTGTTTTGGCTGTCAGCGCCGAAGTCGTTTGAAGTGGCTGATATCGAAGCTCTGCCGGTCGACATCATTCCTGTGTCGTCGATCACGCGCATCCAGGAAGGTGAGCGCGAGGCACCGGCGGCAGAACGCGCGGCACCACGGCCGACCGAACGCCCTGAACCGGTTGAAGATGCTCAGAATGTCGGTAACAACACCGTCGACCTGAAGACGTCGCGCAGCGAGAATCCAAAGCCGAAAACCGTCGAGGCCGCGCAGGAACCCGAGCAGGCCAAGGTGCCAGTTCCTACGCCTGTTCCAGTGCCGGAACCGAAGGCCGTACCGAAGCCGGCCAGCAAACCCGAACCGGTGCCGGCGACCGAAGTGGCAGCCCTGCCGGAACCTCGCCAGACCGTCCAGCCCGATCCGGTGGAAGAGGCGATCAAATCTGCGGATACGGAAAAACCGGAATTCGCGCCGTTGCCCGACAAGGTGCCGACACCGACAGCCCGTCCGGAACGTCCGCCGGCACAAACGGCGAAGACGCCCGAGCGAAAGAACAACAAAGCCCAGAACCAGTCGTCGAAAGTGGCTTCGTCAAAGGAAAGCAAGTTTGATTCCGACGAGGTGGCGGCGTTGCTGAACCGCGAGGAAGCAGCCGGTGGCGGCGCCAAACGCAGCACGCGGGATTCAGCCCTTGGCGGACGTCGGACAACCGGCGGCAACAGCCTGTCGCAAAGCGAGATGGACGCCCTTCGCGGTCAGATCCAGCGCTGCTGGCAGATCGTGCCGGGAATGGCCGACGGCGGTGACGTGCGCGTTCAGGTGACGATGCGGCTCAACCGGTCGGGCGAAATCGACGGACAGCCGAGCGTCAATGCGAGCGGTGGATCCGAACAGACACGCCGGGTTCTGGCCGGTGGTGCACGCCGCGCCGTGCTGCGCTGTGCGCCCTACAACCTGCCGGCGGAGAAATACGAGACCTGGGCCGATGTTGTCGTCAATTTCGACCCGAGCAAGATGTTTTGAGGGAGAAGGCGTTGAACGCATTCACGAAAATCCTGCCCAATCCTGAGAAGAGACGGTTGTCAGCCCGTTGGATGGTCCTGTTCGCCGCAGCGGTGTCGCTGTTGATGGCACAGGCGCCGGCGCAGGCGGTCGTTGAGATCGATATCAACCAGGGCAACATCGAACCACTGCCGATGGCGGTTACCGATTTTCTTGCTGATGACGATATCGGCGCCAAGATCTCCGGTGTCATTACCGAGGATCTGCGGCGCTCGGGCCTGTTCGCGCCAATCAACAAGGCAGCGTTCATTCAGAAAATCCATGATCCGAACGTGGTGCCACGGTTCGAGGACTGGAAGGTCATCAACGCCCAGGCGCTTGTTGTCGGGCGGGTCAATCGCGAGTCCGACGGTCGGCTGCGCGCTGAATTCCGGCTTTGGGACACCTTTGCGCAGGAGCAGATGCTCGGCCAGCAATTCTTCACCCAGCCGGAAAACTGGCGTCGTGTCGCGCATATCATCGCCGATGCCATCTACGAACGGCTGACCGGTGAGCGCGGTTACTTCGACACCCGCGTGGTCTTCGTGGCCGAAACGGGTCCGCGCAACAACCGACAGAAGCAGCTTGCCATCATGGATCAGGATGGCGCTAATCTGCGCTATCTGACGCAAGGGGACGACCTGGTTCTGACGCCGCGCTTTTCGCCGGGGCGCCAGGAAGTGACCTACATGTCCTTCGCCGGCGGTGAGCCGCGCGTTTATCTGCTGCAATTGGAGACCGGGCAGCGTGAAATCGTCGGCAACTTTCCGGGCATGACCTTTTCGCCGCGGTTTTCACCTGACGGCCAGAAGGTGATCATGAGCCTGCAGCAGGACGGCAATGCCAACATCTACACGATGGACCTGCGGTCGCGAGCAACAACACGGTTGACCGACACACCGGCGATCGACACATCGCCGTCCTATTCGCCCGACGGTCAGAAGATCGTTTTCGAGTCGGATCGCGGCGGACGCCAGCAGCTCTATGTGATGAACGCCGACGGCAGCAACCAGCAGCGTATTTCCTTCGGCGACGGGTCCTACTCAACGCCGGTCTGGTCGCCGCGCGGTGACCTGATCGCCTTCACCAAGCAATCCGGCGGCAAGTTTTCCATCGGTGTCATGAAACCTGATGGGTCCGGCGAGCGCATCCTGACCACCGGATTCCACAATGAGGGCCCGACCTGGGCGCCGAACGGTCGGGTTCTGATGTTCTTTCGCCAACCGGCCGGTGCTGCCGGGCCACAACTGCATTCGATCGACCTGACGGGTTACAACGAACAACAGGTGGCGACACCGAATTTCGCGTCAGACCCGGCCTGGTCGCCACTGTTGGAATAGGAGAAATCGTCCCATGAACGCCGCAATTTTTGGCTAAGGGCACGCAGCGGCCTGTGCCCGGGCTGCGAATTCGGTGGGGGGCGCTTTCGGTATCACAATACCTGAGTCGTCAAATTCGAGGAGAGACCGACCATGAAACTGCTAACAAGCATCGCGCGCAATCCGGCGGCCATTGGGCTCGTCGCCGTGCTCGCCCTTGCGGGCTGTGCGAACAAGAAAACCCTGCCCAACAGTCCCGGTGAACTCGGACTTGCAGCCAACGGTGCGGTGCCGGGCTCGCAGCAGGATTTCACCCTGAACGTTGGTGATCGGATCTTCTTCGACACCGATTCCGCGGCCATCCGGCCGGATTCAGCACAGACGCTGAGCCGGCAGGCCCAGTGGCTGGCGAAATATTCGAACGAGCGGGTTACGATCGAAGGCCACGCCGACGAGCGCGGCACCCGTGAGTACAACCTGGCGCTCGGTGCGCGCAGGGCCGCGGCGACCAAGAACTTCCTGGTGTCGCGCGGCGTTTCGGCAGCGCGCATCAAAACGATATCCTATGGCAAAGAGCGGCCGGTTGCGGTGTGCGACGACATTTCCTGCTGGTCGCAGAACCGGCGGGCCGTTACGGTGGTCAGCGGCGTCGGCAGTTGACGCCGGCGGCCGGGGCGTTGCGATCAACGAGGTCGGACGCCCGAGGCGAAGAAAGGCAGGTTGAGACGAAATGAGACTCCTTCCACGAATGGCGGTTTGCGTTTGCGCGCTGGTCATGTCGGCGGGCGCAGCGCAGGCGGCACGCGGACTCGATGTCGCCGAGCGGGCTACGGGCATTCCCGTTAATACCGGCCAAACCGAACCGGTCCGCCTGGCGCAGGCCGGCGATGCAACCTACCGCATCGGTCAGTTGGAAGAGCGTGTGCGGTTGCTCAACGGGCGTATCGAGGAACTGAGTTTCCAGCTTCTGGAAATGCAGGAGCGGATGCGCAAGATGCAGGAAGACAACGAGTTTCGCTTCCAGGAGCTTGAAGGCGGCTCGGGCAGTCGCACCGACGCTGGCGATCGCGCGGCCGAAACGAACCAGCGTGCTGCGGTTACGGAGCCGGTCGACGGCCAGTCGGGCAATACGCTTGGCACGATTACCTTTGACCAGGATGGCGAGATTATCACCAGCGGTCAGCAGGACGGCACGCAGACCGCATCCCTTCCGCCAAGCAATTCGGAAGAGCTCTACAAAGCGTCATATGGTTATGTGCTGTCCGGCGACTACGGTCTTGCCGAGACCGGGTTTCGCAACTACATCGAGCAGTATCCCCAGTCGCAGCGGGTTTCTGATGCCTATTTCTGGCTGGGTGAAGCCCAATATGCGCAAGGTCAGTACCACGATGCCGCGCGGACTCTCTTGACTGCCCACAAACAGTTCCCCAATGCACAGAAATCGCCGGAGATGCTGCTGAAGCTGGGCATGGCACTGGCGGCGCTGGATAATCGCGATACGGCCTGTGCGACCTATCGGGAAGTGCTGACCCGATACCCGGATACCAGCGATGCTGTTCAGGCCAAAGTGGCCGTGGAGCAAAGCCGGATGAAGTGCTGATACCGAAGCAGCGGTTTCATTTTCATGCCATCTTGCCCATAGTGGCGGGATGGAGACTGATCTCACACCGGATGCTGCAATCGATCGGTTTCTGTCGCGTCTGAAACCCCTTCGATGCCTGGTCGTCGCCGTCTCCGGAGGCAGCGATTCGACCGCCCTTCTGCACTTACTTCGTCAACGTCTGAAATCAGCGGATGCCCCACGGCTAGTCGCCGTGACAGTCGATCATCGCCTGCGTAAAGGGTCCGGGAAGGAAGCCCGGTTGGTCACGGCCCTTTGCACCGAGCTCGGAATTGAGCACCGCACGGCCGCCTGGAAAGGGCGAAAGCCGAAGACAGGGTTGCAAGAGGCCGCGCGGCTGGCCCGCTACGACCTGCTGCGCCAGGAGGCGATTTCGGTCGGGGCGGAAGCGGTCGTGACCGGGCACACACAGGACGATCAGATCGAGACCGCGATCATGCGCGGGGAGCGGGCGCCGGGTCGGGGCCTTTCCGGCATGGCGGAGGTAGTTCTTTTCAAGGACGACTGCT
Source organism: Hoeflea sp. (assembly GCA_965216535.1). GTDB lineage: Bacteria > Pseudomonadota > Alphaproteobacteria > Rhizobiales > Rhizobiaceae > Hoeflea_A. The sequence goes on from OZ244175.1 coordinate 2,206,013, forward strand.
GGGTGCTGCGGCCGCTATTGGCGGTGCGGCGGGACGCGCTGCAGGCTGTGCTGCGGGACAGCGGCGTTCCCTGGATCGACGATCCGAGCAATGATGACGAGCGCTTCGAGCGAGTGCGCCTGCGGCGCAGTGGCGCGGCCTCGCAGGCTGATGCCGAGGTGCTGTCGATGATCGGTAACGCGGCAGTGGCGCGCCGGCATGATGCGCAGACGTTGGCACGGTTCGTGGATCAGCATGCCGAAATTCATGGCGGCATCATTGCCGAATTGCCGCAGGTGCCGGCGGAGATTTCAGAGCCATTGCAGCAGGCAATCGGCCTTTTCGCGGCGCTGATGGGTGGTCGCGCTTACGTTCCGGGGGCAAAGCAGCAGGCCCAAATCGCTCGGTTTTCTGCCGATGTGGGTCCGCCGCGCGCCAATCTCGGCCGCTCCGTGCTCGATCGTCGCGCGGACCGCATTTTTGTCTACCGCGAAAAACGAAGCCTGCCGCGGCTGACCCTGAAGCCCGGTCAAACCGGGCTCTGGGACAATCGATACCGGATCGAAAACCGTGACCCGGAGCGAAGCTTCCTGATTGCGCCGGCGGCCTCCGGGCAAACGCCTACTGAACTCCGAGCGAACGCGAGCCTTGCGGATAATCTGCCGCCAGGTGTCGTGTCACGGGCAACGGGCGCGGAACCAGTCATAATCGAAGCGGGTGGCGACACTCCGTTGGCCCATCTTCCAGGCCCTTTGACCCTTCATCGCCATCTCGCCCTATTCGACCTGTTTTTGCCGGAATTCGACCTTATCCTAGCCGACAGATGTGCCGATCTTTTCGGTCGGCCGAACTATCGGGAGCCACCGCTCGCAAGGCTGTAGACAGCAACGCAAATCGCGGGCGGCCGATAAAATAAACCACGTGTCAAAACCACGACTTTGGTGGTCTTGGCATCGGGGCTCTGGAGACCTATGTTAACAGCAGATATATCGACCGCCAAAATGGCGGATTGGCCGGCGGGAACCGTATGAACCCAAATTTCAGAAACTTTGCCCTGTGGGCAATCATTGCCTTGTTGCTCATTGCCCTGTTCAACATGTTTCAGGGCCCGAATGAACGCACGTCATCACGGGAAATCAGCTATTCGCAGTTCCTGCAGGACGTCGACAATGGCCGAATCCGCAACGTCAAGATCGTCGGCGACACCATTACCGGCGTCTATGCCGAGGGTGGCAAGTCGTTTCAGACCTATTCGCCTGGTGATTCCGGACTGGTGCAGCGGCTTGAAGACCGAGGTGTTGGCATCACGGCAGCGCCGGAGGTTGACGGCTCCAACACCTTCTTCGGCTACCTGATCTCGTGGTTGCCGATCCTGCTGATCCTCGGCGTCTGGATCTTTTTCATGCGTCAGATGCAGGGTGGCTCGCGCGGCGCCATGGGTTTCGGCAAGTCAAAGGCCAAGCTGCTGACGGAATCGCATGGCCGGGTGACTTTCGATGACGTCGCCGGTGTCGATGAAGCCAAGGAAGACCTTGAAGAAATCGTCGAGTTCCTGCGCGATCCGCAGAAGTTCCAGCGCCTGGGTGGACGCATTCCGCGTGGCGTGTTGCTGGTTGGACCGCCCGGAACCGGTAAAACTCTTCTTGCCCGCTCGGTGGCCGGTGAAGCTGCCGTGCCGTTCTTCACCATTTCCGGCTCGGACTTCGTTGAGATGTTCGTCGGCGTCGGTGCCAGCCGTGTCCGCGACATGTTCGAACAGGCCAAGAAGAATGCGCCCTGCATCATCTTCATCGACGAAATCGACGCCGTCGGTCGGCACCGTGGTGCCGGCCTTGGCGGCGGCAACGATGAGCGCGAACAGACGCTCAACCAGTTGCTGGTCGAGATGGACGGCTTTGAGGCCAATGAGGGCATCATTCTGATTGCCGCCACCAACCGGCCCGACGTGCTTGATCCCGCGCTGCTGCGGCCGGGCCGATTCGACCGTCAGGTGGTCGTGCCCAATCCGGACATTGTCGGCCGTGAGCGTATTTTGAAAGTGCATGTGCGCAACGTGCCGCTGGCGCCGAATGTCGACCTGAAGGTGATTGCCCGCGGCACACCCGGCTTCTCGGGCGCCGACCTGATGAACCTGGTCAACGAAGCAGCACTCATGGCAGCCCGTCGCAACAAGCGGCTGGTCACCATGCTGGAATTCGAGGATGCCAAGGACAAGGTCATGATGGGTGCGGAGCGTCGCTCCAGCGCCATGACCCAGGAAGAGAAGAAGCTGACGGCCTATCACGAATCCGGCCACGCCATCGTCGCGCTCAACGTGGAATCAGCTGATCCTGTGCACAAGGCGACCATCATTCCGCGCGGACGGGCGCTTGGCATGGTGATGCAACTTCCTGAAGGCGACCGCTATTCGATGAGCTACAAATACATGGTCTCCCGTCTGGCGATCATGATGGGCGGCCGTGTTGCCGAGGAACTTACCTTCGGCAAGGACAACATTACCTCCGGTGCTGCGTCTGATATCGAGCAGGCAACCAAGCTTGCCCGCGCGATGGTCACCCAATGGGGCTTCTCGGACGAACTCGGCCAGGTTGCTTACGGCGAAAATCAGCAGGAAGTGTTCCTCGGTCACTCCGTTGCGCAGCAGAAAAACGTGTCGGAAGCGACGGCGCAGAAGATCGATAGCGAGATTCACCGGCTGATCGATGATGCTTACGCCTCAGCGCGGCGGATTCTGACCGAGAAGAATGACGACTTCAAAGCGCTGGCCGAGGGCCTGTTGGAGTACGAGACCCTTTCGGGCGACGAAATCAAAGCGCTGCTACGAGGCGAAAAGCCATCACGCGACATGGGCGACGATACCCCTCCATCGCGCGGCTCGGCGGTTCCCAAAACCGGCGTGAAAAGTCAGGACGGCAAAGAGAAGCCGGACGACAATCCTGACACCGGCATGGAGCCTCAGCCCCAGTAAAACGGGCGCAGAGGCGGTAACCGTAAGTCAAGATACGGTAACGGCTGGTCAAGAAAAGTGTGCGACTATGGCTGCTTCGGCGGCCATTGTCGTTTTTTGCGGCTGCCAGTGTGGCGCGGATTTGCTAATCCATTACGTGATGGCAACTTGACGCGCGCCCGGGGCGATTGGGGATATCATGTCGCGAAACTATTTCGGCACCGACGGAATTCGGGGAAAATCGAATACATTTCCGATGACACCGGAAGTGGCCATGCGGGTTGGTCTGGCGGCCGGAAAGGTTTTTCGCCGCGGCAATCACCGGCACCGGGTGGTCATCGGCAAGGACACCAGGCTGTCCGGTTATATGCTGGAAAACGCTCTTGTTGCCGGGTTCACAGCCTCCGGCATGGATGTCTTTCTCCTTGGCCCGATCCCGACACCTGCCGTGGCGATGCTGACGCGCTCTCTGCGTGCCGATATCGGCGTGATGATCTCGGCCTCGCACAATCCGTTCGAGGACAACGGCATCAAGCTGTTCGGGCCCGACGGTTTCAAGCTGTCTGACGAACTGGAGCTGCAGATCGAGCGGCTGATCGACGCCGATATCTCCGATCAGCTGACGAGCGCCCAGAATATCGGCCGCGCCAAGCGTATCGATGGCGTGCATGACCGCTACATCGAGTTTGCCAAGCGCACCATGCCGCGCGATGTTTCGCTCAACGGCCTGCGGGTCGCTATCGACTGCGCCAATGGAGCTGCCTACAAGGTGGCGCCGGCCGCGCTTTGGGAACTGGGCGCCGACGTGGTCACCATCGGCAATGAGCCGAATGGCAACAACATCAATCTCAATTGCGGGTCGACCCATCCGGCCGGACTCATCAGGAAAGTGCACGAAGTGCGCGCCGATATCGGCATTGCGCTCGACGGTGATGCCGACCGGGTTCTGATTGTCGACGAGAAGGGTACTGTCGTCGACGGAGACCAGTTGATGGCGGTGATTGCTGAATCCTGGTCAGGCGACGGGCGGCTTTCCGGCGGCGGCATCGCCGCCACCGTCATGTCCAATCTCGGACTGGAACGGTTTCTCCTCGAACGTGAACTCACGCTGGCCAGAACGAAAGTCGGCGACCGCTATGTCGTCGAGCAAATGCGCAAGGACGGCTTCAATGTCGGCGGTGAGCAGTCCGGCCATATCGTGCTCTCCGACTTCGCCACCACCGGTGACGGTCTCGTCGCCGCGCTACAGGTGCTTGCCTGCGTCCAGCGCATGAACCGCTCGGTGAGCGAAGTCTGTCATCGTTTCGACCCGGTTCCGCAGCTTTTGAAGAACGTTCGCTATTCCGGCGGCAAACCGCTCGAAAACAAGACCGTCAAGGAAGCGATCAAGGACGCGGAAGCGACGCTCGGAACGTCCGGACGGCTGGTCATTCGCCCATCCGGAACCGAACCGCTGATCCGAGTCATGGCCGAAGGTGATGATCCGAAGATGGTCGAGCGCGTGGTCGACGACCTGGTCGGAGTGATCTCCGGAACCCGCAACGCTGCATAAGGCGCATATACTCTGACAAGAATTTGAGGCTGGGTGAGTATTGCCCATGCTAATCTATCCAGGTTTTCTGGAGGCATGCCCGTGTTGAGGATTCTGGGTCTCGGCCTATTCGCCGTCTCACTGACACCTGTTCCTACGATGGCTGAGGTCTGCTTCGGCGATGAAAAAGATACCGAAGTGTTCGTCAATGTGGAGATATGCCCCGCCAGCTCGAAGCGAGCCTGCTCGGTGATCTGCTTCACTCCGGATCTCTACGAAATGCCGGAAGCGGCAATGACCCTGTCCCGCTTTATTGTCGCGGTCGGCGACGGTGGCGTGACGTTTGAAGAAGCGCACGCGGTCGCGCGCAAGAAGTTCGGCACCGGACGGTATCACGAGATCGGCAATGTGACGGTTGAGCCGCAGCTTTGCCGAAACGAACCGGCATCGGGCCGCATTGTCTGCGATTTCTGATCTGCAGGAATCTGGTGTCAACTTTGCGGTGGCGTGCAAACAAGCTACGGTTGCGGGATGCCGATACGCCGGATATTCCTTGCAAGCCTCGTAGGCTCATTGGCGCTGCTTTTTGCAGCAGTTGTCGCGATAGGAGATCAGATCGAATTCAAGAGCATTGATGGCAAAACCCGTCTTCGCGCCTTCCTCTTCCTGCCTGACTCCGAGCCACCGCATCGCGCCGTCGTCTTCCTGCATGGCTGCAGCGGTGTCGGTCTCGGCGGCGGCCTTTCAGCGACTTACTCGAGCTGGGCACGCCATTTCAATGGGCACGGCTATGCCGTGCTTGTTGTCGACAGCGCCGGGTCGCGGGGCTTCGTGTCAACCTGCGGTGGCGGCGAGAGGCGCAGGACAATGTATACCGAGCGGCCGGGAGATGCCTATTCGGCGCTCCGCTACCTCCAGGCACAGCCGTTTATCCATCCCGACAGCATCGCCCTCATGGGTTGGTCGCAAGGCGGCGGCATCACGCTGCTCACCGTCGTATCGCAAAGCATCGGGCGGCCAGCACCGCCGCCGGAGCATGACTTCAAGGCCGCGGTTGCCCTTTATCCCAGCGCCTGCAGTATGCAGTGGCAGCATACACCGTTCACTGAAGTGCAACGCGGCCATTGGAGGACGGACATCCCGCTGCTCATCCTGCACGGCGCTAAGGATAACTGGACTCGGCCGGAACCCTGCCAAAAATTCGTCGAGGAACTGCAGGGGCGGGGCCAGCCGGTTTTGCTCCACATCTATCCCGACGCTGTGCACTCTTTTGACGCCCCGCGTCTGCGGCTGCAACAGCGCAGCGGGCCGGTGCTTGCCGATGGCAGCCGACCATGGCTTGGAACCGACCCGAAAGCGCGTGAGGATGCATTGCAGCGCGTCCCGGAGTTCTTCGGTGGGCATATGCAGGCACACTGACGCCGGCGCTGCTTCACATTTCTGTTATGGACATGAGAAATTTACCCGGAAATCCGGATTGATCGCGGAAATCATCCGCGAGTTGCCCGGGATCCATCGTTTAGATTCTGAAAACATTGGGAAATTTCGGCTTCTTGGGTAAACAGATATAGATAACAGCCTCTTAACCTTTTTCCGGCATCATCGGCTCGTGAACTCAAAGAGCGTCCGTCGCAATGGCGGTGTGTCACGAAATTCTAAGGGGCGTCGAGCCATGAAATTGAAGAGTACCTTGCTTGCAGCCGCTGCCGTGTTCGTATCGACACAGGCCTGGTCGGCAGACACGATCACCCATATTCCGGTAGAGCCGGAGCCGCTGCGTCCCTCCCATGGGGTTGCTGTCAACAATTGGAGCGGGCTCTACGTCCGTGGCGATATCGGCTATGTCATCTCCGACTTCCGCGGCGCCGACTTCATCCTTTACGGCAAACCCGGTTATCCCGGCAGCTTCAACTCTTATAGTGTGGATGACAGCTGGACCCTTGGTGGTGGTATTGGTTATCAGATCAACCAGTATCTGCGCACCGATGTGACGCTGGACTACATGTTCAATGCCGACTTCACCGGTTCGACATCCGGCTTCTGCAGCACCGGTGCCGTCTGCGTATCGACCGATACCTCCAACCTGAGCGCCTATGTCTTGATGGCCAACGCTTATGTAGACTTCTGGTCGTACGGCAACTTCACCGCATATGTCGGCGGTGGTATCGGCGGTACCTATGTCAAATGGGACGACTTGACGAACACGTCCTGCCTGGTTTCCGATCCGAACAATTGTCCGGATGTGGTCGTCCACGGCGGCAATTCCGAGTGGCGCTTCACCGCGGCAGTCATGGCCGGTGGTGCCTATCACTTCCGCTGTGACCTGGCAGCCGATGTAGGCTATCGCTACCGCTGGATCGCAGGTGGCGAAATGTTCAAATACGCATCCTTCGGCGGACCTGGTTACGACAACGATTTCAACACCCACGAAGTGCGCGCCGGTCTGCGCTACTACCCGGGCCGCGATTGTTCGCCGCCGGTCATCCCGGAACCGCCGCTCTACAAGTAAGATCCCGATCTTCTCTCCTCAAACCGCCCGGCTTGCCGGGCGGTTTTCGTTTGTCCACCGCGCAATTCCTAACGGCGCATGAACGAATGTGGTGAACAAACATGCTTAACCGCACCTTAACCAGTTTGGCTCATAGTCAATGCATCTCATCCGTTCTCGGGCGGGGCAGAAAGAGCCGAAGGCCAGGTAAAGGACCGTTTGTATGTTGAAGTCGATCATGTCTCGTTCCATCGCGGCGGCATTGCTGCTATCGACGTCAGGGGTAGCGCTTGCGGCTGACCTGGATGATGTCGTTTATGCTCCGGGACCACCGAGGACGGTGCCCGTGGAAGTCGGCAATGGCTGGTACCTGCGCGGCGACATCAATTACAATTTCTCAACCGAAGGCGATGCATCGTCCTATCGGACTTTCCATCCTATCCAACAGACTTATGGAACCCAGAATTACGCCTCATCGGGCTTCAACACGGACTGGGGTGTCGGTGCAGCGGTCGGATATCAATTCACTGACTGGTTCCGCGGCGAGGCGTCGCTCGACTACTACAATGGTTCCTTCGACTCAACGACCTTGACGGGCGCACCATGTCTCGGCGGGCCAGCCGGCACGGGCTGTTCGACCCTCGGTTCGGCTGATTTCAACGCCTGGGGCGTGATGGCCAACGCCTATGTCGATCTCGGCACTTACGTCGGCTTTACGCCCTATATCGGCGCCGGCGCGGGCATGACGCTGGTTGACTACGAGGATTACACCTCGCGTGATTTCTGTGTCGGCGGTGGTGCGGGCTGCGGCGGCGCGACCTTCGGAGCGCGAACTCATAGTGGCGAATCCGATTGGCGCTTCACCTACGCGTTAATGGCCGGCGTTTCCTATGACCTCACCCGCAATCTCAAGGCGGATCTCGGCTATCGCTACATCAATGTCGCCGGCGGCGATGCCTACAGTTTCGATACAGCTGCCACGGCGGCCGGCGCAACGGGCGTTCAGGGCAGCGACAACGGCTACGACATTCACCAGATCCGCGCCTCGCTGCGCTACGCCCTCTGGTAGACAAGAGCTTCCATCCTCCAGACTTCAGGCGGGCTTCGGTCCGCCTTTTCTTTTGGAGAATGTCATCTCGGTGTCGCGAGGCCGATCTTCTGCCAAGTCAGATTTGACCAACCAGGGATTTGCGAAATGGGTGGGCGGCTCGGAAGGGCAAGTCTACGCGGCGCACGCGTCCGTGCGCCGCTGGCGGTTGATCAGGTCATTGCGAAAATACGGGCCGGTCCTCCGGTGCAACCCCTGAATTTGGGAGCGCCGACGACCAGTGTCGCGCCGGAAGCAGGCATTTTGTCCAGATTGGCAATGGCCTCGATGCCAAAGCGGCCCGACGGCAGCCAGGTGAAATGAGCGGCAAAGTCCGCTGACGGTCCATGGTCCAGCGATAGCGTGTCCACTGCGAGCGATGTAGCACCCGTCTCTTCCATCAGCATCTTTGCGGTATCGACATGGAATCCGGGATAGTGCTGTTTCCCGTCCGCATCGGCGTTGCGGAAACCATCCGAGCCCACCTTTGCGGCCCAGCCGGAGTTCATGGCGACACAGGCATTCTGAGGAATGTCGCCATTGGCCGAAATCCACGCTTTAATGTCATCAGGTGTTACCTGTGTGTCAGGATCGTCCGCCGCCCGGGCACTGATGTCCACAACACACAGAGGGACCACAAGGTTGCTGACAGAAATTTCCGCGACCGACGCACCGTCGGCATCCATATGCAAAGGTGCGTCGATGTGAGTTCCGGTGTGCTCTACGATAGTCAACTCGTGAACGCCGAAACTGTGGTCTGCGTGATTGAACAGTGTCTTCTTGGAGAATTGCGGACTGCCGAAATAGGTCGGGAAATCCTCGAAAAGCTCGTGGGTCATGTCTTCGACACTGTCGAAACCCGCCGCTGAAGCCTGAGTCGGCGTAAAAGCCGTCGCAGCAGTGATTGCCGCTGCGGAAGCGGCGCTGGCCTTGAAGAAATTTCGGCGGGAAAGCATTTTGTCCTTCACCGCTTCCATCACACATAGATCACACATTCTCTCCTCCCTGTTGGCGGGATCTCTCCCCTGGTGTCAGCCGAATTGGCCTCTTGTCGAGTTCGGCACTGCTTTCAGTGCTTCTCCTTATTCGTTTCCCGATCCGCCGCCGGGCATGCCGGCCATTACGGTGTTCGGCGGCGCGCATGCCGCGGAGCTAGTGAACGTTAGTGAGGAGTGCTGTGTCAATTCAGCCGGCTTCGTCAAGGAGGATGGATGCCTGCCGATCGGCAGCTTTTCCTATCATAGGTTGCGAACAGCGAACTTCCATGCCACTACGATTATCGTTTTTTATCAAAGGAGATATTGAAGTTGAGGCTAATTTTTTTGGTTATTTTGAGTGCCATTGTCCTACATGGCTGCACCACTATAAATGGTTATGAAGATCCCGAAGGTAACAAGGCCACTCTCGCAACCCTAAAAGGTACCATGAAGAGTGAGGGACTGGCACATTTCACTGCCGTTTCCGTCCAGGCAATCGATGAAAAGAATATTCCCTTCATGAGGCGAGGTACTGCCTTCTCTTTCAAACTCTCTCCGGGGACGCACAAGATCCTTGTTGATGGCAGTTTTAACAATGGCTGGGGGCCGGACTGTCCTTGCGAAGCGCGATTGGTGGTGAATGCGAATTTCCAGGCTGGTCGTTCCTATCGATTGCGGGGTCGGGTGAAAGACAATCGCATGCTTGCATGGGTCGAAGATGAGGCGACGGGAAAACGAGTGTCGGGCGTCGCGGAAGAACCCTATGTACGTAGCCCAAGAGATACCTATTACCCGGTCTTTGTGCCTACCGGTTAGGAGCGCAGTCGCAGGCTACACGGGGCGGGCCAAATACCGATTGATTTCGCAGGCCACTGCAGACTGCGACAAACCCAGCTGTTGCGCTTCGTTTGCCTTTCCGCTATCTCCGCGCGTGGGACACCCCTCCCCAACGAGGGTCCGGGTGTCTCACTGTAATGCGTTGTTTTCATTACCTAAATCAACTTTCGCGCTTCCATTGTTCAAATGGTGTGTCAATTTTTCTGGGATTACATGGTTTGCGTTGTTGGCGACAGCCATAGATAGACGAAGCAGAACATCAAACCCCCATCGGTTCATTGCAAGATTGGCGGCAAGGCAAACAACGCGAACGTTGCCATTGATATAGCCCTGCCTTCCCTCGATCCGATCGATGCTGGGAGCCCATGGGTCAGGCGCTCCTGCCGATCCCTTACGTGAGAATGATATTCCTGAGACTGCGCACCGGAAGTCGGTGGCCTTCATGAGTCGATAAACTTCTGATGGTGAAATTTGGAACGGTATGCCGCGTTCCTTTGCGGAGCTACGGTGCCGAGTGCAAATGGATCGCGCTACCGACTTCCAACTCTGATTAGATTGTGTCTCGCGCCATCCGCTGTGCAACTCACCGTGGAGATCATCAAGCGCTGTTTTTGCGTCTCTCAACTGGTCGGTCTTCGTGGATACTCTTATGCGTTTTCCGTCGAACGTCCCATGAATCTGAAACATGCCATCTCGTGACACGAGGTACAGAGGCCCTTTCCGATATGGTGTTTGCAATTTGCTCATCGGCTGGCCTTCTTGCTCTCTTCGGGTGTGTCAATAATCAGATTGGTGAGCGTCGCGTCGTCGCGAGCGTGACCGTAGGTTTCGAAGATATGGGCTGGTGTCTTCCAGCCGCCCAGGCGAGCTATGGTGATGACGTCAACGCCCCGGTGAAGCAATGACGTTGCGAAGCCGTGTCGACAGGCATGGAACGACAGGCGCTTCATGCCAGCCCGTTCGATGGCCTTGTTCCATTGCACCTTTGCTGTTGAGCGAGAGCTGTACTTGAATACCTTGCCATGTCGCTCGCCTTCGATGTTCGCTATCGCTGCGACAAGGGCAGGAGGTAAATGCGCTTCGCGCTCTTCACCTATCTTGGTCGCCTTGATGATAGCGCGTGCTTTGGACAGATCCACGTCAGACCACTGAACGTTCAGAGCCTCGGAGACGCGAGCGCCGGTCAAAAGCATGAAACATGCCAACGCGCCAAGGTGTGGATTGGCGGCGTGCATGAACTGAGAAACCCACTCCCATGTTGCCGGCTCTTTCACCTTCTTCGTCACTTGAAAGCGTTGCACCCGAATGTGGTTACACAGCTTCATCTCTGCTGCGTGATTGATGATTGCCTGGGTTGGCACGATGACTTGTCGATTGCGAGTAGCGGCGCTGGCCTCCGGGTAAAGCGTTATTGCAGCCTGCTTGATGGCACCGGGCGAAATGTCCTTTACCGGAGCATCCTTCCAGTAGTCCTCTATCTTGCGCAAAAATCGAGTTGGCTTGTCAGCTTGTCTGTACAGCATTGCAGCGGTCGAAAATGTCAGGATGGATTCTGGGCCATCGAGACTACATTTCCATTCCCTCGCTTCCTTTTCGGCGATGATTCTTTGCGCTGTTGCTTTGTCCGAAGTTCCAGTAGTGCCGCGTAGCCGCCTTCCGGCAACTGTCCCGCGATAGTGCCAGACTTTACCGCGCTTGTAGGCTTTAAGGGGCATGGGCGGCTCGCCTCCAGAATTGCCGAAACGTCATCGGGGAATAAGAACATGGTTTTGCCCAGGATGCGACAGGCACCAAGTTCGCGTGCGCGTCTTCGGAGATACCTTTCCGAGATATTCACACCGCGCTGCGCAAGGATGCTGACGGCATCAGCGGGAGTTATTGCATTTTCGAACCTGAGTTGTTCCATGCCTTACCTTTCCTCCCAGTGGTCAACCTGACAGCGGGATGTGTTGAAGATGAACAAGGGTTGCTCCTGCGGTTAGCCGGCGGTTTTCTCCGCCTGCAACTTGGCGGCTTCGGCACGAAGCCTCGCGGCTCTTTCGTCGTAGGACGCCGCTATCCGAAGGTTGTCAGCTATCTTCTTGTCCACGCCTTCGCATTCCGGGATTTTGTCGGCTGTGATGCAATGGTGGCATGCGCTCCAACCACACACTGAACAGCCTGGGCCATTGCAATAGCCGTGGCTCACAACAAAGTGGTCTACGTCACCATCTTCGTTTCGTATGAGCACATGTCCCTTGCGTTCAGCCGTTTCATCAAACTCTCGCCAACGCTTTGCCCACGGGTCTTCACTCATCTTGCTCTCCTGTCTGTCTATCCGGCTGTGCGGTGGGTGTCGGGGTTACTTTCCGTAGAGCATCCAATGAGGCTCAATCGCGAGAAACGACTCGAACCCGAAGCCGTCGATGTGGCCCCAACTGTCGGTGTAGATGTACCAACCGGGTTTGTTGCTGCCATCATGGCTGGGTTCTGCTGGGTACGTGCAACCGTCCGAGGCTAACCAGTCGAATGCGATGTCCGCGCACCTGTCCATGGTTAGACGGCTTGGGAAGGCCGACATGCGTTCATTGTCCACCCAGAATAAAACCATGCGTGGAATGCTATTTTCGGTATCGATGCAGTAGCCGGCTGCTTTATCCTTGCGGGCGAGGCCCATTGCTACCTTCAGCGTGTCCAAGTCCCTGCCATTTACATTGAGAATTGGTGCATCAGTCATCGCTCTTTGCCTCGTCTTGGAGTGCGGCGCGGGCCTTGTCGCCCCAGTCATTGCGCAGGCGGTCGTTGGGCTCCTTGCCAATTGGAACGCCTTCATCACCGCAGTAGTCCCGCCAGTTCGCTTCATAGAATTGAAGCGCCTCTTTCAAGCTGGCGCATTGGGATTGGAGGGTGGCGTTTTCGGCTTCCAGTTCTGAAACTCGCTTCTGCGAATTCACCGCAAACCGGTGGTGTACTGCCGCAATGGACTTGCTGCCTTTGTAGGGGTCAGTCACTGCTCCGCTCCTTCTTCACCAGCCAATGGTTCGGATAGTTCAGCCTTGCCCATTCTGTTGCGCCGCGCTTGTAGGCAGTCTCAACAGCGCTATCCAAGTCGGATTCGAGGCCGTCGACTTTGTCTTCGAGCATGTCGATGTAGTCGGCTATGTCGCGGATCGTTTCCGCCCTGACATCAGTCGTCGGGTGAGTGCCAGCGTATCCACTATCGTCGTCAACATTGAAGGCCCAAGTAGCCAGATTGTGCGATGCCTGTTTTCCTGGGTGGTCGGTCACCGCGTCACCTCGATTTTGATCTGCGGAAGTATTTCCTTTTCGAGGGTGTCGTTGATCTGCTTCTTGAAGGCGGTGGCAACCTGCTTCTTCAGGTCAGACCGCAATTCGGATGTCCAACTATTACCAGTGACGGCGCGTTCGATCCGCTGGCGCACCATATCCTCGATATCGATGCCGTTGAGTACCTTTTGGACGCGGTCGGCAACCGCCTCCTTTGTCCATGCCTCGATATCGACTTTCGTGATGCCGAGTTCGTTGCACATGAAATTGCGGAACTGCTTGTATTTCTGCTTACTCTCGTCAGTCATTGCTCTATCCGTTCGTAGCGGCCTGTCGACCAGTTGAATTTGGTGCCGGGTGGCTTGCGAAAGCTGCTGGACTTCTTCTGCAGCCCGAAATGCTTCTGGCGAACGCTGTCTATCTTCGCCTTGACGGTGGCCTCGGTTTTCGTCTTCTCCTTGTGACGAGAGCCAAGAACCGCTTGCAGGTTGGACTCGCGGTTGCCACCGGGCTGCATCCAGAGCGGCGTTATGTGGTCGAACTCGATAACGTCACCCGGGCGAAACTCATGGCCTGACAGAGCGCATTTGCCTTCCTGCTTGCGAAGTATCCTGTCTTTGACTGAGGCTGGTGGCGCGGTGTTATCAGTGCGGCCGACCCACTCCTTGACGGTACGCATTCACTCAGCCTCCCAACGCTCTGGCGGCGAATAGAATATCGTCCATGTTTTCGGGACAACGGCGTCAGGAAAGTTGCCGTACAATGCCACCTTGTCATCCCATACCATCACGCCAACGTCCCAAACCTCGCGAAGGGTTTCTTCTCCGGGCAAGACAACGTAGGCGTCGTCCATTTCGTCTGGTGAGGTTCCAGCGTGAAAGGCTTCTGCCGTGGTTTCTTTCATTGTCCAGCCACGGTGTTTCATTGCTGGGCCTCGAATGCCTTGAGAGCCGCAATGACGAGGGCGATGGCCGGTGTGTTTCCAGTGTCGGTCCGGTAGCTGTTGCCTGTGCCCGGTGACTTGAGTGGGTTCCATACGTCAGCTTGGCTATTGCCAAAGCCACTTCGCCGACACTCCCACGACCACTCAGGCAGAAGCCGCTCACACAGCACTACTGCTGCGTCTATGGACGTCGTCACCGGCTCCGCGACAGTCAGCGCATACGGATACCAAGCACCCTTGAGAACGCAGTGTATGGTGGCGTCCAAGTCCTTGGTGCCTTCGTCCGCTGCTTCAAGTTCGGCTATCAAGTCCGGGAGGGTGGTCATGACACGGGCCTCATTTGCCAGAAATAACGAACTGGGAAGGCATCTTCGTCCCGCGCTGTCATGAAATCCTTGCCAATGGCACAGCGCCGTCCTTTAGTGTCGACGCAAATGGACGGGACACCGTTTCCGTCTTGGCCAAGCCCACCAGTGCTGTAGGCCACACCAGTCAGGGCGCGCGGAGAATGGTTGACCCAGTCGTCAAACGTGTCGAATTGACCGGCCCAGTCAGGCTCAAAGCCTTCAAGCGGTGTAGGGCTCAACCATGGGCGTGGACGTTCACGGCTCATCGCGTTGCCTCCTGATAGGAGTTTGCAGCGGGCGGCACTGGCGATGTTTCCGCGACTTGTTTCACCGTGCCACCCGCTCTGTGAGCAAGGCCGCTCACATTCGAATTGGTGGGCGGCGGCACAGAAGAGGCTATGCCGTCGCCCAAAGCCGGGCGGAGTAATTGCCGGGCTTCTTCTGACGCTTGATGGGGGGATATGTTTGCGCCAGGGGTTGGTGCGGGTGGCGACGAGTCGGGAGGAACCCTGCCGCCACCCTGACGCTGCGCACTAGGCGGAGGAGACCTGCGCTGCGTGTTTGAATTCGTGTCAGCCGCCTCTCTGCCGAATGTCACCGGGTCAACACCGGTCACCTTGGCGAGTACGGCCATGGCCTGTTCGAAGAAGTTCTTGAAACGGACGTCTTCCATGTTGGCCAGCGCGACACTGCCAGGACGTATCATCCACTGGCCTGTCACAGTCTTGCCGATGTCGGTTATACCCAGAGCCAGCTTGAGAGCGTCCGACGCTTCTTCCTTGCTGCTCCATGGCGTCGGTGCGTCTTTCACCAGTCGGCCAAGGATGGCCCAGTATTGACGCAAGCGCGTTGGGTCGCGGCCCTCATAAGGTGTCATGATGAGCTGTGTATCGCACTGGTATTCGCAGATGCGCTCGTAGTCGTATTCGGTTGCACCAGACAGCTTGCCGTCATCACCGACAACCAAGATAAGAGGCGGGGTGTCGTGCTTAGCCATTGACCCGCTCCAGGTGGCGTTCTTTCATCTTGGTGCAGATGGTCAGGTTGACTTCGTTGCTACCGAACCGCCAATCGGGGTTGAAGTCGTCCCACACCTCCGTGATGGATTCCTCGTCCATGGCAACGGCAAGGGTTTCGTCCAGCTTGTTCAGATACTCGCCGTCATCGACTATCTCGCCTTCGATAACGCCGGCATCCAGATCCGCCTCGGCGTGAATTTCTTCATCAGGCTCAGCCTCGATGACTGCTGTTTCTTCTGCGTCTGCTGGTTCAGGCGGAGGTGCGGGCGGCGTGATATCGCGCATCTCGGCAATCTTCGCGCCTTCATCCTCGTCGTAGATGCCGCTGAAGCCGAATGCATAGCGTGCTGCCTGGATAACCGCCTTATGCCGGAGCATGCGGTGTTTCATCTTCCACGGCTCTGTGTTGCGGATACACTCAGACAGATATTCGGTGACTTCCACCGGGTGCTTGCGGTCCTTCCGATACATCTTGCAGGTGCAGGAAATCGGGTCGCCTTTTTCGTCGTCGTTGAACTCAATTTCGAACCCGTCACACTGTGGATGCGAGTTCACCAAGTTCAGCCAGCCATCGACACTGACAACCGGAACGATGCCGCCACCCTTGGCCGGGAAGGCGTATATCTCTTTGACAACGGGGTTGAGGTTGTACTCGTTGGCCACCAGCATGAGTGCCGCGAACTGTTCGTTCGTGTGCTTGGCTGGCATGACAGTGGTGCGCACCGTCTTGGCGAACTGGTCAGGGTCCATGTTGTGCTTGTTCGCCATTGAGGCGATGAGCGACGGACGTGCTGCCTTGGTTTCGGTGATGGCGTTCATTTACGCGGCCTCTTGTTCGTTCTTCAGGGTGTCCAGCAATTCGGATGCCCGTTCGATGATGGGTGCCCACTTCGTGTCGATGGCCCGGCCAATGTCTTGGAACGGCTCTTTTTCGGCCTTGCGAGCTTTGTCAGCGCGTGTTTTGAGCTTGGACACCCGCTTGGCCCATGCGGCTGCTTTTGGCGCTGTGTGAGCTTCTTTCGCGTGGCATTCGACTTCCTGCCGAAGCTCTTCGCGGATGGCGTCTATCTCGTCATGTGGCCCGGTGTATTCGGGCTTTGAAATGACAGGGGGCTCATCAAAGAAGCCGCCTTCAGTGCGTGCTCTGGTGTAGATTGGGTAGTCGATGGGATAGCGGCAAACCCAGGTCCACACGTCGAGCGGGTCAACCGGTGTGTCTTCACCCATGAGGCCATGCCATTCGCCGTCTTCGTCCTGCCAGATGGCAACCGGTATCCAGCGGCCCGCCTTCTTCGACTTCATGCGGTAGTAACCGGAATGAAGCTCGCTCTCATGGATGGGGCCGAAGTCGCCCTTCAAGGCTGCTCGCCACCATGTCCAGTCGTTCGGGTCTTTGTGTTCACTCATTGCCAAAAGCCCTCCAATTGGTTCGCCCATAGGCAAACCGCTGAGCCGAAAACGACCAGGGTTGCGAAGGCGCAGGTGTCTCTGAGAAAATCTTCAAACGGGTCGAACATGTGAGTCTCCCTGTTCAACAGCGACCGCGAATACAGCCTTCTGTCCGCCTGCATTGTCGAAGGCGTTCTTTGCGTCCCAGAAGTCGTTGCGGGCACAGGTGGCCATGGCCTCGTAATGCTGCATGAGAGCCTGAGCATTGTTGGCAGCATCGCGCAGTCGGATAAGCCTTTCGGCGCTTACGGTGTCAGTCATGGCCGACACCCTCCGGCAATAGGCTCTTTAGGAATTCGACATCCTTGCGAGCGGCGGCGCGGGCTTCGTTGCGAAGTCTTGCTCGCTGTGGGAGAGTTGACCAGTCTCTCTTCGCGTCGTCCGCCTCATGCCAAGGGGTGCCAACGCATCCGGGCCGACTTGTGCGCGCCATAACAGGACACCCACGGCAGGCGGACTTTACGTAGAGCGTGCACAATGGACAGTGATTTGCACGAGTGCGGTAAGCCTCCGGCGTCTCAGCCTCTGCATTCCGCTCCCATTTTTCTATTGAAGCGATAAGGGCTTTGTGGGTTTGCTCGTCCATGTCAGTTGGCCTCCCGACATCCAAAGGTGTTCTGGATCATCTGTCGGATCTCCGGGACTGGCGCGAAGTAACCCGTTGTGTCATCGGCAGACACAAACTGTTCCTCGACTTCGCCGTCCCGCTTAAGTTCGATAATTGTGAACAGGTCGATGTCTGCGAATTCGTGCGGATAGAGCCGCATGGTTAGAGGGCCCAAGCGTGCGGTAACCATGAAGAGGCTGCGCGTTCGTGCATCGGAGCAATCATCCGCCGGGTCAGGGCTGGTTTGCTCAACTGGGATCATGTCGCCAGCTTCAACAGTGAAGGTTATGCCGCTCACGCCCAGCGTCGTCCTTCGAAGGACCATAATCCAGCCGGTTTTCAGCGCGCCTTCGCAGCGGCGGCGGGCGATCTCTGGGCTTGCGTCCGTGCACCCTTTGAGACCAAAGGAATCCAGTCCATAAAAGAACGCATCGCAGTAGCGACATATCTTTTCATCGCCATCACTGAATTCGTCCTGCCGGATTTTCTTACGGTTTTTCGTCTCGCCCTTGCAGACATGGCATGTGAAGATGGAAGCCTTGCGTTTGGGCTTGGGAGCCTTCTGAGGCGCGACTTCAACCGGGACGTATCCAGATATGGTGCCGTGAATATGTGCCATCAGTCCCTCCCTCGCTCGGAAAGAAGGGCCGGAGGCGTCACCAGAAACGCGATGTGCGTTACGTCACCCTTGGCAATTTCGTCGCGAAGAACCTTGTTTGCCTCGTCGGCATATCGCCCATGAGCGTCTATGCGTGCGTCTGTGATTGTGCCCGCGCGGTTCTCTGGACTGATGTCATGCACTGCGACATGCACCCAGTAACGGCCGTCTTCGCAGCGAGCTATCTCAACGTCACCGCCTGGAAAGCCTACGATGGTGTGCGGCTTCTCTGGCTTGATGTTCGGGTCACCCAAGAGCGTGTTGCGCTTGCCGACTTTGACGCGGTTATTTTCGGTTCCGCCTTGGGAGAAAATGCCGTGCATGGTTAGGCTCCCTTCAAGCTGTCGACAGGCACTGGTTTCGTGTCCTGATGAACAGCCGCATGTGCTAGTTGTGTGTGGTGCCAGAGCTGGAATGCTTTCGCCTCAACTTCGATGGCTCGATGAAGTGCAGCCTCGGCAACCTCCCAAGAGGCTTTGGCCTGTTCTTCTTTGCCTTTGAGCCTGTCTAGCTGCGCGCTGGATACAACCATTGCTGTCGCGGCCATCTACGCCTCCTGTTCTTGGGTGTGGGGGAGGGGAGTCATGCGTCGTCCGGCTTGTCTTCGGACAGCTCGTCGTCCGCGCTTGTCAGGTGCCAAACGGCGTCCGTCTCCCATGAGTAGTTGTCAAAGAAGTTGCCTAAGTCGTCGTGGTCCTGCTCAAGGCAAAGACGCTCAATGCGTACCTGTCCGCATGTGTCTTTCGGCAGCGCTTGGCGGGCAGCCTCGACGGCACTCTTGAACGAACCTGTCTCGCTGCTGTGCTCGCAGTTGCAGGGCTCAACCCAGTCCCAATAGGACGTGCCGTCGCCATCTTTCATGCCAGCTTTGGCACAGGTGGCCTTAACCTCTTCGAGGGGCACCCAGGCTATGACGTAACGAGGGTTCATTAGGCTGCTCCCTCGTACACGTACTCAGCCCGAGCTTCGGAAAAGCTATCTTGGAGGTATTCGGATTCTTTGGCCTGCTCTGCCAGCTCCCGAAACAGCTTCACAGCTTCGGGGTCGATGCAGTTTTCAGACAGAAGCACAGGAGCCGGCTTGTCGTCGTCCAGAGACGGGAACTCAATGGCTGTAACGATGAAGTCGTATCCGTCGTCGTCGTCCATGTGAACGGTGCCATCAACGTGCGCGATGGTGATGCCGCGAACCTTGATGTCGAAGGTGAATTCTTCGCTGTGGTCGAACATGGGTTCCTCCTTGGGTATGGGAGGAATGTACGATATGTACACGAATTATTCAAGAGACGAATGTACCTATTGTACATTTTTTTTGGAATTAAACCCAACGCCGATTCGAAAATCGGAGATATCTGCTACCTAAACAGTGATACCAAGTAGGCAATCAGGGTGGCTATGACGAAGCCAGCCAGAAAGGAATATTGACGCGCTGGTGTAAAGAGGTGATTTCGCTGCTTTCGCGGTATCGCTACCGATGTGGCCGGCGTAACGTCATCGGATCCTGGCCAAGTATCATCCGCATCAGCTTCATCAGACTCCGCCTGACGTTGTACCGCGTCATGGGTAACGTACACATTGAGCGACCCGGTGCCGGGGCCAAACGCGTCTCGGAAGTATTCAGGCAGCTCTTTCGCGTTGGTTACATCGTCTTTGCGATCCAAGAACTTTAAGGTTCGGCCATCTGAAACACTGGGCGACCAAGTGGTGTAGAATCCTGGCAGGCCGTCCAATTGAACACGAATTTCGACTTCGCAATTCGGTTGCCCTTCCATCAGGTTTTTAATTCGATCGAAAGCATCCAAACTTAGGTCGACCTGAAGTGCAAAGTGCTCCTGTGTGGCGTCATCCAGTTCATAGGACTGCCTGAAGGGGAGAAGGTAGTACCGATTTTCTTCGGTGCGTCGAATCGAAACTTCGACAGTATGATGCCGTTGGTCGGTCCCTAGGATAGAAAGAGAGTGGGCGCCGTAGAGGCTGGGTTGGATCTCACCCAAGCCGGCTAGGTTCTCATCGACACGATCAACGTATTCAGGCTTCGGTGTAGCCTCTGGGCCATCAAAATTGAAGTTTGTGTTGTCCCGCGCGACGTTCAACATGTACCGGAGACTGACGCAACGCACGGTTAATGAAACGAAATTACAGATTTCATATTCTGGGGTGTCTTCAGAGCGCTCTTCGCCCTCCTTTAATTCGACTAGACTGCCGCGTTTGTTAAAGCCACCACCCGGAACAAAGCGAACCTCAAGAGGGTAAAATCCGTCCGGGTCAGCCATTCTCGCCTCAGCTACCTTTCGCCGCCAAGCACAACCACATGGACTGACACAACCTGGTGCCCATCAAACTCCATCTCTTTGGGTGGGTTGAACTGTTGGAGCACAAGAGCTGCGGTGCTCCAGCGAACCAAACGCTTTACGAACGCATGTGGCGGGCCGTGTTCATCGACTTGAATTTGCGCAACCACATAGTCGCCCCGTTTGGGGTTTCTTCTAGGGTTGATGTATATGACCTCGCCTTCTTCGTAGCGCGGGGCCATGGAGTCGCCTGCTACGTATAC
Source organism: Hoeflea sp. (assembly GCA_965216535.1). Lineage (GTDB taxonomy): Bacteria > Pseudomonadota > Alphaproteobacteria > Rhizobiales > Rhizobiaceae > Hoeflea_A. The sequence goes on from OZ244175.1 coordinate 2,226,702, forward strand.
TGCATATGCGTTGCTCACCTCTGAAAGCGTCGGCGGGCAAATGACGTAGTCAAATACTTCGCCATTCCATTCAAACTCACCATTAACGCCCCCTACTGCCCTGCCATAGACAGGGATCTTTTGGCCTGTGAATTCTATCGCTTCTCCGATGGTGGCATTTGGGCTGGCCGGTAGCGTTGGGCTGGTTGATTGCGCAGAGCCATGGCGGGTGCGTTTCCGCGACTCTCCTTTCCCTTCAAGAAGCCAGTCCAGCGATACGCCATATGCTGCTGCATATTTCTTGGCAGCAGTGGCAGACACGCCCCGATTTCCATTTTCGTGTGAGGAGTATGTGTTTTCGTTCCAGCCAAACGCCCTGGCTGCTTCTTTGGCGAAGGCATAGCCAGCGTTCTCACGAGTTTCTCTTAACCGGCCGTGTACATCCATGCAAAACATATAGCTGAACAGAATGTACAATAGGCACTTGACAATAATGTACATAAGGTACATTTTTGATGGATGCCGCAACCCAAAGACATTATCGACCTTTGGCCATCAGTGAAGGCTTTTTCGCAGGACCTAGGTCTAAACCAAGCTCAGTCTGGTTACCGAATGTGGAGTCGCAATAGCATTGCTTCGCGCCATTGGGCGAACCTTGTTGCGGCTGCTGATCGAAGAGGACTGAAGGTCTCGCTCGCCGACTTGGCCGCCGCCCATTCGAACGAAGCTCGTCGCGGCCACAGGAGCTCGTCGAAATGAGCCCATATCCCAAAGACCCAACCCGCAATCCCATGGCCGCCGAAATAGGTATCCACAAAGTCACGTGGGAGATAGTGGACCGCAGACCTGCGCAAACGTCCATGGCTGACAAGCCCCGCACTGTCAGCGTGTCCCTCCCATACGTTTCCATTCTCGAAGATGAATACGAACATGTATTTCGCGAGGCTGCGGAATGACGGGAGCATCCTACCAAGTCATGCCGGACCTGTCCGATGCGGACTTTGCTGCCCTCAAGGCGGATATCGACCGCTGCGGTGTTCTTGTTCCAGTCGAGTATGACGAAGATGGGAATATCTTGGACGGCCACCACCGGGTGAGGGCCTGCCGCGAGCTTGGAATTGATAGTTGGCCTCGCTTCATTCGCAAAGGGCTTTCTGACGACGAGAAGCGCACTCATGCCCGCCAATTGAACATAGCGCGGCGGCATCTGAATCAAGAACAAAAGCGGGATTTGACAGCGGATCAGTTGCGAGAAACGCCTGCATTGTCTGACCGCGCAATCGGCTCTGCCTTGGGTGTAGATGGAAAGACTGTACGGTCTGTCCGAACCAGTCTTGAAGCAACTGCGGAAATTCCGCAGTTGGAAAAGACAGTCGGCGCTGATGGCAGGGCGCGGCGAAAACCTATTCCGACTCGACACGAGGACGATTCCCCATCTGGCCAGATAGAGGCCATAGGCCGGGCGAAGGACATTCGCGCCAAAAAGAACAAGCACCGCCGCGAAGAGCGCTTGAACAAAATCGCCGAGATCAGCGCGGGCAACGCCGAACTCAATACCACTCAGCGCTACCCGGTGATCTACGCAGACCCACCTTGGCGATATGAAAACCCGCCAATTGGCGACTCCAACCGTTCGATTGAAAATCACTATCCAACCATGACGTTGGACGAGATATGCGCCTTGCCCGTGGCTGAATTGGCCACCGAAGATGCCATTCTCTACATGTGGGCGACAGCCCCGAAGCTGGCCGAGTGTTTCGAAGTTATCGACGCCTGGCAGTTCGATTACCGAACCTGTCTGGTGTGGGACAAGCAGCACATTGGGATGGGCTATTACGCTCGCAACCAGCATGAGCTTTTGTTGGTGGCTAGGCGTGGCGAGTTGCCGCCACCATTGGCCGGAACACAGCCACCCTCGGTGTACAGCGAAAAGCGTGGCGATCATTCGGCGAAGCCTCTCTACTACTACGAAATGATCGAGGCGGCTTACCCGCAACTTCCCAAAATTGAACTGTTCTCCCGCTCACCGCGCGACGGTTGGGCTGCATGGGGCAACCAAGCTGGAGACCGCGATGCCGCATAACTTTGACGAGAGCCTGGAGAAGTCGCAGGCCCAGGCAGACGCACCATGGTGGGAACATGTCTATCGGCAGGCGTTTCCCGGATTTCACAGCATGCAGTGCATTCGCAAGGATGGTTGGGCGCAGCGTGGCGGGATCGATCGCATAGTCAGCCTGAAGTCAGGACGGCAAGTCACCGTCGATGAGAAAGTCAGGGAAGAAGACTGGCCCGATATCCTCTTGGAGCGTTGGTCTGACAGGGACCGCAAGGTGCCCGGTTGGATACAGAAGGATCTGGCATGTGAGTACATCGCCTATGCCTTCATCCCAACTCGTCGGTGCTATCTGCTGCCATTCCTGAACCTCCGAAAAGCTTGGATCACCCATGGCCGGGATTGGTGCAGGCTCGCGGAATCCAAGTCTGACGGGTTCAAAATCGTCAACGCGGACAACGGCAATTACTGGACCGAAAGCGTAGCAGTCCCAACCGAGGTTTTGCTCGCAGCCATCAACGGCTCCATGGCCGTCGAATGGGCTGCTGCCGACCAAATAGAGGCCGCCGCTTGATGTTTCATTTCTCTCCATAAGTCCCTTCCGGCTCCGTTGCACTCGTTCGTCTCTGACAATTCGAACGTAGTGCAACGAAAGGTCGGGATTCATGGAAAAGCCATCCACAAACACGGAAATTTCAACCAGGAATACGGAAAAGAAAATGTCTGATGTAGCGCTTGCAAGAGGGTTGATAAGGCATATCGGGGGCGATTGCTGGGACGGAAAGTCCGACATGCTTGAGCGTGTGTATCGCTCGCTCAACCAACACCTACCCAAAGAATTGGCAAACCGATGGACGCGGCGGCGGCTCAAAGCGTTCTGGGCTCGTGAGGCGGCAGGAGTCCGCTTTCACGAAATGTGTGAACTGGCTCACGTGGCGCAGAAAGCGGCAACGCGCCGAGTCGAACTAGAGGAGGCCCGGAAGGCCCATGCCGAATACGTCGAAAAGACCGCCAATATTGCTGCGCTTCTTGAGCACACGGACCCGGATTTCCATCGCCTGGATGTTGAGGGACTACGCGGCGTCTCTAGCCGAGTGGATAGCTCCGGAGATAGCCCAACCAACGAGTGAGGAATAGCCGATGCAGGGTGCCATTTACATATCCGTTGTCATTGCGCTGATGTTCTTCAGCGCCGTTATCGGCTTCAGCTTCGGTTTGGCACTATGATTGCCGTTTCAGCCAGCCGCGTGAACCAAAATCCAGTCACGCAAGCAGCAATAAAGGCGCAGCTTGCGAAGCGTTCTGACAGCCATGTCAAAGAGCAGATATCCGAACCAAAACAATCGGATACCGAGACCAAGAAGTATACTGTAAGCGCCTGGAAAAGTCACCTTTCTCGTCAGTTGGCTGCGGCTCAATTCGACATACCAGTCCACACAAGAAAGTCCGTCCTACTGCGGGTGTGCTGGTTCTATGGCGTGTCGCCGCGAGAGGTTTCTGGGCGAAGCCGGAGCAGGGAAATTGTCCTTGCCCGTAAGGCTGCAATGTACTGGATGAGAGAGCTTTGCGGTTCGTCATATCCAGAGATTGGCCGGCGGTTGGGTGGGCGTGACCACACGACCGCGCTGCATGGCATTCGCACTTACACCGAGTCCAAACGCAATGCGAAAACTTGGTGGCGAGAATGACAGAAACGCTGACTGTGCAACTCCCGATGCCACCCAGTCTCTGGAAGCTTTATCGCGGCTCCGGCAAGAACCGTACGCGCTCGCCTGAGTACAAGAAATGGGCTGGTGATGCTGGTTGGATGCTTATTGCCCAGAGGAATCGGCAAGGCCGTCACAAGCGCCTGGATGGTGATGTGGCTGTGAGCGTTCGCGCTTATCGTGAAGCGAGCAAACGGCGCGACCTCGATAACATTCTAAAGGCACTTCTGGACCTTCTGACGTCAACGCAAACCATAAAGGACGACAGTCAAGTGGTGGCGATTGATGCGCGTTGGGTGGACGAAGGTGTGCCCTGCGAACTGACAGTGAGGGCTGCATGAGCGAGCGCATTCCTCACGCAACCATGGCCGAAGAATTGGCCCGTTTGGTTGGCTCAAAAGCCAAGTGGCTGGCTGACTTTTCCAGCGGCCCAAAGCGGCGGCCAGACTGGAATATCCAGATTACCGAGAAGGAATTGCGTGTGCTGGAGCAGGCGCAAAGTGACTACCGCAAAGCGGCCGAACGAGACTCCAAAAAAGAGGACAAAGCGGCGTGACAACCACGAGGAAAAAGCCATGGATGAAGTTCTATCCTGCCGACTGGCAGGCCGATGTTGAGCTCCGTTTTTGTTCACTTTCTGCACGCGGTTTGTGGCTAGAATTGCTCTGCATTATGCAAAAAGCGGAGCCCGAAGGTTACCTTCTGGTTGGTGGTAAACCGCCGTCCACCAAAAAGCTGGCGCTTCTCTGTGGCGCGCCAGAGCGACAAATAAAGAAGCACCTTCACGAGCTTGAAAACGCAGGCGTATTTAGCCGCGATGAAGCAGGCAATATCTACAGTCGCCGTATCCTCAGAGACACCGAAAAGGCCAAAAAAGACAGCGATAATGGACGCTCTGGTGGCAACCCAAAACTGCGCAAGGGGGTTAACCCCCCGGTTAACCCAGGGGTTAAGGCCCAGAGACCAGAGGCTAGAGACCAGAGGCTAGAGGTTTATCCCACCCAAGAGGAAATTACCCCTGAGTTAGAGAGGGAAACGGGGACACCCTTCGACGTTGTTGAGGGGGGCAAGCGGTGAGACAGCTTCGGACGTATCAGCAGGACGCACTGTCCAGCCTCAAGCACTCACTCCTGGGTGGACACAAGCGGCCTATCCTCCAGCTCCCGACTGGCGGCGGAAAGACGCTCATCGCCTCAAGCATCGTCCACGGTGCTCGGCGCAAAGGCAACCGTGTTTGCTTCGTGGTGCCAGCCATTGAGCTTATCGACCAGACGGTAGCGGCCTTCCAAGACGAAGGTATCCGGGACGTTGGGGTTATTCAGGCGGACCACCCAATGACGGACTACTCACAGCCGGTGCAGGTTGCCAGTGTCCAGACGATATCGCGCCGCGAATTCCCGGATACCGACGTCGTGGTTGTTGACGAAGCGCACAAGGCGTTCAAGAAGGTTTTCCAGTGGATGCAGGACAAGCCGGACATGGTGTTTGTCGGCCTGTCTGCGACACCATGGACGAAGGGCCTTGGCCGCCACTACGACGACTTTATTGTTGCCACGACGACGCACGAGCTTATCCAGCTTGGGTGGCTTTCACCGTTTCGGGTTTTCGCACCGACGCACCCGGATCTGACTGACGTCAAAACCGTCGCTGGCGACTACCACGAAGGCCAGTTGTCCGAAGCCATGAACAGGCCAGCTATCACGGCAGACGTCGTTGAAACATGGCTCAAGCTGGGCGAGGGCAGGCCAACCCTGTGCTTCGGTGTGGACAGGGCGCATGCGAAGTCCTTGCAGCGCAAATTCGAACAGGTTGGCGTGCCAGCCGCCTACATGGACGCCTATACCGAAAGGCTCGAACGTGAGCAAATTCGGCAGCAGTTCGAAGCCGGTGCCGTCAAGGTTGTCTGCAATGTTGGTGTGCTGACGACAGGCGTTGACTGGGACGTGCGCTGTATCGTTCTGGCTCGTCCAACCAAGTCCGAAATGCTGTTCGTGCAGATAGTCGGCCGTGGACTTCGGACAGCCGACGGCAAGCGGGACTGCCTGATACTCGACCACAGCGACACCACCATGCGACTTGGCTTCGTGACGGACATTCACCATGACGCGCTGGACATGGGACGTGAGAAAACCAGCGCCACCCAGCAGCGCGACAAGAAGGCACCGCTGCCGAAAGAATGTTCGGTGTGTTCGTTCCTGAAGCCAGCCAAGGTTCACAAGTGTCCGAACTGTGGCTTTGCGCCTGAGAAGCAAACCGAAGTCGAAACCGTGGACGGTGAGCTTGTCGAAATGACGGGCCGTTTGTCGGTGGCGCAGAAGCGCAATCGGGACACCGAATGGCCTGAGAAGGTGAGCTTCATTCGAGAGCTTCGGTTCGTGGCAGAACAGCGCAACCGCTCACCTGGGTGGGTAGCTCATGCCTACAAGTCGAGATTCGGAGTGTGGCCGAATGACGGACGGGTGAGGGACGTTCCTGCGGCAGAATTCGCGTCACCCGAAGTGCTCAGTTGGGTGAAGGCTCAAGACATTCGTTTCGCCAAAGGTCGGGCCAAGTCCAAGGAGACAGCTCATGCAGCTTGAGCCTATCAAAGAACGCGCTCGCGGCCGTTGGCAAGGCATTCTGCCAGCCATTGGTGTTTCGTCCAGTTACTTGAGCGGCAAACACGGGCCATGTCCCATGTGCGGCGGCAAGGACAGATTCCGCTGGGACAACAAGAACGGCGAGGGCACGTATTTCTGCTCGAATTGCGGTGCCGGTGACGGCGTGAAACTCGTCATGGAAACGCAGCGTGTTGACTTCAAAAACGCCGTGGCACGGATAAACGAACATATCGGTTCAGCACCGATCGTTCACACGCGGCCTGGACTGTCCAAAGCACAACAGCGCGAATCACTACGCGCGCTCTACAAGCAGTCTCAACCGGTAACTGAGGGCGACCCGGTGTGGCGATATCTTCGCAACCGCGGCTGCGGCGTCCCGGTTATCGAACATATCCGCTACGTGCCGAAATGCTTGTACACAGACAAGGACAAGGGTTCGACGTGGCACCCGGCCATGCTGGCTGTGATATGCGACGTGGACGGTACGCCGGTTTCGCTGCATCGAACCTACCTCACCATGGGTGGACAGAAAGCAGACGTTGAAAGCGTTCGGCGGCTCATGCCTGGCTCTATCGCTGCTGGCAGCTCTGTACGTCTCACAGAAGCTTCAGAAACGCTCGGGATAGCCGAAGGCATTGAGACAGCCTTGAGCGCTTCGAAGCTGTTCAGTGTGCCTTGTTGGGCGGCCTTGAACACGTCGCTACTCAGGCAATGGCAACCACCGGCAGAAACGAAAACCGTCGTCATATTCGCGGACAATGACGCAAACTTTGCGGGGCAGAAAGCTGCCTATGACTTGGCGTCGAATCTGGCGAACAAGCACAAGGTTTCGGTGAGCGTGAAAGCGCCAGACACCGTTGGGTGGGACTGGAACGACGTGTTGAACCAACGGGTGGCCGCATGAGCAGTCCCAAGAAAAAGCGGCACGTGAAAACACCCAGGCATCCGAAGATATCCGAGGACATGATAGACGCACGTGTCTGGTATGCGCTGCGTGTCATCAGCCAGAAGGAGTTCTTGGCGCAGGAAATCCTCCGACGCCTTGGCTTGTTCACCTATGTCCCCGTCCGAAAGGAGTGGCGGCACAAGAACCGGTATGCGAAGGCCAGACGCGAAAATAAGGTGCTCATGAGCTACCCAGAGACGGTGGGTTATGTGTTCATCGGCTTCACACCGAACCAGCTCACACCTGAGAACATTCCGCATTGGATGAAGCTATTCAACCTGACATGTGTCACCGGAGCCGTAGGCATCAACGGTGAGCCAAAGCAGATAAACAAGGACGCTCTGAAGCGCCTCGCCAAGACGTTTCCGAACGGCGTTCAGAAGCCAGAACACGAGGCTTACATGCGCACCCATCGTGAGTATCAGGTTGGGGACAACGTGGTTATTTGCGAGGGGCCATTCCAGGGCCAAGTGGTTCCCGTGGTAGAACTGAATGAAGGCCATGCCATCGTGAAATTGGAGCTGTTTGGTTCCATCCGTGACATGACTTTCGACGCATTCGACTTGGAAAAGTTCGTGGCGTGACCCATAACAGGTGTTGACAAGTCGCGACGAATATATCAATTGTCTAAATAGGACACTAGCAGCGGGTCCCTGCCTTCAATGGCACAACGAGCTGGTTCCTCGCCAACCCAGACAAAGCTCAGGGGTGGCAGAGATGTGTCCTGACAACACAATTTTGGAAGTAGCAGTTAAGACAATGGGCGTAACCCGAACAACAATCTTTGCCGGTGTAGCTCAACTGGTAGAGCATTCCCCTCGTAAGGGAGTGGTTGCGGGTTCGAATCCTGTCACCGGCTCCAATTGACATTCTCCCGCTTAGTTCAGTGGTAGAATAGCAGACTGTTAATCTGAAGACCCTCGTTCGAATCGAGGAGTGGGAGCCAGAACAACAAATCCAAGACCCTGGCGTTCATGGTAGGGTCCAAAACCTTGTATTGCAGAGGTTGCAGAACCCGAACGAACCGCGCGAGTTGCTATCTACGAGATAGGGCATTCAAGTTCTGACGTCTCTTCAACGTGGCGAAAGCGCCTTCCTTGTTTGCTTTGCCTTTCTTGGGTGGCTCTAAAGTGATGGTCACGCTGTGAACGCCGGTTCGACTGTTCACCGATGATATATTTGCAGTAGCGAGCTTAAATGCGTCGCCGACTGGCATTAGGTCAATTGAGGGGTTTACATCACCGATAATCGTGGTTGTGAAAACCACCTGATCGGCAAATTCGTTGAGTTTTCCTTGGCCAGAATGGAGAGTGAAGTAAGTGTCCATTACTTCAGCGACACCAATTCGCCCAGTTATTGGATAAATCCAATTCGGTTTTGGGTCGTGATTCGCACAACTGCCAGACTGGCCCAGTTTGTTGTACTCTTGGAACGTGTCAACCACCAAAAAATCCCGCTTGGCTTTACGGGTCCGGTCGAGGCCAGATTTCAGACCCAGCGAAAATAAACCCGGGTTCAATGGGTTTTTGAAGCCTGCCTCGCCTCCCAGTTTGTTTAGCTCTGTGATTTCAAATTCAAAATCGTAGCCAATGGACCATTGCTCGTAGGTTAATATGTTGTTTGCAAGCCGTGGGTCTGCACGGTCAGCTTTGAGTGCCGCTAGTACTCTCTCTAAATCATCGGAGGAGGTTACTAGCTGACCACTCGCAACCCGAGCTTGCAGCTCGCCAGACAGCTTTTTCGACTCTGGTCCGCCGTGCCAAAGTAGATAGCTAATTTGTAGAATTATTCCTGACAGAGCTTCACAGCGAATCTTATTGACGATTTCTATCGTTGTTTTTCTGGAGATGTTTTGCGGTAGTGGATGAACAGAGCACCCAGATATCACTAATGCAGTAACGCACAAAAATGTTGCGGCTTTAAATTTCATTCCCCTGTCCCCCAATTGAAAGTAATATATTTTGGATTTTTCGCAAGTAGAAATAATTCAAGTAGATATTAATTTTGAATTTTGATGGAGATATTTTTTTGTATTGGCGGGCCATTTCTTCATTCGACAAAGGAAAAGACATGTCAGACGGCGGCCAACCAGACTGGGGAACGATTTCCTACACCGTCACTCCTGGCCCACAGTACGCCGTAGAGCGACATGGAGAGACACCAGACGGCCAGACTTCATGCAAGCGCTTCGCTGCCTACATGGACCCTGACACTGCGTATGAAGTTGCCTACGCGCTCTGTGAGCGAGAACATGACGTTCTTGGCTATCCGAAAGAAGACAACCGCATTCAGTACCCAGAACGGCCAGAAGAAAGCACAGTCTGCCATCGGGTGTGGCCGGGGTGAGCAATATCCGGTATTAAGTTCGTCCACCTTTGCAATTTGATGGAGAGAGACCGTGCAACGCGCATGGGAATTTCGGTCTGGTCCTGTCCCGCACACTGGAAAGAACCGGTGGTCGTTCGGGAGGCGTTACCGTCGTTTCTCTACATTTGCTGAGCGACGGGATAGCTTTAAGGACATTGAGTTTGTCCGCCCGAGACGGAATGCGGTCAATATCCCGAGCGCTTGGGACGATTTTGATCGTGGTCAAACGCGTTCGTGGAAGAAGCATCGCCGCAAACAGTGGAAGCCAGTCTGAACCACCGTCACGAGGCTGTTTCTCAGTTCTCGTCTACCAACGCTCTGACTAACTTAAGAACGGTATGCCGTTGGTCAGCATCGAGCTTGCTGAAGCGTTCGAGAATTTCTTCTTCGGTAGCATTAGGAGGCCAGGGCTCCAGTCCCTCAATCATCGCAGCACACGCATAGCCGATATAAAGCGGGGCACCTTCGTCGCGGTACTTGCTAACCGTTGCTCTAGACAATCCCAACTCCTGGGCGGCCTTACGTTCCGAAAACCCCATGAGCTTGAGCCATTCCTGAAACTCTTTCGCTTCCATGTGAAATCACCTATATTCTCGGAGGAACCGAGCCACCCAATGGGTGACCCGGCCCCTTCGTTACCGGTAGAGCATGGCAGCTAGGATGGACACCGAGACTGCCAGCTCTCCGGCTTGAAGGAGAAGAGTGATAGTCTCGAAAGACATCATCTTTCCCTCCGGGGTTAGAGTTTGCGGGTTTGGGCGTGTCCCATTCCCTCGACACATCTAATATGGCCTAAAAGTAGGCCAATTACAATAGCTGATAGCCTAAAAATAGGCCAAAACCTGCATTTTGTGGGTGTTTTTTGCTGCCTTCATTGAAGAAACCAACGTGTGGTGACGTACATGGTTCTTGGTCGTCTGGGCACATACATCAACAAGCCACGAACGGCTGAGCGTGTTGCAACAGAAGCGGTGAATTACATGGGCTCTCGCACGGGTGTTGACGTTGAAGCTGAACACGCGCGGGCTGATAGGTACCTGTGTGAGCTTCTAGAGCTTCATGGACACAAGGACGTTGTTGAAGCCTTTCGCTCTATGGACAAGTGGTATGCCTGAAGGCGCAAACTCGTCACGGAACAATCCGCAAGCAAATCAAAGCCGTAACTTAATTTAAGTGCTCAATCATGGTTGGACGTCCCAAGGGTGAGAAATCCTTCGCGGCGATGCTTCGTATTGCCATCAAGGAAGCCGGTAACGAACCGGGAACCACGAAGCTCCGCGACATTGCAAATGCACTGGTCGACAAAGCTGCCGAGGGTGACATTCAGGCAATCAAAGAAGTGGCGGATAGGCTCGACGGCAAGCCGCTAGTCATGACAGCGGACGTCACCGACAAGTTGGATGACATCAACGATGAATCTCTCGATGCTGCAGTCTCTGCCCTCAGAGCAGCAGTTGGCACTTCTGAAGAAGCTGGAGACGATACAGAAGGAGAGACGCGCCACTAACCGGATCGCACAGCTCTACCCTGAAGACGGGCCGCTCTCCCGAGACAAATACGGGAAGTTTCTCGAATTTTTCGCAGCGGGGCTGACCCAGAAAGAGCGGGCCATTATCGCTGCCAACCGCGTAGGCAAGAGCTTTGGCATTGGTGGGTATGAGACAACACTGCACCTGACAGGTGATTATCCTGACTGGTGGCCTGGGCGGCGCTTTGAACATCCTACCAAGGCATGGGCCGCAGGCGATACGTCAGAGACAACGCGCGACATCATCCAGTCGATACTAACCGGCGTTGGTGGCGAGCGTGAGGGTGGAGGACTCGGAACCGGGCTTATCCCGCTAAAGGCTTTCGTGGGCGAACCTAGCCGCCGTATGGGTGTAGCCGGCGCATTTGATACAATATCTGTTCGGCACAAGTCGGGTGGCATCAGTACCCTTGGCCTCAAGAGCTTCGACCAGGGCCGCAAGAAGTTCCAGGGCACATCGAAACATCTGGTTTGGTTGGACGAAGAACCACCCATGCCAATCTACACGGAATGTCTGACACGGACACTGGATTGCGGCGGGATGATGCTTTGTACGTTCACACCGCTCGACGGCATCAGCGACGTGGTCAAGAAGTACATGACGCACCTAAACCCGGATGAACCGCAATGAACCACCCGGTCACAGAGAAAGACATGCAGGCCATGAAGGCAGCGCTGCTGAAGCGTGAGCAAGAGCGATGGGCTGAGCAGATGGACAGGTTTCGTTGCGAAGTATCAGAAAAAGCTGACGGCGGATGACTTACTACATTCAGGTGGGCTGGGACGACGTTCCGCACCTGGACGAAGACGAAAAGGCTAAGCTGAAAAAGAGCTTTCCGCTGCACGAACTGGACGCCCGCACCAAGGGCATTCCTATGTTGGGCTCCGGTGCAATCTACCCAATACCGCGCACTGAAATTGAGGTGAAGCCTTTCCAGATCCCAGCACACTGGAAGAAGGCTTATGCCCTAGACGTTGGCTGGAACAAGACTGCGGCAATCTGGGGTGCCAAGGACATGACCACGGATACTATTTATCTGTGGGCTGAACATTATCGAGGGCAGGCAGTCCCGGCCATTCATGCCAGCGCCATCAAGGCTCGTGGCGAATGGATAAGGGGAGCGATCGATCCCGCAGCTCGTGGGCGAAACCAGACTGACGGACAGCAGCTCATCGAAAGCTATCGGACAGAGGGGCTGAAGCTGACACCAGCAAACAACGCCGTTGAGGCTGGAATTTTCGAAGTCTGGCAGCGGATGGAAACCGGGCGGCTCAAAGTGTTCTCAACACTCAATGCCTTCTGGACAGAGTTCCTGACTTATAGCCGGGATGAGAACGGCAAGATTATCAAGAAGAACGACCACCTACTCGATGCCTGCCGTTACCTCGTCATGACGTGGAATGAGGTGGCGAGTTACCAGACAGCCGAAGCTGTTGGTGGTGGCAAAACGCGCATTGCGGATCAAACGGCGGGATATTGATGGCAAGACGAGCACGAAAAGCCGACCGCCGGCAAGAACCGCGCGAGAAACAGTCCAAGGGCGTTGAGCAAATCATCACCAACCTTGAGACAGAGGCCAATGACCGCGTTGGCAAGCGCAAGACAACTGAAACCCGTTGGATAGAAGATCTGGAGGCGTATCACTCAAAGTACGAAACGGGCACGCGGGAGCGCTTGGCTGAGTCAACTGGTTCCAAGGTCTTCATCAACATCACTCGCACTAAGACAGATGCAATGTCTGCTCGGTTGCAGGACTTACTGTTCCCGACTGACGACAAGAACTGGGGTATCCAGCCGACACCACGTCCCAGGCTGACAAAAGGCGCTGAAGAGGCCACGAGGATGGCCGCTCAGAAGCGAGAGGAAGCCAAGGCAGCCATGGAAGCCCAGCAAGCCCAGCAAGCCCAGGGCGCTCCACAGGCAGACATGGGAGTTGCTACCGAAGCGGAGCAAATGGCCAATGAAGCCGAAGAGGCTGCTGGCATACTCCAGGGCGAAATTGACGAAGCCAAACGCCGCGCTGAGTTGATGGAATACACCATTGACGATCAGCTCCGGCAGTCGCACTACCACGCTGTCATGCGGGATGTCATAGACGACGCCTGCAAGCTTGGGACGGGAGTATGTAAGGGCCCTGTAACAGGCGAGCGTGTTCGCAAGGGCTGGAAGCAGCAGCAAGACGAAGAGGGCAACCTGTCCAACGTCTACGAGCTTCAGTTCGCGGACGACGGCGACAATATGGGTTTTTATTGGGTAGACCCTTGGTCGTATTTCCCGGATCCAGATGTTCGCAGGCCACAAGACTCGTTGCGCGACTATGAGCGCCATCTGTGGACACCAGAGCAATTGAAGAATGCTGCTCGTCGTCCTGGCTTCCGGCAAGAGGGAATTGAATTCCTGCTGAAGCAAAAGCCAACGGGTGATAACCGGCCAGACTACCTGTCAAAGCTTCGCAACATCGGCGCAGAGTCGCAGGACGTGAGCAGCGATGTCTACGTAGTCTGGGAGTTCTCCGGTGCTCTTGATGCCCAGGAAATTCACGCGCTCGCACACTCAACAAAAGACGATGATATCATTGCGACGTTGGACTCGGACGTTGACGAGCTTGCCCAGCTCAAAGCTGTCATCTGGTTCTGTCAGGGGCAACTCCTGAAGTTCGACATTTACCCCTTCGACAGCCAGGAGCCGTTGTATAGCGTCTTCAACCTGAAGAAGGACGAGGCAAGCATCTATGGCTACGGCATTCCGTCCATAGTCAGGGATGTTCAAAAGTCGCTCAACGCGGCTTGGCGGGCCATGTTGGACAACGCCGGGTTTTCCGCCGGTCCTATGCTCTTCGTTCGCAAGGATCTTGTGGACCCAGAAGACGGAGAGTGGAGTTTCGGGCCGCTGAAAGTCTGGTTGGGTAAGCAGGGCGTCACGCAGGATCAGGTGCCAATTCAGGCCATCAACATCGACAACAACCAAGAGCAGCTTGGCAACATCATCAGCATGTCACTGCGGTTTGCGGACGACATCACCGCCATGCCGCAGATCGCCCAAGGGGAGCAGGGCGAGGGGATCACGAAAACTGCGCATGGAATGTCGCTGCTGATGAACAGTGCGGGTGTTGTTTTCCGTCGCATTGTCAAGGACTTCGATGACGATATGACAACGCGCAATATTCGTCGTGCCTACGACTGGAATATGCAGCACAACCCAGACGACAGCATCAAGGGTGACTACGAGGTGGATGCCCGTGGCTCTTCCGTCCTGCTCGTCAAGGAAATGCAGGCCCAGAACCTGATGTTCATCGCCACTCAGTTGGGCGGACATCCAATCTATGGGCCGATGTTGAAGAACCGGGATCTGCTCAAGAAGCTTTTCCAGTCGATGATGATTCCGTCAGACGACGTGCTGCTCACCCAGGAAGAAATTGACGCCATAATGATGCGGGCCAGCGCGGAGAACGAGGCAGCGAATACAGCCGCACAGCTCGAAATGGCCAAGATAGAGTTGGAACACGAGAAAATCGCGTTCGAGCGCGAAAAAATGCAGCTTGAGGTGGCTATGGCCAACCAGAAGGCGAAGCTTCAGCTTCAGGTGGCTGGCTTGACCTATGAGAAGGACATGCAGGTCCAGGCTGACAAGCACAACATCGAACTCGATAAGATGGAAACGCAGGCAGACATCAAGCGCGCTGAGCGGGAGTCCAAAGAAGCCATGTTTGCAGCCGAGGCGATGGTCACTCAGAACATCGGCCCAGGTGGCGGCGGCCACTTCTAGTCATGAGCGACAGTCACCTTGAATGGCGTCGGGTGAAAGAGTTTGCCCAGACGGAGATAGAGGCCGCCCGAACCAAGCTCGAGAGCTGTCCGCTTGAAGAGGTTGCTGCATTGCAGGCGCGTGTGCAGGCGTTTCGTGACCTGCTGAACCTCAATGAGCCCAAAACAGAATTCAAGAAACAGACGTTTGTCATTGAATAGCAAGGACATTCACCAATGGCCAAAGGCAAGGCGGTAGCCACAATGGAATACGACGAGAAAGAATACATGGCGAAGGCTGACCTCCACACTTTGGTCGAGGCTGAGAAAATCAAGGGCGATGCTAAGCGCCTGGCTGCCGCTCAGAAGTGCGCCGAGAAAGAGCGCAAGGCTCTGAACAAAGTCCGCAAGGAGGCTTAACTGCCGATGAATATGGAAGCAGAAGCAAACGTCGAGTTCACGGCTGACGACATTTCGATCGTTGGTCAGGTCGCCGACGAAGGCAAGGACAAGTCTGACCTCTGGAAGGAGATCCAGGCTGAAAAACACGGCACTGCTGAACCAGCGCAGGAAACTGCAGCGGAAGCGAGTGACGAGAGCGACAAAGCAGAGATACCGGCCGCTGACGAAGCCGCCGGGGATGAAGGAACGGAGCAGGAAGCCGCTACGGCCGCCGAACCTGCCCCAGCCGCTACGGCCGCTGAGGAAGAAACCAGTTCCGAGGGTGATATCTGGGCAAATGCGACACCCGAACAACGCGAAGCCTACAAGGCGCTTGAACAGCGTATCAAGTCGGATGATGGGCGCGTAGCTACCTATCAGCGAGAAGTCCGCGATCTCCGTTCGCAACTTGCCGCGCCGCCACGTAAGGGCCGCGACGGTAAGGGTGACATCAAGGATGCAATCTCCAAGATCGAAGCGATCAAGGAAGATTATCCAGACATTGCGGGTCCGCTGGAGGCTATCGCCAACGTCGTAGACGGCGGTTTGAACGACATGCAGGCCGCAGAGGAGCGCCGCCACCGTGCCGCGCAACATTCCGCTGCCGCCAGTGTGGACTACGAAACGTCTCGTCTCGACAAATTGCTTCCTGGGTGGGGCAAATACCTTGACGACAATGAGGACGCCTATGTGGCTTGGGTCCAGGACGGGAACACGCCGGCTTGGGTCATCCCGGCAGTCCGCAGAAACAAAGACGGTGTTGTCGACGCAGACGAAGCATTCCGGCTCGTAACGCTCTTTCAAGAGCACATGAATCAAACCGGCGCAGGACAGGCTAACGCTGAGAGCGAAGCCGAAACTGCGTCTGAAGACAACCAAAAGCTCAAGACGAAGCGCGAGCTTCAGCGACGCTCTACAAACGGGCCGAAAACCACTTCGGGCGCTCCGGTAACCACCGGCATCCCTGAAGATGGCAACAAGTCCACAATGTGGAAGCAAATCCAGAGGGAAAAGGCTCAGAAGCGCAAGCAACAGGCCGAACTATACGGCTAACCCTCGTCGTGTCTTGAGCGGTCATCTCAGGACAAATCAACATGACCACCTATAGCGATATCACCCCGCGTACAAATTTGTATGCGGCATCGCAGATGCTTGAGCATGCCCTCCCGCACCTGGTGCTTGAGAAGTTTGCTGATCACAAGCAGATGCCGAAGAAGAAGACGCAGACAATCAAGTTCCGGCGTCCGAACACCTTCAACGCTGCTACCACTCCGCTTGTGGAAGGTGTCACGCCGACCGCAACGACTTTCGGCTACACGGACGTGTCCGTGCAACTGAAGCAGTACGGCGAAGTCGTGAAGCATACTGACGTCATCATGGATACCCATGAAGACCCGGTTCTTCAGGATATGACGATGATGTCTGGCGAGAACATCGGCCGCACCATCGAGCAGTTGAACTACGGCGTCACGAAGGCTGGGACATCGGTCTACTACGCCAACGGTGCAAGCCGCTCAGCGGTCAATACGCCGATCAGCCTATCAAAGCTGCGCGCTGCTGTGCGTTACTTGAAGGCTCAGAAGGCAAAGCCGATTACTCGCGTTCTGGACGGTTCCGAGGACTACGCTACCCGTCCGGTGGAAGCGGCCTATGTGGCCATCTGCCATACGGACTGTGACGCGGACGTTCGCAACCTGACTGGCTTCACGCCGGTAGCTGAATACGGCAATCGCAAGCCGATCCACGAAAACGAATGCGGCTCGGTGGAGAATGTCCGGTTCATCATGTCGGCCGACTTGGATCCGTTCGCAGACGCTGGCGGCGCCAAGGGCTCGATGGTTTCAACCACGGGCACCAGTGCAGATGTCTATCCCATCCTGCTGTTCGGTCAGCACGCGTGGGCAACTGTTGCGCTGCGCGGTGAAGAGGCCATTGAACCGACGGTCATTTCAGCGAACAAGAAGGACAAGGCAGACCCGCTCGGGCAGGTTGGCTACGTCGGCTGGAAGATCTGGCATGCGTCTCTGATCCTCAATGACGCCTGGATGACGCGGCTTGAAGTCGCGGTCACCGATCTCTGATCCAACTGACGGCGGGACATCACCCGCCGTCTTCTTTTTCTGACATGAAAGGACTTATCCAATGGTAGGTCACATCAAATCCGGTACGTATGACGGCACTGGTTCGGCGTACAATCTGGAACTCGGGTTCACACCTGACTTTCTCCTGGTCGTCAATTACACCGACGGCACCCCTGTCTCCATTTGGCACAAGGACATGACGGACGACACGACGGTTGATATTGCCGCCGCCGCCGCGTCTAACGCTGCTGATGGGGTGACGCCCTATGCTGGGGTCGCAGGTTCCAACTCCAAGGGACTATCACTCGGCACCGACTTGTCCGTGAGCGGAAAGAAGTACGTCTATTTCGCCTCGGCATCTCAGTAAGGGAGGGCTCTCATGTCCTATTCCCAAATTGAGATGAGGGAGCGTGTAGCCGCATACCTCAACGCAAATCGGCACGCCATGCGGCAGTTGGTTGAGGAAGGCTTTCACGAGCCTCCTCTGGCAATCACGGCCAGCACCACGCTGACTGCCAAGGACCACGGTGGAAAGCTGGTCGCCATCAACAAGGCTGATGGGGCGGCTATCACGCTTCCAGAAGCTGGCGGCACGGGCGTTACGTTCCGGTTGTTTATCGGGACAACCATCACGTCGAACTCCACAACCGTCAAAGTTGCGAATGCCAACGATACTCTTGTCGGCATGGTCGAGGCAGCCACAACCACATTCAACAGTGGGCGGAAAGAGGCGGCTGGTGGAACCGATGACACGCTGACGATGAACGGCACCACAACTGGCGGCATTGTCGGTTCGTATGTCGAACTTCAGGACGTCGCAGAGAACCTGTGGCGCATCAAAGCCGATCTGGTTGGTTCTGGCACGCTTGCCACCAGCCTGAGCGCAACCGTTTCGTAATTGAAACCATGAGGGCGGGTCTTCGGGCCCGCTCTTTCTCTATTCAACGAGGTAACGATGAAAACCAAGCTTCAGGACGCAACCGCAACCCAGATCGCCGAATACGGCTCAACGGTGCTGAACCTGCCCAACATGACGCATACTCGCGGCAAGGCCGTGCTGCTGTCGGAAATCGGACGGACAGGTGTCACTCCTGAAACCGAAATTGAGGTGGGTGGAACGCCAGAAGAAGTTGCGGCGGCCACACCAGCCGTTCCCACGGAACGGAGGCGGCCAGATCCCGAAGACATTGTGACGATAGTCATCCCTCAGCAGGAGATTCCTGGCGGCAATGAGCCGAAATGGGTTGCCTGCAATGACAAGGGAATGTGGATCCCGCGCGACCAAGAGGTGTCCGTCAAATACAAGTATGTCGAAGTGCTCGAAAACGCCGTCAAGACGATTTACGACACCGACGAAATGGGCAACCGGATTGGCTCGCGTCAGGTGCCAGCCACACCGTTCCGTCGAGTAGCCTAACGTGTCCACGTTTATCGAACTGTGCCAAGAGCTGGCGGTAGACTCCGGCACGTTCGAAGACGGACAACCCGCCACGGTAACCGATCAGACCGGCCGTCTCGGGCTCATTGTCCGTTGGATTGGTATCGCCTGGACAAGCATTCAAACTGCGCACGCCAATTGGCAGTGGATGCAAAGCGAGTTCAGTGGCTCTACTATCGCCAGCCAACAGCGGTATATCGGCAACACTGACTTTTCGGTTGAGCGTTTTGACCGGTTCCTATGTCGTCAAAACGAAAAGGAAGACCGGTTCACCATCTATGATCCGAGCATCGGCCTCTCAGACGAAGGGCTGCTCATCTGCCTACCTTGGCAGGACTTCTATCCCACCTACACCCTAGGCGCTCAGACGACGACGAAGCCCACGCATTTTTCAATCGATCCGTCTGGCCAAATGGCGCTCTGGCCTGTCCCGGATAAGGTCTACACGGTGCGTGGCCCATTCATGAAAACGGTTCAGGTGCTGTCGGCTGGTACAGATACACCGGAAATGCCTTCGCACTTTCATCGGCTCATTGTCGAAGTCGCCTTCGAACTGCTCAACACCCATGACGAAAGCCTGAACCAGTATCCGCTCTACAAGATGCAACGGATGGTTCGGTTCGGCCAACTTGAGCGGGACCAGTTGCCCCGCATCACCCTCGGTTCATCGCTCGCATAGTTTCGGAAAGCCGGTATGCCGCAAGAGACGTCCATTGCATTGCTGCGTGGCGGGGTGGATCTCGTTACTCCGGCCATAGCCGTACCGGCAGGCAATCTCATCGGCGGGGTGAACTACGAACCCGAAGTCAGAGGCATTCGCCGTATCACCGGATACGAGCGCTATGACGGCCATCCGCGCCCGTCGTCTGCTTCCTACTGGGTGCTGGAGTTCGACCAAGGCACAGCCGCAGTGAGCGAAGGAGACACCGTGACGGGCGCTACCTCTGGAGCTGAGGGAAAGGCGCTCATTGATGGTGTTGTTGAAAGCGGCTCATACGGCGGCGGTGACGCTGACGGCTATCTCGTTCTGACGGACGTTACAGGGACATTCCAGGACAACGAAAACCTACAAGTCTCGGCTGTCACGCGGTGTGTTGCCGACTTGGTTGCCGAAGAACTGGCAGGAGACGGTGACAATCACTCAACATGGCTTCAGGACGCTGTAGCAACCCGTAGAGCGCTAATATCCACGGTTCCGGGTTCTGGGGCCGTCAGGGGCGTTCACACGCTCAATGGCGACCTGTACGCCATCAGGGATAACGCAGGCGCGACTGCTTGTGTTTTACACAAAGCGACGTCATCCGGTTGGGCTGCGCAAGACCTGGGCCACTACATCGAATTCACCGCCGGCGCGGCTGCCTTCGAAGAGGGCGGCACAGTAACCGGGGGCCTCTCTGGTGCCACAGCAACTATTCGGCGCGTTGTGCTGCAATCGGGTGCTTGGGACGGTTCCGGGACGGGCTTCCTTGTGGTGTCTGGCATTACCGGGACATTTCAGGCCGAGGCAATAACCAGCTCTCCCGGTTCGGCCACGTGTTCAGGTGCACAGACGGCAAATGCACTGCCAGCCGGTGGCCACTATGACTTCACCGTCCATAATTTCCGGGGTGCAGCTTACTCAGAGCGCCTCTATGGGTGCCAGGGTGAAGGGTATGCGTTTGAATGGGACGGGACGTATTTCACACCCATCCGTACCGGCTTGAGTGCATCGCTCGATAAACCAACCCGCATCGCGCACTACCAGAACCATTTGTTCCTCGGATATGCGACCGGCACGGTCAACTTCTCAGAAATTGGTGAGCCGCTTCAGTTCAGGACAACGGGCGGGGCAGGCACCTTTGAATTCGGTTCTCCGATTACGGACTTTCCCGAAGAAGAGAGCACAGTTCTCGTTATCTTCGGACGCTCCCAGATAGGGTACATCTCAGGCACCAGCTCAAGCGACTTCGTGTTGAACGAGGTGTCGCATGACAGCGGCGCAATCCCGTGGACGGTTCAGACTGCCGGTAGCCCGACTTATATGGACGACGCTGGCGTTCGGAACATGGTGTCATCAGAGGCGTTCGGTAACTGGAGACTGGGGACGCTCACGGCTCAGGTAGAGCCACTTATCAGAACCAAGCGCGAAGCTGACGTCACTGCTGTTGCTTCTATCCGTGTGCGGTCTCGCGACCAGTACCGGGTGTTTCTGTCCGATAAGACGGGCCTCACGGTCTATCTCGGTCGAGAGCAAGCAGAAGTAATACCGTTCGAGCTGGACCATCAGGTGTTCTGCACCTGTGTCGGTTACGTCAATGGCGAAGAGCAAGAGAGCCTGTTTGTTGGCACCGATGACGGGTACGTCATGGAGCTTGACCGAGGCACTTCCTTCGACGGTGAAGCCGTGTTCGCCTGGATACGGCTTTCATTCAACCATATGGGCTCACCTCTCCAGAAGAAGGTGTTCAAGAAGGTCACGGTTGAATGCGAGGTGCCGGTCACTACGCAGCTCTTCCTTATCCCAGAAGTAGAATACGCCAACCCGAATGACCCAGGCGGCACAGAAAAATCCTTCACTGTTCAAGCCGGTGGGGGGTTCTGGGACGACACCAATTGGGACCAGTTCTATTGGTCGGCTCAGGTGGTCGGTCAAGCACACGCATACATCAGCGGCATAGGCACAAACCTAAGCATCGCCATCCTGTCTGAAGACACGCACGAAGAGCCGCACACGCTCTCGTCCATCACCTATCACTACCTGTTTCGAGGGCTGAAGCGCTAATGGCGAACAACTACTTCACGAAAGCAGCCCTTGCCCGGCTCGTTCTGGCCCGTGCAAAGCAAATCAATGACATCCAAGACCTTCTGGTCGTCGGCTTTGACAAGCTGCCAGACCCGGACAGGTTCAAGGAACGGAATGTCGAGTACATTGCTGATACCGGTGCAGCCGACGCCTATGTGGTGACATACCCACAGCCTGTGCCAGACGCATACGCAACGGGCATGACCATCAAGACGGCAGTCAGCAATGCCAACACGGGCGCCTGCACCATCAATGTGAACAATCTGGGTGCGAAGAACATCCTGTTGGCAGACGGTTCAACGCCTGCTGCGGGTGTCTTGGCGACTGGTCGTGTTCATACGCTCATCTACGATGGCACTGCATTTCGTGTTCAGGCAACAACTACAACTGTCACGCCTGGTGACGGAACCATCACCGCAGCAAAGCTCGCGTCATCGCTACAGAACGTCATCGACCTTGGTGGGCTTACGCTCACAAACGGCGATATCCTTTTCTACAACAGTGGTTCTCTATTGAGGCTCCCAATCGGCTCTACCGAGGGGCACGCCCTACAGGTTAGCAGTGGCCTGCCAGCATGGGCTGCGATTGCGGGTGTCGATGTTCAGTTGTTTTCATCGTCTGGTACTTGGAACAAGCCGTCGGCAGGGACCCATACAGATGTTTTTTGCATCGGGGCCGGTGGCGGTGGTGGATCTGGCCGTGTTTCAGCGAGTGGTGTGCAGGGTTGTGGCGGCGCTGGCGGCGGTGGCGGTGGTATCACCCATTTCACCTTTCTGACATCCAGCTTGGGCGCAAGCGAAACTGTTACGGTCGGTGCGGGGGGTGCCGGCGGAGCTTCACAAACAGCGGATAGTTCAGACGGAAATGCCGGATCAAACGGCGGTGATACGACATTTGGTTCTCATGCAACGGGGAGTGGTGGCAACGGTGGTGATCCTGGCGATACTACGTCGGATTGTTCGGGTGGTGCAGCCGGGTCCGGGAACTGGTGTTACGGACAGGCTGGACGGTTCGGAACCGTATCCAGCAGCGCCAAAAACAACACAACATCAGTAGGATCTAACTACCACTCAAATCTCAACTGGATTGGCGGCGGCGGTGGCGGCGGCGGTATCAACACAGGTACCAGCGATGCTGATGGTGGTGACGTTAGGTACGTGCAAGCGGATGGCATCAACTACAACACGCTTGCGGGGGGTGCTGCAGCGGGTGGGGCAGGCTCTAACGGCGTAAGTATTGGGGTTCTGATCGCGTCTGGCGGCTCCGGCGGTGGAGCGCATGATTCCGGCAATGGCGGCGCTGGCGGTGATGGCGCTAACTACGGCGCAGGCGGCGGTGGCGGCGGTGCAACTCGGGATGGCTTTGATTCTGGTGCAGGTGGTGCTGGCGCTGGTGGATACTGCATTGCCATCACGTATTGAGGGTTAGAACGATGAAGAAAGCACTCGTAAGAAATAGCGATAATGTGGTTGTGAACGTTGTCACTATTGACCCAAACATCCCAGCCCCAGGCAAGGGCGAGGTGGATAAGCGATACAAGCCACCTTCAGGCCATCGGCTTGTCAATGTCAAAGCAGGTGCTCAAAAGGGCAACCAGTATTCCAACGGTGAGTTTACAGAGACACAGGTGCAGCGCGACGAACGTGCAGCGAAGGAGGCCGAACGTCGAGCCAAACGGCCAGCAGCCATCAAAGCCGAGGCATACCGTCGAATTGTTGCAATCATCCCGGAATGGAAACAACGCAACCTTACAGCGGAAGGTGTGGAACTGCTCTCCAAGCTCGCTGATGGCCAAACGCTGACAGCGCAGGAACAGACTGCGAGAACCAAGAACCTCGCTATGTGGGCTCAGGTGAAGGCAATACGCACCAAATCCAATGAGCTTGAGGCCATGGACCCGGTTCCCGATGACTTCACCGATGACAAATATTGGACCTGACCGATGGTAAGCATGGCAACATCGATGGAGCAGAAACGACGTGGCCTTGGCCCAGCGTTTGGTAATGACATGGTTGCACTGCCAGGCTCCGGTAGTTCAGCATCACAGTCGATACAGTCAGCCACCACGGCATCCCTGCCAAGTGCAACTCGTGGGCTAGGTGTTGCGGCCAAAACCAATCAGCACAAGTCAGTTGCTCAGTTGGTGACGGACTACACGTCCAAAGACAGCCCTCTGATGACGATGGCACGCACTGAGGGGCTGAAGGCCGCCAATCGTCGTGGTTTGCTCAATTCGTCCATGGCAGCCCAGGCATCAATGGACAGCGTGCTTGCCAACACACTTCCGATGGCTTCGCAGGACTCGGCACAGAGCCTGACGCGCAGTGAGAATGCTCTGGACAGACAGCTTCAGGAGCGCATGCAGGGGCGTGACATAGCGAGCCGTGAGAAGATCAGCTTTGCACAGATAGAGAGCAGCGAGGGAATCGCCGAGGCACAGCGTGCGCTTGACCGCGAATTGCAGGCTTCTGCGCTCAGCCACGCCGACCAGCAACAGATACGTGACATCGCCTCACGCGAAGGCATGGCCGCAGCAGACCGAGCACTCCAAGAAAAGCTTGGTATGGCTGACATCGCCAGCCGTGAGAAAATGACGCTTGCACAGATTGCCTCAACAGAAGGCATCGCCAAGGCTGAAATGGCCTTGGATGAACGTATGCAAAAAGCCCGCATCGATGCCGACACGCAGGCACAACTTCGCGCCATTGCCTCGAATGAGGGAATCGCAGAAGCAGAAAGGGCTCTGGAGCAAGAGCTTGCCACGGAAGACATGGCTCTGCGTGAGCGCCTATCTCGCAACCAGATTGAGTCTGCCCAGGAGTTGGCGCAGCTCGACCGTGAGCTAGACGAACGGTTGCACCAGTCTGGGTTGGATGCCGCCGAACAACAGCAGATCCGTGACATTGCAAGTCGTGAGAGCATCGCCGAAGCAGATCGTGCATTCCAACAAGCGTTGCAGGATCGTGAGTTCGACTTTGAAACTCAGATGCGTCAGCAGGACCGCTCTCTGCAAGAGCGCATCGCCAACATGAACTTGGACTCAGATGATCGAAATGCCGCGTCCCAGCTTATGTCGAACATGCTGGGTCAGTATGCGACAGACTTCCAGACAATCATGTCGAATACCAACCTGTCGGCGGAAGACCGCACAGCGCAGTTGGAGTCCATCAAGAACTTCCTCGATACCCGCTTGAGCCTTGTTGAGCAGCAATACACCGTCGACTTGGATTGGGGCCTCCCAGGTGAAGACGACTTTACCCAGGGACAGGCAACAGCCCGGGTTGAGCAGTTGTATCAGCAACACCTTGGGCGCTCACCAGACTTGGGCGGTTTGGACTTCTGGGCGGGTGAGTTGGCCAACGGAAACCGAACCCTTGAAGACATTGAGGCGGAATTCATCCGGGCCGCCATCAGAGAACGTGAGGCAGCAGGCTAGGGCGCTCAGCTGCCGTTGCCATCTGAACGCCGAAAGAAGAACTTGTATCCTGACACCAATATGTAGCAGACGGCAGTGGTACCTATGAATATCAGCGCTACGCTACCAGGTCTGACAGAACCCTCCCCATCGTACGCCCAAAGAACCACGATCGTTGTCAAAACAATGCCCATCGCACCGGGTGAGCCAAGTTTGATAATGGTTTCCCAATTCATCTTCAACTCCTTACCCAAAAGATCTCTTCAAACTGTCTGCCGTAGTCATTCACTATGGCTCGAAACTTCACCCGGAGTCTTGCTTGGCTGAACCCGTTACTCCATAAACTTCGGTCAGCCTCGATCTCCTTCGCCCAAAGCCTGAAGTAGTCAGCGGCGCTCCTAAAGTCGCTGACGGGTGACAGGTTCATAAACAAAATTACGGTGTCGCTGCCGTTTAGGTCGTTCGTCGGACTCCAGGCGATCAAGTAAGGCCCAATGCCTGAAACATCGATGCCTTTGCTCCGTGCAGCGCGAATTGCCTGCCCACTTGTACGGTCATCGTAGTCATCTACTGCTTTTTTGCAGGTCTCAGCGCTCTGTACACGATCTGACTTGTTGAGGTCAGTGGCTAATGGGTTTGAACGGACTGGCCAAATGGTGACCAATTGCTCCTCAGGAGGTTGGTTCTCTCCGGGTGGCTCGAGAGTACCCATGTAGGCTCTGCAGATGTAATTGAAGCGCGCGTTGTCTTCTTCGGAGGGTGATCCAGGGAACGCGACTACTGCATAGGCAGCGTAGTTTTGCGGTGGGTATTGATCTGGACCTGCGAACACTCTGGTGGCTGCACGGTACTCGCCCAATGCTGCCCCCAGTCCACCCACGCTAGCACATGAGCTACACAATGTTGCAACAAGTATTATCATGCACCTTACTGCGTATTTCATGCGTTTCCCCGGAAAAGTTTAAAAAACGGCAAGTTAATACAAAACGAATTGCCGATAAACCCTATTTCCAACAGGCTAACCCAATAGAAGGCCAATAAGCATGTTCGGTACGTTGTTTTCAGCCATCGGTAAGGTTTTCACGCCCGTCGTCAAAACCGTGGCCAGCATCCCTTCAGCCATCTTCGGTGTCGGATCAGCTGTATCCACCGCAGGAGCAGCAACTGCAGCAGCACCATTGGCACAAGGTGGCCTAACTGGCTTCATCAACAACCTGACTGGCGGCGGCGTTCTGGGCTCGGTTCTGAACGGCGCAATTCGTCAGGCTGGTGTTGGGGCACTTATCGGCGCTGGAGTGGGAGCTATCACAGGGCAGGGACTCGGTCGCGGCGCTCTAATGGGCGCAGTAGGCGGCGCTGTTACTGGCGGATTGTCCGGAGCCGCTTCATTTCGCAATGGACAATTGGCGCAGACATCTACGCCTTCTGTCGCGCCCGCGCAGTCGCCAACTGGTTTGGCACCCACCGGCAGCACGCAAGGGGTTACATCGGCCCGCACGGGCTTAGGGACAGCCTCAATGATAAGCGCCGCCTCTACGCAGCCCAGCACAATTGTGACACCACAGCAGCCGCCACGGCGCGGCCTGGGCGGCATGTTCACCAAGCTCTTTGATGACTTCACGGCCAACACCGAAGACGGCCGCGCTCTTCGTGGGCAAGTTCTGGGGGGTATCGGCAACGGGCTGTTGATGCGAGAGCAGGAGCGTTCACGCATGCGCCGCTTGGAACGCGAAATTCAGCACGAAGAAGACAAAGAGCAACGTGTTCGCGACAGCTACAGTGTTGGGCAGAGCGCGCTTCATAAGCCGATGACATCAACGCGCAATTCATTCGGTTCGCCACGGTATCAGTTCAACCCGGCCACAGGCTTGATTGAGTAGCCAAAATGCCTCGAAGCAGCAACGACGACTATATGGACTACTACGGCGGCTCTGGGCCGTCAGGTGGTCCCGGCGGTAGCGCTGGTTCTGTCGGCCAGGGTGGACTGGGCGGGTCCACGGGCAGCGGCGGCCGAAGCGCTGGTAGTGGTCGCTCTAGCGGCGGTTATGGTGGCAGTGGCGGCTCGGATTATGGCAATCAAGACGCTGGCGGCAGAAGCTTCAACGACAGCCCGTTCTCTGGCTCAGGTGTAAGCGACTACGGCGGTGACGGTGGCTCGTCTTATGGCCAGCATGGCGCGGGCAATGTCTCCACAGCAGGCAGTGGCAATCGCGGTGCGCCAACCGACGCAGGTACGGATAACTACTTCGGCGGCAGTCCCAATCGCGGCACCGACAACATGGGTGGCGTCAGTTCGATTGGTGGCGGCCTATCATCCCGGTCAAGTCGTGGACTTGGTGTGCCCGGTCTCACAGACACAATCGGCGGTGGCCTTAATCCCGGCTCACGCTCCACATATGGCCGAAGCGAAGCGGGTGGACTTGCTGTTTCGAATGCCGTTGGCCGTGGGTTGGGACGAGGTATCAGTTTGGCTGATGCCTATGGGCAGGCTGGGCGATCGATGGCAGCGGGTGGTGTTCGTGGATTGAGCGGCGGACGAAACACAAGCGGCTACCCAACCGGCTATGGTGACTTGTCACGTTCATTGTCTGAGGTTGGAATTCTTGGTCTTGCTGCACCCGGTGCCGTGAATGTTGCAACAACGAGCCCAAGAGAGGTTGCCGCATTGATGTCCGCCATCGCGCAATGGGAGTCTTCGAAGGATTTCTCCTCGAAGTACCGTGATAGGGTTACCGATTTCTCAGACCACCCGCGGACATCGAAGGCAATCACAAGCGGTCCAAACAAAGGTAAACGGTCTTCCGCTTCCGGCGCGTTCCAGTTCATCGAAAGGACTTGGGACAGCATCGCCACCAAGATCGGTGTTAAGGACTTCAGCCCAAGAAGCCAAACCCAAGCCGCAGTCGCTTTGGCAAAGCAGGCCTATGACCGTCTCGGGTCACACCCGAACCTTGAAGCAGCAATCGAGGCGCGTGATTTCAAGGATATATCGCGTGCGCTTGGGGCTGAGTGGGAAGGTGTAGATATTCGGTCTGCCCGAAGCTTGGAAAATGCGTTTGACCGTGAGCTATCCAGCTTGGAACCAGTGGAAATCACAACACGCACAGGCGCTGAGATAGATTCGGCTGGTCAAGTGTATGACATGGCGGATGGGAGCAGAGTTGCCACACCTTCTCAGGCAACATTCACTGAGCAAACAAGCAAAGCTGTGCCAAACAATTTTACAACCGAGATTCTCGGCTACATCGACCCAACCTTTACCGGCAGCATCACCCCAACAGCAGCAGAGGTGGAGAGGACAACAGAAGAATACCCGACACCCTTCAACACCGAGCGGTCTGGGTTCAACGTAGAGCATGATCTTGAATTGCGAACGGCACCCACGAACGTGGAGCTGGAGGATCTACCGGGGAACGAACATCTTTTGGCCCCATCAACTCGGTCTC
The DNA here is from genome assembly GCA_965216535.1 of Hoeflea sp. Lineage (GTDB taxonomy): Bacteria > Pseudomonadota > Alphaproteobacteria > Rhizobiales > Rhizobiaceae > Hoeflea_A. Next base: position 2,255,228 of record OZ244175.1, read on the forward strand.
GCGGACTTGGGCCATCGTCTGAACCGAAAGAGGCCACCTTCGAAGAGACCTATTTGCAGACATCTACAGAGACTGCACCGCCAAATGCTCCGGCTCCACAGCAGCGCGGAGATACTACGATCCGAGACGTAGTGGTGCCAGATGATTGGCAGCGCCCGTCAACAGACCCATGGGCCGGAATGCGAGAAGGTGATGTCGGTTATGCGAATTCTCCGCAAGGAGATCCATGGGGTGACCTGCGTGATGCGATGGCAGAAAGCGGGATCGAGGGGCTTCCGTTCAAACCGGTTGCCGCCGCTGTCGATGCAGCGCTTTCGTTCATTCCAGGGATTGGCTGGGTGAATCTGGGTGCGAAACTGGTAACGGGTGAGACAATCGGTGAATACGTTGCTCGCAATGGCATCAAGACTGAGATCACCTTTCCAAGCGTTGGAGAACCCGGTTCTGACGAAGCGCCGCCGCTCTATCGAAGTGAGACAGCAAACGAGAACGCTGAATCAGGGCCCGACGAAGAACATTTCGAGCGCATCTATCTGAATGGGAACAGCAACCCATCACCAGCAGTCAAATGGGGCAGGAGGGCTGCCTAGTTGCAGGGGTAGGCCTCACGTGTGGCCTCAAACGTCAGCACAGCAGCAGCCTGGTCCATGCGTTCCATCGGCTGCAGTTTCACGTAGGAGCAAACCACATGGGCAAGGTCTTCAGAGAGCACGTAGTTTGGTATGCAGAACGGGTCTGGCAGGCCCTCTGCCGCATAACTTCCTCTTATCCCATCTACGGTGCCAATAACGTTGTGAATTTCGCCGTCGTGGTTGACGCACCATTCAAGGAGTTTGTGCGCACGTCCGAAAAATCTTGCCTGACCTTGGCTTGGCCCAGCTTCAACGCCCTCGGGGCAGCGAAGCCATAACTGGCCTATTGGCGCGTAGCAGTACCCTAGTTCAGTAAGTTCAGGACCGAGGTTGCGAATTCGCTCACAGGCAGAGTCTGCCGCGTCGTCAGTGCCACCGCTACAAAGCACTCGATAGCGGTTGTAGTCGTTGATGAGTTTTTCGGCTTCGTCACTTGCCCCCCAAGCGGGCACCGCGAAAACCAAAAGACCAAGAACTACAACTATGTGTTTCATGAGTGCAATATAGGCATGAAATGTGGCAGGTGCCAAATTAGGGCCATTTGCACCTGAAGTGGCGCTCGACGGCCTCGTTGACATAATAGGACGCGCGTTTGTCCCTGTCCGGCGCATACTGCAAAAAGTCGCAGACCTTATTAAGGAGTTGGTCACGCTTGACATCGTGCATAGAGCAAATTGGTGAATCCTTACCGTTCAACTTGTAGCTATAGTCGAGGGCATCAACCGCGCCCCAAACGTACATAAGGGCCTTTGCATAGTTGTGATTGCAATAGTCGTGGAGTTCATTGCCGTCCACCCAATTGGCCCGAGCGGATCCAGTGTGCACAGCAATGACCATGGCCAAAATGGCAAGTTGGTAGGTTCGGCTCATTCGATTAAAGCCAGTTCAGCACCACTGTCATGTAGCGCATCCCGCAGAGCCTTAACTTGCTCTTCTGATGCGCCATCAGGGAATGAAAGGGCCACTTGCCGCTCTCCACTATCTACTTTGGGAATGCCAGTTCCGTCATACAGCTCCAATAGGATGTACCAATGACCTGGGCCAGACTCCTTGATGCTGGCTCTAAAGCTAGAAGTGTGAAACGTACCCATTTCGATTCTCCTTTGGTTTTCTCCGAGTTTAGGCAGTCACTCCAGTCGCTGGGCGCCGATAGGCTGTGTAGACCAGAAACCGCGATGACAGTTTTCGCGTTATGATCGACCAACCAAAAATCTGACGGAGTCGGTAACCTAATCGCTTCCAAAACGGCATACCGTAAATCCCTAGCAAGTAACGGTTTTCTCCTGGACGATAGTCTGCCAGTCAGCGCCAAGCTGTGAGCGAGCGTCCAGCGCATTGCCGCTGCCTGCTTGTCCATTGCGGTACATCTTGACGATTACGCCCGTGTTGTGACTGCCTGAGCGGATTGGCTGTCCGCCATAAATGTAGTTGCCACTCACGTATAACGGAGTAGTGCCAACCACACGGCTCTCGCTGGCGGTTTGTGAGTTCAGGATGATGAACTTGTCGTAGCCACGGTTGATGGTTTCAACAGCGGCTTTCTTGAATGCCAAGCGCCTTGCGCCTGACTTGCCACAGACTGGCGCAGCCTCGACATTTATCTGAACGGTGTCTTGTGCCAGTGGGGTGACATCTGAAGATGCACAACCAGAAAGCACCAACGCAACAGCAACAAACGTAACCCTTATTTTCATTGAAAGCCCCCACTTCAACTGTGGGTTAGCCTACGTATACCGAGCATTGAAGTCCACACTGGTATTTGTGGTTGAGCAAACGAGTGTGTTACCCTTGGTTGTGGTTACCATTTAGGGGGACTAGAAATGGCACGACTTCTAGCAACGGTATTCGCATTGGGCCTGCTCACAGGCGGCGCTTATGCGAGTTGCATCGGTTCAAGCTCGTTCCAAACCTGCAACGACTACAGCACCGGAAATACGTACACTATCCAGCGGTATGGCAATCAAACATATATGCAAGGGAACAACTATCGGACCGGCTCTAGTTGGTCCCAAAACAGCACGACAATTGGCAACTCCACCTTCCACAACGGTGTGGACAAACGTGGCCGCTCATGGTCGTCAACCTGCATTGGTGGCTACTGCAACTAGCGCATGAAACTGGCATTCACGCTGGTAACGTTCAGCCTGCTCTCAACAGCAGCACAAGCGCAACAGAAGTGTGACCCGAACTACGAAAACCCTCCATGCGTTCCGATCGCCAAGGACGTTGATTGCGCAGGCGGGAAGGGGAACGGGCCTGCTTATGTGAAAGGGCCGGTTCGCGTCATCGGCAGAGATATCTACCGCCTGGACGGGGATAAGGACGGGATAGGGTGTGAGTGAGGCTAACCGTACCGTAGCCTGTTCCGTCTCCCCTATGGCTTTTTTCTGCTGTGTGGGCTCGCCATCATATCCATTGGTGCGTATCGGCTGTATGAAGCGCGAATGAACCGATCGCCAAAAGCAGGCAAACTACTCCAATAATGTTGAAGCGCCATTCACGCTTTAGGTCGTCAAAAACTCTGTTGTCGACCTGATGCTGCATCTGGGCCAGTACTTCTTCAAAATCCCCAGGGTTCTGACGAGAGAGGGTCAGCAGGCAAAGCTCTTCCCTCGTTTTGATAGACGACCAAGTGGCCGCCAACAGAATGACAGCCCCAACAACAGAGAGGAGCGTTGCCGCCACTTCCAGAATTGGCCCCCAGAGAGTGCTAACCCAAAAGAGAATCGCTAGAAACACAGCACCGAGCAGAACGCAAGTCGATATCCATCGCCACCCGGGTCTCTCTATTTTGCGATAAGCTCCCCTGGGTTTTGGCATTCACCTCGCCTTGTAAACCGGTGGTCGCTCGTCAAAAACCACTGTGGAGGTTGAATAGGCCGCTGACACATGAACCGCAGTTGCCTGTGCAGGCCAGCCACAAGATACATATCCAGCCTTTGGCTCGGGTGCCTTGGGTTCAAAGTTTATGTAACTAACACAATCAAGGTGGTAGGCCGCTTTTGCAATCGTTTTCAGACTTGCAGCATTGCGAAGAGTGCCGCTTTCGAGTTGCGCTACCCGCTGCTCAGTTACACCAAGGAGTTCACCCAAAGCAGCCCGCGACATGCCTTTGTGTTCACGCATCGTCTTAATGCGCTTTGCAGCACTCTGAACGAGCTGAAGCACAGCCTGCGCTTCCTCAAGCTGCTCTTTAGTCGTCCCAAACTTTTCGGCCAAAGCGTCTCCCTCTAGAGAGAAAAGGTCAACGTCTTGAGTGGTCGTGGTTGTCATGAGCGACTCCGTAATTAAGCCTGGATAGGGATTCATTCACGGCATTGACGGTCTCCATAGTTCGTGAAGTGAATCTAGGAAGTACATGTAGGAGGCCAATAAAGCTCCCATTATGGGCAACAGAAACCCAAATCGAGAAGGGCCCATTTCCCAAGCTGTACTCTTCGCTTTGCAACGTGAAGATATCATTATGCCTATTTGTGCGTTCAAATGCATCAATTGCGTCGGGTACATCATAATGAAGGTCTCTCAGTCTCTCAAAGACATCTACTCGAATCACAAGTGGGATGTCGTCGTTGAGCATCATTGCTTCCAGGTCACAACGTGAACAATTCGCGTTCAACCGGAAATGTCGCATTTCATGTAACCTCTATGTAAGCTATATCTTTAAAAATGTCAACTCAATTTAAGCCATAGCTTTAGAAGGCGCAGCCTCTAGCCTTTCGATGTGCACCATGAATGAGAGGCTGAAAACTCATATGAAATGTTACCATTTGATGGAGCCGACACAGATTGAAGAAAAATTTTAATAAACCAGAGTAACAGTAAAGATGGTACTTTCAATAGGAAAGGTATCCAAACCGTATTGCTAATAGGCGCTCGCGCGAGAGTAATGTGCGGCCAAGCAAACGGAGCAAGGAAAGTACCTTTGAAGCGGTACACCAAAACGGTAAAAGGCGTTGTCCTGACCTGAAATCAGGAAGGACGCTTCATGACATCAAGAGACCCGTTTCGCGCTGAGAACGAAGCCTACGTTCTGAGTGCTAAGACAAGTTACGGCTTGCAGTCTGAGTTTCGCATCATAGCGCTGGAAGCAGCCGGGCACACTGACATTTCGAAATTCACTGACGAGGAGTGGGCATTCTTCGTTGAACAGATAGACCCGCACATCCTTTGGGCGATGGTGTGTGAGTGGGTTTAACCGTTTCGTTTCTCGTCGGGTGGTGGTGCAGCTTTCATTCCGTCCACCGGGCAGCCATCCTTTTCTGCTGCATCGAAGTCGTTATCGCCGCCACCCTTGGCGGGGGAACCGTATCCGGTTTCGTCGCCCTTCTGGTCGTCACCATCGGTGCCAATCGCTGCAGTGTTTGACCGGTCGGCAGTGGCGCAACCTTCATCCTTCTTGGACTCCGCTAACGCACTAGTTGCCATGAACGGCAAGGTGACCAGGCAGATTGCAAGTAGACGAACCATGACTCTCTCCCATTGTCTTGGGCAACACTAGCACAACCGCAGATAAGCCGCACCTACCCATGAAAGAGATGGCAGCAATGCTTGAAAACCACAAAAGCGAGCTGATGAATGGTGCTTCAGGCACCGCAATGCCTTTGCAGGCACAGGGTGAGGTTATGCCGTCTGGGCCGCCAGAACCGCAGCAGCCGACACCCGAGGAGCAGCAGCAATACCAACTCCTGGTAGGGCTGGCACTCCAATTCATTCACAACGAAAAAACCGAGCCGCAGATAGACGCCATGCTGCGTCACACGGACACGGACGAGGGTCTCGCTGAAGCCGCCTCACTGACAATGCACAACGTGCTTTCCCAAGCCAAAAAACGGGGCATGGAATTGTCTCCAGACGCCCAGGCCGCTGCAACACGCCATGTGTTCGAAATCCTCGCCAGTGACGCAACCGAGGACGGCATCAAGGACTACGAGAAAGACACCAAGTCACTTCACGGTGCTTACTATCGTTTCCAGGACAAGCTGCGTGTTCAGATGCAAGAGGCAGGCATGATTGACCAGCAGCAGGCACAGCAGGACCTTCAGCGCATGCAGGAAATGGATGAGGCTGGAAGGCTTGAAGAGTTCTTCCGTGACCTCGATGCGCGTGACAAACGGGGCAGCGGACCAGAAGCGCATCCGCCCACTCGTGGCTTGGGTAGGGGAGCAGAATAATGGTGCTTGGATATATCGCAGGCGGGGCTCTGAAGGGCATTGGTGAGCATGCTCTGCAGAAGGGGCTGGAGGCGCGTGAAGAGCGTCGGTTGCTGAAGCAGCAGCAGTTCGCAGCAGGAGAGGCGGAAAAGGCTCATACAAGAGCGTTAGAGCTAGAGGGCGTCCGCCACAGCAACAAAATTGTAAAGGACAAACACGGTCGAAACCGTAAGGCCAAGACCGGCGAAGCCATTTTCAGCGATGAGACTTTGGGGCCTGCACCGGTCGATGTCGATAAGGATCTGAAGATCATCAAGGACTACAAGGGTAGTCACGAGGTGAAGACCTACAAAAAAATCCGCGATAGCTATGAGCGTGTGCGCTCGTCCTCAAAGCTGGATACCGGTGCCGGTGATATCGCGCTCATCTTCAACTACATGAAAATGTTGGATCCAGGTTCTGTCGTTCGTGAAAACGAATTTGCCACCGCTGAACAAGCGGGGGGTGTCGGTGAGTATGTGCTCAACATCTACAACCGAGTAGTTGGCGGTGAAAGGCTCTCTCCTGAAATGCGCAAGGAGTTTGTGGACGCCTCGCGTGTGCTGTACGCGAACACTAGTCGAAACCTTGAGGACATTAACAAGACCTACGAGCGGAACGCTGGCAGGTGGGGTGTCGACGTAGACACATTCATCATTCGGCCAGAGACGTACGACAGCCCAGGCGACGACAGGCCAACCTCCTACAGGGACTTCTTCTGATGAATATCGAAATGCCTGACGGCACGGTGGCGCAGTTCCCAGACGACATGTCGAGAGATGAAGTCAGAAGGGCCATTCTGGAACGGTTTCCTGATGCTGAGAAGCAGGCCAAAAAAGAGGACCGGACGGACACCCTAAGCAGGACCCGTGTAGCATCAGGTGGAATGGTTGAGGGCATTCCTATTGTCGGGCCACTTATCCGTCGCGGAACCGAGATGGCTGCTGCCGCGACACTTGCACCGTTCTCAGACAAATCCTATTCCGAGATCCTCGAAATGATTGACGAGGAGACGGAGAAAGAGAGGGCGGCCAATCCTGTACTGGACATAGGCTCTCAGGTCGCGGGCTCAATGATGGCGATGACGCCGGTGGCGGCTACCGCAACAGGCGCAAAGGCCCTCGGAATAACTGGTAAATCCGTTGGTAGACGAATAGCGGCCAGCAGTGCGACTGGTGCCGGCATTTCCGGGGCCGATGAGGTTGCGCGTGGTGTTGTCGGTGACGGCGTTGACGCTCGTGATGTTGCTGGTGCTACCGTCATCGGCGGGACTGTAAGTGCTGCTGCCCCGATGATTGCTGAAGGTGGTGCCGCCATATGGCGTAAAGCTTCTGGTGCCACACGTGGAGTAACCAACCCCGCCGACGAGGCTTCGCGAGTGGTTGGCGATGCAATGGAGGCAGACCGGCAGGCAGGGCAGATATTGCTCGGCGCAGATGATGTCGCTGCTGCTGCCAAAAACAATCAACCAATCATCAATGCCGACTTGGGTGGCGAGACCACAAGGGCACTTGCCCGGTCTGCTGCAAACCAGTCACCTGAAGCACGGGGTGCAGTTGAGAAAATGGTGAGCGATCGCTTTGCCGATCAGTCTGACCGAATAGTCGACCAAGTTACCCGTGCGGCAGGTGGCAACGTCGATGACATTGCAGCGCGAGATTTCCTACTAGAGGCAGCCCGAAAGGCAAATGACCCGGCCTACAAGCGAGCTTTCTCAGACCCAAAGGCCTCTGCGCTTTACACACCCGCACTCCAAGAGTTGATGCAGTCGCCGTCTATCCGGGTTGCTGCAAAGGCTGTGCCCAAGCGCAGTGCTGATCGTGGTGCAGTGGAAGGTTTCAAGGAAATAGCCAACCCGTTCGAGGTCAATAGCCAAGGCCAATATGTTCTCAGGAAGAAGGCAGATGGGTCCATTGTGTCGCCAAACCTGCAATTCTGGGATCAGGTTAAGCGCAACCTCGACGGAATGATTGGTAAGGCTGAACGAGCAGGTGATAAAACGGTTGCGGCAGACTTGGTAGCGCTCAAGAAGAAGCTGACCGGCGAATTGGATAAAGCTGTGCCGAGCTACAAGAAAGCCCGGTCTGGTGCAGCGTCTTTTTTCCAGGCCGAAGACGCCCTGGAGGCTGGACGAAAGTTTGCCAGAAGCACGAGGTCAAACCCAGAGTTCAAGCGCGGCCTGGCCATGATGAAGAAGCCAGAGCGTGAAGCCTTCAAAATTGGCTACGCGTCGGAACTCATCGACATTGCGCGCAGCTCTAACGACCGAGTGAATACCATTCGCAAGATGTTCATGTCGCCAGAGGCACGTGAGAAAATCACAATGGCATTTGGAAAAGCGGAGGCCAGAGAGTTTGAGGCCTTTGTCAGAGTGGAAAACGCCATGGACATGCTTCGTGGGGCCATGGGGAATTCAACAACGACGCGCCAGCTTCTGGAAACCGGTTTGGTTGGTGCGGGAGCTGGAGGCAGCGCGTGGTGGATAACCGGAGACTTCTCAACCGGTGCTGTAGCGGCGCTTGCTGCGGGTGCAGCAGGCAAAAAGGCTGGCAAGAAGATTCACGAGAGGGTTTTGAAAGAGGTATCAAACCTCCTTCTGTCTAACGATCCGAAGCAGATCGACCGGGTAATCAAACGGGCGACAGTGTCACGACAGCACATGGCGGCTGTCGATGCGGTCACCCAAGTGCTGGTATCCGGTGCACGGGGAGGCATCAACGCCTCAGGGCTAACCGAACAGTCCGAATAGCCAATCGCCAACCGCTGTCTTGTAGTGATAGCTCAAGTAGAGAGCAACGGCCGGCGCAGAACCACAGATGACCGTTCGTATGGCCATTTCAACGTAATCGGGCCGTCTTTCGTTGTCGTCGCTCATTGCCCGCCAAGATAAGCTCACCACACCCAACATACAACCAACGGTTCCCGGCCACCTCGAAAAGCACCGGGAAGACGACGAAGGCAAGAACAGCCTGACTGACTGACTGAATATCCTCGGTAGTGGTCAGCTACCCACTATCAAAACCCGGACGTTCTGACGCTATGTCAAGCCCACTGTAGCAAAGCCGGGAGTGAGCTATCTGGTGCTGAATTGCCCCGAGGCGTACTTAGTATAGAAATCGCTTGGCTACAGTTCAAGCTAGCAACCTCTGGTAGCTCCGAGATGGTCGGCCTACCCATCAACAGGCCCGGGTGCCTGTCCTTTGCTGCCAAACTCACACAGTTGAAACCCGGATGTGAGTTTGGCCGTGGCCGAAATTAAGCCGGAGCTGCGGTGCGTATAGCGGCTCTGTCCGCATTCTTCAATTCTCAGTATCCCACCAAGAAACAGGTATCCAAACATGGCTATGAAAGTTAGCCGTGAGGGGCTGATGGAAATCGCTTCTCACGAGGGAATTGTCACGTCACCCTACAAAGACAGTGTAGGCGTGTGGACTGTCGGCATTGGCCACACAGCGAGTGCAGGCCACCCAAACCCAGCGAAGAACCGACGCGAATATACCATTGCCGAGGTTATGGATATTTTCGCACGGGACATCGCCAAATTTGAGGCGAGGGTGAACCGCGCATTCACGGTCCCGCTGAAGCAGCACGAGTTCGATGCGGCTGTGAGCTTCGACTTCAACACAGGCGGCATTCACAAGGCCTCTTGGGTGAAGGACATCAACGCCGGCAACCGGGCAGCGGCCAAGAATGCCTTTATGCGCTGGCGCAAGCCTCCTGAGATTATCCCCCGCCGTCAGAAGGAATGCGACCTGTTCTTCCATCGTAAATACTCAAGCGGTGGCATGGCGAATGTGTACCCAGCTAGCCCAGGCGGGAAGGTTCTCTGGAGTCGGGGCAAGCGGAAGAACATCAGAGCGCTCATGGATAGCGTTTCCGAGTCCATACAAGCTCCACAAATGGCGTCACTGCCTTCGCCTATCGAAGACGTGCTGAACGACGCTGACAAGCCTCTGGGAGCGTCTAAGACGGTGTGGGGCGCAGTTATTGCCGGTGGGTCGTCCGCGCTGTCTGCACTCAGCATGATACCGGAGCGTGTTGCTCTGGTGCTTATCGGTGTCGGTGTCGCAGCAGCCATTTTCATCATCTGGGATAGACGGCGTAAGGCCAAGCTCGCGCATCAGGCCAAAGCATCTGTCTGACTATGATAAACCCACTGCTCTCACCCAATGCATGGATAGGCGCACTCGTCGGTGCAGCCTTTGCCGTCATGTGGGCGGTCTTTTTCCATGGGCCCAGCCAATACGAAGCTGGTGGACTCGCTAAAGCTGCCCAACTCGATGCTGCCACCAAACAGGCCGCACAGGAGATATCAGACAATGCGGAACGCTCTCGTTATCTTCGTCGTCAGTGTGTTGACTCTGGTGGGGTGTACAACTTCGCAGATGGTAAGTGCGAGCGGTGACCGTCAGAAGGCCACCGCACGAGCCATTGTTGGTACATCGCTCATTGGCGCACGCGGTGCGACACCCAAAGACCAAGACAAAATAGACGACACGGTTGCCGGTGTGTGCGGTGCCGGCGTCTGGACCAAGTCAGAGTGCGCTAGGCACTAACTCACCCTTCCACCACCAGCACGAAAGGCGTGGCTCAACGGCCGCGACGGACCCATGACGACTATCCGAATGGCAGGCATTGCTTTGGCAGCTTCACTTTTGGCGGCACCAGCTTCCGCACAGGTAACACCGTGTGGGCCATCCAGCGCAATTCTGAAGTCGCTTGCTGACAAATACCAAGAGCAGGTTGTTTTCAGCGGTGTCGGCAAGAATGGTGCCGAGTTTCTTGTGACACTAAGTCCAAAGGGCTCGTGGACGGTTGTTCGTCTCGGTAAGCGCAATGGAATGGAGATTGCCTGTCTTATGGCAGCCGGACAGCAGGGCACTGTGACTGTTCCGAAAGTCGGTGAGCCAACCTGATGCCTGACCAACGCACACCGCTGTTTGAGCGCAGGATATCCGTCGGCAACATCCTAACCATACTGCTCGTAGTCATGGGCGGTATCGGCACGTGGTACACACTGGAAGGCAAGGTGAACCTCATCCAGCAAGCGCTGGCCGAGCGGGCGGAAGACATCCAAGAGCTTGAGACCCGCATTCGCAAGAGTGAGGACGATGCCCGCAAGATAGACGGGCGTCTCATCCGCATCGAAACCCAACTCGAACGCATCTTGAAGGCCGTCGAAGGAGAACGGCGCTAACAGAACTTTGTATCAACGAAGCGATGAGGTGCGGCAATGCCGATACCCGAACCATCAGACGAGCAACTTCAACTTGTCGTCCAAGCCTATCAGCAATACGGAGTAAAGCAGCAGGCAGCCGAAGCGATCGGCATGGCCGCATCGACATTCAAAGACCACCTGAGACGAGCTGCACAGCGGGGCCTTCTGGGCGCTGATAGCGTTCTGCCCGGCTTCACCATTCACAAGACATCTGAGTGGCAAGACGAAGACGGTACAGTCACCAGACGCGTTGTCGGGCAAAGGCCAGAACGTCAGCCACCTGAACCGTTCCCAGAAGGCTTTCGAGTAAAGCGGATATCGCAATACACCGACGCCGATGGCAACCAAGCTGGCGGCTGGAAAATTGCGGAAGCAGGCAAGCCGGATCCGGCAGAAATTGCCAGACTATTCCGCGAAGCATTGGACGACTACCGGCCCGAGATTCCATCTCTTCAAAAGCCAACCAACACCGACGCTGAAACGCTCGCCACCTACTTCATCGCAGATTGGCACCTCGGAGTCGCGGCTACGAATTGGGGCCTCAAAGAAGCGGAGCAGCACCTACTGGCAACCGCAAGTCGAGTGGTGTCGGCGCAGAACCCGGCACGTAGAGCGCTCATAGTGGTTGGTGGAGATTTTTTGGATATCGACAACTGGGACGCACTCACACCCAAGAGCAAGCATTCTCTCAACCCAGCGGGAACGCTGAAGGACGTTCTGTTCCTCGCCAACCATGTAGCCAATTCACTGGTTGCCCTTGCGCTTCAAAAGCATGAGCAGGTGGAGGTCATTATAGTTCCAGGCAACCATGACGAAGTGACAGCGTTGGCTGTGGCCTCGTTCCTTCGTGGCCGATACCACAATGAACCACGGCTTCAGGTTCTGGACGATGACCACGGATATTTCTGCCACCAGTTCGGCAGTGTTGGTCTGTTCATCCATCACGGGCACAAGATCCGCATCAAAGAATATTCCGGCAAGATGGCGGGGCTCTATCCCAAAATCTGGGGTGAGACGACGCATCGCCATGCCCATGGCTTCCACCTTCACCACCGTGAAAAGCTGATTGATGAACACAACGGCGTCATATCCGAAATTCATCAGTCGCCAGCACCAAAGAATGAGTGGGGTAGGCAACAGGCATTCATCAGCGGGCAGTCTATTCAATCCATCCTTTATCATGTGGAAGAAGGGGAGTGGTTCAGGGTGACACGTCCCATTCGAGAATGGAGTAAAGCGGCATGACAGAACGCCGTGGCCTTGAGATACGAACCGACGTCGTCGCGAGCAAATACGAACTTCTGGAGAACGGCCGTCGCATTTATGAGTTCAGAAACAGTGCAGAGCTTCACGAGCTTGTTCAGCAGGCGCTTTCTACACTTCGCTGGTCCCTAAAGCCGGGCCCGGAGGGATAGCGCTCACTGAGCTTGTATGGCCCGCAAATCAGGCAGCCACTTCATCAATCAGATAGCTGTCCTTGTTCTTCACGCTGCCAACGTCCTTCGACACCGTATGATAGAAAAGGTCCGTGCCACGGTTCTCCTGCAGCAGCTCCAGAGCCTTGGCCTTGTCGGTGTCCATGTTCATCCAATCCGCCAGTGCGTCACCCTTCAGAATAACCGGCATACGGTTGTGTATATGCTCTATCTGTGGCGCCGCAGCCAGTGTCACGATAGCGAACGTCTTGGTTTCGAGCTTCTTGTTGTAAGAGCAGATACCCGCAAAGGCGAACGGTTCAAATGACAGTGCTTCTCCTGGCAAGTGAATGAGATACGGCTGCTTGTTGCCTTTCGAAACTGTCAGCCATTCATAATAGCCTGTCGCCGGTATCAGGCAGCGCCCATACTCAAATGCAGTTCTGAAGAACGGCTTTTCAGCTACAGTCTCTCCGCGTGCGTTTATCTGCATACGCACCTTGTCGTCTTTCGCCCAATGGGGAATTAGGCCCCACCGCACAGGCGCGACGACGTTCTCTCCCTCCCGTTGAACGACGATCTCCAGCTCGCTTGTCGGCGCTGTGTTGTAGTTCGGCTCTGGCCCGTTTCGCTGCTCGACATCAGGCGGCAGAATGGACAGGTATTTCCGGTACTCCGCCCAGGTTCCTGTTGTGATGAACCGTCCGCACATGCCACCCTCCCATAGCTATCCACCACTAAGACGAATGGAGATGAGCATATCCGACAGTCACGCACAAATTTAATGTTCTGTGCTGGACGTGTTCCCTATTGGTTCTGTACGCTGACGACGGGGTAACAGTCAGGTTGGGAGAGTGGAGATGAAATGTCCCGTGGCCGTAGAACGCCTTACCAGCTTGAAGAAGTTCTGAAATTGCTAGAGGCGGGCAGGGCAGGTGCCGTCCGCATAAAGGCTGGCTCTCAGCCGTTCAAAGAACGGTACAACAAGGCTAGCGCAGTCTCAGAGGCAATTGACGACTTAGCAGAGGATTTGACGGGCGACCGAGACAGGTTCTGGGCAAGGCCTCATGGGTGACGTCACTTGCCTTTCGGCAGCTCAATGTCCGTGCTTTCATCATGCTGCAAATACCCATGGCCTATGAGCCAGTCGCGCAGGATGTGTTCCATTATCTCTTCGTCCGTCCAGCCGTATTTGCTCTTCAGGTCGTTGAACGCATCCCGCAGTGCATAGGCTATGTCGGCAGGGTAGGTGGCTAGGTCTTCTTCTTCGCCCATAGGGGCGCTCCACATAACTGCATTACTGGCCAATTGGGCCAATGCTACCCATCGGCCCAGGATTTCAGGTGCTGCATGTGCAAACAACCTTAGCGCCTTCACTTTGGGTGCTTTCGATCCAGTAGAATTCTCTCGCGTGCCCTGTGTCTAAATTCAGCGGATCGATAAACTCGCTTTTCCGGCAAAATGCGTCCGCTTCAGGGTTGTCGAATGTAACCTGCTTGCCGGATTCCACTACTTTGAGCAACCCATCTGCCAAAAGCGCTGCTTCAAAAAGCCCTCTTGCTGACTGGGTACACTTTTTTACGAGCTTGTCTCTTCTTTCGCTTTCTTCTGCGCGCTTTATTGCCAACTCGTCTGCTGCTGATTTCGACCCAGGTGGCGGTTCTTTCCCCGGTCCCTCTAAATACCAAGAAAACAAAACTCCTCCAAGAGCGAAAAATCCGGCAACAATGGCTACAAACAATCGAGAATTCCAAAAACTCGTAGAGTTGTCAGTCAAGGCTTATTCTCCACAGCCTATTGTTGGGTGTCGTTCTCTTCTTGCTGCTTTGTGATGAGATCGCTGATGGTTTTGGCAATCTCCTCCGCGCCGCGGGAATCGATAGTGACAGTGGACGTTGTCACTGGCGGAGGGAGAATCCTTGGACCTTCAGCTTGGTACACAGTCTCAGGCAGAGTGCCGTCCTTTGCCCAGCTATCAAACTCGGTGTCTGGAATTTCCACTTCGGCATATTTCTGCAACAGGCGCAGAGCGAACCTCCGACCGGGCTCTGACGTATCCTGGTCCTTTATCTCACCACCGAGGATTGACAGCGCTATATTCACCATTTGAATATCTTGGCCTCGGTCAGTGTTCCAGTAGCCGAAAGCGCCGGTCCAAATGGTTGCCAAGGCACCAACAGCGGCGGCACCGATCGATGTAAGTAGTAGCCGTAAAGCTTCATTCATTGCCTCACTCCCATCAGCCGTTGAAAATCACTCCAACTACCTCATACAGATTATGGGCCCACCGTAGGCGCTGTCCAATTGCAGAAGAATGTTGACGTAGAAATTTTAGGGTTTCTTCTTCACGTACTCCTTCCACAGACCGTTGCCTTTGCAAATCAAGCTGTTGATACCGCCTTCAACCCAAATGATTGCGTTTGTGGAGTACACTTCATTTCGATAGATGCAAAATGACTTAATATCCTCAGCTTTATCAACTCTCCAGCTTCCGCCATCGCATATATTCCCGCCGACAGCTGAACCATGCGACCATTGTTTGCTATCAAGCCAACATGGTGTTGAAGCGACTACGGAAGTGGTTGCTGACATTCCCAAGGCAAACGATAAAAGAACCGACTTCATTTACTTGCTCCTCTCCTAATGAATACATCAGAAGGTGCATTTCTCACTAGAATTTTGAAGAATGCAACCGTAATTTTTGGTAATCAACGGTTTCAATCGATAGTGGCTGGCGTAGCTTACTGGCTCTCCACAGCATGCCCAGCCTCAACCATGTGCTGGTTCACGTCCAGTCCGTCGATATAGAGAACACCCAACCACCTGCCGTACTTGCCTCGACTGTCGCCGCCGTCACGTCCCTTGATGGTGCGGATGATAATCTCTTTGCCGTCGATAAGCTTGGTTAGATATGCCTTTGCGGCCTTGCCTGCTGTCTTCTCGTCTCCACGCAATTCTGGTGCGTCTATCCCAACCAGACGAATGCGCTGCTTCTTAATCCACGTGTAGAAGCCGAGGTCTATGTCCACGTCTACGGTGTCTCCGTCTACAACACGCACGACGATGGCGCGGTATAGGTAGGCGGGCTCTGTCGGGCCTGTCTGAGCTTGTACGGGGCTCAGAAGGGCAAGGGAGAGCAGGGCGGTGGTTAGGAGGCGCATGGTTGTCAGTCTAGCAGTTGTTGCACACACGTCTAAGTAGGCGTGCGGTCATTTCTTCAACGTCAGCGGCGCGCTTCTTCACGTGAAGGTTCTCGAACTTATACCAGCCACGCTCGTATCGGACGCTCGGTGCGTCACGGCCATTGGCCACCTCAAAGGCTTCTTGCCACCGTTCGATGCGCTCTTGGGGTGTCATCTCTCCACCTCAATTACCTCGGCACCATCGCTATGATAGTGCCCGCCACAACTATGCTCCAGAAGAGCGTGCCCGTCAGTATGAGCGCGTTCTCGAACAAGTTCCCCAGGCACCAAAATATGCGTAGAGCCATGGGCTCTTTAGGGGCAGGCAGATAGCGCCCAATTGGCGGGTGTTTCCGTAGCTCGATGTTCAAGTCGAGCGGCGGCCCGAAAATTATAGTGGGGTAGATTTCTGGCTTATCAGTCATGGTATGGGCATCCGTCTTCAACAACCCATCCATAAGGTGGCTGCCAGCAGCATTCACAGTCTCGATTAGCCTCACGGCCAAACAGGTTCATGGCGCTACAGAACCAAGCCGGGTAATGCGGTGTTTTGCCATCGGGGCCAACTGGGAACTCCAGAACGAACATGTCATGGACAGCCTTGATGTTCGGATGCATTTGAGCCGTCATCGCTCTCACCTATCCTCATTCTGTGGTGGCTCGGGGAGGGGAGACGAAGGCGAGATAGCTGCGAGCTACCTTAAGGACTACGTCCGATGCATATTGCCCCTTGCCAGTATCTACGGCTGCGTTGAGGCACCCAAGGCGGAGACCCTGCAGATGTTCCTCGCGGACTCTTTGTTCTCGGTCACGCTGAATGGCGCTCATAACCACCTTGGCAATGACAACATGCCTGATGGCTTCGTCGGCGCTCTCGTATGCCTCTATGACTTCACCGGCTGCGCTTAGTGCGTCGTCTTGAATAGCCATTGGGAGTTATTCTCCTTCGCTCTTTGCATTGGTGGGGTTAGATGAAAACAATCCACTCACTGAGGCGGGCGGGTTCGCTACGTATTTTGAGCAGTTCAGCGACAGGCATTTGAGAGCCAACGATGCCGTGGCCCTCAGCGTCATCTAGCCCCCACGAAATGGCCCCCGCATCTTGGTAAGCGTTGTGGTAGTAGCGGCGGAAAGTCCATAAGTCCGGCGTGCCTGCCGCGTTCTCGCAAATGCTGGTATTGTCGACGAGCCACTTAACTAGGGTTTTGACCTTATCGCTCGCCCGCAAGGGGCAAGACTTGCCATGGTATGTAGAGTGGCGCATTGGCCGTGCTTCGATGGCAGCGTCTTCGCACTTGTAGCACCCGAACGGTGAATGACAGACGCGACCGCACGGATGTGAGTCCTTGTTCAGTGCCGGCCTATCCATATTCACGCTCCTTTCGCTCTCCGAAAACGGCAATCAGTCTCGACCGCGCCGCTTCTTGTTTCTGACGTAACCCGCGAACACTTCGTCCATGACGTCTTCGCCCCAGTCGGACATCATTATGTTGATGGCCGTGAGGACGATGCGGGTGTTGTCTTGGGTGTAGCCCTGTGACGTGTCGATGCGGTCTATGGACGGTGCAAACGGGTTCATTGCGCCCCGCTGCTCACAGAGCTTCATGAATGGAATACCCGTCATTGGGCACCGGTAGTCGTTGTTCTCAAGGATACCCAAGGCCCATTCAAGCGTTAGGTCGTACTCCCACTCTCTTTGGCGAGCACGTGACTCGGAACGCCTCAGAGCCTTTTTTATGACAACCTGGGAATCGAGACGCCGGTTCTCTGCAACGGCCTGCTTTCGCCTGATGCGTCTATCGTGTCTTTCTGGTGTGATTGGGTGCCCATCCAGAGCGGCGCTGTAAGCTTCCCAGAATTCAGGTGTGCCATATTCGTCCGGGAGTCTTATCCGTCGATTTTGGCCCCGGCGAAAATAATAGATTGTCCGGCCGTGCCGGGTGATGACTTTGTTTATGTGTTTTGGGCGGGCTGGTTTCGACATGTGCGACCTCGGCTCTCGGTCATGGTTGTCGGTGAGAACGGCAGGTGAACGCGGCTGTGTCGATTTTGTGTCAGTTTTAGGTGCGCGTTCCTGTACCGTTCCGCGATCAGGTGCATGAACCTGCAAGTTGCGCTGCGACAAATTGGCGGAACTGTTGCGCTTTTCCGGGCTTTCCGCTATTTCCGCGCGTGGGACACCCCTCCCCAACGAGGGGCAACTATCTGGAAGGATAGCCACATGCTAGAGACTGCCAAGCCGGACGTGCCTCCGGCCAATCCCCGTTTTTCGTCTGGACCCTGCTCCAAAAGACCCGGCTGGTCGCCACAAGCGCTCAGTGACGCCGCACTCGGCCGATCGCATCGCGCGAAGGTCGGCAAGGCGAAACTGAAGCAGGCGATCGACAAGACCCGCGACATCCTTGGTGTGCCGGAAGACTACCGCATCGGCATTGTACCCGCCTCCGATACCGGAGCGGTCGAGATGGCGCTTTGGTCGCTGCTCGGTGCGCGCGGCGTGCACATGCTTGCCTGGGAATCCTTCGGCTCCGGCTGGGTGACCGATGTGGTCAAGCAGTTGAAGCTTGATGATGTCGAGCGCCTGGAGGCCGACTATGGGCTTCTGCCCGACCTGTCGATGGTCGACTTCGACCGTGACGTCGTCTTTACCTGGAACGGCACCACGTCCGGTGTTCGGGTTCCGGACGGCGACTTCATTCCGGCGGACCGCAAGGGGCTGACCATCTGCGACGCCACCTCGGCGGCCTTTGCCCAGGACTTGCCCTTCGACAAGCTCGATGTCGTGACGTTTTCCTGGCAGAAGGTGCTTGGCGGCGAGGGCGGTCACGGCATGCTGATCTTGAGCCCGCGTGCCGTCGAGCGGCTGGAAAGCTACACGCCGCCATGGCCGCTGCCGAAGATCTTCCGCCTCACCAAGGGCGGCAAGCTGATCGAGGGCATCTTCGAAGGCGCTACCATCAACACGCCATCCATGTTGTGCGTCGAAGACTACCTGGATGCGCTGCAATGGGCAGAAAGCTGCGGCGGCCGGGACGGCTTGTTCAAACGAGCCGATGACAATGCCGCGGTCATCGCTGATTTCGTCGAGCGCACCGCCTGGATCGATCACCTAGCGGTCGACCCGGCAACGCGTTCGAACACTTCGATCTGTCTGAAGATCACCGACCCGCAGATATCGGCGCTGCCTGAAAATGAGCAGGCGGCCTTCGCCAAGGGGCTGGTTGCGTTGCTTGAAAAGGAGGGTGTTGCCCTCGATATCGGCGCATATCGCGACGCTCCGGCCGGTCTGCGGATATGGACCGGCGGAACCGTTGAGACGTCGGACCTTCAGGCGCTGACATCTTGGCTCGACTGGGCCTTTCATCAGCAATGCGCCGGCGTGAAAACCGCCGCCTGACAGAATTCCGGGCCGCCGGCATGGCGGCCCCATTCCCCTGACAAAACGACAGCCATTAAAGCCAAGGAGGCCATTCATGGCACCGCGCGTCCTCGTTTCCGACAAGCTTTCCGAAACCGCCGTTCAGATCTTTCGCGATCGCGGCATCGATGTCGACTTCCTGCCCGATGTGGGCAAGGACAAAGAAAAACTGCTTGAAATCATTGGTCAATATGACGGCCTGGCCATTCGCTCGGCGACCAAGGTCACCGAAAAACTGATCGGCTCTGCCGACAATTTGAAAGTCGTCGGTCGTGCCGGCATCGGCGTTGACAATGTCGACATTCCGGCCGCGTCGCGTCGCGGTATCATCGTGATGAACACACCCTTCGGCAATTCCATCACCACGGCCGAGCACGCCATCGCCATGCTTCTCGCAGTGGCCAGGCAGATCCCGTCGGCCGATGCCTCTACCCAGGCTGGTAAGTGGGAAAAGTCGAAATTCATGGGCGTCGAGATTACCGGCAAGACGCTTGGCGTCGTCGGCTGCGGCAACATCGGATCGATTGCTGCAAGGCGTGGCATCGGCCTCGGCATGCAGGTGATCGGCTATGATCCGTTCCTCTCGGTCGAACGGGCGGAGGAACTGGGCGTCGAGAAGGTGGAGCTGGACGAACTGTTGCGGCGGTCCGATTTCATCACCCTTCACGTGCCGCTCACCGACAAGACCCGCAACATCATCAATGCTGAGGCAATCGCCCAGATGAAGAACGGGGTGCGCATCATCAATTGCGCCCGCGGCGGCCTCGTCAACGAATCCGATCTCGCGGCCGCAATCAATTCCGGCAAGGTCGCCGGCGCCGGCTTCGATGTGTTCGAGGTGGAACCGGCTGAAAACAGCCCGCTGTTTGGATTGCCGAATGTGGTCTGCACCCCGCACCTCGGTGCTTCGACAACGGAGGCGCAGGAAAATGTCGCGCTGCAGGTCGCCGAGCAGATGTCGGACTATCTGCTCAAGGGTGCGGTTACCAACGCGATTAACATGCCCTCGATTTCAGCCGAGGAAGCGCCGCGGCTGAAGCCGTTCGTCAAACTCGCCGAGGTGCTGGGCGCTTTTGTTGGCCAGGTGACCGAAAGCGCCATCAAGGAGGTTGAGATCCTCTATGACGGTTCGACCGCCGCCATGAACACCAAGGCGCTCACCAGCGCCGTGCTCGCCGGCCTGATCCGCCCGCAGGTCGCGGACGTCAACATGGTGTCGGCACCTATCATGGTAAAGGAGCGCGGCATCATCCTGTCGGAGGCGCGGCGGGACAAATCAGGCGTCTTCGACGGCTACATCAAGCTGACGGTCAAGACGGCAAACCAGACCCGTTCGGTCGCCGGGACCTGTTTCTCCGACGGCAAGCCGCGCTTTATCCAGATCAAGGGCATCAACCTTGATGCCGAAGTCGGGGCGCATATGGTCTACACGACCAATGCTGATGCACCGGGCATTATCGGCCTTCTCGGCACGGTGTTCGGTGACGCGGGCGTCAATATTGCCAACTTCTCGCTCGGCCGCAACCATCCCGGTGGCGATGCCATCGCGCTGCTCTATGTCGATGCTCCGGTGTCCGAAGGAGTGCTCGACATGGTTCGCAGTCACAAGGAAATCGAGTCGGCGAAGCCGCTGGTTTTCGCGATTGAATAGGCCTGGATCATGCCCCGCCGGCCGCCGCCTGACGGCGGCCGCGCCGTTCGGCGAGGGCAATGCCGCCGAGCACCAGCACCAGGGCGATCAGGTGGTAGGCCTGCAGTTGTTCGCCCAGGATGACAACGGCGAAAATGGTGCCGAAAATCGGCACCAGATTGAAGAACAGGCCGGCCCGATTGCCGCCGATCATCTCGTTGCCGCGGATATAGAGGACCTGGGTGACGATGGATGCGATTGTCGCGGCGTAGAGGACGATCAGCCAGCCCTGTGCATCGGGGACGATCATGCGGCCGGCGGCGCTCTCCCAGAGGGTGAAAGGCAGGCTGCCGATCATGGCGGCAATAGCGAGCATTGTCATCAGGCTAAGCCAGTGGAGTTGTGGTTTCCAGCGCAAGGCCACGGTGTAGAGGCCGTAGCAGAGAACCGCCATTAGCAGCAACGCATCGCCAAGCCCGATATCGAGATCAAGCAGGCGCGCGGGTTGTCCGTCCGTGGCGACCAGCACGACGCCCACCACCGACAAGCCAAAACCCATCAGTTGCGCGAACAGAGTGCGTTGGCGCAGGAGAACGAAACTTGCGATGAAGATGACCAGCGGCGTTGCGGCCTGAAGGATTACGCCGTTGATTGCGCTTGTGTAGTTCAGACCGAGATAGAGGAAATTGTTGAACAGGGCGAAGCCGAGTAGGCCGAGGAAAAATAGCTTCCAGGCATTTGCGCGGATGATCGGCCAGTCGCGTCGAAGATGTGGCCAGGCAAAGGGCAACAGGATCAGCACGGCGACGACCCAGCGCAGGCTGGTCAGCATCGCCGGACTGACGTGGCCGACCGCAAGCTTGCCGGCGACGGCATTGCCGCCCCAGCCCGCTGCGGTGATCGTCAGATAGAGATAGGCGCGCGCGGCCATCATGGGTCCGAAGGGTTGTAAGACGTCCTGCCAGTATGGCCTTTATGGTGCTTTGTAAATGCCGCGCGACCTGATTTGCAGATTTCCGGCGGTTTCCCTATCGCCTTGAAACGTCAAAGAAAACATATTCGGGTGATTCCATACCCGGGGAACATGCGTTATAGAAGCGCGGGTTTCACTCTATCGCGGTCCGGACGGGCCGGCGGCAAGGGGATTGCATGACAAATGTCGTGGTGGTCGGCTCGCAATGGGGCGACGAGGGCAAGGGCAAAATCGTCGACTGGCTGTCGGAACGGGCCGATGTGGTGGTTCGATTCCAGGGGGGCCACAATGCAGGACATACGCTGGTCATAGACGGCGTCAGCTACAAGCTGTCGCTGTTGCCTTCCGGGGTCGTGCGGGAGGGAAAGCTCGGCGTTATCGGCAACGGTGTGGTGATCGATCCGCATGCTCTGGTCAGCGAAATTGACCGTCTGGGAGAACAGGGCGTCGATATCACGCCGGAAAATCTGCGGATTGCCGATAACGCCACGCTGATCCTGTCCCTGCACCGTGAACTCGATGGTATCCGTGAGGACGCCGCCTCCAATTCCGGCACCAAGATCGGCACGACTCGGCGCGGTATCGGGCCTGCCTATGAGGACAAAGTCGGCCGACGGGCGGTGCGAGTGATGGACCTCGCCAATATGGAGACGCTACCGGCCAAGGTGGACCGGTTGCTAACCCACCACAATGCGTTGCGACGCGGGCTTGGCCAGGCCGAGGTGTCGCACGAAGCGATCATGGAAGAACTGGCCTCGGTAGCCGAGCGCATCCTGCCGTTTCGTGAAACGGTGTGGCGACTGCTCGACACCAAGCGACGCAGCGGCAAGCGCATCCTGTTCGAAGGCGCGCAGGGAACGTTGCTCGATATCGACCACGGCACATATCCGTTCGTAACGTCATCGAACACGGTCGCCGGCCAGGCCGCCGCAGGATCCGGCATGGGGCCAGGCTCCGTCGGCTATGTCCTGGGAATCACCAAGGCCTATACGACCCGGGTAGGAGAGGGTCCGTTTCCAACGGAACAGGACAATGAGGTCGGCCAGTTTCTCGGTGAGCGTGGCCGCGAATTCGGCACCGTAACGGGTCGAAAGCGGCGTTGCGGCTGGTTTGATGCGGTGCTTGTGCGTCAGGCGGTGGCCACAAATGGCATTACCGGCATCGCGTTGACCAAGCTTGATGTACTGGACGGGCTGGATGAGTTGAAGATTTGCGTCGGATACCGGCTCGACGACCTGGAAATGGACTTTCTGCCGGCCAGCCAGGGACAGCAGGCGCGGGTAGTTCCGGTCTATGAAACGCTCGAAGGCTGGAAGGAATCGACCGTCGGCGCGCGCAGTTGGAACGATCTGCCCGCTCAGGCCGTCAAATATGTCCGGCATATAGAAGAACTGATCGGTGCGCCGGTCGCTCTTTTATCAACAAGTCCTGAACGAGACGATACAATCCTTGTGACGGACCCATTTGAAGATTAGGTTGGGTTTCCGATCGCGTCGACGTCCGCGGGATGAGCATTTAGAGCATTTAGATGGTGGATTTTGTTGCAGTTATAGAGAAGGCCGTCAGCGGGCTGAGCGACAATACGCCGGAAATGCGCCAGTTGGTCTACGACAAGGCGCGGGAGTCCATTAACCGGCAACTGGATTCGATGGATCCACCGGTCAGTGGTGCCGTCAGGGAAAAACAACTGGCGAAGCTGAATGAAGCGATCGCTGAGGTCGAAGACCGCAACACCGAGGCGCTGCCGGATCTCGATGAGGACGCGCTAGCGGAAATCCTGGCGGAAGCCGGGGACGAAACCGCACCTGCCAAATCGCCGCCTCCGCCTGCCGAGCCTGCTGGCCCGGATCCGCAACGCCGTTCCTTGTTCGGGCGCAATCCGCAGCCCGTTGATGACGAGAGTCTCGAGACACCCGGATACGATCAATTCGGCCTTCAGGATACGCAGCAAGCTCCTCCCGGCGGCGAAGGCTATCCGGCACAGGATTATCTTTCGGATCATCCGGCGGGTGACTACTTCGAGCCGGAACGTCGCGGTGGGACCGTCAGAACGCTGATCATAGCCTTTGCGATTCTTGTGGTCTTGGTCGGGATCGGCTTTGGTGCCTGGTGGACGATGGGTGACTCCATCAGATTGCTCCTGTCGTCTGACAGGTCGGCGGAAACCACGACGGTGGCTACAACCGAAGAAACGCCAACCGAGAACCTGCAGAAAGAGCAAGCACCGGAAGAAGAGGTCGAAACGGCCGCATTGAACGAAACCTCCTCCGGTCCCGGTGCACTGGAAAGCGGGCTGACCGATCAGCAGAAATTCACTCAAAGGCTGCTGGAGGACGGGTCGGAAGTCGACGCAGGCCCGGCTGCAGGCGGAGAGCGTCCGGCCAACGAGGAAGGCAAATCGGTCGCGTCAATCGACAACTCTCCGGTGGAGACACCGCAACCGGCAGATACGGCGCCGACGACGACGGATGCCGGCACGGATACCGGAACCGAACCGGCAGCAGGAACCACGACAACCACGGAACCACCGGCCATCGGGCAGAAGATGATCCTCTATGAGGAACTGCCGGGTCAGCAGACGACAACTGCGGACGATGGACGAGTCGTGTGGAACATCGTGCGGGAATCGCCAGGCGATGACCTGCCACCGGAACCGGCTATCCAGGCGAATATTGAGGTCCCCAGCAAGGGTCTCAGCGCCATCATGACCATCAAGCGCAACGCAGATGGTTCTCTGCCGGCCAGTCACATCATCGAAATCATCTTCGTGTTGGGAGAATCGTTCGACGGCAACGGGATCCGGTCGATCCAGAACTTCGCCATGAAGCAGACGGAAGAGGATACCGGAGACCGGCTGATCGCGGTGCCTGCCAAGATTACCGACAGTTTCTTCATGATCGCGCTGAACGATTTTTCCGAAGCGGTGGAACTCAACCTGGGTCTGATGCGTGACCGCAACTGGATTGACCTGGCCGTCGCCTATGGCAACGGACGTCGGGCTCTCTTCACCATGGAGAAAGGAGCGACCGGCGCCGAGGTGTTTGATCAGGTGATCCGCGCTTGGGAGGCGCGGACTTCCAACACCTCCCAATCGCAATAGGCTATTTGTTATTCGGAAACCGGTTGCAGGCTACGAGCCCGTTCTTCGGCTGCCTTGCGGACGGCGCTCTGCACCTTTTCGAAGGCTCGAACCTCGATCTGGCGGACCCGCTCGCGGCTGATATCGAACTCGCCTGACAGTTCCTCAAGCGTCAACGGGTTTTCCGACAGGCGACGGGCCTCGAAGATGCGCTTTTCGCGATCGTTCAGCACGTCCATGGCGGAGGCGAGCATCGCTCTGCGATTGTCGAGCTCGTCCTGCTGGATGAGCATGGTTTCCTGGTCATCGCCTTCGTCGACCAGCCAATCCTGCCACTGTCCCGATTCGCCTTCCGAGGCCTTGATCGGCGCGTTGAGGGAAGCGTCGCCGGACAAACGCCGGTTCATGGAGACAACTTCTTCTTCGCTGACATTCAGCTTGGTGGCGATTTCCTGAACCTGATCGGGTCGCAGGTCGCCGTCATCCAGCGCCTGGATTTTGCCTTTCAGCTTGCGCAGATTGAAGAACAGCCGCTTCTGGTTGGCTGTCGTTCCCATCTTCACCAGTGACCAGGACCGCAGGATGTACTCCTGGATCGACGCCTTGATCCACCACATCGCGTAGGTGGCGAGGCGGAACCCGCGTTCCGGATCGAATTTCTTCACGGCCTGCATCAGGCCGACATTACCTTCGGAAATCACTTCTCCGATCGGCAGACCATAGCCGCGATATCCCATGGCAATCTTCGCCACGAGGCGCAGATGGCTCGTCACCATCTGATGGGCCGCGTCGGTGTCTTCATGTTCGTGATAGCGTTTGGCGAGCATGTATTCTTCCTGAGGCTCAAGCATCGGGAAGCGACGAATTTCTTCGAGATATCGATTGAGACCGCCCTCGCCAGCGGTCACGGTAGGCAAGGTATTCCGGGCCATATTTAGCACCCCCTTCGTTGATCTGGGCTCCCTTATGAGGCAAGCCCGCTGTGCCCATTGTCGTCCAAGCACATTCTAGTTTCAGATAGGTATTGAAGAAGGCGGAATCAAGTCGAAGCCAGCAGATTGTCAAAGATGACGAAATTTTAATAAAAACAGCTAGTTACTTTCCGGCGGCCAGTTACGGAAAGCGGAAATCAGGGTTTCCAGATCAGTCGGAATCGGTGCCTCGAAACGCAGGACACGAGCATCACGCGGATGCTCGAACTGCAGCAACCAGGCATGCAGGGCCTGCCGGCGAAACCCGGTGACAACGGGTGCAACCTCCGGCGGCAGTGTATTGACCTTGGTGTTGAAGGCAGCACCATAGTCCCGATCGCCGATCAGCGGATGGCCAATATGGGCCAGATGCACGCGGATCTGATGGGTCCGCCCGGTTTCCAGATTGCAGTCGACAAGCGACGCTGCCGGTGGGTTTTCCCCCGCAGGGCCGAATCGTTGGCGCACCTCATAGTGGGTCACCGCGTGGCGGGCATCGGATGCATCGGCAGATTTGACGCGACGTTTCGTGCGGTCCGAACCGGCTCGGCCGAGGGCGGCATCGATGGTTCCCTTGGAGGGTTGAGGCTCGCCCCACACCAGCGCCTGGTAGGAGCGCCTCAGCGACCCCGAGCGACCGTGATCGGCAAACTGGTCAGCCAGGTGTCGGTGCGCAAGGTCGTTCTTGGCGACCACCATCACGCCGCTGGTGTCCTTGTCCAGCCGGTGCACGATTCCCGGACGACGAACGCCGCCGATGCCCGACAGCGACGGCCCGCAATGGTGAAGCAGACCGTTGACCAGAGTTCCTGTGGGATTGCCCGCTCCGGGATGAACAACCAACCCGGCCGGTTTGACCAGGACAATGAGGTCGTCGTCTTCAAAGAGAATGTCGAGAGGAATATTCTCCGGCCTCGGGACCGCGTCCTCCGGTTCCGGAATTGTCAATGTGACGCGGTCTCCGGGTTTGATGCGGTGCTTTGCTTCTCGAATGGTTTTGCCGTTGACGGCAACCTCGCCGCCGGTGATCAAAGCCTTGACGCGCACACGCGAGAGATCACCGTCCAAGACCCCGGTCAGCCAGGCGTCAAGGCGCCCGCTGGCCTCGTTGCCGGCGGTCAGCTCTTTTCTATCGTCGTCGCCTTGGGTAAAGGGTTCTGTCATGCGCGCTCGCGCCCGATGTTTTCAGGGGTAACCATGACCACGGTCGAAACAAACGACACAGAAGAAAAGCCGCTCGATCCGGAAATGGAGAAAGTGCGGCGCAAGATGGTGCGGCTTCTCGTGGTATCCATCGGTGTCATGTTCCTGGGTGTTATGGCGGTGCTGGTCGGCGTTGTCTACAAGGTCCTGGAAGATGGTGAGGAACCAGCGGTTGCGACGTCAACGATCCCGGTGGCTGGAGATACGCCGTTGACGTCGACGGCGCAGTTGCCCTCCGGCTTCGAGATCCAGCAGGTTTCACTGGACGGTTCGCGTATCATGTTTACCGGTCGCAATGCGGTCGGCCGGTTCAGCGTCTACGTTTTCGACATTGCAACGGGCCAGCTGTCTGCCACGGTGCACGTGAAGCAGTGAAATGGGCGATCCGTTGCAGCGTGTGGTTCGGATTGTCGATGCGGACGACCCGCGCGTAGCCGAGTTTCGAGACATACGCGAACGCGACCTGGTGGGGCGGAAACGACGTTTTATCGCCGAGGGGAGGGTGGTTCTTGCCATGCTCGCCGGTTCAAGGCGCTTCGAGGCGGAGAAGGTTCTCGTCCTCGACGGTCGATTGGATGGGCTGGCCGATGTGCTAGACGCATTCGGACCCGAT
This sequence comes from Hoeflea sp., assembly GCA_965216535.1. Classification (GTDB taxonomy): domain Bacteria; phylum Pseudomonadota; class Alphaproteobacteria; order Rhizobiales; family Rhizobiaceae; genus Hoeflea_A. Next base: position 2,282,751 of record OZ244175.1, read on the forward strand.
ACACCTGTTTTCAGTTGCGACCGGACGGTGATCGACCGGATTGCCGGATTTCCGATGCATCGGGGCATTCTGGCAATCGGTCGGGTGCGTGAGCCGGATACACTGCAGTCGCTTTTGGCCGGCTGCGGTGAAACCGCGCTGGCGCTGGTGTGCAGCGGCATTTCAAACCACGACAACCTTGGCGGTCTCTTTCGCAATTCGGCGGCGTTCGGTGCTGATTTCGTTTGTCTTGACAGGCAATGCTGCGATCCGCTTTACCGCAAGGCCATCCGCGTTTCGGTCGGTACGGCACTAACCATGCCCTATGCGCAGGTCGATGGGGTCGAAGCTGCCCTTTCGGACTTGGCGGACGCCGGGTTCGATATTCTGGCTCTCTCGCCTGGCGGTGACACGCCCCTTTACGCATTCCGGCCGGGCAAGCGCGTAGCACTGCTTGTCGGCACTGAAGGGGAGGGCTTGCCCAAAACCCTGCTGAACGGCTTGCAGACGCTGCGCGTTGCACAAGTGCCGACCGTCGACAGTCTCAATGTTGGAATGGCGGCAGGTATTGCCCTGCACGCGGTGGCCTCTGCCATGGGGCGGATCTGAGATCGGCGTTTAACGCTGGAGCTCTGATCGTGCCCGTTCGCCCAGGCTTTTGCGGCCGGAGCGGGATGAACCATCATCGCCAATCATGTTGAGCAGTGAAGACGTATCGCCTTCGCGCTGGCCGGAAAGGCCGACGACAATCGCCGCAATGTCCGTGATTTCCTCGCGAAGAGCTTCATCCCGGCCGGAATCCTTTGACGCCTTCAAGTCGTCGATCAATGCCCTCTGACGGGCACGCAATTCATCAACTCGCTGTTTGAGTTGAGGATCCGTTTGCATGGCGCGTCCTATGCCATCGCGGTTGGCTGCCGCTTCCGATGTATCGGAATTACCCGGCTCGGTCGAGGCGGACGCCGGTGCTTTTCCACCATTGGTTTCGGGCGAGCCAAGCTGATGCACGTCGCGGCGCATTCTGTTCAACTGCTGGCGGAATTCACCGGACATGGCCTTGCTACGCTGCAACGCTGTCTTCAACGCATCGATTTGTGTCTCGAGCCGATTGCCGCGTTCTTCTGCGTTTCGTTGTGCATTCTGGTGCTGCTTGCTCTCCGACTGAGCCTGGCGCAACGCAGCTTCGTTTGCCTCGGCGTCGGCGCTGGATTCCTCCAGCGCACTGTCGCGGGTTTCCAATAAATGCTCGGCCTGAGTCAGCCGGTCGTCGAGCGTTGCTACTTGCTCGAGCTTGGCTGCCAGTCGTTTTTCGAGCTCTTCGGCAGCTTGTCGGCTTTGCCGAAGCTCTTTGTTTCGGGCATCCAGCTCCCGCCGCATTTCCTCCAGTTCGGAATCGCGATCTCGGCCCGAATACTCTTCCTGGTCCAGGCGTTTCTGCAGTGTTTCCGACTGATGGGTCGTGGTGGTGATTTCGGTGCGCAGCGCTTCCTCGTCCAGCTTCAGTCTGGCGATGGTCGCCTTCAACTCCTTGGACGTCGCCTGGCTTTTGTCCAAGGCATCGAGCGCTTCTTCCAACCGCCCGCTCAGCATCTCCGCGCGGCGTTCGGATTTTTCCAGTGACTGCCGATGTTGCCGTTGCATCCGGTCAGCCTGGTCAAGTTGGCGCCTCTGCTCTTCGATGCTCGCTTGGCTGTCGACCAGCATTTGTTCGGTTTCGGCCAACTCCGAGCGAGAACTTGCCAGTTCCAGACGCGTCTTATCGTATTGGTTCAGCTCGCTGCCGTGCTCCTGGCGGCGCTTTTCCATGGCCTCCGACAGGGCGACGATTTCGGCCTGTTGTTCCCGGCGAACCGATTTCAAGGCTTCGACATTGTCCTGCGATTCCTGCAATCGCTCTTCCGAAGCCTGCAGCGATTCGCGCGCCGCGGTGAGTTCGGCTCTTGTCGTCTCGTGGCGCTGGCGCTCCAGTTCCTGTTCGCGCTGCTGTTCCTGTCTTGCCTCTGACAAGGAGGCAACTTCCTTCAACAATTGCCGGCGGATTTTCTCCAGCGCTTCGATTTGCTCGCTGGCAGTGCTCAGGTTGGTCTCGACTTCGGTCAACTGCAGGCTCGCCTGTTGATGGAGCTCCGCCTCGCGACCCTGATCACGGCGCAACTCGTCCGCAGTGAGCGCCAGTGCCTTGATTTCCTGTTGCAATTCGAGCCTGGTGCTCTCCAGGACTTCGATTCTCTCGTTGGCCTGGTCGAGATTGGTCAGAGCATCAGCCAGCGAGCGCTGGGAGGATGCGAGTTCGAGGCGGGTGCTTTCAAAAAGCTCCAGTTCGGCTTCGCGCTCCCTTTCCCGTGCCTCGGCAATCTCCGTCAGCTCCCGGATATCCCGCTCCATTTCCAACCGGATGGCTTCAAGCGCCTCGATCTGCTCGGCTGTGTCGGTCCGGTCAGCTTCGATTTCCGCCAGCCTCGAGCGGACCTGCTCAAACTGGTCGCGCTCCTCGCCGTGCTCTCGACGAAGGGCCTCCGCTGTTTCGGCAAGACGCTTGATTTCGCCCTGCAGCTCCTGGCGCACGGTTTCCAGGGCCTCGATGCGTTCCTGGGCCTGTTCCAGATTGCCTTCCGTCAAGGCCATAGCCGCACGGGTTTCGTCGTGATGCTGGCGTTCCAGCTCGGCTTCCTGACGCAGGACGTCTGCCGACTCTTTGAGGGCGCTGTTTTCTGACTGCAGTTCGCCGCGAACCGTCTCCAGTGCTTCGATCTGCTCCTGCGCATTGCCGAGGCTCATTTCTACATCGGTCAAAGTCGACTGAACCGCAACCAACTCGATCCTGCTGCTGTTATGGCGGTCTTCTTCGATCTCCCGCTCCTGCAACAATTCGTCGGCCCGATGGCTCCAATTCTTGATTTCGTCCTGCAGTTCCCCTCGAACTGCCTCCAGGGCCTCGATCTTTTCGTCGGCCACATCGACCTTCATCTGAGCATCGCTCAGTGATGTCTGCACGCCGGCCAGCTCAATGCGCGTGTTGTTGTGGCGCTCCTGTTCGAGATCGAACTCTTCCTGCAATTCCCGCCGGACCGTTTCCAGCGCCTCCACCTTGACCTCGGCATCACTCAAGGATGTCTGTGCACCTGCCAGCTCGATGCGGGTGTCGTTGTGGTTCTTCTGCTCGTTGTTGAACTGTCGCTCGAAATCGTTGGCCGTTTCGGTTGCGGTGCGCAAATCGGATTGCAGCCTTTCGCGATCCTCTTCCAGGGCGTTCATTTCGGCGCGCTGACTGACGATCTCCGTGCCCTTTGCCGCTAGGTCGATTTTCATCGATTCGATTTCCGTCGAAATCGTTACCAGTTCGGTGTTCAGCCGGTTGATCTCATCGGTGTCGGCGCGTTTGACCCGCTCATATTCCGTCAGGTTGCCGGAGAGCTTGTCGACGACTTGTTGCTTCTTGCGGATTTCAGAACGCAGATCGGCCGATTCCGTGATCAGCGTTTCGATCTTCTGGTCGGCTTCGCTCTTTTTTCCGGCAAGTGTCGCGATGTCTTCGCGCAGCTGGTTTGCGGCGACTTTGCCGGAAGCAGCTTCCTCCTGCTCTTCGGCAAGCTGGGTCGAGAGTTTTGCCGTTTCGCTGGCAAACTTCGCGCGCAGCAGGTCGGACTTGCCCTTCAGCTCGGCAGCACTCTGCGGAACCGTCGCCTCTATGCGTTTCTCAGTCAGTTTCACGATGCGGCCGTAGATGGCCGGAGTGATCAGCATGCCGATGAGCGCTGCCGCGAGAAAGCCCAGAGCAAATATGAGCAGGAATTCGATCACAGGGTTCTTCCGCTGTCTTTTCCCCTAGCGGCACACTTTATCTTGTGGATATGCGTGCCAGACACTGCATTAAGCACGGTGCAGGCGGACCGTAAAGGCCGGTCCGCGGCATTTTAATAATATGGTAACCAGCGCAAAAGCGGAGCGGGACGACCGGCCACGCCGGTCGTCCCGCTCCATGATACAGTGCCTTCAGTGGGTCCGACGAAACCTTAGAACGGGTTCCAGGTCGGCCGTGCGGTCATCTTGAGGTATCCGAGGTTGACGCCCAATCGAGCACCGATGCCGGTGCGGATTGGAACGACGAGCACCCGGCCACCCTGCAGAACGGTCATGCCAACGCCGGCGACCAGATAGGCCTGGCCGCTGACCCCGCCGAAGCGGCCGTAAATGTCATTGGTGTTCTGAAGATGGTAGACCAGCATCATCACCCGGCTGCCCTGACCGCCATAATCGAAGCCCACGGACGGTCCCTGCCAGAAGAGCGGATGCTCGCCGGCATTCTTCGTGTACATACGGCCTTCGCCATAGGTCAGGCCACCGATGAAGGCGCCAGAAGCTTCCTCGCCAAGAATATAGCCATTGGGCAGGCCGTATTGCTCGAAAGCCCTTTCCACGACCCGGGCAAGTCCGTCGGTCGCCGCGCCGAAAAACTGATGGCCGGCATCGACCATTTCCTGCGCTGTGTAGTGCTGGGATTGGGCCGGCTGAGTCCCCGGCGCCGGTGGGTAGGCTCCGGTGGCCGACTGTGCTGTAGCCGGTGATTGGGCGGCAGAAATGAGCAGCAGCGACATACCGATGGCCGCCGCAAGCGGGCGTAGTGACAAATTCATCGGGGATTCTCCGTCATCACCTTAAGAAGCTGATAAATATGTGTCTCTATGATGACGGAAGGACATTAACAGTCGGTTTACCAAATGTGGTGTCATTATGGCGCATTCCCGATAATGGGCTTTTGCGCGCGGCTGGAAACAGGCAATAGAGCGGCTTTGCTTAAAGAGGAGTGGACCATGTCGTCGAATCCCAATCTCAACCTTTCAGGTCCCGACCTGGCGGCGCTGCTGTGCAGCCGTGTTTGTCACGACATCATTTCGCCGGTCGGCGCCATCAACAACGGGCTTGAGTTGCTGGATGAAGGAGGGGCTGACGACGATGCGATGGACCTGATCCGATCCAGCGCCCACAATGCCTCGGTGCGGCTGAAGTTCGCGCGCCTGGCGTTTGGTGCCTCGGGGTCGGTCGGCGCATCCATCGACACGGGGGAAGCGGAAAAGGCGGTGCAGGATTTTTCCAGCGCCGACAACAAGACCGAAATCACCTGGGAAGGACCGCGGGCGATTGTCGCCAAGAACAAGGTCAAACTGCTTCTTAACCTGTTCCTCGTGGCCTACGGGTCGATCCCGCGTGGCGGATCGATTGCGGTCAAGCTGGAGGACCTGGAAACGAATCCCAGGTTCTCGCTGGTTGCCCGCGGTCGGATGGTGCGGGTGCCGCCCAAGTTCCTCGAGATCCAGAACGGCGAATTGGATGAGGCCGTCGACGCCCACTCCATTCAACCCTATTACACGGTCCTGCTGGCCCAGCAGGCGCAAATGTCGATCACGTCGACAGTCGGGCCGGACGAGGTGACGTTCACTGCTCTGCCGGCCTGAGAGTCGCTGGGCTCCAGCCTGATGGAGCCTCGTGAGCTGTTTGAAATCGAACGGCCCGGACAACCGAAAATTAATCCTATCCGATAACCAAATGTTGGTGACCTTGCGCTAATCTACCCGCCGATGGGGGCGCAGACGAGCGGGCAAGGGTCGACGACACTATCCGGAAACCTGCTCGAAACCGATGGTTGGAAGGAGAACCGGATATGGAACGGATTATCCTGGTCGATGGCTCTGTCATCATCCGCAAGGTCGGAAAGCGCATCCTCTCGGATTTGGGTTTCCTGGTAAACGAGGCTGAAGACGCTCAGGGTGCGATGGACCTTTGCGAAGGCGGCCTGCCGGCGATCCTCGTGGTTGATTCCTGCATGGACGATGCGACAGGTCTGATTCGCCAGGTGCGCGGGCTGCCGGGCGGCGATGCCGTCAAAATCTATTACTGCCTGATCGAAGGCAAGCTCAAGACGATGATGCAGGGAAAGCGGGCAGGGGCCGATGATTTCCTGATGAAGCCTTTCGATCGCGAAATCCTCACCAAGACATTCACTGGACCGGCACGCAGCGCTGCCTAGTTTTAGCCCTGGCTTAGGCGAGCTGCCGTCTTCAACGGGCATTTTGCTGAATTCGCAAACAAAAAAGCCGCCCGGTTTTTTGCCGGGCGGCTTTTTGGGATTGTATCGGTCGCCCGTCAGGCGCTCTCGAGAATCTCGCTGTCTTCCGGCTCGCGCAGCACATAGCCGCGGCCCCAGACCGTTTCGATGTAGTTGCGTCCGCCGGCTGCCGTTGCCAGCTTCTTCCGCAATTTGCAGATGAAAACGTCGATGATCTTCAGTTCCGGCTCGTCCATCCCACCATAGAGATGGTTGAGGAACATTTCCTTGGTCAGCGTCGTTCCTTTCCGAAGCGAAAGGAGTTCCAGCATCTGGTATTCCTTGCCCGTAAGGTGGACGCGCTGCCCGGCGACCTCGACGGTCTTGGCATCCAGGTTGACCAGCAGGTCGCCCGTCGTGATCACCGACTGTGCGTGGCCCTTGGACCGGCGCACGATGGCGTGGATGCGGGCAATCAGCTCGTCCTTGTGGAACGGCTTGGTCATGTAATCGTCCGCGCCAAAGCCCAGGCCGCGAACCTTGTCCTCGATCCCGGCCATGCCGGAGAGGATGAGAATGGGTGTTTTCACCTTTGACAGGCGTAATGTCCGCAGAACTTCGTATCCCGACATGTCGGGCAGGTTCAAATCCAGTAGGATGATGTCGTAGTCATACAGCTTGCCAAGATCGACGCCCTCTTCACCGAGGTCCGTCGTGTACACATTGAAGCTTTCCGACTTGAGCATCAATTCGATGCTCTGCGCCGTAGCGCTGTCATCCTCGATTAGTAAAACCCGCATGAATTTCCCCTTTTCCGCCGCAGAAAGGTCGCAACGGCCTCTGACGCCCCACGGATCCAGTCGTTGCCATACCGAAAACTGCCATCAAATGGTTAACAAATTCTAATTCGGTCTGGCAACCCTTAATGAACTTGTAAGGTCCGCGATGTAATCTTTTGATTCTTAAAGAAAATCGTAACGTGGTTGGTTAACGATTTGCTTTAAGAAATCCCTCTAACCGATTCCGTAGACTCACGAAAAAATTTCCTGGATTCGAGAGCCTTTCATTTACTCGGCTTTAAGCGATTGGCCCTATGATTAACGATGTCCGTAAACGAAAGGTTACCAAATGGCGGATATTGCCGTTCCCGGCAGTTCGGGACACTGCGTGCCAGGTGACCGATTTGCGGAGGGGAAGCTGTTTTACCGGGATCTCGCGTCACGGGAGTATTGCGTATGAAGTCGAGTGGGAGCCTCGTTCGCCTGAAGGAATTTCAGGTCAACGACAAACGCCGCCAGCTCAACCAGATTCAATTGATGATGGCGGAGTTCGAGCGGATGGCGGCAGAGCTGGAATACCAGATTGCCGCCGAAGAGAAGAAAGCCGGGATCAGCGATCCGGCGCATTTTGCCTATCCGACCTTTGCCAAGGCGGCGCGTCAGCGGGCCGACAACCTGCAGGGTTCGATCCGCGAGTTGCGGGTCCAGCAGGATGCAGCTGAACTGGCGCTCGAGGAGGCGGAGTCGGAACTGCAAAAGGCGACGGCGCTTGAGGAGCGCGACGGCCATAGCCGTGGTTCCAAGGCGGGCTAGTGTCCTCAATCTGAAGTACGCCTCATTTGTGCGGCGTGCTCCGAACGAACTTCAGATTCTGTCGGGACACTAGCAAGGTCATGATTCCAGTGTGGGTTTTGGATTTGAAGTTCCTACAGAGCCCACCGCAAACATAACAGGAACTTCAAATCCACCACACTAGCGTTTCAAGTCTGGCGCGCCTGTCTGCGATGTGCTTTGGTGAGCGCATCGTCACAAACTCATTGGTACGGCAATCTTGGTCTACCGCATTGCGCTTCCGCTGCTGTTGCTTGCCGCACCGTTCTTCCTGGCTCTCGGGCTGACCCTGCCGCTGGTGCGGTTCGAAAAACTCTATTTCTTTGAAGAAACCCCGTCGCTGATCGCCATCGTCACCACGCTTTGGCAGGACGGTAGCATTGCCTTGGCGTTGCTTGTGGCGCTGTTTTCAGCCGTGTTTCCCATCGCAAAACTGATGGCCGTCATGGTGGAGGCCGTGGCAAAGGCTCGGGCCGACGGACTTCACCGGCCGGTCAGCCGCTGGCTGCCGCTCTTGTCGAAATGGTCGATGATGGACGTGATGCTGGTGGCGCTGGTCATTGTCGCCGCCAAGACCAGCGGCGTAGCCGACGCCTTTACCCAACCGGGTCTATGGTTCTATGCGGGATCCGCCCTGGCGGTGACAGCGGCGCATTTCATTCTTGGCAGGATAGACGCCGAGCCGGCCTGATTTCAGTGGCGCGGCGAAACGCTATTCGTCAGTGGCGGTACTGTTGAATGCGGGTGGTGCGCAGGCCGGCCAGGCCATGGGCATCGATCGACGCCTGCCAGGACAGAAACTCTTCGACCGTCAACGCATAACGTTCGCAGGCTTCTTCCAGGCTCAGCAGACCGCCGCGAACAGCGGCCACGACTTCTGCCTTGCGCCGAATGACCCAACGGCGAGTCGAGGTCGGCGGAAGATCAGCAATCGTCAACGGACTGCCGTCCGGACCGATCACGTATTTGATTCTGGGTCGCACCATTTCGGTCATTGGACTCTCTGTACACACTCAAAGACCTAACTGAAGAACACCATACCGATTGAGGATTAAAGATTGTCTAAACAAAGCAGTCCAACTTGATCCACACTTGATTCAACTTGTGAACAGTGGATCTTTCAGAGCGTCGAATTCGCCGGTCAGCAAGGCTTTCAAGCCTCAGCGCTTGCCGCGGAAGCGTCAATTGCATATATGTTGCGCGGATGCTTGATCGGCGCCTTGAACGCCTTTGAACGCGGACGAAAAACGTGAACACACTTGATATCGACAAGAGGCCCGAAGAGACCCGGGTCGTCGTCGCCATGTCGGGCGGCGTCGATTCGTCAGTTGTTGCCGGGCTGCTCGCACGCGAGGGCTACGACGTCGTTGGCGTCACCCTGCAGCTTTACGACCACGGGGCTGCAGTCCACCGGGCCGGTTCCTGTTGCGCCGGCCAGGACATCGACGACGCGCGCCGTGTCGCCGAAACGCTGGGGATCCCGCATTACGTGCTCGACTATGAAAAGCGGTTCCGCGAGGCGGTGATCAACCCGTTTGCGGAGAGCTATGTGGCCGGCGAAACCCCGATTCCCTGTGTTGCCTGCAATCAGACTGTCAAGTTCGCCGATCTGCTGAAGACGGCTCAGGAACTCGGAGCCGACGCGCTGGCAACGGGTCACTACATCCGGTCGCGTGCTAACGATCTTCACCGGGCGCTCTACCGGCCGATCGATGCCGACAAGGACCAGAGCTATTTCCTCTTCGCCACCACACAGGAGCAGATCGACTTTCTGCGGTTTCCGCTTGGTGACCGGTCGAAGGCGGAAACCCGCGAGATCGCGGCCGAGATGGGGCTGACGGTTGCCGACAAGGCGGAAAGCCAGGATATCTGCTTCGTACCCCAGGGCCGCTACAGCGACATCATCGCCAAGCTGCGGCCGGGTGCGGCCAGCGGCGGCGATATCGTGCACATCGACGGCCGGTTGCTTGGCCATCACGAGGGCATCGTCAATTACACGATTGGCCAGCGGCGGGGCATCGGCGTTGCCGTTGGTGAACCGCTCTATGTCGTGCACCTGGATGCACCGACGGCCCGTGTGATCGTCGGTCCGCGGATGGCGCTTGAGACCCGGCGGCTCCATCTGCGTGATATCAACTGGCTCGGCGACGACGCGATCGATGCCTTGCCCGCAGACGGTTTTTCCTGTTTTGCCAAGGTGCGTTCAACCCGTCCGCCGCGCCCGGCAACCGTCTGGTTCCGTGACGCAAGCCTGATGGTCGAACTGGCCGATGCCGAGGATGGCGTGGCGCCGGGGCAGGCCTGTGTGCTCTATTCCAGCGACGGTGCTGATGCCCGTGTTTTCGGCGGCGGCTTTATCGACCGCACCGAGCGCTCGGACGAGGCGGAGCGGCTGTTGCAAAATGTGCTAACAGGCACCGATGTTTCATCGCAACCGGTCTCAACTCACTGACCGCGAGTTCGATTCGAAAAACACAAAGGCCGGCTTCGACGAAGCCGGCCTTTTGATTCGAACATATGTGCTGCCGCCCGATGGGCGAAAGCGAAAACTCTATTCGGCAGCCACAGCCTGCTGCGATCCGACGAATTCCTGAACGGCACCGATGATGCGGTCCTGGTCTTCGCGGTTCAGATAGGGATGCATGGGCAGGCACAGGATGGTGTTCGGCAATTGCTCCGTCACCGTCATCTTGCCCGGACCGACCGGGTGATGGGCGTAGGCCGGCTGCTGGTGCAGCGGCTTCACGTAGTAGATCACCGACGGGATGTCCTGATCAGCCAGGTGCTGCTTGAGACCGTCGCGATAGGGGGTTTCGATGGCGAATTGTGCCCAGGCCGAGCGCATGCCCTCGGGCAGACGCGGAACCCGAACGTAGTCTTTCAGCTGCTCGCAATAGTGTTCGACAATCGCCTGGCGTGATTCCAGCTCTTCGTCGAAGATGGCCAGCTTCTCCAGCAGGATCGCCGCCTGGATGGTGTCGAGGCGTGAGTTCAGGCCGACACGGATATTGTCGTACTGGCTTTCGCCCTTGCCGTGGAATGCGTAGGAGCGCAACTTTTCCATCAGCGCGTCGTCATTGGTGAACATGGCGCCGCCATCACCGTAACAGCCCAGCGGCTTGGCCGGGTAGAAACTGGTTGCCGAGACGTGGCCGAAGGAACCGCAGCGACCGCCGCGGGTCGCGCCGCCGATGCTCTGAGCGGCGTCGGACAGGACGAGCAGATCGTGCTTGCGGGCGATGGCATCGATTGCCTGATAGTCGGCTGGAGTGCCGAACAGGTCGACCGGGATAATGCCTCTCGGAGTCAGACGACCCTCGGCCATCGTTGCCTCAATGGCATCTTCCAGGTGGGTCGGGCTCAGGTTGTAGGTTTCGTGCGAGATCTCGACGAAGACCGGCGTTGCGCCGACCAGGGCCACCACCTCTGCCGTTGCGGCAAAGGTGAATGACGGGACGAAGACCGCATCGCCTGGCCCGACATTATGCGCCAGCAGCGGGATCAGCAGCGCGTCCGTACCGTTGGCGCAGCCGATTGCGTGTTTGACGCCGACATAGTCGGCAATACGCTTTTCGAATTCCGTGACTTCGGGCCCCAGGATATAGCGTCCGTCGTGCAGAACCTTAGATACGGCCTGCTCAAGGCGGGCAGCTATCCGCGCTCGCTGCGCGGCAAGATCGATAAATTGCATATGTGTACCAGTCCCCCTGCGGTCAAAGCCCTTCACCGCGAAACGATTTCAAGTCGGGCCATGTCGGCGTCCGGACCCTGACAATCCGAAATTCAGCCCCTCAACCTACTGAACCCTTCAAAGTCAGGCACATTGAACCGACATGGCCATCTGATTTTAGCTAATACGCTGTCTTTTCACCAATATCCAGCCCTGCCGCCATCACACTCCGGGGCAAAATGTAACTGCAGGTGATCACGAATTGTTATCGCCTGCAACGATGGCCGCCTAGTCGTGGGTGACCGTGCCAACTGCCAGAATGCGAATGACGTCGAGCCCATCCGCAGCCGGCGTGCGCGGGTCGGCCTTGCCCTGGATGCAATCGATGAAGTGCTGATCCTGCCGGGTCAGCGGCAACCCTTCGGGAATGGCTATATGGCGCGGTTCGGCGGTTTCGAACTGCCATCCGGCATCGTCCTGCCAGACACGGTGATCGTAGACTGCGAGTTTCTGATCCCAGGGGAGGGTGTCTTCGAAAACCGCCATGGCCTTTTCGCCGATCACCGTTACGCGTCTCTCCCGGTAGGGATTGAGCCGCGATACAAAGACATGGCTGCCGATGCCGCCGGGGAAGCGCATGTGCAGATGGGCGAAGTCGCTCAGATGATCAAGCGTGGCCGAGCCTTCGCCGCGAATCGTTGCCGGCTGCTCGCCGGTCAGCGCCAGGATCAGCGACAGGTCGTGCGGCGCAATATCCCAGAGTGCGTCGTTTTCGGCGTGAAACTTGCCCAGTCCCAACCGATGGGTGTGGATATAGCGAAGCGCGCCGAGTTCGCCGGCGGCGACCATGTCGGCCAGCGTTTCAAAGGCCGGATGGTAACGCAGCACATGGCCGGTCATCACCACAAGGCCGGCTTGCCGTCCGGCTTCAACGACCTTCTCGGCGGCGTCGGTGTCGAGCGCAATCGGCTTTTCGACCAGCACATGCTTGCCGGCTGCGATCGCGGCCAGAGCGGCGTCCGCATGGAATTGCGGGGGCAGGGCAAGCACGACGGCATCGACCCGCTGTGACGCGAAGATCTCGTCCACCGACATGAAAGGCACGCCGAACTCAGCTCCGATTTCGGCAGCCCGCGCGGAATCAGCATCGGCCACTGCTGCAAGGGCGCCGATTTCGCTCAAGGTCCTGACATGGTTTCGGCCCCAATAGCCGCAGCCGATGACCGCGACGGCCGGAAGATTGGTCATGTGCCGATCCGTGGATTTCCTGCTTTCGGCCTGCAATATCGGCAGCACCGGAAGCACGCAAGTGGGGGCGGGCGATTTGCCGCAAGCTTTTGCTTGACACCGGCCGGAACGCCCCATTATATCGCGCCGTTCCCGGCGGGGTAGCTCAGTTGGTTAGAGCAGCGGAATCATAATCCGCGTGTCGGGGGTTCAAGTCCCTCCCCCGCTACCAATCATTTCATTGTCCGACCCGAAGACATGGGTGACAGATTGTTCCTAAGACATGGGTGACAATCTGTTAGCAATGTTCTTTGCTCCTGGTCGATATATCCCAGATCATAGCTCATGAATGATATGAGCCAAATTCCATCGTCTACATCCTTAATTCCGAGTGTCCGTTCCGGACACATAGGTTACAGTTTATACCTGAGACATAGGTAACACTTTAGCCCCGAATGGGTTCTTGAGTGGTTCCAATCTGCATGTCTCGTCGCCAAAGTTCCCCAATCTGTTGGCAATAGTATTGCTGCCTGTTGATCGGTTGATGGCTTTTCCCACAAGAACTGATCTTCATATTGGCGATCGGAACTCCGGCGCTTGTGGGGAAGCGTCCCTGCAATGGCAAACGAGGGGCTCCAGTTGGCCGGTTTTCGCCTCTATTCAAGTCTCAGACAGCCAGTCCTTTGCCGTGGTGCACAGTTGCCAGTACCGTTGACCGCGGCAACGCAGCACAGGGAAACACCACATGACGACCGAAATGCTTGGACTTCTCCTTCGCCAGAGTGGGATTGCCGAAAAGGCGGGCTTTGTTGGTAACCAACTCGAACGGCCCGGGGACTACCTGGAGTTGGGGTCTGTGCCGCGGCCGGTTCCCGGCCGGGGTCAGGTTCTAATCAAGATGCGGCGCGCGGCGATCAATCCATCCGACATAGCGTTCGTCCAGGGGTATTACGGCCAGGAACGCGTTCAAGGCCGGCCTGCGGGTTTTGAAGGTGTCGGGACGGTGGTCGAGGCCGGTCCAGGGCTCATGGGACGCTTTTTGAAGGGGCGTGATGTCGGGTTTTATGTAACGCCCGACGGTTCAGGTACGTGGGCAGAATACGCGGTTACCCAGGCAGCGCTGGCGCTGCCGCTGAAGAAGGGTGTGTCTGACCGCGACGCCGCTGGGTTGATCGTCAATCCGGTCACCGCGGCGGCGATGCTGGAATTGGTGGATCCAGGCAACGCATTCGTGTTTTCCGCGGCAGCAAGTCAACTGGGCAAACTGGTGGCCGGGATGGCGCATGACCAGGGCAAGAAAATGATTGCGCTGGTGCGGCGCGAAGAGCCGGTTGAAACCCTGAAAGCGCTTGGTGCAAAACACGTTCTGAATGAAATCGATCCCGCATATCAGGATCAGCTGGCGGTCGTCCTCGCGGAAGAAAAGCCAGTGATCTTCCTTGACGCCGTGGCGGGCAGTGCAAGCGCACAGGTCCATCATGCGATGGGCGACAATGCGCGTTGGGTGATTTACGGCAAGCTGGACCCGTCACCAGCCGAAATCACCGACCCCAGTGCCATGATCTTTCAAAACAAATCGGTTGAGGGATTTTGGACAACCGGTTGGGCCAGAAAAACGTCCTTTCTTCGAAAAATGCGGGTCTTTAGCGATGTGCAAAATCGATTTCGGGATGGCCGCTGGAAAACTGACGTCTCGGCAGAACTGCCGCTTGAGCATGCAATCGAACGGTTACCCCAAGCGTTGGCGCAACCGGATGGAAAAGTACAAGTCGTTTTGCCTGAGCGTTGAATGAACGTTGACTGCCGAAATGTGGGTGCGATCGATGGTGCCGACATTGCTGAAAACATCGTTCATAGACCACCAAAGGTCCGCCAACTGATCCGTCGGTGTCGCGCCTTTCTTTGCTGCAACGAGAAATTGGTGCCAGATGGTAGAGCGAGAACCTCTTTGGCCCGTGAAGGCGGGATGGATTGCAGGCAAGTTGCGGGAAGGCCCTAAGATGCCTCAGAGCCTTCGACAGGTTTGGTTATGCTACGTTGCAGTCGTCAGGGATAAAGATTTCGCACGGGTCATAGCACGGGTCGAAGCAAGAGCCCGGATACTGAAGTGTATCACTGACAAATGTAGACTCGGGATACTCATCCTTGCACGGATCCGGCCTTGGCTCGCAGCAGTAGTTTTGCTGCGGATTCCACCAAGTCCAACCCTTGGTGGCAGCCCAGCCGCATTCGGTGTAACCGCCCCAGCCACCATAATGACCACCCCAGCCACCGTTGCCCCAGCCGCCGTTGCCCCAGCCACCGTCACATGGTTCCGGTTTCGGTTGAGGTCTGCAATCGCCATCGTTGAACTCGTTTTCAATGACATTTCTGACGTCGCAGATTATTGGTTCACGTGGCTCGCATCCGCAGTCGAACCAGCCCGAACCCCATCCGCCTCCGTAGGATCCGCCCCAACCACCTTGACCCCAGCCGCCATTGTAGTCGTCACAAGGTTCTGGGTCTGGACGGCAATCGTCCTCTTTCTCATCGACTTCTTGTGTGGCGACAAACCTGTTAGTGCAGATTGGCGGTTGTGGTTCGTAGCAGTCAAACCAACCTGACCCCCACCCATTATATTGATTATAGTGTGGCATCTGATGTTCCCCCTTTTGACGCAATACATGCAGTTGTTGTTCATCGATTTTGCCGCACTTCCCGAAAGCTAACCTATTTCTGAGTAGGAGTCATTTGAATTATGCGATTTGTGAAATGTACTGATTTTTCGCCAGTCATCGCGCGTCTATGTTCAGCAATGCTGTCGACTGATTTTCGGCGCAGTTTGGATACCGCGAAAAATGCTCCTCAGATGTCCCGTTACCTGATTTATTGAGCTGGAGATTGTCAGGGGGATGGGATTGTATTGCTTGTGAGCGATTTGGAAAAATGGGAAGCGTAAAAGGTGAACATCAAAATCACCAAAATCCAGGAAACGCTCAATCGGCAGTTGATCTCATTCGACTGTCCGGTGGGCGAAGGAATTGGCGTCGCAGCGATGCGATTGTCGGCTGATTTGGTCGATTGCGAGGTTACGGTTGAATTCGACATTGACCCGCCACTTTCCCGGCAGACCAACTTTGATTACTCGGATGAGCCGCCCGGGAAAATCGCTGCGGCTGGAGACCGCGTTGAATTGTGGTTGAGCATCGAGGATCGGGACGATGCCGTTGTGTACTGTCGTCTTGCACGTGACAGCTTGCTCATGATTGAGGAAGCGCCCGGAGAGACCTTGGAGGTCGGACGCGTGATCAAAGTCACTCTACCCGCTACGGAATTCCAGGTTACCGTTGTTGGACAACCTTTGATTGGTAAACAGAAGGGACCAAGATCATGGTGCACATTGGTGCAGCAGGCAATACGGATACAGCAGCGTACGCTGTTCTGCTTGAGCAAGGGTTCACTATGGAGGCGCGTCAACGGTCGATTGACGAGGAACCAGTTTATGTGGCCAAACGTGGCAGCGATAGTTTCACTGGTGGAGGGCCGCTGGAGATCCTCGGATTGATCTTCCTGTATCAAGCCCGGGGTGACAATTGGATGCCGGCCGACGAAGAAGTTGACGGTTTTCTGGAATTCGAGTCCCGAGCTATCAACGGATAATTACGAAGTCTCCGTTGATAGATCATCAGTGTAGTTGCCTTTCTCGGCTCCAAGTTCCTCAACTGGATTTCGGATAACACAAGGGACGAAGGAACATGTGGAGAGAAAACCAACCGCCTTACTCTGACCTTTGGAATTGTCCCCGTCGGTATTTTCGGGCTTGGCGTGCTCCCCCGGTGGGCTTGGGAAAACGCACAAGTTAAAGCACTTTGGATTGTTGGCTGCACTAGTGCCCTTTTTGGGTTGGGGCGTGGTGCCGCATGCGCTGATTGCGTTGATCAGGCCGCTGTAGAATGAGAAGAAGAACGGGCGGCTCGAATCAGCAGTATACGGTGAGAAATCGCCTCGTCATTTGAACGGTTCGAGTTCCTCAGGATCTACCCGAAGACTAAGGATGGAGCAGACAAGTAGAAGGGATGCCGATGCTTCCTGTACCGTCAACGCGCTTCGATGCAAAACCCAGAGTGAATTTTGGCTACTCTGTCATCCATCGAGTGATGCCGCTTGTCCGGTGTCCTCTCAAATAGGCAACAGGGGACCTATATGGTGAACACTGAAATGTGTTCCACATGGTTACGGATGGACGACCATGACCCGCTTTAACAAACTGCTCATTTTGTCCGCTTTCGTGACGCTGGCTGGTGCTGTAGCAGGCAGCGCGACTGAAGTCGCCCAACCCTGCCAACGTGAATCCTTCGAGGACGACCGCTATGTCGTTTGCGGGTTCGACCTCACCGACTCCGACGTTCGACTCTTTTGGCGGCAACCGGATGGCCGACCGTACGCGACCTTCACGACCCTTGCCAATGCCCTCGATCTGGAGGGTTTGCGTCTGGAATTCGCGATGAATGGCGGGATGTACGGGGATGATCTCAGCCCGATCGGCCTGCATGTGGAAGACGGACAGACTTTGCGCGAGGCCAACACGGCGACCTCCAAACGAAAGCCGGAGCCGAATTTTTTCAAGAAGCCCAACGGCGTTTTTTATATCGGCGATGGCACTGCGGGTGTGATGACGACCGAGGCCTATCTCGCAAGCCCACCGCAAGCTCGGTTCGCTACGCAATCGGGGCCGATGTTGGTCATCGACGGTGACCTCCATCCGGCCTTCATCGCTGACTCGGATTCCCGCAAGACGCGCAACGGGGTCTGTGCGCCGACTGCGACCGAGGTCCGCTTCGTCATCACCGTTAACAGGGTCAATTTCCACGATTTCGGTCGGTTTGTGCGCGACCATCTCGGCTGCGGCGACGCGCTCTTCCTTGATGGTGGTTCAGCCCCCGGCATCTATGCGCCCGAACTCGGCCGCGACGATCCGCCAGGCCATGGCGGGTATGGCCCGATCATCGCTGTCGTGGGTGAAAAGTAACGCGTTTCCCTGCACGGAGGAGCAGAGAAGCTCCTCCGCGTTCCTGGAAATTGGATCAGTCCGTGTCGCCGTAAATCATCGATCTCACATGCTCCGGAATTTCGGAG
The DNA here is from genome assembly GCA_965216535.1 of Hoeflea sp. Lineage (GTDB taxonomy): Bacteria > Pseudomonadota > Alphaproteobacteria > Rhizobiales > Rhizobiaceae > Hoeflea_A. The sequence continues at coordinate 2,300,395 of OZ244175.1, forward strand.
CGTGCTACGCCGATTTCCGCCAGCACTTCGTCCGGCATCCTGGTGAGCACCCCTTTCATCTGTCCGTATTGCATGAGGCGGATTGCCGCCATGAAACGGCGTCCGATCGACCTCAAGATCTGATGGGTGAAGCGTCCGATCGTGCTCAGATCGACAAGCCTGTGCGGCTCGGTTGAGGTATATGCCATGGTGCGACCTACCTTCATGTAATCATTGCAGAACTTTCGCGAGCCAACCGACGGATATCGCTCCGGGCGATCCCCATATCGGCGAGGTCGCGGTCGGTGCATATCGACAGCTCGTGAATGGTCCGAATGTAACTCCTGCGCCGTGCGACGGCGGTCGCTAACGAACGGCGACCATCGGCGAAAAGAGTGCGTATAGCTGAATTGTGGCTCATCGCCTTGCTCCTTGTGTTGCGGGTATGGGGTCACTTGCAGGTGGCCGTCCCACGAGTCCTCGTGGGTGATTGACGCACCGCAGCAATTATGCTGCATTGCAAAAATACTGAGGCGGAGGAGATTCGAAACCCGTGCCCTGATCAAAGGGGCTGTGCAGAAAACGCAAAGCGAGGCACATCCCATGGACCTCCCGAGCCAGATGATTCTCTTTGCCCAGGTTGTAGATGCAGGCAGTTTCTCCGCGGCAGCCAGAAATCTTGATCACACGCCCTCCGCGGTCAGCCGCCAGATCGGACATCTCGAAGATCGGCTGGGCGTGCGCCTGCTCAATCGGTCGAGCAATGGGCTCGTCGTGACAGAAGAAGGAGCGATCTTCCTGAAACGATGTGTCGAGATATCGGACAGGGTTCTGGAGGCGGAATCCCTGGCCGATACCATGAGCGATCATCCTCGCGGACGATTGAAACTCGTCTCGACCGTTGCTTTCGGAAAATCACAATTGCTGCCGATCCTTCCGGTCTATCTGGAACGACATCGCGATGTCACGGTGTCGCTGGAGCTGACCGATCGCAATGTCGATCTCTCCAGCGGCAGTCTCGACCTGGCAATTCGATTCAGCGAACAGGTTGAAGACGACAGAGTGATTGCGCGGAAACTCGCCAGAAACCAAAGATTGATCTGCGCTGCGCCGCAGTATCTGGAGCGCTACGGTCACCCGTCCGGACTACCGGATCTTGAAAATCACAACTGCCTTCAGCTCTCGACTGTCGAGCGATGGAACGATTGGCGCATCCTCGACGTCGAGAGCGGAAGGCCGATACGACTGGGCGGAAACATCGAGGTCAACAGCGCCGATGGCATCTACCACGCGGCGCTTGCCGGCGCCGGCGTCGCCCGCCTTTCCACCTATCTGATCAACGACGACATCAAATCGGGCCGGCTCGTCAATGTGTTTCCAGACTACGCAGATGACAGTTCAGACATTCTCGCGACCTACTCGCAAAAACGAAACCTCTCGCCCAAGATCCGCACCTTCATCGACTTCATGGTTGAGGTCTTCGGCCACGTTCCGCCGTGGGAACGTGGGCGCGCTCCGGCGGCGGCCTGATGGCCGGTGAAAGAGGGCAGGGCTTTACCGAATATTCATCCCGGTCGGCTTTAATGCAATTTTCATTATTTGGTGCCGAGATTTCCAATGGATGCAGCGCAACTGATTCCCGCCTGGCACTCTCTGGTCGTCGGATTCGCCCTGGTGATCTTCGGTTTCGTCGCCCATGTGATCCGCGGCTTCATCAACCTTTATCCGGACAGGATTTCCGACAACGATCTGGTGAACATCGTCGTGTCTGATGATTACAGCACGCTTGACCATATCCTCGGCGTGGAGTTCACCGACTACGGATATTACGATCTCAACAGCGGCAAAAACCTGACCATTTCGATCTCGCTCTGTCTGGTTTTCGGATACATCGCCTACTTCATGGACCCCATGGGGGTTTCGACCGCAATCGATCAGGGGGTTGTCTGGCTCGGCAACCGGATTGTTGAGAACTGGAACAACATGAGCTTCGGTTTCTGACGCCCGGATCCGCCCAAACGGCCCGCGAATCAGGTCAGGTTTTTCATCCAGTCTGCACAATTGCCTGCCACCTTTTCCCAGCCCGGCTCCATGAACAGGTAGTGGGCGTGGTTGGGAGCCAGGATGTATGTCCCGTTGGCGCCGTATCTTTCGGCGATCTCGCGCCCGACCGCCGGTCTGACGGCGCGGTCTTCTTCACCGGAAACCACCAGGACCGGGCAGGTGACCTTGTCAAAGTCGACGGCGATGGCGCGGTGATTGTCGAACATCCAGAAGAACATCTCGAACATGACACGGCCCGATTCGGGCCCCAATCGGTCGAAAACGGCGTGTTGTGTTGCTTCATCCAGCTTGTTGAAGGCGAAAGGCGCGATCAGGTCGAAATCGACCCGGTTCGGCGCTTTCCAGAATGGCCCCTGTTCCATGAAGGCGCGGGCCACGGCGCGTTCGTCGTCGGTTTCCGGCAGCATGCCCCAGGCAGAGTTTGGATTGATCAGCACCAGGCCGGATGCAAGGCCTTTCACGGCCACCTGCTGTGCGACCAGCGCCCCGACCGCGTGGCCGAGCAAAACAGGCGGTGAGTCCAGAGTGCCGACGAAATCGGCAATGTCCGCCGTGTAATCCATGATGCTGGTGTCGGCGAAAGCCGGATCCGGCTCGGCCTTCGGATCGCCGTCATGAAAACGCAGGGCTGGAGCATGGCAGGTCCAGCCCTGATCTTCGAAAAACCGCCGGTAATTGTCGAGGCACCAGGGTCCGGCAAAGGCGCCGTGGATCAAAACAATATCACCCATGTGATCCTCCTTTTTTATAGGTCCGTTGCGTCAGGCGGCCACGCCGCCCCAAACCGCCTCTGCCGTCTTGACCACGAGCTCCAGCTTGCGTTGCTGGTCGTCATAGGTGATCTCGTTGCCCTCCTCGGTGGAAGCGAAGCCGCATTGCGGGGCGATACCCAACTGGTCGATGTCGGCATATCGGCCGGCCTCTTCGAATTTCGCCTGCAGCCAGTCGAGCTCTTCCAGTTCACCTTTCTTGGTGGTGATGAAACCGGGCAGCACCCGCTGCTTGCCCTTGGCGAGCAGCCGCAGCGGCTCCAGGCCGCCGGCGCGTTCGGTGTCGTACTCCATGAAGAAAATGTCGACCCCGGTCTGATTGAAAACGGCATCGGCGGCCGGGTCGTAGCCGCCGTCGGCGGCGTGGCGGGAGCGGAAATTGCCACGGCACAGGTGCATGGCGATCAGCATGTCGTCGGGCCGGTCCTTGATCGCTTCATGCATCATCCAGGCGTAGCGCTCGATCAGCCGGTCGGGATCCCGGCCTTCGCTCTTCTTGATCTCGCGCTGTTTCGGATCGCACAGATAGGCAAAGAAAATGTCATCCATCTGCAGATAGCGACAGCCGGCATCATAAAAGGCCTGCACAGCTTTTTTGTAGGTGGCTGCAATGTCGGCAAAGAGACGTTCGTCGTCAGCATATTCGGGTGGTGCGATGTCTTCCGGCGCGACCCTATAATGGCAGCAGCTCGGACCGGGAATGGAGATCTTCGTAGTAACATCGGCAACTGAGGCAAGAAAGCGAAAATGCTCAAGGTGCGGGTGGTCGGCGGGGAAATCGAGCAGGCCTTTGATGCACGGATAGAGCGGTCGCAACTGGGCACCGGCAAAGGCGATGCCCTCGTCGCGCTCCTCCAGTTCCATTCCAGTCAGCAGTTCCATGAAATCATAGTGCCACCAGGAGCGCCGCATCTCGCCGTCCGTCACGGCCAACAGTCCGAGGTCCTGTTGAAGTTTCACCTCGTCACGCACCGCCGCATCCTCGACCTCGCGCAATTCGTCCCTGTCGATCGACTTGTCCTCGAAAAAGCGCTTGCGGGCGTCCTTGACCGACTGCGGGCGCAGCAGGCTCCCTACATGGTCGGCCCGGTAGGGTGGCTTTCGTGTGTCGGACATTGTTCCTCCTCGGCAACGATTCCTGAGAGCCGCTGATGGCTCGCGATGTCCACGAAGACGATGATACAGATTCTTCCCGCTTTTGGCAGTCGGGGACGGGCGGCGGAACAAGGGCTCGCATCGCGACCGGTTGCGAGCCTTCTGGTCCGAAGCGCGAGCGTTGGTCTATCGACGTGAGCCGCGACGCAGTTCGACCGGTTGCGGCATGGTGTCGAGGCGGGTACCGACCAGGATCATGCGCATGGCGTCTTCGGCTGCGCGCCGAAGCAGCTTTCGGGCGCTGCCAATGGCGGTCTCAAGCGTGCAGGGGCGCTTGATGATCGAAGCGAAGGCGTCGATACCGGCCTCGAACGTGCGGTCGACTCCGCTGCCTATCGTGCCGGCGAGTGCGATGGTCGGGATTGCGCGTTCCCGTGCCCGGCGGGCGACCTCGCAAGGGACCTTGCCGAAGGGGCTCTGGCTGTCCAGCGCGCCTTCCGCGGTGATGACAAGGTCCGCATCTTCGAGCAGGGCCTCGAAATCGAGATATTGCATGACGATGTCAAAGCGGGGATGCAGAGTGGCGCCGGTGAACGCGGCGAGGCCGGCACCAAGTCCACCGGAAGCGCCGGAACCCTTGGCATGCCCCAGGTCGAGCCCGAGGTCGGCCTGGATGCGCATCGCATAGTTTTCCAGGGCCCGTTCGAGCTGGATGACCTGATCGGGACTTGCGCCCTTTTGCGGTCCGAACACGCGAGCGACGCCCTTAGGCCCCAGCAGCACGTTGTGCCAGTTGACGGCGACATCGACCGTGATGCGCTCAAGGCGCGGGTCAATGCCGGATGCGTCGATTGTGGACAAGGTTTCGAGGCCGGCTCCACCGGGCGCAATCGGGCGGCCCGAAGCGTCTGTGAGCCGGGCGCCGAGTGCCTGGGCCATGCCGCAGCCGCCGTCGTTGATGCCGCTGTCACCGCAGCCAATAAGGAGCCGTCGGGCGCCGGCATCGAGAGCCGCCAGGATGAGTTCGCCGACACCGCGGCTGGTCGTTGCCGTCGGATCCCGCAGATCGTGCGGCACCAGGCGCAGCCCGGCGGCGGCAGCCATCTCGATCACCGCCGTCGGCTTTTCCTGGCCGCCGAGAAATCCGAAGAAACTGTCTACGGGCCGACCGACGGGTCCAGTGACGACGACCTTATGCAAGCTGCCGCCGGTCGCCTGGACCAGTCCTTTCGTGAATCCTTCGCCGCCGTCGACCATCGGGGCCTTGAGGAGCCGGGCGTCCGGCATGGCGCGCTTGACGCCCTCGGAGATGGCTTCCACGACGTCCTCCACATCGAGCGATTCCTTGAATCCGGAGGGAGCAATCAGAACATTCAGTGACATGGTTCGGTCCTTTCCTGTTGGTGTGAAAGGACAACGACCCGGCACCGCGTTTATTCCCGATAAGGCCAGGAAAAATGCCGGATTTAGGCGAATTTTCTCCATGATTTTCAATCAGATGGCGGCCGCGGCTTTGGAATCGGAATGCGGTTCTCCGGGACCTGCGAATAGGCTGGAATGCGGCACGCCTGGCGCGCTGCCGCCACGGCAGCCGGCGCGACATCGGGAGCGTAGAGGCGCGGCGAGTGGGCGCGCAGCAGCACCATGTCGCCGCCGCGGTACAGGTCGCGAATTTTGCCGCGTTCGATCGGGTAGCCGTCGAGACGCAGCCGGTCCCAGACATGCCACCAGCCCGCCGCCCACATGGCGCGGTCACGGATCGTTGCCAACATCATCGTGTTTAGTCGCTGTGCGTTGCAGGCAGTTGTCCTGGAGTGGGCTTTCGGCGCGGTACGTCTTTCGACATCGACCGGGCTCGCGGTTTCGGTCGACCGCTCACGGCTTTCGGGAAGCTGGTGGGGCCAGACGAAAAGCGCAAACGCGGTGATCATGACAATCTTGACCGGCAGCAAGGGGATCGCCAGCCGCAGCAGGTCCGACTGATTGAACGTCGCGCGATCGGCATTGCCGAACAGCGCGACCGGTTTGGCGCTGGCCATCATGGTCTGGCAGAATCCCGTGCCGAGCACCGTGACCAGCGCGAGTGTCACAACATCGTGGCCAAGGCCGGCCAAGGGCAGGGTCACAGCGGGAAGCAGCACGGCGGCGCGGGCGCTTCGGGAGTTGATGATCAGGTGCGATAGAACGGCGGTCGAAGCCAGAAAAAAGACAACCAGCGGTGTGGAGTGACGGGCGCTTGCCGGCAGCAGATCAAGCGCCGCGCCAGCCATCCACTTGCTTGCGCCAGACAGAATAATGCCGTCGGCGATGACAACTGTGGCGGTCAGAAAGACCAGCAATTCGACCTCGACCTGTCGAAACACCTGCTTGGGCGACTGCGCGGTGAACGGTCCGGTTAACATCAGGACGGCGCCGCCGACGGCAACGAGTGCGATGTCGACGCCGTGCCACGGGGCCGTGATCCACAGTGTGACGATACAGGTGAGCACCGCCAGTATGCGCCATTGCCGCGCATCGGTCGGCCCCTGGCTTGGCAATCGGCCGGAGAGGGCTGCTGTTCGCTCCCTTCGCGGAACAAAGAGCATCAGAATGAGGGTGGCGGCAGTGTGGCTGGCAAGCAGGGTCAGCGGAAAGGCGAGCATGAGCCATTCGACATAGCCGATGGACACGCCTGCTGCCCGGTCAATGGCCTCGACAGCGACCAGATGAGCGCCCGCGCCGATGATCGATCCGCCGGCCGACAGCAGGATTACCGTCGGAAAGAGCAAGGCCAGCGCCCGTTCCGAGGCCTTGCCGGGCATGCGATCGGCCAGCGCCATGAAGACCGGCAACAGAAGTGCCGCGCGACCCGAGGTTGACGGTATGAGAAATGCCGTCAGGGCAATGACGAAAGTCACGGCGTGAAAGAAGCTGGTCGGTCCCGAAAACGGACTGACCGCTGCAAAGGCAAGCCGCTGCATAAGGCCACTCGTCTTCACCACGGCCGCAATAACGAATGCAGCCAGCAACAACCAAACGAGTTCCCGGCCAAGCGTGGCGTAAAGCTGCGTATCGGGAACGACGCCGGTCAGAACAAGCGCCAGGGCGGCGCTGACGGCGACGACGGAATCGGGCAATGACGTCAGGGTCCAACCGACGATTGCCAGCGCCGTCACGGCTAGTGCGATGCGCGGTTCATCTGCGAGATCATGCGGCAGAACCCACGCGGCGAACAGGATCGCGGCGCTGATCGCCATAACCAAAGCCGGCTTGGCGTTGGAGATCCGGGGTGCCGATTGGGCAAACGGGATCTGAGGGCCGATGGCGGCCTGGCTCGACACGGTCAAGGGTCTCTCCTTCGGTGTCTCAATAGGGACATGGAAGGAAAACGCGGACCGCCGCGATTTATTCCACTGCTATTCGAAGCAGCGACCGTCGTGGAACATTTGCTCCGCCGATCGGAAGAATGTGCCCTCTCGGCGACGCAGACCTAGTTCACGCGTGCAGGCATGCTTCCTCGGCGGAAAACATGTAGACATGTTCAGGGTCGAAGCCGATGCCGAGCTCCGATCCGGGCTGGATTTCGACGTTGCCGCGCTGACGCACGATCAGCGGTTCCCAGCCCGGCACGTCGACATAGACGAACGTGTCGGAGCCAAGGTGCTCGGTGACCACCGCGCGGCCGACGCAATCGGCTTCCGACGGCCCAACGAGACGAATGTGTTCGGGGCGAGCGCCGATGGTGACCGGCCGCAGGCCACTTGACCACCCGTCCGGGCGCAGGGTCCTGCCACCGGGCAGCGGCAGACCGTCCTCGGTGGCCTCGCAGGGCATGATGTTCATCTTGGGCGAGCCGATGAAGCGCGATACGAAGAGGTTGGCGGGACGCTCGTAAAGCTCCAGGGGTGAACCGACCTGCTCGATGCGCCCGGCGTTCATGACGACGATCCGGTCGGCCAGTGTCATGGCTTCCACCTGGTCGTGGGTCACATAAATCATTGTCGCACCCAACGTCTGGTGCAGTTTGGCGATTTCGAAGCGCATGCCGACGCGCAGCGCCGCGTCGAGATTGGACAACGGCTCATCGAAGAGGAAGGCCTTGGGCTGGCGCACGATGGCACGGCCCATGGCGACGCGCTGACGCTGCCCGCCTGACAATGCCCGGGGCAGCCGGCCGAGCAGTCCGTCCAGACCGAGTGTTTGCGCCGCCTGGGCAACCAGGCTTTGGCTGCGGGTCTTGTCCTGCTTTCGGATTTCGAGACTGAAGCCCATGTTTCGGGCGACATCCATATGCGGATAGAGCGCGTAGGACTGGAACACCATGGCAAGGTCCCGGTCGCGTGGAGGCAGGTCGTTGACGACTTCACCACCGACGCTGATTTCACCGCCGGTGATTGTCTCCAGCCCGGCGATCATGCGCAGCAGGGTCGACTTGCCGCAGCCGGAGGGGCCGACGAGGACGACGAACTCTCCGTCCTCGATATCGAGATTGACGTCATGCAAGACCTCGACGGGGCCGTAACTCTTGTGAACGTTGCGAAAACCGATATCCGCCATGTTGCCTATCCTTTGACCGCGCCCGATGTCAGCCCCTGAACCAGGTAGCGCTGGATGAAAACGAAGAAGAGACAGCTCGGTATCAGCGCCAGGACGCCTGCGGCCATCATCTGTCCCCAGTCGACGGAGAATTTCGAGACGAAGGTGAGCAGCCCAACCGGGAAGGTCATCGCCTCGTTGGAGTTGATCAGCATGAGCGCGAACAGCAGTTCGCTCCAGGCCGCCGTGAAGACGAAACCCAACGTTGCGGCCATGCCGGGGAGCGTGAGCGGCAAAACCACCCGGCGCAGCGCCTGGAAGCGGGTACAGCCGTCGATCATCGCCGCCTCTTCGAGATCTTTGGGAATGCCGTCGAAGAAGGACTGCATCAGAAAGGCGGCAAACGGGATGTTGAAGGCGGTGTAGACGATGATCAGGCTTTCCAGCGAGTTCAGCAGTCCGAGCGCTCCGACGATCCGGTAGATCGGCGCGATCAGCATCAGCAGCGGGAACATCTGGGTGAGAAGCATGATGAAGATGACGATGCCCTTGCCGCGAAAGCGGAAGCGCGAGAAGGCGTACCCGGCGCCGCTGGCGAACAGGGTTACGAAGAACGCAGTTCCCAGGGACACGATCAGGCTGTTGCGGAAGAAGGCCATGAAGTCGGAGTAGAACAGCACCGTCTCGAAGTTGGCCCAGCTCATGCGTGATGGCCACAGTGCGGTGCCCTCGGTGTAGAGCAACTTGTCCGGCGTGACCGCGATCTTGATCAGCCAGTAGAGCGGGAACAGAGCAAAGGCGACATAGGCCGCCAGCGCCAGGGCCTGGCCGCCTGCTGCCAGCTGTCGTTTCAATCGAGGGGAGGCTGTCATGGTCACGGCGTTCAGACCTTCACCAGGTTTCGACGCATGCGCAGCAGTATGAGGGCGTAGGCCAGCAGCAACAGCAGCAGCACGATGGCAATCGCCGAGGCATATCCGAAATCCAGTTTGCGAAACGCCGTGGTGAAAATGTAGGTCGACAGAATCTGCGTGGAATTGGCCGGCCCGCCGCCCGTCATGATGAAGACCAGGTCGGCGAAATTGGCAATCCAGATTGTGCGCAGCATCACCGTTATGGCGATCATCGGCGCCAGGAAGGGCAGGGTGATCTTGGTGAAGCTCTGCCAGGCCGTGGCGCCGTCGATGGCTGCCGCCTCGTAGAGCTCCTTCGGTATCGACTGTAGGGCCGCCAGCAGGGTTATGGCGAAGAAAGGAATGCCAAACCACACATTGGCGGTGATCGGGCCCCACATGGCGATATCCGGATCGGCGAGGATGTTGAACGGTTCGCTCAGGATCCCGAGGGCAAACAGCCAATGCGGAATTGGGCCGATGATCGGATTGAACAGCCAGGCCCAGGTGAGCCCGCTCAGGAAGGTCGGCACGGCCCAGGGAAGGAACACCAGCGCCTGGACAAGACGGCGGCCGAAAAAGGGGCGGTTGAGGAGCAACGCCAGTCCGAGCCCGAGGCCAAACTGCAGAACGACCGATGCAACGGTCCACCAGACGGTGTTCCTGAGCGACAACCAGAATTTTCGGTCGTCCCAGAGTTCCCGAAAATTCTCCAACCCGGCCCAGCCGCGATCGAACGGGTTGGTCAGCGACAGGTGCTGGAAGGCGTATGAGATGCCGACAACCAGCGGCACGAACATGACCAGCGCCAGCAGAATCAGGGCAGGACTTAGATAGAGATAGGGTTCGAGCACAGCCCTCAGGGCGAAGCTGATACGACCGGAGCCGTTGGGCTTCGCCAGCTTGTGCCCCGGGGAACTGTGCCCCGGGGCGGAGGGTGAAGCGCCTACTGCTTGGCCTTCCATTTCGCGTACTCTTCGGTCAGGAAGTCGGCCCACTTGTCAGCCAGTTGCTGGGCCGTCAGGTTGCCAAGCATGGCATCCTGGGCGGTTTCGATCGCCATGACGTTGGAGAGTTCGGAGAACTTCTCCAGGTAAGTCGGCATGATGGTCGGTACCCAGGCGTCGCCGTTGAGTTCGGTGAACCAGCCCTTGAACTGCTCGGTGGCATAGAACGGGTCCTGGTCAGCGCCCTTGTGGATGGGCAGTACGCCAACGCGTTTGGCCCAAGCGCGATTGGCGTCGGGGCTCGACAGATGCGCCACCAGGTCCCAGGCCTCGTCCTGATGCTCGGACGAACTGAATATTGACCAACCGGCATAACCGATCGTCGGGAAGGCCTTGCCAGCCGGCCCGAGCGGCATCGGTGCCACGGCAAAATCCGCCTCGTCCATCCGCTCGGCTACTGCAATCAGTGCATCGGGATCCTGATCGAGGAAGGCGCAGGTGCCTGAGTAGAAGCCGGCAACAATTTCGTTGAATCCCCAGTTGACCGAGTCCTTCGGCGCGTAGCCCTTCTGGTAGATGTCGAGCAGGAACTGGATGCCCTTGACGGAGTCGGCTCATTCAACCGGCTTTTGCCGTCCTCGGTAAAGAACTCATTGGTGCCGTTCATGGTGGCGGCCATCATGATCCAGCCGTTGAAGCCGCCGACGCCGCCGCGCATGCAATAACCATATTTGCCGGGCAGGGCCGAAACCTTCTTCGAGGCTTCCATGAAGTCGTCCATCGTCTGCGGCGGACCATCGACCCCGGCCTCATTGAGCAGCTTCTTGTTGTAGAACATGGCGCGCAGGTAGAAGCCGTAGGGGATCTGATAGGCCTTGTTGTCGACCAGCCGGGCCATGGCCAGCGTCTTGTCGGTCAAATCGCCGGTGCCGCTCCAGGACGCCAGGCGCTCGTCGAGATCGACCAGTTGACCGGAGCCGCCGTAAAGACCCATCCACCAATCCGGCATCTCCACCACATCCGGGGCTTCACCGCCGGCGACCATGGTTGCCAGCTTCTCGAAGGCCTGGCCCCATGGCAGCGAGATGATCTCGACCTTGACATCTGGATTGGCCTTTTCGAACGCGTCCACCGTTGCCTTCAGCGTTTCAGTCCGTGCCGGGCTGGTGATCACTTCGACCAGTTTCAGATTGGTTTCGGCAAGCGCAGGTGTGGCGCAAACCGCGATTCCCAGGCCTAGAGCCGCAATCAGTCTTTTCATCAATACCTCCCTCAGGTTTGTGTACTTGCTTGATGAAGGGCCGCCTCAAGGTCGGCCCACAGGTTCTCCGCGTCTTCAAGTCCCACATTCAGGCGGACTAACGACGGGGAAATGCCGAATTCGTTCAATGCGTTGCGCTCCGATTTCTGTGCCTGACCGGCGGAGATTGGCAGTACGAGGCTTTCAAAACCGCCCCAGCTGACTCCGAGATTGAACAGCTTGAGGGCATTGCAGAAGCGGGCGATCTCGACCTGTGCAGACAGCTCGATCGAGAACAGGCCGGAGTGACCTGTGAGGCTCGGAATGTCACCGGCGCGCGGCAGGTTTATGCGGTCCACCAGCGGATGTGCGGCAAGCTTGGCGGCGATGAATTCAGTCGAGCGGTTGTGCCGCTCCATGCGCAATTCCAGGGTGCGCAGGCCGCGTATCAACAGGAAGGCATCGAGCGCCGCAAGGCGACCGCCTAGCAGTGGGACCGAAATGTCCGTGATGGCTTCCATCGCCGTTTGCGATCCACAGATGACGCCGGCGACGGTGTCACTGTGACCCGAAATATATTTGGAGCAGGAGTGCAGCACCATGTCGATGCCGTGAGCCAGTGGTTTCTGGAAACAAGGCGTGGCCCAACTGTTGTCGATCATGGTGAGTGTGCCGTGGCGGCGGGCATTTTCGACGACCTGATCGAGATCGACCACCTCAAAGGTGACGCTCACCGGGCTTTCGAGGTAGGCGACCTTGACGCCCTCGAGCAGATCGGGATTGGCGGCGAACTCGCCAACGTCGTGATAGGTCACCTCTATGCCAAGAGGCCTCATCAGCCGTTCGAAAAGCCGGTAGGCGTCCGGGTAGACATTGCGCACCGACGCGATCCGTTCGCCAGGTTTGACATGCGCGAACAGAGCTGCCGAAATCGCCGCCATTCCAGAGGCAAAGGCGGCTGCTCGTTCCGCGCCCTCGGCGTTGGCCATCAACTGTTCAAACTCGCGTACCGTGGGATTGTCGACCCGCGAATAGAGCGGATGATCGGACCGTTCGGCAAAACGCTCAAGCATCTCTTCATAGGTGTCGAAGGTGAAGAGCGATGTCTGGTAGATCGGCGGAGTCGGTGAGCCGAGCAGGTCGCGGTAGGGCGAGTTCAGACGGGTCGAGAGTTCTTGCTCATCGGTTTGCGATGTAGAGCGATCGGGAAGGCGGGGTTCAGACACCGATTGCCCTCCTGACATCGGCTTCCACCAGATCGAGAATGGTCTCAATCACCTCAACAGCGCGATTGGCGTCGCCGCTGAGAACGGCATTGCAGAGGTCTTCGTGGATCGGCATCGAACTCAGCCCGATGACGTCGGTGTCGAATGGCTGGATGTAGATCTGGTGAAACGCCTGGTGGACCTGTTCGATGATTTCACCGAACAGCGGATTTTGCGAGGCTCTGTAAATGGCCTGGTGGAACACGCCATCGGTCGGCCGCCAATCGATGCCGGACTCGATCTCGCGCTGCAACTGATCGTAGGCCTGCCTGATGCGCAACCGGTCATCGGCGGACGCTTTCAGGGCCGCCTCCCGGGTGGCCACGACCTCGAGAGCGCGGCGCACTTCCAGAGTGCGCAACAGGCTCTGACCCTCAAGCTTCAGAGCGATCGGGACGGAGGGTGATCCGTCGCGGACATCGGTGGCGAGAAACGTGCCTGACCCCTTGAGGCGGGTGACGATGCCGAGGGTCTGCCAGCTTTTAAGGGCTTCCCTGATGGTCGGTCGACTGACCCCGAGCTTTTCGGCAAGCAACGGCTCGGATGGCAGTCGGTCGCCCTTCTTCAGTCCCGCCTGATCGATCATATCAGCCAAGGCGTCGAGTACCGCGACATCGCGCGTTCGCGTCTCCACCGGGCGCAACAATTGTGCAGCCTCCCGACTGGCTCGACGGGCAGAATCTCGCCCGCGTGGGTCGGAAGTGTCTGGTGTCGGATCGCTCATGAGGGGGAATTCTTCCCGGTTTGCAAGGTGGCAGGCGCCTCAGCAGTTGTAATGTGTAAGGTTGCCAAGTTGTCAGACAACTTTTCGCAAATGGACTTGGTTGTCAAGGAGGATGGGTGGAAATCAATGTGTGAACGGTGATTCAACTGCCATTGTGGATTGGATCCCTCAGGGATCCAGGTGACGTCTGATGGCGTCGCGATCAATATCCGCTGCCTGGCCCTGCAACACGACGCGGCCCTGATCCATTACCAGGAATTGATCGGCGATGGCCTCAGCCAGGTGCAGATGTTGTTCAACCACGATGATGCTGCCGCCTGTCGCCTTGCGCCGTAAAATGAAGGCCTTCATCTTCTCGATGTTTTCCGGCTGCACGCCTTCGGACGGTTCGTCAAGAAGCGTGACGCTTGCGGTTTCGGCCATGGAACGGACGAATGACAGTATCTTGCGTTCTCCACCGCTCAGGGTGCCTGCGTTCTGGGTCAGGCGCCGTTCGAGAACCGGGTAGTCTTCAAAATAAGGTTTGTAGGCGCTGAGATCGCTCGCCGGCAGCATCAGCAAGAGATTCTCCACTACCGACAAATTGTCGAATACAGGGCGCTCCTGCATCGCATAGCTTAAGCCGGCGGCGCGTCGCTGGTCGGCGGACAAGGCGTTGATAGATCGACCGTCGAGGAGAATCTCACCCCGATGGCACGGCAGGTGTCCCGCCAGAATTTGCATCAGCGTGCTTTTGCCGACGCCGTTTCGCCCGAGGATGCAAAGGCATTGACCATGGGGCAGGTCAGCCGAGACATCGCGCACGATCGTCATCCGACCATACCCTCCCGAAACGTTGTCGATGCGCAACGCGCTGTCGCTGTTCATTTGGTGCCCCCGGCGTAGACCAGTTTGACGTCGGCATTGCTCTGGATTTCGGAAACACTGCCTTCAGCCAACAGGTGGCCGTTGTGAAGAACGAAAACCCTGTCGGCGAGGGATCGTACCAATGCCATGTCATGTTCAATAACCAGCGTGGTTGCTTCAAAGCGCTCGCTTGCCCATCGGATTGTTTTGATGACCTGGTCCGTTTCGGCAAGAGACAGGCCGGCACAGGGCTCGTCCAACAGGATCATGCGCGGTTCGGTCAACAGAACCATCGCCAGGTCAAGCACCTGGCGTTGCCCGTGCGACAAGTCGCCAGCCGTACGATCACGTTCGCGGAGGAAATCGAAGCGCCGCTCCAGTTCTTCCAGGACCGGGCTGGTCCAGTGGAGCGGTCGAAACGCGAGAAGATCATGCCAGCCAGCCCTCCCGGTCCAAAGCGCAATGGCCAGGTTCTCGCCTATCGTCAGTTCGTCGAAAACGTTGGCGATCTGAAACTTTCGGCCCAGTCCGGCGTTGGTGAGCTGGCGGGGGTCGAGATTTCGATGCTCGCCAAACAGGTCGACACTACCGGACTGCGCCTGAAGCTCTCCGGTAATGGCGTTGAAGGTCGAGGTCTTGCCCGCGCCGTTGGGTCCGATCAGGCAGTAGATGCCGGGCTTGTCGATCCGCAGTGACAGATCGTCAAGGATGTCGACTGAGCCCACACGAAGATTAAGCCCCTCAATGTGGAGGAGACCTTCGGTTTGCGATTGGCGCCTGTCAGGCGCCGGCTGCGGTTGCTGATCGAAACGCGAGAGCCTTCGCCTGAGCGCCGGCTCGAACAGACCACAGAACCCATCGCGAAAATAGAGAACCGTGACAATAAAGAGGGCAGCAAGCACGACCTCCCAGTAGGTGATGCTCTCGCGCAGTTCCGCCGTCAAAAGGCCCAGCGCCACTGCTCCGAGCACGGGACCGTAAAGTGTGCTGCGGCCGCCGATGGCGACCCAGACGACGAAGTTGGTCGACAGCACGAAGCCGAAAAGGTCCGGCGTTACAAGATTGTTTTCCGGCGCGTAGAGTGTCCCGGCGACGCCGCCGAATACGCCACTGATTCCGAAAGCGACGGCCTTGAGATGGTTGGAATCGAAGCCGAGAAAGGCGACCCGCCGTTCGTCCCATGCCAGTGCCCGCCAAAGCACGCCCAACGGTGAGGCGATAAGCCAAGCGACGAACAGCATGCAGCCGGCGAGTGCGGCCGCGGAGAGCCAATAGGCGTCTTCGAAACCGTCCAGACCCGGTATGCCGGGGATGCCGCGCAACCCGTTATATCCGCCCGTTACGCGGTTCCAGGAGGTTGCGACCTGTGCGGCCAGAAGCACAAGAGCCAGGGTAATGAGCGCGAAGAACGCGCCGTTTTGAGCCCGCCCGTGGAAAATCAACCGCCCGATGCCGTAGGCGATTGCGCCGGGAACCAGGGCGCAAAACAACAGCATCGGAAAAAGAACGGCGCTGTCGGCAAAACGGATCAGGGTCAGTCCAGACAGGTAGGCGCCGATGCCGACGAAAAATCCCTGACCGAGGGACAAAAGACCCGCCTGTCCCCAGGAAAGTCCGACTCCGAGACAGGCAACGGCGTAGAGGAAGTAGAGCGCCAGCGTATAAGCCCAAAACTCCCCGACAACGAAGGGCAGTCCGGCCAAAACCGCCACGATGACGACCGCGTTAGCGGTTAACCAGGCCACGGGGCTTTATCCATAAGAACAGAAGGGCGACGACGAGCACGAAGGAGTAGCCGGCTGTCCGGTCGATGGCTGCGGAAACGACTGCTTCGGCGCCACCGATGACTCCGGAACCAACGACGAGGCCCAGAATGTTGCCCAAGCCCCCCACAACCAGGACAAAGAAGGACTTCAACACATAGTCGATGCCCATGCCTGGATGAACGGCCACAATCGGAGCCAGCAGCACACCTGCAATTCCTCCGAGGCTAAGGCCCGCGACGAAGGTATTGCGGGCCAGTTTGTCTGCCGGGATGCCGACGGTTCTGACCAGTTCGGGGTTGTTGACGACCGCGCGAATGCGCCGACCGGTGGCGCTTGTGAGGAACCAGGCCACCAGCGCCGTTATCAGCACAATGGCGATGAGCATAACCGCCAGTTGATAGACCGGGTAGTCGGCGCCGACAATGTTGACCGTGCCGGATATCGGCAGGCGCACGCTATGAAATCCGCGGCCGTAAAAGGCCTCGACCAGCTCGCGCAGCAGAAGGCTCAGTCCCCAGGTGGCGAGGATGGTATCGAAGGGGCGTGCATAGAGCGGACGGATCATCAGTCGCTCGACCGGCCAGCCGATGACGATGCAGGCGACAACAGCGACTGGGAAAGCGGCCAGATAGGGAAGGCCGCTTTCCTGTACGAACAGTGCGCAGAACGCACCGATCATGACAAATTCGCCATGCGCCAGATTGAGCACGCCCAGCAGGCCGAGCGTAATTGCCAGGCCCATTGCTACCAGGGCAAGGGTGACGATCTCGAAAGAGATGTTCAACCCGTTGGCTACGAGGACAGGGTCCATGGTTCCGTCAAGCCGTCTTGGCGCCCGTCAGAAGGAACAGGTTTCTCCAGGCTCAACGTGGTCGAAGGTTTTGATGATGTCAAAATCAGTGCCCTTGCATTCGGCCAGATACATGGTCTTTGCCACATGCCGGTTGATCATGGTGCCCGTTCCAGTCGCCGTCTTGTAAACCAGTCCGTCCGATGCCTTCATCACCGCCGCCGCGTCATTGCTGCCGGCCTTGTCAAGGAGCGCCGCCGCACAGTTGGTGCCGGAATAGGCATCGACGCCGATCATTGACAAGGGTGGGGCATCGGCGCCCATCTTGTCGGCATAGTGCATCTTGAACGCGTCGTTTGCGGGTGAAGCGACTGAGGTGAAATAGGACATGCAGCTGAAGAGCCCGCTGCTGTTTTCGGCACCAATTCCCTGCAATGTCAGTTCCTCGCAAAGCAGTGACAGGCGTTTCACCGTTTTGTCGAGGCCAAAGCCCGCAAAGGTGCGGTTGAAGTTGACGTTGTCACCGCCGACCAGGGTAATCACGACGAGATCCGGCGCGGCCGCCTTGATACGGGTCACTGCATCGTCGAACTTGTTACCCGGTCCGAGCGGGGCGTACTCCTCGCCCACGACCTCGCCGCCCAGCGCAGCGATGTACTCCTTTGCGCGGGCATTGCTTTGTTGCGGCCAGACATAGTCGTTACCAATCAGGTAGAACTTCCTGGCGCCGGTCATTTCCGCCAGCGCATTGATAGACGGTTTGATCTGCTGCTGAGGCGTGTCGGCCGTGACATAGGTGTTGTAGGAGCACTCGCCACCCTCATAGAGCGGAGTATAGATATAGGGCACCTTGCCCTTGAGTGCGCCGACAAGGGCTTGGCGCACGGCGCTGTCATGTGAGCCGACAATCAGGTCGACTTTGTCCTGCAGGATCATGCGGACGGCCGTCTTGGCCGCTTCCGCCGGCGGCGCACCGCCATCGCCGGCGATGATTTGCACATTTCGGCCGAGTATGCCTCCGGCGGAGTTGATCTCGTCGACAGCCAATGCATTGCAGGCGGTTTGAGTCGGTCCGAAAAGCGATGCCGGGCCGGAAAGAGAAAAGAAAGTTCCCATCTTGATCGGGTCCGCTGCGCGCGCAGTACCGAGAAGTGCTGGCGTGGCCAGAAGAGACGCAGCTCCGGCCATCACGCCCCTGCGGGTCATGCGTATGTGTTTCATTTGGTCCTCCCTGGTGTTCAATTGTTTGTGGGCCTGGCGGCCTGTGGCAGTGCTCGCTCCATCGCGTGAGCAACGGCGAGAAGATGCCGGTCGCTTCCGACTGGACCATCCAGTTCGATGCCGACAGGCAGGCCGCTGGCGGTGAGGCCAGCCGGCACGGAAATGCCGGGAATACCGGCGATGCTTCCGGGATCCGTGTTGTGGATGAAGGTGGGGAAAGTCGGCACCGCGCTGCCATTCAGATCGACCGTTTCATCTTCCCCAATCAATGCCGCTGGCCTGACCGTCGTCGGGAACATGAGCGCATCGAGACGATTCTGTACAAAACAGGCTGCCAGTTGTCCCTGAAGCCGAGGCCGTCCGTTTGTCAGGGCATCCTGGTAGATGCCGGCCATGTCCTCGAATTCCGGTGCGAGCAGACCTCCAAGGATGCTTCTGACATCCGGACTGGCGATGGCGCCAACGAGTTGTTCAAGCGATGGTCCGTCGGGAGCAAACTCCTGCAGATAGGCAACAAGTCCGGTCTTCGTTTCATATACAGCAATTGGAAACCCGCAGCTTTCCTCGGGTTTCTGAACACCTTCCACGTCCACCGGCACGATGCTCCAGCCGGCTGCTCGCAATTCCTCGACCCTGGCTTCGAAAACAGATCGGGTTTCCGGAGCAAGTTCGTCCAGGAAATGCTGATTCGGCAGACCGATACGCAATTGCGACGGATCAAGCGTTTCCAGGCGGTCATCGGTGCCGGTGATCGCGGCGTCGATCAGCGCGGCGTCGTCAACTGTCCTGCAGATCGGGCCAGCGGTATCGCGCGTATGGGAAACCGGAACGATGCCACGCTGCGGATAGCGGCCGGCACTTGGACGAAAACCAACAACACCACAAAGAGCGGCGGGGATGCGAACAGAGCCGCCCGTATCGGTTCCGAGCGCCACCGGAACCATGCCAGCGGAAACAGCGACTGCAGCGCCGCCGCTGCTGCCGCCGGCAATACGCTCCGTATCGAAAGGATTTCTCGGTGGCCCGTGATGCGCGTTGTTGGAAGTTATCCCGTAGGAGAGCTCGTGCATGTTGAGCTTGCCGAAAACAAACGCACCCGCATCGACGAGTGGTCTGACCACCTCCGCATTTTGTTTGGGTCGGTGGTTCGCCAGGGCCGGCGTTCCGGCGGTCGTCGGCAGATCGACGGTGCCGATCGCGTCCTTGAGCGCAATCGGCAGGCCCGCGAGCCTGCCGCTGTCGGGTGCTGTGGCCTCAGCGCGTTTGAGAACATCCTCCGCATCGAGCGTGACAAAGGCGTTGAGGTCCGCCCGCTCGCTGCAGCGGGACAGCAGCTCCTGAGCGTACTCCTCCGCAGACATCTCGCCGTCCGCGAAAGCTTGCAGGGTGCGTCGGGCGCTCCAGTGCTGAATGTTGTTTGGTTCGGCCATTCCATCTTCCGTGCGTTCGCGAGCTATTAATAATAAATATCATTCATTAATATGCGTCAAGACGTTGTCACAGAAGCATTCCTTGACCAATTGAAAAGTGAACGATAGCTATTAATAGATATCGAAAGGCCGGCCACGGCCTTCACCCCACGGGATTGGAGCCGCTTTGCTTATCGAGTTTTCAGGGAAGACACCCAGAATCGGAAAGGGGTCGTTCATTGCACCTAACGCCGTGATCATCGGCGACGTTTCCATCGGTGACGAATGCAATATCTGGTTCGGCGCTGTCATTCGCGGAGATTATGGACCGATCCGCATCGGGAGCGGCTGTAGCATTCAGGACAATGCGGTGGTCCACGTCAATCACAACCAGCATGGGGACGTCTTTGCCACTGTGATCGACGATGGCTGCGTCATTGGACACGGTGCCGTTGTTGAGGGGTGCCATGTTTCGGCCGGATGCCTGATTGGCATGAACGCGGTGGTACTTCCCCGCGCCGACATCGGGCCTGGTTGCGTTGTTGCTGCGGGTTCGGTGGTCAAGGAAGGCGATAAGGTGCCGGCCCACTCCCTGGTCGCCGGGGCACCTGCCGTCGTGAAAAGGATCGATACCGGCATGTGTGAAGGCACAGCCTGGGCAGCAGGCGAGTACCGTGCTCTCGGCGTCAGCTATAGCGCGGAAGCTGCTGTTGCTGAGGAACAAACGAAGGGCCGGGTGGTATGAGCACGACGGAGAGCCGTTACTTTGATGTTGGCACGGAGACCATGTCGGCCGATGCAATCTCCGCCATGCAGCTTGAAAAGCTTCCTCGGCAACTTCGCTACATGCAAAAGAATGCGCCGTTTCATGCCCGCAAACTGGCGGAGGTTGGAGCAGATCCCCGGGACATCCGTTCCTTCGACGATCTGGCGAAGCTGCCTTTCACTGAAAAAAGCGAGCTGAGGCAGAGCCAGGCAAAACACCCGCCGCTCGGCGACCACGCCGCCGCATCCCTGCGCAATGTGGTGCGCGTTCATGCGTCATCTGGCACGACCGGTACACCGTCCTTTGTCGGTCTGACGCGGTTTGACAAGCGGCGCTGGGTGGAATGTATCGCACGCAGCTACTGGTCGCAGGGGCTCCGCCCCGACAGCGTGTTCGCAATGGGCATGAGCATTGGTTTCTTCGTCGGTGGCTTGCCGGTTGCCGCTGCCGTTGAGGAAATCGGTGCCACTTTGCTGCCGATCGGCACCGGCGCGTCGGATCGCCTGATTGATTCCATTCGGGCGATGGGCGCAACCGCCCTGGCGACAACACCGTCCTACGCCACATACCTTGCCGAAATTGCCCGTGATCAGTCGGGGGTGGACGTCGCGGAGTTGGGCATCCGCAATGTCATGGTGGGGGCCGAGCCCGGAGGTGGCATTCCGGAAGTTCGCAATCGCATCGAGGCGCTGTGGGGTGCCCGATGCACGGAGGCGATCGGAAATGCCGATGTCATTACCATCCACAGCGCCGAATGCGAGGCAGGGGATGGCTGCCACTTCATGGTGCCCGATTATCTGATCATGGAGATCATTGATCCGGAGACCGGTTGCGTCCTGCCGCTGGACAGTCCACAGGTCGAGGGGGAGTTGGTTTTTACCCACCTGGACCGGCAATGCTGTCCAATGTTGCGTTTTCGCACGCGCGACCGAGTGGTCGTCAACACGAGGCCTTGTGCGTGTGGGCGAACAGGGCCGCGGCTTCGCTGTATCGGTCGGTCCGACGACATGCTGATTGTGCGAGGGGTCAATGTCTGGCCCTCGGCCGTCAAGGATGTGGTCATGGGCTTTCGACCCCAGGTAAGCGGTGAACTGCTGATTTCGTTGCCGGATCCGGGGCCGAAGGTCGATCCGCCTGTGGCAATCAAAGTCGAACTCGGCGACGGCGAACCCGACTCCGGACTGGCCGGGCGCATCGAACAGGCGCTTCGTGCCAAACTCATTTTTTCAGCAAAGGTCGAACTCGTTTCTCGCGGCGTGCTGCCTCGAACCGAGATGAAGGCCAGGTTGATCGAATATTCGTGAGGAGAGACCGTGCGTTTCGAAAGAGTTTTCATCCCCTATGGCGGCTATTGGAGCTCACCGTTTTGCCGCTGGCAGGGAGCGCTTAGCGGGGAGCATCCCCTGCGCCTTGCGGCGACCTGTGCGACCGGCTTTCTTGACCGGATCCATTTCGCTCCGCGGGAACTCGGCGGCATCCATTTCGGGATGACGGTGCCGCAGCATCAAAGCTTTTTCGGCGCACCTTGGATCGGCGCTCTCATCGGCGCCGACCGGGTGACCGGACCGACGATTGCCCAAGCCTGTGCCACCTCGGCGCGGGTAATCGCGTCAGCAGCATCGGCCATCGAGCTTGGCTCCGAGGCTCCACAATTGGCGTTGGCTGCCGATCGGGTCAGCAACGGGCCAAACTTGTATTATCCGGACCCAGCAGGGCCGGGCGGTCGGGGAGTGACCGAAAACTGGGTGTGGGACAATTTCAACAATGATCCCCATGCTCGTGTTGCAATGGTTCAGACTGCTGAGAACATAGCGTCGCGCTTCGGGTTCTCGCGACAGGAGCAGGATGATCTGGCCCTGTTGCGTTACGATCAATATTGCGCGGCGGTGGCTGATGGAGCCGCCTTTCAACGCCGATACATGGCCCCGGTTCACGTCGGATCGAAGGGCAAATCCCGGTCCGTTGAGCGGGATGAAGGAATTAAGCAAAGTACTATCGATGGGCTCCAGGCCCTTCGTCCTGTTATCGAAGGAGGCACTGTCACTCATGGTGCCCAAACGCACCCCGCCGACGGCAATGCTGGCATGCTGCTGACGTCAGCGGACCGGGCGCCACAGCTTGGCGGGAACGATGCGGTGATCATCCGACTGCTGTCCTTCGGCGAGGGCCGGGCGGAAAAAGCGCACATGGGCATGGCGCCGGTTGCGGCCGCTCGGGCTGCGCTGCGTGCGGCCGATCTTCCGATGGAGCGGATCGACGTCGTCAAGACCCACAATCCGTTTGCCGTCAATGATCTCTATTTCGCCCAAGAGACTGGTTTTGCCGCGGAGCGCATGAACAATTACGGCTCATCGCTCATCTTCGGCCATCCGCAGGGGCCGACGGGTATGAGGCTCGTTATCGAATTGATAGAGGAGTTGGTGCTGGCCGGCGGCGGTCATGGCCTCTTCTCCGGCTGCGCAGCTGGCGATTCCGCCGCAGCGATTGTCTTGAAAGTCGATGTCGGTTAGAGCCCGTCGGAACCAACGGGAGCTGCCATGCCGCAGGTCAAGAAAGTTTCGGTACAGAACAAGATCCTCGACGCGGCTCTGACGCTGTTTTCGCAAAAGGGATACCAGGCGACTTCAATGCCCGAAATCGCTGCCCAGGCGGGGATCACGGCAGGGAATATCTACCGTTATTACGCATCGAAGTTCGAACTTTTTTACGGTGTGCTCGAACCTTGGCTCAACGGCCAACTGGATGCGCTCGAAGACCGGTTGGCGAATATGGAGGATGGGCCCGAGAAGGTTCGCGCGGTTCTGACTTTCCTGTGGATCGAGCTGCCGCGAGCGGGAAACAATTTCGAGATGAACCTGATGGAGGCGCTGGCCACCAAGAAGCCGGGCGAGCCGTATTCGCGAAATCTGTTGCTGCAGTCGGAAAATCGCATCGCGCGCATTCTCGATCGGTGCCTGCATGCCGATGCCCGGCAATTGCTGCTGTCCACCGAGTTCGCGCACTTGCTGTTCATGGCCCATGACGGTTTCGTGCTCAACGCGAAACTGGCTGACGAGACTGCCAGGATCGAGAGTATGATCGATGGCCTGGTTGCGCTGATTTACCGTTAGGATTGCACCCGCCAGCTCAACGGTCACCATCTGTTGACAGGGAAGGTAGTTCCTCTGGGAATGCGATCCGCTAACATGCGGAGTGATCAAAAGCCGCCGCATCAGCTGAGGGCAGGAGATAGCAACGGTGAAAGTTCTTCTGATCGGTTTCGGGGAGGCAGGCAGAGCTTTTGCCGATGGCTGGCGTGCGGCGCAGATTGACGTCGATCTCAGCACCTATGACATCAAATTGCAGAGCACCGACACCGAGGCCGAAATGCGTGCAGCGGCCGAGGAACGCGGAGTTCGTGCCGTTCTTCCCGGAGACGATGTCTATCGAGACGCCGATGTCGTGTTTTCGCTTGTGACCGCTGACCAGGCGCTCGAGGCGGCCCGGCAAACCGCGCCTCATATGACGTCGGGCCAATCTTTCTGGGACCTGAATTCGGTGGCGCCCAGCACCAAGAGTGCAGCGGCAGCCGAGTTTACCGGCACGGGGGTGCACTATCTCGACGTTGCCGTTCTTTCGCCTGTCCACCCGAAACGTCACCGGGCTCCGCTGGCGATCAGTGGACCCGAAGTCGGATCTACCGCCGACATGCTTCGAGCGCTGGATCTGGATGCGGAGGTTCTGTCGGAAACCGTCGGCGAGGCTGCAACGCTCAAACTGCTGCGAAGTGTCGTCATCAAGGGCATGGAAGCCATTCTGGTGGAGTGCTATCAGGGCTGCGAGGCGGCCGGCATGAACACGCGGGTGCTGTCGTCACTGGCAGCGTCCTTTCCAGGCATCGACTGGCCGCAAAGGGTCGACTACGTTCTCGATCGCATTGCAAACCATGGTGACCGCAGGGCTGCGGAAATGCGCGAAGCGGCTATCATGCTTGAGGATCTCGGAATTGATTCGACGGTGACCGAGGCTGTCGCTGAACGGTTGGCGAAAGGTGTTGGCAAGACGACCGCAAAAGGTGGATAAAGTATTGAATTTAATGAGTTTCAGACCGACCGCTACACTCATTTCCGTAGCGATGATCGCGTTCACGGCGATGCCCGTGCATGCCGAGAAGATCATTCTCCCCGGCATCATCGGTTCCGATGAGCGCAAGGCTAGGGAGAGTGACACCTGGCCATGGACTGCCATTGGCCGGGTCAACAAATCGGGCAACGGGCACTGTACGGGCACCCTGGTGGCGCCGGACCTGGTGGTTACGGCAAGCCACTGCCTTCTCAACCAGCGAACCAAGCGCATGCACCGTCCCGAATCGATGAAATTTGTGGCTGGCTACGATCGCGGCGATTACCAGGCCGTTCGCGATGTGGTCGAATTCGCATTTCCCGATTGCGGCGCGTTTCCGGGCCCCATCAAGGGAATAGAGAAGATGGCCTTCGACGTGGTTGTGCTGCGGCTTGCGGAACCAATCGAGGACATCGAGCCACTGGCAATTGGCGCGGCGCCTGACAGGGCCTCCCCCGGCAGTCTTTTTCTGGCGGGATACCAGCAGGACCGACCCTACATGCTGTCCGTCCACGGCGAATGCTCGCAAAAACGCGGATTTTCATCCGACTATCTTCTGGCCCACAAATGCGATGCGACCCGCGGCGCCTCCGGCGGTCCGCTCATGGTGGAGCAGTCCGGTGATTGGACTCTCGTCGGGGTGCATGTGGGAAGCGTTCGAAGCGGAAAAAATCAGCCCAGCGTGCTTGGACTGGCAAGCACAGCGATCGCCGAGGGGATTGTCGCCGGTTCTTCGTCGTCCAAACCGGGTGCCTGTATTCCTGTGCGTTTCACCAACTGAACGAGGCAGACGTGACCGGGTCCTTGCCACTCCCGGTCACGTTTTCAACCCTTCGTCATGCGACCCAGACACCGTCCTCGTAGTTGCCGACACTCCTCTGAACATTTTCGTCGCTTTGCGCGAAGCTGATCAGGATGTCCTCGCGGCTCGCGTCGGATTGCAGGCGACCGACCCAGTAGTCACGTCCCTGGGCGTCCGAAGTCCGGCCCAGAACGTTGGAATACATCGCCTCGATATAGGCGCTGTCACTGATATTGCTGCCAAAATTGAGCCTGAATTCATCGGAGTTGTAGAAGGCTGAAGCAAGATACTGGTGCTTGGCGCCCTCGCTCCAGCCGTTTTGATCGAAATTGTCCAGTTCTCCGACCCAGAATCGCAGTCCGCCTTCGTCGGGTGTACGACCGAAGGCGGCCTGATAGATCCGGTAGCCAAAGCCCAGGTTGGGTCCGCCGATGTCGAAGACGTAATCGCCATCCGTGAGATCGACTCTTTCGACATTGACCAACGTATCGGTGCCGCCGTCGGGTTTTCGGACGACAACCTGACTGTCGCCGCGCTTGTCCACGGAAAGGTCGGTGCGCGCCAACCGGTAAACCACCTTGTCGTTGCCGGAGCCGCCATCGATGTTATCCGAACCGCCGCTGAAGTTGATCGTATCGTTGCCGGAAAGTGCGTAAATTTGATCGTTTGCCCGTGTTCCCGACAGCGTATCCCCACCGGATGTGCCGTATATTCCACCTGGATTGGGCGGCGGTGTCGGATCAGTCGGTGGCGCGGGATCAGGGTCGCTGGGTGGTGCCGGATCGGGATCGCTTGGCGGGTCCGGGGGCGTAACGGCTGGTGGAGGACCATAGATGGCCCGGGCCGCATTGATGTCGTCCTGAGTCAGGCCCGGCAATGAATTGAAAATGGTCGGGTACATGATCGATGGATTAACGCTTGAATGGGCGATCCCCATGATGTGACCGATCTCATGCAGCGCAGCCTGATAGGCACCAACGCCCGAACTGGCCGGACCGATGTTGTAGGTCCAGTTCTCCGCCCGATCGAACCTGATGAAGGACTGCGTGATCGTGTTGCCGCTGAAAGACCAGTTGGCGGAGCCGATGGTCCCTCCGGGGCCTCCCAGATCGCCCCATCCCAACCGGACGTCGACATTGGAGCTGTCGGCGACTTCGACGAAGTCGATATTGGTGACCTTTTCCCACGCCTCGAAGGCTGCACGAATCACCGATGCGAACTGAGCATTGCTGATAAAGCCATCGAATTGAATGTAGTCGGCGGCATAGTTGGCTGTCGCGATCGACCAGGTGACCGTGCTGCCTTGGCTGGCGTTTTGAGGACTTACTGGCCATCGTTCGCCCGTCAGCCTGAAGTCGGCCACCTGTTGGTCGGTATCGGAGTTCTGATTGAGCCGCGATGTTACGCAGCCGTCACATCCGCAATATGGAAGCATCTGAAAATCCACCCGTTAGAAGACAGATGTCTTGTCCTCAAACAGCTGGGCGAATTCGTGTCGGAAACGATCACAAATGTGGCGTTTCACGTTAGATATGTGTTTGTAATAGCTTCGTTTTCAGATTTCCGACACTATGCCGGCAGACGCAGGAAACCGTAAAGGAAAGAGCGCCGGATTGGGTCAGACGACCCAGACTCCGTTGTCAAGATTTTCCTGATTGTTCTGCACGTTCTCGTCACTTTCAGAGAAAGCGATGAGGATTTGTTCGCGCGTCAAGCCGTTCTCCATGCCGCCGACCCAGAAGTCATAGCCTTCCTGATCGGGCAGCCGGAAGAGGACGTTGACGTACATCGCGTCGATGTAATCGAAGTTGCTCGGGTTTGCCCCGTAGAGATCCCGAAACTCGTCCGACTGGTTGAACTGGGTGGCGATGTACTGTTGCTTGACCTCATCGCTCCATCCACGCTCGTCCAGGCCGTCGAGAACCCCCGTCCAGAAGCGCAGGCCACCTTCATCGGGAGTACGCCCAAAAGCCGCCTGGTAAATCCGGTAGCTGAAACCGATATTCGGGCTGTCGATGTCGAAGACAAAGTCGCCATCGGTGAGGTCGATACGTTCGATATTGAACAGGGTGTCGCTGTTGCCGCCGGGTTTGTCGACCCGAACCATGCCCAGGCCCAACAACTGCTGCTGATAATCGGAACGGGACCCGCCATAGACCACGGTGTCGTTTCCGCCTTCTCCGTCGATCACGTCTGAACCGGCGCTTTCCTGGATTGTATCGTCACCGGACCCGGCGTCGATCTGATCGTTCTCCTGGGTGCCGTCCAATTTGTTGGCACCGCCGTCGCCCGTGATGGGTGTGCCGCCGAGGTCATTCACATCGATAACGAAGTCTTCTTCGTGTGCCGGTCCCGTACCGTCGGTCGCACTGACTCGCACGGTGTGGCTTGTTGCGACTTCGAAATCGAGAGTCGCGCCATCCGCGACCTTCAATGTGTTTCCATCGAGATAGAAAAGGCCATTGGCGTCGTCGACGAGCGTGTAGATCGCCGACGGCTCCAGTGGGTTCTCGGAAGCCTCAAAGGTGGCGACGACCGTGTCGGCGGCGGAATTCTCGTTGACCGAACCACCGGATGCTATCGCGATATCCGAGATCGCCATGTTGGCGATCTGAATGACGAATTCCTCTTCGTAAGGCTGTCCGGATCCATCAACAGCCTGCAACAGAACGGTATGGCTCGTCGCCGTCTCGTAATCGATTGCCGCCCCATTTGCGACCTTCAAGACGTTCTGTTCGAGTACGAAAAGTCCACCGGCGTCATCGAGCAACGAAAACTGGGCGCTCGCAACGCCACCGAATTCATAGGCCTCGAACGATGCCACTTCGGTGCCCGAAGCGGCGTTTTCCTGAATCGAGCCACCGGAGACCAGAGCGATGTCGCTGATCGACGTGTTGGAAACCTCAATCGCGAAGTCTTCCTCGCGGGCCGGACCGTTTCCGTCAGTCGCGCTGATCCTGACTGTATGGCTGGTCGCGTCCTCGAAATCCAGTGCCGCACCCGCAGCAACGCGCAGCGTGTTGCCATCAAGAACAAAGCGGCCGCCGGCATCATCCAACAACGAGAATTGCGCGGTCGACTCCAACTGATCGTCGAAGGCCTGAAAGGTCGCTACTTCTGTTCCGGCTGCGGCACCTTCCAGGACCGATCCACCTGTGGCCAGGGCAATATCGGAAATCGCGGTATTGATGAGCTGGACCGTAAACTCTTCTTCATGAGCGGGGCCCGATCCATCGGAAGCACTGACGCGCACGGTGTGAGTCGGGGCGCTTTCGAAATCGAGTTGCGCGGCTGGTGCCAGCTTCAGGACATCACCGTCCAGGACGAACAGACCGCCGGCGTCATCGACAAGTGTGAAGTCGGCAAGCGGCAGGACCTGTTCGTCGAAAGCCTGCAACTGACCAATCTCGGTACCCGCAGCGGCGTTCTCGGTAATGAAGTTTCCAGACAATGTGATGTCCTGGACCGGGACATTCACGACCTGGATAAGGAAATCTTCCTCCAGACCGGAACCGTTGCCATCGGTTGCGCCGATCCGTACCGTGTGACTGGTTTCGGTCTCGAAGTCGAGCTGCGCTCCAGCGGCAAGTTTCAGCGTATTGCCATCGAGCACGAACAATCCACCGGCGTCATCGATCAGGGTCAGGGACGCAGCAACGTCATCGACGCCCTCGAAGACCTGGAACTGTGCTACGGATGTTCCGCCACCGGCATCCTCTCCGACCGATCCGCCAGACATGGAAATGTCGGAGATCGCAACGTTCTCGATCTGGATGACGAAGTTTTCTTCATGTGCCGGTCCGGTTCCGTCGGTGGCGCGGATTCGAACGACGTGACTGGTATCGGTTTCGTAATCGAGAGTCGCGCCATTGGCGACCCGCAGGACGTTGCCATCCAGGACGAAGAGGCCGCCTGCATCGTTGATCAGTGAAAGCTGGGCTGTCTCAGGTGTGCCGCTTTCGAAAGCGGCAAAGGTTGCGACCGAGGTTCCGCCAAATGCATTCTCTGCAACCGAACCACCGGAGGTGAGGGCGATGTCAGTGATCGCCTGATTGTTCACCTGAACCGTCACTGACTGGTCGAAAAAGGCGTCGTCCTGATCCGTCACACGAATTGTCAGCTGGAAACTCTCGTTTGATTCGAAATCGATGTCTGCACCGGTGGCGAGTCGCAGCTGATCGCCGACGATTTCAAAGTTGCTCCAGCCGGCGCCGGAGCTCTGAGCGATGATTTCGAAACTATGGGTGTCACCGGCGTCCGGATCGCTGGCCGTGAGCATGCCGATCAAGGTGCCGGCCGAAGCGTTTTCAGTAACGGAATTCGCCGACAGGCTCACCCCGTCTGGATCCGAGTTGGCTGGCGTTCCGCCGCCACCGCCGCCGCCGCCTGCGGCGAGTGAACCATAGATCGCCTGTGCTGCGTCGATATCGTCCTGGGTCAGACCGGTGAGCGAATTGTTGAGGAAAGCGGCCATGACCGCGCCGCCGTTGTCGGAGTGACCAATGCCGATGGCATGACCGATTTCGTGCAACGCAACGATGTAAGCGCTGATTCCCGGGCCGCCCCCGCCAATATTGAGGTTCCAGTTTTCGGCAGAATCGAATTCGATAAATGACTGCGTGAGTTCGTTGCTGCCGTTCCACGAGTAGTAGGCGACACCGAGCGTTCCACTAGAGCCGTCGATATCTCCGTACCCGAGTCGGATGTCAACGTTGGAGCTGTCCGAGACTTCAACAAAGTCGATATTTGTGACCTGTTCCCAGGCATCGAAGGCGGCACGTATGACTGATATGAATTGGGCGTCTGAGATGAAGCCGTCGAATTGGATATAGTCCGCAAGGTAATTGGCCGTTGCCATCGACCATGTCACCGTCGCACCCGCCTGGTGGACGACCGGATCGACCTCCCAGCGAACGCCGTTCAGATTGTATTCCTGGTTGCCGTTCTGCTCGACGGCATCCGACGCGTCGTTGAGCCGTTGAGATACGCAACCCGAGCAACCGCATATGGCAAACATTGTTGATTCTCACCCCAATCCAGTGGCGGCATCATAACCGACGAGGCAAAAAACTTCGTTTAAGCGATCTTCACATTTTTATCATTGGCGTTAGCGCGATGTGTCCGGCGCCCCAGTCTGGTGCTGCGTACGCGAGACCCAAAGGCGATTCGGGCCAATTTGCCAAAAAACCAGTACTTTTGACAGGTGCAGCGTTTCAGCCTCTGCTACGCGGAGCCCGCAAGTCCGGCGATTTCATGGTAAATGCCGAGCGTGCTTGCTGCATTTTCTTCCCAGGTAAATTGACCGGCGCGTTGGCTCAGGCGGGATCTCAGATCAGCGTTCAGGAACCACTGCTCCTCAACCGCACTTCGCATGGCTGAACTCCATGCGGAGACATCAAGTGCGGGAGCGGTAAGGCCCTCTGGCCCGGCGACTTCTTCCGGCGCGCCGCCCGCGGTGATAATCGGTCGCGTTCCGGCCGCCATGGCCTCGGCGACCGGCATGCCGAAGCCCTCATAGAGCGAAGGATAGAGGAAGGCGGCTGCATTGGCGTAAAGCGCATGCATGACGCGCTCGGACACGTATCCCAGGAAACGAACATTTCCGCTGCGCTGCAGCGCATCGGTTCCGGCAGGCAGATTGAGATCGCCCCAGCCCTGGGGCCCGACGACGACCAGTGGGCGCTCCGCTCCGCCGCGCCCGCAATAGTCGATATAGGCAGACACCAGGGTGGCCAGGTTCTTGCGCGGTTCCTGGGTTCCGACGCTGAGAAAGTAGCCGCCCGACGCCAGATCCAGGTCCTGCAAAACACGTTCAGCCTGATCCGGTTTGCCGAAATAGAGCGGATTGGTGCCGGGTGGTGTTATGCGTATGCGCTCTGCAGGAATAGAGAGAGTTTCGACAATTTCGTCGGCGCTGAACTGCGATACGGTGTTGATGAGCGGTGCCTCGACAAATTCGTCGGCACGGCTTGTCAGAAAATCGACCCGCTGCCGGGGATGCCAATCGGGATGGCGCAGGTGGGAAACATCATGGATAAGCGGAAGAACCGGAATATCGATCCTGCGAGCGGGCAGGAAGTTCGTGGCGTGAAACATGTCCAGCACACGGACCGCTGAGTTGAACTGTCGGTCGACGAAGCCGCGATAGATCTTGCGCAACACCTGTGATTTTCGGGCGATGTCTGTCACCATCCGCAATGAGCCACCGGTTTGTGGGGCGCTGCCGGCGTTGTTCTGAGCGTAGTCTTTGATCGGCCTGTAGCGAGTGCCGTCCAGGATCCTCACGGCGATATCGCCATCCGGAATGTGATTGACCAGGGAAAAGGTGTAAGTACCGACACCCGTTCGCGGATGCCTCATGCAGGTCCCGTCAATTCCGACATTGATCATGGTCTCACCGGCGCTCAGACAGACCAGCCGGACAGGGTGCGGGACTTTTCGAGGACAACGCCTGGGTCAATGTAGGAACCGACACCGGCGCGGTTGAACAGATCGGCCGAGCGCGAGGCAAGGCGAACGCCGATGCCGTGCTGTATGGCCCGTGGACAATCCTCCAGCATGGTCAAGAACGCCTCTCTGTAGCGGTCCGGCGAGTGGTTTTCGCTGACGAAACGGAAACCCGCCTGGCGTTTGTCTCTGTTGGCCTCGGGGGAGGCGGCTATGCGTTCGATCACGGATTTCAGGTCTTTCGTTGCCGTCGCGGGATCGACCTTGAAGACCGTGTCGTCCGGCAGGGTCGCATACCACCCTTCATCGGCAACGACGGACAGTCCACCGTTGGTGAACACGCGGAGCTGTGAACCGGACACTTCGCCCATCGATGGCGACCGGACATTGACGACGAGGTCAGCCTGCTGGATGCGTCGGTCGAGCTCGTCATCTTCCAGAAAACCGGGGAACGTTACGTCGTAACCGTCGACGATGGCATTTTCCACGTCCTGGCGCAGATGCCTGGAGACGATCGTTCCGGCGATCGTCAGCCGAAACGGAGGCGCCGATTTGCTGCGCATGATTTCGAGCAGCGAATCGATGTTCCGGTTGTGGCCGATATAGCCGAACACCAGAACGTCCAGCCCAGAATTGTCCGATGCCTGGTACGTCGGCTCATTCGGGATGCTGATCGGCAACGGCAATGTATAGCACTGCAGTCCCGTGCGGTTGCTGATCATGTCGGCGATCAGCCCGTTGTGGGTGACCATGAACAATGTGTTGGCACAAATGATCTCCAGTCCGGAAAACTCCACTGCCACCTCAGCCAGCGACAGATTGCCGGCCTCGAATTCTAGCGCGGCCTGATGGCCGGGTTTGCCATAGGCCTGTGCCATCAATGTCCGGTAGCGCCCGTGCCAGTCACCGGGAGCAGATTTGAGCGTGCTGACGAGCAACTCCTGGACCACATGGTCATGCGCGATGACGGCGCCGCCCATGGCGATCGCCGCCTGAACCGAGCCGCCGTGAAAGCGCGCATCGTTGCCGATATTGAAAAAGGGCGGGTAGTCGGCGAGTTCATAGCGACTGGGATCGGTTGCCAATTCGTCATGAATACGGTTCAGGCGCACCGATCCGGCCAGGGCGGTTTCGACGCGCGTGGCGTAATTGGCGATGTCGGTTCTGTCCGGTGGGAGCGGTGAGACCCAGTCGCAGGATAGCATCAGGCTTCCCCGGTCAGCTTGGCGACCACATTGTCCCATGCGATATCGAGCCGGGCGTATTTGGCCTTGCCGGCGGCGCCCATCCTTGCCGCAAGATCCGGGTCTCGCCACAGGCGGTCGAAGCATTGTGACAGCGCTTCGGCCGTGGGTTCCGCGACAAGCCCGGTCACATCGTCATCGACGAATTCAAGCGGTCCGCCGGAGTCGCGCGTTGTCACGACAGCCTTGCCGCCGGCCATGGCTTCGAGGGTGATGTAGCCGAGATCTTCGTCGAGCGGCGTAAACAGGATCGCCCGAGCGCGTTCCATCAGATCGGTGCGCTCATCGTCATCAACAAAGCCACGCCATTCGATCCGATCGCCCAGGTCGAGTTCCTCGACCTTTTGTCGAAACGCCCGTTCGGTTGGCTGGTTGTCGGCGGCGCCGGTGAAGACGATGCGAACCGGTTGGGTGCAATGTTTCAGCGCATCGAGGCACAGCAATTGTCGCTTGAGACCCGAAAGCCGGCTCGGATAGTAGAAATAGTCGCCATATTCCTTTTCGCCGTTCACTGGCTCAACCGGAGGCGGATGATAGAGCGGCTCGCCTTCGATGCCGTTGTAGCGTTTCAGCCGATCGGCGACGTTTTTAGAGTTCGTGAACACTTTGCGGGCGCCGGAAATTGCCCGGGTGTCGATCTCGGTGATCATCCGCCGCACCCGGTCGCCGGCAGGCTGCGGCCGCAGTCCGCCATCCTGCCACAGATCGTAGGCTTCCCGGTATTGGTGAATCAGCCAAAGCACCTTGTTGTCGTGGCGAATCAGGTAGGCCGGAAACCGCAGTCCGATCATGAGATCGATGCGGTTTTCGAAGAAACTGTTGATGTCGAAGCCAGCCGCGGCAACGGCTTGGTCGACAATCAGTTCCGCCGTACTCGGGTTGAAGGGGATAGTCACCAGTTCCGCCTGGTGTCCCGCATTGCGCAGCGCGGTGATGAGGTTTTGTGCATGCAGTTCGGCGCCGCCTGTGACGAAGGGCGCTTGCGTGTTGACGACCGCAATCCGCATGCTAGCGCCGTTCCGCAACAATGGCGTAATCGTCGAAGCCGGCGATGAGGTTGCACAGTTCCTGGGGCACCCCGTCGCGATCGCGCCAGGTAGTTGCTCTTGGGTCGGGATGGAGGCGAATGACCTCGACCGAATCAAACGCCAGCGAGTGCATCAGGCGTTCCATCAGTTCAGGGGGCAGCGGGCGCTGACGCGCGGGATCAAGCCAGAACTTGTAAGCCCCAACCAGCAGGCTTTCAGGGTTGGGCGTTTCGAGAATGACCCGACCGCCCGGCTTGAGGACCCGAAACACCTCCCGCAGAAGCGTAACCAACCGGTCAAAGGGCATGCGTTCGATGACCTGGAATGCCGTGATCAGATCCACGGACCGGTCCTTCTGCTCCTGCATCCACGCCAATGGATCGGAAATCACGATCTCGGTGTCCTTGTCCGCATCGACATCGGACGCATCGGCTTCGCGCGCGAAGACGCCCGTGACCGATTGACCCCTTTCGGCAAGCATTTTGATCCACTCGCCGGCCTCGCTGCCGAAGTCGACCACCTTCGGTTTCTTGAGATCGGCAAGGAAATCAATATGCGCCAGGTAGTGGCCCAGACGATGCCTTGTTTCGTCCGAGCTGCCGCGGCGGTCCTGCTCCAGTTCTTGCTGGAAGACGTCCAAAAAGGGATCAACGTCGGCTGTCGGTTGCCCGATGCCAGCGCTCTCGGTTGCATCGTTTGCCGTTTTTGCCAACTGCCGGGTGATGCCGACATAGGATTTGCGCTGCAGGTCGACGATCGAATTGAGGTCGGCGATCTCCTCGCGATACTGGGCGATGCGGGCCTTGTAGGCGTCGATCAGCTCGGTGTTCT
This sequence comes from Hoeflea sp., assembly GCA_965216535.1. Lineage (GTDB taxonomy): Bacteria > Pseudomonadota > Alphaproteobacteria > Rhizobiales > Rhizobiaceae > Hoeflea_A. The sequence continues at coordinate 2,335,138 of OZ244175.1, forward strand.
TCTCAATCTGACGGCTGAAATTCCTGGCTTCTCCCGAGAGCCGCCGAACCTTGTCCTGCATGGCGCCCATCATCTCAGGAGTCAGGCCGAGTTCATCGATCAGGGCTTCAATCTCCTGCGTGCGCAGACGTGTCGCCGTCATGAGGCGAAAGCTGCGAAGATGCTCCGAGAGATTTTTCAGAATGCGAACCATGGATTTTCTCCGTGAAGCGCGGCCATGCCGGGCGGCCACCGGTCCGGCATTCTCGGGCACTGCCTCAGCTTCCTTCAGAAGCCGGTTGCGGATCAGCGCCTCAATTGCCGACCGTTCCGGTTTTGCTGGTTCCAAAGGTGCTGACATGCGGTTCGAGAATGCCTGGTAAGGGAGGTGAACACAGGAGCCATAAACGAATGAATTCGTGCGGTCCAGAGTTGCGAATCTCATGCCGAAGATTTTCACTGTGGCGCTTGCCGGCCGGCGGCCGGCGATGATATCGGACGCCTGACCGCTGCCTTCGGCAGTCGGCTGAATTCGATGGGAGATGCCATGTCGGGCGATGCCTGGGAGAAATTCGCACAGGACGATGCCTATTGGGCGGTTCTGACGGAAGATCGGTTCAAGGGTGGTTTGGACGCCGCCGGTCGCGAGGCGTTCTTCCGGACCGGTTCCAAGCACGTGAAGCAGAATCTGGATCGGATCGCGGCGCATTTCGACCGCCGTATCGGTGCTGACGACTCAGCGATCGATTTTGGCTGCGGAGTCGGTCGTTTGACAGTACCGATGGCTCGGATCTGCCGTTTGGTAGCAGGCATCGACGTTTCGGAGACCATGCGAGAGGAATGTCTGCGCAATGCCCGGTCCCGGCGGCTTAGAAACATCGACTGTTACGACGGCCCGGCAGCGCTGGAGGGCGAGGCTCGCTTCGATTGGCTGAACAGTTTCATTGTCTTCCAGCATATCGAAACGCGGCTGGGATACAGGCTTTTCGAGATGCTGCTGAAACTCATTCGGGTGAGGGGCGTCGTTTCGGTCCATTTCACGTTGTTCAAGGATGAACGCCACAGTCACTATTTTGGCAATGGGCTTAAATATTTCAGCGTCGATGAGTACGGTGTTCGCGACTATGTCTCAGATGGCCCTTACTATAATGACGATGCGATGATGATGAATGATTACCGGCTCGATCGGCTGGTGGCGCTTCTTTACGCCAATGGGTTCCGGCGCCATTTCATCGAAATGGAAGATCAGGACGGAATGCACGGCGCCACGATTTACTCGATCAAGGACGACTGAACCGACGATAGTTCCCGACGATCAGCTTCACCCGGGCAGCACTGTCTCAGAAGCAAATTGTTCTTGAGTGTCGCGGAAAGCGGAATCTGTCTTGCAAATCGCCGCATGGTGTCTTAAAGCACCGACCAAGCGACCGAATTCCCGGAATTCTGGCAAGCGGCGCTCCGGAACTGTGGCAATATTGCGACACTCGCATTCGAATAAGCCAGGTGCGCGGAGTTATTCTCAAAAAAAGATAGCGCTTTTTCACACGCCCGCTTGCGCGGGTATGTTGATTACTGTATGGCTCGGATTTGATGGGGTGAGGTGCGCGCTGCGTTCTGAGTGCGTGTGCTTGATCGATAGCAAGAGATTTAATTGCCGGATAATCCGGCCTGTACCTGCCAGAAGAGGGTCACCATGGAACAGACAATTATCGCCTATTATGAAGCGATCCTGCGTCAGACACCGACACAGTCGCAGATCGACCAGTGGGATGCGTTTCTCACCGAGGCCGACGATCTTGAGGATGCACTTGCGGACTTTGCCCAGGCGCTGTGCCTGCAGGCCGATGAGGTTCGCTCCATCCTGCGGCTCTACCAGGCGGTGTTCGACCGCATGTCCGACAGCGGCGGCCTGACCTTCTGGACCAACCGTTTCCGCGACATCCAGGAAGCCAATCCGGAGCTCTCCTACCGCGATGCCCTGATCGAGACGATCTCCCAGTGGCTGGAGTCGGACGAATACATCGCCCGCTTCGGTGACGATCTGTCGGATGAGGACTTCCTGTCGCTCGTCTACCTCAACATCCTCGGCCGTCCGGCCGATCAGGAAGGCTACAACTTCTGGCTGGCCGTCCTGAAGTCGGGTGCGATGAGCCGTGAACAGCTGATTGTCGAGTTCACCGAATCGGACGAGTTCAAGGCGGATGTCGACGATGAGGCCAACGGCCTGCTGAAGGCAGCGGCCGCGATCGACAGCGACACGGCTGTTGACGATCTTCCCTACGAATTCCCGGGCGGCGATCCCTACACGGGCGAGCTCGGCAACGAAGCGCCTGTCGACATCCTGATCGGCACGGATATCGATGAGGATGCCGAGGACGGCGATGAGGTCAATGAAGGCCAGCTGACGGTTGTTGATCCGGATGGTGGCGAGACCTTCACCTGGGAACTGATCGATCCGACCGGCACGTTCGGTCTTGACGATCCGAATGCCCAGCAGCCGAAGATCATCGTTGTGGATGCCAGCGGTCTTGACCACGAGACCGATGACGTGATGACGGTGACGATCCGTGTGACGGACAGCGACGGCAACACCTATGAAGAAGATGTCGACATCGACATCAACGACATCAACGAGGGTCCGTTCAATCTGGACCTTTCGAACCTGACGATTGCGGAGCAGGACGGCTCGCTTTCCAATCCTGGCCTGAGCGGCCTTGTTGTTGGCGTTCTGACGTCCGACGATGTGGATGATGGCGACACGGCGACCTACACGCTGCTGAGCCAGTCTGTTGCGGGCGCCTTCGAGATCGACGGCGACGAGCTGAAGGTTCTCGATCCTTCTGTGATCGATTCCGAAGCCGGTGTGACGAGCATCGACGTCGAGGTCCAGGTTGAGGATTCCGGCGGCCTGACGCAGGTGAAGACCTTCACCATCGATGTGACGTCGCTGATCGACGAGGATCCGACGAACGTTCTTCCGGAAACGCTGAACGTTGCTGCGACGACGCCTGCCGGCCTGGCGCTGACCAACCTGATTGCCGAGGATCCTGAGAGCGATCCTGACAGCCACACGTTCGTGATCACCAACGATCCGACGGGCGGTGCTTTCGGCATCGACATCACGGGCACGAAGCTTGTTCTTGCCGATCCGACGCTGATCAACTCGACGAACCTTGTCGATGGCGGCCCTGTCGATGAAGACGGTGTGATCAACGGCCTTGTCGTGTTCGACGTCGAAGTCGAGATCACCGACGATGGCGGCAACACGTTCATCGACACGATCAAGGTGACGGTCGATCAGAACGGCCTGATCATTCCGTTCACGGACACGGTTGTCGAGGTTCTCGACGGCTCGAATGGCGATGACGTGTTCACCGCCAATGCGGGTTATGGCCCGAATGCACCTGTTCCTGGCTTCCAGCAGACAGCCAATGCCGGCGACATCGCCAATGGCGAGGGCGGCGATGACCTGTTCGTTCTGACCAAGCAGGACAACAACTACGGCGACGGCGGTGTTCTTGTATCCGGCGTGACGCTGAACGACATCGAAGGCGTTCTGATCATCAACCGTGATCTGAGCCCGTTCCCGCCGGCTTCGACGCTGGATCTTCTGAGCGAGGTCTGCACGCCGTGCATCAACATGCCTGTCATGGCGCCGTTCTTCGATGATCCGGTTATCTTCGAGGCTTCCCTGTCTCCGGATATCGACCAGGTTGCGTTCGGCCAGAGCCTCGGCTCCGTCGGCATCTGGGACCTCCAGGCCGACTTCTGGACGATCGATCCGGCTGATGCCAACGATCTGGGCCCGGTTGTCGACATCTTCGACGTGACCGGCGACTTCGTCTGGGTCGACAGTGACCCGCAGTCGAAAATGGCCGGCGAGGAAATCGACGAGCTCGTGTTCACGGTCGATGAGGTTCTGATCAACGAGCTTCGGATCACCGAGAACGCTTCGGGCAACGAGCCTGGTGGCCCGCGCAGTGAGCAGGTCGGCTCGCTCCGCATTGTTGCTTCCGGTGTTCCGTCCGTGATCGGCAGCATCAACAACGGCTTCCCGGGTGGTCCTCTGCTTCCGCTTTGGGCGGGTGGCTTTGCGCCGGCGTTCGCGCCGACGACCCACACCCTGACCATCGATGTGACGGACCTGACGGGTTCGAGCCCGACATCGGCTGTTGGTGTTGCAGCGGCTGCGGCCAACACGGCAGCGATCGACTTCTTCGCTGGCCAGGTTGACGGCATCGGCGCCGGACTGACAGGCCTTGAAGATGTGGTCATCAACGGTGGTGGTGACGTCTTCCTCGTCTTTGACGAGACCGCCAATGACGTCAACTCGGATGCTCCTGCCGACAGCTTCCCGCTTGAGATCGTCGACGGTGCCGGCAGCGGCTTCTTCTTCTTCGAGGAAGGCGGCTTTGCTGGCGTCTTCATCGACGGTGGCGACGGTTTCGATACCCTCGGTGTCTATCCGGAAGACCTGGAGTTTGGTCAGGGCTGGATCATCAATGTGGAACGTATCAAAATCCTTGAGGACGCCGGTGCTTCTTGGGATACGGTCATCAATCTGGGTGCGGTTCGCGATAACAGCCTGCAGGAAGTCGTTTTCGCCGATGGCGTCGATGGCGATGTTGCCATCTTCAACGTTCCGATCCGTCTTGATGCAGATCAGGATCCCGCCATCTTGTGCGATACATTTGGCAATCCTGGCGTCCAGCTGATCTTCGACCAGTGCTGCAACGACGACGGTAATCTGCCGGACGATTTCGACATCTTCATTGATGCTGAAGGCAGTGCGGAACGCGTTGATACGATCTGGAATGTCGATCCCAACGGCAATACGCAGCGCATCGACAACTTCAATGTGAGGGATATTCAGACCCTGCACATCAGCGTTGTCGATTGTGATCCGAACACGTCCGGGCTGTTTGAAGTCAATCATCTGGCCTCTCAGGACTTTGTGCTCCGGACATTGCTCCTGACCGATGACGGCACGGCCGGTACGACCCGTATCCTGAATGACAACTGGAGATACGATCCGATCACGGCAGCTGGAAGTTTTGCCCAAACCAACCCGTTCGGCCCGGCCAACAGCGCTGCGATTAACCTGGACCTGATCAAGGGCACGGATGGCGTTCGCAATCAGGAACTGCTGGAGTTCGACGGCCCGATGGTATCGGACCTGAAGTTCCTGCCGGTTCTGGAAGACTGGGGTGACGATATCGGCACCACGCGTCCGAACGGCTTCCTCGGCATTGCCACCGATCCGGACAAGATCGAGGATGAGCTGGTTGTCTCCGATGACGGCGTCACTGCCGACCTGGGCAACGGTGACGACATGATCACGGGCAACCGGATCACCGCTGACGGTGTGACGCCGGGCTTCCTCGGCGAGGACTTCATCCGCCTCAATGGTGGTGACGACCTTGCCTTCGGTGCAGCCGGCAACGACCAGATCGAAGGTGGTACCGGTGACGACGAGATCCACGGTGAAGACGGCGATGATTGCCTGTTCGGCGATGAAGGCGACGACCTGATCCTCGCCGGTTCCGGCAACGACTATGTCGATGGCGGTGCCGATGACGATGTCATCTTCGGTGGCGACGGCCGTGACAACCTTCGCGGTGGCGACGGCGACGATGCCATCTGCGGTGATGACGGCGACGACTGCCTGCACGGCGAAGCCGGCGACGATCTGCTGATCGGCGGCCAGGGCGACGACTTCCTGGATGCCGGTGCCGATGGCACCGACATGCTGGTCGGCGACTATGGCTGTGAGCCTTGCTACGCTCATGTCACCATTCCGGACAGCGATCTTGAAGAGTGCGATATCTTCTCGATCAGCATCGACACGGATGGCGACGGTATCGTCGACATGACCTTCACCACGGAAGTCGGAATCGGTACCGCATTCGGCGGCGGCGACGTTGCTGCTGACGATGACGCTATCGCGGCCGATCTGGCAGCTCGTATCCAGGACTGGATCGACAACTCAGCTGCCGATCCTGAATGCTGGGATGTTTCCTGGGAGAACGGCATCGTGACGATCTGCAAGGTCGGCGATGAGCTGGTGGTCGAGGGAAGCGCTGTTGATGCAGCCATACCGTCCGAGCACAAGTCGCGTCTCGACGGCCAGATCGGCGAAGGCGACCTGTTCACCTTCGACATCACCTGGGACGATGGCGGTCCGACAAACCAGACCTACACCTTCACCTATGATCCTGCCGATCTGGGTGGCGATGTGAGTGCCGACGGCATTGTCGACACGGTTCTGGAACTGAAGGCCCTGGCGGAACTGATCGCCGGTGACTTCAACGCTGGAAGCGACGCTGTTGCTGCCAACGTGGATGGAGCCAACGACGCAGCCGCCCAGGCGCTGAAGCTTGCCGGCTTCTCGATGGACGTCGACGCCAATGGCGACATCTGCCTGAAGGGTCCGGACGACAAGACCGGTCAGACCCCGACGGTTGCCATTGCCGCGGCTGATGGTGCCTTCGATGAGATCCTCGCCACGTTCGGCCAGGAATGCATCGACATCGATGACGGTCAGACCTTCCAGGCTGGCGATTCCGTTTCGCTTGGCTATGACTTTGATCAGGATGGGGTGGTTGAGCTCTGGGATGCCATCGAGGTGGCTGACGTTGACGGCATTGCTGGTATTGACGCCAGGGACGTTGCACAGCTGCTGAGAGATGCGATCAACACTGGCCTGTCTGCCAACGAAGTCACCGCAGTCCTGGATGGCGGTGACCCGACGAAGATCATCGTTACGGCAGACGTTGCGGGCGTTGCAGGAGACTTCGACCTTCTCGGTGTTGGAGCTACGGCAGCGGCTCGTGTGGTTGCCCGGACCAATGATCTTGATGGTGAGTTCGATGTCGCTGATGCGTCTCTGCGCATCACCATCGGTGACGACGACAGCCCGAACACCAGCTACTCGCAGGTATGGACCGGTCCTACTCTTACGGACTCGTTGGATGACTTCGTCACCAGCCATGCCGCGGATATCCTGACCAACCATGGTCTGGTGGTACGCGTCAACGCAGGTGGCGATCGTCTTGAGTTCGTCGATCCGGACCAGAATACGGCCGACAGCGGCCTGACCTTCTCGGCCGACATCAACGGCACGGGCGTTGCTCTGGTAGAGCTTGTCGATGCCGCCGAGATCCAGGATCAGATCTGCGAATTTGATCTGACCGGCGATATCGCCGGCGGTGAGACCCTGCAGGTGACGATCCTTGGTTCGCTGTACGAAGAAGTGTTCGATACGGACGTTGCGACGACGATCGATAACTTCATCGCCAGCCACTCGCCGATCTTGAGTTCGGTGGTGGTCACCCGTGCGGGTGATACCATCATCTTCACTGAAGATGGCCCGAGCCCGTTCTGGACCGGCAGCCCGCCGATCGTTCAGATCGACGGTGGTATTCCGCTAGTCGCTGATGTTGATGACAAGACGGACTATGTCCCGGGCGACCTTGTCGAACAGGTTGTTGCCGAGGACTCGGAAGACGACGATACGCAGTCTCACGACTTCGTTTCGCAGACGCCGGGAACACCGCCGCAGCCGTTCGATCTGGATGTTGTCATCGACGACAAGACCGAGCCGGATCAGGATGTCTTCGTCGTCTCGGCCCGGGCCAACGACATGGCGGCCTTTGCCAATGACGGCTACGACAACGACCATCGTCCGAATGAGGACTTCCAGGGCCTGCTCGCTGCAGCCGGCCTCGGAACCGGTGACGGCGTTGCCGACAGCGGTGTCGATGGTGTGGTCTACGTCATGGACTTCAACCAGGGTGGCGGTGGCGACGACCTGTCGACCTACCACATCAACGAAGCGTACAGCAAAGTCGACAACACCACGGTCGATGGTCGCTTCTACAATGATCTGCAGGATGCCTTCGGCCTCGATGCCGAGCGGTATCAGGGCGACAAGCTGGCCTTCCGCAAGTCGGATGGTGAGCTTGACGACTGCGGCACCACCTTCAACTACCAGGAAGAGCAGGACCAGGCTGTTGACCGCGACGACTCCGATGCCAATGCGGTGAACGCGTTCAACGCCAACGACGATCTGCGCTACTTCGTCAGTGCCCGCAGTTTCGAGGATGCGCTTCTCGACAATCACGGCCTGATCTGGGGTGTTGATGTTGACCAGGCGATTGTCGACGATGCGATTGCGGATCTTGCCGATGACGGCTTTGCCAACAACAGCGCCGGCGGCATCGCCGACGGTGTCTGGGGCAATGCGACGCAGCTGCTCAACATCATGAATGCTGCTGACGGCGAAAGCTGGCTTCGTGTCTACTACAACGAGGCAGGCACGGATGCCGCACCGGAAGCTGTGATGGAGCTTGTCGGTCTGGACGACGTGTCCCAACTGACCTTCAAGGACATCGTCGGCGCCGACTGCATCGAGGACTGCAACGAGATCAAGACGCCGGAAGACATCTGGCTCACGGTCTGATCTCAACCGTCCATTGAATGAAAAGAGGGCCCCGGCGAAAGCCGGGGCCCTCTTCATTTGAGGTCCGACCGGCAACTCACTTTCAAACGAATTCAGCCTTGGAAAGTCGATTTTTCCGCTTCGTCGTCTTGTCGTAGTATATGGATTACTGTATGCGTGAATTGATGGGATAGAGTGCGTGCCCGATTCCGTGCGCGCGTTGAGTGAAAACCAAGAGATTTAATTGCCGGATTGCCGGCCAGTACCTGCCAGAAGAGGGTCACCATGGAACAGACAATTATCGCCTATTATGAAGCGATCCTGCGTCAGACACCGACACAGTCGCAGATCGACCAGTGGGATGCGTTTCTCACCGAGGCCGACGATCTTGAGGATGCACTTGCGGACTTTGCCCAGGCGTTGTGCCTGCAGGCCGATGAGGTTCGCTCCATCCTGCGGCTCTACCAGGCGGTGTTCGACCGCATGTCCGACAGCGGCGGCCTGACCTTCTGGACCAACCGTTTCCGCGACATCCAGGAAGCCAATCCGGAGCTCTCCTACCGCGATGCCCTGATCGAGACGATCTCCCAGTGGCTGGAGTCGGACGAATACATCGCCCGCTTCGGTGACGATCTGTCGGATGAGGACTTCCTGTCGCTTGTCTACCTCAACATCCTCGGCCGCCCGGCCGATCAGGAAGGCTACAACTTCTGGCTGGCCGTCCTGAAGTCGGGTGCGATGAGCCGTGAACAGCTGATTGTCGAGTTCACCGAATCGGACGAGTTCAAGGCGGATGTCGACGATGAGGCCAACGGCCTGCTGAAGGCAGCGGCTGCGATCGACAGCGACACGGCTGTTGACGATCTTCCCTACGAATTCCCGGGCGGCGATCCCTACACGGGCGAGCTCGGCAACGAAGCGCCTGTCGACATCCTGATCGGCACGGATATCGATGAGAATGCCGAGAACGGCGATGAGGTCAATGAAGGCCAGCTGACGGTTGTTGATCCGGATGGTGGTGAGACCTTCACCTGGGAACTGATCGATCCGACCGGCACGTTCGGTCTTGACGATCCGAATGCCCAGCAGCCGAAGATCATCGTTGTGGATGCCAGCGGTCTTGACCACGAGACCGATGACGTGATGACGGTGACGATCCGTGTGACGGACAGCGACGGCAACACCTATGAAGAAGATGTCGACATCGACATCAACGACATCAACGAGGGTCCGTTCAATCTGGACCTTTCGAACCTGACGATTGCGGAGCAGGACGGCTCGCTTTCCAATCCTGGCCTGAGCGGCCTTGTTGTCGGCGTCCTGACGTCCGACGATGTGGATGATGGCGACACGGCGACCTACACGCTGCTGAGCCAGTCTGTTGCGGGCGCCTTCGAGATCGACGGCGACGAGCTGAAGGTTCTCGATCCTTCTGTGATCGATTCCGAAGCCGGTGTGACGAGCATCGACGTCGAGGTCCAGGTTGAGGATTCCGGCGGCCTGACGCAGGTGAAGACCTTCACCATCGATGTGACGTCGCTGATCGACGAGGATCCGACGAACGTTCTTCCGGAAACGCTGAACGTTGCTGCGACGACGCCTGCCGGCCTGGCGCTGACCAACCTGATTGCCGAGGATCCTGAGAGCGATCCTGACAGCCACACGTTCGTGATCACCAACGATCCGACGGGCGGTGCTTTCGGCATCGACATCACGGGCACGAAGCTTGTTCTTGCCGATCCGACGCTGATCAACTCGACGAACCTTGTCGATGGCGGCCCTGTGGATGAAGACGGTGTGATCAACGGCCTTGTCGTGTTCGACGTCGAAGTCGAGATCACCGACGATGGCGGCAACACGTTCATCGACACGATCAAGGTGACGGTCGACCAGAACGGCCTGATCATTCCGTTCACGGATACGGTTGTCGAGGTTCTCGACGGCTCGAATGGCGATGACGTGTTCACCGCCAATGCGGGTTACGGTCCGAATGCACCTGTTCCCGGCTTCAACCAGACGGCCAATGCCGGCGACATCGCCAATGGCGAGGGCGGTGACGACCTGTTCGTTCTGACCAAGCAGGACAACAACTACGGCGACGGCGGTGTTCTCGTATCCGGCGTGACGCTGAACGACATCGAAGGCGTTCTGATCATCAACCGTGATCTGAGCCCGTTCCCGCCGGCTTCAACGCTGGGTCTCCTGGAAGAGGTCTGCACGCCGTGCATCAACATGCCTGTTATGGCGCCGTTCTTCGATGATCCGGTCATCTTCGAGGCTTCCCTGTCTCCGGATATCGACCAGGTTGCGTTCGGCCAGAGCCTCGGCTCCGTCGGCATCTGGGACCTCCAGGCCGACTTCTGGACGATCGATCCGGCTGATGCCAACGATCTGGGCCCGGTTGTCGACATCTTCGACGTGACCGGCGACTTCGTCTGGGTCGACAGTGACCCGCAGTCGAAAATGGCCGGCGAGGAAATCGACGAGCTCGTGTTCACGGTCGATGAGGTTCTGATCAACGAGCTTCGGATCACCGAGAACGCTTCGGGCAACGAGCCTGGTGGCCCGCGCAGTGAGCAGGTCGGCTCGCTCCGCATTGTTGCTTCCGGTGTTCCGTCCGTGATCGGCAGCATCAACAACGGCTTCCCGGGTGGTCCTCTGCTTCCGCTTTGGGCGGGTGGCTTTGCGCCGGCGTTCGCGCCGACGACCCACACCCTGACCATCGATGTGACGGACCTGACGGGTTCGAGCCCGACATCGGCTGTTGGTGTTGCAGCGGCTGCGGCCAACACGGCAGCGATCGACTTCTTCGCTGGCCAGGTTGACGGCATCGGCGCCGGACTGACAGGCCTTGAAGATGTGGTCATCAACGGTGGTGGTGACGTCTTCCTCGTCTTTGACGAGACCGCCAATGACGTCAACTCGGATGCTCCTGCCGACAGCTTCCCGCTTGAGATCGTCGACGGTGCCGGCAGCGGCTTCTTCTTCTTCGAGGAAGGCGGCTTTGCTGGCGTCTTCATCGACGGTGGCGACGGTTTCGATACCCTCGGTGTCTATCCGGAAGACCTGGAGTTTGGTCAGGGCTGGATCATCAATGTGGAACGTATCAAAATCCTTGAGGACGCCGGTGCTTCTTGGGATACGGTCATCAATCTGGGTGCGGTTCGCGATAACAGCCTGCAGGAAGTCGTTTTCGCCGATGGCGTCGATGGCGATGTTGCCATCTTCAACGTTCCGATCCGTCTTGATGCAGATCAGGATCCCGCCATCTTGTGCGATACATTTGGCAATCCTGGCGTCCAGCTGATCTTCGACCAGTGCTGCAACGACGACGGTAATCTGCCGGACGATTTCGACATCTTCATTGATGCTGAAGGCAGTGCGGAACGCGTTGATACGATCTGGAATGTCGATCCCAACGGCAATACGCAGCGCATCGACAACTTCAATGTGAGGGATATTCAGACCCTGCACATCAGCGTCGTCGATTGTGATCCGAACACGTCCGGGCTGTTTGAAGTCAATCATCTGGCCTCTCAGGACTTTGTGCTCCGGACATTGCTCCTGACCGATGACGGCACGGCGGGTACGACCCGTATCCTGAATGACAACTGGAGATACGATCCGATCACGGCAGCTGGAAGTTTTGCCCAAACCAACCCGTTCGGCCCGGCCAACAGCGCTGCGATTAACCTGGACCTGATCAAGGGCACGGATGGCGTTCGCAATCAGGAACTGCTGGAGTTCGACGGCCCGATGGTATCGGACCTGAAGTTCCTGCCGGTTCTGGAAGACTGGGGTGACGATATCGGCACCACGCGTCCGAACGGCTTCCTCGGCATTGCCACCGATCCGGACAAGATCGAGGATGAGCTGGTTGTCTCCGATGACGGCGTCACTGCCGACCTGGGCAACGGTGACGACATGATCACGGGCAACCGGATCACCGCTGACGGTGTGACGCCGGGCTTCCTCGGCGAGGACTTCATCCGCCTCAATGGTGGTGACGACCTTGCCTTCGGTGCAGCCGGCAACGACCAGATCGAAGGTGGTACCGGTGACGACGAGATCCACGGTGAAGACGGCGATGATTGCCTGTTCGGCGATGAAGGCGACGACCTGATCCTCGCCGGTTCCGGCAACGACTATGTCGATGGCGGTGCCGATGACGATGTCATCTTCGGTGGCGACGGCCGTGACAACCTTCGCGGTGGCGACGGCGACGATGCCATCTGCGGTGATGACGGCGACGACTGCCTGCACGGCGAAGCCGGCGACGATCTGCTGATCGGCGGCCAGGGCGACGACTTCCTGGATGCCGGTGCCGATGGCACCGACATGCTGGTCGGCGACTATGGCTGTGAGCCTTGCTACGCTCATGTCACCATTCCGGACAGCGATCTTGAAGAGTGCGATATCTTCTCGATCAGCATCGACACGGATGGCGACGGTATCGTCGACATGACCTTCACCACGGAAGTCGGAATCGGTACCGCATTCGGCGGCGGCGACGTTGCTGCTGACGATGACGCTATCGCGGCCGATCTGGCAGCTCGTATCCAGGACTGGATCGACAACTCAGCTGCCGATCCTGAATGCTGGGATGTTTCCTGGGAGAACGGCATCGTGACGATCTGCAAGGTCGGCGATGAGCTGGTGGTCGAGGGAAGCGCTGTTGATGCAGCCATTCCGTCCGAGCACAAGTCGCGTCTCGACGGCCAGATCGGCGAAGGCGACCTGTTCACCTTCGACATCACCTGGGACGATGGTGGCCCGCAGAACCAGACCTACACCTTCACCTATGATCCTGCCGATCTGGGTGGCGATGTGAGTGCCGACGGGATTGTCGACACGGTTCTGGAACTGAAGGCCCTAGCGGAACTGATCGCCGGTGACTTCAACGCTGGAAGCGACGCTGTTGCTGCCAACGTGGATGGAGCCAACGACGCAGCCGCCCAGGCGCTGAAGCTTGCCGGCTTCTCGATGGACGTCGACGCCAATGGCGACATCTGCCTGAAAGGTCCTGACGACAAGACCGGTCAGACCCCGACGGTTGACATTGCGGCCGCTGACGGCGCCTTCGATGAAATCCTCGCCACCTTCGGCCAGGAGTGCATCGACATCGACGATGGTCAGACCTTCCAGGCCGGCGACGTCATTTCGATCTCCTACGACTGGGATTTGGACGGTCAAAGCGACACGTTCGAATACTTCACGGTGGCAGACGTCGACGGTATAGTCGGTATCGACGCCCGGGACGTAGCGATTCAGCTGAGGAACGTCATCAACAACGGTGGCTCTGGCACCGAAGTCACTGCAGTCCTGGATGGTGCGGACCCGACGAAGATCATCGTTACGGCAGACGTTGCGGGTGTTGCAGGGGACTTCGACATTCTCGGGGTCGGCGCAACGGCAGCGGGTCGCTTGGTTGCCCGGACCAATGATCTGACGGCCGAGTTCGACGCCGGCGATACGTCGCTTCGTATTACCATCGGCGACGACGACAGCCCGAACACCAGCTACTCGCAGGTCTGGAATACAGATCTGGCGACCTCGCTTGGCGACTTCGTCACCAGCCATGCCGCGGATATCCTGACAAACCATGGCCTGGTTGTACGTGTCAACGCGGGTGGCGATCGTCTCGAGTTCGTCGATCCGGACCAGAATTCGGCCGACAGCGGCCTGACCTTCTCGGCCGACATCAACGGCACTGGCGTTGCTCTGGTGGAGCTTGTCGATGCCGCCGAGATCCAGGATCAGATCTGTGAGTTCGACCTGACCGGTCTCATTGCCGGCGGCCAGACGCTGCAGGTGACGATCCTTGGTTCGCTGTACGAAGAAGTGTTCGATACGGACGTTGCGACGACGATCGACAACTTCATCGCAAGCCATTCGGCTATTCTCGGTGAGGTCGTTGTGACCCGAGCCGGTGATACCATCATCTTTACCGAAGATGGTCCGGGTTGGACCGGTAGCGCTCCGGTCGTGCAAATCGACGGTGGCGTTCCGGTGATCGCGTCGGTTGACGACAAGACGGACTATGTTCCGGGCGATCTTGTCGAACAGGTTGTTGCCGAGGACTCGGAAGATGACGATACGCAGTCCCACGACTTCGTCTCGCAGACGCCGGGTACACCGCCGCAGCCGTTCGATCTGGACGTCGTCATCGACGACAAGACCGAGCCGGATCAGGACGTCTTCGTTGTCTCGGCCCGGGACAACGACATGGCGGCCTTTGCCAATGACGGCTATGACAACGACCATCGTCCGAATGAGGACTTCCAGGGCCTGCTCGCTGCAGCCGGCCTCGGAACCGGTGACGGCGTTGCCGACAGCGGTGTCGACGGTGTGGTCTACGTCATGGACTTCAACCAGGGTGGCGGTGGCGACGACCTGTCGACCTACCACATCAACGAAGCGTACAGCAAAGCCGACAACACCACGGTCGACGGTCGCTTCTATGATGATCTGCAGGATGCCTTCGGCCTCGATGCCGAGCGGTATCAGGGCGACAAGCTGGCCTTCCGCAAGTCGGATGGTGAGCTTGACGACTGCGGCACCACCTTCAACTACCAGGAAGAGCAGGATCAGGCTGTTGACCGCGATGACTCCGACGCCAATGCGGTGAACGCGTTCAACGCCAATGACGATCTTCGCTACTTCGTCAGTGCCCGCAGCTTCGAGGACGCGCTTCTCGACAATCACGGCCTGATCTGGGGTGTTGATGTTGACCAGGCGATTGTCGACGATGCGATTGCGGATCTTGCCGATGACGGCTTTGCCAACAACAGCGCCGGCGGCATCGCCGACGGTGTCTGGGGCAATGCAACGCAGCTGCTCAACATCATGAATGCTGCTGACGGCGAAAGCTGGCTGCGTGTCTACTACAACGAGGCAGGCACGGATGCCGCACCGGAAGCTGTGATGGAGCTTGTCGGTCTGGACGACGTGTCGCAGCTGACCTTCAAGGACATCGTCGGTGCCGACTGCATCGAGGACTGCAACGAGATCAAGACGCCGGAAGACATCTGGCTCACGGTCTGATCTCAACCGTCCATTGAATGAAAAGAGGGCCCCGGCGAAAGCCGGGGCCCTCTTCATTTGAGGTCGTGAAACACACAGGTTTCCAACAGGTTGAGCCACTCCGGGGCGCTAAATCCGCATCCTCATCTTGTGACGGTATATAAATTACTGTATGCCTAGCGCAGTGGGGTAAGGTACGTACCTGGATTAGTGCGCGCCAAAATTGAGAATTAGAGAGATCCAACGGCCGGACGATACCGCTGGATCTCTGCCAGAAGAGGACATCATGCTCCAAACCATCATCGCCTATTATGAAGCGATCCTGCGTCAGACGCCGACACAGTCGCAGATCGACCAGTGGGATGCGTTTCTCACCGAGGCCGACGATCTTGAGGATGCACTTGCGGACTTTGCCCAGGCGCTGTGCCTGCAGGCCGATGAGGTTCGCTCCATCCTGCGGCTCTACCAGGCGGTGTTCGACCGCATGTCCGACAGCGGCGGCCTGACCTTCTGGACCAACCGTTTCCGCGACATCCAGGAAGCCAATCCGGAGCTCTCCTACCGCGATGCCCTGATCGAGACGATCTCCCAGTGGCTGGAGTCGGACGAATACATCGCCCGCTTCGGTGACGATCTGTCGGATGAGGACTTCCTGTCGCTCGTCTACCTCAACATCCTCGCCCGCCCGGCCGATCAGGAAGGCTACAACTTCTGGCTGGCCGTCCTGAAGTCGGGTGCGATGAGCCGTGAACAGCTGATTGTCGAGTTCACCGAATCGGACGAGTTCAAGGCGGATGTCGACGATGAGGCCAACGGCCTGCTGAAGGCAGCGGCCGCGATCGACAGCGACACGGCTGTTGACGATCTTCCCTACGAATTCCCGGGCGGCGATCCCTACACGGGCGAGCTCGGCAACGAAGCGCCTGTCGACATCCTGATCGGCACGGATATCGATGAGGATGCCGAGGACGGCGATGAGGTCAATGAAGGCCAGCTGACGGTTGTTGATCCGGATGGTGGCGAGACCTTCACCTGGGAACTGATCGATCCGACCGGCACGTTCGGTCTTGACGATCCGAATGCCCAGCAGCCGAAGATCATCGTTGTGGATGCCAGCGGTCTTGACCACGAGACCGATGACGTGATGACGGTGACGATCCGTGTGACGGACAGCGACGGCAACACCTATGAAGAAGATGTCGACATCGACATCAACGACATCAACGAGGGTCCGTTCAATCTGGACCTTTCGAACCTGACGATTGCGGAGCAGGACGGCTCGCTTTCCAATCCTGGCCTGAGCGGCCTTGTTGTTGGCGTCCTGACGTCCGACGATGTGGATGATGGCGACACGGCGACCTACACGCTGCTGAGCCAGTCTGTTGCGGGCGCCTTCGAGATCGACGGCGACGAGCTGAAGGTTCTCGATCCTTCTGTGATCGACTCCGAAGCCGGTGTGACGAGCATCGACGTCGAGGTCCAGGTTGAGGATTCCGGCGGCCTGACGCAGGTGAAGACCTTCACCATCGATGTGACGTCGCTGATCGACGAGGATCCGACGAACGTTCTTCCGGAAACGCTGAACGTTGCTGCGACGACGCCTGCCGGCCTGGCGCTGACCAACCTGATTGCCGAGGATCCTGAGAGCGATCCTGACAGCCACACGTTCGTGATCACCAACGATCCGACGGGCGGTGCTTTCGGCATCGACATCACGGGCACGAAGCTTGTTCTTGCCGATCCGACGCTGATCAACTCGACGAACCTTGTCGATGGCGGCCCTGTCGATGAAGACGGTGTGATCAACGGCCTTGTCGTATTCGACGTCGAAGTCGAGATCACCGACGATGGCGGCAACACGTTCATCGACACGATCAAGGTGACGGTCGACCAGAACGGCCTGATCATTCCGTTCACGGACACGGTTGTCGAGGTTCTCGACGGCTCGAATGGCGATGACGTGTTCACCGCCAATGCGGGTTATGGTCCTGATGCCCCGGTTCCCGGCTTCCAGCAGACGGCCAATGCCGGCGACATCGCCAATGGCGAGGGCGGCGACGACCTGTTCGTTCTGACCAAGCAGGACAACAACTACGGCGACGGCGGTGTTCTTGTATCCGGCGTGACGCTGAACGACATCGAAGGCGTTCTGATCATCAACCGTGATCTGAGCCCGTTCCCGCCGGCTTCGACGCTGGGTCTTCTGGAACAGGTTTGCACGCCGTGCATCAACATGCCTGTTATGGCGCCGTTCTTCGATGATCCGGTGGTCTTCGAGGCTTCGCTGTCTCCTGATATCGATCAGGTCGCGTTCGGCCAGAGCCTTGGCTCCGTCGGCATCTGGGACCTTCAGGCCGACTTCTGGACGATCGATCCGGCTGATGCCAACGATCTGGGCCCGGTTGTCGATATCTTCGACGTGACCGGCGACTTCGTCTGGGTCGACAGCGACCCGCAGTCGAAAATGGCCGACGAGGAAATCGACGAGCTCGTGTTCACGGTCGACGAGGTTCTGATCAACGAGCTTCGGATCACCGAGAACGCTTCGGGCAACGAGCCTGGTGGCCCGCGCAGTGAGCAGGTCGGCTCGCTCCGCATTGTTGCTTCCGGTGTTCCGTCCGTGATCGGCAGCATCAACAACGGCTTCCCGGGCGGTGCGCTGCTTCCGCAGTGGGTGGGCGGCTTCGCGCCGGCGTTCGCGCCGACGACCCACACGCTGAACATCGATGTGACGGACCTGACGGGCACGAGCCCGACATCGGCGGTCGGTGTTGCAGCGGCTGCTGCCAACACGGCAGCGATCGACTTCTTCGCCGGCCAGGTTGACGGCATCGGCGCCGGTCTGACCGGTCTTGAGGATGTGATCATCAACGGTGGTGGCGACGTCTTCCTGGTGTTCGACTCTACTGCCAACGACACCGATTCGGCCGCGGATGCGGACAATTTCGCACTGGAAATTGTCGACGGTGCCGGCAGCGGCTTCTTCTTCTTTGAAGAGGGTGGTTTCGGCAGCGTTGGTCAGGGCCTGGTCTATCTGGACGGCGGCGACGGCTTTGACACTCTGGGTGTGTTCCCGGAAGACCTGGCCGGTAATGGTTGGGTGATCAATGTTGAACGCATCAAGATCCTTGAAGATGCCGGTGCGCCCTGGGATACCAACATCAGCCTCGCTGCAGTCAAGGATGACAGCCTGCAGGAGGTGGTGTTCGCGGATGGCGTCGATGGCGATGTGCAGGTTCGTCATATTCCCAACAAAACCGATGCGGATCAGGATCCTGCCGTTCTCTGTGACACTTACGGTAATCCGGGCGTCCAACTGATCTTCGATCAGTGCTGCAATGACGATGGCAATCTGCCGGACGATTTCGACATCTTCCTGCTTGGGGAAACCCACAGTACGCGTGTCGACACGATCTGGAAGGTCGACCCGGGTCCGAATACCCAGCGTATCGACAACTTCAATGTTGAAAACATCAAGACGCTGCATGTGAACGTTGTCGATTGCGATCCGAATACGGCTGGTCTTTTTGAAATCAACCATCTTGCCTCTTCAGACTATGAGTTGCGTACACTTCTCGTTACCGATGACGGAAATGCCGGTACCACCCGGATCCTCAATGACGACTGGAAATATGACCCCAATACCGCGTCCGGAAGTTTCTTTGCGGGCAACCCGTTTGGTCGCACCTGGAGTGCATCGATAAACCTTGACTTGATCAAGGGTACGGATGGCGTTCGCAACCAGGAGTTCCTTGAGTTCGACGGTCCGCAGGCCGCCGATCTCAAGTTCTTGCCGGCGCTGGAAGCCTGGGGCGACGACATCGGGACCACACGACCCGTCGGCATGCTCGGGATCGCAAGCGATGCGGCAAAGATCATGGACGAACTCGTCGTTGCCGATGAAGGGGTCACGGCCGATCTCGGCAATGGCGATGATATGATTACCGGTAATCGGATTACCGCCGACGGCTCGGAGTTCCAACTTGGCGCGGACTTCATCCGCCTCAACGGAGGTGATGACCTTGCCTTCGGTGCAGTTGGCAACGACCAGATCGAAGGTGGCACCGGTGACGATGAGATCCACGGTGAAGACGGCGATGACTGCCTGTTCGGTGATGAAGGCGACGACCTGATCCTCGCCGGTTCCGGCAACGACTATGTCGATGGCGGCGCCGATGACGATGTCATCTTCGGTGGCGACGGCCGTGACAACCTGCGCGGTGGCGACGGCGACGATGCCATCTGCGGTGATGACGGCGACGACTGCCTGCATGGCGAAGCCGGCGATGATCTGCTGATCGGAGGCCAGGGCGACGACTTCCTGGATGCCGGTGCCGATGGCACCGACATGCTGGTCGGCGACTATGGTTGTGAGCCCTGCTACGCGTACGTCACGATCCCCGATACCGATCTGGAAGACGGTGATTGGTTCTCGATCAGCATCGATACGGACGGCGACGGGGTGGCGGAAACGCTTTTCCAAACAAAGGTCGGCATCGATAATGCGTATGGCGGTGGCGATGTTCTACCTGACAAGGAATCGATCGCCGCAGACCTGGCAGCCCGCATTCAGAATTGGATCGATTTCGTTCCCGCCGATCCGTCCTGCTGGGATGTTTCCTCGGCAAACGGCATCGTGACAATCTGCAAGGTTGGAGAGGATCTGTTGGTCGAGGCAGGTGGCGTGGATGCAGCCATTCCTTCCGAGCACAAGTCACGCCTCGACGGCCAGATCGGCCAAGGCGATCAATTTACCTTTGACGTCACCTGGGACGACGGCGGCCCGCAGAACGTCACCTATACCTACACCTACAATCCGTCCCAGCTGGGCGGCGGTGTCAGTGCCGACGGCATTGTCGACACGGCGCCGGAGCTGGTGGCCCTGGCGACCCAGATCGTCGTTGACTTCAACAACGGCGACTCTGGGCTCTTTGCCAATCTCGATCCCGCCAACAACGCCCAGGCTCAAGCGCTTCTCGATGCGGGCTTTACCATGGCGATCGACGCCAATGGCGACATCTGCCTGAAGGGCCCGGACGACGAAACGGGCCAGACGCCGACAATTGCGGTTTCGGCAGCCGATGGTGCATTCGATGAGATCCTCGTCACCTTCGGCCAGGAATGCATCGACATCGACGAAGGCCAGACCTTCCAGGAAGGCGATCTGGTTTCGATCGGCCTCGATGTCGATGGCGACGGGTTGACCGATGGCTCTAAAGGAATCGTTGTCGCGGATGTCGACGGCGTTGCTGGTATCGATGCAAGGGACGTTGCTTTCCAACTCCGGGATGCGCTGAACGTTGGCCTCTCTGCTGCTGTTGTAACAGCCGTTCTCGATCCGAACGATGCGACCAAAGTCATCGTCACGGCCGATGTTGCGGGTGTTGCAGGTGACTTCGATATCGTCGGTCCGAATGCAGCCGAGGCCGCCCGCGTGGTGGCCCGGACGAACGATCTGACGGCTGAGTTCGACGCAGGTGATACGTCTCTGCGCATCACAATCGGTGACGACGACAGCCCGAACACCAGCTACTCGCAGGTCTGGAACACTGATCTTGCGACCTCGCTGGCCAACTTCGTGACCAGCCATGCCGCGGACATCCTGACCAATCACGGTCTGGTCGTTCGCGTCAATGGAGGCAACGATCGTCTCGAGTTCGTCGATCCGGACCAGGAGACCGCTGACAGCGGCCTGACCTTCTCGGCCGACATCAACGGTACAGGTGTTGCCCTGGTCGAGACTGTCGATTCAGCCGAGGTTCTGAACCCACAGGTCTGTGCCTGGGATATCGTCATCAACGCCGGCGAGACACTGGATGTAACGGTCAACGGTTTCGTGTTCTCAGTTCCGTTCAACACGAATGCCAACACGACGATCACTACCTTCAGCGTAATCCATCAAGCCGCGTTCGGGCAACTCAGCTTGAAGGTATTTAATGCCGGTGGTGGCGTAATTGTGCTTTCCGATACCATCGGGATCTTGAGCCCGCACACCGCCTCGGTCATGGTCAACGGTGGTAACGGCGGATCTGCTTCAGTGAACAATGCGGTCACCTCCAAGACCCTGTTCGATCCGGGCGACATCATCGAACAGGTTGTTGCCGAGGACTCGGAAGACGACGACACGCAGTCTCACGACTTCGTCTCGCAGACGCCGGGAACACCGCCGCAGCCGTTCGATCTGGATGTTGTCATCGACCACAAGACCAAGCCGGATCAGGATGTCTTCGTCGTCTCGGCCCGGGACAACAGCATGGCGGCCTTTGCCAATGACGGCTACGACAACGACCATCGTCCGAATGAGGACTTCCATGGCCTGCTCGCTGCAGCCGGCCTCGGAACCGGTGACGGCGCTGGCGACAGCGGTGTCGACGGTGTGGTCTATGTCATGGACTTCAACCAGGGTGGCGGTGGCGACGACCTGTCGACCTTCCACATCAACGAAGCGTACAGCAAAGCCGACAACACGACTGTCGACGGTCGCTTCTACGATGATCTGCAGGATGCCTTCGGTCTCGATGCCGAGCGGTATCAGGGCGACAAGCTGGCCTTCCGCAAGTCGGATGGTGAGCTTGACGACTGCGGCACCACCTTCAACTACGAAGAAGAGCAGGATCAGGCTGTCGATCGCGACGATTCCGACGCCAATGCGGTGAACGCGTTCAACGCCAATGACGATCTTCGCTACTTCGTCAGTGCCCGCAGCTTCGAGGATGCGCTTCTCGACAATCACGGCCTGATCTGGGGCGTGGATGTGACGCAGGCTGACGTCGACACAGCGATCGCCGACCTCGCGGACGGTTCCGACGCCAACGATGTCGGCGGCATCTGGTCGAGCTCAACGGATCTGATTACGACCATGAAAGCTGCTGACGGCGAGAGCTGGCTGCGTGTCTACTACAACGAGGCCGGCACGGATGCCGCACCGGAAGCTGTGATGGAACTTGTCGGTCTGGACGACGTGTCCTTGATCACCTTCAAGGACATCGTCGGAGCCGACTGCATCGAGGATTGCAACGAGATCAAGACGCCGGAAGACATCTGGCTCACGGTCTGATCACTGGTTGCTGTGACAGTCCGAGCTTGACAAAGCTCGGGAAACCGCCAAAGAAAAACCAAAGAGCCCCGGTAGGCACCGGGGCTCTCACTGGTAAGAAAGCCGAAACAAACAGGAGTACAATCAACATGGCTGAAGAAGAACGCAGGGTCACCATCGACGGGAAGATCTACCGTCTGACTGACCTCGGGGAGAATGGCGAGGCTCAACTCAACAACCTTCGCGGTTGCGAAATGGAGTTGACCGAGCTGCAACGCAAGTCGGCGATCGCTCAGACTGCCCGCGCTGCCTATGCCCGCACGCTTCAGGAAATTCTCAAATCCGTAACACCGGTCGGCACCGCGCCCACGCAGGAGGATGGAACCTCCACCGCTGCAGGTACCACTGGCCAGCCCAACTAGGAGCCACTTTTGTGAGCGACCAACACCCCGAGGTCCGCCGTCTAGGCAGTATTTCGTTCAAGTACGAAGAATCCGAAGACCGCATCCTCTGCATCGGTATCCCGGCCGGTGTGGCCACCGGCCACATCGTCATGTGGATGACGAATCGACTCGGATACCAGTTTCTCAGTTCGGCGCATGCGAAGCGTCCAGACAAGGACGAGCATGCGGAGCCGGAGGGTGACGACGCTGAACTGCAGTCGATGGTCGACTACGGCTATACCGTCGAACAGGCCAGAAGGGAGACCGAAAAAGGTCTCTCCCGAGGTGATCCAAAGGCAAAGGCGCCGCTGCGTCATGCTACCTGGCTGATCCGCAAGATTCAGGTTCAGAAAAAGGACGACATGATCAATCTGATCCTGATTGGCAATGATGACGCCGCCGGATTTACCCTCAGCGCAAAACAGTTCCTGCGTATTGTCGATATGCTCGAGGAGGCGTTCAAGGCAGCCAACTGGGTGCTTCCAGACCGCTCCTATTCGAATATGGGCAGCAAACTTGCTGAAGCATCCGGCCAACGTCTGAACTGACGTCTCCCGGTCCAATAACGCTAAGAAGCCCGCCATTCGGCGGGCTTCTTGTTTGAACGGGTTACGGAAAGGTTAACGCAAGCTCGGTTGCCTAAGATGGCGTGCGATAAGACCATCGATGGCGGCAGTTTGTAACTATGGATATCCAGAATGTGGCCCAGCGCCAGGACACCTTTGGTGCGGCGCGGCAAACAAAGGGCAGTCAGGTCCAGCAGGGCGATACCCAGTTTTCCGGAACGCTGGGCCAGGTGGACGATCAGGCTGCAGGAGACGGGAATAAGAAGGAGAAGGCCTCCACCACCGTCGAAGCCGATCCGGAAGTCAACGAACAGCAAAGGCTGCGCGAGGAGCGCCTGCAGCGCTTCGGCTCCTACACCGCCTATTCCCTGTGGCGCAAGACGCCGGCGATGGCCTTGGGTATTGTTCAGCCAAAAAGCGAGGAATACTTCGCCGAGCACGGGCTGCTGGAATACTGGCGCACCGAAAAGGCCCATTGGCAGGGCAAGGTCGCGGCGATGAGTGAAGAAGAGCGTGCCGTAACCGGAACCAGCCTTCTGGACGAACCGGTAGCTGCCGAGCAGGTCATGCAAAGTGAGCCCGTCACGGATGACGGTGCCTCGGAACCGGTCGCTGAACCGGCTGCTGAGAGCCGTGCTGTCGAGGAAGTCGCCAGCGCTTCCGTTCCCGTTGCCCAGCCTGCTACAACGAATGCGGCTGAACCCGCGACAACATCTGTGGCTCAGCCAGCGGTTGCCCCGGTCGCTGAGCCCGCTGCCACACCGGTTGCTGAGGTTGCTGCATCACCGGTCGTGACATCCGCGTCGACCGCGGTCGAAGCGCCAGCACCCCCGGGGGGATCGAACAACGTTCCTGTCGTGGAAACGGAAATGGCGGAGACAAAATCTGAGTCAGTGGCGATTCAAACGGCCGAAGAAGTCGCCCAAGTGGCTCCGCCGGTTTCAACGGCCCAATCGGTGCAGGAGCCCAAGACGCAAGCCGAACTGCGAGCCGAAAGACTGGAGCGCTTTGGCTCCTACACCGCCTATTCGCTGTGGCGCAAGATTCCAGCCATGGCGCTTGGGATCGTCCAACCAAAGAGCGAGGAATACATCGCGGAGCACGGCCTGCTTGAGTACTGGTACACCGAGCGCGACCATTGGCAGGGTAAAGTTGCGGCCATGACCGAGGAAGAAAGGGCGGCGACGGGAACCAGTCTGCTTGAAACGACCTTGGCCGATCAGGCGGAATCCGCTTCACAGTCCATGGACGCATCGAAGGCTGGCGATGAGGCGGTCAACGGTTCACCACCTCCGGCGCCTGCGGGCCCATCCCAACCGGGCGGCGAAGTCACGACCGGCGCGACGCAGACATCCGACACTGCGTCCATGGCGCAGGAACTTTCGACAAGCCAATCTGCTTCGATCGAAACGGCAGCCGATGTGTCTCCGGGGCAGCCTGAACCTGATGATGAATTGGCGCCTGCTGCCGTTGCCGAGGCCACAGCTGTGAATGAGGCATCAAGCAATACCGACCCCATGGTGAACGCAAATCCCGTGGTTCAGGAGATCGAGCAGGCGAAGACCCAGGAAGAATTACGGCAGGAACGGCTCGAGCGATTCGGTTCCTACACGGCCTATTCGCTGTGGCGAAAAATCCCGGCCATGGCCCTTGGCATTGTCCAGCCCAAAAGCGAGGAATATTTTGCCGAGCACGGCCTGCTGGAATATTGGCACACGGAAAAGAATCACTGGCAAAGCCAGGTTGCTTCCATGAGTCTGGCCGAGCGGGCCGCGACGGGAACCAGCCTGCTTGATGAGGTGTGACCCCTACACAAAAATGTGATTGCCCATTCGAGCAGGGATCGCCCAGCGGCGAGCCAACCGTTGGACGAGTTTTAGTGCTGAAAGTTGCGGCGGGACTTTGAAGCCGCTCGAAATATTGCTAAGGGGACCCAATATACAGTGCAAAATTGTACGCACCTGCCGATTGCGTTGGGCGATCCGTTAGGGTATAGAAATTACTCTATAGCCTGGCAGCAGCAGACAGGTGCGTGTGTGTGTGTGTTTGGCGATATGAATGGTATCGCTTGCTTTGGATGGGCCAACGTTCATGAACGATAAACAAACTGCTTTGGACCAGGCGTTCGGTGCATACCGACCGACCCTCATCCTGACGATCTTTTTCTCGCTTTTTGCCAACATGCTTATGTTTGTGGCGCCGATCTACATGATGCAGGTCTATGACCGCGTCCTGGCAAGCCGCAACGAGACAACGCTGATCCTGCTGACGGTCATCGCGGTTGCGATGCTCCTGACATATGCGTGCCTTGAATATGTGCGCTCGAGGCTGCTTGCGCGTGGCGGCAACCGGTTCGACCGGCAGCTTTCGAAGCCGGTTTTCGACGCGGTGGTCAAACTGCAGTCGATGCAGTCGAACTCGGCAAGCGCTCAGGCGATTCGCGACAAGGATGTGGTGCGCGATTTCATCGGCGGCAACGCCATCATGGCGTTCTGCGATGCACCATGGGTGCCGATTTTTGTCACCGTGTGTTTCATCATGCACACCTATCTGGGGCTGGTCGCCCTGAGTGGTGCCATCATCATCTTCTCTTTGGCGCTCCTCAACGAACTGACCACCAGAGGCCTTCTGGCGAAGGGCAACCGAGCGTCCATCATCGCTGCCCAGAACGCGCAGACAACGCTGAGAAACTCCGAGGTCATCAATGCGCTCGGCATGCGCAACAATATCCAGCAGCGCTGGGACAAGAAGCACGTGGAAGCGCTGGGTTGGCAAGGCAAGGCCGGTGACCGCGCCGGCGGTATTGTGGCCGTACAGAAATTCGTGCGCATGGGCCTCCAGGTTTCGATCCTCGGAGTCGGCGCCTATCTGTCGATCCTGGGTGAGATTTCACCGGGTGTCATGATTGCAGCGTCGATCATGATGGGCCGCGCGCTGGCTCCGGTTGAGCAGTCCGTTGGCAGTTGGAAGTCCTTCGTGGCGATGCGCGAGGCCACCAAGCGACTGCGTGCCATGTTTGCATCGCTGCCTGAGCAGCT
This sequence comes from Hoeflea sp., assembly GCA_965216535.1. Lineage (GTDB taxonomy): Bacteria > Pseudomonadota > Alphaproteobacteria > Rhizobiales > Rhizobiaceae > Hoeflea_A. Next base: position 2,361,663 of record OZ244175.1, read on the forward strand.
CGAGCAGATGGACCTGCCGGACCCAACCGGCAAGTTGGCGATCGAAAACATCATTGCCGGACCTCCTGGTGCCCAGAAGCCGACGCTCAAGGGCCTTACCTTCAACGTCGACCCGGGGAATATCCTTGCGATCGTTGGTCCGTCCGCGGCTGGCAAGTCGACACTGGCGCGCGTCATGGTCGGCGTGTGGCCTGCGGCGTCCGGACACGTTCGCATCGATGGGTCCGATATCGATCATTGGGACCAGGAAAAACTCGGCCGGTTTATCGGTTACGTGCCGCAGGACGTGGAGCTGTTCTCCGGAACGATTGCCGAGAATATTGCCAGATTTGCCCAAATTGATGAGAAGAAGGTCATCGCCGCGGCACAAATGGCCGGCGTTCACGAGATGGTCCAGGGCCTGGCACAGGGCTACGACACCGAAATCGGGGAGGGCGGTCAGGCCCTGTCCGGTGGCCAGCGTCAACGCATCGCCCTCGCGCGAGCGGTTTACGGCGATCCGGTCATGATTGTGCTCGACGAACCCAATGCGCACCTGGATACGGCTGGTGAAGAAGCCTTGTCTGAAGCGATGAAGAAGATGCGCGAAATGGGTATGTCGGTCATCGTGATCACGCACAAGCCCAACCTGCTGACAATTGCTGACCAGATCATGATCCTGATGGATGGTCAGTTGCAGGGCATCGGAACGCGCGAGCAGATGCTGCCGAAACTGATGGGTCCCAAGGTGGTCCAGGCGCCTCCGCGCGATCAAGGGCAGCCGGGTGTCGCCAACATGCCGGCGCCGCCGCAAGGGATGCCGCAGCGTGGTCCGCAAGCGGTCCAGCAGCAGCCGCGGCCGGGTCAGCCCCAGGCGAGCCCCTCGCTGCAGCGGCCGCCCGCACCGCGTCCACAGACGGTTGCCCAGCCTGGGCCGGACGTCGGATCGGCGGTTCGAGCACAGACCCAGAAGGCCGACTAGACGTCGCCTTGAATTGAACCCATTTTGGCGCCAGAAGCGCGCCTGACGATGAATTTGGATCGGACCATGAGCAATCAGGACGAAGCACCCAAGGTATCAACCAGCTATCTCGGCATACTGCTGTTCGGCGCGATAATTCTGCTGATCAGCGTCGGCGGATTCGGTGTCTGGGCGGCGACAGCCAAGCTCGACAGCGCGGTGATCGCGCCGGGCAAGGTTGCGGTTGAATCCAACCGCAAGGAAATCCAGCACCTGCAGGGTGGGATCGTCAAAGAGATTGCGGTCAGGGACGCGCAGCGGGTGAATGAGGGCGACCTGCTTGTCGTGCTCGATCATACACAGGCCAAGGCCAATACCGACCTGACGCGGATCCAGTATTTCCAGGCTCTGACGCATGAGGCCCGGCTGATGGCCGAGCGCGACGGACTGGATGAGATCACCTTCCCCGACATGATCATGCAGAACAAGGACGATCCGGCCGTCAAGACCATGATGACCGATCAGGAGCGTCAGTTCGGCGAACGCAAGGAATCGATCGAAAATCGGATCGATATCTTCGAAGCTCAGATCGCGCAACAGGAGGAGTTCATTGCCGGGACCCGGGAGCAGATTGCTTCCCTTGATTCGCAGATCGCCAGCTACGACACCGAAATCGAGGCTGTGCGCCCGGCGGCGGAAAAAGGTTTCTACGCCAAGAATCGCTTGGCTGCGCTGGAGCGGGAACGCACCCGGATCTTCGGCCAGAAGGCTGAATCACGGTCTTCTATCGCCCGTACCGAGCAGAGCATTGGCGAAGCCAAGATCGAGATCCTGCAGCTCAAGCAGGAATTCGTGGAGAATGTTGTCGAACAACTGCGCGAAGCGCGCCTTACCTTGGCCGATGCTCGCGAGCGGCACACCATTGCGTCGGATGTTTACGACCGCGTCGAAATCCGCGCTCCGCAGGACGGTATCGTGCAGAATATGCAGGTCCACACCCTGGGAGGCGTCGTTCAGGCCGGTGAAACGATCATGGAAATTGTTCCGGTCAATGACGATCTGATCATCAATGCCCGGATTTCGCCGCTCGATATCGACAGTGTGCGGACCGGGATGCAGGCCGAAGTTCGCTTCTCTTCCTTCACCGGTCAGGAAATTCCGACAATCTTCGGGAGTGTGGAGTGGATCTCCGCTGACATTCTGATCGACGAGATGGAGCGTGAAGAATATTACGTGTCGAAGATTATTGTCGACAACGACAGTGTGCCTGAACGGATTGCCAGCGTGTTGACGCCAGGCATGCCGGGCGACGTGATCATCGCGACGGGTGAGAGAACCACTCTGAATTATCTCATCCAGCCGCTGCAGAACCGCCTGGTGAAGGCATTCACTGAGGAATAGTCGCGCCCGGAAAATGGGTCGAAAATGCGCCTTTGCCGGGCATCCATCACACATCGGCGTGATCTGAAAACAGAAGTGTACAGTAAACCTTGTACCACCCGGAAAAGTGCGCTATATAGGTTTCTGCAGAGGTGGTGTTAGATATGTATACGAATCCGCAGAAACGCACAGACGCTGGTGTTCAAGAGCTTCGCAAAGAGGCCGGACTCTGGTTGAAAGAAAGACGGGAGGCTATCGGCCTTTCACAGCGTCAGCTGGCTGAGTTGGTAGGCGCTGAATATTATACCTTCATATCGCAGTTGGAGACCGGCCGCGGCCGTATTCCACCAGCAAGATATGTTGACTGGGCCAATGCCTTGCAGGTAGAACCGCGTAAGTTTGTTTACACGCTTATGCGATTCTATGATCCTATTACGTTCCAGATTCTGTTCGAGGACGTGGAATAGGTTCTGAGGGGCAGTGACGATGCAGGACGGTGTAATACCGCTTTTTTCTCAAAACAGGCAGCCAAGCTGCGAGAGAAGAAGAGGGGGCTGGTCCAACCAGGACCTGGCCGAATTATACCGCATCGAGGCAGCCCTCGTTCAGGCCGGCATTTCAGTTGACACCGAAATGGGAGAGACGGACGAGGGTGACCCCTGGTTCGCTTTCTGTGGGGCCGATTCCTGCGAAGTGCTGGTGCATGTCGCGATCATTGATGGCGAGTACCATATTGCAGGCACGACGGCCTCGGTCATCATAAAGGGTCACTCCTTTACCGATATCGTTCGCCAATTCATGACCCGTGAGCCGGCCTTCATGCTCGGTACGGCTCGACACAACAATGTCATGATCCATCCGAGTTCAGTGCTTATTGCGGTTTTCGCCGCGATCTGCCTGATTTCTGATGAGCAGAATGTGAGTCTTTTCAGCTTTGGCGAAAACGACAAAGCGAACTCGATCAATGAAAATCGCCAGGACGGTGAGATCTTCAATGTAGCCGACCAACGTCAGGTCGTGCTCGGTGATTTCACGTTCTCGCCACAGCAGGTGTTCATCATCCTGTCGGCGATTGCGTTTTCCTCTTCACCGATCATCCAGAACAACAGTCTCGGCCTTGAAGCGGCCTTCGGCGTCTTCGACCTGATAGAGACAGGCGGATCTGAAGCTGAAGAAAGCGTTGAATTTGCTGCGACCGAAGTTCGGGAAGATAATTACCTGCCGGTCGAGGACGAAAATACGGCCTCAAAGGAATACGCCCAGATCCTGTCTGACAGGCAAACGGAGCGCGTAGAAGCCAAGGCGCAAGCGGAGCAGGACGCTAATCTGGTCCAGTCGGCCGAGGAAGCTGTTTTGGCCGCTGACGCGGCCGGGTATGTGGAACCGGAAGCTCGCGATGTTGCATACTCTGAAGGCCAGGGTGAGAGCGCGCCGGTCGAAGAAACGCAAACAGTTGCGGTTGATCCGGAACCGTTGATTCAGAAACCTGTCGCCGAAAGCAGTGACGTAACAGTGGTTGCGGTTGATCCCAGCGAATGGGTGATGGATTTCTTCAACACCAACGCCGAGTTTGCGGATGCTGGCGAAGAGATCTCCAGCCTGATTGATTCTCTGGAAGCCGAACTGAGCTCGTTCGTTAATGACACGATTCAGACCGTATCGGCTACGGATGACCTGCCGTTAATGAATGGTTCGCTGGATGACAGCGGAACCATTTCCTACCCGAACACGGTCACCACGCCCGCTGTGGCAACTCCGGAGATTGACACCGGCATCGGCGCCCCCGCCAACGACGACGTTTCGGAGCTTACGCAACTCTTCAACGCCTTTGAAGAAACCTATGGCCAGCCCTTGTTTGACGACAATCACGGTCGTTTTGTGGTCTATAACGAGGCGGCGTGGGATGTTGCATATGATGACAGCTCGCCGGATCCCGTGATCCTCCGCCATACGCTCGAGGACGGTACTTCCGTCTGGTTCATGGGGCTCACGGAAGAGAGTGTCGGTTTCCAGCCTGTCGATGAAGCGGCCTATCAGATAGTCTGACGGCAATCTCGCGCCGAACCCGGTTTATTCCAATACTGTGAACTGTGACTAAGAGTGTGCGTTGTAGGCGTCCACCGCATCGTTGATGCTGCCGAAACAAGCAATCTGTCCATCTTTCAAGAACAGACCCTTGTTGCAGACACGCTGCAGCAGATCGAGGTTGTGGGAGGCCAGTACGAGGATGCGGGTCTTGCCGACAAGGGAGCGCATATGCTCTTCTGCTTTCTCACTGAAGCTCTGATCCGCAACACTTAGCCATTCATCGAGCAGCAGGATATCCGGCTCGATCGAAACGCTCATGGCAAAATTCAGTCGCATCAGCATGCCCGACGAGTAGGTGTGCACGGGCATCGACAGATAGTCGCCCAGTTCCGATACTTCACGAACCTGTTCGGTGAAGCGCTGGTGCTTTGCTCGCGGAACATCGAGAAGCCGAGCCCGCGAGAGGATGTTCTCGTAACCGGTTGCGAGGGAATCAAGCGCAACACTGGGGTCGATAATGGCCGCGATCTGCCCTGTCGATCGTACGATGCCGCTTTGCGGACGGTAGATGCCAGCCAGGATTCGCAGCAATGTCGATTTGCCGGCTCCGTTCGCCCCCATGATCCCGAGCTTGTCACCGGTCTGCAGCTTGAAAGTCAGGTCCGAAAGGGCCTGCACAAAGAAGTGGTTTTCCGTATCCCGGCCCAACCGACCTCCGGTTCCGAAGGACAGCAGCTGCTTTTTCAGCGATTGGCTTCCAACCCCGTAGATACGAAAGCGCAGGCAGACGTCTTCAACACTGAGTTCCAGATCGGACATGAAACTAAACCAGATAGGGAACGCGGTGGCCGGTTCGCCTGACGAGATAAAGGGCTGCAAAGGCGGCAAGGATGTTGGCGCCGATGAGGAAAGCCCAGGTGACGGGTTCGGGGTTTTGACCGAGAAGGGGAGCCCGAATGGCTTCTATCATGTGATAAAAGGGATTGACGTTGGCGATGTAGATCCGCTTTTGCAGCATGTCCTTCAGAAACATGATGGGCGTTACAAACATCACCACCTGAACAATGCTTGCAACGATGTGAGGTACGTCCCGATACCGGGCACATATGATTGCCAGGCAAAGACCGATCGAAAACAGCAAAGTTGTCACGAGCGCATAGCCAATGACAACCAAAAGCGTATTGGCGTTCGGCCAAATGGCAAAGCTGACGGCGATGATCAGATAGACGATCAGGTTGTGCAGCATCAGAACGGAGTGGCGTGCCAGAACCCGCAGCACATGTATGCCGATCGGTAACGGCATGTTGCGGATAATCTGGGCGTTGGACGTGAAGGCCGTGCAGGCATCGATCATAACGCCGGAAATGAACCACCAGGCAATGAAACCAGTTCCGACATGAGGTGTATAGACTTCAATTGGAAGACCAAAGATGGTGGCGTAGATCAGCGACAGGGCAGCGACGAGAATTCCGAGGTTGAGCACAAGCCAAATGGGTCCAAGCAGGGAACCACGGTATCGCGATTTGATATCCTGCTGGGCGAACCACAGCCAAAGTGGCCAGCGCCGCAGTGCATTTGCAATGTCGTTCAATGCGGTCATCATGGTGAGGTGTTTCCCGACATAGCGGCGTTAGCCCGGGTGCATGAAGTTCGCCGCGTTGGGCTGGCCTGCAGCATTGAGTGGAAAAATGGGCTGATCATCATGCTTGGCTGTGGTCTTTTCGTTCCGGTTGAGACGGTACGGAGGCTGGTCAGGATATTGCCAAGCTGCCACGTGGTTGGGGTCATTCGAGGGCAAACCCAAGTGCCACTCCATACTGCGAAAAGGCTCCGCAATTCAATACCCAAGTGGTTCGGGAAACCGCTCCCTCAGAGCGTTTGCATGATGATCAGATAGGTAACCGCGGCCGTGACCATAGCAATTGGAAGCCAGCCGCCCAAGGCTCGGGCCAAACGGTAGTTGCGGCGTCTGATGCGGCGCGTGGCGACCAATCGACGTGAAACCGAGGAGATGTTCACGGTCCACATTTCGGGTGCATCGTCACCACGGGCATAAACCGCATCCAACAGGATATCCTGCGCCGCCTGAAGGTTTTCAAGCAAGTTCTGCACCGGATCCAGAATATAGGATTGCGTCAAGCGTTCGGCCTCGGTCGCGAGCTCTCCGGCGCGCAGATCATCGGCACCGGCCCGCAAATCAGCGATGAGCCGATCCTGGTTTTCGGTGACCGTCACCTTCAGAAAGCGAAGCTCGGTTCGGCACTCCATATCCGTTGCCTTTTCGATCGCCATCAGGCGTGTGGGCAGATTACCGGTCGTTTCCGTCTCATTCCCGGTGTTTTCGGCGCCAGCCAGTTCGGGGGCATTCTTGTACTGATCGACAATCTTCTCGAAGGCCGCTAGGGCGCTGTCGGAGCCTCCGACGAATTCCTCCAACGTATAGTCGGACTCCCGCGGAACCTTCGTCTTTGTTTTGCGGTTCCGCCTGGCATCGTTTGCGTCAGGGCGGATCTCCGAGAAGAGGGCTTCGATCGCATCCTGTGCGACGCCGAGTTGCTTCGCCCGGATCCGGGTACACGTCTTGAGGTGGGTGAACAAGACGTGGCTGATGGCGACAATACCCCTTCGATAGGTCCGGAACATCAATGCGATCTGCGCACCGTGTTCCGTGATCTGCTGCTGAATGTCAAAGATCTCGGGTGTTTGTAGAGCGCTCAGCCGAACGGTGAATAGGATGAAGAGCGCACCCAGAAGGATAAAAACCTGTAGAGCGCCGAGCAGCAACAGTGCAGGTGTCGGCAGTGCTCCGGAACCGGCCCCGGCAACAGATGTGGCAAGGACGACTGCCCCGACCACCAGCAGCACCCAAATAGCGGCAATTGCCAGCCAGTCGCGCCGAGACGGCTCTGGAAGCAGCAGGATATACCGGCCGATTTTGTCGACCAGATACCTTTCCTCCTCCCGGAACTCCGGAAACTGACAGGCGCGTTGCGCTTGTTTGATCAAGTCCACTTCAGGGCCCCAAATGAAACGGCTTGCTCAGTTTGAGACTAGGTCTATCCACCAGGGCGCGCAACACTCTAAGCGGTAGGCCGCTGAGCAAGTTGTTGATGGCGCACGCGGTTGCACCCTTGTCCAGGCTTCAGCGCGACGGGACCGGACCGGTTGACGTACCGACCATCAGTTCTGCTTCCAACAGAGTGTTAAGGGGCCCACTCTCAGGTTCTCGGATCAGATCCAGCAGCATTTGGCCGGCCTGCCGTCCGGCATCGCGCACTGACGAGCGTGCAGCTGTAAAAATTGGAACATCCTCGCCGTTTCTCAGGTAGGAGAGGGCATCGTCGAAGGTGATGATCGAGATATCCCGGCCGATGCGCAATCCCGCCTCTTCGACCGCGCGACGAATGCCAAAGGCGGCAATAATGGAAGACGACAGGTATGCTGTGGGTGGCTCGTCGAGAGCCATCATGTCGCGCACGGACCGGTAGCCGTAGAATTCCGTCATCTCGTCGGAGCGCATGATCCGGGGGTCCGGTTCCAAACCGCGGGCTCGCAGAGACTGTTCGTAGCCATCACGGCGCCGATAGGCAAAATCCAGTGTCTCAAGGCCGTTGATCAACGCGATGCGGCGATGGCCGAGATCCAGGAGAAAGTCAGTCGCCCTGACGAAAGCGCTCCGATTGTTCACGTCAAGCCAGGAGTAGGGGGCATCAACCCCGGAGGAGCGCCCGTGCACCACAAAAGGAATGCCGATTTCCCGCAACAGGGCAATGCGCTTGTCATTGATTTTCGGACCGTGAACGATCAGCCCGTCCACTGTCCCCTTGGCCTTCAATTGCCGATAGACCGAAGCTTCCTCGCTGTCGGCAACGATTGACAGGACCATCTCGTAGCCGTCGCGTGCGTAGATCTCGCCAGCCCCCGCAACGAAATCACCGAAAATGGGGTTGACCATCTCGTGCTTTGACGAGAGCGGGATCACATGTCCCGTTGCCATTGCTCGGCCGGTGGCCAGGTTCTTGGCACGGAGATTGGGCGAATAGTTGTGTCTTTTTGCCGCCTCCAGCACCCGCAGGCGTGTTGCTTCCTTGACTTCCGGAAAGCCGTTCAAAGCCCTGCTCACCGTCGTCTGGGAAAGGCCCAGATGCTCCGACAACTCCTTGAGATTCATGGATTCCCCGTTTTCCAAAGCGGTTATATTTTTTGGACATACTAGTACCGAAACCCTCTTCCGTCAAAGGGAAGCCTGCAGAAGAAAGGTTTGGCTTCTCCCGCAAAATAGGGAAAATTTGGAAGCAAGATTGACAAACCGCTTTATGTGAGCGATGTTTGCAAAATTCAAAGCGCTTTGATTTTGAGCTTCGGAGGAACTCGTCAATCCACCGACCGCTCGTTCAACCTGGGAGGATCTCAATGAAAAATCTGTTTTTTGCCGGTGTTGCGGCGATTGCTCTGACGGCGGGCACGGCCAATGCGGATCTGCTGTTCAAGCCCGGAGAAGGGCCGTTCAACTGGGGCAGCTACGACGCCTATGCTTCTGCTCACGATTATGCGGGGCAGACCCTGAGCATGACCGGTCCCTGGACCGGCGAGGACGACAAACTGGTCCGGAATATGCTGGCCTATTTCGAGGAGGCGACCGGCGCCACGGTCGACTACTCCGGTTCCGACAGCTTCGAACAGGATATCGTCATTTCGGCTCAGGCCAACTCGGCTCCGAACATCGCGGTGTTCCCGCAGCCAGGCCTGGCGGCTGACATGGCAGCCCGCGGCTTTCTTTCACCGCTCGGTGCCGACTCAGCCGGTTGGGTCAGCGACAACTATGCCGCCGGCCCGTCCTGGGTTGGTCTCGGCTCCTACAAGGGCGCCGATGGCAACGAGCAGTTCTTTGCGTTTCCTTACAAAATCGACGTCAAGTCGCTCGTCTGGTACGTGCCGGAGCAGTTCGAGGAAAACGGCTATGAAGTGCCGGAATCCATGGAAGAGCTGAAGGAACTGACCGACCAGATCGTCGCCGACGGCGGAACGCCCTGGTGCATTGGATTGGGTTCGGGTGCCGCTACCGGCTGGCCGGCCACCGACTGGGTCGAAGACATGCTGCTGCGCACGCAGCCGCCGGAAGTGTACGACCAATGGGTCACCAACGAGATCCCGTTCGATGATCCGCGCATCGTCGCGGCGATCGAGGAATTCGGTCACTTCGCCAAGAATGACGATTATGTCGCCGGTGGCACGGAAGCCGTTCCCAACACAGACTTCCGCGATAGCCCGGGCGGCCTCTTCGAGCTTCCGCCAAAGTGCTACATGCACCATCAGGCAACCTTCATTCCCACGTTCTTCCCGGATGGAACGGAGCTTGGGACGGATGTCGATTTCTTCTACTTCCCGGCCTATGCGGAAAAGGATCTCGGCAAGCCGGTACTCGGAGCCGGAACCCTGTTCGCAATCCTGGATGATACGCCGGTTGCCAGAGGCTTCATCGAGTTCCTGCAGACGCCGATCGCTCATGAGGTCTGGATGGCGCAGGGCGGCTTCCTGACACCGCACAAGGGTGTCAGTCGCGATGCCTATGCCAACGACACCCTGAAGGCGCTGGGCGATATTCTGCTCAATGCCACCACGTTCCGGTTCGACGGTTCGGACCTGATGCCGGGTGAAATCGGCGCCGGTGCCTTCTGGACTGGCATGGTCGACTACACGTCCGGTGCGGAAGCCGGCGATGTCGCCAAGGCGGTACAGGAACGCTGGAAGTCGATGCAGTAGGGCGGACTGCGGGGCACTCGCGGCCAATCGCGCTGCGGGTGCCCATTCGAGGCAACAGGGGAGGAGAAAGCCATGAACCCGGTATTACAGGGTGTCATCACGATCCTTGCAGGCGTTGGCGGATGCGTCGGCTATTTCTATTTTTCCAACCTCATCCTCGACAAGGTGATCTTTCCGGCAAAAGGCGAACAGGCCGGTCGGAATATCAACCGCGCCAACATGGTTCGACCGTGGCTGTTCCTGCTGCCGGCGATCATCGCCCTCGGGCTCTACCTCGCCTACCCGGTGGTTGCCTCTGCTTATCGATCGCTGTTCAACCGCCAAGGTGACGAATTCATCGGACTCGGCAACTACATCGCCATGTTCAGCGAAGCGGAATTCCGTCAGAGCTTTCTCAACAACATGCTTTGGGCGCTGATTGTTCCTGCCGCAGCAACCTTTGCCGGCCTGCTGGCTGCGCAACTGACAGACAGAATGCGCGGCGGCAATCTGGCCAAGTCGATGATCTTCATGCCCATGGCGATCAGCTTTGTCGGTGCCTCGCTGATCTGGAAGTTCGTCTACGCCAACAATGCCGATATCGGCCTCATCAACGCCATTCGATCGGTGTTCGGAGCCGAGGATCCGGTGGACATGTTGCAGGTGCCGTTCTGGAACAACTTCTTCCTGATGGTGATCCTGATCTGGACGCAGACCGGATTTGCCATGGTCATTCTGTCGGCGGCCCTGCGCGGCGTGCCCGAAGAGACCATCGAGGCGGCCATTATCGATGGCGCCAATCCGTTCCAGATATTCTTCAAGATCAAGGTGCCGCAGATCATGGGCACGATAGTCGTGGTCTGGACAACGACCACGATCCTGGTGCTCAAGGTGTTCGACATCGTCTACACGATGACCGGCGGCAATTTCGGGACCGAGATCCTGCCGAGCTACATGATGTCATACATGTTCCGTGACGACGGTCGAGCCACGGCGGTGGCCTTCATCATCATGATTATCGTTATGCCTGTGATGATCTGGAACATCGTCCAGGCACGCAAAGAAATGCGTTGAGGGAGGCGGGTCATGGATAATATCGCCGGACAAAAATCAGGCCTGACTATCGTCACCTACATCTCGGTGATCGCCATTGTCATCATCTGGCTGATACCGACGGTCGGGCTGTTCGTCTCGTCTTTCCGAGACCGGGATCAGATCTCCGCCTCCGGTTGGTGGCGTGCGCCGTTCTCCGTCGTGTTGGCTGAAGCGGGTCGCGCTGATCTTGAATCCCAGAAAGAAGAAAACGGCGTCTGGGTAATGAAGGGCAACATCTTTGCCGATCCGGACGTCGCCGAACGTTTCAAGTCCGGGGACAGCAAGATCACGGCCTTCGGCAGCAAGGGGCGCGCGCCGGGCGAGTTCCCCGTGGGGACGACACAGAACATTCAGGCCGACCGGACACTGATGGTGGAGGCCAACGGCGATTACGTCATGACCTCGCCCAAGGAAATCACCAAGCGTGGACCGCGCATATATTTCCAAGCGGACACACCGCCCGATTTCACGCTCGACAACTATCGAACGGTGTTAACGGCCGACAATATGGATCTGGCCTTCATCAACACGTTGACGGTAACGATCCCAGCAACGATCATCCCGATCCTGATCGCGGCCTTCGCAGCCTACGCTCTGGCATGGATGGACTTTCCCGCAAGGGGATTGCTGATTGCGGCCGTGGTTGGATTGTTGGTCGTGCCGTTGCAACTGGCCTTGGTGCCGCTTCTCAACCTGCACAACAAGATCGGTATTGGTCAGAGTTTCATGGGGATTTGGCTCGCCCACACGGCCTTCGGCATGCCGTTGGCGATCTATCTCCTGCGAAACTACATGGTCGGACTGCCGCGCGACATCATTGAAAGCGCCAAAGTCGACGGGGCCACTGATTTCCAGGTCTTCGTCAAGATCGTACTGCCGCTGTCGTTTCCGGCGCTTGCCAGTTTCGCCATCTTCCAGTTCCTGTGGACCTGGAACGATCTGCTTGTTGCAAAGGTCTTCCTGCCATCTTCGGACGAGACAAAGGTGATGACCGTCAAGATCGCCGACGACCTCCTTGGTTCGCGCGGCGGAGACTGGGGCATCCTGGCGACAGCGGCCTTTGTGTCGATTGCCGTTCCGCTCGCGGTATTCTTCACCATGCAGCGCTACCTGGTCCGCGGGCTGCTTGCCGGCTCGGTCAAATAGAAATCGGATTGAGACTCCACGATGAGCATGATCGATCAATCCATAGTGCCTGTCGGCCCGGCCACTCAGAAAGACTGGTGGCGCGGAGCGGTGATCTATCAGATCTATCCGCGCAGTTTTCAGGACAGCAATGGCGATGGCATCGGCGATCTGGCCGGCATCATCGAGCGTCTGCCGCATATCGCCTCCCTCGGTGTCGACGGCATCTGGATATCGCCGTTCTTTCCATCGCCCATGAAGGATTTCGGCTACGACGTGACGGACTACTGTGGCGTCGACCCGATCTTCGGCACGCTTGATGATTTCGACCGGCTCGTCATCGCGGCGCATCAGCTCGGCCTGAAAGTGATCATCGACCTGGTTCTGTCCCACACGTCGGACCAGCATCCGTGGTTCCGCGAAAGCCGTGCAGACCGGACGAACGACAGGAAGGACTGGTATGTCTGGTCCGATCCGAAACCGGACGGAACGCCGCCGAACAACTGGCTGTCGATTTTCGGTGGTTCGGCCTGGCACTGGGATGCCCGGCGGGAGCAGTACTACCTGCACAATTTCCTGATCGAGCAACCGGACCTCAATCTGCACGAGCCGGCGGTTCAGGATGCGCTTCTGGACGTCGCCCGGTTCTGGCTCGATCGCGGCGTCGACGGTTTCCGACTGGATACGATCAACTTCTATTTTGCCGACAAGCAGTTACGTGACAATCCGCCACTGGCGCCAGAGAAACGCAACGCCAACATTGCTCCGTCGGTCAATCCGTACAACCACCAGGATCACGTCCACTCCAAGAACCAGCCTGAGAACCTCGACTTCCTCAGACGCTTCCGGTCCCTTCTGGAGGAGTATCCGGCGGCTATCTCGCTCGGCGAGATCGGCGATGCCCAGAAAGGATTGGAGATTCTTGGCGAGTACACCGCTGGCGATGACTTCGTGCATATGTGCTACGCCTTCGAGTTTCTGGCGCAGGAGCCCCTGACTGCGGCCCGCGTGGCTGAAGTTTTCGGGTTGGTCGATGACGTGGCGGCCAATGGATGGGCGTGCTGGGCATTTTCCAACCATGATGTGATGCGGCACGCGTCGCGCTGGAACCTCAATCCGGCGGCGCAACGCCTGTTCGCAACCATGCTGATGTGCATGCGTGGCTCGGTCTGCATGTACCAGGGCGAAGAACTGGGATTTGGCGAGGCCGATGTCGATTTCGAACATCTGCAGGATCCCTATGGCCGGGAATTCTGGCCGGCCTTCAAGGGACGCGACGGCTGCCGCACGCCGATGGTATGGGAGCATGCCTTCCCAAATGGCGGCTTCTCTACGGGCCGGCCGTGGTTGCCGGTGGGCGACGACCATCTGCCGCTAGCGGCCGATCTGCAGGAATCTGATCCCGGCGCTATGCTGCATCACTATCGGAGAGCGATCGCATTCCGGCAGGCTCATCCGGCATTGGCGACGGGCAATCATGATGGCGTGGAGGTGACCGGCGACGTCGTGCACTTCACCCGATCGCTCGGCAACCAGACGATCTTCTGCGCCTTCAATTTGAGCGATTCCGCATCGGAGCTCCCATTGCCCCCGGGTTCATGGGCTCCTGTCGGAGCCGAACTCGGATGTGCGGGTCTTTCGACGAACGGCACCGTCCAACTCGGTCCATGGCAGCCCTGCCTGGCGCTGCAAACGTAATTTTGGGAGGGTAATCATGGCCAATCTGAAGCTGACGGATGTCGCCAAAATCTATGGCGGCGGCATCGAGGTGCTTAAGAACATCAATCTCGACATTACCACCGGCGAGCTGATCGTTTTCGTCGGTCCCTCCGGCTGCGGCAAGAGCACACTCCTGCGGATGATTGCCGGTCTGGAGAAAATCAGCGGCGGCACGCTGGAGATCGACGATGTCGTGGTCAACGACGTGCCTCCGGCGCAGCGTGGCATTGCCATGGTGTTCCAGAGTTATGCGCTCTATCCGCACATGACGGTGCGCGACAACATGGCGTTCGCACTCAAACTCGCCAAGAAGTCCAAGGCGGAGATCGATGAAGCCGTCGAGCGTGCGGCCAAGGTGTTGCAGCTCGACCAGTATCTCGACCGCCTTCCCAAGGCACTGTCCGGCGGACAGCGCCAGCGCGTGGCTATCGGCCGTTCTATCGTTCGCGATCCGAAGGTTTATCTGTTCGATGAACCGCTCTCGAACCTTGATGCAGCTTTGCGCGTCGCCACGCGGATCGAGATTGCCCAACTGAAGGAGTCGATGCCCGAATCGACCATGATCTATGTGACCCACGATCAGGTTGAAGCGATGACGCTGGCCTCCCGCATCGTCGTTCTCGCGAACAAGGGCATCGCTCAGGTCGGCACGCCGCTCGAACTCTACGAAAAGCCGGAAAACGAATTCGTCGCGCAGTTCATCGGTTCACCGGCGATGAACCTGCTGCCCGGCGAAATCGTCGAAACCGGCGAGCGCACCAAGATCAAGGTGGAGGGCGGCGGTACAGCCGTGAGCAGCGTGCCGACCAACGGCAACGACCAGGGCATGCGGGTGAACATCGGCGTGCGTCCGGAGGATTTCACGCCGGCTGGCGACGACAGCTTCATCTACGAAGGCAAGGTGAACATCACCGAGGCTCTTGGCGAGGTGACGTTGCTCTATTTCCATCCGAATGACGGCAACGCACCGGTGATCGGCAAACTTCCCGGTATCCATTCGGACCTGCGGACGCACATGGTCCGGATGACGGCAGCCCCCGAAAAGGTGCACATCTTCCACAACGAGAAGTCCCTCCTTTATCGCTAAGCCCTTCCGGTGGCTGGCCTGCATGTGGCAGCATGCAGGCCAAGCAGCGGAGGCAAAGCTATGAATGAGTTGTCAGACATCCGGCTGGCCGGTGATAAGGCACGGCCGTGGGAATGGCCGGAAGAACAATGGCGCGAGGTCGTCGACCGCGTGCGAGCCGGTCGATCTCTGAAACCGAAAAAGTGGAAGTCGGATGCCAAGGTCGCCGTGGCGATTTCCTTCGATTCCGACCATGAGTCGCTGACCCTGCGGTGGGGCGACGATTCGCCCGGGCGTCTGTCGCAAGGACAATATGCGGCTCGCAGAGGCATGCCGCGGATCCTGGACATGCTTGAGAGATATTCGGTTCCGGCGACATTCTTCGTGCCCGCCGTCGTCGCTTTGTTGCATCCGGCCGAGCAACAACGCGTTGTGGCTGACGGTCACGAGGTCGGGATCCATGGATGGATCCATGAGCTAAACAGCCGGCTAGGCTACGATGTGGAGCGCGATCTGCAGATGCGCTCCGCCGATACGCTGGAAAAGGTCACGGGAGTGCGGCCGATCGGCATTCGAACGCCGTCATGGGACTTCAGCCCGCACACGCTCTCGATCACCCGCGAGATGGGGTTGCTCTACGATTCCTCCATGATGGCCGACGACGAGCCCTACGAGCTCCTCGAGAACGGCGAACCGACTGGAATTGTCGAACTGCCGGTTGAGTGGATCCGCGACGATGCGGTCTATTTCAACATGGATCGATTTGCCGGCCTGCGGCCCTATACGCCGCCGTCGGCTGTCTTCGATGTTTTCAAGCGGGAATTTGATGGCGCCTATGCCGAAGGCGGCCTGTTCCTGCTTACCCTGCATCCGCCGATCATCGGCTATCGGTCGCGAAGCCAACTCATCCACGAACTGCTCGATTACATCACGTCGCATGACGGCGTCTGGTTCGCAACGCACGGTGAGATCGCGCAATACTGCAAGGACAACGCCTGATCGCGGACCATCAGGAGGGTGTTTCCAGTTCGCCGATATCCCACCAGACACCCGCCATCAGGCGGATGGCGTCACGGGTCACGGGCTTGAGAATGTGCTCGTTCGGAGCGTGTTGAGAGCACCCGCCGTAGGAATGCGGAATCCAGATCGTCGGCAGGCCGAGCACGTCCGTGAAGGTGTCATTGGGCAGAGATCCGGCGAGGTTCGGCAGCACATGCGGATCGCGCCCGCCGGTGTTCCTGATGGAGTCAGCAACAAACGTTACCCATGGATGATCCGGGTCGAGACGGGTGGCGCGAAACGACCGGCCTTCCGCCGGGCTGATGGCGACCTGCTCGAAACCGTGGGTGTCGAGATGGCGCCGCAGGGCAGGGAGGATGTCGTTTTCGTCGGTTCCGACAACATACCGTAGCTGGCAATGGGCCGTCGCATGACCGGCAATGGCGTTGACCGGTGCTTCCGGTACGCCACTTTTCATCGCCAGGACGGCGAAGGAATTCCATCCAAAGGCGCGCTCGGCCGGGTCGAGCTCTTCTTCACCCCAGTTTTCGCTGATGGTAGGCCCGCCACCGCCGACCGGCAGCCCCCGCAGCGCCTTGCGGATATCAGGTGTCAGGCTGTCCGGCCGCCATTCCGGCACCTTGATCTGGCCACGGGCGTCGGTGATCGAGGCGATCGCGTGAGCGAGAATCAGCGCCGGGTCCGCCAGCAACCCGCCCCAATTGCCGGAGTGGTTGGCGCCATCGCGCAGGTTGACTTCCATGTCAAAATTGTAGCCGCCGCGGGTGCCCATGAAGACGGTTGGAATGTCGGGTTGCAGTCGCGGACCGTCGGAACCGATCAGGACATCCGCTTTCAAGAGATCCTTCTTGTCGGTGAAGAATTCGGCAAGGCCAGCGGAGCCGGTTTCCTCTGATGTCTCGACCACGATCTTGACGTTGAAGCCCAATGCGCCGCGCTCTGCGATCACCGCGGCCATGGCCTTCAGATTGATCAGGTGCTGCGATTTGTTGTCGGCCGTTCCGCGTCCGTAGATCCGATCGCCTTCGACCGTGACCCGGAAAGGGTGCAGCCCGTCGCGCCATTGATCGGTCTGGGCGCGGATGACGTCACCATGGCCGTAGGTCAAGATGGTTTGATAGTCCGGGTTTTCGATCCGCGAACCCACCAGAAAGGGTCCGCCTGCAGGATCGGCGTTTTCGAAGACCTCGCAGGCGAAGCCGAGCTCGGTCAGCATCGGTTCGATCACCTCGTGCAGGTAGCGATAAAGCTCAGGGCGTTGTTCGGGGTTCTGGCTTTCAGTTTCCACCGCGACCAGCCTGCCGAGATCATCCAGGAAATCGCCGCTGTCGAAATACGCTTCGGTTCGTTCTATCGCGCCATCGCGTGTGGGCATGGTGACGAGTTCCTTTGGTTGAGAGTTGAGTCAGTTCGATAAGCCGTCCATAGCAGTCTGATCGGTTGACTGCGATTCTCAACATCGCACCAGATGCCGCACAAGTGAACTGAAGGTCCGCTGGAAGCCGACGAGGTCAGTTGCATTCGCGGCCCGATCTGGGGCAAAAGGGGCTCTTCCCCGCGCCGTCCGACGACTGGCGGCGCCATAGCCTCTGGAGCCTTCCATGAAACTCAATGCGCTTGGCCGCAGCGGCCTTATGGTGAGCGAATTTTGCCTCGGTTCGATGACCTGGGGATCGCAGAATACGCTTGCCGAGGCCAAACAGCAGCTCGACTTTGCCATCGGCGAAGGTGTCAATTTCATCGACACCGCCGAAATGTATCCGACGACGCCGCGAACAGCTGAAACGGGTGGTTTGACCGAGGAGTATATTGGTGAATGGCTCAAGGATCGGCACGATCGGGATAAACTGATCGTTGCCACCAAGGTCACCGGCGAGGGCAATGGTGATTTCCGTGATGGGCGACGGGTGGACGGTGCAACTGTCCGCGAAGCTCTGGAAGGCAGTCTGACCAGGTTGAAAACCGATGTCGTCGATCTCTACCAACTGCATTGGCCCAATCGTGGATCTTACCATTTCCGTAAAAACTGGACCTTTGATCCGGGCAATCTTCAGCCGGGGGATATGGATCAGGAGGTGGCGGATATTCTCGGCGAGGTGATGCTCCTGCAGGAGGAGGGCAAGCTACGCACCTTCGGCCTTTCCAATGAAAGCGCGTGGGGAACGATGAAGTTTCTCGAGGTCAGCCGCAAACACGGACTGCCGCGGGTGGTGTCGGTTCAGAACGAGTACAATCTCATCTGTCGCCACTTCGACCTCGACATGGCGGAAGTGGCCGTGCATGAGGATGTGGGTTTGCTGGCCTTTTCACCTCTGTCAGCCGGAGGACTGTCGGGAAAGTATCTGGGCGGCGACACGCCGGAGGGCACACGCCGATCGATGCAGCCGACGCTCAATGGGCGCTATGTCGAGCAATCGGAAAAAGTCATAGGGCTTTATGCCGACGTAGCGCGCAAGCATGGGCTGGAATTGTCGCAGATGGCGCTGGCCTTCTGCAAGACGCGGCCGTTCATGACCAGCGTCATTGTCGGCGCGACGTCGATGGATCAATTGAAATCGAACCTTGCCGCCGCTGATCTGGTCCTCGACGGGGATGTGCTGGCCGATATCCAGGCGGTTTATCGGGATTTTCCGGCGCCGATCTAATGGCTAGCCCGGTAGCGGAGCTGCAAAGCTAGTCGTCGCCAAGCATGAGATCAGCAAGCCCTGTTATTGAATCCGTTACGGCGTCCCAATCTGAGGTGGCATCGAAATCGACCCGTTGGTCGACACCGTATTCGTAAGGTCTGTTGATGTAAGCAGTACGCATACCGTGTGCGCTTGCCGCCGCCAGGTCATCATTGTGGGCGGCCGTCATCATGACCTCGTGCGGCTGCAATTCGAGCAGCTCGATTGCTCCGAGGTAGACGGCATCATCCGGTTTGAATGCCTTGAAAACGTTGGACGACAGAATGCAGTCCCACGGAATGCCGGCGCGTTTGGCCATGGTCGCCAGCAAAGTCAGGCTCCCGTTGGACAGCGGAGCAATCAGGAAGCGGGATTTCAGCCGGATGAGGCCCGGTACGGCATCCGACCACGGATCGAGTTGGTGCCAGATTTGGTTGAAGTCGGCCCTTTCATGTGCGTTGAAAGCACTTGCGATGCCGAATTCATCAAGAATGACATCCAGGCGTTCGCGATGGATGTCGTCGATTGAGGTAAAGGCCCTTTCTCCGGAGCGCACCTTTGCCATGCCGGGAACGTAGCCGGCCCGCCAGGCGCGGGCGAAGGCGTCCCAGTCGATGCCGTCAATGTTCTTGGAACGCGCAAGCGCTTCACCGCGACGGGTGATCGAACCCCGCCAATCGACCACTGTGCCGAATGTGTCGAACAGTATTGCTTTGATTGTACCCATGGCTGGCTTGAAAATGTGTCCGAGTGGTGTTGATGCAGTGTTGGTGACGGTAACGCTTTTCGAACTCTGATGTCGACCAGATCGGCATCGCCTTGTAGACAATCGCTAAACTGATAGCCTTTGCGAGTACTTTGGCGTCGAGCAGTGACGTTGAAAGGATGACAGCTTTGCCACAGAAACCAACGGCCCTGAAACAGAATCCGCACCGGGTTGACCGTCAAGAGGAAAAGACCCTTGAACTGTCGATTGGACGCGAGGTCAAGGCTTTTCGCAATACGCTCGGACTGACTGTGGCGGACCTTTCGGAGGCCACGGGTATCTCCATTGGCATGTTGTCGAAAATCGAAAATGGCATGACGTCACCATCTCTCACCACTTTGCAAACATTGTCAGCAGCATTGGGTGTTCAGATCTCGAGTTTCTTTCGGGAATATGAAGAAACCCGCAGCGCAGTGCATGTGAAAGCCGGGGAAGGGCTGGAGATCGAACGCCGGGGCTCGCGCGCCGGACACCAATACAGCCTGCTTGGGCATCTCGGTGGCAACACCAGCGGCCTGATGGTTGAGCCTTATATGATCACGCTGACCAGCGGTTCAGATGTCTTTCCGACGTTCCAACATGACGGACTGGAATTCCTCTATGTGCTGGAAGGTGAGGTGGAATACCGCCACGGCGACAAGTCGTACCACCTCAAACCGGGCGACAGCCTCTATTTTGACGCCAATGCGCCACATGGTCCGGACAAGCTCATGCAATTGCCGATCCGCTTTCTTTCAATCATTTCATACCCGCAGAAGGACTGAATATTCCTCTTAGGAAATAAATATTCCTGCCTGTTGCATGCCGTCGGCGACTTCACTATGCTCATCGCAGGTGTTGAGCGCGGAGGTTTCGATGTGTGGAATAGTGGGCCTGTTTCTGAAGGATAATGCCCTCAAGCCGGAACTCGGTAACCTGATTGCCGACATGCTGATCACGATGACGGACCGCGGTCCCGACAGCGCGGGCATAGCGGTTTATGGCGACGGCAACGAGGCCATCGGCAAGATCACCATCCAGTCCGATCGACCCGATACGGACTTTCCGGCGATTGAAGCACTGCTGGAAGATGCCGCCGGACCGACAGCTTCGCTCACGAGAAACGACACTCACGCGGTGATCACCGCTCCGTCCGACCGGCTTGCGGAGGTTGCAGCTCATCTTGCCGCCAACCATGAGGGCCTTCGGGTCATGAGCCGTGGAGAAGCGATGGAGATCTACAAGGAAGTGGGCCTTCCAGCCGCTGTCGTCGATCGCTTTGGTGTTCGGGCCATGCAGGGAACCCACGGCATCGGCCACACCCGCATGGCCACCGAATCGGCGGTCACCACGATGGGCGCTCATCCGTTCTCGACGGCAAGGGACGAGTGTTTGGTCCACAACGGGTCGCTGTCCAATCACAACTCCCTGCGCCGCAAACTCGTGCGCGAAGGCATGCATTTCGAGACGGAAAATGACACCGAAGTGGGCGCAGCCTACATGACCCACCGCATGCAGAATGGCGCCAGCCTTGGCGAAGCTTTGGAAGACTGCCTCGGTGCGTTGGATGGTTTTTACACCTTCGTGGTCGGCACCCGGAAGGGCTTTGGTGTGTTGCGCGATCCGATCGCCTGCAAGCCGGCGGTCCTGGCAGAGACAGATCGCTATGTTGCCTTCGGATCGGAATACCGGGCGTTGGTCAACCTTCCTGGCATTCTCGACGCGCGCGTCTGGGAACCGGAGCCGGCAACCGTCTATTTTTGGGAGCACTGAACATGCCGACACTGGATCTGACATCGTGCACCCTGCGTGAGCTCAACGCCACGCTACAGGAGCAGAAAGCCGGCACCAACGAGACCGATTGGGAGGTGCTCAATCCACGTGGTTCCCACGCCATGGCGGTCGGATTGGACGGCCCGCTGACGGTTACGGTGCGCGGTAGCACCGGTTACTACTGCGCCGGCATGAACAAGGAAGCAACCGTACACATTGAGGGCTCGGCAGGCCCCGGCGTTGCCGAAAACATGATGTCCGGCAAGGTCGTTATCGAAGGCGATGCCAGCCAATATGCTGGCGCCACAGGTCGTGGCGGCACGCTGGTCGTCAAGGGCAACGCATCCTCTCGCTGCGGCATTTCGATGAAAGGTATCGATATTATCGTTCACGGCAATATCGGCCACATGTCGGCCTTCATGGCCCAGTCGGGCAACCTGGTCGTGTGCGGCAATGCCGGCGACGCCCTCGGCGACAGCCTTTATGAGGCGAAGCTCTTCGTCAAAGGCACCGTCAAATCGCTGGGGGCCGACTGCGTGGAAAAGGATATGCGACCCGAGCATTATGAATTGCTGGCCGACCTCCTGGAACGCGGAGAGGTCACCAATGCAAGGCCGGAAGAGTTCAGGCGTTACGGTTCGGCCCGCAAGCTCTACAATTTCAACATTGACAACATCGAAGCCTATTGAGGGACATGACTATGGCCAGACCTGTCACCCATCCGCGCCAACCGGCGAGCTTCGATCCCTACACCAATTCCGAGATCCGCCGGGCCGCGGCCACCGGCATCTATGATATTCGTGGAGGTGGCGCCAAACGCTACGTCCCAAACTTCGATGATCTGCTGTTTCTCGGCGCTTCCGTGTCGCGCTATCCGTTGGAAGGGTACCGGGAAACCTGCAACACAAAGGTCAGCCTTGGAACGCGGCATGCCAAAAATCCAATCGATCTGGACATCCCAATCACGATTGCCGGCATGAGTTTTGGTGCCCTGTCTGGCGCCGCAAAGGAGGCGCTGGGTCGCGGCGCGTCCGCCGCCGGCACCTCGACCACCACCGGTGATGGCGGCATGACGCCCGAGGAACGCGGTCATTCCGACAAGCTGGTCTATCAACTGTTGCCTTCGCGTTACGGCATGAACCCGGATGACTTGCGCCGAGCGGATGCCATCGAAATCGTGGTGGGGCAGGGGGCCAAGCCTGGTGGCGGAGGTATGCTGCTGGGGCAGAAAATCAGCGATCGCGTTGCGGAGATGCGTGATCTGCCGAAGGGCATCGACCAACGTTCCGCCTGCCGACATCCGGATTGGACCGGCCCGGATGACTTGGAAATCAAGATTCTCGAGTTGCGCGAGATCACCGGTTGGGAAAAACCCATATACGTCAAGGTCGCCGGTTCGAGGCCCTACTATGACACGGCACTGGCCGTGAAGGCCGGAGCAGATGTCGTGGTGCTTGACGGCATGCAAGGTGGCACAGCTGCGACCCAGGAAGTGTTCATCGAGCATGTTGGTCAGCCCACTCTGGCCTGCATTCGCCCTGCGGTTCAGGCGTTGCAGGATCTCGGTGTACACCGGGAGGTGCAACTGATCATATCCGGCGGCATTCGCAACGGCGCCGACGTGGCCAAGGCAATGGCACTGGGAGCAGATGCCGTTTCAATCGGCACGGCAGCCATGATTGCCATCGGCGACAATGACCCGAAATGGGAGGAAGAGTATCGCGAACTGGGCAGCACAGCCGGGGCTTATGACGATTGGCACGAGGGCCAGGATCCGGCCGGTATCACCACGCAGGAAACGGAGCTGGCGAAGCGGCTGGACCCGGTTGCAGCAGGCCGACGGCTTGCCAACTATCTGAAGGTCATGACGCTGGAAGCTCAGACCATCGCCCGGGCATGCGGCAAAAGCGATCTGCGCAACCTGGAACCGGAAGATCTCTGTGCGCTGACGGTCGAGGCGGCGGCCATGTCGGGCGTGCCGCTTGCGGGCACCGACTGGGTCCCCGGTGGGCGAGACTCTTGAGGGCAAGTTAGACGACAAGAAAACAGGGAAAGCACACCATGACGAATGATCTGGCCGCCTTTGCGAAGGCGAATGGCATCAAGTACTTCATGATCTCCTTCACCGATCTGTTCGGCGGGCAACGCGCCAAGCTGGTGCCGGCAGAGGTCATTGGTGAAATGCAGGAAGAGGGTGCCGGCTTCGCGGGTTTCGCCGCGTATCTGGATATGACGCCAGCGCATCCGGACATGCTGGCAGTTCCCGATCCCGACAGCGTGGTCCAATTGCCCTGGAAACCCGAGGTTGCCTGGGTAGCCAGTGATTGCGTCATGAATGACGAGCCCGTTGCCCAGGCGCCGCGCAACACGCTGAAGCGGCTGATTGCCGATGCTACTGGTGAGGGCATGCGCATCAAGACGGGGATCGAGGCCGAGTACTTCCTGACCACGATGGACGGTACGCAGATTTCAGATCCCTATGATACAGCCGCAAAACCCTGTTATGACCAACAGGCTGTTATGCGTCGCTACGACGTCATTGCCGAGATCTGTGACTATATGTTGCAGATGGGCTGGGGGCCGTATCAGAACGACCATGAAGACGCCAATGGCCAATTCGAAATGAATTTTGCCTTTGACGATGTCCTGGCGACGGCTGACAAACACTCTTTCTTCAAATTCATGGTCAAATCCATCGCGGAAAAGCACGGGCTGCGCGCCACCTTCATGCCAAAACCGTTTGAAAACCTCACCGGAAACGGTTGCCACGCGCACATATCCGTTTGGGACAAAAGCGGTACCAACAACATTTTCATTGACGAGGCCGATGAACTGGGGCTGTCGGCAGGCGCCATGAACTTTCTCGGCGGCATCATGCAACACGCGGTCGGCATGACGGCGATCACCAACCCGACCGTCAACTCCTACAAACGCATAAATGCACCGGTGACGACGTCAGGAGCAACATGGTCGCCCAACACCGTCACCTGGAGCGGCAACAATCGTACCCATATGGTCCGCGTTCCGGGACCGGGTCGTTTTGAACTGCGTTTGGCGGACGGCGCAACCAATCCATACCTCCTCCAGGCTGTGATTATTGCCGCCGGCCTTTCCGGCATGCGGTCGAAGGCGGATCCCGGCAAACGGTACGACATTGACATGTATGCCGAGGGTCACCTGGTGACCGATGCCCAGCAACTGCCGCTGAATCTGCTCGATGCGCTACGGGCCTACGACGCCGATAGCGCGCTCAAATCCCAGTTGGGCGAAGAGTTCAGCTCCGCGTTCCTGAAGCTGAAAAACAAGGAATGGGACAGTTACGTCTCGCACTTCTCAACCTGGGAACGCGACTACACGCTGGACGTATGATTGTTGCTTTCTGACCGACGGGTCAGAATCCAATTTCAGTAGCCGGGTTGTCGAATGCAGCGCGAAAATCGCTGTTCGGCTGCAGCAAAAAATCCACTCCGGGAATACGGTCGGCGAAGAGCCTGCCGTTCTCCCAAACCCTGACACCATCGAACGAAACCGTTGGGTCGACGATATTCCAGGAGATCTCGCCGGGTGCATAGGCGCCGCATGTGTGAAAATGCAACAGGCGCGGATTGCCGAAAGCCGCACCACTCCAACGTTCGTAGCTGTCCTCCAGGCGCCAGTCGTAGCGGCTGCCGGGATGGATGCCGGCGTGCCAGGAGTGCACGAAGTCGGCATCAATGCCGTATTTTTCTGCGACAAAACGGTAGTGGGTTTCCGCCCGCTTTACGTCTTCGGCCGATCCCTCGAAGCCGGTGATCCGCCCCTCCACGAAGCAGGCGAGAAGAGGTCCTTCAAACAGGCACTCATAGGGCCGATAGTATTTGGACCCCGTGCCCACCAGGAAACCGGGCATCGCTGCCTTACCCGAGAAGCCGTCCGCGAGGACCGGTGTGGGAACGAGCATGGGGAAACGGCGAATGCTGACATCGCCGCCTGCCGCGTGATTCGATGGCGCCCGGCCGCTGATGGATGTGCCGGCGGGGCAAGTTATTTCGATCGTATCAGCGCTTGCCGCCATTCGATCGACGGCGTCTTTCAGTGCGATGAAACTGTCATGATCGGCCGTTCCGAAACGGCACCCAAGCAGAGCGCGGCTGAGCGCATAGGACACAACAATCCTTCGACCGGCTCCGATATCGCTGAACCGGATCTGGTCGCCGATGCGAGCAAGAAAAACGGTCACATCGGCCGCCTGCATGGCGTCCTCGAGTTCCGTCGACATCTGCCCCTCGGGATCGAATGGCGTCTCAAAGATGCGTACGTTGGCACCGATCGCACGACCGCGGTCCGCAACAACGCCGACGAGTTCGGGTTCGTAATAGTCCAGGTTTGCAGGTTCGCACACGATCAACAGATCGTCTCCTCGCCGCGTCCCGGCGCAGTTGACCAGAAGATTGGCTGCACCTTGTTCGAGGTCTGTTGTCGTATTTGCGTCCATGGCGTTCGCCTGGCCTCCAGTAACCGACCCTGGCTCTATTTCAGCAGCGCTTTCAGATTGCTTTCCGAGTCGGCAATGACCGCCGCATCCGGCGATTTCCCGTTTTCGATCAGACGCTTGCCGACCATATAGGCCTGCGGATCGTTCATTGCGTCCACAGCGAGCAACTCGTCGTCGTGGTAATACCAGTGCGATACGGCGCCTTCTCGTTTGCCTTGCCG
Organism: Hoeflea sp.; assembly: GCA_965216535.1. Classification (GTDB taxonomy): domain Bacteria; phylum Pseudomonadota; class Alphaproteobacteria; order Rhizobiales; family Rhizobiaceae; genus Hoeflea_A. The sequence goes on from OZ244175.1 coordinate 2,387,657, forward strand.
GGTGACAATGCGATTGTAGCCGGTGCTTAGGCCGGCGATCTGCAGCTTTGTCTCGAACTGATCCGACCAGAACCAAGGCGTGGCCACATATTCTTCGTTGGCTCCGAGAAGGTTGCTGGCAACGGTTTCGGCCTGGTGGATGGCGTTGGGCACGCTTTCGAGGCGGATACGGCCACCGCGATAGGGGAACGATGTGCAATCGCCGGCCGCCCAGATGTTCGGATCGGAGGTCCTGCCGTATGCATCGACTTTGATGCCATTGTCTATGTCGAGGCCTGCTTCTTCGGCAAGCTCGGTTGAAGGGGCGATGCCGACGCCGACCACGACAAAATCCACATCGAGTTCCCTGCCATCGGAAAGTCGTGCGCCGGTGACGCGACCGTCGCCGGTGAGCTCCTTCAGGCCGACACCCTCGATGACATTGACACCGGCAGTACCGTGCAGATCCCGAAAGAAATCCGAGGTCTGCGGCGATGCGACCCTTTGCAGGATGCGGTCGGCCATTTCGACCAGGGTCACATCAGCGCCGCGCATGGCGGCGACGGCCGCTGCCTCAAGTCCGATATAACCGCCACCGACGATCAGCGCCTTGCGCCCTTCGACGAACTCCGGCGACATCGTATCGACATGGGTCAGGTCTCGGACCAGATAGACCCCGTCCAGATCTCCTCCGATCGCGGCCGGTAACCGGCGTGGCGTGCTTCCGGTCGTCAACACCAGCTCATCGTACGAAAGCGGTCCGTCTTCCAGCGTGACCTGTTTGTTGGCGCGATCGATGGCCGCGACGTGCTTTCCTGTGAGAAGCTCAATACCGTTGCTCTCGTAGAATTCGGGCGGACGCAGGTAAAGCTGTTCCAGCGTCATTTCGCCGGTCAGGTATTTTTTCGACAGAGGCGGTCGCTGATAGGGTGGCGCGTTCTCGTTGCCGATCAGCGTGATACGGCTTTCGCAGCCTTCCGCCCTCAGTTTAGCAACCAGCGAACATCCGGCCTGGCCGGCACCTACAACGACGATATGATGCATCGGATCAGTCTGCCTCCTTGATCATGACGGTCCCGACAGCCCCTCCATCCGACCGACCCGCTCTAATTGCGGCGTTCGGCCTGAACGGTGAGGATTTCGAGTTCCTCGGTCAGGAGTTCCTTGAAGCCGTAGTTCATCTCAGCGTCAAGGCATAGACTGTCGCCGGGTTCCACCGTGACCTCGCGCTCACCATATTGATAGATCGCGCTTCCCGACAGGATGTAGACGAAAACCACGCCGCTGCCGATATATTCGGGCGGCCGAACGTCCTGGCGGGTCAGCTTGACCTGGCGCGCCTCGAACTGAATATCCCAGCGCGCATGCAGGGCGAGATTGACGTAGTCGTGCACGTGTCCGTCGAAAATGCGCTTCGACTTGATACCTTCGCCGCTTCGGACATGGGTGAAGTCGCAGCGACCTCCGGCGGTGCCGCGGAACAGGTTTATCAGCGGCACATTGAGTGCGTTGCTGAGCTGCTGCAGCGTCGAAATCGAGGGCGACACCTGACCGCTTTCGATGCGGCTTATCATGGCGGCGGAAATGCCCGAACTCTGCGCCAGTTCGCGGGCGGTCATGCCGCGTTTGCTGCGCAAGTCGCGAACGGCGACGCCGATGGCGCTGTCGGCGTTGACCTCGATCCTGTTCTGGTTGGCCTGTTTCATCATTCCTGACGCGGGTGACTCAATGGTCAGCCGTGGCTCGCCTCCGCTGAGCTGTAATAACCGACCACGTCGCCTTCAGTGGTGACGCCGAGGCCGTTGAGCAGGCGGTTGGCATAGTTGAAATAGCAGACGATCTGGTTGACTTCGAGGATCTCGCCGTCATCGAAGCCGGCTTCGCGAAGGCTGTCCACATCGGACTTGTCCATGCGGCCGGGTTCGATTGTCAGCTTTTCCGCATAGCGAAGGAGTGACAGCTCGCGCCCGCTGAAGGCTTCCTCCGGACGGCGTGTCTGAAGTGCCGCCTCGATGGCGTCGGCGCGCTCACCATTGCCGATCAGGTGGCGGGCATTGGCCCAATGATTGGCAAAGGAATAAGGGCATTCATTGAGAATGGAGACATAAGAAGAGATGGTTTCCTGCAACCAACCGGGCAAGGTGTTGGCGTCGTCGTGCAGAGCGGCTCGGTAGATCGCAACATGTCCCTTCATCGTGCTCGGACGAAGCGAGTGAACCCGCATCACATTGTCGACCGTCCCGTGAGGTGTCCGGGCCAGTTCCAGGGCTCCCTTCAGCTCCGGACCGGCTTCTTCGTCGGGGACCATCCTGATCCAGGCACTCATTGCAACTCCACGGCTCTTCTTTCAAATTTCAAATCAGCGGTGCTCTGCGGCTTGCATCCGCCGCTCCAGCCAGCGCACGCCGGCCGAAACCACCAGGATCAGCACCAGGTATTCCAGGACCAGAATGGTGTAGATCTCCAGCGGTCGGTATTCCGAGACCACCAGTTCATTGGCCTTGCGGGTCAATTCCCCCATGCCGATGACCGACACCAGCGACGACATTTTCAGCATATACACCAACTGGTTGCCGAGTGCCGGAAGGATCCTTCGGATCGCCTGCGGCAAAATGACAAAGCGCATCGTGTCGAAATAGTTGAGCGAAATCGAATGGGCGGCCTCGTATTGACCACGGCCGATCGATTGAATGCCGGCTCGGAAGATCTCCGCCTGGAAAGCGCTGTCGGACAGCGCCAGAGCGATCACGCCCGCCCAGAACACGCCGATTGCCAAACCGGTCATCTGCGGCAGGCCGTAGTAGACCCATAAAATCAGCACCAGGATCGGAACGGCCCGCACGATCTCCACGTACAGACGGTTGATGCGCCGCAGGGCCGGGTTCTCGGACAGGCCCGGCAGGGCGACCAACAGGCCGACGACCATCGATATGACGATCGCTGTCAGAGACAGGCGGATGGTGTAGTCCATGCCGCTCAGCAGAAACCAGAGATTGTTGAACCCGGTTTCCGTCGAGGGATTAACGACGTACCAGCCCCAATCGGCCGAACATCCCGTGAGCAGCAAACCGGTGGCGACGATGAGAATGATGCGGGTCATGTCAATGATGCAAAATTTGGTTGAGGAAATCGCGGCAGCGCTGGCTCTCCGGATTCTTGAAGAACTTGTCCGGCGGAGCGATCTCGACGATTTCACCGTGATCCATGAAAACCATGGTGTCGGCGACCTTGCGGGCGAAGCCCATTTCGTGGGTAACGCACAGCATGGTCATGCCGGTTCCGGCCAGCTCCACCATGACATCGAGAACCTCGTTGATCATTTCCGGATCGAGCGCCGAGGTTGGTTCGTCGAACAGAATGATCTTGGGTTCCATGCAAAGGGTGCGGGCAATGGCGACGCGCTGCTGCTGGCCGCCGGAAAGCTGCGAGGGGTATTTTTCGGCCTGGTCGGGAATGTGAACCCGTTCGAGAAACTTCATCGCCAGTTGCTTGGCGTCGTCGGCGGGCATCTTGCGGGCGCGCACCGGTCCGAGGGTCAGGTTTTCGAGAACGGTCAGGTGGGGGAACAGGTTGAACTGCTGAAACACCATGCCGACATTGGTGCGAATGGCCTCGATGCTTTGTCGGTTTTCTCCAAGCTCGACGCCGTTGAGAACGATCGTTCCTGCGTCGTGCTTTTCCAGCCGGTTGATGCATCGGATCAATGTCGATTTCCCGGAGCCCGACGGCCCGCATATGACAACCCGCTCGCCTGAACGTACTGAAAGCGACGTGTCTTTCAACGCTTGAAATGCGCCGAAATACTTCGACACATTGTCTATGGTTATGACCGTTTCGCCGTTTTGCGCAGCCATTGTTGCGTTCCCCTGCCAGGCGCGAATTTTCTTTTCAGGAAACCACAAGATTGTGTGTCATGCAACTTAATTATCTTCTTGCAATTTTTTTGTGCCAGCCTTATCGTTGACCCAACCATGAAAACTAAGGGAGCACTGACATGTTGAGAATAGTTGCGGCTTTCGCGATGGTTGCCTTGTTGGCGGTTCAGGCGAATGCCCAATCGGCACTCAAGGAAATCCTGGATAGCGGAGTTCTGAAGGTCGGCACGACCGGCGACTGGAATCCGATGACCATGAAGGATCCGGCCACCAACACCTATACCGGCTACGATATCGACGTGATGAACGCGCTCGCCGGCGATCTCGGCGTCGAGGTCGAATTTGTTCCGACCGACTGGAAGACGCTGGTCAACGGTGTGACCTCCGGGAAGTATCACATTACCGGATCTGCTTCGGTATCACCCAGCCGGGCCAAGGTTGCGGGCTATTCGGACAGCTATTTTTCGCTGGCCACCGTGCCGTTGATCCTTGAGAAAAATGCCGACAAGTACAAAGACTGGGCCGATCTCAACAAGCCGGGCGTCAGCGTTGCGGCGACCCTTGGCACGACCCAGGAAAAACAGGTCAAGCAATTCTTCCCGGATGCCGAGCACCGCATCGTCGAGGCACCTGCTCGTGACTTTCAGGAAGTGCTCGCGGGTCGGGCAGATGCTCACATCACCTCGAATGTCGAGGCCAACAAGCTGGTTGCCAAGTATCCGCAGATGAAGATCGTTCCGGTTTCCGCGCCGAAGGCACCGACGCCCATCGCGATGCTGCTGCCACAGGACGACTTTGTGTGGATCAACTACGTCAACACCTGGATCAAGCTGAAGGAAGAGCGCGGTCTGTTCGACGAGTTGGCGGAAAAGTGGAAGCTCGATTGAGGCTGATTGCAGCTTCCATGGGATGACGACCATCTGGTTGTCGTCCCACCTCTACTGGTGACATGACGAACACATGGTTTTGTGCGCCAGCCTTTTTTCGGGCCGGCGCACAGGATTTTTGCGGCCTTTGAACTGGGGCTGTCGAACGGGTGAGTGGAATGTATCTGAGAAACACCTGGTACGTTGCGGGATGGAGTAAGGACTACGGCCGAGCGCTGAAGGCCGAAACACTATTGGGCGAGAACATTGTCATCTACCGGACGGAGTCCGGAGACCCGGTGGCCCTGGAAGATGCCTGCCCGCACCGCAAACTGCCGCTGTCGAAAGGCAACCTGCGCGGCGATACCGTGGAATGCGGCTACCATGGTCTGACATTCGATTGCAGAGGAGCTTGTGTAGCCGCACCAACCCAGCCGGACCTCGTCCCACCAAAGGCCAAGGTTCGCTCCTATCCGGTGGTGGATCGCTATCGTCTGCTTTGGATCTGGATGGGGGACGCCGACAAGGCTGACCCGGATACCATCTTCCCGATCGAAAACTTCGACAATCCCGAATGGGGTTGTACGGTTGGAGGCGAGATGGAAATCGCCTGCAACTATCTCTGGATCGTCGACAATCTTCTCGACCCAAGCCATGTCGCCTGGGTGCATGTAACGTCCTTTGCCGGCGGCGGCACCGACGGTACGCCGCTCGACATCGACAAGACCGATCGCGGTATTATCGTATCGCGCTGGATCTACGACCAGCCCCCGTCGCCCTACTATGCCGGGCTGGTCAAATTCGATGGGCACTGCGACCGCAAGCAACACTATGAGATGTGTTTTCCGGCAATTGGACTCAACAAGTCGGTCTATACACCTGTCGGTACCGGAGGGCCGGACAAACCGCTTGTGGACAAGACCTATGTCAACATTTCATACAATTTCATGACGCCGATTGATGAAGACCGGTCGAAATATATCTGGTTCCAGCACCGCAATACCGATCCGAATGACAAGGCGATTTCGGAACAGATGAATGCGGGCGCCATCATGGCCTTTAACGAGGACCGTGAGGTGCTTGAGGAGGTGCACAGGGGCATGAAGCGGATGGCGACACCCAATATTGATCTTGGTCTCGACGCCGGCGCCAAGCTGTTTCGTCGCGCGCTGGAAAAGTTGATTTCCGAAGAATGTGCGCCAGCGTGACCGTCGGTCGCCGGACAGTTTTCGCTATAAAAATCAAGAGATAAGCGCTGTCAGTGATCGATGGTAGCGTTATCTGCCTGATCGCCGAAATCACTTGCCAGCAACTGTCGATTCCTCCCACCACCTGCATCGCGGCAAGATCACGTTCTGTCTCCACGGCCGTTTCTGAGTGAAAGGTTGCGGCGAATTCTCGCCTCAATTCGACCTTTTATAGCGGAACTCAAGACGGGCGCTGGTGGAGACTAACAAAAATGAACGGAATGTTTGAAGACTTCCTGGCTGCGCTTCTTGCGTTTGAATCCGGTTGGGATCGTGAACGTTACGATGCTGGGGTCATTGTCGACTCGCAGTTGAATCAATGGGCTGGCGGCACCGTTGAGGATTTCTTTCCGCAATATTCGAGCTGGTCGCAACTGAGCGACTCGGAATGGCTGTCCATGGCCTATCGGTCGACGAACACCTTCGGGTTCGTCGGTTACCAGTTCGGTGAGGCGTTGCTGATCGACCTGGGATATTACGACGACGACTTCTACTACGGCAACGGTGCGTCATCGAATTCGTGGGACGGCACCTGGACCGGCAAGAACGGCGTCGATTCACTTGAAGAGTTCATGACCCAGGAGGCACAGGATGTCGCGATCCAAGAGGCCTTCGGCTACAATCTGACGGTCATTCAGAACCTTCTTGCGGCTAACGGTGAAAGCCTCGAGGACTATATCGGCCAGTCCGTCAGCTACACCTATAGCGGTGGCTCCGGGTCGGTCGAGCTAACGTTGACAGGCATTCTGGCGGGTGCCCATTTGCGTGGTGCTTCGGCGGTGGTCAACCTGCTGCGCAGCGGATCGGTCAGTATCGATGAGTACGGCACTTCGATCCTGCAATACATTGAGCAATTCGGCGGTTATGACTCACCTTCCGTCGACTCGCTCATCACCTTTTTCGAGGATCGCCTGACCGGCGACGAAGGCCTTGAGCCCGGAGGCGGCAATGGCGGTGGCGCCGGCGTCACACCGGAAACCGCCGATGTGGTCGTCGACTGGGCTTGGGGAACCCATACCACAGTCGACGATTTCGACACCGATGCTGGCACCATCTTTGTGGGCTGGTTCACGTCCGCGCATCTCGAAGTGAGCGAGCAGGGCGGCGATGTCGTCTTCTCGATCCCGTCGAACAACCAGTCCGTGACGCTCGTCGGTGTGTCCCTGGCAGATCTCGATGCCGACAACTTCACCTTTCTGGACGCGACGGCGGCGACGGAGATCCTTGCCCTGGTCGGCGGCAATGAAGGTGATACCGACAGCGGTGGCGATACCGATGGCGGTGGAGACACGGACGGGGGAGATACGGACACCGATGGAGGCGACTCCGATGGTGGCGACACCGGTGGCGGCGACACAGACGGTGATGACACGGATGGCGGCGACACTGGGGGAGGCGATACCGGGGGCGGCACGCCGGTGGCCGGCAATGGCACCGCCGGCGTCACCAAGGATACGGCCAGTGTGGTGATCACCTGGGCCTGGGGCAACGACACGGTCGTCGATGATTTCGATCCGGCGACCGACACGATCTTTGTCGACTGGTTCGGTCCCGACGCCATCGATGTTTCGGAAAGCGGCGGCAATGTCGTCTTTTCGATGCCCAGCAACCAGCAGACCGTAACGCTGGCGGGCATTCAGCTCGACGATCTCAGCGCTGCCAACTTCACCATCATGAGCGACGCGACGGCGCAGGAAATCCTCGGTCAGGTCGCGATGGATACCGGTGGCCATGGTGGCCATGGCGGCCACGGTGGAAGCGGAGACGGAGACCCTGGCGGTGAAACGGCGATCGTCTACGACAATGACGGGTCCGCCCCACCTGCCACCCTCGACACAACGGATGCCGGCGGCGTGATTTACGAGGCGGATTACCAGAGGGACGATATCGTCGGATTCGATGTTGCTCGCGATGTTCTGAGTGTCGGCAACACGTCGGTCCACAGCATGGTCATCAACCGCACGCCTGCGGGCGAAGTGATCGTTGACAATCCTTGGGGATCAGACATGCAGATCCTCCAGGGCGTCATGCTCAGCGACATGTCCGTCGAAAGTTTCGGTGTTGTCGGCAACGAGCACTTTCGTCAGGACCTCGGTGCGGTGCTGTCATGGGAAAAGGGTATCGGACCGCGTGAGTCCGATACGGTCTACATTCGTTCGCACGAATACGGCGTGCATGAGGTCATCGACGATTTCGACCCGCTGACGATGAAAATCAGCTTCCTTTACTTCGGCACGCGCGAGCGGCTGTCGGTTGAGGATACTGACCAGGGGTTGGTGATCAGCAGCTCACCGTCGGGCCAGAGCTTCACGTTCACCGGAATTACCCTTGCCGACCTGCATCCTGGCACGCTGGAATTCCACTTCGACCAGGTGATGGAAGACCAGCTTGAGGTGCCGTTCGGTTTCAGTCAGGACGATGTCGCTCTGGTTTCGCGTGAAGCGCTGCTCACTCCGGAAGCGCCGGCCGGCGAGATCACCGACGGCCACCAGACCCGGGATGGTGTCTTCTGGACGACAGATCCGGGCGACGGCGATCCGGATGATGGAGCCGGCGACGGTGGTGAAACACCTGACGACGGCACGCCGCCGGACAACGACACACCGGATACCGGTGGAGCGGGAGATGGCGAGGACATCTACACGCTCACCTGGAACTGGGCAGCCATCGAGACCATCGCGGATTTCGATCCGACGGAGGACGTGCTCGATTTTGGTGCGCTTTCCACCGAGCACGTCGATGTCTCGGAAGTGGGCAACAACCTGGTTATCGAGGTGCTCAACAATGGCGGGCACCAATATATTCTCAGCGGAATTCAGGCAGAGGATCTGCAGCGCGAGAACCTCACAGCGCCGGACTGGAGCGACGTCCTGGACGGTCCCAATGGCGTGATCGCTCAACTGACCGATCTCGGCTACATGGACATCGCGTAGTCATCAGGTCAGCGTGTCGAAAGCGCTGTCGAGGACACTCTGCGTGTCGAAGCTCGGCTGCTGAACCTGAATGTCGTTCAAATCCAGATCGAGGCCATCGGCCTCGGTCCAGCGGGCCGGCATGGTGACGCCCAGCGTCATGTCCGGCCCGAATTCGCCCAGCGTGCGTTCCCACGGGCCGAACGTCTTCGAGATTTCCTTGACGACGAGGTCGACCCCGGCGGTGACGGACGCCTCGATACCGATACGGAATTTCGGCTGCGCTTCCACTCGGGCGGAAGCGTCGAGTTCCAGGCCGGTTGCCTGTGACCAGTTGACCTCGACGTCGAGGCCGCCTTCGACCCCGAGCCCCAAATCGCCGGTTATGCCGACGCGCCCACGCACGAAGGCGACCGCCGCGCGAGCTGTCAGATTGGCACCAATGCCCAATCGAAAGCCGGCATAGGCCGGGACGACGAAACTGGCGCTTCCTGTGACCGTGGCATCCTGGGGCGCTGCCAAGTCCATCTCGGCGCCAAGCACGGTATTTTCAAGTGTTCCCGGTCCGATCCAGGCGTCGAAATCGATATATCCGTCGGCACTGGCGAAAATTCCGAAACCGATGCCGCCCAGCGAGAGGCCCCAGATCGGAAACTCCGGTGTTTCCAGGCCGAGAAGTCGGCGGTTGTATTCCATCCGCTCGAAGACTTCGAAACTTGGCGGCAGGGCGATTTCGCCGGAAATGATTACCCGACCATCGGGTGTGTATTCGAGCCCGGCGGTTCCTGTGAGGATACCGAATGTCATTGATGCGGTGCCGCGACCCCAGGCTGTGAAGGTATCGGTGACGGTGCCTTCAACCGGTCGTCCTTCCTCGTCGATCGGCATGTTGGTCACGGTGACATTGATGGTTCCAGTGGCCGGACCCGCGGCTACCTGACCTTCGCCATGAATGAGGATAGCGCCGGCATTATAAGAGACATCAATCGAACCGGACGCGGCCGGCGCTGTGATGTCCGCCGAGCCGGAGCCGGCGACAACCCACAAGCCGGTTTCGGGATTGCGGTTTGCCGAGATCGATACCATCGCGTTGGAGATCCCCGGCAGCCGGTCGACCGGCAACGGGATATCGTCGGCAGCGATGGTCAGGCCTTCCTGCGGCGTATAACCGACGGTGATTGCCGAGCCGGACAGCGGACCGCCAAGATCGAGCCGGCCGGTGACGCCGAGAGAATCGTTGGAGAAGGTGACCGTGACCTCGCCGCCTTCGATCCCGGGCAGGGCCTCGGACTGGACGCCCAACGTAGCGGTGCCGCTCAGCTGATCGTTGTTGAACGAATAGGAAAGCGACAGCTCCGCCGGATTGAGGAAATCCATGTCGAGCTGGAATGCGCCCGACAGGATGACATCGTCGCGCTCGACGCGCGCGGCCAATTGACCCGAGCCAACGGACGCAACGACGAGATTGGCCAACCCCTCGACGAAGAAGCCGTTTTCTCCGACACCGAGACTGAGTGCAGCCTCGGTGACTTCGAGCGGTCCGAAATTGAGGCTCTCCGTTGGAACCGGAAAGGAAATGAATACATCGGTGCCGTGGATCATCACCGGGATCCGCAGGCCCGGGAAAAGGAACTTCGTTGCCGCGATTTCGCCGACGCCGACCAGGATACCGTTTGCGTCGAGCCCCATTTCGGAAAAGGTGACCGGACTGAGCTTGGTAAAGGTGGCTCCGTGGAAGAGGCGGAGGAGTTGTTCGCGGTTGGCGTAACCGGCAGCGCCAAGATGCGGCTGCGCCATCACGTCGATATCCTGCTCCGTCGTCGACTGGAACAGGTCGCCTTTCTTTCGCTTCTGGCGGGCGATGCGCAGATGCAGTGCGTGGGCGGGGTCGTCGGATGATCCAGGGGGGTCGTAGGTCGGGTTGCCAACCAGAACGAGGCCTGGGAAGAAGAAATTCGGGCGACGCACGGAGCCGTCGCGGTTGATGTTGAACTTCGCAAACTTCCCGCCCTGTTCATTGGGAAACACCAGGAACTGCGACGGCATGGTGCCGGGTTCGAATTTCAATCCGAGGTCGATCAGCTTCTGGTCGTCGAGGGGTCGCGTGACCCGCAGGTGGTCAGCGTTCTGGATCTGCGCCCTCGTCCAGTAGGCGTTGCGCGGCGCCCGGGCGAAACCGCGGCCGCTTTTGACTTCGCGAAAGACATAGGTCCAGCTCTGGCGGGTGGCCGTAACGCCGGCAACGCTGGCTGGCGGCAGCCGCGAGTCGCTCTTGATCGTGTCGTCCCGGTGAGCCGCGTCGAGCAGTTCCCGGGCATTGTCGCGCACTCGGTTCTTGATCTGGTTGCCGACATTCTGGTTGTAGTCGGATTTGAGCAGCCACATGTTGAGTGCGCTGTCTGCACCGCCCAATTGCCATTCCAGAATGTGGTCGGCATCAAGCGACGCCTCGCCACCCCCCTGGGTCCATTGCGGCCGTAAACCCAAATCGCTGCCGGCGATCTCCGGAACGGTGCCGATCAGAAGCGAGCTCGGATTTTGCCCGCTTCCGCGGCGCAGGAAATAGACCTTCTGACCGTCCTTTTGAACATCGGCTGCGTCTTCGTACTGGGCCAGGTGCTCGGTCAACCCGCGCGCGACTGCTTCAGCCCAGTTGGATTGCGCATGGGCTGTCCAGACTTCAAAGGCTTTGCTGCTGGGGTCACGGGCCGGGACCGGAGCCAACCGATATTGCGAACCGGCAGCCGGCAACGTCCCGCTGGTGGCCGCCGGTGAATTCTGGCCGCCCGCAGCACCCTTGAGGGCGCCGACCAACTCCGGCAATTCCAGCTCAGGCAGTTCGATCTCCCGTTTGGCGAGATCGATCTTGCCTTTCTGCGGATGCTCGAACGAGTCGGGCGGCGGCGGTTCGTCCGTGTCGCGTTGGTCGTTGTCCGGTTCGATGTCGGAATTGCCAGCGCCGGTATCGCGCTGGATCCGCGCCGGCTGGGCGTGACCCGAACCGCCGGCCTGCTGCACCGTGTGGGTGAGTTCGTGGGCGAGCAGCCGCTGGCCGGACCTGGTATGCGGCCGGTATTGCCCGGCGCCGAAAAACACGTCGTTACCGACGGTGAAAGCTTTGGCACGCAGATCCCGGGCGGCGTTGGCTGCCCTTGCACCGTCGTGGATGCGCACGTTGGAAAAGTCTCGGCCAATGCCGCCTTCCATTGTCGAGCGTGTTCCCGGGTCCAACCGCCGAGCCGGTCCGGATCGCATGCCCGAAATTGCGGATTCGACCGTGGCAGGGGCCGTGAAGGCACCCCCGGAAGCGCCGTTCGCGGCATCGCGCTGCATCAGCAGGGACTCGGCCGGATCCTCCGGTTCCTCCGGCGGAGCAGCGCCATTTTCACGTTTGGACTGGACGAGCAGCGGTGGCGTTTCCTCCGGCTCTTCCGGCGCGCCGTTGGCCTTGCGGCTGGCGGCACCGACGGTTGGCAGGGCCGAGATCGTCGCAGGCGGAGTGGTGCCGGGCGGGCCAGGACCGGAGACCACGCGATCGGCTACTCGGTCCGCTTCTGACTCGAAACGGTCGTGCGCCGGCCCGACCTCCAGCTTGGCCTGCAGTGGCAATGCAGCATTGGCGCGGCGGGCCGGCCTTGCGGCCTCCTTCACGGCATGCTCGATCGCGCGCGTTGCCATAACCTGTATCAGCCCCGATCAAGCGCCTTGAACGCGGCACGCAGCAAGGTGCGCAGGAGCTTGGCTGCCTTCAGGGTCGGCAGTTCCATCCGGGTCCGCACGTCCTGCGGCTGAGACTCGCTCATGCCACGAAGCGCCGAAGTCTTGTCGACGCCACGGTCCTTGAAGGCCTGTTCCAGTTTCTCACGGCTCATCTGGAGCTGGGTGAAACGATCATCGGCGGCCATGTGATCGATGACGGCGCGGAACCGTTCTCGCGTATCCTCGCCGGGCCGGTCTTCGGCAACGCCTATGACCAACGTGACCTTGGTGTCCGGCGTGACGGTCTCGCCCGACCGGGGCTTCTGGTCGACCACCAGGCCAATCCGTTGCGGATCGACCGACTCGGCAGTCTCGATATTGCTGATCCCGAGTTCTGCCAGGGTGATTTTCGCCTGTGCCGGCTTGTCGCCAACGAGCGAGGGCATGACCAGTCGGTCGGCAACGCCGACTGTCAGGACAATTTCCGTTTCCTCGGTCACCACGGAGTCCTTTTTCGGCGCCTGTGCCAGCACGATGCCAATCTTGTCGGGATCCGGCTTTTCCTCGATCTTGATCGATTCATGGGGGATGCCCGACAGCTTTTCACTGGCGATGTCGATCGGAATTCCAACGACTTCCGGCATGTGGATCTGGGTAGAGATGCCAACAACGATGGCCACTGCCGAACCGCGTTCGACCTGCGTGCCGGCTTCCGGGTTCTGCTCGACTACCTTGTCGACATTGTCCTCGTCCGGTCTTGTCGTGCGCTCGCCACGGGCCAGTCCGGCCTTGCGCAAGGTGGCAACGGCATCGGCCTCGAGCAAGCCGACGACCGGCGGCACCGTGACCTGCTGCGGTTCAGGATCCTCGCCATTTCCGCCGTCACGGGAATCGCAAGGATCATCGGCGATTGCCAGGTCGATCTCGCGCCAAACCACCTGGCCGGCCACGTAGGTGCGTTCAACCGTGTCGCGATAGAGTGTCGCGCCGGACTTTTCGGTGACGATCAATCGCAACGGAACGTCCGCGGTGCTTGAGAAGGCAAAATCCCCTCGCTCGCCGGTGCATGTGTGGCCTTGCCATTCGTCCTTGTCGTCGACCGCTCCGACGATTAGGCCGGGGCGTGGATCACCATCTTCAACAACCCGACCGTGGAAACCGGCCTGGGCCCGGTCTGGATCGGGCGCCGGCGGGTCGACGAGCGTGCGGCTGAATTCCGCATCGAATGCCTCGGCCCGAACGGTTGCCGCTGTCAGCTGCGCGTCACGGGTCTTCGCCGCGGCGCTGTTTGCGCCATGGCGCCCGACAGCGCGCGCCTTTTCCGCTCGCATCTGACCAAGCCGCAGGGTCGACAGCGGGGCGGCCAACCCGTAGCCGGCCGCCTTGATGTGACGGGTTGCGCCTGTGAAATTGCCCATTTCGCCCAAAATGGCGTTCTGGTCGATGCGAATTGCGTCGTCACAATTGTCGTTTTTGTCGGCCATGTCAGCACCTGTGTTTCTGCGTCAGCCTTTGATCGACTGCCCGATCTGGGCAGTCTTCAGTTTCGATTGCTGCAGCGCCACGCTGTCGATGCCGCTGCAGAATTGCGGGAATGCCATGCCGAAAATAGACGTGTTGCCCTGGGCGATGCGGCCGCTCAGGGGCGCGACGACATAGAAACAGTGCGTGCCCTGGTTCAGCGCTGTCGTGTTCATGAAATTCGACACGGTGACCGCTGACAGCAGCGAACCGAGAATTTTCGCCTGAAAGCGGCCGCCCTCGACCCGGATCGAGTTGGCCATGACGATGGCGTTGGTGAAAACGAACGCCATCTCGTTTTCCGACTCGACCTGGTTGTCCTCCATCGACACGTCGTCGGCGCTGAGCAGGAACACCGCCGACAGCGACGCCGCCTGGTTCTCGCCGAAGGCGCGCAGGCTCACCTGGTTGTCGTTGAACATGGTTTCGCCGCCGGTCAGCCGGAGAGGCTGTGCCTGCTGGTCGCGCGAAAGCCGACCGCCGAGATTGAAGAAGGAGGCGAAATCCTCGCCGACCGCGACATTGAGGATGTTGACCACGTCGCCGCCGGCGACTTCCGACAAGACCTCCAGGATGAGGTAGTCGGTGAAGTCGAGATCGCCGACCGGGCTCATCAGCCGATTGCCGATGGAGGCGGCACCGATCCCGGCCGCCGCCAATGCGGCGAAGGGGTTGGAAAACAGCAGGCTCTGGCCAGATCCGGTCAACCGGTTGTCGTTGACGTGGGCCGGACCGGCAAGGATCGCCTTGATCGCCCGGCCGCCCGACGCATGGATCTCGTTGGAGCGGCAGCTGAAGGCGGCGCGGTTGACCTGTCGCCGGCTGTCATCGGACACGGTGTTGGTCGACAGCCCACCCATTCCGAGGCCGATGACGATGCCACCACGGCGGCCGGGCCGGGGCGCGCCGCCGTCGACCAGGCCGCGGCCGTTGCGTTCGATACGGTTGTGCTCGAAGAGCAGATTTTCTCCGATGGCGACAAAGAAACCGCAGACCGGGCTGTCATGGCCTTCGCCGCAGCCGGCGATGAGATTGTCCGTCACCTCCAGATCGGCGGCGAGCGACAGGGCGATGCCGCCCCAGCCGATGAACTGACGCAGGATGGCGCCGAGATCCGGGATTTCGCCGCGCACGCAGTTTTCGATCCGGTTGCGCCGGATTGTCATGTTTTCGACCGCGATGGCGTCCACCGGCTCATTGACCAGCACGATCTGGAAGATCGACAGAAGGTGGGTCGAGATGCCGTTCATACCCATCTCGGCGATACTGTTGTCTTCGATGCGGACGTTCTCCACTGGCCCCTCGGACACCGGGAACATCGGATCGGGCTGTTCGCCGTCACCGCCTGGATCGATGGGGCCAATGTCGATGCAGCCGAGATCGTTGATGATCAGCGGCGTGCCGTAATAGCCGGCAATGCCCATATTGGCCTTGTAGTCGGTGGTGTAATTGACCCGGTTTTCGAAAGATCCCTCGATCACCGAATCGAAATTGGTACCCGGAGTCGGCCGTGTGACCATGCGCACCGAGCCGAGCGTGATGCCGTTGCCATTGCCGCCGATCAGGCGGTTGCGTCGGATGATCACGCCGTCGGAGCCGCCGCCGATGTGAATGCCGCCCAGACCGAGCTGCTGGCGTTGGGTGAGGTTCAGCGCGATGATGGTGGAATCCTCGACCAGCAGGCCGGTGCCGAGCAGGAAGATAGCCGGGGAGACACCGGCGCCGCCACCGATGCCGTTGCTCAGCGCGTCGAGTTCGACGTGGCAGCGCCGAACGGTGTAATCCGAGCCGTCGCGGCCGGCGATGGCGCCGAAATCCGTGGCGGTGATGCGCAAATCCTCGAATAGAAGACGTTCAGGCAAATCATTGGGTGCGTTGACCAAATCCGGTTCGGCCAGGATTGCCTCGGCCTGGGTGTTCGCCATGGCGATGCGGCGGACGGTGATGTCGCTGGAGCCGAGAATGTGCAGCAGCGGCGCGTCCGTGCCGTCGTCCGTCCAGCGCGTCTCGCGGCCGCAACCGGTCAACGTGATCTTCTCGAGATTGTCGATGACGACATGCTCTTCGTAGTCGCCCGGCAGGATGCAGATTTCGCCGCCTTCGGGCGGCAGCAGGTTGACCGCGACCTGGATCCGGTCGACATCGCCATGGCTGCGGCGGCCGTCGCCGACGGTGATGCGGCAGCAGCCATTGACCCGGCAGAGCGGCCGGAACCGATGGCGGCAATCGACGATTTCGACGGTCGGCACGCCGCCGGGCTGACCTGTCCAGTGGATCAGTGCCAGCGGCGCCAGGCGGCGCCTCGGGCCCATCGGCGGTTCGCCATTGTGCAGGCCCCAGGGCAGGATGCGCGCCGGGGTATTGGTGCGGGCCGAGATGGTCCAGCGGTCGCGCCGCCGGCCGTCGAGGCTGAAGCTCGCGGTGAGGCCGGTATCGCCAAGCGGCACCGGACCCGGTGTCGTCGGCACGGTCGGCGCGCCGCCGCCACCCTGGCCGTTGGTCCAAAGCCGGGCGTAGAAAAAGCGGTTTTCGCCCGCGACGTCGAACTGGCCGTCGAGCGACGCGGGCAGAGCGGCGAGCCACGCCTCCCAATCGGCCGGCACGTCGCTGGCGAGCACCACGCTGCCGGTCTCGTCATAGCCGTTGTCGATCTCGAAGAATCGGCCCATGGGTGCAGCAGCCTTTTCGCCGTTCGACAGAATGGCCGACCAGGGAAGCAGCTCGATCGTCTGTCCGGCGAGCGGAAAGGCGAAGGCGTCGCGCGGTTCGTTGAGGAACACCAGGCGCCTTCGGTTGAAATTGTCGTCGTCCTCCACCTGGACCCGGTAAAGGGCGGCGTCTGTGCTCCAGACAAATTCGCCCGGCTGGGTAATGGCGACCCGGATCGTCTCGTTGCGGGCGCCGAGGAACCCCGGTTCGGCGCGCGGCGAGCAGAGATCTTCCACCGGCTCGGTGTCGACAAAGCCGATGGTCAGTTCGGTTGACGAGACGAGAGACGCAGAACCCGGATCGAATACAGCATCCTCGCCGATCCTCTGGATTAGTTCGGCGAAGGCTTCGGCGCACCCGTCCTCCGGCACATCCGTCGCTACCCGCACCCGCCGCATCGGCCGTTTGCGCCCCGTCGTGTCGACGCCGCCGAGCGCCGTTTCGATGAGCTCGCCGTCCTCGAAGGCCGTGACGTGTTGCTCCCACCCTTCCAGCCAGACCAGATCAGTGCGCGTTTCGCCGGCCGCAAGTGCCGGCACGTCGGGCAGGTCCTGGTACAGGCTGCGGTCGAGCCAGTCGCGTTGGTTCGCGAAGGTCTCAGAATCCGGACCGTTTTCCACCCGAAGGCCGCCCAGATAGAAACTGCCGGCGCCATAGGTCAGGTCGTAATGTTCGTCGCCGGGCTGGATTTCGACCGATTCCACAAAGAAACCGCCATCCGGCGTACCGCCGCTGCAGATGGTTTCGGCCAGGCTCTGGCGCAACCTCAGACTGAAAATGTCAGACGCTTCGTTTTCTTCCGAGTCCAGCGGCGTGCGGCCCTGCTGGCGGACCACGGAGGAATAGAGCTGGTCGACGCGGAGCGAATGTCGGGAAATGTCGGCGGACATGGGGCTCTCCTAACTGGCCGGGTCGTGTTGGCGGATTGCGGGTAATGGTGTCTGGGGCATCTCAGGTCTCGAAAACGAATTGGGCGATGGCGTTGATGGGCATGTGCTCGGCCGTCTTGGCGCGCAAATCGTCGTGCTTGATGGGAGCCAGAGCGCGGTTATAGACGCCGATTTCCGTGTTGTTCTCGCCGCCGCGGCGGATTTCTTCCGGTGCGGTCCGGCGCAGTTGTGCCAGTGCTGCGTCGCCGAAACGGCGCGACACGAACAGATTGGCGGGGAGAGCGTCGGCGTAGAAGGTCGACTCGTAGCCGTCGATGGCATTGGGGCTGCCATGGGCGATGGCGGCGCTGAAGCGGACACAGGAATTCTGCGCATCCTCGATGATCAGTCGGCCGTCTGCGAGAAGGTGATCGGCGTGGATGCGGCCGGAAACGATGTCGCCGAAAACCGTGCTGCGCTCGATGTGCAAATGCGCGTTGCGGGCGCGGATCGCCGGCGCAGCCGGCTGGCCGATGACGATGGAATCGCAGATGACGATCTCGTTTGCGGAACAGGGATCGACCGCATCGACATTCTCGCGGATCGGGCCGGTGATGCAGCGGTCGATGACCAAGGTATCGACTTCGCCGGCGGCTTCGAGAACGATAGCCGGCTGGATGCCCGGCGGGTTGCCGGGCAGGGCGGCCAGTTCGCCGCCGGGATCGAGCGTGACGTTGGACAGCCGCACCAGCGACCAGCCGCCATCGAGCACCATGCGCGTCGTCGCGGTACCGGCAACGTCGGATAGCAGCGCGAGCCACAGGCCGTCGATTACGAGTTCGGCGGTATCTCCGAGGGGCGATATGGTGAGCGTGCCGCCGACCACGGTGATTTCGACATAGGGCCGCTGGCCGTTGGCCGCTTCCAGCCGCCAGCTCTCGTCCACGGTGATGCTGCCGCCGGCACCAATGGTTGGCCTGTAGGTGGCCGAGTCGACAATACGCTCGGTGCCGGTTTCGTTGCCGGAGAAATCCGGGGTCAGCGTGTTGATGGCCGTGAAGCCGCTCGGTTCCAGATAGGCCGAACGGTCGTGGGTGCCCGCACCCACTGGCCAGAACGCGCCGTAGAAATGCAACTGCGCCTGCAGCCGATCGCCATCCGCCGGCGCCTGATCGAGCAGCACCCGGCCGTTGTCGGGATCGACGAAGATCTCGGCCCATCCCGGCAGGATGAGGCCGTCGGCCCAGTTCGAAAGGTCCGCCGCATAAAGCAGTTCCGGCCCGACCGGATCGGCGTCCGGGTCGTCGTCGACGGCCAGCGCCAGCGACAGGGTGGCTGGATCGCCGCCGGGCAGCAGGTTGCGCTTCGGACAGTCGTCGGTGATCGCGCCAGCGAGCAGCATCCGGGCATTTGCAGGCAGCGTGATGTCGTTGCGCAAAGCCGTTGCCAGGTGCAGCAGTGCGGCTTCGCTGCGGAACAGGCGGCCATAGAGCAGCGCCAGATCCGTTTCCATGCCGGGCGGCGCGTCTTCGATCGACGGTTCGAAGGAGGCGGCGTTGAGCCGGCGGCAGTCGAGCGGGCCGCGGATCTCCCATTCACGCCGAAGGCGGCACTCTTCGCCGGGCGTGCCGCCGCGCTGGTAAAGCGCAACGTCGCGGCCGCTCGGATCGAGCGTCCAGCGAGTGTCGTCGAGCGCTACCGGCGTGACGTTGCGCAGTGCGAAGGCGTAATGGCGGAACAGGTGCAGATTGACCTTGGGGATGTTGTAGCGCCCGCGGAAACCGCTGATGCGGCGGAAATCCGGGCGATGCGACACATCGTCGAAGGGGCCGTCGATGGTGTCGCCGATCCGCGCCGACCGCAGATCGGGAAAACCCCATTGCGGTGACGCGGTGATCGGTCCCACCGGCGACGGGCCGTCGAGCAGGTGCATGGTGCGGAACAGGCGCTTGAAGGCTTCGGAGGCGACCGCATCCCAGTCGGCGATATCGTCGGCCAGCGTCTCCAGAAGGGCACGGGTGCCGTTGCGCAGCCGGTAGTAGATCGCCCGCTTGACCGAAGCCCTGCGCCCAACGCGGTTGAGCGCGTTGACCAGGCGGGCGCCGACCAGCGAGCCGATATAGGGCACGGCCCAGTCGTCGGCCTCGTCGATGCGGGTATCGGCCCACAGCCGGTCGGCGCTGCGACGCGCGGTCGCCGCCTCGGCGGCGATGATCTCGACCAGGGCCCGCAACTGGCCGGGATCGGCGGCGATGCCGTCCTCGTGGCGATAGATTTCCGGAATGAGCGACCAGAGCTTTTCGGCATAGTGGCGCTCATAGCCGTCATCAGCGCGGGTGGCGATGGCCTGGCCGTCGATACTCATTGAACCACTCCCACGCTTGCATTGGCTTCGAGATCGAACCAGCCGCCTTCGCCCGGATGGACGGCATAGTCGAGCGGTACACCGCCGAGCCGCACACTGCGGACGGATGCCACGCCAGGAACCAGATGCAATGCCTTGACTATGACGCTGCGGTAGATGGGTTGACCGATGACGACGTTGGCTGGGGTAAGCACGCCGTCATCGGTGTCGAACAATGCTGCTTGAGCAGCATTGCGGACCTCTTCGGGGTCGTGGGCGGCGTCGACCGCGATATCGATGGCCAGGGTGTCGAAGGCATGCGGAACGGCAAGTTGAACCGTGATGCCGAGGCCTGGCGCCGCCATGCCCTTGAGCCAGGATTCCAGTTCGTCGCCAGGATCGCCCTGGTCGGCGATGATCCAAACCGTGGCAACGGCTCGCTGCTTGCGGCCGTCCCAGGCCCAGCTCGCAGAGGCATTGAGGATGCCGGAGTAACTTCTCGACAGCGCTTCGAAATCATCGATCGAAATGGCGCGCCCCAGGGCCAGGGCGAAACCGGGCGCGTTGTCGCGCAGTTCGTCGGCACTGTCGGCGTCGGCGCCACCGGTTGCCGGCAGCGGGCTGCGTACCCGCGACACGCCGGTGACCGGTTTCTTCAATTGCTGGATGAAGCCGGCGGGTGGCTTGGCGCTGCCGGCGCCGTGGCGATACCAGTTGGCAACGATGTTGTTGCCGCCGGAGGCGGGGATCTCGCCGTTGAATCCATCGCCGAAGACGATCTCCGGAGTCTCGTCCGGCTGTTGGCGAACGACGTAGATGCGGGCGTCCGGCGGCGCATCGAACAGCGTGTCGACACGATCCCAGACGATGCCGTCCACTGCCACTTCCAGGTAGGGCCGCCGACCGTCTGGACAGGACGGGTCCTCCGTCCAGGCAAGCGGTTTCTTCTTCAGCGGATAGGCCTGGTTGGGGCTGGCGCCGTCGCTGGAGCCGAGCACTTCGTTGTAGACCGTCTCGCCGCGGATGGCCTCGACCACGTTGCCGAAAAGTTGAGCCGGTGCGGCGAGTGGTTCCGGGAAAGGGTCGGCACCGCTGTCTGGCGTGAACAGGCCCGTGCCGTCGGCCTGCAAGGTAACCGTGCCCGGCAGGTCAGCGCCGCGCTTGCGGCGGCCGACCGCGATGGCGGCACCTGAAACAGGCGCGTCGTCGAGCGGTTCCACCGGCCCGGACAGCACGGCGGTGGGCTGCAGGTCTGGAAGCTCGAGGAAGGCCTTTGTCGGACGGAGCGGTGACGGCAGCGGCGCCATGGAGATGTGGATCAGCGGCGCGGCGTCACCGGTCTCGGCGATTTCGGTATCGAGCACAATCTGCGTTTGCGGCAGGATGGTCGCGGGGATGGTGCCGGATTCCGGCGTCAATTCAACATTGTTGGTGGTCACCGAACTGACTTTTGCCGGATGCATGGCGCCGGCCATCTCGACCACGACGCGGTCGTTCTTGCGGACCTGCGGATAGACCGAATCGAGAACCGCGGTCGTTTCGCCGCCCGAAGCGTCATAGGCATCGGCGACGAAACTCGACAGGCCGGCGGCGATGCGCAACTGGGCGACGCCCAGGTTGGCGGTCGCCAGACCAGCCAATCCGCCAAAGGCCGTTTCTCCGGCGGCGTCGAGATGGGTACGCACCAGCTTTTCGTTTCCGGTTGCGGTGATGGTCTCCACCGCCTCGACCTGGCCGGCGGCCGAAGCCGATCCGGCTTTGTCCCATGCCACGACGATTGCGCCACGGTTCGGAGCGCTGCCGGCCGGGAAGGTGAGTACGCCGTCGAAAGCTGTCTCGCGGATCGGCGCGAAGCGCCAGCGGTTGCGCTGCGGCCAGATGGTGGCGGGATCGAGCAGTTCGAAGACCTGCGGCGGTTCGTCGTCGAAGGGTTCGGAGCGGAAGGCCGTGCCGGCCGGCACCGCGACCGGGTCGGCATCGTCGGCTTCCAGCGCCAGCAGCACGCGCGCGGCCATGGCAGGACGCGGCCGGTAGCCGACCAGCCGGACAATACGCGCCAGAGTTTCGGCATCCGGGGCGGTGGCCAGATAGCTGCGTTCTGCGATGCGGGCGTCGTAGAAGCCGGTGACGTCGAGGATATAGGCCCAGAACTCGAGCAGCATGACGCCGAGATCGGGCGTTGCACCGGCCCGCAGGTTGGGGCGCCAGTGCTCAAGCGGCTCATGTTCGCTGATGGCGGCCAGCAGCGCGCGACGGTATTCGCCGTAGGACAGCCACTGGCGTTGCGGCAGCGTGGCGAGACCGGCGGGAATCAATGGATCCGGCGGGTGTTCCCAGCCTGAACAGTCGCAGCCGTTGCTGTGGACGATGCCCATGGCTCACGCGCCTCCCGTCGTTTCGACCCGCAGCGTGCCGCGCGACGGCCGGTCGGGATCGTTCTGCAGCCGGATGATCTGGCCTGGACCGACCTCGATCTCCGGCTGGTTGAAGGGGTGCCAGCCGGGACGCCGGCGCCGGCGGATGGTCAGCTCCTCGACCGCCCGCACGCCCGCGACGCACTGGATCGCGGCTTCCAACGCGGAGCGCGACAGCGGCTGGCCGAAGGTGAAGTTGGAGGGGTCGAAGAATCCCGGTGCCGTCAGGGCGTCCGTTACCCGTTCGGCCACGTCACCGGGATAGGCGTCCGGCTTGACGCAAACGCTCACCACCAGGTCGATGTCGATGTAATCGGCCGGCAGGATGCGGGCGTCGCGGGTGGCCTGGCGGATGCAGTCGACCTCGCGGGCCAACTCGCGGTCCTGTTCTTCGGTGGTGGCGAAACCGTTGAGCGGGTCGGCGGAAACGAAGTCGGTCGGCCAGGAGCCGGTGTGACGGGTCACCGAATTGGCCCGCTGCACCCAATCCATGCGCTCGATGATTTCGCTGTAGTCCTCGGGCCGCACGGCGCGGCGCGGACGGGCCCGGTAGGCTTCCGGTGCGCGGACGCGGATCGACGCGGCGCTCTCTTCGTCGCGACCGTTTTCGATGGGCAATGGGTTTTCGACCGCCGACGCGAAATCGAGGCCCGGTGTGCCACTTCCCGTCGGGTCGACTACGGTCGAAACAGCACCTGCGGGCAAATTGGCCTGGCTGCCGGGGCCAGTGTCGTAGGTAACCTGCACGACGTCGCCGGTTTCCGGACCGCGGCCGAAACCGCCGCCGCCGAAGCGCACCGTCCAGCCGCTGTTCGAGGCATAGTCGAGATGGTTGAACTCGCCGAAGGGCAGGCGCCATTTCTGCACTTCACGCCAGGTGCCTTCCTCCATCGTGAAGGCGAAGTCGTTGGCGTCCGAAGCAATCAGGTCGGGGAAATAGACCCAGCCGGGAGCGGCCGGATCGACGGTCAGCGTGTCCGGCAAGAGCTGCTCGACGCGTAGCCGCGGGGCGCCGGGACCGTCCCAGCCGAGATTGGCCGCCTCTGCAGCGATCAGACCGCAGCGCAGGATTCGGCCACGGCTGTTGGTATCGGGATCGAAGGGCGCTTCGCGCTCGACCACGCGCGGAAGCGCAAGGAGCGCATCGATCTGCGCTTCGTCGAGTGCCGCATGGCGGGCTCTCATGGCGTCGTCCGAGCCGACCCGAAACATCTCGACTGTCTCGGCACCGGCCGCGACGGCAACGACGTTGAGATCGGCGAACAGCGTGTCGGTCGGTGCGGCGAAGGGCAGGGGCTCCAGCCAGCGGATGCGTGTGATCTCGGTCGGGCCGCCGCCGCTCTGGATCAGCGGATCGGTGGTTCGTTCCACCTCGGCGACGGTGACGATCGCCGCCTGGCGCTGCGCCGAGGTGTCGGCCGGTTCGCTCATGATCGCCATGCGCCGTCCGACCCAGAACTCTTCCGGCGCCAACGGGCTGAGCGGATCTATCTGTGCAACGGTCGGCGCGTCGGTGGCGAGATAGGCTTCCGTCGAGCCGATCTCCAGGCAGGGCTCGTCCGGATCAGGCGTGTGGAAGGGCAGGCGGTTCCACGATTCGTGCAGCCACAGGTCGGCGACCAGCTTGAACGGCACGCTGGCGACACCGGTGATGACTGCCCAGACATGGCGGCCGGCCTCAGCCACCTGCCCGCCCTCGCCGGGACGCACGGTGACGACCAGCTCGGTCGTGGCGGCCTGGCCGGGATCGGGAATGTAGTCCACCAGGGCGGCGAGCGCCGAGCGACTGCGCCGCTGGGTGGCGGTTTCCAGATGCGCCTCGCGGGCATTGCGATCCTGGGCATAGGCCAGTTCGTCGCCGACATGGGCCAGCACCTCTGCCAGCATGACAGCATGGTCGGCCTCCAGCTGTTCGCGCCAGTCCGGATATTTTTGACCGGCGAAATCGAGCAGCGCGCGGCGATAGGAATGGAAATCCCGTGCCAGGTAGTCGATCGGCGCCGTCGCCAGTTCATCCGGCGGGCAATCCGGCTCGTCATCGCAATCGAAATCGCTGGGGCAGCCTTGCTTGAAGGAGAAGGTGACGCCGTTGAAAAAGCGGTCGATGCGCGGTTCGTCGATGGTCAGCGTGTAGGGCGAGAAGCCGCCCGCTTCGGCGACCTCGACTTCGAGCACGGTGCGCAAGCCCGCGACTCCGGCAAGCCGATGCCAGTCGGCGCGTTCGACTTCGGACGCTTCGCCGCTCTCCTGCGAGACGATTTCGACCGTTAAACCGGAGGCAATGGTGTCGCCGTCATTGACCAGCGATGCCGGCGGGGCGAGCGGCGGCTGCATGTCGACCGGATCGACGATGAAAAAGACCCGCAACACGGTCTGCACGTCCGGGTCGACGACCTGGATGAAATCGATGCCGGTGAGCGCCAGCGGCACCTGAGCGCAGAGCAGGGACTTGCGGTCTGGCATCAGAAGGTCACCTCCTCATTGAGGATGGCGGAGGTGCCGGTCTGCAGGATGCGATAGCGAATGGTGATGGCCATGGTGCTTTCGACCGCGTTGACGGCGACTTCCTCGACCTTGATCACCCGGTCGAGCCAGCGGGTCAGCGCTTCGAAGATCAGCGTCTGGGCGAGTGACGCGGCGCCGGCGCCGTTGGGCGCGAAGACCAGCTGGCGCACGCCGGCGCCGAAATCAGGACGGCAAACCCGTTCGCCGCGCGCCGTCAGCAGCACCTGGCGGATCAACTGGCGCACATAGGCCTCGTAGTCGCGCTCCTCCACCGCCCGGCCGGCATTGCGGTCGATGGCAAAGGGGAATCGCAGTCTGCGGTCCAGTTCGCTAACCACCTTGCTCTCCTACAAAGCCGCGACCCGTGGGTCGGGCGAAACAAGCCGCATCGGTCCGGTCGGCACCGAAGCGGGCGGCGGGCCGATGCTGATGCCGGCCGATGCCGTGTTGATCGCCGGCATGCCGCCGATCAGCACGCGGGTGGTGCCGACGGCCCAGGTGCCGGTGACGGACGGGCCACCGAATTGCGGCACCTCCGCCAGCACGCTGATCGCGAAGCTTGCCGTGTTGACGCGGAAGTTGACCGGCACGCGCGACACGGCGATCGATCCGTCGCCGCCCTGCAGGCCGGGGGTCAGTGCCATCACGTTTCCGCTCATCTCGGTCTCCTCTCAAAGCACTTTCAGGGCGCCGCCCATGGCGTCGAAACCTGCGGCCGACAGGTCCGCGGTGCCGCCATTGGCCGACTGGCTGATCTGCGGCGCCTCCAGCTTGATTTCCTGGCTGCTCATGCTGATCTTGGCGCCGCCCGACGTCTCGATGTCGACCGAGCCGGACTGGCCATCGACGCGGATGGTCACACCGTCGGTCTTGAAAAAGGCGATGTGCGGCTCGGCGTCGCCGGCCGGGATCTGCCCGTCGGTCCAGAAGCAGCCGGTCCAGATCGGATAGTCGGTATCGCCGCCCTCGAACTCGACCCAGACCTTGGCGCCGACCGGCGGCAGGGCGAAGAAGCCGACCTGGTCGCCGGCGTAAGGGACGCAGGGCATGGCCCACAGTTCCGTGTCGCCCATCACCGATGTCGCCTTGACGAGCAGACGCCCGCGACTGGTCGGGTCGGCATTGTCGACGACCTCGCCGCGATACTTGCCGAAGTAACGGCCGGCGATCGCTCCAATGGCGGCTTCGAGATCCGGATCGGGCATTACGAGGTTTCCTTCAGGCCGTTGGCGCGAATGGTGAAATCCATCAGGTGTTCGATGGCGTTGATGACGTGCAGCGACTGGGTCACCTGATAGGGGCCCTCGAGCTGCGGACCGGCAAAGGCGACGCCGACGATGGCGTGCGGCAGCAGGATGGCGCCGAACTGGTCGAGCGTGGCCGAGCATTTGACCTCGACGAACCAGGCGGCTTCGGTCACCGCCGCTTCCTGAGCCAGCCGCTGCTCGATCGGATCGCCGCTGGTGCTGGCGAGCACACTGCGCTCGATCGCCGAGACCGAGGCGAGGTCGTTGCGCCCCGGGTCGAGTGGGTCGGCAGCAGGCTCGGAGTCGGTCGCCGTCATGTCGCCGGCCGTCAGGTTCATGGCAAAACCCTTGGCGGCGTGTGGCCTTTCGTAGTCGACCGTTACCTCGAAACGGGTGACGTTGGCGCATTCGGTGGGCGGCGGGCTGACCCGGATTTCCCGTTCGACCGTCGGCACCAGAACCGGCGGAACCGGAACCGGCGAGGCTGATCCGCGTGGCGGCGAAGGCTGCAGTTTGCCGGATTCCTCGAGCGACAGCCCGCCGGTGAGCGGATCGGTGGCGCCAACCTTGTATTCGATCCAGAGCTCGAAATTGTTCTTTTCGGCAATGCTCTCCAGGAACTTCAGGTCGGAGCCGCGCTGGGTGAGTTTGTTGTCGCTGGAATTGTAGACCCGCTCGGTGTCCTCGACCGCCGGCGTGAAACTGTAGCCTTCGAGGATCTGCCGGGCCGTATCGGATGCATGTCCCTCGTAGGCCGCCTGGATCTCGACCCGGTCCATTTCGACCCGCCGGTCTTCGCCATGGACTTCGTGCCAATTGCCGGTGCCGCCAGTGGTCGCGGCGGAGCGCACCCGGGTGATCGGGCCAAAGATCAGGCATTCCGTCTCGCCGTCGGACTCGACGAAAATGCCGATGACGGTGCCGGCTTGGAGCTGCGGATGGCGCGCGACAGCCGGTTCCTCCTCGCAGATGTCGTCCTCGAAACGCAAAGCGAAGCGGGCGGTCTTGCTCAGCTCATGCTCGACACGCGCTTCGACCAGCCGCTGCATCGCCGCATCGTCGAGTGCGTCGAGACCGTCGCCAGCCGTGATGGTCGCGCCGAAACCCATACCGTCAGCCCTTCTGCGGAATCTTGATCAGCGGATTGTCGGCGATCGCCTCGGCGGACATGGCGTCATTGGCCTCCGCGATTTCCCAGAAGCCGGCTGGGTCGTCGAGATAACGCGCCGAAAGATGGTCCAGCCGTTGGCCTTCGCGCCGCTTGTGCAGGCCAAGTTCGAACTTGCGCGGCGGCAGTGCCGGCGTCAGGCAGGAGACGCGGCGACCTGTCAGGCCGTCGGCCTGGACGATCTTCGCATGGCGCACATAGCGGCTCTTGCGGTCAAAGACGGCCATGGCGTGGGTCCTTCCTCATATCGGCAGCTTTCCGACGGCGCCGATGGCGACGCTCGCCAGGTTGGCGATCGCCAGGGCGTCGTCCTGCAGCATGGTGAAATTGTAGGCGGCGACGGCGATATCGTTTGCCGGCGAACTCTTGCACTTGAACATTTCCGGCGTGAGCACCGTCATCTCCAGCGAGACGTTCGCCATCACCGGATAGAGCAACGGCGACATTTCTTTCATCTCGACATTGAAGGTGGTGATGCGGATCGGCAGGATGATGCCGGGTCCAAGCATGAGCAGCGTCACCGGAACTTCCGGCCGCGCGGCCTGGGCCGCGGGATTGCCGGCCAGCGCCTGGGCACTGGCGATCAGATCGCCGAAAAGGCCTTCCGACGCTTCGATCAGCTTGCGCAGGGCGGCGATACGCGGTGCAACGCCGGCGGCGACCGCCAGCGGGTCGCCCTTTTCCAGATCGTCGGTCGCGTCGAACTCGATTTCCATGGAAAAGGTCTCAGCGGGCCGAAACGGCTCGACCATCGGCGCCTGGGCCGTGCGGTTGGCGGAATCGCCTTCCATCTGTTGAGACGGCGTCAGCTTGCGGCTGATCCCAACCGGGTTGTACTGAAACGGAATGATGTTCGGGAGGATGATGTTGAAATCCTCCGTAAGCTGGATGAAGGCGCCGCGCGTAAGGACGGCCGAACCGGGAAAACCTGGTAGCGACATCAGCGTGTCCTCCGGGGCGGTTTGGACTGTGCGGCCGGAACGGTGCGCCCTTCCTTTGCGAATTCACGCTTCAGTGCTCCTTCCAGGTCGGCGGCAGCGATGGCGCGCCCTCCACCGATGGCGGCGTATCTGGCGGTCAGCACAGCGCTCTTGATCTGCGCCGGTGAGCTCTCGTGAGTTTGCGCCAGGTCCTCGACCACCGGCGACAAAGCTGCCGTGTCGGCACCAGCGGTTGCCAGCAGTTTCAGCCACAGATCGCGGCGCTCGACCGGGCCCGGCATGGGAAATTCGACGATGTGGCGCAGGCGGCGGATGAAGGCCGGATCGATCGCCGAGCGCCGGTTGGTCGACAGGAACACCATGCCGGCATGTTCCTCCAGCAATTGCAGCAAGTGGTTGGTGTCGGCATTGGCATAGCGGTCGCTTGCATCGGCGCCGTCGGAGCGGCGGGCGAAATAGGCGTCGGCCTCGTCGAAGAGCAGAGCCGCGCCGGAAGCACGGGCCTCCTGGAAAGCGGCTGAGAGGTTCTTCGCCGTTTCGCCGACATATTTGCTGGAGATGGCGGCCAGATCGATGATCAGCAGTGGAACGCAGAGTTCGCGGGCGACGATCTGGGCTGCCATGGACTTGCCGACGCCGGGCGGGCCGCTGAACAGAGCCGACTGTGCCGCTGTGCCCGAAAACAGGCGCGCAGCTTCCGGGTCCGCGAGCAATTCGTCGCGATGACGTGCCTCGAAGGCAATTGCCTTGAGGCCCTGGATCACAGACTCCGGCGCGACAAGGTCGTCCCAACGATAGGCCGGCTCGACGGCGCGGCCGGAACCGCTCAGCCGGGCGCGGGCGCGGGCGCGCAGATGGGTACCGGCGTCCTCGGCGCTCTGCGGTGCGGTGCGGGCGACCTCGATGAGGTCGCCCAGGGGGATGCCGGGCATGGCGGCGACCATACCGGCATCGCGCGCCGCCCCCGGCGCATGCATCTTCCAAAGGTGTCTCCGCGTCTCGGTGGACGGTTCGGGCAGTACGACGCGCAGTTCGGCGCAGTCGCGGCGTTGCGGGATGGCCGTTCGCGGTGGCCTGATGAAGAACTGCAGCGGCGCATCGGGAATGCCTTCGGGCCAAAACGACACATCGCCGCGCCAGATGATGGCGGCATCGGCGAACAGGGCGAAACGCTGGATGCGCAGGAACGAATCGAG
Organism: Hoeflea sp.; assembly: GCA_965216535.1. GTDB lineage: Bacteria > Pseudomonadota > Alphaproteobacteria > Rhizobiales > Rhizobiaceae > Hoeflea_A. Next base: position 2,417,149 of record OZ244175.1, read on the forward strand.
CCATTGCGCGGCCGGAATCAGCGGCGCGTTGACGACGAGCGCCTCGCGCCCGAGAGCGGCTGCGACGTTACCGGCGAAGTTGGCCCGCCCGGTGCTGTCGCGCCCCTCGACGACGATCGAGACCGGATTGGCGCGGCCGAGAATGGCGGCAGCCTGGGCGGCCGTCGCTTCGACCGGCCACTCGGGCAGGGCGTCGAGTGGGGCGGAGCGGCGCACCGCAAAAACCAGATTGCGATCGAAAGCCAGATGGCCGGAGAGCCAGTCGACGACCACCGGATCGGCCTTGAAGACAGGCGGCTGGCCGCCCGGCTGCTCCTGCAGCTGCGCCAACTGCCAGGTGGCGGCGCGGGCGTTGGACCGCCAGAGCGGCCGTGGCGGGTGGTCGAACAGCCGCGCCGCCAGGGCAGCGGTCGGCAGAAACTGTCCGGGCGAGCCCTGGGCGCGGGCGACAAGCGGCCCGAGCGCCGGTTCGACCGCGACGGCGACCGCCAGCGACAGCAGATCGGCTTCGCCCGCCGGGATCTGGAACAGTTCGGTCAGCCGGCGCCACGCGGCGCCTTCGGCGCCGGCCAACCGGTCTTCGTTATCGGAGGCATCCGCGCCGTAGGTCGTTGCCCGCCACTGTCTCTCAGCCAGCGGGTCGTCCTGCGCGCCGGCCACCGTGTCGAGCCAGGCGATGCGTGTTTCCAGACGGCGTCTTGCCCGCACCGCCAGAAGTTCTGCTGCGCTTTGCAAGATGTGCGGCCGGGTGACCTGTTTGGCGGTCGTCGTCATGTCTGCACCCAGAATGGCTGGCTTTCTGCCCCGTTGACCCACAGCCGAACGTGGTGGAAACCCGGCACGGTTGCATCGAACAGCGGATGGAACTCGAGACCCGTCGGTACCGGCAGGAACAGGCCGGCATCGTCGGCGGCGACGCCTGAGAAGGCGCCCGTCTGGTCGTAGACCGTACCGCCGATCGACAGGGCATAGTTGAGGGCCGGATCGTCGAGGGTGAATTCTGGCGTCAGCTCCAGCACCATGCGGCCGTTGCCGCCTGGCGGCGTGACGTTGGCGATATGGGCGCCGAGGGAGACGTTGAGGCGGTTGCTCTCGGAGTCGGTGACCCGCGTCGTGCCGCCAGGTCCCGGCATCTCCTGGCGTACGCGCAGGCTCACCTGGTAGTTGCCGGGCAGGATGTCGACCAGGCGAACGCCGCCGGCCTGGCTGACCCGCAAGGTGGGGCGGAAATTGAAGCTGGCGGTTTCACCGACAACCGTCGGCGCCCAATCCGGGTTGAGCGCGCTGTCGATCTCAGCGGACTCCAGCGTCGGATCGAGTGCGATCCAGTCAGTATTGCGCAGCACGATACGGGTGTCTGGCGGGGTGCCCATGGCGGAACCGGCGATCCGGATTTCGGCGGGCGAAGGGACAAGATCGGGGGCGAAGCTGGCACGGGCCGGATTGGCAGTGACCGTCTGTGGACCAAGGCCGGTCGCCGGTGGTGGCGTGAACATGATCTGTGAGGTGGCGCGGGTGAGCACCGGCGGTCCGCCGACTTCGACGAACAGGCCGACATCGTACACCGTTCCGGAAACGCTTTCCGCGGCCTCCGGTTCAAGGAACAGGGTACGGACCTCGTAGTAGGCGGCGAGGCGCACGGTGGCGCTGCTTTCGGCCGACCAGAAATTGATCGCGTCTTCCGGGGTGATCGGGCGCTGGATAATGTCGAGTCGTGATTGCGTGCCGACAAGCGGCGGCGGCAGCACCGGTTCAGGCAACACGCCGCCGCGATCGAAGGTCACGCTGTCGTCGATGCGCGGAAAGTCATGCATCGTCTTCATGGCAAGGCCCATCAGGTGATGCTGGGTCTCGGCATCGAAGATCTGGTTGACCTCGTGGTGGGCCGTCAGGATGTAAAATAGGTTGAGCGCCAGCGGATTGGTTGCGATCGGCGCATCGGCGGCGGGCCCCGGGCGGTTGCGGGTCGCCGGATCTTCGACCACATGGAAAAGATGCAGGTTGATGGTGTCGGAGCCGCTGACGCTCTCCGGTGGCATGACGGTGATGTTGAGCGCCGGCACCGTGCCGCGCAGGCGCTCAACATTGAAGCGCAGCAGCCGCGTCAGCGTCTGGGTTGCGGAGAAGAGATCGGACGACAGCATCGCTCTACCTCCGTCTCACGCCGAACAACGTGCGCACCCGCATGCGCTGGGGCAACGGCCCGATCAGTGATGCCGCGGCGGCGGTTTTCGGCCGGGGACGGGGCCGTTCCACAGGCTCCGGCGACTTGGATTCCGGCACAGGCTGCTCGGTCCGGACCACCTGTGGGGCCGGTTCGGTCTTTTCGATGATAATGGTTTCCGGTTCGGGTGATGGCGGCGGCGGTGGGGCCGGGAGCGGCGGCGGCTCGGCTGTGTGCGGTGTTTCCGCAGCTATAGAAGCCTGCTGCCGCTCGGCTGGGTGCGGGGGAGAATCCGCTGAAGCGGAAGGCTGATCCAACTCCGGCACGGGTAGGTTCCGGGAATCGGGCCCACGCTCTTTCACCGGCCGGAATTCTGGCACAGTCGGTCGGGCTGTTTCGGGTAGCGGCTGGGGTCCCGGAGTGGGCGGGGGCGGAGAGGTTGGTTGCAAAGGCGCTTCGGCCGGCGGTTGCGGATAGTCGATATCGAGACGGCGGAGAGGGCGTTCCACAGGTGCCGGTGCCGGCTGTATTTCGTAGGAATCGGCTGCCGGTGCAGTGGATCGAGCAGTTTCGCTGGTTTCAGCCGAGGTGGACGACGGCGCCACAGGACCATCCGACGGGGTTGCCTCACGAGCCGCTGGCGTGGGGAATGGCCTTTCGTCGGGTCGCCGCGCTTGTCGATTTGCCGGAGCGATTGCATCGCGTTCCGTAACCGGCTGTGGTCCTGCAAAATCGCGATGTGCAGCCGCATCGAAACGCGCCTCCGGCGCAGGTAAATCGGGATCGCTCGGCTGTCCGGGTGGTGTCATGCCGATCAGACTCGCCAGCGCCGGATCGTGCAGTCGCTGATCAGCCGCGGCGATGGGAGAACGGGACGGCATCGCCGGGCGGGCGAGACTCGCATCGCCTCCTGGAGAAGCGGTCGGCGCTGAGGCCGGCTGCGAGCGGTTGAGCAATCGTTGGAGATAACCGGTCACTGCACTCGCCTCAGGCGTTGTGCGCCGGCCCGTTCGCTTTCAATCAACGCGGCATAAGCACGGCGATCGGCGCGACTCAGATCGAAGATTTCCTGTTGCGACCAGCCATATTGCGAGGCCAGCAGATGAGCTTCACGGATCAGGAAAGGTCGCTCATTGGCGAGTGCCGATACGAGGTAGTCGGCAAGACTGAACCGGACGGTCTGATGGCTATCACAGTGGGGACATTGGGCTTCGATATCGAAATCGAAAACCGGTGCCGCGCGTTCGAGAAACGTCTCGACGCGCTCGGGGTCCGCCGCTGGTCCGCGGGCAATTCGTGACGGCAGTCGATCGGCAGCCTCCGCCAGGTCGGACAGACGTGGGGCACGGATGTCGAAGCCCTCTTCAACATGCCACCAGCCGTCGGCATCCGGGAGTGCCAGGTCCGTGGCTTCTCTGTCCTGTTCGTCAGCGATACGGCGCGGCCACAAATCAAACTCGAAAGCATCGCCGCAGGCCTTGCAGGTCACGCGACACTCCGCGCGATCGCCGTAGAGGTTCTCGTAGATGGCCAGAAGTAGCCGATCAAAGGCCGCAACCGGCCAATCGTCCAACGTCACGGGCTGGCCGTTGACATGGTGCGCAAGCTGCCGGGCGACCTGCTTTGCCGCCTGCGGATCTGACCGATCGAGACGGTGTTCGGTCCAGCCGTCCAGCTCCCTCAGGGAGAGGCGGATCGGTTCCGGCAAAGCTGTGTCTATGAGGACCATTGGACCACCCGATTGGGAAGAAGGGCGACCGGCGGCATCCTTGCCGCCGATGCGTTAGATTTCAGTTGGTTCGGCAACGCTGTCGTCGCGGATGAAGCCTTCGTGCGTGATGCCCAAGGTCTCAATGCCGATCGCGTTGGCGTTGGCGTCCATTTCCGGCAATGGCTGGTATTCGGACACCCAGCAGCGGAAGACCCTCCAGCTCAGCACCTTCTGACCAGACAGGTTGTAGACGCTGATGACGATGTCCTTGCGGAAATTGCGCAGCGAAACGGCGCCGTCGCCCTGGTAGTTGTGAACCAGATTGGCCCACTCCTCGAAATCCGGATCATGCGACAGGCCGCGCTCCAGCATGATCGGCTCATAGGTCGAAAGGCCGGGTGATTTGCGCTTGCCGCTGAGGTCGCCACCGTCCCGATGCTCGACCAGTTCGGTGGTGCGTTTAAGCCCGCTGACCTTGCTGACGCCGGCGATGTCGCGACCGTCCCAACTGACGCGGAACTTGAAGTTCTTGTAGGGATCGATCCGGTAGGTGTTGACCGAGAACATGGCCATGGGATGTGTCCTTTCTTCGCTTGTCCGCGGTCAGCTTCAGGCCGAAGCCTGGCCGGCGATCTGGGTGATGGTGAGCACGACGAATTCGGCCGGTTTCAGCGGCGCAAAGCCGACCCGCACATTGACGATGCCAAGATTGATGTCGTTGGGCGTCGTCGTGGTGCTGTCGCAAAGCACGAAGAACGCGTCCGACTCCTTCGACCCGGCAAAGGCGCCCTGACGGAACAGCCCGCTCATGAACGAGCCGGCGGCCAGCCGGATCTGCGACCACAGGTCTTCGTCATTGGGCATGAAGACTGCGAATTTCAGTCCGCGGAACAGGCTTTCCTCGATGAACAGCATGGTGCGACGGACCGGGATATACTTGTCGTCGATGTTGCCTGAGCCGTCGAAGCCGACGAGGGTGCGGGCGCCCCAACTGACGACGCCGGAGGGGAACACCCGGATGGCGTTGAGTGCTTTCGGGTTGATGCGGCCGTTGTCCTGGTCGGACATCGGGTGTTCGACGCCGATGACCCCGAGCACGCTGGAATCGATGCCGGCGCCGGCGCGCCAGACGCCGAAACGGGCATCGGTGCGGGCCATCAGCCCGGCGATGGAGCCCGACGGATCGATTGGCCGCCCTGTTGTGCTGCCCGTCTGGGCGACGCGAAGACGTGGCCAGAATGTTGCCGAGTTGCGGGTGTCGACGCCGATGCGCAGGCCGTCGATGCCACCGACAGCGGCGTCGATGTCTGACCAATCGCCGCGTGGATCGACCAGCAGGAAGGCCCGCTGGGCAGCGCAGAATGAACTGGCTGCACCCCAGATAGCTGCCCGCATGTCGTCGGTTTGTCCGGAGGCGCGCGGCAGCACCATCAGGTTGAACAGTGACACCTCGCGGCGAATGCGGTCAAAGGCGGTGTTGTAGTCGCCGATGAGCGGTGCTGCGCCATCGTCGCCCGGTGTCGCGCCGGCACCGTCCTGGAACGGCCCGGCACCGCCACTGCCGGCGATCTGGCCGAGCGTGTAGGCACTGACGTTGTAGGCGTTGAGGTTTGGCGCCGGGGCTCCGTCGTCGAACGGGTTGCCGGCGGCGCCGATATTGTAGGCGCCGGCGCCGCTGCTGGTCAGCCGCAGCGCCAGGTCGCCATCAGGCCCGCCTTCATCCGTCGACAATACGACGCGCCAGCCCTGACGCGTGGCCGCCCAGTCAGTTCCGGCCGAAACGGCGGCGGCCAGGGTATCGAGGTCAGACTGCATGTTTGACAGGGCGCCGACGGCGCCGACCGGCACGACGGCAGCCCCCTCGTATAGGCGGGTCCCATCGTTGACGAGGCCTGTGGCCGCCGTGACGTTGGCACCGGCCCCGTCGACAAGGGTATAGCTCTGGATGTTGTTGCGCGGTTGGCTTGCCAGTTCACGCAGCGCTTCGAGCTGATTGCTGTTGACGCCGAGGCGGGCGCTGGCGTTGGTTGGCGCAGGTCGCGCAGCCGAACTCGGATCGACTTCAATGCCGCCAGCGGCGGTGCCCAGCATCATCGGAACGGAGAGATCGGCCCCCGATGCCGGGGTGATGACCACCGGCCCATTGGCGCTTTCAAACCACATCAGCCGGCCACCGGTCACAGCGTTGGCGGCGCCGGAATCGGAGTTGAAGGTGATCGTTGCCTGTCCGGCATACATGGCGTTGACGGCGGCCGCGATCTGCGCGCCGGTGTTGTCCGGCTGGGTGATATCGTTGTTGCCGGCGGCGACCGTCACTTCGACGGCTGGCAGGTTGTCAGCGCTGACACGCAACCGGTTGGCGCCGCCATTGATCAGTGCATTGACGATGTCGAGGGCGGCAGTGGCATTGGCAGGGAAGACGATCCCGGACATCGACCAACCGATTCCGGCCGGCGCCGCAAGCGCCGAAGTGGTCGCCAGGTTGCTTGAGCCGTTGACGATGGTCTCGACAAAAAACGTCGAGTTCGGATCCATGGACAGGCCGGAGAAGCTTTCCTCATCCTCGCGGCTGAAAGTGCCGTCATCCTGCAGTCGTGAACGAAACAAGGTCATGTTAAAGCTGCGCTCGGGATTGGCAGTGTCGTAATCCACCTCGGCGCGGATCAGGTTGCCCTCAAGGCCGGCGTCGCGGGCGGTCAAGCGCAGGGCATCACGGGGAGTCGCTTCTTCGGTACGCAACACCACATCGGCAGAAATAGCGTTGTTGGCGATGCGCACCACATAGGCCTGGGTGCCGCCATTGACGAAGAATTGGAACACCTGGTCAGCCAGTTCGCCATCGGTTTCGCTGCCATAGGTCCGTTCAAAATCGGCGAAGCTGCCAACAAACTCGGGCGAGAACATCGGACCCCGGCCGGCCATGCCGAGAAAGGCGGTAATCGAGGTTCCGACGCCGGCAATGGCGCGTGCGCCGGACGGTTCTTCGTTGACATAGACGCCGGGATAGCTGACCGCTACAGGCATGTCGTCCTCCATGGGTTTTCAGCGAGAATGGGCGATGCGAAGAGGCCCGCCGCGATGTCGGCGAGGGCAAAAGCGTGCTGTCGTGTGGGTGACTTCGAGGTCTCGGCGCCGCCTGTCGGGACAGGCAGCCTCACGCGAGTGCTCGCCGGCTGCGCACAGGCGAGAACGTACGAACGATTGACTTGTTCGGAAGCGTTTGTGGGCGCCGTTTTCGGCAAGCCGCTGTGTGGGTGCATTGGTTCGAACTCGATCCGCTGCATGACCGTGCCGCAAGAAGCGACCTGATCAAGGGATACCCCACACCTTGATGGCTTTGAGGATGACACAGAAAAACTTGACCTGCAACCGGTTGGATCAGACCAAATTGTTCACACAATACTTCAGAAACGAAAGAATTTTTGAATTTTGCGAAATCTGCGAAAGTGAAAAATTTCGCTGACACAAAGGCTTATTGCCGGAAACAGAAAATTTGAACAATCGATAATGTGCAACTCTGGGTAGACGATATTCTCTATTTCTACCTACTCTGAGATTGCGGATTCCCCTTCCGTCGGGTTGGTCTCCGCGTTGACGACGGCCAAAAAGTCGCTTCCGAAGTCTTTCAGTTTTTTGGGTCCGATTCCGTTGATATCGGCCAGCGATTCAAGATCACGTGGTCGCTTGGCAGCCATCTCAATCAATGTCGCGTCCGGGAACACGACGTAAGCCGGTACATTGCGAGCCCGGGCCAATTGCAACCGCAAGGTCTTGAGCTGACCCAGGAGTTGCTCATCGGAGTCTGTCAATTCGATCGCCGCGGCTTGCGACCGGGTCGACTTGCGACGCTGGGTCTTGACCGTCGCGGGGATATCCCTGAATTCAAAACTCTCGTTGCCGCGCAGGATGTCGCGGCCGAGTTCCGTCATTTCCAGGCAGCCGTATTTCTGAATGTTGATCGACAGGACACCACCGGCCACCATCTGGCGGATGAAGGCTGTCCAGTACTGCTTGCTCAGGTCGCCGCCAACGCCGAAGGTGGGCAGCTTGTCATGGCCGCGGTCGAGAATCTTCTGGTTCTCCGAGCCGCGCACGACATCGATGATATGGGCGGCACCGAAAAACTGGCCGGTTCGGTAGATGGCCGATAGCACCATCTGCGCATGACGTGTGCCATCGACGCAGACGGGAGGATTGAGGCAGGTATCGCAATTGCCGCAGGGTTCGATGTCTTCGTCGAAATAGGCCAGCAGGGCCTTGCGCCGACACTGCGCCGCCTCGCAATAGGCGAGCAGCGAATCGAGGCGCTTGTGCTCCCGCAGCTTGTGCGCGTCGTCCTCGCCGTCCTGGTCGATGAACATACGGCGCATGCGGATGTCATCGAGCCCGAACAGCATCAACGTCTCGGCCGGCAGGCCGTCGCGTCCGGCGCGTCCGATCTCCTGGTAGTAGGCCTCGACACTGCCCGGCAGGTTGAGGTGGCAGACGAAACGGATATCCGGCTTGTCGATGCCCATCCCGAAGGCGATGGTCGCCACCATGACGACGGCGTTTTCACTCATGAAGCGGTCCTGCCCGGCAGCGCGTAAGTCGGACTCCTGGCCAGCGTGATAGGCGATTGCATTGAAGCCGGATTCATTCAGGAAATCAGTTACTTCCTCGGTGAACTTGCGGGACAGGCAATAGATGATCCCGGACTGCTCGCGCTTGTCTTCAAGGAACGCCGCCAACTGCCTACGCCAATTGTTCTTGGCACTGACGGCGAGCCTCAGATTCGGCCGGTCGAACCCCTGGACAATGATCTGCCCTTCGTTCGGAAACAGCTTGCTGACTATGTCGCTGCGGGTCGCTTCGTCGGCGGTGGCCGTGAAAGCGCCGAACGTGCTTTCCGGAAACCGTTCCTTCAACTGCGACAACATCTCGTATTCGGGCCGAAAGCTGACGCCCCATTTCGATATGCAGTGGGCCTCGTCGACCACAAACAGGCTTACCTTGAGCGATGACAGAGCTTCGAGCATGCGTTCCGTCATCAGCCTCTCCGGGGACAGGTAGACGATCCGGCTGCGGCCATCGCGCAGACTGTTCCAGGCGTCGACCTGGGCGGTTCGATCCATCCCGGAGTGGATGCGAACCGCGCCAACGCCATTGGCCCGCAGGGCCGCAACCTGGTCATCCATCAGTGCCACGAGCGGCGAGACGATGACGGTCAGACCGTCGGCAAGGATGGCCGGGATCTGGTAGCACAGTGACTTGCCGCCTCCGGTCGGCATAACAGCAAGCACATGCTCGCCGGCCAACAGGTTGTCGATGATGTTCTCCTGCCCGGGGCGAAATTCACTGTATCCGAATACGTCATGAAGAACGCTGCTGGCGTCCGCTGTCACTGGTTTGTCCTCGTGCTCGCTGCGGCGGATTGACTTACCAGACCGGTTGTATGCGAGTGCGATGCCACAGTTAACCGGCAATTCGCGACCGGCGGGAGTTTTCACCCATTCACTTGTCGGCCGTGCGACCCTGGGTCAGGAACCGGGCAAACGATCGATGACGGATCTTCGAAAGGCTTGCCGATAGGAACGATCTTCGCTCACCGGGCTGGCGGCCCTTAGGCTGGCTTTGATGTCGTAAATCAGCGACGGTTCGTGGGTTCGGAGCAAAGCCGCGATTTCGGCACCGCGCTGACGCGCATTGCCAGCGCCGGTGACTTCATCCACAAGGCCCCATTGGGCAGCCTGGCTGGCGTCGAGGATGGGTGACTCCAGAATGAAGCGCAGGGCGGCGGAATAGCCAAGCCGTTGTGGCAGGCGCTTGGTGCCACCGCCACCGGGCAAGGCCTCATAGGCCAGATGTCCGTCGCAAAAGCGTGCCTCTTTCCCGGCGACTATCAGATCGCAACAAAGGGCCAGTTCGACGCCACCCAGACGGCATTCGCCATCGACGCATGCGATCGTCACCATGGGAAGCGTTTCAATTCGATCAAAGATCAGCCGGGATCGTTCGACGACGGCGGCAAAGCGTTCGCGGTCGTTGAAGCAGGCCTCCAGCAGGTCCTGGTCCAGCCCGGTGGAGAAGACCGTTTGGGCGCCTTCGATCAGCAGGCAAACAATTCCATTGTCTGCTTCTTCAAGCCGGTCCAGCGCCGACGTCATGTCGTCCATGGTCGCTTCGTCCAGCCCGTTGGATTGTTCCGGCCGGTCAAGCGTCCAGGTCATGAGGCGGTCATCGATGTCGGCGTGCATGCTTGTGCCTCCCATCGGGCACTTTAGCGCACTACAGCGGAAAGACCACGAGGATGACGGGCACGGATACTGCAACCACGAGGACTTCTAGCGGCAGGCCGGTGCGCCAGTAATCGCCGAAGGAATAGCCACCTGGACCCATGATGAGCGTGTTGTTCTTGTGGCCGATCGGCGTGAGAAACGCGCAGGATGCGGCCACAGCCACGGCCATGAGAAACCCGTCAGGATTGGCATTGAGCCGATTGGCGATATCAACGGCTATCGGTGCGCCGATGATGGCGGTCGCGGTGTTGTTGAGCACATCTGAAAGGGTCATGACGATGACCATCAGGACCGTCAGTACCACCCAGGGCGGCATGCCAGAGGCGAGGTCAACGATCTGGCCGGCGATCAATTTGGTGCCGCCCGCCTGATCGAGCGCAGCTCCCAAAGGGATCATGCTCCCCAGCAACACGACCACCGGCCATTCGATGTGATCATAAACGCCGCGTATCGGTACGATGTCGAGCAACACATAGAGTGCAACGACGATCGCCAGGGCCGTCGCGAGGTAAAGCAGGCCGAATGCCGAGGTAGCAATGGCGGCAGCGAAAATGCCGACTGCCAGCCAGGCGCGCCGGTGCTGGGTGACCGTCAGGCCGCGCTCCGCCAGCGGCAAGGTGCCCAGCCAGTTTACGACATCGGGCAACCGGTCGGGACTGCCCAGCAGCAGCAGGATATCGCCGGCGCGCACCGTCTCGTGCCGCACTCGCTTGGTGAAGCGCTGGCCCTGTCTGGAAATGCCCAAAAGGGTCACGCCGCGGCGCGCGAACAGGCGAAGTGAAATAGCCGATCTGCCGTCAAGGCGTGAATCGCGAGGTACGACCACTTCCATCAGCTGCAGATCGCCGGCGGCTCGTTCGCCACTCGGACGCTCGCCGAAATATTCGAGCCCCAGTGCGCCACGGAACCGGTCGATGTCCTCGGCCGCGGCCTCGACAATCAGCATGTCGCCCGGCTGCAGAATGAGCATCGCGGAAAACCCGCCGCGGCGTTGGCCGTTGCGGATGACGCCGAGGATCGCGACATCGTCTTCGTCCCCGGCCGGATAGAGGCTGCGAACCTCCTGACCGACGGCGGATGAGTTTTCCGGCACGACGAGTTCGGCCAGATAGCCATCGAGTTCAAGCAGCTTTTGCTGCGGTGTTTCCTTGATGTCGCTGCCCGGGATCAGCCGCCAGCCGATAAAGGCCACGAAGGCTATTCCGACAATGGCAACGGCAGCGCCGACGGGCGTGAAGGCAAACATGCCGAACGGTTCGCCAAAGGCCTGCTCGCGGAACGACGCGATGATGATGTTGGGCGGTGTGCCGATGAGTGTGACCATGCCGCCGAGAATCGTTGCGAAAGAAAGCGGCATCAGAGTGCCGCGAACGGATCGTCCGGCCTTTTTCGCAGCCTGAAGGTCCACCGGCATCAGCAACGCCATGGCGGCGACATTGTTCATGAAGGCAGAGAGGATCGCCCCCACGCCGCTCATCATTATGATGTGCGTCGCCGTGCTTCTGCCGGCGTCGATCAGGCGGCGGGTGATGATGTCTATCGCGCCGGAATTCAGCAGTCCGCGGGAGACGACGAGAACAAGAGCGACGATGACTGTCGCGGGGTGTCCAAACCCGGAAAAAGCCTGGTCCGTGGGAACCAATCCAAGGACAAGTGCGACCAGGAGAGCAAAGAATGCGACCAGGTCGTAGCGCCATCGGCCCCAGAACAGGAGCCCGAACACGGCTGCAAAAAGTGCGAAGAGTTCCGCCTGTTCCACGGTCATATCACGACATCCCCGAATCGTCCGTCGACCCGCACTATATCGCGCGGATGGGGATTGGGTATGACCGCGGTGCTACAGACGCTTGATGGCGGCCTCAGTCGAGCGGCTTGCGGCGCAGCTGACGGGCGTCGAAAATGTCATCCAGGCCGAGGACGGCGAGATCCTGGCGGTTTGGAGCACGCCCTTCATTGATGGCGTAGCTGATGTTTCTGGAGGCGCGTACGGATTGCAGGAGTCGGTTGATGTTCATGTCATGGCCCTCCTGGCCTTCGTTCAATCTCTTTGTGCGACGCACAAATATCATGAAGTGAAGTGCCGATGGCTTGCGAATTGCGCATGGCAGCCCTGCGCCAAGGATGTGGTTTAGCGGCAGGCTCAGCGCGGTCTTTGCCTGGTGTAGGCGTCAAGAACGTCGAACGATCGGGAGATATCGGCCACCAGGGCATTGCGTGCGGCCACCGTATCACCGGCGCGGGCCGCGTCGATGATCGCCCGGTGGTCGTCGTGGCTGCCGGGAACGTCCGGATCGATGGTGGTGTGGATCAAGTTCAGGAACGGGCCGTATTGCAGCCAAAGGCTCTCGACAAATCGCAGCAGCGTCGGAGAGCGGCCAATTTCATACAGGGTAAAGTGAAAGGACCGGTTGGAATGCAGGGCGTTGACCGGGGCACCTTCCTTTGCCCGGGCCGCGGCATCGAGGATCGCTTCCAGACGGTCGAGGTCTTGCGGCGTGGCATTGACCACGGCCAACTCCGTGATCATGGATTCGATGCCGAGGCGTGCCTGCTTGAGGTCGAGCAATCTTGAACGGCGTAGCGGCGGAACCCGCAGATTTCGGCCTGGTGCATCGACCAGCGCTCCCTCGGCGACAAGGCGTCGGACCGCTTCCCGCACCGGAGTCATGCTGGTCTGGAAGCGATCGGCAAGGTCCCGCAGGTTGAGATAGTCACCCGGAGCGAAATAGCCGACCATGAAGGCGTCCTTGAGCTGATCGTAGACCAGCTCGCGAAGATTGACCGGCCGCGCGGGGCCGAGCCCTGACATTCCTCTCCGTTCCTCGCCGCCACCCTCGTCTTGAACAGCCGGGATTTCGATCGCCACGTTTCGATTCATCTCGGTCTCCGTGAGGGGAAGGTGGTTCCGCCGTTTCGCCTGTCGATTGTTTCGGCCAACTTGACTTTTGTGCCTCTACGCCGCACGCTTGTGATAAGATATCACAAATAACATATCACTAAATTGTGCCGGAGGTCCACATGGAGGAAAAGGCATTCGAGCTGTTCGACCTCAAGGTCGAGGTTGTCGGAAGTGACAAGCCGATGGTCTGCAACCATCCCGAGGGTGCCTATTTCCTGGTGGAGGGTGAAAACCTTGTGTTCAGCGACACCCAACGGTTTCCAATGTATTCGCTGGCCGCCATCCTGCCTTTGTTGCCGGCCAAGCAGCGGGTCACCGACGAGAACGACTGGATGACCACCGACGCTGAGATCGCCTGTCCTGATCCGCATTGCGGTGGGCGGTTCCGCATTACGCGGCTGAGCAAGCGTCGCTTCACTCATGCCGAGACATCGGGACTTCCGGAGGCGCGCGGCACACCTTACTGGCAAAAGGAAAACGACAATGGGTGAGGCCACGACACTGCGACCCGGCTACAGTTTTGCCCGGGTCATCAAGGGAGGGTGGCAACTCGCCGGCGATCACGGACCGGTCGACCGCGGCCGGTCGATTGCCGATATGGAGCAATTCTTCAACGCCGGAATCACGGCCTTCGACTGCGCCGACATTTATGTCGGCGTCGAGGAGATGATCGGCGAGTTCATCGCCAGCGTTCGCCGCAATCGCGGCTCGGAGGTCGCCGACCAGATCAAGGTCCACACCAAGCTGGTGCCGGATTTCGACCGGCTGGAGGTCATGACGGCCGACGATATCGAGAGCATTATCGACCGGTCGTTGCGCAGGCTGCAACTCGAGCAGTTGCACCTGGTGCAGTTCTACTGGTGGGATCTGGCGCGCGCGGCCGTCCGCACGAGGTGCTTTCCTGTCTGAAGTCGATCCAGGAGAAGGGCAAGATCCAGTTGCTCGGGACGACCAACTGGGATGAGGCAGCGATGACACCGTTCATCGAGGCAGGGTTCGATCTGGCCTCGACCCAGGTTCAATATTCACCCCTGGACACCAGGCCGGCTGGAGACTTCACACAGTGGTGCGCGAAACACGACATGAAGATCCTGTGTTACGGGACGCTGGCCGGCGGATTTTTGACCGAGCGCTGGCTGGGTGTTGACGATCCCGGTCACGTTTTCGAAAACCGATCGCTGGTCAAGTACCGGCTGATCATTGACGAGTTCGGTGGCTGGTCGCTGTTTCAGGAGCTGATGCAAGCGCTTGCTTCCATCGCTGGTCGGCATGGTGTCACGATCGGCACCGTTGCAAGCCGTTGGACCCTCGATCAGCCGCAGGTCGGCGCCGCGATTATCGGTGCTCGGACTGCTGATCATCTTGACGAAACGAGACGCATTTTTGACCTGAAACTCGACGCCGAGGACCACGCGGCGATTGATGCGGTGCTGGCCCGACGCCAGGGGCCGGACGGCTCGGTTTACGGTCTGGAGCGCGACCGGACAGGGCGCCACGGCAAAATCATGAAATACAATCTGGGCGGCGCATCTTGATCGCCCGTGCAAGGTAACAGACCGGGGAGAGTGAACTATGCAGGCGAGGAAACCGGACCGTCTCACACTGGCGCCAGGGTTGGAAATCAGTCGCGTCATTACCGGCCTGTGGCAGGTTGCCGATATGGAGCGAGACGGCAATGAACTTGACCGTCAGGCGGCTGCCAAAGTCCTGACAGACTATGCCGAGGCGGGGTTCGACACTTTCGACATGGCTGACCACTACGGCTCGGCAGAGTTGATTTCCGGCGAAGCCAGGCGGCAGCTCATTGCCGCAAACGGCGATACGGCGGCGCGTTTCCTGACCAAATGGTGCCCGGAGCCGCATCAGTCGACGCCAGAGGCCGTCAGGGCCGGGATCGATGAACGCCGCGAACGGCTCGGCGTCGATACGCTCGACATGCTGCAGCTCCACTGGTGGTCTTTCGGCCATCCGGGATTCCTTGATGTCATGGACGAATTGGTGCGCCTCCAGCAGGATGGCGTGATCAGCCAGATCGGTCTCACCAATTTCGATACGGATCATCTCTACCTGCTGCTGCAGGAAGGCTACCCAATCGTTTCCAACCAGGTCTCCTGCTCGCTGCTCGACCGTCGCGCCTTAGGCGAGATGAGTGCGCTGTGCGAGGAAAAGAACGTCAAGATCCTCGCCTATGGAACGCTTGCCGGCGGCTTCTTTTCTGAAAAGTGGCTGGGTGTCCCAGAGCCTGCCGACATCCCGGACTGGAGCAAGATGAAGTACAAGCGCTTCATCGATACGGTGGGTGACTGGGCAACATTCCAGCGCCTGCTTGCTGCGGTCGATGGAGTGGCGCGCCGCCACGATGCGACGATTGCCAACGTGGCAACGCGGTGGCTGCTTGACCATCCGACGATCGGCGCCGTCATCGTCGGCGCGCGTCTGACCGAAAACCAGCATCGCAACTCCAATGCCGACCTTTTTGAACTGAACATGGACGATGCTGATCGGCAGGCGATCGATGAGGTGCTGGTCGACATGCAATCAATTCCGGGAGATTGCGGGCAGGAGTACCGACGTCCACCGTTCCTGACGGCCTCCGGCGATTTGAGCCACCACCTGCAGGAGATGCCGCCGGCCTTCCAAGTCGTCGAAAAAGGTGACCGGGCCCATGCGCTTTCCGGCAGCGAATGGGAGCCAAAGGCGGGTTACAGCCGCGCGACGCGCATCGGCAACCGGATCCTCGTTAGTGGTACGACGGCGACGCACGGACAAAACCGTGTTGTCTGTCTGGGCGATGCAAAGGGTCAGACCATCTACATTCTGGACAAGATCCTCGCGGCTATCGCATCGCTGGGCGGCAGGCCCGACGATGTGGTGCGTACCCGTATCTTCCTGACGGATGCGAACGACTGTGACGCCGCCTGTGAGGTCCACGGCCGCTATTTCGGTGATGTCATGCCAGCAAACACGTTGCTTGAGATCAGCCGCATAGTTGGCGACTATGTGGTCGAGATCGAGGCTGAGGCCGTGCTTCCGGAGTCTGGAGAAGACCGTCCATTCATGGTCATCTGACTTCTTCCCCGCCGTTTTGGGGCGACACCTGCGACAATTGATTCCTGTGGAGGCACGAAGCTGCCGATAAAATGGCTTGTGCCTTACTTGGCAAAGGTCTAAATCGATTTAAATAGACCGGCCGATACCAGGACAACCAATGAAATCCCTGCAAGCCACTTTCCCTGCGCAAGCTGAGCAGACGTCTGCCGATGACTTTCGGGTGGCCATCGAAAACCACCTGAAATACTCGCTCGGCAAGGATGGCGCACACGCGTCTCTCTACGACTGGCGGATGTCGCTGTCGCTGGCGATCCGCGACCGCAT
The DNA here is from genome assembly GCA_965216535.1 of Hoeflea sp. Classification (GTDB taxonomy): domain Bacteria; phylum Pseudomonadota; class Alphaproteobacteria; order Rhizobiales; family Rhizobiaceae; genus Hoeflea_A. The sequence goes on from OZ244175.1 coordinate 2,433,576, forward strand.
CGTCGATCCGTGGTTCGCCTCGACAAAGCGTACGTATGAACTGCAGAAGAAGCGGGTCTATTACCTGTCGATGGAGTTCCTGATCGGTCGCCTGCTGGAAGACGCGGTGGTCAATCTGCGGCTGGAAGATGTGGCCCGTCAGGCTTTGGCCACCCTCGGCATCGACCTCGACAAGGTCATCGGCGATGAGCCGGATGCGGCGCTTGGCAATGGCGGTTTGGGTCGGTTGGCTGCCTGCTATCTGGATTCCCTGTCCACGTTGGGTTGCCCGGCCTATGGCTATGGTATCCGCTATGAGCATGGGCTGTTTCGTCAGAGTTTCGAAGAGGGACGGCAGGTCGAAACCGCCGAAGCCTGGCTGGCGCAACGCAATCCGTGGGAGTTCGAACGACCGGAAGCCCGTTATGAAATTGGGTTTGGCGGAAGCGTCGCATACGAAAACGACACGGTGAATTGGACGCCGGAGGAATCGGTCATTGCCTCCGGTTACGATACACCGATCATCGGCTGGCAGGGCCGTTGGGCCAACACCTTGCGCCTGTGGTCGGCCAAACCGACCAAACTGTTCGACCTGCAAAAGTTCAACCAGGGTGACTATCTGGCGGCCGCGGAACCGGAAGCGCTGGCGCGCACGATCAGCCGGGTGCTTTACCCGGATGACACCACCGACCAGGGCAAGGAGCTGCGGCTCAAGCAGGAGTTTTTCTTCACAGCCGCTTCGATGCGCGACATCGTGCGCCGCTTCCTTTCGGAATGCACCGACTTGCGTCAGCTTCCCAACCGCGTCGCCATTCAGATGAATGACACGCATCCGGCGATTGCCGGGCCAGAGCTGGTGCGCCTTCTGCATGATGAAAACGGCATGGCACTGGACGACGCCGTCGACGTGGCCAATGCCTGCCTGTCCTACACCAACCATACGCTTCTGCCTGAGGCGCTCGAACGCTGGCCCGAACCGCTGGTCCGCCGGGTGCTGCCGCGGCACATGGATCTGATCGAGCATATTGACGCGCTGCACGCACGCCGCCACCCGCATCGTCTGGGTCATGTCGCCATCATCGAAAACGGTTCGGTCAAGATGGGTGAGCTGGCGTTCATCACGTCTCACCGTGTCAATGGCGTTTCGGAGCTGCATACGCAATTGATGAAGGAATCGGTCTTTGCCGATCTGAACCAGTTGCACCCGGATCGGATTGTCGCCGAAACCAACGGCGTGACCCCGCGACGCTGGCTGTGGTCTTGCAACAGGCCTCTCAGCAGGCTGATTACAGAGACGATCGGCGAGCGCTGGGTGGGTGATCTCGAACGGCTCGAGGATCTTTGTCCTCATCTGGACGATGCGGCGTTTATCGACGCATTTGCGGCGGCCAAGCACCAGAACAAGGCGGTTCTCTCAAACTGGCTGGATCAGACCCTTGGGCTCTCTGTCGATCCGCAGGCGATGTTCGACATTCAGATCAAACGGATCCACGAGTACAAACGACAACTGCTGAATGCGCTGGAAACCATCGCGCTATGGGCGGCGATCCGCGACAATCCTCAAGCTGACTGGACGCCGCGGGTAAAGATCTTCGGCGGCAAGGCGGCGCCGGGCTATGTCGTGGCGAAGGAAATCATCCGACTGATCAACGATGTGGCGGCGATCGTCAATGCCGACCCGGCCATGAAGGGGCGCCTCAGCGTGGTGTTCCCGCCAAACTACAATGTCTCGATGGCCGAACTGCTTATTCCCGCCGCTGATCTCTCTGAACAGATATCGACGGCCGGCAAGGAAGCATCCGGCACGGGCAACATGAAGCTGGCTCTCAACGGCGCACCGACGATCGGCACTCTGGATGGCGCCAACGTGGAAATCCGTGATCGGGTCGGACCGGAAAATTTCTTCCTGTTCGGGCTGACGGCTGCTGAAGTGGTTGCGCGGCGCAACGATCCAGATCACGCCCGAAAGGCGATCGAGGCCAGTCCGGCGCTGTCGCGCGCACTGAAACTTGTTGCCGATGGAGTCTTTTCGCCGGACGAACCGGACCGCTACCGCGGGCTGGTCGATCAGCTCTACCATCACGATCATTTCCTGATCTGTGCTGATTTCGACGCCTATTACGAAACACAACGGCGGGTCGATGATGTTTTCAAAGACCGCAACACGTGGTTTCATATCGCGGCGGTGAACACGGCAAAGGTCGGCTGGTTCTCCTCGGATCGGGCCATTCGTGGTTACATGGCCGATATCTGGGACGTCGGATCGGCTCTTTGACGCTTAACGGGATCGGGAGAGTTTTGAAAAAACCGAACGCCGATAAACCTGTCCCCAACCTTGTCGATCCGGCGGATGCGGCGGCCATCAGTCGCGGCACGCACGACGACCCATTCTCAATCTTGGGCGGCCACGAGCGAGACGAGGGGTTTGTAGTCTGCGCCTTCGATCCCGGAGCCGATGAAATCGCCCTGCTGTGTGGCGACGCGGCTGAAAAGCCTATGGCTCCGATCGCCAATGCACCCGGCGTTTTCGCTGGCCTGTTGGAAGGCACAACCGCCTACCGTTTGCGCGGGCGCAAAGGTGGTGAAAGCTGGGACTATGAGGATCCGTTTCGCTTCGGTCCAGTCCTGGGCCAGGTCGATGAGCATCTCATTGCCGAAGGTACGCACCGGCGCCTCTGGCAGTGCCTAGGCGCCCACGTCACAACGCACGAAGGCGCAGACGGCGTCCATTTTGCCGCCTGGGCGCCCAATGCACGCCGCGTCTCCGTCGTCGGTGGGTTCAATCAGTGGGACGGAAGGCGGCACCCGATGCGCCGACGCGGCAGCACGGGGGTCTGGGAGATCTTCTTGCCGGATCTGAATGTCGGAGAGGTCTACAAATACGAGATCGTCGGCGTCGATGGGAAGCTTCTGCCTCTGAAAGCCGATCCGGTCGGATTTGGTGGTGAGCATCCGCCGATGACCGGATCGGTCGTGCGCAATCTGGATGGTTACGCATGGCGCGATGGGGACTGGATGGACAGGCGTGCATCCGTGCAATCCATCAACGCGCCGGTCTCGATCTACGAAGTGCATCTGGGCAGTTGGAAGCGCGTGCCCGAAGATGGCAACCGCTCACTGTCCTATGTGGAATTGGCCGAGCAGTTGGTCGATTATGCCGTCGACATGGGGTTCACCCATCTGGAGCTATTGCCGGTCAGCGAATTCCCTTTCGACGGTTCGTGGGGCTATCAGCCGATTGGTCTTTACGCGCCGACGATCCGGTTCGGACCGCCGGAAGAATTCCGGGCACTTGTGGAAGCCGCCCATGCCAAGGGGCTGGGCATTTTGCTCGACTGGGTACCCGGCCATTTTCCCACAGACGAGCACGGCCTCGGCGCATTCGACGGCACCGCGCTCTACGAATACGCGGATCCGAAGGAAGGTTTCCACCAGGACTGGAACACGCTGATTTACAACTACGGCCGCACCGAAGTTGCAAATTACCTGATTGCCAACGCCGTCTATTGGCCGTTGGAACATCATGTCGACGGGCTGCGGGTCGATGCGGTCGCGTCAATGCTCTATCGAGACTATTCGCGCAAGGAGGGCGAGTGGATCCCCAATGCCGAAGGCGGGCGGGAGAACCTCGAGGCAATAGCCTTTCTGAAGCGAATGAACGAGGCGGTCTATGCCGAATGCCCAGGCATCATGACCGTCGCAGAGGAATCCACCGCGTTTCCGGGGATATCCAGACCCACCGACGCCGGTGGTCTCGGGTTCGGCTTCAAATGGAACATGGGGTGGATGCATGACACGCTGGAATACATCCAGCGCGACCCCATACATCGCAAATATCACCATCATCAGATGACATTTGCGCTGACCTACGCCTATTCGGAAAACTTCATCCTGCCGATCAGTCACGATGAAGTGGTTCATGGCAAAGGCTCGATGCTGACCAAGATGCCGGGCGACGGCTGGGACAAGTTTGCTCACCTGCGGACCTATTACAGTTTCATGTGGACCCATCCGGGCAAGAAACTCCTCTTCATGGGATGTGAGATTGCCCAGGGGACGGAGTGGAATCACGACGGCAGTGTTGAGTGGCACCTGCTCGACCACGAATGGCATCGCGGAGTTCAGTCTCTCATTCGCGAGTTGAACCGGCTTTACCGAACGTTGCCGGCTCTGCATGTCCATGACTGCGACGCTTCAGGATTTGAGTGGATCGACGTCCAGGCGGAGGAGGAGTCGGTTTATTCCTATCTGCGTTTCGGTAATGCCGGAGATTCTCCGGTGGTCGTGGTCTGCAATTTCGCCCCCGTGGAACGGGACAACTGGCGCATCGGATTGCCGTCCGGGGGGAGACTCACCCAAGTGCTCAACAGTGATTCTGGGCACTTCGGAGGCGGTGATCGCGGTCTGGTCGACAGCATCGAGGTCGAAAACGTTGAGTGGAACAACCGGCCCCGGTCGGCGGTTTTCACCTTACCGCCGCTGACGACACTGATTTTCACGCTGGATGAGGCGTAATAGGGAGAAGGGCCATGTCTGAGAAAACCAATCGCCGCCTGTCGAACAGGTCCATGGCGTTCGTGCTCGCCGGAGGGAGGGGAAGTCGCCTCAAGGAATTGACGGAAAAGCGCGCCAAGCCGGCCGTCTATTTCGGCGGCAAGAGCAGGATCATCGATTTCGCCCTGTCGAACGCCCTGAATTCCGGAATTCGCAAAATGGCGGTGGCCACGCAGTACAAGGCGCACAGTCTGATCCGCCACATGCAGCGCGGTTGGAGCTTCTTTCGCGCCGAGCGCAACGAGTACCTCGACATCCTTCCGGCCTCCCAAAGGGTGGCGGAGAATAAATGGTATTTGGGAACGGCCGACGCGGTGACCCAGAACATCGACATCGTCGACAGCTACAATGTCGACTACATGGTCATCCTGGCCGGCGATCACATCTACAAGATGGACTACGAGCTGATGCTGCAGCAGCACGTCGATGAGGGCGCTGACGTGACGGTCGGGTGCCTGACTGTGCCGCGCGAAGAAGCAACGGCATTCGGCGTGATGGCTGTCGACGAAAACGGCCGGATCGAATCGTTCCTGGAAAAACCTGCCGACCCGCCCGGAACACCCGATGATCCCTCCGTGGCGCTGGCCAGCATGGGAATTTACGTCTTTGACTGGAAGTATCTGCGGGAGCTGTTGCTGGCCGACGCCGACGATCCCAATTCCAGCCACGATTTCGGCTCCGACCTCATCCCCAATATCGTCAAGAACGGCAAGGCGATCGCCCACCGGTTTTCCGACTCCTGTGTCAGGAGCGATGCGGAGAAGGAGGCCTATTGGCGCGATGTCGGCACGGTCGATGCCTTCTGGAAGGCCAACCTGGATTTGACGGATTTCGATCCTGAACTCGACATCTACGATCGCGACTGGCCGATCTGGACCTATTCCGAAATCGTGCCGCCGGCCAAGTTTATCCACGACGATGATGACCGCCGCGGTAGCGCTGTCAGCTCGCTGGTTTCGGGCGGGTGTATCGTTTCGGGATCCACCATTGCCAATTCACTGCTGTTTACCGGCGTGCACACCCATTCGTTTTCATCGCTGAAACATGTGGTTGCGTTGCCCCGTGTGAGAATCAACCGAAACGCCGATCTCACCAATGTTGTGATCGACCGGGGGGTGGAAATTCCCACCGGACTGGTCGTTGGCCAGGATCCGGAAGAGGATGCCAAATGGTTTCGGCGCACCGACAACGGTGTTTGCCTGATAACCCAAAAAATGCTGGACGTTCGTGAGGCGTCCTTGTGACGTCCAAAAAACGCAAGAAGAAGAAATCGAAAAAGAAAAAGCACATGCAAAGTACCGTCCTGTCCGTGGCTTCCGAATGCGCGCCGCTGGTGAAAACCGGCGGACTTGCGGATGTGGTCGGCGCGTTGCCGGGTGCACTGGCGGCCGAAGGGTGGTCGGTGAAGACGCTGTTGCCGGCCTATCCCGGCCTGATTGAGAAACTTGCTTCATCGTCCGTTGTCTGGTCGAGCGAGGATGTGTTTGGTCGCCCGGCGAATGTGGTAGCCGGTCGCATCGGTCGAGGGCGGGCCGCGATCGACTTGCTGCTTTTGGATATGCCCGACTTCTTTCAGCGCGACGGCTCTATCTATCTTGGTCCGGACGGCCGCGATTGGCCTGACAATCCGCTGCGCTTCGCAGCTCTCTCCTGGGTGGCCGCCGAAATTGCCCGGACAGGACTCGAGGACGGATGGCGGCCGGCCGTTCTGCATGCCCATGACTGGCAGGCCGGATTTGCGCCGACCTATCTGCGACAGTTCCGTGTCGAAGACGTTGCCACGCTCATCACCATTCACAATATCGCCTTCCAGGGCTTGGCGCCTGCCACGATGTTGGGTGAGTTGCGCCTGCCGCCGTCACGGTTTTCGCCGGACGGATTCGAGTATTGGGGCAATATCAGCGCACTCAAGGCGGGTCTTACGGACGCCGACCGGATCACCACGGTCAGCCCGACCTATGTGGAAGAATTGGCTACGGCGGAGTTCGGAATGGGCCTCGATGGGGTCATCCGGGCACGCAAGGATGCTTTCACGGGCATTCTGAACGGTGTTGATCTGAAGGTATGGAACCCGCGCAAGGATCCGCTGATTGAACGTGAGTTTGGTCCGCGACGGTTGGATGACAAGCGTGTCAATACCGATGCATTGGCCGGCGAATTCGGGCTGGCTGTCACCGATGGCCCGTTGTTCGGCGTCGTCAGCCGGCTGACCCGGCAAAAGGGACTGGATCTCCTGCTTGAGGCACTTCCGGCTCTGTTGCATCGTGGTGGCCGACTTGTCTTGCTGGGCAGTGGCGATGCAGACCTGGAAGCAGGATTTGCCGCAGCGGCCCATGCTCACCCGGAACAAGTTGCCGTCAGGATCGGCTACGATGAGGCGCTGTCACATCGTATCTTTGCCGGTTCTGACTGTATCATGGTGCCGTCGCGTTTCGAGCCCTGTGGTCTGACGCAAATGTATGCTTTGCGCTATGGAGCGCCGCCACTTGTCGCCGATACCGGCGGGCTGGCCGATACCGTCATCGACGCCAATGATGCAGCCATCAAGGTCGGTGTCGCAACGGGCATCCGCTTTTCTCCGCTGACAGCGGACGCGCTCGCGAGCGCAATCGGCCGGATGTGCGACCTCTTCTCGGATCGACCGCTATGGCGACACATGCAGGAGCGCGCTATGAAGCATCCGGTCGGTTGGGGCGATTCAGCCCAGGCCTATGCCGCGCTCTACCGCAGTTTGCTCTAAACGCTTTTCGAATCCATGGAACGAACGCGCTATCAGGTAACCCGTGGCACCGCGACGCCGGTCGGTGCGACCTTCGACGGCGAGGGCGTGAATTTTGCCGTCTTCTCGGCTCATGCCGAGAAAATCGAACTTTGTCTGTTCTCCGACGACGGGCGCACCGAACTTCAACGTCTGGTTCTGCCGGAAAGGCGTGGCGATATCTGGCACGGCTACGTGTCCGGCCTGCGACCCGGAGCGCTCTATGGTTTTCGCGCGCACGGACCCTATGCACCGGAGGAGGGGCATCGGTTCAACCCCAACAAGCTTTTGCTCGACCCCTATGTGCGCAAGATGCATGGAACGGTTCGATGGTCGGACACGCTGATGGGGTATCAGGCGACGTCCAGTCAGCTTGACCTGAGCTTCGACAGCCGCGACAGCGCCGCCGCGATGCCGAAATCGGTCGTGGTGGACCCTGCCTATGACTGGCACGATGATCCACCGCCGCGGGTCGAGCCATCGAAGAGTGTGCTCTACGAAGCGCATGTAAAGGGGCTGACCGCAGAACGTGACGATATCGAGCAAGGCCTAAGGGGCACCTTTCTCGGCCTGTCGTCCGATCCGATGCTGGAACACCTGACCAATCTTGGCATCACCACCATCGAGCTGTTGCCGGTGCATGCTTTTGTTGACGACCGGTTCCTCGTCAACCAGGGTCTGCGCAACTACTGGGGCTACCAGTCGATCGGCTTTTTCTGCCCGGAACCGCGCTATCTTTCAGACGGAGAGATCTCCGAATTCCGGATGATGGTGAAGCGGTTCCATTCCGCCGGGATCGAGGTGGTTCTGGATGTGGTCTACAATCATACTGCGGAGGGCAACGAGCTGGGGCCGACCTTTTGCTTCCGCGGTCTCGATAACCGATCCTACTATCGGCTCAATCCGGAAAACCCGCGCTACTACGAGAATTTCAGCGGTACGGGCAATACGTTGAATCTGGACCACCCAATGGTGCTGCGCATGGTGATGGATTCCATGCGCTACTGGGTCGAGGTCATGCATGTCGATGGCTTTCGCTTCGATCTGGCCTCGACGCTCGGCCGAACCGCACATGGCTTTGAACGCAATGCGCCGTTCTTTTTCGCGCTGCTGCAGGATCCGGTTCTGTCCGGGGTAAAACTGATCGCCGAGCCGTGGGACCTCGGACCTGACGGCTACCGGCTTGGCGGTTATCCGCCCCCGATCATGGAATGGAACGACCAATATCGCGACGACGTTCGCCGTTTCTGGCGAGGCGATGCCGGCGCAACCCCGAAGCTGGCGGAACGGCTTGTCGGATCGGCGCAACAGTTCGACCACTCCGGAAGGCTTCCGGTGGCTTCGGTGAATTTTGTGTCCGCCCATGACGGCTTTACTCTGCAGGACGTCGTGTCCTACAGCCGCAAGCACAACGAGGCCAATGGCGAAGGAAATGTCGATGGCCATAACGAAAACCACACCGACAATATGGGCGTTGAAGGGCCGACGAAGGATGCGGCCATCCTGGCCGCCAGGGCGCAGCGCAAACGCAATCTTCTGGCAACGCTGCTGTTGAGCCAGGGCACGCCGATGCTTCTTGCCGGCGACGAGATCGGCAACTCGCAGGGCGGCAACAACAACGCCTATTGCCAGGACAATCCGATCGGCTGGGTCAACTGGCGCGAGGCCGATGATGACTTGCTCGTCTTCGTGCGCAAGCTGATCGCGCTGCGCCGCGACCATCCGGTGCTGCGGCAGCGACGCTTCCTGCACAGCAATCAACGGCCGGATGACGGCATGACCGACCTCTTCTGGAGGCTGCCTGATGGCCGGGAGGCGCGTTCTGAACATTGGCAAGACGACCGGTGGCGATGCCTCTGTGTCGTCATCCGCTCGGCCTCGAACACACCGGACTATGACGAATCCGAAGATGATGTGTTCGCGGTGCTGAATGGCGGGGAGGGATCCGAGGTCGTGCTTCCCGACCGGTTGCCGGGCAAGAAATGGGTGCGCGTGGTCGACACGGCGAATCCGGCGGTCTCCGAGGTCGAGATCTATCACGAGATCGTTGAGGTCGCTGCCGCTTCAGTGTCCGTTTTCGTGCTGAAGCCGGCTTAGAGCAAAGGTCGATAAGTTTGGATCATTTGATGGCTGCAGATCGGCTCCACTCGGCCAGGCGCGTCGCGCAGCGCGATGTGGTGCATCGGGCAAGCGACGCAACGCAGCCGATGGGCCGATATGCAGCCACCCTTCGGGCCGGGCGCTTTTGGCCCCTGGCGTCGTTGGCTTGCACTTGTGGTCGGGTGGCACCACGGCCTGCAATCCGCCTAGCCAGAGACCAAAATCACTCCGGTCAAATGGTGCAAAACTTATCGCCCTTTGCTCTAAAACCGGTGCGCTGCCGGTACGGTACGCTATGATCGACGGCAATGGTTAGCCAGGGAGGGCATCCGATGCTGACAGAATTGAAGGTTCCGACCGAACCGATCGAGGGTCAGAAGCCGGGCACATCCGGTTTGCGCAAGAAGACAGAAATCTTCATGGGGCGTCACTACCTGGAGAACTTTGTCCAGGCGACCTTCGACGCAATCGGCGGTCTTCACGACAAGACCCTGGTTCTCGGCGGCGATGGGCGATACTTCAACGACCGAGCCGTCCAGGTGATAATTCGAATGGCCGCGGCCAACGGCCTGAAGCGCATCGTTGTCGGTCAAAACGGTTTGCTGTCGACGCCGGCCGCATCGAACCTCATCCGTAAATTGAAGACCGACGGAGGCATTATTCTGTCGGCCAGCCACAACCCCGGTGGCCGGGATGAAGATTTCGGCATGAAGTTCAATGTGCCGAATGGCGGACCGGCGCCGGAAGCGGTCACCGAAAAAATCTATGAGCACACACGGTCGATCGACGCCTACGCGATCCTGGAGAGTCAGGAGATCGACCTTGCCAAACTCGGCGACACGCAACTTGGTGATTTGACCATTTCGGTCGTGGATCCGGTTGCCGATTATCATGAACTGATGCGCGAATTGTTCGACTTCGACGCCATTCGCAAGTTGTTGAGCGGCGGCTTTTCCCTTTGCTTTGATGCCATGCATGCCGTCACCGGGCCCTATGCCAAGGCCATTCTCGAAGAGGATCTCGGGGCAGCGCCCGGCTCGGTTATCAACGCGGTTCCGCAGCCGGATTTCGCCGGCGGTCATCCGGATCCCAATCCTGTGTGGGCGAAAGAGCTGATGGCGCTGATGAACGGCCCGCAGGCACCGGATTTCGGTGCCGCGTCGGATGGTGATGGCGACCGCAACATGATTCTTGGGCGCGGCATCTATGTTACGCCATCGGACAGCCTGGCTGTGCTTGCCGCCAACGCACACCTGGCGCCGGGCTATGCCCGTGGGCTCGCAGGCGTTGCCCGCTCGATGCCGACCAGCAGGGCCGTTGATGCGGTTGCCGAAAAGCTTGGCATCGGAGCCTACGAAACTCCGACCGGCTGGAAATTCTTCGGCAATCTCCTTGATGCGGGCAAAGCGACTTTGTGCGGCGAAGAAAGCGCCGGCACGGGGTCTGATCATGTGCGCGAGAAGGATGGCCTGTGGGCCGTGCTGTTGTGGCTGAATATCCTGGCCGCGCGCGAGATGTCCGTGGCGGATATCCTCGCCGATCACTGGAGCCAGTTCGGTCGTCATTACTATTCCCGACACGACTATGAGGGTGTCGATGCGGATGCAGCCAACACGATGATGGACACCCTTCGGCAAAAGCTTCCGACGCTGCCGGGAACCACGCTGGACGGAATGGAGATCAGCACGGCCGACGATTTCTCCTACACCGATCCGATCGACGGCTCCGTGTCCCACAAACAAGGCATCCGCATCCTCTTCGCCAACGGATCGCGCATTGTGTTCAGGCTTTCCGGCACAGGAACCGTCGGTGCCACGCTGCGTGTCTATCTGGAACATTTCGAAGGCGACCCGATCCGTCATGGCCAGGACCCGCAATCGGCTTTGGCGGCGATGATCGCCGCCGCTGAACAGGTGGCCGAGATCAAGAGGTATACGGGGCGTACAGAGCCGGACGTGCGGACTTAGCCAGGGTCAGCCTCATCAACTGATTGGTGCGGTCCATTGCTCCGATAGACCTCGTACATCAGGAGGCTGCCGGCAACGCCGAGGTTGAGTGAGTCCACGCCCTGTTTCATGGGGATGCGGACTTTGTGCCGGCACAGGTCAGTTTGCTGCGTGGTCAATCCCTTTCGCTCTTCGCCGAGCAAAAGCAGCGGAGTTTTCGGATACACAAGCTCATGCAGATCGGTGGAACCTGTCGGCGTCGCGCCGATAACCACACGACTTTGGTGATCGATCCAACGTCGCAGCTCGGGCCAATTCGTGCGAACAAATGTCTGTCGGTAGATGGCTCCCATGGCCGAGCGGACGACAGCCGGTGAGTATGGGTCCACACCGTTTCCGACGAAGATAAATCCGGCGCCGCCAACCGCGTCGGAAGACCGGATTAACGTCCCGAGATTGCCGGGTGAGTGCACTGTCTCCAGCAACACCCAACAAAGTCCCTGTTCCGGTAAAACGTCGTTCAAACGGGCCCACCTCTGCCGAACGACTGCTGCTACGCCGGAGGCCCTCTTTGCCTGAGACAGTTTTCTGAACTGTTCAGGCGACACTTTGTATGCGACGACACCTGATCGACGACAGCGGCGCACCAACTTGCGTGCGAGCGGCGCAGTCAGCAAACGCTCACTGTAGATGATGCATTCGATCGCATACCCATAATCCACGACCTGAACGAAATCTCGCACTCCCTCGACGAAAAACTGTCTCCGAGCGTCTCTAAAACCGCGGTCCGTTTGAAGGGCCGTGATTGTGTTCAGCGTCGCTTCAATGTCCGCCGGGAGGCGGTCCGCCCCCTCAGGGCCGTTCATGCTCCTTTCGAGCATCCAGCGCGGTACTCGACGTCATGTCTTCGATTTTCATGTTTGTTCGCGGAGTCCGCTCCGCGTAGTCGGTTGGTGCAAACTGGTGCGTTTTTCTCAGAAAGAGATAGGCACCAATTACCCGCCTAAAGGGCGCGCAGCAAGTCCAGTCATTGAGATTTGCTTTTGGGGGCCAACCGAAAACGCTGCTGTATGGCCGCCGAACGAAGAAGGCAAATCGAAAGCACGATGTAAAGGGCGAACTCCAGCAGCATAGTGGTCACGCCGATGGTTCCTCCGCCAAAGGCTCCAAAATCGATTGTCTCAATAAAGCAAATGGTCGCCAGCACGGCATACATGGTTATGGTTGCGTAGGGTGTTTGAGGCCATCGACCAACATAGCCAAAAACAAAAATTGCCCCTGTCAGGATCAGTGCAAAGAAATGAATGAACTGTACACCGGGCGGAAAATTGCTGTTTTGCAATCCCAGATTCAATGGTGGGTTAGCGTACTCAAGAAGCCCCAGTAGCCCCCACACAAGCAAGGCAAACGAAATGACAAAAAGTCCTTTTGGAAATAATTTGTCCAGTGATTTCAGTTTCCTAGCTCCGGTCTTAAAGTTTGGTATACTCCAGACCCGAACGGACATACGTCCTGGTTGGGCAGATGGAAATAAAGCATGTCTTCTGCAATCTACATCAAAGCCGTGGTGCTTGGTTCAATTTTCGCGGGGTGGACGCTGATACCTGGACCCGCATCGGCTCGTCCACTGGACAGCCATTTTGGCAGCGGCGATTCCTGCTATGCCCGGGTGTATTCTGAAGAGCATCTGAAAAAGCACAGTACACAAAGAGTGACGGAAATCCGGTTCAATCACTTTCCGACGACCTTTGGTGTCAATGATGAGTCTGGTGCAATAAAGTTCAATCCAGCCACCGGTGAGCTCTTCTTCACCATCAGCGTCAGGTTCAGGGACTCGGAGAAACTCTACGTGGACGGCGGCTCCTGCCTGCCCGATGGCGATCAGTACCGATGCAATATCGAATGTGATGGCGGCGGTTTCGTCCTCAAGGACAGATCCAAAGACACCATACTGCTGGTCAATCAATCCGGGTTTTCGGTATCCGGCTGCGACGGTGAGGATTACCGCGAGGTGCAGCCGGATCCGGATGACAAGGTTTTTCGCCTTGACCGGCTTCCCAATCTGCTTTGCAAGCCACCCGAATAGCCGGGCAGTCAGTCGAACCTCGGGGGCGTCAATCACAGATGTGAGGTAAACCCGTTCTCGACCAGCAGATCGAATGCAGCCGCAACCTCGTTCGGGATGTCCTGCGGGATCTGGAAACCCGCCTCCGGGTAAATGCGAATGCGGTTGAGGTCGCCGACCATTTCACAGATCAGGTGGCGCAGGGCGAAGTCGGCGGTCGGCTGATGTTCGAAAGCGTGAAGGGGCGCGGTCACGAAGGTGGTGGCCTGCGGCCATTGTTTTTTGGCCGTGGCGTGGCAGCGTCGCTGGGTTTGCGGCTTCGTGACAAGGATTGCTGTCGCATTGGCTCCCGCGATCCCGGCGGCGTAGCTGATGTTCTCGCCTATGTTGGTTGCGCGTTCCTCCAGGAGGATCGACCCGGAAGGAATTCCGCTGTTGATTGCCTGGTCAGCGAATGCCCGGGCCTCGGAGGTGGCGAACCGGTCCCGTGTCCAGTGGCCCTGGTGGCCCGTAAACAGGATCTTCGGCGCCAGACCCTGGCGATACAGGTCAACACACCGATCGGCGACGCGCAGGTCGTAGCTGCCCAGGCCGACGATCACATCGGCTGGCTGCAGCGGATCATAGATGCAGTGGTAGCGCCACAGCGTTTCCGCGGCACTCAGTATTTCCGGTTCCATGGTGTCGTTTGATCAAAAGAAATGCCCGCTGTCCATTTCAGACAGCGGGCAAGCGTCTGCAGTGGTCATAGGCTCGTTGCTTAAACCGGCCCCGGCCTCAAATTGTTCGGCAGGTAGGTTGCCAGTTCCGGGAACATGATCAGCACGAACACCATCAGCACCATGATCAGGAACATCGGAATTGCCGCCTTGGCGACGAAGTTCATCTCATGGTTGGTCATGCCTTGCATGACGAACAGGTTGAAGCCGATGGGCGGCGTGATCTGCGCCATTTCCACAACCACGACGATGAAGATGCCGAACCAGATCAGGTCGATGCCGGCGTCGAGGATCATCGGTTCAACAACGGCCATGGTCAGCACCACCGACGAGATGCCGTCGAGGAAGCAGCCGAGGATGATGTAGAAGACCAGGAGCACCATCAGGAGCTCGAACGTGCTGAGTTCGAAGCCGGCAATCAGATTGGCAAGGCCGCGCGGCAATCCGGTGAAGCCCATCGACAGCGACAGGAAGCCGGCGCCGGCAAGGATCAGGGCAATCATCGCCGATGTGCGCGTCGCGCCCATCAGGCTGGCCGTGAACGTGTGCCAGGTGAGCGAGCCCTGGGAGGCGGCGAGCACCAGCCCGCCGATCACGCCGAATGCGGCGGCTTCCGTGGCGGTCGCGTAGCCAAGATACATGGAGCCGATGACGATGAGGATCAGCACGATTACCGGCAACAGGAAGCGCGAATTCCTGAGTTTTTCGCTAAAGGGCAGGCGGGGCTCCTCATTGGGCTGCCAATTGGAAGACACCTTGGAGTAGACCGCGACATAGGCCATGAACATCAGCGCCAGGACCAGTCCGGGCAGAATGCCTGCGAAGAACAGCTTGGTGATGGATTCGTTGATGGTCACGCCGTAGACGATGAGCGTCAGCGATGGCGGGATCATCAGGCCGAGCGTCGCGGCGCCGGTCAGCGTGCCGATAACCATCGTCTCCGGATAGTTGCGCTTGCGCAATTCCGGAATCGACATCTTGCCGACAGTGGTCAGCGTCGCGGCCGACGATCCGGAAACGGCGGCGAAGATGGTGCAGCCGACGATGTTGGTGTGTACGAGGCCGCCGGGCAGTCGCGCCATCCATGGCGCCAGCCCCTTGAACATGTCTTCCGATAATCGCGTTCGGTAGAGGATTTCGCCCATCCAGATGAAGAGCGGCAGGGCCGTCAGCGTCCACGACGAGGAGTGACTCCAGATCGTGGTGATCATCACGTCGCCAACGGGACGACTGGTGAACAGCTCCATGCCGACCCAGGCGACGCCCATAAGCGCCAGGCCGACCCAGACGCCGGTGCCCAGCAGCAGGAACAGAACGAACAGAAACAGCATTATGATGGAGAGGTTTTCCATGGTCTTACTCTCCGTGTGACTGGTCGACGAGGTCGCGTTCGATGCGGTGATCGCCAACGAACAGGACGTGAATGAGGTGGTCGGTCAGGCAAATGGCCAGGATGATCGACCCTATCACCATGGACATCTGCGGGATCCACAGCGGTGAAGCATCCTGTCCCTGGCTGACCTCGTTGAACTTCCAGGACCAGTAGACGAACCTGTAGGCATACCAGGCGACGTACCAGGCGGTTGCCGTGCCGATCGCAAAGCACCAGACCTCCAACAATCGGCGAATTCCATCGGGAACGGCGTTGAGCACGATCGACACGCGGATATGCGATCCGCGATGCAAGGCGTGTGCAAAGGCAAAGAATGAGGCGGCTGCCATGCAATAGCCGGCATAGTCGGGCGCCCCGGGGAAAACCTCACCGGTCCAGCGGGCAAGCATCTGCAAGACGATCAGGACGAGGATCGCAATCAGGAACAACGCCCCTACGATGCCGGATGCAAAATAGATGAAATCAAGACCGCTACGGATCTGTCGAAGCGCAGCCATTCAACCCCTCCCATGGTTCGCCGCATGACCCGCCGCAAAGGTGATGCGGCGGGCCTGTTCGAAACGGAGGCGCGGGTTTCCCGCGCGCCGGCCTATTGTTTCATTTCGTTGAAAGCGTCGACGATCGCCTTGCCGTCGTCGCCTGCAGCTTCAAGCCACTCGGCGGTCATGGTGGCGCCGATTTCCTGCAGTTCACCCTTGAGCTGATCGCTTGCAGGACCGACGGTCATGCCGCCATTGCGCAGGCCGTTCAGCGTGAATTGCGTGTATTCCACGGCACGCCAGTTGCCGGCGTATTCGGCCAATTCAGCGCAGGCGTGGATGACGGCCTTGTTGGCATCGTTCAGACCGTTCCAAACGTCGGAATTGATCATCACATAGTTGCGCGGCAGCCAGGCATCGACTTCGTAGAAGTGAGACAGGCTCTCCCAAACCTTGCGGTCGTAGCCGGTGGAGCCGGACGATACCATGGATTCGGCCACACCCGTTGCGAAGGCCTGGCTGATCTCGGCCGCTTCGATGGTCACCGGAAGCATGCCGGTCAGTTCGGCCAGCCGAGCCGTGGCGTTGTTGTAGGAGCGGAACTTCAGGCCCTTCATGTCATCGGTCGAATTGACCTCTTTCTTGAAGTAGAGACCCTGAGGCGGCCACGGAACCGAATAGAGCAGCGTCAGGTTCTGCTCGGCGAGGATTTTTTCCAGCGTCGGTTTGGCGGCTTTCCACAATTTGGAAGCATCATCAAAGGAGGTCGCCAGGAAGGGCACCGAGTCGACGCCGAAAATGGCGTTTTCGTTCTGGTGGCCCGACAGCAACCTTTCGCCGATGGGCGCCTGTCCGGTTTGAATCGCCCGCTTGATGTCGGCACCCTTGAACAGCGAGCCGCCGGGGTGGGTCACGATCTCGATGTCGCCCTGCGTACCGGTGGTCACGCATTTGGCGAATTCAGCGCCGGTCGCCGAATGGAAGTTGGATGCCGAATAGGCCATCGGCATATCCCATTTTTCAGCCCAGGCGGCACTCGCCGCAATGGACAGGCCCGCTGTTGCTGCGAGCGTGGTGGTCAGTTTTTTCATCGATGCTTTCATTTGGTCCTCCCTATCGAAGCATTGAGTGGGTCATTGAAACCTGTTCGGGTCGTACGGGGCAAGGTCTAAATTCGGCCTTTGGCCGGTGACCAGGCCGGCCACGATGCGGCCGGTTTTCGGGCCGCCCGTCAGCCCGATATGGTGGTGCCCGAAGGCCGAATAGACGCCGCTGCCGGCAATCTCTCCGATCAGGGGCAAACTGTCTGAAGGGGCCGGGCGGTGCCCCAGCCATTCCTCGGTGTCGCTATAGGCAAGATCCGGAAACGTTCGTTTGACGGTGTTCATCAACAGCGCCAACGGGGCTTTCGAAGGGCCGGCATCGAGGCCGCCGAACTCCACAACGCCGGCGCAGCGCAGTCCGGCTTCCATCGGAGTTGCCACGAACTTGCCTGCTGCGACCATGACCGGGGCCTTTGGTGCGTTGACCGGTTGCTTGAACACGATGTGATAGCCGCGTTCGCTTTCCAACGGCACTTTGAGGCCGAGTTTGGCCATCATCGGTTTGGACCAGACACCGGTCGCCAGGACCGCCCCGTCACACTCCTGGCGACCTTTGTCCGTTACAACCGCGGTCACCTTGCCGTCGCTCAACTCGAAATCGCGCAATTCGGCTGTCATGAAATTTCCGCCCGCGGCTTCGAAATCCGCCACCAACTGGGCGACGTAGCCGCCCGGATTGGTGACGAAGCCATGGTCGCGCATGACTGCCAGCAAGCCAATCGGCCCGTTCAGAGCTGGATCGTATTCGGCCACTGCGGCGCCCTCGATCAACTCCGGTGTGAATCCGGCATGCTTGCGCAACTCCCAGACATAGGCGTCGGCCTCAAAAGCGGCGCGATCGGTATAGGCGAAATTGTAGTCGGATGTTTCGACAAATCGCCGGGCCGCGATGCCGTCGGTTAGTGCCTTGTGCTGGTCGACGCTGTCCGAGACGATCGACGTTAGGCCTTCGGCGACGCGGCGCGTGTCCGCATCGTTGGCATGACTGAGGTAGCGCCAAAGCCAAGGCGCCAGTTTGGGCAAGTAGCCCCAGCGCATGAACAACGGAAACTGTGGATCAAGCAGGTAGCGGGGGCCTTTTGTGATCAGACCGGGGCCCGTTACAGGAACCATTGAGCACGATGCCAGCACACCGGCATTGCCGTATGAAGTGCCCTGGCCGGGAGGTTGACGGTCGATCAAGGTGACATCGCAGCCAACCCGTTGCAGCCATATGGCCGCGGAGGCCCCGACGATCCCGGCACCGATAACAACGATCCTGTCAGCCGCTTTACCCATACAAACTCAACCCATCCACCGACGCACCGGAGCGTTCGATTCTTCCAACGGTTGGCAGACGACGTCAACCAGTGTCGGGCCATCATGATGAATTGCTTCGCGCAACACGCCCTGGAGTGCTTCCGGATCCTCGACTTTCCAGGATTTGACGCCATAGGCCGCAGCGACCGCGGCCTGATCGGTGCGATTGAAATCGACGTTGTAATAGCGGGCGTCGGTGTCGGCGTACTGGCTTGCCTTGATCCATCCGAAATTGGAATTTGAGAACACGATGTATGTGATCGGCGCCCGGGCGCGGCATACCGTTTCGAGTTCGCCGCAGGTGAAGCCGAATGAGCCGTCTCCCATCATCGCCACAATCTTGCTGGAAGGCCTGCCGAACCAGGCGCCCAGCGCGGCCGACAGCGAATAGCCGAGGGCGCCATGGGCCCGGTTGGTGATGAAATAGCGGCCAGCTTTGGGCTGCCTGTAGTAGGCGGAATAGTAGGGGCAGCTCGTTCCCGGGTCCGACAACACGGTGGCATCTTCGGGCAGAACTTTCATCATCGTATCGATGACCCGCTCGGGCCGAATCGGTGCGTCGGTGCTGTTGGCGAGGGCGTGAAAGGACTCGAATTTGCGGCGCTTGATGTCGGCGATCGCTTCGGCGCCGCCGAACCGGCCGGCTGGATCACTGCGTTTATCGAGGGCCTCGTTGGTCGCCGTCAGCGATAGCAGCAGGTCGCCGGCCACCCCAACCTCTGTCGGATAGTTGGCGCCGATGACCATCGGGTCGGAATCGAAATGCACGATGCGGGCGCCCGGCTTTGGTGCCTCCCAGCGCGACGTGGTTGTCGAACCGGCACGGCAGCCCATGAAAATCACCAGGTCGGCTGCTTCCATCATCTCCCAGGTCTCGTCGGTGCCACCGTTGGAACCCACAACGCCAAGACAATTGGGATGAGTATCGGCGAGTGACCCCTGGCCGGAGATGGATGTTGCGACAGGAATGTCGAGGCGCGAGGCGAGCTTGTTCAGTTCCTCCTCGGCGCCGGAAATCACCACGCCGCCGCCGCAGACGATTAAGGGATTTTTGGCTGACAGGATGGCGTCGATCGCGGCTTCGACTGCGTCAATCTGCGGGCCGGTGCGGTAGGCCGGGTAGGACTCTAACTGCGGATCGGCCCAGATGTCATCGCTGTCGACCGCATCGTACTGGATGTCGTAGGGCAGGCCGAGATGCGCAGCGCCCGAGCGGCCGGTGGTCATGGCCCGGAAGGCGGCCCGAACCATGCGCGGGATGTGATCGGCCCGACGGATCACAGTGTTCCACTTGGTAAGAGGCCGCATCATGGCTTCCTGATCAACCTCGGTCAGCGGGTATTTGCCGTAGGACCCGACGGAGATGTCGGTGGTAATGCCGAGAACTGCGTATGAAGATTCGCTCGCCTCGATCAGCCCGGGAAGGATGTAGGTCGCGCCGCCACCGGAAGGGCCTTCGCACACGCCGACGCGGCCGGTTACACGCGAATAGGCATCTGCCATATAGCAGGCCGAGCGTTCGTCGCGGGTCAACACGTGGGTGATGCCGTGGTCGAGCTGATAGAGCGCATCATAAAAGGGCAGGGTGGTATCGCCGCACAGGCCGAAAATGTGGCGCACTCCATGGGCCTGCAGCATGCGCACCATTGCTTCTGAACCCTTGAGGGTGTTTTTCACGCGTCTCGTCCTTCAGATGCAGTTTTCGGAGGGATGCCAGCTCCGGCATGCGGGTCCGTCTACAGAATTGTATACAGCAAAAAATGCAGATGTGAAGACAAAAAAATTGCGATCCGCGTAGAAATGTGCGATGCAACGCCGACGCGAGACAACAGGCGGACAATGACAATGGGCAAGACCGGTAGCAGTGTTGACCGGGTCTACAAAGAAGTGCGCCGAATGGCTTCGAATTTCGAATTCAAGCCCGACGAGCGGATAAACGAAAGTGCATTGTCGAGTGAACTGGGTGCCAGCCGTACACCACTGCGCGAGGCACTTAACCGGCTGGTTGCGGAAGGTTTCCTCACCTTCCAGAATGGTCGCGGTTTCTTCTGCCGCTCCCTCAGCCCGGGTCGCATCCTTGACCTTTACGAAGCACGGCAGGCCATCGAATGCGAGGCGTTGCACCGTTCAGTCGAGAGAGCATCGGACGAAGATTTACGAGAAGTCGCCGACTATCTGGATGAGACCGAGCCGCACTACGGTAATCCGGACATGGCTATCGAAGTGCTCGACATGGATGAAACGTTCCACCTCAAGTTGGCGCAACTTTCGAAGAATGCCGAACTGGTGCGCATGCTGCGCAACATCAATGATCGTATCCGATACGTACGGCTGGTCGATCTCAGACTGCTGATCGAAAGGCGTCAGATTGCCAAGCAAAAGGGCGCCGAACTGTCGGCGCACCGGATCGTTCTCAACGCGCTGAGCGAGCGTGATGAAGTGGCAGCGATTTCCGCCATGCGAAACCACATCGAGCGGCGACGCGAAGAAGCGACCGAGGCCGTTCGCATTGCCTACTCGCAACTCTATGTCCCGGCCGACTAGTGTGGTGGATTTGAAGTTCCTATGATTATTGCAGCGACCTCCGGTAGGAACTTCAAATCCGTAAACCACACTAGAACCATTACCTTGCTAGTGTCCTGTTTGAATCTGAAGTTCGTTCGGAGCGTGCTGTTTAATGTGACGAACTTCAGATTCAGGACACTAGCCGGGGCCCTTGATTCTACCCAGGAGTTCTCAATGTCCGTCGAATATGGTGGCAAGACCATCTACGGAGCCAGCATCGGTATCATGATGCTGGAAACACAGTTTCCGCGAATCTATGGAGACATCGCCAATGCGGCGACATGGCCGTTCCCGGTTCAGTACCGGATCGTACGCGGCGCGACACCGGACAAGGTCGTTCGCAATGACCCCCATTTGCTTGTTGATGATTTCATCGCGGCGGCCAAGGACCTCGTCGCCTCCGGCTGCGATGGCCTCACCACCAATTGCGGTTTTCTTGCGCTCATCCAGGATCAAGTCGCCGCTGCGGTGCCGGTGCCGGTCGCGACATCATCCCTGATGCAGATTTCACTGGTTCAGCACATGCTGCCGCCGGGCAAACGGGTCGGCGTGATCACGATTTCCAGGACCAACCTTTCGGAGGCGCACCTGCGTGCCGCCAACGCGCCGCTCGACACGCCGATCGTCGGAACGGACAACGGCCGCGCCTTCACGTTCGGCATCCTCGACGACCAGCCGAGCATTGACTTCGAAGCCTGCCGGCTGGATCTGCTCGATGCAGCCCGGGAACTGGTCACCGAACATGACAATATTGGCGCGATCGTATTGGAGTGCACCAACATGACGCCCTATGCCGCCGATATCCGCAAGGCGACAGGGCTGCCTGTCTTTTCGATCTACAGCTACGTGCGCTGGTTCCAGCAGGGTCTGGTGCCGGACCGCTTCCGACTGGAACTGGACGATCCGCGGCTCAATCTGGTAACGGATCGGACATGACGACAGATTACGCAAAGACAATCAACGAAGGCGGGCTGCTGCTGCTTGGCTGCGGCAAGATGGGCTCTGCCATGTTGCGCGGCTGGCTCGGCGCCGGTGTACACGCCAACGCGGTAACGGCCATCGATCCCCATCCCTCGGACTGGCTGAAGTCGATCGAGGTTGAGGGTTTACAGCTCAATCCGACCGAACCGCAGCGGCCGAAGGTTTGCGTTCTGGCAGTCAAGCCCCAGATGATGGGCGAGGCGGCGCCAACGATCGCGTCGTTTGGCAATGGCCATACACTGTTCGTATCGATTGCCGCCGGCACCACCATCGAGACGATGCAAAAGCTGCTTGGAGCTGAGACACCGATCGTCCGCTGCATGCCGAATACACCGGCTGCCGTGGGACGCGGTATCACCGCTCTGATCGGCAACGGCAATGCTTCCGAGGCCGATGTGGAGCTGGCCGAAGACCTACTGCAGGCGGTTGGCAAGACCGTGCGCCTTGAAGAAGAAGCGCAGTTGGACGCGGTTACCGCGGTTTCCGGATCCGGACCGGCCTACGTATTCCATTTGATCGAGGTTCTGGCCGCTGCCGGCGAGGCCGAAGGCCTGTCGCACGAACTTGCCATGACGCTGGCGAAGGCAACGGTGGCGGGTGCTGGTCAACTCGCGGAGGATGCTGACGAAGAACCCGAGCAATTGCGGATCAATGTCACGTCGCCCGCCGGAACCACTGCGGCCGCTCTGGACGTTCTGATGGACGCCGAAAACGGCATGCAACGTCTAATGATGGAGGCGGTGGCCCGCGCCGCTGCCCGGGCAAGGGAACTCGCCAAGCACTAGTGGGGCTGATAATCCTCGATTCGGCTCACCTGTTGCCCAGGCAAAAAAAGCAACGTTATGCAGCATTTGCCCGGATGCCCCGGCGTATCGTGTTCTCCGCGTCCCGTAACGCCTGCCGCGGCGATTTCCCCTGAAACACGGCTTCGTGGATCTGATCGCCCAGCGTGCGTTCGATCAGGTTGAATTCGGGCACGGGTGGACGCGCCCAGGTTACCAGTTCGTTCTTCCGCGCCATCTGGTCGACCATGCTGACGATGGGTGATGACGCCAACGCTTCCGGATCCGCACAGACCGAGAATCGTGGGGCGACCGGAAAACCGTTCTTGACATGCGCCTTCATGGCCTCGGGAGAAACCATCCAGGCGATGGCCTCAATGATCTGTTTTTGTCGGGCTGGTTCGACATTGGAGGGAATTGTCAACAGAAACCCGCCGATGGGCGCGGCGATCTTGTGCAATCTGCGAGATGGTGGGGGCAGGTAAGCGACCCGGCGGGCAACTTGCGAACTCAGTTCGTGTTCGAAGCGCGCTGCGCGCATCGTCCAGCAATAGGCGAGGGCCACCTGACCCGACATGAAATACTGGATGCGCCGCTCCCAATCCACCGTTGCGATGTCCGGCGGAGACACCTCGGCGAGCCGGCTCATGTAGTCAATGACTTCAAGGGCGTCATCCGTGTCGATCTGGAGCTTCAGTTTCTCAAAGGCGTCAAACGTCCAGCTCTCGTGATTGCGCAATGGCATGTCGATGACGGTCTGTCGACAGGCTGCCAGAAAGAACATGAATGAATTGGCGATCGGCATACCGCGCTGACCATTCCATGCAATCCCGTAGAACTCGCGCGCTGGATCGTGCAATGCCATGGCGACGTTGATCGTCTCGTCGAAGGTTTTGGGGAAGGCCAGGTTGTTCTCTTCAAACTTGTCCTTGCGCGCCGCCAAAATCTCGATGGTGCAATAAAGCGGGATGCCGAATTGCGTTCCCTTCCAATTGCCGGTGCCCCAGACGGATGGATGAAAATCCAACGGATTAATGGCGGCATTGGCAATCAGATCATCCAGTGGTGCGAGATCACCACGCTCCGCGAAGTCCCCGAGCCAAGGCATATTGATGGCAATGACGTCATAATCGGGTGTGCGATCAGCATAGGCTTTGGCAGCGCCGGTATAGAGGTCCGGCAGGCGTTTCAGATCGAAGCTGCTCTTGCGGCTCAGGTCATTGCGGAAATCTGTCCACAGGTTCCGCATCGACATGAAGTAGTTGTCGTCATTGAGAAGGAACTTGATATCGCTCAGGCTCATGCCGGCGATGTCTTCGCCACGGACCGGCGAAATGATCTGGGCGGCGAAATAGCTGCCGCCGAAATAGTATTCATCGGCTTCTGCGCCTTTGCGCAGCCCGAATGTCTCGGCCATGTGATGTTTGACGTGTTTGGCGTAGGCCATGAAGGCCGCGATCAAGTCGTCTGCCGGCTCCAGAAAGTGAGTCTTCAGGCCGTGGCCGCGGGGCACCTGGAGGATCATCTCGTCCTCGATCATCTTGGTTATCATGCGGTTGCCGGTGCTGTAGGGCACTTCGGCCAGGCTGATCAGACCCGACTTGTCGATCGGTTTGCGCCTTAGATGGGCGTCGACCAGTTCGAGCACGATGTTCCAGTAGACATCCGGTTTTGCCCCTGGCAAGCCCGCATCAAACGGGGCGCGCAATTTGCGTAGAAAATCCACGATGCGGGACAGTTCGTGGCTGGAAAGTCCGAGATCCGTCTTTGGCAATATCTCTGCGTATTGCACGAACTTGCTTTCTGGTTATCGCGGTGACATCCCTGAGTACCATTTCACCAAAGCGAAAAAATCCTCGTCCTTCAAGCCCGCATTTGCAGCAGCCCTATAGAGTTCCAGGATCAGGCCGGTGGTGAAAAGCGGCAGGTTCTGCGCCCGCCCGGCGTCGCTGATCAGCGAGAAGTCCTTGATCATCTGGTTGACGGAGAACGCCGGATCGAAATTGCCGGCCACGACCGCATCCGTCTTGTATTTCAGCAGCGGAGATGACACCGCACTCTCGCAGATGACCTGCATCATGTCGGAGCGTTGCAGCCCGCCGGATTCGCCGAGCGCCAACGCTTCGGAAAGGATTGCCGAAGTGGCACCGACGAGCGTATTGAGGACCAGTTTCATATACCGGGCCTCTTCCGCCTGGCCGAGATAGAACTGCTGCGTCGACATCAATTCGAGATAGGGCAAGACGGTGCTCCAGGCGGTCTTGTCGCCCGATGCCAAAATCGTCAGTGCCGCTTGCTCAGCAAGTGCTGTGCTTCCTGAAAGTGGCGCTCGTAAGTATCTGATATTTCTGTTTTTCAATGCCTCGGCAACTGCAACAGATACTTCCGGCGAAACAGTGCTCATTTCGACAAAAATTGCATTGTCGGACAGGACTTCCGCGAGCCCTGGCTGGCCGTCGGATCCGAAAACAACGTCTCTGAGAATCTGATCGTTCGGCAAGGTGGAGAAGACGATGTCGGCGCTGCCGTGATCAACCAGGCTGGCCGCCTCTGACGCACCGTCCGACAGCAATGGTTCCAGGCGTGACAGGCTGGGTTCGGTGACCGACACATGGGTACCCCTGGCAATGAGATGGCGGATCATTGGCGTCCCCATCTTCCCGGCACCCACCCAACCAACCACCGGTTTCGGTGCCGTATCGCTCGACGCGTTTGGCGCGTGTGAGCTCATGGTATTCGCCTCCATGTATCGTCACGAAATGTGGGGCCACCATAAATTTCCGTTTCGGAAGCATGTCACCGAATTTATCCGCTTCGGAGAAATTAGACCGAATTGCTCGATCCATTTTTGCTACCCGTTTCTTCAGCAGACTGCGGCCCGGCATGGAATTTCCGGTGCCGCTCTTGGAGGAACACATGAGAGCCGTCCGTTTCCATGGCGCCAGGGATATCCGGGTAGAGGAGGTTGCCGAACCCTCCACTACGCTGGCGCCAGACGACGTTCTGATTGCCCCGAGCGTCACCGGTATCTGCGGGACGGATTTGCACGAATATCTTGCGGGCCCGATCGTAACACCCGAAACGCCCCATGGCTTTACGGGAGCCACCAACCCCCAGATTTTGGGCCACGAGCTATCGGCAACAGTTTTGGCGGTGGGCGACTCTGTTAGCCATGTGTCTTCCGGTGACCGGATTTCCGTACAGCCGCTCCTGTCTCCCCGTGATGACTATTACGGCAAGCGCGGCCTGTTCCATCTGTCACCGCAGATGGGTTGCTTCGGGCTCAGTTGGGCCTGGGGCGGCATGGCCGAAAAGGCCGTCGTCAAGGATTACAACGCACAGCCGGTGCCGGCGGAATTGTCGGACGACCAGGCAGCAATGATCGAACCGGCTGCAGTGGCGCTTTACGGCGTCGACCGTGGTGGTATCGAGGCAGGATCGACCGTTCTGGTTTCGGGCGCCGGGCCGATCGGGGCCCTGACCGTGCTTGCTGCCAATGCCGCCGGGGCAGCGACGATCATCGTCTCGGAGCCGAACCCGAACCGCCGGCGGATCATCTCCGAGATTGCTCCCTATGCCACGGTTGTCGACCCCGGCACGCAAAACCTCCCGGCCTTGGTCGCTGATTTGACCGAGGAAGGTGTCGGGGTCGATGTCGCCCTGGAATGCGTTGGTCTCGAGGCCTCACTCAATGCCTGCGTGGATGCGGTTCGGCGTCAAGGCAGGGTGGTTCAGGTCGGGCTGCACATGAAGCCGGCCAGCATCGACGCGATGCTTTGGGCGCTCAAGGACATCACCGTCGAAGCCACGTGGTGTTACCCGACACAGATCTGGCCTCGCATTGCGCGGATGATCGCTGCCGGGCACTTCCCG
Source organism: Hoeflea sp. (assembly GCA_965216535.1). Classification (GTDB taxonomy): domain Bacteria; phylum Pseudomonadota; class Alphaproteobacteria; order Rhizobiales; family Rhizobiaceae; genus Hoeflea_A. The sequence continues at coordinate 2,460,172 of OZ244175.1, forward strand.
GTCGAGAAGGTGATTACCGCGAGGATCGATGCCGACGACGTGGTCGACCGCGGCTTCGAAGCGCTGCTCGATCCGGCCGGCGAACACCTCAAGATCCTCGTTTCAACGTGAGCATCGGCAATGAGTGAAACGGTGATGCAAAGCAACACGGCATTGGTGGTCGGCGCCAGCGGACTATCCGGAAGCTACGCCGCCCGGCATCTCAAAAGCAAGGGCTGGACGGTCGTCACTCTTTCGCGCGGTCCGCTCGAACAGGAATGGTCCGATCGGCATCTGGCGGTCGATCTGACCGATGCGGCTTCGAGCCGCACGGTGCTGGCCGGGGCCAACGATGTCTCCCACGTGTTCTACTGCACCTGGTCGCGGCAGGCGAGCGAAGAGGAGAATGTTCGCGTCAACACGGCAATGATCCGCAACCTGTTCGACGGGATCGCGGCAGCTCCCTTGCGTCACGCCGCGCTGGTCACCGGATTGAAGCATTACCTGGGATCGTTCGACGACTACGCGAACGTAAAGCCGCAAACGCCGTTTCTCGAATCCAGCCCCCGTCTGGCCGGACCGAATTTCTACTACGACCAGGAAGATGTGCTGTTCGAATGCGCCGCTGCCCGCGGATTCACCTGGTCCGTCCACCGCCCCCATACCATGATCGGCTTCGTGGTCGGCAACGCCATGAACATGGCCGTGACACTCGCCATCTATGCTTCGATCTGCAAGCACACCGGACGACCATTCGTCTATCCGGGCTCGCAGGAGCAATACGAGGCGGTCACCGACATCACCGATGCGCGGGTGCTGGCGGAACAACTGCACTGGGCTGCCACTACACCCGAGGCCGCAAATATTGCGTTCAACACAGCGAATGGAGATCTCTTTCGCTGGACGTGGCTCTGGAAGCAGATCGCCGACTATTTCGAGTTGGAGGTTGCGGACTATCCCGGCCGCCCCAGTCCGCTTTCGGACCAGATGGCCGATGCTCCGGCCGTGTGGGCGAAACTCGTTGAGAAGCATGGTCTCGAACCTATCCCTGTCGATCGGTTGGCCTCCTGGTGGCACAGCGATGCGGATCTGGGCCGCACACTTGAGTGCTTCACCGACATGACGAACAGCCGCGTCAGGGGCTTTGCCGGTTACCAGCGCACTCCCGACAGCTTTTTCGATGTCTTCGACACCTTGCGCGCACGTCGCATCATTCCGAACTGACGCGCCGCCAGAGGAGCAAAAGCAATGCATTATGTCGTCCACTGCCTCGATCATGAAGATGCCGTCGAAAAGCGCCTGTCGCACTACGATGCGCACAAGGCCTATCTTGCCCAGGCTGACGTCAAGACGCTCATTTCCGGTCCGCTGCTCGGCGCCGACGAAGAAACCATGATCGGCAGCTGCTTCCTGCTGGAGGCTGACAGTATCGACGAGGTCGAGGCGTTCAACCGAGCCGATCCCTTTGCCGCAGCCGGTGTCTGGAAGACGGTTTCAATCCATCCTTTTGCCAAGCGCGTGGATAACCGCTGATGTCCGGCCAGGTCAAAATCGCGCTGATCGGACTGGGCTGGTGGGGCCGCAAAATGCTCGACGTGCTCTCCGAAGCCGACGACACGATTTCGGTCGTGCGGATCGTCGAGCCGGATGTTGAAGCCGCCCGAGACGTTGCCTCCAGGCTGAACATACCGGTATCTCCCGACCTTGAAGATGCACTCGGCGATCCAGCCGTTGAAGCAGTGGTTCTGGCCACTCCCCACGCTCTCCACACCGCTCAGATCGAAGCGGCGGTTAAGGCCGGCAAACACGTTTTCTGCGAAAAACCGCTGGCTCTCACTGCCCGGGAGGCGGTTCAGTCGGTGCAATTGTGCCGACAGGCAAACCTGATCCTGGGCATGGGCCACGAGCGTCGCTGGGAACCACCGATCGCCCGACTTCTGGCCATGGCCGATGCCGGTGATCTCGGCCGGGTTCAGCAGATCGAGGCCAATTTCAGTCACGACAAGTTTCTTCAGCTTGACCGTGGGAATTGGCGGCTGAAGCCCGACCAGGCTCCCGCAGGCGGCATGACGGCGACGGGAATCCACCTGCTCGATCTTTCTGTTCGTTTGCTCGGGGCGGCAGAGAGTGTCCTGTGCATTTGCGAAAGTCTTTCTTCCGATTTGCCCCAGGGCGACACGGTCGCCGCCTATGTCAAATTCAGAAACGGCGGCACCTCTTACGTTTCGGCCTCACTTGCAAACCCCTTCATGTCCCGCTTCACCGTCTACGGGTCCAGGGGCTGGATCGATATTCGCGACAAGGCGCATGTGGAAGCACCTGATGGTTGGGTTGTCACGTCGGCAATGGCGGGCGGCGAGATCGCTGTCGAGGAGGTGGCGCCGGCTGAGCCTGTGAAGGACAACCTCGTGGCATTCGCGCGAGCTGTACGCGGAGATGCTCCCTATCCGATTTCCGGTTCCGATCTGATCAACAACATCGCGCTCCTCGAGGCGGTTTTCAAATCCGCGTCAAGCGGCCGGATCGAACAGGTGGAGCAGCAGATCCAGAGCAATTCGGAGGCCGCGTGATGAAGGCGCTCGTTTTCGACGAACCCAACAACCCAGACGTCAGGCAGGTGGAAATGCCGACATGCGGTGTCAACGAGGTGCTCGTTCGTTCCCGCAAGGTGGGCATATGTCACTCGGACTACGAACTGCTGGCCGGCCAGTACATCATCCCGATCTCCTATCCCGTGACACCCGGGCACGAGTGGGTCGGCGAGGTGGTGGAAACCGGGAGAAACGTCACCGAACTGGAGGTCGGGGACCGGGTTGTCGGCGAATGCGTCATTCAGACGCCGGAGCGCATTCACCATTTCGGATTTTCGATGGACGGTGCGGATCGCGAGTATTTCGCCGCAAAACCCGAGTGGTTGCACAAGCTGCCCGACGCGGTGGATGACAGCAAAGGCGCGCTGATCGAGCCGTTCACTTGTGGTTATTACGCGGTCCTTCGACACGGTGGTGTCGATGCGTCACAGACGGTGGTCGTCTCCGGAGGCGGGACGATCGGATTGGTCGCTGCCGCTGCAGCCATCGGCATGGGCGCCCGGGTCATTGTTGTCGATCCGGTTCGATTGCGGCGCGATATTGCCAGCAGACTCGGCGCTGACGGAACCGTCGATCCGACGAAAGCAGATCCGGTTGAGGCAATTCACGAGATGACCGAAGGCGGCGCTGACCTTGTCGTGGAGGCGGCAGGTCACTCCGCATCGCTTGCCAATGTCTTCGACTATGCACGGCCGGAGGGTTGCGTGTCGATGGTCGGGATCAATATCGGCCAGGCAATTCCGGTCGAGTTGGGAAAGATCCAGATCAAGGACCTGACGGTGCGGGGCTGCATCGGTTCACCAGGGGTCTGGCCGGCGGCCATCCGTTTTCTGGAGCGAACCGGCCTCGATCTCTCTCCCATTCAAACCCACCATTTCGATCTGGACGATGCGCTCGCTGCATTCGAGCTCGGAAAACGGCCGGACGAAGCGGTCAAGGTGACCCTGGACGTCGCGTGACATGCAGACCGTGAGACAGCAAATGACACAGTCCGAAGCCCGTCAGGATTTGCGATCGCAGGCCCCAGGTCTGCTGCAGGTGCCAGTGGCCAAAGGGTTCGTGACAATCGTCGGGTCGACGATTGCCCTGATAATCCTGTGCTTCCTGTTCGCGCCGTCCGCCATCTCGCAGGGCGCGCTGGTCGGCAGTCTGCCGTTTGCCGCGGTGCTGGCCATCGTCGGTCTGGGACAGATGCTGGTTGTGCAGCAGGGTGGCTTTGATCTCTCCGTACCGGGCGGTGTGTCGCTTGCCGTGGTGGTCGCCACGCACATGCCTTCCGGGAACGACGCGGATCTGTTTGGAGCGGTTTTGGCCGCGTTCGGTTTCGCCATCGTCGCGGGTCTGGTGAACGGCCTTTTGGTTGGATTTGCCCGTTTGAATGCCATCATCGCCACGATCGGCATGAATGCGCTGTTGTTTGGTGGCGTCTTTGCGATCTCCGGCGGCGTGCCGCGCACCACCACCGATCTGCTGGCCGAAATAGCCGGCGGCCGCACCTTCGGTATCAACCACTCCGTCTATTTCGCGATCCTGATCATGATCATCGTCAGCTTCGCCATGAAGAAGACGGTCGCAGGAAGGCGGTTCGAAGCCATCGGCGCCAATCCGCTGGCCGCGCAGGCGGTCGGGCTGCGGGTGCGGCTCTACCAGACCATGGCCTATGTTTTCGCCCAACTGCACTATTGTGTGGCCGGCATCCTCATCGCCGGCATTACCCGGGAGCCGACCGCTTTTCAGGGCAATAGCCTGCTGCTGCCATCGGTAGCAGTTGTGGTGTTGGCGGGGACATCGCTGCTGGGTGGCCGCGGCTATCCGATTTCCGTCGTGGTCGCCGCCTTCTTTCTCAACCAACTCAGCCAGTTCGCCTTGGCGATCGGTGTTCCCTACTCGGCTCAGACCATTGTTCAGGCCTTGGCTCTCGTTTTCGGGATCGGTGTCTACTCGATCCAATGGGGCAGCCAATTGAGCAAATTGAAGAAAACACAATCCAAAGGAGGAGTGACATGACAACATCAAAACTCAAGGGGCTGGGGGCTTTGGCCGCTGCCGGAATTGCGCTTTCGCTGGTCGGCTCGCCGGCTGCCGCCGATACACCGTCCTGGTGCGGCCCGGACAAAGCCTCACTGGCGTTGCTGGACGGCTTTGGCGGTAACAGCTGGCGTATTGTCACAGCGGCGGCAGGTCGCCAGGAGGCCGAACGCTGCCCGAGCATATCGGAGTACATTTACGCCGACGGGCAGGGCGACACCCAAAAGGCCATCTCCGACATCAATTCGATGGCGGCGCGCGGCATCGATGCCATCGTGGTTTTCGGTGATGCCGGTCCGGCAGTTCTTCCGGCCCTGACCAACGCCTATCGCGCCGGTACCGTCGTTGTCCCATACCGCGTGGTGGTCGGCGGTAAGGCAGAGCGCAACTACACACGCTACGTCTCGGCTTCGTTTGTTGAAAACGGTATTGCCTGGGGGAACTGGATCAAGGAAAAATTCCCAGAAGGCGCCAACCTGCTGTTTCTCAGCGGCCCGGCCGGCAACAGCCAGGGTCTGGAGGAACTCGAGGGCATGAAGCAGGTTCTCGATGACAGCTACGTTTTCCTCAATCCGGAACCGTTTGCCGTGACCAACTGGGATCCGGCACTGACCCAGCAGGTCTTGTCCGCAGCGATCGCGCAACATGAGAATATCGACGTGATCGTGTCGGACTTCGGGCCCTCTCTGGTCGGTGCGCTGCCGGTGTTTGAAAACTTCGATCGCTCAATCCCGGCCCTGGCCACTTCCGACGGCAACTCGCTTGGCTGTCTTTGGCATGAAAAGCGCGAAGCTCACCCGGACTTCGACCTTTTCACGCTTGAAACCGGAACGGACAACGTCCGTCTGGCCGTGCAATGGGCAATTGCCGAGGCGACCGGAGGCACACCGCCGGAAACGGACGTCTTCATTTCCGGCCCGTTCGAAAACTCGATTACGAACCAGCCGAATTCGGTTCAGTGCCGGTCCGATCTTCCCGGCGCCATCTACCTGTCCTCTGGCGTGCCGGCGGATGTCCAGGCGGCGGCAGTGGGCAACTGATTGATACGGTCCGGGCGGTTTCAGCCGCCCGGATCCTTCGAAGACGCAATCCCGCGAACCGTGGACAAGAGAGACGGGTACGATGCACGTGGCCAAGCTAGAAACCGCTGAGACCTTCGCCGAATCCGGCCGCTCGGAGACAGCCAAAACGATGATCCGGCTCTCGAATGTGTCCAAGTCGTTTTCCGGTGTGCATGCGCTGACGGATGTCAGTGTTGAATTCTATGCCGGCGAGGTCCATGCGATCCTCGGCGAAAACGGTGCCGGCAAATCCACATTGATGAACATCATCTCGGGCGTCTTTCCACCCAATGCTGGCCGGGTTGAGTTCGAAGGCCGCGAGGTGCTGCCATTGTCACCGGAGATCGCGGCTTCGCTTGGTGTCGCGATATCCTACCAGCACCCCGCGGTACTGACCGACCTTTCGGTCCTGGAAAATCTCCAGGTTGCCTTGCCGTCCTCGGTTTTCGAAACTGCAAGTGCCCATGAGGTCGCGCGGCGTTTGCTTGATGCGGTTGGCTTGCATGTTCCGGTTCGAGCCCGGGCCGACTCCTTGACCGTCGCGCAGAAACATCTCCTCGAGTTGGCCAAGGCCCTGGCACTGGAACCGAAGATTCTCATTCTTGACGAGCCGACCGCGGCGCTCGATCAGGATTCGACCGACATGCTTTTCGAGAAAGTTCGGCAACTTGTCGCCGAGGGGACATCTGTCATCTACATCACCCACCGGCTGGCGGAATTGCGGCAGATTGCCGATCGGGTGACCGTTTTGCGCGACGGACGCGTCATGGGCGGCGCGATGGTCGAAGACGTGAGCAACGAGGACCTGCTCGCGATGATCGTCGGCCGCACGCTTGAATCGGCCTTTCCACCGAAGCTCGATAGTCCGACGCCTGATATCAATTTCGAAGTTCGGTCTCTCAGCGGGCGCAAGTTCAAGGACGTCAGTTTTGAAGTCGGCCGGGGACAGATCATCGGCGTGGCGGGTGTCGAGGGCAACGGGCAATCCGATCTGATGCGTGCCCTGGCCGGTCTCCAGCCAACCACCGGCGAAGTCTTGCTCCAGGGTCAGGTACTGACCCATTCGGCATTGGTCGACCGCGCTGCCTACATGCCGTCGGACCGCCACCTGGAAGGGGTGGCCAAGGAGTTGACGGTTCGGGAGAACGCAACCTTCGCCGCACTTGAGAAGTTTGGCGATTACGGCGTGATCAACCGGCAGCGCGAACTGGCAAGCGTCAATGAGGTTTTCGGAGAACTGGCAGTCAAGACAGCGGGACTTGAGGCCAAGATCCTGTCGCTATCGGGCGGAAACCAGCAAAAGGTCGTCATGGCGCGCGCGCTGTTGTCGGAACCCGGCTTCATTATCGCCGACGAACCCACACAGGGTGTCGATGTCGGTGCCCGCGCCGAAATCTACCGAATTTTGAGGGAGGTTTCGGGCTCCGGGACACCGGTGATCGTCAACTCGTCGGATGCAGCCGAACTTGAAGGGCTGTGTGACATCGTCATTGTCATGTCGAGAGGTCGCGTGGTGGACACTCTGCGCGGCGACGACATCACCGAGCCACGGATCGTCGGCGCCGCGGTGCAAGCCGACACCGATGCGCACCATGTGGAGGAATCCGGACATGCTGCAAGTTCCATCAGGGACCGGCTCAAACATTTCGTGCAGACGGACAATGCGACCATCGTTCCGCTGGTTCTTGTCGCTGTCGCACTCGCCCTTTACGTCACGGGCCAGAACGAAAACTACCTTTCGGCATTCAACGTTTCGAATATCCTGATCTTGGCAACGGCTTTGGGCTTTATCGCACTGGGTCAGACGGTTGCTCTGTTGATGGCGGGCATCGATCTTTCGGTGGGACCATTGGCGGGTCTGCTTGTGGTCATCGCCTCCTTCTTCGTTAATGACGACCAGTCGGCGGCAACCATCGCAACGGGTTTCGTGCTGATGTTCGCCGTCGCGATCGTTGTGGGCCTCGTCAATGGCAGCCTCATTCGTTTCGCAAACTTCACGCCCATTGCCGCAACACTTGCCATGTTTATCGGGCTTCAGGGCGTAAGTTTCATCCTTCGTGATGGCCCCGGCGGCTTTATCAATTTCGACGTGATTGAAACCCTTACCTGGCGCCTTGGCCCGATTCCGTTGGCGTTTGTAGTTCTGGTCGCTCTTGCATCTGCTGGCGAGTATGCCTTGCGCAAGCGCCGCGCCGGATGGCAATTGCGCGCAGTCGGATCCAACGAAGAATCAGCGCGGCGGATCGGTATTCGCACAGACCTGACCTTCATAGGCGGCTACGTCGCCTGTTCGCTTCTGACAGCACTGGGCGCTATCATGCTGATGGCGCAGATCGGCGTTGGCGATCCGGCTCAAGGGGTGAACTATACTCTTGCCAGTATCACGGCGGTGGTCCTTGGCGGGACAAGTCTGCTCGGTGGCCGCGGAACGTTCATCGGGACCGTCCTTGGCGCCGTGCTGCTGACCGAAGTGCTGAACGCGGTTTCATTCCTCGGCCTGTCTCAAACCTATCAGTACATGTTCCAGGGCGCGTTGATCCTGGTCGCCGCGCTCATCTATTCGACCGCGCGTCGGCAGGCTGAAGCGTAGATCGAAAGAGGTTGGTTCCCATGCATCAGTTCACCTTTGCCAGTGCGGCCAGGCGGGTCATCTTTGGCGCCGAATGGGATGGAAATTGGCGGGTGGGCTTCGAATTCGTGCTTAGTCGCACCTCATGATGACGGATTAATCTGGAGATTTTGAAATGACTACCGAAAACCTTGGCGGCGTCGTTGTTACGGGATCTGCCCGCGGCATTGGCCTGGCAATCGCTCGCAGTGCTGCGAAGACCGGTTATGGCGTGGTCATCGCCGACCTTGATGAAGCGCGGGGATCCGAGGCGGCCAACGCAATCAAAGCCGCAGGAGGCCGAGCCATGTTTCACACGGTTGATGTTTCGGACCGTGGATCCGTCGCATCAGCGGTGAAATCCTGCGAAGCGGAGTTTGGCTTCATCCACGCCATGGTCAACAATGCCGGCTTCAATCGTCCCATGCATTTTCTGGAAACAACGGAAGAGAATTGGGAGTTGATCATGAAGGTCAACGGACTTGGCGTCATGATTGGTATGCAGGAAGCAGCAAAGGCAATGATCGCGTCAGGACACAAGGGCAAAATCGTCAACACCGCCTCCATGGCGGGGCGAACCGGCTTCGGTGATTTCGCTCCCTATTGCGCCAGCAAGGCCGCTGTCATCAGCCTGACCCAGGCGGGCGCACGGGCACTTGCAGAACACGGCATCAATGTGAATGCCTTCGGTCCGGGAGTGGTCGAAACGGAGCTCTGGGAACAGCTCGACAAGGATCTGATGGAGATGGGTGTCGCGACGGCACCTGGTGAAGCCATGACGAACTTTGCCGAAGGCATCACGTTGGGGCGCACCTCAACACCGGACGACATTGTGGGAACGGTGGACTTCCTGATTTCACCGGCGTCCGATTACATGACCGGCCAGTGCCTGATGATCGACGGCGGGATGATCATCCAGTGAAGTCCCGACCCGCTGAAGGGCTCGGCAACCGAGCCGCGCTTAGTTTGACAAGAAGGAGGAAACCATGTCCGAACAGTTGACGGTGATTGCGCATCTGCGTGCTCTCGATGGCCAAATCGAAGAGACGAAGGCCTTTCTTACCGGGCTGATTGAACCGACCCGACAGGAGCCGGGCTGCGTCGAATACTGGCTACACCAGGACAATGACGACCCGGCCGAATTTACCTTCTACGAAAACTGGACCAACCGGGAAGAGTGGGACAAGCATATGGAGTTGCCGCACCTGCAGGCCTTCGCAGACGTCAAGGACAAGGTATTCGAATTGCAGAAACTGCGTCTTATGACCATGGTTTCGGACGCGGCGTCGGCCCGATGACCGGCGGTCTTCCGGGCCTTTCGGGAACTGATCATGTTGGCTTTACGGTCCCCGATATCGAGGCAGCCACACGTTTCTTTGTCGATGTGATCGGATGCAATGTCGTCTACGAGATCGGACCGTTTGTGTCTGATGATGACTGGATGGAGGTTCATCTCGGCGTTCATCCCCGTTCGGTGATCAAGACGTTGCGGATGCTGCGATGCAAGAACGGTCCTGCCTTTGAGCTGTTTGAATACGATCTCGACGGTTCGACACAGAAACCGCCGCCAAACAGTGACGTCGGTGCCGCGCATCTGGGCTTTGTGGTGAACGATATCGCCGCTGCCGTTGCCCACCTGAAGTCCCACGGCGTGGAAGTGCAGGGCGAACCCACGACGATGGAGGAAGGGCCTTCGGAAGGACTCACCTGGATCTACTTCCTGTCGCCTTGGGGCATGCAACTGGAGCTCGTCAGCTATCCAGAAGGCATGGCAGTGACGCGGGAGAACCCGGACGCCCTTTGGTCGCCAAGACACGGCTGAGCGCAGGCGCTGGTCGTCTGGACGATTGCCTCAGACCAGGCAAGGCCGCTGATCGGACTTGTCCGTTAATCGCCGACGCTGGCTGGCGTGAACCAAGCGTCGCAACTGTACGCGATTGCAACGGCCAAACCGAAAACACCCGTTGCATACTATTTGTGGCGACGGGGTCCAGCCCTGTTTAGCTCGTAAACTTGCGAGCGCTGGCAATGCGCCGTTAACGATCTGATGCAGCCTCTCGCCATAGAACTTCGGTGCCGCTGGTCTCATCGTGTTCACCCCAACTCAGCACAATCCGACGTTCGGGATAAAGCTCCTGCAGTCGGCCATATCCCTGAAAATGCAGGTAAACGTAGTGATCGAAGCATCCCTGAACCATAATGTTTGCATCTTCCGGCCGGATCTTCGCGACCTCAAGGTCAGAGAACTCCCTCGGATATGCCGCACTCTTGATTAGTGAATCGTAGCCGTTTGCCGGAACTGAATCGTCGGTCGAAAACCTCTCCATGTCGAAGTACAGCTTCGCTAACCGTTCCTGGGAAAGGGACCGTGCGTATAGAACCCCGTCAGAATCCTCATCGCATGTTACGTCGCAGCTGCTTAACGCCAGCGCCGGAAGAAAAGCGCAAGCAACCAAACCTAGAACCGAGCTTCTGATACTCACGATCTCAACTTGCATAAATGACTGTTGTTTCTGCCATCAAGGGTGGCAGTTGCTCTTCAATATGCCTCGCAGATTGTGGCCCAAAAAAGCCCAAGCAATCCGGCTGGTTTTTGTTTTTTGGCTCTGTTCGCTGGATTCCCACGAAAAACGGAGCCTAAACAAGGGATTTCTTGATGATCATCCAGTGAATCTACGAGATCGGACCGTTTGTGTCTGATGATGACTGGATGGAGGTTCATCTCGGCGTTCATCCCCGTTCGGTGATCAAGACGTTGCGGATGCTGCGATGCAAGAACGGTCCTGCCTTTGAGCTGTTTGAATACGATCTCGACGGTTCGACACAGAAACCGCCGCCAAACAGTGACGTCGGTGCCGCGCATTTGGGCTTTGTGGTGGACGACATCAGCGCTGCCGTTGCCCACCTGAAGTCCCATGGCGTGGAAGTGCAAGGCGAACCGACGACGATGGAAGAGGGGCCTTCTGAAGGGCTCACCTGGATTTACTTCCTGTCGCCCTGGGGCATGCAACTGGAGCTCGTCAGCTATCCAGACGGCATGGCGGTGACGCGGGAGAACCCGGACGCCCTTTGGTCGCCAAGGCACGGTTGAGCGCAGGCGCCGTCGTTCTCAAACCCACGAGGCCGGCCGGAACAGGATGCGGTTATCGCGTCTCTGTCTCCCGACCGGCTAACGTGTTCCATTCGATTTAAGCAGATTCAAGTCGTCCCGATGATAGACGTGGCGTCCTGTTTCGGATGGCCTTTTGATTTTCTCGGCCCAAACTCGGCGAACTTCCGATAGGCCGAGATTTGGATTGTCATCCAAAAAATCTCGGGTGAATTGATTGAATTGATTGTGATCCTTGATCGTCGTCCGATATCCGGGTGCTTTCTTCAGGTTTTGATCCGCGAGATAGGCGGCGCAGGCATCATTCAGTGTCTTGCCGGAATTCGATTTCATCCATTCCATGAAGGCAATGTTGAACTTGAAATGATCACCGATCGCACGTTTGAAGAACCGTCGCACATTCTGCGTGTTCTTGTAGCTGTCGGTTATCACGGTGTCTTTCGAGAGCGGCTCCCGATGCCAATCGAATTTTGAGTTTGCGCGCTTTTCTTGGTCGCCGGGATATGCCCTTTGCCCAGTGTCGAGAAAATGGGCAATTCGATCCAGAATCACAAACTTGCCGGATGTTGTCTTGACCCCGATTGACCGAGCGTAAGCGGTGAGTTCATCCTTGCGCCAATACCATCGCTTCAGCTCTTCCCCGGTCGCTATTTGTTTTATGTCGGGGCGGAGAACTGTCTGAGCCTTGGTTCGCATCGGTCACCCGTCTCCGTTTATCCAATCACACCAATGCCGAATGCAAGCCTGTGCCTCTTTCAGTCAAAGCCAACGCGCAAAAGCCGACAGTTGCTGAACATCATTTAGGATTGGAGTCGCTCGTTTCGAGACGCCAGCTGCAAGCGTGCCCGCGTTTCCGAGGGCAGTTCTCCGAACTGGCGTTGGTAGTGCTGGGAAAAGCGGCTCCAGTTCCAGAAACCGTGGCGAGCCGCAATGTCGCCGATGGATTGTGCCTCGATCCCGGGTTGAAGCAAGTCACGCCGTACGCGGTTGAGTTTGATGGCGCGCAGATATTGCGACGGATTGGGCATTCCCTGCGCTGCAAAAGCACTCTGGATGGATCGTGGCGTGCAGCCGAGACGCCGCGACAATTCGGGATAGTCGGGGGAGGTGTCGCGATTGTGTCGCAGAAGCGATTTTGCTGCCAGCATCCTGTTGCCCTGATGCGGCAGGGTTGCTTTTGTCCAGTCGCTTCCGGTTGCCCGATGGAGTGCGATTTGGGCGCAGATGGCTGCGATGAAGGCGTCCTCCAGGCTGGAATGTTCGACTGCGCTGCCATCATTGCACGCCCGCAATACGGCAGTCAGGTTTTGCCGCAGCTGCTCGGCTAGTGCCGGGGCGAGGATGATGTCGACAGAACCTGGGCGGCTCAGCAGGAAATTGCCGATGTCTTCATCGCCACAGCATTCCTCGATCGCTGTTCGATCGACGCAGATTGCTGCCACGGTGCCGCCAGCCGGACTGTCTATGTCGAGCACGGCATCGGCACGGGAAATCATGATCCCATTTGCATCCAGGTGCATGCCGTTGGCGGTGAATGTCTTGTCCGGGTCGAGCACAAGGCCGATGTTGAGTTGCTCGCGATTGCAGCCGACGCTTTGTTCCAGGGACTGGTTGGCGGTCTCGACATGAACAGAGACACGGGGTCCGAGGAATGCGGAGACGAAACGGCCGCGGAAAGGACCTGGCGTCAGCTGTATGTAACGCTGATCATGGCCTGTCAGCCGCTCGGACTGGGCGTCGAAATCGTCGTAGTTGCGATCGACAAAGGTCGTCGCGTTTTCCGCTACCGTACAATCTGGTTCGTAACCCACTGATCCAAAACTGCTTTCCCGCCCCACACTCTGCCTTCTGACTTCGCAAAGCGGCTAACGCCATGCTACGGCCAGATCCTAGTATAGGAAGAGCCATCGCATGGAGCAAACGGGAGGATTATCATGCGCAGACGCGAAATGCTGACCTTGGGCGGTGCCGGAATTGCCGGCGCCCTGACGGTATCGAGCCAGCCGGCCTCGGCCCGGGAGGGCAACGGAACGACCTTCATCTTGGTGCATGGATCGTGGCACGGGGGCTGGTGCTGGGGACTGGTCGAGCCGGTCCTCAACAATGCCGGCAGGGCGACGATCGCCATCGATCTGCCGGGCCATGGTCTCGATGCCACCATTCCGGAATCGTTCACGAAACGGCCGCTCGACCCGGCTGCCTTCGCCACCGAGCCATCATCGATCGCGCCGATCCCGATCGACGCCTTTGCCGACGCAGTCATTGCGGCTGCCGACCGTGCCAAGGCCGAGGGGGCCGAACGGGTCATCGCCGTCGGGCACTCCATGGGTGGTGTCCCGATTACCTTTGCCGCTGCCAAAGCGCCGGAAAAATTCGACGGTCTCGTTTACCTCGCCGCTCTTGCGCCGATGCCTGGAAAACCGGCAGGCGCCTATCTGGAACTGGAAGACCAGCAGAAGAAAAGCAAGCTCGGTCCAATCGTTATGGCAGACCCCGCCAAAATCGGTGCGCTGCGAATCGATCCGCGTTCGACCGATGCCGACTACCTGGCGACTGCCAAGGAAGCGCTGGCGGCGGATGTCGATGACCGGTTGCTCGCCACCGTGATGCACATGCTGACGCCTGACGCGCCGGCGGCGATGTATGGCGAGGCGGCAACATTCGCCGACGGTTTTGAAAACATCGAGCGAGTTTACATCCGCTGCACGCAAGACCAGACCCTTGTGCCGTCCACCAGTGAGGTCATCGTCTCCGACATGAATGCCGCCTGGCCGGGGAATCCGACACGGATGATCGATCTCGAAGCATCGCACGAAGCGATGTTCTCGAAACCGGAGGTTCTGGCGAAGCATCTGATGGAAGTCGGCTGACCCGGCATGAGCGTTGGCCGGACTTCAAGCGGATTGTTAGCAAGGCCGAAAAACCGATTCTTATGAATCAGTTGCGGTCGTCGCTTGAATTGGTTTCGGCTCCAGTGAGCCGGCTGTATTCGCCGGCTCGTCACCCTCGCCGAGAAGCCTGAAGACGTTCACCGGCATCGACTTGCCCTTCACCTGAAAACTGCCGGCCGGTTCGAACTGAAAGCCGTTGTCTGTCGCGTAGGTGATCTCGTCGCTTACCAGGATGATGGCGGCCGATTTTCCGTCATCGGCCTGAACGCACAGGTCCTGGATACGGCTGCAGGTGTTCACGGTATCACCGACGACGGTGTAGTTGATGCGGCCAGGTGCGCCGATGTTTCCGACGATTAGCGGACCGCAATGGATCGAGATCTTGAGGCGGAACCGCGGATCGTCCGGCTTGGTTTTGCCGGCTTGCCGAAGACGTTGACGTATTGCCAGGGCAGCACGGCAAGCGCGGGCGGCATGGTCGCTTTGCGGGTCCGGCGCTCCCCAGAAGGCCATGACCGCATCGCCAATGTATTTATCGATGGTGCCGCCTTCGGCCTCGATGCATTGATTGATGATGGCGAAATGTTCGTTCAGAAGTCGCGCGACCTCGCCGGGAGGCAAGCTTTCCGACAGCTTGGTGAAGCCGACGATGTCCGTGAACATCAGCGTCAAATTGCTTTCGGTCGAGATGATTTCACCTGACCCGCCTTGTGAAATGATTCGCTGAACCAGTGCTTTCGGGACGTAGGTTTCGAACGTCCGGAGGCCGTCGAGCATGCGATTGAAGGACGTGATCTGGTTGTTGATTTCTCGGATGAAGGACGACTTCGGGATCTGGATGTTCTCCAGGTCCAGGTCGCCGACCTGCGCCTCGGCCTTGGACAGTTGGACAATCGGCCGCGCCAGGTAGCGAGCCAGCAGAAATCCCAGAATGATGGCAACCACCAGGATCACAAACGCAACCGCAGTCGATGCCAGGAGGCGAAAGAACTCGTCGCCGATATCTTCCACATTGGCGTACACGCCGATGTGCCAAGGCAGCGGGCTGTAGCCGTCGATTTCCTTGGTCAGGAACAGATAGCCCTCTTCATTCACCTCGACGATGCTGTTTTCGAAACTGGCCGATTGGCCGGGCAGGTCACGTTCGCGGCGTGGGTAGGCGGCCAGAATCGGATCGCCGAACTGAGCAAGGGTTTTCAGCCTGAGGGTCAGATCGGTTGACTGCCCCAGTGTGAGAGTCGCCGGCGCCGCACGCATCTCCGGGTGGGCAAGCACGCGATGATCGCCGTAAAGGATGAATGCGGTCATGCCGAGGTCGCGACCGATCTCCCGTACCAGGGTCGAAAGCCTGGCTGTGTCAATTCCGGTTGCGAAGGCACCGACATAAACGCCATCGCGGTAGAGCGCCGTCTGGATGTTGATGAAGGTCGAATCGCCGTAGGTGACCGGTTGGCTCCAAGTCGGCTTGGCGGGCGCGGTCGCTTCGGTCGGAGCCTGATCGTCGGCGAACGAAGCCAGCAACGTTTCGACCGATCCGTCGGCCTCTTCGATTGCCAGGACCGGCCGACGTTCCCGGTCCCACACGACGACTGCGGAAATCTGCGGTGAGGGGCCAAGCGCGCCAAGAAGGACGTCGCGAACCCCTTCCTTGTCGGAAATGTCAATTGTACCGTCGCTGACCAGCCGTGACATGTGATCGGCCAGGTCCTGCACCGGATCGACATAGGCTTTGACGCTGGTTTCCAGGCCGCTCATCGTGAGCTCACCGGAATTGCGCAGCAACTCGAACGTGTTGCGGAAGTTCGCACCGGCAGTGATGAACAGCACGGTTCCGACCGAAAGCAATATGAGGAGGCCGATTGCCGTTGAAAGCAAAACCGTCAGACTGACCCGACCGCCTCTGCGTCTGGCTTTCACGACGGTATCCCCTTCCACTCTGCCCACATTGTGCATCTATGTAGGATGTCCGGTCGCAATGCGCAAAGGCGTCAAAACGGCTCACCCACCGAGATAGAGTGTCAGCGGCAGCGATATCAGGCTGACGACGGCGGTTGCGACGACCATTGCCGATGCCATGGCGCTGTTGCAGCCGTAGCGCGCCGCCAGCACGGCGGAGATGGCGCCGGACGGCATGGCCGCCAACAGGACCAGCAGCTCTCTTTCGAGTTTTGGCAGCTCAAAGGACAGTGCCATGCCCCAGGCCATCAGCGGCTCGGCCACGAGTTTCAGAAGAACGGTGACCGCAATCAGTGCCGTTAGTTGACGTGCGGCAATCGGCCTGAGCGCCAGGCCGATGCTGAAGGCCACCAGCACTGTCAGCGGCCGCGCCGCGACCTTGAGAAAATCCTCGAAAACTTCGACGAACCTGTTGCTCTGCGGCAGGTCGATGGCCGATGCCGCTGTTCCGAGGATCATAGCGATGAAGATCGGTGAGGTGAAAAACGGTCGGCTGGCTGCCCAAAGGCTCACCTTTCGGCCGTCGGTTTGGCCGAAATGGATGGCGACGGCGACACCAACCGTAAACACCGGCAGCAAAAGGCCATATTCGCCGATCAGCACGGTATCGCGCATGACGGTGACGTTGTCGTCGAAGACACGGCGAATGAGTGAAAGGCCAAGCGTTGCCGCACCGCCATAGGCGGCGACGAGGATCAGCGATCCGATCGTTGGCCGATCGAGCCCCATTGCTCGGCCGATCAGCCACGTGGGAATCATGATTGCGACACCGATCACCAAAAGAAGCAGGACCGGCATCAATGCCTCGGTCGAGAACGGAACTCGGCTGAGACTGACGAAAATGATGGCGGGAAGAGCGAAATCGGTTACCAACCGCCCGAAGACCTGCTGTTCCTCAGGGCGGATCACGCCACGCTGACGCAACCAGATGGCTGAAGCACACAGAGCCACCAGTATGAACAGGGATTCGACGAGGAGTTGAAACTGCGACATCCGGATCGTTGCTCCTGTTTGGGCAGCTCGACGGTGTGCCCGCTTTCCAAGCACGTTTTGGCGCGAAGCCGACCCAGCATGCCGGATTCACCTAATGGTGCAAAGTCTCGCGATTGTTACGATGCGATCAACAACTCGGCAGGAATTGACGGCTTATCCGCGCAGCATAGTGACATCCGAGAGCGACTTCGGTATGGCCTTGGTTCCAGAGCGGAGGATCGCGTGGCATACGTTCGGTCGTCCTCAAACCGGCGACCGAGAGCACCGCTTGTCACAGGAGTTTGACGCCCTTCCATGACTTCTCACGTTCCTTCCGCGACACGCCGGCAACTCGTCGTTGAACTGCTGCTCATGGTCTTTTTGATCGGGTTGCCGATCCTCCTTTGGATCGGCCATGGCGATGTCGAAAACGATGAGGCGATCTACTCTTTTGCTGCGATCAAGATGGTCGAAACCGGGGAGTGGCTGACGCCCATCGGGATCTATAAGGACAATCCGCCCTTTCTGGAAAAACCGCCCCTGAAGTTCTGGCTGACCGCGTTGGGGCTGGAGATGGGACTGCCTCAAACAATGTGGGGCTTGCGGTTTGCCGATGCGGTGCTTGCTATCCTGATTTTCGGCTACCTTGTGGCCATTGGGCTTCGCCTGGGCGGTCGCTGGGGCGGCGTGCTGACAGCCCTGGTGTTTTTCGCCTTCCGGGATCCTTTGCTGAACCACGGAGTTCTGGCCAACAACACGGAAAGTGCGGTGCTGCTTCAATATACCGGCAGCATCTTCCACTTCATGGCATGGGTGGATAGTTCGCGACGATCTTTGATACATCCGATAGCCATCGGTCTGTTATTCGTGCTGGGCTTCATGAGCAAATTCGTGGCCGCGCTTTTCCTGCCGGTGACGCTGGTGGTTGTCCTTCTTTTGCATCCCCATTTGCTTAAACGGTTCTTTTCGGAAATATGGATCTGGCTTGGCGTAGCAGCAATGGTGGTGGTGCTGATTGCGCCGTGGTTCATCTACCAGCATTGGCAATTCGGTCAGCACTTCTGGAACGTCATTTTCGGTGATCACGTGGTCGAGCGGTTCACCGCTTACCTCGATCCCGACCACCTCAAACCCTGGACTTTCTATGTGCTCACGACCGTCAAGATAGTCATCAAGAGCGGCGGCGCACTGGCCTATCTTGTCGGCTTGTTCTTTGTTGTCAGGGAGTATCCTTCTGCCCGTGATCCGCGGATCACAACGCTGTTCGCCTGGTATCTCGTCCCGGTGGCAGCGATCTCTCTGATGTCATCGAAAATCACACACTACATGTATCCGTTCCTTCCAGCGGTCGCGGTGGTTTGCGGGTTTGGCATGGCCCGTCTCCTGCAGTGGAGATTGCCTGCGATCGGCGAGTTGCCATTGGTTGGTGGGTTTGGCCGAAAGGTCCCAGGTCTGGGCGCGATGCCGCTTCAAAATCTGGTTTTTGCTGCTGCCCTTCTGCCGGTATTGGTCATGTACGTTTGGACTCTCAAAGATGTGCGCTATCGCTACGGGCCTTTCACGGCACTGGAGGCGTGCTTGGACGGCGTCGGGATCGACACTCCGCTACCGGCATTCTTCGATAACTATCCGATGGCCAACCACATTTTCACGTTTACCGGACTGGTCCAGATACCAGATGCTGATCCCGAACAGCTTGAGGAAGTGCTCTATGGTGACACGCCCAGGCCGCTGTGGATGAAAGAGTCCCTTTATCGTGAGCTGGTTACCGCCGACGAAAGGGCTCTGCAAATCGAAGCCCAACGCATACCTCAAGCTGCCGTTGAAACGGAGAAATGGCAGGCTGACGGAGTGATACTGCTTTTGCCCGGACAGTCGGCTGCCTGCAGCCCCAAATTGTCGGAAGCAGGGGCGTGGCGGATAACGCCTACAGAACACATTATTCGGAACTGACGCCTATCGGATGCTCCGCCACAGGCCGCCGGTCAGACGCAGGTTTTCCGGTCCAAGAGCCACCCCGTTTTTGAGGTGCGCACCATAAGCGTCGCTCCAACGGGCTTCGAAGGCCTCCAAGGTCTCGCCGGGTTGGGGGTTGGGCATTGGCCTTACCTGGAATTCGATGAAGCCACCCTTCCAATAGGGCATGGCAAAGAAGGCCGGCGCTTTGTTGCGATAAGCGGCGCGTGCAGCCATTCGGGAATAGGGGATGGCCTGGCCTTCGAAGCGCATCGTCGGAGCCGACGGGTCCGGTGCGCCGTCCAGCGCTGTGACCACCGTTTGACCGCTTGCCAGCGCATAGTTGAAAGCAACGGCAATGTCGGTGTCGGACTGTTCGCTCAGGGATATCAAAGAATCGTCACGGGCCAGTGGCGACAGCTTCGGCATGGATCCAAGCCATTTGTGAGGAATGCCCAACCGCTGCAGTGCCAGCGGACCGGCGTGCATCGGGCCCAGATGCGCGGTGACAAGAATGGCGCCTTTGCGGTCTTCCGTGGCCGCCTCGAGTTGGCTTGCGACCTCATCGAGCCCTCTGAACAGATCGCTCAGTTCAGAACTCTCCTGCGGTCGGCATTCCAGCCAGTCAGTGATCAGCTTGTCGGCGAGGTGGCCCCACTTGGCCATCCGTTCCCATGCCGTGCGGTCGAGATAACGGCGTTCTCCCGGGGCGTTTTGCGAAATCTTCCACGCCCAGTCGAGAGTGGATGCGGGAATGTCTGCCTTGCCGGTCTGATCGAACAGGATGTTGAGGCCGGCAGGCAGACAGGCGGGTAGCTCGCTTCCCTTGGCCTGAATGAACGCATCGAAGGCGGCCTGCGCTTCTTCTTCACGGCCGACACGCGCCAGGGCGGCGACAGCCTGCCGTTTCCAGTCTCGAGGCTCCGGTTCCATTGCCAGGGCTTCAGCATGCACTTGTGCTGCTTCCGTTTGGCGTTGAAGGAACCGCCATGTCTCACCCAGCTTGACGCGGCTTTCGATCTGCTTGGGGTCAATGCGCAACACGTTTTCAAGGTGGTCTGCTGCCGAGCGGAAATCGCCATCCTGCAACAGCAGGTCTGCCAACAATTCCGTTGCGGGCAGATGGTCCGGTTCCAACGTCCGGCAACGGCGCAGGTGATGCATGGCGATGCTCGTGTCATCTCCGCGTTTGAGTGAAGCACGTGCCATCAACAACCGGATACGCGCGGTCTCCAGTTTGCGGTGCAACACCTTGTGGCCGACTTCCATCGCCCGGTGCGGTTGGGCGGTCGCAAGAAACACTTCCGCCGCCGTGGCCATGGCCTCGGCATCGCAATCCGGATCAAGATGAATGGCTTCGGCTGCACCCAGCGCCAGATCCGGTTTGTCCGCGCGCAACAGCGCCAGAGCGCTGAGATGTGCAAACCGGTGGTCCTCGGACCAGCGGTCCTTTTCCTGCAATGCAAATCGGCAGGCAGCGCTGACATCTCCGGTGCGCAAACAGGTCCGTATGACCCGGTTGCGCAGTTTGGTGCTTTGCGGATCCAGCCGGTAGGCCCGGATGAGGCAAGCGATTGCTTCATCACTTTTGCCCTCGCCGACGAGCACGGTGGCGAGTGAACCGAGATTGGTCACATTGTCGGGCGAGACCTCGAGCAGCCGCTTCAGCACCGCTTCGGCGCCGGGGAAATTCTTGCTCTGCATTTGAGGTACGACGGCCCGCCGACGGACGAATTTGCGCATCGACGAAGTGGAAAGGGCTCGGTCGTCAAACCGATTGATAGCGTCGTCGAGCTTGTTCAGGTTTGTCAGCGCGACACCGAGATAGACATTTTCATTTGGTGAAAGTTCGGACGAGCGTTCAAGGTTGCGGAAAAGTGCTGCGGCTTCATTCCATTGACCGGCATCGAAACAGGCCCGTGCCTCGGTTCTGAGATCGATGTTCGCAGCTACATTCATGGCCTAGGGTCCAATACTCGTGTTCCTTGTTCCGCCGCAGCGGTTTCCCATCTTGCCCCTGAAATGGTCGCCCTCGATCTTCGGATTAGCCAGAGTGACCGCCTGTTGGTCACTCATGCGGGGCGAACTCACATCAGCCTCCTCAATTAACTATCTGACAGGACTGATGATTTGATCGATGATTTGCTGCGCCCGAACAACAAAAAACTCCATACTGGGACACTGGGGGCGATTGTTGAGACAATCGGGGCGGTTATGTGGCGCAAGGAGGCCGTCGCATTGGCACAATCAGCGCATCATGATCTGATCGCCTCGTGAATCCCTTGATCTGCAAGGGGTTGCGGCGACGCGTTGCAAAATCGCTCCGTCAGAAACAAGGGATTCAACCTTTGTTTCATCGAGTTACAGGGCAATCTTGTGCTAAGTCCCGGTCACAGTTGAGACTTGGCGACGTGTTGATAAAATCCTGTCTTCGTCAAGGGAGAGAGGGGCAAGAACAAACCGATGACGTCACCGCTCCGCCGATCCATCGGTACGTTTGACTACATCATAATCGGCGCGGGTTCTGCCGGATGTGTCCTGGCCAATCGGCTCAGCGCAGACGCCTCTACCAACGTGCTGCTGTTGGAGGCCGGCGGCGATGATCGACTGATGTGGGTCAACATTCCGATCGGCTATCTCTACTGCATGGGAAATCCGCGCACCGACTGGTGTTTCAAGACTGAGTCCGAACCGGGCCTCAACGGCCGCGCCATCCCGTATCCCCGTGGCAAGCTACTGGGCGGGTGTTCTTCGATCAACGGCATGATCTACATGCGCGGTCAGGCGCGCGACTACGATCTTTGGCGTCAGCTCGGCAATCCAGGCTGGGGCTGGGAGGATGTGCTGCCCTATTTCCGCAAGTCCGAGGACCATGCCCGGCTCGACAACGCCCTGCATGGGCAAGGCGGCGAATTGCGGGTCGAATCGCAGCGCCTGAGCTGGCCCATCCTCGATGCGGTGCGCGAGGCGGCAGAAGAAATCGGCATTCCGAAAACCGACGATTTCAACAGCGGAACCAATGAGGGGTCGGCCTATTTCGAGGTCAACCAGCGTCGCGGTGTGCGATGGAGTGCTGCTAGAGCATTTCTCAAGCCGGTCCAAAGCCGATCCAACCTGACTGTGCAGACCGGTGCTCAAGCCGAACGCATCCGGTTCGACGGGATGAGGGCGACTGGGCTCGATCTGCGCATCAAGGGCGAACCGGTCACGGTCGAGGCCAGCCAGGAAATCATCCTGTCAGCCGGCGCCGTCGGATCGCCGCATTTGCTGCAACTGTCGGGCATCGGGGCCGGCCAGCTGCTTTCAGATTATGGCATCGATGTGCTGGTGGAGCGCCCGGGCGTTGGCGCCAATCTGCAGGATCACCTGCAGATCCGGTCGATCTTCTCCATCGAGAATGCCGACACGCTCAACGAGCGGCAGGCCTCGCTCGTGGGCAAGATGGGGATCGCTTTACAGTACGCGCTTTTCAGATCGGGACCGATGTCGATGGCGCCAAGCCAGCTTGGCCTGTTTACCCGCTCCCACGCTCGCTACGAGGAACCGAATATCGAATATCACGTGCAGCCGTTGTCGCTCGATCGGTTTGGCGAGCCACTGCATACGCATCCGGCACTGACAGTATCCGTCTGCAATCTTCGGCCTGAAAGCCGTGGAGCGATTGAACTGAAGAGCCCCGATCCACTCGAGGCACCAGCCATCCGTCCGAATTATCTTTCCGCTGATGCCGACAAGGAAGTTGCGGTCGAATCATTACGCCATGCACGCAAGTTGATGGCGACACGGCGTATGCGGGAATTCAACCCGACGGAAATGTTGCCCGGCGCGGAGGTGATGAGCGACGCCGACCTGGTGAAGGCCGCCGGGGATATATCGACCACCATATTCCATCCCGTCGGGACGGCACGTATGGGAACGGATGCGGATGCAGTTGTCGATCCGCAACTGAAGGTCCGCGGCGTGGACGGTCTGCGTGTCGTGGATGCCTCGATCATGCCGAACATCGTTTCCGGCAACACCCATGCACCCGTGGTGATGATCGCCGAAAAGGCGTCCGAGATGATCCGCGCTGATCGGGTCAGTTGATCCGGTCGAGCACCGACTTCAACCGGTCCACCGTGCGATCGACATGGTTCAGTTTGTCGAGGCCGAACAGGCCGATGCGGAAAGTCTGGAAATCGTCCGGTTCGTCGCATTGCAGCGGGACGCCGGCGGCGATCTGCATGCCCTGGGCTGCGAATTTGCTGCCGTTGTGCTTGTCGACATCGTCCGTGTAGACGACCACAACGCCGGGTGCTTCAAAACCAGGAGCGGCAACGCTGTCGAACCCACGGCTCTCGAGCAGGGCGCGGACCTTTGTGCCGAGCTCGAGCTGTCTGGCGCGGGCGTTGTCGAAACCGAGCTCCTTTGTTTCTGCCATGGCATCATGAAAGCCGACAAGAGCGTCGGTCGGCATGGTCGCGTGATAGGCGTGGCCGCCATTGAGATAGGCTTGCATGATCTGGTGCCACTTTTTCAGGTCGCACGCAAAGCTCGAGCTTGTCGTTTCAGGCAGACGCTCGACAGCACGCTCGCCCATCATGACAAGGCCGGCGGAGGGGGATGAACTCCAGCCCTTCTGTGGAGCGCTGATCAGCACGTCGACCTCACATTCGGCCATGTCGACCCACATGGCGCCGGAGGCAATACAGTCGAGCACGAACAGACCGCCCACAGCACGGACCGCTTCACCGACTGCGCACACGTAAGATTCCGGCAGCATGATGCCGGCGGAGGTCTCCACATGCGGTGCAAAGACAATATCCGGCTTGTGTTCCGCGATTGCCGTGACAACTTCCTCTATCGGCGGTGGAGCAAACGGTGCGTGGGTTTCCTCGACCAGTCGCCGAGCCTTCAACACTCTTGAAGAGGCGGGAATGTCGCCGGCCTCGAAGATCTGCGTCCAGCGATAGGAAAACCATCCGTCGCGAATGATCATGCAATCGCGACCACCGGCAAACTGGCGGGCGACGGCCTCCATCGCGAAGGTTCCGCCGCCCGGAATGATCGCAACATCCTCCGCATTGTACACCTCGCGCAGCATTGCCGCGATGTCGCGCATGACACCCTGGAAGCGCTTGGACATGTGGTTGAGCGAACGGTCGGTGAAGACCACAGAATATTCAAGGAGGCCGTCGGGGTCGACGGGAGAGGAAGGATTGTTCATCGGATGGAACCTGCAGCTGATCATTGCGATCGCCTTACCAACTGGGGTAGCGACCGGAGCGCCATTGATTTCACAGCACCGGGCGTCTGGCAAGACCGGTTGCCTCTGACCCGGCAATCGCACTATTCTGGCTCAATGATGCTTGCTGCGACGGAGCCGGTCAAATGAACCTGACCGTCAGGGAGACCGAAATCGTGTTTCGGATCATGCGGGAGCTGTCGGCCGATCACGAATCGGACCGGCTGCGCCGGCGGGTCGGCACGCTCATGCTGGAATTGTTCGATGCGCAGTATTTCGCCTCCTATGTGTGGAACGAAGAAACCGGGCTGTTTTCCGATCGGGTGTCACTCAACATGACGGACACCAATCTGAGTTCGTACGAGACCTACTTCCAATATCGGGATCCGATCACCCCGGTCCTGCAGCGCCGCCGTCGGGCAACCTGTGTCAGCGAAGTCCTGCCGCGCAGACAGTTCGTCCGCACCGAATTCTTTAACGACTTCCTGGCTCGTGACGGCCTGAATTTCGGGATGAACTACTATGCCTATTCAGCCGGTCGCAATATCGGCGACCTGCGGATCTGGCGCGGGTGCAACGCCGAAGATTTCAGTGCTCGCGATACCGAACTCCTGGATGCCATTGGGCCGGCCTTTACCAATGCGATGCGCAATTCGCTGCTGAAACAAAAAGGGCGCGACCCTTCACTGAATCTGCTTGTAGCGCTCGACCGCGCCGCCGAGGAGGCGGCCCTGACCGAGCGTGAGAAAGAGATCTGCGCCGGTATTCTCGCCGGTCGTTCCGACAAGGAAATTGCCGAAAGCTGTGGTATCTCCTTCACCACCGTGCGCACACATTTGAAGCATATCTACGAGAAATTCGGCATATCCGGTCGCGGTCAGTTGCTCAAGCACGTCGTCTATCACTGACGGACAGACGAATATCCTCATTAATGAGGATGTACAGCCATACACTCCCATAGGATTCTCTTCCGATAGCCCCGAACAGGGCCATTGGGAGAGCGTATGACACATCAAGATGCCCACAAGCTGACCCTTGGGGAGGCCCTGACAGCGTTGCGGGACGGCAGGTTGTCGAGCCGCGATTATGTGGAAGCCCTGATCGCCCGGTGCGAGGCGATGCAGAATATGAATGCACTCGTTTCTCATGACTGGGACGCGTTGCGCGCTGCCGCCGATCAGGCGGATGCGTCGGGCCGGGCAGGGCAGGGGCTGGCCGGCGTTCCATTGTGCCTGAAGGACAACATCAACACGACCGGACTTCCGACCAGCGCCGCCACCGGTGCCCTAAGCGGCTGGATGGCATCGGAAGACGCCCCGATCGCCAAGGCGCTTTTTGAAGCAGGCGCTTTGCTTGGCGGCAAAGGCAACATGCATGAACTCGCCTTCGGGATTACCAGCAACAATGGGGTGACCGGATCGGCACGCAATCCGTGGAACCCGGATATGATTCCCGGCGGTTCCAGCGGTGGCGTGGCTACGGCCGTCGCGGGGCGGATGATGCCGGCCGGAATTGGTACCGATACGGGTGCTTCTGTTCGATTGCCGGCGTCGCTTTGCGGCCTGGTTGGCTTCCGGCCCACGGTCGGGCGCTATAGCGGCAAAGGGATCGTGCCCATCTCCAACACCCGCGATACGGCTGGCCCGATAACCCGAACGGTTGCCGATGCGCGGTTGCTGGACGCGATCATGGCCGGCGAAGCTGAGCAGACGGACGTTCCCGCTGCGAACCAGTTGAGGCTCGGAGTTCCGCGTACCCGTTTCTACGAGGACCTCGATCCATCGGTTGCCGACAATATTGGCGCGACGCTCAACCGGCTGGCGGCAGCCGGTGTGACCCTGGTTGAGGCGGATATCGACAATGTCTCGGCGCTCAACGACGCCGTGAGCTTTCCTGTGGCGCTGTACGAATTCATGGTGGAGCTGCCGAAGTTCCTTGAAGAGCACAACATCGATCTGACAATGCAGGATATTCATGACGGCATCGGCAGCCCGGACGTCAAAGGGCTGTTCGGTTCGCAAATGGGCGATGAGGCAATGCCCGAGGCGGTCTACCGGCAGGCGATGGATGTCGAACGTCCGCAGCTACAGGCCGCCTATGCCGCCTATTTCGCCGACAACCGGCTGGACGCCACGATCTTTCCGACGGCACCCTTGCCGGCGCGACCGATCGGTCATGATGAAACGGTTGAACACAACGGCGAGCAACAGCCGACCTTCCCGACCTTCATTCGCAACACCGATCCGGCCAGCAATGCTGCAATCCCGGGGATCAGTCTTCCCAGCGGGGTGACGTCCTCAGGCCTGCCGCTCGGCATTGAATTGGACGGGCCGGTTGGGAGTGACGCACGGCTTCTGGCCGTTGCGGCCGCGGTCGAGACCATTCTCGGCTTTGACGCCGAGCCGCCGTCAAGCTGATCAAAAACAAGGGAGAACACTCCATGCAACGCAGACATTTCATGACATCGGCCGTCGCCGCAGCCGGAATGGCCGGACTGATGGCACTCTCCGGCCCGGCAGCGCTGGCTGCCGATCCCGTCAAGGTTGGCATCCTGATTCCACTGTCCGGCCCCGGGGGCCTCTTCGGCCCGTCTTCGCAGATGAGTGCCCAATTGGCCATCGATGAGGTCAATGCAGCCGGAGGACTGCTCGGCCGTCCGATCGAACCGGTTTTCGTCGATGTTGGCGGTCCTCCCGCCGATGCCACCCAGGCGGCGTTGAAGCTCTGGAAGGGGCAAAAGGCCGAAGCCTTTATCGGCATGCACGACAGTGCCGTCCGCGGTGCGCTCACCAATCTGTTCAAGGGTCAGGTGCCTTACATCTATACACCGGTTTATGAAGGCGGTGAGTGTTCGCCTGGTACGTTCGTACTGGGTGAGACGCCGGCCCAGCAGCTCGCACCGGTGATACCCTGGTTGTCCGAGCAGAAGGGGATCAGCAAGTGGTATCTGATCGGCAATGACTACAACTGGCCGCGCGACACCAATGCCGCGGCGAAGGGCTATATCGAGGCCACTGGCGGGACGGTTGTCGGTGAAGAATATCTGCCGTTTACAGTCGACAATTTCGATTCAAGCCTTGCCAAGATCAAGGAGAGCGGTGCGGACGGAGTGCTGGTCACCCTGGTCGGCGGTGCGTCCGTCGGTTTCAACCGGGCCTTCGCCAGCTTCGGACTTGACGATCAGGCGGTGCGGCTGGGCACGCTGATCGAAGAGAACACGCTCGCCGGCATCGGTGCGGAAAACGCCAAGGATCTCTATTCGTCAGCCGGCTATTTCGCCAACATCGACACGCCGGCAGCCAAGGCATTTGCCGACAAATACAAGGCGAAATTCGGCGACGACGCAGCCGCCCTGAATGCGTTGGGCCAGTCGGTCTATGACGGCGTGCTGCTGCTCGACGCGCTCGCGAAAAAGGCCGGTGCCCTCGACGTATCTGCCATGGATGCCGCGGCGGAAGGCACAAGCTACGAGGGGCCGCGCGGGGCGGCGACCATGACGGGGCGCCACGTTTCCAAGGATGTCTTCTTGGCCGAGGCTGACAACGGAGCGTTCAAGGTGGTTCAGACGTTCTCCAATGTCGGAGCCGGCGACAACTGCAAATGATCGCTTGCTGAGCTGATACAATCGGGGCATGCCGTTGGAGTTGCTGGCGCTATACGGGCTGAACCTCGTCTACACCATCGCCGTACTGGGACTTGTGGTTCTGGGCCTGGCGGTGGTGTTCGGCCTGCTTGGGGTCATGAACATGGCCCATGGCGAATTTGTCATGCTGGGTGCCTATAGCGCACTGGTCGTTCAGCAGGCGCAACTGCCGTTCCTGCTCGCGGTACCCTTGGCGCTCGCTGTTTGCGGGCTGATTGGCCTGTTGCTTGAATGGGCGGTGATCCGCCGCCTTTACCGCAGACCTTTCGACACGCTGCTGGCAACCTGGGGTCTGGCGATCCTGATCCGCAAGGGCGTTGAGGTCGTGTTCGGACGGGAGTATCGCAGCATCGATCAGACCTTGCCGGGCACGGTCAACCTGTTCGGCGTCGACTATCCGGCCTATCGATTAATGCTGTTGCTGATCATTATCGGTTTTTTCGTCGTTTTGCTGGTCTGGTACCGCAGCAGCAACACCGCGGCGCGCATCAAGGCAATGGTCGAAAATCCGGCGCTGGCCTCAGCAGTCGGCATCGATACGGCGCGGCTGTCGCGCGCCACCTTCGTCTTTGGAGTTTCAGTTGCAGGCCTTGCCGGCGTTCTGCTGGCTCCGCTGGTTCGGGTCGAGCCCTACATGGGGCTGGATTACCTTCTGTCGTCCTTCTTCATCCTGGTCGTTGGCGGATTGGGCAGCCTTGAGGGACTGTTGATCGGATCGGCAGTGATCGGCGGATCCGATGTCGCGATTTCGGCACTGTTCGACAAGACGGCGGGCTATCTCGGCGTGCTCACCATATCCATCCTGTTCCTGTGGCTGCGTCCCAATGGCATCTATGCGCAGCGTTAGCGTGATCGCCTTTGCGGGGCTGCTGGCCGTGCCGTTCGTGCTGGACAGTTTTACGGCCTACCAGCTCGGTCTCTACCTTCTTTACGGCATGGTGGGGCAGGGCATTGCGCTTTGCTGGGGGCGCACAGGATTCCTGCCGTTGGGGCAGGCGCTGTTTTTCGGAATCGGGGCCTATGTCTCCGGTGCGGTCCTGCGAACCGATGCCGGCTGGCTGTTGATTCTGCCGACAGTCCTGCTGGCCTGCCTGCTGCCGGCCCTGCTGGCGGGCATAGTCGGGGCGCTCGTCTTCAACCGGCAGATCGGTTCCGGGCCGTACTTTTCGCTGATAACGCTGGCGCTGGCCATGCTTGGATTTCAACTCGCCAATTCCATGGACGAGCTTACCGGTGGTTTCAACGGCATGACCGGAATCTCCGGGCTTCCCGGTATCGACACCTATGAAACGCTCTATTTCGTCATCGTCGGCGCCTTGGCGCTCGTAACCCTGGGTCTCGCGCATGTTCTGCGCGCACCCTTCGGTCAGTTGCTGTCCGCTGTCCGCGACAACGAGGAGCGGCTTCAATTCTTCGGCTTCAACACCGGTCTGATGAAGGCGCTGGCCTTTGCCATCAGCGGTGGGGTCGCGGGTCTCGCCGGTGCTCTTTACGCGCCGCATCAGGGCATCGTGACACCTCAGGCTGTTGGGTTCCTGCTGTCTGCAGAACTGGTGATCTGGACAGCGGTGGGCGGCCGGGCGAGTCTGGCCGGTCCAGTGATCGGTGCGGTACTCATCGGTTTTCTGGCTGCCGGACTGCGCGACAGTTTTCGCTACTGGGAAGTCGTGGTCGCCCTGGTGTTCATCGTCGTGGTTCTACGCCTGCCCGATGGGCTTGTCGGTCTGGGCCATGCGGCGCTGAGGAAGGCTGGACTGTCGTCGAGTGCGCGTCCGCATGGGCAGCGAACGGCGATGGTAGATGCTCGGGTCTCAGAAAAAACGCCGGACCTGGCTTTCCGACAAGTGGACGCATCGGCTGGCTCGGTGACCATTCTGAACGACCTCGACTTCACCATCGATCGGGCTGGCATCCACTGCATCATCGGGCCGAACGGTGCCGGAAAAACGTCCGCGCTCAATGCCATGACCGGCCGGTTGCCGGTGACCGGGGGGCGTATCGAATGGCGTGGACACCAACTTGCCAGAACCCGGCCCTATCGCGCGGCGTCGCTCGCTATCGGTCGCAAGTTTCAGATCCCGTCGGTGTTTTCCGAACTGACCATCGGACAGAATATCGACATTGCCCTGTGGGCCAACCGTTTGCCGGTTCGCCAGCAATTCTCCATGACCCCATATTTATGGGGATCGCCGTTGCTTGAGGAACTGGAGGAGCGGTTTCCGTTTCTGCGTGAGGAGGACCTGGTCGCCGGCTCGCTATCGGTCGGTCAGCGGCAGATGCTCGACTTTGCCATGACGTTTCTAGCCGAGCCGGACCTGGTTTTGCTCGATGAACCTTGCGCTGGCCTCTCGGCTTCGGAAACGGCAGACATGATCGCGGCGATTGCCGCTCTCAACGCCCGAACCGGCGCGACAAGCATTATCATCGAGCACGACATGAACGTCGTCGAACAGCTTTCCGACCATGTGATCGTGATGGAAAACGGCGCCGTACTTGCCAACGGAACCATGCAGGAGATCCGCGCGAACCCGGAGGTTCAGAAGGTCTATGCCGGGGGCACGAAATGAGTGTGCTTGCGATCGAGGACCTGCGGGGCGGATATGGCGACATTCAGGTCGTCAACGGGTTTTCAGCTCGTGTTGAGCAGGGCGAAGCTGTCTTCGTCACCGGCCGCAACGGCGTTGGAAAAACGACGCTACTTCGGCTTGTGGCCGGCTCCCTGTCCCCGTCGCATGGTCAGGTGTTGCTGGATGAGGAAGACGTGACGATGCTCCCGGGCCATCGGCGCAGCGGTCTCGGTATGGGCTATGCCCCACAGGAGCAGGTGGTATTCGGTGGGCTCACGGTCGCGGAGAACCTGACCCTGCATCACAATGATCGGTCATTGTCCCGTTACGACCGCCTGTTCGATGCTTTCCCGCGCATGAAGGAACGCCTGCAACAGCAGGCAGGCACGCTCTCAGGTGGCGAGAAGAAGATCCTGTCGTTTTGTCGCGCGATCGCCGAAAGTACCGGCGTCGTGCTGCTTGACGAACCGACCGAAGGCGTGCAGCCGGAAAATATCGATCGCATGGCAGCCGAGATCAGTCGGGAAAAGTCGGAGGGCCGCGCCTTCCTGATTGTCGAACAGAACCTGGGGCTGGTTCAGATGACAGCTGATCGAGCCTATCTGATCGACCACGGGGATTGCGTATTCGAAGCCGAAAGCGGACCGGACTTGCGCAGCCGGCTCTCCGAACGGATGCAGATCTGATCGGAGTCAGACGTGTTGGTCGATCAAAATCGGATTGCCGTCCGGATCAAAGATCATGAGGCTGGCCGGTCCGCTGCCGTTTTCATCGGCTTCACTGGCCAGCGGGATGCCTTTCGACTTCAGCTGTTTCTGGATGTCGCGAATGTCGGTGAAGTCTTCAAGTGACTGGGCATCGGCGTTCCATCCAGGGTTGAAGGTGAGTGTATTCTTTTCGAACATGCCCTGGAACAGGCCGATGACCGAGGTCGGGCTTTTCATGATCAACCAGCCTTGCTCCTGGTCACCGCCGAATACCGCAAAACCAAGCTTTTCGTAAAAGTCCCGCGAGACAGCGATGTCCTTGACTGCGAGGCTGAGGGAAAAGTTGCCAAGATCCATGGTGGTCTCCGTTGTTGTCGCCACGTTGCGATGTCAGTCGGCAAGGGCAGAGCTGGGGCGATGAGCGGGTTTGCGGGCATTAACCAGCCGCGGTCAAAGTGCTTGCGGTGTCATGACAATTACAACATTTCTGCCGATATCATAGATCGAGAGTTAGCCGTGGGAGCGGAACCCTGTTCAAGATCGCGCGTAAGGCGAATTTCCTGTTCCTGGCCTTATGGGTCGGCTTTGTGCTGGCCCCAGGCCCGGCGGTGGCAGTCGATCCGGTTGAGATTGACCTTTCGATCACAGCAGCTCCGGAAGACCAATGGTCCAAAAACCGCCTGCAGGCGGAGCTCAAGGCCAATGGTACGCTTGTGCTCAAGGATCGCCGGAGTGGCGACTTCAACGATGCAAGCTTCTGGGAAATTTCGTTCAACCGGGATCTGCCATACGGGCGCAAAGAGTTGTCAGTCAGCATCGACGTCAACCCGGGGCATGAGACGCTCTGGGGCCCCAAATTGTTGCAGCCTATCGTCGATGGTGTTGAAGCCGAGGCGGCCGTCGATGCCGATGGGCTTGCTTCATTTGAAAAATCATTCGGGGGTGATGGCAAAGGCTTCCTGCCGCCGCGTTCGCAGACTTTCCGATTTTCGCTTCCAAAGGAGGCAGAGCGGCTTGGCAGCTTCGCCTTCATGACGGCCGGGGCGCGAGGGTTTCACATCAGCTTGCGCGATTTCAAGGTCACGGTCTGGCCGGAGGCGGATGAACGGCTGCTTGCACAGCGACCGTTGATGTCTGAACTGAGCTATGGCCCGGATGAAACCAAGAGGCTGATGATCGAATGGCATGACGGCGATCTTGGTCCCGCTGGCCGAACGGAGACCGTGTCGATCAGCGGGCCGGGCGGAGATCGCGAGGTCGATGTCGCGGTTCCGCGGGCTGCGTCGATCGCCTCGGCCTCACGTGTCAGTCGTGCCGATCTGGATGGCTTCGATCAGCCCGGAGACTACATGGTCACCGTGCCGGCGACCGGTAAGGGAACTGAAGCCGGCAGCGTCGGGTTTCGCATTGGCGACAGACACTCGGAGCTTAAAGGCCATCGTGACGACGCCTGGGAGGTCTTCTACTGGATTACTGACAATGAGCATGGCCCCTATCCGGATGCCCATGCGCAAGATGCCGTTGCCAAAACCTTCGGTGATGAGCGGACCGAGCGCGATGTTTCGGGAGGTTGGTTCGACGCTGGCGACTACGGCAAATATACCGTCAACGGTGCCTACTCGGTGGGTCTGATGCTGCTGACCGGGCTGCTGGCACCCGAAGCCCTGGACCATGCCATCGACCCGCTGGCGGGCGGACAGGAGGGGCGGCCGGATTGGCTGGACGTTGCCGAAGCTCAACTCGATTGGCTGGTCAAAATGCAGGCCCCGGATGGCGGCGCCAACCACAAGGCGACGACCCGCGACTGGCCCGGTCTGGATGTCAGTCCGATGGGCGATTCGGCGGTCAAATGGATCATGCCGGTTTCGTCGACCGCAACGGCGGACTATGCGGCCGTGATGGCGCTTGCCGCAAAGGTTCTGGAGAACCATCCGGACATCGAAGCTCGGGAGAAGGCGTCGACCTTTCGGGCTGCGGCTGAACGGGCGCGCGGCTGGCTGAGCCGAAATCGCGGCCTGGTGATGACCGAGACCGAATATGGCGGCAAGGATTATGGTGGTCCTTACACCGATGGTGACGATTCGGACGAGCGGTTCTTTTCCGATGCGGCCTGGGCGGCACTGACCCGCGACGCGGCCGCGATTGCGGCCGTGGAAGGTCGATTGGATAATCGACAGCGCGCGCTCGAATCTGCCGACTTCGAAACCTACTGGGGCGGGGTGAACTTGCTCGGATTCTGGGCCTTGAAAACGATCGAGGAGGATCTGTCGCCATCCGCACGCCGCACGGTCGACACGGTGCTGGATGATGCAGCGCGCCGGTGGGCAGACAAGCAGAGACGTTCACCCTGGTCGATCCCCCATGGCGATGATGAAATCCTGCCGTGGGGCTCCAACAGTGTTCTGGCCACGGTGGGTTGGCATTGGTTGCTTTGGGTCCATGCAAGCGGGGACGATCGCTTCATTGAACCGGCTCGTGATCTTCGCCACTGGTTTTTTGGCCGTAATCCGCTGGGCCAGACTTTCGTGACCGGTTCGAGCGAACGGGCTGCCAAGGATCCGCATTTCCGCCCATCCGTCTCCGGCGCCATTCCTCTGCCGGACGGCATGCTGGTCGGTGGTCCGAATTCCGGTGGCCATGGCGGTGACAGCACGGCGATGCAGTTAGCGGGAGAGCCGCCGATGCGCATGTATGTGGATGATCGCTGGTCTTATTCGACCAACGAGGTCGCCATCAACTGGCAGTCTGTTTGGGCGCTCTATCTCAGCCTGTTGACCGCGCTTGAGGATTGACGGCGGTCAAACCTGTGTAAAGACCGCCGGCCGGCCCGTTCGGCCATTGCTGGATTTGCGCCGAGCGCTAGACTCCCGTTTGCACCAATCTGAGGCGAGCCATGCATCGAATTGGCACTATTCCCTTCGATTTGAAGGATGATCTGGTCGCATTGATGTTCGTGACGTCACAAACGCGCGGCCGCTGGATTCTGCCAAAGGGGCTGGCAAAAGCCGGTGAGTCCCACGCTCAGGCCTGTTTGCGGGAAAGCATGGAAGAAGCCGGCGTAGGCGGTGTGGTTCTCGAAGACTTTCCGATGACCGTGACAATCAACAAGCAAACCGGCGACCGCAAAAAGGTGGTTCCGGTGACCTATTATCCGCTCTTTGTAACCGAGCAGGTGGACGAATGGCCCGAGCGGAAGGTCCGGCAGCGCCACTGGGCTTTGCTGAGTGATGCAGCCCGGGTTGCCTATCGCGAGGACTATCTGGGCCTGATCCAGCAGTTCGAGTCACTGGTTCCGTGGATCAGAGAAGCTGCAGAAGCCCATAAATCGTAGCCGCAAGCAAGGCCGATGCCGGTACGGTTATGACCCAGGCCGCGGCGATGGACAGCACGAAACGGCGTCGAACGAGGCGACGCTTTTTGCGAAAATAGCGGCTGGCGAAGGCATCGGCAGAAGTCGCATTCAGCTTGTGACCGGGGCGCAGCTTCTTCTTGTTCGGATCCTCGATGAATTCTCTCAGGAAACCCACACCGAAGACCGCGCCTACGGCAATGTGTGTTGAGCTCACCGGCAGGCCGAGGCTGGTAGCGATCAAGACGGTAGTGGCCGCCGAGAGCGCCACGCAGTAAGCCCGCGGGGAATTCAGGCGGGTGATTTTTTCTCCGACGACGGCAATCAGTTTCGGTCCGAACAGACCGAGCCCCAGCGCTATGCCGAAGGCACCTACCACCATGACCCAGAGCGGGATTTCGACCTTGCTGGCGATCCCGGCACCGTCGCCGACAGTCGAGACGATTGCGGCGAGCGGGCCGACCGCATTGGCGACGTCATTGGCCCCATGGGCAAAGGAAAGAAGTGCTGCTCCAATGATCAGCGGCAGGTCGAACAGCCGATAGATATCCTTTTTGCGATTACGCAATCCGGTCACGCGCCTGGCAATAAAGGGACGTGATGGAACATAGGCGGCGGCGAAACAGACCAAGGCAACCAGGATGATTTCCAGGATGGAGGGTTGCCAGATTTTTTTCAGGCCCTTCATGGCCATATACGCAGCAAAGGCCGCGGCCATCAACCCGATCAACACCGGCACCCAGCGCTTGGCCGCCTCCAGGCGATCGGCGACGTTGAGGATCTTGTTTTTGATAAAAAAGAGTAGGCCTGCGGCGATGGCAGCTCCCAACACCGGTGAAATAACCCAACTGGCCGCGATTGCAGCCATTGTCGGCCAGTTTACCAGGCCGACGCCGGCCGCGGCGATGCCGGCACCGAGCACGCCGCCGACAATCGAGTGGGTGGTGGAAACCGGAGCGCTCAGGATCGTTGCAAGGTTGATCCAAAGACCGGCCGCGAGCAACGCGCTCAACATCAGATAGCGAAACTGATCGACGGAGACCTCGCCGCCCGGCGCGATAATGCCCTTCGATACCGTCTTGACAACATCACCCCCGGCGAGAAGGGCTCCGGCGCTCTCGCAGACAGCAGCAATCGCTACGGCGGCCGTTACCGTCAGCACCTTGCCACCGACGGCTGGCCCCATGTTGTTCGCGACGTCATTGGCGCCGATGTTCAACGCCATGTAGCCGCCGATGACTGCGGCGACGACCACAAGCAGCGTTTGCTCACCGAGCCCGGTCAGGGATCCGCCGGCATAGATGGCAACAATCGCAAGAAAGAGGATTGACAGACCCAGCGGCACGATGATGCCGCGCAGATTGAGTGATTGAGATTGGCCGAACCGGAACCGCCTCAGATCGTTGACATATCTGTTTTCCGGGTTCTTGGTGGCCATATGCGATCGTCTGGTCGGGGATCGGGATCCTGGCGCCCCGATTGCAGCAGCAGCCTAGCCTCGCACACCGTCCATTTGGAACTGCTTTTGGATTATCTCGCCGATGCTCCGGCTTTTCGCTGTGGATATCCGTGGTCGAGCCACGTTAAGGTGGAGCGAGGGATGAAAACAGGAACCTTCACGATGACCCAGCATGTCGGAATCGTGGGCTGCTCAGCCGAAGGTGCAGCGCTTTGCTACCGC
This sequence comes from Hoeflea sp., assembly GCA_965216535.1. Lineage (GTDB taxonomy): Bacteria > Pseudomonadota > Alphaproteobacteria > Rhizobiales > Rhizobiaceae > Hoeflea_A. The sequence continues at coordinate 2,496,494 of OZ244175.1, forward strand.
ACAATATGCGACGAGGGTGCGGAGCTGCTCGGTCCACGCGCCCATCCCGAAGTGTCGATGCACACGCCGAACTTCGCAGACTATGTATCCTGCCTCGACGCGGGCGATGTAACAGGTGTCGGCGATTTGATGTTGGACTCGGCGCGCAAATTGGCCGCGGCAGGCGCCGATTTCCTCATTTGCCCCGATAATACGATCCATCAGGCCTTCGACTACGTCGTCGAGAACTCGCCATTACCCTGGCTCCACATCGCGGAGATCGTCGCGGACGAGGCGGTGGAACGAGGTTTCGAGCGCCTGGCGCTGACCGGCACAAGGTGGCTAGTCGAAAGCGATGTCTATCCCCAGAAACTTGCTGCCCGGGGGCTGCAATTTGTGCGGCCGACGGGAGCCGAACGCGACGAAATCCAGCGCATCATCATGGAAGAACTGGTCAACGGGATCTTCACGACGGAAACGATTGCCTATTTCCAGAAGACCATCGAGCGGCTCAACCGTGACGGTTGCGATGCCGTCATCCTTGGATGCACGGAAATCCCCCTGATCATGGGCGACGACAACTCGCCGCTGCCCACGCTCGATTCAACGCGGCTGCTGGCTCGCGCGGCGCTGCGGCGGGCCTGTGAAGAATAGCTTCAACTAGCCTTGCTCTCCGACACTCAGTAGGCGATTTCCGGTAGCCACAGCGCAATTTGAGGAAACGCCCAGACGAGCCCCAGCCCGGCGAGTTGCAGAATGACGAACGGACCAACACCGCGGTAGATTTCGACGGTTTTTGTCTCTGGCGGTGCAGCGCTTTTGACGTAGAACAATGCCATTCCGACCGGCGGCGTCAAAAACGAAGTCTGCAGGCAGATTGCAAGCAGCATGGCGACCCAAACCGGATCGAATCCGAAAGACGTTACGACCGGGACGGTCAGCGGCGCGACGATAAGTATGATTTCCATCCAGTCGAGGACGAAGCCGAGCAGGAAAACCATCAGCAAAACGATTGCGAGAATACCCTCGGGCGGCAGGGGAATGCCGGCTATAGCGCCCTCAATCACGTCGTCTCCACCATAGCCGCGCAGGACGACGGAAAAACAGCTCGCGCCGAATATCAGGGCGAACAGGAAAGCGACGGTGCGGCCGGTGGCATCGCAGACCTTTCGCAACGTTTGCCAGTTGAGCCGACGGTTGAGGGCAGCAAGCAATGTCGCGCCCATGGCGCCGACGCCCGATGCTTCTGTGGGAGACGCGATCCCGAAGAAAATGGAACCCAGTACGGCGACCATGAGGGCAACCGGCGGAGCGAGTGCCCACATGAGCTTCAGGCCGGCGTTTTCGCCTGCTTCGGCGGGGTCGAGTTGCGGGCGCGGAGCCGCTGCGGGTCGTAAAGTTGCAAAGATGACGACATAGAGGGAATAAAGTCCGGCAAGCAGGGCGCCGGGCAACACTGCCGCCATGAACAGGTCTCCGACCGAGAGTCGCAATTGATCTCCCATAACGATCAGCATGATCGACGGCGGAATCAGGATTCCCAGGCAACCCGAGGCCGCGACAGTTCCCAACGAAAAGGGCACGTTGTATCCGCTGCGACTAAGGATAGGCAGCGCTACTGTCGCAAGCAGAACGACCGACGCGCCGATAATTCCGGTGGAAGCCGCCAGGACCAGTCCGATCAGAACGATCGACAGGCCCAGGCCACCCGGAACGCTGCGCAGCACCTGCGACATGGCTCCCAGCAGCCGGTCAGCGACCCCTGATCGCTCGAGCATGAACCCCATGAACACGAACATGGCGATGGGCACGAGGCTGTAGTTCGTTAGCGAACTGAAGATCCGATCGCTGGCAAAGGCGATGAAGTTCGATCCAGCCAGAACGTCGATTCCATTGGCCTGCAGAACATCACCGAGCAGCGCAAAGAGCACACCAACGCCGCCAAGCACGAATGCCACAGGATATCCGGCAAACAATCCGACGGCGAAGCCGGAAAACATCAAGATGACGAATAGGACCTCGAGAGTCATGGCGTGTCCGGCTCTTCGATGTCGTCTTGCACACCGGAAAGGATGCGTATTTGCCGACAGATTGCCGCTATCCCCTGCAATCCAAGCAAAAGGAAGCCTGCGAACATCGCAAACTTGACGACATAGCGAGCGGGCAATCCGCTCGGCATGGGTGAACGCTCGCCGATTGAAAGTGAATAGGTGAAGCTGCCCCAGGCAAACCAGCAGATTCCGGCAACAAACGGAAGCAGCAGAAGAAGAGTGCCGGCCAATTCAACCACTGCACGTTGACGGGATGAATAGCCGCCGCGCAGGACGTCGACCCGCACGTGTGCGTCGGTCTTGTATGCGTAGGCGAGGCAGGCGAGCACTACCAGGGCATTCAAGTGCCACTGGACTTCCTCAAGTTCAACAAGCCCCAGACCAAGTCCGTAACGAACGGCCACATTGAGCACGATCACGACCATGAGAATCGGCAGGAGGAGAGAACCCCACCTGCCGATTCGCACCGTTGTTCCCTCTATGAGTTGAACAGTCCGTAGCAGCGTATCGGCCATTGATGTTTATAGCCCGTTGCTATCGGCAGGTCAGTTGGAACGGGCACCTGACCAGGCCGCGTTGCCGCTGCGGTAGTCGCTGAGGGAGTTCCAGACGCGTTTGAAATCCTCGTTCTTGGCGCTTTGTTCCGCCATAACCTCATCGGTCGCAGTTCTGAACGCCGCCAGCATCTCGGGTGAGAACTGATGGATTTCAACGCCGTTCTGCTCGTAAGAGGCGACGGCTTCGGCATTTTCACGATAGGTCGATGTGGTGCCCCACAGCATCGTCTCGCGGCAGGTCAGTTCGATCAGGGTGCGTTGTGCATCGCTCATACTGTCCCATTTGGCCTTGTTGATGATCAACTCGTTGATGGCAGCCGGCTGGTGCCATCCGGGCAGGTAGTAGTGCTTCGCGATGTTCTCGAAGCCGATGATCTTGTCGATTGCCGGCATCGAGAATTCCGTGCCGTCGATCACGCCGCGCTCCATGTTCGGGAAAATGTCGCCGCCTGCAAGCAGGACGACCGAAGCGCCCATTTTCTTCATGACCTCGCCGGCCAGTCCGGCAAAGCGCAACTTGAGCCCCTGGAGGTCATCTGTGCTGTTGATCGGCTTTTTGTACCAGCCACCGGCCTCCGGTTCCATCAAGCCGCAGGGAACGGTGACCACACCCTGTTGTCCGTAGATGTCGCGCCAGATCTCAAGGCCGCCACCGTTGTAAATCCAGCCGAGATATTCGATCGCGTCCGGGCCGAAAGGCACGCCACCGAACAACTGGACGGCCGGGAATTTGCCCGCCACGTAAAGCGGGCTTGTATATCCGGCATCAAGTGTGCCGCGTTGCACCGCATCGAAGATCTCAAGTGACGGGACAAGTTTTCCCGCACTGTAGAGCTTAACGTTCACTGATCCGCCGGAGGCCGAATTGATCGTGTCGGCAAAATGCTGGGCATCGCGCCCGCTCGCCGGCAACGTCAGAGGCCAGGCGCTCTGCACATTGAGCTTGACCGCTTCGTCGGCTTTCAGCGCCTGTGTCGACATCAGGGTCGCGAGTGCCAGCGCGGCAGTCCAGGCAGATTTGGAAATTCGGCTCATCGTAATCCTCCACAAAGTGTGACAGAGCATCCAAAGGATTGTGCCGCGGTGCACACTCCTCGACACCGTCAGCGGACGACACTTTTCGGGTTTCAATTTCTGTCGTCGCAAATTTTATAACACAATTTTTTGTTTGACTAAACCGTTTTATTACGCGATTTTTGATTATGAAGCTGCCTCGTGGAGCTCAAGAAATGGATGGCCGGTGATGCGGATTTGAAAAATCCGCAATAAAAACAGCGCGTTCCAAGGTTTTTGGGCCGCGAGGAATGAATTGACGGGTTAGTATCGTCCCAGCCGATCAAAGAGCTGCCGAAGGGAGGGCGACTGGGATGTCAAAGGCGGAATTCGGTTAGGAACTGCAATGCACCAGTCAGGCCATCTTACTGATCACCAAGTCGCTGGACTGGTCGTAGATCCCGACCATCACGTGCATCTGGACAATCAGGTCGGAGAGATCTTCGGTCCCCGGCGCCACTTGCTTGAAGAGTTGCAAAAGCACCTCGCGGCGTCTCTTGAGATAGGCATCGACAATAATCTCACCAGCCTCCGAAATGCCGTAAGTCATGTTCTTTCGAGAGTTTCCGCGTTTTTCGATCAGGCCAAGTTGGCCGAGCTTTTTCACACCATATTGGATGTTCGGCAGATCGTCGCGGTGCAGCAGTCGGCAGATCTCGGTAACACCTTTCCAGGTTCCATTCATGTGAACCACGTGAAGGATAGATGCCTCCGTTCCGCTGAGGTTGTGCTCGCTCACCGAAGCCAGGCAATCGCGGCGCCATCGGGAAAAGGCTGCGCCGAGGTGCCAGGTGGCGTATTCGAATTCGACAAGTTTGGCCTCATAGTCTCCGTCGGTCGGGCCTTCGCCAGGCTGATTGCCGTTGGAGGTCTGGTCGTTGGAATGTGCCATATCGAATTCAACTCTGTTCGCCGGCCTTTGTGTGAAGGCCGGTGGTAATGCGGGAGCCGGATGTCATGTCACAAAGCGGCAACCACGAAAAGGCCGATGTCGGGAATTCCGTCGTCGGCAGCATTTACGATTTGCTCCGAACGCAATGCCGAAAGTTCGCAAACAACGACCTTCTAGTGGTCCCGGAGGCGGTTTGTAAACTGTGGGGCCTGCAGCAAGGCAGTTGGACCTACAGTCAGACTTTCGAGATTGCAGAGCAGCTTGCCGCAGGCTATCGCTCGGCGGGCTTCGGCCCTGGGCATCGGGTCGCCTTGGTGCTCGAGAACCGGCCGGTCTTCTTTTTTCATTGGTTGGCGCTCAACGCCGTGGGCGCTAGCGCAGTTCCGGTCAACCCGGACTACACCACGGATGAAATGTCCTTCGTATTCGGCCACAGTGAAAGCTCGTTGGTCGTCTGTCTGCCGGCGCGACTTCGCCAGGCTTCGGACGCGGCACGGGGTCCCGGAATAGCCGTCGTCGCTGATGACGTCACCGATTTCCCAGTTGCTCCCGCTGACCAACTGCAACATGCACCTGAAAGCGATGCCCGAGAGTGCGCGTTGGTTTATACGTCCGGCACGACCGGTCAGCCAAAGGGTTGCCTGTTGTCGAATGCCTACTTTTTTGGATGGGCCGAGTGGTACAGTGCCCAAGGAGGCCTGATCACGCTTCGTGAGGGCTTGGAGCGGCTGATGACACCGCTGCCGGCATTCCACGTCAACGCCATCGGTCATTCATTCATGGGGATGCTCGGAACGGGCGGCGCCCAGATCATTGTCGACCGCTTTCATCCGCGTAGCTGGTGGCAAACGGCGATCGAGACCAAGGCGACATGTTTTCACTATCTTGGGGTGATGCCGGCCATCCTGCTGGAGTTGCCTCATTCTGATGTGGAGAGGGCCCACGGCCTGCGGTTCGGTGTCGGCGGTGGCGTCCATCCCGAGCACCATGCGGTATTCGAGCGGCGGTTCGGTGTTCCGCTGCTGGAAGGCTGGGCGATGACGGAGACCGGGGCTGCGGGAATTCTATGTGCCTCGGAGGATCCTCGCCATGTTGGAGAACGGTGTCTGGGACACCCGGACCGTCCGGGGCCTGCCATGGAAGTTCGCCTGCTGTCCGAAGGCGGAGGCAATGCCTCGCCGGGGACACCGGGCGAACTGGTTCTCAGGGCAATTGGCAGCGACCGGCGCCGAGGATTCTTTTCCGGTTATTTGAAAGACGATGCGGCAACCAACGAGGTCTGGTCGGGCGGCTGGCTCCACACCGGTGACATCATGCGTCAGGATGTCGACGGCAATCTCTATTTCGTCGATCGCAAGAAGAACATCATCCGCCGATCTGGCGAAAACATTGCGGCGGCCGAGGTTGAAGCCGTCATCATGAACCATGGTCGGGTGGCGAAGGTGGCCGTCGTGGCAGTTGCCGATCCCATCCGCGGAGAGGAAGTCCTTGCCGCAATCGTTCCGACGTCTGGCAACCCAGGACAAGAACTCGCCGCAGACATATTCGACCATTGCGCCCAGCACCTCGCCTATTTCAAGCTGCCCGGCTATGTCGCCTTTCTGGAGGAGCTGCCAGTAACGTCCACGCAGAAAGTCCGTAAGAGCGACCTCGGTTCGCTGACGCAATATCCGCAGAGCCACCCGGACTGCTTCGACATGCGCGGCGAAAAGCAGGCCCTGCGGAACATTGCCTCATGAGCGCCTGGCGAAAAGACTACGATGGAGTTGTCCTTTGCGCGCCGGTTACGGTGCCTTACGAACGCTTCTCCACCCACGGCGCTTATTGGTTCCTTGGACGCTTGCTGCGCGGGCTGATTCAAAGCTCGAATGTGGAGAAAGGGCGGATCGATGGACTTTGCGTTTCGAGTTTCTCGTTGACGCCGGACAATGCTGTCGGATTGACCCAACATCTTGGGTTTTCACCTCGTTGGCTGGATCACATCCCGATGGGAGGGGCAAGCGGCATCGTTGCGCTGCGCCGTGCTGCCAGGGCGGTTCAAACAGGGGATGCTGAAGTTGTTGCCTGCATCGCCGGAGACACCAATCAGCCCGATTCCTTTCGCCGCAGCACCGCAGATTTCAGCCAGTTCGCCAGAGATGCGGTTTATCCCTATGGCTCTGGTGGGCCGAATGCCAGTTTTGCGCTGCTGACTGATCACTACATGCGCAGATTTGATGCCAAGCCGGAGGATTTCGGCAGGATCTGTGTTGCCCAGCGTGCGAATGCACTGCAGTTTCCACATGCGCTTTTCAAGACACCGTTGTCACTTGACGACTACCTGAGCGGTCCGCTCATCGCTGATCCGATCCGACTGCACGATTGCGTCATGCCGTGCGCCGGCGCGGAAGGGTTTCTTGTCATGCGCCGCGAGACCGCCAACGATTTGGGGCTTCGTCATGCGACGCTCCTCGGCGCAATCGAGAGGCACAATGCCTTTGCCGAGGATCCGGTTCAGATCCGCGGCGGCTGGGCCGTCGACAGCGATGAGCTGTTCGACCAGGCGGGGGTTGGTCGGAACGACATCGACTTCGTTGAAACCTATGACGATTATCCCGTCATCACCATGCTGCAGCTCGAGGATCTTGGATTTTGCGGCAAGGGCGAAGCCAAGGACTTCGTGCGTCAGCACGATCTGACGACCAGCGGTTCGTTTGCGACCAATACATCCGGCGGCCAGCTTTCGGTCGGCCAGGCCGGTGCGGCTGGCGGTTTCCTGGGGCTTGTGGAAGGCTTGCGCCAGCTAACCGGGCAGGTGCTCGGCGCTCAGGTTGAACGGGCGCGGCTTGGGCTTGTCAGCGGCTTTGGCATGATCAACTACGATCGCGGCCTCTCGACAGGTGCCGCGATTCTTGGCGCTGCGTGACTCCCTTGACGGAAGAAACACGCAAGAATCCGGTTCTGCCAACGCGTCAGCCGATGGTTCCGCCGACTGAACGCAGTCGCGTCGCCCTCGGTTTGACGGCCGCCGCAGCGCAAGGCCGCCTGGCGCTACAGGTCTGCAAAGCCTGCGGCGCGGTGCAGTATCCGCCTCGCGAAGCGTGTCATGACTGTCTCGGCGAGGACCTGGTATGGCGCGACCAGGACGGTCGGGGAACGCTTCTTGCCGCAACCACGATCCGCCGCCCGTACGAGCTCTACCACCGCGCAAATCTGACATGGAGTACCGGGCTGGTTCGGCTGGAATGCGGAGTCACAGTGGTGGCTTTCCTGCATGGAAGCTGCGCGGCGGCGCCGGCGCCGGTTCGCGTTCACGCACGGCTCGACCGAGGTGCGAACGCCGTTCTGATCGCTGTTCCCGAGAAGGAGATCGATGACATGAATGACGATCCACTGATGCGGAGGCTCGGATGTTCCGTGAAGGGCCGCAAGGTGTTGGTGACAGACGCCACATCGCCGGTCGGTCAGGAGATGGTGCGAGCCGTGATCGCCGGGGGCGCGGAGATCGTCTGGGTCGGATTTTCCGAACCCTGGAGGGCGCACCCCGGATTCGAACAGATCAGGCAAATACCGCAGGTGACTGTCCTGCCGCTCGACCTGACCGACGTCAAGTCGGTGCAGAATCTGGCGGGGCAAATTGGCGGCCGGGTCGACATACTGATCAATTCAGCGGAATTTCACCGCACCGGTGCGCCAATGCCTCGGTTGCGGATCGACGTCGCACGGGCTGAAATGGAGACCAATTATTTTGGTTTGTTGCGCCTCGCTCAGGCCTTTGCTCCGGCCATGAGCAGCCGCGCAGCCGATGGGGTCAACAATGCTGTGGCGTGGGTCAATATCCTGTCGATTTTCGCTCTTTCAAACTATGCGCCACACAACACTTTCTCGGCGTCCAAAGCCGCGGCCTATTCGATCTCACAATCCTTGAGAGCGGATTTGCGCTCCAGCGGTCTGCGAGTTCTCAACGTTTTCCCAGGGCCGGTCGACGAAGACTGGAACCAGCTGGAACTGCCCCCCAAGATCACACCGCGAAAACTGGCGAGTCTGATCGTTGAAGCGCTGGAGACCGGAATCGAAGATCTGTACCCGGACCCCATTGCCAGGGACTGGCATGCCCGCTGGCGATCCGATCCCAAAGTTCTCGAGCTGGAACTGTCGCAATGAGGCCTATGTCATGACAGCAACCGACACGCTTGCCGCGTTTCTTGCTGATATCGTTTCCGGGGCAATCCGGGTAGTCGATCTCACGCATACTTTGACGCCTGAGTTTCCGGCCATTGCCCTGCCGCCGGAATTCGGCCAGTCCCAGCCCTTCAGGATCGAGGAGATCTCGCATTACGACGACCGGGGCGCTTCGTGGTACTGGAACAACTTCTCCTGTGGCGAGCATACCGGCACTCATTTTGACGCTCCGGCACACTGGGTTTCGGGACGTGACCTGCCAAACAACACCACCGATACGATTCCGCCGTCGAATTTCCTTGGCTCGGCCTGTGTCATTGATTGTGTAGCCGAAGCGCAAGCTGACCCGGACTTTCTGATGACGGTGGAGTTCGTGCAACGTTGGGAGGCCAGGCATGGCAGGATCGAAGACCGGTCCTGGGTTCTGATGCACACCGGTTGGGCGGCGCGCAAGGATCCGGCGTCTTTTCAAAATTACGATGCGCAAGGCCAGCACACACCCGGACCGGATCCCGAATGTGTCCGGTTTCTGGTGACCGAAAGAAACGTGCTGGGTTTCGGGACCGAGACCATCGGCACGGACGCCGGCCAGGCGGCCTATTTACGCCCGCCGTATCCCTGCCACTTCTTCATGCACGGCGCCAACCGTTACGGGCTGCAATGTCTGGCCAATCTGGACCAGCTTCCGCCGAAGGGGGCTGTGCTCGTCTGTCCACCGCTCAAGATCGTCAAGGGCAGCGGGAGTCCATTGCGGGTCATCGCTTTTGTTCCGAACGATCACGGTTAGGCGCTAAAAAGGGCCTCCGGCGGAACGCAGGAGGCCCTTCTTTGAAAGTGCGGAATTGAATATCAGCCGGTGGGGCCGATCGGGCCGTCATATTGGGGGATTTCGCTGCCAGACGAACCCTTTGCTTCCAGGCCCTTTTTCCAGTTGCCGTTGCCGGTTGAAATGTTGCCTGGAATGTCTTCTTCCCAGAACGAGACGACGTTCTTGGTGATGTTCAGGTAAAGCTTGTCGTCGACGATGCGCCAGAGGTGCGGGTTGGCCGGAACCTTGCCGCCCTGGGCGACGCCGTAGGCGCAATGGCCATCGAACTGAGGCACATATTTTGCCGGATCGGCAGCGAACTTGTCGCGGTTCTCGGCCGATGAGAACGCCCATTTGGCGCCGTTGTAATCAGCGGTATACTGCTTGTTACCGCGAACGGCTTTGGGCTGTCCCGAGCCGACCGGATTGGCGTCGAGATCCCAATAGGCGACGACGTCATAGCCCGATACGGCGTATCCAGAACTATCGACATATTGTTCTCCGGCGAAGGCCGTCAGGGCCGAGCCGGCGAGAAAAGCAAAAGCGAGGGCAGTTGTGCGAAGGGGCATGGCGGTTTCTCCGTTGGCTGTTTCGGAGAGGAAAGTACGGTGACGGCTCGACCATTTCCACTCACGGCTGAACACAGTCGCGTTAGGGGTTTGTGTGTTGGGTTTCCTGGTGGCCGATTGGGCAAAAGTGCCAGAAGAGCACGCTTGACTTTGGCCGGGCCGGTCGCCCAATACACGGGTCGCCATGGGGCCGGTTCGCTTACCGGTCGCCAGCATGGCCACGGTCGACCTGTTCGTTTGGAGTTTTCCCATGAGAGATATTTCGCGCCCGGGCAGATCACCGGTTCATTCCCGCAACGGCATGGCTGCCACATCGCATCCGTTGGCAACTGAGGCCGCCATCCACATTCTGCGTGAGGGCGGCAATGCGATGGATGCGGCGATCGCCGCCTGCGCCGTTCAGTGCGTTGTCGAGCCTGGATCGACCGGCATCGGCGGAGATTGTTTCTGCATCTATGCGCCGAACGGCTCGACTGACCTGGTCGCCTACAATGGCTCAGGTCGGGCTCCGGCAGCGGCCGAGCTTTCCTATTTCAACGACAAAGGCATATCTGCCATCGAGCGCCATTCGCCTCATTCGGTTACCGTTCCCGGCGCCATCGATGCCTGGTGCCGGTTGTCGCAAGACCATGGGCGGCTCCCATTGGCCGAGGTTCTGGCACCGGCCATCGACTATGCAGAGGATGGCTTTGCCGTGTCTTCCGTGGTTAACATGGCATGGAACAACAATGTTTCGGCATTGGCGTCGGACGAGCACAGCGCAGCAGCCTATCTGGTGGATGGCAAGGTACCGGCAGTGGGTACCGTCCACCGGTTTCCGGAACTGGCCGGGACACTCAAGGCTGTCGCCGAGGGCGGCCGCGAGGCGTTCTACGAAGGTCCGGTGGCCGAAGACATGGTCGGTCGTCTTCAAGGCTTAGGCGGTCTCCACACCATGGAAGATTTCGCGACCGCGCGGGGCGATTACGTCACTCCGATTTCCAGCGAGTTCCGCGGATACACGATTTACGAGTGCCCGCCCAACGGGCAGGGAGTCATCGCGCTGCTGCTGCTCAACATGGTGCAACAGCTCGAAATCGACCCCGGCGGTCCGCTGACGGTGGATCGCATCCACCAGGAGATAGAACTGTCACGCCAGGCCTATCGGGCGCGTTCCCTGATTGTCGGCGATCCGGAGTTTTCCGACATTCCGGTCGAAGCGCTGTTGTCATCCGACTATGCAAAGGATCTCGTCGCGGCGATCGATCCGCATCGGGCGACGGAGCCGCCGCGTGATGTCGCTTTGCCACGTCATCGCGATACCGTTTATCTTTCCGTTGTCGATAAGGACCGCAACGCCTGCAGTTTCATCAACACGCTGTTTTACGGCTTCGGCAGTTGCATCACGGCACCCCGTTCGGGTGTGCTTTTTCACAACCGCGGACAGGGTTTTGTTCTGGAGCAGGGGCATCCGAACTGTATTGCTCCAGGAAAGCGGCCGATGCACACGATCATTCCGGCAATGGCAGCGCGTGGGGGTCGGACGGTCATGTCGTTTGGTGTCATGGGCGGTCACTATCAGGCGTTCGGACACATGCAGTTTCTCACCCGCTATCTGGATTTTGGCTATGATCTGCAGGAAGCGATGGATCTGCCGCGCTTCATGGCCGACCCCTTCACCGGCGATGTGGAACTGGAAGGGGCTCTGGGCGAAGAGATTGCCCAAAAACTCGCGGCACGGGGTCATCGGATCATCCGTCCGGCGGTTCCGATCGGCGGATCCCAGGCGATTGCCATCGATTGGGAACAAGGCGTGCTGACGGGCGCGTCGGAGCCACGCAAGGACGGTTGCGCTATTGGATACTGATGCAATCGGCCAGGAAACAGCGGGGCGACGCGGTGGCTGGCCAGCGGCCGTTGGCAGTTGCCTGCTGGGAGCCGTGGCCGTCTGGACGGTGTTCGACAATGCGATAGTTGCGCAAACCGCCTCGGCAATTGCGTTTTTGCTGTTCCTTGTGCTCGCCCAGGGACACTTCGGCTTGCGAGAGCGCATGTTGCTGTTGTTGTCGGCCGTGGCCACGGCTGTTGCCTTCCTGCTGCTTGCAGAAGATGCCTTGCCGGAGATTATCAGTGACCTCTCGCGAGCCGCTTACCTGGCTGCTTTCATGCTGCTCGTGACAAGCCTGCGACAGGGCGCTTTCGGCTCCAATTCGGTTCTGACCATCGGACGCTATCTGACCAGCCAACCACCGGGCCGACGCTACGTTGCGCTGCATGTCGGCGGTCATTGCATGGGCGTGCTCTTGAATTTCGGCGCCATCAGTCTGCTCGGCCCGATGATACGACGCGGTGTCGAGGCGAAGCGCGAAGACGGTCCACCGGAACTGTCCGATATCCGGTTGCGTCGCCAGATCAGCGCACTCAGTCGTGGATTTTCCTGGTTCAACCTGTGGGCGCCGACAGCAATAGCTCAGGCCGTGGTGTTGGCGGTTGTGCCCGGCTCCCGAGCGGTCGTCATCGCTGTTTCGGGCGTTGTGATTGCGTCGTTGCTCCTGCTCGCTGGTTGGGCCGAGGATCGGGTGACCGGTCACCGGGCGCGGCTGCGCTTCGCCGAGGCCGGTGTTGACGTGCACCGCGAGGCGCCGCCGGATGTTCCGTGGAGCGCCGTGTCGCGTTTTCTTGCTGTCGCAGCAGCTCTGCTCGGCCTGGCGTGGATCATCAGCAAGCTGGGCGGGATGGCGCTTGTTTCAGCCATCATGGTGGCGGCTGTTCCGGTCACAATCCTTTGGATGGCGGAGCAGGAGTCGTTTCGCGCCGGAAAGATCGCCGAACGGACCAAGACGCTGTTTAGCCGGGTGATCCCCAGCGGCAGCCCGGAAGCAGCCACTTTGGGGCTAGCCGGTTTCGTCGGGATCCTGACGGCGACACTGGTCAATCGTGACTGGCTGGCAACGTACCTGGCCCCGCTGATACCGGGGCCGGATTTCGTCTATCTGGCGGTTTCGGCCATCATTCCGTTAGCGTCCTGCATCGGTCTACCCCCAATGATGACCGTCACGTTTTTAGGTGGGCTGCTGGCAACAATGCCGGACCTTCAGCTCAACCCCAGCATTCTGGCCCTGTCACTGCTGGTCGGCTGGGCGCTCAACCTGACCGGCTCTCCATTCAGTGCCACCTCGCTGTTGCTGTCACGGGTTGCCGGCATTCCTGGCGTCACGCATTCCTGGCGCTGGAACGGCATCTTCAGCGTGATTTCATGGGTGGTTGCAGCAGGTGTCATGCTCACGGTGGCGCGTATTCTATGAAGTAAGGGCCGTCAGGTTTTTTGACCCGGTCGAAATGCCCACACCCTGAGGTCGATCAGCACTTTGGCGGTTGCTGCGACAACCAAAGCGCAGAGGATGACTTTCGATGTCGTTTCCATGGTCCCCTCGATCAGCACCGCGTGCACGACGCTCCCGACGATGATCACGACCGCCAGGGATGTGTGGGCGAGCCGCCATGTTCGCGGCTTCAAACGCATCCGGCGACGAAGTGCGGCCAGAAGCGCGGCAGCGAAAACCGCCCACATGGCAATCACGCCCCAGGCGGAAAACGGCGTTGGCGAGTTGAACAGAAGCGCATCCACCACATCAGGCGGACTGGTGATCCACAGCGCTGCGACGTGGACGATGACCGCCGCAACCAGCAGTCCGCCAACCCAACGATGCGCTTGTCTTCCTTGCCCTGAGGAAAGGCCGGGCAAGTATCCGCCCGCCAGCAAAGGCTGTAACAGCAGCAATGCCATGGCCAGCACACCCGCGGAACCGGCAGCGATGTAGATCGGTTCGCGCCAGGCGAGCAGGGGACTGGTCGCCGCGAGGGCGATTGGCACAACAATGGCGGTGGTCAAAGCGGCCCAGATCAGAGGCCCACGCAAAGAGCCCAACCCGTCAGACCGGCTGAAGAACGAAATGTGCCTCCAGGCTGGTATCCTTGGCGCTGCGCATTATCGGTCGCAAAAAAACGGTTTCAAACTCACCGCTATCATAGGCGAGGTGACCGTGAGGCTGTCCGAAGGCAGGAACAATTTGCGGCATCTCCAGGCGGAAGACACCGTTCGCGTCGGTGAGCGTCGCACCATGGCTGTGCGGATCGCGCTCATGCCCTTCCGTCGTGTGAGCCCAAATCTGGATCCGCTGGCCGGCGAGGGGCGCGCCATCTCCGGCTCTGCGAACCGTTCCGCTCATCCAGAACCCGCCGCCACCGATGCGCTCAACAATGGGTGCACCCTTGAGGTAGTTGTTGGAACCTCCGCGCATCGAACGCGTTGGCGCCAACCCGTTTGCGCTGGCGGATCCATGCAGTCCGGGTATGCCCGACATCGTCAGGGCGCCAGCTGCGAGGAGCAGGGTTCTGCGGTTGAAGAGGTCAGTCGTCATTCGATCTCTCCTGCAATGGGAGTGTTTGTCCGCTGGGGCGAATTGAATTCCGTAGCGGGAATTATAGTGCGATTGTGGCCATTTCCGAGCCCTGATCCTTCGATGAGACTGATTTTGGGCGCTCACGGTTTCGTGAAGCCTGGTGTCAACGACGAGTGCCCTTCGTTGGCTTTGGAACAGTTGAGATATAGCCTGCCGGTCAATCAGCATGAGTGAGGAGACCCAAAGTGAAGGGACAAGTGGACTTCTTCTACTTTATTGGCAGCGTCTATGCCTATCTGGCCAGCATGCGGATAAGCGATCTGGCATCACAGGCCGGCGTTTCCGTGAACTGGCGTCCGTTCAGCGTGCGGGACATCATGATCGAACAGGACAACCTTCCACGCAACCAGCCGCACAAACTGGCCTATATCTGGCGGGATTCGGAAAGGCGAGCGCTGAAGAACGGTGTGCCTCATGCCGGCAAGCCGCCATACCCGATCGATCCTGATCAACTGGCCAACCGCGTGGCGACGTTCGCGAAGACCGAGGGTTGGTGCGAGGATTTCTCGACGTCTGCATTTCGGTCCTGGTTCCTCGACGGGGTCGTGGTTGGTGCACCGGGTACGCTGGAACCGATCATTCATTCGCTTGGCCACGATCCCGACCGCGTTCTGGCGCGCGCCGACGATGACGATATCCGGGCGCTTTATGCAGCGGAAACCGATGTCGCACGTCAGGCCGGCGGGTTTGGATCGCCAACATTCATAGTTGATGGCGAGGTGTTTTGGGGCGACGACCGTCTTGAAGAGGCGATCGCCTGGGCAGCGGGTGTGCACCCGGCCCAGCGTCAGTAAGGATTAGATCAAAGGGCGAAAAGTTTGGATCATTTGATGGCAGCAGATCGGCTCCATTCGGCCAGGCGCGTCGCGCAGCGCGATGTGGCAACTGTGTTGATTCAGCCGCTATAGGCCCGCTGTTCGCGAACGACCCCGTTGACGATAACAAGAAGCTTCCGGGCGACAGCGATGAGAGCGGCCTTTTTGGTGGCACTTCGGCCAATCTGTGTTTGGTAGAAAGCGGCGAAGCGAGGGCACGAATGAGCCGCGGTCAGGGCTGGATGATCGTTCAAAATAGGTTCAATCTTATGCGTAGATAATATAGGTTGCCTTTAAAAAAAATATTTCCAATAAAAATTATAACCGGAATCAAGCATACAGCAGTTTTTTCTATAATATTTGACAATTATTATAAATGAATGCTAAAATATTGCCATCTCAATATTAGTGAAAACGTTTCGAGGGAATGATCAATGTCCAATGGCGAAAACAATCAACCGGATGATCCTCAAGCGACTCATTCTGTTGATTTAGGCAAGGCAAAGCGTCGGAGCACAGCACCGCATTCGGCCGGGCCGCCGCCGAATTATGATGACCGGGAAAATGCCACATCGGAAAAGCGCCGAGCAGCAGGACCGCCGCCCGATCCATCAGCGGCAAGTCAATCTGCCACTAAATCCAAGGTCCGGCCGAAGCCAAGCGATGAGCCAACGGATCCCGAGTAGGCCGATGAAGCGGCCTCCCTAGTATTTCTTTTTCCAAAAAACGACAGCGAAACAATGGCAAACGATATCAGCATCACGAACAACATTGCACTGGACGATGTTGCAACCAACAATGACACATCGACGATTGGTGAGCCTTCTGTTGCAACCAATGGCGAGAGCATATTCGTAACAGGCAACTGGTATGCCAGTAGGTCCCTGAACGATGGAGGAGATTGGATGTGGGTCGATCCGGAGACCACGCTTCCGAGCGCTGCCGGTGGTTTTTGCTGCGACCAACTCGCTCTGTTCGATCAAGATCGCGAAATCTGGATCTGGCTTCTCCAGTATCGGCGTGATGCAAATGGAACCAATGTTTTTCGAATCGCTGTTTCGGACAGTAGCGACTTTCCGAACGATGACTGGAATTACTGGGACATAGCGCCAGCCGATTTAGACGCCGATTGGACGGATGTTTGGTTTGATTACCCGGATGCTGCGCTGAGCCGCGAAAATCTCTATGTAACCTTCAACATCTTCAAGGGAGACATCTGGCAACGAGCAGCGGTTATGCGCTTTCCGTTGGATGCGCTCTCGGATGGTAACGGTCTGACCATGAGTTCGTGGACCACAACCAGCAGTGGCTCCCTACGATTGACGCAGCAATCGAGTCCCAAGGACACGATGTACTGGGCAGCCCATGCCAATACGGTGTCTCCGGACGAGATCAAACTGTTCGAGTGGCCCGATGCATCCTCGTCCGTAAACACTTGGAGCGTAGATGTGCGACAGTGGAGCCGGAACATTTCATCGAGTGCACCGAACGGGGTCAATTGGCTGGCCCGGGCGGATTCCCGAATCACAGCTGGCACTTTAGGCTCGGGAGTCATGACGTTCATGTGGACTGCCGGCGCTGATGAAGATCGACCCAACGCATATTGCCGGGTGGTTCAAATCGACGAGGCCTCCAAAATTGCGACGAGCGAACCTGACATATGGAGCCAGACACGGGCTTGGGCTTACCCGGCTGCTTGTGCAAATCGATCCGGAATTGTTGGGTTTACCGCTTTCTATGGTGGCGAAGATCGCAACCCCGCCCACATGGTTGGCGCGCGCGATGGGAGCAAATGGCGCAGCAAAACTGCAAAACTGGGCAGCCATGCACCGAATTCCGGACGTTGGGGTGACTATTTGAATTGCCGTGCAGACGGTTCGGATTTGGAATCTTGGGTTGCGAGCGGCTACACGCTGGAAGGGGGGCAGCACCGCCAGAACATTGAGCCGCGGGTTGTCCGTTTCAGTCTGGCAAGTGCCTTGGTCGCTGATGCGGCCACTGAATCGGTTCCAGCCTGACATGGAATGCATGTAAGTGGGCCGCGCTAGCAGCGCGACCCACAAAAACGACCTCGTTTGCGAGCGCACCATACTCTGTAGCGTCGGAATTGCCGTACGTTTACGCACAATTGGCAGAGGCGAATATCGATTTCAAGTGTCGACTGTTTCGTGCGCCTGTGTACGTCGAGAAGCTGTTGTTACTAAGCACTATTTATTAAATTCTGCAGCAGATTACTCCCATGGCTTCTTACTCTCCGCTATCTAGTTTTCTGGCTATTTTTCTTGCCGATTTTTTGGTGAGAACAGCATACATGTCCGGCAAGGCGCCGGTTTTACAGGTGTTCGCGAGTGAACTGAACGCCAGTGAGTTCCTCATCGGCGCTATCGTTTCTGTATCGATCCTGACGGGTTTGTTTCTGAAACCGATCATCGGCTTTCTGTCGGATCGCACAAACCAATGGATTTGGCTTGTCGTCGGAACGGCGTTGTTCAGTTTCACGCCGTTCCTTTACATCGGCGTGGATGCACCAGAGGAGCTTGTCGGGCTTCGACTCGTACACGGTCTGGCAACAGCGATTTACGGACCTGTGACACTGGCCTATGTCGCAGGTTTGGGCACCCGCCATACGGCGGAGTGGTTCGGTTGGTTCGGAACGGCTCGAACCGCTAGCAGTGTTCTGGGTCCGCTTGTTGGAGGAGCGCTGCTGGGTCTGATGACGCCGACTCAGGTGTATTCAGTAACCGGCTTGGTCGCACTCCTGGCTTTTGTCCCGGTCTTCTATCTGTCCCACGAAGTGAAACAGCGTTCAGAGCCGGATCGCTTCCTCTCCAAGACAGTCGTATTGGCCAGCCTTCGTCAATTGATGGGCAATCGCGCGATCGCCCTGTTCGGGATCACGGAGATGATTTCCCGCATAGGCGTTTACGCGGTTAAGACCTTTTTGCCCTTGATGGTACTTCACAACGGAGGGACACCACTTGACGCTGGCGTCTTCCTTGCCATCCAAGAAGCTGCGGCTGCGATCGTCCGACCGCTGGCCGGCCGCATTTCCGACAACACGGGCAGCCCACGGAGTATCGCGTGCGCTGGATTGACTTGCATGTCCTTCACCCTGGTATTGCTTCCGCCTGCGGTCCACTCGAACTGGTTGGTTGTCGTTGCTGTTTTAATCGGAATTGGCCAAGGAACTTATGCGCCCGCTGCGCTGGCAATGATCGCACAGTCCACGGGGCCGCAATCAAGGGGCGTTTCGTTCGGTGTCGTCGGTGCACTGCGTAACAGCGGAAAACTCCTGGGTCCCGTTCTTGCGGGCGTTCTTCTCATGGCGTTCTCCTTTCAGCAGGCTTTTCTGATTTTGGGAGCAATGCCGCTGCTGGCGATCGCCGTGCTGATGAGCAAACAGAATCCGAAGCCCAGATATCGAGTACAGACAGCGGATGTCCACACTTCAGTGACAGCCGGTGAGACGTTACGTGACTCACATCCAATGGTCCGGCGATCGACTATCCAAGCATCAGCCGAGGCAACCACAGGACGATGCCGGGAAATGCGATTAGCACCGCGACGGTGATGACGTCGGCGACGAAGAACGGGGTTGCGCCGCGGAACACGTCCTGCACCGAGATGTCGTTGCGGACGCCCGCTACGACGAAACAGTTGAGACCGATCGGTGGGGTGATCAGGCACAGTTCGGCCATCTTGACGACGATGATGCCGAACCAGATGGCGCATTCGGCACCGGACATGCCGAGCGCCGATTCCGATGCCAGCACGTTTTCGCCTCCGTTGAGCGCAATGACGGCCGGGAAGGTGACGGGCAGTGTCAGGATCAGCATGCCGATCGCATCCATGAACATGCCGAGCACCACATAGGCGGCGAGGATGTAGAGCAGAGTCAACAGCGGTGGCTGATCGAGGCCGGTGATCCAGTCGGCGAAAGCTCCCGGCAGATCGGCAAAGCCCAGATAGCGAACGAAGATCAGCACGCCCCAGATCATGGTGAAGATCATCGCCGTCAGCTTGGCTGTCTCCATCAGCGCGCTCTTCAGCTGGCCCCAACGCATGCCCTTGTAGAGCGCCATGACCAGGATGACGAATGCGCCGAGAGCGCCCGCCTCGGTGGGCGTGCCCCAGCCGAAATAGATGCAGTAGATGATGATCCCCACGACCGCGAAGATCGGGAATGAACCCGGCAGCGCTTCAAACCGCTCCGTCCAGCTGTAGCCTTTGACCGGGGGGCCGAGATCCTTGCGAAACCGTGCCATCACCACGATCAGGGCGCCGTAAATCAGGGCGGAAACGAACCCGGGGAGAAAGCCGGCGAGCAGCAATTGTCCGACACTGGCCTCGACGATGATGGCGTAGATCACCAGGATGGCCGATGGCGGGATAAGTGAGGCCAACGTACCTCCGGCCGCCACTACGCCGGCGGCAAAGCGCCGGTCGTAGCCGAGTTCCAGCATTTCCGGAATGGCGATGCGGGCGAAGACCGCCGAGGTGGCGACCGAGGCGCCAGAGACGGCGGCGAAGCCGGCGGTCGCGAACACGGTGGCGACGCCGAGCCCGCCGGGAAGCCAGCCGACCCAGCGTTTGGCGGCCTCGAAAAGCGCCTTTGTCAAACCGGCATAGTAACCAAGGTAACCGATGAGAATGAACACCGGGATGAGGCTCAACACGTGTGTCGACATCTTCGAATGCGGAACCTGTCCGACAATCCGAAGGGCGGTCCAGAACCCGCGGTCGACACCCTGACCCTTGTCGAACGCGAATATGATGAACAGGCCGACGAAGCCGATCAGTGCGGTGGCAAAAGCAACACGAACACCGCCGATCACCAGCAGAACCAAAATACCTGCCAGTAAAATGCCCATCTCGATCGTTGTCATCGATCATCCTCCGCGCCGGAGACGGTTTCGGCCTCGTGGGCCGCGACGGCGGCGGCATCTTCGATCAACGGCACGGCGACCGGTGACTGTTCGCCCGACCACAACGCACGCCAATAGCCCCAGACCTGCAGCGCCAGTCGCAGCAGAAGCAGCAGGAACATGATCGGAACGAGCAGCTTGACCGGCCAGGTCGGCAGATTGATGTCGATGGTGCTGTCGCCGAGTTTCAGCGCCCGTTCCGCATGGCTCCAGGAGCCGATCGTCAGAACGAAGGTCAGGGCTCCCATCAGAATGACCGAGAACAGTTCGAAGGCCCACAGGAAGCGACCGTGCAGGGCGCGCACCACGATATCCATGCGGATGTGGCTGCCAAGTCGCTGGCAATAGGCGATGCCGAGAAAGGCAACGATGGGCACGGCCTGAACGATCCAGTCGATGAACCCGGGGACTGGAAGATTGAAGAGCTTCCGACCGAGAATGTTGGCGACGGCCAGCAGCATGATGGCGAGGATGAACAGTCCCGCCGTCAGCGTCATGGCGCTTTCGATGCGAAACAGGAACCGGTCGGCACGCGAGAGCGCGCTGTCATCGGATCGGACGTTGCTTGTGGTCATGATCGATAAGCGAAGGGCCCGCCGAAATTCGACGGGCCCTCAATGGATTGGGTCAGTTGGTTTTCTGCTCTTTCAGCGTCTTCATGACCAGGTCGTAAAGTTCCTGTCCCGGCAGACCCTGGGCATTCATGTCGGCAATCCACTTTTCGCGGATCGGGTCGGCTGCCGCTTTACGGAATGCGTCGACCTCGCCCTGGTCCAGTTGAACCTTCTGGACATTCTTTTCCTCAAGAACCTTGTCCCACTTGGCCAGCAGTTCGCCGTAGTTGGCGATGTAGTGGGCGATGGCTTCATCGATCGACGAGTCGAGCGCTTCGCGATGCTCCGGCGACAGCGCCTCATAGGCCTCGATATTGACCACGACCGGACAATTGACGGTACCCGGGTTGAGGTTTGCCGTCCACCATTTCGCCAGGTCGATGGTGCGGAAAGCGAAATGCGCATGGGGAGCGAAGGCGACGGTATCCACGACGCCCGATTCCATGGCGTTGTAGGCTTCCGTTGCGGTGACCGAAGTCGGTACGGCGCCGACTGCCTTGAAGGCATTGCCGATACCACCGGTGGCACGGACGCGCATACCGTCGAATTTCGCCAGCGTGTCGCGCGGTTCGCCCGTGCCGACGATGTTGTACTGCGGCATCGGCGAGGGCATCAGCAGCTTGGCATTCCAGCGCGCCAGGTCGGCCTGGGTTGCCGGGTGGTTGTAGACGGCGTTGCTGACGGCCACTTCTTCGTCAAGGTTGCTGACCCCGATGAAGGGCAGTTCAAGCACGGTGATCGTCGGATTCTTGTCTCGATGGTAGCCAGCGCAGAACTGTGCCATCTCGAAGGCGCCGATGGAAATGCCGTCGAGGTTCTCGCGGTTCTTCGAGAGACCGCCATAGGAAATGTTCAGTGTGAAGTCGCCATTGGTCTTGGCGTTGACCAGTTCGGCGAGCTTTTCGATATGTTCGGTAAAGGCGCGGCGTTTGCCCCAGACAGAGACGTTCCACTCGGTGGCGAAAGCCTCGCCGACCAGGAATGTGGCGGCGGTCGCCGCAATTGTCAGTTTCAGATAGGTCTTCATGTTATTCCTCCCATAGTCTGCTCACCCCCATCTAGATGGCAGATTTCCAATAAATTCAAGTCGAAGACGACAACGAACGACCTCGACTTTGGAATAACCTCGCACATTGCATCGGCGTTCTTGAATGATAGATTGCCGTCACCATATCGGCGCCGAAACACAACGGAACACTCGCTTCATGCTCAGATTCATCCGGTCGGAATACGCCCTGATCATTGGGCTGCTGGTCACGGCGCTGTCATACGGGCCCGGGGCGTGGCTGTTTGCCGGCGTTTTCACACCGACCCTCTACAGCATCCTTTTCACCATTCTGTTCGTCACCATGCTGTTGCTGTCCTTTGCGGCGGTGCGCCATGCGGATCATCTGGCCGCGCTGCTGGGCGAGCCGTACGGGACGTTGATTCTGACGATCGCGGTGATCACGATCGAGGTGGCGCTGATCTCGGCCATCATGCTCAGCGGCGAATCCAATCCGGCGCTCGCCCGCGACACCATGATGGCGGTCCTGATGATCGTGTTGAACGGTGTTGTCGGGCTCGTTCTGGTTGTCGGTGGGTTTTATCACAGCGAGCAGGAATTCAATTTGCGCGGTGCGCGCGCCTTTCTGGCTGTCCTGGTCACACTGGCAACCATGACGCTGATCTTGCCGAAATTCACGCAATCGACGCCGGATCCGAGCCTAAACCGTATCCAGTCGGAATGGTTCGCGCTGATCACCATTGTCCTGTACGTGACCTTCCTGGCCATGCAGACCATGCGACATAGGTCGTTTTTCGTTCAGCCCGGCGCTGAAGAGGGGGACGGCGATGGTCATCATCACATGACCGGTTCACGTTCTGTCGGATACCATGCCGTGCTGCTTGTCATGACCTTGGTCCCGGCGGTGCTGCTTTCCAAGAAACTGGCCATCCTGGTAGAGTTCGGGGTCACTTCCTGGGCGCTGCCTGCGGCTCTCGGCGGTATCGTGATTGCCGCCCTCGTGCTGGCGCCCGAGGCGCTTGCGGCACTTGCATCTGCCCGGCAGAACTACCTGCAAAGAGCAGTCAATATCTGTCTCGGTTCCGGCTTGGCAACGATCGGGCTGACCGTGCCGGCGGCTCTGGCCATCTCAATCTATGCCAACCAGGACCTTGTGCTCGGCCTCAGCGACACAGACATGACGCTGCTGATCCTGACCATGTTCGTCAGCGGTCTGACCTTTGGTGGCGTGCGCACGAACATGCTGCAGGGTGCGGTGCATCTTGTCATCTTCGTGGTCTATCTGGTGCTGGTTTTCAATCCTTGAGGGATTGCGCGAGCATTTGATGCGGCAAATCTGCACAAGCGACAGATTGCACTGAATGCAAAGCCTGGAATCGGTGTAAACTGTCGGTTGGCGGTGTTTGCCGCAGTCGCAACCCTGAGGTGACGCGATGGCTGACTTTACCGATCCCGTGTTTCTGGCACGGCTGCAATTTGCCTTCACGGTGTCGTTTCACATCATCTTTCCGGCGACCTCAATCGGCCTCGCCAGCTTTCTCGCCTTTGTGCAGTGGCGCTGGCTGCGAACCGGTGAGCAGGTCTATCTCACCCTGTTTGACTTCTGGATAAAACCCTTCGCAGTCATATTCGGCATGGGCGTCGTCTCGGGCCTGATGATGAGTTACGAGTTCGGCACCAACTGGAGCGTCTTTTCCGACAAGGCAGGGCCGGTAATCGGGCCGTTGATGGGCTATGAGGTTTTGACCGCGTTCTTCATCGAAGCGGGCTTTCTCGGCGTCATGCTGTTTGGCCGTGACAAGGTCGGACCGCGACTGCACTTTACGGCGACCTTTCTGGTAGCGCTCGGCACCCTCATGTCCGCCTTCTGGATCCTCAGCGTGAACAGCTGGATGCAGACGCCAGCCGGCTATGGGATCAATGAAGTCGGTCAGTTCGTGCCGGAGGACTGGTTTGAAGTCATCTTCAATCCGTCCTTTCCTTACCGGCTGGTGCATATGGTCTTTGCCGCCTATCTGACCACGGCGCTGGTCGTTGCGGGGACTAGCGCTTATCACCTGCTCAAGGACAACGCCAACCAGACAAGCCGGACCATGTTTTCGCTGGCGATGTGGTTCATCGCCATCATTGCACCGCTGCAGATCCTTGCCGGCGACCAGCACGGGCTGAACAGTTACGAACACCAGCCGGCCAAGGTTGCCGCACTCGAAGGTCACTTCAAGACGCAAAAGGCGGCTCCTGAATATTTGTGGGGCATTCCCAACGAGGAGACGGGTGAAGTCGAATACGGGTTTGCCATTCCCTATCTCGGCTCCTGGATCCTCACTCACGACTTCAACGCGGAAATCATCGGACTCGATCAGTTCCCACGTGAGGATTGGCCGCCTGTAGCGATCGTCTTCTGGTCGTTTCGCATCATGGTCGGTCTCGGACTGCTGTTCTTCTGCCTGGGGACTTGGGGTCTGGTGGAACGCTGGCGTGGTCGGCTTTACGATCGACGGGCGTTGGCCAAGTTTGCGCTGCTGCTGGGGCCTGCCGGTTACATTGCAGTGCTGAGCGGCTGGATCACCACGGAGGTCGGACGACAGCCCTATACAATTTACGGGCTCTTGAGGACCGCCGACTCCGCATCGCCGATTGCAGCGCCGGCCGTGGCAACTTCGCTGCTGGCGATAGTCGTGGTCTACCTGTTCATCTTCGGCCTCGGCACCTATTACACGGTGCGCCTTCTGGGCAAGTCGCCACCCGACAGCCCGCCGCAGCAGACCCGCGGATTGCTCGACCAGGGTGGTAGCCGGGCGATCCAGATCCTCAAGGCGTTGCGGGGAGGAGCGAAACCATGATCCTCGACCTGGCAATGATCTGGGCCCTGATCCTGGCCATCGGCGTGTTCGTCTACGTGGCCCTCGACGGTTTCGATTTGGGTGTCGGCATACTGTTTCCGCTGATGCGAGACGAGCAGGAACGCGATACCGCCATCGGCGCCATCGCGCCGGTCTGGGACGGCAATGAAACCTGGCTGGTTCTGGGCGGAGGCGGTCTGCTGGCTGTTTTCCCGCTGGCTTATTCCGTGATCTTTCCTGCGCTTTACGTGCCCTTGATCGCCATGCTGCTGGCCCTGGTCTTCCGCGGCGTTGCCTTCGAGTACCGGGTCCACTCGGGTTCTCACAAACGATTCTGGGACTGGGCCTTTTTCGGTGGATCGCTTGTCGCTGCCTTCGCACAGGGCATTGCGCTTGGCGCCTGGCTGCAGGGCATCGAAGTGGTCGACCGCGCTTATGCCGGTGGCTGGTGGGACTGGGTGTCCCCCTTCAGCGTCGCCACGGGGCTTGCGCTGGTTTGCGGCTACACACTTCTCGGCGCCACTTGGCTTAATCTGAAGACTGTAGGTCATCTCAACGAACGGATGCGGGAACTGGTCTTCCCTTTGGCGGCCGCAACGGTTGCCTTTATCGTCGCCGTCAGCTTGTGGACCCCGCTGCTCGACGCACGCTACTCGGACCGCTGGTTCTCCTGGCCAACAATGCTATACGCCTTGCCGGTTCCGTTGTTCGTCGGCGTCACCGTGCTGGTGCTCTGGAACGCGCTGCGCCGGGGCTGGGAATTGACGGCGTTTCTTGCCGCCGAAGTGCTGTTTCTGCTGTGCTATATCGGCCTTGGTATCAGCGTCTGGCCGGACATCGTCCCGACAAGCGTGACCATTCATGAGGCGGCCGGACCGGACAAGAGCCTCGGCTTCCTTCTGGTTGGAGCCGTGGTCCTGGTGCCACTGATCCTTTTCTACACGGCGTCGGCCTATTGGATCTTCCGCGGCAAGGTCAAGGATGGCGGCTATCACCACTGAGGGACACAGGTCGCGGCAAGAACCGCAGCCGCTCTGGAAACGGTTGCTCTGGTTTACTGCCTTGTGGGGGTTAGGCGTGGCAACTATAGCGGCCGTCGGCCTGTTCATCCGCACGGTGGTCTTCAGCTAAGGCGCGGCATTGCAAAGGTCACCCAGATATAGGTCACTGCGATTGATACCAGCGTCACGGGAAGCACCAGCCGGGAGAATTGCCAGAAGGTAAACGGTTTGGCTCCAAATCTTTCGGCCTGCTGGATAACAATGACATTGCTGGCGGCACTGATGATGAACAGATTGCCGGCGAGCGTGCTCATGGCGGCGAGCAGCATAAGTGTGGCGGCGTCGCTTTCCGGCAGAAGGTTGAGATAGATCTCCACCACCGGAACATTTGAGAAGAGCTGACTGGCACCGAAACCGATCGCCGTCACAACAGCGGGCTCGTCGAGTCGCGACTGTAACGGGCTGAGCAGTGACTGCAGGACGCCTGATTGCAGGATCGATCCGGTGACCACGAACATGGCAACGAAGAAAAACAAGGTGTGCCAGTCGACCTGTCGAAACAGCGAAATCCGGTGCGGTGAAAACAGATAAACCGGCAAACAGGCGACGATGCTGATCGCGCCAAGAGGCAAGTCGATTTGCGGATAACTGCCGGCCAACAGGCTGTCACCAACGACGATTGCGACCAGCAGAATGGTGCTGAGATAGGCCGGCCACGCAAGTTGTCGGGTCGGCTTGGGCAAGCTGCCATTGCCACAAGGGTCACCGCTGCTGCGTTTCATGCAATGGAGAAGCCAACTATAGGAGAATGCCAACGATAGCAGGGTGGGTATCGCCAGCCATCCAGGTGCCGATCGGGTTGGTGAAATGGCCATCGGCGACGATCAGGATATTCTGCGGATTGCCGACCGGCGACATCATGCTGGCGACGGTCACGGTGAGGCACAACGCGGCCAGCGGCACGACAGGCCCAATCCCGAAGGCCAGCGCGATCGACAGCGCGATCGGGACTCCGATAACGGCAGCAGCATCGTTGGTCAGCACCATCAACGTCAGGCCGGTGATCATCATGAAGAAGAGCAACGCGCCGGACATTCCGCCCTTGGATGCCGAAATTCGCGCGCTGATCCGATGGGGCAGTCCGGAATCGTAAAGGGCGGAGGCAACCGAAAAGACGCCAAACAGATAGAAGATGACGTTCCAGTCAACAGCTTTGAACGCCTCGATCGGGGAGATCTGTCCGAGGACAAGGAGCACCAGTGCCCCCGCGACCATAATCTGCCAGATACGAATGCTTGCAGGCAGCCATTGCCTGATCGCAATTGCGACAAAGATCACGATGGCGACAGCCAAGCTGACATTCATGGGCCAGGCTCCGACGGCACCCTGTGAAGGGGAAGCTTACAGACGGCGGGCAACATTTTGTGCGTATTCAGGTTCGACCAGCCAGCTGCAAGCGACTTCGAAAGCCAGGTGCGCTCGTCGGCCAGCTTCGTCGATTGCCGCAAGTTGGCCCAGATCAAACAAAGCCAAATCACGGCGACTCTCATCCCAGTCAATGAGCGCGTAGCTTTCGTCTTGGGTCATTATGACGTTGCCAGAATTCAGATCGCCATGGACAATCGCAGTTTGCCGATCGGATACGGCGCTCCATGCGCTCCGGCACCTTTTGACCAGATCCCTTGGCATGGCGTTGAGGTTGACATCACCGCCTGTCCGATTGGCCAGCAGGTCGACCACGGACAGAAAGCCGGGCCTTTGTTCGAGATTTGCAGCAGCCGAATGAAACTCTAAAATTTGACGGTGAATGAGGTGTAGCTCATCTCGGGAGAGTGGCTGGCCCCGGATGAACTGTTCGCATGTCCAACCGTCTTCGACCAGGTTCCCATCGCCGCTTTCCAGGAACTTGGGGACTATGAAACCGACCTCTCGTGCTCGTTTATGAACATCGATCAACCATGCAATAGCAGCCGGTGAACGCGTCGTGGACTTGAAGACGACTTCAGCCTCGAGACCATCAGTGCGAAATGTGTGGTTTCGCTTGCCTCCGGAAAGAGACTTCAGATCGGCCGAAATGCCCCATTTTTCGGTTTTCGGCCGGTCCATTTTCCTCATGCTGGCCTGAAGGCGCGTCAGCTCACGATTGATGCCATCCGTTGCGGGTGGGGCCGGAAGGATCGTGGCCGGCCCCGACCTTGTTGCTAGTTGGCGTACACCGCGGTTTCAAAAGCTTCGTAAGTCCGCATGTAGGGTTCTTCCACAAACGGTAGGGATTGCGTGAAGATAACGGCAGCAACATCCGAGGCGGGGTCCACCCAATAATGGGTGTTGCAAACGCCTGCCCAGCTTTGAGAGCCTGCTTTTCTGCGGCCCGGCACATCTGCTTCGGAGCGGACAGCCGCGAAGCTGTGGGTGGTGCCTTCCGGAAGGACCACGTCAGCTGTCACCGGCGGTACAACCGTTTCCATCCGTTGGAAAGTTTTGCCTTCCATCTGGTCCTCAAGCATGGCGGCAAAGGCGGTTTCAGACAGAATGCGACGGCCGTCCAGTTCGCCGCCGTTGAGGATCATCCGCAGGAACCTGATGTAGTCAGGCGCCGTCGAATAAAGGCAATGGCCCATGCCGTAGACTTCCGGCTGCGGGGGCGGGGCCAAATCAAACGGACCGAATTTGCCGTCTTCGCCGCGTGCCTGGACGCTCGCCAGGCGGTCGAGCATGGCATCTGGTTCAAACCCGGTGTTCTTCATGCCAAGCGGATCAAAGATCTCTTCATGGCAGAATTGATCCATGGTGCGTCCGTCCAGTGCCTCCACGACTTGACCCAGCCAGTCGATACTCGGGCCGTAACCCCAACGCTCGCCGGGATCGTACATCAGCGGGTAGCTCAGCGAGGCTTTGGTGCCGCTCAGAATGCTCGGGTGTCCCGTCGCTTCCAGGTACTTGGCCATGTCGGGGCACCAGAACTCATATTCCAGTCCACTGCGATGGGTTGCCAAATGGCGCATCGTTGCCGTCGTTCTCGGCGCACGCATGATCGGGGTATCCCCGTCCCAGCCGTCCAGCACCTGCAGGTTGTTCCACTCGGGAAGTACATCGGCGACGGGCGTGTCCATCGACATTTTGCCCCGGTCAATCATCATCATCGCGGCCAGTGAGCCGACGGCCTTCGTGGCTGAGAAAATGCGAAATACCGTGTCTTCAGCTGCAGCGCGCCCTTCGGCTGCTTCTCCGGCGCTGCCGGAATAGGTCACCCCATCCGAGTTGGCGCTCATGGCAACAACAAAAGGTACGTGTTGCGCCGCCACTGCGTCGCTCAAGATCTGATCAATGGTCTCCGATGGCATCTTTTCCTCCCAGGTTTGTCGGCAAAAAGTTAGTCTGCCTGTCACGGTAAGGCAATCTAAACACGAGAAGGGGACAGGGCAGGCGTTGTTGCCAAGCTACAGAGCGAGCCGGTAAATTACAGGACAACGTCGATCGAAAAGGGGACCCTTCGATACAATACGCATTCGACAAATTTCAATTGAGCACGGAACGGCGCGAACTGTGCGTCGATGGGGTTCCTGTTTCGGTCGAGCCGCAGGTGTTCGACATATTGGCGTTTCTCATCGAGCAGCGCGAACGTGTGGTATCACGAGACGAACTGATCGAAACCATCTGGCAGGGCCGGATCATTTCCGATGCCGCCCTGAGCAGCCGCATCAGGGATGTCCGAACGGTGCTTGGAGATACGGGTGCGCAACAGGCCTTCATCAAGACGTTGCACGGGCGAGGTTTCCGGTTCGTCGGCAATCTTCTCGCGGCCGAAGATGTGGCGCCGGTCATTTCAAGTTCCACGCACGACGCGGATCGGCCATAAATCGCCGTGCTGCCGTTCCGGAGTCTCGGTGGTGACGAAACCCAGGACTATTTCGTCGACGGCATCTGCGACGACATTATCAATGATCTTTCGCGGCTGAAATGGTTGTTCGTGATCGCCCGCAACTCGACTTACTCCTACAAGAACGCTCAGACCGAGGCCCACGAAATCGCCCGGGAGCTGGGGGTGCGATACCTGCTCGACGGTGCCGTTCGCCGCGATGGAGATCGGGTGCGCGTCAGCGTTGAGTTGCTTGATTGCGAAGCGGACAATCCGATCTGGGCCGAAAGGTTCGATCGTGAGCTGAAGGATATTTTTGCGGTTCAGGACCAGATCACGCAGCGCATTGTCGCCACCCTCGAGACCAAGGTCAGCGCAGCCGAAGGGTCCCGGTCTTTCCGCAAGCCTGTGCAAAATCTCGACGCCTGGGAACATGTCATTCGTGCCATGGCGCTGGTTGGTGAGTTTACCAACGAGGCCAGTGTCAAAGCACTGGCCTTGCTCGACCGCGCCATCGAAATCGATCCGACCTACGCCCGTGCATACAGCCAGAAGGCCTGGACGACCGCCTGGCGCATCCACCAGGGTTGGGAAGATACCGAAAAGGCGCTGGCCGTTTCGATCGACGCGGCCGAGAAGGCGGTCAAGAATGACCCGGAGGAACCTTGGGCCTATATCGCCTGGCTCTTCATTGCGACGATCCTCCGCGATGCTGACATGCTGGTGGAATCGGCCAGAAAATCGCTGGAAATCAATCCGAACTTCGCCATGGCGCATTCCTGGATGGGAGCAGCCTACGCACTGGCGGGACAGGGCGAAAAATCACTGGAATGGATCGAAAACGCCCGGCGGCTTAGCCCACGCGACATGTTCAGGGAGGAATTCGACGTCCACACCAGCTACGCCTATTTTCAAGTCGGGGACTACGCAAATGCCTGCAATTTTGCCTCGCGGGCCAGTCTGCCGAGACCCGATCACGTCTATCCGCGCCTGGTTCTTGCGACGTCACACGCCCACCAGGGCAATCTAGAGGCGGCTCAAATGCAGGCCACGAAAATCCTTGACCTGGTGCCGGATTTTTCACTCAGGCAGGCTGAAGAATCCTGCGTGTTTGTCCGGAAGGATGACATTACGCGGTTCGTTGAAGGATTGCGGTTGGCCGGCCTGAGTTAGCGGCTTATTCGACAGGAACCGCCTTTGTCGGGTTGCGGCGAGGGCAACTCCATCGCAGTCTGGGTGCAAACGAAATCGGGGAATGGGGACGGCATGATAAATTCAACAGGAGAAGCGGCATGTTCGAAACCCAAATTGACCGTAACCACAACCTGATTCTCGTCACGCCGACAGGAACGCTTTCAGCGGCGGATTTCGAGGGGCTGGGAGAGACAGTCAACGACTATATCAACCGCAACGACAAGGCGCCCGGGCTCGTTCTGAATGCCGAGGGCCTGCCGCACTGGAAAGATGCCACTGCCCTGTTTGCGCATCTCAAGATGGTGCGAGACCATCACAAGGTGATTTCCCGAGTGGCGCTTGTGAGCGATAGCGCGACCCTGTCGATTATGCCGACGTTGGTCGACCAGTTCGTCGATGCCAAGATCCGCCATTTCAAACAGGAAGATCTTGAGCAGGCCAAGGCCTGGGCATCCGAGGCCGAACAGGCGGGAGCATCGATCAAAATGATCGAAGGCATGCCCTCCGACGTCATTGCCTATGAGATTATCGGCACACTGGCCTCGCGTGACTACGATGCCATCCTGACGCCGTTGGTCGACGAAAAGCTGAAAACGCACGACAAGATCAAGGTGCTGGTGGTGCTCGGCGAAGCATTCGACGGTGCGACCGCAGGTGCTTTGTGGGACGACACGCGCCTGGGTGTGCGCCACCTGACGGGCTTTTCGAAGCTCGCGATCGTCTCCGATCTTGCCTGGGTTCGGCAAAGCGCCAAGTTCTTCGGGCCGCTGGTGCCGGCCCAGATGCACGTATTCGCACTGGATGAGCTGGAAGACGCCAAGGCCTGGATTGTCTCCTGAGGCCTGACTTCCGACCTTGCGTGACAATCGATAGACTGCATGCTGTACTTAAAGGAGGACCGCGCGATGCCGCTCCCGTTCAATCCGGATTTTTCGATCAAGCCGGAAGTTGTTGCCTTTTTCGATGAAGGGTCGAACACGATCTCCTACATCGTGCGTGACCCAACATCGACGTCCTGTGCGGTCGTCGATGCCGTCATGGAATTCGACTATTCCGCCGGGAAGCTGACGTTCGACGGTGCCGACGCGATGATCAAACGAATCCGCGACGAGGGCTGGACGCTTGAATGGCTGATCGAGACGCACATCCATGCCGATCACCTGTCGGGTGCGCCCTATATTCAGCGTGAGCTGGGCGGCAAGATCGGTATTGGCGAACAGGTTACCGAGGTGCAGGAAACCTTCGGCAAGATCTTCAACGAAGGAACCGAGTTCCAGCGAGACGGATCGCAATTCGATCGCCTGTTCACCGATGGTGACACGTATCGGGTTGGCGCCTTGACGGGGCATGTGATGCACACGCCCGGTCACACGCCGGCCTGCATGACCCACGTCATCGGTAATACTGCTTTCGTCGGCGATACTCTGTTCATGCCCGATGGCGGATCGGCGCGGGCGGACTTTCCCGGAGGGGACGCTCGCACGCTCTATCGTTCAGTGCGCCGGGTGCTGGAACTGCCGGGCGAAACCAGGTTGTTCATGTGCCACGACTACGGTCCGAATGGCCGCGAAATCCGCTGGGAAACGAGCGTTGCGGATGAACGCGCGAATAATATCCACGTCCGCGATGGAATCGACGAAGACAGCTTCGTGGCCATGCGCGAGGCGCGCGACGAGACGTTGGCCATGCCCAAGCTGATCGTGCCGTCACTGCAGGTGAACATGCGCGCCGGCAAACTGCCCGAAGCCGAGGACAATGGTACCGTCTATTTGAAGGTGCCGATCAACAAGCTGTAGGTCAGGTACAGTCAGAACCGGTCGCGCAGGGAATAATAGAGCATCGCCAGTGCCAGCAGCGGGCGTCTGTACTTTGCACCGCCTGGAAAATCCGGTGTCGGTATGGCCGCCATCATGTCGAAGCGGGAGGCGGTGCCGCAGATCAGTTCGCCGGCCAGCCGCCCGCAGAACGTGGCCATTCCAAGTCCATGGCCAGAATAGCCGGAAGCGGTCAGGACACCACTCTCCAGACGGCGCAGATGCGGCATGCGGTTCATGGTGATGCCAAGAGTGCCGCCCCATCCGTAGTCGATCTGTACGTCCTTGAGCTGCGGGAAGATCGCCAGCATGTGCGGCCTGACGAAGGCCTTGATGTCTCGGGGAAAGCGGTAGCCGTAACTCTCTCCGCCACCGAACAGCAGGCGGTTGTCCCGCGACAGGCGGAAATAGTTGACGACGTATTTGCTGTCGGCGACGGCTATGTTCCGGCGCAAAGCCGCGTGGGCGCGGTCGCCCGTCAGCGGTTCCGTTGCGACAATGTAGTTGTTGATCGGCATGACACGACGCGCCACCGTCGCGTCGAGGTCGCCGAGATAGCCGTTGCAGGCCAACAGAACATGGCGCGCCATGACTTTCAAATTGCCGCATTGCACCCGTACCGTGGCGCCGGTCTCGATCTTGGAGACGCGCGTGTTCTCATGGATTCGGGCTCCGGCATCGCGTGCCGCCCGGGCCAGACCCAGAGCGAAGTTGAGTGGATGCAGATGACCGGCACCCGTGTCGTACGTACCGCCGAAATAG
The DNA here is from genome assembly GCA_965216535.1 of Hoeflea sp. Taxonomy (GTDB): domain Bacteria; phylum Pseudomonadota; class Alphaproteobacteria; order Rhizobiales; family Rhizobiaceae; genus Hoeflea_A. The sequence goes on from OZ244175.1 coordinate 2,529,839, forward strand.
GCGGGGCTGTCGACCATGTCGGTCAGTTGTTCACGGTCGATGAAACGAATCTGGCCGTAGCCGTAATCGCGCTGCAGCTTTTCCGCGTAGGCCCGACTGTCGTCGACATATCGCTGGCGATGGTCGGCGTGCAGAATGCCGGGGCGATAATCGCACTCGATGTCGTGTCGATCGATCAGATCGCGAACCAGTGTCTTGGCATCGCGCCCCAGATCCCAGAGCTGACGGGCTGCCTTCTGGCCGAGGTCGCGCTCAAGCTGGACCTGGTCGAGTCGCTGACCCGACCCGAGCTGGCCGCCATTGCGCCCGGATGCCCCCCAACCGACCCGGTGGGCCTCGACAACCATCACGTCAAAGCCGTTTTCCGCCAGGTAAAGGGCAGCCGACAGACCTGTGTAGCCGGCGCCCACGATGCAGACATCGCACGTGGCGTCCTCGACCAGGGGCGCGAACGGTTCCAGCCGGTTTGCAGTCGCACGGTAGTAGCTGTCCGGATAGGCACCCGGCCGGTCGTTGGCAGTGAGCAGGTCCAACTCAGATCTCGCGGAAATGGTCTGTGAAAAAGTGCTCGCTGTCATAACCCGTTTTCGTGAAAAGCCACAGTCCCCTCTTATTGTCGCCGTACGCTAGCCGCAATTTTGGGCATTTGCGTGAAATCGGGCCGAGGCGAACCGTTCACTTCGTGTGAAAGGGCTTTACAAGCGGGCGATCAAAAAACATACTACTGAGTATGTTGTCGCCTCGATCGGGGTGAATTTGTGGGAGGTCAGTGTGAGTTATCTGGACAATCTGTTTTCAGTAGCCGGCAAGACGGCGTTGGTAACGGGTGGCGCGACCGGTATCGGCCGCATGGTTGCGACGGCTCTGGTGCAGGGCGGAGCGCGGGTTCTTATTGCATCGCGCAAGGGCGATGCCTGTGAGGCCGTGGCGGCTGAGCTCAATGCTCTCGATGCGCCTGGCACCGCTGAGGGTTTTGCCGGAGATGTTGGCACCGAAGAGGGGCTCGCCGCGCTTGTTGCAGACGTGAACGGGCGCACGGACAAGCTGCATATATTGGTCAACAATGCCGGGATTACCTGGGGTGAACCGCTGGAGACCTTCCCGCATATCGCATGGCAGAAGGTAATGAATGTCAATGTCGGCGCTCTGTTCACACTGACGCGCGACCTGCTGCCGCTTCTCGATGCAGCGTCAAGCGATGCCGATCCGGCACGGATCATCAATCTCGGTTCGGTCATGGGGACTCAGCCGATCGCTGACGGTGCCTATTCCTACTCCGCTTCCAAGGCGGCTGTGCATCACCTGACCCGTATTCTTGCCGATGAGTTCGCTGGGCGTCGGATCACCGTCAATGCGTTCGCGCCGGGTCCTTTCCAGAGCCGTATGACGGCGTTTGCGACGGCGACCGAAGAACAGGCGCTGAAGGTCGGCAAAGGCGTGCCACTCGGGCGCATCGGTTCGCCCGACGACATTGCCGGCGCAACGCTATATCTTTGCGGAAACAGCGGGTCCTATATCACAGGCGCCATTTTGCCGCTTGATGGCGGCTTGTCGGCCCACACCTCCGTCGGTCTGTTTTCCGACGCATTGTAGAGCGTCCGTTGCGCCAGAATGGCCAGGCGTGCTCTCATGGTGGGTAAAGAGGAGCCGACATGAACCAGACCCATGATCTGGACGCGGATGCTTTGTCCGCCGAACTCGAAGGTGCCGTAAGCGAGTTTTCCGGTCTGCACGCAGTGCGGAAATTCGACACCGGGCAATCGAACCCGACTTACCTTCTGGAAGCGGACAGCGGCCAATATGTTTTGCGCGCCAAACCGCCGGGGCAACTGCTGAAATCCGCCCACCAGGTGGATCGCGAATACCGTGTCATGAAAGCCCTCAAGGGCAGTGGGGTGCCGGTTCCGGAGATGCTTTATCTGTCGGAAGAGGACTCGTCCATCGGCCGCATGTACTTCGTCATGAGCTACCTCGACGGCCGCATCTTCTGGGAACCTGATCTACCGGAATGTGACCGCGCCGCACGGGCACCGATCTACGACGCCATGAATGCGACCTTGGCCGCGCTTCACAGTATCGACCCCGCTGCGGTCGGCCTGGAGGATTTCGGCAAACCGGGCAACTATTTCGAGCGGCAGCTCAGCCGCTGGACCAAGCAGTACCGGGCCAGTGAAACGCAAACGATTGCCGATATGGACCAGCTTATCGAATGGCTCGAGCAGGCACTGCCTCCGGATGACGGGCAGGTGTCGCTGGTGCATGGCGATTACCGTATCGACAACATGATCTTCGACAAGGATCGGCCGGAAGTGCTGGCGGTGCTCGATTGGGAATTGTCGACGCTCGGCCACCCGCTGGCTGATCTGGCCTATCAGTGCATGCAGTGGCGACTGCCGCACGATAGCGGGTTTCGGGGCATGGGCGGTCTCGATCGGTCTGCGCTCGGCCTGCCGACCGAGGATGAATATGTGCAGGCCTATTGCCGTCGACGTGGCATCGACGGCATCGAGCACTGGCGGTTCTATCTTGCCTTCTCCTTCTTCCGACTTGCGGCGATCCTGCAGGGTGTTCTCAAGCGGGCACTGGACGGCAATGCCTCCAATCCCAAACGGGCGAAACAAATGGCGGCGGCGGTGCCGGTGATGGCCGGCATGGCCATGCAGATCACGAATGGAGGATAGGGTGAGCGGATTGTTCAAGGGATCGACAGTGTTGATCACCGGGGCTGCAGGCGGTTTCGGAAGTGCGGCGGCGCGCCGTTTCGGCGAGGAGGGCGCCAACCTGGTCCTCTCGGACTACAATGCCGAAGCACTGGAAGCGACATGCGGTCAGATCGCGGCCGATCATGGTTGTGACATCGCCTCTCTCGCCGGTGACGTGGCCGATGAATCTCTTTCTGAAAAGCTCGTCGCGCTGGCAGTCGACCGGTTTGGTCGGCTCGATGTCGCTCTCAACAATGCCGGGATCGCACAGGAGGTTTTCGAGCGCTTGCCCAAGGTCGACTCCGACGAAGCACGGCGCATCGTCGACATCGATCTGATGGGTGTTTTCTACGCGTTGAAATACCAACTGCCGGTAATGGAGCGTCAGTTCCGGGAAACCGGAACAGGCGGCGCCATCGTCAATGTCGCCTCCGTCGCTGGAGTCACCGGCGCATCCGGCCTGTCGGTTTATGCCGCCGCGAAGCACGGAGTCGTTGGCCTCACACGATCGGTTGCCCAGGAGTATGCCCGGCTTGGCGTGCGCATCAACGCCGTGTGCCCATCCTTCGCCCGCACGCCGATGGCGACCGAACTGCTTGATGTGGAAGTCCGCGGCAAGGTCGTCACCGAGCAGCAACTCGTCCGCGGAATCCCAATGGCGCGGCTTGCTGAGGTCGAGGAGGTCGTGGAAGCGTTCGTGTTTGCGTCGTCACCGAAGAACAGCTTCATGACCGGTCAGACACTGCACGTCGATGGCGGCCTGACAGCTTACTAGGCGGTTTTGCTGGCGGTCGCTGTCACTCTTCCGCGGCCATTGCTTTCGACAGTTCGCTCGTCCTTGCGCCGCGCATACGCTTGATTGTCAGATAGACCATCGCCGCCAGAAGCAAGGCGTTGATCACAACCAGCGTTGCCGATACCGGGCGATCGACAAAAATCCAATATCCGTCTCGCGAGATCAGGAGCGAGCGGCGCAGGTTGGCTTCGAGGATCGGTCCCAGAATCATGCCGATCACGACCGGTGCCAGCGGATAGTCGGCGGCACGGAACAGAATTCCGATCAGCCCAAACGCCAACATGACCTGAAGGTCGAACACTGAAGCCTGAAGCGCAAACGTGCCGATTGAACACAACAGCAGAATACTCGGGATCAAGTAGACCTTCGGGATGCGCAAGACGTAAACGAAAAGCGGCGTTGCCAGGATGCCGGCAATGAGCAGGAAGACGTTTGACGCCAGATACACCATGAAGATGCCGCCAACGACATCCGGGTTGTTTTCGAACATGGCCGGTCCGGGGATAAAGCCCAGAATGAGCAAGGCGCCCAGCAACATGGCCGACGATGCGTCACCGGGAATTCCGAGAGACAATGTCGGCACCAGCGTGCCACCAACCGTTGAGTTGTTCGCGGACTCGGTGGCGACAACGCCGCCCTCCGCGCCCTCGCCGTATTTCTCGTCAGGCTTCGCGGAAGCCTTGGCCACCGCGTAGCTGGTGAAAGAGCTGATCACCCCTCCGGCGCCAGGGATGGCACCGAAGAAGGTGCCGATTGCCGAAGACCGGATCAGGTTGACCCAGTGCTTCAATGTCATGGCAACCGTGTTCAGGCCGGGCCGAGCCACCTTCACATCCGGGATCTTCAGGAGGTCGTGCTTCATCATCTGCGCCGCCATTTCGGAAATGGCGAAAAGCCCGACGACAACGGCCACGATATGAAATCCGTTCAGGAGGTTGTGCGATCCGAACGTGAAGCGAAGGCCGGTCGAAAACGAGTCGGTCCCAACGGTGGAGATGAGCAGTCCAAAGCTACCCGCCAGAAGGCCCTTGATGATCGACCCGCCGGAGATCACCACAATGGCGAACAGTCCCATGATCGCCAGCATTGCGTACTCGGGCGGCGCGAAGTTGGCGGCAAATCGCGCCAGGATCGGGGCGCAGAAGACCAGGACAACACCACCGATCAGGCCTCCAATGGCGGAGCTGGTAATGGCAATGCCGATGGCGTCGGACGCGCGGCCTTTTTGCGCCATCGGGTAGCCATCATAGAGTGTCGCGGCCGCAAGCGGGGTGCCCGGGATGCGCAACAGGATTGCCGAAATGGAACCGCCGCAGGAGCCGCCGACGAAGATGGCGATCAGGAAACCCATTGCCGCAACCGGCGGCAGCCCGATGGCCACCGGGAGCAAAAGGATGATCCCCATGAGCGGACCAAGCCCGGGCATGGCCCCGACGACCAGGCCTACGGTGATCCCGGCGAATGTCAGGCCAAGAGCAAGCGGTGACTGAAAGACATCTAGCCCGGCGGACAGGAAATCCAAGATCATAGCAAGCCTACCATGGGATGAAGATGCCCCAGATACCCAGCGGCAGCACGACATTCAGGAAGACTTCGAAGACGAAGGCAAAGCCGGTCGCGATTGCAATCGACGCGAACACAAGCTTGAGAAGATTGCGCATCCCGCAGAGCCACATAATGGCACCGATCATCGGCGCCGTCGCGAGGTGGTATCCAACCGTTGTCAGAACCATCAGATAGATGGCGAAGACCAGGAGCATCATCCCGGCGCGTCGAAGGTCCGGTGCCTCGACATCTTCGGTCTGGGTCGAGGATTTGCCCCGCAGCAACTCGACAACCAATTGAAGCCCCAAGAGGACGCCAATGAAAATCGCGATTGCCCGCGGGTAAGAGGCTGCGTTGTCGTAGGGACCGCCGCTGGCGATCCCCTGTTCTGTAAAGTCAGTTTCGATTTGCCAGAAGACAATCACGATGACAGCGAGAAGGAATCCTAAAACAGCAAGGTTCAGCGTTCTTGACGATGTCATCGTGCGATACCTCTACCGGAGCTTGCGGAGCTCTTCCTCTTCCCAGGCAAGCGCGTTGCCCATCGAATTGAGCTGCGCGTCGACGCCGCCCACGATTTCCTCGTACCTGGTGTGATCCCAATCTAGAGGCACGAAGCCAACGGCCTCAACGGCATCTTTCACGTCCTGGCGCGCCATCGCGCGCTCCATTGCGGCACGCAGTTTTTCAGTGACATCGTCTGGCGTATCCGGATTGACGATCCACCAGGTCCACCCCATCGGACCCAGGTTCGAAAGTCCAAGATCAACATCCAGATCTGCGATGGTGGGCGCGCCGTGGAACGCTTTTTTGGAGCTTTCAAGTTCCGAGAGCACCATCAGGATTTTCACCTTGTCCGGGTTCGATCGGAAGTTCCCCACGTTGACGAATGCAAAGTCGAGCACCTTCGAGCCAAGGTCTTTGAAGACGTTGCCGTCCTGAGTGTAAGGCACGTTCTGAGCGACGCAGTCATAGCCCTGAAGCGCCTTTGCTATGACCATATGCGGCAGGTTGTTCCGTGAACCGGAAGAGTATCGCAGCTCACCGCGATTGTCCTTGCAGTAGGCCATCATCTCTTCGAAGTTCGACCACCGCGACTCATCCACTTGCCCTGCAATTGCGAAGGCGTTCGCGACGGCGGCGCTGAGCGGCTTGAAGTCCTTGTAGCTCCAGTCCGCATTGCCGAGGATCGGCTGCAAGACGAGAGGCGCGACGTAGCCGTCAAACACCGTGTATCCGTCAGCCGGTTTTCCCATGGCCGTCGTCTGCGCCTTGGTTCCAGCGGCTCCCGGCAAGGAGATCACAGGCATATCCGTGCCCAGTTCCTCGCCCATGGCCTTGGCCACGACCTGGCTCATGGCCATGGCGTTGCCCGGTCCCCAGGGGTGGATGATTTCAACATTGCGCTCCGGAAATTCCGCCAGTGCCGTGGTGACCGAGGCCGCCACAAATGCCCCCGCCAAAAGGGTGCCTTTCAGTGATCCAATTCGTTGCATGAGTTTCCTCCCTTAAGGTTTCGGATTGGGTTCGGTGTCACTCTCCGGCCAACGCGACATCCGGTGGTGTCAGATCGAAATGCGCAAACAGTTCGGGCGGAGCGTCGTGCAGCGCAAAGTGGTGCGCGATTTCGGCTTCCAGACGCTTCTCCACAGCCGGGTTGTCGAGCGGGTGCTCCTGAGCCGGATCCACTTTGATGTCGTAAAGCGCGGTTTCACAGTCTTCCAGGGTGTCACCATCCTGGCCCACTTGCGTGTTCCTCGGATCGAGCTTCACGCGCAGTGTCGGAGCGCCCTTGGTGAAGTTGAAGGGCGGGGCGAGCTCGCTCGACTGAAGTTCCTCAATATCGAAGAGGTCGATCATGTGGGCAGGCATCAGCGTGTAGAGATGCAGATTCTGACCCGATAGGTCTTCCGGGTATCGATAATAGGTGTAAGTGCCGTCAGTCACTCCGACCGGGCCACCGAACATTCCGAAGATCTGGCTTGTGCGGAGGGAGCCGTCTTCTGTCAGCAGTGGCACGATGGAACGGCCGGTCACGGTCTCGGGAATCGCACAGCCGTGCAAGTCCAGAAATGTGGGCATCAGGTCCATCGTCTGGGTGAGCGACTGACGGCGTTGGCCTGCTTGATCCGCGTGTGCGGGATGCCAGACCATCAAGGGTATGTGGCTGATTTCCTCATAGTAGGGCATGCGGTTTTTTGCCCACCAGTCGTGTTCGGAAAGGAGAAAGCCGTGGTCAGTGGACAGCACCAGCGCGGTGTCTTTCCAAAGATCATGTTCGTCGAAGTAGTCGAGAAGCCGTCCGAAATAATCGTCGCACATGGCGACAAGCGCGGCGTAATTGCCGCGAATGGCGGCTATTTCCTCGGGTGAGTTCGTGTTCCTTTCATACATGGGCCAATTGAGGATTTTGCCGTTGCGACCGGTGTCGTAAGCCGCCTGGAACCGCTCCGGCACGACGAATGGCTCGTGCGGATCGAAGCACTCCAGTTGAAGGAACCAGGCATCCTCGCCACGGTTGGTGTCCAGAAACTCAAAGGCTTTGGCGAAGCACTTGGCTGTCGGGAAGTCGTCTTCCTCGGAAAGGACCTCCTGCGAAATCGCTCCACGCAATCTCTTGAATGCCGCCTTTTCGGTGTTACCCCGGGTGATGGCGCCCTTTTCAGGCAGCGTGTGCAAGGGATAATGCCGCTCGTCAAAGCGTTCTCTGTAGCGTTCCACAGGCGGGCGCACCATGACCTTCAGAGCGTCGTATTCCTGACCGCGAACGAAATCCCAGCTGTCGAAGGCGTTGGCATATCCCCAGCCGCCGTTTTCGAAATAATGCAAATGGTCGGATATCAGATGTGTGTAGTTGCTGTTTTTGCTGAGAATTCGAGCGAAGCTTTCATCGAAAGGCTCCAGCGGCCCCCAGTTCCGATGCGTGAAATTCAGCCGACCGGTATGCATATCCCGTCGTGCCGGCATACACGGCAACGAGCCGACGTAATGCTTGTCGAAGGTCACGGACTTTCTTGCGAACCGATCAAAGTTGGGGGTTGCGACGGCCGTTCCGCCATAGGTGCCGAGCGCCAGGCGGTTGAGGGAATCGAATAAGACAAAGACCGTTTTCATGTGTCGAGCAGCCCCATGGTGAGCTGCAAAGTTGGCACAGGAAGAGAAATTCTGTAAACTGATAATAAGTGCGGTATCGTTTCCAAAAAGGAATACCTTTGGACAAAGGATTGCGAGCGTTTCTGGCGGTTGCCCGTGGTGGTTCGATCACTTCGGCGGCATCAACCATCCACCTCGCGCAGTCCTCGGTCACGAAACGGATTGCTGCCCTGGAGGCTGAACTGGGAACGCCGCTGTTCCATCGCGACCGCCGCGGAATGTCGCTCAACGAAGCAGGCCGGTTGTTTCTTGCTCGTGCGGAGAGGATTGAACGCGAGTATCGCAACGGGGTTGAAGAGATCGGGATCATCTCTTCGGCAGGCATGTCGGAGTTGAAGGTGGGTGCAGGGCCGGTCTTTCATCTCATTTGGGTCGCCGGTCTGTTTGCCGATCTCCTGCAGAGTTTCCCTGATCTGAAACTCGACCTCAAAACCGAGCACCGCGAGAGTATGGGCTGGCTGCTGAGTTCCGGAGCCATCGACGTCTATATGGGCATTCTATCGGACGACGAACTGGACTCCTCGATCGTCACCAAACATGTCATGCAAATCGAGCACGGTATCGTTTTGCGAGACGATGACCCTGTCTCGCGAAACGATATGGTCGATCCGGCCGACCTGACCGAATACCGATGGGTGAGCTTCACGATCGATCCCTTTGTCGAGCAAAGGATTGAGCAATTCACGTTGCCCAAAGGCTCAAAGAACTCGCTAATTGACATTCGGACGACTTCCCTCGCAACGGGTGTCCAGCTGGTCAAGACCGGTCGGTTCGTCATGTCCGCACCGCTGCAGCTTGCCAAGGTTGTCGAAAAGGATGGGCTGGTTATACGGCCGGTTTTGCACCGGATGCAGCCGCGCGACGCGGGGATCTATGTCAGGAAGAGCTCTTTGCAATACGGCGCCATCAAGGCTGTGATCGACTACTTCGACAGTGTCCGAGCGCAAACCTGATTTGGCGCAACACGGATAGTTACTCCGGGTTCAGGATCGCGCCGATAGCATCCTCGGTCATGCCGACGGAGCCAGCTGTCTCGATGATCTGGGCCCAGGTGGCGTCATCGATCGGGATGCCGTTTTGGCCGCGTTCAATGCGCGTTTCGCGCTCCAGGTCACCGGGAAACCGGACCACATCGGTACCCGGTGCAGGCGGGGAGGCCTTGACCCAATCGGTATAGGCGTCGAGGTCCTCGTAAAACGCTTCGGCGCAACCGAAGACGTTCGGGTCGATCAGGATCGCCAGCATGTTGTTGATGACGCTGCCCGGTACGATGCGATCGGGCAGGTAGGCCCCGCCGCCGGAGAGCGATCCGCCGAGAATGTCGCAGATCAAGGCCAGGCCGGATCCCTTGTGCAGCCCCATGGCGCGAAGGGCGCCGCGCGGCTCTTCGAACATCACCTTGGGCTCGTCTGTGGGGTTGCCCTCATGGTCGATCAGGCATCCGTCAGGGACCTTCTGACCCTTCAGATAAGCTACGCGAGTCTTGCCCTGGGCGATGGTGCTGGTCGCCATGTCCAGCAGGAACATGGGGTGGCGGTCAGATGCCGGAATGGCAGTGCAGTAGGGATTTGTGGAAAAGCGGGAGTCGCTGCCGCCAAAGGGAGCCACCAGTGAGTTGGGCGACAGGACGTTGACGTAGTGGATCGCGACGAAGCCTGCTTCGGCGGCCATCTCGCCCCAATCCCCGATGCGGCCGATATGGAAACTGTTGCGCAGCGACAGCATGGCGATGTGTTGTTGGCGGGCGCGGTCGATCGCCCATTCCATCGCTTGTCGTGCGACGCACTGGCCAAAACCCCGGTTGCCGTCGACCAGCAGAAAAGGGCCTTTGTCCTGTACGATCTCGGCCTGCGCGTCGGGGATCAACTGGCCGGCAGCGATGCCTTTGATATAGCCAGGTAGAACCCCGACTCCATGACTGTCATGTCCGGCAAGATTGGCCTTGACCAGGAGGCTGGCAACATCGGTGGCGACCTTACGGCAGCTTCCGCCCTTTTCCACAATGGAAGCAGTCAGCTCCAGAAGTCTCTCGGCCTGTATCAGCATGGTCCGGTCTCGATCATACGGCCCGCGTTGAGCGCGTTGCTCATGGTGTCTTCACATAGAACTCAGGCCGTGCCCGTACGGGATCAAGCAGCGCCCAGTCTCCATCTTCGACAACAAATCCTTTTGGAAAAGGGGGGCGCACTTCCATATCAAGCGACCGCATGACGCGATCATCTCGGTAGTAGACCTGAATAACCAGTGTTTCCAGAAGCGTTGTGTCGTTTGGATAGGCCGCCCGGAAAGCTTCAGCGGTGGACAAACGGTCATCTTGAGAGACCTCCAGAAATCCGCATCGATGGTGTTCGCTGGCAAACTGGTCGATCCTGTCGAGCAGGCCCCCCAAAGCCGAGGCATGCGCCTCCGCGATGATCAACAGATCGGCAAAGATCCGATCATCGCCGGCGCCCGGAACAGCATAGTCGGTGCTACCAGGAACAATCGTATCCGCGATGGCGCGCAACAATTGCCGTTGTCGTGCGGTGTATGGGGGCGGCGCAGGACGCGGGCCGTGGGGGGGTTGCATTACACGTTCTCAATCGAAAAGGTTGGCAAGACGATTCTTGATTTGATCGCCGACATAGAGCGCCAGCGCCTGAATAGTGCTGGTCGGATTCACGGCCGCGCTGGTTACAAAAATGCTGCCATCGACGATAAAGAGGTTTTTCACGTCGTGGCTGCGGCCCCACTCATTGACCACCGATCGACGCGGATCGCGACCCATGCGCGCCGTTCCCATAAGGTGCCAGCCACTAAAGCCAATCGGTGACAGAGAAAATGTGTCGGTGGCGCCGGCGCATTGTAACGCCTCGGTTCCACGCGCGACGGCGTGGTCCAGCATCTTCATGCTGTTCTCACTGAGTTTGTATTCTATGCGGGGAGCAGGAATGCCGTCGCTATCGGTGAGGTCGGGATCGAGGGATACGCGGTTGTGCTCCTCCGGCAGGTCCTCACACAGCGCAACAAGGCTTGTTACCCGCTTGAACAGTTTGCGATAGGAGGTGTGATGGTCGGCCCCCCAAGGGACCCGTCCCTGGGCCAGACCGGTTAATCCGGTGGCGACCGGTCCCATGCCGCGCGAATATTCGAATGTATAGCCACGCACGAAGCCACGGCTCTTGTCGGTTTCATAAAACTCCTGGCTCTGGATGCCTTTGTGAGGCCCCTGATAGCCATCAAGCTGCTCATCGAACACGCCCTGGACTGCTGCATAGGGGTGGAACATGAGGTTCTTGCCCACGAGGCCACTGCTGTTGGCCAATCCATCGGGAAAGCGAGCCGATTTGGAGTTGAGCAGCAGCCGAGGCGTTCCGATGCCATTGCAGGCGACAATTACAACATGTGCCTGGAGAGCTTGTTCCTGGCCATCGGCGTTGACATAAATCACCCCAGTCGCCATTCCATCGTCATTCACGGTGATCTCTCGCACCCGACAATGGGGGCGCAGCTCTACACCCCCACGCATCGCTTGTGGCCAATAGGTAATGTCGGTGCTTGCCTTGGCGCCTTGTGCGCAACCGCTGACACAGGTGCCGAGGTTGATACAACGCTCGCGACCTTCGAAGCGCTCTGTAGCGATCGCCACATCGGAGGGCCACCAATGCCATCCGAGCTGATTGAGTCCCCGAACCACTGCCTGACCGGCCTTTCCCAAAGGCAGTGGTGGCATGGATATCGAATCACGGGGTGGATTGGCCGGGTCGCCCTGCAGGCCCGCGACCCCCATCACACGATCGTTGAGCGCGTAATAGGGTTCGAGGGTGGCGAAATCGATGGGCCAGTCGTCAGCCACACCATCGAGCGACCTGACTCGGAAATCGGACGGATGAAAACGCGGGAACTGACCGGCGTAGAGGATGGTGCTGCCGCCAACAGCATTGAAATTTGCGACCTTGATAGGCGAGGCGTCGTCGTTGACAGGATAGTCCGCCTCGAGTTGTCGGGTGTTGGGACTGATGCTGAAATCGCCGGACGTTCGCGCCTCCCAGTCGCGCCCCGTACTCGGATATGTCATCGGGTTCATGAAGCCACCTTGTTCAAGGCAGACAATCTTCATGCGCGTTTCCACGAGACTCCAGGCAACCGCAGCGCCGGCAGCGCCGGCGCCGATGATCAGCACGTCAACTGGATCGTCAGACATGATGCCTCCAGATTTCGTACCCGGCTGTGGCATCCGATCGTGGCAGTCGAGGTGGACCTTGGGAGCTTTCCCTTCGATCACACCGCAAGTCCGGTCATTGCGGCTGGCAGCGGAGTAGCGAGCTACGCCGCTATCGGATGCCGACGATTGGCGCCGGCGTTGTCGGAGCTGAGTGTAGTACTGCGGATTTTTATGTCAATAAGATTGATATAATTTATTTCATTGCAGCTTTTGAAGCGTTGATTTTTGGGGTCTAGCCGGTATTCTTGAGCCGAGCCTCCAGTTGCCAGTTGGGCACTTTCCGGCGCTTGCTGCTAACCGGAAGCCGATGCCTTTCCGTGCGCTGGACCATGCCATTGAGGGAGCAAGTCGGGATGGCCAAGTCCGATTTCGAGAGCGCCGGGAACTACCTGTTCCACGATGCGTCGTGGGCAGCGTCGGAAAACGACTCCAGCGATATCACCGCAGATGATCTGTTCCAAACTACCGAACTGATGTTTCTTGCCCATCTGAGTATGGCAGAAGATACCGACCGGCAGCTGCGCGTGCTCAATCTCGGCCGAATTCACCTTCGGCTGCTCTATGTTGCCGTGAAGAAGCCCGGAAAAACGGTAGGCGAGGTGCTTTCATTCCTTCGCGTCACCAACCAAAATATCCACCGACCGCTCGGCGATCTGGTCGACAAGGGCTACGTTGAACAGCGCACTTCCAGCACTGATCGGCGCAAGCGCGAATTGCACGCGACTCGCAAGGGAGAAGACCTGTTCGCTATGATAATGCAGGTGCAGTTCGATCGACTGCGCGCGGCCTATGAAGAAGCGGGCAAGTCGTCCATTCGCGAGTTCTGGAAAGTGCTGTGGAACATCCTCGACGAAGACGACCGGGTCTGGTTGCTGCGATCCGGAAAAAGCTGAGGCGCTCGTTGTCGAATTGCAATGTCGACGCAGACCCACGTCGGATCGGGCTGCGCTCTATCCAATTGAAAGTAATTACAAACTTATAGATTATATCAATTTTATTGACATAAAATCCAATTGCCCGCAGAATTTGGTCAGATCGGTTGGTGATCAACACATCGAAGAGCCAACGTGATCGGCAGTATTCGAGATGGCGCATTTTGCTTGCGCCCCGGCTTTGAATACCGTTTGCGAGGTGTGGATAGTAAGGGCGGGTGGAGACGTCGGCCATCCTGGCATTCGGAACTCTGAATCCGAAGGGAGGACACCATGGGATCGAAGTTACTGACAGCCTGTTTAACCGGCGTTTTGGCCGCAAATATAGCCGTAGCCGCCGAGCCGGTTGAGCTGAAATATGCCACCGTGGCGCCTGAATCGACGCCGTGGGGCGTGCATTTTGGAAAAAGCTCGCAAGCTGCGGAAGAAGCCTCTGACGGGTCGCTCAAAATCGAGATGTTCTACAGCTCGCAACTCGGCGATGAACCGACAGTCGTGCGCCAGGTCGTACGCGGTCGCATCGACATTGCGGGGCAGTCAAATACCGCTACGGCGCTTGTTGTGCCCGAATTCGCATTGCTGGCCGCGCCGTTCCTTTTCAAGGACGCAGAACAGTCCGATTGCGTGTTCGACAATCACGTCCAGCCGATTTTCGGGCCATTGCTCTATGACAAGGGCTTGGTGCTGCTTTCCTACATGGAGATTGGCTACCCGTCGCTCTACTCAAAGACCCCGGTCCAGACGGTCGATGATATTCAGGACATGAAAGTGCGGGTCGCGCCGAGCAGCCCCTATCCGCTTTACTGGAACGCAACAGGTGCTGCTGCGCTTCCGCTCGGAGGGGCGGATTCAGTTCCGGCGCTCAAGACCGGGCGGGTCAACGCCTTGCACACCTCAACGGTTTTCGGGCTGGCGGTCGGCTATCACAAACTTGCGCCGCATGTGACCTATCTGCCGTCGCATCACGACATTGGCGCGGTGGTCATGAGCAAAAAGACATGGCTCAAATTGTCTCCGGAGCAGCAAGAAGCCATGATGGTCATGGGCGAGAACGTCAGCGAACTGCGCAAGACCATCCGCGATACGGAACAGGCGCTGCTTGCGAAAGCTGAAGGAGAGGACGGTGCCTCGGTATACCGGCCAACTGGTGAAGAGCTGGAAGGCTTCAAGGCTCATGCGGCTCAGGCGCAGGCTGAACTTGTCGAGTCGATCGGCGAAAGCGCCGTTCCGATTTGGCAGAAGATCCAGGCAGCAATCAAGGAATGCGGCGGCTGATCGCGCCTGGCGCTCCCTGCCATGACCGGGTTCCTCAATGGTCTGCAGTGGATCGAAAAGGCGGTGGCGGCACTGGCTTATGTGCTCGTCACCGGTCTGTTGCTGGCCGGCATTCTGGCCAGGGAATTGTTTTCCACGTCGATCTGGGGATCCGAAAAGATGGCGGTTTTTGCCGCCGTCTATGCCGCTTTTCTCGGCATGACGCTGGCCACAGCAGCAAATGGGCATTTGCGACCACGGTTTACCGACCACTGGTGGCCACAAGCCTGGCAGGCCAGAGTCGCTCGCGCGGGCGACATCCTTTCCGCCGCGCTTTTCATTGGAACCGGAATCATTGCCGCCTCTTACGTTACCGACACTTACCTAAACCACGACCGGGCGATGGTGCTCTACTGGCCCCTGTGGATGATCCAGATCATCATTCCCTACGCCTTTCTGTCATGTGGTGTGCGTCATGTCGCCTTCGCCGTCCGGCCGGATCTGAAGCCGCGGCCCTTCAATCCGGAGGCTTAGGTGACAGCTGTTGTCTTGTTGCTCCTGGTTTTGGCTCTGCTGGTTCTGCGCCAGAGCATCATCCTGATCCTGCTCGTCTGCGCCGGATACATTCAGCTGTTCTACGGTGATGGCGATCTCACCTACCTGATCGACGACATTTGGACGGCCGTCAATCGCGACATCCTGTTGGCCGTGCCCATGTTCATTCTGGCCGGCAACATCATGACGCGGGGTTCCATTGCTGAACGGCTGATCGCCCTCATGCGGGCGTTAACCCAATGGTTGCCCGGTGGTCTTGCGGTGGCGACCATTCTTTCCTGCGCTGTATTTGCCGCGATTTCCGGGTCGTCTCCGGTCACACTTCTTGCCGTCGGTAGCATTCTCTATCCGGCTTTGATCCGGCAGGGATACGACAAGAAATTCGCGCTTGGTGCGCTGGCCTCTGGAGGCACTCTCGGTGTTGTCATCCCTCCGAGCATACCAATGATCTTCTATGCCATCGTTACGGAAAACTCGATCAGCGAAATGTTTCTGGCCGGCCTGCTGCCGGGATTGCTTCTGACCGGGGTGCTCGCGACCTATGCGTTGATCGCCAACCGGAACATAGCCAGTCAACCCTTTGCTCCTGTGGAAGTGGCGCAGGCCTTTCGCAAAGGCATCTTCGCCCTCATGGCTCCGGTCATTTTATTGGGTGGCATTTATTCCGGCTATTTTTCAGCCACTGAGGCCGCCGGCGTGGCAGTCGGATATGCGCTGATCGTAGAGGTTTTCATCCATCGCGAAATCCGACTGTCGGACTTTTTCGAGCTTGCGGTCGATACAGCACGGCTTCTCGGCACCATCCTGCCGATCCTGGCTGTAGCAACCAGTGTCAATATTCTGCTGACCGCCGAGCGAGTTCCTCAAGACTTTGCCGCCTGGATGACGGGCACGGTCGACGACAAGATCATGTTTCTGATCGCGTTGAACCTGTTCCTCCTGGCCGTGGGATGTCTGATCGACATCGGTTCAGCGATTCTGATGCTTGCGCCCATATTGTTGCCGGCAGCAATGGCCTACGGCATCGACCCCATACATTTCGGCGTCATCATGGTGGTCAATCTTGAGATTGGTTACATCACGCCGCCGATCGGTCTCAATCTGATTGTTGCGATGACGGCTTTCAAGGAGCCGTTCATGTTGATCTGTCGCTCGGTCCTGCCGTTCATTGCGCTGATGTTGCTCGTGCTCGTTGCCGTGGTCTGGCTGCCTGAGCTTTCGCTGTTGTTGCTGGATCGTTGAGGCGGGAGGGCGGCGCGTGAAAAGCAGTCTGCACTCGGCATTGAAGGCCGTGGTCGGCGAGGCCGGATATCTGACCGGACGCGACATCGGACCCAGATATTTCAGCGACTGGCGCGGTGCTGCAGATTTCTGTCCGGATCTGGTTCTGAGGCCGGCCAGTACGGAAGAACTGTCGCGCGTGATGAAACTCTGCAATGCCGAAGATCAGCCTGTTGTCGCCCAGGGCGGCATGACCGGACTTGTCGGCGGAGCAAGACCGCAGCGTGGCGAAATCCCGATCTCGTTTGAACGCATGTGCGGCATCGAGGATCTGGATGTTGCTTCGGGCACGGTTACCGTTCATGCGGGCACTCCACTGCAAGCCGTGCAGGAGGGTGCAGAGCGATGCGGCCTGTTCCTTCCGCTGGATTTGGGTTCGCGCGGATCTTGCACCATCGGTGGCGTACTGGCGACCAATGCCGGCGGCAATCGTGTTCTGCGTTTCGGTATGGCCCGCGACCAGGCACTCGGTGTCGAAGCGGTTCTGGCAGATGGAACAGTGGTCAGCAGCTTGAGCGGTCTGATCAAGAACAACACCGGTTACGATCTGAAGCAACTTTTCATCGGCAGCGAGGGCACCCTCGGCCTGATTACCCGGGCGGTTCTGCGATTGCGTCCTCGCCCGATCAGTCAATCGGTTGCCTTTTGCGCCGTAGATGATTTCGAGGCAATGATTGCGCTACTCCACATGGTGAAGGGTGAACTCGGTTCCACACTCAGTGCTTTCGAGGCGATCTGGAGATCGGCCTACCGTGTCACGGTCGACCACGTCCCGGGAATTCGGGCGCCGATTGTCGGTGATCACGCGTTTTACGTGCTGGTTGAAACGCTGGGCGGGACCCAGATCGCGACCGCGCACAATTTGAGCAGGTGCTTGGCGCGGCGCTTGACCGCGGGACCTTAGCCGATGCCGTGATTGCGCAATCGCAGGCGGATACCGACGCATTCTGGCAGGTTCGCGATGGCCTGGCCGAAGGGATGAAACGGCAGCAGCCTGCGGTCAGCTACGATGTCAGCCTGTCTCTCGGCAAAACAGACCATTTCTGCCGCGAGGTTGAACGGCGCTTGACAAAAGTATGGGCCGATACCGTCGCGTTCGTCGCCGGTCACCTCGGCGACGGTAATCTGCATCTCGTCATCAAGGCTGGTGACCGCGAGCCGCAGCCGGCAGTGGAAATGGATGACATTGTCTATGGGCTGGTCAGCGAGCTGGGTGGGTCGATCTCTGCCGAGCACGGGATAGGACTGTCCAAGCGTCGCCATCTTCCTTACAGCCGCAGTCCTGGCGAACTGCAGTTGATGCGGTCGCTCAAGCGCGCCCTGGATCCTAGCGACCTGCTCGGCCGTGGGCGAATATTGTCGCCTGAGGGGTTTGAAAATTCGCGATGAGACAGGAGATCAAACAGTGACATTCGACATGAAACAACTCTATCGCGATGGCCTGCCGACCCCGGCAGCGTCGTTTGGCGGTTACCCGAAATTCAATTTCGTTGGCGGCCATAACGATGCCGCCAGCATCCCGGTAAGCGATCTTATTGCAGCCGTGCAGCGCAGTTTGGAGGTGAGCGGACGAACACTCGCCACCTACGGCCTGACCAGCGGGCCCCAGGGGCATCTTCCTTTGCGCGAGTTCATTGCCCGCAGAATGACTGACAGCGCAGGAATGTCGGACACCGCCAGGGAGGTGCTGGTAACGTCGGGTTCTTTGCAAGCCCTCGACCTGGTGTTTCGCTTGCTTCTTACTCCAGGGGATGCGGTCATTGTAGAGAACGCCACCTATGGCGGTGCACTTGCGCGGCTTCGGCGTGAGGGTGCTGTTTGTCTGGGTGTGCAACAGGATGAGGCGGGGATCGATCCGGTGCATCTGGAACAATTGCTGTCGGAACAGCAGGCTGCCGGATGCCCCGCGAAGCTCATTTACACCATCCCCACTGTGCAGAACCCGACCGGCGGTGTCATGTCACTGCAGCGACGGCATGAGGTTCTGGCGCTTGCCGAGCGCTTCGGTTGTGCCGTTTTCGAGGACGATTGTTATGCGGACCTGCTCTGGGACGGCGAGCGCCCGCCGGCTCTTCGGGCTCTCGACCGCTCGGGCAGAGTGATCTATTGCGGCTCGTTTTCGAAGTCGATCGCTCCGGCTCTTCGTGTCGGCTACCTGGTGGCAGACGAGCCGGTGCTTTTGCAGCTTCTACCACTCAAGACCGACGCGGGTACCGGAGCCCTTGAACAGATGGTGCTTGCCGAGTTTTGCGCGCAGCACTTCGCAAGCCATGTCGAGCAACTCACGCACGTCCTGCAGCGGAAAAGCCAGGTCATGGTGGCAGCGCTCCAGGAGAATTTCGGCGCGGCGGCCGAATTCGAAATGCCCAAAGGCGGCATCTTCATCTGGATCTCGTTGCCTCACCAGATCGATACAACAATTCTGGCGGCGGCAGCCATCGAACACGGGGTTGCGCTCAATCCGGGTGCCGATTGGACGGTCGACGGCGAGAACAATCGGCATCGGATGCGACTCTGTTTCGGTCATCCGGATGAGCAGACAATCCGTGAAGGGGTCGCAAAACTCGCGGAAATCTGTCACGCGCGCTTCGGTGTACCGGAACGCGGATCGAACAGGATACGACAGAGCAGAGATGGCCTGGTATGACCGGGAGTTTTCACGGCAAATGCGTGTTGATCTCTGGAGCTGCAGGCGGTCTTGGCAGCGCAGCAGCACGGAGGTTCGCCGAGCAGGGGGCTAATCTGGTTCTGTCGGACCATAACAGTTCGGCGCTTGCATCGGTCTGTGACACCGTCTCCGGAGAAAGCGGCTGTGCCGTCGCGTCGTTGGCCGGTGATATTGCCGTTGAAACTCTGTCCAGAGATTTGGTTGCTTTGGCGCTCAATCGCTTCGGTAGACTGGATGTCGCCATCAACAACGCGGGTATCGGTCAGAGCGCCTTTGAAAAACTGCCGAAGACCAGTTCAGAAGAGGCACGGCGAATTGTTGATATCAACCTGATGGGTGTGCTTTACGCCATGAAACACCAATTGCCGACCATGGAGCGGCAGTTTCGCGAAACAGGTTCTGGTGGCGTCATCGTCAATACAGCGTCGGTCGCCGGTGTTACGGGTGCATCCGGAGTTGCCGTTTATGCAGCCGCCAAGCACGGTGTCGTCGGTCTGACCCGTTCCACCGCACAGGAATATGCAAGGCTCGGCATCAGGATCAATGCGGTTTGTCCGTCGTTCGTGCGAACACCGATGGCAACGAAACTGATTGAAAACGACGATGGCGGCAAGGGCCTGACCGAACAGCAGATGGTGCGTGGCATTCCGATGTCGCGTTTGGCGGAGGTCGAGGAGGTCGTAGAGGCATTTCTCTTTGCCGCTTCGCCGGAGAACAGTTTCATGACTGGTCAGACGCTGCACGTCGACGGCGGTCTGACGGCTTATTGATCAAACAGCTAGACTCAGTCGAGGATCGCGCTGATTGCGTCATCCGTCATGCCGACGGAGCCGGCTGCCTCGATGATCTGGGCCCAGGTGGCGTCGTCGATCGGGATGCCGTTTTGGCCGCGTTCAATGCGCGTTTCGCGCTCCAGGTCACCGGGAAACCGGACCACATCCGTACCCGGTGCAGGCGGGGAGGCCTTGACCCAGTCGGTGTAGGCGTCGAGGTCCTCGTAAAACGCTTCGGCGCCACCGAAGACGTTCGGGTCGATCAAGATCGCCAGCATGTTGTTGATGATGCGGTCCGGGACGATGCGATCGGGCAGGTAGGCCCCACCTCCGGAGAGCGATCCGCCGAGAATGTCGCAGATCAAGGCCAGGCCGGATCCCTTATGCAGCCCCATGGCGCGAAGGGCGCCGCGCGGCTCTTCGAACATCACCTTGGGCTCGTCTGTGGGGTTGCCCTCGTGGTCAATCAGGCATCCGTCAGGGACCTTCTGACCCTTCAGGTAGGCTACGCGTGTTTTGCCCTGGGCGATGGTGCTGGTTGCCATGTCGAGCAGGAACATGGGGTGTCGGTCAGATGCCGGAATGGCGGTGCAGTAGGGATTTGTGGAAAAGCGGGAGTCGCTGCCGCCAAAGGGAGCGACCAGCGAGTTGGGCGACAGGACGTTGACGTAGTGGATTGCGACGAAGCCTGCTTCGGCGGCCATCTCGCCCCAATCCCCGATGCGGCCGATATGGAAACTTTTGCGCAGCGACAGCACAGCGATGTGTTGTTGGCGGGCGCGGTCGATCGCCCATTCCATCGCTTGTCGTGCGACGCACTGGCCAAAACCCCGATTGCCGTCGACCAGCAGAAAAGGGCCTTTGTCCTGTACGATCTCGGCCCTGGCATTAGGAACCAGCTGGCCGGCAGCAATGCCGGCCATATAGGCCGGAATCATGCCGACGCCATGGCTGTCGTGACCGGTGAGATTGGCTTCGACCAGAATACGGGCGACTTCCCCGGCTGTGGCATCGCTTCCGCCGCCCTTGCTCACAATCGCGCTCGTCAAATCCCTCAATCGATCGGCATTGATCAGCATTGCATAACCCCGCTTGAAAACCAGATCGTTCTAGCGGCTTTGCGCGCCGTCAACCAGCATCAATCATTGCAGTAAGGGTTCTGTCCGCATGGTGTCGGGAATCGCGACCTGAAGGCGCTGCAGGATAGTGGGTGCAATCGCGCACTGATCAAGAATATCCGTTCGTTCGGGACCACTGGCGTCGCCAAAATAGTACAATGGAATGTCTCGAATGGACGGCTCGTTGCCTCCGTGATGTCCGTCGGTGTTCATGCCGTGATCTGCGGTGACAATGATTTCATAGTCCAGTCGTTGTAAACGCGGAATGGCCTGGGACAGGGCGTTGTCGAGCCGCCAGACCTGCTTGCGATATTCGGCCGAGCCACCGCCGAATACGTGCCCGAGCGTGTCGACGCTGGATGAGTGAAGCAACAGATAGTCTGGCAGGTGACGTTCGGCGAGGCGCACTGCCTGGGCGCAAAGGTCGATTTCCGATGGCACTGCCGGGTTGGCCGACGAACTGCCGTCCATCGAATAATACCGGGCGTGGGCGATCGTCGCGTCGAGGTCGTCAATCTCGCAATGGGCGAAAGGGTCGAACGGGCTGTCGCCATAGAGCGAGTGGAAGTAGCTGTGAGCGACTGCGGCCGATGTTCGGCCGGCGCGCTTGATCGCTGAGAAGACGTTGGGCTTCGCCGACGGCCTTAACGCGTCGTTGCCGGTGATGCCGTGTTCGAGGGGTGCCAGGCCAGTGTGGATGGTCTCGTAAAGCGCTGCCGATATGGTTGGCAGGCAGGCGCGCATTTTCCAACGCCTGGCCGTTTGCTGCTCGACAGCGGCTTCCAGGTAACCGCATTGGCTCACGGCAGCGTCGAAGCCGACACCGTCCATCAGCACCAGAGCGAGCCGCGGCATCAGGCGGCGGGCTTGCAGTGATTGTCGACCACCCGTTGCAACAGCGGTGCGTAGTGCCAGAAATCAGGCGTCTCGACCGCCGGATCCTTACCCTCGTCATCCCAGTAGCGAACCTGGACAATGGCCTTGAGGTTGGGGTTGGCCGCGAAGTCAGCCGCTTCAATTTCGGTCATCGGACCGCCCTGAAGGTCGAGCGTGTGCACCGATGCGTCCGACAGCTTGCCAAAATAGGAACCGTCCGTGGCGCAAAGATAGCGTTTGGCGGCGACGTGATGACGAACGCAGTCCGTCACGATTGACGGGAAAAACCGCTCCAACACGCGCGCGCCTGCTTCGTCATGGTGATTGTCGATGCCCTGTTCCAGCGCATCTTCCGGAAACTCGTTGGTATAGTGGCCGATATCGTGCAGCAGCGCAGCAGCAACCAGTTCGTCGGACGCGTCGGCGTTTTCCGCCAACTGTGCGCCCTGCAACATGTGTTGCGACATGGTCACCTGCTCGCCGAGATACGATTCCGCACCGCGCCGTTCGAAGATGTCGCCGATGAAGGCAACGATGTTGCCGGGGTTCAGTTCAGAGATATCTGGCCGAGTCATGCCGCGGTCGCCTTCTGCTTTGCCTCCAGAACCGACAGGGTCGACAGCAGACCATCCTTGTCTGCATAGCATCCCTGAAGCCATCGGTTGCCGCTTCCCGAATATCCTTTGCGGGCATGCAGGACGCGGGTGTTGTCGACGATGAAACACTCGCCCGGCGCCAACTTGAAGGTCACTTCCATCGCCGGGTCGTCGATGATTTCCGCCAACTGCCGATAGGCTGCGTAATAACCGGTCATGTCGTCATAGGGGACATCGCTGATCGCCGCGGTGGAGCGGTTGTTGAAGCGGATGCCAATGAGTTCACCGTCCGGTGCCAGCTCAATCATCGGCCTGCGCGATTGCAGACGGACGCCATCGCTACCGGCATATTCGAACCTGGCGCAATAGCGGCTGAGAAGTTTGAAGCCATCCGGGTTTGCATCGCGCAGGCGCTGCGCAGCACGAAACCCGTCGACCACCATGTTGTCTCCGCCTTCGGCCGAGTTTTCCAGGCAGTAGAGGATCTGGAGGGTCGGCACAGGGTCGCGATAGGGGTTGTCGGTGTGTGCCTGAAGTCCAAGGCCGGTATAGGCAAGATTGGTCGGATTGACCTCGGTACGGACCTCGAACCATTTGCCGTAATTCGTCTCCCGGATAAAGCCGAACAGGTCGGCGACCTGAAGCAAAGCCCCGGATTCGACCGGCCCGCCTGTCAGCTTTGCAAAACCATGTTGCCGGATGCTGCCGAGCCAGGCGCGCAGGATGTCCGGATGTTGTCGCGCCGATTGAAAATCAGCACTTGGCACCGCGCTGTTCAACGCTGCATCCCATGTCTCGACATCCTGAGGCAACCAGCCAAATGGTTGCCTCGGGCTGCGATCGTAGCCGTGCTCTTCCAGCCATTGCAGGGCGTAAGCCACCGTCTTGCCTTCGGGGGCAAAAGTCACGTGCACCATGCCCATATCCGTATGAGCGGCTGAAATTCTCGTTTCCGCAGGGATGTCGCCAATGCAGATCAACTTCTGCCCGTTATCCGCCGACCGGGTATCGGCATCCCCGGCGTTGTCGCGAAGCCAGATGGCGTGAAACCGTGTTTGGCGGCCGGCGGTGTCCAAAAGCGCGATTGCTTCGCCATTGTCGAGAATTTCAACGGAAGCCACAGTCTGTCTCCTGTTCGAATTATTCCGTGATTTTTGCGATAAACTAGCGATAATCACAATCAATAAATAAATGAGGAAAGGCCTAAAATTCATTATGGCTAGGCGCGATGGATCACTGCCGCCCCTGGAGTGGATCAGGGTATTCGAAGCAGCCGGGCGAACCGGGAACTTTACCGAGGCCGCACGACAACTGGGGTTGACGCAAGCCGCGGTCAGTCAACGGATTCGCAATCTGGAGCGGTATCTGGGCACAACACTGTTCGAACGCGAGGCCCGCGGTGTCAGCCTTTCGAGCGACGGCGAAGCATGGTTGCCGCATGTTCAGGGTGCACTGGCGGCATTGGCGCGCAGCACATCCGACTATTTTGGAACGCGACGCAGTCGGGTGACGATTGCCGCCTCATCTTCGGTGATCCAGCTCTGGATCGTGCCGCGCCTGGCGCGCCTCAGGCAACGGTTTCCGGATATGGAACTGTCGCTGGCAACGGTGCATCGTGAACCCGATTTTGCGACCGCCGAGGCCGATCTCGAGATTCGCTTTGGCCAGGGCAACTGGCCGGAACGACGCGGCGTCCGGCTATATCGGGAGTCGCTTCTTCCCGTGGCGGCGCCCGACCTGCTGAAGGGAGCCAAAGAATGGCGAGATATGCCATCGATCGGCCTTTCGGGGCCGCGCATTGGTTGGCAGGACTGGTGCGCGGCGGTGGACGTTGAGCCGCCACCACCACCGGCTTTGCGAATGGATACCATGGCTCAGGCGCTCAAAGCGGCGGAAGCTGGAGCAGGTGTTGTGCTTGGATCGCTGGCATTGAGTGCGCAAGCACTTGCCGATGGTCGCTTGATCAAGCTAGCCGAAAAACCGGTCGAGATGGACAGCTGCTACTGGATAACGTGGCCGGGTGCCGATCCGGGTTTCGTCGATCTGGAGTTGATCGCCGCCTGCCTGGTGGATCAGGACCCGGAGTAGGGGAGTGAGATATTTCATCCATGATTGTAGCGTGCGGCGATATCACCCACGCCAGGCAGCGGTTTTCCGGCTCCCACTTTCCACGCTTACTTGCAAATGCAAATTGGTTCGTTAAACTTTCGGTTGGAAGCTGCAAGGCTGACCTGCCTAAAATAATTTGCCAAAAATTCACGCCGTCCAAAATGGGGAGTGCCAATTCCATGATCAGTCACAACTTGAAATCTATTGCTGCGGCGCTGACGCTCACGGCTCTGCCGCTGTCGGCTCAGGCCGAGACACTTGTTGTCTCCTGGTGGGGATTCAATGGGGACAAGCTGAACGAATACATCGTCCAGCCGTTTCAGGAGCAGTGCGACTGCGAGATCATTTTCGAGACCGGAAACAGTGCTGACCGGCTGAGCAAGATCGAGATCCGCGGCGGCAAAGGGGTTGACCTGATCTACTTGCCCGACAGTTTTGCACAACTGGGCGTCGACAAGGGACTGTTTCAGCCCATCGACCGTTCGAAGCTGCCCAACCTCGAAGGCGTGTATGACATGGCGAAAGCGCCGATGGGCGACTTCGGTCCGGCCTACACTCTCGGTCGTGTGGGGATCGTGTACGATTCAGCGCAGGTGAAGGAACCTATCACCAAGTGGGCCGATCTTTGGCGCGAGGATCTGAAAGGAAAGGTTTCGCTTCCGGGCATCACCACCACTGCCGGACCCATGGTTGTCGTGCTGGCCGGTGAGCAGGCCGGTGTGGATGCATATGAAAATCCCGATGCGGCTTTCGCTGAAATCGAAAAGCTGAAGCCCAACGTGCTGAAAAACTACAACACCGGCTCCGAGATGATTAACCTCTTTTCGACCGGTGAGATCAGCGTGAGCCTGGTTCAGGACTTCGCCCTCGGCCGTCTGCAGGAAGCAGTTCCGACCGTTGTATGGGCCGAGCTTGAGGATGGCGACATCGCGACGATGAACACGATCAATATCCCGACCGGTGCTGCCAACGTTGATCGGGCTGTCGAGTTCATCAACTTTGTTCTTGATCCGGAACTGCAAAAGACCCTGGCTGAAAACGGTGTCGACGCACCGGTGCAGACGTCGGTCGTGCTGACGCCGGATGCTGCGAAGCTGTGGACCTACGGAGCCGACATGGTCAATGGCCTGAAGCGCATGGACAACGCCAAGATGAATGCTGCCAAGCCTGAGTGGATCGACCGCTGGAACGAGGTTTCGGCAACTAAATCCGACACGGGGCGCGACGCCGCGCCCCGCTGACGCACGGAACGCGGGGCATGGTGCACAAATTGAAGGGATGGGCGATGTCGGCGCCGGCGACGGCGCTCGTCGTATTGTGTCTGATCCTGCCGGTTTCAGCCACCATCGCCCTGACCTTCTACGCCGGAGACAGCCCCTTCGATCTCTATTGGGCGTTTCTGACAAGCGGATTTCGCCGCACGGTCCTTTGGAGGACGCTGGAAGTTTCGCTGATCACCACGGCACTGTCTTTGGTGATCGGCTTTTTCACGGCCTATGTGGTCAGCCGTGCGCCGCCGCGCTGGCGGTCTGTGCTGATCATCATGGCCGTTTTTCCGTTGCTGACCGGCGTGGTCGTACGATCGTTTGCCTGGCTCATCATTCTCGGGCGAAACGGGATCGTGAACGATTTCCTTGTCTGGATCGGCGTTGAAGGTGCTCCCTTCACCATGGTCTACACCCAGGGATCCGTTATCGTGGCCATGGTTTACCTGTTCGTACCACTGATGATCCTGACCATAGTCGGCGTTTTGGAAAATATTCCCGACGACGTGGTTGAAGCGGCGCAATCGCTGGGCGCCACGCCGGCGCAAACTTTTCGGCAGGTGATCTTTCCGCTTGCCGTGCCCGGCCTCATCGTCGGCGCGGTTCTCGTATTCACCGGATCGTTCACGTCCTATGCAACGCCGCAGCTTCTGGGCGGTGATCAACAGATGATGATGGGTACGTTCCTCTATCAGCGCGCCATGATCGCTTTTGACTGGAATGGTGCGGCAACCATCTCCGCCATCATGGTCGCGGTGACGCTGGCCGTGGTCATCGGCATGACCCGCATCGCCAAGAAGCTCAACCCGATGACAACATGACGCGCCGCCTCAGCCCATCGCTGATCGCCTTTGCGATCCTTGTCTACCTGTTCCTCATGGGGCCGATGGTCATCGTGATTGGGGCAGCACTGTCGGACACAGGCTACCTGACATTTCCGCCGCAAGGGCTGACGCTGCACTGGTTCGAACGCATCTTCGAAATGTCGGCTTTCCGCCGAACCATGGTGACGAGCTTCCAGGTTGCCACCGTTTCAACCTGTTGCGCGCTTTTGATCGGTATTCCGGCGGCCTATGCGCTCAACCGGTATCGGGTGCAATTGCCCGGCTGGCTGTCGACGCTCTTTGTTCTTCCGGTGCTGATCCCGGAAATCGTGCTTGGCTTCTCGCTGTTGCGCTCCATTCAGGTGGGTGCGGGGCTGCCGGTCGTCTCGACACTGATCATTGGCCATACGCTTCTGGTTCTGCCCTATGCGGTGCGTGTCATTTCCGCTTCGCTGGCTTCTTTCGATTTCAGCATCGAAGAAGCGGCCGTCAGTCTGGGCAGCCCACCCATCAAAACCTTCTTCACCATCGTGTTGCCGAATGTCAGGGCCGGCGTCATTGCCGCATTCATCCTGGCGTTCATTACGTCGATTAACGACGTGTCGGTCTCTCTGTTCCTGACGGGGCCCGGCATTTCCACCCTTCCGATTCAGATCCTTGCCCATGTGGAACAGTTTTTCGACCCCGTGATCGCCTCGGTCTCCGTCCTGCTGATGGTGTTGACCGTGATCGTCATGGCGGTTGTCGAGCGTACCCTTGGCCTGACGTTCCTCGCCAAATGACCACACCACTGACCCTTCGCAACCTCACGGCTCACTACGGCACCAACAAGGTGCTGGACGATCTTTCGCTCGATGTCGGGGCAGGGGAACTGGTGTCGCTTTTGGGTGCATCCGGCTGCGGCAAGACGACGACGCTGCGTCTTGTTGCCGGGTTCCTGCAGCCAACGGATGGCACAATCCACCTCGGCGATACCGACCTGACACGCCTGGCGGCGCACAAACGCAACATCGGTCTGGTGTTTCAGAACTATGCGCTGTTTCCGCACCTCAGTGTGCTCGACAACGTGGCTTTCGGGCTGAAGCAACGGGGTATCGGCGGAGCCGAACGGACAAAGCGGGCCGGCCAGATGCTGGAGCGCGTCGGTCTGTCCGACTTTGCTGCAAGACTGCCGGGTGCATTGTCGGGTGGACAGCGTCAGCGCGTGGCCCTGGCGCGCGCGCTGGTGATCGAACCGCCGCTTCTGATGTTCGACGAACCGCTGTCCAACCTCGATGCCAAGTTGCGCGTCGAAATGCGGGTTGAGATTCGCGAGTTGCAGCGGGCCAACCAGACAACGGCGATCTTCGTGACCCACGACCAGGAGGAAGCGTTCTCCATTTCGGATCGCGTGGCGATCATGGAGTCCGGTCGCATTCGCCAGTTCGATCGTCCTGAAACGCTCTACAGCCGTCCCGCCAACGCCTTTGTCGCGCGCTTCGTTGGCTTCGAAAATCTGATCCCCTTGAGGGTCACGGCCCGCGATGGCGATCGGGTCACTGCCGAGGGCGAGGGCGGTATCGACATGTCGTTGTCCGAGAGTGAACTGGGTTCGATCCCGGACCGTTTCGTTTTGGCGACGCGGCCTGACGGACTTCGGGTGTCGGATGGCGACCACGGCGTGCCATGCCAATTGGGTCTGCGCACCTATGTCGGTCGCGCCTATCACTATCAGGCTGAAACGCCGGCCGGCCATCTTGTTGCTTCCGGCCCGCTCAGCCAACCAAGGAAGGGCGGCGAGAACGTGCGGCTTGTTCCGGAATCGGAGCAATGTTGCGTTCTTGCATCCGAGGAGCCGTCATGACGGACCTGACGATCCGCAACGCCAAGCTTCTGCCTTGCAGTTCCGGCATGCCGATCATCGATGTCGGTCATGTCGCGATCAAGGACGACGTCATCGTCTCCGCCGGTCCAGGGGCGGGACCGGAGGCCGCAGAGGTAATCGACGCGGCCGGCGACATCGTGATGCCCGGCATGGTCAATCCGCACGCCCATCTGCCCATGACGCTGTTTCGTGGATTGGGCGAGGATGTGGACGATCGCCTGTTTCGCTACGTGCTCCCCATGGAGCGGAAATTCGTGACACCGGACATGGTGCGAACGGGGACGGCCCTGGCAGCCTGGGAATCGATCCGCGCTGGCGTCACCACCGTTGCCGACATGTATTATTTTGAAACCGAAGTGGGCCGGGTCCTGGATCAGGCGGGACTTCGTGGCGTGGTCGGCCAGACACTGGCCGATTTCAATCCGCCCGATCACGCCACGATGGATGAAGGCTTTGCTCTGGTCGATGAGCTTGCCGCCGAGTTTGGCGGCCACGCCCGGATTGTCCCGTCGATCGCGCCGCACGCACCCTATTCCACGGATATTCCCGTCATGCGGCGGATTGTGGATTGGGCTGAAGCGAATCCGACTGTGCCGGTTCAAATCCACCTGGCCGAAATGACGTCGGAGATGGAGTGGGCAGAGCGCACCCATGGCTGCCGACCGGTGGAGGTGGTCGACCGGGCAGGGCTTCTGCGCGAAGGGCTGATCGCCGCGCATTGCCTCTATCTGAACGATGCCGAGATCGACCGACTGGCCGAGACTGGCGTCCGCGTTGCTCACAACGCGCGCTCCAATGCCAAGGCAGGTCGCGGGATTGCGCCGGTCGAGGCAATGCGCCGCGCTGGTATTCCGGTTGGCGTAGCAACGGATGGTCCCATGAGCGGCAACACGCTCGACCTCTTCTCCCAATTCGGGCCGGTCTCGATGTTTCAGAAGCTCTTGGGCCACAGCCGCAAGCCCATGCCTGCCCGCGACGTCATCGAAATGGCGACGATCGAGGGCGCGCGGGTGCTGGGTCTGGATCGGCAGATCGGTTCGCTTGAACCGGGCAAGGCGGCCGATGTCGTGCGACTATCGCTGGATGCCCCACGGCTGCAACCGGTTTTTGACCCTTATGCGGCACTGGTCTTTGCCGCCATGCCGGAAGATGTGCGCGATGTCATGGTGGCTGGGCGCTGGCTGATGCGGGATGGTGATGTCCTGACGATGGAGCGGCGCAAGGTGCTGCGCGACTCCGGACAGATCGCGGCCCGTTTTCGCGCAGAGATGACCGAGATCGATAGAAGAGCCGAGGCACAATGACCAGTGTCAGGCCCCCGGCAACCAAGCAAAGGAAAGTGTGATGAGTGACGCAAACCCTTCCCTGAAAGCGGCGCTCGACGCAGCGGACGCGGGTCTCGACGCGGGATTGGCCAGGCTGCTGGAGTTGGTCGCTATCCCCTCCATCTCGGCTGAGTCGGCCCACAAGGCCGATATTCAGCGTGCGGCCGACTGGCTCGTTGCCGATCTGACATCCATCGGTTTCGACGCCTCGGTTCGTCAGACAAAGGGCCAGCCGATGGTGGTCGGCCACGACACGAGCGCGCCCGAAGATGCGCCCCACGTCCTGTATTACGGTCACTACGATGTCCAGCCGGCAGATCCTCTGGAGCTTTGGCATGCGGATCCGTTCAAGCCCGAACTGCTGAAGCAGCCGGACGGTGAAACCTGGATTACCGGGCGTGGCGCCTCGGATGACAAGGGTGCCTTCATGACCTTCATCGAGGCGTGTCGCGCCTGGAAGGCGGCGACCGGCGCGCTGCCCTGTCGGGTGACCGTGCTGCTGGAGGGCGAGGAAGAAATCGCCAGCCCGTCGCTGGGGCCATTTCTGGAAGAGACTGCCGAGGAATTGCGCGCCGATGTGGCGGTGGTCTGCGACACCGACATGTGGGACCACGACACACCGGCGATCACCACGATGATGCGCGGATTGATCGTTGAGGAAATCGCCATAACAGCGGCCAACCGCGACCTTCATTCCGGTATTTTTGGCGGCGCCGCCCGCAACGCGCTTCAGGTGATGGCGGATGTGTTGGCAAGCTGCCGAGCTGCGGACGGCTCGGTTGCGGTGAAGGGTTTTTACGATGATGTGCGCGAGTTACCTGATGAAGTGAAGGCGAACTGGTTCGCCCTGCCATTCGACGATGCTGGTTTTCTTGGCGGTGTCGGTTTATCGGTCCCGGCCGGAGAGACGGACAGGTCGGTGCTGGAGCAGTGCTGGTCCCGGCCTTGTTTCGACGTGAACGGGTTTTGGGGCGGCTATAGCGGTGAGGGATACAAGTCAATCGTCCCTGGAAAAGCGTTCGCAAAGGTCAGTTGTCGACTGGTGCCGGACCAGGATCCCGAGAAAATTCGTACGGCTCTTCGGGACCATGTTCGAGCCCAGTTGCCTTCGGATTGCAGTGTTGAATTCACCGATCTGGGTCGAGCCGAGCCGGCAGCCATGCCGGTTGACGGTCCGATGCTTCACAAGGCGCTGGAGGCGCTGCGCGAGGAGTGGGGCAAAGCGGCGATTGCTGGAACAGGCGGATCCATTCCGATCCTGGCGGAATTTCGCAATCGGCTCGGTCTGGATCCGTTGCTGGTGGGTTTCGCGCGCTTCGACAACCGGGTTCATGCGCCAAACGAGAAATACGATCTCTCAAGCTATGTGCACGGAACGCGGTCCTGGGTGCGCATTCTCGACAAGTTCGGGCAGTAGCGGACGGGACCAGAGACTAGAGATTCGGGAAGCCGCGCTGTGCCCATTGCGAACGCGGGATGGCGCCTCCAATGCGGTAGCTGAATTTCAGCACTCGCGTCACATCCAGGTTGAGCTCGCAGCGAAACGCGAGATCGTACCATTGGCCGCCGCTGCGAAACGCCGCCTCACGCGGTTCCATGACGGTGCCCCCGGGAAGACCGAAAGACGGCAGGTATTCCGGCGGACGTTGCGCCGCACGCAACTGGTCGCGCATCTCAGTCATGCACAGGAGTCCCGCTCGTCGGGAGCGTGGCAGTCCATTCATCGCCGTGCGGAAGGTTGGATCTTCCCGGATCGCATCCGTGAATAGAAGTTCTGCGGGTGTCAGAACCTTGTCTTCAGTTTCTTCTTCCGGAGCCGGAGCAGAAGGTTCCTGTTCAGGTTCAGTTTGCCCGGTCAGCAACGCAATGATCCGTTCAACGGCTTCGACCTGCTCAGCCATGGCTTCGACCTGTTCCGATTGCGGTGCTGACAACAGGGACTCTGCGGCTGCGGGCTCCTGCGGGTCTGATGTCTCACTTTCTTCTGCCTCAGCGGGTTCCGGTTGGTCAGGCTGGCTAATGGTCAGGTCTTCGGGATCGGGTTTTGGACCCGTGTCGGCTTCTGCAAACTCGTATACCGGCCGCAAGACGGGTATTGGCGGTGGTGGTGCATCCGGTTGGTTGGCTTGGGCTTGTTCCTCAGGCTCTGGTTCGGGCTCGGGCTCTTGCTCTTCTTCTTCCTCGGGCTCCGGTTCGGGCGGGTCCGGCTGTTCGGGTTCTTCCGGTTCAGGCGGCGGCACCAATTCGACCAATAGCGGGGCCTCCTCCATTTCCTCGAGTTGCCGATCAACCCGGTGGATGAGCGCAAAACCCACAACGGCATGAAAAAACAATGATACCGCGACAGCGCCACCGAGAACGCCTCGTCCCGTCGGCTGTGCCGGCGGCGTCACGGGTTCATCGAAATCTCTGTTCATTCAGCGAGGTTCCAGCAGATCTCGGGTTCGGTTAAGGCGGTACGGTGCGGGGCCTTTGAGGCGCGGCTATGTCATATAGGGTGATGTGGTCGAAGACGACCCTGAATTGTTCACAAATGCTTGGGTGTTGATGAATGCCCAATCGTTCAGAG
This sequence comes from Hoeflea sp., assembly GCA_965216535.1. GTDB lineage: Bacteria > Pseudomonadota > Alphaproteobacteria > Rhizobiales > Rhizobiaceae > Hoeflea_A. Next base: position 2,562,248 of record OZ244175.1, read on the forward strand.
TGGACCTGTTTGGTCACCGGGCGACAGTGGTCGCTTGACAATTTGGAACGTTCCATATAACTGTCGAGTTACTTAAATGGAACGTTCCAAACAAGAGAACGTGCTGGGAGGCATCACCAATGGCCCGGGTATCCACTGATACGGGCTGCGTCCGCGGATGCGGAGGCAGCTGAACGTGCCGGCCAAAATCGTATCGGCTGCGGAAGCGGTTGCTTGCATCGATGACGGTGCCGTTGTCACGGTGTCATCGTCCTCCGGACTCGGCTGTCCGGATAGGGTGCTGCAGGCAATAGGCGAGCGTTTCGAGGCCGAGGGGCATCCGCGCCACTTAACGACCCTGCATCCGATCGCCGCGGGCGACATGTACGGCATCAAAGGGATCGACCATATCGCACGCGAGGGCTTGCTGAAGCGGGTCGTAGCGGGTTCCTATCCCAGCGGACCGTCCAGCATGCCGATGCCGTCGATATGGAAAATGATCGTCGAGGACCGGGTCGAGGCCTACAATGTTCCCAGCGGTATCCTTTTCGACATGCATCGCGACGTGGCAGCGCGGCGGCCAGGTGTGCTGACCCAGGTCGGGCTCGATACTTTCGTCGATCCTCGACGCGAGGGCTGCGCGATGAATCAAAGCGCGGCGGATCATCCAATTGTCCACCGGCACGAGATGGCGGGTGATACGTGGCTGCATTTCCCGAACATTGTGCCGGATGTTGCGATAATCCGCGGAACCACGGCCGACGAAAAGGGCAATCTGACCTTTGAACACGAGGGGGCAACCCTCGGCGCGCTCGATCAGGCCATTGCCGTTCGCAATCATCGCGGGCTTGTCATCGCCCAGGTCAAGCGGGTCACCGCGGCCGGTTCGCTGCGACCCCATGACGTGCATGTGCCGGGTCACCTGGTTGATCTGGTCGTTGTCGATCCGGATCAGAAGCAGGCCACGGAAACGGACTACGATCCGGCGATTTCCGGCGAGATCATGCGGCCATGGGAGAGCTTTCGCCTTGCCGAGCACGGGATCGAAAAGGTGATCGCGCGGCGGGCAGCGATGGAGCTTCAGGACGGTCAATCAGCCAATCTGGGTTTCGGCATCTCCGCCAGCGTACCACGCATTCTGCTGGAGGAAGGGTATCCGCAGTCGATTACCTGGGCGATCGAACAGGGTGCGGTGGGCGGGATGCCGTTGGGCGGATTTGCGTTCGGCTGCGCTTCCAACGCCGATGCGATCCTTCCGGCGCCAAGCCAGTTTTCCTACTTCCAGGGCGGCGGTTTCGACGTTTCCTTCCTGTCGTTTCTCGAAGTCGATCGAAACGGCAATGTCAACGTGTCGAAACTGGGTAAGAAGCCCTACTTGACCGCCGGCTGCGGCGGCTTTGTAGACATTACCGCCAATGCCCGCAAAATCGTCTTTTCCGGGTACTTCGAAGCCGGTGCCAAATTCGACCTGAGCAAGGATGCCATCCGTGTCAGCGAGCCCGGCCGTTTCGCCAAAATGGTCGATGAGGTCGAACACGTCACGTTTTCGGGCCGGCGCGCCAGGCAGCTGGAGCAGGACGTGCTTTATGTGACGGAGCGTTGCGTGATGCGGCTCGGTGACGACGGGTTGGTGGCGACTGAAATTATGCCGGGCATCGTGCCCGAGGACGACATCATCCAAGCGTCCGGAGGGCGGGTTAGGGTGGCTCAGGATGCGGTCAGGATGCCGGCTTCATTGCTTTGCGAGGGGCCAATGGGGCTGACGCTATGAGCACAGTGCACTTGACCATCGATAATGGCGTTGCGGAACTGCGGCTGAACAATCCGGCCAAGCTCAACGCGCTGACCGAGGCCATGCTTGATGCTCTGGAAGCGCATTGCGCCACGATCGACAGCCATGAGGATATTCGTTGCGTTCTGTTGACGGCGGCAGGAAATCGCGCCTTCTGCGTCGGCGCCGATATCCATGACTGGGCTCGGCTGTCACCGAGAGATTTCAGCCGCCACTGGATTCGTCGCGGTCACCGCATTTTCGACCGCATTGCGCGGTTTCATGTGCCAAGCATTGCTGTTTTGTCCGGTCATGCTTTCGGCGGCGGGCTGGAATTGGCCGCTGCATGCGATCTTCGTATTCTCTCTCCCGGTGCGACGATCGCTCTGCCGGAAACCGGTGTCGGCATTGTGCCGGGCTGGTCCGGCACGCAGCGGCTGGCGGGGCAGATCCCGCCGGCGGTTCTGAAGGAAATGGCGTTGACCGGCAGGAGGCTTTCCGCGGAACGCGCCTTCTCCATCGGGTTCGCCAATGCCGTGGCAGATGATCCCACGGCCGAGGCTGGCGCCATGGCAGCCGAGATCTGTGAGCGGTCGCCGGCTGCGATAGAGACGACCAAATATCTCCTGTCGGCTTCGCTCGACGAGGATCGCGCCGCCATGACGGAGGCACTTGGCGGTGCGCTCATGGCGGGATCCGCTGACAAGACCGAGGGTGTTGCCGCGTTTTCGGAGAAGCGAAAGCCGATTTTTGCGGGAGACAAGACGTGACCGGCACTGAGCCGGTGCGACAAAATCACCGTCCCTGAAGGGACATAGTCGATTTGCGCGAGTCCAAGGAGGAAACACATGCGTAAATTTCTGAAAACCACGACAATGACCGTCGCTGCCCTGGCAGTTTCGACCAGCCTGTCGTTCGCCGAGGACGTCGAAGTCCTGCACTGGTGGACGTCTGGCGGCGAGGCCGCGGCGCTGAACGTGCTGAAGGAGGACCTGGAAGGTCAGGGCATCGGCTGGCAAGACATGCCTGTAGCAGGCGGCGGCGGCGAGCAGGCAATGACCGTGCTGCGTGCACGCGTTACGGCCGGCAACGCCCCGACCGCAGTGCAGATGCTGGGCTTCGATATTCTCGACTGGGCTGGTCAGGGTGCACTTGCCGATCTCAACGACGTTGCCGCCAAGGAAGGCTGGGACGCCGTGGTCCCGGATGCTCTCAAAGGCTTCGCCAAGCACGACGGCAAGTGGGTCTCTGCTCCCGTCAATGTGCATTCCACCAACTGGGTCTGGGCCAACAAGGCCGTGCTCGACGCCAATGGCATCGCTGTTCCGACAACCTGGGAAGAATTCGCTGCCGCACTCGACAAGCTGAAGGCAGCCGGTGTCACACCGATCGCCCACGGTGGACAGGCCTGGCAGGACGCGACCATTTTTGACGCCGTTGCGATGTCTGCCGGCGGTCCGGAGTTCTACAAGGCTGCCTTTATCGATCTGGATGAGGGTGCTCTGGGTTCCGATACCATGAAGGAAGCCTTCGACCGGATGGCGGTCATTCGCGCCAATCTGGACGACAACTTCTCGGGACGTGACTGGAACCTGGCAACGGCCATGGTCATCAACGGTGAGGCCGGCTTCCAGTTGATGGGTGACTGGGCCAAGGGTGAGTTCCTCAGTGCCGGCAAGAAGCCGGGCGTTGATTTCCTCTGCTTCCGTTTCCCGGGTACGCAGGACCAGGTGACCTTCAACGCCGACCAGTTCGCCATGTTCGACCAGGGCGGCACGGTCAGCCCACAGCAGGCGGCTCTGGCAAGCGCCATCCTGTCGCCGTCCTTCCAGTCGGCGTTCAACGTCGTCAAGGGTTCGGTGCCGGCGCGTACGGATGTGTCTGACGAAGCCTTCGATGCCTGCGGCAAGCAGGGCATGAAGGACCTGGCCGCAGCAGCCTCGTCGGGCAACTTGTTCGGTTCCATGGCCCACGGCCATGCTTCACCGGCAGCCGTCAAGAACGCCATCTATGACGTGGTAACGGCCCACTTCAACGGCGAGTACGACAGCGGAACCGCCGTCGAAGAGCTGGTGGACGCCGTATCCATCGCCAAGTAATCGAATTGCCGGGCCGGTCTCAATCCGGCCCGGCACCCTGAAATCGAATTTACGCCGCGGGGGACGCCTGATATGGCCGCGCCGACCGTCGAGGTGGATCTAAGAACCCGCCTGCAGAACTGGATCCCGAAGCTTGTGCTTTCGCCCTCCCTGGCGATGGTCCTGGTTTTCGTCTACGGGTTCATCATCTTCACGATCTACCTGTCCTTTACGGACAGCCGCATCCTGCCGTCGTTCGGCTGGGTCGGATTCGAGAATTACGACAAGCTGTTTCGCCTGCGCCATTGGGACATCGCTGTCACGAATCTCGGCATCTTCGCCTCGCTTTACATCGTCATCTGCACCGTAATCGGGCTGAGCCTGGCGATTTTCCTTGATCAGAAGATCCGCGGTGAAGGCATCCTGCGGCCGATCTACCTCTATCCGATGGCGTTGTCCTTCATCGTCACTGGTACCGCCTGGAAATGGTTCCTCGATCCAGGCATCGGCATAGAAGCCACCATGCATATGTGGGGTTGGACCAGCTTCAAATTCGACTGGATCAAGAACCGCGACTTTGCGATCTACACGATCGTCCTTGCCGCCGTCTGGCAATCCTCCGGCTTCGTCATGGCGATGTTCCTGGCCGGTTTGCGTGGCATTGATAACGAGATCCTCAAGGCGGCGCAGATGGATGGCGCCTCCAACTGGAACCTGTATCGGCGTATCATCATTCCACAGCTCCGGCCGGCCTTTCTGTCAGCCTTCGTTATCCTCGCCCATCTGGCGATCAAGTCCTATGACCTCGTTATAGCTTTGACCGGAGGCGGACCGGGACGGGCGACGGAACTGCCGGCGACCTTCATGTATTCCTATACGTTCACGCGCAACCAGATGGGTATCGGTGCGTCGTCCGCGGTGATCATGTTGATGACCATTGCAGCGATCATGATCCCCTATCTCTACGCCGAACTGCGGGAGAAGAAGTGATGGCCGTCGCAACCACCGATACCGCAATCCGCACCGGCAATTTCACACGCGTGCTGATCTACCTGTCTCTGCTGCTGTTCGCGCTTTTCTACCTGCTGCCGTTTTTCATCATGCTGGTCAATTCGCTGAAACCGCTGGATGAGATCCGCGGCGGCAACATGGTGGCGCTTCCGAAGATTTGGACGATCGAGCCATGGCTTTCGGCCTGGTCGACGGCACAAATCGGCGTCCAGCCGACGGGGCTGAAACCCTACTTCTGGAACTCCATCAAGATGGTCGTTCCAGCGGTCATCGTGTCGACCATGCTGGGCGCGCTGAACGGCTATGTGCTGACCAAATGGCGCTTTCGCGGTGATACCATCCTGTTCGGGCTGATGCTGTTTGCCTGTTTCATTCCGTTCCAGATCGTACTGATCCCGATGGCCCGCATGCTCGGTCTGATGGGTCTTGCCGGCTCGACCCCGGGACTTGTTCTGGTTCACATCGTCTACGGGCTCGGTTTCACGACGCTCTATTTCCGCAACTACTACGCGGCGTTTCCGACCGAGTTGGTGCGGGCGGCACAAATAGATGGTGCCGGCTTCTTCCAGATCTTCTGGCGTATCATGCTCCCGTCTTCGGGACCGATCATCGTGGTTTCAGTGATCTGGCAGTTCACCAACATCTGGAACGACTTTCTGTTCGGCGCTTCCTTTGCCGATCTCGATTCGATGCCGATGACGGTGGCGCTCAACAACCTCGTCAATTCCTCCACGGGTGTGAAGGAATACAACGTGCATTTTGCCGGCGCGATCTTCGCAGCGCTGCCGACGCTTGTCGTCTACATCGTCGCCGGCCGCTATTTCGTGCGCGGTCTGATGGCCGGCAGTGTGAAGGGATAGGACCATGGGTTTTCTCGATATCGACAACGTCACCAAATCCTACGGTCCTGTGGAAGTCCTGCACCAGGTCGACATTGCCGTGGAAGAGGGCGAATTCCTGGTGCTGGTTGGGCCGTCCGGTTGCGGTAAATCGACCCTGCTCAACATGATCGCAGGACTGGAAGGCATCACCTCTGGCGAGATCCGCATCCGCGACAAGGTGGTGAACGGCGTCCATCCGTCGAAGCGCAACATTGCCATGGTTTTTCAATCCTACGCGCTCTATCCGAACATGACCGTGGCGCAGAACATCACTTTCGGTTTGGAGATGCACGGGGTTCCGAAGGCCGATCGCGACAAGGCCATGGCGGATGTGGCGAAACTCCTGCAGATCGAGCAGTTGCTGGGCCGTAAACCGGGTCAGCTTTCGGGCGGCCAGCGGCAGCGCGTGGCCATGGGCCGTGCTCTGGTGCGCGATCCCGACGTTTTCCTGTTCGACGAGCCGCTGTCCAACCTGGATGCCAAGCTGCGCGTCGACATGCGCACCGAAATCAAGAAGCTGCACCAGAAGCTCGGCACCACCATCGTCTACGTGACCCATGACCAGATCGAGGCGATGACCTTGTCGACCCGTATTGCGGTGATGAATGACGGCTATGTCCAACAGCTTGGCACACCGAAGGAAATCTACGACACGCCGGCCAATCTGTTCGTCGCGAGCTTCATGGGCTCACCTTCGATGAACCTGCTGCCGGTGACGGTGCGGGCCGACGGTGACGGCATTTTTGCGGAAACTGCGAATGGCCAGGGTGAGACGATCCGGCTTGCCTTTGCCGAGCCCAGTGAAGCCTTGAAGGCGCGTGACGGGCAGCAGATTACGCTCGGTGTGCGCCCGGAAGCGATCACCGATCCCGACGGTGCGGACCGCAAATCGCAGCATATCGAGATCATCAAAAACACCGTCGAAGTGACCGAACCGGCCGGCTCCGACACCTTCGTTGCCAGTACGCTGGGTGGTCTGGAGTGTATTGCCCGCATGCGTGCTGACGCAGACGTGCAGGTCAACCAGGTGGTCGACTTTGCCGTCAACATGGAAAAGGCGGTGCCGTTCGATCCCAAAACCGAAGCGCGCATCGTCTGAGGACAGCCGTATGGCCTTCTTTACCGAATGTGCCGTCCGGCGTCATTGAGGCACCGATGGCCGAGAAATTCGATTTCATCATAGTCGGTGGCGGCGCGGCAGGCTGCGTTCTCGCGCGCCGTCTGGTCGACACCGGTCAGGTTTCGGTGCTGTTGCTGGAAGCCGGACCAAGCGACCGGCACCCCTATATCCACATGCCGGCGGGCTTTACCAAACTGACGGGAGCAACCCACAGCTGGGGTTATGAAACCGTGCCGCAGAAAGGGCTCAACGGATTGGAAATCTGGTACCCTCAGGGCAGGGTGCTCGGCGGTGGCAGCTCGATCAACGCGCAAGTCTATACCCGCGGCAATCGATGGGATTACGACAACTGGGCGGACCATGGATGCAGCGGTTGGTCCTACGACGACGTGCTGCCCTATTTCCGCAAAGCCGAAGACAACAACCGCTACGCCGACGAGTTTCACGGCCAGGGCGGACCACTCAAAGTGTCGGATGCCCACCCACACATGATGACGACGGTGTTCGTGCGCGCCGCCCAACAGGCCGGTCTGCCCTTCAACGCGGACTTCAATGGTGCCGAGCAGATGGGGGCAGGCTTTTACCAGGTTACCAATCGCGACGGCAAACGTTGCTCGGCCGCCGTTGGTTTTCTCGGTCCCATTCGCAAACATGCCAATCTGACCCTGCGCACCAAAGCGTTCGTGACCCGCATCGAGATCGACGGAGACCGAGCGGTCGCTGTTCATGTCAAAGACGGCGCTGGAACGAAGCGCATTGAAGCCGGTCGGGAAATCTTGCTGACAAGCGGCGCCATCGGCAGTCCGCGCACCCTAATGCATTCCGGCATTGGTGACGCCGCCGAACTGTCGCGGCTTGGGATTGATGTGGTGCGGGATGCACCCTCCGTTGGTCGCAATCTGCAGGATCATATGGATGTGTTTTGCGTCAGCGAATGTTCTGGCGACTACAGCTGCGACAAGTACAAACCGTGGTACATGAGCACATGGGCTGGCTTGCAGTACATGCTTTTCGGCACCGGCATCGTCGCTTCCAATATCTGTGACGGCGGCGGCTTCTGGTATGCCGATGAAACTGCGCCGGCGCCTGATGTCCAGTTCCACTTCCTGCCTGGATCGGGTCTGGAGCACGGGCTGAAGCAGATTCGAAATGGCGTGACTTTGAACTCGGCGCTGCTGAGGCCCAAATCGCGTGGCTCCGTGCGGCTGAAATCCAACGACCCGTTCGAGAAACCAGCGATCGACCCGAACTACTGGGGCGATCCGTATGACATGGAACACTCCATCAAGGCGTTCAAACTCACGCGCCGCATCATGCAACAGAAGGCCTTTTCGCCCTTCGTGAAATCCGAATCCATGCCGGGTGCCGACTGCCGGACCGATGACGACATCCGCGACTACGCCTATCGATTTTCCAAGACCGATTATCACCCGGTCGGCACCTGCAAGATGGGCGGTGCGGATGACGCCACGGCCGTGGTCACCCCGGATTTGCGGCTGAAGAACGTCGATGGATTGCGGATCTGCGACAGCTCCGTCATGCCTTTCCTGAATTCGTCAAATACCAATGCACCGACCATCATGATTGCCGAAAAGGCCGCCGACATGATCAGGGAAGACCACGGGCTTGGAGCCGGGTGATGGTAGCCAGGCGACCGACGATCAAGGATGTTGCCCAGCACGCCGGGGTGTCCAAATCGACGGTTTCGCTTGTCCTGCAAAAGAGCCCGTTGGTGCGCAGTGAAACACGTGAAGCGGTTGAAGCGTCGATCAAGGCACTTCGCTATGTTCGCAATCAGGCAGCGGCCACGCTTCGCGGAGCAGGTACCGGATTGATCGGGCTCGTTATCAATGATCTCAGAAACCCGTTCTTCACCGAATTTGCCGCCAGTGCCCAGATGTCACTGTCGGATCACGGCTACACAACGGTGATTGCCAACACGGATGAGGATCCGGTGCTTCAGCACCAGGTGATTACATCAATGCTGGAGCATGGTGTTTCAGCGCTTTTGATTTCACCGACCTACGGTGGAACGCAACAGACATTCGACGCCATCGAAAGGGCGAACATCCCGACCATGCAGGTGTTGCGCCAGGTGGACGACCGGTTGGACCGCTTTCCGTTCTTTTCCATGGACTATGAAACCGGCAGCCATCTTGCAATGGAGCACCTTCTTAATCAGGGGCTGACCGAAATCGCTTATGCCGGTGGCCTGGAGGGTGTTCAAATCACGAGGGAACGCATGTGCGGTTACATGACCCACATGAAGCAGAATGCCCTGGAACCAGCGGTCTTTCACGGTCGACCGACAAGGGCGCTCGGGCGCCAGATCGCGTTCGACATTCACGATAACAGGCCTGACCTCAGGGCCGCGTTGTGTTTCAACGATCTTGTGGCACTGGGTATGTCGTCGGCGTTTGCCCAGGCCGGAGTTCGCGTCGGCCGGGATTTTTACATTGTTGGCTACGACGATATCGAAGAGGCTGCGGAGGTTTATCCCCAACTCAGCACCGTGCATTGCGACGTCAAGGTCTTTGGCAAGCGGACTGCATCGATTCTTTTGCATTGGCTTGAAGAAGGCGAACCACCTGGCCAATCGACCAGGTTCCCGGTGCACCTGGTGGTGCGTCAGTCAAGTCGGATCTGCTAAGGCGGCCAGTTCGACCGGATCAAATCCGCTGGTTGATTTGTCATCCGCAACGCCCTCGACTACGCTTCCTGTGGGAGACAGGAAAAGGTTGGTGGCGCTCGGGCCCCGACCTGGGAGGAAGCAGACATGCCCATATTGGTAGGGACCGTCTATGCCGCGCTGGTCGTCTGGGGCGCATTGCTGATCTTGGGACTGCGCAATCATTCCTACAGGCCGTTTCTCCTGTTTGGAATCGGGCTGATGCTCCTGCTGAACATCGGCTACTTCATCAACGGCGTCCCTGCGTCCATCGCATCCTTCATCGGTATCTATGATGTGTTGATCAATATCGGTCTGGCGCCGGATACGAGTGCCGCGGCGATATCAAAATGCGCGGACAATGCGTGCACGGTCTGGGGTGATCGCTTCGTCAATCATCCCGCCTGGGGAGCGGCTTTCTATGACCGGTTTGCCAATGGACCGGAGTTCCGCTCGACCCTTCTTTATGGACACATTGCGTTCAATTCGATTGCATTTGTGCTGATGCACATTCAGCTGTTCCGGCCAGGTTACGGCGCGCATCGGTCATCGCATCGTCTTATCGGCCGCGTGACCTTTGCCGCGCTGACCCTGAGTGTCATTTGTGCCACCTGGCTTGCCTCCCAACACGGACCCGTCGGAGAATATGGTGGTTCGCTGGCGCAGTACGGCTTCTATTCGATGGCGGCCTTTGTATACGCATGTGCGGTCATGGGCATTGTGAAGGCACGTGCCGGCGACCAGGAAGCCCACCGGGTCTGGATGTTCCGGTTCATCGGATCGATGTGGGGTTCCTTCTGGCTCTTCAGGGTCATGCTTTTCGTGATTGATCCGCTGCTGCGAAACCACGAGGCCGCTGCCATTCTGATCTGCATCTGGGGCTCGGCGCCGCTGGGCATCGTGATCGGCGAGGTGATCCGACGTCGACTTGATCGACCGGCAACTGGTCATGCCGCGGCCGCGGTGCCGCCGGCCGAGTAGATCAAGGATAGACTTGCAGCACGAGTTCAGTCCGACCGGATCAATCCTCGCGCCGCATGGACGCTGCTCGAGATTCAGTCGTTTGTACGGAGTGTTGCTTTTGCGACGGTTGAGTTTTCCGTCGTCTTCAGTCGGAACCTTTCCGACAGATCGTTTGTGACAAAGTCCCGCATATGGTTTGCAAAGGCAGCCAGGAGAGGGCTTTCCTGGCGGCGAGTCGAGGTCACCATACCGACGGTCATTGAAGACGACTCGAACTTAACGGGCAATTCGGACAATCTGCTTTCGTGCTCGGGGTTGCGAAGTGCGTAGCGCGGCAGCACGGTTAGAAACTCCGTGCTGCCGAGCATCTCCAGGATTGCAGCGGCCGATTCACTTTGAAATGCGATGGACACGTTGCTCACGCCATAGGAGGCCAGCGCGGTCGCCATGTCGACATGCAACATGCTGGGTTCGGAATGGCTGATCCAGGTGGCGGCTTCGAGGTCACTCGCCTTGACCCTGTCCAGTTTCGAAAGCGGATGATCATTCCGCCCGACGACCACGTGTTCGTCCCAGAACAGAGGTTCGACCGCCAGTTCTTCTCTGGGCACGCTCAACAGTTTGAGCGGACAGATCACGACGTCGATCTGGTTCAGCAACACCTTGCGCTCCAATTGTGGGAAGTAATCGGAGACGAGTTTGACCTCGATACCCGGCCGCCGTCCGATAAAGTGCGCGATCGCGTCGCCGACGAGTCGCTCGCACAGGAATGGTGGGGCGCCGATCTTAAGTTCGCCCGTCATGCCGCGCATTCCAAGCTGGATGTCCTCGTTGGCGCGCTCGCGGATCGCCCTGATGGCGCGGCCGTGTCGAGCGAGCTTCTGTCCAATCTCAGTAGGCAGCAACGGACGGTTGCTGCGTTCGAACAACTGAACACCAACGCGGATTTCCAGGTTCCCGATCATCCGGCTCAAAGCAGGTTGGGAGGTCCCCAACCTCTTGGCCGCCTCGTGCAGTGTCCCATGCTCGACGATCACGGCGAGCTGCTCAAGATGCCTTGGGTCTATCAACATATCAGAATCACATGTTAAGGTAACAAGTAAATATTGGACTGATATGTTTCTACCGTCAAGAATGCCCCTGTGAGCACTTTCACTGACGGGAGCAACGGTGCATGACGGGCGAGGCACGGCACGTGTTGTGGATCATGGCCGACCAGCTGAGGTGGGACTACCTCAGCTGTTACGGGGCCAGACACATAGACACGCCCAATCTGGATTGGCTGGCGTCGCAGGGCGTCCGGTTCGACAGGGCATATGTGCAATCGCCGATCTGTGGCCCCAGCCGGATGAGTTTCTATACCGGGCGCTACGTCCGCAGCCATGGATCGACATGGAACGGATTCCCGCTGAGGGTCGGAGAGCCGACACTCGGCGATCACCTGCGGGAAATCGGGGTCAAATGTGCGCTTGTCGGAAAGACCCACATGACGACCGATCGCGAGGGGATGAAGCGCCTCGGCATTGAGCCGGACAGTGTGATCGGTGCATTGGTTAGTGAATGCGGTTTCGAGGCCTTCGTAAGGGACGACGGTACCAACCACAGCGACTACCCGAACCGCCATGCGGAGGACTATGATCGGTACCTTCGCGACCACGGTATGGATGGCGATAATCCGTGGGAAGAATGGGCGAACACAGCTGTTGCACCGGATGGCGCCCTGTTGACCGGATGGGTGCTCGAAAACGCCCCACATGCGGCACGGGTGCCGAAACAGCACTCTGAAACCGCCTGGCTCACAACGCGTGCCATCGATTTCATCGAAGCTCAAAGCGATCGGCCCTGGCTCTGCCACCTGAGCTATATCAAACCGCATTGGCCCTATCTGGCACCCGCCCCCTACAACGACATGTTCACCGCGTGCGACCTGCCGGCGGTGAACCGTGGAAATTCTGAGCGGCAATCAACCCACCCGTTGTTGCGGGCCTGGATGGACATGCGGGTGAATATGAGCCTGTCGCGGGACGAAGTCCGCAACCTGGTTGCGCCGGTCTATATGGGATTAATCAAGGAACTGGACGATCAACTGGGCCGGCTCTTTGCCTACCTGCGTGAAAGCGGGCGGATGGACGATACGATGATCGTCTTCTGCTCCGATCACGGAGACAATATGGGCGATCACTGGATGGGTGAAAAGGACCTGTTCTACGACTGCTCGGCTCGCATCCCGTTGATTGTCTACGACCCTCGCAGTGACGCAGATGCGGCGCGGGGCACGGCGACGGATCGGCTTGTCGAAGGCATCGATCTCACACCGACCTTCCTTGAGTTCTTCGGCGGAAAGCCGAGGCCGCATATTCTGGAAGGCCTGTCCTTGCAGCCCCTCTTGCATGGCTTGGAGACGAAATGGCGGGATTATTGTGTTTCAGAATATGACTATTCGACCCGCGATGCCCGTCGAACCGTGGGTGTGGATCAGGGTGATGCGCGGCTGGCGATGGTCTTCGACGGGAGGTGGAAATACATCCATGTCGAAAAAATGCGTCCAATGCTCTTCGACCTCGAAACCGATCCGAACGAACTGAACGATCTCGGCACCGATCCAGCCTTCTCCCATCAAATCGAGCGATTAAGCGGCCTGCACTTTGAATGGTCCCGCAGGCACCACAACCGCATTACCAGACCTGCAGAGGTCGTCGAAGCGATGACCGATGCGGGAGAACCACCCGGCATTTTCATCGGCTACTGGAACAGGGATGAACTGGAAGCGGATGCGAAAAGTCTGCCGTTGCATTTGAAAAACTGAGGACGACAGGGAGGAAACCATGTCCAGATACACCGCTGCTTTTAGCCTTATCGCGATGCTCGCCATGACCTCGGGCGTTTACGGACAGGCCAACCTGTCCGCGGAGACCGGCCCCCCGACCGGCGCGGTCGGAGCGTCGATCCTAACCCTGGCCGAGGTCGCGGCGTCAGAGGGCGTCGCCGACATTCAGGTGGCGACCGGACAAACGCTGACCAATTCCGTTCAAAATGTCGCTGAAGGCAAGACCGACATCGCGGCAGCTCCCTTCATTCTCCCGTTCCTGATGTCGCGCGGGGCGGGTCCATATGCGGCCCTCGGCGATCAGGGCAAGGAGCTGGCGTCGAAAATTGCCGTCCTCTACACCTACCGCATCGCCGCCTTCCCGATCTTTGCCTATGAGAGCGAGGACTTTGACGGTTGGCAGGACATCGCCGGAAAGACCATCTACAACGGCCCGCCGAGAGGGGCCGCACTGAACCGGGCCCGGGCCGTCATCAAGCTGGCCACCGGCCTCGACGACGGCGACGGATACAAGGGTCTGCAGGTTAACTGGGGACAGGCGGTCAAGACCATCACCGACGGCTCGGCTGCGGCGAACGTACTTCCGGTCAATTTTCCGGACGCGCGCATGTCACAGGCTGCTGCGGCCGGAAAGATCAAGGTGTGGTCCTTCCCGAAGGACATTTTCGAAAATGAAGCGACGCAGAAATACATGAAGGCGCCTGGCACGGTTGCCGTTGAATTCGAGATCACGCCGGATCTTTTCGGCCCGGGCATTACGGTGGTTTCGGAAGACGCCATCTTTCGTGCGCCCGGCGAGGTCGGCGGTGATGTCGTCAGCGTCGACATGGACTTCAACCTGGCCAAGGCGCTGACAGCTGCCTTCCTGAAGAACATCGAGCTCTACAAGAACAAGACGCCCTACATGAACAACGCTTTTTTCGGGGAAACCGATCCAGCGTTGACCTCGCTCTGCGGTCCGATGCCGATCAAGTACCATCCTGGCGCGGTGGCCGCCTGGGAGGAAGCCGGTTACACGATCCCCGATTGCGCCAAACCATAGCGCCCGTGGGCTAATTCCATCCTGCGAAGCGGTTTCGCATGGACGAGAGGCAGCGCAGCCAGGGGTTCATTGATGCGTGAAGACAGCGACACCCATGCCGACCGGAGCGGCTTTGCGTCGGCTTTTCCCTATGGTCTGGCCGTTGCGATTGTCTTGGTCGGTCTGCTGAATTCCATGCCCGGAATTCCCGGCCTCGACGATGCCCTGCGCCAACTGACCGGTCGGGAATGGTTCAGCATCCGCAAGTTTCCGACCGAATGGTTCTATCCCGCTGCATTCGCGGCAATGATGGTGTGTGTCGCCCTGAAGCACTCGATCTGGAAGAGCTGGAGCGATCGCACAGCGTGGCTGCGTGGTCTGGGTCTGGTCTTAGACATCGCGTTGGTGGCGATGGCGCTCGGAATTTCGGTGACCTACGTTGTCGAGATAGAATCGATCTGCCTGATCGACCAACTGACTGGCGACCGGGAGCGCCTGATCAGCGAGGCGCTGGTCAAGGAAAAGGAGATCGCCGAACTCTACGGATTGCCCGAGCCGACCTCGGTCGAAGATCCGCAATGCGTCAACAACACAGGTGGTTTCCTGGTTCTGATCGTCGGTGCCGCCGTTCTTGTGTTTCTGGCTTACAACGTCAAGGTCTGGGGCCTGCCGCTCGTACTGGTGGCACTCGGGGTGGCGACCTATACAATCGCCACGGTGCTCGTCTGGTATTTCCACGGTCCCGAAGACATCAACAAATATTTGATGACCAAACTGGCCGGCGAGCCTCGATTGCTCTCGGATGGACGGCCCAGGGTTCACGATATCCTGGTCAACAACGCGTCCGGATTGCTGGGGCGCTTCCTTGACATCATGCTGAACACCATCTTTCCCTATCTGGTGCTCGGGTCGCTGTTTGGTGCATCGGCGGGCGGACAGTCGCTGATCAAGCTGGCGTTTCGGTGGACCCGGAAACTGCGCGGTGGGCCCGCGCATGCTGCAATCGTCTCGTCTGCCATGTTCGGAACGATTTCTGGCGGGCCGATCGTCAATGTACTGTCGACTGGCGTTCTGACGATTCCGATGATGTCTAAACGCGGCTTTTCGAAAGTCTTTGCCGGTGGTGTCGAAGCAGCAGCCTCCTCCGGCGGCTCGATCATGCCGCCGGTTATGGGGGTTGCAGCCTTCGTCCTCGCTGCCTTAACTGCCGTGCCCTATTCGGAAGTGATCGTCGCTGCGATCATTCCAGCCGTGGCCTATTTTTTCTGCCTGTTCCTCTCCGTCGTCTTCCAGGCGCGAAAACAGAACATCAAGGCGATCGGCGAATTGACCGAAGACATGAAACTGGACGGTCAGGACCAGTTGAACCTGTTGATGATCTTTGGGCCGATCCTGCTTATCCTCGTGCTTCTGCTGACCACCAAGGAGAGTGTCGGCTGCGGATTGCTGGGCGGCCTGTTCGGGGCCGAGCGCGTGCTCACCGACGGCGAATGCGAAGTGGTTTCGCTGTCCTGGTTCCTGCGCCTGGTGCAGAATTCTGTCGGCGATGCGGGCAGCGCTGGCTGGTGGGCCGTTGCTCTGCTCCTGTGCCTTTTGTTTCTCGACCCCAAGGTGCGGGCGAAACCGCGCAAGGTGATCGATGCTCTGGCTGCGGCCGGGGTGCTCATTTCAACGCTCTACCTGATGTTCCTGGCGGTCTCGATCATAGACTTCTGCCTCCAGTTCACCGGGCTGCCGACGTTCATTTCGCTGGATGTCCTGGGATGGCTGCAGTCGCTCGATATCGGCCGGGGCGGTTCGACTACGTTCATGCTGATCGCGCTATTCGTGACCATGCTGATCGCGATCTTGTTGGGCATGGGCATGCCGGCGGTGCCAGCCTACGTAAATGTCGCTCTGCTCATGGGGCCGGTCCTGGCCGGCCTCGGCATCGCCACCTTCACGGCCCACATGTTCATTTTCTACTTTGCGGTGGCGAGCGCGATCACTCCACCGGTGGCATTGGCCGCCTTTGCGGCCGCCACGATCACCAAGGCCGAACCGATGGCGACCGGGTTTTCCGCAGTGAAATCCGGCATTGTCATGTTCATCATTCCTTTCGTGTTCGCGATCTACCCGGAAATTCTGCTCATCGATGCTGCAGTGGTTGATCCGACAACCGGCGCGTCAGGCGAGGTCAGCTATCTTCCCGGCTACGATGGCAACGTCGCCTGGGGCGCTCTGGCGGCGGTTCTGCTCAGGCTTGTTTTGGCACTCTACCTGATTTCAAGCGCACTTTCGGCTTTCGATACGCGGCGTCTGGCCCTGTGGGAGGTATTGGTTCGCCTTGGGCTGGCCGTATTGATCCTATTCAGGGTGCCCGAAGTTTTTGGCCCCGCTGCTGTCGCGGCGCTGATTCTGGTCGGCTGGCACCGATATGCGCCCCGCGCGCTTTCCAAAGCGGGGTAGGGCGTTTCGGGCTGTTCAGACCCATCAGTTGAGGTTTTTGGCGCGCTGATCGTTCAGCTTCCGGCGTCTTCGCGCTTCCCGTTCTGCCCAGACGGTGCACACCCGCGGTGGCGATTGCGGCGAGATGTCGGCCCACTCGGTTTCCAGTCGGGCGCGTTGGTTGTTTTTGTCCTTGGGAAGCGGCGGTGGCGAAATGCCGAGGCGGCGCATTGCGACGAACAAGTCGGCTCGCGCATCTCGATCGATAACGTCGCGTGACTGGATCCACATCTCGATGAGTACAGGTTGGGCAGCAGTGCGGCCTGCCGGGCCAACGCGGCAAATCGCCTCGATTCTAGAGCGGTTTGGGGACCTCGACTGCGCTGGAGGATCGACCAGATACGGCAGTGCGTCCGTTCCCAAATCACCCAACCGCGCAAGTAACTGGCTCCTTTCCCAAAGCCAATGCTCTCCATCCGCCTGGTTGTACAACGCAAGGAGCCGTGGCCCGTATCCTCGGAACCGTTTGTCAGGCAGTCCGGCGACCAATGTTGACAGTTTGCGGCCGCTCTCCCGTGCTCGTCGCCGCTCCGGACCGGCAACTACCGCGGCACGCTCCAGGCCATCCATGATCGCATCCGCACGGCTATCCAGAACATTGGGACGACTTAAAATGATGCTCATCTGCCAATCACGGGCTTTTGCAACAGGGTCCTCGATCATGGTCTCGAGGTTCGTCAGTTGGCGTGCCAATGTGGCCTCCTTGGCGGCTTTCATCCTTGCTTTCAAGACACCCGGATCGGCAGCCCTTCGGTCCTCTGTTGCGACCGGCTTCAAGCCCAGCGCCCGCGCCAGGGCCGCAGTATCGCGGTGGTAACGCGTTGTCCCCGAAAGAATGGGAGTGAAGCGCTTGCGCCAGAACCGCGTGACGCAATCCCAACTCGGAGTTCCGGAATTGAGCGCGCAACCCATCACTGGCATCGGAATCCACGGCAGTGGTGCGGCAACACCACCCAGAAGCCGGAATTGGCGTCCGTCCGCCATCGTGATGGTGGTCACGACGCGAGTTACCGGCAACCGGTTTTCGAATACCTTTTCCTCCTGTTTCGACACGCGAACTAACGGAAGCTCGGGTCGTTCGGGCATATTGAGGTTGCAAAAGCGGCGTTCGAACCGGCGATCACTGTCGTGAAACCCGAAGGTATGCACCGAGGCTGCCTTCAACGCGGGATTGTCGCGCACCGCGTCGCAGGTTTTCCTGTCCATCAGTCTTTGAGAGAAAAATCTCTCCGGCACACTGGGATTGTCTGTATATGCGACCGGCAAGGAGTAGTTTTGCGTCAGCCAGGCTCCATTGCCGTTCTTCTCGAAAACCAGCGCTTCGCGAGTTGGATCGAACCGGGTCACCACACGTGCGTTCGCAGCATCATATTCGGCCGCAAGAGACCGCAGCGCCATATGATCGAGCGCTGACATCGTCCAGTATCCGCCATAGAACAAGGCGGGCAACACCAGCCACAAGCGTGAAACAAGACCGATCGCCGCTTCAACGGCAATGCCGACCATGCCCGCGTTGACCAGAAACACGGACCAGAACATCCCTGCCACGAGCATCAAAAAGATACCGATTTGGGGGATGGTCTGTAGCGCGTAGACCAGGATAGCCAGGA
The DNA here is from genome assembly GCA_965216535.1 of Hoeflea sp. Lineage (GTDB taxonomy): Bacteria > Pseudomonadota > Alphaproteobacteria > Rhizobiales > Rhizobiaceae > Hoeflea_A. The sequence continues at coordinate 2,580,664 of OZ244175.1, forward strand.
CAAAGAAACTGAGCGAAAGCGGAAAATATAATCGCATAGGCTGCATTTACACCCACGACATGAACAATTCATTTCTGCCGTGGGATAGCCTTCTGCCCATTGATCGAGCGGTCGGCCACGCGCTCTACGCGGCGCACTCGCACGCCTTGCCATGTCCGCTTCAATTCTGCTTCCCGCGATTCGCTGAGTAAGAGCCGCCTTATTCTGCGGCGAACCGAGACAGCGCTCAGGTCCGCGCCGCCTCGAAGGCCGCCCAGGCGGCTTCCAGCTTTTCGAAGTCGAAGTCAGGCTCGCGTGCCGGCTCAAGAATGAGCTGTTCGGTGGCGATGAGCTTGTCGATGGCTGCTTTCAATACCGGAACTACGTCCGGGGGCACCACCAGCGCGCCGTGCCGGTCGGCGTGCACCAGGTCGCCCTCGCGAACCGTCATGCCGAATATTTCAACCGGCGTGCCCACTTCCCGGACATGGACAAAGCCGTGGCTTGGGCCAATTGATCCGGCGATCACCGGGAAACCTTCCGGCAGATCGCCGAGATCGCGCATCACGCCGTTGGTCAGGGCGCCGGAGAGCCCGAGGCCCTTGTGCACGGTCGTGTTGATCTCGCCCCACCAGGCCGATACGCAGTGCGGATAATCGAGATCCTCCACGACAGCGAGCCCCGGGCGGGGCCCAGCCGCCATGGACCGCATGTAATCCATGCGACGCGCGCGGATAATGTCGGGTGCTTCCGTTGGCGGTTCCAGACCGGCGATCTTCGCGGTGCGAGCGAAACCCACCACCGGCGGTTCCAGCGGCGCCGAGCACTGCATGGTGCCACGGGTGAAGGCGGCGAATCCGCGCTTGCCCTGCGCGGTTTCAATGGCGTTGCATATGGTTGGCGTGTCGACCTTGCGCATCAGCGCCAGAAGATCGGGTTCGATTGCCTGTTCGGCCATGGGTGTTGCTTCCTGTCCGGTCAGTTGAGAACGGCGGTTGGACCCGCCGGATCATCGGTGTTGCGCACCCGGTAGAGCGCTGCTTCGCCAGTCATGGAGGGCGAGAGCGCATGGGGCAGTCCGGGTGGAACGGCGCAGGTGTCGCCCGGATTGAGAACCGCTGATCCGCCGTTCCAGTCCAGCTTCCAGTGGCCGCGCACCGGCATGAGAACTTCGTGCTGATCGATGACGTAAGGCTCTGCCGGAAGCGAATTGCGCGTGATAAAATCCACCTCGAAACCGGGCCGATCCCTGAGCTTGGCATCGTGGCCGATCACCTTAGCTGGGTCACGATCGGACAAGGCGACGAGATCCCAATAGCGCGCAACGTAGTTGGGAATGACGTCCCCTGTAGTCGGTTCCGGAAACGCATCCAGTTCGGCCTCGGTGAGCAGTGGCATCTGCCCGACCCCCTCGGGCAGAAACTCACCTTTCTTGGTGTCGTAGAGGCGTCCAGTTTCCGCCAGCACCAGGCCGTGGTCGCTGGCATCCTCGATCACCTGCGGTGCCCAGATGACGCCACCGCCGGCATCATCACCGCCCAGAATGGCCATGATCATTCCGTAGTCGGTACCGATGTTCTCGAAGCCGCGGAAAATACCTGTCGGGATATTGAAGATGTCGCCTTCCTCCAACGTCACCTCGCCGGCATTGCCCCAACGGCCCCAGAAAAAGCGCCAGCGTCCCTTCAAAACGAAGAAGACTTCAGCCGTGCGATGCGAATGGAGCGAGTTGCGGCATTTCGGCGGCTGGCCGGCTGCGCCGATGTTGAAGCCAGGCGTTTCCTTGATGTGGACATGCTGGTCAGGGCTTTCCGAAACCCCGCCGCCAATGACGGTGAAATTCTCTTTCTGGTCGGAGCCAGGCGTGTGAGCGTCAATAAAGGCCGTCTTGCACGGTTTCAGATCGCCGTACCGGACGATGCGGCTTTCCATTTCTGCGGGGGTCATTTTGTTTCTCCGGTGTGCATCAATATCTGCTTCCAAACTGCAATTTCGTCGAAAAGGGTGTATTCGCGTTTCAGGCCGAACGGTCCATATTCGGCATGGGTAAATCCCATAATGTAGACACGCGCGCCGGTCGGGCGACCATAGGCGCCGAAACCGTCATGCGTGCCGAGAAGAGACCAGCGGACGGCGGCGCGCGGCGGCTGTCCGGCGTCGTCACGTCCAATGCAGTGATCTATGGAAAACGCAGCAGAGGGAAATGACGAGCGCAGCTGCATCCAGAACTCTTCCGCACTATGCCACGACCAGCCGCCGCGTCCGCCCGGGTGTTCGATTCGGCAGCAGCGATCGTATTCGGAGCGGATGACGGCAAAATCCTTGTTCATGATCCGGTCGAGAATGTCCGCCGTACGGGAGCCCCATTCGTTGTCGTTGCCCGTCGATCTGTAGCCTCCATCGACGTCAACTTCAGGACTGAAGGGAGTGGCACAGTTTGCCGGCCCACCTTCTCGGGCAATCAGCTTGCCGGCGAAGCGTTTCGGTTTGAGGCCCAGCTGCCTGGCGATCGATGATGTGTCGCGCACCAGCCACTCGTCGTAAATGACGCCGTCGCGCACCGCACAATCGGCGATGGCCCGGGCTTCGAAACATCGCCCGGTGGGCTTGCCGAAGTAGCCATGGCCGGTGTGTCGGCCCGTGGTTACCAGGCGATGCGACGACAGGTAACCGTTTGCTTCATCGCCCGACCAGATCACGTCTTCCGCCAGAAGTTGACGGTCGGGAAATTCCGCAAGGGTCGCGAGAGTCGCGTCGATGACCGCCCGGTTGCCACGCAGCATGCCCGAGGCAAAGCGCATTGGCAGGTCATCGGCATAATAGTGGTTGAGCGTTGCGAGCCCACGGTCCTCCCAGATCTCTCTGGTGATGCCGATAATGTAGTCTGGAAGATCCTTCCATTGACGCTCACCGGCTTTCATGCGTCCAACCTTCCGGAATGCGGGCGCTGCCGCGAATGATGAGCGGGCTGTCGATTTCGATCTTGCGCGGTCCGGTGTCCTCACCGTCGATCATGCCGAGCAAAAGCGTGACCGTAGCCTCCACCATGCGATTGGCCGGCTGGCGCAGGGTGGTGAGGTCGTAGACCTTCCAGGCGGCCATCTGCACGTCGTCATAGCCGACGACGGACACGTCTTCGGGAACGCGCAGTCCGAGATCACAGCGCAGCGTTTCAATGACGGCAAAGGCCATATGATCGTTACCGACGAATATGGCGTCGGGTTTGACAGACGCGGTCATTAGTTCATTGGTCGCGTCGATGGCCATGCCGCGGCGATAGTGGCTGTCGATGCAGCGAAACGGCTCCAGTCCGGCATCCGCGAGCCCGGCGATGAATCCGGCTTGCCGGTCTTTACCGTTGAGAGATTTCTGCCAGCCCGAGATGTGGGCAATGCGCCGATGGCCGCCGGCGGCCAGAAAACGCCCGGCTTTGCGTCCGCCGTCGAAATTGGCGGCGGTGACCTGCGCCATGTCCGGATTTTCCTGGCCGCGGTTGAACAGAACGAACGGTATGCCTTCCTGCGACAGCCGCTCGGTCAGTTGGTTGGACATGCTGACGGAAGCCAGAATAATGCCGTCGACCTGATGATCGAGCAGATCCTCGACCACCGTATCGATCTCTTCGGCCAGGTTGGCGGCGAAGAAGACGAGGATGTGATAACCCTCGCGGTTGAGCGCTTCGGAGAGTTTCTCGATAGCTTCCGGATAAAAGGGATTCTTCAGATACGCGACGATAAGGCCGATAGTTTTGGAGCGCCCGGTAATGAGAGAGCGAGCAAGCGTGTTGGGACGGTAGCCGAGCTCGTGTGCAGCCGTGCGCACCCGGTCGATCAGGTCCTTCGACACTTTGGCACCGGGTGTGAAGACGCGGCTGACGGTCGGCTGGCTGACACCGGCGCGTCGGGCAACGTCGAGTGCTGTCGCCTTCGCCGCCTTCATCTTCCGATTTCCTCCGTCCAGATTTCCATCAGTCGCGAATGCGCTCCTCGGTTGTCGGATCGAACAGGTAGAGATGGTCGGGGTGTAGTCGCAGTCCGACCGTGTCGTCCATATCCACACGCAGATGGCGATCGCCACGGGCGATGACCCGTTGCTTGCCGAACTGCAACGTCAGCAGCACGCTCTCGCCGGTGTTTTCATAGGCGTAGACCGGAACATCGATATCGCCTTTGCCCGGTTCCAGGATCTCTACATCCTCCGCGCGCACCCCAAGCACAACATCGGCCCGGTTCGGGGCGTCGACCGCGACCAGCCGTGTGCCACCCGAGGTTACGAACATGCCGTCATTGACCGAGCCGTTGATCAGGTTCATCGCCGGAGAACCGATGAAACCGGCGACGAACAGATTGGCGGGATCGTTGTAGATTTCGTCGGGCGTACCAAGCTGCTGGATGACACCGTGTTTCATGACGGCGACCCGGTCGGCCAGGGTCATCGCCTCGATCTGGTCGTGTGTGACGTAGACAGTGGTGATCTGCAGTTGGCGTGACAGGTGCTTGAGTTCTGCCCGCATCGTGACCCGAAGTTTGGCATCGAGGTTGGACAGCGGCTCGTCCATGAGGAACACTTTTGGCGTTCGCACGATGGCTCGGGCCAGTGCCACGCGTTGACGTTGGCCGCCGGAAAGAGCCTTGGGTTTGCGGTCGAGGAACTGCGTTAGTTCGACCTGGGCGGCTGCCTTTTCAACCCGGGGTGCAATGTCCGATTTCGGCGTCCCGCGAACCTTCAAAGGGTAGGCGATATTGTCGAATATCGTCATGTGCGGGTAGAGGCCGTAATTCTGGAATACCATGGCGACATCGCGGTCCTTCGGAAGGTCGTCATTGACCAGCCGGTCGCCGATGCGGATCTCGCCCGAAGTCGGTTCCTCGAGACCGGCGATCATGCGCATGGTGGTGGTCTTGCCGCAGCCCGAAGGGCCAAGCAGGACCAGGAATTCCTTGTCCGCGATTTCAAGGCTTTGGTCGTCGACCCCGACGAAGTCGCCCCAGCGTTTGGTGATGTTCTTCAGGCTGACTTGCGCCATGGCTAACGGACCGCCCCCATTGTCATTCCCTGCACGAAATAGCGCCGGATCATCAAAGCCAGCACGAACATCGGCAGCATGATGATGATGCCGGCAGCTGACAGCAGGTTCCAAAGATCGCCTTCTTCTGCCTTGAACAGCGCCAGCCCGATGGGCAGCGTCACTGCGTTCTTGTTGGTGAGGATCAGGGCGAAAAGGAACTCGTTCCAGGCGATGATGAAGCAGAAGATGCCGGCGGTGAAAAGGCCGGGTGCCGCCATCGGCAGGACGATGTTGCGGATAACCTGCAGGCGAGTCGATCCGTCGACCATCGCGGCTTCTTCGGTATCGATAGGGATGCCGTCGATGAAACCCTTGATCATCCATATGGCGAACGGCATGACGATCGCCAGGTTGACGAGGATCAGACCGACCCGCGTGTCGAGCAAGCCGATGTCTCGAAACATCACGAAGAAGGGCAGGATGATAACGACGGCCGGCACGAACTGTGTTGCCAGGATCATCACCAGCATAGTCGTCTCGCCCCGAAGCCGGAAGCGCGAGAAGGAATAGGCCGCCAGCGTGGCGATCGGAATGGCAAAGATCACCGTCACCGCAGCGACGATCGTCGAGTTGAAAAGCTTGTGGCCGAGGTTGTAGGGCGACTGGAAGACAATGGCGAAATTCTCCAGCGTCGGCTGAAAGAACAGCTTCAACTGGTAGACGTCGACATGGGATTTAAAAGCCGCCAGAAAGATCCAGATGATCGGTATGATCATCACGCCTGCGGCGATCAGGATCAGGACAATCTGAACAGCATTCCAGAACTGTTTTCTCTGTCTTCCTGTCATCTCAATTCTTCCGGAACACGAATTTGGCATAGAAATAGGTGAGCACCAGCATGGGGATCACCATCAACCAGGCAACCGAGGCCGAGTAGCCGATCTGGCCGTACTTGAAGCCGTTGAAATAGATGTAGTGACTGAGCGTCTGGGTGGCGGTGCCCGGGCCGCCGTTGGTGAGCATGAAAATCTGATCGAAGGTTTTCAGCGAGAAGATCGATTTCAGGATGATCACCACCGCCAGCACCGGCATCAGTTGCGGTAACGTGACGTCGCGGAAGACCCGCCAACCGGAGGCGCCGTCCACTTGGGCCGCTTCGAGCGTATCCTGCGGTATGGAGGCAAGACCGCCGATCAGCACAAGCGTCAGAAACGGAATCCATCCCCAAACATCGGCGAGAATACAGACGACGAAGGCAAGGAACGGGTCGGACAGCCAACTGATGTCGGCAAGCGGCGGGAAGATGAAGCCGAAGAAAGCATCGAACAGGCCAAATTCCGGATTGAACATGAAGCGGAACGACACGCCGATCAGGGCAGGGGACATGGCAAAGGGCAGGATCAGCAGGGTCTGCACGCCGGAGCGCAACCGCCCGCCCGGCGCCAGCAGCATTGCCAGTCCGAGCGCGATCAGCGTTGTCAGCGCCACCGTTGCGATGGTGTAAATGGCCGTGACCTGTACCGAGTTCCAGAAAGCCGGTTCCTCGAGAAAGGCCCAGGTGTAGTTCTCGAAGCCGATATAGCCCTGCGGAAAATTCGGCCGGTTGATTCTGCCGAGTGTGAATGACAGCCGGGCCGAATCGATCAAAGGCCAGATCGCCGTGGCAAAGACCACCAGCACTGCCGGCAGGACCAGCAGATATTTCAACGTGTTGTCGCGCATGAAAAACTCCGGGGCGGCTTGCGTTCAGCCGCCCCGGCCCGTGGTTACTGAATGCGTCCGGAACGCTTCAGGACTCGGTTTGACTGTTCAGCGGCCTCGGTCATCAGTTGGCGAACATCGCCGCCCGCCGCCGCCTTTGCGATCGCTGCCGACAGGATGTCCCCGACCTCGGGCCATTCCGGGATCTGCGGCATGATGTCGGATTCCTTCAACGATTCCCAAGCTGCGGCCTGAATGTTGTCATTGGCCGCATTGACGTCCGCGTCCGTCAGCGACGAGATGTGGGTGACCACGTTGTTGACGATCTTCTTGCCGCCGACCTCACGCTCAATGGCGTTGGCCTTGTCCATTTCCGGGTTGGAGAGCCATTTCAGAAATTCCCAGGAGGCTTCCGGGTTCTTGGAATACTGGGAGATGGAGAACGGCATGGAGATGGCGTAGGTCTTGGTGTTGCCCTGGTAGGAGGGCATGCCGGTGAAGGCGACCTGATCCTTGGTCAGCGTCGAGGCGTCGGGATTGTAGAAGCCCGAATAGGCCCACCACCAGACCGGGATCATCGCCGACTTGCCCTGCATAAAGGACTGACGGGCGTCCTGTTCGACGAAAGCGACCGAGTTGGGATTGGTGACACCGTGCTGCGTGTGCAGCGCGATATAGTCCTCGGTCGCCTTCAGGGCCTCCTCGCTTGTCCAGGCAGCCGTCCAGTCGTCGTTGAATACGTCAGCCCCGGCAGCCCACAGGAAGTTGATCCAGATGAACAGGTTCTGCCGGTTCCCGTCATTGTTGTAGTACATCGCGAGCGGCGCAATGTCGGGATGCTCTTCCTTCAGCTTCTTGCCGACCTCGATGATCTCTTCCCAACTCGTCGGTGGGGAATCGATCAGATCGGCGCGATAGAACAGCAACTGCGGATGGGCGCGCAGTGGGAAGCCCAGTGTCTTACCCTCGAACTGCGCCGAACGGGCAAAGGCGGCCGGATAGCGGTCCATGGAGATGCCGTCGCGTTCCATCAGGTCGTCGATCGGTTGAAGCCAATGGGCGTTCGGTGGACCCCAACTGTCGAGAAAGTTCACCACGTCATAGGCACCGTTGGCGGCGATGCCCTCGGCGACCATCTTTTCCTGCAGGTTGGTGAACGGAATGAAGGTCCATTCCGTTTCGATCCCGGTCAGGTCGGTGAATTCCTTGTCGCGCAGCATGAGGCCGTCGAATTGCGGTGTGACGACCGACAGGATGTTGAGCTTGGTGCCTTCATAAGGCTTGCCGGCGAGCAGTCCGTACTTGGTCTGATCGGCGGCGAATCCGGTTGCGGTCATGGCGGCGAAGGCCGCGCCTGCGGTTGCTGCCATGAAATGGCGACGGCTAAAAGTCATGAGTATCCTCCCTCACAAAGCCTGATGTTTGGTTCTGGCGGCGCCATGATAGTGACCTGTGAATACGTATTCAAGAAAATTCTGAATACGTATTCATAGAATTAACCGCGATGCAGACAAAGGGAAGGCCGAAACAGTCGGCTCAGGCAGGCTCGTCGGGGTAGCTGACCACTTCGAACTCGATACCGTCATTGTCGTGGAAATAGAACCGTCGCCCAGGTTCGTAGTCGGCGTGGGAATGGGTCTTGAAACCCGCCTTGTTGACCTTCTCTTCCACCGCATCCAGATCGTCAACTACGACGCCGACATGGTTTAGGCCCCCGCGGGTTGTGTAGGTATCATCGCTGCGCTCGTTGAGTTTTCCCTGGGAATAAACAGCCAGATATTCGTCGTGAGTTCCAACGTGGATGGTGTGGCCGCCGTGAATGGCGGTGCCCTGCCAGCGAATGTGCCAGCCGAACAGGTCGCACAGCCAATCTGCCGTCCGTTGTGGATCGCTGACGGTGATATTCACATGTTCCAATCTGCCCTTGCTCATGACTTGCTCCATTCGGTGTCTAGAAATCTATTGTGAGACAAGCGTAGTTCTTCAACCTTGGTTGAGGTCAAGAGCCACTTTTTGCGGGTTTCCGGGCCGTTTCCGGATAACGCGTTCTGGCGGTACACTCGTTCCGTACCTACATCACCGCAAGCGGTCCGGGGGCGCGATGCGATGAACAACGAAAACAGCGACGCAGCGGTCCCTTCAGACCTATCCTTCGAGTCGGAGGAACTGGCGGCCCAAAAGACGGCATTGGTCGGACGCTGCATTGCACTTGTTCTCATTGCCGGGCTGACGACTTTTCTGACACCTTGGCCTGGTCCGATCTATCTCTACTTCCTGCTTTCGCTGTTTATGCTGCTCGGGATTGCGGCCTATGGCGTGGCGATTTCTCCATGGCGTCGACCCTGGCATCGCTATGCCTTCGTGACGGCAGATTTCGCCTTGCTTTCCTTCACCCTGATCTATCCCAACCCGTTGGTGCTCAACGAGTTTCCGCCGCAGGTTAATCTGCGTTTCGGCAACTTCGTCTACGCCTTCGTACTGCTCGCCGGCCTTGCTTATCTGTACAGACCGGCGCTGGTACTGTGGGGTGGGGTTTCGGCTGCCGTCAGCTGGTTTGTCGGCGTGTACTGGCTGACCAGTCTGCCTGGTGCAGTCTGGCGCGATCCGAACGACGGCGATCCCTCCCAGTTTTCCGATCTGCTCGGCAATCCGCATTTCGTCGATTTGGGTGTCCGGGTGCAGGAGGTTGCGGTGCTGCTGATAACAGCCGGTTTGCTTGCTCTGGCGGTTCGGCGAGCCCGGGCAATTGCCATCAGGCAGGCCAATCTCTCCAGTGAGCGCACGAATCTTGCCCGTTATTTTCCGCGCAAGACGGTAGACATTCTGGCTCGCAAGACCAGTCCGCTTTCCGAGCCGCGTGAGCATCGTGCGGCGGTCCTGTTTGCCGACATCGTCGCCTTTACAGGCTGGGCCGAACGCCATTCGCCTCAGGCAACCATCTCGCTTCTACGCGAGGTGCACGGAATGATGGCAGAAGTCGTATTCCGGCATGACGGGACCCTCGACAAGTTTATCGGTGACGGCCTGATGGCCACCTTTGGAACACCGGAGCCTGGCGATCGAGATGCCGTCAGCGCTCTCGCTGCGGCTGTCGATATGGTTGAAGCTTTCGATCATTGGCGGCAGGATCGAACCGAGATGCGCGACCTGCGGCTGGCGGTCGGCGTGCACTATGGGCCGATCGTTCTTGGAGATATTGGCAGCAACCGGCGCATGGAATTCGCCGTATTGGGCGATACCGTCAATGTTGCCAGCCGGCTGGAGCATGCCAATCGCGAATTGGGCAGTCGCTGCATCGTCAGTTCCGAACTCATCGAAGCGGCGCGGCTTGAGAGCCCGGATCACGCCGATCGCCTTATCGGAAATCTGCAGGACCATGGCCCGCTTGCCTTGCGCGGCCACAGCGACACACCGGTGATGGTTTTGCGCTGAGCAAAAAAGAAAACCGGCGGCGCCCTCGACGCCACCGGCCTGTTCAGGTGGATTTGATCCGTGGACCCGGGACGGTTTCTAGAATTCGTCCCAGTTGTCTTGCTGTGCGACTGTAGCGGCGTTTCCGTCAAAACCCAGGGCCTGACCGACAGCCTTGACCATCCGGCGGGCCGGCGAGGGGACTGACTTGGTCGACTCGCTGACAGGCTTTGGTGTCGTGGCCGTTGCGGCCCTGCCGGCGATGCTGAATTCGCCGATCAGTTTCGCCAGTCCGTCGGCGTCTTCCGCCAAACGGTGCGTCACGGCGGTCGTTTGTTCCACCATTGCCGCGTTCTGCTGGGTCATCTGATCCATCTGCGTCACCGCCGTGCCGACCTCCTGGATGCCGGTCAACTGCTCGTTGGCAGCCGTGGCAATGGAGCTGATCGCGTGATTGATGTCCGTCACGTGGGTCGAGATTTGGGTCAGCGCGTCACCTGTTGCTGTGACTAGCTTGACGCCACTGGCAACCTCGTCGCCTGATTTGGTGATCAGTTCCTTGATCTCCTTGGCGGCGTTGGCAGCGCGTTGAGCAAGTTCACGCACTTCCTGCGCCACAACGGCAAATCCCTTGCCTGCCTCTCCGGCGCGGGCTGCCTCGACGCCGGCATTGAGTGCCAACAGATTGGTCTGGAATGCGATCTCATCGATGACGTTTATGATCTTGGAGATCTCGTCCGATGCCTTTTCGATATCCTCCATTGCGGTGACCGCTTCGGCCACCACCTGGCTCGATTTGTTGGCATCGATCTGAGCGGCATCAGCCATTCTGGCAGCCTCGGACGCCCGCTCGGATGTTCCCTTGACCGCGGATGTAATCTGCTCCAGTGCGGCGGAGGATTCCTCCAGCGAAGCAGCCTGCTGTTCGGTTCGCTTCGACAGGTCGTCGGCGGCGCTGCGAATTTCCTTGGAATTGTCGTCAATGGATCCGGCGTTGTCGCGGATCTCGCCGAGGGTCGCGTTGAGCTTCTCGATCGAGGCGTTGAAGTCGACGCGAAGCCGCTCCAGCCCATCCATGAACGGAACGTCGAGTTGTACCGTCAGGTCACCCTCGGCGAGCCGCGTTAGACCCCCGGCCAGGGAGTCGACGGCCTCCCGCATCTGCCGTGCCTCCTCAGCCTTTGCGGCTTCCCGGTCGGCACGTTCACGTTCGCTGAGCGAGCGATTTTCTTCGGCTTCCTGCTCCAGGTTTTCCTTTTCTATGGCCGCGTCTCGAAAAACGGCAACAGAGCGGACCATCTCTCCGATTTCATCCCGGCGTTCCTCGCCCTTCAGTTCGAGATTGGTGTTGCCTTTGACGAGGTCGGCCATGTTGCGCACCACATCGGTGATTGGTCTGGTGATCGTACGGGAGAAGAGGACCGCGGCAACCAGAGCACCCGCCAGCAGGGCCAGGGCAATGACAAGAATGATGTTGCGCAATGAGGTTACGCCAGCCATAGCTTCCTCGCGATCAATGATCGCGGCGATGATCCAATCGGTGCCCAGAAAGTCCACGCGCGCCAGTGCAGCCTCGCCGACGATGCCGCGATACCCGCTGATTGGGCCTGCGGCGATGTGTTCGCGTGTGGTTTCGGTGACAAGCGGAGAATCGAGCGTGACCGTCAGCGCCTCGTTGTCGGCGGTTTTGGCGGAGTCGGTGATAAAGTAGCCATCCTTGCGGATGAGCATTGTCTCACCCGTTTCGCCGAGCCCGGTCGTGTTGCTCATGATTTCTGCGATGATGTCGTTGGGCATCTGCAGGACCACGACACCAGTGACCTTGTCGCCACTGGTCAGCGCTTTGCCGATGAAGGCCGCAGGTGCGCCATTGGAAGGACCGTACGGCGCGTAGTCTTTCAGCACGATCGTATCGCTGACACCGGCATCCATCACCTCGCGAAACACATTTCCGAGGTCCGAATCCTTCCATTCGCCGGTATTAAGGTTGGTCGCATAGTCGCGTTCCTTGAACACCGAATAGATGACGTTGCCCTGCTCGTCGAGCAGGAAGAGATCATAATAACCATTGTCGAGCAGGAACTTGCGCAACTCTGGATGAAAGGTCTGATGAGCGGAGTCGTAACCATCCTTGCCGGCTGAATCGAGCAGGTGCTTCTCGCCCGTCGGATGCGGGTTTTCATCAATGTAACGGGACTGCAATTCGCCAGCTGGGTTGTCCCCAACGAACTGCCATGAGAACTTGAAGGATCCCATGGCCTTGTCGACATTGGCGTCCTTCGTCAGTCCCTCCAGATCCTTGCGGATGTTGACCAGATAGGTTTCGACCTGGTTACGGCGTCCGTCCGCCACAGCCTCCAATTTTTCTTGGGCCTGGCGTTCGACGACGTTCGAACTGATCATTAGTGCGGCAACGCTGGACGCACCGATTGACACCACGGTCAGGAGGGCCGCGGCGAGCGGTAGCTTGCGGGAGATTAACATTGGGCAGTCTTTCGCGGGTTCTTCTCATACTCATGCCTGAAGGGCGCCCCGAAAACTGCGTCATGCGGTCGAAGTTGTGAGCGACTTCGACTTTCAGGTGTAGTTTTGATGTTTGTTCGTCAGGATGAACAACCGGTTAAGCGAAAGGGGTATTTTGCCTAATAATTGTGCAGGCTACGGCCTAGGTCACACCTGATGCAAACCTATGGTTTTACCAGGGAAATTGGTGCGCGTGGAAGTTACTGCGCCGTTGCATCCTGCAGCGCTTGACGCAATTCATCCAAAGTAACATGCGTTTTGGTGGCATTGCGTTCATGGACAAATCGCCACACTTCCCTGCCGGATCGGTTGTAGACGACAACGGTTGGAATGCGGGTAATATCCCCGAAGGCGACACGCATTTCCTCCGTACCGGCAATCAACGGAAATTGCGGTTCGGTCTGCTTGATGAAGCGTGCCATGCGAGCCGGATTTTTCTTGCCGCCGAAGTCCTCGAAGAGGTTGATGGCAACAATCGATCCACCGTCAAGGTTCTCATCTGCTGCGAGCGCGTTCAGATGCTTGAATTCATCGGTACACGGCGGGCACCATGACGCAAAGAAGGTCACGACCACCGGGCCGACTTGAGGGATTTGTTCAGGCTTGGAGCCCTTGATTGGCGATGCGCCGGAAACCATGTCGTGGAGTTCCGTCCAGTCCGCAGGCTCGGAAGCAAAACCGGGTAGCGGGACAAGGGTGAGCAAGAGCACAATGGCGGCGGAACGAAAAGAGCGCATGAGCAAAGGCTAGACGGCGGTTGGCAGTGCGGCAAATCAAATAGCCGTGGCCGACGCGTGATCGATGCAAGCACGCGGTTGAATCTTGCCGTTGACGCAACGGCGTATAGGATACCGCAGGACGAACCGAGGGATTCTCTATGCATGTTCTAGTCTTGGGCGCTGCCGGAATGGTCGGGCGCAAACTGGTTGACCGTCTTTGTTCCGACGCGGCCATCGGAGGAAATGCCATCACTGCTATGACGCTTTTCGATATCGTCGAGCCTGAGCGTCCCGATGCCCGTTGGCCGGTGTCGATACGGTCCGGCGACCTGGCGGATGTGGACGAAATCGAAAAGCTGATGCTTCACAAGCCGGATTTCATCTTTCACCTTGCTGCGGTTGTTTCCGGAGAAGCGGAGGAGAATTTCGACAAGGGATACGCCGCCAATCTTGATGCCTCCCGGCTGCTCTTCGAGGCGATCCGCAAACACAATTACAAACCCCGGGTTGTCTTCACCTCATCCATCGCGGTTTTCGGCGCGCCGCTGCCAGATGCCATCGGCGACGAATTCCTCTGCGCTCCGCTGACATCCTACGGCGTTCAAAAGGCCTGCAGCGAGTTGCTTCTGATGGACTACAGCCGCAAGGGCATGTTGGACGGCATCGCGATACGCCTTCCGACCGTGTGCATCCGGCCCGGAAAGCCGAACAAGGCGGCATCAGGCTTCTTCTCCAATATCCTGCGCGAACCCCTGATCGGCGAAGAGGCGGTGCTGCCCGTTCCGCGCTCTGTCCGTCACTGGATGGTGAGCCCGACGACAGCGGTCGGCTTTCTGATCCATGCGGCGACCATTGATCTCGATCGGGTTGGCGCCAGGCGGGCGCTGACCATGCCCGGGATAGCCGCGACGGTGGGAGAAATGATCGAGGCCTTGAAAAATGTGGCCGGTGCCGATCGTGCCGCGTTGATCCGTGAAGAGCCTGATGAGACTATCATGCGGATCGTTGCGGGTTGGCCCCGCGGGTTCGATGCAAAGAGAGCGCTGGAACTTGGCTTTGTGGCAGATGCGTCTCTCGAAGACGTCATTCACAGTCACATCGAGAATGAATTGGGCGGTCAACTTGGCTGAACCGGCCGCAGCCCGGCCCGACTGAGACATACATTGCAATTGGCCCGAGTCCGCCTGATCTTTTTGCCCGCCAGTCGGGTTGTGTGCGATCCGCAAAACGGAGTGCCGGTGCCGGATGCTGGACCGGAGATGTGGTTGAGAGTGTCGGTTGTCTACGTCAAGAGAAGTTTTCGCATCAGGCAGCCAGTTGTGCTTCCCGAAAGGACACCATCCGGTGTCCGCGTTCGTCCCAAAGCGCAAGGCGAACGGTGCGCAGGCTGTCGAGCAGGGTCATCCGATTGATCTCACGCAGTTCAGGGTGGTTTCTCAGCACATTTTGCAGCCGGTAGAAGGGGATCCGGCTGCACAGGTGATGGACATGGTGGACGCCAATATTCGCGGTGAACCAGCGCAGCGGCGCCGGTAAGTCGTAATGCGAGCTGCCATGCAGGGCTGCTTCCTGGCGTTTCCACTCTGGTAGTCGCTCCCAGGAAGTCTGTTCGAACTGGTGTTGGACGAAAAACAGCCAAACACCGACGGTAGCGCCGAGGACCGTGATGGGCAGTTGCACGATCAGGAAGAGCTTGAAGCCGACGAGCCAGATCACGGTAGCGGCAGCAAATGCGATGGCGACATTGGTGCCCATCGTGCTCGCCCAGGGTTGCCAGCCACGACGCATCATGCCGAGAGGCAGGCGGTGGTCGAACAGAAACAGGTAGGTCGGGCCGATACCAAACATGACCAAGGGGTGCCGGTACAGTCGATACTTGAACCGGTCCCATGCCGATCGCGAGCGATATTCGTCGACAGTGAGCGTCTCGATCTCGCCGAAACCGCGGTGCTCCAGACAGCCGGAGCCGGCATGATGCAGGGCGTGGCAGCGCTGCCAGAAACTGTAGGGTGTAAAGGTCAGAACGCCGATGAAGCGTCCCGTCCAGTTATTGGCACGCCTGTTGCGAAAGAACGCACCATGCCCGCAATCGTGCTGGATCATGAACAGCCGGACCAGGAATCCGGCCGCGGGCAGCGTCAGCACCAGTCCGATCCAATAGCCATGAGCGATCAGGCCGGCGGTAAGCGCCCAAAGAGCCACGAACGGCAAAAAGGAGATCAGGAATTCCAGAAGGCCGCGTCCGTTGCTCGGCTCGTGATAGTCGGCAAGGATTTGCGCCCAGGTGCGGGCGTCGTTCACCGCGGGGGCGGGCTTGGAAGCTGTGATGTTCGACAATCGATCGGGCTTTCCGGTTGCGGCTGCGACCGGAGGCACGCCCGTAAAGTCGTGGCTCTGCCGGAAGGCCGGTTGAACTGAACCGTATACCCGCAAAGCGTTGTCTGCCGGACTATGAGGCTTGGACACCAGCACCTGAAGTTCGGCGATGACACACGAGGCTCACGCTACGTATCAGGAGGACATATCCATGATGCTCCTCGAGTTCAAGACCAAGCTGATCCTGCTTTATCAGATCGTCCTATTGTTCAGGGTTCCAGGAACACCAGCGCGCCGTCCTTGCCGCTGTCGCGACCGAGACCCGACTGCATGTTGCTGCCAAACGGCACCGCGGGGTCTGGGACGAGACCGCGGTTGTGGCCATCATACTGAATCAAGCTTCTCGGAGACACTTAACCCCCAGGTTGGAGATTGCCGGTAAATAGATAGGCGACCAGGCCATGCTGTGTGTCTCGTTGACCCCGGTGGCGAAGCCGACTGCACCGAATCCAAGGCCGCCATAGCCTCGTTGAGGGTTGCCGAGGACACGCTGGTTAGTATGGAGCCGTCGGCCGGGTTGTGGGGCTCGCAGGTTTGCCTGTCGCAGGCTTGCGCTTCAAAGTATGTGCTTCATCGGCTCGGCGGCGTGGCCGGCGAGGTCGTCGAGCAATGCAATGGCGGTTTCGAGTGGCAGTTGCTCTTCACAAAAATGCAGGCTGAGGGTCAAGCAACGGTCGGCCGCGGAGCCGAGCACGATGGTAGGAGCGGGACACCTGGCGGCCGGCCGGTAGTCGGAAATCCGGGTTTGCGACAAATCGAGAATTCTGATGTCCGCAACCCGATCAATTGCATCGGTTGTCCGTATGCAGCTCAAAACGACGCGATCGGCGTCGGCGGTAAATGCTGCGCCGTCTTCCGTCCCATACCTGGCGTGTTCACAGAGAATTCCATCGGCCGGTGCCAGGCCAGTGGCGTTGCGCAGCACCCGTGTTGCGAAATTCAACCAGACGGCCTTTTCCTCGATGGGGCTGCCCGCGATTTCGGATGTCCAGGCGACGAACTCTGCCATCGGCCGGCGGTCGACGGTGGCCGACAGGGTGCTTGCCGACGGCGTGCCGGGTGATGCGTCGAGCCGGGTGGTTTCCGACAACTGTTGCAGATCGGCGACATGGATAGGCTGGCTTGCCCCCCGCCGAACGAGTTGACGAAGATCTATACCCTTTTGCGCGGCCACATATTTGGCCTTGGCAGAAGCAAAGATCCTGTCCCCAGGCGATGCCGGAGCTGTGGGTTGGGGCGCTGCGACAACGGGCGGCATGTCCTCGGGTGCCTCCCGCGTGGGGGCGATCGGCGTGGACGCGGGAGTTGCACCGTTCACGCCCGTTTCCTGTAATTGCGCGGCGTTGCCGGTAGCAACGTCAGCCGCGCTTTCGGAGATGACGGCGATGATGTCTCCAACAGGAACAGCCTGGCCGGCCTCGGCACGAACTTCGGCGAGGAAGCCGTCATGGGCTGCTTCAAGTTCCATTGTGCTTTTGTCGGTCTCTACCTCCAGCAGCACGTCGCCTGTCCTGATCGGATCGCCCAGAGTCTTTGTCCAAGAGACGATCAGCCCGGTGTCCTGGGCCATGCCCAGCTGCGGCATGGTGACCTCATGCGGCATGGAAAAGCTCTCCGCGAACCGCGGCGGCGGCGCGCTCGGCAACCGCCTCCGGCGTCGGAACGGTAAGGTCCTCAAGCAGCGGTGAAAACGGGACCGGTACATCCATGGCGCCCATGCGCAGCACCGGTGCGTCGAGATGATAGAAGGCCTTCTCGGAAATTCTCGCGGCGATTTCTGCGGTCACGCCGTAACTCTGGTGGCCCTCGTCGATGATCATGACACGGCTGGTTTTCTTCACCGAGTCGAGGATCGTGGCTTCGTCCAGCGGTACGATGGTGCGCGGGTCGACGACTTCGGCCGACATGGTCAGCTTCGCCAGGAGATCCGCTGCCTGTTGCGCGACCTGCACCATTGAGGAGGTGGCGACCAGCGTGATATCGCGTCCCTGGCGCAGGACGTTGGCCTCGCCGAAGGGGATCAGAAACTCCTCCTCCGGAACCGTTGCCTTGTCTTGATACATTAGCTTGTCTTCGAAGATCACTACCGGGTTGTTGTCGCGTATGGCGGTCTTCATCAGCCCCTTGGCCTCGTAGGCGCTGGAGGGCAGCGCAACTTTCAGGCCAGGAATGTGGGCGACCAGCCCATGCAGCGACTGGCTGTGCTGGGCAGCGGACCGCCGGGTGGCACCAAGGTTGGTCCGCAACACAATTGGGACGTTCAGCTTGCCGCCTGACATATAGTGGGTCTTGGCCGCCTGGTTGCAAAGTTGGTCCATGACCAGAAAGATGAAGTCACCGAACATCAGATCGACGATGGGCCGCAGGCCGGTCATCGCGGCGCCGACGGCGATGCCCATGAAGCCGGGTTCGGAGATTGGTGTGTCGAGAATCCGCTGGGTGCCGAACTCCTCCACGAGGCCCGACAGAACCTTGAACGGCGTGCCGGCCTCGGCAACGTCCTCGCCCAGCAGGAAGACAGTGTCGTCGCGGCGCATTTCTTCGGCTATCGCCTCGTTGACCGCCTGCGACAGGGTGATCTCACGCATGGGCCAGCTCCGTAATCCCGTCAATTGTGCGGTCAATCCGCATAGATGTGCGCTCCAACCTCCGAGGCTGGCGGATAGGCGGCGTCAAGAGCGTAGGCGACCGCAGCCTCGGCCTCCCGCGCGACCTCCTCGCGCATGGCATCGAGATCAGCCGTGTCGACAACCTCCTCGGCCGCAAGCCAAGCGCCGAAATTGGCAATCGGGTCGCGGTTTTCCTTCCAGTGCGCTTCCTCCTCCTTGCTGCGGTAGTAGGAGCGGTTGATGTCGCCGACATGGTGGCCGTGATATCGGTAGGTGTTGAGTGTTATGAAAAATGGACCCTCATTGTTGCGGGCGCGGGCCACCAGTTCCTGTGTCAACGCGTTGACTGCGAGAACGTCCTGACCGTCGACTTCGAATGCCTCAATGCCGAAGGCTTCGGCCCGAGCCTTGAGATCGCCGGCCGCCATTTCCGACATGTGGGTGTATTCGCCATAAAGGTTGTTTTCGCAGGCATAGATGACCGGCAATTTCCACAGGGCCGCCATGTTCATGACCTCATAAAGCAGACCCTGGCCCATCGCGCCGTCGCCGAAGAAGCAGACGGTCACGGCGTTGGTTCCGAGGCGCCGTGCGCTAAGCGCCGCCCCGGTGGCGATACCGGCGGAACCGCCGACAATGGCGTTGGCGCCGAGATTGCCGTTGTCCTGGTCAGCGATATGCATGGAGCCGCCCTTGCCACGACAATAGCCTTCCGCCTTGCCGAGCAGTTCGCAGAACATCTCTCGGAACTCGGCGCCTTTGGCGACGCAATGACCGTGGCCGCGATGGGTCGAGGTGATGTGGTCTGTCCTCTCGAGCGCCTCGCAGATGCCGACGGCGACCGCCTCCTGGCCGGAATACATGTGGGTCAGACCCGGCATTTTTGCGGTCAGGTAGAGTTGGTTCGCATGGTCTTCGAAGGTGCGGATGCGTACCATCTGGCGATACATGCGCAACAGGCTTTCCGCGTTGGTCTTAGGCTTGGCTTTCATCCGATGTGACTTCAGTAGCGGTTAGCGATCGGAAGGTCCTGGGCCGGGAACAGGCTGATCACCTGGCAGCCGGTGTCGGTGACGACGACCTCTTCTTCGACGCGCGCCGCCGAATAGCCGTCCTTGGCGGGACAGAAAGTTTCCAGCGCGAACACCATGCCGGTCTTTATCTCCATCGGATTGTCGAGCGAAACCAAACGGGAGATGATCGGCCGCTCGTGCAGAGCGAGCCCGAGGCCATGGCCGAACTGAAGGCCGAAGGCCGCCAGTTCGCTGGGAAAGCCGAACTCCTCCGCTTTCGGCCAGACGGACGCCACGGTGTCGGTCGAAACGCCGGGCTTGATGAGCGATATGGCGTGGTCCAGCCATTCGCGACATTTGACGTAGGCGTCGTTCTGGACCGGCGTCGCCTTGCCGACGTTGAAAGTCCGATAGTAACAGGTGCGATAGCCCTGATAGGATTGCAGGATGTCGAAAAATGCCTGGTCGCCCGGGCGGATCAGCCGATCGGTGAAGTTGTGCGGATGCGGGCTGCAGCGTTCGCCCGATATGGCGTTGATCGCCTCGACGTCGTCGGAGCCCATTTCGTAGAGCATCTTGTTGGCGAGCGCCACGATGTCGCTCTCGCGCACACCTGGCTTCAGCTCCTCATGGATCATGTGGTAGACGCCGTCGACCATGGCTGCCGCCTGGTTGAGCAGCATGATCTCGTCGATGTTCTTGATCTCGCGCGCGTCGAGCATCACCTGCTGGCCGTCGACCACCGTCATGCCGGCCTTCTGCAGTTCGAAGAACATTGCCGTTTCGGCATAGTCGACGCCGACGGGCATGTCGGCGACGCCGGCTGCACGCAGGAGGCCCATGACCTCTTCGGCGTGGTTCTTCATTAATCCGACAGCCGGCGGCACAGTCCCTCGCATTCCAAGCATGCCGGCGCGGCAGCGCTCAGGATCGAGCCAGTCGCAGTAGAGCCGGTGATGCACGGCGGCCGATCCGAAGTCCCAGACGATCGGCTCCTCGTCACCCATCAGCAGCGCAAAGCGGCAGAGCTTGTCGCGTTCCCATTCGCCGATCTTGGTGCCGGAGACGTAGCGGATGTTGTTGACGTCGAAGAGCAGTAGCGCACCGCATTCGGAGTTCTTCAGCGCGTCGCGCGCCCGTGACAGCCGGTACCGTCGCAGCCGGTCATGGTCTACGCGCCGCTCGAAATCCACGGCCATGTGGCCGGGCGCCGGAATATGGCGGTCCCATCGCCAATTGGGGTCCATGTCCTGCGGCCGCAAGAGCCGCGGATCGAGAGCAGTATTCATCGGGTGCCTCCAGTGGCCCCCGACGGTCGTCAGGGGCTAGTAATGTCCGTTCGACCGCATCAACGCATCGGCGCGGTTCTGCGCGTTTTCCAGTGCCTGGCCGACGGACTTTGCACCGAGCAGCATGTCGTGCATCTCCTCGCCGGCGATGGCGATGATCTCAGCGATTTCCGGAACGGGCGGCCGTGGCCACATCTCGAAGACGCCAAACCGGGCCATTTCGTCCACGATGGATATCATCGGCGAAATGCGCTTGACCTCAGGATCCATGCTGACGCTGAAACGCGGTGTCACCAGGCTCCCGTTCTCGATGTAGAGTTTTACTGTCTGAGCGGATGTTAGCGACACCAAAGCTGTCCAGATTGGATCAATTCGATCGGGTGCAATGTTGGACGGAATAGCCAGCGCATATCCACCCACCGGCGCGATGTTGCGCCCGCTTGGGCCGGCCGGATGGGGCAGGTAGTCGGTGTTGCGATAGGCCGGCGACTTGTCATCGAGCTCAAACAGCGGCGCCAGCAGCGTGGCGCAATAGGCGATTGCTGCCGCGCCGTCGGCATAACATCGCGCGCGCTCGTACCAGGACATGTTGAGGATGCCGCGCGGCGAGTAGTGCAGCAGTTCGCGAAGGTACTCGGCGGTGTCGCGGGCCGCGGCGGTATCGAACATCGGCCGAAAATTTTCTCCGGCGACATTTTCCCCGTCGAAGCCGTTCGGCGTTTTCTTCAGATTGAGAACCGGTTGTCCGAACGCCGCCACGACGAACAGGAACGAGTGGCCGAGAGGTGTTCCACGGGCAGCGTTCCAGGCAATGCCTGAGAGCCCGCTAAAGGGATCATGCAACTGTCGCGCTGCTGCCAGGGTTTCGTTGATGGTGCGCGGCGGCGTGATGCCGCGTTCCTCGAAAATATCGCGCCGGTAGACCAGCAGCTCCGGGGTGGTCTGAACCGGAATGCCGAACTGTCGGCCGCGATACCGCGCGCTGGCTAGCGCTTCCTGATGAAAGTCGGAGGTGTCGAATGCACTGTCCTTCATCAGATCGTCGAGAGGCAGCAGATTTCCGGCGGCGGCCATTTCGCCAAACCAGGGCAGGTCGCAGGCGATGACGTCATAGCGCGAGGATTCGGCTTTAGAATTGTCGAGAATTTCCTCGCGCAAACGGTCGATCGACAGGGCGCGTGAACGGATGCCGACGCCAAACAGGGTCTCGAACTGTTTCTTTAGCACGTGCATCGCCATGAACGTCGGATCGGCGTGGACGAGAAGCCGTAAGTCGTTCGCGATCGGCAGCTTGGATTCCAGGATGGTGGGTGGAGGCAGCACGCTGCCGCTGGAATAGGATGCGCCGAAAAAGTAGTCCGCCAGTTCGCTACGCTCGGCGCCGCGTGATCCGAAGGTGCTGCCGACCAGGGAATGGCTGCGCCTGGCCAGCTCCTGCCATTCCAATAGCATCTTTTCAGTCGGATGCAGGGAGAAGGATTTGCCGGTCGAAGTTCGAGGCCGCTTGATGATCAGACCGCGCTCGATCAGCGAATCTATGCCGCGCATCGCCGTCCCGTAGGACAAGCCGGAATTGGCGACCAGCGACGAACTCGTGGTCAACTTGCCGGTCAGGTGATTGCGCAGCAGCGAGACCAGCATTCTGATTTCGCTGTAGCCGGCCTTCACCGTCAGCGCTCGCTCGACCTCGATTTCCAGCTGTTCCATGAAATCGAGAAAACGCGCCATCTCATGGCTTGAAACCCCGAAAGACTGGCGCTGGTCGACCGTCTCGTAGGGCCCCTCCGGCTGGCCCAACTTGGCCTGCCGGTCGTAACGCCCGAGCCTATCGGCGACGCTGTGTGTCCCACCGTGCATTTCGCCTCCCGTTCCCGGGCAGGGTAGTGCCCGGATGGGGTCATTCTAACCGGGAATTTATCCAAATTGGATATTTTTCATGACGCTGGCGCTGAGCCCGGACTTCGGGCCGTCAGCGTTTCGCGGCGGCGGTCGACGTCGCTGAGGATCTGCTTGCGGCGCTGCTGAGCGTCGAACAACCGCGAACCCGTTTGGAACATGATGACCACCATCAGCAGGATCCCAAGATAGAGCTGCACCATGAAGGCCGGCGTGACGTTGAAGACGAGGCCTGTGTTGAGAAAGTTGACCGTCAGCGTGCCGATGGCCGCGCCGATCACGCCGCCGCGTCCGCCGAGAATGCTGACGCCTCCGATGAAGGCGGCTACCGTGCCGGCGAGCAGCAGATATTGCAGACCGAGCGCCTGGGCGGTTCCGGACCGCAGGCCGATGATTATACCGCCCAGGCCGGCGCAGAAGCCGGAGATGGTGAAGACGACCATCATTGGTCGCTTGAGGTTGATGCCGGATGCCAGTGCTTCTTTGCGAGCGCCGCCGATAGCGTAGATTTCGCGCCCGTAGCGCGTGTAGTTCATGAACAGTCCGACCAGGACAAAGACGGCAATGACTAGGAGGCTGGCGGGTGAGAAATAGACGAGCATTTTGGTGGTAATGAAGTCCGGTACCGTGAAGTCGGTCAGCATCACCGTCTTTTCCTCGGCCGCGAACAGCGCGACGCCACGCAACAGCATCAATGTGCCGACAGTCAGGACAATGGCGCGGATGCGCAAATAGGCCACGAAATAACCCTGCACCAGGCCGATGCAACTGGCGATGGCGATGGCGATCAGCGCAGCGGTGGGCGCGCCGAGCGAATCGGTGAACCGCACCACGATGACGGCAGACAGCGCTGCGTTGGAACCGATGGAGAGGTCGATCTCTCCGGCAATAATGCACAGCGTGAGTGCAAGGCCGACGAGGCCAAGCACGGCAAACCGCTCCATGATGGCGTAGGAGGTGCGATGTGTGAAAAACAGGTCGTTGGTCAGCGCGAAATACCCGTAGACGCAAACAGCCAGCAGGATGGCGAATGCCAGGTCGGGATTTCCCGCAATCCAGTTGCGCAGTTTCGCAACCGGGCCGATGTCATTTGCTGAGGTCATTCCTGCACCCTGCTTCCCCTGCGCATCAGTGCGAACACGATGATGCTGAAGACGATCATGAGACCGACGGCCAGGACACGTGGTCCGCTGTTGAAGCCGTGCAGCACCATCATGTTGTCAACTGTAGAAATGAAAATGGCGCCCAGGCTCGAGCGCAGCGTCGAACCGTAGCCCCCCATGATCGAGTTGCCGCCGACCATGACGGTCGCGATCACCAGGATGGTCATGTCGCCCGACGAGCCGAATTCGGACGAGAAATAGTTGACGTGGGCGCTCGAGACCTGCGCCGAGAAGGCAATGGCAACGAAGGCCGAACAGACCGATGCGATCGTGCAGGCCTTTATGGCCATCGAAAAGTTCTCGTGGCCGGTGGCCCGGCCAGCGGCCCGGTTGGCGCCGATCAGATAGACCTGGCGGCCAAAGCTCGAATAGCGTAGGACGATTTCGGCCGTCACTGCGATGATGATGAAGGCGATGGTGATGTTCGGCAGGCCCAGAAATGAACCGGAGCCGAGCCATTCGGCCCCGTGCGGTCGGCGAAACGAAACCACCAGATTGTCACTCCACCAGGACGCCAGGCCGAAAAACAAGCCGGCGGCGCCAAGGGTAACGACGATCGGGTTGCCGCCGAGGCCGATCAGCGCGCCCTGCAGGACGCCTGCGACGATCGCCACCGACATGGTGAACAGAAAGGCCAGTTCGAAGCCATAACCGTTGGACATGGCCATGGCGAAGGCGATGATCGACAGGGCGGCGGTTTCCTTCATCGACAGGAGGAAGAAATTGCCGGACAGGGTGACGAAGGTCAGACCCACCGCCATGATGCCGACGAGCGCCGCATCGCGGATGATAGTCTTGAAATTGAATACCGTCAGGAAGTTCGGCGCCGTCGCCATGCCATAGAGAAAAACCGCGGCGAAAAGCACGAGAAGGACTATAACGAGTGGCGAATAACGGTCGAGGAGCCGATTGACGAGTGTGTCCGGCGGTCCCGTTTCTCTGTCCGTGGCGGCGTTCATGCTCATGGAGAAGGCTGCCCTAAAGATTGGTTTCGTTGAACGGATCGGTGATCTGCTTGAGGATCGCCGCCGCGGAGATGTCCCGGAGAGCCAGTTCACCAATCTTCAGGCCGCGATAAAAACTGATGATCCGGTCGGGAAGGTTGGCGATCTCCTGGATGTCGGTGGAGGCGACGACGATGGCGGCGCCGGCGTCGGCCAGATCGCGCAGCTTCTGATAGATCTCGGCGCGGGCGCCGACGTCGACACCGCGGGTCGGCTCGTTGACGAGGATGATATCGGGCTCGATCGACAGCCATTTGCCGAGCGCGACCTTCTGCTGGTTGCCACCGCTCAGAACGCCGGCTTCGGCAGCGAGGCGGCCGACATCGATGGTGAATTTCTCGGCGATTCTGGTCGCCAGCTTCCATTCGGCAGCAGATGACAACCAGCCGAAGCTGGATATCGCGCCCAGAGAGGGCGAAGAGAGGTTCTCCTTGATCGGTCGTCCGAGGAACAGCCCGTCATACTTTCGGTCTTCGGAGCAGTAAGCGATGCCCTCGCGAATGGCCTGTTTGGGGCTTGATGGCAGAAAGCTGCGGCCGGACCGCAGTAGCTTGCCGGAGCGGGTTTGCCGTGCTCCGCCCATGGCGGCGAGGATCTCGCCTGACCCGCTGCCCAATTGACCTGCGAGGCCGAGAATCTCACCTGGATAGATGCTGAAACTCACCGGCTCCAGGAGGCCGTCGGGCCACAGATCTTCGACCGTCATCAGCGGTTCTGTCGCTGTCCTCGGCTTCCTGTCAGGGAACATGATCTCCAGTTCGCGCCCCAGCATCAGCTCGACCAGACTGTCGACATTCAGCGTATCGGCGGTGCGCGGCTGTTGGCTTTCGCCGTCGCGCAGTACGGTGATGCGGTCCGTAATCTTGAAGATCTCGTCCAGCCGATGGCTGACATAGATGATGGACTTTCCCCGCTCGGACAGACGCTTGACCATGTCGAGAATGCGGATGCTGTCGGACTCACCGAGTGCGGCGGTCGGCTCGTCGAGAATCAGTACCTGAGGATCGTGGGCAATCAGTCGGGCCACTTCGACCAGATGCTGTTCGCCTACCGACAACCGGTCGACGCCGATCGCCGGATTGATCGTGTCCAGTCCAACTTCGTCGAGATAAGGACGCGCCATCCTGACCAGCTTGCGCTTGTCGGCGACCGTGGGAACGTTGTGGCCGGCCAGAAAAATGTTCTCTGCGACGCTCATGGTCGGAATGAGCGAAAGTTCCTGTTGGGCGATGGCGATCCCGGCGAGTTCAGCCCTCGCGGGACTTGCGAAGCGCACCGCCTGTCCGTTGAAGACGTAGTCGCCGCTGTAGCCGTTGTCGAAGCCGCTGATGATCTTGACGAGCGTCGATTTGCCGGCGCCGTTTTCGCCGACCAGGCCCATGACTTCCCCGGGCATAACCTCGAAATCCACGTCCTTGAGCGCCTGGATGGCACCGAAGGAACGGCTGACGGAGGTAAGTTTCAACAGGGGTTGCATCGGCTTTTCCGGTTGTCCGGTACCATGATCCGTACCGGGTATCCCATCAAACAGGAACCGGGGACCGTTGGCCCCCGGACACCTTGCATCGCGGCATTCGGACTACTGTCCCCAAGCTCCGGAGCACAGCTCGTTGATGCCATAGAGCTTGCCATCGTAACCCTGCAAAGCGGTCGTTTCGATGGTTTCTTTAGTGACGGCCGGGTTGGGCGTGAAGTTGATGTAGTTAGCGAGCTCGCCGGTCTCGAGATATTCCTCGACCAGCTTGATGGCCAACTGACCCTCATGCAGCGGCGACTGTAGTGTGGTCCCGAACTGCTTGCCTTCCTCGATCAACTGCTTGTCGCCGTTGCAGACGGTCCCGACGGCGATGACGTCATCTCCCATCGCGTAGCCGGCCTCTTCGAGCGCCTTGATGCCGCCGGTCAGAATGGCATCGTCCATGCCATAGACGAAATGGATTCCCTGATCCTTGACGCTGGCGATGAGCTTTGCCGCGCCCTTGTAACCATTGGCCTGTCCGAAACCCTCGTCCACATCGCCGATGATGTTCAGGTCGGAGCCGGCGATCGCTTCCTTGAAGGCGTTGATCGACAAGCCGTAGCCGCCGTACGAATGCGGATAGGACAGGACGATCACATTGAAGCCTTCGCCGCCATTCGCTTTCTTGGCCGCGGCAGCTTCGCGCATCATGTAACCGGCATTGCGCGCCCGCAGACGGTCGTCCGGTCCGGCATAGCCGAAGATGTATTTCTTGTCCTGTTCGTTCGGCAGCTGATTGATCTTGAGAACCGGCACGCCGGTCTTATGCAGGGCGCGCAGAGATCCAAGACCCGCCGTGGCGTCCGAAGGCCACCAAATGAAGACGTCCGGCAACTGGCCGGCTGCCAGAACCTGCTGAACCTGTTGGTCCTGCTCGGCCTGATTGAACTGATTTTCGTAGACCTTGATATCGAAACCCTTGAGGGCCGCGGTCTCCTTGATGCCTTTGATGAAGCGGCCGATATAGGCCTCGCCGGCAGGGCCATTGAATGAAACAATCGCGCCCTTCTTGTCCTGTGCAGTCGCCGGTGTCAGCGCGATCCCGACGGTCAGGCAGGCGGCTGTCGCAAGGCCGATTGCATTTTTCAGATATGACATAACGTCCTCCCTTTACCCATTTGGCCAAATCTCAAAGCCGGTTTCAATGTTGCCGGAGATTTGAGCGCCCATGAACAAGCGATATGTCCAATCTGGCTGATTCGAATTCATTCTGGATATCTTTGTAATTTCGTCTGCGTCGCCCGAAGGCCAAGCTGCAACTCAGCAACAAAGTGGCGTTATTCGGGAGGATTCCAGGATGGACAGGACAAGACTCGCCGGCAAGCACGCGCTGATCACCGGAGGTGCTCAAGGCATGGGTGCCGCTATCGGTGAGTACTATGCGGCGCAAGGCGCCAAGGTCTGCCTGGGCGATATCAATCTTGATGGCTGCCAGGAGGTGGCCGATCGCATCAACGCCAGCGGCGGTGAGGCCATTGCTGTACGACTCGATGTAACTGAGCGCGAACAGATGGCCGCGGCAGTTCAGGCAACCGCGGAAGCTTTCGGATCCATCAACGTGATGTTGAACAACGCGGGCATCAACAAGCCGTTGATGTTCCTCGACATCACGGAAGACAATTTCCGCCGGATCATGGATGTCAATGCGCTGGGGGTTCTTATCGGTATGCAGGAAGCCGCCAAGCAGATGATCCAGCAGGGCAAAAAGGACTTTCCGTATAAGATCATCAACGTCGGCTCCATCCTCTCAAGACAGGCCTTCGACGACGTGGTGCCCTATGCGTGCTCGAAGCACGCGGTCTTGGCAATGATCAATGGTGGCGCAAAGGCCTTGGTGGAACACAACATTACTGTCAACGGATATGGGCCGGGTGTGGTTCGTACGGAATTGTGGGAACAGCTCGACAAGGACCTGGTGGCGATCGGCAAGTTCGAAAAGGAGGGTCAGTCGATGGATCAGCTTGCCGAAGACATGATCCTTATGAAGCGCTACTCCTATCCGGAGGACGTTGTCGGCACCGCGGCATTTCTTGCCTCGAGCGAATCGGATTACATGACCGGACAGCTGTTCATGATAGATGGCGGCATGATCATGCAATAGTGCAGCAGCCGGAAGGACGCAGAATGATTGTGGTGACGGGAACGATCGAACTGGACGCTGGGAACGCCGACTCCGCTGTCGAGCATGCGATTGAAGTGATGCGTGAAACGGCTTTGGAAGACGGGTGCATTTACTACCGGTTCTATCGCGATCTCGAAAACCCGGCGCTGTTTCGGGTCTACGAAGAGTGGGAATCAGATGCACATCTGGCTGCGCACCTGAAAACACCTCACATCGCCGAATTCGGACGCAGGCTGCAGGAAATCAAGGTGGTATCCCGTTCCATCAAGATCATCGACGTTGCGGGCGAACGCGACCTCTGAGAGCAAAGGGCGATAAGTTTGGATCATTTGATGGCTGCAGATCGGCTCCACTCGGCCAGGCGCGTCGCGCAGCACGATGTGGTGCATCGGGCAAGCGGCGCAACGCAGCCGATGGGCCGATATGCAGCCACCCTTCGGGCCGGGCGCTTTTGGCCCCTGGCGTCGTTGGCTTGCACTTGTGGTGGGGTGGCACCACGGCGAGCAATCCGCCTAGCCAGAGACCAAAATCACCACGGTCAAATGGTGCAAACTTATCGCCCTTTGCTCTAATCCTCTGCCGACAGGAACTCGGGATGCCGTCCCGTGATGGTGGTGAAATAGTCGCCGATGAAGTAATTGGCGTCGATTTCGAGTAGCGCCATGTGCTTTGGTCGCGTGGCCCACATGGGATCGATGGCACGCTGGCCGGCCGGCTGAAAGATGGTCTGGCCGATTGCCGGACCTTCGGTCGCAACCGCAAGTGATCCACGTTTCTGCATGTAAATACCTGGTGTGGTCAGATAGGTGAGCGCCATGACGTCGTGCGGAATGCAGCCGTTGAAGCCTGAATGGCTTCTGTAGAAGCGGGTGTAGAAGCGGGCGATGTCTGCCAGCAATTTGCCGACCTTCGGGCTCTCGACCTCGAGATCTTCGAAAAAACTGGCGGTCAGGACCACCGGCGTCGTCACGTCGAGCGGAGCGAGCACGACAGGCCATCTGGCTGCGAATACCGCGTCGGCAGCGTGCGGGTCGTTCCAGATATTTGCCTCGGCGACCGGTGAAACGTTTCCCGGGCGGTAGACCGCTCCCCCCATGACGACAACGGATTTGACCCGGTCGACGATTGTCGGGTCGATCTCCAGCGCGCGCGCCAGATTGGTCAACGGTCCGACCGCACAGATCGAGATCTGGCCGGGAAAGGCACGTGTCTTCTCTACGAGATATTCCGGACCTGACAGGTCCACTGCCTTCCGATCGGTGTCTGGCAGCACCACTTCCCCAAGACCATTAGAGCCATGGACGAAATAGCTGTGCGGGCGCGGCTCGATCCCGAGCGGAACCGTCTCGCCCTTGGCCACGTCAGCGTCGTGCTCGAAAAAGTCGAGCAGTTTCAGGGCATTGTCAGTCGCTTCGGCGACCGACACGTTGCCGAAGATCGTCGTCAGGCCGATAAGGTCGATTTGCGGATGAGCAACGGCATAGGCAATCGCCATCGTGTCGTCGATGCCCGGATCGGTGTCGATGATGACCTTCTGTCTCATGCCGTGTTCCTTCGTTTTCATTCGTCAATGCGGGTTTGCCTATATGCGCCGCTTCGCTGAAACGATCAATCAAAATCCGGCGTCTTCGCAATCAGGCCTGGCGGGCCCGTTTGGCCAGCTTCGCCAGTTCGCTCCGAAGCAGGTCTGCATGCTCCAGCGGAGCATCGAACTCAATCCTTTGCAGACGGTCGCCGCTGGCGATGTCGAAGCCGGCCGCGTCGATCCCACAGATGGTCCATTTGCCGGATTTTTCGCCAGCCAGTACCTGGGCGTAGAGCGCGATCGCGTCGGCGTGATCTTCGTTCATGTGATCGATGGCGCTTTCCTCGATTTCTGCCAAACCGCCGGAGGCAGGCGAATCGATCAGAAAGTCACGCGGCTCCAGAATATAGGCTTTGCCGAATCCGCCGTTGAGACTGGCGGAACGTGGTTCAAGACGAAAAAACGAAAAGTCCGGAAAATCCGCATAGAGCGCCGATTTCGGATGGCGTCGCAGAAACCTGGCACGCAAGGCTGCTCGGCTTGGATCGTCCGCTGGAATCCGTGTCGCCCGGCACTGCAGGGTAACGCGCGGATGAGCCAAGGGGTCGCCCTTGCCAGGCTCGCCAAGCAACAGCGAAACGCGCGGGTCATTTGCAAGACCCGCCGTGTGGGCGGACAGTTGTGACACGAGGATGACCGGCGTTCGGTCCGTGTCGCAGGCGACAGCCGTGCGGCTGGCGAACGGATCGCCGGATTCGGGCAGCAGAACGGCGAGCGATCCGAAGCGGGCGCGGCTGATCAGGTTTCGGGCAAGGGCCCGCGCCCCGTCGTCAGTATCACGGATCGTCTTGTTTTTCTCAGCCATCTTTGGAGCCGAATTTGGGTGCAACGATGGGCAGGGGGCTCCCCGAAATTTCCCTGAAACTGTTGCGGTGGCGATTGTGCGGGTGCCGCGCTGCCTCGTCAGGTGTCAACACAGGGGTGACGCAGGCATCGCTGCCGGCAAAAAGCTTCGTCCATTCGTCGCGATCGCGGCTGCGGAATGTTTTTTCCAGCACGGCTCTGAGGTCTCCCCAGCTGTCCCGCTCGTATTGCCGGTCGGTCCAGGACGGATCCAGTTTCAGAAGATTCACAAGTTCTGCAAAGAATTGCGGTTCGAGAGGCGCGATGGCGACGAAACCGCCATCGGCGGTTTCGTAGGTGTCATAGAAGGGGCAGCCGCTGTCGAGCAGATTGCTGCCGCGCGCACCGCCCTGCCAGGCGCCGGAAGCCATGAAGGAAAAGATCGGCGTCGCCAGCATGGCGGATCCCTCGACCATGGCACTGTCGATGACGCAACCCCGGCCGGTTTTCTGACGGGCGAAAAGAGCGGACAGAATGCCCATGATGAGCACCATCGAACCGCCTCCGTAGTCGCCAACCAGATTGAGCGGCGGGGTCGGTTTGTCACCCTTGCGGCCGATCATGGAGAGCACGCCTGACATCGCGATGTAGTTGAGGTCATGCCCGGCGACGTCTGCCATTGGCCCGCTTTGGCCGTAGCCGGTCATGCGTGCGTAGACCAGGCCGGGATTGGCCTCCAGAATGGCGTCGGGGCCGAGGCCAAGCCGCTCCATCACTCCCGGGCGGAAGCCTTCGACCAGCACATCGGCTTTGCCGATCAGGTTCAGCGCAGCCTCGCGGTCTTTATCCGATTTGAGATCGAGCTGGCGGGTGTCCCGCAACAGCACGTCCGGGTTGGTCGCCGGATCAAGCGGAAGAAAAACAGGCGCGCGGCCCTTCGCCTCGATGCGGATGATTTTGGCACCAAGGCCGGCGAGAATATAGCAAGCCAAAGGGGCGGGCCCGAGGCCCGCCATTTCGACAACCGTCAGTCCTTTGAGCGGTTGATCCATCTCGTCACTTGGGTGCCAGGCGGATGGCTCCGTCGAGGCGAATGGTCTCACCGTTCAGCATGGTGTTGTCGAGAATGTGCATGACGAGCGCGGCGAAATCCTCCGGCGTGCCGAGGCGAGACGGGTAGGGGACCGACGCGGCGAGACTGTCTTGAACTGCCTGCGGCATGCCCATCATCATCGGCGTTCCAAAAATGCCCGGGGCTATCGTCATGACGCGAATGCCGAAGCGTGCCAGTTCGCGGGCGGCGGGCAGGGTCAGCGAGTGGATGCCGCCTTTCGATGCGGAATAGGCGCATTGACCGATCTGGCCATCGAATGCGGCGACCGAGGCGGTTGAAATCAGCACGGCGCGTTCGTTGTCGTCTCCCAGCGGTTCCAGCTTGGAGGCGCGGTCAGCAACCAGTCGGATCATGTTGAAAGAACCGACCAGGTTGACGTTGATGACGCGGGAAAAGAGTTCCAGCTCATGCGGCCCCTCGCGTCCGACAACACGGCTGGCATTGGCAATGCCGGCACAATTCACCAGGATACGGGCCTCACCGTGGGCATCAGCGGCAGCGGCGATCGCGGCCTCTCCGGCTTCGGCGCTGGCAACATCGCAGCCAAGCGCAATACCGCCGATTTCGTCGGCGACTGCCTTGGCGTTGTCCTCGTTGATGTCGAGCACCGCGACCTTGGCTCCCGCCGCGGCAAGTACCCGCGCGGTGCCGGCTCCCAGACCGGAGCCTCCGCCGGTGACGATGGCGGCCTGTCCATTGACGTTCATGATTGTCTCCCTGTCACAATTGCGCCGCGGCCCGTCAGGCACGGCGTCTTCCACTGTTTCGGTGCCCAAGCTGAGGTCGGGCGCTGCCGGTCACTCGGTGGCAGACGCCCGGTGGCTGGTCAAGCCCTTAACGATATCCTGCGCGCTGATCGTGCCAATGATGCGACCATTGTCCACGACACCAACCGATCCAGGACGCTTGGCAATGGAATCGAGGATTTCCATCATCGGCGTATCCGGTTTTGCCGTTGCCGAAAATGCCTCGGCCGACTGGTCGTTGGGGCCCCCGGCAACCATGACGTCGGATGCAACGAGCAACGACAACGGATTCATGTGAGCGACAAAATCGGCGACATATCGATTGGCCGGGCTTTTGACGATCTCCAAGGGCGTGCCGCACTGCACGATGCGGCCACCTTCCATGATGGCAATGCGGTTGCCGATCCGAAAGGCCTCATCAAGATCGTGGCTGACGAAGATGATTGTCTTCTTGAGCTGCTTTTGCAGTTGCAGCAGTTCGTCCTGCAGACGGGTGCGGATGAGCGGATCGAGCGCCGAAAACGGTTCATCCATGAGCAGGATCGGAGCACCGGTGGCGAAGGCGCGGGCCAGGCCGACACGCTGCTGCATGCCGCCTGACAGCTCATTGACTTTGCGGTCGGCCCATTGCGCGAGTCCGACGAGTTCGAGTTGCTCACGCACCTTCTCGGTTCGAGTGCTTGCCCGCAATCCGGAGAGCTCCAGTCCAAAGCCGACATTGTCGGCAACCGTGCGCCAGGGCAGCAGGCCGAACTGCTGAAACACCATGGCGACACGGTCCATGCGCAGGCGTCGAAGTTCGCGCGACGAGCAGCGCTGCGGATCGACATAACCGTCGCCGCTGGCAACCAGGGTTTCGCCGCGGATCACCGGGTTCAATCCGTTGACCGCACGCAACAGGGTCGACTTGCCGGAGCCCGACAGGCCCATCAGCACGAGGATTTCACCTTCCATGACATCGAGCGTGGCGCCGGCGACGCCCAGCACCTGACCGGTTTCCTCCTGTATGGATTCGCGGCTTTCTCCGCGATCGATCAACGGCAGGGCGGAGGAAGGATCAGGACCGAAGACAATGTCGACCTGCTTGAACTGAACAATGGGCGCGCTCATCAGTGCGTTTCCTCGCGGCGGAACATGCGATCAAGCACGATGGCGACCACGACGATGACGAAGCCAGCCTCGAAACCGAGCGCGGTGTTGACCGAATTGAGCGCTCGCACGACCGGAACACCCAGCCCGTCGGCACCGACCAGCGCGGCGATGACCACCATCGACAAAGACAACATGATGGTCTGCGTCAGGCCGGCCATAATCTGCGGCATGGCATAGGGCAGTTCGACTTTCCACAGCAGCTGCCGTCTGGTTGCACCGAAGGCCTCGCCGGCTTCAAGCAGCGCTTTTGGCGTGGAGGAAATGCCCAGATGGGTCAGGCGGATCGGCGCAGGCACCACGAAGATCGCCGTGGCGATGAGCCCCGGCACCATGCCAATGCCAAAGAACACGATGGCAGGAATGAGGTAGACGAATGTCGGCAACGTTTGCATCAGGTCTAGAATGGGTCGGATGGCCGTGTAGAAGCGCGGTCGATGGGCGGCTGCAATGCCAATCGGAACGCCGACCGCCATGCAAACGATACAGGCCGACAACACCAGCGTCAGGGTTTCGGTGGTTTCCTCCCAGTACCCCTGGTTGACGATGAAAAGGAAGCTGATCGCCACGAAGATCGCGGTTGGCACAGACCGTCTCAAAGCATAGGCAAGCGCCACGAAGGCCGCGATGACGATCAGCGTTGGCGGTGTTTGCAGGACCCACAGGATGGCATTGATGGCCTCCTCCAAGCCAAGTGCCAGCCCGTCAAAGAACCAGGCACCATGGTCAATCAACCAGTCAACGACGGCCTTTGACCATTTGCCGACCGGTATCTTGTATTCCGTCAGCCATTCCATGGATCGTATCCCCGCTCCTTATGCAGTCTTGGTCATAGTCCGTCTCCGCAAAGGCGCGCAAGTCGGGCTGTGACCATAAAAAAACCGCCCCGGCAATGCGGGGCGGTTTGGAAAGTCAGCAGGCTTAGAGGCCGAGCTTGTCCTTGGCCGCGGCCATGCCGTCACCGCCATCAGCGGTGCTGACGCCAGACAGCCAGGTTTCGACCATTTGCGGATTGGCCTTCAGCCATGCCTTGGCGGCATCTGACGGATCCTCGCCATCATCGAGGATGGCGCCCATGATCTCGTTTTCCATTGGCAGGGAGAATTTCAGGTTTTTCAGAAACGCGCCAACATTGGAGCATTCGTCAAGATAGCCCTTGCGCACATTCGTGTAGACGGTGGCACCGCCGAAATCCGGACCGAAATGATCATCGCCGCCGGCCAGATAGGTCAGTTCGAAATTGGCGTTCATCGGGTGCGGCGCCCATCCAAGGAAGATGATCGGATTGTCGCGCTTGTCCAGCCGAGAAACCTGGGCCAGCATGCCCTGTTCGGAGGATTCGACCAGCTCGAATCCCTTGAGCCCGAAAGCGTCACTGTCGATCATGTCGAGAATGATGCGGTTGCCGTCGTTACCTGGCTCAATGCCGTAAATCTTGCCGTCGAGGGCATCCTTCTGCGCGGCTATCTTGGAGAAATCGTCGATACCAAGCTTGGCGCCGGCCGCGTTGGTTGCGAGCGTGTATTTTGCACCCTCGAGGTTTTCGCGCACCGTCTCGACCGAACCGTCTTCGCGATAGGGAGCGATGTCTCCCTCCATCGTCGGCATCCAGTTGCCGAGGAAGACGTCGATGTCACCGTTTTTCAGCGATGTGTAGGTCACCGGTACGGACAGGACCTTGATGTCGGTCTCGTACCCAAGTGCTTCCAGAACAGCTGTGGTCGCGGCTGTGGTGGCCGTGATATCGGTCCAGCCGACATCCGAGAAACGGACTGTTTTGCAGCTGTCCGGCTCAGCGGCAATCGCACCCGTGGCAAGGGCGGTGGTCAGGGCGGCTGCACACAGCGCAGTCTTGATAAATTTCATGTCTGGCTCCCCAGTTCTGCTGTTTTTCCATTATGTGATGATGGTTGACCGTATCGCGCCACAAACTCCGAACCATTGCAAGCTTTTATTGAATGATTGTTCAAGAAAAACTGGTTTTTCGCGCCTGAAACCGCATAATGCCTTCGTTGAAGGTGCGAGAGGAGCATGGATGCCGAAAGTCGGAATGGAGCCGATCCGTCGCCGATCCTTGGTCGATGCGGCTATTTCTGCGATTCACGCGCGTGGTTCCCTCGATATCACCATCAGCGATATTGCGCGCCGGGCCGGCGTTTCACAGGGACTGGCGCACCATTACTTCGGCAGCAAGGACGCACTCATCGCTTCGGCAATGCGCCACCTTTTGACCGAATACGGCCGCCAGGTGCGGCTTGAATTGAAAGATGCCAGGACGCCGCGCGAGCGTATCTCAGCCATCATTTCAGCCAGTCTCGGACCGGTGCAGTTCAAGCCTGAAACCGTGTCCGTCTGGCTGGTCTTTTACGTCCACGCCCAGGAATCGGAGCAGGCTCACCTGCTGCTGTCCGTCTACGCGCGCCGACTGTCATCCAACCTGATTTACAATCTTCGCCCACTGGTCGGCGATCGTGCAGTCACCGTTGCTGAAGGTATCGCGTCTTTGATCGACGGTCTTTACATCCGAAAAGCGCTTGGGAGCTTGCGCGGCGGAATGGACGCGCAGCAGCTGGTGGAAGACTATATCGAGAACCAACTCCCCGGCAGAATTGGCGACAGTTGAATCGGCCTGCGGAGGCATTCTGAGAGGCCGTGGTGCGGCATTTTGCCATGCGACGAATTCCCAATTCAGCCGCCGATGGTTCGGCGTCTATATAGTGGACAGCACGGAACAGAAACAGTTTCTGTTACCCACGAAGGGAGAGATAAATGCAGTTTCGAGCGTTTGCTGCAGCCGCCGTATTGTTGTCCGTTTTCGCGTCGCCTGCGCTGGCCGAAGGTGACCCGGCCAAGGGTGCCAAGGTCTTCAGGAAGTGCAAGGCGTGCCATGTGGTGGACGAAGAAAAGAACAGGGTCGGTCCGCACCTTGTCGGTATTATCGACCGGCCAGTGGCGACCGTTGATGGCTTCAAGTACTCGAAGGCCATGGTCGAGTTCGGTGCCGATGGCCAGGTCTGGGATATCGATACGCTGACCGTCTATCTGAAGAAGCCCAAGGATCTCATCAAAAAGACCTCCATGGCCTTTGTCGGTCTGAAGAAGGACAAGGACATCGAAAACATCATTGCCTATTTGCAGGATCCATCGGCTGCAAAGTGACCGGCCGAATTTCGGGGCACGATAGTCGCGTGCCCTGCATTCTCCGATCTAACCTCTTCTGAGACCCGCTCTTACAATTGGTTGACGTGCATTCTTAAAGTATCGCCTGCGCGCTCCCGCTTTGTTTCATTTGTCCCGATAAATCTGTGATAATGTGCGTGCAGACTTGCAGATACTGCGGTAAGCACCAACATTAGACCTCCGGGAAGTCGGCGGTTTACGCTGCCGGCGAGCGCATCGCGATCGCGCCAGAATTGCCGCTCACCGGGAACGAAAACAGAGAGGGAACCGATGGCCACGCTTCAGAACATGGACTCCGAACTTGAGAAAACGCGCAGCATCGTCGAAGACATGCGCACGAAGATCGAGCAGTCGGGCGTGGTTCTGGAACAATTCGCCAAGGCGGAGACCGAGCTGGGGGATGCCGAATTCGATGTCGAAAACGCTCGCATCCAGGACGTGCTGAAACAGCAGAAGGTGATGGAGGGCAATATTGCCGACCTGATCATCGGGCTGGAGGACGCCACCAACGTCTTCGGTGCTGAGTTCGAAAGCATGAAGAACTTCTCGGGTTGGGAGAAGTTTGTCGGCATCTTTTCAAAACAACGCATGCAGCGGATGCGCACGGACCGTGTGCGCAATATGTCGCTGGCGGAAAATCTGCAGGAGCTGTTGGGCAAATCCGATGCGATCGTCGGTATTCTGAAAGAGCAGAAGAGCATCCTGGACGATCGCTACAAGACCTCGGAAGCGAGCCTGGTCAACGTTATCGAGCGGCGCAAGAGCACCGTGTCCGAACTTGAGACTGTGCAAACCCGGATCGAGGAGTTGAACCCGGCCCTGATGGATCTGGAAAACCGCATCGCAGCTTCGACCGACCAGGCAGATCGGACGCAGCTTGAAGGCGAGCGTTCGAAACTGGCGACGGAGTATAATGAGGCTCAGTCCAAGGAGCAGGAGCTGTTGGCAGCGAGTCAGACGCTGGAGCGCTACACGTCCATGTTCCAGACGTTCGTCGATTCACTCAATAATCAGATCGCTGCACAGAGCACTTTGATCAACAAGCTGACGATCGATACCGAGCAACGTATCGTGCTGTACAAGGCGCTTGAGGACTCCCTGAAGACCGCCGCGCAACAGGATGTCGCCCACAAGATCAACACACTGGGCAGCCAAGTGGATACCGCCGCGGAAGAAACCATGGCCGGCATCGGCTCCGCCGCACAGCGCCATATCGGCGACCTCTTGGAAATGCATGAAAAGAACATGCTCGCGACCCAGGACATCCAACGCCGCAAGAAGCTTGCAGATGACGCCTTTGCCCGACGCTTCGGCGATGTCATGGAGAAGCACAACTCAGCCGACTATGTGCGCCAGTAGGCTGTCGGGCAGCCGATGAGCAGCAAGCGTGGACAGGCAGAGCTCTATTTCGAAGCAATGGAATCAGCTCTCGACGGGCTGGACCGATTTCTCGCCGACCGGAATTCGCCCCTCTACAAGCACGACCTGATCGGGCGTACGGTTGCGCCCTATGTCGGCCGGCTAAGGCGCACGTTCGGTTGCTGGAAGCACCGCATCGGCTTCACTGAACGCTTCCGCATCTCGCGTGCTGAAAGCGGCTTTCCGGCGTTTCAAAATGTTCTCGAACTGGAAAACGATCGCAAGACGGCCGGCGAGCGACTCGAAGCCATGCCGGATGGCAAGACACTTCGGGCGGCCATGGTGGATCGCATCTTAAGCCGCCGCGAGTTTCCGCGCGACGAGCAGGAGAAACTGGCGGAGCGGGCCTATCTGGAAGCGATCGAAAAGGGCACGGTGTTCCGACCGTTCGTCTTGCCTGAGACGATCCGCGTGTCGGTGAATCCGAAGACCCGTCGACCCTACTATGTCGTGCATTGGGGCATCTTTGACGGCAGTCAGTCCCTGCCAATGGTTTATATGGCCGTGATCGAAGATTCGAGCCAGGAAATCGGCCGCATGCTGGTGACCAACAAGGGTCAGTATAATGACAATATCAGCATTCCGCTGCCGGTAGAGGGTCTGCTCAATCCGGACCTGGCGCATCAGTTCGACGATTTTGCGAAAAAGAATGGCGCCTATTCCCTGACGCCCGCAACGATTGCCGGCAATCTCGACAAGGACTTTCCGGAACTGCATCCAAAACAGCTTTGGCGGTTCGTCCTCGGGCCGTTCTATTCGGCCGGCATTACCCATCACGGCAACCGGGTGAGCGAGGTGCTGTCGAAGGTACGCCGGCAGGAAAATGCCTGGCTGCTGACCTGGACGGTTCAGGAAGTGGTGTCGATCGGGGAACGTCCCGGCAAGCGCGGATTGTGGAGTTCGCAGCCGGCGCGAGAGGAGTTCCATATCGAAACAGCTGACCTGGAAGCGACCCGGCAGGGCGTCAGCTTCTACGAAAAGCACGCATTGGTGCCGCATGATGCCTATCAGGCTCTCTACGCAAGCGGCGAGGCTGAACAGGTGTTCGACGGCTTCAAGGTGCACGTGATTTCCGGCGGCCAGATAACGAGCGGGATTTGAGTGATGAGCCAGAATGCGGGCCTGACCACCATTCATGAAGACGATATTGAAAAGCACCGTGCATCGGCGCAAAGCTTGGTGACGCGCCTCGTCGTGCTGGAGCGCGATGATGGTCGTTCGGGTACCGAACTGGCCGGCACAGGCAGGCGTTTCGTCTCGACCGTATCGACCCGGTCGGTGCGCCGCAGCCGCGAAGTCGAATTGGCCAAGACGATCGCCTCGGTTCGCGCCGGCGATCCGCTCATGTCCATTGCCCAGCACACATTGCTTTATCGGGCGCGCCGCGGGGTCTCCGTGGCGCTGGCCTTGGCCGACAGTTTTGCGGTTCAGAGCGAACTGGAGGCGCTTCAAGCCCGGAATGCCTCATCGCCGCTCTCCGGTGAGGATGCGGCTCGCTTCAAGGCTCTCCTGTCGGCTTCGGCCTACGTCGCCGCCTTTT
Source organism: Hoeflea sp. (assembly GCA_965216535.1). GTDB lineage: Bacteria > Pseudomonadota > Alphaproteobacteria > Rhizobiales > Rhizobiaceae > Hoeflea_A. The sequence continues at coordinate 2,620,512 of OZ244175.1, forward strand.
CCTTCGCTGCCTATCTGAGCCAGTTGATCGACGGCGACAGCGAGCCGGTGAACGATACGGAGGAACCGGACTTCGTTTTCGATACACCCCAGGATGCCCTGAAATCGATGATCGCGGGGCTCGATGCAGCGGTTAGCGGTGCGCCCGACGATCAGGCACTGACCGCACGGGCAAAGGCATACGCGCGCACGGCCATTGACGGCCTGCTGCAACGGCGCGGCCGGTTCACCGGACTGGCCGACTTTGCCGAGACGCATATCCGCATCGACCAGGACGATTTTACCATCAACGGCTTCGACGTGGCGCCCGGAGAGCGCCGGCGTCCCCTGGTGATGTCCTTCAAGGAGCCAGGCGAAATCGTCGGCAACCACATCGCCAAATACCAGGCGCTGAAGCTTGCCAAAATGCTGATGGCCTACGATTTCGACCGGCAGATGAATCCGTTCGTCGAACTGGGTGGGTTCCTGTTCACCTTTATCGGCGACGGCATGCCTGGAACGGGCAAGACCATTCTCATTCAGATGATCGCAGGCCTGATCAACGATTATTGTGAGGTTGCCGGCTATCCGTTCCACTACGAGAATTTCGGTGTTGACCAGATTTCCTCCTACCAGGGCAAGTCGGGTCAGAACTGCAAGGCCTTTGTCGAGAACGTCATCAATCCGCGCGCCATCGGTTTTGGCACGGTCGACGACATCGACCAGGTTTGCGCCCGCCGCTCCGATGACAAGGCGTCCGCCGGGCAGCATGAGGTCACCGCCGTTCTCATGGAGAGCTTTGCCGGTGCATCGACCGTCGTGCGCGGCAATTGCAGTTTCGGCATGTTCTCGAACTATCCGGAAAATGTCGACGATGCGCTGCGCCAGAGGGCAGGGGCCCGATGGTTGGTCGATGGTCCGCAGACACGCGAAGACTACATCGACATCTTCGTGCTGCTGGCCGGCAAGAACCACGACATTCCGCTCGGCACGCACGACCTTTATGCCGGTCAGCAGATCAAGAAGGCGGTTGCAGCGTCCTATGCCGGCCACGACCGGCCGCAGGAAGAGAGCCTGCTGGCGGTCTGGGACCGCTTCAGCGCGGAGCGCGGCGACATCAAATCCATGGCCGACATCGGCGAATACCTGCATCGCATCAAGCTGGCCGAACCGCGCTTCACGGGCCGGGCGATCAAGAACATCACCGACGCGATCAAGATGCGGGCGATGGATATCGAACTGCCGGACGAATGGTTCGAAACACCGGAGGCCTTCATGCACAAGGCCTATGACGACAAGAAAGCGATGATCGAGGAGTTGCGTGGGCCATTCACTCTCGACATGGTTCTGCAGGAAATCAACCGCTACGCCGATTCGGAATTCCGTTATACGGATCGTTCTGACGATGCCGCCGTTACCGACATCATCCGGCGCGAGCGGCAGCGTGAAAAGGCGATCGCCGAGATCGCGGCAATGAAAAGCGACGGACGCTGGCAGGAATGAAGCGACTCGTCGAAAACCAACTGATCTTCGGCCAACTGATGCCGGTTGCCGAGCCGCATCTGATCGAACGCTACAATCGAGCGCTGGTCGGGTTTGGCCTGCCGCCGACACAGCTGTCGTCCTTCGACATCGACAAGACGGGGTTCTCGCCGCAAATTGCCGAGGAACTGGATGATCGGGATTATCTCGACCCCAACAAGATCAATCGCCGCTTTATCATCTTGTCGCCGCACCAGGAGAGCTTGCCGGTCGTTCACACCAGCTTTTCCAACACCGGCTCGCTGATGCACGAGTTCTTCGACAACAATCGGCAGGCGATCCACGCTGTGACGATCCGCGATGTGCTCTATGGCGAGATCGAGGAAAACGTGTCCCGGGTTGAAGACATCGAAGATCTGTTGTCGATCAACGAAGTCCGGTTTCAGGTTTTCTCGGCTGACAACATGTTGGCGAAGTCGGACGAATTGGCGGCGCTGGCCGACCGGCTGGTCACGGTTCCCACAGCCTGGCGCGACGATACCATGCTGCAACGCATGGTGGACCTCGCCAGCGAGACCGGCGACATACGCAAGAATGCGCTGGTCCCCGACAAACTCGTGTTCCGACACGAGGCCTACTGGACCAGCCATTTTGGCGGGATCTTTGTATTTGTCGATGAAAACACGACCACGGTGATCAGCGATCCGGCGGCGCCCGGGTTCCGACGCTCGCGTCCCTGGCAGGTGAGCTACATCGCGCTGAACGACCACGCGCGGATCTACGATTTCCTGGCGCGTTCAGGTCGCATCGAAACACCGCACGAATCCTGGGTCGACCGGTCCGGCTACTTTGATCATCGCTCGGACATCTGTTTGCGCAGCCTGATTGCCCAACACGAACCGGAAACCGACCTCAGCGAGACCGACACGATCTGGCTGCAGACCTGGCTTCACCGCAACGCCGACATCGTCCGCCGTGAGGGGACCTATCCATTGCTGCAGCAGGCCGGCCGGCAGGTCGCGCGCGACGGCACCGTGGATCTGGATGACCTATCGGCCAGAGAGCGTTTTCTGTTGATCAGGGCAAAGCCGGACCATCCGGATCGCTGGCTGACCAACCGGCTGATCAGTGTCCTGGTGCCCGCGGATTTCGTGTCTCGCTTCGTCTTCGACAAGCCCGGATTTTACGATCACTACGATACCCTGAGTGATGCGTTCCGCGGCCATGTCGTGGAGCAGATCGTCGGCGGTTACCTGAAGAACAAGAAGGCGTTTCGCCGCCGCCTGTACGGATTTGAAGAGGACTGAACCATGCTGGATCCGGTGATTGCCTTTTTCGAGCGTGTCTTTCATGCCATCGGCCACGGCATCGGCGTGCTGATTGCCTGGATACTATTGCCCTTCGTTTATGCGACCCGCTGGTACCGCAGCAAAGGGTTCGTCCTGCGCGGTGTGGTTGGTTTGCTGGTTGTCGGCCTGATCGTTCTCTACGGCGTGTTCATTTGGCGGGTTTTGTGGATCCGCAATTTCGATCCCGACTATGTCGCGGCCTACAATCTGGAGGGATTGCACACGCAGGCCGGTGAGCAGGTTTCGATCGAAAACAGCAGCGCCACCGCACGAACCTGCGGGCGCTCTGCGATTGTCGATGTCGTCGCGGACCTGATTGACTTCAATGTCAATGAGAACGCCTGGATCTCTTCGACCTTGCTTTACAAACTGGGCTTCTTCGGCCTGCCCTGGGATGCAACGCCCTATCTCGACAACAAGGCATCGTTCCAGCGCGGTGTGCAGCAGGCGGTGCAACGAACCTCACTTGAGCTGGTCGATGCGTTGGGGCGGCGGCGCGGAACGTCCGCAGCCGATCCTGACCTTGCTCTGGCACGCGGGCGTATCAATTACGATCAGTACACCTGGTATTTCAGCCTCAGTCCCTTCGGGCCCATCCGACCAACGCCAAGTGCCTACCGGGAGGGCATGGAGAAACTAAGAGACTTCAACGACCGGCTTGAATCCTGCGATGCGGTCTTCGACCCACGTGCTGACAACCTCATCCGTTTTGTCGACCGAGTGGCTGCGGACATCGGATCCACATCGGCGGCTCTGCGCGATCGATCGGAGCAAAGCAATGCCGGCTGGTTCGATACGCGTGCGGACAACCATTTCTGGTTCACCTATGGCCAGCTCTATGCCTATTACGGCATCCTCAAAGCGGCCCATGCGGACTTTGCCGACATCATTCAAAGCCGACAGTTGGAGAACGTCTGGACCACCATGGAGACCCAGTTGCGCGACACGCTCAATCTCGAGCCGGTGATCGTGTCCAACGGCCGCGAGGACGGCTGGATCATGCCGTCGCATCTGGCGACCGTCGGCTTCTACCTTTTGCGGGTACGGTCCAACCTTGTGGAGATTCGTTCGATCCTCGACCGGTAATCCGAAAACGGTCCTGCTGCGTAAATGGATGCAGGAGGACATTACAATGCAGAATGACAGATCGAACACGCTGCTGGACCTGGCCCGCATGATGATCAAGCAGGCAAAGATGCTTCGCGATGCCGGCCTGGTGCAGGAGGCGCGTGACCTGGCGCAGCGCGCCATGATGCTCGACAGCTGTGGCTGGGCCTCGCGGGCTCCGCAACCGGTGCGAATTCCGGTCAGGAATCGGCGCTGATCTGCCCCGCAAGAGCGTAAGCAACCTGTATGGCCACGGGCACAAACAGGCAGGCAAACCCGAAGGCACCGAAAGCCAGCCCGCCGCAAAGCGCGCCGGCCAGAAACGAGACTAGAACCGACGCCTGATGGCGTATGGTTTTATGGCGACTGTCCGATTTGCCCTGATCGTTGCGCGGCCTGTCAGGCAGATGGCCATAGTAGAACGATGCGATCGAGATGGTCAGCTGACCGAGATTTCCGGTCATGACAGTCGTATGCGGGTGAGAGATGATCTGGTGACGCATCATGATCATCTGAAGCGAACAGGCCAACACCACCGGCGTCGCGACGGCCATCGTTTCTGGCGTGTCGGTGCCGTCCAGAGGGCCGAGATTCGCAACCAATGTTAGGGCCAGCAATAGAAGCAGCGATTGCGTGAAAAGGGCGGCGCGGATTGCGGTCGGCGAGGGTTGGGCAGCGTTGCGAAATGTCCAACTCCAGAATGCGCAGGCGGCCACAAAGAGCGGCAATACCAGCATTCGCGTGATGATCTCCGGTGTCTCCTCCACCAGTTCCACGCCGACAAGAATGATGTCGCCTGTTATGAATGAAGTGAACAGCCCGAACAGGCCGATAAAGCAGGCCACCTCGACATAGGCTGACGAAAATGCCAGTGCCGATGGAAAAGCCGTTCCTCCGTAGTCGAACAATTTTTGTCGTGTCACCTCGGCTCACCCCGATCTGTTGTCTTTTGGCTGCCGACGTCAAACCGGCAAGTGGGACAGGCTCTTGACCTCCTCCATCACCGCGTAGGTGTGGGTCTCGCGCACTCCCGGCAATGGCAGGATCACATTCGACAGGAAGGCGCGGTATTCGTTCATGCCGCCGACCCGGGCCTTGACGAGGTAGTCGAAACCTCCGGCCACCATGTGGCACTCCATCACGTCGTCACTGCGCCGAACCGCGTCGGCGAATGCCTCGAAGACATCGGGCGTGGTGCGATCCAGCTTGACCTCAACAAACACCAGAAGACCACGCCCGAGCTTCTCGGGAGAAAGGCGGGCGGAAAAGCCCTCGACGAACCCGTCGCGGACAAGCCGCTTCACCCGCTCCGCGGTAGCTGTTGGTGACAGACTTATGCGGTCTGCCAATTCGATATTGGACTGACGGCCATCCTTCTGCAGGGCGCGGAGAATTTTCCGGTCAAGCTGATCGATATGTTTCATGTTTCACTATGATTTTCCAATTTAGTGGGTAATTCTATCAAATTATAATCGAAAGATGGTGAAAAACAAAGTTGGTTTTCAGTTAAGATAGGGGAAGTAACGGGAGACTTTCGCCATGAACGCGCCGCTGACGCCACGCCCAACTGAATTCAATGCGCCCTATGCGGGCGATGATGATGCCTTGATCGCCGGTTTTGCCCGGTCGCTGACTTTCGACGCGGCCGCCGATTCCCGCATCGATGCGGATGCCACCCGCTTCATCAGAGCGATCCGCGATGACGCGGGTTCCATCGGCGGGGTTGAGGACTTTCTGCGCGAATACGGGCTTTCGACGCCGGAAGGGCTGGCCATGATGGTGCTTGCTGAGGCACTGTTGCGGGTGCCCGATGCGACAACCCAGGACAAACTGATCGAGGACAAGCTCAAGGAAGGCAACTGGAGCGAACACGAAGCACATGGCGACACCTGGTTCGTGGCGGCCTCGGCATGGGCACTCGGGATAACGGCGAAAGTCATTCGCCCCGGCGAAACGCCCGAGTCGGTGGTTCAGGGGCTGATCCGGCGGCTCGGCCTGCCAACCGTTCGCACGGCTACGAAACAGGCAATGCGTTTTCTTGGGCATCATTTCGTGCTCGGCGAGACCATCAAGGATGCTCTGTCCCGTGCGGAGAAGAATGAAGCCCGCGGTTACCGCCACTCGTTTGATATGCTGGGCGAGGGTGCGCGAACGGCCGCTGACGCCAAACGCTATTGGCAGTCCTATGCGGATGCGATCGAGGCGATCGGTAAGGCCGCGGGCTCGACGCGCCTGCCTGACCGGATGGGCATTTCGGTCAAGCTGTCGGCTCTGCATCCGCGCTATCACGCTACCCACAAGGATCGGGTGATGAAGGAGCTGGTGCCGGACCTGCTGGCACTGGCGCAAAAGGCCAAGGTCCACAACCTGAATTTCACCGTCGATGCGGAGGAGGCCGACCGGCTGGAGCTCTCTCTCGATGTGATCGACGCCGTGTTTACGGATGAAAGCCTTGCGGATTGGGACGGGTTCGGTCTGGCGATCCAGGCCTACCAGAAACGGGCTCCCGCCGTGATCGACCACATCGATGCGCTGTGCCGCCTAACGGGCCGCCGCATGATGGTGCGCTTGGTCAAGGGGGCTTACTGGGACACTGAAGTCAAGCTGGCCCAGGAACGCGGACTTGAAGACTATCCGGTCTATACCCGCAAGGCGGCGACCGATGTCAGCTATCTTGCCTGCGCGCAGAAAATGCTGGCGATGCGGCCGCGCCTCTTTCCTCAATTCGCCACGCATAATGCCTTGACGGTAGCAACCATTCTGGAAATGGCTGGCGAGGACAAGGGCGGTTTCGAGTTTCAACGGCTACATGGCATGGGCGAGCCGCTTTATCAGGCCGTCACCGAAGGCAACCGGCCAGTTCCCTGCCGGATCTACGCCCCGGTCGGTGGCTACCGCGACTTGCTCGCCTATCTCGTGCGCCGGCTACTGGAAAACGGCGCCAATTCCTCTTTCGTCGCGATTGCCGGCGATACGAGTGTTCCGGTCGAAGACCTGCTCGAACGGCCACTCAACAGCCTTGAACTCAGTCGCGGCCACAGCGCCCGGCACAGCGACATCGTCCTGCCGGCCGGCATCTATCCGGATCGCCGCAACAGCGACGGGCTGGAATTCGGACACCGCAGGGAACTGAACGAATTGATCAGCGGTATGAATGCCGCGTTGCAGCCCGTGAAGGCTGTTCCATTGATTCCGGGAGCGTCGCGCCATGGCGCGAGTATGGAGATCCGCGCCCCGGCAGATCGCGATGTTGTGGTGGGCACCGTCGCCTTTGCCACGACAAAGGACGTCGATACCTCCATGGTTTCGGCACGGAAGGGATTTGAACGTTGGTCGAGAACACCGGCGGACACCAGGGCTGCCGCACTTGAACGCGCCGGCGATCTGCTGGAGGAAAACCGCGATCGCCTGATGAGCCTGCTGTCGCTGGAAGCTGGTAAAACGCTCGACGACGGCATTGCCGAGATCCGCGAGGCGGTTGATTTCTGCCGCTACTATGCGGTCCAGGCAAGGGCCAAGTTTTCAGACACCACCCTGATGCCGGGACCGACCGGTGAGGAAAACCGATACGGCTGGCGCGGTCGCGGCGTGTTCGCTTGCATCAGTCCGTGGAACTTTCCACTGGCGATCTTCCTGGGCCAGGTGACTGCGGCGCTGGCCGCCGGCAATGCGGTAGTGGCCAAACCGGCCGAACAGACGCCACTGATTGCGTTCGAAGCCGTGCGTCTGCTGCACCGGGCCGGTGTGCCCGAGGACTGCCTTATCTATCTGCCCGGTGACGGCGAAGTCGGCGCCGCACTGACCGCCCATGCGAAAATCGATGGCGTTGCCTTCACCGGTTCGACGGGAACAGCGCGGGCCATCAACAGAACGCTGGCGGCCAAGGACGGTCCGATTGTTCCCCTGATTGCCGAAACCGGCGGGCTTAATGCCATGGTCGTCGACGCAACCGCGTTGCCGGAGCAGGTTGCTGACGATGTCGTCATGTCGTCCTTCCGTTCGGCGGGGCAGCGCTGTTCGGCCCTTCGTATCCTATTCCTGCAGGAGGATGTCGCTGACCGCATGCTGACGATGATCGAAGGTGCGGCCAGGGAACTGCACCTTGGACAGCCGCAATCGCCGTCAACGGATATCGGGCCGATTATCGACGAGGGGCAGCGCGCGATGCTGCGTGAGCATGTCGATGCCATGCGACAGACTCAAACCGTGCGCTTCGCCGGCGAAGCGCCTGACAAGGGAACCTTCTTTGCACCCCACATCGTCGAACTGGACAGGCCTTCGGCCCTGAAAGAAGAGGTTTTCGGCCCCATCCTGCACGTGGTGCGCTGGAAGGCCGGCCGATTGGCGGAAGCACTCGACGATATTGCCTCGACCGGATACGGCCTGACACTCGGGGTCCATTCGCGCATCGAGGCGACCATCGATCAGGTTCTCGACAGGCTCGATACCGGCAACATCTATGTGAACCGCAACACCATCGGCGCCGTGGTTGGCACCCAGCCCTTCGGCGGCTCCGGATTGTCCGGGACCGGCTTCAAGGCCGGTGGTCCGGCCTATCTGACGCGCTTTGCCCAGGAGCAGGTAGTATCCATCAACACGGCAGCCGCAGGCGGCAATGCCAGCCTGATGGCGATCGGTGATGGGTAGGCTTTAGAAGAAACAATCAAACTTCTTTTTTGCGTGCGAGATCTCCCGGTCGAGGTTGTCGATGAAACTCTCGTGAAATTTTGATTGATTTTTTCACGAAGGCTGCGGTATTCGATCAAGACGGGTGCCGACAGTCGAAGGCTGTTGTCGCGCGCAATCAGGAGAGACATCACTGAAAAAAGCGGTTGATTTTTGGGGATCAGCGTGACCCTTTCACGGTGGTCCTTCCGTGACCGGATCAAAATTCCCGCAGACTTGTCGCAATGAACGCAATATTCGGCATTTTTTGGCGGGCTTACTCGCTTAGAAACGGGCTACGAGCCATCAGCCACAGAATGCCAGATGAGGAAAACTGAATATGGCCGACGTCAAATCCGACATTGAGATCGCTCGCGCAGCGCAGAAACAACCGATCATGGAAATCGGCGCCAAGCTGGGGATCCCGAGCGAAAGCCTGCTGCCTTACGGCCATGACAAGGCCAAGATCTCGGCCGATTTCATCGCCGCCCAGAAGGGCCGCGACGACGGCAAGCTGATCCTGGTGACGGCGATCAATCCGACGCCAGCCGGCGAAGGCAAGACAACGACGACCGTTGGCCTCGGTGACGGCCTCAACCGTATCGGAAAGAAGGCAGTCATCTGCATCCGCGAGGCGTCACTTGGGCCGTGCTTCGGCGTCAAGGGTGGTGCGGCCGGTGGTGGCTATGCGCAGGTTGTGCCGATGGAGGACATGAACCTGCACTTCACCGGCGACTTCCACGCCATCACGTCGGCGCACAATCTGCTGTCGGCGATGATCGACAATCATATCTACTGGGGCAACGATCTCGGCATCGACATGCGTCGGGTCGCCTGGCGCCGTGTCATGGACATGAATGATCGGGCACTTCGCGAGATTGTCTGCTCACTCGGTGGCGTCGCCAACGGCTTCCCGCGCGAGGCGGGCTTCGACATCACCGTTGCTTCGGAAGTTATGGCAATCCTCTGCCTGGCGAATGATCTGCAAGACCTGGAAAAGCGGCTCGGTGACATCATCATCGGCTATCGCCGCGACAAGACGCCGGTCTACTGCCGAGACATCAAGGCCGACGGCGCCATGGCGGTGCTGCTCAAAGACGCCATGCAGCCCAATCTCGTGCAGACGCTGGAGAACAATCCGGCCTTTGTGCACGGCGGCCCCTTCGCCAACATCGCCCATGGCTGTAACTCCGTCGTCGCCACGACGACGGCGTTGAAACTCGGGGACTATGTGGTCACCGAGGCTGGCTTCGGTGCCGATCTCGGCGCAGAGAAATTCTTCGACATCAAGTGCCGCAAGGCCGGCCTGAAGCCCGATGCGGCGGTGATTGTCGCCACGGTGCGTGCCATGAAGATGAATGGCGGCGTCAAGAAGGAAGACCTCGGCGCGGAGAATGTTGGGGCGGTTGAACAGGGTTGCGCCAACCTCGGCCGGCATGTCCAGAACGTCAAAAAGTTTGGCGTTCCGGTCGTTGTTGCCATCAACCACTTCATTTCCGATACAGATGCCGAAGTCCAGGCGATCAAGGATTACGTTGCCACCTTGGGCGCGGAGGCCGTTCTGTGTCGCCACTGGGCTGAAGGCTCCGCCGGAATCGAGGATTTGGCCCACAAGGTGGTCGAACTCGCCGAGTCCGGTGCCTCGCAGTTCGCTCCTCTCTACGCAGATGACATGCCGCTGTTCGAGAAGATCGAGACCGTCGCGAAGAGCATCTACCACGCCTCGGAAGTCATCGCCGACAAGTCGGTTCGCGACCAGCTGCGGCAATGGGAAGAGCAGGGCTACGGCGACCTGCCGGTGTGCATGGCCAAGACCCAGTATTCCTTCTCGACCGATCCGAACCTGCGTGGCGCTCCGACCGATCACGCTGTTCCCATTCGCGAAGTGCGGCTATCGGCTGGCGCCGGGTTCATCGTGGTCATCACCGGTGCGATCATGACCATGCCCGGGCTGCCGCGTGTGCCTTCGTCCGAGAAGATCCACCTCAACGAAGCCGGCTATATCGAAGGCCTGTTCTGATTGATCGCGGTCGTTCGAGCCAGGCGGTGCAATTGCTGCTTGCGCTCGACGCCTGCCGACGCTAACACAAAGCCATGAAACAGATGATCGTCATTGCAAACTGGTGGTGGGCTCGCTAACGGCGGCCGCGATCAGTCATGCATTGACACCAGACAAAGGCCGCCGGAGTTCCCGGCGGCTTTTTTGCGTCGGGCCTTCGCACAACCGAGGATCGAGAGATGACGGCAGCAACGGCAGGAAACGATACCGATATTTTCGTCACACGCGGCGGCGTGGAGGTCGAGCGCACACGAACGGCGACAGACTACGATGGCGCCATCGACACCTATATCGATGCGCTGGATTCCCGACGCGGTGCGGTGTTTTCCTCGAACTACGAATATCCGGGCCGCTATACCCGCTGGGATACCGCGATCGTCGATCCGCCGCTGTCGATCATCGGCCGCGGGCGCTCCATGCACCTGGAGGCGCACAACGAGCGCGGCGAGGCTTTGCTTTCGATCATCGGCGGGCGCTTGGAGCGGCAGTCGGATGTGATCCTCGGCGACCGGACCAAGCGACGCCTCGATCTGACCGTCAAGGACCCGGAACGCGGCTTTACCGAGGAAGAACGTTCTCGCGTGCCAACGGTGTTTTCCGTGCTTCGTGCCATCGTGGATCTGTTCCACACGGAAGAGGACAGCAATTTCGGCCTCTATGGAGCATTTGGATACGACCTGGCCTTCCAGTTCGATCACGTGCCTTTGCAGCGCGATCGCGACGAAAGCCAACGGGACCTGGTGCTTTACGTTACCGACGAAATTCTGGTGGTCGACCACCACACGGCGCGGGCCTGGATCGATCGCTACGACTTTTCCCGGCGCGACTTCACCACCATCGGTAAATCGCGGGAGGTGGAGGCGGAACCGTTTCGCATGTCCGAAGAGACGCCGCCGCGAAGCGATCACCGGCCAGGCGAGTATTCCGAGCTTGTGCGCAAGGCCAAGGAGAGTTTCAAGCGTGGCGATCTGTTCGAAGTGGTTCCCGGGCAGATGTTCTTCGAGCGCTGCACCAGCCAACCATCGGCCATCGCCCGACGGCTGAAGGAAACCAACCCGTCACCCTATTCCTTCTACATCAATCTCGGGGAGGGCGAGTATCTCGTCGGGGCGTCGCCGGAGATGTTTGTGCGGGTCACCGGCCGGCGTGTCGAGACCTGTCCGATCTCGGGGACCATCAAGCGTGGCGATGATGCGATTTCCGATTCCGAACAGATCCTCAAACTGCTCAACTCCAAGAAGGATGAGTCGGAGCTCACCATGTGCTCCGACGTAGACCGCAACGACAAGAGCCGGGTGTGCGAACCGGGTTCCGTGCGGGTGATCGGGCGTCGGCAGATCGAAATGTACTCGCGGCTCATCCACACGGTCGATCATATCGAGGGCCGGTTGCAGGACGGGCTCGATGCTTTCGATGCGTTTTTGAGCCACGCCTGGGCGGTGACCGTCACCGGCGCGCCGAAACTGTGGGCGATGCGGTTCATCGAGGAGCATGAAAAGAGCCCCCGGGCCTGGTACGGCGGTGCGATCGGCATGGTCGGCTTCAATGGCGACATGAACACCGGTCTGACGCTGCGCACCATCCGCATCAAGGACGGAATCGCCGAAGTAAGGGCGGGGGCGACGCTGCTCTTTGATTCCGTGCCCGAAGAAGAAGAGGCGGAAACGGAGCTGAAGGCGTCGGCCATGCTGGCCGCTATCCGTGACGCAGGGCAAACCAACACCGAAACGGCAGGCCGGGCAACAGCACGTGTCGGTGACGGAGTACGCATTCTGCTGGTCGACCATGAAGATTCCTTCGTCCATACCTTGGCCAACTATTTCCGCCAGACCGGTGCGGCGGTGACTACGGTGCGCACGCCGGTGGATGATTCCATATTCGATACGGTGAACCCGGATCTGGTGGTGTTGTCGCCGGGACCCGGTCGTCCGAAAGACTTCGATTGCAAGGCAACGATCAAACGGGCTCGCAGCCGGAATTTGCCGCTGTTCGGTGTCTGTCTTGGCTTGCAGGCGATCACGGAGGCCTATGGTGGTGAGTTGCGAACACTGGCGCTGCCGATGCACGGCAAGCCTTCACGCATTCGGATCGAACAGCAGGGGATCGTGTTTTCCGGCCTAGGCAAGGAAGCGACAGTCGGGCGCTATCACTCGATGTTTGCTGATCCGGCCACGCTGGCGTCCGAGTTCGACATTACGGCCGAAAGCGAGGATGGCACGATCATGGGGATCGAGCATCGGAGCGAACCGGTCGCAGCTGTCCAGTTTCACCCGGAATCGATCATGAGCCTGGGGCAGGATGCCGGGATGCGGATGATTGAAAACGTGGTTGCCCACCTGGCACGGCGAGGCGATTGACCGTCTGAAACGAAACGGTTGCCGTCAAATACGCTCCCGGTTATAACAGCGCCCATGTTTGAAACAGTGGCTGACATTTCCGGAAATGGGAACAGCGCCGACCATGTATTGTCGGCGGCGCGTCGTCATGTCCTATCCAGCCTTCTTCTCGGCCTTACTGGCGATCGCCGGGCTCGTTAGAGGAGCGTCCGGCGGTCGATTTGCCGCTGGCACTGGCTCCTTTCACTCACTATTGAAAGAATGACCTGAACGGTCGCGGTACGTCGATAGAACGGCCGGACCGCGAGACTGACGAGAGACTACAATGAGCGACACTGTTTCTTCCGACGAGCAAAACGGCCAAGCGGCCGGCATGCCGAGCGCATCGGCGAAATATCAACCCTATCCGCTGACCGGTCTGCAGGACCGGACCTGGCCGTCAAAGCGCATCGAAAAGGCACCGATCTGGTGCTCGGTCGACCTGCGCGACGGCAACCAGGCTCTGGTCAATCCGATGGGCCACGAGCGCAAATCCCGTATGTTCAAGCTGCTGCTCGACATGGGATTCAAGGAAATCGAAATCGGCTTTCCGTCGGCTTCGCAAACGGATTTCGACTTTGCCCGCTGGTGCATTGAACAGGGCGAGGTGCCCGAGGATGTTTCCTTGCAGGTGCTGGTGCAATGTCGGCCGGAACTGATCACCCGAACCTTCGAAGCGCTTGAGGGCGCACATCGCCCCATTGTTCACTTCTACAACTCCACCAGCGAGCTGCAGCGTCGCGTCGTCTTTGCCAAGGACGTCGCCGGTATCAAGCAGATCGCCGTAGACGCCGCCAAGATGGTGACCGACATGGCGGTGAAGGCCGGTGGCGGGTTCCGCTTCCAGTATTCGCCGGAAAGTTTCACTGGCACCGAACTGGAAGTCGCGCTGGAAATCTGCAACGCGGTGACCGAGGTGGTGCAGCCGACGGCCGACAACAAGCTGATCATCAACCTGCCGTCCACGGTCGAGATGTCGACGCCGAACATCTATGCCGATCAGATCGAATGGATGTGCCGAAACCTGGACAACCGAGAGAACCTCGTCGTCTCGCTGCATCCGCACAATGACCGCGGCACGGGGATCGCTGCCACCGAACTTGGCCTGATGGCCGGCGCGGACCGGGTTGAAGGCACCCTGTTCGGCAATGGCGAGCGCACCGGCAATGTCGATATCGTCACCCTGGCGCTGAACATGTTCACGCAAGGGGTCGATCCTGAACTCGACTGCTCGGACATCGAGCGGATCAAGGCGGTCTATGAATACTCCAACCAGATGGTGATCCCGGAGCGCCACCCCTATGTCGGCGAACTGGTCTACACGGCCTTTTCGGGCTCCCACCAGGATGCAATCAACAAGGGCATGAAGGCGATCCGGGTGGCCAACAAGGAGCTCTGGGAGGTGCCGTATCTGCCGATCGATCCGCAGGACGTGGGCCGCACTTACGAAGCGATAATCCGCATCAACTCCCAGTCGGGCAAGGGCGGCATCGCCTATGTGCTGCACGAGGATTATGGCCTCAACCTGCCGCGCGGTCTGCAGGTCGAATTTCAGGGCATCGTTCAGCGGATCACCGACGAGACCGAGGAGGAACTGCCCTCAAAGCTCATTTATGATCACTTCATGGAGCGCTATGTCGAACAGCCGGGCCGGCGCTTTTCCTATGTCGACCATCACACCTTTCCCGCCAGCGGCTCCAAGGGCGTGCGGGAGTGCGAGGCGGTGATCACCGACGGCGGAAACGAGGTGAAAATCACCGGGCGTGGAACCGGGCCCATCGATGGCTTCGTGCACGCCCTTTCACAGCATATGGGCGTCGACTTCACGGTTGCCGACTATTCCGAGCATTCGCTTCAACACGGGTCCAACGCGGCGGCGATCTGCTACATGGAAGTTGAGCATGCGGGTGGCCGCTTGTTCGGGGTCGGCATCAGCACCAACATCGTGGCGGCCTCTCTCGAAGCGGTCGTTTCGGCGGCCAACCGTCTTGTTGAAGCGTAAAGCGGCCAGATACGGCAACAAGGCCATGTGTTGATGTCCGAGCCACTCCTTTGCGTTGAGATTGGCGCGGCAGAGGCCGCGCCGATCGTTTTTCTGCACGGTTTCGGCGCAGCCGCCTTTGTGTGGTCTGATCTGCAGCAGGACTTCGCCGGCGAGCGACCGTCACTGGCTTACGATCTGCCGGGTCATGGCCAATCGCTTCAGGCGGATGGGGTCGGCAGCGCCGGACATATGGCCGGCGCTGTGTCTGCTGACCTGGCACGGCGCGGCATTTCCCGGGCCCATTTCGTCGGTCACTCGATGGGCGGTGCGGTCGCCAGCAAGATCGCCCTGCGATCGCCGGAGCTCGTTGCTTCCATGACCCTGCTGGCGCCCGGCGGCTACGGTCCGGAAATCAACCACCGGCTGCTTCGTCGTTATGCATCGGCAGATGACCGGGATACACTCCTGGTTGTACTCGAGAATATGTACGGCTGGAACAGCCCAGTTCCGGACGACGTGATGAACGGGGTTTTCGAGAACCTCAACCGGCCTGGCGCAAGGCAAAAGCTGGAGATTGTTCTGGAGGCCATCCTTGTGACCCGCAACGGTGGTGTGGAGCAGGGGGTGATCCGCCGGCAGGATCTCGCCACCTTGACCATGCCGGTCAAGGTTCTTTGGGGCACGCAGGACCGTGTCGTCCCGACCCGTCAGGCCCACCGCCTGCCGCCGCTGTTTGCCGCCCATGTGTTTGAAGATACGGGCCACATGCTCATCGAGGAACGGCCTTCAGAGACGGCGCGACTGATCCGTCAAAACATCCAATCGGCGCGGGAAGAGTAACAGTTGCGCAGTTCGAGGCGATTCAGTTCGCTGAGACAACGTCCTGTTCAGCAAGCGGAATTCACCACACTTCAAGTTTTGATTCAACTTGCCCGGTCCAGGTCAATGCTCCGTGTCACGCCGATGGCTTCGAGAAATGCCGCGTCGTGGCTAACGACCAGCAACGCACCGTCATAGGCCCGCACAGCCGCTTCCAACGCTTCCATTGCGCGAAGATCCAGATGGTTCGTCGGTTCGTCGAGCACCAGCATTTGGGGCGGCTGCGGACCGCCCAGAACCGCAGCCAGAGCTGCTCTCAATTTTTCGCCGCCACTCAGTGTGGCGACGGTTTGCAGTGCTGCTTCGTTTCGGAACAGAAAACGGGCGAGGGCCGAGCGGCATGCGTTGTCGACTGCACCCGGATTGAGGCTCCTGAAATTGTCGGAAACACTCAACTCCGGGTCGAGCAGGCTCATGTCCTGATCGAGCATGGCGGTCTGTACATGCAGCCGGACGTTGCCTTCGTGAGGTTTCAGTTTGCCGGTCAACAGGCGCAGCAAAGTGGTCTTGCCTGAACCGTTGCGGCCGGTTATCGCCACCCGCTCGGGACCTCTGATCGTCAGTGACAGATCGCGAATGACCGGCGTGCCGTCACCCGGACCACCGGTCAGCTCGCTGGCCTCAATCACCGTCTTGCTGGCTTGCAAGCCCGTCGATTTCAGCACCATTGTTATGGGCTGAAGGATGGCTATCTGCGATTGAGCTTCAGTCAGTGCCTTTTCCGCGGCTTCCCTTTGCCGATCGGCAAGCCGTGCCTGTGACCCTCCAGTCTGCTGCGAGCGGTTGCGCATTGTGTTGAGGAGGATTTTCGGCTGATCGCGCTTTGCCCGGCGGCGGTGGCCACGACCGTCGCTGCGTTCCTTGCGTTCACGTCGGGTCTGCGTTTGCCGTTCGATCCTTTTCAGGTCGCTTTCGGCAACATCGCGGCGGTGTTCGGCCGCCTGCAGATCGAGGGCGCGACGGGCGTTGTAGGCGCTCCAATTGCCACCATAGAGCTTTGCACCAAGCGAACTGAGTTCGACGATGGCGTCCATCTCTTCGAGCAGCGCTCGGTCGTGGCTTGCGACAATGGCCGTGCCGTTCCAACCGACAAGCGCTTTGTGAATCGCGCGACGACCTTCGGTATCGAGATTGTTGGTCGGTTCGTCGAGCAGCAGAATGTCGGGGTCCGCAAACAGCAGTGCTGCCAACTGCAGGCGGGTGGTTTCGCCGCCGCTGAGCTCAACGAGCGGCCGACCCGGTTCCAGTCCGGCCAGACCAACGCGGGACATGCTCTCCTGCAGACGCGGTTCGATTGTCCAGTCGGCAAGCGTCAGGTCGTCGGGGTACATGCAGTCAGTCTCGATACGCTTCAGCCGGGCAAGATCAGCTGAAGCATCGAAAAGATCGGCGACGGTCTCCCCAGGATCGCCTGATGCGGACTGACGCATCATGGCGATCCGTCCATGGGCAATCACGTCGCCTGATGACGGCGTGAGCTCGCCGGCAAGTATTCGCAGCAACGTGGACTTGCCGCTGCCGTTGTCGCCGATAAGGCCGGTACGACCGGGAGAGAAAGCGAGATTGAGATGTGAGAGAAGCCGACTACCGTCGGGCGTGGACCACGACAGGTCCTTGACAGAAATGGAAGCATGCATGGCGCGTTGAGATCCGGTTGAAAGCCTGGGTGTTCAAAGCATTCAAGCGGCGTTCCATGACGTACCGTCCTGTTTGTGTTGCGTGTAGCCCGGATGTAGATGAGATGCGGCGGCTTTTCAAGAAACGTCGCCGCATCCGGTGTTCGCGTTGTTGAGCCCCTAGGGGCTTCCTGTTCCTGCTAGTCGTCGTCCTTCCAGCCTGCGTCGACGTGGCTGCCGTCGCAGAACGGCTTGTTGCCGGATTGGCCGCAGCGGCACAGGACGTATTTTTGCTCAGATTGGCCCTCGGCCCAATATTCAGCGGAGACCGGGATATTGTGGACCTGGTATGGGCCGTTCTTTTCGATGGTGATGGCGACTTCAGCGGCGGCCGTCAATTCCGGTTCGCCGCCTGATCTTGCATAGCGCAAGGCCCCTGACGGGCAGGCGCGCATGACGTCCAGGATCTCATCGACCGACCCGTTGTCGGGCTGGATCCAGGGTCGCTGGCTTGTATCGAAAACCGACGGGGCAAGTTTGGCGCATTCGCCGGCATGAGAGCACAGAAGCCTGTTGTAGTAGATGGTGATTTCCTCACCCGCGTAAGACCGGGCACCGTCCTTGTCGGCAACGTCGGAACAGGCGCTGTCGAACCCGATCTTGCTGTGGGTTCCGTCACAGAAGGGCTTGTTCTGCGAACCACCACAGCGACACAGCGCCATGACAGGCTTCGCCTCAGCGGCTGTCCCATCCGCCATCTGCAAGTTACTGAGGTTCTTGACCACCAGGGGGCCGTTTTCGCGTTGTTCGATGACCACCTGTTCGTTGCTCATGCCCTTCCTCCCGGTTTGCTGGCTTTCGGCTTGCTGTCCACCATGATGACCAATTTGCCGAAAGCGTCAACGCGTCACGGCAGGGCAGTTGCATGTCTCCTGGAGCCGGGAATCTGGTTCGGATCAAAAAAGCTGAAGTGACGGTCAAGATTTGTCGTTTGTCGACGTCGGTTGGGGACCCTAACTGCAAGCCTCACGCAGACCGAGCCATTTCAGAAAAGGAGATCGTCATGGCCCAATCGCTAACCCATTCGTCGGTCCCCGGCCATTTGCCAGCCGGACCCGTTTCAGCTGAAACATTGCGTACCGCCTCGGCCCCCAAAGCCTCGTTCACGGTTGCGGTGATGGCCGCCACTCTTGCGTTGCTGATCGGATTGAGCGCTGTCGATATTCACTGGGACAATGCGCCGGAGGCCGATCACAGCACAACCTGGGATCGCCAGGTGCATGAGCTTGACGGACGTGGCAAATGGGCCGGCTATCTGAAGCCCTGAGCCGGCACTTGCATTCGCCACGTCGCTACACGATATTGCCGGTATCAAAGAAACCGCAAAGGATGATTTTCATGACAGCCATTGTAATCATTCCGGCCGGACGCGTGGGATCGCGCCGCCAGTGAATGGCTGAGGGAGCCGTAGCCTCGGTTCCCGGATTCTCTCTCGACCGGCCATAGGCCAATTCGCGGACCGCTTGTGAAGCGGACCGTGACTTTTTGCGTCTATTGTTCAAGAGAGAGATAAGACAATGGCAATCGAAAATCTGGCCGATCTCGGCTGGAGCGGTTTTTTTCAATCGCAACTGGATCTGACGGAAATAGAAACCTGTCGGCCAGTGCGGGTGCACGCCGTGCATCGTGACAGACTCGATATCGCAAGCCTGGATGGCGAGCAGCGCCTCGCTCGAAGCCCATCTTTGGACGGGCTCGATGCGACAGTCGGCGACTGGCTGCTGCTGGATGGCGGCAATGGTCGGCCGTTACGGCGGTTGGAGCGCAAAAGCGTGTTCAAACGCCGTGCCGCCGGCACAGGCCGTTCGGTGCAGTTGATCGCCGCCAATGTGGACACACTCTTCATCGTGTCGTCGTGCAATCGCGACTTCAATCCGGCCCGACTGGAGCGCTATCTGGCGCTGGCGCGGGAAGCCGGCGTCATGCCGGTGGTCGTACTGACCAAGGCCGATGCCTGCGATCGGCCGGAGGATTACCGTCGTCAGGCGGAGTCCCTGCTGCCGGGCCTCCTGGTTGAAACAGTCGATGCCCGAGATCCGCTGGAACTGAAGGGTTTGCGGGCCTGGTGTGGACGGGGCCAGACCGTGGCCCTGGTCGGGTCCTCCGGGGTTGGCAAATCCACAATCGTCAACACCCTGGCCGGCGATGCCGATGTGGCAACCGGAGCTGCGCGTGCCGACGATGATCGCGGCCGCCATACCACAACCGGCCGGGCAATCCACCGGCTTGCAGACGGCGGTTGGCTGATCGACACGCCCGGTATGCGCGAGCTTCAGATGGTCGACACCGCAGACGGGATCGATGCGGTCTTTGAAGACATCGTGTCGCTGGCCAGCGATTGCCGGTTTTCCGACTGCAGCCATGATGGCGAGCCGGGCTGCGCTGTGCTTGCGGCCATCGAAGACGGAACGCTCGATGCCAGGCGTTTGAAGAGCTACCGCAAACTGATCGCAGAGGAGCGCTTCAACCGCGAAAGCATCGCCGAACGCAGAGCCCGCGACCGGGCCTTCGGGCGCATGGTCAATGCGACCATGCAGGCCAAACAAGGCAGGAGAGAATTCTGAGCCGTGCCAATGACTCGCCGCATCCTTCACTGGATGCGGCGACTGCCGCTATCCGGCGAAGTCGCGGCAATGATCCGGCTGGATCGGTCCAAGCAGCCAGCCTGCGATCCGGGTGTTTTTTCCATCACGCCGCACCAGGCTTGCAAACTCCCAGTCGCCTTCGGATTCGTGGAAAAAGTCGATCGTATCACCGTCCTCGATGTAACCGGTGATCCGGCTCGCCGCGTTCTTGGCGATGTGCAACGGGACAAGGCCGTTGGACCGGATCCCGATACAGGTTGATTCCATGCCATCGGCGACGGGGTGATCCCGAAGCAGCAGGCGCAGAGCGATCAGGTGGACATCGATCTCGGCACGTTCGGTGTCGACTTTACAGGCATATTCCCGTTCATAGCGACGGATCTTCGCCACCTTGGCATGAATGTCCTTGTCGACTTCCTGCAGTTGTTGGGTGCAATCGCTGTTGTCGAACAATGCCTGGCCTAGGGGCGAGCGGAAGCACTGGCCGGCTTCGTTGTACATCGCGTTTCGCGAAAGCCAGAGATCGGGGCAGATGTCGATTGCGTGTGCGATGCTGTTCAGGGGCAGCATCAGTGCAAGGGCAATCGCCGACAGTCGCCCGAGCGACCCAATGGCTACGATCTGCCTCCCAACACGCTTCATTCGCGACCGACCCGTTCCCTATTGCGGAGAAGTCCGGACTGCTGCTCTTCGCCCTTCGCTGAAGAGTTCACCGGGACGAATATACTGCTTTTAGCCGACAAAAGGGAGCCGGATAGTGGAGACTTCACGGGAGTATTACCGCGCAAAGTGCGCTCAACCGTTTGCTCAAACCCAAAGGCCGTCGTTCAGAGGACGTACGGCAAGCAGATGGCTGGGTACGATGCTATGGCTGGATTGCGCAGGTTCTTGGTGTTTGTTGCACCATAATTGGTAATAGTCCGAAATATGGTGCAGACTGTCCACAATTTGGCTTGGTAGCTCCTGCCTTGGCGGGCACCGTGGCGTCCAACCAAGCCGCAGGAGGACGACATGGCACAACTTCTCATCACGAATGCTCAGATCTGGGACGGCGATGCCGATTCGACCTATCAGGGCGATGTCACCATCGAGGGCAATCGTATCGTCAGCGTGGTCAGGCCGAACGGCGATGCGCCGCAACCGGGCGAGGACGTTATCGACGGCAGCGGCATGACACTGATGCCGGGGCTGGTCGAGGGGCATTGTCATCCGAGCTTCACCGGCGTCAATGAGCCACCGGAATTGGGACGTATTGGTCCCGAAGAGCACATGCTCCTGACCGCGCAGAACCTGCGAACACTACTCGACCACGGGTTCACGTCGATATTCGAAGCCGCGTCGGCAAAGCCGCTGCTGGGTGTGACGGCGCGCAACGCCATCGAAAACGGGCTGATCGCCGGACCGCGCATGCGCGCGGCGAGCCCGGAAATCACAACAACGGCCGGCCTCGGTGACGAAAGATTGCGTCATCTGCATCAAGAGAGTTTTGGTCTGGTCGCCGATGGCCCCGACGAAATGCGTCGCGTGGCACGGGAGTGCGTGCGCGACGGGGTCGACAATCTGAAGATCAACATTTCCGGCGACGAATTCGTCAGCCATGCACGCGCCGAAATCACGCCACTGGAAGACGAGGAACTGGCGGCGCTTGTGAAGGTGGCGCGGACATTCGGCAAGACCATCGCTGCACATGCGCGGTCGCCGCAGTCGGTCAAGATGGCCGTGCGCCACAACATCGACTGCATCTACCACTGCGATTTTGCCGACGAAGAGGCACTCGACATGCTGGAGAGCGTCAAGGAGACATCCTTCGTCGGCCCGGCCTTCGGCCTGGTTCACAACAGCACGCGTGAAGGCGAAGTTGCGGGGATCACTCCCGAGGTTTGCGAACAGCTCGATCTCTATCGGAAATTCGATGCCTGCTGCGCCACCTATCACGAGATCCGCAAGCGCGGAATTCGCGTGGTCATCGGAGGCGACTACGGTTTCGCCGTGACCCCGATGGGTCAGAATGCTCGCGATATCGAACATTTCGTGCGCCATTTCGGGTATTCGCCCGTGGAGGCCCTGCGTTGTGCGACGAGTGTTGGCGCGGAGCTGTTGGGCATGGCCGGCAGTCTCGGCAAGGTTCGGGAGGGCTATCTCGCCGATCTTCTGCTTGTTCGCGGTGACCCCACCCAGGATGTCTCGTTGCTGCAGCACAAGGAAAATCTGGCGATGATCATGAAGGACGGCGTTCTGCACAAGGACCCGCGCGGCGCGACAGCCGACAGCGGTTTGATTCAGGCCGCCTAGGAAATCATGACAGAGGCGCGCAAACCGGCGAAACGGACCAACCTGATGCGTCTGACCGCTGTTCTCAGCGGTTTCGACATGCGCAATGCACCCCGCCGGACGAGCGACATCATTGTTGAACTGGGCCTGTCCAGGACAACCGGATTTGCGCTTCTTCGCGCCATGGTCAAGGCACAGCTGCTGGAGCGCACCGATCATGGTCTGCTGCGTCTGGGACCGGCGGCACGGCGGCTGATCTTCGCGCCGATCGACGGGCACCACGTCCAGCCGATTTCCGGTCGCGTGTCCGCTGCGCCATCGCCCAGCGAAAAGTCGGTTTTCCAGCGCTCCGAAGGCGCCTGGAATGCCGCCGTGACGGACCTCACGGACACCAGCCGGTTTGGCCGCGCTGGCCCCGTCAAGATAGGCTTTGCCAACGCGTCGCTGTCCAATCCCTGGCGTCGCGCTCTGCTGGACAGCATGCACTATGCGGTGCGTCTGCATCGGAACAGAATTTCCGGGTTCATGACCAGCGATGCCGATGACCATGTTGGGCTGCAATGCGACCAGATCGATGAAATGGTCGGTGACGGAGTGGATCTGCTGATTGTCAGTGCCGCACAGGATCAGTCTGGCCGGATCGCCGAATGTATCGACCGCCACGGACGCAAAGGTCTGCCGGTTGTAGCCGTTGACAGGAGACCGTCAGACCTTGCATCCATTGTGAGTTTCGTAACCGCGTCGGATGCGACCGTCGGAGGTGAGGCTGCATTGTGGCTCGCCGAGCGTCTCAAGGGGACGGGACGGATCTGGATGTTGAGCGGCGTGGAAGGAGCCAGTCCAGCGATCCGACGCCGCCAGAGTGCGCTGGAAGTCTTTGAAGGATTTGGCGCAATCAATGTCGAGGCTATCCGGGATACCGGCTGGACCGAGTCCGGGGGCAGGGCAGCGGTGCTCGAACTGCTTGACGAACACGGCCATCCGCCGGACGGAGTCTGGTGTGATTCCGGCCTGCAGGGCGTCGGTTCGATCCAGGCCTTCCTGGATCTCGGCCTGCCGGTACCCGCCCATACTGGCGGCGACCTCAACAAAATGTACAAACTGGCCATAAGGCACTCCGTTCCCTTTGTTGCCGTCGACTATTCCGCTGCGATGGGAGCCCGCTCGATCGAGACGGCACTGGCCGTACTGGATGGCATCCCGGTTGCGCGACGCATCGAAACGCCCCTGACAACGGTCATGCCGCGGGGTTGCGAGACCCGCTCGGTCAAGGCCGACGAATGGGCGGAATTGCATGTGCGTTGGGACTTGCCGGATGACGCCGTGCTGTCGCAGGGGCCGAGCCTTCCCATGCCTGGCCGGGACGTTTCGATGGGAGCTGCCAGTGGCCTATGACCCCTATGCCAAAGCGATCGGCAGTTTTCTCAATCTGGTGGAGGCGTCGGCTTCGCACCGGCACGACCGGCCACGCCGACTGGCGCTCGATTCCGGCCTGCCGCCGTCTTCGGGCTATCGCGCGATTGCAACGCTCGAAGCAACCCAGTTTCTGGCTCGGGATCTCGATGGGGTCTACGCGCCTGGCCGCCAATTGTGGCGGGTCGGATTGAACGCCTGGGGGCTGGGCGCACTGTTCCCTGGTATTGAGCCGGTGCTCGCCCGCTTAAGGCGCGATACGCGGCGCACTGCATTCGCCGGCATTGTTGCCGGACGTGAAGTGTCGGTCGGCCCATATTCCTCGGGTCGAGGTTACGACTTCGTGGTGCCGGAAGAACCGGTATTACACCTTGAAGCCGCGACGGAGACGAACGGTATTACCCGACTGCGAACCGGACCACTGGTTGCGGAGGTAGCTTCTGTCAAAAGCAGCGAGGAAGGCGCCGAGGCGGTGGTTGGCATCTTCAGACACGCAGGCGCATCCGAGGAAGCCGCGGACACCGGCGTAGCAATTCGCAGCGCGGCGGCTCGACTGTGCGATGCAGGGAAGCGAGCTGATGGTCGGGCGTGATGTTGACCGGAAAACACGGTTCTGAGCGAACCTTTGCGACTTCCGCTCAATTCGCGTCTGCAATCGCTGGCTGGTGCACAGCGATCCCGAGCATGACAAGAGCGATGCCGATGAGATCCCGAACCGTTGGGATTTGGGCCAGAACGATCGCGGCGATGACGGTGGCAGTTGCCGGCAACATCGCTAGCAGAAGCGCGAACGATGCTCGCGGCAGCCGAGACATGGCAAGCTGGTCGCAAATATAGGGAATGACGGACGAGCAGATGCCGACACCGATGCCGGCCAGCACCAACTGCAGGCTGCCGAACGCCTGCAGGGCCTGGAGAAGGCCGATCGGCATCAGGACGACGAAGGCAATGGTCATTGCGGCCCCAAGGCGCTGGACGCCGTCGGAGGCGCCATTCGCCGCCGCCCGGTGGCCGAGCACGATGTAGCCGACGAAGAGGGTGGCGTTGAGCGCCGCCCAGGCGAGACCCGCCGGGTCGCTGTGCCACGTCACATCAATGAGCAGGACCACGCCGAAAACGGCGAGCGCCAAAGCCGCCACATTGCGACGTGTGCGCAAGCCGTAAAGCGCGACGCCGATCGTGCCGACAAACTCCATGGCCGCCACGAGGCTCATGGGCAGACGGTCGAGAGCCAGATAGAAGGCGGTGTTCATCACCGGAAGGCAGAGACCGAGTCCGATAAGCAGCAACCGCGTCCGCCCATCTGCCGCGCGCAACGTCTGCCAGGGGCGGGTGAACGGCGCCAATACCAGAGCGGCAGATGCGATGCGAAACCAGGCAACCCCGAGAACCCCGACGGCCGGAAACAGCAAAACCGCAAAAGACGGGCCGAGATAGTGAAACACCGCACTGATGGCGAACCAGGTCTGTGGGGGCGCAGCGTTCGCGACGCGGTTCAGGACGGGGGAGGCGGAGGGCATGAGTAATCCTTTCGACGCCCTCACTATGCGAGTTGAAATCGCTGTTTTGCATAAACGATCAATGTTAGAATGGATGAAATGTCATCGAATAGAAGGATGTGGAGATGAAGCGCCTTCGATACGAAGATGGTCCGATTGACCCGGTGGATCGCAAATTGCTGACGGCGCTGATCGACAATGCGCGCATCAGCACGGCGGAACTGGCGAGAACGGTCGGCTTGTCGGCGCCCAGTGTCGCCGAGCGGATCAGGCGTCTCGAAGAAGCCGGTGTCATTGAGGGCTACACGGTGCGGATCAATCCGGAAGCGCTGGGCTTGCCGATTTCGGCCTGGTTGAGAATTCGTCCGGTTCCTGGTGCCCTCGGCACGGTCGCCAAAATTCTTCAGGGCCTGCCGGAGATCGTCGAGTGTGACCGCATCACCGGTGAGGACTGCTTCCTGGCGCGGGCCCACGTGCCGTCGGTCACGGATCTCGAAGCGCTGATCGACGAGATCATACCGCATGCCATGACAAACACGTCGATTATTCAGTCATCGCCGGTGCCGCGTCGCCTGCCGCCCGTCTTGCAGGGCGACGGCGACCGCTAATACAATTGTCCTCAGGTCCTGTTGATGGAGACACCGCCGTCGACAAGCAGCGACGTACCGGTGATGAAACTTGCCCGGTCGGAGGCGAGGTAGAGTGCGGCTTCCGCGATCTCCTCTGGCCGGGCAATTCGCTTGAGTGCGTGAAGTCCGGCGACAAAGTCCTGCGTTTCCGGGGTGTTGGCGACCGACTGTCCCATTGGCGTATCGGTGCCGCCGGGCAGCAGCGCATTGGCGCGGATGCCGTGCGGTCCGTACTCCGTCGCCAGAACCTGTGCCAATCCGATCAGGCCGGCCTTGCTGGCAGCATAGGCAGCCATTCCGGGCATGCCGGCGGTGTGGCCGACGAAGGTCGAGGTGAAGATCAGCGATCCGCCGCCACGCTCCAGCATGGCCGGAATCTGGTGTTTGGCACCGAGGTAAGCGCTGGTCAAATTGGTATCCAGCGTGTCACGCCAGCCGTCTGACGATAGCTCCGTCACCGGCCCCATCGCGCCCAGAGTGCCTGCATTGTTGAAGGCGATATCGAGTCCGCCAAGTTCAGTGACGGCACGATCGACCAGCGTTGGTGCGAATTCCTCGTCGCGAATGTCGCCAGCCATGGCAATGGCAATGCCGCCGTGTTTGTCGATGTCCGACACGAGCTCGGTCAAGGCATCGCGGTTCCGCGCAGTAACGATGGCAGCGGCACCTTCACGGCAAAACAGGAGCGCGGCCGCCCGGCCGATTCCGGAACTTGCTCCGGTGATGATGGCAGTCTTTCCTTCAAGCAGTCCCATGGTCAAATCCTCATCTGTTGTATGATCCCTGATGCCGTCCTAGTGAGGCTGACGGCTGGGCGCTTCCCGCTTCTTGCCGTCGAACCAGAGGACGGATCGACATCGAACCGCCATGGCGCATTTATTGCGGCATCCAGAGTCCACGCACAGGGCTATGCTGCCGGTGCGGACGGGAGTTTCTCCGAGAGCGCTGTTTCACCCATGCTTTCGCCCCGTCCGCCCCAATACGCTGCGGGAAGGTTGGATCGATCAAAACACCCACGCACATGATCCTCGCCATGGCCTGCAGCCGGCTCCTGCCTGACTCAGACCAGCGCAGAACGTTCTGGATGATAGCCGGCGCCGCGGCTCCGGATCTGCCGCTGATCGCAGTCGCCAGTTTATGCTGGGTCCTGTCCGGTTTGCCTTTGCCCGCAGCTGAGGATGCCGGCAGCTTCGTTCGTATGGTCGACAGTTTCTATTTCGAAAGCTGGGCATTCATCACCGTCCACCATCTGTTGCACGCTCCAGGGTCGCTGTTATTCCTGGCGCTGATCGGATGTGTGATCGCGCGAGTGACCGGTCAAAGGGTTTCAGCCTGGTTCTGGTTTCTGTCGGGGGCGGCAACCCATGCCGTCGTGGATCTGTGCACCCATGCCGGCGATGGAATGCTCCTGTTCTGGCCCTTCAATTGGTCGTACCGTTTTGATGCCGGGATCGACCAGTGGGAGATGCAGGGCGCGGGTTTGGCCGTGCTTGCGGTCGAACTGACGATACTTCTGATCTTCACGGGCTCGGCCGTCTGGATCAGGCTTCTGCCGTTTCACTCTTTCCTGACAATGCCGTTTTTGGAGACTTCCGCGAAGCAGGGCTGACGCATGCTTGATCCACTAACTTGACTAGTCGACTAGTCAGGTTTAGCGTTGAGTATGGCCCGACTTTCAAGCATGCCGCGCTACCAGTCGTTGAGCGAAGAGATCCAGTCGCGGATCGAGGCTGGCGAGTTTGCAGCCGGCGACCGGTTGCCCAGCGAGGCGGAGCTGTGCAGGGAGCACGGGGTCAGCCGAGGAACTGTCGTCAAGGCCATCGAACAACTGGTGGCGCAAGGGGTCGCTACGCGGCGACAGGGGTCAGGCACCTTCGTTTCCCGGCAATCCATGCACCGGCGGTCCGGCAAGCTGTTGAGTTTTAGCGAGACCGCAACGTCGGAAGGGCGCAATCCAACGCAGAAGGTGCTGATCATCGGGCCCGCAGATGATGCACTGGCGCGCGAATTCCATTGTGAACTGCCTGCGATTTCGCTCGAGCGGTTGCGCTTTGTCGATGGCAGACCCTGCGCCTACCACCATTCACTGATTCCCGAGCGTATCGCCCGGCAGGTGCCTGCACTGCTTGACGGAAAAGGGCCCAGCGATCCGCACTTTTCGCTTTATGACGGTTTCGAACGGGCCGGCTGCGGGGTAGTCCGCGCCGAAGAGCGGGTCACGGCCCGGTTGGCGAACGCCATGGAGATGCGCCTGTTGGAGATTGACGGTCCGGCGGCGGTCATCGTCGTGTTCAGGCGAAGCTTCGACGCCACCGGGACATTGGTCGAAGCGGTGGAAGCGGTCCACCACAGCGAATTCTACACCTATGACATCAACCTGGTGCGCGGACCCGCCGAGTGGGCGGGAAAGCTGGAACGGGTTCACAGTTTTGAAGCGGCGGCAAATCGGCAGATCGGAAAGGGATCCGATCCGAATGTAGAAAAGGGAGACTGACATGAAATTGAGACAGACCTTGATGGGCGGCGCCGCCGCCATGCTGATGTCCTCGATGGCAATGGCCGCGGATGTGCCGCCGGCTGCCTTGATCATTGCCCAGGGTGGCCTCGGAGACGGTTCGTGGAACGACACCGCTTATGCAGGCTTTCAAGCGGGGCTTGAAAAGACCGGCGTCGAAGGCCGGCCGGTCGAATCCAAGGACGTCGCTGCCCAGGGCGAAGAAATCATGCGGCGTGCCGCCGATGGTGGTTTCGGGCTCATCATCAGCCTGGAGTGGATCCACGGCGAGCCGATGGAAAAGCTGGCCGTCGACTACCCGGACAACAACTGGGTCATCATGAACCAGACCCGCAAGGGCGATAACGTTGCTTCCGTCGTCTTCGGCGAGCACGAGGGTTCCTATCTGGCGGGTGCGCTGGCCGCGCTCGTGACCACCGACACCTCGATCAAGGGCATCAATCCGGAGCCGGTGATCGGCGTCATCGGTGGCGTCAAGGCACCGGGTATCGACAAGTTCAT
Source organism: Hoeflea sp. (assembly GCA_965216535.1). GTDB lineage: Bacteria > Pseudomonadota > Alphaproteobacteria > Rhizobiales > Rhizobiaceae > Hoeflea_A. The sequence goes on from OZ244175.1 coordinate 2,649,479, forward strand.
CGTCGGCTTCATCCAGGGCGCCGAGGCAATCAATCCCGACATCGACGTGAAGGTCGCCTACTCCGACACGTTCGGTGACCCCGCCAAAGGGCAGCAGATGGCAAAAGCCATGTTCGATGACGGTGCAGACATCGTCTATCAGGTCGCTGGTGGGACGGGCATCGGTATCATTGAAGCCGCCAAGGCCGCCGGCCGTTATGCCATCGGCGTTGATACCGATCAGGACGGCATGGCGCCCGGCAATGTGCTGACCAGCATGTTGAAACGCGTCGATGTCGCCGTTGAGGATATCATCACCAATTATGCCGCCGGTTCGTTCCCGGGTGGCGAAGTGATGGATTTCGGCCTGGCGGAAAATGGTGTGGCGCTTTCCGACATGAAGCACACCAAGGATATGATCCCGGCCGAATACCTGGAAAAGGTCGACGCGCTGAAGGCTGATATCATTGCCGGCAAGATCGACGTTTGGGATGTATCTACGCAGGGTTATCCGGATTTCTTTCAGTAAGTCTGGAGCGGGGCGGGGCGTTTTTCGCCCCGCCGTCGCATTTGACGATGGACAACGTGACCACACGACTTGGCGCGCGAGCGCTGTGCAAGACCTACGGCTCGGTTGAAGCCAACCGCGACGTCACGTTCGATGTCGCACCGGGGGAGATCCATGCCGTCGTCGGGGAAAACGGCGCCGGTAAGTCGACGCTGATGCGATGCCTGCAGGGGATCGAAAGACCCGATTCCGGAACGATCGTGGTCGACGATCAGCCGGTGCGGTTTACCCAGCCACAGCAGGCGCTCGGTCTCGGCATCGGCATGGTCCACCAGGAATTCATGATGGCGCCGGATCTGACCCTGCTGGAGAATCTTGTGCTGGGAGACGAGCCTGAGCGGCTTTCCCTAGGGGTACTCTCCCGCATCGATTGGGCACAGGCTCGCGCGTCCGGTGAGGCGCTTGCGGATCAGGCCGGTGTCAATATCGACTGGGACCGTCGCGCCGGCAGTGCGCCGGTGCATGTTCAGCAATTCGTTGAAATCCTGCGACTGCTGAGGCGGGGCACGCGAATCCTCATTCTCGACGAGCCGACAGCCGTGCTTGCGCCGCAGCAGGTCAACGATCTGTTCGAATTGCTGCGGCGCTTGCGCGAGAGCGGCACCACCATTGTTTTCATCAGCCACAAACTGCGCGAAGTCATGGCGCTGGCCGACCGGGTCACCGTGCTGCGGCGAGGGGAAGTGACCTATCGGGCGAAGCTGGCGGATACCGATGCGGAAACGATCGCGTCGCATATCGTTGGCGGTGGCGATACGGCCGTTTCGCCGATGCGGCGGGACGCCGGAACCGAACCCGGAGATATGGTCCTCTCCGTGGCCGGCCTGACGACGCCCTCTGTCGACAAGTCCCACCCTCTTCATGGAGTCGACTTGACGGTCCGATCGGGCGAAATCGTCGGCATCGCCGGTGTCGCCGGAAACGGTCAAGACGAACTGGTCGAATGCCTTGTCGGCCTGCGTGCCTGTGGCAGCGGGCGGATCGATTTGTGCGATCGCGAGGTGACAACCGCCGGCAATGCCGATCGGCGGGCTTTGGGGCTTGCCTACGTTAGCGCCGACCGGCGTCACGAGGGATTGGCCATTGATGCGACCGTCGAAGCCAATGTGATTGCCGGAAGCCACCGCAAGGAGACGGTGCGGCGCGGTCCGCTTCTCGACCCGGGTCGTATGCGCGCCTTGGCCCGAAAACGCCTTGAAGCTCTCGGCGTGAGGTTCGGGACGCTGAACGACAACGCGGCAAGTCTTTCCGGCGGCAATCAGCAACGGCTGGTTTTCGCGCGTGAAACCGACGGTGATCCGACCTTCATGATGGCTGCCCAGCCGACGCGGGGGGTCGATATCAACGGTATTGACGCCATTCATCGCTTTCTTGCGGAGTTTCGCGACCGCGGCGGCGCTGTGCTGCTTGTATCGGAGGAACTCGAAGAGTTGCTGGCGCTTTCCGATCGCATCGTGGTGATGTCCGGCGGCCGTATCGTCGGATCCGTCGATGGAGCAACCGCGGATGTCCAGTCCATCGGGCGGATGATGGTGCTCGATGACCGGGAGGAGGAGGCGGCGCATGGCTGAAGCGACGGCCATCGACAGCGGCCGCCTTGGGGCGTTGGCTGAGAGGACGCTGGCCCTGGTCTTTCCATTCGTGGCGGCACTGGTGGTCAGCGGTCTTGTGCTGCTGGCGGTGGGCGAGAACCCTTTCGATGTTTTCGCGCTTATGGCGCGCGAGGCTTTCGGGTCCGAGCGCCGTATCGCCGCCACGCTGTCTGCCGCCACACCGCTGCTTTTTACGGCGGTGGCAACGGCCATCTGTTTTCGCTGCGGCGTTTTCAATGTCGGCGTCGAGGGCGCCTTCGTGCTGGCCGGATTGGCAGGAGCCTTCATCGGCTTCACTCTGCCGGCCGGATTCGGTGTGGCGCTGATTCCGCTGGCCTTCGCTTTCGCTGCTCTGGTTGCAGCACTCTGGCTCTACGTGCCGGGCCTGTTGCTGGCGCGTTACTCCGTGGACGAGGTGGTTTCCACGCTGATGCTCAATTTCGTGGCACTGGGCATTGCCGGTTATCTGGTCAATGGGCCGCTTCTGTCGAAGGTGTCTGGCAACAATGTGACACCGCTGATCCATGAAGTTGCGGAATTGCCGCGATTGTTGCCGCCATCGACGCTGCATGCCGGATTTTATGTCGGTCTGCTCATGGTGCTGGCCTACGGGTTGTGGACCCGCCGCACACCAAGCGGGTTCGAGGGCGGATTGGTCGGGCTCAATCAACGGTTTTCGCGTGCCGTCGGCATTTCCGTGCCGGGCGCCATCATCCTGGCCATGGTCCTGTCCGGTATCGTCGCCGGCTTCGGCGGCGCTTCCCATGCGCTTGGTCAATTGCACCGGTTCGCGGAAGGATTTTCGCCGGGATATGGCTTTACCGGCATGGCGGTGGCACTGCTTGGCCGCAACACGGCCGTTGGCATCCTCTTCGGGGCCATCCTGTTCGGCGCTTTGGCGTCGGCCGGCACGACCGTGCAGTTCTTCTCTGACATCCCGCTTGATCTGGTGAACATAGTCGAAGGGACGGTGATGATTTTCGCCGTCGTCGAAATCAGTCGGTTTGCATGGCGCAGGAGGCGGAGCGGATGATTGTCGACCAGGTCCTGGCTGCCTCGATGACGATGACCACGCCGATCCTGCTTGCGGCGATGGGCGGTCTCGTCAACCGTCAGGCGGGGATCGTCAATATCGCCCTGGACGCAAAAATGCTGGTTGGCGCGTTTGTTGCGGTGGTGGTCGCCTCGGCGACCGGTGGCTGGTTCGTGGCCGTTCTGGCGGCGGCATTCGCCGGAGCGATCGTCGGCTATCTTTTCGCTCTGGTGATCACGCGGGCCGGTGCCAACATGATCGTTGCCGGGCTTGGTCTCAATGTTTTGGCGGCGGGCATGCTCGGATTCATCCTGAGCTGGGTTTACGATTCCAGCGGCACGCTGCGCTTGCCGGATGTGATGTTGCTGCCGCGATTTCTGCCGGAATCACTGGAGTCGGTTCCGGTCATTGGTCTGGCGTTGGCGGATCTCGATCCGTTGACGGTCTTTGCCTGGGCGAGTGTGGCCGCTCTGCCGTTTTTGCTGGCGAGCACCCGGATCGGGTTGTGGATCCGGGCGACCGGCAATGCGCCGCAGGTGGCACGGGCCGTCGGATTGCCGCAGAACGGGGTGACCGAATTTTCGACCGTCTTTGCCGGTTTCTTCTCCGGCCTCGGTGGGGCGCACCTGGCGCTGGCCTCGATCGGCCTGTTCAATGAGGGGCTGACGGCGGGACGCGGCTTCATCGCGCTGGCGGCCTTCTATTTCGGCCGCGACCGACCGGTTGTAACCGGGCTTGTCTGCCTGCTGTTCGGCTTCCTTGAAGCCACCCAGATCCGCATGCAGACCGCCGGTCTGCCACCGAAGCTCGTTGGTACCATCCCCTATCTGTTCGTGTTGATCGCGCTCTGCGTGGCCGGCATCAGAAGTCAGCAGAGAAAGGCCTTGCCATGACCAGCACCGCGCTGATCGTGATCGACATGCAGAATTCCTTCCTGCACCCGGATGGCGAGAACAGCTATCCAGAGGCGCAGGACGTGATTGAACCGGTCCGGGCTTTGATCAAGGCGGCGGAGACATCCGGGTGCCTGATCGTGCACACGCTCGACAGGCATCGTGAAGGTTTTGTCGACTTTGAACAGAAGCGGTTGCCTCACCACTGTGTCGAGGGTGGTTTCGATGCAGCCTACTTCGAAGGGTTCGGTCCGCAGGGGCGATCGAACGAGATAGAAATCGTCAAGCGGCGCTACAGTGCGTTCTTTGCCACTGAACTTGGCCTGTTCCTCAACGAGCAAGGGATCGAACGGGTGGTGCTGTGCGGCGTCAAGACCAATGTATGCGTGCGGGCGACCGCCCAGGATGCGTTCGCCAACGGTTTTGAGGTAGTCGTTCCGAAAGACGCGACCAACAGCAACCGGGATCACCTTGCTGTCGCATCGATTGAGGATATCGACCGGTATATCGGGCGCGTCGTCGACCTGGAGACGGCGAAGGAGTTGCTGTCATGACGTCACTTTGCGTGACCGGATATGGCAGTCTTGACTATGCGGTGACACTGGACGGATTTGCCGTCGGTGACCGGACCACCCTGATCAACGCGCGCGATGCCGCTGCATGGCCGCGTTGCGGCGGCTGTCCGGCCTATGTGGCTCGTGCGGCGATTGCTGCCTCATGTGATGTCCACGTTGTCTCCTGGATGGGAGACAATGAAGAGGGGCATCTCTATCGAGACGGTCTCATTTCCGATGGCGTGGACGCGTCAGGCATCGCCTATGTTGCGGCGACGCGCTCACCGACCGCGCTGCTTGTTTATCAGGCCGACGGAAGTTGCGCCTGCCTCTACGATCCGGCTCTGGCAGGGGAGGAGCGGTTGACGGAACAACAGCGCGCGCTCATCGCCGAAGCGAGCCACCTGTGCATATCCGTCGGGCCGTCGCACTTGATCCATCCGATTATCGATGCGCTATCAGCGGGTACAAAAGTTTACTGGCTGACGAAAAACGACTCGGCTGCCTTCACACCGGAGAATCGCCGACTGCTTTCAAAGAAGGCCGACGTGGTTTTCTGCAACCGCGCGGAGCGGGGGCTGATTGCTGGAGACAGCGATGCCGTCGTGATCGAAACACAAGGCAGCGCCGGCGTAGTCGTCGCATCCGGCGACTCGGAAACAGCGATCGAAGTGGAGGCAATTGCAGCAACGGACACGACCGGGGCAGGCGACACCTTTGCCGGAGCCTTTATCGCCGCCGAGATGAGCGGTGAAACGGACCCGGTAGCCGCCGCCCGCCAGGCCGCTGCCTCGGCTGGAGAATTCCTGAGAGCGCGAAGCGCGGGAGGACGAGCATGAAAACGGCTTGGTATATCGGCTGTCCGGCCGATGCTGTCGGTGATCGGGCAATTCTGGTCGGAGATCCGGATCGTATCGATCGAATCTCGGCGCTGCTCGAGAATGTCGAGTTTCTGCCCGTCAAACGCGGACTGAGAACCATCACCGGCTTCCATTCGGGCAAGAAAATCACCGTCACCGCCTTCGGCATGGGGGCGCCGATCGCGACCATTGTCCTGCACGAACTGGCGGATCTGGGAGTGAGATATTTCCTGCGTATTGGTACAGCCATGTATTTCCCGCCCACCCAGGGCGGTGCGTTTCTCCTGAGCGACCGCGCCCTGTCGTTCGAAAGTACCTCCCGATCCTATGCGCCGGATCCGCAAGCCTTTCGGGCCGATGCGGCGCTGACGCGGGCCTGCGAACTATCTGCCGAAACCCTGGGTCTCACCACCGCCGTCGGCCTGTTCGCCACCTATGACGCGTTCTATCGCGACATGTTCGGCATCGATGACGCCGGGCAGGAGCGGGCCGCGCAGAACCGCGAAACCCTGCAGGCAGCGGGCGCGATTGCCGTTGATATGGAGACCTCGGCGCTGATTACGGCTGCCGGCGCGCTTGGTGTCGGCTTCACCAGTCTCTGCCTTGGGACAGTGAACGCAGCAACTCTGGAGAAACTGCCGGCTGACGAACTCGCCAGCGGAGAGCGCAATCTGTTCCAGGCGGCATTGGACGGGATTGCGCAGGTCGAGTGACAGGACGGAGAAACCGATGAGCGATATTGTTGAACGCTATTTTGCAACCGTGACCGAGCGCCTGCAAAAGGTCGCTGATACGCAAGCCGATGCAATCCGACAAGCCGCTGAGGTTTGTGCCGCCAGCATCCTCAACGATAAACTGGTGTTCACGTTCGGAACCGGTCACGGATCGTTTGCGGCCATGGAAATGTTTCCCCGGACAGGAACGGTCACGGGCTTCCGGCCCATCGTCGAAAGCTCGATGATCTCGTTTCATCGGGTGCTGGGAGATGGAGGCGCGCGTCAGTATCGCTTTATCCACGGCCGCGAGGGGTACGGCGATGCGATCCTGGCTTCCCACCAGCTCGATCCAGGAGACACGATGCTCATCTTCTCCCATTCGGGTCTGAATGCCGTCACGCTCGATATTGCCGTCGGTGCCAAGGAACGCGGCATGAAACTGATCGGGGTCACCTCTGTGCCTCATTCGTCTTCGACGCCCTCACGACACTCCTGCGGCAAGCGGCTCTACGAGTTGGCGGATGTTGTTATCGACACCGGTGTTCCCAAAGGTGACGCCGGCGTGACGGTGGACGGGAGTGAACACCGGGTCGGCGCGACATCTACATCGATCGCCATCGCCGTCGGCCAGGCAATCAACGCGGCGACCGCCGAGATCATCGTCCAGTCCGGTCGGGAGCCTTACATCATGGTCAGCCCCAACACGACCGAAAAGGCGGCCGCAGACATTCAGAACGACCGCAACTACGCCGAGTTGTGGCGCCGATTGCGGATGCGGTGACGGTTATGGACCGCGGTTTTTTCATCAACGGAGAGTGGATCACTCCGCAGGGTTTCGATCGTTTCGAAATCAACGATCCTGCCACCGGTGAGCCGGTCGGATCGACGCTGTTGGCCGATGCCGCGATGGTCGATCGGGCGGTCGGGTTCGCCGAGGCGGCTGCAGCGGGTTTTGCCTCCATGCACGCCCGAGAGCGGGCGAATATCCTGGATCGGGCGGCGTTGCTGATCGAGGATCGTGTCGAGGAGATGGCCATTCTGTTGACCCGGGAGCAGGGCAAGCCGGTTCCAGATAACCGCAAGGAGATCCTCTTCGGCGCTGAGGTGCTGCGCTATTATGCGGGTGAGGCCGTTCGCATCGGCGGTTCGTTGCGGCCGGCGGGAGCTGCGGGGATCAAGAACGTCGTTTCCTATCACCCGGTGGGCGTGACTGCGGCCATCGTGCCGTGGAACTATCCGGTCGATCTCTACTGCTGGAAGATCGGGCCGGCCTTTGCCGCCGGGTGTCCGATTATTGTCAAGTCACCGCACGAGACACCGCTGGCGATCGCCATGCTGGTGGATTGTCTGAAGGATGCTGGCCTGCCGAATGGAACCCTCGCGGATTTGCCTGGCCTCGGTCCGGTGGCGGGCGCCGCGCTGGCTGCCCATGCGCGCATCCGCCTGATTTCGGCAACGGCTTCGATCGCCGCCGGGCAGGACATCATGCGCCGCGCGTCCGGCAATCTGAAACGCCTGTCGCTCGAGCTGGGCGGCCACGCGCCGTTCATCGTCATGGCCGATGCCGATCTGGAAGAGGCGGCGCGGGCGGCCCATCGTCGTTCCTATTCCAACATGGGTCAGATCTGCATCACGGTGAACCGCATCCTTGTTGACCGGCGGGTGCATTCGAAGTTTGCCGAGATCCTGGCGGCGATAACGCAAGAGACCAGGCTTGGACACGGCGTCGACGCCGGAGTGGCTTACGGTCCGGTATTGAACCAATCTGTTATCGATCGGGTGGAAGCGCATCAGGTGGATGCCTTGGCGAAGGGCGGAAAGCTGCTCGCCGGAGGACGCAGGCCCGAGGAGACCGAATTCTCTCGCGGCCATTTCTACCGTCCGACACTGATTGACAATGCAGCGCCGGACAGCCTGCCCATGAGCACTGAGACCTATGGGCCGCTGGCGGCAATGGCTGCATTCGATGGCGAGGAAGAGATGCTGGCGCTGGCGAACGTGCTCGAATACGGGCTGGCCGCCTATATTTTCGGTGCCGATCTGGAGCGGCTATGGGCGCTTGCCGACAGGCTCGAATTCGGCGCGGTGGGCCTGAACGTCAACGACACGAGTGAATTGCAGGCTCCCTTTGGCGGCTGGAAGATGAGCGGCATGGGACGGGAGCTCGGTCCCGAAGGGCTGGAGGCCTATCTGGAGCCAAAACACCTCAAGATGCGGGTGCGGCCCTGACGGCGATGTAGACGGTCTGCGTCGCCTCGCGTTCCTGCATTGGATTGTGGAACGTCACGGCCTCTGCGCGGGCATCGCCGAAAACACCGGCAAGCCGGTCAGTGAAGCGATCATCCGGGCGGTCGTTCGACCAGAGGCCGAAAACGCCGCCGGGTTTGAGGTGGCCTGCAAGCTTGGCCAGACCTGGCGGTTGGTAGAAAGACGCGCTGTTCTCGTCGAGCAGTGCTTCGGGCGAATGGTCGATATCGACCAGGATAGCGTCGAAAGCCCGCCGCGGCTGCTTCGCATCGAAGCCCGTATCCGAAGCAGCAAGCTCGAAGAAGTCGCCCAACTGCAGCCGGCAGCGTGAATCACCTGTTATCGACGGACCAAGCGGCAACAGACCGCTTTCGTGCCACTCGATAATCGGCTCAAGCGCGTCGACAACGATCAGCGAGCGCACATCCGGGTTGTCGAGGACTGCTTTGGCGGTGTAGCCCAGCCCAAGGCCACCGACGACCACATCGAGATCGCCGCCAGTCAGGCAATCCAGACCAAGCTTCGCCAGAGCCACTTCGGACTCGGTGAAAAGGCTCGACATGAGGAATTCCTCGCCGAGCTTGATCTCCAGCACATCTCGGTTGAGCTTGGGTTCAAACCGACGCCGCAGGCTCACGGTTCCGATCGATGTCGGGCGAAAATCAAGTTCTTCGAAGAGGCGACTCATACTGCACCGTCTCACGTTGACCGCAAAAAGGCGAGGCGTTTCCGGAAGTCGACCGGATGTGGCGTTTGCGAAGAAATATTTGCGATCCATTGACACCTGTTGATTTTTACCAACGCCAACAAGTGCAAAAAACATCTAAGCCTGAAAATATCGGGGCAATTAGTCTCGGAGATTGCTTAAGGAAATCTTCGGGTTCTGTGTATTTTCCGGGATTTATCTGTTCCGAGTGAACTTTTGTTGGGGTGGAAACGCCCCGGTAACCTGGTTCGGGAGCAGAATACGATGGTCAAGAAATCAGACGGAAATGCCAGCCAAAAGGCGGAGCGAACGGGCTTCGCCCAGAGACTGCGCAATATCGGCACCTACTTCAAGTTCCTGCTGTTGATTGCGGTCCTCGCAGGCGGATATCTGGGTTATGGCAAGGTTGCCGGCGTCTACAATGACGTGAAGGATACGATCGGATCCGTGACGACCCTCGTGCCCGAGATCGGCAAGCCGCTGATCTGTCCCGCGTCGATGGAGCAAAAAGGGTTGCTGTGCTACGAGGTCTGCCCCGAGGGTTGGGTCTCTGACGGAACCCATGGCTGCTACAAACCGTGTCCACCCGGTTGGGCCGGAACCGAGACCCTGACGCACTGTCAGCATCATACGGTTTACAGCACGGTCGGTGCGAACCCGTCGCTGTCCATTCCGAAGAGCTGCCCTCCCGGCAAGACCGAGTATGCCGGGCTTTGCTACAACGTACCTTCGGGTTGGCACGTCACGTCACCCGGATTCATCGGCAAGAAATGTCCCAGCGGTTGGCGCGACGACGGCACTGCCTGTTGGAAGGACATGCATACCTACGGGCGTGGTGTGGGCTATGCGCTGTGGGATGAAGACGTGTGCAAGCGCAAGCATGGTAGCTGCGAAAAGAACGGTTTGATGTGGTACCCGGTCTGCAAGCCCGGCTACAAGGCCCGCGGTTGCTGCCTGTGCGAGCGGTCGCCGCAAAGAACGTCGAAGTCAGTCAAGTCGGAGATCGGCACGCTGCCAAATGGGTGCCCCGCCGGGCGAGTCCTGAAGGGGCGCCTTTGTTACCCGGCCTGTAAGGCAGGCTATGAACGGCGCGGCGACAACATCGAGTACTGCTCGAGCAAATGCCCTGCCGGCTACACCAACATCGGAATTGGCGGATGCCAGAAACCGAGGCGCAATGTGCGCGGAGAAGGTTTGACCGTGGTCGGCGTTTGTCCACCGGCTACGCCCGTGCGCAAGGGCGAACTCTGCTACCGGCGTGAAAGCTGATCGGTCTGGCAAACGGAGAACCCGTCATGGATGACATCGACGCCTATATTCGCAGCCTCGACTATGATCCCAGGGATCTGCTCAGTATCGAGGAGAGCGGCAGCACCGAGGTGCTGCCGCCACGCAACAAGACGAATGCCGGAAACTCGGTCGTCGTCTGCACAAATACCAACCGCTCGCTGAACAAGGATCTCAATGATGTCGCGATCCTTAGTCCGACGGCCGGCGTTATTTTTCCCGGTGCTCTGGTTCGTGCCAATGGTCGTCTGGCGGAAGGGAAGCCGGATCCGATTGCATTGCCACGGTCGCCTGTCACCTTGAGGGTCGACCTTCCTGGTCTCGCTGAGGGCGGAACGGTGGTCGTCGACAATCCGTCCAACTCGTCAGTTCAGGCCGGTATCGACAAGCTGCTCGACCGGTGGAACGAAACGGCTGCTGCGGAGGGCTATGTCAACAAGGCCCGATCTTATCTGAGCATCACCAAGGCCTACAGTTCGCAACAACTCGCGCTTGACCTCGGTTTCAGCAGCAAGTGGACCTCTGGCGACGTGGCGGCAAAAATCAGCGCCAGCAGCTCGCGGGAGTCGTCGGTTGCGGTCGCCTATTTCAGGCAGGTTTTCTACACCGTGGTATTCGACACGCCAGCATCGCCATCATCGGTTTTTGCCGTGGACGTCTCAGCCGATGACATTCGCGGTCAGACAGGCGATGACGATCCGCCGGCTTACGTCCGCAGTGTCGACTACGGACGCATTGTGATGATCAAGATGGAAACCGCTTCGAGCGAGACCAAAACATCGCTGGAAGGCGCGCTGAACCAGGCGATCTCTGGAGGTGTGCAGGTGGGCGCCGAGGTCAATGCAAAATACGCCAGTATCATCAACAACTCGACCTTCACGGTCGTGGCATTGGGTGGGAATCCGGGAGCGGCGGCAACTATCAGTCAGCCGCAAGATCTCGAGAATCTCAGCGAACTCATTGCTTCGGGATCAACCTACGGCAAAGGCAATCCCGGAGCGCCGATTTCCTACACCGTTGCCTTCCTGAAAGACAATCAGATCGCAACGCTCGCCTTCACCACCAGCTACACGGAGAAGGAGTGCGTCCAATACGATAACGGCTTCATAGGGCTGTCGCATGCGGGAGCCTATGTGGCCCGCTTTTTCGCGTCATGGGATGAACAGGACGAGGTCGGTGATTACCACGGCCAACAATGGGAATCCGGAAAGAAAACGGCCGGCTACCACCATCAGGTCGATCTGCCCGGTGATGCCGTCAACGTCAAGATCCGGGCTGAAGCTGCGACGGGCCTCGTTTGGGATCCGTGGGGCCAGGTTTTCTCATGCAGCGAAAAGGGGCCGACGAACCTGATTTACAAGGCAGGCGGCACCACCCTGAACCGGACCTGGGAGAAGATCAAACCGGATGCAGGGCCCTGACGCGAGTCAGGAGGTTCCCGTTCGTCATTGTGAATGAAACATAGGAGCTAGAAATGCCACATGCCTTTACCGGAATTCTCGACATCGACAAGACAGCCAACAGCTTCGGATTGGATGACAATTGTTTTTACTGCTCGGTCGCGGCCCTGCTCGGCAAAACTGTCAACGAACTGATTGATGAGATTGAAATCATGCAGGATCGCACGGCGTGCGCGGAAGCCGTCCTCGACTTGTTCAGAGAAGCTGGAGTCGACGACATTGCCTTTCGCATTTATGAAGACCGACAATCTCTGGAAGGCGATTTTGCCAATTTTCCGAGAAATAGCGGACTCGGTCTCGCCTATGACCGGTCCGATGCACCCATCGGCCATATGGTGGTCCTGGCCCGCGATAATAACGGCGTCGTCAAACTGGTAGACTACCAGCAAAGTCCGCCGAGCATCACCGATTTCCCACCGGAGGGCGGCAACAATATCGCACGTTGCTACGTCTTCTATCGTCAGTGAGGCCTCAGCTTGTCGGTGTTGTCGATAGGCGCCGTTCCTGAAACAGGGTTCGCACGTTGATGCGACAAATAGATCCGGCTCGTGAACGTTCACGCGAGCCGGATTGTGTCGAATGGTTCACCTACCTGCGCCGAAACCGACGCAAAGAAGATTTGTCTGCCCCCGCTTTTGCAGTATGTTAAGAGTTGATTAACCATAAACCTGCAGGCGGATGAAGATGGGCGACGAAAAAGCCCCAACCGGCAAGTCCAGGCGGCTTTCGGATGTCGTGCGCGAAGTCAAAATCGCGGCGGCGGAGCGCGAGGACGTCGTCGTGGACATGAGGGAGGCCGACCGGGCTCGGATCGACCTGCTTGCCGAGGAACTTGCTCCGGTTTTTGAGCAGGTGCCCGCAGAGGACGACCAATTCGACTTCGTCATATCCGCCGGTTTGCAACCGCGCCTTTGGATCGATGCCATTGCCCATGTGCAAATGGGACCGGATCGCCGTACATACCGGTTTGTGCGCGATACCCGGCATGGCCGGGTGGTAATGGCCGAATCAAGCGACATGATGCGCATTGCCGACAGCATCACGCACTACGTTGCGGAGCGGATGGTCGAGAGGCGCCGTTTCCTGGCCAATGAAGAACGGGCGCCGGAGCTCTATGGTGCACCGCTGTCCAATCGGGCTGCGCCGCGGCAGACAAGCCGGGCGCCGGTTGCAGAACCCGCCAGAACCGCGCCCGCGGAAACCAGGCGTGCGGCACCTCCGAAGCCGACGAGCACATCCTCCCGCGTTCCCGGATATCTCTGGTTTCTGCTCGGAGCCATCTGCGGTGCGGCAGCGCTGGCTCTGGTCTATCGCGATCAAATCGGACCACTTCTCGGTTAAGAACAGGGTCTTTGTTGCTGCGGCGTTAAGTCCGGCAAAGTTTTGTCGCGTTCCTTTTAATCGCAGCCTCGAGTTCATATATTTAAGGGGCATGCGAACGGCCGGGCGGGCGGTCCGGCGGCCGAAAAGGCCTTCCCGGGGGTTCCGAAATGACAACAGGCGCCAAGGTTCAACGCAAGCTCACCACCATTCTGGCGGCCGACGCGGCGGGCTATGCCAGCGCAATGGATGCCGATGAGGTCGGCACTCTGGAGGCGTTGCGGGCCGCGCGTAGTGTTTTTTCAAAGTTCATCGAGCGCCACAACGGCCGCATCGCCAACACCGCCGGCGATGGTTTGATCGCCGATTTTCCGTCGGTGGTCGAGGCCGTGCAATGTGCGATTGAGGTTCAAAGGGAACTTGGCAGCCCCGGACATCCGGCGAACGGTTCTCTGCCGTTCCGCATCGGCATCCACCTCGGCGACGTTATAGTCGATGGTGAGGATCTGCTGGGCGAGGGCGTCAATCTGGCCGCGCGGCTGCAGACCATGGCCGAGCCCGGCGGTGTGCTGGTGTCCCAACAGGTCTACGACCAAGTACACGGCAAACTAACCGTTGGATTTGAATATCTTGGCGAAAAGCGGCCGAAGAATTTTTCCGAAGATGTTCCCGTCTATTGCGTCTCGTTCGGAGAGGAGCCGCACAGGCGGATTTTCGGGCGTCACGCGTCGCAACAGCACAAACAGACCGAGCCGCCACGAAGTTCCGTCAATAAGGCGGCGCGGGAAAAAACCGCCGTCAATCGCAGTGAAACAGATGACGACGGCCTGCGGGATAAAGTCATCCGAAATGCAAAGGTGCTTGGCGTGGTGTGGGTCGCTCTTGTGATCATCAACCTCACGACATCCCCCGGGTCGATTTGGGTGCAATGGCCCGCATTGGCCATGCTGGTCGCCCTCGGACTTCAGGCGGCACCGCTTTTCGAAAGCTCGTTGTTTGGCCGCAACTATGCTCGATTGGCGGTGATCATTGCCGCCGTTGTGGTGGTCAATATCCTTACCTGGTCCGGGACGGCCTGGGCCATCTGGCCAGTGGGCTTTTTGTTTTTTGCCGAGGTCATCCGGCGTATCCGCATGGGTACCTGATCGGCCGACATATCGACAGCCATTTTCGCCATACGTTGTCAGGTGCGCCCATAGGGTTCATAGTGGGGCAGGGGATTGACGGCGGTTCGGTTGCGCGAGCCTGCTGCGGGAAACAGTGATTGGGCGGTGCAGCCGCCACAACCGGTGTCGCACATTGTTTTCCGGCAAGTTGCCCCACATTGATAACCTCTATTACGCAGTCGCTACAGTCGAATTCCAGGGCGTTCATTTGAGCGCTACCGGACTGGGCGATTCGATCGGACATGCCGAGATGTTGCGCGATGCGGAGATCGCGGAACGGAAATCCATGGTCCTTTTCGGGACTGACACCCCTGGGCCTGAAGTCACCGGTACAGCGGCTGGACCGGACCCCGATCAGGCGCTGATCAATGCCATGCTTGAGGCCGTCGAAAGGCATGCAAGCCACTTTTGGTGGACCGGCGACCTGGCTGCTGCCAAACCGACCGATGATGACCTGCTCTGTCTGGCAGCGTTACAGAAGATCTGGCGGCGCACCGAACCGCGGCAGGTCGGTTTGCTGGATATCACCCCCCGTCATGGTCTCCCGGTCTTTGTTGCGTGGTCATGCAGCGACGACGGGCGCGATCTGTGTTTCGGCACCGCCTGCCGCCTGCAAAGAAGCGAAGCCATACACGCGGCGCTGAAGGAACTGCATCAGATGGAGTTCGGACTGGACATTATTCGTTATCGCCAGCGGCACGGTGTTGCGTTGTCTCGAAGAGAGCGGATCCAACTGGCCCGTTCCCGGCGTCTCAGCGTCGCCGGATGTCGGTTGCTGCTGGAGGTATCAACGGCCAACCGGATCGAGAGCCCTATGCAGACCCCCCAAAAGCCCTCACAACTCGACGGTCATCTGGCCGCCTATGGCATGACGATCCATGCCTCGAAGCTGCCGCGAACCGATGATAAGCACTGGACGGCCAGGGCTGTGCTTCGCACACCATGCCTCATGAAGTCCTCTGGCGGTCAGTCGGACGACCTCCCGATTTGGGCGAAATGGGATCTGTATTAGGTCAGTCTAACAGGAACAGGCGCAACCAGATGGGCGTCGACCACGAACCTCTTCACCTGCAGCTTATTGGCGACTTCACCGTTTCCGCCGGCGATGGTGATGTTCGGCTGCCCCTTTCTGCGTGTCGGTTGATCCTGGCCTATCTTGCACTCACGCCGCGCAAGATCGAAAGTCGATCGAAGCTGGCTGCCATCGTCTGGGAAGAGTCGGAAGAGGATCGAGCTCGACGCAACCTCAGGCAGGCGCTTCACAGCCTGCGAACCGAACTGGGTGGGATCTGGGACGGCATCGAAGCCGACCGATCAAGCGTCTGGTTTCATTCAGGCAGTGTTGTCTCCGATCACGACCTCCTCCTGGAGGACCTTCGGTCGGGGGTGGTGCCTGACATCGCCATGAACACCGGTCGACTGGCGGAGCAGCTGCTGGTGGGTCTGCCTGATCCTGGTGAGCTGTTTGTAAGCTGGTTGAGGCTCAAACGAACCGAATTTCAAAACACGCTGCGCAGCCATCTTGAAGCGATTGTGGATGATGAAGATCCGCAACAGGCTCAGCGCGCGGCCCGTGCTTTACTCAGTCTCGATCCGGCTGATGAACAGGCAGCGCGCTATCTGATGCGGGCGCATGACGATCGTGGCGAGACCGGGCGGTCCCTCGATATCTATGCGAGCCTGTGGAACCACCTCGACCAGGAATACGGCCAGGAACCGTCGCTCCCGACACAGGACCTCGTCGCGGCAATAAAGTCCGGAAGCCGGTCCAAGCCCAAGCCTCAAGCGGAGGTCAGGAAGGATCCGCGCCGCAGCTATCGCATAGGGGTGATGCCGGTTGCTGCGCACGGACAGGCCGACGATGCGCTGGTGACTGGTAGTCTCTTCCGGACGGAACTGATTTCACGCCTGGTGCGTTTTCGCGAACTCGATGTCATCGATACGGCAATGCGTGAAACGGAAACGGACTATGCGCTGAAACTGAGCATCGCGACAGCGGACGGAATTCACGCCCTGATTGCCACGCTCACAGGGGTTGATGACGGGCGGGTGGTCTGGAGCGATCGGCTTGAGCGTCTTTCGGAAAATTGGTGGGATCACCAGGCCAATCTCGCCGGTCAGCTGGCTGCCGCTTGCAGTTTGTCCCTGTCGCGCACTCGGCTGGCGGATGTGTCGAAAGGTCCGGCAGCCGGAGCTGCAGTGGATCACTGGTTGCTTGGCCAAAAGCTGCTGAATGATTTTCGGGCGGACAGTTGGAAACGGTCAGCAGATTGCTTCCAAAGGGCGATCGACCTCGATCCGGATCTGTCCATGGCCTACAGCAGCCTGTCCCAGCAGCACAATATCGGTCATCTGGTGCGGCCGGGCCTCGGACCGCAAAAACCGATGCTCCTGGAAAGCAGGGCGTTGGCGAACCAGGCGATCGCCCTCGACCCTTTGGACAGCCGGGCGCATCTGTGCCGCGGCTGGGCAAGCTGCCTGCTGTTTGAACATGCCCAGTCGGCGGCGAGCTTCGCAATGGCGCGTCAATGCAACGAGGACGATCCGTGGACAGTATTGTCCTCTGCTTTGGGAGCTGCGTTCAGCGACGATATCCCGCTCGCCAATGCACTGGCGGAACGTTTTCTCGAGTCCGGGTGGACATCGACGCTGCCGCAATGGGGCTACCACGCCAACATCCGGTTTCTGTCGGGTGACGATGAAGGCTGTGTGGCGGCTGCCGAAAACGCCGGCGATGGCATCGCCAACCTGCCGGCCTGGAAAGCCGCCGCGCTTTGGCATCTTGGCGAACTCGAACAGGCCGCCAGCGCGTGGCGAGGCTTCGAGACCGCCATGCGAAGCCTTTGGGTCGCGGATCAGGCGGCTACGACTGAGAACATCCTGATCTGGTTCCTCAGTTGTTTTCCGCTGCGCAACCAGGACGCCCGAGCCCGCTTGAAGCAGGGTGTGGCTGGGGCTGCCGCGTTTACAGAAACCGTGTGAGATGGTCGTTGGGTCCGACATAAAACTCTACAATTACTGTATCGACACGCAGAATTTGCTATGAGAATGCTCATCTCTACAGAATTCACGAGAAGAAAGATAAGCAAGTGCCAATCAAGAACCGATATGCCGAAATGATCGATGAGATTACCGAGTGGCGTCGCGACTTTCATGCCCATCCGGAACTCCTCTTCGAGGTTCACCGAACGGCGGGAAAGGTGGCCGATCTGCTGCGCTCCTTTGGCTGTGATGAGGTCGTCGAAGGCATAGGCCGAACCGGTGTTGTCGGCGTTATCAAGGGGCGGGCGTCAGAAAGCGGCAAGGTCGTCGGCCTGCGTGCCGACATGGATGCGCTGCCGATCAACGAGGCCACTGATCTGGAATATGCGTCAAAGACGCCGGGACTCATGCACGCCTGCGGTCATGACGGTCACACGGCCATGTTATTGGGGGCCGCAAAATACCTGACCGAAACGCGCAATTTCGACGGAACCGCGATCGTCATTTTCCAGCCTGCTGAAGAGGGCGGCGCTGGCGGGCTGGAAATGTGCCGCGACGGCTTGATGGAGAAGTTCGGTATCCAGGAAGTCTATGGGATGCACAATGCACCCGGTCTGCCGGTGGGTCATTTTGCCATTCGGCCCGGAGCGCTTCTGGCCTCTTCGGACGAATTCGAACTCGTCGTGACGGGGAAGGGCGGCCACGCCGCCGAACCCCATGAGGCTGTCGACACCACCTTGGTTGCCGCTCAGATCCTGCTTTCCCTGCAAACAATCGTCTCCCGAAGTGTCGATCCGTTGAAGCGCGTGGTTGTGACCGTCGGCACGTTCGAAACGGACAGTGTGGCGAGCAATGTCATTGCCCATCAGGTAAAGATGGCGGGAACGGTCCGGACTCTGGATGCCGAGTGCCGCGAGTTGGCCGAACGGCGCATCCGGGAGATAGCCGAGGGCACCGCGATGGCTCTTGGGGCAAAGGTCGAGATCAAATGGCAGCGCGGCTACCCAGTGACCATGAATACAGCGGAAAACACCGCCTATGCCGCCGAGGTGGCGCGTGCGGTTTCGGGCGACGTGGATGACGAGGTCGATCCGATCATGCCGGCTGAAGACTTCAGCTACATGCTGGAGGAAAGGCCGGGCGCCTATATTTTCCTCGGCAACGGCGATACGGCCGCATGCCACCACCCCGCCTACAATTTCACCGACGAGGCAATTCCGTTCGGATCCTCCTGGTACTCCGGAATGGTCGAGGCGCGGATGCCGGTTAAGGAATAACGGGTTCGCCAGCTCACCCTACAGGCATTGCGTGCACATATAGGAGGCCATGTAGGGGTCGAGAAACTTGCGGAACTTGTCGTCGCCGTCGAAGGTGACCGTGTAGGTCGCGGGCCGCAGATCTGAATCCGCCGGGCGCAATTGCGCCAGATCGAGATCCGGCTTGGCCGGATCGACTTCGGCATAAACGGCGGCCATCCGAAGATGTCCGGACTCTTCCGCTCGAAGTGCGCGCAAGACGTCTTTTTCGGGCATAAGGACCGAAAACCGTCCCGGTTGACGCGGTATCAGATCGATTTCCTCGATATCGGAACGGATATGGTAGTCGCCGTCCTCGCCATCGGCGTCGCCTTCGACCAGGTCGGCCTCTGCAAGAATATTGCGTAATACCTCTGCCGCGATCACCAGGCGGCCGTCGGGTTCTCGGCGATGCGGCAGGTCGGTGTCGAACTCAAGCGTCCATTGGCGTATCAGGCGTCCGAACACGCCGCTTGCCTTGCGGGTTCTCAATTCCATCGCATTTTTCATGCTCTGCATCCTCCGTGGTTCGACCTTCGGTTATCCCCACTCTAGACACCGTAACAGCCATGCGCCGACAGAAAAAGCGCCAGTGACCGCCAGGCAACGGTCGATTGACGCTGACATGACGGAGCGACCTACGCTGCGCTGCTTTCCTGTTTGTGCCCGTCGGGAATGGTCCCGTCGTAGCATCAACCTGCGCGGTCTGTACCGCGCCCGAACCGAAAGGAAAGCACCATGTTAGGTTCAGATTTTGCCTGGCTCAATTTCGACAACGAGTTCAATCGTCCCAATGAAGAGGCAACCCGCAGTTTCGTCATCGACGAAGAGCCGGCGCCCGCCTCGCGGCCGGGACAGTCGGTCAGTTCCGAGGGATATATCCTGATCCAGGCTCAGGACGTTGGCAATTCCGCGACCGATGAGGGTGATGCCATCACTCACCGGATCCTCATCAACGGCAAACACCTGCCCTCGTTCGACATGGTTGACCATGAAGGCTGGAACCTCTGGATGGACCGGATTCCCAAGAACTTTCTGAAGAAGGGCGAGAATCGCCTGACCATCCGCCGCCGTGCCGTCGACCGGTTCCGCGTGGCCAATGTGGTCGTCCAGTGGCGGGAACGCCGCGCCGACTAGGATCGGTTCGTCAAGACCGAAGCGATCAAGGTGGGGCACCATTCATCTTCAAGAGGAAGACACCATGATACCGCTGAAAACACTGACTCGATGCCTTTGCGCTGCCGTCGTGCTCGCACAGGTGGTCCCGCTGCAACCGGCCTATGCCGGCGATACGCGGGTCAAGAAATTCCAGGCCTATAAGGCCAAGGTTATGCGCCGAGTTCCGGTCAGCAAGGGCCGGCTCGTGCCACAGGGTTCCAAATTCACGGCGGGAGGCTATTCCAAGCTGACCTGCTGCACCAACTGGAACACCCAGACAGGCGGCACCGGTTGCGCAACCTATGACGACAGCGAAGGTTCCTGTCCGGCTGAGACCTTCCAGGTCGATTGCGGCAAGAACGGCTGCTGGTAATGGTCCGCTGCCTGCCCTCGCGCCGACGGCCGTGGGCAGGCAGCAAGAGGGGGAAGCAAACCGTGATGCACATTGCATGCTATCAACTGTTGACGGATGATGCGGCTTTGCCGCTTCCAAACGATCTTCCCGACCCGGGAGAGACGCGCAATGCGCAGAAAATCCAATGGAATGCACCGGACGAATCCGAAATCGCCAAGGATAGGTCAAGGAGGCCGGTGCTGTGCTATCAAGTGGAATTGCAGAGCGCGGAACCCTCTCGATTGCGCGTACAGCTGCGCGACCGAAACGGAGCCATGAGAACCATCAGCACCCGTTCAATATGCGATCGCATCGCTCGTCAGGTGATGGATCCGTTTCCTGCCGATTGGGTGCGTAGCGGCAACAACCGGATATTTTTTCGCCGTCTGGCCGGACAGGGCAGGGTCTTCATCCGTGATGTTATGGTTCTTTATCAACGCCTTGTTTCCTGATTCCTTTTTGACCGGGTTGCATCTGCAGGCGCCACACGCATGATGACACCTTGAAGTGGACAGGCGTCGAAGGTGGATGCTGTCGACATTTGCCATTGGGATGTCCGCTGAACTGCTACGGACAGGGTCATGCATTCAATCAATAGACTTGAGGGGCAATTCAACCAGTTGGATCTAGGCGGGACCGCCAAACCCGTCATGGTGCATGCAAGCCTGCGCCGGATCGGGCCGGTCGAGGGTGGCGCTGCCGGGCTCCTTGATGCGCTGTTCGGCTCTCTAGGTGCCGATGGTACGGTTCTCATGATCATTGCCGCAAATGACAGCCTTCCCTTTGACGCTGCAACGACTCCCGCCGATCCCGAAATCGGTGCGCTCGCGGAAGCCTTTCGTACGCGGCGTGGAACGCAGGTCAATGACAATCCGGCGGCGCGTTTCGCGGCCTCCGGACCTCTTGCCGGGGCTTTGCTCGAACCATGCCCGCTGCATGACTATTACGGTCCGGGCTCGGTTCTGTCGTGCTTTGCCGCGATGAACGGTCGCGTGCTTCGGCTCGGCGCCGATACCAACACGGTGACCCTCGGTCATTGGGCCGAGTATCTGGCAAACGTGCCGGACAAGAGACGGGTCAGTCGCCGCTACGTCAGAGCTGATAGCGGCGAGATTTGGATCCACAGCCTCGATGATTCCGAGGGCATCGCCGAGTGGTCGGGATCAGATTATTTCTCCGACATAGTCGAGGAGTTCCTGGCCCTCGGAAAGGCCAGGATCGGCCGTGTCGGTGATTGTAGCGCCGAGTGTTTCGAGGCAGGCGATTTCGTGCCGTTCGCCGTAAACTGGATGGAACGGCACTTCGCCACCAACTCTCACCCCGACGATGCCTGACGGCGAATGAAAGATTTGTAGATGTATCCTTCGCGGCCGTCGTAGATCGACAGGCACCAATGCAGACAATTGTCTTCCGCCAGGACAGGTGAGTTCGCCGGAACGATTGTCAGGACATCAGACTCGTTGTCGGGACCAGAACGCAGATTGACATATTTGGTGGTCCAACCCTTGCGCAAATCAGGACGCAATCCGGCAGTCGGTTTTGAGGTTCGCGGCGTGACCGGAACACGAAAGTGCTCCTTGTCTTCGGCGGCCATGCGGCGTTCCATTGCAACGACCTGGTCTTCCGTTTCGGCGACGCCGACGTCTTCGGAATTGTGCTCCAGCACCCGCAGATAAGTGTAGTAGATATACCCATCCTGTCCTTCGAAGACCGCGCCACACCAGCGGTCGCAATCGGTTTCGGCCAGCAATTCGACGCCTGCGGGGACCACCGCAAGTTCTGCGGAGTTTTTGTCAGGCAGAGCGCGCAGGCTGACATATTTGAGGGCTTTGTTCATTCGCATGCCCTTGGCTATGGCTGCTGCTGCCACGGAATCTGTCGGATTTTTGAAGTGATCGGCGTTCTGTTTGGACAACTCGCTCTGCATTTCGTCGATTTCCGGTCCTTTGGCGACCACGCTCCGCTCGACCTTGGTTGATGCAATGGAACCGGTTTGCGCATCGTCGATTGCTTCAGCGCCGGATCGCTTGAGGGATGGTGCTTTCGTCGCCGATTCTGTCACTGCCGGCTTATCGCCGAAACGGGGCGAAGTCGCGGACAGCTTTGCGGGGCGTTTTGCTTCAGCGTGCTTGATGATTGACGCGACAGTGAGAATGTTGGGTTTCTGCCTGTCGTCTTTGGGCTCTGGCTGCGAATTGTCTTCGAACGATGTCGGCGTAACGACCGTTACTCCGGCCGATTGGTGGCCGGGCTCGTTGCCATTTTCGTCCAATGCACTCCCTTCCGGCGGCTGTGGTTTCGCCGCAGCAACAGTGACTCCGGTCGGTTTCTGATCAGGGTTGCTTGAGCTGGTCGCCGGCTCTGATTGCTCAAAGCGATAGGCGGTAGCACCGATGACGGCACCGGTTCCAACGCCGATCAGAGCGGCCATTGTCACTGCGATAAATCGTATCGGACTCGGGTCTGCCCGTCGGGCTTTGGGTCGGCCGGCTTGTTGTTCGGTTGTTTGACGCATGAACTCCCACTCCATTGTTATTTTGGTGTGGCAGGCCTCCGGTCGCGGCGCTGTCACCCGAACAGTTAACAAATGATTTCCGCCCAAATTCGGAGTGAGGAGGGTAGGCGAAAGTCACTTTTGAATATCTGTTGAAAACCCGACGTGATGCCTCATGATGGTCATAATGTCGGAGAGCGGTGGTCGAATCGACCGGCGTGCCTTGACCGTGCCGAGCTCCATGCTCGATCGGCTTGTCGGAGAGGCCACACAGATTTTCACAGTGATGGAGAAGCAGCGAGATGCCAACTATGTTTGTGCGCCATCCAGTCGAAGACTATTCCGCTTGGCGTAAGGTGTTCGACGCGTTTTATGAGATTCGCAAAGAGGCGGGGGTAACCGGAGAGGCGGTTTATCGTTCCGTCAACGATCCGAACGACATCACCCTGACATTGGAGTTCGCTTCGATCGAGGATGCGCAGGCTTTTCCCGAAAACGAAAAGCTGAAGGGCGCTTATCAGCAGGCCCACAGCGTTGGTCCTCCAACGATCTGGTACGCCGAACAGACCTAAAGCGAAGCGGCATAAGCCTCGGCTTCCTGCAACAACGAAAAAACGTCCGGGTCGTCCAACTCCAAGGCCCTGAGGTGATCGACGAGGTTCTGGATGTATTCGAGGCTTGAACCGAGAGTACCTGTGCCCGTTGCAATGAATCGGACTTGCTCAGCCCGACTGATGTCCGGGCGGATTCGCCTGACTTCGCGATTGGCGACGAACGTTACGGCCTTCACCGGACCTTCATCACTGATCGCGTCGACGATTGCCGGAATATAGGATCCGGCAATCATCTCGCGGCGCCAGAGAATCTCTGTTTCCGCGTCGATGCGATCCTCAGCGATGCGAAAGACCAGGCCGGCGCAACGGTCGCCGCGATCGAGCGCCGCCATTAGTCCCGGAGCCTCGGGAGATCCCCGGCCGCCTATATCATCCTGAAGGCAAAAACGCCTGGAGTATCCGGTGACCTCGGCTCGCCGGACTTCCTCGAACAGGAAGGCTGGGTTCCACATCAGAGAACCATAGGCGAATACCCACAGGTCGCTATCGGTGTGACCCGCCAGCGTTTCATGTCGGGTCGCTTCCCGCTCTTCATCGCTCAAGCGCCAATTCGGCGGCAAACCGGCTTCAGCCATGCGCTGGTCCAAGTCGGAAGGCCTGAAGGTACGGAAATAGGATTGATGCGGGTCAATGACCTTGTGGCGCAGTTCCGGATGGTTGGCGAAGGGATCGTGTGGCTCAGTCAATGGTTCTGCTCCGTGTCACACTTATCTCTAGTCGCTACCCGAGGCGGCGTGAAACGAATTCTTTTCGGAGGACTTCACTTGGGTGATCCGTGTCCAGAAAAGCGAGATCGTATGGAGTCGCCAGTGATGTCAGGCAGGCGTTCGGCGACAGCGTCCTTCATGAAGGCAAGGAACGATTGAACTTTTGCCGTGCGGTGCAAGTCGATGTGAGTGACCAACCACATTGTGCCGAACCAGTCCGGTGGCGGAGGGATCATTGGGAGGAGCTTTTCGTTGGCATGCGCTGGCCAGCATAGCAAGGGACCAACACCCATGCCGTTCTCCACCGCGGCGGTGATTGCCTCGATTTCGCCTCCGCGAAACGCAATGGCGCTCTCGGGGATGGATTCACTCATCCAAGCGGCAAGTGGCGATGTTGAATTCGTGCTCAAGTTGGAGACGAACCGGTGGCCTTCGGTATCCTTCAGGCTTCCCATCCTGCCGTACCGCGCGACATAGTCGCGACTTGCAAACAACGTTGCCGCGGCGTCCACCAGTTTTTGCGCGATGTTGTCCGGCTCTGAGGGTGGTCGACCAGCACGCAAGCTGACATGGGCTTCACCGTATTCCAGTTTCAACAGACGTCTGTCGGCGATCAACTCGATCGATAAATCCGGATTGTCGCGCTGATATTCTGCAATGAGCGGCACCAGTGCGGTGGCGAATTCCGGCACTGTGGTGATTACCAGCTTGCCGGATGGCTGGCGGTCCAGCCCGGCAATGCGGGCCGCGAGTTGGTCGAACTGGCCTTGCGTCTCTTCTGCGACCTTGAGCAATGCAACGCCGGCATCGGTGGGCGCGTAACCGCGGGCGTTTCGATAAAACAACCTGGTGCCGAGCTTGTTTTCAAGCGCCGTGATTTGCCGCTGGGCGGTCGTGTGGTGGATGTCCAGCTTTTCCGCAGCGGCCGACAATGTTCCGTAACGGGCAACGAAAAAGGCGGTGCGGATTTCGTTCCAACTGTCGAATTGTGCATTCATGCGCATAAAGTCTGCATATATCGCGTTTACGCGCAAGAATGCAGATATTATGTGCTGGTGACAGCCGTGCTCGAAGGAGAGGTTCGATGCAACAAAGCAAACTGATGACCTATGGCGGATGGGCCCTGAAAATCGTTGCCGGGCTCGCCTTCCTGGCTGCTGGCCTGGCGAAACTCGCCGGGGTCGACATGATGGTCGCAACCTTCGATCAGATCGGCGTTGGTCAGTGGTTCCGCTACGTCACAGGCCTGATCGAAGTGATCAGTGCGGTTCTGCTGTTCATCCCCGGCCGTACAATCTATGGCGCCGGGTTGCTGATCTGCACCATGATCGGAGCAATCATTACCCACCTGTTCCTGATCGGCGGCAGTGCGGTGCCGGCGCTCGTGCTCCTGGTTATCTGCATACTGATCGCCTGGCTCCACAAGGACCAGCTGCCCGCTTAAGGCGTCAGTTTCTGATCCTGTACGAGGCCGAAGCCGCTTGCCTCGGTATTTAGACCGAAGCGCTGCAGCCGAATGGCGAAGCCGGCCTCATCCTGGTCGATCGAGAACAGGTTGTAGCCCGACGGGGGGTGTTTGCCCCCGGGGCTTTCGCTGGCGGCGGGCACACCAACGACCGGAACGCGGCCGTCTCGGCCGTCCAACCAATGCAACGTGTCTTCGTGCGTATGGCCGTGCAGCACCAGTTCCGCACCGGCCTGCTGTAGCACGCGTCCAAAACGGCCGATGCCGATCATCCGTTTGTATGGGCTGGTGGCGCCCCGGATTGGCGGATGGTGAACAAGCACAACTCGGCAGAGATCCTTGTTTCGCTCGAGCAGCGACGCCAATCGTCTGGCCTGCCGATGGCCGAAAACGCCGCTAGCCATGAAGGGCGGCGCGGCGGCGGCGGTGGAAACGCCGATCAGTGCGACCGGTCCGCGCCGACGCAAGTAGGGGAACAGATTGTCGCCCGCCGCTAAACGTGGTCCATCATCCCCCAACATGTATGGGCGCCAGGCGGCACATATCTTTCTGAAAGCTCCTGGCACATAAGCATCGTGATTGCCCGGCACCAGCGAGATATCATGCGGATCGCCGGCGGCTGCCAACCAGCGCGTGATCGCTTCGATCTCGGCGGCAGCGGCCAGATTCACCATGTCTCCGGTCATGGCCAGATGGTCGGGCTTTGCTGCCTTGATCTCGGCCATGAGAGAATCGAGAATGTTACCGAAAAGACGCTTGCGCCGGTTGCGATGCCAGTTCACATAGCCGGTGATCCGTTTCGAGGCCAGTTCCCGGGGCGTGACGCGCGGCAAAGGGCCCAGATGGATATCGGACATATGAGCAAGGCGGAACATGATGCCGGACATATCGGCGAAAGGCGACAAGGGCAAGAAGCTGTCTATGTTGATCCGGAAACCGCCTATAGCCGTGGCTGGATGGAAAGGGCGCTCCGTCGTGTGCTGCCATTCTGGTTCCTGCTAAGCCGGGCGCAAACATTGGGGGTTCGCGCAGCCGCATTCGACGCGGCTGGCAGGATATTTCTGGTGCGACATACCTACGTGGCAGGTTGGCACATGCCAGGTGGCGGTGTCGATATTGGCGAAAGCTGCCACTCGGCGCTGGTTCGGGAAATGGATGAAGAGGGCAATCTTCGGCTTGGTGATCCGGCTGAACTCTACGGCATCTATCACAACAGGAACTCGGCACTGCGTGATCACGTGACCCTCTATATATGCCGCAACGTCGTGCAGACGTCGAACCACACCGGAGATCGGGAAATCGCGGAATCCGGTTTCTTCCATCTCGATGCGTTGCCCACTGACACAACGCCGGCGACCCGCCGGCGGCTCGCTGAAATCGCCGGCGAAGCGCCACAGTCGTTCGAGTGGTGATTCTTAGTGAAGATCGCGACCGTGCGGAGCCATCAGGTCAACCGCTGGACCTTTGGGCACCACGCGGGTCGGGTTCACCGACTCGTGGCTCATATAGTAGTGATCCTTGATATGTTGCATGTTCACCGTGTCGGCGACCCCAGGCATCTGGTAGAGCTCACGCAGGTAACCTGACAAGGCCGGGAAGTCGGCAATGCGCTGGCGGTTACACTTGAAGTGGCCGACATAGACCGGGTCGAAGCGTACCAGCGTGGTGAAAAGCCGCCAGTCGGCCTCGGTGAGCGCCGAACCGGCCAGATAGCGGTTCGTTGTGAGTCGCTCCTCGACGCGATCCAGCTCCGCGAACAGCGCTTCGAAGGCCTCCTCGTAGGCAGCCTGCGTTGTCGCGAACCCGCATTTGTAAACGCCATTGTTTATGTTGTGGTAGATCGGGTCGTTGACCGCATCGATCTCGTCCCGCAACGCCTCGGGATAGAAATCCAAATCGTTGCGGACACCGTCCAGCGCATCGAAAGCGCTGTTGAACATTCGAATGATCTCGGAAGATTCGTTGGAAACGATCGTCGAGCGCTGCTTGTCCCACAGTACCGGAACGGTGACACGACCGGTGTATGTGGGATCTGCCGCCGTATAGACCTGCCACATCTTGTCGGCACCGTTGACCGCATCCAGTGTGCCGCCCTGACGGTCACGAAACTCCCAGCCCTCGTCGCCCATGAAGTAATCGACGACGGACAGCGATATGTGCGGTTCAAGGCCTTTCAGCGCGCGAAAGATCAGCGTGCGATGTGCCCAAGGGCAGGCGTAGGAAATATAGAGATGGTAGCGACCTGATTCAGCTGCGAAGCCGTCGCTTCCGCTTGGTCCGGCACTTCCGTCTGCCGTAATCCAGTTGCGAAACTGCGATTCAGCGCGTTTGAAGCGCCCCTGGTTTTCCTCGGTGTTGTACCAGACGTCCTTCCAGACACCGTCGATCAGTTTACCCATGGCATGTCTCCCGAATTTTGCCTGTACATAGGGCGTGGCAACGATACCAAGAAGACGGAATTGATGAACAGTGTGTTTTAACTTGCCGGGCTGTTGTTCTTTGTGCTATCGCCGCGCAACCAACTCGAAGGACTGGCAATGAACAACCCGGGACAATTGCGACGACGTTGATAGCAACCGCGCCACGGCGCGCGCTCGTCCTCCTTTTGTCCAAATTCCTGCGGGTTGCCCATGTCTGTCATCCACCCTGTCTTCCTGAACGAAACTCCCAACCATAACGGGGTCATCGACGCTATCAATGAAGAGGCGTTTGGGCCCGGCCGCTTCGTACGCGCCGCCGAACGGGTGCGCGAACAGGGACCGCACGATTTGCGCTTATCCTTCGTCGCGCTGGTCGACGACGAGATCGTCGGATCAGTTCGCATGACCCCTGTCATGGCTGGCGAAGTGGCTGGTCACCTTCTGGGGCCGCTGGCGGTGCGACCGTCCTTCAAGAACCGGGGTATCGGCAAGGAACTGGTGCGTATCTCGGTGGCCGAGGCCCTGCGCCATGGCAGCGAGGGTGTCGTTCTGGTCGGCGATGCACCCTATTACGGGCCTCTCGGGTTTGAGCGGGTAACCGCTCAGTTGGAGTTTCCTGGCCCTGTCGATCGCGGTCGGGTGCTTGTGGCAACCAACCTCGACGATACGCATCAGAGGCTGAAGGGTCTGATTGCCTGGCGTCCCGCGACCGACAGCGCTTTGTCAGCCGCGGTGTAAAATCTGTGGGTTGCCCGTGAATTTCGTTCGCTTGTCATTTTCTTAACGAACTTCCGTTGGACTAAACCCGCGGGCGGCGCGCAAATACGATTCGGACGCGGGAATCGATCCAACATGGTCGGGGGCTAGACTAATCATGGTGCAGACAATGCGAAGCGGCGGCGTTCTCCGGAGGGAATTTCCCGGATACCTTTTAGCAAGACGCTTCCCGAAGCGGCCTTTTGTTCTGGGTATGGCTGCTTTTCTGGCGGCCTGCGGCACCGTGCCAGTTGCCGAGATCAAGACGCAAAGCGCTCCAGTTCCTTCTGTAAAGAAGAAGACCGTCCGCATCGCGACGCTGGCGCCAGCCAAGTCGACTGTTGGCCTTGCTGCAGTTACACCGGATGTGACTGCGGCACCGGTGCCGATCTCTGCACCGGTGCGGGATGCACTTCTGGCCTATCACGGGGACGCCAAATACATTTGCTCTCCCAGCGGTTTCGGGCAGAAGTCGAGCTGCCGGTTGCGGGATCGCAACATTTAGAACTTCGGGGCCTCACAAAGCTCTTTCCCTTGCAGTGCGCTATTCGGTTTGGCACCAACATTGGGCCAATCTTGGCTGTGCTGAAGTGCTCTCTCCATATTAAATTTACGTAATAAAGAGCCAGTTGCGTTGAACTGGCCACATTGTGGTGCCAATTCAGGCATCGAGAGCTTAATTTGGATGGCAAGAACCATACCAGATGGAATTGCTTGGAATAGTCTGAGTTTCGACTTCCTAGCAGGATGAGAAACACGACACTCCGGTAGTTCTTCAAGCAGCACGAGAGAATAGCAAAACTCGATTGCGAAATGTCTTCGCGTCGGGACGGGAGAAGTGTGTGCGACCGGTCCTTCGGTCGAGCGGATACGGGCGGTGAACATGAAGCTACATCGATACCGGCAGCAGATTGCAGAACGCAAACCGACCTTTTCATTTCGAAACAGGGTGACCGTTGCCGATTCACCTCCATCCACAACGAAACGTTGTTTTTGTTCGTCAATTTCGCCTGGCACGACAATTGCTCAACAGCTGCAAACGGACCCGAGCGGCCGGCTGGCTGCAAGCGGTTACGTGCCAACGAAAGAAACCCAGTTCGGCTGCCAATTGGCCGGCAGAGCGCAGGAGGTAAGCAATGCATACTGTTGATTTCAAAACCGGACGCATCGGTGCGGTTGAGGAAACGGCGAATGGAAAGACAGCGCTGATTACGGGTGGTGCCGGATTTCTCGGATCTCATCTGTCGCGTCGGATGATCCATGAAGGCTATCACGTTATCTGCCTGGACAATTTCGACACCGGCTGCCGGAGCAATGTCGCTGACCTCAGATCGCATCCGCAGTTCGAACTGATCGATCGTGACGTCGCCGAACCGTTTTTGCTCGGCGGTACTCCGATCGACGAGATCTACAACCTGGCCTGCCCGGCCTCGCCGCCGCATTATCAGCGCGATCCGGTCCAGACGGTCAAGACCAACGTGCTTGGCGCGATCAATGTCCTGGACCTGGCGCGACAGACTGGGGCGACGGTGTTCCAGGCCTCGACTTCGGAGGTGTATGGCGATCCGCTGGTTCATCCGCAGCCGGAAAGCTATTGCGGCAACGTCAATCCGATTGGACCGCGAGCCTGTTACGACGAAGGCAAGCGCTGCGCCGAAACCCTGTTCTTTGATTATGCGAGACAGCATGACGTCCCAATCAAGGTCGTGCGCATCTTCAACACCTACGGACCGCAGATGCGCCCGGACGATGGTCGCGTGGTTTCCAATTTCATCCTGCAGGCTCTGCGCAACCAGGACATCACCATCTATGGCGATGGGCAGCAAACCCGGTCCTTCTGTTATGTCGATGACCTGATTGAAGGCTTTCGCCGCTTCATGCAGACGCCGGGCGTTGCGGGACCGCTCAACCTGGGCAACCCGGGTGAGTTCACCATCCGCGAGCTGGCAGACCTGGTCATCGCCAAGACGGGGTCCAGCTCAAACATCGTTCACCTTCCGAAGCCGGAAGACGATCCGCAGCAGCGCAAGCCGGATATCTCACAGGCCACGGGTCTAATGGGATGGCAACCGACCATCAGCCTGGATACCGGGCTCAATCGAACGATCGACTATTTCGACAGCGTGCTGTCCGGCGAGCGGACGGACTTTATCCTGGAGGCGGCAGAATGAAAAAGACCGTTCTTGTTACCGGGGGCGCCGGATTCATCGGCAGCCACACGTGCAAACTGCTGGCTGCCAACGGCATCCTGCCCGTGACATACGACAACCTGAGCACCGGCAACCGGAGCGCGGTCCGCTGGGGCCCGCTGGTGGAGGGTGACCTTCATGACGGTTACCGTCTGGAAGACACCTGCTGGCGTTACCGGCCCGATGCGGTCATTCACTTTGCCGCGTCAGCCTATGTCGGCGAATCCGTCACCGAGCCGGCCAAGTACTACGGCAACAACGTGAACGGTACGCTGTCCATGCTCGATGCTTGTCGACGCGCCGGAGTCGACAAGTTCATCTTCTCGAGCAGTTGTGCGACCTACGGAATTCCGGAGACTTTGCCGATTACCGAGGCCAGCCCGCAGGCGCCCATCAATCCTTATGGGCGCACCAAGCTGATGATCGAGCAGATCCTGCAGGACTATGCAGCCGCCTACGGCACTCGTCACGTGATCTTGCGATACTTCAATGCCTGTGGCGCCGACCCTGAAGGCGAGCTCGGCGAATGGCACGATCCGGAAACCCATCTGATCCCGCGGGCGCTGATGGCTGCTGCCGGACGGTTGCCCCACCTGTCTGTGTTCGGCACGGACTATCCGACGCCGGACGGCACTTGCATCCGTGATTACATCCATGTCCAGGACCTGGCTGCAGGCCATCTCCTTGCCCATCGGTACCTGGAGGCAGGCGGTGACAGTGAGGCGGTCAATTTGGGAACCGGGACCGGTTTGTCTGTGCATCAAATTCTGAACGGGATCGAGCAGGTGACCGGTGCGCGTGTTCCCGTCGAATTCGGGCCGCGCCGCGCCGGAGACCCGCCGAGCCTGGTCGCTGACCCGAGCAAAGCGCGATCCCTGTTGGGTTTCGACGATCGCTACTCCGACATCACGACGATCTTGCGAACAGCCGCTCCTAACTTCGGATTGGAACCTGTCCATGGCGACCGTGCAGCCTGATACCAAACGGGGCGTGACCCCCGATGGTCCCTTCCTGGTGCCGATGCTGAGTCGGCGTCAGAAGATCCGCTATCTGCTGGGCATCGCTCTGTGGGTGGCAGCAGTCGGCTTCTTCTGGAGCTGGTGGTTGCAGCCTGAGCACAATATCGGGACGGGCCGTTTTGTCGCTGTTTCGGTGGTACTCGGCTGGATCACTCTGATGCCGCTCTACTTCCTGGCGATTTTCATCCCGGCAAAAGTTCCGTCGAAGCGGATCCGTCTTCCGGAGGGCAGCCGCGTTGCCATGGTTGTCACTAAGGCGCCTTCGGAACCGTTTTCGGTCGTCGCCAAGACGCTGAATGCCATGCTGGCGCAGACGCTGCCGCATGACACATGGCTGGCGGATGAGGATCCGACAGCGGAGACAAGAGCCTGGTGCGAAGCGCGGGGAGTCAAGATCTCGACGCGCAAGGGCAGGGAAGACTATCATCGGACAAGCTGGCCTCGGCGAACCCGTTGCAAGGAAGGCAACCTGGCCTTCTTCTACGACCACTACGGTTACGAGAACTATGATTTCGTCAGCCAGCTCGACGCCGACCACGTGCCGGATCCAACCTACCTGGAAGAAATCATGGCGCCGTTTGCCGACCCGGAAGTCGGCTACGTATCGGCACCGAGCATTTGTGACAGCAACGCCGACAAAAGTTGGGCGGCGCGCGGACGGCTCTATGCCGAGGGCACGCTGCACGGCGCGCTTCAGGCCGGATATACCAATGGCTGGGCACCGCTGTGCATCGGATCGCACTATGCCGTACGCACGAGCGCGCTGAAACAGGTCGGAGGCCTGGGGCCGGAGTTGGCCGAGGATCACTCGACCACGTTGCTGATGAATGCCGGTGGTTGGCGTGGAGTCCATGCCATGGATGCCATCGCCCACGGCGACGGACCCAACACGTTCGCGGACCTCGCGACCCAGGAATTCCAGTGGTCGCGCAGTCTGGTCACCCTCCTGCTGCAATATATGCCGCGCTATGTCGGGTCGCTGCCGCCGCGACTGAAGTTCCAGTTTCTGTTCGCGCAGCTCTGGTATCCGCTGTTCGCCACTTTCATGGCTGCCATGTATGTGCTGCCGATCGTTGCCTTGGCGCTGGCGATACCCTTTGCCAACATCACCTATCCGCAATTCCTGCTGCACTTCATTCCGATGTCGGTGGTGCTGACGGTGATGGCATTCTGGTGGCGCCGGGACGGATGGTGCCGGCCCTACAATGCCAAGGTGCTGAGTTGGGAGGGCGTGTTCTTCCTGTTCGCCCGCTGGCCGTGGGCCCTGGCCGGCAGCCTTGCTGCCGTACGCGACTGGATCACCGGATCGTTCGTCGACTTTCGCGTAACTCCGAAAGGAACGGATGAAGCGGCGCCGCTGCCGCTGCGGGTGCTGGTTCCCTACGTTGCGCTGGCGCTGGGCTCCGTTGCTCCTGTTCTGTTTCTGGACGAGGTGGGCGCAGCCAGCGGGTTCTACATTTTCGCCGGCCTGAATGCGGTGATCTACGTCACGCTGCTGGCGGTCATACTCATTCAGCATGCCCGCGAAAACGGACTGATCGGCCGGCTGTCGACGCCGCGGATCGCCCTGCAGGGTGCGCTGGTCGCCGTGCTTGCAGCATTACCAGCTTATTCACTCTACGTACGGGCGCCCGCCGGCCTCGAGGCGATCGAAATCGGCGCCGGCCCGCTCAAACTGACCAAGGCGACTTTTTCCGTCGCCGGTGCGGGGCAGGGCAGTGCCGGCCTGCGCACGCTGCGGATCCGGCCGAGCTGGAACCCGCAAACCGAATTGGCGCCAGTCGCCTCCCTGCTTGGTCATGAGGACCAGGACACGGCTCCGGAGAAGAGCTGATCATCGATGCGGAAAGAAAGGACGAAACGATGAGTAAAGTATCAGGCAAAAGACGCCTGGGTCCGGCCCTGTCCACGGTCGCCGCGATCCAGATGGTCTCGGTGATGGCGATTGCGCCATCGGCGATGGCACAAGAAACGAAGGATCTGATCATCCCGGATCCGACCCAACAGATCGCTTTCGGCGCCTATGATCCGCCGGGCACGCTGAGCAACGACAAGGATGCCTCGATCGAACATCTCTTCCTGCCCTGGGAAGACGTTGAGCTGGAGAGCCTGTTCCTGGCCGACCAGTACGCGCTGGAACGGGGCCGGTCGGTGATGATTACGATCGAACCCTGGACCTGGGGCGATGACTGGCGATTGACCGGTGATCAACTGCGCTTCGGTATCTTGAATGGCACATACGATCCAAACATCGATGCCATCTGCACTGTTGTCGATGCGATGAAGAGCCCGGTGACCATTCGCTGGGGCCACGAAATGGAGAACAAGTTCGGACGCTTTACCTGGGCCAACTGGAGGCCGGACCACTACATTGCGGCCTACCGGCATGTGGTCGACCGTTGTCGTGCGGTTGCACCGGACACCGAGTTCATGTGGTCACCCAAAGGCGATGCCAATCTGCAGGACTATTATCCCGGTGACGACTACGTCGACAAGGTGGGCCTGTCGATCTTCGGGCTGCAGGAATACGACCAGGACAAGTTCGGTCGCGATCGCAATTTCGAGGAGCTGCTGCGCCCCGGATACGATTTGCTGCTGAAGTACGACAAGCCGATCTACGTGGCCGAACTGGGCTATGTCGGCGATCGTGACTATGTCGCCAAGTGGGCCAAGGACGCCACCCACGTGTTCGAACAGTTCCCCGAGCTCGTGGCGGTCGTCTACTTCAACGACAAGGAAGTGTGGCCTTGGCCGGAGCACTACGGTTATCCGGACTGGCGTTTCACCGAACAGATCCTGAGCGCGGGGACCTGACAGTCCTCGCCATCCCCACCTCAAATGAAAAGTGAGATGCGCAAATGAAACAGAGTGCAAAAAAATGGCTGACGGCGGCCTTGGCTGCCGGTGTATCGGCCACGATATTGGCCAGCGGATCCGCGCTGGCCTCGACATCGGTCAACAAGGCGGCACGGGCTGCCGAACCCATGAGTTTCCAGGAGGTCTATTCGATCTATGCAAACAAAACCTGGAACTGGAGTGACGGTGCCGGCTACTTCCCGGCGAAGAAACGGGCCTTCGAAGCCTGGTCTGGCTCCGGCCGCAACGCCTCCTACGGCGAAGGTCGCTGGTTCGCCACCGGCAACGGTAACATGTGCATGAAGGCAACCTGGACGTCACGCGATGGAGCCGCACCGGCAACAACGTGCTTTGCCCACCGCAAGGATGGCAACACCATTTACCAGCGCAAGCTGCCGAACGGTGACTGGTACAAGTTTCAGTCCAGTTCGCCGCGCCGCAGTGACGAAATCCGCAAACTGAAGACAGGTGATTTCGTGACCAACAAAGTGGAACGAATTCAGCGGCAGCTCGACCGCAGCTGATTTATCAGCCTTTTCAACCGTTGGGGCGACGCCCCCGACGCAAGGCGGCAGCGACCGGGATCCGGTTTGCTGCCGCTTTAGGTTTCCAACGCAATGCGGGGCGTTCAATCAAGTACCAGGACAGGTAACCCGCCGCGACGATGAACGGAAGAACGACCAGCGTGAAGCTGTAGCCTGACCAGCCGGACCCCAGAAGTCCGGCAAAGACTGCCTGGATTGGCCAAGCCCATAGGTACATGCCGTAGGAAGGGTCGCCTGTTTTGCGGATCCAGCGAAAGACGCTGAGGTCCAATTGTCCCATCCACAGCAACGGATAAGCTGCCAGCAGCGGAAACAAGATCGGTGCCTGCTTGTCCCAAGTCTCCGAGGTAACGGCAAGAACGCTCATGATAATGCAACAGGCCGCTGCAATGTCGCCGCGTGCAATGTGCACGAGGGATAGTTGTCGAACCAGGATGCCGGCCGCAAAACTTGGCGCCAGAAAAGCCAATTGACCGAAATACTCGGTATGGGCGACGCCTGGAACATAGGTAGCCGCCAGCAAGCCGAGCGACAACACAATGGCGATGGCATTCATCCACCAAGCCGAAAGTCGCGTGACCATCAAAAGGCCGACAAAAAGGTAGCAGGTAACCTCGATGCGTATGGTCCACAGAGAACCGTTAACGACACTGGGCAGCTGTTGCTCATCGGGATTTTGCACCTCGAAGAACCGAATGGAATCGAACCACAGGCCAGGATCAAGAAAGCTCATCACCGACAAAGTGTGCCGCCAAGTCTCGACGGAGGCCAGAAATTGTGATGGTCCATTGACCGCAAAGAGGGGGCAGATCACCAGAACCGATATCAGGATGCACGCAACAAATGCCGGAGCGATCCTGCGAAACCGTTTGAGTGCGTATCGGCCAATCCCAGGAGCGCGGTGTGCGCTATCGGTGACCAGAAACCCGCTTAGGATAAAAAAGATAAAGACACCGTAGATACCAAGGATCTCGCCGGTCAGCCTGTGCAGCGGTTCGTTCTCTTCCGTGTGCTCGGCTAACAGGAAGGAGTGGGAAAAAATCACCGAGGTGGCCGCAAGTATGCGCACACCGTCGAAGCCTGGTAGAATCCGCATGGCGGGTTTTCCGGACCTGCCGCTCATGATTTTAGGCTTCGTTCAAACAGGCACGACATCCGCGTTAGCGGCCTTCCCGGTACCACATCGATCCCAGAGCCAGGAACAGCAGGGCCAAGCCAAAGAAACCACCGAAAAGCTGAATTCGGTTGACGCCCTTCAGCTCGGTTTCGTCTGTCATGCTCAGCATCATCCTATCGCTACCGCCGCGTGGCTGGCCGCGAACCGGCAGAATGGACGGCAGGCTGATATCGGTGCCATTCGCCGCGACCCGCTGCACCAGTCCACCGGTTTCGGCCGCCAGCGGGGCCAGGGTTTCGGTGGTCGAGACAGTCGCGGTGAATTCGGGCGCATTGACAGCGCCGACGTGCACCAGGGTGCGCATGTCACCATTGTTGACTTCAAACAGTCCGTTTTCATCGACCGGGACCTCTGCCTCGAAGAGACCATCCTCGGTTTTTGAAAGATCGATTGCAATTTCCCCACCCGTCGGTGTCTTCAAGGTGGCGGGCGGCACCTCGTCCTGCATGGTCTGGCGCGAGATTGTCAGCATATTACCGCGTGAGGTAGCCGTCAGTGCTTCCTCCTCCAGCGCCGGCTCCTTCATAAGCCAGTGAGCAATGCGGCGGTACAGCGCCACATGCGGGCCGCCGCCTTCGAAGCCACGCGCCCACAGCCAGCCGTGATCGGACATCAGCATCGCGACGCGACCCTCGTCGGTGCGCGTCAGAATGAGCAACGGCGTGCCATCCGGGCCTTGCAATATTGTTTCGTCTTCCGGGGCATCGACCTCGACAGCCCGGAACCAGCGGCCCCATTCAGGCGGCTCGGTTGCGCTGCCGGGCAAATCACGGGTGACGGGGTGCTTGCGACCTGTGTCGGTCAGCCGCGGAAAGAAGCCTGTTTCGGTAATGTCACCGGTCGGAACCGCCGGCAACACGGGTGAAAGTGGCGTGTTGGCGATGGAATCGCGGCTGGCATGCTCCGGTCCTGCGGCGATCAGCAGCGCGCCGCCGCCTTCGACATACTGGGTAATGTAATCGTAATAGAGCACCGGCAGCACCCCGCGGCGCTGGTAGCGGTCGAAGACAATCAGATCGAACTCGCCGATCTTCTCGACAAAGAGCTCGCGGGTCGGAAAAGCGATCAGCGACAATTCGTCGATTGGAGTTCCGTCCTGTTTTTCAGGCGGTCTCAGGATGGTGAAGTGCACCAGATCGACGGAGGTGTCAGATTTGAGCAGGTTGCGCCAGGAGCGTTCCCCGCTGTGCGGTTCGCCGGAAACAAGCAGAACCCTCAGGTTCTCGCGGATGCCTTCAAGGACGGCAACCGCTCTGTTGTTCGTGGTGGTGATTTCGTCCGGAACCGCTTCGACCTCAAGCTCGACGATGTTGTCGCCGGCGCGTTCCACCTCGATGAAAAGGGGCATGGTTTCGCCGAGCGGCGCCAGTTCAATGCTGTACGGTTCCCCATTGAGCCGCACCGTGACTTCGACAGTTCCACCCTGTGCGGCGGCGCCGTCATCGACCACCCGGTAGGTCAATTCCTGAACCTCTCCGACGATGCCGAAACGCGGTGCGTTGACGAGCTCTATGCGTCGGTCGATTTCCTCTTCGGACCCGGTGATGAGGCCATGCACCGGCGCCGAAAACCCGAGTTCGGCCGCAGATGTCGGCACATCGTGGATCTGGCCATCCGTGACCATGACGGCACCGGCGATGCGGGCGGTGGGAACATCCTGCAACGTGGCCGAGAGCGCCTCGAACAACCGTGTTGAAGGCGAACTGGAGTATTTTCCATCTTCGGATTCGATGACCCGCACGTCGAGGCGCGGATAGCGCGCGAGTCGCTCGGTCAGCGAGGCGACCGCTGCGTCGGTCATGGATCTGCGTTCCGGCGTCGACTGGCTTTGGCTGCGGTCAACGACGACGGCAACGACACTGTCGAGCGGGACGCGCTCTTCATTCATGAAGACTGGGTTGGCCAGGGCCAGACAGAAAGCGACCAGTGCGCAGGCCCGAACCAGAGCTCCACGAACTCGTCGCCAGACGCTGAAAATCGAAAGCGCGGCGCCGGCTGCAGCCAGCAGTGCGATGTAGGGCAGTGGAATGAGCGGTGCGAATTCGATCATTGGCCAAGCCGCTCCAGCAGCGCCGGCACATGCACCTGGTCGGCTTTGTAATTGCCGGTCAGCATGTACATCATGATGTTGACGCCAGAGCGGAAAGCGTGCTCGCGCTGAACCGGATCGGGCGGGACGGTCGGATAGACGGGAATGTTGTTTTCATCAATCGCCCAGGCACCGGCCAGGTCATTGCCGGTGAT
This sequence comes from Hoeflea sp., assembly GCA_965216535.1. Lineage (GTDB taxonomy): Bacteria > Pseudomonadota > Alphaproteobacteria > Rhizobiales > Rhizobiaceae > Hoeflea_A. The sequence goes on from OZ244175.1 coordinate 2,688,175, forward strand.
GATGATCGAAGACACACCGTCTCCGCCACGGGCGGGACGATTGTCCGGATTTTCCGTTTCGAGAGCGGCTTCCACCCACAGCGGGCTGCCACGATAGCGGCCCGGGAAATCGTCGAGGATGTAAAAGGCTTTTGTCAGCACATGGTCGCGCGGTACCGGTTCCAGTGCCGGGATGTCGAGATCTGCAAGGATGGTCCGCAAACGGGCAGTCTCGGGGCTGATGACGCCGGATTCGCTCAGTCCCGCCAAAGCGTCGCGGGTGTCGAACAACACTGTGCCGCCATTTTTCATGAACGCGTCGACGCGGCTGATTGCAGCCGGTGAGGGCGACTCCGCATCTACCGATATCGGCCAGTAGAGCATGGGGTAGAGTGCCAATGGGTCGGATTCGAGATCGATTCCCACCGGGTCTCCCGGTTCCAGCGAAGTGCGGAACGTGAGGAAACGGGTCAGGCCGCGCATACCCTGAAGGCTGGCCTCGTCGGTTCGCCGGTCACCCGTGACCACATAGGCCAGATGGGTTCGGTCCAGCGAGCTGAGAATATCGGCGTCACCGGGGCGTGAGTCATCGGCAAGCACATTACCGGTATTTGACAAGACAAACGCCGCTGCAATCGCGAGTGCTATTGCTGCGGTGGCCGCGCTCGAGCGCCGGGGCGTAAGGCGCGACATGGCGCCTGCCATAAACAAGACGATCAGCGAGTCGGCGATCAGCAGCAGAACCGCCGACGTCAGGAGCGCCGGTCGAAGATCAAAACTTGCGTCGCCTGCGTACCCGGACCGCACCAGCGTTCCGGCGAACTCCGGCAATTGCAGAGGCTGCAAAACGTCATCCGGCTGCATAAGGTTGAGGGCCAGGAAGCCACTTTCGGTGCCATAGAGCCCGGGTGGATTGTCGAAATCGGCAACCGGCTGAATGCCGGCCCTTATTTCCAGCGGCCGTGCTGCGCCAGAGGGTGCATTAAGCGCCCCATTCGCATCGAGCAGACGATAGGGTGGCAGGGTGGCTTCGCCGTTTTCGTCTGTGTCGGAGCCGGCAGCTTTGGACAGCAGGATCGAACGCCGGAGCATTTCGACGAAGTGACCGGAGATCGGCAGTGTTGACCAGGTTGCGTCCGCGGTGACATGGAACAGAACGATGCGTCCGCGTCCGAATTCTCGTCCCGTAACAAGAGGTGTGCCGTCAGCAAGGCTGGCCCAGGTGTGGGCCGCCAAATCGGTTGACGGCTCGGCCAGCACCTGCCGGCTGACGGTGATGTCATCGGGCCGGGGCATGCCGGCGAACGGTCCGGCCGGCGAAAACTCGCCCAACGGCTGCGGTTCGCTCCACGACAGAGCCCCGCCGAGCGCGCGTTCGCCGCGTCGCAGTTCAACCGGAACGAAGGGATCGTCGGTGTTGCCGCCGGCGAGACGCGGTCCCGCGAAGCGCAGCAACAGGCCACCATTGTCGATCCAGTCGTCGAGCATATCGGCGGCGTCGGACGGCAGCGTGCCGATATCCGCCATCACAAGCACTGCCGGACGCTGCTCCAGAACCTCCGAAAGAGCATCGGACAGTTCGGGCTGCTCCGGCAAAATGAGGTCGGCGAACGGCTCCAACGCCCGTGTCAGGTAGTAGAGCGGCGACAGCAGCGGTTGCGACAGGTCAAGGGGCTCGGCTGATAGCAGCGCGACCCGGCGGCGACGGAAGCTGTCGTCAAGCAGATAGCGGGTTGCAGCAGTCGCGATGCCGTCCACGGAGATGCTGGCGAAATCGTTGCGCAACTCAAACGGTGCCGTCAGCGTTGCCTGCCCTTTGTCAGACCCGCTTTCGAACACCAGGTCGCTATCGGCAATCGGTCGGCCCTTGCTGTCACTCGCGGTAACCGGAAAGCGCTCGCTGCCCGACGTGTCCAACCGCGTCGCTTCAAGAACGAAGCCCTGGGCGTCATTGTTCGCTGCTGTCAGTGAGACGATATTGCGCTCGTCACGTTCGAACAGCAGCAGCTCGGCCGGTCCTTTCGCCAGCAGAGCCTGCCACGCTTCCTCGCTGCCGCTTCCCGACAGTCCCGAGGACAGGATGGCCAGTGTCCCGATATTGGTGGTTTCGTAAGCGGTCAGCAACGATACCAAGGCCGTTTGGTGATCTGACTTGAGCGGCCGTGGTTCCGCCGCCTGCAGGCGCTCGCGCGCTGTCGATGCGGCGTTGGGAACGGCATTGTGCTGTCGTTCGGCCGTAAACAGAATGGAGACCGGACGATTGGCCTCCTCCGCATTGGCGATCAGTCGTTCCGCAACCGCGACACGGTCGGCCCAGTCGGGTGCTGTCGACCAGCCATTGTCCATCAGGATAATCAGAGGCCCGGCATCGCTGATCTGCGTGTTGTCCGGGTTGAGGACCGGGCGCGCGAGCGCGATGACAACAAGCGCTGCGATCAGCAGCCGCAAAAGGGTAAGCCACCAGGGGCTTTTTGACGGTGTTTCTTCCTTCTTCAGCACCCGGGCGAGGATGCGCAAGGGAGGAAAGAGCTCGGTTCGCGGACGTGGCGGCGTTAGCCGCAGCAACCACCAGATGATCGGTAGCGCAAGCAGGCCGAAGAGCACCGCGGGTGCTCCAAATGCAAGCGGCAGGGCACTCATCGATGCACTCCCGTTGAGCCGATGCCGGTGACCCCGGACATTACGGTGTGTAGGGCTACGAGCGCTGTCGATGCCGGTTGATCGGTGTGATGCGTGATGAAGTTCCAGCCGAGACGGCGGAGGTTTTCAGCAATGCCTTCACGACGCGCCAAATAGGTTTGCCTGTACTCGGCGTGCACCGTTTCGGCACGTCCAGCCGTCAGTTTATCGCCGCTTTCCGGATCAATGAATTCCGTCCGGCCGTTGTAAGGGAAGCTTTCCTCGACCGGGTCGCAGATTTCCAGAACATGGCCACGCACGCCGCGACGCGCAATCGGCGCGAGACGTTCAATCACCTCTTCCGCCGGATCGAGAAAGTCGGAGATCAGCACAAGATCACTGCGCCGTCCGATCAGCGAAAGTTCGGGGAATGTGTCGGACATGGTTTGCAGACTGATGGCCGCCGCCAGCCTCTCGGCCGCATTGCGCGCGGCAACCGGGTCCATGACGCCCGGGCATGCGATGCGTTCTCCGGATCTCGCCAGAATCTCTGCAAGCGCCAGGAGAATGACCATCGCGCGGCTTTGCTTGGAAACCGTCGCCAATTCCGACTTGAACAGCATCGAAGGCGATGAATCCGCCCAGAGCCATACGGTGTGAGCGGCTTCCCACTCGTTGTCGCGCACATAGGTGTGGTCATCGCGGGCGGAGCGCCGCCAGTCGATGCGTGCCAGGCTCTCGCCCTCGACATAGGGCCTGAACTGCCAGAAGTTTTCGCCGATACCTCGCTTGCGCCGCCCATGCCAGCCGGCGATCACCGTATTGGCGACCCGGTTCGATTCGACCAGCAGATCCGGAACATAGGCAGCCCTCTGCCGTGCGCGGGCGAGGGCTGCCGTTGTGGTTACGGCCTCAGCGGCCTGACCGATCGGCGCCACCGGGTCTAGTCTCCGCGCGCCTTTGCGACGAGCCCGGCGATCACATCTCGAATGTGAATACCTTCCGCTCGTGCGGCGAATGTAAGCGCCATACGGTGCTGGAGGATCGGCTGTGCCAGAGCGTGGACGTCGTCCACGGAAGGCGCCAGCCTGCCGTCATATAGCGCCCGGGCCCGCACGCACAGCATCATGGCCTGGCCGGCACGCGGGCCGGGCCCCCAGGCGACATTGCGATCTGTTTCCTCATGGCCGGTGCCCGGACGCGCCAAACGCACCAGAGACAGAATGGCGTCGACCACCGTTTCGCTCACTGGCATGCGGCGCACAAGCGCCTGAATTTCCTGCAGCCGGGAGCTGGTCAGAACGGCTCGCGCGCTGGCTTCCTCGACACCGGTGGTCTCCAGCAATACGCGGCGCTCGGCTTCGAGTTCCGGATAGTCGACATCGACCTGCATCAGAAAGCGGTCAAGCTGGGCTTCCGGTAGCGGATAGGTACCTTCCTGTTCCAACGGGTTCTGGGTCGCCAGCACGTGAAATGGTTCAGGCAAATCGTGGCGGGCGCCGGCGACGGTCACATGGTACTCCTGCATGGCCTGCAGCAGTGCCGACTGGGTGCGTGGCGAAGCGCGGTTGATTTCGTCGGCCATCAGAAGCTGAGTGAAGATCGGGCCGGGCACAAAACGAAAGCTGCGGCGACCCTCTTCGTCCTGGTCCATGACTTCAGAGCCGAGAATGTCGGACGGCATGAGATCCGGTGTAAACTGGATGCGGTTGTCGTCGAGACCAAGCACTGTGCCGAGTGTGGCCACCAGCTTGGTCTTGGCGAGACCGGGAACGCCGACGAGCAGCGCATGTCCACCGGAAAGCACCGCAAGGATGGTCTGTTCCACCACGTCCTGCTGGCCAAAGATGACGTTGCCGATCTCCTTGCGTACGGCGGCGATGTCGGTCAGCGCGGATTCCGCGGCGGCAACCACCTCCTCGTCGTCCAGAGCCGGCGTGGTGCCTTCAACAATGCCCATATAGTCCTCTCCGTCGCTTTGAGTTGGGGGCAATCCCAGCTTATCATGCATTAATTGGTGCAGCCCGGGAATCCATCAATGATCTGTGGATGGGATAGTTGGTCAAGATCGGTATCCTTGCCAATGCTTCAGCAGTGAACAATTCGTGATTAGGATCAAAGCTGGACCAGACAATGGCAGAATACGGAATATTCGTCACCGTCGGCGATTTGCCAACGGGCCGGTGTCGGGTCGAAAGGCGCTTTGGCGGACCCCTTGAGTGTATGACAACATTTCCCATGTTTTATGGCGCAGATCTAAAACGAAGCCGGAATCAAAATGGCAGCAGATGAACTATCCCCGGCAGATGCGGCAAGCCTCGAAGCACTCATCTCCCGTTCCGTGGGGCAGGATCGTGGCTTGCCACCGGTCGACCAATGGCATCCAGAGCGGTGCGGCGATCTCGATATGGAGATCAAAGCCGACGGAACGTGGTTTTACCGTGGAACGCCGATCAGCCGGGAACCCATGGTGCGGTTGTTCTCGACGATTCTGCGCAAAGACGCCGATGGCGGAACCTATCTGGTCACACCGGTTGAAATGCTCCGGATCCGCGTTGAGGACGCGCCGTTCATTGCGGTCGAGGTCAGCGTAACGCAGCGTGGCGATGAACAGGTTTTAACGTTCAGGACAAATGTCGGCGATATCGTTGAAGCCGGAAGCGACTATCCGCTTCGCTTTGACATTGCTGACGACAATGAGCAGCTCAAGCCTTATCTTCGGGTTCGCGGTCGGCTGGAAGCCCTGTTCAGCCGTGCCGTCATGTATGAGGTTGTGGACCTCGGTCGTAGCGAGATGGTGGACGGGGTCGAGACATTCTGTGTGGGTTCCGGCGGAGCGATTTTTCCGATCATGCCGATGTCCCGGTTGGAAGAGTTGTCGCAATGAGAATCCATACCGAGGAGTTCAGCGCCGCGACCTTTCGGGCGCGTGCCACCAGCGATAATGGCGATGTCGATTGGCGCCAATACGGCGACCACCGTCTCAATCGGGACATTGCTGATCGGTTGGCCGAAGAAGAGCTGCGCGATGCGGCGGTTTTGGTTCCGCTTGTCGATCATGGCGACCGAACGAGCATGCTGTTGACCCAGCGCACGCAATCAATGCGAACCCATTCGGGTCAGATTGCTTTTCCGGGTGGTGCCGTTGACCGGGAAGATTCATCAATCGAGGCTGCGGCGATGCGTGAGGCTGAAGAGGAAATTGGCCTGTCGCCGTCCCTGGTGGAGGCGGTCGGTCGGCTGCCGGACTATCTGACAATTTCGGGTTTTCGCGTGGTTCCGGTCCTCGCCGTGGTGCGAGAGGAATATTCGCTGTCCATCAATCGCGAGGAGGTTGATGACGCCTTCGAAGTGCCGTTCGATTTTCTGATGGATCCAACCAATCACCGGCGTGAGAGCCGTTTCTGGGACGGCAAGGAACGTCACTACTACACCATGCCCTACAAGGATCGGTTCATTTGGGGCGTGACGGCCGGCATCCTGCGGACGCTTTATGAAAGACACTACGCATGAGCGAAGGTGAGGGTGCGGCAAGCATCGCGGCTGCAGACTGGTTTAACAGTGCTGCGGTACAAACAGTGATGACACTGCTCAACGATGCAGGTGAAGCCCGAGTTGTGGGTGGCGCGGTTCGCAACACTCTCATGGGATTGCCGGTCGGAGATATCGATATTGCGACGACGTTGTTACCGGAAGCGGTGGCGGAGCTGGCTTTGGCTGCGGGCATCAAATGCGTGCCGACCGGAATCTCGCACGGAACGGTTACGTTGGTCGTCGATGGAGAGCCGCTCGAAGTCACGACGCTTCGCTTGGACGTTGCTACCGATGGGCGTCGAGCCGAGGTTGCCTTCAGCACCGATTGGGAAACAGACGCTCAGCGTCGAGACCTTACGATGAATGGGCTTTACGCCGACGCAAGCGGCCATGTCATCGACCTGGTGGGCGGCGTTGCCGATATCAGTTCTGGAACGGTGCGTTTCATCGGCGATGCGGCAACACGTATCGAGGAAGACTATCTGAGGATCTTGCGGTTTTTCCGGTTTTTCGCGTGGTATGGGAAAGGGCGGCCCGACGCCGACGGTCTGCGCGCCTGCGCGCGGCTCAAGTCCGGACTTGCGCAGCTTTCTTCGGAACGTGTCTGGTCGGAGCTCAAGCGACTTTTGGCTGCACCGGATCCGTGTCGCTCGCTGTTGTGGATGCGACAGTCTGGCGTGCTCGACGTGGTGCTGCCAGAGAGCGAAAAGTGGGGTATCGATGCAATTTTTCCGCTGGTGCGTTCGGAGACGGATCTGAAGTGGCCGGCGGATGCGCTCTTGCGGCTGATGGCGATCGTGCCGCCGGATGGTCAACGCATGGCAGCGCTTGCGGAACGTTTGCGTTTTTCCAATGCTGAAGCCAAACGACTGCGCGCCTGGGCAGACACCGTCAGTCCGCCGGACGACCTGGCGGATACTGCCTTGCGAAGACTGCTTTATCGCAGCGGGCCTGGCCCCGTTGTTGATCGTCTCAGATTGAGGCTTGCCCAGCTGCGTGGCAAGGCGGAAACGGAGGACGACGCGCTCATCGCGGCTGGTTCGGTGTCGCGGCTTTTGACGGTCGCGGAAGGTTGGCAACGACCCAAATTTCCACTGACTGGCGGCGACCTGAAGAAAAGTGGCCTTGACGCGGGACCCGAGATGGGGCGGGAACTGTCTCGCCTGGAGGACCTTTGGATTGACAGTGATTTTATGCTCAGCCGGGACGAATTGTTATCGAGGCTCTGATCTGCAAGCGATTGGAGAGCACTGGAATTCCGCAAAGAGACACCCACTTAAACGTTGACGCAGTGGTGCGGCAATTGAATTCTGCGAGTGGAGGCAGGCATGAGTAAGAAACTTTTGGCGGGTTTTGTCTGCATCGCAGCGATTCTTCTGCCGGGTGCGGTACACGCGCAGACGACTTCGGAGCAAATGACGTGCGCCCAGGCCGTGTCGACTTATGAACGTAACGGGCGGATTTATGTGAGAACCCGGAGCGGTTCAGTGCTGCCGATTTACCGACCGGCCCCGGTAAGTCAACGCAGCCAGGTGTTCTGCCGGCCACAGGAAAGCCGAAGCCGCTACAACGTCCGCACCAGCGACAAGCGCCACTGCACGATTGGGTATTATTGCGTTGCGCGGTAACCGCGACGGGTGAGGTGATGACAAGAGGTCGGTGCGAACGTTGTCGCGTGCAGAGAGTTCAAGCAGCTCCGGCAGCGACTTCTTCGGCCAGCCATTCCCGGAAGATCCTGATGTTGTCCCGGTTTTCGTGGCCCCGCGGACAGACGAAATAGAATGCTCGCTTCAAGCTGATTTCCATTCCGAATGGAGCCACAAGGCGGCCGCTGTCCAGATCGCGTTGGGCGAGGACTTTCCGAGCCAGCACGACGCCGGCACCCTCCACAGCGGCATCGATGGCGTGGTCGGCAAGGTTGAAACGCAGGCCGCGTTCGGAATCCACCCCTGCGACGCCCGCCTGTTGCAGCCAGCTGCGCCAGCTCGGTGCTTGCGGTGCGATGTGAACGAGTGACTCGTCATGGATCAGCGTTGCGTGCAAAAGATCCGACGGCGTGCGTATGGCGGAAGGACCCTCCAGAAGTGACGGGCTGCACATCGGCAGCATAACATCCTCGAACAGCATCTCTGCAAACAGTCCAGGGTAGTCTCCGGAACCGAAGCGGATGGCCGCATCTATTCCGTCGTCGCGAAAATCGGTCAGCGCAAGATTGGCGGCAATCCGCAGGTCGACCTCGGGATGTGACGCGACAAAGCGGTAAAGCCGCGGCGCCAACCATTTTGCCGAAAAGGCCGGGCCGGCGGTGACGACGATCACATTGTCGTCGCGCCTCTGCTCCAGTCGCTGAACCGCACGCCGCAGGCTTTCGAAGCCCTCGCTGATCTCGGGCTGAATGAGGCGGCCGGCATCCGTCAGTTCGACGCGACGGGTTTTTCGGTGGAAGAGGAGCGTCTGCAAATACTCCTCAAGCCCCTTGATTTGGTGCGACAGAGCGGCCGGCGTGACGTTGAGTTCGTCGGCCGCGCGTCTGAAACTTTCGTGGCGAGCGGCGGCCTCAAAAGCGCGTAAAGCGTTGAGTGGCGGCATAGGGGAGGAAGGGCTCATAGATTAGATTTTCTGAATTATAGATTTAGATAAAGTCGTTTGTTGTTTCCAAGTTATAGGGGCATATTCCACATCATGCCAGCATGTACAGATGAGAAAATTAGAGGGTATGACGATGTTGAGAAGCGAATTTCCGAATGCCTCCAGGCTAACCGGCGCCGATTTGCAGCGGATCATGGCCCACGGTCGGGCATTGCGAGCTGCTGAAACCCGAGACACGTTTCACCGTGCAATGCAGTTTTTCCGGTCTTTCTGGAATTGAGGGCTGAACGCTCCCCATCCTGAGCGGCGGAATCAAAACTCCCAACCACATTGAATGTCTGAGCCGGCGCGCGCGTCTCCCAAGGACGCGCGCGATGCTGTTATGCTTGAGCCGGAATCAGAAAACGGGTGGTTACGATGACTTCCACTGCAGCCATGACGGTCTCGGCCGTGTCCGATATCTCGGATGCGGACAGCGACGACGCCTATCTCAGCACCAACGCATACGCGGAATCGGCGCTTGAGCATGCCAAGCAGGACGGCTTGCTGTTGGCCATGCGGGCCCGCTGGATCGCGCTGGCCATCATTGGCGTGATGCTGCCGGTGGTCAATTTCAACTGGGAGGTGCTTTACTACTACGTCCTTCTGGCGCTTTTCGCATTCATCGGATGGGCTCAATGGCAGGTAGGCCGGGTCGGTCGCTCGCGACCCGAACTGATTTTGATATTCTGCGATCTGGCGCTGATGACGTCGATCACCATCGTGCCGAACCCTCTGAGTGACCTCGATTGGCCAATGGCCATGCAGTACCGCTACGGCGCCTTCATCTTCTTTTTCGTTCTGCTTGCCGGCGCCACGCTCGCTTATTCCTGGCGGACCGTCATAGCTGTTGGAACCTGGACCGCCGGATTGTGGGCGTTCGGTGTGGGAGTCGTCTATCTGTGGCCCAATGCCCAGCCGGAAATGACAGCCGCAGTGGATAGCGCCTTTGCCGGTCAGCCGCGACTGGCTGAAATCCTTGATCCGAATGCCATTCATTTCGGCTGGCGGCTGCAGGAAGTTGTCGTCTTCGTCATTGTGGCGGCGACGCTTGCGCTGACGGTCAGGCGATCCAGCCTGCTGTTGAAGAGTCATGCCGCGTCGGAACGGGAACGCAGCAACCTCGCGCGCTACTTTTCACCCAATGTCGTGGCCGAGCTTTCTCAAAACGACGAGCCTCTGAAGCAAGTGCGGACCCAGGATGTCGCTGTCCTGTTTGTCGATATAATGGGTTTCACCGCCCTGGCGGATGGACGAGATCCGGAAGATGTCATCCGCACTCTGCGGACGTTTCATGGACGTATGGAACGGGCTGTCTTCGACAACGGCGGAACACTCGACAAGTATCTGGGGGATGGGCTGATGGCGACTTTCGGCACCCCGTTTGCTGGTGAATCTGATGCCGGCAATGCCCTTCGCTGCGCCCGATCCATGATGGAAAGTGTCGCTGACATGAACCGTGAGCGGGAAAAGGCAGGTCAGCCGCCGCTGCGGGTCGGTTTCGGTCTGCACTATGGCCCGGTGGTGCTTGGCGACATCGGCGCAAATCGACTGGAGTTTGCGGTCATCGGTGGCACGGTCAACGTGGCGAGCCGGCTCGAAAGCCTGTCACGCACACTGAAGTGCTCGCTCGTGGCGAGCGCTGATATTGTCGACAGGGCGCGCGCCGAAACAGCAACCTGGGACAGCGACCTCAATGGACTTGTGGAACACCCGGACCAGTCCATTCGTGGTGTCGAACGGTCGATGAACGTGTGGAGTCTGCAGTAGCCGACAGAACGCGCCTAAGGCCAGCGCACCGCCGGTGGCATTGACGAGAGGATGGATTCCACATTGCCGCCTGTCTTTAGTCCGAAAATGGTGCCGCGGTCGTAGAGCAGGTTGAATTCAACGTAGCGGCCACGACGGACCAGCTGTTCCTCGCGGTCAGCTTCCGTCCACTCCGTGTTGAAGTTGGATCGCACCAGTTTTGGGTAGATGACGGCGAAGGCCCGTCCGACATCCTGAACAAAGGCAAAGTCGGCCTTCCAACCGCCCGCAGCCTCCTTCGAGCGAAGCCAGTCAAAGAAAATTCCGCCGACACCACGCGGTTCGTCGCGGTGCTTGAGGTAGAAGTACTCGTCGCACCATTCCTTGTAGCGCTCGTAGTCTGCGATTGGATGGCGCGAGCAGGCAATTTGCAGCGCCTTGTGGAATAACTGTGTGTCCGGGTCGTCCTGCGTGCGCCGACGCGTCAGGACCGGCGTCAGGTCGGCGCCACCGCCGAACCACTGCGTGGAGGTGACCACCATGCGGGTGTTCATGTGAACGGCCGGCACATGCGGGTTGACCGGGTGGGCTATCAGCGAAATGCCTGAGGCCCAGAAACTCGGATCCAGTTCGGCACCCGGGATCTGCTTGCGAAACTCAGGCGAAAATTCACCAAACACCGTGGACGTGTGAACACCGACCTTTTCGAACACCCGGCCGCGCATGACCGACATGGTTCCACCGCCGCCGCGCCCTTCGTCCCGCGCCCATTCCTTTTGCTCGAAGCGACCGGGCGGATCTTCCGACAAAGCACCAGTCAGTTCGTCCTCGATCTGTTCAAACGACGTGCAGATTGCGTCGCGCAGTGTCTCGAACCATGCACGCGCCTCGGCTTTCTTTTCGTCCAACCCGTCGGGCAGGCCGATCGGAAGGTTCGGTCGCTCCATGAATTGCATCCCCCTAGTGTCCTGAATCTGAAGTTCGTCACATTGTGCAGCGTGCTCCGAACGAACTTCAGATTCTATCAGGACACTAGCAAGATGATGATCCTGGTGTGGGTTTTGGATTTGAAGTTCCCGCAGAGCACGCAGCAAACATGATAGGAACTTCAAATCCACCACACCAGTGGAACGGCACACATAACAGCAAGCCTGTCACCATGCCAATGAGGGTTTCTTGAAAATTCGGTGAGGCCCTTAGGGACCTGCGGAAGACTCGCAATGAGCAGCCCGAAGCCCTATTATCAGGGCGAAGGGTGCTGATGAGTATGAAACGCGTTCCGACAGTACCGCCGCTAGACGGCCTGCGCCGACAGATCAGAAAAGGGCGCCGCCAAAGCGCCGCCAAACGGCGCGATTCATTTGTGCGCGAGACTTTCCGGCTGCCTCGCAGCGCCGCGCGCGCCAAGGCCCGGGAGTGGTTTGACGCCTGGCCGCGGGCGGCCTACTGGACCGAGGTCGAAAGCTGGCGTCAATTGCCTGACGATCACATCGAATTCACCATGCGTCGCTTGCCGTCGGCCGACTGAACCAAATCTATCCGATCAACTGATCCGTTTGCCGGAGAGCCTCACCAGCAACCAGAGCAACCGAAACCGCGAGGTTGAGCGATCGCTTTCCGGGGACCATTGGAATGCGCAATCGGGCGTCGGAGACCGCATGAACCTCCTCCGGAACACCTGCGCTCTCGCGACCGAAGAGTAAAATGTCACCCTCATTGAACTCGAAATCCACGTAAGTCCGTTCGGCCTTGGTCGTCGCCAGAACCAACCGCCTTCGCTCCGTCTCCCTCCATTCGAGGAAATTCTGCCAGTTCAGGTGACGCTGTATTAGCGCCTGTTCGGTGTAGTCCATTCCTGCACGTCGCAATGCCCGGTTGGATAGGTCGAAGCCCGCTGGTTCGATTATGTCGACGGCCAGGTCGAAACAGGCAGCCATGCGCAGGATCGTGCCGGTGTTTCCCGGAATGTCGGGCTGGTAGAGCGCTATGCGCAGATCAACAGACATGGCCTTGACCTTTTCCGGCATCGCCTCAGACAGGTGGCGTGGCGGAATTGCAACAGCAAGTTGGGTTGCCGATGTCAACATCCATTTTCCGTCACCCCATGGTGGAAGTCCAAGTCGAATCGCGATAGAAACCCGGCTCTGTACTGGAACCGAACGGAGGAGACATTGATGGATTGCATTCATACTCTCCAGCCATTCATGGCTATCACCACCGCGCCAGCGGTGTTTCCGGTTCCAACACTTCGGAAGCGCTAATCCGAGGTTTTCGGAAATCCCAACGGCAGATTTTCGTTTCACGGTGCTTTGAGCACATTTCCAATTTCTGAGCATTGACGGCTCGTCCAACCAACAGACCGCACCATCACAGGTGAAAACCGCCCAGGGCGGTTGTCGTTCGTTGTATTTGCAGCCGCTGCTCGTCCAGATCCCGAGGCCCACTCATGTTTGGCTGGTTTGAAAAACAACTGAATCCCTATCCCGAGGTGCCCTCCGGGCAACCTCCCAAGCAGTTTCTGGCTTTTTGCTGGCACTATTCGAAGGATGCCGCACCCTGGCTCTTGATGATGTCGGTTCTGACGGCGGCCATCGCCGTCGGCGAGGTGTTCCTGTTCGGCTTCCTTGGCGATATCGTCAACTGGCTGTCGGAGTCGAACCGCGAGGATTTCATGGCCCGCGAGGGCATGCGCCTCTTTTGGATGGGCGCATTGATCCTGGTTGGCCTGCCTGTCATCGTCTGGATCCAGTCGATGCTGACCCACCAGACGCTGCTCGGCAACTATCCGATGATTGCCCGGTGGCAGATGCACCGGCATCTGCTCGGTCAGAGCCTGTCCTTCTTTGCCGATGAGTTTGCCGGGCGCGTCGCAACGCGCGTCATGCAGACGTCCCTGGCGATCCGCGAAGCGGTGATCAAGGTTCTCGATGTCCTGGTCTACGTGGCGGTCTATTTCCTCACCATGCTTGCCATGGTTGCTGCCGCCGATATCAGATTGGTTGTACCGCTGATCGTCTGGCTTGGCGTCTACCTTGCGCTGATATGGTATTTTGTGCCGCGCATGAAACGCATCGCCCGCGAGCAGGCCGATGCGCGTTCGATGATGACCGGTCGGGTGGTGGACAGCTACACCAACATCGCCACTGTCAAGCTGTTCTCGCACGCCGGTCGCGAAGAGACCTATGCACGCCAGGCGATGGACGATTTTCTCCAAACCGTGCATCGGCAGATGCGCATGGTGACGCTGTTTCACGGCATCGTCTATTTCTGCAATTCCCTGCTGCTGTTCGCCATCGGGGCCATGGCGATCAATCTGTGGCTGGCCGATTCGATCTCGGTCGGAGCGATTGCCACGACCGTTGCGCTTTGTCTGCGCATCTTCGGCATGTCCCATTGGGTCATGTGGGAGGTTTCGGCATTGTTCGAAAACATCGGCGTGGTCATTGACGGCATGTCGATGATGTCGCAACCGCACAAGGTCACGGATGCACAAAAGGCCAAGGTTCTGGACGCCAAGGAAGGGCGGATCAACTTCGAGCACATCCGCTTTCACTACGGCAAGGATGGCGGCGTGATCGACGATTTGTCGCTGACGATCGAACCGGGCGAGAAAATCGGACTGGTCGGCCGCTCCGGTGCCGGCAAGACCACGCTGACCAATGTGCTTCTGCGCTTCTACGATCTGGAATCAGGTCGCATCACCATCGACAACCAGGATGTTGCTGACGTCACTCAGGACAGTTTGCGCGCGCGCATTGGCGTCGTGACCCAGGATACCTCACTGCTGCACCGGTCGATCCGCGACAACATCGGCTACAGCAGGCCGGGTGCGGACGATGCCGAGATCATCGATGCGGCGCGCCGCGCCAACGCGTGGGACTTTATCCAGGATCTTTCCGACCAAAAGGGGCGGGTAGGGCTGGAAGCCCATGTGGGCGAACGCGGCGTCAAGCTCTCAGGCGGTCAGCGACAACGAATCGCCATTGCGCGGGTGTTCCTGAAAGATGCACCCATTCTGGTACTCGACGAAGCGACCTCCGCGCTTGATTCGGAAGTCGAAGCGGCGATCCAGGAGAACCTGTTCGATCTGATGGAGGGCAAGACCGTGATCGCGATTGCGCACCGGTTGTCGACCATCGCGCAGATGGACCGGTTGATCGTGCTCGATGCCGGTCGCATCGTTGAAACCGGAACGCACGAACAACTTGTTCAGGCGGGCGGCCTTTACGCGGAACTTTGGTCGCGTCAGTCGGGCGGCTTCATCGACAGCGAACCACAAGACGAAACCGCCGCTGCCGAATAAGGCGGCGGCGGGCATCGCGTTCCGGAACCTGCATTGCGGCCCTCCGCATAATCGCTATTGTTGCTGCGCCCGGTCGTTGGAAGGGATGCCGACGGGGGCGAAGGAGGGAAACAGATGCGCTTTGGTTGGTTGTTCGGGCTGTGTGCGGCGTTCCTATTGCTGGTGATTTCCGCAACAATTCAGCCAGCAAACGCGCAGATGGGTTTGACCGCGACGACCGGTTCGGAAGTCACGGAGGAGGTGGCTCCGGTCAAATTGCCTGATCCGCTGACCCCGGAAGCGGTGCGCAATCTGGTTTCGACCCTCAGTGATGAGCAGGTCCGGGAGCTGCTCCTGCAACGCCTCGATGCGGTCGCCGGCGCAAGCAAGGAGACCGAGGGTCAAGAAGCGCGCAATACACTCGACTATCTGGGTTCGATCATTGCCGGTGTCGGACTGTCGACCGCCGATGCGGTCTTCAAGCTGCCGCATATCTTTGACGGCTTGAAAATAGGTGCGGCCAACTTTTCGCAGTCGCGGGGCGGGAGCGGCGTTCTGCTGTGGCTGGCGACTATGGCCGCCGCGGTGATTGGCGGCCTTGCGGTCGAATGGGTTGTCAGCCGCATCGCCAGCAAGTGGCGTCGCCAGTTCCGCGAGGTCGAAACACCCGACGGACTCAAGCAGACACTGATTCTGCTCGGCAAGAGGCTGGTGCTGGACCTGGGAGGTCTGATCGCCTTCCTCATAACGACCCGCATTCTTGTATTGCTCCTGGTTCCCGAAGACGATCAGGAGATTGCCGATGTTTTCATGTTGAGTTTTGTGGTGTTTCCACGAGCCGTGGCGGCTCTTTCGCGGTTTCTGCTGGCGCCGAAATATCCGAAGTTTCGGATTGTCCACACCGACGACTGGACGGCCCAGTTCATGTACAGGCACCAGATCGGTATCGCGTTGCTGATGGGGCTGTTCTGGTTTGTCATCGAGTTTCAAAGGCTCAATGGGGCTCCGTTGGGTGCTTCCCGCATCGGATACTGGCTTAACCTCGCGGTGTTCATCTGGATCGGTTTTGTCTGCTATCGGGCAAGAGAAGGATTGAGTTCCATGTTGCTGGGTGGTGAAGAGGACGCCACTCGGGCGGAGCACTGGATGGCCCGTGCTTATCCCTGGATCGGCATTGGCCTCGTCGTGCTCACCTGGCTTCTGGGTGAAATCCTCGTGGTTCAGAGGCGCTTCGACCTGCTGAGCGATGGTCAACAATACGTCACGATGGCTATCCTGCTGGCTGCGCCGGTTCTCGATACGATGGTTCGTGGTCTGGTCAGGCATATGGTGCCTCCCATGCGGGGCGAGGGGGCTCTGGCCGAGGCCGCATACCGCTCGACCAAGAGAAGCTATATCCGGATCGGCCGTGCGCTGGTGGCAGCGGCCGTCATCATTATTATCGCTCGTATTTGGGATATCGATTTTCAGAACCTGGCCAGTGCCGGTGTCGGTGTAAGAATCGCTGGACGCCTCTTCGAGGTCTTTTTCATCCTGGCCATCGGTTATCTGGTTTGGGAACTGGTGTCGCTTTGGCTCAACCGCAAACTGGCCGACGAAATGACCGCGGCGGGTGTCGATCTTGAAGCTGAGGAGCCGGGCGGCGGCGAAGGCGGTGGTGTTGGCGGGTCTCGTCTGTCGACAGTTTTGCCACTCCTGAAAATGGCCGTGCAGGTGACGATTATCACGATCACGGTGCTGATTGCCTTGGGACATCTGGGCATCGATATCACGCCGCTGATTGCCGGTGCCGGCATCGTCGGGCTGGCCATCGGATTTGGGGCGCAGACACTGGTGCGCGACGTGGTGGCCGGACTGTTCTTCCTGGTCGACGATGCTTTTCGCGTTGGCGAATATCTGGACATTGATGGCACTGTCGGCACCGTGGAGAAAATCTCCGTCCGATCGCTGCAATTGCGCCACCACCAAGGACCGATCCACACGATCCCCTATGGCGAGATCCCCAAAGTGACCAACAACTCGCGTGACTGGGTGATCGTCAAACTGAAGTTCACCGTTCCCTTCGACACCGATACCAACAAGGTCAAGAAGCTTTTCAAGCAGATCGGCAAGGACATCATGGAGGCACCGTACGCCGAGGACATCATCCAGACCTTCAAATCGCAGGGCGTTTACGACGTCAACGATGTCGGAATCGTCGTGCGCGGCAAGTTCATGGCCAAGCCCGGCAAGCAGTGGATGATCCGCAAGGACGTCTATTCCCGCGTGCAGAAGATCTTTGCCGAAAACGATATTGAATTCGCCCGCCGCGAGGTTCGCGTCAATATTCCGGGTCGCGAGGACGGCCAGGAGGGGGACGAGCAGACCGAGTCGGCTGTTGCAGCGGCTGCCTCGCAGGCGGTGATTGAAGAGCAGCAGCGGCTTGAAGCCGAGGCTGCCGCCGGCCGGAAGGCCTGACCTGCGTCGATCGGGCTGACCGCAATTGCCGTTGGCTGGTGGCGCGCCTATGGTCGCGGCATGATTCTACAGCGAATCTTCCGGCTGTTCGAACGCTGGATCGATCCCTATTCCGAGGCGACTGACGCGCATCCCGCGCCCAATGCGATCGGATACATGATCCATTTCGTGCGGCAGGCGAAATGGCCCTTTGTGGCGATGATCGTGCTTGGCGGCTTCGTCGCATTCATGGAAGTGGCGCTGTTTTATTTTGTTGGGCGGCTTGTGGATTTGCTGGAGTCCACGGATGCCAGCGAAGGCTGGTCCGGACTGATCGATCGTCACGGTGCCGAGCTGCTCTTCATGCTGGCCGTGGTGCTTGCGGGCCGGTTCCTGGTGGCACCGCTGGTCACACTCGTCGAAGAGCAGGCTGTCGTACCGGGGTTTTTCAACCTCGTCCGATGGCAGGCCTATCGGCACATCGCCCGGCAAAGCCTGTCCTTCTTTCATGATGAATTTGCTGGCCGAGTGGTGACCAAGGTCTGGCAATCGGGGCAGGCGCTGGGCGATTTCATGGTGTCGCTTCTGCAGGTCGCTTGGTTCATTGCCATCTACACCGTAACAACCCTCGCTCTGGTCGCTCAGCTCGACTGGCGACTGGCGGCGATTGTCGGTCTATGGATCGTGGCATTTGCCCTTGTCGCGCGGCATTTCGTTCCGCGCATCCGCAATCTGGCCAGGGTCACGGCGGAGGCAGCCTCCGGCATCAACGGCAGATTGGTCGACGGCTATGCCAACATCCAGACGTTAAAGCTGTTCGGCCGTGAGGACGAAAACGACCGCTATATCCGTGAAGGCTTCGACCAGTTTATGGACGCCGTCATACCGTTTACCCGGAATCTGACCGGCGTACGGGTTTCTCTTGCGATGCTGTCGGGTGTCATGATCATCGCGATCGGCGCCATGTCGATCGACCTTTGGCTGCAGGGTGAGATCAGCATTGGTGCGGTTGCCTTCACGCTGGCTCTGGTGTTGCGGTTGAGCCTCCTGCTCGGCCGCATGATGACCCAGCTCAACAGCCTGATGCGCAACTACGGCACCATCCAGAATTCGATGGAACTCCTGATGCGCCCAATCGTTCTATCCGACAGAGACGGTGCGGGCACCCTTGCGGTCACCGAAAGCCGCATTCGCTTCGACCACGTTCAGTTTCAATATACCCCGCAGAAGACGGTGATCGACGATGTTTCGCTAACGGTCGAACCGGGCCAGAAGGTTGGCCTGGTTGGGCCCTCCGGTGCCGGGAAATCCACGCTGGTCAACCTCCTTTTGCGCTTCTACGACCTGGAGGGCGGGCGCATCACCATTGATGGTCAGGATATCGCCGGAGTCACCCAGAGTTCACTTCGCGAGCAGATCAGCGTCGTCACTCAGGATACGTCGTTGATGCACCGGTCGATCCGCGACAATATCCTGCTCGGACGGCCCGGCGCGGATGAGGCGGCCGTCATTGCAGCAGCGCAAAAGGCAGAGGCCTGGCCGTTTATCTGCGATCTGAAGGACCAGCACGGTCGCACCGGCCTCGATGCGCATGTCGGTGAGCGTGGCGTGAAACTCTCCGGCGGCCAGCGCCAGCGTATCGCCATCGCGCGGGTCATGCTGAAGGACGCGCCGATTCTGGTGCTTGATGAGGCGACATCGGCGCTCGATTCGGAAATCGAGGCGGCAATCCAGGAAAACCTCAGCGCCCTGATGAATGGTAAGACGGTGATTGCCATCGCCCATCGGCTGTCGACCATCGCCCGCATGGACCGGTTGGTGGTGCTTGAGTCGGGTCGTGTGGTCGAGGATGGATCACATGATCGATTGCTTGAAGTGGGTGGCCTTTACGCCCGCCTTTGGTCGCGGCAATCGGGTGGGTTTATCGATGCCTGAGAGCGCGAATTCCGTGCGTTGCGCTGGCTATTCGGTGAAAACTTGCGGCATTGTGCCTCTGGTCGGTTGAGCAGGCTGGACATATTCTAATAAGCAGCCTAGAAACCGGCCGAATGAGGGGACATCGTTGGGTTGACGGGGCTGGTAAAACGACCCCATCAATGGGTATCCCGGACCGAGTATGCGCAGAGGATGGTTCCAACCGTGAGCGAAACCGAAACAACATCCGAACCGACCCGCCGCGATTTTCTGTATCTGACCACCGGCATGGCCGGCGCTGTCGGAGCGGCCGCGGCCATCTGGCCCTTTATCGACCAGTTGCGTCCCGATGCCACCACACTCGCGCTCTCGACCATCGAGGTCGATATCTCCGGTATCGAAGAGGGCATGTCGATCACCGTGAAATGGCGCGGCAAGCCGGTTTTCATCCGCAACCGCACCCCGCAGGAGATCGAAGAGGCCAGCGCCGTTCCGTTGCAGGATCTCAAGGATCAGGCGGCGAGAAATGCCAACCTGGCGCCGGACGCTCCGGCGCTCGATGTTGACCGGTCCGCCGGCGAAAGCCGCGAAAACTGGATCGTCATGATCGGATCGTGCACCCACCTTGGTTGCGTGCCGCTCGGTCAGGCGGGCGAATATGGCGGTTGGTTCTGCCCCTGCCACGGATCGCACTACGATACAGCGGGCCGCATCCGCAAGGGACCGGCGCCTGAGAACCTGGCGATCCCGCCGTTTGAGTTCATTTCCGACACGCGCATCAAGATCGGATAGTAGGGGAAATACCGATGAGTGGTGGACATTCAACTTACGAACCGACGAGCGGCATCGGCAAATGGGTCGATTCCCGCCTGCCGCTTCCGCGCCTGGTCTATGATTCCTTCGTAGCCTATCCGGTCCCGCGCAACATCAACTACGCCTACACGTTCGGCGCCATTCTCTCGATGATGCTGGTCATCCAGATTCTCACCGGGATCGTGTTGGCGATGCACTATGTCGCTGCGACCGATGGCGCTTTCACGTCCGTCGAAAACATCATGCGCGACGTGAACTCCGGCTGGCTGCTGCGCTACATGCACTCCAACGGTGCGTCGTTCTTCTTCATTGCCGTCTACATTCACATGTTCCGAGGCATGTATTACGGCTCCTACAAGGCGCCGCGCGAGATCCTGTGGATTTTGGGAGTGATCATCTACCTTCTCATGATGGCCACCGGCTTCATGGGCTACGTGCTGCCCTGGGGTCAGATGTCCTTCTGGGGTGCGACGGTTATCACCGGCTTCTTCACGGCTTTCCCGCTGATCGGCGAGCCGATCCAGCAATTGCTGCTGGGCGGGTTTGCGGTCGACAATCCAACGCTCAACCGCTTCTTCTCACTGCACTACCTGCTGCCGTTCATGATTGCCGGTGTTGTGGTACTGCACGTCTGGGCATTGCATGTGACGGGTCAAACCAACCCGACCGGCGTCGAGGTAAAGACCAAGACAGATACCGTGCCGTTCACGCCATACGCGACAATCAAGGATGGCTTTGCCACCATCCTTTTCCTGGCGGTCTACGCCTATTTCATCTTCTACATTCCGAATTACCTCGGCCATGCGGACAACTACATCGAAGCCAATCCGCTGGTGACTCCGGCCCATATCGTTCCTGAATGGTACTATCTGCCGTTCTACGCGATCCTGCGAGCGATCACGTTCAACATTGGACCGATCGATTCCAAGCTGGGCGGTGTCCTGGCCATGTTCGGATCCATTGTAATCCTGTTCCTGCTGCCGTGGCTCGATACGTCCAAGGTACGCTCGGCTGTCTACCGACCCTGGTACAAGCTGTTCTTCTGGCTGTTCGTCGCCAACGCAATCTTCCTGGGTTGGCTTGGTTCCAAGCCGGCGGAAGGGTCGTATGTGGTCATGGCGCAGATCGGAACGGCTTACTACTTCGCATTCTTCTTCCCGATCCTGCCGCTGCTCGGCAAATTGGAGCGAACGCGACCGGTGCCAAAATCCATCACCGAATCGGTCCTCGGAAGCCAGGGTAGCGGAAAGCCGCAAACGGCGACCGCCGCACCGGAAGATCGAGCCTAGCGACAGGCGGAAGGGAAAAACAACATGAACAAGCTCTTCTCAACGCTTCTGTCGCTGGCTGCTGCAACGGGCCTGGGTATCGGCATTGCCGCAGCTGCTGGAGACAGTGAGCATTCCAAGGCACCGCGTCATGTCGACTGGTCCTTTTCCGGCCCCTTCGGCACCTATGACAAAGGCCAGCTTCAGCGCGGCCTGAAGGTCTATGTCGAGGTTTGTGCCGCCTGTCACGGTCTTGAGCGCATCGCGTTCCGCAACTTTGAAGCTCTTGGATATTCGGAAGATCAGGTCAAAGCCCTGGCCGCCGATTACGACATCACGGACGGCCCGAATGATGAAGGGGAAATGTTCGAGAGAACAGCGATCCTGTCGGACTATTTCCCGTCGCCATACCCCAATCTCGAAGCAGCGGCGTACGCCAACAACGGCGCCGCGCCGCCGGATTTCTCGCTGATCGCCAAGGCTCGTGCCGCGACGCGCGGTTTTCCGACTTTCGTCTTCGATATCTTTACGATGTATGCCGAGGGCGGTCCGGATTACATCTATTCGTTGCTTACCGGTTATGACGAGGAGGTGCCTCAGGGTGTCGATATCACCGAGGGAACCTACTACAATCCGTATTTTCTGAACGGCTTGTCGCTTGCCATGGCACCGCCGCTGTCGGACGAGTTGGTCACCTATGACGACGGCGCTCCGGAGACCGTTGATCAGTACTCCAAGGACATTTCGGCGTTTCTGATGTGGGCGGCAGAGCCGCACATGGAGAGCCGAAAAGCGCTTGGTTTCAAGGTGATCATCTTTTTGCTGATTTTCGCCTGTCTTCTGTATCTGACAAAGAAATCAGTCTGGTCGCGCGTCGAGCACTGACGGCGATCGAGGATGACAACCATGAAGGCGGCTCAAACGGCCGCCTTTTGTGTGTTCGGCGCTGATCCAACTGGTCCCGCAGCGGACCTTGAGGGGGTAATCCAAAATGAACCGCACGCTGACGGAAACGCTGCTGGAGTCGATCCGCACAATTCCCGATTACCCCAAACCCGGCATTATGTTTCGGGACATCACGACGCTGCTGGGCAACCCTCGCGCCTTCCGGCGGGCGGTCGACGAACTGGTCCATCCCTATGCTGGCACGAAGGTCGATCAGATTGCCGGCATCGAGGCACGTGGGTTTATCCTTGGCGGCGCCGTTGCTCATCAGCTTTCCGCCGGCTTTGTGCCGATCCGCAAGAAGGGCAAGCTGCCCTACGAGACAGTGCGGGTCGCCTATAGCCTGGAATACGGTGTTGATGAGATGGAGATGCACAAGGACGCCGTTTCGGCCGGACAACAGGTGATCCTGGTGGACGACCTGATTGCCACCGGCGGCACCGCCGAGGGTGCCGTCAAGCTGCTGCGCGGCATGGGTGCCGACATCGTCGCGGCCTGTTTCGTCATCGACCTGCCGGATCTCGGAGGTCGCAAGAAACTCGAGGATCTCGGCGTCTCTGTGCGCACACTGGTCGAATTCGAGGGCGACTGAGCCGGCACCTAAATCCTGAACAGAACAGCGTTGTCGAAGCCGATAACGCGGTCGCCGTGCTGATTGAAACCTTCTGAATATAGCTCGACGGTGCCCCAGTCCGGATTGTTCCGGCGTCGGGTGACGTCGGTCACTGTGTTGTAGTAGTGCACCGTATCGCCGTCAAAGACCGGCGCTGTCCAGGTGAGGTTGCGCAAGCCGGGTGATGGGCCGAACACGGGAACGGCAATCCCGGCTGCTTCGTGCATCGCTTCCCATTGCGAGCGGAATTCGACATTCTTCTTCATCCACACGGCGGCAGTGTGCCAGCCGGATGCGCAAAGCGCGCCGAAGATGGAGGCCTTCGCCGCAACCGGGTCGACGTGGAATGGCTGAGGATCGAATTTGCGCGCAAAGGCCATAATGGCTTCAGCCGTGAAGGTGTGGTCGCCGTAGTCCATGCGCACGCCAACCAGAAATCTGTCGCGTAGGTTCATGGTGTGCTGGCGTCCTGACGCATGCCGAAAAATCCCGAATTGGCGCAGCTTGCCACCAGCTCATCGCGTTGATTGCGGATTTCATGCTTCATCCGGACGATGCCGATCCCCTTTCGAGATTTAGATGCGCGGGCTGAGACGACGATGGACCGGCCATGCAATGTATCGCCGGCAAGTACCGGACGTTTCCAGCGCAATTCATCGACGCCGGGTGCACCCATCGAAGTCGAGTCCAGTATGAAGGCGTCGCACAGCATGCGCATCATGATGGCGCTCGTATGCCAGCCCGATGCGGCCAGCCCGCCAAGCAGAGTTTTCTTCCCTGCCTCTTCATCGAGATGCATCGGCTGTGCATCGAATTCACTGGCGAATTCGATGATTTCGTCGGCGCTGACCGGGTAGGGACCGAGATCGAAGCTCTTGCCGGGCGTCAGGTCCTCGAAGGCATATTTTTTGACCATGGCCATTCTTATGCCGCGCCGAGTCCGATTGTTCAACGCTGTCCTATCGTCAAAGATCAACAATCAGACCGAAATAAATCGGCGGTCCAAGATAGGCGGCGATTGCGAGGATCAACAGGCCGCGAACCCAGGCGGAATGAAAACGCCGCCACAATATGACCGTCAGCAACAGCCCGAGGCCCATTTCGACAAACGCAAAAACCTGGCCGTTGTGGTTGGGGTCCCAGTAGGACACCGGAGAACGAAAACGCAGGTCCGACAGGGGCCACAAATGGGCATGCGCATCATCGGCATGCACCGGCAGGTCAGTGGCAATGTGGGTCAGTGCAGCGCCAGCGAAAAACGCAAGCAGCAATCCAGCGCGCCATCGGCGTGCGATCAACAAGCCGCCGATCAGCAAGACGAGATAAAGTGGTGCCGAATTGCCGATCGCGACCGCGTCCGACCAGGGCGGATTGAAATAGAGCTCATTCCAGACGCGTCGTTCAGGGATACCGGCAAATTTCGACCATACGAAAAGTGTGTAGATCGCCAGGTCGGGGATCAATGCGCCGGCAATGACTGCCGTGTTGCGAGCCGGTGCGTCGGGCTTCGACAGGAGTGCGGCGGCCAGCAGCACATGTGTCTGGGTGTTCATGGCGGCGAGATTGCCTCAACGCCGTGGGAGCGGCAAGCGATTGATGCGACCCGCCTTTGATTGCGGGTCGCTTCCAAACCTAGGTGTTGAATTTGAACAGCAGCACGTCGCCGTCCTGCACCACATATTCCTTGCCTTCGTCGCGGGCCTTGCCTGCATCGCGTGCCGGCACTTCGCCACCCAGCGACACATAATCGTCGAAGGCGATGGTCTGGGCGCGAATAAAACCCCGTTCGAAATCGGTGTGAATCACACCGGCGGCCTGCGGCGCCTTGGCACCGCGCCGCACGGTCCACGCCCGCGTTTCCTTCGGTCCGGCGGTGAAAAAGGTGATCAGGTCGAGCAACTTGTAGCCGGCGTGAATGAGGCGATCGAGGCCGGCTTCCTCCAGACCCAGTTCGGCCAGGAACTCGGCAGCTTCTTCGCCGTCGAGTTGGGCGAGCTGGGATTCGATCTCCGCCGAAATCACCACGCACTCCGCGCCCTGTGCCGCCGCCATCTCTGCAACCGCCGCCGACTGAGCGTTGCCGGACGCCGCCTCGGCCTCCTCGACGTTGCAGACATAGAGCACCGGTTTGGACGTCAGGAGATTGAGCGACTTCAACAACCGCAGATCCTCCGCCGCAATGCCTTCGAGCAGCAACCGCACCGGCTTGCCGTCAAGCAGAAGTGCCAGAGCTTTTTCCATCATCGGCAGGATGACAATGGCTTCCTTGTCTTTGCCGGTGGCTCGCTTACGCATTTGTTCGGTGCGCCGTTCCATGCTTTCCAGGTCGGCGAGCATCAGTTCCGTGTCGATGGTTTCGGCATCGGCAACCGCATCGATACGTCCCTCCACGTGGGTGATGTCGTCATCTTCGAAGCAGCGCAGCACATGCACGATCGCATCGACTTCGCGAATGTTGGCGAGAAACTGGTTGCCCAGACCTTCACCCTTCGAGGCGCCGCGCACGAGGCCCGCAATGTCGACGAATGAAATGCGAGTGGGGATGATTTCCTTGGATTCCGCAATGCCGGCAATGCGATTGAGCCGCTTGTCCGGTACAGCGACTTCGCCGGTGTTGGGCTCGATTGTGCAGAACGGATAGTTGGCAGCCTGGGCTGCTGCGGTCTTGGTCAGGGCATTGAACAGGGTTGACTTGCCGACGTTGGGCAGGCCGACGATGCCGCACTTGAAACCCATCTTATTGTTCCTTGTTTCCGAAGAGTTTTTTCAGCATGTCCGCCATCGGCCCCTTGGCCGGCGGTGCCGTTTTCGCTGCAGGCCGCGCGGCGCGAATATGGGATTGAGCCTTGCGCTGTCCGCGTTTTTTTTCGTCGCCGCCGCTGCCGCCGACGGCAATGGTCAGCTTGTTCAGGAAGCTCGAATCGTCACCCTTGACCAGCAGGTCGCTGTTGTCGCCGATGGCATCGAGCAGCGGATCGAGCCATTGCGAATCCGCCTTGGCAAAGTCGCCGAGCACGTGGGCATTGACCCGTTCCTTGTGACCGGGGTGGCCGATACCGAGACGCAGTCGCCGATAGTCCTTGCCGCAATGGGCATCGATCGACTTGATGCCGTTGTGGCCACCGTGGCCGCCACCGGTCTTGATACGCGCCTTGCCCGGTTGCAGATCCAGTTCGTCATAGATGACGATGAGGTCCGACGTTTGGAGTTTGTAGAAACGCAGTGCCTTTCCGACCGCTTCGCCGGAGAGGTTCATGAAAGTTTGCGGTTTGACCAGGAGGACCTTTTCACCGGCGATGGTGCCGTCGGCGATTTCGGCCTGGAACTTGCTGCTCCAGCCGGAAAAGGAATGGCGGCGGGCGATGGCGTCCGCCGCCATGAAGCCGATATTATGCCGTTGCTTTGCGTAACGTGGACCCGGATTGCCCAGGCCGGCTATCAACAGCATTGCAACAGCCTCGGTTGGGAAGAATTACGGCTACTCTTCGCCGCCTTCCGCTGCTTCTTCGTCACCGCCTTCTGCAGCTGCACCTTCTTCCAGACCCTCTTCAGCGGCCTCGGCAGCTTCCTCTTCCTCGGTCTTGAGACCGGCAGGAGCGGCGATCGTGGCAATGGTGAAGTCACGGTCGGTGATGGTCGGCTCGACATTCTCCGGCAGGGAAACCTGCGAAATGTGGAGACCGTCACCAAGATCGAGTCCGGTCAGGTCACCAATAAGGGCGTCCGGGATCGAGTCGGCCGGGCAGGTGACTTCGACCGAGTAGCGAACCACGTTGAGCACGCCGCCGCGCTTGAGGCCGGGCGATTCCTCTTCGTTGATGAACTGCATCGGCACTTCGACGGTCACGCTTGTGCCCTTCGAAATCCGCAGGAAGTCGACATGCATGGTGAAGTCGCGCACCGGGTCGAGCTGGTACTCTTTTGGCAGCACGCGGATTTTCTGACCATCGACGTTAATGGTGGCGAGGGTCGTCAGGAATCCACCATCGTGGATCTTCATCGTCACTTCCTTGTAGGGAAGGGCGATGGCAAGCGGGGGTTGCTTGTCACCATAGATGACAGCAGGAATTTTACCGTTGCGCCGAAGTTCCCGGGCGGACCCCTTACCAACCCGTTCGCGCGCCTCGGCCTTGAGCTCATAATCGCTCATGGCTAGTCCTTTCGCGGTTTTTGGAGTGTCTTTCGGGCACGCTGGGCCCAGAAAAACATCGAGCGGCCAAAGCCGCCCCATCCGCGTTGCCTCCAAGGGTGTCTGCGCGGACGCGCGCTATATAACCGAGGCCCTTGCCCTATGCAAGACTTGTCTGATGCATACGAAAACGCCCCGAACGGGAGGGGACCGTTCGGGGCGCGGGTGCAGGCAGGCGGATGGGATTATTGTGCCTGCAGCTCCTCGGGGGTCTTGTCGGCGATCGTCTTCCAATTGTCGTCAGCGGCAACAATCAGGTTGGCGCGATCTGCTTCCCAACGCTTCTGAATGCCGGGTGCCAGGTTCAGGTAGAGCTTGTTGTCGACGACTTTCCAAAGATGCGGATCGCCGTCGAACTTGAAGCCCATGGCTGCACCGAAGGCGCAGAAGCCTCCATAGGCCGGGGCATAGGCGTCCGGATTGGCAACGAACAGAGCTTTGTTCTCTTCACTGGCGAAACGGTAGACGGCACCATTGTGTTCCGCGGTGATCTGGAAATCGCCGCGCGTCGGCTCGCCTGCGGTGAAATAGGCAACCGGGTCATAGCCGCGCAGGGCAAGACCGGTGGTCGTGGCGTTGACATCGACACCTGCGGCCAGGGCGGAAACGGTCAGTGCAACTGACAATGCTGCGCCGGCGAGAGCTGTTTTGAGTGCTTTGTACATGAAATTCTCCTCGGGTTTGAAACGGCTTCGGTTCTTGACCTCCAGGGAGCGGGTGGCCGGAACCTTCTGAACGAGGACAGATTTATAGTTTGGAACCAATTGGTACAAAACAAATGAATGTGAGCCGAAATTGATTGAAAAATCGGGCCAGACCCCTATCACATAACAAAAGCGCAAAACGCCGGACGCAACAGGCAAAGGGACAATGGCAAGGCCACGCGAATTCGATATGGACACCGCCGTCGACGGGGCGATGCAGATTTTCTGGCGTCTCGGATATGCGGCGACGAACCTGCCGGACCTGCTGCGCGCGATGGGCCTGTCGCGTGGCTCCTTCTACAAGGCCTTTGGCGACAAGCGCTCAGCTTATCTCGCGGCACTTGACCGCTACGACCGGACTTGTATAGGCGCGGCCGTCAAACTGCTTGCGGACCACTCGAGGGGCGACGGCAAGGCCCGCCTTCTTCGGCTGTTCGAAAGCACTGAATCTGATGCAAATCGAAGCGGCTGTTTCGTCTGCAACGCCATGGTGGAACATGGTCCGGACGATCCGGCCGTGGCCGCCCGCACCAAGGCCATGTCGGAGCGGCTTGAAGCGGCCATCGACAGCGCCTTGGCGGATGTTCCGGAGTTGGCGGATATCGGAGAGGAATCGCGCCGGCGCAAGGCCAAGATCGTCACCCGCCTCTATCTCGGTGCCCAGGCCATGAGCAAGACCGGCACATCGGAAACCGACTGGAAATGTCTGCTCGGCGAGCTGTTCGATTGCAGGATCGACTGATCTTACGGCCATACGAAAGCAGTGGCTGCATCGGTCGACTTCGCTCAGGCTCGACACAAGCCAGGAACTTCGTTCTCAGTCGTTCTTTCCTAGCATAGCATTTGACTGTTATTGCCTTTCGCAAACGAAGGGATCAGGTCAATGGCGAGACGGCATATAATTCTGGCGGGAGATTCAGTCTTCGACAATGACGGATATGTACTGGGTGAACCTGGCCTGATCGAGCAAATGAGGCAGTCGATACCGTCGGAATGGTCCTGCACCAAAGTGGCGGTCGACGGTGACTGCATTGCTCACGTGAAAGACCAAATCGAAAACCTGCCGACAAACGCCACCGATCTGGTTGTGAGCATTGGCGGCAACGACGTCCGACAATACTCCGGATTGCTATCGAGCGTCATTAATGCAGAGAACCTGAGAGAACTGCTTCGGCAACCCTTGATCGATTTCCATGCCGAGTATGATGAGATGCTCAATCTTCTGGAAAAGACCCGGTTGCGAACCCATGTCTGCACGATCTACACCGCCATTCCGTTCGAAGAGCCCGTCTGGCGACAGTTTGCTCCCCTGGCTATTGATAAGTTCAATGAGGTCATTGTCGACGCAGCGAACCAGCGGCAGATCACGTGCTTCAGACTTGACACCGTATGCGTCGAGAAAGGCGATTTTTCTTCGGTCTCACCCATCGAGCCTTCGTGCCAGGGAGGCCAAAAGATAGTCGATGCCATCATTTCCGGCTTGGATCGACCGTCGATTTAGTAAAGGCTGCCATCTTCAAAGGGGAGACCGTTACTGGATTGCGAAGTCTGGTTCCTTCGCCAAAGCGACGTTTTTGGTAGCGCTAGGAGTCGGAACTGCCTGCAATTGGAGTTCTCAGTTTTCGGTGAAACTGTTTTCAACCATTGGTCCAATCCACCGCGTGAAATTGCAGCTTACGCACGTCGACAAAAGCACGACGCCGTAACCGGTACATCGGCGCGGGCAACCGCCAGGTCGAGCCGCTGTTTGATCATTCGTGCTTCGTTGGTTTCGCCACGCCGTTTCAGGCATTCGTGCAGGCCGTGCAAACTCCATAGATTATCAGGATGCTGGCAAGCGCGGCTGAGTTCGTCGTCAAGGCCGAGATCGGCGCGATAGACCTCTTCTGCTTCGTCGGTTCGTCCCTGTTCCAGAAGCAGGGCGCCCAGCGGATGGCGGGTTGGCTGCATCCAGCCCCACGGCTCGTCATAGGGCAGATTGTCATCGAGTTCGACGGATTTACGCAGATGCGCGAATGCGACATCGAAGTTGCCGCATCGGTACTCCAACTCGCCGTTCAGCATTTCCTCGGCGATGGCCAAAAGATCCAGGCAGGTGTTGTTGTGCACCAGCCTGGTCTCGGGCACCCTGGACTTGGCGGTTCGAAACAGCTCGCGTTCCGCCTCTGCCTCTGGAACGTTGCCGAGTGCGGAATGGGCAACGCCTTTGGCGTAGTGAATCATGGCGGTCGTCACGCAGTAAATATCGGGATCGTCCGGCATCGGCTGATCGACAATCTCCCGCCACTTGCCGAAGCGCACCAGAACGTGCTGCTTCATGGCGAGATAGCCTTCCAGATAGTCTGCCATCGGCGGTGACGGCATGCGCAGCAATTCGTCAGGTGTTGTCGCGATCAGTTCCTCGGCCGCCGCCATAGCTGGCTCGTACTGGCCCAGGAACATCGCCCCGTAGATGGCGAAGTGGTAGTTGTGGATGCGGTACGCCGAATAGAAATTCAGCGGCCCGGCGCGATCGAGATATTTGCGATCAGCCTCGATGGCCTTCTGGTTCCAGTGCACGACGTTGTGGTAGTGGCCGCACAACACGTCGATATGGGTGGGCATGTGGATCAGGTGCCCGGCATCCGGAACCAGTTCGCGTAGCCGGTCGCCGGCCATCAGCGCCCGCTGCGGAAAGGGCGACATTTCCATCAGGTGCACATAAAGGTGCAGCAGTCCCGGGTGATCCCAGGCCGCCGGATCGTTGGCGAAAGCCGGTTCCAGCAGGTCCATGGCTTCTTTGGTCCCGGCGCCGTCGGCAATGCCTCCGGTCTTCAGGTCCCACATTTTCCACGGTGTCAGCACCAGGATCGCTTCTGCCAACACGCTCTTGACGTCAAGCCGGGCCTGATGATCGGCGTGAACCGTGCGCATGGCCTCGGCAAAGGCAAGGTCCCAAGGGGACTGATCGTCGATGGGATCCGGCTGCGGATAGCGCGCTGTCAGCGCGCCGATGAGGGCCTGTTCGACCGGGGAAACCTTGTCCCTCAGCGCCAGCGCCGCCTGGGTTTCTGAATGGGCGCGGCCAAGCGATTGCGCCTTGTCCGCCGGATCGAAGAGCGGCCAGGGTTTGTTGTAATTGGGGCCAAGCGCGTAAGCGATGCCCCAATGCGCCATGGCGCAGTCCGGATCGGCTTCCAGTGCCCGCTCGAAACAGGCGATCGACTCTTCGTGATTGTAGCCGTAGCACCAGACGAGACCGCGGTTGAACCAACGCTGCGCTTCGGGTGATGACGTTGTGACCGTCATCGAATAGCTGCCGAGATCGTAATAGTCGCTCACATGGTCCTCCATCGCCCGAGGTCGGCCAATGTGTATCTGCATCATTGTATGGAGAGTGCGTCAAGGCGCAGTCGCTGCCCTGACGCTGATCAGCCTGATGGCGTTTCAGTCGAACAGGCTGGAAACCGATTCTTCGTGCGCCGTTCGGTTGATCGCTTCGCCAATCAGATTGGCGGTGGTGATGACGCGAATGTTGTGGGCGTTCTGAACGGCGGTCGTCGGCTGAATGGAATCGGTGATCACCAGCTCCTTCAGCGCCGACGATGTGACACGGGCGACAGCGCCACCGGATAGCACGCCATGCGTAATGTAGGCGGTGACGCTGACGGCACCGTTCTCCAACAGTGCCTCGGCGGCATTGCACAAGGTGCCGCCGGAATCGACAATGTCGTCGATAAGGATGCAGTCCTTGCCGCTGACGTCACCGATGACGTTCATGACTTCGGATTCGCCGGGGCGGTCGCGGCGCTTGTCGACGATGGCCAGGAGCGAGTCGAGCCGTTTGGCCAGCGCCCGGGCGCGCACCACGCCGCCAGTGTCGGGTGATACCACCATGACATTGGTGACGTCGTAATTGTCCTTCACGTCACGGGCGAGGATCGGCACGGCATATAGGTTGTCCGTAGGAATGTCGAAAAAGCCCTGGATCTGACCGGCATGCAGGTCGAGGGTGAGCACCCGGTTGGCGCCGGCTTCGGTGATCAGGTTGGAAACCAGCTTGGCCGAAATGGGCGTTCGCGGTCCAGGCTTTCGGTCCTGACGGGCGTAGCCGAAATAGGGCAGCACCGCAGTGATGCGCTGGGCCGATGCGCGACGTGCCGCATCGATCATGATCAGCAGTTCCATCAGGTGGTCGTTGGCCGGATAGGATGTTGGCTGGATGATAAAGACATCCTCGCCGCGCACGTTTTCCTTGATCTCGACGAAGATCTCCTGGTCGGCGAAGCGCCGGACTATGGCATTACCGAGGGGGATGTTGAGGTAGTTGCAGATGGATTCCGCCAGGACCCGGTTGGAGTTGCCTGCAAATACTTTCATGGCGCGCGCCTGTCATGGGTATGCCGTTGGCCGGCGTTTTAGCCGGCTGGCGCGCGAATGCAACCCATCAGCAGCGCAATAGTGAATTTAACCCAAAGGAAGTTCCGGTTCGCGCGTGTGGCAGACGCAATGGATCGTCGAGATGGTCAAAGGTGCCGACATCGGGCACCGGATGAAGATCTGCTTGCCGTTCCTGAAGCGCCGTCGTGAAAGATCTCAGGATCCGGAAGAAGAACGCCAGGAGACGTAGTCCGAGATGGTCCGTGTCGCGATGGTTTCCATCGTCGCTTCCTGCACGACGTCCCAGGGATCACTGGCCGTTCCCTGAGCGACTTCCTGGCCGCTGATGCGGTAGAGACGATTGCCCTGGCTGTCGAGCACATCCCAGACAAATGCGACCGTCGTCTTGTCGCCATCGGCAAAGGCGGAGAAGTAGCCCTTGAGGATATGATCGCTGTCGCCGGAAGCCGACTGCAATATGGTCAGGCCGCGTCCCCGCGCCTCGGTTCCGAGACGGCGTGACAGTGGCTGAACCGCACTGACCGGAGCGCCTATTACGGGCGTGAAGCTGATGGCCCCGGAGGTGCGCGAAGGCTGCTCCTTGCTGGCGGAGGAAGGCCGCAACACATTTGTGTTTGAAGCCGTCGTCGTGGTGGCCGGCTGACTCGGTTGAGTCTGCTGGGCCTGGGTTTGAGGCTGGGTCTGGGGCGGCGTCTCGGAATTTGTGGTCGACTGCGTCGGGTTTTGGTCGGGCGGCTGCTGGTTACCCGCGTTGGGAATATCAGCCCGTGGCAGCAGTCCGCGAATGTTGCTCAGCGACTGTCGCGCGTTGCAGCCGGCCGCCAAAAGCAGCACGCAACTCAGCAAAACCGTCGTGACAACATTCGTCCGCAAACGTCTGCATCTCCCTCCTGCCGCGCTACTGAACGATCAAATCAAGACTGTGTGTCGAAAGTGGGCTCGGCCCGTCTTCGGTCGTCAAATAAGTCTGTCCGAGCGTCATCGCGGTATCGGATTCAGAGTCCATAATAATCATATGCAGAAACAATGACATGTCCGCCTTAATAATCTGTTCATTACCAGCGAAGAACATTTCGCGTTCCATCCAGCTCGGGGTAAATCGCGCGCCAACCGAGTATCCGCAGGCATTGAGGCGGTGCCGGGTCATGTCGCGGTCCTCGAGAACCATGGCATGAGTGGAAAAGACTTCGCCGAAAGTGCTGCCCGGATGCAGCACCTTTTCGATTTCGGTCAGCGCCTCGCGGCAAACGTCATAGAGCTCCAGATGACGCTCGGTGGGTTTGCCGACAATGACCGTGCGCATCATCGGTGCATGGTAGTGAGCAAAGACACCGGCCCACTCGAGGGTCAACTGATCCTGCGCTTCCAGCATGCGACGGCCGGACTTGTAGCGGCACAGCAGGGCATCGCGTCCGGACCCGATGATGAATTCATTGCCGGGATAGTCGCCGCCGCCGGCGAACACCGCACCCTGCATGGCGGCGAGGATGTCGGCTTCGCTGCCGCCGGGGCCGATCAGGGGCAGGGCGGCGTCGAGCGCAGCGTCGGTCAGGGCGGCCGCGGTCTTGACGTAGTGGATCTCCGCAGGGCTTTTGACCAGCCGCAATTGAGAGATGACATGCGAAGCGTCGATCAGATCACCGAAGGACTGCAATTGCTGGTCAACCTTGCGGGCGTTGGCGCCGGTCAGGCCGTGGGTGTCATATTCGATGCCGATCCGGCAACCCAGCAGGTCCAGGTCGTTGAGGAGATTCTTCAGGTCCACCGCCGGGTCGGCATTGACCCGATCGGTCCAGATCGAAATGTCTTTGATGATGGAGGTGTGGCGCGCCTGACGCAGGTCAGCGGATCGCGTCAGCAGCCGCATTGTCCCGTCTGACTTGACGATCAGAGTTTGAAAAAAGCAGAAACCGAATGTGTCGTAGCCGGTCAGCCAGTACATGCTTTCCTGCGCGAACAACAGCATTGCATCGAGATTCTCGTCCTGCATGGCGTCGCGCAGGCGACGCATTCGCCAATCGAATTCTTCCTGTTCAAAATGCAGAGTCACGCTGACCTCCATCCACAATGCAGATTGCTGAAATTTGTCGTCCGTAGTCGGGCTCGCCCCGATGAGTTGTGCGCCGATAGGAGAAGAAACGGTCTTCGTCGGCATAGGTACAGTGGCCCGAGAGGTGGGCCGAAATGCCCGCTTGGGTCAGGCGGTTCAAGGCATAATTCTGGAGGTCGAACAGGCTGTGTCCGGCTTTCGTACTGGGTCGAAAATACGGCTGGCTTTGCGGATCCTTGTCAACGAATCGATCAACATATTCCGGGCCGACTTCGTAATTCTCACCGCTGATCGACGGGCCGAGGCAGGCCGTTATTCGCGAGCGATCGGCACCGAGCTTCTCCATTTCGGAAATGGCATTTTCGGCGACGCCGGAAAGCGCGCCGTTCCAACCCGCATGAGCAGCGCCGACCACGCCGGCAGCCGGATCCGTCAGAAGGATCGGGATACAGTCGGCCGTGAGCACACCGATGACCAGCCCCGGCGTTGCGGTGACGACCGCATCGGCTTTCGGGCGTTGTCCGTCGAACGAATCATCCACGACCCAGACATCAGGCGAATGAACCTGGTGTGGTGTCGCGAGGTGAGTGTCCGGAACCGTGAACCAGCGGCAGATGCGGGCGCGATTTTCGTGGACGCTATCGCGGTTGTCGTTTGAGCCGAGACCGACATTGAGGCCGCGATAGATGCCATCTGACACGCCGCCGGAGCGGGTGAAGAATCCGTGTTTGATCGGCGCTTCAGCGCACGCCTGGGTCAGTAGATCGCTGGTGATCGGGTCTGGCTGGTCCAGGTCAAGCATGACGGACTTCCGGGTTGCATCGTGCGGGATGGTGATCAAACTGAGTGCCCCTGTCAATCGGCCGTTTCAAAGGGTGGGATGGGTACCTCTTTAGCCGATACGCACAAGGCCTTGAAAAGGCTTCCCATTTGATTCTCGCCAGTGCCGGCCAGACGCTCTACCGCCTGGCGAATGGCATCCTGGACATCACCGGACTTCCCAGCGCCAAGTGCGCCGGCGCGCTCCAACAACCCAAGTCCAAGCAGGAATGCGCCTTGTGTCAGAGGCTTTGCGACCGTGACACCCTGCGCCCTGGCCGCAGTGGTCAGAGATTGAAAATCCACGTGGCTCGTCAAATCGGCTTCCCCGGGATTGGCGAGTACATCTTCATAGGCGTGATTGCGGATCGCCTGCAGCGTGTCACCGAGACCTGTTTGCAGATGGCCGTAGTCGATCGCCAGCGCCACCCCGCCGTCAACAGCCAGGCGTGCGGCGATTTGCGCCATGACCGCGTCGCGTGCAGGTGACACTTCCAGGATCGCTCCGGGTTGAGCATTCACTTCTTCAGGCCGCGCTTGCGGGTCCAGGCCGGCCACGCCGGCGGCAAATGCCAAGCTGCCGTCTTCGTCGACCGAGACGACTCGTTCGCGAAACCCGTCCGAAGTGCTGACGAACTGACGAATTGGCAAGGCGTCAAAGAACTCGTTGGCGATCAGCAGGGTGAAACCGGGCGGGACGGCGTTCAGATTCGTGTGCCACGTGGTCGACGGTGAGAGGCCGTCGAGCGTCTTTCTTTGAATCGCGCTCAAGCTCTCGCTGGTTTCGACCATGTGTATGGTCACTGTTGCCGCCAGATCCGGTGCGAGATCGGCGATCACCCGTTGTGCATCAGCCATCAGGGTGCCGCGACCGGGGCCGATTTCGACCAATCGAACGTCCCGTGGGCGCTCATGGGCTTGCCACGCGAGGATCATGAATATCCCCACCAATTCGCCGAATAACTGGCTGATTTCGGGTGCCGTCGTGAAATCGCCGGCCGATCCGAACGGGTCGCGGGTTCGGTAGTAGCCATGGTCCGGATCGCTCAGGCACAGGCTGAAATAGTCAGCCACCGACATGGGCCCGTTGACCTCGATCAGATCACCGATTTTGCGGCCGAGCGGCGTTGTCACGCAGCTCCTCCGGGTGCGACGGGTGCTCTGCCGATGCGCTTTGCCAGCGCCATGGCGCCGAGGCCGATGATCACCATCGGCAGCGACAACAGCATGCCCATCGTCAACCAACCGCCGAACAGGTAGCCGATGTGGGCATCGGGCTCCCGAACAAACTCGACAAGGATGCGGGACATCCCGTATCCGGCAATAAACGCTCCGCCGACATAGCGCGGCAATTCCAGACGACCAAAAAACCAGATCATGGCGAACAGGGTGAAGAACAGCACAGGACCTTCGAGCACTGCTTCATAGAGCTGGCTCGGATGACGGGGCAAGGGGCCTCCGGTGGGAAAGATCACCGCCCAGGGCACATCGGTCACCTTGCCCCAGAGTTCTGCGTTCACGAAATTGGCGATGCGGCCGAGGAAAAGGCCTATGGGGGCCGCAGCCGCAACCACATCGAACAAGCTCCAGACAACGATGCCGCGGCGACGGGCAAAGAGGATCATGGCCAAAATCGTGCCAAGAAGCCCGCCGTGGAACGACATGCCGCCATTCCAGATTTCAAACAGCCGCAGCGGATTGGTTGCAAAGGCGGCAAAATCGTAGAACAGGATGTAGCCGAGGCGTCCTCCAAGGACGATGCCGACGGCACTCCACAGCAGAAAATCATCGATATCGGCTGCTGTCATGGCCGGCTTTTGCCCAGCCCACAAGGTTGGTGTCGCGGCCATCTTGCGGCAATACCGCCATCCCAGCAGGATGCCGACGACGTAGGCGAGGCCATACCAATGGACGGCCAACGGCCCGATCGAAATCAGGACCGGATCGATATCGGGAAATGGAATGGCGGCCTGCGCGGTGTTCATGTTGGATCCGGTCGGTCGAGCGTTTGATCGGGCGGACCATGCAGATGCGGTGCGACAAGGTCAAGACTTGCACACGCCCGGCGAACGGCCTACCTGAATGGTCAGTTCGCATCGATAGAACAGCAAAGCGAGGCAATCACATGACCACCGGCCCAAACCGACTTCTCGATGATTTCGCCCGCCTTATGACCGACGCGGCCGGCGCCGCTCAAGGGGTGCGCACAGAAATCGAAACCGCCATGCGGGCGCAGGCGGAAAGAGTGCTCAGTTCCATGGATGTTGTTCAGCGCGAGGAGTTCGAGGCCGCGCGTGAAATGGCCGCACTGGCACGGGACGAAAACGACGCGTTGAAGGAACGCATCGAAGCGTTGGAAAATCGCATTGCCGCTCTGGAGGCAGCTTCCAAGCCAAGGGCGACGCGCAAAAGCGGCAAGGCTGAGTAAATCAGCCTCGGGTCCGATCGCCGGGCAACCGTTGTCATCGTTTTTTTACAAAAATTTTCGCGCTCCGCCTGCCGGGCAAAAATGCCTTTTGCGAGAGTCGCTTAAGGTTCGTCGCTGAGGATTTGATTCAGGCGGTATCCACATCCCAATTGCCTTTGGAGGCAAAACAGGGGTGGCGTGGCGACTCTGCCGTTATACACTGATTTTAATAGATGATTCGAATTCGCTCCGGTCGCAGGCGGCGGTGAGGGGCAACGAGGTATCTACAAGCGTTGTGTTGATTGCGTTGTGGTCTTCGGGTTTCCGATACGAGGGCACGGCGAGGGTTTCGCCGTGGGGAAAACACACTTCCGGCAAAGGGGTGCGGCATGAGCATGGTTGAATTTGAAGTCGAGCGGCAGCTCAATCCTGTCGACATGATCGAATACGTGGCTTCCAACAATGACTGGTCGTTTGAGCGGTCGGGGGAGGATGAGATCGCCATGTCCATCGAAGGACGCTGGGCGGACTACCACGTGTCGTTTTCGTGGATGGAGGATTTCGAGGCCCTCCATCTGGCCTGCGCATTCGATGTCGATGTAAGCGAAAGTCGGCTCAACGAGGTGGTCAAACTTCTGTTTCAGGTCAACGGGCAGATCCTGATGGGACATTTCGACCTGTGGCAGCAGGAAGGTGTGGTCATCTTTCGTCAGGCGTTGCTTCTTGCCGGCGGCGCGGAGCCGACGAATCAGCAGGTCGAGGTTTTACTCTCGAGCGCGCTTGAAACCTGCGAACTCTATTTCCAGGCCTTCCAGTTCGTCCTGCAGTCGGGTATGGACGCGCGCAGTGCGATGGACACGGTTCTGTTCGAGACAGTCGGGGAGGCCTGAGACTAGAGCAAAGGGCGATAAGTTTGGATCATTTGATGGCTGCAGGTCGGCTCCACTTGGCCAGGCGCGTCGCGCAGCGCGATGTGGTGCATCGGGCAAGCGGCGCAACGCAGCCGATGGGCCGATATGCAGCCACCCTTCGGGCCGGGCGCTTTTGGCCCCTGGCGTCGTTGGCTTGCACTTGTGGTGGGTTGGCACCACGGCCTGCAATCCGCCTAGCCAGAGACCAAAATCGCCGCGGTCAAATGGTGCAAACTTATCGCCCTTTGCTCTAGTCTCCCATCGCGGGAATTTGGATTGAGGGATCCGCGATGACAGAACAGATTGCATGGGCAGATTTCGAAAAGGTCGAGATCCGTTGCGGCACAATCGTTGAGGCAGAGCCTTTTCCAGAGGCGCGCAAGCCGGCGATCAAGATGAAGGTCGATTTCGGTCCGGAAATCGGGATCCGAAAGTCCTCAGCACAACTGACCGTTCACTACACGCCCGAAACGTTGGTGGGACGCCAGGTCATGGCCGTGGTCAATTTTCCTCCCAGGCAGATCGGGCCGATCATGTCCGAGGTTCTTGTACTTGGATTTCCTGACGGGGATGGCGAGGTCGTGCTCGCGGCCATCGACAAGAAGGTACCGGACGGCGGTCGCCTGTTCTGAACAAGCTTATCGTTATTGCGGCACGCGGATGACGGCCTGCAGACCGCCCATCGGGCTTTCCGCCAGTGTGACGTCCCCGCCATGGCTTCGGGCGATATCACGGGCGATTGCCAGACCTAGCCCGGTGCCCGATTCGTCCTGATTGCGCGATTCGTCGAGAC
The DNA here is from genome assembly GCA_965216535.1 of Hoeflea sp. GTDB lineage: Bacteria > Pseudomonadota > Alphaproteobacteria > Rhizobiales > Rhizobiaceae > Hoeflea_A. The sequence goes on from OZ244175.1 coordinate 2,727,208, forward strand.
GGAAGAACGGTTTGAAGACATCCTCGCGCAACTGTGCAGGGATGCCGCAGCCATCGTCATCAATAACGATGGTCAGCCAGCCCGTTCCGATGGTGGCTTCGATCCCAATATGTTTGGCGTGCTTCCAGGCGTTGGAGGCAATGTTGGTCACCAGTCGCGCGAATGCATTGGGTCGAACCTTGACCACAGAGGGACCGTCAATTGCGGTGGTCAATTCCTTGCCGTGCAGCCCGGCATCGTTGCGTAGCCGGGTGAACAGAGCTTCAAGGTCCAGTTCACCGACATCTTCCTGGGCTTCTCCGCGGGCAAAGGAAAGATAGCCCTCGAGCATCGACTGCATGTCGTCGATATCGTCATTGAGATGGGCCGTTTCCGATTCGTTGCCGACCAAGGCAAGCTGCAACCGGAAACGGGTCAGGATGGTACGCAGGTCGTGACTGACCCCGGTCAACATCGCCGTTCGCTGTTCGATCTGTCGTTCGATGCGTTCGCGCATGCGCATGAAGGCCAGACCGGCCCGGCGGATCTCGTCTGCACCGCGGGGGCGAAAATCGTCTGGCGATTTCTGTCCCTTACCGAAACTTTCGGCGGCGCTTGCCAGGCTGAGAATCGGCCGGATCTGACCGCGAAGGAACAGAATGGCGATGGTCAGCAGCACCAGCGATGTTCCGACCATCCACAAAAGGAAGATATGGGTGTTGGAGGCATAGGCCTGGCTGCGGCGCGCAAAAACGCGAAGGACCTTGTCGTCAAGCAGAACCCGGACTTCAACCAGGTCGGAATCGCCGATCGTATCAATCCAGAAGGGTCGCCTGATCTGGCGGGTGATTTCCTCGCTGAGGATCGAATCGAGAATGGAAAAGAACGGCCTGCTACGCGGTGGCGGCAGACTGGCCTCCGGCTCAATGGCGATGTTGAGTTCCAACCTCTCCCGGGCAATGCGGGTGATTTCCTCGAAATCGGTATCCTGCGGGTAGGTGTCAATGACATCGATGATGGCTGCAATATCGCGCGTGACCGCGGTTGACAGTCGCTGTGTCACGGTCTGCCAGTGGCGTTCCATGAACACAAAGGCGATCACCGACTGCAAAACAACCATCGGCAGGATGATGATCAGCAGCGTCCGGCCATAGAGGCCGGTCGGCAGGCGCTTGGTGAACCAGCGGGTAAAGCGGCGGTATCCGCGCGGCGGATAGCGCTCATACTCCCGGCGTATCGAGTCCATCGTCGTCATTGTCGAATCCACGGGCGTTTCGCGGGTCGCGACACTATAGCAAAGAAAACGATCGGTGAACCGACGCTCGGACGGTGGTTGCTGTGGATGGCCGAAGCGCCTATTCGACGCTCAATCGGTAGCCGACGCCACGCACCGTCTGCAACCACATCGGATTGGCAGGGTCGTCCTCAATCTTACGGCGCAACCGGTTGATCTGGACGTCGATGGTTCGTTCACCGATGTCCACTTCCTCACCGACAAGCTCGTGCCGGGGTATGGTCTCACCCGGACGTTGAGCGAATTGCACCATAATCTCCTGCTCGCGGTCGGTCAGGCGGACAACTTGCGGTCCGCGCTTGAGCTCACGGCGGGACAGGCCGAACGTGTAGGGGCCAAAGACGATCTGCTCGATCTTCGGGATATCCGGTGGCCCGCCGCGCTTGAGAATGTTGTTGATGCGCAGCACCAACTCGCGGGGATCGAACGGTTTGCCGAGATAGTCATCTGCACCGGCTTCGAGGCCTTCCAGACGACTGTCCAGTTCGGCGAGCGCCGTCAGCATCAGGATCGGCACGTCGCGGATCTCCCGCAATGCCTTGGTCAGCGCCACCCCGGTTTCGCCGGGCATCATCACGTCGACCACCAAAAGGTCGAATTCAAGACCCTCCAGCTTGCGACGGGCTTCTGCTGCATCGCTTGCCGTTGTAACCCGGAAGCCCTGATCCGTCAGGTATCGATTGAGCAGATCCCGAATACGGGTATCGTCGTCTATGACGAGCAAGTGGGCCGCATCGTCTGAAAGCGGTTCTTCGCTCATAGGGGCTCCCCCATGAATTGTTGCCTCAGTCCGGATCGACCATACCTCGCAAGAAAGCGGTCACGGCTGATCGCCCTTCCGGATCCAGGCTCTTTAGTGCGTTGGCTATGCGGCGAGACTGTGGCCTAGCCAGTTCGAGAGACAGTTCGCGCCCTTTCTGCGTGGGATAAAGACGCCTTTGCCGGCGGTCCTGGGTGCCGGCAACCTGGTGGATGTAGCCTGAATCGATCAGTTGCTTCAGCACCCGCGCGAGGCTCTGCTTGGTGATCCTGAGTGTTTCCAGGAGGTCGGCAACGGTCATACCCGGTCGCCGGTTGACGAAGTGCAGAACCCGGTGGTGGGCGCGACCGAAGCCGAATTTCTCCAGGATCGCATCCGGATCCGAGGTGAAATCGCGGTAGGCGAAGAACAGGGACTCGATGATCTCAAAGTCGATGTCTGCGGACTCCGGCATCGGGTCCGTCATGGTGTCGGTTTCCGATGCTTTCGCTGCCTGCTCGGGCGGCATTTGGCTGTTCCCGTCACTCTCAGTGTTTGCGTTTTGACACAACGCACAATTATGTCAGCTTTATTGACTTATTTTGATGCTATTGCTAGCCTTTCAAGGCGTCAAGGATGCATACCCCCGACAGATCTGTTGTGGCGATTTTCGCGCAATCGTGCAGATGGCCCAAAGGACTAGACCGATCGGGGATTGAAGGTTCCGGCGATAACGACACATTTGGGCTGCGCGGTAAGCGCTGGAGGAAATGCAATGGCATCGGTCCCGTTCGATCAACTTGAGGGCCACATCTGGTACAACGGCGAATTCGTTCCCTGGAAGGACGCCAAGCTTCACGTGCTTTCTCACGGATTGCACTACGGAAGTTCTGTTTTCGAGGGTGAGCGGGCCTATGGCGGCGAGATCTTCAAGCTGCGCGAACATACCGAGAGGCTGTTCGAATCGGCACGAATCCTCGGGTTCGAGATTCCCTACACGATCGATGAAATAGATGAGGCCTGCAAGACTTTGCTCGAGATGCAGGGTTTTGAAGACGCCTATGTCCGTCCGGTCGCCTGGCGCGGCAGCGAGATGATGGGTGTCTCGGCACAGGCCAACAAGATCAATGTGGCGATCGCCATCTGGCAATGGCCGTCCTATTTCAAGCCGGAAGAACGGCTGAAAGGCATTCGCCTCGATATTGCCAAATACCGCCGACCCGATCCGGCGACGATACCCTCGCAATCGAAGGCGGCGGGGCTGTACATGATCTGCACCCTGTCAAAGCACGAAGCGGAAGATCGTGGCTATGCGGATGCGCTTATGTATGACTGGCGCGGACACGTTGCGGAAGCTACGGGCGCCAACATTTTCTTCGTCAAGGACGGTGCTCTGCATACGCCGACACCGGACTGCTTCCTGAACGGGATAACCCGGCGTACGGTCATCGATCTGGCCAAGCAGCGCGGTTACGAGGTAATCGAGCGGACCATCATGCCTGAGGAGATGGCCGATTTCAGCGAGTGCTTTCTGACCGGTACGGCTGCCGAAGTCACGCCCGTATCCGAGATTGGACCCTACACATTCGAAGTTGGCGAGATCACGGAAAACCTGATGAACGACTACATGCAGGCGGTTCAACCGGTCAAACAGGCCGCGGAGTAAGGTCTCGCACAGACTTGTTTGAGGCGCGTGGCACCCGAGGTGCCAGGCGCCTTTTTCGTGCAGCACGGCGCATGGCGGACGAACCGCGGATTTGGGAAGGATAACAAGATGGGGCAGATCCAGGCAGGCGTAATTCCGGTCACTGCGTTCCAGCAGAACTGCACGGTGCTGTTTGACAGCGACAGCAAAACCGGTGTGGTGATCGATCCCGGTGGGGATGTTCCCGCCATTCTCGATGTGCTGGAAAAGAACGGCATCACCGTCGAGGCGATCTGGCTGACCCATGGACATATCGACCATGCCGGTGGAGCCATGGATCTGAAAGAGGCGCTGGGTGTGGAGGTCATCGGACCGCACGAGGACGACCAGTCGCTGCTGGATGGATTGGAAGATCAGGCCCGGATGTTCGGGGTTGCTGAATCCGTACGCAACGCTCAACCGGACCGATGGTTGAACGAGGGCGATCAGGTTTCCTTCGCCGGCCATAATTTCGAGGTTTATCATTGTCCGGGGCACGCACCCGGCCATGTGATTTTCTTCAACCGGGAGGCCGGGTTTGCGCATCTGGGGGATGTGCTGTTTCGCGGGTCGATCGGGCGCACTGATCTGCCCGGGGGCGACCATCAGCAGCTATTGGATTCGATCCGCGACAAGGTGCTGCCACTCGGCGACGATGTCGGCTTCATTTGCGGCCACGGTCCGGGCGGGCGGATTGGTGAGGAACGCCTCACCAATCCATTTCTCAAGGGGATCTGAAGTTAGATCTTTGATCTAGCTCTCAGCGAGCGACGCAGAAATGATCCTGGCCATCGTAACCACGAAAGGTTCCGGTCGCCGGCTTGAATGACCGGTATCTTTGCGAGCAGTAGCGGTACCAGTCCTGTGTCCACGGCTCGATCGTGCCGGAGGCGGCATAGTCTTCCGCCGGTGCTGGAGGGTAATAATCCGAGCCTGCCCAACCGCCAGGGCGCCCGTAATCGTCATAGGGATCTGGACCTGGTTCGACATAGCGCGGTTCCGGACGCGGACCGGGTTCGCTCAGAAGGGCGCCGGCCACAATCGCACCTGCGGCAAGACCGAGGACACCAAGCAGCAAGGCGTCATCATTGTTTTTCACCTTGCCCTCCGGGCGATGGCGGTAATGCTTGCGGTGAGGTTTCCTGGGACCATCCCAGCCTGGGCCTGCGGCGTGATAGTGCTCGAAGCGCCGGTCATGCGCATAGCTTTGGGATAGGGGAACCAGAGTGCTCGCGGAAGCCACGGCTGCGGCAATGATGGTATGGACGATTTTTGCCATTTGACTGTTTCCTGTTGAAGCTGTGGGAGCAGGCGCGCCCCTTGAGGATCGACACTAATGGCGATCGCCTGAACGCAAGCTGAACGAAGCCGGCAAATGGAAAAAGGCGCTCGCGATGACGCGAGCGCACAGGGTTGGTCGACTACTTGCCAAGGGCGTTGCCAACGATTGCGCCGGCCGCGAAGCCGAGAATGCCGGCTGCGAGAGCGTTGCCTTTGCCCTTTTGCACAACCACCGGCGGGCGCTTTTTATGATAGTCGCGCGGATAAGCGCCTCTCGGACCATGCTTGTGGTGGTAACCGGGACCGCCCTTGTGAACGAGATGCTTGCCGTTAACCGGCTTGTTGTAGAGGCCGGCCGCGGAAGCGTTGCTGACTGGAACGATGGCTGTCGCTACGATGGCCAATGCAGCAATGAGCGAAGTCTTGAGAACATTCATTGACGTGATCCTTTGTTGGAACCTGTCGGACCGTGTCCGAGATTTGGCCGGAATCTAGGTCAACGTCGATGAACTCAAGCTGAATGGAAGATGTTGAAATATTAAATTTATTTCATAATTGGCACTACCTGGTGCCAAAACGGAAAACGCCCGGTGTTACCGGGCGTTCGGCTTCGAAAATGGTGGGCCGGCTACTCGACCACAACTGCGAGATTGACGGCCTTCGGACCTTTGCCGCGACGATCCGGTTCTGTATCGAAGCTGATCTTCTGGTTCTCGAGCAGTGTCTCGAGGCCGGAATCCTTGACCGCTGATATGTGAACGAAGATATCCGATTCGCCATTGTCGGGTTTGATGAAGCCGTAACCCTTGTCGGTGTTGAAGAATTTTACAGTGCCAGTCTCGGCCATGCTCTCAGGTCCTCTGTTCGCCGCCGGCAATAATGCCCGCGTTTGTGGTGTTACCCGCAGGACGGGTAAGGCAGGCAGTTCTCGAAGGTTGCGGAAAGGTCCCTGTTATCGTGATCCCGGCTTTGCCGGATATTGGCCTTTTTTCGATCACCCGGAATTTTATGCGTTTCCGGTCCGCCTCTATCAGTAGGATTCCCGTGTTCGTTGAATGCCCGAACAAGGGTTACACTGTTACAGCTTCTGCGAATTATCAAGAGAAAGTTTTATGACGAATTTTTATTATAATCATTCAAGAAATGTGAAGTCAGTTTTTTAAACAAAATGCCTGAGAATTGGGCGCAAATGCCGAAAATTCAGGCGCTGATTTCATGCTCGAGTCAGTTGGCCGGCTTGGTATTTCGTCTTTTTGCTTGGGAAGACGACCTCAACTGCAGGTTTCGTGTCGATAAACGGTAGAATCTGAAACGGGTTCGAAGTGATGCGGCTCAAAGGTCGCGGACGTATAGTTCCAGCCGTTTTTTGTTGGCTCCAAAATCGATTCTGCCGAGTTGGGCGCGCGCGTAAAGAATGATTCCCGTGCGCCCATCGCCAACGGAAATGGCCTCGATATTGACAAGGTCGGGAAACCGCATGCCGGGCGAGTAGGTCACATATCGTAGATGCCTGTCATCGGCTCCGTCATCGACCCGACGGGCGAGGGGGTCGACTTCCGTGATGGTCGAAGCGATCATTTGCAGCAGGACGCTTGCATCTTCTTCGAAGAGAGGCAGCTCTATGTCGATATCGGACCGCAAACCGGTGCTTGCAGCGATCGCGTCGTTTGCGGTCGGGCTTCGCGCAACAGTCACAAGGTCGAAGCGCCCGAGATCGGGCGACCCGGCAATGCGTTCCCAGCTACGCTCTCGTCCATATCCAAGAAAAACGGCAGTCACCAGGACAGCTATGCCCACTGTCAGGTACAATCCGATCGTCAGCATGCGTATCGCAGCGTATCGCACCTATTGGCGCCGTATGCGTAGCACTGCGCCGTCAGAATCGTCCGTAAGCAACAGCAAAGAGCCGTCCGGGGCCTCCTTAACCTCACGGATGCGGCCGAACCGATCCGGGAAAAGGCGCTCTTCATGGACAATCGAGCCATCTGAAGCCCGCTCGAGCCGCACCAGCATCTGATCCTTCAGGGCAGCGACGAGAAAGTTGCCATCCCACTCGGGGAACATGTCTCCACGGTAGACAGCCATGCCGCCCGGCGCGATGGACGGGTCCCAGTAATGAAGCGGTTGCTCAAGGCCTGACGCTTCGGTGCCGATGCCGATTTTTCCGCCGGAATAATGCTTGCCGTAGGAAATGACAGGCCAACCGTAGTTTCGCGCGGCTTCCGGCCGATTGATTTCATCGCCGCCGCGGGCGCCGTGCTCGACGGTATAGAGCGTGCCTGTCTTGCGATCGAAGTCCATTCCCTGCGGATTTCGGTGACCTTTCGACCACAGTTCTGACAAGACGCCGCTGTCGTTCACGAAAGGATTGTCGGCCGGTATCGAGCCATCCGGAGCGATGCGCAACACAGCACCGGCATGATCCTTCAAATCCTGGGCGCGGTCACCGTCGCCGCGATCGCCGATGGAGAAAAACAGTGTGCCATCATCGGCCACTGCAATGCGGGAGCCGAAGTGATAGCCGGACCTGGTTTTTTCCGACATCGAGAAAATCGTCTCGATGTCCTCCAGTCTCGGCTGACCCTCGCCGCGAACCAGTTTAGCACGGGCGATCGCCGTGCCGACGCCGCCCCGTCCGCGCTGCGAAAATGACAGAAATACCGTCCCGGTTTCTGCAAAATCGTTGGCGAGGGCCACATCGAGGAGGCCGCCCTGGCCGCCTACGGCAAGCCCGGGCAGGTCGCCAAACGGCTCCGACATGCGTCCATCTTCAATGAGGCGCAGGCCACCCGGTCTTTGCGTTACCAAATAGGCGCCGTCGGGCAGGATTTCGATGCCCCAGGGATGTTCGATGCCGGTGGCAATGGTCTCGACCGCGACCGGAACCTTCTCCGTCCGGATCAGGTCGGCCGCCGCGGCGGGGAACTGCCATATTGCCGTACATAGAGTGATCGCCAACAGTCGCTTCATAGCCCTCGTTCTCGTTCGTTTGGTTGCCCGGCTCGCACTGAGCCGCACTCCGAAGATAGGGTTGCCTTGCGGAAACGACCAGATCTAACGCCTATTCGGATTGGATGCGGGCTGGCTCGTGCGGCTCAGGCGTGGCCCGCGATTGCACCACCAGATTGGCCATCATCAAAACACAAAAGAACATGGCCGCAGAGCTTAGCCAGATGCGGCGTTTTTTTCGTCTGGCATCCCGCCAGGATTGTCGGAGGTCGACGTCGTGTTCCATTTCCAGGTCCCCGCAGAAAGGTGGTGTCGCCAGTCTGCAATTAAGGTCCCCAACTGGACCGAAGCGGGACCAAAGATTGGCGCCGCTGGACAGTTCTCATGGTTATATTGTGGCAGGCTTTTTCTTCAGCCGACCGTTTCGGCGTATTGCGCACAGAAATCGGTGGGAGCAAGTTTGGGACGGGCCAGGCCGTATCCCTGCATGAGGTCGGTGCCGGAACCCCATCCCAGTTCGACCTGCCAGTCGTGCTCCAGCCCTTCCATCACCACCTTTGCTCCGCGGCGCTGGAAGCGAGCAACGCTGGTACGCAGGCTCTCGAAACCGGCATCGCTGTGCATCAGCCGTTTGACCCAATCGGCATCCAGTTTGACGATGTCCGGCCTGATCTGGTCAACCCGTTGCGAATCCGAGCCCGCAGCACCGAAATCATCGACGGCGATGCGGAAACCGCGTTCTCGCAACGTATCGACCAGAAGCGTCAGCAGATCCGGATTAGACGTGTGATGTTCGGTGATTTCGCAGACAATCTGTTGGGTTTGAAAGCCGTGTTGCCGGGTCCGTTCAACCATTTGACCAACCTGCACCAGCACCGTCCGACTGTCGGCGAACAGCGCCGGATTGAGGTTGAGAAACAGCAGAACATCGTCGTTTCCGTCTGCTGCCGCATTGGCAAGATGCAGAGAGCGGCACAGAGCATCGAGTGACAGTCTCTCCCGGTCGCCGATGCGGGCAAAGAAATCAGCAGTCGAAAACGGTTCATCGCCGCGAAAGATCCGCAGCAGTGCCTCCAGGCCCCGGAGCTCGATCCGACCATTGTCAGGGCGTCCGAAGATGGGCTGAAGCGCCGTCTTGAGTATAAAGGGCCCGTAGGATCCGGAGAACGAACCATCCGGCTCCGGCACGATCCGGCCGCTCTCCCCATTTCCCTGCAAGGTGTGGCTCCCTGGCGATGCAGCCGCGAAATGCTGGCTGGTTGGGCGAACCACCTTGAACTTGATGCGATGATTCGACATAGGATTATACACCAACCGGTTCTTTCCTCATTCGGAGATCAAGTCATGGCATTTCTTGCCGATGCCCTTTCGCACGTGAAGCCGTCTGCGACGATTGCCGTTGCGCAAAAAGCGCGGGAACTCAAGGCACAGGGGCGCGACGTTATCGGCCTCGGCGCCGGTGAGCCGGACTTCGACACGCCGGAAAACATCAAACAGGCCGCTGTCGATGCAATTCAGCGCGGCATGACGAAATACACGCCGGTTGCGGGCATTCCCGAATTGCGCCAGGCGATCGCCGCCAAGTTCGCGCGGGAAAATGGATTGGACTACGCTCCCGATCAGGTGATTGCTGGCACCGGCGGCAAGCAGATCCTGTTCAATGCGCTGATGGCCACGCTCAACCCGGGAGACGAGGTGATCGTTCCGACTCCCTATTGGGTCAGTTACCCGGAGATGGTGGCCATCTGTGGCGGAACCGTCGTTTTTGCGGAAACGACACTGGAGAATCAGTTCAAGCTGCAGCCCGAGGCACTGGAAGCCGCCATTACGCCCAAAACGAAATGGCTGATGTTCAACTCGCCTTCCAACCCCTCCGGTGCGGCATATTCGAAGTCCGAATTGAAGGCGCTTACCGATGTTCTCATGCGCCATCCGCAGGTGTGGCTGCTGACCGACGACATTTACGAACACCTTGTCTATGGAGACTTCGAGTTCGCGACGGCGGCGCAAATCGAACCGGGCCTCTTTGAACGAACGCTGACCATGAACGGCGTTTCCAAGGCCTATTCGATGACAGGATGGCGGATCGGTTACGGCGCCGGGCCACGGGAGCTGATCAAAGCCATGGACCTCCTGCAGGGCCAGCAGACATCCGGCGCGACGTCGATTGCCCAATGGGCCGCCGTCGAGGCCCTGAACGGTCCGCAGGACTTCATCGGGTCGAACAAGAAGGTCTTTGAAGGGCGCCGCGACCTGGTTGTCTCGATGCTCAATCAGGCACGAGGCATCGACTGCCCGACACCGCAGGGTGCGTTTTACGTCTATCCCTCCTGCGCTGGCCTGATCGGCACCGAGGCTCCGTCGGGTAACCGGATCGAGTCGGATCAGGATTTCGTGCAGGAACTTCTTGAAGCCGAAGGAGTTGCCGTCGTTCACGGCTCGGCTTTCGGCCTGGGTCCGAACTTCCGGATATCCTATGCCACGTCCGATGCCTTGCTTGAGGAAGCGTGCACCAGAATACAAAGGTTCTGTGCGGCCTGCCGCTGACGCCGGTTGAACACCGGATTGTGAAGATGGATGAGTTGTCGAAGCGCCGATCCTGCCTATGATCGGCGCAAATTGGAGGAGATCGTTGGCTAACATCATTCGCAAACCGTCCTGGGCCATAGCCGAAAGTCTGGCGACACCGGAAAGCGCTTTTCTGAATCGTCGGAGCTTGATCCGGACCATGGGTCTTACGGGCCTTGGACTGGCTGCTGCCACCGTCATGCGACCTGACCGCGCTTCTGCTCAGGAAGGGCCGGGCGCCGAATATTATCCGGCCAAGCGCAATGAAGCTCACACAATCGACCGCGATCTCACCCCGGAAGATATCAACGCGCAGTACAACAATTTCTACGAATTCGGCTCGCACAAGCAGATCTGGAAAGCAGCCCAGGCGCTGAAGACCAGTCCTTGGGACATCATGATCGATGGAAAGGTGGAAAAGCCCTTTACCATCGGGTTTGAGGATCTGCTCAGCCGTTTGCCCCTCGAGGAACGGCTTTATCGGCACCGTTGCGTCGAGGCCTGGTCGATGACCGTGCCGTGGTCTGGTTTTCCGCTTTCGGAATTGGTTGCCTTGGCGAAGCCTTTGGCGTCAGCGCGGTACGTGCGCTTCGAAACCTTCCTCGACCCTGGCGTTGCCAGCGGTCAAAAACAGCGTTGGTATCCGTGGCCCTATGTCGAAGGCGTGACCATGGAAGAAGCCGGCAACGATTTGGCATTCATGGTGACCGGCGCCTACGGGAAACCACTGCATAAACAGTTCGGTGCACCGATCCGGCTGGCCTTGCCGTGGAAATACGGGTTCAAGCACATCAAGTCGATCAAGCGGATCAGCTTCACGGAAGAGCGTCCGGTGAGTTTCTGGGAAACTGTGGGGCCGGCTGAATACGGCTTCTGGGCCAATGTCAATCCGGACGTTCCGCATCCGCGCTGGAGCCAGGCTGAGGAACGAATCCTTCATACCGGGAAAAAAGTCCCGACATTGCTGTACAACGGATATGCCGAGCAGGTAGCGGATCTCTACAAGGATCTGCAGAGCGAAAGCCTCTTCATGTAGGCACATTCCGTCTGCGCAAAAAAAACGGGCCACCAGATTTCTCTGTGGCCCGATGAATTAGAAGGTTTGTAATCTAAACCTCCAGAGGGGAACACAGCTGACAAGATGGAACTGGGAGGACAAGTCCATCAAAACCGTCAGCTGTACCTGATATGTAAATTCCACCTTCATTTTGCAAGTGGAGCGCGTGCATGGCAGCTATGCGCTGAGTGCAAGGCTAGCCGTGCAGTTGGGCATGGACTCGACTTGGAATGCTCGATTTTCTATTCCATTTCGAACCTAACTCTTTGATAATAATACCTTATTCTGGCGTCCAGCCGCTGACCGATTTGACTTCAAGGAAGTCCTCAAGTCCCCAAACGCCGCCCTCACGACCGTTGCCAGATTGTTTATAACCACCAAAAGGTGCACCGGCACCGCGCGGCTGACCATTCATCTCCACCATTCCCGAGCGAAGGCGCCGGGCCACGCGATTGGCTTTGGCGCCGTCAGTGGTCTGAACGTAGTTGGTCAGTCCGTAGTCGGTGTCGTTGGCGATCTGAAGGGCTTCCTCCTCGCTGTCGAAGGGAATGATGGACAGGACCGGCCCGAAGATCTCCTCGCGGGCGATCGTCATATCGTTCGATACGTCGGCGAAGACGGTCGGACGGGCAAAATAGCCCCGATTGAGGCCTTCCGGACGGCCGAGGCCCCCAGCCACCAAACGGGCGCCTTCCTTGATCCCGACGTCGATCAGGTTCTGCACTTTGTTGAACTGGGCTTCGGAGACCAGCGGTCCCATATGCCGCCCTTCCTTGGAGGCGATGTCGACCTCCGTTTTCTCGGCGGTCGCCACTGCGATTTCGATGGCATCGTCGTAAATCGGGCGCTCGACGAGCATGCGAGTGGGTGCATTGCAGGACTGGCCGGTGTTGTTGAAGCAGTGGATTGCACCACGCTTGACGGCCTTATCGTCTGCGTCGGCAAAGACAATGTTGGCGCCCTTGCCGCCGAGTTCCAGGCTGACGCGTTTGATCGTGTCGGCTGCGTTCTTGGAAATCGCCATTCCCGCCCGTGCAGACCCCGTGAAGGAGATCATGTCGACGTCCGGATGGCCAGAAAGCTGTGTGCCGACACCCGGTCCGTCACCATTGACCAGGTTGAAGACCCCGGCCGGCAAACCTGCTTCGTCAACGATCTCGGCAAAGAGCATCGATGACAGCGGGGCGATTTCTGAAGGCTTCAACACCATCGTACAGCCGGTGGCAAGGGCCGCGATGACCTTGAGCGTCACCTGGTTCATCGGCCAGTTCCACGGGGTGATCAGGCCGCAGACGCCGATCGGTTCGTAGAGAATACGGTCGTTCGGCGCATGGTCGCCGAGCGGCCGGTCAAACTCGAAATTACGGGCGGCCCGTATCAGGTTGCGGATATGGCCGCCACCGGCGCCGGCTTGCGCGGCTTTCGACATCGAAATGGGTGCGCCCATCTCCTGGGAGATCACCGTGCCCATTTCGTCAGACCGTCGCTTGTAGATCTCTGACAGCTTGTCGAGGTAATCGAGACGCTCGTTGTGCGGTGTTTGGCTCCAGGCATCAAATGCTGCCCGGGCTGCGGCGACCGCCGCATCGGTATCGGCTTGGTCTCCCAGCGATATGACGGCGAACGCTTCTTCGTTGGAAGGGTCGATGACTTCGAAATCGTTGGCGCCAGCGGGGGCGACCCATTGGCCATTGATGTAGAATTGACGTGCGTCTTGCATGATCTTTTCCTCGCGCCAAGCGCTGTTGTCCGGATTTTCGTGGTCGGAAATTCGATGAGCCAAATTTCAGATGTCGCGACAGCTGGTCAAGCGAAAAATTGGCGTCACGGCTTTGTGTTTCAATAGGTATGGGTTTGACGGCATAATGGTCCCGCGGCAGTCCGGTCCGCGTAGATCGAACGCAGCAGGCGATATCCGGAGGCGACCATGGCCGAAGCAAAACTGATCGAAGACAGATGGGGTGATGATCCCGCGGTCGGCGAGTTGGTCGACTGGATGGTCGGTGGTGCGCCGCCCAGTGCCGATGCTCGGCAGATTGTCACGGGCATTTGCGACAGGCTGGTCAAGCTGGACGTGGCAGTCGATCGGTTCATGCTGTTCGTCTACACACTTCACCCCAATCTGGAAGGACGCCGGTTTCGATGGATCAGAGGGGAGGGGGTGGACATCGCCACAGCTCCGATGGGCATGTTCCAAACGGAATTGTACACCTCCGGACCACTTCCGGACGTGATCGCGTCGCGAAAACCCATTCGACGGCATCTGGAGAGGGACGACTGTCCAGATGATTACAATATCGTTGCGGAGCTGCGGGAGCAGGGGTTCACGGACTATCTGGCGCAACCGTTGATTTTCACGTCCGGGGAGATCCACGCCTGCACGTGGTCTTCCAGCCAGGAGGGTGGGTTCAGCGATCGCGACCTGGAGATCCTGGCACTGGTGACAGATCCGCTGGCGCGGCTGACCGAGACTTACATGCTTTGGCTCAACGCTGCGGTGTTGCTTTCAACCTATGTCGGTCGCAACAGTGGCGGACTGATCCTTCGCGGCAAGGTGCATCGCGGCGATGGCGAGGAAATCAGCGCCGTCATTCTGTTCGCGGACGTCAAGAATTTCACGTCGATTTCCAATGAGAAGGGCGGCCATGAGGTGGTCACGATGCTCAACGACACCTTCGATCGCCTCGTTCCGCCCGTCACCAGCCGCGGTGGCGAGATACTCAAGTTCATGGGCGACGGCTTCTTTGCGATCTTTCCCTATGAGCGGGAGGAGCAACTGGCTGCGATCACCGCGTCGGCAATCGATGCCGTCAAGGAAGGGCGGGCGGCCCTTGAGCAAGGCGGCGAACGCGGGGTGGAATTTCGCACGGCACTTCATTGCGGAACTTTCCACTACGGCAATATCGGCGGCGCGGATCGCCTCGATTTCACCGCTATCGGTCCGCCGGTCAACTATACATCGAGGCTTCTGTCCGCAGCGCCGGAGCTTGAATGTGACGACGTCCTTTCCTCCGATCTGGCACGGTTGGTTCCAGATCGATGCAGCGCGGCCGGATCGCTCGAACTGAGGGGGTTTGAGGGAGAGCACACCATCTGGCGGTTTTGATCATCCTGCTTGTTGATTTGTTGTTTAAATAACTCTTGTGTTAAATAACTTGTTTAAACAAGGGAGGATCGCATGCCGAAATTTGTCTTTGCCTACCATGGCGGAAAACCGCCGGAATCGCCTGAAGAGGGTGAGAAGGTCATGGCTGCCTGGGGCGCTTGGTTCGAGACGCTGGGCGCGGCGGTGGTCGATGGCGGGGCGCCGGTCGGCATTTCCAAAACCGTGTCTGCCGGCGGTGTAGCGGACGGTGGTGGTTCCAATCCGCTTTCAGGCTACTCCATCGTCAACGCCGACAATATCGATGCGGCCGTCGAAATGGCCAAGGGGTGCCCAATCCTGGATGGGGGTTCCGTTGAGGTCGCGGAAGCCATGGACATGTAGCGGGCAATAGTCGATCGAATGCGGGGCCTGGCGGCTTGTACGCCGGGCCTTTTTCGTTTCAGTTAAACGGATCCTAGTATTTCCAGTTCCGCGCCTTGGAGATCAGGAAATCGCGAAAGGCCTGCAATTTGGCTGACCCGCGCATCTCCTCCGGATAGCAGAAGAAGCAGTCGAACGACGGCAGCTCCGTATCGATGTCGAGCTGGACCAGTCCGGCATCATGGCCGACGACGTAGTCGGGCAGCATGGCGATCCCGACACCGATCTGAGCTGCCTTCTTGATGGCGATGATGTTGTTGATCTGCAGATGAGATATGCGCGGGTTGCCTGACGGCCTGCCGGCGACTTCGAGCCAGTTGACATCAAGAAGATAGCTGGGTGCGGGTTCGCCGAATGTAACGATCTTGTGGTCGTCGAAATCGCTAACATGTTCTGGTTTGCCGTAGCGGTTCAGGTACGAAGGCGCGGCGTAGACATGCATGTGAACCGTGAACAGGCGGCGCTGTATGAGATCGGGCTGTTGCGGCTGTCTCAGCCGTATGGCGCAGTCGGCCAACCGCATCGAGACATCGACCTCTTCATTGTCCAGCAGCAGTTGCGGCTGAATATCCGGATAGAGCTCGGAAAACTCCTTCATTCGCTCGGTCAGCCAGCCGGAGCCAAGACCGACAGTCGTCGTTACACGCAACTTGCCGCTCGGTTTGTCCGTCGTTTCAGACAGGCGAACCCGCGCGGATTCCAGTTTCAGCAAGACGTCATGGGCCGTGCGGTAGAGCAGTTCACCCTGTTCGGTCATGATCAGGCCGCGTGCGTGGCGGTGGAACAGCGGCACGCCGATGTCCTGTTCCAAAGCACTGACCTGACGGCTGATTGCCGATTGCGAAAGGTGAAGTTTTTCGGCGGCATGGGTGAACGAACCAGCCTCGGCAGCGGCGTGAAATATCCGCAATTTGTCCCAGTCAAGAGGCATGCGTTGTCTCCTTGCCGAAGTTCGCCCGTGGAGGTCGTTTTGCTTTACTCGGCGGCCTCGGCCAGCGACTCGTGCTCAGCCAGATACTTTTCCGCTTCCAGGGCTGCCATGCAGCCCATGCCGGCGGCGGTCACAGCCTGACGATAGATGTCATCGGTGACGTCGCCGGCAGCAAAGACGCCCGGCACGTCAGTTGCGGTCGAATCGGCCTCGGTCCACAGGTATCCGTTGGGTTTCTGTTTGACCTTGCCTTCGAAGAGCGAGACAGCCGGTGCATGGCCGATGGCGACGAACACGCCGTTTGTTTCGAGCGCCGTAATGTCGCCGGTCTTGACGTTTTTCAGACGCACTCCGGTGACCGACGGCGGTGTTGTATGTTCGCCGGTAATCTCTTCGAGCTGGCTGTCCCAGACGATGTCGATATTTTCCTTGGCCATCAGCCTTTTCTGCAGGATCTTTTCCGCCCGCAACTCATCGCGCCGATGAACCAGCGTCACTTTCTCAGCCAGGTTGGACAGGTAGAGGGCTTCCTCAACAGCGGTATTGCCGCCACCGATTACGACCACCTTTTTTCCGCGATAGAAAAATCCGTCACAGGTCGCACAGGCGGAAACGCCGAAGCCCATGAATGTCTGTTCGGATTCCAGACCCAGCCATTTGGCCTGGGCACCCGTCGCGATAATCAGCGTATCGCAGGTGTAATCCTGCCCGGAATCGGTCTTCAACCGGATAGGCCGAACCGCGAGATCCACTTCGGTGACCAGGTCATTGACGATGTCGGCTCCGACACTCTCGGACTGTTTGAGCATCTGCTCCATCATCCAGGGTCCCATCACCGGTTCCGCATAACCCGGATAGTTCTCGACCTCGGTGGTGATCATCAACTGGCCACCCTGTTCCATTCCGGCAATCAGCACGGGATTCAGCATGGCCCTGGCGGCATAAATGGCGGCCGTATATCCGGCGGGTCCCGATCCGATGATCAGGACACGGGCATGGCGAGTGCTCATGGTCGACTTTTCCTATTCTGCCTTAGGCGGCCTTTGTGTGCCGGCTCCGCAAATCCCCTCGCACGGGCCGATTTCAGCGCCCAATGTACGAATTCGCACAGGCTGGTTTCAAGGGCGTGACGGGCTTTTCACAGATTAGTCAGTGGGACGAAATGCTCATCGCATTCGCGTTGACGAAATTTTCTTGCGCGGTTGCGCAATAACTGGTCCTATCGCGGAAAGAATTGGGAGGCGTCATGCCAATTCGGGCTGATCTTGACGACATCGATTTAAAGATATTGCGGGAACTTCAAAAGGAAGGGCGGATCACCAATGTCGAGCTGTCTGAGCGGGTCGGCATATCGGCACCTCCCTGCCTGCGACGCCTGCGCAAGCTGGAAGAAGCCGGCATCATCGAAGGCTATCGGGCAATGCTGAATGCGCCGGCGCTCGGTTTCGACCTGGTGGCGTTTTGCATGGTGGGCCTTGCCCTGCAATCAGATGCGCAGTTGAGGGCTTTCGCCGAGCAGACGGAACGTTGGCCAATCGTCCGGGAAGCCTGGATGGTCTCCGGCGATTCGGACTTTCTCCTTCATTGCGTGGCCAGCGATCTGACCCAGTTTCAGGATTTCGTCATCGAAGAGCTCACCGCAGCCGACAATGTCGATACGGTGCGCACGGTGCTGACGATCCGTCAGGTCAAGAACGAAGGTTTGATCGATTTGCCGGTCCGGTCGCCGGGTCAGGCACGCCACAACTCTTCGTAAACACGGCTGATGCCTCTGACTTCATTGTCAACGCTGAAGCGGGCAACCGCCCGTTCGCGCGCCGTGGCGTTGAGTGCCCCGCGTTTGAGCGGATCGTGCAGCATGGCGTCGATAGCGCCGGCAAGGGCCGCGACATTGGGCTCATGTACGACGATGCCGGCCTCGTTTTTGCCGATGAAAGTCGGAAAGTAGCCGGTATTGGTCGCGACGACCGGCACGCCGCTGGCCATGGCTTCGAGGGGTGTCAGGCTGAAGCCCTCGTAGCGTGGCGGAGCGACAAGCAGGGACAGGCTGCGAACGAATTCCGGCACGGCATCAGGGGCCATCTTTCCGGTAAAAACGAAGCGGTCGGTCAATCCGGCGGCCGCTATGCGTTGATGCAGGGCATTCTCATAGGCGCGATGCTCACGCGATGTGGCGCCGACAACGATGGCGGTGACCTCGCGGTATTTCGGCAGCAGGCCCAGCATCGCCTCTACAAACAGGTCCGTTCCCTTTTCTGGCCGGATGCGACCGACCGTGGCGACACCGATGGTGCCGGGCATGCCGGAATCGCGCCAGGACTGCAGCCTGTCCTCGGCCGGATGAAAGAGTTCGGTGTCGACACCGTGATGGATGATAGCGCGCAGGTTGGGCAATTTGCCGGCAGTCAGCCGCGAGGCGCCGATCACGGCGTCCATCTTTCGCATCAATCGTCGCATACGGCGCGTGGGCGGGCGTTGACCGGAGGCCGTGTAGACGATCTTGATCGGACATTTGAGGATGTCGCGGGCAAAGAGCGCGGCGCGCATTTCATTGGGCCGCCTCACATGCCAAAGAACGTGCTGGCGGTTGGGTGCCGTTTGCCGCGACGAACGCACCGCCTGCATGACCGAGATCGGGTCCGGACATCCGGGCAGGGGGGAACCGACCAGCTGCAAGTCATACCGGTCGGCCTGTTTGCGCGTCACGGCCGCCGTCGTTGCGGAGACGCCGGTGAACCGCCGGTGCATGTTGGTGACGATCAGTTCCACTCTATCAATGCCGAATCAGTGAGCCGGCAATGGCCGGATAGGTTGGATCTCAGCCCCAGCTCACATCGAGTATTTCGTAGGCCTTGGCGCCGCCGGGCGCGTTGACTTCGATGCTATCACCGACCTGCTTGCTGATCAGCGCGCGGGCGATGGGCGACGACAGCGAGATACGACCTTCCTTCACATCGGCTTCCTGGTCACCGACGATCTGGTAAGTGCGTTCCTCGTCCGTGTCCTCGTCGACGATCTTCACGGTGGCGCCGAACTTGACGGTGTCGCCGGACATCTTCGTCAGGTCGATCACCTCGGCACGTGCGGTCAGATCCTCGAGCTCGGCGATGCGGCCCTCATTGAGGCTCTGTGCTTCCTTGGCTGCATGGTATTCGGCATTTTCCGAAAGGTCGCCATGGGCGCGAGCCTCGGCGATCGCCTCGATGATTCTCGGGCGTTCTTCCTGTTGCCGCCAACGCAGCTCTTCGTGCAGCTTGGAAAAGCCGCCTTGGGTCATGGGGACTTTTTCAACCATGTCCTTCTCCATGTTTCTTGGCGTTTTTTCGCATGGGAGGGTGCGAAAAAGCGCAAAAGAAAACGGTCCCCGAAACATCCGCTCCGGAACCGCCTGAACATCAATTCACGGATATTAGCAGCAAAACCGACAAAAAAGCCAGTTTTTTCCAACCGGTAGGGTTTTCAGACCGTGAAGTAATCCTGCAGCGGTTTTACCTCGAGGTTGCCGGCGCGCAATGCCGTGATGGCGCCAACGGCCGCCACGGCACCGGTCATTGTGGTGTAATAGGGCACTTTCTGCATCAGGGCTGCGCGGCGCAGCGACTTCGAATCAGAGATTGCCTTGGCGCCGGCGGTTGTGTTGATCACCAGCTGTATCTCACGGTTGCGAATGGCGTCCTCACCGTGAGGCCGGCCTTCCAGGACCTTGTTGATCTTGGCCGCTTCAACCCCTTGCTCATTGAGGAAACGTGCCGTTCCGCCGGTCGCGACGATGCTGAAGCCACTGTCCTGCAGCATCCGCGCCGCGGGCAGCACGCCTTCCTTGTCTTCGTCGCGCACGGAGATGAAGACCTTGCCGCTGCGCGGCAGTTCGACGCCAGCACCCAATTGCGACTTGGCGAAAGCCAACGGATAGTCGGTATCAAGTCCCATGACTTCCCCAGTCGAACGCATTTCCGGACCGAGCAGAATGTCGACATTGGGGAACCGTGCAAAGGGAAAGACCGCTTCCTTGACGGCAATATGCCGCAGGCCACGTGGATCGGGTTTCGCACCGTAGGCCGCGATCGCGGCGTCGAGGCTTTCGCCCGCCATGATGCGCGCTGCGATCTTGGCGATCGGCGCACCGACGGTCTTGGCAACGAACGGAACCGTGCGCGACGCTCTCGGGTTGACCTCCAGGACGTAGATGTCGCCGTCCTTGATGGCGAACTGAACATTCATCAAGCCGCCGACATTCAATGCCTTGGCGAGTTCACCGGTCTGTCGCTCCAACTCGTCGATAATGCCGGCATCGAGCGAATGCGGCGGCAGCGAACAGGCGCTGTCACCGGAATGGATGCCGGCTTCTTCGATGTGTTCCATGATGCCGGAGACGAAGACGTTGGAGCCGTCACTCAGGCAGTCGACATCGACCTCGATGGCATTGCTCAGATAGCTGTCGAACAGCAGTGGATTGGTCCCGAGCAGGGTATTGATCTGTCCGGTCTTGTCGTTCGGGTAACGCGCCTTGATCTCCTCGGGCACCAGCTCCGGTACGGTCCCCAGCAGATAGTTGGAGAGGTCGCCTTCCTCGCGAATGATCTGCATGGCGCGGCCGCCCAACACGTAGGACGGGCGCACAACCAGCGGGAAGCCGATCTCGGTGGCGACGAGACGGGCCTGCTCGACCGAGTGGGCGATGCCGTTCTTCGGTTGCCGAAGATCGAGTTTGCGAAGCAGTTTCTGGAAGCGGTCGCGATCTTCCGCAAGGTCGATGGCGTCAGGGTCGGTGCCCAGAATTGGAATACCGGCGCGCTCCAGCGCGTTGGCCAGTTTGAGCGGCGTTTGACCGCCGAACTGCACAATCACCCCGTGCAGCGTGCCGGCCTGCTGTTCCGTGCGGATGATTTCGATCACGTCTTCGGCCGTCAACGGCTCGAAATACAGCCGGTCCGAGGTGTCGTAGTCGGTCGACACGGTTTCCGGATTGCAGTTGATCATGATCGATTCGTAGCCAGCTTCATCCAGCGCGAAGGCGGCGTGGCAACAGCAATAGTCGAACTCGATACCCTGGCCGATACGGTTGGGCCCGCCGCCCAGAATGACCACCTTGCGGCGGTCCGAGACGAGCGCTTCGGACCGCGGAGCGCCGGCAAACGGAACCTCATAGGTCGAGTACATGTAGGCGGTAGGCGAGGCGAACTCGGCCGCGCAGGTGTCAATGCGCTTGAAGACCGGATGAACATCCAGTTCGTTGCGCAGGCGAACGACATCGGCCTCTTCGCCCCCGGTCAGGGTCGCAAGGCGGGCATCGGAAAAACCCATGGCCTTCAGCATGCGCAGATTGGCGGTATCACCGGGAAGCCCGTGCTCCCGGACCCGGTCTTCCATGGCGATGATCGCTTGCAGTTGGTCGATGAACCAGGGATCGATGCGGCAATCTTCCTGCACGGCAACCGGGTCCGTTCCCAGCCGCAATGCCTGGGCCACCATGCGGAGGCGGTCGGGCGATCCTGTGCCGATGGCGGCGCGGATCGCGTTTCTGTCGTCGTCGAAACCGTAGCCGGGAATGTCGATTTCATCGAGGCCTGTCAGCCCGGTCTCCAATCCGCGCAGCGCCTTCTGAAGGGATTCGGCAAAGGTGCGGCCGATCGCCATGACTTCGCCGACCGACTTCATCGATGTGGTGAGCGATGGCTCGGCGCCGGGGAATTTCTCGAAGGCGAACCGCGGAATCTTGGTAACGACATAATCGATGGAGGGTTCGAACGATGCCGGCGTCGCCCCACCGGTGATGTCGTTGTCGAGTTCGTCAAGCGTGTAGCCGACTGCCAGCTTGGCAGCGACCTTGGCGATCGGAAAGCCGGTGGCTTTGGACGCCAGCGCCGAGGACCGCGACACGCGCGGGTTCATTTCGATGACGACCAGGCGGCCATCTTCCGGGTTCACCGCGAACTGCACATTGGAGCCACCGGTTTCGACACCGATCTCACGCAACACCGCGATCGATGCGTTGCGCATGATCTGGTATTCCTTGTCGGTCAGGGTCAGGGCCGGCGCGACCGTGATGGAATCGCCGGTGTGGACGCCCATCGGGTCGACATTCTCGATCGAGCAGATGATGATGCAGTTATCCGCCTTGTCGCGGACGACCTCCATTTCATATTCTTTCCAGCCGAGCACGGATTCTTCGATGAGCACTTCGGTCGTCGGCGAGGCGTCGAGACCGGATTCAACGATTTCAAAGAATTCGGAACGGTTGAAGGCAATGCCCCCGCCGGTGCCGCCCAGGGTGAAGGACGGGCGAATAATGGCCGGCAGACCGACATGATCCAGCGCTTGCGCGGCGACGCCAAGAGCGTGGCCGATGTAGCGCTGTTTGCGGTCGGTTTCGCCGAGCTGCCATTCGGTTTCCAGCGCGTCGAGAGCCTTGTCGAGTTCGTTACCGTCAAATTTCGCCTTCAGCGCTTGGCGCTCGGCCTCGTGCGCCTGGCGGTCCTCATTCTTGACGTCGGTGGCGTTGGCCAGCATGGACCGTGGCGTTTCCAATCCGATGGCCGACATGGCTTCGCGAAACAGGGCACGGTCTTCCGCCTTGTCGATCGCTTCCGGCTTGGCGCCGATCATCTCGACACCGTGGCGCTCGAGAACACCCATGCGACGCAACGACAGTGCCGTGTTGAGGGCGGTTTGGCCGCCCATCGTCGGCAACAATGCGTCGGGCTGCTCCTTGGCGATGATCTTTGCAACGACCTCAGGCGTGATCGGCTCGATGTAGGTAGCATCGGCCAGCTCCGGATCGGTCATGATCGTGGCCGGATTGGAGTTGACCAGGATGACCCGGTACCCTTCTTCCTTCAGCGCCTTGCAGGCCTGGGTGCCGGAATAGTCGAATTCGCAGGCCTGGCCGATGACAATCGGTCCCGCACCGATGATGAGGATCGACTGGATATCATTGCGTTTGGGCATATTGGATTCCGGCGTGCAGAGACCGCGTCGGACCCGATCCGGCTCCTCAGGCGGCTGCTTTGTTGTGGGCTAAGGCGGCCTTATAGGCCAAAGGCATATCAAGGGAAACCCCCGATATGCCCGGATTTTGTGCAGTGCGCTCAGCCAATCGGCCGGCCCTGGTTACCGGGTACGCCTAAACTGAAATTCTGCCTGTTTTCCGACCGCCTTCTCAACTATTCTCAGGCTTCCAGTAGACCGTAAGGATCGATCCAGAAAGGACAGCAATGCGCTGGAAGGGACGTCGCCAGAGCAGCAACATCGAAGATCGGCGCGGATCGCCTTCTGGCCGGCGGTCCAACCCTTTCGGTCGCGGAGGCATTCGCTTGCCAAGGGGTGGCGGTATGGGCCTGCCTCGCGGCGGCGGTCGTGGAGTTCGAGGCGGCGGCATCTCGATGATCGTTCTTCTCGTCATCGGCTACATCATCCTGAAATCACTCGGCATCGATCCGATGCTACTGCTGGAGGGCGGTGGGCTGTCTCCAGGCGTCGAACAGGTCTCGGTGCCAGGTGGCGAACAGCTTTCACCGCAGCGGCAGGACGAGATGACACAGTTCGTGGCGACCGTGCTGGCGGAAACGGAGGACACCTGGGGCGCCATCTTCAGTTCCAGCGGAGTTGTCTACAAGGAACCCAAACTGGTCTTGTTCAGTGGTCGCGTCGGCTCCGCATGCGGTCTCGCAGGGTCAGCCACCGGACCGTTCTATTGTCCGGGCGACCAGAAGGTTTACATCGACTTGAGCTTCTTTGACGAACTGGCGAAGCGGTTCGGTGCCGCGGGTGACTTTGCGCAGGCCTATGTCGTCGCCCACGAAGTCGGCCATCATGTGCAAAACCTGATCGGCGTCCTGCCGGAGTTCAACCGGCAGCGGCAGGCAATGAGCAAGGTCGAAGCAAACCGGATGTCGGTCCGGGTGGAGCTTCAGGCCGATTGTTTCGCCGGCATCTGGGCCTATCACACAGGACGCAAGGGTCTGCTTGAGGCGGGCGATCTGGAGGAAGCCCTCAATGCGGCCCATCAGATCGGCGACGACACGCTACAACGCAAGGCACAAGGCTATGTCGTGCCGGACAGCTTCAATCACGGAACATCGGCACAACGCAAAGAGTGGTTTGCTCGCGGCTACCAGACGGGACGGGTAGACGACTGCAACACGTTCAAGGGTGATGTCTGATCACCCAAGCCTGCTCATTCGGCAAGCACCGTCTCGCCACGCTTTTCGCGGATAAGGTTGATGAACCGGCGAAACAGGTAGTGAGAGTCCTGCGGACCAGGTGAAGCCTCGGGGTGATGCTGGACGGAAAACACGGGTTTGCCGTCGACTCGCAGGCCGCAATTCGAGCCATCGAACAGCGATACGTGGGTTTCCGTAATGCCGGACGGAAGGGTTGTTCCATCGACGGCAAAGCCATGGTTCATCGAAACGATTTCCACCTTGCCAGTCGTATGGTCCTTGACCGGGTGGTTGGCGCCGTGATGGCCCTGGTGCATCTTGACCGTCCGGGCGCCGAGAGCGAGAGCCAGGATCTGGTGGCCGAGGCAGATGCCGAAGGTCGGTGTGCCGGTTTCGATCAGTTTTTGAATGACGGGAACTGCATAGGCGCCGGTTGCGGCCGGGTCGCCCGGGCCATTGGACAGAAAAATGCCGTCTGGCTTGTGGGCCAAAACATCGTCGGCGTTTGAGTTGGCCGGCATGACGGTAACCCGGCAGCCGAGTCCCGAGAACAGCCGAAGGATATTGCGCTTGACGCCAAAGTCGATGGCAACGATGTGGATGTCCGCTTCGTCGGCCGCATGGGTGCCGAATCCCTCGTCCCAGACCCACGGGGCCTGATCCCAACGGACCAACTGAGCGGTGGTCGATTCAGCCGCCAGGTCGAGTCCTTCCAAACCGTGCCAGCCGGCGGCGCGCTTTTTCAGGTCATCGAGGTCGAACACACCCGCTGGGTCATGGGCCAGCACGGCGTTCGGCATGCCGTTTTCTCGGATCCATGCGGTGAGTGCCCGGGTGTCGATGCCGCTCATGGCAACAATGCCCCGGCGCTTGAGCCAGTCGTTGAGATGTTCGGCAGAGCGATAGTTCGACGGACCGGTTATGTCGGCTTTGAAGATGGCGCCCACGGCACCGTTGCGCGCCGCTGGGGCGAGATCTTCGATATCTTCGTCATTCGCCCCGACATTGCCGATATGCGGAAACGTGAAGGTGACGATCTGTCCGTCATAGGATGGGTCGGTCAGGATCTCCTGGTAGCCGGTGAGGGCCGTGTTGAAGCAGACTTCGGCTTCGACGGCGCCGGTGGCGCCGAGGCCTTGTCCCTCGATGACGGTGCCGTCCGACAGCACCAGAACTGCGGTCGGCTTGATTTCTTTCCAGGCGGTATTGTCGGTCATTTCCGGTCGTTCTCGGTCGGTACTTGAATATGGGGCAGTCGCGTACCAGATAGGGCGCGACGGCACTATACGACCGTGTTTCGACATTCGGTCGCAAGTTGATTGTGTCTATGCAGATGTGGGACAATAAACAAGGCCCGCTTCAGTGGTATCCCGCCGCATGCATCGGGTCACAATTTAAAAGTGCTTATATTACAAACAGTTAGTGCGTTTCGTTTTGTTTGCAATGGCAAGCCGATGGGATTATGGTTCGCCGCGAAATGCAGGAGAATCCGCAATGCGTGAGATATTTGCCGCTGCCCTGAAGGAAGCGGTCAAGGCGAAAGACAGTCGCCGCGTATCGACGATCCGGCTGATCAATGCGGCGGTCAACGACCGTGATATCTCAAATCGCGGGTCCGGAAAGGATCCGGTCTGCGATGACGATATCAAGCAGATCCTTGGCAAGATGATCAAACAGCGCGAGGAATCAGCGCGCATTTACGAAGAGGCAGCGCGACTTGAGCTGGCCCAGCAGGAACGTGAGGAAATCGATATCATCCGCTCGTTCCTTCCGGAGCAGCTTTCCGATAATGATGTCAAGGAAGCCTGCAAGCGGGTTGTGGAACAGACCGGAGCCCAGGGCCTACGCGACATGGGCAAATGCATGAATGCGCTCAAGACCGAGTACGCCGGGCAAATGGATTTTTCCAAGGCGTCCGGTGTAGTCAAGGAAATGCTGCACCACGACTGATTTTCCGGCCTTCTATTGAAGAGGTCTGCCCAACGGCGGACCTCTTTTTGATTCTGGCGCGAATCACCAACCGCCGTGGCAGTTTCAGGACCGACTGAATCTGTTGGAATCGATATGTCGAATTCTCTGACAGGTTGAGTAACGCGCGGAAAAATACCAGCAATAATAGAGAAAATCGCATGTTTGGTTTGTTCTGTTTGTAGAAACAGGCGGTCTTTCGAACTTCGCGCTATACGCTGCAAAATTATGGTTCTATCTCAATGATTGAACGCTAGCAGCGTAAGAATCGGACCGGAGGGATCTTTGGCGATCCGTTTTGCCAGTTCAAACACTGCTACTCCGCTGGGGGATAAGCGGAGGAATTAAGACATTGTTTCATTGAGTTAGTGGGTATGCCGACAACAACAGATCATTTTAGCTACGATGTCTATGGCGATATCAGTGATCTTGAAACTTCCTTCGACGTTTTCAAATTTCTGCGAAAAACCACCGAGGCACTCGAACTGCGTTACTTCTCCGTCGTGGTGCTACCCGGCGACATGACCGGCAGCTTTGCCAGTCACAGCCTGGTCTGCAACTGGCCGCCGGATTTGATCAAGCTGTACGACGAGGCTGACATGCTGCACACCAGCCCGGTACTGGTGGCGTTGAGGGGCTCCAGCTTGCCGGTTGTTTGGCAAAATTTCGGGGACGATGTTCCAGCCGCCATGCCGGACGAAATCCGGGGCGATTTCATGGCCCGAGGTTTCGTCCGTGGTGTTCACTTTCCGGTCACGGATACCCGTGGCCTTCGAGGTGTTGTCGGTTTTGCAGGTGATCGGCGCCCGCTTGAGCAGGGCGACGTGCTCGAACTGAACATGATCAGCATTCACGTGTTCAATAGGCTGAGCAACATCACCTGCACCGTCAATGAGGAGGCTTCTTCCCTGTCGGAGCGGGAGCTCGAGTGCCTGAAATGGACATCCGCGGGGAAAACCAGCGCTGAAATCGCGGCCATCCTCAACCTGTCGGAACACACCGTCAATCACTACCTGATCGGGGCGACACGAAAGCTTGAGGCTGTGAACCGAACCCAAGCCGTCGCCAAGGCCGTGCGTCGCGGCTGGATCTGATCTGACACCAGCAAGAGCATGATTCTATTGTGGGTTTATGGATTTGAAGTTCCTGCAGAGGTCACTGCAGCAATCATAGGAACTTCTAAACCACCACACCCGGCGCTGTGTATAACGGGTATGGGCGCGCGAACCGCTGGCACTGTCATTGCGTCGGGTCTATAGCTCGGTCCTGGCTGTGGCGTTGCGTTGGGAACCATGCGATTCGAGACCTCATTTCTGGAAGCCTTGAAGGACCGGATTCCGATCTCGGAAGTCATCGGCAAACGGGTTGATTGGGACAAACGGAAGACCAACCAGACACGTGGCGATTGGTGGGCCTGTTGTCCGTTCCATGGCGAGAAAACACCGAGTTTCCATTGCGAGGACCGAAAAGGCCGTTACCACTGTTTCGGCTGCGGTGTGTCGGGTGACCACTTTCGTTTTCTGTCCGAGCTGGACGGATTGTCTTTCCCGGAGGCTGTCCAGCAGGTGGCGGATTTGGCCGGGGTTTCCTTGCCGGCGCCCGATCCCCAAGCTGCCCAACGCGAAAAACAGCGCGCCAGCCTTTCCGAAGTCATGGAAATGGCAACGGGGTTTTTCCAGGAACAGCTGCAATCTCCGGAGGGCGCGCGGGCGCGTGCCTACCTCCGTGACCGCGGCCTGTCGGGCCGGACGATAGAGACCTTTCGCCTCGGCTATGCACCCGACGGTCGTAACCGTTTGAAGGAATTCCTCGCCGGGAAAGGTGTCGAAAAACAACAGATCGAAGCCTGCGGACTGGTCGTCCACGGCGCGGACATTGCCGTGTCATACGATCGGTTTCGCGACCGCATCATGTTCCCGATCCTGAGCTCGCGCGAGCGGGTGATTGCCTTTGGCGGTCGTGCCCTGTCGGCGGATGTTCCGGCAAAGTACATCAACTCCAACGAGACGGAACTGTTTCACAAGGGCCGGGAGCTGTTCAACCAGGCAAGGGCCCGACGATCAGCGGGCCGCGGCGAGGGCGCCAAGACGGTGATCGCCGTCGAAGGCTATATGGATGTGATCGGACTGTTTCAGGCGGGGTTTGAAAACGCGGTTGCGGCTTGCGGCACCGCGCTCACCGACAATCAGCTTGATCTGCTGTGGCGAATGACGCCTGAACCGGTGTTGTGTTTCGACGGCGACGAGGCGGGACAGCGTGCCGCTTACAGGGCTGCCGACCTGGCGCTCGGTGGACTCAAACCCGGGCGCTCTGTGCGATTTGCCATGCTTCCGCAAGGAAAGGATCCGGACGATTTGGTTCGCGACGGCGGACGCGAAGCGTTCGATTCGGTGATTTCCCGTGCACAGCCCCTGGCCGATCTGTTGTGGACTCGCGAGACCTCTGGGGGCGTTTTCGATACACCGGAAAAACGCGCCGCGCTGGAAGCGTCCTTCAACCGTCTCACGGGCAGCATCGCGGACGAAAGCGTTCGACGTCACTATTCCCAGGAGATGCGCGAACGGCTCAACGGCTATTTCGAGGGAACGGGTGCCAGCAGGTCAGGCCGCCCGGGCGATCGGCAACGGCGCCGGCCTGGCGATGCCCGCGCCGGCCGACGGCATGCCATCAGCAATCAATTGGCGAGGTCGGCCCTCGTGCTCGGATCGGCACAATTGCCCGTGCTTCGGGAAAGCGTGTTGGCACTGACACTTGTCAATCATCCGGAGCTCCTAATCAGCGAGTTCGATGAAGCAACGTCGATCGAGTTCGACCATCCGCAACTGACCGATTTGCTGGTTCACCTTCTTGACCGGGTCGCGGACGATCTGCCGATGGAGCGGTCGGAGGTCCGGGATGCTCTGGATGGTCACGGCTTTGGCACTCTGGTCGGACAGATCGAACAGCAAATTCGAAACACGCGTGAATGGACCGCCACTTCCGAGGCCGCCCTTGAAGATGCGCGGGAGGCCTTCGGGCAGGTGCTGTCGCTTTACAAGCGTACCCGAGCCTTGTCGTTGCAGCGTCTGGAACTGGAACGCGATATCGCCGAAGCGATTGAAGAAGGCGATGATGAGGCGGTGCCTCAGCTCATTCGGGCACTGCAAAGTGTGCAGTCTGAGGTCAATCGTCTTGAGAATCAGGAGGCTCTGATCGACGGATTTGGCGTGCTCTCGGGACGGGTACGCGGAGCGGCCGGAAAATAGGGTTTTGCAGGCTTGTAAAGGAACCACTTCCCCCTAAATAGGTTGCGAGGCAGAAAATTGGACAGGCGCTCCGGGCCTGCTCTCGAAATCAGATGGATCTGCCGCACATCATTATCAGGCGCGTCGGACTCTGGACGCCACGCGTTCAGGATTCGCGTTTTTTCGTGAAATATCACCGAAAAACGCGTTTTTTGGCCGGTTGCGCTTGACGGATGGAAAAATAGACGGAATCACCTGATTGGCGAGAGATTTCATTGGTCAAGCAAATTGCAAAATTGTCCACTGACGCCATTTCGGCGATTCAGATGCGATGGGCACCGTGCTCGGTGATCGCGTCGTTGCGCTGCATGGTTAATCGGGAATTAAGCATCACTCCGGTATTCGGGTCACGTTAACGGAACGATCTGAGTCCCGCCACTGTCGGGTGGTGGGAGATGAGTGAGCGATACGGCACAGAAGGTGACGGGATACATGGCAACAAAAGTGAAGGAAAACGAGGAAACCGAGGCCGAACGCGAGACGACTGGCGACGGACCGCTCCTCGATCTTTCGGACAACGCTGTCAAGAAAATGATCAAGGCCGCAAAAAAGCGCGGCTACGTGACCATGGACGCGCTCAATGCGGTACTGCCGTCCGAAGAGGTGACGTCGGAGCAGATAGAAGACACCATGTCGATGCTCAGCGACATGGGCATCAACGTGGTTGAAGAGGAAGAGGAAGCCGAAGAGGCGGCCGCTCCCGAGGCTGCAACCACCGGAAGCGAAGTCGCAACCGCAGGCTCCACTGCGCTCGCCACCGCCCGCAAAAAGGAACCGACCGACCGGACCGACGACCCGGTGCGCATGTATCTGCGCGAGATGGGTTCGGTGGAACTTCTGTCGCGCGAAGGCGAAATTGCCATCGCCAAGCGCATCGAGGCTGGCCGCGAGACGATGATTGCCGGCCTTTGCGAAAGTCCTCTGACCTTCCAGGCCATTATTATCTGGCGCGACGAGTTGATCGAGGGTGAGACGCTGCTGCGCGAGATCATCGATCTCGAAACCACCTACTCGGGTCCTGAGGCCAAGGCTGCGCCGCAATTCCAGTCGCCCGAGAAGATCGAAGCGGATCGCAAGGCGGCCGAAGAGAAGGAAAAGGCTCGCAAGGCCAAAGCGTCAGACGACATCACCGATGTCGGAGGCGAGGGGGTCAACACCGAAGAGGACGATGACGAGGACGACGAGTCCAACCTGTCGCTGGCGGCCATGGAAGCCGAACTGCGGCCGCAGGTCATGGAAACCTTCGACGTCATCGCCGATACCTACAAGAAACTGCGCAAGCTGCAGGACCAGCAGGTCGAGGCGCGGCTTGCCGCAACCGGCACGCTGTCTCCAGCCCAGGAACGCCGTTACAAGCAGCTCAAGGAAGAGCTGATCGCGGCTGTGAAATCGCTGGCGCTCAACCAGAACCGCATCGACGCTCTGGTCGAACAGCTCTACGACATCAACAAGCGGCTGGTGCAGAATGAAGGTCGTTTGCTCAGGCTCGCCGAGTCGCATGGCGTCAAGCGTGAGGACTTCCTGCAGCAGTACCAGGGCGCCGAGCTCGATCCGAACTGGATGAAGTCGATCTCCAACCTGACCGCCAAGGGCTGGAAGGAATTCTCGCGCTCCGAAAAGGACACGATCAAGGGGATTCGTGGTGAAATCCAGAATCTCGCTACCGAGACCGGTATTTCGATCTCCGAATTCCGCCGCATCGTGCACATGGTGCAAAAGGGTGAGCGCGAAGCGCGCATCGCTAAGAAGGAAATGGTCGAGGCCAACCTTCGGCTGGTGATTTCGATCGCCAAGAAATACACCAATCGCGGCCTGCAGTTCCTGGATCTGATCCAGGAGGGCAATATCGGCCTGATGAAAGCGGTCGACAAGTTCGAGTATCGTCGCGGCTACAAGTTCTCCACCTATGCCACGTGGTGGATCCGCCAGGCGATCACCCGGTCGATTGCCGACCAGGCCCGCACGATCCGTATTCCGGTCCACATGATCGAAACGATCAACAAGATCGTGCGCACCTCACGCCAGATGCTGCACGAGATCGGCCGCGAGCCGACGCCGGAGGAGCTGTCGGAAAAACTCGCCATGCCGCTCGAAAAAGTGCGCAAGGTGCTGAAGATCGCCAAGGAGCCGATCAGCCTTGAAACGCCGGTTGGCGACGAGGAAGATTCGCATCTCGGCGATTTCATCGAGGACAAGAACGCAATCCTGCCGATTGACGCCGCGATCCAGGCCAACCTGCGCGAAACCACGACGCGTGTGCTGGCGTCCTTGACGCCTCGCGAGGAGCGGGTGCTGCGCATGCGCTTCGGCATCGGCATGAACACCGACCACACGCTGGAAGAAGTCGGGCAGCAGTTCTCGGTTACGCGCGAGCGCATCCGCCAGATCGAAGCCAAGGCGCTGCGCAAGCTCAAGCACCCGAGCCGTTCGCGCAAGCTGAGAAGCTTCCTCGACAGCTAGCTCGCGTCGCGCGTCCTGATGCAGACGACGATCACCATCGGGACCCGCGGGCAGGGCCTCACAGAATTCACCCACGAGGTCGCCGATTTCGTGGGTGGAAGCGGCTTCGATACCGGTTTGCTGACCGTGTTTGTGTGCCACACCTCCTGTTCGCTGCTGATTCAGGAAAACGCCGATCCCGACGTCCAGCTCGACCTGGCGGAGTTCTTTTCCCGTATCGTGCCTGAGCACATGAGTTGGCTGCGCCACACGTCGGAGGGGCCGGATGATATGCCGGCGCACATCAAGGCGGCGCTGACCCAGGTCAGTCTGTCAATCCCGGTATCGAGAGGATCGATGATGCTTGGGACCTGGCAGGGGATCTATCTGTTTGAGCACCGAAGCCGGCCGCGCAACCGCACCGTTGTGCTGCATCTGTCGCCATGAGCCGGCCCATCCTCTACTCCTTTCGCCGCTGCCCTTACGCCATGCGGGCGCGGCTGGCGATCCGCAGCAGCGGCACCGAGGTGGAGCTTCGCGAAGTGGTGCTGCGCGACAAACCACCGGCCTTTCTGGAAGCATCACCGTCCGCGACCGTGCCGACCCTCGTGCAGGATGATGCGCCGGTCATCGACGAGAGCCTCGACATCATGCTGTGGGCGCTTCGCCGCAACGATCCGGAAAGTTGGTTGGCACCGCCGGACGGTACTCTTGATCGGATGCTGGCTCTGGTCGAGGAAATCGACGGGCCGTTCAAAACCCACCTGGATCGTTACAAGTACCATGTGCGCCATGAGGACTGCGATCCGCTTGAGGAGCGCGCACTTGCCGCGGCAGTTCTGCGAGAGCTTGAAGAGCGTCTTACCGATGAGGGCTGGCTGTTTGGCGGCCAAGCGTGCCTGG
Organism: Hoeflea sp.; assembly: GCA_965216535.1. GTDB lineage: Bacteria > Pseudomonadota > Alphaproteobacteria > Rhizobiales > Rhizobiaceae > Hoeflea_A. Next base: position 2,759,972 of record OZ244175.1, read on the forward strand.
CGGACATCGCCATTTTGCCCTTTGTCCGACAGTTTGCCAATGTGGACCGGAGTTGGTTCGATGGCGAAAATTGGACCAGTCTGAAGCAATGGCTTTCGACATTCGAGCAATCGGATCGCTTCCGCGCTGTGATGGACAAATATCCGCAGTGGACGGACGGAGATCCGGTTACGGTTTTCGGTGCCTGAGGCGCGCCGAGTTGCCACGGATAGAAGGACGCGAATGAATGCCACAGCGCGAAACCACAGACCTGATCGAGCGCTACTTTGCCGCCTTCAATGCCCACGATCTGGATGGATTGCTCGGCCTTCTGGATGACGATGTCGTTCATGACATAAACCAGGGTGAGCGTGAGATCGGTCGCGAGAAATTCAGTTGGTTTTTGGCCAGGATGCGTCAGCACTATGACGAGCGAGTGGACGATCTGACTGTCATGACAATGCCGGATGGCGGCAGGGCAGCGGCCGAGTTCACCGTTCGCGGGACCTATCGTTCGACCGTCGAGGGCCTTCCGAAAGCTACGGGCCAAAGCTACAGCATAGCTGCTGGAACGTTCTTTGAAGTGGATGATGGCCGTATCAGCCGCATCAGCACTTACACCAATTTGGCCGAATGGGTTCGCCAGGTAGAGGCTGGTGGGTAGCTGATGCCAGTGCTGGTAGCCTGCAGGTCAGGCCGAGAACTCCGGCCTCCAGTCATCGCCCCAGGCATCCTTCCATAGCTTTTCGTAGGTTACGTTAGACTTGGCCGTGCCGCCGCGCCAGAGGTCATATTCCGGTTCGGAATAGGTGTCGAAGAAAGTCGCGATCCGGCCGCGCAGTTCAGCGGCCTTGTCTGACAATTCCGGCACGTCAATCAGGTTCGACTTTTCCAGCGGATCGTCGGTCAGACGATACATTTCATCTCGCATCGGATAGGAGTCGGAGCCCTCAAAGCGCATAGCGTAAAGCCATTCGGGGGTGCGGATCGCGCGGGTTTCTTCCTGTTCGTAGAAGACTGCTCCGGGTCCTGGCATCGCTTCCCCGTTCAAGGCAGGCGCGAGGTCGCGGGCGCTGCTGGCGAGGCTCGGTCGAGCGTCGTCCGCACCGACCAATGTCGCCAGCGTGGGAAACAGATCGATCTGGCTCACAAGTTCGTTGCAGGGGGCGTTCTCGGCGACCGGGCCTCCAGCCATGATCAGCGGTATGTGGTAGGAGGGTCGATGCGCGCTTGCCGGAAACGCGGCGGCACCGTGTCCCCAAACACCGTTGTGGCCCAGTGAGAACCCGTGATCGGCCGTATAGATCACGATGGTATCCCGGTCGAGCCGGAGCCTTTCGAGCGCCGCGAGGATCCGCCCGACACCGTCGTCGATCAAACTGACCTGAGCAAAATAGTTGCGCAGCGACTCCACGTTGTTCGGCAAAAGCAACGGACCCTTGAACTGCTCGCGTACGCCGCCTTCGGCGACGCGCAGGCCGAACCTTTCAAGGACTTCGCTTGAAAGTCCCTCGCGCGGGATCGAGTGCATGTCGGCGCCGTCGTAGAGGTCTGCAAAGGCGATATCGGCCCGCCCCTTGATCGCCGGCCAATGCCCGTACGGACCGTTGTAGGGAATGAAAGCGAAGAACGGATCGTCCTGCGCGGCCTGATGTTCAAGGAACTCGATTGTCTTGTCCGTGAAGAAGTCGACCGTATGTCCGGCAAAGCGATAACGCTTCTCCTGATCGATCACGTCGTTGTCGTAGAAGCTCGTCGTGTGACCGTGGGGGAAGGTGACCCAGTGATCAAAAGCAAGCTGGGGAACGAACGGCACTCCGAGATGAAACTTGCCGATCAGTGCTGTCGCATAACCCGCCTGTTTGATGATTGTGGGAATATTGGCGAAGTCTCCGATCGCCGACCAGTTTTTCGGCCAGCGGTCCATCAGTCGGTCATCGAGCCAATTGTGGATGCCGTGCTGGCTCGGCATCAGTCCGGTCAGGACCGACGCACGGCAAGGTGAGCACATGGCATTGACACAAAACGCGTTCTGAAACCGGACCCCACGGTCCGCCAACCGATCGAGATGCGGTGTGCGGACTTCATCATTTCCATAGCACCCCAGCAGGTCCGCTGGCTGGTTATCGGACATGAAGAGCAGGATGTTCGGGCGTTTCATCGGCTTCGCTCTCAGAGGCGCTGGTCGGCACGATTATCGATCTTTGTTGCATCTGCCATATATTGCAGTTGCCATATATTGCATATGCCAATATAGTGCGTTGCCAGTCAAGGGACTGATCGGGAGGACGGATCTTGCACGCGGCATTCATACCGCCGGAACAGATCGACAATTTCATCATCCTTCGTGCTCGCTCGTTTACGAGCAAGATGCGGCGCGTGGTGACACGTGACGTGTTGCAGGATGAGAACCTGCCCATTCTGGAGTGGCAGCTGCTGTTCTCAGTTGCTCGCTTCGGCAGCTGCCATCTGGCCTACATCACCAGGCGCACATCCATCGATCCGGCCCACGGAAGCAGGGCGGCAGCCGCGCTTGAAAGAAAGGGCCTGATAACTCGGCAGGAAGATCCGGCGAACAAGCGGCGCAAATTGATTTCACTGACCCCGAGCGGGATCGAGTGTTTTGAACGAATTTGGCCGCGGGCAAGACAAACGCTCAAGCAGGTTACCGACCAGCTGAGCCCACAGGATTTCGAGGAGCTCAAGCGCCTCCTGGATCTGCTCAGCGCCGCGGCGGAGCGACTGGTCGATCCTGATACACCACGCAAAACACCATCCAAATCAGCCAAGGAGAATGACGCAGCTACAGCGCACGCGAACTAACCGACGTGCGTGGCGCTGCGCGAAAACGAGCAAAAGGAACGGTTTCAATATTAGGGAGGTACCGATGAAGCCAATGAAACTGATGGCGGCCGCAGCCGTCGCAACCTTGATGACGACCGGAGCGTTTGCGCAGGTCAATTTGACGGCGGAGACCGCGAGCCCTGGTGGGGCAACGCATCTGTCGCCTGCCCATCTGACCGAGATTGCCGGAACGAAGGGCATCGCCAATATCCAGCTGACCGACGGTCAGACGCTGACCAATTCCATTCAGAATGTCGCCGAAGGCAAGACCGACATCGCCGGAACGCCTTATATTCTTCCGTTCCTGATGAGCCGAGGCGTTGGTCCTTACGGCTCGCTGGGCAAGGAAAAAGGAGCTGAGCTGGCCTCTAACCTCCGTGCCATCAACCCGTTCACATTAGGCATCTTTTTTCTCTATGCCTACGATGCCAAGGGTGTCGACGGCTGGGACGACCTGAAAGGTCGCAAGATCTACAACGGACCGCCGCGTGGCGGCGCTCTGACAAACGCCCGCAGCATGATCCAGATCGTTGCCGGTCTGAAGGACGGCGAAGATTATGAAGGTCTGCAGGTCAACTGGGGGCAGGGCGCATCGCTGGTCACCAGCGGCGAACCGGATGCCATTGTCCTGCCGGAGCTTTTTCCGGGAAGCCGGCTGACATCGGTCACCGCGGCCGGAAAAATGACGGGTTGGTCCATGCCCAAGGAAGCGTATGAAAGCGACGCGATGCAGAAGTACATGAAGGCACCGGGCAGCGCGCCGTTCACGATGAAAATGGCCGATCTCGAAGCCAAGATGGGCGACGACTGGACATTCGTATCTGAAGACGACACCTTCCGCGCTTTTGCTACGATTGGCGGGAATGTCGTGCACAAGGACATGGATGAACAGCTGGTCTATGATCTCGTGACGGCCTACATCGCAACTCTCGATGACCTGAAGGCCAAGGCCCCGTACGGCGACACCGTTGGTTTCGACGATCCGATGCAGGGAATGTGCGGCGCAAACCCGGTGAAGTATCATCCCGGTGCCGCAAAAGCATGGCGTGACGCCGGCTATCAGATCGACGACTGCGCATTGGCCAACTAGGCCGCTTGTGAGTTGACCATTCGGGCGCCGTCGTCTTCCTGGCGGCGCCCGGCACGCCGCTCCAGATTTCAGGTGAGCCATGTCTGAGACACCGGACCGCGAGACCAGTGCGCCTTCGCTTCAAAACAGGGCTGTTTATCTGCTGGCCTTGATCTTCGTCTTCATGGGCGTGGTCAACAGCACTCCGCTGATTCCGGGATGGGATGACCTCTGGCGCGGCATTACCGGTATCGAGGACCTGAAGACCCACGCCTTCTCCACCGAGTGGTTCTATCCCATCGTCTTTTTCATCATGATGGTGATTGTCGCGCTGAAACACTCCATGTGGCGCGAATGGCGAGGCACGCCACGGGCCTGGTTCGGCGCATTCATGGACATCGCCCTGGTCGTATCGGCCGCGGCAATTTCACTGACCTATCTGATTGAAATCGACAGCGTGTGCCTGATCGACTCGTTTACCGGCGAACGGGCACGCATCATGGCGGAAACGCTGAAAGCCGAAATCGAATTTGCCGAAACCATGGGCCTGCCCATCCCGGATACGGTGGAAGACCCCAAATGCGTTGCCACCACCGGCGTCTGGCTGGTGCTTATCGTGGGCGCATCGATCCTGGTGTTCCTCGGCTACAACGTCAAAGTCTGGGGCCTGCCGCTGGTGCTGGTCTCCATCGTTATCGCGCTCTACACCATCGCAACCGTACTGGTCTGGTATTTCCACGGGCCCGAAGATATCAACAAATACCTGATGACCAAACTCGGCGGGGAGCCTCGAACGTTCCTCGACGGCGTGCCCAATGTACACGATGCCCTGGTCAACAACGCTTCCGGTATTCTTGGCCGCTTCATGAACGTCATCATGAATGTTGTCTTTCCCTACATCATACTGGGTGCGCTCTTCGGCAAATCCGCCGGCGGTCAGACACTGATCAAGCTGGCCTTCCGCTGGACGCGTCATCTTCGCGGCGGTCCGGCGCATGCGGCGATCGTCAGCTCGGCCATGTTTGGAACAATCTCCGGCGGCCCGGTGGTGAACGTCCTGTCCACAGGCGTCCTGACCATTCCGATGATGATCAAGCGCGGCTTTTCCAAGGTGTTTGCCGGAGGCATGGAGGCTGCCGCGTCCTCGGGCGGGTCGATCATGCCGCCTGTCATGGGGGTTGCTGCCTTCATCCTGGCTGCGATGACTGGTGTGCCCTATCGGGACGTCATCGTCGCTGCAGCGCTACCGGCGGTTGCCTATTTCCTGTGTCTGTTCCTCAGTGCGTCTTTCCAGTCGCGCAAACAGGGTATCGAGGCATTCGGGAAGCTGACCGACGAGATGCGGGTGAGTGGGCAGGACATTCTGCACCTGTGCCAGATCGTTCTGCCGATCCTTCTGATCCTCGTCCTGCTTTTGACGCCCAAGGACATGGTCGGCTGTGGTTTCACGGGCTGGCTGTTTGGAGCGGATGCCGTTCTGCAGGGCGACCGTTGTACGGTCAATTCACTGCCCTGGATCCTGCAGGTCTACCAGAATGCCGCCGGCGATGCCGGCGCGACCGGGTGGTGGGCGGCTGCCCTGGTGATGATTCTGCTGTTCCTGGACAAGGAGTTCCGGGCAAAGCCGCGCAAGGTGCTTGATGCACTGGCTGAGTCCGGTATCACCATCGCGACGCTCTACCTCATGCTTCTCGCCGTCACCGTGATCGATGTGTGCCTGAACTTCACGGGACTTTCGAAATTCGTGGCGATCGACGTTCTGCGGTTCCTGCTGGCACTCGATCTTGGCGGCGGCGGTTCGGCGCTGTTCCAGTTCTTTGCCCTGGCGATCACCATGGCGCTGGCCATTCTGCTTGGCATGGGCATGCCGGCTGTCCCGGCCTATATCAATGTGGCCCTGTTGATGGGACCGTTGCTGGTCGGGCTGGGCATCGCGACCTTCACGGCTCACATGTTCATCTTCTACTTCGCCATTGCCTCGGCCATAACGCCGCCCGTTGCTTTGGCAGCCTTCGCAGCGTCGACGATCACCAAGGCCGAACCCATGGCGACCGGTTTCAGTGCGGTTCGCTCCGGCATCGTCATGTTCGCCATTCCGTTCGTCTTTGCCTTCTACCCGGAACTGCTGCTGGTCGATCAGGCTTTGATCGATCCGTCCAACCCGTCCGGAGGTGCTTTGCCCGGCTATGAAAACGGCGTGCAGATCGGGGCGCTCCTGTGGTTGCTGGCCCGTCTCGTGCTGGCGCTCTATCTCGTTGCAAGCGCACTTGCCGCTTATGACGCGCGGCCGTTGTCCTTCGTATGGATCGTCATTCGCCTGGCAACGGCGGTCGCGGTGCTGATGCGCCCCGAGCTTGTCCAGTTTGCCGCCATTGCCTTCGCTATCGCGATATTGGGCTGGCACCATGTGGGCGCCCGCCGTATGCAGCACGCATAGACCGGTCGCTGGAGATGGCCGGGTGAACGCCTGGCCATTCATCAAGATGACTTGAACACCAAAGAGGCATAATGACCCAACGACCCAACATCCTGTTTCTGATTACCGACCAGCAACGTGCCGATTGGCTGGGCTGTTACGGCCATCCGGTGTTGAAGACGCCCAACATTGACTGGATTGCGGCGCAGGGGATGCGGTTCGAGAATTTCCAGGTCGCGTCACCGGTCTGCATGCCGAACCGCGCAACGCTGTTGACCGGGCGTTATCCGAGCCTGCACGGACTGCGCTACAATGGTTGCGTCCTGCCGGAAAACGCCAATACGTTCGTCGATCTGCTGGCGGGGGCCGGCTACCACACGGCTGCTATCGGCAAGAGCCACCTGCAGCCTTTCACTGGCATGCCGCCGACCAACAAAAGTGCCGAAGAGGTTGCGTCCATGCCGGAGGCCTGGCGTCGCGACCCGGCCACCTACCGCGATGAAGAACCGGACAGCTACAAATCCGAAGAACGATACGCGATCAAGACACCCTATTACGGCTACCAGCATGTGGACATGGTGACCAATCACGGGGATCGTTGCGGCGGGCACTACCGGCAGTGGTTTCGCGAAACCGTTCCGAATTGGCAGGCCCTGCAGGATCCGCAGAACGAACTCCCCCACAATTATTCCTGTCCGCAGGCGTACCGGACACCGATTCCCGAAGACCTCTACCCGACGGCCTACATTCGCGACCGTGCGGTTGACTATATTTCGTCCAGAGCGGCAAGGGATGATCCCTTCTTTGCCTTTGTCAGCTTTCCCGATCCACACCACCCGTTCAATCCGCCGGGCAAATACTGGGATATGTACAATCCCGACGATTTCGAGATTTCTCTGCCCTACGAGGCCCATCAGAATCCGACGCCTCCGATGCGCTGGCTTCACGAGAACTGGAAACACAGTGGCGGTCAGATGACGCCACAGACCGCAATGATGCTGGGTGATCAGCAACTCAAGGAAGCCATGGCGCTGACCGCGGGGATGATGGCCTTTGTCGACGATGCCGTCGGCGAGATCATCGATGCCCTCGAGCAGAGCGGGCAGATGGAAAACACGGTAATCTGCTACACCGCTGATCACGGTGATTATCTCGGCGATTTCAACATGCTTCTGAAGGGCGCGTTGCCGTTTCGCAGCATCACCCGAGTGCCCTTCATCTGGTCGGATCCGGATCGGCGAACCGCCTCGAGCAACGATGCGCTGTGCTCCACGGTAGACCTTGCAGCAACCATCCTGGAACGCGCGGGGTTGCAGCCCTTCAATGGCAATCAGGGGAAGAGCTTTCTTCCCGTCACGCAGGGCGCCGAAGGACCGCGCTCGGAAGCGCTGATCGAGTACAATGACAGCAGCAAGCGCCTCGGCTTCGATGAACCCGCTCGCGTTCGAACTTTGCTGACGACGGACTGGAAATACACCGTGTACCGCGATCAGTCCTGGGGCGAGCTCTACGATGTCAGAAACGATATCCACGAAACCCACAATCTGTGGGACAGTCCGGAACACCAAAATATCCGGGCGCATCTGGCGGAAAGGCTCAACCATCACCTGATCGCGCAAATGGATGAAAGCCCCCATGCGGATCGTGCTGCCTGAGCAGGTCTTGCGTCCCAAAAACCTCGGGTCTGGCGACAGGAAACACGGAGACCTCGATGTCACAAGCGGATGAGATCTGGACCGGCGCAGTCGTTCTGACGATGGACGGGGCCAACCCGCGTGCCGAAGCTCTCGCGGTCAAGGATGGTCGCCTGGTTGCGGTCGGCAGCGCCTCAGACGTCCTGAACCTGTCGGGTCCCGGCACGAAGATCCATGATTTATCCGGTCGTTTCGTCATGCCGGGTTTGGTGGAAAGCCATACGCATGCTCTTTGGGGTGCCTGCCGAACGCTGTTTGATATCTATGTGGGTTTCGATGCCAGCCTGACCGACCTGCTCGAAGCGGTTAGAGAGCGTTGCAACAGGAACGCCCCGGATCAGGTTGCCTATGGCGGCCCCTGGCGCCCGGCGATGCGGTCCGAAATGGGCGCAAATCCGCGTGAATTGCTGGACGCAATTTCGACCCGGCACGCCATTGTCCTGCATGATGCCAGCCAGCACATCCTCTGGTGCAACTCACACGCCCTCGAGCTCGCCGGCATCGGGCCAGAAACAGGGGACATCGCCGGCGGTGTCATCGAGCGCGATCCGGCCACCGGCGGGCCGAACGGAATTCTGGCCGAAACCGCCAGTGCTCCGGCTCGTGCGCTGGTCAGCCGCAGCGAGACGCAATTGCAGGAGGCTGTGCGCGAAGCGGTCGGGTATTTCAACCGGCTGGGCTTTACGGCGTTCAAGGAGCCCATGGCGTTCGAAGAAGAACTTCACACCTACCAGGCGGCCGACGAGCGGGGCCAGCTTACGTTGCATACGGCAGCCCATATCGTCCATTCAAGCCCGCTCGGCGGTGAAACCGTGCCCTATGATCGGATGGACGAATTGCGCCATCGTTATGCAAGCGACAATGTCCACCTTGATTTTGCAAAGCTTTTTCTTGATGGCGTAGCACCAGGCTATACGGCCTCATTTACCGAACCCTATCTGGCGGAAAGCGGCTACGACGTTTCATCGCACGAGCCAGATGCGACGCTGCTCATCCCACCGGATGAACTCAACGGGATGCTGATCGAGCTTGATCGGCGGCGCTATACCGTCAAGATGCACGCGGTTGGCGACAACGCGATTCGCAAAGGCCTCGACGCAATCGAAGCCGCACGAACGGCCAACGGGCAAAGCGGATTGCGCCATGAAATCGCGCACTCGAATTACGTTTCCGACTCGGACCTGGCTCGCTTCCGCGCATTGGAGGCGGTGGCCGAGCTTTCCCCCAAAATGTGGTTTCCCAATCCGGGGACACCGGTTCAGACAGCCTTGTTGGGCCGCGACCGGGTTCAGAAAAATCATCGCATTGCCGATCTTCTCAAGGCCGAGGCCGAAATGATTTATGGGTCGGACTGGCCGGCGGCCGCTCCGGATGCCAATCCCTGGACCGGGCTATCGGGCATGCTGACACGCCGCAGCGCGGATCCGGCCTATCCCGGCGTGCTGGCACCGGAGCAGGCCATTTCCTTGTCCGCCGCATTGCCGATCTTCACCATCAACGGCGCCCGGGCGCTGGGAATGGAGGAAGAGACCGGTTCGTTGAAGGCGGGAAAGTGGGCAGATTTCGTGATCCTGGACGAGCATCTGCCCGATATCGCGCCCGAAGAAATCGGCGCAATCTGCCCGCACGCAACCATTTGGAAAGGCCGCGTTGTTCGCGCCGCCTGACTTGTCGGCATTGAGCCCGGTCGAGGGTGACGAGCCGTGTGGAGCCGGCCTGAGCCATCAAATGATCCAAACTTATCGCCCCTTGCTCTAAGGTCCGGCTGTTTGGATTCGCCGATAGAGGGATTGCGTGTGAGCAAAATCGACATGGCCATGCTGACTGGCGACGATATGACAGCCGTTTTGGGCGATCTGGCGCAGTTGCGGATCACGGTCTTCCGGGAGTGGCCCTATCTGTACGATGGCGATTTCGATTATGAACGCAAATATCTGGCCAAGTTTGCTGCCTCCGAGGGGGCCGTGATCATCGGCGCGTCCGACGCTGACCAGCTGGTTGGTGCGGCGACCGCTGCGCCGCTCAGCGATCATTTTGATGATTTTGCCGAGCCATTCAGGCAGGCCGGCCTCGATCCTCAGCACTATTTCTATTTCGGAGAGTCGGTGCTGCTGCAACCCTATCGGGGGCAGGGCATCGGCGTGCGATTTTTCGAGGAACGCGAGGCGGCGGCAAAGGCTGCGGGTTACGAACGTGTCGCCTTTTGCGGTGTCGTTCGTCCCGGCGACCATCCCTCGAAACCGGCCGACTATGTTCCCCTGGATCAGTTCTGGCGCAATCGCGGCTATCAGCCGATGAATGGAATCACCTGTGAGTTCCCCTGGCGCGATATCGGCGATCAGCACGAGTCGCCAAAACGGATGCAATTCTGGTCACGGCATTTGACCTGACAGGCCGCCGCCAGCTTTTTATCAACATGAACAGTTTATGAACGCGAGGTTCCGACAGCGTTCAGTTGCGGTCTCCTAATCTCTCACCATGGCTTCGAAAGGAGCTGAGCGACACCCGAGAGATGGAGAGACACATGTTTGGAAAAATCGCACAGTCATTTGCCCTCGCGGCTTTGATCGGTGTCGGCTCGATGGCCGTCACTACGGAACAGGCTTCTGCAGGTGGCGGAGGCGTCGGATTTTCGATCGAGTTCGGCAGCCCGGGATACGGACCCGGTTGGGGCTGGGGCCCTGGTTGGGGACCTGGCTGGGGTCCGGGATACGGCCCGAAACCTCACAAGGGTATCTGCAAACCACGGCGCGCCGCCAAGAAGGCCTGGAAAATGGGCGTTCGCAATGGCCGCATCGTCCGCCGAAACCACAAGCGCGTTGTCGTCAAAGGATGGCGCCACGGTTACCCCGTGAAGGTTGTCTTCGCCAACCGCCGTCACTGCCCGGTGATTGCCCTTCGCTAACGGAATTTCGCTGATTGATATTCCCCGCCCAATCAGCGATCCCCCCAGGCATCGGTCCCTGCCCGATCGATGCCCGGGGGTTTTCTTTTGGTCAGCTACTGATTCAGTTCGAAGCTGACGTTGACCTGCACCTTGTACTGGTTTTCGCCGGCGGCAACCGGCACAGCTGAGTCCGCTGCCGATCTGGCGGCCATTTCCGCGCGCATCAATGGCACTGGAGCTGGAGCCCTGTGCTGCTCATCAATCCGCGAAATGCGTCCGAGTTCGACACCGGCGGCTTCTGTCAGCGTTTTCGCCTTGTCGATGGCGTCGAGCACGGCGGCCTTGCGCGCCTCGGTCAACGCTTCAGAAGGATCGTCATTGGTGAACAGGATCTGCCCACCCTGATTGACGCCTAGGCTGACAGCCTGATCAAGAATGCCGCCGAGATCGTCCAGGTTGCGAATGCGAACGGTCAGTGTATTGGATACGCGGTAGCCGACGATCTGCGGTTCAACCGGCTTGTTGTCATTGCTGCGTGGGTAGACATATTGCGGGTCGATGGAAAAATTCGAGGTCTGAATGTCGCGTGTTTCAACACCGGCGTTGCGGATGGAAGCAAGTACTTCCGTCATCGCACTCTTGTTGGCATCGAGCGCCGCCCGCGCCGTTTTTTCCTGACGCACAACCGAAAGAGTCACCACTGCCATGTCCGGCGCTACGGTGGATACACCTTCGCCGGTGACGGCGACGATGCCCGGTTTTTGCTCTCCGGACGCCTGTGCAGCGGTTGCGGCAGGCAGTAAGACGAGAGCGAACAGGATTGCGAATGTGCGTCGAATGATCATGGGTGACCCCGATGGCTGTGAAAGATTAAGCGCTGCATAGCCGTGGTTTGCGGCAATGTCTTGTCGGTGGCTTCGGGCGCCTAACCCCCTCTCGAGCCAGAACTTGAACGGCTGCCAAAACCGCCCCTCGAGGCGACTGAGGTTCGGGTCTGGACCCTGGCTGGTTTTGGTGGAGTTTTGACGGCATCGTCGTAGGTTCTCCAACTGCCGCCGCCATAGCTGCCCACATAGTACCCGCCGGAAGTGTAGCGGCGGTCGCTTCCGCGTTCCGGATAAACCGGGCGAATTGTCGAGCGGTTGAGGCTTCCGTCGGCGGCCTTTGCGACGAAATAACCAACGGCGAGTGGTGTGAAGAACGAGGTTGTTCCCGTGGTGCCTGGTTCGCACCGGTTGGTTCCGTGTTGCTCGGAGCAAAGGTTCTGGGAGTTGTAGCGTGGGCCGGAAGTCCGGTGCACGGTTTCGCCGGTTTCGACCACTTCGACACAGGCCTCGTCCGGCAGGAAGTTGTCGGCGATGCATTCAGCTTCGGTTTTGTAAACCCGGCCTTCCAAGGTCGGTTCCTGGCCACAACCCGCAAGGGTTGCGGTTGTGGTCGCCATAACCACCAGTTTGATCGACTTTGAGCGCTTCATGAGATTTCTCCGACTTGAATCGGTCTGATGTTTCTGGACGTGCCCGCGGCTTGTTTCGAATCAGTAGGTCATGCACGCGGCGTTCAGCAAACCGACTGTCACCGAAATAGTGGCGAGTTTGGTGCTGATGGCCATTTCGCCCTGTTCGATACGGTCTGTCAGTCTGGGGTAAAATCGGCGGAAGATCTGATAGGCAATCAGCTGTGTGACACAGGCGATAATTCCCCAAATAACGAAATCAAGAATGCTGACCGAGTTTGCCACCGCACTGGCGAGCGGCAGCGAAAAGCCGAGAAAGGCGGCGCTGAACACCAATGAAGCCGCAACGTTGTTTTCCTTGATCAGCGCCATTTCGTCGTGAGGCGTCATCAGCGTGTAAATTTTCATGAAAATCAGCAGCATGGCGATCGCCACAAGGAAGTAGGCGATGAAGGGGACAAGGCCCGAGAGGGACGCCAGGATGTCAGCCATTTGGATCTCCAATACGTGAGCTAGTGTCCTGAATCTGAAGTTCGTCCCATTTTACAGCACGCTCTGAACGAACTTCAGATTCAATCAGGATACTAGCAAGATTATGATTCTAGTGTGGTTTATGGATTTGAAGTTCCTACCAGAGGTCGCTGCAATAATCATAGGAACTTCAAATCCACCACACTAGACTGTAAAATTGTGCCGTTCGAGCGGGAATCCGATCATGTACGCAACGCTGCGTTCCGCATTGTCCGGTTCTTCCATGTTGATGAGCAGCATCTCGTCTCGACCATCCTTCATGGGTCGGGCAAACAGCATCGCTGTCTGGAAGATCCGTCGACGCCCGCCACCCGACCGGTCATCGCAGACCTCTTCCCAATAGGTCATCGGGTCTTCGGGAGATGTCGATGTGTCGAACCAGGCGCGTTCGAAACTGTATGTCCCGTCTTCGCCTTCCAGCGCATACCTGGTCTGGCGGATTGCGTCTTTTGCGCTATCCCACTCGCGGTCATCCGACGGGTAACGGACATCGTAAAAGTACCACAGCATGATTTCGTCAACGCGATCGTCGATTTGGCCGTCTCCGCCCTGAAACTGGACCAAAAACCGGTCGTCGTCCGGATAAAAGCGATGCATGAACGATTGCTCGCCGAGATCACAACAGCCCTGGGCAGTGATCATGAGAGTGGTGTCGGGCTTCTCCAGAAGACTGTCTTCGGGCAGCAGCCGAAGGGCAATAGGGTCGAACGTGATGCCGCGATCGATCGTCAGCCCGAGTATCTCGGGCGGCATCCAGCCCTTGTTGCGCTTAAACAGTGATCCGAACATCGGTTCCTCCGAGTTCAGTGGAGATCTCGGTGGCGGTCAGTCGCTGGTTGGCAAGGTAGTAGAAAACGCCTCCCGATTTCAGCGCTCCCGGAAATGGTCGGAATAGAAAGTTGCTGTCGTCTGGTTGAGAGATCGCAATCAGAGTGGCATCGGATGCTGAAAGTGCTTGCCTCAAGTTGGCCGTTTCGGTTGGCTCCGCAGCTTCGATGGTTGCTGAAAACACCGTCGCGCCGAAACCTGCGGTCGACAGCGCCATCAGGATCTGACCGGCGCCCGGATCTTGCGCGGCACGCACCAGCGCTTCCACGGCACTGGAGACAACCGGTTCGATATTCGCCAGGTCTCCCGCCCTTCGGGCCGTGTCCCGGTCTTCGAAATAGGCGGCGACGTGGACCGCCTTGTTCAACTCCCGGATGGCTAGGCAGGTGTTGAAAGTCTCCGCATCCGTGCCGGCGTAGACGAGAACCTTCTGTGCGCCCGGAACAGCGGCGCGTCTGAGTGACTGAAGCGCGTCCAGCCGATCGGCCCTGACGAGACGGATGCCGTCACGGACGTCGACATCCTTGTCGTTGGCCAGGAGAACGATCTTTTCGTCACCATCTTGTCCCGCGATCAGATTGTCCACCATAACCGGCGTCTTGTCGCGATGATAACCGACGATCACCGTGGCGTTTTGCAGACGCTCGAAGTTTCCGTTTCCGTCAGCCATACGTCTCACTCCTTCCACGAGAGTTCCCGTCAGTCGGCCAAGAACCGCGGAGAAAATCAGCAACGCCCCTGGGAAAAACCAGAAAGCCGATACCAGGCGCCCGGCTGCAGTCTGCGGTGACAGATCACCGTAGCCGACTGTCGATGCCGTGGTGGCTGCAAAATAGATGAAGGTAATCGGGTTTCGGGTAAGGTCGGCCTCGCCAGCAAGGAAAAACAACACCCAGGAAATGAACAGGTAACCGCAGATCAAAGTCATCAGCAGCCAAAGCTTGAGCTCGAGCACGTGGTGGTAAAGCCGGGAGATGAAGATCTGGAGGATTGGCAAAGTTGATGTCTGCCCCGAGTTGAATCGCCATTACTGTGACCATCCAACTTCGGCATGTCAAACCGGAATTGGCGCTGAAAAACAGCTTGAAACCGACCTGTTTCACTTCTACTTGTGCGTGGCCGGATGTCGAGACCGGCGAACCCGGAGGCATTGGATGAACGCACGGCAAACTCCCTGGACATTGCAGGAACTCAAGGAAGCTCTGGAGAATTCCAGTTCGTTCGCGGAAGGTGAAATCAGCTGCGAAGTCAGCGCCATGCAGCCGGATGTGCTGGAAGTCCGTCTACACTCAGCAGGTGAAATCACCCTCTTCATGACGGTCAGCGACCTCCAGATTCTGACAACGACCGTCCTTTGGCCACGCGCGCAGCAGGATGATCCGGCGGCTTTCGAAGCGATGATGCTACGCAACCACAAAAAGCTCCTGCCGCTTTGCGCTCTTTCGATCGATAATGTTGGCGGTGAAGAATATTACGAGCTTTTCGGCGCCATGTCGGTTCGATCCACGCTCGATTCGCTGGAAACCGAATTGCGGACAATCGCCAACAGCGCGCTTGAACTGGCAGCTGATGTCGGACCGCGAACCGACGCTGATTGACAATTTCTCACTGAATTAGGACCGCTGAACCATGACTGTTTGGACGAAGTTGATAACGGCCTTCAAGGGCCACGCCCACAACGCCGCGGAAGCTGTTCAGGACGCCAATCTGCTGACAATTCTCGAGCAGGAAATTCGCGACGCCAAAAAGGCGATCGCGGGTGCCAAGGATGAAAAGGCACGCATGGCAGCCAACCGCAAGCTCAAGGAGAAGTCTGTCGCTGAACTCATGAGCGAAATCGAGCGCCGCACTGCGGCCGCCAGCAAGGCAAAGGCGCAGGGCGACGAACCCCTGGCTATCGAGATCGTGCAAAGCATCCTCAAGTTGCGGGACAAGGTAGAGGCTGACCAGGCGCTGTTCGACCAGTACAAAGCGACCGAAGAACGCATGGACAGCACAATCCGACAGTCCGAAAACAAGATCGAGACGCTGCAGCGCAAGCTGGATAGCGCCAAGGCCAACGAGGCGTTGATCAAGGCGCAGAAGGCGGCATCGACCAACACCACTGCCTCCGACGGGAAATTGGCAAGCGCCGTCGACAGCCTGGCTCGCCTGGAGCAGCGCCAGGCAGAACAGCAGGCGATGCTGGAGGCGGCCGACGAGGAAGCACGCCTGGAAAGCGGGGCAGACCTGGAAGCGAAGATCAAGGCGCTGGAGAATCCGGGGCGCGACGATGTGCAGGCACTTCTTGCGAAACTCTGATTTTTCGACCGTTCGATGAGGCGGATCTCCGTTCCCGAGCGGCCCGAGTGGAAAAAGCATGCCGAAGAACTCGGTTTCGGCTTCCACACCATGTACGGCGCGCCCTATTGGGATGAGACCCGGGCCTACGTGTTCACGCTCGCGGAGATCGAGCGGGAGCTGGAGGATCCCACCCAGGAACTCTATGGCATGTGCCTCGATCTGGTCGATCGGGTGGTTCGGGATGACGGGTTGCTTGAAAAAATAGCGATTCCGGAAGGCTACCGATCCTGGATCCGCAAGTCGTGGGAAAACTCCGAACCTTCGCTTTATGGTCGGTTTGACCTGTTTTACGACGGCACAGGGCCGGCGAAAATGCTGGAATTCAATGCCGATACACCGACAGCGCTTTATGAGACCGGCTTTTTTCAGTGGATCTGGCTGGAAGAGCAGATCGCTGCTGGCGTGCTGCCGAAAGATGCCGATCAATTCAATTCCGTGCAGGACCGTTTGATCGAACGGTTCGCCGATATGTTCGCGCCAGGATCTCATATTCATTTTGCCGCATCCAAGGATCACGACGAGGACAGGGCAACGGTTCGCTACATGGAGGACTGTGCACAGCAGGCGGGCCTCATTCCGCATTTTGTTGCGGTTGACGACATCGGCATCGACGCCCAGGGCCGATTTGCCGATACCGATGAAATCGTCATCGACATACTGTTCAAGCTTTACCCCTATGAAGACATGTTCCGCGAGGAATACGGTCCCTATTTGCCCGGTGCGCCGGTGCATCTGCTCGAACCGCCCTGGAAGGCCGTTTTGTCCAACAAGGCCATGCTGCCGCTGCTGTGGCAGATGTTTCCCGACCACCCCAATTTGCTGCCGGCCTATTTCGAGGCGGACGCGGATGCGGATTTCCGCAATCGTGCCCACGTCAAAAAGCCTTTCTTTAGCCGGGAGGGAGCCAACATCACGGTGCGCGGTGTCGAGGGGCAGGAGGTTTCGACACCGGGCCACTATGGCGAGGAAGGGTACATTCTTCAGGAATATGCCAGGCCACCAAAATTCGGCGAAGACTATGCGACGATCGGATCCTGGATTGTTGGTGGCGCCGCCTCGGGCATCTGCATTCGCGAGGACCGTGAGGCCATCACACAGGACCTCTCCAGATTTATACCGCATATCATATCGGATCTTTGATGCGGCTTGCCGAAGAGACCCGTCGCGTAGGCCGCAACGTCTTGTCGGCGGCCCGGAATTGGTTTAAGCGGAGCCGGTTCGCGCGTTCAACGGGAGCTGCGTGAAACCGGCTGCTTCGTGGCCGGGTGGGGCCTGTAGCTCAATGGTAGAGCCGGCGGCTCATAACCGCTTGGTTGGGGGTTCGAATCCCTCCGGGCCCACCATCGGTCATTCGGCCATTAGTCCCGTTTCAGCCGGTGTGCGCCCGATCTAGACCCGCTATCTGCCGGAAGTGGGCGACGACACGGTCCTGGGTTTTTGCCGGCGCATAGGGTTCGGATGCTTGGCGGGCGAGGCGGGATGCCGCCGCGTAGGCGTCGTCGTCGACCCAAAGCTTCAGCAAAGTTTCCCACCAGAGGTCAACCGTCTCAGGTGATGGAAAGGCATAATGGTCTTCGATGCACCTTTGGTCCACGGGGAGCGGCTGCGGCCCTTCGCCCAGCGCCTCCGGCAGTCCGCCACGATTGCTGGCAAGCACCGGTATGCCCGAGAGCTGCGCTTCGACGACGGACCGTCCAAATCCTTCCGACCAGAAGGACGGCATGAGAAGGACGGAGGTGCGTTCGTAGACCGCTGCCATGTCCCTCTGTTCAGGCAACCACCAAACGTTGCTGACCCCGGGCAGATCGAGCTTCAGTCTCTTCAGCAGACGGCGTGGCATTCTGCCCTCCAGGAGGAGGAAGCGCATGTCCGGTCGCTTTATCAGGGCTCGCCCGATCAGACGGGCGACCATCGTCAGTCCCTTGTGTGGAATCGGGTTCAGGAACGTCACAAATCCAAGACGGCGAGTTTCCGCTCGTGCGGCAATTCCGGCACCCGCTGCAACCAGCGTCAAGGGGTTGATGACCGGATTGAGGACCGCCGTCTTGATCCCCAACCGGCTGGCGTAAAGGTGTGCGAGGTAATGCGACGGGCATACCCCACTGTCACCAGGTTGAACGAAGTCTGAGTCCTCGATATCAGCATTGCCCAGATAGAAGACGACTTTGGCACCGATCTTCCTGGCCGCGGCGCGCATCTCGGTTGAGAGCTGGCTCGTGCCGAAGCTGAAAATGATGTCTGGTCGAGCTTCGGAAAGATGCTGTCGCCAGTTAGCCATCATCTCCCGCCGCTCTTCGGCTGTCATTTTATGGCCTCGGCTGCTGGCGGTCAGGAAGATTGAATGCTCGACTCCGTTGCATCGGGTCCGGAGGAGCTTGCCGTCGACATCAACTGCGTCCTTGCTGAGCTGACCAAGGAAATCGACCTCGTTGTTGCTATCAAAAAGCGACGCCGTGAAGGCGGAGGTTTTGAAACCTGCCCCAGAGAGTGTCTCCAGGATGTTGCGCGCTGATTGAGCAGCACCGCTGACCGGATCGAGGAGGCACATGGTCGAGAGAAAGCAGATGTGAGGTGTTGTTGTCACAGGTCCGATTTATCCTAGCGCGATCAGGCCCAACACGCCGATGCTTAGCTTTTCGCGGGGCTTGAGGTAACCTATTGAGTCCACAATATACAGCGGACGCTGGGTCCACACCACGACACCTTTTTGCGGTTCATTCGAAACCGAGTTGGCTCAATCGACGCGATGTGGATACAGCATCCCCAATACATGGGATGCGGTATGGCTTCTTCTTCAATAGGTTTGGGGTACGGTTTTCTGGCTGTAGCGGTCAGCACTGCTCAAATTTGACCTCGAACGGTGCCCGGCTGACATCTCCCATTGTCACGAGGCGCATCTGCGTCTCGGCCGGGTTACTCAGCCAGATCGCCAGCCCGGTCTTTTGGTTGGGGATCGGGCTGGCAACTCGTTGACCGCAAACGGATTCCTCATCTGGATGGATCGTGCGCAAGCGTCCAGTTGCGGGTCAGCTCGGCGACCCGACGCCCGAGGGCGTTAGCTTTCGCCAGAAAGTGCTGATCGACTTTTTCAGCTTTTGATCGGAAAGGGGCTTCGCCAACCACGGCGGATGCACCGAATGCCTCAGTCCAATCCGGGCCGCCGACCACAACCATGCCGTAGATCAACATGGATCGCAGGATGCTCAACTGAGTGGTTTCTTCGCCAGCTGAAATGCCGCCGGCAGAGACGAAGGCGGCGCCGAGCTTGTTCTTCAGCGGCCTCCCGCGAAACGGCCAGCTGTTAATGAAGGTCTGGACCTGAGGGGCGACATTGGCGTTGTAGACAGGCGATCCAACAATGATGGCGTCGGCTTCTAGGACTTCATCTGCCGTGGCGTCCGTCACAGTACGCAATACGACATCGACGCCTTCCACGGACTGGGCACCGGCCTGAACCTCCTCTGCCATGGCCTGCGTGTGTCCATCGACACTGAAATAGACGATCAGGATACTGGCCCTCGAGTTGTTCCCTTGCGCCTTTGCGGTGGCAGGTATCATCAGAACGAGGATCGCGATGAGGCAGAAGATGAACGATGTGGGTGATCTCATAATTTCCTCGCGGATTCCGGTCGCGTTGAGAACGATTTCAGCGGAATGCCCTCAGAATCCGCAGCAGATTCAGCACCTGGAACAAAGACGCGGCGACATAGGTGTAGGCCGCGGCCTTGAGGACGGAACGCACCGACGGGAGATCCTCCTTCGGCAAATAACCACCCTGATCGATAATCGGGAATGCGCGGCGGAAGCTGGCGTCCATCTCCACCGGCAGCATTACCAGATAGGCGGCGACGCGGATTAGCCCAATTCCCACGACAGCCAGAATCCCGAACAGGAAAAAGCGCGGCGACATGGCCGCGCCGCCGAGCGCCGACAGACCGAGGATCAGCACCGAACCAATCCGGTCGGTCAGGTTGGCTGTCGCCACCAGCCGATGGCACCATTTGAGCGGGGCGTATCCGTCGCGGTCCTGCAGGGCATGCCCAACCTCGTGAGCCGCGACCGCGACGGCCGTCAGTGACCGGCCGTCATGACGCTCCTGGGAGAGGCGCACGGCCTTGGCGCCGGCGTCGTAGTGGTCGCCCTGCGCCGTGACTTCCACGGACACGTCCTGCAGGCCATGTTCGTCGAGCAGATGGCGCGCAAATTCGCCGCCGGTTCCGGGATAGTCCGAACGATCGTCGCCATGAGCCTGCATGACCCGCCGCACCCATAGGGTCGGACCAAAGGCAAGGCCCATCAACAAAAGAAGTGCCAGTATCCAAAGCATCGACGGCTTCCAGTTGGCGGTGCAACTCCTGTTACACCGGAGCGAATACCTGGCTTATCAATTAGGTCAGATTTCGGCGTGGTGCCAGGTGAACCCGGTTTTCGTCGGTTCATTCGCATTCTCGATCCTCTGCTTTTGTTGGTTACCCCACTGGAAATAGGGGAGGGAGGCATTATGTTGAGCGAACGTTCGTTCATTTTAATTGTAACGGCAACCGGAACCCATCATGCCATTCAATATCGACCTGCCAAACATCCTGCGCACGTTTCGCGCGCGCATTGCCGTTACCTGGGTTGCCGTGCTTCTGGAAAATCTGCTGATTGCCCTGATTCCCCTGTTCATAGGGCTTTCCATCGACGGCCTGCTCGCCGGCAGGATGCATGAACTGGGGGTGATGGTGGCCATCCTTGTCGCTCTTGGCGGCGTTGCGGTGGCCCGCAGGATCTATGATACACGTGCCTATGGTACCATCAGACTGCATCTCGGTTCCGAACTTCAACGACGGTCGGCCGGGCTTCAGGTGTCGAAGCGGACCGCCCGTATCGACATGTCCCGCGAGCTCGTTGATTTCCTGGAAAGAGAGGTGCCGGAGCTTATCGCGGCGTTCGTCCAGATCGCCGTCAGCCTGGCGGTGCTTGCCTATTTCGATATCCTTTTGGGTGTTTCCTCGGTGATGGTCATCGTGGGCATGCTGGTCATTTATGCCTGTTTCCATCGCCGTTTCTACACGTTCAACGCCAGGCTCAATGAGCAGCAGGAAAAGCAGGTCGACATTTTGCACGCCGGCAGCCGGCGCAATGTTTTCCGTCACCTGCGGGCTTTGCGACAACATGAGGTTTCCATTTCGGACACCGAAGCCATCGTTTATGGCGGCATATTCCTGCTGCAGATCGCATTCATCGCCTACAATCTGTTCGTGGGAGCGGGGATCGAGAGCATAACGGCGGGTCAGATCTTTTCGATCGCGAGCTACTCATGGCAGTACGTCGAATCGGCCCTTCTTCTACCCATGGCATTGCAGAGCTGGTCGCGCCTGAGCGAAATAACTGCGCGCATCAACGCCGTCGATGGTCGTGTAGCCTGAAAACCCGCGCGGTCGCCCGATGTCCGCCTGCGACCTCAAACGGAAATCAAAGCAGCAAGATCCGGATCCGGTTCGATCTGACCGGTGACGACAAAATACTTGTAGAGCACCAGCAGAGACAGGATCTGTTCGCGTTCCGGCTCAAGGAACTGAGCCACATAGGCGTTGGCGTTGCGGATGATTTCTCGGGCCTCTTCGGGATGCTTTTCGTAGTGCAGGATCTTGTCTTCGAGATCGGCAAAATCGTCGGCAACACGGACAAACTGCTTACCGTCTTCAAGCCTTCCTTCCATGAACCAGGTTTCGTAGACCGAGTCCGGCATCAGGCACAGCGAGTTGGAAGCCAGGATCCACTTCAGGTTGGTGGCCACATCGATCCCTTCGATGGAGATGATGTATTTGTAGCCCATCTGGTCGGACGGGTTCAGAAAGCTACCGCGTCGGGGGTCGTCTTCGGGAACATTGGTCAGTCCGATGTCGCACAGTGCATGGCCGTGATAGTGGCGCATCAACTCAACCCGTTTTGGGTTGTGGTCGCTACCGCGCCAGACGGCAAGCGGCTTCTTGTCTTCGAAGCGTGTTGAGTCTGGCGGGATGAAGAAGTGCCTGAGTTTCTCCAGCTTCATGATGGCGGAGTTCTGATTGTGCTCGCCGATCGGCCGGCTTTTGACGATACACGGCACATCCGGGACGATGGTGACATCGCCGAACAGGTAGTGGAACCGGAAGTGCCGCGGAAAGTATCGGGCATGTTCCTTCAGATCGTAGTAGTAAAACGACCGGTCGAACGAGATGTCGTTGACCGCGCCGGTTTCGTCTCCCAACAAGGCACCCGGAACCAGTTTGTTATAGTAGTTGATCCGGGTGGACATGTAGTCCGGGTCATATGCGTGAGCGCGCTTCAGCAGGGGTGCAAGGCGGTTTCGGAAAATGAACTGCGGGCTGAGATCCCTGGCGAAGTTGCGTGTGTAAAAGGCGACGCGGGACGGCCGCTGCTTGCCGATCTTCTTCCTGATCCGCTGCAACAGGGGCTGCGTCATGCCTGGCTCTCCCGAACGCCACCTTCACCTCGGCGCTTCAGAGCAGCCTGGTGGGAATATTACATTCGCATGCGGCAGTTCGAAACCCGTCGGGGAGTTCTTGTGGCGCATGTGCGCTGGAATTTCCAGTGCTAATCGCTTGCTGTTTCGAATGCACACCCGGCGCGCCAGGGCGTTGTGCAAATGACCTCTTCACGGGTTCCGAATCCGGTGATAGTGGCTGATCGATGATCCGGGCACTCAAGGAAAACTGGGCACTTTTTGCCGGCATGCTGATGCTGATGGCGGCCAACGGGTTGCTGTCGACCCTGCTCACCATTCGCGGTGCATCGATCGGGTTTGGCGATACCACGATCGGGTTGATCCAGGCCGGTTACCCTCTCGGCGCGCTACTCGGGTCAGCCTATACGCCGAAACTGGTCGAGCGAGTCGGTCATGTGCGGTCCTTCGCGGCGCTTGCGTCGCTGTGCTCGGTCTCGGCAATCGTGCATGTGGTCACCATCGACGCCTGGAGCTGGGCGGCCATGCGGCTGCTTGCCGGCTTCTGTTTCCCGGGCCTCTACGTGATCACCGAAAGCTGGCTGAACGCAAAAGCGGAAAATCGGTCACGAGCCGTCGTTCTGTCGGCTTACTTTGTCATCCAGACGCTCGGCTCATCGCTGGGGCAGGGGCTCGCCGGCGTCGATGATCCGGGTGGAGCGGTGTTGTTCGTGTTGACCTCGACACTGATATCGTTGTCGCTGCTGCCGTTGATGATCTCGCGCAATCCGGCACCGGAATATGAAGCTCCGGAACGCCTTTCGGCCATGCGCCTGGCGCGAATATCGCCGGCTGCCATGTCTGGCGCATTGATCAATGGCGGCGCCCAGGCTGCGTTCTATATCGGAATTCCGCTCTACGGCTTGGCGCTGGGCATGCCGGCCTCGGAGGCAACGCTCCTTCTGGTGGTTGGAACGCTGTCGGGAGCCGCTGCGCAATTTCCGGTCGGCTGGCTGTCGGACAGAATGGACCGGCGGTTCGTGATAGCTGGATTGTCCGTGATCAATGCTGGTGTCTGTGTCGCCCTTGCAACTGGCCTGTTCACGAATGTCTATCCGGGGATCGCCCTGGTCGGGGCACTGACACTTCCCGTCTACTCTTTATGTGTCGCGCATGCCAACGACCACATCGCGCCTAGCCAGATCGTGCCGGCCAGCGGCACCTTGGTACTGACGCTCAACGTGGGAATCCTGTTTGGAGCCTTTGCAGGGCCTTTTTCAGTCGGATTTGCCGGGCCAGTCGGCCTGGTGCTGCTGTTCGCGGTCCTTGCCGGACTGACAGCAGCGGTCAGCCTGATTCGTTGGGCCACCGCCGATGCTCCGGATCGAGCGGGTCCGGCTCAACCGATCGCCGTTCAGGGTACTCAAACCACAGGCGTTCTGCATCCGGACGCAGAGACACCATCACGGTCGCAAGACCATTCCTGATTCAAATCAAGTGCATGCGATAGCTTGTCGACAGGTCGAGTCAGCTGCTTGAAGTAGAGGATTAACCGGCAATCACCAGGTTCTGCGCGGCCCGGTGTCGATGTGATAGAATCCGGACGGATAATATTTGTAACCGCCGACCGCACGCTGCGATTTCAGAAAAGCGATGACGGATTTGGGGTCCGCCCGAACCGAAAAGTCCGCGGCCTTGCATTTCAGATGCATCGAACTTCGTGCGCCGCCCTTGCGCCGGTTTTCCAGCCACCAGCGGTGGGTCGAGTGTACTGTTACCGGGCCATACCGCCGGGCCACCCGTTTGAGTACCCGGCGCAGTTTCGGCGGCAGACACCAGGCGGTGTCCTGATAGGTTACAGTGGCCGAGCGGGTGCCCAAACCAAACAGGTTGGCGCAGCCACTCAGAGTCACGCCGGTCAGGGCAAAGATGAGAATCGCCAGTAGGGTGTTGCGCATGTGTCGAAGTTCCACGGGATGTGTGTCGCCGCCGCAGGGAAGAATGTGGAGGAATCGTTAAAATTGTCGTGAAAAACGTAGTTAATTCTTAACTCTATTGTTCCTGCTTCCGCAGTGGTTTCGGCGGAATATGTGGCGCTGCAAGATTAACCAAGCGCGTGATCACGACTAAAAATTGTGTTGTGACATTGCGTGATTGACCGCTATGATTACGACGAGCAGTGAAATCGGGCGGTGATGAAGTTAAAGGGGGCGGTTGACGTCTTGACCTTTCGAGACCTGACTGCGGTTATTCGCCGGATCGTTCCGGTAATCGTCTCGGCCTCGCTCACCCTTGTGGCGGTTGGCGGGCCTATGACGTTTGCCCAGGGGCAAAAGGGGCCGCTGCAGCGATTCGACCTCAGTGAAGATTACGTCACAGTTCGCTTCGGACCCGACAGCAGCCTGCGGGCGATGGCCGAGGAGTATCTTGACGATCCCGATTTGTGGCCGATCATCCTCAGGCTCAACGGCCTGAAGGATATTACCGATATCGAAATAGACCAGGAACTGCGGCTGCCGGCGAGCCAGCTGCAGGCGGCGGTGGAGGCCCTGGCAGCTTCGCTTTCCGTAATCCAGGCTGCCAATGAGGCTGGCGCGCAGTTGTTTGCGCCGTTGCTGATTGGCCGTGCCATCAGTCTGCACGAGGAAGCACTCAAGGAGAAGCAGGCCGGCGCCTTCGGTCCGAGTATTTCTCTGTCCACCCAGTCGATCGACCGGGCACAGTCGGCACGCGCCAAAAGCGATGAATTGAGGGATATCGAAGCCGAGGCCCGCCTGAGCGACAGGCATGGACGGGTTGAAGGGCAGAAGACGACCGAAAACAGCTGGAGCGGACGCAACCTCAACGCCGTTCTGAACGAGCAGGAGAAATTGCGGACACTGTCGGAATCAACCGCGCAGGTCGTCTTCCGGGACGCCAGCCGGTTGCGACTCAACCCGAACTCACAGGCCGTTATACAACGCATGCGCGTCGACCCGCTCAAGCGTCGTGAAGAAGCCCAGATCAGCCTGATCGAGGGTGATTTCTACGCTTTGCTGGCGACCGAAAGCAAACGCAATCGGCTGGAAGTCAATCTGCCCAGTGCGGACGCAACCATCGATTCCGGCAGCTTCTGGGTGAGCCAGGATGACGACGCCGCCAAATTCTCCAACTACGACGTCAAACCGGTGTCCATCACGGCCCGCGGTGAAACGCTCGTGCTGGGCCGCAATGAAGGCGCGTTGGTTCCCACCGGCGAGGCGCCGCAGGAAAAAGTTGCGGTGCACCGACGGATCGCTCTGCAGATACCGGAGGACGAGGCAAAGCTGTTTGGTGATCGAGTCGACCTCTCCTGGGAGGCGGGCGACGGTGCCGGACAGTATTGGATCGAAGTTGCCCATGACGGGCGTTTCGATCGCCTGGCGGAAACCCTTTGGGGAATCGAGGAAAACAGCATCAAGGACCTCGAAATCGAACCCGGCGTCTATTATTGGCGCGTTGCCGCCATCGATGCGTTCGGCCTGCCGGGACAGATGAGTGCAGTGCGGCGTTTCGAAATCCGTAATGACACGGCGCCTCCTTTCCTTCGCGTCCTCACGCCGGAACCCGATACGATCGTTCGCGAGGCACAGCTGGACGTTAGCGGCGAAACCGAACCGCTTGCCCAAATTCTCATCAATGGAGCACCGGTTCCGGTTGACGCCGAGGGCCGCTTCTCGCATGCCGTTCCGGCGAGCGAAGGCGAAAACGAAGTCACGCTGGTGGCAATCGACCCGGCCGGCAATGAAACCGTTCGAAAAATCCAGTTCGAGTATCTGGCAGATGCTGAGCGCGCTATCGTCTATGGCGAGAGCCTGGTGCGTGACGATCGCGGTCGGTTCCTGACCGCAGGCAACGCGCTGACGCTTTCGGGCAAGGCTGAAGGAGAAGCGAGGATCTCGGTGCTGGACGGCGATGGCAAATTGCGTTCGGAGACCTATGCCGAGTCGACCGGCGAATTTCTCGTCAACGTACCGCTGCAAGCTGATGAAGAGACACTGACAGTGAAGAGCACAGCGGTCTCAGGGCATACATATGAAGAGATGATCGATGTGGCCGTTGTCGATACAGCGCCGCGGATTCGCTTTGCCGAACCACCTCCAGCGGTCACATCGGAGCCAGAGCTGGCTCTGGAGGTCCTCATCGACCAGCCATCCGTTCTCGTTGTCAACGGCCAGCCGGTCGATATGGCGAACGGTCAGGCGCTCGCGAACATTGAATTGTCTGAGGGGCCGAACCTCATTGAGACCGTTGCAACAAATGCCGTCGGTCTTGTCGCCATCGACAAGCGAACGGTGATCCTCGATTCCGAAAAACCGGTCGTGACAAGCCAGTCCGCGACCCTGGAGCCGAGTGGGAACAGCACGATACTGTCATTGACGATCGGCGCGAAGGATGCCGCAGGCGTCGCCAAGACGTCACGCTACCGTGTTCTGGTCAACGGACAGGAGATCGAGGGTGTGCTGCGCTACAACAGGGCGAGAAAGGCCTATCGCGGCCAAGCCGACATACCGATGCAGGCAGGTGACGGGGAGGTTACCATCGAAATCGAAATCGCAGACATCGCCGGCAACATCAGTGTTGTGAACATGGTGCAATGACAGTGCGCCTGCGGTCCCTTCTTCTGAGCGGCGCTGTTTTGGCGGCTCTGCCCGGGTTGGCCGGTATGCCGGAAGCCCGCGCTAACGAGAAACCCCATCTGGTTACCTTCGGTCCTCGCGCCCAGCAGTTCGAGGGCGATCACGACTTTAAGCAATTTGTCCACATTTCGGTGCCTGAGGAATCCGGTCCGCTGTTCCTGCGCGTCTTCGACGCGGATATCGGCGGTGCCCATGACGAACCTTTGCGCGGCTTCAATACCGAAACCCGTTTCAGCCTTTACGGAGATGGTGGCGTGCCTCGCTTTTTCCGGGACGAGGAGGGCGTCGTTCAGGAGGCCATTGAGGGTGAGCCGCTTGGAGCCGTGACCTACGGTGCTGATCAGGCGGTCGACGGCCAGTGGGTGACCCTGTTTCCGCTGAATGCCGCCCAGGGAGCGGCGGACGGTAACCGCCGCAGTTTCGTGCTCGCGGTTGAGGGCGTGTCGGGCGACGACGGAAATGTCTTTGAGGTCGCCATCAGTCGATCTGATGCCGATAACCGCGACCCCGGTGACGTCCGGATATATTCCTACGCCCCGACCTTCCAGATTGCTGAAGAGGGCGAGAACGCCGAACTCCGGTTCACGGTGCCTGAAGGGGCCCACTCGCTGGTCATCGAGAACTTTGATACAGCCGAAGCGGCCATCTTCTATGCAGGCCAGTTTTTTTCGGCGCCTTTGACGGCCTCTGAAAAGAGCAAATGGCAACGCGATCGGCTGTCACTACGGCCGGGTGAGCAAGGTCGGAAGGCTTCGGTCATCGTATCTGGCGGTGCCGAATCACCCAACGATGCTACCGTTGTCGTCAATTTGCCCGGTGAGGCGGGAGACGCGGACCGACCGGTCGCCATCGACCTGCCTGTGCGCATCACCCAGGCAAACAAGCGGCCCTACGCTCTGTTTGAAATAAGCCAGTTGGCTTGCGGCGAAATGCTGTTCGATGCGTCTCGCTCCTTCGACACCGATGGCGATGGCCTGTCCTATCGCTGGTATTTCGACGGCGCGGACGAGGCAAATGACGGAAATGCGGTCGTGCGGTTTTCGCGTGGCGGCAAGCACCGCGGGCGGCTGGAGTTGTTCGATTCCTCCGGTGTCGTGGCCAACGGTCGTGCCGTCGACTTTTCCTTTGACGTGAAATTGCCACCGATCGCCGCCTTTGAAGTTCCCGGGCTGGTCGCCGAGAATGCTCCCGTCCGGTTCGACGGATCGGCCTCTCGGACACAGCCGGCGGATGGACAGATCCAGTCCTTCCAGTGGCGTTTCGGGAACGGTGCGGAGCTCGTTCAGGAGCTGGCAGACGATGCTTTCGGACGCCCGGTCTATCAGTTTCCGGAGTTTGGGACCTATTCGGTTGAATTGACGGTCACCGACAGCGATGGTCCGTGCAATTCAGACACGGTTGCCCAGATGGTAACCGTCAACGCACCGCCTGTTGCGGATGGTGGTGGCGATCGTGATGTCCTCACCGGAGAAATATTGCAGTTCGACGGCAGTGCCTCGACGGATCCCGATGGCAGCATTGCCTCCTACTGGTGGGATTTTGGCGACGAGCGACGGGTTTTTGGTCCGACGGCGCGGCACAGCTTCCATGAACCCGGCGTCTATCAGGTTCGATTGAGTGTCCAGGACGACACCATCTTCGATACGGCCGCCGACACGGACGTGATCACCGTTACTGTTCGCGATCCGGTCAATGAACGGCCGGTTGCGCGGGTTGGCGAAAGCCGCTTTGTCTCCATTGGGGAGACGGTGACGTTCGACGGATCGGCGTCCTCGGATGGCGACGGGCGACTGCTGTTTTATCTGTGGGATTTCGGCGACGGGACCGGCGACGACCAACCGGTGGCGCAGCACACCTATTGGGAGCCAGGCACCTACGAAGTGAATTTGACGGTCAAGGACGAGCGCGAGGCGGAGAACGGTCAGTCCGTGGCAACCATGACGATCACCGTCATTCCGGCCGACAACCGGGCCCCGGTTCTCGATTTTCCGACCCTGCTGACCACCACGTTGCATGAACCGGTACGGTTTGACGCATCAACGGCCAATGACCGGGATGGATCGATTGTGTCCTACCAGTGGGACTTCGGCGACGGCTCCAAGGGCTCAAGGCCGGTGATCGAGCATCGCTACGATGCGCCAGGCCATTACGAAGGCAGCCTCGTTTTGACCGATGATGGTGTGCCGGAACCGCAGCGGACGCGGGTTGATTTTTCGGTTGTGGTCAGCGGTCGAGCCAATTCGGCACCGAAAGCCGTTGCCGGCGCGGATCTGACCGCGACTGCGGGTGAGGAAATCGCGTTCGACGGTTCCGCCTCGACGGACTCGGATGGATCCATTCTCTCCTATGTCTGGGATTTTGATGACGGTCACGGTGCAACTGGCATCAAGACCCGGCACATTTATCAGTTTCCTGGACGTTATCAGGTGACCTTGAAGGTGACCGACGACGAGCCTGAAGCGTTGCGGCTTTCCGGCCATGATTCGCTGACAGTTCAGGTCAATCCCGCACCGAACGGGGCGCCGACGGCAGTTGCTGGTATTCTCGGGGACGACTGGACGGTTTCCCGTGGTGAAATCGTCCGGTTCGACGGCAGCCAATCTTCCGACCCCGACGGCAATATCATGGCTTATGCCTGGGATTTCGGTAACGGCGGACAGTCACCGGATGCCAAACCGGTTCACGCGTTTCATGACACCGGGACATTCAATGTGCGGCTAATCGTGACCGATGACGGCGATCCGGTGCAAACCGATGAGGCGACGGTCACAATCACGGTTGTCGAAGGTAGCGATGGGAGGGCTTCCGAGTGAGGCGTAGGCGGTCCAAGAGCGACATGATCACCGGCCCGGCCGCGACACTGCGCAAGTTCGGCATGCCATTGGCTCTGCTTTCGGGTCTGCTGGTTGCAAGCCCTGCCACGTCCCAGTCTGACGAAGAAGCGGCAGGTCCTGCACCTCTGCTGGTGGTGTTCGGGCCAGCAGCACCGCAAAGCGAGGGTGACCACGACTGGCGCCAGTTCATCCGGTTTTCCGTGCCGGAGGACGCTGGTCGTTTTTTCGTGCGCGTGTTCGATCCGGACGTTGGCGGAGCCCATGACGAGTTCTTGCGCGGCTTTGGAACGGAGACCCGCTTTTCCCTTTATGGCGCCGATGCGACCGCGACCCTCTTTCGCGATCCGGACGGTGCGATTCAGGAAGCTGTTGAGGGCAGGTCCCTCGAAACCGTGACCTATGGCGAGTCTCCCGCAGCGGACGGTCGCTGGAATACCTTGTTTGCCGCGGATGCGGCACAGGGCCGCGCGGTCGACGGACAGCGGGAGTTTGTCCTGGCGGTGGAGGGTGTTGAGGGTGCCGATGGCAACGTGTTCGAGGTCGCCGTCACCATTCCGGACGGCAGCAATGAGCCACCAGCCGGACTTCGCCTCTATTCCTACCTGCCGACCTTTCAGGTGGCCCAGAAGGGTCAGCTCACCGAATTGCGTTTCGACATTCCCGAAGAGGCCGAGGCACTGGCAATCGAAAATTTCGATTCCGCTGGTGGTCGGGTCAACTATGACGGCCAGTTCCGATCTGTGCCGCTTGCCGCTTCAGGCAAGAGCGAGTGGGTAAGGGCCGTTGTTCCGCTGGAAGCCGAAGAGCGCGGCCGGATCGGATCGGTGACAGTGGCTGAAGGCGGGGAAACGCCCAACGATGTCACCGTGTTTGTGGGATATCCGAACGGTGGCGACGACACGATTGAACATCCGATCGCGATCGACCTTCCGGTCCGTGCATTCAACCGCAATCGCCGCCCGCTCATCGACATCAATGTCAGCCAGACGGCCTGCCACGAGATGCAGTTCGATGCATCGCAGTCGTCTGATCCGGATGGCGGCGCACTGAGCTACACTTGGCGCTTTGACACGGGCAACGGCCCATTGGAGGGTGCCAAAACACGGATTCGCTTCGACGAGACAGGCGATCATCGCGGACGGTTGGAAGTATTCGATGATTCAGGCCGTGTCGCTGCCGGACGCGCAAGTGAATTCAACCTCTACGTCAAACCACCCCCGATCGCTCGAATCCGCGCACCGTCACTGGTTGCCCTCAATCAGGAGGTTCGGATCGATGGGACAGGCTCCACAACTTTGCCACGCCCGGCCGGGAACCGGATTACGCGATACCATTGGCGTCTGGGTGACGGAACGGAGATCGTGCAGCGCCAAGAGGATGCCGATTTCGGGGTGCCGGTTCACCGTTATGCAGCTCCTGGCATCTATACGATCGAACTGACGGTTACGGACGACGAGGGCAACCCCTGCAACGTCGATACAACGACCCATACAATCCGTGTCAATGAGGCGCCCGTCGCCAATGCGGGCGGTGACCAGAGACTGGCCTATGGCGAAATTCTGCAGCTGGACGCCGGCGCGACGACCGGGGCCGATGGTGACCCACACAGCTTTCATTGGGCATTCGGCGATGGCAACACCGCGACTGGGGCAAAAGTCGAGCATCAATATGCCAAGGCTGGAACCTACGCGGTGACCCTGACGGTCGATGACGGGACAGGCGTTGCGAACGGTGTTTCTTCCGACCAAATCGAAGTGTTCGTTAACGCAGCGCCGATTGCTCGCAATCTGACCATACCGGAAACGCTGGTTCCTGGTGCTGCCGGAGTGTTCGACGCCACGGGTACGATCGATCCCGAGGGCGGTGATGTGGCTGTACGCTGGCGTTTCGACGACGACGTTACGAGCGACAAAGCGGCTCTGCGCCGGTCGTTTGATCGTCCGGGCACCTATATAGTCGCCGTCGATCTGACCGACCCGTCGGGTCTTTCCAATGCAACGACCACGGTTGTTCGTGAGGTTCGCGTGGTCGAACCCGACAACCAGGCTCCCGTTGCCGACGCAGGCGCGGCGCGCCTGGCGCTGGTCGGTGAACCGGTTGTGTTTGACGCTACCAGGTCCCGTGACCCGGACGGCTCGATCCTGACCTATCGCTGGGACTTTGGCGACGACACCGGTTCGGACCGGGTCGTAACGACCCATGTCTATCACCAGCCTGGAACCTATACGGTGACACTGGACGTTGTGGACGATTCCGGCAAGGAAAACGATTCCGCCAGCGATTCCTTCGAGATTGTTGTCGCCCATAAGGACAACATCTCACCGCGGGTCAGCGTCGGTCAGCACCGCGCCGCCTTCGTGAACGAGATCCTGGAGTTCGATGCGACGGGAACCCTTGATGTCGACGGCAATCTGGTCGCCATCGAATGGGATTTTGGTGACGGAGCCCGAGCCAGCGGTTTCAAGGTCTTCCACAGCTATGCCGAGCCCGGCCTCTATCCGGTCAAGGTTCTGGTGCGGGATGATTCCGGCCGCCGCGGATCGGTGGCGACAGCGGACTTTACTGTCTCCGTGACCCATGCGCCGAACAAAGCACCTGAAGTGGACTTGGCAAGTCTGTTGCAACTCCATACGGAGGTTCCACATCTCTTTGATGCCAGCGGGGCGGGTGACCCGGACGGGCGCATCGTCAGCTATCGCTGGGATTTCGGCGACGGCGGCACGTCGAACCGACCGGTGGTCGAGCATGTCTACAGCAGACCCGGAACCTATGAAGGTTCGCTGACGCTGACCGACAACTCCGGCCTTGAAAACGGCATAACGACTCTGCGTTTCTCCGCGATTGTGCGCGAGCGGCCGAATGAGCAGCCGATAGCAGAGGCAGGTCCGGATCGTTTTGCGGTCGTCGGGCGTCCGGTGACATTCGACGGTGGTGGATCGGTGGATGGCGACGGCAGCCTCATCCGCTTCCATTGGGATTTCGGCAACGGAAAAACCGCCGTGGGCCAGCGGCGATCCATCGCCTATTTCTCACCAGGGCGCTATGACGTCACGCTGACGGTTACCGACAATTCCGGTCAGGACAATGCCGACCATACCGATACGTTGACTGTCGTTGTTCGTGATCGCGAAAACGACACGCCGGTTGCACAGCTTGAGGACGATCGGCCTGCCGCGATCGATGAACCCGTTCCGTTCACCGCCAGCGCCAGCGGCGATGCAGACGGCAACATCATTTCCTACGAATGGGATTTCGGCGACGGCAACAAGGCTTCCGGCCGCGAAGTCGTCCATCAGTATGACAAACCCGGTGTCTATCGCACCCGCCTGATCATTCGCGACGACTCAGGCCTCGCCAACGAGGCGTCGTTTGACGAACGTGTCATCACGGTCAACGACCCGCCCGTTGCAGAAGCAGGTAAGGAACAGCTCGTCACCGCCTCGCAGGTGCTGTTCGATGCCAGCGGATCGAAGGATCCGGATGGCAAGATCATCTTGTACGCATGGGACTTTGGCGACGGTCACACCGGCTCCGGCCGGAAGATCACGCACACCTATCGCAGCCCCGGGACCTATACGGTTCATCTGAAGGTAACCGACGATTCCGGTACGATCCGTAACGTGGCTGAAGATGCAACACTGGTGACGGTCAATGCACTGCCCGTTGCCGATGCCGGGTTCGATCTGGTGACCTCACCCGGAGACACGGTCGTCTTCGACGGTCGCCGTTCGGTCGATCCGGACGGTGAAATCAAGCGCTTCGCTTGGAACTTTCGCGATGGAAATACAGCCGAAGGGGATGTTGTCGAACATTCATTCGAAAAGCCGGGGCTCTACGCCGTCAACCTGCAGGTTTTTGACGATACGGGTCACCCCGAGGCCACGGACTTTTCGCAGATACTGGTGACGGTCAATCATCCGCCCGTTGCTGAAGCCGGCCCGGACCTGCTGGTCGCACCGGGCGAAGTTTTCACGCTTTCGGGCGCCCGCTCAACCGACGAAGACGGCGAGATTTCCGGGTGGCGTTGGGACATCCATGGCAGCGATGAGACGCTCGAAGGTCGCACTGTCGAGCACCGGTTCAACCAGCCTGGCATCTATTCGATCGGACTGACGGTCACCGATGACAGCATTGCTTCCAATCGGACCGCACAGGATCAGCTGACTGTGCGGGTCAACCATTCACCGGTCGCGGAGGCCGGCGAAAATGTGATCAGCGGCGCGCTTCGCGTGGTATTCGATGCCAACGCCTCGGCCGATCCCGACAATGATGGTTTGTCCTACGTCTGGAACCTGGGGGACGGTAACGTTGCGCATGGCGCGGTCGTCGAGCACACCTATGAGACCGGTGGCATCTATCCCGTCAGGCTGACTGCTGACGACGGCACTGGTGTTGCCAATGCCCGCGATACCGACGCGCTGACCGTTTCGATCAATCGCCAGCCCAAAGCGGTCGCCGGGGAAAATCAACAGGCCTGCGTCGGAGACGTGTTCGTCTTCGATGCCAGCTCGTCGATCGATCCGGATGGCGGCCTGCTGAGTTACGAGTGGGATTTCGGAGACGGTGAGAAGGCAACGATCATCAACCCGACGAAGATTTTCGGAGCGGCCGGAGCCTACCGGGTCCTGCTTGATGTGACTGACGAATCCGGCCTGCCGAATGCATCACATCGTGACGAGATTCTGGCGACCGTGCTGCCGGCGCCCGTGGCGCATGCCGGTAATGATATGGAGATCTGCGCGGGTACGACGGTTCGTTTTGACGGAACGAAATCGACCGATGTCGACGGCGTTGTGAACCGCTATTCCTGGGATTTCGGCGATGGCCAATCCGGTGGTGGCGACCGGCCCGAACATCTGTTCAGTGATGCGGGAATCTATCGTGTTACGCTCCAGATCGAGGGCGACAATCTCGGCATCTGCTCACCGGTTTCGAGTGATGATCTTACGGTAACCGTTTTGGATGCGCCGGTGGCGGTCATCACGGCGCGAAGCGCTGCCGCGATCGGTGAGGTCATCGAATTCGACGGACTGAAATCGACATCGAAAAGTGCCGCCATTTCGGGCTACGAATGGGACTTCGGCGATGGAACGACGGCAAAGGGCGTCAAAGTCAGCCATGCTTTCGAGAAGCCAGGCGTCTACAGTGTCCGGCTCCGCGCTTTGGCCGATGAAGACGCCGGTGGTTGCTCAAGTGCCGAGGTGGTTCATCTCGTCACGGTCAATGAAGCGCCCGTTGCCAAGATCGACACGAAACCCGCAGTCGAAATTCATCGTCCGCTGACGCTGTCGGCCGCAGGGTCAAGCGACTCCGATGGTGGAATTGCTGCCTATCATTGGGACTTTGGCGATGGGAACAAGTCCGACGGGATCGAGGTTTCCCATATCTGGCGCGAAGCCGGGCCGCACGTCGTCACCTTGACCGTCGATGATGGCAAAAGCCTGAAGAACAGCCGCCATTCGGTTAAGTTCGAGGTCGACGTCACACCGGCGCCGCCGATCGAGATCGCCGTCTCACAGATGGCCTGTCCGGGTGAAGTCCTGCAATTCGACCTCGCCAACTTGCCCGACACTGTGGACCCCAAGACACCGCGCTGGGAGTTTGGCGACGGCACGGGCCTCGCTGGCAAGCAAACGTCTCACGCCTATTCCCGCCCGGGCACCTATTCGGTCAGCGTGGCGACACCGGTCGACCGCGCCGGCAACAGGCTCGTCACGCCATTTGCCAAGAACGTCACCGTAAACCGTCGGCCGGTGGCGCTATTCAACGCCCCGCGCAAGAGCTGTGCTGGCATGCAAGTGACCTTCGATGCCAGCGATTCCTTCGATGCCGACAATGGACTAAAGCACTATCACTGGGATTTCGGGGACGGAAAAACCGCCGAAGGCATGCAGGTATCGCACAGCTATGCCCAGCCCGGTATCTACTGGCCGAGGCTGACGGTAACCGACGGGTCTGGCTCGGTCTGCTCGACGGCAACGGAGACCGTGGATGTTCTCGTCAACGCACCACCGGTGGCTGATGCCGGTCCGGATGTCGACCTGCTCTTCGGTGGGGCGCATGACAGTCTGGTTCTTGATGCGAGCCGATCAAGCGATCCGGACGGAGATACGTTGATCTACTACTGGACCCTCTCCAATGGCGTTGAGGTCGATGGCGAAAAGGCCAGAGTCGAGTTCTCCGAAGCCGGTGAAGTGACGGCGTTGTTGACGGCGGCCGATCCGCATGGTCTGGATTGCAGCTTCGCGGAAGACACGGTTAAAATCAGGACGACACAGCGCGAGCGTTCGACACCGCAGACAGATTAGCGAGCGTCGCAACGAACCAGACGAGGGGAACAGGCAGGCATCGCGTGGGGGCGACGGCTGTCAGATGAAAATTCGAATATGCGATTTAGCCTGCGAACGAAAATGATGCTGTTTGCGGCAGTCATCGCGGTTTTGCCGCTGGTGGTTGCCGGGCAGTCGATCATTCGCATTGCCCAGGACGAGCTCAAGAGCACTGCCAACGAGCAGCTTGTCGGTACGGCCCGCCAGCTGACGTATGAATTCAATGCCTTCTTTGAGTATTCACTTTTCGCGCCGCTCGATCTGATCCGCAATGCCATCGGTGGTAACAAACTCGATTCCGCCGGCAAAATAGCGGTGCTGCGTCAGGGCATTGCGGACCTTCCGGATGTGGTGGCGTTGCAGGTCGACATAGAGGGTTCACCGCGGCCTCTCGTCGTGTCGCAGGAGGCCTTCGTCAACAGACTGCGAGACAAAATCGAGGACCCGATGGCGGTCCTTCGAGTGGACCGTGACACGCTCGATCCGGACGTGACAAATCCGCGGCGCGCCAGGGGCATCCAAAGGATCGAGGAGACGGGTGACTGGCTGGCGACGGCGACGTTGCCGATCACTGAGGGCATTGGCGGTCGCAAGGCGGAATTGCATGCCCGTATCAATCTCGACCGTCTGAAACAGGTGATCGAATTCCATCCATTCGCGAAAACCGGCACTATCCATGTCATCGATGCCGATGGATCCGTAGTTTTCGGGACGACACCGGACGAATACGATCACACCAGCGTTGTGCAGGATGCGGTGCAGATGCTGGAGACCCGTTCGGGCTCGATAGCTGTCGGTCCGCACGAATTGCAGGATGGCTCCGTCTCGCTGGCGGCCATCAACGTGCCACGGGTTTTTCCGTGGGCAATCCTGGTGGAGAAATCCGAGCGGGACGCCTACCAGCCGGTGACTGACATGATCCGCAACCTCCTGGTCTGGCTCGGCATCGGGCTGACCGTGGCGATGATCGGCGCCGTCGTCTTCTCGATGGGCATTTCGGGACCGATCCTGAGGATTGGCCAGGCAGCGATGGAGATTGCCCGCGGCAACCTCGAAATCCGGGTCGACAATGTGCGTTCGCGCGATGAAATCGGCGATCTCGCCAATCGGTTCAACGACATGATCGTGCAGCTCAATGAGCGGTTCGAGCTGCAGAAATTCGTCTCCCGTGGAACCATGAAGGCGATTGAGGAAAGCGAACACCGGCAAGTCTCGCTCGGCGGTGAGCGGCGGCGGGTGGCGGTTCTGTTCGCCGATATTCGCGGATATACGGCGTTTTCGGAAGGTCGCGAGCCAGAGGAAGTGGTCGAGGTTCTCAACAGCTATTTCCAGACAATTTCAGATATCGTCGCCGAGAACCACGGTGACATTGACAAGTTTGTCGGTGATGAGGTCATGGCGCTGTTTCTTGGTGAGAACATGACAACGCATGCAGTGGAATGCGCCATAGCAATCATGGGTGCGATGAAGCAAATGACACAGGACTCCGGCGTCAATCTTCGCATCGGCATCGGCATCCATGTGGGAGAGGTCGTCTTCGGCGCCATGGGCAGCGACCAGCGCAAGGACTTCACCGTTCTCGGCGACCACGTGAACCTTGCGGCACGTTTGTGCGGAGCTGCAGGACCCGACGAAACCATGGTCACCAAGGACATCATGGATGACCTGCCTGAGGCGTTAACCGATATTGCCGAGAAACTCGAACCGATCAAAGTAAAAGGCAAGGCCAAGCCCATCGAGATTTATGTCTACCATGGACCCGCCAGGGTCGAACCGGAGCCGGCCTGACGCAAAAGTATTGCGATTCAGATGGTTGTGGCCTGACGCTTGCTATCTGATTCAATCCGCTGAGACATTGAATCAAGCAGGCGGATCAAACAGGCGTTTTGGTGGCACCTTTTGAATCCTGTACGGGTTGCCGCCTTTCGGTTCTACTTTTCCGACCAGATCGCCAGCTCATTGCCGTTGGGATCGCGAAAGTGGAACCGGCGTCCGCCCGGAAACGCATAGATTTCCTGGATGACCTCAGCGCCTGCGGTTCGAACAGCGTCCAAAAGTTGTTCCAGATCGTCGCCATAAAGAACGACCAGAACACCCGGTTTGCTGGCTGACACGCCGCTCTCGCCATTGAAGCCACCTTCGACACCAGCTCCGGTGAAGCTGATATAGGTGGGGCCCCAGTCCTGAAACTCCCATCCGAACACCGATGAGTAAAACGCCTTCGTCGCATCCGCATCTGCTAGCGGAAACTCGATGTAGTTGATCGTTTTATCTCTGCTGTCCATAGCGACCTCTCGACGTGATTCTGCCAATAGGGGTCACGGTATCATGGCAAGCGCGTCAATATCTCGACGTTCGAGTCGGGCCTGCCGGCAGAGCCAAGTGCTCAGGTCATGCGGTCCCAATCGCCATGGCGCATGTTCAGACTGCGCTCCAGCGCGTCGACGCCCTCGGGTGATGAGAGCTCGAAGCGTGGAGACCGGTCCATAAACTCGTGCATATGGACAACCAGCTGGTCCTTGTCAGCCAGTACAACGCCATAGGCTGCAGGTTCGAAGGATCCTGGAAAACTGGATGCCGGTGCGTCGAGATCAAGCGCCAGCTGATGGTTCAACCCACGCATGCAGGAAAACGAAATACCACGCCAGTTTCCGAATATGGGACGGTGGATATGGCCGAAAAACAGATGGCGTATGCGCGCCAGGTGCGGCGCCAGAGTTTCGAAAAGAGCTTCTGAGTCGAGCAGATGGAGTGTATCCATGCCCGCCATCCCAACCTTCATCGGCGGATGGTGCATGAAAAGGATGACCGGTCCGGTGGAAGCCTCCAGCTCATTCTTCAACCATGCCAGACGCACGGGACAGTATTCGCCGGCATCAGAATCTTTGCGCCGAGTATCGAGAAACAGGCAGCGACCCGCGGGTGTGTCTTCAGCGTACTGAACAAAGCCGTTTTCATCGACCGGTGTGTCCGGCATGGCTTTCGCGAGAGCGTCAGCTTCATCATGGTTTCCGAGCATCAGTTTGACGGGCATCGTCAGTCGTTTGATCGCGTCCGCGAAAACCGCGTAATTCTCATCGGAACTCCAGTGAACCAGGTCGCCGCTGAACACGACGAAGTCAGCGTCCCCGTGTTCTTGGTTGATGCTGTCTATGGCGGCGTGCAGCCGGCTTTCAGGAGACACGCCGTAAAGCCGGCGAGCGCCACTGATAAGGTGGACGTCCGTGACCTGGATGAACTTGAGTTTGCTCATGCGAATCCTCTGGCGACTGACTGGATGAATCCGGAATGCATCCGGGTACCGTAGGCGCATCCGCCCCGGTATTCAAAGGGATTGTGCATTCCCTGCCGACAGCATGACGGTGACGTGCTAATGAGACGCGATTTTTTCGATTTGGCGGAGAGAATGCGTGAACGATCAGGACAAAATTCAACAGGTGCGGCGCTATTTCGAGCGGTTGACGGCTTCTGACATTGCCGGAATCGTTGAAATGTTTGCTGCTGATGGTTATGTCGATTCCCCATTTCTGGGTCGCATGAATGCAGCACCTTTCTTCGAGAAGCTCGGCAACGCATCCAGTCAGAACCGGCTAACGGTATTTGACGTCTTGCTCGGGGAGAACGGGGATAGTGCCGCCGCGCACTTCCAGTACGATTGGACACTGTCGAACGGCGATGAATTGGTGTTCCAGGGAGTCGACTATTTCAAGTTCGACGCCGCCGGAAAGTTCCAGTCCATGTCGATCTTCTACGATACGCATCCGTTGAGGGAGGAAGTTGGCGACAAATACGCCAACGCGTGACCGGCTTTAACGTCCCGGAATTACCTCGTGTCCCGCCTCTTCAGGTTCGTCGTCGACGATTTCGGCCGGAAAACCCGGCGCCGTGATATCGAGACCGGTCGTCTCCTCAAGACGGCGGATGATATCCGGTGAGAAGGCACGAGAGCCGTAACGTCGTTCTCCGTCCTTGAAGATGTCGATCATCATCGGGTTGATCTCCAGCGGAACGCCGCTGCGATCGGCGATCGCCTGAAACAGGCCGATATCCTTCGAGACCAGGTCCATGGTGAAGTTGATGTCGCGGGAGCCGTTGAGAATGACTTGGCTTTCGGTTTCGTGGACGAAGGAATTGCCGGAAGAAATCCGGATCGCCTCATAGGCGGTGTTGAGGTCCATGCCTGCGGCCTTGGATGTGACCAGGGCTTCACAAAGGGTGAGCAGGTTGGCCGTGGCCAGATAGTTCGTCACGACCTTGAGCACGGACGCAGAACCGAGCGGGCCCGTATGCAGGATGCGGCGACCCATCGCCTTGAGGACCGGCAGCATGCGTTCAAAGGTCGAGCGCTCACAGCCGGCGAAGATCGCGATGTTGCCGGTTGCCGCACGATGGCAACCGCCGGAAACAGGGCAGTCCACAGGCTCTCCGCCTGCCGCGATTACCTTCTCGCCTAGGCGCTTTACCTCGGCTTCGTCGGTGGTCGACATTTCAGCCCAGATCTTGCGCGGGCCGAAACCGGCCAACAGTCCGTCTTCTGCTTCCATCACGGCAGCCGATGCCTGCGGGTTTGGCAGGCAGGTGATGACAAGGTCACAGGTCTCGGCCATGTCACGCGGGCAGTCTGCCCACTTTGCGCCCCGGTCCACAAAAGGCTGCGCGATTGTGCGATCGAGGTCACGAACCGTCAGGTCGAAACCATTGCGCAACAGGCTGCCGGCCAGCTTGCCGCCGACATTGCCAAGACCGATAAATCCGACTTTCATGCGTTCCTCCCGTCGCAAACCGATCAGTCGATCGGCGTTTCCTGCATGGACAAATGCAGCGCGTCGCCGTCGTAGGGGTGGGCGCGCGCAACCTCCTCATTGAGTTCGACGCCAAGCCCGGGCTCGGTCGGCGGCACCACGTATCCGTCCTCCCAGACGATTGGGGCGGTCAGCAACTCGGCGTGAAACCCGTCCCATTTCAGAATGCTTTCCAGGATAAGAAAGTTTGGCGTACAGGCCGCCAGCTGAATGTTTGCGGCTCCGACGATCGGTCCGCAATAGAGATGCGGCGCGATCTGGGCGTACCGTGTCTCTGCCAAGGCCGCGATCTTTTTGGCTTCGAGCAGGCCACCAACGCGACCGAGATCGGGCTGCAGGATGGAAGCTGCGCCACAATCGAGCAGGCGGGCGAATTCGTATTTTGTGCAAAGCCGCTCACCCGATGAAATGGGCACGGAGGTGTACCTGGCGACCTCGGCCATCTGCTCCGGCATCTCGGGTGGCACCGGCTCCTCGAACCAAAGCGGTTCGTAGGGCTCAAGCCGGCGGGTCATGCGCTTGGCTCCGGACACGGTAAACTGGCCGTGGGTCCCGAACAGCAGATCGGCCTTCGTGCCAACCGCCTCGCGAATGCGTTTGCAGAACTGCTCCGAGCGCTCAAGATCTTCAAGCCGGGGCTGGTGCCCGTCGAACACCGTGTAGGGGCCGGCCGGATCGAACTTTACGGCGGTGAAGCCCTCATTGACCCAGTGAAGGGCGATTTCCGCAGCAATGTCGGGATCGTTGTAGACATTCGGAACATCAGGGTCGGGGTAAACGTCTTCGTCCCCGGGCGGATAGAGGTAGGTGTAGGTTCGCAGCCGCTCATGCACCCTACCGCCGAGCAATTCATAGACCGGCTTGTTCGCAGCCTTGCCGACAATGTCCCAGCAGGCCATCTCGAGCGCGCTGAGGACGCCCATGACCGTCACGTCCGGGCGCAGCGTATAGCCGGCTCCGTAGGTGCGTCGCCACAGCGTCTCGATGTGATGGGGATCATTGCCTTCGAAGACTCGCCCGAACACGTCTTCCGCCATTTGTGCAACAAGGTGCGGGCTGAATGTGGCGTTATAGATTTCGCCAACGCCGGTAATTCCGCAGGTGGTCGTCAGTTTGACGAATACGAAATAGGCGCCGCCGCGCCGAGGCGGTGGGTTGCCGACTACTAACGTGTCGATGGATTGCAGCTTCATGGGACGGTTACTCCCGTTCACTCTTCCGGTAGCTGGCCGTTTCCAGCCATTTCGGGTTGATGGTTGCGCCCCAGCCGGGTGCATCGGTCACCGTAACCCGGCCGTCTTCGACCGCAAACGGTTCGCCCACGAACAGGTCCTGTTGCCAGGGATAGTAGTCGGCTCCCTCGATCGACAGTTCCAGGTAGGGGCCGGCATTGGCGATCCCCTTGAGGAAATGCATGGTGAACAGCGTCACCATTGACAGGTTGGCCGAATGCGGCGTGCAGGGCAGGCTGGCCTCTTGCGCCATTCCCGCCACCCTGAGGGCGCGGGAAAGTCCGCCGACATAACAGATATCCGGTTGCACAACGTCGACGGCGCGCATGTCGATCATGCGCTTCCAGGTTGTCAGGTCGCAGTCCTGCTCACCGCCGGTCACGTCAAGGTCCAGTGCGGCTGTCACCCGACGGGTCTGGTCAAGGTCCCAATAGGGGCAGGGCTCTTCGAAGTGGCAAATGCCATGATCCTGCAAGAGACCACCGACCTCAATCGCGCGCGCGGCGGAATAGCCGCTGTTGGCGTCCACGAGAAGCGCGGTTTCGTCGCCCAATGCGGCTCGCATGGCCGGTACGATTGCTTCCGTTCGTCCCGGCCATTCGTCCTGATCGTGACCGCATTCGGAGGCGATACGAAACTTGAAAGCGTCGAAACCGTGCTGATCGCGCAAGGCTGACAACCGTGCGGCTTCCGCTTCGGGCGTGATGTCCCGGCGCATGCTGGAGGCATAGGCTCGCAACGGGCCGGTGTTGCCACCAATTAGTTCACAGACGGGCTTTCCTTCCGCCTGTCCGCGCAAATCCCACAAGGCCGTATCGAGGCCCGCCAGAGCGCGACGCAAGTAGGAGCCTGGAAATTTGTGCTCCTTCTCGACGACCCGATCCATCAGCGTATCGATGGCGCGCGCGTCCTCTCCAAGCACCCAAGGTGCAACCTGCCGATGGAAGACCTGAACGGTGATGTCGGCATTGTAAGTCGACACCTGGCCCCAACCGGTGCTGCCATCATCGGCCGTAACCCGGACAAATCCGACGAATTCGTTGCTGAAGGTTTCAAGCGACTGGATCTTCATTTCGGTCACGCAGCGTCTTCCATGATCATGTCTGCGCCTTTGCGGGCGAGCATGATCGTCGGGGCATTGGTATTGCCCGAGGTGATGTTCGGAAAGGACGACGCATCGATAACCCGAAGGCCGTCGATCCCGTGTACGCGCAGCCGAGCATCGAGCACACTGTTGGTTTCATCCCGACCCATCCGGCAGGTTGAGGTGGGGTGGTAGACGGTGCAGGCCGTTTCGCGAAAGTGTTCCAGCACCTCCTCGTCGTTCATTGACGCCGGGTCAGGCTGACGCGCGCGCAAGATCAGACGGGCCATGGTTGGTGTCTCGATCAGCCCGCGCAGCAAACGTCCGCCACGGCGCACCGCTTCGCAATCTTCCTCTTCGGCCAGCGAATTGGGTTGAATTCGCGGTTGCACCTCCGGATCGGCCGAAGCGATATCGATTCGGCCGCGGCTGACAGGACGGCAGGGCTGGAAGGACAGGATGAGTCCCGGTGAGGAATCAAGATTTGGCTTCGAGCCGTCGCCGGTCGAATAGGTGGCAGGATTGCAGTAGATCTGGATATCGGGTTGGGTCACATCCGGCGATGAGCGAATGAAGCCGCCGCATTGGTTGATGCCGAGACTGAGAATGCCGCGTCGGGTGAGAAGGTATTGCAGAGCCGCCTTTACTCGACCCGACAGCGGCCCCAACTGATTGTTGAGTGTCGGAACGCGCGCATCGTAGTGATAGGTCGCGGCGATGTGGTCCTGCAAACCGCCTCCCACCTCCGGCATATGTCGTCGCACCTCAATGCCATGGCGCTGCAGGATATCCTCAGGGCCGAGGCCGGAAAGCTGCAGCAGTTTCGGCGAATTGACGGAGCCCGCACAGACGATGACTTCGCGTCCGGCGATGGCGTTGGTCGGATTGCCGTTTTCCCGGAAGATCACGCCAGCGGTGCGAGTGCCGTCGAAGGTGAGGCTTTCGACTGTGGCGTTTTTCACCAAACGCAAATTGGGTCGGCTCTTCGCGGGATGAAGAAACGCGTCTGCCGAAGAGCAGCGCCAACCTTTGCGGGTGGTGTTGTGATAGATGCCAAGCCCCTCGCTTTTCTCGCCGTTGCAGTCGTCGGTCAGCGGCCATCCTGCCTCGCGGGCGGCTTCGAGGAAATCCCGGGTTATGGGATGGGCCTGTCCGGTCTCGTCGGTGACCCACAGAGGTCCATCGCCCTCGGTTTCAAACCGGCCGTTGCGGTAGACTGCCTTGGTTTCGTTGCTTTCGAAAACGGGACGCACGGATTGCCAGTCCCAACCGCCGGCGCCACTTGCCGCCCAGTCGTTAAAATCTTCCGGCAGGCCGCGGCAATAGACCATGGCATTGATCGAGCTGGAGCCACCCAGCACCTTACCACG
The DNA here is from genome assembly GCA_965216535.1 of Hoeflea sp. Taxonomy (GTDB): domain Bacteria; phylum Pseudomonadota; class Alphaproteobacteria; order Rhizobiales; family Rhizobiaceae; genus Hoeflea_A. Next base: position 2,804,758 of record OZ244175.1, read on the forward strand.
AGGCCAGTAACCAACCCGGTTCTTCAGTCCGGCATCCGGCTCCGCATTGAACATCCAATTCACACTGGCGTCCGAATAGGTAAAGCCGTACCCGATGGGCACGCGAATGCGCAGTTTCTTGTCTGAACCGCCAGCCTCGATCAGCAGCACTGAGTAGCGGCCGCTTTCAGTCAGTCGGTTGGCCAGAACGCAACCGGCGGAGCCGGCGCCAACTATGATGAAATCGTATGTCCCGGACATGGCATCGTTCATTCGGTTCGGGTGTGCGCAGGAGCACTTTCGACGCTGCGTTGACATCATTCAAACGAAGCTTTATCGGCCATAGGCCTAAGTTTATTTGTGGCAGGAGGCCGCGATGAGCTACCAACTCCCGCCTGTGACCTGGCTGCGTGCCTTTGAGGCGGCAGCCCGTCACTGCAGCTTCGCGGCTGCCGCCAACGAACTCAACATGACGTCCGCGGCAATCAGTCACCAGATTCGATCGCTTGAAAAGCGACTCGGGTTCGGTCTGTTCGAACGGCTGCCGCGCGGTGTTCGACTCACTGAAATGGGAGCGGCTTACCTTCCGGCCGTGCGCCGTGCCTTTGAGGACCTGTCGATCGCGACCACCGGCATTTTTGGCTCACTGGGCGAAAAGACGCTGCGCATTCGGCTGCCGATCTCCTATGCGATGTTGGTTCTGACACCGCAATTGCCTTCCTTCAAACGCGATTACCCCGGAATCGAGCTGCAGCTCTGTACCACTGTCTGGGGCGACGGACTGAACCAGGAGGCTGTCGACATCGATATCCGCTATGGTGATGGCCGTTGGGCAGATTTGCAGGTTGCGCCGGAGCAAATTGCCAGCGAGCGTTCCATTATCGTTTGCAGTCCGGACTACGCAAGGGAACTTGGACCCAACCCGACCCTGGATCAACTGGCACAGGGCCGGATCGTGCAGATCATGGGATGTGAGGGCCTTTGGCATGATTTGTTGCGGCAGGAGGAGGTGGACGTGTCGGTCCAACCGGCCGGAGTCAAATCCGATACTTCGCTGGTGGCATTGGAATATGCAGCGGCCGGACACGGTGCTGTCCTCGTGCTCGATGCCTTTGCGGCCCCTTATCTGAAATCCGGTCGACTCATTCAGCCGATCGCAGCCTCTCTGCAAACCCCTCAGTCGCACTATCTCGTCCGAAGTCCCGAGAGCCAGCACAAAGCAGAGGTGCTTCTGTTCTGCGATTGGTTGAGCGCTCGGTTTGGCGATTGACGGAACCACGAATCGAGGTGGTTGAGATGATGGTCAAAATCGGTCAAGTATGAACAATTCGGCCATTGGCGGCCGGCATATTCCGAACGGCGGGAGGAAACCGTGCCCAATATCCTTCGAAGCGACGATATCGCCTTTCTTCTCTATGAGGTTTTCGACCTTGAGGGCCTTTCGGCGATGCCGCGATTTGCCACAACTGAGAGGGATGTCGCGGATGCGATCCTAGACAGTGTCGAGAAGATCGCCGAGGAACGCTATCAGCCGCATGCCCAGAAGCTCGACGCCCAGGAGCCGGAATTTGACGGTGAACAGGTTCACATCATTCCCGAAGTCAAGGAGGCGCTCGACGCGTTCTGCGAAGCCGGACTGATGGCGGCACCCTTTGACAGCGACTATGGCGGCCTGCAACTGCCCTATCTTCTGCAGACCGCGATTTCGGCATGGTTTTCGGCCGCCAACTGGGGCACGAGCGGTTACACCGGCCTGACGATCGCGGCCGGCAACTTGCTGGCCGAACACGGCAGCGAGGAACAGAAGGAACGCTACCTCAAGCCGATGGTCGAGGGCCGCTATTTCGGCACCATGGCGCTTTCCGAGCCGCATGCGGGATCGTCGGTCGGCGATATCCGCACCCGCGCCGAACCCCAAACGGACGGGTCGTACCGGCTGTTCGGCAACAAGATGTGGATCTCCGGCGCCGACCACGAAATGTCGGAAAACATCGTCAATCTCGTGCTGGCCAAGGTGCCCGGTGGGCCGCCCGGCGTGAAGGGCATTTCGCTGTTCATCGTGCCCCGATACCTGATCAACGAGGACGGCAGTGCCGGGGCGCGCAACGATATCCGGCTTGCCGGCCTCAATCACAAGATGGGGTGCCGGGGTACGGTCAACTGCGTTCTGAATTTTGGTGAGCGGGAAGGGGCCGTCGGCTACCTTGTCGGGCGAGAGAATGAGGGCCTTGCCTGTATGTTCTCCATGATGAATGAAATGCGCGTTGGCGTCGGCCTGAGTGCAGCGGCGCTCGCCGCAACAGGTTACCTGCACGCCCTCGACTATGCGCAAGATCGCACGCAGGGCCGCAAGCTGGACAACCGTGACCCAGCCACGCCGATGGTTCCCATCATCGAGCACGCCGACGTCAAGCGCATGCTGATGCAGCAGAAGGCCTTTGCAGAGGGTGCCCTTGCTCTTTGCTTCTATGCCGCGCGGCTGATTGACGAGAAGGCGGGGGGCGATCAGGCGATGGCGGAGAGGGCGGATCTACTGCTCGACATTCTGACGCCGATCGCCAAGTCATGGCCCTCGGAATTCGGATTGCGCGCCAACGAGACGGCCATCCAGGTGTTTGGTGGCGCCGGCTACACCCGTGACTATCCAGTGGAGCGCTTCTACCGGGACAACCGTCTCAATCACATCCACGAGGGGACCCGCGGTATTCAGGGGCTAGACCTTCTCGGCCGCAAGGTACCGATGCGCGACGGTGCCTCGTACAAGGCCCTGATGGCCGAGATCGCTTCGACAGCCGAGGCTGCTGCCCGGTACCCTGAACTTGCTGAATTTTCAGAGGCTCTTCGGTCAGCGGCAGCGCGAGCGACCGATACCACCATCGCCATGGGAGCCAAAGCCGAGCAATTGGGTCGCGAGGCCTATCTCGCCAATGCCACCATCTATCTGGACATGCTCGGGCATGTGGTGGTGGCGTGGATCTGGCTGCGACAGGCGTTGGTGGCCCAGGAAGCGCTTTCGAATGCGTCTGGATCACGGCGCGCCTTTTACGAGGGGAAGATTGCTGCCTGCCGCTACTTCTATCGCTACGAGTTGCCGCAAACGGAAACCCAGTGTCAGCTTCTAGCGGCCATGGATACGACGTGCCTCGAAGCTGTCGCTGAAGCGTTCTGACAACCACAGCGCTGTTGGCGGCTCAGCGTCACCGGCGTTTGAGTACGCCGGCAATCGTCTTCAGGCAGATTTCGATATCGAGTGCCAAGGATTGCCGATCGATATATTCGCGGTCGGCACGAGCCAACTCGCGGGGGCGAGACATGTCGATGCCACGGATCTGCGCAAGGCCGGTGATTCCCGGACGCACGACGAAGACGCCCTCGTTGTCTCGTTCGGCAATGACATCCGACTGACCCGGCAAACAGGGGCGTGGGCCGACCAGGCTCATGTCACCCATCAGAATGTTGAGCAACTGGGGCAGTTCGTCGAGCTTGAAGCGGCGTATGAAATGTCCAACTCCCGTCGTCGCTTCCGGAGCCACCTCGTGCGTGCCAAGATCCGGCGTTCCCGCGTGCATTGAACGCAGCTTCCAGATGGTAAAGTACTGACCTTTGCGGCCGACACGGGTTTGGCTGAAAAACGGATTTCCGGGTGTCTCGAGTCGAATGAGCAACGCGAGCACGAGTATGATGGGTGCCACCGGCACCAGCAACAACCCGGAAAGGGCGATATCAAGCAGCCTTTTCACGAATGACCTGCTGATAGAGCGCGTGGTAGCGCTGACCCATTCGCTGAGCGTGGAGCTCGTCATGGAAGTGCTGCTTCGCCGCTTCACCCAATCGCGCCGCCAGTTCCGCGTCGCCGCTGAGCGATCGCATGGCCTCTGCCAAACGGTCGGGGTCATTTGGTGGCACAACGAGGCCAGTGATGCCGTCCCGATTGACGAAACTGGTGCCGGTGCCGATTTCGCAACTGATCATCGGCTTGCCGGTCATGGCGGCCTCCGCCAATGACAGGCCGAAGGCTTCCGAACGTTTGTTGGACGGCAGGACCAGCGCGGTGCACAACTGCATGAGCGCCATTTTGTCGACGTCACCGATCGCGCCGACGAAGTGGACATTGTCGAGCCCCAACTCGTTCTTGCGCGCCTTGTATTCCGCTTCGCGTTTACCGGCTCCGGCAATGACCACCGGTTTGTGCAGATCACGGGCGGCGTCCAGGAGAGTGTGGACACCCTTGTAGTGGCGCAGGACCCCCACGAAGAAAAAGAAGTCGCTGCCGAAGCGTTGATGCCACTTCTCCAGCGTGTCCGCCGTTGGAACCGGATAGGAAGAAGGATCCAGACCTAGAGGAATGATGTCAGTCTTGCCTGTGTAACGCTTGAGCACCGGGCTCGAGCTAACGTAGTTGTCCGACGTCGCAACAATCCGGTCAACGCTGGACAGGAAGCGGTGGCGCAACGGGCCATAGAGCGATTCAACCATGGCATTGCCCAGCGCGTCGGAGTGATAGGTGACGACTGTTGGCTTCTCGGGGCGGCCGATCAGGTGGGCGAGATCCATGAACGGCCATGGAAAATGCAGGTGCACGACATCCGCTTCGACAGCCAGGCACTTGTATTGCCGATACGCGTCGAGGGAAAAATCGGTCGACAGGATTTCGAAACTTCGTTTGGCCTTGTGCAGGGATTGTCCGTTGAATTCCGGTCGCGTGTTTTCACCGTCATCGTTGATCGAGAGCACGTGATGCTCGGCGCCCAGTTCCCCGGTGCTGCGCGCAACGGCGTCGATCACCCGTTCGGCGCCACCAAACGTTTCGGGCCAGTAGGTCTTGAAGAAATGAAGGACGCGCATGCAACGGTTCTCGCGAAATCGCCGCCTTGTCGCATGTCTTCAGCGGGCAGGCAATCTTCCAGATCGGTTCCTTTTGACGATCAGGAGCGGCCGTAAATGTCCTCATAGCGAACGATGTCGTCTTCTCCGAGATAGCTACCGGTTTGCACTTCGATGAGCGTCATCGGTTCGTCGCCGCGGTTTTCCATGCGATGGATCTTGCCGCATTCAATATAGGTCGACTCGTTTGGATGGAGGACAAGATCATCGTCGCCGTTGACGATGTGGGCGACACCCTGCACGACGGTCCAGTGTTCGGAGCGGTGATTGTGGGATTGCAGGCTGAGGCAGCCACCGGGTTTGACCTCAATGCGTTTGACCTTATAGCCGACACCCTCGTCGAGAATTGTATAGGAGCCCCAGGGGCGATAGCCGGTCGGGAAGCTGGCATGGGCTTCATGGCCGTCGTCGCGCAGTTGCTCGTAGAGCGCTTTGACTTCTTGTGCCTTGTCCTTGCTGACGACAAGGGTGGCATCCCGCGTATCGACAACGGCAATTCCCTCGACGCCGACCAGCCCGATCAAACGATCTTCGGCGCTGACGAAACAATTTCTGGAATCGACCAGGGCGGCGTCGCCAATGACAGCATTGCCATTTTCGTCGGCGGAAAAATTGTCGGAGAGGGACGACCAGGTTCCGACATCATCCCAGCCTATATCGGAACGCACGACGGACAGGTTGTCGACTTTCTCCATGACGGCGTAGTCGATGGAGATCTTTGGCACGTCCTTGAACGTATCGGCGTCCAGCGTGATCTCTCGGTAGCCGGCCTCAATGTCTTGCCGATCGCTTTTTTCGAGGCTTGTGCGGCTGCCGTCGAGAATCTCCGGGCAAACGGCCTGCATCGCGTCGATCATGGTGCCGGCGGCAAAGCAGAACATGCCCGAGTTCCACAAAAACCGGCCCGACTCCAGATATTGTTGAGCGGTCGGGGCGTTCGGCTTTTCAACAAACCGGACCGCCTGCTCGCCGTCCACTTCGATATAGCCGTAGCCGGTTTCCGGCCGGTCCGGCTCGATGCCGAAAGTGACTATTTTGCCATCTGCAGCGCGCGCAGCGGCAGCCGCGACGACGTTGCGGAATTGATCGAGCTTGCGAATGAGGTGATCGGCCGCCAGAAAGAGCACGATGGCGTCGCGCCCGAAAGTCTCTGCAACATAAAGCGCTGCAACCGCTGTCGCTGCTGCTGTGTCCCGGCCCATTGGCTCCAGCAGCAGGTGGTTGGTGACCGAAGCGATATCGCATTTGTCGTATTCGGCGACGGTTTTGAAGGACGAATCGCGCGCCGTGATCGTGACAATGTCGGTTGTTTCGCCCACCGAAGCAGCTCGCAGATAGGTCCCCTGCAACAGACTCTTGCCATCCTGCATTGGCAGAAACGGCTTGGGGTGAGACACGCGCGAGGCTGGCCACAGGCGTGAACCAACGCCGCCGCTGACGATCACAGGTACGATCATGGCAGTACTTTCATTGTCGAGGGCGGGCTTTCGCTCCGCACGCAATCGTTTGAGGCACTATATGGCGCAAACCATAATAATTTCGAAATGAAGGGTGCAGGCGAGGGGCTTCAGGGGTTCTTTGAACGCAGCGATCGCTGTTGCTCGATGTCAACGATTTCGGCACCGCGCACACGATCGAGCCCGGCGCTGGCGTCGTAGCCCTCAACCACATCCTGAAGGGTCAGACGCAGCATGGTTGTGTCTTCCTGGTCCAGTTGCGCCTCCAGTCGAGCCAAGAACTCGTGGATTTTACCGGAACTGGCTGGATTGCGTTCGTCGGCCTGCATGATCTTCGGATGTTCGGTGCCGACGACAGAATTGGTGATCAGTAGCTCTTCATAGAGCTTCTCGCCCGGACGCAATCCGCGGTACTCGATTTCGATATCGCCATCGGGATTGTCGGCATCGCGAACCGTTTTGCCGCTCAACTGCACCATCAACTCCGCCAGGTCACGGATCTTGATCGGCTCACCCATGTCGAGGACAAAGACCTCGCCACCATCCGCCATTGCGCCGGCCTGGATAACCAATTGAGCCGCTTCCTGGATCGTCATGAAGTAGCGCGTGACTTCCTCATGGGTCACGGTCACCGGTCCGCCATTTTGGATCTGTTCCTTGAACAGATGGATCACCGAGCCTGAGGATCCCAGGACATTTCCGAAACGGACGATCGAGAAAACGGTGTTTGCAGTCGTGGTCTGGATCTGCTGGACGACCTGTTCGGCCAGCCGCTTCGATGCACCCATGACATTCGACGGGCGCACCGCCTTGTCGGTTGAAATCAGTGTAAACCGCTCAATACCCGCCTTGGCGGCTTCTTCGGCTACAATCAGCGTCCCAAACACGTTGTTCTTCACACCTTGGGACGGATTGTGTTCGACGATCGGGACATGCTTGTAAGCTGCTGCATGATAGACACGGTTAATCGAGTGGCGGGCCAGCAATGTTCGAACACGATTGCGGTCCATGACGCTGCCAAGCGCATAGACGATCTCGACCGAACGACTGGACGCGATTAGCCCGATCTGCTTTTCGATGTTGTAGAGGGCAAGTTCACTCACCTCCAGCAGAACGAGCTTTTCCGGTTCTGCCGACAGGATCTGGTGGCACAGCTCCGAGCCGATCGATCCGCCGGCGCCGGTAACAAGGATCCGTTTTCCTTTTATGGCATCGTAAAAGAGTTGCGGGATGGGATCGACGGCGTTGCGGCCGAGCAGATCGTCGATGCGGATTTCCTTGAGCTGCTGGAGATCGGCCTTGCCGCGCAACAGGTCGTGCAGCGGTGGAATGGTCTGCATTTCCAGTTTGTGTGGCGCCAGTCGGGCAACGATTGCGCGGCGTTGTGACGGAGTAGCGCCTGCGATTGCGAACAGGACGCGTTGAACGCCATATTTGTTTTTGATCTTGCCGACGTTGTCTGGGCCGTAGACACGGCAGCCAAGGATCAGGCTGCCCTGAAGGGCCGGATTGTCGTCAATGAAGCCGACCAGGCGATAGTACGGGCTGGTCTGGATGGTCGCGGCCAATTGTGTTCCGGCAGCACCGGCGCCGTAGATCAGGATGTTTTCCCTCAGACTGGGATCGCCCACCACTGCTCGGTAATAGGCGCGGGCCAGCATACGCAGGGAGCCGATGGAAACGAACAAAAGGACACCGAAAATTGGCGGCGCCGATCGCGGAATATGGAACCCACTGTCCATGTAGGAGGCCGCGGCGACGAACAGTGCCAGGATGACCGCACCGCCGGCTATGATGGTCATGGTCCGGCTTTCCATCGCCCGGATCAGGATGTCATAGAGACCAAGCAGGCGGTAGATACCGATACCGACAATGGGCAGAGCGATCCACAACCAGGATATGGCTGCCCGATGGGGAAAATCGAACTGACCGTAACGCAGAGCAATCGCGAGATAGAGGCACGCAACCATAGCCGCGCCGTCGGCGATCATCGAGAGCGCCCGCTTCCTGTCGCGGCTTAGTTCCAATATCGCCCTGTGCATCGGACGCTCTGAGGCGCCCTTGTCCACCGGTGCCTTGCGCATCGGTTTTTCGTCCCGATTACTCTTACCCACTATCCGGCCCATGATTTAACTGTTTTACATCATCGGCTGGCCCCTGAGCTGGTATAGCACCAGCCAATTGCCAACAACACCTCAAATATATGCGCCTGTCCCCAAGACAGAGCTTTGATGTGGATCACGGCCATTTTGCGGCCAAAGTGGAAATGTCACAGTCCTGAAATTATTCTTGAAATCGCGCTTGAGGCGATTTTGCAACACAGCATTGCCGTTTCACGCTGTGCCGTGCCGTCAAGATTTGGCGAGGAAGGGCTTCAGGCGCAATCCGATCAAGCTGCCCAAAAATCCGAAGACCAGCCATCCCCAGCCGTGCAGGCTCCCCGAGATGATGCCGCCGAGGTATGCGCCGATGTTGCAGCCATAGGCCAGCCGTGCCCCGTAACCCATCAGCAGACCGCCCGCGAGAGCCAGGATCAGATCACGCGGGCGCAACCGTAGGGTCGGCGCGAATAAACCCGCTAGCGAAGCTGCAGCAAGGGCACCGACGACAATGCCGAAGTTCATGACCGATGTGGCGTCGGCAAAAACGGACCGTTCTAGCAGTCCGGTGCGTCCGGACCAATAAGCCCATTGAGCGACGTCCCATCCGAGACCGTCTGCAATCTTTGCGCCCCATAGCGCGAAGGCCGAGGTAATCCCCCAAGGCCGTGAGAGGGTCAGGAGAGTTGCTATCCCGACAAAGGCGATTGCAATGGCGCCCCAGTGCTTTTTCCACGGGCCGCGCAAAAACTCAGCGTTGCGGGGTGCCCCTTCCAAAGAGCCATAGCGTCTGCGTTCCCGAAATAGGCTGAAGACTGCGATGGCACCGAGCACCAGCGCCGTGAGCGCGAACGCAGCAACGGCGCCGAACGAGTCGACCAGGGAGTAGGCGGGCAGATCGGGAAGCGACCACCAGAACGGCATATGGGCGGTTGCGATGACCGATCCGGCTATGAAACCCGACAGGGTCACCAGCATGCGTGAATTTCCACCGCCCGCGGTGAACAATGTCCCGGAAGCGCACCCGCCCCCGAACTGCATGCCGACCCCGAAGATCAGAGCGCCGAGTGCAGCTGAAATCCCGAAAGGCGCGACCGCGCCGTAGATCGGCCTTCCGAACGCTTCTCCGGCTTCCAGCAGGGGAAAGCTGATGGCGCTTGTCAACAGGATCAACAGGAACTGCGCACGCAGTCCGGCGCCGCGGCCTTCAAGGGCGAAGTGTCTCCAGGCAGCAGTAAAACCGAAAGACGCGTGGTAAAGCGACACGCCGGCAAACAGACCGATGACGGAAGCGATCGCCAGTTTCGTCGCGCCGTGGAAATAGGCGAGGCCGATCAGCGCGATTGCGGCTGCCAAAGCAGCCGTGGTCACCGTAGCCTGTATCGGATTCCGGCGGCTGATTTCGTTGATTGTCATGAGTTTGCGCAGGATTGTGTGAGTGGAACTGCTGTAGCATTTTGCTGAAGACGCCAGCAATTCAAGACGGGACACAAACTCGGCATCCGCAGGTGTTCCAAGTCTCTGTGACTTTCGTTTGACTTTCGAAATTGTTCATTCTATTTCGTTTGTGTGGGTTGACCGTGTGGTAGGGCTGCGGTTTTCGAGGCAAAAATGGATCAGGATACGGTTTACGACCTCTTCGTTGTTGGCGGAGGGATCAATGGCTGCGGTGTCGCGCGCGATGCCGTAGGGCGTGGTTTTTCGGTTTTCCTTGCTGAAATGGATGATCTGGCGAGCGGCACGTCGTCCAGCTCAACCAAACTGATCCACGGTGGTCTCCGCTATCTGGAACATTATGAATTCCGGCTCGTGCGCGAAGCATTGATGGAACGAGAGGTCCTTTGGAAGAATGCGCCGCACATCATCTGGCCGATGCGGTTCGTGCTGCCACACCACAAGGGCATGCGGCCAGCGTGGCTGCTGCGTCTTGGCCTGTTCCTTTACGACCATCTTGGAGGTCGCAAGCTGTTGCCACCCACCAAGGTTCTCGACATGCAGTCGGACCCGGCTGCCAAACCGCTCAAAGGCCTTTTCGACAAGGCCTTCGAATATTCCGATTGCTGGGTCAATGATGCACGGCTGGTGGTGCTCAACGCGCGCGATGCGGCTCAGCGGGGAGCAACCATCCGCACCCGCACGAAGGTTGTGGAGGCCGTGCGCGAAGGATCGGTCTGGAAGGTTACCATTGCGGACCAGACGACCGGGCAGCGCGAGGTGGTGTCGGCGCGCATGTTGATCAACACCGCCGGTCCCTGGGTTGACGAAGTGCTTCACAATGTGACTCGGACCGCAAACAAGCGAAACGTGCGGCTGGTTCAGGGCAGTCACATCATCGTCGCCGGAAAATTCGAAGATCCGCGTGCCTTTTTCTTTCAGAACAAGGACGACCGGATCATATTTGCCATTCCCTACGAGGAAGATTTCACGCTGATCGGAACCACCGATCACGACTATCAGGGTGACCCTTCCGACTCCGAGATAACCGAGGGAGAAATCGACTACCTCTGTGAAGCCGCATCGGAATATTTCTCCGAGCCTGTTGAAACGAAGGATGTCGTGTCGACCTACAGCGGGGTGCGACCGCTCTATGATGACGGTGCCTCTGCAGCCCAGGAGGCGACCCGCGATTACGTCCTCGTTACGGAAGGCGAGGACGATCAGCCGGCCCTGGTCAATGTGTTCGGTGGAAAAATCACGACCTACAGGCGGTTGGCCGACTCGGTGCTTGAGAGAATCGAAAAACGGCTGGGGCGAAAAGGCGCCGCCTGGACGGCGGAGGCTCCCTTGCCTGGCGGTGATTTCTTCGCTTCCGGCTTTGATGGCCTGTGTCGAGACCTTGAGGCCCGATACTCGTTCCTCGCCCCGGAGCACGCCAGACGCATGGCGCGTCTCTACGGGACGGATGCATTCGAGATCCTGGGTGAAGCAAATTCCCTTGCGGATCTGGGACGTCACTTCGGGGCGGACCTCTATGCTGCCGAGGTCGATCACCTGGTTCGTCACGAATGGGCCCGGACCACCGATGATATTTTGTGGCGCCGGACCAAGCGCGGGCTGGTGCTGTCGGATTCAGAAATTACAGACCTGTCGGGCTATCTTGTTCAAAGTGACGCGCTGAACGGGTTGCAGGCGGGAGGGTTCCAAGGGTAGCCAAAGACCCGACAGGACGAACCCTAACGCATAAGAGGAGGATGCTGCGTGGCCGGTCACATCTTAGCCATCGACCAGGGAACCACTTCCAGCCGGGCCATCGTGTTCGACGACGGTCAGAACATCGCCGGGATCGGACAAAAGGAATTCACCCAGCACTTCCCCCATTCTGGCTGGGTAGAGCACGATCCGGAGGAAATCTGGTCGACCGTTCAATGGTCGATCGATCAGGCGCTGGCGGATGCCGGAGTTTCGGCTGCTGACATAGCCGCAATCGGAATTACCAACCAGCGTGAAACCGTCGTCGTTTGGGATCGAAAGACCGGAGAGCCGATTTCACCTGCGATCGTCTGGCAGGATCGGCGCACCGCCTCGATGTGCGCGCGGATGAAAGATGACGGGCTGGAGGCGGAGTTCACCCGCAAGACGGGTCTGCTGCTCGACCCCTATTTCTCCGGCACAAAACTCAACTGGTTGCTCGACAATGTCGAGGGTGCACGGCAGCGCGCTGAACGGGGAGAACTGTGTTTCGGAACCGTCGACAGTTTCCTGATCTGGCGGTTGACCGGTGGGGCACGGCACGTCACGGATGCGACCAATGCGTCACGCACCCTGATGTACAACATCGCCACGAATGAATGGGACGAAGAGCTCCTTGCTTTCCTGGGTGTCCCTGCCTCCATGTTGCCAGAGGTGTGTGATTGCGCGGACGACTTTGGCGTCGTCGCCGAGGGACACACGCTTGCCGGAAAGCCGATCCTGGGTGTTGCCGGCGATCAGCAGGCCGCGACGATCGGCAACGCCTGTTTCGAGGCAGGCATGATGAAAGTGACATACGGCACCGGCTGCTTTTCGCTGCTCAATACCGGGCCTGATCTCGTTCCGTCCAACAACCGTCTTCTGACCACCATCGCATACCGCATTGGCGGCGAGACCACCTATGCACTTGAGGGTTCGATCTTCATCGCAGGCGCAGGAGTGCAATGGCTGCGCGACGGACTGAAGATCATCGACAGTGCCCCGCAGAGCGGAGAACTGGCGGCAGTTGCCGATCCGGAGCAACGCATTTATCTGGTGCCGGCCTTTGTCGGTCTCGGTGCGCCCTATTGGGACTCCGAAGCCCGTGGCGCGATGTTCGGGCTGACCCGCAACACGGGTCCGGCTGAAATTGCCAGGGCGATGCTTGATGCGGTCTGTTACCAGACCCACGATCTGCTGGCGGCAAAGCGCGGGGACTGGCAGAGCGGATCGGCGGAGACGGTGTTGCGGGTCGATGGCGGCATGGTCGCTTCCGACTGGACCATGCAGCGACTTGCCGACATTCTGGCTGCCCCCGTCGACCGGCCGACGATCCTGGAGACCACGGCACTCGGCGCCGCCTGGCTTGCCGGTCAAAGAGCCGGCGTCTGGCCGAAGCGTGACGCCTTTGCCCAAAACTGGTCATTGGAGCGTCGTTTCGAGCCCGCGATCGACCAGGAAACCAGGGACCGTGATCTTGCCGGCTGGAAGGATGCCGTCAGGCGCACCTTGAGCGATAGCTAGACGTTTACCCTGCCGACGAAAGAGTGGAACCTCTCCGCGCGAGCAGGCTATACCTTGATGTGATTGGGGCCGACCGGCCCTTTCTACAGGAGATGTGGCCATGCGGCTGGCGAGATTCCCGGCAGTTTTGATGTGTTTGTTTGCTCTGGCGGGGTCGGTGTCAGCGGCGGAGACCTTGTTGCGCGTCCAAACCGGCGGGCCCGCAACGCTGGATCCGGCGATGGCGTCCGACTACGCAGATGCCATTGTTATGTTCAACGCCTACGACACGCTGGTGCTGCCTGCTCAGGGATCGCCAGGCGTCGTTCCGCACCTCGCCAAGAGCTGGTCGGGCAACGATACAAGCTACACTTTTGTCCTGCGTGACGATGTTAAATTTCAAGGTGGCAATAAACTGACCGCAGATGACGTGGTGTTTTCGCTGCAACGCATGCAGGCGATAAACGGTCCACTGGCCTACCTGTTTTCGCCTGTGGCCTCGGTGAAGGCCGTTGATGAACACACGGTCACGTTCGATCTCGACAAGCCTTATGCCGCCTTTACGAAGGCGTTGGTCCGACTGCCGATCGTCGACAAAAAGACGGTTCTTGCCAATTTGGGTGATGGCAGTGGAGCGATGAAGGACTGGGGTAGGGCGTATCTGGCCGCCAATGTCGCGGGAACCGGAGCGTATTCGGTGGAAAGCCACGACACCGGGTCTACAACAACGTTGGCCAAGAATTCCGGCTACTTTCTGGACATATCAAAATCCGCCCCCGACCGGGTCGAATTGACATACGGTCTGACCGACGAAGAGGTGCGATCGCTGCTGAAGCAGAAATCCCTCGACATTACCTCGCAATGGCTGACGCCCAACACGTTGAAGGCGCTGGCGAAAGACGGCGAGGGGCTGCTGACAGAAACAGGCGCTGGCGGGTTCTATGCCAAGATGAACACCCAAATGGAGCCCCTGGATGATCCGCAATGCCGATTGGCGCTTGCCAATGCCTTCGATTATGGGGCCGCGATCGAAAAACTGAAAGTTTCAGACGGAACTGTGCTGGGAAGGCCGGCGACCGGTGCAATCCCGGCAGGAATGCTTGGCGCCAATCCGTCCTCGGCGATCCTGAAGCGGGATCTGGATGTGGCCAAACATCATCTTGGTTCCTGCCGTTACGACCCATCAAAAATCAAACTTGAAATCGTCTGGATGGAAGGCGCCTCGCTTGAAAAGGACATCGCCGATCAGATGGCTGCCAACTTTCAGGATCTCGGACTGGCTGTGAACGTCAACTCGATGACGTGGCCGGATTTCGTCAAGCGGGCTGCTGACCCTGAGACAACACCCTTGATTTCGCTAGTTTATGACTATTCCGCGTCCGGCGATGTGGATGCGCTTCTCTACGGCATGTACGCTTCCGACGCCGGCAGTGGCTGGCAGTCGGCCGAGCATCTGCGCGATACGGAGGTCGATGAATGGCTCGCCAAGGGACGCACGGCCACGAGCTCGCACGACCGTGCGACGGCCTACCGGTCTCTCAATTCCAGGCTGACAGCCATCGCGCCGACGCTCTACATTTTCGACCGGGTGTCAGTCTTTGCCGCGAGTGATCGCGTAAAAGTTCCGGCCCTGTCAGAGATCTCCCAGCGGTTCGAGACGCCGGGCATGGGGTTCAGCTTCCGGCTTATGGAAATGCATGACGGGTCAAAATGACTTCCCTTGACGGGGACCACGCACTAAAACCGCGGCAAGCAACATGAATGCGGGAACAGACAGATCAATGGATATTCGCAGGATCAACGACGAATACTCGGTCAGCGGGCAGATCACAGTGGACGATCTCGACGAGATCCAGTCGATGGGCTTCAAGTCGATCGTTTGCCACCGGCCCGATCATGAGGTGCCGGACCAGCCGACCTATGCCGATATCGAGGCTGCAGCCAAGGCACGCGGAATCGAAATCATGCATGTCCCAGTCGGCAGGGAAGGCATCGGCCACGAGCAGGTTAAGGCCTTCGTCGATGCACTCGATGAACTGGACAGGCCAATGCTCGGCTATTGCCGGTCGGGTGCGCGCTCGACTGCGATCTACCAGCAGACGCTGCACATTCGGTCCTAGGACCGGCCACCTTCCTGTTCGCACTTGCCTGACACGAACGCTGGTGTCAGGAAATCGATGCTGTCAGTTGCCATGCAATTGCTGCCGGGCGGCGCGCCGCTTGGCGCGCTCTTCGGCGAGCAGCCGCTTCTGATAGCGGCTTTGCACGATTTCCACCGCGACCAACGTGACCAGAACGAAGTAGAAGGTCGACTTGGCCATCGGTTCGATCGGATGGCCGAAGAAGCTCAGGTGGCCGATATGGCCGCCGTCCGACATCAGCATCACCCCGACCAGCAGCAACACGAACAGGCCCAGCACCTCGTACATGCGGTTTTTCTCAAGGAAGGCTGCCACCCGATCGGCCATCAGCACCATCAGGGCGCCAGATACGACGATCGCCGCCGTCATGACGATGAAGTTTTCCGTCAGCGCGACCGCCGAGAGAACCGTGTCGAAGGAGAAGACCAGGTTCATGGTGAGGATCCAGAACAAAGCGGCAGCAACCGTGCGACGCGGCGGTCCATGCACGTCCTGGTCCAGGTCGTCCATGCCGATCATGTGGTAGATTTCCTTCATCGCCGTGTAGATCAGGAAAACCCCGCCGGCCAACACGATCAAAGCGTGTCCGCTGACTGAACCGGATATCCATGCATTGTCCAGTTCGAACAAGGGCGCCTGCAGCATGCTGATCAGTTGCAGGATGACGAACAACAGGATGATGCGCAGCACGATTGCCAGCGTAATGCCGACCTTGCGGACCCAGGCCTGCCGAGCCGGATCGACCTGCTTTGCCTCAATCGAGATGTAGAGCAGGTTGTCAAATCCAAGAACTGTCTCCAGTGCGGTCAGCACCAGGAACGTGGTCAGATTGTCGATGGTAAAGAGTTCGGCCAGCATGAACGGCTCCGGTTTGGCGGGTCGCTGTCGAATCTAGGTAGCAAAACGCTCTCGCATGCGCCACGTGGAAAACTGTGGATGAATCAGGTCTCTGCAGCCCGGGGCGGCCCGCTGTCTTCAGGGTCGGCGACAGAATGTTTCGCCCAAGCAGTGAACTCGTCCATGGCGGCAAGCGCATCGGCGGCCGTTTCGTTGAGGGTTTCGTGTCGCAGGTTTTTGTAGATGCGCGTCTCGACAGATTTGAAGCCGACATCGGACAATCGTTTCGAATACCATTCGATTGCCGTGCCGTTGGCGGTCACCGGGTCTTGTCCACCCCCCACCAGCATCACCGGCAGCGATTTGGGCAGGCCCGAGAGGGCCTGTTGGTCGGCAGCGCGGTACGCCAGAGCAAAGAGATCCTGCCAGAGCGAGACCGAGGCGTCCCAGCCGCAAAGGGGATCGTCGACATAGGCCTGAACCTGGTCCGCATCATGCGAAAGCCAGTCGAAACCGGTTCGGGCGTTCGGAATGGACTTTCCCCAGGCCTCAAACGTTGTGCGTGGCAGGATTCGGCTCGGGACGTCGGAGCCCAGCAGCATGCGCTCTGCAGAAAGCACGCCCCGGGCAATGCGTCCGGCAAGACCGAGTTGGAAATTCGAGTTCCAGATGGCCAGCCCGGCCAGCCGTGATGGATGGGAAAGGGCGAAATTGGCCGCGATGTTGCCCCCCAGCGAATGGCCGAAAACGACAACCGGGACGCCGGGGAAGCGCTCGGCAGCATGATCGACGACCGCTGCCACGTCTGAAATCACCGCAGGCCAGGTCTGCCCCGCTGGTCCCTTGGCAAAAACACCCTGTGGTGCATCCGGTGCGCGGGTCCCGCCATGGCCGCGATGGTCATGGGCGAAAACGGCGAAGCCGTTGTCTGCGAGATGCCGGGCGAAGAGCCCGTAACGGGCCGAATGTTCGGCCAGGCCGTGATTGATCTGGACGATGGCGCGGGGAGGCTTTTCGGGTGCCAGCTCGTGCAGCCGCAGGATGGCGCCGGTTGGCGAGTTGAGTTCAAGGGGCGTTTCGAAGCTGTTCATGACCGGACAATGCCCGTCGCGGTCGCTTGCGGCAACCGGTTGGCGCCTTTCAGTCAGCCAGTGCGGTTTCGATCGCTTCGATCTGACTTCCGAGGTCAAAGGGAAAGGACGACAGCACCTCAACGCTTTCGTCTTCAGAAAACCCTTCCGGATCATTCGCGCGCATCTGATCGATGACGCGGTCACGCTCACGCAGGCTCCATTCGATCTGCGGGCGGAACAGTTTGAGCGCTGCCATCAGCCAGCGACTGGTCAACGAGAACTCTTCGTTGTCGATTTCGAACAGATCGAGCAGCCGAATGACTTCCTCCGCCGGGTATTGCCACTCCATTGCGACCCAGCGATTGGTCGTGAAGATGCGTGTGGGCGTGCCCGCCTGGTCGAAGGATATCGCCACGAGGTGGCACAGGCCGCCCTTTTCCCAATCGGGTTCCGACGGCAGAGCGATCGGTTCGACACCCTCGGCCACGTGTTCGGTATAAACGAAAAGGTGGAAGTGGCCGTGTTCGCTCCAGGGCCTGGCCGCTTCGTCTTCCTCGTGGGCGTGGTAGAACCAGAGCGCCCCCTTGTCGCGATCGTGGACGTCGCCGGGCGGATAGTGCTGCCACTGGGTGAACGGATCTGGCGCGGTGGCGTTGAGAACGTCGATCAGGATGTGTTTTTCCTGTTCGGCGGCTTCCTCGAGAACCCCGATCATCTCATCGCCGCCAGACTGCATCATGAGCAGTTTCTCGCGCGGCAAGGATGAGAAATCGATTTGGGGATTGTCGCGAACAGTGACGTTCATGAGATGGGCTTCCGCATTTTCAGGGATCGTCTGCGATCCTAACAGAGTGTCGCCAGTGGTAACAGATGCCCGGGGGCGGATGCCGGGCACATGCCCGGCATCCGCCGGTGCATTATTACTTGCTGGCTTTGCAAGCGCCACAAGCGCCACAGGCGCCGCAGGCACCACAGGCTTTTTTCTTCTTGGCACCGCAGGCGCTGCAAGCGCTGGCAGTTGCGCCGCAGGCACCACAAGATGCGACCGCAGGCGTGGTGCTGGCCACGGCTGCTGCCAGACCACCGCTGACGAGCATCATGGCGAGCGCTTTTTTGGACTTGATGTTCATGGAATTCTCCTCTGGAAAATTTGGGCCGAAGCCGTTTGGGACACGCGCAACCTAGACGATCGTTTCGTAAACTGGTGTCACGAAACTTCGCCGCGAAATCACGCTTTGGCGAGGAAAGCGTGATGTCACTTTGCGTTTCGAGAATCCGGTGAGCGTGATTGTTCGAAAGGGCCTGTGAGCCAGGCAGCAACAAGGGCATTGCCCTTGGTTGGCGCTTTGCCTAAAAGCGGGCATCGTCCCCATCAATGAGGTTTATCGCACGCCATGGCGCGCCAGTTCATCTATCACATGGCCGGTTTGAACAAGGCCTATGGCTCCAAGAAGATCTTGGAGAACATCCACCTGTCATTCTATCCCGATGCAAAAATCGGCATCCTCGGTCCCAACGGAGCCGGCAAGTCGACCGTGCTGCGCATCATGGCCGGGCTTGATTCCGAGTTTACCGGCGAAGCCTGGGTCGCCGAAGGCGCTACCGTCGGCTACCTTCCACAGGAGCCGGAACTCGACGCCAGCAAGACCGTCGCTGAAAACGTCATGGAAGGTGTCGCCGACAAGAAGGCCATCGTTGACCGTTACAATGAGTTGATGATGAACTACTCCGACGAGACGGCTGACGAGGGTGCTCAGCTTCAGGACATCATCGACGCACAGAATCTGTGGGACCTGGACAGCCAGGTCGAGATGGCGATGGATGCCCTTCGTTGTCCGCCCGGAGACAGTCCGGTTGAGAAACTGTCGGGTGGTGAACGGCGCCGCGTAGCGCTGTGCCGGCTGCTTCTCTCGCAACCGGACCTGCTGCTGCTCGATGAGCCCACCAACCACCTGGACGCGGAAACCATCGCCTGGTTGGAAAAGCACCTGCGCGAATATCCGGGTGCCGTGCTGATGATCACCCACGATCGCTACTTCCTGGACAACGTGACCGGTTGGATCCTCGAACTCGACCGCGGTCGGGGCATCCCTTATGAGGGCAACTATTCGGCCTATCTGGAAAAGAAGGCCAAGCGTCTTCAGCAGGAGGGCCGCGAAGAGGCCAACCGGCAAAAGGCCATGGCCCGCGAACAGTCGTGGATTGCCTCCAGCCCGAAGGCACGACAGGCCAAATCGAAAGCCCGCATCAAGGCCTATGACGAACTGGTGCGCTCGGCGTCCGACCGTCGCCCGGGAGATGCGCAGATCGTGATCCCGATGGGCGAGCGACTGGGCCAAGCGGTAATCGATGCCGACCACCTTTCCAAGGGTTACGGTGAGAAGCTGCTGATCGACGATCTGAACTTTCGCCTGCCGCCGGGTGGCATTGTCGGTGTCATCGGTGCAAACGGTGCCGGCAAGACGACACTGTTTCGCATGATTACCGGCCAGGAGGAGGCGGATGGCGGATCGATCGTCGTCGGCGATACTGTTGATCTCGGATATGTCGACCAGAGCCGCGATACCCTGGAAGGGGGCAAAACCGTCTGGGAAGAGATTTCCGAAGGCAACGACATTATCAAGCTCGGCAAGCATGAGGTAAATTCGCGCGCCTATTGCTCAAGCTTCAACTTTCGCGGCGGCGATCAGCAGCAGAAAGTCGGAACTCTTTCGGGCGGTCAGCGCAACCGCGTGCATCTCGCCAAGGTGCTCAAATCCGGCGCCAACGTCATCCTTCTCGACGAACCGACCAATGACCTCGATACCGAGACACTGGCGGCGCTTGAGGATGCGCTGGAGAATTTTGCCGGTTGTGCGGTGATCATCAGCCACGACCGCATGTTCCTGGACCGGCTGGCGACACATATCCTCGCCTTCGAAGGCGACAGCCATGTCGAGTGGTTTGAAGGCAACTTCGAAGACTATGAGAAGGACAAGATCCGCCGTCTTGGTCCCGATAGCGTCAATCCCAAGCGGGTGACCTACAAGCGACTGACGCGATAGCGGCCTTCGCATGCAACACAAGGGAGCGGTGTCGTGACCACCATTGTCATAACAGGCGTCGGCCGCGGTATCGGCCACGAACTGGCGCGGCAAGCACTTGCCAAAGGCTGGAACGTAATCGGGTCCGTGCGACGTCGCGAGGATGCGGCGCTGCTGCATGATTTGGCCGGCGAGGCGTTTCGCTCGCTGGTTTTCGATGTCCGCGACAGCGACGCGATCGAAGCGGCGGCTGCGACGGTGCCGGATGCGGTTGACATATTGCTCAACTGCTCGGGCGTGATTGGACCGGCACAGCAATCGGTTCTTGACATGGACTACGACGGCTTTGCCGACACCCTTGCGGTAAACACCGTCGGGCCGCTTCGCGTCGTCCACGCTTTCCTGCCGCACTTGCGGCGCAGCGCCAACGGCCGGATCCTCACATTGTCGAGCTGGATGGGGTCGATGTCGCATGCGAAACCGGACCGCATCGCCTATCGGGCTTCGAAGGCAGCAGTCAACAAAGTGATGCAGGGGCTGGCCACCGACCTCGAGCCCGAGGGAATCGCTGTGGCCTCCGCGCACCCGGGCTGGGTGCGAACTGAAATGGGCGGAGCCCATGCGGATGTCTCGGTCGAAGACAGTGCGGCAGGCGTTCTTTCATTGTGCGAGCAGTTGAGGCCGGAAACATCCGGTCGCTTCTGGAATTTCGACGGCTCGCAGCTGGATTGGTGATTTGGGCGAATTCCTGAGGAGTAGACATTGGACATCATTCCCGGACGCAAGATCAGCGGGAGCGTGCGCGGCCTGTTTACAGCCAAGGGCAATCACTTCGAGACGCAGCCGGTCGAAACGCTGTCATTGACCTTTGAGGGGATCGATGGGGATCACCACGCCGGGCACACCCGATTGTCCGGCGGGCGCGAGCCCTGGTATCCGCGAAAGACGGAAATCCTCAACACCCGACAATTGACACTACTGGCGCCCGATGAACTCGCGGCTGCGGCCGAGGCCATGGGGATTGACACCATCCAGCCTGAATGGATCGGGGGCAATATGCTGATCGACGGCATCGTCAATCTGTCGATGCTCCCTGCGGGGACGCTGCTTTTCTTTGAAGGCGGGGTAACGCTGAAGATCGACTTTCAGAATGCGCCCTGCAAGATATCGGGCGGCGCCATTGCGGACCGGTACCCGGACCATGACAGGACGTCCCTCGCGCTGGCGTTTGTTTCCGCGGCCAAGCGCCGTCGCGGCCTGACGGCCTGGGTCGAGAAGCCGGGTCGCATTGAACAAGGTGAGAGGCTCCGGGCACAGATTCCGGAGCAATGGATCTACGACGTTTGATGAACGCTCCAAAGCTGGTGTCGCTTCCAGACAGATGATTTCGTTTACGACATTTTCGATTTCAGTTGCGCCAGAGCATAAAATCATATAAAGATATGTTTATGTGATTTTGGGTACCGCTGTTTCATTTAGTGTGTGCCCGACGTTGGGACGGGCGCGATGCTGGATTCGAGAAAGCTCGGGTTGGACAAAACGGTGGATGTGCTCAAAGCGGCTGGAGAGCCGACGCGCATGCGCCTTTTGGCATTGTTGTTCGAAGGCGATCTGACTGTTACCGACATGACCGAGATCCTCGGGCAGTCGCAGCCGCGCATTTCTCGTCATCTGAAACTGCTGACCGAAGCGGGCCTGATCGAGCGCTTTCAGGAGGGTGCCTGGGCATTCTTCCGTCTGACGGGCGATGGCCGGCCGCATGAACTGGCTCGCCAGATCATCAAGGCCGTATCACCCTCCGACCCGCTGCTGGCACGCGACGGCGAGCGGCTGGCAGCGGTCAAGAAGGCGAGGGCGGAAAGGGCGCAGGCCTATTTCAGTGCAAATGCGTCCGGCTGGGATGAATTACGGTCGCTGCATGTGGCCGATTCGCAGGTCGAAGCGGCCCTGGTGGAACTGATCGGCGAAACGCCATTCGATTCAATGCTCGATCTGGGCACGGGGACCGGGCGCATTCTGCAGTTGTTCGCGCATCTCTATCGCCGTGGCATCGGGATCGATGCAAGCCGTGACATGCTTTCCGTTGCCCGCTCGAATATCGACAAGGCGCAGATTTCGCATGCATCCGTTCGGCATGCCGACCTCCTCAATCTGCCGTTGGAGCGCGGCACTTTCGACCTTGTGACGATCCATCAGGTTTTGCACTTCCTGGATAACCCGGAAGACGCCATCGCTGAAGCAGCCCGCATGCTCAGCCCCGGTGGCCGCATCGTTATCGTCGACTTTGCTCCGCACGATCTCGATTATCTTCAGAATGAACATGCCCACTTGCGGCTCGGTTTCAATCGCGATGTCCTCAGCGGATGGCTCGCGGACGCGGGATTGAACGTCGAGCAGGTTGTCGATCTGAAACCTGAATCCGGTGGCGGCAAGAAGCTGACCGTCACCATCTGGCTGGCGCGAGACCCGCGCTTGCTCATTGCCGACGGAAATCCGTCGACCCACCAAAGCAGAGGAATTATCTGACCATGTCCGTGCTCCGTCGTTCCGGTCCGGCCCTCCTCGGGAATGCGATCAATGTCTCGTTCGAATTTTTTCCGCCGAGAAGCGGTGACATGGAAAGCCAGCTTTGGGAAAGCATGATGCGGCTTGCGCCGTTTTCACCAGACTTCGTATCAGTGACCTATGGCGCTGGTGGCGGGACCCGCAAGCCGACACTGGCGACCGTCAAGCGCATTCTGGACGAAACGGATCTGAAACCCGCGGCCCATCTGACCTGCGTCAATGCTACGCGGGAGGAAGTGGATGCGGTTGCGCGCGAATTCTGGAACGCGGGGGTCCGGCATTTCGTGGCGTTGCGTGGTGACGCTCCGGAAGGAATGAAGTCCTACCGGCCGCATAACGATGGCTATATCAACGCAGCTGAACTGGTGGCCGGTCTGAAAGCCTTTGCTGATTTTGAGATCAGCGTCTCTGCCTATCCGGAGAAGCATCCGGAAAGCCCGGATTTCATGACCGATATCGACATGCTGAAACGCAAAGTCGACAACGGGGCTACTCGGGCCATTACCCAGTTCTTTTTCGACAACGACAGTTACGAACGTTATGTCGAAAGGGTGCGTCGCGCCGGGATTTACATTCCGATCGTGCCGGGCATTCTACCGGTGCACAACTTTTCCCAGGTGGCCAAGTTCGCCGGGTTCTGTGGCGCATCAATCCCAGACTGGCTGGCGACACGCTTTGAAGGGCTCGACAAGGATCCGCAAACGCGTGCCCTGGTGGCCGCCGCGGTCGCTGCCGATCAGGTCATGGACCTGGTCGAGCGAGGTGTCCAGGACTTCCATTTCTACACGATGAACCGCGCGCAGTTGGTCTACGCGATCTGCCACTTGCTCGGACTGCGTGTTTCCAGGGGCGATGGAGCGGTCACCAGCATCGCGGCCGCCTGACGCATTCAGGACTGTGTTGAAAAGAAAAGCGGGGATGGAAGACCATCCCCGCTTTGTCTTGATTTCCCTGGCGGCTGGTCACGACTGCCGCTCGGAGATCGCGGTTATAAGAAAAGCATAAGCGCGACAAAGAGAAACGCTGCACCGATCACCAGGACATTGAGCGAACGCACGAGTCCCATAGCTGACCTCCCTGCGGTTAACACGTAGATGCTATGCCGGAGATTTGGCCCTTGGAAGCAAAATTTATGCTGCGCTGCGAAAGAAAACGGAAATTTCAGTACAAATCCACATTGTAAACGCATGAAATCAATCGATTTCCGGTGGTGCCAAAAAAATGTGGGCGATGGGACAGTTGACGGGCCAATTTTGCGCTGCAAACTCCATTCATGGCCAATTTGTGGCGGATTCTAGCTGATCCTGGGCGTAACGATGAGGCGCAGTGCAGCCTTCACTGTTGTTGTAAGCCATTAAAATTAATTGATTTTTTTAAACATTGCGAAAGCCCGGCCATCGATTGTCAGGAGCCCGGCAGCAATCAGGATCAGGCCTATCGTCGCCTCAGGGCTCATTCGCTCTCCCAGGAAAAGGACACCCAGGAGAATTGCACTTGGTGGGACCAGAAGCGTCACAATCGAGACATTCGTAGCGCCAGACGTGCTGATGATGCGGAAGAAGAGAATGTAGGCGAGTGCGGTCGATACCACCGCCAACAGGAGAATCGCCAGGACGACATCCAATGGCGGCCAGGAAAGGGTCCAGGGTTGGTCGACCAGCAAAACGAATGGCAGCATCACCAACGAGGATGCGGTCAGTTGGCCGGTTGCCGTCACCGCAGGTGGAATGTCATTGAATTTTTTGCCGTATATCGCTGCAAACCCATAGGAAATAGCTGCACCGACTATCGCCAGTTGGGCCCAGATTGGAGCACCTAGGCCGGAAAGCGCCGCCGGTCCGATGAGCACCAGCGTGCCGACCAGGCCGAGCAGGCAACCGGTTAGCTTCTGCGCGGTCAATTTTTCATCGGACGTCAGCCGGTTGGCGATGATCACCGTCCACAACGGCGTTGTCGCGTTAAGAATTGCCGCCAGTCCAGCGCCGATTTCAGTCTGTCCCAGGAATATCAGAGTAAATGGAATGGCATTGTTGAGAATCCCGAGCACGATAAAGCCACGCCAACGCGCAAATAGCTTGCCGTATATGCCGTCGCGACCTCGCAGATAAAGGTGCAACGTGACTGCGGCCAGCAATACGCGCAGCAAAACAAGCGTCATTGGCGGTACATACTCCACCGCCACTCGGGCGAAGAAGAATGAGCCGCCCCATAGGGTTCCGAGCAGAATCAGCAAAAGCCAGGTCATCGGCGTGATGGTGTTCTGCTGAGCGGACATGGAGATTCCTCGTAGGGTTACGGTGAACTGTTACCGCGGGAATCCTTCACCGGCCATCCGTTTCTTGCGCACAATCTATCGCCTTCCCGTTGCGCTCGCTTGTCGCTTCGCGGTTACCGTGCCACAGTTTGTCAGGCAGCCACCTGGAGCGTTGGAGACCGCTACTGGAAAACAGCATTCAAGCAGCCGCTGAATCCGTCAGCCACGGTTCCCAATTGAGCGATATTGCCTTGGTCGCAGCGATTGCGGTTCTCATGGGGCTGGGGCTTATTCGCCTGAAGCAGCCACCGCTGGTTGGATTTATCCTGGCCGGTATTGCGCTCGGCCCCACCGGATTCGGTGTCATTGGCAGTTCGGAGAACGTCAATCTGCTTGCCGAGATGGGTGTGCTGATCCTGTTGTTCTTTATCGGAATGGAGTTGTCGCTGCGCGCCTTCATCCTGACCCTCCGACAAGCAGTGTTGGTGGCTGGTGGGCAGATCGTCGTCGCACTCGCGGTTGCAATCCTGATTGGTAAGAGCCTTGGAGTCGGCGTGGCCGAATCGATCATCCTCGGCTTCATTATCGCCATTTCAAGCACCGTCGTTGCCATGAAGATGCTGGACGACATGGGTGTGCTGCGTGGTGAGGAGGGGCGGGTCGCGGTCGGGGTGTTGATTGCCCAGGACCTGGCGATCGTGCCGATGTTGATCTTCGTTACCAGCTTCGGCGGCGGGGACATCGACTACGGTATAACGACCCTGCGTGTCGTGGCGGCGGTGGCGATCCTGGCCGGCCTGCTCTGGTGGCTCGGACGACGTGGAAAACTGCGCGTGCCGTTTGCCGAGCAGATCGAAAACAATGTTGAAATCCTGGCGCTCGGTTCCCTTGCGCTGTGTTTTTCTGCAGCGGCGGTTTCCGGGATCGCTGGGTTGTCACCGGTATATGGCGCATTTGTTGCCGGTATTCTCATCGGCAACTCGACGCTGCGCAGCCGGGTTATCCCGGTTATCGAGCCTATCCAGAGCGTGCTCCTGGTGGTGTTCTTCCTGTCGATCGGGCTGCTGATCGATCTGCAATTCATCTGGACCAATATCTGGCTTGTGGTGGCAAGTTGTGTCGTCGTTATCACCGCGAAGTCCGCGCTCAACATCGTGCTTTTGAGGATTACCGGATCGAGCGCCCAGACCGCGCTCGTGGCTGGCCTGTCAATGGCGCAGATCGGCGAATTCTCCTTTGTGCTGGCGGCCGCCGGGTTGAGCGCCGGAGCACTGGGCGGAGATGTCTATCGCCTGGCCATCGCGGTGACCGCCATTACGCTGCTCGTATCGCCGGTCTGGGCCAACCTGATGCATCGCGTCGAGCGCGTGGCGACCCGTGGGCTGACGACCTATCGGGAAGCCCTGCTGGAAGCCTATGCCGACGAAATCGGTGAAGTTCGTCGCGGCCAGCAGGCCGTCAATCGGGCGATGTTTCACGGACGTGTGCGCTACAGGGCCGCGCGCCTGGCGATCTATCATCGCCGGGCCGTCAAGGCAGCCCAGCTTGAACAGGAGAAACAACAGGCTGAAGAAGCGGCCGCAGATGCAGACGAGCAGCCGCCTTCCGGCAACGAAAAAGCCAGCTGACTACTGCAGCTTCGACAACAGACTGGGCGTTGGCCATGCATCGGCAGGCAGACCCAGACGCTGCTGTTCCTTTTGCACAGCGCCACGCGTGCCGGCACCGAGGATGCCGTCGATCTTTCCGACATCATGGCCCTTTGCGGAGAGGATTCGCTGTAGTTCCTTCATCTGTGCGTCGTTGAGGCCAAGGTCAGGATTTCCCGCATCGTAACGACTGGCGCCGGCGAGACGGGTTGCGAAATAGGCCGCCGTCGTCGTGTAGATGAACGACTTGTTCCATTCCAGGTAAACCGAGAAGTTCGGGTAGGCGAGGAACGCGGGCCCTTTTCGACCCTGAGGCAGGAGCAGCGCCGCGGACAGATCGCCGGAGGGTAGCGAGCCGGAACGAGGAGAAACCCCCATGGCCTGCCACTGGCGAACCGGCAGCGCCTTACCAAGACCCGTCAGGTTCCAGTCGAGATTTTGCGGAACAACAATTTCCTGCAGCCAGGGCTGGCCGGCTTGCCAGCCGAGATGGCGGATGAAATTGGCCGCCGTGAGAATGGCATCCGGTGCACTCTTCTTCAGTCGCACATTGCCGTCGCCGTCCCCGTCCACGCCGAACCGGATAATGTCGACCGGCAGCATCTGCACCTGGCCGATCTCACCGGCCCAGGCACCGGTGGTGCGAGCCGGATCGAGGTCGCCCGTGCCAACCATCTTGATGGCTGCAAGCAGCTCCGGCTGAAACAGTTCCGGCCGACGGCAATCATGCGACAGCGTGGCCAGGGCATTGATCGTATTGAAGTCGCCCTGGACAGCACCGTAATCGGTTTCCAGACCCCAGAAAGCGGTGATCACGGATCCAGGCACGCCATATTCGGATTGGGCCCGCTGAAATGTCGATCCGTATTGCGACATCTTGTTCTTGCCGTGCTGCATGCGGTGACCGCTGATGACCTTGCGGGAGAACTCCAGGAAGGTCTGCTTGAAGAACCCTTGTGCCCGATCGCGGCTCAGTACCTTTTTATCGATACGGGCGTTGGCTAGCGCCCGGTCTGCCACAGAGCTCGGTATGCCCTCGGCAACCGCTTCCTGCTTCATGGCGTTGAGGAATTGTCGGAAGTCGCCGCCACACTGCGCAGCATGAGCTGAAAGAGCAGACGCAGCGAAGATGCCGCCGGTGAGTGCAATGGCGGCGGTCAATCGGACAGAATTCATGAAAACTCCTTCAGCTCGAAGCGGTCAGCGCGTAGTGGCCTTCAGCCACTCGTTCCATTGTTTGGTGTTGCCGACAAAAACGTTGATGTCCGTATCGCCGGTGATGCCGGGAACGCGGCCGGTTCCGGTATACTGCCAGAAATGCCATTCGCGGTCGTCATAGATCTCGTCCGGGTGGGCGGCAACGGAGCGCAGCCAGAACGGGTAATTTGAGAAATGACCGACGAGGTTCTGTTTGTGGAAATCCACCGTGGTGTAGATGATTGGCCTCTTTCCGTAATGAG
This sequence comes from Hoeflea sp., assembly GCA_965216535.1. Taxonomy (GTDB): domain Bacteria; phylum Pseudomonadota; class Alphaproteobacteria; order Rhizobiales; family Rhizobiaceae; genus Hoeflea_A. The sequence continues at coordinate 2,832,850 of OZ244175.1, forward strand.
CCTGGACGATCTTCAGGAAGATGGCCATTTCCCGTCGAATGGTTGAAGGCGATGGTTTCTTTTTGCAGCTCGGCGACTGGTGGTTCCATTCGATGTCGAGGACGGGTGGAAGCGCAGACCGGTCCTTTGGCGTGTTGGCGATGAACCACCTCGCCTGTTCCCGAGCGGTCCGGCAGAAATAATAAAAATGATAGGCGCCGCGTGGTATGCCCGCGCGCTTTGCACCCCGCCAGTATTCGTCGAATTTCGGGTCGTGGAGGTCACCGCCCTCCGTCGATTTGATGAAGGCGAATGCGATATCGGCTTCGCGCAATTTGCGCCAGTCGATATTGCCCTGCCACTTCGACACGTCGATACCGTGGATGGCGTGTTTGCCAGGATGGTTTTTGCCGAAATCCTGCGGGTCGGCGTCGCCGTACCGCGACGGCGAAACACTCGACTCCAGCCCGAAGTCGTAGGTCGTGCAGGAAACCAGGAGAGCAAGCACGGGAAGGAAGGCCAAAGCGATGCGATGCATGGTCGGTCCGAATCAGATGACGCGCTAACGCCTGCATTTGTAGTGTTTTTCGGCGCCAAAGGGAACCATTGCGCGGAAACTCAGGTGGTTCGCAGGACAGCGCGCCAAGCGTACCCGCGCAGAAGAGCCTCACACAATGGTGGAGCGGCAACGCTATCGGAAAGGCCTCTCATGGCGTCGAAAAGGTCCGCCCTGGGCTCAACGTGAAAACGGTCGAGCCAGGAATAGAGGGCTGACCTGAACCAGTTCGGCAGGCGTTCCTGCTGACCGAAGTCGACAACGTGGATTGAACCACGAGGTGCAAGTGCCGTATGCGCTTCCGCCAACGCCCTGCGCCAGTCCGGGATCATCGACAGGGCGTAGGAGAAAAAGACACGATCGAATTTTTTGCCTGAAAACAAATCGGTAGAGGCGAAACTGCAAGCGTCACCTTGGCGCAGATCAGCGCTTGCGCCGGACCCGGTCAGTGCGCGTTTGGCGGTCACCAGCATTTCGGTTGATATGTCGAGGCCAAAAAGGTCGGCATTCGGATAGCGTCGCGCGGTCAGCAGCAAATTGCGACCGGTGCCGCAGCCGATTTCGAGAACTCTGCCACCATCGGGGACAGCAAGACCATCGATCAGTCCGTCGCGGCCCAGAAGGAAGAATTTCCGGCTGAGATCATAGATGTGCTTCTGGTGGCGGTAGACGGCGTCCATGCGCGCAGCATGGGTGGTGTCAAACTGTGCGGTCATGCAGCGATGTTAACGTAAAGGTGGAAGCCGCCATAGATAGCCGACCGATCGTGGCGGCACAGCGCCCGCGATTGTTCACTGCGATATTGCCAGCGATCCAGAATTGAATTGGAAACCCGGCCAGGAAGGAGGGTTGGCTCGCCTGCCGTGCGGAAAATGACACGGGCGCCAGGAGCGGCTGTCCGGTCGATCTCGGACCACAGGGCGTTGAGCTGCTGGTCGTTCATCCAGTCTTGGGCATCAAGCAAAACATAGCGGTCGACGGAACGCTCCGCCTTACGCGCCAGAAGATCCGTGAAGTTTCGATTGTGAAGGAACACCGAGCCAAGCCCCTGACGGATCACCGGATGATGCTCCGGATCGAGGTAGGCGGGCACCGCTGCATCGCACGACCCGGCATAGGACCGTCCGAAAGCCTGCCGGGCAAAGTAATTCTGTTCCATCGGAAAATGGCAGGCCAGCTTCTCCAGACGGCGGCGCAGAACGGTTGCCATCGTGTTGTCTTCGGTCGCCGACAGCAGTTCATCATATTGCGCTGGCGGAATTCCGAGCCCGAAGAGCGAGGCCTTGCGCGATGTTGCCCAGCGAATGAGCGGTTTGTCGAACAGTGGCGCCAGACGTTCGTCGAAGAAGTGTCGTTGTTCTCGCAGGCACCGTGCCTGCATCATCTCGGCCGGATCGACCCCGTGAGCCCGCGCGGCAAGGTGAGCAGCGGTCATGAACCAGCCAAGCAGTCCGGCGCGATATATATTGCCTTGAAAGAGGTCGATGCGGCGTTTGCCGCGCCAGTTGCGTCCCTCCCAATAGGCACGGCTAGCCGTATCGAGGCGCCGGGCGATGAACCTGTCGTAGGCGTCGGAATTGTGTTTTTGACCCGGTTTGCCGAAAAACCGTACGACGTCCTGATGGGAGGGCAAATGCTCGATCGCCGCAAGCTTGAGACGGTTCAGCGCGATATGCGTTCGATTCAGATCGACCGCGTCGATCCGGGCCGGTTGCCGGGTCAGGTAGGCCAGAACATTGCAACCCCCCGATGCGATAGTGACGATCCGATGGTCGGGACCGAGCTCCATGGCCTCCATATCGACATCCGGATCTTCCCAGATTTGGGCGTAGACCAGCCCGGAAAAGAAACGTGCGAACAGGCGCTCCGACAAACCCTCGCGGCTCAGCGTCCGGTTCTGATAGATGGCCTTCTTGAGCTGCTCGCTGCCGGTTGCCGATGGTGCGGCTTGGGTGACCGTATCTGACATGACGACTCTCTTCCGCCAGTTGGTATTGGCTGCGGATAGCGTCGCGCCATGACAGCGCGGTGACAGAAGAATGACAGTCCGGTTACGGTTCCAGGGGTGTTTGAGTTTCGAGACCTATTTAGGGGACATCCAGTAGGTTTCGATTTCGCCGATCCCCTTGATCTGCACCAATCCGCGGGACTCGAATTCGAACTCATCTCCCAACAAGGCACGAGTTGCCGAGGTCACCTGTATCCTTCCTGCCTCGCCGTTGCTTTCCATGCGGGAGGCGGTGTTCACAGTGTCCCCCCAAACATCATAGAATACCTTCGACGTACCTATGACCCCCGCCACCGCCGGACCCGAGTGGATGCCAATGCGCAGGAGTATGTCTTCTCCCAATTCGTCTGACAGGTTTTTGACGGCTTGCTGCATGGCGACGGCCATTTTCGCGACGACGCTGGCGTGATCGTCGCGAGGGATCGGCAACCCAGCGGCCACCATATACGCATCACCAATGGTCTTGATCTTTTCGAGGCCGAATTCGGAAGACAGTTCGTCAAAGCGCGAGAAGATCCGGTTGAGGAAATCAACAACTTCGTCCGGAGAGCGTTCGGCTGCACGCGGTGTGAAACCCACAATGTCTGCAAACAGAAGCGTGACGGCGGGCAAGCCATCGGCAATCACTTCTCCCGGTTTGGCCTTGAGGCGAGCGGCGATTTTGGCGGGTAGCAGGTTTTGCAGCAACGCCTCAGACCGTGCGTGCTCGACGGCCAAAGCTTCTTCGGCGCGGGCGACACGAACGGAGAGGACATAAACACCGGATGCCACCATGAAGGCGAGAAGGACAACGACGCTGAGAAGAATAGCCTTCTGTAAGGTAGCATCGACCCGCGCATATCCGGACGGCTCTTCAAAAAACACAACGCTGGCGACCATTGCGAGGATGGAAATCACGACCATTGCCACTGCGAACCCTGGATAGGTTGTGCCCAGAACCACACCGAGACCGAGAATGCCAACCACAATGAAGAGATGCAGTCCGCTGTCTGTCCCCAAATGATAGGTCAGGTAAGTGAAGACGAAAATCACGACGAGCATGCCAATGCTCAGTGACAGCAACACACTGTGGCGGGCGAGCCTCGGGAGCAACAAGACAGGCATGCAAGCGATGGCGGCGGACCAGGCAGGCCATAGCCCATAGAAATCATAGGACGCGTAGACGAGTGCGTATCCGAGCGCCGCCATACCGCCCATCAAACAGACAATGCCGAAAGCGTATCGCCGGGAGGCTACATTCTCTGGCAGGTCCTCAAGACCTTGGGAGGCGTATGAATCAATCCAGCCCCAAATGCGCTCTACAAATTGCATGTGTTCTCCGCCGACGCCGCGTTTGCGGCTGCACAACCAGCGGATTCTTCATACTGGCAAATACTACGCCGATCCAGCAACCGCAGACGCGATGCAGATCTCAATTTGCCAAAGGCATCTGAACTCCAAATCAACGCTTCAGGCTTTTGAGCCAAAGCCCCCGGCAGTTGGAGTCGTCACCCGCACGGCTTCGCCGGCTTCGAGCACGGTCTGATCGCTGCCCCTGAGCAGGTCTATGCGACCGTCCAGCCGGCGGACTTCGGTCTTGCCGGGCTGGCCCGGGTTTCCGCCGTCAATGCCTTCGGGTGCTCGGGCGCGGTGTGAGGACAGGATGGCGCACTCCATCTTCTTCAAAAAGCGGATCGTGCGTTCCGTACCGTCGCCGGCGTTGAAGGCGCCTGTGCCGCCGGACCCGTGGCGAATATGAAAGTCCTCGAGCAGAACCGGAAAGCGCATCTCGAGAATTTCGGGGTCGGTCAGACGCGAATTGGTCATGTGAACATGAACGCCGCTGGTGCCATGAAAGCCCCGGCCGTCGTTCATGCGGCCGGCCGGTGAACCCGAGCAGATGGTTTCGTAATACTGGTACTCGTCGTCGCCGAACGTCAGGTTGTTCATCGTGCCCTGGCTGTTGGCAATGGCGCCGAGTGCCCCGAAGATGGTGTTTGTGACATGCTGCGATGTCTCGACATTGCCGGCGACTACGGCGGCCGGATAACTGGGCCTCAGCATGCAATTGTCCGGCAGGACGATGCGGATGGGGCGAAGGCAGCCCGCATTCATCGGAATGTCGCCTTCGACCATGACTCGGAAACAGTAGAGAACGGCGGCCCGGGTCACCGGTTCCGGTGCGTTGAAGTTGTTGGCCATCACTTCCGACGTTCCGGTAAAATCAACGGTCGCGGTGCGGTTCTCCCTGTCGACGCTGATCTTGACGCGGATCATCTGGCCGCTGTCTGTCTGGTATTCGTAGGAACTGTCGGAGAGTGCGTCGATGACCTGGCGCACGCTTTCCGCGGCATTGTCCTGCACATGGCCCATATAGGCTTCCACGACATCGAGGCCGAAATCGCCGACCATCTTGCGCAGGTCCGCAACACCCTTTTCGTTGGCGGCAATCTGGGCCTTCAGGTCGGCAACGTTCTGGTGGACGTTGCGGACCGGGTAGGGGTGGTCGGTGAGCAGTTCGATCAGTTCGGTTTCGCGGAAGCGTCCCTTGTCGACGATCAGGAAATTGTCGATCAGCACGCCTTCCTCATCAACCGTCGTGGCAAGCGGCGTCATTGAACCGGGTGCCGTGCCGCCGACATCGGCGTGGTGACCGCGCGAGGCGACGTAGAAAAGGATCTCGCGTCCATCATCGTCGAACACCGGCGTGACGACGGTGATGTCGGGCAGGTGGGTGCCGCCATTATAGGGCGCATTGAGAGCGAAGACGTCGCCGGGGCGAATGTTGCCTTCGTTGAGGGCAATAACCGTTTCGACCGACCGGTCCATCGAACCGAGATGCACCGGCATGTGTGGAGCATTGGCCACCAGCGCGCCGTTGCGGTCGAAGACGGCGCAGGAGAAATCCAGCCGTTCCTTGATGTTGACCGAATAGGCGGTGTTCTGCAGCGTGATCCCCATCTCCTCGGCGATCGCCATGAAAAGGTTGTTGAAGATCTCCAGCATGATCGGGTCGGCGTCGCGGGTGCCGATCGCTTCCTGCCGCGCCTTCGCCTCGAAGCGCCGCATGACGACATGGTCTCGTGGGGTGATTTCGGCACGCCAGCCGGGTTCCACAACGATGGTCTGATTGGCTTCGATGATCAGTGCCGGTCCGTCGACCCGCTGGCCGGGCGCCAGATTTTCACGCAGATAGACGCCGGCATCGTGCCATTGGCCGCCACAGAACATCGGACGGGTTCCATCGGCTCTGGCAAGATCGCCGGTCACCGGCAGTTCCGGTTCCACGGCGCCTCGGTCGCGCGTGTCTCCGGCTTCGACCCCGACAGCCTCGACGATCACTCGCTTGTCGCTGTCATAGATGAACCCGAATTGCGCCTTGTGGGCGGCCTCGAAGGCGCTTCGGGCACCGTCGATCGAACGGTCGGAGAAGTCGACGGGGATCGTGGTGTCGGTGCCGTCGTAGCGCAGGTGCAAGAGCGGTCGCCAGGAAATGGACTCCTTTGGAACATCCTGACGCAGGAGCTCTGATTCAGCATCGTCTGCCAGTCGGCCGATCAGCTCGCCAATGGCCTCTCCCTGCTCGGTCGCCAATTCTCGCACCAGCGCCTGCTGTCGCGTTGCGAACAGACCGGCAAGGCCAATGCCATAGGCCGACAACAAGCCTGAAAACGGATGGATGAGGATCGACTCGATCCCCAATGCATCTGCTACCAGGCAGGCGTGCTGGCCACCGGCGCCGCCGAAACAGTTGAGCAGATAGCGGGTGACATCGTAGCCGCGCTGCACCGAGATTTTCTTGATGGCGTTTGCCATGTTCTCGACGGCGACGGCAATGAAACCCTCGGCGATCTCCTCGGGCGACTTGTCGCCATCGATGTCGGCGGCGAGGTCGGTGAATTTGTGTCGGACCACCTCGGTGTCCAGAGGCTGGTCCTGGCCGGGGCCGAAAATGGGCGGAAAATAATCCGCCTGTAGCTTTCCCAGCATCACATTGGCGTCGGTAACGGCCAGCGGTCCACCGCGGCGGTAACACGCAGGTCCCGGATCGGCGCCGGCTGATTCCGGTCCGGCCTGGAATCGGCCTGCGCGGTAGGTGAGGATTGAGCCGCCGCCGGCGGCAACCGTGTGGATGCGCATCATCGGCGCGCGAATGCGCACGCCGGCAACCTCGGTGTCGAAGGCGCGTTCATAGTCGCCGTCGTAGCGGGCGACGTCCGTCGACGTGCCGCCCATGTCGAAACCGATCACCTTGTCGAAGCCGGCAAGCTCCGCCGTTTCAGCCATGCCGACGACCCCGCCGGCAGGACCGGACAGGATCGCGTCCTTGCCCTGAAATAACTGCGCCGCAGTGAGACCGCCCGACGACATCATGAACTTCAGTGAGGGGGCGGCTTCGTGGTCCGAAGCACCGAGATCATTGCCGACCTCGTCGACATACCTACGCAGGATCGGAGACAGGTAAGCATCGACCACAGTCGTGTCGCCGCGACCGACAAGCTTGGCCAGCGGTGAGACTCGGTGGCTGACGGAAATCTGGCTGAAGCCGACTGCAGAGGCGATATCCGCGACGGCCGCCTCGTGATCCGGGAAATTCCAGGAATGCATGAACACGATGGAGACGGCGTCGATGCCGGCCGCTTTTGCCTCGGCAAGCTCAGCACGAACGGCCTGAGGATCAGGAACGGCCTCGACGGTGCCATCGGCGCGCACCCGCTCATCGACCTCAATAACTCGTTCGTATAGCTGTTCCGGCAGGATGATCTCTTTGGCAAAGATTTCCGGGCGTGCCTGATAGGCGATGCGCAGGGCATCGCGAAAGCCCTTGGTTATGACGAGCAGGGTGCGGTCGCCCTTGCGTTCCAGCAACGCGTTGGTTGCTACGGTCGTGCCCATCTTCACTTCGCCGATTTGGTGACTTGGAACCGCCGCGCCGGAGGCGACCCCAAGCAGTTCGCGAATTCCCTGGACCGCTGCGTCGCGATAGGCTTCCGGGTTTTCGGACAACAGCTTTTTCTGGATGATACGACCGTCCGGAGCATGGCCAATCACGTCCGTGAATGTGCCGCCGCGATCGATCCAGAAATCCCATTTGTCCGTCATGCGTCTGATCCGTGTGTTGTTGCCGTTGTCGCGGCACACAGATGCACTGCGGACGATCCCGTGTCCATACTTGTCAGCGGGTGGTCGGCAATTCCCGCAGTATTCTGAGCAGGGCCGGAACGACCAGGTCGACGATAGCCCTGCCTTTTTGCGCTGACGCAGCCGATGGGTCGCCGAGAACGCCGGTGCCACCCGACAGTTCGTGCATGGAGCGGTAAAGCGCTACTGGCGCGGATCGCAGCAGGTCGCTGTCGGCCCATTCGGCCAACGGTTCGAAAGATTGGCCGGCAAGCGCCTCGACGCGGACCTCTTCCGGTGCGATGAGTTGCATCAGCGACGTTTCGAATTCGCAGGCATGGCCGACACCGAAACGGCCGCTCTCATTGAGTTCCGTCAGAGCTGAAAGCGCCACGTCCCACCAACTGGTGAAAGCGATACGACCCCCATCCGTGGCGAAATCCGGTCCAATGGCCTCGACCGCTACCCGGCCAATAGCCTGGTTGCCACCGTGGCTGTTGAGGACAAGCACGTTGCGGAAACCATGTGCCCGCACGCAACCGATGAGGTCCTTGAGATAGGCGAGCATGGTTTCGTGGCTCACCGTCAAGGTGCCGGCGAATTCCATGTGGTGGCGCGAGCAGCAGACCTTGATCTGCGGCAGCACGAGCACACCGTCGCCCATGGCCTCGTCAACGCAGTCGCAGAAGTGCCGGCCAATGCGGCAGTCAACATCGAGCGGCAAGTGCGGCCCGTGCTGTTCGACCGCGGCGATGTTGAGCAGAACCGGAGTGCTCCGGTCGATGCGGTCGAAATCGCGAAAGGTCAGTTTGTCCCATCTCATGGCTTGGCCGCCCACATTTCGATCTCGACCAGAAAATTCTCCAGCAACGCTGCCTGGATGGCGGTGCGAACGGGCAAGGGATCAGGCATGATCTCCTTGTAAATCTCGTTGAACGCAGGCCAGTCGGCGAGGTCGGTCAGATAGACATTCACCTTGAACACATCGGCCAGACTGCATTGCGCTGCCGCAAGCTGTCGCTCGCAATTCCTCAGAGTTTCGCGGGACTGCACCACGATATCATCGGGAAATAGTGTGCCGTCGTCGCGAATGGCACACTGGCCCGATATCACCACCAGCGAACTGGCCTTGATCTCGAGAACGGGGGAATAGGGTCCGGCGGTGGAATGCTGCCGTGATGGCGGTACGATCTTCGCCGTGTTTGTGTTGTTTGCAGACAAGGTCGGTCCCGTCGGTACTGGTTACGATGCACGGCGCGGCCCGATTGGACCGCGCCGCGAGCTCCTATTGCAGATACGGCTCACTGTTGGCCTTGCCGACTTCGGCCTGGAACAGTTCAAGCAGTTTCACTGCCTTCGCGTCGCCGCTCTGACCAATCAGCTCGATGACGGCAGGCTGCGAAGCGGCCTTGAAGCGTTCGCGGTCTTCGGCGGACAGCGCCGTGATCTCGATCTTGTCAGCCAGCCCCTTGATGCCGCGGTCGGACGCTTCGATGATGCGGCTCAGGCCGCGGCTGGCTGCGACACAGGACTCGGCCGCTTTGCGCACGATCGTCTGTTCTTCCGGGCTCAACCCGTCCCAGAACGTCTTGGAGATGACGAACGTGTAGGGCGAGAACAGGTGGTTGGTCAGAGTCATGTATTTCTGAACCTCGAACATCTTCCAAAACGAGATGATCGGAATGGGGTTCATCTGGCCGTCGATGACACCGGTCTGCAGGCCGGTGTAGACCTCGCCCCAGGCGAGCGGATAGGCCTCGCCGCCGAGCGACTGGATCACGGCCTGGTGGGCCGGAACGGTCATGGTGCGGATGCGCACGCCTTCGAAGTCTTCAAGCGTGTTGATCGGACGCTTTGAGTTGGTAACGGCGAAAAAGCCGCCGGTGTCCGGGAAGCCGAGCACCTTCACATCTCCCAGCACATCCTCGATATCAGCGGCGAAGGCCTCGCCGAAGGGACCGTCGAACACCCGGTAGGTCGAGGCGTTGCTGTCGAAGGCGAAGGGCAGGTTGAGCACGTCGATGCGTGGATAGTAAGAGGCCAGCGCGCCGGTCGAGGCGAGTGTCGCCTGGATGACGTTGTCACGCACCATCTGCACGTGTTCGCGGGCGTTGCCCAACTGGTTGGACGGGAAGACCTCCGTCTTGATCCCGCCATTGGTTTCGCTCTCGACGATGTTGTTGAAGACTGCGGTGCACGCATGCGCCGGGTTTTCGAACGGATCGGTCTTGTTGTCGTGGGCGAATTTCAAGAGTTTGGTGTCCGCCGATGCCGCAACCGCGGTCAAAGACAGGCCCGCGGCGACGGCGCCGCTCATCATCAGGGACAGAACTTTCGATCTCATGGCTGAATACCTCCCAGGCTCATGATCGTTGGGTTGGTGCCGGATGGATCCGGCGGGGTGGGGGTCAGCGTCGCTGACCGGGTGTTTGCGTGAACCAAATCCCATCGAGCACTCGATGCACGCAACGTCTTGAAACCCTTTCGTTTATCCGAAGCCGAGCAGGCGCGGCAGGAACAGAACCGGCCATTCCCAGAAGGCGATCAGCAGCAGGATTGCCACCTCGGCGATCAGGAAGGGCCACAGCTTCAGCGCGATGTTTTCGATGCGCTCGCCGGTAACCGATGCGAGCACGAACAGGCAGGCACCGACCGGCGGGGTCATCAGGGAAATGTTGAGTGCCAGCACGAAGACGATGCCGGCATGGATCGGCTCCATGCCGATTTCCAGGGTCAGCGGAACCAGGATCGGCGCCAGGATGATCAGGATCGCCGTGATGTCCATGATCATGCCGATGGCGAGCAGCACGATGATGATCAATGTCAGGATCATCCACGGCTCACCCGCCGTCGCGATGACCCAGGCAGCGATTTCCTGCGGAATACGGTTGAAGCTGATCCACCAGCCCAGAACGGCAGCAAAGGCGACGATGACGAAGATCACACCGGTAATGCGTCCGGTGCGCACCAGCATGGCCGCAAGATCGCTCACGGTCAGGTTGCGATAGATGAAGAAGCCGAGGAACAGCGCGTAGGCGACGGCCACCGCGGCGGCTTCGGTCGGCGTGAAGACGCCGCCCAGGATGCCGCCAAGAATAATGAACGGCATCAGCAGCGCGGTCAGCGCCCGGCGGGCCGCCTTGACGATTTCGAGCAGGCTGGCGCGGCGTTGGTTGACCGGCAATTCGTTGTGCGCGGCCCCCAGCGCGATGACCGCCATGCAGACGATGCAGATCAGCAGGCCGGGAATAATGCCGGCTGCGAACAGTCCGCCGATAGACACGCCCATGAGCGAGCCATAGACGACCATCAGGCCGGAGGGCGGGATGGTCGGCCCGATAATCGAGCCGGCTGCAGTGACCGCACAGGCATAGTCGCGACGATAGCCTTCGCGGACCATTTCCGGCACGAGGGTGCGCCCGAATGCTGCCGCGTCGGCAGTTGCCGCTCCACTCAGTCCAGCGAAGAAGACAGAGGCCAGCATGTTGGTGTGGGCTAGTCCGCCGCGGAAATGGCCGACGATGGCTTGCGCCAGCTTCACCAGCCGTGAGGTGATACCGATATGGTTCATGATCTCGCCGGCGAGAATGAAGAAGGGCATCGCCAGGAACGGGAAGATGTTGAGCCCGTTGAAGATCTTGCCGGGCGCCTGGGCAAGAAAGGCGCCACCGCCGGTCATGTAGAGGCCGGCCACGCCCGCTACGCCGATGGCGAAGCCGATCGGTGTTCCGATCAGGGTGAGGACGACGAATATCAACAGTACGGCCATGATCAGACCTCCTCGCTTTGACCGCCGACCGCGTAATGACCTAGATCGCGCAAGCCGACGAGCAGCGTCTGGATGGCGCACAGGCCTGCCGAAACGGGGACGGCGGCGAACGGCAGGAGGAGGGTGAGGCCCAGGATCATGGCCTGGCGTGATCCGCCCTTTTCAGCGAAGCCGATGCCGTAGATCGCGAGATAGACAAAGAGCGTGAGTGTGATCACGTCGACGGCGACGAGAAGCGCGCGTCGGACGCCCGGTGAAAAATGACGGATCAGCAGCGACAGACCGATATGCTCGCGCCGGGCTATGCCAGATGACGCGGCCAGAAGTGCTGCCCAGATCATCAGATAGCGTGCCAGCACTTCCGGCCATGGCAACTGCCAACGGAAGAGATAGCGGTCCAGAACCGCCAGCCATACATCGAGCACGAGCAGCGCCAGCAGGATTGCGATGACAGTTTCTACGATGCGGTTCAACCAGAAGCTGGCTTGCCCCGAAAGCTTCGATAGCTTGCCAAGATCAGTCATGCGGGCCTCCCGTCCCGTATTCGTGGCGCTTTAGGTCAGCCGGCGATGGTGCGGCTGTCGATCGCGTGTTGTTCGACGGCGGCTTCGTCCAGTTCCACGCCAAGGCCCGGTCCAGTTGGGACCTCGACGACGGGCGGGGTGAAGCGAAGCGGCTCCTTGAGCAGATCGTGCTGCCTGATGAGGCGGCCGAAAATGTCGCTGGGCAGGGTGCAGGCCTTCGCCGCCGCTGCCTGGTGCACATACATCGCCTCGAGAATTCCGAGATCGATCTCGGATCCGTGCCAGCAGGACAAATTGGCAGCGTCGGCGATGTGAGCCAGCTGTTGGAATTTGGCCAATCCGGCATTGAAGTTGAAACCGTCGACGGCGCCATGCATCAAGGCGTTTATTGCCTCGTAGACCCGCTGACCCTGGTAGACGTAGGGCAGGGATACGTGCAGGTAGACCGGGATCGAGGTGATCGTGCGCAGCCTCTCATAGTCGAGCAGCATCCAGCGCGGGATCGGGTCTTCGAGCAGGAGCACATTGCCGACTTTTTCCAGACTGGCGGTGATGCGGCGTGCTTCGCCGAGGTTCTGCCAGCGTTGGTTCGGGTCGAGGATGATTTTCATGCCGGGGGCGTGCTCGTCGATCTGTCTGGCCCAGCCGACGCAGTCGTCCTCGAGATCGGTCTTCATCTTGATGCAGTCGAAGCCCTGGTCGGCGTATTGCCGCGCCCATGGGCCGATCTCGTCCACAGTGCGATGGCTCGACCAGGCGCCGACCTTGACGGTCTTGCGGACCGCGCCACCCAGCAATTGGTGGAGTGGGACACCCAGCAGCTTGGCAGAAGCATCCCAGATCGCGCATTCGAAGCCGTCATATTCACGGCACAGGGCTATCGGCAGGTCCTGTCGCGGCAGATCTCCGATGTTCTGTCCGATCAGCTTCTCCGCGACATCTTCCAGGAGGTCCCAGGAATGGCCGCGATAGAACTCGCCAAGTCCGGTGACGCCATTGGACAACTCCATGCGCATCACCACCTTCGACAGCGCATCGAACTGAGTCGACCAGTCCGGTTTGCCTTTGACGGGCAGCATATGCAGCGGCTTGTCGAGGCCGGATGAATTGATCACGCCGGGATGGGTCGGAACGATGACCTCGTCAAATCGGATCGAAACAATCGTGTCGTCGGCCAATGCGCGCCCTCCCGGTTTTCAGCGTCCTATCACGCAAAATGTAGTTTTGCAAATGTTATGTTTATTTTTGTTAGTAAAGCTATTATTGTGGAGGCAAGGTTGTGCCGGTGAATCCGGCATTGTAAGAACGCCGGGACCCATGGGGCCAGGATGGATTTCGAAGAAGACACAAATGGTTCGCAACGTCTGGTTTCGTCAATCGAAGCCATGTCGGGCGACTTGCGGCGGGCGGAAAAGCAGATTGCCGAGGTGGTCGTATCGCGGCCTGAACAGGTGGTGCGGCTCAGCTTGAAATCGATGGCCGACCTGGCCGGTGTCAGCGAACCATCGGTGGTCCGCTTCGTGCGCAAAATGGGGTGCTCGGGCTATACCGACTTCAAGCTCCGCCTGGCCCAGGAAACGGCGATCGAACGCATGTATGTCGATGCGCCGGCCAAGGTGAAGCAATCGACGACCGGCGACATGGCCGAACGTCTTGCGCAGGCGTCGAGCCGGGCGATCATGCAGGCGGTTGAGGACCTGGACCTGGAGGCGCTGGAGGCGGCAGCGCAGATCATTGATGAGAGCAGGCAGGTTTTCTGCTTCGGTACCGGTGGCAGTTCGGCGGTGCTGGCGAAAGAGGCCGAAAACCGGCTGTTCCGGCTCAGCGTACCGGCACAAGCGACGTCCGATGCCTATCGCCAACAGATGACGGCGGCCATTAGCGGTCCCGGAGATGCCCTGCTGATTTTTTCCGTAACCGGCCGCCCGCAGACTCTGATCAGCTGCGTCGAAACGGCCGTCGAACGCGGCGTCAAAGCAATCGCGCTGACCCGCAAGGGCAGTCCGCTTGCCGACTGCTCCACCATCACCCTCAACATCGACATCACTGACGACGAACTTTACTTCAACCAGCCGAACTGCACCCGATATGCGCAACTGCTGGTGCTCGATTGCCTGGCCAGCCAGATCGCGGTGCTGCGCGCCAATCAGAGCGCCGAGAATCTGCACAACATTCACCGGCGGATGGGCAAGCTGCACGGCGTCGTTGAGCGACAGCCGATAGGTGATTAGATCAAAGGGCGATAAGTTTGGATCATTTGATGGCTGCAGATCGGCTCCACTCGGCCAGGCGCGTCGCGCAGCGCGATGTGGTGCATCGGGCAAGCGTCGCAACGCAGCCGATGGGCCGATATGCAGCCACCCTTCGGGCCGGGCGCTTTTGGCCCCTGGCGTCGTTGGCTTGCACTTGTGGTGGGGTGGCACCACGGCCTGCAATCCGCCTAGCCAGAAACCAAAATCGCCACGGTCAAATGGTGCAAACTCATCGTCCTTTGATCTAAAGGCCCGAGGGGGCAAAGTCCAGTTGATCGAGATCCCGCTATCCGGTGGCAATACCAATTCCAGCGTCGTTCGTTCCGGCGATACGGTTCGCCGAACGATGACCGATGCCAGCGAAACGATCCACAGATTGTTGCGGCATCTGGAAGCGGCGGGATTTTCTGCCTGTCCCAGGTTTCTGGGTATCGATGACAAAAACCGCGAAATCCTGAGCTATGTGGAAGGAGCTTCCACAATTCCCGATGCGCTGTGGGACAGCGACGTACCATTGATGCAGACAGCGCATTTGCTGCGGAGGTTGCACGATGCGACGGTTGGTTTCGTAGCTGACGGCGGCGAACGTTGGGCGTTCCGTCATCCGGACACGAAGCGTCACGAAGTGATCTGTCACAACGATTTTGCGCCTTACAATTTCGTTTTCGACGGTGCTGTTCCCGTGGCGGTTATCGACTTTGATCTCGCCGGTCCGGGCCCACGCTTGTGGGATGTTGCTTATGCGGCCTATTGGATGACCCCGTTGGCGTTCCATGCAGCTGATCTCAAATCCCGATCTGATGCCGATGTCAGGGACGGATGCCACCGACTGCGACTGTTCTGCAGCGCTTACGGTATTTCTGCCGAAACCGATCTGCTTGAAACCGTCTCCGCAGTCCTCACCCATATGGGGGATGCGCAAGCGGCCGGGTCCATCCTAGGTGAGCGCGTTGCCGCGGCGCTGGAGCGCGACGGCCATTTCGATCATTGGCGACGAGAGTACGAAGCGTTTGAACGCCACAAAAGCACCTTGGAAGCGGTGTTAGATCGAAGCCGGGCCTGATCTGTGCCGGCTTCGGCTGGTCGATTTGTCGTTCGCCCACGTGCCTTTTTGTCCACTCGCCTTGCCGGCCCAAATCGCGTAAAGACGCACGATGTCCATCTTTGCAAAACTCGGAGACTTCATCGGCGGAGCCACCACGGGAGCGATCTCGGGGGTAATCGAGGCCGTGCGCACGGTGTTTGCCGGTGACCCGGAAACCCGGCGACGTGTTGCGTTTTCGGTAGCGATGATTGCGCTCTCGGCCAAGATGGCCAAGGCTGATGGCGTGGTGACACCGGATGAGGTGGAGGCTTTTCAGGAGATTTTCGAGATCCCGGACAAGGAGGGCCGGAACGTCGCCCGGCTCTACAATCTCGCCAAGCAGGACGTGGCCGGCTACGAATCCTACGCCAGCAATATGGCCGAGCTGTGCGGTTCCGGAGAACCCAATTGCCTGGTGCTGGAGGACATTCTCGACGGCCTTTTCCATATCGCAAAGGCGGATGGTGTCCTGCACGAGAAGGAGCAGGCCTTCCTCGCCCACGTGGCGGAAATCTTCATGGTGGACGAAACCAATTTCGAGCAGATTCTGGCACGCCACGTATATCGCACCCATCGCGACCCCTATGCCGTTCTTGGGCTGAGCAGGGGCACGTCGCTGGATGAAATCAAAAGCCGATACCGGCATCTGGTCAGGGAAAGTCACCCCGACCGGTTGATCGCCCGTGGCGTCCCGGAAGAATTCCTGGCCATTGCAAATGATCGCATGGCGGCGCTGAACGAAGCTTTCGCGGCAATCGAAAAAGACTTCAAAGCAGCATGAGCGACCTGCTCGCGGACTTTCCCGGCGCCACGCTTTGTCCGTCACCCAATTTCGGTGAACGCGCGGCTGGTCGATCGGTCGACATGATGGTGCTTCACTACACGGGGATGCAGAGCGGCGAGGCGGCGTTGAAATGGCTTTGCACGCCGGAGGCCGAGGTTTCCAGTCATTATCTGGTGCATGAGGACGGTCGCGTCATCCAGCTCGTTGCGGAAGCAAACCGGGCCTGGCATGCCGGCAAGAGCCGTTGGAAGGGCGAAACGGACCTCAACTCCGCCTCCATCGGAATCGAGATCGTCAACACCGGTCATGAGGGCGACTACCCGGATTTTCCGGAAGCGCAGATCGCGGCCGTGGTCGAATTGTGTCGGAACTGCGTCGACAGATGGTCAATCGCACCCGAGCGTGTGCTGGCTCACAGCGACATTGCGCCGCAGCGAAAGGAAGATCCCGGCGAGAAGTTTCCATGGGGGCAGCTACACGCCGCCGGCATTGGTCACTGGGTCGAACCGTCTCGCCAGAGCGGAGGCCGGTTCTTCCAGAGAGGCGATGAAGGGCAACCGATCGAAGCGCTGCAGGCGATGCTTTCAATATATGGTTATGATATTGAAATAAATGGCAATTTTGAAGAAAACACACATTCAGTCGTGATCGCGTTTCAGCGTCATTTCCGCCCGTCGCGCGTTGACGGAATTGCTGATGTTTCGACCATAGAAACGTTGCACCGATTGATTTCCACGCTGCCGAAAGAACCGTCCTCGACCTGATTTGTGCGCTGCAGTATCGGCAACTTTACAGCCTGTAACGCAACGTTACGGCGCCGCCACAATTCGAGATTTTTCCGCATTAGGAATTGCCCCGCATTCAACGACAAGCGGCAATCAAGCCG
The DNA here is from genome assembly GCA_965216535.1 of Hoeflea sp. Lineage (GTDB taxonomy): Bacteria > Pseudomonadota > Alphaproteobacteria > Rhizobiales > Rhizobiaceae > Hoeflea_A. Next base: position 2,849,792 of record OZ244175.1, read on the forward strand.
CTGAACCAGCCGCCTTTGGTCACGCGTAGGCGGCGCTTTTGTGCGGAGTAATGGAATGAAAGGACTTGGAACCATTGTCTTTGCGGCGACCTGCGCCGTGATGGTTTCGTTTGGAGGTGCCCTGGCGGATGAAAGCGCCGAGGGCGAGAACAAAGGGATCGATCTCAAAGCGATCACAGCTTCGATTTTCAACGGAAAGGGCAGCAAGGCGGAGGTTGCGGATTCGAAATATTCGAACCTGATCAACCGCTATGCCCGCAAACACGGTGTTCCGTCCAACCTGGCGCATGCCATCGTTCGGGTGGAAAGCAATTTCAATCCCAAGGCCCGCGGCCGGGCAGGCGAAGTCGGGCTGATGCAGATCAAGCTGGCGACCGCGCGGCTGATGGGGTACCGGGGCTCCCGAAAAGGGCTCTACGACCCGGAGACCAACATCAAGTACGGCATGAAATATCTTGGCGGCGCTCACAAGCTGAGCGGCGGTGATACCTGCGGCACGGTGCTGCGCTACAATGCCGGCCACGGTGCCAAACGCATGAACCGGGTGTCTTCGCGCTATTGCAAAAAGGTGCGCAAGATCATCGGGTAAGCGGGTTGCCGGGGGAAGCCTCCCGGGCGACTGCCGCCGATTTGGCGATGTTGACCCGGGAGGTCTTTGCGGCCAATCCTTACCCTGAACCTCAGGGAAAATGCTCGCAATTTCAGATCGTTTCGTCTATCAGACCGTTGCCAGCCGGCCGGGCAGCCGCGCTTCGCAATGCCGAAAGGTGGCGAGGTGAGGAAAGTCCGGGCTCCACGGAAACACGGTGCCGGATAACGTCCGGCGGGGGCAACCCCAGGGACAGTGCCACAGAAAGCAAACCGCCCCGCCTGCATTCCCGTCGCCGGTCGACGGGAATGCCGGCGGGGTAAGGGTGAAAGGGTGGGGTAAGAGCCCACCGCGCCTCTGGCAACAGCGGCGGCACGGTAAACCCCACCGGGAGCAAGACCGAATAGGGATGACGCGGGGCGCGAGCCCCGGCCTGTTTCCGGGCTGGTCATCCGGGTTGGTTGCTCGAGGCCGCACGCAAGGGCGGTCCCAGAGGAATGGCTGCCACGTCCCGACGCCTCGGCGAAGGGGCCATACAGAACCCGGCTTACAGGCCGGCTGGCAATTCAAACACATGTTCAGGCATGCGAGGGAGCGGTACCGGTTGCGGTGCGGCAACCAATCTGGTGTCGCATGTTCCGATTCTTAATCGGTTGTTAACCATAATTGGGGCTCAATGGCAGGCGTGAACACAAGGCGATGAAGCCTTATTCCCATTGACGCCCAAATTGTCCCATGTTATCCCAAAAAGATCGTTGGGGGTGGTTAGCTGTAGCCCCGTTGCAGGTGCATTTCGGACCGAGTGATTGGAGGCCGGATCCTGCGTGCGTGCGGTCGGTGATCTCCGGAGGCGGTATGTTATGGTCCTCAGGCGCGGAAGCGGCGGTTTTGCGTAATGAACCGGTTCCTGTCGAATGCGACAAAAAAGATCGATGCGAAGGGAAGGGTGTCGGTTCCGGCGCAATTTCGCACCGTTCTGACGCGCCTTGGAATTCAGGACCTCTACGCCATTCAGGATTTCGTCTATCCGGCTATCACAGTGGGCGGGCCGGATCTGCTCGACCGCTACGAACGACCGATTATCGATGCGGACCCGTTTTCGGTCGAGGCCAACGAAATGTCGCTGCTGATCCATGGCGGCGGCGTGTTCATGAAGCTGGATGGCGAAGGTCGCCTGTCGGTGACCGACTTCATCCGAGACTATACCGGTATTACCGATCAGGTGACGTTTGTCGGTCGTGCCGACCATTTTCAGCTCTGGGATCCCGCCCGGTACGAGGAACGGCGGCGGGATGCTCTCAGCAGGCGCTTGGCGGGTGGACAGGCCAGCGCTGGCCAAGGAGGAACGGGATGACGGCGGACTCTGGCGCCATCTCAAATGGTGCCGGTGGCGGACCAGTTCGTCACATCCCGGTTCTCCTGGCGGAAGTTCTGGACGCATTGCAGCCGAAACGAGGCGAGATCATTCTCGACGGCACCTTTGGTGCCGGCGGCTACAGCCGTGCGGTGCTGGAGGCCGGGGCCGATGTCATCGGACTTGACCGCGATCCGTCGGCGATCGTCGGCGGACAGGGCCTGGTAGAGACTTTCGATGGCCGTTTGAGGCTTGTCGAGGCGCGTTTCAGCGAGTTGGCGCAGCATGTGCCAGACGATGGTCTTGACGGCATCATGCTCGATGTGGGCGTGTCGTCCATGCAGATAGACGAGGCTGACCGTGGCTTCTCGTTTCAAAAAGACGGGCCGCTCGACATGCGGATGTCGGCGCAGGGACCAACGGCGGCGGATGTGGTCAACCGGCTGAAGCCGGGCGAACTCGCACGGATTTTCGGCATCCTGGGCGAGGAGCGGCAGGCGGGGCGCATCGCCCGTGCCATCGAAAAACAGCGGCGTTCGGAGCCGTTCGAGACGACGCTTCAACTGGCGCAGCTGGTCGAAACGGTCAATCCGCGCCGCATGCGCGACAAGATCCATCCGGCAACACGTGTGTTTCAGGCATTGCGCATCTTCGTCAACGAAGAGCTGTCCGAGTTGGCCGATGCCCTGTTTGCCGCCGAAAAAGTGCTGCGGCCAGGCGGTCGCCTCGTTGTCGTCAGTTTTCATTCTCTGGAGGATCGCATCGTGAAGCGGTTCTTCCAGTCGCGTTTCGGTCGGTCGGGGTCGGGATCGCGCCATCTCCCCGAAACGACAGCGATTGCGGCCAGCTTCAAACCGGTCGGCAAGATCATGATCGCCGCAAGCGACGCAGAGGCGGCTGACAATCCACGCGCCCGATCCGCCAAGTTGCGGGCGGGACGACGGACCGTCGCACCGCCAATGCCTTTGGAGACATCGATCTCGGGGCTCCCGAAACTGCCTGATCTGACTGCGCTGGGAGGCTGAGCGATGCTGAAGACGGTTGACTTCGTGATCATTGGACTGATGGCGGCGGCGGCCGTCATGACCTTCCAGATCAAGTACCAGACCGACAAACAGCTTGAGGAAATTCGCCAGCTCGAAGCCCAGATCCAGTTGGAGGAAGATACGATCGACCTGTTGAATGCGGACTGGAGCCTGTTGATCCAGCCGGCGCGTTTGCAGGAACTGGTCCGACTGCATGCTGACGAACTTGGGTTGCAGATCACTGAGGCACACCAGATCGTGCGCCCGCAGGAACTGCCGGCGAGGGTCCTTGATCTGCCCGATCCAGATCGCGAGCGGGTTGCCGAAGCCGTCGACAACAACACACTCACCGGATCGGTGGGGCAATGATGTTCTCGTTCGCGCGTCAATCGGTTCCCGGCTTTCGCCGCCGCAAGGGTGAGCAACAGGAGGGCGGTGCCGACCCGATCCGCATAGAGGGCAGCCGCAAGTCATCCGGACGCCAGACGAAGAACCGCATATCCTTGGTGATGATCGGCGCCTGCGTCATCTATGCCATCATTGCCGGTCGGCTGGTTGAGTATGGATTGCGTGATCTGACGACCGTTGCAAGCATTGCTCGTGGCGATGCCCTGCTGGCGTCGCGACCGGATCTTCTCGACCGCCATGGCAAGGTGCTGGCCACTGACATTCGCACGGTGTCGCTCTATGCCAGCCCGCACAAGATTACCGATCCCGACGAGGTGATCGAGGCTCTCGCAACGGTGCTGCCTGAGCTCGACGCGCGGACGGTGTATCGCAAGCTGACGTCTAAATCCTACTTCCAGTGGCTGCGTCGTCAGCTCACACCGAAACAGCAGAATGACATTCTGGCGCTCGGTCTGCCCGGCATCGGCTTCCGGCCAGAAAAGCGGCGCTTTTATCCCGGCGGAACCACCGCTTCGCATATTGTCGGCCACGTCAATATCGACAACAAGGGCATTGCCGGGATGGAGAAATATGTCGACGGCCAGGGGCTGGCGGATTTGGCCGCTGCCGGCATGACCGTCGACCGGCAACTCGAGCCGGTGCACCTGTCCGTCGATCTGCGCGTCCAGCACGTGGTGCGCGACGAACTCGCTGCTGCCATGCAACGCTATCGGGCGATTGCCGCCGGTGCCGTGGTTCTCAACGCCAAGACTGGCGAAGTCATCGCCATGTCGTCATTGCCCGATTACGATCCGAACATCCCGGCGCAGGCGCTGGAGAAGGATCGCATGAACCGCATGTCGGCCGGCACCTACGAAATGGGGTCGACCTTCAAGGCCTTCACGACCGCGATGGCGCTGGATTCCGGCCTTGTGGATCTGGAGGACCGGTTCGACGCGCGTCGGCCGATCCGGATAGCCGGGCACACGATCCGCGATTTCCACGGCAAACACCGCATCCTGACGGTGCCCGAGATCTTCATCTACTCGTCGAATATCGGCACGGCCAAGATGGCGGATGTCGTTGGTATCGACGGGCAGCGGGAATTCCTGACGCGTGTCGGGTTGCTGACACGCCTGCCGACCGAACTGCCGGAGGTGAAGGTTCCGAGCCAGCCGAAGAAATGGAAGAAGATCAACTCGATCACCATCTCGTTCGGCCACGGCGTTGCCACCACGCCGCTTCAGACGGCGGTTGCCGCGGCGGCCATGCTCAATGGCGGCCGGTTGATGCCGCCGACATTCCTGCCTCGTACGCTGGACGAGGCGCTGCAGGTGTCGACGCAAGTGATCAAGCCGGAAACCAGCAGTGCCATGCGCTACCTGATGCGCCTCAACGTCGAAAAGGGGTCGGGTCGGCGCGCAGAGGTGCCGGGTTTCCGTGTCGGCGGCAAAACCGGCACCGCGGAGAAAGTGGTCAACGGGCGTTACTCCTCGAGCGTGCGTTTCAACGCGTTCTTGTCGGCGTTTCCGATCGAGGATCCGGAATTCGTCGTGTTGGTGGTGATCGACGAACCGAAACCGGCCGAAGGCCAGCACTCGGCGACCGCCGGTCTCAACGCCGCCCCCACCGTCAAAGCCATCATTCGCCGATCCGCCGCCATTTTGGGCGTTCGGCCGACTTTCGGCGACGATGGTGATGCCTTGCTCGTGTCATATTGAGTCTGACATAAGCGCGTAGAGTGTTCGGAATCGGCGATTCCCGCAGCCACAGGCAGGAAGCAGCCCGTTCGCGTCAGTATCGAAGCCGGCACTGGGCGTTTCGTCGCGCCGGGCATCAGAGGGACCGTTACGCAGCGCAATGAAGTTGAATGTCCTCGCAGGAGATTTCGTCTCCATCCCACCGGAACATGCCGATCTGGAGGTCGCCGGGCTGACCGCAGACAGTCGGAACGTCCAGCCGGGGTTCGTTTTCGCGGCACTGCCGGGTCATGAGCGAGACGGCACCGACTACATCGCCGACGCAGTGCATCGCGGCGCCTGTGCGGTGTTTGCGGCCTCGGCCCGTGACATTGCAGATCCGGGTGTGCCCGTGATCAGAGCTGACGATCCGCGGATCTTGCTCGCCCAGGCTGCAGCACGTTTCTACGGTGTTCAACCCGATATCATGGTGGCGGTCACGGGTACGGCCGGAAAGACGTCCGTTGCCTCCTTTACCCGTCAGATCTGGCAGCGTGCCGGCCTGCCGGCTGCGATGATCGGAACGACCGGAGTGGTGTCGCCGAACCGCACTGAATACGCCCAGTTGACGACGCCCGACCAGGTGCATTTGCACAGCCTGCTGAAGGAACTGGCAGAAGAAGGCGTGACGCGGGCCGCCATGGAGGCCTCAAGCCACGGGCTCGACCAGCATCGGCTCGATGGTGTGCGGTTGACGGCGGGCGCTTTCACCAATCTCGGGCGGGATCACCTGGACTATCATACCGACGAAGAAGCCTATTTTGCCGCCAAGATGCGGTTATTCAATTCGCTTCTGCCGCCGGGAAGTCCGGCAGTGATCTTCAGCGACGACCAATGGTCCGGAAGAGCCATGGACGTGGCACGCAATGCCGGCCTGCGGGTGCTGACAGTTGGGCGCAATGGCGGATTTCTGACGCTCAAGCGGGTGGAGCACCAACGGCACAAGCAGGTTGCCGAAATCCACCATGACGGAGCGATCTATCACGTGACCGTGCCGTTGGCTGGCGACTTCCAGCTGTCGAACGCATTGGTCGCGGCGGGACTTGCCATCGCGACGGGCGTGCCACCCGGTGAAGCAATCGCGGCGCTGGAGCATCTGCAAGGCGCTCCCGGCCGGCTCGAGCTGGTTGTCGCAACCGACAAGAGCGTGCCGGCCTATGTTGACTACGCGCACAAACCCGAAGCCCTCGAACATGTGCTTCGCTCGGTGCGGCCATTCACGACGGGTCGGATCGTGCTGGTGTTCGGGTGTGGCGGCGACCGCGACCGGGGCAAGCGGCCGATCATGGGGGATATCGCCGCCCGGTTGGCGGATGTGGTCATCGTCACCGACGACAATCCTCGAAGCGAGGATCCCGCGGCGATCCGGGCGGAGATCCTGGCAGCAGCACCCGGAGCCATTGAAATCGACGATCGGGCGCGTGCCATCGATCATGCCGTGTTGCTGGTCGAGGAGGGCGACACACTGCTTGTCGCCGGGAAGGGACATGAGCAGGGGCAGACAATTGGCGACAAGGTGCTGCCATTCTCCGACCACGAGGAAATTCGCCGGGCTGTAGCAGCTTTGGCGGAGAGACTGTGGCTTTGGAACTGCAAGGATCTGGTCGACGCGATGAACGGCCGGCCGGTGGGCAATCTGCCCGACGGCATTACCGGAATTTCCATCGACAGCCGGTCCGTCAGCAAAGGCGATGCCTTCTTTGCCATCAAGGGGGACCGGTTCGACGGTCATGATTTCTGTGGTGCCGCGCGCGCCAATGGCGCTTCCGTCCTGGTGGTCTCGGAGGCCAAGTTGCCGGCGATGGGTCGGCTTGCCGCTCCGATGATCGTCGTCAATGACGTCCTCGAAGCGCTGGGCAAACTGGGCGTGGCAGCCCGGGCGCGCAGCAAGGCTCAGATCGTCGCGGTGACCGGCTCGGTGGGCAAGACGACGACCAAGGAAATGCTGCGCCAGGTGCTGGAGGCACAGGGCAGCGTGCATGCCTCGGTTGCCTCTTTCAACAATCACTGGGGTGTTCCGCTGACGCTCGCCCGGATGCCGCGTGACGCCCGGTTTGGTGTGTTCGAAATAGGCATGAACCATGCCGGTGAAATTCGCCCGCTGGTGAAAATGGTGCGTCCGCATGTGGCTGTGGTCACAGCCATTGCCGCAGCCCATCTCGGGCATTTCAACAGCCTCGACGAAATTGCCGAGGCCAAGGCCGAGATCTTCGAAGGTGTCGAGAGCGGCGGGACTGCCCTGCTCAATCGGGACAGCGAGAAATTCGACCTTTTGACGCAACTCGCCCGCGGTTGCGGCATCGATCATGTGATGGCCTTCGGCGAGGACGAACAGGCAGACATTCGCCTGCTTTCTTTCGAACCATCCGCAAACGGCTCGCGGATACGCGCCGACATCGCGGGCGACATGGTGGAAGTGTCGATCGGGTTGCCGGGCAGGCATATCGCACAGAATGCGTTGGCGGTTCTCGGCGCAGCGAAATGCGTCGGGGCAGATGTCGATATGGCAGCGCGGGCGCTTGGGAGCATTGAAGCGGCCAAGGGTCGCGGTGTGCGCTATGTCCTTGCCGTCGGCGATGGCCGTGTCACCCTGATCGACGAAAGCTACAACGCCAATCCGGCTTCAATGCGTGCGGCGATCGCGTTGCTGCGAGATACACCTGTCGTGGAGCCGGGTCGACGGATCGCGGTCCTGGGCGACATGCTGGAACTCGGATCTTTTTCACAAGAACTGCACGGGGATCTGGCCGACTCGCTGACGGGAGCCGGGACTGACCTGGCGCTGCTCGCCGGACCGGAGATCAAGGTGCTCGCAGACCGGCTCGCTGACACGCTCACCTGCCAGCATGAAGAAACCGCGGATGAATTGCTGCCCGTGTTGCTTGAGACCATTCGGCCGGGCGACGTGATCATGATCAAATCGTCCAAGGGGATCGGTTTTTCCCGGCTCGTTGCCGCCCTGCTTGACAAGTATCCGCCTCTATCCGATGGCGGGTCGGGGAACAAATCGGGTCCGGGGGATGCCGCTGCATGTTAATCTGGCTAGTAGAATTTGCCGATCAATTACAGATCTTCAATCTTTTTAGATACCTGACTTTCCGAAGCGGTGCCGCGACCGTAACCTCGGCACTGTTCGTCTTTATCTTCGGTCCGCGAATCATTGCGATGCTCAGCGTACGCCAGGGACGGGGGCAGCCAATCCGGGCAGACGGACCGCAAACCCATTTCAGGAAGGCCGGCACACCGACCATGGGCGGTCTGATCATGCTGAGCGCAATTGTTCTGAGCTCTCTGCTGTGGGCAAACCTGTCGAACGCCTTCGTCGTGACGACTTTGCTGGTGACGCTGGCCTTCGGGCTGATCGGTTTCTACGATGACTACCTGAAGGTTACCCAGCAGTCGCATCGCGGCTTTTCGGGCAAGCTGCGCCTGCTTTTCGAGTTCATCATCGCAGGCCTGGCCGTGTACTTCATCATGCGCGCTTCGGCGGTTGCTATCGGTGACAGCAACACGCACTATGCGACGTCCCTCACGGTTCCGTTTTTCAAGGATTTCTTCCTTGATCTGGGCTGGTTCTACATCGTTCTCGGCGCTTTCGTGGTGGTCGGTGCCGGCAATGCCGTCAACCTGACGGACGGACTCGACGGGTTGGCCATTGTTCCGGTGATGATTGCCGCGGCTTCCTTTGGTGTTATCGCCTATCTTGCCGGCAATGCTGTTTTTTCCAATTACCTGCAGATCAATTTCGTACCCGGAACCGGGGAGCTTTCCGTGGTGCTCGGCGCGGTGATCGGAGCCGGGCTCGGGTTTCTCTGGTTCAACGCGCCGCCGGCGGCAATCTTCATGGGCGACACCGGGTCGCTGGCGCTTGGCGGCCTGATCGGCACCGTCGCGGTGGCCACAAAGCACGAAATCGTCATGGTCATCATCGGTGGCCTTTTCGTGATGGAAGCCTTGTCGGTGATCATACAGGTGCTTTCTTTCAAACTGACCGGCAAACGCATCTTCCTGATGGCGCCGATCCACCACCATTTCGAACGGCTCGGCTGGACGGAAAGCCAGATCGTGATCCGCTTCTGGATCATTTCGGTGGGGCTCGCCATGGTGGGGCTGGCCACGCTCAAGTTGCGGTAACGCGATGATTGCGGCAACAGCGTTCAATGGGAAAAAGGTCGCCCTGTTCGGCCTCGGCGGGTCGGGAAACGCGACGGCCCATGCGCTGCTCAAAGGCGGTGCCGACGTTGTTGCCTGGGATGACAATCCAGCGCGTATAGACGAAGCCCGGGAGGCCGGCATTCCCTTCGGCGACCTGCGTCAGGCCGAGTGGTCCAGTCTCTCTGCCCTGGTGCTGGCACCCGGCGTTCCGCTGACCCATCCGAAACCGCACTGGTGTGTTGATCTCGCCCGCGCTGCCGGCGTCGAAATCATCGGTGACATCGAGTTGTTCGTGCGGCAACGGCGTCGCGATGCACCCGACTGCCCGTTCATCGCCGTGACAGGCACCAACGGCAAATCGACCACCACGGCCTTGATCGCTCACATTCTCGCCGATGCGGGTCGCGACACCCAGCTTGGCGGCAACATCGGGACGGCGGTCCTGACGCTGGAGCCGCCAAAGCCCGGCCGGTTCTATGTGGTCGAATGTTCATCCTACCAGATTGACCTGGCGCCATCGATCAACCCGACCGCGGGTATTTTGCTCAACCTGACGCCGGACCATCTCGACCGGCACGGCACGATGCAGCACTACGCCGATGTGAAGGAAAGGCTGGTTGCGGGTAGCGATCTGGCCATTGTCGGCACCGACGACTACTGGTGCATGCTGATCGCGGATCGATTGGAGCGGGCATCCACCCGTGTAATCCGCATCTCCAAGCGAGAGGTCCTCGCCGACGGATATTTCGCGAAGGGCAGCGAGATCATGGAAGCCCATGGCGGGACGGCTGAGCCGGTCGCCGATCTCGATGGTATCGCCACATTGCGCGGTGCCCACAATGCTCAGAATGCCGCCGCCGCCATCGCCGCTTGCGTTGCCGTCGGATTAACCGAGCAGGAAATCATCTCCGGTCTTGCCAGTTTCAGCGGGCTCAAGCACCGCATGCAGCCGGTGGCGCGACGGGGGCGGGTGCTCTTCGTCGACGATTCCAAGGCAACCAATGCCGATGCCGCCGCTCCGGCGCTGGCAAGTTTCGAACGTATTTACTGGATTGCCGGCGGGCTGCCCAAGGAAGGCGGACTTCACGGACTTTCCGGTCTCTTCAAGAACATCGCCAAAGCCTATCTGATTGGAGAGGCGGCGCCTTCGTTTGCGGCTACGCTTGGCGATAACGTTCACTACGAGATCGCCGGAACGCTGGACCGGGCGGTCAATCGCGCCGCCGAGGACGCGGAGCAGGACAATCATGACGAGCCGGTGGTTCTGCTCTCCCCGGCTTGCGCAAGCTTCGACCAGTACAAGAATTTCGAGATACGAGGAAACGCCTTTGTCGGGCATGTCGCGTCGCTGCCGCGAGTGACCATGCTCGTCGAGCCACGGGAGACGGGATAATGGTGAGTCGAGCCGAGAGGGGACCGGTGGCGGACTGGTTCTGGACGATCGACAGAACGTTGCTGGCAGTATTCGTCGTGCTGTTCGGGCTGGGTTTCATGCTGTCCTTTGCAGCCAGTCCGGGTGTGGCCGAACGGTTGAACATCGACAGCCTCCACTTCATCAAGCGGCACGCGCTGTTCATATTTCCGGCGCTGGGCATCATGATCGGACTTTCGTTCCTATCGCCGCGCCAGGTGCGACGGGGCGCGCTGCTGCTGCTCGCCGCGTCCATCGTCCTGATGGTATTCACCCAGTTCTATGGCTTCGAGGCCAAGGGTTCGCGCCGATGGTTCTCGGTCATGGGCTTCTCCGTACAGCCGTCCGAATTCCTGAAACCGGGCTTCATCATCATCTGCGCCTGGTTGTTCTCGGAACATTCCAGACATCCGGACATTCCCGGCAACCTCTTCGCCATCATCCTCTACGGCATCATCGTGGCGCTGCTGGTGGCTCAGCCAGACTTCGGCCAGACGATTCTCGTCACCATTTCCTGGGGCACGTTGTTCTTCATGGCCGGCATGCCGTGGTTCTGGATCATCCTTCTGGCCGCGATGGCGGTCGGCATGTTCGTGACCGCCTATTTCGTCTTTCCCCACGTTGCCGGTCGCATCGACCGGTTCTGGACTGGAGAGGGCGATACGCACCAGGTGGATACGGCGCGTGAGGCGATCGTGCGTGGAGACTGGTTCGGGCAAGGGCCGGGCGAGGGCACCATCAAGCGCATCCTGCCGGACAGCCATACGGACTTCATCTTCTCCGTTGCTGCGGAGGAGTTTGGAATTCTCTTTTGTCTGGCGATGGTGGCTATCTTCACCTTCATCGTGCTGCGGGGCCTACGCCATGCCAACCGCGATGGCGATGAATTCACCCGGCTGGCAATCGCCGGACTGACCATGCTCATCGGCCTTCAGTCGATGATCCATATCGGCGTCAATCTGGAACTGTTGCCCGCCAAGGGCATGACGCTGCCGCTGATCTCCTACGGTGGTTCATCGATGCTGGCGATTTCGATCACGGCGGGTTTCCTGCTGGCGTTGACGCGGCGTAATCCAGAGAAGCGCGCGACCGGCCGAATGAAACATTTCGGGCCGCTGTCTGCAGCCGAGCACGGCTGACATGGCGGGGCTCGTGCTGCTATCGGCCGGCGGAACCGGCGGCCACCTTTTCCCAGCGGAGGCGCTGGCACATGAATTGCGGGCACGCGGTCATGCGGTGCATCTGGTGACCGACCGACGAGCCGAGCGGTTCGCAGGCAGCTTTCCGGCCGACGAGATCCATGTCGTCGCGTCGGCGACGATCACATCGAAGAATCCGATTGCCCTGATGCGCACCGGCATCGCGCTGTTTCGCGGACTGCGGGAATCCGGGCGTCTGCTCGCAAGGCTTCGACCGGCCGTGGTTGTCGGCTTTGGCGGCTACCCGACATTGCCGCCATTGATGGGTGCGGCACGGGCCGGCATTCCGGCGATGATTCAGGAACAGAACGCCGTGATGGGGCGCGCCAACCGTTTTCTGGCTGGTCGCGTAAACCGCATAGCCGGCGGCTTCCTCAAGCCGGAAGGCGCTTTCGCCGACAAGATCGTGACCACCGGCAACCCGGTGCGTCCCGATGTGCTGAAAGCGGCACAGACCCCGTATGATCCATTGGCGTCGGAAGGGGCATTTCGACTGTTGGTGTTCGGTGGCAGCCAAGGTGCCCGGTTCTTTTCCGAAGTGATGCCGGCAACCATAGATCTCCTGCCGGAAGATCTTCGAAAGCGACTGAAACTGACCCAGCAGGCTCGTCCCGAAGATCTCGAGTCAGTGAAAAAACACTATCGCGAGGCCGGTATCGAAGCGGAGATATCTCCGTTCTTCGACAACATGGCCGAGCGATTGGCGACGGCCCATCTGATCATCAGCCGTTCAGGTGCGTCGACGGTCTCGGAAATCGCCGTTGTCGGTCGCCCGGCGATCCTCGTGCCGTTTCCACATGCGCTTGACCACGATCAGGCTGCGAATGCAGCTGCCCTTGAGGCGCAGGGTGGGGCACGTGTCGTTCAGCAATCCGAGCTGTCGCCTCAAACGCTTGCGTCGATGTTGCAGGATTTCGCTTCTCGCCCCGACGACCTGGCCGCCATGGCGGCCAATGCCAAGAGTGTCGGTTCGCCGGACGCCGCGCGCTTGCTTGCCGATCTGGTAGAAGATATGGCTGGCGATCGGACGTCGCCGCAGCAACAGGAAGCAACGCAATGAAAATGCCGCAGAACATCGGCCTGGTGCATTTCGTCGGGATCGGCGGCATCGGCATGAGCGGCATTGCCGAAATGCTGAACAACCTCGGGCATCGGGTGCAGGGATCGGACATTTCCGACAACGCCAATGTACAGCGGCTGCGCGCCAAGGGCATTCCGGTCGCCATCGGTCATGACGGCGACAATCTGGGTGACGCGGAAGTTGTGGTCGTGTCTACCGCCATTCGCCATGACAATCCGGAGCTGCGGGCAGCGCGTGAACGCAGCCTGCCGATCGTGCGGCGCGCCGAAATGCTCGCCGAACTCATGCGATTTCGCAATTCCGTGGCGATCGGCGGCACCCACGGCAAGACCACCACGACATCGATGGTGGCAACGCTGCTCGACGCTGGCGGGCTTGATCCGACGGTCATCAATGGCGGGATTATCAACGCCTACGGTACCAATGCCCGCATGGGCGACGGTGAATGGATGGTGGTCGAGGCTGACGAGTCCGACGGTACTTTTCTCAAATTGCCAGCCGATGTGGCGGTGGTGACCAATGTCGACCCCGAACATCTGGATTTCTACGGTACCTTTGACAAGGTGCGTGAAGCCTTCGCCCAATTCGTCGAGAACGTGCCGTTCTACGGTTTCGGCGTGATGTGTCTCGACCATCCGGAAGTCCAGTCGTTGGTCGCCGCTATCGACGACCGGCGGATCGTGACTTATGGCGAAAACCCGCAGGCCGACGTGCGCTACTCCAACCTGCGCATGGAGGGTGCGACGTCGATTTTCGATATCCATATCCGCAAGCGCAAAACGGGCGAGACCATTGAGATTCCCGATCTGCGCTTGCCCATGCCAGGACGGCACAACGTGTCTAACGCAACGGCGGCAATTGCGGTCGCTCATGAGTTGGGCCTTGGAGCGGACGCGATTGCCAACGGCTTGGCTGCCTTCGGCGGGGTGAAGCGTCGGTTTACCCATGTCGGCCAATGGGGCGGCGCCGATATCTTCGACGACTACGGTCATCATCCGGTCGAAATCCGGGCAGTTCTGTCGGCGGCGCGGGATGCCTGCCAGGGGCGCGTGATCGCCATTGCTCAGCCGCACCGCTACACGCGTCTTGCCAGCCTGTTCGACGATTTCGCAGCCTGCTTCAACGACGCCGACCTGGTGGCGATCGCTCCGGTCTTCGCCGCTGGTGAGGAGCCGATCGACGGGGTCAATTCCGAGGAACTGGTTTCGCGCATGAAAGCAGCCGGACACCGGGATGCACGTGTGCTGGAAGGGCCCGAAGGACTGGCGCCCCTGGTCCGGGCCGAGGCGAAACCCGGCGATTTCGTTGTTTGTCTCGGCGCCGGCAGCATAACCGGTTGGGCCGCCGGGCTACAGGCCGAACTCGAGGCGCTGGACCGGGAAGCATCATGACGGCGGCCGACGGAACAGCTCTGCTGCAGGCACTTTCGGGCGTCTTTGAAGGCCTGCGCGGACGGGTGACAGCGGATGCGCCGATGGCCGACGTGACCTGGTTGCAGGTGGGCGGGCCGGCACAAATTCTGTTCCAGCCAGCCGATGCCGATGACCTGGCGACACTGTTGCAGAAATTACCCTCAGATATTCCGGTGATGACGGTGGGTGTCGGCTCCAACCTGCTCGTTCGCGATGGCGGTATTCCTGGCGTTGTGGTGCGTCTGTCGGCGAAGGGGTTCGGCCAGACCAATCAGGTATCCGAAACGCGGATTGAAGCCGGTGCGGCCTGTCCGGACAAACGGCTCGCGGCGGCGGCGCATTTTGCCGGAATAGGCGGATTTCATTTCTACCATGGCATTCCCGGTTCGATCGGCGGTGCGCTACGCATGAATGCCGGTGCCAACGGTACCGAAACCCAGGAAAGGGTCGTCGAGATCCACGCACTCGACCGGACGGGAAACAAGCATGTTCTCAGCAATGCCGACATGCACTACGCCTATCGTCACAGCGGCGCACCGGCCGACCTCATCTTCACCCATGCTGTGTTCGAAGGGTATCGAGAAGAACAGGACGTGATCCGCACCGAAATGGAAGCCGTGCAGCATCACCGTGAATCGGTTCAGCCAATCCGCGAAAAGACAGGCGGCTCGACCTTCAAGAATCCGCCGGATACATCGGCCTGGAAAGAAATCGATGCGGCCGGATGCCGGGGGCTGATGATCGGCGGCGCCCAGATGTCGCCGATGCACTGCAACTTCATGATCAATACCGGACCGGCGACTGCCTACGATCTTGAATTGCTGGGCGAGACTGTCCGGGCCCGCGTGTTGGAGAACTCCGGCATTCGGCTCGAATGGGAAATAAAGCGACTTGGCCTGTTTCGCGACGGACAGATGGTTCAGGAGTTTTTGGGGCGTCTGCTCTAGGGGACGCTGTCCTTTCACCGGTTGTTAACGGAAACGGATTGTAAAGCCTGTCGTCATACACTGCTTGTCACGACCGTTGCCGCGGTGAATAGATGATGAGAATGATACGCCAGGTCTTTCTGTATACTCTTGCTGCCGCTGCTGCATCGGTGCTGCTCACGCTCGTCCTGATGACTTTGCTTTTCCCAGGCACGGAGCGACTTTTCGTGGCCCTGTCCATCGCCGCGATTGTGCCGTTGATCGTCGCGGGGCCAACGACCTGGTATGTCTGCGCTCAGCGCGAAAAGGTCTCTCGTTTGCATGACCGCCTACAAGCTGCTCACGAGGAACTAAAAGGGCTGCACCAGGAGGCAGAACATCGCGCTTCCATCGATCGCATGACCGGCTTGCTCAACCGCGAGAGCTTTATGGTCAGGACCAAATTTCGTCGGCGCAGGACCGACCAGGGATTCCTGCTGCTGGTGGATATCGATGGCTTCAAGGAGGTCAACGACACCTATGGCCACAAGGCTGGCGACACGGCTTTGCTCGAAACCGTCAAGGTCTTGAATGCGCAGATCCGCGGAACGGACCTGCTGGGCCGTATCGGCGGTGACGAGTTCGCGCTGTTCCTGTCTGACATGAGCCCCGAGAAGGCCTGGGACATGGCCGAGGACATCCGCCATCAGGTGGAACACATGTCGTTTCGGCCACGGCCTCAAATTGTTCACAAGCTCACGGTCAGCATCGGAATAGCGCCTGCACCGCAGCGCGAACGCATGGTCGACATCTTGGAGCATGCCGACCAGTCGCTCTACGCCGCCAAGCGGGCGGGTCGCAATAGAGTGGCGTTTCGACCGCGGGAAGAGGAGCAGGTCGGGGAAATATCCTATTCGCAAGCCTCCTGAGGGCAATGCGTTTGAATCACGCGGATTCGAGGGGGAATGACCGTGAACAAGCGCCCGGTCCACAGACTGGATGATCGTTGTGACTCGCTGTTGGGTGGGGTGTCCCGACGGGCATTGTTACGTGGGACGCTCGCCGCAATAGGCGGTCTGCTGGTGAGCAATAACGCCTTTGCCCAACTGACGACCAGCGAGAGTGCGTTGCAGGGCGAAGCCCTCGAAACCGGTCCCGACACAACGCTTGTTGCCAAGTTCGCCACTTATGAGCTGGACTTGGAATACGGTGTCAATGCGGACGGGTCACTGAATGCCCACAGCAAGACGATGAAATCCGGCCGGTTCACGTACAAGAGCCGGACTTTTGCCCAGGACGGCGTTGTCGATGACAACTTCCTCGGTCCCGTATTGGAAGTGAAGCCTGGGCAGACCTTCAGCATCAGGATCATCAACGAACTGTTTGAGACCGCCGAATACCAGAACATCGGTCCGCCTGAGCCAAAGCCGGAGGACTGGTTCTACCTCATTGACCGGGAAAAGGGACCTTTCGCAGGCCTGCGCAAACTGGATCCGCTTGGTTTTCCCATGGCCAATACCTGCGATCCGAACACCGACATCAGCAACATCAAGGTCGACTGGGTCAACGTACCGAAGAACTTCAACTGGACCAATTTGCATACCCATGGGCTGCAGGTAACGCCGCACCTCTTCGAGCCGGAAGGAACGCTCAACGCCAAATCCGACTACATCACGATCAAGCCCGGGGAGGATAAGACCTACCTTTTCGCTCTGGCTGAGGATCATCCGAGCGGCACGTTCTGGTACCACACGCACCGGCATAACTCGGTCGCCATCCAGGCATGGAGCGGCATGGCGGGACTCATCCTAGTGCGCGGCAGGTACGATGAAGAGCTCAGGAGCTTCGGCATCACCACGGAAATTCCCTTTGTCGTTCACGATCCGCACTACGATCCGGTCTCGCTGCCGCAGGACGGGGCACCCGGCGTCGCATCGATGGTTCGTTTCGTGGCCGAACCATCCGAGGCCAGAAATTACACATTCATGGTGACGGGCCATTACCGTCCCGAATACACAGTCAAGCGAAACGAAGTCGTGCTGCTAAGGCATTTGACGGCCACGGTCGAAAACCTGTGCGGATTCCGGATCGTCAGGAGAGACGAGGCGGTGGATGGCCCGCCGTCCACCGACGACGTCAACCAGCCGTTCTGGATTATCGCCTCGGACGGCATTGCCTATGACAAGCCCGTTCGGCGCGATCTGATGGTAACGGGAGGCGGCGAACGCAACGACATCCTGATTCAGCTCCCGGAACCCGGCGTCTATGAAATCTGGAGCGACCGGTGCGAGACAATCCAGTACTTCGGCATCGGGCCCAAACCGCAATTGCTCGCCACGATCCAGGTGACCGATGAAGAGGCAAGTGGTCAGGCCGATATTTCGGAGATGGCCTTTACGCCGGGCATCGCGCCGGAAAATGATATCACGGAAGAGGAGATCGTTCGTCGTCGCCATTTCGTGCTTGATCTGGAAAACGACACCTGTCGCTTTCCGTTTCCCCAATTCAAGATCAACGATCGCGACTATCGGCCCGACGAAAGCTACTTCGATGTGAAAGCCGGGACTGTGGAAGAATGGGTGATCAGCAATCCTTCCGCCGGTACCCACCCGTTTCACGTGCACGTCAATCCGTTCCAGGTTAAGGAAAGGTACAGCGCCCTGGGTGTTCGCGACGACCTGGTGCCCGAAACAGACCGCTCATTGGTTGCGTCCCGAATTGAAGCCATGTCCCATATCCATCGACCGAATATGTGGCGTGACAGCGTTATCGTTCCGCCCAAGGGTATGGTGCGCATCTGGATACGCTTCGACGAGAAACTCGTCGGCAAGACGGTGTTTCACTGTCACTTTCTGGTCCATGAGGAGACCGGCATGTTGCAGAACTTCACCATCGTGCCGTGAGCTCAGGGATCATGAGTCGCTTGTCCATCGAAACACCGCGCTTGAAGCTCAGACGCTGGAGGAGCGCGGACCACCCGGCCTTTGCCCGAATATGCGCCGACCCGGAGGTCATGCGCTATATCGCTGACGGGACTCCGAAAACGGCAGAACAGGCATCGAAATCTATTCGAACATTCGAAGCGGAATGGGAAACGAGCGGGTTCGGCCTGTTCGCGGTCGAGCTGAAGGAGACCGGCGCGCTAGCGGGTTTCGCCGGCTTGTCGACACCCGACTTCCTGCCGGAAATTCTGCCCAGTGTCGAAATAGGCTGGCGCCTGGACCGGGCGCTTTGGGGGCAGGGCCTCGGCACGGAAGCTGCAAAGGCAGCGCTCGACTTCGGCCTCCATGACCTTGGGCTGCGTACGATCGTCAGCATCTGCCATATCGACAACACCGCATCCGAACGCATCATGACCAAGCTCGGTCTGACATTCGACCGCCGTACCGTCGTTCCGTCTTCTGATGCGCCGGTTCTGGTCTATCGGTTGCCGACGGCAAAGTTGCCCCGAGACTAGCGACGGGTTCTGGTATTGATCATCAAAAGCAGGATGACTGCACCCAGTACAGCCACTCCAAACAATCCGGCGGCATACGCCAGAACGGTGATCCAAAAGTCCGTTGCCATGCTCGGTGTCCCTGCCAAGGCCTGCTACGGTTGTGAGCAAACATAAGAAGCCGGCTGGCTGGGTGTCAAACCAATCCGGTTTCCGATTGGCGGTAGACGAGCAGCTCACAAAAGCGTGTTCAGCCGGTAACTATTTCTATCGATGTCGGCATTGTAATGTTCGGGCATGCGTGTCTTTGCCTCGATTCTGCTGGCCTTTTGCCTTGTGTCGTTTTCGGCACTGGCGAGCTATGGCAAGACAAATGCTGTTCATATCGCCTACACCGGAGCAAAGATCGTCCAATTGTCGGACGATGCCGCGATTGAGTCGTCCGTTCAGATCTCCGACCAAACGCTCGACGATGCAGAAAGAGATTGTCGCTGCAAGAAAGACTCCGGTTCCCTGTCATTGACCTGCGGCGTGACCCTTGCGCTTTCCGATGAAAGTGGCTGCGGCCATCTTCTCGTTGTCAAACGCGCCTGGTTTGCCTTTGAGGCAAACGATCGCGATACAGGCATGATGTACCTTCTGCGAAGGCCACCCCGAGACGTTCTTTAGAGCCCTTATCGCACGCATCGCGTGCCCATATGTGCCTGAAGGACAAGCATCATGAATGTCGATTGCCTTTTTGCGAATGGAGCAAGTGTATCCATTCGATCAAGGGTTGCCGTTGAGGCGGTAACCGCTCAGCGTTTCTCACGCCCGAACACCGCAAGAGTTGTTTCCGGGACTCCCGCGTCAAATCGGCCTGCGGGCCTCAGCCGCTAGTCATACGGGAACAGAACCATGAAAAATCTTCCATCCGGCCAGTCCCGGAGAGCGTTTTTGTGCACCCTCGGTGGCTTCGGGCTAGTTTCGGTTGCCGGTTGCACCACTGTTGGCGAGCCGAAGGACGGCGAGACCGTCGCGAAGCTTCCGCCCAGGTCGAGCAAAGCGCTCTACCGTGCGCTGCCGAACGAAAAATTTCCGATTCCCGCAATCAAGCCGGGTCAATTGAAGCCGCAATATCATCGCCAACGGGTGCGTTACCGGACCTCCGAAAAGCCCGGTACGGTCGTCGTCGATACGCGTAATTTCTACCTCTATCACGTCGAACCGGGCGGCAAAGCCATGCGCTACGGTGTTGGACTGGGGCGGGCCGGCTTTGCCTGGTCTGGACGCGCCCGCATTGCCTGGAAACGAAAATGGCCAAAGTGGACGCCGCCTGATGAGATGATCCGACGGGAGCCCCATCTTGCCCGGTGGAGCGCTGACAATGGCGGCATGCCACCTGGCCTCAGAAATCCTCTCGGCTCCCGTGCGCTCTACATCTTTCAGGGCAATCGGGACACGCTCTACCGGCTGCACGGAACGCCTGAAGTCGAATCCATCGGACGCGCGGTTTCGAGCGGCTGCGTTCGGCTGGTCAACCACGACGTGATCGACCTCTATGATCGGGTTCGGTCCGGGTCGACCATCGTCGTCGTTTAGAATTTGGGGGACATTCAATGAGTGCAGCAACTGCGCACCACTGTGACCGTTTCGAATCTGAACGGCCTACGACCGATGTCGAATTGCGAACAGATTTCCTGGAAGAGGGTATCGAAGATATCGGCCAACTGGCCAGCTCAATCGGTTTCACTTCACAGGAGATCACGGAGCTTGAGCGGTTCTACCGCTTCGTGCCCAAAACACCGTTGAGACGATCATCGCGATCGATGCTGGTACGCAGCATCGAAAAGCGAGTGGAGATGTCATCATGACCAAAAAAAGGAAATCGAAATCAGCCAGGCGCAAGCCGGAATCATCCAAGCCGATCAATCGGCGCAAGTTTTTAGGCCTCAGCCGCAATAGCGCCGTTGCGATCCTGGCTGTCGGCGGCGCCGGCTTCTTTGTCGTGCGCCATGTTCAGGGCGCCATGCACGAACATGATCTGTCGCGGGTCGGAAATGGCCGGCCAACAGTCGTGCAGATCCATGATCCGCAATGTTCGCAGTGTCTCGCTCTGCAACGCCAAACCCGTCGGGCACTCGATAGCTTCGACAGTGACGAAATCGACTATGTGATTGCCAATATTCGGTCCGCTGAGGGAAGGGCATTTGCGAGCCGTTACGCTGCTGCGCATGTGACGCTTCTGCTGTTCGATTCCGATGGAGAACACAAGGGCACTCTGCGGGGGCAACGGCGAAGCAGTGAACTGGCCAACGCATTCCGTCAAATCGTGCCGGATTGACCGGTTCTGGCACGGTTGCGGCCACATTCGTGTTCGGGATTGGGCCCGAAAGTGCCGATATAGGTTCGCTTGGGGTCGAAAGGTCGCGCCCGGCGGGTTTCCGCTCGGCTTTCGCTTGCTTTGTCGCCGACAAAGGCCTAGATAGTGCGCACTGTTTCTTTGGCTGGCTTTTGCGGCGTCATCGTTTTCGACCCGCCGATACTTCCCAATTCTCGATCCGGATTGATTGAGAGTGGCGCTCATCCAGAGCACCAATTGGGATATGACCAGAAGTGAATGCGATAACGTTCGATCGCGCTCTGCGCGGTAACGGGCTCGTCAGCGAAAGACCGCCAGAACTATCGGACCAGCGACCGTACGGCGGTCGTCGACGTTTAAAGGAGAAAGCATGCAGGTTCTCGTCAGGGAAAACAATGTCGATCAGGCGCTTCGGGTGCTGAAGAAAAAGATGCAGCGGGAAGGCGTTTTCCGCGAAATGAAAGCCCGCAAATCCTACGAGAAACCTTCGGAAAAGCGGTCGCGCGAGAAGGCCGAGGCGATCCGTCGGACGCGCAAGGCCGCACGCAAGCTTGCTCAGCGCGAAGGACTTCTACCTCGCAAGCAGCGCGCCACGCGCTAGGCTCTAGGCCACGGAAAGCTTCTGGCTCGTCATTCTGAAGAGAGCCAGAAAGGCACCCGCGGCCAATAGGCAGACGGTTCCCAGGTCGAATGCAACTGCAGTGCTTTTGAACCGATCCGCCAAGGCTCCCGCAATCATGGGGGCCACCACCACTACGACATAGTAGAGCGTGTAGAACACACCCATGCCGACTGCTCTTCGGTCGGCATCCAGGATCCGTGATGGCAGGGCCATGATCGGGCCGGGAGAGAGACTGGCCGCAAGCCCGAGCACCACAAAGGCAACCAGCACCGCGTCGGTGCGTGAGGCAACCAGTATCGCCATCCCGAAAAGCACCAGACCCGTTGCCAGAACCAGATCGTTGCGGCCGATTCGATCAGCCAGGAACCCGGCGCACGGGATTCCGATCGCCATGACCCATAAAACCACACTGGTGACCGAACTTGCCTCGCCGGCGGTCCAGCCGCGTTCGACCAACATGGTGGGCGCGAAGCCGAACACCAGGACGAGTGCGGCGTTGTAAAGGCCCCAGATCAGCCCTGCGTGAACCGTGCCCATGAAAACCGTCCGGCCCAGGGGCACGTTTGTCGAGGGTGTATCGTCGTCAGTCGCCGGAGGTCGATAGCCCAACGCCAGGGCCAGAAAGCCCAGTGCCGCCAAACCTGCAACAACAGTCGATGCGAATACGAGGCCTTGTGTTTCGGCAAGCACCGGCAGGGTCAACAGAGCCAGCGCAATCCCGAACGGCCAGGAGTTGATGAAAATGCTCATCGCTGTGGCAATTTCGCGTCCGGCGAACCAGTCGGTCACCATCTTCGTCATCAGCACGTTGAGCAGGATCCCGCCGGTGCCCGCAATTAGCCGCCCGGCAATCTGCCAATCCCAGCTTTCTGAGAGCGCCATGATCAGACCGCCGACCACCATCATGGCGAGACCGACGAGCACGCAGAGCTTGTCGCCGAAGCGTTTTCCCAACGCGCCGCCTGGATAGGCCAGCGCAATGCCGGGAAGAAAGTAGAGGCCGATGACGAATCCGATGTCGGCAATGCCCACTCCGTACCGATCCATAAGGAACGGCGACAGAGTCGCGACCGCCTGAAACTGAAACGCCATCGTTGCCCTGACGCCGAAAAGCAGTATCAAAACCAGCCAACGATTGTTCACGCGAAACCTCCTGATCGGGTAACACTAGCCGGGGGGACGGTCGGCGCCTATCGTGCGGCTGCTGCACTTGTCGTGTTGCATTTGCCGCAATTCGCATACTGCATCTGCATTATTGATGGTGTGAGGCCGCCGGGGAGGGACGACAACAGGATGGACATGCCGAACCAGCCGAGTGAACTGACGCCACGCGAACGTGAGATTGCGACGGCCTACGCAAACGGAGACACCTATCGTCGCATCGCAAACCGGTTGTTCATTGCACCGGCAACCGTCCGAACTCACCTGGCCACCATTTATCGCAAGCTCGGCGTCTCATCAAAAATCGAACTGAACACGTTTCTGGCCGGCGATAAACCGGCGCGCGTCCATGACAACGAAGAACGGGACATGCTGATTTCCGAACTGGCGTTAAGCCTCGATGAGGCCATTGGTCGGGAAAGGGCGCTCGCCGAGGTTTTGCGCATCATAAGCCGATCTCGTGGACAGCTGTCCGAGGTGTTGGAGTCTGTGCTCGGGTATGCGCTTGAATTGTTTGATGCAGAATTTGGAATCCTCTTCGAGTTCGAGGAGCCCGGCGCCTATCGGGCGATCTGCCAAAAGGGCATCCCGGCAGAGTTCTCCGAGTGGCTGGGGGAGCAGGGAACATTCGAAGTGGGGGCGCAGACCGGCCTCGGTCGCGTGGCGGCGACCAACGCCGTCGTCAACATCCCCGACGTCCGCTCGGAAGCCATCTACCGCAGCGGCGATCCACTGCGATTTGCGACCGCGAAGCTCGGTGGTGCACGTTCGTTCGCGGCGATTCCGATGCTCGGTGGTGATCGCTTGCTCGGTGCCTTTACGGTCTACCGGCAAACGCTGCGCCCATTCGACCAGCGCACGCTTGCCATTGCCAGCATGTTTGCCGACCAAAGCGCCATTGCCATTGAAAATGCCCGGTTGATCGAACGGACGCAAACGCTTTCCTGACGCTGATGTCGCTGGCGGCACGGTTGACCCAAAAGGGCTAAGCGCTTTTCAGGAATCGGAGGCCGAACCGACGCATATTTATCGCCACAATTGCATGAAGCGTGTCAGCACGGGCTCAGCCAGCGCTTCTGAGACAGCAGCCGAAGCAACGGGATGATGGCAGATGACCTGCGGCGCCAGTATGATCCACGAGTCCTCGTCCCGAAAGAAATCCATCATCGTGCGGGCGTAGCCGCGCCAATAGCAATGGCCGGGATGGTCGTTGGGGCCGTATTCGTTGAGATCGTCGCCCGACCTCGTCACCGCCCAACCGAATTGGAAGCTCACTGGCAGGGTCCGATTGTGCCTGCCCGCAAGGCCCATACAACGCGCGAGGCCGGTGTCGAGGTCGAGGCCTGCGACCCAGTGACCAGTCAATATGGCGTGGCTCGTTGGAGACAACAGCCGCGCGCCGTCACTCGTCACTCCATTTGCCGCCAGGAAGTCCAGAAACTTGCCATAGTCGGCCACTGTCATCAGTGAACCGGTATCGCCGCTTTCCTGTTTCCGGGGCCCGCTTGTGTGGTCGAAACCATTGGAATAGGGCGGGTCGGTTTCGGGCACCGATTGCGCGGCCTCCACGATTCTAAGGTGCTCCGGATCGTCGGTGGCCACCCCATAGAGGGTCGGGATGCGTTTTGATCGCGGATCTCCGTCGGCCAGAAAGAAGGTTGCATCGGACATGCCAAGCGGCTTGAAAAGCATGTCCTGGAAGATTTCAGAAAGCCGACGGTGTCGTCCGGTCTCTCGCTCTGCAACGACTTCTATCACCCGCCCGAGCACCGCGGCGCCGAGCCCGTAGCTCAATTGCCCGGGGTGGGTCGCCAGAACGCCGGCCTCGGCAATGACCTGACAGAATTGTTGAAGATCGATGTCCTGACCCAGAATGCAGGAAGATTTGTAGACGCGGTTGTTCACCCGGGACCGAAGGGCACTGGCAATGTGAAATGATCCGTTCGTCTGGAAAGCTCCGCCGGTGATCTCGTCGAAATCGCCCCATGCGTCGTAACCGATGCCGCTTGTCTCGCTCATCAGATGCTTGACCCGCATCGTCTCGCGCGCCGGCTCGGCCGAATATCCGACAACGGTCCTTTTTCCGAGAGCCATGTTGACGATCTCGACATCGCCGAGGCTCCGACCGCCCGTCCTGTCGGTCTGGCTGACGACCACCCAATCGCGATCGAACTCGGGCAGGTAGTCGCTCACCGGATCGTTGAGCTTCAGCAACCCGCGATCGTACATCATGAGCGCAATCGTGCTCGTCAGCACCTTTGTCATCGAATACATGCGCATCATCGCGTCGGGTTGCATGGGGCGGCGCGTTTCCAGGTCGGCGTACCCAAACGCTTTTGGGCCGTAAACCGACGTTCCGCGACGACACATGGCGACCAGTCCGGGGATGTTCAGCGCACGATGATGGAGCGATTGCTCAAGGACCTCATCCAGCTCCGCTTCGTATCCTTCTGCCAGCTTTGCCATATGGGTCGCTCCCTCGGTTCAAGCCATTGGCGGAATAGTAGGTCATCGTAATAGGCACTGCCTAGGCCGGAATGTCGGCAAAGCCGCTGAAACAAAATGTCGAAGTCAGCCGACCGTGAACTGCCCCATCATGCCGCGGTCTTCGTGCTCCAGAATGTGGCAGTGATACATGTAGGGATGTTGCTCGGTTGCCCGATAGTCGAAACGAACAAGGATCTCCGACCAGTCGTCATCATCCAGAACCACAGTGTCCTTCCAGCCCTGCTGATCAGGCGGAGCGGCAGCGCCTTCCATTCGGTCGATCAGGAAGGAGCACCCGTGCACGTGAAACGGATGGGCCCCCTGGTTGGAGCGGATCCGCCAACGTTCCCAGACACCCTTCTCGACACGTTCGTTGATCACCGCCATGTCCATTGCAGCACCATTGATCGTCATGTCCATGACAGCATGGTCTCCGTGCTGCTGGTGGCCGCCGCCGTCATGATCCATGTCGAGAATGAAATCGCGGGTTCGCACGATGTCGCTTGGCGTTGGTCTGACGATGGTTGTCAGCGTGGCCGGTAGCGGTGTGGTGTGCGCCGGCAGTGTGGCGTCGACGTTGAGCGTCAGGGCCGGCTGCGGCTTAGTATTTTGCGATCCAATCAGCTTGTTCAACACGCTGCCGACGATGCCTTCTTCAAACTCATCCTCGAACAGGGTCAAAAGTTCGGCGGCATTTCCGTCCGCCAGGTCAACGACGATTTCACACCGTTCGCCGGGGGACATTTCCATCTGTGTCACGGGCACCGGCGCCGCCAGAAGCCCGCCGTCACAGGCGACTTTGTGAAAGGTTCGGCCGTCGGAGAAGGCGACGATATAAAACCTGGCATTGGCGCCGTTCAGCAGGCGCAGGCGCACTTTCCCGGCCGGCACCTTTGTGACGGGGGACACGACGCCGTTGATGACGACGGTTTCGCCATACCAACCATCTTCGCCGGCGTCGGTCAGTGAATAGACCAACCGACCATCGGCATCGAAGGTTCGGTCCTGAATAATGACGGGCAGATCATCAACGCCGTAGCGATTGGGAAGGTCGGCCGCGTCACTCTCTTCGTCGTCGATGATGATCATGCCAGCAAGTCCATGGTAGACTTGGCGGCCGGTGCTGCCATGCGTGTGGGAGTGATACCAGCAGGTGGCTGCCGGCTGGACGATGGAAAGGGACGGTTGCCATTCTTCCCCCGGCGCCATCTCCAACTGAGGCCCGCCGTCGACGTCTCCCGGCACATGCAGCCCATGACCGTGAACGGCCACGCCTTCGTTCAACATGTTGCGGTAATGCAGGTTGAGCTGGCTGCCTTTTCGGGTTCGTATCGTCGGCCCGAGATAGTCCTGGCTGAATCCCAGAGTCGGCGTCTTGATTCCTGGTTTGAAGGACCATGTGCCGTTGCGAATTGTAAGGTCGACCGGGTCTCCCTTCGTGCCGTCAACCAGGGTTGGTATGGGCAATCTGACTGATGCGGGATTTGGCAAGGCAGTGCCAGAGATGCTGCTGCCGAAAAGAGCGGCGGCGCCCGTAACAAATTGGCGCCGGGTAATGGTGGTGGTCATGGAGATCCTCCAGCAACGGGAACCCAAGTTCCCGAGTTGTCGTTTCAAACCATCGAAAGGATGATTGCCGTGGATCAGTGATTGCCGACCTGTTTCCATCTGTCTATCGGACACATGCCGGATCGCCAGAATTGCCCATCGGGCATAAGGTCAACGTCGCCCGGCCGATCCGGATGCCGTGAAGTTGGAGAAAGCGCCATGCTCGACGCTATAGGACAAATCCCCTACCGGAGGACGGTGTTCGTCGCCTTTGTGCTGTTCATCTTCGGCTTCAGTGCAGTGGAGATCATATCCGAGCTGCAAGACGGCGAGACGCTCGAATCAATGTCTGATGATGTGCTCCGATTTGTCCTCAGCGCGTTTGTTCTGGCACTTTTCGGTTTTGAATATTTGACTCAACAACGAGCGCTCAGAGATCTGCGCGGGCAACTCGACAAGGCGCGCGGACGCCTGGCTCAGTTCGATCCCCAGTCGCAAAAACTGGCCAGCCAGTATCGAGCCGTCATGCAAAAGCAATTCGATGCCTGGCGCCTCACGGCCAGCGAGCAGGATGTGGTCATCATGCTTCTGAAGGGCCTGTCCTTTCGCGAGATCGCGGACCTTCGGGAAACTCGGGAAAAGACCGTCCGCCAGCAGGCCTCCAGCGTCTACCGAAAGGCCGGCGTGTCGAGCCGCAACGAACTGGCAGCCTGGTTCTTCGAGGACATGCTGGAACCGCCACCGACGAATGGCAGCTAGACACGGAATTCCGGCTCCCCAGGCAAGTTTGCTTTCGGCGGCATCCCTTTGACCTTGGCTCCAATCCAATTTTGCGAGAGGGTAGGGATCTCCAAAAGAGGACCTTGAGATGGATATTCTGGTAATGGGCGCGGGCGCCCTGGGTGGCTATTTCGGAGGCCGACTGGCTGACGCCGGGCACACTGTGACATTTGTGGCGAGGGGCGCGCACCTGGAGGCCCTTCAACAGACGGGCCTGAAGATCCAGAGTCCGGCCGGTGATCTGCACTTGCCCGAAGTCAATGCCGTCCATGAACCCGAGCCGGGCGCCAATGCCGACATAGTGCTGTTCCTGGTCAAGAATTTTGACGTGGAAGCTGCAGCTCAGACCCTGTTGCCAAGTCTGAAACCCGATAGCGTCATCGTGACCTTGCAGAATGGCGTGTCGGCTCATCAACGTCTCGGAGACATTGTCGGCCACGACCGCGTAGTGCCCGGCATTGCGTTTATTCCGGCCGATGTTAAAGCGCCCGGTGTCGTCCGGCACGGCGCTCCGCTTCAGAAGCTTGTGTTCGGGCAGGGTCGCAATGCTTCCCAAATCGACAAACTGGCAACTGCACTGACAGGTGTCGGGGTCGAGGTCACAGTGTCCGACCAGGTGGACGTCATGCTCTGGACCAAATTCGTGTTCCTGAGCGCGCTCAGCGCCATCACAACCCTGACCCGTCTGGATATCGGACCGTTGCGGGCGAATCCTGAAACAGCAGGCCTGTTTCGCCGTGCGATGGAGGAAACCGAAGCCGTCGGAAAGGCAGTATGTCTTGAGTTGCCGGATGGGACTGCCGAAGCCCAATGGCAGTTCTTGCAATGCATGCCCGACAACGTGCACGCGTCGATGCTCGACGATCTGCTTCGCGGTAAGCGGCTTGAACTGAACTATCTGAGTGGCGAGGTTTCCCGGATTGGTCGTGAACAGGGCATCGCAACGCCGTTGCACGATTTTGTCACCGCGGCGTTGCAGCCGTATGTGAACGGAGCGCCGGGGTGATGGTGAGGGGTTGAACGGCAACTGCGTTCCAAGAAAGAAGCCGGCGGCCAGTTCGACATGCCAACATTGTGGGAACGTCCGGGAAGGGTGCCACTAACTTCCATTTCTACAGGTGCGTTATGGCAGGAACGGCTTTCAATTGGCAGAACGAGCATTATTCCCGCTACCGTTCTGCTGGAGGCATAGTTGAAATTTCAGAATGTGAGGCTTCCGAGGATACTCTCCAATGCCACGCGGCGGTTTTGGCCCGTGCGATAGGCGACACAGACCCCAGTCGCTTGTCCGGGATTGCACCCGTTGAAATTGATGAATTGACCTTCCATGGGCCTTGGTTCGATTACGAGAAGCAGCTTCTTGTTGCCTCTGGTGACGTGCCCGACCTTTGGGATTTGGGTGGATTTGCATTTGCGTTTTGTCGCCCGCCGTACGGGTTGCGGATGACAAGAGAGCAAATTCAAACAACCTACCTGTCCTTGATTTCGCACATTGCCCCCAGAAACCGTGTGAAAATTCTAAGTTGGCAACGCGAAAGTATCCTTCAGGCAGCACCTTGGCTTAAAATGGGAACCGAATGGTGGGGAGTTTTTGCATTTTCGACTTATGTCCAAAGCACCGCGTGCTGCTACGGTATCGTGGCAGCGACAACCGACTGATGAGACCACGTGACGCCGCGCATCAGTTTGCTAGCAAAGGGTGACTGCTCCGAAGGAAGATTGACGGCTTGCTTCCCAGAGCTTGTCTGGTTGTGCCCAAAGTACCACGCTTGCTTACTCCAGAGGGGCAATCGGTTCATTCGGTTGCGCGTGGAGTAAGCCTGGAAGTGACACAGCATCGAATGCAGCGCTGATCAACGCCACAAATTCACGTTTCAACCCGACACAAAAAAGTTCCCGCTTGCGACTTTGATTCCGCATTGCCCGCCAAGCGATTGAAATCCGATTCCAAATCGGCCTTCGCCACCGCCGATGGCGCAGGAAATCACACCATGGCGGCCTCCACTTTTAACGTCTTGGCAGTTGCAGTCCGTGCAACTCTCTGATTCTTTTAGCCTTAGTGCTACCGCATTGATTCGTTACCGGCTCCGCGCGTGCGGCTTGCGGGGCGTGCGGTGAACGAATCGGGGTCCGGTCGGCGGCGGCCGGAGACGGAAGGGTGCAATGGGGAAAGACAAGCACGTTGCGGTGCTGATGGGCGGGTTTTCGTCCGAACGGCCGGTGAGTCTGTCGTCGGGCGAAGCCTGTGCCAAGGCGCTAGAGGAGGCCGGTTACCGGGTGACGCGGGTCGATGTCGGGCGCGACGTCGCCGCGGTGCTCGGTGAAATGAAGCCGGATGTCGCCTTCAACGCCCTGCACGGGCCGTTCGGCGAGGACGGCGCCATTCAGGGCATTCTTGAATTTCTGCAGATTCCCTACACCCATTCCGGCGTAACCGCTTCAGCGGTGGCCATGGACAAGCAACACGCCAAGAAGATCGTCGCCTCCGCCGGGGTTCCGGTGGCCGAGGAGCAGGTGATGATTCGCCACGATATCGGGTCGGAACACCCGATGCGGCCGCCCTATGTGGTCAAGCCGGTGGCCGAAGGCTCCAGTTTCGGGGTGGTCATCGTCAAGGAAAATCAGAGCCACCCGCCACAGGTGCTGGGATCAGAGGACTGGCCCTATAGCGACCGGGTGATGGTGGAGCGGTTCATTCACGGCCGTGAATTGACTTGCGCGGTCATGGGCGACGAAGTGCTCGGCGTGACGGAAATCTTCCCAATCGGCTCTGAGTTTTACGACTATGAGTCAAAATATGTTACGGGCGGCTCAAAGCACGAATTCCCGGCAAAAATTTTACCGAATATTTACCAAAAAATACAGAAACTGTCCCTTAAGGCGCATCAGGCTCTCGGATGTCGTGGCGTAAGCCGTTCCGACTTTCGGTTCGACGACCGTTTTTCCGAAGACGGCGAAGTGGTCTGGCTGGAGCTCAATACCCAGCCCGGCATGACACCGACCTCTCTGGTGCCTGAACTCGCGCATCTTGCCGGATACGATTTCGGCGCGCTGGTGACCTGGATGGTGGAGGACGCATCTTGCATGCGTTGAAGGAAAAATGGCTCGGTAAACGGCAAAGCGCCGCTACCCCCGAAGCGATCGGGGCGGCGGAGCCTGGCGTCGTGCTGCCACGCTTCCTGCGCAAACCTGCCCGCCTGTTGACTGCGCTGGTCGATGGCCGGGTCGCCATCCCCCCGCATACGGGAACCCGGGCCGCGGCTGCGTTGTTCGTCCTGACGGGTCTCTACGGCGTCGTCGAAGGCGGTCACTTTCGAGCCCTGATGGAAACCGTTACGGCGGCGACGGGATTTGCCGTTGAGCGGGTCGATGTCGCCGGCAATATCGAGACATCGCCGATCGACGTGGTGCAGCGGCTGGGCCTGGACGGCGGCACGTCCACCGTGACACTCGATGTTGATGCCGCCCGCGCGGCAATCATGACGCTGCCCTGGGTGGCGAATGCGCAGGTGCGCAAGATTTATCCCGATGTTGTCGACGTCAAGCTGACCGAGCGGCGCGCCTTCGCCATCTGGCAGCACGGGCAGGAACTGTCGCTGATCGAACGCGACGGCAACGTCATCGCTCCCTTTGCCAATGACGGTTACATGCGCCTGCCGCTGTTCGTCGGCCTCGGCGCCGACCGACATGCTCGCGACTTCGACCGGCTGCTTGAAACCTGGCCGGCTCTCAAGGAGCGGGTCAAAGCCAGCATTCGCGTCGCCAATCGCCGCTGGGACATCCGCCTGGACAACGGGGTCACCGTGCGCTTGCCCGAGCGCGGCGCGGCGCGGGCACTCGACAAGCTGCGTCGCTTCGATGCCGAACAGGGCCTGCTGGAGCGCGATATCGAAACGGTTGATCTGCGCCTTGATGATCGCATCACCGTCGGCCTGACCGAGGGCGCCACCGAGCGTCGCAACACCGCCGTAAGCGACCGCGCCAAGATGCTGAAGAAGCGGGGGCGCAATTCATGAGCGTCTTCCGTCCCGCCACGTTCAATGTTCCGAGGCTTCGCGGCCTGCCGGCCAACCGCTCCAGCGTCGTCACGGTGCTTGATATTGGTTCGACCAAGGTCGTCTGCTTGATCGGGCGCTTGGCGCCGCGCGAGGAAAGCCGGTTGCTGCCCGGACGCACCCACGATGTCGAGATCATCGGCGTCGGTCACCACAAGTCGCGCGGCATCAAGGCTGGCGTGATTGCCGATCTCGATGCCGTCGAGAGCTCGGTGCGCATGGCGGTCCATACGGCCGAAAAGAGCGCCGGCGTGACGGTCGAATCACTGATCGTCAATGTCTCGGCGGGACGGCTGCGCAGCGATGTCTATTCCGCGTCTATCGATCTCGGTGGTCACGAGGTCGAGCGGTCCGATCTGAAAAAGGTCTTGGCGATGGCGGCCGGCCAGATCAGCGTTCCTGATCGAGCGACGCTGCATTCGCTGCCGACGAGCTTCAGCCTGGATGGCGAGAAATCGATCCGCGACCCGCTCGGCATGTACGGCCACCATCTGGGCGTGGACATGCATGTGCTGACCGCCGAAAAGGCGCCGATGCGCAATCTCGAACTGTGCGTCAACCGCGCCCACCTGACCGTCGAGGCGATGGTCGCAACTCCCTATGCCAGCGGGCTGGCAGCTCTGGTCGACGACGAAGCCGAAATCGGATGCGCCTGCATCGA
The DNA here is from genome assembly GCA_965216535.1 of Hoeflea sp. Lineage (GTDB taxonomy): Bacteria > Pseudomonadota > Alphaproteobacteria > Rhizobiales > Rhizobiaceae > Hoeflea_A. The sequence goes on from OZ244175.1 coordinate 2,882,140, forward strand.
TATGGGCGGCGGTACAACGACCATTTCAGTGTTCAGCGAAGGCCGGATGGTGCATGCCGATGCGATCGCGCTTGGCGGACACCATGTCACCATGGATCTGGCGCGCGGGCTGTCGACCCGGCTCGAAGATGCCGAAAGGCTCAAGGTCGTGCACGGTTCGGCGCTGCCGATGACCGGCGACGATCACGACACGGTTTCGGTGCCGCCCATCGGCGACAACGACAACGATCTGCCGCTGCAGATGCCCAAGGCACTGCTGTCGCGCATTGTGCGGGCGCGGGTCGAGGAAACTCTTGAGATGATCCGCGACCGCATTCAGCGGTCCGGATTTGCGCCGGTTGTCGGTCGCCGCATCGTGCTGACCGGCGGGGCGAGCCAACTGACCGGGATTGGCGATGCGGCGCGCAGGATTCTGGCGCGCAACGTGCGCATCGGCCGGCCGCTCGGTGTGGCCGGGTTGCCGGCGGCAGCCAAGGGTCCGGCTTTTTCAACAGCGATCGGGCTGATGATCTATCCGCAGATCGCGTCGCTGGAAAGCCGCGGCAACGAACGGGCCGGACGATATCGGGCGGTCGCCAATGGCGGTCGCCTGGCTCGCATGGGGCAGTGGATCAGAGAGAGTTTTTGAGTTTGCGAATTGGCCGGCGTGGCGGTGCGGTCGAGTGATGAAAGGGAACGAGGTGCCATGACTATCAATCTACAGAAGCCGGATATCACCGAGCTCAAGCCGCGGATCACGGTCTTCGGCGTCGGTGGCGGTGGCGGCAATGCCGTCAACAATATGATCAATGCGGGCCTGGAAGGTGTCGATTTCGTCGTGGCGAATACCGATGCACAGGCTCTGACGATGACCCGGGCCGACCGCGTCATCCAGATGGGCGTGGCGGTGACCGAGGGTCTCGGCGCCGGATCGCAGCCGGAAGTTGGCTGTGCCGCGGCGCGCGAATGCATCGACGAGATCGACGATCATCTCAACGGTACGCACATGTGCTTCGTCACCGCCGGCATGGGCGGTGGAACCGGCACGGGCGCTGCTCCGGTCGTCGCATCGGCGGCCCGTGAAAAGGGTATCCTGACGGTTGGTGTCGTGACCAAGCCTTTCCATTTCGAAGGCCAGCGCCGCATGCGCATCGCCGAAGATGGAATCGACGAACTGCAGCGCTCCGTAGATACGCTGATCGTTATTCCGAACCAGAACCTCTTCAGGATCGCCAACGACAAGACGACCTTTGCGGATGCCTTCGGCATGGCTGACCAGGTTCTTTATTCGGGTGTCGCCTGCATCACCGACCTGATGGTGAAAGAAGGTCTGATCAATCTCGATTTCGCTGACGTGCGTTCGGTCATGCGCGAAATGGGCAAGGCGATGATGGGCACCGGCGAAGGTTCGGGCGAGGGCAGGGCCATGGCCGCTGCGGAAGCAGCGATTTCCAACCCGCTGCTCGACGAGACCTCGATGCGCGGCGCTCAAGGCCTGCTGATTTCGATCACCGGCGGTCGCGATATGACGCTGTTCGAAGTCGATGAGGCAGCCACCCGCATTCGTGAAGAAGTCGATACCGATGCAAACATCATCCTCGGCGCGACATTCGACGAAGAACTGGAAGGCCTGATCCGGGTATCGGTTGTGGCAACCGGCATCGACCGGGAAGGCATGCCGGTCGAAGCGCCGGCACCGACGACCCTCTCGGCCTCTCGCCCGGTTGCTCGTCCGGCACAGCAGCCGGCAGCAGCGCCTGACGCTGCGGACGCCGTTGCCGACACGATCAAGCTGGCGGAAGCCGAACTGGAGCAGGAACTGAGCATCGCCGTCCCGGCCGCACCGGCACAGCCGGCTGCCGAGGAATTCCGGCCGCAAAGCCGCCTGTTCGCCCAGACCGAGCAGCCGAAGGCTCCAATTCAGAGCCGCGCAACGCCGCAACCGGCACCTCAACAGCCGGTGGCCCAACAGCCAGCAGCACCGCGACCGGCGCCTCAGCCGATGGCGCAACAGCCGGCACCGCAACCGGCCGCTCCACAACCGGCTCCTCAGCAGGCGCCGCCGGTGGCCGTGCAACCTCAGCCTGAAGCGTCTCCAAAGATGCCGCGGATCGAGGACTTCCCACCGGTCGTGCAGGCCGAAGTGCAACAGCAGCACAAAGCCGGTGAAACGCACGACGAGCGCGGTCCGATGGGGCTTTTGAAGCGGATTTCCAGCAGTCTCGGCCGCCGTGAAGGTGAAGAGGCCGAGGCAGCGCCGGCACCCGCGCCGGCACCCGCGCCGACTCAGGCTCAGGTTGCTCCGGCTCCGGCCGCACCAGCGGCTGCGGCACCTGCTGCACCACAGCAGGCTGCAAATGCAGATCGCCGACAATTGTCAGCCGAAGCGAGCATGTATGCGCCCAAACGCGGCAATCTGGACAACCAGGGCCGCGAACAGCCTAAGCCCGCTGCTCAAAGTGAAGACGAGCAGCTGGAGATTCCGGCCTTCCTGCGCCGTCAGGCGATGTAGCCGGCATCCTGCCTTAAAAATGCCTGATTGAACGGCCGGACCGATTCTGCGAGGATCGGTCCGGCCGTTATTTCAAGGCGCTGAAGGGGGTGTAATGTTAACCCTGTGTTAAACGGCTGTAATATTGTTAAGCTTTTGAAATAGCGCAATAATATAGCCGTAACAATTGGTAAAAAACCGTGATTTGGTTTGTCTCAGAGGGACGCTTATCTTTCGCGAGTGGGGATTTTGGTCGGGACAATAGGTTATCCGAAACTACTGAAATTGAACGCGGTTTTAGGGTCGCGCGCAATCGGTAAAGTGGTTCGTGATGCCTTGGACTAAAGGTAATCAGGCTGTTTGATGAGTATTGACTATTTCGGCTATCAGACGACGATTCAAAACGAGGTGACGCTTTCGGGGGTTGGCGTTCACAGCGGTTTGAAAGTTTCAATAACGTTCTGTCCGGCTGAGGCCGACACGGGAATCGTGTTCAGGCGACAGATGCCGGACGGCGAGCTGCATAGCATTCGCGCCGTCGTATCGCAGGTCGCGGCCACTGAGCTCTGTACGGTGCTAGGAGACGCGAGCGGCGCCAGTGTCGCAACGGTCGAGCATCTGATGGCAGCATTCTATGCGTTGGAGATCGACAATATCATCGTCGATATCGACGGTGCCGAAGTGCCCGTCATGGACGGCAGCTCGATCGTGTTCATCGAGGCGCTTGATCGCGCTGGGGTGGACATACTGAGTTCCAAGCGGCGTTATCTGCGGGTGGTGAAGCCGGTTCGCATCGAAGCCGGTGGTTCGTGGGCGGAATTTGTTCCCTATGAAGGAACCCGCTTCGAAATCGACATCGATTTCGACTGCAAGACCATTGGCCGCCAGTCCTGGAAGGGCGACATCACGCCTGAAACGTTCCGAAGTGAACTGTCACGCGCCAGGACGTTCGGCTTCATGCGCGACGTCGAGTTTCTCTGGGCCTCCGGGCATGCGCTCGGCTCGTCGCTGGAAAATTCGGTGGTGATCAGCGATGACGATACGGTTATCAACATCGAGGGGCTGCGCTACGAGACAGAATTTGTGCGCCACAAGGCACTCGATGCGGTTGGCGATCTCGCTTTGGCGGGTGCCAAGTTTATCGGCTGCTACCGGTCCTATCGCGGTGGGCATAAGCTCAACTCGCTGGCGCTGAAAGCGCTATTGGCGGATGAGTCGGCCTATGAGGTGGTTGAAACATCGCTGCCGCGCGAACCGATGCGGCGTGGCGAATTGGTTGCGGTTTCCGGACCGATGTTCGCTCCCTGGACCCAGTAGCTCGTTCGGGTTCGCGTAAACGGTTTCTGTCTGCATCAGCTTAGATCCGACCGCGTTGTTGAGCGCTCGGATCTATTTGGATTCATTCAGGTGTAGCCGCCGGCGAGGAACCGATAGTGACAATGTATCGATGCCATAAAATTGTACGATTGGCGGCGCATTGACATTGCGGATCGGGAGCGTTTGGGGCTATGAGAGCCTGACGCAAGAAGGGGTTTCGCCGCAGAGGGTTGCGACCGAGGGCACCTAAGCCGCTGTGTGGCGGAAGGAGCGTCGGCAAACGGCGGGAGAGAATCGGAAGTGTTTGCCAGGATGAATGATGGTGGTTTGACCGTGCGGCAGCCTTTGCGCGCCTTGCTGATTGCGGCCGCACTGGCGAGCGTGGCCGTGGCAGGTGGATGCCGCAGCGACGGCGATATCGACATTACCGCGCTTGATATCGAAACCGATCCCGCAGACGTCCTCTACAACCAGGCACTGGCCAACATGAAGGCCGGACGTCTGGCGGAGGCCTCACGCAAGTTCGAAGCAATCGACAAGCAGCACCCTTATTCGGAGTTTGCGCGTAAATCGATGGTGCTGAACGCCTTTGCTACATACAGGTTGGGCCGCTATTCGGAATCGATCAACTCGGCCCGCCGGTATATCAGCCTCTACCCCAGCTCCGAGGATACAGCCTACGCCTACTACCTCATTGGCCTGTCCTATTGGCGGCAGATCCCGCAGGTGACTCGCGATCAGCGTGTGACCCGCCGCGCGATCCAGGCGTTCAACGAGGTCATCACGCGGTATCCGGAATCGGAATATGTGCTCGATTCGGAACAGAAGCTGCGCTTTGCCCGCGATCAGCTCGCAGGCAAGGAAATGCAGATCGGCCGTTACTATCAGGAGCGCAAGGAGTATGCCGCCGCCATCAACCGGTTCCGGACCGTGGTGGAGCGTTATCCGAACACACGGCAGGTTGAGGAAGCACTGGCCCGCCTGGTCGAGGTGTACTTCGCCATGGGACTGACCGCGGACGCCCAGGCTGCTGCCGCGGTTTTGGGGCACAACTTCCCGGACAGCCAATGGTATGCCGATTCCTACAAACTGTTGGCTTCGGGCGGTCTTGAGCCGCGCGAAAACAAGGGCTCCTGGATCACCCGGGCCGGAGCCACTCTGCTTGGCGCGAATCCGCCAAGCTAATCCTGTACGGGACAATCGACATCTGAAATTGGCTGGATAGGGGATATCCAGCCTGATTTGGCTTTGGCATCGCGGTATCTTGCGCTAATTTCCACGCACAGCGCGCCGGCCGGTTTGGCCGATTCCTTTTGACCTGCGGGTGTTGAATGCTCACACATTTGTCGATCCGGGATATCGTTCTGATCGATCGTCTCGACCTGACATTCGTGGACGGCCTGTCGGTGTTGACCGGAGAAACCGGCGCGGGGAAGTCGATCCTGCTCGACAGCCTTTCTCTCGCCTTGGGTGCTCGCGGTGATGGATCACTGGTGCGTGCCGGGGCAGAACGGGGGCAGGTGACGGCGGTGTTCGATGTGGCTATGGACCATCCAGCCCGCCTGCTGCTGCGCGAAAACGGCCTCGATGACGAAGGCGATCTGATCTTCCGGCGGACCCAGAGTTCCGATGGCCGAACCAAGGTCTATATCAACGACCAGCCGGCGAGCGTCTCGCTGATGCGCCAGATCGGGCGCCTGCTGGTCGAGATCCATGGACAGCATGACGACCGCGCGCTGGTCGATCCCGATGCGCATCGTCGCTTGCTCGACGCCTTTGGTGGACTGGGTGGGGCGGCCGAGGCCGTGGCCGAAGCCCATCAAGCCTGGCGCAGCGCGGAGCGCGCTTGTCGCGAACATCGCGAACGGGTCGAAGAGGCGGCACGGGAGGCGGACTATCTCCGGGCTTCCGTTGAGGAGCTCGAGACCCTGTCACCGGTGGACGGCGAAGAGGATGAACTGGCGGAACGCCGCACGGCAATGATGAAAGCGGAAAAAATCGCCGCCGATATCAATGATGCGCACGATGTCCTATCCGGCCAGTCATCGCCGGTGCCTGTTCTGAATTCCCTGCTTCGCAAGCTGGAGCGCAAATCGGCGGAAGCGCCCGGGCTGCTTGATACAGTTGTCGAAGCGATGGGCGGTGCGGTCGACCGGTTGTCCGATGCCCAGATGGCGGTGGAGGCAGCCATCGTGGCGGCCGATTTTGATCCGCAGGAACTGGAGGATTGCGAGGAGCGACTTTTTGCGTTGCGCGCCGCCTCACGTAAATATGCCGTCCCCGTTTCGGAACTGCCGGCGCTGGCTGTACGCATGGTGACGGCTTTGGCTGAATTGGATGCAGGCGAGGAACGGCTTATTGCCCTTCAGGCGGCGGTGGACGAGACGCTAAACTACTATCGTCTGGCGGCCCGCGACCTGTCTGAACGACGGCACGCGACCGGTGAAGCGCTGGCGGCGGCTGTCATGGCTGAATTGCCATCGCTGAAACTCGACCGGGCGCGGTTTACGGTCGAGATTTCCAGTGACGAGGAAACACGCAGCGCAGACGGGTTCGACCAGGTTGCCTTTTATGTGCAGACCAATCCGGGGACCCGCGCCGGACCGATCCTCAAGGTTGCCTCCGGTGGAGAGCTGTCGCGATTCCTGCTGGCGCTGAAGGTGGCGTTGGCCGACCGTGGTTCAGCACCCACCCTGGTGTTCGACGAAATCGACACAGGGGTCGGCGGTGCGGTGGCCGACGCCATTGGCAAACGGTTGAAGCGGCTGAGCGATACGGTCCAGGTCCTTTCCGTTACCCATGCACCGCAAGTGGCGGCACGCGCCGGAACACACATGCTGATTGCCAAGGGTGCCAAGAGCGAGGATGCGTTGACCACTCGGGTGCGCACCATGGATGACGATTCGCGCCGCGAGGAAATTGCCCGCATGTTGGCCGGCGCCACAATTACGGACGAGGCACGCGCCGCTGCCGGCAAACTGTTGGCGCAGGACGTTTGAACATCCATCAGGGGTCAGGATGACATCTACCGAGAGCATTGCGGTCGAGGCGTTGACCGAAGAGCAGGCAGCAGAAGAGCTGGCGCGTCTGGCCGCGGAAATTGCCGATCACAACCGCTATTACCATACCGATGATAGGCCGGTGATTTCGGACGCCGATTACGATGCCCTGAAACGGCGAAACCTGGAGATTGAACAGCGCTTTCCGGATCTCAAGCGTGACGATTCGCCCAGCGACCGTGTGGGCGGCGCTGTTCTCGACAAGTTCGACAAGGTCAGCCATCGCGTCGCCATGCTGTCACTGGACAACGCGTTTTCGGACGAAGACGTCCGGGATTTTTCCGAGCGCGTCCGCCGGTTCCTGAAAATGGATGCCGATGCTCCGCTTGCCATGACGGCAGAGCCGAAGATCGATGGACTGTCGCTGTCTCTGCGCTACGAGCAGGGCAGGCTTGTCACGGCAGCTACACGCGGTGATGGCGCCGTCGGTGAAAACGTCACTGAGAATGCCCGGACCATTCGTGATATTCCGCAAATGCTGAGGGGCAATGTTCCCGACGTCATGGAAATTCGCGGCGAGGTCTATATGACCAAATCGGATTTTGCCGAATTGAACCAGCGCCAGGAGGCGGCCGGCAAACAGACATACGTCAATCCGCGCAACACGGCCGCCGGCTCATTGCGGCAACTCGACACGTCGATCACCGCAAGTCGTCCGCTGAAATTCTTTGCTTATGCCTGGGGTGACTATAGTGAACTGCCGGCTGGCAACCAGATGGACGTTGTTTCCCGGTTTGGAGATTGGGGCTTCGTCATCAACCCGATGATGCGGTTGTGCGACACGGTGTCTGCCATGTTGGAGCAGTACCGTTGGATCGAGCAGCAGCGAGCTGATCTCGCCTACGATATCGACGGCGTCGTCTACAAGGTCGATGACCTGGCGCTGCAGGCACGGCTTGGTTTCAGGTCCGGCAGCCCGCGTTGGGCGATCGCTCACAAGTTCCCCGCAGAGACGGCGACCACAGTTCTTGAGGCGATCGAGATCCAGGTCGGCCGCACCGGTGCGCTGAGCCCGGTGGCCCGGCTCGAACCTGTCACCGTCGGCGGTGTCGTTGTGTCCAACGCGACGCTGCACAACGAGGACTACATCGCCGGCATTGGCAGTGACGGCGAGCAGATCCGGGAAGGCAAGGACCTGAGGGTCGGCGACACCGTGACGATCTACCGGGCCGGCGACGTGATCCCCAAGGTCATGGACGTGGACCTGTCCAAACGGCCGAAGGACTCGAAACCGTTTGACTTTCCGGAAACCTGTCCGGCCTGCGGCAGTCCTGCTACGCGCGAGGTCAACGAAAAGACCGGTCGCATCGATTCTGTGCGGCGTTGCACCGGGGCACTGATCTGTCCGGCGCAGGCTGTCGAAAAGTTGAAGCATTTCGTTTCGCGTAATGCCTTTGATATCGACGGCTTCGGTGAGAAGCAGGCGGAGGCCTTCTATCGTGCCGATCTGGTCAAGAACCCGGCTGATATCTTTACATTGCGGGCTCGGGACGAGGCGTCGGACCTCACCAAGCTGAAAAATCGCGAGGGCTGGGGGGAGCAGAGCGCCGCCAATCTGTTCGAGGCGATCGAGGCGCGGCGCAATGTCGATCTGCATCGATTCATCTTCGCGTTGGGTATTCGCCATGTCGGCGAGGGCAATGCCAAGATCCTCGCCCGCACCTACCATTCGGCCGCCGCGTTCATTGCCGCCATGAAGGCGGCGCAGGATCCGGAAGGCGAAGCCTGGAACGACCTCGTCAATATCGATGGAATCGGGCCGATCGTCGCGCACGCCATCATCGAGTTCTTCGGCGAGCCTCACAATGCGGCAATCGTGGACGAGCTCCTGACCCATGTGCATCCGACGGACGCGGAAATCGTTGCAACCGACTCTCCCGTGGCCGGCAAGACGGTCGTCTTCACCGGATCACTGGAGCGCATGTCGCGTGACGAAGCCAAGGCGATGGCCGAACGCCTGGGTGCAAAGACCGCCGGTTCGGTGTCAAAGAAAACCGATCTTGTGGTCGCCGGCCCAGGCGCCGGCTCGAAGCGCAAGAAGGCGGAAGAACTCGGAATCGAGATCATCGACGAAGATGGCTGGTTCGACAAAGTCGGTGAATAACATGTCAGCCGTATTCATGCTCGCGTGAGACTTCCTGAATCAACGACTGAACGGCATGTGTGACCGGTGAGAAGGGCCGTGTGCGGCAGCTCAGATAGAATGACATCGGCTCCAGCGGTGTCTCCACCTGGACTACGCCCAGCCGCCCCTCGGCAAGGTGGTGTGGAACTGTCACCGGAGGAATGGCCGCGACGCCGAGCCCGTTTTCGGCGAGCCAGATCATCGTAGACATAGAGTTCGTGGTGCTGCGTGTTATTCGGTCGCGCAGTGTCTCGCCAAAGTAATGGTCGAGATATTTCGCCGGAGGGCTGTTGGAGAGGTAACCGATCAGCGGAAGTTTCGTCAGTTCCTGAAGCGTGTAGACCCGGTCCTGGTCGAACAGGTCAGGGCTCGCAACCCATTGCATCGGATAGTTGCCAATGCGCTCGTTGCGGATATCTGCCTCATCGCAGGCCGAAACTGAAACGCACATCAGAATGGATGCATTGTTGAGCAGCGAGTGCAGCAACTGGGTGCTCTCCGTGGTGATTTCGAGTTCGATATTCGGGTAGCGCTCGCGCATCCTGTTGAGCAACGCGGGCAGCCAGGTCCTGGCAACCGTCTCGACAAATCCGACCCGAACGATCCCCGATGGATCTCGCCCTCGCGAAAACCAGGCCCCAAGATCGTCAGCGCTGTCGAGGACTTTCTCCGCCAGCCGCAGTGCTTCTCTTCCTTCCGGCGTCAGTTCGACCGATTGCCTGTCGCGGGAAAAGAGCCGCACCCCGAACTCTTCTTCCAGAGTTGATATGCGCGCGGAAATGGCCGGCTGGGTCACCGACAGTCGACGGGCGACCGCATGGTAATTCCGGTAACGAGCCAGCCAGTAGAAGGTTCTCAGGTTCTTGAGGGTCAGCGTCGAATCTCGATGCAGGGATTGTTCCCTCGCTACTTTGTCCATCTACGGGATAGTCCTGATCAATCTCATTTATCAGAAGATACATATTATTAATTCGCGTATTTGTCACGCAGGTGCCAATGTGGCGATGCGGCGGTCCATGAAACAGGGCGCCGAAACCATTGTGCCATCATTCTGGAGGTCCCTCGAACATGGCTGGACGGCAACTCTATATGGAATTCGTCGACAGCGGTCCCCGCGGCGTCATTACGCTTTATGACGAAAACGCTCCGCGAACCTGTGAAACGCTGTGGACTGCCTTGGCCAAGCCGGTTCGCATGACGGCAATTCACGCAATGTTTGCCGGTCCGGAAATCATGACCGGTTTGCCGGAAGAAGCACAGACCTTCGATCCTTTGTCGATTCCGGCCGAAAACCAGACATGTTTTCCGGAGCCGGGTGAATGCCTTTGGTTTTACCAGGGCGCCAATGCCATGAAGGGACTGCCAGAGGAACTTTGGGAGATAGGTGTGTTCTACGATGCCGGAGCGCGCACGCATGGCCCGCTCGGATACACGCCTTGCAACATGTTCGGCAGGATCACGGAGGGGCTTGAGGCATTCGCCGCGGTCTGCCGCATGACCCGGATCGAGGGCGTTAAGACAGTGGAACTGGGCAGGCTGACATAGGCGGAGAGAGCCTGTGAGAAAAACAATAGAACGGAAGGATCAGACATGAGGAAATCGATACAAATCGGTGCTGCGCTGACATTGGCGGCATCTCTTTACGCCTCGTCGGTACTCGCCGAGGATGAACTGGTGATCAACTCCTTTGGCGGTGCCTATGAAAAGATCCACCGGGATCTGGTTATCACGCCCTTCGAGGAAGAGCACGGAGTTAAGGTCAAAGTCATAACGGCCTATTCGGCTGACACGCTGGCACAATTGCGCGCTCAGAAGGACAATCCCCAATTCGACGTGGTCCACTTCTCCGGTGGCCTGGAAACCGCGGCTGCGAATGAAGGACTGTTGTCGCCGATCAAACCGGAAGAGTTGGCGAACTATGACCAGATGTACCCTTTCGCCGTGGCCGGGCTGGAGAAGGGGGTCGGACCGATGTATTCGACAGCGGTTATCGGCCTTCTCTACAACTCCGATCAGGTGGATGGCGACGGTCTCTCCTGGAAACATCTGGCCGATTCCAAATACGCTGACCACGTCCTGTTGACGGATGCCGCCAGCAATACCTACGGCATGCTCGGCATGTTGATGATCAATAAGGTCAATGGCGGAACGCTTGATGACATCCAGCCGGGCCTCGATTTTGTCAAGATGATTTTGCCGACCTCGACAGTCGTCTCGAAATCTCCGGAGATCCAGCAAAACTTTGCGCAGGGGAATGCCTGGATAGCGCCCTATGCCCAGGACTATGCCTTTACCCTGACGAAAGCTGGTCTTCCGGTGAAATTTGCGCTTCCTGCGGAAGGTGGCGTTCTTGCACCGATCACGGTCAATCTCGTGGAAGGGCGGCCTAACCGTGATCTGGCTCTCAAGTTCATCGACTATTCCATCCGGGCGCAGGCATCCAAGGGCTGGGCCGACGCCTTGCGCTATTCGCCCACCAACAAGACGGTGGAACTGTCGCCGGAGGTGGCCGCAGAGGTAACCTTCGGCCCGGAGGCGGCCGACAAACTGGTTGCTTTCGACGCGGAAAAGATCGCAAAAAACAAACCGACATGGAACGAGGCCTGGACAAGGGCGATCGCGAAGTAATCAGCGCCATCGGCGCTTGAGAACTTCGAAAGCACGCCGGCTGACGAACGCCCTGGGTAAACGACCGAGACTACTCGTCTTTGCTCTGGACGTCGCTGCAGCCGGCGTGCCAGGTTTTGTGGGATCGGAATGGTGACGATGGCCCATTCGAGGCATTGGCGGGAGCCGCTGTTTCTCATATCACCGGGACTGATTTTCCTGGTGCTGGCCTTCTTCTTTCCGGCGTTCCAGATGCTGGCGCTCAGTCTGGTTGACGAGCAGACCGCCGGGCTGACACTGAAACATTACGCCAAGGTGGTACAGGACGACTTCTACTGGGTGTCACTGTGCGAACCTTCCGCTTGTCGCTGATCATCACTGTGGTTTGCGTGGCGCTGGGCTTCCCGCTGGCCGTCATCATGTCGCGGGCCGGACCACGCACCCGAACGGTTTTGCTCATCCTGATCGTCCTGCCGTTGATGACGAGTGTGGTGATCCGCACCTTCGGCTGGCTGGTCATTCTCGGTCCCGGTGGCCTGTTGAGCCTTGTGCTCACGCAAACAGGCCTGGCGGATCGACCGGTGAGCCTGATGCACACCGAGGCGGGAGTTGTCATCGCCATGGTCCAGGTTCTTCTGCCGTTCCTGGTTTTAACCACACTCGGCAGCATGAATCGCATTCCGCCGGACCTTGAATTCGCAGTCCGCACGATGGGTGCCGGATTTTTTGCAAGCCTCCGTCATGTGACTTTGCCGCTGTCACTTCCGGGACTGGTTTCGGGTTCACTGCTCGTGTTCGCCCTGTCGATCAGTTCTTTCATCACACCTTCCCTGGTTGGTGGTGTTCGGCTGCCGGTCATGGCCAGCAGCATTTACCAACAGGTGACAGGATCCTTCGACTGGGGATTTGCGGCTGCACTGTCTGTCGCCCTGTTGGCGGTGACGCTGGTTGTCATCGTTCCGTACATGATCGTTTCAAACCGCGCGGGCGGTCGCTCATGATTGCCGCGGTTCCAAGATGGGTGCCGCCGGTCGCCGGACTGTTCGTCGTGGCGCTGGGCATTTTCATGCTGGTGCCGCTTTGCGTCGTGATCGTCAGTTCGGTTTCCGCCAGCGAATTTCTGGTATTTCCACCGCGCGGCCTGAGCTTCCGCTGGTACTGGAACGTGCTTCAGTCCGAGGCTTATCTGGCCGCTGCCTGGACGAGTTTGAAATTGGCCGCGCTGACGGTGGTATTCTCGCTTGGGCTCGGGACTCCAGCGGCCATCGCCCTCAGCCGTTTCGCAATCCCGGGCAAAGCCTTCATTGCGGCGCTGTTCCTTTCGCCATTGATCCTTCCGTCGCTGATATTTGCGATTGGCCTGCTGATGGTGTTCAGTATTTACGGCAACGGACCGTCATTTGTCGGACTTACCGTCGGCCATATCGCCATCACGATCCCCTATGTTATTCGCACTGTCACGGCGGCACTGGCGGACATGGACCCGCATCTGGACGAGGCTGCACGGATGATGGGTGCCCGATGGTGGCAGCGCTATTTTCTGGTCATACTGCCGCAATGCAGGACAGGCATGGCCGCGGGCGCTTTCTTTGCTTTCAACATCTCTTTCGATGACGCAGTCGTCGCACTTTTCATGCGGGCGCCTGACGTTGAGACGCTTCCGATGCGGATTTACAGCACCCTTGAATTCAGTCCGGATCCGTCCGTTGCCGCAGTATCCACCATCATGATCATCATGACCGTGGTCACCGTTCTGCTGCTCGATCGTATCTTCGGCCTATCGAAAATCATGTGAGGCAAATGCACCATCTGTCCATCTCGCAATTGACCAAGACGTTCGATGACTTTACAGCGCTCCGCAACATCGATTTGCAGGCTGACAAGGGTGAATTTGTCGCGTTGCTGGGCCCGAGCGGGTGCGGGAAGAGCACGCTTTTGCGGATCATTGCCGGTCTCCTGATACCAACAAGCGGGCGCGTCCAAATTGCCGGCCGGGATGTCACCGATCTTGCGCCTGAGCGTCGGAACGTCGCCCTAATGTTCCAAAGCTACGCACTGCTGCCGCATATGACAGTTGCCGAGAACGTGCGCTTTCCGCTGCGCATGAGCAACAAACATCCCCGTAAGGTCCAGGACAGCAGAGTCGCCGAGGCGCTCAATCTGGTTCAACTCGAAGGCCTCGGTCACCGTTATCCACGACAACTCAGTGGCGGTCAGCAGCAGCGTGTGGCGCTCGCCCGCGCCATCGTCGCCGAGCCGGATATTCTGCTGCTCGACGAACCATTGTCGAACCTCGATGCTCGTCTGCGCGAAGACATGCAGGTCGAACTGAAGCAGTTGCACCAGAAACTCGGTTTGACCACCGTCTTTGTCACCCATGACCAGACCGAGGCCCTTGCTCTTGCGGACACGGTGGTTCTGATGAATTCCGGGCAGATCGAGCAAATGGACACCCCACAGGGCCTCTATCGCAGTCCAAGAACGGTCTTCGCGGCCGACTTCATTGGTGGCGCCAATATCGTGGAGTTGGAGGTATCTTCCGACTCCAACGGCTGGCGTGGGTCGTTCCCGGACGGAACAAGTGTGCCGCTTGCAAATTGCGAACGTCTAAACGTGGGAAAGCACCGCTTCATGCTCCGCAAGGAAGCGGTTTACCTAGATCCTCAAGGTACCGACGCTTCGCTCGATGGCTTGGTCGAGGCGCAGAATTTTCTGGGTGGCGTGACCCGGACCGTCGTTCGCGCCGGCGGCGTCCAGCTCATCGGAGTCGCTGATCTTCCGAACATGCTTCCGATCGGGTCAGAGGTCAGGATTGGCTGGCGGGCAGATCAGCTGCTGCCGCTGGAGGACTCATCAAAAGGCTGAACGGCAAACTGTGGTGTCATCGCCTGCGAAGTTGAGGTTTCAGACCCATCATCGCGATATGTTCTGCGTTGCCTGTTTCAGCCAGTTTCGCTCTGAATCAGTGTCCAGCAAAGGCTCGAGTTCCGTGCGTACGCGTTCGTGATAGGCATTGAGCCAGTCGAGTTCACGTTGCTCGAGCAGTTCCGGCAGGATCAGCCGGCGATCGATGGGGCAAAGCGTCAGTGTCTCGAAGCCAAGCATCGGCTTGTCGCCGCCTTCGACCGGTGCGGCCTCGCTGACGATCACCAGATTTTCGATACGGATCCCGAACGCGCCTTCACGGTAGTAGCCTGGTTCGTTGGACAGGATCATGCCGGGTTTCAGCTCTTGGGCGCCGCGGCGTGAAATGCTCTGCGGGCCTTCATGCACGGACAGATAGGAGCCGACTCCGTGGCCGGTGCCATGACCATAATCGGCGCCCGCATTCCAGAGCGCAGCGCGGGCGATCGCGTCGATGTCGGCACCGCGTGTTCCCTCAGGAAAGCGCTGCAGGGTGAGGGCGATCATGCCGCGCAGAACCAGGGTGAAGAAGCGCTTCTCCTCGTCACCGACCGATCCGACCGGCACCGTGCGGGTGATATCCGTTGTGCCGTCCTGGTACTGACCGCCGGAGTCCACGAGGTAGAGTTCACCGGGAAGAAGCGGGCGACTGGTCTTTTCCGTGACGCGGTAATGGATGACAGCACCATGGGCACCGGCGCCGGAGATGGTTTCGAAGGAAATGTCCTTGAGCGGCATCTGCAAACGTTCACCCGCGAGGCGTCGAGCTCTCTCAAGCGCTTTCACCGCAGCAATTTCGTCAACGGTTCCAGGCTGCTGCCCGTCGAGCCAGGCCAGGAAGGACACCATTGCAGCACCGTCGCGGCGGTGGGCGGAGCGGCTTCCCTCCAATTCCGCCATGTTCTTTTCGGCCCGGGGCAGTCGCGCCGGGTCAGGTTTTTCAATCAACCGGCCGCCATTTTCGACGATCACGTCGCCGATACGTGCCGCAGTCAGCGCTGGGTCGACCTGAATTGCCAGGTCTTCTTTGGACAAGGAAACAATGGCGGCCACCAGGTCGTCCGGATGAGCAATATCAGCGAGCGGCCCCAGATGTGCGGTTACATCATTGCCGAGCTTGTTTGGATCGATGAAGAGGCGAGGGCGCTCGCCGGGACGGACAATGGCCATGGACAAAGGATGTGGCGTATGCGGTACATCACTCCCGCGTATGTTGAACGCCCAGGCGATTGAGGATGGATCGGTCAGGATACATGCGTCGGCGTCGTTGCTCTTCAACGCTTTTTCGATGCGTCTGAGCTTCTCAGTTGCTGCCTCACCGGCATAGTGCTCAGGCTGAACGGACACGGATCCGACCGGCTCCGCCGGACGATCGAGCCAAATCGTATCGACGGGGTTTTCCGGCAAGCGTACGATCGATCCTCCAATAGCCCTTGCAGTCTCTTCGAGACGGCGCATTTCAGCGATGGTGTGGAGCCAAGGGTCGACACCAATGCGCGTGCCTTTGCTGCCGTTGCTGCGCAGCCAAACGGATGGCGGTGCCTTCACCAGGTCCTCGGGCGTGAAGACGTCGAGATCCACCTGCTGTCGCACCTGCGTCGTGTACCGGCCATCGACAAAGACATGGGCGGTCCGTCGCAAGATCAGGGCCATACCCGCCGACCCCGTAAAACCGGTTACCCAGGCGAGTCTTGCCTCGCTGGCTGGCACATATTCGCCCTGATAGCGATCTGCACGCGGGACCAGGAACGCGTCGATTTCCAGCGCGTCGAATTGGTCGCGAAGGCCGGATACCCGCTCCTTGCCGTGGTCGGCCGAGGCGGTGACCTCAAAGCTCTGAAACATCGATGTCCTCCGATTAAGCCGGCGCCTTTGTTAGCGACTGCAGCAAAGTTCTTCGCATATGCAGCAACTGCAGGTCTCCCATGCAGAAAACCCCCTAACCGGGGTGTCTCGTGGTGGATATATACCTCTCAACAGACATCGGAAAAACAAATTATCTCAAAAGGAAAGAAGCAATGTCCAAGTCCTTTTTCCGTAACGCGCTCGACCGCATCTCGGCCGCTCGTGAAAAGCAGGCTCGTCGTTACGTTGGCAGCGCTTTGCTGTCCCTGGACGATGAGACCCTGAAGGCCCTTGGCCACAGCCGCGAAGAGCTGAAGAAGGCAGGAACCGCAACGCTGCCGTTCTGACAGCTTCGCGATCCTGGTCCCGGTAAACGGGCAAGCTGCAGGCGGTGCACAAGCACCGCCTTTTGCATTTCCGGGTCGAGTTGTGACAGGCGCGGTGTATTAGCGCTCCAGCAGCAGTGTCACCCAACCGTCCCTCCAGAGTGTTCGACGATGGTAAAGACCCTGGTTGGCGTACGCGGCGAGCACACGCCATCGCTGTTCTGCGAGGATGCCGGAAAGGATAACCTCGCCGCCGGTGGCCAAATGTCTCGTCAGGGATGGCGCAAGACCCATCAGTGGTCGCGCCAGGATATTGGCCACGATCAGATCAAACGGTCCTCTGCCGGCAAAGACGGGATCATGAAACCCGGTTGCCGTCCGGACTTCGATCTGGGAAGTGCAACGGTTTTTTTGAATGTTGTGGCGCGCCACCGCGGCGGCGATCGGGTCGATGTCGGTTGCAACAATGGACGCCACTGTTGATCGGGCGATACCAATAGCCAGCACGCCGCTGCCGGTTCCCAGGTCGAGCGCATTGCCGATCGGTCGCCGTTTCAGCACCTGTTCGATCATTTCCAGGCAACCGGCGGTGGTCCCGTGATGACCAGTGCCGAAGGCCTGGCCTGCGTCGATTTCGATCGCCAGATCGCCGGGGCGAACCCGATTCCGGTCATGCGAGCCGTGGACGAGGAACCGGCCCGCGCGGACCGGCTGCAGATCCTCCAGAACATGGCTGACCCAATCAATATCGGGCAGATCCTCGATACGCACGCCGAGATCGGGGAACATCGGCGTCAGGCAGTCCGACATCGCCTGCCAGACATCTGCCTTCTCGGACTGGGGTGCATAAAGCGATGCTTCCCAGACATTCTGGTCTTCATCGATTTCAAAGGTCGAAACCGGGTAGCCTTCTTCCTCGAAACGATCGCTCAACAGCGCAAACACGGTTTTGATGTCGTCTTCGCCGGATCTCACATAAAGACGAATCTGTTGCACTTCGCTGCTCCGGCCGGCCCATTGTTCGGGCGGCATACTATGCACTCGGCTGCCCCGGGCAAAGGCCGGGTTGGACGACTAGAGCAGATTTTGCAGCTTTTTCACCGCGACGTCGCCGTCTTCACCATAGGAAATGGTGCCGTGGAACTTGCCGCCTTTGTTGAGCAGGAACACTGAAGCGGTGTGATCCATGACGTAATCTTCATCCGATTCGGTCGAAGGAACTTTCTTGAAGTAGACGTTGAAACCCTTGGCCATCGCCCGAACCTTTTCCGGTTCGCCCGAGATGCCGACAACGCGGTCAGAGACGTTGGTAACATACCGTTCCAGGATATCGTGGGTGTCGCGTTCTGGATCCACAGTGACGAAAAAGGCTTGCAGATGGGTGCCGTCCGGATCGACCTTGTCGAGCCACGCATCCATCTCGAACAAAGTGGTCGGGCAGACTTCCGGGCAGTGGGTGAAGCCGAAGAAAACCGCAGTGGGTTTTTCCTGAAACGCCTTCTCGGTGATGGCTTCGCCGTTGTGATCGACCAGGTTGAAAGCCACGCCATAGGGCTTGTCGCCGCCGACGGCGCCGCCTCCCGCAAAGAAGAAGGCGAATCCCGTCAGGCCCGCGGCAGAAACAATGATCAGCGCAATCAATACAGTTCGAAATGCGGTCATAGGAACCTCTTAGACGGGTCGGCAACCCTGCCGGCCCGTGCAATCAAACGTTTTGACCAATCCTATTGCCGGATGGGAATTCAGTCACCCGGCCAATTTGCCACATCGGCGTCAGTTCAGAAGCACCAGGCCAGACCCGATGTGGCGTGCGACAGGAAGATCTCGGCTCCGTGGTGGAGCCAGCCGGCAAAGGTTACGCCCGTGATGACGGCCGCAACCGACACCGCGATTCCTGCGGCGATATAACGACTTACCGGGGCTTCGATCCTGTCCATGGCCACAATATAGGGCCGCCTGATGGAAGGTCCAAACGGTTTTCGCTCGCTGGCTTACTGGCCTTGCACCGTTCCTTCCCTGCGCGGATCTGCCGCTCCGGTCAGCTTACCGTCTTCGATGACAATCCCGTGAAGACCAGAGGTGAGATTGCGCGCATTGACCTTGAAGCCCATCTGCTCCAACGGCGCCTGGAGAGTTTCCGCGCTGGATCCCTGCTCGACGTCATAGGTGCCGAAGCGGTTAACCAGATGCGGCAGGTTGACGGCGGACTGGATATCCAGACCCCAATCGATCTTCGCGATAATGGTCTTGGCGACATAACCGATGATGCGGCTGCCGCCCGGTGAGCCGATGGCGGCAACCGGTTTGCCATCTTTCATGATGATGGTCGGCGACATGGACGAACGCGGCCGTTTGCCCGGCTCGACGCGGTTGGCGATCGGAACACCTCCACGCTGGGTGCGGAAGGAGAAGTCGGTGAGCTCGTTGTTGAGCAGGAACCCTTGCGTCATCAGACGCGATCCAAATCCGTTCTCGATGGTCGTCGTCATCGATACGACATTGCCGAAGGAATCCACGATGGAAAAATGGCTTGTCGAGGGCAGCTCGATGCTTTCGTCGTCAGCCAGCAGCATAGCGTGATCCCATGGCGGCTCGCCTGGCTTGACCTCTTCCTTGGTGAGCGCTTTGCCGGTATCGAGCAGTTTCGCTCGATCGTCCAGATAGGCGCGATCAAGCAGGCCCTTTGTGGGCATGGGCACGAAATCGCTGTCTGCCATATAGCGACCGCGGTCGGCGAAGGCGAGGCGGGACGCATCTCCGATAAGGCGCCAGCTTTCGGGATCATTCGGTCCGAGCGTTGCCAGATCGTAAGGCTCAAGCAGCCCGAGAATCTGACCGACCGTCAGAGCGCCGGAGGAGGGTGGGCCCATGCCGCAGATGTCGTAGCCGCGATAGGGGGCACAGACGGGTGGACGCTCCTTGATCTGATAATTGGCGAGGTCGGCCGGCTGAAGGACACCCGGGTTGTCGTTGTTGATAACGGTCTCGACGATGCCCATCGCCACCGGTCCCTTGTAGAAGGCGTCGGCACCGCCGTCAGCGATCTTGCGCAGGGTTTCTGCGTAGGCCGGGTTCTTCAGCTGATGCCCGACCTCATGCGGAGTGCCGTCTACCTTCAAAAAGTACTTTTTGGTTTCCGGATGCACACTTAACCGTTCGGCGTCCGCGGCCGTCGACTGGCTGAGGCGGGGGCTGACCTCGAAACCGAGATCGGCGAGCGTGATCGCCGGCTGGACAAGCCCGGACCAGGGCAGCTTCCCGTGAAGCTTGTGTGTTTCGTAAAGCAGCTTGAGGGTTCCCGGCGTGCCGACCGATCGGCCTCCGACCACGGCATCGAAGAACTTCATAGGCTCGCCGTCATCCTTGAGGAACAGCAGCGGCGTTGCAGCCATGGGCGCGGTCTCACGTCCATCATAGGTGGTGAGTCGGTCTCCTGCGGCATCCCAGTAGACGAGGAATGCACCGCCCCCGATCCCGGAAGATTGCGGCTCAACCAGGCCCAGCACCAGTTGGACAGCGACCATGGCATCGATGGCGTTGCCGCCAGCGGCCAGGACGTCATGCCCAGCCTTGACGGCCTGCGGATGCGCTGCCGCGACCATGAACTTTTCTGTGCTGACCGCCTCGCGATCGGAAATGCCGCTGGCGATTTCCGGCGCGATTGCGTCGGCCGCCTGTTGCGCTTGAAGGGAAGCCGTCGGACCGAGGATCAGTGCGAGGGTGGTTAGGGCGACGCCGGTTGTTCTGGCGAGTTTCGTGAAGGGCATGAGGGCTCCTTTGCCGATGAAAAGCCTGGTTCGGAAAGATCTCCGAACGCTCAGAATAATAAGCATTTTGCACTTTGGTCCAGTCGTCATTGCAATCCATGCGTTCACTTCTCAATACAGTAAACGCTCCGTCGACAAGCTTCTTTCCGGACCTGAAAATGAGGTTGCGCTGTTCCTATATGAAAGCCACACCGGACATAGGAGACAGGCATGAAAAAACTGGCGGCAGCCCTGACCACGATCACCGCAGTGACTGCCATGGCGCTGTCGGTTGCCCGCGCCGAACAGGTCGGCGAAGTGGGTGTCGACTGGCTTGGCAACGACATCATCATCGAAGCGGTTCACGATCCGGAGGTCGAGGGCGTCACCTGCCATGTCGCCTATTTCGAGCGCGGTCTGGTGGATCGGCTGCAGAAGGGCAACTGGTTCGAGGACCCGTCCAATTCGTCGATTGCCTGTCGGCAGACCGGGCCGGTTGTCGTCGGTGATATCGATCTTGATGAAGGCGGCGAGGAGATCTTCAAGCAGCGCCGGTCGATCATCTGGAAGAAGCTGGTCATCAAGCGGGTCTACGACAAGACCAACGATACGTTGATCTATCTCGCCCATTCGAGGCAAGTGCAGGATGGCTCGGCCAAGATGTCACTGTCGACGGTTCCCCTGTTCGGACAGCAAGTTACCTGGACGAACGGTAAGCCGGAATGACCGAAGACCTGCGCGTTCGCACGGTCGAGCCGTCAGACTTTGACGCTTGGCTGCCCCTGTGGGAGGGCTACAACGCGTTCTATGGGCGCAGCGGGGAAACTGCTCTGCCAGCAGCCGTGACACAATCAACCTGGAGCCGGTTCTTTGATGAAGCGGAGCCCGTCCACGGTCTGGTGGCAGTCGCTACCGGCCGTCTGGTCGGGCTGGCTCACTATCTCTTTCACCGCAACACGATCAGGATTGAGCCGACCTGCTATCTGCAGGATCTCTATGCCGATCCCGACTTCAGAGGGGGCGGCGTGGGAAGGGCATTGATGGAAACGTTCTTCGGCAGGGTGCACGAGGCAGGCTGCCGAGATGTCTATTGGCACACCCATATATCGAACCAGACTGCCATGCGGCTTTACGACAAAATGGCCGAAAATACCGAATTCGTCGTCTACCGTAAGTCGCTTTGAAGCGTCCCTGCTCCTACAAAAAAGGGGCGCGCGGCAGGCCGCACGCCCCTCTGAAGCAGTCAGGTAAATCCGCTACATGGTGATGCGGTACTTGGCAAAGCCCTCGGCACCATCGCCGGCGGATTCAATCTGAACACCCTTGACGTCCTTCATGAATTCCTTGGCCTTCGGACCGGTTTCGAAGATCGCCGTGGCGCCATCAACCGGCTTGAAGGTCCAGTTGGCATCCGCCGACGGGTTGATGGTGCCCTTGTCGACGATGTAACGCACGATCACATCGCGGTTGGTGTCAGGCCCAACGAAAACCACGACCTCGTCGTTGATGCCCGGGAAATTACCGCCGCCGCCAGCGCGATAGTTGTTGGTTGCGACGATGAATTTCTGATTCGGATCAATCGGTTCACCGTTGTACTTCAAGTCGACAATCCGATTGGCGTTGGCATCGAGCAGATTGCCCTTCGGATCATACTTCGACGGCTGGGTCAGATCGATCTGGTAAGTCACGCCGTCGATGATGTCGAAGTTGTAGGACGGGAACTCGTTGTTGATCAGCGGCTGATCTGCCTTGCCGGCTTCGATCTGGTTGAAGATACCGGCCGAACGTTCCAGCCAATCCTTGACCTGGGCGCCGGTGATCGCCACGGCGCGCACGGTGTTCGGATAGAGATAGAGGTCGGAAACGTTCTTGATGGCCACGTCGCCCGGCGCGACATCGGTGTAATACTCCGGACCGCCGCGGCCACCGGCCTTGAACGGAGCCGCTGCTGAAAGGATCGGCAGGCCTTCCCACTCGGTGCCATTCATCATCTGGTCGATGTACCAGATCTGAGCCTGGCTCACGATCTGCACGGACGGGTCGTCAGCGACCAGCGAGAAGTAGGAGTGCAGGGGAGCCGCCGTCTTGCCGACCGCGCGGCGCACATAGGCGAGCGTTTCGTCATGTTCCTTGGCAACCGAATCGAGGACGCTCTGCTGGCTCTCCACCAACGGCACACGCTTGCGGCCATCGCGCTTGTAGATCGATGGTGCCGAGGTTTCGAAGCCGGTTACCTTCCAGCTGTTGCCATCGCGCTCCAGCATCAGGTCGATGATGCCGAGGTGCGAACCCCAGAAACCGCCCATGGCGGCGGGCTTGCCGAACAGCGTACCCTTTTCGGCATCGATGCCGGGCATATCGGCATATTTCGGGCCTGGAAAGACCAGGTGGTGATGGCCGGTCATCAGTGCGTCGATGCCGTCGATCGCTGCAAGATGGAGGGAGGCATTTTCCATGCCGTCGCTGCGGTCGTTGGGGTCAATACCGGAATGCGACAGCGCGATGATGATGTCGGCACCGGCTTCCTTCATTTCCGGAACCCAGGCTTCGGCCGACTGAACGATGTCGCGGGCATTGGCTTTGCCGACCAGGTGACGCTGATCCCAGTTCATGATCTGCGGTGGTACGAAGCCGATCAAGCCGACCCGGATGGGATGCTCGTTGCCGTCGCCATCCTTGATCTTCTTGTCGAGGATCACATAGGGCTTCAGGAACAACTCGTCGTCACGGGGATTGGAGGCCACCATGCCTTTGGTCACGTTGGCTGAAACGACCGGGAATTTTGCCCCGGCGAGTGCCTTGAACAGGAAGTCTAGGCCGTAGTTGAATTCGTGGTTGCCGAGCGTTGAGGCGTCGAAATCCAGGGTGTTCATCGCCTGGATGATCGGGTGCATGTCGCCTTCCTTCATGCCGCGCTCATAGGCGATGTAGTCGCCCATCGGGTTGCCCTGCAGGAAGTCGCCATTGTCGACCAGCATGGAGTTGGTCGCCTCGTTGCGAATGTCGTTGATGATCGAAGCGGTGCGCGCCAGTCCGACGGTATCGGATGGGCGGTCGCCGTAGTAGTCGTAGGGGAAGACGTGGACGTGAAGGTCGGTTGTCTCCATCAGCCGCAGATGCGCCTGGTTGCCCATGGCGAAGGCGGAAAACGGATGGAGGAGCGCCATGGATCCGACGGCGGCGGTACCTGCGAGAAAACGGCGGCGGTCCAGCAGAAAGTTCGAGTTTTGTGTCATGTATCCAGCTCCTCATCATTGTGGTTATTGTCATTGAGTTCCGCTGCCGTCAGGCGCGCCACGCACAGCGGAAACACCCAGTGTAATCCGCGCGCGAATATGCGTCCAGATTGCTGCAGAATTGTTACAGAGGTTGCGGATTGTCCCCATGAATCCGAGCCGGATTGCAATCGGGCAGCTCGTGCTACGGCGCAGCTGCCTGCAAATCCGTGCGGCAGAACCTCTGTCGGGGATGGTCTGAGTGCTCCCAATGGCCGGCTCCGTTCGTTCTCGATGCAAGGATTTGCCGCACGGGCACTGGGCAGGTGTAAATCCTATTCAAGGATTGCTTCACTGGGCCTGAATGAGAGCCGCGTATGGAGACCTGGTGACACGAGATTTGACTAAGCCCACGACGCTGAAGACGGATCTAAATACGGTAATCGATGTTCGAGGATAAACTCTCGGCCAGTTCATCAAACACCACACGGATGCGACGGCTTGTGCGAAGTTCTTGATGGGTCGCAATCCAAATGGGGAGCTCAAAGGAAATGCGTTCGGACAAGACCTGTTCGATACCCGGCGTGCCGCCGGCAAAATCATCGGTCATGGTTGTAATCCCCATGCCCTGCTTCACCATTTCCCAGTTGGCGACCCGGCTGTTTGTGACAGTTTTGAAGTTTGCCTTGCTGAGCGACAGGCCACGCGCATTCAGAACGCGCATTAATCGGTCGGGATTCTCATCAGTGATAAAATCAGCTTCAGACAAGTTTTTTTCCAGATTTTCGCGCCCAAACGCATCGATATAAGACGTGGCTGCGTAAAGATGCGATCGGGTTTGGCCCACAAGTTTGGCGATCAAATCGGATTGGTCCGGGCGTTTGTGCCTGATGGCAATATCTGCCTCGCGTCGGGTCAAGTCCCGGTACTCGTCTGATGCAACCAGTCTAATTTCGATACCTGGTGCCTTGTCGCGCAACCGGCTGATGATCGGTGG
The DNA here is from genome assembly GCA_965216535.1 of Hoeflea sp. GTDB lineage: Bacteria > Pseudomonadota > Alphaproteobacteria > Rhizobiales > Rhizobiaceae > Hoeflea_A. Next base: position 2,906,751 of record OZ244175.1, read on the forward strand.
GAGTATGAACGCGGTCATGATCTCGTTTGCAGTAATGCACACTTGACCCTCTATCGCCTGGGATTGACCGGAGGCCGCCAGCGACAGCGACGTTGCCGCGCCCAGCATACTGCGGGCATGTTCCAAAAGTTCCAGACCTGCCTGCGTCAGCGTCGGGAATCGTCCGCCACGATCGAACAGGAGCACGCCAAGTTCACCTTCAAGGGCTGCGATCTGTCGTCCCAGTGTGGGTTGAGCCAGCGAAAGGGCGCGCGCGGCAGCCGAAAAGGAGCCCTCTTCGGCCGTAGCCAGAAACGCGCGGATCTGGTTCCAATCAAAAGAGACGGTTTTCCAATCCATGCGGAAATGCATACATGGAATGCAGATTTTGGCAATTACAATTCAACTTGCGCATGGATATTTTACTCACAAACAGCGACCAACATCAGCCAGTTCGGGATTTCCGGCTGATCGGGTCACTGAAATCGATACTTAAGATCCAGGAGAAGCAGATGGAAAACCTGAAGGACAGTGTGGTGTTGATCACCGGCGGTGGAACAGGAATTGGCAAAGCGATCGCATCTGCCTTTATCGCCAAAGGGGCGAAAGTTGTCGTTACTGGCAGGAGGCAATCCGTGTTGGAAGAAACCGCCAAGGAACTGGGCGCTCAGGCATCCGCGATCGCAGGAGATATCAGCAAAAACGGCGAGCCGGCCCGGATAGTCGAAGAAACCGTTCGCAAACATGGTCAGTTGGACATTCTGGTGAACAACGCTGGAACGTCGAAAGTAGGACCTTTGTCCGAAGTGACCGACGAAGACTTTGAGAATATCTACAGAACCAATGTGATGGGACCGCTGGCCCTTGTGCGTGCGGCAAGCAATCATATTGTGAGCAGCAAGGGGTCGGTCATCAATATCTCATCGACCTTGTCACATGGCGCAATGCCGGGCACCGCAACCTATGCATCGTCCAAAGCGGCCCTGAATCATATGACCAGAACGCTCGCTGCAGAGTTTGGTCCAAGCGGTGTGCGTGTAAATGCTGTTGCACCCGGCTTTACGATCTCGGATTTGGCGACGTTTGAATCATTGGACAAACAGATGGTTGAACAAATGATAGCGCAGACCCCAATGGGACGCCCTGGCCAGCCGGATGAAATCGCTAGTGCCGTTCTTTTGCTAGCCAGCAACGACGCAGGTTGGGTCACCGGGCAAGTCGTGCAGGCCGGGGGCGGGTTCATGCTCTAAGGTACTGAATCCGAAATTCACAGCGAACACCAAACGAACGTCGGCTTCAATCAGGAACACTAACCGGTTTTGATGGTGCCCTCCGAAACCCAGCGATCGAATATGGTCAGGATGAGTTCGCTGAATGTGGCGTCGTTGATGTGGGCCGCCGTTTCGACAAACTCCACATTGGTCGGGCAGGTGGTACGCATTGCCTCACAGAAAGCAGCCAGTCCATCGGGATCGTGCAAATCTGCGCCCGGCCTGTCCCATTCACCGCAGCCGCCCGTGGGCAGCACCAGAGCAGATTTGCCGACTGCCTTGGCGAGCTGGTCGGCATGCGCCCTTGCAACAGCGCGTCGTTCTTCCGTGTTGAGCACGATTGAGGTCAGCAGGCGGTTATGGGCATGGGAAATGTGGTTGGTCCATTTCTCCGGAAGATCGCTGCCGGCAATATCCACGAGGTCGTAGCAGCCAGGAGCCACGATTTGCGGCGTGCCGACCTTACCTGCATTGGTCAGCCGGTCGGCGCCGGCGGAGATGTTGGAGCCGTGAATGTGGTTGCCGAGTTCCTGCGTGCACAGATCGAGCACGCAGGCGAAGGCACCCTGAGCGGCCAGGTTTTCGAAGGCCCGTCCGCCCATGCCGGTGGCATGAAACACCGCGACCTCAAAACCGCGTTGCTCCAAAGCCGGTTTCAGGGTCACCATGTATTTCAATGCTGACTTGCCCAAGCTTGTCATGCCGACAAGGGGCTTGTCCCTAGCCGGCGGTTCGACGGCAGCGGCCGCGCCGAGCACGGCGCCAGCGGCTTGCGAAAGGGAGGACTTGCAGATGGAGTTGAGGCCGTAGAGCCCGCCCGCCCAGAGGATCATCTGAATATCTGCGGCCAGCCGCTCCGGTGGTATCAGCGGCGAAAAGGCGACCGTTGAAACGACATATTTCGGCACTCCGACCGGTAGGGCGGCGCAGACGTCGAGCGCAAGGTCGGTGCCCATGGTGCCGCCGAGCAGGATAACTCCGTCGAAGCGACCCTCGCGGTGAAGCCGTGTGGCCAGCGCTGAAGCGCCCGCCGCCATGATCTGCATGGCGTGGTTCTCGTCACCACTGTCGATAGCGGCGGCAATCGAACTGCCGCCTTCTTCGGCGACGTCGTGTTTGGAAAAGTCTGTAGGTTCGGCGGGATCGCCCAGGACGCTGACATCCATCGTCAGGACGTGGCCACCACGATCCTTGATGCAGTCGGCCAGGTAACCGAGCTCATCCTGCTTGGTGTCATAGGTGCCGACGATAAGAATGGTTTTTGCGGTCACGCCGGCCTCCTGTCAGAGTTGAATCCAGGCAGTCTTAAGGTCGACATACTTGTCGAATGCATGCAACGACTTGTCATGGCCGTTGCCTGATTGACCAACACCGCCGAGCGGCACCGTGACGTCGGCGCCGCCATAGGTGTTGACGTGAACGAGGCCAGCGCGAATGCCGCGGACCATGCGGTGAGCCCTGGAAACGTCGGAGGTCCAGACCCCGGACGCCAGGCCGAATTCAGTGCCGTTGGCAATGCGGAGCGCTTCTGCTTCGTTTTCGAACGGCGTGACGGCGAGGACCGGCCCGAAGACCTCCTCGCGCGCCAGCCTATGGTCGGGAGCAACGCCGGCCATGACGGTCGGCTCCATGTAGAAGCCGCCGGTTTCCTGGAGTGTTCGGTTGCCACCGCAGACGCGGATCGCTCCCTCCGCCTCGGCCACTCCAACAAAGCTCAGATCCTTTTCAAGCTGGTCGGCGCTGTGAACCGCACCAACATCCGTTGCAAGGTTCAAGGGGTCACCAACGGCCATGTTTCTGGCGTGGCCCGCAACGGCCTCCACAAACTCGTCGTGGATTGTCGCTTCGACCAGAAGTCTCGAGCCGGCGACGCAGACCTGGCCGGAGTTCCTGAATATGGCCCAGGCTGCGACTTTCGCCGCTTGATCGAGATCTGGAGCATCGGCGAAGACGACATTCGGCGATTTGCCGCCAAGTTCAAGGTAAACGCGCTTGAGGTTGGACCGGGCGGCATAATCGAGAAGCCTGCGGCCGGTGGCACCGGAGCCGGTGAAAACCAAAGCGTCGACATGCATGGAGAGCCCAAGGGCTTCGCCGACAACGGGGCCGGTGCCGGTCACGACGTTCAGGACGCCATCGGGAAGACCTGCTTCGGATGCAAGCTCGGCAATTCTAAGAAGCGACAGGGACGCGGTTTCGGCCGGCTTGAGCACGACGCTGTTGCCGGCTGCGAGGGCCGGCGCGAGCTTCCAGGCTCCGATCATCAGAGGAAAGTTCCAGGGAACGATGGCGCCGACCACGCCGACGGGCTCGCGATGAATGAGCGCGAGTACGTTCTTGGCGGTTGGTGCGATTTCGCCATAAACCTTGTCGATGGCTTCAGCGAAGTAGCGAAAAGTTGCAGCCGCTGAACCGGCCTCGGCTTTGAATGCCATGGCGATTTCGGTGCCGTTGTCGCGCACGCCGAGGACGGCCAGCGCCAGCGCCTCCGCTTCGATCAGATCTGCCAGCTTCAATAGAACTTTCTTGCGTTCAGCAGGTGGTTGGTTCGACCAGCGGCCGTCTTCAAAAGCGGCCCGGGCGCGGGCGACGGCGTGGTTGACATCGCCGGTCGTGCCCTGGGCGATGGTGGTGAGGAGCTGGCCGTTTATCGGTGAAATCACATCGAGTGTTTCGCCGGTTTCCGCGGGTCGGTGGGCGCCGTCGACGAAGTGCCCCGGGGGAGCGATTTCAGCTCCGCGAAGCGCGTCGATACTAGCTTGTTCCAGCATTTGGGGTCTCCGATTTCTTGCGGCGTTCGACGATCAGCGTGCGGATGTGGAGGATGATGACGAGCACGATGAGGCCGAAGATGATGGCGGCGATGGGCCTGTCGATGAAGTCCAGCGGCGTCTTGACGCGGGCCATGGCGCTGCGCAGCTTGACCTCCATGATGCCCCCCAGAACCATGCCCAGGATGATCGGGACGATGGGCAGGCCGAGGCGCTTGAGGATCAGGCCGAATACGCCGAAGCCGGCTGCGATGGCGCAATCGGTTGCCGAGTTGCGCAGCGAATAGACGCCGACGAAGCTTAGCGTCAGGATGATCATGCCGAGGAACCTGGTCGGCACCTGAATGATTTTCGTGAGCAGGTTCGTCGAAAACAGCAGGAACACCAAAACGATGATGTTGAGCACCAGCATTGCCAGATAGAGAGCGACCACGAAGTCCATCTGGTTCTGGAACAGCTGCGGTCCGGGTACCACACTGTGAATGTAGAAGACCGACAACATCATTGCCGTCAGTGCTTCGCCCGGGATGCCCAGCGCCAGCAGCGGGATCATGGCTGCAGCGGGCACGGCGTTGTTCGCCGCCTCCGAAGCGATCAGTCCTTCCGGCGAACCCTTGCCGAAGTCGTCGGGTTTGGAAGAGCTGCGTTGAGCATAGGAATAGGCCATGAACTGGGCCGTGAACTCGCCGACACCGGGGATCATGCCCATCAATACGCCGAAGCTCGAGGAGGCGGTGGCGATGCGTTTGAAGCCGAACAGTTCACGCAGACCGTCGAAGAGATTGCCCTTGACCGGCTGCGGATGGGGCGTGTTGTCCCGGTCGACCAGCAGCAGAAACGCCTGCGACACGGCAAAGAGCCCCAGTACCACGACGATCAGGTCGACGCCGGAGGCAAGCCAGGTCTGATCGAAAGTGAAGCGCTTGGTGTATTTGACAGGTTCGAGGCCGACTGTGTTCAGGAAGATACCGAAACAGGCCAGCATGCCGGCTGCAAAGACCTGGCCGCGATGGGCGAGCACCACCAAAACCAAACCGAGAACAGCTGCGAGGAAGATCTCGCGCGAACCGAAATGTGGTGCGATCAGCGCCAGCAGCGGCGAAAAGATGATCAGGCAGATGATCGAAAAAATACCGCCGAAGAACGAGGCGGAATAGGCCAGCGCCAGTGCCCGGCGCGCCTGGCCGCGCTGGGTCATCGGATAGCCGTCATAGGTCGTGAGGGCGTTGACGGCGGTTCCCGGCGTGTTGATCAGAATGGCGGGGATGGCGCCGCCATACATTGAGGAACCGTAGATGCCGAGCAGGACGGTCAGTCCAACGATCGGATCGAAAGCGAAGGTGGCTGGCAGCAGGATGGCGATTGCCACCGCAGCACCGACACCTGGAATGGCGCCAATGATGACGCCGCCGACCGACCCGATGATCAGGGCGGCCAACACGTCCCAGCGAGCCAGAATTCCAACACTGGATAGCAGCAGGTCCATGGTGTTTCTCAGAAGTAGGTCAGCATAAACGCGCGAAGGCCGTCCGGAAGAGCTTCATAGGCTTGTCCGCCGGGCACCTTGACCTGCAGAAAAGTCTTGAAAACGAGGACGATGACCACACCCGTTAAAGCGGCGCCGCCGACACCTTTCCAGGTTCGCACGCCACCGCGCAAGGCCAGCAAAATCGTGAAGATGATCGTCGACGGCAGGTAGCCGAGCCGCGGCACAAGCAGCACATAGGCCATGAACCAGACCGCATATTCCAGCGATTGCAGCCAGAAGCCGACCTCCCGCCAGCGGCCGTCAATGCGGGGCGACATCACCGAACTCAGCCAGTGCAAGGCCGCGAAAAGCACCATGCCGAAGAGCGAAACGGCGGGCCAGAAGGCAGGCTGTGCAAACAGCTTGGTGCGCTTGGTCCATTGTGTCTGTTCGCCCAGATTGGCTAACAGGAAGAGTGCGAAAAGCAGGAAGACAACAGCAAATACGAGATCGCCGGGTCGGCGGTAGCGTTGAAACAGTTCCTGCAGTGTCTTGATGTGCGCCATGGTCGTCGAGCCCTAATGGGCGGCAGCGCCGATGGCGCTGCCGCAGGGTTTGAAGCTTTATGGCTTAGTTGCCGACCAGCTTTTCGATGGTCTGCAAGGTCTTGATGTCCTTGTCGATTTGCGCCTGAGCAGCAGCAGCATCCTGCCAGTAGAGCAGAGCACCGGTTTCCGCTGCAATGGCCTGAGCCTTCTCGGACATGATCGTCTTCTTGGCGACGGAGATGATCTTCTCACGCACATCGGCCGGCGTGTCCTTGTGAACGAAAAGCCCGTTCCACAGGGAGATGTCCAGATCCGGCGCCAGCTCTGCAACGGTCGGCGCATCGGGCGTCAGCGAAATCCGCTCGGCGCCGATCGAGGCCAGAACCTTGACCTTGTCGAGACAGGGCAAGATCAACTGCAGCGTGGTGTTGATTACATCGGCATCACCGGATGCCAATGTGTTGCAGTCCAATGCATCGAACGCGGCATCGGAGCCGAATTCGAAGCCCTTGCTGGCGGCAAGGGCGAAGGTAACTTGCGTCGGAACCAGCGGCGCGCCGAAATGGCCGAGCGCCACGTCGTTATCCTTGGCATGGGCAGCCAGGCCATCGATGTCGTCATAGGGCGCATCGGCACCGGCAGCGATGACAAAGGGATAGGTCAGGAAGTTGCCAAGCGGCTCGAACGGGTTCGGGCTGAGTTCCGGTATGCCGATCTGCGGGCCGACAACGGGGACGGCGATGATGAAGGATCCGATGGTGTAGCCGTCGGCCGGCGCTTTGGCGACCTCAACGGCTCCGGGGAACGGTCCGCCTCCGCCGCCTGGCTTGTTCACAACGGCTGCCGGAACCCCGTATTCAGCCTGGAAGTCGTCTGCGATCATGCGGGTCAGCACGTCTTCGAGGTCTCCGGGAGGCCACGGCACGACAAAGGAAACGGGTTTCTCCGGATATTCGGCTACAGCGGTGCCGGCTGTCATCAGCATTGATGTGGCCAGAAGGCCGGCGGTAACGATTTTTTTGATCATGGTCTCACTCCCTACCATTGTTTAATCGGTTCATTATTTGAAACGGCGTTGCAGATTTATATTGAACCGTGAATTGTTTTCTGTCAATGTCCCTCTGCCGCACCGACCTTCGCCGGGCGGCGCGAAGGCCAGAGTAGAGAATGGGTACGATCACCAAAGCGCTGAACCTGTTGAATTATTTCTCGGTTTCGCGACCAGAGATCGGTCTGTCCGACTTTCGAAAACTGTGCAAACAGGACAAAGCGACGATTTATCGCCACCTGACCGAATTGCAGAAAAACGGGTTTGTCGAGCAGGATCCAGTGAGCAAATCCTATCGCATGGGACCGGCGGTGCTGCGCCTTGCCAATGTCCGCGAGCGGACCTTTCCGGCGCACCGGGCAATCGCCCCCATCGTGACCGAGATGTCCTCGGAAGTTGGCGAATTGGTGCACATGTCGTTGCTGCAGGGCGATATGCTGTCGCCGCTGTTCTACGCAGACGTCAAAATCCACGGAACCCGCGTCTATTTCGATGAAGCGGAGATGCTGCCGCTGCACGCAACCTCATCCGGATACACGATGCTGGCCTTTGCAGAAGGGGACCTGATCGAGCAGTACCTGGACAAGCCACTCAAGAAGTTCACGTCGAAAACGGTGGTCGATCCGGAGGCTCTGCGATCGATTGTCGACCACACTCGGCAGACGGGGTTCGGGGAATGCGACCAGGGTTTTGAAGATGAGGTTTATTCGATGGCAGTCCCTGTCTTCGATCGAAACAGCCGGGCAATCGGTACGGTCGCTGTGGCCTTGCCGACGTCTCGCGTAAGCGACGAAATACTTGCCCACATCAAACGCACTCTGAGACAAGGGTGCAGGCAAGTCTCAAGCGCGATCGGCGGTGAAATCTCGCCGAAACTCGAAAGGATCTGGTCCGATGCGGCCTGAGACGGCACTCATTCTCGATTTCGGTGGGGTCGTGACCCGGACCCTGTTCGAAACGCACGACCTGACGGAGAGGGCGCTCGGGCTGCAACCCGGCGCACTGACATGGCGTGGCCCCTTCGATCCGGAGTCCGATGCTTTGTGGCGTTCGATGCAGGCCGACGAAATCACTGAACGCGATTATTGGCGCAGCCGCACCCGAGAGGTTGCAGACCTTGTTGGTCAGGACTGGGCCGACATGGCGGATTTCGTGCGTGCCGCGCGCGGCGATGCACCAGCTGAAATCATTCGGCCGGAAGCGCTCGATGCCATCGGCCAGGCAAAGGCTGCAGGGTGCAAGCTGGCAATCCTGTCCAACGAACTTGATCTGTTCTACGGCGCCGAATTCCGTTCGAAATTACCGTTTCTTGCCGACTTCGATGTGATTCACGACGCCACTTACACGGACATCCTCAAACCAGATCCCCGTGCGTATGCGGATTGCATCAGCGCGCTCGACCTTGCGCCGGAAGACTGCGTTTTCGTCGACGACCAGGCGCGCAACGTAACCGGCGCGCAGCGTGCCGGTCTGCAGACCGTCCATTTCGATGTCCGCGATCCGCAATCCGGATACCAAACAGCCCTCGGCCTTCTGGGCCTCAACCAAGAGAGGACGATATGAAGGACTCCAACTTCCTGAAGGAAAACAACGCCCGCCACCTTTGGCATCCGATGGCCCATCCGGCCGATATGAAGGCTAACCCACCGACCATCGTGACGGGCGCCGAAGGCGTGAACATTATCGATGTGGATGGCCACAAGGTGATCGATGCTGTCGGCGGTTTGTGGAACGTCAATCTCGGATTTTCCTGTGCCCCGGTGAAGGAGGCAATCTCGCGACAGCTCGATACGCTGCCCTATTATTCGACCTTTCGCGGCACCACGAATGATGCGTTGATCGAACTCAGCTATATGTTGCAGGAGTTTTTCGAACCTGACGGGCTCACGCGTGCCTTTTTCACCAGCGGCGGTTCGGACAGTGTCGAGACCGCACTGAGGTTGTCGCGCCAGTATCACAAAGTTCGCGGCGAGGCAGGTCGGACGAAGTTCCTCAGCCTGAAAAAGGGTTATCACGGCACCCATTTCGGCGGAGCCAGCGTCAATGGCAACGCCAATTTCCGCTCGGCCTACGAACCTCTTCTGGCCGGCTGCCATCACATTCCGGCACCCTACACCTACCGCAATCCGTTCAACGAGACGGATTCGGAGCGGCTGGCGGGGCTGTGCGCGGCGGCACTGGAGGACGAAATTGCTTTTCAGGGTGCGGACACCATAGCTGCCTTCATCATGGAGCCGGTGCTCGGCGCTGGCGGGGTGATCCCGCCGCATGCCAGCTTCATGCCTATGGTGCGGGAGATCTGCGACCGTCACGGCATTCTCCTGATTGCCGATGAAGTGATCACCGCTTTCGGTCGCACCGGCTCTTGGACCGGATCACGCCACTGGTCCGTGCAACCGGATATGATGTGTACAGCCAAGGCGATCACCAACGGCTACTTCCCCTTTGGCGCGGTGATGCTCAACGACCGTGTGGCCGAGGTGTTCGAGAATGACACAACCGGCAAGGCCAATATCGGTCATGGCTATACCTATTCAGGTCATCCGGTGGGCGCTGCAGCGGCGATCGCTTGCCTTCAGGAGACGGAGCGCCTGCAGGTGCACGAAAATGCCGGTCAACGCGGGGTCGAGCTGCATCAGGGCCTGCTCGGTCTTCAGGAAAAACACGATCTGATCGGAGATGTGCGAGGTGGCGAGGGGCTGATGTGCGCCCTGGAGATCGTCTCGGACCGTGCGGCCAAGACGCCCATCGACAAGCAGACGATCGGACGGATCCACCAAGTCACTTATGAAGCGGGCGTCATGATCCGGGTATCCGGGGCCAACATCATTCTGTCACCGCCACTAATCCTGACTCAGGATGAAACAGCGAAAATCGTTTCGGCGCTGGATGAGGGCTTGAAGGCTGCCTGACTGGCGGGATAGACAACCAGCGTTTTCATTCCCGCAGACAGGAGCCTCGCATGCCCGCACCCGCCAACCCGTTGAAGAAGGCTTTGTCGGAGGGGCGGCAGCAATTCGGCTGCTGGCTCGGACTTGCTGATGCCTACGTGACGGAGGTATCGGCAACGGCCGGTTTCGATTGGCTGCTGATCGACGGCGAGCATGCGCCGAACGATCTGCGCTCGACGTTGGCGCAGCTTCAGGTGGTTGAAGGCTCCGGATCGCATCCGCTGGTGCGGGTGCCGGTTGGCGAGACATGGATGATCAAGCAGGTGCTCGACGCCGGTGCGCAAAGTCTGGTTGTGCCGATGGTCGAAAGCGCGGACCAGGCAGAGGAACTGGTCAGGGCTACGCGCTATCCGCCGGATGGCGTTCGCGGAGTCGGGTCAGCCCTGGCGCGGGCTTCGAGATTTGCCGGCATCCCCGACTATGTCACCACCGCGAATGATGAAATCTGCCTGTTGGTGCAGGTCGAAAGCCGCGCCGGCCTGGCGGCGTTGGACGACATACTGTCTGTTGACGGCGTTGACGGCGTGTTCATTGGGCCGTCTGACCTGGCCGCGGATATGGGCTTCCCGGGCAAGGTGGCCACGCCGGAAGTCAAGGAAGCGGTGCTCGATGCCATCCGACGCATAGCGGCCGCCGGCAAGGCGCCCGGCGTTCTCGCCACTGCTCCTGAATTTGTTGAGGAATGCCGTGAAGCCGGCGCAACATTCCTGGGCGTTGGCATCGATGTGACGGTGTTCGCCGGTGCCATGCGAGCGCTGGCGGGCAAGTACACTTAACGATCAGACCTTTTCGACGTAGTTGTCGAGCACCCGTTTCTGCCCGGCCTTGTCGAAGTCGATGGTAAGCTTGTTGCCGTCGATCGACGCTATGTTGCCGTTGCCGAATTTCAGGTGGAACACCCGGTCGCCAATCGAATAGGCGGAAGGCTCCTCGGAGACCGACCGGGCGACGAGTTCGCCGTCGATGGTTTTTGCCTTGACCGAACTGCGTCCGGCACCGAAGCCGGAATCGGTTTCGCCATAACCAATGCGTTCCACCGAGTGACCGGACCGCATGCCCCAGTTTTGGCGGGTTGCGTCGTTGCGGTTGGACTGGGCGCGGCGCCAGCCGGGCGTGTTGTAGCTGCCTGCAAACGGTTCCGCTGCGTCGAAGCGGGAGGCACCATATCCACCACCGGCCGCTCCGGCACCGTATCCGCCGTAGGACGAATCCGGCTCGGCGACGTCAACATGGTCTGATGGCAGCTCATCGAGGAAGCGCGACGGAATGGTCGACTGCCAGAGGCCGTGAATACGTCGGTTGGAAACGAACCAGATATGGCAATTGGCCTTGGCACGCGTCAGCCCGACGTAGGCCAGCCGGCGTTCTTCTTCCAGTCCGGATCGGCCTCCCTCATCGAGCGCACGTTGGTGCGGGAACAAGCCTTCCTCCCAGCCGGGCAGGAATACGGTTTCGAACTCGAGACCCTTGGCCGAGTGCAGTGTCATCAGCGAAACCGCGTCGAGATCTTCGTTTTGCTCGGCATCCATGACCAGGCTGACATGCTCGAGGAAGCCGCGCATGGATTCGAAATCCTCCATGGAGCGGATGAGTTCCTTGAGGTTGTCGAGCCGTCCCGGCGCCTCGGCCGATCGGTCGTTCTGCCACATCGTGGTGTAGCCGCTTTCTTCAAGGATCTGCTCGGCAAGCTCGGTATGCGGCATGGTCTCCAGCAGCGTCGCCCAGCGAGCAAAGTTTTCGACCACGTCGGTGAGCGATTTGCGCGGTCGCGGCTTCATCTCTTCCGTCATGACCAGATCGGCAGAGGCGCGAAGCATGGGTAAGCCGCGGGCGCGGGCGTAGTCGTGGATCTGCCGGATCGCCGCCTCGCCAAGGCCGCGTTTCGGCGTGTTGACGATGCGTTCGAATGCAAGATCGTCGGCCCCCTGACAGACGACGCGGAAATAGGCCAGCGCATCGCGGATTTCGAGGCGCTCATAAAAACGCGGCCCGCCGATCACCCGATAGTTCAGTCCAAGGGTAACGAAGCGGTCTTCGAACTCGCGCATTTGAAACGATGCGCGCACGAGGATCGCCATGTCGTTGAGTTTGTGGCCGCGGCGCTGCAGCTGCTCGATTTCCTCGCCGACAGCGCGGGCCTCCTCTTCGGAGTCCCAGGCAGCGTGCACCATGACCTTGTCGTGATCGGCCACGTCGAGATCGGTGAACAGGGTTTTGCCGAGCCGCCCTTCATTGTGCGAGATCAGGTGTGATGCGGCGCCCAGAATGTGGGCGGATGAACGGTAGTTGCGCTCCAGGCGGATAACGACGGCGCCCGGAAAATCTTTTTCAAAGCGCAGGATGTTATCGACCTCGGCGCCGCGCCAGCCATAGATGGACTGATCGTCGTCACCTACGCAGCAGACGTTCTTCGAACCCTGAGCGATCAGGCGCAGCCACATATATTGTGCGGTGTTGGTGTCCTGGTACTCGTCCACGAGTATATATTTGAACTTGCCGTGATACTCCTTCAGGACGTCCGGGTTGTTCCGGAAGATGCGAATCGGATGGCACAGCAGATCGCCGAAATCGCAGGCGTTCAGTGTCTTCAGTCGGTCCTGGTAGGCCTCGTAGAGTTGTCGCCCCTTGCCGTTGGCGAAAGAGCGCGCATCGCCCTCCGGAATATCGGCGGGCCCGTACCCCTTATTCTTCCAGTTGTCGATCATGTGTGCGAATTGACGCGCCGGCCAGCGTTTGTCGTCGAGCCCTTCGGCCTGGATCAGTTGCTTTAGCAGACGGATCTGATCGTCGGTGTCGAGAATGGAGAAATCCGACCGCAGACCGGCCAATTCGGCATGGCGGCGCAGCAGCTTGACGCCGATCGAGTGAAAAGTGCCGAGCCACGGCATGCCTTCGACAGCGCCACCGACAAGGAGGCCGATGCGCTCCTTCATCTCGCGCGCCGCCTTGTTGGTGAAGGTGACGGCCAGGATCTGGCTCGGATAGGCCTTGCCGGTTGCCAGGATATGGGCAATGCGGGTGGTCAAAACCCGGGTCTTGCCCGTGCCGGCGCCGGCAAGAACCAGAACCGGACCGTCCAGCGATTCGACCGCGCGTGACTGTTCAGGGTTCAACCCATCCAGATAGGTCGGCGCCGGGCTTTGCCTGTTGCGCGCTGCCATGGCGCGTGCAGCGAGACCGGACCCGGCAGCAGCGGGTTTCTCGTCGCCAAAAAAGGGAATGTCGTCGTCAGGGTTTTCCATTTGTTCTCAATGTAGCGATTCGGTGTGGAAAGACCAGAAGCCGCTACTTTTCAAGCCGCGAAATTCGCCGGTCGGTCCAGTTCAGCCGGCCATCGACGATCGGACGCACAATGGCTGCCAATTCGGGTTCCCGCTGCAGCACATCATCCAATTCGGTGATCTGGTTCATCGCCACCAGCCGCAGAACATCGTCGCGCACGCTGCCATCCGCGCTTCTTGGAAGTGCTGGGACGGATTGAATGAGGTCGGCATGGGCGTTCGCATCCCGGGCATGGATCGCGGCATTCAGCGCGTTGGTGTCGAGCTCCGGCTGATCGGACTCGACAAAGGCGTAGATACCGACACCCTTGCGCGGCAGCGGATAGAGCGTCAGCGCAACATCCCGGCAGGTTGGATTATCCGCCAGCGCCGCGCGAATGGCCGGGCCCTCGTGATCGAGCCTGTCGCCGGTACCTTCACCATCGGACCAGGAAAACAGGCCCCGTGTGATCAGGTTGTAAAGCTTCTTGCCGGTGGCCATCCAGATGCGGGAGGGCAGGGACCGCCGAGCCAGGATACGTGTTTCCGTCGCGGTCATGAGATCGGGAGCGAAGGCCCGTTTCTGCTTGATCAGATGACGCAGGTCTTCATAAGCCATCAAGCGATAGAGGCGCCCCTTCCGTCGGTGGCATGAGGCCAATTGGAAGTCGATGACCGCGGCGTTTCCATCAGGCAGCATCAGCCAGTTTTGCGGCTTGGCCAGATCATTGTGCGTGATACCGCGGCGGCGCATATCGCGGAGCAGTCGGCGGGCATCGCCATACCACTGCAGACTGTCAGGTCGCGCGAGGTGCAGCGGCGTGCCTTCAGTCCAGGTGCGAAACAGGCCGTCGGCGTCGACCTTGACGATTTCCGGTGCGCCGCGAATGCCGGTGACCGCCTTCAAGGCGCGGATTTCGCGCTTTGCCAGGATCCAGGCCAGTGGACGCGACCAAAGCGGGGAAGCGCTCACGATGCGTCGGGCGATACGACGATCCGGTCGATCGGCAAAATAGCCTGACCGGGTCTCTGAAAAGACGTCACGTTTGAAGACGGTATCTGAAACGAACTCTGCCATGGATCGCCGACCCATATGCCATCAAGGCGTGGCCCGCAATAGCCCCTCTATGGAGCTCCCTAGCCCCGGTGCTCTTCCTCTGAAACATCGATCAGGCGTTTGTTGAAATGCTCCAGGGCTTTCACCTGCTCTGCCCAGCCAATGATCTTGGTTCGATCCCTGACATCGACAACGGGCAGCCGCGACTGGCCGACGGAATCGAACGTCCGCAGGGCCGTATCGAGAGTGTCGGTCGGCTGCAGGCTGGGTGGGCCATCTTCCTCGTTGTGGGTTTCCGGTTCCGCATCCGGCGCCAGCAGCGTCATGAAATCCATTACCTTGACGTTTCGGGTAACGGTACGATGCGGCCCGGCCTGAACTGGAAGGCCGCGCATTTCCAATTGCCACTGGAAATAGGAATGGCCGTGGATGGCCTGGTTGAGACCGTGTGCGATCGCCGTGGTCAGGAGCAACGCGATCGATAGCTCGTAGCCGCCAGTCAATTCAAAGACGATCAGTGTCGTCGACAAAGGGGCGCCCAGGACCGCGCCGGCCACCGCTCCCATGCCCAAAATGGAGTAAAGCGCCTGGCTGGACGCCAGTTCCGGAAAGAAGTCGGCGGCAATGATCCCATACGCTCCGCCGGTCATGGCACCGAGATAAAGGGCCGGCGAAAAGATCCCGCCGCCGAAACGCGACGCAAGCGTTATGGCGGTCGCCGCGGTTTTTGCGACGATCAGGGTCAGCATCAGCATCAGCGGCAGCTTCCCCCAGAGCGCCATGTCGGTGGCCTCGTAGCCGACACCCAGAACATGCGGAATGAACACGCCCATGGCACCGATCGCGGCGCCACCGATGACCGGCCTCAACCACAGCGGCATGGTGATCTTGCGTGCCAGGAAGTCGGCGGAAAACAGCGAAAACTGGAACACCACGGCAACGCAAGCTGAGACCAGGCCCAGCAACACGAAAGCCGGGAACTCCCAATAGGAAGCGACGTGGTAGACCGGGACATCGAAGGCGACCGTTTCGCCGAAATAGATACGCGAGATCACCGCCGCGCCGCTGGAGGCGATAACGATGGGCACGAAGGAGCGCAACGCGTAGTGTCCGAGGATGACCTCATGGGCGAACAGGACACCGGCGATGGGGGCGTTGAAGCTGGCCGAGATCGCCGCGGCAACACCGGCACCGAGCAGGGTGCGGCTAGACCAGTCGGGCAAACCTGAGCGGCGGGCGGCGCCATTGGCAAGCGTTGCGCCGAGATGGATCACCGGACCCTCACGTCCGGCGCTGGCGCCGGATCCGAGTGAAATGACCGTGATCACCGCGGATATCAGGCCGTCGCGCGTCCCCAGCTTGCGGCCCGACAGCGCGCGCGCCTCGATCACGTCGGCAACGGACAGCGTGCGCCGTTGCGGCATCAGCTTTTCCAGCATGATGCCGACAATCAGGCCGCCGCCGACCGGCGCCAACATGATGTAATACCAGGGCACATTGCTGGCGGCCGTGATGATGCGCTCGCTGTTGTCGGCAAGCCAGACAAGCTGGACGACACCGATCATTTCGCGAAATGCTATGGCCGCGCCGCTGACGGCAATGCCGACGACGAGGGCAAGGATCCAAAGGTACGGCTGCCGATCTTCGATGAAGGCTCGGGTGTTGGGCGCGACCCACTTTCGGATCTGTTGGGGAAGCGTAACGAGGAATTCGGGAAGCATTGACGCGCTCTATCGGCGTTTGATGCCGATGGGACGACCGATCGATTCCGGCCGCGGCAGGCGCGTGTGCGCCTCGTGCATCTGTGCCACCTTGTCCAACATAGGCTGGGGCATGGGCGCTACCTTCGGACCGTTGGAATCGATGTGCAGGTAAAGTGTCTCGGAGGTTGCGCTCAGCCAGCCATCCTCGTGACGCAATTCGGAATAGACGTGCAGGCGTTTCTCGTCGAAATCTATCAGGTGAAAACTTGTGATGACCCGGTTGCCCTGGTGCAATTCCTGCACGTATCGAACGTGGGCCTCGGCGACGAAGATGCTCGATCCGGTTTCCCGAGCGGAATCGGGTGTCAGTCCGAACGTCTCGAAGGCTGCATCAGCGGCGCGGTCAAACAGAACATTGTAATAGGCCATGTTGAGGTGCCCATTGTAATCGATCCAGGCGGCTTCGATTTCGGCTGGCGGCGCCACGAAGGGCGCTGGCTGCGACATGTCTGTCTCCCGCTTGGACGTCCGGTCCCCCACGTCCCGGTAGCAATGCGTCATTGTGCACATTACTCTTTCATTCACCGGCGACAAGGGGCATCCTGCCGCCGAAACGAATAGGAGAAGTAAGTCGATGGGTGTGTCTGACGTCGTTGCGGGCCAGCGCAATGAAGAAGGAATTGCCGCTGCGATTGGCGTTTTGAAACAACAGTTTGGTGAGCGATTGCAAACCGGCGAGGCACACCGTGAACAGCACACGCACACGATGAGCTACTTGCCCGGGCAATTGCCTGATGCCGTGGTGTTCGCCGAATCATCGAGCGAGGTTCAAACCATCGTGCGGATCTGTGCGGACTACCGGGTTCCCATTGTGCCGTTCGGGGCCGGTACCTCGCTGGAAGGCCACCTCAATGCGCCCAGCGGCGGGATCAGCGTGGACGTCAACCGCATGAACCGTGTCCTTCAGGTCAATGCCGAGGATCTGGATTGCACGGTCGAACCGGGTGTCACCCGCGAAGACCTCAACATTCATCTGCGAGATACCGGGCTGTTCTTTCCGATCGACCCGGGAGCGAACGCCTCCATCGGTGGAATGGCCGCGACAAGGGCCTCCGGCACCAACGCCGTCCGCTACGGGACCATGCGCGAGAACGTGCTTTCCGTAACCGCGGTGACAGCCGACGGTCGGGAAATCCGGACCGGAGGAAGGGCGCGCAAAT
The DNA here is from genome assembly GCA_965216535.1 of Hoeflea sp. Classification (GTDB taxonomy): domain Bacteria; phylum Pseudomonadota; class Alphaproteobacteria; order Rhizobiales; family Rhizobiaceae; genus Hoeflea_A. The sequence goes on from OZ244175.1 coordinate 2,924,027, forward strand.
CCTCCGCAGGTTACGATCTCACCCGACTTTTTGTCGGATCCGAGGGGACGCTTGGTATCCTGACCAGCATCACGCTGAGGCTGTTCGGAATTCCGGAGAGCATCACGGCCGGCGTATGTCCGTTTCCGACGGTCGATGCGGCCGTAAACACCGTTATCGCGACAATCCAGATGGGCATTCCAGTGGCCAGGATCGAGTTGCTCGACGCTGCATCGATCAAGGCGGTGAATGCCTATTCGGGCCTGGACTACCCGGAATCACCAGTGCTGTTCCTGGAGTTTCACGGCACGACAGCATTTGCGCGTGAACAGGCCGAGTCCTTCGACGAAATCGCCACGGAATTCGGCGGCGGACCCTTCATCTGGGCAGGCGAACAGGAGGAACGAACCCGGCTCTGGAAAGCGCGCCACGATGCCTTTTATGCAACACAGCAGATCAGACCCGGAACCGCCAACCTGGCAACCGACGTGTGCGTGCCGATCTCCCGGCTGGCGGATTGCATCAACGAAACGCAGGAGGACAGCCAGCGATCCGGGCTGCAGGCGCCGATCGTCGGTCACGTGGGTGACGGGAATTTTCACTCGGTGGTTTTCTTCGACATCGATGACAAGCAGGAAGTGGAGAAAGCTGAGGCCTTCGTCATGCGGCTGACCGATCGGGCGATGGCGATGGATGGGACCTGTACCGGCGAGCACGGCATTGGCCAGCGAAAACAGGCGGCCCTGGTGCGCGAAATGGGTGAAGGTATCGACATGATGCGGGCCATCAAACGGGCACTCGATCCCCAGGACATCATGAATCCCGGCAAGATATTTTCACTGGGTTGAACGCCGCGACGAGCAGGAGCGTTTAAGGCCTCTCGTCGCAGTGCCTTGAAATTATTATGACGCCGCTCATTTGGACGTATAATATGGGTGGAACGGTGCCGCGTGATTGTTTGCGGCGCCCATAGGCAGGCGTCCAGAAAACCTTTGGCAACGTCTGGATAACGCAAGAGGGTCCTGCACTGGTCCGGTTGTTCGTATTCTTTGGCGGCTTGTTGGTTCTGGCGCTGTTCGTTGCGCTGATCGGCCCGTATTTTGTCGACTGGTCGAGCTACCGGCATGATTTCGAGCGCGAGGCGAGCCGCATTCTGGGGCAAAAGGTCCAGGTGCTTGGAAGCGCCGAAGCCCGTCTTGTGCCGTTTCCCTCCGTGACGTTTGAAAACGTGGTTGTCGGCGAAGGACAGGACGGCAAGCCGATGATGACCGTCGACCGGTTCTCCATGGATGCCGAACTCGCGCCGTTCCTCAGCGGTGAAATCCGGATTTTCGACATGCGCATCGAAAATCCCCAGGCCACGGTAAGGCTGTCTCCCGAAGGAGAACTGGACTGGGCTCTGCGCAGTGAAAAGTCACTACCGGGCGGCGCCCTCATTCTTGAGAATATCGGCGTCGTCAATGGCCAGGTCCTGGTGCTGGACGAGCAGAATGACCGCGAGTATCGCCTCGCAGGTCTGAACATGCACATGTCGGCCAAGTCGATTCTCGGACCGTGGAGCATCGACGGTGCTGTCCGCGCCGATGGCATCGACACCGCGTTTACGCTGCAGACTGGCGCGCTTCTGCCTCAAGGCGGCATCCGTTTGCGCGCCAAACTGCTGCCTGTAGCACAGCCGTTTTCGATCGAAATGGAGGGCGATGCCCGGATCGAAGATCTGAAGCCGCGTTATTCGGGAAACTTCCTTTTGCGGGCTCTGGATCCGTCCAAAACGGTGACCGAAGAGGCGGTGAAGGGCAACCGCAGCCGTAAGCCAATCTATCTGAAGGCGCGCGGCGTTTTCGAGCTGGATAACGAGCGGCTGCGGATCGAAGACTATCGGTTGGAAACCGGGTCGCCAAAAGATCCATATGTCATTTCAGGCGAGGCGACCTTCGATACGGGTCGGGAGCCGAAATTTCTGCTGATTGCCGACGGCCAGCAACTGAACTTCGATCGTTTGGACGAAGCCGAGGACGAGTCGCCCTCGGATGCCGTGGTTCGTTCCTTCGAGCAGCGGCTTACGGCGCTCCGCAGTCTGTTGACCTGGGCTCCGGTGCCGCAAATGCCTGGCCGTGTGTCGGTTGCGCTTCCCGCCATTGTCGCCGGCGACACCACCATTCGTGATGTGCTGATCGATGCGCATCCGGACGGCAATGCTTGGAAGATCGACCGGGTCCAGGCCAAGCTGCCGGGCCGGACGCAATTCGAGGCCAAGGGACAACTGGGCGTTGGCTCCGACTTCACTTTCTCCGGTGACATGGTTCTCGCTTCCAACCAGCCTTCCGGCTTCGCGTCCTGGCTGACCACGGATGTCGATCCTGCCATACGCCGGCTCGATGCCGCCGGCATTTCGGCCAAGGTGGATCTCTCGGCGCAACTGCAACGGTTCGACCAGATGGAAATCGCGCTTGGCGCTGCCGTGCTGGGCGGACAGATCCAAAGAGTGGTGCCGACACAGGGACGCCCTTCTCTGAACATGCGGCTCGATGGCGAGTTCGTGGATCTCGATGCTATTCGGGCGTTCACAACTCTGGTCGTTGGCGAGGGCGACGGCAACCGGCTCGCCGGTCACGATATCAGCGCAAGGCTCAGTGCGAAGCGCTTCGAGGCTTTGGGAATGATGGCCAGCGGCGCCGATCTTTCGGTGCGGCTGAAGGGGGGCACGCTCGACATTGACCGGCTGACGGTGACCGATGTCGCCGGTGTTTCGATTTCCAGCGTGGGACGGGTCGAAAACGTCTTCGAGGGGCCGGAGGGTGAGGTTGATGTCAGCGTGATGGCGGAGCGGATCGACGACATCGTCGCGCTTTCTTCGCGGCTGACCGATGGACATCCGCTGCTCGATCACCTGCAAAGCAAGGCTGCCCTGTTCGGAGAGACCAATTTCGACCTGCATACGCGTTTCGTCAATCGGCCCGGCGAAACTGCCATGCTGACGGCGACCGCCCAGGGTGAAACCGGCGGCAGCAAGTTCGATCTGTCGATTGAGCGGTCCGACGCGCTGGCACCTTTGTCGACCGGGCAAATGTCGGTGACTGCTGAGATCGAGAGCAATGATCCGCAGACCCTTCTGGGCCAGATGGGCGTTCAATTGCTACCCCTGGATCTTGCCGGACCGGCAACGGTTGATCTGAAGATCGACGGCGTTCCGACGGAGCAACTAGAGTTTGCGTTCAACTACGAAGCGCCGGACACGTCGGCCGCTGCGGAGGGCATTGCCTGGCAGGATCATGAGCGCGCCATCAAGGCGGCTTTCGACCTGAACTTGAATTCGGAGGATCTGGCGCCTTACCTGCTTTCCAACGGAATCATGCTCGCTGGTCCCGGTTCAGCCTTGCCGGTTGAACTGAAAGCTTTGGTTGACACCGGTTCCGGGCAGATCGAGCTCAAGGACATGGAGGGACGGGCCGGTGAGATAAGCTATGCCGGTAATCTGGCGCTGAGCCGAGGGGACACTACCGTCAGTGCGAACGGCGCCGTGTCGGTATCGGAGATGGATCTCGGCTGGATGGCCGAAATGATGCTCGGCTTCGACACGATATTGACCGGCGAACCGACTTGGAGCGATCAGGAGTTTCTGCCGCCGACACAGACCGGGGTATCGATTGACCTGGATCTGCGCGCCGGCTCCGCCGATTTGCATCTGGGGCCAACCGCCCGCAACTGGTCGGGCAAACTGGTGCTGCAGGACAATGAACTGCAATGGCGCGACATGCAGGCGGACTGGCTCGACGGATCGCTGACCGGCGGAGCGCGCCTGGCAAACCGTGACGGGTCTGGTTTTTTGTCGGGGCAGGTGCAGGTGGAGGGTGCTCAACTGGGACCGCTGGTCTGGCAGCGAGACGGTTTCCCGGTCGCCACGGGCAGTTTCGATCTATCAAGTACGTTTGAAGGGGCGGGGAAGAGCCTGAGAGCCGTCGTCGCCTCGCTGACCGGATCTGGCGTGTTGGAGATAGCGGGTCTCGAGCTGGACGGCGTCGAAAATGAATCCCTCGTGCAAATTCTCGCGGCCGCAGATGCCGATGGCTTCGAGGTGGGTAGCGAAACGGTAACCGCTCTTGCAGAGCAGGCTGTTTCCGATGGCAGCTTCTATGCCGGCGAAGCGTCTGCGCCGTTTACAATTGCTGCAGGGACCGTGCGGTTGCCCAACGTCACACTGTCCGACAATGGTGCGACGATACGCGGCGAGGCGCGTCTGGACGTTGCTGATCAGGCGATCAATGCACGGTTCGATGTTGAATTCGATCCCGAGGATGAGGCGCTGACGGGCGCGGCACCCTCGGTCAATCTTGCTTTCCTCGGCCCGGTGAGCGACCCGGATCGGTCGGTTGATGCGGCCGAACTGTCGAATTTCCTCTCCCTTCGAGCCTATGAGCGGGAACGTCGTCGGGTCGAAACACTTCAGGCGGTGGTGCTCGAAAACCAGCGGCTGCGGCGTGAGGTGGCGCTGGCCAAACAGCGTGCGCAAACGCGGCAGAGGACTCTGGAGCGGCTTCGTCAGGAAGAGGCCGAACGAGCAGCGGAAGAGGAAGCGAGCCTTGAAGAGCAGCGCCTTGAGCGCCGGGCGCAAGACGAAGAGGCGCGTTTGAAGGCCGAACGAGAAGCCGCGGAACGCGAGGCCGAGGAGCGTCGAGCCCGGATTGAGCGCGAAGAGCGCGAACTTGCCGAAAGCAGGAATCGTGCGGCGCAGATTGTGGCCGAGTGGTTTGCCCAGAACGGCTCTCGACCGCCGACCAACGAAGAGTATATCCAGCAGGTTGAAGACGCCATTCGTCAGGCGGGAGAACGGGACTCACAGCCCGTACAGGTGGGGGCAGGGGACTCGACCGGGCGTAGTGTGGTGCGTGAACCGCTACCGCGCCTGCAGTTTGATGCACTTGGTGATGCGACCGGTTCCACCGAGTAGTGCTTCCACCTCAAGGTTTCGATCCGTTGTCATCGACCGAATTGATGGATGAGGCCCGTGCTCGGTACCAATCGAGAACAAACAGGCGGGCTGCGGAGGAGAGGTTCTGATCCGGTTGCCGCTGCTCGTCAATGCTGGAAATCAGCGCCGCAACCGTTTCTGTCCGAGCCTCTGCGATTTCCAGCAGGCAGCGCCAGAATTCCTCCTCAAGCGAAACGCTGGTGCGGTGGCCACGAATGGTGACCGAGTGCTTTCGGATCATGTTCCGGACGGGCCCTGACGGTCCGGTCCGGAAGATTTGGGTGAAGGTTGCAGGCGTTTCTGGTCGTGCGAACGCCGTTCCTTGCGGTTCATCGTTTCAGTGAGTTTCTTCTCGGCTTTGGTCCGGCCGAATTCGACACGATTGGCTTCCGCCGCCTTTTCTTTTTCTTCGCGCGCCTTGCGTTTTCTGAACTGCCGCAGATTGACCAGATCGGCACTCATTGAAACGCCCCGTCAGTTCTTCTTGCGGAAAGCGTCGAGGGAAACGACGTCGGCGCCGGAGCCTTCTTCGACCTCTTTTTCGGGCTCATCACCGCTGGGGGGGGGCGTCTCTTCGGCATCGGATGAAGCATCCTCAATGGCTGCCTGCTCCTGTCCATCCAATTGCTCCTCGGCCGCCTGGTAAGGCTCAACCTCACCGGCTGGCAGATCTTCATTGTCCGCAACGACGGTTTCGAACTCCAGTTCGAAATTAACCGACGGATCGAAGAAGCCGCGGATGGCGGCAAAGGGGATATGAAGCTTCTCCGGCTTGTCGGAAAAGGAAAGTCCGACTTCGAAGAAACTTTCCGTCACCTTCAGATCCCAGAACTGATGCTGGATGACGATCGTCATCTGCTCGGCATAGCGTTCTTTCAGGTAGCTCGAGATTCGAACGCCCGGAGCATTGGTCAGAAACGTAATGTAGAAATGGTGGTCGCCCGGCAGACTGCCTGTGGCTGCGACTTCGGTCAGGACTTTCCGAATCACGCCCCTCAAGGCGTCCTGCGCCAGAATGTCGTATCTAATTTGGTCCCGCACCGCCAAATTCCGCCTTTTTCACTTCCGCTCGTGCAATCCCACCCTCATGCACCGATAACGCGGGCACACGGTCTCCGTCCAGTCCGCCGGGGCAGTTTTCAACCGCCTCGGCAAAAGTGGAGGCTTCTGTTGCCAGGTGCCTCCGAACCCCGCCTGACCGTGCGACCGATCAGGAGTTCATTTGAAGCTGCCACACTGCATTAAGCAGCGAGACGTGCTTCCGCATAGTTGTCGTTTGCAACTATTGAGTCGGCCCGATAACGGCGGAACCATGCCGAGCGAAAAGTTGATCTTTACACCCTCGTCGATCCTGTTTCGCCCCCAACAACACCGGTCCTTGACGACCGGTCTTGGTGGAGGCGCCGGGTACTGCCCCCGGGTCCGATGGGTTTATTACATCTCCCGTTTATCGCCATAGCTGCCAAAAGCAGCACCCCAGATATAAGACCTTGTTAAACGGAAGAAAAGGCCTTCTGTGTTGCTGGGCATAACAGTCCGTAAACTCCGGACACTTTCCTGCTTTGAACGCAAATGCACAGAAGAGATTCAAACGCCACCAGCGCCCGAGCTCTGCTATAAAGTGTCTTCGGCGAATCGATCCGGGAGTGATGGATGCAGCAATATCATGAGCTTCTGAGGCGCGTCCTGGAAACAGGCGTCGACCGCGACGACCGCACAGGGACCGGAACCCGCTCCGTTTTCGGGCATCAGATGCGGTTTGATCTGGCCGAGGGGTTTCCCGTATTGACGACGAAGAAGCTGCATCTGCGGTCGATCATCATCGAACTGCTGTGGTTCCTTCGCGGTGATACCAACATCGCGTGGTTGAAGGAAAATGGTGTCAGCATCTGGGACGAATGGGCCGACGAAAACGGCGAACTCGGGCCGGTGTACGGCTACCAGTGGCGGTCCTGGCCGACACCTGATGGACAGTCCATCGACCAGATCGCCAATGTGTTGGAGGCGATCCGCACCAATCCGAATTCGCGCCGGTTGGTGGTTTCGGCCTGGAATCCGGCACTTGTCGACGACATGGCGTTGCCTCCCTGTCATTGCCTGTTCCAGTTCTATGTCGCCAACGGCAAACTCTCCTGCCAGCTTTATCAACGCTCGGCAGATATTTTTCTCGGCGTTCCGTTCAACATTGCATCCTATGCGCTGTTGACGATGATGATGGCGCAAGTGACCGGACTTGAAACGGGCGATTTCGTCCTGACCTTCGGCGATGCTCATCTGTATGCCGATCACTTCGACCAGGCGCGGTTGCAGCTGGAGCGCCGTCCGAAAACCCTGCCGACAATGCGCATCAATCCCGAGGTCACCGACCTGTTCGGCTTTCGATATGAGGATTTCGAGCTGGTCGGCTATGACCCGGATCCGCACATCGCCGCGAAAGTGTCGGTATGAACGACGGCCCGCAGTCGGTGAAGGTTGAAATGGTGGTCGCCATTGCCCGCAACGGCATTATCGGGAGCGATGGTGACATGCCCTGGCGGTTGTCTACCGATCTCAAGCGCTTCAAGGCGATCACGCTCGGATGCCCGGTCATCATGGGACGCAAGACGTTTCAGTCAATCGGCAAGCCGTTACCGGGCCGCTCCAATGTCGTCATTACGCGGGATGCGGAATTTGCAGCGGAAGGTTTTGAGGCCGTAACTTCGCCCGATGCCGCGCTGGTTTTGGCGCAGGAACGTGCGCATTCCGACGGTGCCGAGAGTGTATTCGTCATAGGGGGTGGCGAGATTTACCGGCAAATGCTGCCGCTGGCAGATCGCCTGCATGTGACGTTTGTGGATGCCGAACCGGAAGGGGACACACGATTCCCCGAAATCGATGAAACAACTTGGGAGGTTGAGCACGCGGAGGACGTGCCGGCAGGTCCAAAGGACAGTGCGGCGACCCGTTATGTCATCTACAGGCGCCGATGAAAGCAACCAAGGCCGCGGATCCGAGGCCGGAAAACCCTCGAAAATGGTAAGCTTAATCGCCGCATCGCGTTGAAAGCAGCGGTGGGTGTACCTATAACCGCAATAACGCCCGATTGTGTGCGCAGCAATAGGCCTTGACCGGGTTCGGTCGCCCCGCGTATCGATGCGCCGACAACAGGAATAACAAAGACCGGCACATTGGTCGGGAAGCGCGATCGATCGCTTCCGTCCGTGCAGGCCAACGAAAGAGGAATTCATGCCCTGGAGTAATCAAAATGGCGGCGGTGGCGGCAATGGCCAGGGCCCTTGGGGTCAGGGGCCGCGCGGCCCACGACGTCCCGGTGGCGGTGGCGGCGGCGGAGGAGGAACTCCGCCGGATCTTGAGGAGATCATCCGACGCAGCCAGGATCAGTTGAAAAACGCGCTTCCGGGCGGCCGGGGGAGTACACCAATTTTTCTCGCCGTCATCGCGGTCGGACTGGTGTTGCTCTGGATTTTCCAGGCGGTCTATACGGTGCAGCCTGATCAGCGCGGCGTGGTCCTGCTGTTCGGTAAGCCGAAAAGCGAAGTCTCTCAGCCGGGCCTGCATTTCCTCTGGTGGCCGATCGAAAAAGTCGAGATGGTCAGCATCGTCGAGAGGCAGATCAATATCGGCGGCAATTCCCGCAGCGGTGCCACCCAGGGTTTGATGCTGTCGGGCGACCAGAATATTGTCGATGTTCAGTTCTCTGTCCTTTATTCCATCGTTAATCCAAAGGACTATCTGTTTGAGGTCGACCAACCGGAAGACACGCTTAGACAGGTGGCCGAAAGCGCGATGCGTGAGGTCGTTGGTCGCCGTCCGGCTCAGGACATCTTTCGCGATAATCGTCAGGCCATCGCCGACAGCGTCAAAACCATCATCCAGACGACGATGGACAACTACGGTGCCGGCATCGCGGTAAACACTGTATCGATTGAGGACGCTGCCCCTCCGCGTGAGGTGGCTGACGCCTTCGACGAGGTGCAACGCGCCGAGCAGGACGAGGATCGTTTCGTCGAAGAAGCCAATCAATATTCCAACCAGCAGTTGGGTAAGGCTCGCGGTGAAGCGGCGCAGATCCGAGAAGAAGCAGCGGCTTACAAGGATCGGGTCGTCAACGAGGCAGAGGGTGAAGCGCAACGCTTCGTCTCCATCTACGAAGAATATTCGAAAGCGCCGGAGGTGACTCGCAAGCGCCTGTTCCTCGAAACCATGGAAGAAGTCTTCAAGACCTCCAACAAGTTTATCGTGGAGCAGAACCAGGGGCAGGGTGTCGTGCCTTATCTGCCGCTGAACGAGTTGAACCGGAACTCCACATCGGGAGGTACCAACTGATGGGCAATCGTCTTCCAGCAATTGTCATCGCCGTGGTGATTCTCGCGGGTCTGGCTTACTCGTCTTTCTTCGTGGTTCAGGCCGGTGAGCAGGCCATTGTTCTACGGTTCGGTGAGATCCGGTCAGTCAAGACCGAGCCTGGCCTGTACTTCAAACTACCGTTCAGCTTCATTGAGGCCGACAATATCCAAATGGTCCAGAAACGGGATATTCGGTTCGATCTCGACGATATCCGTGTGCAGGTCTCAGGCGGTAAGTTTTACGAAGTTGACGCGTTTGTTGTTTACAAAATCACCAATGCTGAACGATTCCGAGAGACTGTGTCAGGTGACATAACCGCCGCGGAAGCCCGACTTCGAACGCGTCTCGATTCAGCCCTTCGCCGGGTCTATGGTTTGCGTGGCTTCGAAGCCGCTCTGTCCGATGCCAGGAACGCAATGATGGCCGAGGTGCGTGACCAGTTGCGCCCGGATGCCGAGTCGTTAGGCCTCACCATCGAAGATGTGCGTATTCGGCGGACCGACCTGACGAAGGAAGTGTCCCAGCAGACCTACGATCGAATGAAGGCCGAACGTCTGGCAGAGGCCGAACTCATCCGCGCCCGCGGTCGCGAGGCTGGTCAGCGTATCCGGGCCATCGCCGACAGGCAGGTCGTGGAGCTGGAGTCCAAGGCACGCCGCGATTCGGAAATCACCCGAGGTGAGGGCGACGCGGAGCGCAACCGGATCTTTGCCGACGCGTTTTCCAAGGACGAGGGCTTCTTCGACTTCTATCGCTCCATGGAAGCATACCGGCAGGGACTCACCGGCTCGGACACCACCATGGTGATCACGCCGAACACCGAGTTCTTCCGGTTCTTCCAGGACGCGACAGGAACAATCCCGGCGCCAACCGCGTCTGAGTAAGGCAATCCGCCATGAGTGAACTTCTTGTGGCGATTGGACTTTTTCTGGTTATCGAGGGGCTGGTGTATGCACTGGCCCCTTCTTTTGTCAGGCGTATGGCTGAGGCTTTGCCGCTCATCAGCGACCAACAGATGCGCGGTTTTGGACTTGCCGCGGTTTGCATCGGCGTTTTTGTCGTCTGGGTGGTTCGTGGCTGAGGTTCACTTGTTGTTGAAGTGGGTGCGGCCATCGATCTCTGGACGCGCCGGAATTTGGTCATATCTTTGGAAAACAAATCGCGCTGTTCGATATCTATGGGAGAAAGAGCCGGTCATGGCATTCACCGAAATCCTGAAACCGTTCCGAACGATCGCCGTTGCCTCAGCCGTTGGTCTGGCGTTCGCTGTTGGCACGCCCGCAACGGCGCCGGTCGCGCAGGCCGCCCAAGGGCCGGAATCCGTGGCCGATCTGGCCGAAAAACTGCTTGACGCCGTAGTCAATATCTCGACGTCGCAGAGGGTCAGCAACAATCGCCGCACGCCGCGTCCGCGCGTCCCGGACGGTTCGCCGTTTCAGGATTTCTTCGATGAGTTTTTCGGTGACAGGAACAACGGTGAACAGCCGCGTTCGCGTCGGGTCAATTCGCTCGGTTCCGGGTTCGTGATCGACCCGGAAGGGATCATTGTCACCAACAACCACGTCATTGCAGAAGCTGACGATATCGAAGTCAATTTCGCCGATGGCAGCAAGCTCATCGCCGAAGTGGTCGGCGCCGACCCGAAAACCGATATCGCAGTCTTGCGGGTCAAACCCGAAGAACCGCTCAAATCCGTGGAACTGGGTAACTCGAACGCGATCCGTATTGGTGACTGGGTCATGGCCATCGGCAACCCGTTCGGTCTCGGCGGCACGGTTACGACCGGCATCGTCTCGGCCCGTGGACGCGACATCAATTCAGGCCCCTATGACAACTTCATCCAGACCGACGCGGCGATCAACCGAGGCAATTCCGGTGGTCCGCTCTTCAATCAGGAAGGTGAGGTCATCGGGGTCAATACGGCGATCATATCACCAACGGGTGGATCGATCGGTATCGGCTTCGCCGTGCCCTCGGAACTGGTCAAGACGGTTATCGGGCAACTGATCGAGTTTGGCGAAACCCGCCGCGGTTGGCTGGGCGTGCGTATCCAGCCGGTCACCGACGACATCGCGGAAAGCCTGGGTATGGACGAGGCAAAGGGCGCTCTCGTTGCAGGCATCATCAAGGGTGGTCCGGTTGACGACGGCTCCGTACAGCCCGGAGATGTGATCATCCGCTTCGATGGTCAGGATGTCGAGGACATGCGCGACCTGCCGCGCATCGTGGCTGAAAGCCCGGTTGGCAAGGAAGTCGAAGTGGTTCTCATTCGCAAAGGTGAGGAGCGCACGATTTCGGTCACCCTTGGGCGCCTGGAAGACGGTGAGCAACTGATCGCCAACGAGCAGAGCGAAGCCGAACCGAGGACGACATCAGTGCTCGGCATGGAGCTGGCGCAGCTCGATACCGCTTTGCGGGAGAAATACGAAATTTCCGAGGATGTCGAAGGGGTGGTGATCCTCAATGTGGACGAAGATTCGGCGGCCGCCGAAAAACGGATCGTCGAAGGTGACGTGATCGTTGAGGTGGCGCAGGAAGTTGTCGAGAATCCACAGGAAGTCGAGGAACGCGTCGAGAAACTCAAGGAAGACGGTCGGCGCAATGCATTGTTGATGATCGCCAACAAGACCGGCGAATTGCGCTTCATCACCGTACCGATGCGCTAGTTTTCAAGGTGGTTCCGGCTGTGCCGGGGCCACCTTCTACATCCGCTTTCGCCGCCAATCTTCCGCATCAATGGCATAAAGCACGTGCCGCTTTAGATGAGGGTGGCTGTCCGGAATCCGCGGATGGTCGAAATCGCGGGATGGATCGTGGGTCATTCCCAGCCGATCCATGACAGCGGTCGATCGCACATTGTTTGTAACCGCGAAGGCAACAATCTCCGTTAACCCGCGATCAACAAAGCCCAGGCGCAAAAGCTCCACACCGGCCTCCGACGCATAACCCTTGCCCCAAAAGGGAGCGGCAAGGCGCCAGCCGATCTCGATTGTGCCCTCTGGCATCGGCTCGATATTGACGATCGCCAGGCCGGCAAAACCGATCGGCTTTCCGTCGGCTTTTCGCTCCAGCGCAAAGAAGCCATAGCCGGTTTCGGCGATTTCGCCGCGGATCATTTGCATCGCTTCCAGCGCCTGTTGACGATTCCGCCGCGCTGGAAAGAACTCCATGACCTGAGGGTCGGAATTGATCTCGTGGAACAGGTCGAGGTCGTCGTCGCGCCAGTTGCGGATCAGAAGCCGGTCACTCTCAGTGATTATCATTGCGGAACTTCAAACTCCGCTTCCCGGTATCCCTGGATGAAAAGCAGGGCAGTGAGGTCCCCGTGATCGACGCGCATCTTCGATTGTGCGGCGACCGCCGGTTTGGCGTGCAGGGCCACACCGGCCCCGGCGAGCTGCAACATCCCCAGATCGTTGGCGCCGTCGCCCACAGCCATGGTTTCCTGCAGGGTCAATCCGAGCTTTTCACTCAGGCTGTTGAGCGAGTCGATTTTAGACTGTCGTCCGAGAACCGGTTCGACGACAGTCCCGGTCAGTGCACCGTTTTCGTCGAGCAACACGTTCGCCCGATTTTCGTCAAAACCCAGCATGGCGGCGATGGGGCGTGTGAAGTGGGTGAAGCCACCTGATACCAGCGCCGTATAGGCACCATTCGCCCTCATCGTGGCGATGGCCACTTTCCCACCCGGCGTTAATTCGATGCGCTCGCGGAGCACCTTGTCGATCACGCCGAGCGGCAAACCCTTTAGCAAGGCCACCCGTTCGCGCATGGCCGGTTCGAATTCAATCTCGCCATTCATGGCGCGTGCCGTTATGGCGGCGACCCGCTCTCCGAAACCCGCCTCTGCAGCCAGTTCGTCGACACATTCCTGACGGATCATCGTGGAATCCATGTCGGCCAGCAGTAAGCGCTTGCGGCGGCCGGCCGAAGGCTGGATGACCACGTCCACAGGTGCGTCGTCGAGCGCATCCGTTATGGCGGCGCCCGCATCCGTTTCGCTCAAGCCGGAGGGGATCGCGATGTCGCAGGCAATGCCATCTGAAAGCCAGCCTGGCTCCGTAGCCGAAATGCTCTTTGCCGCATGGTCGCCCAGCGCACCGGTGAGGACGGGATTTGACGGATCGGCAATGAGCGTGGCAACGAGGGGCATGGGTGTTTCCGAAGATGAAATGAAGCTGGAAGCCGTCCTGATAGCCGGACCGACCGCGAGCGGCAAGTCGGCATTGGCGCTTGAATTCGCCGAGCGGTTGGGCGGCGCGGTGATCAATGCTGATTCCATGCAGGTATACGACACGCTGCAGATCCTGACCGCCCGTCCGGATGATGGCGAAACCGGGGAAGTTCCCCACCACCTTTATGGACATGTTCCGGCTTCGGAGGCCTATTCAACAGGCCGCTGGTCGCGTGATGTTGCCCGGCTTCTGCCCGACCTTGTTTCAGGCGGACAGACACCGATTTTCGTCGGAGGAACCGGACTGTATTTCAAGGCACTGTTGGGTGGCTTGTCCGAAATGCCCGACATTCCCGATACAGTGCGTGCCGGTTGGAGGTCACGGTTGGCGGAGCAGGGGCCGGCTGAGCTTCACAAGGAGCTTCGCAAACGGGATCCGGAAGCAGCTGACACGCTCAATCCGGGTGACAGCCAGCGCATCGTTCGCGCGCTCGAGGTCTTTGAGGCAACCGGACAGTCGATCCTGACCCTTCAGGCGAAGAAAGGCGAAGCCTTGGTCGCTCCGGAATCCGTTCGCAAGATCCTGCTGCTGCCGGACCGCTCCGCTTTGCGCGAACGAATCCGCGACCGTTTCGAGCGGATGATGCAAAATGGGGCTGTCGATGAGGTGCGGGCGTTGTTGGCGCTCAATCTCGATCCAGATTTGCCGGCCACGAAAGCCATCGGTGTGCGTGAGATCACCGCGTTTCTCAACGGGACACTCAGCTGGGAGGAAGCCATCGAACGGGCCAGTATCGCGACACGTCAATACGCCAAACGGCAGTCGACATGGTTCCGAAACCAGTTGTCTGCGGATTGGGAAATCAGACGCGACTAGCGCGACGTCAGGTCTGGGGCTTTTTCAGCAAGGAGTCCTTGAAGAGGGATCCCCTGTCTTCCGCCGAGTGCACGGAACCCAGCGACGCAGCCTTTTCGACCTTCTCGATGCTACCTTTTCCGAACGACGGCTCGTTGTCGGTGTCGGAGTCCCAGGATTGCAGGTCGTGCATGCGCGGCTGCAATGTCGAAGTATCCGGTGGCATGCTGCTCATGCCCAGATCTTCGATGTGACGCATGTTTTTGACGATACGGTTGATGTTCGGCATGCCGTCGGAGCCCGTCACCATCCCACCTGCTTGTGAAACGCCACTGGCGGTTTTGGGGAGAGCGGATGCCGGCAGGCGTTCGAAACACATGCGCATGGGAACCGGGACAGCCTCACCGAAGGCAATGGCTTCGCCGTTGCCGATCGCTGAGAGAAATGAGGTCGTCGAACTGGATGAATTGGAAATTGCCGACCGAATGATCTCCTGGTCACGGTCATTTGCCAGACGCATGGCGAAAACCGTCGAACACTGTGACAGGATCGTCGGATCCAGCTCACCGGGGCGCTGGGTGACAACGCCGAGGCTGACGCCGTATTTTCGGCCTTCCTTGGCAATGCGCGCCACGGCCTGTCTCGTTGGAAAGAAACCCAGATCGCGGTCGGCCGGCACGTACCGGTGCGCTTCCTCGCACAGGACGAGGATGCGCATGGTTCCATTACTCCAAAGGGCGATTTCGAACGCCATTCGGCAGAGCACCGAGGCCACAGCATTGACCACTTCCGATGGGATGCCCGACAATTGAAACGATGTGATCGGTTGGCCGTTTCCGGGAATCCGGAAGATGTCACTGATGACCTCGGCGATCGTGTCGTTGATGGTGTTGCTCGAGAACATGAATCGGAAACGCGGGTCGTTGATAACGGACCCAATGCGCACTTTCAGTGTTCTCAGATGTGGCTTTTCTTCACGCCCATCCAGTTGGCCGATGCGCTCGTCGATCAGCGCCAAGAGATCGGCGATGCGATAGGGCACTGGTGTATCGGCCGTGATCGACGATCGGTCCTGTTTGCGTGTGAGCGAGGGTTTGTCCGGCGTTCCCTTGAAGCTGCGCCGTGCTTCGGCGACGAGGTCACGCAGCATGTCGACTTCCTCGGCGACGATCGGCCGGCCTCGAAAGATGACTTCCGTCAGTTCCTCCAAACGAAACAGCCAGAAGGGCAGGTCCAGCGTATCCGTGTCGATCAGGTGGGCACGGTCCTTGAAGGCCGCGGCAAATTCGTTGTGCGGGTCGAGGATCAGGACACGCAGGTCGGGGCACACATCGACAATGCGATTGATCAACAGCGAAACGGCCGTCGATTTACCGACGCCGGTTGTGCCAACAACAGCAAAGTGACGGTTCAGCATCGCATCAGCGGAAATAGCCGCCGGCGTGCTGGTGCTTTGACTGAGATGTCCGACTGTCACCGGATTGCCTGAATCGACGGAATAGATCGCATCAAGGTCGTCGGTGCGGATGTGATGGGCCATGGAACCCAGCGTCGGATAGTCGGAGATACCAGCGCTGAAACGGGTGTCGTCGCCTTCGCCCCGGATTTCACCCACCAGTTCCACCTCGAAATGCATGACATTGGAGGCGTGGTCGTTCCAGACTTCGCTGGGGCTGTGAATGCTGTAGACCAGTGCCACAACGCGGTTGTCGCCGACCCGGATCGAAATCAGCCGGCCGACCGACATGGCCACGGCCAGGGAATCTTCATTGGCTGCCGCGTTTGCGGCAATGGTCGCGCGCGCACCGTTGCATTTGACCACGTGCCCGAGAATACGCGAATTGACCGACTGGTCGCGCCGATCAAGGTCCTGTTGCATTGAAGTCTATCGCCTCTGCTCAATGGGGTTCGACGCTTGATCTCGGCATTCTGACCGACGTTCCTTAACAAGGTGTTGTGTTTCGTGATCAGCTCAACGCGGACGTGTTCGCATTTTGCGACGCAGCATTGACGCCCGTCGGCTTTGTCGCTAACGTCCCGCGCATGACAAGAATTGGACTAATCGTGGTGGGCAAGCGCATGGGCAGGATGGTGTAACCATCCGGCGGAAGCCACCCATGCGCTGAACAAGGCTCCGAACGGGGCCTTTTTTTATTGGCAAATGCACCCGATCACCGGGTGTCGAACAGGGTACGCAAGACAAGCGGAACGAGACGATGAGCAAGAGTGAGATGACCGGCGCCGAGATGGTTGTCCAGGCGATGAGGGACAACGGCGTCACGGATATATTCGGCTATCCGGGTGGAGCCGTTTTGCCGATCTACGACGAACTGTTTCAGCAGGAGGAAATCGCCCACATCCTTGTGCGCCACGAGCAGGGGGCCGGCCACGCTGCCGAAGGCTACGCCCGCTCAACGGGCAAGGTTGGCGTTGCCCTTGTGACGTCGGGACCGGGGGCAACCAATATCGTCACCGCCTTGCAGGATGCGTTGATGGATTCCATTCCGCTTGTCTGCATCTCCGGCCAGGTGCCGACGCCCCTGATCGGGTCGGACGCCTTCCAGGAATGCGATACCGTTGGAATCACCCGTCCGTGCACGAAACACAACTGGCTAGTCCGCGATGTTCAGGACCTGCCTCGGGTTTTGCACGAGGCCTTCCGGATCGCGCAAAGTGGCCGTCCGGGTCCGGTGGTCGTCGACATTCCAAAGGATGTTCAGTTTGCCACCGGCACCTATGTCCCGCCGTCTCCGGTGACTGAAACCAAAAGCTACCAGCCGAAAGTGCAGGGGGATCTGGACTCGATCCGCGAGGCCATCGACCTGATGGCGAGCGCCAAGTGCCCGATCATCTACACCGGTGGAGGGGTCGTTAATTCCGGCACGGAAGCAAGCCATCTGCTGCGTGAACTGGTGCAACTGACCAATTTTCCGATTACATCGACGCTGATGGGCCTCGGTGCCTATCCGGCATCCGGCAAGAACTGGTTGGGCATGCTGGGGATGCACGGCACCTATGAAGCCAACATGGCAATGCACGACTGCGATGTCATGGTCTGTATCGGCGCGCGGTTTGACGACCGCATCACCGGCCGTATCGACCGGTTTTCGCCCAATTCGAAGAAGATCCATGTCGACATCGACCCGTCTTCGATCAACAAGAACGTTCGGGTCGATGTGCCGATCATCGGCGATTGCGGCCATGTCCTGGAAGACATGGTGCGCTTGTGGCGGGCCTCGTCCGCCAAAGTCGAAGCGAAGGCCCTGGAAGACTGGTGGCAGCAGATTGACACGTGGCGGGGTCGCAACTCGTTGGCCTACACGCCCAACAAGGACGTCATCATGCCGCAATACGCCATGGAGCGGCTTTACGAATTGACCAAGGACCGCGACACCTACATCACCACGGAAGTGGGTCAACACCAGATGTGGGCTGCACAGTTCTATGGCTTCGAAGAACCCAACCGCTGGATGACATCAGGCGGTCTCGGCACCATGGGCTACGGCCTGCCTGCTGCCCTCGGGGTTCAGATTGCCCACCCGGACGCGCTGGTGATCGACATCGCCGGTGACGCTTCGGTGCAGATGACGATCCAGGAGATGTCGTCTGCGGTTCAATACGAAGCGCCGATCAAGATCTTCATTCTCAACAACCAGTACATGGGGATGGTGCGCCAGTGGCAGCAATTGCTGCACGGCAACCGGCTGTCTCACTCCTACACGGAGGCGATGCCCGACTTCGTCAAGCTGGCCGAAGCCTACGGCTGCCTCGGCCTGCGGGCAGAAAAGCCCGGCGAGTTGGACGACGCCATCATGCGCATGATCGAGTCGGATAAACCGGTTCTTTTCGACTGCAGGGTCGCCAATCTGGCCAATTGTTTCCCGATGATTCCGTCCGGCAAGGCGCATAACGAAATGCTTCTGCCAGACGAGGCAACGGACGAAGCAGTGGCGACGGCGATTGACGCCAAGGGCAAGGCACTGGTCTAACCAAGCCGGGTCGAGCGGGATGGCAATGGCAGGAACAGCAGGACAGTCGGTCGGTCGGCCCGGTGTGGTCGACTACACGACACTTGTCGTGCTCGCGGCTATCTGGGGCGCCAGTTTCATGCTGTTGCGGATCGCCGTTGTCGAAGTGCCGCCAGTGGTTACGACGGTGTTCCGTCAAGCGGTTGCCGCGCTGGTCTTTGTGGCCATTGCCTTCGCCACTAGCGAGCGGCTGGGCGCAAGCCGGTCCGATCATTTCATCATTGTCCTGTCGGCATTCTTCGGCATGGCGCTTCCGTTCAGCCTGATCAGTTGGGGGCTGGAGGATCTCACCGCCGGTTTTGCGGCGATTCTCATGGGCCTCATGCCGCTGATGACGATTGTCCTGGCGCATTTCACCACCCACGATGAGAAAATGAACGTCCAGAAGATCCTTGGTGTGGTTTTCGGCATTTCCGGTCTGGTGGTTCTTTTCTGGCCCGATCTCGTCGGCGGTTCCGACAACCAGTTCTGGCGACAGATGGCCGTAATGGGTGCGGGTGTGTGCTATGCGATCAACGCACTGCTGACAAAACGCATCCTTCACCTTCGTCCGCGACCGATGTTTGCAGCCAACATCGCCTGGTCATTGGTCATGCTGGTGCCAGTAGCGCTGATTTGGGAGCCTTTGCCGACCCAACTGCCATCGGCTTCCGTGGCGCTGTCCATTCTGATTCTGGGTGTGTTTCAGACGGCAATCGCTTCCTTGATCATGTTCCGGCTTATCGGCCGGCAGGGCGCGTCGTTCTTCGGCCAGATCAATCTTCTGGTACCCATGGCCGGTGTGCTGTGGGGCGCCATCATCCTCGGCGAGAGACTTTCCGCCAACGCGTTCCTCGCGTTGGCCATCATCGTATCAGGTGTCGCGCTTGCGCGCATGGGCACCAAACCAAAAGAACGAATTCAGGAATACATGTCATGAATGCACAGCATCAGCCGACTGGGTCGGCCTATTTCATCTCCAAGGAGACCGAGCAGCTAGAAGCCAGAACGCTATCCGTGGTTTGTGACAACGAGCCTGGTGTGCTGGCGCGGGTCATCGGACTGTTTTCCGGACGTGGCTACAACATCGAGAGCCTGACGGTTTCGGAGACGGAACACGAGGCGCATGTTTCGCGCATCACCATCGTTACCCGGGGCACGCCGCATGTGCTGGAGCAGATCAAGAACCAGCTCGACCGGATCGTGCCGGTGCACGCCGTTGTGGATCTGTCGTTGAGGGCGCGCGAGAAGGGGCATGAAAAGCCGTTGGAGCGCGAACTGGCGTTGGTCAAGGTACGGGGTGAGGGCGACCATCGGGTGGAAGCGTTGCGGTTGGCCGATGCCTTTCGCGCCCAGGTGATTGACGCCAATACCGAGCACTTCATTTTCGAAATCACCGGACGCGTCTCGAAAATCGAGCAGTTCATATCCATCATGCGGCCTTTGGGGCTTGTCGAAGTGTGCCGTACGGGTGTTGCCGCCGTCAATCGAGGGTCCGAAGGACTCGAATCCTAGACCCTGGAACGGTGCCGCAACCATCAGTGATGCGAATGGATCGTTCAAGGAATTTTGATTTACTTGAACGTAAGATGCGCTAAGTTCGAGCCATGGCGCATTCAGACGATTCCGACCATCACGACAATCATCTGGACCCCATGGCGGCCCGGGTAAGAGCCCTGGAAACCATCCTCAGCGAGAAGGGTCTGGTAGAGCCTGCGGCGATCGATGCCATTGTCGATACGTACCAGAACAAGGTCGGGCCCCAGAACGGAGCCAAGGTTGTGGCGCGTGCCTGGTGCGACCCGGATTTCGCAGAGTGGTTGGAGCGAGATGCCACCGCGGCAATCGCGTCGATGGGGTTTACCGGCCGACAGGGCGAGCATATGCGGGCGGTGTTCAACACGCCCGATACGCATAATCTGGTCGTTTGCACCCTTTGCTCATGCTACCCGTGGACCGTTCTTGGCCTACCGCCGGTTTGGTACAAGTCACCGCCGTACCGGTCGCGGGCCGTCATCGATCCCCGCGGTGTGCTTGAGGAATTCGGCGTAACCCTCGACAAGGGAATCAAAATTCGGGTGTGGGATTCCACCGCAGAGTTGCGTTACCTGGTGGTGCCCATGCGTCCGGACGGGACAGATGGGATGGATGAAGAGGCGCTGGCGGAATTGGTCAGCCGCGATTCCATGATCGGCACCGGTCTGGCGGGAGCAAGGGCGTGAACGGGCCGCATGATCTTGGCGGACAGATGGGTTTTGGATCCGTCGCACCGGAAGAGGATGAGCCGGTCTTCCACGCGGACTGGGAGAAACGGGCACTGGGTGTGACGCTCTGCGCCGGTGCTCTCGGCCTTTGGAACATCGACGAAAGCCGCCATGCGCGGGAAAGCCTGCATCCGGCCGACTATTATGGGTCCAGCTATTACGAAATCTGGACCAAAGGGCTGGAAACGCTGTTGCAGCGTCATGGTCTGATCGACGCGGACGAATTGCTAGCCGGACAGTCGCTCAGGGAGACCTCGACCGGCACCAAACCGCCACTGAAGGCAACGGACGTCGACATGGTGCTCGCGAAGGGCGGCCCCAGCGAAAGGCCGGCCGAAAGCGAAGCGCGGTTTCGGGTTGGCGAAATCGTGCGCACGAAGAATGTACATCCGGAAGGCCACACCCGTCTGCCGCGTTACGCGCGAGGACGAGTCGGGGTGATCGAGGAAGTGGCTGGTGCTCACGTCTTTCCGGACGACAACGCCCATGGGCACGGCGAGAGGCCACAATGGCTCTATCGTGTCGTTTTCAGAGGTGCGGAGTTGTGGGGCCCGCAGGCCGATGCCGATCTGACGGTCTCCATCGATGCTTGGGAGAGCTATCTTGATCCCGCCTGAGCGGCAGCCACTGCCACGCGAGGTTGCGGATCCAAAACCCTTCAACGAGCCATGGGAAGCACAGGCCTTCGGCCTTGTCGTCGGATTGCACGAAAAGGGTGTATTCACCTGGAGCGATTGGGCGCAATCCCTGTCGCAGCAGCTTCGAAAACCGGAAGCAGCGACCGACGGCAGCGACTACTATGCCTGTTGGCTGCGGGCGCTGGAGGACCTGCTGGAGCGGAATTCGATCGCTGGAAGCGAGCAGATCGATCTTCTTCAGGCCGCCTGGCAACGCGCCGCCCATGCCACGCCGCATGGCGAGCCGATCCAACTTGAAAACGATCCGCATCACTCCAGTCCGTGACCGGGCTGCACATTGTCAATTTCCGGATTTGCCATGACCTTTGCACTCGATACCTCACTTCGTCTCGACCAGATTGACACGGATGTCTTTGAGGGCCGGACCGACGAGACGTACTGGAACATGATCGGCCCCTATGGCGGTTGGATCGCCACGGTCCTGCTGAAAGCGGTGCTGATTGATGCTGCAGATGGCTTTGAGCCGGTGGCGGTGACCGTCGATTTCGTCAAGGCGCCGCCGGAAGGCCGTATCGTTGTCCGACGTTGGTGCGATCGTTTCGGACGCACCACGGCCTTTTGGCGGGTCGCGTTGGAAACGGAAGATGGAAAGCTGTGTGCGCGGGCGCTGGTGACGTTGGCACCCCACCGCGACACGCTGGAGTTTATCGACTCTGACATGCCCGATGTTCCGGAGGCAGGAAGCGTCGAGCGCTTCAACGCGTCCTTGCTGCCGATCCGATGGGCTCGTGTCTACGACACGCGCATCGTCAAGGGCCGGATGGGCGAGAGTAACGCCGACACGCATTCGCTCGTCTGGATACGCGATGCCGACGGTCGCCCGCTGGATCACCTGTCACTGATGGCCATCGCCGATAGCCCGTTCCCCAGACTGTTCATGGCGACCGGACGTCCCTCGAACATATCGACCATCACCATGACGACCTACATGCACGCCTCGTCGGCTGAGCTTGAGGAGAACGGCAACGAACCAATCCTGGTCGATGCCCGTGGCGAGCGGGCCGGTGGCGGGTTCTACGATCAGCATGCGAAGTTCTTCGCGTCGAATGGCCGACTGCTCGCCACATCGCATCAAATGGTCTGGTACGACCGCGCGCCCTGATCCTTCATTGCCGAGGCCACCGGGTCGATAAGGCTTGCCCGTGACGGCCGAATCCTGCGAGGTGGTGTCATGGAGTTCTCAGGTCAGCAGGATGCTGCGCTGCAAGCCGTTTCGGCTTGGCTGAGGGAAGGGCAATCCCCTCTCTTTCGGTTGTTCGGCTATGCGGGGACCGGCAAGACCACGCTGGCGCGGTACTTCGCCGAGCATATCGACGGTGATGTTCAATTTGCCGCTTTCACCGGCAAGGCCGCGCAAGTGTTGCGGTCAAAGGGCGCCAGCAACGCCAAGACCATCCACTCGCTGATCTACCGGCCGCGAGGCGAAGAGGAGGTGGAGGACGAAGAAACCGGAAAGACCTCCGTCGCCCCGATGTTTTCGCTCAACCGGCAGAGCCCTATCGGCAATGCGGCGCTGGTCATCGTCGACGAGTGCTCGATGGTGGATGAAGAGCTCGGTCAAGATTTGATGAGCTTCGGCACCCCAATCCTGGTTCTTGGCGATCCGGGGCAGCTTCCACCGGTTAGCGGTGGCGGATTTTTCACTGATCATGAACCGGATGTGCTGCTGACGGAGATCCACCGGCAGGCCCGTGATAACCCGATCGTCGACTTGGCCATGCAGGTGCGCGAGGGCAGGGAGATCGACTACGGAGACTGGGACCGGGCACGGGTTATCCGAAAGTCCGACGTCGACAGCGACCTTGTGCTGGAGGCGGATCAGGTCTTGCTTGGCATCAACCGCACCCGGCGGCGTTACAATCAGCGGCTTCGCGAATTGAAGGGCTTCGATGCGCTCTATCCGCAGTCCGGCGACAAGCTGGTGTGCCTGCGCAACGATCCCGGCAAAGGTCTGCTGAACGGGTCGCTGTGGCAGGTCATGACATCGGCCAAGCAGACCAGCAAGCCAGGGATCAACCTGCTCGTGACGCCTGAGGATGACGACATGAACCGCGGTGCGACCAAGATCAAGCTGCTCAAATCGGCATTCGAGGATCCGGGCATCGAGACGCCCTGGCAAACCCGCAAGCGCTACGATGATTTCGATTACGGCTATGCCCTGACCGTGCACAAGGCGCAGGGTTCGCAATGGGACAATGTCGTGCTGTTTGACGAGAGCTTTGCTTTTCGCGATACGCGGGAGCGCTGGCTTTACACCGCCATTACACGGGCTGCCGAACGACTGACGATCGTCCGATAGGCGGGCACTTCATTCAGGTTGCAGCCGTTTCCCTGTCGTCTTCGTACATCCAGTTCCAGGCCGCGGCTTCATCATCGAACTCGAAATGCCGCACGTCGACACGGAACAACGGATTGAAAAATCCGATCGCTGAACCAAACCAGTTCGGCCCTCCGACGACCGCATAGCGGCGCAGGTGTTTCAGGGCGTGCAGTTTGCCGAAATAGGTTTTTTCCGAGAACAACGCAGCCCAATCGAAGCCGTCATACCGCCCCATTCGCACGAGCAGGTTGACGCTGTCGTGCCTGCTATAGGCTTCTTCGAGCAGGTCGTAGACGCGGTCCGTCTCTTCCTTGCCCAGGTGACCGTCCACCTCGAAAGCGATCACGTCGTCGCGCTCGGTCTTGATCTGTGACAGGGCAGGGTGCGTGAGTTCTTCTGCCATCGACGATCTCCAAAGCTGCTTGATCTCACC
Organism: Hoeflea sp.; assembly: GCA_965216535.1. GTDB lineage: Bacteria > Pseudomonadota > Alphaproteobacteria > Rhizobiales > Rhizobiaceae > Hoeflea_A. Next base: position 2,948,074 of record OZ244175.1, read on the forward strand.
GTCCAATGTAGGTACGCACTCCAGCGGCTGCAATTTGAGCAAACTTATCGACCTTTGCTCTAAAGCAAGCCATCGGTGCAACCGTTTGATCGCCTTGCGATTCCCGCGACAAATATTGAATAGGATGGGCGTGCTATGCCGGACCCGACCCCGACCAGACTTTCGGTCAATCTCAACGCCATCGCCATGTTGCGTAACCGGCGCGACCTGCCATGGCCGAGCGTCACCGGGCTTGCTGCGCAGGCGCTTGAGGCTGGAGCGCATGGCCTGACCGTGCACCCGCGTCCCGACCAGCGTCATATCCGGTTTGCCGACGTGCCGGCGATCAGGGCTTTGATCGACGACTCATTCCCGGAGGCCGAGTTCAACATCGAAGGATATCCCGGCCGGACCTTTCTCGAACTGGTCGAGGCCAATCAGCCGGAACAGGTCACGCTGGTGCCGGACGATCCGGAACAGGCAACCTCGGACCACGGTTGGGATTTCGAAAAGGATACGGAGATCCTCAAGCCCATGGTGGCTCGATTGAAGAAGCAGGGGATACGGGTGTCGCTCTTCGCCGATGGCGACGGCAATCAGGAAGCGATGGCCCTGGCAGCTGAAACCGGTGCTGACCGTGTCGAACTTTTCACGGGTCCCTATGGGGATGCCTACGATCAGCCGAGCAAGGCCAAATCTGAAGCCGAGCAGCTGCGGGAAACCGCCGAGGCAGCACTCGCAAACGGTCTTGGCGTTAATGCAGGGCACGATCTGACCGTCGCCAATCTCCCGGCCCTTCGAGCAAGCGTTCCGAACATTCTGGAGGTGTCCATCGGTCATGGGTTGACAGCCGATGCGCTGCAATTCGGCATGACGGAAACCGTTCACCGGTTTCTGAGGGCCTGCGGCCACGACATCTGAATCACAACAAAGAGCAGAAATTCCGCTTGACCTGCGTCGGCCGTGTTACTAAGAAAAGCCGAACCGTACCGTACGGTACGCACTGAGAGACCTGATGCAACAGACCGCCGCACAGAGCGAAGCGAATGCGCCAGACGCCTTTACGCCGCGTCAGAAAGACGTGCTGCAAGCGGCACTCAACATGCTGGTGGAGGGTGGTGATCGAGCGCTGACCACCGGTGCAATTGCACGGGCGGCCAATTGCTCCAAGGAAAGTCTCTACAAATGGTTCGGAGATCGCGATGGCATGCTCGCCGCAGTTATCTCCCACCAGGCATCGAAGGTTCGGGTCCTGGCGCCGGGGGAGGCCCCCGGCAGTCGCTCAGAGTTCCGCGATCACCTCGTCCGATTTGCCGATGATCTGATGCGGGTGCTTTCAGGCGAGGTGTCTCTGGCGCTTAATCGGCTCGCAATCGGGCAGGCGGGCAATCAAGACGCTCATCTCGGGCAATTGGTGCGCGAGCGCGGTCGGCAAGCGATCGGCCAGCGGGCCGGAGCTCTGCTGGAGACCGGGCGGCAGCGCGGTTATCTGAATTTCGACGATCGAGAGGACGCCTTCCAGACGCTCTATGGCCTGATCGTGCGCGATCAGCATGTGCGGCAGTTGCTCGGAGAGCAGCTTGCTGGCGGCCAGCGCGATTTCAACGCGCAGGCGGAAGTGGCCATCGACAGGTTTTTCCGGCTCTTCGGAGCCGACAACGGCGAAGCATGAGACAACATTTCTAGGGAAAGGAAATCCAATGCGTGTCTACTACGATCGTGATGCCGATCTGAACCTCATCAAATCCAAGAAAGTCGCGATTGTCGGCTATGGCAGCCAGGGTCGCGCCCACGCCCTGAACCTGAAAGATTCCGGCGTCGGCAACATCGCCATCGCCCTGCGTGCCGGCTCGCCGACCGCAAAGAAGGCCGAAGCCGACGGTTTCGAGGTCAAGACGGTGGCCGATGCTGCTGCCTGGGCCGACCTGTTGATGATGGCTGCACCGGATGAGTTGCAGGCCGACATCTATCGGGATCACATTGCGGGTAGCATCCGGGACGGTGCTGCGATCGCTTTCGCCCATGGTCTGAATGTGCACTTTGGCCTGATCGAGCCGAAAGACACGGTGGACGTGCTGATGGTGGCTCCCAAGGGACCCGGCCACACGGTTCGCGGCGAATACGAGAAGGGCGGCGGCGTACCCTGCCTGATCGCCGTGCATCACGATGCATCGGGCAATGCCCATGACCTCGGCCTGTCCTATGCCTGCGGCGTTGGCGGTGGCCGGTCGGGTATCATCGAGACCAATTTCCGCGAAGAGTGCGAAACCGACCTCTTCGGCGAGCAGGTGGTTCTGTGCGGCGGCTTGGTCGAGCTGATCCGCGCCGGTTTCGAAACGCTGGTTGAAGCCGGATACGCGCCTGAGATGGCCTATTTCGAGTGCCTTCACGAGGTCAAGCTGATCGTCGATCTGATCTATGAGGGCGGTATCGCCAACATGAACTACTCGATCTCCAATACAGCTGAATGGGGCGAATATGTTTCCGGCCCGCGCATCATCACCGATGAGACAAAGGCGGAGATGAAGCGGATCCTCAAGGACATCCAGACCGGCAAGTTCACGTCCGAGTGGATGCAGGAATATCGCGCCGGCGCATCGCGCTTCAAGGGTATTCGCCGCAACAACGATGCCCACCAGATCGAGGAAGTCGGCGAAAAACTTCGTGGCATGATGCCTTGGATCAAGTCCAACGCACTGGTCGACAAGGAACGCAACTAACCCAGCTGCTCCTGGCGAAAGAGTTGGCCGCGGCTTTGCCGCGGCCATTTTTTATTGCTTCATCAGGTTCTGGCCATGCGGATTGTCGATGACCATGAGCCAGCGGCCGTCCGGCTGGCGGCGCAACACCGCGACAGATAGTCCGCTTTGCTCTATGGCCTGGCCGTCGGGCGTCGTGCCGGTCATCCTCCAGGGTGCAAAGTGCACGGCGATATCACCGGCCATGAACACCTCGTGCCCGCTGTAGGTAAATCGCGGCTTGATAGCAAAAGACGTCTCGAACGCTTGCCGTATCAAAGCCGGATCCGATACCGGAGCGTCCGGTTCGAAGACAATCGTTGCCTTGCCCTCATAGGCCGCCATCACCTCCTCTATGTTGCCGTCATGAAAAGCGGCAGTCATGGCCTCGACTGCTGCGAGGACCTGTTTCTGGTCGGTAGACATGGGCGAAACTCCTTTTGCCATGGCCGGTGCCGCCAGGCTGAGGGCAACGGCGATTGTGAAGAGGGTTGAACGGTTCATGGGTCTTCTCCTTTGCTGCTGGGTGAAACGTGGGCGCGCGCCGCCGCACGGACGGGGTCCGCGTTCGGTCGATGTCTGGGAATTAAAGGTTCAGCGAATGTCCTGGACGATATCCGCTATGCGATGGCCAAGGTCGTCGGGAAACCGGAACGGTGCCGTTGCCGTCTGTAGCTTCAGCACCTTCAGATCGCCCTCGACCGCCCGGACCCGGTCGAGCACATCAGCGTAACCGGGAGCCTCCGCGGTGGCGAATGCAGGGGCTGACCCGATTCGACCGCTTGCCTTTGCGGCAGGCAGGCGACGCGGGCAGCGGCATTTGGCTTCGTCGCTGGCAAGACCACAGTGCCTTGATGTGAAGGCGACAACCTGGCGCCGTGCCCGCGACAGGCGCTGCCGATAGGCTGCAGCGTTGATGCCAAGCACGCTTGAAGCTTCTGCGTGGTCCAACTCGAGGATATCGCCGAGCACATAGGCGAGGCGCTGTTCGATGTCGAGGCAGAGCAGCATCGCCATGGTGCAGGAGATGCGGAGCTCGTTGAGCATCACCGCATCGTCCGGTGCCTGCGGTGGGTCGGCAACAAGACCGTCTTCCAGGTCGGCCGCGAAGTCGTCGAATGTCAGCTGCCGTTCGCGGGCCGCCTTCTTGCGTGCATTGAGCAGATAATTGGCAGCGACGCGGTAAACCCAGGTCGAAAACGCGCTGTCGCCGCGAAAGGTCGACAGTTTGGTAATCGCCAGAATGAGGATTTCCTGGGTCGCATCCCGGGCGTCGTCCGGATCGACCAGCATGCGCATCGCCAGGTGATAGACCCGGTCCTGGACGGCGCGAACGAGATTTTCGAGCGCCCAGCGATCGCCAGCCTGGGCTGAACTTGCGAGCTTGTTCAGGTCAGTCGTCATGGATCAGTCCACCTTGCTTGATGCTTCTGACCCTTTAGACAACCGGCAGCAATCGGGTGTGACAGACTTTATTGAAAAAAAGACGGGGCCGTTGTCCGACCCCGTCTTTGATTTTGGCAAAATTCGGTTTCGCACCTCAGTAGTAGGGCGAGATGCACGCCTTGCGCGGACCGTGATAGGGCTGGAACGTGTTGTCCGATGCCCGATAGGACCGATATCTGGAGAAGCAGTAGTCGTAGTGCGCCGGGGTCAGCACGCCGCGATAGCGCGGGGCCGGCCGATAATAGCGCCGGACGGGGCGGCCATAGTACCGTGCCGGATTGCCACGCTTGTAGTAGCGTGGACCGTTATAGCCTCGCTGTCCGTAATAGCCGCCATTGCAATAGCCGCCGTTGCAGTAATAGCCGCGCCGCTGGCTGCCGGCGATGATTCCGCCGACGATCAGACCGGTGGCCAGTCCGATTGCGAAATTTTCACCATTTCCGCGATAGCGTTTCTTGCCGGCTTCGGCAGCGACCGCAGTCAGAGCCAGCAGGCCCAGTCCGACAACCATCACTGTTGCAAAGCGAGAAACATTGAGCATGATTCCCTCCCGTTTGAGGTTTGCTGACCGAACTATTCGTCAATCGACCGTCGCTGGCAAGGTTACTATCATACAGTTGTTAATCAAATTCACTTCAAGGAGTGGTGTTCAGGCAGGCTATTGCGAGTCTTTTCAGGGTTTTGGCGGCGTTTTTGCAGGCAATGCCTTGTATTGGTGACAATGATGGATTGCGGGGCTAAACAGGATCGGTCGAACCATCGGAGCCGCAAGATCTTCCATGTCCCTGCGCCTGGCTACATTCAACGTCGAGAACCTGATCAACCGGTTCGATTTTTCCGGATACCGCAACGAGCTACGCCAGGATCGCAGTCTGCGGCTCTATGATATCAACTCGGAAGATGAGTACCGACGCCTTGAGCAGGCGCGCGCCATCGCCCTGACCGACGATACGAGACAATTGACGGCTCTGGCGATTGCCGATACGGCCGCCGATATTCTCTGTCTCCAGGAAGTCGACAATCTGGATGCGCTGCACGCGTTCGAATACGGCTACCTGTTCAAGATGATCGGGCGCGGCTACCGCCACAAGTACATGGTGGAGGGCAATGATGGTCGTGGCATCGATGTTGCGGTGATGATGCGCGAAGAGACGCGAGACGGCCAGCCGATCGAATTCCAGCGCATGCAAAGCCACGCGCACCTGACCTACGCGGACCTCGATCTGCACGACGAGGCGATTGCCGAAACCAACGAGCCGCAGGACCGTATTTTCAGGCGGGACTGCCTGGAGATCGATATCAGGATCGGCGGCAGGCCGCTGACCCTTTACGTGTCTCATTTCAAGTCGATGGGTTCGCCGCGCAACGGCCTTGATGGCCGAACCGCCACCATGCCCGTTCGCATGGCTGAAGCGCGCGCCGTGCGCCATATCATTGAGAAGCGGTTTGGCAAGGAGAAGACGGCAAACAAACGCTGGGTGATCTGCGGCGATCTCAACGACTATCAGGAGAGGGTAGTGATCGACGGCGACAGGATCAACGGCCACGTCTTCCAACCGAGCTCCGAGTCGGTCAGTTCGGTTGACGTTTTCACGTCGGACGGATTCGCGGAAAACGTCGTTCGGCGCCGTCCGGAACTCGATCGATGGACGCTGTTTCATACCCGTGGGCCGCAGGAGAGGCATTTGTGCCAACTCGACTACCTGTTGCTCTCTCCGGCTCTCGCTCAGCGCAATGCCACGCGTGTGCCGGACATCGTGAGGAGGGGGCAGCCCTACCGCACCTTGTTTCCGGAAGGACAGGATGTTGAGCGCTACCCGCGCACTGGCTGGGATCGGCCAAAGGCCTCCGATCATTGCCCCGTCGTCATGACGCTGGACATCGCCTGATCGGCGCAATGACCGACTTCGTCTTTGCGGACATTTTTCCGTTGTCGCTGGCGTTTCGGCGCTGTAATTGTTCCGTCGCCCAAGCCAACCGGAGGACCGCCCATGCCGCGCAGCTACGCCATCTACGATGTCTTTTCGGCCGACAGACTGGCCGGCAATCCTCTGGCAGTGGTCTTCGATGCGGAAGGGCTTTCGGACGAGCAAATGCAGAAAATCGCGGGCGAGTTCAACTTGTCCGAAACGGTGTTCGTCCTGCCGGCCGACAACCCCACCCATGGAGCGCGACTGCGCATTTTCACGCCAGGGCGGGAACTGCCTTTCGCGGGCCATCCGACCGTTGGTGCGTCGGTGGCGCTGGCCGAGCGCAAGACCGGCGGCGAAGATGTCGATATGGACGTGATGAACGTGCTGGAGGAAGGCGTCGGGCCGGTGCGCACGGTTGCCAAACTGCAATCGGGTCTGCCGACTTTCGCGGAGTTTGATCTGCCGCGCCTCTCTGGAATCTTTCACGCCGACGTCAGCAAGGAGGCTGTTGCCTCCGCGCTTGGCCTGGAGCCGCATGAAATCGGCTTCGAAAACCACCAGATCTCGATCTGGAATGCCGGGGTGCCGTTCATGATGGTGCCGGTGCACGATCTGTCTGTTGCGGCCAAGGCACGCTGCGATGCCGCGCGTTGGGAGCAGTTGGCTCCAATGGCTGACGGTCAGTTGGTCGATGCCTTCGTCTACTGCCGCGGTGGCGTCTCGCATGAGGCCAGCTTCCACGCACGGATGTTCGCGCCGCATGTCGGCATTACGGAAGACCCGGCAACCGGATCTGCGGTCGCAGCTTTTTCAGGCGCGGTGCACATGTTCGACGATCTCCTGGATGGCCACCACTCGCTGCTCATCGAGCAGGGCGTTGAAATGGGCCGCCCTTCGGTCATCCACCTCCATCTCGACCTCGAAGGTGGCAAGATCGTTCACGCCCGCATCGGCGGCAACGCCGTCAAGATCGCCGAAGGGGTGTTGCTGCTCGACTAAGGCAGCAGAAGTTCGAATGTTGAATTTGTACGTCTGGCAACTGGCTGGACTCACTTGGTATGCATCCATCGATGCGACGCGTTCAGGTTCGTGAGTTTAGACGTGGTCGATCAACAGGCCAGTGCCACCTTTCAAGATCTGGGCGGTCTGATCTGACGCCGGCTTTCATTGTCCTGCGAGCAACGCTGCTTGATGGCCGACGTGGATTGTGAGACCGTTTTCACAGCAAAGAAACAAATGGGGGGCTCGCGCTTATGTTCGGCAAAATGATGAACCAACCACTGCTGATTTCCCAGCTGATCGATCACGCTGACCGCTACCACGGCGCGACGGAAATCGTATCAGTTGAAACGGCTGGAGGAACGACACTCACAAACTGGAGTGAAGTCGCCACGAACGCACGCAAACTGGCCTCGGCACTCTCTTCTCTCGGATTGAAGCTCGGTGCCAGGTGCGGGACGATAGCGTGGAACAACAGGCGCCACCTCGAGATTTACTTCGGTGCTTCTGGCGGCGGGTTTGTCTGTCACACTCTGAATCCACGGCTTCATCCCGAACAGGTTGTTTACGTTGCGAATGACGCCGAAGACGAAGTGCTTTTCTTCGACAGGACGTTCCTGCCGGTCGTGCAACAGCTGACGGACAAGCTCAAGACCGTTCGGCATTATGTCCTTTTGGGGCCGCGCGACGACGAGGCGACAAAGGCGATTGACGGACTGATCTTCTTCGACGAACTGATCGACACCGATATCGACAACTTCACCTGGCCGGAATTCGATGAAAACCACCCGTCGTCCCTTTGTTATACGTCGGGTACGACCGGGAACCCGAAAGGTGTTTTGTATTCGCACCGCTCCACCATGTTGCATACGCTTGCCGGCAATCATCCGGATGGGCTGGCCGTTTCGGCAAAAGACACCGTTTTGCCAGTCGTACCGATGTTTCATGCCAATGCCTGGGGCGTTCCCTATATCGCTGCCTGCGCGGGCGCCAAACTCATCCTCCCCGGTCCGGGCCTCGATGGCGAGAGTCTGGTCAGACTGATCGATGACCACCAGGTGACCCTGGCCCTGGGCGTGCCAACCATTTGGATGGGGCTTTTGGGGGCGCTCGAAGCCACCGGATCGAAGGCGGAAAGCATGACCCGGACCGTTGTCGGTGGATCCGCTTTGCCGCCGTCGATGATTCCGGAATTCCGTGACAAGTACGGTGTCGAACTCATCCATGCCTGGGGCATGACGGAGACAAGTCCTCTCGGCACGCTCAATCAGCTGCTGCAGAAACACCAGCATCTTCCGGCAGACCAACAGGCCGAGCTGCGCATCGGACAGGGCCGACCGCCCTTTGGCGTCGAGCTACGCGTCATCGACGAAAATGGCGATCTCTTGCCCAGAGATGGAGAGACGCAGGGCGACTTGCAGATTCGGGGCCACTGGATCGTCGACACCTATTTCAACAAGTCCGACAATGCGCTGACCGACGATGGATGGTTTGACACGGGCGATGTGGCGACGCTCGACCGCGATGGATACATGATCATCCGCGACCGTTCGAAAGACATCATCAAATCGGGCGGTGAATGGATATCGACTGTGGAACTGGAAAACATAGCGATTGGCCATCCCGCGATCGCCAATGCGGCTGCAATTGCCGCGCGCCACAAAAAATGGGACGAGCGGCCTATCATTATCGCGATCAAATCTTCTGACGTCTCCGAGGAAGAGATCCTCGCCTACTACGAGGGGAAAATCCCGAAATGGCAGATTCCGGACAAGGTCATCTTTGTGGACGAGCTGCCGCTGGGGGCGACAGGCAAGGTGGTCAAAGTGAAACTTCGCGACACCTATGCGGACGTGCTCCTGGAAGAAGGCGCATGACCATGAGCTACGAAACACTGACGTTTGCGGTCGATGACGGTCTTGCGACCATCACCCTGACGCGTTCGGAACAAGCCAACGCGCTCAACCTGGAAATGGCGGAAGAGCTGCATGCCGTTTCAATTGCATGCTGCACGCGGCCGGATGTGCGTGCAGTGCTCCTGACCGGCGAGGGCAGGATGTTCTGCGCTGGAGGCGATCTCAAGCAGTTCAACGAAGCCGGCGACGGCAGGGAAGCCCTGGTGCTAAATATGGCAACCATCCTTCATGCCGCGATCATCCGCTTCTCGAACATGGATGCACCGCTGGTGATCGCCTTGAACGGCGCTGCGGGCGGTGCCGGCCTGTCCCTCCTGTCGTCCGCGGATTTTGTCATCGCGTCGTCGAAGGCGAAGCTGGTCTCCGCCTACACCGCGTCGGGACTGACGCCTGATGGATCCTCAACCTTCTTCCTTGCAAAGCATATCGGCTTGTTGCGGGCCAAGGAGTTGATGTTCACCAATCGCGTTCTCACGGCTGACGAAGCAAAGGATTGGGGCCTGGTCAACCAGGTCGTGGAGCCCGAGGTTTTGGCGGAGGAAGCAGTTTCCGTCGCGCGAAATTTTGCGGCAGGCCCAACCAAGGCGTTCGGACGTTTGAAGCGGCTGCTGCAGACGGCATACAGCGATCCGATGGAGTCCCAGCTCGAGAAGGAAACGCAGGCTATTGCCTGGACGATGACCACCGAAGACGGCCCGCATGGGATCGAGTCGTTTCTTGAAAAGAGAAAGCCCGAGTTCAAAGGGCGTTAGCCTTAGTCATAGCGCTCGCCTGCCGTTATGTTCGTCGTCTGCAAGCTGACGCGCGTGGCATGTCGGTGATGCTCGCCACCCTGGCCGCAATGGAAGGCATTGAGCGATGACACATCATGCTTCTCGTGATTTCGCTCTGTACACTATCGGTGCAAGGTTCATTGTGGGCGTCGCCGCGTCGGTATCACACAAACCCGGCAAACGATGAGATGCAGGTCGAAGCAATTAGGGTCAATGACTTATGGAAGTTTCTCGCTATTGAAGCGATTCTGCGCCCTGAGGTGAAACGATCAATCGGCGCGCATTGCGGGTTTGAAGGGCGCTTTCGACATGGAATTCCATAAGGGTCAGCATCAGGTTCTGCTTGACCCCGAACGCTTCTGGCACGTTCCACAAATTCCTGGTTTCGCCTGCTTCGCTTTCGAGGTCGAATAGCTGACCTTCTTCACTGCCGTGAAAATGGACCAGCTTGTGGGTCTTTGAGCGGACCATTGTGAGAAAGTTTGTGCCGGTCATGTTGACGTCGCCGGCTTGTTCGCAGAACACGTGCTCGCGTCCTTCGAATGGATCGCCACGCAGCGCGGGGTTAAGCGATACCGCTTCAAAAGACGGGTCCGGTTCGACACCCGCCCATTCAAGAATTGTCGGCCCGAGGTCAAAAAGCTGGACCAAGGCGTCGATGTTGCGCCTGCCCTTGAACCGTTCGGGCGCGGAAATGATAAGCGGAACGCGCGTGACCTCCTCGTAGGGCGCCCACTTCTGAATCAACCCGTGGTCGCCGAGGTTATCGCCGTGGTCAGAGGTGAAAATGATAATGGTGTTGTCCATATTGCCGCGTGCCTCTAGCGCATCGAGAATACGACCAACCTGCGTATCGATCATCTCGACGTTGGCGTAGTAGTACGCGCGCATACGGTGGAGTTCGTCCTCGGTCGGGTCAAGCTTCCACGCGACGCTGTCGTGGTCGACTTCGACGTCATGCTTCCGCTTTTCCACCCAGGGCGAGGCGAGATCCGCGAGTTCCTCATCGCTCACATCCGGGACTGGCACGTTTCGTGACATGTATTTCTCAGCCACCTCCGGCGTCGGGTCATAGGGCGGATGCGGACCCGGGAACCCGATTGTCATGAAGAGCGGTTTTTCGACTGGCTTGGTGTCGAGCCACCAGCACGCGGTATCACCTACAAAATTGTCGGATTGCAAGCGAGGCGGAAGATCCCATGTGAACGCGCCAAGCCGATCTTTGTAGTCTGTTCGCTTTCGGTATTCCTCACGCTGCTGTTTTTTCAATCCATGACTGGCCAGCGCCTTGTCCCACTCGTCAAGGAACCAGCGTCCTTCGAGATATCGGTCTTTGTTCTCAACAACGAAGCGCTCATGAAACCCGGCCTTCGCGTCGTAGGGAATGGTGTGCATCTTGCCGATGTTCACGCAGTGATATCCCACGGCGGCAAGATCCGAGACCCACGTGCGTGACCATGGCTGGCCATTCGCCAACACGCCATTCGTGTGCGGATAGTATCCGGTAAAGAGGCTTGCCCGGCACGGAACGCAGGAGGGTGCGGTTACGTGGCACTGCGTGAAGGACACGCCGTTGCGGGCAAGCCGGTCGATATTCGGTGTATCCATATGCGATGCACCAAGCGCGGCAATCGTGTCATAGCGTTGCTGATCGGTGATGATGAGGACGATGTCCGGCGCAGCAGGCATTGGGGTGCGTTCCTTCACAGTTTAAGTCGATAAAATCGTTCAGCCAGGCCATCGAGATGGGTCTGCATGGCGGTGCGTGCGGCGTCCGGCGCGCCGCGTTCGATGGCACGTAAAATGATTTGGTGATACTCGACCGATTTCTCTCGGTTCGAGACATGCCGCGTCTGATCGTACCAACGGGTCCACATGTTGCCTTCGCGCATGCGCCAGAGATGAGCCACGAAACCGGCGAGCACATCGTTGCCGGCAGCTTTCGAAATTGCCGCGTGGAACGCGGCATCGGCGACGTCGAACCTTTCGATGTCATGCAGGCTGACGGCCATCTCATCAATGGTCGACTGCATTCTGCTGATATCCGCATTTGTCGCGTTTTGGGCCGCGAGCGCTGCGGTTTCGCCTTCAATGATCCGGCGTGCTGCCAGGACGTCAGACGGTGGCGCTCCGTCAGGCTCAACGAGTTCCGACTGACTGCGCTGTGCAGGGTCCAGAACAAAGACACCGGAGCCAACGCGGATCTCGACGAACCGCATGATCTCAAGTGCCAGCAGGGCTTCGCGCACTGTCGTTCTGCTGACGTCGAGGATCTGGGCCAGTTCTCGCTCAGGCGGAAGGCGCTGGCCAGGCGTGTAACGCCCGCTATCGATGTCACCTGCAAGTTTGCGGGCTATTTGGAGATAGCGGCGGCTGCCGGCGGGGAGATCAAGCACGTTCATACGATATCCTTCGCTGCCGTTTCGCGATCCATAATGCGCTTGGCAATGGCTGGCCAGGCGACAGTGATCACCGCGAGTGCAAGGAACAGAAGTGCATACGGACGGGTCAGAATTTCCGCAAGATTGCCGTCGGACATCATCAGGGATGCTCGCAGTTGTTCCTCGGCAATCGGCGACAGAACGAAACCGATGACAAAGGGGCCGAGCGGAACCTTGCAATACTCCAACCCGAGACCGATGACCCCAAAGCCGATCATCACCCAGACGTCAACGAAACTGGAATTCACGGCGTAGGAACCCGTCACGCAAAATACAAGAATGACGGCCATCAATCCGGACCGGGGCAGCCGGACGATTTGTGCGATGTAGCGAACCAGCCCCCACATCAGCATGAGCATCAGGACGTTGGCTACGAAATAAGCTGCGATGATGCCGTAAGCGATTTCGGGCGCGTTCTGGAACAGGAGTGGGCCGGGTTGCAAGTTGTGAATGGTCAGAGCGCCGATCAGAATCGCCTCGGTGACGCTGCCCGGAATGCCCATCGTAATGAGCGGTATCAGTGCCCCGCCGATGGAGGCGTTGTTTGCACTCTCGGCAGCGATGACGCCGGGTTCGTAGCCGGTACCGAATTTTTCAGGTTCCCGAGAGATCTGTTTCTCGGTGGAGTAGCTGACCAGTGCCGCGATGTTGCCGCCGATACCAGGAAGCAAACCAATCCAGGTCCCAATAATCGAACCGCGGATAAGGCGCGGAATGTATGACAAATCTCTGCGATAGATGGGCAGATGTCGGCTTGGTAACTTCATGTCGCCCATGGTCTGGGGCGTTGCACTGTCGCGCAGGATCTGGCTGATCGCGAAGGCGCCAATCAAAACCGGCAAGAGACCAAATCCGGACAGTAGCGCATCGGATCCGAAGGTCAGGCGGGCCTGTCCAATGGAGCTGTCAATGCCCGGCAGGGCGAAGGACATGCCAAGGGCTGCGCCAAGCAAACCTTTTACCATCGACCCTTGCGACAGGACGGCCAGCATGACGAGTGCCATGAGCACCAGTGTGAAATACTCCCAGGGTCCGAATTGCAGGGCGAAGCGCGCGAGCGACGGCGACATGCCAGCCAGAAACCCCCACGAAATGATGCCACCGACAACTGATGCCATGATACCGAGTGCAAGGGCGCGTTCCGATTGGCCCTTTTGCGCCATGGGATAGCCGTCGAAGGTGGTCACGATGGAGGAAGGCGTGCCGGGCATGCGGAGCAGGATCGCCATGATCAAGCCGCCCGAGATCCCGCCGACATATTCACCGATCAGAAGCGTCACTGCGCTCACCGGGTCCATGTGAAAGGTGAGCGGCAGGGTGAGTGCGATCAACATCGACGCCGTCAGGCCCGGAATCGCGCCGACGACGATGCCCAAGGCGGTTCCTATAAACAGGAACATCAAGTTGTTAGGCGTGAAGAGGGCTATGAATGCATCGGCCATGGATCAGCCGATCCTGATGTAGAGCAGGCGTTCGAACACCGTGGAAATGAAGACGGCGAGCAGGAGTCCGAGCACGGCGAAGGCAGCCAACCCGCGCCAGTTCATGCCGCTGATCGCGACGCCCGTGGCGATGACAAAGAGGGGTGTTGCGGCAATGAACGGCACGCGCAGAACATCAAGCGCGAAGACATAGGCAATCAGGGCAATGAAAACGAGAGCGCCGCGTTTCGGAACTATCTTCGGTTTGGAGGTGTCCTCTTGAGGCACCGGAGCGCTCCTGCGGTGGCGCATGACGGCGCTGACGGCAATGATGAGCGCGAACACAACGAGCAGTCCACCGAGGATGCGCGGCAAGGCCGCAGAGCCAAGCGGTTCGAAACGCGGTGGTGGCAATGAATTGGCCCCGATGAAAAGGATCGCCGCCCCAACCAAGGTGAGGGCAGCAAGTGCCAGATCAGCGATGGTTTTTCGGGCCTTGTCTTCCACGGGAAGCGGTCTTTTTGCGGCTGAGAACCGGGGGCAAGCCGTGGCGGCCCGCCCCCGAGGGAGGATTAGTTGATTGTCGCTGCGACCGCAGAAAGCGCGTCGAGCTGCTTCTGCGCATCGCTGAGGGCGTCCGCACCAGGCGTCCAATACGGCTGAAGCGTATTGTTGTTGAAGTAGTCGATGATCTCCGGATCGTTGATCGCCGCTTCGAGGGCTTTTGCAAGGACGGCGACATGCGCATCAGGTGTGGACGCCGGAGCCAGCCACCAGTTTGGATTGGCCCAAGCGACATCGTAGCCAAGCTCCATTGCGGTCGGAACATCCGGAAGCGCAGGCAGACGCTCTTTACCGAAGTAGACGAGGGGGCGCAGGCCTTCACCCTGGGCCAGGTATTCCGATGCGGCGAAGAGAGCGATGTCGGCATTGCCGCCGAGGATTAAGCGCAGCCGATCAGCGCCCGAGTTTGCCGTGACGTAGCGGGTTTCAAATCCGGCTTCTTTGGCCAGCATGGCGCCGACGAAGTGCGGAATTGTCCCGATGCCAACCGCTTCGACGAGGCCACGCGGATTTTCCTTGAGGTGCGCAATCACGTCTTCGAGCGTTTGAAACTCACTGTCTGATTTGACGACCCAAACCGGACTGCCGCCGCCGGTGTAACCGATGGCCTTGAAGTCATCGAGACTGAAATCCCCAAGCTCCATGGCCATTGCGATGAGCGCCTGGTGGTGCCAATGAACAATCGTGTGTCCATCTGCATCGCCGCGCCGCATCCGGTTTACGGCGTTTGCACCGGCCCCGCCGTCAGCATTCACAACAACCATCGGCTGCGAGAGAAGCCCATCTGCTTGGATCTTTTCACCCATCAGGCGCGCCACAGTATCGGTTCTGCCGCCCGGCTTGAACGGCACGACCACCTCGATTGGTTTTGATGGAAATTCCTGAGCGATCGTATCGGTCAGACCAATTGGTCCAACCGGTAAAGTCAGGGTGATCGCTCCTAACGCGAACGCTACCGCAGAATTCCGAAAAAATTGCAACATTACTTGTCCTCCCTGGCATTTTGGCGTTAAGAATTGGCTTATTGGACCAACCAATACGACAGGATGCCTAAATTGTCTAGACCGATTAGTTCGCCGGGTGACCGCCCGAACATTGTCATGGTCATGACCGACCAGCATGCAGCGCGGGTTTTGGGCGTCATGGGCGACAAGGCGGCTCAGACGCCTTCGCTCGATGAAATGGCCGCGAGAGGCACGGTTTTCTCAAATACCTACTGTCCTTCTCCCCTCTGCGTTCCGTCGCGCATGGCGTTTCTGACGGGCCTTGAACCGCATCAATCGGGTGTTTTGACGAATGATGACTTTCTGCCTTCCGACATTCCGACGCTTGCGCATTCCCTGGGAGCTGCGGAATACGATTGCCGTCTTGTCGGACGCATGCACTTCTACGGCCCCGATCAGCTTCACGGGTTTTCGCAGCGGCCGATTGGCGATATCGGCCCGGGATGGCCGGGAGCCGGCGCCCCGGATATTGGTCCATTGACCAATGCGCGCGGCAACCACGGCAGCCAGATTGAAGGTTCCGGGCGCGGCCAGACGTCGTATCAGTCCTACGACGCGGCAGTTGTGGAACAAGCCGAGTTGACGCTTGAGGAGCTTTTCAGAAACCGTGAGAGAACCGGACGCCCGTTCTTTGCATTGATCAGCCTGTTTTGCCCGCATCCGCCTTATATTGCGTTGCCCGAGGACTATGATGCGGTTGCGGAAAACGTCGCTCCACCGCGGCTCCACGCCCCGGTCGCACGCCATCCGGCCATTGCCGAGTGGGCGCAGGCAGGAGCTGTCGATCAGATTGATGATGCCGCCGCTCACCGCGCCAGAACGGCCTATTATGGATTGGTTCGGATGATCGATCGGCTGGCAGGGAACGTGATGTCCGCGGTTGGGGAGCGTGACGATACCGTATTGATCTACACGTCCGATCACGGAGAAGCACTGGGCGAGCGAGGGCTCTGGTGGAAAAGCACATTTTTCGAAGAGAGCGCTAAAGTTCCATTGATCATGGCCGGGCCGGGATTCAAGCGGGGGCATATCGATGATCGAGTGACATCGCTTTTCGATCTGTCGGCCACCGTTCTTGATCTTGGCGGCGCCCCCCTGATGCCGGGGCATATTGGGCGCTCTCTTTTGTCCGGCGCTCCGTGGGACGACCGGGCGGTTTCAAGCTACTATGGCGGCTTGATGAACGTAAAGACAAAGGCAGTACAACACCGAATGCTGCGGCGCGATGCCTACAAGCTCTGTGTTTACAACGGACATCCGCCACAGTTGTTTGACTTGCGCGTCGATCCGGATGAATCGGTTGATATTCTTGAACAAAAACCGGGATTGACTGCACAGATGATGGATGAGTTGACGAGGGGTTGGGCCCCCATTTCGATTGCCGACACGCAGGCCAGAAATGCGGATCGTACGAACCTCATTCGCTCGTGGGTCAAGGCCGTCGCCCCGGATGAGCCGTTTCGATGGCGGGATCCGCAACCGGAACGCAATCGCTATCTGTGAGAGGCAGGGGCAGCTGCTCGTCTAAATTGCCGGCAGCACCACTCGGAACCCCATATGGCCGGTCGAACTCTCCGGGGTCGCTGCCGTGCGCGCAGCGATGCGGTAGCGGTAGCAGTAGCTTTTATGACAAAGGTACGAGCCGCCTTTGAGGACCTTTTCTTTTTGTTCGGCCGCCGCTGCATTTCTGAGTTTCGCCCCGCGCTTCAACGACCTGATGCGAAAGGCATCGCCGATCCATTCCCAGGTATTACCTGACATATTGTAGAGACCGTAGCCATTGGGTTCGAAGCTGATCGCGGGCGCGGTCCCCGCATATCCGTCAGCGCAGGTGTTCTGTTCGGGGAAGCTGCCCTGCCAGATGTTGGAGGGTTGGGTGTCGGTATCGTTTGGTTCGTCCTTGCCCCACGGGTAGAGGTCATCGTTGCCGCCGTGCGCGGCATACTCCCACTCCGCCTCTGTCGGAAGGCGCCCTCCCATCCAGGCGGAATACGCTTGTGCATCGTGCCATGAGACATGAGTGACCGGATGGTCTTCAATGCCGGTAACGTCAGACTTGGGACCGAAAGGACGGGCCCAGCTTGCGCCGTCAACCTTGCACCACCATGGTGTCGCGGCCACCCGCTGGTATTGTATGGCGGGATCCGCGAACTGCCAGAAAACCAAAGACCAACCGAAGCGCTCGGCCTCGGTCACGTAGCCAGTTGAGTCAACGAACGCCGCGAACTGGCTGTTGGTAACCGCCGTTTTTGCCATCCGGAAAGGCTTGATTTGGACACGTTTCCTGGGCCCTTCGCCATCATCCGGAATGAGCGGCTGATCGGTACCAAGGTATGACGCTCCACCCGGAATGCTCACAAATTCGTCGTTGTATCTGATATCTTGAACCTGCAGGGCATTGACGGGCGAGCTACTCGACGACCGTGCAGCTTCACCTCTATGCTCGGCTGGCACGCAACAAGCTTGTTTCGTCTCGCCCCCATGCGGGTCTCGGGGTCGCCCTCGAACGGTCATTCCGGGTCAGCACTCGTCATTTTCATCGCGTCATAGATGAGGATTGCCCGGAGTTTCGTCAACTCAGCATGTGATGATGTGCAACAGCACCGTCGCGATTCAAGACATCAAAGATCCTGAAAGCTGTTGATTTTATTGAAAAAAATTTGGTGGGTGAGCAGGGACTCGAACCCTGGACCCGCTGATTAAGAGTCAGCTGCTCTACCAACTGAGCTACACACCCAAACACTTCCATTCGCAACCGCGTCGGAAGACGGTGGCAGGTAGCACACCGCCCAGGTCATTTCAATAGCACATTGTGCGCTGGAGAGGTGTCTAAAGCAGCCTCTTGATTCGGTGCCGTTTCTTGCTTCGAGCCGCCTCTGGTTCCGTTGAATCATGCAGCCCCAGTGCCAAAAACGCCGATATCGCATTGAGGGCGGCGAGGATCACCAGCGGCAGCAGCGCGCTGTGTAGTTGGGCGAGCAGTCCCAGAGCAGCGGCGAAAATGATTCCGCCAATGCCGGCAACGACATCGGCGAGGGCGACCATGTAGGGACGGTCGCTTTCCTTCGACATGGCGAGAAGATAGAGGTAGCGGCCGTTTTGTGCGCCGCCGATCCCGAACGACAGGAAGAAGATCGTTGCGGCATAGACCCACGGGTTGTCGGCAAGCCCGTAGAGGTCGAAGGCCAGCGCCATCAGCGCCGAGAAGGACGCGATGATCGAAGCGCCGGCGATCGTGTAGCGGATCGAGTGCTGTACGATCTTGCGCCAGAGCAGGGCGCCGACAGCGGTTCCTGCGCTGGTGGCAGTCACAAAGATGCTGAGGATGTGCGGCGTCGACAGGTGATAGGTGGCCGCGTGGATCGTGTAAAACGGCGTTGCCAGTTCGACCGTCAGGATGAATATGCGCGCGACCAGGAACTTGCGGTACCAGCTGTACTGTATCGCCAGCGCCCATCCGCGGACCACTTCGGCAACGAAGCCCTGTGTTTCCTCCTTCGAAGTACCGTCACTTTCATCGGCATCGGGCGTCTTCGTCACGACGACGCGATAGAGAAACAGGCAGGAGACCAGCAGTGACGCCACGCCCATCCAGAGCAGCACACGATGGCGCTGATACGGTGTATCGCCTGCCATCAGATCGCGGGTCAGCCAGACCGCCACGATCGCCAGGATGCAGCTTCCGGCGAGTTGGGTGAATACGATCTCGCCACGGTCTTTTTCGGCCAGTTCGGATCCATAGACCTGATTGCTACCCAGCGCCCAAACGCCGAAGCAGAGGCCGAGAATGATCGACACGACAACGAACAGCGTGGCCGCAAGCCAGACCGGCAGGCTTTCCGCCGACAAGGCGACAAGGGCCAGAACGCCTGCGACAACCAGATTGGGCAGCATCATCGCGTATTTGGCGCGCGTTCCAACTTTGATATAGGGCGAGATAAGCGCCTCAACGATCAGGCGTGCCGCCTTCACGCAAGGCAAAAGCAAGCTGGCGATGACCTGCGGCGCTCCGAGCGCAAGATAGAGAAAGGGCAGCACCATGCCCGGGCTTGCTAGGATATCGGATACGGATTCACCGATCCCCGACCACAACAGGTTGGATCGATTCTTGTTCGAACCGGCGGCCGGTGATTTGCCCAACTCAAACCTTTCGATGGCGACAAAGCCCAACAGGGCGAAGTGCGTTGGAGGTTAACACCGAAAGCTGCTCTTGTCCGCCATCAATGTCTGTTTCGGAGTGCGACCTGCGGCTCAACGGAGTTGATGAACACACGACAGCTGATCGGGCGGCTTTACGTTGCAATCGACCGTTGATTCATGTCGTCGATGGCTCAGGGATTCCAGATAAAGGCCAGAATATGCTCTGCAATTTCGGCAGCCGGACCGGGCTCCAGATGCATGTGATGATGACCATCCACCTGCACGGATGTCATGTCACCAACGGTTTCCTCGGCCAGAGCGGTGATGTCGGACGCCCAACCCTGCTCTGCAAATCCTGAGTTCGCCCAGATGGTGAGGACCGGCATGGACAGAGCCTTGAAGACGGATTCGATCTGGCTGCGGTTCAGTTTTACAGCAGAAGGGGCATAAAGGCGCTGGTCAATGCGAAGACAAAAACCCTTGTCGGTTTTCTCTAGCGCACGCTTCGACAGCCGCTCCGCTATTTGTTGCGAGACGCCAAACGTCTGACGGCGTTGAACGTATTCTTCAGCGGAGGAATAATACCGAGGGGATCTCCGGGGTGGTTTGTATTGCAGACCCTTCTGCAATTGCCTGACGAAATCAGCGTCCTCAACCGGCTGGGGCATCAGTCCGTCAAGCGTGATCAGAAAGCGGATGTGTTCCGGGACGGCCGCTGCTGTCAGCGTTGCAATCGCGGCGCCGCGTGAGTGGCCGAGCAGCGTGCATTCCGTCCAGCCGAGAGCCTCGATGACTTTGGACAGTTGCGGTACGTCGCTCCAGATAAGGTAGGACGAGTCCTGCGAACGGCAGTCGCTCAGTCCCTGTCCCGTCAGGTCGACGGCAACCACCCGGCAATCGGTGAGCATCGGCGCAAGAACCTCGAAACTCGCGGCGTTGTCGAGCCAGCCATGCAAGGCCAGCACAGGACGCCCGTTCGCCGGCCCCCAAGCCAGTCCAGCGATCGTCAGTCCGTCGACGTCCCAAGTGAGCTGCTCCGCCTGGCCAGGTTGATTCATACGACTGCCTTTTGATGAAATTTGATTGTCGCAATAGTCCACGTTGGCCAAATGGCACGGGACGGCGTCGATCTGCAAGGACCGTTGTCTCCGGTTGCGAGCGACACGTCCGAAGATTGCGGTGTAGCGGCAGAATTCTAATGGGTATCGTGGTCCTGGCCGACGTTTGCGGCGGATCCGTAGTGATGCCTGGTATCACGCACTAGAACTTGTGCTGCATCTGCATCACGGCTTCCCACACATCCTCCCGCGGATTTCCGAGCGCGTTGAAGTACCCGTTCGTGTTCACGTGGGTATATTTGCCCTCAAATGTGAACGACATTTCCTTGATGGGCTTCAACTCGATTCCACCCGAGACGGTCCACGCGTTCATGCCGGAGTTGGTGTTGGTCGGCGTGTAGATGTCGGTGAAATACTGCGCATTGATGTAGGAAACGAATTTTGCAGTGTGTTCGGTTTTGAAGCTCGTGAGAGCCGACCATCGTGGTGTCCAGTTGACACCGAGATAGGCGAGTTCGGCTTTGTAGGCAGTATTCCCAGTCGCGTAGAACCCTTGCAAATGTAATCTGTGCGCGTCCGCAATATCGGTGCGAAGACCGAGTTCGAAACCCAATTCGGCTGAACCCAAGCCGAGCGGTGCGCCACCAAGCGCGTTCCAGACGGCCGAAGTGACTCCGTTGTCCTGGTCATAACCGACCACCGCGAAAAGAGAGGTGCTCTTGTTCAATTCGATGCCTGCGCGAGCAACGAGATCGGGCGTCCAGCTTGTCATGTCCCCGTCGTCTTCCAGGGAAATCGCAAAAAAGGTCCTCTTGTCAGTCAGATCGTTTACTTGAAACTGGATCAGGTTGCGTTGCTGGTCGCCATAGGCACCATCGAATATTCCAAAGCCGCCAAAACCGGTATCGCCGTCGTTGGTGGTCATGACCCAAGCTGAATCGGAGTACCCCACGAACAAGGGTCGCAGTTCGATATAGGCCTGATCGACAACGGCTGAGGCGTCACCGGATCGCGGTGACTTGCTTTCGGCCTGCAACCGCAATTTGCTCTTCAACTCGCCGGGTTCGAGGTCACGAATCGCTTCGAACTCGAACCGTCCCCGGACACGAGACTCATAACTTTGGCCGCCTGTCGAAGACAGTCCGATCGCGTTTGTCACCGGGTCGATAGTCAGCTCATCGAATTCGCCGGGCAAAACCAATCGAGCCCTGATTTCACCTTTCATCCTGGTGCAAATGCCGGGTGTGAAATAGGCGCACTTGTCGTGCTGTGGAACATACTGGACTGGTTCGGAGATAATGAATGTTGGCAGTTCATCGGCCGCAAAGACGGGCGTTGACATGAGTGTAAGTGCAATGAAGGAGGGCAGAAAGTGTCTTGTGCGCATCCGAGAGAGATATTCCGTTTTGCGGTTTGTACTCATTGAAAACGAACACCTATTTCTCTGCGGATCTTAGTAAAAAACGTATCCCGGAGCCATAATTCATAAATTTTTTGCACTGGAAATCAGAGCCAGCCGAGCCCGCGCAAGGACCGGTCGCCAAATTTGTCCGGGTGGTTTAGTCTCGCTTTCGAATGCCTGCTCACCTCGTGCAGGACCAACCGCTCGGGAACAGCATGCAGAAAGCCAAATCCAGGAAAAGCCTTAAGCTCAAAATCTGGGCAGCGGGAACGGGAAACTTTCTGGAATGGTATGATTTTGGGATCTACGGGTTCTTTGCTGCCTCCATCGGTGCGCACTTCTTTCCGTCCGACGACCCCCTGGCGTCGCTGCTTTCGGCTTTCGGGATTTTGGCCATCGGGTATTTCGCCAGGCCGATCGGCGGTTTGGTGCTGGGGCGATTGGCCGACACGCTTGGACGCACGCCGGTCATGATCATCGCGTTGGCGGTGATGGGCGCCAGCACCTTCATGATTGGCCTGCTGCCTGGCTACGCCGATATCGGCATCGCAGCGCCCATCCTGCTGGTGATTCTGCGACTGGCGCAGGGCTTCGGTGTCGCGGGTGAATACGCGATCTCGACAGTGTTTCTTATAGAAAGCGCGCCGCGCGACCGACGGGCCTTTATCTCCAGTTGGTCGTTGTTCGGCACCTATGTGGGCATGGCTGCCGCCGCCGGGGTAGGGGCGCTTTCGGCGGGCCTGCTGACGGAGGCGCAGATGCAGGAGTGGGGCTGGCGCGTGCCGTTCCTGCTCAGCATCATACCTTCGGTGGCTGGCTACCTGTTGCGCCGCGGCCTGGACGAATCGCCTGCGATGGACGAGCCATCCCCGGAAAAGAGCCTGCCGGTGATGGAAGTGCTGCGCGTCGCCTGGCGGCCGATCGTCCAGTACATATCGCTGTTTCTGGTGGCAACGGTCGCCTACTACATCGTGTTCGTTTTCTCCGCGTCCGACCTGGAATTGGAACTGCATCTGACGGAGGCGCAGACGCTTAATGTCAGTACGCTCAGCCAGCTGTTTTTGATGTTCCTTTACCCGCTTGCCGGGCTTGCCGCAGACCGGATCGGAAGGCGGCCGATGGCCATGATGGCGGCATTCGGACTTCTGGCGTTTTCATGGCCGTTCTGGTGGCTCATGCACCAACCTAACCTGGGACTGATTCTGGTTGGCCAATACATGTTTGGCGCCATGCTTGCGATGGGGTATCCGGTCTATACGCTGATGATGGCTGAGGCCTTGCCACCGCATTTGCGCTGCAGCGTGTTGTCGATCGGCAGCGGGATTGGCGCCGGTGTTGTTGGTGGCATGGCGCCGCTCGCGGCGACTTACGTTGTCGATGTCTCCGGAAACGACCTCGCGCCGGCCTATCTCATCATGGTCGCGGCCGCCGTTTCTCTGCTTGCCGCGCTTCGCATGCCCGAGACTATGCCCAAGCGTGTGTTGCAGACCACTTGACCGGGTTCATCGGCACTCGTTTGCGGGCGAAACGGTCTCCGCTGTGGAAGGTAAGAGCATGAGTACGTTTCTCCTGGGCAACATCGAAATCACTCCGATTGTCGAGATCGATCCGTTCGAGCTTCCGGTTTCGATCCTTTTTCCGGATCTGGACCTCAATCGGCTTGAGCCCCATCGAGATTGGCTTGAGCCGGCGTATTTTGTTGAAAGCACGGTTCGCCTGATTGTCCGTTCGTGGCTGCTGAAGCACGCCGGGACAACGGTGCTGGTCGACGCCTGTGTTGGTGATCACAAACATCGGCCGCTGCGCACCGACTGGCATCAGCGAAGCGGAGGCGAATGGCTCAATCGGTTGCGCACCTGTGGTGTCGAGCCCCAGGACGTGGACTTCGTCTGCTGCACGCATTTTCACGCCGACCACGTTGGCTGGAATACGCAAATGGTCGATGGACGCTGGGTACCGACCTTCCGCAACGCCCGCACTCTGGCGAGCCGGGTGGAGTTCGAGCATTGGAATGGGCTTGCGGCGGCTGCGGGCGATGATGATTCGCCCAACCTTGATGTCTACAGGGACAGTGTACTGCCGGTTCATGAAGCCGGGTTGCTGGAGCTGGTCGACGACGGCTTCGAGGTGACCCGTGGTCTGACGCTTCAACATAGCCCGGGCCACACACCCGGCCACATGTCGGTGGATGCGGCGAGCGCCGGCAGGCGCGGCGTGCTTTGCGGCGATGCGATCCATTCACCGCTTCAGATGGTTCTGCCGGATGTGTGCTCGGCATTCTGCAGCGATGAAGCGCAGGCGGTACGAACCCGTCTGGGCATCCTCGAGGACCTGGCCGATAGCGAGGACATTCTGGTGCCTGCCCACTTTCGCGGCAGCGGCATGTGTCGGGTCCACAGCACAGCCGAGGCGTTTCGGCCGGAATTCCTCCAGTTCTGAGCGATGTGGCTTCCGGCGTGCCGGCAGGGATAAGCACCCGTTAATGGTGAATCAAACATTGTTCGTTAACCGATTTTCACGTCGTGAGCTCTGTTGTAAATCGTTACCCTGACTAGTGCGGATGGAGGCGACAATCACCGAGCGCTTTTTCAGACACACCATCTACGGCAGCTTCGCCGTTATGTTCTTGGGTGGAATGTGCGTTCTGTTCGGTATCAGAGCCATGCTGCTGGCGGTTCCCGCCGGTGGCGGAACCACGGCTGGTTTGGGGACGATCCTGTTCGGGATTGCGACCGCTTGTGCCGGCGCGCTGTTGCGCTATTCCGCCAATCGCAATCTAAGCGATATTCACAAGAACCGCGAGCGCACCAAATCGAATGCAAGGGCGCGCCAGACATCCTCTGCGTCCGAAAGCAGTTTGGACAGCTATGATTACCGCCAGCGAGGGCGGTCCAAGTTTGGTCAACGGCGCACTTTCTGACTGGTAGGCCAAAGCCACTGCGGCTGTTCAGGCCGGCTTGTCACGGACTTTCATATCGAAGAATGTGTTCGTGAGCGTCTCTCGGGTCGCTCACCCTACGCGTGTATTGAAGAGCGTGTGCATTGAGCATGACAACCGGCAAACCGGCTGAGGCCTCGATCGACAGATCGAACTCAAAGGGCGATGTGGAAAAGATGCCCGTTGATCAGGTTCTGGGTCAACTGGGCGTTGACCCGGAGCAGGGCCTGGACGAAGCCGAGGCGAAACGGCGCCAAAGCCAATATGGTCCAAATGCGCTGCCCGAGAAACATGTCGGGATAGCCGAGAAGATCCTCAAATATTTCATCGGCCCGATTGCCTTCATGATCGAGGCAGCCGCCATTGTCTCAGCCTTTCTCGGCCGTTGGGACGACTTTGCCATCATCTTCGGCCTGCTTGTTTTCAATGCCGGCCTGGAATTGTGGCAGGACATGAAGGCGTCGAACGCGCTGGCGGCCTTGAAGAAGAGCCTGGCGTCGCAGGCAACCGTTTTGCGCGGCGGCTCGGCGAAATCCGTGGATGCGGCCGAACTCGTGCCCGGGGACATCGTCAAGATCCGGCTGGGTGGCATCGTTCCGGCGGACATGCGGCTGGTATCAGGTGACTATGCGTCCATCGATCAGGCGGCACTCACCGGTGAATCATTGCCCGTGACCAAGAAGGTCGGTGACGAAGCCTATTCGGGCAGCGTTGTCAAACAAGGCGAAATGGATGGTGTGGTGATCGCCACCGGCGCCAACACGTTTTTCGGACGCACTGCCAAGCTTGTCGCGGGTGCCGGCGCCGTCAGCCATGCCCAGCGGGCGATGTTCCAGATCGGGAATTTCCTGATTGCGATGGCCGTTGTTCTGGCGCTGATCATGGTGGCCGTGCAGGTCTATCGGGATATTGTCATTACCGAAAACTGGGGCCTGGACGACGCGCTCGACATCCTGCAATTCGTGCTGATCCTGCTGGTCGCGTCGATCCCGGTGGCGATGCCGGCGGTGTTTTCGATTACCATGGCGCTCGGAGCCCTGGCGCTTTCGAAGGAGAAGGCCATTGTTTCGCGGTTGGCGTCGATCGAGGAAATGGCCGGGGTCGATATTCTGTGCTCCGACAAAACCGGCACGCTGACCAAAAACGAGCTGACTTTGGGTGATCCGATCCTCTTCGGTTCGACCGATCCGAAGGATGTGGTCCTGGCGGCCGCTCTGGCGTCCGAGGAGAACAGTGGGGACGTCATTGATGCCGCGGTCATGGCCGCGCTCAAGGATCCTGCTTCGCTCAAGGCTTACTCCGTCAGCGAATTCGTGCCCTTTGATCCGGTGTCGAAGCGAACCCAGG
Source organism: Hoeflea sp. (assembly GCA_965216535.1). Classification (GTDB taxonomy): domain Bacteria; phylum Pseudomonadota; class Alphaproteobacteria; order Rhizobiales; family Rhizobiaceae; genus Hoeflea_A. Next base: position 2,974,153 of record OZ244175.1, read on the forward strand.
CGACTGCCACAGATGCATCCGGCAAGACTGTGACGGTTGCCAAAGGCGCGCCGCAAGCCATTGTCGCCCTGGCCAAAGCGGACAAAGGAGTTGCCGACAAGGTCGATGCTTCGGTTGCGGATTTGGGATCGCGCGGATATCGGGCGCTCGGCGTGGCGCGATCAGAGGACGCGGGCAAGACCTGGACGTTGCTGGGCATCCTGCCGATGTTCGACCCACCACGCGACGATTCCAAGCAGACCATCGAACGCGTGCGAGCCAAGGGCGTGGCGGTCAAGATGGTCACCGGCGACGATACCGCTATTGCTCGAGAAACGGCCCGCCAACTCGGATTGGGCGACCAGATCATTCCGGCAGCCGAGGCCTTTCCCAAGGACATGGATCCTGATCATGTACCGGAGGCCATCGCGGATTCGATCGTCAAGGCGGACGGGTTTGCGCGGGTGTTCCCGGAGCATAAATATGCCATCGTCAAGGCGCTGCAGAACCGTGGGCACTTGGTGGCGATGACCGGCGACGGTGTCAATGACGCGCCAGCGCTGAAGCAAGCCGACTGCGGAACGGCTGTCTCTGGCGCGACTGATGCGGCTCGAGGTGCCGCGGCGCTGATTCTGACAGCACCAGGTCTGTCGGTCATTGACAATGCGATTGATGAGGCGCGGCGCATCTTCGGCCGCATTACCAGCTATACGATCTACCGCGTGGCCCTTACCATGGACATCATGTTCCTGGTGGTGCTGTCGACGATTTTCCTCAAGTTCCAGCCGCTGACCGCGATCATGATCGTCATCATGTCGTTGCTCGACGATCTGCCGATCATGACCATCGCTTATGACAATACGGCGGTTTCGCCGCGGCCGATCCGCTGGCGGATGCCGCGCTTGCTGGCCGTCTCGGCGGTTCTGGGCCTCGCATCGATCGTACAGTCATTCGGACTGTTGCTGTTTGGTATGGCGGTCATGGATAACGAAGCGGCGAGGAGCTTCTTCGAATTGCACGACCGGTCGCACCTGCAGACGGTGATGTTCCTGCAACTGGTCGCTGGTGGTCACCTTCTGCTCCTCGTCACACGAACCCAGGACTGGTTCTTCAAGCCGCCATACCCGGCAGCTCCATTGCTTTTGGCGATCCTGGCCACTCAAGCGCTGGCTGTCCTGATGTGCGGCTTCGGCTGGCTGGTTCCGAAGATTTCCTGGACCGCGATTGGTTGGATCTGGGTCTATCTTCTCGTCTGGCTGGGCATTTTGGGTATCGTGCGCATTGCCACTGAACGGGCAATCGAAAACCGTCTGCACCACCGTGCCCGAAGTGCTGAAATCGTCAATGCGCCGCTGCATGGCGGCGCGCGGCACGGGCACGGTGGAGGAACGATGGCATGAGCTATCGCAAGGAACTGATGGTCAAGCCGGGCAGTCGCGTTCGGCTGAAGGACATCGATCCGAGCTACCACGGCCGACACGAGAGCCATGAAAAGGCTTTGCCGGAAATCGATTCAACGCTCGATCAGATCACTGCTCAGCAGGAACTGCTTTATGCCGAGGGCCGGCAGGCCCTGCTGATCGTCTTGCAGGGCATAGATGCCGCTGGCAAGGATGGCGTTTGTTGGCATGTCATCCGAGCGATGAATCCCCAGGGCTGTTCGGTTCACGGTTTCAAGCAGCCGACGGCTGAGGAACAGGCACACGATTTCCTGTGGCGCGTCCATCGCCAAGTTCCGGGGAAGGGGCGTGTAGCGGTCTTCAATCGCTCGCATTATGAAGACGTGTTGGTCGTTCGTGTGCACGATCTTGCGCCGAAGGACATCTGGTCAAGACGCTATGAGGCGATCAACCAATTTGAAAGCCTGCTCGCGGCAAATGGCGTCACCGTGATCAAGTTCTTTCTTTACATCTCGAAGGAGGAGCAACTGGAGCGCTTCCGTCGGCGATTGGACGATCCAAACCGCCATTGGAAGATCAGCACTTCGGACTATACCGAGCGCGAATATTGGGACTCCTATTGCGAGGCCTACGAGGCGATGCTCGCCAAATGCTCAACCAAGAACGCACCATGGTATGTCATTCCTTCGAACCACAAATGGTTTCGCAACCTGGCCACATCTCAGATTATTCTGGAGACACTTGAGGCTATGGACATCAAGGCACCGGAACCGTCGGTCGATATTGATGAGATCCGCCGGAAGTATCACCAGGCGGTTGAAGAACAAGGCGGTACGTCATGACAATCAAACTGTATTCCATTCCTCCGAGTGTCTACAGCGCCAAGGTCCGGATCGTCCTGAGGGCGAAAGGTGTTGCCTTTGAAGATGTTCCACCGCCGGGCGGCTACGGCAGCGATGCTTACAAGGCGCTGGTTCCCTATGGCACCATGCCTGCTATTGAGGATGACGCTTTTCAACTGGCTGATTCCGAGGCCATCAACGAGTATCTGAACGAACGTTATCCGGACCCGCCCATGTGGCCGGTTGAGATCGAGGCACGGGCCCGGGCCAGGGGGCTTTCGCGCTTTCACGACACCCGGTTGGAGCCGAGTATCCGCGCTCTCTTTCCACATGTTGCACCGCAAAGACGGGACGGAGATTTCGTCCGTTCTCAGGTACCGGTTATCGTTGAACGGCTCGAGCAGCTGGTGCGCATCAGTGACCCCGCTCCGCTGATGACCGGCAACCGACTCAGCCTGGCTGATTGCGGCTATGCCGTTACGCTTGAAATGCTCAGTCAGCTTAATGAGCCGATGGATCTTCAGATTCTCATTCCGGAGCCGGTTGCACGGTACGTCGCGGCGCTGCGCGATGAGCCGGTGGTCGCCGCTGAACTTTCGACCTACCGGCTGGCGCTCTCTGCCTGGCTCGAAGCAACACTGGCCAACTGATCATGCGTCTGGAACTCAGCACATGGCTCGAAATCGAGAGCTATCTGGAACGCTCCGACGGCGTAATTCTGCCAACCGGCTCTATCGAACAACACGGGCCAATCGGGCTGATCGGAACGGACGCGCTTTGCGCCGATGCGATCGCCAAACGCGCGGCCGAACTTGCCGATAGCGTGGTTGTCCCGCCGCTCGCATACACACCGTCGCCGTTCAACATGTCTTTCCCGGGCACGATTTCGGTGTCCGCCGAGACGTTCTTCCTGTTGGCAAGGGAGGTGGTGGATGGCCTGATCCACCACGGCTTCGGTCACATTTATGTGCTGAATGGCCATGGCGCCAATATCGAACCGCTGACAAGAGCTTTGGAGGGCAGGGCGGCCCGGTGCCGATTGCGCAGCTGGTGGGATTTCGAGCCGGTCAATGTTCTGCGCCGTAGCTGGTACGGCGATTGGGAGGGGATGCATGCGACACCCTCAGAAATTGCGATGACTCAGGCGCTTCATCGGGTTGTCGAACATGACGATCTGGCTCCGCCGGAAAAACTCTCAGCCGATTATATCAAGGCTCATGCAGGCGATCGCCACGGCCCGCCGGAAGAGCATCGCGCTCGCTTTCCCGATGGCCGGGTCGGGTCCCATTCCGGGCTCGCCCGTCCCGACCAGGGACAGGAGTTGTTCGACGCCGCCTGCAAAGCGGTTGCCGAGGACTACCGGACATTTCTGGCAGAATGACGGACACCCGCAATTTCAGTGCGGTAAGGGCGGTGCACGGCGGCTGAATACAGCTGTACAAGCCGAGCCATTGACACTATCCATAGCGGCGGATTTGAAGCCCGACTGAAGACGAGGAATTCTCATGAAATTGTTGCGATTTGGCGAGGCCGGCCAGGAAAAGCCGGGCCTGATGGCGGAAGATGGTGTGATCCGGGATCTGTCGGGCTATGTCGATGACATCGCAGGCGCCGTGCTGAGCGATACTGAACTGGACAGATTGCGGGCTTTGGATCCGGCAAACCTTCCGAAGGTGGACGATTCGGTCCGGATCGGTCCTTGCGTCGGAGACGTCGGCAAGGTCGTCTGTATCGGTCTGAACTATTCCGACCATGCTGCGGAAGCCGGGATGGATGTACCGCCGGAGCCGGTGCTGTTTTTCAAGGCAACGTCCGCGATCTGCGGGCCCAATGACGATGTAGAAATCCCACGCGGATCGGCGGCAACGGACTGGGAAGTCGAACTGGCTTTCGTGATCGGCAAGGAGGCGAAGTATGTCTCCGAGGACGAAGCGCTGGACCATGTCGCCGGCTACTGCATCATGAACGACGTGTCGGAACGCGACTTCCAGCTCAAGCGGTCCGGCCAGTGGGCCAAGGGAAAGTGCGCCGATACGTTCGGTCCGGTGGGCCCTTATCTGGTGACACGCGACGAAGTTTCGGACCCACAGGCGTTGCCGATGTATCTGGAAGTCAACGGCGAGCGCTATCAGGACGGCACGACGGCGACCATGGTCTATGGTGTTGCCTTTCTGGTCTCCTACCTCTCCAAGTTCATGAGCCTTCAGCCGGGTGACATCATCTCGACCGGCACGCCGCCCGGGGTTGGAATGGGCCAGAAGCCGGAGCCGGTCTATCTGAAGCCGGGCGACAGGATGGAACTGGGCATCGAAGGCCTCGGCGTGCAGCGGCAGCTGGTCAAGGCTGCGCCCTGACCGACTGGACTTCGGCCGGGTCGTGAGACGGCTTGTCGCGCTCCCAGTCAAGCGATCCGATGGAGACATCACCCAGCGACCAGCACAGGTTCGCCGCCGCGAATGTGAGGCCTTGCGCTGATCCGGTCGACAGGGCGGCGACGGCCGTCATGATCCGCCATGGCAGCCGCGCCCACATCGAGGTCAGAAACGGCGCCCAGGTTTTTGTTTCGGTCGGAAGCCAGAAAATTGCCGGCAGGACGATCGACACGACCAACGTGTTCACCGGTCTGTCGACGAAGGTTTCCAGGAACCGGTCAACGGGACCGAAAGGACCGAAGAAAGTGCTGCGGATTGATTTCGTTTTGCGAGCCCGCGCACCGGCACATTCGAAGACTCCGCCTTCATAGGTCATCAGTCCTGCTCCAGCGACATAGAGTCCGGTGAGGGCGGTCAGGCCGGCGACAAGAGTGGTGCCGTCCGCGTGCAGGGTCCTGAATCCGGAGCCTGCGAGACACAATCCGCCCGCGGCCAGCAGCAATCCACCGAGTTTGAGAAAGACCGGATAGTCACGACACTGACGCAGCAAGGCCGAGCCCGACACGAAGAAAACAGCCGAAAGCGTGATCAAATTGGCGCCGAAGAAGAGGGTGGCGGCGAGCAGGCAGAGCCCGGCCACGACGGCTATGCCATCGATCCAGCGCGATGCCTCAGGCGTTCCTGTTCGCCGCGCCAATGTGCCCACACCAAGAGACCAAAGAACGATCAGTCCGAGGCCGATGGTGGCTGTCGCATCGGGAAACTCTGCCACCAGCCGGGCCGCCCGGGAGACAAAGGTCGCATTTGGTTCCGACAGGGTGAGCCTGACGCTCGAATAAAACGCGGCAAAGCCACCAGCGCCGGCTATCGCCGCCAGAATGTTCCCGCCTTCATAACCCCAGAACTGCAGTTCCGGGGCGTGCCGCATGAACCAGCGCCGCGTGAAACCCGGGGATCGCCTCTCTGATTGGGCTTGACGGTCGACCATTCCCTTTCCTCCTGTCGAAGATCCATGGCAGGATCATCGAAGTGAAAAGGGTTCGCGTCGTTGGCATTCCCCAACGGTAGCCGGTTACAGGCAAAAAGCCCTTATGCGGCGCTGTACCGCGCCAGTTTCTCGCGATCGACGTCGATACCCAATCCCGGTGTGTCCGGAAGATGCACGGCGCCATTGCGGATCGGGAAGGGCTCGGCGAGGATGTCATCCTTGGCATAGTAGGAAGGCATGTAGAATTCGCAGCCGAGGTCGATTTCCGGAACGGTGGCGACCAGATGTGCGCCGGCAAGATGGGCAAGACCTGTCTCGAACATGCAGCCACCATAGACACCAATGCCGGCGGCGCCGGCTATCGCAGCGATTTCCTGAGCACGTCGGATGCCGCCGCTTTTCATGATCTTGAGCGAGAAGATGTCGCAGAGGTCCATGCGCAGCGCGGTCAGCGCTTCGCGGGGATCGAATACGGATTCATCTGCCATGACAGGCGTGTCGATGGCTCGCGATATGGCGGCCAGGGCTTCCAGGTTGCGCATCGGAGCGGGCTGCTCGATGAAGCACAGATCGAACGCCTCCATGTCGCGCAGTCGGCGGATGGCCTCGGTCGGCTTCAAACCCTGATTGTAGTCGATCCGCAGACGGAGTGAATCGCCGTGGATCTCACGGATCTTCTCCAGTCGCATCAGATCGAAACGGTGGTCGGCGAAACCCGTCTTGAGTTTGAAGATGCGCACGCCCAGGCCGACAAGATGCTCGATGATCTCCAGGTCTTCCTCGAAATCCGGGTTGGCGACCGTAAAACTGACCGGGATGCTGTCGCGCTGCCGTCCGCCGAGAAATTGCGAGGCCGACAGTCCGAGCGATTTGCCGGCCAGGTCAAGCAACGCCATTTCCAGCGCCGCTTTGGCCTCGTTGCCGCCGACGATCGTTCGATCGGCCTGGCTCATAATCCGTTCGCGGCGCAAGGCGTCCGCGCCGACGATCAAAGGTCGCAAGTGAACGTCGAGCGCCGCTTCCGCTGCTTCGCTCGTACCGGTGAAAACCGGCCAGGGCGAGGCTTCTCCCCAACCGGTCTTGCCGTCTTCGGATTGCAGCTCAAGCACGACTGAATTGATCGAATCGACGTCGCCGCTACCGTGCGAGTGTACGGCTTTGACTGGAACCTTGATTCGGTGAACCCGCATATCCTTGATCTTGACGTGTTGCATTGGCAGGTGCCCTCTCACTCGAAAAAAAATGCTGTCGACGTCCATAGAACCGGAATGAGGACAACACCATACGGTTGGTCGAAATGAACCGATTTAACTTCGACAGATCCGCCGAAAATTGCAGATTGAAGCGATTTGCCTTCGTCTGATGCGTCCGGGAAATGTTTGGCGTAGACTGCTACAAAAGCGCGCGTATCATACCAAAGTAGCTTGCGCGTTTTTCGCAAGTTTGATTAAAGGAACGAGCGTTCAATTAATTGCAGGTCAAAACCGCAACAAGGTAAAGCCTGCATTTGCCGGAGGGGTGAGGGCCCACCGGCGCTGGGAGGAAGCTGGGGAATGCCATCGACGGGCAGCGATGCCGGCCGCAAGCCGGTGACTTTTCCGCAATATCTTTTGCTCAATGCCAAACGCTTTGCCAGTCGCACGGCCATGCGCCACAAGGACATGGGCATCTGGCAAAGCTGGACCTGGCAGGAGCAGCTTGAGGAAGTCAGGGCGTTTTCCATTGGCCTGCAGGAGCTTGGGGTCAAGGCAGGAGACAAGGTGGCGATCGTTGGCTCCAACCGGCCGCGTCTCTACTGGACCTTTTGTTCGGCTCAAGCGCTCGGTGCCATTCCGGTGCCGGTCTATGCCGATGCCGTCGCCGAGGAAATGGCCTACGTTCTCAATCATGCGGGCGCAAAGTTGGCGGTGGTGCAGGACCAGGAACAGGTCGACAAGCTGCTGTCGTTTTCAGACGACATCCCCGATCTGCACGACATCATTTACGATGAGCAACGTGGTCTGAGGGACTACGACCACGCGCATCTGAAGAGCTTTGCAGATGTCCAGGAACATGGGCGTGCGGCACTCGGTGCTGACAAGGAGCGGGCCCAGGCCTGGGAGCAGGCCATCAACGCCTCCGATGGCGAGGAGGTTTCCGCATTTCTCTATACGTCCGGAACCACCGGACGCTCGAAAGGGGTGGTGCTGAAGGCCAAGGCGTCGGTCAAGGCCGCTGAAGATACGGTGCAATTCGATCACATCACCGAAAACGACAGCGTGCTTGCCTACCTGCCGCTTGCCTGGGTTGGCGATCACTACCTCAACTATGCTCAGGGCTACGTTTCGGGTCTGTCCATGGCATGCCCGGAAAGCCAGGCCACGGTGCATCATGATTTGCGCGAGATCGGTCCGACCTTCTATTTTGCACCGCCGCGTGTCTTTGAAGGGCTGCTCACCAGCGTCATGATCCGGATGGAGGATGCCAGCGGCCTGAAAAAACGCATGTTTCATCACTTCCTCGGCGTTGCCAAGAAACATGGCGAAGCCATCCTGGAGGGGCGGCCGGTGCCGTTCGGTGGCCGCCTTGCCTATTGGCTGGGCAACATCCTGGTCTATGGCCCACTGAAAAACACGCTCGGTTTCACTCAGATCCGCACCGCCTACACAGCCGGTGAAGCGATCGGGCCCGATCTGTTTTCCTTTTTCCGCTCACTGGGCATCAACCTCAAGCAGCTTTACGGGCAGACGGAGGCTTTCCTCTATGTCACAGCCCAGAAAGATGGTGAGATCCATGCTGATACCGTCGGCAAGGCGATCCCGGATGTCGAGATCCGCATCGCCGACGATGGCGAGGTGCAGTTCAAATCGCCGGGCATGTTCGTCGGCTACTACGCGGACGACGAGAAGACCAAGGAAACCGTCACGGAAGACGGCTTCGTCAAAACCGGCGATGCCGGCATCTTTGACGCCCGTGGCGATCTGAAGATCATCGATCGGGCGAAGGACGTCGGCAAACTGCGAAACGGATCATTGTTCGCGCCAAAATACATCGAAAACAAGCTGAAGTTCTTCCCGAACATTCGCGAAGCGGTGGCGTTCGGCGACGACCGAGATTTTTGCAGCGTCATCCTCAATATCGACCTTACCGCCGTTGGCAACTGGGCTGAGCGCAACAACATTTCCTACGCCTCCTATCAGGAACTGGCCGGACTGCCGCAGGTCTACGAGATGATGCGTGAGCACGTCGATCAGGTGAACCGCGATCTCGCGAGCGAGGACATGATGGCCGGCTCGCAAATTTCCCGCTTCCTTGTGCTGCACAAGGAACTCGATGCCGATGACGGCGAACTGACACGCACACAGAAAGTCAGGCGCGGCTTCATTGCCGAACGATACGAGCCGCTGATCGAGGCGCTCTATGACGGTTCGGCCGAAAAGCACATCGACACCGAGGTAACCTACGAAGATGGGCGCAAGGGCAAGATCTCAGCGACTGTCAAAATCGAGGATATGCAAACACACGGCTCCGCGGCCGCGACGCGGGAGGCTGCCGAATGAGGAGCCAGGAGATGATCGGCGGAATGCGGGCAGACGACGGCATCGAGCCGGGTGGCATGCTGCTGCATGTTGACAACATTTCGCTGTCCTTCGGCGGCGTGAAGGCGATTGCCGACATTTCCTTCGACATCCTGAAGGGTGAAATCCGGGCGATCATTGGTCCCAACGGAGCCGGCAAGACGTCGATGCTCAATGTCATCAACGGCTTCTATCATCCGCAGGAGGGTACGATCTCCTTCCGCGGGCAAAAACGGCAGGCCATGAAGCCCTATGAGGCGGTTCGGCAGGGCATTGCCCGGACATTCCAGAATGTGGCGCTGTTCAAGGGCATGTCCACGCTCGACAACATCATGGCCGGCCGCTCGGTCATGATGAAGAAGAACCTCTTTTGGCAGATGCTGTGGCATGGGCCGGCGCTGGATGAAGAAATCGAGCACCGTGAGAAAGTCGAGGAAATCATCGATTTCCTTGAAATTGCGCATATCCGCCGAACGCCGGTCGGCAACTTGCCCTATGGCCTGCAGAAGCGGGTTGAACTCGGACGCGCGCTGGCGATGGAGCCATCCCTTCTGCTTCTCGACGAACCGATGGCCGGCATGAACCTCGAAGAAAAAGAGGACATGAGCCGCTTCGTGTTGGACGTCAATCAGCAGTTCGGAACCACGATTGCGCTCATCGAACACGATATGGGCGTCGTCATGGATCTGTCGGACCGGGTGGTGGTTCTCGACTACGGCAAGAAGATTGCCGATGGCCGGCCGGACGAAGTCAGAAACGATCAGAATGTCATCGACGCCTATCTCGGCGTGCCGCATTAAGGACGGGAAGAGATGGATACCTTCAGAAGCATTTTCGTCACGCCCTTCCAGGACATGGTCGCTGCGCCGGACTTTCTGTTGCAGGTGCTTTGGGAGGGACTGGTTTCCGGCGTGCTTTACGCACTCATCGCGCTGGGTTTCGTGTTGATCTTCAAATCGTCGCGGATTTTCAACTTTGCGCAAGGCATCATGGTGGTGTTTGCCGCGTTGACGCTCGTTGGACTGCATGAGAGGGGCGTGCCAGCGCTTCTTGCAGTTCCGGCGACCCTCCTTGTCATGTTTGTGCTTGCGGTCGCCATCGAGCGGGCGGTTCTGCGGCCTCTGGTCAATCAGCCGGACATTATCCTGTTCATGGCCACGATCGGCATCACCTTGTTCCTCATCGGCTTCGGTGAGTTGATTTTCGGTGGCGAAAACAAGGTGATGATCACCGAGCAATTGATGATCCCGACGGGCAGTTTCGAATTCGAACCGTTTGGCGGTTTCGTGTTGATCGAACAGAAGGACGTAACCGCCGTGGTCGGCGCAATTCTTCTGGTGTTCGTGCTGCTGGTGTTCCTCAACCGCTCGAAAATGGGGCGCGCAATCCGCGCCCTGGGGGATGATCACCAGGCGGCACTGTCGGTTGGCATATCGCTGTCGACCATCTGGGTTATCGTCTGGTTTATCGCCGGTGTCATCGCCCTGGCCACAGGCATCGTCTGGGGCGCCCGCGCCGGCGTTTCCTTCGCGCTCGAGGTGATCGCCTACAAGGCGCTTCCGGTCTTGATGCTCGGGGGGCTGGAGTCGGTGAGCGGCGCCATCCTGGGTGGCCTTGCGATCGGCATTCTTGAAAAGCTCTTCGAGATCTACTGGGGTCAGCCGCTGTTGGGCGGCAACACGGAAACGTGGTTCGCCTTCGTTTTCGCCCTGATCGTCCTGTTGTTCAGACCCCAGGGCCTGTTCGGCGAAAAAATCATCGAACGCGTTTGATCCCTCAGGCAGGCTGACAAAAATGCTCTACAGAACAACCGGCCAGTACAAAACCAGCTACAAAAGCGATCACGCGCTGTTTCCGGTGCGCCAGGACGCGTTCCTGATGGCTGTGATCCTGGTGTTTGCCTGGATCATTTTTCCGCTTACCGCCAGCGAGTTTGCCTTCCAGGCGCTGCTGATACCGGTCTTGATCTATTCACTCGCGGCGCTTGGCCTCAATATCCTGACCGGTTACGCTGGCCAGCTTTCTCTGGGGACAGGGGCATTCATGGGCGTTGGCGCCTATGCCTGCTACAAGCTGATCACCATTTTTCCGGAGATGAACCTGCTTGTGGCCATTGCCCTGTCAGGCTTCTTTTCGGCCGCGGTCGGCGTGGCGTTCGGACTGCCATCCCTGAGGATCAAGGGGTTCTATCTGGCCATTGCGACCCTGGCGGCGCAGTTTTTCCTGGTGTGGCTGTTCGAGAAATGGGCGTGGCTCTACAACTACAATGCCTCCGGTGCGATCCAGGTGCCGAACATCGATATGTTCGGGATTCGCGTGGCGGGTCCAACGGCAACATCGGTCGTTCAGTATTACTTCGTTCTGTTCGTCGTCTGCCTTGTTACCTTTTTCGCCATCAACGTGACCCGCGGCCATATCGGCCGTACCTGGAAGTCCGTGCGCGACATGGACATCGCGGCAGAACTGGTGGGCATCAACCTGCTGCGAGCCAAACTGGTTGCCTTCGCCGTGTCGTCCTACATCGTCGGCATTTCGGGTGCTTTGTTCGTCTTTCTGTGGCGCGGTGCGGCCGAACCGAACCTGTTCGACATTCCGTTGTCGTTCCGCGTTCTTTTCATCGCTATCATCGGCGGTTTAGGGTCAATCCTCGGCAACTTCCTGGGTGCCATCCTGATTGTAGCCTTGCCCGTGGTTCTCAACATTTTTCCGGAGGCTCTCGGCCTCGAATGGAATTCTGCCACGGTTGAACATCTTAACATCATGATTGTCGGAGCATTGATCATCACGGTACTCATCGTCGAGCCGCACGGTTTGGCGAGGTTCTGGCAAATCATCAGAGAGAAACTGATCATCTGGCCGTTTCCGCATTAATCAGACGGCCATTTTCGAACCGGGGTGAGTTCGCCCGATCCAGTTTGGAGAAACGAACACACGGAGGAGTAAAAATGAAGAGACAACTGACAACAGCAATAGTTGGTGCTGCGCTGGGCATCGGATCTATGCTGGCCGTATCAGCGGCCTCGGCCGATGACGGCATTTATGCACCTAACCTGTCCTATAGAACGGGACCCTTCGCCGCCACCGGCATTCCGCTGATGGACGGGCAGCGCGACTACATTCTCATGCTCAATGAGCGTGACGGTGGCGTCAATGGCGTCAAGATCGACTACGACGAGTGCGAGACCGGTTACAGCACCGAAAAAGGCGTCGAGTGTTACGAAAAGACCAAGTCCAAGTCGGTCGTGACTCAGCCCTGGTCGACCGGCATCACGCTTCAGGTCCTGCCGAAAACCAACGTCGACAAAATCCCGATTCTGGCCCCGGGCTATGGTTTCTCACCAATGGCCAACGGCAAGGTGTTCCAGTGGGCATTCAACCCGCCGGCATCCTACTGGGATGGCGCATCGATGATGCTGAACTACGTGTCGGACGGCAATCTGGACAACCTCAAGGGTAAGAAGATTGCGCTGCTGCATCTGGACCACCCCTACGGCAAGGAGCCAATCCCGCTGTTCGAGGCAATGGCCGAGAAGCATGGTTTTGAATTCCTGCCGATCCCGGTCGGTCTGAAGGAGATGCAGAACCAGTCAGCCCAGTGGCTGCAGATTCGTCGCGAGCGTCCCGACTACGTCCTGATGTGGGGCTGGGGCGCCATGAACGCCGGCGCCGTTTCCGAAGCGGTCAAGACACGCTATCCGATGGATCAGTTCGTCGGCATCTGGTGGTCGGGCCATGATGGCGACCTCAAGACCGTCGGTGAAAAGGGCAAGGGGTACAAGTCTCTGTCCTGGAGTGTTCCGGTTGCCGATGCACCTGTGATGGCCGACATCAAGAAACATGTCGTCGACGCGGGCAAGTCGCTGATCGAAAGCCCCGATGACATGAACACCGTGTTCTACCAGCGCGGCGTTCTGATCTCGATGATCCTCGTGGAAGGTATCAAGGCAGCTCAGGAGCATTTCGACACCAAGAACGTCAGTGCCGAACAGCTTCGCTGGGGCCTGGAAAATCTCAACATCGACGACGCAAAGATCGCCGAGTTGGGAATGACGGGCATGATTGCACCGTTCTCGACCAGCTGCAGCGACCACACCGGCCATGCCGGTGCCTGGATCCTGCAGTGGGATGGCGCGAAGTTCGCACCCGTCTCCGATCATCTTTCGGCTGACCGGGATGCCATCGCTCCGCTCGAGCAGGCCAAAGCCATGGAATACGCCGAGGCCAACAAGCCCTGGCCCATGAACGAAGCCTGCAACTAAGTCTTCAATGAACTGCCTCTCCCGGACTGGTCCGGGGGAGGTTCTTGCCGCGGCTACAAAAAAGACCACACACCGACGGGTTGAGATAACGATGACTGATGCACAGCCTTCCATCGCCGTTGCTGATGCGCCTGAAACCATACTTTCGGTGAACAATATCGAGGTCATCTACGACCACGTCATCCTCGTTCTCAAGGGCGTTTCCCTGGAAGTTCCGTTGGGCGGCATCGTGGCGCTGCTTGGTGCGAACGGGGCGGGCAAGACGACAACGCTCAAGGCGATTTCCAATCTGCTCGGCGCTGAGCGTGGCGAGGTGACAAAGGGATCGATTGTCTTCCAGGGCGATGAAGTTCAGGCTCTGTCACCGAACGAGCTTGTCCGACGCGGCTGCATCCAGGTCATGGAAGGGCGACGTTGCTTCGGCCACCTGACCGTCGAGGACAATCTGCTGTCGGGAAGCTATACGAGACGCGACGGCAATGCCGCGATCAAACAGGATCTGGAAATGGTCTACGACTATTTTCCACGTCTGCGTGAGCGCCGCACGAGCCAGGCTGGTTACACTTCAGGTGGCGAACAACAGATGACGGCGATCGGTCGGGCTTTGATGTCGCGGCCCAATATGATCCTGCTGGACGAGCCCTCCATGGGGCTGGCGCCGCAATTGCAGGAAGAGATTTTCGAAATCGTCAAACGGTTGAACGAGCAGGAGGGCGTGTCATTCCTGCTGGCCGAACAGAACACCAATATCGCGCTGCGCTACGCCACCTATGGCTACATTCTGGAGTCGGGCCGCATTGTGCTCGACGGCGTGGCGTCGGAGCTACGGGAAAATGAAGACGTCAAGGAGTTTTATCTTGGAGTGGGCGGAGAAGGCCGCAAGTCATTCCGCGACGTCAAGCACTACAAGCGTCGCAAACGCTGGCTTGCCTGACACGGCAAATGTCGGTTGACATCCAGCTGCAGCGATATTAATTAAACGAACGTTCATTTAATTGAGCGAGCGCATTTGATGAAATTGGGGGTGGCCGGACCCACTGGGTCAGGACGATTTGAGAGATGGCGCGCAAGGTAGGGTCGGTCGGAGCGGAAACTGCGGACAAGGTCAGATCGGCAGCGGTATCGTTGTTTGCCCGGTATGGATATGCGGCCGTATCCATGCGCCAGATCGCCCGTGAGATCGATCTTCAAGCGGGCGCGATCTACAACCACTTTCCCACCAAGCAGCACCTGTTGCGAGATCTCCTGGTGGATCACATGGAGCGATTGTTGCAGGCCTGGGAAGGGCAGGAAGAACAAGACCTGCCGCCGGCTGAGGCACTGATTGCCTTCGTGCGTTTCCACATCCGATATCACGTGCAATGCGGCGATGAGGTCTTCATTTCCTACATGGAACTGCGCAACCTCGAAGAGGACAACTTCGTCGAGGTCGAGGCTCTGCGGCGCCGTTACGAGACCAACTTGCGGCAAATTCTGAGCGAGGGCGCGAAAGCGAGTGTTTTCAAAATTGGCGATCTGCATGTGGCGACCATGGCGATCATAGCCATGCTGACCGGGGTTACCGGCTGGTTCCGGCGCGACGGTCGGCTTTCACTGGAAGAAATCGAAGAATTCTACATCGGCATGATCGCTGGCGCGGTCGGCATGAAGGAGAGCTGAACATGTATCTCAGCGGCATGAATTTCGGTCTTGGAGACGAGATCGAGCAGTTGCGCGAGGTGGTCCACCGTTTTGCCCAGGAGCAGATTGCTCCGCTGGCGGGGGAAATCGACCAGTCCAACCAGTTTCCGCCGCACCTTTGGCAGGAAATGGGCGCACTGGGTTTGCTCGGTATGACCGCGAACCCGGATTTTGGCGGCACCGGCATGGGCTATCTGGCCCACGCGGTCGCCATGGAGGAAATCTCTCGTGCTTCGGCATCCGTCGGCCTGTCCTACGGGGCTCATTCCAACCTGTGTGTCAATCAGATCAACCGCTGGGGCAATGACGAGCAGAAGCAGCGTTACCTGCCGAAATTGTGCTCGGGCGAAAATGTCGGGGCCCTGGCCATGTCGGAGCCCGGCTCCGGCTCGGACGTGGTGTCGATGCGGTTGAAGGCCGAGAAGCGCAACGACCGTTTTGTTCTCAATGGCAACAAGATGTGGATCACCAACGGCCCTGACGCGGATACGCTGGTCGTTTATGCCAAAACGGACATGGATGCCGGATCACGCGGGATCACCGCCTTCCTGATCGAAAAATCCATGAGCGGATTTTCGACGGCGCAGAAACTCGACAAACTGGGCATGCGCGGTTCCAACACCTGCGAGCTGGTCTTCGAAGATTGCGAAGTGCCCTACGAAAATGTCCTTGGAGAGGAAGGGCAGGGCGTGCGCATTCTGATGTCGGGCCTCGACTTCGAACGGGTGGTTCTGGCAGCCGGGCCGGTGGGGATCATGGCGGCTGCGCTGGATATCGTGGTTCCCTATGTGCATGAGCGCAAGCAGTTCGACACGCCGATCGGCGAGTTCCAGCTCATGCAGGGCAAGCTTGCCGACATGTATACGACGATGAATGCCTGCCGATCCTATGTCTATGCCGTCGCCGGCGCCTGCGATCGGGGCGAGACGACGCGCAAGGATGCCGCTGGCTGCATTCTTTATGCCGCCGAAAAGGCCACGCAGGTGGCGCTTGAATCGATCCAGGCGTTGGGCGGAAACGGCTACATCAACGAATACGCCACCGGTCGACTCCTGCGGGACGCAAAACTTTACGAAATTGGCGCTGGAACATCGGAAATCCGTCGCATGCTGATCGGGCGGGAAATGTTCGCCGAAACGGCCTGAGCGAAAGCAACATTTATGACTGTCATCGAGTCGCAGATTTCGCCGTCCTCCGAGGCCTACAAGGTCAATCATGACCATATGGGCGCCTTGATCGAACAAATGCGGGACGTCGCAGCCCAGGTCGAAAAAGGAGGCAGCGATTCGTCCCGGGAGCGTCACATGGCCCGCGGTAAATTGTTGCCACGTGAGCGCGTGCGGCGTCTTCTGGATGCGGATTCACCCTTTCTGGAGGTTGGCCAGTTTGCCGCCTGGGACATGTACGGTGGCGATATCTCGTCTGCCGGGATCATCGCCGGGATTGGCAGGGTCAGCGGTCGCGATGTCATGATCCTGTGCAACGACGCGACGGTGAAGGGCGGCACCTACTATCCCGTCACCGTCAAAAAGCACCTGAGGGCACAGGAGATTGCTGCACAGAACCGGCTGCCCTGCGTCTATCTGGTCGACAGTGGCGGCGCCAACCTTCCGAACCAGGACGAAGTCTTTCCTGATCGGGAGCATTTTGGTCGAATTTTCTACAATCAGGCCAACATGTCCGCCGCCGGCTTGCCGCAGATCGCCGTTGTCATGGGGTCCTGTACGGCCGGCGGCGCCTATGTCCCGGCCATGTCCGACGAGACCATCATCGTGCGCGAACAGGGCACGATCTTTCTGGCCGGACCACCGTTGGTGAAGGCGGCAACGGGTGAAGTGGTCAGCGCGGAGGATCTGGGCGGCGGCGACGTCCACACCAGGCTGTCAGGCGTTGCCGACCATCTGGCGCGTAACGATGCGCATGCCCTCACGTTGGCGCGCCGTGCGGTGGCCAATCTGAACACTGTGCGGCAGGCCCATGTCGATCAGCAGGCGCCGGAAGCGCCGCTTTACGACCCGGCGGAAATTGCCGGCATCGTGCCGACCGATCTCAAGACTCCCTATGATATCCGCGAGGTCATCGCCCGGTTGGTCGACGGGTCTCGTTTCGATGAATTCAAGGCACGTTACGGCACCACACTGGTTTGCGGGTTTGCTCATATTCATGGCATGCCGGTCGGCATCATCGGCAATAACGGCGTGCTTTTTTCCGAGAGCGCCATCAAGGGCGCGCATTTCGTCGAGCTTTGCTCCCAGCGCAAGATCCCGCTTGTGTTCCTGCAAAACATCACCGGGTTCATGGTCGGTCAGAAATACGAATCCGGTGGTATTGCCAAGGACGGAGCCAAACTGGTGACGGCGGTTGCGACGACGGCCGTTCCGAAGATCACCGTTCTGGTCGGCGGATCATTCGGCGCCGGCAACTACGGCATGTGCGGTCGGGCCTACAGCCCACGCTTCCTGTGGACCTGGCCCAACAGCCGCATATCGGTCATGGGCGGCGAGCAGGCGGCAGGCGTGCTGGCGACGGTCAAGCGCGACGGCCTGGAGCGCAAGGGCGAAAGCTGGAGCCTCGAGGACGAGCAGGCCTTCAAACAACCGGTCATCGACCAGTTCGAAGCCCAGGGTCATCCGCTTTATGCATCCGCACGTTTGTGGGACGACGGCATCGTCGATCCGCGAAAGACCCGCGATGTTCTGGCGCTTTCCCTGGCCGCATCACTCAACGCGCCGATCGAAGATACACGTTTCGGCCTTTTCCGGATGTAGGGGACCAGAATGTTCAACAAGGTCCTGATCGCCAATCGTGGGGAAATCGCCTGCCGGATCGTCCGTACGGCGCGACGCATGGGCATTCGCACGGTAGCCGTGTTTTCTGACGCCGATCGCCACGCGCAGCACGTGGCCATGGCTGACGAGGCGGTGCATATCGGAGGCAACGCCGCCGCCGAGAGTTATCTGAACAGCGAACGGCTTATCTCGGCGGCGCGATCGACGGGCGCGCAAGCTGTTCATCCCGGCTATGGATTCCTGTCGGAAAATCCGGAATTCGTCGATGCTGTCGAGGCAGCCGGTCTGACATTCGTCGGGCCTTCATCAAGCGCTATTCGAGCCATGGGCCTCAAGGACGCCGCAAAAGCGTTGATGGAAAAGGCAGGTGTGCCGGTGGTGCCGGGTTATCACGGTGAAGCGCAGGATCTGGTGGTGCTTGCCGGCAAGGCCAACGAGATCGGTTACCCCGTGTTGATCAAGGCCCGCGCGGGTGGTGGCGGCAAGGGGATGCGGTTGGTCACCGAACCTGCGGGTTTTGGCGATGCCCTGTCCTCGGCAAAGCGTGAAGCGGAAGCATCGTTCGGCGATGGTCGGGTGCTGGTCGAAAAGTTCGTCTCTTCACCACGGCACATCGAAATCCAGGTGTTCGGCGACAGCAGCGGCGATGCGGTCTACCTGTTCGAGCGCGACTGCTCGCTGCAGCGTCGGCATCAGAAAGTCATCGAGGAAGCGCCGGCGCCTGGCATGACCGAGGAGATGCGTGCGGCGATGGGTGAAGCCGCGGTAAAGGCCGCCAAAGCCATCGGCTATAGCGGCGCTGGTACGGTAGAATTCATCGTCGACGGCAGCGACGGTCTGTCACCGGATCGGTTCTTCTTCATGGAGATGAACACCCGCCTCCAGGTGGAACATCCGGTGACGGAAGCGATTACCGGTCTCGACCTGGTCGAGTGGCAGTTTCGGGTCGCTTCCGGTGAACCGCTGCCGATGCAGCAGGAAGACCTGTCGATCAACGGCTGGTCATTCGAAGCACGCCTCTATGCCGAAGATGCGGCGCGCAATTTTCTGCCGGCAACCGGGCGCCTGGAGCACCTGCGCTTTCCGGAAGAACGCGCCCGGATCGACTCGGGCGTTCGCCAAGGCGATCTCATCACGCCCTTCTACGATCCGATGATCGCCAAGATCATCACGCACGGTCCCGACCGGGAAACCGCGCTCTCCAGCATGGCCGCTGCCTTGGACGAAACGCTTGTGGCTGGCACGACAACCAATGTGCGGTTTCTGAGAGCCCTTTGCGGTCACCCGGATTTTGCGCGAGGCGATGTCGATACCGGCCTCATCGATCGCGCATTGCCTGAGCTGACGGCGACCCCACCGGTTTCAGATCGCAACGTTGCGATTGCAGCGCTGGCCGCTCTGGGGTTGGACAAGCCAATGGCTGACACAGGAGACCCCTTCGGCACTTTGGGGATTTGGTCGCATTGGTTACCCGCCAAACGGGTGGTTCACCTTCAGGAGGCGGACACCACCCACGCACTGGCGGTGCATCGACACGACAGAAATCGCTGGATGGTGGATGGCTATCAGGAGTCTTCGTTCGGACCGGTGACCCTCGATATCGTCAAAGCCGACAATGGATGGTTGACGCTCGACAGTGGAGACGTCGTCTTCAGCGTTGAATGCGTTCGTTATGGCACTAAGCTGATCGTCATCGACAATGGTGAGCCCCACGAGTTCACTTTACCCGACCTTGCCGGTGAAGATGAGGATGGGGAAGACAGCTCCGATCGGCTGTTTGCTCCGATGCCGGGAGTGATCAAACAGATCGCATCCGCGCCGGGTCGCGAGGTCAAGGCCGGAAAACCGCTGATCGTCATGGAAGCGATGAAAATGGAGTTGACCCTGGCTGCTCCCCGGGACGGGACCGTGGCCGAGATTCTCGTCGCCGAAAACGACCAGGTCAGTGACGGGGACCTCCTGCTCTCAATGGCGCCCGTCGACGAGTAGGTGTTGCGCTCAAACCACCCTTTGCCAAGATGTTCACACCTAAGTTCGCCGCGTTGTTGCAAAGTGGTAAGTTTTGCGTAAGCTTTGTATTATATACACGATATACAGATTCAATTTCCTCCCTAGACTCGGGCTGCCTGACAAGCAGCCTATCTTTTTGGCAAAAATTTCAATCAGTTAAATGCGGACATTCACTTTGGGGTTCATCCTTGTTGAGAGGATGTGCGCCTGCATGATTCGTCCGATTGATTAAAATTGATTCGAATTTTTGCGTGCGAAGCATCTGTGCGATGGCTTTATTGGCGATTTCGCACGCGCTTATCCGCAGGGTTTCAACTTTTGTTTCGAAATTTGGGCCAAGGGACGATTTCGTGATCACCCCCTCACTGACCCAATAATGGTGACAAGCCGCGAAATTGCAGCAATATGGTTGTGAATACGCATAGAGCGGCGGATACACCCATGACAGAAAAAGCTGAAATTGTCGGACCGGACGCGGTTCTCGCCTATTGGTTCGACGAACTCGAAGAGAAGGACTGGTGGCAGAAGAGCGAGGATGTCGATCGCGAGATTGCGAGGCGTTTCGGCCCGACTCACCTGGCTCTCGCCGGAAGTATACCCCAGGAATGGTGGGCTTCGGCGGACTCGGTTCTGGCGCTGATCATCGTGTTCGATCAGTTTCCCCGCAACATGTACCGCGGAACGCCGCTCGCTTTTGCCACCGACTGTCTGGCCCTGCGCGAGGCCTGTGCGGCCGTGGACGCGGGCCTCGATAAACTGGTGTCTGAAGATCGCAGGTTTTTCTTCTATATGCCGTTCGAGCATTCGGAGGACCTCGCCGATCAAGATCGGTGCATCGAGCTAATGGCGGCGCTTGGCAATGAGAGACTGGACGACTTTGCTCAAAAGCATCGGGATGTCGTTGCCGCCTATGGCCGTTTTCCACACCGCAACGCCATTCTCGCTCGTGAATCGACCGCGGAGGAAAAAGACTATCTGTCGAAACCAGGTTCTGGCTTCTGAGGCTCGCGCCAGGCCGGCGACTTTCCACAGGCTCCGGAGAGAGCCTCGCCTGACAGTCAAGCGGGTTCATTGTATATGCGATGAACAACGCTTCCGAGGCGATTCGCGTGAAATCGAACTTTCAGCGCCTGATATCAGCCGTGCTTCCGATCGCGTTGTTGTTGGCTGCAATCATGACCGGCAACGCGTTGGCGCAGGCAACTCAGGGTGAAGCGCCGCAGCTCGACACCACCGACCGGATCACTGCTGCCCGCAACTCCATCGACGCGGCAAGAGGCAAAATAGAGGACCTGCGCAAACGCGAAGACGCAGTCCGGTTCGACGATGCCGCCCTGGTGGAAATCCAGCTCGATCTCGAAGATATCGTCGCCGATATGGACGAGGTCAGCCAGAACCTGCAGCCCAGGCTCGATGCCATCAAGGCCCGCGAGGAGGCCCTCGGCGAACCCCCCGGAGAAAGCGAACCGAGTGAGCCGGAAGCGTTGGTCGGCGAACGTCGGTCCCTGGCGACTGAACGGGCACTGATCAATGCCGATATCGGTGGCGCGCTGGCCGTATCGGAACAGGCCGGCCAAATGGCAAAGGCGGTGACCACCTACCGACGAACGCTCTTTCGACAGACGATTCTCGGACGAGCCGACATTTCCTTGCAGAGCCTGCAGAATGCCAACAAAGCGCTGGTGTTCGAGCTCGGTCAGTTGGGTTCGCGAATATCGAACTGGGCGGCCTATACGTGGCATTACAAACGTTCGGCGCTTCTATCGGCACTGTTCCTGACATTCGTACTCGGCGTGGTCTTCGCCTATGGCGAATATCAATTTGCATCGCGCGTCATGGTGCACGACCTCAGCGACGACAATCCCAGCGCTTTCCATCGCCAGACTTTGGCGTTCTGGTCCACCCTGTTTCCGGTGCTCGGGCTGACCATTTTTTGCACGCTGGCGATCTTCTTCCTGAACAGTTTCGACGTCCTGAGCAGCGACATCGCCGGGATGCTGATTCCGCTGCTTCAGTTCATTGTTCTGGTCTTTTTCGTGTCCCGGTTGGCGACAGCGGTTCTCGCACCGTCGCAACCATCGTGGCGCCTGGTTCGCGTCTCGGATCGAGGTGCCGGGCTCTTGTGGTGGCTGGTCGTTGCCATGGCGTTCGTCAACGCGGGTGACTATCTCGCCGGCAGTATCAGCGAGGTTCTGGATTCTCCGCTCATACTGACCGTTGCCAAGAGCTTTCTGGCGACGGTTATTATTGGCGTCATCCTGGTCATCACTTCATTCATCCATCCGATGGCGGATGAGGACGGCACAAGCCGTCCCTGGCCGAAAGTCATTTCCCTGCCGCTGCTGGTGCTTGGTCTGGCACTGATCTTCCTGCCGCTGTTCGGTTTTGTCGGACTGGCGCGGTTTGTGGCCACACAAGTGGTGATTCTCGGCGCGCTGCTGGTGACCATGTATCTGGGCTTTCTGGCGGCGAGGGCTGTGTCGGAGCCGGAAGCCTTTGTCGGATCTTCTCTGGGCCGGCTGTTGTCGCAACGCCTGCATTTCGGGCAGGTCGCCGTCGAGCAACTCGGATTGTTATGTGGATTGTGCCTCTATCTGCTGGTGCTGGCCTGCGGCCTGCCCATCATCTTTCTGCTGTGGGGCTTTCAGTTCAGGGACATTCAGAACTGGATCCAGGACAGCCTGAGCTCCATTACCATCGGCAGCGTCACCATCTCGGTCACCGGCATTCTTCTCGGGCTGCTGGTGTTCCTGGTCGGCTATTTCGTCACCCGCTGGTTTCAGCGCTGGGCCGACGAAAACGTCATGCGGCGTG
The DNA here is from genome assembly GCA_965216535.1 of Hoeflea sp. Classification (GTDB taxonomy): domain Bacteria; phylum Pseudomonadota; class Alphaproteobacteria; order Rhizobiales; family Rhizobiaceae; genus Hoeflea_A. The sequence goes on from OZ244175.1 coordinate 2,996,843, forward strand.
GTCGCATGGAAGCAGGTCTGCGCAATTCTATCCGCACGGCGATCGGATATGCAGGGGTGGCGCTGGCTGCTGTGATCGGCCTGACCGTTGCGGGCCTCAACCTGTCTAACCTGGCGCTTGTTGCGGGCGCGCTGTCGCTGGGCATCGGTTTTGGACTGCAGAACATCGTCAACAATTTCGTCTCCGGCCTCATTCTCCTGGCCGAGCGGCCATTCAAGGTGGGTGATTGGGTGGAGACCGCGTCGACCCAGGGCTTCGTCAAACACATTTCGGTTCGTGCAACGGAGATCGAGACCTTCCAGCGGCAGTCGATCATCGTGCCGAATTCCGAGCTTATCAATTCTCCCGTGGGCAACTGGACCCACCGCAATCGGCAGGGCAGGGCGGAGATCGCGGTCGGAGTCTCCTACGATTCGGATCCGAAACAGGTGGTGAAACTGCTTGAGGAGATCGGCCAGACGAACGATCAGGTTCTCTCCGACCCACCTCCTCATGTGGTGTTCACGGGCTTCGGTGACTCCTCGCTGGATTTCGAGTTGCGCGTCTATTTAAGGGATGTGCTCTCCATCGTAGTCGTCGGAACTGACCTGCGCCTCAAGATCTTCGAACGGTTCAACGAAGAGGGGATCGAGATACCGTTCCCGCAACGCGATCTGCACATCAAGTTGCCGGCCGATGGCGGCAACGAAGCGACCGAGCAGATTGAGGAAGCCGTAAGTGCAGCGGTGCCATCCACCGACCCTTCGAAGCAACAACCGGGACGGCCTGCCGATCCCGACCAATGATCGGCGATGGTCAACCACAGAGCGGCACCTTTTCGACGAGCTGCTTCATCGGAACCAGTTTGCGCAGATCTACGTCGTTGGTCAGGACGAAATAGGTCCCCGCATCGGATGTCTTCAGCAGCGTATCGACCAAAAGCGGACCGCTGGGGAGCGATGCCGTGCGACAGCCGCCTGTTGTGACGGTCAAGTATCCGCGTGTCTCTTTCGGAAAAGCCTTCTTGCGTTGGCGCACGAGATCTCGCAGAGCAGATAGACGAGGCAAGTCGGCTTCGGGAATCCGGAATACCTGCGCGCCTTCGGGTGGGGTCCCGCCGGGTTCGGTGAACTCGACTTCTTCAAGGACAAAACGCTCTTCAACGGCGGGGCCGGCCGACGATTCCTTGAGGCCGGTGATGATGACGGCACTGTCTGTTTGGACGCGCAGGCCATCGGGCATGTCGACAGCGACGCGCAACTGCCGGGCGTCGAGGGTCATCATGTCCAAACGGCTGAGTTTCGGTAGAGAGGTGACTGGAACGTGGCCGCATCCAACGACCATGGAGGCAATAACGAGGAGGTAGGTTGCACGCATAACGATTTCCTGCTTTACATGATTTTTTTATTGTTTTACGATAAATTATTATCGAGTCAATAGGAGTATTTTGGCAATGCAACAGACCGCGTCGACATCGCAGGATACCTTTGCCCGCGTTCGCAGGCTCAGCATTTGGTTGCAGCGGCTGACAAGTCTGGGGATCGTGGTTTTCGTCGCCTTTGCAGCATCCGTCGTGGCTTTTCCCACATGGTTCGATGGCATGATCTCGGCGGCTTATCCGGATCTCACGGTGGCAGCGGGGATCAATGTTTCCAAGCGGGTGGTGCTGTTGCTCATGCTGAGCTTGCCGTTGGTGGTGACGCTCTATGGCCTCTGGAATGTGCGTCTGCTGTTCGGTGCCTACGCTCGCGGCGAGGTGTTCTCGTCGGTGCCGGCGGCCTACATTCGCAATGTGGGAGCAGCCATGCTGGCCAACGTTGTCCTCTCGGTGCTTGTCCACACCATCGGAAGTATCGTTTTGACCATCGACAATCCGCCGGGGACCCGCCAGCTCACCGTTTCATTGTCGAGCAACACATACCTGCTGCTCCTGATGGGTGGGCTGCTTGTGGTGATCGGCTGGGTGATGCGAGAAGCGGCACGCATCTCCGATGAAAACAGCCGATTTGTGTGATTGGCCATGCCCATCATCGTCAACCTCGATGTGATGTTGGCCCGCCGCAAGATGCGATCGCGGGAGCTGGCCGAGCGTGTCGGAATCACCGAGCAGAACATTTCTCTGCTCAAATCCGGCAAGGTCAAAGGCGTTCGTTTCGAAACTCTGGAGAGGATTTGCGAAGTGCTCGACTGCCAGCCGGGCGATATTCTGGAATATGTCAGCGAAGACGGTGGGCAGACGCGTTAAGTGCTGGTTGAAGGAATCTTGGTGACAATCAGCCCGCCAATCACGATCAGAGCCGCCCCGGCAATCGCTGTCGGGGCTGGGACCTCGTTAAAGAAAACGATGCCCATCAGGGTGGCGAATAGTATCCAGGCGTAGTGCACCGGTCCGAGCGTCGCCGCGTCGGCATGACGGAACGCCAGGATATTGAAAAACTGTGCAACGATTGCAATCGGCCCCATCACGAGAAACGGCATCAATCCAGACAGATTGAGCGCCGACCAATCGACAAGCAGCAGCGACAGGGCACCGACTATCAGTGTACCGAATCCGTTGACGTGGAGGAGAACTCCAAGCGCGCGCTCGCGCCTTGCCAGCACTTTGATCATCAGGACCTCGAACGCGATAAACAGAGCTCCAGCAGCGGCAAAGAGCACGCCTTCGATACTGGTTGCCGCCCCGCCGGTTTCGCGAAGTGACTGCATCACCACCAGATAGGCTCCGGCAGCGGCGACCAGGCCGGCTATCCAATGGGCTGGGAGAATGCGTTCTTTCAGGAGAAGGCCAGCAAGGGCAACGATCAGCAGGCCTTCCGTCAAGCCGATTGCCGTCGCATAGGCAATGGGAATGATAGTCGCCGCGTGGATGGCACAGACACCACCGCCGGTGCCGAGTGCTGCGCGCAACAGATGCTGCCACGGCTTCGGCGAACGCAGGGAAGACAAAGGAGTTCGTGTGGCTGCTACGACGGCCAAAACTGTCAGAAAGCCACCCAGATATCGCATGGCCATGAGCGCCACCGCCGGATAGGCGCCGTCGGCGATCTTACCGGCCGCGAATATTGGGGTGAACAATGCTGTCCCGACAAGACTGAGCAGAATTCCTCTGGTGGTGCTGGCCTGCATCTTCATGCTCCTTTCGGGCCGGACAATGCTCTGCCAGAAGGACTGCGACTAGCGTCTATCTCGTATGGGTGGTATGCAAATGTGCATGTCAAACAGGTGTGGTATGCGAATATGAACTGGGATGACTTGCAATTGTTCGAGGCCGCGGCCAGCATGCGCGGCATATCGGCTGCTGCCCGCACCCTTGGTCTCAGCCAGCCCCAACTGAGCCGCCGACTGCGCCGTTTCGAGGATCAGATGGGCGCACGCCTGTTCGACCGTACCCCCAATGGGCTGATGCTGACACCGGCCGGCGAGCGACTATTGCCATTGGCTGCGGAAATGAAGAGGGCGGCGGATTCCGTGCGCCGAATCCAGCCGGAGCTCGCAAGCCAAACCCGCCGAGTCGTTCGTATCTCACTTGACGAAGTACGCCAGCAATTGCTGATGCGCCATGTGTCTTCGTTGCGAGCCGCGGTACCGCAAGCAGATATCGAGTTCTACAGCGCGCACATGCATCTCGATCACGCCACCCGCGAAACCGATATCCAGATCCGATCGTGCATGCCGGAAAGCGACACGCTGGTTGCCAAGCGCCTGGGAGAATTGTCCTACGGAGTTTATTGCAGCGGCGACTTTCAAAAAACGACTGCAGGGCCGCCGCTGGAAGATATCGACTGGATCGCTCTGTCGACCGATCGCATTTGGTATCCGGAAATTCAGCAGTGGATGCAGAACAATGTTCGCCATCCGGCAAAGCTCAGGGTCAATACGATGACCGGCATGGTGCAGGCCATCGAGGCTGGTGCGGGATACGGGATCCTGCCGCGCTTCATGGCGGAGGATGCGCGTGGCCTGCAACCGGTCGAAGGGCTGGATACCGTCTATACCTCGCAGGAGAATCTGATCATCCACCGCGACTTGCTGCGCGACCGCACGATCCGCATGGCCGTCGATGCCATTGTGGCGCTCTACCGGAAAGCGGATCTGAAAGAGGCTGCTTAGCCCTTAACCCGGGAAATGACAGGCGACCCTTGTGTCGCCGACATCGGCGAGCTCCGGTTGGGTCTCGCGGCAGATGGCTTGCGCCTTCGGGCACCGACCCGCGAAAGCGCAGCCGGGTGGTAGGTTGATTGGGCTCGGCGGGTCGCCCGACACGGTCAGCGGGCGAACATAGCCCTTCGATTTGCGACGGGCGAGCGAGGGCGCGGCCGACAGCAGCGCCTGGGTATAGGGATGCTGCGGCGTGTCGAACAGGCGGTTTCGCGGTGCTTCTTCAACGATCTTGCCGAGATACATGACGGCAACGTCGTCACAGACGTGGCGCACCACTCCCAGATCGTGACTGATGAACAGGTAGGAGAGACCAAGTTCGGTCTGCAAACGGTGCAACAGGTTGAGGATCTGCGCCTGAATGGCCATATCCAGAGCGCTGACCGGCTCGTCGCAGACCAGCAGTTTGGGGTGGGTCGACAGAGCTCGCGCGATGGAGATGCGCTGCCGTTGCCCGCCGGAAAACTGGTGCGGGAACAGGCTCATCTGATCCGGCCGGAGACCCACCAGTGCAAACAGCTCCTTGACCCGCTCATTCCGCTCAGCGGGATTGCCAATCTCCATCAGATCCAGCGGCTCGCGAACGATGTCAGCGACCCGTGCGCGCGGATTCAGTGAGGAATAGGGGTCCTGAAAGATCAGCTGCATGTCACGTCGGCGGCGGCGCATTGCCTCGTCGTCGAGAGCCAGTAGGTCCTCTCCCTCGAACAGCACTTTGCCGCCGGCGGCGTTGACCAACCGGATCGTCGCCATGGCGGTTGTCGTCTTGCCCGAACCGCTCTCGCCGACGATACCAAGCGCGCGACCGGGCTGAAGCGAGAAGCTGACCTGGCGGACGGCCTCCAGGTGCGGACGGGGGCCGAACATTGTTGGCCGGGGCAGGGCAAAGCGGACTGTCAGGTCCTTGACATCGAGCAGCGCCGTCACAGCCGCCCCTCCTCAACCGCGTGGCAGGCAACCGGGTGATGCTTTGACGATTGCAACATGGGTTTTTCAGTGTCGCAGCGGTCATTTCGATAAGCACACCGGTCGGCAAATCCGCATCCTGCACCAAGCAAGTGCAACGGCGGCACGACGCCCGGAATCTCCTGAAGCGCCGCGTCGTCGTCGGCCTTGCCCAGGGTCGGAATACAGGCGATGAGGCCGCGCGCATACGGGTGCTGCGGATGATCCAGCACGTCGTCTGCGGTACCTTCCTCGATGACCCGCCCGGCATACATCACCGCGACCCGATCGGCCATTTCTGAGATGGCGCCCATGTCGTGGGTGATCAGGACGATGGCCGCACCGAAATCGCGTTGAATTTCGTTGAGCAAGTCGAAGATCTGCGCCTGAACCGTCACATCAAGGGCTGTCGTGGGCTCGTCGGCAATCAGCACCTTCGGCCGGCAGGATACCGCCATGGCAATCATGACCCTCTGGCGCATGCCGCCGGACAGCTGATGCGGGTAGTCCAGGGCGCGCACGCCGGGTTCCGGAATGCCGACCCGCTCAAGCAGGGCGATTGCATCCTTGAAAGCCTGCTCCCGCGAAACATTCTGATGCAACATGATTGCTTCTGCGATCTGGTCGCCGACGGTGAAGACCGGGTTCAGCGATGTCATCGGCTCCTGGAAGATCATCGCGACTTCGGCGCCTCGGACCGCCCGCATTCGGGCCTGCGTTGCAGCCGTCAGGTCCTCGCCGGCCAGACGGATCGAACCGCCTTCGACCTTGCCGGGCGGCGAGGGGATCAGGCCCATGGTCGACAGGGCGGTGATCGACTTGCCGCAGCCGCTTTCACCGACCACGCCCAGTGTCTCGCCCTCGTTGACATGCAGGGATACGCCATCAAGCGCGGTCACTTTGCCGTAACGGGTCCTGAAGGAGACCCTCAGATCGTCTATTTCCAGCAGGGCGCTCATCGTTCGCGCAGCCTCGGATTGAAGGCGTCGTTCAGGCCGTCACCGATCAGGCTGACGGCGAAGACTGTGAGAAAGATGGCAAGGCCGGGGAAAGTCACCGGCCACCAGGCGTCGAGTATGTACTCCCGGTTGGCGCCGATCATCAGGCCCCAGCTCATGGTGTTGGGGTCGCCAAGACCCAGGAACGACAAGCCGGCTTCGAACAGAATGGCGACACCGATGGTAAGCGTCGCCGATACGATCAGGGGGGGCGCTGCATTGGGCAGGATAACCCGCCAGATGATGCGGCCGCGGCGGGCACCGATGGCTCGCGCCGCCGTCACGTATTCGAGCTCTTTGATCTTGAGGAATTCCGCCCTTGCCAGCCGTGCCGTTTGTGGCCAGCTGACCACCCCGATGGCGAGCGCAATGGTGACTGGTGATGGCGAAAACAAAGTCACCAGAACCATGGCGAAGAGCAGAGCCGGCAACACCTGAAAGAACTCGGTGATGCGCATCAGCAGGTTGTCGAGCCAGCCGCCGAAATAGCCGGCAAGCGCACCGAACGTGATGCCGATGACCATGGTGATGGCCGCGGCCGCAGCCCCGACCGCCAGGGTCGGGCCACCGCCGGTCAGCATTCCGGCGACGATGTCACGTCCGAGATAATCGGTGCCGAGCGGATAGGCCGGTTCGACACCAGGAGGCTCATGGGGTGCCCAGACGATGTCGAACGCGTCGCCGGTGTAGATGAACTGGCCATAGAGCGTCGCCAGGATGATGACCGCGAGGATGAACACGCCGACCAGCGCTGGCACGTTGCGGCGGAACATCCGCCAGGCTTCGAGCATGGGACTTTGGGCCTGATAGTCGCTCATTGCTTGCCCCTAAGGCGCGGATCTGCCCATCGGTAGGACAGGTCGGTCAGGAGATTGGCGATGACCACCATGGCGGAGGCGAAGAAGAGCACGCCCATGATGGTCGGATAGTCGCGCCGCAGAATACTGTCAAAAGCAAGTCGCCCCATGCCCGGCCAGTTGAACACCGTCTCGACCAGCAGCGCTCCGGAAATCAGATTGCCGAACTGCAGGCCGGCGACCGTCAGGATCGGCAGTGCTGCATTGCGCAGCGCGTGCTTGAAAAGGACCGAGCGCTCTGAGGCGCCCTTGGCACGGGCGGTGCGGATGTAGTCGGAGCCGAGCACCTCCAGCATCGAGGCGCGTGATAACCTGGCGTATTGCGCCAAATAGATGATTGCCAGCGTGAAGGCCGGCAGGATCAGGTGATGGGCGACATCGAGCACCTTGATGTAGTAGGGCGCATCGCGCAGTCGCACCGACGTCATGCCTTCCACCGGAAACAGCGGCAGAACCGAGGCGAACAGGATGATCAGCATGATGCCGGTCCAGAAGACCGGCACGGCGTAGCCGATGGTGGCAAACACGGAGACGAAGGCCGAGACGGGGCCGTTGGGCTTGCGCGCGGCAACAACGCCCAGAAACACGCCCACGACGATCGACATAACGAGTGCAGTGATCACCAACAGAATGGTCGGTCCGATGCGCAGGGCAATCAGCTTGGCGACCGGCTGGTCGAAGAAGAAGGACTTTCCCAGATCGCCGGTCGCGATGTTGGACAGATAGATCCAAAGTTGCACGAGCAGCGGGCGGTCGAGCCCGTATTCGGCCCGAATGGATTGCAGCATCTCTTCCGTCGCGCCGCCCATTTCGCCGGCGATCACCACGGCCGGATCGCCCGGCGCCAGGCGGATGAGGAAGAAGTTCAGCACCACGACGCCGAGCATCAGGAGCAGGCCGTAGAACAACCTTTTGACGATGTAGCGTGCTTCCATGGTGAAAAACTGCCAGAGAAAAGGGCCGCTGTCGCGGCCCCATCAACCTTATTTTTCTTCGGCCCAGTAGACTGTGTCCATAGGGTGCATGGTGCCCCAGATGCCATCCGGCGCGCCGGACAGACGCTTGTCATAGGCGGTATGGTAGGGCAGCGTGTTGATCCAGTAGATCGGCAGGTCGTTGGCGACGATCTGTTGGAACTGGGAGTAGAGCGCCTTGCGCTTTTCCGGATCAGATTCAACGGCTGCCTCGCCCAGGATGCGATCGACTTCCGGGTTCGAATACTGCTGGGTATTCGACCAGATCACTCCCTTCTTGATGTTCGACCCCAGATAGGAGCGGTGTACGCCGATCACCGGGTCACCCCAGTTGAAAACGATATCCATCGTCAGATCGAAATCATGACCCGATACCCGTCCGGCCCAGGTCGGAAAATCCGGAGCGGCGCGGACCGTCACGTCGACGCCGATTTTCTTCAGCTGCGACTTCAGATACTCGGCAATGCTCTTCTGCTGTTCGGCCGGACCCGGAATGTAGTCGACGGTCAATTCCATGCCGTCGCCAAACCCGGCTTCGGCCATCAGTGCCTTGGCCTTGTCGAGATCGACGTCATAGGCCGGAATGGTCTCGTCGAAGAAGGGCGAACTTTCGACGATCGGACCACGCTGCGGTGATGACACACCGCGGTGCAGTGCCTTGGTAATGAAGTCGCGATCGACCGCGTAAGCGATGGCCTGGCGGACGCGCGGGTCTGACAGCTTGTCCGACGCGGTGTTGAAGGCCAACCAGTTGATCGGGCCCACAGCAGCGTAACCGTCGGTGGTGATGTCCAGATGATCGACCTTTTCAAGCCGGCGGATTTCCTGGCTTCCGGCCATGAATGGGTACATGTCGGCTTCGCCGTTTTCCATGGCGATCAGCAATGCCGACGGATCCTTGATGATGCGGATGATGATTTCGTCGAGCTTCGGACGCCCTTCAATGAAGAAGTTCGGATTTTTCTTCAGAACGACGGCTTCACCCGGTGTGAATTCCTCAAGCATGAACGGGCCGGAACCGACAGGATTGGAATTGGCCGGATGGCTCTTCGGATCCTGGCCGTCACCGAAGACGTGCTTGGGCAGGACCGGTGCAAGCGCCGGCGACAGAGCCAGGAGCAAGGCCGGGTGCGGCTGGCTCAGATTGATGACCGCCGTATGCGGATCGGGCGTATCGATGGATTCGACCGGCGCGAACATCGACTTGAACGGGTGATTTTCCTTGGTCGTCATGATGGAGAACGCGACATCCTCGGAGGTCACCGGTTTGCCATCATGGAAGGTTGCGTCCTTGACCAGGTTGAGCGTGACCTTCAGGCCGTCATCAGACGTCGACCAACTTTCCGCCAGGTAGGGTTGAGGGTCCCAATTTTCGTCATAGCGCAGGGGCGAGGCGAAGATTTGCGTCGATGGCACAGCCGTCGCGATGCCGGACTGAACGGCGCCATTGAGGTGGCGCGGTACTTGAGTCGAGGCAATGACAAGCGAACCGCCTTCGGCAAGAGCGGGCGCAATGAAAGTCGACGCCAGCAAGGCAGCTGCGCCGAAAATTCGGATCATCTTTTTCATGGTGTTCTCCCAGGGCCTTGTTATGCAACCAAAGCTAATCCGGCCGGAAACCACAGAAAACAGTGTTTTGTAATTCGTATCCTCAGGATTTTAGTGGATTGGATCTTCTGGCAGCATCACCAGATCGTCGAAGGCACCCGCGCTGGCCAGGTCTGAGCTGATTTCCAGCACCGCGCGCACAATGGTCGAGCGTTTCGATGCCTTGGTATAGGCCATGCCGAAATAGGGCGCGTCCAGATCGCCGGTGATTGGCCGGCTGACGTAACCGCTCTTGCCGGCGCGGTCATTTGGTCCGCAGATATTGAGCATTGAATAGCCGAAATTGGCAGCTACCAGACCACGCAATACGCTCGACGATTTGGTCGAGTGGATGACCTTGGGACGATAACCCTGTTCCTCGAAAATCTCCGAGAAGTAGGTTCGCGTGGCCGGCAGGTCGAGCATGATCATCGGCAGGTCGGCAAGATCAGCGATGGAAACGTTGGTGCGTGCCGCCAGTGGCGATGTCTCGGGCAACAGTGCATAGGGCCGTGCGCGAAACAGGGGCATGAACGGAAGACCGGTTGGATTGACGCGGCGGTAGGTCAAAGCGATGTCCACCAGGCCGCTTTGGAGAAATCCGACCATGGCCTCGAGGTCACCCTCCTTGAGATCGACTCGGATCGACGGGTATTCGCTGGCGACACGGTTCAGCAGCCGGGGCAGCATGTATGGTGCGGTCGGAGCGTAGCAGCCCATGCGCAGTGTACCGATCGGATCGCCGGCGAGGGACAGCAGGTCGGACTGGAAGATCCGCGTCTGCTCGAGATACTCGGCGACACGGGCACCGACGGCTCGACCGTTTCGTGTTGGCCTGATGCCTTTTGCCGGCATGCGGCGGAAGAGTTCGAAGCCGAGTGACTTTTCTATGACATCGATGGCGGCCGTGATCGAGGATTGCGAGATGTTCATTTCGCTTGCCGCCTTGGCGATCGACTCGCAGCGGAAGGCAGCTTCGAAGTAGCGAAGCTGTTTGAGAGTGAATTGCATCTATTCCTCCAAAAAACTGAGGCTTCAGCCAAGCTAAATCTATTTTTCCAAATTATAAAGCTGGTGTAGGCATGGTGGAGGAGGTGGTGAATTCCATGTCACAAATAACTGTTTTTAAAACAAAAAAGATTGTTACCATGGATCCCAATAAGCCATTCGCGACGCATGTCGCGGTGCGGGACGGCCTCATTTTGGCCGTTGGGGGAGCCGATTGCGCGGATCCCTGGGGTGGTGGTGTTGTGGATGATCAACTGGCGGATGCAGTGCTGATGCCGGGTATGGTCGAGGGGCACGCCCACCTGATGGCCGGTTCCATCTGGGAATATGCCTATGCCGGATATCACGACCGTATCGATCCCGATGGGCGGTTGTGGAAGGGCATGACGGACATCGAGGCGGTGATTGCCGGGCTGACCGAATACCAGGCAGAGCTCGACGATGATGCGCCTTTGGTTGGCTGGGGTTTCGATCCGATCTTTTTGCCAACCGAACGTCTCAACCGTCATCACCTGGATGCCATCAGCACGGAGCGGCCGGTGGCCATTCTGTTTTCGAACTTCCACCTGATGTGTGTGAATTCAAAAGCTCTCGAGATGGCGCAATATTCGCGCGAAACCAATGTCGAAGGTGTGGTGCGGGATGCGGCCGGTGAACTGACCGGAGAGCTGCAGGAAATGGCAGCAATGTTTCCGATTCTGCGGCGCCTTGGTATCGATTTTCGCGACCTGGCGAGGACCGAAGCCTCGGTGCGCAGTTACGGCAAAGTTGCCATCCGAGCGGGCGTCACGACGATTACGGATCTGTTTTCGACACTGGGCGACGAGGATGTGGATCGCTTGATCTTGATCACCAGTGAGCCCGATTATCCCGTGCGGCTGGTGCCCGCGATGGGGGCGCTTTCGGTGTCGCCAGCAGACATCGCTGAGCGGGCGCTTGAAATGAAAAAGCGTTCGACGGAGAAGCTTCGGCTGGGCGCCGTGAAGCTGATGACCGACGGCTCAATTCAGGGCTACACGGCGCGGGTGAAGTGGCCCTTGTATGTTACCGGACATCCGAATGGGATCTGGAACACGGCACCGGAACAAATCCATCAGCTTTGTGAAGCTCTCCATTCTGCCGGCGTTCAGATGCATATCCATACCAATGGCGATGAGGCGTCGGAGATCGCGCTGGATGCCATCGAGGCGGCATTGCGCAAGACGCCGTGGCAGGGCCACCGCCATGTGCTGCAGCACTGTCAGATGATGGGTGCCGATCAGATGCGCCGCAGCGCCGAACTCGGCGTCTGCACCAACATCTTTGCCAACCACATCTATTATTTCGGTGACCAGCATGCCGCGTTGACAATCGGCGAAGACAGGGCGAGCCGCATGGATGCCTGTCGCACGGCGCTCGACGAAGGCGTTCGGATGACGATTCATTCGGATGCGCCGGTGACCCCGCTTGGTCCGCTGTTTACCGCCTGGTGTGCGGTCAATCGGCAAACCATGTCGGGCCGATGCCTTGGACCTGAGCAACGGATTTCAGTCGAAGAGGCTCTGTATGCCATCACTCTGGGGGCCGCCTATACCCTGAAACTCGACGATGAAATCGGTTCGATCGAGTGCGGGAAGAGGGCGGACTTCGCAGTGCTTGGGGACGACCCGACCAGCGTCGATCCCGCGGCTCTCAAAGATGTACCGGTCCTTGGAACAGTGCTGGGAGGCAATATCCACCTGCCATGACGAATGAACCTCTCCCTCTCGTCGTCGTCGGTGGTTACCTCGGGTCGGGCAAAACCACGCTGATCAACCGTCTGCTCCGATCGCCGGGTGGGCGCCGCATCACGGTGCTGGTCAATGATTTCGGAGCGATCAATATCGATGCGGAGCTGCTTGAATCGAAGGATGAGGATACGATCGCTCTGACCAATGGCTGCGTCTGTTGCAGTATCGGTGGCGATCTGTTCATGGCATTGGGCGATGTGCTCGACCGCCAGCCGCGCCCGGACGTGCTGGTGATCGAGGCCAGCGGTGTTGCCGATCCTCGTCGGATTGCTGACACGGCAAGAGCAGAACCGGATCTTCGCTATGGCGGTATCATCACACTTGTCGACGCGCTCAATCATGCCGATCTGAGTGCCGATCCTCTGATTGCTCCGCAGGTGCTCGATCAGGTCGCTTGTGCGGACCTCCTGGCAGTCAGCAAATGCGCCGAAATTTCGGTGGACTTGCGAGACCAGCTTCAATCACGATCCGCCGCGCCGACAATTTGCGTCAACGGCTTTCCAAGCCTGCCTGAATTGGTGCTCTCCATTTCGGAACCGAAGAATGTCGAAGCCTCGACCGGGGCGCATGGTCACTTCACGAGTTGGCATTTTCGTGGGCCCGTCCGCCTGGCCCGGGAGGAACTGGAGCGGAGGTTGGCCCGACCTCCTGAAGGAGCCTACCGCATCAAGGGCATGGTGCTCGGGCCGGACGACGAGGCTTGGGAGGTCCACGTCGTCGGCAAAACGTTCGAGATGCGCCCGATCCCGCAACCGATTGAAACCGTTCTGGTCGCGATCGGACCAGCCTCGGAGTTTACCGAAACCGCCGCCGCTGAATGGTGGAAGTCCGGTGGTGGAGATGCGATCTCGACGAACGATTTTCGTCCCGGAACTCACCCACCGCAGCCATCCAGCGTTAACCACTGATTAAGTTCAGACTGGAAATTTCGGGTCATCTGCCTTCTGTTCACTGGATCGGAACAATGATCTGAAACAGTGCGCCAACCGATTGGGACGAGTCTGTCCCGAGTTTGCGGCGGGATGGCAGATGACTGACACGACAGTAGTGACAGAAAAACCGCTTTGCGTGGACCTCGATGGCACGCTGGTGGCGACCGACACGCTTTGGGAGGGCGTGCTTCGCCTGGTGCTGCGCAATCCTCTGATGGTGTTTGCCGTCTTTCGCTGGATGCTGGCCGGGAAGGCGGCGCTGAAACAGGCCGTTGCGGAACATGCGCCGCGCGATCCGGCTGGTTGGCCGGTCAGGCCCGACCTGCTTGAGTTGCTGCAGCGTGAAAAACGCAAGGGGCGGCGCCTGGTGCTTGCAACCGGTGCCCCTTCAAAAGTTGCACAGGGCATTGCCGATCACCTCGGCCTCTTCGACGAAGTTCTGAGCACATCCGGCGACATTAACCTGACGGCATCACGCAAGCGCGACCGGCTGATCGAACGCTTTGGCCACCGTGGCTTCGACTATATCGGTGATAGCCGTGACGATATTCCGGTGTTCGAGGCGGCAGACAAGGCGTTGGTGGTGGCACCCGATCCGGCCGCGAGCCGTTGGCAGCAGGCCCACGACGCAGAATTGTTGCTGCAGCCGAAGGGCGGGATGCGGACTATCCTCAAGGCCATTCGTGTTCATCAATGGCTCAAGAATTCGCTGCTGGCCGTGCCATTGGTGCTCAACCACGAGGTCTTCAACATCGGCATGGTGGCGGCTGTAATAGGCGCTTTCTTGTCTTTCTCCTTTGCTGCCTCCTTCGTCTATGTGCTGAATGATCTGGCGGATCTGGAAAACGACAGGCTTCACTACCGTAAGAAACGCCGGCCATTCGCGAGCGGGCAATTGTCGATTCCGACCGGACTGGCACTGGGTGCCGGTCTGCTGGTGCTGTCGCTTTGCATCGCCGCGTTCTTGCCGCCGCTGTTCCTGGGCGTGCTGCTGCTTTACGTTGTCGCAACAACGGCCTATTCGTTTTTCCTGAAGCGCAAGCTTCTGGTTGACGTGTTCACGCTTGCCGGACTTTTCACACTTCGCATCATTGCCGGCGCCGCGGCCACCGGGGTCGATCTATCCTTCTGGCTACTCGCCTTTTCAATCTTCTTCTTTCTGTCTCTGGCGCTCGTCAAACGCTATGTCGAGCTGCAGGAACTGGCGGGTGACGAGGGTTCAAAGCGCCTCGGGCGCGGTTACTACGCCGTGGATTTCGAGATGATCGGACAGGCCGGCATCTCGTCTGCCTTCGGTGCGGCGCTCGTCCTGGCGCTTTATGTGCACAGCAATGAAGTCCAGGAAATGTACGCGACGCCCGCCCTACTGTGGCCGCTCTGTCCGCTTATCCTCTACATGCTGCTGCGCATTTGGATGTTGGCGCGCCGCGGCCAGATGGAGGACGATCCGGTGGTGTTCATCATCAGCGACTGGCGCAGCCAGTTGTGCACTGTCGTTGGCGCGGCACTGGTGCTGATTGGGGCTGTGGCTCCTCTATGAGCTACGCGAGCTGGGGCCGAACCGTCCGGGCAGACCGCCCGGCACTTGGCATTGAAGACCTGCTTGCCAACGGGTTCACCGGCGGAAGTTGGCTTCCTTATGGCAATGGCCGGTCCTACGGGGATAGCTGCCACAACGACCGCGGAACACTGATCGATTGCCGCGGTCTTGACCACATCCATTCCTTCGACGAGCAGACAGGAGAACTGACTTGCGGACCTGGCGTCCTGCTGAGTGACATTCTCAATCATGTTCTGCCTCTCGGCTTTTTTCTGCCTGTGACGCCTGGGACCAGTTATGTCACCGTTGCCGGCGCGATCGCCAATGACGTGCATGGCAAGAACCACCATGTGCGGGGAACTTTTGGCGCCCATGTTCTTCAGTTCAGGCTGCTTAGATCCAACGGTGAGACGCTGATCTGTTCCCCCACCGACAACCCGGCATTGTTCTCGGCAACCATCGGCGGCATGGGACTAACGGGTTTGATCACCGAGGCGACCATTCGGCTGATGCGCGTGGCCAATCCCGACATTCGCCAGCGGACCCTGCGTTTCGACAATCTGGATGTTTATTTCGATCGCTGCGGTGTCTTCGATGACGCGCACGAGTATTCCGTTGCATGGATCGATCAGATGGCCCGCGGACGAAAATTCGGACGCGGTATCCTGATGGGCGGAGACCACGCCGATTCCGACGGGGCTAAGGCTGAATTGCCTCGTGAGCCGAAGTTGTCGGTTCCGATTACGCCCCCGGTGAGCCTCATCAACCGCGCTTCGTTGAAGGTCTTCAACGAGCTCTATTTCCGCAAGGAAAAGAGCGGCGAGAATGTTCGCAAGGTTCCATGGGCGGGGTATTTTTATCCACTTGATGCGATCGGCAACTGGAACCGGCTATACGGACCCCGCGGGCTCTACCAGCACCAAAGCGTTTATCCTCTGGAAAACGGTCATGAAACGACCGTCCGGTTGATGGAATGTGCCCAGCAGCATGGCCACGCCTCCTTCTTGACCGTGCTGAAGCGGTTCGGGACCCCATTTTCTCCAGGTCTTCTTTCATATCCGCGTCCGGGTTTCACCCTGACGCTCGATTTCGCCAACCACGGAAAGAAAACGCTGCGCCTGCTCGATGCGCTGGACGACATCGTCATGGAAGCCGGCGGTGCAATCAATCCCTACAAGGATGACCGGATGCGGCCGGAGACCTTCAGTGGGTCGTTCGGGAACTGGCGCGACCTTGAGGCGTACCGCGACCCGGCGATGATGTCGGATTTCTGGAGACGCACGGCCATGCCGCTCGTGCATCAGGCCCGTGCGGCGTAATTCGTTGCAATTTTAGCGGTTTAGGCAAGAGCGTCTTTACCCTTCCAATTCACCAAATCTAGGGGTTTGGCTGCTACCCATAAGACGAACGGGGAAGCAAAATGAACTACATTCCATTCATACTGTTCACGGTGTTGACCAACGCCGCGGCGCAGCTGCTGCTCAAGCAGGGCATGCTCAGCCTCGGCCCGTTGGAATTCGCCGGTGAGAACATCATCCTGAAAATTTTTCAGATTGTCTTCAATCCATGGGTGTTCGCCGGGCTGACGACTTTCGTCATCTCAATGGCGTCGCATCTTTACGTGCTGTCGAAGGTCGAACTGTCCTTCGCCTATCCGTTTTTGAGCCTGGCTTATGTGGCGGTCGCGGTCTTTGCCTATTTCGTCTTTCGCGAAGACCTCAATGCCTGGCGTATCGCCGGCATCGCCTTCATCTGCGTCGGAACGGTCCTGATCGCCCAGTCGGGCCGCACGGATCCACGCGAAATCGCCGGAATGGAGACACCGGCCAACACAAAATCAGCGAGCTAATGAAATGAAACATATTCTCTTCGGTGGCGACGGTTTCGTCGGACGCCAACTTGCGCAGAAGCTGATCAAGGACGGCGAGGAAGTGGTCGTCGCTGACATCGCCAAGGGAGATGTCCCGCACTACGCCAATTGCCGCTTTGTTGAACTGGATGTCACAGACAAGTCGCAGTTCGACAAGCTCGACATCGCCCCCGACGACATGGTCTACAACCTGTCGGCAAAGATGCTGTCGCCGCTGCAGATCCGTTCCAAGCGGCATGACTTCTTCTGGCCGGTCAATTACCACGGCACGGAAAACATCATCGAAAAGTTGGCGGCCAGCGATGCCGACAAGCTGGTGCATTACACGACCGATATGGTCTACGGCCACACCTTTACCTATCCGCAGACCGAGGACCATCCGGCCAATCCGCTGGGCGAATACGGCCTGTCGAAATGGAAGACCGAGGAGCTGGCCTGGCAGTGGCGCGAGAAGGGCATGCGGATTTCGCTGTTTCGCCCGCGCCTGATCATTGGTCCGGGTCGGCTCGGCATTCTGTCGAAACTGTTCAAGCTGGTCGACTATAACCTGCCGGTGCCGATGATCGGTTCAGGTCGCAATCCATATCAGTTCATTTCGGTCTTCGACTGTGCCGAAGCGGCAAGGCTTGCCTGGAAGGCTGGCGTGCCGAACGAGGCCTACAATCTCGGCTCCGATGATCCACCACCGGTGCGCAAGCTGCTCGGCGACCTGATCAAACACGCCGGTTCGAAATCCATCCTGCTGCCGACCCCGGCCTGGGCGGTCAAGCGCACGCTCGACCTGTTCGACCTGGTCAATCTGCCGATCATGGACCCTGAGCAGTATCTGATCGCCGACGAGATGTGCATTCTCGACTGCACCAAAGCGAAGGAGCAGCTCGGCTGGAAGGCCGAATACCGGGACGAGGACATGCTGATCTCGGCCTATGACGAATATCGTGCAGGGCTGGCGGGGGAAAAGGCGTTTCCCGGCAAGCTCAGCGAAAAGACCCAGTAGAGGAGCGCATCATGAACGTCTGGACATCAGAGCCTGAAGCAACGACGACCGTCGATGCGCCCGTCATCGACAAGCCGAACCTGTTGTCGGTCGAGGACGCCAAGGCGCTCGACCTGCCGCACATGACGGAATACTTCAAGGCGCATCTCAACCCGGGTCAGCTTCATTTCATGAAACTGCTCGGCTTCAACAAGGTTAAGATCGAGAGCGCCGAGGGGATGTTTTACATCGACCAGAACGGTCGCAAGATTCTCGACTTCTTCGGCGGCTTCGGCTCGCTCGCCTTTGGCCACAATCATCCGCGCATCCTGGCGGCCCGCAAGGCTTTCCAGGATGAAAAGCGGCATGAGATCGCCATGGCTTTTCTGTCGCAATACGCCGCGGCGCTGGCCAAGAACCTGGCGGAGATTTCGCCCGGCGACCTGGATATGGTGTTCCTGGGATCGTCCGGATCCGAAGCCATGGAAGCCGCCATCAAGGTGGCCGAACGGGCAGCCGGACCGGAGCGCAGCCGCATCGTCTATGCTGAGAACTCCTTCCACGGCAAGACCAAGGGCGTGCTGTCGCTGACGGATTCACCGCTCTACCGCGGCCAGTTCCGCCTTGTCGACGACACCGTGCGGGTGCCGTTCGGGGATATCGACGCAATTCGAAGCGCCTTCGAATCCGATCCGACGATCGGCGTCATCGTGCTCGAAACCATCCAGGGCGGCGGTGGTATCATCTCCGCTCCGCCGGAGTTCTGGCAGCAGCTGCGGGCGCTATGCGACAAGCACGGTGTGTTGTGGGTGGCTGATGAGGTGCAATGCGGAATGGGCCGTTCCGGGCGCTTCTATGCCTTCGAACATGCTGGTGTCGTGCCTGACGTGACCGCATTGGCGAAGTCACTCGGGGGCGGCAAGTGCGCCATGGCGGCGATGATCGCCACGCGCGACGTCTACATGAAAGCCTATGGCAAGCCGGCCACCGCGCTTATCCACGGTCCGGCGACCTTTGGCGGCATCGGCGAAGCCTGCATCACCGCCATTGAAGGCCTGAATATCCTCTATGACGACGATCTGATCGCCAATTCGGCGAAGCAGGGGGCATACCTGCTGGAGCGGCTGAAAGCGCTGCAGGAGAAGTATCCGAAGATCATCAAGGATGTTCGCGGCCAGGGGCTGATGGTCGGCCTGGAGTTCCAGGACTTCAGTCAGACCATGCCCATGGTGGTGCGGCCGCTGCTTTCGGTAATGGACGAAAAGCTCAAGGGCTCGCTCTCCGGCTTCATCGGTGCGCTGCTGTTGCGGGACTATGACACGCTGGTGGCCTTCACCGAATACAACCGCAATGTGATCCGGCTCGAGCCGCCGCTCATCTGCAGCAAGGAAGATGTCGATACGTTCGTCGACAATCTGGACAGCCTGCTGTCGCGCGGCATCGTGGGCATCGTCAAGGATTTCGTTGCCAGCCAGGTGAAGTAGGTATCGTGCCGCCGGGACATTGCCCCGGCGGCCCACAATTCGGGGACAGGGGTGAACGACATGACCGATCAGACAGCGGGCATGCTGCCGGGGCGTTTCGAGCGCATCAGTGACGCTCTCGAAGGCATTCTGACGCGGCGCTTTGTGCGCATCGTCGCGCCGATCCTTTTCGGCCTGGTCATGGTGGCGGTTGCGGCCGGTGCCGTGATTAAACCCGAGCACAATTGGGACATCGCACCATACATCGCGCTTGCCATGGAACCGGAGACCCCGGACACGGCGGCGCTGCATCAGCGCACCTACGATCTGCTTGAAGGTTCGGCAAGCGTCGGCCAATGGCATACCCTGACCCAGGGCAATTCCTACAACATCGCCCTCTACGAAAACCCCGACTATTTCGCTTCCCAGTTCGGCATGTACCGGGTCAAATGGGGCTATATCGAAACGCTACGCTTGCTCGGGCCTTTTACGGGTTACATCGAGGCCACGCAGATCATCAATATCATCAGCATTCTGGTGATCGGGTCCGTGCTGCTGATGTGGCTTCACCGCTTTGATGCGATAGAGGGTTCTCTGATCCTGGCGCCGGTCATGCTGCTCATGGGCTTCCTGAACATGGGTCAGAGCGCCGGTCCTGATCTGATGACGTTTGCCGCTTTCACGGTGGCACTCTATCTCCTGCGTATCGGCCGGGACTGGTCGGCAGTGCCGTTTGTTTTGCTGGCCTTCGCCATTCGCCCCGACGGCATCGTCTTCATCTTTGCGCTGCTGCTGGCGGCGGTTGTGATGGGCGGGCGCAAACTGCCGCTGCTGGTGGCCTTCGCGCTCTCGGTTGGCGGCTATCTGCTGATCACCGGCAATCTCGACCATCCGGGCTGGTGGCCGCATTTCGTCTTCTCGAATGTCGAACTGCAGAACGACATGCGCGGTTTTGCACCTGCTTTCGACCTGATGGTTTACATCAAGGGTCTGGTGCGGGGCGTCAGTGTCGGTCTCCGCAACAATGACTGGCTGCAGGTCTGCGCCATCCTGCTTCTTGCCTGGGTGCTTCTGCGGCGGGCAGGGCGGCAGCCTGTCGGCATTGCCGCCAGCCTGTTCCTGGCGCAGGTTCTGTGCGTGGGCGGCAAGTTCGTCAGCTTCCCGCTGCCGGATGACCGGGTCTACTTCCTGTATGTGATCATGGCCACCGTGCTGCTGCTGGAAAGCTGGAAGCCGCGCCTCGATCTGGCAGCTAAGGACGGCGCATCCTCATCCTGACCACTGTCGTCGGGCGTTTTTCGCATGTCGCAAACAGGCGATAGTGTGCCTTGTCGTGTCGGCATATTTGCCGCACTCTCTGACTTCGTGTGAGACGTAGCCGCATCGGCGCGTTCGCGGAAGCCTGAAGCGAGCCACGACAGGGCGCCGCCGCCAGCCGCCATGCTGATTTGCGCCCGTAACGACGAAAAGGGCAGGAACCATGAAAAGCAGCGCACGTGCGGTTGTGATCGGCGGAGGCGTGGTCGGCGCATCGACGCTCTACCACTTGGCGAAAAAGGGCTGGGACGATGTTGTCCTGCTTGAGCGCAAGGAATTGACGTCCGGTTCGACCTGGCATGCTGCCGGCCTGCTGCCACTCTTCAACATGAGCTATTCGGTTGGCCAGATCCACAAGTATTCGGTCCGCTTCTACCAGGAACTGGCCGAAGAAACCGGCATGGACACCGGCTTTCGCAAGGTGACCAATGTGCGTCTGGCACGCACTCAGGACCGGCTCGACGAGTACGAATATTACATGGGTGTGGCGGAGACGATCGGCATCGGTGTCGTTCGCATGACAGCGGATGAAATCAAGGAGAAGTGGCCCTACGTCAACACGGAAGGCCTGCTCGGCGCGATCTGCCACCCCGAAGACGGCTACATTCAGCCGGCCGACCTGACCCAGGCTTTGGCCAAAGGTGCCCGTGACCGCGGTGCCACGATATACCGCAACACGACGGTTCTGGGGCTTGATCAGGCCGAGGACGGCTCCTGGACAGTCCGGACTGACCAGGGTGACATCACCTGCGAGCACGTGATCTCGTGCACGGGCAACTTCGCCCGCAAAACCGGGGCGATGGTTGGGCTGGACGTGCCGGTCATTCCGGTCGAGCACCAGTACATCGTTACGGAAGCGCATCCGGAAATCCAAAAATTCCGCGCAGAAGGCGGTGCCGAACTCTGTGTGCTGCGCGAGTCCGATTCCTCGTGGTACATGCGCGAGGAGGCCGGCGGCCTGTTGCTCGGGCCCTACGAGAAGGGCGCACCGTGCTGCTATGTCGACGGACCTTCGGACGATTCCGAATACGAGCTCTTCCAGGAGGATATCGACCGGCTGATGCCGCATATCGAAACGGCCATCGAGCGAGTTCCCTATTTCGGTGAGGCTGGAATCAAGAAGGTCTACAACGGCGCCATCGCCTATACACCTGACGGCTCACCGATCATCGGACCGGCACCGGGGCGGAAGAACTTCTGGCTCAACGAAGGCCACTCATTCGGCGTGACGGCCGCCGGCGGTGCAGGCTGGCAACTTGCCGAATGGATCGTCGAAGGTGAACCGAGCATCGATATGATGGGCGTCGATCCGCGTCGCTTTGGTCCCTACGCGACGGAAGGTTACCTGCGCGAGAAAAACGAAGAAGCCTATGCCAACGTCTTTACCGTGCATTATCCCGACGAGGAGCGCATTGCCGCGCGGCCTCTGAAGCGCACACCCTGTTACGACCGGATGAAGGACCTCGGTGCCGTGTTCGGCTCGGTCTATGGCTGGGAGCGGCCCAACTGGTTTGCGCCGGCCGGCTATGGCCTCGATGTCGCCACGCTAGACAAACCGGATGTGCTCACCAACCACAATCACCCGGAACCGGACGCTGATAACAAGGTGAAGGAACTGTGGTCGTTCCGCCGTTCCAACTATTTCGAACATGTCGGCAACGAGGTGCGCAATGTGCATCAAAATGTCGGCCTGCTGGACATGTCGGCCTTCGCCAAGATGGAAGTCTCTGGTCCCGGCGCCCGCGACTGGCTGGAATCGATCCTTGCCAATTCGGTACCGAAAAAGCGGGGCCGCGTGGCGCTGGCGCACTTGCTGACCAAGGAGGGCGGCGTTCGCTCCGAATTCACGGTCTACGAATGGGCTCCCGGACGCTTCTACCTCGTCTCGGCGGGTGCCTTCGAGGCGCACGATCATGACTATCTGCGCAAGCTCGCACCGACCGACGGCTCGGTGCGGCTCAACGCAATCACCGAGCGTCTGGGCGTTCTGGTGCTTGCCGGTCCGCGGGCGCGCGACGTGCTCGCCAAGCTGACCCGTACCAGCCTCGCCAACGCCGACTTCCCCTGGCTGTCCGGCAAGCAGATCAATGTGGGTCCCGCCAGCGCCCACGCCATTCGCGTGAACTTCGTCGGCGAGCTGGGTTGGGAACTGCATCATCCGATCGAACAGCAGAATACGATTTTCGACTTGCTGATGGAGGCGGGCGAAGAATTCGGGATCAAACCGTTCGGTATCCGGGCGATGACGGCGATGTCGATCGAAAAGTCCTACCGGCTGATCCCACGCGAGCTGTCGATCGAATACAATGCCTATGAATCCGGCCTGGACCGTTTCGTCAAGCCGAACAAGGGCGATTTTATCGGTCGCGACGCCGTTGTGCGGGCCCGCGAGGATGGGCTGAAATGGAACTTTGTCACGCTCGAAGTGCACGATGTCACCGACACGGACGCCCGAGGCAACGAAGCGATCTATCGCGGCGGCGAACTGATTGGCAGGGCAACCAGCGGCACCTACGGCTTCCGTTTGCAGAAGTCACTGGCGCTTGCCATGCTTCGCCCCGAATTCAGTGACTTGGGGACAGAAGTTGAGATCCGGATTCTGGGCAAGAACCACCGGGCGACGGTGATTGCGGAAAGCCCCTACGATGCGGAAAACGAGGCTCTCCGAGCTTAGGTTCTGGGCGTACCAAGGTTGATTGGTGAGATGGGTAGAGTACTCGTGATGGACATATGAACGACCGTCCGCGTGTCGATATGTGGTATTCGCTCCAGAGCGACTACTGCTACTTCCTGCTGGACCGTTTGCTGTGGCTGTCGGCCCAACGGGTCGACATCGTCATACGTCCGGTGTTGGGAATTGTCCTTCGGATGCCAGAGGCAACGCGAGACCGCGGTGAAGTCGAACAGCAGTATTTCCTGACCGATACAGCGCGGACGGCAGCCTATCTCGGCTTGCCCTATGTGCAGCCGGAGCCATCACCGATCCAGTTTGTCCCGGGATCTATCTGGGTTGCGGCTGAAGAGCAGCCTCTGATCGAACGGCTGTACTGTCTTTTCGTCGGTGCAAACCGGGCGGGAAAGGGTCTCGCATTCCTCGACAAGGTCGGCAGAGGACTGTGGAACGGCGCCAATCCCAATTGGGATCGGAGCAGTTTTCTGGCCGACTCCATGGCTGATATCGGCCTTGATCTCGAGCAGGTTCTGGCCGGTTCAGACTGGAAGGGTGTTTCGAAAGAGCTTGAAGCCAATCACCCGGCGATGCTGGAAACTGGGCACTGGGGCGTGCCGCTGATGGCTTATCAGGGCGAACCGTTTTACGGGCAGGATCGATTTGATCAGCTGCTTTGGCGCATGGGGATCAATTCGACGTCAGGCAGCTGATACCAGCAATTGCTTGCGCTCGGCACGCTCCTGTTGCGGTGAGCGGCCGTAGAGTTCTCGGTAGCATTTGGAGAAGTGCGAGGCAGAAACAAAGCCGCAGGCGACCGCCACCTCAACCACCGGCATCGATGACTGAACCAGCAGGTGCCGTGCCCGATCGAGCCGGATTTCAAGGTAGTAGCGGGCAGGGGAGCGACCCATCTCCTGCCGGAACAGACGCTCGATCTGCCTTCGGGAGAGGCCGGCGTAGTCGGCGATTTCAAGCAGAGACAAGGGCTCGGTCAGGTTGCTTTCCATCAATTCGATGATCGAAAGGACCTTGGAGTTCTGTACACCCAACCGGGCGCGCAATGGCAGTCGCTGCCGGTCGTGCGGGTTGCGGACCCGGTCGGTGAGCGCCTGTTCGCAAACGCGGTTGACCAGATTGTCGTCATGATCCTCGCCGATCAGGTTGAGCATCATGTCGAGCGCCGCGGTGCCGCCGGCGCAGGTATAGATATTGTCGTCCTGCTCGAAGAGGTCGGCATAGACTTCGGCCAGAGGAAATTTTTCTGAAAATCCGGGCAGGTCTTCCCAGTGGATGGCGCAGCGCCGGTTTGACAGCAGGCCCGCCGCCGCCAACACATAGGCGCCCGTGCAAAGGCCGCCGACAGCAATGTTGCGGTTGTGAACCTCGCGTAGCCAGGCGTGCAGGGATTTTTGCGCGTGGGCTTCAACATTGACGCCGGAACAAACGAACACCATCGATGGGCGCTTTTCTCCGGAGAGCATCTGTCGCTCATCGGCCAAGGTTGTGCTTGTGGACACTTCAACGCCGTTTGAAGCTTTCACGGGTTGGCCATCGAAGGATGCAACACGCCAAGTGTAGCATTCATAGCCAAGCATTCGGTTTGCGATGCGTAATGGCTCGATTGCGGTCGCGAACGCGATCAATGAGAAATCGGGTACAAGATAGAAAACAAAAGACCGCATTTGCGTTGACGGGCTGCTTTCCATAGCGGTCAATCCCTGACTCGAGCAGTCGCGGGACAATCCATTCGCTGCACCAGCGTTTTCGATACCCGGAACCGCAGTTGCCTCGCATGCGCAGACCTATGAAATCCGGTCGGCATGTCTGAATGCAACCCGTATTCACAAGCCTAAAGCTATGCTTGCGCGGAGATTGACATAGGGTTCGGCGGCTGTGAAGCGAAATTTCCTTTGTCTTTGTATAATTTATGGGAATGTTCAGCGCATCTGATGATACCCGCAATCAACGCTGAAACCCGCACCGGTGGCCGCCCCGCCGCCTTCCCTTAATTGCGACGAGGCCAACGACTTCGGATGTCGGTCGTTCTAGGTTTTCGCGCAAGGATCTCGCGCTTCGTGAATATCCGGCCAACCGATATCTGCCAGCGTTCGATCGTCCAGTTTCGCTAGGGCATTTGCCTGATCGCGACGCAGGCGTGCACAGCGCCACTGTTCGACACGTTGGCGCAACCACGTTGCGACCGGATTTTGATTTAATCCGTTCGCTTTCGGACGCTGAGGCAGGTCAAGTCCCTCGAAGGGATCGTTTGCATTCGTAACTCTATTCAGCATTTCCAGGTTCCTTCTGTCGAAACGGCACCGGCTCGATCCGGTGAGACCGCAGAGTGAAGGTCGCGACCCTTGAGCTTGACTATGGGCTCTTCGAATGGTTCAATCAAATGAAAAGGAATTATGTTTTGATTCAGAAAAATTGAACGATACCATGAACGCTCCCCTGAACCATCCAGTGCCGCTGCTAGAACTCGATGTGCTGCGGACCTTTGTCGCCATCGCCGATACAGGCAGCTTCACAGCCGCCGCATCAACCGTTTTTCGAACACCATCCGCCGTGTCCATGCAGATCAAGAAGCTGGAGGAAAATCTCGGAAGACCGGTGCTGTCGCGCGATGCACGCTCCGTAACGCTGACCAGCGATGGAGCCATCTTGCTGACCTATGCAAGGCGGCTTCTGTCGCTCAACCGCGAAGCCGTGGCACAGTTTATTTCGCCGGATATTTCCGGTGTCGTACGCCTTGGCGCACCCGACGACGTCGGCGATCGGATTTTGCCAGGTGTCCTGAAACGCTTTGCCAGAACCCATCCGGCGATTGCGGTGGATGTCGTCATCGATCAGAGTTCAAAACTCATCAAGCGGATGGACGAGCGGCGTCTCGATATCACTCTGTTGACCTGCCAGACAGATACGTTGCCGCCGGGAGGCGAAGTGCTGTTGACCGAGCAATTGGTGTGGGCCGGTGCTAAGGGCGGTTCAGCCCATCTTCGCGAGCCGATCCCCGTGTCGATGTGGGAAGAAGGGTGCGCCTGGCGGGCCGGCGCCGTCGAAGGGCTCAACAAACTGAAGATCGACTACCGGATCGCCTATATGAGCGCGCACACCACAGGACAACGCGCTGCCATCCTGTCGGATCTGGCGATTGCGCCATTGCCGGAGTCATTCGTCGGCGACGAGTTGGTGGTGCTCGGCGAGGAGGACGGCCTGCCGCCGATCGGTAACTACACTTTGGGCATGCTGGTGCGTTCTGATGGTGAACCGCCGGTTTGCGCCGCAGCGGATCATATCCGTGCGGCTTTCGCGACCCTCGCAGATACCGGTGATTTTCAGGAATAGGGCTGCTGGCTCAGAGCGGCGGCTCAACCGCGTCGGCGGCGACCTTCACGCGAGCGGCGACGGGGGGCCCCGTCGGCGGTTTCCACTGGTGCTTTTTTTGCAGGCAGTTGCACGGCCTTGGCCAGTTCCGGGAAATCGTCGACCTTGTTTGGCATCGCCATGGCCTGAACGAAATGGTCCTGGAATTTCGGTTCCAGGGCGGTTTCGATCTTTTCGATCTCACGCACGGTGCGTTCGATTTCGCGGCGGTAATCGCGGTTGAGAAGGGCCATGCGGGCACCGGTTCCTGCAGCGTTGCCCACAGCTCGAACCTGGTCCAGATCGCAGTCCGGGATGAGGCCGAGCACCATTGCAAATTTTGGATCGATGAAGGAGCCGAAGGCGCCGGCAAAACCAATGCGATCGACATGGGTGATGCCCAGCTTCTCCATCAAGAGCTTGATGCCGGCATAAAGCGCTGCCTTTGCAAGCTGGATGGCGCGCACATCGTTCTGGGTGATCGTCAGGCGGGTCTCGCCTTCCCATAGAATGTAGGACCAGGTGCGGCCATCCTGGAAAATGCGATCGGATCGAGACGCGAGATTGCCGTCGATCACACCGTCTTCGGAAATGATTCCGGCCAGGAACATTTCGGCAATCACCTCGATGATGCCGGATCCGCAGATACCCGTGACCTTCGTGGATTCAATGTCGAAACCCTGCTCGTCAGACCAATGCTCGTTTCCGATGACACGCACGCTCGGTTCAAGCGTTTGCGGATCGATGCGGACCCGCTCGATAGCGCCGGCGGCGGCTCGCTGTCCGCAGGAGATCTCCGCGCCTTCGAATGCCGGGCCGGTGGGCGACGATGCTGCCACGACACGTTCCCGGTTACCCAAGACGATCTCGGCATTGGTGCCGACATCGACCAGCAGCATGATATCGTCCTGGCGATGCGGACCTTCGCACAGTGTTGCCGCGGCTGCGTCAGCGCCGACATGACCGGCAATGCAAGGCAGCATGTAGACCCGTGCGCCTTGATTGAGCGCCAGGTTCAGGTCGCTGGCCCAACTGTGGACCGCACCCGATACGGCCAATGCGAACGGCGCGCCGCCCAGTTCCGTCGGGTCGATGCCGAGAAACAGGTGGTGCATGATCGGGTTGCCAACGAACACCGTATCCAGGATGTCCTGCGGGTCGACGCCCGATTCGGCACACACCTCTTCGATGAGGCCGTTCAGCGCATTGCGAACCGCCTTGGTCATTGCCTCGCGCCCGTCCGGGTTCATCATCACGTAGGACACCCGGCTCATCAAATCTTCGCCGAAGCGGATCTGCGGGTTGGAAGCGCCTGCCGACGCGATGGTCAGGCCTGACAGAAGCGAACAAAGATGCAGGGCGATGGTGGTCGAACCGATATCGCAGGCGATGCCGTAGGCTTCGTTTTTGAGGCCTGGATATAGTGCGATCAGGGACGGGCGGGAGGTCTCCAGATCGCGATGGATCGCTGCGGTGACCGCCCAATTCCCGGCACGCAGG
Source organism: Hoeflea sp. (assembly GCA_965216535.1). Taxonomy (GTDB): domain Bacteria; phylum Pseudomonadota; class Alphaproteobacteria; order Rhizobiales; family Rhizobiaceae; genus Hoeflea_A. The sequence goes on from OZ244175.1 coordinate 3,024,753, forward strand.
ATCGACTGCACCTTTGGCATCAGGTGCTGGTCGATCATCATGTCGGTGAAGCCCCAGTCGCGTTCCAGCGCCTGTTCCAACCGGTCGAGGTCGCCCAGCGGTTTGTGCATATCGGGTTCTTCGACCTCGACATAGCACATCTGAATTGCCGGATTGCGCTCTATAAGCCTTGTGTCGGCAGCCTTTCGAACGATCTGAGCGTTGACCTGGACGTCCTGCGGGATGTCAACGACGAGGTCCCCTTCAACTGTCGATGAGCAGGAGAGGCGACGGCCTTCCAGCAGTTCGCGTTTCTCCGCATAACGTTTTTCCTTGGGACTGAACGCGGAGATGTTGTCTGCGGCAGATGTGATGCCATGCTTGGCGAATTGGCCTTCCTGGACTTCAACCTGGCAACGACCGCAAATCCCTCGTCCACCGCACACGCTTTCGACATAGACACCAAGCTGACGCGCTGCTTCCAGGACATTCGTGCCTTTTGGAAAACGGCCGCGTCGACCCGACGGCATAAAGAGCACCAGTGGATCCTTGCCGTTATCGGCTTTCTGGTCCATCCGGTGCTCCCTTGTCAGGCGACGGCCAAAGACCATCGCCACCATTTCGCATGTTGGACTTAGGCCCGAGCACGACGTCCGCCGCGACGGCGGCCGCCAGGCGAAGGTGCTGCGGACTCGGCACCTGGAGCGGCGTTGGCATTGGCCGCGGGCGTGTGGTCGCGGTAGGTCATGATCCAGTTGGTGCAGTTCGGGTCGGTGCCGTTGAGCACGTTGGCGCCGTGAACCATCTCCATCTCCTGCGGTCGGCAGGGGTTCATGATGGCCGACGTCATGCCGGAAGCGATCACCATCGGGATGAAAGCTGCATTGATGGCATGGCGGTGCGGCAAGCCGAACGAGATGTTGGACAGGCCGCAGGTGGTGTTGACACCAAGCTCGTCACGCAGCCGGCGCACCAGCTTGAAGACCTGCTGACCGGCCGTTCCCATCGCACCGATCGGCATGACCAGCGGGTCGACAACGATATCTTCCGCCTTGATGCCGTAGTCAGCGGCGTGTTCGACGATTTTCTTGGCGACGGCGAAACGCACATCGGGGTCTTCCGAGATGCCGGATTCGTCATTGGAGATCGCCACCACTGGAACATCGTATTTCTTGACCAGCGGCAGGATTGCCTCGAGCTTCTCCATCTCGCCGGTCACCGAATTGACCAGGGGACGCCCCTTGGCAACCTTCAGGCCGGCTTCGATGGCACCTGTCACAGAGGAGTCTATGGACAGTGGAACGTCGACCAGGCCCTGGACCATCTCAAGCGTTTGGACAAGCAGGGCCGGCTCGGTGGCATTCGGGTCGACCGCTGTCACACCGGCGTTTACGTCCAGCATCGTGGCACCCGCTGCGACCTGGGCGAGGGCGTCCGATTTGACCGTGTCAAAGTTGCCAGCCTGCATTTCGGCAGCCAGTTTCTTGCGTCCGGTCGGATTGATGCGCTCGCCGATCACGCAGAAAGGCTGGTCGAAACCGATCACGATCTCCTTGGTCGCGGAGGCGACGATAGTACGGGCCATCAGGGCTGTCCTTAGTTGTTTGCTGAGTTCATAGAAGGATATAAAGATGTCTTTATATCCCAGGAGCCGCGCCGTTCAAGCCACTCGCTGGTTTTTTTCAAACCGCCAAAAGCGAAGACGTGAATCTGACGAATGGGAGTCGTGGTGTTGTTGAGGACATGATCCTCGATCGGCCCGACCACCGTTTCAGGAGAATGCGAAGTCGCCAAAGTCGTCAACGAAAGGGCATTCTTTTTCAGGAACGAAATCGAATTGCCGACGCCACACATGGCTGCAAACTTGATCAGCGTTGTGATTTTGGCCGGTCCTGCGACGCCCAGATGCACTGGCAGATCGATTCCGTGCTCTTTCAGCCCGTCCGCCCAGGTGATGAACTTGGCTGCATCGAAACCGAACTGTGTGACGATCCGCAACTGCGCTCCCGTGCGCTGCGCAAATGCCTTTTTCAGGCGCAATGCCTGGAGGGCCACTTCCTCGGAAAAGTCCGGGCTTCCTTCGGGATGACCGGCGACGCCGATTTTCTCGATGCCGTATTTGTCAAAGAACCCGGTTTCAAGGACTTCCATTGTTGACGAGAAATCACCGGCCTGGCGTTCAAGCCCGCCACCGATGACAAGCACGTTGGTGACGCCGGCCTCTTGGTTCATCCTCTTGACGCGATCCTCAAGCACGGACCGGGAAGTCAGTCGGCGCGAAGCGAAATGCGGCACCGGCTCGTAGCCAAGCCCCCGCAGGCGCTTTGCTGCCGCTACAAGGGTGTCGTTGGTGTCGGTGCCGATATCGGTCACATAAACGTGGGTTCCCTGTGGAAACAGGCCATCCAGGTCCGCTGATTCGATGGCCTGCCGCGGCGCCACTTCGATCGAAGCGGCAATGCGGGTTGGACCCTGCTTATTCATTTCCACCACTGACATTTTGGCCTGTCCTTCCCTGCGCCTGAATCAACTGCTTCAGGATGTCCTTTGTGTAGGTCGCTTCAAGTGCAGCCGCGGCCTTGTCCGCTTCCATCTCGAGATCGTCCGACACCGGCTCGGGTGTCCCACGACGCCATTCGGCCAGGTAGTCGTCGGTTTCGTGGGCACCGGATCGCATGGCGCACATGTCGATCGCTTCCGTGAAGCGAAGCGACAATTCGCGCTTGGCGGTCTTGCGGCCCTTCTTGACGATGACCTGCGCGGGAATGTCCCGCCAGAATACGGTTATCAGATCGGCCATGCACTTGTCTCCTCGACGCGCTCATAGCGGTCAAACAAGCTTAATGGCTTGCTGTCCGGCGACGCACAACGCGCCCAAAAACGACGCGTCGCAAGATTTAGGTCAAAAGCAGGGCTCTCGCCATAGAGATACGGGGCAGAGTTCAAAGAATCTCTGTGAAAACCGCAGTCGTCAGCAGCAGGATGAGCGTGAATATCGAGATAGCGATCAGCCCGATAACCGAGCCGACGACCAGGCAATTGCCGTCCTGTTCCGTATGGGCCAGGCCAATAGTCGCGATGGCAAAAGCCGGCAGCCAGTTGCCAAAGGGAATCGGGATGAAAACGACGATAGCCAGGAACAGCGTATAGACGCCGAACATGCGCTCAGCCATCGGATTGGAGAGTGGCCAGTTGCGCGGCCGCACCCAGGCTTCCATCCAACGTAGTCCCGGGTCGGCACGTCTGACGATTTTTTCCAGTGTGTGTTTTTCAAGCGCGTAGTTTGCCAGCCGGTTGGGCAGCCATATCTTGCTGCGTCCGGCAACGATCTGCCAGGCGATGAAGACCAGAGGCAAACCCAAAATGAGCGTTGCCCCGGGAGGCAGGGGGATGAGGTTTGGAATCGAAAAGACCAGCAGAAAGGCTCCAAACGACCGTTCGTCGAGTGCTTCGGCAAGTTCCCGCAGCGTAATGCGCTCGTCGGTCTCCTCCGCCAACCTCTTCAGGAGGTCTGACAGGGATTCCGGGTGCTCGTCATGATCTGCCGGAGTGCCAGTCACCGAACTGCCGGCCGGGATGTCGTCCACAATACTGTTTCCCGCTCACCGCCGAAACTCGGCTTCAAGAACCAAACGCGGTATGCTCTTTGCTGGCAATCTATCTGGGAAGCGGCGGCGCCGATAACAAGATCGCCAAATCTGCAGGTAGCCCATAAGCCGGTTTCAGGCGTTGCGCAACACGGTTTCGAGGTCTCCGTAGCCGGTGAAGCGGTATTCATATTCCAGATCAAGCTGTTCTGCCGCTTCTCTCGCCTGTTTTTGGAGCTCCGGATCTTCCTCCTGGGACAGATAAATCAGTTTGCGGTAGTTGCCGAAATAAAGGTCACGCAATTCCGGGTGCCTGTCCAATCCGAGCGATCTTATGACGAAGGTATCGAAATGGCGTGCCAGGAAGTCAGTGAGGAAGAAGGCGTCGAGGTCGTCCTCCCATTCCGCGAAACGGTCGTTTCCGGCAAAGAAGGAATAGCAGTGGGGGCCCGCGATGCGCTCCACATCCTCTTCGACGCAAACAGTGTCCAGTTCACCGGCGGTGCCGCAATCGGCATAGGCAACAAGGATGCGTTCGAACCCTTCGGCACGTGCATCGGCGATGGCTTTCCGGATTCCGGGCGCAATGCGTTCCGGATGGTTGTGCCAGATTGCGGGCAGGCAGTGCAGATCGACGTGTGTTAGGCCATTGACCTCGCAGACTGCGAGGATCTCTCGGGCGAGGGCACCGCAGCCGATAACGCGGATGCGCTCCCTGGTCGGCGTCTGTTCGGTATCGGCAGGCATGGCCGGTTTCCGATTGTCATGCATCACGGGCGGCCTGTCCGGCCACCCATCATTCAAGTTCAAACCGCTCTAGTCTTGTCAGCCAGCGTTCGCCAGGGAGTTGTGCTTGCGCTTCATGAACTCCTTGGCCGTCTCGACGGCGACCGCAGCATCACGGCAGTAGGCGTCGGCACCGACGGCCATGCCGAATTCCTCGTTCAACGGTGCACCACCGACCAGCACGACGTGGTCCTCGCGAATGCCCTTTTCCTTCATGGTGTCGATCACCACTTTCATGTAGGGCATCGTGGTTGTGAGCAGCGCCGACATGCCAACGATATCCGGTTCGTGCTCCTCGATGGCTTCCAGGTAGTTTTCGACCGGATTGTTGATGCCGATGTCGATGACATCGAAACCGGCCCCTTCCATCATCATGCCGACGAGGTTCTTGCCGATGTCGTGAATGTCGCCCTTGACGGTGCCAATCACCATCTTTCCGAGCTTGGGCGCACCCGTCTCCGCAAGCAGCGGACGCAGGATTTTCATTCCCGCCTTCATGGCGTTAGCTGAAAGCAGCACTTCCGGCACGAAGAGGATACCGTCGCGAAAGTCCTCACCGACAATGCGCATGCCTTCCACCAGTGCCTGTGTGAGCACATCGTAGGGCATCCAGCCGCGGTCGAGGAGTATTTGCGTACCTTCCTCGATTTCTTCCTTCAGACCGTCATAAAGGTCGTCATGCATCTGCTGCACGAGTTCATCGTCAGACAGTTCGGACAGGATGATTTCGTCGTCGTCGGACATCGGCATTTCCTCGATGCGGGCGATTGATTCGCCTTTGAACCATGTAACTTGTTACGCTGGCAAGACTTTATGCTGAAATCGATCGCGTTTGGCCTCTTCAAAAACGACGTGCGCCAATCTGAAAAGCGACGGGTGGCTCCGGGTGCCTGCTTGTCGGCTGTCGCCAGAGCGTCACGGCTTGGCGCATTGAGAAAATGCGGCCACCAGTGGGTGGTCTAGGGTCAATTGAAATCAGATGCGATGCAGACGCGCCAGAGGCTGGTGCGAGAGGTGATGGAGATGGCAGTGGAAGGTAGCAGGGCTGAAAGAGCCGGTGGCCGCCGCGGTCGCGGCAGTGCAGGGGGTGCGGCTGCGCGTCGCGCGTCGCGATCGGGTGGAGGGCCCGGTCCGCAGAATCCCTATATCACCCGCAAGATACGCGAATATGAGGTGCTCGATGAGGAGGGTCTGTCGCTGATTGAAGCGAATGCCGACCGGGTTCTCGAGGAAATCGGTATCGAGTTTCGTGACGACCAGGAAGCGCTCGACCTGTGGCGCGAGGCCGGAGCCGATGTGCGTGGCGAGCGCGTGCATTTTCCGAAAGGGCTGTGCCGGTCGCTTTTGCAGTCGGCCCCGTCGGTTTTCACGCAGCACGCCCGCAATCCGGAACGCTCCGTTCAGATCGGCGGCAAGGCGACGGTCTTTGCACCAGTTTATGGACCACCTTTTGTGCGTGACCTGGACGGTGAGCGGCGCTACGCGACAATCCAGGATTTCGAGAATTTCGTGAAGATGGCCTATATGGCGCCATCGATGCATCACTCGGGCGGCACCGTTTGCGAACCGGTTGATGTGCCGGTCAACAAGCGCCACCTCGACATGGTTCATGCGCATATGCGGCTTTCCGACAAGCCCTTCATGGGGTCGGTCACGGCGCCGGGGCGGGCTGAAGACACCGTGGAAATGTGCAAGATCCTGTTCGGCACGGAATTCGTCGATCAGAATTGCGTCGTGATCAATCTGATCAATGCCAACTCGCCGATGGTCTTTGACGACACGATGCTGGGCGCTGCCAAGGTTTATGCGCGCAACAACCAGGCCTGTATTGTCTCACCTTTCATTCTTGCTGGCGCGATGAGTCCGGTCACGGTGACGGGAACGTTGACCCAGATTCTGGCGGAGGTGCTTGCCGGCGCTTCCTTCACCCAGTTGGTGCGCCCCGGCGCACCGGTTCTGTTCGGGACGTTTGCTGCCTCGATCTCCATGCAGTCGGGCGCCCCGACATTCGGCACACCGGAACCCTCTCTGGTTTCCTACGGCGCCGCGCAGTTGGCGCGCCGTCTGGGCCTGCCATTTCGTACCGGCGGTTCGTTGTGTGGCTCCAAAGTGCCGGACGCGCAGGCGGCTCATGAGAGTTCCAACACACTCAATGCAACGGTTCTTGCCGGCACAAATTTTGTATTGCACTCAGCCGGCTGGCTTGAGGGCGGTCTGGTGTCGTCCTATGAAAAATTCATGATCGATGCCGACCAACTGGGCATGATGCAACGCCTGTCGGAAGGCGTAGATCTGTCGGAGAACGCCCAGGCGCTGGATGCCATCGCGGAGGTTGGCCCGGGAAGCCATTATCTTGGATGCGCGCATACGCAGGCGAATTTCCAGACAGCGTTCTACCGGTCGCCATTGGCCGACAACAACTCCTTCGAGCAATGGCAGGCCGAGGGCGAAAAACGCATCGAAATGCGTGCCAATGCCCTGTGCCGCAATTGGCTGGACTCCTATCAGGCACCGGCGCTCGATCCTGGTATTGCCGACGGGCTGGTCGACTTCGTCTCCCGCAAGAAAGAGTCGATGCCGGACGCCTTTACATGAAAGAAGCCCGAGGACGGCCGGGCAAAAGTGGCCAAATTGATCCATCAGGACGTATGGCGCTCCGCATTCCGGGACGACAATGACCGGAAGCGTTAGGTCGGACACTCTTGGGTTTCTCAAACACCGGCTCGAGCCGCATGGTCTGACACTGCGCGGCGGTCTCCTTTTCGCGGATGATGCACCGGTTCTGCGCGATGGCCGACGCATGACAAGCCTTCTGCTCATCGGTTACGTCGGGTCGTCACTCTGGCCAGCGTTCAGTCGCTTTCGCCGAAATCATGAAGGACCGGATCCGCTTGATCATTGGTCAAAACAGGTGATCGATCCGATTGCCGAGGCTGCCGAGAGCGTTGCGCTCTATCCCTTCGACAAGCCGTGGTGGCCCTTCCAGCAATGGATTACCGCCAGCGAGGGGCTTGAACGATCGCCGCTGGGAATCCTGATCCATCCGGAGTACGGCCTTTGGCACGGTTACAGGGCGGCGCTCGCGTTCGATCGGCCCATCGAAGTGCCTCAGACAGCGTTCAGGCCACACCCTTGTGACAGCTGCGACGACAAACCCTGCCTGACGACCTGCCCAGCCAATGCGGTTACCGAGGCGTCTTTCAACCTGCCGTCCTGCCGCCGGTATCTCGCATCAAGCGAGGGGCAGGGCGGGTGCATGGTCTCTGGATGCGCAGCTCGGATTGCATGCCCGGTTGGCCAGAACTTTCGATACGACCCCGCCCACATGCAGTTTCACATGCAGGCGCTCGATCTCCCGGAAGCTTGAGAGTCAGGCCCTTCGGCGGCCACGACGTTCACGGCGTGGTGCAGCAGTCGCTTCTTCCGCCGCTTTGTTGCGCAACGGGCCGATCCGCTCGACGATTGCGTCCAGCGAGGGCCGCTGCGACTTGCTGTGTTCATCAATGGCGGTGCGCATGGCGCGCATGTGGTCGCATGTCGTTCCGCAACATCCACCAATGATGGTTGCGCCAGCGTCGATCGCCATGCGCGCATATTCGGCCATCAGCGGCGGAGTTCCGGAATAATGGATTTCTGATCCGCGAAACTCCGGGATGCCGCAATTGCCCTTGACGATAACCGTCCGGGAAGGATCTCCGTCAGTGATGTCCAGAAGCGACGCCAGAATATCGGAGGCGCCGACGCCGCAATTGGCTCCAACGGCTACCGGAGCCTCATCGAATTCCGACGTCACGCCACCAATGTCCTTGGGGTGCAGGCCCATCATCGTCTTGCCAGCCGTGTCGAATGACCCGGTGTACGTGTAGGGAATCTCGCACTTGATTGCCGCTTCTGCCGCAGCCCTGATTTCCTCCGGGGCTGACATGGTTTCGATCCACGCTATGTCGGCGCCACCGGCCTTTAGACCTTCGATCTGTTCGGCAAAGGCAATGACAGCATCTTCGTAGGAGAGAGCGCCCAAGGGCTGCAGCAACTCGCCCGTCGGTCCCACCGAGCCGGCAACGATCACGGTGCGGTCGCAGCCATCAGCCACTCCCCGGGCGATTTCCGCCGCCTTTTTGTTCAGCTCAAAGACGCGGTCCTGAGCGTGATGAAGTTTCAACCGATGGCGGGTCCCACCGAAGCTGTTGGTAAGAATGACATCGGCTCCGGCATCGACGAAATCCTGATGCAGCTTGACGATCTTTTCAGGCTGATCCTCGTTCCACAGTTCCGGTGCCTCGCCTGCTTCGAGACCCATTGCGAAAAGGTTGGTTCCGGTCGCACCATCGGCGAGCAGGACTCCCTTTTCAGCGATCAGTCGGGAAAGCGGATTGTCTGCTGTTTGATGCGCGGTCATGGACATGGATCCTGGTTGGGCTGACATGATAGAACGATATAAAGATATCTTTATATCGTGGCAACGGTTAAAACACCGTTTGCGTCGGAACTGAGGCGCATGACAACTCGATTGAATCGATGTCGTGGCCGGCTCGTCGCACAAGACGAGTCACTCATCCAAGAATCAGTGCACCCAATCTGCTGCGAACCCAATCGCAACGGTCAGGTGTTGTAAAACTCTCAGCGAATGAGTGTTACGAGTTGGCCAGGTAGTTTTTCAGTTTTTCGGCAGCTTCAGGCGTGACCCACTCGGACCAAAGATCCTCGTTGTTTTCGAGAAAGTGACGGGCACCTTCCTCTGCCGTTGCCTGATTGTCATCCATCCAGGCGAGTAGACCATTCACCGTACGGTTGCTCCAGGAGCGATTGGACAGATAGGTGAAGGCGTCGTTGGAAGAGCGCCTGAACTTGTCCGTGACGACCGTATACACGGAAGATTTTGGCCAGGCGTTGGGCCGTGGATCGTGGCAATCTTCGACCGCCGTGCAGGTATCCCATTCCGTCTTGTCGTGGGGCACGCCGAAATCGAGTCGAACCATTTCGAACTTGCCGAGCGTCGGTGTCGGCGCCCAGTAGTAACCAAGCCAGCCATGTTGTTGATCGAAGGCTTTTTCGATCGAGGCGCTGAGCTCGCCGGGGTTTTCTGTGTTGACCAACTCGAAACCCTTTTCCCCGGCGTCGTGTGCCTTAAACAGGTTTTCGGTCGAGATACGGCAGCTCCAGCCGGGTGGGCAGTTGTGAATGGCGCCGCGCGTGGGGTTTTCCGGCGATGGAAACAGCTCCGGGTGCTTCAAAGCGTCTTCAATGGTCTTGATTTCGGGGTGCGCTTCAGCGATGAACTGCGGGATCCACCACCCTTCAACGCCACCATCTGACAACGACGCGGCGGCGATTTCCAGCCTGCCCTCACTGACTGCGGTATCGAAACTATCGCGCACGGAGTTGATCCACATCTCCGGAACGATATCGGGCTTGCCTTCCTTGTTCATCGTTTGGAAGGTCGGGAGTGTGTCGCCGGGAACCAGCGTTGCCTGACAGCCATAGCCCTGGGTCAGGATGGTTTTATCGATCTGTGCAAGGAGATCGGCCGATTGCCAGCTCATTTGCGCAATGGTGACATCGCCGCACTCTTCGGCGGCAGCCATCTGCGGGAGGAACACCAGGGCCGACGCAAGAAACAGGGTTGCCAACGGTGTTTTCACTCTGAAATTTCCTCCTCACACTTTCGACCAGCACGCGGTGCGGATACGGCCAGCGATGCGATAAATGCGTCTCGTTGGTGCAAAACCAACCAGATTGCGTCATCCGATGGGTCAGATGCCGCTCATCGCTACCGTTCGCGGATATGATGTGGTGCAAGTTTACGGCCAATCAACGGTCCTTGGAAGGCGTTTGAGTGCCGATTTGAAGGCAAAATGTCGTGATGGTGACTGATTATTCTGCATTTCGCCACTTGTTGCTTCACTGAACCATCAGAAAGACCTCGAAGCATTCGCAGGTGAAGGGTTCGCAATGCAGCATGCGACGTCGCACTGCCGCAATCGGGCTGGTGTTCCAAGGTCGCAGCAGTCTATACAAGGCCCGACTGCAAAGGGCATGGCAACAGAAGGGCGGCCTGATGAACCAGCATGTGAGAGCAAATCGTCGGGATCGGGGACCGAAGGGGCGGCCCCTGGACGACACTGCTTTGTTGGAGGTCAGCGGCCTGCTTGACGGGCGGGAGATCCAGCGCGATCTGTTGATTGAGTTTTTGCACCTGATCCAAGATGCCTATGGCTGTCTATCAGCTGCGCATCTTCGTGCACTGGCCGAGATCATGCGCATATCCCAGGCGGAAGTTTTCGAAGTTGCTTCGTTCTACGATCATTTCGACATCGTAAAGGAGGGCGAATCCGCTCCGGCACCCCTTACCGTGAGGGTCTGCGATTCCCTGTCCTGCATGCTGGCCGGTTGCGAGGACCTGCTGTCGAATCTTGAAGAACAGGCGGACCCATCGCTCATCCGCGTGGTGAGGGCGCCCTGTATCGGGCGCTGCGATACCGCTCCTGCCGCGCGTATCGGAAATCGCGAAGTTGATCACGCCAGTGCCGAAGGCCTGCTCGGCCTCGCGCGAGACGGCGGGTTTGATGTCGAGGTGCCAGACTATATCGCCCTGCACGCCTACCAGGAGTTTGGCGGCTATGAGCTCTATGAGAAGGTGCGTGCCGGAGACGTGTCACCCGAGTCCCTGATCGACGCACTCTCCGATGCCGGGCTGCGTGGACTGGGCGGCGCCGGCTTCCCGGCCGGCAAGAAATGGCAGTTTGTCAGGTCCTATGACGGGCCTCGGCTCATGACAATCAATGGCGACGAAGGTGAGCCTGGAACCTTCAAGGATCGCTATTTGCTTGAAAGCGATCCACATCGAACGCTGGAGGGCGCTCTGATAGCCGCCCATGCGGTGGAGGCCGAGCGCATCTATTTTTACATGCGCGACGAATATCCGGCGGTGTTGGAGATCCTCAGGGCCGAAATCGAAGCGCTGGAAGAAGCTGGACTGATTGACCCCGGCTTTATCGAGCTTCGGCGCGGCGCAGGGGCTTACATTTGTGGCGAAGAAAGCGCCATGATCGAAAGCATCGAGGGAAAGCGCGGGCTGCCCCGCCACCGTCCGCCCTACATCGCCGAAGTCGGTCTGTTCGGTAAACCAACGCTCAACCACAATGTGGAAACGCTGTGGTGGATTCGCGACATCGTCGAGAACGGCGCGGACTGGTTTGCAGCGCAGGGCCGGGAAGGGCACCCTGGACCACGGTCCTGGTCGGTTTCGGGCCGGGTGAAGGAACCGGGAGTCAAATTGGCGCCCGCAGGCATCACGCTGCGAGAACTGATTGACGACCATTGCGGTGGCATGGCCGACGGCCACACGCTGAAGGCCTATCTGCCGGGCGGCGCCTCCGGCGGCATCCTGCCCGCTGAATTCGACGACGTTCCGCTTGATTTCGGCGGCAAACTGGCAGAACTCGGCAGCTTTGTCGGATCGCATGCCGTCGTGGTTCTGTCGGATCAGGATAGCGTCAAGGATGCGACGCTCAACCTGCTTAAATTCTTCAAGCATGAAAGCTGCGGGCAATGCACGCCCTGCCGCTCCGGGACCGAAAAGATGGTCGAACTGCTTGAACGGGATGGCCCGCTGAACGAAGATGCCATCCGCGACCTGGAGGCGGTGATGCGGGACGCGTCGATTTGCGGTCTCGGCCAAGCGGCGCCGAACCCGGTCAACCATTTGCTGACACACTTCCGCGACGATCTTTAGACCGGCAGACGAGATACATACCATGACCGAAATTCGCTTCAGCCTTGATGGAAAATCGGTAACCGCCGACCCGGATGAAAGCATCTGGGACGTTGCCAAGCGCGAGGGCACGCGAATTCCGCATCTCTGCCACCTCGATAAGCCTGGCTATCGGGCCGACGGCAATTGCCGCGCTTGCATGGTCGATATCGAAGGAGAGCGCACTCTGGCAGCCTCCTGCATCCGCAAGCCCACCGAGGGTATGGTGGTTCAAACCGATACGGAACGGGCGAAGAAATCCCGCGAGTTGGTCTTTGAGCTGCTGGCGAGCGACATGCGACCGCGTGAAGAGGGCCCGGACGAAAAGGCCGATTTCTGGATTTGGGCGGAGTCCATGGGCATTCAGGACTCGTCGCGATTTGCGTCGAAATTTGCAGCCGAGGGAGCGGATACCGGCTTCGACATCAGCAATCCGGCCATTGCCGTCAACCTGGATGCTTGCATAGCCTGCGGTGCGTGCGTGCGTGCCTGCCGGGAGGTTCAGGTCAATGACGTGATCGGCATGGGCGGGCGCGGAAACCACTCTGTACCGGTATTCGATCTGCACGACCCGATGGGCGATTCGACCTGTGTGACCTGCGGTGAATGCGTCCAGGCATGCCCAACCGGAGCACTTTATGAGAAGACATTGATGGACGCTGACAACAAGACGCGTACCGTCAAGGAATTCGACCGGGTGGTCGACAGCGTGTGCCCGTTTTGCGGGGTCGGTTGCCAGACAAGCGTCGCCGTCAAGGACAACCGCATCGTTCAGGTCGACGGACGTGATGGGCCGGCCAACGAGAACCGTCTTTGCGTCAAGGGCCGCTTCGGCTTTGACTATGTTCATTCACCAGATCGGCTGACCAAACCGTTGATCCGCCGCGACGATGCGTCCAAGGCAGGCGACATTGACCTGCGTGGCGTCGATCCCATGACCGTGTTTCGCGAAGCGAGCTGGGAGGAAGCGCTGGAGCGCGCCAGCCACGGGCTGAAGACGATTTTGGAACGCGATGGCGGTGGCGCACTCGCCGGTTTCGGCTCTGCCAAGGGGTCGAATGAAGAGGCTTACCTGTTTCAGAAATTGGTTCGCCAGGGCTTCGGCACCAACAACGTCGATCACTGCACCCGTCTGTGTCACGCCTCATCGGTTGCGGCGTTGATGGAAGGGGTCGGCTCGGGTGCCGTCTCGGCTCCATTCACCGACGCCATGAAATCCGACTGCATTATAGTTATCGGTGCACGGCCCGGGACGAACCACCCCGTTGCGGCAACTTATTTCAAGCAGGCGGTCAAGCAGGGCAAGACCTTGATCGTCATGGACCCGCGCCGGCAGGGTCTGTCGCGACACGCGACCCACTCCCTGCAATTCAAACCCGGAACCGACGTGGCGATGCTCAATGCGATCCTGCACGTCATCGTCGAAGAAGAGCTCTATGACGAGCAGTATATCCAGGCCAATGTCTCAGGCTTTGAAGCGCTCAAGGACAAGGTCAAGGATTTTGCGCCCGAGGCGATGGCAGAGGTTTGCGGCATTGACGCGGATATTCTGCGCACCGTGGCCCGCAGCTATGCCAAATCCGAACGCTCGATCATCTTCTGGGGCATGGGCGTTTCCCAGCACACCCACGGAACCGACAATGCACGGTGCCTGATCGCCATGGCGTTGATCACCGGGCAAGTTGGCCGACCTGGGACCGGGCTGCACCCGCTGCGTGGCCAGAACAACGTCCAGGGCGCCTCCGACGCTGGTCTGATCCCAATGGTCTTTCCCGATTACCGGTCTGTCGAGAGTGTCGATATTCGCAGTGAATTCGAGGACTTGTGGGGTCGTCCTCTTGATCCGGTCAAAGGGTTGACTGTCGTCGAGATCGTGGACGCCATCCATGACGACAAGATCAAGGGCATGTACATCATGGGCGAGAACCCGGCGATGTCTGACCCGGATCAGATCCACGCGCGAGCGGCCCTTGCCAAGCTTGAGCACCTGGTGGTTCAGGACATCTTCCTTACCGAAACCGCGTGGCACGCCGACGTCATTTTTCCCGCATCCGCCCATGCCGAAAAGCTCGGAACTTTCACCAATACCAATCGTCAGGTCCAGATAGGCCGTCCAGCTCTCGATTTGCCGGGTGAGGCGCGGCAGGACTGGGAACTGATCGTGCAATTGGCCAATGGCCTGGGCCTTGATTGGGACTATGCCGACATTTCAGACGTCTACACGGAAATGGCATCGGTCATGCCATCGCTCGACAACATCTCCTGGGAGCGGGTCGAGCGGGAGGACTCCGTCACCTATCCCGCCGACGCACCGGATCGGCCCGGCAACGAAATCGTCTTTGCACAGGGTTTTCCGACTGCTGACGGTCGCGGGAAAATCGTTCCGGCGGACCTGCTTCCGCCTGACGAAGTGCCGGATGAACACTATCCGCTTGTCCTGACAACCGGGCGCCTGCTGGAGCATTGGCATACCGGGGCAATGACCCGTCGAGCCGGGGTTTTGGATGAGCTCGAACCGCAAGGTATCGCCGCAATGAACCCCTATGAGATTGAGCGGCAAGGTCTGAAAGCCGGCGAGATGGTCAGTGTCGAAACCCGTCGCGGTACGGTCGAGGCAGTGCTGCGGTCCGACCGTGAGGTCGCGGATGGCATGGTGTTCATGCCGTTCTGTTTCAATGAAAGCCCGGCCAACCGGTTGACCAATCCGCAATTGGACCCCTACGGCAAGATCCCGGAGTTCAAGTTCTGTGCCGCTCGCATCGAGACCGCAAGCAAGGCAGAGGCGGCCGAGTAATCAGAGGTAGCCGAGTGCCGTCAGTCGGCGCTCGATGGCCGCACGTTCCTGAATGTCGAAGTTCCGTTGCGCCTGATTGTGTTGCTCGAACACTTCTCTGAACTTTGCGCGCGCCTTCGTTATAAGAACCCGGCACGACTTCTCTGGCGGCATTGCCAACAGGGCCTCTTCAATTTTGACGGCGTATTCCTGCGAGATTTCCACATGTCTTTGCTCATGGACTTCGACATGGGTGGCCAGCGCGGCAAATCCGGTGCGGGTGCGACGGTCGGCACGATCCAGTTCCATCCAACGGGGCAGGGTGACCTTCAGTTCCAAAACAACCTGAACGGATTCGATGCGACATTCGCCATCTTGCCGAAGGGTCCGCACTTTGGGGGTCATGCGCGTCTCGGTGGTGCCGATGGCATGTCCGTTTTGAGGGCCGCGAATGGCGATCTGCTCGTTGATCTCTTCGACCGTTGTTCCGGGTACATTGTAGTAAACTGTCGTGACACCAGGCTTCGGAGTGGTGCAGGCGGCAAGAGTGAGAACCACCGCCAAAGCGGCGTGTTTTGTTGACCGTCTGACAAATCGTTCTATCCGATTTGACTCAATACCCATTCGTGAACGATCGCTCCTGTTGGCCATTCCTGTCATCGCAAATTCTGCGAAGAATGAACTCAATACACAATGGCAAAAAAGATATTTCGCGTCGAGGCCGATCAATTAGTCGTTCAATCTTGCATAGTGGCGTTTGCCAAGGGCTGCAAAAGATGGTTCAAGGAAATGAACGAGCGTTTATATACATCTCTCACAGTGTATCGGTTACCAATCGGACCCCGCAGGGTCGATGTCCGGCCAAGACCTCGAGGAGGAGCTCATGGATGCGATCGTGGAAACGCCTGAAGACCGTTTTTCGCTGACCGACGAGCAACGCGCAATCCAGGATATGGTGTCGGCATTTGCGGCTGATCGGGTGGCGCCCAATGCGATCGAATGGGACCTCAAAAGACACCTGCCTGTCGACGTCATCCGCGAAACAGCTCCGCTTGGTTTGGGTGGAATCTACGTCAAGGATGATGTTGGTGGTTCCGGCCTCGGTCGCTTGGATGCGGTGGTAATCTTCGAAGCGCTGGCAAATGCTTGCCCCGCATTTTCGAGTTTTATTTCCATTCACAATATGGCCGCCTGGATGATCGACTCCTTCGGGTCCGATGAGCTGCGCCAGCGCTTTCTCCCGAAGCTGACCTCCATGGAGGCCATTGCGAGCTATTGCCTGACCGAACCCGGTGCCGGCTCGGACGCCGCGGCGCTGAAAACAAAAGCAGTTCGCGACGGCGACAGCTATGTCATCAATGGCACAAAACAATTCATCTCCGGCGCTGGTTCCAACGACATATATGTCGCCATGGTGCGCACTGGCGACGAGGGCGCTGGAGGAGTGACCGCGCTGGTTGTTCCCAGGGATGCGCCCGGTTTGTCCTTCGGTGCACCGGAAGCGAAAATGGGCTGGCATATTCAGCCTACGGCCCAAGTCATCTTCGACAATTGTCGGGTGCCGGTCGAAAATCGAATTGGCGACGAGGGCACGGGCTTCAAGATCGCCATGGCCGGTCTCGATGGCGGAAGGCTCAATATTGCCGCCTGTTCGCTCGGTGGGGCGCAGTCAGCGTTCGACAAGGCTCTGGCCTACACATCCGAACGTCAGGCTTTCGGCAAGACCATCAACACCTTCCAGGGTTTGCAATTCAAAATGGCGGATATGGCGACGAGCCTGGAGGCCGCCCGGCTGATGCTCTATGCGGCGGCCAGCAAGCTCGACAACAGAGATCATGATGCCGGCAAATGGTCCGCGATGGCCAAGAAATATGTCACCGATGCTGGGTTCGATATCGCCAATGACGCCTTGCAGCTCTTCGGCGGCTACGGCTATCTGGCTGACTACGGCGTCGAGAAGATCGTTCGCGACTTGCGCGTTCATCAGATTCTCGAAGGCACAAACGAAATCATGCGAGTGATCATCGCGCGGCAGCTTGTCCGCTAGGATTTTGTCGCGACACAGCAGGGAGAATGACATCGTGGGCACTATTGCGTTCATTGGCCTCGGCAATATGGGCAATCCAATGGCGGCGAACCTGGTCAAAGCCGGGCATCAGGTCGTCGGATTTGATCTCGTTCAGGAAAATCTTGATCAGGCTCGCACCAACGGTCTTTCAATTGCGGCTTCCGGCCAAGAGGCAGTGGCGGCTGCCGAGGTCGTCATTACGATGCTGCCGGCCGGCGCCCATGTGCTTGGCGTTTATCGCGACATTCTGGAAAGGGTGGCACCTGGCTCGCTGTTGATCGACTGCTCGACCATCGATGTAGACAGCGCGAGACAGGCGCACGAATTGGCCACCGAAAAAGGCATGCTGTCGATCGACGCACCCGTATCGGGCGGCGTGGGTGGCGCGGCCGCCGGTACGTTGACCTTCATGGCCGGTGGATCCGAAGAGGCCTTTGCCAAGGCAGAACCCATTTTGGATCCGATGGCGGGCCGTGTGGTCCATTGTGGTGATGGTGGTGCCGGTCAGGCGGCCAAGATCTGCAACAACATGATTCTCGGCGTCACGATGATAGCGGCCGGTGAAGCGTTCGTTCTGGCAGAAAAGCTGGGCCTGTCTCACCAGGCTCTGTTCGACGTCGCTTCGACATCTTCCGGGCAATGCTGGTCGATCAACACCTATTGCCCGGTGCCCGGTCCGGTGCCGACATCGCCGGCCAACAATGAGTACAAGCCGGGTTTTGCGGCCGCCCTCATGCTGAAAGATCTCAAGCTGGCACAGGAAGCTGCGCAATCAGCCGGCGCGTCAACACCATTGGGTGCTGGAGCCATGCAGCTCTATTCGCTTTTCAACGCTGCGGGTGAAGCGGAAACCGATTTTTCAGGCATAATAAACTTCCTGCGGGGCAAGTAAAAAAATCTGACCGAAATTGCGAAATTTAGGTTTGATTAAGGTCTCACTAACCGTCCGGTAACACTATTCCTCTAGAACGGATTGCGCGGCGGAACACCGCCGAGCGCTCCGGATCAGGTACTGCGTACCGGAGCCAAGCGATCTTCGGCGTTTCTCGAAGGGCCATGTGTTTTTTGGCCAAGCCGCGTTGCGGGGAGACCGTATGCGCGGCCATCGCGCATCCGGAGCTTTGTCCAGCGTGCTCCGGTTCTAACCGCGCCGGACCCTCCAAAAAACTCCAGTCTCTGTGATTGAAATAGCCACTTTGCAGTGTCCTGCGACAATGGTACGCACGGCCATGACAAAGGCCCTCATGCTTCAGGGAACAGGTTCCGACGTTGGCAAGACCGTGCTGACGGCTGGCCTGTGCCGTCTGGCCGCCAATCGTGGTGTTCGGGTGCTCCCGTTCAAGCCACAAAACATGTCGAACAATGCGGCGGTTGCCGATGACGGCGGCGAGATCGGTCGTGCTCAATGGCTGCAGGCGCTGGCATGCCGGGTCCCGGCCTCCGTGCATATGAACCCGGTTTTGCTCAAACCGCAATCCGAAACCGGATCACAGATCATTTTGCAGGGCCGGCGCTGGGGGGAGGCGGCTGGTCGCGAGTATCAGAAGGTAAAAGGCCAGCTGTTTGAAGCCGTGATGGATAGCTGGAGCCGGTTGAGCTCCGATGCGGATTTCGTTCTGGTCGAGGGCGCCGGCTCGCCGGCAGAGATCAACCTGCGCGCCAATGACATTGCCAATATGGGGTTTGCTGTCAAAGCGGGGGTTCCGGTCGTTCTGGTCGGTGACATTGACCGTGGTGGCGTTATCGCCTCGCTGGTCGGAACCCACGCGATTCTTCCGCCGGAAGACCGGCAAATGGTATGCGGCTACCTGATCAACAAGTTTCGCGGCGATGTGTCGCTCTTCGATGACGGTCTGTCTGCAATCGGGCAACACACCGGCTGGCCCTGTTTCGGTGTCGTCCCGTGGCTGACTGAGGCGAAGCGTCTGCCGGCCGAGGATTCGGTTGTGCTGGAGAATCTGGCGCGCGGCTCTGGTGCGGCGCTCAAGGTTGCGGTTCCGGTGTTGGGACGCATAGCCAATTTCGACGACCTGGATCCTCTGGCTGTGGAGCCGGACGTTGAGGTCGTCATGGTGCAACCGGGAAATTCGCTACCGGAAGATGCCGGCCTCGTGATCATTCCCGGCTCGAAGTCAACGATCGCCGATCTGGAGGACTTCAGGCAACAGGGATGGGACCTGGACCTCGCTCGCCATGTGAAACGCGGCGGGCATGTGCTTGGCATTTGCGGCGGATATCAGATGCTCGGTAAGGCCGTGCGCGATCCACACCGTATCGAGGGCAATCGCGCCGATATCGAAGGGCTTGGTCTTCTTGACGTCGAGACTGAAATGGTGCCGGAGAAATCCGTACGCAACGTTACTGCGCGAAGTGCCATTCACGATGCCGCAATTGAGGGTTATGAAATTCATCTCGGCGGCACCACGGGCCCTGAATGCCAACGGCCATTTGCCTGGATCGACGGTCGTGCCGACGGTGCCGTGTCTTCAGACGGCCGCGTGGTGGGAACCTACATGCATGGTGTGTTTACGGCCGATCTGTTTCGCAAGCGTTATCTCGAAGCGCTTGGGTTGCAAGCTGATTCCGGCAACTACCGGCTCGCGGTTGATGAAGCGCTCGATGCCATCGCACAGCGACTTGACGATCTGTTGAGCGACGACTTTCCGCTGCCGCGCTGAGCGGCTGTTAAGCGCCTGTTAACGCTGTCTGCTAAGCGATCCTTTTCGTTTTCACCCTAATGTGTTCGAACATGACCGAGCCGGAATGAATTTGGCTCATTCCATACCTACGTATGGGGGCGAATAGGTGCCATCTGCAACGTGTGGATAGGTGCCGGCGAATGAAACATGCTCCGCCGAATGCGATGGAGTTCGCTGACGATCCGTGCACAGCGCACGACTCCACGCATTTAGGGTTGCCGGACAGCAACCCCGACCGGGCATGGCGCGTTGGAGCTGTGGAATGGCATACCCGGATCTGTCGTTCAAAAACGTTTTGATCAGCAAGCGTCGACAGATTGTCGTGCGCACACTTTTGCTTATCGTGGCGATCGTGTTGTTCGCACAGGGCGTCAATGCCTTGCTCATAGGTCCCTTGGATACGCAAGCGCGAATCGCCGATGTCCTGATGACCCTGCAAATCACCTTGATCGTCGGCACGCCATTTACGCTGTACCTCAATCTCCTTCAGGCACGGGCTGATCTCGCCGCCGACTATTTCAGGATTCTGTCCCGCACCGACCCTCTGACCGGTTTGCTCAACAGGCGCGCTTTTGTCGATCTGCTGAAAGGGCGCACTGACGATCAAACGGATGACCGGCAGCAAAACGCCTTGCTGATTCTCGATCTCGATCACTTCAAACAGGTGAACGACGATCACGGTCATGACGCCGGGGATTCCGCGTTGATTCAGCTTGCAGAGCTGTTTCAAGCCAATCTGCGTGCTGATGACATCGTCGCCCGACTGGGAGGAGAGGAGTTCGCCGTCGCTCTCAGTCGCAGTTCACTGCGCGAGACCCGCCGGGTTGCCCAGCGACTTCGTCATGCGGTCGAAAATCATACGTTCCGTTTCGACCGCCGCGTGATCAGCCTTACCGTCAGTATCGGAATTGTCCGATACGACCAGGCGGATGATCTCGAAGCGGCCATGCGCAAGGCCGATCTTCTCACCTACCAGTCGAAGAGAGATGGTCGTAACCGCATCAGCTACGACAACCATCACGAACTGCCGACCGCCGCGTAGTATCATCTATCCGGACATGGTTCGTTTCTGAGCAGTGCGTTGACGCAATCTCGATTGACGCCATCAGTAAGAGAGCCTATCAATCCTGATACGAATGGTTCCGAAGGGCGAAGCCCGAGGGATCAAAAGGGAATGCGACGGGCGGACCCAAGCCGGGCGCCTAAATCGCAGCCGACCCCGCGACTGTAGAGCGGAGCGGTGCTCCCAAACGCCAAAATCAGCTGATTGCGTGAGCAAAGGTTGATGGAGGCGGAAGCCACTGAAGTGGCGGCGCAATGAACCGGGTTGGACGCCTCTAGACATCTACGAATCGTCCGCCTTTGCGCCGCCAACTCTTCGGGAAGGCGAGGGAACATCCGACGGTGCAATATCCGTCACTCCGAGAGCCAGGAAACCTGCCATTCGTGACTTTGCAAAGGGATTCGTTCCCGGGCCAGACACGGAGGTTGCTATGGCCACATACTCGATGACGACATCGATTCGGCTGGATCCTTCTCAGCCTGATGCGCATGCTGCTGATGCCTTGCCGCCGCGCATATATCTAAACTGCAGCGCTAGCTTCTTTGATTTGGCGACCGCTCGCGATGTTTCCCATGACTGCCGCCACGCTTACGGCTTTCCTCGCCGTTGACGGAACGCAGACATGATTATCCCAACAATGCTTGCCGCAGGCGCGGCGGGCCTGCTCACCGGTACTGTGTCGACCGGCACGGCTAGGATCCACTGATGTCCCCCGCGGCAGCGGGCGGCACGCTGGTTCTCGGTGGTGCGCGCTCAGGGAAATCGGTTTTTGCCGAAGGGCTTGTCGAAGCCTCCGGCCTGTCGCCCATTTACCTGGCGACCGGTCGCGCTTTGGACGACGAAATGAAAACTCGCATTGCGCACCATCAATACAGACGTGGCGGCAATTGGGAAACGATCGAAGAACCAGTGCACCTGGCTGAAGCCTTGGCTCGCGAGGCCAGGTCAGATCGGGCAATCCTGGTCGATTGCCTCACCTTGTGGGTCACGAATCTGATGATGGCTGATGAGGATGTCGCGGAACGCGGCGAAGCGCTCTGCGCCGGAATTCGCGATCTGCCGGGTGTGGTGGTTTTCGTTTCCAACGAGGTTGGGATGGGCATCGTTCCGGAGAACCGCATGGCTCGGGATTTTCGCGACCACACCGGTTTTCTGCATCAGAAGGTCGCCGGCGAATGCCAACACGTTTATCTCATGGCGGCCGGGTTGCCGCTCAAACTGAAGGGCTGAACATGCAGCAAGAAAAAATCCCGGCAACGGTCATTACCGGCTTTCTCGGTGCCGGCAAGACGACGCTGATCCGCAATCTCCTGACGGTAGCGGACGGACGCAAGATTGCCCTGATCATCAATGAATTCGGCGACCTGGGTGTGGATGGCGACGTGCTGAAGGGGTGCGGGGCCGAAAACTGCACCGAAGACGACATTGTCGAACTGACCAATGGCTGCATCTGCTGCACCGTCGCCGATGATTTCATTCCGACCATGGAAAAGCTGCTGGAGCGCGAGGAACGGCCCGACCATATCGTCATAGAGACGTCTGGCCTGGCGCTGCCGCAGCCGCTCGTCGCGGCGTTCAATTGGCCCGATATCAAGACCCGGGTGACCGTCGATGGAGTCGTAACGGTTGTCGACAGTGCTGCCGTTGCCGCTGGGCGTTTCGCAGACGACCATGAGCGGCTTGAGGAGCAGCGCCATGAAGATGAAGCGTTGGACCACGAAAGCCCGCTTGAAGAACTGTTTGAGGATCAGCTTACCGCGGCCGATCTGATTGTTCTCAACAAGGCGGACCTGATCGATAAGCCCGGGCTCGAGGCTGTTCGGAACGATATTGAGGGTCGGTCGCGGCGGCGGCCGGCCATGGTAACTTCGCACAACGGTCAGGTGCCGCCATCAGTTTTGCTTGGCCTTGGAATTGGTGCCGAGGACGATATCGGAAACCGCAAATCGCATCACGAGCTCGAACACGAGGCCGGCGATGATCACGATCATGACCATGACGAATTCGAGAGTTTCGTCGTTGATACCGGGACGATTGCCGATCCCGAAAGCTTCACCAACGCGTTGCGCGACATCATCGCTCAACACGACATCCTACGCCTGAAGGGCTTTGCCGATGTTCCAGGCAAGGCCATGCGGTTGGTGATCCAGGCGGTCGGTGCGCGGATCGACCGCTATTTCGACCGCCCATGGTCGGCTGGCGAAAGCCGCGGAACGCGGCTTGTGGTCATAGGGTTGCACGACATCGACCAGGCAGCGATCGCCCAGGCGATCCACGAGGCGGCGAGACAAAGCTGACATGCACCTTCTGCTGGCTCAAAAGGGTTCGATTTCGGACGGCAATGAGGCCATCGACCTGGGTCAGACTCCTGGTGACGTGGTGTTCCTTTCGGCTGCCGATACCGAGCTCGCCAGCCTGGCTGCAGCGCGACGTAGCCTTGGCGAAAACGCGCCAGAGCTTCGGCTGGCAAGTCTGATGCAACTGACCCATCCGATGTCGGTCGATACCTATGTTGACAAGACGGTGCAGCATGCCCGTCTCATCGTGGTACGGGCGCTCGGCGGCGCCAGCTATTTTTCCTATGCGATCGAAACGCTGCATGCGGCCGCGGTCAACGCCGGGGCCCAGATCGCGGTGTTGCCCGGGGACGACAAACCGGATCCGGGACTTGCCGATTTCTGTACGCTGCCTTCCGAGGATGTCGAGGCGCTTTGGCATTATCTGGTCGAAGGCGGGGCAAACAACGCTGCCGCTTTCCTGTCCTATTGCCGTGCACTGCTCGAAGGATCCGAAAAACCGCCGGCTGCAGCGCCGCTCCTGAAGGCCGGGCTGTGGTGGCCGGGTCTTTCCAATCCGGGGATTGCCGACATTATTGACGGGCAATCAAAGCGACCCCTGGTGCCAATCTGTTTCTATCGAGCGCTGGTGCAAAGCGGCCAGACGGAACCGGTGGAAGCCTTGCTCCGGGCACTGGAGAATCGTGGGCTGCAACCCTTGCCGATGTTTGTGGCCAGCCTGAAAGATCCAGTCTCCATCGCAACGGTCGAGGCGCTGTTTGCGGACGCTCCACCCGCAGTGGTGATCAATGCCACCGGATTTGCCGTGTCGTCGCCTGGTGGTCAGCGAAAACCCACCGTGCTCGAGGCAACGGGTGCACCGGTCCTTCAGGCTATTCTTTGCGGTTCTTCGCGCGCAGTTTGGGAAGAGTCGCGGCAGGGGTTGTCGGCGCGCGATCTTGCCATGAACGTGGCGCTCCCTGAGGTTGACGGGCGCATCACCGCACGCGCGGTTTCTTTCAAATCGGCCGCGCGTTTTGATGATGCCGTCGAAGCCAACATTGTCGCACACGAACCGCTGGAAGACCGGATCGGGTTCACTGCAGAGCTGGCCAAGGCCTGGGCAACTCTTCGAGCGACCCCCGAAGCGGACCGGCGCATTGCCCTGATCATGGCCAATTATCCGAACCGCGATGGACGGTTGGGCAACGGGGTCGGGCTTGACACTCCGGCCAGCACGTTCGGCGTCATGGCAGCGCTCGAAGAGGCGGGTTGCGATCTGGCGGATCGGCCAATCGATAGTGAGGCCCTGATGCGTCATCTGATGGAAGGGCCCACCAATGCCGCCATCGACGCGCGACGCATTCGCGAGGTGCTGTCACTTGGCGACTATCTGGAGTTCTTTCAGGACCTTCCAAGGGCCGTGCGCGACGAGGTCAACGAACGGTGGGGAGACCCCGCAGAGGATCCGTTTTTTGCTGCCGGATGCGTCGATGGTGGTGGGTTCGCTCTGCCTCTCAGTCGATTCGGAGATGTCGTCGTCGGTATCCAGCCGGCACGCGGGTACAACATCGATCCGAAGGATACCTATCACTCACCCGACCTTGTGCCGCCACATGGATATATCGCCTTCTATGCATTTCTGAGGCGCAACTTCGGAGCACAGGCGATCGTCCACATGGGCAAGCACGGAAACCTGGAATGGCTGCCGGGCAAGGCGTTGGCGCTATCGGAAAACTGCTATCCGGAAGCCGTGCTGGGTCCGGTACCCCATATCTATCCGTTCATCGTCAACGATCCGGGAGAGGGGACCCAGGCGAAGCGTCGGTCTGCGGCAGTCATCGTCGATCACCTGACGCCGCCGCTGACGCGAGCCGAGAGCTACGGACCGCTCAAGGATCTGGAGGCGCTGGTCGATGAATATTATGAAGCCGCAGGTGGTGATCCGCGACGACTGCGATTGCTCAAACGGCAAATCCTGGATCTGACTCGCGATATCGGCCTTGACCGGGATGCCGGAATTGGCGGAACGGATCCGGAAGACGTGGCGCTCGAAAAGCTTGACGCTTACTTATGTGAACTCAAGGAAATGCAGATCCGCGACGGCCTGCACATTTTCGGCCTGTCGCCTGAAGGCGGTTTGCGGCATGATCTTCTGGCGGCGCTGGCGCGAGTGCCGCGTGGCGTCGGCGAGGGACGGGATGCCAGCCTGCAGCGGGCCATTGCCGAGGACCTCGAACTTGGGTTCGATCCGCTTGACTGCGCAATGGGTGCGCCATGGACCGGCAATCGGCCGGCAGTGCTGGAGACGGTCACCACAGATCCCTGGCGCAGTGCCGGCGATACGGTTGAACGCATCGAGTTGCTGGCGCATGGCCTGCTCGCCGGAGAGATTGCGACCGAGCAAGACTGGAGCCGGACTTGCCAGGTGCTTGAAGGCGTGAACGAGACGATGGCTCCGTCGTTGGATCAATGCGGCGGTCGGGAAATGACCGGGCTGCTGACGGCACTGTCAGGTCGTTTCCTTGAGCCCGGCCCATCTGGCGCACCGACGCGCGGTCGCAATGACGTGCTGCCGACCGGCCGCAACTTCTATTCCGTTGACAGCAGAAGCGTGCCCACGCCAGCTGCCTGGGAGCTCGGACGCAAGTCTGCAGAACTGCTGATTGCCCGCTACACCCAGGATCACGGGGAGTGGCCGACCTCCTTTGGCCTGACCGCCTGGGGCACGTCGAACATGCGCACTGGCGGAGATGATATTGCCCAGGCGCTGGCACTGATCGGGGCAAAGCCGGTCTGGGACAACGCCTCTCGCCGCGTTACCGGTTATGAGATCATTCCCATGGCAGTGCTCGGCCGTCCGCGAGTCGATGTGACGCTGCGCGTGTCCGGCTTTTTCCGCGACGCTTTCCCCGACCAGATCGCTTTGTTCGACAAAGCCGCGCGGGCAGTCGGCGCATTGGACGAGGACGCTGAAGACAACCCGATTGCGGCCCGGATGAAGGCCGAGCAACAGGCTTTGGTCGCTGCCGGCGCTAATGTCACCGAAGCGGCGCGCCGAGCGGGCTATCGCGTGTTCGGGTCGAAACCGGGTGCCTATGGTGCCGGCCTGCAGGCGCTGATTGACGAGCGGGGCTGGCAAGACCGGAGCGATCTGGCCGAGGCTTATCTGGTCTGGGGTGGATACGCCTACGGAGCCGGTCAAGACGGTTCTGAGGAGCGCGGCATGCTGGAAGACAGGCTTCGGTCGGTAGAGGCCGTGGTTCAGAACCAGGACAATCGCGAGCACGATCTGCTGGACAGCGATGACTATTACCAATTTGAAGGCGGCATGACGGCGGCGGTGGAGTCCGTGAAGGGCCATCGTCCCGCTGTCTTTCACAACGATCATTCGCGTCCTGAACGGCCTGTGGTCCGCACTCTTGAAGAGGAAATCGGGCGGGTGGTCCGGGCGCGCGTCGTCAATCCGAAATGGATCGCCGGTGTGATGCGCCACGGCTACAAGGGTGCCTTCGAGATCGCGGCGACTGTCGACTATCTGTTTGCATTCGCGGCCACGACAGGCGCCGTCAGCGACCACCATTTCGATGCGGTTCATCAGGCGTTTGTGGTCGACGACGCCGTTCGCGAATTCATGGCTGAGCACAATCCGGCTGCCCTGAAAGAAATGGCTGAGCGTCTGGCCGAAGCAATCGAGCGTGGCCTCTGGACGCCGCGCTCCAATTCGGCACAATTCGACCTGGCGGCGCTTTCCGGCAGGAGCGACGCGGCATTACATCTTGGTTGACCGGAGCGGGAACTCGATATGGCTGAAAAATCGGAAAAATTGAAAAACCTGAGCGAAGAGGAGCTGAATGCGCGCCATGCCGAGAAGATGCGCAAGAAGAAGGCGGCCCGCGACAAGATCATTGCCACCAAGACCATCGAGAAAGGATTGGTGATCGTCCACACGGGCAAAGGCAAGGGCAAATCGACCGCAGCCTTCGGGATGGTATTTCGTGCCATCGGCAACGGCATGAAGGTCGGCGTCGTTCAGTTCGTAAAAGGCAAATGGGGCACCGGTGAACGCAAGGTACTTGAGGCCTTTCCGGACCAGGTGACCCTGGCAACCATGGGCGAGGGGTTTACCTGGGAAACCCAGGACCGGCAGCGCGACATCGATGCGGCTCGGCAGGCGTGGGAAACTGCGAAGCGCATGATCCTCGACGACGAGCACGACATGGTGCTTTGCGACGAACTCAACATCGTGCTGCGTTACGACTACCTGCCGATCGATGAGATTGTCGAGACGCTGAAGGCCAAGCCGGACATGAAACACGTCATCATCACCGGCCGCAACGCCAAGGACGAACTGATCGATCTCGCAGACCTGGTCACCGAAATGGAAATGGTGAAACACCCCTTCCGCTCGGGCGTGAAGGCACAGGTTGGCATCGAGTTCTGAGTCGGTTCAATTAGCCAGGTTTCTCAGCCTTGCTATATCTGTGACAACAATCTTCTGGCGTCCGACTTCGATGATGCCGGCAGAAACCAACGCATTCAACTCGCGTGACACGGCCTCTCTGTGGGTCGCGATGCGACTTGCTATTTCGTAGTGCGTCGGCGCGGGTTCGATTACGCACTCGCCATTGACGATTTCCGCATTCTCGCAAAGACGCAGAAGTTCGTTGACCAACCTTTCCCGGACAGACAGGGTGCCAAATTCGTGAACGCGCTGGGTGAGACTTCGGGTCTTGGAGACAAGCAGTTCTGCAATCTTCAAACCGAGATGGGGATGTCCCGTTATCAGCGATCTGAACTGGGTCGAAGTCATACGGGCGATCACCGCATCTTTTGTCGTTTCGACGGAGGCTGATCGGGGCTTGCCATCGATGGCTGAGAACTCTCCGAACAGGCCGCCTTCGTCGATATCGATATAGCTGACTTCCTTGCCCTCGGCCGAGTAGCTTCTCGCGGTGACGGCGCCTTCGACGATAAAGAAGATGTCGGAGGTCAGGTCATCCTTGTGCAGGATGGGACTGTTTTTCGGATATCTCTGCCAACTGCACTTGTCCGAAATGTCTGTGTCGCCCAAACCTTTGACGTTGCGAAACAGCTCAATGCGTTCGGTGAGGTTGCTTACCGGGTCGTCCACGATCCCATCCCAATGCCTGCCTTTGCGTTCTCCCGAGCTGCCTTCAGCAGCGTCGTTTCCACCGGACTGAAGCCGGCCGTGCGGACCTTCTGCGAAATATTGCGTTATGTCGAATAGAAGTTGCAAGGACATCCGGCTATAAACTCTCCTTCGGAACCGCGAACCCGTCGTGATCCGGCAAAGCGCTGCCGGCTTTTTGCGCGGGGTCCGGGGAGGTCGAGGGGTGACCGATACATGCAAGAGCGCGCTGCGAACCCGGAGCACAGCCTTGTCACGATCCTGGCGGTTGATACCGTTGGGTCGACGGATCATATTGCCGGTCTCGACCCGGACGACGCGGAGATCTTTCTCGATAAGGTCATGGCTTTCGTCAGTACCAGGATAGAAGCTGCTGGCGGGGTTCTCGCGAGCTTTCACGGCGACGGCGGACTGGCCATATTCGGATGGCCCAATTCCCTGGAAGACCACGCCGATTGCGCCTGTGAGGCTGCCTGGGCCATTCAACATCCGGAAATACCGTTCCGCGTATCCAACAGTCCCGTGGAATTCCGATTGGGCATTCACTCGGGGCTCGTGCGGTTTCGTCAATTGCGCCTGGGGGTTGGCTCGAATCTGGATCTCGTCGGAGCAACGGTTCACATGGCGGCGGCGTTGCAGAAGCTGGCGTCGCCAGGTGGCATTCTGGTGAGCGGAAACACGCGTGAACTCTGCGCGCACGATGGCAATCTGCAACCGGTAGGCGATGCGACCGTGCAGAAAAAGCTCGGCACGCCCGTGTTCGAGCTGTTGTCTCAGCCCGTAAAGCAAACATCTGACTCGTCCCTGGCGGCTTATCCTTTTCCAATTGTCGGTCGTATCGGTGAGCGGGAACAGATTGCCGAGCAATTCGGAAAACGGGATGGTTCGGCTCGCGTGCTGACGGTCATTGGCGAACCCGGCATCGGCAAAAGCCGCCTTGTCTCAGCGATCGTTGACGATCGACCGACGTACGGTCGAAAAGCCTACATCTATCGGGGAGATCTCAGAAAATCGAAAACACCCTTTGCCGCAATGAAGGCGTTGGTCCTGGCTGCGCTTGATCGCGGAGAGAGCAAAGAAGGTCTTCTCACTGAACCGGATCTGGCGGATGCCGGTATCTCCAAGGAAGAGATCGCAAAACTGGGGCCTTTGCTGACGCTGCGTGACGGCTCCCGGCATAGCCGAGGCGGTGGCCTCACCGGAAAGGTCATCAGCCGTGCTCTGGTAAGCGTCTTTTCCGATCTTACGGCAGGCGAGCAGACCCTTGCCGTCGTCGAGGATCTTCAGTTGATCGATCCTGAGAGCGTTGAATGTTTGCGCACATTTGCCGAGCTTGAGGAAAGCCGCAACATCAGTCTGCTGATCACCGGTCGACCCGAGGCGGAGTTTGAAGCCCGACGGATTGCTCCGGAGGTTTTGTTTCTCAGGCCGCTTGGACCGGCAGACATGGTAAAGCTTGCTGAGAAGCTGCGGCCCGAGGTTGTCGATCCCTCAACAATCCAGCAGGTGTTGAAGCAGGCCGATGGCGTACCATTTGTCCTTGAGCAGATGCTGTTATCGTTCGATCCCGATCACCCGGAACGAAACACCCTTCTCCCGCAATCGGTTGAATCTCTGATCCACGGGCGTTTAAACAAGTTGTCCAACGCCGGAAAGGCTTTGGCACAGGCCGCGAGTGTATTTGGCGAAGAAACCGAAACAGAACTTGCTGCCAGGGTCATCGGCAGCCGGGTCGAGGATCTTCAGAGCTCGATCAAAGAGCTACAGGAACTGGGGCTGATTTATCCTGGTCGGGCTCGGCTGCGCTTTCGCCATTCGATCATCGCGGAAGCCTGCGCGACGCAGGTGCCGCGCGATCGGCAGCGCAGCTTCCACAGCCGGGCCATCGATGCCATCTCGTCGCTCTATGCCAATCTCGATGAGCACTATGAGCGGATCGCATTCCACGCCGAAAGCGCCGGCGATGATGAAAATGCCCTGGAATATCTTTGGCTGGCAGGTCTTCAGGCGCGCCGAAGCTCGGCCACCGCATCGTTGCTGCTGATCTTTCAGCGCGCAGAGGAGTGTATTCAGCGGATTGGCGAAGCCGCGAACGACCGCTATGTGGATTTCGTGCTGATGGCCGGGGCTGCGTTGGTGCAGATTGGTGAGTTCACTCGGATGAAGGAGCATATTCCCAGGGCGCTGGAGATCGCTCGAGAACAGGACCAATCTGAAAAGGTGTGTGGAGCGCTCTGTCATCTCGGCATGATCTCCTGGTTCGACGGCGACTACCGGCAAGGGCTTGAAGCAAACGAGGAAGCTCTGACACTGGCGCGCGAGCTGGATTTGGTCCCGAGCATATTTGCGGCCATGCTCTCGTTGGCAAATATTCATCACAGCATGGGCAACCTTGATCGGGCACTGGAGCTCCAATCACAGCTTTGCGCCATGTTCGAAGGTGATTTGGAAGGTGCTCGTCTCGGTGCAACGGGAATGCCCAGTTCGATGGCGCACGCTTTTATGGGTTGGTTTCTTGTCGAGGTCGGTCAATACGATAGGGCCGAGAACCATGCCCGAACAGCACTCGAGCTCGCCAACCGATATTCAGACAGCTATGCCGAGGTTCTGGCGCTGAATTCGCTCGGTGCAGTCCTGCTGGCACTCAATCGACCGGCCGAGGCCGTTGACCATGTATTGACCGCCAAAGACTTGGCCGAGCGGGAAGGCTATGACGCCATTCTTCCGCATGTCACCGGCCGTTTGGCAGCCGGTCTGGCTCGAACCGGCAAGGCAGATCGGGCGGTGTCATTGGTCGAGGAGCTTTTGATGCGAATCGACGATCATCGAACCGGTCGCTTGGAAATGTTCAATCTTCATATCGGGTTCGGCGAGGCGCTGAGGCTGCTGGGCCGCGACGACGAGGCCCAGTCAACATTTGACTATGTCGTGCAGATTGCCCGTGACCTCGACAATCCCACGATGATGGTCCAAGCGCTTGGTGCGCGAGCCAGCATCGAGCCTGATAGCCCCTCCGCCAAACGGGATCTCAGCGAGCAACGCCGCCTTTGTACGGAGTTTGGCCTGGTTTCGTGGGCGCCGGTTCAGGACGGTCGGAAACCTCCGAGAAGCCTGCAGTAAGCCCGACAATAATCTTTGCTAAATCGCGGGGCTTTCCGTTCGGTCCAGCCAGTTTCCGTAGTCCCTGGAGCCGACTGGTTTTCTCAACGAATTTGCTAAGCAACGATAGTGCCAGGCGCTCGCGTCCCCAGCAGGAACGGCCGTGTTCGCTATCAACGGCCCCGAACAGCAGATAATTACCAGCAGGACGCTCGGGGCCGGGAAGATAGGGGGCGAGCGAGAATGTTGTCGGCTGCTCGAAAGCGCTCTCGTCCAAATTCGCTGCAATGGCCATGGCGCCGACCCATTCGCCCTGATTGATTGTCAGATGGGAATCGATTGTGTGGTCGTTCTCGCAGTAGCGCAGGAAGATTTTGAACGCCGGATTGACCCGGTCCAACTCATAGATCAGGCGTTGAATGCCTGATAGCGGTTCGCCAGGTATCTGGATCGACTTGAGAAGAGGAACAAGATTCGGCAGGTCGATGCGATTGTCCAGCATGGTTTCGACCAGACGGCCCCAAGCCGTTGGGACAACCGACATGATCGTACCGCTGAGCTCAAGCAGCAGAGCAATGACATCATCGTAGTAGGCGCGTTCGTCATATCCAACTTCCTTGCCGACGAATTCGTCCTCCAGGCACACGAATGCTTCGAGCAGTGTCTTGACGTCTTCCTTCGGCGGTTGGCGCCGGCGCGCAGCCGAGATGAGATCGTCAATATGCGTCATGAACTCCGAACCGGCCGTCCTGGCGAGCGATTTCAGGTCGTCCAGCAGAGGCAGGTTGCCGACAAGATCGGCAAGGAAAATCACCGACCAAAGGTGAAGTGTCGTCAATGCGGGGTTTTCTGGACGTTCGGCGTTCAGAGTGCCGAGCCAGTCGGGCTGCAATTGTCCGATATGCTGTTTGTTGAACTGGATTGCCGCTGCCAACTCGGTCAACCAGGGCGGCCCGGGAATTCCGAAAACCTCCGATGAAATCCCGTAGGCGGTCTCCGTAGCGAAGTCACGGACAAGATCAATGCGGCCCGATCCCGAAACGCGTTGCAGCGCGCGCTCCAGGCGATCCTCTGCAATACAATCGATCCTGCTCTTCGCATCGGCATTTTGGGCCAGATGCTCCCAGGCCCGGTTGAGGATCCTTTGGAGTCTTTTTCGCGTTTCTCCGGTTTGCTCGCCCATTTCGGTGCCGATCAGCAAATCCGGACCGCGACTGGTGCGTCGTCCGGCAACTCGATAGTGGGCAACGGAGTAACGGAAATCGTCGGGACCGTTGTCCATCAACACCTGGCGAACGTCGTTGTGACGGCCGATGAAGACGAGGTCACCCGAGGTCCGACCATCCTCATGATACGTTTCTTCGCGCGGGTGTAGGCCTCCGTCAGGCATCTCAGGGAGCTGAACCCGCATGGAGCGTTTGCCATACTTGAGAATAGCCCCGACGAAGCCCCGAATGCGGTCTTCGTCAAACAGTTCCGGTGTCGGCCTTCCGCCGACACTGGTATCAGCCCGTTTGGCTTCAGCTTCGTCAGGCGGAAACTTGCATCCCTCAGCGATGGCGCGAATGGCATCGAAGCTCGGCACAAAGAAATAGTCACCCCCTCGGGTGGTTACGAATCTGGGGATTTTCGTCACCGGCGCGATCCCGTTGGCCTCGATAAACCCGTCTGTGACTTCTC
This sequence comes from Hoeflea sp., assembly GCA_965216535.1. Lineage (GTDB taxonomy): Bacteria > Pseudomonadota > Alphaproteobacteria > Rhizobiales > Rhizobiaceae > Hoeflea_A. Next base: position 3,057,668 of record OZ244175.1, read on the forward strand.
CGTTGTTTGCGCCCGTCACCGGGCAACGGCCAAGTCCTGCCTGACCGAGGAACTCGCCCTTGTTGATCCAGTTGCCCTGAATGACTTCGAACTGCAGGTCGATGCGCGAGTTCACGGCAATGAACAAAAGACCTTTCTCTTCGCCATCGCCAGCGGAATCCTCCTCAAGCAGCGGACCTCCATAGGCCATGGAACGACGGAGGATTCGATGTCGCTTGGTAGAGCCATGTCCACCGATATCGCGAGGATTCGACCGGCGGACGTGGGAGGCGAGGGGGCACTTTCGACCGTGCGGGTCATCCTTGGCGAAGAGAAAATTGTTGAGGCGCGGATCATTATCGTCGGTTAACGCCAAAGGCGTATCCGGGGAGACGACAAGGGGCGTGCCGTTCTGCCAGCGTCCCATGAGCTCCGCGGCGAGCTTCTTTTGCTGCTGGTCGCTGTCTGGCCGCTGATTTTTGAGGAACTGACGAAACCCGACAACATCCTGCTGCAACTTTCTGAACACCAGGAAAGTTCCGTTGTTTCGCAGGACATCATTGAACGGCTGCATGTGGACATTGTTGTCCTCATCCGGGTGGCCGAGAAAAATCTCGCCCCTGGCAACCGGACTCCATGTGCGATTGCGCCTGACGGCCCCTCCGCCCGCCGGCGGTTTGCCGAGGTTCATGTCGACGAAGGGCTGGCTGATGCCGTCACTGAAGCCGAAATGCTCAAGGCGCAGGTCCTCAAGGCTACCGCCAACGCGATAGGGCGTCTGACCAAGTTCGATATGGAGGATTTCCATACCCATCAGCCGGAAGAGGACCCGGAAAAGCCGACGCAGCAGTTTGCCGCGGCTTCCCATTCGCCCATTGAAGTCCCGAACGTCCTGGCGCAGCCGTTTCCAGTATTTTTCCTCGACACGATGGTCGTGGTTTTCAGCCTGGAAACCGCCGGATATGTATCCGTGAATACTGGACTGACCGAGCTCTCCCTCCCAGTGTTCCGGGGCGCTTGGCCCGATGTCTCCAAGTCTCTCTGCCCTGGCGGCCATTCCCTGCTTGAAAACGTCGGGGAAGGAATCCAACGTTGCCTTGTTCAACTGAAGGGCTTTCAGACCGGAATGGGTGAAAGCCAGGTTGATGGGCAGGGAATCAACGGGCTTCGCAGAGTCGGACTCTTGCAACTCCTCCTGGTGTTCCTCATCGCGAATTGCCGATTCTCTGGCCGGTTTGGCTCCATTCGGAGCCGCTGCCCGCTCAACTGCGGCGGTCGCGGAATGACGCAACAGTTCATATAAGCAAACGGCGGGAAGGCCGCCTGCGACCATCTTGCTGCCAATCTCGGCAGGCGAACGGCCCAGGGTCGACAGGAGCTTCACCGCTTCTGCCGGACTACGGAACAGGAACTCGAATACCTCGGTCAGAAGTCCGAAAAGAATGATCGAAAAGCGCGGGTTGCCGGCAAGCCGGGCGCCGAGTTGCGCCAATTGATCCATCAGCATGGCCAGGCGGTCCGGTTGGTCAAGATGACTGAGGATTATCGGGAGTAACTGCTGGACCAGCTTTTCAGGGCCATCCGGTTGCGAAAGAAGCTTTTTGACCGATTCCAGCACTGCCGCGATGCCCGGTGCGGATTGCCCGGTGGCCTTCTGAGCGGCGCTTATGAGCCCGGCTATCATCGCCGGGTCCGCAGGTTGGCTTGACGATTGTCGGCCCTTTGCTTCCGTCCCCGAGATCAAGGCGAGCCAATCGAGAAACTCACTGGCCGGTTTCTTGTGGGGCTCATCGCTGGCGCCACCACCGTTCGGCGCATCGTTGGCCGTTTCAGGGGCGTCCGGTGCACCATCGCAGACCGCTGACAGGTCTGAATCGGTGAGTTCATGGGAGGGGTTGTTGCTCAGAATTTGTTCCAGCAGGTCGCGCGTTGCCTGGACCTCGGACTCCTTAAGAATGCGAAAGAACAGATAGATGGACCAGTCCCGCGTCTTGCGGGTCTTGTCACCATATTTTGCAACCCGCGCGATATTGGCCTGAACTGAACCCAGGTTTCCGTTTGCGGCGGACTTGCTGGAAGAAGTCACCGTATTCGACATGGTCACACCTCCGTTTTGAATGGCTTCGGCTGATAGACGCCACCAGGCGCAGGAAAGCCGCTTGCGTATTGCTGGCTCTCCCGGAGGAAGTCATCGAACAGCTCATCCATCGAGCCGATGTGTTCGCCATTCGGCGAGCGCACCCGGGCGACAAACAGGTCAAAACGGCGCTTGAAATCTTCCAGATGTTTGATTCTGGCCACGGAAAGGTTGGGGTAGGCTGAAAGAAACAGGTCGTTCCAGATCTGGTATTTGCGAATCCAGGTCCAGAATTTTTCGAAATCGCCAGTGCCGGGAAATTCTTCGCAATTCTCGAAGACTTCATCGAACTCGCCCGCAACAAGTTCCGCAATGTCGCGGAAATAGACCTTGATGTCCCCATCGAAGATCACTTGCGTGAACAGCCAGGACCGGAACTCGCCTATTGATTGTTCCTCATTGTCGTATGGGTCGAACCGTGGTGTCGGACGGTCCGAAGGAGGATCGCTCTTTTTTGGAAACCCGGGCTGACCCGAGTAGAGCAGATACTGATCCGGTCGTATGACGAACATCCGAGCAAAGTGGATTGTGATGATCCGATTGAGGATGTTGGGTTTGCCCTCAGTCGCACGCGTCATGAGGCTCTTGATCTTGAAACGGATGCGTTCCTCGAAGGTCCGCCTTTCGCCAGGAACCCGCCCAAGTCGGATCGGCGCCATGACGCAGATCTCGGTAACGTCGCCCAGCGTTCTCGATTCGATCCAATCGCCTATTGGACTGTCCATCAAAACCTCCTCAATACCAACTGTTCCTTGAAGCGGTAGCCGCCCGCGTCCGCAATAAAGGCCCAGTAAAACATCATGTGACAAATTGTGAGGGAAGTATATGTGGGGATTGTCACAGACTGTCCGACAAAGATGTTCTCTGAGTGGTTCAGGCAGCGGATTTCAATCGTCCAGGGTTGATCTTCCGTATTGCCGATCGGAAAGGCGTGGGTCACTGACTCATGGTCTCGCGGCAGGTGGTTTTGGAAACTCATTTGAACCCTCAATTCGATATCCTCGCGCTCCATTTCGAACTTCTTGAATGCAGGGCTTTTGCGCAGTCTGATACCGGAGATCATGTGTCGTACGGTGCCGGTCGGCAGACGAAATCCGATGGGATGCGCATCGTTTTGCAAACGTCGCGACGTGTTTCTCTCGGTGTCTTGTTGCGAGATGTCGGTAAAGCACTGTCACCGATCTCTGATTTCGAGCTCTGCCCCTTGTTCGAGGGGGCGGATGAGGAGCCCTCCAATCGGGATGTGCCTGATCTAGCGACGTTCTGGCTGTTGCAGTTGCCCGTCGCTTCCAAGGGGAACAACGGATGCAGCCACTTCGATTTGGCCTATTACCTGCGGGATTGCCTCGACCTTGTTTCCGCTGAACCGGATCTGCCGTTCGAGAATTTCGAATCTCCGGCGGATTTCGGTGACGACTTGAACCGACCGGGGCCGGTTGATCGGGCCTGGCATTTGCGAAAAATGAACGTCAAAAAGGCCTGGGATTATTCCGGACAACGTGGCGCTGGCATCCGTATCGGTCATCCTGACACCGGTTATGTGGAGCACATAGACCTCGATCCCGCGCGCATTCGAACAAAATTGGGTTTCGATTTCGTCGACATGAAATCGGATCCTTTCGATACGGTCGACACGATCGGCGACGTCGCGCACGGAACGGCAACCGGTAGCGTCATCATGAGTGGTGGCACCATTGTTTCGCCACCTGTCTCCGGCGAAGGCGGCACAGGAGCGCCCGGAGCGGTCACCGGTTTGGTTCCCGAGGCCGAATTGATCCCCGTAAGGGCAGCCTCGAATACAGGACTGATCTACAGCAGTCGTCTTGCCCAGGCGATCTATCACTGTCGAAAGAACGGATGTGGTGTCATCGCTATTTGCATCGGTGGTTATCCGAGCAAAGCGCTTCAGCACGCCATCTCCGACGCCTTGCGGCATCAAATGATCGTCGTTGCCGCTGCAGGAAACAGAGTTGGTGCGAGCGACGACCTTGTCTGGCCGGCCAGCTACCACGATTGTATCGCGGTGGCGGCATCGGATAGCGAGGACCGCCCGGCGTCCTGGAACTGCAATGGTCCGCGGGTGGACGTTGCGGCGCCAGGGCAGGGGGTGTGGCGCGCTATTGGTGGTGCAACAGGTTCCTGCAGGCTAAGTGCCGGACCTGGGAGCGGCACCTCTTATGCCGCCTCCAACGCAGCCGGCGCCGCTGCCTTGTTTCTCGGTCACCACGGACGGGATAAGCTCATCCGGATTGCCGAAAAGCACGGAATCACAGTGCAATCATTGTTCCGACAAGCCCTTTGGAACAGTTCACGGTGCCCGGACGACTGGGACACCAAAATGTTCGGCTGCGGAATTATTGATCTGCACAGACTGCTCCGGGTTAAACTCCAGCCGACAGACGACATCCGAGAGCATCAGGCGGCTACCCGACGAAACACGGATGAATCTTTGCTGCGGGCACTCGGCTCTCCAAACAGACAGAAATTTACCACTGTCCTTTCGTTGCTTCTTGGCACTGAACAGGGAACCGGTTCCGAATTGCCCAAATGGGAGCAGGAACTGATCGCAATCGTTCAGCAATTGCAATCGGCAGGAAACCCAGCCCTTGAGAAACTCAAATCGGACCCGCTGCTCGATGTTGAGGACAGGGCAGACATTGTCTCGGCCATTATCCGACCACATGCTTCCAGCGCACTGGCAGCGAAACTGGCGCGTGGCAATAACAACCGGGTCTAGCCAGACGCATGACCCGCACAGCCTCCCACCTCTGAAGATCGACTGTCGCATCTGTCATGGTTTAAGCCGCGTTTGCGTTTGACCGGACCTTTCACCCGGCTTACAACAATCCCACGTGTGACGGCGCCCGTGAAAAATGCGGGCTGAGAGAAATTCCGGTGCGACCGACCCAATTCGGGGGTGCTATTCCGGAGCTGTCCAGACCGACACGACGGATTGTCATCCGTCGCGGCGTTTCGTGCACGAGACAAGACAGCCGGAGGTCTGAGATGACACGACACGCTATTGCTATTGCTATTGCTTTCCTTGTTTCAAGTGCATCTGCCGCGATGGCGCATGGTGGCCATATGGGTGAACTGGCCGGCCACGCCCATTGGATTGGCGCTGCTGCTGTGGTCGGTGCGGCGGTTCTCGCCGCTCTGGTCGCAAAGGCCAAGAAGCGTGACGACGAAGCGGTCGACGCCGAAACTGAGCATGAGGCCGAAGAAGAAGCGGAAGGATCGACTGCATGAATACCGCGGAAAAAACCGGCATCATGGTCTGTGGCCACGGCAGCCGCAATCAGAACGCAGCCGCTGAGTTCGCCAAGGTGGCCGAAGGGCTCAAGCGACGTTACCCCGACACGCCGGTGGAGTATGGCTACCTGGAATTCTGCAATCCGGTCATCCATTCCGGACTCGACGCGCTGCGCGATCAAGGCGTGACACGAGTGCTTGCCGTTCCCGGAATGTTGTTTGCCGCCGGCCATGCCAAGAACGACATTCCCTCGGTGCTCAACACCTATCAGGCAAGTCAGCCAGATATGCGGATCGACTATGGTCGCGAACTCGGGGTCGACCTCAAGATGATCCGTGCCGCCGGTGACCGCATCGAAGAAGCAATCGCCCGTGCCGATGCCGAAAATGGACCCGTTCCGCGTCACGAGACTTTGCTCATGGTTGTCGGGCGTGGCGCCTCCGATCCTGACGCCAATTCCAACGTCTCAAAGGTTGCTCGAATGCTCTGGGAAGGGATGGGGTTCGGCTGGGCCGAAACCTGCTATTCCGGCGTGACCTTCCCATTGGTGGAACCAGGCCTGACGCATGCGGCCCGGCTCGGCTACCGACGTATCATCGTGTTTCCCTATTTCCTGTTCACTGGCGTTCTGGTGAAGCGCATCTACAGCTACACGGACCAGGTGGCCGCCGCACATCCGGAGATCGAGTTCGTCAAGGCCGGTTATCTGAACGACCACGATCTGGTCATCGAAACCTTCGCAGATCGGGTTGAGGAAACGCGCGTCGGACAGGCGCTGATGAATTGCCAGATGTGCAAGTATCGAGACCAGGTCCTCGGCTTCGAGGCGGAAGTCGGCCTGGCACAGGAAAGCCATCACCACCACGTCGAGGGAATCGGCGGCGGCCTGGAGAATTGCCCCTGCAAGGGCGACTGCGATGCGTCCTGCCGTGACGAAGAATTCTGCAAACAACATGGTCTGCCGTGGACGCCGCTGCATGACCATAGCCACGATCATCACCACGATCACGGGCATGATCATGACGATCATCACCACCATCATCACCCATATCCGCACGCAGACCATCCGCATGGACCGGTCTCGATGAAGAAAAGCTGATTGAATGTCCGCTTCGGCCGTTTCCTATGTGCGAGATCCGGAAGAGATCTACCGGGAGAGCTTTGCGACCATTCGGCGGGAAGCAGAGCTTTCGCGGTTTGCGCCGCAAGAGGAGGCGGTCGCCGTTCGCATGGTCCATGCCTGTGGCATGATTGATCTGGTCGACGATCTGGTGATCGCTTCTGGAGCGATCGAAGCGGGACAAAGATCGATCGCCGGCGGCAGGCCCATTGTCTGTGATGTCGAGATGGTTCGGCGCGGCATCATCCGCAGGCTGCTGCCCGACGATCTGCGCGTTCTTTGCAATATTGCCAGCAACGAAACGGCGGCCCGGGCCACGTCGCTGGGAACCACGCGATCAGCAGCTGCACTTGACGGATTGGCTGTAGAAATCGCCGGTGGCATAGTGGTTATCGGCAACGCACCAACGGCGCTGTTTCATCTCCTCGAGATGATAAACGAAGGATGCGAACCGCCGGCGCTGATCATCGGCATTCCGGTGGGATTTGTTGGCGCTGTGGAATCGAAGGAAGCGCTTGTCGCCTCGGATTGCGGTGTCCCGTACATAACGGTGCGCGGCCGACGCGGCGGCAGCGCCATTGCTGCGGCCGCCCTGAATGGCATTGCCGGGGGGCTGGGTCGATGAGCCCGTGGTTGACGGTCCTGGGGATTGGCGATGACGGTGTCAATACGCTGACGCCACCTGCGCTGACGCTGATGAAACAGGCCAAGACCCTGGTGGCCCCGGAGCGGGTGCTTGACGGTCTCGATCTGCAAGGGCTCGGAATATCGGATTGCGAGGTCGTTCCCTGGACCATGGGTGTCGGGCCAACTCTCGAGTTCCTAGAGGCGCGTCGGGGCAATCCTGTTACCATCCTTGCCACGGGCGATCCGATGCATTTCGGCATTGGTGCCACCATGCGGCGCCGGCTCGACCCGGATGAGATGCTGGTAATCCCGTCGCCCTCGGGGTTTTCGCTGGCGGCCGCGCGGCTCGGCTGGCCTCTCTCCGATGTCGCCTGCATCTCACTTCACGGACGGTCGGTCGCTGGGCTGCAACCGCACATCCTTCCGGACAACAGAGTGGTTTCCCTGACATCCGTCGCACGCACGGTGCATGAGGTTGCCGATCTGCTCGTCGGCCGCGGTTACGGCGATTCGACCCTGACGGTTCTGGAACACATGGGCGGTGCGCGCGAACGCATCACCACTCACCGGGCGGCGGATGTCGCGGCGCTTTCATCCGGCGAAAGTCCATTCGCCGACTTCAATGTGCTGGCGATCGAATGCGTTGCCGCCGCTGACGCGGCGATCTACGCGCCAGTACCCGGCTTGCCGGACGACGCCTTCGCCCACGACGGGCAGTTGACCAAGCGTGAGGTCAGGGCGGTGACCCTTTCGAGTTTGCAGCCGCATCCACAGGCGCTGTTGTGGGACGTTGGTGCCGGCTGCGGCTCCGTTGCCATTGAATGGATGCGGGCCGCTCGAGGTGCTCGCGCCATTGCCATAGAGGCGAAACCGTCTCGCAATGCGATGATTGCCGAAAATGCCATCTTGCTTGGTACACCGCGCCTGGACATTGTTGAGGGCAGGGCGCCGGAAGCGCTTGAGGCGCTGCAGGCGCCCGATGCTGTGTTCATCGGCGGTGGCATCACCACACCGTTCGTTTTCGAAACCTGCTGGCGTGCGTTGAAGCCAGGAGGGCGACTGGTCGCCAACGTGGTGACCGTTGAGGGTGAGGCACAAATAGCAGAACTGCAGCGCGAACACGGTGGTTCCATGACCCGCATCGCCGTTGCCCGGTCCGGACCGGTGGGCGGTTTTCGTGGTTTCAAACCGCTGATGCCGGTGACGCAATGGAGCCTGCAGAAGCCGTGGAGGGCATCATGACCGGCACGCTCTATGGCCTTGGCGTCGGACCTGGCGATCCGGAACTGCTGACCCTGAAAGCCGACCGCCTCCTGCGGGCGGCGCCCGTGGTCGCCTATCCGGCACCTGATACAGGCCCCAGCTTCGCTCGGCAGATCGTGGCTGCGACGCTGAATGACCGACAGGTGGAAATCCCGATTGTCATTCCGATGCGGGCCGAACGGTTTCCTGCGCGGCAGGTCTACGACACCGCCTCGGAAACCATAGCGGACCATTTGACCGACGGCCGCGACGTCGCAGTTCTGTGCGAAGGCGATCCGTTTTTCTACGGCTCGTTCATGTACCTTTACGAAAGGCTGGCCGACCGATTTCGCTGCGAAATCGTTCCTGGCGTGTCGTCTATGATGGCTGGAGCAGCGGCTCTGCGTCGACCATTGGCAGCGCGCAACGATGTTCTCAGCGTCATTCCGGGCCCGCTCGATGATACGGCGATCGCGGCCAAACTCGATTCGACGGACGCGGCGGCGATCATCAAAATCGGCAGACATTTCAGCAGGATCGTATCGTTGCTTGAAAAACTGAATCTGGTTTCCTGCAGCGGCTATCTGGAGCGCATATCACTGCCGGAAGAACGCATCATGCCGTTGTCGCAAGCTGGTCCATCGGCTCCCTATTTTTCCATGATCCTGGTTTACAAGGGGTCGGAAAACTGGGTCGCGGATCTGCCGCTTGAAACACGTGGCGCCGAAACTGTGCCGGACTTGTTTGCGGGAGGAACTCATGGCTGAGACCCTGAAGCCGGCGGTATTTGTATTGAATGCAGCGTCGCTGGACCTTGCCACCAGGCTTTCAACAGCGGTTGATGGTGAGGTGCACGGACTGAGGTCGCGCGTTGACGATGCACATGTTGCTTTCGACTCGGTCAGCGCTCATCTCAAAACGTCCTTTGCCGAGGGGCGCCCGATCATAGCCATCATGGCAAGTGGAGCCCTGATCCGGCTGCTTGCGCCGCTGTTAGCCGACAAAGCCGGCGAGCCACCTGTTATTGCCGTGTCGGAAGATGGAGCGAGCGTTGTGCCATTGCTCGGCGGCCACCGCGGTGCCAATGCCCTGGCGCGACGGATCGCGGACGCGCTGGACGCACACGCTGCGATCACGACGGCCGGTGACCTGCGCTTCGGCGTCGCGCTCGATGCGCCGCCGAAGGGCTACACTCTCGTCAATCCGGACGCGGCAAAGGGCGTTATGGCGGGGCTGTTGAACGGCGAAACCGCGATGCTTCAAGGCGAGGCGGATTGGCTGCGGCAATCGTATATCGAATTTCAGCCTGAAGCGTCTCTGCACCTGACGGTGTCCGATGAGGCGCACGATCCAAAAGCCGGTGAATTGGTCTATGCCCCGGCAACGCTGTGCCTCGGCGTCGGTTGCGAGCGCGGCGCGGCACCGTCCGAATTGATCGAGCTGGTCGAGGATCAGCTCAGCCAGGCAGGCCTGGCACGCGAGGCGCTTTCGGGCATCTTCTCGATCGACGTAAAGGCGGACGAGGCCGCCATTCATGCCCTGGCTAAACATTTCGGCGTGCCGGCGCGATTTTTCGATGCAAAAACGCTGGAGGTCGAACGTGACCGGCTGGAAAATCCGTCGGATATCGTCTTTGCGGAAGTCGGGTGCCATGGCGTGGCAGAAGGTGCTGCACTTGCCGCAGGCGGCCTGGACAGCGAACTGATAGTGCCCAAGCGGAAATCGCAACGGGCAACTTGTGCGATCGTCCGTGCAGAGCGGCCCATTGATGCGAACGCTGTTGGCCGGGCGCGAGGAAGTCTCTTCATTCTCGGTATCGGCCCGGGCAGTGATGCCTGGCGCTCCCCGGAAGTCTCTCATCTGGTTACACGATCCACGGATCTGGTCGGCTATTCGCTCTATCTCGATTTGTTGGGGCCCTTGGCGGACGGCCGGATCCGCCACGATTTCGGCCTGGGGGAAGAGGAGGCGCGGGTGCGGCATGCCATGGAACTGGCCGCCGAAGGCCGATCTGTGGCTTTGATCTGTTCCGGCGATGCCGGGATCTATGCCATGGCGACGCTGGCATTCGAGCTTTTGGATAAAGCGCGCGTGCCGGATGCCGGTTCCGACGGGCTGAGCGATGGGGCACGCCGGATCGACATAGTGGTCTCTCCCGGCATTTCCGCCCTTCAGGCAGCGGCTGCTCGTGCAGGTGCGCCATTGGGGCACGATTTCTGCACGATTTCTCTGTCCGACCTGCTGACACCCTGGCCGGACATTCAACGGCGCATTCGAGCGGCAGCGGAGGGTGACTTTGTCATTGCCTTCTACAATCCCGTGTCGCGTCGACGCCGCACCCAATTGGCCCATGCCCGCGACGTGCTGCTCGGTCACCGACCTCCCGATACGCCTGTTATCCTGGCGACGAATCTCGGCCGTGATGGGGAAATGGTGCGGATCGTGCCGCTGGCGGATCTCGATATCGAAACGGTCGATATGCTGACGGTCGTGATCGTCGGTTCGTCGCAATCGCGCACCGTGCGTGCTGGTGACGGCCGCGATTGGGTCTACACGCCGCGTGGATACGCGGCCAAACCAGAATCCCTGATCGAGCTACAGGAGGCGGCACAATGACCGTCTACTTCATCGGTGCCGGTCCCGGTGCCGCCGACCTCATCACTGTTCGTGGATTGCGCCTGGTCGAACGCTGTCCGGTCTGCCTCTACGCCGGGTCCCTGGTGCCACAGGAAATCGTAGCCGCGGCGCCGGCGGATGCCCTGGTCATGGACACCGCGCCCATGCATCTCGACCTCATCGTTGCGGAAATGGAAAAGGCCGATGCTGCCGGTCAAGATGTGGCGCGCGTGCACTCGGGCGACCCCTCACTCTACGGCGCCATCGCGGAGCAGATGCGGCGGCTCGATGCGTTGAGCATAAACTATGAAGTGGTGCCAGGAGTGCCCGCTTTTGCCGGCGTTGCGGCTCGACTGAAGGCCGAGCTGACACTGCCCGAAATCGCCCAGACGGTTATTCTGACGCGCACCGGGATGAAGGCATCGTCGATGCCGGAGGGTGAGCGGCTGGAAGTTCTCGGCCAGTCTGGCGCGACCCTCGCGATCCATCTATCGATCCGCAATCTCGATTATGTGCGCCGGGCGCTGGAGCCGCATTACGGTGCAGACTGTCCGGTCGTCATCGCTTACCGGGCGACGTGGCCCGACGAACTTTATATCCGCACCACGCTCGCCGATATGAAGGCGGAGGTGCGCAAGGCCAAGTTGACCCGCACTGCGCTAATCATGGTCGGACCCGTTTTGGGCGATGTGCAGTTTCGGGATTCGTCTCTCTACGATGCCGACTACGCGCATGTGCTGCGCAACGCCGGCAAAAAGAAGAAGCGGGCGGAGGCCTAGCCGATGGCTGCTGCCAGCGCCTCGATCGTCTCGAAGTGCGGTTCGTCCGGTTCGTTCGGCCGTTCGATCATGATGACAGGCAGCGACAGGTTTGCAGCAGCCTCGAGTTTCGCGAAGGACGCCTGGCCGCCGGAATTGCGGCAGACCAGGACATCGATGGCCTGGCTTTGCAACAGCTCTTCTTCCTGGTCCGCCGTGCCGGGTTTTCCGATCACGAGCCGGGCGTTTGATAGAGGCAAGGGATCTTTGGGCGGATCGACCATCCTAAGGATGAGTTCCACATCGTCGCGACCGGCAAATACCGAAATATACTGGCTGCCGAGGGCCAGAAATGCGCGGCCTCCCTTGGGAAGAGCCCCGCAAGCGGCTTCCAGTGAAGGTACCATGCGCCAACTGTCGATCTCCCTTGGGATCCAGGGTGGGCGCCGCAGGACGAGCCGTTGTGTGCCGGTCTCTTCGGCAGCAATTCTCCCGTTTTCTGAAATCCCGGTGGCAAAGGGGTGGGTGGCGTCGACCAGGACGCTGACCACTTCCTCGACCAGGAAACGTGCAAGACCCTTCGCACCACCGAAGCCACCGATACGCCGCTCGCCCGATACCGTTTCCGGATTGCGTGTCCGGCCCGCCAGCGATGTGATCACGGTGAGATCATCGCGGGTCGAGAGCAGGGAGGCCAGTTCTGTGGCTTCCCGTGTTCCGCCCAGGATGAGGACCGTTCTATGGGTGGCGGGCAAGAATGGTTCCTTTCCGGTCCGTCACCACGATGTCGGCCGCGACGGGTGCGTCCCGCAGGGCGGCTTTTGCCGTCTTGCAAGCCAGTTCCGCCACCGGTGTTGCAAGGTCGATGCCATTTTGTGTCGTCAGTTCAAGAACTTCCAGTGCGGTGTTGGCAGAGAGAATCGCCTCCCGCAGGCTTTGGTCCTCGTCCGGAAGAAGGCCAGCGAGGAACGTCATATCCACCTGGCTTCGACCGGAATGCAGGTCCAGCGCACCCTGGGCCAGTTTGACCATCTTTGCGAAGCCGCCGGCAATGGTCAGCCGATCGACCGGGTGGTTGCGCAGATACTTGATCAGGCCGCCGACGAAATCGCCCATGTCCAGATAGGCAATTTCCGGCAGGTCGAGAAGCTGACGCACGGCGCCTTCCGACGTCGAACCGGTCGCTCCGACAACGTGCTTCAGGCCGGCCGCCCTGGCGACGTCGATGCCGCGATGAATCGAGTGGATCCAGGCGGCGCAGGAGAACGGCTGGACGATGCCGGTCGTTCCGAGAATCGACAGGCCGCCGAGTATGCCGAGCCGCGGATTCCAGGTCTTTTCAGCCAGGTCCTCGCCGCCAGGTACGGAAATGATGATTTCGACATCGGCCGGCAGGCCGAATTCGCCGCAAAGCGCCTCGACCACTTCGCTCATCATGCGGCGCGGAACCGGATTGATCGCCGGCTCGCCAACCGGCAGCGGCAGTCCGGCGAGGGTGACCGTACCCACACCGGCGCCTGCAACGAATTTGATGCCAGTTTCCGGCCGTCCGGGCGCAACCGTTGCGATGATCGTCGCGCCATGGGTAACATCCGGATCGTCGCCGGCATCCTTGACGATTCCCGCCGAGGCGTAGCCCTCGCCAAGGCTTTCGAAGGCGAGCGCGAATTCGGGTTCCTGTCCCTTGGGCAGACGAATCCCAACCGGGTCCGGAAACTCACCTGTTATCAAAGCCGTGAGCGCCGCCTTGGTCGCGGCCGTAGCACAGGCTCCGGTCGTCCAGCCGCGGCGCAGCGGAGCGTCGGATCCACCATTGTCCTTGCGGGTTTCACTCATTATCCATCTATAGGCGACGGCGAGCAGTGGCGGAAGGTTTTACGGGAAGGGGAAGATGTCTGTCGATATCCTGAATGACCTGCCCGAACTTCTGCCCGGCAGCGTCTGGCTTGTCGGTGCCGGACCGGGTGACCCGGGCCTTTTGACCCTGCACGCGGTCAACGCGCTGCGTCAGGCCGATGTCATTGTCTACGATGCGCTGGTCAATGCGGCCTGCCTCGGGCTCGCCAAACCGGGCGCCGTGCTTGAATATGCCGGCAAGCGTGGCGGCAAGCCTTCGGCCAAGCAACGCGATATATCGCTGCGACTGGTGGAAGTTGCGCGTGAAGGAAAGCGTGTCTTGCGTCTCAAAGGTGGCGATCCCTTCGTGTTCGGCCGCGGCGGCGAGGAAGCCCTGACACTGGTCGAGCACCGCGTTCCTTTCCGCATCGTCCCGGGCGTCACCGCCGGGATTGGCGGGTTGGCCTATGCCGGCATTCCGGTGACCCATCGCACGGTCAATCACAGTGTCACCTTCCTGACCGGGCACGATTCCAGCGGCATCGTGCCGGATCGGATCGACTGGGAGAGTGTTGCCCGCGGCTCGCCGGTGATTGTCATGTATATGGCGATGAAACACATCACCTCGATTACCGAAAAGCTGATGGCGGCCGGCCGGTCTGCGAACGAAGCCCTGGCGGTGGTCAGCAACGCCACGACCGACCAGCAGCAGGTTCTGGAGACCACGCTGGGTGCTGCGCAAGAGGATCTGGTTGTCGCCGGCCTGTCACCGCCGGCAATCGTCGTGGTCGGTGAGGTGGTAGGGCTGCGGCAAACGCTCTCCTGGTTCGACCGGAATGCGATGCCGGTGGGCGACCGCGAGTTGGGCTGAGGAACAACGGATGCGCGGGCTGATCGTTGCTTCGCCGATGTCTGGGTCCGGCAAGACCACGTTCACATTGGGTTTGTTGCGAGCGCTGCGCAAGTGCGGTGTTCAGGTCGCGCCGGGCAAGGCCGGACCGGACTATATCGATCCTGCGTTTCACAAGGCGGCCAGCGGCGTGCCATGCCTGAACTACGATCCGTGGGCGATGCGAGAAGGTCTGCTGTGCGCCAATGCGGCCAAAGCGGATAGCGAAAATCGTCTGCTGGTGATTGAAGCGATGATGGGTCTGTTCGATGGGGCCGCTGATGGCACCGGTTCCGCCGCCGATCTGACAGCGTTGCTATGCCTGCCAGTGGTCTTAGTGGTCAATTGCGCAAAGATGTCCCATTCCGTTGCGGCTTTGGTGCGTGGCTTCGCCGAATTCGACGCCCGCGTGGCGATTGCGGGTGTTGTGCTGAACAATGTCGGCAGTGACCGGCATGAAACTTTGCTTCGCGATGCCCTGACTGCCGCAGGCATCAACGTCCTGGGCGTGCTTCGCCGCGACGAGGTCCTGCATCTGCCCGAGCGTCATCTTGGGCTTGTCCAGGCAATGGAGCATGAAGGCCTGGAGCAGTTCATAGAGGCCGCAGCGCAGAAGGTGGAGGAGGGATGCGACCTCCAGGCGCTGATGTCGCTTGCCAGTTCTTCTGAATCCGCGGGATCCGTCAGCGCAGGCCTACCACCGCCAGGTCAGCGGGTGTCGGTCGCCAGAGATCTCGCGTTTGCGTTCAGTTACGAACATCTGCTGCAGGGCTGGCGTGCCGCTGGCGCTGAAATTCGGTTTTTCTCACCTCTGGCTGACGAGGCGCCGGCGCCGGACTGCGACGCAGTTTATCTGCCGGGTGGATATCCGGAACTGCATGCAGGGCGTATCGCCGGGAATGAGACATTCAAAAGGGGTATGGTCGACGCCGCCCGGAAAGGCATTCCGGTATTTGGCGAATGCGGCGGCTACATGGTGCTTGGTGACGCGCTGATCGATTCCGACGGTGTACGTCACAGCATGCTTGGCCTTTTGCCACTGACCACCAGTTTTGCCGAGCGAAAACTGCACTTAGGGTATCGGCGCGTGTCGCCGACATCCGGCTTCATTTGGGACATGGCACTGACCGCCCACGAGTTTCATTACGCTTCCATCGTGGCGGAAGGTGAAGGCGAGCGGCTGTTCAGCGTGACGGACGCAAGAGGTGAGGCGTTGCCGAAGGCGGGTTTGAAGCGTGGCTCAGTCGCCGGCTCTTTCATGCATGTCATTGACCGGGCGGTGGGCACATGACGGCGCCCCTGGGCAGGATCGAACATGGTGGAGCCCTGACGGCCGCCCGTGGTCGCTACGGCGGCAAGGCGGAGGATTGGCTGGACCTCTCCACCGGTATCAATCCGGTTCCGGCCGCGCTTCCAGCGCTGGATGCGTCGGTGTGGCAGCGGCTACCGGACGACCATCTCTTCGATCGGGCATCGGCTGCGGCAGCTCGATGCTATCGGGTGCCGGACGGGACGCGTCCGCTCCCCGTTGCGGGCGTTCAGGCGGCGATCCAGATGCTGCCAAACCTGTTGGAAGGGCCGGTCGCGATTCTGGGGCCGACCTATGGCGAGTATCGGCACTGTTTCGAGAGAGCGGGCCGATCTGTTGACGAAGTGCCGGATCTTTCTGGAGTTAATGACCATCACCGGATCGTTGTTGTTGTGAATCCGAACAATCCTGATGGCCGGGTGATCGATCGAAACGCACTGCTGGCGCTTGCCGGCGACCTGGAGGAACGCGGCGGGTGTTTGATCGTCGACGAAGCCTTTGCCGATCTGCAGCCTGATATCAGTCTTGCCGGGGTCGCTGGGAACCGCAGCGGACTTATTGTGTTGCGCTCTTTCGGCAAGTATTTCGGACTGGCTGGCATGCGACTGGGGTTTGTTCTCGCAGAATACCGGGTGCTCAAAGCCTTCCGGCGACTTCAGGGGCCGTGGGCAGTTTCCGGGCCGGCACTGGCCATAGCTGATGACGTGATGCGAGACGACGCTGCGATCGCCGCCGTTGGGGCGACGATCCGTCGGCGACGGCAGGCGCTCGAAACCGTTCTGACCGGGGCCGGGTTGCAGATCGCGGGTGGCACCGATCTGTTTGTTCTGGTCGATCATGAGCATGCGTCCAATCTCCACGAAGGACTTTGCCAAAACCATATTCTGACGCGACGCTTCGACTACGCGCCCCGGTGGCTGCGTTTCGGCCTGTGTCCGGATTCGGAGTCGGATCAGCGGCTTGCGCGGGTTTTGTCGGATCTCGGTTGAAGCGCATGGTAGAGCACCTGATCATTCTGGCCCTTGCGTTGTTGCTCGATCGCTTTGTTGGCGATCCGGGCTGGCTCTGGCGTCGTGTGCCGCATCCGGTTGTCCTGTTCGGCCACGCCATCGGATTGGCGGACAGAACTTTGAATGTCGATAGCGATCCGCAATCGGTGCGCAGAATGCGGGGTGTCGCGGCAATGGCAGGGCTTCTGGTGCTCAGTGTGCTTCTTGCTGCGGTCATCGGTGCACTGCTTGACCCTCTGGGTCCTTTTGGTCTTGCCGTTGAGCTTGTCCTCGTCGCGATCCTGCTGGCACAGCGCAGTCTGGCTGATCACGTTTCGGCTGTCGCGGACGGATTAATATCTGGCGGGTTGGCAGGAGGGCGCGAGGCGATTTCCCTTATCGTTGGCCGTGACCCTGAATCCTTGAACGAACACGGGATTTGCAGGGCGGCAATCGAAAGCCTGGCTGAGAATTTTTCCGATGGCGTGGTTGCGCCGGCGTTCTGGTATGCCCTGTTCGGTCTGCCCGGGCTGTTTGCCTACAAGATGCTCAATACCGCGGATTCAATGATTGGCTACAAGAACGCCCGTCACGGGGCGTTCGGCTGGGCCGCCGCGCGTCTCGACGATTGGGCGAACTGGCCGGCGGCGCGGATGTCCGCCGGCCTGATTGCGGCGGCGTCGTTGATCATGAACGGAACAGGTGCTGCGCGGCGCTCTGTCGGGTGCGCCTTGCGCGATGCCGGGCTGCACCGGTCTCCAAATGCCGGTTGGCCGGAATGCGCCATGGCGGGAGCGCTGAACCTGTCGTTGGCCGGCGACCGTCGATATGGCGGTGTGTTGGTGCGCGAGCCGCGGCTCAATCCAGCAGGACGTTACCGGCTCAATCCGCAGGATATCAGGGCGGCTCTGAGGCTCTTCTGGGCGGCTTGTTCGGCCCTGACACTGCTGGTGGTCCTGCTGTTTCTCATTGCCACAACAATAAGTTGATCAGTCTGTATTCGCATCAGGTGCAGAGTCGATACTTTTATCCGGTCAATAACCATTTGTCGGCGAAGTCCTTTTAATGGGATGTTTTTTGCTTATATACTTCTGGCTGGCGTAGCTTTGTATTCCGCTTACCGGCGGGTTACGCGCCTCAACAGGTGGGGATTTGTTGAGAAATTGATATCGGACACAGTAAGTGCTCGATGTCAGGTCGGAGGGACCATGAGAAAGTTTGTAGTCGCGGCGCTGCTGAGTCTGGCAGTGCTCCCATTCAACACGATTGCCGTAAAGGCAGCCTCGCTCACCGCACGGATCGACATCTCGCAGCAGCGGATGGTGGTCACCCATCGCGGAAAGGTGAAGTATCGCTGGAAAGTATCCACCGGGCGTGCTGGCTATTACACCCCGACGGGAACCTACAGTCCAAAATGGTTGTCCCGTCATCATCGGTCGCGCAAATACAACAACGCCCCGATGCCCTATGCAATCTTCTTCCGTGGCGGATACGCCGTGCACGGAACAAACGATCTGAAACGGTTGGGCCGCCCAGCATCACACGGGTGCATACGCCTCCATCCCAATCATGCAGCAACGCTGTTTTCTCTGGTGCAGCGGGAGGGTTTCAAGAATACCCGCATCGTTATTACCCACTGACGCCGGATTACTCGGCGAGCTCTGCCCGCTTCTCCGCGGGCAGAGCCACGATTGCATCAATCGCCCGATCATGGACTTCGAACACCAGCTCGGATGATTGGTTCCGCAGGGTGGCGATGACGCCATCGACAGCTTCCCGATCGACTTTCGGTTCGGCCAGCAGGCTGCGGAGCTGCCGGTAGTTGTCCCGGCGTTTGTCCAAGATTTGCGAGTAAGCCGGCTGTAGCTCGTCCAGAGCTACCGACACTTGCTGTCTTGCATCATCGTCCAGATTTTTCGTCATACGCGCCCCGACCGCATGCAGGATGCCGCCACGAGACCGGTCGGCCGGGTCATCCAGGAAGCGCGAAACTGCGTAGCCGATGAAAAAGGCATTGGCCAGCAGCGAGACGACGAGGGTGACGTTGAGAATGCGTTGTCTGCTCATTGTCTTCAATCCGCTGCAGTGCCGATTTCCGAAACCGCTTCCGTGCCGAGCAGCAATTCGTCGTAGGCTTCGGTAGCTGCTTCCGGAAGCAGGGGAGCCCACTCGCCGAGACCGGCGCCGAGCGCGCAGGCGACCACGGCGCTGGCGGCAAGTCGCCGCAAAACCGGCAGCGACAAGAGGCGACGCCGTTCCGCTTGCGGCTCGACGTGTCTGAGGACCGTATCTTCGAGTGCTGACATCCGCGTCCCGGGGAGGCGGCCCTCGATGTCCGTGGAGATGTCGCGAAAGGCCGAATCCAGTCGCTTTGCCGCCTCGAACCGTTGGCGGAAATCCGGGTCCTGCAGAGCAGCGAGCCGCGCCTGCTGGGCGGCCGACGAATCCGGCCACTTATCGAAATCCGTTCCGTGCAGGTCCAGCAGTTCGTCCAATGTCTTCGGATCGTAGGTCATGTCAGTCAATCTCCGGTTTCCTCTCCCTGCAGTTTCCTACGCAGTGTCCGTCGCGCCCTTGCGAGCAGTGATGAAAGGGCCTCGACGTCGATATCCATCGCGTCTGCCGCCTGCTGGTGGGACAGTTCCTCGATCTGCGTTAGCACAAGGGCGATGCGCTGCCGCTCCGGGAGTTCGGTCATATGCTTCAGGACGTGCTCCATGTCGTCGCGATTTTCCAGCATCTCCTGGGGATTTCTGGCCGTGTCTTCCAGGCCCTCCCAGTTGAAATCGTCGACCCGGCCTTTGCGGCGACGCAGGGTGTCGATCGCCTTGCGCGTTGCGACGGTGCGCAGATAAGCGGCGATGGTGGCCTTTTCCTGCCAGTCGGGCGCGGCCTGCCACAAGGCGAGCAGGGCTTCCTGCGTTGCGTCTTCCGCTTCGTCCAGATTGCCGAGTATGCCAAAGGCCATCCGCACGAGCCGCGGGCTCTGGCCGGCGATTACCTGACGATAGGCTTCGGTATCGCCCGAGGCGATCCGGCGCATGAGCGCACTGTCGTTGCGAACCGCGCCGTCGGTCTCGCCTGGTTGCATGAATGGCCCTTTGCCCGCTCGCTGCCGCTGGGCACGCTATCAAGTGCCCAGCATGGCGGTCAATCATCGCATCAGGCAGAGCCGGCCGTGCGTCCATCATGTTCAAGCTCCTTCAACAACTGCTGTTCCTCGGCGTTGCGAGGCTTGCTGAATCCGGCCAGCAGATTATAGGCGACCGGTGTCAGGAACAGCGTTGAAACGGTGGCAAAGCCGAGACCGCCGACGATCGTCCAACCCAGTGCCATGCGCGATTCTGCGCCAGCGCCGAAGGCCAGGATCAGCGGCAAACCGGCCAGCACGGTGGAGATCATCGTCATCACGACCGGCCGCAGCCGCCGCATGCACGCGCCCTCGATGGCCTCGCGAACGGAGGCACCGCGTTCGCGCAACTGATTGGCGAATTCGACGATGAGGATGCCGTTCTTGGCCATGATGCCGACAAGCAGGATGATGCCGATCTGGCTGTAGACGTTGATCGTCCCTCCGGTCAGTCCGATGGCGACCACCGCGGCGGCAACGCCGGCTGGAATTGTCGTCAGAATGATGATCGAGCTGACGAAGCTCTCGAACTGGGCGGCCAGCACCAGGAAGACAACGACAATGGCGAAAACGAAAACCAGCCCCATGCCGCTCGAGGTTTCCTCAAGCAGCGCCGCTTCAGAGCGAAGCACGACATCGACGCCGGCCGGCAGGACTTCCGACGCCGTGTGCCGCAAGTCCTGAATGGCACTTTCCAGGTCATACTGCGCCTCGAGCGGTACGGAGATGGGGATTGCCCGCATGCGCTCTTCACGCGTCAGCTGCGGCGCCACCGCCGTGTCTTCCAGCTCGACGATGGACGACAGCGGCACCATCGGCCCATCACCGGCGCGTACAAACAGGTTCTCCAGATCGGCCGGATCCTGAATTGCACCAGAGCCGAACGAGAGCATCACCGGAATGGCCTCGTCATCCTGATGGATTTCGGCGATTTCCCGACCGTCCAGCGCAATGGCGATGAAAGACGCCACATCGTTCAGGTCAATGCCGAGCTCGCGTGCCCGGTCGCGATCGACCTTGACGGAGAGTTGCGCCTGGGTGGTGTCGTAGCCGATGTCGAAGGAGCCGAGACCCGGATAGCGGTCCGCCATCGCGTTGGTCAGGTCTTCAGCGGCCTCCGACAGCATGTGATAGTCGGAGCCCGTCAGCGCGAAGCGCAATCCGGTGCCCCCGCCGCGCAGACCCAAGGTGTTGGGCTGGCGGGCGAAGGCCGTCACACCGGGGATCTCGGCCAACTGCCGATTGATGTCTGATACGATTGCCGACTGGTCCCGGTCGCGATCCCCCCAGGGCACGAGGCGGAAAACGATGAAGCCTCGGTTCGTGGACTGCATGCCGACGACGCTGAACAGCGATTCGACCTCGCCGGCATCCATCAGATCGAGCCCGATCTCCTCGATCTGCCGCATCTTCTCGTTGGCAGCGTCGAGCTTTGTGCCCTGCGGCAGCATGACCATGATCGGAATGCTGGAACGATCTTCGCGTGGCGTGATCTCCTGTGGCAGCGCGTTGAACAGCTGATAGGAGAAGCCCGAGAAAATGATGCTGATGACTATGACAACCATCGGCGCGGCCAGTGCCGCACGCAACAGGGTCCGGTAGCCATTGGCGAACCTGTTGCCGATGCGCTGCATCCAGGTCACGCGCTCTTCGCCTCCAGCCGAACCGCCAAGGCGCGCGGCCAGCATGGGCGCCAGCGTGAGGGCGACGAAGGAGGAGATCGCGACCGCAATCGCCAGGACAAATCCGAACTCGGAGAACAACTGCCCGACGGTGCCCGGCAGGAACGAAATCGGGATGAAGACCGCGGCGAGCGTCGCCGTCGTGGCGAGCACGGCGAAGAAGACCTCACGGGTGCCCCGCACCGCGGCCGCGCTCGGTCCGTCTCCTTCCTTGCGACGTCGAATGATGTTTTCGAGCACGACAATTGCGTCGTCCACCACCATGCCCGTCGCGAGAAGCAGGGCCAACAGTGTGAGGATGTTGAGCGAGAAGCCAACCAGCCAGATCGTCGCAACAGTGCCGATGAGTGCCACGGGGATAGTCACAGCGGGAATGATTGTCGCAACGGCGGTGCGCAGGAAGATGAACATCACCAGGATAACAATTGCCGTTGAAATCAGCAGCGACTTGATCACCTCGATGATCGCGGCACCGATGAAGACAGCGTCGTCCGATGTCACGCGCAGGTCGACATCGTCGGGCAGCAACGGCTGCATTTCCGCGACAACGTCGGCAACGCCGGCGGAGATGTCGAGCGTGTTCGACTGCGCCTGCCGGACGATGTTGAGTCCGATTCCCGTCTTGCCGTCGGCGCGCAGGTACGAGGTGCGATCGGCTGGGCCATAGGAAACCTGCGCCACATCACCGAGGCGGGTGTTGTCGTCGATCCGCAGATCCTGCATGTCGGCGACCGATTCAACGTTGAGTTCGGTACGCACGAGGATTTCACTGCCGCCGGTAGAGAGCGAACCCGCGGGCGTGTCGGTGGTCACCCGTTCAATGGCACTGCGCACTTCGGCCGGGGACAGACCACGGCTGGCAATCGCCATCTGATCGAGCTCGATCTTGAAGACCGGCTGACGGTCACCGAAGACAGTGACATCGCCGACGCCTGGTACCGCCGAAAGGCGATCGATGATCTGGTTGTCGACGATCTGGGTCAGTGTCTCGATCGGCAAACGGTCGGTGGTTACCGCCAGCCGGATGATCGGACTGTCGTCGTCATTTGCCTTGATGACCAGGGGTGTTTCAGCGTTGTCGGGCAACCGGTACTGGACCGCCGCGACTGCATCTCGCAAGTCCGTTGCCGCGGTGTCGAGATCGACAGAAGGCGAAAACTCGACCGTGATGCGGCTGTAGCCGTAGTTGGACGAAGACGAGATCGAAGAAACGCCCGGCACGCGCGCGGCCGCGCCCTCAAGAATAGCGGTGACGCCAGTATCAATGGTTTCAGGGGTGGCGCCAGAGTATGTAGTGCGGATGGTGACAACCGGGCGGTCGGTGCTCGGAAGTTCACGTACCTCGACGGCCAGAATGGCGGCCAGACCGGCGATGACAACCAACAGGTTCATGACGATAGTGAAGACCGGCCGGCGGACGCAGAAGGCCGGCAGGCCCTTCAGTTCTTCCGGGATCTTAACCATGAGCCGCGTCCTTACCTGGAATGGAAACCATTGAATCCTGTGGAGTACGGAACGGCTGGCCTGGGCGCAGAGCGTCCATGCCTTCGGACACGATCTCGTCGCCTTCGATGATGTCTCCACGGATCAGAATTCGGCCGTCCTGGCGCGAGACGATTTCAACCGGAACGCGCGACGCCAGATTGCCGTCAGTCTTCATGACGTATGCACCGCTGCTGTCCCACTGGACAGCAGGTGAGGGGACGCTTGCATAGGCGCTGCCCGAAAAGGCCAGTGACACCTCGAAGGACATGCCGGGACGGATCAGATCGTTTGCGTTCTCCACCGTGCCCTGGACGGTCAGTGTCCGGGATATCGTATCGACACGGCTGTCGAGCCCCGAGATTTCACCGGTCATCGACAAGCCGGGCAGAGCCGGAGTTGAAACACTCATCGGCTGGCCGATTTCCACCTGGTTGGCAAAGCGCTCCGGAATGCGGAAATCGATGAGTATGGTGCTTCGGTCGTCAAGCGTGGCGACCGAGGTCGACGTCGTTACGTAGTCGCCGATGCCAACATCGATCAGGCCGATATCGCCGGTGAACGGGGCATGTACTGAGCGACGCGCCAGCGCATCTTCCGCTTCGCGAACATCCAGTCTGGCTTTTTCAAGCTCCAGAGCCGCATCACGCAATGCCACATCCGAAACCGTGTTGCTCGCTGCCAGGGTCTGATAACGCTCCAGTGCCTCCTCGGCGTCGCTGACGGCCAAGTGAGCGCGGTCGAGCGCAAACTGCTGGATGCGATCGTCCAACTTGAGGATCACATCACCTTCCTGGACATGCTCGCCAGCGACTGCGCCGACCCACTCGACACGACCGGCGGACTCCGGATAGAGCGTCGTCCTTTCGATTGCCTGCGCCGTACCGATCGAGCGGACAGTGCTGTCGGCATTATTGGTGCCGACCGTGGCAAGCACGACAAGCGGGGGAGGACGTCCGCCACCGGACGGCAGTCCGGCGCTGGCCGAAGATCCATTGAAAAACACCGGGCCGAACGAAATCAGCGCGTAGATCGAAACCGAGGCCGCCAGAACCCCGGCAGAAATGAGTATTTGCTTCCAAAAAGCCATTGCGTCCGCACTCCATCAGACTGTTCGACCCTTTAACGCGCGGGCAGCCGGATCTGGTCGCTGGTGCGGAGTTAAACTTTCGTAATGTTTCTTAATGCTCTGAAAATATGAGGTAATTCTATCGGCGCCAGTGGCGCTTACATCATCACATCAGGCAAAAAAAGCGCTAACTGCGGCATTGCCGCGAGCAGGATCACGCCGAGCAGCAGCAAGAGCCAATAGGGTGTTGTCGCCAAAGCAGCGCTGCCAAGCGACACCTCCTCCTTTGTCACGGACACAAGGACGGAAAGATTGAGCCCCACCGGCGGCGTCACCTGGCCGATCTCGATCATGATGGTGATGATGACACCGAGCCAGACGGCGTCGAAACCGAGCCCGGTCATCAGCGGAAAGACAATGGGCAAGGTCATGATCATCAGCGACAGGCCGTCGAAGAAGCAGCCGAGCACCAGATAGATCAGGACAACCAGAGCCAGCACGGTGAATGGCCCCAGATCAAACGCACGGACCGCCTCGAGAATGGCCTGCGGCACGCCAAGCAGGCTGACCGCCTGGGCCAGAATGGTTGCGCCCATCACCACAAAGGCGATGGATGCGTAGAGCAGGATCGAACTGTAAACGGCCTTCACCAGCGTTCGCGGCGTCAACGAACCCCACCACCATCCAACCACAATTGTGGCTATCACCCCGATGCCGGCGGCTTCCGTCGGCGTGGCGATGCCGAAGGTGATACTGCCCATGATGGCCAGGATGAGCAGGACAAAGGGCCACAGACCGAGCAGGTCGAGAACAATGCGCCAAGGCTTGATCGCCCGTTCGTCCGGCGGGGCGAGAGCGGGCGCTGACAGGCAACGAACCAGGATATAGGCCATGAACATCAGGGCGATTAGCAGGCCAGGGAGAATGCCAGCAATGAACAGGCGGCCGATCGACGTCTCTGTCAGAGCGCCGTAGATGAGCAAAGACAGGCTGGGAGGGATCAGAAGCCCGAGCGTTCCGCCGCCGGCCAATGAGGCAACAACCATTTTGCGGTCATATCCGCGTGCCGACATCTCGGGATAGGCGACCGAACCGACAGCCGCCGCCGTCGAAAGGCTCGAACCGCTGACGGCGCCAAAGAGGGTGCAGACGGCGATATTGGTGTGGAGAAGTCCGCCCGGGATGCGCCGGAATAGCGGCGACAATGCGGTGTAGATCAGTTCGCTGACGCCGCTGCGCAACATGATCTCACCGAGGATGATGAACAGCGGAATCGCGCTCAGGGTGAAGGAATTGAAGACGTTCCAGACCGCATCCACCGCCACAAAGGTCGATCCGCCGGCGGCAAACTGAAGGATCATCAGACCCGTGAGCCCGAGCGCGGCGCCAAGCGCCAAGCCGGACCCTGCGAATGCGGTCAGGCCGCCAAGCAGTATGCCCCAGAACGCCGTCATTACCGATCCCCTGTCAGCCGCTGCGCTCGATCGGCTGGCCCGCCAGAGCGCGGATTGCAAAGGCAATCGCAGTCAGCAGCATCGAAAGCGGAACGAGGACCATCCATGGATAGAGGAGCAGACGGGCGACCTCGGTCTTGAGGTTGCGGGCGAAGGCAAAATCGAACCATGGCAGACATAGCCAGAAGAACCACAGGCAGAAAGCGACTCCGAACCCACCGGCGGCAAGCCCCATACAGCGGCGGCCGCGAGAAGACAGGTTGGCGACAACGATGGTCACGCGCACGTGTTCCGCCCGCATCGTCACCAAAGGCATGGCAAGAAAGAAGGCCGCCGTCATCAGCAGTCCAACCAGTTCTTCAGTGATATGGAGCGGAGCGTTGGCCAGGTGACGCATGGTCACGCTGACGCCGATCAAGACGACGATCGAACTGCCGGCGACGGCCGCGAGAATGGCCAGACTCGTGAAAACGGGCCTGAGCCACCCCTCAAGGTGTCGCGCCGCGGCGGCCAGGCGGTCGCCGGAGCGCTCGTCTTGGTCCAATGTCAGCGTCCGAGGACGGCGAGGATCCGCTCGCGATATTCCGGCGCGTTGCCGCCGGCCTCTTCGGCCATTTCCTTCCAGGTCGCCGAGGCGGCATCGAGGAATGCAGCACGGTCCTCGTCGGAGAATGCATCGAGGAATTCAACGCCCTGTTCAGCGAGCTTGGCACGCGCGGCCTGTTCGTTTTCCTCAGCCTTGGTGTATTCATTGGTGCGTTCCCACACCCGCGCGGCCGCCGTCGTTACAGCTTCTTTCTCAGCATCGGTGAGGCTGTCCCAGGCTTCCTTGTCGGCACCGAGTACGTACGGAACGCTGGCTATCGGATAGAGATAGGACGCGTATTTGGCCACTTCCTGCAACGAGATCGTGTGGGCGAACAGCGCTGGATAAACGGCGCAATCAACAACACCAGTCTGAAGTGCGACGTAGAGGTCGTTCTGGCCGACGATCTGTGCGGGAACACCCAGTTTGGTAAAGGTTTCTACCTGGTCCTTGCTCCACACCCGCAGCTTCTTCTTCTTCAAGTCGTCGAGCGTGCGCACAGGTTCGTCGCGACAGAATATCGAAGCCTTGAGCAGCGGCAGGGCCATGAAACCCGCAGTCTCGATGCCCCAATCGTCCAGTTCCTGCTTGTAGATTTCCTGGATCGTCGGCAGCACCTTCAGAAGCTCGTCCGAACTTCCGACCGACCCCTGGACAAGAACCGCACTCAGTGCCGGCGCGTCACGGCCCAGATAGTTGGCCCATACGAGGCCCATCTGCACGGCCCCGCCGGGCAGCCAACGCACCACATCATTGTCCTTGAGATTCAACGAGCCACCGTGAAAGACCTTGATGTTCAGGCTGCCGTCGCTGAGTTCAGTGACGTCCTCGGCAAACGTGTTCAACTGTTTGGCTTCATTGCGGGTTTCCGGAAGCCCGTTGTTGAATTTCCATTCCGCTGCGGCGGCCTGGCCAGCAAGTATCCCAAGGCTCAGGGCGCCGGCCAACAGAGTTGTCAGAGTTCCACGCATTACGATTTCCCCCAATGTGTTTGTTCGGAAAGCAGAAGCTAACGTCGATAACCGGTTGCGGCAAGCCGCAAAGACGTGTTCCAGAAACAGGACCCGCCGACATTAGGAGAAGCCGATTAATGTTTGGCCGATGGGTCAGGTCGGCCTTCTCCAACGATGCTCAACATCCACCAGGCTTACGCCGTCGTCGTATTTTTCGGTAACCCGTGAAATCTCCACGAGACCTTCTCGGCGATAGAATCGGCGCGCTGGGACGTTCAACTCGTAGGCCCAGACCGTTATCCAATCGCGGTCGGCCTTGGCGAAATCCAGCAATCTTTTGCCGACCCCATGGTTTCGCGCTTGGCGGGCAACATAAAGTGCACTCACGTTGTCATCAGTTCGAACACAAAAGCCAACAACGCAGCTTTGCTTTTCGGCGACCCAGACCGGCTCCGTTTCGAACACCCGACGCCAATAGGCCGCCATCGGCGTCAGCTCATCGAGCTTCGTCATCCAAGGTGTTTCTTTGCCCCAATCACGAATGATCTTGGCGCAAGCCGTTGCGTCCGCAGGTGTTCCTGTTCTGAAATCAAACGTCATGGGCAGCTCTATAGGCGGTGCAAACTTTGCGGTCTACCGGACGCTGATGATTGCTGAACCTGATGATTCTCGAGCCGTAATCGACGCGTTATAGCGTGTCCTTGATGTTCCAGCGGTCGTGGAACCATTGCCACTGACCCGGATATTCGCGGACCCAGCTCTCGACCTTGTCATTGAGCAGTTGCGCGGTTGCCGTAACGTCGAGAGTTCCGTCGGGTTTGCGCGGCAGTTCGACGGCCGGCTCGATTTCCAGACGGAAACGGCCGTCGGGGAGGCGGATGGAGCGGGCCGGAAAAACCTCGCAGTCAAAATGGCGCACCAATTTGGCAACCAGGGGGTTGGTGTGCACGTCATGTCCGAAGAAGCTGGTTTTTTCGCCCTTTTGAAACTTCTGATCGACCAGGAGGCCGACACCATTGCCGGCTTCCAACGCGCTGGCGAGGTTCCAGGCGGCACCCGCCAGCGATGGAACGATGTTGCCCATGTGGGCGCGCCGCGTCGAAAGCAGCCTCTCTGCGATATAGGGGTTGTTCGGCGGTCGAAAGAGCGCGGTGACGTCGAGGCCGTACTTTGCTGCAATGATCGGCAGCAGCTCAAAATTGCCAGTGTGGGCTGTGAATACGATGAAGGGCCGTCGATTGTCTCTCAGGTCCAGGAACCGTTCCACACCATCGACGATGAGATACCCGCCATCCCCGTCAGCCAGATCATGGTCAACGAGCTCATCGACGAAAATGTACTCGGCCATCAGCAGCGCCATGCTGCCCCACATGTCGCGAGCGATGGCTTCCCGTTCCGCTTCGGATTTTTCGGGAAAGGCGCGCTTCAGGTTGTAGAGTGCAAGCTTGTGGCGCGCGGTGTGGGGTCCGATCATTCGGGCGGCGCGCTCGGTAAATCGCATGGCGCCGCGGGCCGGCAGCAGCTTCAGCAGCGCCAGGATGCCGAACAGAAATTGAGCGACAAGCCAGTTCTTGGCGCGGCGTAGAGCCAGCACGAACCGGGTCACGACGAGTTTCACGGTGTTCAGTCCAGTTTGAGAACGATTTTGCCGAACACCTGGCGGCCCTCCATGCGCTCCAGTGCCCGGTCGATATCATCGAAGCCGACCTCTGTGTCGATGACCGGATGCACCACGCCACGGGCCATTTTCTGCATGGCGTTGGCCATGTTCTCCATGCGACAGCCGAACGACCCGATCATCCGCAGCTGCTGCTGGAACAACTGCATCAGGTTCATCTGTGTGGAAACCCCGGAGGTCGAGCCGCAGGTAACCAGCCGTCCGCCGCGCTTCATGCACAACATCGAACCGGCCCAGGTGTCGGCGCCGACATGTTCGAACACGACGTCGACGCCCTTCTTCTTCGTCAGCTTGCGCACGACGCCCTCAAAGCGGTCGGTGCGGTAGTTGATGACGTGATCGGCACCGAGGGCTTTCGCCTTGTCGATCTTGTCGTCGGACCCGACAGTGGTGATGACGGTGCAGCCGGTCTTCTTGGCAAGCTGGATGGCGGCCGAGCCGATACCCGACCCACCAGCATGCACGAGTATGGTTTCGCCAGGCTCGAGTTTGGCGTTGTCGAACAGCATGTGTTCAACCGTACCAAAGGTCACGGGCGCAAGAGCCGCGGCGACAGCATCGACGCCGGGCGGGGCGGGGACCAACTGCCGGGCGGGAATGTTGATCTTTTCCTGGGCGAAGCCATCGAGATGAAATCCATGCACGCCAGCGACGTTCTCGCACAGATTGTCGCGTCCCTCTCGACATGCCTTGCAAAGCCCGCAGGTGCGGGCGCCGTAGATCGACACCAGCTGACCCGGCAGAACGTTCGATACG
The DNA here is from genome assembly GCA_965216535.1 of Hoeflea sp. GTDB lineage: Bacteria > Pseudomonadota > Alphaproteobacteria > Rhizobiales > Rhizobiaceae > Hoeflea_A. The sequence continues at coordinate 3,087,213 of OZ244175.1, forward strand.
CCCGGACCGATTGCTTCGACCTCGCCGGAGGCTTCTGCCCCGATTGTCAAAGGCAGCTTTCGCTTGGCGAAGGCCATGCCACGCCAGCCCCAGACGTCGATGTGGTTGAGAGCCACTGCTTTGATGCGCAGCGTTACCTCTCCGGGTGCAGGCTCTGCCGGTGGCTCGACTTCGGTAAGCTCGAGCTTGCGATCCTCGATCAATTGCAATGCGCGCATGGGCGTCCGTTCCGTGCTGTCAATTTGTCCTGAGCAGCAGGGCTTTAGGCTGGTTCAGCCGTCATGACAAGACAGGCATTTTGTCCGCCAAAGCCGAAGGAGTTGGAGAGCACCGATGTGACGGACTGTTCGCGCTTGACATTGGGTACGACGTCGAGCTCGATCGCCGGGTCCGGGTTCTCGTAGTTGATCGTTGGTGGCAGCGTGCCGGTGGCGATCGTCATAAGCGAAAAAATGGCCTCGACGGCACCGGCGGCGGTCAGGGTGTGGCCGATCATCGATTTGTTCGACGACACTGGAATGTTGGGCAGGTTGTCGCCGAAAACAGTGGACAGCGACAGATACTCCATCTTGTCGTTTTCCGGCGTCGAGGTGCCGTGGGCGTTGATGTAGCCGATGCCGTTTTGGTCGAGGCCTGCGTCGTCCAATGCCGCCTGAACGGTTGCTATGGCTGGCGCACCGTCGGGCGATGATCGGGTGCGGTGAAAATGATCGGCCTTTTCTCCGTAACCCTTGAGAATGCCCAGAACGCGGGCTCCGCGGGCCGTCGCCGCCTCTAGCGATTCCAGCACGAGTGCCGCTCCACCCTCGGCAATGACAAAACCGTCGCGGTCCTTGGTGAAGGGTTTCGAAGCCTTCTGCGGCGGATCGTTCTGCGTCGACAAGGCCGACAGGAGTGAGAAGCGGATCAGCGCCTCGGCGCTGACGGAACCATCGGTTGCCACGGTCAACGCGCGGTCGGTGCGGCCCTGGCGGATGGCATCAACGCCAAGCTGAATGGCCGTTGCTCCAGAGGCGCAGGCGGTCGACAGGGTAACCGGAAGGCCGCGGGTTCCAAAAGCGTCGGCGATGCGTTCCGAGACGGATCCGAACAGGCTGGCCCGGGTGAAATCGGAATGTGGGCGGTCCCGCATGATCTTCAGGAAGCCGTCATAGACGTTTTCGTGGTCATCCTTTTTGCCGATCTCGTCGGCCAGGGCAAAACGATCGACCCATTCCGGTTCCACAGGCGGGGCGGCGACGAACAACGGTCCGTTGAAGTCGCCATCGATTCCCGCTTCGGCGACGGCCTCGCCGGTAGCTGCCTCCGCAAGAGCGAAGGACAACTGGCTGGACACTTGAGGTACATCCATGAAATCCACGGTTCCGCAGATGCGGGTCGATAGCCCCTCGGTCGGAAATCGTGTGACGGCGTGGATGCCCGAGGTTCCGCTCGTAAGTGCGGCCCAATTGTCCTCTTTCCCGCGGCCGAGCGACGTGATGATGCCCATGCCGGTCACGGCGACGAGCGGGCGTCCGAGATGATCCGTAAAGGCCCCGTTGGTCATGCGCTTCTCCCGTCCAGGACTATTGCTCGGCTTTCAGGACCGCCAGGCCCTCGGCGTATTGAAATCCGACACTGGTTACGATCGCGGTTGATGCGGCGTTTGGCATGTCAACCTCGGTACTGACGTCAAAACTGGGCACCTTGGCTTTGCTCTTCAAGGCCAGCGCGGCGAGCGCGATGCCCAGCGGAAATTGTGCTTCGAGAGCATGACCGGTGGCCCCGGCGTAGCCGCGGAGGGACGCCTGCGGCCACTTTGAGCGGATGAAGTCGAATTCGCGCTTGGAAAGCTCAATTTCACCGGATGCTCCGGACATGACCAGAAGGTCTTCCGAATCCGCGGCGCCTGTTCGCTCGGCCATGCCCAGCATCCGAGCTTCAAGTTTCTCGTCCTGCCGCGATCCGCGATCGCCATCGACAGCCGAGAGGTTTGCGTAAATCGTCGCGCCACGGGCCTCTGCGTGACTTCGCGCTTCCAGCACGAGGAACGCCGCGGCGGATCCGGTTACGATACCGCCGGGCTCGGAGCGCGACCAGAGAGGTTGCCAATCACCCTGGGAGAGCATCTGAACGCCTTCGAACAGCAGATGCATATCGGGACGTTCGGCGTTGAAGGCGCCGCCGACCAGCGCGTGGGTCGACTGTCCGGCGCGAATTCGTTCAAAGGCCGTTGCAACAGCGGAAACGCCGGAGCCTTCCTCGCCCATGAAGGTTTTCGATGAGCCGGTCACCTTGTGGACAATCGAGATATTGCCGGCAAGGAGGTTCGACAGCTGCGCCAGAAACAGGGTTGGCCGCAGTTCGGTGGTCAGCTTCTCGTTGAGCAACATGCCGCGGTCGTTGCGGTTGGCCGCCTCGTTGACAATCAGCGTATCGACATCAATGTCGCGCTCTCCGCCGCCGGCCGCGACAATCATGTCCATGCTGCCGCAGGCATCCGGATCGTCCTTCAGACCGGCATCCTGCAAGGCGAGCCCAGCGGTGAAAACGCCAAGCCGCTGCCAGTTTTCCATTTGCCGCTGGTCACCGCGTCGTGGGATCTGCTCCGACCAGTCGATCTCCGGCATGGGATGCACGGGGTAGGGGGCGAAGCGCTCGCCATCGACGATTGCGGCAGGTGCATCAGCGGCGGTGAGGACAGCCACGTGGGGCGCGCATCCGACACCATGACAGCTGACGATGCCGATGCCGGTGATGACGACGTCATTGGGGCTTTTGCTCATGGCCATTCTCTTCGCATTCATGCGTTGGCGGACAAGGCGTCCATCAGCCCCACTTCGCGGGCCCTTGCTTCCACGATGTCGCGCAGATGCGATGCATCGAATTCCGCGTTTGCGTCGAAGCCGACTGTACGCAGTTTGAGCTGCGCGTCGCAAACCTTTTTGCCGCCGCTTGTTATGCGGGCCTTGGTGACGGCAAACCCGGAGCCGTCATGCTCAAGATCCGCTTCGATGTCGAGGACGGTTTCCGGTTCGACGAAGGTGCGAAGCTTCGCCCCGTCGACCGACATCAGAAACGGCATAGCCGCAAATTCGTTCTTGGCAAGCAGCAAAAATCCACTGGCCTGCGCCATGGTCTCTACAAGCAACACGCCGGGGACCAGGGGCAGGCCTGGAAAATGGCCTTCGAAAACCGGGCTTTCTCGCGGTGTCGTGGAGTGTGCGGTCAGGCGACCGGCTTCGAGGTCGACACTGTCGACCCGGTCGATCATCTGAAAATATTCAAGAAGCATGGGACCGCCCGTCCAACACGTCGAGCAACAGGTGCCAGCCCTATTCGGCCTTGGCGGTCCTCAGGTCGTCGATCTTGGCGCAAAGATTTTTCAGGACGAAATACTCTTCAGTCGCGACTTTGCCGTCATTGACTTCCTGGGTCCACTGCTCGAGCGGAATCTTGATCCCGAATTCCTTGTCGATGGCGAAAACGATGTCGAGAAAGTCCAGGCTGTCGATGCCCAGATCGTCGATGGTATGGCTCTCTGGCGTGATCGTGTCGCGATCGATTTCACTGGTTTCGGCGATGATGTCGGCAACTTTGTCGAATGTGGCTGACACGCTCTTATCCTTGTATTCGTCCGATTTGCGGTGAGCTATAGAAAAATCCACCGCAAAAGCCAATGGCCTGATGCTGATAAATCAACAGACCGCAACAGGACGGCAAAATGTTGGCCATACGGAATGGCTTCTCCATTGTCTGGCGCCCCCCGGTGCATTATTTCGGCGACAGGATCAATATTCGAGGGAAATCGCGCAATGCCGGATGTGACCAAGGAGCAGGTGCTTGAGAACCTCAAGCAGGTTGGGCACGAGGCAATTGGTGGCGACGTGGTCAGCCAGGGCCTGGTTTCGGACGTTTTTATCGCCGACGGCAAGGTGTTCTTCTCCATCACCGTTCCGGCTGATCTCGCCGAAAAACTTGAGCCTCTGCGCATTGCCGCTGAGCAAAAAGTCATGGAGATCGACGGTGTCAGGGGCGCCATGGTCGCGCTGACCGCGGAAAAGAAGCCGGGTGAAGCCGCTCAAAGGCCCCAACCGGCACCGCAACAGCAACAGGCACCTTCGGGTCAGCAACAACCCCAGGGCCAGAAGCCGGGCGTTCCCGGAGTCGATTCGATCATAGCGGTCGCGTCGGGCAAGGGAGGGGTAGGCAAGTCAACGACTGCAGTGAACCTGGCGCTCGGACTGCAGGCGACCGGCCTCAAGGTCGGCATTCTGGATGCGGACATCTACGGGCCCTCCATGCCGCGGCTCCTCAATATCAAGGGCAAACCGCAACAGGCGGACGGTCGGCTCCTGAAGCCGATGGAAGCCTACGGTCTGAAAGTCATGTCCATGGGTTTCCTCGTCGAAGAGGATACACCCATGATATGGCGCGGTCCGATGGTGGTTTCTGCGCTCACCCAGATGCTGAGGGAGGTGGATTGGGGGCGTCTTGATGTCATTGTTGTCGATATGCCTCCTGGCACCGGCGACGCGCAGCTGACATTGGCCCAGCGGGTTCCCCTGGCCGGCGCCGTGATCGTATCGACCCCACAGGATCTTGCTCTGATCGACGCCCGCAAGGGCATCAACATGTTCAAGAAGGTGGATGTTCCGATTCTCGGGCTGATCGAGAATATGAGTTATTTTCTGTGTCCCTCCTGCGGAGAGCGGTCCGATATCTTCGGCCACGGCGGCGCGAAGGACGAAGCAGCGCGAATCGGTGTGCCGTTCCTGGGTGAAGTTCCACTGCACATGGATATCCGGGAGAATTCCGACGCCGGAACACCTGTGGTGGCGTCACAGCCCGACGGGCCGCACGCGGAAATCTTCAAGTCGATAGCAACGGAAGCCTGGAGAGCCGTCGGCCTGGAGTCCCGTGCACGCGAGACCGCCGCGCCCAGTATCGTCTTCGAATAAACACTTTGCAGCGTTTGCTTGTGCAGTGCTGGCGTGTCCCACGCGCCAGCAGCGGGATACTCAGCGTGCCATCCTCAAAATTGACCATATGATAAAAAATTTGACCTTGTGAGAAAATCAGGTCATTCTGTCCTCTGAGTTTGGGAACGGTTCCGCGTCGAAACGCCGCAAGAGCACGACGCGCACAGCGAAGGAGGAATTGCATGGCGACCGAGGGAACGCAGGATGTTCGGGCCGGTCGGCTTGATGCTTCGGAATACGAGGATAATTTTGCCGATCTGCACCCGCTGTTGACGCGCCATGAAGCCACGGTCGAGGCCGAACGCTGCTACTTTTGCTACGACGCGCCTTGCATGACGGCCTGTCCGACAAGCATCGACGTTCCGATGTTCATTCGACAGATCGCCGCCGACAACCCCAAGGGATCGGCCAAAACCATATTCGAACAGAATATTCTTGGCGGCATGTGCGCGCGTGTCTGCCCGACAGAGACGTTGTGCGAACAGGCTTGCGTTCGCGAGGTGGCTGAGGGCAAGCCGGTCAAGATCGGCCAGCTCCAACGCTACGCCACCGACACGTTGATGGCGGAAGCCACTGACCATCCGTTTAAAAGGGCGGCGTCGACCGGCAAGCGGATTGCCGTCGTCGGTGCCGGGCCGGCTGGCCTCTCCTGCGCACACCGGTTGGCCATGCATGGCCATGATGTGACTGTTTTCGAGGCTCGGGAGAAGGGTGGCGGCCTGAGCGAATACGGGATTGCCGCCTACAAGTCCGTTGATGATTTCGCCCAGAAGGAGCTGCAGTTCATCCTCGATATTGGCGGGATCACGGTGCACAACGGCAAACGGTTGGGCAGCGACATAAACGTCAGCCAACTGGCCGAGGACTATGATGCGGTGTTCCTTGGCATAGGTTTGGGCAATGTGAACGCCCTTGGATTGGACGGGGAGGATGCCAGCGGTTGCGAAGATGCGGTGGATTACATCGCCGAGCTGCGTCAGGCGTCGGATCTGTCGACCATGGCGGTCGGTCGCCATGTGGTGGTCATTGGCGGTGGGATGACGGCAATCGACGTTGCCACACAGGCAAAACTGCTAGGGGCGGAAGAGGTGACCATTGCCTATCGCCGCGGGCAGGAGGCGATGAACGCAAGCGGATATGAACAGGACCTGGCGCAGACCCATGGCGTGTCCATCCGCCACTGGCTGCAGCCGAAGGCGCTGGTCCGTCGCGACGACGGGTCAATCTCGGGCATCGAGTTGGAATACACTCAGCAAAGCAACGGATCTCTGGCGGGAACCGGCGAAACGGTCACGCTTGCTGCCGATCAGGTCTTCAAGGCGATCGGCCAGTCATTCGATGCCGGTCCGCTCGAAGGCAGCGGCCTGGATCTTGACGGCGGCCGCATCAAGACCGACGCTGAGGGCAAGACCAATTTGGGCAATGTCTGGGCTGGCGGCGATTGCGTTCGCAGCGGCGAGGACCTGACCGTGGTGTCCGTTGAGGACGGCAAGGTCGCAGCCGAATCCATTCATGCCGCGCTGACGGCCTAACGCTTATTTGTTGAGGAGGACATCATGGCAGATCTTTCGACCAATTTCCTCGGAATCAAGTCACCAAACCCGTTCTGGCTGGCATCGGCGCCGCCGACCGACAAAGCATACAATGTCGAGCGCGCCTTCGAAGCGGGTTGGGGCGGTGTCGTCTGGAAGACGCTGGGCGAGGCGGGGCCGCCTGTCGTCAACGTCAACGGGCCGCGCTATGGCGCCATCCACGGGCCGGACCGCCGGCTGATCGGTCTGAACAATATCGAGCTGATCACCGACCGTGATTTGGAGATCAACCTGAGGGAGATCACCCAGGTCAAGAAGAACTGGCCGGACCGGGCGATGATCGTGTCGCTGATGGTGCCCTGCGAGGAACAGCCGTGGAAGGAAATCCTTCAGCGCGTTGATGAAACGGGCGCAGATGGGGTTGAGCTCAATTTCGGCTGTCCGCACGGCATGAGTGAACGCGGAATGGGTTCGGCGGTCGGCCAGGTTCCGGAATACATCGAAATGGTCGCACGCTGGTGCAAACAGCACACCAAGCTGCCAGTGATCGTCAAGCTGACGCCCAACATCACCGATGTCCGTTACCCGGCACGGGCCGCCAAGGAAGGCGGCGCTGATGCGGTTTCGCTGATCAACACGATCAACTCCATCGTGTCGCTGGATCTCGACAACATGGCGCCGGTGCCGACCATTGATGGCAGGGGTTCGCATGGCGGCTATTGCGGTCCGGCGGTCAAGCCGATCGCGCTTAACATGGTGGCCGAGATTGCGCGGGATCATCAAACCAACGGGCTGCCGATTTCCGGAATCGGCGGAATCACCACCTGGCGCGATGCTGCCGAATTCATTGCACTCGGTTGCGGTACCGTTCAGGTGTGCACGGCGGCCATGACCTACGGTTTCAAGATCGTGACCGAAATGGCTGAGGGCTTGTCCGACTGGATGGACGAAAAGGGATATGCCGAAATTGCCGATTTCCAGGGCATGGCTGTGCCCAACATGTCGGACTGGCAGCATCTGAACCTCAACTACGTCACCAAGGCGCGCATCGACCAGGACTCCTGCATCAAATGTGGCCGTTGTCACATCGTCTGCGAAGACACCTCGCACCAGGCCATCACCAACATGGTCGATGGCGAGCGCATGTTCGAGGTGATCGACGAGGAGTGCGTTGGCTGTAACCTGTGCGTCAATGTCTGCCCGGTCGAGGATTGCATCACGATGGAAGCGATCAGCGGTGTTGATCCTCGCACCAAGGAGCCGATCGATCCGAATTATGCCAACTGGACGACACATCCCAACAACCCGAACGCCACCAAGGAAGCGGCGGAGTAAGACACCTCCCCGTATTGTTCCTGAACCATGGCCCTATGCGGCCATGGTTCACCCATGCGTGTCGGCATTGGCCCTGGTATGACCGCATCGGCGCCCACGGCCGCCGACGAACTGGCAAGCGGGCGCGAAAAGCTGCTTGGCCACTTGGCGATGATCCTCTTCGCCGCGCTGATCTCCGGTTCGTTTTCGCTCGGATCTCTGGCCGTGCCCTATATCGGAGCGGGTGCGCTCAATGCCATGCGCTTCTTCTTCGCGTCGCTGGTCATGGCATCGGTCGCGCTGGTGTTTTTCAAGCGCCTGCCATTTCCCCATGTGGCTGCCTGGCGCTTCGCCCTGCTGGGCACGCTGATGGGTGTCTATTTCGTGTCGATGTTCACGGCGCTGAAGTTTACCAGCCCGGTCTCGACGGGTGCCATGTTCACGCTGATTCCCCTGATGAGCACTGGTTTCGGCTACCTGTTTCTGCGTCAGACGACCCGACCCATTGTCATCATCAGCCTCATCGTCGCCGCATGTGGCTCGGTCTGGGTGATTTTTCGAGGTGATGTCCAGGCGATCCTGGCCTTCGACATCGGTTTCGGCGAGACGGTATTTTTCTTCGGCTGTATTTGCCATGCCGCTTTCGCGCCGTTGGTCAAGAAGCTGAGCCAGGGCGAGCCCGTCATCCTGACAACCTACTGGACAACTGTCGCCACGTTTCTGGCCATCGCGCTATACGGTGCCGGAGAGCTTATCGAGACGGACTGGGCATCCTTGCCGCTGATCGTTTGGGTGGCCATCGGCTATCTTGCCGTCTTCACGTCGGCGGGCACGTTCTTTCTGATGCAGTTTGCGTCGCTGCGCCTGCCTGCCTCCAAGGTCCTGACCTACGGGTACCTGATCCCGGTCTTTGTCATTTTGTATGAAGGTCTGCTTGGCCATGGCTGGACCAGTCCGGCCGTCCTGGGCGGGGCCGTCGTCACCGTTTTGGGGCTGGTGATCGTGGCGTTCGGACCGGATCGCTAAGGCTGCTGACGACGGGGGATACCGCGGGCGTCCGGTTCCGAGGCATCTCGACGAGTCACGCCGTCGACCAGGATGAAGGCGATGATGCACGACTCGGTTCCTCGGTTCGACCAGGCGTGGTTGGTCCCGCGCTGCACGACCACATCGCCAGCCTTCACCACAACCTCGGTGTCGTCCATCAGCATATGGATTTCACCCTTTAGGATGACGGCGTAGTCGACCGAATCGGTGCGATGCATGAAGGGGTGGCGGGCCCCTTCGACGATGTTGGCGGAGGCACCCATTTCGGCAAAGGCCGTTTTGCCATCGAGCCCGGCGAGCACCTCCGGATCTTCCGGCTCGAACTCGACGCATCGGAAGACCGAACCGTCGCGCGGTGGATGCAGGATAAAGTCCCCGGTGCAGGTTTCCTCCGCACCGTCATATTCCGCGGGCGTTCCGTCAGAGATCCAGAAATTGGTCAGCGTTACGCCGGGGCGACTGGGGCGCTGCAAAATCTGCGTTGCCGGTTCGTCCGAAACAACCACGGCAACGCCGTTTTCGTCATGACCTGTGACCACCCGGCGAAAAGTCTTTGCCATTACCTATTCCTTTGACGGTTGCAGAGAATTCGGCTGACGCAGCCGATCGATGGCGAAAAGGGCTACCAGGATGATCAGGCCGACGAGCCCGGTCACCAGACCCTGGAACAGCAGAAGCACGCCGCCACCAAGGGCTGCGGCTCGGTGCGGCCAAGGGAGCGGACGATTGAGGCAGCCGACGATCGCCACCGCGATTGCGAACGTGCCGATAGTCGCCGTAACGATTGCTTCGACGTTCTCCATGGCCGTTCCTTGCAACAGAAGGCCTGGCCCGAAGCAGAAAGCAAAGGGAAGCAGGTAGCTGGTCAGCCCGTAGCTTGCCGCGGTCCAACCGACCTTGTTGATGTCGGAGCCGGCAATGCCGGCGGCGACATAGGCCGCTAGTGCAACCGGAGGCGTTATGGTCGAAATGCAGCCATAGTAGAAGACGAAGAAATGCGCCGTCAGCATCGGCATGCCAAGCTTGACAAGCGCCGGTGCGACCACTGTCGCCAGGATCAGATAGGCCGCCGTTGTTGGAAGACCCATGCCGAGCACGATGGCAGCGACCATTGTCAGGAGCAGGGCGAGCCACAGTGTTCCACCGGATGCAAGTTCGATCAGAATGGCGATCTTGGGGCCGAGGCCGCTGATTGCCAGCGTACCGGAAATAATGCCCGCAGCAGCACAGGCCGCGGTGATCGGCGCCACGTTTCGGGCACCGTTGGCGATGCCGCCTGCCAATCGACGGATGAATGAGAGGTTGAAGTCACGGGTCCACAAGACTTCGCTGACGACCAGCAGGACGATCGCCCAAAAGGATGCCTTGAACGGGGAGTAGCCCCACAGCATCAAACCGAGCAGCAGGACAAAGGTTGCGATAAAACGGGACCCGTCAACGACCACCTGCAGCGTTGATCGCTTGTCCTCTTCGCTCGGTGATGCCGGCACGATGCCACTTTTGACCGCCTGCAGGTGCACGATGAAGAAGATGGAGCCAAAGAACAGCAGCGCCGGCAGCAGTCCGACACCCATGATGCGAACGTATGGGACACCGACTATTTCGGCCATCAGGAACGCGGCAGCACCCATGACGGGCGGCATCATCTGACCACCGGTCGACACGACGGCTTCGATGGCGCCGGCCTGGTGCGGTGCGTAGCCTTCCCGTTTCATCATGGGGATGGTCAAAGTGCCGGTGACGGCGACGTTGCCGGCGGCCGAGCCCGAAATCATGCCGATCAACGTGGAAAACAGGACCGCCGTCTTGGCGCCGGCCGCGCGCATGCCGCGGGTCAGCCGGCGCGAAATCTCGAAAAAGAAATCTCCCGCACCAAACGCCGATAGCAGCGACCCGAAAATCGTGAAGACGATGATGTACGTTGCGGCGACGCCGATCGGGATCCCATAAACACCTTGAGTATCGGTCGTCAGGAAGATGACGATACGTTCAAAACTGTAACCTCGGCTGTGGAGCAGGCCCGGCAGATAAGGGCTGACAAACGGGTAGAGAAAAAAGATCAGGGTTATCGATGCCAGGATGGCACCGACGCCCCGCCGCGCGGCCTCGAAGACCAGAACGACGATGACGGCACCCGCGTAGAAATCACCGGGCTCGGTCAATCCGCCACTGAATGCGATTGCTTTCCACCGCGACAGTAGCCAAACGCTGGCTACTACCACCGCGAAAACCAGTAACGCAGCAATGACGCGATCGGCCTTGCCGCCGGCCAGTCGTTTGGTCACAGGTCGTGTCAGAAACAACAGACTGAAAGCCAGCATGAGATGCGTCAGGCGCATCTCCATGGTCGAAACGACGATGAAGCCCGAAACCAGCAACAGATGATAGAGACCGAGACAAAGCGCCAGCGTGCCGGTCAACGTTTCCACGGTCAGGAGATTCGTCAGGCGGGTCATCGGGTATGTGCGATCGTTCCAACCCCGGGGGAGGCCGGTTGCGGCCTCCGCCCGGGTTTGGTGCCTATTTGTTGAAATAACGCGCGGCGCCTTCGTGCAACGGAATCGCCAGGTTCTTCGAATCGGCGGGATCGATCTGACGGGCATTGGCATTCTCTGCCTTGAACTCATCCAGGTGATCGAAAATCGCTGCCGTAATGTCGTGGACCTTGTCGGCGTCCATGTCTGACAGCGTGATCAACATGTTGTTGACGCCGATAACGGTTCCCGGTGAATCCGTGCTGTAGACTTCTGCGGGGATTTCGACAGCTTTGAATGCCCCGTTCTTGCCAAGCGCCTCATCGAGCTTAGCCGGATCGAACTCGATAAAGCGAAGTTTCTGTCCTGCGGCCGCCTGCATGACTGCCGATGCCGGGTAGCCGGAAAGAGCAAATGCTGCGTCGACATTGCCGTCCGAGAGCTGACTGAACCCATCAGCATAGGACAGGAAACTCGGCGTGAAGTCGTCGAGTGTCATGCCGTGAATAGGAAGCAGGAAATTCATGAAACCAAGCGTTCCACCGCCGGCAGGCCCGACCGCCACGCGCTTGCCCTTGATGTCGGCAAAGGACTTGATATCCGACCCGTCGAGCACGATCATGTGCAGGACGCTTGGATGCAGGGCGGCAACAGCCTTCACGTCGATGGCGCCGCTTTTGTAGGGCCCGACGCCCTTGGTGGCGAGCACCGCCAGATTGTTGTTTGTAATGGCGATGTCGACTTCACCGCTACCGACCAGACGCGGATTCTGAACCGAACCACCGGTGACGACCGGGACCATGGTGATATCGCCGCCGGCATATTTGTTGACCAGGTTCGAGATTCCCTGGCCAACCGGGTAAAAGGCGCCACCGAGGCTGGCCGTGCCGATGCGCAACTCCTCGGCAGCCGCCGTCATTGCCTGGGCAGCCAGCGCCATAGCAAAACAGATGGATAAGGTAGCCTTTCGCATGTCGTTTCCTCCCTGTGCGAACGGCTGCGAATTTAGTATATATTTTTGGGAAAATCGATAAAAAATCGATAAAAAATGAAATGCCATTTGTAAATCGATTAGAACCAACTGAAGAAGGAGCAAGATGCGACCGACCGAACCAGAGCAAATCGTGCATTGCTTCGCCGAGGCGTGGAATAATCGCGATGCGGTGACGCTGGCGGCGCTGTTTGCCGATGACGCCGATTTCGTCAATGTGGTTGGGCTGTGGTGGCACAAACGTGCCGATATCGAGCGTGCTCACGCCTACGGCCTGACTACGTTCTTTCGGGAGTCGACCCTTTCTGCCGGCCGTATTGCAGTGAAACACGCCGGCGACGGCGTTGCCGTCATCCATGTACGCTGGCGGCTTTCAGGACAGCTCGACCAACAGGGCGCGCCGCTAGATGTCCGCCGATCCATCATGGTCTTTGTCGCAGAAAGGCGCGATGGGCACTGGGTGGTGATCGCTGCTCAAAACACGGATGTGGTCCCCGGTGCAGAAACACTGCAGGCGAGGCGGGGAGGGCTCCGGCCGGCCGACTATCGTGGTTGAGGCTGGATCTTCAGCGTGGTCTGATTCCGTCGAGCAGGATGGCCAGCACAGCATCAGCGGCCTGGCTGAAATACTCCGGTTGCCGTGATGCTTCCGGCATGATTGCCCGGATCTGAACGTCGAAATCGGCATAATGCTGAGTGGTGGCCCAGATCATGAAGATCAGATGATAGGGATCGACCGGCGCAAGCTTGCCTTCCTCTATCCAGCGGCGGATCACCGCAGCCTTTTCATCGACCAGCTCCCGAAGATTGGTGCCAAGAAACTCCTGTATCGCCGGTGCGCCGTGCAGGATCTCGTTGGCGAAGAGCTGCGAACTTGCCGGCTGCGATGCCGACATGTGCATCTTGCTGATCGTGTACTTGCGCAATTCATCGACCGGGTCGCCTTCCGGATTGATGTCGCGGAAGGGCGTAAGCCACTCTTCGAGTGTTTTTTCAAGAACCGTGACGTAAATGTCTTCTTTCTTTGGAAAATAGTAGAGCAGGTTTGGCTTCGACATGCCGGCTTTTTCGGCAATCTGATCAATGGTGGATCCACGGAAGCCATAGGCGGAAAAGACTTCCAGGGCGGCGTCGAGAATGATCCCGCGATTGATGCCCTGAATGCGGGTCCGCTTGTTGGTCGAGACTGCCATGGATCAGATTTGCGCTTTTGCCTTTGCTCAATGAAAACTGTGGGGCCATAAGCCATGCAACGGAATGCCATCCCGTGCAAGCCCCCGGATTGCTGCAGTCGCGAATATTGTTCTTGACCGCCTCCGGTTGCTCTTCTAGCCTGCATTTTGACCATTCAGTCAATAATTTGCAATCCGCAAATTGGCTGTTACTGGACCCGTACGACAATGCACATCCGGCTTGGGGAGAGCTGACTGCCATGAATGTCCCGGTCAAGACGAACAATCTCGACGCCTTCTGGATGCCGTTCACGGCAAACCGGCAGTTCAAGCAAAATCCGCGCATGTTCGTCGGTGCCGACCGCATGCACTACACCACATCTGATGGTCGCCAGGTGCTCGACGGCACGGCTGGCCTGTGGTGCGTCAATGCCGGCCACAATCGCCCCAAGATCGTCGAGGCGATCCAGAAGCAGGCCGCGGAGCTTGATTACGCGCCGGCGTTTCAGATGGGTCATCCAAAGGCGTTTGAGCTTGCTTCGCGGCTCGTCGCGATTTCGCCGCCCGGGCTCGACCATGTCATGTTCACGAACTCCGGGTCAGAGTCGGTCGAGACTGCGCTGAAAACGGCAATCGCCTATCATCGCGTCAAGGGCGAGGGGTCGCGCTTCCGGTTGATCGGTCGCGAACGGGGCTATCACGGGGTGAATTTCGGCGGCATTTCGGTGGGGGGCATCGTTGCCAACAGAAAAATGTTCGGCACGTTGCTGACCGGCGTCGATCACATTCGCCACACCCACGATCCCGAGCGCAATGCATTCACGCGCGGAGTTCCCGAACATGGCGCCGAGTTCGCCGACGAGCTCGAGCGGATTGTTGCTTTGCACGATGCCTCAACCATTGCCGCCGTTATTGTTGAACCGGTTGCCGGCTCGACCGGTGTCCTGTTGCCGCCCAAAGGCTATCTGCAGCGGCTGCGCGATATCTGCGACCGACACGGCATCCTGCTGATTTTCGATGAAGTGATCACCGGGTTTGGCCGTCTAGGCACACCCTTTGCGCCGGACTATTTCGGCGTTGTCCCGGATATCATCACCACGGCCAAGGGGCTGACGAACGGTGTCATTCCGATGGGCGCGGTGTTTGTGAAGAAGGAAATCCACGACGCGTTCATGAACGGCCCGGAACACCTGATCGAGTTCTTCCACGGCTACACCTATTCGGGCAATCCAATGGCTTCGGCCGCCGGTCTGGCGACCCTCGAGACCTATCAGGAAGACGGCCTTTTGACCCGAGGTGCGGAGCTGGCGCCCTATTGGGAAGAAGCGCTGCACTCGATGAAGGACCTGCCGCACGTGATCGACGTGCGAAATATCGGCCTGATCGGAGCCATCGAACTGGAACCGATCGCCGGAGAACCGACCCGGCGGGCCTTCTCGGCGTTCCTCGACGCCTATAACAAGGGACTGCTTATTCGCACGACTGGCGATATCATTGCCATGTCACCGCCTTTGATCATCGAGAAAGATCAGATTGATTTCATCGTCGATACGCTGAGCGGCGTTCTGAAATCGCTTGACTGACACGACCGAACACCGGGGAGAACACCCATGCCATTGACCGGAAACATGAGAATCGACGGCGATCGCCTCTGGGACAGCCTGATGGAGATGGCCAAGATCGGGCCTGGCGTTCGCGGCGGTAACAACCGCCAGACCGTGACCGACGAGGACGGCGAGGGCAGGGCCCTCTTCCAGAAATGGTGCGAAGACGCCGGAATGACGATGGGCGTCGACAAGATGGGCAACATGTTTTTCCGTCGGGAGGGCACTGATCCCGATGCGCTGCCGGTTTATGTCGGCAGCCACCTGGACACCCAGCCGACCGGCGGCAAGTATGACGGGGTTCTGGGTGTGCTGGGCGGGCTCGAAATCGTGCGTACACTCAACGACCTCAACGTCAGAACGAAGCACCCGATCGTGGTCACCAACTGGACCAACGAGGAAGGCACCCGCTTTGCACCCGCGATGCTGGCGTCCGGCGTCTTCGCCGGCATGCATGAGCTTGATTGGGCCTATGGTCGCGAGGACGCCGAGGGCAAGACGTTCGGCTCTGAGCTGGAACGCATCGGCTGGAAGGGCGACGAAGAAGTGGGCGCTCGCGACATGCGCGCCTTCTTTGAACTGCACATCGAACAGGGACCGATCCTTGAAGCCGAAAACAAGGATATCGGCGTGGTCACGCATGGGCAGGGCCTCTGGTGGCTGCAGGTCACGCTGACCGGCAAGGACAGCCACACCGGGTCGACGCCGATGCCGATGCGCCGCAATGCCGGTCTTGGCATGGCGCGTATCACCGAACTGGTCCACCAGATCGCCATGGAACACCAGCCGGCTGCGGTCGGCGCCATCGGCCACTGCGATGTCTATCCCAATTCGCGCAACGTCATTCCCGGCAAAGTCGTTTTCACCATCGATTTCCGATCGCCTGATCAGGAAGTGCTCGACGGGATGAAGGCTCGCCTGGAGGCCGAAGGACCGAAGATCGCAGCGGATCTCGGTCTTCAGTTCGAGGTTGAGGTGGCTGGCCACTTTGATCCGGTCACCTTTGACGACAACTGCGTGACGGCTGTCCGCAATGCCGCGGAAAGGCTGGGCTATTCACACCGCGATATCGTATCCGGCGCCGGTCACGATGCCTGCTGGATCAATCGGGTCGCACCGACCGCGATGGTCATGTGCCCCTGTGTTGACGGCCTCAGCCACAACGAAGATGAAGAAATCTCTCCGGAATGGGCGCGGGCGGGCGCCGATGTCCTGTTCCAGGCGGTCGTGGAGACTGCCGAAATCGTCGAGTAGTCGGCGCACGAAAAAAATGGAGGCATAAATGGCGAGCACGGTAATCAAGGGCGGCACGGTGGTGACCGCCGATTTGACATACAAATCCGACGTAAAAGTGGAAAACGGCGTCATCACGGAGATCGGTCCCGACCTTTCGGGCGACAAGGTGCTTGACGCGGCGGGCTGCTACGTCATGCCGGGCGGCATCGATCCGCATACGCACCTTGAAATGCCGTTTATGGGCACATACTCCACCGACGATTTCGAAAGCGGAACCAGGGCAGCGCTGTCCGGCGGAACCACCATGGTCGTCGATTTTGCACTGCCGTCGCCGGGACAGTCGCTTCTGGAAGCCATCCAGATGTGGGACAACAAGTCGACCCGCGCAAATTGCGACTACTCCTTCCACATGGCGATCACCTGGTGGGGTGAGCAGGTCTTCAATGAAATGGAGACTGTCGTTCGCGAGAAGGGGATCAATACCTTCAAGCATTTCATGGCCTACAAGGGCGCGTTGATGGTCGATGACGACGAGATGTTTTCGTCCTTCCAGCGCTGTGCGGAGCTCGGTGCCCTGCCTTTGGTGCATGCGGAAAATGGCGACGTGGTTGCCCAGTTGCAGGCCAAGCTGCTTGCTGAAGGAAACAACGGGCCGGAAGCGCATGCCTATTCGCGGCCAGCCAAGGTTGAAGGCGAGGCGACGAACCGCGCCATCATGATCGCCGATATGGCGGGCGTTCCGCTCTATGTCGTGCACACCTCATCGGAGCAGGCACACGAAGCGATCCGCCGTGCTCGTCAAAATGGGATGCGGGTCTATGGTGAGCCACTGATCCAGCACTTGACGCTTGATGACAGCGAATACGCACACGACGACTGGGATCATTCGGCCCGCCGCGTGATGTCACCGCCGTTCCGCAACAAGAAGCACCAGGACTCGCTCTGGCACGGTCTGGCGGCCGGATCGCTGCAGGTCGTTGCAACCGACCATTGCGCCTTTACCACCGACCAGAAGCGTTATGGCGTCGGCGATTTCACCAAGATCCCGAATGGCACAGGTGGCCTCGAAGACCGCATGCCGATGCTGTGGACGAACGGTGTTGTCACCGGCCGTCTGACGATGAACGAGTTCGTGGCTGTGACCTCAACCAATATCGCCAAGATCCTCAACATCTATCCGAAGAAAGGCGCCATTCTCGTCGGTGCGGATGCCGACTTGGTCGTCTGGGATCCGCAAAAGGGCAAGACGGTCAGCGCCGAAACCCAGCAGTCGGCCATCGACTACAACGTTTTCGAGGGCAAGCAGGTCGTGGGACTGCCTCGTTTTACCTTGACCCGCGGTCATGTGTCGGTTGAAGACGGCGAGGTCAAAACCAAGGAGGGTCACGGTGAGTTTGTCAGCCGAGAGCCTTTCCACGCCGTGAACAAGGCCCTGTCCACCTGGAAAGAGGTGACGGCGCCGCGCAAGGTGCAGCGCACCGGCATACCGGCCAGCGGAGTCTGATTGCATGCCGCGAATTCCAATCCCCCGGGGACAGGGTCGGGATTTTGCGGAGGATCTCGCATGAGCGTCGTGATCGATGCGCAAAAGCTGGATTTGACGTTTCAGACCAATGACGGACCGGTCCATGCGCTGTCGGGCATCGACCTGCAGATCGAGCGTGGCGAATTCGTATCCTTCATCGGACCGTCGGGTTGCGGAAAGACGACTCTGCTGAGGGTTATCGCCGATCTTGAACAGCCCACAGGCGGCTCGATTTCGGTCAACGGCGTTTCTCCGAGTGAAGCGAGACTCGCCCGTGCCTATGGTTACGTGTTTCAAGCTGCTGCGCTCTATCCCTGGCGCACCATCGGCGCCAATGTTTCCTTGCCGTTGGAAGTCATGGGCATGGCGAAGGCCGAGCGCGATGATCGTGTTAGCAGGAATCTGGAGCTCGTGAACCTGACCGGTTTCGAGAAGAAATTTCCGTGGCAGCTTTCCGGCGGCATGCAACAGCGAGCCTCCATCGCTCGCGCACTGTCCTTCGACCCGGATATGCTGCTGATGGACGAGCCGTTCGGGGCACTTGACGAAATCGTCCGCGATCACCTCAACGAGCAGCTGCTGAAACTGTGGGCGCAGACGCGAAAAACCGTGGTCTTCGTCACGCACTCCATTCCAGAGGCGGTATTCCTGTCGACTCGCATTGTGGTGATGAGCCCTCGGCCTGGCCGGATCCATGAGATCATCGATTGCGACCTTGGTGAAGACCGACCGCTGGAAATTCGCGAGTCCACGAAGTTTCTGGAGATCGCGCATCGGGTGCGCGAGGGATTGAGGCTGGGGCATTCCTACGATGATTAGGACGCAGGTGCAGCCATCGCAGCCTGACAACACCGGTAATGGAGATTGCCGGTGAGCAAACGTCGTGACAAGCCACAGTTTTTCAGAGACCGCTTTTTTCCGGTGACTGTGGTCGTCGCGGTGATCATTTTGCTCTGGTACGGCTTTACGGTTGTTCTCAACGCTCCCTTCGAGCGCGATCAGGCCGCTCGTGCGGACACCCAATTGTCGACCGGCGAGTTGCTGCGCAAGACCATGGTACAGGAACGACCGGTTCTGCCAGCCCCGCATCAGGTGGCCGAGGAGATCTGGAAAACCACGGCACTGAAGAAGATCACCTCGAAGCGCAGCCTGGTCTTTCATGGCTGGATTACCCTGTCCTCGACCTTGCTCGGGTTCTTGATGGGCACTGCGCTTGGCATATTGCTTGCGGTGCTGATCGTTCAGTCGACTGTGCTCGACAAGAGCCTGATGCCGTGGATCATCACCAGTCAAACCGTGCCGATCCTGGCCATCGCACCGATGATCATCGTGGTGTTGAATGCCATCGGCATATCGGGACTTTTGCCGAAGGCTCTGATTTCGGCCTACCTGTCGTTCTTCCCGGTGGCGGTGGGGATGGTCAAAGGACTGCGCTCTCCTGATCCCATGCATCTCGATCTGATGCGGACCTACAATGCGAGCAGAGCGCAGATATTCTGGAAATTGCGTTGGCCCTCGGCCGTGCCGTTTTTGTTCACGTCCATGAAGGTTGCTGTGGCCATCAGTCTTGTCGGCGCCATCGTCGGCGAGTTGCCGACGGGGGCGGTTGCTGGACTTGGCGCACGGCTGCTGACCGGCTCCTATTACGGTCAGACCATCCAGATCTGGTCTGCACTTATCTCTGCCGCAGTGCTGGCCGCATTGCTGGTCATGTTGGTTGACGTTGCCTCCCGCATTGTTCAGCGGCGCATGGGGATGGCGCAATGAACGCCGGGATCCTCATATTCGCTCTCGTTTTCTGGATTGCCGCCTGGGCGCTCAATACCTGGCTCGCGCGGCTTCAACCGGCCAGCCGCATCGCTGCCCAAACGATCAATCTTGCGATCCCGGTTCTTTTCGGCGTGACCCTGATCGTACTTTGGGAAGGTATCACACGAGGCTTCGACGTTCCCAGCGTCCTGTTGCCGTCGCCATCGATGATCTGGGACCGGATCACGGCGTCCGTCGACATCCTTTGGGACGATTTCTACCAGACGTTCATGAAGGCTGTTCTGGCTGGCTATACGATCGGCTGTGCCTCAGGCTTCATCGCGGCTATCATCGTCGACCGGGTGCCTTTCCTGCGCAAGGGACTGTTGCCGATCGGCAATCTGGTCGCTGCGCTGCCGGTGATCGGCATCGCCCCCATCATGGTCATGTGGTTCGGGTTCGACTGGCCGTCCAAAGCCGCCGTCGTTGTCGTGATGACCTTCTTCCCGATGCTCGTCAACACGGTTGCGGGTCTCGCCGCAAGCGGTGCCATGGAGCGTGACCTGATGCGCACCTATGCATCGGACTACTGGCAGACGCTGTTCAAGCTTCGACTGCCCGCGGCCATGCCCTTCATCTTCAACGCATTGAAGATCAACTCGACGCTGGCGCTGATCGGTGCCATCGTAGCCGAATTTTTCGGTACGCCCATCGTCGGTATGGGCTTTCGAATTTCAACCGAGGTCGGTCGTATGAATATCGACATGGTCTGGGCTGAAATCTTCGTGGCGGCTCTTGCCGGCTCGCTGTCCTACGGATTGCTGGCCTTGCTTGAGCGCGCCGTGACTTTCTGGCATCCGTCCTATAGACGCAGAAGAGGACAATGAAGACGGAGCCACAACCAGAGGAGTGAAAAAAATGAAAAAACTACTGGCTATGACTGTCGGCCTCGCCGTGGGACTGACTGCCGGAACGGCGCTCGCCAAGGATGAGGTCGTGCTGCAGCTCAAATGGGTCACGCAGGCGCAGTTCGCGGGCTACTATGTGGCCAAGGACAAGGGTTTTTATGACGCCGCCGATCTCGATGTCGAAATCAAGCCGGGCGGCCCGGATATTGCACCGCCTCAGGTGATCGCCGGCGGTGGCGCCGATGTGATCATCGAGTGGATGCCGGCAGCGTTGGCATCGCGTGAAAAAGGCGTCGATCTGGTCAACATCGCTCAGCCCTTCAAGAGCTCGGGCATGATGCTGACCTGCCTGAAGGAAACCGGAATCAAGTCACCGGAAGATTTTCGCGGCCGGACGCTCGGTGTCTGGTTCTTCGGCAACGAGTATCCGTTCCTGTCATGGATGAGCCAGTTGGGCATTCCGACGGACGGTTCCGACAACGGCGTCACCGTTTTGAAGCAGGGCTTCAACGTCGATCCGCTGCTGCAGAAGCAGGCCGACTGCATCTCGACCATGACCTACAACGAGTACTGGCAGGTCATCGATGCCGGCATTGCTCCGGAAGACCTGATCACCTTCAAGTATGAGGACCAGGGCGTTGCCACTCTCGAGGACGGCATTTACGTACTTGAGGAGTCCCTTGACGATCCCAAGCAGGTCGACATCCTGAAGCGTTTCGTCAAGGCATCCATGCAGGGCTGGGACTATGCCCGGGAACATCCTGAAGAGGCCGCTGAAATCGTGCTTGAAAACGATGCTACCGGCGCTCAGACGGAAAAGCACCAGAAGCGGATGATGGGTGAAATCAACAAACTGACCGCAGGATCCAACGGCACGCTCGACATGGCCGACTACAAGCGGACGGTCAAATCGCTGCTGTCAGGTGGTTCCGATCCGGTCATCTCGAAAGAGCCGGATGCTGGTGCAACCACGGACAAGATCACCAGCGGCATGTGATCGATCTTCCAACGATTGGAAAACGAAAGGGGCCCGTCGCGGCCCCTTTTTTCATACGGAGGTCGAGTGGCGGGCGACGCCCTTGGCGAAGTAGGGGTCGAACTGTGCCGCGATCGTGCGGACAAATGGCCTTCCGGTGTCCGTCACCCGGTAGTCATCCGCGTACTTTCTGAACAGGCCGTCCTCATCGGTTTTGATCAGGCCATCGGCCTCGTGCAAAATCGCCGTAGCGCGGTCTCCGAACTGTTCGGTCAATTGCCGGGACGAAAACCCAAAATCGCACATCAGCCGTTCGATCAGCCAGCCGCGCATCCGGTCGTCTTCTGACAGTTCCAGCCCGCGCACGGTGGCGAGGCCACCCTCGACACGTCGCTGGTAGTCGCCGGTCGCGACCGCATTCTGCACATATCCTTGCGGCATCTTGCCTATGGCTGACGCTCCCAGACCGATCAGCGCGTCTGCCGCATCGTCCGTGTAGCCCTGGAAGTTTCGGTGGAGGGCACCACTGTCCTCGGCGCGGGCAAGGGTATCCTGCGGTCGTGCGAAGTGATCGATGCCGATGCGTGCGTATCCGTGTTGCGTCAACAGGTCCGCTGCCCGACCGGCCTGTTCGAAGCGCTGCCTGCTGTCGGGCAGTGATGCATCGTCGATCATCGTCTGATGCTTCTTGACCCACGGTACATGGGCATAGCCGAATAGCGCGATGCGGTCCGGATTGAGCGATATCACCTCTTCAGCCGTCCGTTCGATCGTTTCCACGCTCTGATGCGGCAGCCCGTACAGCATGTCGAGATTGACCGAGTGGACGCCGCGACAGCGCATGGCTTCAACCACCTCGCGGGTTTGCTCGAAGGTTTGTTCGCGATTGATTGCCTGCTGAACCCGGGCATCGAAATCCTGGACTCCCAGACTAACGCGTGTGACACCCAGTTCGGCGAGTGCGTCATACTTGGCTTCTGTCAGGTCGTTCGGGTCCATTTCGACACTGATTTCGGCATTCTTTGCAAATGAAAAGCGCCTTCGCAACGCGTCGCCCAACCAGACCAGATCTTCCGGTTCGAGCAACGTTGGCGAACCACCTCCCAGATGCAGCGCCGTAACCGGACATCCGGCATCGACGAGCCGGCCGACGGTGTCGATTTCCTGGTCGAGTGCCTCAAGATACCGCTGTACCGGCTTGTAGCGATTGGTCTGTTTGGTGGTGCAGCCGCAAAACCAGCATAGCCGGTCGCAGTAGGGGATATGCACATAGAGCGAGAGAGACTGGCCGGGTGTCAGAGCCCGCAACCATTCAGCGTAAACAGTGCCGTCCACGCCATCGTGAAAATGAGGAGCAGTCGGGTAACTCGTGTATCGCGGTGTCGGGCGAGCGTATTTTTCAACGAGGGCGTTGTTCATGGATTCTCCGCAGCGTTGTCGCATTGGAGCAGCCATAGTGGGATGCGGAACCGTAAGCCTTGATCTTGGTCAAGCGTGCACGGTAGTGCAGGGCTCGATTTGCCCTTACTACTGGAGCGACCGAACAATCCGGTGTTATCCTAAAGTCGTGAGGACAATGCGACGCATACCAGCAATCGCTGAATATGCTAGGTGAGACACGAACAACAGCGCCTGACGGATACGATGAACGAACATCGAAAAGATATCCACAATTCCAGTATGCCGGTTTTGTGCCAGGCCTGCGAGGCCCGGCATCGCGGCGTTTGCGGGGCATTGTCCGGATCACAGCTGCAATATCTCAACGCCCATTCCAACCGTCGCGAGGTGGATGCCGGAACCGAACTGGTGGCCGATGCCGAGGCGGTGAACAATTATTCCAACATCCTGTCCGGGGTGGTGAAGCTGACCAAGGTGCTGGCGGACGGTCGTCAGCAGATCGTCGGTTTGCAATTTGCGCCGGATTTCCTCGGACGGCCTTTCCGGCAATCGAGTGAAATCAACGCGGAAGCGGCTACAAAGGTGCAATTGTGCAGTTTTCCGACGTCCGTGATTGATCACATGATCAAGGATTCCCCTGAGCTCAAGGACAAGCTTCTGCAGCAAACCCTGGATGAGCTGGATGAAGCCCGTGGTTGGATGGTTACACTGGGCCGCAAGACCGCTGCCGAAAAGGTCGCCAGCTTTCTCTATTTGATCGCGAACAACATCAATCCGACCGCTGACGACGGTGACGCCGTGACGTTCGACCTTCCCCTGACACGTTCTGATATTGCCGATTTTCTTGGCCTGACGATCGAGACCGTCAGCCGGCAGATTACCAAGCTGCGGAAAGCCGGTGTAATCGAGGTGGAAAACAATCGGCACGTCACCGTGCCGGATCTCGACCGCTTGGCCGCGCGCGCCAGTATCTGACCGCGGCGGCGACCTGGTTCAACGCACCAGAAGTTTCAAGTGGTCGCTTTCGAAGGCGACATGGCGTCGCATGGCCTCGAAGAAGGCACGCAACATGTAGCCAAGGGCCTCCGGATTTTCAGGTTTCTTTCGCCGACCAAGATTGCTCAAAACCTCACTCAACTCCTCGGCAAAGCACTCATCATCGAAATGCTCGTGCTTTAATCGTTCGATGGTGCCGGCCTCTTTGTCGCCAAGCATCGGGAAAAGCGCCTTCTCTTCGAATCGGTGAACGCTTTTCAAAATCGGGCAAAGCTGTTCGGCCAGTTGTGCACAGAGCCCATGATCGATGGCACCCGGGATTGAGTCGGCGATCTGCTCAAGCATGTCGCACATCATGATTTGGATGCGATGGGCCTGTTCAAGGCCTTTGACCGGATCACCGGGATTGCCGCCGAAATAGGCTGCGGCTGCAACGAGTTGTTCCAGATTCCGGCTTTCCTGCATCTCTTCCTCTTGAAACGCCGCGGTCGAGTTCGAGACCTGACCTCCCGGATTGTGCCGAGGCGCCGGGGTTGTCATCCACAATGCATTCGACGGGTCTGACGATGCCTTGATCGAGATCAATGCTATCCTGCGATTCCGAAGTCATGATCACAGGTGCGCTGATGTCGGCGGATGCCGCGTCGGCGTATTTTGCTGCCGACTGGGGGTACTAATGAAGTTCGCATTCGAAACCGTTGTCGTGGGCATCGGCGCTTTCCTGGCGCTGCTGGGTGCGGCATTTGCCCAGGATGATCTGTTCGAGGCCCATATGTGGGTCCTGTTCTTTGTCCTGCTTTGCTGCACTGTCGTGCTTTTGCGACGCATGTCGTTCAGCGCGCCGACCACGGAGACAGGTCAGGTCGACTCGTCCGGCTATATGGACGAAGTCATCAGGTATGGCGCAATCGCCACGCTATTCTGGGGTGTTGCGGGTTTTCTCGTCGGGGTCGTGGTTGCCGCGCAACTGGCATTTCCCGATCTCAATATCGAGCCCTATTTGAATTTCGGACGCTTGCGACCCTTGCATACGTCGGCGGTGATTTTCGCGTTCGGCGGCAATGCGCTGATGGCGACGTCTATGTATGTGGTCCAGCGGACTTGCCGGGCACGGCTCTTCGGCGGCAATCTCGCCTGGTTCGTGTTCTGGGGATATCAGCTGTTCATCGTCCTGGCGGCGACCGGCTACCTGTTGGGCATCACCCAGGGTCGCGAATACGCCGAACCGGAATGGTACGTTGACCTGTGGCTGACGGTTGTCTGGGTTGCCTACCTGGTGGTGTTCCTCGGGACCATCATGAAGCGCAAGGAACCGCACATCTACGTTGCCAACTGGTTCTATCTGTCCTTCATCGTGACGATCGCGATGCTGCACGTGGTCAACAACATGGCCGTGCCGGTGTCGTTCCTTGGGGCAAAGAGCTATTCGGCCTTTGCCGGCGTCCAGGACGCGCTAACCCAGTGGTGGTACGGCCACAACGCGGTGGGCTTCTTCCTGACTGCGGGTTTCCTTGGCATGATGTACTACTTCATTCCAAAGCAGGCCAATCGGCCCGTCTACTCCTATCGTTTGTCGATCGTCCACTTCTGGTCGCTGATCTTCCTGTACATCTGGGCCGGACCTCACCACCTGCACTACACGGCATTGCCGGATTGGGCGCAGACCCTTGGCATGGTGTTTTCCGTGATGCTCTGGATGCCGAGTTGGGGTGGTATGATCAATGGTCTCATGACCCTGTCGGGTGCCTGGGACAAGATCAGAACCGATCCGATCATCCGCATGATGGTCATGTCGGTGGCATTCTACGGCATGTCCACTTTCGAGGGACCTGTCATGTCGATCAAGGCGGTCAACAGCCTGAGCCACTACACCGACTGGACCATTGGCCATGTGCATTCCGGTGCGCTGGGCTGGGTCGGCATGATCTCCTTCGGGGCGATCTACTATCTCGTGCCGAAACTGTGGCACCGCGAGCGCCTTTACTCGCTGCGCATGGTCAACTGGCACTTCTGGCTGGCGACGCTCGGTATCGTAGTCTACGCGGCGGTCATGTGGGTGGCCGGTATTCAGCAGGGCCTGATGTGGCGCGAATACGATGACCAGGGTTTCCTCGTGTACTCCTTCGCAGAATCGGTAGCGGCGATGAAGCCTTATTACATCCTGCGCACCTTCGGCGGTCTTCTGTTCCTGCTCGGCTCCTTTGTCATGGTCTACAACATCTACATGACGTTGCTCGGCCGAGTACGCGACGAAACGCCTATTCCAGGCGCAGAGTAGGGGAAACGCACCAATGCTCGAGAAACACCAAGTACTTGAAAAGAACGCCACCTTGCTGTTGGCCGCGTCGTTCCTCGTCGTGACCATCGGCGGGATCGTGGAGATCGCACCGCTCTTCTACCTCGAAAACACCATTGAAGAGGTGGAGGGCATGCGGCCTTACTCGCCGCTGGAGCTCGCCGGGCGCGACATCTACATCCGTGAAGGTTGCTATGTCTGTCACAGCCAGATGATCCGTCCGTTCCGCGATGAGGTTGAGCGTTACGGTCCCTATTCGCTGGCTGCGGAGTCGATGTACGATCACCCGTTCCAATGGGGGTCAAAGCGAACGGGGCCGGATCTGGCACGCGTCGGCGCGCGCTACTCCAATGAATGGCACGTTCAGCATCTGATCGAGCCCCGGTCGGTTGTGCCTGAATCGATCATGCCGAGCTACGGGTTTCTGCTCGACGCCCCGCTCAGGGTCGATGGAATCGAGGCGCATCTGAAGGCCAATGCCATGGTCGGCGTCCCGTATGACGAGGCGATGATCGAAAACGCCAAAGCAGATCTGATGGCTCAGGCCGATCCGGATGCCGATACGGATGGTGTCGAAGAACGCTATCCGAAGGCCGTCATCGGCGATTTCGATGGCGATCCGTCGCGCCTGACCGAAATGGATGCGTTGGTCGCATACTTGCAGATGCTCGGAACGCTGGTCGACTTCTCCAGCTACGATCCGACGTCCGGTTACCGGTAGGAGAGCAGCTATGGAATACCAAACGCTCCGCACCTTCGCCGACAGCTGGGGTCTGCTGTTCATGGTGATCGTGTTCGTCTGTGTGATCGTTTACACGTTTCGCCCCGGCAGCAAGAAGCAAGCTGACAAAATCGCCAAAAACGCACTGAAAGATGATTGAGCCATGTCCGAAAAGCAAATCGATGAAATCAGTGGCGTCGAAACCACGGGGCACGAATGGGACGGCATTCGTGAACTCAACAACCCTATGCCGCGCTGGTGGGTCATCACCTTTTACGTGACCATTGTCTGGGCGATCGGATACATGATCGCCTATCCGGCCTGGCCACTTATCAACTCGGCGACTACGGGCCTTTTGGGTTATTCGAGCCGCGAGGTTGTGGCGACGCAGATGGCCGAAGCCAAGGCAGCCCAGGCTCAATATGTCGATCAGATTGCCAGCACCCCGGTCGGCGAAATCGCCTCCAACCCGGAGCTGCTTCAGTTTGCCACGGCCGGCGGCGAAGCCGCCTTCAAGGTGAATTGCGTCCAGTGCCACGGCTCCGGAGCACAGGGTGCACCGGGCTATCCGAACCTCAACGACGACGCTTGGTTGTGGGGTGGCGATATCGACGCGATTTACCATACCATTGCGCATGGCGTTCGTTACGATGCGGATGACGATACGCGGTTCTCCGAAATGCCGGCCTTCGGCGATCTGCTGGAGCCGACCGAACTCCGCGAGGTTACCGCCTATGTCTATAGCCTGACGGGTGATCCGGCAGATCCTGCGTTGGTTGCTCCGGGCAAGGTTATCTACGACGACAATTGTGCAGTCTGTCACGGCGAAGACGGCAAAGGTGACATCGAGTTCGGCGCACCGAACCTTGCCGACGCAATCTGGTTCTACGGTGAAACAGAGTCGGAAATCGCCAGGCAGATCGCAAATCCCAAGCATGGTGTCATGCCCGGCTGGATAGAACGTCTGGGAGAGCCGACCATCAAGCAACTGGCGGTCTTCGTCCATGGACTGGGCGGTGGTCAGTAGGCGCGTTGTTTTGCCCGATTGTGCCACGGGATCAAAGGCGGGATGAAGGTCGAAGTTTCCCTTCGAGCTCATCCCGCTGTATCCTGCGGGTCGGGCCGGTTTCGGATTTGGCGACATGAACGACAGCAGGACCGATGCTGCGGAAGTTGAGCAGTTCGACGCACAGGCGGTAAACGCCGCATGGGCGCGCAAGCCGCTTTACGAGGCGCGCAAGAAGATCTTCCCGAAGCGTGCCAAGGGGCAATTCCGCACCTTCAAATGGTACGTCATGGTGGTGACGCTCACCATCTACTATCTGACGCCCTGGCTGCGCTGGGATCGCGGACCTTACGCACCCGATCAGGCGGTGCTCGTCGACATGGCGAACCGTCGCTTCTATTTCTTCTTCATCGAAATCTGGCCGCAGGAATTCTTCTATGTGGCTGGCCTCCTGGTGATGGCGGGCTTCGGTCTGTTTCTTGTTACCTCGGCAGTCGGTCGGGCCTGGTGCGGTTATACCTGTCCGCAAACCGTCTGGGTCGATCTCTTCCTGGTGGTCGAACGGGCAATCGAGGGTGAGCGCAACCAGCGCATCAAGCTCGACAAGGCGCGCTGGTCTTTGAACAAGATTTTCAAGCGCGTCAGCAAACACGCGATCTGGGTGGTGATTGCTGTCGCCACCGGCGGTGCCTGGATCTTCTATTTCGCCGATGCGCCGACATTGCTGGTCGATTTCGTGACCGGTAAGGCGGCTCCGGTCGCCTACATCACGGTCGCTGTGCTGACGGCAACGACCTATACCTTCGGTGGCCTGATGCGCGAGCAGGTCTGCACCTACATGTGCCCCTGGCCACGGATTCAGGCTGCGATGCTGGACGAAAACTCGCTGGTCGTCACATACAATGACTGGCGAGGCGAGCCGCGTTCGCGCCATGCCAAAAAGGCGAAGGCCGAAGGCAAGGTTGTCGGGGATTGTGTCGACTGCAGCGCCTGCGTGGTCGTTTGTCCGATGGGCATAGACATTCGCGACGGACAGCAGCTCGAATGCATCACCTGCGCGTTGTGTATCGACGCTTGCGACGATGTCATGAACAAGCTGGGACGGGAGCGAGGGCTCATCTCCTATGCGACGCTGGACGAGTATTCCCACAACATGGGTATGGCGACGGCGGGCGGCACAGAGGCTGTCAATCCGGCACTGGTCCGCAACTCCGACGGGACCTTCAAGAAAGATCTCAGACACTTCGACTGGCGCGTGATTTTCCGAGCACGCACGCTGATCTATTTTTCTGTTTGGGCGTTGGTCGGCATCGGCCTTCTGATTGCGCTTGGTTCGCGAGACCGGCTCGGCCTGAATGTGTTGCACGACCGAAACCCCCAATTCGTCAGGCTGTCGGACGGCTCTATCCGCAACGGCTATACTGTCAAACTGCTCAACATGATCCCGGAACCCCGGGTGATCTTCCTGTCGATCGAGGGGCTTCCCGGTGCGCAGATGTCGATCACCGGCATCGATCAGCCGGAGGGTCGTTCCTTTGCCATTCCGGTCGATCCGGACAGATTGCGGACGATCAAAGTCTATGTCCGCCAGCCACGCGAAAGTGTTGAAGCCGGCAAGACCCAGTTCAGGCTGATTGCGGAAGACAAGGGCAGCGGTGAGATGGACGTTTACAACGCGGCGTTCGATGCGCCGGAGGGCAAGTGATGACGAGTGTGCGAGAGTTTCTGCGGGTCGAAACCTTCACCGGATGGCATATGCTGGCCATCATGGTTCTGTTCTTCGGGACCATCATCTCCGTCAACGTGACCATGGCCTGGTTCGCCAGCTCCAGCTGGAGTGGGCTGCTGGTTGAAAACACCTACGTGGCCAGCCAGAAGTTCGACGATGAAGTTGCCATCAACCGGGAGATGCAAGCGCGGGGATGGAAATCGGACTTGCGTGTCGAGGATGGCGTTCTGATCTATCAACTGGCGGATGCCGGCGGTGACCCGATCCTCGTTGATGCGGTCAGTGTTCTCTTACATCGCCCGGTTGGGGTGGTTGAAGACCAGCACGTTTCCCTGACCCATCTGGGTTCCGGACGCTATAGCTCCAATGTCACCATGGAGCCTGGCCATTGGGTGGCGAAAATCACTGCGAACAAGGACGGGGCTTTGCACTACCGTGAAGCGTTGCGGCTTGATCTATCCGCAAACGGAACCAGCCAGTGAGCTGTTGCGCACCTGGGTCGGAAGCTTCGCTCGACCTTCCCGGCGGGGAAGGGCCTTCGGGCGAGGAGTTGCGGCTTTCCAGCGTGCCGCTAGGTGACGATCGGTTTCGGCTTGAACTCAGCGTTCCAGATGTCCATTGCGGCGGGTGCATCAAGACGATCGAAAGCGGTTTGGGGAAACTCCCGCTTGTCGAACAGTCGCGTGTGAACCTGTCGACGAAGCGGGTCAGCGTCGTTTGGTCTTCGAAGCGCGGCGAACCTGAAGAAATCACAGGCGCCCTGCGCGGCCTTGGGTACCAGAGCCACCTCTTCGACATTGGCGAAGAAGGCAGCGACGAAACCTTGAAGCTTCTGTTGCGGTCCGTTGGCGTGGCCGGTTTCGCAGCGGCCAATATTATGCTCCTGTCCGTTTCGGTTTGGTCGGGCGCAGAGGCGTCGACACGTGACCTGTTCCATTGGATTTCGGCGCTGATTGCTATCCCGGCGCTTGCTTACTCCGGACGGGTCTTTTTCCGGTCGGCCTTTTCCGCGCTGCGCCATGGCAGGCTGAACATGGATGTGCCGATTTCGCTGGCGGTGATCCTGGCCTTCCTGATGAGCCTGTACGAAACCGCCAACTCCGGTGAACACGCCTATTTTGACGCTTCGGTGACATTGCTGTTTTTCCTGCTGATCGGCCGGACCCTCGATCACGTCATGCGGGAACGGGCCCGTTCAGCGGTCAAGGGATTGGCACGACTTGCGCCGCGAGGCGCAATGGTCCTCCGAGGCGACGGTTCTCGGGACTATCTGCCGATTGATGAGATCGAAACAGGCATGACGCTGGTAATAGCGGCGGGCGAGCGCGTACCGGTCGATGCCAGGGTGACTTCCGGTGTCAGCGATCTGGATTGCTCGTTGGTCAACGGTGAAAGCGCACCCGCGGAAGCTGAGCCCGGGAGTGTGGTCAGAGCGGGAACACTCAACCTGACAGGGCCCCTGACGCTTGAGGCATTGGCTCCAGCAAGGCAGTCGTTTCTCGCTGAAATGATCCGGATGATGGAGGTGGCGGAAAGCGCCAAGGCCGGATACCGCAGGATCGCCGACCGCGCTGCCCAGCTCTATGCACCGGTCGTGCACCTGGTCGCATTTGCGTCTTTTCTTGGGTGGCTCGCTGTGTCGGGCGATTGGCACAGAGCACTCTACATCGCCATTGCGGTTCTGATCATCACCTGTCCCTGTGCGCTGGGTCTTGCTGTTCCGGTGGTGCAGGTCGTGGCGGCCGGCCGGCTGTTCGAGAGCGGCATCATGGTCAAGGACGGCACGGCCATGGAGCGTCTGGCGGAGATAGACAGCGTGATCTTCGACAAGACGGGAACACTGACCCTGGGGCGACCGCGCCTCACCAATCGTGCGGAAATTGCTCCGCAAGACATGAGAATCGCAGCCGCAATGGGAGCGCACAGCCGTCATCCGTTGTCGCAGGCGCTTGCACATGACGGAGGTGAATTGCCGGGAATTGGGTTCGACGCGATCCGCGAGGTGCCCGGTTGTGGTCTTGAAGCAGAGCACAACGGCGTTGTTTATCGGCTCGGCAAGGCCGATTGGGCACTGGGCAAGCCTGAGCAAAGTCAGTCCGGCCAAGCTCTGCAGTCACAAACGGTGCTGAGCGCTGACGGCGAATTTCACGCGGCCTTTGTTTTTGACGATGTGGTGCGCCCCGATGCCATGGCGACCGTCTCAGCGCTGCAATCCTCTGGGCTCTCCGTAGTGATCGTTTCTGGTGATCAGACCTCGATCGTGCAGCAGATGGCGCGGAACCTCGGCGTCGCCAGTTGGCACGCCGGCGTGCTGCCGGATGGGAAAAACCGACTTGTCGGCCGGTTCGCGGAAGAAGGCCACAAGGTGCTCATGGTCGGAGACGGTCTCAACGATGCGCCGGCGCTGGTGCGCGCCCACGTGTCGATGGCGCCGGCAACGGCGGCTGACGTCGGCCGCAACGCTGCCGACTTCGTGTTCCTGCACGACAGTCTTTCCGCGGTCACCAGGGCGCTCGATGTTTCGCGCAAGGCCGGTCGGCTGATCCGGCAGAATTTCGGTCTTGCGATCGTCTATAATCTGGTGGCCATTCCGACCGCCGTTCTCGGTTACGCCACGCCGCTGGTGGCAGCTCTGGCGATGTCATCGTCATCGATCGTTGTCGTGCTGAACGCCCTGCGCCTGCGCGCATCGCAACGTCAGGCGATGGCAGATCAGCGCGTGCCGCTTGAGGACGAGACCATGGATTCGCATGCCACGACAGGGAGCCGCGCGTGAGCAGCCTGGTCTACCTCATTCCGGTCGCGCTTCTGCTTGGCGCTGCGGGGCTGCTGGCCTTTCTGTGGTCGCTTCGCAGCGGCCAGTATGACGATCTGGACGGCGCTGCCTATCGGATACTCGATGACGAGGATGACGGGTCGAACCAGCCTTAGAACAGGACGTGGATCACCGAAGATCAGATGTCGAAATTCGTCGGCAGGACGATCATGTCTCTGATCGTCACATTCCGATTTCTTGTCAAAGCAAACACCAGGCCTTCGGCAACTTCGGTTGGTTCGATCAAGGACCCGCTGTCTTTTGCGTTTTGCAGTCGCTCCGCCGGCCAATCAGCCAACAGCGCCGAAACCACCGGCCCCGGTGACATTTGACCCACGCGAATACCGTGTTCACGCAGTTGGCGACGCATGGTTTGCACAAAGCAGGTCATTGCCCATTTTGAACCGGAGTAAACCGGTTCCCAAGCGACCGCGGCATGGCCGGCGACGGAACAGGTGATCCAGATGTCGCCTGATCCGCGCTGCTTCATGTGCGGGATCACGGCATGGACATTCTTCATCACGGCATTGACGTTGAGATTGAGCATCCGGTCTATGGTTTCGGGATCAGTCTCATCCAGATCGCCGCCGATATAGGTACCCGCGTTGCAGTAGAGGATGTCGATGTGATCCACCTTTTCGAGAATTTCGGGGATCATCGCGTTGCAGCTCGCGGGATCGATCAGGTTGGTGACCTGCGCGATTGTCCTTTCGCCAAGCCGCTCGGTGCATTCGCGTAGTGCGTCCTCATCCCAATCAACCATGACCACGGTTGCCCCTTCGGCCAGCAAGGCCTCGGTAGCGGCGAGGCCGATGCCCGAGGCTGCCCCTGTGATTGCGGCGATTTTTCCCTTTAGAGATTCAGCCATTTTCGGCTCTCCTGTCGTTCAGTGAGTGTATTTCAAACGGCGAGGAAGCCGCCATCAATGGGAACCACGGCACCGGTCACCATTGCAGCATCATCCGATAGAAGCATGACGATCGATCGGGCAACGTCCTCGACCTCGGCGAACCGACCGATGGGATGGCGCACCATCATGGGATCCTTCTTTTCCGGATCGGACCAGGCCATGGCGGCCATTTCGGTCATTGTAACGGTTGGGGCCACCGCGTTTACGCGGATGCCGTGCTCGCCGAGTTCCTTGGCCATGACCCGTGTCGCCCCTTCGAGCCCGGCCTTGGAGGCCGCATAGGACATGTGCTCGACAAAACCGCGATGCCCCGCGATGGATGTGACATTGAGGATCGACCCGCCGCCGCCCGCCAAGACCCGGGCTCGGGCGAATTCCTGGGCGCAGATCAGTGCAGCGCGCAGATTGACACCGACAACGGTCTCATAGCCCTCGTCGGTCATTTCCAGGACACTTTCCAGCACGCTCGTGCCGGCACAGTTGATCAGGAAGTCGGCCGTGCCGGCGTCCCGCATCGCTTGGCGGGCCGCGGCTTTGTCCAGCAAATCAACGATGATCGAAGTGCTGCCGATCTCTGAGGAGAGGCTATCGAGATCCGATTTGGTGCGGGCGAGGGCGATCACCTTTGCACCGCGTCTGGCCATCTCCAAAGCGCAGGCTCGACCGATGCCCTTTCCTGCGCCCGTTATGATGACGTTCTTTCCTTCAAACTGTGTGATCATTTTTGCCCTCCGCTTTTGGTGTCGCAGCCTCAATCCGATTTGCTCAGGATTCCCTTGCGGCTGCATGCGATTTGATAGTTCTCAAGACAGTCGCGAACGCGTCTGATTAAGACGTCCTCGGGGACCAGTGGTTTGCTGGCAAAGGCCTTCGCGCTCGGTAGGTGCTGCAACATCAACGGTTGAGGAACGATTTGCCCGCGCAACGTGTCCAGAAGCCGTGCCGCCGCTGCCTGGACCTTTGGCTGCGGCCAGTAATACCGGACCCGATCCGACAGCGAGTAGTGTCGCATCACACGCTGCTCGGCTTCGTCGCCTTGACAGTGGAGCCGCCAATGTACCGGGTCGGCCAGCATGGTCTGTTCGATGGTGCTATAGAGCGGTCGTATGCCGTAGTCCGGTAACAGGTCGCCGGCGACCAAATCCAAGGCATAAAGCGTCTCGCGCAGTACAAACGTCAGTTCCGGTCCGACTTTCAGGATGCGGAAGCCATCCCGAACGAGTTCGGACAGGCGCGTTAGACCCTGGTAGTCGGTGCTGTGCGCCTCGAATACGAGGCCCTCGTAATCGTTGAGAACATGCGACAGGCTTTGTGCTTTGGTGGCATCGTAGTGAATGACGTTTTTGTTGCCGAACTCAACTCC
Organism: Hoeflea sp.; assembly: GCA_965216535.1. Lineage (GTDB taxonomy): Bacteria > Pseudomonadota > Alphaproteobacteria > Rhizobiales > Rhizobiaceae > Hoeflea_A. The sequence continues at coordinate 3,121,936 of OZ244175.1, forward strand.
CGGTTGAATAACAAGCCCAATGATCCGTGAAAGCACGTCCTGCAAACCACGGTCAGCAAAGGTGGTTTCGTGTACGGCGATGGTTCGACGCGCCGCCTCTGGCGCCGTTGGAGTGATCCCGTCCAGTGCATGATCAGCGCCGCCGGGTGGGGGGACTTCGGTTCCTATGACGTAAAGTGGGGGCGGCAGATGTGACTGCGCCACGACCTTTTCGGCACTGGCAGCCAGGAGTGCAGCTCGCCGCGCGGTTTCTGTGTCGTCCAATGCCAGCGGTTCACCGGAGCAGCCCATTGATGCATCGAGATGCAGTTTGCGAAATCCCGCAGCAGCAAAGGCCGCAACCATTTCGCACGCTTCCGCCAACGCGACTTCAGCTGGCTGATCCCTCCAGGGATTCGGGCCAAGGTGGTCGCCGCCCAGAACGATCAAGTCCCGGGAGCAACCTTCCTTTTCAGCGAGACCGAAGACCAAATCTGCAAAGTCTGCCGGAGTCATGCCGGTGTAGCCACCCAGGTGATTGACCTGGTTGCAAGTCGCTTCGATCAGGACGGTGCTGCCGTGGTCGCGTCCGTGTTGAAGCGCAGCGCGCAGGACGATTGGATGGGCGGAACAAACGGAGGTGATGCCGCCTGGTTCTCTTGCACGGTGCAATTGGGCGAGGTCGGTGAGGCCCACTGCTGTCATTTGGCTGTCTCGGTATCGGCAATAAACGCGTCCAACTCGGCTCGTGTGCCCGCGCCCTCCATCGGACCGCGCATGGTTACGTTTCTTGCCCCGGCGGCGTTGCCATATGTCAGAGCCTGCGTGACAGGCAGCCCGAGGCGGCGTGCGGTGACATACGCGCCACCAAAACAATCGCCTGCGCCGGTCGGATCGACTTCCTCCACGACGAAGGCCGGCGCATGGTTGATCGTGCCATCGGCCTGATAGCAGCTCGAGCCGAATGCACCGCGTTTGACGATAATCTCCGAGATGCCGAGATCGAAGAGGTACTCCAACGCCCGGGCTTCACCCAGACCTGGTGGCAGTTGAGCTGCAACGAACAGTTCGTCCCCGGACGGCAAAAGCAGGTCCGTCATCGCCACCATGGTCGCTGCGCGCGCGTCGGCTTCGGCATCGACCCGGAGCTCTTTTCGCATATTCGGATCGAGCGAGATGCTTCCGCCGCGTTCTTTGACCACCTTGGCTGCGCGCTCGATTAACGGCCAGATCGTACCATTGCTGAGCAGAGTTCCCATGACGTGAAGATGGCCGGCGCTGTTGACCATCGCATCGACCGTATCCGACCAGTTCAACCGGCCGGCAGCGGACGTCCACATGTTGAATACGAAATTGCGCTCTCCGTCTGGGCGATAGCGCACAAAGGCTGTGCCGGTGGGCAGGGCGGGATCGATGGAAATCGCCGACACATCGACGCCGTCACGCTTTAGCCGATCAAGGTTCATGCGCCCGAAATCGTCATCTCCGACAGCACCTATCATGGCTGCCGCCCCACCCATGCGCCCACACTGGTCGATGAAGATCGCTGGAGCACCACTCGGGTAGGGGCCGATTAGGGGGCTTGGTTCGACAAATCCATCTCCAATGGTCGTAGCAACGATCTCGGCGAGTATCTCACCGATACAGATCGTTGGGCCAAGTGAATTTGGGGACGGGACCATAAGCTTACGATTGGTGCGCGAAGGCGAAGTGGGGCGTCATATGGGCAGGTTGCGATGAACGTCCGCCGGGGCGACGTATCACGTCGCCTCCGGATCTATGTTCGAGATTTGTGACGTGGAATTTTCCATGAGCAGGCGTGCCGTCAAATCGTCGGTGACGAGGGTGTCGACCAAGCCACGCGCACAGGCTGCCCGAATGATTTCGACCTTGTGCGGGCCCGCTGCGGCCATGATTTTTTCCGGTATCTCGAGAACCATTTCCAGCGACATGCCTATGGTTCGATCGTCCACTTCAGCCGAAACAGACCCGCCATCTTTGTCGAGGAAGTGTCCCAATACGTCGCCAATGGCGCCCCATTCGATCAAGTCCGCCGGAGTGATTTCGCGGGGCAGTCCGTGCTCGACCAGGAAAGACTTTCTGGAGACATTGGAGCACGTCAGGAGGACCGCATCGAGCGACTTGAACTTCTCGTAGTGTTCCTTGAGCGCGTATTGCGAAAGGAACATCTCGCGATCAATTCCTTCCGAGAGGTAGATCGGAGCGGTCAGCATGGAGTAGCGGGCGCCGAGAATGTTGGCGAAGCCCGAAGCAATGCCGAACGAATTGAATGTCGAACCCTTTGCCGTTCCGCCGAGGATTGAGACGACCTCCAGATCGGGGTGCGATTGCCGGGCCAGCTTCCTGATGGCGAAATCCAGCGTCAGTCCCCAGGAAACCCCGAAGGTTTTCCAGCGACTGCTTGCCAGGCGTTCGGTCAACAATGCAGCCAAGGCAGCGCCCACGGGGCGGTGATAGTCGTAGTTCGTTTCGTTGGCGGGTGTGATGACGGCCCGTTGTAGGCCGAGTGCCGCCTTCAACTGCTCTTGCATTTCGATGCGCGGCAGGAAGGGGGACTCGATATGAACCTTTACGAAGCCGAGCGCCTTTGCTCTCTGGATCGCCTGATTGACTCGCAGCCGGGTCACATCGAGCAAGCTGGCGATTTCAGCTTGGGTCATTTCGTTGACGTAGTAGTGCCAGCAGACCTCGGTCACGAAGGCGTCACTGTCCTCAATTGGTTCTCGCGGCAAAGCCGAACTCCTCCCAGGCTTCGGTGCATCGACTGCTGTCAGGTCACCTTTGTTTCGCAGTTTTACATCTGGTTTGCAATCCATACATTTGAAAATTTACACTTGAATGGCATATCATAAATATGTAAACAAACGTCATGGCACGGGCTGCTGCCGTGTCGGTCGGAGCAAATCTGGGAGGTAATCCATGAGCATTACGAAACATCTGGGCGCGTCCGCGCTTGCTTTCTCCATCGCGGCGGTTGCGGCCACATCGGCTTCGGCTGACGGCCATGACGCGTGGTGGAAAGAAGCCGCCGCACCCTACAAGGGCGTGACAATTCGCGGAGTTACCGAATCGTCCCCGCCGTCGCTCTACATCCGTGAAGTGCTGGCGCCGCAGTTCGAAGAGCTGACCGGAATCCGCGTCGATGTTGAAACCACCTCGTGGGATCAGATGTTCGACAAGGCGATCAAGGATATGGAAGCCGGCACCGGCATCTATGACATGGCCTATATCGAGCAGGACATCATCTACTCGTATCTGGCCCGCGACTTCCTGACCAATTTGACGGAATTTCTGGAAGCCAACCCGAAGCTGAAGGCGCCTTCCTACGACGAGGCGAATTTCACGACCTTTGCGAACTATTTCAAGGATGCCAAGGGTGATCTCTATGGCGTTCCGATGGAAGCGTTCCTGAAGATCTACCTGTACCGGACCGATCTCTTCAACAATGCGGACATTCAGGCGGCCTTCAAGGCGAAGACCGGCCGCGATCTCGTCCCCGCTAAGACCCATGCAGAATATGCCGAAATCGCGCAGTTCTTCACGGACTACGGCAAAGAAAATGACATGGAGCTCTGGGGAACCACCGCTCAGGCCCACACCGGTCACGTGGCGTCCTGGTACGAGTACTACGAATCGGTTGCCCCGACCTTTGGCGTCTACAACTGGGGGATCGATGCGGACAACAATTATGCTGCGTCGGTTGCCAATGGCGGAACGATGAACGGACCGGAAGCCGTCAAGGCAATGGAGTGGTGGCTGTCCATGCGCGATATCGCGCCACCGGAAAGCCCGGCCTCAACGTGGACCGAGGTTGGCACGACGTTCGGTGCCGGTCGCGCTGCACAAGGGCTTGTATATGGTGAAAATGCCGGCTGGATCGCCGCGGACAAGAACAAGTCGCTGGTCGTCGGCAATGTCGGCGTTGCCCTGCCTCCGCTTGCCGATGGTGTCATGGCTGCCGCCGAAGCCGGCAATGGTTACATCGGCTACTATGATGGTGGTGCATTTGGCATGCCGCATTCTTCCAAAAACAAGGAAGCGACGGCACTGTTCCTTCAGTTTATCGGCCAAAACGACGTGCAACCTGACTGGGCAGTGGCCGCACCGCGCGTAACCAACACGGCGACCTATGACGATCCAAAAGTGGTCGCCTTCAACAAGGAACTCGGCGGTTACTACGACCTCATCCGCGAAAAAGGATACCTGTTCGCTGGTGCGCCGCCCTATCCGTTCCACGCTCAGGTTCGTGAGGCGACAGCTCCGATCTTCTATCAGATCCTGACAGGCGATCTGGGTGTTCAGGACGGTCTGGATCAGATGGCTGCTGCTGCTGAAGCAACGCTGACCGAACTGGGATATCGCAAGTAACCATCCTCCCCATAGGTTACCGCAAAGGCTGTCGCCCGATTGGGGCGGCAGCCACATAAAAAGAATTCCTGCAGAAAAATTGCCAGTTCGATGCCAAACTGGGTCGGAACGAATAGGGGAGGTCCGTCATGCAATCCAGGAGTCTCGGCTGGATTCTATTGGCTCCGACACTGGTCATTCTTTTCTTCTTTGGTGTCGTACCGTTCATTTACGTCGTCTACGTGTCGTTTCATTCCTGGAACCCATTCGCGGTCAATCCTGAGATGGTTTTCAACGGCGCCGACAACTTCCGGCAGATTGTATTTGACCAGGCCTTCCTGAACTCGCTTGGCGTCACCGTCATGTTTGTATTCTTCGCCGTAGTTTCGGAGTTGGTTCTCGGATATTTTCTGGCACAGGCTTTCATGCGAGACTTTCCCGGAAAGGCCATCTTCCGCACCATTCACACATTGCCGCTGATCATGGCACCGATCATCGTTGGCTCGGTCTGGAAGCTGATGACAACGCCGTCGATCGGGATCATTCCGCATTATCTGGACGAGTGGTTCGGGATTACGATGAACATTGGCACCTCGGCATTTGCCGCCTTTGCCACCATCGTCATCATGGATGTCTGGCACTGGACACCGCTTGTGACGCTCACCTTGATCGCAGCCCTGGTGTCATTGCCGCCGGATCCGTTTGAACAAGCCCAGATCGATGGAGCGGGCAAGCGCCAGATCTTCTGGCACATCACCCTGCCGATGATCGCGCCCGCCGTTGTCGCCACCCTGTTCATTCGCCTGATGGATGCGCTTCGAACTGTCGATGAAGTCTGGATGCTTACCGGTGGAGGCCCCGGATCAGCCACCCGTTTCGTTGGTGTCCATATTTTCAAAGAGGTGTTTCCGAAGACGAATTATGGCTACGGATCGACCATATCGGTCATCGTTCTCTACCTGACAATCGTCGCTTGCTGGTTGCTCTACGTGACCATGCTGGCGCCGCGCAGCAAGAAGGATTGAGACGATGAGAAAACAAAGCCGCATCATCGGCATCGTCTTCTGGACTCTTGTCAGCTTCCTGACCCTGTTCCCGATCTACTGGCTCTTCGTCATTTCGGTAAAACCTGCGGTGCAGCTCTTCTCCACCCCGGAGTTGATCCTGTCCGATCCTTTCTGGGGCAACTACGCGAAGGTGTGGGGGGACCGGTTGCTGCGCAGCTACATGGTGAATTCGATCATCATCTCGACGGGCAATGCGCTCTTGTGCACCATACTCGGGTTCTTTGCCTGCTATGCGCTGTCTCGCTTCAACATGTCCGGCAAGGAATCCATCTTTTTCTGGACCATCACCAACCGGATGGCCCCGCCGGCGGTTTTCCTGCTGCCGCTCTTTTTGCTCATGACGCAGGTCTACACCATTGGTGAGTGGAAGATGCTGGATACGCGGATCGGCATGATACTGGTGTATTGCACCTTCAATCTGCCCTTTGCGATCTGGACCTTGCGACCGACGGTGGACGGCATCCCAAAGGAACTGGATGAGGCCGCCTATGTGGACGGGGCAAGTTCGTGGCAGGTCATCACCGAAGTCGTCTTCCCGCTTTGCCGTCCAGGTCTTGCCGTCACCTTGATCCTGACCTGGGTCTTTGCTTGGAACGAATATCTTCTGGCGGCGACGCTCACCAACTTCAACGCGCGAACCTTGACCACCGGGCTGTCGGAATACGTTACCACGACGGGGACCGAGTGGGGTGTCATGGCAACGATCTCGGTATTCACCTTGATCCCGGCCTTGATCGTCTTCGGACTGGTGCAAAGGCACATCGTCGCGGGTCTGACCTTCGGAGCGGTGAAAGGATAAGGCGATGAGTGATCACCATGAAACACCGCTTGCCTCGACACATCTGGATGAAGATGAGGTGGTTGTTGTTGCACAACCCAAGGCCGGGTTTCTGCCCATCGAGACAAATTGGTTTGACCGGCTGTTTATCTCCGTTGTCGTCTGGATCGCTCTGTCTCTGTTCTGGTTTCGATTTATGGAACCCGCAGGCTTCTCCATCTGGATCTCAAACGCAATCGCCATCGTGTTGGCCTTCATAACAATCAGGAAGGGCTGAAGCATGAAATCGCTTGTTCTGGAAAAGAAAGACGAACTCAGCCTGCGAGACTTCGCTGCAATCGATCGCGTGGAAGAAACGCTGGGGCCCCGGGATGTGCGTATCAAACTGCATACGGTCGGCATTTGCGGATCGGATGTTCACTACTACACACATGGCCGCATCGGCCCATTCGTCGTGAATGAACCGATGATCCTTGGTCACGAAGCTTCGGGCGTCGTGATTGAGACCGGCTCCGAGGTTCAGACACTGAAGGCCGGCGATCGGGTGTGCATGGAACCGGGCATTCCGGACCCCAACAGCAAGGCGACCAAATTGGGCATGTACAACATCGATCCTGCGGTGCGGTTCTGGGCAACACCGCCGGTGCACGGCATCTTGAGGCCTACCTGTGTGCACCCGGAGGCCTTCACCTTCAAACTCCCCGAGAACGTGAGTTTTGCAGAGGCTGCGATGGTCGAACCGCTGGCTGTTGGAGTTCACGCGGCGACAAAAGCCCGGATCAAGGCTGGTGACACCGCCGTGGTCCTGGGGGCAGGACCTATCGGCCTTGTTACCGCACTTTCCGCGCTGGCCGGCGGTTGTGCCACGGTATACGTCACCGACCTGGTCGAGAAAAAACTGGAAATCGCGGCTTCGCTCAATCCGGCCATCAGACCGGTCAATGTCGCGTCGAAAGACATCACTGAGGTGGTCAAGCGCGACACCGATGGTTGGGGTGTTGACCTGGTGTTCGAGGCAACGGGGTCTCCACACGCTGCCAGGACGGTGTTTGAGCCGTTATGCCCCGGCGGCTGCGTCGTGATGATTGGCGGTCAGTCCGATCCCGTTCAATACGATGCCGGAGCGGCGATGGTCCGGGAAGCGCGCGTCGAAAACATCTTCCGATATGCCCATGTCTTTCCGCGTTGTGTGGGCATGCTGAGTTCTGGCGCCATTGATGTGAAACCGCTCATCACCAGAACCTTCGAATTCTCCGACAGCGTCCACGCCTTCGAAGTCGCCGCGTCCGCACCGCCGGCAGATGTCAAAATGCAAATCGAACTGCCGCAATAGGGTGAAGCGACATGGCCAGCGTAACAATCAAAGACGTCGTCAAGCGCTACGGTTCCGTGCAGGTAATGCACGGTGTCAGCGTCGATATCGAAGACGGCGAATTTGTCGTTCTCGTTGGCCCTTCCGGTTGCGGCAAGTCCACGCTTCTGCGCATGCTCGCCGGTCTGGAGGAAATTTCCGATGGGACGATTTCGATCGGCGATCGCGTGGTCAATGATGTCCTCCCAAAGGAACGCGACATCGCGATGGTCTTCCAGAGTTATGCGCTCTACCCGCACAAGACCGTCTACGACAACATTGGTTTTCCGCTCAAGATGGCAAAGACGCCTGCGCGGGAGATGGAAGAAAAGGTCACGAAAGCGGCCGAGATTCTTGACCTGACCAAATACCTGAAGCGCTATCCGAAGGAGCTTTCGGGTGGGCAACGGCAACGCGTCGCCATGGGGCGTGCCATCGTCCGCGATCCTCAGGTATTTCTGTTCGACGAACCGCTCTCAAATCTCGATGCGAAACTGCGTGTCACCATGCGTGTCGAGATCAAGGAACTGCATCAGAGACTGGGGACAACCATCGTCTATGTGACACACGACCAGATCGAAGCCATGACGATGGCAGACAAGATCGTTGTGATGCGAGATGGCCGGGTGGAACAGATCGGAAGCCCGCTGGATCTCTACGACAATCCTGAAAATACGTTCGTTGCCGGCTTTATCGGCTCGCCTTCCATGAATTTTGTCCATGGCAAGATCGCATCGGAAAACGGACGCAAGGTCTTTGCCTCCGATGGGGGACTGAAACTTCCAGTGCCGGAGACGACTGCGCAGGAAGGGCAAGACGTCACCTATGGCATTCGACCTGAACACATACTGATTGGTGACGAAGGCGTCCCGATGGAAGTGGTCGTGGTTGAGCCAACCGGATCGGAAACGCAGATATTTGCCCGGTCCGGCAAGGATTTGATCGACGCGCTGGTCAAGGCCCGCATCAATGCGCGCCCGGGATCACAGTTGGGTTTCCTGATCGATCCGACTGACGTTCACCTGTTCGACCGAAAATCGGGGCAACGCATTTGAGCTTTTGACCCGGCGAAGATCCGCGGGGGAAAGGATACTGCATGCCCGAACTGCGGGGCGTCATATTTGATCTTGATGGCTGTCTGGTGGATAGCGAACCCTTGTCGCTCGAGGCGATTGCGACGGAGATGCGCGCTCTCGGGATCGATGATGCCACGCCTCAAGAACTGGGCGACAAGTTTCTCGGCGTCGCGATGCCGAAGATTGTTGACTATGTTTCAACCCGTCTGGGCGCGCCGGTTCCCAACGAGTTTGCAGAGAAGGTCGAAGCTCGGTTGCTGGCGACCTACCAGAATGAATTGACCCGGATACCGGGAGCATCCGAGTTGCTCACCAGCATAGACAATCACGGCCTTGCCATTGCCCTGGCGACCGGTGGGTCACTGCGACGGATGAAGGCAACGCTGGAGATCGCAGGTCTCGCCCCGTGGTTCGAGGGGACCGCGGCGAGCGCGGAAGAGGTTGCGCACGGAAAGCCCGCTCCGGATCTGTTCAATCTCGCGCTAGAAAGAATGGGATTGGACGCGTCCGATTGTATTGTCGTTGAAGACTCTCCTCATGGCATTCGTGGGGCAGGAGCGGCTGGTGTTCCAGCCATAGGCTTCATTGGCGGCAGTCATCTTGACGGGCAAAGAGACAAGCATGAGGCGGTGTTGCGTGATGCCGGTGCGATCGAGGTTTTTGACACCCTCAGGCAAGTGGAACGTTTCGTACTGCCAGATGCTGAAAGTGCGATCAGATGATCAGCTTGTCCAACACCACGCTCGCTTGCCTTCCTGAACCTGTCAAACGTCCGTCATACGACCGGAGCAAACTGTCACCGGGCATTGTCCATATCGGTTTGGGCAATTTTCACCGCGTTCACCAGTCTTGGTATCTCCATCGCCTGATGCAAAAGGGCCAGGCACACAACTGGGCGATTATTGGTGCAGGTGTTCGTCCCTATGACTGTGAAATGCGCGCCAAGCTGCGAGCTCAGGATTATTTGACAACACTCATCGAGCTAAGCCCCGAGGGGACTACGGCCGAAGTTACCGGCTCCATGATCGGATACGTTCCCGTCGCGGATGGCAACCGTCCCTTGATTGAGCAAATGGCAGCCGCCGAGATCCGCATTGTCTCGCTGACGGTGACCGAGGGTGGCTATTACATCGATCCGGCGACCAAGGGTTTCGACGCAGATCATCCTGACATCCAGCACGATGCCATCAATCCGGAAATACCGCGCACGGCTTTTGGTGCCATTGTGGCCGCCCTGAAACTGAGACGGGCCAATAGCGTCGGCCCTTTCACCGTTCAGAGCTGCGACAATCTCCAGGGCAATGGCGATATCCTGCGCCAAACGGTCGTTTCGCTCGCACGATTGAGCGAACCGGGCCTGGCCGATTGGATCGATGCCAACTGCACGTTCCCCAATTCAATGGTCGATTGCATTGTTCCGGCGACAGGCCCTGAGGAAATCGAATTGGCTCGCACGATGGGCATTGATGACGCCGCGCCGGTAACCCACGAAAACTTCCGACAATGGGTCATCGAAGATGCCTTCTGTGCCGGACGACCGCAATGGGATCAGGTTGGAGGACAGCTTTCGACCAGTGTGCATGAATTTGAAGCGCAAAAAATCCGGATCCTGAACGGCGGGCATCAAGTGATAGCCAACGTGGCCGAGGTGCTCGGGGTGGAGACCGTGTCTCAGGCGATGCGGCATTCGCTGATTTTCAATCTCTTTCGGAAGGTCGAGATGGAGGAGATCGTTCCTCATGTCGCATCCGTTCCCGGGATGACACCGGAGGCCTATGTAAGACTTATCGAAAGGCGGTTTTCGAATCCCGGTATCGTGGATACGATCCGGCGGATCGCCTTTGACGGATCGTCACGACATCCGGGCATGATCATGCCCACGATCCGCGACGGGCTGGCAGCAAACGCCCCGATTGATGGACTTGCCCTTGTTGAGGCCGCCTGGGCCCGGATGTGCTTGGGCACACGCGACGATGGCAGCGAGATTGCACCCAATGATCCATTCTGGGACTCGCGGATCGCTGCAGCAAAAGCTGCTCTGAATGAACCGACACGTTGGCTGGAACAACGCGAGCTCTACGGCGACCTTGCCAACGTGGCGCATTTCGCCGAGAAATTTGCACGCTGGTTGAACATCATGCACCGCGATGGAATGGAAACCGCGCTGCGATTCTATTTGAAGGGCACTTGAATGACGTTTCTGGGCATAGATCTTGGAACTTCCGGGCTGCGTGCGTTGCTCGTGGATTCCGATGGCAACCCAATCGGCGCGACCGAGCGGCACTATGAAGCGCTCAACCCCAATCCCGGCTGGTCCGAGCAAGATCCCGCAGACTGGATTGAGGCGCTTGAGGCCGCGATCGATGAAATGCGGGCGACCTATCCGGCTTTCAGGGAGCTTCGCGCCATCGGTGTGGCCGGCCATATGCATGGAGCCACACTTCTTGATGCGGATGGCAGGGTCCTGAGACCCTGCATTCTCTGGAATGACACAAGGTCGCATGCCGAGGCCATGACGCTCGACTCGACCGAAGGCGTGCGCGAGCGCTCAGGCAACATTGTCTTTCCCGGTTTCACCGCCCCAAAACTCGATTGGGTCCGGAAGTATGAGCCCGAGACCCACGAAAAGGTCGCAAAGGTGTTGTTGCCGGCGGCCTATCTGAACTTCTACCTCACCGGAGACTATGTGGCCGACATGTCCGACAGCGCCGGAACATCCTGGCTGGATGTTGGTGAGCGTCGCTGGTCCGAGCATCTCCTGGATGCAGGCCACATGCGTGCCGATCAGATGCCGCGACTGGTGGAAGGCTGCGAGCCGGCCGGGGTCCTTCGCGACGACATTGCCCGCAGGTGGGGGGTGACCGGCTCGGTGACAATCGCAGGCGGAGCAGGTGACAATGCGGCAGCGGCCTGCGGCATTGGCGCCCTGGACGAAGGGCAGGGCTTCGTTTCTCTCGGTACGTCCGGGGTTCTGCTTGCTGCACGGGATGGTTACAGGCCGGCGCCGGAGACTGCGGTTCACACGTTTTGTCACGCTATCCCGGATCGATGGTATCAGATGGGCGTGATGCTTTCCGCCGCTGACAGCCTGAGTTGGCTTGCCAGGAATGTTGGCAGGAAACCTTCGGAGCTTACGGAAGAGCTCGGATTGGCGCTGTCCGCGCCGTCATCGGTCCGGTTCTTCCCGTATCTCTCGGGCGAGAGAACGCCGCACAATGATGCGGAGATTCGCGGTGGTTTCGTCGGGCTTTCGACGGGCACAACCAATGCGGAACTGACCAGAGCCGTTCTGGAAGGCGTGGCTTTTGGCCTGCGCGACAGTTTCGAAGCCCTTGCAGCTACGGACGCAAAGCTGGACGGGCTCATTGCAATCGGGGGCGGCAGTGCTTCGTCCTATTGGCTGCAGCTTATCTCGACCGTGCTTGGCATTCCGCTCTACCTGCCAGCTGCCGGCGAGTTTGGCGCAGCACTTGGCGCGGCTAGGCTCGGCATGATCGCATCCGGGGAGGCGTCGCAAAAGGGCGCCATTACCTCACCGGAAATCCGTACGGAGATTCAACCGGACCGGGACTATAGTGCCGCGTATAACGATGCCTATCTGGCATTTCGAGCGGCATATCCGCATCTCAAAGCACTCCACCGATCCGGGGCAGGGGATTGAAACCGGGAACGCTCTACGGGTTCTCGGCTATGCGCACAGCGTGCAAGTCAGAGGATGGTTCGCTTCCGCCAATCCTTCGACCACGTTGAAGTGATGGCGGTCGGGCTCTTCGATGCTTGCGGTCGCCGCTCCGAGGCCCTTCCAGATGCTTGCCAGCAAGGCGTTCTGCCGAATGAACTCGGCGCGCTCGCCCGCGCCCACCCAGCAAACAAGCCTCGTGTCACCGACGGGTTCCAGCAGAGCAGGGCTTTCTTTGAGCGCCTCGACACGGTCGATATTCAGCACCTCGTTCATGGCGGTTCTGATCAGGGGGCGCAGGTCGTGTACGCCACTGATCGAGACGACGCGTTCGATGCGTTCAAGCGTGTCCGGATCAAGCGGCGTATTGCGGCACACCATTCGGGTGGCCAAATGTCCGCCGGCGGAGTGGCCTGTCAGGCGTATGCTTCCGCCGACACGTGAGGCGGCTGTGGTAACGGCAGCTGCAACCTCTTCCGTTATGTCGGAGATACGTACGTCCGGGCAAAGCGTATAGGATGGAAACGCGACACTGAATCCGTGTGCCAGCGGACCGTCGGCCAGATGGGACCAGGAAGTCTTGTCGAACGCCTTCCAGAAACCCCCATGAACGTAGACGACCAGACCTCTTGGTGTGATTTCGGGATGAAACAGGTCCAGCCGGTTGCGTTCCCGGTCGCCATAAGAGATGTCGAGTTCCGCGCGACCGGATGCCTGCATCGTGTCGCGGAACGAAGCGGCCGCGGTGGCCCATTTTTCCGGGAAAGCGCTTCCGCCGGCAATGTGCTCCAGATTGGCGTAGGCATCGTCCCAGTCGGTGATCTGTTGCATGAGCATGGTTGGTGGTCCGAAAGGTTGTGGAACCGCACAGTGTCCCGAAACAGGCGTTGGTGGCAAGGGCAGCCTTGCTTTGCAGCTCATCGCGATGGGTGTAAGTAAGGTCAAGATCGGATTGAAACCGCCAAGACCAGCCCATCCGTGGTGGGCCCAGACGAGGATTGATGATGAACTGTGTATTTGTTCAGCTGCAGTGTGAGAACGGAAAAACCTATGAGGTGGCGGACCAGCTTTACGAGCGCGAGATCATATCAGAACTTTATTCGACCTCCGGCGAGTTTGACCTGCTGATGAAAATCTATGTTCCGAAGGACAAGGACATCGGCAAGTTCATCCACGACAACGTCCTCAACATTCCCGGCATAGCCAGGTCGCTGACTACAATGACCTTCACCGCGTTCTGACGGCCACGATTTCGAGTAGCAGCACTTTTTCTGAAGCTGGCAGGTTTCTTCCGAACCTGAGTGATCTGGGTCGCTCATGGCGGACTCGTTTCGACGTGTTGCGTGAAAAAATCGGTTGATTTTTCACGAGCGGTGTTGGAAGGTCTGTTGTCGATATTTGCCGGCGGCGGGACACCGTTGCGCGGGCTGCTCGAGGAGCTTTGACGTCATGACATCGGAACGGGCGCAATCTGCGGCTGCCAATGACGATGCCGACCTGTCGGCCGATATTGGCCGCGACCTGCGAGCGATCCGACAGTCGAAAGGATTGACGCTGGCGGAAGTGGCCGAAAAGCTAGGCCGCTCCATTGGTTTCCTCAGCCAAGTCGAGCGTGGCATCTCGGTCTTGTCGACGCAGGAATTGCGCAAGGTCGCGGAACTCTTCGATGTGCCGGTCAGCTGGTTCCTGATGCTGTCCGACGTCTCGGAGGACGAGCGTGGCATGGTCACCCGCGCCGGCCTGCGGCGGCGCAGCGGCGAACCGGGGGACGGGTTGATCGAAGAACTGTTGTCACCGGATCTGAGCGGCTCCTACGAGGTGATCCGCAGCGTCTTCGCGCCGGGAGCGCGCTTGCAGGAGCCGCACCTGCGGCCGACGGAAGAAACGGCCTACATGGTCTCCGGCGCACTTGATGTGACGATAAGCGGACAGACCTTCACGGTCCGGGCCGGCGACAGTTTCCGGTTCAAGGAAGAGCCGTTTTCCTGGGCCAACAATTATGACGAACCGGCGGTTGCGATCTGGGTCGTATCGCCGCCCATCTACTGACTCCGAACAAGGAGAGGAACCCTCATGGCAGAGCTTGCATCCCATGCGCAGGTTGTCATCATCGGTGGTGGTGCTGTCGGCACCAGCTGTCTTTACCATCTGGCCATGGCCGGAATCACCGATGTGGTGCTGATCGAGAAGAACGAGCTGACATCTGGCTCCACCTGGCACGCCGCCGGCAATACGCCCAACTTTACCGGCAGCCTCAATCTGATGAAGCTGCAGCACTATGGCTCCATGCTCTACAACCGCCTTGGCGACGAGGTCGGGTACCCGATCAATCGCCACATGACGGGATCAGTGCGCATCGCTCATTCCAAAGAGCGAATGCAGGAATTCGAGCACGTCGCCTCAATGGCCAACGTCGCCGGCATGGATATGGCGGTCATGTCGCCGCAGGAACTGCGCGGCAAGCATTATCCGATGCTGGAGCTGCATGATCTCGTTGGTGGCCTCTGGGACCCCGAGGATGGTGATATCGACCCCTCGCAGCTGAGCCAGGCGTTCGCCAAGGGAGCACGTGACAAGGGCGCGAAGGTGGTGCGTTTCACCAAGGTGACCGGCCTTGCGCAGCGCAAGGATGGGTCCTGGGATGTGACAACGGACAAGGGCACGATCAATGCCGGCACGGTGATCAACGCCGCCGGTTATTATGCCGACGAGATCGGTCGAATGGTTGGGCGCGACGTGCCGATGGTGACCATGTCGCACCAGTACCTGGTGACCGAGGCTGTCGACGAACTGGTGGAGATGGACGAGAAGATCCCGCTGCTGCGCGACCCGGACGACAGCTACTATCTGCGCCAGGAAGGCAACGGGCTGATCCTCGGACCTTACGAATGGCAGGCAACGCCGCATTGGCTGAAGGAAGGAACGCCGGAAGACTTTGCTTTCCAGCTTTACCCGGATGATCTGGAGCGGCTCGAGTGGTACATCAACGCTGCCTGTGAGCGCGTGCCTATGCTGGCCAAGGGTGGCGTACAGAAGGTGATCAACGGTCCGATCCCCTACGCGCCGGACGGCTTACCGCTCGTTGGACCTGCACCGGGGCTGACGAACTTCTTTGAAGCCTGCGTTTTCACCTTCGGTATCTGTCAGGCTGGTGGTGCCGGCAAGGTGATTGCCGAATACATCACCGAGGGGGAAACCGAGCTCGATCTCTGGTTCATGGACCCGCGCCGGTTCACCGACCACGCGACCAAAACCTTCGCTACCGTCAAGGCAATCGAGACCTATCAGAACGAATACGCAATGCACCCTCCGCATCGGCTGTGGCCGGCGGGTCGTCCGGCGAAAATGTCGCCACTCTACGACAGGCTGGCAGCGAAGGGCGCACAGTTCGGCTCGTTTGGTGGCTGGGAGCGTCCGGTCTGGTATGCACGCGAAGGCGACCGTCCAGAAGACGACAAAACCTTTGGGCGGCCGCATTTCGACGATGCGATTGCCGCCGAAGTCGAGACCGTCACCAACAATGCAGGTCTGCTGGATCTGACCGGCTTTACCCGCTTTGAACTTTCGGGTGAGGGCGCTGCCGAGTGGCTGGACGGCATGGTTTCCGGTGCACTGCCGCGTGTCGGAAGGGTAGCACTTGCCTATTTCTGCGCCGACAGCGGTCGCGTGGTGACGGAGCTGACCGTCACCCGCTTCGATGAAAACAGGTTTTGGCTGATCGGACCGGCGGCAGGTTACTGGCACGATCGCGATTGGTTGAAACATCATCTGCCGGAAGACGGCTCGTTGTCGCTTGAGGACGTGACGGCGCGTTACGGAACCCTGGTGCTTGCCGGACCCAAATCGCGAGACGTTCTGGCAGCGGTAGCCGACCAGGATTTGTCGAACCAAAGCCGGCCATGGCTGACAGCCGGTGACATCACCATCGGCATGGCAAGCGGCAAGGTGCTGCGAGTCAATTTTGTCGGCGAACTTGGCTACGAGCTGCATATGCCGATGGAAACGATGGCGGTTGTTTATGACCGGCTGATGGAAGCCGGCGAAGAGCATGGTCTTGGTCATTTCGGTATGTACGCGATGGATTCGATGCGCCTCGAAAAGGGGTATCGAGGCTGGAAACAGGACCTTTCGTCCGAGTATACGCCGCTGACCTCGGGCATGGACCGCTTCGTGCGGCTGAACAAGCCGTCCTTCATTGGTCGTGACGCACTGCTGAAGCAGACCCAGGATGGGGTCAAACAGCGCTTCACCGCGATGGTGCTAGAGCCTGGCGACGGTACGGAAGCGCACTACGGCAGTCCGATCTTCGTTGGTGACAAGGCGGTCGGACTGGTGACGTCAGGCGGCTTTGGTCACCGGACGGGCAAGTCGATTGCACTCGGCTATGTCGACACCGAACTGTCGGAGGAAGGGCGCGAACTGCTGATCGACATCTTCGGCGAAAAGCGCAAGGCAACCGTTGTTCCGGAAATCCTCTACGATCCCGAAAATGAACGCTTGAGGGCGTGACCGGAGCTATTTGACCTTGTAGTCGAACTCGCCACGCAGGAAGCCGTAGAAGAAAACCAGCGTGGCGAGGGAAACGAAGATATAAAGCACCCACATGGGCCAGGCGCTTGGTGCCTGAAGCAGCGATGCGACAGCGGTGAAGCCGGCGCTGACGATGATGAACAGGCCGCTGACCAGCGCATTGGCGCTGCCGCCGGCATGCTCGAAACGGGCCAGGCATTTGGAATAGCCGTTGGGCCAGATCATCGCCATCAGGAAGTAGACGATGCCTGCCGGAACAACCAGCGCGACGACGCTGAAGACGCCCGACAGGTCGAGCACGAGCATGAGCACGCTGACCAGCAGGGAAATCCCGGCCGCGGCCGTGATGATCCTGATCACCTTGATATGCGGGCTGACGAGCCTGTTGAAGAAGTTGCCGGCGAGCCAAAGGCAACCGAGCAGCAGCTGCAGGTGGCCGTAGAAAATCGGGCTGTGTTTGAGATCGGTCTGGATATAGAATGGCGCCAGAACCTCAAATCCATACATGACGGATATCAGGCAAGCCATGCCGAGGGCAGTGGGCAGATAGACCGGGTCGATTGCCATGGTGCGATAGACGCCGAAGGCTTCGCCGAACGGCTGCCGCAGCTCCTGCACTCGGGTTTCCGGCAACAGAAGCAGGGCGACAAACACGACGATGATTCCCCATCCGGCGAGGAACCAGAACGAGGCCGTCCAGCCGAACCAGACCTGCAGATAGCCACCAAGGGCAGGGGACAGGATCGGGCCGGTGGCCCAGGCGATTGTCATCCAGTTGGCGGCCTTGATGCGGTCTGCGCCCTGATAGCAGTCAGCGACAATGGCGCGGGCGCCAACGGCCGAACAGGCGACGAAGATTCCTTGCGCTGCTCGCAGGGCGATCACCATCCATAGCGGTGGTGCCAGCGCAATCGCGACCGAGGCGAACACGAACAGGATCGTGCTCAAGAGGATCGGCATCCGGCGACCGAGTGAATCCGTCAACGGTCCGGCGACGATCTGGCCCACCCCATAACCGGCCATGAAGACCAACAGTGTTGCCTGTACGGCGAACCGGTCGGCATGAAAATAGCTCTCCATGGCCGGTAGCGAGGGGATGTAGATATCCGTTGCAGCGCCGCCCAGCGGCACCATGACTAGCATGGCCAAAAAGGCATTGCGGCGTCGCCGATTGTCGATAACGGGCTCGGTCATGAGCGGGGCCTGCAAGAATCGCGATCAGTGCCGATCCCAGACTAACACAGAAGAAACCCCGCCAGAGGCCTGGCGGGGTTTTGGGTGACACCTGATAGGCTTGAAGCTATCAGCCCTTGCCCTTCCACGGGATCAGCCAGCGCTCGAGGTAACGCATGAAGATCTCGATCGCGTAGCCAATGATGCCGATGATGATGATGCCGATCACCACCGTGTCCGTTTGCAGGAAGTTCTTGGCGATCATGATCATGGAGCCGATGCCCTTGTCGGCAGCGACCAGTTCGGCGGCGACGACCGTGCCCCAGCAAACGCCCATCGATGTGCGCAGGCCGGTGAAGATTTCCGGCAGCGCGTTGGGCAGGATCACGTGCCGCAGGATCTGTGGCTTTGATGCGCCAAGCGAATAGGCGGCGTGCACCTTGGAGATGCGAACGCTGGAGACGCCGGAGCGGGCGGCGATCGTCATGATGAAAAGCGACGCCAGGAACAGCAGGAAGATCTTTGCGGTTTCATCGATGCCGAACCACAGGATGATCAGTGGGATCAGTGCCAGCGGCGGAATAGGCCGCATGAACTCGACAATCGGGTCGAACAGGCCGCGGGCCGTTGACGAGAGACCCATCGCGAAGCCCAGCGGAATGCCGACGGCGGCGCCGAGCAACACACCGGAGATCACGCGAAAGACGCTAATGCCGATATGTTCCCACAGGGAGACGTTTCGGAAGCCTTCGCTTACCAGCAATCCGATGCGTTCGATGGTGCCGCCCACCGTCGGCCAGTAGAACGGCTCAACGAGGCCAAGCCTTGAGGAAAGAACCCACAGAGCGATCAGCCCGCAGACGATCAGGATGCTGTAGAACCGTCCGGAATTGACCGCACTTGCGTCACCAAACTTGACGGTTTTCTGTCGCGTAAAGGTGTTGTCGGCGAGGCCCAGCCAAATCGCGGCTTCGGACGGCTGCTTCTTTGGTGTTTGTGTTGTGTCTGTCATGGTCCTCTCCTACTCGGCCGCGTCCGCTTGGCCCATGATTTCTTCTTCCATTTCCCAGATCATGGAGAGGATTTCCTCGCGCTTTTCGACGAAATCGGCACCGGCTTTGATATCGCGCGGGCTGCGGGTCATGCCTTCGTCAGCGAAGGGAAGGTCGTAGACTTTCTCGATGCGGCCCGGCCTCGGCGCCATGACGATCAGCTTCTCACCAAGGAAAAGCGCCTCTTCGACTGAGTGGGTGATCAGGATGATGGTCTTGCCGGTCTCTTTCCAAAGCTTGAGCACGAGGCCCTGCATTTTTTCGCGCGTGAGCGCGTCGAGCGCTCCCAGCGGTTCGTCCATGAGGATGACATCCGGATCGTTGGCCAGGCAACGGGCGAGCGCAACACGTTGCTGCATGCCGCCGGAAAGTTGATAGACGGGTTTTTCACCGAAGTCCTTGAGGCCGACGGTGTTGAGAAGGTGCTGAACGGTCTCCTGCGTTTCGGCCTGCGGTTTGCCAGCCATATTAGGCCCGAAGGCGACATTTTGAGCGACCGTCAGCCATTCGAACAGGGCGCCCTGTTGGAAAACCATGCCGCGCTCCGAGCCGGGGCCCGTGACGGTGTGGTTGTTCAGCCGAACTTCCCCGGATGTGGGCGCCAGGAAACCGGCAATGATGTTCAAGAGAGTGGTCTTGCCGCAGCCGGAAGGTCCGAGCACGGAAACAAGTTCGCCCTCCTTGATGTCGAGGCTGACATTGTTGAGGGCGTGGACTTCGCCGCCACCAGGCAGCGTGAAGACCATGGATATGCGATCGATGGCGATGCCGGTCATGGCTCACTCCTGTTTTCAGGCAGATGAGGCAAGGGCGGCAGCCGATGTAGACCGGCCGCCGCCCCATACCGGCTTTACTTCAGATAGCTTGAGTCGACAAAGGCGGAGTAATCGTCCAGCGCCTTGTCCATACCGCCAGCTCCAACCATGACATCGGCGACACCCTTTGTCATTTCCTGGACGCCGCCGCCCAGCCAGTTTGCACCAAGCTGGTCCTCGGCGGAGGGGAAGCCAAAGTTGGCCATGTAATCTTTGGTCGCCTGCGTGTCCATGCCAGCCGCTTGACCGATGATCCCGTAGGCAGCGTCCGGATTTGCCTTGTAGGCTGCGTTGGCCTTTTCGGTTACTTCCATGAACTTCTTCACCAGATCCGGATGCTCTTTGGCGAAGTCTTCCGTGACCGAGACGATGTCGAAGGTGTTGATGCCGATTGCTTCCTGCTCAGCGCCGGTCATCAGCGGCTCGCCGAACTGGCGCATACGATTGAGAGCGCCACCAAAGCCGCAGGCCATGGCCACGTCGCCACGCGCCATTGCAACTGCACCGTCTGGCGGGTTCATCTGGACCAGATTGATCTTGTTGGGATCGACGCCGAGGTGATCAAGCGTGCGAAGCAGCTTGTAGTGGGTGACGTTGCCGATCGGAGAGGCGACTTTCTTGCCTTCGAGATCCTTGGCATTTTCCTTGGTGATGCCGGCGTCCTTATGCACGATGCAGAGATCATTCTCTGCATAGGTGACAGCGACGCCGACGAGGCGAAGCGGTGCGCCAGTGCTGACGCCAACGACGAAGGGAACGAAGCCCTGGCTGTAAGCGATCTGGACGTCGCCGGAGACCATGGCCTGGGTCATTTCGTTGCCGTTGCCGAAGGCGCGCCAGTTGACCTTGACGCCCAGTTCTTTGTCATAGGTCTGCTCCATCTGAGCGACCTGGTTGGCCGTCGGCCACTCAAGGAAGTAGGCAACGGTTATCTCATCGAGTGCGTTTGCGGCCTGGATCCCGCCCGCCACGGACATTGCCGCAGCCGCGGCAAGCACGGTCAGTTTTGATTTGAAGGACATGGAATATTCCCCTTGGTTGGTACGTCGTCCTGGAGTTTCGCCGGGTTGGCCAGCTGTTTCTTCATTCGGAGCTTGGAGCGCAACTTGCGGTGGCTGAGCCATAAGGCCATCTGATCTTAAACACCGACCGGCCAGAACTGCGCCTCGCTCCTTCTGCCATTAGGCAATTTTTGTGCTGTCCATCGGTAGTGCCAAGCCTGCAGCCTCAGTGGGGCCAGTTTACGACGATGTGGATTTTCCTTGCGCTTTCATGCGTTTCGTGAAAATTATTTGTGTAATTTCACGAAACTGGCCCCATTGTGGCGGCACAGATCGTCTGAAATCTGGTTCTATCGATCTGAAATTCCAACGGATACCGTCGGTTTTCAGGGAGTTCGGGTGGAGGAGCGCGCGGATGTCGAGGCTGGTGGACGAAGTGAATGTGCCGGGCACTGAACCCGGCAAACGCAGGTCCGGTGGACGGGAAGCCAGACGTGCCATGCGCGCAGCGTCGCCGAGCGGAGCGCAAAGTCCCGTCAAGCCGGGCATGTCATCTGACAACTACCGGCCACTTTCCAGAAACGACATGGACAGGATCCATGAGGCAGCCCTGACCGTGCTGGAAGAGGTGGGCATGGGGCAGCCCATCGACAGCTGTATCGAGGTCTGCGTCGCAGCGGGTGCTGAATACGGCGAGGACGGTCGTCTGCGGTTTCCGCGGGGCCTTGTGATGGACATGGTGAAACACGCGGCGCGTAACCTGACCCTGTACGGCCAGGATCCCGCCCATGACATGCAACTCTCCGGCAACAAGGTGCATTTCGGAACCGCCGGCGCGGCTGTTCACATTGTCGATGTGGAAAAACGTGAGTACCGCGATTCGGTGTTGGCCGACCTGTACGACGCTGCGCGCATTGTGCAGACGCTGGACAACGTGCATTTTTTTCAACGTCCACTGGTCGCTCGCGATATGGAGGATCCGCTGGACCTCGATATCAACACGCTCTATGCGGCCATCAAAGGCACCACCAAGCACATCGGTACGAGTTTCACGGTTGGCGAAAATGTCGATGCGTGCCTTGACCTTCTCTACACGGCGGCCGGCGGGGAAGAAGCCTTTCGGAAGCGGCCCTTCGTGTCGAATTCCAACTGTTTCGTGGTCCCGCCACTGAAGTTTGCGGAAGATGCCTGTCACGTGCTGGAAAAATGCGTGCGCGGCGGCATGCCCGTATTGCTGCTTTCGGCCGGGCAAGCAGGAGCTACAGCGCCCGCGGCGATCGCTGGAGCAGTGGTTCAGGCGGTCGCCGAAGTGCTGGCGGGCCTGGTCTACGTCAATGCCATTTCAAAGGGGCATCCCGCGATTTTTGGCACTTGGCCGTTTGTCTCGGACCTGCGGACGGGTGCGATGTCAGGCGGGTCGGGTGAGCAGGCGTTGCTTTCCGCGGCTTGTGCCCAGATGTCCCATTTCTACGATCTTCCGGGCGGTGCTGCCGCCGGTATCGCCGATTCCAAAATGCCGGATGTTCAATCCGGTTATGAGAAGGGAATCACCAATGTCATGGCCGGGCTGTCCGGGCTGAATATGGTGTACGAATCGGCTGGCATGCACGCATCGCTGCTGGGCTTCTCTTTCGAGAGCCTGATTATCGACAATGACATGCTTGGTCAGTGCCTTCGTTGCGTCCGCGGTGTGGAAGTTACCGACGACACGCTGTCCCTGGCATCGATTGCCGATGTGTGCACGAACGGTCCGGGTCATTATCTCGGGCACGAGCAGACGCTTGCCCTGATGCAGACGGAATACATCTACCCGCGTATCGGCGACCGCACGAGCCCGAAGGAATGGGTTGAAAAGGGGCGGCCCGACATCGTCGAAACGGCGATTGCCGAAAAGAACCGGATACTATCGTCGGTTTTTCCGACCCACCTGTCGTCGGAAATCGACGCGGTGATTCGTTCACGTCACAAGATCTGTCTCGAAGCCTAGACGGCGCGGCAACGCCTCAGGTTGCCATTCCCCGGTGATGCGCGCATGCTTCGCCCGTTGCGACGGCTTCAAGGGGGCATGCTATGCTGAATGGTGCCATGCTTGTCTGGTTCGTGCTGACCGGGCTGAGCCTTCTGTTCGTCCTTTGGGATTCACTGACCAATGGCGTCACAAGCTGGGTTCAGCGGATAGCCTGGATCCTGGTCACGGCCTACACAGGCGTGTTCGGGCTGTTTTTCTACCTGGTCACTTGCCGTCGGCCGTTTCCGGGCGGCCACGACCGCTTCACCCAGGCCACCTGGAAACAGGCGGTCAACAGTGAGATGCACTGTCTGGCCGGAGACGCCACGGGCATTCTTCTGGCGGCAATTGCCGTTTCGTCGCTGGGTCTCGCCAATGGCTGGGACATCACCGTTGAATATCTCGCCGGTTTCATCTGCGGCCTGTTCATCTTCCAGGCACTGATGATGCTCGGCATGTATCAGGGCAACTATCTTCTTGCTGTTCGCAAGACGTTCTTTGCCGAGACAGTTTCGATGAACTTCGTCATGGCGGGCATGATTCCGACCATGGTTTTGCTTGCCCATGCCTGGCAGGGGTCGGATGACCCGACGCATGTATCATTCTGGTTCCGAATGAGCCTTGCCAGCCTGGTCGGCGGGTTTGTCGCCTATCCAATCAACTACTGGCTGGTTGCAAACCATCTCAAGCATGGTTGCATGACCCTGCCTGGCGCCGATGGCCCGGCTGAGGCGCTCGGCCACCGTTCAACCGAACCGTCCATGGTGATGAAGGACGGAATGGATGAAGCACACGGTCACGGTGACATGCACCATTACATGGAGGGTGGCGGCGGCATGCAGATGGGCGAGTTGCCGCCTGCAATGGCTGCCTTCTGGATCGGGCTGTCTTTCGCGGTGCTCCTGGCAGCCCTTTTTGTCACCAGTCTTTACGCACCGATCCGGTTTTGAGGGCAACCGGCAGGCGTGGGCCTGCCGGCGTTTTCTTTCTCAGGCGCCCGGCTGCGGCCGCATGTCGGCCGGATCGATGCCAGCGACAGCGACAGGCTTTTTCATGGCGTCACGCCGGAACGGTTCACCCAGTTCCTGGTTCAGGATTACTTCGATGAAGGTCGTGACACCGTTTTTCTGCTCCTGGCATGCGGTTTCCAGTGCCGATGTCAGGTCCTGTTGGTTGGTGACGGTGACGCCCTTCAGGCCGCACCCTTCGGCAACCTTGGCGTAGCTCAACTGCGGGTCGAGCTCCGTGCCGACGAAATTGTTGTCGAACCACAGGGTCGTGTTTCGCTTCTCCGCGCCCCACTGATAATTGCGGAAGACCACCATGGTGATTGCCGGCCATTCCTCGCGGCCGCAGGAGGTCATTTCGTTCATCGAAATACCGAAAGCGCCGTCGCCCGCGAATCCGACTACCGGTGTATCGGGGCAGCCGATTTTGGCGCCGAGAATGGCCGGAAAGCCGTAGCCACAGGGGCCGAACAGACCAGGCGCCAGGTATTTGCGTCCGTTTTCGAACGTTGGATAGGCGTTGCCGATGGCACAGTTGTTGCCGATGTCGCTGGAAATGATGGCTTCCTTCGGCAGAGCCGCCTGGATAGCCCGCCAGGCCTGTCGCGGCGACATGCGGTCGGGCTGCCGCGAGCGTGCATCTTCATTCCACTGCGTTCCTGGATCGTCGTCTTCGTGATCCATCGAGCTCAGGGTCTGCAACCAGGCCGACTTCGTCTGATGGATTGTTGCCTTGCGATCTTCGCGACCGGCATCCCCAGCGGAGGGCGACAGTTTTTCCAGGATCTGACTGGCGACATGTTTGGCGTCGCCGCAAATCCCGACCGTGACCTTCTTGGTCAGTCCGATGCGGTCGGAATTGATGTCCACCTGGATGATGGAAGCATCCTTCGGCCAATAGTCGATCCCGTATCCTGGCAGCGTGGAAAACGGATTGAGGCGGGTTCCGAGCGCCAGCACGACGTCCGCTTTGGCGATCAGTTCCATGGCCGCTTTTGAGCCGTTGTAACCAAGCGGTCCGCAAGCCAGCGGATGGGAGCCGGGAAAACTGTCATTGTGTTGATATCCACTGGCGACGGGTGCATCCAGCCGTTCAGCCAGGGCCTGGCATTCCGGGATGGCATCGCCGATGACAACGCCGGCACCGGACAGAATGACCGGAAAGCTGGCATTTGACAGCAGCTCTGCCGCGCGCGCAATGGCGTCCGCTCCACCTGCGGGGCGTTCCAGCCGGACGATCTGTGGCAGTTCAATGTCGACGACCTGGGTCCAGAAATCGCGCGGCACGTTAATCTGCGCCGGAGCGGATCCCCGGATGGCTTTCTCGATCACCCGGTTCAGAACTTCCGCCATGCGTGACGGATCGCGAACTTCTTCCTGATAGCAGACCATGTCCCGGAAGAGCGCCATCTGTTCGACTTCCTGAAAGCCACCCTGACCAATGGTCTTGTTGGCGGCCTGCGGCGTCACCAGGAGCATAGGTGTATGGTTCCAATAGGCCGTCTTGATCGGCGTGACGAAGTTGGTGATGCCTGGACCATTCTGGGCGATCGCCATGGCCATTTTGCCGCTGGCACGGGTGTAGCCATCGCAAATGATGCCCGCATTGGTCTCGTGGGCACAGTCCCAGAAGGTGATGCCGGCTTTTGGAAACAGGTCGGAAATCGGCATCATTGCCGAACCGATAATTCCGAAAGAGTGCTCGATCCCGTGCATTTGCAGGACCTTCACAAACGCTTCTTCCGTCGTCATTTTCATCGGAGCAGTTCCTTTTCTCGCAATGGGGCCGTCACTGTCACGGCCAGGCGGGTTTCGGATTTTTGATAGGGTGAAACTGGCACCATTACGTAGAGCCAGATCACGCCAAACGGCTGAACCAGGAGACCATGAGACCGGTTTCTGGACCAGTCAGGCTGATTGCATGGTCTCGACGATTTGCGCCAGCCGTTCGATGCCGGGCTCAATCCGCTCCTCGGCAATCGATGAAAACCCAAGGCGGAAATAATTGCGATGGTTCTCCGGGTCGGAAAAATGGATATCACCCGGTTCGATGATGACGCCTTCCTCAAGTGCCTTGTTGGCGAGAAGGTTGCAGTCGAGCCACGGTGGTCCCTTGACCCAGTACGACGTTCCGCCAAAGCCCGGGGACTCGGCCCAGCCGGGGAAGTGGTGCTCAAGCGCTTTGCCCATGGCTGTGCAGCGACTGCGGTAGCTGCGGTGTAACCGGCCAATGAGCGTGTCGTGATGCCCAAGCGCCAGAAACAAAGCTACCACGCCCTGATTGTTCCCCGGAGGATGCCGCAGCATCAAGCGCCGTAGGGCGCGCGCTTCCCGGATCAATGGTGCCGGTGCAACGAGATAGCCCATTCGCAGCCCCGGCATCAGGGACTTCGACAGGCTGCCCACGTAGAGAACCCGCTGTCCGTGGTCGAGCGACTTGAGCGCCGGAGTCGGTTCGCCCTCGTAGTTGGTCTCGAACTCGTAGTCGTCCTCAATAATCAGGCCGTTGTGGTTTGCAGCCCATTCGAGAAGTGCCTTCCGGCGTTCTAGGCTCATCGTCACATTTGTCGGGTACTGGTGGCTGGGTGTCACGAAGACCAGTTCAGTGCCACCTGGCAGGCTGTCGACGACAATGCCTTCCGAATCCACGGGAACCTGTCGGATGTGCTCGGTTCTCAGCAGAAAGATGTTTCGAATGTCCGGATAGCCCGGATCCTCCAGGGCGACGGACGTCTGCCTTTTCACCAGAAGGCTCGATAGAAGGTACAGAGCGTTCTGCGCGCCCAATGTCACCAGAATTTCGTCCGGGTTGGCCATGATGCCGCGGCGCGTGAGAATGCGCTGGCGGATCTGCTCGATCAGCATGCGATCGTCTTCGGCAAAATGGTCACTGGTCCAAGCGTCCAGCCATTTGCGGCCCATGGACTGGCGCATGCAGTCCCGCCAGGCAGCAATCGGGAACAGCGCTGCATCGGCCTGACCGTAAACGAAGGGGTAGGGGTAGTCCGTCCAGTTCGACGGCTTGACGATATTCGATTGGCCGCTTGGCTGGACGCGAAACCGGCTATCCCAGTCCATTTCCGGCCGATCGGGTTCGGGAGCCGGAGTTGAATTGACGCCGGATATGGTTCCATCGTGGATCTCGGGCGAGACGTAGAAGCCCGATCGCTCGCGGGCAACCAGATAGCCATCGGAAGCCAATGCCTGATAAGCCAGCATGACGGTGTTGCGCGAGACTTTCAGCCGCTTGGCCATGGCGCGGGTCGAGGGAATTGGTGCCCCGACCGGCAATTGACCCGACAACATGGCGGAAACAAGCATTTCCCGTATCTGCGTCTGCAGCGTTGTCATTTCCATTCGTTCGACATGGAAAAGCGAGTTGCGCATGGGTCCGGTCGTCCGTTTCCGTGTTGGTTTGGCTCGATATTCCGATTCAACTGGCCCTACTATGAGGCCAAATCCCGCTTCAAGATCAAGTCCTGGAACCAAGAATTGTTACAGCTGGTACCCCTCAGGCGGCCAGTTCATCCTGTGGCGTGGGTCGTTCCCAGCCGGGATTCAAAGGCGGAATTACTTGGCATGATCAGCGACAGGGACGTGCAATTACCGGTGGGACTGATGCATCGTGCCGGCGGTGGTGAACCTGTTCCTGCCGTCGTGGTCGGTGCGCACCAGTCGGTTGTCATGCACAGCGTCAAGTCGGCCGTCGAAGACGGTATCATTGACCCGGTGCTGGTCGGTCCGGATTCGCAAGTTCGCGAATTGGCGGAGCAACAGGGGCTGTCGCCACAGCGTTTTGAAATCATCGACGCGAGCGGCGACAAGGATATCGCATTTGCTGCCGCCGAGCGGGTCAAGGCCGGCACCATCGGGATGGTCGTCAAGGGTCACGTTCACACCGATGTCTTCATGGCGGCTTTGCTGAGTTCCAGCACCGGTCTTCGGGTTTCTGGCCAACGTATGACCCATTGCTTTCACATGACTGTACCGGACAACGATCAGGCTTTGATCATCACTGACGGTGCCGTGAACATTGCGCCGGACCAGGCAACCAAGAGGGCAGCCATTCTCAATGCGGTTTCTCTGGCGCACGCCATCGGCATTGAAGTTCCGAAAGTGGCAATTCTCTCGGCAACGGAGTCGGCGCTGCCGCAAATGCCGTCCAGCCTGGATGCGGCCGAATTGACTGAATGGGCACGCGATGCGGTGGATGGCGCTGAGGTTTTCGGTCCACTTGCCTTCGACAATGCGGTGTCTGATGCCGCCGCGCAGCTCAAGGGGATTGACCACCCGGTTGCCGGGCAGGCCGATATTCTGCTTGTTCCCAACATCGAGACCGGCAATGCGCTGTTCAAGATGATGGTCTATTTCCTGTCGGCTTGTGCAGCGGGCGTCGTGCTGGGCGGGCGTATCCCGATTGTGCTGACCAGCCGCGCAGACCCTCCCGAAGCACGGCTTGCGTCCATGGCGCTCGCCAAGCTGGTGGCATCGACTGCACCCGTTTCCTGACAGCGGGTTTCCCGGCAAATTGATTTGATTGCCGCCTTGGGTGCGGTTTTCGCGCTTTCGCTCTGGACGATCGCTTCGTTTCGTGAAAAAATCGGCCAAAATTTCACGAGGGAGAAGGTGATGGCTGAATTTCCATCCCATGCGCAGGTATTGGTGATTGGCGGGGGCGTGGTTGGTTGCTCTGTGGCCTACCACTTGGCTCAACTGGGCTGGACGGATGTCGTCCTGGCAGAGCGAAAGCAGCTGACATGCGGTACGACCTGGCATGCCGCCGGGCTGATCGCCCAACTGCGCGCCACCATGAACATGACTCGATTGGCAAAATACAGCCAGGAGCTCTATGGCGGTCTGGAAGCTGAAACCGGAATCGCCACGGGGTTCAAACGCAACGGTTCACTGTCCGTTGCACTGAGCGACGCTCGCATGGAGGAGTTTCTGCGCAACGCGTCCATGGCCAAAACCCATGGTGTGGACGTCAATGTCGTGTCCGCCTCGGAATGTCTGGACATGTATCCCTACCTGAATGCCGACGGGGTCGTGGGCGGATTGCATATCCCGCTGGACGGTCAAGCCGATCCCGCCAACATCGCCATGGCGCTTGCCCGAGGTGCCAAGCAAAAGGGCGTAAAGGTCTTCGAGCATACCAAGGTCGAAGAGATCCACGTCAGCCATGGGAGGGTGACCGGTGCGCGCACCGACAAAGGCGACATCACCGCCGAAATCGTTGTCAACTGTGCCGGCATGTGGGCGCACGAGGTCGGTCAAATGGCCGGTGTCAGTGTGCCACTGCATGCGTGTGAACACTTCTATATCCTGACGGAGGCTGTTCCGGAATTGCCCGGCAACCTGCCGGTGCTGCGCGTGCCGGACGAGTGCGCCTACTACAAGGAAGATGCCGGAAAGATCCTGCTTGGCGCCTTCGAACCGGTGTCCAAACCCTGGGGCATGGACGGCATTCCGGAGGACTTCTGTTTCGACGAACTGCCTGAAGATTTCGACCATTTCCAGCCGGTACTGGAGAAAGCGGTTGAACGGTTGCCGCTGTTGGAGAGTGCAGGGATCCACACTTTCTTCAACGGACCGGAAAGTTTCACGCCCGACGATCGGTATCTGTTGGGACCGGCACCGGAGGTGGAGAACTTCTTCGTGGCAGCCGGGTTCAACTCGGTCGGAATTCAGTCGGCCGGTGGCGCCGGAAAGGCTTTGGCCGAATGGATCGTAGGCGGCGAGCCGCCATTCGATCTCTGGGACGTCGACATCCGACGCATGGAGCCGTTTCAGGGAAACCGCACCTATCTGAAACAGCGGGTCAGCGAAACGCTCGGCCTTCTTTACGCCGATCATTTCCCGTATCGGCAGTACGAAACTTCACGCCATGTCAGGCATACGCCGTTTCATGAGAAGATGGCTGAACGGGGCGCCTGTTTCGGCGAAACAGCCGGTTGGGAGCGGCCTCACTGGTTCGTGCCCGCGATGGCTCTGGCCGAGGGCGAAACGCCCCAATGGGAGTATTCCTGGAAGCGGCAGAACTGGTTTGGCTACGCGGCCGAAGAGCATCTGGCTGTGCGCAACCAGGCCGGTTTGTTCGATCTGTCCGCGTTCGGCAAGTTTCGGGTGGAGGGCGAGGATGCGGCGGATGTACTGCAGCGAATCTGTGCCAACGATATCGATGTAGAACCGGGCCGCATCGTCTACACACAATGGCTCAACGAGCGCGGCGGCGTCGAAGCCGATGTTACGGTGACGAGACTGGCGGCAAACAGTTTTCTTGTCATCACCGGTGCGGCGACCGTCACCCGTGACTTCACCTGGCTTAAGAAGCACATTCCCGCGGATGCCCACTGCATCGCACTGGATGTCACCAGCGGCGAGGGCGTCCTGGGTCTCATGGGCCCGAATGCCCGATCCATCCTGCAAAAAATCACGCCCGCCGATCTCTCCAACGAGGCTTTCCCGTTCGGGACGGCTCAGGCAATCGATCTCGGCATGGCATGGGTGCGGGCCCATCGCATCACCTATGTCGGTGAGTTGGGTTGGGAACTCTACGTTCCTTCCGACATGGCCCGCCACGTGTTCGACTGCGTCATGGAAGCAGGCGAAGGCGAGGAGTTGCGCCTTTGTGGCATGCAGGTTCTCGACAGCTGTCGAATGGAAAAGGCGTTTCGTCACTTCGGGCACGACATCACCGATGAGGACCATGTGCTGGAGGCCGGGCTTGGCTTTGCCGTCAAGGTTGGTAAGCCGGAAGGCCGCTTCGGACCCTTTATCGGTCGCGAGGCCGTCATCGAGCGCAAGGAAAAGGGCCTGAATCAGCGATTGCTGCAATTCCTGCTGAAGGACCCCGATCCGCTTCTCTACCACGGTGAGCCGATTCTGCGCGATGGCGAAGTCTGCGGGTATCTCAGCTCCGGCAACTACGGTCATTCCCTTGGTGCGGCGGTTGGTCTTGGATACGTACCGGTGCGCGATGGAGAAAAAGCGGCTGACATGCTGGCTTCGAATTACGAGATCGAAGTGGCAGGCGAACGTTTCGCTGCGACTGCCAGCCTCAAGCCGCTCTACGATCCGACTTCAGATCGGATTCGCCTTTAAGCCGGATACGCGTTGGGACACTGATGGTGTCCACGTGGTCTGTGGACACTTGCAACCTAAACATTTTAAGCTTGAAATAAGTGCCCTTTGATGGCAGCCTGTGGCAGACGAACGAGGTAGGCCATGGAGCAACTTGCAGGCAAACATGCATTGGTCACTGGCGGCGGCAGCGGCGTCGGCGCGACGATCGCATTGGCGCTGGCCGAGGCCGGGGCCTCCGTTACCATCACGGGGCGGCGAATGGAGGCGCTTCAGGAGGTGGCCGGGCAGTCGGACCGCCTGAGCGCGGCCGTCTGTGATGTCACCGATCCGGAGGCGGTCAACAGACTGTTTACGGGTTTGCAGGCGGACCATGGCGGGGCAGACATAATCATCCCCAATGCCGGAGCTGCCGAAAGCCAGCCGATCTCCAAAATGACGCTGGACGATTGGAATGCGATGATCGGCGTCAACCTGACGGGCGTGTTTCTGACGATGCAGGCCGGGTTGGCCGGAATGATGGACAAGGGCTGGGGCCGCATTGTTTCGGTTGCCTCGGTGGCCGGCCTCAGGGGATATCCCTATGTCACGGCCTATTGCGCCGCAAAGCACGGCGTTGTGGGCCTGACCAAGGCTGCTGCTCTGGAGGTCGCCAGGACCGGTATTACCGTAAATGCTGTCTGCCCGGGATACACCCAGACACCGATGCTTGATCGGTCGATCGACAACATCGTGGAAAAGACGGGCCGCAGCCGCGCGGAGGCGATGAAGCCGCTGTTGCGGCAAAACCCGATGGGCCGCTTTATCGAGCCGGAGGAAGTGGCTCAAACCATCCTCTGGCTGTGCGGACCGCATTCCGGATCGATCACCGGGCAGGCGCTGTCGATCACGGGAGGGGAAGTATGAGTGACGCAACCCCGGATGCAGCCGATGTCATCGATCGCGACAAGCAACGGCTTAGGGTCTGGTTGAGACTTCTGAAGATCCAGCGTTTGATGGAGACCGAGATCCGCGAACGGCTGAGGGTTGAATTCGCCACCACGCTGCCGCGTTTCGACGTGCTTGCCGCCCTTTACCGAGAGGAGAAGGGCCTGAAGATGAGCGAGCTGTCAACGGCACTGATGGTCTCGAACGGAAACGTCACCGGCATCGTCGAGCGGTTGGTATCGGACGGGCTGGTGATCCGTGTTCCCGTCAGCGGTGATCGCCGCGCCATGCTTGTTCGTCTGACTGAGAGGGGGCGCGCGTTTTTTGCCGAGATGGCAAGCACGCATGAGGGCTGGGTCAGTTCGATGCTGAGCTCCCTCAGCGACGACGAAACAGATGAGTTGTTCCAATTGCTCGACAGCGTAACGATTTCAGGAGGCGCATCCCAATGAGTTCCATGGCCGGACTTTCACCGGAACATTTCGAGTGGCGCATGGAAGGGCGCGTGGCCGTCATTCGGCTGACGAGGCCGGAGCGCAAGAACCCGCTGACCTTCGACAGCTATGCCGAGCTGCGCGATTGTTTTCGCGCCATGACGTATGCGGATGATGTCGATGCCGTCGTTTTTGCCTCCAACGGCGGCAACTTCTGTTCCGGCGGCGATGTGCATGACATTATCGGTCCACTGCTCGACCGGGACATGAAGGGATTGCTGGAATTCACCCGCATGACCGGCGATCTGGTCAAGGCGATGGTGGGATGCGGCAGACCAATCATTGCCGCGATCGATGGCGTCTGCGTGGGCGCCGGCGCCATCATCGCCATGGCGTCCGATATCCGCTATGCGACACCGGAGGCGAAGACGGCTTTCCTCTTCACCCGGGTCGGGCTTGCCGGCTGTGACATGGGCGCCTGCGCCATTCTCCCGCGCATTATTGGCCAGGGCAGGGCTTCGGAACTGCTGTACACCGGTCGCTCCATGTCCGCCGAAGAGGGTGAGCGGTGGGGCTTCCACAATCGCCTTGTGGACGCCGCGGAACTGGAATCGGAAGCCATTGCATTGGCGACAAAGCTCGCCGCCGGGCCGAATTTCGGCCACATGATGACCAAGACCATGCTGAAGCAGGAATGGGCCATGTCGATCGATGAAGCCATCGAGGCGGAGGCTCAGGCTCAGGCCATTTGCATGCAGACGGAGGACTTTCGTCGCGCCTACAATGCCTTCGTTGCCAAGCAGAAGCCTGCTTTCGAGGGCAATTGACCATGGCCGACCGTAGCTTTCTCGACTGGCCATTCTTTGAGGAGCGGCACGCCATCTTTCGGGATGCGCTGGACGCCTGGGCCGGCCGGAACCTCACCGATCTCGACCACTCTGATCTCGACAGTTGCTGCCGCGACATCGCCGAAAGACTGGGGTCGGCGGACTGGCTGCTGCACACGGCTGTCGACCCCCGGGATCGTGACAGGCCGCTGGACGTCCGCTCGCTTTGCCTGACGAGGGAAACGCTGGCGCGGCACGACGGTCTGGCAGACTTCGTCTTCGCCATGCAGGGTCTCGGCACCGGGACAATCTCCTTCTTCGGTTCGCCGGAACAGCAGGCGCGCTGGTTGCCCGAGACACGCCGTGGCAAGGCGCTGTCGGCTTTTGCGCTGTCTGAGCCCCGCTCCGGATCCGATGTCGCCAATATGGACATGACTGCCGTCGCCGACGGTGGCGACTACGTGCTCAATGGCGAAAAAACCTGGATCTCCAATGGCGGCATTGCCGATGTCTATACGGTGTTCGCACGCACCGGCGAGGCACCAGGTGCAAAAGGCATCAGTGCCTTCATCGTTCCGGCCGATACACCGGGGCTGACCATCGCAGAGCGCCTGGAGGCCGTTGCGCCGCATCCGCTTGCACGGCTGGCTTTCGAGGATTGCCGTGTTCCGGCCGACGCCATGATCGGCCAGCCGGGGGCGGGCTTTCGCATGGCCATGACGGTGCTCGACACGTTCCGGCCGACCGTCGGTGCGGCCGCGCTCGGTTTTGCCCGCCGGGCGCTGGATGAAACGGTGCAACGGGCCGCGTCGCGCGAACTCTTTGGTGCGCCGCTGGCCGAACTGCAGATGGTTCAGGGTCACATCGCCGACATGGCCCTCGATATCGATGCCGCGGCATTGCTCATCTACCGGGCCGCCTGGGCCAAGGACAGCGGGGCTGTTCGCATCACCCGCGAGGCGGCGATGGCGAAGCTCTACGCCACGGATCGGGCGCAGTCGGTGATCGACAAGGCGGTACAGATCCATGGCGGGGACGGTGTGCGCAAGGGTCATGTTATCGAAAGCCTTTATCGGGAGATCCGCGCTCTCAGGATTTATGAAGGCGCTTCGGACGTGCAGAAGGTCATCATTGCGCGTCAGGCGCTCGCTTCGGCAGGAGGTGCATCATGACGCAGATTACGCTCGGTCCGACCGCCCACACGGACACGTTCGCCCGGGACAACCTGCCACCATTCGTGCAGTGGCCGGATATCAGTCTGGATGGTTTCGACTATCCCGATCATCTCAACGTCGGTGTGGAATTGACCGATGCCATGGTCGCAAAGGGGTTTGGCGACCACACGGCATTGATCGGCAACGGCCGTCGGCGAACCTACAAGGAACTTGCCGACTGGACCAATCGCATTGCCCATGCGCTGATCGAAGATTACGGCGTCAAACCCGGCAACCGGGTGCTGATCCGATCAGCCAATAATCCGGCCATGGTCGCCTGCTGGCTGGCTGCGTCCAAGGCAGGCGCGGTCGTGGTCAACACCATGCCCATGCTGAGAGCGGCCGAACTTGGCAAGATCGTCGACAAGGCCGAGATCACGCTGGCGCTTTGCGACACGCGGCTGATGGACGAGCTGGTCAGTTGCGCCAAGGACAGCGGTTTTCTGCAGAAGGTCGTTGGTTTCGACGGCACCGCCAATCACGACGCCGAACTGGACCGCATTGCGCTGAACAAGCCGGTGCTGTTCGAGGCCGTTCAGACCGGTCGGGACGATGTGGCCCTGCTTGGATTCACCTCCGGTACCACCGGGGAACCGAAAGCGACCATGCATTTCCACCGCGACCTGCTGATCATCGCTGACGGGTATGCAAAGGAGGTGCTGGGCGTCACACCGGAGGACATCTTCATCGGCTCACCGCCGCTGGCCTTCACGTTCGGACTGGGTGGCCTGGCCATCTTCCCGCTTCGCTTCGGTGCCGCTGCGACGCTTCTTGAGAGCGCTACGCCGCCCAATATGATCGAGATCATTCAGACCTATAAGGCAACGATCTGCTTCACCGCGCCGACCGCCTATCGCGCCATGCTGGCTGCGATGGAAGAGGGCGCCGACCTGTCGTCGCTTCGCATGGCCGTGTCGGCGGGCGAAACCCTGCCGCCGCCAGTCTATGACGCCTGGATGGCAAAAACCGGCAAGCCGCTTCTCGATGGCATCGGTGCGACCGAGATGCTGCACATCTTCATCTCCAACCGCCTCGGCCATTCGGCAGCCGGCGCGACCGGCACACCGGTCACCGGCTACGAGGCCCGGATCGTTGACGAGGACATGAATGAAGTGCCGCATGGAGAACCCGGAAAGCTGGCTGTTCGCGGTCCGACGGGTTGCCGCTATCTGAACGATGAACGGCAAAAGGGGTATGTGCGTGACGGCTGGAACCTCACCGGCGACACCTTCATGGAGGACGACGGTGGCGTTTTCCACTTCCTGGCCCGGTCCGACGACATGATCATCTCGTCCGGCTACAACATTGCCGGTCCCGAGGTCGAGGCGGCGCTACTGGCGCATTCGGATGTTGCGGAATGTGGTGTCATCGGAGCGGCTGACAGCGAGCGCGGCCAAATCGTCCAGGCACATGTCGTGCTGGTCGAGGGCGCGGCGGCAGACGCGGACACCGTCAAGCGGTTGCAGGATCATGTCAAGGCGACCATTGCACCCTACAAATACCCGCGGTCGATCAAATTCATCGATGCCCTGCCGAAAACGCAGACGGGCAAGATCCAGCGTTTTCGCCTGAAGGCTGAAAACTGAACCTCTCAGGAAAGGCGTGATTTTGGATATTTTGCAACCACCCGGCTGGAAGCCGGCAAAGGGCTACGCGAACGGCATCCGGGCCGCGGGCACGCTTGTCGTCACCGGAGGTCAGATCGGCTGGAATGCCAACCAGGAATTCGAGAGTGACGACTTCGTCGTGCAGTGCGAACAGACCTTGCGCAACATCGTCGACATCCTCAAGGAGGCGGAAGCCGGGCCGGAGCATATTGTTCGTCTGACCTGGTACATCACCGACCGGCTCGAATACCTGGCATGCCAGAGGGATCTGGGAGCGGCCTACCGTCGCGTCATGGGCCGGCACTTTCCCGCGATGGCAGTGGTCCAGGTCACGTCGCTGATGGAGGCGCGGGCCAAGGTCGAGATCGAGGCGACCGCGGTGGTGCCGCCCAAGCAGTAGCGGTTTCCGCTTACGTCGCTTCGAACAGCCATTCGTGTTCGGTTGCGTTGTGGAACTTCCAGGTTCGCTTAGGACCGGCCATGACGTTCAGGTAGTAGAGATCGTAGCCGTGACATGCCGCGCAGGGATGGTAGCCGCGCGGCACCAGGGTGACGTCGCCATCCTCGACCGCCATCGACTCGTCCAGTGACCGGTCGTCCGTATAGACACGCTGAAAGCCGAATCCCTGTGGCGGGTTGAGGCGATGATAGTAGGTTTCCTCAAGCAGCGATTCATGCGGCAGGTTGTCCTGATCGTGCTTGTGCGGCGGGTAGGATGATGTGTGTCCGCCCGGGGTGATTACTTCCACGACCAGAAGAGACTGAGCCGGCTGATCCTCCGGAAGGATGTTGGTCACGTAGCGCGTGTTTGTGCCGTGGCCGCGGGTTTCCTTGCTAAGATCTTCAGACCGGATCAGCCGTGGCGGCAGCGATCCTTCGGAGTCCGGCGCCGAGCATACCGCCAGTTCCATTTCGGTTTCCGCCGTCACCGTCCAGTCGGTGTGGGCTGGAACGTAGATGGCTGCCGGCACGCCCTCGAAGGGTGACATGCGCTTGCCGAGACTGCCGAAGTCCTCATCCCCGGCCCGGGCAGTGCCCTTGCCAGTGACATAAACCAGGCAAACCTCGCGGTCGCCCGTGTTGTTGCTGACGGTTTCGCCCGCCTGTAGTCGATGCATGTCAAAACCGACATA
The DNA here is from genome assembly GCA_965216535.1 of Hoeflea sp. Classification (GTDB taxonomy): domain Bacteria; phylum Pseudomonadota; class Alphaproteobacteria; order Rhizobiales; family Rhizobiaceae; genus Hoeflea_A. Next base: position 3,159,042 of record OZ244175.1, read on the forward strand.
ATCCCAACCGGCGCTGTCCGGCGTGATGTGGGTAATGCGGCCGTGCTTGCCCTCGGGCTTCACCAGCAGTTTCGACATGATCGGTTCCTCAGAAAGATGCGTTATTGTCCCAAACCGGCGGCACCGGCCATGGTGCGAAGAGCCTTAAGGCCCATGCGCTGATAGTGCAATGGATCGCGCACGGCTGAATCCTGTTCGGCCTCGATGACAAGCCATCCCTGATAGCCGTTAGCGGCCAGGACCGAGAGCACCGGAGCAAAGTCGACGGCGCCCTCATCGTCCCCAGGCACCGTGAACACGCCGCGTCGGACCCCCTCGAGGAAGCTCAGGTCTTCGTCCCACACCTGTTGCATGACGTCGCCGCGCACGTTCTTGGCATGGAAATGCAGAATGCGGTCGGCGTGGCGTTTGGCCAGCGCCTCGGGATCGCCTCCTCCGAAATGCGCGTGGCCCGTGTCGAGCAGCAGCTTGGTGGCCGGGCCGGTCATGGCCATGAAGCGGTCGATTTCCTCCTCGCTCTGCACCACCGTGCCCATGTGGTGATGGTAGACGAGGTCAATGCCCTGGTCGCGGCAAACCTGGGCGATCTCTTCGACTGCTGCGGTGAAGTGCCGCCACTCGTCGGGCGACAGAACCGGTTTTTGCGACAGCGCAATATCATCGCGGCCGTGGATGGCGTTGGATGTTTCGCAGGCGATGCAGACGGTGCTGCCATGCGCCTTGAGAAGGTCGAGCTGCGGCTGAATCGCTGCCTTTTCCGCCTCGACGTCCCGGTCGAGCAGGTTGAGCGAATACCAGCCCGATACGAATGTCAGACCGAAAGGGTCCAGCGTTTGGCGCAGGGCTTCGGGATCATCGGGCATCCGGTGACCCTTCTCGATGCCATCGAAGCCGATATCAGAGGCTTCGCGCAGGCATTGCTCCAGGCTGATATGGGCGCCAATGCTGCGGTCGTCGTCATTGGTCCAGGCTATGGGGTTAGTGCCGTAACGTATCATCGGGTGCGTCCTGAGTGTCAGTCTAAATCTGATCCTTGCGGGCCGTTTCATAGGCCGCGCGGGCATCGCGCACCTGGGCACGCTCGCTCACTTCCGGGACGGCAACATCCCACCAATGGCCGCCCTGGTCAGTGGAGATCAGCGGGTCGGTATCGATGACGATCACCGTGGTGCGATCGTTCTCACGCGCTCGCTTGACCGCGCTTTCGAGGTCTGCGATGGACTCAACCTTCTTTGCGATCGCTCCGAGGCTCTCGGCGTGAGCGCGAAAATCGATATCGGGAAGAGTCACATGCTGCGTATCCTTCAACAGATTGTTGAAGTTGGCGCCGCCTGTGCCCATCTGCAGCCGGTTGATGCAGCCGAACCCGCGATTGTCGAGCACGACGAGGATCAGTTTCGCCCCTAGCATCAGCGAAGTGGCGATTTCGGAGTTGAGCATCAGGTAGGACCCGTCGCCTACCATGACCACGACTTCGTCATTGGGGCGCGCCATTTTGACGCCAAGACCGCCGGCGATCTCATAGCCCATGCAGGAGAAACCGTACTCGAGGTGATAGGAACCAGGCGCGTCTGCGTTCCAGAGCTTGTGCAGTTCGCCCGGGAGCCCACCGGCGGCACAGACAAGCACGGAATTGTCGTCCAGACTGCGCTGAACGGCACCAATCACTTGGGCATCAGAAGGCAGCGGCGCATTGTCAGCGGCAGTCACCGTCGCGACATCCGCGTTCCAGGCAGCCTTGAGGTCCGAGATGTTGGATCCGGGAGCCCGCCACTCGCCAAGTGAATTGGAGAGAGCCACCAGGCCGGCGCGGGCATCACACACCAGCGGAAGCGCGTCCTGTTTGCCGGCATCGAAGGGCTGAACGTTGAGGCCCAGGATGCGGAAGTCCGGGTCCTTGAACAGCGCCCAGGAACCCGTCGTGAAGTCCTGGAGCCGGGTGCCCACCGCCAGGACCACATCGGCGTCCGCGGCCAGGGTGTTGGCAGCCGACGTGCCGGTGACACCGATGGCTCCGGCAGACAGTGGATGATCATCCGGGAGTGCTGACTTGCCGGCCTGGGTCATGGCGACCGGAATGTCGTGAGTTTCGGCAAACTCTTGCAGAGTGTCGCAGGCTTCGGAATAGAGAACGCCGCCGCCGGCGACGATGAGCGGGCGCTGGGCGCTGGCCAGAGCGGCCTTGGCCGACTGCAACTCCTGCCGATCCGGTTCGATACGGCGCGGCATCCAGATGCGTTCCTCGAAAAGACCGGTGGGATAGTCATAGGCCTCCGCCTGAACATCCTGGCAGAGGCTCAGCGTCACCGGTCCGCAATCGGCCGGATCGGTCAGAACCTGCATCGTGCGTCTGAGCGCCGGAATGATCTGTTCTGGACGCGTGATACGGTCGAAATAGCGCGACACGGGTCGCAGGCAGTCGTTGGCGGAAACCGTACCGTCGCCAAAATCCTCGACCTGTTGCAGAACCGGGTCCGGAATGCGGTTGGCAAACACGTCTCCGGGCAACAACAGGACCGGCAGGCGGTTCACATGGGCAACACCTGCGGCGGTTACCAGATTGAGAGCGCCCGGACCGATTGATGTCGTGCAAGCCATCATGCGGCGGCGGAAGTTTGCTTTCGCATAGGCGATGGCTGCATGCGCCATGGCTTGTTCATTGTGGGCGCGATAGGTCGGCAGGTCGTCTCGGTGCTGATAGAGGGCTTCTCCCAGACCGGCGACATTGCCGTGTCCGAATATGGCCCACACGCCTCCGAAGATGGGCACTGTCTCCTCGTCAATCCGGGTTTTCTGATTGGCCAGGAACCGGGCGACGGCCTGGGCCATGGTAAGTCTTACGGTTTGTGCCATCGGAGTGCTCCGCTTGTCGGCGTCAATTGATCAGGCTTTTCGGCTGTCCTTCCAGAGGCTGCAAAGTGTGCCGAAACGGGTGGCCATATCGTCGACCGCTTCATCGTCGGTGATTTCGCCAGCGAGCCACTTTCGCGCCGCGTCCGCAAACAGGGTGCGGCCGACGGCAAAGCCGCGGACCATGTCGGCTCTAGCGCTGGCTTCGAACGCGGCCTGAAGTTCCTCAGCGGGCGCTTCGAGACCGAGAAGTACGATGCCCCGGCACAACGGGTCATGCTCCCGGATCGTGGTTTCAACGTTGTTCCAGGCAGCCGCGGATGCCTGTGGCTCGAGCTTCCACCAATCCGGCTTGATGTCGAGCGCATAGAGGTCTCCAAGCGCGGTTGCAATCGTACGGTCGTCAAGTGGACCGCTCTTTCCGGCGATGATCTCGATCAGCAGTTCCCGCCCGACCTTGCGCGTCGCCTCGTAAAGCGACAGCAGCCTTTGCTGCTGTTCCAGCTTGAGGGATTGCTCGTCGTCGGGGTGATAGAAGCATAGCACCTTGATGCAGTGATCCGTCGGCCATTCGACCAGTTGCGAACCGATGTCCTGGCTGTATTCGAGACGAAGTGGTCTTGAACCAGGCAGCTCCACGGGGCGGCCCAGCCAGGTGAAGTTCTGCTTGGCGGCGTCAAAGAACGCGTCCCGGCCAAAGCGCTCGTCGATCAGCATTCCATAGCCTGGGCGGCCGTCAGCGACTTTTGCGGCCGCCGCAACGGCAAGCCGTTTAAACTCGGAGATGCGGTCATGGTCCACATCCAGGCTGTCGGCCATGTCGACAAATTGCGACCGGTGATCGATGGCAAACGCCATCAGTTCGGGAATATCCTTCGACCGGGTTGTCGCCCGGTGGATGTGGTTGATGGTTTCGTCTTTGCGCAGCGCGTAATGCGGTGAGCCGTTTTCGAGGAAATGCGTCAGTTCCCGCCAGGTCGGTATTTCCGGCGAGCAGAGCAGGCGGGACACGGCAAAGGCACCGCAAGCGTTGGCCCAGGTGGCGCTGGTAGCGTGGTTTTCACCGCGCAGCCAGCCGCGCAGGAAGCCGGACATGAAACTGTCACCGGCGCCGAGCACGTTGTAGACCTCGATCGGAAAGCCCTGGCCGACAATGCCGTCTTCCAGCGACTGCGGAATATCGCCGTCATAGACAATGCAGCCCATTGGTCCGCGTTTCAGGACTATGGTCGCCTGCGAGACGGATCTGATGGTTTTCAGTGCCGCGTGCAGGTCGTCTTCGCCGGAGGCGATCAGGACCTCTTCCTCGGTCCCGACAATGAGGTCGCATTCCGCCAACACTGTCTTCATCTTCTCGGACACCGTGTCTGACGCGATGTAGCGCTCTTCGCCTGCCGCATGTCCGGCCAGGCCCCAAAGGTTCGGCCTGTAATCGATGTCGAGGATGACTTTGCCGCCGTTTTGTCTGGCGATAGCCATGGCCTTGCGCTGCGCGGCTTCCGGGCCCGGTTTGGAGAAGTGGGTTCCTGTGACAAGCACCGAGCGCGAGCTGCAAATGAACTCCGGGTCGATGTCCTCTTCGCTTAGCGCCATGTCGGCGCAGTTCTCGCGATAGAAGATCAAGGGAAAAGTTTCGTCGTTCTGCACCGAAAGAAGCACCAGGGCTGTCAATCGGTCCGCATCGGTGATGATGCCGCGATCATCAACACCCTCGCGGATCATCTGCTCGCGAATGTAGCCGCCCATCTGTTCGGCGCCGACGCGGGTGATCACCGCGGATTTCAGACCGAGGCGGGCGGTGCCGATTGCGATGTTGGATGGACAGCCGCCGACCGACTTCGCGAAGGAATCGACATCCTCGAGGCGGGCGCCGATCTGCTGACCATAGAGATCAACGGAGGAGCGTCCGATTGTGATGACGTCCAGCGGACGAGATCCAAGATCGGTCGAATTGTGTTCAGCCATTGCGGCCTCTCTGCAGGAAAAAGGGAGGGAGTGCGACCTGGATCGCTTGCGGATTACGAAACAATAATTCTAGGTTTCTGTCAATTCAGAACAAACATTCCAAATCAGTTTTTGTGACCTGCTTTTCGGCGACGCGCTTCTGCGATCGCAACCGGAAAGGCCATGCACAGTGCCATGCTCGCGGACAGGGAGCGAAATCCGGCGTAGTCTGCCTCGGCGATCTCGATCCACTCGGTTGCACATGCCGCCAGAGGCGAGAATGCTGAATCGGTCACAGCGATGACGGAAACGCCCGCTTCAGACATTGCCTGAGCCTGCGAGATGCTGTCGGCGGCGTAGGGGGAGAAGCTGATCGCCAGCGCGGCATCACGATCAGTGGCCATCGCCGCGATTTCGGAATCGATGCCGTTCGGCGAACCGACAACGCAATTTCGAATCCGCAGCTTTCCAAAGGCATAGGCCATGTGTGCAATCAGCGGATAGGAGCGGCGTTTTGCAATCAAGTAGATGGTGTCGGCGGACGCGAGACTATCAACGGCCGAGCTTATCTTCGTCAGATCGACAGTGGACATGAACTCGTCTACAGACTGCCGGGCGGTCGATAGAAACCCCTGCAGGAAAGCGATTTCCTGCGGATGTTCGCCGTTGGGCTCAATCTGCCGAAGCCTGTCCTCGTAGCTGGACGGTCGGTCACGCAGGCGAGCCTGGAATACCCGTTGCAGGTCGGAGAAACCGTCGTAGTCGAGTTGATGGGCAAATCGGACCAGTGTCGAGGGCTGCACATCTGCGGCTTCCGCAATACTGGCCGCCGTGCCGAAGGCGATCTCGTCCGGATAGTCCAGCGCGTATTTGGCGACTTGAGCCAGCCTTTTTGGCAGTTCCAAGCGGCGTTCCATGATCAAACTGCGCAGGGATTCGAAGTCTCGCGGTGGCGTTTGGATGATAGGTTCCTGATCCAAGGCCGGTCCTTTCCATGGCTATTCGGATCCTATATGCACGAGATGAAACAAATATTCTACCGGAGAATGTTTGTTTCGTAACTGGCGCCATGGCAGCGCTTTTCGCGTTTGAAATGAAAAGCTGAAACAGATCATTGCAGGCTTGACCAGTTTCAAAATTGTGGAATAGACATTCCGAACTGGTTGATTGTCGAGCTTCTGTTCCGCGTCATCCCTCGTGGGGCGAGCCGAAATCGGTGACACTGCATGCGGCCATGCCTTGGCCGACAATTTCTTGAGGCGAGGAAAAGCGATGGCTGTGGGTTTCGGGCTGCTTGGGGCAGGGCGTATCGGACAGGTGCATGCAAAGGCAATCTCGGGCAATGTCGACGGTCGATTGATTGCTGTCGCGGATGCCTATTTGCCTGCAGCTGAGAACGTGGCTGCAATGCACGATTGCTCGGTCAGGAGCCTCGAAGAGATCGAAGCTGCAAACGACATTGATGCAGTGGTGGTCTGCACGCCGACGGATACGCATTCCGACCTCATCGAGCGCTTCGTTCGGGCCGGCAAGGCGGTGTTCTGCGAAAAACCGATCGACCTCGACGTCGAGCGGGTCAAGGCCTGCCTCAAGACCGTTGCTGATGCGAACGGAAAGCTGATGGTGGGTTTCAATCGGCGTTTCGATCCATCGTTCAGCGCTGTGCGACAGGCGATCGATGATGGCACAATCGGCACGGTCGAACAGGTGCAGATCACGTCTCGCGATCCTGGCCCGCCCCCGGCACAATACATACAGAGTTCCGGCGGCATCTTCCGTGACATGACCATCCATGACTTTGACATGGCGCGTTTCCTGCTCGGCGAAGAGATTTCAGCTGTTACGGCAACGGGGTCGGTGCTGGTTGATCCGGAAATCGGGGCGCTTGGCGATTTCGACACCGTCAGCGTGCTGATGGAAACGGCATCCGGAAAGCAATGCACGATTACCAATTCCCGACGGGCGACTTACGGCTATGATCAACGCATTGAGGTGCATGGGTCCGATGGCATGGTCGCTGCGGAGAATCAGCGCCCCTTCATGATGGAGATCGCCACGGGCGACGGATTTGTCAGACCGCCCCTGCATGATTTCTTCATGACCCGCTACACGGAAGCCTATGCCAACGAGATCGCCACCTTTATCGGAGCGCTCAATAGTGGCAGCGAGCTATCGCCAACCGGCGAAGACGGCTTGAAAGCGCTGTTGCTGGCGGAGGCAGCCGTTTTGTCGGCGGCCGAAAAGCGACGCGTCGTCCTCGACGGCTGAGGCGTCGAGCGCTCCATCATCCGGTTGTGTGGTGAGTCGGTTGCGTTGCCGTTTTGGCAATGAAAGATGCGAATATTTGTTCTTTATTCGAACGCCCGGCTTCTTCATCATTCGCTCACCCGGCCTGCGCCGGCGTGACAAGAACGATGCGGATTTTGGGAGCACAGTCCATGAACAAACTGACAATGAACCGCCGCGAACTCTTCGGTTATGCGGCTGCCCTCGGCGGCCTGACGGCGACGCACAGCCTGATCGGAGTGGGGCCTTCTTCGGCGGCGGACAAGACGACCGTCCGCATGCAGCTCGGCTGGCTTGCGTCTAACGGTATCCTCGGCGAAGTTGTGGCGAAGGCCAAGGGGTTCTACGCCGACAAGGGTATCGAACTGGAAATCACGCCCGGAGGCCCGAATGTGGATGGCGTCGGTGGCGTTGCTGCAGGTCAATCGACATTGGGTCAGATATCTTCCAGCCCGTCGATCATGCTGGCTCGGTCTGCCGGCATCCCGATCAAAGCCTTTGCGGCCGGCTACCAGAAACATCCGTTCACCTATTTCTCGCTGGAAAACGCTGCGATCCGCGAGCCGAAGGACATGATCGGCAAAACCATTGCCACACAGCCGACCGCATACATCCTGCTGCGGGCGCTTCTGGCGAAGAACAACATTGCCGAGGACCAGGTGACAATCGTCAACATGGGCTCGGATATGAACCAGCTCCTGACCGGACAGGCGCAGGCCGTCACCGGTTGGCTGACCAACACCAATGCCCTGAAAATTCTGGGTGAAGATCGCGTCGACATGATGCTGTGGGACGCCGGCATTCAGCTTTATGCCAACGTCTACTACACCACCGACAAGGAACTTTCCGACCATTCCGACGTGCTGGCAAACTTCCTGCGCGGCTCGGCCATGGGCTGGGGTTATGCCAAGGAAAATCCGGAAGAGGCCGTCGACATGCTGGTTGCCGCCTATCCGAACCTCAACAAGGAAAGCGAACTTGAGGCGGTCAAGGGCGTTCTCGGCTTCAGCTTCAACGACACCACGGCCAAGGAAGGCTGGGCGGCGATGAACAAGGAGAACTGGAAAACCCAGATCGACGTCTACGCTTCGCTCGACCAGTTCAAGGGCGACGTGCCGACGGTTGACGATGTCATGACCCTGTCGATCCTCGAAGCCACTGCGGATACACGCAAGAAGGTTGGATAAACCGACATGTCTGTTGTGGATGTCGCTCAGAAGGCTGTTTCCGCGGACGCGGAAACAGCTCTGGCCGTCTCGGCCGCGAATGTCGACGTGCGCTTCGGCAGCGGCGACACGGCCGTTACGGCGCTGAAGGGCGTCAGCGTCGAAATTCCTGACGGGGCTTTCGTCACCATGCTCGGGCCATCGGGCTGCGGCAAGTCTACGCTACTGCGCGCGATCGCCGATCTGGTGCCGACCTCGGCCGGGGAAATCCGTGTTCACGGTCGAACACCGGAGGAAGCCCGAAAGTCGCGGGATTTTGCCTTCGTTTTCCAGGACGCCACGCTGCTGCCCTGGCGCAGCGCTATCGACAATGTCAAGCTGCCGCTTGAGGTAGGTGATCCGGGACCGGCCCATGCCGATCCCGTGGAACTGCTCGAACTTGTTGGACTAAAGGGCCGTGAACAGGCACTTCCAGCGGAACTGTCCGGCGGCATGCGCCAGCGCGTTGCAATTGCGCGGGCGCTGGTGACGCGGCCGCGCATCCTGTTGATGGACGAGCCGTTCGGCGCCCTCGACGAAATCACCCGTGATAAGTTGAACGAGGAGCTACTGCGCATCTGGCAGGAGACCGGAACGACGATCCTGTTCGTCACCCACTCCATTCCGGAAGCGGCCTTCCTCGGACAGAAGGTGCTTGTGCTTGCTTCCCATCCGGGACGGGTCAAGGAATTCATGCCGGTCGATCTGCCGCTACCGCGCCGCCTGCCGGTTCGCGATACGATGGAATTCGTTCAGATCACCGCGCATCTGCGGCAATTGCTCGAGGAGTGCTGAGCGTGACCGATATTGCCCAAAAAGGGTCGGACGACGTGGCCCCCGCAATGTTCCCATGGCTTGACAAAAGCCGCGAAAAACTCCCGGCGATCGTCGCTGTCATTGGGCTTCTGGCCCTTTGGCAGGGCATCGTCTGGGTGTTCTCGGTGCCGACCTACATGGCGCCCAGCCCGGTCGAGGTGCTCGCTGCATTCGGCGAGAACGCATCCGTCCTGATCTCCAATTTCTGGCCGACATTCTTCGAGGCTCTGCTGGGCTTTATCTGTGGCAATCTGGTAGCGATCCTGCTTGCCGTGCTATTCGTGCACAGTCAGACCGCGGAACGGGCCTTCTACCCGATCGCCGTTTTCATCAACACAATCCCGATCATCGCCGTCGCGCCGATCCTGGTGCTCATCTTCGGCAACGGATTGGCCCCGAAGATCATCATCGCTGCGCTGATCTGCTTCTTCCCGACGCTGGTCAACATGGTGCGGGGTCTGAAAGCGGTCAATCCGGCGACCCTGGATCTCATGCGTGTTCTTTCGGCGAGCAATTCGGAGATCTTCTGGAAAGTTCGGCTTCAGAGCTCGCTGCCCTTCCTGTTCGCGGCGCTGAAAATCGCCAGCACGACCTGTGTCATCGGCGCAATCGTTGCAGAGTGGATCGGATCGAATTTCGGGCTTGGCGCCCTGATTATCGAGGCGACATACAATTTCCGCTCGCCGCTGCTCTATGCCACCGTCTTTACGGCGGCGCTGCTCGCGGTGTGCCTGTTTGCCCTCGTCTCGTTTGCTGAAAAACGCCTCATTCGCTGGAAGGCACCGGCCGTTCACTAGGCGAAGCCGAGGCATGGAAACCAACCCATTCGGCCCTCGAAACGGACCGGATAAAGGACGGAGTCACTTTGATGACCATAACGACCATTCAGGAAGCGGCCCGAGAGGCCATCATTGTCGATCGCTCTGACGTCGTCGTTGTCGGCGGTGGACCGGCTGGTATCGCCGCTGCGGTCTCGGCTGCTCGAAACGGCGCTTCCGTGACGCTGCTGGAACGCTACCCCTATCTCGGCGGCCTCGCCTCCGGCGGCATGGTGCTGATTCTCGATGACATGCACAACGGTCTCGAGATCACCGTGCAGGGCATCTGCATGGAGATGATCGAGCGCATGCAGAAACTGGGTCTCTGCGTGACGCCGCCTGACAGTGACCGCCAACCCGATGTCGCGGCGACCCAGGCCATGTGGGAGAAATGGTCACGTTGGGGCGTGTTCGACTTCCACACCCAGTCCATGCCGCATCCGGTGTGCTACGCCGCAGCCTTCGACCCGGATGGCTACAAGCGTGTTTCCAACGACCTGATCCGCGAAAGTGGCGTCAAGCTGCGGCTACACAGCTGGTTCTCCTCGGCGATTGTTGAGGATGGGGCCATCAAGGGTGTCATTTGCGAAACCAAGGAAGGCCGTCAGGCGATCATGGGCGATGTCGTCATCGACGCCAGCGGTGACCTGGATGTTGCGGCAAACGCCGGCGCCAGCTTCGTGGAAGGCTCGTTCATCCTGACCACCGTGTCGCGCTGGGGCGGGGTCGATACCGACAGGGCCGAACGCTACCAGTTCGAAAATCCGGAAGAGTTCGCGCGGCTCGACCACGAAGCCAAGCGGCTGATCGGCGGGTGCTGGAACTACTGGTGGCTGAAGACGCCGCTGCCGGGTGTCGTCTGGCTCAACTGTCCGCACATCCCAAAACTCAACGGCCTCAAGGTCGATGACCTCACGGCAATCGAATTCGAGGGTCGGGCGAGGATGGACCGGCTCATGTCCTTTGCCCGGGAGAATCTGCCGGGATTTGAAAACGCCTATGTGGTCGACTTCGCGCCGCAAACCGGTGTGCGTCAGACCCGACAGTTGGTGGGCGAATATGTGGTGACGAAGCAAGACGTGATGTCGCGGCGCCACTTCGCAGACACCGTTTGCCGCGGCCGCGATTACTACACGCCGTACCGGGCTCTCGTTCCACAGGGCATCGACCAACTGCTTGTTGCCGGCCGCCACTATTCAGCGACCCCGCAGGCGCAGAAATCCAGCCGCGAGATTCCACCATGCATGGCCATGGGCGAGGCCGTGGGCATCGCCGCAGTCGTTGCGCTCGATGCCGGGACCACCGTTCGCAATGCCGATGTCGGGCTGATCCAGAAGAAGATGCGCAACCAGGGGGCCGATCCGGGCGACGTGCCCTCGACCAATGCGCTGGTACAGGAGGCCGCGGAATGACGCCGCTACCGCTCGATGGAGTTCGGGTGATCGACTTCACCCAGGTGATGCTCGGACCGTGCTGCACGCAGATGTTGGCCGACTACGGCGCCGAGGTGATCAAGATCGAAAAGGAGAAGATCGGCGATCTCTCACGCTGGTCACTCGGTTCGGATCCGGACGGTCTGAACAATCCGGTCTTCTGCTCGCTGAATCGCAACAAGAAGAGCCTGGCGCTTAACCTGAAGAGCGACGAGGCGCGGGAAGAAGTCTTGCATCTGCTCGACAGCGCAGATGTGGTGGTCAACAACTTTCGTCCGGGTGTCATGGACCGAATGGGCTTTGGCTACGAGGCTCTGAAGGCGCGAAACCCGCGGCTGATCTTTGCCGTCGGGACCGGTTTCGGCCTGGAAGGGCCATACCAGCACAAGGGCGGACAAGATGTTCTGGCTCAGGCCATGTCAGGCGTCATGGCACGCAAGTCAGACGACACCCATCCGACGGCCATCTACGCCACCACGCTGTGTGATTATTCGGCCGGGATGCATCTGGTGCAGGGCATCCTGCTGGCGCTGCTGCAGCGAGACAAGACGGGTGAGGGGCAGCACGTGGCCGTCAGCCTTTACTCCTCGATGATTGCCATGCAGATGCAGGAGGCCACTGTGCGCATGATGCGCGACAAGGAGCTCAACTGGGCCGCTTTCCCTCTGTCCGGCGTATTCGAGACAACAGATCGACCGATCGTCATGGTCGGCGCCTTCAAGCCCAATCCGCTGCAGGATATCTGCCACGCTTTGGAAATCGAGGATCTATCGCAACAGGAGCGCTACAAGGATTTCGATTCCCAGATGGCGCATCGTCCCGAACTGCAGAAGATCTTCCGCGAACGCTACGCTCAAAACAGCAGCGCCCACTGGATCGAGCGGCTGGAAGGCGTCGATATCCTGTGCTCGCCGGTGAAGACCCTGGAAGAGGCGCTGCAGGACGAACAGACGCTGATCAACAATCTCATCCTCGAGGCAGGCCACACCGAAGCCGGGCCGGTACGGGTGGTTGGTTCGCCCATCGACATGTCGGCGGCACCTGTCAGCGTGCGCATCAAGCCGCCACATCTCGGCCAGCACAATGATGAAATCCTTGGCGCGGGCGCCCGATTGGAAGCCGTCAAATGAGCGTTGACTACACCGTCGCCGACCGCATCGCGCGGGTCATCATCGATCGGCCGGAAAGGCGCAACGCCATCGATTCCGCGACCGAACGTGAGCTCGACCGGATCTGGCTGGACCTGGAAACGCGCGACGATGTTTCCTGCATCGTGCTGACCGGGGCCGGCGACAAGGCATTCTGTGCCGGCGCCGACATGAAGGATGTCAGCAAGGAGGGCCTGGAATACTGGGCCGAGCCGCGGCCGAACGGTTTCGGTGGGCTGTGTTTCCGCCGCACTTTGGACATTCCGGTGATTGCTCGGGTCAATGGCTTTGCGCTTGGCGGCGGTTTCGAGATGGTGCTCGGCTGCGACATCGTGATTGCTGCGGACCATGCGCGGTTCGGTGTGCCTGAGGGGCGAGTCGGACGCATGCCGCTCGACGGCGGCATGATCGTCCTGCAGCGCAAGATCCCGCACAATCTGGCCATGGGCATGCTGCTGACCGGCCGGCATGTGGATGCCGAAGAGCTGTACCGTTTCGGACTGGTCAATGAGATTGCCGCGGCCGGTGAATTGGACGATGTCGTTGATCGTTGGGCGGCGGACGTGCTCGCCTGTGCGCCACTGTCGCTGCGGGCCATCAAGCATACGGTCAACCAGACGGCCCATCTCCCGCCGCACGAAGCGCATTCCATGAAGCTGCCGGCTTTGATCCGAGCACTACAGAGCGAGGACGGGCTGGAAGGTGTCAGGGCCTTCCAGGAGAAGCGCGCGCCGGTCTGGCGTGGCCGGTAGAGTTCCCGTATCGTCCACACCCGATACGTTTCCGGGACCACAGGCATGCACGCTGCGATTTTGAAGTATTTCTGCGCCGTCGCGCGGGCCGGCTCGATCCGCAAGGCGTCGGAGGAGCTGCATGTGGCGACGTCGGCGCTCAGCCGACAGATCCAGAAACTGGAGGATGAGCTCGGGACGCCGCTGTTCGAACGGTTCCCCAAGGGATTGCGGTTGACACGGGCGGGCGAGGAAGTGCTGCGCCATGCCGATGTGACGCTGCATGAATTCGAAATTCTCAAGGGTCAGATCGCCTCGCTCAAAGGTGTCAAATCGGGCCAGGTGCGCATGATCGCGCTCGACAGCCTTCTGGTGAAATTCCTGCCGGAACAGATCATGGCGTTTCACGCGGCCCACCCGGGCGTCGATTTTCGCGTTCAGACCGGTCCGCATGGACGGATCGCTGCCCTCGTTGCCGAAGGCGAAGTGGATCTCGGCCTGACATTCAACATTTCGCACCCGGATGATACCCAGCTCATATCCGATGTGCCCATGCCGCTGATGGCCATGGTCTCGAAGTCGCACCCCTTGGCCAGGCAGAGTTCCGTGACCCTGCAGGAATGTGCGCAATACAATCTGCTGCTTCAGATGGATACGGAACCGATCCGCTCGCTGATTGATGTCGAACTGTCGGTGCTGCAACGCAGTGGCCGGATTCTCGTCACCAGCAACCATCTGATGATGCTGCGGTCGCTGGTGAAGAACGGGCTCGGGGTCGCGTTCTACACGCCGATTGGCTTGATGGAGGAGATCGAGGCCGGTGATATCGTCAGTGTTCCACTGGATGGCACCGCGCTGGGGCAGTTGCGGCTGGGCATTCTCGTGCCGCGCCGGCGCCAGCTCACCCATGCGGCAAGCGCCATGGTCGAGCAGCTCAGCGCCGCATTGGCGGACCTTGAGAAATCGCTGCACAAGGTAACCGGTTAAGGGATGGATTGTTGACCGTATTGTTGCAGGCAGATCGGTTTTGCTTCCAACCGGGCAAGGACACGGACGCGCGGCACATCAGTCTGGCCGTGTCAGAGGACAAGCTGGTCCCCGCTCAAACCGGCAGCGGCGAAGGCGTCGGGCTGGTTGTCGGAAGCCCGGCCAACGCGCATGACCATGGCTATGGCGTACGCACGCTTGGCTTCGGTTTGCTCGATGATGCCTTGGAAACCTGGATCGCCGGCCTGCGGCTGAGGCCCAGAACGGATCCCTACCTGGAAACGCTGGTGGCGTTCGGTCGGTTGGCGATGACAGGTGTGGGCATCACCATGCATTGCCACAACTCGTTGAATGCCGACCGGCTGGTTGACGAAGCCGGTGAGGTGGTGCGGGCAGCAAAGGATGTCGGCATAAGGCTTGCGCTCTCCTGTCCGTTGCTGGATCACGATCCGTGGGTCTATGGCGGCCCGGAGCAATTGGCGACGTTATTGCCCGATGTCGAATGGCAGGGGCTTCGAAACCTGATTCCGAAATATGCCTCGATTGCGGACCAACTGCAGGCGGTGGAGGAAATTGCTGCCAACCACCACGGCGATCAGGTCAATGTGCAATACGGCCCGATCGGGCCGCAATGGTGTTCGGATCGCCTTTTGGAAGCGATTGCCGAGGCTTCGCGAACCAGCGGCCGGCGCATTCACATGCACCTGCTTGAAAGCCCGCGCCAACGACGCTGGCTGGACCAGCGGTTTCCGCAGGGGGTCGTGACCTTTCTCGACGATATCGGTTTTCTGTCGCCTCGATTGGCAGTGGCTCACGGCGTGCAACTGCAGCCCGACGAGATCGAATTGCTGGCAGAGCGTGGGGTGCAACTGACGACCAACGCCTCTGCCAATCTGCGGCTGCGGTCGGGCATTGCACCGCTCATGGAAGCGCGCCAGCATGGCCTCGACATAGCGATCGGGCTCGACGGGACCGGCATCGACGACGATCAGGATCTGTGGCGCGAAATGCGCCTGGTGCGACTTCTGCATAATGGTCGGGGCATGGAAGGCCAAACGTCAGCCGCGCAGATATTCGCCTCGGCGATGGAAGCAGGTCGGACGGTAACCGGCTTTGATGCCCCAGCCGATCTGACCATCGTCTCCGAAGAGGCGCTGGCGGGCGATTGTCTTTTCGACGACATCGACCTCGCCGAGGTGATGATGACTCGCATGACCGCCGGATGTGCGACCGGCCTGATCGTTGGCGGGAACTGGGTCATGCGCGACGGCCGGCTTGCTGGTGTCGATTTCGAGGCGGCCGAACAGGAATTGATGGCTCAGGCTCGCGCCGACCTGCCGCGTCTGCAAACGGAACGCAAGACAGCCGATCGGCTGGCTGGCGCCATCAAGCGGCACTACAGCGCTATAGAGTGATCTCTGCCAGCGACGCCCTTTGATCATCCGTCAACGGCAACAGCGGCGGTAAAACCCGTGCAAAAGCCGTTTCATTCAGCCGTGCCGCCACGAGATGTTTCACGGCTGGCACTAGCGGATGGGAGGCGATCGAGCCGCGGCTATCCGTTACGGAGGCGAGAGCGTCCGCATCATTCGGGTCAGCCCAAAGGTCTGCTGCGACAGGAGCGTTGATGTTGACGGTTGCCGAAATGCATCCGACATAGCCGTCAACTGGCACGCGGGCGAGGGCGGTTTCGCTGCTCGGGAAGACGTCAAAGCCATCGATGTCAGCAATTCGGGCTGCATAGGCGAGATCGCCGGAACTGTCTTTCATACCGACGATGCGGCCTGGCAAGGACGAAGACAGTCGGGCTGCCAGCTCCGCCGAAAAGGCGATGCCCGTCAATTGTGGAAAATTATACAGGTAGATCGGGATGGGAGCGTCCGCAGTGAGCCTTACCAGGGATTCGAACCAGGCAAAAAGCCCGTCATCGGAGACAGGTTTGTAATAGTATGGTGGCAGCACGAGAGCTGCCTGAAAGCCGGCATCATGGGCGAAGCGGGTCAGGTCAACGGTTGTCGGCAGGTCCGGCGTGCCGGTGCCAACCATCAGCCGATCCCTGGGAAGCGCTTTGGATGCGGCCTCCATCACCCGCTTTCGCTGTCGGGCCGACAGGGAATTGGCCTCTCCGGTGGTACCCAGAACGTTCAGGCCGTCACAGCCATTGTCCAGCGACCACTGGGCGTGCTTCAGGAAGAGATCGCGATCGGGTTCGCCCCGCTCATCGATCGGTGTCGGGACAGCGGCGATGACGCCGCGCAGCTTGGTGTCACTCATTCAGAAGGTCCGTTTGCCGATTGTGCGGCCAGTTCGCTGTTGATGTTGTGCGGCAGCTTGGCGACGAAGGGGTGATCGGCATCGGTGCTGACCGATTCATCCCATCCGCCGGCTGCTCCAAGGCCTGAAACGTCATCATTGAAGAAGTCGCGGTTGATCGCCTCGTAGTGCTTGAACTTTTCCTGCAGTTCTCCGTCCCAAGTAATTGCATCGACGGGACAAATCGACAGGCAAAGGCCGCAATTGATGCACTCGTCCGGGTGGATGTAAAACATCCGCCCGCCCTCATAAATGCAATCGACCGGGCAGGCCAAGGTGCAGTCGCCATCCTTGATGTCGACGCAGGGTTCGGTGATGATATAGGCCATACAGCGTCGGTTCCCAGCGTTACGTATGGGGACATTCGCATTCCAAAGCGTTCTCATAAAGAACTGAATTTCGCAAAGTGTGATGCCGGAACGGCAACGCTTTGCGACCCTTCAATGGATGCGGATTTGCGGCAGCTGGTCGCGCGCGGTTTGAAGAAAGCGGGTGAGTTCCTGTCCGAGGCTGGCCTCGATATCCGCCTTCAGTTCGAGATTGTCAGTTCCCAATTTTTGCAGATCCCTGAATTGCCAGACGATAACTCGCGTGGACTCCAAAGTTTCAACCGTAACCGGCGTCGCAAACCGTTCATCCTGGGCAAGATAAGCAGCTGATCCGAGGAAGCGTCCGCCTTCAAGAGTGTCGACCTCGGCATTGTTTTGGAGCACCTTGACCTTACCGGTTGATAAGAGCGTCAGAGCTTTCACGCCTTGTCCCTGATTGAGCAGGACCGTTCCCTTCGGCACGGTCGTCCATGTTCCCAGATCGAACAAGCGGCGCGCGTCACGATCGCCAACGTGGCGCAGGGCGCTGTCACGAAGGCGGCGTTCCTCTTCGTTGAAATGGACCGGCTTGCGTTCCATGAAGAGCTTTGCAACCCAAAAGGCGTTGATGGAGATGAAAACAAGATTCCAGCCAATCGCGGTCCAAAGACTGTTCACCTGCAAATAGTAATAGGGCAGGAGCAGGGCACCGCCGACGATGCTGAAAATGCGCAGCCACAATATGTCACGCACGGAATAGGAAGCGAGGTAGACGACATTGGCGACGCTGGCCAGGATATCGAGCCCGAACATTGCTGCAGTCCTTCGGTCCAGGATGGGTTAATCCGAACCATAGGCCAAGCTAGCCCGCACCGAAAATGCGGATTTGCCGATCTTCCAGGGCGTCGTGAATTATCGGTTGGCGGTGTAGTCCAGCGTTCTGCCGTTCGAGTCGAACCGATAGATGCAATCCGCCTGCGGCGTCGCGTATATCCGGTCGTCGTCCTCGTAATTGTGCTGACCGAACAGGCGGATAGCGAACTGTCCGACCTTGTCGGATTCGGCGAACAGGATGGTGTCGGCGCCGAGATGCTCTGCGTGGGTGATGTTCGCAGCCCATTCACCCTCGTTGCGGTCGACGCTGATGTGCTCGGGACGAATGCCGATCGTTTTGGCGCTGCCATCATCGAGACGCGCGGCATCAATGAAATTCATCTGCGGCGAACCGATGAAACCGGCGACAAACTGATTGGCCGGGTTGTTGTACAATTCCATCGGCGAGCCGACCTGTTCGACATTACCGGCATTGAGGACCACGATCTTGTCGGCCAGGGTCATGGCCTCGACTTGGTCGTGGGTGACATAGATCATGGTGGCGCCGAGCTCGCGGTGCAGGCGAGCGATTTCGAGGCGGGTGTTGACGCGCAACGCCGCGTCGAGATTGGAAAGCGGTTCGTCGAACAGGAACAGCTCGGGATCGCGCACGACAGCGCGGCCGATGGCCACCCGCTGACGCTGGCCGCCGGACAGCTCCGAGGGAAAGCGCTCAAGGTATTCCTCCAGCGACAGCATGCTGGAGGCCCGGTCAACACGCTTGGCCACTTCGGCGGCCTGCAAGCCGGCCTGCTTGATGCCGAGCGACATGTTGTTTTTCACCGACAGATGCGGGTACAGCGCGTAGGTCTGGAACACCATGGCGATGCCACGTTTGGACGGCGGCAGATGACCCACCGGATCTCCGTCGATGCGAACGGTCCCGGAGGTTGCGTCCTCCAAGCCGGCGATCACCCGCAGGAGCGTGGACTTCCCGCAGCCCGATGGGCCCACAAAGATAACGAACTCGCCATCCTCGACGTCCAGGTCGATGCCCTTGAGAACCTCGACGTCCCCGAATGACTTGCGGATGTTTTCCAGTTTTAGCGAACCCATCGGTCACGCCCTTCCATTCTGCAACAATTCAGAGTTTTATCGGCTGTCCCGTCCGCACACTCTCGTCGGCGGCCAGGCACACCTCCAGTGACCGAACCGCATCTTCCATGTGGCGGGACAGATCGATGTCTTCCTGGATAGCCTTGAGAAAATAAGCCTGTTCGCGGTCGCACAGGCCCTGGTGGTCCGGTTCGCCTTCCATCGAAAGCAACTCGTCCGGGGTGGTAAAATTGCCCTCCGCATCCATGTTCGCTCGGTGGACGCGGATCCGCTGGGTCTGTGTGTGGGTGTCGATGTCATCCGACTTGGCACCTTCGTCCATGACGATCGAGACGCAGCCATTCGGTGACATGATGTCTTTGACGAAGAAGGCCGTCTCCGAGATCATGGGGCCCCAACCGGCCTCGTACCAGCCGACCGATCCGTCCTCAAACATCACCTGGAGATGGCCGTAATTGTACATCTGCGGACCGATCTCGTTCGACAAGCGAACTCCCATGCCCCTTACTTCCACCGGTCGGGCATCGGTGACCTGGCACATCACGTCGACATAGTGCACACCGCAATCGACAATCGGTGAGGTGGATTGCATGAGCTGCTTGTGTGTTTCCCAGGTCGGGCCGCTCGATTGCTGGTTCAGGTTCATCCGAAAGACGAACGGGCCGCCGAGCGCACGGGCCTCCTCGATCAGCCGCATCCAGGACGGATGATGGCGCAGGATATAGCCGACAACAAGTTTGCGACCATTCGCCCTGGCACAATCAACGACGCGTCTCGCATCAGCGACGGTGGTCGCCAGCGGCTTTTCGACGAAAACATGCGCACCGGCCTCCATGGCGGCCGTGGCGAAATCGGCGTGACTGTCCGAATAGGTGGCAATGCAGACGGCGTCCGGCTTCAGCTCGGCGATGGCTTCCGGCAAGGATGGGCAGATTGAATGGTGCTCCAGATCGTCGGGCAGGGGGACCGCCGAGCGGTTGACCAGGGCTGCGATCTCGAAACCGGGATTGTGCTCGTAGGCGAGCGCATGGCTGCGACCCATGTTGCCCAGACCGGCAACAACGATACGCATGGGCTCCTGGGTCATTTGACCGCTCCTGCTGTGATGCCGCGAATGAGCTGACGCGAGAAGATGACGTAGAGGACGAGGACCGGCAGGATTGCCAGCGACAACGCCGAGAGCACGGCGTTCCAGTTGGTGACGAACTGGCCGATGAAGACCTGAGCACCCAGGGTCAGTGTTTTGGTTTCCTCCGCCGGTGCCAGGATCAACGGGAACCAGAGGTCGTTCCAGATCGGGATCATGGTGAAAACGGCGACCGTGGCCATGGCCGGCCGAACCAGTGGCAGAACGAGCCGGAAGAAGATGCGGTATTCCGACAGGCCGTCGATGCGGCCGGCATCCTTCAAATCGGCCGAGACCTGGCGCATGAACTCCGACAGTATGAAGATGGCGAGCGGCAGCCCCTGTGCCGTATAGACGAGGATCAGCGCCGTCAGCGTGTTGACCAACCCACTTGCCACCATGAGCTTGAGGATTGCCACCGTGCCCAATCTGATCGGGATCATGATCCCCAGCGCCAGGTAAAGCCCCATCAGCAGGTTTCCGCGGAAGCGGTATTCGGAAAGGGCGAAGGCGGCCATGGCGCCGAACAGCAGGACGAAGAACAGCGAGGCGACCGTAACGATCAGGCTGTTCTGGAAATAGAGAAAGAAGTCACCCTGCGCGAGCACGGTTTCATAGCCGATCAGGCTGAACGTCTCCTGGTCCGGCAAAGACAGCGGCGAACGGAAGATCGCCTTGCGTGACTTGAAGGAGTTGATGACGATCACGACGACCGGAAAGAGGGCAATGATCGTGTAGGTCGCGAGAATGGCGTGGGCGGCGACGCTTCGGCCGAAGGATGATGTGGCGCGGTTCATGGTCACCCTCCCGAGTGCGCTTTATGACGAGAGAGGACCATTTGACCGGGGCGATTTTGGTCTCTGGCTAGGCGGGTTGCAGGCCGTGGTGCCTCCCCACCACAAGTGCAAGCCAACGACGCCAGGGGCCAAAAGCGCCCGGCCCCGAAGGGGTGGGGAAAATCGGCCCATCGGCTGCGTTGCGACGCTCGCCCGATGCCCCACATCGCGCTGCGCGACGCGCCTTGCCGAGTGAACCGATTTTCTTCCATCAAATGACCCTCTCTCGTCATAAAGCGCTCTAAAACTGGTAGCGGCGAAGCCGCGTCTGAATGCCGAAGAGATAAATCGAGACGCCGGCCAGGATGATCAGGAACATCAGCGACGCGATGGCGGAACCCATGTTCGGATCACCGATCTGCAACTGAAATCCGAAGAAGGTGCGATAAAGGAACGTGCCGAGAATGTCGGTTGCATAGTCGGGACCAGCCAGCGCGCCCTGGGATGCGTAGATCAGGTCGAAGGCGTTGAAATTGCCGACGAATGTCAGGATCGAAATGATGCCGATGGACGGTAGCACCAAGGGCAGTTTGATTTTCCAGAACTGCTTCATTCCGGTGATGCCGTCGCATTCAGCGGCTTCGAGAATCTCATCCGGGATGGTCAGCAACGCCGCATAGATCAGCATCATTGGTATGCCGATGAACTGCCATACGGAGATGAGTCCGAGCGTTGTCAGTGCATATTCCGGCTTGCCGAGCCAGGGTGCGAAAAGGCTCTTCAGACCCACAGCGCTCATCAGATCGGGCGCGATGCCCCAAAGCGGGCTGAGGATCAGCTTCCAGACGAAGCCGACAATGACGAAGGAAAGGATGGTCGGTACAAAAATAGCGGTGCGGTAGAAGGCGGCGAAACGGAGCTTCGGGCTGGAAAGCAGCGCGGCGAAAAGAATGCCCAGTGGATTCTGCACCAGCATGTGGATGACGAAGAACCAGGAGTTGTTGCCAAGCGCGTTCCAGAAGGAGTCCGACCAGCGCGGGTCGCCGAGCAATATACGGAAGTTGTCGAGGCCGACAAAAACCTGCTGCTGGTCAACCTCGCGAAACAGCGACAGTTGCAGGGTTCCGAACAACGGGATGATCATGATCGCCGTATAGACAAGCACCGCTGGTGCCAAAAACACGGCAATGTGCCATCGGATCGGCTTTTTCTGGATTTCGGTGTTACTCACGATCAGTCCGCCTGTGCAACGGGATGCGGACCGGCTGTTTGGCCGGTCCGCGGGTTTTCGGTCCTACTGGTGCGGTGCGTACCAGCTGGCCAAACCATCCTGCAGGCGCTTGCCGGCATCGGCCGCGCTTTCGCTGCCGCGGATGACGTTGGCAGACGCATTCCAGGTCTCGTTCTCCAGGTTCGGCGTGCCACGAGACAGAATCTGGTAGGTCGAACGGATGGTCGAGTTGCACTTTCCGCGCCAGGACACGAATTCCTGGGCCAACGGATCTTCCATGCTCACATTGTGATCGGACAGTGAGAAGAAGCCGGGCAGGGCATTGGCATAGAGAGCCGCAAATTCATCCGATCCTACCCAGTTGAGGAAGGTCTTTGCCGCTTCCGGGTTCTCGGTCTTCGTGTTCATGCCAATGGCAATATCCGTATGGTCGGAAATGTAGCAGTCGTCGCCGGCATTGGGGACCGGTGGCGGGAAGGCGCCCATTTCGAAATCGGCCAGATTGTTGAAGCCGGAGATTTCCCAGGAGCCCGCCGGATAGATAGCGGCACGGCCCAGGGTGAACATGTTCTGGCTGTCCGGATAGGTCTGGGCTTCGAAACCGTCACCCAGATAGTCCTTCCAGCGGGCCAGCGTTTCATAGGGCTGGATCCAGACATCATCGGTCAGCTTCTGGTCGCCAGCGATCAGCGCCAGCCGGCCTTCCTCGCCCTTCCAGTAGTTGGGACCGATGTTCTGGTAGCCCATAGTGGCCGCTTCCCACTGGTCGTTTGTGCCCATGGCCATCGGAATGTAGCCGCCGTCTTCCTTGATCTTGTCGAGAGCCGCGAAAAGCTCGGCTTCGGTGGTCGGAACGGCAAGCCCAAGTTCTTCAAAGGCGTCCTTGTTGTAGATGAAACCGTGGATCACCGATGCCATCGGAACACAGAACTGCACGGAACCGTCATCCGTCGACCAGCCCGACTTCGCAACACTGGAGAAGTTCTTCATGCCGTCCAGGTCGGTAACCGGGGCAAGGTGGCCGGCGTCGTAAAGCGCCAGTGAGGCGTCGAACGGACGGCAGGTGATCAAGTCACCGGCAGAGCCCGCATCGAGCTTGGAATTGAGCACACCGTTATATTCGGCGGGAGCCGACGGGGTGAATTTCACCTTGATGCCCGGATGCTTGGCCTCGAAGGCCGGGATGATTTTCTGTTGCCAGATTTCCAGGTCGTCATTGCGCCAGCTTTCGATCGTCAGCGTGGCGTCCTGTGCGTTGGCAAGGCCGGCGCTGGCCAGCACTGTCGACGCCAGGAGGAGTCCGGTAAGTGTTTTTTTCATGATGGGTTCTCCCTGTTGATGCGCCGTCAGGCGCGTTGCTGCTCAGGGCCATGGCCCTGATCAAGTGCGGCCAATGCAGACCGTACATTCTGGTTGCCACTGTCGAGCAATTGCTCGGCAGCACTGATATCCGCGGCCCCCGCGGCGATGAGTATGGCGAGCTTGACCGAACCGTTTGTCCGGCTGAGACAGCTGAGTGCTGTCGCTTCGTCGCATTGGCCGAGGGACGCAACGATGCGCGCCGCGCGCGCTTCCAGCTTGGCGTTGTCGGCGACGACATTGACCATGTGTCCGTCGACCACATGGCCCAGTTCAAAGGCCATCAGGGTCGACATGAAATTGAGGGCAACTTTCTGGGCGGTTCCCGCACCCATGCGTGTCGAGCCGGCGATGAGTTCGGGAGGTGTCGGCAGATAGACGGCAACGTCCGCATCCGTGAGCAGGGGCGCGCCTTCGTTGTTGGCTATTCCGATGGTGCGTGCGCCCTTTTCTGCCGCCCGACGGAGCGCCGCTACGGCATAAGGAGTGGAGCCACTGGCGGAAACAGCGATCAGGCAGTCCCCTTCGGACAGGCCACTTGCATCAATGTCACGGGCGCCCAACGTCTCGCTGTCTTCGGGGCCGCCGAAGAAAGTGTCGAGGCTGGGCATTCCTCCTGCGAACAGAATTGCAATGCGGTCGCGGGCTATGCCGAAAGTGCCGGGAAGTTCCAGCGCGTCGGAGAGGGCCATCAGACCGGAACTGCCGGCTGCTGCGTAAATCAACCGATGTCCGTCGCGCAACGCGGATGCTGCCAGGGATGCTGCGGCGACGATTTCCGGGGCCGCTTCCTGCACAGAACTGACGGCTTCGACCTGCCCATCAAAGAGGGCGGCGAAAATCTCATCCGCTGCCAGCAGATCCAGACCGTGGGATCGGTCATGCAGTCGTTCGGTCTTGATATCGCCCATCGGGTTCCTCCTTGCTCAATAATGCCAAAAAAATACCAATTGTCCAGAAGTGTTTACGATTTCCTGATAGGCGCTCGATCGGTTGTGTTTTTTGCGTAAATAAATCAGATATTTAGTTTGGGGAGAAAAATTTTCGGAAATGGGCTTGGTTAATGGTATTTTATTGGTATTATAGAAAAAGGAGGTCCGAATGGCCAAGTTTTTCATCGGCATTGACGGAGGCGGCACCAGTTGCCGGGCGGCATTGGCAGACGCGGACGGCCGCGTTCTCGGTAAGGGTCGTAGTGGTGCCGCCAACGTGCTGACCGATGTGGACGGCGCCGTTCGACATATTGTCGAGGCAACCAGCGATGCCTTCCGGGCGGCCGATCTTGATCCCTCGCTGCTTTCTGAAGCGGCCGCACTTTGCGGGTTGGCGGGCGCCAATGTCGAAACGACAGTTGCAACTGCACAGCGGAAATTGCCTTTTGCGCATTGCGCGATCGAAACCGACGCTCTGATCGCCGCTCATGGAGCGCTGGCTGACAACGATGGCGCGGTTGCCATTCTCGGGACCGGATCTGTGTTTGCGCAAAAGCGCGGCGATCAGGTGCGTACGATCGGCGGTTGGGGATTTGTTGTCGGCGACCAGGGGGCCGGAGCGGCGCTCGGTCGATCTTTGCTGCGTGAAGCGCTGCTCGCCCATGACGCGGTACGTGCCGGATCAGAGGCAACTCGGCGAGTGCTTGCCGATTTCGACAATGATCCGCGCCGCCTGTCGGCCTTTGCCCAGTCTTCTGTGCCTGGCGATTTCGCGCGCTACGCACCGCTGGTGTTCGAACTGGCGAAATCGGATGATCCCGTCGCCACCCTTGTTCTAAAGACGGCGGCCGCGGAAGTAGATGAGGCGCTTGATGTGATTTTGGTAGGCGAGGGGGAGCGCCTTTGCCTGTTGGGAGGCATCGGCTGGCTTTTTGAACCGTGGCTCGCGACCAGGCACAGCAACCGAGTCAAAGAGCCGGACTCCGATGCACTTGCCGGAGCGACCCGCCTGGCCATCAACCGGTTTTCGGGGCGGGTCCATGGATAAGCGCCTGCAATCCGTCTTTGCGTTGAGGGAGAGCGCTCCCGAGGAGAGCGGTCCGCTCTATCTCAAACTGCGGGGGCGGGTGGAAAAAGCGATCAGCGAAGGCGTGCTCGCCAGCGGCGATGCCTTGCCGTCGGAACGCGATATCGCTGAGTTCGCCGATGTGTCACGGGTGACCGTGCGCAAGGCGGTACAGGATCTCGTGCGTGACGGATTTCTGGTCCAGCGGCATGGGTCCGGCACTTTCGTTTCGAAGTCGGATACCAGGGTCGAACAACCACTGTCGCGTCTGACCTCCTTCACGGAAGACATGGCGAGGCGGGGTTGGAATGCTCGCTCGCAGTGGCTGGAGCGGGGCCTGTTCTCGCCGTCGCCGGAGGAGATCGTTGCACTGGCGCTTGCGCCCGGCGACGAGGTGGCACGCATTGGACGGCTGAGAGTGGCCGATGACCGTCCGCTGGCGATCGAACGCGCATCCATTTCGGCCCGCATGCTTCCGGATCCCGAAACGGTCGACACGTCGCTCTATGCTGCGCTGGAGGCACATGGCTTTCGGCCGGTGCGGGCGATCCAGCGTATCTCGGCGACCAATCTGGGTGAGGACGACGCGCAGCTTCTGCAGGTTCAACCCGGTGATGCCGGCCTGAAGATCGAGCGGATTTCCTATCTTGAATCGGGGCGGGTGGTCGAATTCACCCGGTCCCTCTATCGCGGCGACGCCTACGACTTCGTGGCCGAGCTGACAATCGGCAAGAACAAATGACAGCGAGGACAATGAAGTGACTCACATGAGGCGCGAAATCGACGAAATCCCGGAGGCCGCAGGCAGGTTGCTTGACGGTTTCGGTTCCGATGCCCGGGAAATCGGCGCGGCCCTGCGGCGCAAGAATGCGTCGTTGGTTGTGACCGTTGCGCGCGGGTCGTCAGACCATGCCGCTTCGTTCCTCAAATATGCGATCGAGCTCAAGGCGGGACTGCCGGTGGCGTCCATCGGACCATCGGTCGCCTCGATCTACGAAGCACCGCTGCGGCTCGGTGACGCCGTATGTCTGTCGGTATCACAGTCGGGCCGCAGCCCCGACATTGTCGCCATGCAGGCCGCGGCTGCCAAGGGCGGTGCTCTTACGGTCTCTCTGACAAATGTCGATGGTTCTCCGCTAGCAGCCGGAAGTGACCATGCCGTCGACATCCGGGCCGGGGCGGAACTCGGTGTGGCGGCCACAAAGACCTATGTTAACTCAATTATCGCCGGACTGATGCTTCTCGCCGCCTGGACTGAAGATTCGGAACTCCAGCATGCACTTGAGCGGTTGCCGGGTCAGCTTGCAGAGGCCGTTGAGCTGGACTGGTCGCCGCTTGCCCGCAGTGTCGAAAACGAGCCGTCCCTGTTTATTCTCGGACGCGGTCCAGCGCTGGCAATCGCCCACGAGGCGGCGCTGAAGTTCAAGGAGACGTGCAATCAGCATGCAGAGGCCTACAGCGCTGCCGAGGTGCTGCATGGACCCGTTTCGATGGTCGGCAAAGGGTTCCCGGTGCTTGCTCTGGCCGCGCGAGATTCGGCGGAGGCGTCGGTGATCGAAACCGCTCGGAAACTGACTGCAGATGGCGCGGCCGTTCATGTCACTTCTGAAGATTCTGCGGGTGGGACTGGGCTGCCCTTTGTGAAAACAGGACACCCGCTGACCGACGCACTTGCGCTGATCGTGCCGTTTTACGGCTTTGTCGAATCCCTGGCGCGGGAGCGGGGGCTTGATCCCGACAAGCCGGAAAAACTGAACAAGGTGACGGAAACGCTATGACCCGCCAGGCGGCCATCGCGGCACCGCGAATTTTCGACGGATCGAATTGGCATGACGACAGCGCCGTGGTTTTCGATGGCGATTCTGTTGTCGGGATCGTCGCCAGATCGGCGGTGCCGGCCGATTGTAATGTCACGTCACTTGGCTCCGGATACCTGGCGCCTGGCTTCGTCGACCTGCAGGTCAATGGTGGTGGCGGTGTTCTGCTCAACGATGACCCTTCCGTCGAGGCGATCGAGCGCATCTGTCGAGCGCATACGCCATTCGGCACCACGGCGCTGCTGCCCACGCTGATCACAGATACTCCCGAGATCACTGGCTCGGCCGTTGCTGCTGCCGCGGAAGCCCTACGAAAGAGAGTGCCGGGCTGTGCCGGGCTCCATCTCGAAGGCCCTCATCTGTCGGAGGCGCGACGCGGCGCCCATGACGCGGCGCTGGTGCGCACAGCGTCTGACGCCGATATCGAAGCACTCATTGATGCTCGGGCGGCGATCGGTCATCTGATGGTCACGATGGCGCCCGAATCCGTCTCGCTGGATCAGGTGGCTGCATTGGCTGCGGGCGGTGTCCGGGTCAGCCTTGGGCACAGCGCTGCCGGCTTCGCGCAGGCGACGGCCATGCTGAACGCCGGCGCCCAAATGGTGACTCATCTGTTCAATGCCATGAGCCCGCTGACCCATCGCGAGCCGGGTGTCGTCGGGGCTGCCCTGGAAAACGGTTCCGTTTATGCCGGCCTTATAGCTGACGGCATCCATGTCGATCCGGCAGCCATGGCCATCGCCATCCGGGCGAAGAAGGGTCCCGGCAAGGTCTTTCTGATCACCGACGCCATGTCGACCATTGGCAGCGACCTGACCACATTCACGCTCAATGGGCGGGAAATCCGGCGTGCTGACGGACAACTGACACTTGCCGATGGAACACTGGCCGGTGCCGATATTGACATGATTGCTTCCGTCAGAGTCGTGCATCAGGCGGTGGGATTGCCCGTGGAAGAAGCATTGCGCATGGCTTCTCTCTATCCGGCCGAAGCCATGGGCATGGAAGATCGATACGGCTGTCTGAAGGGTGGCAGCCGAGCCGATATGGTGCATCTAAGCGATGACCTTGAGGTAATGGGTACCTGGATCGGTGGAGTAACCTCGTGCTGACCTGCTTCGTCGCGCGAATCCTGCTACCTTGATCCAAAGAGGGCGAATCCTTAAACAGGGGCCGGGATGGGGCCTTTGGAATGGACACCGCAGTAAGCGAAAAAAACAGCACGGGCGTGCAACCTCGCCGCGGCTTTGGCGCGCTTGGCGTGTTCGAAAGACTGCGAAACGATATTCTCACCCTTGAGCTCAAGCCCGGACAATTGATCGACGAGGCCAGTCTGGCCAGGCGGTTCGATGTCTCGCGTTCGCCAATCCGCGAAGCGCTGGTGCGATTGGCGACGGAGCAACTCGTCAAAACCCTGCCCAACAAGGGCACAATCGTCGCGCCGCTGAATTTCGAGGAATTCCCGGAATATGTCGACGCCCTTGATTTGATCCAACGGGTGGTAACCCGTCTTGCAGCCGCCAACCGGACAGAAGCCGACCTGATCAAGATCAAGGCATCGCAGCAGACGTTCCGTGACTGCCACGCCCGAAACGACGCTCTTGCGATGATCCTGAGCAATCGGGAATTTCACGCCGCGATCGGCGACGCCAGTGGCAACCGCATTTTCGCCGACACCTATCGCCGCATCCTTGATGAGGGACGGCGCATGCTGCAGCTCTGCTTTCGAGCCGATGACTCTTCGCTCCCGCCCGAGCTTGGCCAGGTGCATGATGACATCATCAAGGCCATCGAGCTGCAGGATGCGGACCGCGCGGAGCAACTGGCCCATGATCATGCCAACGAAGTTCATCGTCGCTTTGTCGACTATGTCAGCCGGCGCAGCATGGTTGACTTTCAGGTCATGCTTTAGGCGGAACGAGGGTTAAGTTCTGATCGTTGCGAACCGGACATATGCTGCTGACCGCACTAATTGGGCCACAAAGGACAGGGAAGCGGCTTCGGTTGTGAGCTGGTTGATGATGACACTTCGATCAATGATGCCGGTCTTTCGGATTCTTACTAACGGCAGGTCGCTTTCCTGGCTGAGGCAAGCGTGACGTCCGGCCTTGGTCTGGAACGGCCCGGGCTTTGGGCCGTGCGCTACCCAGGTATCGCGGCGTTCGTTCTCCTGGTCGTCCTGGCAGTCTCCCTGTTGTCGGTCCCGAAGCTGCGTTTCGATGAGGACATCAACCGGGTCTTTCTGTCGCAAAACCAGACGTCACAGGATTATCGCGACTTCATCGACAGCACCGGTGGTGAGACCACCGACCTGGCCCTGTTTATCGAGAAACCCGTTCCGTTCTCGGCCACGGATTTCGAGGCGATGCGCACCCTGGCGCTTGAACTTGAGTTCCTGGATGATGCCGCCAGCGTCATTTCTCCCTTCTCCGCGCGCTTTTCGGAGGTCGATGAGGAGTTTGCCGGGCAACCGGTGATACCGTCCGAGGGCTCGATTGAGGCCATCACCGCGCGTCTGGACCGGTTTGAGGACCAAAACTCGGTCGTTGGTCCGTTGATTTCTCAGAACCGCGAATCAGCGTTTTTTATCGTCTCCGGTCAACAGGGCATGGAGAATGACGACATTCGCGCTCTGATGAACGGCCTTCGGGACCTTTCCGCCCGTTTTCTTCCCACCGACCTGAAAGTTACGATCACTGGCGAAAGCGCCATATCGCTTGCAATCGTGGATGCGCTTATCGGTGATCTGTTGATTTTGAACGCGCTGGGGGTGACGCTTGTCCTGCTGCTGGCGATCGCGGTTTTCCGATCCATTGTCATCGCGGTCATCGCCGTTGTTCCGGCCATATGCAGCGTCATCGTGACCCTCGGTCTATTTGTGCTGCTCGACTACCCGGTGACGGTGATCAGCAACGTTTTGCCCATTCTGATCCTCGTCTTCGGCATTGCTGACAGCATGCATCTGCTGATGGACCTTCGCGATCGGGGCGGAACAACCGAACCAACCGACAGACTGTCAGCCACCATTCGAGACGTCGGCCCAGCCTGCGCACTGTCTGCGATCACGACCAGTATAGGCTTTCTGGCGATTTCGATTTCCGACAACGATCAATTGTTCGAGTTTGCAGTCGCCGGAGGGCTTTCGGTACTCGCCGCATTTTTCGTGACGATCACCGTTTTTGCGCTGTTGGGGCGGTTCGCCATCCGCAAGTTTCCGGCGCGACAACAGGAAACTGGGCAGATCATCCTGGCCGCCATTGCCGACGTGTCATGGAAGCGTAGCAAGGTGATCATATCTCTGGGCGTCCTCGTCCTGGGGCTCGCGCTTTGGGGTTATAGCCAGACAAAGGCATGGTTTCCCTACGAGAACAATCTTCCTCTGGGCAGCCCCATCATGGCGGCCAATGCAAAACTGGCCGAACAGTTTGGTGGAACATACCGGCTCTGGTCTGAAATGGATCTCGGAACAGGCCAATCACTTGATAACCCGGAACAGTGGTCCAGATTGAAGGAGGTGACACAAGCCATACGGGATGCTGCTCCCGGGTACATCACATTGTCTCTGTCTTCATTTGCGGAATGGCTCGGGCGTCCAGACAGCATGCCGGGTCAGGACGAATTGGCCGATCTGCCGGGCGACTTGCGTTTGCTGCTCCATGCAGAAGACGGCAGAACGGTCCGCGTGCTGACACTCGTCACCGAGCCGATGCATAACACCGCGTCACTGGCGGTGCATGACCGCATCGAACAGGCAGCACGATTAGCTGGGGCGGAGAGGTTGGTGGGGCTTCCAATGATCATGCGCCACGAATCCCTTGCCATTATCCGTCAACTGGGCGTGGGGCTGTTGATCGCGTGTTTGGCATCAACCATCGTCATCGCTGCCGCCTTTCGGTGGCCGTCGCTGGCTCTTTTTCTCATCGGCCCAAACATCATACCACTGGCGGTTGCCGCTGCGGCTCTTCACCTGATTTACGACGGGCATCTGACACCCTCGGCGGTTCTCGCACTGACGATTGCCTTTGGCATCGCCGTCAACGATTCCATTCACTGCGTGACCCGATACCGGGTGGAACTCAATCGCGGGCTTGATCGCCGAGCTGCCCTTCATGCGGCGATCTGCGGGACGGGACGTGTTATCATGTTGACCACTTTGTTGTTGTCGGTCGGTCTGCTGGTCACTCAGTTCAGCGCGTTCGTGCCGGTCCGCCTGTTTGGCCAGATCATGATCATCAGTTTTGTCACGGCGTTGGTAGCCGATCTCTTTCTCTTGCCGGCCTTGCTGAAACAGGGACGCTCTTCATGAATCGCCTTCGCGTCGCCTTTGTTGTGCTGCTGCTTGCACCGCAGATATCGCCATCGCTGGCAGCCGATCAGCTAGCGCTGCTCCGGGGTGAATGGTCGGGGACCGGATGGGCCAAACGGACGACGGACGGTCCGCGCGAAACAGTCCGTTGCCGTGTTTCCAGCAAATACAGTCCTCCAGCAAGGCGGTTGCTGGTCACCGGAAAGTGCGCCGTTCCCGGTCGCAAATTCAATCTGAGGGGAGTTGTCAGCAGTGAAGTCGATGGCGGCACTATCCGAGGCAGTTGGGCAAATCCCTTTGGAGCCGGCAGCGCATCGGTGTCAGGGAGTCAATCCGGAAACCGGGTGACCCTCGACTTCCGCGCACCGCATCCCGACACCAAGGAAGATGTGCCGCAACAGATGGAATGGACAATAGGCGAAAGAGCGTTTTCCATTACCACAAAGCTCGGTGATGGCGAGGTGATGAGCGAGTTGAAGTTCAGCCGATAGCGTTCTGAAGGGACACCGATACCCATCGCCGTCGGCGTTACTGAGGATACCAATATCGCGCTGCGTCTTCGCCGCGTCTGATCACGACGAAATTGTTGGCGAAAACACGGTAGGCGGCGCTCCATTCACCATCCGGCCATTGCACGCGGATCTGAGCGCGTTCGGCGACACCGGTTCCAACATGGATGAAACCGGAATGGCCTGAAGCATGTCCGCCGCCGACCTGGACCTTGCGCAGCCGGGTGTTGTTGCCGGACTTCACTAAAACGGTCGCGCCGACGGCATTGCGGTTGGCACCATTCTGCTGCAATTCGATCTGCAGCCAGTTGCCCATGGGGCGGCTGCCCCATTGCGTGCGGCCGCCGCGATTTCGGAACAGGCTGGTCGGTGCCTCCCGGTTGACGACGATCAGATCGAGTGCCCCGTCCATGTTGAAATCTGCCAGCACAGCACCGCGGCCGCGTCGATCGAGATCGATGCCCGCCTCACTGCCCACCTCGACGAAGGTGCCGTCGTGCTGGCCAAGCAACAGATTGTCCGGGTCGAATTCGGCGAAATCAGGCATCCTTTCCACATTACCCTTGGCGATGAACAGGTCGAGCAAGCCGTCATTGTTGATGTCAGCGAATTCCGAGTGCCAACCGGTCGATGGCTTGATGTCGCTGCCTGTATAGGGCCGGTGCGCTGTGGCATTGCGTTCAAAGGCGATGTCGCGGTAGACGGGCCGGCCTTCTTCGGCCTCTTCGTCGAGCGTCTGCAGTTTGGTATCGCCCATGGAGGTCAGGGCGTATTCCGGAAATCCGTCGGCATCGATATCGCCCTCGGCGATGCCCATGCCCCAGATGTTCAGCCGTTTCCAGCCATCGGCGCGCCGATAGGCACGTGGTGCGCGGCCGGGTTCGACGCGCCACAGCTGCTCTTCGCCGTCCCGGTAGTAGTGGCGATCGTTGGTTATGCGCAGCGCCGGCGTGCCGGAGCGGTTCCAATCGGTGAACAGCATCGAAAGTGCGCAAAAGCCCGGTGACAACACGTTCGGTTCCGAGTAGTTCGGTATCTCGCCTTCACCCGGGCGCATCAGCTGGTTGTCGTGGCAGGTTCCCCACGGCGAACCCGGTGCCGTACGGTCCACATAATTGCCAAAGGCGAGGGTTGGAAATGCATTGCCTGCCTCGAAAGTTGCCGCGAAAGCTGTGCTCCAGGCGCGCCCACCGTCGAAGGCAAAAGCCCGGTTTGCATTTTCGAAACGGCAATCCGGACCACCCTTGAGAAGGATGTTGCGGCCGACCTTTAACAGAACCAGGTCGCGATGGCCGTCATTGTCGATATCGAGCGCGTAGAGGCCGGTGACCTTTTTCAGGTCGCTTTCCGGCACGCCGAAACCGATTTTCTCGAAGCTCAGCTGGCCGCCCGGTGCGCTGCGATTGACGTAAAGCGCTGAGAGCCCTTCGCCGCCAGCAAGTGCCAGATCGGGAAAACGATCGCCATTGCAGTCGAAGGACGCCGCACCGCCACCGACGAAGTACTCCCACGGACCCGAATAGACATGATCGATCCCGGCTTTGCTTGCCTGCTCCGACATCAGTGGAATGTCCATCTGAAGTGCATCAGCGCTCGGTTGCGTTGGCTGAGCCGACGCTGTCACCACGCCGAGAGCGAGCACCGCAAGGGCGACCTTGGATTTGCGAAAATCAATCATCTGCGATCACCAGGGTTTTGAGAAACGCAATCAAGGCGGTGCGGTCGTCATCGGAGGTTTCGACGTAGGCGTCACGGCTTGCCCGCCCGGCGCCACCATGGGCCCGGATGACGGCGTCCAGTGTCGTCAGGTCTCCACGATGCCCGTAGGGTGCTGTCGAGGCGATGCCCCAGAGTTCCGAAGTCATGAATACATCCCGGTCGACAAAGCGCTGGCCGAGCAACTCGTTTCCGAGAGTGTTGACTGTGCGGTCGGCGATCTTGTGGCGTTTGAGATCCCCGAAAAGCGGAACCAGGACGGCACCGTTTTTGTCGCGGGGCAGGGTTGCGACCCAGAGAAGCCGTGACAGATCGTATGTGACCGGTTGCTCCAGGTCTCCGGGGCGCAGGGTTCCCGCCGCATCGAATGACCCGGGATCTGCAAAGACCAGATTGTTGAGCGGCAAAGCCCGTTTGTGGCATTGCGCGCAGCCCATGTCGTCAAAAAGGTCGCTGCCGCGTACCGCCAGATCGCGCCATTGGGCATTTTGTGGATCGAGTCGAACGGGGGCAGGGCGGGTTGCCTGCCAGGCGACGAGGGCTGAAACATCGCCCTCGGATATTTCGTCGCTAACGCCGTCCTCGTCGAAGTCATCGGTCCCAGTCCAGCGTGAGCCGAAGCGCTCGCTGGCCTGCATGCCGTGGTGATGATTGAGGGCGTTGACGGTAAACTGCCGCAGTGAAGCAATCACACCCTTCTGGCTGAAAGGCCTAATCACCAGGTCCGTGTCCACTCCGTCGAGGTTCGAGAGGTCGACCATCCCGTCTGGGTGTGCGGTGATCGTGCCGAAGGACACTCCTTTGGTTTCGAGCACGGAGGATTGTGTTTTGCCGGTCGACCGTGCTTTGGCGAGTGCTTCGCCACGCTGCTTTTGCAAGTCAGCGCTCATTTCGCGGGCCAGCAGTTCGACCAGGCCGGCACCCATCAGGTGATTGGTGTTGCGTTCGTTGGAGAACTGGGGGTCGGTGGTGTCGAAATCGGCGTTTGTGAACCCTTCCGACACGAAGACGTTGGCCACTAGGTCGCCGGCACCGCCGGTCACCGGGTCGGTGTGGCAGGACGAACAGGCGTTGGCATCGGAACCCGGCAGGCGCTGAAAAAGTTGCGGCGCCGGTCGCTTTCGTTTGGTAGGGATGATGGCTTGTGTCGCCATCGGGCGTCCGACGCCGTCTGGATCGGTGAATTTTGCCGTAAACAGCGTTTCGCCGTGATCAACCAGTGTCTTGAGTTGATCGTCGGTCAACGATCCGGACAGGGTGGTCTGAGAGAGATGATCGGCAACCGCCTTTTCAGACCAGGGTTCGCCCGCACGCGCCGGAATAACAAGCACACAAACGACAATCAGCGTTGCGAGAGTTCGATCAGAACGCATGGTTCAGGACCTCGTTTTCAGACGGCGCCGCGTGGGCCAGCCATTCGTCGACCTCAAGTAGAGCGGTCATGGTACAGCCCTCTTCGATCAATGGGCGCTCATCCGGATAACAGCGGATATCGACATCCTCCGCGCCGATTGCCAACTTCGTATCGCTGAGGGCTGCCCGAAGAGACTCGTCGATAAACTCGTAGGCCTTTGTGCCCTTGCCGACGAAAGCAATGGGAAATGGATCGACCAGTGCGAACATGTCCGCCAAACCGGTGCCAAGTGCGCGTCCCGCTTCCTGATAGGCGGATAACGCTGCGGCATCGCCGCTTTGCGCTGCGGCATAGACCGCATCCATTTCTGTGTCACTGATATCATTACGAGGCGGGGTGTCGCCACCAGCGGCGACAAAGCGTCGGTAGATCGCATAGTCTCCGGCATAGGCCTCGATGCATCCATATCGGCCACAGCGGCACAGTGCACCCTCGGGAATGTGCGAGAGATGCCCAAATTCTGTCCCCGAACTGCGGATCCCGCTAACCAGTTCGCCATTGAGCATAAGTCCCATGCCGATGCCGTGCGACAGGAGAACGGTTCCATAATTCTGGTCGTAGTGTTCTGGTTCACGCCAATGCAGCGCTCGTGCAATCATGCTGCAATCATTTGATACCTTGACCGAAGCAAGGAAGGCGTCTTCCAGGGACTGCTTGAAGCGAAGGTCGCGATGCCTGGTGATCGGCGACCACAGCATTGAGGTGCCGCCGACATCGGTTACACCTTGAACGCCGAGACGAATCCGTTTGAGTGGGCCAATAGGCGTCGTGATTCCGGCCTTGACGGATCTCAAGGTGGAATTCACCGCCTCTATGATGTCACCGGGGGCGGCATGGCGGGCAGAGTAGGGGATGTCCCGTTCTGCAATTCGGTTGCCGGCGTAGTCGGTAATTGCCGCGGAAATGGCGTCGAGCTGAAGTACGACGGACGCAACAGAGCCGGCATCGGGATTGAGAGCCAAGCGGACCTGCGGACGGCCGCGGCCGATATGGGCCGGTGCTTCTTCATGCGGCCTCAGGATGACTCCTTCATCCAGCAGCTCGGAGGTTATGGCCGAGACTGTTGACGCGCTCAATCCGGTGCGTGTCGAAATGCCTTTCCTCGACGCCGATCCGTTGCGGCGCAGCACCGCCAGAATGCGGCTGCGATTTCGCTTACGCACGTCGTCTGATCGACCGAGTTCAACCACCCTCGCAATTCCTCCCAATGCGGTACTCGTGCTGCAATGCAAAATTTATTGCTTCATTGCAACAACTTAGCGCTTTGTGAAATTCAAGTTGACACAGCTTGAGGAATAAGTCACTATTTTTTTCGAGCCTCGAATTAAATGGCTCATTGGCAATTGTGGGGTGTTGGTCGGGAGGTTCCGACGGGCGGCCCACCCACCGGGAGGTTACACTTATGAAACTCTTTAAGGTCGCACTCATGGGTGCGGTATTCGCTGTCTCGTCCACCGGCGCCGCGCTGGCCGAAGGCAAGACCATTGGCGTGTCCTGGTCGAATTTCCAGGAAGAGCGCTGGAAAACGGACGAAGCCGCAATGAAGGCCGCCATCGAGGCCGCGGGCAACAAATACATCTCCGCGGATGCTCAGTCGTCGGCATCGAAACAGCTGACCGACGTCGAGTCGCTGATCTCCCAGGGAGCTAACGCGCTCATCATCCTGGCTCAGGATTCAGGCGCCATCGGTCCGGCTGTCGAAAAGGCTTCTGCCGAAGGCATCCCGGTGGTCGGTTATGACCGGTTGATTGAAAATCCGGAAGCCTTCTACATCACCTTCGACAACAAGGAAGTTGGCCGTATGCAGGCGAGGGCCGTCTTTGCCGCTCAGCCTGAAGGCAACTACGCCTTCATCAAGGGCTCGTCTGCCGACCCGAACGCCGATTTCCTGTTCTCCGGGCAGATGGAAGTGCTGAAGGAAGCCATGGACTCCGGCAAAATCAAGAATGTCGGCGAAGCCTACACGGACGGCTGGAAGCCCGAAAATGCACAGAAGAACATGGAGCAGATCCTGACCGCCAACAACAACGCGGTTGACGCAGTGGTCGCTTCCAATGACGGCACCGCCGGCGGCGTCGTTGCTGCTCTTTCCGCTCAGGGCATGGACGGCTCGGTTCCGGTCTCCGGCCAGGACGGTGACCATGCCGCCCTCAACCGTGTGGCTCTTGGCACGCAGACCGTGTCTGTCTGGAAGGATGCTCGTGAGCTCGGCAAAAATGCAGCGATCGCTGCATCGCTGCTTGCTGACGGTCAGTCGATGAGTGACATTCCGGGTGCTGTCAAATGGAGTGACGGACCTGCCGGCATTGAAATGAATGCCGTCTTCCTGGCCCCGGTACCGGTTACCCGCGAAAACCTGAACGTCGTCATTGACGCGGGTTGGGTTGCCAAGGACGTTGTCTGTCAGGGCGTTCCGGCTGGTTCGGTCGCAGCCTGCAACTAACGCCAAAGGCGTTGTGAAAAGCGCCGCGGCCTAGTGGTCCGACCGCAACGTTTGCATCCCCGTGCTACAAGCCTCGTGAGCAAACGTTGCGGTCATAAGGACCACTAGAGACATAGTTCTCCTAGTGGACCTTTTGCTTCAGACATTTGATTTTGGACCCTCCGCAAATGGGTATCAAATGTCTGAACCGGTCCACTAGCCTGGTCGCGGCGCTTTCCTTAGAATTCCTATTTTTCCAGGGGAGGAGCCGTCATGTCCGACGCCACGGACTCACGGCCTGCGGCCGATACCGCTCGCCAAGCCGAACTTTCGATGGTGGCGAAATTCTTCAAGGCCACTGAACTCGATACGCGCATGCTCGGCATGGTCGGAGCATTGTTACTGATTTGGATCCTGTTCGACATTTTCTCCGGCGGTCTTTTTCTGACGCCGAGAAACCTGTGGAACCTGTCGGTGCAGACTGCGTCGATTGCCGTCATGGCGACCGGCATGGTGCTCATCATCGTTACCCGCAACATCGACCTGTCGGTCGGGTCCGTCCTGGGCTTCGTTGGCATGATCATGGGGGTCACTCAGGCCGAAATCATTCCGAATATGATCGGCTTCGACAACCCGTTCACCTGGATCCTCACGCTGGCTGTCGGCGTCGTGCTCGGCGCCGCGATCGGTGCACTGCACGGCTACATCATCGCCTTCATGGCGGTGCCCGCCTTTATCGTGACCCTCGGCGGCTTGCTCGTCTGGCGCGGTGCGGCCTGGTGGGTGACGTCGGGGCGCACCGTCGCACCGATGGATTCGACATTCCGCCTGCTCGGCGGCGGACCCGCCGGTTCAATCGGCGAAATCGCAAGTTGGGTTTTCGCCATCATCGTCTGTATCGCCATTATTCTTCTGATCGCCAACGGACGGCGGCAGCGCAAGCGTTTCAAATTCCCGCTTCGCCCCATGTGGGCCGAGACGTTCCTGGCGACTGTCGGCTGTGCCCTGGTGTTGGGCGCCGTCTGGATCGCTAATTCCTACTATTGGCCGGTCGGCATTATTCGCAAATACATTCGCGAGAACAATCTGACGATTGCCGAAACCGATCTGGTCATCGCACACGGCATCGCCATTCCGGTTCTGGTGGCCATCATGGTCGGTGTGGTCATGACGTTCCTGGCAACGCGCACCTCTTTTGGCCGCTATGTCTTTGCGCTTGGAGGCAACCCGGAGGCCGCGGACCTTGCGGGTATCAACACGCGCTGGGTGACCGTGAAGATCTTCATGATCATGGGTATCCTCTGTGCCATCGCAGCGGCAATTTCGACAGCTCGCCTGAACGCCGCAACAAATGCACTGGGAACGCTTGACGAGCTGCTCACAATCGCTGCTGCGGTGATCGGTGGCACCTCGCTTGCCGGTGGCGTCGGAACCATTGCCGGTGCGATGATTGGAGCGCTGGTGATGCAGTCGCTGCAATCGGGTATGGTGCTGATGGGGCTCGATACGCCGCTGCAGAATATCGTGGTCGGCATTGTTCTGGTTATCGCGGTCTGGCTCGACACAATGTACCGCAGAGCACAGGCCTAGAAGGGGAGAAGATCGATGACGACTGAAACCGACACCAAACCCCTTGTGGACATGCGCAACATCTCGATTTCGTTTGGCGGCATTCGCGCCGTCGACGACGCCTCGGTAGACCTTTTCCCAGGTGAAGTGGTGGCGCTGCTCGGTCACAATGGCGCCGGCAAATCGACACTGATCAAGATCCTGTCGGGTGCCTATCCGCGCGACAGCGGCGAGATCCATGTCGACGGCCAGGCAGCGTCGATCGCCAATCCGCGCGATGCCAAGGCCTACGGAATCGAGACGATCTATCAGACCCTGGCGTTGGCCGACAATGTCGACACCGCAGCAAATCTCTATCTCGGCCGCGAACTGCGGACCGCGTGGGGGACGCTGGATGATGTGGCGATGGAAGCCAAGGCTCGAGAGGTTATGGGGCGGCTTAATCCGCGCTTCCAACGCTTCAAGGAACCTGTCAAGGCACTGTCCGGAGGCCAGCGGCAATCCGTTGCGATTGCCCGGGCGATCTTGTTCAACGCCCGCATTCTGATCATGGACGAGCCGACGGCAGCGCTTGGACCGGAGGAAACCGCTCAGGTAGCGGAACTGATCCGGCAATTGAAGGCGGAAGGAATCGGGATTTTCCTGATCAGCCACGATATTCATGATGTGTTTGATCTCGCTGACCGCGTGAGCGTCATGAAGAATGGCCAGATTGTCGGCCATGCAAAGGTCGGAGACGTCGATGAGGACGAGGTCCTGGGCATGATAATTCTGGGCAAGTGCCCGCCCGGCGCAACGCCGGGACCGGGGGCGCTTTCGTCCTAACCACTGACTGCGCGAGACGCTTCGGCGGCAGGATTTGTCGCGGAGCAAAAACACTCAGGTCATTCTTGGAGGCGCACTCAAATGTGCGGCGCCTCCGGAGAGTGTATGAAGATCCGTGTGGATCGAGATGCTGACCGCGCTGTTGGAGGCATGATGAAGCTGTATTTGTGGACATCTAGCGCCACGGCGGTCCTGATGGATCGAAACCATCGTGCCGTTGCCATTGGCGCCAATAGACGTTCTGGCAGGCCCTTGAAGACCCCAATCAAATCAATCGACAAAGACACCCGACAAGACGGAGTTTGAGCTATGAGCACAGGATTTTTTGGAGACATCGCGCGGATCGGCTACGAGGGGCCGGACAGCACCAATCCGCTTGCTTTCAGGCATTACAATCCGGACGAAGTGGTACTCGGCAAACGGCTTGAGGACCATCTGCGCTTTGCCGTGTGCTATTGGCACAATTTCGTGTGGCCGGGTCTGGATCCGTTTGGTGGCCAGACCTTCGACCGGCCGTGGTTCGGCGACACCATGGACCATGCCAGGCACAAGGCCGATGTCGCATTCGAGATGTTCACGCTGCTGGGTGCGCCGTTCTATTGCTTCCACGATGTGGACGTTCGGCCGGAAGGTGCGAATTTCGCGGAGAACACCAGGAACCTCAATGAAATTGTTGATTATTTTGCGCAAAAGCAGGCCGAAACCGGTCTGAAACTGCTCTGGGGTACGGCCAACCTATTCTCCCATAGCCGGTACATGGCGGGTGCCGCGACCAATCCGGATCCGGATGTATTTGCCTTTGCCGCTGCGACTGTGAAGACCTGTATCGATGCGACCCATAGGCTTGGTGGCGCCAATTACGTGCTGTGGGGCGGCCGCGAGGGTTATGAAACCCTGCTTAACACCAATGTCGGGCAGGAACTGGATCAGTTGGGCCGGTTTCTCAACCTGGTGGTCGAATACAAACACAAGATCGGCTTCACCGGGACAATCCTGATCGAGCCCAAGCCGCAGGAGCCGACGAAACACCAGTACGATTTCGATGTCGCCACGGTGTATGGGTTCCTGAAACGCTATGGTCTGGAAAACGAGGTGAAACTCAATATCGAGCAGGGTCATGCCATCCTGGCGGGCCATTCCTTCGAGCACGAGCTGGCGTTGGCCAATGCGCTTGGCGTTTTCGGATCGATAGACATGAACCGCAACGATTACCAGTCTGGCTGGGACACCGATCAATTTCCCAATAACGTGCCGGAGATGGCGCTGGCCTATTACCACGTGCTGCAAGGCGGCGGCTTCTCGACCGGCGGCACGAATTTCGATGCCAAACTGCGTCGTCAGTCGATCGAGCCTGACGACCTGTTGATGGCCCATATTGGCGGCATGGATTGCTGCGCTCGCGGTATCAAGGCTGCGGCAGCCATGATCGAGGACAAGGCACTGTCATCCTTTGTCGACGAACGCTACGCCGCATGGCAGGGTGAAGAGGCCCAGAAAATGCTGCGCGGCGACTATTCTCTTGGTGAAATCGAAGCCTATGTCGAATCGGCCGACGTCAATCCAAAAGCCCGGTCTGGACGCCAGGAAATGCTGGAGAACATCGTCAACCGCTACGTCTGATCGGCAATCAGGATCGGTTATCCGTCGCAAATTGGTACTGGCTTTCCGGGCGGCAACGCTCCATAAATCACCGGATGCGAGTGTATAGCGGCGGAGCCGGCATTGATCGAAACACCATACCTTCTGTTCCTGGGCGATGCGCCCGACGCCCTGGCGGCCAAGGTCGCCCAGGGAATCAAGGACTGGCGGCCGGAACTGGCCGTCGGTCAATTGCGACTGCAGGGCTGTAATGCCGACATGGGGCTTGAAGAGCTGACGGTTGCCGAAGCGGTTGACCGTGGCGCCAAGACCATGGTGATCGGTGTCGCCAATCGCGGCGGTCTTATCTCCGACAGCTGGATGGCTGCTCTGAAGGCGGCACTGAATGCCGGCCTGGACCTGGCATCGGGGCTGCACAATCACCTGAATGACGAACAGGAACTGGTGGCACTCGCCGCCGAGCGCGGTCGCAAACTGCATGATGTGCGCATCCCACCGGTTGCTTATCCGATTGCCAACGGGGTCAAGCGCAGCGGCAAGAGATGCCTGTTGATCGGCAGCGATTGTTCCTGCGGCAAGATGTACACGGCACTTTGCCTGGAACGCGAAATGCGAGAGCAGGGCATGAATGCAACGTTCCGGGCCACCGGGCAGACTGGCATTTTGATCACCGGCAGCGGAGTGCCGCTCGACGCAGTAGTTGCCGATTTCATGGCTGGCGCCGTTGAGCATCTGACACCCGATAATGATCCCGACCATTGGGATCTGATCGAGGGGCAGGGCAGTATTTTCCATCCGTCTTATTCGGGCGTTTCCATGGCGTTGATCCATGGTGGCCAGCCGGACGCGATGATTATCTGCGACGAACCCAATCGGCCGCATATGCGCGGCCTGCCGGACTACAAGGCTCAGAGCCTGGAAAAGCTGCGCGATACCGCGCTTGTGCTGGCGCGTATCGTCAATCCGAACTGTCGGGTCACGGGCGTGTCGCTGAACACGTCTGCCATGGGTGAAGCGGAAGCCCACGACTATGCCAAGCGTGTCGAGGACCGCATGGGCCTGCCAACCGTCGATCCGTATCGTCACGGCGCCCAACGCCTGGTCGCTGCGCTGGCATGAGTTCGAGAGCCCTGACAAGCGTCGACGCGGCGGAAACCGTTTTTCCGCTGGCCGAGGCGTTCACCATCTCCCGTGGCTCGCGCACGGAAGCGCGGGTTGTGACAGTAACCCTCAGCGACGGCGAACATATCGGTCGCGGCGAAAGCGTGCCCTATGCGCGCTATGGCGAGACCGTTGAGGGGGTCATTGCCGAAATAGGCACTATTGCCGGTGACCTGCACGCCGGACTGGATCGCGAAGAGCTGCAGCAGCTGCTGTCCGCCGGAGCCGCGCGCAATGCCGTCGACTGTGCGCTGTGGGACCTGGAAGCGCGGCGAAGCGGACGCAGAGTTGCTGAGGTCGTCGGATTGGGAGTGCCGCATCCAATGCAAACGGCTTTTACGCTGTCGTTGGAGGTGCCTGACCTCATGCGACAGAAAGCGGCCAAAAACGCCGGGCGACCGCTCTTGAAGATCAAGCTCGGCGGTGAAGGTGACCTCGAACGCCTGGAGGCAGTGCGCGAAGGCGCGCCCGAGGCGGCGATCATCGTCGACGCCAATGAGGGCTGGACGCCGGAAATCTACGAGGCGCTGGCTCCGGAATTGTTGCGGCTCGGCGTGCAGATGGTCGAACAGCCGTTGCCCGCCGGCGACGACGACGCGCTTGCTGATGTCAACAGGATCCTTCCGGTCTGTGCCGATGAGAGCTGCCATGACCGCGCCTCGCTCGCCGCGCTCAAGGGCAAGTATGACATGGTCAATATCAAACTCGACAAGACGGGCGGATTGACCGAAGCGCTGAAACTGAAAACCGAGGCGCAGGCGCAGGGGTATCAGATCATGGTCGGTTGCATGGTGTCCTCGTCGCTGGCCATGGCTCCGGCTGTGCTGGTTGCACAGGGTGCGCAGGTTGTCGATCTGGACGGTCCGCTTTTGCTCGCCAGCGACCGCGAGCATGCTTTGGTTTATGACGACGCCGGCGTGCATCCGGCCACGCCGCAACTCTGGGGTTGATCATGCGAACAGTCTATGTGAACGGCGATTATGTCGCCGAAAACGAGGCCAAGGTCTCTGTCTTCGATCGGGGTTTCCTGTTCGCCGATGGCGTCTACGAAGTGACCTCGGTCCTCGACGGCAAGCTGGTGGATTTCGGCGGTCACTGCGGCCGGCTGCGGCGATCGCTTGGCGAACTGCAGATGAACTTGGATATCGGTGACGAAGAACTTCTGGCCATCCACCGCAAGCTGGTCGACGTCAACGGGATCGATGAGGGGCTCATCTATCTGCAGGTGACGCGTGGCGCCGCAGACCGCGATTTTGCCTTTCCGCCGGCCGACACGCCGGCAACACTGGTGCTCTTCACCCAGAAAAAATCTCTCGTCGACAATCCGCTCGCAGCGCGCGGCCAGAAAGTCATCACGGTTGAGGATCAGCGCTGGATGCGCTGCGATATCAAGACGGTGCAGCTGCTGTTCCCTTCATTGGCCAAGATGGAAGCGCGGTCCAAGGGTGCCGATGACGCATGGATGGTGCGCGATGGCTTGATCACAGAAGGGTCATCGAACAATGCCTATATCGTCACCGACGAAGGGACGATCGTCACGCGCGATCTCTCCAACCTCATCCTGCATGGAATCACCCGCAGGGCAGTCCTTGAATGCGCTCGTAAACTGCAGATGAAAGTCGAAGAACGACCATTTGCTTTGGACGAGGTTTTGACCGCGCGCGAAGCGTTCGTGACCTCGGCCTCAGGCTTCGTCGTGCCGACGGTTGCCATCAATGACGAGACGATTGGTGACGGCTCTGCTGGTCCCGTCGCACGCCAATTGCGGGAAACCTATATCGAGGAAATGCGGCGCTCTGCGGTCTGAGACCGCCTAGAGCAAAGGGCGATAAGTTTGCACCATTTGACCGTGGCGATTTTGGTCTCTGGCTAGGCGGATTGCTCGCCGTGGTGCCACCCCACCACAAGTGCAAGCCAACTACGCCAGGGGCCAAAAGCGCCCGGCCCGAAGGGTGGCTGCATATCGGCCCATCGGCTGCGTTGCGCCGCTTGCCCGATGCACCACATCGCGCTGCGCGACGCGCCTGGCCGAGTGGAGCCGATCTGCAGCCATCAAATGGTACAAACTTATCGCCCTTTGCTCGAAGCAGCGTTGATTACTCGTCTGCGGTGCCTGGTTTCGGGCTCGGAACCGGTACTCGTCCAGATGTCGAAGCGCGTACACCGTCGTCACCGGCATCCGGGATTTCCACGGAGTTTTCCTCCGACGCCGTTTCGGTTGCCTGTGGATTTTGCGTCGCATTGCCGGATGCAACGGCATCCGTCTCCACCAGATTGATGTTGAGGTCC
Organism: Hoeflea sp.; assembly: GCA_965216535.1. Classification (GTDB taxonomy): domain Bacteria; phylum Pseudomonadota; class Alphaproteobacteria; order Rhizobiales; family Rhizobiaceae; genus Hoeflea_A. Next base: position 3,203,927 of record OZ244175.1, read on the forward strand.
AGAAGCCGAAGGAACCCATTGACCGGCTCGAACCGCATCCAGAAAGCGACGGTCAGCGGTTGACCCGCAACAGAGCCGGCGATGTCGAGACGGCCGGCTTCATCCAGGGTCGGCGCGCGCGACAGAGCGATCGGTAGAACGAGCACCGGGGACAGATCGACCCGGGCATCTCGCAGCGGTTTGAATTCAATGGCCAGGGTTGCAGCTGAGTTCCGCGCCGCGAAAGAAGGTGCGGCGAGGTCCCGCAAAACGGTGTAATTGCCGGTCGCATTGGCATGGTCGACAGCACTGAGCGTCGAGCGGACCAACCGCACCAGCAACGCTTTCTCGATCTGGCGCACCTGCTGATTCTGTGCCGGCGGGTCTTCAGTCTCGGTTTGTTCCTGCGCGATAGCAGCGGCGCCGGAAAGGGCGAAAGCCAAAAACAGGGTGAAAAGCGGTGCGAGGGCGGGTTTCAGCGACAAGGAACTGTTCTCCAATGGCGCTATCAGGATTACACGCTATTGGTGATGAATACGAGAACAATCCCCGTCAAGGATGAGCTTGGCCGCGTCGTGGTTGGTCAGCGGAGTTCCGTTCTCAGGAGGTTCCAACCGGACACTCTCCACACCAGCCAGGCGAGCAGCGCACCGGCATAACCGTCGACCACGTAATGCCAGCCGAGAACGACAGATCCCAGAAGAATGGCGGCTGCAAAGAGCCAGGCCAGGGGCGCGAAACGCGAGCGGCAATGCGTGGCATAGATCGCCAGCAAAACCGAAGAGGCAACGTGAAGCGAGGGGAATGCGGAGATACCCGCCGATCCCTTTCGGGCTCCTGTAAAGCCGTCCCACAGCATCTCCTGCGTCGACAGCGCCCAGATCCGGAAATGCTCGTTGGCAGTATGGAGATCGGCCATCAACGGTACATAGTCGGAACCGAAGCCAAGGCGTTCGAAATAGACCGGGCCAGCCGAAGAAAAAGTAAAGGCGATAAAGACGCCGGCGATCAGCCACAGAAGCATGAAGGATGTGAGGTAACGCATGCGGTTTTCGCTGTTGCGTGCTGACATGCCAACCAGAAAGTAGCTTCCGAGGATGATGAAGAACCACAGATTGTAATTGAAGTTGATAAGCCACACCGCGAGTGGCTGGGTAATCAACCAGCCCAGCCAATCGTGGGGCAGGCGGCCAAAGCTGACCGCTATGTCCAGGTCGCGGAAAAACACATCCCACTCGAAGGGGTGCAGGAGCCCGATGGCCCCCTTGAGGATACTGAAACCCGAAACGAAGAAGAGCAGCACGATGAAGGAATGGGCGGTGTTGACAGCCCGGTCACCGTGAAAAAGCGTCTCCTTGAGCCATCGCAGCATTGCCAGCGAGGGCGATTTGGGTTTTTCAACCAGCGCCAGATGAAAGAACTTGACGATCAGACCGGCAAAAATGCCGACACCAGCAGCGACCGCGATATAGAAACCAAACTGCCCGACAATGTCGAAATCAGGCCAGTTGCCGCTGATGGGAGCCACCAGGAGCGCCAGCGAAAACGTGAACAGGGTGATGATGTAGAGGTTCCGATGGGTCGCGAACCCGCGTGAAAACCGGTCTGCCGCGCGTCGAAGCCCGGCACGTTCGATATCGGGACCAGCAGCAAACTCAGACAATGGACTTATCGTGCCTCCGTTGCCCATGATCCTATAGGCACAAACACTTTAGATTTGGTGTACCGGTTGATATTTGCCTCAGCGGCTCGAGCGGTTGAGTTGATGCGAAATTGGAATGAACTGATGCCGGATTTTGCCTTTACAAGACGAATATCTTCCACCAATAAGCGTTCGGAATTCCAATTGGTAATAATATCGTCCGGCGAAGCGGTTGTGATTTCGACCGCATCTTCTGGCAGACCGGCAACGGTTGCGACCGATTGATTTCTTTGGTTGGAAACGAAAGACTAGACGTAATGGAGCTTCCGCGCCGCTCCCGCACCCAAATGGAAGGAATTGCACGATGCTGGCTGAACTGAAACCGAAGGAATCGCCATCCCTGTCCACGTTCGACTGGGAAGACCCGTTCCGCCTGGACGATCAACTGACCGATGACGAACGTATGATCCGCGACGCCACCCGTGCCTATGCGCAGGAAAAACTGCAGCCAAGGGTGATTGAAGCCTATCGCGACGAGATCACCGATCCGGGGATTTTCCGGGAGATGGGTGAGATGGGTTTGCTCGGCATCACCGTGCCGGAAGCCTATGGCGGGTCCGGGGCCGGTTACGTTTCCTACGGTCTGGTTGCGCGCGAAGTTGAGCGTGTTGATTCTGGCTATCGATCGATGATGTCGGTGCAATCCTCCCTGGTCATGTATCCGATCTACGCCTATGGCTCCGAAGAACAGCGCAACCGCTATCTGCCCGGCCTGGCCCGGGGCGAGTTGATCGGCTGCTTTGGATTGACTGAACCCGACGCTGGTAGTGATCCCGGTGGTATGAAGACCCGAGCCGTCAAGACCGACGGCGGCTATCGGCTGAGCGGCACGAAGATGTGGATCTCCAATGCACCCATTGCCGATGTCTTCGTTGTCTGGGCCAAGTCAGAGGCGCATGACGGCAAGATCCGCGGGTTCATACTGGAAAAGGGCATGGCGGGACTGTCGGCGCCAAAGGTCGGCGGCAAACTGTCATTGCGGGCCTCCATTACCGGCGAAATCGTTATGGACGATGTCGAGGTCGACGAATCTGCCTTATTGCCGAACGTGTCCGGTCTGAAAGGTCCGTTCGGCTGCCTGAACCGGGCTCGCTATGGCATCTCCTGGGGCGCCATGGGGGCGGCTGAATTCTGCTGGCATGCAGCGCTTCAGTATGGGCTCGACCGCAAGCAATTCGGTCGCCCACTGGCACAGACGCAGCTCTATCAGAAGAAACTGGCCGACATGCAGACGGAGATTTCGCTCGGTCTTCAGGGGTCGCTTCGGGTCGGCCGGCTGATGGACGAGGCCAACGCGGCGCCGGAGATGATTTCCATCGTCAAGCGCAACAATTGCGGCAAGGCGCTGGATATCGCGCGCATGGCAAGGGACATGCACGGCGGCAACGGCATTTCCGAGGAATTCCAGGTCATGCGCCATATGTGCAACCTGGAGACCGTCAACACCTACGAAGGTGCCCACGACGTTCATGCCCTGATCCTCGGCCGGGCACAGACCGGCCTTCAAGCGTTTTTCTGATCGGAACAGGCAATGGACCGCGCGGACATTGTCCACGACAATTTTCTGGCTCGGGTGAAGGCGGGAGATCTTCCTCCGCCTTCCGACGCCGTTTCATTGGCGGAGGCGGGGCTGTCGCCATCCGATCTGGTGACGTTGTTTCGCAGCCAGGTCCTGTCGCGTCAGCTCGATCGGACATCACGCAAATTGCAGGCTCGGGGTGAGGGGTTCTACACCATCGGTTCGTCCGGCCATGAAGGCAATGCAGCCGTCGCTGCAGCACTGCGACCGGACGACATGGCGTTCCTGCATTACCGGGATGCAGCCTTCCAGATACAGCGTGCAACACAGCGACCGGGTGAAACTCCGGCGTGGGACATGTTGCTCAGCTTCGTTGCGTCGAGCGACGATCCAATTTCCGGCGGCCGGCACAAGGTGCTTGGTTCCGCTGCGCTCAACATCCCGCCACAGACATCGACCATTGCCAGCCATTTGCCGAAAGCCGTTGGTACCGCTTATTCAATTGGCCTGGCCAAGCGCCTCAAACCGGAACATCAGCAACTCGCGGACGATGCCATCGTCATGTGCAGTTTCGGCGATGCTTCCGCCAACCACTCGACGGCCCAGGGCGCCTTCAATACCGCGTGCTGGACCGCCTATCAGGGCATTCCGATGCCATTGCTCTTCGTGTGCGAAGACAACGGTATCGGCATATCCACGCGCACACCGGGCGGCTGGATCGAAGCGACTTTTTCCAATCGGCCAGGTCTGAAATACCAGCGCTGTTCCGGTCTGAATGCAGCGAGCGCCTACAAAGCCGCGCATGAAGCCGCGGCCTATGTACGCAAGCGTCGCAAGCCGGCTTTCCTGCATATCAACACGGTGCGGCTTTACGGCCACGCCGGGTCCGACATGCAGACTGCATACATGAGCAAACAGGCCATGGAGGCCGACGAGGCCAACGATCCGCTACTGCACACCGCCCGCATGCTGCTCGACAACGGCATCCTCGACATAGAAGCTGTTTTGCAGATCTATGACCAAACGGAAGCCCGCTGCACTCGCATTGCCGAACAGGTCATTACCCGGCCGAAGCTGGAGACGCCGCAGCAGGTGATGGCGAGCCTTGTACCGCCAGGCCGCGTGTGCCGGCCCAAAAACGGGCCATCCGCTGAAGAACGCACGCGTATTTTCGGCAGTGATGCCAAGACGCTCGACAGTCCGCAGCACATGGCGCGACTGATCAACTGGGCGCTCACCGACCTGATGCTCGAACACGACGAAATCGTGATGGCGGGCGAGGATATCGGCCCGAAGGGTGGTGTCTACAACGTCACGGCAAAGCTGCACGCGCGTTTCGGGGCGCATCGCGTGATCAACACGCTGCTTGATGAGCAGTCGATTCTCGGACTCGGAATCGGGCTTGCGCACAATGGCTTCCTGCCGATCCCGGAGATCCAGTTTCTGGCCTATCTGCACAATGCAGAAGACCAGTTGCGCGGCGAGGCGGCGACGCTGAGCTTCTTCTCCAACGGCCAATATACCAACCCGATGATCATCCGGATTGCCGGGCTTGGCTATCAGAAGGGGTTCGGTGGCCACTTTCACAACGACAACAGCCTGGCGGTGCTGCGCGACATCCCGGGCGTTGTGATTGCCTGCCCCTCAAACGGTGCAGACGCCGTTCACATGATGCGCGAATGCGTGCGGCTGGCGCGTGAAGAACAGCGCGTGATTGTGTTCGTGGAACCAATCGCGCTCTACATGACGCGCGACCTGCACGAGCAAAAGGACGGACTTTGGACATTTCGCTACGATCCGCCTGGCGAGGGCCAGGCGATCGGGATCGGCGACATTGGCCAGCATGGAGATGGCGAAAACCTGGCCATCGTCACCTATGGCAACGGCTATTATCTGTCCCGTCAGGCCGAGCGCATCCTCGCTGAAAAACACGGCCTGAATGTGCGGGTCATTGACCTGCGCTGGCTGGCACCGCTCAACGAAGAGGCAATCCTCTCCGCCGTCGAACCTTGTGATCACGTGCTGGTCGTGGACGAATGCCGGGTGACCGGTTCGCAATCGGAAGCCCTGATGACTCTCCTGGCGGAGGGCGCCTCATCGGATAAGAAAACCAAGCGTATCGCCGCCCATGACAGCTTCATTCCGCTTGGAAGGGCCGCAACGGCGACGTTGCCGAGCCGTGACGGTATCGTCGAAGCCGCGCTTGAGCTGACGGGGCGGCCAGCATGACCAGAACTGCAGTCGTGATCTGCCCGGGCCGCGGAACCTATAACAGCCCGGAGCTGGGTTACCTTTCCCGTCATCATGCCGACAAGGCCGACTTGCTGTCGATGCTGGATGGTTATCGCGCAAAGCGAGGTCAGGCGACGGTCAGCGAGCTTGACGGTGCCGCGCGTTATTCCCCGTCCGTCCACACACGCGGCGACAACGCTTCGCCTTTAATCTACGCGTGCTCCTACGCGGATTTTCTTTCTATAGATCGCGGCGAAATCGAAATCGTCGCCGTCACCGGCAATTCCATGGGCTGGTACAGCGCTCTGGCCTGCACCGGCGCTCTCGATGCCGAAGGCGGCATGGCGGTGGTCAATACCATGGGCGCGCTGATGCAGGAAAACCTGATCGGCGGCCAGATGATCTACCCATTTGTCGATTCCAACTGGCATGCAATTCCCGGAAAACGGGATGAACTGCTGGCACTGGTCGAGCATATCGATGCGAAGCCGGATCATGCGCTATTCGTCTCGATCGATCTCGGCGGAATGCTGGTCTTTGCCGGAGACGAGGCCGGTCTTTCCGCGCTGGAGACTGAGCTGCCATCAGTCGATGATCGTTTTCCCATGCGGCTGAAAAATCATGCGGCGTTTCATACGCCTTTGCTTGAGGGCGTTGCGGAAAAGGGCAGGGCTGAATTGTCGCCCCATTTGTTTCGGCAACCACATGTGCCGCTGGTCGATGGAAGAGGAGCCATCTGGTATCCGCATGGCGTGGATACGGCGGAGCTGTACGACTACACGCTGGGCCACCAGGTGACGCAGACCTACGATTTTACGTTGGCGGTGCAGGTCGCAACGCGAGAGTTCGCGCCCGATCACCTGATCATCACGGGGCCGGGGACAACACTTGGGGGCGCCGTGGCCCAGTCACTGATCGATATCGACTGGCAAGGCCTCGCCGGAAAGGCTGAGTTTGCCACTCGCCAGGCTGGGACTCCCTTGGTCATTTCGATGGGTATGGACGACCAGCGCGCGCTTGTCGCTGGCTGACGAAACTGCGGGGATTGGAAGATGCAAAAGGTAGCGGTTCTCGGTTTGGGCAAGGTCGGCAAGCTGGCGGCTTTGCTGTTGCATGAAGCTGGTTTTGAGGTCATCGGGCTTGATGTCAGGACGCCGCGCGAAGCGCTGCCATTCGGGACCGCCGTTGCCGATGTGACAGATGTGGATGGCCTTGCTGCCCGCTTCGGTGATGTCGATGCGGTGCTGTCCTGCCTGCCGTATCATCTGAATATCGGTATTTCGGATGCGGCCCACCAGGCGGCGATCCACTATTTCGACCTGACCGAGGACGTGCCGACGACCCAGCACATCATCCAGCTGGCTGAAACATCCGAACGGTTGATGGCGCCGCAATGCGGACTGGCTCCGGGGTTCGTTGGCATTGTCGGCGCGGATCAGATCGCGCGGTTCGACAGGTGCCGCTCGCTGCGCATGCGCGTCGGAGCGTTGCCGCAGCATCCGACGGGCCTGATGGGATATTCCTTCAACTGGTCGCCGGCGGGTGTGGTCAACGAGTATCTGAACGATTGCGAGGTGATCGAGGGCGGCGAGCGCAAGTGGGTATCCCCAATGGAATGGCTGGAAACCATCTATATCGATGGGGTCAAGCTGGAGGCCTTCACCACTTCAGGCGGGCTTGGAACGATGTGCGATACCTATCACGGGGTCGTCGACAACATCGACTACAAGTCAATGCGCTATCCCGGCCATGTCGAACTGATGAATTTCTTCTTTCACGAATTGCTGATGCGGGATCGGCGGGATCTGGCCGGCGAAATCCTGGTCAACGCCAAGCCGCCGGTCGACGATGATGTCGTTTACGTGCATGTCGCGGCCGAGGGCGACAGCGAGGGGCGGCTGGCGCGCAAGGAGTTTGTCAGGGCCTACCGGCCGATGGAGATCGCCGGCCAGGAGCGCACGGCGATCGCGTGGACCACCTCGGCTTCGGTTGTCGCCGTAATCGAGATGGTGCGGGATGGATCTTTGCCGGATCGCGGTTTCCTCAAACAGGAGGATGTTCCACTGGACGCCTTCCTGAAAACGCGGACCGGCGCGTTTTTTGATCAGGGACACTAAACTGGCACGCCAACTTCCTCAGACCAGTCTGCTTGAGACATTCGAAGCCGCCGCCAAGCGCAACAGCTTTACTTTGGCTGCGGCCGATCTGCACATGACGCAAGGGGCCGTCAGCCGACAGATCCGGACCCTTGAGGAAATGCTCGGCGTCGAGCTCTTCATCCGGCGGCGACAGCGGGTGGTATTGTCACCGGCTGGAACCGCCTATCTTGCGGAGATCAGCAAGGCGTTGTCGATTATTCGCCTGGCTTCCACCTCGCTTCAGGTCAACCCGGAGGGCGGTGTCCTCAATCTTGGCATTCTGCCGACATTCGGAACCCGTTGGCTGGCGCCGCGACTGACCGAATTCCTGCGAGAGCACCCGGGCATCACAGTCAACCTCACCACGAAGCTGCGGCCATTCGATTTCGCCGGCGAGCTGCTGGATGCGGCCATCCATTTCGGTTCCGAAGACTGGCCCGGAACCGAACGGCTGCACCTGTTCGACGAGACCGTCGTGCCGGCCAGTTCACCGGACTTTCTTGCCGGTTTGAGCATTGGTTCCGTCGAGGACATCGCCGATGCACCGCTCCTCCATATCGCGACACGGCCTGATGCGTGGAAAACCTGGTTCGCTCTCAACGGGCTTGAGGTCGACCTGACGCCCGGGACGACGTTCGACCAATTCGCGACGACGGCCCAGGCGGCAGCCCATGGGCTGGGATTGGCGCTGCTGCCGGAGTTTCTGATTGAAGAAGAACTCAAAACGGGCCGGCTGGCGCCGGCATGGGATCAGGCAAACCGCAGTATCGGCAGTTATTCGCTGATCTGGCCTGAGACGCGTCGGGACCATCCGCCATTGGCGCATTTCCGGCAATGGCTTTCGGATATCGTGCCGCAAAATGAGGACGTTGTGCGGGAATCCTGAGATTTTGAATCAGGTATCAGGGCGCAATCCGGATATCACCCGCATCGCTTCATCGCGAACCTCAGGAACGGTGGCTCCCAGCAGCGAGATCCGGTCGAACGTGTCGGGGTTCTCGGACATGGTCTGGCGCATGGCGCGGCCGAAGGCCTGTCGCAACTCCGTCCCGATGTTGAATTTGGCGACGCGGCTTTCGCTTGCCAGATCGCGGCGGACCTCCGGTGGAATGCCGCTGCCGCCATGGAGTACCAGCGGTAATGAGGTTGCGGCTTCTATGGCGCGCAGACGCTCATAGTCGATTTCAGCCTGTGCGCTGGTTTGCAGATGGACGTTGCCGACGGAGATAGCCATGGCATCGGCGCTACTCTCACGATCGAATTGGGCAGCTTCTTCGACAGAGGTCAGTTGGGAGGGTGCGCCTGCAGAGTAGCCGACAAAGCCGACTTCTCCTTCAACAGAGACGCCCGCCGCATGGGCTGCCTCGCATATTTGAGCGGTAATGGCGATGTTTTGATCTATCGGCAGATCGGAACCGTCGAACATCACCGAGGTGAAACCCTCGTCAATGCCTTCCCGGCATTCGTCAGCGGTTTTGGCATGGTCGATGTGACACACGACCGGGACCGACGCCTGATCCGCCAGCGTGCGCAGCATCTTTCCCAGTACGGGGACCGGCGTGTGCTTGCGGCAACCGGGACCTGCCTGGAGGATGATCGGTATGCCAGTAGCTTCGGCTGCCTCGACATATGCAAGCGCATCTTCCCAACCGAGCACCACAAGGCCAGCGACCGCGTAACCGTCCCGAACCGCCGGCTCCAGGACGTCACGCAGCGTCGCGGCCGTCATTTGAATTTCGCGATCATGTCTTTGATGCCGGGGATCGTATCGATCTGCCAGGCATGATCGGGCTGGAAATATTGCACCAGCGAGCGCTGCGACAGGCCGCCAAGGATGGTGAAGTAGTACATTTCGTAGCCGGGGGCGACGACGCAGGGGTGATACCCTTTGTCGAGTACAATCGTCGATCCATCGACGATGTGGTAGGCATCGCCAACGGCCCCATCCTCGCGCTGGACCAACTGCATTCCGAATCCATTGGCCGGTTTGAAACGGAAATTGTAGGTCTCGTCGTGGCGCGATTCTTCCGGCAGCCGGTCGGTGTCGTGTTTGTGCGGCGGGAAACCTGACCAACCACCCTGACCAACCGTGAACAGCTCGGAAACCAGCAACCGGCCGACCCGGTCGTGATACTTGGTGCCGAGAATGTGCTTGATCTTGCGGTGGGTCTTGGTGTCGTCCGAACCGTATTGCACCAGGTCGAGTTCGTCGGCGCGCACCGCGAACGGCTCCAGCGTACGGTCGTAGCGGGCTCCGGCGACGAAGATTTCCGCTTCGTCACTGGTTGCGACGAGGCGCGCTTTGGCCCCGGTCGGCACATAGACCCCTTCGGGTTCTCCATCCCAGACATCTGTCGTGCGGTTGCCGATGGCCTGGAACGACTCGCCTTCGACCTCTATGTCGACGGTCCCTGTGGCCGGGACGATGCAAGTCTCGTAACCGGGCACCGCATACTCGAAGGCCTGGCCTTTCCGAAGTTTGACGATGTTGAAGTAATTGAGCGGTACGCGCGTGTCATCGACATCGATGATCGCTTTGTTGCCGTTGTCAAACGGAGGTATGTGCATGATCAGCCTTCTTTGCTTCGCTGGTCGATGAATGGGTGTGGATGAATTCGTCGAGCTCTTCGGGGCCCGGCATGGCTGGTGCACAGCCGACCTTTGAAACGACGATGGCCGCAGCCGCGGAGCCGCGCCGGAGGCACTCTTTCAGGTCTCGCCCGTTGGCCAAGGCGGCGATGAGATTGCCGAGGAAGGCGTCGCCCGATCCGGTGGGTTTCAATGCCTTGACCCGGTAGATGCCGGTCTCGATCTCCTCCGATCCGGAGAAGGTGACCGATCCCTTTTCGCCCATCTTGTAGATCACCAGCCTGCCGTCGGCCAATTCTCTGGCCAGTTGTCGACCTGCCGCAACGTCTCCACCCAGTGTGGCGAATTCCTCATCGTTGCCGACGATCATGTCGCAAACGCGAGCGGCTTTCAGGCACACCTGACCGGCATCAGCCGGGCTGGGCCAGGTGTAGGGCCGGTAGTCGAGGTCGAGGATTACGGGCATTCCCGCGGCTCGAGCTTTCTCGAAGGCCAGGAGGGTTGCCGCTCTGGAAGGCTCTGAGGCTAAGCAGGTGCCCGTGGCGATCAAGGCTCCGTAGGGTCCGAAATCCGTATTTTCGATCGTCTCCGGTTCCATCTCGAAATCGGCTGCGCCATTGCGGTAGATGACCGACTGGCAGTTCTCCAGGCGTGTCTCGACGACCGCGAGGGATGCACGCGCCTGGCCGCCCACCTTGCGCACCAAACTCGTATCAATGCGATACCGTTGCAGCTGATTGATGATGAAGCGACCGATGGCATCATCGGAAACGGATGTAAGCAGCGTCGCCGCGCCGCCCTGTTTGGCGATCGCCACGGCAATGTTGGCCGACGAGCCGCCGAGGGCGGAGGTGAAAGCGTCTGCGTGTTCGGTCTCAGCTCCGGGAGGATCGGCGTAGAGATCCATCCCGGCACGGCCGATCACCAGAAAATTGTTCTTGCGCACCCCTTCAAGCATGTCAGATGCCTGTTCTTTGCGACTTGCGCTGCTCGTCAAGTTCCTGACGCGCTTCGCGGACTTCCTGACGGTCAGAGACCTCCGGAAGACCGACCTCCCACCAGGCATGGCCTTCGCCGGTCCAGCCGTCGAATGCGTCGACCTGCAGCGAAATCAGATAGGTGCGATCCGAGGCTTTGGCGCGGGCGAATGCCTCCTCGAGTTCGGCAATGGAGTGCACTGTTTCTGCGTTCGCACCCATCGCCCGGCCATGGGCTTCGAAGTCGACTGCAAACGGTTCGACCGCCAGATTGCAGTCGCGGATCAGGTTGTTATAGGAGGCGTTGCCGGTGTTGTTCTGCAGCTTGTTGATGACCGCGAAGCCGCCATTGTCGCAGACGATCACGATCATCTTGCGGCCGCTGAGGACCGACGAATAGATGTCGGAGTTAAGCAGCATATAGGAGCCGTCGCCGGTAAAGACGATGGTGTCCTTGCCCGGGGCCGTTTCCATCTGACCCATGCTGGCTCCCCAACCACCGGAAATCTCGTAGCCCATGCAGGAAAAGCCGAATTCGACGTCGACGGAGCCGATCGACTTGGTGCGCCAATTGGCGGTTACTTCGGCCGGCAGCCCGCCAGCCGCCGCAACGACCCGGTCTTCGGGATCGCACAGCCGGTTTACGGCACCGATCACCTGGGCGTAGGACATGGGCCGGTTGCTGCCTTCCGCAGTTACCGGGCTGATGTTGTCGTCGACATAGGCATCCCAGAGGCGTCGCTCCTCCGCGGCTGTCTGTTGCCAGGTTTCCGGTGTTCTGTAATCACCCATCGCGGTGGCCAGCAGATCCAGTGCGCGTTTGGCGTCGCCGACCACCGGTAGGGAACGGTGTTTGGTGGCATCGAAGCGGGCCGCATTGACGCCGATGATGCGGGCGTCGCGGGCGAAGGCCGACCAGGAGCCGGTGGTAAAATCCTGTAGCCGTGTTCCAACGGCCAGAATGGTGTCTGCCTGACCCGCCAGGGCGTTTGCGGAATTGGATCCGGTCACACCGACAGGTCCGCAGTTGAGCGTATCGGAATGCAGGAGATTGGCTCGCCCGGCAATCGTCTCGACGACCGGGATTGCGTGACGGTGGGCAAATTCAGTCAATTCACCCACGGCGCCGGAATATTGCACACCGCCACCGGCAATGATCAACGGTCGTTCGGAAGATTGCAGCAGCGCAACGGCTTCAGCGATTTCGGCCTCATCGGGTGTCTGCCGGCGGATCCGGTGCGTGCGCTCCTCGAAGAATTCCAACGGATAGTCGAAGGCCCAGCCCTGCACATCCTGTGGAAGGCCGAGAAAGGCCGGACCGCAATCGGCCGGATCGAGCATGGTCTCGATGGCGCGCGGGAGCGACTGGATAAGCTGCGCCGGATGGGTGATCCGGTCCCAGTAACGGGTGACCGACTTGAAGGCGTCATTGACGGAAATGGTCGGGTCGCTGAAGTGCTCGACCTGCTGCAGCACAGGGTCGGGCAGACGGGTGGCAAAAGCGTCGCCGCACAGAAGCAGCAGCGGCAGGCGGTTGGTGTGCGCAATGCCGGCCGAAGTCAGCATGTTGGTCGTCCCGGGACCGGCGGAGGAGGTGGCGAACATGAACCGTCGACGCAATTGCTGTTTGGCATAGGCAATCGCCGCCATTGCCATCGACTGTTCGTTTTGTCCGCGCCACAGTGGCAGTTCGTCACGGAAGGCATAGAGCGCTTCTCCAAGGCAAGTCACGTTGCCGTGGCCGAAGATGCCGAATCCGCCCGCGCACAGCCGGGTGCGCGTACCGTCGATTTCGATATACTGAGCGGCCAAATGGCGGATCAGCGCTTGTGCCATTGTCAGGCGGATTGTGGTGTCGGTGCCGGTCATTGGATCTCCACCGGTGGTCGTTGGATTGTTTTCTGTGGGGCGGTTCTTGACGCCAGAGCGTAAATCGAGTTTATGAATTTTGCAACCGGTTGCAAAATCAAGCCAGGGAGTGAGCGATGCGGCGCATTGGCATCGGTGTTATCGGCGGCGGCTACATGGGCAAGGCGCACTCCGTGGCGATGAACGCGGTGGGTGCGGTTTTCGGCACAAAGCTCCGGCCGCATTGCGAAATGATCTGCACGACAACGGAGGAGGGAGCCGCCCGCAAGGCAGCGGAACTCGGTTTCGACAGGTCGACGTCTGATTGGCGCGTCCTGGTCGATGATCCGGCCATTGAGGCCATCATCATCGCAACCCCCCAGCATACCCATCTGGACATCGCGCTGGCTGCCTTTGAACGAGGGAAGGCGGTGTTCTGTGAGAAGCCGATGGGGCTGGGACTGCATGAAACCCGGGAGATGGTTGCTGCGGCAGAATCGAGCGGCGCGGTCAATATGTGCGGTTTCAACTACATCCGCACGCCCGCGTCTCAACTGGCACGTCAAATGATCGAGGCGGGTGAAATCGGTGACATCACCTATTTTCGCGGCGAGCACACCGAGGACTTTTTCGCCGATCCTGCGGAGCCTGCAACATGGCGCGTTTTCGGGCAGGCGAATGGCACCATGGGTGACCTGGCGCCTCACATGATCAACGGAGCGCTGGCGCTCGCCGGTCCAATCCGCTCGCTGGTGGCCGACATCGAAACGGTCCACGCAAAGCGACCGGGCGAGGACGGCGATGTCGAAGTCACCAATGACGATCACGGGCAATTCCTGTGTCGTTTTGACAGCGGCGCCATGGGTGCACTCTACTTCAGCCGCGTCGCAACCGGCCGCAAGATGGGATACGCCTATGACATCTATGGAACAAAGGGTGGCCTGCGTTTCGATCAGGAGGACCAGAATGCTCTTTGGTACTATGACGGTGCAGCGCCAAAGGGGCGCGAGGGCTACACCAAGCTGCTGACCGGTCCACAGCACCCGGACTATGAAGCGTTTTGCCTCGGACCGGGACACGGCACCGGCTATCAGGATCAGATCATCATCGAAGCCAAGGATTTCCTGGCGGCCATCGAAAGCGGAAAGGCCGTTTGGCCGACTTTCCGCGACGGGTTGATGGCGGCCGAAGTCGTCGAAGCCGCCTGGCTGTCGCATCGTGAGCGGCGTTGGGTATCAGTCGACGAGGTTTGAAAAGCTCCAGGTTTTTTGGGGCGTCACTGAAAGTGTGAACACATGAGTATCAAGATCGGCAATGCGCCCTGCAGCTGGGGCGTCGAATTTGCGGACGATCCGCGCAACCCGTCGTGGGAAATGGTCCTCGATGAGTGCAAGGCTGCAGGCTATCACGGCATCGAACTGGGACCGGTCGGCTTTATGCCGGAGGACCCCGCGCTCCTGGGCGATGCGTTGGCCTCTCGCGATCTGGAACTGATCGGCGGTGTGGTCTTCAGACCGTTTCACGATCCGGCGCAATGGGATGATGTGCTTGACGGAGCGGTGCGCACCTGCCGTGCTCTCAAAGCACACGGTGCCCGGCATTTCGTGTTGATCGACTCGATTTCAGCGGACCGGGCTCCCACCGCCGGACGGCCGGAGGAAGCGGTGCAGTTCGACGCCAGCCATTGGTCGGCCTATGTCGATCGGATCGAACAGGTCGCCCGCATCGGATTCGAGGAATACGGCCTGACAGCCTCCATTCACCCGCACGCCGGCGGTTTCTGCGATTTTCTGCCGGAGGTTGAGCGTCTGCTGGACGAAATCGATCCGAAGCTGCTGTGGCTTACGCTCGATACCGGCCACTCTCATTATGCCGGTTTCGATCCGGTCGCCTTCATGCGCAAATACATGGATCGCGTTGCCTACGTGCACTTCAAGGATATCGAACCACGCGTAAAGGAGCATGTGATCGCCAATCGCATCGATTTCTACGAAGCATGCGGAAAGGGTATCTTCTGCAACCTTGGGGACGGTGAGACAGATTTCACCGGCGTTCGCGAGCTGCTCGTGCAAGCGGGATTCAGTGGCTGGTGTACCGTTGAGCAGGACTGTGATCCGACCGGGGACACCTCGCCGGTGGACGATGCGCGGGCGAACCGCGATTACTTGAAAACAATCGGATTTCATTGAGGATTGGTCCATGGCCAGATTGAATTGGGGCATGATTGGTGGCGGCCAGGGCAGCCAGATCGGACCTGCACACCGCATCAGTGCGGGGTTGGATGGACTGTACACGTTTGCGGCCGGAGCACTCGACGCGGATCCTGAAAGGGGCAGGGCCTATGCCATTGAATTGGGCGTCCCGAAGGATCGCGCCTATGGCGACTGGCGTGAGATGCTTGCCGGTGAGAGCGGCCGAGAGGACCGTATCGACCTGGTGACGGTCGCGACGCCGAACGCCACCCACTACGAAATCACCAAGGCATTTCTCGAAAACGGCTTTCACGTTCTCTGCGAGAAGCCGATGACCATGAATGCGCGTGAAGCCGAAGACATCGTGGCGACCGCTGAAAAGGCAGGTCGGATCTGTGCGGTGAATTACGGCTATAGCGGATACCCGATGGTGCGCCATATGCGTGCGATGGTGGGCCGCGGCGATCTCGGGTCCATCCGCCTCATCAAGGCGGAATTTTCGCACGGCTTCCACGCCGATGCGGCCGATGCCGACAATCCGCGCATTCGCTGGCGCTATGACCCGGCCCAGATCGGGCCATCAGCACAGTTTGCCGATTGCGGTATTCACGCCCTTCACATGGCAAGTTTTGTCGCCGGGCAGGAGGCCGTCGAATTGTCAGCGGACTTTGTCTCCACGATTGAATCGCGGCAGCTGGAAGACGATGCCATGCTCAACGTTCGCATGGACGGGGGTGCCCATTTGCGATTGTGGACCAGTTCGGTCGCTGTCGGACGCATGCACGGGCTGACCCTTCAGGTGTTCGGCGAGAAGGGCGGTCTGAGCTGGGAGCAGCAATGGCCGGATCAGCTACACTGGACCAGTGTTGGCGGGCGCACCCAAATCATCGAACGCGGCGAGCCTAACCTGTCGGCTGAGGCCGATCGGGCGACGCGCGTTACGATCGGACATGCCGAAGGGATGCCGCTGGCCTTCGCGAATATCTATGCGGATCTGGCTGAAGTCATTGCTGCCGGGAAGCATGGCCGCGCACCCGATGCGGCAGCCATGTTCTATCCGACGGCCGTTGACGGCATGCGTTCAATGGCGGCGATTGAGGCGGCTGTCGACTCGGCCAAGCGTGACGGCACCTGGGTCGATGCCCGGCCACAGTCGCTACGGTAGCGGTCGCAACGAACTGCGCTCGACGATCGAACAGGGAAACAACCTGGACTCGGGGCTGCGCTGTGGTTCTTCGACCATGGCCACCACCAGGTCGATCGAGCTGAGGATGATGTCCTGTGTCGGCTGACGAATGGTCGTCAGGTCGTAGGCCGCCCAACCGGACATCGTCATATCATTAAAGCCGAGGAAGCCTATGTCCTGCGGAATGGAGAGACCGTTGGATCGTGCCGCATCCATGGCGCCCATGCAGATCAGATCGTCGCCGCAAAACACCGCGTCGACCGTGGTGCGTTCGAGCAACGAGCTCATGGCTGTTTTCCCAGCCAGGTAGGAGTAATTGTCGGCAAAGGATATGTCGGCGGCCTCGATGCCGTGGTGCGTGAGGCAGTTGGTAAAGCCCCGAAGCCGGTCCTGTGTGGATGTTGCAGTTTTTGGCCCACCGAGAAGGGCCACTGACTGATAACCTCTGTCGAGCAGGGTCTGCGCTGCCATTTCGCCGCACCGCTGGTTGTCGATCCCGACAACATGCGCATCTGACTGCACATCGAATTTCCCGAATGTGTGGATGACCGGAATTCCGGCCTTCCGAAAGGCGCTTGTGAAGGATGGCGGCAGTGTTGACGTTGCGACTATGACGCCGTCGACACGGTACTGCCGAAGCATATGCAGGGATTTGAGCGGATCCGTCTCAGTCGTCAGATTGACGAGAAGCGGGCGAAATCCGCGTTCCTGAAGCGCTGTCGTGAAAAGATCGAAAACTTCGAGGAAAAGCGGGTTTTGAAAATTGTTGGCCACGAGGCCAATGAGTTTTGTCCGGTTAGTCGCCAGACTTCGGGCAATGAGGCTGGGCTGATAGCCGAGATCGCGGGCCGCTCGCTCCACCTTCTTACGGGTTTTATCGGAGACGCTGGCGCCCTCCGTAAATGTTCGCGAGACGGCGGACCGGGAAACGCCGGCACGTTCTGCAACTTCTTTTAGCGTAACCGCCAATGGGGCCTCCGTGCGAGCGGTCCAGTCGACGGCCGTTCCATACACTGAACACTGCCCGAGCTCAAAACAGAGTAATCCGATCGAAAAATTTTGCAACCGGTTGCAAAATATTCTTGAATTTGGTTTAGTGTCTCGGGGATGACCCGGATCGGGTCGTGCCGCATGAATGACTAGCGGAGGAACTCAACTGATGAAATCGTTGAAGAAGGTATTGCTGGCGTGTGCGATCACAGCCGGTACAGTGCTGGGCGTATCGACAACCGTAAACGCTGAAGGCGAGCGGATTATTCTTGTCAGCCACGCACCGGATTCTGATTCTTGGTGGAATACGATCAAGAATGGTCTCGCTCTGGCCGGCCAACAGGTCGGAGCCAATGTCGAATATCGCAATCCGCCGACCGGCGACATTGCTGACATGGCACGTATCATCGAGCAGTCGGCAGCATCGAACCCGGACGGCATCATCACGACGCTGGCGGATCCGGATGTGTTGAATGGTCCGATCCAGAATGCCGTGGCAAAGGGCATTCCGGTGATCATCATCAACTCTGGCACGCCTGAGCAGGCCGCCGAAGTCGGTGCGCTGATGTATATCGGACAGCCGGAATATGACGCTGGGCTTGCAGCCGGTCAGCGCGCCAAGCGCGATGGTGTCGGTTCGTTCCTGTGCGTCAACCATGTCGTTTCGAACCCGGTTGTCGGCGAGCGTTGCCGCGGCTTCGCGGATGGTCTCGGCGTCGACCTGGGCAGCTCGATGATTGACTCGGGTCAGGACCCGGCTGAGATCAAGAACAAGGTCAAAGCCTACCTGTCGGCCAACCCGGAAACGGAAGCCGTCCTGACGCTCGGCCCGACCTCGGCGGACCCGACGATCGAAGCGCTGAAAGAAAACGGCATGGCCGGTGACATCTACTTCGGCACGTTCGACCTGGGCACCGAAATCGTCAAAGGCATCAAGGACGGCACGATCCAGTGGGGCATCGATCAGCAGCCTTTCCTGCAGGCCTACCTGCCGGTGATTGTTCTGGCCAACTACAAGCGCTACGGCGTTCTGCCGGGCAACAACATCAATTCCGGTCCTGGTTTCGTGACCAAGGATGCACTGGGATTGGTTGAAAAGCACGCCGGCGAATACCGCTAGGAGCTTGCAACAAGGGTCGCGGTTCAAGAAACCGCGACCCCATTCCGCAGGCTCGAGCCGCGGGATAAGCGGGTAAGCTGCAGGGGATGCGGACTTACCGCGTAGGATCAGCGGTCATTTGTGTAGGGCCGCAATCGAACACATCGGGATAAAGAGGCGTCGTCGGCTTGCGGTCGCGGCGCACACATGGAGGCTATCATGTCCCAGGCCGAGACCAAGGACGACGGGTCGGCGGGTGCCGACGAACGCGTCCGGGAAATGTCGCCGCTGCGCAAGGCGCTGGTGCGACCGGAACTCGGATCAATTTGCGGGGTTATCCTCGTCTTCATCTTCTTTTTGGCGATTGCCGGCGACTCGGGAATGTTCTCGGCCGAAGGCATCATGAACTGGACAGTCGTATCAGCGCAGTTCGCGATCATCGCTGTCGGCGCCTGCCTGTTGATGATTGCCGGCGAGTTCGACCTTTCTGTGGGCTCAATGATCGGCTTTTCGGGCATCGTGATCGCGGTGTTCTCGGTGACGCTCGGCTTTCCGATGTGGATCGCCATTATCGCCGCTTTCCTGATCGCGATGTGTATCGGTTGGCTGAACGGCTTTCTGGTCATCCGGACGGGTCTGCCATCGTTCATCGTGACGCTTGCATTTTTGTACATCCTGCGCGGCTTCACCATTTTCATACCGATCAGCACAACCAACAAGACGATCATCGGGGGTCTCAAGGATGCGGCCGAGGGCGATTGGCTTGCGGCAGTGTTCGGGGGCAAGGTCCTCAAGGGGGTATTCGTGTGGCTGGCCGATCTCGGCCTCATCGACACGTTCGTCGCCGGTAACCGTGCGGGAGAGCCCGTCGTGGACGGAATACCGATGTTGATCGTCTGGGCGATTGCTCTGATCATTTTCGGCCATGTTTTGTTGACGCGCACTCGGTTCGGTAACTGGATCTTTGCGGCCGGAGGCGATGCACAGGCGGCTCGCTACACCGGTGTGCCGGTCAACCGCGTGAAGATCCTGATGTTCATGTTTACGGCTTTCTGCGCCACCGTATTCGCAACCTGCCAGGTGATCGAATTTGGCTCAGCGGCCGCCGACCGTGGACAGTTGAAGGAGTTCGAGGCCATCATCTCGGTGGTGATCGGGGGAGCGTTGCTGACGGGCGGCTACGGCTCGGTGATCGGAGCGGCTCTGGGAGCGCTGATCTTCGGGGTGGTCCAGCAGGGTCTATTCTTCGCCGGTGTGGAGAGCTCGCTCTTCCGGGTGTTCCTGGGTGTCATCTTGCTGCTTGCGGTGATCCTCAACACCTATATCCGTCGCATGATCACGGGGGAGCGGTGACATGAGCACGCCACTGATCGAACTGAAAAACATCGAGAAGCACTTCGGGTCCGTGATTGCACTGAACGGGGTCTCCGTTTCGGTGAATCCGGGAGAATGCCACTGCCTGCTCGGTGACAACGGTGCCGGCAAGTCGACCTTCATCAAAACCATGGCGGGGGTCCACAAACCGACGAAGGGCCAGATCTTCATCGATGGCAAGGAAACGGTGTTCAACACCGCCCGCGATGCGATCGATGCCGGAATAGCGACCGTCTACCAGGATCTGGCAATGATCCCGCTGATGTCGGTGACGCGTAATTTCTGGATGGGTCGCGAGCCGCTTCGGCGGGTCGGACCGCTGAAATTCATCGACTTCGACAAGGCGAATGCCGTGACGATGGAAGAGATGGGCAAGATGGGCATTCATCTGCGCGAACCGAACCAGGCGGTGGGAACACTGTCAGGCGGCGAGCGGCAGACGGTTGCCATTTCGCGCGCCGTCTATTTCGGCGCCAAGGTGCTGATCCTTGACGAGCCAACCTCGGCGCTGGGTGTCCGCCAGACGTCCAACGTGCTGGCGACCATCGACAAGGTGCGCAAGGCGGGCATCGGCGTGGTGTTCATCTCGCACAACGTGCGTCACGCCATGGCCGTGGGCGACCGGTTTACGGTGCTCAATCGTGGCCAGACGCTGGGCACGGCGGTGCGCGGTGAAATCGAGGCCGACGAACTGCAGGATCTGATGGCCGGTGGCAAGGAACTGGCGACGCTCGAAGGATCACTCGGCGGAACCGTCTGACCGCCGTCAGCGCAGAAAGGGTGCTTTGGTCAGGCCTTTTCCGGTCACCTCTGACAGGGCGAGCGTCTGGTCAAGGTGGCCGGACCGCCACGAAAGAAGCTTCTCGGCCATGCCGATGCGGGCTTGCAGATAGTCCGGGTGATCGACAACATTGTCGAGTTCACCCGGATCATTCCCAAGGTCGAACAACAGCGGCGGCAATGCACCAAAGTGCACATACTTGAGCTGTCGACTGCGGATCACCGCCATGTTGCATTCGGTGGATTCCAGGCCCAACTCTCGTTCGGCGGAGCGTTTGGTAACACCCCGGAAGTCAAACTCCCAATGCGCTTCGTCCCGCCACCCGTCTGGTTCCTTGCCGTCTATCAGCGGCAACAGCGATCGGCCATCCACCCCATTCGTGGGCTCCTGTGCCATCATGTCGAGCAAGGTGGGGAAAATGTCGGATGCCTCGGTGAAGCGGTCGACGCGGATACCGCGTTTCTTGCGGGTTGGGTCGCGCACGATCAGCGGTATTCGGTAGCTGGCGTCATGATATCCGCCTTTGCCGAGACTCCAGTGATCCCCCATCATTTCGCCGTGGTCTGAAGTAAGAATGACGACGGTGTTGTCCCAATGCCCTGTCTGCCTGAGCGCTGCAAATATCCGGCCGAGCTGAGTATCGACCTCGGTGATCATACCGAAATAGATGGCGCGCAGGGTCTCGTAATCGCGGGTTCCCCAATCGCGGACGGAACCGCTTGCGCCAGGCACGAATTTCGCTTTGTTCAGCCCGTTCAGTTGAAAGGCAATGTAAGGGTGCACGGCTGCTTCGAGTTCGTGGGATTGCGCCCTGACGAATTCCGGTCCGTGTTCGGGATCGTACATGGTGTTGAATGGCTCCGGCACCACGAAGGGCGGGTGTGGGCGCAAGAATGAAATATGGGCAAACCATGGTGCCTCATTTTGCTGCTCGTCCATCCAGCGCAGGAAGCTTTCAGTCAGAAAAGCCGTCTCGGTCTCATCGCGGCCGAAGCAGGGCGGTGTCGTTGTGATCGGGTCCGCTGGAGCTCCCGCGGGAAGATGTACTGTTTCTTCATCGACATCGTCGTGGCCACGCGCCTTCAACCAGGAAAGCCAGGGGCGTCCATGCTCCAGCAAGAGCTCGCGTACCGTGAAGCCTGGTAAAATGGCGCCATCGTTCGATAACCGCGGGTCGTTTTCGCTGGTTGTTCGCGGATCGATAGTGACGTCGTTGTAGCCGAACAGTGTGGGGTCGTAGCCGGCGCGTATGGCTGCACGTGCGATGTTGTCGAAGCGGTTGTCCAGCGGTGCGCCGTTGCGCACAACCCGGTGATTCATCTGATAGAGGCCGGTGTAAAGGCCGGCGCGCGCCGGACCGCAGGGAGCTGCTCCGGCATAGTGGTTTAGAAATATTGTTCCGTCGGCGGCCAAGGCATCCGCGTGTGGCGTTTGAACCACCGGGTGGCCGGCGGCACCGACGCAGTCTCCGCGCCATTGATCGGCTGAGATGAGCAGAAAGTTGGGTCGCGATTTCATATCGATCCGATTTGATTCTTGAATTGCAAATTCTGCGTGAATCACGCGCTCTTGTCATCGTCATGCAACGGCATGACGGCAGACTTTCCGGTGCCGGACAAGAGGTGAGGGCCCCATGAAGCTGGTTCATATTTCGGATATTCACATCAATTCAAGCCCGATCCTCGATGCCGACCCAATTGAGAATTTCGCCAAATGCCTGGCCCATGTGGAGGCCTACCACCTGGATGCGGACCGGGTTGTGATCACCGGCGACCTCACACAACACGGGGGAACTGAAAATTACCGGACCCTGAAGCAGATGCTCGAAGAGAGTCGGTTGAGTGGTCAGCTTGAACCACGCCTGCTGATCGGTGATCACGATGTCCGCGGAAATTTCCGCGACGTGTTCGACGAAACACTGTTTGATGAAGACGGATTCGTGCAATGGACGGAGCAGACGCCGTTGGGCCTTTTCGTTTACATGGACACAAACGAGCCGGGGACACATGCGGGCCACTATTGCGATAAGCGTCGCGCCTGGTTGACCCAGACAATTGACCACGCGCGTGAACGGTCGCTTTCCGTGTGGCTCTTCATGCATCACAGTCCGATCAAGGTTCACGTTGCCTGTGCGGACATTACAGGTCTTGTTCATGAGACCGAATTGCGGTCGATTTTGACGGACAATGCCGACATCATACGCCACATTTTCTTCGGGCACTGCCACTTCACTCTAAGCGGTTCGGTGGAGGGCATTCCATTTTCCGCTCCACGATCGACAAATCATCCGAGCTGGCCGGAGTTTTCTGGCGATGCGGAAGTCACGGGCTATGGCAGCATCGATCCCAACTACAATGTTTGCTTGCTGTCGAAACAGGGGGTGGTGGTCCATTCGATCGACTTCCTTCAGGAGGATCGGGTGAACTGGCAGCGCCTTGGCGGTGACGGATGGTTTGACAAGGCACTGGCCGGATGAAATTTGGCATTGTGCTTGAATTTTAGGCAGTCGGTGAATTTGCGCATATCTTAAGCATTTGTGCGTTGCACAATAAATGTCCCTGTGCGACAACCCGCTCATGGGTCCTGAACCGCTCTCCGTACTGGTCATTGACGAAGACAATGTGCGTGCCGCGATCATCGAGGCGGGCTTGCGGGAGGCCGGCCATGAGCAGGTGACGGTATTCAACGACGTCAACGGGGTTGCAAAGTGCTTCGCCGAGGTCGAGCCGGACGTGATCGTCATCGATCTTGAGAACCCCAACCGGGACAGGCTGGAGAACATATTTCAGTTGTCGCGTGCGGTGCAGAGGCCGATTGCACTGTTTGTCGGGCATTCCGACCGAGCTTCAATGGAAGCCGCCATCGACGCGGGCGTGTCGGCCTATGTGGTCGACGGACTTCGTCAGGAGCGGGTCAAGCCGATCCTCGACATGGCGATCAGCCGCTTCAATGCCTATTCGCGGCTGGCCCGCGAACTGGAAGAAGCTCGAACCGAGCTGCAGGATCGGAAACTCGTTGATCGCGCCAAGGGAATTCTGATGCGCACGAAAGGTCTCTCCGAGGACGAGGCCTACCGATTGCTGCGATCGACCGCGATGAACCAGAACCGAAAGATCAGTGATATCTGCCAGAGCCTGGTAACGGCGGCTGGCCTGCTCGAGGATTGAGAGGACAGGGAATGCCAGAGATCGTCACCGCCGGCTTCCTGCCTCTGACAGACAGTGCAATCCTCATTGCGGCAAAGGAGTGTGGGTTCGCTAAGGAGGAGGGCATCGCGCTCGATCTCATTCGCGAAACCTCCTGGGCCAATATTCGCGACCGTATTGCTGTCGGCCACTTTCAGGCGGCCCATATGCTGGCGCCAATGCCCATTGCCAGCAATCTTGGCCTGACGCCCTTGAACCTGCCTTTGATCGCGCCAATGGCGCTCGGGCTTGGCGGCAATGCAATAACGGTCAGTGCCGAGTTGTGGGGCGCCATGACAGTTGCCGGCGCCTGTGATGTGCGCGATCCAAAATCGGCGGGCCGAGCGCTGTACAGTGTCATCGGTGAACGGCAGCAAGCGGGCTTGAAACCATTGCAATTCGGGGTGGTTCATCAGCACTCCGGGCATAACTTTGAACTGCGCTACTGGCTTGCTGCCTGCGGAATCGATCCGGATCGTGATGTCGAGATCGTCATCGTGCCGCCGCCGCTGATGGCGGATGCGCTTTCATCACAACGGATCGATGGCTTCTGTGTCGGAGAGCCATGGAATTCGGTTGCCGTGGCGGCAGGTGACGGTCGGATCGCTACGGTGAAGGCGGCAATCTGGAAAAACAGTCCCGAGAAGGTTCTGGGCGTTCGCGCCGATTGGGCGGATGCCAATCCCGGAAGCCTGTCCCGGTTGGTGAGAGCGCTTTACCGGGCCGCGCAATGGTGCGGCATGCCCGGCAACCAGCGCGACCTGGCGGGATTGCTGGCGCGGCCTGAATACCTCGGGCAACGAAAGTTCCTGATTGCCAAAGCACTCGAAGGCGCGGTCGATGTAGGCCCGCAACTGACCGAGCATATGGCCGACTTTTTTGTGCCTTTTGATGGACACGCCACCTTCCCGTGGAAGAGTCACGCGCTCTGGTTCTACACTCAGATGGTGCGATGGGGTCAGGTCAAGCATGATCCGGAACACCTTTCAAAGGTGTGGTCGAGCTACCGTCCGGATCTCTATCGCCTCGCATTGGAACCAATGACTGTCGATCTTCCGGAAGCGGACACCAAGATCGAGGGGCAGCCTCAAGGCGGTTTCTTTGACCAACGGGTGTTCGACCCCCATCAGGTCGAATCCTATCTCGCAAGTCAGCGCAATTCCCGCGGCTAATTGCGCAGCTTCATTCTGTTGCGTTGCACAAATTTTGGCCGAATCGGTCGAAACGTGATCAGCCATTTGCTGATCCAAGCGGCGCAAGTTTGAGAGTGATTCAGATAATTGTTTGAATTTAATGGATAATTTCCAAATGAGAGAATCTGGCACGCGACTTGCATTTTAAGGGGCAGGTCCAGAGGGGACCATATACCGGCGTCCAAAGGCGGGCGCCATGGCAACGCTGCCAGCCGTACACGCACCAGAATCGGAGCAACCGATCGCGTGTTCGGCTGGCAGTTTTTTTTGGTCTATCGGTGCGGATCTCCCGCCGCACCTGCGGAGAAAGAAGAATGAAAACACCCACCAAATGGCAGGCAGTGCAGAAGCTGGTCGGCAGCGGGCTGCTGATATGGTCAACACTCGGATTTCAGGCGGCTCAGGCTGAAATGCTCGATGTCGAGAAGGACGAGCTGAAATTCGGCTTTATCAAATTGACCGACATGGCACCGCTCGCGGTCGCCAAGGAGCTCGGCTATTTCGAGGATGAGGGGCTCTTCGTCACGCTGGAACCGCAGGCCAACTGGAAGGTGCTGCTCGACCGGGTCATCACCGGAGAACTCGATGGGGCTCATATGCTTGCCGGCCAGCCGCTGGCCGCAACAATCGGCTTCGGGACCAAGGCGCACATCGTCACGCCCTTTTCGATGGATCTCAATGGCAACGGCATCACGGTCTCCAACGAGATCTGGGACCTGATGAAGCCGAACATTCCTGTCGGCGACGACGGCAAGCCGGTGCATCCGATCAAGGCCGATGCGCTCAAGCCGGTTGTCGACTCCTTCATCGATGAGGGCCGGCCTTTCAACATGGGCATGGTCTTCCCCGTTTCCACCCACAATTACGAGCTGCGCTACTGGCTTGCATCCGGTGGCATTCATCCAGGCTTCTATTCGCCCACCGACGTGTCCGGCCAGATCCAGGCTGAAGCTCTTCTGTCGGTGACGCCGCCGCCGCAGATGCCGGCAACGCTCGAAGCGGGCACCATTTACGGCTACTGCGTCGGTGAGCCGTGGAACCAGCAGGCCGTGTTCAAAGGAATCGGAGTGCCGGTCATCACCGATTACGAAATCTGGAAGAACAATCCGGAAAAGGTGTTCGGACTGACCAAGGGATTTACGGAGGAATATCCGAACACCACGCTTGCCATCACCAAAGCGCTGATCCGCGCCGCCAAATGGCTTGACGAAAACGACAATGCCAATCGTCAGGAAGCCGTCGAGATCCTGGCCCGATCCGAATATGTCGGTGCCGATGCCGAGGTGATCGCCAACTCGATGACCGGGACGTTCGAATACGAAAAGGGCGACAAGCGGTCGGTTCCGGACTTCAATGTTTTCTACCGCTACTACGCGACCTATCCCTTCTACTCGGACGCCATTTGGTACCTCACGCAAATGCGTCGCTGGGGGCAGATCGCCGAGCACAAGGATGATGGCTGGTATCACGAGGTTGCGAAGACCGTTTATCGTCCGGACATCTATCTCGTAGCCGCGCGCCACCTCGTCGACGAGGGCTTGGTCGATGAAGCCGATTTCCCCTGGGACACGGATGGCTATCGCGCACCGACATCGGAATTCCTCGATGGCATGACCTATGACGGTCGTCAGCCGAATGCCTATATCGACGGGTTTTCCATCGGCCTGAAAAACGGTCAGCAGATCGAAAGCAACGAAGTCGTTGGCGGCTGACGGCACAAATACGGCCGGCTCAGCGCCGGCCGTTCTCAACACAGTTCAACATTCGGGGATTTGAACCCATGGCAAATGCGAGCGATGCGCTGGGCGCATCAGGTGAGAACCAGCGGCGCGAAAAGTTCTTTTCGGCCATCAACCGGGCGAGCGGCTGGCTCGATGCGCTCGGCCTGACATTCCTGGTGCCGTTACTGAAGATCGCCGCCGGAGACGACCCGCGCGAGCAGTTGTCGGAACTCAAGAGACTTCTGATTTTTCCGCTTCTGGGCATCGGCCTCTTTCTGGCGGCATGGGCCATTCTGGCGCCGCAGGTGCACACGTCGCTCGGCGCCATACCAGGGCCGGCGCAGGTGTTCGACCAAGCCGTCAATCTGTTGGATGATCATCGTGCGGAACGCGAAAAGGCTGTTGCGTTTTACGAACGGCAGGAAAAACGCAACGCCAAGCTGATTGCCGAAGGCAAGGCCGACAAGGTCAAGCATCGCAAGTACACCGGCAAGCCGACCTATCTCGACCAGATCCTGACCTCACTGTTCACAGTGGGTCTGGGATTTGTCATTGCGACGGTCCTCGCGGTTCCGCTGGGCATTGCTTCGGGCCTTTCGAAGGCGGTCAACGGCGCCATCAATCCGCTGATCCAGATCTTCAAACCGGTTTCACCGCTGGCCTGGCTGCCGATTGTGACCATGGTGGTGTCAGCGCTTTATGTCGATCCAAGCGATCTGTTGCCGAAGTCGTTGGTCATATCGGCGGTGACCGTGACGCTTTGCTCGCTCTGGCCGACCTTGATCAACACGGCGCTCGGCGTGGCCTCGGTCGATAAGGACCTGATGAATGTCGGGCGAGTGCTGCAACTGCCAACGGCAAAAACCGTGACCAAGCTGGTGCTGCCGTCCGCACTGCCGTTGATCTTCACAGGCCTCAGGCTGTCTCTCGGAGTTGGCTGGATGGTGCTGATCGCTGCTGAAATGCTGGCTCAGAACCCGGGACTCGGGAAGTTCGTGTGGGATGAGTTCCAGAACGGTTCCTCCCAGTCGCTCGCCAAGATCATGGTGGCGGTGCTGACCATCGGCTTGATCGGCTTCATGCTGGATCGACTGATGTATGCGCTACAGCGCGCCTTTACCTTCTCGGCCAACCGGTGAGGGCGACCCCATGAGCATTCTCGAGATCACCGATTTGTCGAAGCACTATGGAGAAGGGCGCAATCGCACCCAGGTGCTGTCGGACATCAATCTCAAGGTCGAGGATGGCGAGTTTATCGCCATCGTCGGATTTTCGGGGTCGGGCAAGACCACCCTGATTTCAGCGCTGGCCGGCCTCATCGAGGCCGACCGCGGTGGCGTCATCTTCCGCGGCAAGGAAATCGACGGATCGGGACCGGAACGTGGTGTTGTGTTTCAGTCCTATTCGCTGATGCCGTGGCTGTCAGTCACCGGCAACGTGGCTCTCGCGGTCGATAGCGTCTTCAAGGCGAAACCCAAGGCGGAACGGGCCGCATTGATCGACAGGACGATCGAGATGGTGGGCCTGGCCCACGCGCGCGACCGCAAGCCGGCGGAGTTGTCCGGTGGCATGCGTCAGCGTGTTGCCGTTGCGCGCGCACTGGCGATGCAGCCGGACGTTCTGCTCATGGACGAACCACTTTCGGCGCTTGATGCGCTGACCCGATCGAAGCTGCAGGACGAGTTCGCTCGGATATCGCAGTCGGAGAAGAAGACCATTGTGCTGGTCACCAACGACGTCGATGAGGCGCTGTTGCTGGCGGATCGGATCATTCCGCTCACGCCGGGACCCGACGCCACTCTCGGGCCGGAGTTCAAGGTCGATCTGCCGCGGCCGCGGGATCGCGCCGGTCTCAATCAGAATGAGACATTCATCCAGCTGCGCGCGGCCATCACCGACTACCTGATGACCATCGGGGCCGAGCGCGGAGCGGACCTGGAGACGGATATCCGGTTGCCCAATGTCGTGCCGATCACCCAGCAGGATTCGCCGCCCGAGGCCTATGTGGATGCAGCGTCCAGCCCGCGGGAGGACAGGTTTGTCGAATTCAGCCAGGTATCGAAGGTCTATCCGACACCGAAAGGCCCACTGACGGTAGTCGAAGGCTTCGATCTCAAAATGAAGAAGGGCGAATTCATAACGCTGATCGGTCATTCGGGCTGCGGCAAATCGACGGTTCTGTCGATGGTGGCCGGGCTCAACAAGATCAGCGACGGAGCAATCGTCCTGGACGGCAAGCATGTCACAGATGCAGGACCGGACCGGGCCGTTGTTTTCCAGGCGCCCTCCTTGATGCCGTGGCTGACGGCCTACGACAATGTGGCACTGGGCGCCGATCGCGTCTATCCGAAGGCCTCGGCCGCTGAGCGAAAGGACATCGTCGAGTATTACCTGTCGAGGGTTGGCCTGGCCGATGCCATGCAAAAGCCCGCGTCTGAACTCTCCAACGGTATGAAGCAGCGGGTGGGCATCGCCCGGGCGTTCGCGTTGTCGCCGAAGCTGCTTTTGCTCGACGAGCCATTCGGCATGCTCGACTCACTGACACGGTGGGAACTGCAGGATGTTCTCATGGAGATCTGGTCGCGTACCCAGGTCACTGCGATTTGCGTCACCCATGATGTCGATGAAGCCATCTTGCTGGCCGACCGCGTGGTCATGATGTCGAACGGTCCGAATGCCCGCATTGGAAACATCATGGACGTCGACCTGCCGCGCCCGCGTTCGCGCAAGGAACTGCTCGCCCATCCCGACTACTACGCCTACCGCGAGGAACTTCTCGAGTTTCTGGAAGCTTATGAGGGCGGCGCCAATCCGTCACCGGAAATGCTCGAGTCCATAAAGCAAAAACGCGCTGCTCGAGTGGGGAGCGCCAAACCGCAAATCGAGGCAGCGGAGTGAAATCATGAACGAGAAACCAAGACTGGTGATCATCGGCAATGGCATGGCGCCAGGGCGCATGCTGGAGCATCTGTGCGATGCCAAACCAGATGGCTATGACGTCACCATTTTCAATGCCGAACCACGGGTCAACTACAATCGCCTGATGCTTTCCCCGGTCCTGTCGGGAGAGAAGCAATATGAGGATATCATTACCCATTCGGATGACTGGTACGCCGAGCGTGGCATCACGCTGCACAAGGCATCACCCGTTGCTGGAATCGACCGTGACGCAAAGACGGTATGTTCCACAAACGGCATCACCGCCAGCTACGACACTCTTGTTGTCGCCACTGGATCCAGCCCGTTCATCGTGCCACTTCCGGGGCACGACCTCGAAGGCGTTCTGACGTATCGCGACCTGGATGATGTCGAAAAAATGCTGGGTGCGGCGAGTTGCGGAGGACGCGCCGTCGTGATCGGCGGCGGCTTGCTCGGACTGGAGGCGGCTGCCGGTCTCAGGGAACGCGGCATGGATGTGACCGTTCTGCATCTGATGCCGACGCTGATGGAGCGGCAGCTCGATCCTGCGGCCGGCCATTTGCTGGAGACGGCCTTTGCCGATCGTGGCGTCGATGTGATTACCAAGGCCAATACCCAGGAGATCCTCGGTGAGGGTGGCCAGGTAAAGAGCGTGCGCCTCGATGACGGGACCGAGATCGAAGCCGCCATTGTCGTCATGGCCGTCGGTATCCGACCCTCGACCGGATTGGCGAAGGAGGTCGGGTTGGCGGTTAATCGTGGCATCATCGTCGGCGACGATATGCGCACCTCCGACCCGGACATCTTTGCGCTTGGTGAGTGTGTCGAACACCGGGGCCATTGCTACGGTCTGGTGGCGCCGCTTTACGAGATGGCAAAGGTGCTTGCCGATCAGCTTTGCGGCGGCGACGCGACCTATAGCGGGTCGGTGACTGCGACGAAACTCAAAGTGACCGGGATCGATCTCTACTCCGCCGGTGATTTCGCCGATAGCGATGACCGGCAGGAGATTGTCCTGCGCGATGCCACAGCAGGTATCTACAAGCGCCTGGTGCTGAAGGACGATCGCATTGTTGGCGCGGTTCTCTATGGCGAGACGGGCGACGGGCCATGGTTCTTCGACCTGCTGAAGAAGCAGGCGGACATCTCGGAGATGCGTGAATCGCTGATCTTCGGTCAGGCCTACCAGGGGGGTGCCCAACTGGACCCTATGGCGGCCGTTGCAGCCTTGCCGGATGATGCGGAAATATGCGGCTGTAACGGCATTTGCAAGTCGACGATCGTCGACACCATAAATCAGAAAAAACTGACGGGGCTGGAGGACGTCAGGGCGCATACCAAGGCGTCGGCATCCTGTGGTACGTGCACCGGCCTGGTCGAACAACTGATGGCTCTGACGTTGGGGGATGACTACAATCCGGCTGCCGTCCAGCCAATGTGCGGCTGTACGGACCTCGGGCACGACGACGTGCGCCGGCTCATCAAGGCGAAGGAACTCAAGACTATTCCGGCTGTCATGCAGGCACTGGAATGGAAGACTTCGTGCGGGTGCGCCAAATGCCGGCCGGCCCTCAACTACTACCTGGTTTGTGATTGGCCGGATGAATATGCCGATGACTACCAGTCGCGGTTCGTCAATGAGCGTGTGCACGCCAATATCCAGAAGGATGGCACCTATTCGGTGGTACCGCGCATGTGGGGCGGCAACACGTCCGCGGCCGAATTGAGGGCCATCGCCGATGTCGTCGACAAATACGATATTCCGACGGTCAAGGTGACCGGCGGTCAACGCATCGACATGCTCGGGATCCGCAAGGACGACCTTCCCGGGGTATGGGCTGATCTCGGAGAGGCCGGCTTCGTTTCCGGCCATGCCTACGCAAAGGGGTTGCGGACCGTCAAAACCTGCGTCGGAAACGACTGGTGCCGGTTCGGGACGCAGGACTCGACCGGGCTTGGCATCCGCATCGAAAAGTTCATGTGGGGGTCGTGGACACCCGCCAAAGTCAAGATGGCGGTGTCCGGCTGTCCGAGAAACTGCGCCGAAGCCACCTGCAAGGATGTTGGCATCATCTGTGTCGATTCTGGTTTCGAAATCCATTTCGCCGGCGCCGCCGGGCTCGACATCAAGGGGACCGAAGTGCTCGGACTGGTCCGAACCGAAGACGAGGCTTTGGAGCATGTTGTGGCCCTGGTGCAGATGTACCGGGAGCAGGGGCGTTATCTCGAGCGCATCTACAAATGGGCGCGGCGCATCGGGTATGACGAAGTTCGCCGCCAGATCCTGGAAGACGCGGACCGGCGCAAGGCTTACTTCGATCGCTTCGTGTTCTCGCAGCGATTTGCGCAAGTCGATCCGTGGGCGGAGCGAGCCTCCGGCAAGGACAGCCACGAATTCAATCCCATCACCACCTTGCCGTTGGAGGCTGCGGAATGAATGTCATGACACCGCACTGGATAGAGATCGGCACCCTTGACGATATCCCCAGACGAGGGGCGCGCTGCGTACGCAATGGCCCCGTGACGATTGCCGTCTTTCGCACCGATGACGATAAAGTCTTTGCCCTGGAGGACCGCTGTCCACACAAGCAGGGACCATTGAGCCAGGGCATTGTGCATGACGGCTGCGTAACCTGTCCCTTGCACAACTGGGTTATCTCTCTAGAATCCGGCGCGGCCCAAGGCGCTGATGAAGGGGTCGCCGTAACCTATCCATGTCGTTTGGAGGGGGGCCGGGTGATGCTGCGTCTGACGCCGCACCGCTCGGTCGATGGATGAATGCTGTTGAGAACAGACAAACAGTCCCTCCGTCAGACAAGAACGACCTGCCCCTATTGTGGTGTGGGATGCGGGGTCGTGGTGGAAACCGGGTCGCACGGTCCGGTCATCATCAAGGGCGATCATGATCATCCGGCCAATTACGGGAAGTTGTGTTCCAAGGGGTCGGCGCTGGGCGAAACGCTGGGTCTCGAGGGGCGGCTGATCCATCCCGAAATCCATGGTGAAAGAGCCGACTGGGACACTGCGCTGGATCTTGTCGCTGAAAAGCTCAACGAAGCGATTGAGCAGCACGGTCCCGATTCCGTTGCATTCTATGTGTCGGGTCAGTTGCTCACAGAAGACTACTACGTTGCCAACAAACTGATGAAGGGTTTTGTCGGCAGCGCCAACATCGATACGAACTCACGGCTGTGCATGGCCTCCAGCGTGGCCGGCCACCGTCGCGCGTTTGGCGCCGATACGGTTCCGGGGACCTACTCCGACCTTGAGGTCGCCGATCTTGTGGTACTGACCGGGTCGAATCTGGCCTGGTGTCACCCGGTATTGTACCAGAGGCTACGTCATGCCAGGTCGGAACGGCCCAATCTGAAGGTCGTCCTGATCGATCCCCGGCGCACGATGACGGCCGAGATCGCTGACTTGCATCTTGCCATAAACCCCGACAGTGACGTCGCCCTGTTTGCGGGGCTATTGCAGTTTCTGGCTGGAAAGCAGGTGGTCGATGAAGACTATGTCCGGTCCCATACCAACGGTTTCGATGAGACCTTGGCGGCGGCTTCGGAATACTCCCTTGATCGTGTTTGTTCCGAGACTGGCGTCGGCATCGCGGACATTCAAAAATTCTTCGACTGGTTCGCCGCAACCGACAAGGCCGTCACCGTCTACAGCCAGGGGGTCAACCAGTCGGTCTGCGGGACCGACAAGGTCAACGCTATCCTGAACTGCCACCTGGCAACGGGGCGCATTGGCAAACCCGGCGCGGGGCCGTTTTCGGTGACGGGTCAACCCAATGCCATGGGCGGACGTGAGGTGGGTGGCCTGGCCAACATGCTTGCGGCGCACATGGATCTGGATAATGCGCAACACCGCAGAGTTGTCCAGGAATTCTGGCAGTCGCCAAAGGTCGCGGATCGCGCCGGCCTTAAGGCTGTGGACATGTTTCAGGCAGTGGCGGACGGGCGCATCAAGGTGCTGTGGATCATGGCGACCAATCCGGTCGACAGCATGCCGGAGGCGGACCTTGTCAGGGAGGCGATTTCAGAGTGCCCGTTTGTCGTCGTTTCCGACGTCGTGGCAAAAACCGACACCACCGTTCTCGCCGACGTCAAGCTGCCTTCGACAGCCTGGGGCGAGAAAGACGGAACGGTAACGAATTCGGAACGGCGTATTTCCAGGCAACGCAGCTTTCTTTCCGCTCCGGGCGAAACCCGTCCCGATTGGTGGCAACTCATCCAGGTGGCGCAACGCATGGGATTTGCGGACGCCTTCGACTACCCGGATGCATCGGCGATATTTCGGGAGCACGCAGCCCTTTCGGCTGCCGGAAATGACGGGACCCGCGATTTCGATATTGGTGCTCTTCAGACCATATCAAAGAGTGATTACGAGGACCTGGATCCCTGCCAATGGCCCGTACGGGATCGCTCAGATGACAGGCCGAAGCGCTTCTTCGCTAATGGGGGTTATTTTACCCCGGATGGCAAAGCATGTTTCATTGTTCCGGATGAGGCGCAGGCGGCACCGGAGCTGGCGACCGGCGAATTCATCCTGAACACCGGCCGTGTTCGCGATCACTGGCATACCATGACCCGAACGGCCAAGAGCGAGCGCCTGTCTGCTCATGTTGCCGAACCCTATGTCGAAATCCACCCGGATGATGCGGAAGCCATCGGAGTGGGCGACGCGGATATCGTCGAGGTCGAGAACGGGCTTGGCCGCATTCTTGTTCGGGCTCTGCTGACGGACCGGCAGCGCAAGGGTTGTCTCTTCGTGCCCATCCACTGGACGGACCAGTACGCGGCGGATGGGCGCGTGGACCGGCTCGTGCCTGCCGTCACCGACCCTTTCTCCGGGCAACCTGCCTCCAAGAACGTTGCCGTGGCAGCTCGTCGGTTTCCGGCGCGCCAATTCGGGTTTGCCGTATCCGTCAATCGTCCGGAGCCGGGCGACAGTGACTATTGGGCCGTCGCGCAATGCTACGGCGGGTGGCGCATCGAGCTGGCCTGGCAACAGCCGTTGGAGGATGTGGCCGAATTTGCACAAAAGCTGTTCGCCGTTCACGGTGAGGCCGAACTGGATTGCCCTGCCTATCAGGATGCACAAAAGGGCGATCACAGGGTGGCAGTTTATGATCGCGGGCGTTTTGCAGGAGCGCTCTATCTTTCCCCGCAACCTGTTGCGGTGTCACGCGCCTGGGCGGTTGAGCAGATGGTCAACAGACCGGAGCACCTGAAATCGCGTCACCATATGATTGCCGGTAGGCCAGGCGTCGATCAGCCGGATCCGGGGCCGGTTGTCTGCGCCTGCAATGGCGTTGGCGCGAATGTCATCGCCAAGAGCGTCAAGGAAGGAAGTGCTTCAGTCGACGAAGTTGGCAGTGCAACGGGCGCCGGGACCGATTGTGGATCCTGTCGTGCAGAAATCAGTGCGTTGATCGATGAATACCGTTCCGTTCAGGCTTAGCGGGCAAGCCGCTGCGCGACGCGCGGGCCGTCGCGAACGGATCGGAGCGTTGGCGTCGCTGCCTATTTTCTTGCGGCTTTCTGGCAAACGGGTGGTCGTCGTGGGCGGTTCGGATGCCGCTGCTTGGAAGATCGAATTGCTTGTTGCGTCCGGGGCCAATGTTCGAGTCGTGACCAAGGCCGTTGGACCCGTTTTGGCAAAGCTGATCGAGGCGGAATCCGACGCAGGGCGCATAACCGTTGAAGAATCGGATTGGACCCGCGAATCGCTGCGCGGGTCGGTCGTCGCCATTGGCGATTTTGAAGATGACGAGGAAGCCGAGCGTTTCCATACCACCTGCCGAGAGGTCGGCGTTCCGGTGAATGTCATAGACCGACCTGATTATTGCGATTTTCAGTTCGGCTCGATCGTCAATCGTGGGCCGGTGGTCATCGGCATTTCAACCGACGGAGCCGCGCCCATTCTCGGTCAGGCAATTCGCCGCCGCATTGAGGCTGCTTTGCCACCTTTCGTCGCCGAATGGGCGAATATCGCCCGGTTGGTGCGACGGCAAGTCACCGGGATGCTGTCAATCGGGCGTCAGCGCAGGGAATTCTGGGAGCGCTTTGTCGATCACGCCTTTGCCGGCCCGCCTCCCGAGGACGCCGTTGATCGCGTGATTGGCGATTGCCGGAGCGTGGTGCGCGATACGCCTCGCGCATTGGGCCGAGCTATGCTGATTGCAGCCTCGCACGATCCTGAACAGTTGACGATCGGAGCAATGCGCCGGTTGCAAAGTGCGGATATCATCCTTCACACACCCGAAGTGCCGAATGCTGTTCTGGAACTTGCCCGACGGGAGGCCGTGCGACACACGATATCTCCACAGGAAATGACGGCGGTTGAGATAGGAAAATCAGTCGAGCAGGGAAGGGCGGTTGCCGCTGTTACCACCCGTCGCGACATGCGCGATCTGGAAGCGGCTATGAAGCTTCGTGGGGTTCACGTCGAACGGATCTGACCGGTGCGGATCAGACGCTCTCCGGCATTTCCGCGGTCACTCGGCGCAAAATGTCGGCAAAGGTCTGGGCTGCAGGTTCGAGCGCAGCCTGGGCTCTCGTGTTCAAACCGACCGAACCGATGGTCGATTCCGTGTCGATGGGAAGGGTGACGTATTCGCCGCTATCGACTTCGTTCGCAACCACGCCGCGGGATATGATCCAGATGGCCTGATAGCGCCTCACGAAGGCGTGGCCGAAGGGATCGGACACCGTTTCGATGGCTTTCAAGGGTTGCGATATACCCTGTTCAATGAACAATCGATCGACGAAGGGACGGATGATCGACTGGCGTGGCGGGACAAGCACCGGGTAGTCGTTAAGTGCCTCGATCACGAACCTGCGACGGCCAGCCAATGGATGGTCGGCATGGGTGGCGAAGATCACCTTGTCGCGGAACAGAGGTTCAAAGACCAGGCCTTGCATGTTTTCAGGCGCGGGAAGGCGCCCCATGACAAGGTCGAGCTCGCCGACCCGCAGTTGGTCGAGAAGCACTCGGTTCTCTCCGGTGACGACTTTTAGGCGATTTTGAACGCCGGCCTCGATAAAGCGGGCGACGGCTGCGGGCACGATCGTTGCCGAAACAGTGGGCAGTGCACCGAGCCGAACCATCGGGCCGTCCGAGAGGCTCAATTGAGCCAGTGCGTTGATGCCGCCACGGGCAGAGGCAAGGCTGCTGCCGGCGAAGCGCAGGAATACTTCGCCATATTCGGAAATGCGAATGCCGCGTCCGTCTTTCTCGACCAGTGGCTTACCGCAGATCTCCTCCAGCTCTCGAATTGTCCGCGTGACAGCCGGCTGTGTCAGGTGCAGGATTTCGGCCGCACGGCTTACGCTCTTTTGCCGCGCGACTTCAACGAAGGTTTCAAGGTGTCTGAGTTTGAGGCGGCGCAGGATATTCATACCAGTTTCGATATTTGAATGGTGCCTTTATTCATTTTTCATCCCGATTTAAATATGTAAATGTAGCTTTGTCGAGCTTTTTTGGGACAGAGGCATCTCCGGTGCGTGTCACTGGAACGAAGTCCGGTTCGGCGTTTTGGAGAAGGCTATGAGCGATCAAGCATCCGGGACCAATTGGCATCAAAAAGGGATGGCGACCCGACGAACCGTACTGGGCAACGCCCATGTCGACCGGGCTGAGGCCAACAAGACCGGGTTCGATGCGCCGTTTCAAGACATGATTGTCGATGCCGCGTGGGGGCATGTCTGGTCTCGGCCGGCCTGGACCCTTCGAGAGCGTTCGATCGTCACGATCGCGCTGCTCGCGGCTCTTGGCCATGACGACGAGGTCGCGATGCATATCCGGGCGACTGCCAACACAGGCGCAACCCGTGATGACATTTGCGAGGCGTTGTTGCATGTCGGTATCTACGCCGGTGTTCCGGCGGCGAACCACGCCATCAAGATTGCCAAAGCGACGTTCGCGGAAATGGACAAGGCGACAGAAGAGGAGGGCGATCATGCGTAACCAGACCCCGGAGAACGGCGCGTTTTTTGTCCGCGACCGCCAATGGCACCCAAAGGCCTACACGCCCGACTACAAGACGAGCGTCACCCGCTCACCCCAGAAGGCGCTGATTTCCATGCCCAATGGCATCAGCGAGATCACCGGCCCGGTGTTCGGTCACGACATCCTCGGCGAGCTGGACGACGACCTGATCCACAACTTTGCCAAGCCTGGCGAAAGTGCCATCGGCCCACGCATCATCGTGCATGGAAAGATCCTTGATGAGCGCGGCAGGGGTGTGCCTGGCGTTCTGGTTGAGTTCTGGCAAGCCAATGCCGGCGGACGATACCGTCACGTGAAAGAAGGCTACACGGCGCCGCTCGATCCGAACTTCGGCGGTTGCGGTCGGACCATCACCGACGAGGAAGGGTACTACGCCTTCCGCACCGTCAAGCCGGGGCCTTATCCCTGGCCCAACGGCATCAACGACTGGCGGCCGGCCCACATCCATTTCTCGCTGTTCGGTTCCGGTTTTGCCCAGCGGCTGATCACTCAGATGTATTTTGAAGGCGATCCGCTCATTCCATTGTGCCCCATCGTGCGCACCATCACCGACCAGGCGGCCATCGACCAATTGATCGCGCCCCTCGACATGATGAACACGATCCCCATGGATGCGCGCGCCTACAAGTTCGACATGGTCTTGCGCGGGCGCCGCTCGACGATGTTCGAGAACCGGCCGGAGGGCAACTAGATGGTACAGAAACTCGATCACCTCAAGGAAACGCCGTCGCAGACCGCAGGCCCGTATGTTCACATCGGCTGTGTGCCGAATTTCAGTGGCATCGAAGGCATCTTTCCGGAAGACCTCGGCAACTCCATGATCAATGACCAGACTCGAGGGGAGCGGATCACGATCATCGGACAGGTTTTCGACGGCACCGGCA
Source organism: Hoeflea sp. (assembly GCA_965216535.1). Classification (GTDB taxonomy): domain Bacteria; phylum Pseudomonadota; class Alphaproteobacteria; order Rhizobiales; family Rhizobiaceae; genus Hoeflea_A. The sequence continues at coordinate 3,242,448 of OZ244175.1, forward strand.
CACCGCTCCGCGACGCCATGCTGGAGATCTGGCAGGCGGACAGCGAAGGCCTCTACAACAGCCCCTCGGAGCTGCGTGGCACGGCCGACCCGAACTTCGCCGGCTGGGGACGCCAGCCGACCGATATGGAGACAGGAACTTTCCGGTTCGAAACCGTCAAACCGGGTCGCGTGCCGCTTGCAGACGGTCGCCTGCAGGCGCCGCACGTCAATTTCTGGATCGTCGCACGCGGCATCAATCTCGGCCTCAATACGCGCATGTATTTTGCCGACGAGGAAGCCGCCAACGCCGAGGATCCCATCTTGCAGAGGGTCGAACACAAAGTCCGAGTTCCGACTTTGCTGGCGGCGCGGGACGGGGACGCATACCGTTTCGACATCCGTCTTCAGGGCGACGATGAAACCATTTTCTTTGACATCTGAGGAAAGCCGTCATGGCTGAGTTCTGTTCGCTTCAAAAAGCGGTTGCCGACAATCTGCACGATGGAGATATGGCCGCCTTCGAAGGTTTCACCCATCTGATTTCGCATGCGTCCGCGCATGAGGCAATCCGCCAGGGGCGCCGCGATCTGACCCTGGTGCGCATGACGCCCGATATGGTCTACGACCAGATGGTTGGTATGGGAATGGCGCGCAAGATGATCTTTTCCTACGCCGGCAATCCGGGTGTGGGGCTGCTGCGGCGGGTTCGTGATGCCGTCGAGAACGGCTGGCCCCACCGTCTGGAATTAGAAGAGCACAGCCACGCGGCCATGGCCAATGCCTATGAGGCCGGAGCAGCCGGACTGCCGTGCGCCATCTTCAGGGGTTACCGCGGTGCCGAACTGGCCCGGGTCAACTCCAACATCAAATCGATTACCTGTCCCTTCACCGGTGAAAATCTCGCTGCTGTACCGGCGCTAAGACCCGATGTGAGCTTCATCCACGCGTCGAAGGCGGATCGTAAGGGCAATGTGCTCATCGAGGGCATTGTCGGGGTCCAGAAGGAAGCTGTACTTGCGGCAAAACGGTCGGTGGTCACTGTCGAAGAAGTGGTCGACGACCTGGAGGCTCATCCGAACATGTGCGTGCTGCCTCACTGGACGGTTTCGGCAGTTTGTGTCGTGCCCGGCGGCGCTCATCCCTCCTATACCCAAGGTCATTATCCACGGGATAACGCCTATTATCTCGCCTGGGACAAGATTGCGGCCGACCGCGATCTGTTTCGCAGTTGGATGCAGGAGCATGTGTTGGACGCAACACCTGAAGTGTTTGCTGAGCGGGTGGCCAAACTGGAGAGTGCGTCATGAGCGAACTTGGATTTACGCCCGACGAAATGATGACCATCGCCGCGGCGCGTGCCCTCAAGAACGACGATGTATGCTTCGTCGGAATCGGCGCACCTTCGGCGGCCTGCAACGTGGCGCGTCTAACCCACGCACCCGATATCACCCTGATCTACGAAAGCGGGACTATCGGCACCGCTCCGGATGTCCTGCCTCTGTCCATTGGGGATGGCGAGTTGTGCGATACGGCGCTGACCACGGTATCGGTTCCAGAGATGTTTCGCTATTGGCTGCAGGGCGGCCGCGTCACCATCGGATTTCTCGGAGCTGCGCAGCTTGATCGCTTCGGCAACATCAACACAACGGTAATCGGCGACTACGAGCATCCGAAAACGCGTCTGCCAGGCGGGGGAGGCGCTCCTGAAATTGCCTCTTCGTCGGGAGAGATCTACATCACCATGAAGCAGTCGCTGCGAGGCATGGTCGAAAAGATCGACTTCTTCACTTCGTTCGGCCACGGCGACGGCGGCGATCATCGCCAGCGCCTTGGAATTGATACAAAAGGCCCAAGCCTGCTTATTACCGACTTGGCGATTTGGCGGCCGGATCCGGAAACCAAGGAATTCACCGTGGTGTCGCTCCACCCCGGCGTCACCCGCGATCAGGTTCAGTCGACATGCGGCTGGACCGTCAAATTCGCGGAAGGGGTTGAAGAAACGCCCGCGCCAACTGAAATTGAGCTGAATACGTTGCGCGATCTCAAGGCGCGCACCCAGGCCGCCCATCAGGGCAGCAAAGCATCATAAAGGAACGGGACGACCCATGCCGGAAGCTTTCATTTGCGATTACATCCGCTCGCCCATCGGCCGGTTCGGGGGCAGCCTGTCTACCGTGCGTGCCGACGACCTGGCAGCGGTGCCATTGAGTGCACTGCGTGAGCGCAATTCTGACCTCGACTTCGAGGCGGTTGATGAAGTGCTCTACGGCTGCGCCAATCAGGCGGGCGAGGACAACCGGAACGTTGCCCGCATGGCGCTGTTGCTGGCTGGATTGCCACAAAGCATTCCCGGCGGGACCATCAATCGGCTCTGCGGATCGGGCATGGATGCGACGATTACCGCCGCGCGAGCCATTCGTGCCGGCGAGGCTGAGATGATTATCGCTGGAGGTGTGGAATCAATGTCGCGGGCGCCGTTTGTAATGCCCAAGGCCGACGCGGCGTTTTCGCGCAAGGCGGAGATCCACGACACGACCATCGGCTGGCGCTTCGTCAACCGTTTGATGAAGTCGCAATATGGCGTTGATTCGATGCCCGAAACCGCTGAGAACGTGGCTGAGGATTTCAACGTTTCGCGCGAAGACCAGGATGCCTTTGCCCTGCGCTCTCAGCAAAAGGCCGCCGCGGCCCAGGCGAATGGTCGTTTGGCGCAGGAAATCGCATCGGTGACCATCCCCAAGCGGCGCGGCGATCCGGTGGTTGTCGATCGCGACGAGCATCCGCGCGAAACGTCGTTGGAGAAACTGGCAGGGTTGCCGGCACCATTTCGCGAAGGTGGATCCGTCACGGCGGGCAATGCCTCCGGGGTCAACGACGGCGCGGCCGCACTGATTGTTGCTTCGGAAGCCGCCATTGAAGCACACGGTCTCAAGCCGATTGCGCGCATCATGGGTGGCGCAACAGCAGGGGTCGCTCCACGCATTATGGGATTCGGGCCGGCGCCGGCGACGAAAAAGCTCTGTGCGCGATTGGGTCTGTCGCCCACCGATTTCGAGGTGGTCGAGCTGAACGAAGCCTTTGCCAGTCAGGGTATCGCCGTGTTGCGTGACTTGGGCATCGAAGAAGATGCCGAGTTTGTCAATCCGAATGGTGGAGCGATTGCGCTCGGACATCCGCTGGGCATGTCGGGTGCCCGTATCACGGGCTCTGCAGCGCTTGAGTTGTCGCAGCGTGGCGGAAAATATGCCTTGGCGACGATGTGCATTGGCGTCGGGCAGGGGATCGCCATCGCACTTGAGCGCGTCTGATGCGTTCGAAAGTCTTTTGATTGCAGCGCGTTATGAGGCGAACTTAAGAGCTGGATTCCGACCGGGCGTTATTGTTTTGCGAACTGTTCCCGTCCGCTTGGCAGCGCGCCACCACCGCTGTCGCTTTCGATGATTTCGAACAACTGCGCCAGCCGTTCCTGCCAGCTCGGCATGAGTCCAGTCGTTGCCAGGGTGACGCGCTCGGTGCCCAGAGCAAACCCCATCGACTCACCCTCATCGAGTGAGGCCTCCCCGATTTCCGTCCAATCCTGCGAGGGCGGATAGCTTTCCGGGCGCATGGGAATGCCTTCGCCGATCCAGCAGTAGATGCCGACCGTTGCGAATGTGTCGGCGTTTTCATCGCCGGGAAAGCGGAAATAGCCGGATCCGTCAGCGGCGGCGAGTGCTTCGGCGTCGTCGCGCAGCAAAACCTGTCGCGCCACGTCTATCTGTGCGCGCTTGAGGACTGGTGCATACTTTTCGAGCCTTGGCGTGCTGATGAGGCAGAGCCTGCCCGTGTCGATTGCCAGTGTTTCGGTCAGATAGGTAAGGGCTTGTGCCAATGTTTGCTGTGATTTGAAGCCAAGCGGCTTGTTGCAGCGGAATATGTGAAACAGCGGCAAGACGTCCCGATGATGGCGTTTGCCGATATCTTCCAGGCGCGTGCATTGCTGAATGGCCATTTGCCCGGGCTGATCAATCAGTCCGGTTTCGTCGTATCGAAGACCGCCGTTGAACGATTCGTCGCCTGTTATGATCGGCGAGGCATCGACAGCTCTATAACCCATCTTCGTAAAGTGGTCGGCCAGAGCATCCTGCAATGCGCCATGGGCCTTGTCGAAATCCGTGCCGACAACGTTTTCGCTGGACAGTGCCCCTTTCGGGAGCAGCGAGGCCGCGGCAAAAAGGGCACCGCCCTTAAGGAGATCGCGTCTTGGATTGGTCACGGGCTACCCCCACACATGCTTCACAAACCGCCCGGCTCGAATCTGGGCGCTATTTTAGCCCGAACACCGCAGGGCGCAATGCGTCTCCTCGGCTAATGTCCCGGTCCTGTGGAGCAATGGAACAAGCCTGATCATTGCGTTATATTGTAACGCATGCAATAGAGATTCGAACTGGAAGGTTTGGATTTGCTTGAGACTTCGCCCGCATTGGTGACGCTGGAAAACGCCGGACTGCGACGGTCGGGTCGCTGGCTGGTGCGTGGCGTGGACCTCATCGTTCGCCGCGGGGAGATAGTGACCCTGATCGGACCGAACGGATCGGGGAAATCGACAACAGCAAAAATGGCGTTGGGTATTTTGCCGCCGAGCGAAGGCACCGCGCAGCGCCTGTCGACATTGAAAGTCGGTTACGCCCCCCAAAAGGTGGCGATCGACTGGACGCTTCCTCTCAATGTACTTCGATTTATCAATCTGACCGAACGAATTCCGACGCGCGAGGCGCACGAAGCGCTGGAGACGACAGGTGTTGCACATTTGGCGAAATCTGAAGTCAGGACGCTGTCAGGCGGGGAGTTCCAGCGCGTGCTGCTGGCCCGAGCCATTGCCCGCAAGCCGGATCTTCTTGTCCTCGACGAGCCGGTCCAAGGAGTCGATTTTTCTGGCGAAATTGCCCTCTACGAACTGATTTCCGATGTGCGAACTGCCCTGAACTGCGGTGTTCTGATGATTTCGCATGACCTTCATGTGGTCATGGCCGCCACCGATAGGGTCATCTGTCTGAACGGACATATCTGTTGTCACGGATCGCCCGACACAGTCGCCGAAAGCGAAGAATATCGTCGATTGTTTGGCGATAAAGCCGCTGCGGCGATTGCGATTTACAAACACAAGCACGATCACACGCATTTGCCTGATGGCCGTGTTCAGCACGCGGACGGCAGCATCACGGATCACTGTCATCCCGGTGACGGTCATCACGATGTCGATCATGAGCGCGAAGAAGGCAAGCGCCATGCTGGATGATTTCTTTTCGCGGGCGCTGATTGCCGGTATCGGGGTGGCGATCATCGCCGCACCGCTCGGTTGCTTCGTCGTCTGGAGACGTTTGGCCTATTTCGGCGATACGTTGTCCCATGCTGCTCTCCTGGGAGTAGCTCTGGCATTTTTGCTCGAGCTCAACATAACCTTTGCCGTATTCCTTGTTTGTGCAACGGTCGCTGTCATGCTGGTCATGCTGCAGCGCCGTTTGACGCTTTCTTCCGACTCGCTCCTTGGCCTTCTTGCCCATTCTTCCCTTGCGTTGGGACTTGTTGCGCTCGCATTCATGAGCTGGGTGCGCGTGGATCTATTGGGTTACCTATTTGGTGATATCCTCGCCGTATCGAGGACCGATATCGCGATCATCTATGCCGGTGGCGCCGTGGTGTTGGCGGTTCTCTTCTTCACCTGGGATGCCTTGTTCGCAGCAACGGTCAATCCGGAGCTTGCAGAGGCAGAGGGGCTGCATCCCCGGCGCAGCAACTTCATCTTTGTATTGCTGATGGCGACTGTTATTGCGATTTCGATGAAAATCGTTGGAGTGCTTCTGATCACCGCGTTGCTAATCATACCGGCCGCGGCGGCGCGGCGGTTTGCAGGCGGACCGGAGCAAATGGCGTTACTCGCCGTTGTCATTGGAGTCGCTGCTGTTGTGGCGGGCCTATACGGCTCGCTGGCATGGGACTCGCCTTCCGGTCCGTCGATCGTCGTTGCAGCTTTGCTGTTATTCCTGTTAAGCATCAGCCCGTTGGCTCGTCTCGTCGGCGGCAAACGCCTTTCCGGTCAGGATGCAGGATCATGACAACACATCGGCACAGACCTCCCTCCGGCCTGACAAAGAACCAGAGTCTGGTCTATGGCGCTCTGTCGCACGCCACAGGGCCGCTCAGCGCTTACACCATTCTCGATCAACTGCGCGAGCATGGTTTCCGGGCGCCCCTGCAGGTGTACAGAGCGCTCGACAAGCTCATTGATCTCGGATTGATACACCGGTTGGAAAGCCTGAATTCGTTCGTCGCCTGTCGCCATCCCGATTGCGAGCATCGAGAATCGATCGTTTTTGCGATCTGTGAGCTTTGTGGAACGGTGGCGGAGATGGCTGACGATACGGTCGACACTCAGCTCCATCAATTGGCGGAACGAGATGGTTTTGTCGTCGATACATGCATAATCGAATTGCGTGGTCAGTGTCGGAAATGTCGGCAGAAACCGAGCTGACCGGTCAGGACGTCGCAGGTGTGTCGGACCAGCCGCCACAGGCAATGAATGGTCCGTTTCGATATCCTGATTTGCCGTAGACAAGGGGTCTGTGGTCCGGTGTTCGAACTGAACCGCCGGCCGCCCGCAGCACGGCATCACCGGCAGCGGTATCCCATTCCATGGTGGCGCTGAAGCGCGGATAGACGTCGACTTCCCCGCAGGCGAGCAGACAGAATTTCAGTGACGAACCGATAAAGATCGTCTCAGAGACATGCTGGTCGGTCAGCCAGCGATCGGTTGTCTCCTCTCGGTGGGAGCAACTGGCGACCGCAACCGGCCCTTTTTTCGGACATTTGCGAATACGGATGTCGCGATCTTTGCAGCCCATGGTTTCTGTGGCGCCAAGACCCTTGCCGCCGGCAAACAGCCGGTCGAGGGCAGGGGCATAGACAACGCCGAGCACCGGCTCTCCGCGTTCGATAAGGGCAATGTTGACAGTGAAGCACCCTTCGCCGTTGTTCTTCAGGAACTCCTTGGTTCCATCCAGCGGATCGACCAGGAAAAAACGATCCGGAGCTGAAGACCGATGGCTGGCGGCATTTTCCTCTGAAACCACATGAATGTCCGGCTCAAAGCGATGCAGATCTGGCAAGATGATCGCCTCGGCATTCTGGTCGGCTCGGGTAACGGGCGATCCGTCTTTTTTGATGCACGCCTTCGGATCTTCGCCGTAAACCTGCATGACGACGCTCCCGGCGGTACGGGCCGTCTCGCTGATGCGTTTCAGAAGTTCTGAGGTTTCCATCGGATCACGAAAGCAACGGGGCTCCGCCAGTTATCATCTTTGTTCTCATCGCCGTCATGCCTATGCATGCCGTGCACCCTGAAAGACCTGTCGCCGCGTCATTTTCGTCCAAATCGATATGCGTTACATCGCACACAGATTCAAGGGCCTTGCGTATCCGACCGGCAACTTTCGAAGCAGTAGACCACCGAACCAAGAAAACGGTGCGCCCAAATCATTGCAAAGTGCTTAAGAATCCGACGGTAAGACGCCCATCTGGCGAATGGCCAGGTCTTTCATGATCTCCTCGGAACCGCCGCCGATGGCCATGACCTTCACTTCGCGATAGACGCGTTCAACGGGATTGCCGCGCAGATAACCGGCACCGCCGAAGATCTGCATCGCCTCCGAGGCGACATATTCCAAAGTCTTGGTCGACAGGAACTTGGCCTTGGAAATCTCGGCAACCGGCATGGCGCCGTTCTCCGCCAGCCAGCAGATTTGGTTGAGATAGGCTTCTATGGCGTCGATACGGGCCGACATGTCGGCGATCTTATGGGCGATGACCTGATGGCGGATCAGCCTGTTGCCGAAAGTTTCACGCTCATTGGCATAGGCAATCGACTCGTCGAGGCAGAGCTTTGCCATTCCGAGGGACTGGGCGATCAGGGCAATGCGCTCGTAGTTGAAATTCTCGACGATAGACAGGAACCCCTTGTTTTCGGGTCCCAGCAGACTGTCGGCCGGCAGGCGGCAGTCGTCGAAGAACAAGGTGGCCTGGTCCGAGCACCACCAACCCATCTTCTTGTCCAGTGCAGTGCGGGTGAACCCCTCGGTCCCCGCCTCGACGAAGAAAAGGGAGATGCCCGACAATCCGTGGCCACCGGTGCGCGCTCCAACGACGAAATAGCGGCTGGTCATGCCGCCGGTGATGAAGGTCTTGGAGCCGTTGAGCACCCACTCATTGCCGTCACGCTTTGCGGACGTCTTCAGCCTGGCGACATCCGATCCGCCAGACGGCTCCGTGATCGCCAGGCTTGATCCGACCTCGCCGGACAGAATTTGTGGCAAAACTGCCCGCTTCAATTCCTCCGAGCCGAGCAGGGCGATCGGGCCGGTCGATATGTTGCGGGCACCCAAAGCCGCGCCGACACCGGATGCGCCACAGCGACCGAGCACTTCGCCTGTTGTCGCGCGCATGAAGCAATCGTCGAACCCGACACCGCCATAGGCCTCGTCGATACCGAAGCCGAACATGCCGAGATCGCCAGCCTTGCGATGCAGTTCCCAGGGGATGAAGCCTTGTTCATCCCAAGCGTCGACGTGGGGACTTACCTCGTTTTCTACGAATCGCTGAAGGCTTTCGCGATAGGCTTTGCGTTCATCGGTATCGAACGGGTTTTCCATTGTGGCTTCCACTTGGTGTTGCGTCGACGCGCGTCCCTGTCATCGGCGTATCACGGTCCAAAACACCGAACAAGACGAACGTTCTGTCTGTTTTCGTCGCAGGATTGGCGTCAATGTGGATGGTGATCAGAGGCCAAGTTTGCCGGCGATCTTGGACAGTGCGACCGCATTGCCACCGCCGGTCTTTTCGCGGATCGACAAGCGATGGCTTTCGACCGTGCGCACGCTTATGCCCAACTGCATGGCGATTTCCCGGTTGCTGTGGCCTTTCGACAAAGCGGCAAGCACTTCCTTTTCGCGCTCGGTCAGGCCGAAGTCGTTTGCGACGGGGCGGTCGGCCGCGGCCTTGCTGGCCAGCGAAGCGGCAGCTTGCGGTCCGAGATAGGTCGCACCTTGGGCGACCGACTTGATGGCGTTGATCATCTCCGCCTTGGAGACGTCCTTGAGCACAAAACCGTTGGCGCCGATCCTGAGTGCCTCGCGCACATATTCCTCATTGTCGTAAATGGACAGAAAGAGGATCTTGGTGGAGGGAGAGGCCAGTTTGATCTGTTGTGCCGCCTCCAATCCATTAAGTTCCGGCATGGAGATATCGAGAAGGGCCATGTCAGGCTTGAGAGCCGATGCCAGTTCGACAGCTTCGAGGCCATTTCGTGCCTCGCCGACAATGTCGACAAAGTCTTCGTCCGACAGGCGAGAGCGTATGCCCTCGCGTACCAGATCGTGATCATCCGCGATGACGAGTCGAAGCCGGCCGCGGTTTGATCCAGCGGACTGCATGGGTTCCCCTATGTGGCGTTCTTTTTGCTTTGCCCTTTTGGCCTTACTATCGGCAAACTGACTTTGATTGCAAGTCCACCGGAACGGGCGCGGGAGAACCGAATGGTCCCGTCGAAGGAATCGATCCTTTCCTGCATGTTGCGGATGCCGAGGCCACCGCCCGGCGCCTGGCGTTCGGAGCCTTGCGCCATGCCGATTCCGTCGTCGACCAGATCCAATTGAACCTTTTTTCCGCTTTGGCCGATTCGTATGCTGACATGCTTGGCTGCGGAATGTTTGGCGACGTTCGTCAGCGCTTCCTGGATGACGCGATAGAGTGCCGTCTTGGCCTCGTCCGACAACAGGTCGCGAACTTGTTCCGTGTCCACGTCGACCTCGATCCCGGTATGTTTCGAAAAATCGTTGCCGAGACTTTTGACCGCGGCCGCCAGCCCCATGTCGTCCAGCACTGAGGGGCGCAAGGCCATTGATATACGTCGAACTTCCGAAATAGCCTCGCTCAGTGCATCCATCGACTTTTCAAGCGGTTCGGCAGCTTTTCGATTCTCACCCAGTTTGCCCAGCGCGGACTCGAGACCGTATCGGGATGAAACCAGCAACTGACTAATACTGTCGTGGAGCTCACGCGAAACGCGTTTGCGCTCTTCTTCCTGAAACTCCACCTGGCGGGCCGACAACTCCTTCAGTCGGGCGTCGGCAAAACGTTGTTCGGACAGTCGGGCGGCGCCAATGATCGAGCCCGTCAGCACCAGCGCGCCAAATGCGATGGCGAAGAGCACCAATCTGGTCTCACGAATGTTGTTTTGCAGCTCGGCCTGAACCGTTGCGACCTGTTGCGACACATCGTCCAAATAGATGCCGGTTCCCAGCATCCAGTTCCATTTGTCGAGATAGACGGAGTATCCCAGTTTCTCGACATACTCGCCGCTCGAGGGCTTCTTCCAGATAAAGGAATAAAACTCGCCACCCTTCTTGGCCCGGTCGATGAGATCCTTCACCACTTGGCGTCCGTCTTTGTCTTCAAGGCCGATCCAGTTGCTGCCAACAAGGTAGGTGAGACGGGGATTGACGATGTTGGTTCCATCCTCCTCATAGATGAAGAAATAGCTGTCTTCGCCGAACGTCATTTTCCGAACGATTTCGGTAACTTCCCTTTGCGCCCGGCGTTTCGTCTTCAGATTAGAGCCGTAGATGGGGGTGAGCGCATTGCGTGCAAGCATCACATAGTTCTTCAACTCGGTATGCTTGAGGTCGAGGAACAGGTTCTCAACGGTCTGCGCCTGTGACTGAGCCAGTCTCGATGACTGAAAATTGATAACGAGCAGTGTGGCCGCGGAGATCAGGATCACCGGAAGCAACGTGATAAAGAGGAGCTTGGTTTTAAAGTTCATGCCAATGGGTCCGAAAATGCCAGGCGGACGCCATAAATCGCATATGCGGCGGTTGTTTGCACCCGCCCATCGCGCGTCTCAGTAGTACTACGGATGCGGGTAGTATTTGCACGAATTGTGAATCTAATGTCATATGCCTATTGAGGCACGATAACGGGCGGGAGGCCCGCACCGTGTCTGGCATTTATTGGGAGGAACACAATGCAACGTCGTAAGTTTCTGAAAGGCGCCGCTGTCGCCGGCGCCGCTACAACGCTGGCTGCGCCCGCAGTCGCACAGGCTAAAAAGGAAATGGTTATCGTTTCCACCTGGCCGCGCGACTTTCCGGGTCTTGGTCTGCCGGCTCAGCGTCTGGCCGCGCGGATTACCGAACTGACTGACGGTTCGATCGATGTTCAGTATTTTGCTGCGGGTGAGCGCGTTGGTGCGTTCGATTCGTTTGACGAAGTCGCATCGGGTAACGCGCAGGCCTATATCGCTGCCGACTACTACTGGAAAGGCAAGCACCCGGGTTGGGCGCCGTTTACGGCCATTCCGTTCGGCATGACCTACACCGAGATCGACGCCTGGATCAAATATGGCGGCGGTCAGGAGCTGTGGGATGAACTGGCTGGTGAATTCGGCCTGAAAAACCTCGCCTGCGGCAACACCGGTGTCCAAATGGGCGGCTGGTTCAACAAGGAAATCGAAAGTGCCGACGACCTCAAGGGTCTGAAAATGCGCATTCCGGGCCTCGGCGGCGACGTCATGGCCAAACTGGGTGCATCTCCGGTTTCGCTTCCGGGCGGCCAGATCTATGAAAACCTCGTCTCCGGCGCCATCGACGCCACGGAGTGGGTTGGCCCGTACAACGACTATTTCATGAAGTTTTACGAAGCCGCCAAATACTACTACTGGCCTGGCATGCATGAGCCGGGTGCGCAGATTGCTTTCGGCATGAACCGCGCATTCTGGGATGGCCTGACCAAAACCGAGCAGGCAATTCTTGAGGCAGCGTGTGCAGAAGAAAATGCCCGCACGATGGCTGAAACCAACGCATTCAACGGTGAGTATCTCAACCGTTTGATCAACGACCACGGCGTGCAGCTTCGCGAATTCAACGACGACGTTTATGACGCGTTCGGTGAAGCTTCACAGGAAGTGATTGAAGAGGCGCGTGACCACAGCGATCTGTCGAAGAAGATCTACGACGCAGTGCTGGCGAAGCGTGCCGAGCTTGGTGCCTGGACCGCACTGTCCGACACCGCCTATGTGCAGAAGCGCAACAACGTCCTGAACCAGTAGGACGCGCTAACGTATAGATGCTAAGAATGGGGCGGGGACCATCCCCGTCCCATCCAGTCGATTTGACCGGCATATGATCTGGCGGCAAACTTCTCAGATCAATCGGAACAACAACAAGACGACACTCAACCGGCACCCATAAGCCGCGAGTCGCAAACCGAATGCCGATAATTGAATCGCTGGATTCGGGGAACAACACAGACGGCTAGCGGGGAACAGCCATGTCGGATTCGACGCACGCCGGGTATGACCATACCCTGTCGTTTCCTAATCTCGTTCGGATGTTCGGGTGGTGTGTGCTGGCCTTGATGGTCGCCTTCCTGATCAACAATTTCATGACGTTCTGGGGCGGGTTTCCCGGCGCCAACGCGGCGTTCGGCGATGGAGGCTTCGCCGTCATGATCCAGGCCGCTCTTTATCCGCTCGGGATGGTGTTGGCGATAGGCTATGTGGCGACCCACCGGTCGACGTCGCTGCGAGAGAACGCTTCGACGGTCACCGGAATCAACACCTACTTCATCAGAGCCGCCTTTTGGGCCGTGCTGATTGTCGGTGTGGCCGATGTTGCGATCTCGTTTCTTCGGGTTGAAGGGCTGCTGCCTGCCGTTGTCGGCGAGGAGTTGACCAAAGACCTTGGACGCTCACAGTTCCGTGGTCTTTACGTTCATGTGCCGCTGATGGTGGTCAGTCTGGTCCTGGCGGCATTCACCCGAACGCTCGGTTTCCACTGGCTGGCGCTGTTGATTGTGATTGCCGAACTCGCGATCGTATTCATGCGCTTCATTTTCTCCTACGAACAGGCTTTCATGGCCGACCTGGTGCGGTTCTGGTACGGCGCGCTGTTCCTGTTCGCCAGCGCCTACACGTTGCTGGAGGAAGGGCATGTTCGGGTCGACGTGTTCTATGCCGGCTTTGCCAACAAGACGAAGGCGGTGGTCAACGCCGTGAGCACCATCGTCATGGGTTTGACGTTCTGCTGGACCATCCTCATTGTCGGCATGGGCCAGAAATCCTCGATCATCAACAGTCCCTTGCTCAGCTTTGAAGTCACCCAGTCTGGCTTCGGCATGTATGTGAAGTACATGATGGCCGGGTTCCTCGGCGTCTTTGCGATATCCATGATGATCCAATTCGTCGCGTACCTGATGGACGCGGTCGCCGACTATCGCGGCGAACCGGGATCAAGGGTTCCGTCGCAAGAGTCGGTGGGGCACTGATCGATGGAACTCTATTTTCTCGCACTCCTCATTATCCTGATGGCTGTGGCCCTGGGATCCGGGTATCCCGTTGCTTTCGCTCTGCCTGGCTCATCGATCATTACTATCCTGATAGCCGCTGGTTGCGGATACCTCTTTATCGGCGATACCGATGCGTTCTTCGCTCAGGGTGGGCCATCGCAATGGCTCAGTGCGGGCGTAACCAACCTGCGAGGGGTCTATTGGGAACCTGAACGGGATACGCTCATCGCCATTCCGTTATTCATCTTCATGGGCATCATGCTTCAGCGGTCGAAGATCGCTGAAGACCTGTTGATCACCATGGCGCAGCTGTTCGGTCCGATCCCCGGCGGCCTCGGGATTTCGGTTGTGTTCGTGGGTGCCTTGCTGGCGGCGACAACCGGCATTGTCGGAGCCACCGTCGTGGCCATGGGCCTGATTTCCCTACCGGCCATGCTGCGCAACAACTATTCGCAATCCCTTGCGACAGGCACCATCGCTGCGTCCGGCACACTCGGCCAAATCATTCCACCATCGATCGTCCTGATCATTCTTGCTGACCAGTTATCGAGTGCGTCTGACCAGGCCGGGACGGCGCGTAAGAACCTGTTCAAGGAATCGACCGGCGAACTGACAATGCCGTCGATCTTCGACGTCGGCTCAACCAGCGCCGGCGAGATGTTCCTCGGAGCGTTCCTGCCGGGCCTCGTGCTGGTCGGGCTCTACATGGTCTTCATCCTCATTTTTGCCTGGCTCCGCCCGAAGCTGGCGCCGCCGGTTCACCATGAGGGCGAGTTCAACCGGAAGTTCTGGCTCAAGGTCATGGTGACCCTGTTCCCGCCGCTGGCGCTGATCATTCTGGTGTTGGGCTCCATCATCGCCGGTGTCGCGACGGTTAACCAGGCAGGCGCGATCGGCGCTGCAGGCGCGCTCATCATGGCTGGCTACCGGTTGAAGGATGGGCACAAGGACGCTTTCTATCCTGCGATACTGGCAATTGCCTCTCTCGTACTGGTCGGCTTTGTGCTGGCCAACTTCAATACCAACATCAAGAACATCCGGACGAGCTCGGATGTCACGGGTGTCGTCCTGGCGCTGATCGCCGTGGCCGGGTTGACCATATCGCTGGTGTGGAGTGGAATTCGAGCCTTTCGTATCGAAGACACGCTCAAGGGCGTGATGATCGAAACCGCAAAGACCACGTCTCTCGTCTTTATTATCCTTCTTGGCGCGGCCATCCTGACTGCTGCGTTCCGCGCCTTCGGCGGGGAACATCTGGTCAAGGATTTTCTGGAGGGGCTTCCGGGCGGTTTTTGGACCAAATTCGTCATCGTGATGGCGGTGATCTTTGTCCTCGGCTTCTTCCTCGATTTCATCGAGATCGCAGTCGTGGTCGTGCCGATTGTCGCCCCGATTTTGCTTGCCGATCCCTCGGCCAACATCACCGCCGTCTGGCTGGGTGTCATGATCGGCCTGAATATTCAGACGTCCTTCCTGACGCCGCCCTTTGGCTTCGCGTTGTTCTACTTGCGAGGAGTTGCACCAGCCGCGGTCAAGACGATCCAGATCTATCGCGGTGTGATTCCGTTTATCTGCCTGCAATTGGTTGCTCTGGTGATTGTCGGCATGGTGCCGCAACTGGTGAACTATCTTCCGAACCGCGTCGCGCTGCTGTCTGAAACAGCGCCGCCGCCGCGCAACCCGCGGCTGACCTATTGCGTCGACCGCTATGTGACGGAGCAGCTGGCTGATGGACGCAGCACGCTCCTAGGTGCGGTCGACAAAGCCAGGCAGCTCGACTTCAGCGTCCTGCCAAGCAAGATTGCGAAGTCGACCGAGAGCAGTTTCGACGAGGTTGCCAACGCCATCGCCCTGCTTGATCAGGCAAACCAGGCGGCTGACGATATCGAATCGGCTTCCGATGCCTATCGGCCGTTGCACCGGCGTGTTCGGGATATTGAACGCGACATAAGGGTGATCGACGAACGGGTTGAGGATCTTGATGTGTTGATCGGCCGGCTGCGCGATCCGTCGGAGGAAGCTCTCAAGAAAAGACTTGAGGAACGCGTTTCGCGTCTGAATGCCGACAAGGAGGTTCTGGCGGCTACAATTCCGGCGGAATGGGCCGACAGCTATACGAGCTTCGACAAGCTGAACGATGCGGAAGCAAATCTGCGCCGCCAATACAATCAGGCGGCCAACAAAGCTTATGAGCCAGTAGCAACATTGCTGGCCAGCCTTAACTCCTATGAGGCTTTCAAGGCCCTTGGAGACGAGCTTGCCGCAATCAGCGATGCCGTCGTTGCCAATGAGCCGGCGGAGATGACCGAACCCTTGAACGCGCTGTCGAAACAGTTCGGCGCGATTGAAGGTGCCGATGACATCAAGTCAGCGCTGTCGAAAGCACGCCGTGCGCTGCGGTCGAAAACACCCGACAAGGACAAGGCGCTCGGTGAAATCGACAAGGCACTGGAAGCTTATGCGGAGCAAAGTGGCTGGCGCGAAGCGGCCGACGGGTCGCTGAAAGACGGCATTGGGGAATACGTCCAGGCCATGGCACCCACTGTCGGAATTCGCGCCCAGGACAAGCTGACCCGCGATCAGGCACTTTATGTGGCGGCCTGTTCTTCCGACCACCGCGACATCTCGCTCAACTTCTGAGGCGCTCTATTCGAAAGAATAGGGCACCGTGTCGCGAGCGTTGTGATCGACTGACAAGCGGCGTTTGAGCGGCGGCACGGCGCGCTGGTGGCAATTGGAGCGTTCGCATATGCGGCAAGATATGCCGATCGGCTGGAAGGCTGTCTCGCTTTCCAAATCCAGATCATCTGCATAGACGAGGGCTCCGGCGTGCTTGATCTCACAGCCTAGCGCAAGCGCATAGCGCTGCACCGGATCGCGATATCCGCCTGAGGATTTGGTCACTTCGGTGGCAAGGCAAAGGTAACGCACGCCATCCGGCGTTTCGGCAAGCTGGCGCAAGATCCGCTGGGAATTGCCGAAGGCATCATGCACATTCCACAGCGGACAGGCCGATCCGAAGCGGGCAAACTGAAGTTTGGTGGCGCTGTGCCGTTTGGTGATGTTTCCGGCCTGGTCGACACGGGCAAAGAAGAACGGAATGCCTTTGTTTCCCGGACGCTGCAAGGTGCTTAGCCGATGGGCCACCTGTTCGGTACTGGCGCCGAAGCGGTCCGCCAGCAACTCGAGGTCATGGCGCAGTTCGCTGGCGGCGGCCAGGAATTCGCCGTAGGGGAGGAGGGTGCTCCCGGCGAAATAGTTGGCAAGTCCGATGCGGCAGACGGAAGCTGCGTCCTCTGTCCGGAAACCAGCTCCTTCGATGATCGCTTCGATCTCCGCGGCATGATCCATCAGGGCGATCTGATGGGCGATCTGGAATGCGTGTGTCGTGGGCGCGGCTCGGGGGTTGAGTGACAGGACCCGGGAAACGGGGTCGAAACGCCGAACGATCGTTGGCTGGTTGGCCGCACCGCCGATCGCTACTCTCACGCGGTGAAGTCTCTCAAGATGATCGGCGAGTGTGCGCACGCGGTTGCGGGTGGCGCCTGCCAGTCGTCCAGCCAGCGTTTCTGCCGCCACGTCCAGGTCATGCACATAGTTGTCGATGTAGTGGAAGAAGTCCCGGACCTCTTCATAAGGTGTCGGCTCGTTAAGGCCGCCGGTTCGTTCCAGCGTATCGTCCAGCTCTGCCAGCTGCTCACCGGCGCGTCGCAACGCCTGGTGCATGGCCAGGAAGGCGCGAGCGACGGAGGGCGTATTCTGGGTAACCTGCTTCAAATCCTGCGCTGACGGCTGCTCTCCCTTGAACATGGGATCGACCAGAGCTTCCGCCATGTCAGCCAGCAGGCGATCGCTGTCATTGACCGAGAGCGTCGCGATGTCGACGGAAAAGGCTTCTGCCAGCGCCAGCAACACTGGTGCAGTGACGTGGCGCTGATTGTTCTCAATTTGATTCAAGTAACTGGTTGAAATGCCCAACTTCTTTGCAAAATTCGCCTGCGTCAGCGTTTGGTTTTCGCGGATCTTGCGGATGTTCTGGCCAATGAAAAGTTTGCGAGCGCGCATGTTTGCAACTTTGCAAATTCATATTTGCAATATTTGCTAATGTAACTTTGTTGCCTTTTCAAGCCTTTTTCGAAGCTCGAATCCGGCGTAGAGCCGAGGAGGATCCAAATCGGGAGGCTTCATCGATGCGTTTCATTTCCTTGGTCGACACCACTCCATCGGCAGGAGGAGAAGCCTAATGCGCGATATCCTCGATCAGTTGGAGGCAAAACGCACCGAAGCGCAACTCGGAGGTGGCCAAAGGCGCATCGATGCCCAGCACGCCAAGGGCAAGCTGACAGCGCGGGAGCGCATCGACATCCTGCTCGATGAGGGTTCCTTCGAAGAATACGATATGTACAAGGCCCATCGCTGCACGGATTTCGGCATGGAATCGCAGCAGATCGCCGGCGACGGCGTGGTGACCGGCTGGGGCACCATCGACGGCCGTCCGACCTACGTGTTCAGCCAGGATTTCACCGTTTTCGGTGGCTCCCTGTCCGAGACGCATGCGGAGAAAATCTGCAAGGTGATGGACCTTGCCATGCAGAACGGTGTGCCGCTCATCGGGCTTAACGATTCCGGCGGCGCGCGGATTCAGGAAGGGGTGGCGTCGCTGGGCGGTTACGCCGAAGTGTTCTGGCGCAACGTACAGGCTTCCGGCGTTGTGCCGCAGATCTCCGTCATCATGGGCCCTTGTGCAGGGGGCGCGGTCTACTCGCCCGCCATGACCGACTTCATCTTCATGGTGAAGGACACGAGCTACATGTTCGTGACGGGCCCCGACGTGGTCAAGACGGTCACCAATGAGGTCGTGACGGCTGAAGAACTGGGTGGTGCCAGCACCCACACCAAGAAATCATCGGTTGCCGATGGCGCCTTTGAAAACGACGTTGAAGCGCTTCTGGAAGTGCGGCGCATGTTCGATTTTCTGCCGCTCTCCAACCGCGAGACGGCGCCGGTGCTCGCCACCAGCGATCCGATCGATCGCCAGGAACCGAGCCTGGATACGCTGGTGCCGGAGAACCCGAACAAGCCCTACGATATGCACGAGGTCATCGTGAAGATTGCCGATGAGGGCAACTTCTACGAAATCCAGCGCGATTTTGCCGGCAACATTCTCTGCGGTTTCATTCGGGTGAACGGTTCGACAGTCGGCGTCGTCGCCAATCAGCCGATGGTGCTCGCCGGCTGCCTCGACATTGACAGTTCCAAGAAGGCCGGGCGTTTCGTGCGTTTCTGCGATGCTTTCAACATTCCGATCCTGACTCTGGTCGATGTTCCGGGCTTCCTGCCCGGGACCGCGCAGGAATATGGCGGCATTATCAAGAACGGCGCCAAGCTGCTGTTTGCCTATGCCGAGGCAACCGTGCCGAAGGTGACGGTGATCACCCGCAAAGCCTACGGCGGCGCCTATGACGTCATGGCTTCGAAACACATCCGCGCCGATGTCAATTATGCCTGGCCGACGGCTGAAATCGCTGTGATGGGGGCCAAGGGTGCGACAGAGATCCTTTACAGGTCGGAACTGGGGGATCCGGACAAGATCGCGCAGCGCACCAAGGACTACGAAGACCGCTTTGCAAACCCGTTCATCGCGGCCCAGCGCGGCTTCATCGACGAGGTGATCATGCCGCACTCGACGCGCCGCCGGGTGGCGCGTGCTTTCGAGATGCTGAAGACCAAAAAGGCCGAGGCTCCGGCCAAGAAACACGACAATATTCCGCTGTGAGGCCTGCGAAGATGTTCACAAAAATTCTCGTTGCCAATCGCGGTGAAATTGCCTGCCGGGTGTTCAAGACGGCCAAACGCATGGGCATCGCCACGGTCGCGGTCTATTCCGAGGCCGACAAGAATGCGCTTCATGTGGCAATGGCCGACGAAGCCGTGTTCATCGGCGCGCCGCCGGCGGCCGAAAGCTATCTGGTCATCGACAAGATCATCGAAGCCTGCCGCGAAACAGGCGCCGAAGCCGTGCATCCTGGCTACGGCTTCCTGTCCGAGCGGGCCGAATTTGCAGAGCGGCTCGCCACCGAAGGCATTGCTTTCATCGGACCGCCGCCCGGTGCCATCGAAGCAATGGGCGACAAGATAACGTCAAAGAAAATCGCTGCTGAGGCGAACGTATCAACCGTCCCCGGTCACATGGGCCTGATTGACGATCCCGAACATGCCGTGCGCATCGCTTCCGACATCGGCTATCCGGTTATGATCAAGGCCAGTGCCGGCGGTGGTGGCAAGGGTATGCGTATCGCATGGAATGACGAGGAGGCGAGGGAGGGTTTCGAACGGTCGAAATCGGAGGCCGCTTCGAGTTTTGGCGACGATCGCATCTTCATCGAGAAATTCGTCACCGAACCAAGACATATCGAGATCCAGGTGCTGGCCGACAAACACGGCAACTGCCTCTATCTCGGCGAGCGCGAATGCTCGATCCAGCGACGCAACCAGAAGGTCATCGAGGAAGCGCCGTCGCCGTTCCTCGACGAGGCGACGCGCAAGGCCATGGGCGAACAGGCCGTGGCGCTTGCTCGCGCCGTCGACTATGCCAGCGCGGGTACGGTGGAGTTCATCGTCGACAAGGACCGAAATTTCTATTTCCTTGAGATGAACACGCGCCTGCAGGTCGAGCATCCGGTGACCGAATTGATCACCGGTGTCGACCTGGTCGAGCAGATGATCCGTGTCGCCGCGGACGAGCCGCTGGCTCTGGCCCAGGACGATATCCAACTGAATGGTTGGGCGGTTGAAAGCCGGCTCTACGCGGAAGATCCGTACCGAAATTTCCTGCCCTCGATCGGTCGTCTGACCCGCTATCGTCCTCCTGCCGAAGGCTCCGGTGCGGACGGCACGATCATCCGCAACGACACCGGTGTCTTCGAAGGTGGCGAGATATCGATGTTCTACGATCCGATGATCGCCAAGCTTTGCACCTGGGGCCGAGACCGTGACCAAGCCGTGTCGGCCATGGCGGATGCGCTCGATGCATTCGAGGTCGAGGGGATTGGTCACAATCTGCCGTTCCTGTCGGCAGTCATGGGTCATGAGCGGTTCAAAGCCGGGCGATTGACTACGGCCTTTATCGATGAGGAATACCCGGAGGGTTTCCAGGGTGTCGAACCGGATAGCGCGCTGAACGCGCAGTTTGCCTCCGTGGCTGTCGTGCTGGATGCCCAGGAGCAAGATCGTCTGACGTCGATCGCCGATCCGCGCTTCGGTTCCGAGGCTTCGGCGGATCGTGTCGTGCGAATCGGACGCGAGAACCATCCGGTCGCCATCCAACAATCGGACGAAGGTTCGCGTGTGACGGTCGACGGACGAGAGATTGAAATCACCTCGCGATGGACCCCGGGCGATCGCCTGGCGCAAGTGCGTATGGATGGCGCCGATGCCGCTTTCAAGGTCGATCCGACGGCCGGTGGTTACCGGTTGCGAGCCCGCGGTGTCGATCTGGTGGTGCAGGTGCTGAGTCCCCGTGTGGCCGAACTTGCGGCGCTGATGCCGGAGAAATTGCCGCCCGATACGTCCAACATGCTGTTGTGCCCCATGCCTGGCCTGGTGGTGAAGCTGCACGTGAGTGAGGGCGAAACAATCGTCGAAGGGCAGGCCCTCGCCATTGTCGAAGCCATGAAGATGGAAAACGTCTTACGGGCGCAGAAAGCCGGTGTCGTCGCCAAAATTCCCGTCAAGGAAGGCGATAGCCTGGCCGTCGATGAAGTGATCATGGAATTCGAGGCCTGAGGCCGCAGGAGTTGGACATGAGCAAGACAAAACGCGACTGGATCGATCTGGCGAGCAAAGAGCTGAAAGGGGCCGATCCGGCCACCCTGAACTGGCAGACGCCCGAGGGTATCGCGGTCAAACCCGTTTACAGCAGTGACGATGTTTCTGCGGAAGCAGCGGCTGAGCTTCCGGGGTTTGCGCCGTTTACCCGCGGCGTGAAGGCGACGATGTATGCCGGGCGGCCCTGGACCATTCGTCAATATGCAGGTTTTTCGACGGCCGAGGATTCGAACGCTTTCTACAGGAAAAACCTGGCAGGCGGGCAGAAAGGCCTGTCCGTTGCCTTCGACCTGGCCACCCACCGCGGCTATGACAGCGATCACCCGCGAGTTGTCGGCGATGTTGGCAAGGCGGGGGTCGCCATCGATTCCGTGGAGGACATGAAAATCCTCTTCGACGGGATTCCGCTCGACGAGATGACCGTGTCGATGACCATGAACGGTGCCGTCATTCCGGTCCTGGCGATGTTCATCGTTGCGGGCGAAGAGCAGGGTGTTGCCCGCTCGGCGCTGGCCGGCACCATTCAGAACGACATTCTCAAGGAGTTCATGGTCCGCAACACCTACATCTATCCGCCTGAGCCGTCGATGCGCATCGTTGCCGATATCATCGACTACACGGCACGGGAGATGCCGAAATTCAACTCCATTTCCATCTCCGGCTATCACATGCAGGAGGCCGGTGCGACGCTGGCCCAGGAACTGGCCTATACGCTGGCGGACGGTATGGAGTATGTGCGTGCTGCTAAGCGCAAGGGTCTTGATGTCGACGCTTTTGCCGGGCGACTGTCCTTCTTCTTCTGCATTGGCATGAACTTTTTCATGGAAGCCGCCAAACTGCGAGCGGCCCGGCGCCTCTGGGCGCGCATCATGACCGATTTCGGAGCCAAGTCCGAACGTTCGAAGATGCTGCGCACCCATTGCCAGACGTCAGGCGTTTCATTGACGGAGCAGGATCCATACAACAACGTCGTGCGCACGGCCTTTGAGGCCATGGCGGCGGTGCTTGGCGGCACACAGTCGCTGCACACCAATTCCTTCGATGAGGCCCTGGCCCTGCCGACCGAGTTTTCCGCGCGTATCGCCCGCAACACCCAACTGATCCTGCAGCACGAGACAGGCGTCGCCAATGTGGTCGATCCGCTTGGCGGCTCCTACTATGTCGAGGCTTTGACGGATGCGCTGGCCGACGAGGCCTGGAGCATGATTGAAGAAGTGGAGAGCCTCGGCGGCATGACCAAGGCAGTGGAGCAGGGGTTGCCGAAGCTGCGCATCGAGGAAGCGGCGGCCCGTCGCCAGGCCCGCATCGACAAGGGCGAGGACGTGATCGTTGGCGTCAATCGCTACCGGCTTGATGACGAGCCGATGATCGATATTCTGGAAATCGACAATGCCAAGGTCCGCAATGCGCAGATCGCCAGGCTGGAACGAATCCGGAGCACGCGCGACCAGGCGAAATGCGATGCAGCACTCGAGGCCCTGCAGGACGTTGCGGCGAGCGGATCGGGCAATCTGCTTGAAGCGGCTGTCGAGGCGGCTCGGGCGCGGGCATCACTCGGCGAGATCTCCGATGCCATGGAGACGGCATTCAATCGCCACAAGGCAACGACGCGAATGATCAGCGGAGTCTATGGCGATGCCTATCGCGGCGATGCGGAGTATGAAGCCGTCCAGAAAAAGATCGCCGCGTTCTGCGAGGAACGGCAACGCGAACCGCGCATTCTTGTTGCCAAGATGGGCCAGGACGGCCATGACCGTGGCGCAAAAGTCATTGCGACCGCCTTCGCCGACATGGGTTTTGCCGTCGACCTTTCCGATATGTTCGAAACACCGGAAGAGGTGGCAACGAAGGCAATCGATCTCGGTGTCGACGTCATCGGCGTCTCATCACTGGCGGCCGGGCATCGGACCCTGGTGCCGGAATTGATCGAACAGCTGAAGAAGCTCGACCGCCAGGACATCATTGTCATCTGTGGCGGGGTTATTCCGGAACAGGATTACGGCTTCCTTCGCGATGCCGGAGTCGCCGGAATATTCGGCCCGGGATCCAACGTCATCGAGGCCGCGAATTCGGTCCTGGCAGAAGTCGCCGGATTGCGCCGCAATCGTTAGGGGTTCATCCCTAACGAGCTGCGTGTCGTCAGTAGGTGGCGCGCCCACCGGACAGGTCGAAGGTTGCCGCGGTGGTGAAGGAGTTTTCTGCCGAAGCCAGCCAGACGATCATGGCTGCAGCCTCTTCAACCTCGAGGAATCGGGCGCGGGGGATCTTCGACAGCATGTAGTCGATGTGTTCCTGCGACATCTGGTCGAAAATCGGCGTACGGGCGGCTGCGGGTGTCACACAGTTGACCGCGATATCGTGACCGGCCAATTCCTTGCCCAGCGATTTTGTAAAGCCGATCACGCCGGCTTTCGAGGCACTGTAAGCGCAAGCATTCGGGTTGCCTTCTTTGCCCGCTATCGAGGCAATGTTGACGATGCGGCCGTAGTTGCGCGCCTTCATGCCGGCAAGAACCGCCTTGTTGACGAAGTAAGTGCCGGTCAGATTGATGTCGACAATGCGGCGCCAGGCGTCGTTGTCATAGTCTTCAACCGGCGCATTGGGTCCGGCAATGCCGGCACTGTTGACGACAATGTCTACGGGGCCAAGGCGCGACTCGGTCTCGTGCAAGGCGGCAGTGACACTCGACCAGTCCGCAACATCGCAAGTCTGGGCAATAGCGTTCTCCGCTGAACCCAATTCAGCGACCGCCGCGGTGTTGACTTCCGGGTTCATGTCCCAGCTGGCAATCTTCGCGCCTGATTGCACCATCAGGGATGCGACCGCATAGCCGATTCCCTGGGCTGCGCCGGTGACCACGGCCACTTTACCGGACAGGTCGTAGGTGTTCATGTGTGCTCCTCACTTTCTCTTGGGAAGAGCCCTAACACGGATCGCAGCCCAGTGGCTTACCTTGAAGTCCCTTTTTGACACAAATGACCGCGCACCCTACTGAGTCTTGTTCGCATGCAAATCGAGCCGCACGGAAACGGCTTTTTTGAGCCAGCTTTCATCTGGCGCCCCGCTCGCGCCGATGCCAAATGCTGTCCGATCGAGCGATGCTGAACCGGAAACCCGAGCTGTGTCCCCATCCTGCTCGAAAGAGAACGGTATGCTCAGCGGAACGCTGATGCCACGCAATGTGAGCACGCCATCCATGATGAAGCCTGACGTATCTTCGCGAAACGCGGTGCTTTCGAAACTTGCAGTGGGAAAGCTGGCCAGCGAGAACCCATCGCTGCCCTCGGCCTGTGCCTGCAGGTAGGCATCGCTGATCATGTAGCTGGCCATGTCGATTTCGACAGTCGCGCTCGCCGCGTCCAATTTCTGCGGATCGAACGTGATGGAACTCGTCCAATTGGCAAATCTGCCGGTAACCTCAGCGCCGTTATAGGTGGCCACAAAGCCAAGTGAGCTTTCCTCTGGCTGGATCGACCAGTCGCCCGATGTTTGTTGTGATGGCGTTATGGCCGCTTGGGCTGAGGGACGGTCACTGGTGGAGGCCGAGAACAAGCCAGCGCCGATGAGCGCCACGGGCAACACGACGGCAGCAATTCCGAACCCAGCGGCACCGACCGTGGGTGCCGCTGAGCGACGACCGAGACGCATCCGGTCGAGAATTCGGTCGCGATCAATGAACTGATGTTTCAGAGCCGCGCCAACATGCAATAGCAGAAGCCCGATCGTAACGTAGCCCAGCAAAGCATGCAGTTGTTTGAGCAGTGCCTCGACGGATCCGCGATCGGCGGGGTCGAGCCCGGTAAATCCGGGCAAATGGGCAAAGGGCAGCCATTGCTGCAGAAAAAGGAAGGTTGGGATATTGGTCGGCGAGGCCGACGCCATGGCCCAACCGCTCAGCGGTGCTGCGATCATCACAACGTAGAAGGCAACGTGAACGGCATGGGAGGCTACGCGTTCAAATGGCGTCCAGTTCGCTTGCGGGGCAGGGGCGTGATGCCCAAGCCGCCAGAACAGACGGGCCAGCGAAAGCGCGAGGATCAGAAGGCCGACGGTTTTGTGGATCTGATATATGGAGAAACGCAAGGCGCTGCTTTCTCCGGCGAAGTCCACCATCCAGATCCCGCCCGCGAGCTGGAACAGGATCGCGGCGGCGATCGCCCAATGCAGGACGATCGCAACCGACGAGTAGCGGAGGTCGACTGCGGTGTTTTGTGTCGTATCCGCCATGGTTCGACCTACTTCTGTTCGATCAATTCGGTTTCGATGACCAACTGGACTTCATCGCCCACATTCGGAATGAACGTGTTGAGACCGAAGTCGGAGCGTTTGATCGAGCCCTGAGCGGAGAAACCGATGGCGGCGCCAGGGGCGAAGGGATGCTTCTCGAGTTGGCCGACCAAAGTCACATCAAGAGAAACCGGCTTCGTTACCCCAAGGAACGTCAGCTCACCGTCGATTCGACCGGTTTTGTCTCCGGTCAGTTCGACATTTGTGGATTTGAAGGTTGCCTGAGGGAAGGCTGCGGAATTAAGCCAGGGCTCACCGCGAAGTTCAGCGTCGAAATCGGCCTGCTCAGGCAGCGGATGCGCGGTCACGACCGAGCTTGAATCGACGTTGGCAACCAGTGTGCTTGCAGCCGGGTTGTCGGCATCGAGATTCAGGGTGCCGGAAACCTTGTTGAATTGGGCTGTGAAGTTGGAAAGGCCGAAATGATTGACCTTCCAGAAGACACGTGTGTGGGTTGGATCAATTGCGTAGGTTCCCGAGGGAACGGATATTTCGGCAGCAAATGCCGGGACCGCAATGATCAATGCGGTCAACGCCGTCAGTGCGCGCTTCATGGATGACTCCTCTGGTGGTTCGTGACTGTCCGCACAGCCCGCAGGCTGCGCGACGGCCCTAATATGGAGTCGATTGAGCGCCCTTTAAGGTTGTATATTGAAGATGGATTGTTCGATATTTGTGGACAATGACCACACGATCGCAGTCAAAGTTTGTAACGGTTCCAAACTTCACCTGCACTGTCGCTAAAGCCTGTAGAACCGCCTGGCTGTGTCTCCAAAAATATCGCTTTGGTCGTGATCCGGAACGAGATCTTCATAGGCCTCAAAAAGGGCCGAATAGCTGGAACTCAAGCTGTCGACTGGAAAATTGGAGCCGAACATGCAGCGTTCGGGGCCGAACTGTTCGAGACAGGTCTCAACGATTGGCCGAATGGTATCGACGGTCCAGTCATGCTCAAACATGCCGAGGCCTGAGAGCTTGCATGAAACCTGGGGCAACGCCGACAATTGTCCGAGGGCCTGAGCCCAGGCTCTCAAACCGTCAGCAGAGCGGTCATGAGGGGAACCTGCGTGGCAAAGGGCCACTGAAATTTCCGGCACGGCGGCGAAAACGCGGGCGGCGCCCGCCATCAATTCCGGCAACAGCTGAAGATCGAATGTGAAGCCACGGGCGGCTGCCTTTTGAAGTCCGGCTACGAAAGCCGGGTCTTCAAGCAAAGCGTTGGTCCCGGTCCTTGCGTCTTCGCCAGGCGCCCGGCCGACGATTTGCCGGACGCCACGCACGGTCGAAAGCGCGGCAAACTCGTCGAGTTGCGCATGGAGATTGTCCGCCGTGAGGTCGCAATGCACAACCTGCACCAATGGCCAGTCGGGATGGGCATCGGCCACCGACTGAACCCATCGTGCCTCGGCAAGGCCGTCCGCAGCGCCGACCTGGATGTGGACCGAGCCCGAGATGCCGTGTTGGCTGGCGTCCCGGCGAAACTCATCAAGGAGATAATTGCGCTGAATCGGAGCCGGATCACCGAAAAAACGGACTTCACCCTTGGCCATCAGCCACGGATAGTGAACGGCTTCGAGATCCCACAGATGGTGATGTGCATCGATCTTCATGAGCGGGCCATATTTTCCGATTTGGCGATGAGGTCGACACCGAGCTGGTCGAACAGGTCGAGATAATCGAGCAGCACCCAGTTCTCCATGATCTTGCCACCGGCGCAGCGATAGAAGTCCATCACCCGCAGCGTCAGCGACTTGTCGGATGCCGGAACGCCCAGATAGTCGCCGCGATGGGTCATGGTCATCGACGGCCAGCCGGACACAGCGGCATAGTCGCCATCGCCGATGCGGCAATAGTGGTTGCCGCCCTTGCGGTCAGGGAAGGCGCGCAGAAACGATTCCCGATGATCCTTGACGAAACCATCCCAGCGATAGTTGGAGCCGATGCCCGCAGGACCGTACCAGAGCATGTCCTCGTGCCAGTAGCCATTGGCGCCGGTCTGGTCGCGGGAGGTGAAGTTAACGGGATCGAAGTCGTGCAAGTCGCGCAACATCCCTTCAACGACATCCAGTGTTGCCTCGCCACGCTCCGTGCCGTCGGGCAAGACGCCGTCGTGGGTGGCAGGTCCTGGAAACAGCATTTCGGTGCCGAGCAGCTGGGGCAGGGGATTGCGCCTGGCCTGGCGCATGAGGTCGATGAAATCCACGATCAGTTTCGCTTCCGTGATCTTGCCGCCTTCGACGCGGTA
The DNA here is from genome assembly GCA_965216535.1 of Hoeflea sp. Lineage (GTDB taxonomy): Bacteria > Pseudomonadota > Alphaproteobacteria > Rhizobiales > Rhizobiaceae > Hoeflea_A. The sequence continues at coordinate 3,270,165 of OZ244175.1, forward strand.
AAACTCACCGGAGCGCAGGAATGCCAAGTGGTCGCTGGGGCTGATCCCGAACAGGGTGTTTTCGAAGTTGCCGACATAGTGGGTCACGGCGGCAACCCAGTGTCCACCAGCCTCTCGTCGATTGCTGCCGCCGATGAAGATTTCGTCACGACGCCGGGCCGATGTCAGCGCCCGACGTATCGGACGGATCAACCCTTGCAATACCGCATCTGGACCAATCAACTGTCCGACGGGTGAGGAAACGTCCCACAGGGCGCTGTCTGGAAGGCAGTCGGCAGCGCGTGCATCGAGTTCGGATTCGGGACAAGAAATCAAATGGTTGAGGTGGCCGCGCGCTACCGCGCGAAAATCGTCTGACATGAATGTTCCTATAGTTTTGCATACGAATGCAAAAAAACCTTGCCAAAGTCGGCGTTGTGAGTCTAGCTTAATTGCATACCTATGCAAGATTGGGTTTGCGGGAGGACGGGATGGCCGAAATTCAACTGCGAAATATCTCCAAGCGCTGGGGCAGTTTCGTCGGGGTCGATAATTTCGACCTGACGATTGCCGATCAGGAATTTCTGGTGCTTCTGGGGCCTTCGGGCTGCGGCAAGACGACAACCATGCGCATGGTCGCCGGGCTTGAGGATGCGACCGAAGGGGAGATCATCGTTGATGGCAAGGTGGTCAATGATCTCGACCCCAAGGATCGGGACGTCGCCATGGTGTTCCAATCCTATGGCCTCTATCCAAACATGAACGTCTACGAGAACATTCGCTTCCCGCTGAAGGTTCGCAAAATCGATCCGTCGACCCATGACGAACGGGTCATGCGTGCTGCCAAGATGGTCGAACTGACGGAGTTTCTTCACCGCAAACCGGCCGAGTTGTCCGGCGGTCAACGCCAGCGCGTGGCCCTGGCGCGCGCCATCGTGCGCGAACCGAACGTCTTCCTTATGGACGAGCCGCTCTCCAACCTGGATGCCAAACTGCGTGTCTCAACGCGCGCCCAGATCAAGAACCTCAGTCACGAACTGAAGGTCACGACGATCTACGTTACCCACGATCAGATTGAAGCCATGACGCTTGCTGATCGGGTGGTGGTGATGAACAAGGGTGTTGTTCAGCAGGTCGGTTCGCCAACGGAAATCTACGACAGGCCGGCCAATACCTTTGTTGCTGGCTTCATCGGTTCGCCGGCCATGAACCTCGTCGAGGGCGCTCTGCAGGACGGTGTTTTCGAAGCTGACGGAATGAAGATCGCCGGTCTGCAGGGTCCCAATGGGCCAGTCACGCTGGGTTTCCGAGCTGAGGACGCGTCGGTGTCTGACAGCCCGGCCGAAATCAACGCTCCGGTCTATACGATGGAACTTCTGGGTGATGCGACGATGATCACCCAGCGCGTTGGCGGCGCCCTTGTCTCGGTCAAGGCCAGCAAGGAATTCCGCGCGGAGATCGACGACGCCGTCTCAATCTCCGTGCCCACCGCAATTTGCCATCTGTTTGACAGTCAGACCGGCAATCGGATCGCGGGTTAAACCCGCGAAACGGTCCAGGGGCACTGCCACCGGACCAGAAGGATGCTGCGCGATTCGAAGGTGCAGCCCAAACTCAACCGGGAGAACACAATGATACTCAAGAAACTGGCATTAGCGGGCGCGATATCGCTCCTGTCCACGGCGGCCTGGGCCGACTGTGCATTTGAAAACAGCGTGCCCGTGAAATCGCTTTCAGCGGGCTTCGAGGCGTGGAAATCAGTGACCTCGGCTATGGCCGAATGCGGCAATTTCGACGCTGAGCTGGACCAGGAGTTCCGGACAAAACAGCCGGCTGCCTTTTCCGCCAATCCGTCTCTCTACCAGATCGGTGGCGTTTCCAACGGTACGATCACGCCGTTGCTCAACGAGGGAACCATTCGGCCGCTCGACGACCTGGTCGAAAAGTACGGCCAGAATCTGACACCCAATCAGCTGATTGCCATCGACGGCAATGTCATGGCGATTGCCATGATGGTGAACACGCAGCACCTGATGTATCGCAAAGATATTCTGGAGAACCTCGGCATCGATATTCCGGCCACCTGGGACGAAGTCCTGGCAGCTGCTGAAAAGATCAAGGAAGCCGGTGTTGTCGATTATCCGCTCGGCGGAACCATGAAGACCGGCTGGAACCTGGCTCAGGATTTCAACAACATGTTCCTGGGTTACGGCGGCAATTTCATCAACGACGATAGCACGCCGGCGATCAATTCCGAGGCCGGGGTCAAGGCGCTCGAAACCATGAAGAAGCTGACCGCATATATGGATCCGGAATATCTGGTTTCCGATTCGACCTATGTCCAGCAGCAATTCCAGCAGGGCAAGATCGCCATGGCCAACCTCTGGGCTTCACGCGCCGGCGCCATGGACGACGACAAGGAATCGCAGGTTGTCGGTCTGGTCGAAACAGCTGCAGCGCCAACCGCAATGGAAGGCGGACCGCCGGCCACAACGCTGTGGTGGGACGGCATCGTTCTGGCCAAGAACCAGACTGATGAACAGGCCGAAGCAGCCTTCCGCGTTGCCATGGAAGGGTTGGACAAGGACATGGTTTCCGGTGCTTCCGACCAGGCGATCTGGCTGGTGAGCGGCTACGAGCCCAGCCGTCTGGCCAATGGTGCCATTGCGACCGCGACTGCCGATCCGGCGCCGAAGCCTTATCCTTCGACGTCTCAGATGGGCATGATGCACACCGCGCTCGGAAATGGCCTCCCGGCCTTCTTTACCGGCGAAGCGACCGCTGAAGAGGCTCTGGCCGCTGTTGAAGCGGAATATCTGAAGTCGGCCAAGGAAGCCGGCCTGATCAAGTAGCAACATTTGCGGGAGGGCTTCGGCCCTCCCGCTTGATCGTCAATCGGGAGGACGGGCCGATGAATTTCAAGACATTCGCCGCCTTTGTGGGACCATCGATTTTTATGATGTTCCTGTTCATAGCGGCGCCGCTGGTTAGCGTCTTCTCGCAGTCATTTTACCTGACGCAGCCTCAGTTTGAGACGGTCGAAGTCGAAAACTGCACGGCCGGTTTCCTCAAGCAAACCTGTACGACGGAGCTTAAGACCCGTCCGATCCTCGGCGACGACGGCAAGATCATCACCCAGACGAAATATGTCGGCTGGGAGAGTTACATCAACGTGCTCGAGCCCCAGAGAGCCTGGGACGCGATCACAAGCGGCAGCCTTTCGGGCCTGCTTTCCATCGATTTCTGGAAAGCGCTGCGTTTCACGCTGACCTTTACGCTGATCACCCTGCCACTTGTTATCGGCGTTGGCCTGGTGTTGGCGGTGGCCGTCAACAACGCGACCCGCTCCATCCGTGGCCCGATCATATTTGTTTCGCTGCTGCCCTTCATCATCACCCCTGTTATCGGCGCATTGTCGATCCGCTGGCTGTTCGTGGGCGACGGCATCCTGACCGCACTCATTGAATGGTGGTTGCAGCAGGATATCGCCATGTTCGCTCAAGGCTGGACCATCGAGTTGCTGATGATCTTCTACCGGGTCTGGCACGTTGCGCCCTTTGCGTTCGTGGTGCTCTACGCCGGCCTGCAGACCGTCAATCAGGATACGCTGGAAAGCGCGATTATCGACGGCGCCAGCCGATGGGAACGGCTGCGCTATGTGGTCATTCCGCATCTGATGCCGCTGATCGTTTTCCTGGCGCTGATCCATTTGATGGATGCCTACAGGGTGTTCGAAGAGGTGATCGGTTTCCGAAGCGAAGCGCACGTGATTTCACTGCAATGGCTGACCTACGATTTCCTGCAACCTGACGACAGTGGCAATCGCTCCATCTCTCGAGCATCCGCCAGCGCCATGCTGACCATGATCGGCATCGTCATTATCCTCTATCCGCTGTTGCTGCGCACCTGGCGGGATCACAAGGGAGCAGCCCGATGAGCACGCCACGCGCCTTTCGCCAGTCGACGGCCCTGCAACTGAGTACCGCCGGCTTCCTGACCTTCTGGTGCATTCTGGCCGCCTTTCCGATCTTCTGGGTCGCGGTCATGAGCTTCAAGGAGCCGATCGACGCCTTTTCGTCGAACCCGCTGAACGTGATCTTCGGCCCGACAACCAGGGCCGCTGACAAGGGGCTGTCGATCCCGGATATCCTGGCCGGCATCGCCTTGCTGGTGCTCACCGCCCAACTTGCCATCAAGTGGCTTCCCAACATGGTTCGGGAATACTCGCCCTATGGTCAGGTGTGGTTCGGCTGGATCATCGGTTCGTTGGCGCTGGGTATCGTGTTCTGCCTGATACTCTTCGGTGCCTTGCCACCGATCATGGGGGGCATCAATTCGGTGTTGGGGCCAATCGGCAATCCGATCATCGGTCTCACCACCGAACACTATTCCGCCGTCTGGTGGGACAACGAGTTCTACCGCAACTTCATCAATTCACTGATTGTGACCACCGGCGTCGTTACCGTGTCGCTGACGGTCGGAACCTTGGCCGGTTACGGTCTGGCCCGTTCCGGGTCCAGCCTTGCCTTCTGGATCCTGATCATTGCTCTGGTGTTCCGGGCGCTGCCGCATTCCGTACTGGTTGCAGGCTATCTGCCCTGGTTCATCAATTCGGCGGAATTCCTGCGGCCGATCCTCGGCGACGCGGCACCGACACTCTACGGCAAGCCGTTCGCGGTGATTGCGGTTCTGGTGGCGATCAACCAGCCCTTTACGATCTGGATGCTGCGCTCTTTCTTCCAGAACATCCCGACGGAATTGGACGAGGCGGCACGTGTCGACGGTTGCACCCATTTCCAGGCGTTCCGCTGGGTCATCATGCCAGTCATGTGGCCAGGCGTGATCACCACGGGTCTGTTCAGCTTCCTGCTGGGCTATAACGATTACCTTGTCACCTCGCTGCTCCTCGATGCGCAGAACCAGACCATGGTTCCGGCGATTGCCGGGTACTTCAACCGCGAGACAACGACCACCGACCAGGTCGAGGCCGTGGCCGCCGCCGTGTCAATCACTGCACCGCTTTTCCTGCTGGTCATGATCTTCCAGCGTCAGATCGTCAGCGGCCTGACTGCCGGCGCCGTCAAGGGGTAGGGCGGTCGAGCAATGTCAAACCGATCCGAAAGCAAACAAAAGGAAGTCCAATGAAGGGATCGCGTCCGGAGCAGGCAATTCTGTCGCGGGACACCGACATGTCCAAAACCGACGACACCAGGACGGTCATCGAAACCATGGTGGATGGCCTGAACGACCACCGCATCGACGACATCGGCGAGTTCTTCTCCAAAGACTTTCGCTGGATGGGCAATTTCGGCTGCGGCACCAAGGATGGCCTCAGGGCGTTTCAGCAGAACTGGCAGAAGCCGTTCCAGGCGGCTTTCTCTGACAAGAGCTGCGTCGATGAGGCGCGGCTCTACATGGGCGAATGGGCTGCCGCCTTCGGTCGCCAGGAGGCAACGCATTCGGGGCAGTTCATGGGGGTGGAGCCGACCGGCAAGCGGATCGAGATTCGCTACATGGATTTCTGGAAAGTGGTCGACGGCCAGATCGTCGACAATTGGGTGATGGTGGATTTTCCGCACGTTCTGTCGCAGCTCGGCGTTGATGTGTTCAACGGAGAGGGGTGGGAGGCCTTCGATCGCGGCGACAAACAACCTCCGCAGCCGAACTAGAGGATGAATCATGGCGATTGACTATCTCAAGCGGGGTAAACCCGACGCGGAGCGCTCGGAAGACGATGCCAAGGTTCGTGGCATCGTCGAATCGACTCTGGCTGATATCGAAGCGCGCGGTGACGCCGCTGTGAGCGATCTGTCGGAAAAGTTCGACAATTACCGGCCGGCCTCATTCCGGCTGAGCGAAGGCGAAATCGAAGCGCTGATGAACAAGGTGTCGGCGCGTGACATGGAAGACATCAAATTCGCTCAGGACCAGGTGCGAAGTTTCGCTCAGGCTCAGCGCGATTCCATGCTCGACATCGAGGTCGAGACGATGCCTGGCGTTATTCTCGGCCACAAGAACATTCCGGTTCAGTCCGTCGGCTGCTACGTGCCCGGCGGCAAGTTTCCAATGGTAGCCTCGGCGCACATGTCGGTGGCGACAGCTTCCGTTGCCGGTGTGCCACGCATCGTCGCGGCGACGCCGCCCTTCAAGGGAGAGCCCAATCCGGCGGTTATTGCCGCCATGAAACTCGGCGGCGCGCATGAAATCTTTGTCCTTGGGGGCATCCAGGCGGTTGGTGCCATGGCAATCGGCACCGAGACCATCGATCCCGTGCATATGCTGGTCGGTCCCGGCAACGCCTTTGTCGCCGAAGCCAAGCGCCAGTTGTTCGGCCGGGTCGGCATCGACCTCTTCGCCGGTCCTACGGAAACGATGGTTATTGCCGACAACACCGTCGATGCCGAGATGTGTGCGACCGACCTGCTGGGCCAGGCCGAGCACGGCTACAATTCTCCCGCAGTACTCGTCACCAATTCGCGTCGGCTGGCAGAGGAGACGCTCGCCGAGATCGATCGGTTGCTGGAAATTCTCCCGACAGCTGAGACCGCTTCCGCCAGTTGGCGCGATTATGGCGAAGTGATTGTCTGCGACTCCTACGAGGAGATGCTCGAGGTAGCCAACGACATTGCTTCGGAGCACGTTCAGGTCATGACCGACCGGGACGACTGGTTCCTCGACAACATGACCTGCTACGGCGCGCTATTTCTCGGCGCCCGGACCAACGTCGCAAACGGCGACAAGGTCATCGGCACCAACCACACGCTGCCAACCAAAAAGGCGGGCCGCTATACCGGTGGTCTCTGGGTCGGCAAATACCTGAAGACCCACAGCTACCAGAAGGTCACGACAGACGAGGCGGCGGCAAAGATCGGCGAATACTGCTCGCGGCTTTGCATGCTCGAAGGCTTCGTCGGCCACGCCGAGCAGGCCAATTTGCGGGTCCGCCGCTATGGAGGCCGAAACGTACCTTACGGAGAAGCCGCTGAATGACAGGCGGTGTAGACGCAGCATACAAGGCGCTGGTCGAACCTGTTCGCAAAGCGCTGTATCTCTTTGAAGAAGAGTGTGCGAGAGCTGCTCTTCTTCATGCTTTTCATCCCGACCAGCGGGACAACCGGATCGAGGTCGAGGTGTTCGAGCGTCTTTTCGAGTTCAACAGGATGCGATCACCAACGAGGATTCAAGCCTGATGACAACGCTCCCCAAAACGCCGTCCTTCCGGCTCGACGGAAAACGGGCGCTGGTGACCGGCGCAACCTCGGGAATCGGTGAAGGCTGCGCTGTTGCGCTTGCCGAGGCCGGAGCCGAGGTGTTTGTCGCCGCCAGGAACGTCGAGCGAGTTAACGCCTGTGTCGATTTATTCGAACAGCAGGGCTGGAAGGCGAAGGCGTTGCCCTTGGATGTCGGTGATGTGGAATCGGTGACAGCTGCGGTTGCAGCACATGGTCCGTTCGACATTCTGGTCAACAGCGCAGGCTTGGCGCGTCACGCGCCGGCGCTGGACACCACACTTCCGGACTTCGAATCGGTCATGGATGTCAATCTGAAAGGTGCCTATTTCCTGGCCCAGGCGGTGGCCAAGGGGCTCGTCGCGGCGGGTCGTCCCGGATCGCTGATCAACATATCATCGCAGATGGGACATGTCGGCGGCATCGACCGGGCGGTCTACAGCGCGTCAAAACACGCAGTTGAGGGCTTCACCAAGTCGATGGCCATCGAGTTCGGGCCGAACGGCATCAGGGTCAACACGATCTGCCCGACGTTCATTCGTACGCCACTGACCGCAGCAACCTTCGACAATCCCGAGCGGGTGCGTTGGATCGAGGAAAAGATCAAATTGCGGCGGGTTGGTGAAGTCGAAGATGTTATGGGAGCGGTGGTCTATCTGGCATCCGACGCCTCGGCGCTGGTGACCGGGACCGCGTTGCTGATCGATGGCGGATGGACGGCGGGCTGATGGCGGGTGAAAAAGTCACGGCAACCCAGGTGGCGGAACGGGCCGGCGTCAGCCAGTCGGCCGTTTCGCGCGTTTTCACACCGGGTGCCAGTGTTTCGCGCAAAACCGCAGAAAAGGTTCGCAAAGTTGCCGATGAGATGGGCTACCGGCCGAATGTGTTGGCGCGTTCCCTGATTACCGGCCGCAGCCGCATCATCGGAGTGGTGGTCGCCTATTTCGAGAATCAGTTCTATCCGGATGCCGTGGAAAAACTCTCCAATGCCCTGCAGCGCGAGGGCTACCACGTGCTCATCTTCATGGCTTCGCAGACCGCCGGCAACATAGATGGGGTTCTGGACGAGATCATCGACTATCAGGTCGATGGGTTGATCATGGCGTCCGTCGCCATGTCGTCCGAGCTGGCGGAAAGATGCGAAGCAGCCGGAATACCGGTGGTCTTGTTCAACCGCAGCCAGGACGGAGACCGGGTGTCGGCAGTTACCTCGAACAATGTTGCCGGTGGCCGCAAAATGGCGGAATTCCTGCTGGCGGGCGGCCACCGACGGATCGCGCATATTGCCGGGTGGGAAGGGGCGTCGACACAACGCGATCGGGAACGGGGCTTTGTCGAGGGCCTGCGGGCCGCAGGGCAGGATCTGTTCGACCGCACCGTTGGAGACTTCCATTTCGATAGCACCATGCAGGCGGCCCGCGACATGTTCGCCAAGGACCAGAAGCCGGATGCGGTCTTTGTCGCCAATGATCACATGGCGTTTGCCGTCATGGATGTGGTTCGGACAGAATTCGGCCTGCGCGTTCCCGAGGACGTGTCGATTGTCGGCTACGACGACGTGCCGATTGCCGCCTGGCCAAGCTACGACCTGACCACCATTCGACAGCGTTCCAACATCATGGTCGAAGAGACGATCGATCTGCTGTTGACGCAAATAGAGGATGTCGGTGCGGCGCCGCGGCACATTGCAGTCGACGGCCCGCTGATCGTCCGAAGTTCAGCCCGCAAACCCGAAGGATGGAACAAATGAGGGGCTTCGATACCAAGTTCAAGGACTTTCCCGATTACATTTTGGGTATCACCAAGGAAATCTGGGAGGATCGCGGTATTGCGACCCTCAACAAGTACTACGCCCCGGATATCATCGTCCGCTCGCCGGCATCCATCGTGCTCGGAAACAAGAATGTCATCGCTGCCACCATGGCAACGATCGCCGAATTCCCCGACAGAACTCTGTTTGGTGAGGATGTCATCTGGTCCGGCACACCTGAGGATGGCATGCTGTCCTCACACCGGCTGCTGTCGACGGCGACCCATCTCGGCGACGGTGTCTACGGCAAGGCAACCGGAACCAAGCTGGTCTATCGAATCATCGCCGATTGCCACGCCATCAACAACCAGATCAACGACGAATGGCTGATCCGCGATCAGGGGGCCGTGGTGCGGCAGATGGGCTTCGAGCCGCAGGACTACGCGCGCGACCTGATCGCGCGGGAAGGTGGACCGGAGAACTGCGTTACGCCGTTCACCCCGGACGTCGATCAGCAGGGTGCGTATCGGGGCAAAGGCAATGACAATGAGTGGGGTGCCCGCTACGCCGACATTCTGACGAGCATCATGAACGCGGATATGGCGGTCATCAGCCGCGAATACGACCGAGCCTGTCAGCTCGAACATCCCGGTGGCAAAACGGGTCATTCATTTGTGGATGCGGATCATTTCTGGATGGGCCTTCGCGCCAGCTTCCCGGGCGCCGAGTTCCGGATCGACCATCAGATCGGTCGCGACGATCCTCTGATGCCGCCGCGGGCGGCGCTGCGCTGGTCACTGCGTGGCAAGCACGACGGATGGGGCAGTTTCGGCACACCAACAGGAGCCGAGGTCTACATCATGGGAGCCTGCCACGGCGAATTCGGTCCCTGGGGTCTGCGCCGCGAGTATGTGCTGTTCGACGAGACCGCAATCTGGAAGCAGATCATCCTGAAGACCGGATGACCCGGATACGCGAGCTCTATTCGAGCAGAGACCGTGCGCTCGCCGCCTGCTGGTAGTCGGTCAGTGCTTCGCCAAACTGCTCAAGGTTCCACTCCAGCCGCCAGTCCTTGCCGCTGCGATTTTTGAATTCCTGAACCAGTGTGCCGCCGCCTGAAAATGCCTCTAGCAAGTCGGCGGCCACGTCACCGGCAAGCTCGCATTTCGCAGCCCGCAGACACGGGTCCTCCAGTGTCCAGGTCGTTGCGCCATCGCGCTCGATGCGAAAGCCTTCAGGTTTGAAGTGCGTTCCGCGTTCGAAGCCGAATTCGACGACGGTCACGCCGTTTGGTGGATGGATGAAGGCGAAGGTGGCGAGAAAATCCGGGCGCGGCGAATAGACGTCGACGTAGCGAAGATAGCAGCGCTGCTTCAGTTCATTTCGTTCCACGCGCTCGTCGCAGATGCTGTCCCAAAGTCCGAACGGCTTGTAATGCTTGACCACCCAGTCGGAAGCCGTGTCGCGGCCAGCCCGGTCCTGGGCCACGGCAGCCAGGGGCAGCAGAAGCAGAGCAATCGCGATTGTCACTCGGGTCATGAGGTCAACCTTTTGAACCGCTGAATGCTTGAGCGGTGTGGCGCCTCAAATCAACAAACACTGACACACAGTTGCGTGAGCGACGGGCTTCAGTCAGATGCGAGGTAAGGACGGACCATTTTTCCCGGATCGACGATCCGGTCATAGTCTTCAGCCGATACATACCCGAGTTTGAGGGTTGCTTCGCGCAAGGAAAGGTCGTGATGCAGCGCATAGTGCGCCACTTCCGATGCCTTGTCGTAGCCGATCACCGGGCTGAGGGCAGTAACCAGCATGAGCGAGTTTTCGAGATGGGTCTCGATCTGCTTGCGGTTGGGCTCCATGCCCTCGACAAGATAGGTTCTGAAACTGCGGCAGCCGTGGGTGAGCAGTCGGATCGATTGCATGACGTTATGGATGATCATCGTCTTGTAGACGTTCATTTCCAGAATGCCCGAGCCGCTGCCGAGCGAGACGGCGGTATCGTTGGCCATGACCTGAATCGAGAGCATCGAGAGGGCTTCGCACTGGGTCGGATTGACCTTGCCGGGCATGATCGACGATCCGGGCTCGTTCTCGGGCAGGTGAAGCTCACCGATGCCGCAGCGCGGGCCGCTGGACAGCAATCTGATGTCATTGGCGATCTTGAACAGTGAGGTTGCCAGCGTCTTGAGCGCTGAGCTCAGAAAGACCTGATCGTCATGGGCTCCCTGGACGGCAAACTTGTTCTCCGCGGTGACAAAGGGCAGGTCCGTGAGGCGTGCGATTTCGGCAGCGGATGTTTCGGCGAAACCCGGGGGCGCATTGATGCCAGTGCCAATGGCTGTCCCGCCCAGGGCTAGGCGGTAGACACCGAGCAGCGCATATTCGATGCGCGCGACGTCGTCGTCGAGCATGCCGACATAGCCGGCAAACTCCTGACCCAGGGTGAGGGGAGTTGCGTCCTGCATGTGGGTACGGCCGATCTTGACGATGTCGTCCCAGGCTTGCGCTTTCTTTGACAGTGCGTCGCGCAGGCGTCCGATCTCAGGCAGCAGTTCCTCCGCAGTTCCGATAGCTGCGGCAATATTCATGGCCGTCGGAAAGGTGTCGTTCGACGACTGCGACATGTTGACGTGATCGTTCGGGTGCACCGGGTCCTTGGAGCCGAGGTCGTTGCCGGCCATCTGGCTGATGCGGTTCGAAATAACCTCGTTGACGTTCATGTTGAACTGGGTGCCGCTGCCGGTCATCCAGACATAGAGCGGAAACTCGTCATCATGCTTGCCCGCGAGGATCTCATTGCAGGCGCGCACGATCAGATCGCGTTGCCTTTTTTTGAGGTGCCCGCCGGCATGATTGGCAATCGCCGCAGCCTTCTTGAGGATTGCATAGGCAGCGATCATCTCCGGCGGAATGCGTTCGGCACCAATGCTGAAGTGTTCGAGCGAGCGCTGTGTCTGGGCGCCCCATAACCGATCGGCCGGTACCTTAACCTTGCCGAGACTGTCGGTTTCGGTGCGGTGCCGGGCCATGGCCTTCCCCTTTGCTATTTGCGCACCAGCCTCATGACCGTGTCGATGTTGAAGCGAATGCGTTCGTCGAGGTTTTCCGGGCTCATGAAATCCCGTTCGAACAGGAACGAGCCGGTAAAGCGGTTGGTCAGATAGTAATAGCCGATTGCGGCAATCGTGATGTTGAGCTGGACCGGGTCGATGCCGCCGCGAAACACGCCCTTGCGGATGCCGCGATCGAGAATGTCGGACACCATATCGACCATTCGACGGCTCACTTCCGGCAGCACGGTGGACTTCTTCAGGTGCTTCGCCCGGTGAAGATTTTCGCTGTTGACCAGCGTCAGAAATTGCGGGTTCTTGATGTAGTAGCGCCAGGTGAAGGTGACCAGCGTTTCCAGCGCTTCTTCCGGTTCAAGATGGTCGAGCTCCAGACCTTGTTCGGCGTTGCGGATGTCGAGATAGGCGTCCTCCAGAACCCGCTGGAAGAGCTTCTCCTTGCTTTCGAAATAGTGGTAGATCATGCGCTTGTTGGCTTTGGCGCGCTCGGCGATGACGTCGACCCGCGCTCCGGCGAGCCCGTTGGAAGCGAACTCTTTTTGCGCCGCAGCGAGGATTCTCTTCTGCGTGGCATCCGCGTCACGAACGCGTTTTGGCTTGGTTGCTAAGGCCATGTGTTCCCGCACAATCCTGTTCAACTCGTCGACAAACTACCTGATTCCCGTTTGCAGCGCATATCGACCCCAAAACCGCTCTGTTCGGGGCGATCCATAGCGCTGCAAAAGTCCGAAATATGAAATAACCAGTCCGTTATTTCGGACTATTCGAACCCTTGAGATGCAAAGCAGCGTCTGATCCAGTTGCAGCATGGGTTTGCTCGCGGGTCAAGCTTGACAGAGGTTGATTAAAGAAGTAACTAGTTAGTGCATTAGCCGCAAAATTCCGAGGTGCTTCTTCAGAATTCATCCAAGGCACACCGCCGGGATTTCACGAATGTCGATCCAAGGGAGAGAGAGATGTCATTCATTAAAAAGTTCATCGAGCAGGAGACGATCAATCGTCGCAACTTTCTGCTTGCTTCGGCAATGGGGCTCGGTGGCGCCGCTGCCGCCGGCGCATTCGGCACAGGGACCGCGCGCGCAGCGCTGAACGATCCGGTCATCGCCTGGAGCTACCGCAACCGCACCAACCCCTACTGGAACGAAATCGTGTCCGGCGGTGAGGCTTTTGTCGAAAGCCTTGGCAAGCCCAAGGGCGACATGGTGCACCTGATCAATGATGGCTCCAGCGAAAAATCGCTCGCCGACGTCAAGGCGCTCCTAGCCAAGGAAAACGGGAATGTTGCGCTTGCCATCGACACCAATGACGCGCCGAACTGCCGGCCCGTTGTGGAAGCGGTTGCTTCCTCGAAGGGATATGTGTCGACGATCTGGAACAAGACCGACGATCTTCACCCGTGGGATTTCGGTGATCACTACGTATCGCACATGACCTGGTCGGATCTTGGACCGGCTGAGCAGACGGCTCGCATCCTGTTCGACAAGATGGGTGGCAAGGGCGGTGTCGTCGGTCTGGGTGGTATTGCCTCGAACAACCCGGCGATCGAGCGCAAGCAGGGCCTGCTCAATGCCATGAAGGATTACCCGGACATCGAACTGCTCGATTACCAGGCCGCCGACTGGGATACCCAGAAGGCCAACCAGATCATGTCGAGTTTCCTGACCCGCTTCGGCGACGAGATCAAGGGTGTGCACTGTGCCAATGACACCATCGGTTACGGCGTTCTGGAGGCGCTGCGCGCCGAGGGGCTGCAGGGTATCATTCCGATCGTCACCTATGACGGCAACCCACAGGCTGTCGAACTGGTCATGAAGGGCGATATCGAGGCGACCGTCTTTACCAACCCCCATTGGGGCGGCGGTATCACAGCGGCGCTCGCCTACTATGCGGCCACCGGCCATTTCAAGCCTTCGGACGAGTCCCATGCCAATCGTGAATTCTATGGCCCGACGATCCTGATCACGCCTGATGATGCCAAAGCATTCAAGGCTGAATATCTGGACAGCGTCCCGACTTACGATTGGAAGGACTTCTGGGGTCCGACCAACGGTCAGATCAAGTACTGACCTCCCAAGACGGTCGCCCGCTCGCCGAAGGGAGGCGTGCGGGCGTCCAACACTTGAACCCCTGAAACATTGAACCGCGACAGGAGGGCACCGTGTCGGGTGTATTGACACGCGAGAACCTGCAGAAATGGGCGCCGGTCTTCGTACTGATAGCGCTGATCCTGTTTTTCTCCATTGCCAATCCGAACTTCCTGTCGGTGCGGAATTTCGCTCGCATTGCGATGGCGGCGACACCGGCGCTGATGATTGCGCTCGGGATCACCTTCATCATCATCATGGGGTCCATTGACCTTTCGATGGAAGGTGCCGTGGCGGTATGCGCGGTCGTTTTCGCATTCATCTTTCTGAGCCTTGGCGGCGTCGTGAACAGCTGGGCGTGGATCGCGTTCCCGGCAACGCTTCTGGTCGGTGCGGTGTTCGGGTTGGTCAACGGGTTGGTGCACGTACGATTAAAGATCCCGTCCTTCATGGCCAGCCTGTCGATGGGTTTTGTCGGCATCGGTCTGTCGCTGCTGATGACTGGCGGTGACCGCATCCGGGTCGAGGATCCGATTTTCCGATCGCTGCTGACCACCCGCTTCCTGAACTTTCCGCTGATGGTCTATTTTGCCGGCCTGGCCCTGCTCGTGGCCTGGTTCATCCAGAGTCGCACCACGATCGGCCGGAACTTCTATGCCGTCGGCGGTGGTGAGGAACTGGCCCATGCGTCGGGACTGAACGTCAACCGCGTGCGCATCCTGGGCTTCATGATTGCCGGTGCATTCTATGCCCTGGGCGCGCTTTTCGCAGTGGCTCGCATCGGAATTGCCGAAACTGCCACGGGATACAATCTCATGTTCCTTTCGATCACCTCGGTGGTGGTCGGCGGAACGGCCCTTTGGGGCGGCATCGGCGGCGTCTGGAACACGCTGGTCGGGGTTTTGATCGTCAACGTGATCGGCAACGGCATGATCGTCATCGGTCTGCCGCGCTACGTCCAGGATGGTGTTCTGGGACTGCTGGTGATCATCGCAGTTTACCTTTCCACCGATCGAAAATCGCTGGCCTTCGTGAAGTGATCAGCCATGTTTGAACTTCAAAAAGTCGAAAAAACCTTTCCCGGCGTCCACGCTCTGAAGGCTGTGGATTTCAAGATCAACCGTGGTGAGATTGTGGGTCTGGTCGGTGAAAACGGCGCCGGCAAATCGACCCTGATGAAAGTGATCTACGGCGCCTATCAGCACGATGGGGGACAGGTTCTGGTCGATGGCAAGGCGGTGCGTTTTCACAACCCGCGACAGGCCATGGATATGGGCGTCGGCATGGTGTTTCAGGAACAGTCGCTGATTCCAAACCTGACAGTGATGGAGAACATCTTTCTCGGTTTCGAGAAGCAGTTCGTCACGTTCGGGGTGATCGACTGGGGCAAGATGGCCGACGCCGCACGGCATCAGTTGAAGAAGGTCAAGCTGGACATCAATCCAGGCATGACCACGTCGCAGCTTTCCTTCGCACAGCGACAATTGGTCGAACTCGCCAAGGTTCTCACGCTTGAGGAGCGAGTGCAGGGCGATCTGGTGATCCTGCTTGATGAGCCGACCTCGGTGCTCGCCAAGGAAGAGATCGAGTTGCTCTTCGAGCTGGTCCGCGATCTGCGCAAACGCGCGTCTTTCATATTCGTCTCGCACCGGCTCGACGAGGTCATCGAACTGTCGGATCGAATCTACGTTCTCAAGGACGGAGAAGTGGTCGATGTTGTCGACTCAAAGGACGCCAATGTCGACTCGATTCAGCGCGAAATGGTCGGTCGCGACGTCAACAAGGAATATTACCGAGAAGAAAAGCAGCAACCTTACGATACGTCCAAGGTTCTGCTCGAACTGAACAAGGCCGGCGTTGAGGGGCGCTACAACGATGTCTCTCTGAAACTGCATGCCGGCGAGGTGCTGTGCCTGGTGGGGACCGAGGGGTCCGGTCGGGAGGCCATCTTGCGCACGATCTTTGGATTGCAAAACCCGAGCAGCGGCTCCGTCCAGATCAATGGGCAAGGCGTGAAAGGTTTCAGCGCCCATGGCGGTGTTGAACGCGGCGTCGCCTATATCCCGAGAGAACGCAAGGTCGAGGGTATCGTCGGCGGCATGACGGTCTTTGAAAACATGACGCTGTCGCAGATGCAGAACTACTCTCGTGGCGGAGTGCTCGACATCGGCAAGGAGAAACAGCTGGCGCGCGACTGGATCGGCAGGCTGTCGATCAAAGCGTCCTCTGAAAATGCCGATTGCGGCAACCTGTCCGGCGGCAACCAGCAGAAAGTCGTGCTGGCCAAATGGCGCAGCGGCGGTTCCAACATCATCCTGCTCGACCATCCGACCCGTGGCCTCGACATCGGCGCCAAAGAGGACGTTTACGAGATGATCCGTGAAATGTCGGCCGATGGAATCGGCATCATCCTGGTCGCCGACACCCTGGAGGAGGCGATCGGTCTCAGCCACACCATCGCTGTCATCAAGGATGGCGAAATCCAGAAATGGTACGACTGCAAGCCCGGCGCCAAGCCGTCGCTTTTCGACCTCATCCACTACATGATCTGAGGACGGCCCCATGGATCTCGAAAAACTCAAGATACACTTCCCCTGGATCACTCTGGTCGTCCTGATCCTGATAGTCGGCTTCATGGATCCCAATTTCCTTCGGCCGCAGAATCTGATTCAACTGGCCGGGGACATCTCGACGCTGTTCATCATGGCGTTGGGCATCACCTTCGTCATCTACATTGGCGGCATCGACCTTTCGGCCCAGTCGGTGGCCAATATGACGACGGTGCTAGCAACCATCTCGCTGCCGCTCTTCGGAGTATGGGCCGGTCTGCTGTGCATTCTTGTCGGCCTGGGATTCGGAGCCGTATCCGGATTTGTCACAACCCGTCTCAAGGTGCCGTCCTTCATTGCCACACTGGCGGTTGGCGGCATAGCGCTGTCTGTTGGACAATACGCTTCCGGCCAGCGGGCGCTCTATATGGACGCGGAGCTTCGCGACAGGGCCTTTGGCTGGATGATAGGGCAGACCGGCGGGCTTCCGAACGAGCTGATTATTGCGCTCGTGTTGCTCCTGCTTGCCTGGTTTGTTCAAAGCCGCACCACGGTCGGGCGGGCACTCAAGGCGATTGGTGCTGGAGAGCTGGCGGCTGTGGCATCGGGCCTCAAGGTCGATCAATACAAGATTCTCGCGTTCGCCATCTCGGGCATGTTCGCTGCGATCGCAGGACTTCTGTTTTCGGTCAAGCTCGCCGGCGGTTCGCCGACGCTGGCCGAGGGTTTCCTGCTGCCGGCCATCGTCGCCGTGCTTGTCGGCGGAACACCACTGACGGGCGGCGTGGGCGGTGTCGTCAACACATTGATTGGTGCCATGATCGTGGCCGTCGTGCGAACCAGCATGCTCTACCTGGAGGTCCCGGCAACGAGCCAGCAGATCTTCTTCGGTGTGGTCCTGATTGCGGCCATCGCACTGACCATTGATCGCCGGAAAATGCGGATCGTCAAATAGGGTCAGGAGCACCATGTCCGGTATGAAAGCAGCCGTCCTTGTTGAGCCGGGACGCTTCGAAATATCCGATGTGCCGATTCCGACAGTCGGCCCAAACGACGTGCGTATGCGAGTTCATCGCTGCGGCATCTGCGGGACCGACGTGCACATCTTCAATGGGCACTACTCTGCCGACAAGCTGCCCTTGATTCCGGGCCATGAACTGGCCGGAACTGTTGTCGAGGTTGGCTCAGCGGTTGAAGGAGTGACGGTCGGCAATCGGGCAGTGGTGGATATCAATCTCGGCTGCGGCACCTGTTTCTATTGCCGACGCAACGAAGTGCTGAACTGTCCGCATGTTTCGCAACTTGGCATCGGTCAAAATGGTGCCTTCGCGGACTACGTCGTTGCTCCGGCCAGTCACGTGATTTTGGCACCCGACGATATGCCGTTCGAGCTCCTGGCACTGACCGAACCGCTGGCCTGCGTGGTGCGGGCAACCAAGAAGGCTCGCGTTGAACTGGGGCAGTCTGCCGTTGTTCTCGGAGCCGGGCCGATTGGTAACTTGCACATCCAGGTCCTGCGCCTTGTCGGTGCAGCGCCGATCGTCGTTCTGGAAACCCAGGAGACGCGTGCCGAAATGGCGATAGCGGCCGGTGCTGATGCGGTTGCCTCCAGTGCCGAAGGGCTGAAGCAGATCGTGTCGGACCTCACGGACGGTCGTGGCGCCGATGTCGTGGTCGAATGCGTCGGGGTGGTCGATCTCTACAGATTGGCCTTCGAGGTGATCCGCCCGGGCGGGCATGTGTCGGCTTTCGGCCTGACCGGGGACGACGCGCGTTTGCCGCTGCCGCTGCTCGAGACCGTTCTGAAAGAAAACTCGCTGAAGGGATCCGTCGCTGGCATGGGGCAGGACATGCATGACGCTCTGGCGCTGTTGCGCCATGGGCGGATCCAGACCGGTGCATTCACGCAAAACACGGTCGCGCTCGACAAGATCCAGAGCGCATTTGATGCCGATACCGGAGCGTCTGAATATCTCAAGACGTCCATCATCTTCGACACTGCCGCATAACGGCGGACAACCGAACTGGGAAACAACATGACCGACAGTACAACTGTGCTAACACCGCCTGACAGTCCACGTGTCTTCGGCTTCTTCGCGAATGGCCGATATCAGGCGGCGGACGGACGCCAAACGATCGACCGCAGCAGTCCGGCCCATGACGTCCCGGTGACGCGGATCACCCGCTGCACGATCGACGATTTGAACGAAACGGTGGCGGCTGCCCGCACAGCCTTTGCCGACGGTCGCTGGTCCTCTCTGACAGGTGCGGAACGCGCAGCCGTCCTGCTGAAGGCAGCGGCAGGGATCCGCCAGCGGGCCGAGGAACTGGCCTATTTCGAAACGCTGGAGAATGGCAAGCCGATCAGTCAGTCGCGCGGCGAGGTCGAAGGAGCTGCGGGCATCTACGAATACGCCGCCGGCGTCGCCAGATCACTCCACGGGGAAACCTTCAACAATCTCGGCGACAAGATGCTCGGGCTGGTGACACGCGAGCCCATCGGTGTGGTCGGGCTGATCACGCCGTGGAACTTTCCCTTCTTCATCCTGTCGGAGCGGATACCGTTCATTCTCGCCTCCGGTTGTACCATCGTTGCCAAGCCAAGCGAGGTGACCTCCGCGACCACACTCATCATGGCGGAAATCCTGACGGAGGCTGGGTTGCCCGATGGCGTCTACAATGTCGTGACGGGCACCGGAAGCGAGATCGGCCAGGCCCTGATCGAGCATGATGATATCGACATGGTGTCCTTCACCGGCTCGACTGCCGTTGGGCAGCGCCTGTTGGAGGCGGCCACCGGCAACTTCAAGAAACTCGGGCTGGAACTGGGCGGAAAGAACCCGCAGATCGTGTTTGCGGATGCAGACCTGGAGGACGCTGCCGATGGCGTTGCCTTCGGTCTCTGTTTCAATGGCGGCCAGTGCTGCGTCAGCGGCAGCCGCCTGGTCGTGGAACATTCGATCGCATCGAAGTTCGAGGCAATGGTGGCGGAGCGCCTGTCAAAGGTGCGGATCGGCGATCCGCTCGACCCGGAGACGCAAGTCGGAGCGATCACCACGGAGGCACAGAACGCCACCATCCTGCGCCATCTCGCGGGCGGCCAGGAGGAGGGGGCCCGGCTGGTCTGCGGCGGTTCGGCGAAGGATTCGGAAAGGGGTCAGTTCGTGCAACCAACCATCTTTGCCGACGTCAGCCGTGACATGTCGATTGCCCGCGAGGAAATCTTTGGTCCGGTGCTGACGGTTCAGACCTTTGAGACGGTTGATGAGGCTGTTCGCATAGCAAACGACACACAATACGGGCTGGCGGCAAGCATCTGGACAAAGAACCTCGATCGGGCGATTGAGATGGTTCGCCGGGTGCAGGCCGGGCGCGTATGGGTCAACACGACGATCACCGGTGGACCGGAGCTGCCGATCGGCGGCTTCAAGCAGTCCGGATGGGGCCGTGAAACGGGCGTTTATGGGGTGGAGGAATACACCCAGGTCAAATCGACCCATATCGAGCTGGGAAAAAGACAACACTGGATTTCATGATGGCGGACAAGGGATACGACTACATCATCGTCGGCGGCGGATCGGCCGGCTGCGTTCTGGCCAACCGGCTTTCGGAAATGCAAAGCGCGCGGATCCTTCTGCTCGAAGCCGGCGGTCGTGATCGACATCCCTATATCCACATGCCGGTCGGTTTTGCCAAGATGACCACCGGGCCGTTCACTTGGGGTCTGACGACGGCGCCGCAAAAGCATGCCAACAATCGCGAGATTCCCTATGCACAGGGGCGCGTTCTGGGTGGTGGCAGCTCGATCAATGCCGAAGTGTTCACCCGCGGCAATCCGGTTGACTACGACCGCTGGGCCAATGAGGAGGGATGCCCCGGTTGGTCCTTCAAAGAGGTTCAACCCTATTTCATTCGGTCTGAGGGCAACAACCGCCTGGCAGGTGACTATCATGGTATCGACGGGCCGCTCGGTGTTTCCGATATTGCCTCGCCGCAGCCGCTGACGCTGGCATTCAGCCAGTCGTGCCAGCAGCTCGGCATGCCCTTCAATCCGGATTTCAACGGGGCGGTTCAGGAGGGCGCCGGTCCCTACCAGACCACGACGCGCAACGCTCGGCGCAGCTCTGCGTCGGTCGCCTATCTGTGGCCAGTCGAGAAACGCTCCAACCTGACGGTTGAGACCGGATGCCTGACAACGCGGATCCTGTTTTCCGGCAACCGTGCCGTCGGAGTGGAATACCGACAGGGCAATACGACCCACAAGGCGATGGCCGACACAGAGGTCCTCGTCACATCCGGTGCCATCGGATCGCCGAAGATCATGATGCTTTCCGGAATCGGGCCTGCCGATCACCTGAAGTCTCAGGGCATTGACGTCATCCAGGACCTCGCCGGTGTTGGTCAGAACCTCAATGACCATTTCGGTATCGATATCGTTTGCGAACTGAAAGGGCCGACGAGCCTCGACAAGTACAACAAGTTGCATTGGATGGCGTGGGCGGGGCTGCAATATGCGCTTTTCCGATCCGGTCCAGTGGCTTCGAACGTCGTCGAGGGCGGAGCCTTCTGGTATGCGGACCACGATCAGAATGTGCCGGACCTGCAGTTCCACTTCCTGGCCGGAGCGGGTGTCGAAGCCGGTGTGCCGGCCATCCCGTCAGGGTCGGGCTGTACTCTGAATTCCTACACGTTGCGGCCAAAGAGCCGCGGCAGCGTGACCTTGCGGTCGAACAAGCCGGAAGACAATCCGATTGTCGATCCCAACTTCATTGCGGATCCGGACGACCTGAAGACTTCGGTGGAGGGCGTACGGATCAGCCGCGAAATCATGCGCCAGAAGGCGTTTGAGAAATACGTCAAGCGCGAACACTTTCCGGGAGACAAAGTCACTTCAACGGCCGACCTGGAAGACTATGCGCGGGAATTCGGACGCACGTCATACCACCCGAGCGGAACCTGCAAGATGGGATCCGACGACATGGCCGTCGTTGATCCTCAGCTTCGGGTCCACGGCCTGGAGGGTATTCGGATCTGCGATTCGTCGATCATGCCAAGCCTGATCGGGTCGAATACCAACGCACCGACCATCATGATCGGTGAGAAGGCCAGCGACCTCATTCGCGGAAATCAATAGGATTGGACTGGAGAAAGCGGCGATTGGATTGAACCGACGGTTCTTCACCAATCGCCCTTTGATCTAGTCCCACTTTGGGGCCCAGGGAACCAGATCCTCTCCGACGATCCGGTAGTCCGTGGCGGTCAGCGCATCGATGCGTGCCATGTCGACGCTCGAGAGGCTGAAATCCATGATGTCAAGATTGGCGTCGATGTTGACCGGATTGGTCGACATCGTGTTGACGGAGACGCCTTTCTGGAGGATCCAACGCAAGACCACTTGGCCGGCGCTCTTGCCGTAGGGTTTTCCGATATCTGCGAAATCCGAGTATTTGAACACTTCGCCACGGGCGACCGAACTGTAGGACGAAAGCGGAATGCCCGTCTCGGCTGCTGCCGCCAACAAAGTGTCCTGATTGAGCAGCGGGTGGAACTCGACCTGGTTGGTCACCAACGGCACGCTGACGATCGATTTGGCGTCGCGCATCATTTGCGCGGTGTAGTTGGATACGCCGATATGGCGGGCGTACCCTCGCTTGTGGGCTTCTTCGAGCAGTTTCAGCGACGGCGCGATGTCGCCGCCGATCGGCGGCCAGTGCAGCAGAAGAACATCGACATAGTCGGTCTGCAGGTCTTTCAGGCTTTTCTCCACCGACTCCATGAAGCGGTCTTCGGAAAAGTTATCCGGGTGGACTTTGGTCGTCAGACAAAGTTCCTCGCGGGGAATGCCGGACGCCGCCAGCGCTTCACCGACCTCAACCTCGTTGCCGTACATCTGTGCGGTGTCGATTGCCCGGTACCCAACGTCCAACGCGGTTGTCAGCGCCTTTTTCAGCTCTTCGCCCTGGAGAGGATAGGTTCCGAAAGCGCGCTGGTGAGTCTTCTGGAAATAGATGTTCATGGCTCGCTCTTTGTCACTAACTGGTTACTTACTTATAGCTCGACCGCGGAGTTCGGTCAATCTCGATCCGCCGACCGGTATGGTGGGCGGACAGGCTCAAAGCTTGCTCAGAACCACTCCTGGGCCGGGTCGGGGAGAGGGATCGCCGCCAGAAGTTCCCTCGTGTAGTCGGAGGAGGGCTTGTCGAAAATCGAAGCTGTATCGGAGTATTCCACGATCTTGCCAGCGTGCAATACGGCGACAGTCTTGCAGAGCCGACGAACCACGGAGAGGTCGTGACTGATGAAAGCCAGGGTCAAACCGAGGTCCGACACCAGGCGTTCCAGCAACACCAGCACCTGAGCCTGGGATGACACATCAAGGCCGGAAAGGATCTCGTCGGCCAGAATGAAGGTCGGCTCCATGGCGATCGCGCGCGCGATGCCGACCCTCTGGCGCTGGCCGCCGGACAGTTCCTGCGGATATCGGTTGCCGATGGCCTTGGGAAGGCCGACATGGTCCAGTGCCTCTGACGCACGCTCCGGGGCACGGTCGAAACCATGCAGTCGCAAAGGTCCCTGGATGATTGTAGCCACGGTGTGACGCGGGTTGAGCGAGGACATCGGGTCCTGGAAGATCATCTGGAACTTGCGCCGAAGAGGGCGCAGCTGCGCCTCCTGCATGTGGCTGATGTCCTGACCTTCAAAGTGAATGCTTCCTCCGGTGGGTTGTAGCAATCGGATGATCGCCCGGCCGAGTGTGGTTTTTCCCGAGCCCGATCCACCGACGATGCCCAGGACATCGCCGCGCGGTATGGTCAGATCGATGCCTTTCAGGATGTCGATGCGTGGAGCCTTGCCGAGAAGCGGTTTGTGAGCAAGGTCGGGCAGCGATAGATGGAGATCGCTTATGGTGTAGAGAATATCAGCCATGGTCGGTCCCCATTCCGAACGCCTGCACTTCGGCGTTCACCTCCCGGATGGTTTCTTCCGGGATCGGCGTCAGGCTGCTGTTCGGGTCCGTATGTTTCGGGGTCGCGGCGAGAAGAGCGGCCGAATAGGGATGGGCGGGTGAGCGGAAGAAGTCGTCGATCGTCGCGGTCTCGACGATTTTGCCGCCGTAAAGCACAGAAAGCCGCTGACAGATTTTCGACGCGACACCAAGATCGTGCGTCACGAAAAGCAGCGCGGTGCCGTGGCGTGACTGCATATCCCGGATCAAGCGCAGAATCTGCTTTTGAACCGTGACATCGAGGGCGGTTGTCGGTTCATCCGCAACGATCAGTTTCGGTTCAGCCGCAAAGGCTGAAGCAATCAACACCCGTTGCCGCATCCCACCCGACAGTTCATGCGGGTAGCTGCGCATCACCCGCGGCGGGTCTGGCACGTGAACTTCTTCCAGCAGTTCCAGCGCTCTGGCCTTTGCCTGATCGCGTGACCAGCTGAGAATGTCCACCAGGCGGCGCGTGATCTGGGGTCCGATGCGCTTCGACGGGTTCAAAGCCGTCAACGGATCCTGTGGGATCAAAGCTGCCTTGGCGCCGATCACTCTGCGGCGCTCCTTTGGGTGCAGCGTCTGAAGATTCTGCCCGTCAAGCTCAATGGTTCCCGTGGTGATGCTGATCGCGTGCGGCAATATTCCGAGGATCGCCTTGCCGATCATGCTCTTGCCCGCGCCGCTTTCTCCAACGAGGCCATGAACTTCGCCGGGCGCCACATCGAGAGATACGGAACGCAAAATCGGCGAGTCGGAACCAAGGACCGCGTTGAGGCCGGTGATCGATAGGAACGGCTTCATCGCAGCACCGGATCAAAGCGGTCTTTCAGGCCTTCACCCAATTGGGCGAAGCTGAGGACCGTAAGGAAGAGGGTCACCAGAGGAAATACAAGCACCCACCAGGCCTGGTGAATTGAAAGCCGGCCTTCGGCAATCATCCCGCCCCAGGTGGGGGCGTCGGTGGAGATCGACAGGTTGACGAAGCTCAGGATCGCCTCGACGATCACCGCGATGCCCATCTCAAGGGTCAGCAACACTCCGACGGTCGGCAGTACGTTGGGCAGAATTTCGCGGATCATGGTGCCAAACCGGCTGAAACCGGCGACCTGCGCCGACGCGACATAATCCATCGCCGATTGGGACATGGCCTCGGCACGAATGACCCGGGCAAACCGCGTCCAGTCGATCACCACGATGGCGACGATGATGGAGGTCAGGCCGGTTCCGAGCACGGCAATGAGCAGGATGGCGAAAAGGACCGGGGGAAAGGCCATCCAGATATCGATCAGGCGCGAAATCGTCATGTCGACCCAACCACGGTAGAAACCCGCCAACAGACCGAGGCAGGTGCCGATCAGGCAGGTCAGTCCACCGGCGACAACGGCAACTATCAACGCCACCTGGCCGCCATAGAGGGTGCGTGAAAGCACGTCCCGGCCAAGTGAATCCGTGCCAAGCCAAAATCCGGGTTCCGATCCTCGCTCCCAGAAGGGCGGCAGGCGTGCCGCGAACAGATCCTGGGCCAGTGGATCCTGGGGACTGATCAGCGGTGCGAGCAGCGAAGCAACCACCAGCAGAAGCAGCCATCCGCCCGACAACCAGAGGCGCGCGCCGGCCTTCCGTCTCGTCTGTTGGCGGCCGTCAAGCATGGCGCAGCCTCGGGTTCAGCGCGGCGTAGGACAGGTCGACCAGAAGATTGACCACGGTGAAGATGACGGCAAACAGGATAACGATCCCCTGAATCAATGGCAGGTCGCGGTTGATGACGGCGTCGATCGCCATGTTGCCGAGGCCTTCGTAGGAAAACAGGCGCTCGATGATCACGGTGCCACCAATCAGGAAGGTGAATTGCACCCCGATCAGGGTCATCGTTGGCAGAACCGCATTGGGCAGTGCCTCGCGGACGATGACGCTGGATTCCGGGTAGCCTTTGGTGCGTGCCAACGTCACGTAGTCGAGATGCATGGTCTCTTTCAGCGACTGTTTGAGCAACTGGGCGATGATTGCGGCCAGCGGAATGGCCAGAGCGACTGCAGGCATGAACATGTGCGAAATCAGGTCGGCCGTGATGTCGAAGCGAAACCGCACCAGGCTCTCGAACAGGTAGAAATTGGTGGCAAAGGGCAAGTCGAGGGAGGGCGAGACGCGCCCTGATATGTGGAAGATCGGAACAAGCACGCCAAACAGAAGGATCAGGATTAGACCCCACAGGAAATCGGGCACCGAGAGTGCAACCCCGTTGGTCACGTCGATAGCGGCCTCGGTACGCGTGCCCCGCATGCGAGTGCCGATCAGCGCCAGCATGCCGCCGAAAGCGATAGCGATGAGGAGTGCGAAAATTGATAGCTCAAGGGTTGCCGGGAGACGGCCGAGCACCAGCCCGGCCACTGGTTGTTCAGTGGTGATCGAGGTTCCGAAATCGCCTTGCAGCACGCCCCAAACCCAGATCAGGAACTGTTGCGGGATCGACTTGTCGAGCCCGTAGAGTGCTTCCAGACGGGCGATATCCGCTTCACTTGCGCCAGGCGGCAGCATCATGGCGATGGGATTGCCAGGCACAATGCGGATGACAAAAAAGACGATGATGGCGACGCCAACGAGCGTCACCAGCATGGTAGCCAGTCGAACGAGGATCTGTCGGAAAAGCATGGGCGAAAAGTAGGACGGGGCGGCCGAGCCGCCCCGCCTATGGTCTCGTGTCTAGTTGCGCGTCATCAGGTGCGGAAGGAGCGCGCCCGATGCGTGAGGCGTCACCTTGACGCCGGATGCGTGCAGGATCGGCTGGGTATACTGGAAGAGCGGCAGTACCAGCGCGTTGTCCGCGATGTATTTGTCGACGGCCTTCCAACCGGCAATGCGCTTGTCTTCGTCAGTCTCGCCCCAGAGCGGTCCGATCATGCCGACGAGATCCTCGCCGTCCCAGACCGAGTGCGGTGAGGGGCCGAACATGGCGAAGCCGGTCGACGTGGTCGGATCACCAATCGAGTTGCCCCAGTTGTAGAAGGCGGCCGGAGCCAACTGATCGGCAGCGCGCAGTTCAAAGTGCTTGGCGACTTCGTAAACTTCGATCTCGGCCTCGATGCCAACGCGGCGCCACAGGCCGACGATTGCCTGTATGATTTCATAGTCCTTGGGCTTGAAGCCGCGCGTCGTCTGGATGGTGAACTTGACCGGGTTGTCGGTCGAGTAGCCGGACGCCGCCAGCAGTTCCTTGGCCATATCCGGATCGTAGGGCGTCTTGATGCTCTCGTCGTAAGCCGAATAGGACGGCGTTTGCAGGGTGTCGATCGGAACCGCGTAGCCGGAGAGCAGCCGATCCACGATGGCATTCTTGTCCACCGCCATGACTGCCGCCTTGCGGACATTCGGATCGGTCATGGCATCGACGTCGTTGAAGAAGATCATGCCGATATCGGAGACCGGTGCGACCGTTCCCATGAGATTGCCGCCGTCTTTGAGACGATCGTATTCCTCATAGGGCATTTCGAGCGTGACGTGCGAGTTGCCGGATTCGACTTCGGCAACGCGGGCCGCGGCGTCGGTGACGAACTTGATGG
Source organism: Hoeflea sp. (assembly GCA_965216535.1). GTDB lineage: Bacteria > Pseudomonadota > Alphaproteobacteria > Rhizobiales > Rhizobiaceae > Hoeflea_A. Next base: position 3,297,375 of record OZ244175.1, read on the forward strand.
TGACGTTTTCGAATTCCGGCTTGCCGCCCCAGTAATTGGGATTGGCTTTCAGGCGAACGAAGGCGTTACGCTCATATTTGTCGACCATGTACGGGCCGGAGCCGATCGGTGCAGCCTGGAATCCTTCCATGCCGACCTTCTCGATATAGGCTTTCGGCATGACGTAGCCGGTCAGGAAGCTCATCCATTTGAAGATCGTCGGGTCGAAACGCAGCACGTCTGCGGTGATCTTGTTGCCGTCGATCGAGTAATTGCCAATGGTCGACCAGATGAACTGGATCGGGTTCCCGGTGTCCGGATTGCCGGCGCGTTCCAGCGACCAGACCACGTCTTCCGCGGTCAACGGACTGCCATCATGCCAGGTGACGCCGTCACGCACCGTCATGTGGATTTTGCTCTTGTCTTCGTTCCAGCCCCATTCGGTCAGGATGCCGGGCTTCTGCTGAAGATCGGGCGCCTGGGCGATGAACTGGTCGAAGACCGACTGGTAAATGCCTTGAATCGTCGGGTTGACGGCTGAGGGGCCGACGGTCGGGTCCCAACTGGGCAGGTTGACGTTATAGGCAATCACCAGCTCGTCGATTTCCTGAGCCGGTGCGGTCGTGACCACCGCACCGATACTAAAGGCTGCTACGGCGAGCCGCATGAGCCCGCGTCTTGAAAAATAGGTCATGGCAGTATTGCTCCTCCCTTGGATTTCCTTGGTTATCGTGTGAGTTTCTGGCCGAGCATGGTGCCCGATCCCGCTCCGGTGCCGGCGCCTGGCCAGACGCTTGCGCCGGTATGAAAGAGGCGGTCGATCGGCGTGCGTCCGTCGGTGTATCCGCGCATGGGGCGAAACAGAAAATTCTGGAACAGGTGATGGCTGCCGCACACCTGGTCGCCGCCGACGAGATTGGGATTGTCGGCTTCCAGCTCGACGGGCGTCACCACGCGCCGCGCGATGATCTTGTCACGCGTTCCGGGCGCGTATTGCTCGACAATGTCGAGCGCGCGCTCGGCATAGGGTTCGGCGGCATCCGCCCAGTCCGTGGCGGCGATTTTGCCGGCCGCGTCACCCTTGATAACGCCGGGAACCATACGGACCTGCAGCCACAGGACATGTTTGCCCTCCGGTGCACGCGAAGGGTCGATGACGGTCGGCTGTCCGGTGACGATGATTGGCGTGTCAGGCAGAAGTCCCGCTTTCGCCTGCTGATAGGTTCGTGCCATCTGATCGAGCGATGGCGCTAAATGGACGTAGGCGAAGTCTCGCAATTCGGGCACCACCCAATCGGGTAACGCCTCCATGGCCAGATGAATCATCATGGTGCCCGGTGCGTGTTGGAAGCCGGCCATCCGCTCGTCATATCGGCTGTATCCGGTCCCGCCGGTCAGCTGCATCAGGGCCGAGGGCGCGACATTGGCGATGACCGCCTTCGACGCGCGGATGTCCCGGCCGTCGGCCAGTTCGATACCAACGGCTTTGCCGCCCTCGACCAGAATGCGGGTAGCCGCGGCACCGCACTCGATTGTACCGCCCGATGCTTCGATCCGCTTCACCATGGCCTTGATGATGGTATCGGCGCCGCCCTGACCAAGCGCCATTCCGAACGCCTGGTTGGCGTTTGCTTCCAGGTAAGGAAACAGGGCGCCGCCGGCGATGTCAGGGGCAAAATCCAGATGCATGCCCCAGGCGGCCAATGTCGCTTTGATCTGTTCAGTTTCAAATGTCTCGTCCAGCCATTCCCGGGGTGACGAGAGCAGGAAGCGGGCGAGATCCAGGCTTCCGGACACTCCCTTCTTGCGCCACACGGACCACAGCGTTTTGGCGCTGGCTCGCTTGCCAAAACTGCTTCCGAGAATTGCGAACAATACCTCGGCCTCGGCCGGGAACGCCTCGCTCATGGATTTCCAGGCGGCCGCATCCTTTTCCGAGAAGGTCGCAACGCGCCTCAGATTTTCCTCTGCATCATTGCTCACGCCAAACCAGGACCCATCCGGAAAAACGCTGGAAAAACAGTGTTTGGCCGCAACGAACGCAGCACCGTCGCCGGTCAGTCTTTCGCCATGCTGTCGGAAGAAGGCGGAGCCGGCGAACAGCGACAGGTTCATGGCTGCCCAGTCGTGGCGAAAGCCAGGAGCGGTATATTCGCCTGTTTTCACAGCGCCGCCAGGCTCCGCATTCTGTTCCACGACATGCACGCGCCACCCGGCTTCAGACAGGCAAACGGCGCAGGCCAGGCTGTTATGCCCGGCACCGATGATCACCGCGTCCGGCGCGCTCTGACTCATCCGCGAAACTCCATGCCCTGATATTTGCAAAAGCAAATAATCTTGTCTAGCATCCATTTCCGAGGACGCCTGAAGCGCGCCAACCAACTTTTGGAGGAATCGATGAGTTCAGAAGCCCTGCTTTCAAACCTTGCAACCGCACTCGCTTCCGGCAGTGTGGAAATTGTCGACTGTTCGGGGGTGCTCGGGCCGGAAACGCCGATCCTGCAATTGCCGGAGGATTTCGCCAAAAACACCCCGAAAGTCGAGATTCACAAGATCAGTGAATATGACGAAGATGGTCCGTTCTTTGCCTGGAACTGGATGGTTCTGGGCGAGCATTCAGGCACCCACTTCGATGCCCCGCATCACTGGATCACCGGCAAGGATTATGAGGATGGTTATACCGACACACTCAACGTGCAGCGACTGGTTGCTCCCGTAAATGTGATCGACTGCTCCAGCGAAACGGCGGAAAACGAAGATTTTCTGCTCACCGCAGACCTCGTCAAGGCGTGGGAAGCCGAGCATGGAGAGATCGGCGAGGGCGAGTGGGTCGTCATGCGCACCGACTGGGACAAGCGCGCCGGTGACGAAGCCGCATTTCTCAACGCCGACGAGACAGGCCCGCATTCGCCCGGGCCGACACCGGATTGCATCGAGTATCTGCTGTCGAAGAAGATTGTCGGCTGGGGAAGCCAATGCATCGGAACTGACGCTGGACAGGCCGGTGGCATGGAACCGCCATTCCCGGCCCATAACCTGCTGCACCGCGACAATTGTTTCGGACTGGCGTCGCTGGCCAATCTCGACAAGCTGCCGGCCAAGGGAGCGATCCTCGTGGCCGCGCCGTTGAAGATCAGTCGCGGCACCGGCAGCCCGATCCGGGCACTGGCCCTGGTTCCCAAAAACTGATCGCGTCGCCATGGCTTCGGTCGATGTCGCGATCATCGGCTCTGGCATCAACGCACTTGTTGCCGGGGCGCTGCTGAGCCGCAGTAACAAGCGCGTGCTGGTGTTGGAGCGGGAAACGCACCCGGGCGGTTGCATGCGCACCGAAGAGGTGACGCTTCCGGGCTATCATCATGACGTCATGGCTGCGACGTTTGTGCTGTTCCTGACGTCGCCGGGCTATGCCGAACTGGCCGAGGACCTGGCCCGGCATGGGCTGGAATTTTGTCAGAGCCCGAATCCAACCGCCGTTCTGAGACCGAACGGCAACGCGGTCGTGCTCAACATGGATCGCACAGCCAACGTCAGCGCTTTCAATGTCCTTCGCGAGGGCGATGGCGACAGGCATGCGGCTGATGTTGGTCAAATAGAGCAGGATGCGGAGTTTCTGTTTGCTGTTCTTGGCGGGCCTTTGTGGACGCGGGCGACCGCCATGCTGTTTGCCAAACGAGCCTGGAAGCACGGCCTCAACGGATTGAAGACCTGGCTCGGGGAAGGGCTTCAGCCGGCCCGCGGCTGGCTTGAAACAGGCTACCGCTCAGAGGACGTCCAGGCGCTTTGGGCTCCCTGGGTCCTGCATGCAGGCCTGACTCCGGAAAGCACGTTTTCCGGTCAGATGGGCAAGGTGATTGCTTTCGCGCTGGAAGCGGCCGGGGCTCCGGTCGTCAAGGGTGGAGCCGCCCGGGCAGCGGATGCACTGGTGTCGCTGATCAAGGAGAATGGTGGCGAAGTTCGCACGGGCGCCGATGTCGATCGCATTCTGGTCACGGGCGACCGTGCATCAGGCGTCGCCCTTGCCGATGGCGAAGAGATTGCGGCTGGCGCGGTGGTCGCCTCGGTTGCACCGGGGCAGCTCTTCGAGCGTCTACTGCGTGACCACGACCCCGCCGAAAAACCGGATCACACCGCTTATCGCCACGGTCGCGGAAATTTTCAGGTGCATTACGCCCTGGATGGGCAGCCCGAATGGGTGGCGGAGGGGCTCGATGAGGTCGCCCTCATTCATCTCTCGGATTCGATCGACAGTGTCTCAAAATCATCGAACGAGGCTGAGCGCGGCCTGCTGCCGGAGTGTCCGACAATCTGTGTTGGTCAGCCTCACAGGCTGGACCCAACCCGCTGTCCGGAAGGGAAGGGGATCCTGTGGCTGCAAATTCCCGACGCTCCACGTGTCATCAAAGGCGATGCCGCGGGCAATATCGAGACGCAGCCGGAGTGGTCGGAGACGGTACGGGAGGCCTTTGCCGAACGGATCGAGGAGATCCTGGCACGAAGCATACGGAATCTGGATGCCATCAAGCTGTCACGCCGCGCCTTTTCGCCGGCTGACCTGGAGAGCATGAACATCAACCTCGTTGGAGGCGACCCTTATGGAGGCTCCTGCACGATCGATCAGTTTTTCGTCTTTCGGCCGTTTGCCAGTTCGCGCAACTCGGACACCCACGTCAAACAGCTCTACCAGATCGGTGCTTCGGTGCATCCCGGGCCAGGGCTCGGCGGTGGGTCGGGCTATAACCTGGCGAAAAAGCTCGGCGCATGACGGAGGAAACTGAAAAGACGGCATCGCGAAATCTCGGTGAAATCGGGCTGGAGAATTTTGCTCCTTACCTCATGAACCGCATCATGGGGCGCTACAACGCCAGCCTGCGTGACGAGATGGCCCGGCTTGGACTGACAACGCCCAAAATGCGCTCACTTGCCGTGCTGTCGGTCGTCGACGGCTTGTTGATCGGAGAACTGGCCGTTTATGCAGTGGTGGAGAATTCGACCCTGAGCCGCGCCCTCGACGGATTGGAGGCTGACGGGCTTGTCAGGCGGCAATCCGACAGCGCCGACAGCCGGGCCACGCGGATATATCTGACCGAACATGGACGCTCGACCTTCGATCGGATCTGGCCCCACATGGAGGTGAGTTATCGCCACATGTTTCGCGGGGTCGATGAAGCGGAGATGCATGCGTTTGTAGGGACGCTGCAGACCATATTGCGGAATATCCGAAAGCACGACTTCTGAACGGCACTGCTGATCGCGGACGTCTTCTTGGCATCGTCCGGCCACAGGCATGGTAAACGCCTTGATTTAGACCTTCGGTTCGCATTATAAATAACGAACTAGTTACTTAATAAGAGTCGGCACGAGGTGGATCATGAGCAAGATCAAAACAGCCAGCGAAGCGGCGGCCTTGATTGAAAACGGAGCCGTCGTCGCCGTCAACTCGTCCAGTGGCCTGTGTTGCCCGGACGCAGTTCTTCAGGCCATTGGGGAAAGGTTCGACGCGACAGGCGCGCCGCGCGACTTGACCATGATTCACCCGATCGCTGCCGGCGATATGTTCGGCACCAAAGGCATCGACCACATTGCCAAACGCGGGCTGATCTCAACCATTCTCGGCGGTTCATATCCCTCCGGACCGTCGTCGGCCGAGCCGCCGCTGATCTGGCAAATGCTCGGTAACGAGGAAGTGGCGGCCTACAATGTTCCGAGCGGTCTGCTGTTTGACATTCTGCGCGAAGCTGCTGGCAAGCGGCCTGGCGTGATGACAAAGGTCGGCCTCGATACTTTCGTCGATCCCGACCTTGAAGGCTGCGCCATGAATGACAGCGCCAAGGCGAAACCCATCGTGCGTAAAATCGAGTTCGACGGCGAGGAGTGGCTCTATTTCCCGGCGATTGCGCCGAATGTCGCCGTCATTCGCGCCAGTACCGCGGATGAGCGCGGAAATCTCACCTTCGAGCATGAGGGCGCCACTCTTGGTGCCATGGAATTGGCGCTTGCCGCCCACAATACGGGCGGCACCGTGATTGCCCAGGTCAAACGGGTGGCGCAGTCGGGCACGCTAAAGCCTCATGATGTCCGTGTGCCGGGCATTCTTGTCGATGCCATCGTTGAGGCGCCAGATCAGCTGCAGACGACCGCGACTGTCTATGATCCGGCGATTTCCGGGGAACTGTTCAGGCCGCTGGACAGTTTCAGAACGGGGGAATTTGACGTCGGCAAGGTCATTGCCCGCCGTGTGCTTCAGGAACTGCAATCCGGCTGGGCCGTCAATATCGGTTTTGGAATATCCGCCAATGTGCCGCGCATCCTGTTGGAAGAAGGCCGGCATGGCGAGATCACCTGGGTGATTGAGCAGGGCGCCGTGGGCGGCGTGCCGCTGCTCGATTTCAAGTTCGGTTGCTCGTCCAACGCCGAGGCGTTCGTCGCTTCGCCGCATCAGTTCACGTACTTCCAGGCCGCCGGTTTTGATGCTTCATTGCTGTCGTTCCTGCAGATCGATCGCAACGGCTCGGTCAACGTCTCGAAATTGTCGGCCCGGCCCCATGTGACCGCCGGTGCCGGCGGCTTTGTCGACATAACATCACGGGCATCGCGAATCGTCTTTTCCGGCTACTTCAATGCCGGCGCCCGGCTGGGTGTTTCCAATGGTGCGCTGCAGATCGAAAAGGAAGGTCGCATCGCCAAAATCGTTGACGAAGTCGAGCAGGTCTCCTTTTCAGGAAAGCGCGCCATGGCTCAGGGGCAGGACGTGACCTATGTTACCGAACGCTGTGTGTTGAAGTTGACACCGGATGGACTTGTCGTGACAGAAATTGCCCCAGGCGTTGATCTTGAACGGGACGTGCTAACGAAAGCCGAAACGCCACTAAAAGTGGCTCCCGATCTCAAGGAAATGGAGGCCCGTCTGTTTCAACCAGAGCCCGGCGGATTGGCGCTGCGGCCAGCGGCCTGAGGGCGAAGGAGCTTATGATGATACGCCATTTTGTACTGCTGCGGTTTCGCGACGATGTATCGGCAGAGGTCAAGCAGACCCTGTTCGAGGCTCTATCAGACCTGCAGGGCCACTTGCAGGGTGTGCTCGGGTTCCATGCTGGCCCGAATGTCAGTGTCGAGACCGACCTGATCCGTGGCTTCAACGATGCTTTCTGGTTCGATTTCGAGGATGCGGCGGCCCGCGATGCTTACCTGGTCGACGAACGCCACAAGGCTGTTGGCGCGCAACTGGTCGCCCACACGGTCGGTGGGGTGGACGGAGTTGTTGTGGTCGACATGGACGTTTGATCGCCCTGGCGCGTTCCCTTTGTTGGCTCACGTCGTCTGGCGAGGCACATAGGGAGCGCGCAATTAGGCTGAGAACCAGGTTGGTACGACAACGCCGGCTTGTTTGGCGATCCAGTCGAAGACCCTTTGGGGCGCCTGGCGAACACCGTCGCTGTCCTGGGACATGATGTAGCCTGCCTTGCTGACAACAACATCCGGTGTGGCCTGAACCAGCGTCCCCTGGTTGAGAAGACCGTCAATCAGCCCCAGCCAGCCAAGAGCCACCCCTTCGCCAGCCACCGCAGCCTGTGTGACCATGTCGTAGTTGTTGAAGCTCAGGTAGTTGTGTTTTCGGTGATCGACGATTCCGAGACTTCGGAACCAGCCCTGCCAGGTCTGCCATTCCGCCGTTGGCGGGCGCGACAGGCTGACCAGCTGTGTTTTGAGCAGGTCCTCCGGACCCGAAAATGGGCCGTTTTTTGCCAGATAATCCGGGCTGCAGACGGCGGCGACCCGTTCTTCCAGAATCAAGGTGCCGCCCCTGTTCAGTTTTTCCGTGCCACCGACGTGGATGGTGATGTCACAATCGTCCAGGTTGTCCTGCGGCGGAACTTGTGATGCCAGGATCTGGATCTCTACCTCATCGTTGAGTTCGGAGCGCAAATGCGACAGGCGCGGCAGCAGCCAGAAAGTGGAAAAGGCAAAATCGGCACTGATTCGAACCTTTGGTTTCAGTTTTCGCTCAAGCAGTGATGCCACCGAATTCTGCATCTGGTTCATTGCCGGGGCGACCACGTTGAGCAGGCGCATGCCCTCGTTGGTTAGCGCCACGCCACGATGTTCGCGTCTGAACAGCAAAACACCCAATTCCGTTTCAAGGCTTTTGATCCGCTGTGAAATCGAGGATTGCGTCTGACCAATCGCAGCAGCGGCATCGGTAAAGTTTCCGTGGCGGGCAACCAGATGGCAGACGTAGAGCCCCGACAGGTACTGATAGAACTTGACATTAGATTGGCTAATATCGCTCATAACAAAAGACCCTCTGCAAATCCCATAAAAACTGTAACACACTCCCTCATCTGGAATTATGTTTCCGAATGTCATTGTTTAATTCGATGGCTTTGATTTCAAACAGGAGGGGGGCGATGGCCGTCAAACCAGCGCTTACAGATCTGCCGATTGCGACCGCTGACAGCGGATTTTATGCGGGCTTCAGCCACATGGTGACGATCTGCTCGAAGATCCTGATCGAGGGACTCGTCGTGTGGGCGATCGCCTTTCCGGAGCAATCGGGAGCGGTCCTCAACGGCATCAACGGTTTCATCCTCTCTTCCTTTGGCGCCTGGTACATCTGGACCGTTACTCTGTTCGTGCTGGTGTGTATCGGATTGGCGATCTGGCCGGCGGGCGGCCGCCTGAAATTGGGGCTGGACAGCGACGTCCCGGAGTTTTCGAACTTCTCCTGGTTCTCCATGATGTTCGGTGCAGGCATCGGCGTGGGTATGCTGACATGGTCGGTTGCCGAACCCGTCTATCACTTCAACAACAACCCTGAGGTGATTCAGGGCATCACCAATGCCGGCAATGTGGACAATATCCGCATGGCCTACAAATGGTCGTTCCTTCATTGGGGACTGGGAGCCTGGGCCTGTTACGCGATTGCCGGACTTGCGCTTGGGTTCTTCAGCTACCGCCGCGGCCTGCCGCTGACAATGCGTTCGTCGCTGACGCCATTGTTCGGTCAGCGCCTGTCCGGGTCGACCGGCAATCTGGTCGACATCGTAGCAGTTGTGGCCACGATCCTCGGTGTGGCGCAGACGCTCGGCTTCGGCGTCGAACAGTTCGTTTCGGGGCTGACCCGAATCGGGATCGGCGGTCTGACCAATGAGGCAGGCACGGCGAACACCGCCGGGGTTCTCGTCGCCATCGTTGTCATCATGGTGGCCTCGACGCTGTCGGCGCTATCCGGCGTGGGCAAAGGCATCAAATGGCTCTCCAATCTGAACATGGGGCTCAGCATCGCCTTGCTGACGTTTTTCCTGCTGTTCGGCTCCACATTCTTCGGCCTTCAGGCACTCGTCGTCGGGCTTTGGGATTACCTGGTCGCACTGCCGGAAATGAGTTTCCGTGTGTGGCGTGGTGATGGAAATCCCGACAGCGTAGCAACGAAACTGGAGAGCTGGCAGGGCGGTTGGTCGGTGTTTTACTGGGCGTGGTGGATTGCCTTTGCGCCCTTTGTCGGTCTGTTCCTGGCGCGTATTTCCAAAGGGCGTTCCATTCGCGAGTTCGTGCTTGGAGCGATGATTGTGCCATCGCTGATGTGCTTCGTCTGGTTCACCTGGGCTGGTGGAACCGCCATCGATCTGACCCTGGGTCAGGTTGCATCCGGTGCAATCGACACCGTCAAGGACGGTGAGATTTTCTCGGTGCCCGACGGAGACAAGATCTTTGCGATGACCAATCTGATGCTGGCGCCGATCTCCACCTTTCTGGCGTGGCTCATGGCGCTTATGATCGTCGTGCTGCTGATGACCTATCTGGTGACGACGGCGGATTCGGCCGTGCTGATCGTCAACACGATCAACGCTGCCGGCGACGAAGGTCCGAAGGCCCGCCCGCACATCATCTTCTGGGGTGTAGCGCTTGGTGCGGTCGTGGCAGCCCTCCTGCTGGTCGGAGGCCTCAAGGCGATTCAGACCGCCATGGTAATCGGAGCGTTGCCGTTCTCACTGGTCATGGTCCTGCAGTGCCTTGCCCTGGTCAAGGCGATTTATAACGATGGTCGGCGCGAAAAGGCCGGAATAGCGACGACCTTCTCGTCTGAAGCCGCGGAGTGATCTGCCTTGGTGTGGCTATTTTCAACTGGGTTCGAGAGCGGCCGCAAAGTCAAAGGAGACAGGCATGGTTTCTAACAAGCTGGTAGCGCTGGGCTGCGCCGCGGCCATCGCCCTGCACGGGCCCGCGGCCATGGCCGCCGATATCGTCATCGGAGTCCCGAACTGGCCATCCGTGCGGGCCACCGCACATATCCTCAAAGTTGCCCTCGAAAACAATCTCGGTCTCGAGGTCGAGCTGCGGGACGGCTCCAACACACAGGTTTTCGATGCCATGGATGCCGGCACCATGCACGTGCATCCGGAGGCCTGGCTGCCCAATGTGGATCACCTTCGGCGTAAATACGTCATCGCCAACAAGTCGGTGAAGATGCATCCCAGTGGCGCCACCGGCGAGCAGGGCATGTGCGTCACCAAGGGCACAGCCGAGCGAACCGGGATCAAGGGCATCAAGGACCTGCGAAATCCCGAGATGGCAAAGAAATTTGATGCCACCGGCGACGGCAAGGGTGACGTTTGGATCGGAGCGGACGGCTGGGGCTCGACACCGATCGAACAGGTGCGGGCGCGCTCCTACGGTTACGATAAAACCATGAATCTGCGGATCATGGAGGAGCGGGAAGCGCACGCTGAGGTCGCCAAGGCCGTCGAGCAGGACAAGGACATCGTCTTCTTCTGCTACACGCCGCATCACATTTTCGCCTCGCACGATCTGGTGATGCTGGAAGAGCCGGAATACGACGCAACCAAATGGATCATCGTGCCGCCGTCTCCGACGCCGGGCTGGCTGGAGAAGTCGAGTGCGCCGGTTGCCTGGGATACGGCACGTCTGCACATCAGTTATGCGACCTCACTCGAAAAGGATCAGCCCAAAGCGGCTGCAGCACTGGAAAAGGTATCGCTCAGTACAGACACACTGACGGCGATGACCCATGCTCTCGAGGTCAAGAAGAAAGATCCGGCTGAGTTCGCCGCCGAATGGGTCGAGCAGAACAAACCGATCGTAGATGCCTGGTTCGAGTAGGTGAGCCCTGGTCAGCGTAGCGCTCTGGCCACAAGCCCCATGATCCGTGTGTCTACGGATCGGCCGTTGTCGTGGTAATTGCCGGCAAACACCGTGATTGCCAGTCCCGCTTCCGGCAAAATGAAAACGCCTTGGTTGCCGTAGCCGGCAGCGCGGATCACGTTGCTGCCCGTTATCGGCGAGCGGCCGTCACTCAGTGTGCCCGGATACCAGTAGTAGCCGTAGCCATAGGCGCCGCCGGATGCCCAGGGAATGTCCTCTACATGGCGGGTGGTCGAGATTCGCAGCCAGTCAACCGGCACCAATTGTCGGCCTTGCCACACGCCATCATGCAGGACAAGCGAAGCGATTTTTGCGAGGTCACGGGCTCGCAGTCGCAATCCGGCGCCGGCGCTTGGAAAGCTCTCCGGTGGCCAGGCGCGGGGACGGAGCCATTCATAGTCGGTGATGCCGAGTGGGCCGAAAAGCACCTCGTCGGCGAAATCCGTCAGGGGCTTTCCGGTCAGGTGTTCGATAACACCAGCGGTGACGTCGGTCAGTCCGCTGTTGTAATTCCAACGGCTTCCGGGCGGATTCTGAAGCCCTTTGGACAACACGTATCCGACGGGGTCGCTGGTCGAGTTGTACCGTTTGAAATCATTTCGTTCATCTGAATAGGACGCGATCGTCTCGTTCCACGCAAGGCCGGCTGTCATGGTCAGAACATGATGCAGGGTTATTGCGCTCAGCTCGCCGTCGAGATCATCCCTGTCCGGAAAGAAGCTGGCAACAGGGCTAGCAAGGGCATCTTCGGCGGCGTCACCGAGGGCGATACCGAGCAGCAGCGACGTTACACTTTTGGTGACAGAGCGAACATCGTGTCGGGTTGTTTGGCCGTGTTCGACAAGGCCAAGGTCTCCGGTCATACTGATGTCTTCGCCCGGCCGGTAATGCTCAAAAACCAGCTTTCCATTGTGTTCAATCAGCAGCGCATGAACATTGGGGATCCAGCCGCTGTCAATCTTCTCGACGAGTTCGGAAAGCGCCTGGGTGTCAAATCCCGCGTCTGTGGGTTTGGCAACCTCCCACCCATCAGCGAGTGTGGCAGGAGCAGCGTCAATCTCCTCGGCGGTCGACGTCAGTGGCACACAAAGTGCCATAAGGCCGTACAGAACGTGACGCCGGTTGAACATGGGTTGCCTTCTCAATCAAAGGGCAAGGTATTCAATTGGTTCGGCGCTTACAATGCAGGATAAGTATTGTCGGGACTCAGGTTTTCGCGCTTCGCGATGCAGCAACGGTATCAGATTTCCAGGCTGCTGGCGTAAGCAAACAAAGCCGGAGAACCGCCGGTATGAATGAAGATGACGTTGTCTTTTTTGCGCCAGCGTTCTTCTCTCACCAGCGCCATGAGACCGGCCAAACCCTTGGCCGAATAAACCGGATCGAGCACCAGGCCTTCGAGGGAACCGGCAATCTTGAGGGCTTCGATGGTTGCAGTGTGGGGGACGCCATAAGCAGGTCCGGCGTGTCCAGCCACAACCTCGACAGCAGATTTGCGAAAATCCGTGTCCAGCAATTCAGCCGCGCCCGTTGCAAATCGAGTGACATCGTTTCGGACGCGGGTCGACTCCGCATCGATGTCGATCCCAACAACGTCTGTCGTCGGTAATTCCAGTGCCGCACCTATGGCAATGCCTGCCTGGGTCGCGCCGCTGCCGGAACAGTGAACGATTGCCGCCGGTGTGAATCCCAAGGATGTCGACTGTGCTGCCAGTTCGGACACAACGGAGGCGTATCCAACCGCGCCCAGCGCGCTGGAAACACCATAAGGCACCATGAACGGTCGTTTGCCCTGTTCACGCAAGCGATCGCATAGGGAGGTGATTGCCGCATTGCGGTCGCCGTCCCAGGTCACATGGTGAAGCTGCGCGCCGAACAGGCGGTTCAGCAACGCATTGCCGGAGGTTTCATATTCAGCAGAGGGAGCGGTGACGCGTCCATGGTAGACGGCCAGATGGCATTCAAGCCCCAGCCTGGCTGCCGCGGCGGCGACTTGTCGCTGACTGTTCGATTGGACGACACCGCCGGAGACCAGTGCATCGGCACCTGATTCCAGCGCCTCGTGAAGGACGAAATCCAGTTTTCGCAACTTGTTTCCGCCAAATCCAAGGCCGGTCATGTCTTCGCGCTTTACCCACAAACGTGGTCCGCCAAGATAAGCGCTAAGTCGCTTCAACGGCTCCAAGGGGGTGTCGGGCCGGGAGATGCCCACGCGGGGAAAGCGTTTGAGCTTTTCGGAAAGAGACTGAGTCATTGCCGGAAGGGTAGGGCATTGGCCCACCGGCGGGAAGTCAGACCGTTATCGGCCGACCGGCTGACGTCCTCGATACAGCATCAGTTGATTGCTGCCAGACTGCACCGTTTCACTATCCTGGTTGACGACGTCACCCGCAAGCCGAACGATGCCTCTGTCTGTTTGCCGGGTTTCGCGTTTTTCAGCGATGGTCAACGTAGCCGTAATGGTGTCGCCGATCAGCACCGGTCGTTGGAAGGACCAGTCCCAGCCGAGCGAGGCGATCGCGTCGAACCGCGCTTCGACCTGGTTTTTCAGCCCGTCAACGAGCGAAAGCACCAGAAGTCCGTGGGCCACACGGCCGCGAAAACCGTGTGCCCGAGCCCGTTCGTCCGACATGTGTATTTCAAAGCGGTCGCCGGTCAGATCGGCAAACCGGTCGATCTGGTCGGCGGTGATTGTCAGTGTGGAGGTGCGGAACCAATCTCCGACCTCCACCGTGTCGAAGTTGAACGTACCTTCTGTGAGTTCGCGGCCGTCGGACACGCGGTTCAACCCTCCTGCGGGACTGGGGCGTCCTCGCGCAGCAGACCCTTCTGCTTCAGCGTGGTCCAGAAATCACCGGGGATGGGATGGGTGAACCAGGCAAGGTTTTTCTCCAGCTGCTCGACGGTCCGCGTGCCCGCCGCAAAAGAAGGCACAGCCGGGTGGGCAACAACAAACTGCAGTGCGGCGGCAGGAAGCGGCACGTTGTATTCGGCACAGACCGCTTCGATGCCCGCCACACGATCCATGATATCCTGGGGGGCAGGGGCATAGTTGTATTTTGCCCCTTCGACAGCCCCCGTCGCCAAAATGCCGGAGTTGAATCCGCCGCCGACGACAACGGCGGCATTGCGCTCTTCGCACAATGGCAGGAAGCTGTTGAGCGAGTCCTGCTCCAGCAACGTGTAGCGGCCGGCCAGCAGGAAGCAGTCGAAATCGCGCTGCTTCAAGGCCTCCTCGCACACTTCCCACTCGTTGACGCCGACACCGATCGCCTTCACCAGGCCTTCCTCGCGGAGTTGCGCCAGGGCTTTCCACGCGCCGTCCATGGCCTGTCTGAAGACCTCCGGCTGTTCGTCGCCTCGGGTGAAAACGTCGATGTCGTGAATGAAGCAGATATCCATGCGCTCCAGGGCCAGGCGCTGTAGCGAGTCCTCGAAGGCACGCATGGTGCCATCATAGCTGTAGTCGAAGATCATCTCATTGGGCGCCGCGTCGGTCCATGGCGTGAAATCGATCTCCGAGCGCCGCTTTGGCTTGAGGATGCGGCCGACCTTCGAGGACAGAACGAAATCGTCCCGATGCCTCCAACGCAGGGAGTGGCCGCACCGCAATTCGGACAGGCCATGGCCGTACATCGGTGCGGTATCGAAGAATCGAACGCCGGCGTCCCATGCACAATTGATCATTCCATCCGACGTGTGCTCGTCGATCGGCCGGAAAATATTGCCGATCGGCGCAGCACCGAAGGCGAAGGGCGTGACATGCAGGTCGACCCTGCCGAATTTCTGCTTGTCGGATATCTTCACGGTCGTTCCTCCAAGTAACTGTTTAGTTATTAACGATACAGATTCCGCGGACTATGGCAAGTCCGTTTCGCTTGCCCGGGCAGCGAATCCGTGTGCTTCCGATGGATGCACATCTGAAAAATCAGCAGGCGACTTCGGGTAACTTGACGCTGCGATGCAGGCTTGCTATTTAAGTAACCAGATAGTTACAACTTTGTAAAGTGCGATGTTTCTCACAGACACCCATGAGCAAGTCCGCGACATGGCGCGGCAGTTTTCAGAAGACGTTGTCCGCCCGATGGCGGAGGAGCTTGACCGTGAGGAGCGGTTTCCGGCGGAAATTTATGAACAGATGGGAGAGCTGGGACTTTTCGGCATTGGCGTTCCCGAGGAACTTGGAGGTCCGGGCTTCGACACTCTCTGTTATGCGCTTGTCATGGAAGAGCTGTCGCGCGGCTATTCGTCGGTTGCTGACCAGTGTGGACTGGTCGAGTTGATTTCCACACTTCTGGTTCGCCACGGCAGCTCCGAGCAGCAGCAAAAATGGCTGCCCGAGGTGATGTCGGCGCGTAAACGTGCTGCCTACTGCATCACCGAACCTGAAGCGGGTACGGATGTGTCTGGTATCCGGAGCACCGCTGTGCGCAGTGGCGACGGATGGGTGCTCAATGGCGGCAAGATATGGATCCACAACGCACCGGTTGCCGATGTGGCGTTTGTTTTGGCGCGGACCGACCCTGAGGCCGGTCGCCGCGGCATGAGCATCTTCATCGTCGATCTCGACCTGGCTGGCGTCGAACGCGGTCCCAAGGAACACAAGATGGGGCAGAGGGCGAGCCAGGTCGGCGCGCTGACCTTCACAGATGTCGCTTTGTCGCCCGATGCGCTGCTTGGCGAGGAAGGGCGCGGCTTCCACATGATGATGAGCGTTCTCGACAAGGGACGGGTCGGCATTGCCTCCCTGGCCGTCGGGATCGGGCAGGCGGGCCTGGAAGCGGCTCTGGATTACGCACAGCAGCGCAAGCAGTTCGGATCGCAAATTGCCGAGTTTCAGGGCGTTCAATGGATGCTTGCCGATATGGCGAAGGATGTCGAGGCAGCAAGACTTCTCGTGCAAAGTGCAGCGGTAGCTATCGATCAAGGTCGGGATGCGACAAAGGCCTGTTCAATGGCAAAGTGTTTCGCCGGTGACATGGCTGTTACCCGCACCGCCGACGCGATTCAGATCTTCGGCGGCTCCGGTTACATTCGCGGATTTGAGGTAGAGCGGCTTTACCGCGATGCCAAGATCACGCAGATATACGAGGGAACCAACCAGATTCAGCGCATGATCATCGCGCGCGAACTGATCAAGCACGGAGCCCGAACATGAGTGCAGGCCGTCAGGCAGCGCTGATCACAGGATCGAGCAGGGGAATAGGTCTCGGTATCGCGACAGAACTGGCGCGCCGCGGCTTCGACGTTGCCCTGAATGCGCCTGAAGAAGGTGACGAAATCGACTCAGCGGTCGAGGCCGTTGGCAAGCTCGGTGGCGATGTCGTCAAAGTGGTGGGAGACGTCTCCGACCTGCAGGGACACGCTGGCATGCTCGACCGCGCAGAGGCGGCAATCGGACCGTTGTCGACGCTGGTCAACAACGCTGGGGTCTCGGTTTTGCAGCGCGGTGATCTTCTGGAAGCTAGCGAGGAAAGTTACGATCGCTGCATGGCGGTCAACGCCAAGGCCGTGTTTTTCCTGAGTCAGGCTTTTGCCCGGCGGCTGGTTGATCGTGATCGTTCCGATGGACGGTTCTACAGTCTCGTCAACATCACCTCGTCGAATGCCAACGCCGTCGCTGCTCCGCGCGTCGAGTATTGCGTTTCGAAGGCCGCAGCTGCGATGGTTTCCAAGGCATTTGCAGTCCGGCTCGGCGAAGAGGGGATCGCCGTTTACGACGTTCAGCCGGGCCTGATCGAGACTGACATGACGAAGACCGTCAAGCATACCTATCAGAAACGAATTGACGAGGAAGGGCTGACGCTGCTTCCGCGCCTGGGCCAACCGCAGGACATGGGCCGTATCGTGGCCACGCTTGCGTGTGGCGATCTGCCTTACACCACCGGCCAGACCATTTCCGCCGATGCCGGCATGCTTGTGACACGATTTTGAGATGCGACCATGAATATCGATCTTCCTGACGCCGAGGGGCGTTTGCAAAGCTATCAGATGATTGGCGAAAGCCCTGCCGTGATGCCCATGCTGCAGGACGCCAACCGAGTCTTCTATTCCGCCGCTCACGTCGTTGCCGATCCGTATTCGGATACCGATCCGTCCACCGTTCCCGCGATCGACTGGGAGGCGACCATGGCCTTTCGCCGGCACCTGGCGGGTCTCGGGCTTGGCATTGCCGAAGCGATGGATACTGCCCAACGCGGCATGGGGCTCGACTGGGCGGGGGCACTGGATCTCATTCGACGGACCAAATCGGAACTGCCGGAGGCATTGGTCGCCAGCGGCGCGGGAACGGATCATCTGTTGCCACGTGACGCGTCCTCTCTGGACAACGTCAAACGAGCCTATCTGGAACAGGTCGAAGCTGTGCAGAAATGCGACAGCCGGATCATCCTGATGGCAAGCCGGGCCTTGGCGGCGGTTGGTAGAAGCCCCGGGGAGTATGTCAGCCTCTATGGCGCTGTCCTGCAAGAGTGCGACAAACCAGTCATTCTCCATTGGCTCGGATCGATGTTCGACCCGCTATTGGAGGGCTATTGGGGCGGTGCGTCCTTTGAAGAGAACCTTGAAACCTGCCTGCGGATCATCGCTGACAACGTGGATAAAGTGGACGGTATCAAGATCTCCCTGCTCGACAAGGAGAAGGAAATCGTCATGCGGCGTCGTCTGCCGGAGGGCGTCCGGATGTATACCGGTGACGATTTCAATTATCCGGAACTGATCGAAGGCGATGAAGAGGGATATTCGGATGCGCTTCTCGGGATCTTCGACCCCTTGGCGCCGTTGGCCTCAACCGCCGCTGCACGCCTGGCGCAGGGCGACAGTCACGGTTTCCGAGCGCTCCTTGATCCGACCGTGCCATTGGCTCGCCACCTGTTCCGGGCGCCAACCCAATACTACAAGACCGGCGTGGTGTTTCTGGCCTGGCTCAATGGCTTCCAGGACCATTTCGTGATGCTGGGTGGGGCCCAGGCCCTGCGGCCGCTTCCCTATTTTGTCGATGCTTTCAAGATGGCCGACCAATGCGGCCTGTTTGCAGACCCGGAACGGGCTGCAGATCGCATGCGCAGCCTGCTCAAGGTGTACGGCGTCTGACATGGCCGAAACGAAACTGCGCGATTTTTCGACCGACCATTCGGCGCTCGCGCTGAACACGGCCACGCTTGGCCACAATGTTGAAGGGCATGGCGCGGGCTGGAGCCCGGAACAGGTCATTGATGCCTGCGCAGAGCGCGGTTTCGGCGCCATTACCTGGTGGCGCAGAGAGTTGGCCGACCGCGCCGTCGAGATCGGCGAGCGGACCCGCGCCGCCGGCCTGCAGGTGGCAGGCCTTTGTCGCACGCCATTTCTTGTCGGCCCGCTGGCACCGCCGACCAGACGGGCAATGATGGACGATTTCAATGCCTCGATAGACATGGCTGCGGATTTGGGTGCACCTTGCGTCACCATTTGTGTGGGGGGCGTCGTCGAAGGCACGCACAGCATGCGGGACAGTCTGGATCGTGTTGCCGATATCGTGGCCGAGGGCGCTCCGCGGGCTGCGGCCGGCAATGTTCGACTGGCGCTTGAACCGCTCAATCCGGTCTATGGCGGCAACCGTTCATGCCTGGTGACCGTACGCGATGCCGTCGATCTGTGCGAGCGTATCGATCATCCGGCGATCGCAGTCGCCGTCGATGTCTACCATGTCTGGTGGGATCTTTCGCTCGCAACGGAATTGCAGCGATTGGGTGGAGATCGCATCGCCGGGTATCACCTCTGCGACTGGCTCGCTGATACTCGCGATGTGCTGCTCGATCGCGGCATGATGGGCGATGGTGTTGCAGACCTCAAGCATATCCGGTCAGCCGTTGAGGGAGCCGGTTACGACGGTTTTTGCGAAGTCGAAATTTTTTCCGCTAACAACTGGTGGAAGCGTGACCCTGAAGAGACTCTGGACATGTGCGTCGAGAGGTTCAGGTCGGTGTGCTGACTTTCAGAAGAGAATTGTATAGATATGCAATTTAATCAGAATTCGCTTGTCCAATAGCGGGCTGAAAGCCTATTGCCTGGGCTGGGCTGCTGTGACAGGACACCGCGAATTCCGGTAAATTCGGTTCACTCTATCCACGCGATTTCACATGCTCGACACAATCAATCCGACCATTCGTCTCAATCCCGAGGACGACGTGGTTGTCGCTCTGCGCAATCTCGAAGGAGGAGAAAGGGTTGGCGAAACAACATTGCGCGAACCGGTCCACTCCGGACACAAGATCGCCGTGAGATCCGTCGCGGCCGGCAGTGCGGTGCGCAAATACGGTCAGATCATCGGCTACGCGTCGACAGACATCCAACCGGGCAGCCATGTCCACACCCACAATCTCGACTACCGGCCGACTGACCAGGATTATGAATTTTGCGTCGCTGCCAATCCCCTGGAGCCTATCGAGAGCGGCGATCAGGCAACATTTCGGGGTTTTCGTCGGCCGAACGGCAAGGTGGGAACGCGCAACTATATCGGCGTGCTCACCAGCGTGAATTGTTCGGCGACGGCGGCCCGCTTCATCGCTTCGGCCTTCACGCCGGAACTGCTTACCCAATATCCCAATGTCGATGGTGTCGTCGCCTTCGTGCACGGCACCGGATGCGGCATGGCCGACAATGGCGAGGGCTACGAAAACCTGCAGCGGGTTCTCTGGGGCTATGCACGCAACCCGAATCTAGCCGGTGTGCTGCTTGTCGGTCTGGGCTGCGAGGTCAACCAGATCGATTTCCTTCTGGAGGCCTACAACATCGAACGCGGGCCGCTGTTCCAGACGATGAACATCCAGACGACCGGTGGACTGCGCAAAACAATCGATGCGGGTGTCGATATCGTCAAGTCCATGTTGCCCATCGCCAACCAGGCGGAACGCGAGACCTGTCCGGCCTCCGAGTTGATTCTGGCTCTGCAATGCGGCGGCTCCGACGGCTGGTCGGGTATCACCGCCAATCCCGCCCTTGGCTACGCCGCCGATTTGCTGGTGCGCCATGGCGGCACGGCTGTTCTGGCTGAGACGCCTGAAATCTATGGTGCCGAGCACCTGTTGACGCGCCGTGCGGCAACGCCGGAGGTCGGTCGCAAATTGGTCGACCGCATCCAGTGGTGGGAAGACTACACCGCGCGCAATTTCGGCTCGATGGACAACAACCCGTCGCCCGGCAACAAGCGCGGCGGCTTGACGACCATACTGGAGAAGTCTCTCGGCGCCGTCGCCAAGGGCGGCACCAGCCCGCTCAACGGCGTTTACCTCTACGGAGAGCCGGTGGATGCCAAAGGGTTCGTCTTCATGGACAGCCCCGGCTATGATCCGTGCTCGGTAACGGGGCAGATTGCCAGCGGGAGCACTGTCGTCTGTTTCACCACTGGGCGCGGGTCGGCGTTTGGAGCCAAACCATCGCCGTCGATCAAGATCGCCACCAACGATGCAGTGTTTGAGCGCATGTCCGAGGACATGGATATCGATGCCGGGCGAATCGCGTCTTCAGGAGCTGGGATCGAGGAAGTCGGCGAAGAAATATTCCAACGCATTCTCGCCGTTGCATCGGGCCAACAGACCTTGTCGGAAGCCCAGGGACTGGGCGATCTGGAATTCGTTCCGTGGCAGATTGGTGCCACCATGTAGCCGACCTGCTGACAGATCCTGACAGGATGGATCTGATGGAGCCCTTTGATCAGTCCGGCCGTCACTCTAGGATTGCGATTGTCGTTTACCGTGAGGAGCGGGATTTTGCAGACCAATGCCGACATGCCGGCGGATGTCGCTGGGGCGTTCGAGGCGCTTTCCGATGATGCGCTGCCCAGGCTGCTTTCGATACGAGACCTGATTTTCAAGGTCGCGGCTGATACCGATGGCGTTGGTGAAATCGTCGAAACTCTCAAATGGGGACAGCCGAGCTATCTGACCGTTCGGCCGAAATCCGGCAGCACCGTCCGCTTGGGCGTCAGCAAGGATGGACGGCCGGCGCTGTTCTGCCATTGCCAAACCACGCTCGTCCGAGAGTATCGCAAGCTTTACGATGCCGACTTCGACTTCGAAGGCAATCGGGCGGTCATCCTGAAGGACGAACCGTCTCTTCCGGTTGCTGAACTGGAGCACTGCCTTGCCCTGGCACTGACCTACCATCGCCGCAAATAGCTTTACACTCGTTTAGTTGAACATCGCGTTGGGGAGCAGCAATGCGATCTCTGGGAAGATCACCAGAATGACCAGCGCGATTGCCATGGCAAGCCAGAACGGCATGATCCCGGCGAATATCGTCTCCATCTTGACGTCCGGCACGATGCTCTTGACGACGAAGACATTGACGCCGATGGGCGGCGATATGAGCCCCATTTCGAGCACGATGACCATGATAACGCCGAGCCAGATCGGGTCGAAACCGAGCGACACGATCAGCGGAAAGACGATCGGCAAGGTGATGACCAGAAGCGACAGGCCTTCGATAAACATGCCAAGCACGACGTAGCCCAGAAGGATCACAGCCAATGTGCCGTAGGCGCCGAGAGCTAAGCCGGTCATTGCTGATGCGATCGTCTCAGGCAGGTGCGACAGGGCAACAAAGGGTGCGAATACATTGGCCCCGATCAGTATGAAAAAGGCCATGCCGGTGGTGCGCAACGTTTCGGCGCTGGCATCCCACAGGGTCTGCAAAGTGCACTTGCCGCGTATGATCAGCATCAGCAGGGCGAAACAGGCGCCGACGCCGGCCGCCTCGACCGGGGTGAAGAACCCCGTGTAGATGCCCCCGATGGTGATCACGATGATCGTCACGATCCCGGTCGCCCGCACCATGCCGGAGAGCTTTTCGCGCAGGTTGAAAACCGGGCCTTTCGGCCCTTCTTCCGGCGTGAGCAGGGTAACCAGCGCTATGGCGATCAGAAAAAGTGTGGTCAGGAGCAATCCGGGCAGCACGCCGGCCATGAACAGGCGGCCGATGGATTCCTCTGTCAGCACCGCGTAGATGACGAAGCCGGTCGAGGGCGGAATGAGTATGCCCAGTGTTCCGCCGGCGGCTATTGAGCCGGTGGCCAACCTGGCACCGTATCGATAGCGCCGCATTTCCGGGTAGGCGACTTTGCCCATCGTGACGGCTGAGGCGATCGATGAACCGGAAAGCGCGGCGAAGCCGGCGCAGCCCAGGATGGTCGCGGCAGCCAGTCCCCCGCGCAGGTGGCCGATCAGCCGGTAGGCGGCGTCGAACAGGTCGCGGCTCAATCCGGCGGCCGAGGCCAGATTGCCCATGAGGATGAACAACGGAATGATCGACAACTCGTAGACCGTCACCGTCGCGAAAGCCTGGCCGCTCAGCGTGTAAGCGGCCGCCTGAAAGCCGTTCAACAAAATTGTGCCGCCGAAGCCGACGATCAGCAGTGCGATGGCGACCGGCGTTCCAAGCGCCATCAGGCCGAACAGCACACCGAAGCCGACAAGCCCCAGCAGTTCAGTGCTCATGGCGTCCGCTTTCAGTCAGGAGCAAAATCGCCGAAAGCGCGCCACCGGCGGCTATGGCATAGTAGGATGTGTCGAGGGGCAGTTGCAGCAGAAGAGTGGTTTCTGCAAACCGTGCCGCTTCCCGGGCGTTCAGGAACGCTCGCCACGCGAGATAGCCCATCATCACGGCGCCGGCGATCGAGACGAGTAGGTCGATGGGCCGGCGCAATCGGTCCGGAAACATCGCAACCAGCGTGTCGATGGCGATCACCCGTCCGGCGAGCACGCAGAGCGGCAGGCTGATGGATACGGCAATCGACAAAATGATCTGGGTGTAGTCATTGGCGCCGAAAATCGGCGCATCGAACAGCGATCGCAGCAGAGCGTCGCCAACCGACAGAAACATCATTGCGAAGATGGTAATTCCACCGCAGGCGATCAAAGGCGCCTGAACCCACCGCCGCCAGCCGTCCGGGATTGCCGGACGGCTGTCAATCTCCTGGTCCTCGTTTGACACTCTTATTGCCCGGAGAACCCGGCAATGATCTTACGGGCGTCCGCGCCAGTTTCCTCTGACGTCTTGTCCATCAGCGCCTCCAGGGCGCCGGCCATTGCAGCGCGGAACTCGGCATCTGCAGCGGCGTCGATTTCGATGATCTCAACGTCACTGTCACGGGCGAGTTGAATGCCTGCCTGACCGGCCTTGTAGAAGGCTTTTGCGCCACGAAGGCTCAGATCCCGCCCGGTCAGTTCGTTCAGCTTGGCCTTGTGCTCATCGCTGAGGCCGTCCCAGCTCTGCTTGTTCATGAGCAGGTAGAAGCTGTCGACGGCCGACGGAATGTTGATGGTGGCGTGCTTGCCGATTTCATTGAGCTTGTAGGAGCGAATGCCGGATGGTCCGATCATCACTGCATCGATGACGCCGGTGTTCATGGCATTGTAGATGTCAGGCGTCGGCATGGAGACCGGAATACCGCCCCAGGCCTTGACCACTTCCGCCATGACCGGATTCGGAGTGCGCACCTTCATGCCTTCGATGTCCGCGAGGGTGCGGACCGGCTTTTCGCGGGTAATCAGAACGGACGGATTGTTGGCCCAAAGGCCGAGAAGCTTGGTTTCGGCGTACTCGTCTTCGATCGCGCCGAGGTTGTCCCACAAGGCGTTGGTCGCTTCCTCACCGCTGTTGAACAGGCCAGGCATGTGAACCATGACGGTCTTGCCGAACTGGGTAGGCGTATAGGCCGGGATGCCGAACGCAATATCAGCGACACCGGTAACGACGCGTTTGTACTGTTGGACCGGACCCTTTCCGAGCTCGCCGGCCGGATAGATGCGAATGGTCAACTCGCCGTCGGTCGCCTTGGCCAGCTCTTCCGACAGCGGCGTCATGACCCCGCGGTCCATGGGATGCATCGGTGGCATGAAGTGCGCCGCCTTGAGCTCGTCGGCTGACGCATTGGCGACGGGCAGCACAGCGGAAGCGGTGACGGCAGCAACAGCGATCAGCGCGCTCTTCAGAGATTGAATGGAATTCATTTTGGTTCCTCCCAGACCAGATGGCATGTAGTTAACAATGATAATTATCTATGTTAATGAGATAATCGGCATTGGCGGCAAAACTGTCAACTGGGCATTTGACTGCGTTCGTGGGGAGAAGCATTGCAAGATTTCACGCTGCACAACCGTATCGGTTACAAGGTTACGCGACTGGCCCGGCTGATGGAGGCACGACTCGAAAAGCAGATCGACGAGCACGGGATCACGCGGCTGATGTGGTGCGTCCTTCGAGGCGTCGGCATGGAAGGTGTTACCACGCCATCCGGGCTTGCGAGCTACATCGGCATTGCCCGGCCTGCGATTTCCCGCCTTCTGAAGACCATGGAGACGCGCGGCCTGCTTGAACGCAAGGGCACCGGATCGGATGGCCGGATGACCGAGGTGCGCCTGACCAGGGAGGGGCGGCGCATCATGGAAGCCTGTCATTTGCTGGTACGGGAGTTGAACTCGCATTTTTCAGACAAGCTCGGGCCGCAGGATTACGAGCATTTCATGCAGTCGGTCGATCGCCTGACCGAAGGCGAAAACGCCACTTTGATGCGGCTGTAGCGAACGCCAGCTCGAAAGGCCTATGCCAAGACTTTAACCGTTGCTATGACGGTTGCGGCCGGATGGCCGAACAACTGCCGATGGCCGGCTTCAAGGACGAAACACCACATGCAAACGCGCGCACCGGGCGACGGCGAATTCGTTTTGTTGATCGCTCTCCTGATATCGCTTGTCGCGCTTGCAACGGATGCCATGTTGCCGGCATTGCCGATCATCGGCTCCGATCTCGGTGTGACCGAGGAAAACGACCGTCAGCTGGTCATAACGGTGTTTTTCCTCGGGCTGGCAATAGGCCAGATTTTTTACGGACCGCTCTCCGATAGTACCGGTAGAAAGCCGGCGATTTATGCCGGCCTGGGTGTCTTCCTCGCCGGAAGCCTGCTGTCGGTGATCGCCCATGATTTCGACCTCATGTTGATCGGTCGGTTTCTTCAGGGACTTGGGTCAGCCGGTCCTCGGATCGTCGTTCTGGCCATGGTGCGCGACAGGCATGAGGGCCGGGCGATGGCCCGCATCATGTCCGCGGTCATGGCGGTGTTCATCATCGTGCCCGCAGTCGCACCTGCGGTCGGGCAGGGGCTTATGGTTGTCTCGGGTTGGCGCTCGATTTTCGTGGTGTTTTTCGCGATTGCGGTCCTCGGTTTTATCTGGCTTTACCTGCGGCAGCCCGAGACGCTGGCACCGAACGACCGGAAAGCGTTCTCGCCCTCGAATATCTATGCGAGCGCAAAGGAAGTTTTTCAAAACAGCAGAGCGCTCGGCTACATGCTTGCAACTGGGGCCGTATTCGCGCCGTTCATTGGCTACCTGATCTCATCCCAGCAGATTTTTCAGGAATTGTACGGGGCCGGTGACCTGTTTTCTCTCTACTTCGCCATCCTCGCGCTGGCCATCGGGGTTGCATCACTGGCGAATTCCCGCCTGGTCATGCATTACGGGATGCGGGCTCTGTGCAAATGGGCACTGATCGGTGTAACGATCTTGTGCACCGCCTACACGGTTTATGCCTGGGCTCTGTCCGGTGTGCCGCCTCTTTGGAGTTTCATGGCCTGTTTCATACTCAGCTTCTTTGCCATGGGCATCCTGTTCGGCAATCTGAATGCGCTGGCCATGGAACCGATGGGGCATATCGCAGGGACGGCGGCGGCCGTTATCGGATCCGTCACCACCGGTATTTCCCTGGTTTTCGGTGCAGTCATCGGAGCGCTCTACGACGCAAGCGTAATTCCGTTGGTCGCCGGCTTTGCCCTGTTCTCCTTGATTGCATTGGTCATCGTGATTTGGACTGACGCTGTGCGTGCCAAAACCGAGTGACCACCAGCGGGTTCTGATCAGCTGCTTCGGGGCGGAATTTCCGGTGGTCTTTTCTGCGGCCACATGGTGCGTTCGTGATAGCTCTGGCCGAGACCCAGCAGCAGGCCGTCCTCGCCACGCCGCGCAATCAACTGCAGTCCCATAGGCAGACCCTGATCGCCAAATCCGGCCGGCACGCACAGCGCCGGCAGCCCGATCAGGGAAGCCGGCAAGACGATCTCCATCCAACGATGGTAGGTGTCCATCGATCGGTCGGCGATGTGCTTGGGCCAGTCCAGCTCCGGTTCAAAGGGAAATATCTGGGCCGAGGGCAGGGCGAGAATATCCACCTCCGCCATATCAGCGACTGCGGTGAACCAGTCCGAGCGGGCAATGCTGGCATCGTGGATTTCGGCGGCCGTCAGCGCCAATCCGTTTTCGATTTCCCAGATCGCTTCCGGTTTGAGCAAATCGCGCGTTTGCGGATCGTCGTAGTGTGGCCTCAGGCGCATGGCCGTTTGCCAACTGCGAAGTTTTATCCAGCTATCCCAAATGCGCTCGGGCGGATAGTTCGGAATCAGGGATTCGACGGCATGGCCAAGGTCAACGAACACGCCAAGAGCTGCCTCACATAACGGGAGAATGCCCGGCTCCGTCGGATAGTATCCGCCCCAATCACCGATCCATCCGATCCGCATCGGAGAAACGTCCCGCAGGCCGTCGAAGGCCGGACGGGCATGGGGGTGGCGATGGTCGGGACGACCGATCACTTCAAGAAGAAACCCCAGGTCAGCGGGTGATCTGGCCATCGGGCCCAGAACGGCCAACTGGTGCAAGAAATTGTCGCCGATCGGTTCGTCCGGCACCAGGCCGAAACTGGGCCGCAGACCGTAGACATTGTTCCAGCCGGCCGGGTTACGCAGCGATCCCATCATGTCCGAACCATCTGCGATCGGCACCATGCGGGCGGCCAGTGCCGCAGCAGCGCCACCGCTCGAACCGCCGGCTGAGCGCCTGAGGTCGTAGGGATTGCGGGTAACACCATGGACCGGGTTATAGCTGTGCGATCCGAGGCCGAACTCTGGCGTATTGGTCTTGCCGATGATCAGGGCACCGGCAGCGCGGATGCGGGCCGCCAGAAGGGCATCTTCGTCGGGAATATGCTCGGCAAAAATCGGCGATCCCTGGGTACTGCGAAGACCTTTGGTGTTGACGAGGTCCTTGATGGCGATTGGCAGCCCATGCAGCGGGCCCGTCGCGGGTTCCTCGTCCATCCGTGCCGCTTCGGCGATAATTTCGTCTCTCGGGCGCAGCGAGACGATCGCGTTGACAGCGTCATTGCAGGCATCGATGCGATCGAGATACGCATTGACGAGGTCGACCGCTGAAATGCGTCGCTCATCAAGTGCAGCGCGCAGTTCCAACGCGTCCCGGTCCACGAGGGCTTCAGACATCCTATCTCCTTCACTTGGTCGCCACAGCGGATCGGCTGTTGCACCGATCTTTTAAACCGGAATGCGGTTCGTCGTGAAGAAAATCGCAGGAGGCTCACAAGCCCATCACAATTGGGCGCGCACCAAAAGTGATCGGGCGCCGTTGACTCTACCTGGGCAGCTATTAATATAGCCATATGGCTATACATTATCAACAACCCCTGGACCGGACCTTTCACGCTTTGGGTGACGGTACAAGACGCGAAATTCTGTCCATGCTGGCCACTCGCGGCACACTGTCGGCAAACGAGTTGCGCACCCCTTTCGATGTTGCCCAACCGACCATCTCAAAGCACCTGAAGGTGTTGGAGCGGGCCGGACTGATCCGTCGAGAAATAGAAGGGCGAACCCACCGGTTCCAGTTGGATTTGGGGCCAATGAAGGAGGCAGAAGACTGGATCGTCCGACATGAGAAGTTCTGGCAAGGCACATTGCAGCGTCTGCATGATTTCGTCCAGACATTGCCGGAGGAGGGCAAATGACCGAGGGTGGAGTTCCACTCATTGTCCGTCGGCTGATCCCGGCGCCGAGGCGCCGGATCTTCGAAGTTTTCAGTCGCGCCGAGCTGCTTGCTCAGTGGTTCACGCCGAGCCTGGACATTGACCTCGATATTCTCGATTTCAACTTCGAGGAAAACGGTATTTTCCGATTTCGCTACATCATGCCCGACGGTCGTCGTCCCGTGGTCGGTGGTGCCTATGAGCGCATATCAGCTCCTGAGGAAATCGTCGTATCGTGGTTGTGGGAAGCTCCCGATCCGCTCCAGGGTCTGGATATGCGTGTGCTTTTCCGTTTCCACGACTGCGGTGACGCAACGGAGGTTGTCATTCGGCACGAGAAACTGCCGTCCGACACCGCATGCAGCATCCATGAAGACGGTTGGGAGGGATCACTCGACAGCCTTTGTCGCTTTCTGATCGAGCCGGCTCAGACGAGCGGGGGTGTTTCATCATGAGGGAACTCGCCATTATCACCTTCGTCACGCTTGATGGCGTGATGCAGAGCCCGAGTTCACCAGATGAGGATCCGTCCGACGGTTTTGCGGGAGGCGGCTGGGCCGCTGATTACTGGGGTGAGGTCATGGAGCAAGTGCGTCGTGAGGCCATGTCCGTCCCCTATGACATGCTGTTTGGTCGCAGAACTTACGAGATCTTTGCCGCGCACTTTCCCACTTCTAGCAGCGATGATCCCGAGAGCCGCATGATGAACGAGGCAACAAAATACGTCGCCACGAACACGCTCACATCCTTCAATTGGCAAAACGCGATCGCAATTGCCGGCGATATCGCCGCCGGTGTTGCAAATCTCAAGGAGCAGGATGGCCCGCTGATCCAGGTTCATGGCAGCGGGGCGCTTATCCAGACCCTGATGGACGAGGACCTTATCGATGAGTTCCGCATCTGGACATTTCCGGTTGTCGCCGGAGGCGGCAGGCGCTTGTTTGAACGTGGGGCCAGGTCTTGTAGATTGGCACTCGTTAAGGCCGAGCCGTGCGCGAATGGTGCGGTCATGACCATATATCGACGCGCGGATCGTTCCGTTGATTGATTGCCGGGACCGCTATTTTCCGGAAACCGGCGGCGTGCCGTGTGTGTGGAAACTCTCGATGGTCTTGAGACCCCAGGCCTGTCCCTTTTTTCTCTCGGTTTCGGTCCAGACGATGGGTTCCCAGTCCGGCTGAAGAATAAGTCGCGCACCGGCATTTGCAAGCTCGACCCGGTTGCCGGCCGGCTCGTAGACATAGAGAAAGAAAGTGCCCTGGATGGCATGCTTGTGTGGCCCGGTTTCGATATGAACGCCGTTTTCCAGAAAGATGTCGGCGGCACGCAGGATGTCCTCACGCTGGTCCGTCGCGTAGGTGACGTGGTGAAATCGGCCTTTGCCACCGCCATGCTCTTCTGTGCAGGCCAGATCATAGGATTTGTTGTTGACGGTGAACCAGCAACCGCCGAGCCGCCCATTGTCGAGCTGGATCATTTCGGTGACGCGGGACCCGAGGCAAGTGACCATGAAATCGCGGAAACGGGTGACATCTTCCGCCAGCAGATTGACGTGGTCGAGCCGGCGCGGGCAGCAGCCGCGGCCATGATAACGCTGCGCCAGGTTTTTCAGGGCCGGCCGCTCGCTTTCGGGTGCGCTGTATTTGACCGTGTCCCAGTAGAGTTCGAATACATGACCATAGGGGTCTTCGAAACGGTAGGCCCTGCCGTGTCCAATGTCGCCGTCGGCCCAGCCGATTCCATAGCCGGCTTCTTCGATGGCGCGCACCCGTCGTTCGAGGGCCTCGGGTGACGACGTCCGGTAACCGATATGACCAACACCCGTCGTATGGTGACGGGTCAGCTTCAACGTGTGAAACTCGTAGTCGTCCCAGGCCCTCAGATAGACGCTGTCACCTTCGCGTCCGCTTTCCGTCAGGCCGTAAACGCGGGTGAAAAAATCGAGGCTCTCCTCGAAGCGATCGGTGTAGATTTCGACATGTCCGAGATGGGCGACGTCATGGCGCGCTTCGATCATCCTGTGCTTCTCCGGTCGGCAGATTTTGGTGGTCTCAATATACCAGGCCGTCCATTAGTTTGCGCGCCGTGCGCAAAATAGCGGCGCCGGTGACGGTGCCGCCATCGTCCAGATTGGCGATCACCGTCATTTCACCGGTGGGATGTTCGATCGAAAGTCGACGTTCGGACCCGCTACCGCGTTCGGTAAGGTCGTACGCAGGCGAGCCTTCGATCAGGCAAGCTGTGGCCACGCTGACTGCGCCGAGTACGCCGATGGTCTTGTGGCACCGGTGTGGAATGAAGGTTCGGGTGGAGATTGCTCCACCGTTTCGGGCCGCCGACACCATCGTCAATTTGGGAACCGATTTCTCCGAAACGTTGCCCAGATTCATCAGCGGACCGGCAGCCAGTCGAACGGTTTCGAGCCGTTCACGAAGGGCGGTGTTTGCCTCCAGTTCTTCCGGCGTTTCGGTTCCTCTGATGCCCATGTCGGCAGCACGCAGAACGACACAGGGCATGCCGTTGTCGATCATGGTGACTTCAACGCCCTCCATGCGGTCGACCGCATGGCCGGTCGGCAACAGAGCGCCGCAGGAAGATCCGGCTGTGTCCCTGAATTCAATGGGAACGGGTGCCGCCGTGCCGGGGACGCCATCAATGCGCGCCGTTCCGTCATAGGCAATGCGTCCTTTCGGTGTCTGTATTCGAGCGACTGCGGTCTGCCCGGTATTTTCCATGAAGATGGTCACCGGTGTCTCGGGCGATTGTGCGTTCACCAGACCCCGCTCGATCGCGAAGGGACCGACCCCGGCAAGGATGTTGCCGCAATTTTGCGCGTCCGTCACGACAGGCCGGTCGACGAAGACCTGAAGAAACAGGTAGTCCACGTCGACCCCGGGACGCTCTGAAGCTTGTATGACCGCGACCTTCGACGTCAGCGGGTCGGCGCCGCCCATGCCGTCGATCTGTCGGAAATCGGGCGATCCCATGATGCGCAGCAGGAGCGCGTCGCGCTTGGCAGGATCGTCGGGGAGATCGGAGGCGAGGAAGTAACCGCCCTTGGACGTTCCGCCGCGCATCCACATGACCCGCGTACCGTCAGACATATTTTAGCCCCTTGGCGGCAAGCCTTTCCCGCATGCCGTAAATGTCGAGCCCCAGTTCCCCCGCTTCAAACCGGGCCCTCTTGTCGGCTTCGTTGGCCTCGCGCGCCCTGGCTTTTTCCAGGACCTCCTCGGCCTCCAGGCGGTTCACGACACAGACACCATCATCGTCAGCGACCATCACATCGCCCGGATTGACCAGTGCACCGGCGCAAACCACCGGCACGTTGACCGAGCCCAGGGTTTCTTTGACGGTGCCCTGGGCACATACAGCTTTGGACCACACCGGAAACTGCATTTCGGTGAGGTCACGGACATCGCGCACACCGGCATCGATAATCAGTCCGCGGCATCCACGGGTCTTTGCGGATGTTGCCAGCAGGTCACCGAAATAGCCGGCGTCGGAGGGCGATGTCGGCGCCAGTACCAGGATGTCACCTTCCTGGAGCTGTTCGATCGCCACGTGTAGCATCCAGTTATCGCAGGGCGGGGCGGAGATTGTCAGCGCTGAGGCGGCAATCCGCGCGCCCGGGTAGATGGGGCGCATGTACGCCGCCAGCAGGCCCTTGCGGCCCTGTGCCTCGTGAACCGTTGCGACGCCGCATTCCGCCAGTCCGTCGATGACGGCCGGATCTGCGCGTTCGATATTCTGGACGACGACCCCGCTCATGTCAGTTCATCCACGGTGCGCGGAAAGATCGACTGGAAGCCTTCCGCGTAACGGGCGGGGCGACCGCCAGCCATGCCTCCGGAATTGCGGCGAAAATGATTGCCGCGATTTTCTGCGACATTGGTGTAGTAGTTCCACAGGTGCTCCTGGCCTTCCATGCACTCGATGGCGGCGCGTTTCTTGTCCCAGACGTCGGTGATGTCGAGGAAAACGTCCGGTTTCCAGCCCATCTGTTCCGTCTGGTGAGGCTCGAACAGATAGAGTTGCGGCGCCCCCAGCACCTTTTCGCCCGGATTGTGGCCCCAGGCCTGTGCGATCATGCGGCACTCGAGAGCGACGTCCGTCGTGTACATGTGATCGGTGTTGTAGGGGTCCCATTTGGAATGGCTCATCATCCAGCGGGGCTGCACTGCACGGATCAGATCGACCAGTTGGTACTTGGCATCGCGATCGAGAACCAGCGGATAGTCGCCGAGGTCGAAGAACCGAATATCGTGTACGCCAAGCGCTGTGGCTGCCGCCTCCGCTTCCTTTCGGCGAGCCGATTTGACGGCATCCATCGTCATGCCGTCCTGTTTCCAGAGCTTGGCGCTTTCGCCGCGCTCGCCAAAAGACAGACAGGCTACTGTAACGTCATATCCAAGCTGTTGATGAAGAGCGATCGCGCCACCACAGCGCCAGACGAAGTCGGCGGCGTGGGCGCTGATCACAAGAGCGGTTTTGTTATCGGCCATGCCAAAGCTCTCCCGTGTGAGGAATGTGGTCAGCGTCATCTAAAAC
Source organism: Hoeflea sp. (assembly GCA_965216535.1). GTDB lineage: Bacteria > Pseudomonadota > Alphaproteobacteria > Rhizobiales > Rhizobiaceae > Hoeflea_A. The sequence goes on from OZ244175.1 coordinate 3,329,910, forward strand.
CCGATAGCGCGCCATGGCCATTTCGAACCTGTACTGGACCCATAAGAATTAGCTATAGTGATAGCTCACAATGAGATCGCCAGTTGTCAAACTTGCAGCCTACAGATTTCAATCTTCGCCACCTGCGAGCCTTTTGCGCAATCGCCGATCGCGGCAGTATTTCGGCGGCGTCGGAGGTGGTTTTCCTGTCGCAGCCGGCGATTACTCAGGCCATGGCGAAATTGGAGCAGGCTCTGGGAACGCCGTTGTTCGAACGAAAACCCCGAGGCGTGTTTCTGACCGAACCGGGCAGATTGTTTCGAAACCGTGCGAAAAGAGCACTGTCTCGGATCAGGGGCGCTGTTCTGAAAGGTGCGAGATCCCCAGCCCAAGCCAGACCCCGAGGGTTTCGGCAGTTTGATTTGCTGCTGACCAGCGCCCAACTGCGAGCCCTCATGGCGGTATCCGAAACCGGTAACTTTAGCTGGGCCGCTCGCAAGATCGGCGTGTCGCAGCCGACCATCCATCGGGCTTGCCGTGACCTTGAGCGGTTATCCGGATCGACATTTTTCGATAAAACCGCACAGGGAATTGAACTCACATCGTCAGCCCGCGCTCTGGCGCGCCAGGCTCAACTGGCATACTCGGAACTCGATCAAGGTCTGGCCGAGGTCAATTCGTGGTTGGGCAACAATACCGCCCGCATTGTGGTCGGCTCCTTGCCCCTGATCCGCAGCCAGATTCTGCCAAATGCCATCAACGCGTTCGCTGATGTGTATCCCAACGTGCAAATCCGTGTCCTAGACGGCGCATATGACAGTTTGCTTCATGATCTGCGGCACGGCAGATCGACATCCTTGTCGGTGCGCTCAGGGAGTCTGTTCCGGTCGATGATGTCGTGCAGTCCGAGCTGTTTGAGGATCAGCTCGCGATCGTAGCGCGCAACGGCCATCCTCTTTTGGATAAGCGAAACCTCTCCCTTTCGGACCTGACCGACTACCCGTGGGTGGTGCCTCGACCGGGCATCCCGACGAGACATTATTTCGAGACCCTCTTTCAAAGCGCCGGTTTTGCACCGCCGACCCGGTTGGTGGAATCGAGTTCGCTTGCTCTGACGCGCGGACTGCTGATCGGCAGCGACCGTCTGACTGTCATATCAGCCCATCAGATCCGGCAGGAAGTGAACCAGGGGTTGCTGCGTTATCTTGATGTTCCCCTCATCGGCGGATCGCGGCCAATCGGTCTGACCCAGAGGAGCGATTGGCAACCGACAGCCAGCCAGTCTTTGCTTTTGACTCTGCTGCGCGAAGCAAGTCAAAACAGACAGGCCAAGCTCTCTCCTGGATATTCGAAATCCGAATAGGTGATGCCGGTTCCAGCCATGCAGCCAGTCGCTCACGGTGCGTTGATGCCAGATGGCTTGCCATTGGCGGAGATCGAAATATTGTTGCCCGGTGCAATCTGACACCAGCGAGCCCTGACCGCCAGGGCGGGTTTGAAGCAATCAGGAAAGTAACAACAATGACGCTTGCCAATGGTCGCGAGTTCGTCCTGATCCCGGGACCCTCGATTTTGCCGGACCGCGTGCTCAACGCCATGCATCGGGCGGCGATGGACATTTATGCCGGACCGATGCTCGACGTCACCGACGATTGCCAGAGCGGCCTCAAGCGGATCTTCAACACGGAATGCGACACCTATATCTACGCCGCCAACGGTCACGGTGCCTGGGAGGCGTCATTGACCAATCTGTTTTCCTGGGGCGACAAGGTCCTGGTGCTTGAATCGGGACGCTTCGCCACCGGTTGGGGCGAATTTGGCACCACACTCGGTCTCGATGTCGAAGTGCTGCCATGCGATTGGCACTCGGCCATCGATCTCGACGCCGTCGAGGAACGCCTGCGCCGTGATGGTGGACAGGAAATCAAGGCGATTTTGGCTGTGCAGGTCGATACTGCCAGCGGCGTCGTCAACGATATCGGTGCCTTGCGCCGCCGTATCGACGCGGCTGGACACGGCGCGTTGCTGATGATCGACGCCGTGGCGTCGCTCGCCACCATGCCCATCGATTTCGACGGCTGGGGCGTCGATGTGGCGCTCGCCGCTTCGCAGAAAGGTGTAATGGCGCCGGCGGGCCTCGCATTTATCGCGGTCAGCGCCCGCGCGAAGGAAGTTCATCAGAGCGCGCAACTGCGCACGCCCTACTGGGACTGGACTGCCCGCGACGGCAAGATCCACTACCAGAAGTACTGCGGCACGCCGCCGGAACAGCTGCTGTTCGGTCTGCAGGAAGCATTGGCGATGGTCTTCGAGGAGGGGCTAGAGCGTGTTTTCCGCCGCCACGGCATCATTGCTGAGGCAACGCGGTCAGCGATCTGCGCCTGGGAGAGCTCCGGAGCCCGCTTCAATATCGACGATCCGCGGGCGCGCTCCAACTCGGTATCGGTGTTCCGTTTCGACGGTGATCTGGCGACCCGGGTCATCGACTACTGCAAGCAGCAATGCGGTGTCACTCTTGGCGGTGGTCTTGGCTACCTAACCCAGGAAACCATCCGCATCGGCCACATGGGTCATGTCAACGTGCCAACGATCCTGGGATGTCTTGGTAGCATTGACATGGCCTTGGCAGCGTTGGACAGGCGCCCGGAACAAAGCGGAGTCGGCGAGGCAGCCGCAGTTCTTGCAGAGCTGGCTGAGGGCGAATAAACCTCTGGACAACGCTACAGAACTTCATTCCGCGAGTTTTGACGCCAAAAAAAACGACAGCTCGTCGGCTACCTGACTCGTCTGTTCCATATGCTGGTAGTGCCCGCAGTTTTCCAGACCAACAAACCTGGCGTCTTTGATCGCGTCCGCCATCTTTCGGCTGGTGTCAATGGGCACCATACGATCATCATTTGAAGCGATAACCAGGGCAGGGACGTCGACCTCGTTCAACCGCTTGCTGAGGTCGAAGCGGCTGCACGCGAGGAAGTCATTGTAAACGACCTCCGGTCCGGCATCGATTAAACTCTGGCGGTTCTTTTCCTTCAGAGATGCGTCAGTGGTCTTGAACCAGGAATATTTGACTATGCCGTCGATCGTTGGTTCGAAATTGGTCTGCAAGCCGTCGAGAAGAGTGTCCGAAACGACCAGCTGGCTCGATCCCCCGATCATCGCTATTCCCGCAATGCGCGGGTGGTGGTCAACCGCCAAGGTCAGTGCGACGGCTGCGCCCATGGAGTGTCCGACAAGCAGTGCGCGTTTCAACTCGAGTGCATCGATGAAGCGGTTTATGTCTTCGGCATATGCATCGACTGTGTCGAAGCCTGAACCGGCCGATTCGCCGTGGCCGGGCAGGTCGGGAACATAGATCGGGTATGCGTTGAGCTGGTTGCCCAATGCCGCTTCACTTTGGCCTCCGCACCAGGCGGTCGGCCAATCATGCCCGGAACATCCGGCACCATGAATGAGCACAAGTGACAGGCCGTCGTCTCTGGGCCCCACGCCATTGTAGCAATAGGATAGATCGTAGTCGCCGATCGAAACACGTGCCATTCAACATATTCCTTTTGTCCAGAGCCTTACGCCGAGTGCCCAATCAGATGCAAGACACATGGTTTGGTCCGAATTGTCGCGTAACCCGATGTTCAGCATCGACAACTCGAAGTGGTTGTCGGTCGTGCATCGCTTGGATAAAACCCGACGAAGGCATCCGCACAATCGATGAACCGAAACAACCCGGAGGGTGAGCTGTCGATGGATTCGTCCGAGCCGCTGATATTTGACGGTCACAACGACCTGTTGCTCAAGCTTTACGAAGCCGGGGGCGTTGACGCTGCCGAGACCTTCGTCAATGGGCGCGATGGTCATATCGATCTGCCGAAATGTCGAACGGGCGGTTTCGGCGGTGGCTTCTTTGCGATCTACATACCATCGGATCATGCGCTGGACATCGATCTCGATGCCATGGCGCAACCGGCCTACGACCTGCCGCTGCCTGCTCAGATCGATGTTGCCGAAGCACTGCCAATCGCCCTGAACCAAGCGGCTATTCTCAGCCGACTCGAATCCATCGGCGGGCTGACAATCTGTGTCACAGCCGCGCAAATCAATCAGTGCCTGGGCGACGGGCATATCGCTGCGATCATGCACATGGAAGGCGCGGAGGCGATCGATCCGGATTTCCATTCGCTCGACGTGCTCTATCGCGCCGGACTGCGCTCTCTGGGTCCCGTCTGGAGCCGCCCGACAATCTATGGGGACGGTGTACCGTTTCGGTTTCCGAGCAACGGAAACATCGGGTCCGGCCTGACTGAAAAGGGCGTCGAACTGGTCAGACGTTGCAACGATCTCGGCATCATGGTCGACCTCTCGCATCTCAACGAGGCGGGCTTTTGGGACGTTGCAAGGATCAGTACTTCCCCGCTGGTCGCTACCCATTCCAACTGCCACGCCCTGTGTCCGCATTCGCGCAACCTGACCGACGAACAGCTCGCTGCCATTGCAGAGTCAGACGGCATGGTCGGGCTCAATTTCGCCGCTGCGTTCCTGCGTGAAGATGGGCAAATGATTTCCGATGTCCCGCTGGACATCATGTTGCGCCATATCGACCACCTGATCGAGGTGCTGGGCGAGGAGCGGGTCGGTTTCGGCTCCGACTTCGATGGAGCGACGGTGCCGGAGGAAATCTCTGATGCGTCCGGTCTGACGGCACTGCGCGAGGCAATGCGGGTGCACGGTTACAATGAAGCTCTGATGACGAAGTTGTGCCACGGCAACTGGCTGCGCGTGCTGGAGAAGACCTGGGGTGCGTAATCCGTCAGGTCGTCCTATCGTCGATAAGGGTGTTCGGCTTGGCGAGCGTTTCCAGCGATCCAACGTCATCCAAACGGATGGTTAGCCCGTCGACAGCGACCCCGTAGGGCTTCAGCGTGTTGAAAGCGCGCGACAGGTTCTCCGGCGTCATGCCGAGCAGCGAGGCAAGAGTGCGCTTGTCGTAGGGTAGGTCCAGACTGCCCGTGGAGCCCTGATCATTGTGGTAGCGAAGAAGACGGTTTGCGAGACGTTCGACGGCGGTGCGCAGCTTGATGTCCTTGTGTTCCTTGACGACGGACCGGTAGCAGCTGGCCAATTCGACCACGATAGCGCGTGCAAAAGCCTCATCCTTCTGGAAGATATCCCGAATGTTTCCGGACGGCACCATCAGGACCTTTGAGCGCCTTAAGGTACGAGCCGACATAAGGTAAACGGCGTCCTTGAGGACAGCAGCAAGAATGAAGGACCCGACGGGGCGCACCATCCCCATCGTCGACTCGCGCCCGTTGGAACGGGCAAAGAGTTCCACGCACCCCTCGATCACCACATAGAGAAAATCCGCAGGGTCTCCTTCGGTGATGAGTTCCAACTGAGCTGGAAAGACTTGCAGATAGGCCGCCTGCATCAGAGCCTCGAAGTTCGAGTCGGCCATGCTCTCAAACAATGCCAGAGATCGAACCTGGGGCAGATCAGAAGAACGCACGTCAGCTTGCCTTGATATTTGTCAAGAGGTTGTTTGACGTAATTAGCATTGGATTTAGAAGCTTTCAATTGTCCGTGTTGATGGCGTCGCAACATACCCTTGCTGAGTTTCACCGGACCTCTTGTTTCTCAAACCGTTGAAAAAAGCTTGATCTGGATCAAGCCGTTTTCGACCGAGCGCGCGGAATTTCACCTTGTCATTAGCAAGGAGCGGATAGTGCCGCTCATGAAATGGGGGTCAAAGCCATGCATTCCCTGGAAGGCGTTACCCGGTCGGACCAATACCGGGCGCTCGGACTGAGCACTTTCGCTTTCACTGTCTGTTTCGCGGTCTGGACGATCTTTTCCATCATCGGTGTGAAGATCAAAGGCGAGCTCGGCCTGTCGGACACGCAATTCGGCCTGCTTGTCGCCACGCCTATCCTGACCGGTTCCGTCAGTCGCATCTTTCTCGGCGTCTGGACCGAACAGTATGGCGGTCGGATCATGTTTCCGTTGCAGATGATCATTACCGCCGTTTGCGTCTGGTTGCTCACGTCGGTGCGAACATACGAGATCTTCCTCGTGGCGGCCCTGGGCCTCGGCCTTGCCGGCGGTTCGTTCATCGTCGGCGTCGCCTATGTCTCGCAATGGTTCGACAAGGCTCATCAGGGGACGGCGCTTGGTATTTTCGGCGCCGGCAATGTCGGCGCGGCGGTCACTAACTTCGCCGCACCTTTCCTGGTCGTCGCACTGGGCTGGGAAGGCACGGCGCGCGTCTATGCCATAGTGCTCGCGATCACCGCAGTGCTCTTCTACCTGCTGTCCAAGGACGATCCGGCTCAGGCCGACCGCAAGCGTACCGGCGCAAAAGCGGTCTCGGCGGCCGAGCAGCTGGCACCGCTGAAGAACATCCAGGTCTGGCGTTTCGCAACCTATTATTTCTTCGTCTTCGGCGCTTTCGTCGCGCTGGCCTCGTTCCTGCCACGCTACTATGTCGGCGCCTACGGCCTGGAACTGACGACCGCCGGCGTGTTCGCCGGGCTCTACTCGCTGCCGGGCTCTGTCTTCCGGGCACTGGGCGGCTGGATGTCGGACAAGTGGGGCGCGCGCTTCGTGATGTACCTTACCTTCATCGTTTCGCTCGCCTGCCTGTTCGTCATGAGCTATCCGGACACCAGTTACACGGTGCAAGGCATCGAGGGGGCGATCACCTTCGATTTCGGCATCGGCATCGGCTTCTTCGTCTTCCTCACAATCATTCTCGGCTTCGTCATGAGCCTGGGCAAGGCGGCCGTCTACAAGCATATCCCGGTCTACTACCCGCACCACGTCGGTTCGGTCGGCGGCCTGGTCGGCATGATCGGCGGCCTCGGCGGCTTTGTCCTGCCAATCGCCTTCGGCATCCTGCTCGATTTCACCGGCGTGTGGACCGCCCCTTACATGCTGATGTTCGTGCTCGTCGCGGTGTCGACGGTGTGGATGCATGTCGCCATCCGGCGGATGGAAATGCGTCGCCACCCGGAGCTGGGCGAAGAGACGTATCTCTCCGACGTGCCGGACCAGCCCTTGCCCAAGCCGCAGGCTGAAGCGGACACGGCTGTGACGCCGAACCGCGCCAGCCCCGCTCAATGAAATCCCAAGAGGGCGCTTCTCGCGCCCTCCGTCCCCGACGACAATCAGGAGTGCTCTCAATGGCACAGACAAGCACCGCGCAACCCGTCAAAGGCCATGTGCTAACGGAATGGCGACCCGACGACCCGGCGTTCTGGGACCAGACGGGGCGTTCCATCGCCAACCGCAATTTGTGGATCTCGATCCCCGCCCTGTTGCTGGCCTTCTCGGTCTGGATGGTGTGGAGCGTCGTGGTCGCCAAGCTGCCGGCCATCGGCTTCAACTACACGACGGGCGAATTGTTCTGGCTGGCGGCGCTGCCCGGCCTGTCCGGCGCGACGCTGAGGATCTTCTATTCCTTCATGGTACCGATTTTCGGCGGACGGTTGTGGACGACCCTGTCGACCGCGTCGCTGCTGATCCCGGCCATCGGCATCGGCTATTCGGTGCAGGACCCGCAGACACCGTACGTCGTATTTCTTGTCCTGGCGCTTCTGTGCGGCTTCGGCGGCGGCAACTTTGCCTCGTCGATGGCCAACATCGCCTACTTCTTCCCCAAGAAGGAGAAGGGCAACGCCCTGGCGCTGAACGCCGGCCTCGGCAATCTCGGGGTCTCCGTCATGCAGTTCGTGGTGCCGCTGGTCATCACAATGAGCGTTTTCGGCGCCGTCGGCGGGGAACCGCAGGCGCTGAGCGACGGCGAGACCCTGTGGCTGCAGAATGCCGGTTTCGTCTGGGTGCCGTTCCTGGTGATCGCCACCATCGCCGCCTGGTTCGGCATGAACGACATCGCCTCGGCCCGGGCCTCCTTCGCCGAGCAGTCCGTCATCTTCAAGCGCAAGCACAACTGGATCATGTGCGTGCTCTACACCGGCACCTTCGGCAGCTTCATCGGCTATTCGGCCGGGTTTCCGCTGCTGATGAAGACCCAGTTTCCTGAGGTCAACGCGCTGTCCTACGCCTTTCTCGGGCCGCTCGTCGGAGCGCTGAGCCGGGCGGCTACAGGGTGGGTATCGGACCGCTATGGCGGCGGCCGGGTCACCTTCTGGACGTTCCTGTTCATGATCGTGGCCGTCGGAGGGGTGCTGTTCTTCCTCGGCATCAAGGACCAGCCGGGCGCGTTCTGGGGCTTCTTTTCCTGCTTCATGGCGCTTTTCTTCCTCACCGGCGTCGGCAATGCGTCGACCTTCCAGATGATCCCGACAATCATGCGCCAGGAAGTGCCGCGCCTGATGCCGCAGCTCGACGAAGGCGAGACACTGAAGGAATCGGAGCGCGAAAGTGCCGCCATCATCGCCTTCACCTCGGCGATCGCGGCCTACGGCGCCTTCTTCATCCCGAAAGCCTACGGCACGTCGATCAGCATCACCGGCGGTCCGGACGCCGCCCTGTGGACGTTCGGCATCTTCTACGCCGTCTGCGTGGTGATGACCTGGCTCTTCTACACGCGCAAAAACGCGCCGGTTCCCTGCTGAACCCGGCCCAGAAAGGATCGATCGATGTCACATCTCCTCGACCGCCTGAATTTCCTGGCACGGACCAATACCGGGACCTTTTCGGAAGGCCACGGGGTCACGACCAGCGAAAACCGCGACTGGGAAGACGCCTATCGCAAACGCTGGCAGCACGACAAGATCGTGCGCTCCACCCACGGCGCCAACTGCACCGGGTCGTGCTCCTGGAAGATCTACGTCAAGGGCGGGATCGTCACCTGGGAAACCCAGCAGACCGACTATCCGCGCACCCGGCCGGACCTGCCGAACCACGAGCCGCGCGGCTGTTCGCGCGGCGCCAGCTACAGCTGGTACATGTATTCGGCCAACCGGGTGAAATATCCGCTGATCCGTTCGCGCCTGCTGAAGCTGTGGCGCAAGGAAAGGGTGCTGAAGACCCCGATCGGGGCCTGGGCGGCGATCCAGGACGACCCGGCCAAGCGGGCCGAATACATCAAGGTTCGTGGTCTCGGCGGCTTCGTGCGGGCCGAGTGGGACGAGGTCAATGAGATCATCGCCGCGGCCAACGCCTATACGGCACGCAAATGGGGGCCGGACCGGGTGATCGGTTTCTCGCCCATCCCGGCAATGTCAATGGTCTCCTATGCGGCGGGTTCGCGCTACCTGTCGCTGCTCGGCGGTGTCTGCATGTCGTTCTACGACTGGTATTGCGACCTGCCGCCGTCCTCGCCGATGACGTGGGGCGAACAGACCGACGTGCCCGAATCGGCCGACTGGTACAATTCCGGCTTCCTCATGCTGTGGGGATCAAACGTTCCGCAGACGCGCACGCCTGACGCCCATTTCTATACGGAGGTCCGCTACAAGGGCGCCAAATCGGTCGTCGTCTCGCCCGACTATTCGGAAGCCGCGAAATTCTCCGACATGTGGCTGCACCCGAAGCAGGGCACCGATGCGGCACTGGCCATGGCGCTCGGTCACGTCATCCTGCGCGAGTATCACCTCGACCGGCAGGCAGACTATTTCGAGGATTACTGCCGCCGCTATACCGACATGCCGATGCTGGTGCGCTTGGTGAAGAAGAACGGCCACTATGTGCCGGACCGGCTGCTGCGCGCCTCTGACTTCAAGGACGGGCTGGGCGAAGAAAACAACCCGGACTGGAAGACCGTCGCGTTCGACGGCAAAACCAGCGAGATCGTCGCCCCGAACGGCTCGATCGGCTTCCGCTGGGGCGAAAAGGGCAAGTGGAATCTGGAAGCCAGGGACGGCAAGGGCAGGGATACCGAGCTCGATATGAGCCTCATCCTCGATAGCGATCACGACGAAGTCGCGCCCGTGGCGTTCCCCTATTTCGGCAATCGCGAGCACGACCATTTCGAGGGCACCGACCACGACAGCGTGCTGGTACGGTCCGTACCGGCAAAAAAGGTAGCGCTGGCCGACGGCGAGGCTCTGGTAGCAACGGTGTTCGACCTGTTCGTCGCCAATTACGGCCTCGATCGCGGATTGGGCGACGGATCCTGCGCCAAGTCGTTCGACGACGATCTGCCATATACGCCGGCCTGGGCCGAACAAATCACCGGGGTGCCGCGCGATCAGATCATCACGGTCGCGCGTGAATTCGCCACCAATGCCGAAAAGACCAAAGGCCGTTCCATGGTCATCCTCGGCGCCGGCCTCAACCACTGGTACCACATGGACATGAACTACCGGGGGATCATCAATCTCCTGGTTATGTGCGGCTGCGTCGGCCAGTCCGGCGGCGGCTGGAGCCACTATGTGGGGCAGGAGAAACTGCGGCCACAGACCGGCTGGCTGCCGCTGGCCTTCGGTCTCGACTGGGGACGTCCGCCACGGCACATGAACTCCACGTCGTTCTTCTATGCCCACACCGACCAGTGGCGCTACGAGACGCTGGAGATCGACGAGATCCTGTCGCCGACGGCGCCGGAAGGACCGTGGGACGGGTCGTTGATCGACTACAACATCCGCGCCGAGCGCATGGGCTGGCTGCCATCTGCACCGCAATTGCGCACCAATCCGCTGGAGGTCGCCAAAGCGGCTGCCGAATCCGGCGAGGAGGCGAAGGACTTCGTCGCGGCCGGGCTGAAGTCGGGCGACCTGCAGATGTCCTGCGAGGACCCGGACAATGAGGCAAACTGGCCGCGCAACCTGTTCGTCTGGCGCTCCAACCTGCTCGGTTCGTCCGGCAAGGGCCACGAATATTTCCTCAAGCACCTGCTGGGCACCAGCCACGGGGTGCTGGGCAAGGATCTCGGCGAAGAGGGCCGGCAGCGCGGCACCGACGTCGTGTGGCACGACGAGGCGCCGGAGGGCAAGCTCGACCTGCTGGTTACGCTCGACTTCCGCATGTCGACCACCTGCGTCTATTCCGACATCGTTCTGCCGACGGCCACCTGGTACGAGAAGAACGACCTCAACACGTCGGACATGCACCCCTTCATTCACCCGCTGACCAGCGCCGCCGATCCGGCCTGGGATGCGCGAAGCGACTGGGACATCTTCAAGGGCATTGCCGAGAAGTTCTCGGAAGTCGCCCCCGAGATACTCGGGGTCGAAAAGGATGTTGTACTGGTACCGATCCTGCACGACACCCCGGCGGAGATGGCCCAACCGTTCGACGTCAAGGACTGGAAGAAGGGCGAGGTCGAGCCGATGCCCGGCAAGACTATGCCCACCGTGGCGGTGGTCGAGAGGGATTATCCCAACCTCTACAAGCGCTTCACCGCTCTCGGGCCGCTGATGGACAAGCTCGGCAATGGCGGCAAGGGCATCACCTGGAACACGGAGCACGAGGTCGAACTGCTCGGCCGGCTGAACGGTGTCGTGACCGAGGAGGGCCCCACCCAGGGCCGGCCGCGGATCGACACCGACATCGACGCCACCGAGGTGATCCTGTCACTGGCGCCGGAAACCAATGGCGAGGTGGCGGTCAAGGCCTGGGAGGCACTGTCGCAGAACACCGGCCGCGACCACGGTCATCTGGCACTGCCCAAGGAGGACGAGAAGATCCGCTTCCGCGATGTGGTGGCGCAGCCGCGCAAGATCATCTCGTCGCCGACCTGGTCGGGGCTGGAATCGGAAAAGGTCTGCTACAACGCCGGCTACACCAACGTCCACGAATTGATCCCCTGGCGGACGATCACCGGGCGTCAGCAGCTCTATCAGGACCATCTGTGGATGCGGGCCTTCGGCGAGGCGTTCTGCGTCTACCGGCCGCCGATCGACACAAAGACGATCAATCCGGCCATCGAGGCGAAATCGAATGGCCGGCCGCAGGTGGTGCTGAACTTCATCACCCCGCACCAGAAATGGGGAATCCATTCAACCTATTCCGACAATCTGTTGATGCTCACCCTCAACAGGGGCGGTCCTGTGGTCTGGCTCTCCGAGACCGATGCGGCCAAGGCCGGCATTGTCGACAATGACTGGGTCGAGGTCTTCAACATCAACGGCGCGATCGTCGCCCGCGCGGTGGTCTCGCAGCGCATGAAGGACGGCACGATCTTCATGTACCACGCACAGGAGAAGATCGTGAACACGCCGGGATCGAAGATCACCGGCCAGCGCGGCGGCATCCACAACTCGGTCACCAGGGCGGTCACCAAGCCGACCCACATGATCGGCGGCTACGCCCAACAGTCCTACGGCTTCAACTACTACGGCACCGTCGGCTCCAATCGCGATGAATTCGTCGTGGTGCACAAGCTCGACGACGTCGACTGGATGGAAGGGCCGTACCGGGAAACCATCAGCAAGGAGGCGGCAGAATGAAGATCCGCGCTCAAATCGGCATGGTGCTCAACCTCGACAAGTGCATCGGCTGCCACACCTGCTCGGTCACCTGCAAGAATGTGTGGACCAACCGCGAAGGCGTCGAATACGCCTGGTTCAACAATGTCGAGACCAAGCCGGGCATCGGCTATCCCAAGGAGTGGGAGAACCAGAAGAAGTGGAACGGCGGCTGGGTGCGCAAGGCGAACGGCCGGATCGAACCCAAGATGGGCGCCAAATGGCGGATTCTGGCAAAAATCTTCGCCAATCCTGATCTGCCCGAGATCGACGACTATTACGAGCCGTTCGATTTCGACTACGGCCATCTGCAGACCGCCGGCGAAAGCCAGGCGACGCCGACCGCAAGGCCGCGATCGCTGATCAGCGGAGAGCGCATCGACAAGGTGCAGTGGGGACCGAACTGGGAGGAGATCCTCGGCGGAGAATTCTCCAAGCGCTCGGTCGACACCAATTTCGAAGGCGTCGAAAAGGAAATCTACGGCGAGTTCGAAAACACCTTCATGATGTATCTGCCGCGGCTGTGCGAGCACTGCCTCAACCCGACCTGCGTCGCCGCCTGTCCGTCCGCCGCCATCTACAAGCGCGAGGACGACGGCATCGTGCTGATCGACCAGGAAAAGTGCCGCGGCTGGCGCATGTGCGTCTCGGGCTGCCCGTACAAGAAGATCTACTACAACTGGTCGTCCGGCAAATCGGAAAAATGCGTGTTCTGCTACCCGCGCATCGAGGCCGGCCAGCCGACCGTTTGTTCGGAAACCTGCGTCGGGCGCATCCGCTATCTGGGGGTTGTGCTCTATGATGCCGATCGTATCTCCGAGGCAGCATCCACGGCCGACGAAAAGGACCTGTACGAGCAGCAGCTCGGCGTCTTCCTCGATCCCAACGACCCGGAAGTGATCGCCCAGGCGAAAAAGGACGGCGTGCCCGACGCCTGGCTCGACGCAGCCCGCAAATCGCCGGTCTACAAGATGGCGATGGATTGGAAAGTGGCATTTCCGCTGCATCCGGAATACCGAACGCTGCCGATGGTCTGGTACATCCCGCCGCTGTCGCCGCTGCAATCGGCCGCCGAAGCAGGCAAGATCGGCGTCGACGGCGCCATGCCCGACGTGCGCTCGCTGCGCATCCCGGTGCGCTATCTTGCCAACCTTCTGACGGCCGGCAAGGAGGAGCCGATCGTCTCGGCGTTGGAACGCATGCTCGCCATGCGCGCCTATATGCGGGCCAAGACCATCGACGGCGTCATCGACGAGGTCGTCGCCGAAAAGGTCGGCTTGAGCAGCGAAATGATCGAGGAAATGTACCACGTAATGGCGATCGCCAACTACGAGGACCGCTTCGTCATACCGACCTCGCACCGCGAGATCACCGAGGACGCCTATGACGTGCGTGGCTCGTGCGGCTTCTCCTTCGGCAATGGCTGCTCCGGCGGCACGTCGGAAACCGACCTTTTCGGCGCCCGGCGGACCCGGACGGTGCAGACACCCACGGATATATTCAAGGAGGAGGTCTGATGAACAGGACGCTGAAAACCCTTTCACTGCTGCTGACCTACCCGACGGCGGAACTGCAGGAGGCGGCGCCGGATCTGAAAGCGGTGCTTGCCGAAGAAGCGGCGCTCGGGGAACGCGAACGGTTGCTGCTCGACCGTCTGGTCGACGATATCGCATCGCTTGATCTTTACGACGCGCAGGAGCGCTACGTGATGCTGTTCGACCGCACTCGCTCGCTGTCGCTGCACCTGTTCGAGCACGTGCACGGCGAAAGCCGCGACCGCGGACAGGCGATGGTCGACCTGATGGCGATGTACGAAGCGGACGGCTTTGCGGTCGACGTCAAGGAACTGCCGGATTACCTGCCGCTGTTCCTGGAATATCTGTCGATGAAACCGGCGGACGAGGCAGGAGAACTGCTGGGCCAGACCGCCCATATCGTAACGGCGCTGAAGGAGCGGCTGAAGAAGCGCAAATCGGTCTATGTCAATGCCTTCGGGGTGCTCGAGGCACTGGCGCTGGGAAAGCCGGACGAGAAGCTGGTGCGTGAACTGCTCCAGACGCCGGAAGACGATCCGAGCGATCTCGAGGCGCTGGACCGGATCTGGGAAGAGGAGGCGGTGACCTTCGGCGGCAATGCCGGCGAGAACGCCTGCGGTCCGGACCGGCTGCAACGCCAGATGCGGGCGCATGCCCGTCCACCGTCCGACACGACACCCAATACCCACGCTTAGGAGAAGGCACGATGTCAGGCACTATCAACACGCTTTTCTTCGGGATCTACCCCTACATTGCGCTGGCCGTGCTGATCCTCGGCACCATCCTGCGCTACGACCGTGAGCCCTATTCATGGCGTTCCGGATCAAGCCAGCTCCTGCGCCGCAAGCAACTGATGTGGGGATCGGTGCTGTTCCACGTCGGCGTCCTGGTCATTTTCTTCGGCCACCTGATCGGCCTGCTGACGCCGATCGCCATCTTCGACGCCATGGGCATCAGCCACAGCGCCAAGCAGATCCTGGCGATCGTCGCCGGCGGTGTCGCCGGGGTCATGGCAATCGTCGGCGCAACCCTGCTGGTGCACCGTCGCCTGTTCGATGCCCGGGTGCGCGCCGCATCAAGCACCTCCGACACGCTGGTCATCATCCTGCTGTGGATCCAGCTGGCGCTGGGGCTCGCCACCATCCCCGTGTCGCTGCAGCACCTCGACGGTGAGGAAATGGTGCGCTTCATGAACTGGGCGCAGGGCATCTTCACCTTCAATTTCGATGCTGCATCCTACGTCGCCCACGCGTCGCCGATCTTCAAGGCGCATCTGTTCCTCGGCCTGACCATCCTGCTGATCTTCCCGTTCACCCGGCTGGTCCACATGCTGAGTGCGCCGATTCAGTATCTGTGGCGGCCGGGTTATCAGGTGGTGCGCGAGCGCAACCACCGCGCCGCCGCACGCATCGCCGGGGAGTGAGTCATGGTCACGATCCTGGACAAGACATCCGGTCCGGCCGGGGCAAAACAGAGCGACGTCGATCTTTCGGTTCCGCCGAAGGCACGGCCGGTTCTCGACCGGATCACCGTCAACGGTGTTGCAATTGCCGAGGTCGACATTCTGGCCGAGACCCAGAACCACCCGGCGGAGACGCCCGGCGAAGCGCTGCTGCAGGCGGCGCGGGCGCTGGTTGTGCGCTCCCTGCTGCTGCAGGAGGCGCACCGCCTCGGGTTGGACGGATCGCCTTCGGAAGACGATGGCGGTCGGTTCCCGACGCCTGAGGATGCCGCGATCCAGGCTCTGATCGAGCGTGAGGTCGACGTGCCGACGGCAACGGAAGACGAATGCCGACGCTATTTCAACCTTCATCCGGAACGGTTTCGGTCCGATGCGATCCATGAGGCGCGACATATCCTGCTGGCCGCTCCCGCGAGCGACCCGGATGCCCGCAAGAAAGCCAAGCTACTGGCCGAACAGCTGATTGTCAGGCTGACCGACCAGCCCGACGATTTCGAAGCGTTGGCGCGCAAATACTCCGATTGTCCCTCATGGGAGGTCGGCGGCAGCCTGGGCCAGTTGACCCATGGCGGCACCGTTCCCGAATTCGAGCGCGCACTCGACCGGCTCGAGGAAGGGGCCTTGTCTCCGAACCCGGTGGAGAGCCGGTTCGGCCTCCACGTGGTCCGGCTGGATCGCTCGGTCGCGGGAACCCAACTGCCGTTCGATCTCGTTCGGGATCGCATTGCCGCGTGGCTCGACGCCTCCGCCTGGTCGAAAGCCGTCTCGCAATATGTCGCCGTTCTCGCCGGTCGGGCCCGGATTGAAGGGATCGACCTGCAGGCAGCGGACGGGCCTCTCTTGCAATAACGGTGTGGCGCCATGAACAAGCAGCAGGAAGCCAAAGCCATGGCCTTGCAGGCGCTGGATACGATGCCGCCCGCTGCCCAACTGACCACCCCTCTCGACTACATCGTTGCGGATCATTTCCGTCAACGGGTGTTGTGTTCAGTGCTCGACGACATGGCCGAAACAGGGGTAGTGGATCGCGATCTCGCGGCTGTCGCGCAGCGGTTTTTGAAGACAGACTTCGCGACGCATGTGATCGACGAGGAAGAGGATCTGTTTCCGCTTCTACGACGGCGGTCCCAGCCTGAGGATCGCATCGAGGATGTGCTGGGCGATCTCAGTCAGGAGCATGCTTCCGACAAGATCGACGTCGATGCTATCGTCGAAAGGCTGCAGGCCATTGTCGATTCCGACGACAATGCCGCCGGCGACGACTTTCGCAGCTTGCTGCGCCGGTTTGCCGTCAGCGAACGACGCCACTTGATCGTTGAAAATGCCATTGTCATGCCGCTTGCCCGCGCCCGGCTGACCAGGGACGATCTGCGTAATCTCGGCCGCCGCATGGCAGCGCGGCGTGGCCTCGACTATCCGGATGATTCAAATGCTGACTGACCTTCTCGACCACAATGTGCTCTGGGCGACCGAACGCCGGCGTGAGGATCCCGACTATTTCAACCGGTTGTCGGCGCTGCAGCGGCCGGACTATCTTTGGATCGGCTGCTCGGACAGCCGCGTGCCGGCCAATGTGATCACCGGGCTGCAGCCGGGCGAGGTGTTCGTCCACCGCAATGTCGCCAACCTGGTGCACCGGGCCGATCTCAACCTGCTGTCGGTGCTGGAGTTCGCGGTGGAGAGCCTGGAGATCAAGCACATCATTGTCTGCGGGCACTATGGTTGCGGCGGCGTGAAGGCGGCGATGGACGGCGAGAGGCACGGGATCATCGACCACTGGCTGCAGCCGATCCGCGACGTGGCCGACGAAAATGAGGTGGCGCTCGACAAGATCCGCGATCCGGACACCCGGCTTAACCAGCTGTGCGAGCTGTCGATCAAGGCACAGGTCAACGGCCTGGCGCGCACGCCGATCATCCGTTCGGCCTGGAAGCGCGGCCGCGAGCTTGCCATTCACGGCTGGATTTACGGTCTCAAAGATGGCCTATTGAGAGATCTCGACTGCGGGTGCACGACACCGCATCGAAGCGCAGAGGAAAGAAAAGCATGAAGAACAGCTCCGTTTCCCGGCTAGCAGCCGTCCGCTTCGAGCACACGGACGACATCGACGCGGTGCTGGAATCGACCGTTCGCGCTCTGCAGGCGCGGGGTCTTCGGGTCTGCGGGTTTGTGCAGCGCGAGACGGAGGATCCGGCCAGCTGCTGCAACATCACCCATCTGGAAGATGTGGCGACCGGCACGTGGCACCGGATTTCCCAGCCGTTGGGTTCCGGCTCGCGTGGTTGCCGGCTCGACCCGCAGGCGCTGGCGGATGTCAGCGGGCCGCTGCTGGCGGAGCTTGAGACCCGCCCGGATTTCCTGCTGCTTAACCGCTTCGGCAAGGGCGAATCCGAGGGGCAAGGGTTCCGCGCGGTGATCGAGAAGGCCTTCGAACTGCGCACTCCCGTTCTGACGGCCGTGCGCGAAGCCTATGCGGAGGCTTGGGCGACCTTCACCGAAAGCAGTGCGCATTTGCTGCCGCCGGACGCCGAAGCGGTGCTCGATTGGGCCGACTCCGTTGTCGCGGCGACGCGGGCCGACCGAACCGCCGCCTGACATCAAACCATTTATTTAACAAATTTGTTGAATAACGCTCGCCGCTCTGATATTTAACTAAATTGTTGAATATTAGCGGAGCAGGGCGTTGGTCAGGCAAACAAGAGGCGGGCTGGACGAGGTTTTCACGGCGTTGGCGGATCCGACGCGAAGGGCGATCCTGGCGCGGCTTGCCACGGGCGACGCCTATGTGAGCGAGCTCGCGGAACCCCACGACATGTCGTTCGCGGCGATCTCCCGGCATGTCCAGGTGCTGGAACAGGCCGGCCTGATGCGCCGGACCCGTGAGGGGCGCAAGATCCGCTGCCGTTTCAATGCGGCGCCGTTCGACGAGGCCGTCGGATGGATCGAGCATCATCGCCGGATGTGGGAAGAAAAACTCGGATCCCTCGGTGAGTTCCTGGAGGGGGGGCAATGACCGCCGGGGTCCATGAGACCGTCCGGGTCAGCCGGACCTATCGTGCCACCATTGAGGCCGCATTCGATGCCTGGATCAACCCGCAAAAGCTGGCGAAATGGTTCGGCCCGAAAGGGTATCGGGCGGAGGTTCTCGACCACGACCTTCAGGTCGGCGGTCGCTGGCGTTTCCGGATGATCGGCGACGGCGGCGAGGGGTTTCATCATTTCGGTACCTTCGTCGAGATCAGCCCGCTGCGCCGCCTTGTCTTCACCTGGGCGTCTGAAGAGCAGGTTGAAGGATGGCGCGACGAGGACGGCAATCCGACCCTGGTCACGGTGGATTTTTCGGCCACGAAGGACGGTGTCGAAGTCAGCGTTACCCACGAGCGGCTACAGTCCGACCTGGCGCGCCGCGGCCTGAGCGCCGGCTGGGGAGGGGGTCTTGAGGCACTCGCCGACTTCCTCGAGTCGGAGGGTTGAAGCCGTGAAGCTCTACAACGCCAACTCAGGCAACACCAAGCGCGTGCGCATCTTCCTGGCGGAGAAGGGGGCGGAGGTACCGCGCGTCGAACTGGAGCTCGGTGTCGACACCCGAACGCCGGAATTCCGCAAACTCAATTCGCTCGGCGAACTGCCGGTTCTGCAATTGGACGACGGCCGGGTCATCACGGAGAGCCTCGCCATCTGCCGCTATTTCGAAGCGGTTTTCCCGGATCCGCCGCTGATGGGGAACGATCCTGTCGAACAGGCGCAGATCGACATGTGGAGCCAGCGTATCCACACGCAGCTCTTCACGACCTACGGCAATTTCGTCCGCCACTCGATCAGCCTGTTCGCTGACGTAATGGAACAGGTGCCAGCGTTTGCCGACGCGCAGCGCCGAGCAATTCCGGAAAAGTGGACGTGGCTCGACGCCGAGATGTCGGATGGCCGCGCCTTCATCGCCGGCGACGCCTTTTCGATGGCCGACATTCACGGCATGTGCGTGCTGATGATCGCCGACGGGTTGAAGCTTCCCGTTCCGCCGGAGTGCCGTAGGATCAATCGATGGGCTGATCGGATGCGTGAGCGGCCCAGTTTTGCCGCCTAACCGGCCCTGACACCTGCGACTTTGGTGGTATTTGCGTTCGAAAGTCGAACATTGCATGCTTGTCGTCGGGCGTATTGGTGACAACGGGTGTGTGCGGAATGAGCTTCGCTCTGATCTGGACCGGCGTGTTCTTCCTGGTGATCACGGCGTTTCTCACGTTCGGATCCTACTTTCTCGCTCGATTTTTCCTAATGGCGCGCAGCGACGACCAGGCGCGAGACCTCGCATCGTCCGTCATCTTTCGAGTAGCGGCGCTGCATGGCCTCATCCTGGCACTCGTGTTTGCGAAAGAGCTCGGGAATTCGGATGAGCTCGCAAGGGCGGTCAACAACGAGGCCACGTTGCTCGAAAGCGTTTATTTCGACGCGGCGCGTCATGACGGAGAGCAAACGGATGCAATCCGCAAGGCGATCGCCCTTTATGCGCAAGAGGTGCTGGAGAACGAATGGAACCTGCTTTCCAGCCAGGGTGAACTCAGCAACGTCGCCTGGCAGCACTTTGAATCGACCATCCAGATACTGCTGGACCTGGAGGAGGGCTCCTCTCGTCAAACCTGGTTGCGGCAGCGCATGCTGGACCAGATGGTGACAATCG
Source organism: Hoeflea sp. (assembly GCA_965216535.1). Taxonomy (GTDB): domain Bacteria; phylum Pseudomonadota; class Alphaproteobacteria; order Rhizobiales; family Rhizobiaceae; genus Hoeflea_A. The sequence continues at coordinate 3,349,926 of OZ244175.1, forward strand.
AAACGGAACGCAACCGTCGGGAAATTGTCGCGGCAACCGACGTCAGCATGCTCTTCTGGGTCATTGCGTTTATCGGGATCGCGTTGGTAGCGGCCCCATATTTCCCTTACGCACCCACCGCGGCCAATCTTTGGTTGCTCGCGATTTATGCTGCCTATACCGGTCTGGTTCTTTTCTTCATCTACGCCTTCGACAACCCGTTTGACGGGATCGGCAAGATAGATCCAGTGCCGCTGCAACTGTTCTATGACAGGTTCCTGCATGAGGTTGTCGCCGGAATAGGAACCGGGTGAATGCGGAGAAAGGGCCCACTCGGAGTTGACGCCTAACCCTTCACGGCTCCGGCCGTCATGGAACCACTGATCTGCCGATACATGACCAGGCCTAGGAGCACTGGCGGCAATGCGGCCACGATCATTACCGCGGCAGCAACACCCCAGCGGATGCCTCCGCCGCTTGCCGAAAAGAAGAAGGACGCACCGACTGTGACGGGTACCGCTTCGCGCGTGGTCAGCATGAGGCCGAACAGGAATTCGTTCCAGGCGGTGATGAACCCGAAGATGAATGTCGTCGCAAGCGCCGGGCGGCACAGCGGAAAAATGATACGCAGGATGATCGATGTCACTGGCGCGCCATCGACCCGGGCCGCTTCATCCAGTTCCGCAGGGACATCGTTGATGGCGTTCACGAGAACGAGCAGCGCAAGCGGCAGATTGACGACTGTCAGAATGAGCCCGAGACCGAGGCGGGTGTCGAGCAATCCCAGCCACTGATACATCATGTAGAGGGGGATGGCGAAAATGACCAATGGCAAGGCTCGGAGATTGACGATGACCGGTAGCAAAAAGTTCTGCCCATAGCCGCGCCTTGCAATTGCGTATGCCGCTGGAAAGGCCAAGAGAATAGGTGCAATCGCGCCTATCATTGACGCCACGGTGCTGTTGAACAGGTAGGAGTAGATATCCAGACGTTCCGTGACCTCGAGCACACGGACATAGTTTTCCAAAGTGGGTTTTTCGATCCAGAGGCCAGGGTTGCTGCTGATTTCGGCATTGCTCTTCAACGAGGTAATGAGCGTCGAAATGACCGGGAAATTCATCGCGAATGCAGCGACGCAGAAGACCGCCCAGCGAAGTGCTGAATTGACGTGATTCATGCGGTGCTTCCTCGCCGTCGAAGCCGGCCGACCGCAACAAGAAGTGCGAAAGCAGCCAGAAAGAGCAGCATCGATGCGGCGACAGCTTTGCCGATATTGCCGAGCTTGAAAAACGCCAGATAGATGTAGATGGACATCGAGGTTGTCGATCCACCGGCGCCGCTGCCGGTGAGCACGAATATATTGTCAAATACCCGAAAACCGTCGATGAAACGAATGAAGAAGGCGATGGCCAGTACGGGCAGCATTTGCGGGAGCTCGATGTACCAGAACAGTCGCCAGGATCTGGCACCGTCAACCCTTGCCGCTTCCCTTGTCTCTACCGGAATCGATCGGTAGGCGGCGTAAAACAACAGCAGGGCGAACGGCGTCCACTGCAGCGTTTCAATGGTAACCAGGGTCGTGAAAACATTGTCGGGATCGAGGAAAGCCGGACTATCGCCGAACCAAAGGTAGAAATAGTAAGGCAAGGGGCCGACGAATTCGTGCAGGACCAAACGGTACATCAGACCGACCATTGCCGGTGCAACCATCATCGGCATCATCAAGATTGCCAGCAGCCAGGAACGCTTCTCCAACAACGGCGAGAGATAGACCGCCAGGAACAAACCGAAGAAACACTCCAGGACGGCGGTTAGCAGACCGAACTTCAGGGAGAAGAGTGCGGCCTGCCAGAACTCGCCGTCCGCGAGAACCTGCCTGTAGTTGTCAATTCCGCTGAGGCGCGGTGACCGCAGGGTCTCGAATGAGACCTCTGAAAAGCCGTAGATGACGTCTACGACTGCCGGGAAGCCAAGGAAGGCCAGCAGGAACAGGACCATCGGAGCGGCAAGAACCGGATTTTCGTATTGCCTGCCGATCCGCACTCATCGGACTCCCGTTGCTGTTGGGTTTGGTGGAGGGAGAACTCCCTCCACCGCGGGCGATCTACTTTAGCAGGTCCTGCATACCGGACTTCGTGTTGGCCAGGGCTTCATCCAGCGTCTGCTGGCCAGCCCAGTATCCCGTGAACTCTTTGGCTTGCAGCTCATAGACGGGGAGTGCCTTTGCTGAAGTGCCGCCACGCATAACGAAGCCGTAGTTTGAGGCATAGTCGCCCAAAGGAACAAGATCGGGCCGCTCGTCGGCGAGTTGCGAAACGATGTCTTTCGTCAGGCCTGGGGCTCCACCGTTTCGCGCATAAAGGCTTGCGGCTTCTGGGGTCGACAACCATTTGAGAAACTTGCGGGCACCGTCCTCATTCCTGGCGTGGGCGTTCAGACCGAGACCGAGACCGTGAATATGGGTAAACCGACCTTCCGGCCCTGCCGGAGGCGCTACTGTGGCGACATTTTCGGCAACGGCGGGACTTGTCTCAGGATTGGTCAGATCTCCGGCTGCAGCATTCCACTGAACCATGGCCGCAACCTGACCCGAGCCGAAGGCTGCGTTGGCTTCCGCATATTCGTAAGATAGCGAGTCTTTCGGCGTTGCGCCCTTGTCGGTGAGCAGTTTGTAGAGTTCCAGAGCCTGTCGATAGGCGTCAGAATCGACGGTTACGTTGCCGTTTTCGTCAAGCCAATCGGCTCCATAGGAGCGTGGCAGCGAATGGAAAACCATCATGTTGAACAACAGGTTCTTCATTTGCAGCACTGTGCCGTAGCGGGTGGGGCTATCCGGGTTCACGGCCTTGGTGAAGTAAAGGGCAGTGGCGGCGAAGTCGTTCCACGTCCAGTCGTCGGGATGCTTGGGTTCGAGTGCTTCGCCGAGGTGCTCCCTGGCAATCTCGGAATAGCGGGCCTTGGCGTCAGCATCGGCCAGCAAGGCGTCAATCAGATCCTTTCGGTAGTAGAGAAAGTGCAGAGACAGGTCAGTCGGAACGCCGTATTGTTGGCCGTCGAATTGCATGGTCGACAGGACTGAATCTCCGAAAGTGGCACCGGCGTCATCCGACAATTCGACCGGCTTCATGAATGGTGCATAGCGGCCGATTGAATAGGTGGCGAGCAGGTTGAGATCGAACGCATCGGTACCGGCGGCCAAGTCCGCCTGCAATTTGTCGAAGAAGCCGTCGCGATTGAAGAATATCAATTCGACCTTGTCTGCATCGTCGACATCGGTCCGAGCGTTGTAGGCCTTGGCAGCGGCCCGTAATGCGGTTTCTTCGGGCCCGCCCGGCCACCCCAGAACGGTGACTTCGGCGGCTGCAAATCCTGCGGATGCAATCAGCACGGAGCAGCCCACAGCCGCGGATCGTAACGTTTCAAACAGTTTCATAATGTCCTCCCGGTGTTTTGATGGATGTTCTTGAGGGCAAGATCAGCGACACCAACGATGCCGGCATCTTTGCCCAGGGATGCCGGTCTGAAGTTCGGTTGATAGTCTGCGGCGGTATCGCCGCAATGCCGTTCGACCCGTTGCAGGTACCCGTCCGCCAGCCCGATCCCGCCGCCAATCACGATGTGGTCCGGATCGAGCATCAGCTGGATATTGAGACAGAGCAGGGCGGTCCTGGTTGCGGAGACACTGACGATCGTTTCAGCCCAGGCATCGCCCTTGCCGGCGGCGTCAAAAATGGCGATCGCGTCAGCGCAATGACCGAGTCTCGCGGCCTCGCGAGTCATCCATCTTCCAGCCACGTGATCTTCCACCGGCCCCTTCAGGGACCCGTCGACAGAAATCATCTGTCCAAAGTGACCGGCCAGACCATCTCGGCCGACGACCAGTCGGCCATCCTCCACGATGCCGCCGCCCAATCCGGTTGAGATGGTCAAGAAGACCATGCTTTGTCCGCTTGAGGTGCCAGCCAGGTACTCGCCCCATGCGGCAGCCTGAGCGTCGTTGACGGCATAGATCGGCTGGCTCGAACGACTTTGGAGTTGCTCGACGAGCGGGAATTTTTCCGGGAGGTCGAGTGTCGCCCGGTTCAATGGAGACCAGTTGCCGCCGCTCACTCGCCCGGTCACGGCGACACCGATTGCCATGTAGCGTCCATCCCATTGACCGGCCGCTTCCGCGAGTTCACCGATCCAGCGGTCCGGGCCGGCATCGCGGTCGGTCGCGTATTCAGTCTTTTCCAAAACCTCGCGGCCGGTTACGAGCGCGGCAATCGTCTTGGTTCCGCCAAGATCGACTGCAAGCACCGTTTCGTATGGCGGGTTGGCGGTCATAGGGAAACATCCTGCAGACTGCCCGCAGTGGTAACTGCGTCGCAAAACCAGCTGGTGACATGTTCTGTTCTGGTGATTGCAGAGCCAACCACAACCGCCAGAGCGCCGTGACGCATTGCTCGGGCTGCCTGTTCCGGGGTGCGATATCGCCCTTCAGCGATGATGTTCGGAGAGAAGGCAGCCAGCGCGCTGACAAGAGTCAGGTCAGGCGATTCCGGTTCCTTGTCACCGACGTAGCCGGATAAAGTGGTCCCAATCAGGTCTGCTCCAAGGTCCAGGGCCCGCTGACCGTCTTCAAGCGACGAACAATCCGCCATGGCCAGTTTGCCGCCGCGATGAACAGTGTCGAGAAGATCGCGGATCGATTCGGGACGCGGACGATCAGTGGCATCGAAAGCGACGATGTCCGCACCGGCCTCGATCAGAGCCTCCACATCGGTCATGAGCGGTGTAATTCGCACCGGGCTGCTCTGCAGGTCGCGCTTTACCAGGCCGATCAGCGGTGCCTGTGTCGACTTTCTCATCGCATGGACGTTTTTGTGCCCCTCGACCCTCAGGGCGACGGCGCCACCTTGAATGGCAGCAAGGCCGAAGGCGGAGATTATGTCCGTTCGATCCATCGGACCGCCCGCCACAGGCTGGCAGGAAACAATCAATCCGCCGCGGAGTGCCTCAATGATCACCGTGAGTCCCTTTCGTCAGAAAGAGATACCAGATCAATACCAGTTCTGCAAGTGATCAATCACTGGTCTATGATGATTGCTCAATGACGAAGTCGTAGCGGTCGCCGTGATAACGGGTTTCTGTGAACTCGACGATCCGTCCGTCGTCAAGGAAGCAACGTCGTTCGACGATGAAAATCGGTGTGCAAGGAGGGCATTCCAGCAAATCGGCTTCTCGCTCGTTGACGACCCCGGCGCGCATTCTCTGTAACGCTCTTTTGGGAAGTGCATCGCGTTTCGCCAAGGCTTCGTAAAGCGAATCACGAACCAGTTCGGCGGAGGGCAGGAAGGTGCGAATGACGGCCGCCCGTTCCAGGGCAATCGGCTGAGAATCAGCCAGTCGGAGGCGCTCGAGTCTTACCAACTGTTCTGTCGGTGAAATCCCCAAAGCCATGACTTCTGTGGGTGACGGTGTAGTGATTTTGCGTGAAAGCCAGCGGGCGCCAGGCTCCATTCCTCTGGAGCGGATGTCTTCGGAAAAACCGGACAAGCCCGACAGGGCCTTTTCTACGCGTGACGCGACCTCCGTCTTGGAGCCATGGCGGCGGATCAGCAGGCCCCTTTCTGAAAGCTCGTCGATGGCCTTGCGGACAGTGACGCGAGAGAGCCCCAGTTCGTTGGCGAGCACACGCTCGCTGGGGACGAATGTCCCTTTCGCCAGCCGGTCTTCCGATATGGCCAGTTCCAGTCCGTCGCGCAGTCTGCGATAGAGCGGCCTTTCGTCGCTTGCTTCCGCGAGGCTCCGGCGCAGGTATTCAACGATTTCGCTTCGATCCAAGGCAATCTCCGTTCAGTCGGCCAGCGGCACACTGATATCATACTGGTATCACAAAACTCTTAAGTGGTCAGCTATACCTGCTTGGTCGAGGGTCGGAAAGCGTCGCTGCCGCGGTTAGCTATCGACCTTGTCACGCACCACAAGATGCTGCGACATGATGCCGGCGAAGCGGTCCATCATGCGTTGCAGATAGGCGGGATTGGAGACGAAGCGCTCGTGTATGATCAATCCGCGCAGGAAAGTACGGCAGATGCTCCACAATAGCGCGGCGTCATCCTCATCGGCTGTGTTTGAACCGCGATAGAGCTGGCTGACTGAAGCGCCGCTTTCATTATCCCAGGTATGCAAATCATCCGCCAGGACCGCGTAAAGTTCACGGTCAGTGCGGCACGCAATAATGATCTCCTGAAAGGCGCGGCCTTCCGCGGTGTCGACGATGCGGTTCCAGCTGTCGCGGATCAGCGTTTCGGTTGGCCGCGTTTCACCGCCCTGTTTTCGCATCTTGATTGGCCGCAAGGCTGCCTGCAGCAAGCGCATTGCCGTCTCCGCCACCAGTGCCTGCTTGGTTGGGAAGTGATGGGTGAGGGCGCCGCGTGAAACGCCGGCGCGTGCCTGGATACGATTAATTGACGCTTCCGCGTATCCGAGTTCATCGATGCAGACCACCGCGGCGGTGCAGATGCGCTGCTTCATGGCCTCAGCCTTGAGGTCCTTTTTGGACGGTTTCGCCGGGCTGTCCGAGACGGCTGGCGCGCTCATTTTACGAGTCCCCAAAATCGGTTAGGCTGAGGTCCTATAGCGCCTTGACAGGCGAAGAGGCAAGCCATTAAAAACAGAATGTTCGGTCTGTAATTGGGCTGCGCGAGGAGGCAAGCTTGACTGATAAACCGTTGATAATCGGCGGCGCTGCAGGCTTCTGGGGCGAGGCGGCCCATGCCACGCCGCAGCTGCTGACCACAGCGGGCCTGAACGTTCTCGTCTACGACTATCTGGCTGAAATCACCATGTCGATCATGGCGCGAGCGCGCTTGAAGGATCCGGCGCTTGGCTATGCAGTCGATTTCGTAAGCGAAGTCATGGCGCGGAACCTCCCTGACATTGCCAACAAGGGCGTCAAGGTGCTTTCCAATGCCGGAGGCGTCAATCCGCAGTCCTGTGCCGCCGTGTTGCGCGAGGCCATCGACAAAGCAGGCCTCGATCTCAAGGTGGCCGTCGTCAGCGGCGATGACCTGATGGCACGCAAAGGCGACTTTGCCGACATAACCGAAATGTTCGACGGTTCGGCGTATCCCGATCCCGAAAAACTGGCCTCCATCAATGCCTACCTTGGGGCCTTTCCGGTCGCTGCGGCGCTGGACGCCGGGGCCGATATTGTTGTGACCGGACGCTGTGCCGACAGCGCGCTGGCGCTGGCCGCCTGCATTCATCGTTTCGGATGGACACCGCACGATTATGACCTGCTGGCCGCTGGCTCCCTTGTCGGGCACTTGCTGGAGTGCGGTCCGCAATCGACCGGTGGCAATTTCACTGATTGGGAAGCAGCCGGAAACCTCGCGGATATCGGCTATCCGGTGGCCGAAGTCGGCGCCGACGGCACGTTCGCTGTCACCAAACCGCCAGAGACAAGTGGGATTGTCAGCCCGGCGTCGGTCGGCGAGCAGATGCTTTACGAAATCGGCGACCCTCAGGCCTACGTTTTGCCTGATGTCATCTGTGATTTTTCCGATGTGACATTGCGGCAGGACACACCGGATCTCGTGCATGTCGCGGGTGCCCGGGGTCGCGCACCGACGGGCCGACTGAAGGTCTCTGCGACCTTCATGGACGGGTATCGAGCAGGGCAGGTCCTGCAGTTCAATGGGCGTAACTCAAGAGAAAAGGCTCATGCCTTTGTCGAAATGGGATTGGAACGCGCGCGGCGGCGGTTGAGGGCTCTCGGAGCGCCCGACTACGACGACGTTTCGATTGAGTTGTTCGGCGGAACGCCGCCGGGCGCTGCCCATGAGGAAATCAGCGTCAAGGCAGCAGTACGTCATTCGGACGCGCGTGCGGTTGGTTTGTTTCTGAAGGAATTGATCGGCGGCGCGCTGGCAACCCCGCCGGGACTGCATTTCTTCACAGGCGGCGGGCGCTCACGTCCATCGCCAGTGGTGCGCCTGTTTTCGTTTCTGATTGATGCGAAGGATGTGCCGGTCTCAATCGGAATGGGCGGAACGGATATTGCCTATGGCGTCGCACCGCCAGCTCGGCACGACGACAAGCCGCCTGAACGGCCGGTTGTTTCGGAACCGCAATCGAATGAAACCATGGCGACCTGTGCGCTGGAGTCACTGGCCTGGGCGCGATCCGGCGACAAAGGCAATGCCGCCAATATCGGTGTGATTGCCCGTCGCCCGGAATATCTGCCCTGGATTTGGCAAGCTTTGGATGATCCGGCGATCGCCCAAGCCTTCGATCCCTGGTTGAAGGGCGACATCGAGCGGTTCTACCTGCCGGGGATCCATGCCATAAACATTCTGCTGCACGATGTGCTCGGCGGTGGCGGTGTGGCAAGTCTGCTGAACGACGCACAAGGCAAAAGCTATGCCCAGATCCTGCTGGCCTTGCCTGTCGACCTGCCGCTGTCATTGCTGCCTGAGGCGGCCAGAGAGGAACCGTGATGGGCTTTGTCAGCCAGATCGATACCGGGTCGGATGCCTTCGCACAGAACCGAGCGGATATGCTGGCTCTTATCGAGCGCCTGCGAGCTCTTGAAGCCCGGGCAGTTTCACTGTCGGAAAAGCGACGGTCCCGCTTCGAGGAACGAGGTCAGATTACACCGCGGGAACGGCTGGCGCGTCTGCTGGATCCCGGCATGCCCTTTGTGCAGTTGCACTCGCTCGCCGGCTATCTCATGGACAGCGATGATCCGGAAAAGACCGTTCCAGGGTCATCTCTGATTATCGGCATCGGCTTCGTCGAGGGCGTGCGCTGCATGATCTGGGTGGACGACAGCGGCATCAAGGCTGGCGCCATGGGCAAGATGAGCCTGCCGGCAGTGCTCAGCATCCAGGAGATGGCGCGGCGACAGAAACTGCCGCTCATCCATCTGGTCGAGAGCGCCGGCGCCAACCTGATGGAATACAAGGTTGAGTTCTGGGCGAAGGGTGGCGCATTGTTCCGCAACCTGGCGCTGGCAAGTGCCGCCGGTATTCCGTCCATCGTCGTGCTGCACGGGCCGTCGACAGCGGGCGGCGCCTACATGCCCGGGCTGTCGGATTACGTTATTGGCGTCAGGAACAACGGCATGGCGGCGCTGGCCGGTGCTGCCCTTGTCCATGCGGCCACGGGCGAAAAGGCAGACGACCGTGAACTGGGCGGTTCGGAGATGCATGCCTCGACCTCGGGATTGGTCGAGTACCTGGCAGATGACGACGCTCATGGTGTGGCGATCGCGCGCAACGTTGTGCGGCGTCTTGACTGGAACAGCCGCTTGCAACCCATGCGACGCCCCGACTTTGACGAACCGCGTTACGATCCGGACGAACTCGCCGGCGTGGTGCCGACGGACTACAAGATCCCATACGACATGCGTGAGGTGGCAGCGCGCATCGTCGACGGTTCGGACTTTGAAGATTTCAAGCCGCGCTACGGAGTATCGACCGTCTGTCTGCAGGCGTCGATCAATGGTATCGCCTGCGGGATTATCGGCAACAATGGACCCATCGACCCGGATGGTGCAACCAAGGTCGCCCAGTTCATTCAGCTGTGCGATCAGGCCGGACTGCCGCTGATCTTCCTGAACAACACCACCGGATACATGGTGGGGACCGAATACGAGCAGGCCGGCATGATCAAGCACGGCTCGAAAATGATCCAGGCGGTTTCGAATGTTCGGGTGCCGCGGATCGCGCTCTATATCGGCGCCAGTTTCGGCGCCGGCAATTATGGAATGAGCGGCTTCGCTTATGAGCCGGATTTCCTGTTCGCCTGGCCGAACGCCACTACTGGTGTCATGGGCGGTGAACAGGCGGCCGGGACCATGACAATGGTGGCTCGGGTCGCGGCGCAGCGGAAGGGGCAGTCGGTCGACGAAGAAGCCCTTGCAGCCCAACACAAGGCGATCGCGGCGCATTTCGACAGCCAGTCCGACGCGTTTTACACCTCAGGTCAGTGTCTCGACCACGGTGTGATCGACCCACGCGACACGCGAAAGATCCTCGGTTTTTGCCTCGAGACGTGTCTGGAAGCGAAGAACCGGACCCTGCAGCCCAATGCCTTCGGCGTGGCGCGGATGTGAGGCGAACCATGAGCGACCTGCCCAAATCGGAAGCGATCGATCTCGAGCACGACGGCGGTTGGCTGACCGTCTGGTTCAACCAGCCGGAGATCCGCAATCCACTGACCACAGAACGAGTTCGAGACCTGCTGGTGCTCTGCGCTGCGCTTGAGGATCGGCGAGATATACGTGGCGTCACGTTTCGCGGCCGCGGAGGGATTTTCTGTGCCGGCGGCGATCTGAAGTCGTTCAAAGCGGCATTCCATGGCGGTGGCAGCCGGGAAGATGTCATCCGCTTGAGCCTGGAAGCTGCGGATCTCTACGACGCCGTCAATGCCTTGCCACAGGTGGTCGTAATGGCCGTCGAAGGCGCCGCCATGGCCGGAGGATTTGGCCTGACGTGCGCCGGTGATGTCGTTCTTGCCGAGGCAGAAGCGCGCTTTGCGCTGACCGAAACCATGATCGGCCTGACCCCGGCGCAGATCGCACCCTTCGTGCTCAAACGGCTCGGGAGCCGTGAAGGACGCCGCATGATGCTGCTTGCAGCCCGGCTTGATGCCAATCAAGCTCAGGCAGTCGGCCTGGTCGACAGTGTGGTCTCTGGAGCCGGAGAATTGGAAGCGGAAATTGCGACCATTCGCAAACAGGTTGAGCGTTGCGCGCCTGGTGCAGTGGCCGAGACCAAAAGGCTGATCCGGGAAATGCCGGACCTGTCACGCGATGAGCAAAAGCGGATTGCCGCGGAGAGTTTCGCAGACCGCATGATGTCGGATGAGGGTCGGGAAGGGATCGCCAGTTTCCTGGAAAAACGCAAACCGAAGTGGTCGGAGGGCTGAGGCACGTGGAATTCGACTCGCTGCTTGTCGCCAATCGCGGTGAAATCGCCTGCCGCATCCTGCGTACCGCTCGTGACCTTGGTCTGCGCACCGTTGCCATTTACTCCGACGCTGATCGCGATGCTCCTCACGTGGCCCTGGCCGATGATGCCGTGCTGATCGGCCCTCCTGCAGTTGCAGAGAGTTATCTGAACATCGAAGCGATATTGAAGGCTGCTCGCAAAACCGGGGTTGGAGCGGTTCATCCGGGCTACGGTTTCCTGTCAGAGAATGAGGCCTTTGCCGAAGCGGTCGAAGATGCCGGGTTGGTTTTCATCGGTCCGCCTGCGAAGGCGATCTATCTGATGGGCAACAAGGCCGAAGCGAAGCGGCTGATGATCGCCGCTAATGTGCCCTGTGTGCCCGGGTATCAGGGAGCCGACCAGGACGACGCAACCCTGGCCAAGGCAGCGGATGAGATCGGCTATCCTGTGATGGTCAAAGCCGCAGCCGGCGGCGGAGGTCGCGGCATGCGGCTGGTCGCCGAGGCAGCGGGAATGACTGCGGCACTGGCCGAGGCGCGATCGGAAGCCGCCAATGCTTTCGGATCCGGCGAGCTGATCATCGAAAAGACTATTGTGCGGCCCCGTCACGTGGAGATCCAGGTCTTTGCGGATCGCCACGACAACTGCATTCACCTGGGCGAGCGCGACTGTTCGGTGCAGAGGCGGCATCAGAAGGTTATCGAAGAGGCGCCGTGCCCGGTCATGACGCCCGAGCTGCGCGAGCAGATGGGATCGGCCGCCGTGGCTGCCGCAATGGCGGTCGACTATTGCGGTGCCGGCACCGTCGAGTTTCTGCTCGACGAAACGGGAAGCTTCTACTTCCTGGAAATGAACACCCGGCTGCAGGTGGAACACCCAGTGACGGAGATGGTCACGGGTCTCGACCTGGTCGCCATGCAGATCGCGGTCGCGCAGGGTGCCCCGCTGCCGCTAAGTCAATCGGATGTACGGCTCGACGGCCATGCCATCGAAGCGCGCCTTTATGCAGAGGATCCGGCGAACGAATTTCTGCCTGCCACCGGCCGGATCGAACTTTGGCGACCCGCCACCGGCGACGGTGTTCGCATCGATGCCGGTATCGCAACCGGGCAAGAGGTTTCGCCCTTCTATGATCCGATGCTGGCCAAGATCGTTGCCTGGGGCGACACGCGCGAGACGGCTCGCTTGCGCCTGGTTCGAGCCCTGGAAGACTCAGTACTTCTCGGACCGGTGACCAACAGCGGTTTTTTGGCCGATATCGTGCGCGACATGGGATTTGCGAGGGGTGAGGCAACCACTGCGTTTCTCGATGAGACGTTCCCCAATGGCGTCGCAGCGGAGAAGCCAGGTCCAGAAGACTTCGTGCTGGCGGCTGCAGTCATGCTTGATGCCGACCGCACGTCAGCCTTAGTCAATGCCGGATACGTCTCGTCTGGCCAACTTGGCTGGTCCAGCGCTCAGCTTCCGGCAACGCCGATACGGCTTGCATGCGCCGGTGTGTCAATCGACTTGCTAGCCAGAAATTCGGGCGATCTATGGACGTTTCAGATTGGTGATGACCGGTGGGAGATCAAGCTGGAAAAGCGCGACGATCGATCCTTCAAGGCGTCAGTGAACGGTCGACGTGTTCTTTGTGTTGCCGGCTTTTCCCCAACGGGTGATCTCGGTCTGGCCGTAGGCGCCCGACGTCTTTCGATTCATCGCGTCCGCTCGGGTGCAGAAGAAGAGGCGGGTGCTGCTGGCGGTCGGGTCGCGGCGCCGATGCCTGGTGTCGTGATCGATATCCTGGTGACCGAAGGACAGTCGGTTGAAAAGGGCGAGGCACTGGCGGTGCTGGAGGCGATGAAAATGCAGCACCGGATTGCCGCGCCGGTTGCCGGAGTGGTCGAGCGGATCAGTACCGCAAGCGGCGACCAGCTTGGCTCCGGTGATTTGATGATGGAAATTGCAGAGGCCGCCGAATAGGCGGTCCGATTGACTGGAGCAAGCCATGGAACAGGCGCAGGACTTTTTCGATGAAAGTGAGGCATTGGCTGCCGTTCTGGATGGTCTTGATGCGGCCGACTGGGATCGCGCGACACAATTCAAAGGCTGGACCATCAATGATGTGATCGTTCACCTGCACTATTGGAACCGCAGCGCGGATCTCGCCTTGACGGACCCGGATGCGTTTTCCGCGGAGCTTGGAAAGCTGAGGGAGGTTCTGGCCGGAAGCGGGCTCAGGGAATACGAAAACAGCGCCATCAGCGAGCGCGGAGCGGAGTTGTTTGGAGCTTGGCGGGCTCTTTATTCCGATATGGGCGAGCGTTGGGCGAAGCTTGATCCCAAATTGCGGGTCAAGTGGGCGGGGCCTGAAATGTCCGTGCGTTCGTCGATGTCGGCCCGGCAGATGGAAACCTGGGCGCATGGCATGGAAGTATTCGATCTCCTCGGCCAAAGCCGCGAAGAGCATGACCGCATCAAGAACATCGTTGTTCTCGGGGCCAATGCCTTTGGCTGGTCGTTCAATGTTCATGGCCAAGACGTTCCAGAAAAGATGCCGTTCCTGCAGTTGACCGCGCCGTCGAGTGCCGCTTGGGAATTCGGAGAAGTCGACCAGGCGGACCGCATCACGGGTCCTGCCGTCGATTTCGCCCAGGTGGTGACGCAGACCCGCAACGTGGCAGATACAGCGCTGGTTGTGGATGGCCCTGTTGCCCAGGCCTGGATGGCCCAGGCACAGTGCTTCGCAGGTCCTCCGGAGACGCCGCCAGCGCCCGGAACACGATTTGTGCAATCCTGAGGCTCGGCGTCAGGCCGGTGGCAAAAAGCAACAAAAAAACAAGCGGATCACGGATTCTTCTGACAAAGGGAATCAGTGTTCAGGAATTCGATGAGGCTTATTTCTACGCTGACGAACTCAAGCAGTTTGCCCGCGAGATCGGTATTGTCGCTGGCAATTTCCGCAAGCTGGAACTTGAAGACCAGATCCGTGAGTACCTGCAAACCGGGCGGGTTTCAGAACGGCGTTCCGTGCCGAACCGCAGAACCGGCGCACCACGGGACGAACTCGCCGCAGACCGGCCGGTACAGAACTATGTCGACGACAAGTCGACCAAGGCTTTCCTGCTGGACCTGGTCGCGACGCAGGACCCCGATGTCCGGCCGAAGTCGGGGCAATGGTATTGGCTGAATGACTGGCGCCGCTCGCAACTGGCATCAGGAACCCGCATCACCTATGGAGACCTGGCTTGCAGGCTCTTGGAATTGATGCGAACCAACGGACGATTGCCGCAGATCCCATCGGCGCGGATGAACAATTTCATAACTGATTTCCTGCAGGATCCGATCAATCGCAATGTGCCGCGAAAGGACATCATGCGGGAGTGGGAACGGCTCAAAGCTCATCCCGGTCCAAAGACCTATGCCGAATACAGGAAGTTGATCGGACGCAAATAGCAGTCACGAGACTGCAGTCGGATCTCCCTGGGAGGGGCTCCGGAGCGCGTCGAGCCCGTGGCGCCGTGATACCTTCGGAATGGGTCGAGAGATGGAATCATGACTGACATTCTCGAAAAAGACATGCTCCGGCACATGAGTGACGCCGACATCGTGGCCGAGATCAACGGCCTGCAGCCTGACGATGCGGCTCGTCTGCTTCGCAAGCTGCCGGCGCGGCGTCGAGGTGCCCTCAAGGCGCGAATAGCAACCGATCGGCGTGCGGAAATTCTTCGACTGGCTGAATATTCCGAGGACGTCGCCGGTGGTTTGATGAACTCGCGCTACGCGGATCTGGACGCGACCACGACATGCGGTGAGGCGGTCCGCCAACTCGCCGCCGAAGATGACGCGGAAACGATTTACGAGGCCTTTGTCGTCGACCAGAACCATAGGCTGTTGGGAGCCGTTGGCCTGCGTGACCTGATGCGCGCACCGAAACACACCGCGGTCGGTGCGGTCATGCGGCGCGACATTCAGGCTCTCACGGATGATATTCCGGCGGAGGAGGCCGCGCGCGAACTGTCCGCCAGCGGTCAGTCAGTCCTGCCCGTTGTGGATGCAAGCGATCGATTGGTCGGGATCATCACCCATGACGATGCCTTCCGGCAGTTGGAAGAAGAGGCTTCCGAGGACATGGAGCGGTTTTCCGCCGTCAGCGGAGACACGGATCAGGATTACCTCGATGTGCCGATCCGGCGTGACTTCCTGCGCCGCGCGCCCTGGATCCTCGGGTTGGCCATCGCAGGCCTGATGGCGGGTTACATCGTGCACGTCTACGAAAGCGCACTGGATACGCTCGTCATCCTGGCGCTTTACATGCCGATGGTCGCCGATACCGGTGGAAATGTCGGCACTCAGACGTCAGGGCTGCTCATCCGCTCCATCGCGACCGGTCACATTGCTGCAGGTGTTGGCTTGCGTGTGCTTTGGCGTGAGCTACGCGTATCGTTGATGTTGGCCGCGATGCTCTTCCTGTTTGCCTGGGCGAAGGTGATGTTCATCTCCAACAGCGCCGATGTGCCCCAGGGGCTGACCATCGAGATGATCGCCTTCGCCATCGGGATCGCCATCGCAGTTCAGGTGGTGGTTTCGGCGGTCATTGGCGCAGTGTTGCCATTGTTGGCGATCGCCATCAGACAGGATCCTGCGATCATGGCCGGGCCAGCGCTGACAACCATTGTCGATACGACAGGACTGCTGCTCTATTTCCTGATCACGACGTCGATCCTCGGCCTTTGATCGGCGGAACTACTCCGTGTCTTCAGTCCGCGGGCCTTTGCCGGCCGGAAGAATGCTGTTGGCGCTGGCGGGCATGCCTATCAGCCACACGATGGCGCTGACCGAAACCAGTGTCGCGAAAATCAGCGCAATACGGAAATCGACCAGCGCAAGCTCACCGCCGCGCAGCGCACTGCTGACCTGCAAGACGGAACCGGCCAGTGCGACGGCCAAAGCAATACTGATGTTCTGGGCGACGGAGACGATTGCGGACGCCTGTCCGGTCTCCTCCTCATCGACATCAGACAAGGCGAGGGCCGTTGCCACCGTAAAGAAAGCCGATCGTGACAGTCCCGCAATGAAGAGCACCACCATCAGCAGGATGGGCGCCGTAAGAGGCGAGATGAAACCGGCAAAAGCCAGCGAAGTCGCCGCACAAGCGACTGCCGCGGTCAGGGCCCATCGCAAGCCCAGGCCACGATAGTAACGCTGGGCAATGAACTTGAAGGCGATCGCGCCGAGTGCGCCGACGAAGGTGACCAGGCCCGATTCCACCGGAGACAGACCGTAGCCGACCTGCAGCATCAGCGGCAGCAGGAAGGGCGATGCGCCGATGCCCAGTCGGAAAACGAACCCACCGACGATGCTGCGAAAGAACAACCGGTTGTTGAAGATGGCGGGGTTGAGAACCGGTGTCGGATGAGCCTTCGCGCGCCGCCAGTAAATAACGCCGGCGATTACGCCCGTAATGACAGCCAGAATTCCGTAGCCGGGATGGAGCGCCGGCAGGCTGATCACCGACAGGCCGAAGACGATACCCGCAAAGGCGGTTGCCGCGAGCACAAAGCCTGAGAAGTCCAGGGGAGTTTTGCGTCGAATTCCGAGGCGCGGAATGAAAGTCCTCGTCATGAAAAGACCCAGAATTCCAATCGGAATGTTGACGAAAAAGATCCACTCCCAACTGAGATAGGTCGTCAGAAAACCGCCGATGGGCGGTCCCATCATTGGACCCATCAGCGCCGGCACGGCCAGCCAGGCCATTGCGGAAACCAGCTGGTCACGCGGGGTATTGCGGACCAGCAGGATCCGGGCAACCGGCGTCATCATGGAGCCGCCCATGCCCTGAATGAACCGGGAAAAAACGAAACTCTCCAGCGAGTAGGAGAAGGCGCAGGCGATCGAACCCAGCATGAAGACGATGATCGCCAGACTGAGGAGATTGCGGGCGCCGATGCGGTCGGAGAGCCAGCCGCTGATTGGAATGAAGACGGCAAGAGCGACGAGATACGCGGTCAGGGCCAGTTTCAATGAAACAGGATTGGTGCCGATATCCATCGCGATGGTCGGAAGCGCTGTTGCGATGACCGTCGAATCCATCATTTCCATAAACAACGCCGCCGCCACGATCAGGGATGTCGTGCGACTGAGACCCTGAGGCGTGGATTTGGCGGAATCGGTTGTAACGCTCATGCGGCGTTTGGTCTCCTGACGACAATGTGTGTTTCAGGGCAGCGCCGGCGGGAAACTGGGAGGGCCGGCCGGCGAAGGCCATGGCGGGACCATTCCTTTGAGCATGGTTGAGCTGGAATTACCAATTCATTCTGTTGATCGACGGCTATGTGGGATGGAATCCGAGGATTTCCGCACTATTTTCAGGTGCTGAAATCGCAGAGGATTTGGCATGAGCGACCAACAAGATACCGATCTCACCGTGGACATCGTTTCCGATGTTGTCTGCCCCTGGTGCATCGTCGGTTACAAGCAGCTTGAACAGGCCATGGCCCAGACGGGTCTCGTGGCGGCTATCCGATGGCACCCTTTCGAGCTTAATCCGCACATGTCCGAAGACGGTGAAAACCTTCGGGAGCATCTTGCGGCCAAATATGGCACGACGCCGGAGCAAAGCGTGGCTGCACGCGAGCGGCTGACGACACTCGGTGCTTCGCTGGGGTTTGAATTCGCCTACGGCGACGATATGCGCATGGTCAACACGTTCAGGGCTCATCAGCTCTTGCATTGGGCAGCGGGACAGGGACGGCAGCACGACCTGAAGATGCAACTCTTCAGCGCGTTCTTCACCCATCGGCGTGACGTCAACGATCCGCAGATATTGGCCGCCGAGGCAGCAAAGATCGGGCTCGATCGCGAGGCGGCGCTGGCGGTCCTGGAGGATGGTCGCTTTGCCGATGAAGTCAGGGCGGATGAACAATTGTGGACGTCGCGTGGCATTCAGGGCGTACCGGCCATGATCTTCAATCGCCGCTACCTGGTTACCGGCGCGCAGGGTGTCGACAACTACTCCGCCGTCATGCGGGAGGTGACGCAAGGTCACGCTGCATAAAGCAACCAGTTGAGCTCGACACCGTAGGGTTCTCCATGACGATTATCTCGGATGAGGCCGCGACCAGTGCTTATCCGCCACTAGGCCAGTTAATTGTCATCAACGGATTGAAAGTCCACGTGACCGAGAGCGGAACGAGTGGTCCTCCGGTCATTCTTCTGCACGGCGCCAACGTCAATCTACGCGATTGGACCTTTGCTCATGTCGATGCGTTGAAGTCTACAAACCGGGTCATCGCCATGGATCGCCCGGGGTTCGGTCATTCACAACGTGATCGCGGCCGGTGGACGCCATTGCGGCAAGCCGAACAGTTGCGCGGTGCCGCGGAGGAGTTGGGTGCCAGGCGCCCGATTTTGGTTGGTCACAGTTGGGGTGCTGTTGTGGCACTCAGTTGGGCTCTGGAGTGGCCGAAAGAGGTTGCAGGTTTGGTCACGGTGTCCGGAGCGACCATGCCCTGGGGGTGGGCCGCGGATGTCCTTGAAGGGTTTGGTCTGACCCGCCTGACGGCTCGGTACTACATGTCGCATCTTTCCCGACGCGCCGATCGTGGAGCTGTCGAAGCATTTGTCGCGCGGGCGTTCTGGCCGCAAACGGCGCCTGAAGGCTATGTCGACTATGTAGGCGTTCCGCTGTCACTGCGCGCATCCGTCATCCGGGCAAACAGCGAGGATCTCGGCCAGACCCATGCCGCGCTCTCGGCGATGTCGAGACTGTATTCCGAGTTGAAGCTTCCCGTGGAGATCGTGCACGGAGAGCGGGACTGGCTGCTGACAGTGCCGCGTCACGTGGATGGCTTCGCAGCGCGATTGCCCAATGTTCGGGTCAGCGTCGCCGAGGGTGTTGGCCACATGTGCCACCACGCGCGTCCCGACATGCTCAAAGCTGCGATCGCCAATATCTGTGAAACTGTGTGTTAGCGGCCGAGGTGCTGCGGTGTTGTCCCGGCGGAGCCGAGTGAGGCAGAAAGATCCATGCCAGGCCGGTTCCGCTGTCTGGCGCGCCCGGCATAGAGCAATGCGAACATTGCCGGCGTGAAGTAAAACGACACGACCGTCGACAAGAGCACACCTCCGGCAACCGCCATCGCGAAGGGAGGCCAGAAGCCGCCGCCATGCAGGATCAAAGGAAGGAAACCGCAAAATGTTGTGACGGTCGTTGATACGATGTGCCGGCTTGCGTCCATGACCACTGATGTCATCGCGCCACGTTCCCCGGCAAGCGCACCGGGATCGGTCCTGAGTCCGGCAAGGGTGATGATGGCCGCATTTATGGAAACGCCGATGGAGCCGATGACGCCGATCACGGCGTTGATCCCGAAAGGGTAGTTGAAGACGGCCAGCGACAGAAGGCTAAGCCCGACAGCCAACCCAGCCACGACGATGACAATCAACGACAGCCGAAAAGAATTCAACACCATCACGATGGTTGCGATCGATAGGGTGATGACCAGTCCGGCCGAAGCCAAGAGATGGCGAAGTGTCGTGTTGCGCGCATCGGCATCACCGCCAAATTCCAGACGATAGCCGGGCGGTAGCTCAAAACCCTGTCGATCGAGTTCCCGCTTGGCGGCGCGCAATGCTTCCTCGGGCAGGACGCCATCAACCAAAAAGGCCTGGACCGTGTTGATCCGTTCAGCGTTGCGTCTGGTGATCACGCTCTCTCCAGGTTCCAACCGAATGGCTGCGACTGATGAAAGAGGGATGCCCGGATAGTGACCGTTTGCGGCAGCGTCCGCGGCATTTGGAGGCAGTATTGGGAAATTCGAGATTGCAGCCAGGTCACTCCGGGTTGCCGTTCCTACCCGAACTCGAACAGGCAAACGCTCGGTCCCTTCCAGCAGAGAGCCGCCCGTGACACCTTCCAGACCCGCCTGCAGCTGTCGTGAAATATCCGTCAGGTTCAGACCGAGCAGCCGGATCTTTGTTTCGTCGATGTTGAATTTGACCGTTGGTGCACCGCCGGCAGCCGAATTGCGGACCGCAGTGACCGTCTCTAGACCTATGATAATCCGCCGGGCCTGATCACCGAGCTGGCGCAGTATTCGCGAGTCCGGACCGACAAATCGCAACTCAACCGGAGCGTTGACGGGCGGTCCCTGGACCAGGCGACGCACCAGAATGCGGGCCTCCGGAAAGGTGTCCTGGAGGTGCCGCCGCAGATCCGGAACAAGCATCGCGGTGGCTTCGGGCGAAGCCGCGGTAATCATGGCCTGCGCATATCCGGGTGCTGCGTCACGATTGGAGGCAATGTTGTAGTAGAAAGCCGGTGCAGAGCGGCCGATGACCCAGAATATGGATCGAATGTCAGGTTCCTCGTGCAGGATCGCATCGATTGTGAGTGCCAGCTCATGTGTTTCTGAAATGGCGGTTCCGTCGGCCAGCTCAATTTCGATGTAGAACTGATCGCGGTCGACTGTTGGAAAGAATTGGGCGATCAGCAAGGGCAGGCTGGCGAAGCCGATGGTCGGCAGAACCAGCGCCAGCAGGATCGAACGGACCGGGTTGGCAAGGGACAGTTCGATGGTCTTCTCGAACAGGCGCCCCAGGGCCCCGCCGCTCATTCCCCGGGCCATTAGCGAAGTTCCATCTGCCGATCGCAACATCCAGCCCGCAATGGCCGGTGTCACCGTGACGGCGATGACGAAGGACCAGAGCAGCATCGTTACGACAGAAATCGCCACCGCGCCGATGAAGTCGCCGGCGGGTCCGGGCAAGAGAACCATCGGCGTAAAAGACAACACCGTGGTTACGGTTGAGGCGAGCAGGGGTGCAAAGAGTCGCCTGACCGAGATTCGTACCGACGCAATCGCCGAAAGACCGAGACGAAGGTGCCGGCCTATGTCGTCTGTCATCACAATGGCCGCGTCGACCAGCATGCCCAAGGCGACCACCAATCCGGTCACGGACATCTGATGGATCGGAACGCCGATTGCTTTCATCGTGGCAAGTGTCGCCAACCCGACAAGCGGCAAAACGACTGCAACCACCAGAGCGGATCGACCGCCGAGGGTGACAAAGAGAACGCCGATCACCAGAGCGGCGCCAAGTGCCATATTGCCGGACACTTCACTCAATCGTTCCGCTGTATATCGGCTTTGGTCGAAAACAAGATGCTGTTCAATTGATTGGGGCAGGGTCGGTTCGTAGCCGTCCAGAGCACGACGGACCCGGTCCATCCAGACATCGACCCGCTGGCCATCCTGTATGTGGGCAGCAATCAAGACCGCCGACCGTCCGTTGTGAAGAGCCATCTCGGCTTGTGGCCTTTTCGGTCCTCTGGATACAGATGCAATGTCGAGCAGCCGAGCCACTCGGCCGGACTGATCTTCTCGAATGGTCACGCGGCGGATCCGATCCAGTGCGGTGAATTCGCCTTCGATATCGATAAGCCAGTCGCTTTCGCCCGACCGAAGGCGACCTGACTGCACCTTGCTGTCAGCAGCCTGAACGATCTGCGAAATCCGATCGGCGGTTAGTCCAAGGGCCGTCGCGGCGGCCGGATCTATGCTGATGAGGACTTCCTCTTCAGGTGCCCCGAATACATCCACCAGTTTTGTTCCCGGAACATTGCGCACCAGGTCGGCAAGATCCTCGCCGTAACGGCCAACAATCGTGGTCGGCACATCCGAATGTCCAGCCGTCAGGGCAATGACAGCGGCATAGGCACCATCACTGTTGGTGGCGAAGTCAGGCTGACCGACGCCCTGAGGGAAGACACGGGTGGCGTCATCAAGCGCGTCGCGAACCTTTGACCACGTCTGTTCGATCGCGTCGTCCGTCAATTCGTCTTCCAATTGGATCGAGACGATGGATAGCGAGTTGATTGAGCTGGAATCGATGTGCTTGATGTCGGGTATTTCCCGCAGTTCACGCTCAATCTCGACGGTGACGAGCGCCTCGACCCGCGCCGGGTTCGCGCCCGGGAAAGCGGTCTTCACGGTGGCGAAGACATTCGTGATCGTCGGGTCTTCCTGGCGGCCGATCGATGTAAAGGACGATATACCTGCCGCGAGCAGGACGAGGACGATCAGCGCAAC
Organism: Hoeflea sp.; assembly: GCA_965216535.1. Classification (GTDB taxonomy): domain Bacteria; phylum Pseudomonadota; class Alphaproteobacteria; order Rhizobiales; family Rhizobiaceae; genus Hoeflea_A. Next base: position 3,371,923 of record OZ244175.1, read on the forward strand.
GATCCGCGGCTGGCGGTAGGTCAGCGTCTCCACCGATCAACTGGCCTTGTCTGCGACCCTGACGGTCTGGCCAGAGGTGATCCGATGCGGACCGGCGGGGATGAAACGGGCACTTGCCGGGAACGTGCCGCGCACGAAGGCTCTCTTTTCGTCAGCGTACAGGATCTCCACAGCCTCGGTCGAAACAGTGCCGTGGTCGGTGCTGTCGATGGGGCGCACGGTCAGGATCGTCCAAAGTCCTCGGGCGCCTTCCTGCAGCGCCGACACCGGCAACCACGCGCCGCTTTGCCTGATCGTCTGCGATAGGGTGACGGTCCCGGTCTGTCCATAAAGCGGTGCGGCTGAACCCTCACCAAGCTTCAGTTCGAAGATCGCCGTTCGTGTTCGTGTTCGCGGATCGACATCCGCACGCAACTGGGCAAGGACTGCGTTGTAGTTTTGGGATCCGATGCGAGCGGTAACCTGGTCGCCGATCGACAGACGGTCAGCCATTTCGTCGCTCAGCCCGACCCGCATCTGAGGCGCAACGCGCTGCAGGACGGTCATGACCGGCTGACCGGTGGATACAGTTGTTCCGACATCGATGAAGCGGTCGGCGATTTCGCCATCGAACGGCGCCCGAATGGTGGACTTCTCGATCTCGATATCGATCCCGGTGATCGCTGTGTCGGCTTCGGCGATCATGGCTTGCAGCTCGGCGAGCCCAAGCCTCGCCTGGTCAAGCAACTGGTTAGCCATGAATCCTTTCTTGTTCAGCGTTGCGCGTCGATTCATCGTTAGTGTCGACAATTCCACACGGGCCTCCAGCGCCTTGCGAACGGCCAGTTGTGTTGCGCGGCGGTTTTCCAGGATTCGCGTGTCGAGGCGGGCCAGGACATCGCCCTTGTTGACCACCGTGGCTTCATCGACCGGCAATCCGAGAACCTTTCCAGGCAACTCGAAGGCGATTTTTGTGGTCTGAGCCGCCTCAACCTGACCGACGAACTTCCGCGGCACAGTAAATGAGTCGACCAATTTGATGGTTTGCGTCTGCACAGGCAGCGGAGGAGCAGAGTGGGGAAGGGGAATAGCCGCTGCCCTGTTTTGCAAGGTGGATGTCGCCGCAAGCACCATGGAAACGGAAAGCACAGCCACGACCAGAGTTCCAAAAGCCGTCAGAAATCGGTTCGTCGAAGGTTGGGTGCCGTCTCTGCCAGCTGTCTCACAAGCATGCTTCTCTGTGAGTGGTGCGCCTCCTCGCGGAGTTGCAATTGTGGGGACTTCCAACATGGATCGGTGACTTTCAGCGAACTCGGTTACTCCAGCTCAACCACCGCACCGGCTTCTTCTAGGCTGTCCCGCAAGGTCGTGGTACGGCTGAGTGGCGCGGCCCAATCGCATTGTCGTTGCTCCGATGGCCTTGGAAACTGTCAGGACTGACAGGTAGGCCATGAAAATCGGCCCATATTATCTGAAACGTTGCCAGTAGCCGCCCATCCACCGCTCCATTTACAGAACGGTGTAGACAACCTGGTCCAGGTCACTCACCGCGATCTGATTTTGCAGCTGTTTCGAGCGCTTCGCAGATACACCGCTCGAGATCCTCAAACTTATACGGCTTGCGAAACATCCGAGCGCCGGCTTTCGCGTCGCCCGGTGAGGGGCCAACACTGGATGTATTGCCGCTACAAAAGAGAACCGGGAGGCTGGGGCGCAGTGCGCGCGCCTTCTTCGCCAGGCCGTAGCCGTCGAGATTGCCGCCAAGTTCGATGTCAGAAAACACCAGCGCTATAGTGGCGTCGGCCTGGATCAGTTCCAGCGCCTGTTCGCCATCAGCCGCCTCCAAAACCGGATAACCCAACTCGCGCATAGCTTCGGCGGCGATCTCGCGAATATCGGCTTCGTCTTCCACGATAAGGATCGTTTTTTCGCTCTGGGCCGGTGAAGCCAGCGTGGCATGGCGCGACAGCGCTTGAACTTCGTCGGCCCGAGGCAGGAGGATGGTTATTCGGGTGCCTTGGTCGATTTCGCTGGCGATCCGAATATGCCCACCCGACAATTCAACGAACCGGTGGACCATGCTGAGTCCCAGTCCGGTTCCGGTTCCGGTGGGCTTTGTGGTGAAGAACGGCTCGAAAATCTGGTCCAGCAGATCCGGGGACATTCCGCAGCCTGTGTCCGTTACGGTTATCTCCACCCACTCAGCGTCGTCTTCAGCGCTTGGTGATGGCATCGCATCGCAGTTTCTCGCCTGAATGGTCAATCGGCCGCCCTCGGGCATGGCGTCGCGCGCATTCAGCGCAATGTTGAACAAGGCGTTTTGCAATTGTTGAGGGTCGGTCTTGACCGGCCAAAGGTCCGCCGAAAACTCTGCCTTTACCTCAATGGATGCGGGTAGCGTTCGAAACAGCGATTTGACCATTCCGTCGACCAGTTTCCGAAAATCGACGGGTACCGGAGCGAGTCCACGGGGACGAGCAAAGTCCAGCAGCTCGCTGGTGAGGCTGGTCCCCATGTTTGCGGCCGTCTCGATTGCGTCGATATGCTGCTCAAGATCGGGCTCGAGCGTTCCCTTACGTCTCAAAAAGAGCAGATTGCCATTGATGACGGCCAGCAAATTGTTGAAGTCGTGGGCTATTCCACCGGTTAGACGTCCGACGGCCTCCATCTTTTGGGCCTGCCTCAACTGCCGCTCTTGCTCCTTCGCCTCTGTCACGTCGAGGCTGGTTGTCACGATAAACCGTATCTTGCCATCGACGATGACCGGCACTTTTGCCGAAAGCCGATGTGTCATTTGATGATTGATTGGAAACTGTTCCACATATTGCGTGAGTGGCTCGCCGCTTTCGATCACCTGACGGTCGAGTGCCATGATGCGTTCGGCGTTTTCCGGCGACATGATGTCTTTGGGCGTTTTGCCAATATAATCCTGTCCCTCGACACCGAAGGCCCTGAGTTCGGTGGGATTGATGTAGTGATAGCGAGATTGGGGGTCCTTGACGGTGATGCCCATCGGCGCGCTGTTCATGATCGTCTCGAGGATTTCTTGATGATCACGAAGGGCTTTCTCCTGTTGTTTCAGTTCGCTGACGTCTGTTGCGATACGGCCAACCGCAGCCCCGCCGCCGGCAAATTGCGGAATCCTGAACTTGACTGATACAAACGTGCGCTCCAATCCGTCGCCAGATGTTCGGGTCTTTTCTCCGGTAATGTCCTCTCCGGTTTGCAGCACCTGTTCATCGTCGGCATTGCAGATCTTGACCGCCTCGGGACCGAAAAAGTCCTTCGGAGATTTGCCAATCACTTCTTCGCGCGATGCGCCGAAGAGAGCCTCCATCTGACGGTTGATGAGGACGAACTTTCCGTCTGCATCTTTGACGTCGATCTCCGCCGGTGCGTGGTCGATGATCGCCATCAACAGGTCCTGGTTGTTACGCAGGGCAATCTCGGTTGTCTTTTGCGTCGTGATGTCCTGGATCGTCAGATATTCCTGGATAACATCACCATGCTCGTCGAAGACTGGCTTGACGATTGTGCGAACATGCCTCGTCCCGCCATCGGCAGTTCGTAACCGGTATTCAAGTCCGAAACCACGGCCTTCATTCCTGAGTCTGCGCGTGGCCTCTCGGTAGGCCTGCTGGTCCTCGGGGTGGGTGAATGGACAATCCTCGTCAACCGGTCTTGCGGCCGCCAAATATCCCTGCACGGTCGTTCCGTGGATGCGGGCATATTCTTCTGAACAATAGAGGCACGTGTCCGCGATTGAGTCCCAGATGCAGTATCCAATTCCTGCAAGCTCGGCAGCTTGTCTGAGCCGATCTTCACTTTCCGCAAGCGCCATTGCAGCCCGCTTTCGTTCGGTAATGTCGGTGCGGACGCAAACCAGGCCGCCTTCGGAGGTTCTTCGCACGTTGGCCAGCGTCCACCGCCCATCGGGAAGCTGTTGCTCGAAATTGACCTCCTGTTTGCTCCGGTACTCGCTCAGGCGACGGATGACCCAATCTTCAACCGATCCGGCTTTGCCTAGATCACCGATGTTTTTGGATGCTGCCCGGATCATCTGCTCCAAGCTCGTACCAGGCTCCACGGGCTCGGAAATTGGTGAAAACATCTTGCGGTACTGGTTGTTGCACAGCACGACTCTCTCATCGGCATCGAACAGAAGAAAACCGTCCGAAATACTCTCGATGGCGTCGTTCAGCCGCGCCTCGCTTTCGCACAGCACCTGATTAAGGCGTTCCAACTCGGCGGTTCGGTCTTTAACCTTTGCTTCCAAAAGGTCATGAGCATGCCTCAACTCCTCCTCGGCGGCCCAGCGGTCGGTGGCATTGATGACGATTGCGCCGAGACCGGTTACTTCGCCGGCCGCGTTTCTGATCGGGAATTTGGTGGAGTGGAGACACTGTCGACCCACGGCCGTGTCCACAACGTTTTCCCGCTGAATCATGCGTTCTTCTCGCAAGACGGCGAGGTCGTGCTCGCGGGCATTTTTGGCGTAGGCGCTGTTGTGGTCTATGTCGGCCGGAACCTTTCCGCGGACGTCTTCCCTTCGGACATCCCACAGTTGCTCGAAATGTCGATTGATTTCGAGATACCGGCCATTCTCGTCCTTGAGGAAAATCTCGGCCGGTGCGTGATCCATGATCGCCCGCAGGCGGGCTTCGCTGTCGCGTAGATTGTCCTCCGCCAGCTTGCGATCCGTTATGTCGATAACGGTGGTTTGGAGCGCGCTATTTCCTTCCCACTCGATGATGCGATTAATACACTCAATCCAGATAATCGAGCCGTCGCTCTTCAAGCACCGCAACCTGTGCCGCGTTGGCAGAAGATCCTGGCCAGGGCTGGCTTCGCGCAAAGGCCGAATTTGGGCCCAATCCTCAGCGTGAAACAGGTTTTCGATCGAATCCAGCGAAAGGAACGCGTCGGTGTCGGTAAAGCCGAAGGTTTCGGCGCATGCCTGATTGGCAAAAACCGGCTTTCGGTCGATTGTAACGAGAATTCCCTGAATCGATCCTTCGACCAGTTCCCTGTATCTCTTCCTGCTTTGCCTCAGCGCCTGCATGGTGGTTGTGGAGTCGGTCACATCGTATGCCGTTCCGCGATAGCCGAGAAACTCGCCGGTATCGCCGTAAAGCGGCGAACCGCTGATTGAGAGATGGACCGTCCCGCCAGATGCGCGCGGCCGCTCAATTATGATGCCCGCGAACGGCTCCTGACGTTCCATCACTTCGAGATTGGCTTCGAGTGTCACAGCATTGATTGTTTGCGTGTTTGTGAGCTCACGGCGGGTCTTGCCAATAAACTCATCCGGATCCTCACCGGTTATCCATCGGATACCATCTGATACGTAGCTGAACCTGTGGTCAGGGCCCATTTCCCAAAGGAAGTGGGTTGCGCTGGCTGCGAAGTGTTGAAAATGCTGCTCGGCCCGGGTTTGTTTCTCCCGAGCAAGCCGCGCTTCCGTCACGTCGCAAACAAAGCCGCGTGATTGCACCAAACGACCATATTCATCATGGACCGGCTCCCTGACCTCGCGGACGAAGATGGTTTTTCCGTCGGCTGTCAGCAATCTATATTCGACTTCGAACGGTGAATTGCGCAGCCGCATCTGGTTGAGCAGACGGCCGTATTGTGGACGATCGTCAGGATGCAGACACTGCAGCAGTGATTCGGATGATCCCAGCGTTTCCCTTACGCGATCGGCGGGGCGCTCAAACAGTGCTGCCAAGCCGGCCGAACAGGCCGTGCATTGATCCGCGACTTCGTCCCACTCGTAAACTCCGGAGCGAAACAAGATGCTGGATCGTTCTGCAAATCCGACACCTGCCGCGAGAATGTCCGGCGACATTTTCAGCCGGCGATTTTCTTCTTCAAGGTCTGCCAGTCTGGTCTGGAGCTCGGCAATCTGTTCCTGTGCCGATCCGACTGCCTCAAGCTTGCTCATGTCGGGCACCGCGTCATTGATTGTCTGGCCAACATCACCGGCCTGTCCGGTCAACGTTATGGCGAGGCTGCACCGAATCCGCTACGCGCACAAGATGCAACGGTCCCACGGCTTGCTCGGATCCGTGATGAAAACGATGCTGCAATCGGTTTTCACCTCAGCGACACCGGTCTGACCAGGCCTTCTGATCGATCTCTCTGCCGGATCCATGACCACAACCCAGAATTGAATTGTCTGGCCAATGTATCCGCATAGCAAGGCGACCGGTTCTCGAAAATTCCCCATGTCAGGATCTCGAGCAAAGTTGGGATGGCGTTGGTCAAATGCATCCATGGAACGGTGGTTGCGCAACTCGGTGTCATACTCGGTCCTCGGGGTGCGGCAAACGGAGGTTACGCCTCGGCAATTGACTCTGGCTCTTCGATTATAAGTTGCAAATACGCAAATTTGGAGTACAATTGAGCTCTAAAGGTATTTGTATTTCGAAACGCTCGAAAATTGAATTTAATTTTAAGTTTTTCTTCAGCAAATTCACTGTGATTTTCCAGTGAATTTTGATGATATCACACAATTATTACGTCTCGAAATTTTCTGAGACATCGATTGCACTATAAGAACTTATAGTTTTTTTTGTGCTATGCATCAATCTTGATAGTTGCGCACAAGCCACAAACCTGAATAAAATTCATATTAGCACCGGTCAAACTGACAGGTGCGGTGACATCACCGGCCGGATGTTGACCGGCTAGCGGCGGAGCCGACGATGGGGGACTTCATGACGAGTGTTCTTCTGGCTGACCTGGACGACTGCACAGCAATCGGTCAGGAAATCGAACTACCTGGATCTGGCGCGATGGAAATCGCGTTGGATTTTCAACCTTATCAAGAGGAGAATGCACTCGACGCTTTGGCAGTGGCCTTGTCAGGGCGTCTTGATGCGTTGTCTGATTCACCACTGGCTGGAGACATTGTCTGGGGTCTGCGGACGTTGGCCGACCATTTTCGTGTAGACAGGGTCTCCTTCATCGAACTGCCCATTCACCAGAGCCCCGGTCGGGTGCTGTACAACTACCGGCGTACCGGCAGCAAACTCGGCAAAAAACAGGCTTGTCAAAGCCTACCGTGGATTTGTGCGGAGCTGAAACGAGGTAACGCGAAGATCCCGACGCAGGTTGATGACCTTCCACAGGAAGCATCGGCTGACCGGGCGGTTTTCAAGGCGGACCGAATAGGCAGTTGTATCGCCGTTCCGTTGAAACGGAACGGCGATACGGTTTTTGGACTCATCTGTGAAGCGACCGGTCGATGCCCCGGTTGGTCAGCGGAAACGCTCAACCGTGTGGCGCTGGCAGGCGATATTATCGCCAATGCCGTCCAGCGTGTTCGCGCAAACGAGACAATCATTGAATTGCGCGGCCGCCTGGTTGACGCCCAGGAACGCGAACGTCGACGAATAGCTCGGGAACTGCATGATGATGTCAGTCAGCGAATGGCTCATCTGTGTCTCGACCTCGTACGGCTCAAAACGCAATGTGAGGTCGGTGATATCGACGTTTCGGAAGTTGCCGAGGAACTGGCCAATCGGACGCGTAATCTTTCGTCGGATATCAGCCGAATATGCCGCGATCTCTACCCAAGTCGCCTTGAGCATATGGACCTGGTTCCGTCGCTTCTTGGATTGTGCCGGGATTTTTCAAGCCGATACGATCTCGATGTTCAATTCATCGATGGGCTTTGTGAATCGAAGGTTCCCGGCAGAACCACCTTCACTCTATATCGCATTGCTCAGGAAGCCCTGCACAATGTGGTCAAGCACAGCGGATCGACCGATGCCATCGTCGAGATCCGGGATCACGACGATGGCATCGAGATGTCCGTCACCGACAACGGCGCCGGTTTTGATCCGACGGGTGTCAGAGCAGCAGGCGGTGTTGGACTGAACAGCATTCGCGACCGCCTTCAGCTGATTGATGGGCACCTGCACATCGATCCGGGCCCGGGGCATGTGGGTACAAGGCTGCGAGCCTGGGCTCCGGCGATCGAATCCGCACACTAACGAAGGAGGGGGAAATGGTTCCTTCCGGTAGACGACATGCACTCAAGTCCGATCTGCACAGCACAAGTGCGCGACCCGAAAGGCGATCGCGGATCCTGCTGGCCGACGATCACAAATTGATTGGTGCGGCCTTCGAGAACCTGTTGGAAACGGCTCATGATGTCATCGGATTGTGCGATGATGGGTTGGCGCTTCTGGCTGCGGCAGAAAAATCCAAACCGGATATCATTGTGCTGGACATATCCATGCCTCGCCTAAATGGCCTGGATGCTGCACGACGGCTGAAAAAGGTCCTGCCGCAATGCCGGCTGATCTTCCTGACCATGAACGACGACCCTGAGATGGCTGCCGAGGCTTTTCGGGCCGGCGCTTCGGGATATTTGCTCAAGACTTCGGATCCGGACGAACTGTTCCAGGCAATCGCCCAAGCGCAACTGGGTCGGACCTACATCACGCCCTTGATCGCCGAAGGCATGGTTCGCGCAATGGCTAACTACAGGGAATCCGAAGATCAGAGGAGCAAGATATCGGCGCGTCAGCGTCAGGTACTGCAGCTTCTGGCAGAGGGCAACTCGATGAAGGAGGTCGCGCGTTATCTGAAAATCAGCCAGAGAACCGTCGCATTTCATAAATATCGTATCATGGAGCAGCTCGGGCTCAAAACCACTGCGGATCTGGTCCGCTTTGCCGTTCGAGAGGGGATTGTTGCAACTTAAATGTGTATTTCCTGCTTAGTTGTGGTCCGATACCGAGTGGCTGACGTATGGTAACTGGGGATGGTAGCTGGAGAAAGGACACTTCTTCGTTGCCAAAGACCAAGCCACCCCATAATCTTTGGTTTGGGACGGGAAGTTACGTTGGGCCGCAATCAGTTTTGAATGAGCGGTGCCAGTGTCGAATGGCGGTTAAGACATGCGGCTTGTTCTTGCGGACGACCACGTTCTGTTTCTGGATGCGCTCGAATCCTATCTGAACATAATAAAACCAGGAATTGTGGTAGAAAAAGCGCCCGAATTTGAAACGGCGTTGGAGGTATCAAGGCAATTCGAGCCAGATATCATCATGCTCGATCTCAACATGCCCGGCATGAACGGGTTCGAGGGGTTGCGGGAGATGCTGCGCGCATGTCCTGACGTTCCGGTTGTATTGATGTCGGGGCAGGCCGACGCCGGTCAGGTTCGAAGAGGCCTCGCACTTGGTGCCGCCGGCTTTATTCCGAAGGACCTCGACGGACCCGCCATGCTGAAGGCTCTTGAGCTCGTCCTCAGTGGTGGCGTCTTTGTCCCGACATTGGCCTTGAGGGATGATGGGGGAGGGGTGGATGATGATGGCCAGGCCTTTACACCGGATAATCCCCTCAGCCAGCTCACGCGAAGGCAATTGGACGTTCTGAGACTTCTTGCGCGGGGTTTGACGAACAAGGAGATTGCGCGTGAGCTGGGTGTCAAGGAAGTCACGGTCGCCGTCCACCTGGGAAGTATATTCCGCAAGCTCAACGTTTCGCGACGCACGGAAGCGGTGTCGGCATCGGTCAAGCTCGGGATGCAAGTCTGAGGACCGTGGTCCGATCACGCTCATCACCCTGAATACCAAAGTATCTCGGCGCCTGACGCAGATTGCGCAGCTCTACGCTTTGGGCAACAAAGGCTCTTCTTGAGGTGGCAAGGTCGAGAGATCTTGTGACCCTCTAGACCGACGGGGTCTTTTCAGGAGGCTTCCACGTCGACTTCCACCAATACGGGGCCTTGATGGGCTATAGCCCTGGCAACCGCCGCCGAGAGTTCTTCTGCTGTTGCATCACAGCGCTCAAACGGCATCCCGCAAGCGGCGGCGATGTCGGAAAAATCCGGTGGCGTAGGATCGCAACCGATAACAGCAACGTCTGCTTTGCGCATCCAGGTGGCGATTTCCTGATAGCCCTGGTTGTTCCACACGATGAAAACGATCGACAGGTTCTCGTCCTTCGCAACCATCAGTTCCGAGAGCGTGAACTGAGCGCCGCCATCGCCGACAAGGCAAAGGACCGGCGCATCCGGCGCGGCAAGAGCCGCACCGATCGCGGCGGGGATAGCGTACCCGAGAGCTCCAAAGCCGGTCGCCGCGTTGAACCAGCCGCCGACGCGGTCATGGTCGTAGTAGGTGTTGCCGGCATATATGAGTTGGGTGGAATCACCAACCATGATGGCCGCCGGCGCGGCCTCTCGCAATGCATCGAGCAAGCCAATCCAATGGCGCGTCTGCGAGCTCAACCCTGCCAGCGCCTGCTCGCGTGTTGCTGCCGCGCGCTCAGCACCGCCACGGTTTCCGCCTATGGCAAGAAGGTCCAACAGGGTGCCGATGGTTGGGCGAACATCGGCGTGAATCGCCAGTTGCGCCTTTGGCTGCATCAGCTGACAAGGACAGATGTCGACGCGAATGAGCGTCTCGAATTTGGGGTGGATGTCGGCCTGGTTGAAACCGTAGTCGGTTTCACCGATTTCCGTTCCCAGTGCCAGAACCAGGTCTGCGTCCTCGATCAATTGCCGGACGGCATCGAGGCTTGGACTTGCCGGTACAGTCAAGGGGTGGCCATGCATGGCTCCGCGTGCATTGACAGTCAGAACCACCGGTGCGTCGAGACGCTCGGCCAGGCGTTGCAAATCCGGTACCGCGCCGCGAGTGCCGCCGCCCGCCAAGATGACAGGTCGCTTTGCTGCACTCAGCAAATCGGCAGCTCTCGCGAGCAATTCGGGATCAGCCTGCGGCGGAATCGGAGTTGATGCGACGGTAACATCCACGGTGCTCTCGTGCCCTGCCACGTCCAGCGGGATCTCAATGTGCGCCGGGCCGGGACGTCCGGTGGAAAATGCCGCAAAGACCCGGTCCAGTATCGGTGCGAGGTCGCCCGGTTTCTCCACTCGGTCGGACGTCAGGGCCACGCTGCGAGCCAAGGCTTGCTGGTCGGGCAACTCGTGTAGCAAGCCGAGTCCCTTTCCCAGGTTCGCAAGTGCATTGACGCCGGACAGCACAAGCATCGGAACGCTATCGGCGCGTGCCTGTGCCATCGGAGTGAGCGTGTTGGTCAGTCCGGGACCGGTGATCACCAAGGCAACGCCCGGCTTCCCGGAAACGCGGGCATATCCGTCGGCCATGAAACCGGCACCCTGTTCGTGCCGCGGCGTGATGTGACGAATGCCTGATGTGGCGAGGCCACGATAGAGTTCAACGGTGTGGACGCCGGGGATGCCAAACACGACGGTCACATTGCGGGCAACCAGATGCTCGATCAGCGCTTCTCCGATCGTGCTCACGGTGTTTCTTTTCTCAGATTTTGGGCATGGGTCACAATGCGGTCACAGGCTGTTCCAAAGCTGTTGTCATCGACGGTCAAGGCTATCCTCACCCAGTTTCGGGCGCCCTCACCAAAGGAACTCCCGGGCATGACCGCGACGCCCTGCCTCTCCAGGAGGTCCAGCGCGTAAGCCTGCCCGTCGAGACCAGTCGCTGAGATATCGACCATAGCGAACATCCCTGCTTCCGGCGGATGCACCTCCAGGTCAGATCCGGCGTCGAGCCGCTGTTTCAACATTGCAGCTCGCGCTGCGTATCGCTGACTCATTCCGGCTGCAACTGTCGATCCCTGCCGGACGGCCTGCTCGGTCATGTCGGCCGTAAAGGGTGGATTGCCGAACAGCATTGTCTCCGAAAGCGACAGCAGTGACTGGGCGAATTCTGCGGGGCCGACACACCAGCCGCTGCGAAAACCGGGCGCGGCATGGGATTTCGAGATGGACGACGCGACGATTGTCCGGTCGGCAACCTCTGGCAAAGATAATGGTGACGGTGGATCGGATCCGTCGAAGGTCAGTGCTGCATAGACCTCATCGCTGACAATCCAGAAATCGTGCTGGAGTGCCAATTCGCCGATCGCACGCAGATCTTCAGACGTCATGATGGCGCCGGTCGGATTGTGAGGCGTGGTCAGCAGTATCGCTCGGGTTCTGGGCGTCAGCCGCTCTTTCACATCGGCGGCTCGCATCCGAAACCCATTTTCCGGCCGCAAGGGCACAGTTGAAAGATCTGCGCCGGTGGCACGGATCAACCCCTCATAGGTCGCGTAGAAAGGATCGCTCACGAGGACTTCATCGCCGGCTTCTGCCACCCCCATCAAAACGGCAAACAGTGCCGTCTGCGTGCCGGGGAAGCACATGATCTGCTCGGCTCCGATCGGGCGACCGGACTTTTGCGAGTAATGCTCGGCCAGCGCGGAGCGAAGGCTGAACTCCCCCTGTCCGCTTGAGTAGGTGGTCCTGCCGCGACGCATGGCGTCACAAGCAGCGTCGACAAGTTCCGTCGGCGCTGTAATGTCAGGTTCGCCGATGGTGAGTTCGATGATATGCCGCCCGCTGGCGGACAGCTTTCGAGCGCGTCGGTGGACATCCCACTTGTCGCTGCCGAGACCGGCAAGTCGGCGGGTAATATCCGTTTGCTTCATGTTTGCCTCGCAGTGTCGCTCAGGTTCAGACCGACGAAATTCATTCCAACGTTGCTCAGATCGACTTGCTTTGATCCGGCTTCGGCTTTGGCGACGGACCGGTGTCGAAGCGTGGATTGGCGGTGCGCAGGACGGGGCTGCGTTTGGAGACGTTTTCACGGCTTTCGCGCCAGACGACAAAGACACCGGATATGATGATCACGCCGGAGCCGATGGCGACGAATATGTCGGGTCGCTCGGAAAAGAGCAGGGCACCGAATGCGGTTGCCCAAATGATCTGACTGTACTGGGTCGGCGCAACCACAGCAGCGGGTGCTGACCGATAGGCCGCGATGATGCACAACTGGGCAAGAATGGAAATCAAGCCGACCATCGCCATCAATCCGAGGTGCGGCAGGTCGACCGGCACGTAAACGAACGGAAGCATCACGGCCATGGCCAACAGCGACACAAGCATGGGATAAAGAATCAGAACCGCAGAGCGTTCCTCGCCACCGATTTTTCGAATGACGATCGCAGCGACGGCGCTTGTGCAGGCGGCCGTAAGGGCCGCCAGATGGCCTAGTGTGAACTCCGATACACCCGGGCGCAGCACGATTATCACGCCAACAAGACCCACTCCAACTGCAGCCCAGCGTCTGGCTCGAACAACCTCGCCCAACAGCGGTACCGAAAGGGCCGTGACCAGTAGCGGGACCGCGAAAAGCAAGGAGTAAACCTCGGTCAGCGGCAGCGTCACAAATGCATAAAATGCGCTGGTCATCGACACGATCATCAGCGCGGAGCGCAAAAGGATCAGCCACGGATGATGGGGTCTGAAATTGTCGACAGCCCGGTCAGTGAGCATCATCAGTGCCATCGGCACGAAAGCGAAAAGCACCCCGAAAAAGATGATCTGAAAGACGGAATAGGTCTCACCCAGCGATTTGATGATTGCGTCATGGCTTGCAAACAGGGCAAAGCCGAGCACGGCGAAGCCAAGTCCGCGCAAAGGAGTGTCTTTTGAAGGTGTCGGCAGTTGGTTCAATTGGTGACGTCCCTGCAAGCCGGTGCTGGCGGCGGAGAATCGGAAAACGGTGGGGTGGCTCGCAGTTTAGAGCAAAGGGCGATCAGTTTGCACCATTTGACCGTGGCGATTTTGGTCTCTGGCTAGGCGGATTACTCGCCGTGGTGCCATCCCACCACAAGTGCAAGCCAACGACGCCAGGGGCCAAAAGCGCCCGGCCCGAAGGGTGGCTGCATATCGGCCCATCGGTTGCGTTGCGCCGCTTGCGCGATGCGCCACATCGCGCTGCGCAACGCGCCTTGCCGAGTGGAGCCGATCTGCAGCCATCAAATGATGCAAACTTATCGCCCTTTGCTCTAACAACAAACCGCCCGGGTTGCAGCCGGCTGGTATTGTTTTGCGCGATGACCTATTCAGACCTCCAATAGGCTCATTGTTGAAAAGGTGCGAGATGAATCCCAACAAATTGAAGAAAAAATGGCAGGACGGTCAGGCGACGATCAATGGCTGGTTGTCCATCGGCAACGGATTCACAGCCGAGATCATGGCGGCGCAGGGCTACGACAGCCTGACGGTCGATATCCAGCACGGCTTTCTCGACTACAATGATGCGAAGGGGATGCTTCAGGCCCTCCGGGCCAGCGGTGTGACGCCCATGGCCCGCGTGCCGTGGCTGGAACCGGGCATCATCATGAAGGCGCTGGATGCGGGTGCCTATGGGATCATTTGTCCGATGGTAAACACCGCCGACCAGGCGGCCACTCTGGTCGATACGATGCGCTATCCGCCACTGGGCAATCGCAGTTTCGGACCGACGAGGGCCATATTTGCAGCTGGAGCCGGCTATGCCGCCGAGGCCAATGACAATCTCCTCGCCCTGGCGATGATCGAAACCGCCGAGGCGGTGGACAATGTTGAAGCGATCTGTTCGACGCCCGGACTTGACGGCATTTATGTCGGTCCGGCCGACCTGACGCTGGGTGTGAAGCAGGGGCAACTCGCACCTGGATTGGATCGCGACGAACCGGAGATGATCGACGTCATTCGCCGCGTTCTGGCTGCCGCAAAGGGAGCTGGTATCAGCGCCGGGATCCATTGTGGAACCCCTGCCTACGCGGCACAGGCAATAGGGTGGGGCTTCGACATGGTCACGCTATCGAACGATGTCCGCATCCTTGCCGGCGCGGCATCGGCCGGTGTCCGGCAAACCCGTGAATTGATTGGGCTATCTGCTTCTGACGTACCCGAGGCGGACAACAAGACCTACTAGGTCATGGACACATAAACGCGCAGCCACAGCCTAATTGCAGCGAGCTTGACGAACGCAATGAAGTCGACTGAGCGTTTCTCATAACGTGAGCAATGCGTCGGCATTGCTTGAGCCGATTGAAGACCCGCTCGACATGATTCCGGAGGCGAAAGAGATACGCGCTGAAGCAGATTGAAGCACGCCGGTTCCGACGGGGAGGGATGTTCGGCCATCCTCCGCGTATACTCACAAACTTCCTTATCTCGGTCGCATCGAAAGCCTTGCCCGAGACAACCATTCCGCTGCTCGGTAAAAGCAGATGTTCTGGTGTTCCGATCAAGGCAACGGAAGATCAACGCCAGATTTTCTCCAAATATTGGCAAGGTACGTTTTATTGAAAATAAATACTCCAAGAAAATCAAATATATAGAATTCAAGATATAATTTATATTTAATTGCGTCTGGACAAATTCAATATTTTTGGATTGTATTATCGCATGTTTATTTCGTTTATACTCCAATTTTGCAGAATTCAAATTTCTGATTGGAGATTGCAATGATCGGAAGAGTCGCTGCTGTTTTCATAATATCCGCAATCTTCGGAATGGCTCCGCTGAAATTGGCGATGTCTCAAGACGCATTGATGGCACCTGACCTTTTCAAAGAGCCGCTGAAACTCGGTGAAGATCCAGGGTTCCCTCTGAAGACCCCGTCAACAACATTTGACGACACAGACAGGTTTTACCCCGCTCGCAAAGACGATCTATTTGTGCAAAAGAGCGACCAGCGGCCTTCGGAGGCTGAGCCGGACTGGAAGAAATTGATTTATGAGAAATGGCAGTCTCCATATCGTTGCCCCCAGGGCATCTCGAATGTCTTGATTTGCGGCACACCGTCAGACCCGATTCCGCTACCCTCAGACCCAAAGAAATCGCAAGCGCCACTTGTTCCCTTTGGCGCAGGCGCGAAGTTGCATTTCGCAAGCACGGCGGGCGAAGCGCGGCGATCAGTAAATCGGGCGCATCTCCATAGCTACAAGACGTTTGCGACAACCGTTGCACTGTTGCGATCCAATCGCGTTGCCATTTGTTCCGGCGTGCTCATAAGTTCGCGACATGTGCTGACCGCTGCTCATTGTCTTTGCAAAGGAGAGCTGCCTAGCACGGTTTTCATTGGCGACCGGTCTGACTTGCCTGCCGACAACACTGCCATGCGCTTAGCCCTGCCGGTATCGACGAACCCGATATGGTTTGATTCCGCATTTTGTGAAAATCGGGAACTCTGGAATGCTGATCGGTCACAACTCTATCCGAACGGCGATATTGCGATATTGACACTCGAAAGCGGTTTGCCGGACGTCGGAACGGCGATGTTATTGCCAGTCGAGCCGCTTTGGACAAACGAGCCTCACGAAACGGCACGCATCGCCGGGTTTGGCTATTCAAAATCTGCCGACGCAACTGGTCAAAAGAACGACGCGGAGGTCAAACTGGACGCGGAAGCGTGCAACGACACTGGCAACCTTTGTCATGCTGGTGAAGAGTTCATCGCGCGGTCGCCGGATCCAGAGGGAAGCGGAGATAGCTGCTTTGGCGACTCCGGTGGTCCGATTTTCGTGGCCCATGACGACCTACATTTCCTCGCCGGTATCGTTTCGAGAGGTACACAGGAAAACCCTGCCGACATGTGCGGTAAGGGCGGCGTCTATATTGACCTAAGAAATCGCAACGTTCGGCGATGGCTTGCTCAAGAAACTTCAAATCAACGGGAGTGAAACATGGCCAATTCGAAATCAATCGCTATCGCGACCTTGATCGTCGTCAGCACTGCGCTCCTCCAACTTGGTCCGGCATGGTCGCAAGAACGTGGCACAATTGCGGTGCGTTCAGGCGGAACTGAGCGCATTGTGGGCGGTGACAGGGTCAAGGAAAGCAGAGATGCACCTTGGGCGGTGGTGTTTTTGTTGGACGGCAAGTTTCATTGTGGCGGCTCGTTGGTAGCGCCGAGGGTGGTTGACCGGGAATTACGAAAGGTTTCGTGGGCTGGTGGCATCGAAAATAGCCGCTGGGTGATCACTGCCGCCCATTGCCTGTATGATCACTCGGGTCAACGGCTTAGCGCAAACCAGATATCGGTCCTTTCTGGTTCGCTTGATCGATTCAAAACTGAACCAAGTGCGTCTGGCCGCGAAGAGGTCATTCCCGTGCGTTTCGTTATGGAGCACGAGGACTATAACAGCTCGACTTTGGAGAATGACGTCGCACTCCTTTTTCTGGATCAGCCAGCAAAGTCGATTAATGCCCGAATACGCTCGTCTATCAAGTTGCCTCAATCCGACGAAATACGGTGGGCCTATGCGCCGTACACGCAAGCGATTGCCCAAGGTTGGGGGGCCTCCGCGACGTCGAGCTCAAACCAATTCCTGTACGAAGTGCGCGTGCCGATTGTCGATGACGCGACATGCCAAGAAAACTACAGTCTTCGTGGTCACAAGGTTTATGACGGAATGATCTGCGCGGGGTATGCGCGGGGCCAGCATGATAGCTGCAGTGGCGATAGCGGGGGCCCACTGATCTTTCGTCCGCGCGACAATGCAACTGCCCAAAATACATTTCTGACCGGTGTAGTCAGTTGGGGTGTCGGATGTGCATTGCCTGATTTGGCCGGAATCTACTCATCCACAGCGTACTTTCAGCGCTGGCTCGATAAGGCGTTTCTCAAATGTGAGAGCGACCCTGTTTCCGCCAACTGTACGCGCACTGCCCGTTCTCGTGAAATCACTGGCGATGTTCGCTACGCGCCGAACATGATCACGGGTAACCTGGAGCTCTTTCCAGAGGGTTGCGACACTCAGGCCAACGCTGTTTGCAAGCTTGCCGCGCCACTTCGCTTTATCCAATCGTCCGGTCTGGCGTGGGAAAGCGACGTTTGGCAATCCGACGACCAGGAGAGCGGAACTACCGATGGTGCCAGCATTCCAGCATGGGCGCAGCCAGTGATCGGCGCGCCGTTCGACCGATCCTATCTCAAAGCCGCAATCATTCACGACCATTATTGCTACAAGGAAAATCACGTCCGTAGCTGGCGGCAGACACATCGCATGTTCTACGAAGCGCTGCTGGCCAGCGGTATATCAACGCTCAAGGCAAGAACGATGTATTACGCCGTTTTGGTCGGTGGTCCGCGATGGAAAAATCTCGTAGCCGGTGAAGATTGTGGTCCCAACTGCCTGAAAAACCGGTTCGAAGCTGGAACCGCAACCGGCGATGATTGGGTTGGAGACTTGTACGATCGTCCTCAGTTCGCCTCCGAGGTGCAGCAATTTCATGCAGAACAGTCCACAGACGGCCTGATGGATTTGGACGAGGTCGAAAGAAGGGCGCAACAAGATCGGAACGAGTTGTTGGCGAACTGACAATCACTTCGCTGTGGCTGAATTGTTCGGGAGCTCAAGGTGATAATCCGGCCGATCGTTTGTGAGTACGCACCCTATAGAAAAACCAGACACACAACCATGTCATTCGGCGCTGCCGGGCGCTGTCAGCGACGCCCGTTCGACAATGTGTGTCTTGAACTTCTTGCTTCGGGTTTTCTGCTCGCCCATTGCGGCGAAAAGGACGGCCGCCGCGGAGGTTCCCATGCGCCGATGAGGAACATGGACAGTGGTCACCCCGGGTTCGACGACGGTTGATAACTCGATGTTGTCAAATCCGGTTACCGACAGATCAGCCGGTACGCAAAGGCCTTTTGCCTTGGCTCGAAGAATGGCTCCGACAGCAAGAACATCGTTGCCGCAAATCACCGCGGTAGCGCCGGGATGCCGCGCGGCAATCAGGTCCAATGCGTCACCGGCGGCTTCGAGACCATACGGCGCCTCGGTTACGAAGAAATCCGATTCATCGATTCCGTGATCGGCGATTGCTCGCCTCACGCCCTGCAGCCGGTCCAGCGCGCGGTCGTTGCCGTCCGTGATACCTGCGATCATTCCAATTCGACGGTGACCGTGTTCTATGACCAGGCAAGTCATGTCGTAAGCGGCCTGGGCGTTGTCGAATCCCACATAGGTGTGGGCCGCGCGCGCTCGAAAGTTCCAGGCGAGCACATAAGGAACAAGCCGCTTGTCGAGGTAGTCGTAGACGTCGGGGCTTCGCGCATCTCCGATCAGCAGCAAACCGTCTACACCTCGCGAGATCAATGATCTTATCTGCTCCGCTTCCCGGGCTTTCTCGTAGGATGAGCTGGCAACAAGCAGATTGGCTCCCCGCCGGCTTATTTCTTCCTGAAACGCCTGAATGCCTTTTGCAAAAATGGCGTTGTCCATGGTGGGAATGACTGCGCCGATCGTTCCGGTGCGTCGGGACGCCATGACCCGGGCGCCGAAATTCGGTGTGTAGCCCAGTTCCCGAACAATATTCAGGACCCGTTCGCGCGTTGACCCTTTGACGGTCTCAGGCTTGCTGAGACAACGCGAGACGGTGGCCGTGGAGACATCTGCCTTCCGGGCCACGTCCTCTAGCGTCGGAAGCTGCTGCCTGTCCAATCGATTTCCTTTTCCACGGCTGTAACGGCCTCAGTCTAGTGGCTGGGACCATATCGGGGCAAGGCCCTGTACATTATTGATGTAAGCGCTTGCATTTTGTAATGTAAGCGCTTACATTTGGCCGTCTCCTAATACGGAGCGGGGTCAGGGAGGACGCCGATGCTCATTCTTGCAGTAGCATTGTTTGCCGTGTTTTTCGCCAACGTAGCGGTTGGAGCGGCAACCGGAACACCGTTCCTGAATGACATCAGCGAAATGCTTCTTCTGCTGGCGTCATCGATCAGTTTCGTCGCTGCCATCCTTATCCGGGAGCAGCGTGAAAAGACCCATCACAGCGAATGACAGGGAGGAATTCATTCATGAAAGATGATCTGAAGTCGGTAGAACGCCGCAACTTCATGAAATTGGCGGGTGCCGGTGCCTTTACCGCCGCAGTGGTTGCGGGAGCTGCTGGAGTGCTCTCTTCATCGGAGGCCGTGGCCCAGACGGCGAAGGAGGAACGTGAGCGCGAAGCTGCGGCTGAGCATACGATGACAATTGCGACGGCATATGTGCTAGGCGCATCGCGCAGCTATCCAATCATGCAGCTGGATTTCAAGGAAAACATCCAGAACGCCACGAACGGCAAGGTGTATGTCAAGCTGGCGCCGGGCGGTCAGCTCGGAGCAGGGGGCGCGCTTGCCCAGAAGGTTCAGGGTGGCACCATCCAGGCAGCGCAGCACTCTTTATCCAACTTCGCACCCTTTGCGCCTGCAGTTGATTTGATCAACCTGCCGTATTTCTGTGGCGCGAACCAGCGCTTCGTCAATCTGGTCAATTCCGATGCCTGGAAGGCCGAGGTGCACCCGAAGGTCGAAGCATCGGGCTTCAAGGCTCTGTTTTATGTGGTCATCGATCCGCGCGTCGTCGCCGTGCGCAAAGGGGATCTGGGACCGATCCTGACTCCATCGCAGATGTCGGGTGTCAAGTTCCGCGTCCCCGGCTCGAAAATGCTGCAACAGTACTATCGGCTTGTCGGCGCCAATCCGACACCGGTCGCCTGGGGTGAAACACCGTCGGCGATCAAGCAAGGCGTGGCGGATGCCCTCGATCCGGCCGTCGGAGCCCTGTTCGTATTCGGCTTCAAGGATATCCTGAGCAACGTAACGTTCACCCAGGCTGTGCCGGATAGTCAGGTCTATTCCTGTAACCTGGAGTGGTTCAATTCGCTGCCGGCGGACGTTCAGGAAGGGATCGAATTCGCTTCCGAACTCACCGCCCACCAGAACCTCGCAAAAGTGCCTTCTGCACGGGCCTACGCAATGGCCGAATTGTCGAAATCCGGTGTCGACTTCCATTCGTTGTCGCAGGATCAACTGGCCGAATGGCAATCGGCCGGTGGCTACCAGCGGTCCGAATGGGACAGCTTCAAGTCGGAACTTGCCGGTTCGATGGATGCTTTCAGCAAGCTCGAAGAGGCCGCAGGAACGCAGAGCCGGTACTACGTCCACGACGCTTAAGCGTTTAGCCTGACCGCCTCGATAGGGGCGGTCAGGCCTTTTGCCGCAACAGATGAGGGAAGGCCGGTCGCGACGCATTGCGTCGCGGGGTGGGAGAGCCATGTCCGAAACACTTGCTATTATCAACCGCAACGCCGAACGCTGGGCCTTGTTGGTGTTCTACGTCATGCTCGTGGGCACCATGGCCGTCGAGGTCATACGACGTGAAGTCCTGGCCTATTCGTCCATTTGGGGCGAAGAAATCGTTCGTTATTCCTTCATCTATCTGGCCTGGATTGGCGCCGCTGCGGCCGTCCGCGAGCGGGCCCATATCCGCATCGACGTGATGATGCATTACCTCGGGCCGCGCCTGAAGGCGCTGCTTTACATCTTCGGCGACCTGGTAATGTTCGCGGTCTCCCTGGTTGCCCTCTACTGGTCCTTTCACACCGTCACCGTGTCCTTCGAGTTCGGTTCCGTCAGCCACGGACTGCGCGTCTCGATGGTGTGGTTCCTGATGGCGGTACCGATCGGGTTTGCGCTGATGATTTTCCGGCTGACGCAGTCGTTGCTGCGCGACATTCGCGATTTGAGGACGGGCAATCCCGTTTTCGAAGGCGACCGTCTGTTCGATTGAGGTGATGTGATGTTGTTCCAACAGCTACAACAACAGACCGTCGAACTTGGATGGGATTTCTACGTTCCTGTCATCGCCTTCGTCGTTCTGTGCGCCTTGGCCGTTCCCGTTTGGGCGGCGATTGGTTCCGCCGCCATCCTCATGCTTTTGATGTCAGGCGCCTTGCCGCTGTCGCTGATAGGGGAGTCCCTTTTCGACGGCATCGACGCATTTGCTTTGACCGCAGTGCCACTCTTCATCCTGACGGGTGACGTCCTTGTGCGGAGCGGCCTCAGTCGAAAATTCCTGGATGTCGCCGATGCACTAACCTGCTGGAGCAAGGGCGGCTTCGGTTCCGCGACCGTTCTCGTCTGCGGCATGTTCTCGGCGATCTCTGGCTCTGACGCTGCCGGCGCTGCCGCCGTTGGACGTATGACCATCGACCGGCTTGTCGAATCTGGCTATCCGCGCCCCTATGCCTGTGCCTTGGTGGCAGCCGGGGCCTGCACCGGCATCCTGATACCGCCGTCAATCGCCTACATCATCATCGGGCTTGTCCTGGGCATTTCCGCTTCGACCCTGTTCCAGGCGGCGCTGATCCCGGGTATCGCCATCCTGGGTTCGATCCTGGTCACCAATATCGTGATGAACAGGATCCATGCTTATGAAGCCGGCGGCAACATTCCCTTTAACGACTGGCTTGGAAATGTCGGCCGCTCCATCCGCTCCGGTTGGTACGCCTTTCTGGTCCCCGGCATCATCTTCTACGGGATTTTCTCCGGACACCTGACCCCGACGGAAGCCGGCGCAACTGCCGTCATTGTAACCATCATCATCGGTTTCATTTTGGGCACGCTGAAGCTCTCGGACTTTCCTGCCATGCTGGTCAGTTCGGCGAAGGTCAACGGCGTGATCCTGCCCATTATCGCGTTCTCGCTGCCTCTGGCCCAGGCTCTTGCCATTCTTGGCGTGCCGCAGGGTTTTGTTGCGGCAGTCACGTCGATCACCGATCAACCGGCGTTTCTCATTCTGCTAATGATCGGGATACTCATTGCCGCGGGATGTGTGATGGAAACCACCCCGAACATCGTGATCCTGGCACCGATCCTGAAGCCGTTGGCCGACGAGATCGGCATGAACGAAATTCAGTTCTGCGTCATGATGATCACTGCGCTGGGTGTCGGCTTCATCACACCGCCGCTGGGCTTGAACCTGTTCGTCGTGTCGGGCATTACCGGCGAGTCGATCCTCAAGATCGCCGCCAGGGCCGTGCCCTTCGTCTTCTTCATGCTCATCGTCGTGCTCCTGATTGCGTACATTCCGGAGATTTCCACGACGCTGCTTCCAGATATCTACAAATAGGA
The DNA here is from genome assembly GCA_965216535.1 of Hoeflea sp. Classification (GTDB taxonomy): domain Bacteria; phylum Pseudomonadota; class Alphaproteobacteria; order Rhizobiales; family Rhizobiaceae; genus Hoeflea_A. The sequence continues at coordinate 3,394,629 of OZ244175.1, forward strand.
CCGGATATGCCGCGTGAGTATCTGAAAAAAGCACCTTTGACGTCATCAAGCGACGCCCAGGACGTGCGTGACACCGTTCAGGGCATCCTGAACGATATCGAGGCGGGGGGTGACGAAAAGGCGCTCGAATATGCCGCCCGCTTCGACAAGTATGACGGCAATGTTGTTCTTACCCGAGAGGAAATCGATGCGGCATCCAAAATGGTGCCGGAGAAGCTGAAGAGCGACATTCGGTTTGCCCACGACAACGTGCGTCGCTTCGCTGAAGCCCAGAAAGAGACGTTGCGCGATATCGAAGTCGAAATCGTGCCGGGGCTGATTGCCGGCCAGAAGAGCATTCCATGCAATGCGGCCGGCTGTTACGTGCCCGGCGGACGTTACAGCCATATCGCTTCTGCGATCATGACCGTCACCACCGCCAAGGTCGCCGGTTGCCGGCACATCGCTGCCTGTTCGCCGCCACGGCCGGGCGTCGGGATCGCGCCGGCGATCATTTACACGGCCGACCTGTGTGGTGCCGACGCCATCATGGCGCTGGGCGGTGTTCAAGGGGTTGCCGCCATGGCCTTCGGGCTGTTCGGTCAGCCGCCTGCGGATATTCTCGTGGGGCCGGGAAACCAGTTTGTCGCTGAGGCGAAACGCATCCTCTTCGGGCGCGTTGGCATCGACATGTTCGCTGGTCCAACCGACAGTCTGATCATCGCCGACGGTGGCGCGGATGCGGAGATTGTCGCCTCCGACCTCGTCGGTCAGGCCGAGCACGGGTACAATTCACCTGTCTGGCTGGTGACCGATACGAAGGCGCTGGCTGAACAGGTCATGGCCCGGGTACCGGCTCTGATTGCCGATCTGCCGGAAACCAATCGGGTCAATGCGGAAGCCGCTTGGCGCGACTACGCCGAGGTCATCCTGTGCTCGGATCGGGAGGAAATGGCGGCGACCGCCGATGAATATGCACCGGAACACCTGACCGTGCAGGCCGACGATCTTACCTGGTGGCTTGAACGGCTGCAGTGCTATGGGTCGCTCTTTCTTGGTGAGGAAACGACGGTCGCATTTGGAGACAAGGCATCCGGTACAAACCACGTGCTGCCCACCTCAGGTGCGGCCAGCTACACCGGCGGTTTGTCGGTGCACAAGTATATGAAAATCGTCACCTGGCAGCGTGCGACGCGGGAAGGGGCCAGACCGGTCGCCGAGGCGACGGCAAGAATCTCCCGTCTCGAGGGGATGGAGGGACATGCGCGAACCGCCGATATCCGGCTGAAGAAGTATTTCCCGGAAGAGACTTTCGACCTTTCAGCGCATGAATGAGGTCAGGCAATGGCGCATGCTGAACCGTTCGATCTGTCCGGCAGGGTTGCGTGTGTAACCGGAGCCAGTTCCGGTCTCGGCCGGCGTGCTGCGGATGTTCTGGTGCGGGCTGGTGCGCAGGTTGTCGGTGTCGCCCGTCGCGCCGACGATCTTGAGAAATGGCGAGCGGCTGCGGAAGGTCAAGCCGCGACCGTTCCATTCGACCTTCTTCAGCGCGATCGTCTGGGCGAGTTGGCTGATTCCGTGACAAGCGCTTTCGGACCACCGGACATCGTGGTTCACGCTGCCGGCGTCAATTTGCGGCAACCCGCCGATGATGTGACCCTTGATGGTTGGGACATGACAGTCGACCTCAATCTCGGCATTCCGTTCTTTCTCAGCCAGGCATTTATGCCGGCGATGAAGAGCAAAGGCTGGGGCAGAATCGTCAACTTCGCATCTCTGCAGACGACCCGCGCCTTTCCGGGTGGAGTGGCGTACGGGGCTTCAAAGGCCGGCGTCGGCCAATTGACACGGGCGATGGCGGAGGCGTGGTCCCGTTTCGGTATCAACGTCAATGCCATTGGGCCTGGTTTCTTCCGGACTGAGTTGACAGCCGCGGTTTTCAACGACCCGGAACGAGCCAAGCGCAATGCTGAGCAGACCTGCATCGGCCGCAACGGCGAACCGGAAGATATCGATGGGCCCATTCTGTTTTTCTGTTCCGATGCTTCAGCATATGTGACAGGACAGGTGCTGATGGTTGATGGAGGATTCACGGCCAAATGAGAGCGCTTGTCTACACCGGAGAAAAGACTCTTGAGATACAGGATGCGGATGACCCTGTGCCGGTGGGCGATGATGTTCTCGTCAGGGTCGAAAGTGTCGGCATTTGCGGATCCGATATGCATGCGTTTCTTGGACACGATGAGCGTCGACCTCCGCCGCTCATTCTCGGGCATGAAGCAGCGGGGACCGTTTTGTCGGGTCCATTGGAGGGCCGGCGCGTTACCGTGAATCCGCTGGTGACCTGCGGTGTCTGTCCAGCTTGCAGGTCGGGACGGGAAAACATCTGTCCCGACCGCCAGATCATCTCGATGCATCCGCGGCCGGGTGCTTTTGCCCAGATTGTTGCGGTGCCGCCATCGAACCTGGTCGAAATCCCCGATGACCTCTCGTTCGATGCAGCGGCTCTGGTGGAGCCCTTTGCCTGCGGTTGGCACGCCATCCGGCTGGCACGCCGCGCTTTGTCCGTGCCGCTGGAAGATGCCCGGGTGCTGGTGCTTGGCGGTGGCGCCATTGGTGTCGGGGCAGCGCTGAGCCTGGCAGCAGTCGGTGCCGGTGATGTGCAGATCTCGGAGCCGAACGCCGCAAAGCGGGTTTATCTGGAGCGCAACTGCGGGCTGCCGTCTGCGGCGCCGGATGCAATTCCTGCTCAACCCGGTTTCGACCTCATCATAGATGCCGTTGGCATCGATGCGACCCATGCGAAGGCCATTTCAAGCGTGCTGCCTGGAGGGGTGGTGATGCATATCGGTCTTGGCGGATCGAACGGCCAGTTCGACATTCGCCGAATGACGTTGCAGGAAATCACCCTGATCGGGACTTACACCTACGCCAGCGAAGATTTTCAGGCGACCGCGAAGGCTATCATTGATGGCCACATGGGATCGCTCGAGTGGATGGAGATCCGACCGTTGAATGCTGGTCAATCGGCTTTCGAAGACATTCTGGCTGGCAGAGCTGCGGCGCCCAAGATCGTTCTGAGACCCTACGAGCAGGATTAGTCGGGTAGGCCACTTACAGTCGTGGTCTGATGCTGCGGCCGGTAACCAATGGCCGGTTTCGAACGGCCTCGCGATTGAGGATATAGAGGCCGCTACCAATGATGAGCATGACGCCCAGAACCGTCGTCGGCGAGGGAATCTCCGCCCAAACCAGAAGGCCCCATAGCATTGCGAGCGGCATGGCTACGAATTCGAACGGCGCTACTGAGCTGGCAGGAGCAATCCGGTAGGCCTGGGCCAGGCAGAAAAAGCCCACCGCCGCGATGAGACCACAGACACCTATCAGCAGAAGGTCGAGCGTTTCGGGCAGTGACCATGCACGGAACAAGAACTGAATGCTTGGATGCTCGAATGATGAGTATCTGCCATCGCCGATCAGCGCTCCGAGCGCACCGCTGAGCACGACAAAAACGGCCATGGCGTAGAAGGCCATGCTGGCCCCGGTCTGGGCGCGTCCGATCCGACGCGTCAAGGTGGAACTCGCCGCGTAGGTAAAGGCTGCCACCAGCGGCAGAACCACCACCGGATCGAACAACCTGGCCCCCGGCCGGACGATCACCAGCACGCCCACGAACCCGACAATGACCGCCGCCCATCGCCGAAACCCGACAGGTTCCTTCAAAAACGAGGCTGAAAACAAGGTGACCAGCAGCGGCGACATGAAGAAGATGGCCGTCGCCTCGGCAATCGGCATGGCCATTATCGCCATGTAGTAGGCGGTGTAGGACAACATGGCGAGGGCGCCGCGCAGCACGTTCAAGACCGGATAATCTGTTCGAAGCGTTCTGAAGCCGCCGCTGAACCAGACCATCGCCCCGATCGGAATGAGAGCAACGCAACCGCGGATGAAGACGATTTCAAATGCCGGATAGCTGCTTCCAATCCAGCGGATGATGACATCCTGAAGACTGAACAGGGTCATTCCCAGGGCAACGAGAAGAATACCCTGGATAGGCGAATCCGCGAGCGCGGGCGACACGGCTGAAGGCGCAGCCGAAAGTCTCGGATGGGCAACTGACATCGGGTCTCACCGTTCTGGGGAATGTTTGACTACAGGTTGCCGCCAAAAAGTTGATTTGAGAAGCAAATATTTTTAGTGGTTTTAATCGAGAAATTCGATAGGTGCTTGCGATGAACCTGGATCACATCTGGACCTTTCTCGAGGTCGCCCAAACTGGCAATTTCAATCGCGCGGCGGAGAACCTCAATATCACCCAGTCCACGGCGAGTGCTCGCATCAAGGCGCTGGAGGACAGGGTCGGGCATCCACTTCTCAATCGCAGTCATTCCGGTTGTGAAGTCACCGCGGCCGGCGCCCAGTTCTACGAATACGCAAGCGGAATGCAGCGTCTTTGGCAGAAATCGCAACAGGCGGTGGCGCTGGAACCCGGCTTTCGCAGTGTTCTGTCCATCGGCGCGCAGGTCAGCCTTTGGGAACAATTGGTTCTCGACTGGATGGCCTGGATGCGCAGTGAGATGCCGGATGTCGCGTTGCGTATCGAGGCCGATTATTCGCCAAGCCAGATGCGGCAACTATCCGATGGGCTGCTCGACATTGGCATCATGTACCAGCCGCGGAGGGTTCCCGGACTGGAGATCGAGAAGCTTTTGGAGGAAAAGCTTATCCTGGTCGCCACTGATGATCGCGATCTCAACCCGGCTTGGGTGGAAGACTACGTGTTTGTCGACTGGGGCGATGTGTTTCTTGGAGCCCATGCGGAAGCCTTTCCGGAAATGCGAACGGCGGCGGTTTCCGTTGGGTTAGGGGCTCTGGGTCTGCAATATATTCTCAAGAATGGCGGGTCGGGCTATTTTCCGGCGCGTGTCGTAAAGTCCCTGATCGATGAAGGGCGCTTGTTTCAGTTGAAGGATGCACCCGAATTGAGGCGCCCCGCCTACATGGTGTATCGAACGGATCCGGTCGACCAGGACGTCCTTGATACTGCGATCGAAGGCTTGCGAAGCATTGCCGCTCAGGACGGCGATTGAGAGGGTGTTTCCAGGACCTGTCGATTGACAACAAGATCGGGATCCAGTGTCCCGTCGATGCCGGCAAGGGCATTTTCGATCGTTTTCATGCCCATGGCGATTAACGTTTCCTCTGTCAGCGATGCCGAATGCGGGCTCAGAACGATGCGCCTTTCGCCGATGAGCGGAGAATCCGCCGGTAGCGGTTCCTGCTCGAAAGTGTCCAGCCCGGCTCCATGAAGCGCCCCTGAACGCACGGCCTCGAGCAACGCGGCTTCGTCCAGCAAACCACCTCGGCTGGCATTGAGTACGATGGCTTTGGGTGGCAACAGCGACAACTCCCGGGCGCCGATCATGCCCTTTGTTTCTGCCGTCAGTGGCACGTGAAGCGTTACGACATCAGCCCGACGCAAACCGTCATCAAGGTCATCGATCAATGTCATCCCGTCATCCAGTGAGCCCGTCAGGTGCGGATCGTAGACACAGATATTCAGTCCAATCGCCTTCGCTCTTTCGGCGACACGACGTCCGATATTTCCGTATCCGATGACCAGAAGCGTTTTGCCATACAGTTCGACGTAGCGGACTTTGCCGCGGGCGGAGAACCGACCTTCACGAATCGCACTATCCATTTCGACGCCAAGACGGGCCACCGAAAGCATCAGGAACAACGTGTGTTCGGCAACTGATATTGAATTGACCGGCCCGACCAACGTCACCGGGATGCCGTGACTGGTGCAGAAATCCACTGGGATGTTGTCGTAACCGACCCCATGGCGGGAGATTACTTTCAGGCGAGGGGCGGCGGAGAGCAATCGCTCGCTGAGTTCCGTCATCCGCACGGTCATCGCATCCGCATCGGCGATGTGACGCAGGAGATTTTCCTCGCTGTCGTCCATGACCAGTTCTGCGGCGATATCCGGACGGTCTTTCAAAACCTCCATCGCATTGTCGTGCACGGGCTGGATGATGAGCAGCTTTTTCATTCAATCGGCGTCCGAAGGAGGTTGACGGGCGATCGAGTTTGGTCGGAACGCGGACGAGTTTCAAGTCCGCCGATGCTGTTGGGCTTGCGGCTCAACATCAAATGCGCCTGCAAGGATACTGATCAGCAGGCAAGCCAGACTGTTGTCGGAATGTCAGGCCGCAACCGCTGCCTTGCCGCCAACCTTTGCTGTCTCGACAAAGCACGTTGAAGAGCCTGCAAGGAATCCCTTCCCGTGAACTTCATTCAGTTCGCGCAGATAGTCTTCTGCTGCATCGCTTGAATTCAGAAGGACATCCGCGACGCCGTCGATGGGCGCTCCGTCGTACGCGTCAGTTCCGCAAAACGTCGAATGCCGCTCGACCACCAGGTGTTGTCTGAATCCGAGAATATCAGGCCGTTGTGCGATGATTTTGGTATTGCAGACCTGCCACTCGCGCCTGAAATCTTTGGGAGTGAGGTCCGGATTACGCCTCAGGAGTGAGAGGATTCTCGTCTTTGGCCCGTCGCATTTGACAGTCGGAACAAGGGAGTGGCTCGCGCAGATGAGCGATCGAATGCCACTCAGGAACCAGCAGGAGTCCTCGACAATACGAGCATACTCCGAAGAGGAAAGGGCGGCCCTCATCGAATCGAGGTCATGGAAGTGCTGCTCCTCAACACCGTCCGGGGTCCAGGCTTCTTCCTCTTGCAGCTCGTTGCGCCGAATATCGTCAATCCGATGGTGGTAGCATGCCTTCAGTCCGGGCAACCGGACTGTCAGACGGCCATGGACTTTGCGCCAGTGGGCAAGAAAGGCTTCTTTGCTCAATCCCGATTTGCGCTCGATCAGTGATACCCTGCTGAACATCCGCAATCCTCCTTCGCACTCTTTGGAGGTCGTGATCAAATTATGGCAATACAAGTCCTGCTTGCGGAAATATTTGGTTTCTGGCGTTTGGCCAAGTGGATTTGTTCTAATCCGACTTCGGATTGAGACCGCTCAGTGATATCGCGCAGAACTTCGCTGAACAGCGCCACCGGCGGATTCCTAGTGCTTGCTGTCTTCGCCGGAAGGTCGGTTCTGCTCGCCCTCGTAGATCCAGCGGGCGGCCAGCACAAACGCGCCAGTGGCGAAATCCTTGCCATGCGCCGCGATCATTTCGTCTCCAATCGCCGCGATCCGTTTGAAAAACGCATCTTTACTCTGTTCCTCTTGTGTCAATTGCGGTTCCATTGCCAACTCCTCCTTCGCGGATCATTTGAACATTCCAGTCGGAAATTCGACCAAAGCCGCTCTACCGTCTGCCATTCCAGCTGCCAGGAAAGACCCGTCGCTTGACCAGGACAGGGCCGAAATGCCGGTGTTGTCGTCCTGCCGCAGCAGCATCTCCTCGCTGCTGCCGATCTGGGTTATGCAGAGAAGCCCATTGGCATACCCGACCGCCAGAAGATCCTTGTCGGGGCTGGCCGCGATACTGTCGACCGACACAAATCCGGGTTTGCCGGAAGGCAGCGCCTTGAGGGTTTCCCGGTCAGAACATGGAGGGGTGAGCGACCAGGCTGCTGCCCGAAAGGCGCCTGACGTGGCGACCGCGTTGGCCGGTTTGCTGAAAACAATCGATCTTGCGGGCGTCGGATAATCGGCGAAGTTTCGGGTCTGGTTGTATTCGAGATCGATCAGGCAGAAGCCATTTGCTTGCGAAGCAAAGGCGATCCATCGACCATCTTGACTCCACCTCATGCTTTGTGGCGCAGAGCCTTGTGAATGTTGCATGGAATGGACTGGATTGCCGGCAGCATCCCAAACGGAGACACCTTCGTCATGTATGGCGGCAAGATGGCCGCCGTCCGGGGAAAATGCCAGGTCGCTCACGGGTGAATCCAATCTGATTTCGCACGCCGCATCCGTGCTGTTCCATCGGCAAATGCGGATCGTGCGGTCCGTGGCTCCGGCGAATAGCGCCGACATTCCCGAGCCCGAAACCGCCGTGATAGGACCGGCCATCCTTTGTTCAGACCGTGAGAGGTTTCCGTCGGGCTTGACTGTGATGAATTCACCGCCCTCGCATCCGATCAGAAAGTCTCTCTCACCGAGCGGCACCACCACTGACGTGCGGACGTACGGAAGTACGACCTCCGTCAGCGGTGGCACCGGACCACCGCGACGGTGGATCGTTTGTCGGCCGCTGTCTATCGCTGTGCGCATGCGCGCTGTTGGCGAATCATCGTCGGCAGTTTCGGCCAGTGCGATGGAGCCGTTCTCGCAGGAAATCGCGAGGGTCTCGCAATTCCGGTTGAAAACGACTCCATCGACGGGGGAGGACAGGGACCATTCCCTTGCCAGAAGGTCGAAAAGTTGCGGTGGTCTTGCACAGCTGACATCCATAGTTGTGCCTCCGGTCATTTGTTCTGGGTAACGAGTGCGGAAATGACCGCCGCCATGCGGTCTTCCAGATCCTCTATGCGTTGTTCCGCATCTGAAAGCTCACGCCTCGCCGCAGCTTCCCGTTTGCGCAGCTCGGCGATGGCAACCGTGTCGTCGTTGTGCTGTGCTGCGAGGACCTCGATTTCCACTCCGCTGGCTCTCTGGCGAGCAACCAGCAGTCGCGCGTTTTCCTCGCTCAATGTCGCCACGATCTCCTGCCGTTCTTGATGCAGGCGCTCCAATGGCAACTCGGATTCGTCGCTTCTTGACTGATCAGTTTCCTTGCTTGGCGCCGTCATGTTCGCGCCGCTCCCGGTGACTCGGACCGATAGCGGGCGAGTTGCTGCGGCAGATCGATCGCCTGGGCATGGAAGTTCTCTTCGGCTGCTTCAATGTATCGGGATAACGCGTCCCAGATATCGGTGCGGAAGACATTCGTGTGGTCGCCGATCAGCTCTTCGAATTCACCCAGTCGCACCTGCCTCGACAGGGAAACGCCGGTAAATACAAACTCTCGCAGTTCGGCCGCGTGGGTGTCGATAAAGGCCTGAAGCAGCGCATGATCGTTGCGGTTGATGCCTTGTTTTTCCAGCTCCGCTTCAATGAAATGCTGGAAATGACGGTGCACGAGATGCTGGCTTTCACCCAGGAAGGTCATTGCAAAAATGATGTCCTTGTCCGCCCGGGCAATAACCTCACCAGCCAGGCCCGAATCGGTGTTCCAGCGCTTGGGCGAACCCGGTTTTGACGGCATTGCAGTCACCACCCCTTCTGCATCCTAAGACGCTTGTTAAGGCCGTTGCCGGCCCGGTTGCCGGGACGATACAACGGAAAACGCGGTGCTGTAGAAATTCCGAAAACTGTAACGTTTCGTTCCAGCGAACGGCCCTGGTGTAAACATCCATTACAGATTTTTTTTGGTTTGGATCCGCCGGATTACTCCCCTTAGATTGCCGTCAAACAGAAGAAGCTCTGCCGCTTCATCGCGGTGGCGAAAGAACAAAGGAAGGGACGCCCGATCGCAGCCGGCACCTGCCGGACGCGATCTCGGAAAGCAACGCTGACCCACTTGGATTGTGCTGCGTTGCATCGGGTTCTCTGACCTTTGCCGTAAGCAACGAGGTTGAACAGCCATGGGCTGCGCGTCGCATTAGCGCGTGCCGCAGCGTGACGTTGCGACCTCATGATCACCGCGGAATGGCGCGACGCAGTCGTTCATTCCGTCAGGCCCATATCAAGAAGGTGAACGGCAATGTCGTCATTGACACTGAACAAGATTACCTCCCAACGGGGAATCCCCGTCGGCGAGGCGACAAAGAAGATTGCTGATCTCGGCTGGAACCCCTCCTATGTCCAGGAGGCGATGGTCTATCCGACGGATTACAAGATCTCAAAAGCCCCGCGCGATCCGATGAAGCAGGTTCTGCGGTCCTATTTCTCCATGCAGGAGGAAAAGGACAACCGGGTCTACGGCGCGCTCGATGCCGCGCTTCGCGGCGACATGTTCCGCAATGTCGAGCCGCGCTGGGTGGAATGGATGAAGCTGTTCCTGGCGATCATTCCCTTCCCGGAAATCTCCGCCGCCCGCTCCATGGCCATGGTCAGCCGCCTGGCGCCGGGCGAGGACCTGCGCACCGGCTTCACCATGCAGATGGTGGACGAATTCCGGCACTCGACCATCCAGATGAACCTGAAGAAATGGTACATGGAAAACTATATCGACCCGGCCGGGTTCGATATCACCGAAGAAGCCTTCGGCAAGTGCTACGCCACCACCATCGGCCGCCAGTTCGGCGAGGGTTTCATCACTGGCGATGCCATGACCTCGGCCTGCATGTATCTGACGGTCGTGGCCGAAACGGCCTTCACCAACACACTGTTCGTGGCCATGCCGTCCGAGGCCGCCCGCAACGGCGACTACGCCCTGCCGACCGTCTTCCTGTCGGTCCAGTCCGACGAAAGCCGGCATATCGGTAACGGTCACTCGCTGATGATGGCGGCGCTCAAGGAGCCGGACAATCACCAGTTGATCGAACGGGACATGAAATACGCCTTCTGGCAGAACCATGCGATCGTCGATGCGGCCATCGGAACCTTCATCGAATACGGCACCACCAACCGCGACAAGGACAAGGAGTCCTACGCGGAGATGTGGCACCGCTGGATCCATGAGGACTACTACCGCACCTACATGCTGCCGATGGAAAAATACGGCATCAAGATCCACCACGACGACGTTCAGGAAGCCTGGGATCGCATTACCAAGCGGCACTATGTGCACAAGGTCGGCCAGTTCTTCGCAGTCGGATGGCCGCTCAATTTCTGGCGCATCGAAGCCCAGACCGAAAAGGACTTCGAGTGGTTCGAGCTCAAATATCCGGGCTGGTATGCCGAATTCGGCGATTTCTGGAAGTGGTACGGCAAGCTCAGCAAGCCGGGCCAGAAGGTCGTCACCTTCAACGAGGAAGTCGGCTACGTCTACCCGCACCGCTGCTGGAGCTGCCTGGTTCCGTGCCTCATCCGCGAGGACATCGTCGTCGACGAGATCGACGGCCAGCTGCACACCTTTGCCCATGAAATCGACCGCTGGACCGCCGTGGAGGCATTCTCGGATGAGTATCAGGGCCGTCCGACGCCGGCCATGGGCCGTTTCTCCGGCAAGCGCGAGTGGGAGACCGTCTATCACGGATGGGATCTGGCCGACGCCATCGTTGACCTGAACTTCGTCCGGTCGGACGGCAATACGCTGATCCCACAGCCGCATTTGCGCTTCGACGACAAGGACATGTGGACGCTCGACGACGTGCGTGGCCACACCCTGCAGTCGCCGCTGACGCTGCTGCGCGAGATGTCGCCCGCCGACCGCGAGGCGCACCTGGCCGAGTATCGGGCCGGCTTCACGATCAATCCCTGCAACTGATCACCGAAGCGACTGCAAGAGCCGGAACGCTTCCGGCTCTTGCATGGAACCGGGCGCCGCCGGCGCACCCGGATGGCGAACGATTGGGAAGGTCCGAACGGATGACCGAAACATACACAGTGCGATTGGAGCCGGTCGGCGTCGAGTTCGACGTGGAGGAGGAAGAGACGATCCTCGATGCGGCGTTCCGCCAGGGGATCACCCTGCCGCATGGCTGCAAGGAGGGACAGTGTTCCGCCTGCAAATGCAACCTGGTGGAGGGCGAGGTCGACCTCCTGAAATACTCGACCTTTGCGCTCAACGACGCCGAGCGTGAGCAGGGCGGAATCCTGCTTTGCCGTTCCAAGGCGCTCGACGATATCGAAGTGGAGCTCCTCAATTATGACGAGGAACTCCTGTCGAGATCCATCGCGGTCAAGGACTACAGCGGCCGGATCGCTCTTGTCGACCGGCTCACGCACGACATCCGGACCATCGAGATCGAGCTCGAGGCACCCCTGAAATTCTGGGCGGGGCAATATGTCGACATCACGGTCACCACGCAGGAAGGGAAGACGATTACACGCTCGTTTTCCATGGCAAATACGCCGGACCAAGCCGAAAAACTCAAATTCATCATCAAGAAGTACCCGGATGGAGAGTTCTCCGGCGAGCTCGACTCCGGCGGAATCCAGGTCGGAGCCGACGTCCGTGTCCGAGGACCCTACGGCACCTGCCTCTACCGGGAAGAACGGGAAGGACCCATAGTCCTGGTCGCCGCCGGCTCGGGGATGTCGCCAATCTGGTCGATCCTGCACGAGCACATCAACAGCGGCGAAGAGCGGCCGGTGCATTTCTTCTACGGTGCACGCACTCGGGACGACCTGTTCTACCTCGACAAGATCCGCGAGATCACCGACCGGAACCCCAATATTTCCTTCATTCCGGTGCTGTCGCACGCAGACGATGACGACGGTTGGGACGGCGCGCGCGGCTTCGTTCATGAGGTCGTGCAATCCGAACTCGACCGCCTCGGTATCGACGGCGAGGGCGACGTCTATGCCTGCGGACCGCCGCCGATGATCGATGCGCTGACGCCGGTTCTGTTCATGCAGGACTTCGATCCGGACCGGATCTTCTACGACAAGTTCATTCCGTCGAACAGTACGAATGCCGCCGGCCATTGATGACCGGCGGAGGGCAAATCCATGTCACGAAAGGGAGACAAAAATGCCTGCAATCTCAAGCTCTGTCGGATCCGGTGCGGCCGGTGCGGCGCAATTCGCGGACTCGGAAAGCCGAAGGTACCGGTACTTCGATCCGAAGGGAAAACGAGCGACCCATTACGAAGACGTGACGGTCGACGTCCAGCCCGATCCTGAACGTTACCTGCTGCAGGACTGGATCATCTCGTTTCCGAACGGCGAGGGCGCCTATATCAAGGCCGCCACCCAGGCCAAAAGCTCCAACTGGCATGCGTTTCGCGCTCCCGACCAGGAATGGGAACGCACCCACTACCAGCGCCAGTCGAAGATCGAGGTGATGATCCAGAGCGTCATTGCCAATGCCCGCAAGGCAGGCGCCCACAAGGAGTTCGACAGCGCCTGGAACAAGATCCTGCAGACCCATCTCGGCGCCTGGAAACATGCCGAGTTCGGTCTCGGGACGGCGCTGATGCAAGCGCAGCGCGGCGGCTACACGCAGATGATCAACAATGCGACGCTGACCAACTCGTCCTACAAGCTGCGGCTTTCCCAGGACATCGCGCTCTATCTGGCCGAAATCGGCATGGACATCGATGGCTGGGACGACGAGCGCGGCAAGCAGGCCTGGCTGGAAGACGATATCTGGCAGGGCACCCGCGAGGCGATCGAGGCGATCATGGGCTCGAGCGACTATCTCGAGCAGTACTTCGCCATCAACATCCTGTTCGAGCCGTTGGTCGGCGAACTGTTCCGTTCCGGCTTCCTGATGCAGGCGGCGGCAGCCAACAACGACTTCATCACGCCGCCGGTGATTTCCGCGGCGGAAGCCGACTACGAGCGCAATCTCGCAAACGCCATTGAGCTCAGCTACCTGCTGGTCACCGACGAACAGCATGGCGAGCACAATCGCGGCCTGTTCCAGAGCTGGATCGCCAAGCACGGCGCGCTCGCCGACAAGGCTGCCCAGGCTCTGCAGCCCATCTGGTCGCAGCCACATTCCAAGCCGGTTTCGTTCGTCGATAGCCGGGCGAAATCCGAAGAGAGACTTCAGAAGATTCTGAATGAACTCGGCCTGAAACGCTGAGACCGAAAAGGAAAAAACCATGTCTACAGCAGCACGCGATGCCTCCAAGGCCAACATCTTCAAGTCGATGAAGGACATCACGCTCGAATCGACCATCTCGCACCAGTGCGGCGTGACGATGAGCGACTCGGTCGAAGCCCGGGCGATCGCCGAATTCATGGACGAGAAGGAGGGCATCACGGTCACCTACAACCCGGCCCTCATCCGCATCGACGGCAACGGCAAGCTGATCTTCAAGATGGACGAGATCAGCGAGTATCTCGGCCGCGAGATGACCGCGGAGATCTTCGAGGTCAACACCTCCACCCACTACGGACGCATGGTCCGCGTCGACGACAACACCGTCATCCTGTTCGGCAACATGGATGAGGTGATGGAGTACATCTGACCGGATCGCCCAGTCCGGGCGCGACCCCGGCGCCCGGACATTCCAACCCGAAGCAGCGGCTCGTCCGCGCGCCACTGCAAACGACAATAAAAGAGGCCAGCGATGTTTATTACACCCGAGGGAAAAGAGATTTTCGTGGTCGACGGACACACCCACTTCTGGGACGGCAGTCCGGACAACCAGAGAAACGTTCACGGCAAGCAGTTCATCGACTGTTTCTATGCCTATCACACCTCCCTGAGCCCGCCGGAGCAGCTCTGGGAGAAAGCGAAATTCGAGAAATACAGCGCAGACGATCTCTATCGCGACCTGTTCGTGGACGGCCCCGACGACATGGCGATCGTCCAGTCGACCTATCTGCGCGATTTCTACAAGAAGGGCTTCAATACGATCGAGCGCAACCATTCGGTTGCCGAGAAGTATCCGGAGCGCTTCATCGTCAACGGCGCCTTCGATCCGCGCGACGGCGAAAAGGCGCTCGAATACATCCACTACATGAAGGAGACCTACGACATTCAGGGCGTGAAACTCTACACGGCCGAATGGAATGGCGACTCCAAGGGATGGAAGCTCAACGACCCGGCGGCCTACAAGTGTTTCGAGCTCTGCGACAAGCTGGGTATCCGCAATATCCACGTTCACAAGGGACCGACGATCATTCCGCTGAACAAGGACGCCTTCGACGTCCATGACGTGGACTACGCGGCCACCGATTTCCAGAACCTCAACTGGATCATCGAACATTGCGGCCTGCCGCGGCTCGACGATTTCTGCTGGATCGCCGTCCAGGAAAACAACGTCTATGGCGGCCTCGCCGTGGCGCTTCCGTTCATCCATTCGCGGCCGCGCTATTTCGGCGAGGTGATTTCCGAGCTGCTGTTCTGGGTCGGCGAGGACAATCTTCTGTTCGGCTCGGACTATGCGATCTGGACGCCGCAGTGGCTGGTGGAAAAATTCTGGGCCTACGAAATCCCGGAAGACATCGCCCAGGAGCGGGGCGTCGAACTGACGCCGGAGATCAAGGAGAAGATTCTCGGTCTGAATGCCGCCGCCCTCTACAATATCGACGTTCAGGCGAAGAAGGCCGAACTGGCCGCTGCGCCGCTGAGCGTCGCGGCGGAGTAACGGTCATGACCCGCGCATCCGCCGTTCGGCCCGATACGAGACAGGTCTGGGACCGCCTCGACCGGGTCATGGATCCGGAACTCGACGAGCCGATCACCGATATGGGTTTCGTCGAGGATGTCGCCATTCAGGATGGCGGCGTGGTGGAAGTGGCCTTCAGGCTGCCCACCTACTGGTGTTCCCCCAACTTTGCATTTCTCATGGCGGAGGGCATTCGCCGTGAGGTAAGCGCATTGCCCTGGGCGGCGGATGTGAGGGTGCACCTCGAAGACCACATGGCGGCGGAAGAGATGAACGCCGCCGTCAACGACGGTCGCGATTTCGCTGAAGTGTTTGCCGGACTGACCGACGGCGAGGACCTCGAGGCACTGCGCGAAAAGTTCGACGTCAAGGCGTTCCAGCGACGGCAGGAGGCCGTGATCAACGCACTGATGGACGCAGGGCACAGCACAGATGACCTGGCCCGCATGACGCTGGCAGAACTTCAGACGGTCGAGATCGACGATTCGGAATGGGACCGCCTGAGACTGCGCTATGTGGACATCCTGACATCCCGCGGTGTTGCCTCCGGCTCGCTCGATTTCGCCCTGCGCACCCATGAGGGCGAGCCGCTGCCGACGGACGGGTTCCGCGACTATCTGAACGCGCTGCGCAGTGTCCGCATCAACATGGAGTTCAGCGGCGCGCTGTGTCGGGGCCTGAAGCAGACCCGTTACAAGCAGGTTGAGACCTGCGACGGCGAGCCGACGCTGGTGGATTTCATGCTCGACCGGGTTCCCGGAGCCAGGCCCATGACCTAGTTCCGGGCGTCGCACCCACCCGAAAGCCTATTCAACCCAACACCGATTTGCGTCGATCTCAGGACGCAGGGAGAGAACCATGCCCAAATTGCTCGTACACAACACCGACGCCCGAAACGCCCTGGCGCGCGGCGTCCATCACCTGGCAGCGGCCGTCGAACCGACACTCGGTCCGAAGGGGATGAACGCCATGATCGATCGTCCCGTCGGAACACCGCTGATCAGCCGGGACGGTGTGTCGATCGCTTCCGAAATCGAACTCTTCGACCGGTTCGAGAATATGGGCGCCCAGGTGGTGCGCGAAGTGTCGATGCAGACCAATGACGTGGCCGGAGACGGCACGACGACATCCATCGTCCTGGCCAACGGCCTCATCCAGGCCGGAGTGCCGCTGATCGAGAAGGGCGCCAAGGCGGTAGACCTGTGCAAGGGGATCACGCTGGCCATCGATCATACGGTGAAAACGCTGCGAAGCATGGCCAAGCAGGTCACCGCCGACGACGACAGCCTCGCTGCGGTGGCCACTATTGCGGCGGCCGATCGCGATCTCGGTGCGCTGGTGACTGAAGCCTTCAGGCGGGTCGGACCCGAAGGCGTGGTGACGACCGAGTACGGCGTGACCATCGAATCGACCCTCGAAGTGGTAGAAGGCATGTCGTTCGATCGCGGCTATATTTCTCACCATATGGTCACCGACCAGGAGAAGATGAGGGCGGTGACCGAGAACCCGTACCTGCTTCTCACGGATATCAAGACGACCTCTCCGGAACAGCTGGTTGTCGCCAAGCAGATCGCCGAGGAAGACAACCGGCCTCTGGTGATCATCTCGGAAGAGACCTCACCCGAGGTGCTGGTGACGCTGCTCGGCGATGACGGGCCGGGAAAATACCTCGTTGTGCATCCGCCGGAATTCGGCCACTGGCGCCGGGCGATGATGGAGGATCTCGCCATTCTGACCGGTGGGCGGGTGCTGGCTCGCGATCTGGGCCATCGCCTTGAGGACGTCACGCGCGAGCAGCTCGGCAAGGCGGAACGGGTCGAGGCGACCGCCAGCGACACGACGATCATCCGCGGTGCCGGCGATCCGAGACTGATCGCTGCGCGGCGGGACCAGGTGCAGCGTCAGTACGACATCGCGCCGCCGAATATCGAGCAGGACAAGCTGCAGGAACGGCTCGCCAAGCTGTGCGGGGGCACCGCCGTGATCCTGGCCGGCGGCGTCACTCCAGTCGAACAGAAGCGGACGATCCAGTTGATCGAGGATTCGCTCAATGCGGTTCGCGCCGCCTTCGAGGAAGGGATTTTGTGCGGTGGCGGCGTCGCGTTGGCCCGCGCCGCGCCGACCCTCGAAAGTCTCGCCAAGCAAGTGGAGGGTGACGTAAGCCAGGGCGTGCTTCTGGTTCAGTCTGTGTTGACCACCCCGCTCATGCGCATCGCTTTCAATGCCGGGGCAGAGGTTAATGAGGTCGTCGGCAACGTTGGCGAGTTCACTGGCAATGTCGGCTTCAACGCCGCGACCGGAGACTATGAGGATCTGGTCGAAGCTGGGGTCGTCGATCCCGCTCGCGTGACCTGCTCCGCACTTCTGAACGCCGCATCCGTAGCGACGCTGATCCTGACGACAGAGACCCTGATCGGCGATCTCGCCGAGGATGAGGATCCGACGGAGGGAGCGTGTCGCGGCGGCGGCGCCGAATTGCTGGGCCGGAAGTGATGACCGGCCAGTCGAACAAGGAAAGGGCAGAGCAATGAAGGCAGCGCGCCTCTACGAATACGACCCGGCGATGAACGTCCAGCTCCAAATCGAGGATGTTGCGGCGCCGACCATCAACGGACCGGACGAGGTGATCGTCAAGGTCGGCGCTGCGGGTCTGTGCCGCACCGATCTGCACATCATCGAAGGGGTCTGGAAGGACATCATGGATGAGGGAGGCAACCTGCTTCCCTACATCATGGGCCACGAGAACGCCGGCTGGGTGGAGGATGTTGGCAGCAACGTCAAATCGGTCAAGCCGGGAGACGCCGTCATCTGCCACCCGCACCGCACCTGCGGCATCTGCCTCAACTGCCGTTATGGCGAGGACATGCACTGCGAGAACAGCCTGTTCCCCGGTCTGGGGCTGGACGGTGGTTTCGCCGAGTACTTCCTGACCAGCGAGCGCTCACTGATCAAGCTCAACCCCAATGTCACCCCGCTAGACGTCGCACCGATGGCCGATGCCGGCATTACCGCCTACCGTGCCGCCAAGAAGGCCGCGAAACTGCTGCGGCCCGGTGCCTATTGCGTCATCGTCGGCGTCGGCGGACTGGGGCACATCGCCTTGCAGTGCCTGCGCGAGATTTCAGGCTGCCGTATCATTGCCATCGACCGCGAGCCGGCGGCGCGGCTTCTTTGCAAGGAATTGGGCGCCGATTTCGTTCTCGACGGCGGACCGACCGTCATCGACGAGGTCAAGGAAATCACCGGCGGCGGCGCCCAGGTGGTCATCGACTTCGTCGGCGAACTGGGTGTCGAAAACATCTGCTGGCAGATGGTGCGCCAGGGTGGCCAGATGTTCGTCGTCGGCTATGGCGGCAAGGTCGAGGTGCCGACGGTTCACCTGGTCATCGAGGAAATCAATATCGGCGGAAGCCTGGTCGGCAACTACACCGAACTGGTGGAGCTGATGGAACTCAATGCCGACGGAAAGGTGCAGATGCACTACACCCAATACGGCCTCGACGACATCAACACGGCGCTCGATGATTTCAAGAACCGGCGCTTCGCCGGCCGTGGCGTAATCGTTCCCTGAACCCGAAGGATGCCGCCGGGGAGGGTCTCTCCCCGGCGGTTCCGGTGAATAAACAGTGGGATCCTTATGAGCAAACCAGTTCACGCGATGATCCGTGTGCTCGATGAAGCGCGCTCGGTGCAGTTTTACTCGGATGCGTTTTCCATGGGCGTGGCGGACCGCTTCGACTTCGACAACTTCACACTGATCTACATGCGCAGCCCGGAATCCGGTTTCGAGTTGGAACTGACGGTCAACAGGGATCGGACGGACCCTTATGACCTTGGAGATGGCTACGGACATATCGCCTTTGTTGTCAGTGATCTCGAGGCCTGTCGCTCCGGACTGATCGAGAAGGGTCTTGAGCCCCGGAAGATCGTCGAATTCGAGCATGCCGGCGCGCCCCTTGCGAAGTTCTTTTTCATCCAGGACCCTGACGGCTATCAGGTCGAGGTGCTGCAGGAATTCGGACGCTATCGGTAGGCCGCGCCGAGGTGGAAGGATCCTGTGCGATTGCTCGAAGGCGAAAGTGTAAACATTCTTTACAACATCCGCCGGCAGCGATCGTCCTGAACCGCCGGTTTGGGACGATATCGGTGTCGATGTATAGTGCGCCGTGGTGGGAGGAAAATGATGGTCCATATCATATCGAAGCGCGAAGGACCGCGCCGCGAGGACGTCAAAGCGAAACGCCTCATTCAGGAGAACTGGGGCACGATCGAAAAACTCGCTGACCGTATCAGCGGCGGTGCTTACTCGGCATCGAAGGTCAAACGGCCCATGCCGGAGGCGAAGGGGCTGATCATCAACGTTCCGTCATCCGGCGGCAACACTGGCGATCCTGAACCCCATCTTCGAATCAGCAGCAATGGTCGGGTGATCGTGATGGATCTTAACACCGGGCGGCAGCTGCATTTTCTTGGCCAGATCGCTTGGCGTGACGGACGCCGTCTCTTCCTTCTCGCTACCCGGGAAAACGGCTTCGTGTCGCCGGTTGACGACTCCGTCGGAGATCGGTTGACGGACCTGGACGGAACACCAATCACCACGGAATTTTCGGAGGACCACCTGGTAACGCAACTCAACGAGCGATTGGAACTCGCATAGGACTGATTTCCGCCAGCGGCGCCGGTTACCTGGTAAAGCCAGGCCGGTGCAACAAAAACAACACAACGCCGGCGGTGTTTCGGGGGAAACCCATGGGTAATACCACCAGTCAGCGCGCAAACGTTGGCTTGAATTCGGTGTATCAGTTTGAGGACATAGGTCTGCGAGCGACGTCGCGCGCCCGTGAGAAATTTCTCTCGAACCGGAATGCACCCAGCCTGCCTGTATCCGGTGTGCGCGGGCTTATCTACAAGTCCTGGCTACGCGCTGATTCGAAGGGTATCGAAGCAGATCAATTCGCTGCACCCATCATCGAGTCGCGCGACCGGATGAAGGAACTGCGCTACGACAACAATCAGCTTTGTCGGGCCGCGCGCAAGTCATTCGTCCAAATTGGCAAGATGCTGAATGACGCCGAGATGATGCTCGTGCTGACAGATCGGCATGGCGTGGTCATCGAGACGACCGGTGACCGATCCACACTGGAACGCGGCCGCAAGATCAACCTCGATGTTGGTGGCCAGTGGAGTGAGGATTCTGCGGGCACCAATGGTATCGGAACGGCACTGTTCGCCGGGAAACCGGTCTTCGTGCACGGCACTGAGCATTTTTGTGAGGGGATGAACGCGTGGAGTTGCGCGGCGGCGCCGATCCGCGACCCGCGTGACCAGAGCATCGTCGGCGTTGTCGACCTCTCCGGTTTGACGACGATTTTCAAGAAGCACAATGCAGCATTCGCCGCCGCGGCCGCGGGTGAGATTTATGCGGCCCTTGCCCATGAGCAGGACGTCGAGAGACTTCGGCTGTTCGAAGCCGTATTGCGGGATCTGCCGCCCGGCGGCCTGAACAGCGAGGCGCTGGTCGTCGTCGACGGGGCTGGTCGGCTTGTCTATGCCAAGGATTTGGCGGCAACGGAGTATTTTGCAAATTCAGGGTCGGGCTTGCACCACGGGCAGCGGTTCGTGGACATGGGCACAGACATGTCGGTGGATGAAATCTATGCCGCACTGCCGCAAGATCTCGGTTGCAAGGATGTCCGCCACCTTGAGATCGACGGCGAGATCAGGGGTGCTGCGTTCGTGATCCCGACCCGCCATTCGGGCAACGGCGTGCTGATCGACGTGGAACGGTTGCCGCAACCGGCTGTCCTGCAGACCGGCTGGGGCGGCAAGTTCCGGGAGAAGATGGTTGGGAAGAGCGAACCATTCCGAGAGGCGCTCGACGTCGCTCAGAGGATTGCCCGCGTCAATGCGCCAACGCTCATCGAAGGCGAGACTGGTGTCGGCAAGGAAATGTTTGCTCGCTTTATCCATGCCAGAGCCGCACCAGGTGACGGCAACCCGTTTGTTCCGGTCAACTGCAGTGCCGCGCGACAGTCTTTCTTTGTTGATGGTTCCACACCGAAGGGCTTGGAGGAGCCGACTGATCAGCCAGAACCGCCAATGGCGGAGGAGCCGGGAGTCCTTTGCCTGGATAAGGTTGGCAAACTGCCATTGGAGATCCAGCCAAGCGTGCAGCGGCTGATCGAGAATGGTCAAGTCTCCGACTACTTGCGTCAGCACGGCTTGGCGGATGGCTTCAAGGTGATTTCCCTGACCAGTCGGAACCTTGCGGCTGAAACGGAAGCCGGTCGATTTGAGAAAGATCTATATTATCAGATCGGCGCGATGGTGTTGAATGTTCCACCGTTGCGGGACCGCGACGAAGATGTCCTGCTTTTAGCTGAGCATTTCAACGTTGAAATCAGCGACAAGATGGGGACCGAGCAACTGATTCTGGAGCCTGCAATACAGGATATTTTGCTGACCTATCAATGGCCGGGGAATGTGCGTGAGTTGCGCAATCTCATGGCGCAACTGCATTGTCTCGCTCGCGAGCGCCGTGTGACAAAAGACGATCTGCCTCGCGATATCATCGACGCCGTAGAGCATTCAGGATCCCTCGATCAATCTCAATCGCCAGACCACCTGAAAACGGTCGGAGCACTCGCCCTGAAGGACGCGGAAAAAGCGGTCATATTGCAGGCGTTAGGCGAGCACGGCGGCAATTTGAGCAAGACCTCAGAGGCCCTCGGTATTTCGCGGCCGACGCTCTATCGCAAAATGAAGATCTACCACATCGAACGGTAAGCGGGTTCACGCCGAGACAGCGGCTTATGACGACCGCAGGAACGAGCCGAGCAACTCCAGAAAACGGTCGACTTCGCCCAGCGTGTTGTAGTGCGTGGGCCCCACACGAAGCACGCCGCTCTCCAGAACACCCATCGCCTGGCACGGCTCGACCCCATAATTGTGGCCGTTCCAGACGTAGACGCCGTTTTCGGCCATGAAGCGAGCGATATCGTCGGGCGAGGCACGGTCGGTCACGAACGATACGGTGGGCACACGGCGGTCGAAGGTTGCGGGATCGGTCAGCCCGAGAACCCGGATATCTCGAAGTTCCCCAAGTCCTGAGATCAGCCGTTCGACCAGGGCCCGATCATGAGCCATCATCGCGTCATAACCGGCGACGATCCGAGCTCGACGACTGTCATTCGCCGGTTGACCGAATTGGGATCCGACCCAGGCGAAGTAGTCGATGGCGCCGGCGGTACCTGCAAGCGCTTCCCGATTGGTCGTTCCGGTCACGAATTTGAATGGCAGGTCATCGGACGAAGCACGGACCCGGTAGGCATCGAGCAGTTCCAAGACCGCACGCCGTCCCCAAGCGAGACCGTAGTGAGGACCGTAGAACTTGTAAGCCGAGGAGATCAGGAAATCGCACCCCAGATCTCGAACGTCGATGGCGCAATGGGGTGCATACTGAACGGAATCGACAAAAACCAGCGCTCCATGTGCCTTGGCCATCGCCGCTGCGCTTTTGATGTCATTGATGGTGCCGGTGATGTTGCTTGCATGGTTGATGGCAACGACCTGCGTGCGATCGCTCAAGAGCATTTCGAGCCGGCTCAGATCGAATTCGTAGGTGTCGGTGTCGAAATCAAGCCATCTCACCACCAGGCCAAGATCTTCAGCGAGCATTGTCCACGGCGTGACATTGCCGTCATGGTCCATGCGCGTCAGGATGATCTCGTCGCCTGCTTGCAGTTTTCGGCCCATGGCGCGTGAGACAGCAAACGTCAGGGTGGTCATGTTCTGGCCGAAGAAAATCTCGGATGGATCGTCTGTGCCAACGAAATCGGCGGCGATCCGGTGCGCGTCAAGCACACCTTGTTCCGCGACTTTTGATGTCGTGAAGAAACCTCCCAGATTGGCATTGGTATGCACCATGGTATCGACCATGCGGTCGATCGCAAATTGGGCGATCTGGGTGCCTGCCGGGTTGTCAAAGAACACCGCCGGACGATCACCTTCCATCCGTTTGAGGCCCGGAAATTGCTCGCGTATTGCTTCGACGTCGTATGCCAAACCCTTGTGCTCCTTAGCCAACATTCGGGCTGATCCATCGCAGAAGCCGATGCCTGGGTCAAACCGTAACTGACGCAAGATATTGGCTTGAGATGATTTGCACTCTCAGCCCTATCGCGCCCACAATTTCTGTGGCATCGAACGCGTGAGGGATGGTTCGTCACCGTCTGAATGAAACCGAGACGCGGAGGAAGACCGTGGGCGCACTTGCGAACGAACAGGTACAGTTGCTCCTGACCGAGCTGCACGACAAGGCGTCCGGCGATACGCTCCGATGGGCCGAGCGCAGGGCCCGCAATGCCGGATCCGAGGATGGTCTCATGCGCTTGTCCGAATTCTATCTGGCGGTTTCGCCCGAAGAGGGGCAGATGCTCTACATGCTGGCGCGTGCGTCGAAGGCCCGAAAGCTGGTTGAGTTCGGCGCTTCATTTGGCATCAGCACCATGTATCTGGCGGCGGCTGCTGCCGACAACGGCGGTCATCTTACGACAACTGAAATTCAGCCTGAAAAGTGTGCGGCAGTTCGCGATCATTTGGAGAGGGCCGGGCTTTCTCAGCACGCTTCCGTCGTCGAGGGAGACGCCAGGGAGACGTTGAAGGACGTCGTGGGACCGGTGGATTTCGTGCTGCTCGACGGCTGGAAAAGCATGTATCTGCCGGTGCTCGAGTTGCTCCGGCCGAAATTGTCCGAAGGGGCGGTTATCGCCGCCGACAACCTGGATCACGAGGGCGTCGAAAACTACGTTGCCCACGTACAGGATCCGGCATCCGGCTTCACAACCCGCGTAATGGGCACGATGGGCCTGAGCTGCCTGACGGGTTAGTCGCTACCGACGGAGCAGTTGCTGATCAGTCGTAATCAAGGGTGAATCCGCCGCTACCTGGCGTAACGACGTCAAAAGATCGTCAACGGCGTCATGGCGTTCGGAATCGCGGTTGACGTAGAGACCGAACTCGAGCGTGCGGACCGGCTCCAAGGGAACGGTTTCGAGCTTGTCGGCATGGAGCTCCGAAAGCGCCAGGCTGTCGGCGATTGTGAAACCAATTCCATCATGGACGAGATGGCAGGCCGCGGCGATGGTCGAAACGATGTGACGCGGTTCGTGATGGGCCACACCACTGGTGCTGTCGAGAATGTTCCGGATAAATGATGTCTGCCGCAAGCCGATATAGTTCATGTCGGTCAGGTCCTCCATCCGCAGGCTTTTGCGGCCGGCAAACTCATGGCCGGGAGGAAGGATGGCCAGGAGTGAGGAGTGGCAGATGTACTCGGTCAATACCAGGTCGGAGGTCGCGGGCAGGGGACCGACCCCGACGTCAACCAGATTGTTGGCCACCAACGAAGTCAGATTGCCGCGCGTGGACGTTTCCAGGTGTACGCTCACCGCTGGCCGCACGTTGACCAACCGGGACAAGGCTGGCAGCACGAGGCTCGTGTTCAAACGCGGACCACAGGCAACGCGCAGCCGGCGCTCTGAGCCGCGTGCGATCTCGCGGTAGGCGGCCGGGCCTCCGTCAATTGCAGCCAGGATGCGCAGCGCCTCCCCATAGAAGATTTCTGCTTCCTGTGTTGGAACCAGGCGACTGCTCTTTCGCAAAAACAGTTGCCCCCCAAGGTCGGCTTCCAGGAGGCCGAGTAACCGACTGGCCGCGGGTGTGCTGAGGTTCAGCTTTTCGGAAGCTTTTGCAAGGGTTCCAAGGTCAATGATGTTGACGAAAACCCGCAGGCCTTTGATGTTCATTGTTCCATTTTCTCGAATGACTGGGCCCCAAATTAGAAATTGCAGAATACTAGTGTCAACTGACTTTCGCTGGGTGTCGGGTTTCGGATGGTGTGACTATCATTAGAATAATTCGAATGAGTAGTCAGATAATTATAATTTTCTGAATGATCTGCGCGCGCTAAAGTGTCGGTGACTTCGCTGTTGGCGGAGTGACTGACGGGAGGCAGGAAACATGCGAGCGGTTGTTGACGGAGGAATCCGGCATCTGCGAGCGCCAATCGGTACCGGGAGGCTGGTATGAATGCTGCCGAATTGTGCGCGGCACCCCACTCCGAACCGCGGGCGCCTGGATTTTCTACTCCGAGCCGGGCCTGTGACTGCCATGTGCATGTCTTTGGTCCGCATCGCGAATTCCCTTTGGTTGCTGAGCGCATGTATACGCCGCCGCCGGCTTTGCTTTCAGATTATCATCGGATGCGCGGTGTTCTCGGCCTTCAGCGGGCGGTTATCGTTCAGCCGAGCGTCTACGGGATCGACAATCGAGCCACGCTGGAAGCTGCTGCAGCCGGGGGAGACGATTTCCGCGCGGTGGTGGTGGTCGATTCCGATACACCGAAATCGGTTCTCCACACCATGCATGATGCGGGCGCCCGAGGGGTTCGCATTAATCCCATGTTCAGTCGGAATGCAGACCTTTCCGATCTGAAAAGGCTGGCTCACTCCCTGGCGGACATGGGCTGGCATCTGCAGGTTCTGGTGGACGTTTCTCAACTTGAGGGATTGGAGACACTTGCGGAAGCCCTGCCGGTCGCCCTGGTTTTCGACCACATGGGGCACGTGCCGACCGAAAAGGGCATCCACAATGCCGGCTTTCAGTCTCTGTTGAGGCTATTGGGTCAGGGCCGCTGCTGGGTCAAACTGTCCGGAGCCTATCGGGTCACCGCACACGACCACCCGCCTTATGATGATGTCACTCCATTTGCAAAAGCACTGTTGCAGACAAACCCCGAGCAGTTGGTTTGGGGCAGCGATTGGCCTCATCCCCGCATCCCGGTTCCAATGCCGAATGACGGGGACCTGATGGATCTGCTGGATACCTGGGTGCCGGACGTGGAGACACGGGACCGCATCCTGGTCGACAATCCGGCACGGCTTTATGATTTCGAAGCGACTGGATGAAGGATTGCAGATGACCACGCACCACCGTTCAGATTTCGCAGAGAGCGTTGCCGCGGCTTTGGCCGTCATGGGGGCCCACATCGAGGCTCTCAACGCCGGTGATGAACAGGCCATCGCCGCAACCCTGCATTTCCCGCATCATCGGCTGACCGATGGGCAGCTGAAAACCTGGCAAAACTCCGATTCCTACTTTGCCGACTTTCAGGACCGGGCCGGCACTCAGTGGCACAGTTCCCGGTGGGGTCGGTTGGATGTGGTTCAGGCCAGCGAAGACAAGGTGCATCTGGATGTTCTGGTCGAACGTTTCGACAAGCACGGCAATCTGCTGATCCGGTTCGACTCGCTTTGGGTCATTGCCTGCGTGAACGGGCGATGGGCGGCGCAATTGCGCTCTTCTTTCGCGCCGGATGCCAGAATACGCGCCGGAGAGCAGGTCGCATGATAGCTCTGAACCCGGCGGACTCGACCTTCAAGGCTGCGCTGGAACATCGGGTTCCAGTTGAGTGTTTTCGGCCGCTCGCTCCCCACTACCTGGAAGACCCGCGCAATGTCGTGACAGGCGTTGAAGGGCTGGTGGTGGCGCCCAGATCGACGCAAGAAGTCTCCGCAATCGTTCGAGCCTGCTCTGAGGCAAAAGTCCCGATCGTTCCCTTCGGTGGCGGGACCGGACTGGTCGCCGGACAGCTCATGGCTGATGAACCGGCACCTGTCATCCTGTCGCTGGAGCGCATGACTCAAGTGCGCGCTGTCCACAGGACCGAAGCTGTCATGATTGTCGAGGCGGGTGCGACCCTTCAAGGCGTTCAGGAAGCGGCGGAAGAAAACGGGTTGCTGTTTCCGCTCTCGCTGGCGGCTGAGGGCACGTGCCGAATCGGCGGCAATTTGGCGACCAATGCCGGCGGGGTCAACGTCCTGCGCTACGGTAATGCCCGCGATCTCTGCCTCGGTATCGAGGCGGTCCTGCCGGATGGCCAGATCCTCAAGGGACTGACCCGCTTGCGAAAGGACAATACGGGGTTCGACCTGCGCAACCTTCTGATCGGCTCGGAAGGTTCATTGGGTATCATCACAGCGGCGGCGCTGCGGTTGTTCCCGATACCGGCCAGCAGAAGCACCGCCTTGTTCATCGTACGCGATCCGGCGGCTGCCGCTCAACTGTTGGCGCTGACCCGCGAAAGGCTGAGCGACACGGTCTCTGCTTTCGAGCTGATCCAGAATACCGGGTTTGATTTTCTCGCCGAAACCATGCCGCACATGCGGTTGCCTTTCGAGCAGCATCCAGACTGGGCCGTGCTGGTCGAATTGGGACTGCCGGTCGACATGGATGGTGACGAGGCTTTGATGGATCTGTTCGAGAAGGGGCTCGCGGCCGAACTGGTTTCGGACGGCCTGATTGCCCAATCGGACAGTCAGCGCGCCGATTTCTGGACCATGCGTGAGCACATTCCCGAAGCGAACCGGCTGATAGGGGCCATAGCCAATCACGATGTCTCGCTGCCGCTTGGAAATCTGCCAGGCTTTATCGCCGAGGCGGAGGCGGCGATCCTGAAACTGGGAGCGTTTCGCATCAACTGCTTTGGTCACCTAGGCGACGGCAACCTTCACTTCAATGTTTTTCCGCCAAAAGGCGAAACACGCGAGAGCGGCCTGCATCTGAAACCCCAGATCGAACGGCTCGTACACGATCTCGTCCAGGACCACGAAGGCTCGTTTTCTGCCGAGCACGGTATCGGCCGGGCGAAAACTGCAGAACTCAGACGATACGCGGATCCCGCCAAGCTGGCTGCGATGGCTGCCATCAAGGCGGCGTTGGATCCAGCAGGGATCATGAACCCCGGAGCGGTGCTTTGTGATGCCTAGCCCGCATTTCTCACACTCTCTGTGGTCTGCGCCGGCTCAAGCACGCGTCAGCGTAGGAGAAGTGCGGGCTAGACGAGAAACACTTTCGTCGGCTTCCGGCGACCCTTCGCGGCTTTCCGTTTGCGGTAAGCCAAATCGATTTCTGGAAAGAGGAGGATTGACATGAACTTCACCAGAATCACATCAGCGCTGATTGGCGCTGCCTTTGCACTGGCGGGTACCGTTGCCCAGGCCAATGACTTTCCCGAACGTCCGATCGACCTCGTTGTCGGCTTCAAAGCAGGTGGTGGGACGGATACCTACGCCCGGGCCTTGGCAAGCGTTGCGGAGGGGCACCTGGGAGGACAGCCGATCGTCGTGGTCAACAAGCCCGGAGGCGGTGGACTGGTCGGCGGCCGTTTCGTGGCAGACCAACCTCCGACTGGGTACACCCTCTATCTGGCGTCTGCCGGTTCGCTGCTGCTGAAAAACCTGATCAAACCGCAGGTGGTCAGTGCGGATGACTTCAAGATGGTTGGCACCATTGGCGAGCTGACCGCCGGGGTCTTCGTTCCCGCCAGTTCGCCGATCACCTCGATCGAGGAACTGATCGAAGCTGCCAAGACGTCCGATACCAAACTGCGCTGGGGACACACCGGTCGGGGCAATGTCTGGCACGTCGCGGGCGTCGGATTCCTCAATCCCAACGGCGCAAAGACCAAGGACATTCCCTTCAAGGGTGGATCCGGAGTTCGTGCCGCGCTCACCAGTTCGGAAGTGGATTTTGGCGTGATGGGTGCTCATCTCGGTCGCGGTTTCGAAGATGAGGTTCGCCTGTTGGCAGTACTTTCCAACGAACGCCATCCGGCTGCACCTGATGCGCCATCGATCGGGGAACTGGGTATCCAGTTCATTCCCGTATCCACGCAGATGATCGTAATGGCTCCTTCGCGAACGCCTGATGACGTCGTGGCTCAGCTTTCCGATGCCGTTCTGTCCATGACGCAGGATGGTTCTTACCAGGAAACGATGACCAAGGCCGGACTGCCGATCATGAGCCTCGCCGGGCCCGACACGGCGTCGGCAGTGGAAACCGCCAAAGGAAACTGGGGCGAGCTTCTGGAAGGCCTGAAATGACCAGTGCCGATGAACCGGCAGTGGCGCGCAAACTTGCGCGCCACAACACGGTCGCCGGCCTCGCGCTGTTGGCCTTTGCCGGGTTTTTCTTCTGGAAATCCTTCGGTATTTCGCTGGATTTCGTTGATGAGGAAGGGATTGGACCCCGGTTCTTTCCGCAGGCTATTTGCGTCGCGTTGGCGGCCGTAGGGCTGTTGATGACGGTATTGGGGTTCCGAGGGAGCACCGCTCCGGCCGACAAATCGACTTTTGATGGCCACCGATTTCTGACCGATGCCGTACCGCTTTTTGTTTTGGGTCTGCTTTTCGTCTGGATGTTCGGCGCTTTCGGTTACGTCACCGCCTGCTTTGTCCTGCTGCTGGCGAGCATGGTCGTCTTTGCCGTTCGTGGCCCGGCGCTGATCCTGATGCCGGTGGGCGCGACTGTGGTTCTCTACCTGGTCTTCTTCCACCTGATGACGGTGTTCCAGCCAGATGCCACGATTTTCAATCCCCTATCCCTGATAGGGCTGAACTAAGAGGCCGACATGGAGCTTCTCAACGGGTTCTATACCATCTTCACCACGCCAGAGACGCTGATGTTCGTCGTGCTGGGTGCCATCCTGGGTGTGATCGTTGGTGCCGTTCCGGGTCTCACGGCGTCAGCCGCAATCGCCATGCTGGTGCCGATCACCTATTACATAGACCCGCTGTCGGCGCTGGCTTTTCTCTATGTCATCGGCAAGGCCGGACGCTTCGGCGGATCGATCTCGGCGATCTTGTTCAACACGCCGGGGACAACGGCGGCGGCGGCAACAGTCATCGACGGCCACGCCCTGACCAAAAAGGGGCAGGCAGGAAAGGCGCTGAAAACCGCCACGATCGCCTCCGTGATGGGCGATTATGCGGGTGAGTTCCTTCTCATATTCGGTGCTCTCACCATTGCGCAACTGACCCGGGATCTGGGGCCGCCGGACTATTTTGCAATCTATGTCTGTGCCTTCCTGATCATCGGATCGGTGATCTCGGATTCTGTGCTCAAGGGCATCGCATCAACGCTCTTCGGTGCGATGTTGGCGATGATCGGACTGGATCCGATTACTTCTGAACCGCGCTTCGATTTCGGCATGGTCGAGTTGTACAACGGCTTCTCGCTGGTGCCGCTTCTGATAGGCATGTTCGTGATATCCGAGGTCTTTACCCAGGTGACCCCGGCACGCAATTCGCATCAGCACGGCGACGAGAGTGTCGCCAGATCGCCGGATGGCGACCGGTTGAGCTGGGGCGAATTCCTCCGTTGCCTTCCCTTCATCGGTCGCGGTTCTGCCATCGGAGCACTGGTCGGGCTCATTCCCGGCGTCGGCTCCGCAGTGGCCTGTTTCGTGGCCTATGGATCATCGAAGGCGAACGCCAAAAACAAGGACGAATGGGGCAAGGGCGCCATCGAAGGCGTGGCCGCGCCGGAATCCGCAAACAACGCGGTCTCCGGCCCGTCAATGATCCCTTTGCTTGCCCTTGGTGTGCCCGGATCGACCATCGCCGCCATGTTGATGGGTGTTTTCCTTATCCACGGCATCCAGGTCGGCCCGAAGATATTCGAAACATCGGGTGATACGATCTACGGTCTGTTTGCCGCGGGCCTGACCGGGATCGCGCTTTATGGTCTGATCGGTTGGTTTGCGGGGCCGATGATCGGCAGGGTCATCGACAAGGTTCCGCAGCGGCTCATCTATCCCGCCATTCTGGCGGTCGCATTGATCTCTGCCTACACGGCGCGCTCGTCGATGTTCGACGTGGGTGTTGCATGCCTCTTCGGGCTGGTCGGCTATTTCATGCGCACGCTGAATTTCAGTCCCGCCGCGGCGATCATCGCTTTTGTCCTGGCTCCGGGGGCGGAACAGGCGCTACGCCAGTCGGTGCTGCTGACGGATGACGGCTTCGGCATTTTCCTGACCCGGCCGGTTGCGCTGGTCTTTTTCGCTATCCCGGTGGTGGTCATCGGCATTCGCATCATTGGGCGGCTACGGAGCGCCAAAGCCGAAATGGCCAGTGAAACCTGAAGCGGCGTTCATCGCCGCTTTCTCCAAAATTCATTTGAAGGAATGACCCACACATGACGAGCACGCCCTCGAATCTGATCGTTTTGATGTCCGACGAGCACACGGCAAAAATCATGGGCTGCGCCGGCCATCCCTTCGTCCACACGCCGCATCTGGACCGTCTCGCTGCGCGCGGAACTCGCTTTGACAAGGCATACACCAACACGCCTATCTGCGTGCCGGCGCGGGCGAGTTTCGCAACGGGCAAATTCGGGCACCAGACCCGCCATTGGGACAATGCCACGCCCTATTTCGGGGTTCCGGAATCCTGGGGACACCACCTGCAACGAAACGGCAATCCTGTAGGTTCCATCGGCAAGCTGCATTACCGCAACGCCGACGATCCCGTCGGGCTGGATTTCCAGCAAATACCGATGCATGTGGTCGAGGGTGTCGGCGATCTGCTGGGCTGCCTTCGAGAACCACTGCCGCGCCGCTGGAAGTCACGTGACCTGGCGGACGGGGCAGGGCCCGGAGAGACGTCCTACACTGCCTACGACCGGCGGGTGACCGAAGGCGCAATAGAGTGGATCGAAGACCGCGGACGATCGGATGTTGCGCAAAGCAAACCCTGGACGTTGTTCGTTTCCATGGTCGCGCCGCACTTTCCACTCACTGCGCCTCAGGAGTATTACGACCTTTACGCATCAATGGACCTGATGCCGACCAAACCCGCTCGCGAGGATGATCATCCCTGGCTCAAGGCGCAGCGGCATTGCTTCGTCTACGACAATTTCACGGACGAGAAGACCCGTGCCGCGCTGACTGCTTACTATGGCCTTGTCAGCTTCATGGATGCCAATGTCGGGCGTATCCTGGATGCGGTGGACGCCGCCGGACTGACCGAAGACACCCGTATCGTCTATGTCAGCGATCATGGCGACAACATGGGAGAGCGCGGATTGTGGGGAAAATCCAACCTCCTGGAGGAGGCGGCCGCGGTGCCGCTCATCATCGCTGGCCCGGGCATTCCGCAGGGGCGGGTTTGTGAGACGCCTGCGTCTCTTGTCGATATGTTCCCGACGGTGCTCGATTGTGCGGGCTTGGAGGTTGCGGATCGCGAACTTCCAGGTCGCTCGCTGCTGCAATTGGCCAATGAGCCGGAAGACGAGAGCCGTGTTGCGTTTTCAGAATACCACGCCGCTGGAGCGATTGCCGCGGCCTTCATGATCCGAAAAGGCACTTGGAAATACATCCACTATGTCGGCATGGAGTCCCAGCTTTTCGACCTGGCTTCCGATCCGAATGAACTCAATGATCTCGGCAGTTCTCCTGCGCATGCCGACATCCGTGATGAGCTGCACGCCGAGCTTTTGAAAATATGCGATCCGGAGGCCGTCGACCGGCAGGCAAGGGCGGACCAGGCTGCGATCGTTGCTGCCCATGGCGGCGCAGATGCAATCCTGCAGCGCGGAGGATTCGGGGCGACGCCGGCGCCAGGAAGCGAAATCGAATATGTCTCATCCTGAGCTGCACCGCGAAACGACCGCGGCACCGGTCTTATTGCGTGACACGAGATCCGGTGATTGATACCTCGGCAATCTGAGCCTATCAAAGGGCGCTGATTTAGCAGACCGGGTGAGCAAGTCGCCACGTTTGCCGTCGGTCCCGCAACCGGAGACGATTATGAACGACACCAGCTTGCGCCCGTCGGCGACGATCCTGATGCTGCGGGACGATCCGGATCTGCAGGTGTTGATGGTCAAAAGGCACGAGGAGGTGGAATTCGCTGCCGGCGCCATGGTCTTTCCCGGCGGAAAGACGATGTCCAATGACCGGGCCGACGGATGGGGCGCCCGGACCGACGGCGAGTTCATGGGCGACGCCTTGGAGGCGCGCGTCGGAGCCATCCGCGAGGCATTCGAGGAGTCTGGACTTCTGCTGGCCCGCCACGCCTGCGACCGTGGCAAGGATGCACCGCTGGTTGGGGCCGACACCGCCACTCAGCTTGCGCCGATGCGCGGGGCCGTCGACCGGGGAGAGGTGGACTTTCTAGCGGTGATCGAAGAGCACGACCTGGTCCTGGCTCTCGATCGACTTGTTCATTTCGGACACTGGATCACGCCCGAATTCGTGCCGAAGCGGTTCGATACGCATTTTTTCATTGCCGCTACGCCCCCCGGACAGGTCGCGGAGCAGGATGGACGAGAAACCACGGAGACCGTGTGGACGGCACCGCAGGCGGCCCTGGAGGCCGAGCGTGTCGGAACAGCCACGATCTTCTTTCCGACGCGGATGAATCTCGACCGCCTGTCACTGGCGCTATCGACCGAGGATGCACTGCGACGCTTTGCATCCATGCCGGTTCCAACGGTGCTTCCGGAGATGACAAAGGATGCGAGCGGTGTGCCGTGCCTTCGTATTCCAGAAATCGAAGGCTACAGTCAGGTGCTTGAGCCCATCGAGAAGATGAAAAACGTTGCCGGAGGGCAGCGATCAACTGCCGATTGAGGACGCGATCGGTACTTGCCAGCAAGCTAGGCGGGACACCACCTGTCAGAATGATCGATTACAGCATTGACTTGCGGCTGGACGTCCGTAATTCATGCGTCCGAATCCCAAGATTACGGCTTCAAGCCTGAATGTAACGCCAAGGGGACAACCGGAACATCGGATGACCGGTGCGGTGACCTGGCCAGAAAGAAAAACGAACAAGATGACTGAGCGCAATCCTGAATCCGAGGCTGCCGAGCGCGAAGGCCCGGATCACTTTATCCGCGATATCATTCGCGACGACCTGGCGTCCGGGCGCGAAAACGCGGTGGTTACGCGATTTCCGCCCGAACCCAACGGCTATCTCCACATCGGGCATGCCAAGTCGATCGCGCTGAACTTCGGTATGGCCGGTGAATTTGGCGGTCGCTGCAACCTTCGACTCGACGACACCAATCCGGTCAAGGAGGAAGAGGAATATATCGAGGCCATTCAGGAGGACCTGCGCTGGTTGGGATTCAATTGGGGCGAAGAGACTCTGTTTGCCTCGGACTATTTCGAGCAGCTCTACCAGTGGGCCGAACACCTGATCGAAGCAGGCAACGCCTATGTCGACGACCTCGATGCGGAGCAGATCCGCGAGTATCGCGGCACGTTGACAGAACCCGGCCGCAACAGTCCGTTCCGGGACCGTCCGGTCGAGGAGAATCTCGATCTTTTCCGACGCATGCGGGCCGGCGAGTTTCCCAACGGAGCGAAGACCCTGCGCGCCAAGATCGACATGGCGTCAGGCAACATCAATTTGCGCGACCCTGTGCTCTACCGTGTCCTGCATGCGCACCATCCGAGAACCGGAGACGCCTGGTGCATCTATCCGACCTATGACTTCGCTCATGGCCAGTCGGATGCGATCGAGGGCGTGACGCACTCGCTCTGTACCCTGGAATTTGCGGACCACAGGCCGCTTTACGACTGGCTGATCGAGCATCTTCCGACGAACAGCCGGCCACACCAGTACGAGTTCGCGCGGCTTAATCTCACCCACACTGTCCTGTCGAAGCGCAAGCTGATGCAGCTGGTACAGACCGGTACGGTCAGCGGTTGGGACGACCCGCGCATGCCGACCCTGCGCGGCCTTCGCCGCCGCGGCTTCCCGGCTCAGGCGCTTCTCGATTTTGCCAGGGGCATTGGTGTGGCCCGCGCCGACAGCGTCGTCGACTATGGCTATCTGGAATTCTGCACGCGCGAGGTGCTGAACAAGATCGCCTTGCGTCGCATGGCGGTGATCGATCCGATCAAGGTGGTGATCGAGAATTACCCCGAGGGTCAGACCGAATTGCTGGAAGCCGTCAACAATCCGGAGAATGAGGCAGACGGTACCCGAGAAGTTCCGTTCTCCCGCGAGATCTTCATCGAACGCGCCGACTTCATGGAGGATCCGCCGAAAAAGTTCTTTCGGCTGGCGCCGGGCAAGGAAGTCAGGCTGCGGTATGCCTATTTCATTACCTGCACCGACGTTGTTCGCGATGAAAACGGCGACATCACGGAGCTGCGGTGCACCTACGATCCGGCCACCAAGGGTGGCGATTCACCCGACGGTCGCAAGGTTCGCGGTACGCTTCACTGGGTCGATGCGGGCAGTTGCCTGACAGCGGAGGTGCGTCGGTACAGGCACCTGTTCAGCAGCGAAAACCCGGGTGCCGAAGCCGATGTGATCGCTGCTGTCGATCCCGAATCCAAGACCGTGATCGATGATGTCAAAATCGAACCGGCTCTGGCCGATACGCCGGTCGGTGCTCAGGTCCAGTTCGAACGCCTTGGTTATTTCTGCACCGATCCGGATACAACGACGGACAAAACCGTGTTCAACGAAATCGTGCCTTTGCGCGACAGCTGGAAGAAAATTCAGAAAGCACAGGGCTGATTGGGCTCAATCGGCCTGGAGGGGCGGTTACTTCTTTTCCACGGCCTCAATCGGTTTGTCAGCTTTCTTCCAGGCCGTGAACCCTCCGGACACATGGCAGACCGGTTCGAGCCCCATTTCCTGTGCCGCTTGCGTCGCCAGCGCTGAGCGCCAACCGCTGGCACAATAGAAGACGAACCGTTTCGGCTCCGCGAATACGGATTTGTGATAGGGGCTTTCAGGGTCGATCCAGAATTCGAGCATCCCGCGCGGGCAATGGAAGGCGCCCGGGATGCGGCCTTCGCGTTCCAGTTCGCGCCGGTCGCGAAGATCGACAAAGAGCACGTCCTCGCTTCCGTGCAGCGCCGCTGCATCCTCCAGCGTCAACGTTTCGACATTGTCTTCCGCTTCAGCTAGCAACTGTTTGTATCCGCGCTTCATGTCTGCCTTTCCTTTTTTGGCGTCATTCGCGTCACTCTGCCATTGACGCGAAACCCGATCCAGCCCTGCCGGAGGTTGGCCCCAGTGGCACCGTCGGTGCGATCGGGGTAACCTCATTTTGGAGATGCGTTCAGATTTGGAGTGACAATGGCAGTTAACCCGATTGACGGATTTGAGATCGATCCGGAGACCCTTCGGCACGTCGGAGAGGATTTGCAGCGCCCCGAGTGCATTCTGGCTGAGCCGGATGGTTCGCTCTGGTCGGCCGATGCTCGTGGCGGCGTGGTCCACATTGGTCCCGACGGCAAGCAGCAGATTGTCACTCAGTCTCTGGATACCGGTTTTGCCGAGTCGGCTGAAGGGGCCGAGCGTTTCGTCAAAGGGACGTTGCCCAACGGGCTGGCGTTTGCCCGCAATGGCGATATTCTGATTTCAAATTTCGGCACCGACCGGCTCGAGCTGATGACGCGCGACGGTGAAACGAAGATTCTCTACGACAACATCGACGGGAAGCCGATCGGCAAGGTGAATTTCGTCCTGCGTGACAGCCGGGACCGGGTCTGGCTGACGATATCCACGCTCATTCAAGACTGGATGCAGGCGGCTGCCAGCCCGATTCATGATGGTTACGTCGCTGTTGCCGATGAACGCGGTCTGCGGATCGTCGCGGACGGGTTTGCCTTTACCAACGAAATCCGCCTCGATGCGCGTGAGGAGTGGCTTTATGTCGTCGAGACGACCGGCATGAAAATCACCCGTCTGCGGGTTAGGGAAGACGGCGGTCTTTCGCATCGCGAAACGTTCGGTCCGGAAAGCCATGACGCCTTCATCGACGGAATTGCCTTCGATGATTTCGGCAATCTCTGGGGAACCCACATCATGACGGACCGGATATTCGCCATCACCCCGGATGGCGATCTGCGGATCCTGCTTGACGACGATCGCGGCTCGCAGGAGGGCCGGGACCTCCATGCAGCGTTTTTAAGAGGCGAAGCAACGCCTGAGCTCATGATGAAGTGCGGCGGCACCATCGCACCCTGGATGGCAAGCCTGACCTTCGGCGGAGAGGATCTGCGCAATGTCTACATCGGCAGCCTCCGCGGCACGACCATCCCCTGGTTCCGCTCGCCAGTGGCCGGCCTTCCAATGGTGCACTGGAATGAAACCCGGAATTGATCGGCCGTCAGTGAACCGTCAGCGCTGGAAACGCGCTGAGCAGAACAACTATAGCGGCCGTCACCAGGACAAATGGTAAGGCGGTGCGAAAGATTTCACCGGGTTTCGTGTTGGTGACGGCGGCGGCGACATAGAGCGCGACCCCAACCGGAGGTGTCACCAATCCCAATGTCAAATTGATGCACATGACGACGCCGAAATGGTACGGATCGATCCCGTAAACCCGCATCGCCACCGGTAGCAGGATCGGCACGACCATGATCAAGGCCGGAATGCCGTCGATGACCATACCGATGAGCAGCATGAGGACGTTGACAATTAACAGGAAGGTCAGCGGATCATCGGTGATGGTTTGTACCCAGACCGAGAGGTTCTGGGGAATCTGGCCGTAGATCAGCACCCAGCTGAACACTGCCGCCGTGGCGACCATGAACAGCACCATGGCTGCGTTGGTCCCCGCCGTTTCAAGCATTTGCGGAATCTTGCGGTGGTCGAATTCACCGGTAACAAACCGTCCGATCAAATAGGCCATCACACTGGCGATCGCTGCGGATTCGGTTGGTGTTGCAAGTCCACCAATAATGCTTCCGATAATGGAAACCGGAATGGCAAGAGTAATGACACCTTCCTTGAGCAGCCTGAGTCGTTCCCGACCGGTGAGCTTCGTTGCCTCGGGGTAGGGGCGTAACAGGCCGATGACGAAGATGATGGCGATGAAGCCAAGTCCCATCATAAGACCCGGGATGATGCCAGCAATGAACAGTTCGCCGATCGAGATTTGAGCCAGAACGCCGTAGACGACGAACATCATCGAGGGCGGAATGACCGGCGAAAGCAGTCCCGACGCTGCCGTGGTCGCCACAGCGAATTGCTTTGAGTATCCTTCCCGGGTCATTTCCGGAACCATGACCTTGGACATGATCGCGATTTGCGCGGTGGCGGATCCCAATATCGACGCCATCAGCATGTTTGCCAGAACGTTGATATAGACGAGACCGCCGCTCAGTGTCCCCACGAAGGCACGAGCCATCCCGACAAGTCGGCGGGTAATGCCGCCATTGTTCATGATTTCGCCGACAATCATGAACAATGGAATGGCGAGCAGACCGTATTTGTTTATGCCGGAAAACAGTTGAAGGCTGTAAGAGGCGAGAAGGCTGACGTTGCCTGTGGAGATTATATAGACGGTCGCGGACAGCGCCAGAACGATGCCGATGGGTGCTCCGACAAACAGCAGCAGAGCAAAGGCAATTCCAGTAATCATGTCTCTGCCCCAGGCTCGGAATGCATCCCCGCGGGGTTCGGTACGTCAACCTCGAACAAATCTTCCGCCAGACAGGCCAGGCAATGAAGTGAAAGCGACAGCGAAAACCAGGGCATGACCAGGAAGAACCAGAACCTGCGCAGGCCAATCGTCGATGTCATCTCCGTGTAAACGCTGTTGAACGTACTGCCGAAGAAAACCTCCAGGTCGAAGCCGCTTGCCGCCAGGGTGACCGGGTCGAACCAGATCCAGGTGACAACGACAAGAAAGAGGGCGAACGCGAGATTGATCAGTTGCACGCCGATGGCCATCGACCGCTTTGCCGCGCCGTGCAACAGATCGGATACTATGGTCACCGCGAAATTGTTCCGCCTGCGAAAGATTACACAGGTCCCAATGAAGGCTGAAACAATCATGAGGTTGATTGCCAACTCGTCCACCCAATAGAGGGAGACGTTCAGTGCGCGAGTGCTGACGTTCAGGATCATCAATCCCAAAATCGAGGCGATCAGAGCCATGAGCACGATCCGTTCGATCCGGGTGATCGTATCGGAAATTCGGATCAGAACCCGCATGACGTCCCTCCCATGCAGCTTATCGGCGATATGGACCATGGCCTGGCCGGCTTCACACAGGTGACGCCGGCCGAGGCGTGTATTGGTGACGCGAGAACTAAAGGCTGGCGGCTTCTGCTCTGAGGCCGGCAATAGACGGAGCTTTCGGTTCCCAGATGCCGGACCATTCATCAAGAACCGGGCCGAAGAACTGCTGATCCGCTGCTTGAACGGTTATGCCGGTGCCTTTCAGGTCCTCAAGCCATTTCGGATCGTGGGTGCTGTACTGGGCAAACAGCCAACCCAGTTCTTCGTTCACCGTATCTGCGACAAGCTTTTTCTCGCTGTCATCAAGCGATGCCCAGGTGCGACCGGACATGACGGCGACGTTCGGGAACATCATGTGGTTTGTCGTCGTCAGGTTGCGCGCTTTGTCGAAGAGCTTCAGCTTCCATGCCAGTTCGAGGTCGATATCGGCACCGTCGACCTGTCCGTTGGCGAGTGCATCGAACAATCCGGGAAGCGGAATGGGAGTTGGCGCCACGTTCATGAGGTCGTAGAAATCTCGCAACGGGGCAAAGGGCGTAATTCTGAATTTCTTGCCCGCGAGATCGTCGGCAGTATCGGATTGCGATAGCGCGATGAGATGCCTCATTCCGCCGAGCCCGAAACCAAGACCCTTCATGCCGAGCTTGGTGTACTGATCCAGCATGGCGGTGGCGGTCGGACCCTTGAGCAACGTTGCGGCATCATCGACGTTGCTTACCAGATAGGGTGCAAACAATGCGGCCTGGTCGTCGATGCGGTTCGAAAACTCGGCGACGGTGAGGAAGCCCATGTCCAGCGATCCGGCCTGAATCTGCTGAATCATTGTTGGTTCGTTGCCCAATTGGCCGGACGGAAAGACGGTTGCCTCGATCGCTCCCGATGTCTTGTTGCTGAGGGACTCGCCGACGCGAACCATGCACTCGCTCCAGAAATGACTGGCTGGTGTGATGACCCCGATCCTCAAAGTACGCTTGCCGGCGGCTCTGAGAACTCTTGGCGCGGCCAGGACAAATGGCGCTGTCGCGACTGCCTGGATGAATGTTCTGCGTTTCATGGGTGTATTCCTCCCTTCGGTTTTCAGTTCCGTGCTCGCCTAGTTGAAGTAGGCTCCGCCATCGACAACGAGCGTTTGACCCGTGACGAAGGCAGATCCCTGCGAGGCGAAGTAGATCACTGCTCCCACGACATCCTCGGGGAGCTGATCGCGTTGGATGACACGCGATTTCAGCGAGATTTCCTGGAGTTTTTCCAATTGAACCGGATTGGAAAGCACTCCGTTCGACATCGTGAAGCCAGGAGCCACCGCGTTGACCAGAATGCCCGCGGCGCCGAGTTCCTTTGCCAACGCCTTGGTCATGGCGTTGATGGCCCCTTTGCTGGCGACGTAGTGGAGCATGTAGGGAACGCCTTTGAATGGCGTACCCGATGAGATGTTGATGATGCGTCCGTCGCCCTGCGCACGCATGGTGGGGACAACGGCGCGGCTCGCCAGCGCCTGGCCAAGAACGTTGACCTCCAGAACCTGCTTCCATTCCGCGATGTCGAGGTCTTCGAATGGTTTGGGTTCCAGGGAAGAGTAGATCCCGGCATTGTTGACGAGCACATCAATTCTGCCGAATGCCTCAAGCGCGACCTGCGCCATCTTCTCGGTGTCGGCCTGGCTAGACACGTCACAGGTGACGCCGGTAACGCGATCGCTTCCGTCGTCCATTTGGGTGGCCGCTTCCTGGGCACCGGTGCGGTCGGCGACGACGACCTTTGCACCTTCATCGAGGAAACCCTCGACGATCGAGCGGCCGATACCCATCGCTCCACCGGTCACAATTGCTACCTTTCCACTGCAACGCATGATTTTCGTGCTCCTGCTGGGCTGTTTGCCGTCGGCTAACCCGCCATGACGGGGTCGGCCTCAAGCCGTGCTTGGGCCTCGTTTCTGATCTCGCTCAGGGTTTTGGTTGGTGTCAGCGCCTCGGCGTCGATGCGAAGTTCGATGACGGACGGCCCATCCGCGGCGATCGCGCGGTCGAGGGCAGCCTCGAATTCATCCGAATGCTCCACTGTTTCACCGTGACATCCATAGGCCTCTGCCAGGGCGGCGAAATCGGGATTGGTCAGGCTGGTCGCACTTTCCCTTCCGGGATAGTGTCGTTCCTGATGCATGCGGATGGTTCCGTACATGCCGTTGTTCACGATCAGGACAATGATCTTCAGATTGTATTTGCGTGCCGTGGCCAGCTCCTGACCGTGCATCAAGAAACAACCATCTCCGGCGAAGCAGACGACCGGGCGGTCGGGATATACGCGAGCAGCCGCGACCGCCGCCGGAAGTCCATAGCCCATGGACCCCGATATGGGGGCGAGTTGCGTGCGAAATCTCCGGTAACGGTGGAATCGGTGAACCCAGACCGTGTAGTTGCCTGCGCCGTTGGTCATGATCGTTTCGTCGGGCATCGTGTTTCCCACGACGCGCATGACATCGGACATGCGGACAGTTCCAGGGCCGTCTGGCAGTGAACTCCAATGGTCGTAGTCGGCACGGGCGGAGGTTGCTTCCGCGGGCCTTGAAGGACGCTTCTCCGGTGGTGCAAGTTTGCCGAGCCGGATGGCTATGTGCATCGGGCTCGCGGGGATAGCGAGTGTCGGAAAGTAGACGCGGCCTAGTTCACCGGCATCCGGAAAGACATGAACCAGTTTTTGTTGCGGTCTTGGAATATCGACAAGCGAGTATCCGCTTGATTCCATCTCCCCGAAACGCGTACCCAAAAAAACCAGGAGGTCGCTTGTTCTCAACCGCTCTGCCAGCTTCGGATTGATGCCGATGCCGACATCGCCCGCGTAGTTGGGGTGCTCGTTGTCGAAGAAATCCTGACATCGGAACGAGGCCGCCACCGGTATGTTCCAGCTGGCGGAAAACGCTTCCAGTGCCTCCTTGGCATCGCTATTCCAGGGGCCACCGCCAACGACGACCAGTGGCCGATCAGCATTGGTCAGCAGATCCTGAAGGGTTTGCCAATCCTCCGGCAGAATATCGGCCTGTGGCACCTTTATCGGCGGCAACAGGGGAGCAGGCGCACTTTGTTCGACAAGCATGTCTTCCGGCAGGGCCAACACCACAGGTCCAGGTCGACCGGAGCAGGCCACATGAAAGGCGCGCGACACGAACTCCCCGATGCGGTCGGGCGTATCGATTTCCGCCACCCATTTGGAAACCTCACCGAACATTCGCCGATAATCGATTTCCTGAAAGGCCTCCCGTTCGCGCATGCCGCGCGCGACCTGACCGACGAACAGGATCATCGGTGTGGAATCCTGAAAGGCGACGTGCAGACCCGCGGACGCGTTGGTTGCGCCGGGGCCGCGTGTGGCCATGCAAATTCCAGGCTTTCCCGTCAGCTTGCCGTGGGCTTCGGCCATCATGGCCGCGCCGCCTTCCTGGCGGCATACCGTCAGTGCGATTTGCGGTTCGTCAACAAGGGCATCCAGGACTGCAAGGTAGCTCTCACCTGGAACAAGAAAGGCGTGTTGCACGTCCTGCTGGCGGAGGCAGTCCACCAGAATTTGGGCGCCGGAGCGGTATTTGGTCATCGACATTTCCACTCACCCAAGGCTTATCGGCATTTCCGAAAATACCCGATAGGATTGCGATTTCGGCTTGTTGCGGTCGTCGTCGTTCACGTAGCGAATGGACGAAGCGCCGAGCAGCGACCACGGCAGCACCATGGCGCGAATGAACCTGCTGGGTTTGTCGGCAGCGGCTTGCGCGAAGACGGGTTCAGGGCCGCCTTCGAACCAGGCGCCTCCGGGGCAATAGGAAGAGGAGCGGCCTTCGGTATCGATCCTGATCGAGCCTTCGCGAAGGCAACGGATTCCTGGTCCCTGGTGCGTGTGTAACAAAGCCGTGCCCTTCGGTGGGAATGCGACGCTGTCGAGACGGATCAGCAGTTCTTCGGCGATCGCCGCCGGATCGATGACGCCAAAAAGGCGCAATGTGCTGCGGGAACTGTTTGTAACCCTCGGTTCTGAAGATGAGGCCAGTTCCCAACGCCAGATCGTGGCGCCTTCATCGTCGGCATGAATCGTGGGAGAGTCGGTCAGGACCATGCCTTCATCCGTCGGAAGCGGCTTGCCGTTCACCTGAATACTGCCGGCAGAGACGTACAGGGCCCTTGGTATCGAGCCGTTCAAGCGAACCTCATCGCCGGCAAACGGAGTGTCTTCATAGAGTCTCAATTCAAACGACATTTTCCTGCCTTGCGCTCATGTCCTGACGTTTCGCACTCGTTGGCCTACAGCGCCTCTGAAGGCACTGGAGCAAAAGAGGTTGGTTTGAGTATCTTGTTTTCCTGCAGAAGAACCAACGGCCTGATTTTCTTGACATATTCCTGCCAAGCGGAGCTGGAAGCGAGCTCCTTGCGTCGCTCCTCCCGTTCCTGAAAATCCTCATAGGCCCACAGATGGACAATCTGGTTTTGGGGTCCGCATTCGACCTGAAAATAGCCGATCATCCTGCCGAGGATGCTCTTCTGGACCTCAAGCCCCTCAGCTTCGTAAAGCCTCAGGTATTCGGGAACCTTTCCGACCTGCAAAGTATAGATACGCTCTTCGACGATCATGCGGCTTCTCCGATACCTGAAACGCAGATGTATTTGAGCTCCGTCCAGTCATCGATGCCGTATTTGGACCCTTCACGCCCGATACCGGACTGCTTGGTGCCGCCGAAAGGAGCAATCTCTGTGGAGATCAAACCCGTGTTGACGCCCACGATGCCGACGTCGAGGGCCTCGGCGACGCGGAAGATCCGCCCCACATCACGGCTATAGAAATATCCGGCCAATCCGTAAGGTGTCTCGTTTGTCAGCGTGATTGCGTCGGCTTCTTGCTCGAACCGCATGACGGCAGCGACGGGGCCGAAGACTTCTTCGTGGGCGATGGCCATTTGCGTCGTGACGTTGCTCAGGACCGTCGGCTCAAAAAACGTACCGCCAAGGGAGGCGCGTTGCCCACCGGTCACTAGATGCGCGCCCTTGTCGAGCGCATCGGCAACGAGACGCTCGACCTTTTCCAGGGCCCTTTCTTCAATAAGCGGGCCCTGAGTAACGCCGTCCTCCAGTCCGTGCCCCAATTTCAGAGCGGCCGTGCTTTCTGCGAGCGCATCGACGAACCGGTCGTGAAGACCCGACTGGACAAGGATCCTGTTTGCTGAAATGCACGTCTGCCCGGAGTTTCGATACTTG
This sequence comes from Hoeflea sp., assembly GCA_965216535.1. Lineage (GTDB taxonomy): Bacteria > Pseudomonadota > Alphaproteobacteria > Rhizobiales > Rhizobiaceae > Hoeflea_A. The sequence goes on from OZ244175.1 coordinate 3,438,865, forward strand.
CAGACTTGCGCGCCGGCGAGGGCTGCGTCGAAGTCTGCGTCATCGAAGACGATGAACGCCGCATTGCCGCCGAGTTCGAGGCTGACTTTGGTCAGATCGTCGGCGCAGGATCGCATGAGATGCTTGCCGACAGCCGTCGAGCCAGTGAAGCCGATCTTCCTGACGAGCGGGCTGGTTACCAATGTGTTTCCGATTTCCGGTGCGTCCTCGCGGGCACCCGTAACGATATTGAACACACCTGGTGGAACACCCGCCTCGACAGAGAGTGCTGCAATCGCCAGGGCTGATAGCGGCGTCGTTTCAGCCGGTTTCAGAACCATGGTATTGCCGGCAGCAAGCGCCGGAGCTGCCTTGCGGGTCACCATGGCGGATGGAAAGTTCCAGGGTGTAATGCCGCCGCAGACACCGAGCGGCTGACGCGTCACAAGAATGCGGGAATCGGTTCGGTGGGAAGGGATCGTGTCGCCATAGACACGCCGACCTTCTCCGGCGAACCAGGATAGGAAGCTTGCCGCATACTCCACCTCAGCACGTGACTCGGTGACGGGCTTACCCTGCTCCAATGTCAGCAGGCGCGCCAGGTCCTCTGCGTTGTCCCGCATTCTTTCAGCCCACCGGTCAAGGATATTGGCACGGGCGGCAGCGGTCAGTGACTTCCAATCGGGATAGGCGGCGTTGGCTGCATCAATGGCAGCCTCGACATCGCTGCGTGCCATTCGCGGAACGTGAGCCAAAATCTCTCCGGTGGCGGGATCGCGGACCTCAACCGTGTGGCCCGACATTGCGTCGACCCACGTGCCTCCCACGAGAGATCCGGATTTCAGAAACTCCGGCAGCGAATGCCGCATGTCTTTTCCTCCACACCCGATGGCGTCCCGAATTGCCGGGCTCGCCGAAGTTGGAGAAAATGTTGCAGGTTCGATCAGAAAGGTCTTTGCCGGCCAGTTCTTGAATTTACCAATTTGTCCGATAATGCTACGGTTACGTCATGTCCAAGGCTCTCGGAGTATTTGTGGGCCGCTTTGGCAGAGTCGCGTTGTTGAGCGCGGATGAGCCGGTAAGCGAGCATGCGCATTCCCAACTTCACGTGTTGATCAAGATCGATGGTGCCGATGGGTTCTATGAAGTCGACGGTGAGATCGCTTCCATCACTGACGACCTGATGGTCATGGTGAATCCTTGGGTCCCTCATCACAATCCGCGCGTCTCCAAGGCGCCTGCGACGGAGCTCCTGGCTCTCTATCTGGAACCGGTATGGCTCGGGATGGTGGACAAGAACATTACCCTGGGCCGGACGAATTCTTTGTTCGCGGGCGTGAACGGAGAAATCTCTGAGGACATTCGAAGGCTGTCGCGCGAGATGGCCGATCTCATGCGGGATTCCATCGGGCAGGAGGAGTTTCTCGAAGACCTGCTGCTGTCATTGATGCGCGAAATCGTCAGCCGATTTTGTGATCAGTCACTTGGGTACAGGCTTCCTCAACCCAATCGGCAGATCGATTATCGTATCAGAAAGGCCGCCAGGTACATGCGAGATCATGCAAGCAAGATGCTTGAACTCAATGAAGTCGCCTCGCATGTGGGCCTTTCCAGGTCGCGTTTTTATGAACAATTCAGGTCATGTATTGGTGTGTCGCCGAGGGTGTATCTGGACGCCCTTTGCATCGAAGCCGCTATGCTGGAGCTTTCCTCCCGAAATCGCAGTCTGGCTGAAATCTCGGAATCTCTCGGGTTCAGCGCTCAGTCTCACTTTACGAGATTTTTTCGATCGAAGATTGGGGTTACGCCCAGCGATGTGCGCACCGTCATCTATGATCTGGTCGGCGCACGGCAAATCCTGATTGCCGAAGATGAACCCTCCCGAAGGAATTGAGTCGGACCGGACGTATTTGAACTCCGGCAGAAACCCAAAGAATTCCTGATTTCGTTCGGGATTGAGGGTCCGGGAATGGCCTTTCGCGAGCTAGAGAGCACACACGGGCCAGGCAAAAAAATAAGACGATAGGGTATGACACCCAACGTCAAGGCGTCCCGCTTCACGTCAGAACGAACTACTCTGGTCGCATCGACGGCGCCTCCAGTTTGCAGGTGTTGGGGCGGCGTAACGAGCTAGAGTGCCTGCGGATGAATTTGGGAGGAAACTCATGAAAAAGGCGTTGATTGCCTCGGTTTCTGTGGGAGCTCTTTTGCTTTCTACAGGGGTCATGGCGCAGGAAGACACCGTAAAATTCGGTATTCTCGTTGCGTTGGAAGGTGCGTTTGCAGAGGGCGGCGCAGATGGCGTGCGCAACGTTGAGCTAGCAATTCAGCAAGCAGGCGGCATGGCTGGCGGCAAGAAGATCGAAGTCGTCGTCGCGCCGACCGACACCACCCCTGACACAACCGTCCGACAGGCACGAAAGTTGATCGAACAGGACGGTGTCGACATCATTTTGGGCCCGTTGTCCGGGTCCGAGGGCATCGCAATGCGCGACTATGCGAAGACGATTCCCAACAATACGGTCATCAACGGCATTTCGGGTGCGCTCGAAACGACCTGGGTCGATCCGGCCGAGAACTTCTTCCGCTTCAACCTTGACGGGGCCCAGTGGGGTGCCGGGCTTGGAAGCTACGTCGTGAACGAGAAGGGTTGGAAAAAGGTCGCGACCGTCGCGGCGGACTATTCGTTCGGCTACACCAACTTCCTTGGCTTCGCGGTCGATTTCTGCCGCTCGGGCGGCGAGATTGTGGAACGTTTCTGGGTTCCGCTCGGATCGTCCGACTTCGGCGGTGTCATCGCAGCGCTGCCTGAAGATGTCGACGCGATCTATCTGGGTGTTGGCGGTACCGATGCCATCAACTTCCTGAACCAGTACAATCAGGCTGGTGCAGAGACGAACCTGATCGGTGGCACGATCATGGCCGACCAGACGGTCTTGACGTCGCGCGGAAGGGCCAAGGAAGCTCTGATCGGGACACCAACGTCCGGTGCGCTTGCAGAAGACAATCCCGATCCGGCCTGGACGGACTACGTCGCAGCCTATCAGGAGGCCTTCCCCGAAGGTGAGCGCTTCCCGTCGCCATCGCTCTTTGGTGTCGGTTATTACGTGGCCGCATTGGCAGCGATCGACGCTCTGAACGAGATCGATGGTGATCTGTCGGACGGGCAGGTGAAATTCCGCGCTGCCCTTGCGGATGATCCGCTCGACACGCCGCTTGGCCCGGTCACACTCAATGAGAACCGGCAAGCGAGCGGAACGGTCTTCATCAATGAGGTCCAGGAAGATGGCCAGGGCGGTCTGAAAAACGTGATGGTTGGCAAGGCCGAGAACGTCAATCAGACGCTTGGCATGAGCGCCGAAGAGTTCCGGGCGATGGGCCTGCCGTCGCGTGATACGCCGGATTGCGCTGCGCTCGCCAAAGGCGGCTGACGCTGCGTAGTGAAAAGGCGGGGCCCGGAATCGGGCCCCGTGCTGGTTTCGGCGGCCGAGAACGTCGCCTTGAGTACACGAGGTTTGGGACCGGGTGACACGTGTCTCTCATCTGCTATCTCACCAGAGTTCATTTCGCCGATCGTGTGCTTGAGGACGCGTTGGGTGAGGAGCTTTCGCGACAAGGGATAACGCGCGCCCTTGTCGTTACCGATGACGAAGCGTCGGATAGTGACGGACTGGACCGTCTTGATTGCGCGTTACCTCCGGAAGTCGACGCCGTTTTCTATGCAACCGACAAGACTGCTTCCGTCAGGGAGCATCGACTTCGGGCGAAGGCGTTTCTGTCGGAGCACAACTGCGATGGAATTGTCGGGTTTGGTGGCATGGCCGCGCTGGACCTGGCGCGCCTCGCGGGCGATGACTCGCTGCCTTTGCTGACCATACCGACGCGAACCGAAACCATTGGTATGGGTCCCTTGGGTCAGGCGGATGTTCCGGCAGGGCATCAAACGCGACTGCCATCCGCAATTCTGTGCGACGCGACACTGACACTGGGTGCGAGCCCCGCGGCGACGGCCATTGGCGGGATGGATGCGCTGGTTCATTGTCTTGAGGCTTTTCTAAGTCCGGCATTCAATCCGCCGGCAGATGGAGTGGCGCTCGACGGTCTGCGCCGCTCGATGTCAAACTTGGAGGTTGCCGTCCAGGATGGCGCGAACCTGTCGGCGAGGCGCGAGTTGCTTGTGGCGGCGTTGAATGCGGGCCTTGCCTCGGAGAAGGGATTTGGTGGGATTGAGGCAGCGTCTCATGGTCTTGAGGCCGTGACCGGGTCACGGCATGGTGTCCTGCATGGTGCGCTTCTGTCGGAGGTGCTGACTTTCAATGCGCCGGCTGTATCCGACCGTTTCGACCAGGTCCGGACAGCCCTGATGCTGCCGGAAGAGGCCGACATCGGAGAGCAGTTGTCCGATCTTGCCGAACGGGTCGGTCTTCCGCTCAGTTTGTCTGAAATCGGGATCGGGGCCGATGTTCTGCCCGGCGCTGCTCGCCGGGCCGCCGAAGACCCCGCAAACCGCACGAATCCAAGACATGCGACGGCCCAGGACTACGAGATGATCTTGCGCGCCGTGCTGTAGGTTTTGCGAATTTGTTTGCCGAGGCGAGGATTCAGGGTAGCATCCAGGGGCCCGACGCGACCAATCCCGCTGCGCGGCGCCAAAAATGGATAAGACGTAAAGTCTTAGGGAGGAAGAAATGAGTGACTCGCTGGCCGTGTTCCACGGGCATTTCGGTCGTGTTTGCCTCTACAACATGGATCGGGGCATGGTGCCGCATGGTCACCGCGAAGGCCACCTGATCTTCCACGTTCAAGGACCGCCCGGAACCGTCATGGTGGATGGAAAGCGTTGGCCGATGGCCGCTGGACAGGCTGTCGCCGTCAGCCCCTGGCAGGCACATTTCTATGAGCCGATCCATGCCTCCGAACCGACACTGGCGCTGGTGCTCTACATCCGTCCGGCCTGGTTTCTGGAGGCATCTCGGCGAGCGTCCGCATCGATCTGCTTCGGGCGCAACGGGATCGAAGTCACCGATCACCTCGAAAGGCTGGTATTCGGGACCGCACAGACCATGCTGGACGAGGACCGCGAGGACGTGATGCTGGAGGATCGGCTTTGCGAGCTGACACAGTTCGCCTTCGATCAGTCCTGGCAATGGACACCGAGGGGCGCTGAATTCACCGGTCCGGATCTGCCCCGTCGCGATTTCCGCATTCGCAAATCGCTGAAGTACCTTCAAGACAGTGTTGGTGAGGCCGTCGCGCTTGATCATGTGGCGCGCGAAGTGGGCTTGTCGCGCCCGCATTTTTACAAGCTGTTTCGAGCGCAGATAGGACTGACGCCAAATCTTTACCTGAATGCGCTCAGGATGGAGCGCGCAATCGACATGCTGGCAACTTCGGATGAGCCCGTTGCGAATATCGGCTTCGATCTCGGCTTCTCAAGCCAGGCGAGTTTCTCGCGCTTCTTTATTAGCAATGGCGTTGTTCCGCCCTCGGCCTATCGCAGGAGTGTGCACGTCGCCTGAGCGCGCATCGGCTGCTAAAGCCCCCGTTTGCTGTTGGTTTCTTGGCTTGTGAGATCAAGGATCAGACCCTCGGGTATCTGTTCTTCGGCCTTTGGACGCTAGGGTCCTGACGTGCCGTAGAGTGGTTGTTAGACAGTAGGGGACGCATGCAGGGCTTCATACAGCGCAATCCGTATTGGTCGTTTTTGATCGCGCTAGTCGTGGCTGTCTTGCTGTGGCTGATCTTTGTCCCCTGGACGGACGAGATGGTAGAGGTGCTGGGCCGCAAGCGCGTGTTCCTCAACGCTGTCTTTGGCGGGATAACTCTGGGTGCGCTCTATTTTCTGGTCGCTTCCGGATTCACTCTGATTTTCGGATTGATGCGCAACGTCAACCTTGCGCATGGCTCGCTCTACCTGCTTGGCGGGTATGTGGGTTTCGAGATTTCCGAGTGGACTGGATCATGGCTCCTGGCGTTTCCCATCGTGTTTGTCATCGTTGCCATTGTCGGCATGGTCCTGCAGAATCAGGTCTTTCGACGCATGGAAGGTGAGGAACTGCGGCAGACGATGGTGACCATCGGACTGTCGGTGGTCATTGCCGATCTGCTGCTTTGGATTTGGGGCGGGCAATCCTACACGATCTATTCGCCGGACTGGCTTTCGGGCCCGATGACACTGCCGGTGATTTCGAGCATCAATGACGAAGGGGTCGTCCGGTACCTGAAATATCCCGCCGTGCGGGTGGCGATATTGATTGCCGCGATCGTGATCGGGATCGGCATGTGGCTGGTCCTCAACAAGACCCGGCTCGGGATGCTTGTGCGAGCGGGCGTCGACGACCGTGAGATGCTGGCAGCGTCCGGAGTACGTATCCAGTACGTCTTCCTGGCCGTTTTCGCGTTTGGTGCCGGGCTGGCGGGCATTGCGGGGATCGTGGGCGGAACGTTTCAATCGCTGTCGCCGGGGGAAGACACGCGGTTCCTTCTGGCCAGTCTCGTGGTCGTCATTGTGGGCGGTATGGGGTCGATCCCGGGTGCTGCCATCGGCGCGTTGATCATCGGGTTGTCCGAGCAATTGGGCCTTGTCTACGCGCCGACCTATTCAGTTGTGTTCACCTTCCTCATCATGGCCGCGGTGCTGGCCTTCCGCCCGCAAGGCCTGCTGGGACGGGGGTAGGGCATGGCTGTGATCGAACAGAGAAAGACGGTCGTCCAGCCCTCGTGGTTCGAGCGCATCCCGGCACCCTGGTGGTTGCTGGCTGTGGTGCTTTTGACGATGCCCGCCTGGGCCAACGACTTCATTCTGTTCCAGGTCATGGGCTGGACCTTCATTCTGGGCATGATTGCGCTTTCACTAATGTTCCTCGCCGGCTATGGCGGCATGGTCAGCCTCATCCAGATGTCGGTCGCTGCGATGGCGGGCTACATGGTTGCGATCTTTGGAACCTCCGGCATGGGTGAGATCAGCATGGGGTTGCCCTGGTGGCTGTATATCCCCATTGCCATCGTGGTCGCGGCCATATTCGGCACCATCGTGGGGGCACTGGCGGTCAGAACCGAGGGCATCTACACGATCATGATCACGCTCGCGATTGCTGCGGCGTTCTTTTATTTCACACGGCAGAACTACACGATCTTCAACGGCTATTCCGGCTTCAACCTGGTTGTGCCGCCAATGCTTTTCGGTGTCGACTGGCGAGAGCCGATGCCGTTCTTCTACCTGACGCTGGGATGCGCAGTGATCTGCTATCTGGTGGTGGTCTACGTCTCCCGCTCACCCTTCGGCTTGGCGCTTCAGGGGGTTCGGGACAATCCGCGGCGAATGGCGGCGCTTGGCTTTAATGTCACTGCGCACCGGGTTGCGGCGTATACATTCGCCAGCGTGATCGCGGCCATTGGGGGTATCCTCCTCGTCTGGCAGAACGCTCAGATCGCGCCGGGGACAGCCGGAATTCCGGCGGTGATCGACATTCTGGTGATCGCGGTCGTGGGTGGTATTTCTCGGCCTATCGGGCCGTTCATCGGGGCTTTGATCTATGTGCTTTTGAGGACCTTCTCACCGGATGTGCTGCTGGCATTCGGCATGTCAGGAGAACGGTTCAAGCTTCTGATCGGGATCGGCTTCCTCGCAGTCGTTTTCTTTTCGCCGGATGGCGTGTTGGGTCTGTGGGATCGTTGGCGGGAGCGCCGCGCGAGGAACCTTGATCCGTTGACTGGAGACTCCGAATGACGCTCGTTGGGGATACCCGCGCGGCCGATCGGCTGGGGTCGGTCAGTTCCGGAAACGCACTTGAATTGCGGGGCGTGACGAAGATGTTCGGCGCTCTTGCCGCCATCGCCGACGTCACCTTGACGGTGGGGTCCGGCGAGCGTCGAGCGGTGCTCGGCTCGAACGGTGCGGGCAAGACGACGCTGTTCAACTGTGTAACCGGCGATTTCCTGCCGACAAGCGGAACCATCCGGCTATTCGGAGAGGATGTCACCCGGTTTCCGGCCTATGAGCGTGTCCGGCGCGGGCTGCGACGAACCTACCAGATCAGTCTTCTGTTCAACGGGCTGACGGCGGCGGACAATGTCTATCTCGCTTGTCGGGGCGTGTCGCGGGGGCGGTTTTCATTCCTGAGGCCGCGCGAAAATGATGAGCTTCTGACCCGTGCCGACGAGTTGATCGAGGCGGTCCACCTGACCGAGTGGCGCGACACGTCAGTCGCCAACCTCAGCTATGGTCAGCAGCGGCAGTTGGAGATCGCACTGGCGCTGGCCGGGGCGCCGCGCCTCATCCTGTTCGACGAACCGGCGGCGGGGTTGTCGCCGACCGAACGCGCCGAACTGGTCGCGATCCTGAACGGCCTGCCGGGTCATATCGGCTACATCATCATCGAGCATGATATGGACGTCGCCCTTCGCGTTGCGGAAAGCGTGACGATGATGCACAACGGGCGCATTTTCAAGGAAGGGACGCCCGAGGAAATCGAGAACGACGAGGAGGTGCAGGAGCTGTACCTGGGTGACGGCCATGAGTGATCGGCGTGAAGGCCGCCGGGCCGCACCGGCAGCGCTCGAGGTTCGTGGGCTCAATGTCTATTACGGCGCATCTCACGCGCTTCAGGGCGTGGACCTGCAGCTGGAAACGGGCGTGCTTTCGGTTGTCGGTCGAAACGGCATGGGCAAGACAACGCTCTGCAAGACGATCATGGGCCTGGTGCCTGTTGCATCCGGGGCAGTGAGCTATGCCGGTCAACCGCTCGCAGGTCGGTCGGCGGCCGAAATCGCGCGCATGGGCATCGGTTATGTGCCCCAAGGACGGCGGCTGTGGCGGTCGCTGACCGTTGATGAGCATCTCAAGATGGTCGAGAAGAAGGGCGGAGCGTGGAGCTCCGAACGCATCTATTCGACCTTCCCGCGCCTTGCCGAGCGGAAGCGCAACGGCGGTGCCCAGTTGTCTGGCGGCGAGCAGCAGATGCTGGCCATCGCGCGGGCGCTTCTGTCTAATCCGCGCCTGCTCATCATGGATGAGCCGACCGAGGGCCTGGCCCCGGTGATCGTCGCGCAGGTCGAAGAGATGCTGCTGACGCTGGCCGCCGAGGGCGAGATGGACGTTCTCGTCATCGAGCAGAACATTGGCGTCGCCTGCGCGGTGGCCGACCAGGTTGCGATCATGGTGAACGGTCGAATCAACCGGTTGGTTCCTGCCGCAGAACTGGCTGCGGACCGCGATCTGCAGCAACGGCTTTTGGGAGTCGGGCGGCACGCTCACGATGATACGCCGGAACCTGTGTCGACGCCGTCCGAACGAGGGGAGGCGCGTCAGCCAGTCGGACCGCAAACCGCCAAAGTCTACGTGTCGAACCCAAAGCTCCCGACCCGCTGGTCCGCGCCGGTGGCGGTGCCTCAGATCGAACGCGCGGCGCGCGTCATCACAACCAGCGCACCGGTTACGAGCGGCGTGGAGGCGGAGCTTCGTCCTTTGGCTGCCCCGGGCGAGAAAGTTGTGCTGGTGGCAGGCACGCTCGACACCAAAGGGGAAGAGCTGCGCTACATGCGGGATATCGTCCGCGCCGCCGGCTTGCCGGTCCGGATGGTTGATCTCTCGACCAGCGGCGGGCATTCGGGCGCTGAAATCCCCGCGCATCAGATTGCAGCATTTCACCCGAGAGGTGCGGCGGGCGTCTTTACCGGCGACCGGGGGCAGTCTGTGGCGGGTATGACTGAGGCTTTCACACGCTGGATGGCGCGGCAGGACGGCGTGATGGGCATCCTCTCGGCGGGCGGATCGGGTGGAACGGCCATCGTTTCCCCGGCGATGCGGACATTGCCGGTGGGCGTGCCCAAGATGATCGTATCGACGGTCGCTTCCGGCGAAGTGTCGAAATATGTCGGCCCGGCTGACATCACGTTGATGTATTCGGTGGCTGACGTGCAGGGACTGAATGCAATCACCGAAGAGGTGCTGGGCAACGCGGCGAACGCGATGGTCGGCATGGTGAAGGCGCGGCAGGCGTCCCCAACACGGCAAGCGACAAAACCGGCCATCGGGTTGACCATGTTCGGCGTCACGACAACAGCCATCCAACAGATCACGAAAGAACTGGACGAGGATTTCGACTGTCTCGTCTTTCATGCCACCGGGATCGGCGGACAGGCCATGGAGAAGCTGATTGATTCCGGCAAAATCAGGGGCGTCATCGATCTGACGACCACCGAGATATGCGACATGATGATGGGCGGCGTATTCCCGGCCACCGAAGACCGGTTCGGCGCGGTGATCCGGCGCAGGATGCCCTATGTCGGCTCGGTGGGTGCGCTGGACATGGTGAATTTCGGCGCCCCGCAGACTGTACCGGAAAAGTATCGGGATCGAACGTTCTACGAGCACAATCCGCAAGTGACCCTCATGCGAACGACCGCGGAGGAATGCACCCGTATGGGACGCTGGATCGGCGGCCGGTTGAACGAGATGGAGGCTCCCGTGCGGTTCTTCCTCCCCGAGGGCGGGGTCTCTGCTCTCGACGCCAATGGCCAACCCTTCGACGATCCCACGGCGCGGAATGCGCTTTACACCGCACTCGAGGATACGGTGCGACAGACCTCAAATCGGCGGCTGATCCGGTTGCCTCATAACATCAACGACCCCCAATTCGCCGCGGCTGTTGTTTCTGCCTTCAGAGAGTTTCACGGCGGTCGACCCAACAAACGAAAAGAGGCGCAGAGATGATGGACCGCAATAGCATTCTTGCAAGGTTCCGCGAGATGGTGGCCAAGGGCCAGCCCATAGTGGGCGGTGGCGCGGGTACGGGCCTTTCTGCCAAGTGCGAGGAAGCTGGTGGGATCGATCTGATCGTTATCTATAATTCGGGCCGCTACCGGATGGCGGGACGAGGGAGCCTTGCGGGGCTAATGCCCTACGGCGACGCTAATGCCATCGTGGTCGAGATGGCCGCCGAGGTGCTGCCGGTCGCGCGGAAAACGCCAGTACTGGCAGGCGTCTGCGCGACGGACCCGTTCCGCTTGATGGACAAGTTTTTGGACGAGCTGAAACGGATCGGTTTCGCGGGCGTGCAGAATTTCCCGACTGTCGGCCTCATCGACGGGACTTTTCGCTCCAACCTCGAAGAGACAGGAATGGGATTCGGGTTGGAGGTCGACATGATCCGGATGGCCCGCGAGAAGGACATGCTGACGACACCTTATGTCTTCGACGAAGAAAGCGCGGCTGCCATGGCGAAGGCGGGCGGGGATATCATCGTCTGCCACCTGGGTCTGACAACCGGTGGATCCATTGGTGCGGAGACCGCACTGACGCTGCAGGACTGCCCGGGTATTGTCGACGCCTGGTCTGAGGCGGCATTGAAGGTCAATCCGGACGCCATCGTCCTTGTCCATGGCGGGCCTGTGGCCATGCCCGAGGACGCAGAATTCATTTTGGAGAACACGTCAAATTGCCACGGTTTCTATGGCGCTTCCTCGATGGAGCGCCTGCCGACCGAGGTCGCGTTGACGGAACAGACGCGCGCTTTCAAGGCCATCAAGGGTCGCTGAGGCGCAACGCGGGGAGGTGAAGATATGAGTGGCCAATTGATCGGACAGCTAATCCTGTGGCTCATCGTGGCCGTTGTGGTGATCGCCATCATCTACTGGGTGATGCAATGGCTCTACCGTCGTTCAACCAAGGAGGTTGCGTTCGTGCGAACCGGTTTCCTTGGGGAGAAGGTGGTTATCGATGGCGGCGCGTTCGTCTGGCCGATCATCCACGACATCACGCCGGTGAACATGAACACCTTGCCGTTGGCCGTGGAACGGACTCGCGAAGAGGCGCTGATAACAAAGGACCGGATGCGGGTCGATGTCGAAGCGGAGTTCTATGTGCGGGTGCGGTCGGACAAGACGTCTGTCTCCAAGGCTGCCTCGACCCTGGGTCGCCGGACGCTTGAAAGCGATCGCCTGAACGGTTTGCTTGCGGGCAAGTTCGAGAGCGCCCTGCGCGCCGTCGCGGCTGAGATGGCCATGAGCGAAATGCACGAGAACCGCGGTGCCTATGTTGCGCGGGTGAAGGAGCAGGCTCAGGAGGATCTCGACAAGAACGGGCTGGAACTGGAAAGCGTTGCGATCATCGATATCGACCAGACGGCCCTTGAGCACTTTAATCCGTCAAATCGGTTCGACGCCGAGGGCCTGACCTCCCTCATCAAGGATATCGAAGAGCGGCGGAAACTCAGGAACGACATTGAACAGGACTCGATGATCAAGATCCGTTCGCGAAACCTCGAAGCCGAGAAGCAGGTGCTGGAGATCGAGCGCGAAAGCGAAGAGGCGCGGCTCAGCCAGGAGCGCGATGTGGAAACCCGGCGCGCCCAGCAACGTGCGGAACTGGCCAGAGAACGCGCAGAACGTGAGACCGAGGCGGAATCGGCTCAGATCTCCGCCCAGGAAGCCATCGAGAAAGCACGCATTTCGAACGAACGCTCTGTCGCGGAGGCACGGATTGCGTCGGAACGCGCCGTGCGAGCGCGCGAGATCGAGCGGCAAAAGGAGATCGACGCGGAGGAAATCGCTGCGACCGAGGCCACCGAGACAGCGCGCATCCTTCAGGAGCGCGCGGTTCGCGAAGCGCGCATCGTGAACGAGCAGGAGACCGAAGCCAAGGACATCGAACGCCGGCGGACCATCGACGAAGCGGAGATTGCGGCACGCGAGGGTACGGAACGGGCGCGCATCGCGCAGGAAAAGGCGTTGTCAGAGGCGAGGATCGCCAAGGAGCGCGAAACGCAGGCTCTGGAGATCGAGCGGCAGAAGTCGATCCGAGATGCCGAGATTGCCGCCAACGAGGCCAACGAGAAGCGACGGATGGCGCAGGATCTTCTTCTTGCCCAGACCCGCATCAAAGGTGAGGAGGATATCCGACAACGCGAGATCGCCCGTCAACAGGCGTTGGACGAAGCGGAGATCGCGGCACGTGAGGCCGTCGAACGGATGCGCATTCTTCAGGACGCACAGGTTAGCGAATCCCGGATTGCCGAAGATCGGCGTATTCGCGAGTTGGAGATCGAACGCAGGCAGGCCGTCGAGGGCGCGGAGATCGCTGCGGACGAGGCAGTCGAAGCGGCGCGGATCGCACGGGAGAAACAAATCGCCGCAACGCGCATCGAGGCTGACGGCGAAACCAGTTCGAAGGAGATCGCCCGCAACCAGGCCATAGACGAGGCGCGTGTTGCCGCCGACGAGGCCGTCGAGCAGGCGCGGATCGCACAGAGGCGAGCGCTGGAAGCCGAACGCATTGCGGCGGATCAGGAGGTGCGCGCGAACGAGATCGAACGCGATCGCAAGCTGGAGGCCGCCGAAATCGCCCGGCGCGAGGCGGTTGAGAAGGCGCGTGTTTCCTCCGAACTCGCTTTGGAGCAGGAACGCATCGCCAGCCAGAAGCTGCGTGAAGTGATCGACATCGAGCGCCGCCGAAGCGTTGAACAGGCCGAAGAGAAGCGGGTCGTCGAACTCGCCGAGACCAAGGCCGAGCGCGCTGCCGCGGAGGCAAGTGTGAAAGAGGCCGAGATTTCGGCAGAGCGCGCGATCCAGGTTGCCGAGGTCGAGCGCGATAAGGCTATTGAGAGTGCAAGGCTTGAACGTCGTCGCGCACTCGAACAGCTCGAAGTCGCTCGCGTGCAAACGCTCCGCGAGGCCGAGATCGCCAGCCAGGAGGAGATCGAACGGGCTCGCGTTGCCTCCGAACGAGGTCTCGATGAGATTCGCATCGACCAGGAAACGATACGTAGGAAGCTGGAAGTCGAGCGCGAACAGAGTGTCGAGACGGCTCAGATGGACAAGGCGATCGTGCTCTATCAGAAGTCTCTTGAGGAAAGTGCCGCCCGCGCCGAGGCAGATGCGGCGCGCGCGAAGGCGGCCGTTGCCGAGGAAAAGGTCAAGACAGTACGCGAGACCGAAGCCGCAAACCGCCGCAAGTCCATCGATGTGACGATAGCCGAGAAGGCGGCTGAGGAAGCCAAGCTTATTGCCGAAGCCGACAAGGTGCGGAAGGCCGTCGAAGCCGAGGCGCTGAAGCTGCTCAACGAGGCCGAGAACGTGCTCACCGATCCGGCACGGGCTTCACTCTTCCGCCGGAAACTGCTGGAGCATGTGGAAGGCATCGTCTCTGCGTCCGTCAAGCCGCTGGAGAAAATCCAGGATATCCGGATCATGCAGCTCGATGGTATCTCCGGAGACGGCGGCAAACGCGATGGCAGCCCGACCGACGAGGTCATCAACTCCGCATTGCGATACCGCGTACAGGCGCCGCTGATCGACACGCTTCTCAACGATATCGGGATCGAGGGTGGCGGGCTTGCCAAACAGGGCGGGTTGATCCGCGAAGCGTCCGACATGCAGCGGATCACGGATGCGGTCCGGAAGGCTGTTGGCGAAAGCAGCGGTGATGAGGAACCGCCCAAGGACGACAGCAGTTCCTCCCGTGGTCGGGGTAAGAAGTAAATGCCGCGTGTTTACATCTCATCGGTGATCGACGCGCCTGCAGCACGAGTCTGGGAACGGGTGCGCGACTTCAACGCCTTGCCGCGCTGGCATCCGCGCATTCGAGACAGTCGGATCGAGCAGGGCGAGCCCTCCGACCGGGTTGGTTGCATCCGTGACTTTCACCTTCAAAACGGGGACCGGATCCGGGAAAAGCTTCTGGGTCTGAGCGACTACGACATGTTCTGCACGTATTCGATCCTCGAAAGCCCGATGCCGCTGACCGACTACATCGCGACGATCAGGCTTACGCCGATCACGGATGGCGACCGCACTTTCGCGGAGTGGACAGCGGAGTTCGAATGCGATGAGAGCGAGGCCGAGGGGCTCGTGAACGGCATCGGTTCGGATGTCTTTCAGGCGGGGTTTGCGGCACTGCAACGGAGCCTTGCAGGCTGATGGTGAAGGTCGTGAAAAGCACGGTTCTGGATGCGTCCGTCGAGGCGGTGTGGGACGTGCTCCGTGATTTCAACGGGCACGACCAATGGCACCCCGCCGTGGCCGACAGCAAGGTCGACCGCGGCGAGCCATCCGACAAGGTGGGATGCGTGCGCCGCTTCCATCTTGCTGACGGGTCTGAACTTCGCGAGCAGCTTCTGACACTTTCGGATGCCGATATGGCCTTCAGCTACTGTCTTCTGGAAACGCCGGTGCCGCTGCTGAACTATGTGGCGCATGTCAGACTGGCGCCCGTGACGGACGGCGACCGGACCTTCTGGCACTGGGAATCCCGGTTCGACACACCGAAGGGGCGCGAGGACGAACTGAAGTCGATGGTGTCCGAGGACATCTATCAAAGCGGGTTCGACGCAGTGCGCGCCCATATGGGATTGGAGGGATCATGACGGTGGTCGAGACCTACCCGACGCTTGATGCGGCGGCCCGCGCCATGGGTGGCGATGCAGCTTTTCTCGGCGGCGGGACGATTGTCATGCGGGCGGTCAACGAGGGCGCTGCACCGGCGCGACTGATCCGCGTGACCGACCGGACCTTGAGCGAAGTGCAGGTGACCGGCGGAAGCGTTCGGATCGGCGCGAGCGTTACCATGGCCGGCGTGTTGGCGAACCGTGACCTTGAGTTCCTGCATCCGGTGGCACGGCTGATCGGTGGGCCTCAGGTGCGCAACATGGCGACCGTTGCCGGGAACCTCTTCGCTGCGCACCCCTACGGCGATTTCGCCGCCGCGCTTCTGGCCCTCGATGCCCGGGTGATCGGAGCGGGACAAGGCGACGCACGGCCTGTGGCCGAGGTGCTGCGTGACCGCGAACGCGCCGGGTTGATCACGGCCATTGAGGTGCCGCGGCCGCAAAATCCAAGGGCATTCGGGTTCCTGAAGGTAAGCCGGGTGAAGCCCAAGGGCGTATCAGTGTTGTCGATCGCGGCACACCTGCCGGTTGAGGGTGGGCGGATCAGAGGCGCAAGGGTCGTTTTCGGTGCGATGGGGCCGACACCGCTTCGGGCCACGGGCGCAGAACGCGCGCTGGAAGGCCAATCGTTGAACACAACTGCAATTGACAGCGCGGCCGCGGCAGCGGTTGAGGGGCTGGACCCGCCGACGGATGAGATCGCAAGCGCCTGGTATCGAAAAGAAGTCGCGGGCGTCCATCTCAAGCGGTTGCTGTCTGATATGGAGCGGCGTTGATGGCGAAGACCCCGATCACCTTCACGCTGAACGGTCAATCGAAATCGGCTTTCTCGGAAGCGGGTGAGAACCTGCTCGACTTCCTGCGCCGCGGTGTCGGTGACCTGACGCCCAAATTTGGCTGCGGTCAAGGCACCTGTGGTGCTTGTACCATCACCATCGATGGGGAGACACAGCTTGCCTGCCTCGTTCTGGCAGAGACCGTTGACGGACGCGAAGTCGGTACGGCGGCAGGGCTGGCCGACGGCACGGTGCCCGACCCGCTACAGACGGCGTTCATGGACCATTTCGCTGCTCAATGCGGATATTGCACGCCGGGGATGCTGGTCTCCGCACGGGCGCTGCTCGACCGTAACCCGCGTCCGAGCCGAGACGAAGTCATCGAGGCGATCTCCGGCAATCTCTGCCGCTGTACCGGATACGAGCCGATCATCACTGCAATCCTCGCTGCCGCAGAAGGGAGGACTCGCGCATGACCGACATGACCGCGAACGGACCCATGGTCGAGTTCCGCAAAGACCTTTTCGCCGACGAGCGTGACGACAATCTGAACGAGATCGGTCAACCGACGCGACGGCAAGATATTCCGGGCCACGTTACCGGCCGCTCGCCATTCTTCGACGACCATTTGTTCGATGGCCTCTTGCACATGCGGTGCGCCCGCTCGCCACACCATCACGCCCGTATCCGTCGGATTGACATCTCCGACGCGGAGCGGATGCCGGGTGTCGTGCGGGTATTGACCGGACGTGATGTGCCGGTGAACCTGAACACGCTTCTGTCGCTTCTCGATTTCGGGTTGGACGATGAGCCGATCCTCTCGGAGAAAAAGGTGGCCTACCTGGGCGAACCGGTCGCTGCGGTGATTGCAGAGACCGAGGCCGAGGCGCGGGCTGCCGTTGCCGCCGTCAAGGTCGACTGGGAGGTACTGCCGCACGTCATGGACGTGGAAGAAGCGATCAAGCCCGGCGCGCCCGCAGTGCTCGACATCTACCCGGACAACAAGTTCGTTTATCACGGCAAATACGACCACCAGAAACTGCGTTACGGCGACGTGGATCGGGCACTGTCAGAGGCGGACCATGTCGTCGAGGGCCGCTACCAGATGTCGCCCATCGAGCAAGCCCCGATCGAGACCTGCGGAGCAATAGCGGCGCCGGAACAAAACGACCGCTATGTCTGCTACACTTCGACACAGGCGTTGTTCTTCTCGCTCGGGACGGCGGCGAAAGTGCTGTCGCTCCCGTCCTCGCGGCTGCACTTTATCGGTGGAACCGTGGGCGGCGGTTTCGGTGGCAAAGTCGACAGCATACATGAACCGCTCGCAATCCTCGGCGCGATGCTGACCGGGCGGCCGGTGAAATATGCATGGGACCGGGCCGAGGAGATGCAGGTCGGTGCGCCCCGAGGTGCGGAACGCTGGTACATCACCGATGGTGTCATGAATGACGGGCGGATCGTGGCGCGGAAATTCACCGGCTATTTCGACGCGGGCGCTTACACCCGGCTCTCCTCCTACGCGATCATCAAGGGCGTCGGCCACCTGCCGGGTCCCTACACGATCCCGAATGTCCATGCGGACGTCTACTGTGTCTACACCAATCGAACGCCCGCGACGGCCATGCGCGGCTTCGGGATCACCGGTGTGGATTTCGCCATCGAGGCGCACATGGACAAGGTGGCCGAAGCAGTGGGCATGAACCCGGTCGAACTACGTATCCTCAATGCCTATCGCGATGGTGACATGAAGGCGCACCGTCGCGTTGCCAAAAACTGTGCGTTGATCGAATGCGCCCAGGTGGTGGCGGAGAAAGCGGGGATCACCGTGTCGCCGGAGATGAGGGCAGCATCCTCATTGAAAGACGGCGGCGGTGCTCGCGGAGAGTTGCCCCGTCACACCGCCACCGACGAGGACGGACGCGTGAGCGGGTTCCAGGCAACGAGCTACGCGCGGAAGGCAGGCGCGAGCGAAGTGGCGACTCCTCCACCGCGTCCGCCAGTGCCAGAAACAGCACGTCCGTTGCCCGCACGAACGGAGCCTCCGCAAGGAACATCCGATCGACCTGTGGCAAGCGATGTGACGATCGAAAGACCGCAAGAGCCGAAGAAACCCGCGCGGTCGGGTGCCATGCGGTTCTCTTCGCTCTCAGGGTTCAGGAGGCGCTGATGGCCATCCACAGGGGACGCGGTTTCGCGGCGATCAACTATCCCATCGGCATGAATCTTGGCGGCGACCCAAGTCAGGCGCTGGTGCACTCAAATCCGGACGGCAAGTTCACCGTCGCGCTTTCCGCCATCGACCTCGGACAGGGTATGAAATCCGTTACCAGGCAGATCGCGGCAGAGACGCTTGGCGTTCCGATCGAGGACGTCTACGTGGACACTGCCGACAGCGATACCGGCCCGCACGACATGGGCAGTTTCGCCAGCCGTGGAACCCACCGGATGGGGAACGCGGTAATCCGCGCCTCCGAGGAGGCACGCCAGGTGATGCTGGAGGCGGCGGCAGAGGAGTTGGAGGTGGATGCCGGCGACCTGGCCACCGACGGCAAAGGAAACATTCACGTCAAGGGTGCACCGTCGCGCTCGATCACGACCATGGCTGCGTCGCAGGCGGCACAGTTCAAGCAAGGGCGAACAATCGCGGGTCGGGGAATCTTCCTCGTCCCGTTGTCGGACGTTGATCCCGAAACCGGGGAGATGTCGCCCGTCACCACCTTCGCCCATGCCGCGATGCTGGTCACGGTGGAGGTGGATGACGAAACCGGCGAGGTGACGGTGACCGACATGCAGTCCGCCTATGAGGTCGGGCGTGCGCTGAACCCCAAGCTGGTGGAACAGCAGTTACGCGGCGGCGCCTGGATGGGGATGAGCCACGCGGCCTGGGAGACGACCGAGCCCTACTACCCGGCGCGGGATCATCTGCCCGAAGATTTCAACACCTACCTGATGCCGGGTCCGGGTGACTTGGCCCCTCACCATATCAGTGTGCTCGAACGCCCCGCCGAGGACGGGCCCTATGGCGGCAAGGGGCCTGGCGAGATGTGTGCCAACCCGGTGCTGCCGGCAGTCGTCAATGCCGTTTACGATGCGGTCGGTGTCCGGATCGACGAGTTACCGGTGACACCCGAAAAAGTCCTGCGCGGTATCCGATCACTCGGCGGCGCAAAGCCGCGTCAGGCTCTTTGATGACGGTCAGGCAAAGCATACAGGGGATCGACGGGCCGGAGCCGCTGGCTCGGCTTCTGGCAGATGCCCAGTATATTGCCGATGACGGGATTTCGACCGCCGCTTACCTCGCGCTCGCCCTCGGAAAGCCCTTGCTGCTTGAAGGCGCGCCCGGTGTCGGCAAGACGGAAGCGGCGAAGGCGCTGGCCTCCATCCTCGGGCGCGAACTGGTGCGGCTTCAGTGCTACGAGGGGATCGACGCAGCGGCGGCCATGTACGAGTGGAATTTTCCGCGACAGATGCTGGCGATCCGGCAAGCCGGGGAAGACTACGTCAATCTGTACGACGACCAGTTTTTGATTGCCCGTCCTATCCTTCAGGCGCTGGAAGCCCCGCGTGATCGGGTGCTGCTGATCGATGAGATCGACCGGGCGGATCATGAGTTCGAGGCGTTCCTGCTGGAATTTCTCTCCGACTTCGCAGTGTCGATCCCGGAAAGGGACACCGTACGAGCCGCGGAACCTCCGGTCGTGGTCCTGACCTCGAACCGTACGCGGGAGCTGCACGAGGCGCTGCGGCGGCGTTGTATCTATCACTGGATCGGATATCCCGACCGTGAACTGGAAGCGCGGATCGTCATGATGCGCGCCTCGACCGTTGTCGAGGAAACCGCGCGCCGCGTGGTGGCGGCGGTTGCCGCGCTTCGGGAGGAACCGTTGGCGAAACCGCCGGGTGTGGCGGAAACCGTGGAATGGGCCGAAGCGGCAACCCTTCTCAACCAAAGGGGCGATGCCTGGCCGCGTGCATTCGCGCGGGCAGTGGGCGTGGTTCTGAAGGATCAGGATGATCTCGACTACATCGCGCCGCGCCTTGATGCGATCCTTGCGGAGAGCGCAGCATGACACCGCGTGCGCTGGACCCGTTCCTCGACTTCCCCCAGGCGCTCAGGATGGCGGGCTTTCCGGCCTCTCCAGATCGGACGGAGACCTTCATCACGGCTGTTGGCCTACTCGGGCCGTGCGGGATCGGCGACATCCGTCGCGCGGCACATGCTGTCTACGGTCCCGGACCTGATCGGCAGGTGATGTTCGATACGGTGTTCGACACGGTATTTCTCGGACGTCACCTGGCTGTTCCTGCGCCGGGAGAACCCGAGGAACTGCCGCAGAGTTATGACGCGGGTGCTTTCGAAGAAATGCCCGTGCCGGACGAGGAGGCGCCATCAGGCGGCGAAGCGACGGCTGCGGAGAGGCTTTTCACTCGCGCACTTTCGGCGGGGGATGAGGATGCGGCGCTGCGGGCTTTCACCCGTGCCTTGCCTGAACGCCTGCCCCGCAGGCGGGCGCGACGAATGGAATCGGGCAAAGGGCGGCTGGCGGATGCACGCCGTGCCTTCCGTCAGATGCTACGCCGTGATGGAGAGATTACGCGGCTGCCGACTCGTCGGCGCATGACCCGCGAGCGGCGCGTGCTCATGCTGATCGACGTCTCCGGCAGCATGAAGGAAAACACCGACGGCGCGCTTCGTCTCGCTCACGCTCTCCAACAGGGAGGTGAGCGGGTCGAGTGCTTCACGCTGGGGACCCGGTTGACAAGGGTCACGCGGGCGCTCCGCCACCAGAACCGGGATCAGGCGCTGACCCTTGCGAGCGGGCTTGTCGCCGACTGGGACGGCGGCACGCGGCTGGGAGAGGCGCTGGCAGTGTTCCTCTCGATCCCACGCTTTGCCGCCCATGCAAGAGGCGCGCTGGCCATCGTCATATCTGACGGTCTGGAACGGGGAGGGCCTGAAGCGCTCGTTGCCTCGATGGAGCGGCTCTCGGCTCTGGCCTGGTCTGTCCTCTGGCTTTCACCGCTCGCCGCCGATCCTTCCTATCGGCCTGAGACCGGGGCGATGCGGGCGATTTTGCCGCTGCTCGACCGGCTGGGCGACGGGAGCACTCCGCCCGCCGTCGCGTCCGAGATTCTGGAATTCCGGAAGGGAGCGCGGTGATGGATGTGATCGACGCTCATTTTCATGTCTGGCAGCAGGCGGACCTTCCCTGGCTGACTGGGCCGATGCAGCCTCGTATCTTCGGCCCTTACGAGCCGATTCGGCGGGACTATCCGATGTCGGAGTATCTGGAAGACATCGCCGGGACCGGGGTGACGAAATCGGTTTACGTGCAGGCGAACTGGCCCGTTGAAAAAGCGGATGACGAGGCCGCCTGGATGGAGAGCCTGATCGCCGAGACCGGTTGGCCCCATGGGCTGGTCGCCTATGCCGATATGACGGTTGCGGATGTTCGCCCCGCGCTCGATCGCCTGATGCGCTTTCCGCATCTCAGAGGCATCCGCCAACAGTTCCACTGGCACGAGAACCCCGCATACCGCTTTGCGCCCCATCCCGACCTATGCCGTGATCCGGTTGTCCAGAAAAACGTCGCGCGGTTGGCCGACTACGAACTGGTCTTCGACCTGCAGGTGTTCGATGACCAGATGGCCG
Source organism: Hoeflea sp. (assembly GCA_965216535.1). Taxonomy (GTDB): domain Bacteria; phylum Pseudomonadota; class Alphaproteobacteria; order Rhizobiales; family Rhizobiaceae; genus Hoeflea_A. Next base: position 3,460,656 of record OZ244175.1, read on the forward strand.
GGGCTTGCGAGTTGGCCGATGCCTGCCCGAACGTGACCTTTGTCCTGCAACACGCCGGAATGCTTGAGGATTCCTCTGATGAGGGTCGTGAGAAGTGGCGGAGTGCTCTATCGAAGCTTGCTGAGCGTCCGAACGTCGTCGCCAAGCTCTCTGGCTTCGGTACGTTTCAGCACCGGCTCGACTCCGCGCTGATCGGGTGGCTCACGTCCGAAACGGTTACCATGTTCGGCGCGGATCGCTGCCTCTGGGGATCGAACTTTCCAATCGAAAAGCTCTGGACCAACTACAACGCGCTGATCGAGGCGCATCGCGCCGCTGCAGGAAGTCTGAGTGCGGCCGAACAGGATGCCATTTTCAACAGGACAGCAGCCCGGGTCTACCGGCTGACGTGACAGGGAGGAGACGCAAATGGGACTGGAAATCAAGATACTCGATTATGGCGACATCGAACTCGAATCGAGCTTTCTGGTGCTGGGCCGCGATTGCGGACGGGTTCGCCGGGTGCCGGTCTACGGCTTTCTGATCCTCGGTGGCCAATACCCCATCGTCGTTGACACCGGTTATCGCGACAACGCCATCATGGAGACGCTTGGCATGCGGGGCCTTCAGTTCCATGAGAACATGATCGAGCGGCAGCTCGCCAATCACGGGGTCAAACCGGGCGACGTGCGTTATGTCCTGCACACGCACCTGCATATCGACCACGCTGGCAAGGATGACCACTTCTCGATGAACACAACCGTGGTCATCAATCGGCGTGAGCTCGAGTACTCGGTCTCCGGCCTGATGCATCCGCAATACCCGAAGCCCGACATCATCCATCTGGTTGAGCGGCTGCACCATCCGGGCGCGCTAAGGCTGGAGGACCTTGAAATCTCGGGGCCGGTGGAACTGATCCCCGGTGTCTTCCTCGAGGCGGCGGGGGCTCACACGGAAGGTTCCATGAACGTCCACGTCGATACGGTCGAGGGTCGGGCGACCATCTGCGGCGATGTGATCTACGACTTCAACGATCAGATCATCAATCCGATGCGGTCCTTCGGACCGGAAGAATACCAGGTGACCGGCAACCACGGCGGCTCCAAGCGTGGCGAGAAGGGGGCGATCCGCAAGCTGATGTATTCTGGCGCAAAGTTCCTGCTCCCAATCCACGACAAGCCCGCCAAGATCGAGCATGGCCAGGTCGTCGGACGGCTCGACATGGCGATACCTGGGGCGGTCAGCCAGTCTGTGCCGCGCCGTGACTGGTTCCCGGCGTGAGGGGGACGCCATGGCACATGAAGCCCTCGATCCCGATTTTCGCAATCTGATCGACGAGCACGCCCCCGTCCGGCAGGAGGGGTCGGGCTTTACCTTCACCGAAGGTCCGATCTGGCATCCGGTTGACCATTACTTGCTGTTTTCGGACATGCCCGGCGACGTGCGGCGGCGGCTGGACCGGGCAGGTGTTCGGGAGATCATGAACCCGTCCCACAAGGGCAACGGGATGACCTATGATACCAACCTGAATCTGTTGGTCTGCGAACACGCCACCTCCAGCGTCGCGCGGTTCGGCCCGGATGGGCGGCGCGAAGTGCTGGCGTCGCATTTTGAGGGGCGCGAGTTGAACTCGCCCAACGACATCGTTGTGAAGTCCGACGGATCGATCTGGTTCACCGACCCATGGTACGGGCGAATGCCCGGCTACGGCGTCGAACGCCCGCGGGAATTGGGCTGGCAGGGCGTGTTCCGCCTGCCCCCGGGGCACAAGCCCGGAGACGAGCCGGAACTTGTGGTGGACCGGTATCTTTTCACCATGCCGAACGGTCTTTGCTTCTGCCCTGATGAATCAAAGCTCTACATCAATGACACCGAACAGGCGAACATTCGGGTCTTCGATGTGGAGGGAAGCAAGCTGGTTAATGGAAGGGTCTTCGCGGCCGGAATCCGCGACAGCCTCAAACCCGGCGTGCCGGATGGAATGAAATGCGATGCCGAAGGAAACATCTGGGTCACCGCTCCCGGCGGTCTCTGGGTGTACGACAGCTCCGGCAAGCTCATCGGCAAGGTCTCGATCCCTGAACTTCCCGCCAATCTGCACTGGGGGGGCGAGGACTGGCGCACGCTTTATGTGGCTGCCTCCACCAGCGTCTATTCAGTGCCGGTGAAGATCGGCCCTAGGAACGAACCCTTCATGCGAGCGCAAAGATCTTCCTCCGCAACTGCAAGCACGACCGCAGCCGCAACCACGTCAGAGGGTGGAGAGGCACTCCGCCTGGATGCCTCTCGTTGTGCGCTGATCATCCAGGACATGCAGAACGACGTGGTTATGGAAGGTGGCGCCTTTGCCGAATCCGGAAGCCCTCAACACTGCAAGGAGCAGGATGCCATCGCCAACGTGGCGAAACTCGCCGCCCGATGCCGGGAGATGGGTGTTCCGGTGATCCACGTCCATTTCCTCGTACCTCCGGGCGCACCCGGACTGACGCTGAACGCGCCATTGTTCGAGGGAGTGGTGGATGAAACGGCACTTGTGCGTGGGACCTGGGGCGGAGCTGCGGTCGATGACCTGACACCACAGCCCAACGACCACGTTGTCGAGAAGATGCGAATGAGCGCTTGGGAGGGCACCTCACTCGAAACGATCCTCAAGGCCGAGGGCCGTGACATCATTATCGAGACTGGAGCGTGGACGAACATGTCGATCGAGCACACTGCTCGAACGGGAGCCGACAAGGGCTACGTCATGGTGATTCCGGAAGACGGGTGTTCGACGATGAATGCCGACTGGCACCGTGCAAGCATCGACTACGCGATGCAGAACGTTGCATTGGTCACCAAGACCGCGGACGTGATTGAGGCCATCTATTGAACGAACCATTTGCGTCTCGTTCCGGCGCGAGAATGTCGAGGCAGGCGCTGCGCTCCTCGATCTCGTCTGCGTTCGGGTGACGGGATAGATGGGCCTTCAAACCCTTTCTCTTGACAGCGACTTGGCGTCCGTGGCCCAACCGTGAGAGCGCATGCTCGTATTACCGGGCATCGAACATTCACCCGACACGCGGCGCTCGAAGGCAGAAAGCCATATGACGATCCAACTGGACGATCTTTACAGGGCTCAGGCCCGAATTGCTCCGTACGTTCAACAAACGCCCTTGCGACGCTCGAAAGCGCTCAGCGATCGCCTCGGTCGACCCGTTTGGCTGAAAATGGAGACCATGCATGATACGGGGGCCTTCAAGATCCGAGGTGCCGCCAACAGACTGCTGTCGCTCAGCGAGTCGGAACGCCGGCGTGGAGTGATTACGGTTTCAAGCGGCAATCACGGCAAATCAGTCGCCTATATGGCCGAGAGGCTGGGTCTTCGCGCTGTGGTTTGTCTTACTCATCTGGTGCCGCCGGAGAAGGTAGCCGGGTTGCGCTCCTATGGTGCAGAGGTCGTGACCCATGGCGACAACCAGGACGAAGCGGACGCGAAAGCGCGGGAACTGGCCGAGCGGGACGGCCTGGTGTTCGTTTCACCCTTCGACGATCCCTTTGTCATCGCAGGGCAGGGCACACTGGGGCTGGAAATTGCCGAGCAGTGCCCGTCTTTGGAAACGCTGTTGGTGCAGCTATCCGGTGGCGGCCTGATGAGCGGAATTGCCATCGCCATGAAGGCTCTCAGGCCGGGCGTTCGTCTTGTTGGAGTATCATCGCTGCATGGGGCGGCCATGCACGAAAGCGTCAAGGCCGGTCGCATTGTTCAGGTCGACGAAAAGCCTTCCATCGCCGATGCTCTTCCGGGGCCCATACCGCCGGACAATGTCTACACCTTCGACCTGTGTCGTCGCCTGGTCGACGACTACGTCCAGGTTGACGACGCCGAAATCGAAGCGGCCATGGCATTCATTCTGAGGCATGAAAAGTGCATTGTGGAAGGCGGAGCGGCTGCAGGCGTGGCGCATCTGCTGACCCAAGGCGACAGCGTTGCAGGCGATGCCGTCGCTGCCATTTTGACTGGCGACAACATCGCGGTTGACCGTGCGCTTTCAGTCTACACGAGATCCGGCAATCAATGATCCCGATGACCGGCTTTCTCGAATCTACAAAACCGGCAATCAAGCGCAGTCCGGTCAAGTGAGGTCTTTGGCCAAAAAAGTTATCCAATTGCTCAAAAGCGTCATAATCGATCTAAAAACGACGTATTCGTGGCGCGCGTGAGAAAGTTCCCCGTATAGGCTGTAGGGCGCAACAAAAGTAAATCTTTTGATGTTCAACAGAGTGAGGAGGGGACTCAATTGACCCGACGCAGATCCGGAGTGCTCATTCGGCCGACTTGGCTTTTGGCAGCTATATTCGCTGTTGCTGTGACAGGCACCATACAGGCGCAGGAAAACAGCGGCGAACAGCCTGCGGCGGTTCAGCCGAAGCCGGCTATTACTTTTACATCCTGGACCGGTCCGTACATGCGCAGTCAGATGCTGGGTTTTGTACGCCCATACGAGGCAGATACAAACTCCAAGGTACATGTTGAACACTACAATGGCGGCATCTCGGAAATTCGCGATCAAGTCGAAAGCGCCAATGTGATTTGGGACGTAGTGGATCTGACCCAGGCCGATTCACTGCGTGCATGCGAAGAGGGTTTGCTGGAGGACCTTTCCGACATTGAGCTGCCCGACGGGTCTGACGGCACTTCTTTCCGAGACGATTTTGTTGAGGGCGCACTGAATGATTGCGGCGTCGGTGTCATTGTGTGGGGCACGGCGTATGCGTACAACACCTCACAATTTGCTGACTCACCTCCGACTACCATAGCTGATTTCTTCGACACCAAGACCTACCCGGGTCCGCGCGCCATTCGAAACGATCCCACTGTGATCATGGAATGGGCGCTGATGGCCGATGGCGTTCCACGCGAAGATGTCTACTCCACGCTGGAGACCGAAGAAGGTGTCCAGCGTGCCCTGAAGAAGATGGAAGATATTCGCCCCGGTTTGCAGGTTTGGGAAACCGGTCGCGAGCCGGTGCGCATGCTGAACGCGGGCGACGTTGCCATGTCTTCGATCTGGGCCACAACCGGCGCGACGGCCGCGCTGGAAGAAGGCGCCGATTTCACGGTGAATATGGATGGTCGCGTCATCGAACTTGACCTCTTCGGTATTCCCAAGGGCAGCCAGCATAAGGACGCTGCCATCGACTTTATCCGGTTTGCCAGCAGCTCAGAATCCCTGGCCAGCATGGTTGGTTACCTGCCGAATGGGCCGACGCGTAAATCCTCCATGGCGCTGCTCTCCGATGATGTGCTGCAACGCATCCCGAACGGGCCGGCTTATGAGGACAGCCTCTATATCCTGTCGGATGCCGAGTGGTGGGCAAAGAACCATGCTCGACTGGAAGAAGCCTTTCAGAAATGGGCTTCAGCCTCCGCACGCAGAGGCGCTGCAGGATCCACACGATAAGCCGAACAACATGGCGCAGAGGGATAAGACATGAGTACTGAATCAGCGAATAAACCTGATAATCTTGTTGCTAAAACCGGCTTGTTCAAGGGTATGAACCCAACAATGGGCATCGCCTCGATGGTGATGATCCTGGCATTTGTGTTCTACACTATCCGCGATGTGGAAGTCTCGAGCGCAGTGTTTGCCTCGGGCAAGGACTTCATCATCGGCAGCCTGGATTGGTTTTATGTACTGGTCGTGAATGCAGCGCTGTTTTTCGTGTTGTGGCTGATGGTCAGTCGGTTCGGCCACGTGAAACTTGGCAAGGACGATGACGAACCCGATTTTTCAACGTTTTCCTGGGTCTGTATGTTGTTCAGCGCGGGATTGGGGTCAGGTCTGATCTACTGGGGCGTGGCAGAGCCCATGTTTCACATTCAGGGCAACCCCTTCATCGAACGTGCGGGCATCGAACCCGGTTCGGTCGATGCTGCGGTGTCGGGCGTTGTGATTACCAACTTCCACTGGGGTTTTCATGGTTGGGCACTTTATGTTCTCGTCGGGCTTAGCCTGGCCTATTTTGCATATCGCCACGGCCTGCCGCTGACGCTCCGTACCGCGCTTTATCCGGTTCTGAAAGATCGGATTTATGGTCCCTGGGGGCACTTGGTCGATCTGATCGGCGTGTTTGGAACCATCTTCGGCCTTGCGACTTCGCTTGGTCTGGGGGTCACACCCATCGCAGCGGGTCTGGAAGATCTGGGGTGGATGTCAAACACGCAGACCAACCAGTTGATCCTCGTGGCAATAATCACCTGCATGGGTACGGCGTCGGCTGCGTCCGGCGTGGGGAAAGGCGTACGGATATTGTCGGAAACCAATGTTATGGCCAGCATCCTGTTGTTGATCCTGTTCATTGTGTTGGGACCCACCGCCTTCCTGTTGGGTATCACCATTTCAGGCTTTGGCGAATATCTTTGGACCGTCATCCCGATGGGCTTCTGGATTAATGGCGAACCCGAAAACCAGTGGCAGAGCTGGTGGACCATCTTCTACTGGGGCTGGTGGATCGCATGGTGCCCGTTTGTCGGCCTGTTCATCGCCCGCGTTTCCAAGGGTCGCACGATCAAGCAGTTCTGTTACTGCGTGCTGCTGATCCCGACCTCGGTCGTGATGCTGTGGATGGGAGTTTTTGGCGGAGCGGCAGCCGGGGTAGATCTTTTCTACAACGCAGGTGTCGCTGAGGCGGTCAATAGCGATTATGCCGCCGGGGTGTTCCAGACTGTCAAAGGATTTGGTTATGCTTGGCTGGTCTACCCGCTCACGGTACTGATTACCGTGCTGTTGATCTCCTGGTTCGTTACCTCATCGGACTCGGGCACTTTGGTGATGTGCACCATGCTCTCGATGGGCGATGAGCACCCACCGGTGAAATTCCGTATCTTCTGGGGTTTGACGGCCGGCGTCGTCGCCGGTGTTCTCATGCTGGCCGGGGGGCTCAGCGCGTTGCAGACCGCGTCTATCGTGGCGGGCCTGCCAATCGCCGTGATCTTGCTCTTTATGATCTACGGCATTGTGCATTCACTGCATCTCGAACACCCACTGCCCGATGTTGAGGACAAATATGACCTTGAGTTCCTGAACCGTTAAGCGGGACAGGTTACCAACTCGAATGTAGCAGGCGGTTGTCACCGCCTGCTACAAAATGGGCAATTCGGGTTTGGCACGCTCGGTGATCAAGCTGGCGCCGTTCGGGCCGACGACGATGTTCTCCTCGTGTACCATCATCAGGCCTTCGCCATAGGACAAAGAGGGTTCGAGGGTCAGAACCATGTTTTCAGCCAGGACCGTTTTGTCGAAGCGCGCATGGGATGGTTGTTCTGTCAGTTGCATGCCTAGGCCGTGTCCCAAGCGCCCGACACCTCCACCATTCTCATTCATCTCGGATAGAACAGCGAACATCGCTTCAAAAAGCTCGCAGCAAGTGGCGCCCGGTTTGGCGGCTTCGATGCCGGCTTCTGTCGCGCGCCACAAAACATCATAGGCACGGCGCGCCGTGTCGTCCGCCCGGCCTATGGCCCAATTGCGGTCGAAGTCGCAAAAATATCCATCCCATGTCAGACCCGTGTCGAGCATCAGAATATCGCCGGCTTGCAACGGCTGATTTGAGGGTGGAGAAATCACGTCGCGATAGCCGCCCTGTTCTGCACTCCCGACCAGATAGGGTGCATCATCTGCCCCTTGAGCCAACGCCTCGCGGCGGAATGCGCGGAAGACCTCGTCCAGCGGCAGTCCTGCCGAAACAATATCCGGCACCCTTGCGAACGTGCTCGATCCGATCGCACAAATATGGCGCAGCTTTTCGATTTCGGCCGTGGACTTCACCATGCGCAAGCGCTGGATCAGTGCGGTAGCGTCCTCAATCCGGAGGCCGGGGAGCCTCGAATTCAGACGCTCCCAATCGCCCAGCGGCATGCGCAAATTCGTTTCGTGACCTTTCATCACACCGATCGATGCACTTTCTTCAGCAAGGGATGACAAAAGCTCTGTCAGCAGGGATATGCCGTCATCTTCGGGGTTCGGAGCACTCCAGGTCCGAATGTCATCCAGCCACGTCTGGCTCATCAGCGCTTCACCGATCTCAGGGATGACGGCTACCGGTTTGCCGGAAACAGGGACGAAAAGAAACCAGGGGCGGGTCGGGCTTTGCCAGAACAGGGTGTGAAATCCACTGAAGTAGCGGAAGTCGGCCTCGGTGGTGATCAGAACGCCAGCCAAACCATCAGCTGCCATGCCAGCCTGGGCTTTTGCGGTGCGATCTTCGTATTCGCGCTTCGGAAATCCGCGTTGCGGTGTCATGTCAGGCGAGTTCTTTCTCTTCCATGATCATCTGAAAAACCTCCGGATCAGTGACACCTTCGGTGCCGAACAATAGCACGCGCGAGGTTGTGTCCAGCGCGAGACTGGACGTCAAAGCCGGGTCCGAGCGGGCAGCGACCATGGCTGCCAATCCAGCCACGGCACTTTCTCCGGCCTGTATGACGGGATCGTCACCCACGGGATGGGCCAGCAGCCTCACAGCGGGGCCAACCAATGCCTCCGGAATAGTCAGGTAGTCAGTGACCTCTTCGGCAAGGATGTTCCACGCAATTTCCGATGGTTCCCCACAGGACAAACCAGCCATCAGGGTTTCCTTTTCGACTGTCACGCGGGTGGCACAGCCGGTTCTTGCGCTCTCAAACAGGCAAGCCGCCAGTTCGGGTTCGACGACGATCGCACGCGGAGAGGCGCTGCCCCACTGTTGACGCATGGCGGCGATCACACCGGCGGCCATCCCTCCAACGCCGGCCTGCAGAAAGACATGGGTCGGCGGTGTCGTCAGTCGGTCGCAGACCTCCTTCACCATCACACTGTAGCCCGACATGACGTCACTTGGCGGCGACGAATATCCAGGCCAGGACGTGTCGGAGACGATGAACCACTCATTGTCCAAAGCGTCCTTCTTGCACCGAGCGACTGAATCGTCATAGTCCCCGTCAACACGGATCACATCAGCACCCAAGGCGGTCATCGCCGCCTCCCGGTTTGCGCTGACTGAAGCATGAATATAGATGCGGCAGGGGACGCCAAACCGTTTGCATCCCCAAGCCAACGAGCGGCCATGGTTCCCGTCGGTGGCCGACACCAGAGTGAGGGTCGCGCATTGCTCCGCGTACTTGCCTTGGCGGATGTCAGCTAAGGAAACCTCGAATCCCAGACGTCCGGATAGTTCGCGTTGCAGCACGCGCAGAGCAGCGTAGGCGCCGCCCAAGGCCTTGAAGCTTCCGAGACCAAAGCGAGGACCTTCGTCCTTATAGAACACGTCCGCTACTCCGATCTCCGCTGCCAGCGCCTTGAGTGACACGAGCGGCGTTTCGGCGTAGCCCTGCCAGGCGGTGATTTCTCTTTGGGCGATCGTAAACTCGTCTGCAGGCAACAGGCGAAAGGCGGCATCGCCCGTTTTGCGCGTCGCGGTGACATGGCCAATTGGCAGATAAGGCAGGAGAGGGGACATCAGCGGGGACTCATCGACTGGTGAAGGATGTTGGAGGGTGGGCCGACTGGTTCGTCGGCGCGTAAAACTGCCTGGGCGGTTTCCTTGGCGATAACGGTTTCATGAAATCCCGATGGACAGCGGACGTCGTGCTCACTCATGTCGATGATCTCTTGTGTAGCGCTGGCTGAGTTTTCGGCGGTTCGAAGGCCTTTACCGTGCCGTCCGGCTCCACAGGTTCGATCGCCACAAGGCAAGAGAGCGCCGAAGGACCTTGAGCAATCGCCGACGTGCCGTGGTCCTTTGTGACGGTATTCGGGTTGCCATGACGACAGAGCAGCGTACCATCAGCCTGGGGGAGAGCGTCCAGCCAGGCGCCGGTGCTGACTTGAACAACCCCACGCAGGAGGCCGCTATCAAGAACGGCGGTGGCCAAAAACGCTCCGCGGCGATTGTGAACACGAACGCAATCGCTGTCTGTTATCTCGTACTGAGCGGCATCCTCGGGGTGAATACGCAGCGGTGCGCGGCCATTGATTTTCGCGCCTCGACTTGTCCGACCGTTGTCCAGTTGTGAATGAAGCTTGTCCGCGGGCTGGTTTGAAATCAAATGCAGCGAATGGCGTCCTGCGGCGCTTCCCAGCCATTCTTCCGGTTCATACCATGCAGGGTGCGGAAGGATCCCTTCCGTTTCAAACGAAGCAATTGCCTGCGACATGATCTCGATCTTGCCGCTCGGTGTTTTCAAAGGAAATTGCTCCGGGTCAGACCGAAAACCGGTGAACGCGTCCGACAGTTGGTCTGGTCGATCCGTTTCAAACCATCCCGTCTCGAGAAATTCCGCATATTCCGGCAGCAACACGCCAGAGTGCTCGGCCATTTTTCGGCTTTCCGTATAGATCCATTCAAGCCACTCCGGCTTGGATCGCCCTTCCGAAAATACCGGTTCGATGCCCATTCTGGCGCTTATGGAACGCAGGATGTCGTGATCATCGCGGGCGTCACCGACAGGGGGGACCGCTGCTTCCATCGACACGATATAGCGGTCACGCGGAGTGATCATGATGTCATCGCGTTCCAGCGGGGTGGTGCAGGGCAAAACGATATCGGCCCGTTTCGCCAAGGCATTCCAGCAATAGTCGTGAACGACGATTGTCTCAGGCCTCTGCCATGCTTTGCACAACCGCGTCAGATCCTGGTGATGGTGGAACGGATTGCCCCCGGCCCAGTAAATCAAACGGATATCCGGGTATTGGCGGGTTTCGCCGTTGAAGCTGTATGTGCCGGTGGGATTGAGGAGCATGTCTGCAATTCGTGCGACCGGGATCGCCGAATTGATCGGATTTTTGAGCTGCGGTAGAGCCGCATAACGCAGATTGCGGCGCTCGTTTCCGACGGAATTTGCGGCGCCATACCCGAACGCGATGCCACCGCCAGGCAATCCGATTTGCCCCAGCATGGCAGCCAGCGTCGTCGCCATCCAGAATGGTTGTTCGCCATGATCTTGACGAGTCAGAGACCAACTGACCGAAATCATCGTGCGCGTACCGGCCATCTCCTTGGCCAGCGAAGAGATGCGATCAGCTGAAATGTTGGCGATTGATGCCGCCCATTCCGCGGTTTTTGCCTGTCCGTCCGTCGCGCCGGTCAGATAGGCTTCGAAAGTCTCAAAGCCCACCGTGTAGCGGTCGAGAAACTGCCGGACGTGCAGGTCATTGATCAATAATTCGTGGGCGAGGCCCAGCATCACGGCTACATCGCTACCCGGTCTAATCGCCAACCACTCTGCCGCCAGGTCATCGGATAGGTCTTGTCTGATGGGCGACAGGTTTACGAACCTGGCGCCTTCCTGCTTTGCCCGGCGCAATCCGTCACCCGTGCTGTGATGTCCCGTGCCCCCGGCGCTGATCTGACTGTTGCGTTCCGCAATGCCCCCGAAACCAACCACCAGCCCTGTATGTTCAGCCACGGCTCTCCAGGGTTGCGGGGCGTGAATGAAACCGACCGCATCGCCCAAAACATGCGTCAGGATCACTTCACCAGCCGCCAGCGAATAGCTGTTGACGGATCGCGTGTATCCGCCGATGCAGTTTAGGAACCTGTGTAGCTGACTTTGAGCATGATGAAATCGTCCGGCTGAAGCCCAGCCGTATGAGCCACCATATATCGCCTGATTTCCATGGGTCTTGCGCACCCGCTCCAGCTCGTCGGCGACAAGTTGTTCGGCCCTGTCCCAGGTTAGGCTGACAAACACATCGTTGCCGTCGCGCCGGTTGTGGGTAGAGCGCGCGCCCTCCAGCCAGGCTTTGCGAACCATGGGTGTCTTTATGCGTAGCGGACCGTCGAGCGCATCCAGAAACCCCTGTGCGATCGCGGATGGAGCCGGGTCGCGTTCAAACGGGTGCAATGCGACCAGCTTTCCGTCGCGTGTCTGCGCACGATAGACTCCGGAATGTGTCGCGGTGAGGGGGAGATCGCTGCGGTCCGCCACCGTCCTACTCCGTGTTGAAGCGATCGATCATGCCGTCCCAGATCGGCACGAGATCAAGCAGTCCGTTCCAGAAAGACTGATCGCGGCGGCGGTCGAAATCTTCCAGGGTCGTGCCCTGTTGTTCGACCCAGGTGTAGTAACCGAGATTGAACACCCGTTCCCGGTCGAAACGCGTCAATTCGATCATGTTGTCAGTGCCTGCGCCCAAAACTGATCGGCCAAAGCACTCCGCGGCCTTTATCTTGTCAAAGCCGTCGGGGAAGATTTTTTCGCGCGTGGTCTTCAGCTCGGTCTGATACATTGGAGCGCCGTCCGTCGCCACGGTCAGAATGACATCCTCAGGGCCGAGGTCATTGTATTTGGCGTATTTGATCGCACCGATAATGTTGGCCAGTGATGACAGCCCGAAATGTGAGAGTTGGGAAATCGTTTCCTGTCGCATGCCGCGATAGGCGGACAGATAGTCTCGCCCCGCCGTGGTGTTCGCCACCAGGTTGATTGCATCGCTCGCCGTATCGGAAACACCGATGATGAAGTCGGCATTCATGACATTGTGTATCAAGGGCACGTGTTTGTCGCCAATGCCCTGAATGTTGTGTTCGCCATAACCGTTCTGAAGCATCGTCGGGCATTCCAGCGCCTCGATGGCTCCGATCTGCATCCCGAGCGTCTGTTTCAGGTGATCGCCCGCGGCGATGGTTCCGGCCGAGCCCGTGGCCGCGACAAAGGCTCGGGCTTTCAAACCGCCGTCCGCATTCAGATAATGAAATATCCGCTCCAGCGATGGGCCGGTTACGGCCCGGTGAATGATGTAATTTCCGTATTCCGCAAACTGATTCAAAATCAGATTGTTCGGATCCCTGGCCAACGCGTGGCAGGCGTCGTAAATCTCCTTGACGTTGCTTTCGGTCCCCGGGGTTCGATAGATATCATTGGGGTCGGTCAGCCAGTCATTGAGCCAGTCAAATCGCTCCTGGCTCATTCCCTCCGGCAGCACGGCAACGGATCGACATCCAAGAAGGTTTGAGATGGCAACACCTCCGCGGCAATAGTTGCCGGTCGAGGGCCATACCGCGCGGTGCCTGGTGGCATCAAAGACACCGGACAACAGTCGTGGGATCAGGCAGCCGTAGGCTGCCAGCACCTTGTGGCAATCGATCATTGGAAAACGGTCGCCCAACGCAACGACGATTCGGGCCCGTACTCCGGTGATGCTTTCATCCAGGACAATATGTACCGGAACATCCGTTACTGCTTTTCGGTCCGGCGCGTTGTGCCAATGCACCCGAAACAAATTGCGCGGATCGGCTGAGTTCGGGTCAACGTTGCTCAACGCATTCGAATTTGGCTTGATGTGCGTTGCCGGATCAGCGAGTTCCGCGATCTTGGGCAAGACGACATCACGGGCGCGCAAGTGCTCCAGGTTGCGCTGATAGGCGTCGCAATCGACAACAGTATCCTCTAGTCCAGGCGTCACAGCACTGACCTTTCGTTCCGTTCAGTCGTTTGGCGGCGATCGCCAAACTCGATTTTCGACAGTTAGTTTGCGTCCAGCACGGCGTGCAGGAACTGCTTGGTTCTTTCGTTCTGTGGGTCGCCGAACAATTCGTCCGGCGTTCCCTGCTCGGCAATTTTTCCTTCGTAGAAGAAACAGACCCGGTCCGAGATTTCTCGAGCAAATCCCATTTGGTGGGTCACCATGATCATCGTCAGGTTGTGTTCACTGTTGAGCGAGCGAATGACATTCAGAACCTCTCCGATTACCTCGGGATCGAGCGCTGAGGTCACTTCATCCAACAACATGATCTTGGGCCGCATCGCCAAGGCACGGGCAATGGCCACCCGCTGTTGTTGCCCTCCGGACAGGCGGGTCGGATGCTGGTCCTTCTTTGCGGTCATTCCGACCATGTTCAAAAGGTCCAGCGCACGCTCCTCCGCCTCTTCGCGGCTCAATCCAAGCACCTGCATCGGTGCCTCAATGCAGTTCTGCAGGGCAGTCATATGCGGGAACAGGTTAAACTGTTGAAAGACCATGCCAATTTTCGAGCGATGCTCGCGTAGGTACTTTTCGTTGGCGGTTTCCAGACCATTGCCTGAAGGCATATGGGTCAGCGGTTCGCCATCAACGTAAATGACTCCATCATTGATACCTTCGAGCGTCATCAGAACCCGCAGGACGGTCGTCTTTCCAGATCCCGAAGGCCCGATGATCGAAACCATTTCGTTCTGGGCGATGTCGAGGTTCAGACGATCAAGGACCGTGAGCGCGCCATAGCTTTTGGTGACATCGGCAAAGCGCACCAATGGGCTGCCATCGGGGAGCTTCTGTGGGTGAAGGGTGTCGAGTGTCATGTCTGCTAGTGCTCTTTACTTGCCCTGCGCGCGATTGACCGCAGCTTCCAGGCGGCGCAATCCCATGGCGGTCGGCAGAGAAATGATCAGGAAAATGAAGCCCACCATCGTATAGGGCTCGAGGTATCGATAGGTTTCGGCGCCCAGGGCATTGGCCGTGTGCATGAGCTCGGCCACGCCGATAGTTGCCAGGAGCGGGGTGTCTTTGAATATCCCCACCAGGTAGTTGCCCATGCCCGGCAACGCGATCGGAAAGGCCTGCGGCAGGACGATGCGGCGATAGGTGTAGACGGTTGAAAAGTTGAGGGCACGACAGGCTTCCCATTGGGATTTCGGCACGCCTTCCAGTGCGCCGCGATAGACTTCCGACAGGTAGGTCCCGAAGTGCAGGCCAATCGTCAGCATGCCGGCGGTCCAGGCCGACAGCTTGATGCCGAATTGCGGGGCGACAAAGAAGACAAAGAAGAGTTGCACAAGCAGCGGTGTGGATCGAACGAACTCGACTATCTCACGGACAACAATGTTGACAATCTGGTTGGGCGTTCGCTGGCCCAGCATAAGCAGAAGTCCGACAACGACGGCAATCAGATACCCGACACCGGCAGCCAGGAGCGTATTGCCCGTGGCCCAAAGCATGCGAGGCAGGATTTCCCAGGCAAATTCCCAACGCCATTCCATCAGAGCACCTCTACGCCTTGCCAACCATGTGGGCGGCACGGGTCTCGAGCCACCGAAGGAACGGGACCAATCCGAACCGCGCCATGACGTAGTAGATAATCAGCGCTGTGCCGAAGACCTGGGCGGATAGCCAGGTGGTCGCATTGATCTGCTTGGCGACGAACATCAAATCCACCACTGTAATCAGAGCCACAAGAGCCGTTGCCTTGAGGAGCTCGACCGCAAGATTAGCCGCCGGCGGCAGGATCAGCGGAAAGGTCTGTGGAATGATGATGCGTCGCATGCGGGTTGCCGGTGACATGTTCAGCGCCAGCGCCGCTTCATACTGTCCTCGGGGCACGGATTGAATTCCACCCCGGACGATTTCGGCTCCGTAGGCGCCGAAGTTCAGTCCCAGGGCCGCAACACCCGACACAAAGGGCGTCAGGGTGATCCCCATCAGAGGCAGCACGTAGTAGATCCAGTAGATCTGAACCAGCAGCGACGTGCCGCGGAAAAATTCGATATAGACCGTTGCGGCACCCTGAATGGCGATGTTCGAAGACAAGCGCATCAGGCCGAAAATCAATGAGATCAAAACCGCAAGCAGCGTCGAGCAGATCATGACCATAATGGTCGTCCCGGCACCGCTCGCCAGTTTTGGCAGATATTCGGACAGAAAGTCGAGATAACTCAAAATGTGCCTCCAACGGTCGGTACCGGGCGCGGGAGAAGTCGCCCGGTACCAGCTTCATGCATCTAACGGTTCGCGCACGCGTATTCCGTCGAGGCATCATCTCCGGGAAGTTGGAATTTGGTGTAGCCATAGGGCGAAACCGCTTCCATCCACTTCTCACCGCCAATGACTTTGGCCATGGCTGTGTTGAAGGCCGCCAGGAATTCCGGATCGGACTTGCGCATTCCAATGCCGACCCAATTCTGGGTCCATTCCGGCATATCGGCCGGATCGGTGACCTCGAACTGGCCGTTCGACTTGTCGACATGTTCCTTTGCGCCAAAGAAGGTCTGCACCGCGGCATCGGCGCGCCCGGCCTTCATAGCAGCGAGGATTTCCACTTCGCCAGCAACCAGCATCATCTGGTCCTCGGGGACACCCTCTTTCTTGGCCGCTTCAACAGTGTTGAATCCGGCGCCGGTTACAAGGGTTGCTCCGGTTTTGATCACGTCCTGGTAGTTGTGAATTTTCTGCGGGTTGCCCGCGGGTACCAGCATCGCGTCGCCGAACAGTCCGATCGGGTCGGAAAAGTTGATGTTTTCGCAGCGGCTTTTCAGGATGTACATGCCGCCGGTGATGATGTCGTAGCGGTTGGCCTGCAATCCGGGGATCAGGCCGGCCCATTCATTGACCGAGGTTTCGTAATTGGTGATGCCCATCTCTTCCAGCACGACCAGCGTTAGTGCGTTCACAAACCCCAGGGGTTCGCCTTTTTCGCCCGGATAGGCCCAGGGAATTGCCGTAGCAAACCCAAGTCGGATGGGTTCGCCGGCGTTGACGCGGTCGGTCAGTTCATCGGCGTTTGCGACCGTGGAGGCAGCCAGGAAAACGGCTCCGCCGATCGTGGCTGTCACGAGTGATTTTAAAGAAATGGTCATTCCATGTCCTCTCTGGTTGGCGCGTGGCACTGGCTCGCTCAGGCTATTGCGCTCTTGATATGTGTTCTGTGGCACATCCATCACCTTAACGGGCTTTGGTGATTGCTTTTTGTCAAAATTTCGCAATTGTACACCTATTGAGAACAAAATTTTGGAGATTTTGATGAAAAAAAGTCAAGCCGAGTTGTCGGAACTCGACAAGGCGATACTGCGCATCATTCAAGAGGATTCGAACACAAAGCTGGAGGCGATTGCCGACCAGGTCGGTGCTTCCGGAGCAACGGTGCAGCGTCGTTTGCGACACTTTCGGGAGACGGGAATCGTTGAAGGCGAGGTCGCCGTGGTCAACCCGAAACTGGTCGGACAGGAGATGACATTTCTGATACTGGTGGAGCTTGAACGCGAACGGATCGATATCCTGGATACGTTCCGAAGAAAGGTCCAGGCCGAGCCGCAGGTCCAGCAGTGCTACTACATAACGGGCGAGGCGGACTTTGCGCTGGTCGCGATGGCCAGTGACATGGACGAGTATCGCGAGTTGAATCAACGTCTGTTTTTCGACGACACCAATGTCAAACGGTTCAGAACGTCGGTCGTCATGGACCGGAGCAAGGTCAGCTTGAATGTGCCTCTGTAGGCGGTTTCGGCTGCGGCATTTCAGCTCTGCAAGGCAGCGGTTTGGTGCCGCTCTCAGGTCATCTTGCGCCGGTATTGACCTGGCGTCATTCCGGTGCGTTGCTTGAAGACGCGGGAGAAATGCGCCTGATTGGCGAAGCCCGCATCAAGTGCCGCCTCCGAGAGGCTCATCTTGCCTGCGCTCAGCAGCTTTTGCGAATGCTTGAGCTTCTGGTCGAGCACGTAGAGATGGGGTGTCTTTCCGGTGGCCTTCTTGAATGCGCGCGCAAAGTGATGGCGGCTGAGGCAAGAGACGTCGGCTAGATCCTCCAGGGTGATGCGCTCCGCAAGATGCGCATTTATGTATTCGACAACCCGCTTCAGGCGTCGAGCATCAAGAGCCCCGCTTGTCGAGGGTAGGCGGCGTTTGCGCACACTGCCGTAACGGCTCATCAAATGTGTTGTCAGGCATGCTCCAATTGTTTCAACGCGCAGTGCACCGACTGGACTTTGCTGCTCTATCTCGTCGAGAACGGCCACTCCCAGTTGGCGGATGAATTCGTCCTGAAAGCCGCCTTCATAGCGCAGGCATTCGCCGGTTAGATCCATGTCCAGCTCGGACACCACAAGCTGATCAAACGGCAGCGCGGGCAAAAAAATGTGCAGCACCTCGTGCATGTCGTCATGGATGCAAATGTTTCGCTCTTCGATCCCGGCTGGGCAAAGCCAAATCGTGCCCGGTTTCGCGTTGCTGATCTGAGTCTGGCCATCGCCTTTGCGGCTAACCTTTGAGTTCCCGGAAAGCAGAATGGCAACTTCGGTATCCCGGGGCAGGGTGTCCGGCAGTCGGCCAGCCTTGTGGTGCCATGTCTCCGCCAGAAGCGATCTCCAATCGCGGCCCGCGCTCGACGAGAGCTGTCTGCCCGTCGTGTATTTCTCCTCGCTGTGGCCATCTATCGTCATGATGTGTTCCCCACGCGTTTAAGGTATGCCGCGACACCATGTTTTCAAAAACATGGTCTGATTTTGCCCAATCCCGGCTTCAAGCGGTTTGATCTCCGTTCTCAGTGACGAACTGAGCAACATCGGACAATGCCCGAGCACTCTTGGACAAGACCACCGCGATTGCGCCCACTACCGTCGCACATATCGCTGAAGACAGCATGCCACAAAGAAACTTGAATTGGAAAGTAATTTTATTTGAAGAGGAAAGTAAGTCCGCTGAAGGCCCGTTCCGGGAGGCGCGCGTTGCGGATGGACTGCTGCGAAACAGGCAAGAGGCGGGGCAGCTCCCGTTCAATGAGAAGACAGGGAGACCCGTATATGACCATCAAACGCCCCACGGTTGAGCAGCTTCACGAGATTGTCTCGGACCTGGGCATATCGATGACCAGCGAACGCGTGGCTGAGTTCCTGGAGTGCATGGAACCGAACTTTCAGGCCTATGACCTGATCGAATCGATGCCGGATGAAAAACCGATGGTTCAGTACCCGCGCACCCCCGGATACCGGCCATCGGGCGAAGAAAACGCGCACAACGCATGGTACGTGAAAACCGACATCAAGGGCGCGTCCGACGGACCGCTCAAGGGCAAGACCGTCGCGGTGAAGGACAACGTGTGTGTCGCGGGCGTGCCCTTGATGAATGGGGCGTCCGTACTGGAAGGCTACATGCCGGACCTGGATGCCACGGTCGTGACCAGGTCATTGGATGCGGGCGCAACCGTCATCGGCAAGACTCATTGCGAGTATTACTGCCTTTCAGGTGGGTCGCATACGAACGCAACCGGACCGGTTCAAAACCCGCACAAACTGGGATATGCCTCAGGCGGCTCCTCTTCGGGCAGCGCAGTTGTTGTTGCTTTGGGCGAGGCAGATCTCGCAATTGGCGGCGATCAGGGCGGATCCATTCGTCTGCCCTCTTCATTCAGCGGCACCTACGGCATGAAAGGCACGCACGGGCTTGTTCCCTACACCGGTGCGATGCCGATTGAGGCGACAATCGACCACTTGGGTCCGATCACCAATTCGGTTGAACACAACGCGCTCTTTCTGGAGGTTCTGGCCGGGCCGGATGGGTTGGATCCGCGTCAATACGACGTGAAAACAGCCAAATATTCGGACGCTCTGGGGTTGGGTGTGAAAGGTCTCAAGGTCGGCCTCCTGAAGGAGGGTTTCGGCCTTGAATCCAGCGAAGCCGATGTCGACACATCCGTCATGGACATGGGCAAAAAGCTCAAGGACCTGGGTGCCGACGTTCAGGAAATCTCCGTACCGATGCACCTGATGGGAACCGTCATTTGGACGCCGATAACGCTGGAGGGTCTGCAGTGGCAGATGATGCACGGCAATGGAATGGGCATGAACTGGGAGGGGCTCTACACCACCAGCCTCATGGATGCGCATGCCGCCTGGCGAGAACGCGCGGACGAGCTTTCGGACTCTCTCAAGGTTTCGATGTTTGTCGGAGAGTACTTCATCAGGCAGTACCGTGGTCGCTACTACGCCAAGTCCATGAATATCCTGCGGCGTCTGAGAGCCGCCTATGACGCGGCGCTGGCGCAGTGTGACGTGCTGTTGATGCCCACGACGCCGATGAAGGCCACCCCGTTGCCGGATGCGGACGCACCGCTGGCTCTCTATCTGCAACGCGCTTTCGAAATGATTCCGAATACCGCGCCCTTCAATGCGACCGGCCACCCGGCCATGTCATTGCCGTGCGGCATGAGTGACGGATTGCCGGTCGGGGCCATGCTGGTCGGAAAGCACTGGGACGAAAAGACGATTTATCAGGTTGCGGACGCCTACGCGTCCGCGACGCAATAAGCGCAAAGGGAGAACACACCGTGCCTCACGATCACCATTATCAACCGTTGCCCGACACCGAATTGAGGGTCCGGGCGCTGGAGTCAATTCTGCAGGAACAGGGCCTGCTTGACCAGGACGTCACCGATGTCCTGGTTGACACCTACGAAACGAAAATCGGTCCACGAAACGGCGCCAAGATCGTCGCCAAGGCTTGGACCGACCCAGACTACAAGCAGCGATTGCTGGAAGACGCAACCGCAGCAATCGCAGAGCTCGGATTTTCCGGTGTCCAGGGTGAGGACATGGTCGTCGTGGAGAACACCGAAGAGGTTCACAACCTCATCGTTTGCACGCTGTGTTCCTGCTATCCATGGCCAACACTGGGATTGCCGCCCGTCTGGTACAAGGCCGCACCCTATCGTTCACGTGCCGTCAAAGATCCTCGCGGTGTCCTCGAAGAATTCGGGACAAAGCTGCCCGAAGACGTGGAAATCGCCGTTTGGGATACAAACGCCGAACTTCGCTACATGGTTCTTCCCATGCGGCCATCCGGAACCGAAGGATGGAGCGCCGAGCAGCTCGAACAGCTCGTCAGTCGCGATTCGATGATCGGCGTCAAACTCTGCGAAACACCAAACTAGATCGGAGGGAATCATGAACGGTATTCACGACCTGGGGGGCATGGATGGTTTCGGGCCGATAAATCCCGAGCCCGACGACGCTCCCAAATTTCGCTTTGAATGGGAGAAGAAGGTCTTTTCCTATTTCTTTCTGCTTCTCGCAGCAGGGAAGTTCAACATCGATCAGTTCCGCCATGCGATCGAGCGGCTGGGGAACCTGCATTACCTGGAAGGAAGCTACTACGAACATTGGCTCGGCTGTTTCCAGATACTCCTTGATGAAAACGGCACAGTTCCGAAGGAGAAGCTCGAAGCCCGAATGGCTGAACTCGCGAAGGAGGCAAACTGATGGCCGCACTTACCGCTGATATCATCCCGGATCTGGTCGCCTCCAGGCAGCTGTCCACGCGCGTCGGGCATGACCTCCCGTCTCGCTTTGAGATTGGAGACAAGGTTCGCATCAAAAATCGCAACCCCGTCACCCATACGCGGATTCCCGGTTACACCAAAGGCAAGGCTGGCGTGGTGCATCTCTTCCACGGCACTTTTCATTTCAACGATGCCGTCGCCCATGGATTGGAAGATCATCAAAACTGCTATTCGGTGAAGTTCACCTTCAGAGAGCTCTGGGGCGATGATTATTCAGAAACCGATTACGTCTATATCGACATGTTCGATGAGTATCTGGACGAAGCATGATGGTGGTTCAGGTTTCTCAAAACGAGTTGAATGAAACACCCCTCATTCCAAGGGATGATGAAGGGCCAACCTTCAAGGAACCATGGCAGGCACGCGCCTTTGCCATCACCTTGCAACTCGCGCAAGCCGGCACCTTTTCCTGGAAAGAGTGGTGTGAAGCCCTCTCAGGACAAATCAGGCTGGCTCAGGCACAGGGTGATCCGGACCTGGGCGATACCTATTATCTTCACTGGCTTGGCGCACTGGAAAGGCTGGTGGTGCAAAAACGGGTCTCCGACCAGGACGGGTTGACCATGGCCTTCGAAGACTGGCGCGCCGCCGATCGTGCGCGCGTTCACGGGGAAGCCCCGATTTACGTCAAAGGCGCAAGCCGGAGCTCAGACACACACCATTGAGAAAAGAGGCTGGCCCAACCGTTAGGGGCTGGCCGCATTTGCAACCTTGGACAATGCGTTTCGCAGAGGCGGGAGCGCACGGGTGACGATATGCGTTGCGCAACAGGGGTCGGTGCAATGAAAAGCAACCTGCACAAAGCGTCGGAAACTGAAGGATCGCGATTTTGCCTCACTGAGATCAGCGTCGCGTGGCTGATTGCCGTTGCGGTTCTCTTTGCCGCTTTGTTGTGGCGCATGATTTTTCAGGTTCTCTGATGGGCTCCCTGGTCAGCCTGCGGCGTATTGCGTTGGGATATCCGGGGCGAACACTGTTTCGGAATCTCTCCATGGATCTCGAAGCTGGCACGAGCCTGGCTGTTTTGGGCGCCAACGGGTCTGGCAAGAGCAGCTTTGTCAAACTGCTGCTCAACCTGATGGCGCCTCTGGCTGGGCAGGTCTCGTGGCCCTGCGGGCATCCGCCGGTCATTGGCTATCTTGCTCAGATGACCGAGTTTGACCGCCGTTTCCCGCTTCGCGTGAAGGATCTGGCAGCGATGGGGGCCTGGCGGGAGATGGGATTTTGGGGTCAGCTGAACGGCACACGGCGGGCGCGTGTTGAGGCCGCTCTGGATGAGGCAGACGTCGCCGACATCGCGGATCAGCCCATTCACACATTGTCAGGTGGCCAGTTGCAACGTGCGCTCTTTGCCCGTGTGATCGTCCAGGATGCGCCGCTGATCTTGCTGGATGAGCCCTTCAGCGGGGTGGATCAAAGCACTGAGGCGCATCTGCTATCGATTACGCGGCGCTGGCGCGACGAAGGCCGTGCGGTGGTTCTCGTTGTGCATGACCTGTCATCGGTTCTGGATCATTGCAACGCCGCGCTTTTGCTGGGCCACGGCGAAGCCTGTTTCGGTTCGGTTGAGGAGGTGGTGACGCCGGACCGTTTGATCGAACACGGCTACCTTTCTGAAAGTCAGGCCGCCTGGATGCTTCGCGCACCTCAGCCGCGATCTGTGGAGGTCGGTGGTGTTTGACGTTTTCGCAGAAATGTGGAGCTACGCTTTCATGCGGCGCGCGTTTGTCGCGACAAGCATCCTCTCGGCCTCGATTGCGCCAGTAGGGGCATTCCTCGTCCTGCGACGGCTGTCTCTTGCGGGCGAAGCCATGGCCCATGCAATCACACCCGGCATCGTCATCGGCTTTGTGTCCGCCGGCCTTTCAGTCGTTTCGCTTTTGGTCGGTGGATTGATCGCCGGGGTCGGGGTCGCTGCTCTCACGGCATTTCTGGCGCGTCGAACCATTTTGCGAAGTGACGCCAGTCTTGCCTCGCTTTACCTGATTGCGCTGGCCGTGGGCATTTTTGTTCTGTCGACTGCCGGGTCCGCAATCCCGCTGAAGAGTTTCCTGTTTGGCTCAATCCTGGGAATTGACGATGCCTCCATGATCCTGCTGGGATGCGTGGCCACGGTCACTCTTGTGTCCTTCGCGGTGCTGCTCAGACCCCTGATCATGAGCACGATCGATCCCGTCTTTTTCGAAACGCAGGTGCGGCGGCCCTGGCTTATTGAGCAAGGCTTTATGCTGCTGTTGGTGCTTAATCTTCTAGCCGCTTTCAAGACCTTGGGCACGCTGATGGCAGTGGGGTTGATGATCCTGCCTGCGACCTCGGCGCGGTACTGGTCCAACACCATCACCCTGCAGGTGGTCCTGGGATTTTTTCTCTCCCTGATCAGCTGCTGGCTGGGGCTGACGCTCTCCTATCTTTTCCCAACCACCCCGTCCGGGCCAAGCATCGTGTTGGTGTCCGGCGCCATTTTCACGCTGTCGTTCATTCTGGGGCCCTTGGGACTGGCGGCACGACTGACGCGCAAAGCGGCACCGACAAGTCGCGCACCATACTTCATAACCAAGACAGGGAGATCCCCATGAGAATTTTGAAGTCTACCTATGCGATCGCCATTTCGCTGGCTGTTGCAGCCATGCCGTCGGCGGTTTGCGCAGAGGAGCTGAAGGTCGTCGCCAGTTTTTCGATCCTCGGTGACATGGTTGAGCAGGTTGTCGGAGACCATGCGACCGTGACCACTATTGTGGGTCCGGACGCGGATGCGCATGTTTACCAACCGTCTGTTGCGGACGTGCGCGCGGTGGCGGATGCCGATGTTATCTTTGTCAACGGTTTGGGATTCGAGACCTGGTCGGATGCGCTGATCAGGGAATCCGGATCCAAAGGAAGCGTTCACGTGGCAACCGAAGGCGTTACGCCGCTGCTGGTTGACGGAGAGGTCGATCCGCACGCCTGGAATGCGCTGACCAACGGCGTCATCTACGTTCGTAACATTGCTGCGGTCCTGTCGGATACAATGCCGAAGCATGCCGATGACATCGCCGCGAACGCGGCAAGTTATATCGCTGAATTGGAAGCCCTGGATGCGGCAACCAGGGCGCAGCTCGCAACCTTGCCGGCTGCCAGGCGTACGGTCGTGACGGCGCACGATGCCTTCGGTTATCTCGCCGATGCTTATGGGCTGAATTTTCTCGCGCCGGTTGGCATAGACACGGAAGCCGAACCCTCAGCGAGGGAGTTGGCTGCCCTGATTGATCAGATCAAGGCCGAAGGTGTGGCAGCACTGTTCGTGGAAAACATCACGAGCCCGGCCCTGGTGCAACAAGTGGCGGATGAAACCGGTCTGAACATAGGTGGACGCCTGTTCTCCGATGCCCTTTCCGAGCGTGGCGGCCCGGCCACGAGTTATCTTTCGATGTTCGAACATAATCTCGGAACACTGGTAAAGGCCTTGAAGTCCGGACAAGGCAGCTGAGGCCCGACGGACAAGGAAAAGGCTCCTACCGGCTGGATAGGAGCCTTTTTTGTCCTGGTCGCCTGGCTCAGGATTCTCCTGCCATCAGCTTTTCAAAATAATCATCCATGGTGATCACGCCGCCTTCGCTTTCGGTCTTGCCCTGGTCCTTCTCCGGCAGAACATCCTGCATGATGTCCAGGCGCTTCCAGCTCGGGAAGGGTTGCGAGCCGTCCTTGGCGGGCACGTAGGGGCTGGGCTCGACCCGCTTGTGCTTGTGAATATACCGGGCGCAGTTGATCCAGCATGATGTCACTTCGACCCGCGCGATCATGCTGGCCCCCGGATAGCGGGCGATCTCAGGGTCATCGAAGGACAGTTTGGCGTTGCCCTGAATGCGCACGCGGTGCGGTGTTTCGAAATCGATCAGCAGGATTCCCACTTTGCCCGACGACTGGATGTTGCCCATCGATTTGAACATGCCGTTGCCGTCATAAGCCGGGAAAATCACCGTCTTCGGATCGAGCACGCTCAAAACACCGGGTGACCCGCCCTTGTAGCTGACCGTGGGTTCGCCGGCGGCGTTGACCGTCGACAGGAAGAAGAAATCGCGGCTTTCAATGAATGGAACATGGGGTTCCTCGATTTCGTCTCGGATGACGGCCTCAAACACGGCGTTGGCGAGTTTTTCCGTGCCGTAGGTCTTTTGGAGCTCTCGCTCGTCGTCGGAGTAAAAGGTGTCGGAGGTTAACATGTTGATCTCCAGTATTTCGTTGGGTGGAGGAGGTCTGGTGGGCAGTCGGCCGGCCAGGGACCTTCCTCGCAACGGAAAAGGGCCACGCTGTTCTTGCGCGGCCCTTTGAGAATTCAGTCTCGTTTGGCTTGGAAGATGTCCATGCCGCCTCGACCGCCTTCACGGTCGGACGCGAAGGCGAGATATCTGCCGTCTGCGGTGGCCGATGGCATGTGCTCTTCGGCTGGTGTGTTGATGGGAGCAGCGAAGGCGACCGGGTTCACGAATTTGGCCGGATCCGCTTCTGTGTGGGCATTCTCGAACTGCCACAGATCACTGCCGCCCACACCGCCTTCGGGGTAGATGGCCCAGATCAGACCGTGGAACGGGTCGAAATGCGCGTCCACGTGCGGTGTGCTGTTGGGCAGTGTTTCGGCCATGGATGCGGTCATGTTTTCGCGCGAGAAACTGGTGCGCTTGAATTCCAGGGTGCCAAGGTCGGTTGAAGCCGCAGAGGTAAAGTAGATTTTGTCACCCATGAGGATCGGGCAGCTGTCGAACCCAGCACCGTTGACCCCGCCGTTTTCCTGGCAACCGAGGTGCTTTGCGGGTTCCCACGCCTGATCATCCGTGATGTCCGCGCGGTAGCTGGCATAAAGGTCCAGCGATCCACATCCGCCGGGGCGGTCGCTGGCGAAAATCAGATAGTGACCGTCTTCAGACAGGACCGGACTGTGATCGGTTGCGGTGCTGTTGATTGTGTCCGGGAGTAGGGCAGGGACGCCCCAAGGCTCGGACGGAGAGCTCCTGTGTGAGACATATATGTCATACCGGGTCTCGGACCCATCCTTGCGGAAGATCCAGCCATCCTCGATATCCGCATCCTGGTTCTTGTTGGGCCGGTTCGATGAGAAATAGAGCGTCAGCCCATCTGCTGTCATAACCGAAAACGCTTCGTGGTACTCGGTGTTGATATTGCCCCCGATGTCCATGAGTTTCCAGTTGCCCTGGCCGGCGGTTGCTGCGGAGCCAGACAGTGCGATCGCACATGTCGCGGCCAAGAGTTTCAACGATGTTTTGTCCATGGTGTCCTCCCTTTAGAACAACATGGCCTGGTGCCCTCTGTGCCCAGATGTGTGCCAACCGGCTACGGGGAGAAAGCATCAGAGAGCACCAAACCACTTGATTGGAAGAGAGTGCCAAGGGGTGTCAGATATTGATTTCCTCTGTTTGCGACGTTCTTGCCTGATGTTGCTCAGATAGGCGGTCCAAGCGGGGATGAAAAAACCCATGGCGTCGCCAGACGCCATGGGCCAACGTGTCGTCGTGTGTGGAGGGATCAGGTCTGTCGCAATTGAACTCGGCGGATTTTGCCGGAAATCGTCTTGGGCAAGGTCGTTACGAATTCTATTTTGCGCGGGTATTTGTAGGGGGCCGTCAGCTTCTTGCAGAAATCCTGGATTTCCTCAGCCAGCGTGTCGTCACCTGCCGTTCCTTCTGAAAGAACGATGAAGGCTTTGACCAATTGGCCGCGCGTCTCGTCCGGGATACCCACGACCGCGCTTTCAGCGATCTTGGGATGCTCCAGCAATGCACTCTCCACCTCGAAGGGACTGATCCGATATCCCGCGGACGAGATCAGGTCATCAGACCGGCCCTCGAACCACAGATAGCCGTCGGCATCGCGTGAAGCGGTGTCTCCCGTATAGTACCATCCATTTCGGAACGGCTCGGTCACAAGCGAGCCGTCTTGCAGATAGCCGTGAAACAGGCCCGGTGGCCAGGCGTCAGAGGTGCGAATGGCGATGTGTCCGATGGTGCCATCCGGAACGACATTGCCATCATCGTCGACGACATCGACGTCAAAGCCCGGGACCGGTTTGCCCATGGAACCCAAACGCGTCTCTACATCCGGAAAGTTTCCAACGATATTGATGGTCTCCGTCTGGCCATAACCGTCGGCGATCACGGAGCCGGTGTGCTCTTGCCAATAGCGAATGACCTCGGGATTCAGCGGCTCGCCAGCGCCGAGGCAACGGCGCAACGACGACAGGTCGTATTGCGTCAGGTCCTGCTGTGCGAAAAGCCGGTAGACCGTGGGTGGTGCGCAAAATGTCGTCACGCCCAGTTCGGCAATGGCTTTCAGGTGCGCTTCGACGTCCATGCCAGGAGCATCGTAGAGCACGGTGGTCACACCCATCAGCATCTGCGGGAACAACATCCCCCATGCAGCCTTTGCCCACCCGGTGTCCGTCAGGGTCCAGTGCACATCGCTTTCGCGCAAATCCATCCAAAACAGCGCTGTCGCCGCATGGGCCAGGGCGTAACCGAAATTGCGCGGCACCATTTTGGGCAGGGCGGTGGTGCCGGATGTGAAATAGATCATCATGGTGTCTTCGGATGAAAAAGGAGCGACATCCTGAGCAACCAAACCGCCGTTCTGCGCCTCGCAAAGGTCCGCGAAAGACAGCCAATCGCCCGATGCGTCCCCAACGACAATAAGGTGGTCGAGTGTCGGGCACTCACTGCGGATTGCATCGACCTTTTCGACATGTTCGGGGGAGACGATCGCGGCCTTGGCGCCGGCCTGATTGATCCGATAGGCGATGTCCTTGGCGGTCAGCAGATTGGTGCCCGGCATGGAGATCACGCCGGCTTTCATGCAACCAAACAACACTTTGTGCCATTCCGGTCTGCGTCCGATCACCACACAGGCGGCATCCCCGCGTTCCAGCCCAAGAGCCAATAGCGCTTGCGCAAACTGTGCGGAGACCAGAGAAAGATCGGAATAGGTCAGCGTGGTTTTGGTTCCTGCCACGACATCGATCGCCAGGAGAGCATCCTTGTCCGCTTCCCTGGCACGGGCGTCCAGGACGTCAAACGCGAAGTTGAATGACTCTGGGATATCGACTTTGAAGTTACTGCTTGCCGCCTCATAGCTGCGGTCAATGTGGTCGAATGTGATCATGGTGTCCTCCCTCAGCCGGTATTGCGCAGCACGTCGCGCGCAATGACCAGTTTCTGCACTTCGCTGGTGCCCTCGTAGATCTGGCAGATACGCACATCGCGATAGATGCGCTCCACCGGAAAATCGCGCAGGTAGCCGTAGCCGCCATGGATCTGAATGGCGGCAGAACAGACACGCTCAGCCATTTCCGAGGCAAAGAGTTTTGCCATGGAAGCCTCGCGCAGGCACGGTGCGCCACTATCCTTCTTGCTGGCGGCCAGCATGACAAGACCGCGCGCAGCTTCGATATCAGTCACCATTTCCGCGAGTTTGAAGGAAATGCCCTGATTGGATACGATCGGCGCGCCGAAGGCCTGACGTTCCGCGGCATAGTCGCGAGCCACTTCGAAGGCCTTGCGGGCCATGCCAATGGCTTGCGCTGCAATGCCGATGCGTCCTCCTTCCAGGTTTGCCAGCGCGATCTTGTAACCGTCGCCTTCCTCACCCAACCTGTTCTTGATCGGGACCCGCATGTCATTGAAGCTCAACTGACAGGTGTCCGAGGAGTTGATCCCGAGCTTTTCTTCAACCCGCACCACTTCATAGCCTGGCGTGTCCGTCGGCACGATGAAAGCGGAAATCCCCTTTTTGCCCGCGGATTTGTCCGTAACGGCGAAGACAATGATCACCGTACCGTTCTTGCCGGACGTGATGAACTGTTTGCTGCCGTTGATGACGTAATCGTCGCCGTCCCGCACTGCCGTCGTGCGCAGGTTGGAGGCATCCGAGCCCGCCTGAGGTTCTGTCAGGGCAAACCCGCCGATCCATTCTCCGCTGGCCAGCTTGGGCAAGAAGTTGCGCTTCTGCTCTGCGGTCCCGTAGCGTACGATAGGCACGCAACCCACTGAGGAATGCACCGAAAGAATGGTTGAACAAGCCCCGTCGCCTGCCGCGATTTCCTCAATCACGCTGGCGTAACTGATCATGTCGCTGTCGGTGCCGCCGTATTCTTCGGGCACCAGCATGCCCAGAAAGCCAAGCGCGCCCATTTCGTCCAGTTCTGCGCGAGGAAACCGGTGATCCTTGTCGCGCGCTTCGGCACCGGGCCAAAGCTGCTCCTGAGCGAATTGACGTGCGGTTTCCCGAATAGCCAGTTGTACGTCGTCCAAAACCAAAGGTATTACTCCATCAATTCAAGCGAAACGGCCGTTGCTTCGCCGCCACCGATGCAGATGGCGGCAAGGCCTGATTTGACATGCCGATGCCGCATCGCATTCAGCAGCGTAACGATGATCCGTGCACCCGAAGCTCCGATCGGATGTCCGAGCGCACAGGCGCCGCCGTTGATGTTCGTCAGATCGTGCGGCAACCCGAGCGACTTCATTGCGGCCATGGCAACAACGGCAAAGGCCTCGTTCACCTCGAACAGTCCGTAATCACTCAAATCGGTGCCGGTTTTGGCCAAGAGCTTCTGGACCGCGCCGATGGGGGCGACAGGAAATTTATCTGGTGTCATGCCGTGGCTCGCATGACCGGTGATGCTTGCCAGCGGGGTCAGCCCTTTCGCCTCGGCTACCGATGCGCGCGTCAGGATGAGTGCTGCCGCCCCATCGGAGATGCTGGATGCATTGGCGGCGGTCACGGTTCCATCACTGGCGAAGGCCGGACGCAGCGATGGGATCTTGTCTGGTCGCGCATTGCGCGGTTGCTCGTCACTGTCAATGACCACGGTTTCCCGGCGGCCCCGCACCTCCGTCAAAGCGATTTCATCGGCAAAGGCTCCGTCGGTTTGCGCGGCAAGGGCGCGGTCGAGCGAGACGATGGCATATTCGTCCTGTGCGTCGCGCGTAAATTGATAGTCGGCCGCACAACGTTCGGCAAAGACACCCATCAGCGTGCCTTTCTCATAGGCATCTTCTAGCCCGTCGAGGAACATGTGGTCCTGGAGCTCAGAATGACCCATGCGCAATCCGCTCCGCACCTTTGGCAACAGGTAGGGCGCGTTCGACATGCTCTCTGTGCCGCCAACGAGTGCAAGGTCGCAGCTTTGTGCTGTCAGGCCATCGTGGGCCAACATCGTGGCCTTCATGCCAGAGCCACACATCTTGTTCACCGTGGTCGCGACGGCTGTCTCAGGCAGACCTGCACCCAAGGCGATTTGCCGGGCAGGGGCCTGACCCTGACCCGCGCTCAGAACATTGCCGAAGATCACCTCGTCAACGTCGCTGGCGGTGGCACCGGCTTGGGCAAGTGCGGCTCGTGTCGCTACGGCACCAAGCTCGGCAGCGGTCAGGCCCTTTAGCTCACCACCAAGTCCGCCTATGGGGGTGCGTTTCGCTCCGACGATCACTATTGGGTCGTTCATGAGGCTTCCTTTGCGGTGGTGTAACTGTGAGCCTGTCGTACAGTCGGGTGACTTCGCAGCGCATCAATCATGTGGAGGCTTCCGGTTTCAGGGATGGCCGCGGTTTCCGATACATCCCATTCAAACACTGAAGTGCCATGACCATGCCGCGCCGATGTTTGGCATGCTTTCTGACCCAGGCCAGATGGGCCACCTGTGACAGCGGTGGGATGTGTCTGTGCCATGAAGCCTCCTCCATTCCTCCACATAAAGCTTGCGTTCCTGCGACACAGTGCCAGTATTGGTCAACGTGATGACACAAAATGCCACCACTAGGATCGCACGCGTCTTCGTTGACGAGGTGCTGGAATGCGGTCAGCGAGAAGGAGTCGATGTTCGATCCTTCCTCGATGAACTTGGGTTCAGCTTGACTGATCTGGATACGATGGCCCCGGCAGACTTCGCGACGTTATGGCTAGAGATGGCCTTTCAGATCGGGGACGAGTTCTTTCGTCTGGGCAAGCGACCCATGGCGCCGGGCAGCTTCACCCTGATGGGCCATGCAGTGCGTGGGGCGCCGACATTTGAGGTTGCTCTCAGACGAGCGCTACGTTTTCTTCGCGTTGTCATTGAAGAGCCCTACGGCGTAGTGGAGGTCGGAAATGACCGATGCACCGTGCGGCTTGTCGAAAGCGGCGCCGCTCGCTCGGCCTTTGCCTATCGGACATTTTTTCTGATCCTCCACGGCTTGAACTGTTGGCTTGTACGTGAACGGATCTCGCTTTTGCACATTCAGTTTCCCTGTGCACCGCCCAGCGGGCAGGACGATTACGGGGATTTTTTCGGGCGACCTGTTATATTCAACGCGATTGAGGCCGCGATCCAGTTTGATGCGCGTTATCTTCAGCGCTCTGTCCAACGAACCGAGGAAGACCTGAAGGTGTTTTTGCGCACGACTCCCGAGACGCTTTTGCGCGGATACCGTCCAGTCTTGAGCCTGAAGCGACGGGTTCAGGACCTGTTGGATGGATATGATCAATCGGACTGGCCATCGACCGAGGACATTTGCGCTGCCCTGAACATGTCCAGATCGACACTGCATCGCCGGCTGAAAGGCGAGGGACAGACGCTGCGGCTGATCAAGGACGAAAAACACAAGTCTCAGGTGACATATCTGCTCAAGTCAACGGAGATTCCGGTGGCCGAAATCGCACGACGTCTCGGATATGCTGAACCAAGCGCATTTCACCGCGCATTTCGAAATTGGTTTGCAACCACACCAAATGCCATGCGGAAGGGCTTGGCCAGATCCGTCGGGAAACAATAGCGCATCTGTCTGGGCGCGGCTTGCAAAGCGGGCTTTAGAGGCTTGCCAAATCGACCATCCTGCTCTTATTTAGGCGCGTTGAAAGCACCAGAAATCAATGAAAAATAGAGAAAAAACATTCGCCGTCGCTCCGATGATGGATTGGACGGAAAACTGAATCCATTCAGTAGGTTGTACCGATTAGCGTGAAAATTCAGTGCAGTGCGCCAGAGAAAAAGGGCGTCTATCTATGTTTGGCATGGAACTGCGATGCTGTGGGGTAGGGCGCTCCCACCATCGCTCTGTCTGCTCAAAACCGGAAGATCGCAGATTCATATCCTGCCCCGCAATCAAATAAGATACTGTAAATATTGTATAAATTGATCCGCCGTCTCGGTGGATTTTAGGCCCTTGACGCCACCTGGTCGCCACCGCGAAAGCCATGTTCAGCCATTCTTATCCACATAAACCAGTTGCCGACTTACCAAAAAATGGGTGCTCATTTGCCTTGTGATCTGCGTTCAGAACTGGCGCTGTCGATTGGGCTAAGCAGGACGAAAATGCCCAAAACGTGCATTCCGACGCACTATCTTATGGTGCAACGGATAACGACGACATGAGAATCTGTGGTCTATAATCAACACCATCCTCCAACTGAGTGAGTAACCGAAAGAGTTGGTCAACCGGCGAAAATTGCAAAGCCGCGGCACCACCGTGGCACTTCGAAAAAAGGTTTGATGCATGTCCTCTCTGGCCAGCCCCGTAAACTTTCAATTGCTCATTGTCGATCCGCTCCGCGGCGCCGCAGCGAGTTGGACGACCGTCTGGCGACACACGTCGGGAAACGGTTTTTGTACCTGGTCACCGCCGCCGACACGCTGGATCCTCCGAGGTACTATGCCCTCACGACGGACAATGGTGTCGCCGACGAATGGCTGTCTGGTGACCGCAAAAAGCCGGCATTCGGTCAATTCTCCTACGAGCAGGACCGCTCCGTCTGGTCCAACGGCAATCTTCTCAATGTGGTCAACACCTCCGAGCGGTCCCAGCTCTATATTTGCGCCTTCTGGCTCGGCGAAGTGATCGCGGCCGTCGCATCGAGGTGCAGGCCCGCGCCCTCGACACCCATCCATTCGTCGATCTGAACTACACCTATTCCCACATCTCATGGCGGCTCTTCCTCGACCGCGTCAGTCAGTACGGCATCGTTCCGGCAAAGGAATGGGCGATCCACAACCGCGAGGGCTTTGAAGGAGCGGGAGTCGCGGAGTATTCCGGCATTGACCGTGGTCGCTCTGGCCGCCTTCGTCGTCGAACACGGCACGCTCGGCGGCGGGCGCGCCCACAGAAAACTGGCCATTGGGCATTTCATACAACCAAACGGGGACTGGACCTTGTGCCGCAACTCAGACAACTATCTACACGTGGCGCCGCCTCCAAAACGTGGATTTTGGCCAACGTTTTTCAAGACAATAGTGATACTTTCTTTGCATCAAAAATGTTTTGAATTTGCTATTTTGAATACTCGAATACTCGTCCGGAGACCAGTTTGCGTTGTTTATCAAACGACCGGCGTTGATCCCTTCGTCCAGAGCTTTGGTAATTCCAACTGCAGCAAGGGGATCAAAGGCAATGGATGCATCACCGATGGCCATCCACTTTGCACCCCCATGGCAACTCAATCGTTGCGAGCTGGCAACTGCAGTGTAAAGCGAGAAGGGCGCGCTTGGCATTACAACGCGCCGTCGTGTTTCCGTGGCTTCGTTAAGACGGTCTTGCCAAAAGCGTTGACGGGCGCGTTGGTGCTTTGGAAACAGATCGCCATCCGTCATATAAACGACCACTGTTTCGTCGCCGAAAACTGGAACAGAGTACCACCATCCGCCGTAAGTAGGTTCCAGCAAAAGGGCGTTGTCCTCTGACTGTGAAGACGCCAATCGCGCATAGAGCCCGACCAATGTATCGACACGGCAGATTTGGCTTCCGAATCGTCTTGCTAGCGTTGCCGCGCGGCCAGTTGCATCTATGAGGAAACTCCCGAAGATTTCTTCGCTGGCATGCGCTCTTTCCGCGGTGACTTTCAGTCCTCGAGGCACATGTTCAACAAATTGCACGCGCTGAATCGTGACCACCGTCACGCCAATCTGTCGGACTTTGTCGAATAGGCTTCTATCGAAGCTGCGACGATCCAGGTTTAAGCCCGACCCGAATGGACAAAAAACATAGTCACGGGACAAGGGCGTACCACTTCCCCAGCACGATACTACGCGACGACTGACCTGATGTTTTTGATCGACAAGAACACCTTCAAGTTCAAGCTCGGCCAGCCGGCCTTGTGCCTGAGGTGCGAGGTGCTCACCAAATGACGGTAAGTCGCGCCTGTCCGCACGTATCAGAATGACAACCGAATGTCCGCGGCGAGCAAGACCGATCGCTGCAGCGGCTGCGGCCGGTCCGCTGCCAATGATAACACTGTCGAACCAACGCTTCATCCGGGTTCCATGGACCGACCCGCGATTAACCTAAACGATTGCATCAGATGGAGGTTCGGGCAATACTCGCTCGAATTCCAGAAACTTTTCGGTTGCCTCATCGGGCTTTACAAAACCCAATTGTAGCAGGTCCTCCAGCTGTCTGGCGCCACGAATCCAGCTAACGGCTTTGGTTTCTTCACCTTCTCGAACCAGTACTGAGTTGGGCCGCTGCGCAGGCCACCAAAGCACCGAACACGCGGCAAAATCGGTTTGCCAGGGTACGGCAAGCCCTTGTGTCAAGTCACCAGGTTCCATCGAATAGTTGATCCTGAACCAACCGCTATAAGTGCCTTCCAATGCCATTATGTACGGCGCCTCGATGCCCGGATGGAAAGATCCGCCACAACATGCGTCGATGGCGGCCTGGTCCAGCGCATCGGTTTCGACCAGGTCGGGCAGTTGCTCTTCAAAGTCAGCGTTGAATGAACCTTGGACCCACAGGTCAAGCACCCGGAACTGATGCAGTGTCATTGTAAGCGGTATGCCGTATGTTCCAGATGCTGGGGGTTTTTTGCTTGGATCGTTTGGATCAACACCACCGAAAATACGCGGCATGTTTCTGCCCGGGCCCGGCGATCCGAATGGCGTAAGCTGTGCGACCACATTTTGACGAGCGAACTTGTTCGGAGCTGTGTTGCTCGACAGAGCTCGAAAGACGTCATCCTTCATAAAATTTCCAGGTCCGTTTCCCGAATGACCAAAACGAGCATCTTCGCTGGTCCACTGCAGATCGACCGTACGTCGCAGGATTGGATAAACATCGCGCTTGAATGACGGGCGTTGGGGGCTCGCCAACTCAGGCCTGTGTGGCAGGCAGGCCTGAAACACAACATCGTACAGAGTCACCGGATTTTGCACCGCAGGAGCATGATCCGGCGGCGCGACGATGATCCATGCCTTTTCGTGGACATCGAAGCCGGGCTTGTTTCCAATCCTGACGCGCGCTGAAATCCAACCGTCCGAAGTGTCGTCAAACCAACCGTCATTATTATAAACGCCATGGCGCGGCAGGTGCGAAGGTGTGCCGAGCGGCTTGTTGGTTGGACTCCCGGCCTTGCCGTGTCCGCCCAGAAAAATCAGACGTCCATTTTCATCGGTAAAGATGTCTCCGAGCTTGACGGTTTCGCCCATAAACCGACCTTGAAGTTTGCGTGCCTTGTTTTTTGGAGAGACACTTGAGCGAGCCTCTATCTCTAAATCAGACCGATCGGCAACGGACGGATTGCGGAGCCTGAAGCCGGCCGGCAGTTCGTCTAGATAATAAGGGGGAAAACGTTTGCCTGAGCCCTTCTTGTTGGCGACACTGACCGTCCAGGTGATCTGAGCATCTGCGCTGGTCAGTTCCTTGACTCGCACGACGCGCCCGAAATCATCGACTTCTTTCTCATAGACCCGGAACCTAGCCGCCTGCCGTCGAACGGCACCACGGCTGTCGCGATAGTTGCCTCGTCCCTCATCGCTCGCATTGTACGGGCCAGGTTCAAAGGTTGTTGCCGGGTCTTCTGGGCCAAGAAAGTAAGACTCCTGCTTCGGTGTTCTGCCGTCGTCTTCGTAAAGTTCACTGTCACCAACACGGGCGATGCCGATTGCCGGATGTATGCTATAGATGGTCGCCATTTGAAACCTCCCGTATTCGCGATACTATCGCTGCAGCAACTGGATGCGCGCAATCTTGACATCGGCTCGGTCTACGCCCTTGACGGGCGATACCATCACCTTTGGTGTCAGCAAGGCCTCAGAACCCGGACTAATCCGCGACACGGCCTCGGTCACATCGTAGACAAAATAGGTGGAGTGTGCGCCGTGTCGGGCATGAAGATCTTCTTCCTCTGCCATCAGGTTGAAGAAATTGAAACGCCCCACGTGAAGACGATCTTCCGACGTATCGGGAAAGCTCAAAAAGACGTCGTACTGTTCACCGGCATTGTGTGATGTCATCACATCATCGAGAACCAGAATGTAACGAGGCGGGCCGGCCACCTGAAAATCCCTGGCCTTCGCGCGGCCAGCGGCAGTGGGCGCGAGCGAGGCTGAAGCTTCGGCCTTGGAAACCGAAAGCGCCACACCCTGTGCATCGACTTGCGCTAAGATGCTCTGATTGAATCCAATTCCGAAAGCTTTGTCCTGAGGCCGAGCGGCTGCGAAGACGACCGGTGGTAGAGGTTCAAGCCTGTCATAGGTAAAGTTCAGATTGCGCATGTCGAGAATCTCCCCGTTGGTCTTGCTCTCCCGGGTCCCGTCAGGTGTTGCGAACGCAAAGCCCTTGTCCAACCAAGCTTGATCGATGGGATCACGACCAGTCGGACCGGCCTGGCCGAGCGGATTTCGCCAACTCTCCCACAGGCGATCCGTGTTAGCATGAAATGGATAGAAAACCGGGTCTCGTGCCGCTGCCGGCGGGCTTGACAATCCCGCAAATGGTGCGCCGACGGCCACGTGAATATTGCCGTGGGCGTTGCCGTCGAGATCCCGCGAAAAGCCCTCATCTTCTGACGTGACCAGCAAATCTCTCTGTTTCATTGCAGATGTTATGTCCACATCGAAATCAGAAAGCCCCGTTGCGCCAGTCACTCTGTTAAAGTCCGGCTCTCGATCGGTGTACCAAAGCGGATTGCTCTGTTGGTCGCCATTGTTGCCCAACGCGCGAAATTGCTGAGGAACCTGGCGTTTGCCGGCATCGTCTTTGGTGAAATCCCAATAGGGAATAGCGAAAGGTGCTGGATCGGCATCATTTAGCTCTTCAACGAGAACAGCTTGAACGGTTCGCTCGAAGTAGTGAAGATACATGCGGTGCCATGTTACAAAATGATCGGTACCGTGCTCACAGGTTGCCCAGATCCTCTCCATGTCGTTTTTCCAGGCAAGTTCGCGATGGGCCGCAATCCGCGCTTTCTCCTCAGGCGTCGTACCCTGATCCAGATCGAATTTCTCATCGAGGAACTGCGATATCGACTGCCCTGGCCGGCGAACGATCCAATGGGTATTCGCCCAAAAACGCCAGCTTCTGGGTTCATGATGCGCCTTCGTTTTCATATGGGCAATGGCTTTGCTAAGGCGCTCGAGCATCTTGGCGCCTTCGGGTGTTTCGATGTCGTATCGAATCCGAGGCATTGACTGGGCCTTTGCCGGCCGCGGAATCTGGACGATGGCCGGTGTAACGATCCCCGACGCAGCCGCCCCGGTCATAAATGCTCTGCGATCAATGCTGGTGCGTGGCGTCTGCGACATTTGAAGTCTCCTACGATCGTTGTGGGAAGAATTAAATCATATACTTTGTAGAGAATTCTTTTCCTAATGTTCGATTTTGTGCTATAGTATATTTAATTCCAAAAAATAATCAATAACACCGATGTTAGTTGCTGACTTTGTGTTGATTGATGCTAAAATCACAATTATGCTGGAGTAAAATGCGATGAGATATTTGTGCTTGCTGTCAGTGTGTGTCTTTATCTGGTCGTTGGCAGGAGCGGTCCAATTCGCGGCACAAGCCTATGTCTCCGGTGACGGCGCCGGCGCATCGAATATGGGTAACTCTAAATCTCCAGCGTGTGACTTTAAGCCCATTGATCTAGACAAGTACGGCAAGAAGGATCTTGCGCCGCTTGAAGAAATCCGCTCAGAAAATGGCCGTCTGGAACTGCATCTTGCGGTGACATATACGGATCCGAACAAAGTTAGAATTGCAGGATGCGGTGTAAAACTGAGATCCTATAATGGGAAGCTGGCCGGGCCG
The DNA here is from genome assembly GCA_965216535.1 of Hoeflea sp. Lineage (GTDB taxonomy): Bacteria > Pseudomonadota > Alphaproteobacteria > Rhizobiales > Rhizobiaceae > Hoeflea_A. Next base: position 3,498,722 of record OZ244175.1, read on the forward strand.
ACAATGCGCGTAAAGCCCGGTGATGTGCTTCTCGTTACCTTGGACAACCAGCTTCCCGACGTAACTCACCCTCATCCTCAAGATCCGCCACCAAGCGGGCATGCAAGCCACTTTAGCTTCAATACGACCAACCTGCACACCCACGGTTTGCACGTATCTCCGGCAGGCAACAGCGACAATGTTCTGATAGAAATACGGCCGAACTCGACATTCCAATACGAGATTAGAATTCCAGACGACCATCCACCCGGAACATTCTGGTACCATGCCCACGTACACGGAAGCACAGCCGTTCAAATCTCCAGCGGAATGGTGGGGGCAATTGTCGTTGAGGGCCTGAATGACAGCTCGCTGCAATATCAGCGTTTCGACACAGTTGCTGAAATTGGGGCGGCATCCGAACAAGTGCTTCTCTTGCAGCAGATTACCTACGGTCAAAGCGGTCAGCTTGAAGACTTCGATCAGGCTTTTGGACCAGGTAAGTGGAGAGATTCAAGACGGCACGTTCTCGTCAATGGACAGTTGGCGCCGATCATCAAAATGACCCCCGGTGAAGTACAACGCTGGCGCTTCATTCACGCCGGGGTGCGGGAGAACATTAGGCTTCGGCTCGAAGAGCACGACCTGCATGAAATAGCGGTCGACGGCCTAGCGCTTGGCCGCATTGCCCGATGGCCAAAGACCGGCGGAATGGCATTATTGGGCCCCGGCTACCGAACCGATGTTTTGGTCAAGGCCAATCCCTTGCCGGAAGGCAGCACATCGTTCGATTATGTATTGTTCGATGAGGAGATCGAACCCGAAGAAACCCTGCGTGGAAGCGAAATAGCTTTGTTGTCGGCACTGCGTGACGGCAACGCCAATTTGGCACCCCAGAAACTTCTTGAGCAGGCACCGAAAGGTCGCCAGATCGTTGCAATCGTTCGCGTTGAGGGGGAGGCGCAAAACATGCAACTGCCGCAATCGGCCGCCTTGACAGGTTATGAACCCCACAAGCCGGTGGAGGCCGAAGAGCTCAACGGCACACCGCAGAACGTTACGCTGCACATAGGAAACTTTGTCTGCGGAGAAGATGGTGTGTGCTGTGATATTTCGAGTCCGGACGGTTGCGCCCCGCAAAACATGTGTACACCTGGATCGGAGGGCTGCGCTATGCGATTTATGGTCGACGGAAAGGTTCTCATGCCGCACCATCCAACGCGAAAGATGGTTTTAGGGACAGCGGCGGAATGGACTTTGACATCTTTCTTTGAAGCGCATCCGTTCCACATCCACGTTAATCCGTTCCAAGTCAATCGAGTGGAAGCCGATAACGTATCGAGACCGGTCTGGAAAGATACTGTCTTTACGCAACCTGGTCGGGAGCTAAAACTCCGAATGCGATACAAGCGTTATGTGGGCCGGTTTGTCTTACACTGCCATATTCTGGATCATGAGGACGAAGGCATGATGCAAATAGTAGAAATTGTGAATTAGGCGTCCATCACTTTCAGTCAATCACGACGACGAACACAAGGAGCACTTGAAATGGCAACAGAACATGCAATCACCATCGCCAGCTTCAGTTATGATCCGGCCGACCTTACCATAGAGCCTGGAGATACGGTCGTATGGACTAACAATGACTTTACAGCCCATACGGCAACGGCACGCAATGGTGAGTTCGACAGCGGTGACATCGCCGCAAACGGTGGTACTTTCTCTTTCACATTCAACGGCAACACAGGTGATATCCCTTATATCTGTACACATCACGAAACGATGAGCGGAAAAATCACAATTAGCAGTTGAAGCAGGTAACAACCGACCGGCCGAACAGGCAAGCAGTCTTATATCGCGGACGCTGGTGTTGACGTTCAGCACAATTTCACCGCCTTTGAGTTGCGGCGGTGCCAACGTGTTAGGCCAGGGTTGCATTGTCTCCCGAAAAAGGACTTTCCGCCCGGAGCGACAATGCATCCCGACGGACGACTACTTCAATTGGGCGCTGATCATATCTGACGTCTTGCTGGAAATAGCTTCCCGCAACTCAAGAGAATGGACGGATTTCATCATCCATCCTCTGTAGCTGGCGGCGGATGTCGGGAACGAACGAAACGGAGATCATTCACACAAAGGAACAGTCATGGCACTCTTACCAAAACATTCAACACCGGCGATACTTAAGGATGTCCCCGATAACTCGCCTTTTTTTGATGCGTGGCACCGTTATGTGGACGATGCTCTACGTGTCAGCACCAGGACCGGATCCGGCTCCGCATCAGGAGAGTTTTATGACGCCCACGACATCGACGTTGAAGAAGTTGGTGTGCGCACACTGGCTTGGATGGCGTTCCCTAGAAGGCACCTCATGGAATCCCGCAACGATCGGGAACAAGCCTTTGCTAGTGCGGATGACCGCGATCAGACCGACGCAGGTTCAGTGCAAGACGAATATTGCGAGTGGCGCGTGGAGCGAACTGGCGGGAAGATCTCAAAAATTACATTGACCACCGAAGCACCAGAATATTTTGAGAGGCTTTGGGCGAACGACCGAGATGAGGTTGTTCGAATTTACAGAACCATTGTGGACAATGGAGCGGTGGCTGAAGGTCTGGCAGGTTCAACCGGCGATTATGACCGGGAGAACCGATGGAACAAGGAGTATGGGATCGCGCACCTCAAACAGAGCATCAACACTTTGGATGCGGCCTTTGGGCTCGCGCGCGGATCAGCAGACTCAGGTGGCGTGGCCGACAACTATGAGCACAATACCACTACACCGACATCGGTTGATCCCAGGGTCATACTCGATGTCGGCTCGCTTGTTCGAAAAGGCCTTTCGGTGACGCTGCGGGATCCGATTGGCATCTACATCACCCATTGGGATGACACCGGCTGGACGAAGCCGGATGGCAGCCCGGTCGGCAATTACTGGAATATCGTCCGCCAAGACCCTTCCCCCGACCCGAATGCGAAGCGGGTTATCCGGCTGGAATATGAGGTGCACGGCTCAGAAGGGTTCCTGGTCGGCGATATCAGCATTGGCGGACGCCCGATCGAGTGGGGCGGGCATGTGGCCGAGCATGTCACCGTGTCCTTCATAGGCAGCGCTGGGACCAGGGTAGAAAGCCCCGCCGTCGTCTGAAGACGCACCTCCACTTTCGCCAATACCGCAGAACGATCGTAATTGGGAAGATGTCATGAAAAAATATCGTAACTGAAGCCAAAGACGACAAGCGCTCGAAAAAGCAATCTGCTATCTCCAAGATGGAAGTTGTAGAGAGCGCCACGAGCGACTACCAACGCTCGTTGCAACAATTGGAAAGCTTTCAACACAAACCCCGCCGCGCCCAATCCCTGACGGATCTGGCCAAGGACGGGCGCGCGGATTTCGATTATCCCGACGATGAGCCGGTCTTCGATCCGGAGGTCTTGGCAAACGTCCAAGGCAATATTCTACCGGGCTTTAACAAGCCTCATCAGCATTTTTTGTTCGTCGGCATCACCGATGTGGCAAATGCTAAGAAGTGGCTCTTTGACTTTTCATCCAAACTAACATCGCTCGCGGAGGTCATACCGTTCAAGAGGAAGCTAAAACTTCAGCGATTGCGGACCGGTCAGCGACAAACGGGCATGCGAGCTGTTTGGACGAATATTGGCTTCTCGAACCATGGAATTGCCAAACTGACATCGCAGGCGGCTCTGCGCGCGTTTGGTGACCAGAGTTTCAAACAAGGCCTTTCGGAGCGGTCGGGCTACATCGGCGATCCTGTGGACCCAAGTCACGAGGGGAACCGCGAAAACTGGGTCATTGGCGGTCCAGACAATGAGGCAGATGTCCTAATAATTGTCGCAGCGGACAACCCAGAAGACTTGAAGCAAGAAGTTTGGAACATAAAGGATAATCTTGAGCGGTTTAAACAAAATCTAATGTATGAACAATCTGGAGACACTCTTCCCGAGCCTCTAGCCGGGCATGAGCATTTCGGTTTCAGGGACGGCATTTCGCAACCTGGCGTCCGAGGTAAGTTGTCATTAGCGCCTGGCGATTATTTGACGCCGCGATACCTCAAACCCAGTGATCAGCGTTCTAGATATTTTGCCAAGCCCGGTCAGCTTTTGCTTTGGCCCGGCCAGTTTCTCCTGGGCGAGCGGCAGCAGCACCCCGACGACCTTTTTGGGTCTGCAGATGCCAGCAGCCGTTTCCCGGATTGGGCAAAGCACGGTTCCTATCTGGTTTGCCGTAGGCTGAAGCAAAATGTTTCTGCATTCTGGAAGTTCATGAACGCGACTGCCGAAACATTGGACGAAGACCCCATCCGGTTTGCATCACTTCTCGTTGGCCGCTGGCCTAGCGGCGCGCCGACATCCAGAACACCGCACAGCAACGACGACCGGCTTGCTGGCGACGAGTTCTCCAACAATCATTTTCTGTTCGACGACGATACGCGGCCGTCTAATCTGTTAGATATTCCGGACCACTATGGGGATACCCATCCCGCTGCTATTGCTGATCCACTCGGCACCAGATGTCCACACTTCGCGCACATTCGAAAAACCAATCCGCGCGATATGGCAACCGATTTGGGCAAACCGCAAGACAGTCTGCTCAGGATGATCCTGCGTAGAGGCATTCCCTTCGGACAGCCGGTTGCAGGTGTGAAGAACCCCTCTGATGAGCTATTGAACGAAGAGAGGGGTCTGATGTTCATCTGCTACGGAGCAACCATCGAAGATCAGTTTGAGTTTTTGGTCAGGCGGTGGGTAAACAATCCGGTTCAGCCCAATGATGGCGGCTTCGACCCGATTTTGGGTCGTGTGGATGGTTTGAACGGCCGCAAACGGTTTATCGATTACCCTGCAAATGACGGCGCAAAGCGCATTCAGATCAATGACGAATGGATCACGCCGACGGGTGGCGGCTATTTCTTCTCACCGACGATCGAGGCGATGAAACAGGTACTGGCTGCTTGAAAACAAGGAGCTTAAAGACGCCCCTTTAAGAACGAGATTAAGTTCGCGATGATTGTTGAACTTGGTTGTGCTCCTTTGAGCTATGGGCAAGACAAATTGAAGCTCATTTTGAGTCCCATGAAAAGTAGTTGCATTTCAAACGCCCTAACATAATCAGTTTTTTCGGATCATGGGGTTCGTAGCGATAACCAATTTATCTGCACAACGGCGATGATTACAACTGAAACAGCCCCTCCAATTCACGGGCAATCTCACACCTATCAAATTCTCCATGAAAGGACCGCCGGAAAAACAGGCCGCATAGGGCCCATACACAGCCCGCGAATTCTCCAATATACGTAAGAGGTTAGTGCGTAGGTCAATGCCAAGTCAGTTAGCAGTTAAGATTGGGAATGCGGGTTGTGCCGATGTCCCGCTCCAGAGCCTCCAGTACCGCGTTCTTTGAACGGCGGATTGGTTTGCCGACCTCGTGCATATCAGCAATGTCAAGGTTGATCAGATCAGCGATGGTTTTCGGCGTTCCGATTTTTCGGGAAGTCGGCTCGCAACCGATGTCGATCATTCGCTCGGTCTCGGTTACCCATTCCGACCCAAGGCTCTTTAACCGGAAGGTTCGTGAGGCATATTTGCCTTTTCGACGAACCTGTGCTCTCCAATTACCTTCCTTGGTCCGTAAAATGGTCGCCATGACCCGTGCAGTCCTTTCAATCCGTGCACTGAGAGATCAAAAGAGGTACAAATCCGTGCAATTTCGTCCAAAAACAGCCGTCTCGTTCCTCATTTGATCTTATTGAAATGTATCATAATACATTGAAAAAAAAAGAAAAAACATTCGCCGTCGCGCCGATGATGGATTGGACGGACCGGCATTGCCGTTATCTGCACCGGCAGCTGACGCGGCGAGCTTTGCTCTATACCGAGATGGTGGTTGCCGATGCGGTCATTCATGGTGATCGCGATCGGCTGATTGGTTTCGATCCGGCGGAGCATCCGGTGGCGCTGCAGTTGGGCGGGTGCGACCCGGACAAGCTGGCCGAGGCGGCGCGCATTGCGGCTGGTTTTGGCTACGACGAGATCAATCTCAATGTCGGGTGCCCGTCGGACCGGGTGAAGTCCGGCCGTTTCGGAGCCTGCCTGATGCGCGAGCCGGATCTTGTCGGCTCCTGCGTCCGGGCAATGGCGGACGTGGTCGATATCCCGGTCACCGTCAAGTGCCGGCTGGGCGTTGACGACCAAGACATCGAGGTGGCGCTCGACAGGATGGCGGATGCGGTCTTTGGCGCTGGATGCGATGCATTGTGGGTGCATGCGCGCAAGGCCTGGCTGCAGGGGCTGAGCCCGAAGGAGAACCGGGATATTCCGCCGCTAGACTACGAACGTGTATTCCGTTTGAAGGAGAGATTTCCGAATCAATTCATAGGGATAAACGGCGGCATTGAGAGTTTGAATCATGCGCTTGAGTTGAGTGAAGGCGCGGACGGGGTCATGCTCGGACGGGCGGCTTATCAGAATGCCGGCCTGCTCAGTGATGTCGATCGGATATTCTATTCGGAGCCGGCACTCGCGTTCGATTGGACGGCGTTGCGTGACGCCATGATAAACTACGCCGAGCGTCACATGGAAAACGGTGGGCGGTTGATCCACGTGACCCGACATATGGTCGGGCTCTTCCATGGATATCCGGGCGCCCGGCGCTATCGTCAGATCCTGTCAAACGGCGCCACGCGACCCGATGCCGGCGCAGACCTGATTGCAGAGGCCTTTGACGCAGTCAGGTTGGAAGAACCCCTGGTCGCCTGAGGTGTCACCATTATGTGACCTGATCTCGACTTGAATCCTGTAATCTGTTTGGTTGAAAAGGGCGCCAATCTGCGCCTGAAAGCGACTTGGAATTCCGATGGACAGCACACCCCTGACATTTGACCTCGAAGAGGCTCTCGCCGATCTGTCGATTGAAGAGCTCGACCGGCTGGCCACGGCGGGAGAGGCTGTAAAAGGGCACATCCGTCTGTTGAAGAAGTCGGGGCAGAACCCGGTGGGGCAATGCCTCGCCAACCAGGGCACATTCTACGAGGAAGAGCATTATCCGCAGGGGGACGTGTACGATTCTGAATCGCACGCGCAGTACTATTACCACGCTCATCGGCCCGAAAGCGGTGAGCATGGCCACTTTCACACCTTCCTGAGGGCGAAGGGCATGCGGCGCTCGGTCAAGCCGGTACCCTATTCTGGTGACGCCAAGCGACCCAAGGGCAAGGATGCGCTTTCCCACATCGTCGCCATCTCCATGGATCGGCCCGGCATGCCCATCGCGCTCTTCACCACCAATCGCTGGGTGACCGGTGAGAGCTTCTATGCGGCCGAAGACGTCATTGCGATGATCGACCGGTTCAGCATCGAGCAAAGTTACCCCTGCCTTGCAACCAACCGGACCGTCTCGTCCATCGTGCATCTGTTCAGACCTCAGATCGCGGCGCTGCTAATGCAACGGGATAAAACACTTCGCGCATGGGCGGACCTGCATCCGGATCGCGATATCTATGAGGACCGGGAGCTCGAAATCACATCAATCGTCGACATCAACATCGATCGGCAGATCAAGGCCGTCGCCAGAGCCCGCCGCAAAGGGTAAGCGCGAGGCAGACCGTGATCGAATCTGTTGCGACCCGCGCACGCCCAATCAACTTTAGCTCTCTAAAAGGTGACCAAACCGTCACCAAATCGTGAGGCTGACCTCCTTAGGATCATTCTAGGGTGTTTCCATGCGCTCGGATTGGTTCCGAGTCCGCTTAGGTGAGGAGGAATTCATGGCGACACTCAAATCGAAACTGCTAACGACGGTCGCGGTCGTGCCGCTGGCGCTGGGAGGGCTGGGGGCCGTCTCGCTGGTGCTGTCGGCTGGTGTCGCCACTCCAAGTGCGGCCAGCTGTGCGGCCAATCCGTGCGCGGCCAAGAAACCGGCTTGCGGGGCCTGCAACCCTTGTGCGGCAAAATCTGCTTGCGGCGCCTGCAATCCATGTGCCGCTAAAAAGGCATCGGCCTGTAATCCGTGCAATCCGTGCGCTGCCAAGAAAGCGTCAGCCTGCAACCCATGCAATCCTTGTGCAGCCGCGGCCTGCAACCCCTGTAAACCGTGTAACCCATGTGCGGCGACCAACGTTGGCGCAACCGAATGCTACGTTCCGCGCCTGTGGAATGCGTCGGCCTGCAATCCGTGCAATCCCTGCGCGGCCAAACAGGCTTCGGCTTGCGGTGCATGCAACCCGTGTGCTGCCAAGACTGCGTCCGCCTGCGGAGCCTGCAACCCCTGCGCTGCGGAGAAGGCCTCGGCCTGTGGAGCTTGTAACCCGTGTGCGGCCAAGAAAGCCTCGGCCTGCAACCCCTGCAACCCGTGTGCGGCCAAGAAGGCGTCCGCATGCAACCCATGCAATCCCTGCGCGGCGAAGACTGCGTGCGGCGCTTGCAATCCTTGTGCAGCCAAAACCGCTTCGGCTTGCAATCCCTGCAACCCGTGCGCGGCCAAAAAGGCTTCGGCTTGCAATCCGTGCAACCCGTGCGCAGCGAAAACAGCCTGCGGCGCGTGCAATCCATGTGCGGCGAAGACCGCATCGGCCTGCAACCCTTGCAACCCGTGCGCAGCCAAGAAGGTATCCGCGTGCAATCCTTGCAATCCCTGTGCTGCAGCGGCCTGCAATCCATGCAACCCGTGTAATCCGTGTGCAGCCAGCGCTGCCGCTGATCCGGACGACCTTAATCTCGGTCCGGATGAATTGGTGGCACTCTATGACTGCCTGCAGAAGACCATTGGCTCGTCCTACAAGGGTGGGGGGCATTGGGCCGTCAACAAGTGGCAGGGTTTTGACCACTTCACCACACACGCTTATCCAAGTGCGACCCACGGCAACCGCTTCGTGTTGAACTATGTCAACAAGCTCGGCTCCAAGGCCTATGCCAAATATGGCGGCGTGAATCCGATGCCAATCGGAACCACGGCGGCCAAGGCGAGCTTTACGGTCAGTGCGTCCGGGCAGGCGTCAATCGGGCCGCTGTTCATCATGGAAAAGATGGTCCGTGGCTTCAACAGCGAAACCGGTGACTGGCGATACGCCCTTGTGATGCCGGGCGGGCAGACTGTCGGGCTGACGGGCGGTGCCAACAGCGCGGCCATGACATTCTGTCATGATTGCCACGTGGGGGCCGAAGACGACGACTTCCTACTCTTCCTGCCGGAGGAAGTGAGGGCGCGTTAGCAAGCGGCCGTTTGTGCAGAAGTTAAAAAAAAAGCCGGAGAGACTTTCAGTCCCTCCGGCTTTGCAGTTTTGGTGAATAGCCAGCTACTTCGACGCGTGGATTTCACATTTGCCTTTATAGGCGTATTTCCACTTCTTGGTGCCGTTTTCGCAGGCTCTAAGCGCCAGGGTTTCGGCTTCCTTCACGGACTTGCGGTTGATTGCCGAGCCACAGATGTAGTTCGTTGCATTGAAATCATTGATCGAAGTCGACGCATAGGCCGAGTGACCTGAGGCCTTGATGTATTCCTTGACGGCATCCGGGCAGGCTCCCTGGCCTCGCGGCAGGCGTCGCTTGACTTTGCCCTTGCTGCCGGCAAGGGAGGTTGCCTGGGCCTGAGCAGGTTCGAGATTGAGTGCCGGCGGAACCACCACCGCGGTTGCTGCGATGGTTGCTGCTATCATGCCGGTAAAGAGTTTGGTCTTCATTGTATTTTTCCTTTGATTGGGACCACGTTTGCAGCGCTCACTAAATGTGAAATCAGGCAACACTTTGTTGATGACGTGTATTAATCGAACCAATACAACCCAGTCATGGGCGGCCTCGTGCACTTCCCAGAAGTGGTGTTGCTTCCGTTAACTGATAACGGGTTTTTCGGGCGCCGTTCCATGGGCCGCGCATAAAAACCACCGCGCCCGATCAACAGGCGGGGTGGGATCCCGGCGGAAGGTCCAGAGATCTATTCAACAATGAGGGGTAAGCGAGTGCCGAAACGGCCGCTACTCGTCGGTTGCCGGGAAGGAATTGAGATAGGCCAGCACGTCGATGCGCTGCTGTTCTTTCTTGAGCTTGAAAGTCATCTTGGCCTTGGCTTTTGGATCGTCCAGGTATTCGCGTAGGAAGGCCTTTGGGTCTGTGATGTATTCGAGGATCAGCTCTTCGGTCCAGACCAGTCCCGCGGCGCCGGCTTGCTTCATCCCGGTTCCGTATTTGTAGCCTTCCACGGAACCGGCCGGACGACCGACAACTCCCGTGAGATGTGGCCCAACCCCGTTTTTCGAACCGTCACCAATCTTATGACATGCCTTGCACTTCTTGAAGACTTTCTCGCCGGCGGTCACATCCTGCGAATGAGACGGGAGGGCAGATCCAGCCAGTGCCGCAATCAGAGTGGCGGTCACGATGAGTGTCTGCTTCATTTGTCTGGCTCCCCTCCGGCTGACATATTGGCGGGCTCCATTCTGCCTCACCGGAGGGACGGGGTCGCGTCACGTTGGATTACTTTCCCGTGAGCCGCGCTTCGCCAGCGTTCACATCGATCTCGTGAGGAACGAGACGGCCGAACAGTTTGACCAGGAAGGCAGTGCTCAGCCCGAAAACCAATAGTCCGGCGATCGCGGCGAACGCTCCAAAAATGCGATATTCGGCCTCCAGGACCACATCGCCGTAACCCAGCGTGGTGTAGGTCACCAGCACGAAATACACCGCATCCGCCATGGTTGGCAGGGCACCGACCGCATGGACTGTAACAGCAAACAACCAGACCTCGATGGTGTTGGCGACTATGATGGCAGTCAGCGCAACCCCCAGAATTATGAGCCATCTGCGCAGATGAGGTTGTGCCGTCAGCCAGGGCCTCAGGGATATGAAACTGGCTATTGTTGTTGCAAGAATGAAAACGTGAATGGCAACGCAGGCAAGCAACAGCACACTGCCGCTCAGAATTTGCATGGTCATGGACATCGGGGCGCCTTTGAAAGTGCTACACTGGCAAAGGCCTATAGCATACCGAGCATTGATCGACTCCGTACCGTGCGGAGCCGATCATCGCCCTTTGATCTAACCAGTCGTCCCGACGTCAAACGGCGAGTCTAAAGCGAATGCCGTTGCGGATCGAGGGTCACCGACCACAGCTCAATATCCGCACGGTCCATCAGCCGAACCGTCATCTGCTGCGTATCGCCATCAATGTCGACCAGGCCGAAGAATTGAAGGCCGGCCGATGGGGGCAGGTTGACGCCCTGATCAGGTGTCGGCGCCTTGACGAATTTGACCTCCGGACCAAAGGTGGCGTCCAATCCGTTGGGGCCGAATGTTCCGGCATGGAGCGGACCCGAGACGAACTCCCAGAACGGGTTGAAATCCTGGAATTGTGCCTTGGACGGGTCGTAGTGGTGAGCTGCGGTGTAGTGGACATCGGCCGTCAGCCAAACGGTGTTGCTGATGCCGGCGTTCTTGATAAACCGCAGCAAATCCGCGACCTCAAGCTCGCGCCCCTTCGGTGTTCCCGGGTCACCGTTAGCGATTGCTTCGGCGCCGGCTTGTTCGCGCCAGTTGTCCCAGACGATCAGGCCAATTGGCATGTCTGAAGCGATGACCTTCCAGGTGGCCTTTGAAGCTGCCAATTCACGTTTCAGCCAATCCAACTGTTCGGCGCCGAAGATGCGTGATGCGTCCGTCATCTCGGCTTCCATGGACGGCCCGTTGGGACCGCGATAGGACCGCAGGTCGATGAAGAAGATATCGAGCATCGGGCCGTAGGAGATCTTGCGGTGGACCCGACCAGGTTCGGCGGGAGTGTAGCGAATTGGCGTCATTTCATGGAAGGCTCGCCCGGCGCGCGCGGCCAGCGTGTGGACCGATTTTTCGCTGTAGCGATCGTCGCCAAGAAGGTCCTTTGCGTCCGACCAGTTGTTGACCACCTCGTGATCATCCCATTGGAAGAAGGTCGGAACCATGGCGTTCATGGCCCGCACGTGATCGTCCATGAGGTTGTATTTCCACTGGGCGCGGAATTCATCCAGCGTTTCGGCAACCTTGCGCTTCTCGTCGATCAGGGTGACGTTTTCCCAGACCGTACCGTCCTTGAGTTCAACCTCGTCCTTCATCGGCCCATCGGCATAGATCGTGTCGCCGGAGTGAATGAAGAAGTCAGGATTGTGTCCGGCCATGGTCGCATAGGTTTTCATGCCGTCGCCGTCGATGCCCCAACCCTGGCCGGCGGTATCACCAGACCAGGCGAAGCGAATGTCGCGGCGCGACGAGGGCGCGGTACGGAAACGGCCGATGATTGGCTCCGAAACGATGTTGATGTTGTCCAGATCGGCAGCGGTGAAGCGGTAGAAAATCTCCTGATCGGCCGGCAGGTCTGTCAGCAGGCGCTTCACGGCCAAATCACCCTGCGGCAGCGTGTTGAGCGGTGGCAGTCTGCGTGGGTCAGAGAAGCTCTCTTTTGTGGAGATCTCCATCATGACCCGGGCAGGGCGATCTGTGCGTGTCCAGATCACTCCGCTGGATGTATCCACGTCGCCTGCCTGGACGCCATGGGTGAAGGTGGGACGGCTGGATGCGTAGGAAATCGCCGGAAGAGCAAGGCTGGTGCCGAGAGCGGCACTTCCAGCCAGAAACGAACGGCGTGTTGAGCGAAGCGATGAGGGCATGAGAGTCTCCATGTTCAACTGAAATGCCGCCGGACATTCCTCGACATTCACTACGCCAGTATGGCGCTTTTTTGAATGATTCTTGACAGGCGACCGCAACCCGGCCGGTCGCCTGTTTTGGGACTTGCGATGAAGCGCGCTATGCGCCTTTATCGTCACCTTGCTCGATTTTCTCAAGAAAGGCCGCGACTTCGCGACAATCGGCGTTGTTGGAGACTTCCACCGATACTTCTGCCCAGACCAGCGGCGTTGTTCCGTGCTCTTCGTCCACAGCCGCCGGGTCAGCGCCGTTGGCCAAAAGCAGTTTCGCCATCTTAAGGTCGCCGTTCCAGGCGGCCGAATGCAAGGCCGTCTGCCGCGAGAGCTGGTCCGCGCGCGCGTTTGCACTGGCGCCCTTCGACAACAACCATTCGACCAGCGCGTGGTGGCCGAAGTCGACGGCCCCCATCAAAACGGGATCGGAGCGCAGTGTATCCGGTCGATCGGCGGCCAACGCTTCAAGCGCGTCGCGCTCGCCGAGGCGGGCATACTCAGCCGGCTCGGCAGAGACACCGCGCTTCATCATCTGCAGAACCAACGGCCGACCCCTGGGGCCCAGCCGGCTGAGGGTCTCGATCGCCGTAGAGCCCCATTGATCAGCGCCTTCGGGAGACATGCCTGTCTCAAGCAGCAGGTCGATGGCCTTCGTGGTTCTCGCCAATCCAAGGATCGAGCCGCTCGGGCGCTCTTCCGGGACAGCTGACAAGCCGCCGGCAAGCAGTGTCTCGACCCGGTCGTCGTCGGCGAGCAGCAGGGCCTCGAGAAGGCCAATTCGAGCGCCGCGATCGATCAGGGTCGCTCCCATGTCAGGCTGCTCGCGCACAACGGTCAACATGAGCGGTGACCAGAACTCGTAGTACCTGTTGTCGCCGTCGATATCAGCACCCGACACCAGTAAGAGGTCAAACATGTCTCTACGTTTGGTATCGATGGACAGGTGCAGGGCCTGCAGCCGGCCTCCCCAATAGGGGTGTGGACCGATCGCGTTTACCAGGTCGAGATCGGCCTCAAGCCTTTGGCGGACTTCCGACATGTGTCCGCCACCAACCTTCCGCAGGAAGCTCGCAACGGATTCGTCGTCGACTGATTGAGTGCCGCCATCGGTGCTTCGATCGATCTCGGCCTTGAGGGCCCGCCAACTCGGAAATCCGTAGTCCCGAGCCAGATGCAATTGGACATCGGCCAGTTTGGCTTGACGGCCATCGCTGTGCCAGTCGCGCAGCTGCTGCTTGGCGGTCTTCCTCAGCCATTCGAGATTCGCGTTTTCAGGGAGTGTCTTGCTCATGGAACACCTTCTTCCGTTCGTGCCCGGTGTCCGCGTCCACGGGCAGAAAAAGGTGATCGAACAGATTGTGATATGGCGGGTTCAACCCTTTTCGCGGACCGAAGGCCTCCAGTACGGCCGAGCGAACCGTAGACGCGCTGGCAGGCGCGAGTCAAATGTACGATGGGAGCGCCCGGACCAAAGCCGGGCGCTCCCCTTTCACTTCTGTTTCTGTTTCGGCTTGCGTCCCAGCGCCGATTTCAGTTCGGCTTGCCGTTTGTGGTCCCAGTAGAAGCGGCCGAAAGCCGAGCGGGCCATTTCCCTGGCGAAGCGGTCGCGTCGTTTTTCTTCCGGCGATCGTTGCTGCTGTGCAGATTGGTTTCCGCTCCGGTTCTTGTGCGACATCATTCTTCCGTCCTTTGCACCATGAGGTATCCGCAGCCGACGTGGCTGCGGACCCGGCGAACGGCGAGTGCAATTAGACGCACCCGTTCCGTTGACCGGGGCGAGACGGAAGAAGAAAGATGGAGTTAGTCGTGAAAATGAGCGACGTTTCGCATGCCCTCAACATAAGCACGTTCGATGGGCGATTCAACGTCCGGTACATGTTAGGCGTCAACGTACGGGCGCACCTGGTCTGAATCGGAATGTCGGAAAGCAGGCGTTCATGGAACGACGGAGTGAAACAACAACCGGTGTCATACTGGCGCTAATCGCCGGTGTGGCGATTTACGGGTTGGCGATGGGCACCACCTATCCGCTGATCGGAATCGTCCTGTCCGAACAGGTCTCGGGAGTCTGGAACGGGATCAGCGCCGCCGCCACCGGCATAGGGCTCGTTGCCGGTGTGCTGCTGGTTTCCCTTTATGGTCGACGGTTTGGCCCGGGCATTCTTGCCCTGCTTGGCGTGGCCATTATGGCCCTCTCGCTGGTTGCTCTGGCTGTTGTCCAGGATTACTGGACCGTGTTCGTGGCGCGGCTCTTTCTCGGTTGTGGAGCCAACATGCTGTTCGTGGTGTCCGAAACGGCCCTCAATGTTTTCACGTCGGACGAGCGCCGCGGCCGTGTCATGGGTATCTACAGTGCTTCCGTGGCGTTCGGCTTCGTGGCCGGTCCAGCGGTTGTGGCCGGTTTTTCCGACTGGCCGGGTCTCATACTTGCTGGTTGCGCCGTAGTTACGGCGCTGGCGCTATTGCCGATCGGTGCTATACGGACCCGTGTCGATCGGCGGGTGGAACCGACGCGAATGGGGGAGATTGGGCCCGCGTTAGCCGCATATCCGTTTGCCTTCGGATTCCTCCTGGTCGCCTCTGCGATCGATGCCGTCGCCATCAGTCTCCTTCCGGTGATCGCTTTGGACCAGTCGTTCAGCACGGAGACGGCCGCGCTGTTCGTGGCAGTTTTCCATATCGGTCTGCTGGTTGGCCAACCGCCCATTGGGTACGCCCTTGATCATTTCGGCCGCAGGCGCACGGTGCTCGGTTGCTGCCTTTCATCACTCGCCTGCGCCGCCCTCCTGATCTTCGGGGGGCATTGGGGCAGCCTGCCAACCGCTGCATTGCTGCTGGTCTGGGGCGGCGCCAATTTCGGGCTT
This sequence comes from Hoeflea sp., assembly GCA_965216535.1. Classification (GTDB taxonomy): domain Bacteria; phylum Pseudomonadota; class Alphaproteobacteria; order Rhizobiales; family Rhizobiaceae; genus Hoeflea_A. The sequence goes on from OZ244175.1 coordinate 3,514,245, forward strand.
TACACTGCCGGCCTGGCGCTTATCGGCGATCGTTTCGTCGGCTCTGCGTTGACAGCTGCGACGGCCGCGTTTGCCACTGTCTATGCGGTGGCGTCCGCCGTCTCGCCCGTGTTGGCCGGCGGCGCCGTCGATACGATCGGAGCTTCCGGCTTCTACGGAGCGGTCGCAGCCATCTACCTGATCTCGTTTTTGCTTGGCGCTTTCCGGTTCCGGCCGTCTGAGCCCAGTTTGTTGGGGACATCCAGTGCTCGCAAGCGTGTTTGACGCTGTGGTGGTCCAGAGGTAGACAACGAAATCTGAGACAGGGCTCCTACCTGAACAGATCGGCAATGAACATGGTCACATACCTGGTCACCGGCGCCTCCGGGTTCGTCGGTCAGGCGCTAGTGGAAAAGCTGCTTGAGGACGAGGCGGCGAGGGTTGTGGCCACCTCGCGCGCCGGTCTGAATTGGCAAAATCCCCGGCTCGATAACAGGCGAATTGGTACACTCTCCGCGAGTACCGATTGGACGGATGCCCTGAGAAACGTGGATGTGGTCTTCCATTGCGCCGCGGAGACGCCCGGCAAACGGTCGGATCTGGCAAGCTTAATGGCAGCCAACCGGGATGGGACGTTCGCTCTGGCGCGCCAGGCCGCAACCGTCGGTGTGACCCGTTTCGTTTTTCTGAGCACGGCTCAAGTTCATGGAGTTTCGACGCACGGCAAACCCTACGATGAGATGTCGCCGCCAAACCCGCATTCGCCCTACGCAGTCTCCAAATGGGAGGCGGAAGAGGGGGTGTTGGAGACTGCCAAGGAGACCGGCCTGGCGGTGACGATCATTCGACCTCCATTGGTGTACGGACCGGGTGTCAAAGGCAACCTGGCCCAACTGGCGAAGCTGGCCAACCTGGGCGTGCCGCTCCCTTTCTCTTCCGTTGCCAATCAGAGGAGCCTCGTCGCACTCGAAAATCTGATCGATTTTCTCTGCCACAGCGCGCACCACCCGGCAGCATGCAACGAAACCTTCCTGGTTTCCGATGGGCAGGATCTTTCAACGGGCGAAATCCTGCGACATGTTGGCGACCGCCGGGTCCGCCTGTTCCCATTTCCGACCGCCCCCATGCAATCGTTGCTGAGAATGGCAGGTCGGGGCGGTATCGCGGAACGGTTGCTCGGTTCGTTTCAGATCAACGGGACAAAGGCGCGGAATCAAACGGGGTGGGTGCCGGTCGTCACGCCCGATACCGCGCGCTGGATCTAGAGCCTATCATGGTTAGATTGAACCATTCTGCCGAGGTGCATTTGCGTCAAGGTCGAGCTCAAAACGCAGGTCGGGCTGGTGGCCCGGCCGAGGCTTTGAGCGAAGGAATTGGCGCAAATGCGCCCGGCCCTTCGGGTTTGCGGTCGGCGGACGCCCGCAGTGTCAGGATGCTCGCGAGATGCCCCCGGCATCGCGCTGCGCTCCTTCCTCGCGGATCGCCTCGCCGACCACAAACAGAATTGCTTCAATCTAACCATGATAGGCTTGTCTTATGATTTTCTTTGTCCATGAGCGAAAATGGACCGCCGCTCGACGAGGGCAAACTCGCCTGCGGCGGCAGGGGACGGATCGGTGATAGGCTGGCCGTTTGAAGGGCCGAGTTAGAGTGCGATCACCCCTGTCTTTTCCATGCAGCCTGAACGGATACCTGAGCCGCAAAGCTCGAATGACAAGCATAGGACACGGAAAAGATGACACAGCTTACCATCGGCATCGATGTTTCAAAAGACACGCTCGACGTTTGTCGGCTGCCGGATCATACACATCATCGCTTCGCTAACGACAGGGTCGGGATCTGCGCCCTGATCCGGTGGATCGGCGCCACACCTGTTGACCGCATCGTTTTCGAGGCTACCGGTGCCTATCACCGTGTCCTGGAGCGTAGTCTGTCGGACACTGGCCTACCGCTATGCAAGGTCAACCCGTGGCAGGCGCGCCGTTTTGCCGAAGCCCGGGGCACACGTGCCAAGACCGATAAGATCGATGCCGCTATGCTGGCCGCCTATGGCGCGATGCTGCGGCCTAAACCACACGAAGCAAGGAGCCAAGCCCTCGTGACCTTGGGAGAATTGACCATGGCGCGCCGTGCCCTGGTCAAGGACAGAACAGCAACCAAAAACCGGTTGCATGTGCTCACTGCAACGTTGCTAAGGCGTCAGGCCACGCAAAGGCTCAAACAGATCGAGCTCCATATCAAGGCCATCGACAGCCAATGCAGAGAGATCATTGAGGCTGATCCCACATTGCGGAGCCGCCACCGCGTACTGACCTCCATTCCCGGCCTCGGCGACATCACCATCGTCACCTTGCTTGCCGAGATGCCTGAGTTGGGCTCAATGGACAAACGCCGCGCAGCAAGCCTAGCTGGCTTGGCCCCAACAACCCGACAGTCCGGGAAATGGAAGGGCAAGAGCTTCATACAAGGCGGGCGCGCAAAACTCAGGCAGGCACTCTATATGCCCGCCCTCGTCGCCATCCGCTTCAATCCTGTGCTCAAAGCCAAGTATCGGCAACTCATAGAAGCAGGGAAGCCGCCAAAGGTCGCGATCACCGCAATCATGAGAAAACTCATCACAATCGCAAACGCACTCGTCAGAGACGGCAGACTGTGGAATCAACTGCCAACTTTGACTTGATCAGAACGGATACTCTAGTCCAGAGTTCATTCACGGTTTGGTTGTATGGTACTAATTCAACCGAAGACCGATCGAATGAGGTGCAAATGACCGACAACCGGCCGTTTCCCGAAGCCCTTGAGCACGGCAATCTCAAGGAACTTTTCCCGGGGATCCACTTCGTAACAGGCACGGTTGCCATGAGCGGCCGTTTGCCGATGCGTTTCAGCCGCAACATGACCGTCGTCCGCCAAAATGGAAGCTTGACACTGGTCAACACGGTTCGGCTCGACGATGAAGGACTTGCCGCTCTGGAGCGACTTGGAACGGTAGAGAACATCATCAGGCTGGCCGGCTTCCATGGCATGGATGATCCGTTTTACAAGGATCGTTACGGAGCGAAGGTGTGGTCGGTTGATGCTCCCTATCTGACTGGCTTCGGTACCGGACCTGAGCCTTACTTCACGCCTGACGTGATTGTCGGGCCTAACACGAGCCTGCCGATCGACAATGCCCGGCTGTTCCTGTTCGAAACAGCGCAGACAGGCGAAGGGGTTCTGCTGCTGGAGCAAGAGGGCGGCGTTGTCGTTGCGGGCGACTCCCTGCAGAATTGGGCGACGACCGACCGGTTCTTCAGCCTTCCGGCAAAAATCATGATGCGGCTGTTTGGCTTCATCAAGCCGAACAATGTCGGGCCAGGCTGGCTCAGGTACGCGAAACCCGACCCGGACGAAGTCAAGCGACTGCTGGACCTGGAATTCAGACACGTCCTTCCGGCGCACGGCACTCCGGTTCTTAGTGACGCCAAGCAACGTTACTCGCCGGTTATCGAAGCGCTTTAGACCATAGCGTCGGCCGGCGCTTAGTCCGGTCGACAGTCCGCCGAATTTCCGCGGATCCTGGCGAGTTCTTCGGCATAGGTGGCAACCGCTTCGTTGCCTTTCGGGGTCAGCCCATAAATGCCTGTTTGCACCCGCTCAAACCATCCATAGTGATCGTCGGCCATGATGCGTCTTGCCTTGTCGGTTCCAGCCGCCTTTGCAACCGAAGACGCCTTGGTTGGGCCCTGGTCGACCAGCACGGCAACACAACGCAGCGCATCCTGGCGATAGGCCGTCATCAGGCCGCGACGGGTGGATCCACCACTGTTGGGGTCGCCGACCCGCCTGGCAAACTCACGCAGCAGCCGCGCCTTTCGCGGCTTCGACTGGCGCGGCTTGTAGGGCGCCGGATCGAGATGGACCTCGACCAGGCCGTCCTTCAGTCGAACGGTCATCAGGCCCAGGCCGAGGCGGCGGCACAGCTTCCGGTTTTCATTCAGTGACTTGAGAAATGGTCGGCTGGTACCGCGCGGAACCGCCAGGTAAACAGCATCGGTCAGCGCCTGCCGCGCCACACACTGGTGAAAGAGAGTCAGGGAGAAGCCGGTTTTCAGTTCGACGATGACCGGATCCTCATCGTCGCGTACCGCGACGATGTCGGCAGCGCCGATTTCGCTTTTCACGATGTAGCCTTGCCCCTCAAGCAGAGACTTGACCGGGGAATAGAGGTCCGTTTCGCGAAGTTTCGACCGTGCCATCCCCGTCCAATTATCAGAGTCGCGGCGAACGGCAAAAGTGGTTCAAAATTTTGGCCGCCGGCGGGTCGGCGTTATAGGCGCCGGCCCGCCGGATCAGAACGGATCAGTCGCTGGCCTGTGCCGTCGCTCCGCTCTCATCGGTGCCGGACTGGGTTGTGGCACCCGGCACCTTTTCCTGCTGGGCAGCCTGGCCCGCATCGCCCTCGGTCGCGTTGTCGGTGCAAGCAGCCAAGCCCAGCAGCACTAAAGTCGATAAACAGATGAGCAGTCTTTTCATGGAACCACCTCCTGTTGGATCGCCGCATTTGCTCTCAGGCATCGGTTTCGTTGGAACTAACGCCCGTCCTCGAATATTTCATGTAGAAGGCGGCGTGAATCAGGCTTTTGTGCGTTTATTATTTGAAATCTGTGATTGCGCGATAAACTAATGTAAATATTACAAACAATATATGTTAGTTTAATAAATTGAACACGTTGGATAAGTCATCAAAAACGAAGACCGGCAAACACATCGTGTGAAGGTTGATGTACGGATCCGACACCGATGTTGTCGATGTGGCCGAATCACCTTTCACGAATTTTGCGGATCGCCGCGGACGAATCCTTAACGTCCGGGGCGGCCGCTCTTGCGGCGCTTGTCGGACCGGCGGCGTTGTTCGCCGGGGTCCTCGTAGGAACCGGCGCCAATCTTGCCCCGGCGCACGGGACCAGCATCGTCCTCGGCTGGCTTTTGCGGTTTTCGACCGGTTCCGACAGGCCTCGCGACATCACTGCCGGGTCCCATTTCATCCAGACTGGGCTTCTTGAAGTAACCCGTGTCACGTTCGCTGCGCGGGAGAGGGCCTTTTCGTTTTCCCTTGAGCTCACGTCGGGCGCGGGGACTGGCCTCCATGTCCTTTTCGAGCCGGGCGAGGGGGTCGTTCATGACGGCAAGTTCAGTGTCGCGTAGCCGCTTGATCTCGTCACGCAGCCGCGCGGCTTCTTCGAAATCGAGATCGGCGGCCGCGTCGCGCATCTGTTTTTCCAAGGCTTCGAGATGCGTTGCCAGATTGTCGCCCACCATGGCGCCGCTTTCCTTGAAACCGGAAATGTCGGCACGGACATGGTCCTTCTCGTATACGCTGTCGAGAATATCGGCGATCCGGGCCTTGACGCTCTCGGGCGTGATGCCCCTTTCGGCATTCCAGGCCATCTGCTTGTCGCGGCGTCGGCTTGTTTCGCCCATCGCCCTCTCCATCGAACCAGTCACATTGTCTGCATAGAGAATGACCCGGCCGTCGACATTTCGAGCGGCCCGTCCAATGGTCTGAACCAGCGATGTTTCGGATCGCAGAAATCCCTCCTTGTCGGCATCCAGGATGGCCACGAACCCGCATTCCGGAATGTCGAGGCCCTCGCGCAACAGGTTGATGCCGACCAACACGTCGAACGCGCCGAGCCGAAGGTCACGGAGAATCTCGATGCGTTCCAGCGTGTCGATGTCTGAATGCATGTAGCGCACACGAACGCCCTGCTCGTGCAGATACTCCGTAAGGTCCTCGGCCATACGCTTGGTCAGGACCGTAACAAGCGTGCGGTAGCCTTGTTCGGCGGTGACCCTGATTTCACCCAGGACGTCATCGACCTGGCTCTTGGCCGGACGAACTTCGACAGGCGGATCGATCAGCCCGGTCGGTCGAATCACCTGTTCAGCGAATACGCCGCCTGACTGTTCCAGCTCCCAACTGCCGGGGGTTGCGGAGACTGCGACACACTGCGGCCGCATGGCGTCCCATTCCTCGAAACGCAGCGGCCGATTGTCCATGCAGGACGGCAGGCGGAAGCCGTATTCCGCAAGCGTCGCCTTGCGTCGGAAGTCGCCGCGATACATGCCACCGATCTGCGGCACCGTCACGTGGCTCTCGTCAATGAAGATCAACGCGTTGTCGGGGATATACTCGAACAGCGTCGGCGGCGGCTCGCCGGGAGCGCGGCCGGTCAGGTAGCGAGAATAGTTTTCGATGCCCTGGCAGGACCCGGTCGCTTCCAGCATCTCGAGATCATAGCGCGTGCGTTGCTCCAGACGTTGCGCTTCCAGCAACCGACCGGCGCGCTCCAACTCGGCGAGGCGATGAACAAGCTCTTCGCGGATCGACTTGATCGCCTGGTTGAGGGTCGGCCGTGGCGTGACATAGTGCGAGTTGGCATAGATCTTCACCGACTTCAGCTGGTCGGTCTTCTGCCCCGTCAGTGGATCGAATTCTGTTATCGCGTCGATCTCGTCACCGAACAGCGAGATCCGCCAGGCCCGGTCTTCCAGGTGGGCGGGGAAGATCTCGATGGTGTCGCCACGCACCCGGAATGTGCCACGGACGAAATTGACGTCTGAGCGGCGATATTGCTGTGCCACAAGGTCAGCCAGCAGCTGCCGTTGGTTAATGCCGTCGCCGACCTGCATCTGGAAGGTCATCGCCGTGTAGGTCTCCACGGATCCGATACCGTAGATGCACGACACCGAAGCAACGATGATGGCATCGTCCCGTTCCATCAGCGCACGCGTTGCCGAATGGCGCATCCGGTCGATTTGCTCGTTGATCGACGATTCCTTCTCGATATAGGTGTCCGACCGGGGGACATAGGCCTCCGGCTGGTAATAGTCGTAGTAGGAAACGAAATACTCGACCGCGTTGTCAGGGAAGAAGCTCTTGAATTCGCCGTAGAGCTGTGCGGCAAGCGTCTTGTTGGGCGCCAGGATCAGCGCCGGGCGTTGTGTCGCCTCGATGACCTTGGCCATGGTGAAGGTCTTTCCCGATCCGGTTACGCCGAGCAGGACCTGGGTCCGGTCTCCGTCCTCCAGGCCTGAGACGAGATCGGAGATCGCGGTGGGCTGGTCGCCGTTGGGCTCGAACTCCGTCTTCATGTGGATTTCGATGCCACCCTCGGACTTTTCCGGTCGGGCGGGTCGGTGGGGCACCCAGGCATTGCCGTCGCTGAAATTCGGATTGCCGCCTTCGATCAGCTTTGACAGGGCCTCAACCGTTGCGGTTACAGCGCTTGATCCACCCTTTGCAGGCTGGCCGTCGCCGGTGCCTTTAACACCCAGCGCTTCGGCGTCTTCGAGGCTGATATCCAGACCGGCAACAGGATTGAGACCCGCTGCTGCACGGGTTTTCGGATCGGTGCTGCCACCGATCGAGGTGCCGCGCGCGGTTCTGCCGGTCGTTGCTTTGCGGTCCTTGGTGCCTCGCGGCTTTTCCGACTTCTTGGCCTCGCGGCTGATTTCCTCGGCCCATTCGCCGACGGGGCCGGTCAGCGGTTCACCTTCCAGCGGCTTTTGCGGTGCCTCGCCAAAGCCATTGGGTTTATCATTTCCGGTCTTGGAGCTCATGGGGCGAATATGGCGGTTGAGCCGTGAAATGGAAAGGGCGGTTAACGCTCAATCAAGGGCCTCCTGACACAAGGTTGTCAGGAGGATGAAGTCATGGGCCGAAAGCTGAAGATGGGTGTCATCGATCTTACAATGCGATGTTTGTCTTTTGTCCGGCCGGTCAGTAACAATAGCCTTGCCGGGAATCAGCCCGTAGTGCGGGATTCTCGCGGCCGTGGGATGGGAACGGAGTGGTCACGATGAGCGATGCGTCGGCAGCGAAGGAGCAGTCCGGGACTCAGAAAAAACGGCCGAGCCGATTGCGCGAAGCCCTGATCGTCGTGGCTGCTTTTGCGATCGGTGGAGTTCTGCTGTTCGCGATCTATGCCTATTGGAATTTTGAGCGAGATCATCCGGCTACCGACAACGCGTACCTGCAGGCCAACTATATCTGGGTTTCGCCGCAGATCGACGGGCAGGTCGCTGAAATCCATGTGGTCGACAATCAACTGGTTGCCAAGGACGACCCGCTGTTTACCCTCGATCAGCGATACTACGACGCGGAATTGCAGGCTGCGCAGGCCAATCTCGTGCTGGTGCAGCAGGACATCAAGGCCGGCAAGGCTCGGGTTGATGCAGCGAAGTCGCTGGTAACGGCTCAGGAGGCCGTGGTTGCACTGGCGCAACAGAAAGCGGATCGGTCTCGACCGTTGGTGACCGACAATGTCGTTTCGGAACTGCAGGGGATCGAACTGGATCAGACACTCGCCGAAGAGAAAGCAAAGCTGGCCGCCCAAAAGGCTGATCTGGTGGTGGCGCAAGAGGAATACGGAACGCCGGAGACCATCAAAGCACAGTTGGACAAGGCAAAGTCGGCGGTGGAGCTGGCCAAACTCAATCAAGAGTGGACCGTGGTTCGAGCTCCTGCGGCAGGCTATGTGACGAATTTCGCCATGCGTGTCGGCGATGTGGTCGAATCCGCTGATGATCTGTTTCCATTTGTCGAAACCGATGAATGGTGGATACAGGCGAATTTCAAGGAAACGAGCATCGATCGCATCAAACCCGGCCAGCCGGTGACGGTGACGGTCGACATGTATTCCGACAAGCAGTTTACCGGCACCGTGCAGAGTCTGGGCAGCGCTTCGGCCGCATCATTTTCTCTGCTCCCGGCACAAAACACGACCGGTAACTGGGTCAAAGTGACCCAGCGCATGCCGGTGCGGATCTCGCTCGAGGCATTCGATACGGCATTTCCCTACAGGCTGGGGGCCAGTGCATCCGTCGAAGTCAACACGGATGCCACAACCAGCGACGCGGCAAAATCCAACTAGGGCCGAGCCCAGCAATGGCTGACGAAGCGCCGGAACCACCTGTCCACATCAAGCCGCTGCCACCCGGGTTTCAGCGCAACATGATCATCGTGACGACTTTGTTCGTCGCGCTGCTTGCATCCATCGATCTTACCATCGTTACGGTCGCTCTGCCTTACATGGCAGGCAATCTGAATGCGACGCCGGACGAGATCACCTGGGTAGTTACGATGTTTGCGGTCGGACAGGCGATCATCATCGGGATTACCGGCCACCTGTCGCGGCTGCTTGGGCGCAAGGCTCTTGCGTTGACCGCAGTCATCGGCTTCGTAGTGTCTTCGGTTGCCTGCGGCCTGTCGCAGGATCTCGACATGATCGTGTTCTTCCGGTTTGTCCAGGGACTGTTTTCCGGCCCTCTGATCCCGCTTTCTCAGGCCATGCTCATTGATGCCGTAGAGGAGGATGAGCGGGCCAAGATCCTGTCTTTCTGGGTTGTCGGTGTGATGGGTGGGCCGGCGATCGGTCCGTTGCTCGGCGGCTACCTCGCGCAGGATCTCGATTGGCGTTGGAATTTCTGGGTGAATATTCCGGTCGGTGCGATTGCGGTCGTCCTTCTGATATCCTTTGTGCGCAAGACACCGCACCTCAATGTGCGAACAGACTGGCTTGGCCTCGGGTTTCTCTCCGTCTGCCTGGCGAGCTTGCAGATTGCTCTCAATCAGGGCGATACGCTGGATTGGCTGGGCTCCAGGACGATCGTACTGTTGTTTCTGGCGACATTCGTTACCGGCCTTGTCGTAGTTTTTCGGGGTCTCTACCTTGGCGAACGCCATATCATCGATGTCCGTTTGTTCGGCGACCTCAACTTCAGTCTGTGTTGTGTTGTCATTGGCGTGTTCGGCAGTGGATTTCTGGCCCTGATGATCCTTGGACCACGCCTGTTCGTCGACGGACTGGGGTGGGAGGCGTCAACCGCCGGCATCGTGATCGGTATTTACGGTATCGGTGGGGTTATCGGCAGCTTCGTCTCAAGTCGCCTGCAGGCTTTCATGTCCATGCGCGCCATGTTCTTTCTCGGCTGCTTACTCTATTCGATCGGCTGGTACCTGTTCAGCCGACTGGATGAAAACATCAGTATGTGGCAGGCGGTTCCGGCAGGCGTGTTCATCGAATTCGGCATGATGATCGTTTTCCCGCAACTGGCCGCCCGGGCATTTACATACCTGGAACCAAGCCAACGGGATGAGGGCGCCGGATTGTTCAATCTGGTCAAGACCCTGGGGTTTTCGTTCGGAACAACGGCGGTCGGTACGCTTCTCTATCAGGGGCAGTTGTCAAACTGGAGCCGGTACGTCGGCGATCTTTCTGCCTCAAATCCAGCGATGAACCAATACCTGGATGATCTCGGAGGAAATGTGGGTTACGACACGCAGATGGCGTATGTCGTCGATTTGCTCGAGGCACAAATGCAAATCCTGACGATTACACAAATTGCGGAGAAGGTGGCGCTTGCCACCTTCCTGATGGCCTTTTTGGCGATTTTCTTCGGCAAGCCAAAACCGGCCCTCAAACCCGCTTGAGCAAACAACTATTCATTGATGATCGGTTTCGGTTGTCCGTTTTCGTCAAGTGCTACCATGACGAAACGGCCGACGATGACCTTCTCCCGATGCGGCTTGAGATAGCGTTGCGCCCAGGCTTCGACATTTAGAATGATCGAGCTGCGGCCGGTTTGGTCGATATCCGTGTACACGCACAGCGTATCGCCAACCTTGACCGGTTTTTCGAAAACCATTTCATGAACCGCCGCCGTTACAACCCGCCCGCCGGCGTGCTCGGCGGCTCGGATGCCGCAGGCAAGGTCCATCTGGGCCATAACCCAGCCGCCGAAGATGTCGCCGGCCGCATTGGCATCGCCTGGCATCGCCAGGGTCCGCAATGTCAGGCTGCCGCAGGGTTCGCCCGGTTCACTTCCGGTCATGTCAAGCCTCCGCTGTCCGTCTTTGGCCACAGCTATACCGTGGCCAAAGCTGTCACGCGAGACTCTTCGATTTGGAGGCACAGCGTTCAAGCCTCAGTTGAACGCTGTGCCTGTCATCAATCGTCGAACAGGAAGTTCTGGTCACGATCAGCGCATTTGTAAACGAGACAAGACTTGCGATCGCGTGTCGGCACGTAGGACCGTTGGGCATATTCGGTCGCATCGCAGAAAAGCCGGTTTCGCACATAACGATCGTAGAGCGGCAGGGTCGGATTTCTGGCGGATTTCCAGCGCAATATCGCAGCGCCGTCCCGCTTCACGACCTGTTGGACTGCAGAGCAGTTCATGGTCTGGATATTGTAGCGTTGGATTGCCGCTGCCGGCAATGCTATGGCGGAGATGCACAAGGCCAGGATAATCTGTTTCATGTTTCTGCCTCCCAGATGGGGTTTCGGGGTCGGCCGCGTACGGCCGGAGGTTGTGCGTCTTGTCCACTTCCAACTATCGCCGATGGCTGAATTTGGAATGGCTTTCACAGAATCTCTATCCCTGACTGATAAAGTTTCCCCGAGTCGTGATTTCAAGCCGCACGACCAGTTTCTGGCTCCAGAAAGCGGCTTTATTGATGGTAAAGGGCATAGATTTTGTGAAAACTTGCCAATTGTGTCGGATTTCGAGCTTTCCGGACGTCCTTGCCGAGGGGACAAAACCAGGTCCGCTTACCGAAAGGAGCAGGAAATGCAGTACGCGATCTTGATTTATGCATCCGAAGGTTTTTTCGAGCGCTTGCCGGAAGAACAGCAGGAAGCGGCAATGGACCGTCATCGGGCTTTGCAGCAGGAGCATGGAGAAAAGGGAACGTTGGGCGCCGTAGCCAAGCTGATGGATACTTCCGCTGCCATGACGATTCGCAAACCGGGTGACAATGTTCTGGTGCTTGACGGACCGTTTGCCGAGACGAAGGAGCAGTTGCTGGGTCTCTATATTCTCGATTGTGAAAGCATCGATGATGCCATTGAACAGGCCAAAAAGCTGCCGCAGGGCATGGCTTCCTATGAGGTGCGCCCGATCGATTGGGGTGGCGGTTCTTTGGCGGATTCCGAGGCTGCGGAATAGGAGTGGTGCTTTGAGCGGCGAGGGCGTTGGGATTTGGCACCACCACGTGTTGCGATCCGAGTCAGCCCGTTCGCGCGTTAAGGCACCGGAAATCGCAGCACCACCCGCTTGGAGGGTGTGGGATGCAGGCTAGTATTGCGGTGCATTTGTCGATGGCCCGCCCAAAGGTGGTGGCAGCACTTACTCGGCAGTCCCGCAGCCTGGAGAGTGCGGAAGAAGCCTTTCAGGAAGCCTGTGTTCGGGCACTGGTGAAGTGGCCCGACCAGGGCTTGCCGCGCGATCCCACCGGCTGGCTGTTGATGACCGGGCGCAATGCCTGGATCGATCGAATGCGCAAGGACCGGCGGCTGGTGTTCGACGACCGCATCGAAGAGCATGAGGGAACGCCTGACGATGTTGAACTCGACCTGGTCGAGCAACTCGATATGTCGGAGCTGCGTGATGACGTTCTGCGCCTGATGTTCATGTGCTGTCATCCGGACCTGTCGCTGCAGGACCAACTGGCATTAGCGCTGAAAACCATCGCTGGCTTTTCCGTGGAAAAGATCGCGCGTGCGTTTGTTGTGCGACCGAAGGCGATGGAACAACGCATCACGCGGGCCAAGAAAAAGGCGTCGGCGACGGCCGAGCATCTTGAAACGCCGAGCCTGCAGGAGCGGGCCGCCCGCCTCGACGCCGTCTGCGTCATGATCTACCTGCTTTTCAACGAGGGATATGCCGCAAGCGGTGGCGACATTCACATTCGTGAGGAGCTGTGTGAGGAAGCGATCCGTCTTCTGCGTCTTGTACTCACCCTTTTTCCGGCTCAGGCGGAGGTCATGGGACTTCTGGCACTTTGCCTTTTTCAACATTCGCGTCGGCGAGCCCGACTGGCGGAAGACGGGGGTCTTGTGCCTCTGGATGAACAGAACCGCAAACTATGGCGGCAAAACGAGATTGCCGAAGGCGAGGTGCTGCTGCAAAAAGCGTTGCGCCATGGTCGCGCGGGTCCATATCAGATTCAGGCGGCAATCGCGGCAACCCATTGCCGGGCGACACACCCAGCCGATACAAACTGGACGGAGATCGAAAAGCTGTATGGTGCTCTTGAGCATGTGCAGCCATCTCCGGTCGTGTCGCTGAACCGCGCTGTCGCCGTTTCGAAAGTCCATGATGCGGATCTGGCGCTGGATCATCTGGACGGTCTTGCTGACAGCCTTGCAGGTTATCTCTATTTCCACACAACGCGGGGTTCCTTGCTGCTCGAAGCCGGGAAACCGGAAGAAGCTGCCGAGGCCTATCGGCAGGCGCTGTCGATGAATCCAACCGGTCAGGAAGCGAGCCATATTCGCAAGAAGATTGCTCGCTGCGATTTTTCTTGATTTTTTTTGGGGGGTGGTGTCGGAATCCGGATCGGTTGTTCGTCCTTGGTGCATAGACACTCAAAAAGGAGGACGAAATGACCAATCCAATGCAGACACATGGCGCAGCGAGCTGGATCCAGCACAGCGGCAGCGACCCGGCCGCCGCACGCAAGTTCTATGAAAATGTTCTGGGCTGGACCGTGAACGACATGCCGATGCAGAACGGCTCCGCCTATGCCGGGATTGTTGTCGGAGAAAATCCGATTGGCGGTTTCATGCCGCAGCCTGTTCCGGATGGACAGTGGTTGATCTACATCACCGTGGATGATGTGGATGCACGCTTCAAATCGGCGCTGGACAACGGCGCAGAGGGTGTCAGCGAACCAGCCGATTTCCCCGGCGTTGGCCGCATGGCGACCATCAAGGACCCGCATGGCGCCTCGATCGCCATCATCACCTACGAAAGCCAACAGGGCTGAATGGATGCCGACGCGGAATTGGCGCGTCGGCACCCGCCCACGGCTGGCTGAGGACAACACTATGCTGCCCATTACTATGACATTTACAGGGATCCTGCTGCTGGTGCAGGTCGGGCTCTCGATCACCACAAGTACTTATCGCGCCAAACTCGACATTGCCCTTGGTGACGATGGCAATCCCGCCATGCTCAAGGCCATTCGCGCCCATGGCAACTTCATCGAGTATGTCCCGATTTTGCTGATTGCCATGGGCGTCAGCGAGAGCGCCGGTGCGCCAAGCTGGCTGCTCGTGATTGCAGGTTGCGTCATGGTCGTTTCGCGATTGTCGCACGCCGCCAATATGCTCGGATATAGCGGACAATTCACACGCCTTTTTGGTGCCGGACTGACGACGTTGCTGATGAGCGCGTTCGCCATCTACCTTCTCGGCCGGGCATCCGGCGTGCTTGCCTGAGTCGATTGCTGAAAAAGGAGGGCGTCATGGCCCACGATCCACATCTGGCCGAACTCATGCGTGAAGCCCTGGCTGACCGACCCGGGATCACCGAAAAGAACATGTTTGGCGGAGTCTGTTTCCTGCTCAACGGCAACATGTTTGCCGGCGTGGCCAATCATGACAGTTTCATGTTCCGGGTCGGCAAGGACCTCGAGGAAGAAGCGCTGAAAAAACCTGGTGCACGCCCGATGGATTTCACCGGCCGCAAGATGGGCGGGTTGATCTGGGTTGGCGCCGATGAGGCTGTAGAAACAGGGCTCGATAAGTGGCTGGATTTCACCGCAACGTTCGTCGGCGGATTGCCGCCAAAATAGGAGCCGTTTGATGTTTCAGGGATTTCCGAAAAAATCCGTTTCCTACCTGAAGGCGCTCAAAGCCAACAACAACAAGGAGTGGTTCGAGGAGAACCGCGCCGACTATGAGGCCTATTTCCTGAAGCCGGCGCTTGACCTCATCGACTCCATGGGGCCCGTGGCCGAAGGCCTTGATCCGCCCCATCATGCGGTTGCCAAGGTCAACAAATCTCTACGCCGGATCAATCGCGACACGCGATTTTCAAAAGACAAGTCTCCCTACAATGCCAGCATTCACATTGTGTTCTGGACAGGTGACCATCCCAACAGATCGGCCGGTACGCATCTTGTCCTTGCTCACGATCATTTCGGTTTCGGCGCTGGGCATTGGGCTTTTGAGGGTGCTGGACTGGAACGGTACCGCGAGGCTGTGCAGACCAAGAAGGACAGGGCGGAACTCGAGAAGGCCCTGGAGTCCGCGTCGACCGTGGGGTGTGGTTTGGGCGAGCCGGCCCTGAAGAAAGTACCGCGCGGTTTCGATGCCGACAGTCCGGCGGCTGATCTGTTGCGTCGCAAAGGCATCGTCGCCATGGCGGACAACGGCACCGGTCATGACAAACGGTTGTTCGGGCCGGACGCTCACGATTATCTTGGCGAGATCCTGACGGCGCTTGCGCCGCTCAATCGTTGGATTTCACGCGTCGTCGGCTAGTCCTGTCTCGGCTGTCTCCCATTTGGTGGCAGACTGTGCTATCGCTGGGTATGCGATGGGGCGCGCCGTATCTCGTTTTACTCCTGTTGCTCGGTGCGATTCCGGGCACGGCCTCAGGTGCCGACAGGATTCCTGTACCCACTCCACGTCCGCAGATCACGCAATCAACCGTTTCATCCTTCGTGCCGGTTCCGATGCCGCGACCCTCTGCATTCGACGTGGTTCGGTTTCGGACCGAGCAACCGAAGGTGTCGGGTTTGCCCAAGGAGGAGCGCCTCTGTCGCCAGCGGTTGGAGCTATTGGGCGTGAGTTTCAAACCCGCCAATAGGATTGTCGGCAAAGGTGCATGCGGAGTGCGCTATCCAATTGAAGTCCGCGGACTTCCGGGTGGAATCAAATTGTCCGGTAAAGCGATGATCAATTGTCGGACGGCAGAACAACTGGCCTTGTGGACCAGTGAAACGGCGGCGCCGGCTGCCAAACGTATCTATGGATCAAGACTGGTCGGCATTGATCAGTTTGCTTCCTATGTGTGCCGCACACGAAACTCACAAAAGGGTGCCAAACTCTCCGAACATTCACTCGGCAACGCCATCGACCTTGGGCGCTTCAGGTTGGCCGATGGCACGACGATCGAGGTCGGTTATCCGGCGAAGAACGAAAACCGACGCCGGAAATTCCTGAAAGCGTTGCGCGACTCCGGATGTACCTACTTCACCACCGTTCTGGGACCCGGAAGCGATGCATTCCACGACAATCATTTTCACTTCGATGTGGCCCAGCGCAAGCGTGGCTATCGATACTGCCGCTGATCCACGACCGACCTAGTCCTTGTCGCTGACGCCAGCCTGATCGAAGGTTGCCATTCCGGTGTGGCACTGCGCTGCGGCCTTGACGATGCCTGCAGCGAGAGCAGCACCGGTTGCTTCACCCAGCCGCATCCCGAGCGAGAGAAGCGGCTTCTTGCCTAGTTTCTCAATGACCCTGATGTGGCCGGGCTCCGCCGAAACATGGCCGATCATGCAATGGTCGAGCGCGGTCGGGCTGGCAGCGTGCAGCACGGAGGCGGCCGCGGTGACGACATAGCCGTCGAGGATCACCGGAATGCGTTCCATGCGGGCCGCCAATATGGCACCCGCCATCGCAGCCAGTTCGCGGCCGCCGAGGCGGCGCAGCACCTCCAGCGGATCGTCAAGATGAGAGCGATGAAAGGCGACGGCCGTTTCGACTGCCTCGATCTTGCGTTTCAACCCTTCGCCCTGAGCTCCGGTTCCGGGTCCGACCCAATCCTCCGCTCTGCCGCCAAACAGGCCGTGGCAAATGGCTGCGGCGATGGTCGTGTTTCCGATGCCCATCTCACCGACGCACAGCAGGTCTGTCCCGCCGGCGATCGACTCCATGCCAAAGGCCATCGTTGCAGCACAGGCACGTTCATCCAGTGCGGGTTCGCAGGTGATGTCTCCCGTCGGCATCTCAAGCGCCAGGTCGAAAACCTTGAGACCCAGGTCGTGGGCAATGCATATCTGGTTGATGGCGGCGCCGCCGGCAGCAAAATTGGCAACCATCTGCGCCGTCACTTCCGAGGGAAAGGGCGATACGCCTTGCCGAGTCACGCCATGGTTGCCGGCAAACACGGCGACCAACGGACGGGTGACAGCAGGTGCGCGACCCGACCAGGCGGCCAGCCACTCGGCAATTTCCTCAAGGCGACCCAGTGCTCCCGGCGGTTTGGTGAGCTGTGGATCGCGGTCGCGCACGGCCTGAATGGCCGCCTCGTCCGGGCCGGGCATATTGGTCAACAGGTCGCGAAAGTCGTCGAAGGGAAGGCCCGAAACAGCCATGGATTTTACCTCGGTTACGTCGATAGCGGTTGTTGCCGGTCTAGGCTATATGGATATAAATGCAAACGAATTTCGTCGCTGTCATCGAACCGTCCTGCCGCGCCGCCCGGAGAACAGCATGCGAGGCTTCATAGCCGAAACCGGCCGCGCCGTGGCCTTCCTCAGCAGGTTGCCGGTCCCTGACAGTTACTTTCCCGAAGATCCGATTCCCGTGTCGCAATCGGCGCGTGTCTATGCGCTTGCCGGGGTCGTCATCGCGCTTCCTGCGGCTATGCTGCTGCTGGTGCTGCTGGAAGCCGGGTTGGATCCCCTGTTTGCGGCCGGATTGTATCTGGCCTGCAGCCTGCTGGTTACCGGCGGGTTGCATGAGGACGGGCTTGCAGATTGCGCCGATGGCTTCGGTGGAGCATCGAACCGCGAGCGTTCACTCGAAATCATGAAGGACAGCACCATCGGCGCCTATGGCGGCCTGAGCCTTGCCATGACGGTCCTGTTGCGTACGGCCGGCGTTGCGGCGATCGCGACGAGTGTGCCGCCTTGGGCCGCGGCCATGGCGGTTGTCGGTGTCGCGGCGCTCAGTCGGGCTGCCATGGTGTGGCACTGGCGCGTGCTGCCCTCCGCCAGGGTCGATGGGGTTGCAGTGGCCGCCGGACAGCCCGATGGCATGACGGCAATCGTCGCAGTTGCCAGTGGTGCGGTTCTGGCGTCTATCCTCGTAGCACCGGCTGGCGGTGCTGGCGGGGCTGCATTCTCGCTGCTTTTGACCGCTGCAGCCTGTGTTGCCTTTACTCGTGTTGCCAATGCGCGGATCGGGGGACATACGGGCGATACGATCGGCGCCTGCCAGCAGATTTGCGAAATCGCAGCGTTGTTGGGTCTTGCTCTTTGGCTCTGACGCCACAATATGCTGGGAAGTGAAACCGTTGGACGCCGATGAGCAAAGTTGAATCACCCTGCATCCTGGTGTGCTCGATTGACCGCAAGACCGGCTATTGTTTCGGTTGCGGACGCACCGGTAACGAGATTGCCAATTGGCTGCGTTATACGCCGGCCGAACGGCAATCCGTCATGGGCGTGCTTGCCGACCGTCTGGAGACGCTGGAACGCAAACCAAGGCGCGAGACTCGTCGACGCAGAATGGCGCGCGAACGCGCGGAGGAACAGCCGTGAACAGAATGCTTTGGCTGATTTTCGGTGCGATTGGTGTCGGGCTTCTTCTGCTTCTGATCAACCACCGGACCGGCGAAACTCTGGGGCTGCCGAACGATGCTTTTGCCAGCACGCTTTACCTGGGCATCTGGGGCGCGGTCGTCGCAGCCGCAGTGATTGGATCGGGGCAAAGGCTTGGTGAAATGGCGCGGAACGCGGTTATCTGGCTGATGGCGCTGCTGGTGCTCAGCACCGTCTATGTCTATCGGTTCGAGTTGCGCGATGTGGGCATGCGTCTGGCCGGTGGCCTTTTGCCAGGCACTGCTGTCAGCCGCGTGTCGGAGGACGGCGTGCGAGAAGCCGTTCTGACAAAGGGAATGGGCGGCCATTTTCAGGCGCGCGTGGAAATTGATGGCCGGCGGCTCAACATGATGGTCGACACCGGCGCTAGCACCATTGCTTTATCCTATCGCGACGCCGAGAGCATCGGCGTTGACGTCGATAGCCTGCGCTTTGTGCAGCCGGTACGAACGGCCAATGGCGTTGCCATGGCGGCGCCCGTTACGCTGTCGAATGTATCCGTTGGCGGCATCACCAGACAGAATGTGCGGGCCGGCGTGCTGGAACGGGGAAAACTGTCGGAAAGCCTGCTCGGCATGAGCTATCTTGGCTCGCTGTCCTCGCTTCAGATGACCGGAGACCAGCTGATCCTGCGGGATTAGCCCGCATTTCTCACACTCTCTGTGGTCTGCGTTGCCTTTCGGCGAGGCAGATACGGTTCCAGGCGACGAAAAGCGTATCGGGCCATACGGTTGAGGCGCATGGGACCGTAGATGTCCGCCGACAGGCAACCCTACGGGCCGGCTGAAGTGCGCGACAGCGTGCGTCGAAGCGCTTGACCGTACGCCCGGTACGCTCTGCGCACTTCTTCTACTCTGTCGCGCGCTTGAGCCGGCGCAGACCACAGAGAGTGGGAGGAATGCGGGCTAGACCAGGCTCCAGGCAAAGCGTGCTGCCACCACGAGCAGAAACAGTCCGAAGGCCGTCTCAAGCTGACGCCGCTTGAGCCGATGGGCAAGGCTGGCACCAATTGGCGCCATGACCAGGGTCAAGGGGATCGTCAGTGCGACGGCGATCCAGTTGACGTAGCCGGTCGAATAGATCGGCAATTCCGGATTGCCCCAGCCGGCCCAGATGAAGCCAAGAAGGCCGGGTACGGAGATCAGGATGCCCACTCCGGAGGAAGTGGCGACGGCCTGGTGAACCGGTCGTCCGTAGAGTGTCATGAAGGTGTTGTTGAGAATACCGCCACCGATGCCGATCAGCGCGCTCAGGAAGCCGATCAGCAAGCCGGCGGCCAACCGAAACGGGTTCTTCGGCAGGTCGTTGCCCAGTCGCCACGTGTCGCGATTGAAGATCATCTTCAGCCCAACTACCGCAGCGATAACGGCGAAAATGATGCGCAGGAAAGCGCTTGATGTGTCAGCGACCAGAATCGATGCCAGGACGACGCCCAGAGGCACGGCAATTATCCAGCTTCGAAGCAGAGAGACATCCGGTGCCTTGCGCTTGTAATGCGCTCGAAAGGACGAGATTGACGTCGGAACGATCACCGCCAGCGATGTGCCGACGGAAAGGTGCATGCGAACGGAATCGGGAGTGTCGAGAAGCGTGAACGCCTGATAGAGCACCGGCACGATGATCGCGCCGCCGCCAATGCCGAACATGCCCGCCAATAAGCCGGCCAGGGCACTTGCAATGGCGAGCACCGACACGAACCACAGCAACTCGTTGAGAGGTACCGACAAAGATAGAATTCCCGCTTGTCCCAGAATGCCGGCGGTGTTTCACAGTCCCGCCGCGACTTGTCAAGCGAACGGGGGGCGATCAGCCAAGGCGAGAGTGTCAGGCAAAGGAGCGGCGACGATTGCGATCCGGGTCAGGCATTTCAATGCTTGGGGCATCGACGAGGACCCGATTGCGCGGCAGGATGGCGGTGGCTTCCGTTCCCTCGCGCAGCCTCGATTTCAAAGTGAACTCGCCACCATGCTCAGCGAGTATGGCTTGAACAATGGGCAGACCTAGACCGGTGCCCTGTTCGGCGCTTTTGATGGCGATTGAACCTTGCCCGAATGCGGAGAGCACCACCGGAATTTCGTCTTCCGGGATACCGGGGCCATTGTCCTTGACCGAAACATATTGCCCGCCGCCAGCCGTCCACCCGATCTTGAGCACGATCTCGCCGCCCTGCGGAGTGAACTTCACGGCGTTCGATAGCAAGTTGAGTACCACTTGCCGGATCGAGCGTTCATCGGCCCAGACGCGCGGCAGGGCGCGCTCGAACTGTTCCTTGATGGTGATATCCTTGTTTGTCGCCTTCATCTCGACCATGCCGATGCAATCTTCGGCAATGTCCTGAATGCTGATTGATTCTTCATTGAGTTCGTAGCGACCGGCCTCGATGCGCGACAGGTCCAGGATCTCGTTGATCAGATGCAGAAGATGACCACCTGAGCGGTGAATATCGGAGATGTATTCCTGGTAGGTCTCGTTGCCGAGTGGCCCCAGGACCTCGTTTTTGATGACCTCAGAAAAACCCAGTATGGCGTTGAGCGGCGTTCGCAGCTCGTGGCTCATGGACGCCAGGAACCGAGACTTCGCCAGGTTGGCCTCCTCAGCGCGGCGCCGCGCCTCGTCGGAGGTGGATTTGGCGATTTCCAGCTCGGCGATCAACCAGTCTTTCTCGGCCTGGATCGACAGCATGACCAGGTTGGCCTTGTAGAGCCGGCTTGAGACGAACAGAAAGAACGTGAAGGTAGCGATCAGCATCGCCACCATCACCATCTGGATCGGATTGCTCGGCGGTGAACCGACAAGGCCGGCCACGATGATCGGTGTTGTGAAGATCATCAGCGGTAGCCGGCGCAGCGAGAAACTCGACATCGCTGTCACCGCGATGGCGATCAGAAGGACAATCCCCTTGAAGAAGGCGAATTCCTCACCATTGCAGGTCGGGCACTGCTGGTAGGCAAACACTGCCCAGGACAGCCCGGCGATCCCGTGGGCGACGATAAAGTTCCGCTCCCAGCGTTTTGCGCTTTCGAACGTGATCTTCTGGCGGTCTGCGCGTTTGGCCATAAAGGCCATGAGCGCATAGGCGGCAAGCCCGGCCATTGTCCAGGCGAAGACATTGGGACTGTTGAAGAAAAGGATGCTAAATCCGGCCGTCAACAGCACAAGAGCCGGCATCGCCGCCGCGCCCTGGATCGCCGAGCTGATGAACATGGACATCATCTCGCGGTCGTACTGCACGTTGCGTTCGCCATCCGTCTGCAGACGATCACGCGTCGCACGCAGCGTTCTCGCGATCGCTGCATTGCGGGAATTGCGCGACTTGTCGACGATATTCTTGTCTGCGCTGGCCTTGGACAAACTTACAACCGAACTGAACTGTAGCTACTGTCCTGCAGATTATGCGCGAATGATTAAAAAGGTCCTTCCGGTGCCGCTGGGAATTTAGGTTGTCAGAGATCCGACAAAGCTGCCAAAGAGCATGAATTTGCTGGTATTTCAGACGGATGTCCGGCAATTTGTGGACTTTGCCAGGATCGATGATTTCAGGAGTTGATGATGTTGCTTTACGATGGCGGGAGAGCGCCCAATCCGCGTCGCGTTCGCATCTTCTTGGCCGAGAAGGGCGTCGAAGTGCCTATGAAGCCGGTCAACATGGGTGAACTGGAACACCGGTCCGACGAAATCACCTCGCTCAATCCATTTCAACGCCTGCCGGTTCTGGAGTTGGATGACGGTACGATTTTGACCGAGTCGGTGGCCATTTGCCGCTATTTCGAGGCGCTGCATCCGGATCCTCCTCTCATGGGGCACGATGCGCTCGACAGGGCGGTGGTGGAGATGTGGAACCGCCGCATGGAACTGCACCTGTTGGCGACGGTTGCCAATGCCTTCCGGCACACGCACCCGGCGATGCAAGACTGGGAGGTTCCACAGGTTCAGGAGTTTGGTGAAGCAAACAGACCCAAGGCCTTGAATACTATGGAATTTCTCGATGGTGAGCTTGCCTCACGACAATTTATAGCAGGCGACCGATACAGCATCGCCGATATTACGGCGATGATGGGGATCGACATGCTCAAACCAGCGCGGATCGAACGCCCGTTACACCTGCAGAACCTGATGCGTTGGTATGAGGACGTGTCGTCCCGCCCAAGTGCCTCCGCATGACGGACATTTCCCTGCAGGAGGGCATTGCAGCCTGCCGGATTTGTAGGGACACACCGAAATACGGGACGCCTTTGCCGCATGAGCCGCGGCCAGTTTGCGTGCTGTCACGGACAGCACGGGTGCTGATCAGCGGTCAGGCGCCGGGCACCCGGGTGCATGCCTCCGGAATTCCGTTCAATGATCCGTCTGGCGACCGGTTGCGGACATGGATGAATGTCGACCGAGAGACCTTCTACGATCCGGAGAATATCGCAATTGTTCCCATGGGCTTCTGCTTTCCCGGACTGGACAGCAAGGGCGGCGACCTGCCGCCACGACGCGAATGCCGCGAGCAGTGGCATGATCGGATCATGCAGGAGTTGCCACAAATCCAGTTGCTGCTCGTCATCGGCCAATATGCTCAGGCCTATCATCTCGGTAAGCGACGCCAGAAAACTCTCACCGGGACGGTGGCCGACTGGAGGCGCATTCGCGATCAATCCGACGGACGTCGGATATACGCATTGCCGCACCCGTCCTGGCGCAACAATGCTTGGTTAAAGAAGAATCCCTGGTTCGAATCCGACCTGCTGCCTGAATTGCGTGCCGACGTGAAAGCGCACATCACCTAGATCGCAGAAAAAAATTTCGCAATTTCCCCTCTGAGGGATTGAATTTCTACAGCGCGCTCAAATATGCAGTGTCTGCCAGGAGAAAAGTCTCCTGGACACAGAATTATGGTCGGTAGCCATCGACCACGAAGGAAAGGTCATACGATGGACAGGCTCGACCGCAAGATCCTGCGCCTGCTGCAGGAAGACTCAACTCTGGCGGTTGCAGATATCGCCAAAAAAGTCGGGCTGTCGACCACGCCCTGCTGGCGCCGCATTCAAAAACTCGAGGAGGAGGGGGTCATCAGGCGTCGGGTGGCGTTGCTCGACCAAACCAAGATCAATGCGAAGGTCACGGTCTTCGTAGCCATACGAACCAACTCGCATTCCCAGGAGTGGCTGTTGCGCTTTTCGGAGGTCATTGCCGAGTTCCCGGAGGTCGTTGAGTTTTATCGCATGAGCGGGGAGGTGGATTATCTCCTGCGCGTGGTGGTGCCCGATATCGCCGCTTACGACTCTTTCTACCAAAAGCTGATCCAGAAGATCGAAATCCGTGATGTCTCGTCGTCCTTCGCCATGGAGCAGATCAAGTATACGACCGAGCTGCCGCTCGACTACATGGTTCTGGATGCAGGTCGGTCGGGTGAATAAACGACCAGCGCCGAGTGCCTAAGCGTTGACCAAAATTGCCAGGTCTTCCAGGCGATTGGCCTCGGCAGCCGGTTTATCCCAGCGTATTCTGCTGATCCGCGGAAAGCGGAGCGCATAACCCGACTTGTGGCGTTTGCTGATTTGGGCACTGTCGAAGGCAACTTCGAAAACCAGCTCCTTTTCCACCTCTTGAACCGGCCCGAAACGCTGCATTTTGTGATTGCGGATCCAATTGTCGAGCAGTTTCAGCTCTTCGTCCGTAAAGCCAAAATAGGCCTTGCCAATCGGCAGAAGCTGTCCTTCGGCACCCCACAGACCGAACGTATAGTCGGAAAAGTAGGAGGACCGCTTTCCATGGCCGCGCTGGGCGTACATCAGCACGGCGTCAAGGAGATGCGGGTCGCACTTCCACTTGTACCAGGCGTGCTTCGGGCGCCCGGCAACATAAGGAGACGACACGTCCTTGATCATCAGGCCTTCCATCAGACTGCCGCTATCCGCGGCCTGATCGCGCAAACGTTCAAGGTCCTCACGGGCCTCGAAGGCAAGCGTTTCGGACAGAGCGAAGCGGTTAGGATCACAGGCCTGCATCAGTTCCCCAAGTGCATCACGACGTTGCCTGAGGGGCAGGGGTCGCAGGTTATCGTCCCCGCAGCGTAGAATGTCATAGGCGATGAGATAGGCGGGCAAACGCTCAATCAGCGCGTTTGACGGTTTCTTTTTGTTCAAACGCTGCTGAAGGTCGTTGAAGGTGCCAATCTCACCGTCGCGGCGGATCAGCAACTCGCCATCGATTACGGCATTGAAGGAGACGGCATCCACCAGGTCGGGGAAGCTGTGCGAGATGTCATCCCCCTTGCGTGAAAACACTTTGGTGCCGGTGGCGTTGGCGGCGACCTGGACCCGGATACCGTCCCATTTCCATTCGGCCTGGTGGGTCTTGGATGTGATCCGGTCGAAATCCTTATCCACTTCGATGGGATGAGCGAGCATGACTGGAGAGTACGTGATCACGTCGCCCGTGTCGGGTTTCGGGCCTTTTCCGTCGATCCAGGCGAACAGGTCTTCGTAGGGTGGGCTCAGGCCGTGCCAAAGCTCCTCGATTTCGTCCAGTTCAACCCCTTTCATGTTGGCCAGCGTTTTCTTCACGGATCGCGCCGACATGCCGATGCGCAGCCCGCGTGTTCCGAGCTTCAGGAGCGCCCATCGTTGCGGTGGGGTCATGGCGTCGAGCAGGGTCACCAGATAGTCGCGAATGCCGATCTTTCCGAGGTTGTTGAACTCGGTGATGACTTCGGCGAGCTGCGGCAAGCGGTTGAGGCGTCGCGGATTGTCCGAAACCGGCCAGGCCAGCGCCACGGTTTCCGACAGTTCGCCAATGTAGTCGTAGGACATCGCGAACAGGTCCGGGTCCATGCGCTCGGTAATCAGTGTCGCGATGATGTTGCGCTTGAAGAGATCGAAGCTGAGTGTGCCGCCGAGCGCTGCCAGCGCCCAGCCTCGGTGGGGGTCCGGAGTCGTCCTCAGATACTCGGCAAGGATGGTTTCCTTGGCGCGATTCGAGTTGGTGAAATACAGATCGTCCAGAAGTTGGGAAAAGCGCTCCATTACTCCGAGTCTTCCTCCCTGCCGATCAGGTTGAGCGCCTTTGCGCGGATACCGCGCTGTCGCAACGCGTGCTCAAGCGCTTCGACCCTTCCGTGCGTGATCCAAACATCATCGGCACGGGTTTCCTCGGCCGTACGCAACAGGTCGTTCCAGTCCGCATGGTCCGAAACGATCAGTGCCATCTCCGCCCGACGCTGACGGGCTCGGGCGCGGATCTGCATCCAGCCGGAAGCCATGGCTGGCAGGGGATCGGGGAGCTTTCGGCTCCATCGGTCGGCAAGTGCTGAGGGCGGACACAGCACGACCTTTCCCCGCAGAGTATCCCGTTCGTCGTTTGCCAGGTCCGAAACCGGTTGCCACGGTCCAAAATCCTGGCCGAGCTCCTGATACAGCTCGATCAACCGTATCAAAGCGCCGTGAACATAAAATGGATGGACATAACCAGCTTCACGCAATGCCGCCATGATGCGCTGGCACTTGCCCAGCGCGTAGACACCGACGAGATGGGTACGATCGGAGAGGGCGGCCATGGATCGCATCAGCTTGGCCATCTCATGCTCTATCGGCGGATGAGAGAAGACCGGCAGAGCAAATGTCGCCTCGGTAACGAAGACATCGCATTCAACCAGTTCGAAGGGTTGGCAGGTCGGATCGCCGTGGCGCTTGTAGTCACCGGAAACCACCACACGTCTGCCGGCATATTCAATCACGGCCTGGGCACTTCCGAGAATGTGACCGGCCGGTGCCAGCCACAACGTCACGCCGTTGCCAAGATCGCGGCGCTCGCCATAGGCCATCGGTGCTCCACCGGCCACGGAATCGTCTTCATAGCGAGTGCGCATGATGGCGATGGTTTCCGGTGTCGCGAAAACCGTCCCATGCCCGGCTCTCGCATGGTCTGCATGTCCATGCGTGACAACGGCGCGGTCAACGCCCTGATGCGGGTCGATGAAAGCATCCGCCGGCACACAGTAGAGCCCTTCCGGGCGAACTTGCATCCAGCTTTCGGGCGAATTCGAATTCATCAGCTGACCTTCGTGTGAGCGTCAAAGCCGATAAGATAAGTCAGCAGGATACCGAAACAAACCGTTACTGTTACGGGCCCGATACCGATCCTGTCATCAGGTGGCAGCAGCCTTGGCCTTTAGGCGGTCCAGGGTCTTTTGCGCGGTCAATTCCCGGACAGCATCCCGCCCGATCCAGCGGGTCGGCTTGTCTTCGCTCGTGCTGAGCCGCTCGGCGAGGTCCAATGCCGGTGCATGCAGGGTCAGCGACCGTTTGCCGATCTGTCTGAGAGCCCAACTGACGGCCTTCTTGACGAAGTTGCGTCCATCACCGGCATGACGTTCAATCAAGGGCAGCCAGGCTTCCATCACGGTGTCCGGTTCTTTTTTGAGGTGCACGGCGCCCCAGGCCATCATGGCGAAACCCGTGCGGCGGACGAACTCCCGCTCGTCTGCCACCATGGTCTCGATCAACGCGTCATGCAGACGCGCGTCCACGAATAGGCTTGCCGCGTGGTCGACAATTTCCCAGGAATTGAATTCCGCTGCCCAGCGCATGGCCTGCTCGGCAGTGACTTGCTTCGGCTCGTCGGAGAAACAGGCGAGGATGCGAGCCTCTCGAATACCGGTTTGCCACAGCGCTTCGGCTCTTTCGTGATTGCGCTTTATCTTGCGAGCCAGAGGACGCAGCACCGAATTTGGCACACCGAGGGCCGACTGGGTTTCGATCCCGAAGCGGCTCATGCCGGCCAGGTTGCCGGGATCGCCACTGTCTTTCAGCCAGGCAAGCACCCGGTCCGCATCCCAATCGGGTGCTGGCTCGGCAGCGGTCATGTCAACTCTCTAGGCGGGCAAGCAGCGACGACGTATCCCAGCGGTTGCCGCCCATTTTCTGCACCTCGCGGTAGAACTGATCGACCAAAGCCGTTACCGGCAGACTGGCACCATTCTCTCGGGCTTCGTCCAGGACAATTGAGAGGTCTTTGCGCATCCAGTCGACCGCAAAGCCGTGTTCGTATTCGCCGAGGTCCATGGTTTCGTGACGGTTTTCCATCTGCCACGAACCGGCCGCCCCTTTTGAAATAACCTCCATCACGGCACCGATGTCGAGGCCTGCGGCCTTGCCGAAGTGGATGCCCTCCGACAAGCCCTGCAACAGTCCCGCAATGCAGATCTGGTTGACCATCTTGGTCAATTGTCCGGCGCCAACACCGCCCATGTGGCCGACCATGCGGGCGTAGGCCTCGATCACCGGCTTGGCCTTGTCGAAGACCTCGGTCTCGCCTCCGACCATGACGGTCAGAACGCCATTTTCAGCGCCGGCCTGACCGCCGGAGACCGGGGCGTCGAGGAAGTCACAGCCACGGTTTTGCGCCTCTGCCGCCAGTTCGCGGGCGACCTGCGCCGATGCCGTGGTGTTGTCGATGAAGATTGCACCCTCCTTCATGCCGTGAAAGGCGCCATCGGGACCCGTCGTGACCATGCGAAGATCGTTGTCATTGCCGACGCAGCAGAAGACGAAATCGGCACCTTCGGCTGCCGCGCGCGGTGTGGTTGCAGCGGCACCGCCGAATTCATCGGTCCATTTCTGTGCCTTTGCGGGTGTCCGGTTATAGACGCAGACCTGGTGATTGCCGCGCGTCTTCAGATGGCCCGCCATGGGGTAGCCCATCACACCGAGCCCGATAAAAGCAACTGTTGCCATGTGATATGCCCTTCTGCAAAGTGCGGTTGACGATCCTTGGAGGGAATAGATCAATGCGGCGGATCCTCAAAGCCCTTATCCGATTTATTTTTGTCGCCGTTCCGGTGATCCTCCTGGCGGTTGGAGCAGGGTTTTTCTGGCTCGCGCGGTCATTGCCACCGGTCTCTGGGAGCATGACACAGCAGGATCTTGGAGGTCCTGTTACGATTTCTCGTGACACCTTTGGTGTCCCCCATATCGCAGGCGAATCTCTCAATGACGTTGCGACGGGTCTTGGTTTCGCCCATGCGCAAGATCGGTTGTGGCAGATGGAAGTGTCGCGGATGGCGGCACAGGGACGCCTGTCGGAAATGTTCGGTGAGCCGACGATCGAGACCGACATCTGGTTGCGCACCATGGGCATTCATGAGGCCGCGGCTGCCTCCTACGAGGCATTGCCTGATCGCGGCAAGGCGTTTCTTCAGGCTTACGCCTCCGGCGTCAATGCATGGCTTGAGCGGGAAGGGCGAACCTTCGCTTCCCGGTTGCCACCGGAATTCGTGATTCTGGGGCACGAACCGGAAAAGTGGGAACCCGCCCACACCATGGCGGCGGTGAAGATGATGTCTGTCTCCCTGGCGGCCAATTCCCGGTTCGAAATATTTCGACTGTCATTCGCCCGCCTTGGCCTGACGTCCGATGAGATTCTCGACCTGTTGCCGACCGGACCAGGCGATAATCCGCCGCCGTTGCCCGATCTTTCCGATTTGCTCAACCTCGACAGCGGCCCTCTGAAACTGGAAGACGATGGTGAACGAACCGAAGCATCGCTTTTCGTTCCCGCGATTGGTTCGGCCGGGCGAGGCGCGTCCAACAATTGGGCGGTGTCTGGCGATCGGACATCGACTGGCATGCCCATCGTCGCCAACGATCCGCATCTGGAACTGACCGCGCCGTCGATATGGTATCTGGCGCATTTGCGTGTCACGGACGAGGAGGGGACGCGCAACCTAGTGGGAACAACACTTGCGGGTACGCCGCTGGTGCTGCTGGGGCGAAGCGACAGCGTTGCCTGGGGGTTCACCAATACCGCGTCCGATGTCCAGGATATCTTTGTCGAACGCGTCAATCCGGACAATCCGGATGAATACCTGACGCCGGATGGCTGGAAACCGTTCGGATCGAAACAGGAAACGATCAAGATCAGCGGTGGCGGTGAGCGGACGTTCACACGGCAATGGACGCGCCACGGACCGGTTTTGCCTGCCGGTTACCGAGATATTGGCTCCTATCTGCCGGAAGGCACGGTTGCTTCTCTGCAATGGGTTGCGCTGGCTCACGACGACACCACCATCATGAGCGGCCTTAACATCTGGAACGGGAATTCGGTGGCGGAATTCCAGGAGGCCATGCGTGATTACGTCACTCCGATGCAGTCCATGGTGGCGGCCGATACGCAAGGCAATATCGGATTGATTGCCCCCGGGCGCGTTCCGGTCCGCGATCCACAAAACACTGTCATGGGGCGCGCGCCGGTTCCCGGCTGGGACGCTGTCTATGATTGGAAGGGAACGATCCCGTTCGATGGCCTGCCGCGCCAAAACAATCCCGACATCGGCGCCATAGCGACCGCCAACGCCAAGATCGTCGGACCTGACTACCCCTATTTCCTGACGTTCGACTGGGAGGAGGCCTGGCGACAGGACCGTCTCGATGAGTTGATCATCGACAATACCGAAAAACAGACACCGGAAATGTCACGCGATATCCAGGGTGATGTCTACTCAACGGGCATTGCCGCTTTCGGACCTGAAATGATCAGGCTGGTGAAGGGCAAGAAAAACGTCGATGACGCGGTTCTGACCCAGCTGTCGGAGTGGGATTTCGCCATGGAGCGCGAAAGTGCTGCCGCACTCATTTTCATGGCCTGGTTGCGAGAGAGCATGATCGATATCTACAGCGACGATCTGGGGCCGGCTTTCGAACCCTGGTTTCGGGCGCGCGGCAACGTCATGCATCGCCTGCTGCTTGGAAAAACCGCGCGCAATTGGTGCGATAACCGGTCGACCCCCGGCGAGGAAACCTGCGCGGACATCCTGGCGGCTGGCCTCGGCAAGGCACTGGTCGACCTTGAGCAGCGCTACGGGACCGATCGCGACAAATGGACCTGGGGGGCTGCCCATGTCACGACCGGCAGCCATGCTCCGTTTTCCAACATCCCGTATATCAATTCCTTTTTTGAAGTCCGTGTCTCCGCCGGTGGAGGGCCCTTCACGCTCGATCGGGGCGTAACGCGGCTAAGGGATGCCAAAGCTCCTTTTGCCAGCGTCAGCGGACCGAGCTTTCGCGGCATCTACGATCTGACCGACCTGGAGAAATCCACCTACATCATCTCGACCGGTCAGTCGGGGAACCCGTTTTCGCGGCACTATCGGGACTTTGCCAAACCCTGGTCTGACGTGGAGTCGATCTTTATTCCGACCGATCCGAAGTTCTATGAGCCTTCGGCGATCGGCAGCTGGCAATTGCTGCCGGAGTGAGGAAGCCCGCGGGCTACCTTTTCAGGTGACGCGTGAGACGCGCTTCGAGCAAGTTCCACAGGTTGCGCAGAACCTCGACGATGATCAGATAGAAGATGGCTGCCCAAATATAGGTCTGGAAATCGAACGTGCGCGAATAGGCGCGGCGTGTCTCGCCGAACAGGTCGAAAACGGTGATGATCGCGACGATGGCCGAGCCCTTGATCATCAGGATGATCTCATTGCCGTAGGGGCGCAGTGCAACAATCATCGCCTGAGGCAAAATGACCTTGCGATAGGCCTGCAAACGGGACAGGCCCAGGGCCATGGCACCCTCGAACTGTCCTCTTGGCACGCTTTGCAGGGCACCGCGCAGGATTTCTGCCTGATAGGCGGCGGTATTGAGCGTAAAGGCCAGTATCGCGCAGTTCCATGGATCGCGGAAGAAGCCCCACAAACCAATGGCCTGCAATTGCGGGCGAAACTCGCCAAGGCCGTAGTAAATAAGGAACAACTGGGCGATCAGCGGCGTGCCGCGGAAAAAGTAGACATAGGCATAGGCTGGCGCCGACAACCACCGGCTCTTCGACATGCGGCCGTAGGTCACTGGTAGAGAGACCAGGGCACCGAGCACTATTGAAATCCCAACCAGGGTGAGTGTGACCTGCAAACCGGAGAAGTATCGCGGCGCATAACGATCGATCTTTTCCGGATCCCATTCGCTCGTCAGGAAGAGGATGATGCTAAGCCCGATCAGCAACCAGATCGCCATCATGAAGGTGCCGGTCAGGCGACCGGCGGTCCAACCCCCGACGACCTCGGGTGGTGCAGGCCTTGCATCGATCATCTTCGCGGTGACGGTCATATCCGCGCCTCCGACTGTTCGACACGACGCTCGATGGCCCCGATGACGATGGAAGAAAGGACCGCAAGCAAGAGGAAAAGCAGGCATGCGATGCCGAAAAACAGGAAAGCTTCCTTGCTTACGCGCGCTGCTATGCCGGCCTGACGCAGTATGTCGGGCAACCCGATAACCGATACAAGCGCCGTCTCCTTCAGTAGAATCATCCAAAGATTGCCGAGGCCGGGCAGGGCGATTCGAACAAGCTGCGGCAAAATAATCTTCCACATCGTCCGGAACTTGCTGAGTCCCAGCGCGTGGCCGCCCTCATACTGACCGGCGGGGATTGCCTTGAAGGCTGATACGAACACCTCGCTGGAAAAGGCCGAAAAAACCACCCCAAGGGCGATCATGCCGGCGACGAACGAGTTGATTTCGATTGCGGATTCGTAACCCAGTGCCAACAACAGCTGTCGAATGCCGATCTGCAGGCCGAAATAGACCAGAAAAAGTGTCAGGAGTTCGGGCAGGCCGCGAAAGATCGTGGTGTAGATTTCTGCGGCCATGCGAATGGAGCGCTCATTGCTCTGTTTCGCCAGAGCGAGAAAAAAGCCCAGGACTAGCCCAAAGGGTAAGGTGCAGACCGCCAAGCTGATGGTTATGAGAACGCCGGATGCGATCTGATCTCCCCATCCATCGGGTCCGAAACTCAGCAGGGTGAGTGTCTCTTGCATCGCTATCCGCTACGGCTATCTCGCCGCATATCCCCTCAATATTGGGATGGCGGGGTGTTGCCCGCCATCCCGATACGATTGCAGCCCTATCAGTCGCCGTAGACGTCGACCTCGAAGTACTTGTCGTTGATTTCCTTGTATTTGCCGTTAGCCCGGATGGCGGCGATAGCGGTGTTGAACATTTCGCGCAGCTCATCCTCACCCTTGCGGACAGCGATGCCGGCGCCTTCGCCATTGATGACCGGGTCCGGTGTCAGCGTGCCGATGATCTTGCAGCATTCGCCGTCCGACGTTTCCAGCCACTCCGACAGCACGATCACGTCGTCGATAACGGCGTCGATGCGGCCACTGGCAATGTCGAGCTTGTACTCATCCGGTGTCGGGTAGAGTCGCAGATCGGCGGAGCCCAGCTTCTCCTCAGCGTAGTTCGAGTGGGTAGTGGAGCTTTGCGCACCCAGGATCTTGCCGTCCAGCCCGGCGTCGGTCGCATCGGTGATGTCGGAGTCTTTCGGCACGGCAATGGCGGGTGGCGTGTTGTAGTACTTGTCGGAGAAGTCGACCTTTTCCTTGCGCTCGTCGGTAATCGACATCGAGGCGATGATGGCGTCGAACTTGCCGGCAATCAAAGACGGAATGATGCCGTCCCAGTCATTCGTGACGAATTCGCATTTGACCTTCATTTCGTCGCAAAGCGCTTTGGCAATGTCGACATCGAAACCAACCAGTTCACCGCTGGTGGTCAGATTGTTGAAGGGTGGATAAGCGCCTTCGGTTCCGATCTTGATGGTTTTGCTGTGATTGTCAGCCTGTGCGGCTCCCAAGCTCAGCGCCAGGGCGGCGACGGCCACCGTGATTTTCGTTATGTTTCGCATTGTTATCCTTTCTGCATTGTGCCGTGTGTTGATTGATTTTTGGCGGCACACAACGCGGCTCCTCCCAGACCCGCGTAAATGCCGATATTCCCACTGTTTTCGAAAAGAATGCAACCGTAAAAGTGCGGATGGGGTCAGGGTATTTCCTGGCCCGGTTTATGCGGACTGTCGCACCGCTCAACCCGCGGGAATTCCGAACTCCGAAAACGGGATATAGGAGACCCTATCACCTCGCGATACGGCCGAAACGTCCTCCGGAAGTTCGATGAGACCATCGGCGCGGCGCAAGCCGGAAATGAGTCCCGACCCGTCATGAGGGAATTTGCAGGCGAGGGGACCTGTCTCCGTCTGTTCGAGCCAGCCGCGCAGAAACTCCCGACGATCAGTCTTCTTCCGGGCGATCTCGAAACCGGCGGAAACTGGAATGCGCAGGGGAGGACGGTAATTGCCGCCGCCCAGGATGCGAAGAACGGGAATTGCATAGAGCAGGAAACAAACGAAAGCGGCTACCGGATTGCCGGGAAGCCCGAGATAGACGCAATTGCCGATTTGTCCAAACGTCATCGGTCGACCGGGTTTGATAGCGATCTGCCACAGGTGCCGTTGTCCCAGTTTGTCCAGGGCACTCACCATATGGTCTTCGTCGCCGCGTGAGGCTCCACCGGTCGTCAGAATGACGTCGCATTCGACAGCTGCTTCAGCCAAGAGGCTTTCGACACCGACCCGTTCGTCCTTCAGGACACCGAGATCGCTGACAATAACCGGCTGCAGACGACACAGCGCATCCAGCATATGGTGGTTGGAATCGAAAACCTGTCCGACATCGATCGTTGAGCTGGAGCCGGGCCGCAGCAATTCGTTCCCGGAAGAGACAAGGCCAACACGAAGTTTGCGATAAACTGAAACCTCAGCTTTGCCCAAAGAAGCCAGTGCCGCGATGTCCTGTGGGCGAAGCATCCGCCGAGCCTCCACGACAGTGTCACCCGCCTGGACGTCTTCACCAGCGCGGCGTCTATTGGCGCCCGGTTTGAGCCCGGGCGGCAGATCGACCGCCCGGCCATCGTCTGACAGCTGGCAGTCTTCCTGCATCGCCACGGTATCCGCGTTGGCCGGCATGACAGCGCCGGTAAATATGCGCGCGGCGTGACCAGGTCTCAGTGTGACCTGTCCCAGATCTCCTGCGGCAATGCGCGGACCAAGGCGCATTTGGGTCGAGGCAGCGTAGTCGCTGTGTGCAAAGGCAAACCCGTCGACCGCACTGTTGTCGTGCAAGGGCACATGACGCGGTGCCGCGACCGACGTGGCGAGATGCCTTCCAAAGGCCTGGTCCAGCGGAATGGTCTCTTCGGCGGCTATCGCGGACAGTCGAGAGCATAGCAGGTCGATAACCTCGTCGTGGCGCATTCGGTCCTTGTCGTGCAAGAAACAGTCGTTGATGAGATGTGCCTGGTCAGCCATTCATCATGTGCCTTTCAAGACCGGTATGCCGCTCGACGAAATCGGCGATTGCGCTAGTGTCGTCAAGGTCGAACACCGGCAGTGACGTCGAACCGACATCGTGATCGGCGGCGATCGCGACTATGGATGGATCGCTCTCGCACAGCGGCGTGCTATCTGCGGCCTCCAGTCGCCGCGCTTCAAGCTTGTCGTGGCCTTCGCGCTTGTAACCCTCGACCACAATAAGATCGCAGGGTCCGAGCCTCGCCAAAATGTCGGACAGCGGAGGTTCCGTCTCGTTGCGCAATTCGTGCATCAGCGCCCAGCGGCTGCCGGAAACAATGGCGACCTCGGTCGCGCCCGCCTGGCGGTGTCGAAAGCTGTCGGTGCCCTCGGTATCAATGTCGAAGCTGTGATGGGCGTGTTTGACAGTCGATACCTTCCAGCCGCGCCGCGTCAACTCCTCCACCAAGCGAACCGTCAGTCCGGTTTTGCCCGAGTTCTTCCAGCCGGTGATGCCGAAAATACGTCCGGTCATGTCGGGCCGGCCAGTGTCGCCACCAATCGACCGTGAACCGCTTCGGCCGTTTCGAGGTCCTGCGGCGTATTGACGTTGAAGAATGGATCGACCGTTTCTCCTTCATGCTCGATCTGTGGAAACTCGACCATGCGAAGGTCATGACGCCGCGCCCAGGCAACCACTTTGAAGGTGTCCGTTTCTCGCATCCAGTCTTCGAGATCTTCGCGCAGCACAACCGGCCAAAGTGCAAAGACCGGATGGCGATTGCCGCCGGTCGTCGCCATTCCGATGGATCCGTCAGCGAGTTCGGTCTCAGCGGCCAGTCGATCAACCAAATCGGTCGGGAAGAATGGCGTGTCGGCAGCGACCGTGACGATGTGCGTTGCCTCGGGTTCCTGATCGGCAATCCATGACATGCCGGCTGCGACACCGGCGAGAGGTCCCGCAAATCCTGTAATGGTGTCAGCGACAACGGGAAGGTCGAACCCGGCCAGGCGACCGGGATCGCCATTGGCATTGAGCAGAATACGACGCACCTGGGGCGTCAGCCGATCACGGACCCGGCCCAGCATCGGCTTGCCACCGATCGGAAGCAGTGCCTTGTCACCGCCGCCCATGCGGCTCGACCGTCCCCCGGCCAAAATGCAGCCGACAATCCTGTCCTTGGGGTTCATATTGATCGTGTCCGTGCCCTAACGAGAAGTGAGCGCGCCTTTGCGGTTATGTTTCTGATCCTCTTCGGAGACCTGCTTCGGATCAAGGTCATAATGAATTCGCCCCTGTCCCGAAAGTGCCAGGAACCGTTTGCCACGGGCCCGGCCAACCAGCGTCAAGTTAACCTGGCGGGCGAGATCGACACCCCATGCGGTGAAGCCGGACCGCGAGACAAGGATGGGAATCCCCATGATCGCAGTTTTGATCACCATTTCCGAGGTCAGGCGGCCTGTGGTGTAGAAGATCTTGTCTTCCGGTTCGACGCCGTTGAGAAACATCCAACCGGCAATCTTGTCGACCGCATTATGCCTGCCGACATCCTCCATGTAGACCAGCGGCCGGTCCTGCCTGCACAGGACACATCCGTGGATTGCTCCCGCGGTTAGGTAAAGGGAGGGGGCAGTGTTGATTGTTTTCGTCAGCGCATAGAGCCATGAGGTCCGCAATTGTGCTTCGGGATCAAGCGTGATGCCGTCGAAGCCGTCCATCACATCACCGAAAACGGTCCCCTGTGCACAGCCGGATGTCCGCACGCGTTTCTGCAGCTTTTCCTCGTAGTCGGTCTGCCTTTCGGTCCGTACCACAACCACATCGAGGTCGTCATCATACTCGATATCGGTCACCTTATCGTCGCGCGACAACATGTTCTGATTGAGCAGGTAGCCGACCGCGAGGAGGTCCGGATAATCGCCAATCGTCATCATCGTGACGATCTCCTGGCGGTTGAGAAAGAGCGTCAGCGGTTTCTCGGTCACCACCCGGGTGGTGACCGGAGTTCCGTTCTCGTCGACCCCCTCGACTTCGCGCGACAGCCGATGATCCTCGGGATCCGGCATGATCAGGAAATCACTGTCAGCCATGCGACAAACCCTATTGCCCTTCCAGTGCAACCTTTCGAGCTACATGGATAACGTAGAGCGCCATACACGCGCCAGCAATTGCCGCAGCCAACATGAGATAAAGCAACGGGTAGGGACCCGTCTCGGGACCAAGCAGCCAACCGGACAAGATCGACAAGCCCGCACCGCCGCCGATCATGAGAGCACCGCCCAGACCTGAGGCCGAACCGGCTAGATGCGGGCGTACGCTGACAACACCGGCGTTGGCGCTGGGCAAGGTCAGGCCATTGCCGAGGCCAAGGAATATCATAAAGCCGAAAAACGCGATCGGATGGGTCAGGCCAAGACTGAAGGCGGCAATCGCGCCGACCATTCCGAAAATGACCACGAAGTTGCCAATCAACATCATCATGTTGATTCCGACCTGTACCGCATAGCGTCCCGACAGAAAATTTCCGAGCAGGTAACCGATGGCGGTGATGCCGAAATAAACACCCAGTTCCGATGGGCTAAGGCCGAGCATATTGATCGAAACGTAAGGTGCACCGCCAAGAAAGGCGAAGAATGTCCCGGAGGTACAGGCAGCGGAAAGCGCGTAGCCCCAGAACCGCCGCGACCTGAACAATTCCGGATAGGTCGCCAGTTGTGCCTTGAAGCTGTCGGAAGGATGATGGTTCGTTTCGCCCAAGTCGAAAAAAACGAGCGTGAAGACCAGGATTCCGAACGCCAGTGAAAGCGCAAAGGCAGACTGCCAGCCGTAGATTTCTTCCAGAAAGCCGCCCGCCATTGGCCCAACCATGGGAATCAAGGTCATACCCATGGTGATATAACCGATCATGCTGGCCGCTTCGTTCGTGGAGACCATGTCCCGAACCGCCGCGCGTGCCAACGCGAAGCCTGCAACAACCGAGGTTTGAGCCAGCCGCGCGATGAGAAGCGTGTTGAAGTTCGGTGCGAACATGCAAACGAGCGTGGAGACAAGGAATATGGTCATGCCGGCTAGCATGATCGGCCGTCTGCCATACCGGTCGGACAAAGGGCCGACGATCAACTGCGTGAACGCGGTCGCACCCAGATAAGCGGAAACCAGCAACGCCGCGAAGCTGTAGTCGACCTGAAAATGGTCCGCGATGCCAGGCAGGGAAGGAAGAATCACGTTCATGTTGAGCGCACCGGCTCCGGTAACGACGACGAGCGTGCCGATATGAGGCGGCGTCGTTCGATCCAGAAACCGTGCTTTTTCCATGCCAATGGCTCCCCTCGGCCGGCTGCCAGATTCAGTTGGAAGTCGGGAGATTTGCAGAAGGAAACGTCGGATCGGACGACCCAGCGCGGGCAACGCAGAATTGCAACTAGCGAGTTCTCGCCACCCTGTGTTCGCGGTATAGCGTATAAAGACCGGTTACAACAACTACAGTGCTGCCGAGAATGGTCGCTGCGTCCGGAATTTCAGCGAAAAAGACTGCACCCAGAAGAATTGACCAGAGCAGGGCGGTGTACCGAAACGGGGCGACGAAGGCGATGTCACCCTCTCGCATGGAGAGGACGAGGAACTGATAGCCTACCAGGATGAAGACTGACGCCGCGAAAATCTGGATCCAGTGCAGGAATGTGACCGGTGCAAATGAGCCGTCGACAATCCACATGCCGAGGCCAGTCAACGTAACGGCGATTGACGTAATTGCCGACAGAAAGAGGGATGGCACATCCTCATCCGTGACCCTTGTAGCGAGATCTCGCACGGCGGCGCAGATCACCGCGCAGGCGACCAGCAGTGAAAAGGGCGAGTAACCGGATGCGCCAGGCTGAATGATGATCAATACGCCGATGAACCCAACCATGATCGCCAGCCATCGGCGCCAGCCGACGGTTTCGCCCAGAAACAGAGATGCACCCAGCGTCACCGTCAGTGGCAACGCCTGCAGAATGGCCGAAGCACTGGCCAATTGAATATGCACCAGGGCGGTCAGGAAAAATATCGTGCCCAGTGCCTCGCAAATTGTCCTCAGCGCCGGCATCGGCTTCAACGCTGTCTGCAGGGGACGCATACTGTCGCTTCGGTAAGCGATGAATGTAATCAGGGCCGTAGCGACAATGCCGCGAAGAAAGATGGCCTGCCCCATTCTCATGTCTTCGGCAAGCGCCTTCATGAACACGTCATTGAACACGTAGCCTGCCATCGACAAAGACATGAAGAGGGCTGCGCGGAAGTTGGCTGAGGACACGTTACGGCAGCCGCTGACTGCGGCGCATCAACCCACACCGCATCGAATTAACCGCCGGTGACGCTCATATGGCGTGATACCGCGGGGCGGTTGTTGCGACGGTCGATGATGAAGTCGTGTCCCTTGGGCTTGCGCAGTATGGCAGCATCGATAGCTTGCCCCAGCAGTTCGTTGCCCTCAGATGCCCGCAAGGGAGCGCGCAAATCCGCTGCATCGTCCTGACCCAGGCACATGTAGAGCGTGCCTGTACAGGTCAGGCGAACGCGGTTGCAGCTTTCGCAGAAATTGTGAGTCATCGGCGTGATGAAGCCAAGACGACCGCCCGTTTCGGCAATCTCCGTGTAACGGGCCGGTCCGCCGGTCTTGTAGGGGATGTCGCGGATATCGAATTGTTTCGACAACTCGGAGCGCACCAGTGAAAGCGGCAGATACTGGTCCGTCCGGTCCTCGTCGATTTCACCCATCGGCATGGTTTCGATAATGGTCATGTCCATGCCGGCACCGTGAGCCCAACGGATGAGGTCCGGAATTTCCGTGTCGTTGAAGCCTTTCAATGCAACCGTGTTGATCTTTACCTTGAGCCCTGCGGAGCGGGCAGCGTCGATGCCCTCCAGAACGCGATCCAGGTTGCCCCATCGGGTAATCTTTCGAAACTTGTCCGCATCCAAAGTGTCAAGCGAGACGTTGATGCGGCGGACACCGTTGGCAGCCAGATCCGCTGCCATGCGGGGAAGTTGCGACCCGTTGGTCGTCAGAGACAACTCGTCGAGCCCGTTGCCGATGTGCCGCGAAATGCCTGATATGAAATGCATGATGTTCTTGCGGACCAGCGGCTCGCCACCCGTCAGTCGCAGGCGACGGACACCCTTCTCGATGAAGACTGTGCAAAGACGATCGAGTTCCTCAAGCGTCAACAAGTCCTTCTTGGGCAGAAAAGTCATATTCTCCGCCATGCAGTACGTGCAGCGGAAATCGCAACGATCGGTCACGGAGACGCGCAAATAGGAGATCGCCCGGCCAAAGGGGTCGATCATCGGTGCCCCGTCCGTTCCGGAAATCGTGCTTTTGGTATCCATCTTATCCCCTTGCAAAGGCTGGTTTATTGCCTGCCTTCAACCAGAAACGTCATCGCTGTGGACGAGAGCTTAGATATGTTGCGCGCATGGTTATAGTCGTCAAGGCCTCGACAGGCGAGAAAAATCCTGATGGCCTGACGCGATATTGTGGCGCGGTTTGGCTATGATTTGGGTTGTTGTTCGGACCAGGCGGGTAGGAAGTGGAGGCAGCTTTGGCGGACTACGATCACCATGGCGACATCTACGCACGATGGAGCGAAAAGACCGGGCCCTATTCAGTCCTGGAGTGGCACGAGTATTTGAGGGTGCTGGGGTCGGTTTTGGAATGCGACATCCTGGACGTTGCTTGCGGAGACGGCCGACTGTCCCGATGCCTCATGGAACTGGGAGCGCGATCCGTTCTTGGCGTGGACCTGTCCGGCAAGATGATCGAAGCCGCGCGAGAGAAAAATCGGCCGGGGGCCACCCTCATTTTGATGCGCTGCGCTTCGAAGAGGTGGACGCGCGCGACCAAGATTTTGTTCTCGATAAGCCGGTCGACATGGTCACGGCCATGTATCTGTTTCACTACGCGCGCAGTCGCAACGAGCTGTTCCGGATGTGCCAATTCATTGGCCGCAACCTGAAGAGCGGCGGGCGGTTCGTGACCTACACGATCAATCCGGATTACGACTTCACACGGCAGTCTCCTGAAATGGAAACGGCGTTCGGGTTTGCCTACAGGATCATCAAACCACCGCAATACCGGCTCGTTATCGGCGATTTCGAAGTGCCTATTTGGCAATGGAGCAGGGCGGATCATTTGACAGGGCTGGAAAAAGCCGGATTTGTCGATGTGCAGTGGCATCCGCTGGATTTGCCTGAAAATAGGGAGGATTTGAAACACTCCCTCTCGTGGTATCTGGAAAATCCCAGTTGCATCGTATTAAGTGCCGTCAAAGCCTGAAGACGTTTGACACGAGGCAATGATTTTAATGACAGCTCGGCCAACAGAACTGCGGGTATCGAAGGACCGAAGAACACTGACGGTTCGCTTCGAAGACGGGCAAGACTTCGCATTGCCAGCTGAGGCATTGCGGGTGATGTCGCCATCTGCCGAGGTCCAGGGACATTCCGCGGAACAACGCGTGACCGTGCCCGGAAAGCGTGACGTCCAGATTTCCGGGATGGACCCGGTGGGCAACTACGCCGTCAAGATCACCTTCGACGACGGGCACAATACCGGGATTTTCTCCTGGGTCTATTTTCGTGAAATGGGGTCCGAATTCGATAGTCGCTGGCAGAGCTATCTGGCCGAACTTGAGGCAAAGGGAATGAGTAGAGACAAGGCTGAGAGTCCGCGCTGATTGATCCGATCAGCGCCCGGATGCCTCGAACTCCTCCATTCGCGAGATCATCCGCTTCATGACGTCACCGACGTGATTGCATTCGTCTTCGCTGGTGGTCGACATGGAATACTCGATCAGTTCCAGTTCGATGGCCAGTGCCTTGCGCGTCAATTCGCGGCCCTTTTCAGTCAGGTGAAGGCGCAGGATTCTCTTGTCTCTTTCATCCGGCCTTCTTTCGATCAAACCCCGTTTCTCGATCTGCGGTAGGAGCATGCTGATGTTGGATCGTCCGACGAGCAGCTTGCGTGCAAGGTCCTGCTGAGAAATTCCCTCAAACCGATAAAGGTTCGCCAATATGTCAAGGTGCGGGACCTTAATGTCCAGCGATGTCAAGGCCTTGGCGAGTTTTTGGTGGATGATCTGACTGGCTTTTGCCACAGCGATCCAGTTTCTGAATCGGGGATTGTCCCACGGGAGGCCTTGATCTTTGTTCATAGTTGTACAATTATGTTCATGGTTGAACTTATTTATCGGAACCCGACTATGCCATCAATACAGCAAAAGGTCATCCGTCTGGGGTTTGGGCTCACAGAACGATTTTCACCCGGTCTTGCGGGACGGTTGGCGTTTCGTCTTTTTTGTCGGACCCCTTCATCCCGGCCCGCCAGCGAAAAGGCGCGCCGGGCGCTGGCCGACGCTGCGCCGGTCATGGCTCGCGCTGAACACGTGCCGTTGGCAACATCTTCCGGCACCGTTGCCTGTTATCGGTTCGCACCGATTGCCGGTGAGCCGTCGGAAACCGTCTTTGTTGTCCATGGCTGGGGCTCGCGGACCGAGCACCTGCTCCCGATCATCGAAGCTCTCAGGGCTGCCGGTCGGGCGGTCGTTGCGATCGACCTTCCGGGACACGGCGCTTCGTCAGGCCGCAAGCTGAATATGGCGATCGCGGTTGAGGCGGTGGACGCGGCCTGGCGGCAATTCGGCCCCTTCGCGACGATGATCGGACATTCGTTCGGCGGGGCGGTGATCGTCAATGCGGCGGCCGGGTCGGTTGCCCACGTGCCGGCGCGCAAGCCGGATCGGCTGCTGACTATCTCAGCGCCCAATTCCTTGCCCGATTTCTTCAATCAATTTGCCGACTGGATCGGCTTGTCGGGTGGGGGACGCAATGTGCTCTTCTCCGAGGTTGGTCGGGTGACGGGCCGCCCGCTTTCTGATTTCGTCAGTGCTCGGCAGATTTCCGAAATCGGGGTGCCGACCCTGGTGATCCACGCCCATGACGACAAGGAGGTGCCGGTCGACAATGCCTATCGTCTTGTTGGTGCAGGACCGCATGTGCAGGTTTTCTGGGCCGACGGATATGGCCATCGTCGCATCCTCGCGGGGCGTGATGTCGCCCAGGTGGTCGTCGACTTCGCCGACCAACAAACTGGCACGGATACAAGGCCAGGAACTGAAGCCTTTGCGCCCAAAGCAGATACCGTTACACATTCCTGACATACAGGCGGGCGATTCCAGCGTCGGAATCGATTTCCTTGTCAGGAGAATTACCGATGAGCATCGTTGCAACCGTGGAGGAACTGGAACGTCTGTATGGTGTTCCAGGGCAAACGTCGCTGGTCAAGGTCGCCACGTCGATGACCGATCAATACGCGCGTATCCTGAAGGCATCGCCCTTTTGCGGCCTTGCCACGGTTGGCCCAGAAGGCCTCGACTGCACCCCGCGCGGGGACGAGCGCGGCTTCGTGCGTATTCACGATGAAAAGACACTGATGCTGCCTGACCGCCGCGGCAACAACCGGATCGATTCTCTGCGCAATGTCGTGCGTGATCCCCGGGTCGCTTTGATGTTCCTGGTGCCGGGATCAGGCAATGCGCTGCGAATCAATGGCAAAGCCCATATTGATGTCGATCCCGCTTTGCTGGAGAGCTTTGCCGTCAAGGGAAGGGCGCCGCGCAGCGTTCTGGTCATCACAATTCACGAAATCTATTTCCAGTGTGCGCGGGCCATTATCAGGGCGCGCCTTTGGGATCCGGACATGCAGATTGAACCGTCAACGCTGCCGACGCCGGGAGACATCCTGGCCTCGATGAGTGAAGGGGAGGTCGGTGGCCAAACCTATGACGACGAATGGCACGGCCGCGCTCAAAAGACCATGTGGTAGCCGGTCAGACGCGCCACTCGATCCAGCGGCCGTGGAAATCGACTCGCGCCAGCTCTGTGCGTGCGCCTCCGGGCCAACTTTCCAGGTGCAGGGCGGCTCCCGGGCGACCGCCATCATCCTCCATTGTCACCAGAAAGACCGGAGCTTTCTCGGTAGCCCGGGCGCCGGCCGCTTCGATGTGAGCTCGACCCGCTCGCTTGGCCGCATCCGGAAGGTATTGCCAGGCGATCGTGTGATAGACCACGTGGGCTTGACCCGGCGTCATCGATCGCAGGCGCAGATCGAGCCAGTCGACGGCGTCGGCCTTGTCGACCTGCGCCGGCGATTGAACGGCCAAATCTATGGCGGCCCGCATTCGATCCAGGCGCTCCGTCTGGTCGGCCCAGACATAGGAAAGCAGTCTCGTCCGGTCTTCAGTGGATGTCAGATCGAAGGGCGAAAGGTCGCAGCCGCGGCGGTCTTCGATCGTGACATCTGCGGCTTTGGGCGTAAGTCCTCGCCATTCAGGTGCCAGGCGAACGGTCGAACCGATCGATCCACGCTGCCTGTCGCCCAGATCATGATGGAACCGGTCTAGCAGCAGATTGAGACCGGCACTGGCGCCGACCTCGGAGAGTTTCAGCGGCATTCGAGTTCGGTCGGCAATGTGCATTAGCGCTGCATAGATCGCCGTCGACCGACGGACTTCGTTGGTCTGCGGTGGATTTGAAAGACGAAAGGTCAGGAACCGGTCATGGGTGCGGATGGTGTTGCTGAGTGCAGTCAGCAACCGGCTGTCATCTTCTCCGTGGTTGGGAGGGTAGACGGCGGCAAGGTCAGCATCGTTTCCGGCCAGGACCAGTTCGTGCAGAGCGCCGCAGAGCCGTACGGGCAGGGCATCGCCGCTCGACGTCGGGTCCTCCTGCCAAGC
Source organism: Hoeflea sp. (assembly GCA_965216535.1). Lineage (GTDB taxonomy): Bacteria > Pseudomonadota > Alphaproteobacteria > Rhizobiales > Rhizobiaceae > Hoeflea_A. The sequence continues at coordinate 3,558,490 of OZ244175.1, forward strand.
CATCATCTGTTTGCGGAGACCCGACGGCGGCAGCCCGTGCCGGGCAAACAGCGCGCACAGATTTGCCGTGAATGGCGACCCGAGGCTACTGCAGGATAGCTCTTGCCGCTCGAAAGCGGTGATCAGGTTGGATGACAGCGGTTGGAAATCATCCAAGATTGAGTTCCTGGAAGAAGTCGTTGCCCTTGTCGTCGATGACGATGAAGGCAGGGAAATCCTCGACCTCGATCTTCCAGATCGCTTCCATGCCGAGCTCGGGATATTCCACGACCTCCACACTCTTGATGCACTCCTGCGCCAGCAGTGCGGCGGGGCCACCGATCGATCCGAGGTAAAACCCGCCATGGCGTTTGCAGGCCTCGCGCACCGTGCGCGATCGATTGCCCTTGGCCAGCATCACTTTCGAACCGCCAAAGGACTGGAACTGGTCGACGTAACTGTCCATGCGACCGGCGGTCGTCGGCCCGAACGAACCGGACGCATAGCCCTCGGGCGTCTTGGCCGGGCCGGCATAGTAGATGGGATGGTTCATGAAGTAGTCGGGCATGTCGTCGCCGCCCTCGAGGCGCGCACGGATCTTGGAATGTGCGATGTCACGGGCGACGATGATGGTGCCTGAGAGTGAAAGGCGGGTTTTGATAGGATGTTTTGTCAACTCGCCGAGAATCTGTTCCATCGGTTGGTTGAGATCGATGCGCACCACATCGTCAGTCAGCGCCTGCTCGTCGATTTCCGGCATATAATGCGCCGGATTGGTTTCGAGCTCCTCGAGGAAAACGCCCTCACGGGTGATCTTGCCCTTGGCCTGTCGGTCGGCAGAACAGGAGACGCCCAATCCGATGGGCAGCGAGGCGCCATGGCGTGGCAGGCGGATGACCCGAACGTCATGGCAGAAATATTTACCACCGAACTGGGCACCGACCCCCATTTGCTGGGTCAGTTTGTGAACTTCGGCTTCCATGTCCAGGTCGCGGAACGCGTGTCCGTCCTCTGAACCCGAAGTGGGCAGGTCGTCGAGATATTTTGTCGAAGCCAGTTTGACCGTCTTGAGGTTCATTTCGGCGGATGTGCCGCCGATCACGATCGCCAGGTGGTATGGCGGACAGGCAGCGGTGCCGAGCGTGAGGATCTTCTCCTTGAGAAACTCGATCAGGCGGTCATGGGTGAGCAGCGACGGGGTGCCCTGGTAGAGGAACGTCTTGTTTGCCGAACCGCCTCCCTTGGCGACGAACAGAAAATTGTAGGCGTCTTCGCCTTCCTCGTAGATGTCGATCTGCGCCGGCAGGTTGTTGCGCGTGTTCTTCTCCTCGAACATGGCGAGCGGCGCCAGCTGCGAGTAGCGAAGGTTTTTCTTCTCATAGGCGTCGAGGACGCCCCGTGAAAGTGCATCCCGGTCGCCGCCTTCGGTCCAGACCCGGCGGCCCTTCTTGCCCATCACGATGGCCGTGCCGGTATCCTGGCACATGGGCAAAACGCCGCCGGCAGCGATGTTGGCGTTTTTGAGCAGATCATAAGCCACGAACCGATCGTTGTCGGTCGCTTCCGGATCGTCGAGGATCGACGCAAGTTGCTTCAGGTGAGCAGGCCGGAGAAGGTGGTTGATGTCGGAAAACGCGGCCTCGGTCAGAAGCCTCAACCCCTCCGGTTCGACCGTCAGAATATCTTGCCCGCGAAAGGTGTCGACTGATACGAAATCGGATGTCAGTTTCCGGTAGGGCGTCTGGTCGGGTCCGTGCGGAAAAAGATCTGCTTTAGCGGCTTCGGACATGCAGCTTACCCTCCAGTGACAGGCATGAAACAGGCAATCATCTAGGCCGAAGTGCCGGCGATTGCAATCTTCGAACTTAGACCGAAAAGGCCTGAAATCGAAAACGGGCGACCCGCAGGCCGCCCGCTCGTTGTGCTATCGAATTGTTTGGAATCAGCTGTCTTGTTTCTTGATGAAGTCAGCTATTTGGCCGGACAGTTCCTGGTACTCGCCACAGTCACGTCCCTGGCACAGCCGGCGGATTTCGGCCAGTTGCTGAAGCGCACCCGTCAGATCACCCTTTTGGAGCAGGGCTTCGCCCATGTACTCGCGAACCAGCGTGTAAGTGGGGTCGATCACCAATGCCTGCCGGTAATAAGTCAGGCCAACTTCGATGCGACCTGCTTTGCGGTGCGAATAACCAAGATAGTTGAGGATCCGCTTGTCGCCGCGGTCTGCGCCGATAGACAACACGTCGATGGCTTCATCGTAGCGGCCGGCTTCGGCTAACTGGCGTCCGGTTTGATAGAGGCTTTCGTTATCGAGGCTGGAATTGCGGGGCACACATTTGCGCTGCTTCCGGTCGTAGACCTCCCCGCGCGGACAGTTTCTGTTCGATGAACCGGAATCGCCGCCAGCCGAATAGGCCGGAAGAGGTGCCATCAGGCCCACGGATACAAGCAATGTAAATGTCGCCAGAGCAGTTTTCATCGATATTCCTCTGTTGGTTCGCTGTCGATCGGCATCATACACACATTCGTCCAAGCTGCATTCACGATCACATCAGTATTCGAACACACTGTCTTGATCGGATCTTGTCTATGTGTCCCGCTTGAAACGGGATTCAAGACCGCTAGCCGAATTCAAGAGCAAGGGACGGAGTGTGAGGTCAGATTCGCGGGCCTAAGATGCGGCCATTGATGTATGGTTTCGCTATGAGGAAGAAAATGACCGAGATGTCAGCTGATATTCGCATCGCAGCGGCGCAGATGCGCGATGCCGAGCGCTGGGAAGCAGTGGAGAACCGCGACAAAGCCTTTGATGACCGTTTCATCTACGGCGTCAAAACCACCGGAATCTATTGCCGCCCCTCCTGCGGCTCCAAGGCTGCCCGTCGTGAAAATGTGGTGTTCTTCGACGATGCGGCCGCAGCGCGGGAAGCTGGCTTTCGGGCCTGCAAACGCTGCAAGCCCGACGAGCCAAGCAGAGAGCAGAAGAATGCCGATATGGTCGCCGCCGCCTGCCAGACGATCGACGATGCTGAGGAACCACCAAGTCTCGAAGCCTTGGCTAGGCGGGCCGGCGTCAGTCGGTTCCACTTCCATCGGATTTTTCGCGAGATCACAGGCGTAACGCCCAAGGCATATGCCGCGGCGAGGCGTGTGGGAAAGCTCCGCGGTGAACTGGAGGCCGGTGCCAGAGTGACCAGCGCGATCTTCGATGCCGGTTACAATGCCAGCAGCCGGTTTTATGAAGAATCGAGCAGCCGATTGGGAATGCGTCCCAAACAGTATCGTGACGGCGGCCGCGATACCCGCATCAAGTTCGCCGTTGGCGAGTGCTCGCTTGGTGCAGTGCTCGTGGCGGCGACGGAAAAAGGCGTCTGTGCCATCGACTTCGGTGAGGATGCGGAAACGCTGCTCAACGATTTGCAGGACCGTTTTCCGAATGCCGAGCTGGTCGGCGGCGACAGTGAGTTCGAAGCGTTGGTCGCGAATGTTGTCGGCCATCTTGAAACGCCCCAGGGCGATCTTGATCTGCCGCTTGATATTCGTGGGACAGCGTTTCAACAAAAGGTCTGGGAAGCTTTGCGTCAGATTCCAACCGGCTCCACGGCGAGTTACGCGGATATTGCCGAGCAGATCGGTAAGCCGTCGGCGGTTCGAGCCGTGGCACAAGCATGCAGCGCCAATCGCATCGCCGTGGCGATCCCCTGTCATCGCGTCATACGTCGTGACGGCGACCTGTCGGGATATCGCTGGGGTGTCGAACGAAAACGGGCACTTCTTTCCCGTGAGGCGCAGTCATGAGCACGATTGCTGTCAGTGAGCGCGTCACACATGCCACCATCGGGCCGGACACCATTGACCGGCTCGACTGGTCCCGTCTCGAAGCGGATCTTTGTCAGCGGGGCTTTGCCACCACAGGCCCGTTGCTCGAACCAGAAACCTGTCGCGCGATCGCCGGATACTACGACGACGATCGCCGCTGGCGCAGTCACGTAAGGATGGCTCGGCATGGATTCGGGCAGGGTGAGTACAAGTATTTCAACTATCCACTGCCGGACATGGTCGCCGCGCTTCGAGCGACCCTTTACCCGCGCCTCGCGCCAATTGCCAATCGCTGGCATGAGCAGATAGGTCGGGACGACAGGTTTCCGGCCTTGCACGATCAGTTCCTGCGTCGGTGCCACGATGCCGGTCAGAACCTGCCGACACCGTTGCTGCTGCGCTATGGGACCGGCGATTACAATTGCCTGCATCAGGATATTTACGGCCCTCTCGTGTTTCCGTTGCAGGTCGCGATCCTGCTGGACGATCCGTCGGTTGATTTTTCCGGAGGAGAATTCGTGCTCACCGAGCAGCGGCCGCGCATGCAGTCGCGCGCTGAAGTCATTCAACTGGGGTTGGGTGAAGCGGTAATCTTTGCGGTCAACGAGCGACCCGTGGAAGGCAAGCGTGGCGTTTACAGGGTGCGCATGCGCCATGGCGTCAGCCAGGTGCGCAGCGGCCAACGTCACGTGTTGGGCGTCATCTTTCACGATGCCGCCTGAGGCCGGCTTCTTTTTCGATTAAGGCTCGTCCGGCACCGCCGGTGGCGGTCCGGCAGCCTGTTCGACCGCCTGCTGAGCGGCGCCGGCGATGGCCTGTCTGGCGTCCTCGCCGATAGGCTGATCGCCGACCACTTCGACTGTCACGTTGCGCTGCGCGAAATTGATGCCGTTGGCCTCGAACGCGTCGCGCACCTTTTGATAGGCGTCCCTGCGGATCAGCCATTGGGCTCCGGGTTTGGCCATGAACTTGACACCGACCACCATGTTGAATTCTTCCATGCGCCGCACGCCCTGGGATTTGAGCGTCTGGATGATGTGCTCGCCATAGGCTTCGTTTTCCAGCAGTTCAGCGCCAATCTTCTTGACGATCTTCTTGACCAGTTTGATGTCGGTATCGAAGGGAACTCTGAACTCGAGCCGCATGATGACCCAGTCGCGGCTGTAATTGGTGAGCGAGGTCAGTTCTCCGAAGGGAATGGTGTGAATGGCGCCCAGGTGATGGCGCACCCGCAGTGAGCGGATCGACATGGATTCCACCGTGCCGCGAAGCGTGCCGATCTCGATATACTCTCCAATGCGGAAGGCGTCGTCGATCAGGAAGAAAATGCCCGACACGATGTCCTTGACCAGCGCCTGAGCGCCGAAGCCGATGGCGATACCGACGACGCCGGCTCCCGCAAGCAGCGGTCCGACATTCACTCCTAGTGACGACAGAATGGTCATCAGAACGACGGCGACCAGTGTGACCATCAGGGTCACGCGCAGGATTGGCAGGAGCGTTGCCATCCGGGCCTCGGGACCCGGCGCCTCGCTTCCCTGCGGCGGAACATAATTGGCCAGTCTGCGATCGATTGCGGATTTTGCCCAAATCCAGATCAGATCGGCGATAAGCAGAACCAGGATGATATCCGCCAGTACACCGACAATCCGTCCGGTGACGGTCTCAGAACCAGACAGGCTGAAGATGTTGCCGCCCCAGGTGGCGAGCAACGCAACGATCGCACCCATGACAAACACGAAGCGAACGAAGCGACGAGCGATTGGGCGATAAAGCTCGAGTGAAGGAACGATTTCTTCGTCCTCGTCAGCCTCGGCCGGTTCGTCGATAGTCGGCACGACGGCAGTGTCGGTTTCAGGAACGGCGCTATCATTTGCCGCCATTGCGACAGCTTCTGCATCAATTGTAGCCTCTGGCGCTGGTGTGTCGGGTAGCTCCTTCTCCTGATCCGAAGCCTTGCCCTCGGCCTGATCGAAGAAATAGTCAATGCAGCCGTTGCAAAGCCGGGTGACTGGAAACAGCAATCCGAGAATGATTACTGTCCACATCGTCTCGGTCGCGTTGAGCAACCAGAGAAACCAAGCGATCAGCGTCAGGATCGAGAGGTAACCGGGCCAGAACCTGGGCATTCCTGCTGCCACGTTATCCGGGCTGGCTTTTTTGGCGATCAGCCAGGAGAGGTGCCAGATGGCCATTATGATGGCCAAAGCGCAGAGCGCACCCTCCGCAACGGTGATCCCCAACGTTGCACCAAGGGCGTCCGTCTCTCCAGCCAGGTGCTCGAAAATGTCCGTCATTGTCATTGCCAGGATCAACAGGGATGCGACTGCTACGGTCCAACGATGCAATGGGCGGGCTATATCGTTGCTGAGCGGGACCAGCCGCAACTCAGGCACTCGTGGAGCCAGCACGAAAAGGGAAACGGTGGCGGCTGCCCGAACGGCAATGACAATGGTCAACAGGTTGAGGACTGTGTTTTCGACGAATGGCGGCCAGTCGAAGCTGAGGAATGTGCCGATGGTGCCAATGGAAAAGACAAACAGGCCTGCGAAGATCAGCAAGGCGCGCAGAGCAGCGGCTTGCAGTCGCTTGCCGAGGGACTGGGCATGGCTGAATTCCAGGCCAAGCAGCATTTGCTGTGTGTATTGTCTGAACAGCCATTCCAGGCCGCTGCCGATGACCAGGAAGATCAGCACGTAGGTGATGGTTCGCAGCGACTGTTCGGCGGACAATTGCTGCTGCCAGGATTGCGCCAGGAAGCTCGGAGCATCCGGCAGATTTCGCCAACTGACCGTCAGATCGATAAGGCGCTGACGCACTCTCTCGATCCTACGGGCGATTTCCTGCTGGAAGTTCTCGGCCGCCTCGGCTCCGGCGAGGGAATCATTGTCAGCCTCCTGACCCCTTGCTCGCAGCCACTCGACCATCGACGGGTCTGACAGCAGACGCATCAGCTCACGGACGTCGTTGGGTGAGGGTGGTCCCGGTTCGACCTGGGTTTCGGCTGGTTGCGAGCTGCCCGGCATGAATTGCGCGAAACCGGGGTTGACCAGTGTCAGGCTCATCAAAATAACAATGAGAGGAAGGAACCAGCGATGTCGGAGATCGATCTCAAGCATCGGCAACCTCCGAAACGGTGTCTTCCGCTGCATCGGCTCGGGCAGCCGCCTTTTGCCGCAAGACCATGTCCTTTGGAGAGATGTCAGGTGCGACAAGCCGCTCAACGGTGAGCCGCCCGGCCTGTGGCTGGAGCTGGCAGGCAAGGCGCACATCGTCCGGTGCGTTGAGTCTGGCCAGCGTTTGTCGCTCCACTTGGGTCGGTTCGTTGAGATCGGCTTGCGTTTCGAGGATCCGAACACGACAGGTACCGCAGCGCCCGCGACCGCGGCACAGATTGGCATGCGGCAAATCGCTTATGCGCGACAATTCCAGGAGGCTTGCACCGGTTTCGGCTTCGATGGTCGGCCCACGCAGATAGTCGATGACGACCAGACCATGTCTTCGAGCCCGCAGTCGCAACCACCGCAGGACGAAGGCAGCGATCACCATTGCGCCGTAGATGTACATCGTTATCCAGAAGATACGATTGGCCAAAGCCAGGTTCGCAAGAACCTCTGCTTGCTGCTCGGCGGCCGCCTCCTGTTCTGCTTCCGTGAGTTCGACCGGCGGGGCCGCCGGTTCCTCCGCAACGACGGCAGCGTCGCTGATCACTTCGTTACCGGCATCGACAAAGCCGAGCAAAGCCAGAACTGGAACCGCAACGAATAGGGGATAGATCATCCAGGCCAAACGATCCCACCAGCTTTTGAGCCGGATCCAGCTGAAGATTCCAATGCTGCCATGGATCCAGATGACGATGACGACGAGGACCTGGCGTAGCCCTTCAAGCGGATTGTCCAGCCAGAAGTACGTAAGGATGAATCGATAGGTTGGTTCGAATTGAAAAAAGTTCTTAACGGCGTAGATGCCGATGACGTGGGAGGCGAGCAGCGGCACAATCAACAGTCCGAAGACCAGTTGCGCGCCGTCATAACCCGACATGCGTAATGTGCTTCGGTGATAGAGCGCATGCAAACCGAGCACCGTGTGCACCAGGAAGGACAGCATCACCAGCAGGGACAATGGCGGAAACGTCCAAGGCGCTGTCAGGTAGGCGCTCGCCGCATCGGTTGCTTCCACGGAGAAGAGCCCGAAGGCCATGTTCAGCAGGTGGCTCGTTACGAAAAGGTACAGGCACGAGCCGGTCAGCATTCTCAGATTTCGTATCATTGGTCTTCTTAGTCCCCCAGACCCAGACAGCGAATTTGGAGGCATTGCCGGGACAGGTCAAATTTTCTTTGCTCGGTACCGGTCGCCATTCTTGATCTTATCCATAATTCATGATTTCTGGATATTTCATCGGTGAAGACAATTGGGTCAAATCAAGTGATTGACAAAGTGCTGGTTGACCCGCGGCGATCCGGAATTGCCGGGGGCAAGCGGAAATCGGGGGATTACGATGGACGAGCGGTTTTCGAAGCAACTGGGTGCAGAATTCATTGGTACGGCGTTTCTGTTAGCCACCGTAGTGGGTTCCGGGATCATGGCGGAGGAGCTGGCTGGCGGTAACGTGGCCATTGCCTTGCTCGGAAACACGATTCCGACCGGTGCTATCCTCGTTGTCCTGATCACTATGCTGGGGCCGATATCCGGCGCGCATTTCAATCCAGCTGTGACAATGGTTTTCGCAATCCGGCGAGAGATTTCACCGTCGCACGCGGTAGGATATGTCCTCGTACAAATAGCTGGCGGACTTATTGGTGTATGGGCGGCGCACCTCATGTTTGATCTGGAGGTGATGCAGTTTTCCCAGAAAGTGCGGACCGGATCGGCTCAATGGTTCGCCGAATCGGTAGCGACGTTTGGTCTGGTCTTTACAATTCTTGCGACGTTGCGCTCCAACGAGAAGGCTGTAGCGATGAGCGTCGGGCTTTATATTACGGCGGCCTACTGGTTCACTGCATCGACGTCTTTCGCCAATCCGGCCGTGACCATCGCGCGTGGATTTTCCGATAGTTTTGCCGGAATTCGGCCGCAGGACGTTGTTCCATTCGTCATAGCCCAGTTGTTTGGTGCGTATCTCGCATATGCGTTTTGCCGGTGGCTGCTAGCCGCGAAAGGTGAGGGTGCCAAGCAACACCATTGATCAATTTTTTAGGAAATAGACCGTATTTTACCAAATTCGACCGCCAACAGCTTGCGCTTGACATTCCACAATGCCTAGCTATGGCGAATAGAGGACACTTCCGGCGATGGGGCGCCAGGTGTCCCGGGAATCGTCGGAGGGCACAGGTTTGAAAACCGGAAAGATTGGATTGTTCTGTAGCGCGGCGGCCGTGACGGGGATGCTGTCGACCGGCTTTGTACTGTCAACCACAGGAGAAGTTCAGGCGCAGCAACGCACGTCGCTTTTCGAGCTGATCTTCAATCCGCGGGCGCGTGAGAAGCGCCGCCTGCGGCAGCAACATCAGGAGCAGGAACGGCTAAAGGCCAAACGTCGGGCCGCTGCGCCAAAGGTTCGTATCAGCGCCCCAAAGGTCTACACCTACAAGCCTGATACCATGAAAACGGTGGACCTGACGCCGCTTTCAACCGTCGAAATAGCCTCGGCTGACCCATACGCGGGTCCGTTTATAACCAGCGCTTTCGACGAATCGCGTCGCTTTCTGGAAGGCCAGAAGATCACGACGACCAAAGAGGTCGGCGAAGCGTTGATCGCCTATTATAGCGAAAATCACGATTTCGTGTGGATCGATGGAACCGCACCGAATGACAATGCCCGTGCGGCACTCGAGGTGATGGAACGCGCTGCCGAGGTCGGCCTTTCTCCCGCTGATTACCGTATCGAATTGCCAACGGACGGCTTCGATTTGACCGCGATGGCAGATCGGCAACGCGAACTCATGCTGTTCGAAATGAACATGAGTGCAAAGGCGCTGACTTACGTGTTGGATGCCACGCGTGGCCGCATCGATCCCAACAGGCTGTCGGGCTATCACGATTTTGAGCGCAAGAAAGTCGATCTGGCCTCGGCTCTTGGCAATCTTGCCGCTACCGCCGATGCAGGGGTCTATCTCTCCGGCAGCAATCCGGGCAACGACAAATTCAAAGCACTGGTCACCGCTTTGGCTGAAATGCGTGGAGCCGATCAGGAAGAAAGAATTGTCATTGCCAAGGGCACGTTCCTGAAACCAGGCACAAGAAACCCGGAGCTTGCCAATGTCGTGGCAGCGATCCGCAAACGCGGATCGGACAAGCTGCTGGTTGACCACGGCCTCACGCTTTATGAATTCGAGATTGGCGGCAGCGATCGCTACTCACCTGAACTGGTCAAGCTCGTTAAGGACTTCCAGCGCGAAAACGGCCTGTCGGTCGACGGTATCGTTGGCAAGATGACCATCAGCAAGCTCGTGGACATGTCCAATGAGGATAAGGTCGAGAAGCTTGTCCTGGCCATGGAACGGCTGCGTTGGTTGCCGCGCAGTCTTGGTACCCGTCACGTTTTCATCAACCAGCCGGCCTACCGGGCGACCTATGTCGCCAATGGCAAGGACTCGTTGTCGATGCGTGCCATTGTTGGCAAGCGCTCCAATCAGACGAGCTTCTTCCAGGACGAAATCGAAAGGGTGGAATTCAACCCTTACTGGGGTGTTCCGGGTTCGATCATCGTCAATGAGATGTTGCCGAAACTGCGCCAGGATCCATCCTATCTCGACCGCCTCGGCTACGAAGTAACCGATCGTCGCGGCCGCCGCATTTCCTCACGCAGCGTCAACTGGTGGAAGGTTGGGGTGAATGTTCCGGTTGACGTTCGCCAGCCTCCAGGTCGCAACAATGCGCTGGGCGAATTGAAGATCCTGTTCCCCAACAAGCATGCGATCTATATGCATGACACGCCGACCAAAAAGCTATTCGAGAGGGATACCAGGGCCTTCAGCCACGGTTGCGTCAGGCTTCAGGATCCTCGTGGGATGGCGGCTGCGGTTCTTGGCAGCACGCGCGAACACGTCGATGCACAAGTTGAACAGGGAAGCAATCTGGCCGAGCATCTGCAGGAGCGGATTCCGGTCTATGTGTCCTACTTCACGGCCTGGCCGCAGGACAGTGGCGGCGTGGAGTACTACGCGGATATGTATGGACGCGACAAGCGGCTGGATGAAGCCATCGCACGCACAAGCAAAGCACGCGGCAACGGCTGACCGGGTCAGACGGCCTGCTGACCGGTTTCGGCGAGCAGGCCGTAAATCAGATCCGCGGTCAATTCGTCATAGTGATGGATGATGTGGTTGGGAGAAAGCTCCTCAACTGCGGTATCCGAATAGCCGAATGAAACGGCAATAGATGGAATTTCGGCATTGCGTGCCGCGGCGATATCGTTGACGGAGTCCCCGATCATGACAGCGGCAGTTCGATCGCCCTGCGCGCGGTCGATCGTGCCCTCTATGTGGCCGCGGTGCGGTTTGCGCACGGAAAAGCTGTCTCCACCGGTGATTGCTGCAAAATAGTCCGATAGATCGAGCAGCCCGAGCAGACGGGTTGCCAAAGCCTCCGTTTTGTTTGTGCAAACCGCCAACTCCATTCCGGCCTCTTCAAGACGGCGCATAGCCTCGGGAAGACCGGGGTAGGGTGCAGACGATCCGGGCATCATCGCGCTGTAGTGGTCGAGGAAACGGTTGAAGAGCATGTCCATCTCTCCATTCGCCGGCTGGTGTTTTTGCAGGTCGAGGGCCCGCTCAATCATCGCACGGGCGCCTGAGCCGACAAGGTACGTCATGTCTTCATAGGCAACAGGTTCAAGTCCAAGTGCATCGATTGTGTGATTGAGGCTGTCCATCAAATCGGGAGCGGTGTCCAGCAGCGTTCCGTCAAGATCGAATATGACCAGCGGTTTGGGCATGGTTCCCCCGTCCAGCAAAGCGTTTATGTGTTCCGCCTAGGCCAGCAGGAAACGGATTGCAAGTGCGGAGGGTCGAGCAGGTGTCTGTCGATCGAGTTGCCGACCGGTGAACTGGGTTCTGATTGCCGCCGGCTTGCAGCGCTTGGATTTACGGCTTTGCTTGGCGCGCCGGCCATGGTAACAGCGCGGCAGTCAATTACTGGGAGCGGACGGCGGATGGACGCCCGTCAACTGAAAATCGAGGCCGCGCGGGTCGCGCTCGACAGTGTCGAAACCGGCATGAAACTGGGCATCGGAACAGGAAGCACGGCGGAAGAGTTCGTCCGGCTGCTGGCTGAGAAGGTGGAGGCTGGTTTGACCGTTCGCGGAGTGCCGACATCGGAACGAACGGCTGGCCTGTGTGTTGAGCTCGGTGTCCCCATATTCTCGCTGGATGAACTGCCACATCTCGACTTGACGGTGGATGGTGCGGACGAAGTGGATCCGGAACTACGTCTGATTAAGGGCGGGGGAGGCGCCTTGCTGCGCGAGAAGATCGTGGCCGCAGCATCGGACCGGCTGATTGTCATCGCCGACGAATCCAAGGTAGTCGACGTCCTCGGCAATTACCCATTGCCGATAGAAGTGAACGTTTTCGGCTTGACGGCGACGCGTCTGGCAGTTGAAAAGGCCGCGGAGGCTCTCGATCTTGCCGGTTCAATAGATTTGCGCATGGATCGTGATGTGCCGTTCGAAACCGATGGCGGAAACCAGATTCTGGATGCATCATTTGGCCGTATTCCCGATGCAGAAGCGCTGTCCGCCGCCTTGCAGCAAATTCCGGGGGTTGTCGAGCATGGATTGTTTCTCGACCTGGCATCCGCAGCCATCATAGCCGGTGAGACCGGCATCAGGACATTGAAGAACTAGAGGGAAATCAGAAGCGATGAAACAGATAAGTGGGGCGATTGGATTGCGCATGACCACGCTGGCGTTCGCGGCGTTTGCAGCGATCAGCCTTTCCAGCACCGCCGGGGCGCAGGAACCGACTGCCGAACACCTGAAAAGCGCGCGGGAGGCGATCACCGCCATTGGTGCCACCGACCAATTCGATGCCATACTGCCGACAGCGGCGCAAAATCTGAAGACGACCCTCATACAGACTGCGCCCAACCTGCAGGACGTCATATCGGTCACCGTCGATGAGACGGCAATCGAGATGGCGGGTCGGCGAGCAGACCTGGAACGTGAGGCTGCCACCATCTACGCCCGCAATTTTTCCATTGAGGAACTCGATGCCATCCGCTCTTTTTATGAAAGCGCGGCGGGTCAAAAATTGCTCGAGGGTGGCCCAATTGCGACCCGTGAGCTGCTTCAGGCGGCGGAAGTCTGGTCGAATGGTATCGCTCGCGACCTGGCAACAGCCACTGAAAAGGCCCTGACGGCCCGATTGGGTGAGAATCCAACTGGTGACGGCCAATCTCAATAGCATCCGGTCACAGCGAGTTGAGAGAGCCCGGTCAGAGCCGGGCTTTTCTTTTCATGCAAGCCGTTTATCTAGGGTGTCGCTCGCTTGCGCAATCCAGTGCAACGGGCTGAACATCAGAATTCAGCAAGGAGAGGCGCCTCGATGGCCGACTATGACTACGACTTTTTCGTGATCGGTGGTGGATCCGGTGGGGTTCGGGCCGCGCGCCTGGTGGCCGGCATGGGAAAGAAGGTCGGCATTGCTGAAGAGTATCGCTATGGCGGGACCTGTGTCATCCGAGGATGTGTGCCGAAGAAACTCTTTGTCTATGCTTCGCACATCTCGGAAGAAATTGACGACGCGGCGGGTTACGGCTGGACCATCGGAGAGAGCACATTCGATTGGCCGACACTGATCCGCAACAAGGATCGGGAGATCGATCGCCTCGAGGGCCTCTACAAAATGGGGCTTGGCAATGCGGGAGCGGAGATATTCGAGACCCGTGCCGAACTGGTCGACAGCCATAGCATCCGGCTCTTGTCGACCAACCAGATCGTCACGGCGGACAAGATTCTGGTAGCGGTCGGAGGCCATCCGAACCGCGTGGAAGGGCTCGTCGGCCACGAATTGGCGATCAGCTCCAACGAGGCGTTTCATTTGGAAGAACTGCCGAAAGCCGTGTTGATAGCTGGCGGGGGCTACATCGCCGTGGAGTTCGCCAACATCTTCCACGGCCTCGGTGTTGAAACGACACTGATCTACCGCGGTGTCGAAATTCTGAAGAACTTCGACATGGACATCAGGCGAAGCCTGCACCGGATGATGGAAGAAAAGGGAATTCGCATCCTCTGTGGCGAAGTGATCCGCGAAATCGTGCGTTCTGCCGACAATCGGCTGGATGTCACCACATCGGATGGCAAGAACCTCAAGGTCGATCAGGCGATGCTGGCGATCGGCCGGGTCCCCAATACCGACGGTCTTGGTCTGGATCGCGCTGGCGTCGAACTCGATGGCCAGGGAGCCGTTGTCGTCGATGGTCTCATGCGCACCAATGTGGACAACATCTTTGCGGTTGGCGATGTGACCAACCGCGTGCAACTGACACCGGTGGCCATCAATGAAGCCATGTGCGTGGTGGAGACGGCCTTCCGCGACAATCCCACAAGCCCTGATCATGATATGATCGCGACGGCGGTCTTTTCACAGCCTGAAATCGGGACGGTTGGGTTATCGGAAGACGAAGCAGCGCAACAATATGAAGATCTCGAAGTTTATCGCGCCGAATTCCGTCCGATGAAGCACACATTGTCTGGTCGCCAAGAGAAATCGATCATGAAACTGATCGTCAACGCTGCCGACCGGCGCGTGATAGGCGCTCATATCCTCGGACCTGACGCCGGAGAACTTGCCCAGGTGCTTGCAATTCCGCTCAAGGCTGGATGCAGCAAGGACGATTTCGACCGAACCATGGCCGTCCATCCGACCGCCGCCGAGGAGCTGGTCACCATGTACCAGCCGACCTACCGGGTGAAGAATGGCGAACGGGTTGAAGGCTAAAGTCAGGACCCGCTATCTTCAATATTGTTGATGGTACTCAGCCGACCCGTGCCGGTCGATTGAGTCAGAACTCAAATCCGGTATGTTGGTATTACGTTTGGCGCCAAGCCAGGCGATGGAGATTTTATGTTCACGATTGCGGGTAACCGCTGACCCCAATTTCTGGGGTGCCGATCTTGAAACAGGCTGGCGGGTCGCCGTTTCAGCTGTGTTTCGCTATGGCCTGAACAACCTCATCGAAAACCGAATGTGAGGCGCAGGCTGCAAGCCGGTTTCTGCTGGCCATACGCGTCAGAACCGGCAGATTGAAAGACAAGAACTCATGAACATAAGACCAACAATCTCCGCGGACATTGCGTCTCTCAAACGAGTGCTGGATGAGACCGGGCTTTTCCCGAGCCACATGCTTCCCGACATGTTGAGCGGGTTCATTTCGGGTGATGAAAGCGAAAGCGTTTGGTTGACGGCTGAGGAGAATGGAAATGCCATCGGCTTTTGTTTTGCTTCACCTGAAGCGCTCACAGACGGTACATGGAATATGCTCGCAATTGCCGTGCTTCCCGAAAAACAACGAGCCGGCACAGGTGGCGCCATCGTTTCTGCCCTGGAAAATCACCTGGCAGCGCGAGGAAACCGGCTGTTGATTGTAGACACTTCGGGAAAGAGTGACTTTGCGCAAACCCGGGAGTTTTACCGCAAGAACAATTATTACGAAGAAGCCCGAATTCGGGATTTCTGGGCAGCGGGTGACGACAAGATCGTATTCCGGAAGGCTCTCTAATTGAACGATGCGGCGCGGTTCCTCAACTGCGCCGCATGTCGCCTTGTCCGAAAGACTGTGTTGCCATCGCGAAGACCCTAGGTTTCGCCCCTGCGTAGCCAGTCGATGACCTCAGGCCAAAGCGTTTCGCGGAAACGCGAGCGGAAGAAACCCAGATGGCCAATCGGTTGGCCGCCGGCGTCTTCCGGAGACAGCCAGCGTTCCGTGATGTCGGCATTGACGTAGTGTTTCATCAATCCGTGCACCGCCCGCGGGGTACCCCAGGGGTCGTCCGTCATTCCGACAGTGAGGATCGGCAGTCGCACCGTGGCATAGCCCTCCCGGGCTCCAACCTGCGGATCGTCGAAGAAATATTCCGGGTGATTGCACCACCGGGTCCAATCGCGGAATACCGTGGCCGGTATGCTCTCACCCAATCCCATCCATGGCGCTGTTTTTCCAAGGATCGCCGTCGTCGGAATTCCCAGAACGTTCATCATGAAATAGTTGCGCCAGGGGGTGTCTGTGCCGCGGTAGTAGCCGGACAGGCTGGCAACCATGCAATACCGTTCAAAGCGCATCGGATTGGTGCATATGCCCAAGGCCTGGCCACCAAAGGACTGACCCACACCGACCATCGGGTGTCCGGGGGACTGTTGGTCGAGATGGGCCATCGCCGCGGACATGTCCTTGTGCGCCCAATCACGCATGTTGACACGACCGTTCCATCCACTGGGTGCGGGCGATTCCGGCATTCCGCGATAGTCGTAGGTGAGCACGGCTCGGAACCCGGACTGCACCAATTCCCGTGAGAAAGCGTGGTAGAAACCGCGAGGCGCGCCGGTGGCCGAGGAGATGAGAACCAGGGGTCCGGAACCTGCGGGTGTTCCCGTAAACAGCGTCCCAGCGAGCTGGAAACCATCTTCGGCGAGAATGGAGACCGTTTGTTCAAAAACCTCACTGGTCGACGGGAGAGGTTGTTCTTCATCAAATGAATCAGATAGTTGCGAAGACATGCTCATGAATCGAATCCGATTTCGGCGGTAGTCTGTCTCTTATGAATCCGAACGTTACCATTGACGTTTACGTCAAAGTCAATACAGCATCCGTTTTTTGTTGAAGAATTCCGCCTGGCCCTGTAGCTGGACTGCAGCAAAGGATTCCATCCACCATGACAGATATCTTCGATCGCCTCAGACGCGCGATGGATGAGGGGCCGATCATCGCCTATTTCGGCTACGGGTCTCTGGTCAATCGCACGACGCTGCGGACGGACTACATTGCCGCTCAACCGGTGCGTTTGAATGGATGGCGCCGCTGCTGGCGGCCGCGCGCCAATGGCGACCCCGTCGATCCTCGGCGAAATTCATCGATGCTCAGTGCCAGGAAACGCGACGGGAATGCCATCGACGGTCTTCTGGTTTATGATCGGTTGGACCATCTGCCACAGATCGATGAGCGTGAAGCGACCTACGACCGGGTGGAGGTGAGCCTCGACAGGCTGGAGATGGAGGGCAGCGTGCCCGACGGTTGTCCGATCTACATCTACGAAGCACACACCAACTGCGCGCCCCATGATCCCGGCGCACCCATCCTCCAGTCCTACCTGGATGCGGTCATGCAGGGTTTTCTGCATGAATTCGGCGAAGAGGGGGTTCACGGGTTCCTGCACAGCACCGACGGTTTTGATCGTCCCGTTCGGGCTGATCGGCACGAACCGGTCTATTCGCGAGCCGTCGAGCTGCCCCACCACCAGCGCTCAATGTTCGATTCCCTTCTGGAAGAGAGGGGCGTGACCTTTCTCTAAAGGAGATTTGCATTGTCTTCGCTGCTGCTGGCGAAAGTTCTCTCGACCGTTTTTGCCGTGCTTGGCCTGTCCGCAATCGCGGAGCGCGGCGGCCCGACTCTTGCCGGCATACTGGCAGGTGTGCCGCTGGGATTGGCAATCATCTTTTTCTTCATCGGCATCCAGCAGGGCCCTGAATTTGTTGCCGAGGCCGCTCCCTACGCCTTGGGTGGGCTGGCCGCAACGCTGTGTCTGAATCTCGCCTATTGGCGGTTCTCGAGCCTGGTTCTCAATTATCGTTTTATGACCGCGGTGATCGCAGCAATATCAGGATTTCTCATTGCCGCGTGGGCAATCGCGAAGCTCGACCTGAACGCCTTGAGCGGCGTGGCGCTTGTCGCTGTCTGCGCAGTGATTTCAATCTTTGCCATGCGCGGCGTTCGTGCAACCGAAATCGCGGCGCGCATTCCCACCACCTGGATCGTCGTCGCCATGCGGGCGGGTCTGGCTGTTGCCGTGGTTCTGGCGGTCACAGAGGCCGCTGCCGTGATTGGCCCGCAATGGTCAGGGCTATTGGCCGGTTTTCCGGTGACGCTTTTCCCGGTGCTGATGATCGTTCATCTGAATTACTCCGCCGAGGACACCTATTCGATCCTCAAGAGTTTTCCCTTTGGAATTCCCAGTCTCGTGATCTTTGCGGTCTGTGCGCAGTATTCGTTTCCGGCGTTTGGTGTGGTTCCCGGGTTCCTGGTTTCGATGGCGGCCGCATTGCTCTGGCAAGTTGGCCTGTTTGCCTTCAATCGGCTGCGCTCCACCCGCCTTCGCGTCGGTTGATTTTCTTGGCCATCCGGGTGCGATAAACTGCCAGCAACGCTGGCATTCCAAAACGATTGCCGTTATAAGCCCGCCCTTGGGATGGAGCGCATCGTAACCCCGTGAATTCAGGTGAGTATTATGGCACAGAACTGGACACCCGACAGCTGGCGCAGCAAGCCAATCCTTCAGGTGCCGGACTATCCGGATCAGGAGGCTCTGGCGGCAACGGAAGAACGCCTGTCGTCCTATCCGCCGCTGGTATTTGCCGGAGAGGCTCGCCAGCTTCGCGAGCGTCTGGGTGAGGTCGCTAACGGGCAGGGCTTCCTGCTGCAGGGCGGTGACTGTGCCGAGAGCTTTGCCGAACACGGTGCGGACAATATTCGCGACTTTTTCCGCGTCTTCCTTCAGATGGCAGTGGTTCTGACGTTCGGTGCGCAGCAGCCCGTCGTCAAGGTTGGCCGAATTGCCGGGCAGTTCGCCAAGCCGCGGTCGTCCAATGTCGAACGCAAGGACGATATTGAACTGCCGAGCTATCGCGGTGACATCATCAACGGCATCGAGTTCAACGAAGCTGCCCGTGTGCCGGACCCGCAGCGCCAGGTGATGGCCTATCGCCAGTCGGCTGCGACCCTGAACCTGCTTCGTGCCTTCGCACAGGGCGGTTACGCGAACCTGGACAACGTGCACCAATGGATGCTCGGCTTCGTTCAGGACAGCCCGCAAGCGGAACGCTATCGCAAGCTGGCCGACCGGATCTCCGAGACCATGGATTTCATGCGTGCCATCGGAATTACCGCTGAAACGCACCACAGGCTGCGCGAGACCGATTTCTTCACCAGCCACGAGGCATTGCTGCTTGGTTATGAGCAGGCGCTGACGCGTACGGACTCGACCACCGGTGAGTGGTACGGGACGTCCGGTCACCTGATCTGGATTGGCGATCGCACGAGACAACCGGACCACGCCCATATCGAATATTGCCGCGGTATCAAGAACCCGCTCGGCCTCAAATGCGGCCCCTCCATGGAGCCTGATGGCCTGCTTGAGCTGATCGACCTGCTCAATCCCGAAAACGAAGCGGGCCGACTGACCCTGATCACGCGCTTCGGTCACGACAAGGTTGTCGAACACCTGCCCAAACTGATCCGCGCTGTGGAACGGGAAGGCAAGAAGGTGGTGTGGTCCTGCGATCCGATGCATGGCAACACGATTACGCTCAACAGCTACAAGACGCGGCCCTTTGAGCGGGTCCTGTCAGAGGTCGAGAGCTTCTTCCAGATCCACCGTGCGGAAGGATCACATCCGGGTGGCATTCATGTCGAAATGACCGGCAAGAACGTGACCGAATGCACCGGTGGTGCGCGCACGGTCACGGCCGAAGACCTGTCGGACCGCTACCATACCCATTGCGATCCGCGGCTTAATGCCGATCAGGCACTGGAGCTCGCCTTCCTCGTTGCAGAACTGATGAAGGGCGGCAGGGATCAGGATTCGCGGGTCGCAGCCATCGGCTGATCCGCCGATCAGGCGTTTGCTGAAGGGCACCGCAGTGCCCTTTGGCGCTTGTCGCCTTCAGCCGTCTTGAACGAGCCTTTAATTTAATTCGATTGCTTCGCGACACCGCGCATTCCAGGTTCCCGTCATGGAACGATGGAGGAATGCATGGAAGAAAAGCACGAAGGATCCTGCCTGTGCGGCGCGGTGCGTTACACCGTGGTTGGCCCGCTGAGCGATGTGGTGGCCTGCCATTGCAGTCAATGTCGCAAGCAAACGGGTCATCATTACGCGACCATGAATGTGCCGGACAGCAGCCTGACCATCGAAGGTAATGAAAGCATCGTCTGGTATAACGCCAGTCCGGACGCACGGCGCGGCTTTTGTGGAACCTGTGGATCAGCGCTGTTCTGGAAGCACCGGAACGAGGATAGCACTGCGCTTCTTGCGGGCAGCCTCGATGGCGATACCGGCCGGAAGCTCTCGAAGCACATTTATTGCGCTGACAAGGGTGACTATTACGACATTCCGCCGGACATTCCCCAGACGCCTTAGCCGCTCAAACTTGGATAGCCTTCAGGTGTCCGCTAGCGTGCCACCCTGATTGACAACGATTCGGGGCCGTCATGCAGAGGATCCTCAACGCATTCCGTAACTCCTGGAACGGTTTGATGCACGTGGCCCGCCATGAGGCTGCATTTCGAGAAGAGGCACTTCTGTTCCTGATTTCCATCCCGCTCGCGGCGATGATTGCCGACGGACTATTCGTTTTTTTGGCGCTGACCGGAGCCATTGTCCTGCTGATGGTCGTCGAGCTTCTGAACACCGGCATCGAGGCGGTCTGCGACGGCCTCTCGCAGGACTATATGGAAGAGATCAAGATCGCCAAGGATTGCGGCTCGGCCGCTGTCCTGCTGTCTTTCGTGCTGGCCGGCGCTATATGGATATCGGTAATCCTGGATCGGTTCTTCTGGTGAGTGAATGAGCAACGAGCTTTTTGAGCGGAAGGGCTTGCCGGAAGACCTGCAGTATTTGCTTCAACGCTATCCGCGCGATGACTGGCGCCGGCCCGGGGCGCTATCCTCCATGGGACGCTTCTGGCTCAAGCGACACGCCTTCTTTCGCGAGCTTTCAGGCGCGCTGAGCGGTAGCATCGAGAAATTGCGGGAAGAAAGCTTCGAGCCGCGCGCCTTTGCCGAGTGGTTTGCACCGCGGTTGAATTATCTGCTGTCGGATCTGGACGGGCACCATAATATCGAGGACGTTCACTACTTCCCGATCTTCATGGATGCCGAGCCCCGGCTGCGTCGGGGTTTCGACATTCTGGATGCCGATCACCACACGATCCACGATTTGCTTGAAAGCAATGCAATGGCGGGCAACCACTTCCTGCAGGGGCTGATGAGCGGTGGTGATGCGATGCGGTTCGCCGCCGAGGCCTACGGTACGGAGGCGGATCGTCTGGTGAACGGGTTGATGCGGCATCTTGAGGACGAGGAGGACCTGATCGTGCCGCTTTTGATTGATCGCGCCGACAGCGGCGACGCGTTGATGTAGTGCCCACTTGCACCACTCGTCATTGAAGGTTACACGGCGACCATGACCGAGACAGCCGATCCGAGCGACATTCTCCGCATTGCCATCGTTCAGGAAAACCCGACCGTGGGCAACGTGAACGGGAACCTTGAGCTTGCGCGCCGCGCCAGGGCGGATGCCGCCCGACATGGTGCCGATCTGGTGCTGTTCACCGAGTTGTTCCTGTCGGGCTATCCGCCCGAGGATCTGGTGCTGAAGCCGGCCTTTCTTCGTGCCTGCGACCAGGCGCTGAACGCGCTTGCGCAGGACACGGCCGATGGTGGCCCAGGCGTCGTCATCGGAGTGCCTCGTCAGACGGACGAGGGGCGTTTTAATGCGGTGGCCTTGCTGGACGGTGGCAAGATTGTCGCGGAACGCTACAAGGTCGATCTGCCCAACTACAGCGAGTTTGACGAGAAGCGTGTGTTCGACGTCGGGCCGATGCCCGGACCCGTGAACTATCGCGGCATTCGCATCGGATTGCCGATCTGCGAGGACATCTGGGGCGATTTCGGGGTTTGCGAAACCCTGGCGGAGACCGGCGCGGAACTTCTGCTGGTTGCCAACGGGTCACCATACTATCGCGACAAAACCGATGTGCGCCAGCAGGTGGCATTGCGGCAGGTGATCGAAAGCGGCCTGCCGCTGATATTCGCCAACCAGCTGGGTGGTCAGGACGAACTGGTGTTCGACGGCGCCAGCTTCGCGCTCAATGCCGACAAGTCTCTGGCCTTCCAGATGAGCCAGTTCGAGGCGCAGACGGTCGTGACGACGTGGCGCCGCGGCCCGGATGGCTGGACCTGCAGCGACGGTCCGATGTCGCGCCTGCCGGAGACCGAGGAGGCCGATTACCGCGCCTGCATGCTGGGACTGCGCGACTACGTCAACAAGAACGGCTTCAAGAATGTCGTGCTTGGCCTTTCCGGCGGTATCGACAGCGCGCTCTGCGCCGCCCTGGTGGTCGATGCGCTGGGCGAGGAACGGGTGAGGGCGGTCATGCTGCCCTACCACTACACCTCGGACGATTCGATCCGCGACGCCGAAGAATGCGCGCGGGCGCTGGGTTGCCGCTACGACACGGTGCCGATCCATGAACCGGTGGAAGGGTTCTCCCACGCCCTGTCCAGCCTGTTTGAAGGCACCAATGAAGGGGTGACCGAGGAAAACCTGCAGAGCAGAACCCGTGGCACCATCCTGATGGCGATTTCCAACAAGTTCGGCTCGATGGTGGTGACGACCGGCAACAAGTCGGAAATGTCGGTGGGCTATGCAACGCTCTATGGCGACATGAACGGCGGCTTCAATCCGATCAAGGATCTGTACAAGATGCAGGTCTACGGATTGTCCCGCTGGCGCAACGCCCAGATGCCTCCGGGAGGTCTGGGGCCGTCCGGCGAGGTGATCCCCGTCAACATCATCGACAAGGCCCCGTCGGCGGAATTGCGCCCCGACCAGACGGACCAGGACTCGCTGCCCGAATATGACGTGCTCGACGACATTCTGGAGTGCCTGGTGGAAAACGAGATGGACGTCGAGGCGATCGTTGCCCGCGGTCATCCGCGCGAGATCGTCAATCGCATCGAGCATCTGCTCTATATCGCAGAATACAAGCGACGCCAGTCGGCACCGGGCGTGAAAATTACCCAGAAGAACTTCGGCCGCGACCGCCGCTATCCGATCACCAACGGCTTCCGCGACAAATAGGCGGTGCGCCGCCCGGTTCCGCTTCGGACGGACAAGTTGTCACCTGTCAGGTTGGTGACAGCTTGGTATAGTGCAAATCAAGGGCTAGGGGGCTGGCTGCAAAGGACCACCAGCTATGCCGATTCAGAGCGTCGTTCAGGCTCAGACCAGTGTTATTGATTCGCGACAACTGGACACGAGACATCATCCGCACCACTCCCGTCTGCAAGCCTTTGAAAGACTTCTCAATGGCGGCTCGATGCCGACGAGGACGGTGGCGGACATTCGACAGTTGGACGCCGACAACCAGAATGTCGTCATAGGAGACCTGCTCATAGGTGATCGCTGCAAGTTTATGCGCCTGGAATCCAGCGGTTACTCCATTCAGCCCGCCCACGATGTGGGGCACGACGCAAGGTCGGACATGGTCATGGTCTCCATGATCGAAAGGGGGCGTGTTGAAGCGAACAACAGACTTGGTGGAATCTCACTCGGCCCGGGTGACATTTACATCACCGCAACAAACGATTTTAAAAACGTCATTTCGGATTCTGAAATTGCTCGTTTCATGTTTTCGTCGCGCTCGCTCAAAGAGCTTGCAAGCAGGTCCGGGGAATTTGTCGTCATACGTGACGGATCACTCATGTCAGAAATGATGAGATCGGCGGTTTCAGGTCTGGAAAGCGTGCTGCGCGACAACGCGCCGAACCAGGCACTTATGAGCCGGATGGCCACCGAAATGGTTTCTCGTATCGTTGAGGACCACATCTCGAATTCATCGGCCAGCGGCGTTGACATTATCCGTGAACGAGCCCTGCGATACATCCATGAAAACATCACGAAGGTGGATCTCAGTGTGAATGAGATTGCACACTATGCCTGCACATCCCGAGCCAATTTGTATCGTGCGTTCGAGCTCCTGGGCGGAGTGAGTAGTTATGTTACGAACACCAGAGTTGAACTGGCTCATCAGATGATAGACGGTTCACTGAACCGTAAGGATCTTTCCCAGATCGCGCTCACGTGCGGCTTCTCCTCGGCCAATCAACTGCGCAGAGCCTACAAGAAGCGGTTTGGCCTTTCCCCTTCGAGAGCGTAGCAGGAGCTGCACGCCCATCGGGTGAGGTGATCCCGGTCAGTTTTATCGACAGGGCGCTTTTTGGCGGAATTCCACTCGGATCAGACGCAGCAGGACCCTCTGCTCGAATACCCTTTTGGCTGACTTTCCCATTTAAATCCGGCTCCAGACTTGGCGCCGGATCGGCACCATAGAGTGCTTGGATGCTGAGCTAAAGTCCGCACTAACACCCTGAGTTGGCTAGGTTGTTTGCTCTTCGGGATACGATTTTGTAGCGGATTTCGAATGCCGATTTGCATTGCCCAAGACGTCGTCGGACCGACAACCTTTGCTCGAGTTCGAACACTAATTTCCCTCATGTGTCGAAAATTCACCCCGATTGAGACGCAGCGTCGCGTTGTTGAGACGGACTGACAGGACGCGCTCGCGATCATTCCCGTACCTATGAGCCCAATGGTCAAGCCGATGATTCACGGTGGGGTTGAGCAGCTCACCACGTCGACTTCGAAATGATTGATGGGGCTTTTGAATGTCAATTGCTGCGGGCCGCGCTCGTGGGGCAGTTCGGATCCGGGTCAGATCAAGCGAGCATGCCGGAACGGTGCGCGCTCTTGATGCGAACCTGAATGTCTGCGGCGATTTTGCCCCCTCAGCGGCTCACAAAAACGAAACGACAATGGGCTGCGGCACCGGCTTCGGCGGTCCCGCGCTCAATTTCCAACAACCAACCAACGGTGAGGGGAGACAGCTCCCCGCCACCTTTGAGACCCGATCGGAGATGCGGAGGGCACCAGTCTGCCCCGGGGGTGAAGAGTTCTTCATCCCCGGCCGGTCGAGATCAGAATTCATCCCAACAGGACAAGTATAATGGCAGACATAACCATCACTGTTACCACACTCGACGACACAACGAATGGCGTCGGGATCAGCCTGCGCGATGCCATTGCCACCGTCAATGCGAACGCTGGTTCGTCGGACAATTACACGATCGAGTTCGACTCGTCGCTACAGCCCGCCTCCGGAACGGAGTCCGTCATAACGCTCACTCAGGGTGAGATCACCATCAGCAACGATGTGATCATAGATGGTGATATCGACGGCGACGGCCGGGCCGACATCGCAATTCAAGCGGCCGTCTCTCCCCCAGCGCCGCACCGGATATTCAACATCGACGGCGGCGGCAGTAACATTCAGGTCGAGTTGAACTCGCTTGTCCTGGAGAACGGCGGCACCGTCGACGGGGGCGCGGTCTTCGTCGGAGACGACGACACGCTGATTGCGCTTGCAGTGACATTTCAGAACAACGAGGGAGCCAGAGGCGGCGCGCTGTTCCTGAGTGAGGGCGCCGACGCCGAGATCCATGACAGCGTTTTTCAAGGCAACGAAAGCGCGGGCAATGGCGGCGCAATCTATGCGGACGACGCTGATGACCTGACGATTGTCAACACAACCTTCTACCGCAACGAATCCACCGATTCCGATACAGCCTCGGCATCAGCAATCTACAGCTTCGACACCAATCTCACGATTCTGAACAGCACATTGGTCCAAAACGGGCTCAATGAAGCCGCAAACGAAGGTGAGTACGTAGCCCTGGTCGTGGACGACGGATCGGTCGAGATCAAAAACACGATCATTTCCGGCAACGGCTCGGGTAGCACGTCTTCGGCCGCTGACAATGTGCGGTTCGAGAACTTAGATTTAACAAAAACAAATCAATACGATGTGGGATTCAACCTGATTGGTGAGGATCCGGCTAATATCTTCGAAGATTTCGATCAGTTCGCAAGATCCGAAGAGGATGACGATGTTGCGACCCTGGTAATTCAGGACGGTGGCCTGGCCCACGACACCGGTGGCAACTCGGAGGTAACGACCGAGTTTGACGCGCGGGGCGATGGCAATTTCCGCACCGCGGGCGACGTCGTGGACATTGGCGCCTACGAGATCCAGGGCAACGGTCCCTATTTTGTCCCTGATCTGTTTGGGAACGCCGCCACAGTTGCCATCACTGAAAACACCGCCGCCGGTATCAACACTCCCAATGGTACCGAGATCTTCGACGTCAACGCGGTTCTCAACTACGGCGACACCGTGGATGACTCCATCAGCTACAGTATTGTCTCTGGCAATGTCGACGTGGATGGCGACCAGTTGGGGCCGTTCGCCATAGACTCTGACACGGGCTTGATCACCGTTGTCGATGCGGACGATCTCGACCACGACTTGCAATCCTCCTTCACGCTCGAGATCGAAGCATCCGGGGGTGGCGAAACCACCACCGCGAACGTGACAGTCAATCTTTCTGATTTGGCGGAAACCTTCGTCGTCACCACGCTCAAAGACGAGTTTGATGTCGGATTTTCAGTGACGAATCCGGGCGGCGACGGACTGTCCCTTCGCGAGGCGTTGGAGTTAGCCAATGCTAACGTCAACTCGCGAGATACGATTGTTTTCGCAAACGACTTGGAAGGCACGATCCGGCTCAAGGCCGATCAGGATCCTTCAGATACTGAGAGCAATGGAGAAGACGAAAACAACTCGGACTTTGGATCGCTTGTCTACGCGCGCAACGTCATTATTGATGGCGACAACCGGATCACGATCTCGGGCGACACAGCCGGCAACGACGTCACCACCATGCACGGTGATGTCGAGGTCACCGATTTGTCGCAGATGCCTGCCGACAGCGTCCTGCTCGATGACAATGTCGGGATTTTCTACAGTGCCGGCCAGGGCGGCAGTATCGGCAACATAAATGTCTTCTCCGGGCTAACACTGACCGGCGGCACCCGGGGGACGGGTGGGGCCATCTACGGTGGTAGCATAGATGTTCTGGTGCACGACAGCACGCTGATCGGCAACCAGGGGACGGGGGACAGTGGCCAGCAGGGTGGGGGTGCCTTGTGGGGGGACGGCGGTCTGCTCTATGTCCTGGACAGTACACTCAGCGGCAACCGCTCGGCGAATTATGGCGGTGCAATAGCATACAAAATGGACCACGATTGGGGCGGGTTTGTTGTCTACAACTCAACAATCACAGATAATTACGCCAAACATGGTGGCGCCATTCGTTTCGACTTTGCCGGTACGATCTACTCCGATCCAAATAGCGAAAATTATAATGTGGAAGAGTTTCGGAACAAGGCACTCGTTCTGAATTCTACGATTGTCGGGAACTACGCTGAGCAAGACGGTGGCGGGCTCGATACAACCAATATAGTCAATTACATTGTCGCGAACTCGATCGTTCTGGGAAACGAGTCTGGCAGCGGAGAGAACGAGATCGGCGCCAACAGCTACGCCCTTGGACAGCCTGAGTTTCTGGGTAGCAACCTGATTGGTGAAGACCCCTCGGACTTCAACGCCAGTGCGTTCAACGGGGTCGAAAACGCCTCTCTGGCGGATGTCTTTGCGGCGCTGCAGACTTATGATCTTACCGGACTGCAGGGCGGAATGCTTGCCGATAACGGCGGAAATGTCTGGACGATGGCGCTCAAACTTGCGGCAGCCAATCCGGCACTCGATGCTGCCCAGATCTTCGAACTTGTTGAGGCTGATCTGGGTCTCGAACTGACTGGACACAATAGCGGCTCAAGAACGATCAACGAGGCGACGCTCAAGTTCGATGCGAACGGCGACGGCGATACGAGTGACCTGTTAACCGGGTTTGACGCCCGCGGTGGCCCCCGTCCTGTCGATGTCCCCAGCGTGCCCGACGATGGTGCCAAAACTGCCGATATCGGCGCATTCGAGCTGGAGCCTTCTGCCCCGACTGACCTGGATCTGATTAACGTCAATTCGGTTGATGAGAATGATGATGCCGGTGTTGAGATCGGTGATGTGACGGTCGTCGATGAGGACACCACCAATATAGACGACTTCACCTTCACGCTTTCCGATGACCGCTTTGAAGTGGACGGCAATAAACTGCAGCTTAAGAGCGGCCAAGCGCTGGACTATGAGGTGGATGGTGCAAACTTCCGTCTCACCATTACCGTCACGGATCCTGATGATCAAAGATATAGCGAGACATTTGACATAACGGTCAACGACGTCAATGAAGCGCCGACCGCGGTCAGCCTGACGAACGTGGTGTCCGACCTGGACGAAGACGCAGACACGTCATCGCGTCGGAAGATCGCCGATATCGTTGTGACAGATGATGCTCTCGGGACCAACACTCTGAGCCTGAGTGGAACGGACGCTGCCTCCTTCGAGATCGATGGCACCGAGCTCTACCTGAAGGCCAATACGTCACTGGATCATGAAAGCAAGTCGCAGTTCGACGTGACGGTCGTGGTGGACGACACTTCTGTCGGTTCGACACCGGATGCGACAACGACGCACAGCCTTGCCATCAACGACGTCAATGAAGCGCCGACCGCGGTCAGCCTGACGAACGTGGTGTCCGACCTGGACGAAGACGCAGACACGTCATCGCGTCGGAAGATCGCCGATATCGTTGTGACGGATGATGCTCTCGGGACCAACACTCTGAGCCTGAGTGGAACGGACGCTGCCTCCTTCGAGATCGATGGCACCGAGCTCTACCTGAAGGCCAATACGTCGCTGGATCATGAAAGCAAGTCGCAGTTCGACGTGACGGTCGTGGTCGATGACACCTCTGTCGGTACGACGCCTGATGCGACAACGACGCACAGCCTTGCCATCAATGATGTGAATGAAGCGCCGACCGTGAGCCTGACGAACGTGGTGTCCGACCTGGACGAAGACGCAGACACGTCATCGCGTCGGAAGATCGCCGATATCGTTGTGACAGATGATGCTCTCGGGACCAACACTCTGAGCCTGAGTGGAACGGACGCTGCCTCCTTCGAGATCGATGGCACCGAGCTCTACCTGAAGGCCAATACGTCGCTGGATCATGAAAGCAAGTCGCAGTTCGACGTGACGGTCGTGGTGGACGACACTTCTGTCGGTTCGACACCGGATGCGACAACAGCCCACAGCCTTGCCATCAACGACGTCAATGAAGCGCCGACCGCGGTCAGCCTGACGAACGTGGTGTCCGACCTGGACGAAGACGCAGACACGTCATCGCGTCGGAAGATCGCCGATATCGTTGTGACAGATGATGCTCTCGGGACCAACACTCTGAGCCTGAGTGGAACGGACGCTGCCTCCTTCGAGATCGATGGCACCGAGCTCTACCTGAAGGCCAATACGTCACTGGATCATGAAAGCAAGTCGCAGTTCGACGTGACGGTCGTGGTGGACGACACTTCTGTCGGTTCGACACCGGATGCGACAACGACGCACAGCCTTGCCATCAACGATGTCAATGAAGCGCCGACTGCGGTCAGCCTGACGAACGTGGTGTCCGACCTGGACGAAGACGCAGACACGTCATCGCGTCGGAAGATCGCCGATATCGTTGTGACAGATGATGCTCTCGGGACCAACACTCTGAGCCTGAGTGGAACGGACGCTGCCTCCTTCGAGATCGATGGCACCGAGCTCTACCTGAAGGCCAATACGTCGCTGGATCATGAAAGCAAGTCGCAGTTCGACGTGACGGTCGTGGTGGACGACACTTCTGTCGGTTCGACACCGGATGCGACAACAGCCCACAGCCTTGCCATCAACGACGTCAATGAAGCGCCGACCGCGGTCAGCCTGACGAACGTGGTGTCCGACCTGGACGAAGACGCAGACACGTCATCGCGTCGGAAGATCGCCGATATCGTTGTGACAGATGATGCTCTCGGGACCAACACTCTGAGCCTGAGTGGAACGGACGCTGCCTCCTTCGAGATCGATGGCACCGAGCTCTACCTGAAGGCCAATACGTCGCTGGATCATGAAAGCAAGTCGCAGTTCGACGTGACGGTCGTGGTGGACGACACTTCTGTCGGTTCGACACCGGATGCGACAACGACGCACAGCCTTGCCATCAACGATGTCAATGAAGCGCCGACCGCGGTCAGCCTGACGAACGTGGTGTCCGACCTGGACGAAGACGCAGACACGTCATCGCGTCGGAAGATCGCCGATATCGTTGTGACAGATGATGCTCTCGGGACCAACACTCTGAGCCTGAGTGGAACGGACGCTGCCTCCTTCGAGATCGATGGCACCGAGCTCTACCTGAAGGCCAATACGTCACTGGATCATGAAAGCAAGTCGCAGTTCGACGTGACGGTCGTGGTGGACGACACTTCTGTCGGTTCGACACCGGATGCGACAACGACGCACAGCCTTGCCATCAACGATGTCAATGAAGCGCCGACTGCGGTCAGCCTGACGAACGTGGTGTCCGACCTGGACGAAGACGCAGACACGTCATCGCGTCGGAAGATCGCCGATATCGTTGTGACAGATGATGCTCTCGGGACCAACACTCTGAGCCTGAGTGGAACGGACGCTGCCTCCTTCGAGATCGATGGCACCGAGCTCTACCTGAAGGCCAATACGTCACTGGATCATGAAAGCAAGTCGCAGTTCGACGTGACGGTCGTGGTGGACGACACTTCTGTCGGTTCGACACCGGATGCGACAACGACGCACAGCCTTGCCATCAACGACGTCAATGAAGCGCCGACCGCGGTCAGCCTGACGAACGTGGTGTCCGACCTGGACGAAGACGCAGACACGTCATCGCGTCGGAAGATCGCCGATATCGTTGTGACAGATGATGCTCTCGGGACCAACACTCTGAGCCTGAGTGGAACGGACGCTGCCTCCTTCGAGATCGATGGCACCGAGCTCTACCTGAAGGCCAATACGTCACTGGATCATGAAAGCAAGTCGCAGTTCGACGTGACGGTCGTGGTGGACGACACTTCTGTCGGTTCGACACCGGATGCGACAACGACGCACAGCCTTGCCATCAACGACGTCAATGAAGCGCCGACCGCGGTCAGCCTGACGAACGTGGTGTCCGACCTGGACGAAGACGCAGACACGTCATCGCGTCGGAAGATCGCCGATATCGTTGTGACAGATGATGCTCTCGGGACCAACACTCTGAGCCTGAGTGGAACGGACGCTGCCTCCTTCGAGATCGATGGCACCGAGCTCTACCTGAAGGCCAATACGTCGCTGGATCATGAAAGCAAGTCGCAGTTCGACGTGACGGTCGTGGTGGACGACACTTCTGTCGGTTCGACACCGGATGCGACAACGACGCACAGCCTTGCCATCAACGACGCCAATGAAGCGCCGACCGCGGTCAGCCTGACGAACGTGGTGTCCGACCTGGACGAAGACGCAGACACGTCATCGCGTCGGAAGATCGCCGATATCGTTGTGACAGATGATGCTCTCGGGACCAACACTCTGAGCCTGAGTGGAACGGACGCTGCCTCCTTCGAGATCGATGGCACCGAGCTCTACCTGAAGGCCAATACGTCGCTGGATCATGAAAGCAAGTCGCAGTTCGACGTGACGGTCGTGGTGGACGACACTTCTGTCGGTTCGACACCGGATGCGACAACGACGCACAGCCTTGCCATCAACGACGTCAATGAAGCGCCGACCGCGGTCAGCCTGACGAACGTGGTGTCCGACCTGGACGAAGACGCAGACACGTCATCGCGTCGGAAGATCGCCGATATCGTTGTGACAGATGATGCTCTCGGGACCAACACTCTGAGCCTGAGTGGAACGGACGCTGCCTCCTTCGAGATCGATGGCACCGAGCTCTACCTGAAGGCCAATACGTCGCTGGATCATGAAAGCAAGTCGCAGTTCGACGTGACGGTCGTGGTGGACGACACTTCTGTCGGTTCGACACCGGATGCGACAACAGCCCACAGCCTTGCCATCAACGACGTCAATGAAGCGCCGACCGCGGTCAGCCTGACGAATGTCACGTTCGCTTTGCCGGAAGATCACGATACGACATCCCGAGTGAAGGTCGCCGACATCGTTGTGACGGATGACGCTCTCGGTTCCAATTCTCTTGATCTGAGCGGATCGGACGCAGGTTTTTTTGAGATCATCGGCACGGAGCTCTACCTGAAAGCCGGCACGTCACTGGATGCCTCGAGCAAGTCACAGTTCGATGTGATGATCGAGGTTGACGATACGACAGTCGGTTCGACGCCCGACGCCACGACTGCCTTCAGCCTTCAGATCACGGATGCAGTCGGAAACGCAGCTCCGACATCGGTCAGCCTGACGAACATCACCTCCGCCCTGGCCGAGGACTCCGACACCACATCGCGTGTGAAGGTCGCGGACATTGTGGTGACGGATGACGGTCTTGGGACCAACGATTTGAGCCTGAGCGGAGCGGACGCCGGCTTCTTCGAAATCGACGGAAATGAGCTTTATCTGAAAGCCGGGACTTCACTGGATTATGAAAGCAAGACCCAGTTCGACGTGACAATTGAGGTCGATGATCCAACCGTCGGCGCGACGCCGGATGCCAACACGGCCTTCAGTCTTCAAATCACGGACGTCGTCGAAAATACACCACCAACCGCAGTGAGCCTGGCAAATGTGACATTCGTTTTGCCGGACGATAACGACACCACGTCGCGTGTGAAGATTGCCGATATCCTGGTGGCGGATGACGGCCTCGGGATAAACACGCTTGGCCTGAGCGGATCTGATGCCGGCTTCTTTGAGATCGACGGCACAGAACTTTTCCTGAAAGCCGGTACGTTGCTGGATGCGTCGACCAAGACCCAGTTCGACGTCACGGTAGAAGTCGACGACACGACAGTTGGCACGACACCCGACGCGACGACGGACTTCAGCCTTGAAATTACGGATGCGACAGGGAATGCCGCTCCGACGGCCGTGAGACTGGTCAATATGACGTCTGCGCTGACGGATGATACCGACACGACATCCCGCGTGAAGGTCGCTGATATCGTGGTGACGGATGACGGGCTCGGGATAAACGATCTGAGCCTGAGCGGTTCCGATGCCGGCTTCTTCGAGATCGACGGGACTGAGCTCTACCTTAAGGCTGGAACGTCGCTGGACCACGAAAGCAAGATGTTGTTCGACGTGACGATCAACGTGGATGATGCGAGCGTTGGCCCAACGCCGGACGCGACGTCAGCCTACAGTTTGCGGATTACGGACGCAGGCGAGAATGCCCCGCCGACATCGGTGATCCTGGCGAATGTCACGTTCGTGTTGCCGGAAGATCATGACACGACATCCCGTGTGAAGGTCGCCGACATCGTGGTGACGGATGACGGTGTCGGGATCAACACTCTGAGCCTTAGCGGCGCGGACGCTGACTCTTTCGAGATCATCGGCACAGAGCTTTATCTGAAA
Organism: Hoeflea sp.; assembly: GCA_965216535.1. Classification (GTDB taxonomy): domain Bacteria; phylum Pseudomonadota; class Alphaproteobacteria; order Rhizobiales; family Rhizobiaceae; genus Hoeflea_A. The sequence continues at coordinate 3,591,681 of OZ244175.1, forward strand.
GCCGGCACGTTACTGGATGTCTCGACCAAAGCCCTGTTCGATGTAACGGTCGAAGTTGATGACACGACGGTCGGCACGACGCCTGACGTCACGACGGACTTCAGCCTCTTCATCACGGATGCAGCCGGTAACGCTGCCCCGAAGTCGGTCAGCCTGACGAACGTCACCTCCGCCGTGGCCGAAAACACCGACACAACAGTGCGTGTGAAGGTCGCCGACATTGTTGTAACGGATGACAATCTTGGGACGAACAACCTGAGCCTCAGCGGGGCAGATGCCGACTTCTTCGAGATTGACGGCGCCGAACTCTATCTGAAGGCCGGTACCGAACTGGATTTCGAAACCAGTACGCAGTTGGATGTGACGATCGAAGTTGACGACCCTGATGTGGGCCCAACGCCGGATGCCAACACGGCATTCACTCTGGAAATCACCAATCAGCCGATCACGGACATCGAAATCGAAAGTGGTGGATCGGTGGATGAAAATTCAGCGGCGGATACGGTGGTCGCCACTTTCCAGGCATCCGAAAACCCGGTCGAACCGCTTGCGCAGTTTCGCCTTATCGACGATGCCGGCGGTCTATTCTATCTCGATGGCAACACGCTACGTGTTGCCGATGGTGCCCAGTTGGACTTTGAGAGCGCAACGCAACACACCGTTGTCATCGGCGCCACGGATGGGACCGGACCTGAGATTTCGGAGACGTTCAACATCCAGATCAACGATGTTTCGGGAAGAGAGATCATCGGCACGCCGTTTCCGGATGTGCTTGAAGGAACCGCCGAGGATGACAGCATCTTGGCTCTCGCCAGCGACGACCGGATCCTGGGCAGTCTGGGGTCCGACTCCATCAACGGCGGAAGTGGAACGGATACCGTCGTCTATGATGGCAACAGATCCGATTTCGAACTGACGCTGCTGTCGGACGGGCGCATCACGGTGCTGAAGCCGGATGGTTCAATCGATACGCTGACCAGCATCGAGCGCATCGATCTCGTCGATGGCGATTATGTCTATGACTTTTATGGTCCCAACACTGAATTCGGCTATCTGATCTATCAGGCTTCGTTCGGTCGCGTACCCGACGAGGAGGGGGTCAGATTCTGGGTTGATGTCCTTGACGCTCTCGATCAACAGGGGTGGACCGAATATCAAAAAGAGCAGTTTCTGGCCCGCCAGTTCATCGAGTCGGATGAGTTCAGTGATCTTTACGGAACGAACCCGACGAATGAAGATTACATCAACGCCATGTATCAGAATGTTCTGGGACGCCAGCCGGATCAGCCCGGCTATGAATTCTGGCTCGGTGGAATGGAAGAGGGCCTGACGCCCGTGGACATTCTGGTGGCGTTCACGGAAAGCGATGAGAACGTCGACCGCAACGCCGACAATCTGGATGACGGAATTTGGGTGGTGTAGTGGCCTGACCAGGAGAGTGGCAATGAGCGATTGCCACTCCTCCGGCTGAGGTTCTGATAGGGGCGGGCCTTCTGCGTTATGCGAAGTCTGCCGAGCCCACTCATGGGCAGGTGATGAAAGACAGTGTCCAGTGGCCGCGAGCCTCAGTGCAGGATCAGAAGCTGATCTGGATGGTGCCGCCCTGCAGGCGATATCAACTGAATTTTGATCTCATGAGCCAGAAACCGGCGCTGGCATGATCGGCGCCGGTTTCTGTTCGTCCTTTGGTCAGACAAAGGCTAAAGACAAACGTAAATCTTCATTAGCCGGCAGGTGGGAGAGCGACAATTCCCTCCTGCCGCACGGTTCACAATACGATTTTTGTCATCGCCAAGCTGGGCTTCAAAGGTTGGCGTAGGACGGTCCCACCGCTGACAGTGGGGCGTCGAACAGGATATCATCTCAATGCCGGTTATCGACATCAGAGCCGTTTGCCCTACAGCAGATAGTCGTAGTGCTCGCTGCCCATGCCGGAATTGTCGAGCATAGAGGATGCATTTTCCGGATAGCGCGGCGGCTCCGACGGATGGATCCGCACCACCTCGAAGGTCTGTGATGCCGGAGTCGAACCGTCCTGCCCATCGCTGGCCCACACCGTGATTTCGAAGTCTGACAAATTTGCTCCGTAGAAGGTGCCCGACGACGCATTGAACGACACCCATGACGGCAGGGTAGAGCCATCCGCCAGCGTGGCGCTCAGGGTCAGCGTATCGCCGTCAGGGTCGGTGAACGCGTCCGACGGCAGCGTGAAGCTGAACGACCCGGTGTTCAGATCGCTTGGCTGGTCCTCGAGCGTAGTGCCGACAGCAGGATCGTCATTTACCGGATTAATGATTAGCGAGAACGTCTGGGCCGCCGGTGTAGAGCCATACTGGCCGTCGCTGGCCGAAACCTTGATGCTCAGCGTTCCGTTGTAATCCTGCGGCGGCGTGCCGCTGAAGGTGCCGGACGATGCGGTGAACGTCAGCCAGGACGGAAGGGCAGAGCCATCCGCCAGCGTGGCGGTCAACGTTAGTGTATCGCCATCCGCATCGGTGAAAGCATCCGACGGCAGAGAGAAGCTGACGGCGGTGTCCTCATCGGAAGACTGGTTTTGCAGCGTCGTGCCGACTTCCGGGTTTCGATTGTATGTCGCACCTGAAATGGTCCAACCGAAGTTGTCGACGAGCCTGTCGTAAGCTTCCTGGTTGGAGTAGGTCAGTCCTGCCGCCCCGAGCGCGATATTGAGTGGGATATCATCAATGTCGTCATCATCAACCCCGGAACTGTCTGTCGACCAGCTCTCCAGAAGAGAATCAAAGTTTGCTGTGCTCATGCCGGAATTGTCGAGCATGCCTGTCGCGTTTTGAAGCGCAGAAATATCCCATGAACTTATGTCCTGATCGAAGGACCGCGCACTGGAGAACATGGATGACATGTCGGTGACCGAACTCACATCCCATTCGCCAATGTTCTGGTTGAAGGAAGAGTAGCTAAACATGTTGCTCATGTTGGTGACGGAACCAACGTCCCAGACGCCGATGGCCTGGTGAAAGAAAGGATCTGACCCGTTAAACATGTACGACATATCAGTGACCAAACTCACGTCCCAATCAACCAGAAAAGACGCATCGACTTCGCCACGGGCAGCGTAGTATGAGAACAAATAGCTGAGGTCGGTGTTCACAGCGTCAATGAAAGCTTGGATTTCCGCAATCGTCGGCAGGCCAGAGAACCCGGTTTCCTGTTGGATTGCCCATTGGTAGCGCCACTCCATATTATTTATGATTTCGTAATATGTGTCGACGTTCCATTCGAAGATACGATCAGCGACCAAAGCCAATTGATCATCTGTAACTGCCACACCATTGGCGTTGCCAGAACCACCCGGAGATGCTGAGTCCTCGAGGATCTCGGCAAGCGCAGCTATTTGTGCCGTACTCAACCCCGCCAACGCACTGGTCACGCTTTCCGATGTTCCTTGGTTGTCGGTGTAGCTGACCACCACGCGCAACATCTGGTCGGCCTGGGCAGCGTCTGGCGAGAAGTTTCCAGTCGTCGCGCCCGACACATCCGTCCATTGCACACCATCGGTCGAAGACTGCCATTGATAGGCAAACGTCCCGAGACCGTCCGGATCGGAGAGCATGGTGGTATTGGCGCTCAGGGTCTGACCCTCTGCAACCGTCCCATCGATCGTCACGTAGCCGGTCGGGCGGTCGTTGACCGGGCTGATCCTCAGTGAGAACGTCTGTGTGGCTGGTGTCGAGCCGGTCTGACCGTCACTGGCCGAAACCTTGATGCTCAGCGTTCCGTTGTAATCCTGCGGCGGCGTGCCGGAGAACGTTCCGGACGATGCGGTGAACGTCAGCCAGGAGGGCAGGGCGGATCCGTCCGCCAGCGTGGCGCTCAAGGTCAGCGTGTCGCCATCCGCATCGGTGAAGGCGTCCGACGGCAACGTGAAGCTGACCGCGGTGTCCTCCTCGGAGGACTGGTTCAGCAGGGTCGTGCCGACTTGCGGGTCATTGCCCAGCAAGCCGTTGGCTTGCAGTTCACTGAGGAAGGTCGCGGGATCGATGGTGCTGTAGTCAATGCTATCAAGCGTGATTCGCACCAGATGGGTGCCTGCTCCCGTGCCGTCATGGTCGATGACAAGCGTGGCCTTGCCGCTTTCGCTCTCCTCGATCCAGACATAGTCGGAGAGCACGAAACCCGGTTGCCCGTCATCAATGATCAGTCCGCTGAGATTTATGACGTCTTCCGCTGCATCGAAGTCGGTAATGGTGTCATGGCCGTCCGTGTCGGCCGAATAGACGAAGGTGTCGGTGCCTTCGCCACCGGTCACGGTATCGTCACCCGCACCGGCTTCGATTGTGTCGTTTCCTTCCGAGCCGAAGATTGTCTCTGCCGAATTGCCGCCGACAATATTGCCACCCAGATAGCTTCCGTCGGCCGCATACCATTGTTCAAAGATTTCAGTGTATGAGTTGTAGTCTGACGACAACCACGTCACGACAAAACCGCCATCGGGCAATGCACCGATGTTTGGGGTTTCTTGTGAATCGGTAGTCGAGCTGTTGATTTGGAACTCTTCACCGAGCGGCTGGCCGCTCGCGCTGTAGCGTTGCGCAAAGATCCCGTATTCATCGCCATCCTGGCTATAAGAGTGCCAGGTTATCACGAAACTGCCATCGGTCAGTTCGGTGATGGCCGGGGCACTCTGATCACTGGTTGCGTAGGTATTGACCTGGAAGACACCGCCGACGGGCTGGTCGAAGGAATCGAATATTTGGGCAAAAACACCGTTGCCGCTGCCGTCAAGGCCAGACTGTACCCATGTGACGACGAAGCCGCCACCGGTTAGTGCCGTGACCGTGGATGAGGTTTGATCACCGGTCGACTGGCTGTTGATCTGGATTTTGCTACCTGCTGGCTGCCCATCCGACCCAAACCGTTGAACGAATATATCGCCATGAGAACCAATAACCCAGGACGACCACGCCACTAGAAAGCCGCCGTCTGAGAGCGCGGTGATGGAGGGGGCTCCAACAAACTCCGAGGTGTGGGTAGCGATCTCGAACTCACTTCCATTCGCCTGGCCAGCAGAGTTGAATATCCGTGCAACGATACCGCCGTCGCCTGTTTCTCGATCATGAAATTCCCATACGGCAACGATGCTGCCATCAGTTAGCTGCGTAACGTTGGGGGCGCTATCATAGTCGAAAATATTTGAATTGAATTGAAATTCGCTGCCATTTGGTTGGCCGTCGGCATCATAGAGTTGACCGCGTACATCGTTCCCATCATCCCCGGCGCCGATATCGCGCCAAGTAACAATGAATCCGCCATCGTTAAGCGCAGCGATGCCCGGTACCGCGCCACGCTCCAAGTAGGCGCTGATGAAAGTTGATTGGCCCGAATGGTGGAAATAGAAACCGTTCACGTCGATGTCGTTCCACGCGTGGACCAAACTACCATCGGTCAGTGTGGTCATGGATGAGTATAAAAAAGACCCCGACTCGAATAGAACCTCTCCGCCGTCCGCACGCACGTCGCGATCATTGCTCGCAACTGAAAAGTCGAATGTCTGCTCGGCACTGGTCACGCCATCGGATGCAACGACTTTCACCTGCAGCAGATCACCGGTGGTTCCTGCTGGCACAGTGCCGGTAAACCTGCCCGTCGCGGTATTGAAACCCAACCAGGACGGCAGCGCCGAGTCGTCCGCCAGCGTTGCTGTCAGAGTCAGCGTGTCGCCATCCGGATCGGTAAAAGCATCCGTCGGCAGGGTGAAGTCAATCTGCGCCCCTTCAACCGCCATAACATCATTCAGGGTCGTCCCCGTTTCCGGATCGTCATCGACCGGGCTGATCACCAGTGAGAACGTCTGGGTTGCCGGTGTCGAGCCGGCTTGTCCGTCGCTGGCCGAAACCTTGATGCTCAGCGTTCCGTTGTAGTCCTGCGGCGGCGTGCCGGAGAACGTGCGGGTCGATGCGGCGAATGTCAGCCAGAAGGGCAGGGCGGATCCGTCCGCCAGCGTGGCGGTCAAGGTCAGCGTGTCGCCATCCGCATCGGTGAAGGCGTCCGACGGCAGAGAGAAGCTGACCGCGGTGTCCTCGTCGGACGACTGGTTTAGCAAGGTCGTGCCGACTTGCGGGTCCTGATTGGTGAGGGACAGAACAAGCTCGCCGTCCACGAAGCCGTCGATGCTGATGCCGCCGTGGCCGATATCGGTCAGGGTGATCGTGACTTCGTCGGTGTTGCTGCCCAAACCATCGCTGTCGATCACCAGCCTGGCGTCGTTGTTGGTGCCGGCCTCGATCCACACGAAGTTGGAAAGGTTGGACACACCGTCCTCGTAGCCGATGATCAGTTGGCCAACATCGACGCTGTCTTCGCCGACCACGAAGTCGGTGATCGTATCGTCGCCGGCGTTGGAGAATTTGTAGACGAAGATATCCGCGCCGTCGCCGCCGGTCAGCGTGTCGTTGCCAGCGCCGCCGACGAGAATGTCATCGCCATTGGCCGTCTGGACGGTATCGTCTCCACCCAGCGCGTGGACGGTGGCTCCCGTGGGGTCCACCCCCGGCAGAATGATGGGCGCTATCAGGAAGTTTTCTGCCTGGTTAGTCAGTTCATTGATTGTCAGGTCGCTGGTTAGCGTGCCGGTCGTCGTCCAGCCATAGACCTGCTCAAGGTGGTTGAGCGACGTGGCGTCCGTGTAAGTCAGTCCATCGGCGCCGAGGGAAACATTGTTCTGGATCGTCGTCTCGCCGGCCGCCGTGTCCAGTGTCGCCCAGCCCGCCAGCAGACTATCGAAATTCGCCTCGCTCATGCCGGATCCGTCCAGCATGGACGATGCCGATTGCAGCGAGGAAATATCCCAACCGCTGATGTCCTGGTCGAAGGTGGACGCTCCGTCGAACATTCCGTCCATCGAGGTAACGCTGCCGGTGTCCCATGAGCCGAGACTCTGGTTGAAGGACGTGGCCTCTTCGAACATGGCGTTCATGGAGACGACATTGCCCGTGTCCCAGGCGTCGATGCCCTGGTCGAAACTCTCGGCTCTCCGGAACATCGCGACAAGGGAGGCCGCGCCGCCGATGAGCCAGCCACCAATGTTCTGATCGAAGTTTGTCGCTCCGTCGAACATGGATGAGAAATCGGTGACTGAACCGACACTCCAACCGCTGATATCCTGGTCGAAGTTTTCCGCATCCTGGAACATCGACGACATGTCGAGGGCAGAACTGACATCCCAGACGCCGATGTTCTGGTCGAAGCTCGTGGCGCCCTCGAACATGGACGAAAAGTCGCTGACGTCACCGACATCCCAGTCGACGACATAGTCTTCGTCGAATTCGCTGTCGAAACTCAGAGCATCGTTGACGGTGTCGATGACGGTCTGCACCTCGTCAAGCGTCGGAAGGTCGGAGAACCCGGTTTCCGCCTGGATCGCCGCCTGGTAGAGCGTCTCCGTCTCATCGCCGAGGATCACGCTGTTCGCCACGAGAGCCAGTTGATCGTCGGTCACGGCGACACCGTTGGCGTTGCCGGATCCGCCGGTGGAGGCGGAGTCCTCCAACACCTCTTGCAGAACAGTGTTCGTGACCAGGGCCAGATCATACGTGGCGCCGTCGATCGTCCAGCCATAGTCGTCGACCAGACGATCGAAGGATGCCTGGTCGGTGTACTTCAGCCCCTTGGCTCCGAGGGTGATGTTCCTTGGGATGTCGTCTATGCCATCGCCATCAATTTCGGAACTGTCCGTCGACCAACCCTCCAGAAGACGGTTGAAGTTTTCGGTGCTCATCCCGGAGTAGTCGAGCATGCCAAATGCATAGGTCAGGGACGTGATGTCCCAGTCGCCAATGTCCTGGTCGAACTCGCCGGACCGGCCGAACATCAACACCATGTTTGTGACGGAACTCACGTCCCAGTCACCAATGTTCTGGTTGAAGCCATCTGAATGATAGAACATCAAATACATATTGGTGACGGAACTCACGTCCCAGTCGACCAGGTAATCCTCGTCCCCATCGAAACTATGGGATAGGAAGAGCATACTCAGGTTGGCATTTTGTGCATCGATGATGGTTTGCACTTCCGCGATCGTCGGCAGATTGGAAAACCCTGTCTCCGCATGGATCGCGGCCTGATAGCGAGCTTCCATCGGCGAGGCGGCTGTGTCACTCCCGGCCAGTACGCGGTCCACGACCAGCGCCAGTTCGTCGTCGGTGACGGCCACGCCATTTGCATTGCCTGCGCCGCCGGCCGAGGCTGAATCCTCCAGGATTTCGGCCAGGATCGCTTTCTCGGGGTCGAATATTTCGAGCACCGGCACCACGAAGGTTTCCGAATAGGTATCGCCATCCGTTTCGACGGCGGTCACCGTCAACGACACCACTGTCTCCGTCCCGTAGTCGAGACTGATGCCGTCCTTCAGCTTCAGTTGCCCGCCGACCACTTCAAATCGCGCGTCGTCGACCGTGTAGGTCACGCCCGTATCGGTGTCGTCGAGGGCGGTAAGGAGGCCGATCACGGCACCCGCGACATTCTCGGGAACCCCGACCTTGATCAGGTCGATGGTCCCTTCGCCTCGCTCGCTGATCAGGACGCTGCCATCGGCCAGCAACGTTACGGCCGGATTGTCCTCGTTACTGATTGCCTCACCAACGGCAAATGCCGGCCCGCGCGGCGTGCCATCCGCATTGAAATAGCGGGTCAGGAAGCCATTTTCGCCGGCACGCATGACTGCCGCAAAGCCGCCATCTGAAAGGCTGACGAGCGTGACCTCTCCACTATAGGCGAACCTGCTGTCGGTCGCCCGTGAAATCAGGGTCAGAACATCCCCCGTCGTAGCGCCATCCGATCCGACGATCTGGGCTTTGGCGTTTGCATAGGTCGACCAGGCCACGATATAAGACCCGCCCGACAGGGCCGTCACGCTCGGTTCGAGCGCGGAATCGGCAGCGTGTTCGATCGCCGTGGACCGGGGTTGGCCGGAACTGTCATAGCTTCGCGAAAAGATGCTGCCGTTGGCTCCCTCCCAGCAAATCACGTAGCCGCCATCGTCCAGCGCCGTGATGTACGGATCACGGGCAGCCCCGGTGCTGACTTGCGCTTCCGTTCCATCCAGCCGGGTTCCGTGCTGGTCGAAGCGAACGGAATAGAGATTGAACGTACCGGGAGTTTCATGGTCCGATACCCAGGTCACCACGAAGCCACCATTATCCAGCGCCGTTACCAGGCCGGCCAATTCGGGGTCATATTGATACTCTGCCGGCTCGAAGCTCAACGCGATCGTGTCTCCGGCGGCGTCGCCGCCGGCATCAAAGCGCCGGGCAAAAACATCCGTCTCGCCGCTGGCACCGTCCACGGATTGCCAGGACACGACGAAGTCGCCAGACTGAAGCGCCGTGACCGATGGATAGATCGGATTTGATGTGGTCGTATCGACGGCGATCTGATCACCGACCGTCGTCCCGTCCGCGTCGAACCGCTGCGCAAAGATTTCACCGCTATTTGTTGTCCAGACCACGACATAACCGCCGTCATCGAGGGCGGTGACTGCTGTCTGTGTTTGCGGCCCGTCTCCCTGGGGCACGAAACTTACCGTCTCATGGACCCCATGCAGGGTCATGTCCCGACCGTCCTGCACTTGGATATTGATTTCGAAATTGTCGGAGGGTTGTCCGCCAACCAACGACTTCACGGTGACCGACGGCTCCGTCTCATAGTCGAGGCCAATGCCGGGCTTGAGGAAAAGTTTGTCGTCGATGATCGTGAATCTATCGTCATCCGGAGTGACTCCGGCATAAACGCCTGCGGGCAGATCGGTGACAAACGCGCCGGTTGCATTCTCGTCAACGGTTGCTGTTACGACAGTCATGGGCCCTCTCTCCTTGCTTGATGGCAACACTCACCAGGAGCCGGAAGACGTCGTCCCCGGACGTCTTGCCTTTGGCAAATGTGCGCAACTATTCAGAGTCCAAAGAAGGCAATGCAATTTTTGATGCGTAAACCGCGAGGCGTCTCAAGTGACTGACGCATCGTCTCAATTTAGCCGGTTATGTTTTCCCCGCGGCGCCAGGCTTCGGAGCGTTCGTCCGCAATATCGGGCGATCCAGACGTCCGAGAACGACTGACAAACAGGCCCAGATGGTGACTCCCGAACGCATCCCGATCGTCGGAAGCATCCAGGACGATAAGATTGAGACATATTGACTTCAAATTGAGACAGATTGACTGTCGCATTTGCTGAAATGAACACGAAATTGAAGGATATCACCGAATTCGAGACGGCCGTGGCTGCGCAAATCCGCGGGGCACGGGATTGGGAAGGCGAGAAAAATAATGGACGTTGTGAGCGATATCCTCGGCAACATAACAGTGAAAAATCACGTTACGGGATTGCTGCGGCTGAACGGGGATTGGGCATTTGAATCGCCTGCCGCGGATGTTTCCGTTTTCCATCTGATATTCGACGGGACGGCCCACGTGACGTTCAACGGCAGGACCGAACGGCTCGAAAAGGGTGACATGGTTTTGTTCACCCGCGGGCACGGGCATAAATTGGGCAGTGCGCCGGACGCGCCTTCGGTGACATTCGCCGAAGAAGACACGCGCGTGCGGATGCACTCGGTGGACGACGGCCAGATATCAAGTGTCGACAAGCGGGGCGATGGCCCCGAAACGTCGATCATCTGTGCACGGTTCAATTTCTCAAGCCGTTTGTCGCAGGAACTTGTACGGGAGTTCTCCGATCAGGTCCTGCTTCGTGGTATGGGACGGGAGACCTTCTCTGCCTTTGAGCCCATGTTGCTGAGAACCGCGCAAGCGGCACATTCGAACGAACCGGGTGCCCTGGCGGAACTCGATAGTCTGGTGAACTTCCTCTACCTGTCCTTCATGCGGAACTGGCTGACGAAATTCGCGGAGGATCAACCCGGCTGGATTCGCGGGCTTAACGATCCGAATATCTCCAGGGCGCTCAAGGCAATTCACACGGATCCGACGCGTAAATGGTCCGTTCAGGAACTCGCCGCGGAGGTGGGCATGTCCCGGGCCCGTTTTGCCGCCCGTTTTGCAGACGTGGTGCGAGATACGCCGGCCCGGTATCAGCTTCGCTGGCGCATGTCATTGGCCGCCCGGCAACTTGAAACCCATCCCCAGCGTCCCTTGAACCAGATTGCGTTCACCGTCGGGTATGAGACGGAAAACGCTTTCTTTTCCTCCTTCAAACGCGTTTTCGGCAAAACCCCGAATGCCTGGAGACGGGACTTCCAGCTCTCACACGCGACCGACTGACCACATCGGTATTGACCGCCGCACTTCAGATACATTACTAGTGGGATGAAAGTGGGAAGCCATGGTCTTTTCTGACCGGGGGAGAGCGAATGCCTGCCTCAGCAACCGAGAATACCGGCTCTGGTGGCAAAGGCCGTTATGACGCCATCATCGTCGGTGGCGGTCACAACGGACTGACCTGTGGCGCGTATCTGGCGAAGGCCGGACTCAAAACGCTTGTTCTGGAACGGCGGCATATCGTTGGCGGCGCGGCGGTGACCGAGGAAGTGCATCCGGGATTTCGCGCCTCTACCTTCAGCTACATCATGGGGCACGTGCACCCGAAAGTGATCGCTGATCTGGAGCTCTCTCGCTACGGGTTGAAGCACCTGAAAATGGGCGAGGTTCTTCATCCTCTCGAGGGTGATGATTCGATCATATTTTCCACCGATATGGCCACGACCCAGGCAGAGATTGCTCGATTTTCGACCAAGGATGCCGAGGCCTATCCGCGGTTTTTCAACGACATCACCCAGACCATTTCCGTGCTGCGACGGCTTTTGCTGGAGACGCCCATCGATCCCGGCGAGCGGTCCTGGGGTGCGCTGGTTGACGTGGCGCGGATGGGCTGGCGCTATCGCGGTATCGGCGAAGAGGTTTATCGCATCACGGATGCGATGACCCAAAGCGCCTATGACTTCGTGTCCCGTTGGTTCGAGAGTGAAGAGGCGAAGGCGCTCTTCTGCTACTGGGCGGGAATCGGCAACTTCAAGGGGCCACGCGGGGCGGGGACAGCCTACTCGATCCTGTTTCACTTGATTGGAGAAAACGGCCTGGGCTTTGCCAAGGGCGGCATGGGGGCGATTTCGGACGCCATCGCGGCGTCGGGGCAGGCCAACGGCATGGAGATTGCCACCGAGGCGGCGGTGTCCGAGATCGGCGTGAAAGACGGCAAGGCCGTTGGCGTCGTGTGCGAAGACGGCCGGGTGTTCGAAGCGACGCTGGTTGCCTCCGGCGTTGCGGCGCCGGTAACGTTCGGTCAGATGGTGCCGCGCAAGGATCTTCCTGAGGACTTCATGGCGGCTATTGACCGCTGGCGCTGCCGGGGAGAGGTTTTCAAGATCAACTGCGCGGTGGATCGGCTTCCGCAATATCGCGGCTACAGGAATCCGCGGGCGGGTGTCGATTACCCGGCCTATGCCCATATCGGTCCGACGATCGACTATATGGAACGTGCCTACGACGACGCGAAATATGGCTGGTACTCCAAACGGCCGTTCGTGTCGCCCATCGTGCCGACGGTGGCGGATCCGGAACTCGCGCCCGAGGGCAAGCACGTTGTGACGCTTTCCGGCGGGCATGCGCCCTATGAACTCAAGAACGGTGATTGGGCTGACGAGAAAGACAAATTCGTGGCCAATGTCTTTGCCGTCATGGACGACTTCTGTCCGGGTTTCAGCGATAGTCTGATTGCGTACGAAGCCTATGTGCCGCCTGATCTGGAACGGGTTCTGGGTATGCCGGGAGGGCATGAACTGCATGGAGACGTTGCCCTCGATCAGCTGTTTTTCCAGCGACCGGCGCCGCATTACTCAGATTACCGAACGCCGATCCGCGGGCTTTACCAATGCGGGTCTTCGACCCATCCGGGAGGCGCTGTTTCGGCGGTTCCGGGCCACAATGCGGCGCGAGAGATCTTGAAGGATCGAAGGCGCAGGCGTGACCGTACCCCTTAGAGTGCCAATACCGATCTGGTGACGATGTAGATCCCCAGCAGGCACAGCGACACCAGGAAAACCAGCCGGAAACTTCGCTCCGATGTTCGCTTGCGAATGCGAGTTCCGAGATATACGCCGACGGTGGTCGGAATGACGGCGGCCAATGACACCAATCCCAGTTGAGCTGTCAAAAGGTTCTGGCCGCCCAGCGAGATGCTGAGGCCGATTGTTGCAAGGGTGAACAGCATCCCCATCGCCTGAATCAATTCCTCGCGGTTCAGACCCGTGGACTGCAGGTAGGCGACACCCGGAACGGTGAAAACACCGGTCATGCCAGCCAGGACGCCGCTGATCGCCCCAACGAGGGGATTGAGGCGCCCCTCCAACGTCTTCGGGACCTCGAATTTCAGTCGCGAAAGACTGATTGCCGCATAGGCTATCAGCAGGCTGCCCAAAAGCGCGGTCAGATAGGCTACATTCACGCGGGCCAAGGCAAAGGTTCCCGGCCACGTGAACAGCATTGTCGCGACAAAAAGGGGCCAAAATCGTCTGAAAATGGCGCGGGTGTGCTCTCCAGCGAAGCTTTGCCAGACATTGGTCAGGAAGGAGGGTACCAGCAGCAGCGCCAGCGCCGGCTTCAGGCCGATAAAGGCCGTCAGCAATCCCACTGTCACCAGCGGCAGGCCCATGCCGATTGTTCCCTTGACGCATCCGGCCAGGAAAAACACTGCAAAAACGACAAGCAGAACGAAAGGCTCGGACATGGATTCTCTGCGGGCAGGGCGGGAGTATTCCCTCACTGGGTGCCTGAATTTTTTCTGAATCGCAAGCCGGCCACGTGGCGGATGCCGGCTCACGGCCAGATTGTCACGGGTCGTTCCGACTTTACCGCGGAGCGCAGTTCCATTGATCGGACTGTGCCGTTGCTTGACCTGGTCCCTTCTGAAGGTGCATAGCTGGGTGGTTCAATTCTCGACAGCCCATCGCTTCTGCGCCATTTCTTGCCCGGACTGTCCGTCACACTTGGGTTTCCTGATGCCGTTCCTCGCTTTCCTGCGCGACAACGCCCGATGGCTGGCCGGCGGATTCCTGCTGACTTTCTTCTCGAGTTTCGGGCAGACGTTTTTCATCGGCCTTTCTTCGGGCGGTATCCGCAGCGATTTCGGCCTTAGCAACGGCGAGTTCGGATCGATCTACATGCTGGCGACATTGGCCAGCGCACTGACGCTTTCGCAATTTGGCAAGATCGTCGATCATCTGAGCGTTGCGCGGGTTGCAATGATCATCGTTCCGCTGCTGGCGGCGGCGGCGGTGGGGATGGCATATGCCAGCAACCTGGCAATGCTGGTGATCGTGATATTCGGCCTTCGGCTCTTCGGTCAGGGGATGATGACGCACACCGCGATCACCGCCATCGGCCGCTGGTATGTTGCCCAACGGGGGCGCGCGGTTTCCGTAACAACCATGGGACACCAGGCGGGGGAAGCGGCATTCCCGTTGATCTTCGTGGTCGTTGTCGCATCCGTCGGATGGCGCAACACCTGGCTCCTGGCAGCGTTGATGCTGATGGTCGTCGCCTTGCCGATGATCTATTGGCTGATGCGTGTCGAGCGAATACCGCGTTCAAGCGATGGCCCTGTGCAGGTCGGTGCCGATCGCAGCTGGACGCGACGGGAAGTCATGCGGGATCCGTTCTTCTGGCTGATTCTGGCTGGTGTCCTGGCCCCCGGATTCATCGGAACGACGATCTTTTTCCACCAGATGTACCTGGTTGAGTTGCGCGGGTGGAGTGCCGGCGCTTTTGCCGGATCCTACGCCCTCAGTGCGGCATTCACGATCTGCTTCGCATTGATCGGCGGCGTGCTCATCGACCGGTTCTCGGCGCTGGCGCTGCTGCCCGTCTTCCCGATTCCGCTTGGAATAGCCTGTATCGTGCTGGCTTGGGTCGAGCACACATGGGGTATCTATGCGTTCATGGCCTTTCTGGGCGTGTCCTATGGGCTGTCCTCGACGCTGTTCGGCGCCATCTGGCCAGAGATTTACGGGACGCGACACCTGGGTTCGATCCGGGCGATTGTGGTTGCACTAATGGTGTTCGCGACCGCGCTGGGTCCCGGTGTGACGGGGGTCCTGTTGGATGTCGGAGTGGCCTATTCAACACAAATCCTGGTCATGGGGCTTTATTGCGCCGCAGCCAGCGTGTTCATGAGCGTCATCAGCCGCAAGGTCGCCCATCGCAATCGGGAGTTCTCGACCGCTTCGGCGTGAGCATTTCGCTGCCCCACTAGTCCGGAACTGGCGCTAGAAGATCGATTGTGTCCGAGTGATCCGGTAAAAATGTCGGGCCTATCACCCGGACCGGTTTTTTCGGGTCGATTTCACGTGCCTGGGCCGGCGGAACTGCAGCCTTCGGGGCCGTGTCCGCAATTCTATCCTCGTCTTTGTCGGGAGTGTCCTCATTTGGGCCAGGAATTTTCAGGATTGACGATTGCGGAGCGGCCTTGACCTCTTCCTGAGGCGGTCCGGAGGGGAGGGCGCAACTGCACTGTCGGGCCGCACCGACCTTGCGATCACGGTAGGCGAAGGCGTTTGGAAGCGATGCATAGGGCATCTGGCCTGCGATCGACACCATGTCTTCGCTGTCCTGGTCCGGGATGCGGTGGAAGAAGAGTTTCGCTTCGCTTCCCGGGCACATGGCACTGCATCGGGCGGCGTCGCGTTCGAACTCCAGCGGTGAAGCCGAGTAGGAGATGGGAAAGTAGTACCCGTCGCAGGATCTCACACACAGGGTGCGGTAACGCGTCATCGGATTTTTGAGATCGTGATAGCCGTCACTGCTGCCGTCCACACCGAGGGTTGTTCGGATCCGCACTCCGCCCGGGACATCACAACCATTGGCGCGAAGGGCGGCGATCACGCGCTGACGGGCCGTGCGCCCGCTGCTTCCGGCATGCGCGTCTCGCTGGCGTACGAGGCGACCCAGTTCTGCCTGCATGCGCTTGAGGTCGATCCCAAGCCGACGGCAATCGGACCGGCGACCACCGCCATAGTCAATCACGCTACCGGTAGCGCAGCCCATGCGCACCAGATCGTGCCGGGTGCGATCGATCAGAAGCGCCTGGTTCTCCACCGCCGCCGCGTAGCGTTGGTAATGGCGTGTTGGTGGACGATCGCCGATATAATCGTGCAACTGAGCGGCAAGCCGGGCGCAGAGCGCTGCATCCTGGGCCTGCGTTGCTGTACCCGTCGCAAGCAGACCCGCCAATGCAGCGAGCGCCACGGTGGCCGGATATTTGGCTGTCGATCTGAAAGCCATTACGCCTCTCGCTCACGATAGGATGCAGGCATCTTCCCGGTCCTTAGCGCAGTGCAACCCGTAAATCCGGCGAAAGTGTAGCAGATCCGGGTAAAGCCGGTCTTACCTCAGAGCCTCCGCTGTCAGCCGGGAAAGGACGCTTCGACCACTGCCAGAGTCGACATGTTGACGACGCCCCGCGATGTTACTGACGGTGAGAGGATGTGAGCGGGCTTGGCTCCTCCCAAAAGGATCGGGCCGACATGCAGGGCATCGGTCATGGTTTTCACCACGCCCAGTGCGATATTGGCCGCATCCAGATTGGGAAACACCAGGAGATTGGCCTCGCCGGTCAGGTTCGAATCCGGCATCACGCGATTGCGCAACGCTTCTGAAATGGCTGAATCGCCGTGCATCTCGCCATCGGCCTCAAGTCCCGGTTCCATCTGGTGAACAAGGTGAACCGCATCCCGCATTTTGTCTGCTGATCTGGAGTCCCGTGTTCCGAAGTTGGAATGGGACAGCAATGCGGCTCTTGGTGTGATGCCGAAGCGCCGGATTTCCTTCGCTGCCATCAACGTCGTCTCAGCAATCTCTTCTGCTGAAGGGTCGTAGGACACATAGGTGTCCGTAAAGAACGTTGCGCCGCGCTGGGCGATCAGCAGGCTGAGAGCGGAGAAATCCTTGACACCTTCTCGTTTGCCGATGACCTGTTCGACCACTTGCAGATGCTTTGCGTAACGCCCTTCGACGCCGCATACCATGGCATCGGCGTCACCTCTGCGCACGGCAAGCGAGGCAATAACTGTTGTGTTGGTTCGCACGATGGTGCGGGCGGCTTCCGGATTGATGCCGCGGCGGCCGACGAGCGAAAAATACAGATCGACATAGTCGCGGTAGCGCGGGTCGTCCTGCGGATTGGTGACGGCGAAATCCTTCTCTGGCCGGATCTTGAGACCGAACCGTTTCAGGCGGGTCTCGATGATGCTCGGGCGGCCGATGAGGATCGGTTCGGCGATACTCTCCTCCAGCAGCACCTGGGCGGCCCGCAATACGCGTTCGTCTTCGCCCTCGGCGAAAATCACCCGTTTCCTGCTGGCGGTTTTGGCGGCCGCGAAGAGCGGTTTCATGATCAGACCGGAGCGGAAGACGAAACGGTTGAGCTGATCGAGGTAGGCCTCGTGGTCGACGATCGGCCTTGCCGCCACGCCCGATTCGGCGGCGGCCTCCGCAACTGCCGGAGCAATACGCAAGATCAGCCGGGGATCGAAGGGCGAGGGGATCAGATAGTCGGCGCCGAAGACCGGCGTATCGCCCGAATAGGCCTTGGCAGCGACATCCGAGGCTTCCTCCCGGGCGAGGCCGGCGATCGCCCGGACGGCGGCCATTTTCATCTGTTCGTTGATCGTGGTTGCACCGCAGTCGAGAGCGCCGCGGAAGATGTAGGGAAAGCAGAGGACGTTGTTGACCTGATTGGGAAAATCCGACCGTCCTGTGCAGATCATGGCGTCCGGGCGGACGCCACGTGCGACCTCGGGCATGATTTCCGGGACCGGATTGGCGAGCGCCATGATCAGCGGCTTCTCGGCCATTTCCGTCAACATTTCCGGTTTCAGGACATTTGCGGCGGACAGGCCGAGGAAGACGTCCGCGCCCGGAATGTTCTCGGCGAGGGTGCGGGTCTCGGAACGCTGAGCGTAGACCGACTTCCACTTGTCCATCAGTTCGGTGCGGCCCTCATAGACGAGACCCTCGATATCATGCACCCAGATGTTTTCCGGTCTGGCGCCGAGTTCGACCAACAGGTTGAGACAGGCGAGTGCCGCCGCACCGGCGCCGCTGGCGACGATTTTGGCTGTAGAAATGCTCTTGCCGGCAAGTTCCAGGCCGTTGAGCACCGCGGCGGCGACAATGATGGCCGTGCCGTGCTGGTCGTCGTGGAAGACAGGTATGTTCATCTTCTCACGCAGTTCGGCTTCGATTTCAAAGCACTCCGGGGCTTTGATGTCTTCCAGGTTGATCCCGCCAAAGGTCGGTTCGAGGGCTGCCACCACCGGTACCATCGTATCGACGGTTTCGGCCTCGACCTCGATGTCGAACACGTCGATACCGGCAAATTTCTTGAACAGAACCGCCTTGCCTTCCATCACGGGTTTGGATGCCAGCGGACCGATGGACCCAAGGCCGAGAACCGCAGTGCCGTTGGTAACAACGGCGACCAGGTTGGCCCGAGCGGTATAGTCCGCCGCGGCTGCCGGGTCGTCCTTGATGGTCAGGCAGGGTGCTGCGACGCCGGGTGAATAGGCCAGCGCCAGGTCGCGCTGGTTGCCAAGCGGTTTGGTCGCCTGGATTTCCAGTTTCCCGGGCCGCGGGTGGCTATGGTAAAAATGGGCGTTCTCGTCGAGGTCTCCGCCCTGGTCTTCAGGGCCGGTTTTCTTGCTTTTAGCGTTCATCGCTCACCATTTCCGACGTTCATCGATCATTCGTATTGTTGTCAGACTAGAATGCAGTTGGGACGAGCCCGCCATCGACCAGAATGTTCTGACCGGTGATATAGCCGGCTTGCGCTGAACAGAGAAATGCACAGGTATCACCGAATTCCTTCGCTGTTCCCAAGCGTCCGGCAGGCACAACCTTGGCCACTTCCTGTTTCGCCGCGTCGAAACTGATGTCCAGGCGCGATGCGGTTTTCTCGATCGAGCCTATCAGGCGATCCGTGTCCATCTTTCCCGGCAGGAGGGTGTTGATCGTGACGTTTCTGTCAGCGATCGGCCGGGCAACACCGGCAAGGAAAGACGTCAATCCGGCACGGGCTCCGGAAGACAGGTCGAGGCCCGGTATCGGCATATAGACCGAAGAGGAGGTTATGTTGACAATGCGTCCGAAACCACGTTCGCACATGCCGTCAACAACCCGCTGAATCAGTTCGATCGGAGTCACCATATTCTGGGTGACACCTTCGAGTATCGCTTCCCGGTTGAGCTCGCTGAAATGGCGGAAGGGCGGTCCGCCATTGTTGTTGACGAGTATGTCCGGATCCGGACAGGCCGCCAGCAGTGCATCCTGGCCCGATGGTTGTGAAACATCCACTGCAACCGCGATCACCGATACCCCGGTGGCGGCGCGAATTTCATCTGCCGTTGCGTTCAGGACGTCCTCGCTCCGGCCGTTGACCACGAGGTCGCAGCCCGCCTCGGCCAACGCCATCGCGCATCCCTTTCCAAGCCCGCGGCTCGAAGCGCAAACAATTGCCTTCCTGCCGGAAATGCCCAGATCCATCGATTGTTTTCCTCTTTCATTTCAATCGGTTTCGGTGCCTAGCATACAGATGGGATCGCAGAACTCCACGGCCATTGTCATCCGATTGTTGCACGACTCTGGTTAGCCATCTACCAGATTCAATGTGGTGCTGGCGATGACCGATACGGCCAATGCTCTGAAGTTCAGAACGCTGTTTCTTTCCGATATCCATCTCGGCTCGAAGGCGGCAAAGGCAGACGACCTGATCGCTTTTCTGAGATGCCACCAGGCCGAGACGATTATCCTGATCGGCGATATCGTCGATGGCTGGCGATTGCGCAGAAGCTGGTATTGGCCGCAGACAGCCAACGACGTTGTGCAGAAACTGCTGCGCCAGGCCCGTAAGGGTACCCGCATCATCTACATTCCCGGCAATCATGACGAGTTTCTGCGGGATTTTCCGGGCACCCATTTCGGCGGCATCGAGGTGGCGCTGTCGCATATTCACGAAGCGGCGGATGGGCGCCGCTATCTTGTCTTGCATGGCGACGAGTTCGACGTGGTGGTTCGCCATGCCAAGATCTTGGCCCATCTTGGTGATTGGGCCTATGACGCGGCCATTTTGATAAACCGCGTCCTGAATGCGGTACGCCGGCGGTTGGGATTGCCATACTGGTCGTTCTCCTCCTGGGCGAAGCTGCGGGTCAAGCAGGCCGTTAACTTCATCGGCGAGTTTCAGCGGGTGGTCGCCGATGAGGCACGCCGCCAGAACGTTGATGGGGTTATTTGCGGGCATATCCACCACGCGACCATCGAAGACATGGAGGGGATCCGCTATATCAACTCAGGGGACTGGGTCGAAAGTTGCACCGCGATAGCTGAAGACTTCGATGGTGAGATGCACCTTTTGCAGTGGACCCGCCCTGAAGCCAAACACCGAAACGCAAGCCGCCGTCCGGCGCTGACCGAGCAAAAAGCAGAGACATCTCCGGCGGAGGCGGCCTGACACTTGAAGCAAAGGCGGAAAAGGATAACCAGGAAACCGTTGCCGGAAAGCCGCAGGCACCAACCTTCCGTTGGGATGGCTGGGGTTTGTCGATGACAGGTGCGGGCTATCTGAGTATTTTTTCCAAATGTCGATGTCGTCCACACATGAGTCGGTGCCATCGGACCTCAGTGACCAGAACTACAAACCGCAACGGGAGCGTATCCCGCCGCGCATAGAAGCCACCGAGGTCGACGGACAGCCCTGTATCGCGCTCGCCGGCGACTGGCAGCTGCATTGTGTTGCCGAAGTCGATCAGCAAGTTCGCCAGCTTGCCAAATCGTTCGGTGGAAAATCGGCGGCGATCGACCTGACACAGGTACGGCAGCTTGATACATCCGGATCGCTGATCATCGAGCGTCTTCGCATGCAGCTCGAACACAAGGGCGTCGACACCCGTTATGTCGGCGTGTCGGGTGATCGCGCAACACTGCTCGATGCCGTCGCCAATGCTCTTCGCGTGGAACATGGCGAGGAGGAAAAGCCACCCCGTCCGACCATAGCCCAGCGGGTTTTTGATCCAGTTGGTCATATGGCCTATGGCTTTCGCGATGACTTCATTGCGGCGCTCTATATCCTCGGTTCGGCCGTCCGCGGTGCGCAGCTCAAGCGCAACCGGGCCTCAGGGATCTCGGCTGCCGCCATCGTCAGTCAAATGGACCATGCCGGGGTTCGCGCCGTACCCATTATCGCACTGATGTCTTTTCTGATCGGCGGCATCATCGCCCAGCAGGGTGCGTTCCAGCTACGCTATTTCGGCGCAGAGCTCTTCGTTGTCGATCTCGTCGGCATTCTGCAATTGCGTGAAATCGGCGTTCTTCTGACCGCAATCATGATCGCTGGCCGATCAGGATCGGCTATTACCGCTGAAATCGGCTCGATGAAGATGCGCGAGGAGGTGGACGCGCTCAAGGTCATGGGGCTGAATCCGATTAGCGTGCTGGTGTTTCCACGTCTTGTTGCTCTGACGTTGATGCTGCCTTGTCTCACCATCGTGGCCAATTTTTCTGCGCTTTTCGGTGCCTGCATGACCACCTGGGTCTATTCCGATATTACCCCGGAGACGTTCATCACGCGGTTGCGTGAAGCGATTGACATGTCGACCATCGTTTCCGGCATGATCAAGGCGCCTTTCATGGCCCTGATCATCGGGATCGTCTCGTCGGTGGAGGGGCTGAAAGTCGGCGGTAGCGCTGAATCACTGGGCCAGCACGTGACGTCCTCGGTGGTCAAATCCATTTTCGTTGTCATTTTGGTGGACGGAATGTTTGCCATCTTCTACGGAGCAATCGACTTTTGACCGCGTCGGCAAACCAGGAAGCGGCGAATGGCCTTATGGAGCACCGGGAGTGCATTCTGGAAGCCCGCGGCATCAGCGTTTCCTTCGGATCCCATCGGGTTCTGGAAAATCTCGACCTGGACATAATGCGCGGCGAGATCCTCGGCTTCGTAGGCGCCTCAGGTGCGGGTAAATCGGTTTTGCTGCGTACGATCCTGCAGTTGAGCAGCAGACAAAGCGGCACGATTCGCATACTTGGGGTCGACTATGACGCGGCGGATGCTCAGCAGCGGCTGGAACTCGACATGCGCCTTGGCGTTCTGTTTCAGCACGGCGCGCTGTTTTCCGCACTGACTGTGCTTGAGAATATTCAGGTTCCGATGCGCGAGTATCTCGATCTGCCGAAGAAGCTGATGGATGAGTTGGCACTGCTGAAAATCGAGCTCGTCGGTCTGCGGCCTGAAGCAGCGGATCTTTATCCGTCGGAACTCTCCGGAGGCATGATAAAACGCGCCGCTCTGGCGCGGGCGCTGGCGCTGGACCCGGACCTGGTTTTCCTGGACGAACCGACCTCCGGTCTTGATCCTATAAGCGCTGCCGAATTCGATGAGCTCATCGCCAAACTGCGCGACACGCTGGGGCTGACGGTCTACATGGTGACCCATGACCTGGACAGCCTGTTTTCCGTGTGCGACCGCATTGCAGTTCTCGGCAACCGACACATCGCGCTGGCCGGGACGGTCAACGATATGCTGGCGAGCGACGATCCGTGGATCAAGTCCTATTTTCAGGGAAAACGGGCACGTTCTGTTGTGCGCAAGAATTAAATGGGATCATAATCGCCCGCAGTGGCGGAACCGGACGGGGTAAATGGAAACAAAGGCCAACTACACACTCGTGGGCTTCTTCACCCTGCTCGTCATGGTGGCAGCGTTCGGGTTCGTCTACTGGATGGCCACGTTTGGCCGTTCCGGTGAACTGGCGCAACTGGAAATCCGTATTCCCGGCTCGGCAAGCGGGTTATCCGTTGGTGCGCCCGTCCTGTTCAATGGTATTCGCATTGGGTCCGTGCGTTCGCTGACGATTGACGGCGTCGATCCGAATTTCGTTCTGGCCATGACCGAAGTCCGAGCGACGGCGCCGGTTTATGAAAACACGAAGGCCAAGCTGGGCATTCAGGGTCTGACCGGCCAGTCACATATCGAACTGAGTGCCGGTAAGCCCGAAACTGGTCAAAAGAACATTCTCGAAGAGGCTGCGGAGAAGGGGAGTTTTGCAGTCCTTACCGCGGATGAGTCCAGCGTGACCAACTTGCTGGCAACGGCAGAGGACATCATGGCCCGGGCCAGCAAGGCCGTTGCCGGGGTCGAGGAGTTCGTCGAGACCGCCAAGGGGCCCTTAATCCAGACTGCCGAAAATGCGGAGAAATTCTCCGCGGCACTCGCCGACAATTCAGATGGCATCAGCGATTTCCTCAAGAACGTGTCATCGCTGTCCTCGACCATCGAGAAAGTGTCCGGAACTCTTGAGAGCACCATCACCAAGGTGGAAGCGCTTGTTTCGGCGGTTGAGCCCCAAAGGGTCAGTGCCATCGTTCAAAATGCGGAAAAAGTGTCGGTCGACGTCGCTAACGCTTCATCGGAACTCAAGCCGCTGCTTGAGGAATTCCGCACCGCGGGAGCAAATGTCGCAAAGCTCAGCGAAGACGCGCGAGCCTCATTGGCCGAGGTCGACAAGGTCATCGCATCGGTCGATGGAATCGTCGGATCGGTCGATGCCACCCAGGTTGGGGAAACCGTCGAAAACATCGCCGAGGCCAGCGCCCAGGCGCGCGAAGGGATCGATCAACTGGTCCAGGTTGCCAACACAATCGGCAACCGCAACCAGGATATCAACAACATTATCACCAATGCCAATCAGCTGACGGCGCGCCTGAATGAGGCGGCGTTACAGGTGCAGACGACGCTCAAGAAACTTGATGGTTTCCTGGGCAGCAGCGGTGATACGTCCGGACTGGTTGCCGAGGCCAAGAAGACCTTGCAGACAATTCAGGATGTTGCCAACAAGATCAACCAGCACATCGGTCCGATCGCAAGCAATCTGCAGCGGTTCACCGGTTCGGGGCTTCGTGACTTCGATGCACTGGTTTCAGAGGCGCGCCGGTCGGTGACGCGCATCGAGCGGACCATTACCAATATTGGCGAACAACCGCAAAGTCTGATATTTGGGACATCTGGTACCGTCAAGCAATATGACGGTCGTCGGCGACGCTGACGGGGGTAAAGTGTAAGCAGGCGATGACCCTGCAGTTGGTACAAGAGTGAGGGGACCTGCTTGACTGACAGGCGAAACTGGTTACGAGCCGCTTTGATAGTGCTCGCGGGTACGACAGCAATGTCCGGCTGTTCGGTATTCGGCGCGGCGCCGCAAAACGACACCTACGAGCTTGCGAGCATTGCGCCCGTGCGCGGGCCTTACTCCAGGGGCCGTCAGATTGTCGTGACCGACCCATCGGCGCTGAAATCGCTAGACGGCGCGAATATCGTCATCCGGACCTCTCCCTCTTCAATCCAGTACCTGGCGAAATCGCAATGGAACGACAACCTTCCGGCCATTGTCCAGGAAAAGCTGATCGAGGCTTTCGAAGATTCCGGCAGGCTTGGCGGGGTTGGAAAGCCCGGCGACGGCCTGGCGGTCGACTATCTTGTCTCCCCGTCAATCCGCGCATTCGAGGTGACCACAGGTGCGGCGGACACGGCGATCGTTGAAATCTCAGTGCGCATCGTCAACGACCGCAACGGTGTGGTGAGAGCACAGAAAGTCTTCCGTGCTACCGCACCGGTGAGGGGTGTCGACAACGAGGCTTTTGTGTCGGCCCTCAATCAGGCCAATGGCGAGGTCATCGAAGACATCGTCAAGTGGACGTTGCGGATCGTCTGAGCAACGGGTTCATTCAAACAAAAGGGCATGCGCCAAGCGCATGCCCTCAGATTGCTGACAAACCCCGTCAATTTTTGGCGGGGTTTTGTTTATGGAATTGGGTTTCGCGACTTTTCAGCGTGTTGACTTGTCCTATGCGGTGTTTGTTCGCGGATCCAAGGTCAATGCGTTGGCGATTTTCTTGATGTTCTGTGCAGTGGCGGCGAGCAGGCATTGCGTGGCGACAGCGACGAGGCCGCGGAAGCGGGCGTATCGATGGCCGTGGAGTTGCTTGGCATCGGCAAAGGAGCGCTCGATGGTCTCCTTTCGTCGCTTGTAGATGGCTTTGCCCCACGTGGTCCGGCGATGCGCGTCGTTACGTTCGCGGCTTTCAGCCCAAACGTGTCGGGTAATGGTGCGTTGTGCCTTGGCATTTGCGGTGCAGGAAGCCAGCAAAGGACAGGTCCTGCAGATTGTCGGGTCCGACGTGTAATGGCGATAGCCATTGCGGTCGGTCGTGGCATAGGTCAGCAACTGACCCTGCGGGCAGCGATAACCGTCATTCTGCGGTTCATAAATGAACCTGCTCTTGCGCATCATGCCGGCTTTCGGCGGTGTGGGGTTGCGATAGCCCGTCACGCCGCGGATATCTCTGTCCTCCAGTCCCTTGGCAATGCCGCTGGTGGCATAGCCGGCGTCCAGGCCGACAATCTGGGTATCAAAGCCAAAGCGAGCCCGCTGCCGGTCAAGGCGGTCCAGGTAAACGATGCTGTCATGAACATTGGCCGGTGTGGCATGGGTGTCCGTAATGATGGCCAGCTTGCCGTCGACCGTGCGGTGGTCGAGATAGAAGAAGCCCTTGGGCTTGCCGTCTCGCACCATGTAGCCGGCCTCAGGGTCGGTGCGCGATACCTTGGTTTCCTTCTCAACCGGCTTACGATCCTGCTTCTTCAGCGGTTTCTTGCCGTGGGTCGCGCGATCCGCATCGATGGCCGCATCCAGATCATCCCAGTAGTCGGATCGCGACTTGGCGATGACCTGCTTGTCATGGCGGTTCTTGTTGGCATTGGCCTTCAGATGAGTGGAGTCGGTGTAGAGAACCGTGCCGTCCACCAGACCATGGGAAATGGCCTGTTCGACGATCCGGTCGAATATTGCTTGCGCAACCGTCGTGTCGCGATAACGACGGCGGCGGTTCTGTGACAGCGTCGAAGCGTCGAACACCTTGTCCGTCAGCTTCAGGCCCAGGTACCAGCGATAGGCAACATTGACCTCGATCTCACGAACCAACTGTCGTTCAGAGCGGATGCCAAACAGGTAGCCGATGAACAGCGATTTGAACATCACGACCGGGTCTAGCGCAGGTCGACCGTTGTCAGGGCAATAGAGATCTTCGACCAGTTCGTGGATGAAGGAAAAATCGATCGTTGCATCAATTCGACGCAAAAGGTGATCGCTCGGCACAAGCGTCTCGAGCGTCACCATCTCGATCGCTGTCTGTTGGGCTGTCGGTTTCTTCAACATAGCCCAATGAATCAAAAACCTCCGGCCGAAGCCAGAGGTTTGTCAGCAATCTGAGGGCATGCGCCAAGCGCATGCCCTTTTGTTTGCTCATTGTAGTCAGCGACTACTTCAGTCGTCCGCTGGCGTGGGCAAGCATGGTATAAACCTTGCCTGTGTCGGATGTCAGGTAGGTCTGGGTGACTTTCTTGTCGCGGTCGTTCTTGGCTACATCCGTCAGGAGTTTTTCGAAGTCCTGGATGTAGTGATCGACCGCGCTCCGGAACTCGGGTTCCTGCGCGTATTTGGCCTTGATCTCCTCGAAAGTCTTCTGGCCGTTGAGCGTGTACAAGCGGCGGGTGAATATATCGCGCTCGCCGGCCTGGTAACGCCGCCAGAGGTCGACCGAAGCATCGTGATCGATGGCCCGAGCGATGTCGACCGATAGGGAGTTCAGGGACTCGACCATCTGGCGCGGGTTTCGCGAGCGCCCATTGGCACTGGGAGCAGCCGCTCGTTGCGGAGCCACGGTTCCCTCTTCTTCACGGGAAGCGCCCCTGAGAAGATCACGGACCCAGCCTTCGCCTTGTGGTTTGCGCGTGTCGATCGACTGGGGGCTGCCCGGTGTGGCGGGAGGTTGTGAAGGCTGCGCCGCCGTCCGCAAATCGGCTGACGGTTTGGGTGCCGGGCTGCTGGCCGGCGCTGCCGGGCGCGGAGCCGCCGGAGCGGCCGCTGCGGTTTGTCCGAGCGTCGAGCGCAAGCCTGCCGGCTGCGGTGCACTTTGTGCAGCAGCTGGCTGTGGTGCCGGTGCTGCGGGTGCCGGGGCGACTGGTGCAGCGGCTACAGGCGCAGGTGCGGCTGGCGCTGGTGCCGGAGCCGCGGCTGCAAAAGGCTTAGGCTGCGGTGCGCCGGGGCCGGTATGCTCGAGCATATGAGACGACTGATCGACAATGCTCGACAGATCCTGCAGGGCCTTGATTTGATCGGAAACAGCCTTGCGCATCGCCGCGGTGCTTTCGCGGGTCTCTTCCGGCAGATCGAACACGCCCTTCTTGATTTCCGACCGGGTTTCGTTCAGCTCCTCGCGGATTTCGTTTGCCGATTTGCGGATTTCCTCGGTTGCTCCCGAGAACCGCGATACAGCATCTTCCACCGCCTCCTTGATGGCCTCTTTCATCTTGTCCGCGGCGCTGGCGGAACGGCTTTCCGTGTCGGAAAGCAGGGAGCCGATGGTATCGAGCGAACTGTTCAGGCTGCCCGACAGTTCGGTTGCCGTTGAACTGGCTTTCTCTTGAGCCTGTCCGAAGGCTTTGTCGATGATCGACTCGAGCGAACGCATGGTCTTCTCGATATCCTCGGAACGCTTGACCAGGCCGCTGGAGAGGTTGTCCAGCGCGTCGCGCCGTTCTTCCAGCGTGTTGGCCAGGTTGGACTGGGCGGATCCCAGAAGATCCGAGGCGGACGCCAGGACCTTGGAATGGTCGTCGAAGCTCCCGGCAATGTTGCTGACCTGGCCCAGCGTATCCTTGGAAATGCTGTCCAGCTGGCTGAGGTTCGATTGCAGCATCTGTGACGATTCCGAGAAAACGTCCGCAGCCCGGTTGGCCGAACTGGCGAACTTCTCGGTCGTTGCGGTCAGCTTGGTGTCGACATCCACCAGTGTTGATGCGGTGTCGTTGACCAGGGTGGACATGGCCGAGTTGCTGCGGCTGAGCTCTTCGACAAGCTCCGTTACTTCGGATTTCAGGCCACTTCCGGCACTTTCGATCGCGGACAGAGTCTCGCTTGTGCGCGAGGTTAGAGCCTCTACCAAAGCTGCGCTTTGCGCCCGCAGACGTTCTGCGCTGTCGTGGGTGATGACCTCCAGCTCCTTGGTGATCTCCTTGCCGCGTTCCGCGTAGGTTTCCACAAGCGGGGCTGCCTTCTCGTCGATAAGTGAAGCAAGTTCGCTTGCGCGGTTTGCAAGCAGCGAGTTGAGCTCGCGGGTCCGTTCGTCGAGAACCGAAAGAACGGCTTCGTTGCGGACGTCGAGTGCCTTTTCGCTGTTGGCGAATTGCGAGGCAATGGATTTGGCTTGCTTTTCCATCTGGTCGCTTGCCGTGGACGCGGCGGTGGTGATCGACTGAGCCGCCGACAGAATGCCGGACTCGCTTTCGCTGAGATGACCCGTCAGTTCGGAAAGCTGACGGTTCAGCGACTCGGCGCGTTCGGCCATCCGCAATTCGACCGCTTCCGAATAGGAGCCGGCTGCGGTGGTTAGCTGTTCTGCAAACTTGTCGCCGATTTCTTCCAGCGACTGGGTCGAACGCAGAGCCTCCGCGTCCATCTGGTTGACAGCCTCGGAAACCGCCTCGCGCAAGGTCGTGGCCATGCCACGTGCCTGGGTTTCGATGGTTGTCGTGACGCTGTCCAGACCGGTGTTCAGCGCCGTGTTCATCGTCGCCAGGCGCTCGTCCATGTTGGACGTGCGAATATCGATCGTCGATCCAATCTTGTCGACATTCTCGGTGAGGATACGATCCATCGATCCGACGGTTTCATCGAGTTTGTTGATCAGGTTCGAGGATTCACGTGACAACGTGTCGTAAATGGCATTGTTGCCGCTGTTCATCATGGTTTCGATGCGGTCGGCATTGGTCTCCAGTGTGAGCTCCAGTGCCTGGGTATTGTCGACCAGCGACTTGGTGATCGATGTCGCACCTTCACGCACCAGGTTGTCGATCCGCTCGGAATTCGAGCCAAGCGAGCTCGCGAGGGCGCGCGTGCTGTGTTCGACAGAATTGTGGATCGCCTGGGTGCCTTCGTCGACAATGGCATCAATCTGCTTGGCACCGTCGGCCATGGTGTTGGCGATCGCATGGCGGCTGCCGGTAACCGATTTGCCGATTGTGGCAACACCTTCACGCATGATCTCGTCGATCTGCGCAGCGTTGCTGGACATGTTCGTGGCCAGCGTTTGAGTGCCTTCGGCCATCGACTGGGCAAATGCCTCGGCGTTGTTCTTCATAAGCTGGTCGATGTGGGTCGCGCTGCTTGCGATGGTGGAGGACAGCTTCTGGCGGTTGTCCTCGACCGTGCGGGCAATTTCCTCGGAGTTGCCCTGCATGACCTCGCCGATCTGGATGGCGCTGTTGGAGACCGTCGTTGCCAGATTCTGAGCGCTGGCTTCGACTGACCGGCCGATCGCATCGACATTCTCTCGGATCATGCCGTCGATCTTGGCCGCGCTGTCGGACATCATCGATGACAGGCTGCGAGCATTGCCTTCAACCGAGAGGGTGATGGCCTCTGCGTTGCCTTTCATCATGCCGTCGATATTGGCCGCGCTATCGGACATCATGGAGGACAGGGTCCGGGCATTGCCTTCCACGGAGAGGGTAATGGCTTCCGCGTTGCCTTTCATCATGCCGTCAATGTTGGCTGCGCTTTCTGCCATCGAGGCGGCAAGAGTCTGGGCATTGCCTTCAACGGAGCGCGCAATCGATTCGGCGCTTTCCTTCATGAAGGTACCAATACGGATTTCGCTGTCGGACAGCGAACTTGCCAGAACTTCGGCATTGCCTTCAACCGATTGAGCGATGGCGGAGGTCCGCTCCTTCATTAGCCGGTCGATCTGGGCGCCGCTGTTGGACATAGTCGAAGCAAGAACCTGTACATTTCCTTCGACTGAACGGCCGATCGCCTCGCTTTTCTCCTTCATCAACTCGTCGATCTGCGAGGCGCTGGCAGCCATCGTGTTGGCGAGGGACTGTGCGTTACCCTCGACAGACTGGGCGATGGCTCCGCTGCTTTCCTTCATCAGAGTGTCGATCTGCGAGGCGCTGGCAGCCATTGTATTTGCCAGAGACTGCGCATTGCCCTCGACGGACTGAGCGATGGCGCTGCTGCTTTCCTTCATCAGGGTGTCGATTTGCGAAGCGCTGGCGGCCATGGTGTTGGCCAGGTTCTGCGCGTTGCCTTCGACGGACTGAGCGATGGCGCTGCTGCTTTCCTTCATGAGCGAGTCGATTTGCGACGCGTTGTCGTTGAGGGCGATTGTCAGATTCTGGGCGTTGCCCTCGACGGATTGCGCAATCGCGGCGGTTCCGTCCTTCATCAGTCCTTCGATCCGATCGGCGCTGGCCGTCATCGTGTTGGCAAGTACCTGGGCATTGCCCTCGACCGACTGGGTGATCGCTTCGGTGCTCTCCTTCATGAGGCCGTCGATCTGAGCGGCGCTGCTGGCCATGGTTGAAGCCAGGACCTGCGCGTTGCCCTCGACGGATTCCCGGATCGAGCTCGTGCTCTGGGCCATCAAGCCGTCGATCTGAGAGCGGGTCTCCTCCATGGTGGCAGAGAGCGACTGGGTGTTCTCGATGACGGAGTTGGAAATCGAGTCCTTGCCTTCGCGAATGATCCTATCGATGCGTTCCGCATTGGATCCCAGGGTCACGGCCATGGCGTGGGTGTTTTCGGTGACAGCCTTGCCGACGGCCGCAGCTCCCTCGCCCAGCAGAGCATCGAGCCGTTCGGAGTTCGTGCTGAGCGTATTGGCCAGCGCCTGCGTACCTTCATTCGAGGCGGTGCTGAGCGCATGCGTTCCTTCGCGGAACATCGATTGCAGCCGCTCGGCGTTGGAACTCAGAGTTGCTTCCAACTTTTCTGCGCTGTCCGAAGTCGCATTGTTGATCGCTGCCGCGCCGAAGCTCACAAGGCCTTCCATCCGTTCGGCGGTGTTGTTGAGGTTCGTCTCCAGATGCTGGGCGTTTTCGATCGCGGCATTGTTGATACGCTGAGCGCCGCTGTTGAGCAGCCCGGCGATGCTCTTGGCGCTGGATTCCAGCGTCGACGCGAGTGCGGAAGTCCGCTCGCCAACGGCACGTCCGATAGCCTCGGTGCCGCCTTGCATCAGTTCGTCCACGCGGCTGCTGGTGTCGGACAGGGCGGATTCGACAGAGCCGACCTTGGCCTCCAGCTTCTGCTGGATTTCCTCGCTGCTGCTGGCAAGCATTTCTTCGAGCAGTTTGGTCCGCTCGACCATGCCGTCGGCAATGCGCGTGGCGTTCGAATTGAGAATTCCTTCGATCGTGCCGGTGCTGCCGGACAGCGTATCGTTGATGCTGCGCAGGCTGTCGCTGAGTTTGGCAGCCAGCGAGCCGCTGCGATCTTCGAAAGCGCCGGTGAATTCCGAAACGCGCTCGTCAAAGGTGGCATTGAGTTGTGAGATGGTGCCCTGGAGACGCTCATCGAAGAAACCGGAGCGTGAATCGAGGTCGCTCATGGTGTCTTCGGTGTGCTGCTGCAGGCTCTGGCGGAAATTGACCGCCTTTTCGTCGAGCCGTGCATTGAGCGATTCGATAACGCCGTCGAGACCGGTGTTGAGCGCCTGCTCGCCGACGGTCAGGCTTTCGGTGATCTCCTTGGTGCGTGAAATCAGCGTTTCGTTGAGCTGGCGCGCCCGTTCGTTGAGAATGGTGTTGAGTTTCTTGGTGTTGTTATCGATTGACGAGGCACGGGTCTCGAATTCGCCCAGCAGCTGTTCGCCGTGGTCCTTCAGGTTGCCCTGAAGGGCATCCAGCCGGTTGTCGAATTCCTTGGCCAGTGCGCGGCCGGAATTGCCGAAGGACAGCATCAGCGCTTCGGTACGCTTCTGCAGCAGGTCGGAAACGGATTGTGTCAGTTCGTCCGCCTGATCCTGCAATTTCGTCGTGCGAGTATCGAGCAGGGCGGCCACCGCCTTGCCGGAGGTCGAAATCCGATTGGAGATCTCGTCGCCGGCGGTTTCCAGTTCCTCCCGCAATTGCTCGTGGGCACTGACGATGGAGGCGCGAACCCGCTCGGAATGACTGACGATAGCTTCGCGTTCGTTGCTCAAGCCCTCGACGAGGCTGCGCAAGCGCACTTCGTTGTCGGAGTAGCTGTGCTCAAGCGCGTTGATTTCCGAGTGGACAAGGGTTTCAAGCTCGGAGGCTCTGGCAATGGTGCGTTCAATTCCCTCGTTGATGGCGGAGACTTCTCGACGCACCGCCTGGCCAACCCGCATGATGTTGTCGGTGGCCATTGTTTCGGGTTCAAACAGCCGAACGGCGAGTTCCGCCATCGACCGAGCGACCGAACGCATTTCTTGAGCCCGTGCGATCATGATGCCGAAGGCAAGAATCAGCATAGCTGGGAACAGGATGACGAGAATAGCGGCAAGATACTCGGGATAGGCCGCGAAATCGGACAGTGAACGGACCTGCCAGATGCCTGGGCCGTAGGCGAGGTTTACGAAACCAAGCCCTCCGATGATCCAGAATGCTGCCAGAGCGTAAGTGGCAATCTTGGCAGACCGGCCGCCTTTGCCGTTGAGAGACCGCATGATCGCGGCACGTGACTCCCGGCTGTCGTCATTGGCGGGCGCAAAAAGCGGCGAAGACGGGTGAGTCGGAGAGGGTTTGGGCGTAGCCGGGGCCGGTGCGCCGCGCTTTTGCGGGCGGGTCTGCTGTGCCTGTTGCTGCTGGCGCGATTGCTGCCGAGGCAGACGTCCGCCCGACGGAGCACTTTCTTTTGCAGCGGGATTTGCTGGCGCGGCCTTGCTGGCTGTTCGTGCCGGTGCGGATGTAGCCGCCGATGTCCGCGGTGCCTGTTTCTTGGGTTCCGGTTCGGGCTCGCTATCCGCTTTCGCAAGCTCCGCCGCCGCAGATGCCACCTGAGCCTCAAGGTCATCCAGGGAGGGCTCGTTGGCCAAATCCATGCCGCCGTCTTCTTCAAGGTCCAGTCGCAGCGCTTCTTCCAACGCTTTGATGGGATCCTCGCCGACGGGCTTACTTTGAGCGCTTCTCTTCGCCATAACTGTTCAATGCCTCGTACTCTGTACATACCACCCGACATATTTGCCTGGGCGCCCGTTCCGGCCTGCTGGAGAGGAGGCAATCCGCCGCCGCAAACTCAGTGCGATTTGCCACTTGGAACAACGCTATCGCACCGGCTCGCTCTCCGCCCGTCCTAAACGGTCGCATGCCAGCTTTCCTTTCTGGCACAGAACGGACCTGGAAACAAATTGTTGTGTGCGATTAATGGGTTCGCTTGCTTAACGAATTTCCACGGAAGCCATGGGTTCCGATCCGAAAATTCACTTTTTTCCGTTATTTACCATGCGTTAACCATAACCGGAGATTTGCATGGCCACTCGCTTACAAATTAAGTCGATTGCGACGAATCTGGGTTGCACTGGTGTTCGCTACCTTTGGGAAGGGGAAAACCATGGCTATCTATGGTGAGGCTTTTGCATCTCCGGACTCCTATTGTCCATCCACGCCGTCGAGTGAACGGCCCATCGATCTGGTTCATCTGGCCCGCCGTACGGCGGGTGACAAGGATCGTGAGGCCCAGGTGCTCGGTCTGTTTGCGCGGCAGGCGCGGCAGTGTGTCAATCAGCTTTGCGGAACCAATCACCTGGTCGGTCGGACCGACCGCCTGGCTGTGGTGCGCACCTTGCGTGGGTCCGCATCCAATGTTGGCGCATTTTGCGTGTCGCGGGTTGCGGAAAGTCTTGAGAAAGACGTGAATGACGGCATCCTGCATGATGCGTTGACCGCTGCGGTCGTGGACGTCGAGAACTTCATATCCGGACTGTCGCGATAAGGCCGACACGCCAAAAACGGCGTCCTTTCGCCGTGATTGCCGTGCTGTCCCGGTGAATTCGTCATGGGACGCTTGACTTCCACGTCAGGCTCTTTAACTCCGCTGTGGGATTTGATGAGCGGAGCCGTATTCCATGACGAAAATAACCTTTGTAGCCCATGGCGGGCAGCGTTTTGAGATCGATGCCGAAGATGGCTCGACGGTCATGGAAAACGCCATCCGCAACGCTGTTCCAGGGATTGAAGCGGAATGCGGCGGTGCCTGTGCCTGCGCAACATGCCACGTCTATGTCGACGAAGCCTGGTCCAATGTCGTTGGTGACCCCGACGTCATGGAAGAAGATATGCTAGACTTCGCATACGAAGTGCGTCCGACGTCGCGGCTTTCGTGCCAAATCAAGATCACGCCGGAACTCGATGGGCTGGTGGTGCAAGTGCCCGAACGTCAGGCCTGAACAATCTCCGGGCCAGGAGGTCGCAATGGAGACCGAAACCGACGTCGTCATCATCGGTGCGGGGCCCGTAGGCCTTTTTGCCGTCTTTGAACTCGGTCTCTACGACCTGAAGTGTCATCTGATCGATATCCTCGACCGACCAGGTGGTCAGTGCGCGGAACTGTATCCGGAAAAGCCGATTTACGACATTCCGGGCTGGCCGGTCATTTCGGGGCAGGAACTCACCGACAAGCTGCTCGAACAGATCGAACCGTTTGCGCCGGAATTCCATTTCAATCGCATGGTCGCTGGCTTCGAGCGCCTGCAGGATGGGCGCTTCGCAGTCGAAACGGACGAAGGCGAGCTTTTACTTGCCAAAGTGGTCGTGATTGCAGCCGGCGGCGGTTCCTTCCAGCCAAAGCGCCCGCCCATTCCCGGAATTGATGCCTACGAGGGAAAGAGCGTCCACTATGCGGTTCGCCGAATGGAAGAGTTTCGCGGACATGATGTCCTGATCGTTGGTGGCGGTGATTCTGCTCTCGATTGGACACTCACCCTGCAACCGGTGGCGGCCTCCACGACCCTTGTTCATAGAAGACCGCAGTTTCGTGCCGCCGACGACAGTGTAAACAAGATGCGTGCGCTGGAAAGCGAGGGCGCACTCACCTTTCGACAGGGCCAGATTTCCGGGCTGACCGGCGCAGACGGCGTTTTGAGCTCAGCAACGCTGAAAAATGCTGACGGTGAGGAAGAACAGATTGCCTGCACCCGTCTGCTGCCGTTTTTCGGACTGACTATGAAACTCGGACCCATTGCGGATTGGGGTCTCAATCTCCACGAAAACCTGATCGAGGTGGACACCGAGAAATTCGAAACCAACATTCCCGGTGTTTTCGCCATTGGCGACATCAACTGGTACCCGGGCAAACTCAAGCTGATCTTGTCGGGCTTCCACGAGGCTGCGTTGATGACCCAGGCTGCAAAAAGGATCGTCAGCCCCGACGAAAGGGTCGTTTTTCAGTACACGACCTCATCCACAAGCCTGCAGAAGAAACTTGGCGTCAAATAGACGCTGACGGTTCGAAATTTGAAGCGGACTGGTGTCATGCTTGAGGGATTTGACAAGAGGCAGTGGAGGCTTGCGCATGGCCGCACACTCGATCTGGGTGAGCGTGGCCATATCATGGGCATTCTCAATGTGACACCGGACTCGTTTTCCGATGGTGGTCGGCTTGAGACTGCTGAACAGGCAGTCAAGATGGCGCTGACCATGGCGGGCGAGGGTGCCGCAATTGTCGACATCGGAGGCGAATCGACGCGACCGGGAGCAGACCCCGTCGACGCGCAGACTGAGCAAAGGCGGGTTCTTCCGGTCATTGCCGAATTGGCTCGTGTCAGCGACGTGCTGATTTCGGTAGACACCTATCGTGCGGAAACGGCGCGACTGGCTGTCAAAGCCGGTGCCCACATCGTAAACGATGTGTGGGGCCTCCAGAAGGATCCCGACATGGCGGAGACCGTGAGGCAACTGGGTGCCGGCGCATGCATCATGCACACGGGACGGGAGCGAACAAAGGCCGACGATGTCATTGTCGATCAATTGAAGTTCCTCGGCCAGTCGCTGAGAATCGCCAGGGGCGCCGGAATCTCGGATGACGGCATCGTTCTCGACCCGGGATTCGGGTTTGCCAAGGACACCAATGAAAACATGGAGTTAATGATGCGATTTTCAGAAATGCATCAACTTGGCTTTCCTTTGATCGCCGGTACGTCCCGCAAACGTTTCGTCGGTGCAATCAGCGGCCGCGATATGGACAATCGCGATGTCGCCACCGCGGCGACCACAGTGCTGTTGCGAATGCAGGGCGCTGCCATATTTCGAGTGCATGATGTCGCCACGAACATGGATGCGCTATCGATGACCGATGCCGGATTGGCGTTTGAATTGAATGAGGCCGCACAATGAGTGACACGATCGAGATTCGTCTGAAAAACTGCGCGTTCTTCGGTCGGCACGGAGCGCTGGAAAGCGAACACCAGCTCGGCCAGAGATTCTATGTCGATATCGATATGGAAGTGCAGCCGACAAAGGCGCTGAGCGAGGACGATCTGGAAAGCACCGTCGACTATGGTGCCGTCTTCGAAGTGGCCCGCAGCGTGGTCCAGGAAGAGCGTTTCTATCTCATCGAAGCCCTGGCGCATCGGATCGGTACGGTGCTTTGCGAGACCTTTGCGCCCATTCGCAAAGTGTGCGTTGTCGTGAGGAAGCCCAGCGCTCCGATTGCCGGCATTCTCGACCACGCTGAGGTTCGCGTCGTCTGCGCCCGAGATGACTGACCAGCACAATTTCCAAACTGTTGCCCTCGGTCTTGGTGGCAACCTGGGCGACCCGCCATCGACAATGGCGAGTGCCTTGCAGATCCTCGACAGCCACGCATCCATTGCGGTGCGCCAGGTTTCGCCGCTCTATCGAACACCGCCCTGGGGAAAGACCGATCAGGCGTGGTTCTACAATTGTTGTGCTTTGGTCGACACCGCGCTCGACCCGAAACCCATGCTGGATGCGTGTCTGGCAACCGAACAGAAGCTGAAACGGGTGCGTCGCGAGCGCTGGGGCCCGCGTGTCATTGATATCGACGTTCTCACGTACGGTTCGCGGAAAGTCGACGAAGAGGGCCTGACCATTCCGCATCCGCATATGTTTGAACGTGCATTTGTGCTGGTCCCGCTTGCGGATATTGCCGGCGACCTGATGGTTTCGAACCGCACCGTGTCAGACTGGTTGGAGCTTTGCGACACCGGCGGTATTGAACCGGCGAGCGCCGACGGGAATTGGTGGCGATAGGCGCGCTGAATGTCGAGTTATTTTGATCCGATCCGGCGGCTGCGCTGCAGCGTCATGCCGATGACAGGGATCAGTCGATCGCTGACCTTGACGGAGATGGTGACATCCATCGTATCCGGCGCTTTCAGATGTGCGACCATGGCGCCATTGAGCTTTTTGCGATTGATGCCGACGACGATCTTGTTGCCCTGAACCTTGGCCGAGGTGATGTCGAGGCCTTCGCCCTTCGCACCGTCAAGAAAGCGTCCGGAATACGATCGGCCTTTGCCGTTGATGAACGCCGACATTTTCTGGGAAAAGATGCCCACCCGGCAGTGGCCGTCGAGGGCGATGCCAATCGCGATTTGCGCGGCCTGATCGCCCTTTAGCTTACAGACGAATTTGGTGCCCTTGTATTTGCCGGCAACGATTTCGCCGGGGCCTCTCCACTCGCCTGAAACCGACTCGAAGAATGCCTTGTCCTTCGAACCCGCCATGGACGGCGACACGACGCCGACAGTCAGCATGAAAAGCAGGCTCAGGCACAGTCGATGCAACATTGGTCAGCTCGCGCAGTTTGAGGACGCCCCAACATCAACCGGAATGGTTAATCACCGGTTGAAATCGCTGGGAGCAAGTGTAGCAGACACGCCGATCCGGGCAAATCACGACTGCTTCAGTGCTGTCGAGCGCGTTGACGACTCGATTTTTGTAGATATGTATGGCCCTATGCAGACGCCTGATGCCGCCAAATCACTGTCAGCTTTGGGACACGAGGCCCGCCTCACTGTCTTTCGACTGCTGGTCCGCGCAGGTGCGGACGGCATGAATGTGGGTGAGATTGGCCGACATTTGAGCATTCCTCCCTCGACATTGGCGCACCACCTTTCGGCACTGGTTGATGCAGGCCTGGTTCGGCAAACCCGACACGGGCGGGAAATTCGCAATTTTGCGGACTACGATTCCATGGATCGACTGGTCGAGTTTCTCACGGCAGAATGCTGTGCGGGGGTCAAATCGGAAGCTGTGGAACCGCTATAGCCTGAAGACGACTAGCTTTCCTTCTTTGCCGATCCTGTCACCTGGCGTGTCAGATCGCCGACGAATTCGCCAATTCCCGGGCGCTTTGCTGCGCGAAATGGCATAGGGCGGCACAGATCCATAGCGGCGATGCCGATGCGAGCGGTCATCAGGCCGTTGATGACGCCCTCACCAAGTTTTGCTGAGAGACGATTGGCGATGCCCTGGCCAAGCAACTGCTGCACCACGCCGTCGCCCATGGCCAGTGAACCGGTGACGGCAAGATGACCAATCACGTCGCGGGTCAACCGCATCATTCCGAGTGTGCCTGGGCGTCCTCCGTAGAGATAAGAGAGGCTGCGCACCAATCGGACGGCTTCAAACAGTACGTATCCGATATCGACCAAAGCACGCGGACTGATCGCCGTGACGATGGAAACGCGTTTGGACGCACCCAGAATGAGGCTACGGGCCTGCTTGTCCAAAGGCAGGAGAAGCTCTGTTTCGGCCAGATCGACCAGTTCTGGTCCATCGATGATCTGCTCATCGAATTCGGCGAGCCGGGCCCGGTCCCGCGCTGTCTCCGGTCGGCCGGCAAAGAGCGACTTCAAACGTCCGACAAGTTGACGGGCCTTGGCCGGATCGCGTTGTTCGGCTGCGGTTTGTGCAAATTCGCGTAAGGCCTGGACATCGTTCAGTCGCGCCAACGCACGCACTTCGCGAACGGCGAGCGCCAGAAGCGAGAGCACACCAATGGCAACAAGGCCTGATGCCGCCCATCCGAGAATTTCGGAACGCAGGAAAAAGTCTCGAATGAGACTGTCGAGCCAGACGCCGAATGCCAATGAGAACACCAGCCCGAACGCGGTAACGGCGATCTTGAAGAAGGACAATCGTCGCGGACGTGGCGCCGCCACCTCAGGTGTGAGCTCCGCGAAGGCGGCTTCTTCATCCAGGGCTTCATCGCCAACAAACGGATCGACCGTGTCCTCGACGATCGTATCGGCCTCGCTGACCGATACGGGTTTCCTCGGGAGTGTCGGTGGCGTCTCGGCTACGACCTCGTCCTCGACGGGAACCGCTCTGGGTTTGCGCTGTTTGGTCATGCGAGCCAGTCCCCGAACAAGAATTCAAAAGCCCTGTCCAGGCGGATATGGGGCAGGGACAGGGAGACGCCGTTTGCGGTCTTTTCAATTGCCGGAGGGCGGAACCGCACAAAATTGAGCTGTGGATGCTCGACTGCCCCTTGGGCAGAAGCCTGTTCGAAGAACAGATCGGCTGACTCCGGCAGGTCTCCCGGAAAAATTCCGGTTCTTGTTTCGCCGTCAAAAGTCTCACCGTCGATCGTTTCGCCCGGTTGCGGCGTGCCGATGATCAGGGGTAAGGCGTTCTTGCCGGGTCCGGCCTTGCCTTCCTTGGTGGCGCGGACGGCCGCGAGCGCCAGAACACCGATCTCCGCACCCGAATATCCAGCCCGATCCGTTGCCTGGGAGACAAGGCGAGAGACGATGGCTTCAAGCCGGTCATGGCTGTGGTGGTGAAGTTGGTCGGCCTTGGTCGCGGCCACGAGAACGCGGTCGATGCGGCGGGAAAACCAAGAGGTCAGGGAATTGCCGCGCCCGGCGCGAAAGCAAGACAGGATGTCGACCAGGGCCTGTTCAAGGTCTTGCACGGCGTCAGGTCCGGCGTTCAGGGCGTGCATCGCATCGATCAGAATGATCTGTCGATCGAGACGGGCAAAATGATCGCGAAAAAACGGTTTGACCACGAGGTTCTTATAGGCCTCGTAACGCCGTTCCATCATTGCCCACAGGGAGCCATTCGGAGCGGGGCCATCCGGTACGCTGGGCATCGGGCAGAAGGTCAGAGCGGGCGAACCTTCCAGATCGCCCGGCATCAGAAAGCGTCCGGGCGGAAGGGTGGACAATGCCCGTTCGTCGCTTCGGCAGGCCTGCAGGTAGTCGGCAAAAAGCGCAGCCAGATCCCGTGCGGTGGTTT
The DNA here is from genome assembly GCA_965216535.1 of Hoeflea sp. Lineage (GTDB taxonomy): Bacteria > Pseudomonadota > Alphaproteobacteria > Rhizobiales > Rhizobiaceae > Hoeflea_A. The sequence goes on from OZ244175.1 coordinate 3,631,786, forward strand.
CTTCCGCCGGTGCGTTGAGATCGTGGCGGGCTGCTTCGGACAGCCATTTTTGCGCAAGATCGGCCCGAGCCGGCGAATTCGCAAGTTCGATCGCATTGCTGCTGAACGTACGGTAGTCCTGCTGCATCAATGGCAGGTCCAACAACCATTCGCCAGGATAGTCGACAATGTCGATCGACATTTTGCCGCTTGAAAAGAGCCGCCCCCATGCGCTTGCCGACTCGTACTCGATCGTCAGTCTCAGTTCAGAGATCGCACGGGTCGATTGCGGCCAGATCCGGTCGTTGACGAGCGCGGCTACGTGGTCCTCATATTGAAACCGCGGCACCCCGTCGTCGGGCTGGGGCTCCAGATAGGCCGATGATATGCGACCGTCATGCTGAGCCTTGAACAGCGGCAGGCGCCCGCCGTGCAGCAGATTATGGATGAGAGCGGTGATGAAGACAGTCTTTCCCGACCGCGAAAGCCCGGTCACGCCAAACCGCATGGTCGGCCGCACGAGATCGCCGGCTCGGTCGACAAGATTGTCCAGCGTGATAAGCGCTTCGTCAGAAATGCGGGTGAGCGATGTCGCCAAAAGGCACCTGTGCAGATTGATCCTGTCAACGCATATAGGATCGCCTTGCCCCGCCGTTCAAGCGGAGCGAATGAGTGATACAAAAAGTATCAATTATTCAGTTGGTTGCCGAATCAAGCTGAGAAATCGATTCGGCGTTTTTTGAGCGGTTTTCAGGAGGCGTTTTTTTGCAGTTTCTTCAGCCGTTTTGGTGTCAGGAACTGTCCCAGGTGGCCGCTGCGACGCAGCTCTGTCCGCGATCCGTCAAAATCGATGATCGCGAGGCCGGCTGTCGGGTAGCCTTTGTCCAGCCGTTCGCGGGGCCAGGCTTCTGCACTGCCGGTAAGCTCGCAGGCCGTGTCTTCCATCATCGGATTGTGACCCACCAGCAAAATGGTTGAGGCATTTTGCGCCGCGAGGAGTTCCAGGTAGCGATCGTGGCTGCGAGAATAGAGGTCATCGATGTAGTCGGTTTTGAATTCGGCGGGGAAACAACTGGCAACAATGTCACAAGTCTCTACGCACCGACGGGCCGGAGAACACAAAATGACATCCGGCGCGAGATCATCAGCTCGCATGGTTTCACCGATCAGACCGGCATCTTCCACGCCTCGCGCGTCAAGCGGCCTGTCAAAATCGCGCATGCCAGGCCTGGCCCAAGCGGCATGAGCATGGCGAAGCAGCATAATTCGGGTGGATACGGCTTTAGTGTTGCCCATGAAGTCTTGTTCTGACCGGCTGCGAGGTGTGTCTTGTCGATACAAGATTCCAGTCGCCAGACGAGACTTCAAGTCGCCAGTTTGGCGCAAAGCCGGAATTTTGCGAATTTCAACAAGTTGGCCACAGTTGAGGAGTTGCCGAAGTGAATCCGATGGACGGAAACAGTATCGGCGAGGCACATGTTGACAGCCTGTATGCGCAGCGCCTCGCGCATCGGCGACCACATCCAAGTCTTTCTGAGCCAATTCGATCGGATATCGCTGTCATCGGAGGGGGACTGGCGGGATTGACCGTTGCCTTGGAATTGAAAAAGCAGGGCAACACAGTGGTCTTGTTGGAAGCTCGCAGAGTCGGTTGGGGGGCCTCCGGCCGAAATGGTGGATTTGTTGCTCCGGGCTTCGCCGAAAATCTCTTTGCAGTGGAAAATAGGGTTGGTCTTGAGGCCGCGCGACAGCTTTACGCCCTGTCGCAAGAAGGTGCGGATTATGTCAGACAGCAGATCACGGCCGCCGGAAGATTGCAGATCATTGCCGGTTCAGGCTGGATGCATGTCATCCGCCACCGCAAAACAGACAGCCTCCAGCGACAACGCGACCGGATGCTGCATGATTATGGCGTGGACCTGCAGGTTCTCGGCAAGCAGGATGTGCGATCTCGATTGAGAACCGAGCGCTACCACGGGGCGCTGGTTGATCCAAACCCCTTTCACATCGACCCTCTGGCCTATTCCGAGTTGCTGGCACAGCTGTGTGTAGAGTCCGGTGTTGGTGTGTACGAAAAATCTCCGGTAAAGGCTGTAGATCGCCAGAACAGCAGCTTCATTCTGGAAACCGATCGTGGAAGAGTGCAGGCGGATCAGGTCGTTGTGGCGACCAGCGCCTATGGCGGGCCGGTTGCGGCAGTCGAGAACTGCATTTTGCCAGTTGCCACCTATGTCATCGCGTCCGAACCCGCTGAGAATGCGCTGCAACAGGCGATCAACTGGACCGGCTGCATCGCCGACACGCGGCGTGCTGGAGACTACTACCGAGTCATCGGTGGCTCCGAGGGCAAGCGTCTCCTGTGGGGCGGGCGGATCACGACCCGACAAAGCGAACCCAAGGATCTGGCCGCGAAACTGATGCGTGACATCATACAGGTTTATCCGTCCCTTGCCGGGCTGGAAGTAGCGTTTTCCTGGTCCGGCCTGATGGGATATGCCCGGCACAAAATGCCGGTCATTTGTCAGCATCGCCCCGGTTTGTACGTCCTCACGGGCTTTGGCGGACATGGGTTGAACATGACGGCGGCCGGCGCCCTTGCCGTGGCCGAGGCCATCGGTGGCAAACCGGACAGATTGGAATTGTTCAAACCCTATGGGCTGGTTTGGGGCGGTGGACCTGTCGGCCGCATTGTCACGCAACTGGAATATTTCAGATTGCGGATCACGGATCTTGTCGATGAGATGTGAGTCTGTGGAAATTGTCACAGACCAGAAGAAAATTGTGAATTAAATGAGGAGTTTAACTTGAAAGGGCGATTCACAAAAATCCGCTCTGCGTGCGTATTTCCGGCTTGTATCGTCGCCAAGGTCTGGCTATACAGACGCGCAAATTGCACGGCTACCGAGGAATCTCTATGAACGAACGTATTGATCTTGGTTCCTATGTCCCCTCGGAGGACGAGGCGTTCATGAGCGACAAGCAGCGCGCCTATTTTCGAGCCAAACTCAACGCATGGAAGAATGACATTTTACGCGAAGCTCGCGAAACACTGGGAAATCTACAGGAAGACAGCGCAAACCACCCCGATATCGCGGATCGAGCATCGTCGGAAACAGACAGGGCGATCGAATTGCGAGCCCGGGACCGACAGCGGAAACTGATATCGAAAATCGATGCCGCTTTGCGGCGCATAGATGAAGGCACCTACGGTTATTGCGAAGAGACCGGCGAACCAATCAGCCTGAAAAGGCTGGATGCCCGTCCGATCGCAACGCTTTCAATCGAGGCGCAGGAGCGGCACGAACGTCGGGAAAAAGTGTATCGCGACGAATAGGTGTCTGTTTTGAGAAGATTGCGGGGCGGCATTTTTGCCGCCCTTTTTTAGTGCTTGGCTTTCAGGTCGCCGAGAAGCTTCTTCATTTCGTCTTCCAGGGTTGCCCCGGCCTCCTCGCTTACCGCGGTCACTGCTGGTTTCGTCCCTGCCGGTTTAGGCACCACGGATTTGGCCTCTATCGTTTTGGCCTCCAGCGACTTTATTTCTGCCGGTTTAACTTCCGAGGGTTTGATTTCCGCTGGCTTGGCGGCCTTCGGCTGAAGCTGCTCGATAGTGGCCTTTTTCATCTCCGCCTCCAACACCCTGTCGAAATCGGCGATAAGATCTTCTGCGCTGACGGATTGCTGGGGTGCCGGTTCCGGTTTGGCGATGGGGGCCTGAGGTTCCGATGCCGGCTTCGACGCCATCGGCGCAGTAGACGTTGCCTGTGGAGCTGCCTGGGAGAGGGTCTTGGCCGGCTGAGGAACAGCATGAGCGTAGTTCAAATCAGGTTCCGGTGCGGGAGGAGCTTCACCTGCTGGCGTTGTTGCCGGAATAACGAGTTCGCGGGCGGCGTCCAGCGCATCCTCGAATTCTGTCTTGAGCGCTTCGTGCTCCTCGACAGGTGTCTCGATGGCCAGATTGTCACCGATGTCAGACGCTGATTTTGTCGCGGTAGTCGGCTGTGCCTTTTCTTCACTCGGGTCAGACACTGCCTGCTGGGGGACCGGTTCCGGCTTCTCCTTTTCGGGAGTGGCTTCCGGTTCGGTTGGCGTTCGCGTCTGGTCTTGATCACGAGCAGCCGCCATGGAGGTCGCTGAACTTGCGGCATTCGCCGAGGTTGCAGCAACCGGTAAGGAGGTATCGGCAACCGGCTCGGAAGTTGGCGAGCTTTTGGGACGCGGTGCTTCCGTTCGAGTTTCCGAGCGTTTACCAGCAGCTGACCCGGCCGCAGCTGGTTCTCGCTGTTTTGCCTCCGCGCCAGGCCTCTCCAAGGATTGCTCCGGCTTCGGATCCGGTTTTGCTTCAACCACTTGTTTGGGCGGAACGGCTGCAGTGCTTGACTCGCTTGGCGCTTCCTGTGGCTTCGGCGGCGGCGGAGCATCTGGCTGTACTGCGTGCTGCTGTTGCGCACGCGATGCAGCGGATTTGGCGTTCTCCGGTTGCACGGCCGGCACAGTTCTGTTGATGCCGCATTCAACAACGAGATCGCTCGGTCCGCCGATCAATATCAGGTGCTCTGTATCGTCTCGGCGCACGAGTACCAGTCGACGTCGGGCATCGACGGCCGCTGCGTCAAGAACAGCCAGACGCGGTTGGCGATTGCTGCCGCCACGCATGAACGTCATGTGACCGCGACGTTTGAAAAACCAGTAGACAAGCAGAAGGCAAACAACGACCGCCGCGGCGATCAGCACCGGCGTGTTCAGGGACAATCCGTCCGTTCCGAACAGTGTCTCACCCATGTATTTCTGCCCCGTTCTGCATAAAGCCGCGACCCACTAAAAAGGGTAGTGGGCAGGAGATCGACTGGCAACCTCGGGTGGCTGCAAAAGCTGTGTAACACACACGTCGGTTTGTGGACGGTTTGCGTGAAGCCGTCAGTCGGGCTGATCTGACGCGAAGAAGGCGATCGGAGTCTGTGGATGATTCGCTCGAACCGGTTGCCCGGTTTGTGATTGACGCGGTTCAGCCAACGGGTTCCTGACGCCGCGGCGCTACCGATTGTGGCAAAATCCCGAATATTCACCGGTATCTGCGGCCCCCCGGCCTCCCTCCCTTTTCTTGGCTCCAGGAATATGATTCAAACGGACAACCAAGGGGAATCAGGTTCGCTTAGGGGACACGGATGGCGCGGAAGAACCCGTCGGACGGCGGCTACCCGACACCGATGATCGACCGGCATTCGCGTCCCGGCACGATCATGCGGCTGATCGTTCTTGCCATTGTGCTGGTCGTCGCCGCAATTGCCTTTGTTTTCCTCGAAGGCCGCGTCAACACCAATTTCGGCCTCGGATTGCTGGGCATTCTGTCGATGATCGGGATCTTCTACCTGGTCTCGACCTTTATCGGGTTTGTTCAGATCATGCCACGGGCCGGGGGCGATGAGCTGTCTCGTCTGTTTATTGACGGTCACCCCGAGGGGACTGTCGTGACCGACAAGAAAGGTCGCGTCGTCTATGCAAACCGCACCTATGCCTCTCTGACAGGGGCTGCGAGCCCCAACGACATACTGTCGATCGAGGCCCTGTTGTCGAAGGACAATCAGGCCGCCGAGGCGGTCTATCGGCTGACCAATCAGATCCGTGAAGGCAAGGAAGGGCAGGAGGAGTTCCGCCTTCTCAGTCCGCTGGACAAGACCGGTGCCGCGACCGGTGCTCGCTGGTACCGGTTGAGAGCGCGACTCCTCGACCTGGGCAGCGGCGGCGAAACACTGCAGGCCTGGCAATTGTCGGATATCTCTGACGAGCGCGAGGACCAGGAGCGGTTCTTCAAGGAACTGCAGCATGCCATTGATTATCTCGACCATGCACCGGCAGGCTTCCTGTCGACCGGCGAAAACGGTGAAGTGGCCTATATCAACGCGACGCTCGCCGACTGGATCGGATTGGATCTGACGGCCTTCACGCCGGGGTCGATTGCTCTGAAGGACCTGATCGCCGGCGAAGGCATGGCGTTGATCGAGTCGGTCCAGGCGGCGCCTGGTCTTAACAGAACCGCGACGCTTGATCTCGATATGCTGCGGCGTGACGGCAAAAGCCTGCCTGTGCGGCTTGTGCACCGGGTCAGCGCCGCCCATGACGGAGCTCCGGGCGAAAGCCGCACGATCGTGCTGACCCGCACCGATGAGGGTGGAAGCGAGGCGACGACGGCGGCGGCGGAAATGCGTTTTACGCGGTTCTTCAACAGCACGCCGATGGCGATCGCATCGGTCAATGGCGATGGACGGATCCTGCGCACCAATGCGCCATTCCTCAAGATGTTCACCGATGTGGTTTCTCGCGACGACCTCGAGCGCGGTACCTCTTTCGATTCGGTGATCCATGCGGCCGATCGGGGCAGGTTTGAGCAAGCACTCGAAGCAGCGCGAGACGGACAGGCGGACATCGATCCCGTCGACGCCCGTCATGCGGACGACGGTGAGCGACACCTGCGCTTCTATGTCAGTGCCGTCACCGACAGCGCCGGCAGTGAGGAAGCGGCCATCATCTACACGCTGGAAACCACCGAGCAGAAGGCGCTCGAGGGGCAGATGGCGCAGACGCAGAAAATGAATGCGGTGGGTACTCTGGCTGGCGGCATTGCGCACGATTTCAACAACGTGTTGACGGCTATCTTGCTTTCGGCAGATCACCTGCTGCTGTCGCTGCGACCCTCTGATTCCAGCTTTGCCGATCTGATGGAGATCAAGCGCAACGCCAACCGCGCTGCCGTTCTGGTGCGTCAGTTGCTGGCCTTCTCGCGCAAGCAGACCATGCGTCCGACGGTTCTGTCGATGACCGACGTCATCGGCGATCTGCGCATGCTCGTCGACCGGCTGACCGGCACCCACGTCAAACTCGATGTCGAATTCGGCAAGGACCTCTGGCCGGTCAAGACGGATCTTGGCCAGTTCGAACAGGTGATCATCAACCTGGCGGTCAACGCCCGCGATGCGATGCCCGAAGGCGGTACGGTGACGATCCGGACCGCCAATGTCGACAGCAGTGAGGTCGAGGCGCTGAACAACCGCGGGATGGAAGTCGGTGACTATGTGATGATTGAGGTCGCCGATGAAGGGTCCGGCATCGAACCGGATTTGATGGACAAGATTTTTGAACCCTTCTTCACAACCAAAGAAGTTGGCAAGGGCACCGGTCTGGGCCTCTCCATGGTCTATGGCATCGTCAAACAGTCGGACGGCTACATCTATCCGGAATCAGAAGTCGGCAAGGGCACCAAGTTCCGCATCTATCTGCCGCGCCATGTCGAAGCGGCAAGTGAGGCAGAAGAATCCGCCGAAGTTTCTGCGAGCGCGACCGAAGGCGAGTCGACAGATGACGCGAAACAGAAGTCGCCGGCCGAGGACGACCGCAAGGACCTGACCGGTTCAGCCACCGTGCTTCTGGTGGAAGATGAAGAAGCGGTGCGGCGAGGCGGCAAACGCATGCTGGAAACGCGCGGCTATACCGTTCACGAGGCGGCTTCCGGGGTGGAAGCCCTGGACATTGTCGAGGAACTGAATGGCGAGATCGACATTGTCGTCTCGGACGTTGTCATGCCGGAGATGGATGGGCCGACACTGCTGCGTGAGTTGCGCAAGGAATATCCTGACCTGAAGTTCATATTCGTGTCCGGCTATGCCGAGGACGCTTTTGCCAAGAACCTGCCGGAGGATGCCAAATTCGGTTTCCTGCCGAAACCATTCTCACTCAAGCAGTTGGCGACAGCCGTGAAGGAAGTTGTTGAAGGCTGAGTCGTCACACGAAGGTGATCAGACTGGATTTCTCTTTTCTTTCAAGCTTTTCCACCGCACCTCGGAGTGAACCTGAAACGGAACACAATGGCGCCGTATTGTTGCTATTGATGCAGAATCAGCCTTAAATTCGCGCACTTTTGAGAGGGACTTAACGGGCATGTACAAGAAGATCGCAATCGCGCTGATGTCGGGAGCCTTTCTGGCCGCCTGCACCAGCACCGACCCCTATACCGGACAGCAAAGGGTGTCGCGAACGGCTGGGGGCGCCGCGCTTGGAGCCGGTCTTGGTGCCGGGATTGGTTTGCTTGCCGGCGGCAATGACAGGCGCAACGCGCTGATCGGAGCAGGCCTCGGTGCCCTGGCTGGCGGCGCCATCGGCAACTATGTCGACCGTCAGGAAGCGGAATTGCGTGCTCAGCTGCAGGGTACCGGAGTGTCGGTCACGCGTGTCGGCAACAACCTCGTGCTCAACATGCCGTCGAACATCACATTTGCCCTCAACCAGGCGCAAATCGATCCGAGCTTCTTCGGGACTTTGAATTCCGTCGCCATCGTGCTTTCCAAGTTCAATCAGACGCTGATCGACGTCTATGGATTTACCGACACGACGGGCTCCGCCCAGTACAACCTCAACCTGTCGCAGCAGCGGGCGCAGTCGGTCTCCAGCTATCTGTCGTCACAGGGCATCGATCGCCGGCGCATGTATGTTCAGGGTTTCGGCGAAGAAAGGCCGATTGCCAGCAACGCGACAGAATCGGGCAGGGCGCAAAACCGCCGTGTCGAAATCACCATCGTACCACTGACCTAGCCGAACATACGACGGCACCGACCGCGTGACGGTGCCGTCAGTCGCGCAGCTCCTTGCGGATGACGAGCTTGAGGCCGGACCAGATCTCGTCGACGGAGCAGACCTTGATGTCGACAAATCCCATCGGCAGGGCGACGGCGCGGATGACGTCTTCGGTTATGTCGGTGGGCCGTTTTGAGGCCTTTTTTGGCCAGGACACCCACACAAAGCCATTCGTAGCCAAGATATCCCGAAGTCGGGTGAGGCGGGATTGCAGTTCGGCCTTTTCCGTCACGAAGATATGGGCTGCATCCATTTCCTCATCACCGGAAACGGGCGACAGGGTCAGACCCGCTTCTGCAATGGTTGCCTCGACCGTGTGCGGCATGTGAAGCCAGAATATGCGATGGCCTTCTTTGAGTGTGAGCTTGCGGACCAGGGGCGTTCCCGAATAGCCGGACACGTTATTTTCCGGCGCCTTGAAACGCGCAGGCGATCTCGGCCGCCAGGCGGGCATTGTGTTTCACAAGCTCGATATTGGTCGCCAGGCTTCGCCCCTCTGTGATGTCGAATATGTGGCCAAGCAGGAACGGCGTGACCTCTTTTCCCGAGATTGCTCGGCTTTCCGCCTCAGCGAGCGCCTTTGCAATGTGGACTTCCATTTCCGCCCGCGGAATTTCATGGGCTTCGGGCACCGGGTTGGCGATCAGCATTCCACCGGTCGTTCCAACGTGGTGGCGCGCATGGTGAAACCGCACGATGCTGTGCGCATCATCCAACCGCAGCGGCGATCGCAGCCCGGAATCGCGTGACCAAAACGCGGGTAAGGTGTCACTGCCAACGGTAACGACGGGCACGCCCTTTGTTTCCAGCACTTCCAACGTCTTCGGAATGTCGAGAATGGCCTTGGCGCCGGCGCAGACCACGATGACCGGCGTTCTGGCGAGTTCATCGAGGTCGGCAGATACGTCGAAACTGTCCTCGGCACCGCGATGAACGCCGCCAATGCCGCCCGTGGCGAAGACCTGGATGCCGGCTTGGGCGGCAGCAATCATGGTCGCTGCGACAGTTGTCGCACCGGTGCGTCCGCTGGCGATGGCGAAGGCCAGATCGGCGCGCGAGACCTTGAGGGCGTCGCTGGTTTGCGCCAGCTCGGAGAGCGCATCCGGTTCCAGCCCGATGTGAAGGCGCCCTTCGAGCACCGCGATGGTGGCAGGCACGGCGCCGAGGTCGCGAATGATCGCCTCGACGGATTCGGCCATCTCCAGATTGCCCGGCCACGGCATGCCGTGGGTGATGATAGTCGATTCCAGTGCGACGACCGGTTTGCCGGTATCGAGTGCCTGGCGCACCTCATCGGAATAGGCCGGCGGTGGGAAGGAATGGGTCATGAATCGGTCCTGACGGATTCGAAAAACCGTCTCATGTCAGAAAAACCGGCTGGGGCACAAGTGCCATCGTTGTCGCAACCACCTCTGCCGACATGTCGGGTGGCGCCGCTGACCTGCTGCGCACTGTAATGAATGCTGCTGCAATTCCCGCACGGACCGCGTCGGAAAAGGACTGGCCGCGGCCAAGCGCATCGAGCGTCGCGGCGCAGAGCGCGTCACCAGCGCCGGTCACGTCGTTGACCTCTTCGGTTCGCGGCGGATTGATTTCGAACACCTCGTCGCCGCCAACGGCCAGGAGTGGGCGGGCGCCGCGGGTGATCACTGCGCCCTTCAAACCCAATGCACGAATCTCGTCGGGCCACGCGCGCGGTTCCTTTTCGCCGATCAGCGTGTTTGCCTCGGCTTCGTTGAGGAACAGCACCGAGAGAGCGGGCAGCGCGCCGGACAGCCGACTGATCTTGGCCGGCGAAATGGCGATGGCCGAAAGCGGCTTTGCAACTTCGGAGGCTTTTTCCGCCAGCGCGGTCAGAGTCGCTTCCGGCAGGTTGGCGTCACACAATATGTGGTCCGACGCGGCGAGGGCCTCACGGATCGATTTGCGGGACAACTGGCGCAGCGTGAAGTGGTCGTAGAGGTCCATATCGGCGACGCCGATCACCAGGTCTCCCTTGTTGTCGAGAACGGCTGAGTAAGTGGGCGTTGCCCGATCAAGAAAGACCTGCGCCATGTCGATGATGCCGGCTTCTTCGGCAGCCTCCGCCACGGCTTCTCCCGCCCGATCGCCGCCACGCACAGAGACCATGCGCACGGTATTTCCAAGACGCGCCAGGGTGCGTGCCGCGTTGAGGCTTGCGCCCCCCGGTTCGGCTTGCCAGCGGCCGGGGTTGCTGGCACCCAGCCGCGCCTGCTCCTGCAAGGCGACGCGTCGGTCGAGATGGGCGCCGCCAAGGACGAGGAAACTGGTCATGACCGCTCGTGCCCCCTTCAAATCATCTCCCCATCCCTCGCAGTTTCGGCGGGGCAGGGCAAGGTTTTTTGCAGGTGCACCTCAGAGGCCTTCGGCTACCGAAATCGCCGGCCCGAAGCGGATATTTGGAGTCGTCAAAGGCCCCCGGACCGCCTCTTCGGACCGCGGGGCCTTTCGAAGCCGAAAGTCGAAAGTTGTGAGATCAGGCTGCAGCGATTTGGCGGGCCTTCTCGACTTGCACTTCCGCCTGGCGAATGGAGGCGTAGTCGATCAGGCGTCCGTCCAGCGACACGGCTCCTTTTCCAGCCGCCTCGGCTTCCGCCATGGCCTCCAGGATACGTCTGGCCTTGGTGACTTCGGCCTCGGAGGGACCCATCACCTCGTTGGCGAGCGCGATCTGGCTCGGGTGGATGGCCCATTTGCCTTCGCAGCCCAGAACCGCGGCGCGCTTGGCCGCGGCGCGATAGCCCTCAGCATCCTGGAAATCGCCGAACGGGCCGTCGATCGGGCGCAGGCCGTTCGCCCGAGCGGCGACCACCATGCGGGCCAGTGCGTAATGCCACATGTCGCCCCAGTGCACATCGCGGCTGCCGTCGCTGGTAGGGTCGGTCAGGACCGCATAGTCGGGATTGACGCCGCCGATGATGGTGGTGCGGGCACGGGTGCTGGCGGCGTAGTCGGCGACGCCGAAATGCAGGCTTTCGTTGCGCTTCGAGGCTGACGCGATCTCGTCGACATTCTGCATGCCGAGCGCGGTTTCGATGATGTGCTCGAAACCGATCCGCTTCCTGTAGCCCTTGGCGTCCTGGATCTGTGTAACCATCATGTCGACCGCATAGACGTCGGCGGCGGTTCCGACTTTCGGGACCATGATCAGATCCAGGCGCTCGCCGGCCTGTTCGACCACATCGACTACGTCGCGGTACATGTAGTGCGTGTCGAGGCCGTTGATGCGGATCGACATGGTCTTGGTGCCCCAGTCGATCTCGTTCAGCGCCCGGATGATGTTCTTTCGCGCCTGCTCCTTGTCGTCCGGCGCCACCGCGTCCTCCAGATCGAGGAATATGATGTCGGCCTCGGACTGGGCCGCCCGTTCGAACATCTGCGGCTGACTTCCGGGCACGGCAAGTTCGCTGCGGTTCAGCCGTGCCGGTGCCTGTTCGATGGAAAAGAAACTCATGGCTGGGGTTCCTCGATTTACATCTGGTCGTAGATGGGGAATTGCGCGCAGAGCTCTGCGACCTTGACGCGGACGCTCGCCTCGACATCCTGATTGCCGTCTTCGCCATTTTCCGCCAGGCCGTCGATGACTTCGACGATCATGTCGGCGATCAAGCGGAACTCGGCCTGGCCGAAGCCGCGGGTGGTGCCGGCCGGCGTGCCCAGGCGGATGCCGGAAGTAACCGTCGGCTTTTCGGGATCGAACGGGATGCCGTTCTTGTTGGTGGTGATGCGGGCGCGGCCCAGCGCCTTGTCCACCACGTTGCCGGTCACGCCCTTGGGCCGCAGGTCGACCAGCATCACATGGGTGTCGGTGCCGCCGGTGACGATGTCCAGGCCGCCCTTGATCAGCTGATCGGCCAACGCATCGGCGTTGAGGCGCACCTGGCGCATGTAGTCCTTGAATTCCGGGCGTAGCGCCTCGCCGAAGGCGGCGGCCTTGCCGGCGATTACATGCATCAGCGGACCGCCCTGGATGCCGGGAAAGATGGACGAGTTGACCTTTTTGGCGATCGCCTCGTCGTTGGTCAGGATCATGCCGCCGCGCGGACCCCGCAGGGTCTTGTGGGTGGTGGTTGTTGCCACATGGGCGTGCGGGAAGGGCGAGGGGTGCTCGCCGGCGGCGACCAGGCCGGCAAAGTGAGCCATATCGACCAGCAGATAGGCGCCGACGGTATCGGCGATCGCTCGCATGCGGGCAAAGTCGATTATCCGCGGTATGGCCGAGCCGCCGGCGATAATAAGCTTCGGATTGTGCTCCTTCGCCAGCGCTTCGATCTCGGCATAGTCGATGCGGTGGTCTTCGCGCCGCACGCCGTACTGCACGGCGTTGAACCATTTGCCTGACTGGTTGGGTGCCGCGCCGTGGGTGAGGTGTCCGCCCGACGCGAGGTTCATGCCCAGAATGGTGTCGCCCGGCTGCAGCAGGGCCTGGAATACGCCCTGGTTGGCCTGCGAGCCGGAGTTGGGCTGGACATTGGCAAATTCGCAGCTGAACAGCCGCCTGGCGCGGTCGATGGCGAGGTTCTCGGCGACGTCGACATAGTGACAGCCGCCATAGTAGCGACGGCCGGGGTAGCCCTCGGCATACTTGTTGGTCAGGACCGAGCCTTGGGCCTCCATGACGGCGGCGGAGACGATGTTCTCCGAAGCGATCAGTTCGATCTCGTCGCGCTGGCGAGTGAGCTCGCCGGTGATTGCGGCCTGGAGCTCCGGGTCGCGGCTGGCGAGGGGTTCGGTGAAGAAGCCGTCAAAGCGGTGATGGGTGTTCACGATGCAAGTCTCCCGGTGTATCTAGCCGGTCCAGCCGAGGCCGGCCGAAATAGCGTTCATGGTTTGCAGCAACGGCACATGCAATGCGGTGCCTGCGATGCAGTCCCGGTCCTTACGCAGCAGGGCTACCTGCAGCGTGTTGATGCGGTCGAGATCGGCTCGCTTGCGGTCGAAGCGCTCGCGGAAATCCGGAAACCGATGTCCGATCAACTGCGATCCGGTCAGGAAAGTGACGCTGCTGCAGGCCTTTTCGTACTCGGCTTCGATGGCTCCGAATATGCTTCGGCCGACGGTCGGATCGGCGACCAGCGAGGCGTATTCACCGGCAATCGCCATGTCCGCCTGATAAAGCGATTTTTCGACCTCGTCGACGATGAGCCTGAACAGGCGGGAGTGTTGGAACAGGTCGTGCAGCACCTGGTCGCCGCCGGCGCCGCGAAACCGGCGAAACTCAGTGATCGCCGCACCGAAGCCGTACCAGCCGGTGATCAGGTGGCGGTTTTGCGACCAGGCGAATACCCAGGGAATGGCGCGCAGGTCGTCAAGGCTCGCGGCGCCGAAACGGCGCGGCGGCCGTGAACCGATTTTCAGCCGCGCCAATTCCTCGACGGGGCTTGCCTGCTGGAAGTAGTCGAGGAAGCCGTCCGTTTGCAGCAGCGACACATAGGAAGTCTGCGACAGGCCCGACAGCGCCTCAAGCGCATCTTCGAATTCGGGCCGGGGCGGCGAAACGCGCGGTTCGGCCGAGTGCCGCAGGGTGTTGGCGAGCAAGAGCTCGAGATGGGCGGCGGCCGTGCCGCGATTGGCATATTGCGCCGAAACGACCTCGCCCTGCTCGGTGACGCGCAGACGGCCGGATATCGTTCCCGCGGGCTGTGCGGCGATCGCCCGGCTGGCCGGCGTGCCGCCGCGGCTGACGGAGCCGCCGCGCCCGTGGAAGAAGGCCGTGCGAAACCCTTGGGACTCCAGCGCGGAGACGATTTTCCGCTGGGCCCGATCCAATTCCCAGGCCGCGCACAGAAAGCCGCCATCCTTGCTGCTGTCAGAGTAGCCGAGCATCACCTCGATGGTCCGGCCTCTGGTCTTCAGGCTGCGGCGGGCAAGCGGAACGTCGAGCAGTGCCTGTAGGATGGCCGGAGCGCTGCGCAGGTCGTCGATCGTTTCGAACAGCGGCACCACCGCAAGGTCCAGGGTCTCGGCACCGAATCCGGCATAGCGGGCTAGAAGGTAGACGCCGAGAATGTCGTCGGCCGACCGGGTCATGGACAGGATGAACGGACCGACGGCCTTCGGATCGAACCCGGTTTGGGCCGCGTACATCAGCGCGAGCAGTCGGAGCAGGTCGTCGCCCTGATCCGTCAGCTCGGCGGGATCCAGACGCTGCAGGGTGGGGTCGGCCAGTTCGCGACGCAGGCGCGCCGACCACTCGCTGCTGCCGTAAGCCGGAACCGGTCCCGGCTGTTTTTCCCAGATTTCGGTCAGAACGGCGGTCGTGACCGTCGAATTCTGACGAATGTCCAGCGCGGCGGTGCGGAAGCCGAAGACCGATGCCGATCTTCGCAGGCGGCGGATATAGCGCTGCGCCAGCGGTTGCGCATCCACGGCGCAGAGCGCCGCATCCAGCGTGTCGAGATGGGAGAGGAACTGGCCGATATGGCTATACGAGCGCTTCTGCAGGCGACTGCCGATCGCCGACAGCGCCTGCCGGAAGAGTTCGTTTGGGTTGCGGCGGCCTCCCGGGTTTCCCTCCGCGATGGCACGCACGCGCGATTGATGGGGTTCGGGCAGCGCCAGGATCTGGTCGCTGATGCTCAACCGGCTGGCGGCTTTGGCAAGCATCCGCTCATAGAGCTCGATGGCAATGTCGCGGCCGCGTTCCAGGGCCTGGGCGGTCACCGCCGTGGTCACGCCCGGATTGCCGTCGCGATCGCCTCCGATCCAGCTGTGAAAGCAGATTTCGGGTGTCGCAAACGTTGCGTGGTCGAACAGCTGTCCCGTGGCCTGGTCGAAGCGGTCGAGAACCTGCGGCACCGCTTCGAAGATGGCGTCGCGGAAAAATTGAAAGCCCCATTCGATCTCGTCGTTCAGACTGGGACGTTCCAGGCGAAGCTCTCCGGTCAGCCAGAGCAGGTCGATTTCCGCCTCGATATCCTGCAGCAGGTCGGCCCGCTCGGTCGGGGTCCAGCGCTGGGCTTCGAGACTGACGAGACAACGGTAAATCCGGCGATGGATCTCCAGAACCGTAACGCGCTTGGCTTCCGTCGGGTGGGCCGTCAGGGTGGGACCGACGCAAAGGGATCCCGCGGCTTGGCGTAGGCGCTCCGCATTGGCGGTCTTGCAGGACAGGGCCTCGGCGAAGCTGCCCTCCACCGCTTCCGGTCCCTGATCGGTCTCGGTGCGACGGCGCTCGCGGACCGCTGCATTCTCATCGATGATGCGTGACAACTGAAACCAGATGGACAGTGCCTGAAGGTAGGGCGTGGCTTCCTTGCCGACTGGAATGGCGGTGGGCGAGGGGGCATCGGTCCAGGAGGCGACGTGCGGCGCGCGCCTGAGCAGAATATTGCGCCAGAGCGCGCCCAGTTCGGCGCGTAGGCCGTCGGCGTAGGCCACACCGTCGTGCGTCTTTTGCCGCAGGTCGTCGCGAACCGCCACGTTCATCAGAACACCCGATCTCTCGGGGGACGGCCGTCGAAGAAGTCGCCCAGATTGTCGAGAACACGGAAGCCCATGGCCTCGCGCGCTTCGCGCGTGGCGCTGCCCAGATGCGGCAACATCACCAGATTGTGGCATTGCATCAGGCCTGGATTGATGCGCGGTTCGCCATCGAACACGTCCAGTGCCGCGCCGCCGATCGATTTCGACGTCAGGGCCTCGATCAGCGCGACTTCGTCGATTACCTCTCCGCGCGCGGTGTTGATCAGGAAGGCGCCCGGCTTCATCAATTCCAGCCGCCGTGCGTTGATAAGGTGCCTGTTTGCATCGCCTCCCGGGCAGTGCAGGGACACGAAATCGCACCGCGGCAAGAGATCATCCACCGTATCGACCTGGGTCGCGTTGCACTGCGCCAGTATGGCGTGGTCGAGAGGGCTGCGGTTTTGCACGACGATCTTCATGCCGAAGCCGAAATGCGCGCGCCGCGCCATCTCCCGGCCGATGCGGCCGTAACCGATAATGCCGAGCGTCTTGCCGCTGGCCTTGGTGCCGACCAGATGCGTCGGGCGCCAGCCGGTCCAGTTGCCGGCACGCAGTTCACGTTCGCCTTCGCCGGCGCGCCGTGTCGCCATCAGCAGCAGCGTCATGGCCAGATCGGCGGTGCACTCGGACAGCACGTCCGGCGTGTTGGTCACGGTCAGGCCGAGACCACGGGCAGAGTCCTCGCAGATATGGCTGTAGCCGACCCCGTAATTGGCCAGAATCCTGGTCCGGGAGGAGGGCACATCCAGGGCTTCGGCGGTCAACTTGTCGGTCACGGTCGGCAGCACAGCATCGTAGCTGCCCAGCGCCTCGCGGATGTCTGACGGCGACAAAGGCTTGTCGCCGGTATTGAGGACCGCGTCGTAGTTTTCCATCAACTGCGCTTCGACGGCCGCGGGCCAGCGGCGCGTCACCAGTACTGAAGGCCTTGCCATTACGCTGCCTCTTTCATGACGCGGGCGATCGTGTCGCCGATGACGGCCGGGTTCTCGGCAACGGTCGCACCGACGCCCGAGAGGATTTCGACCTTTTCCGAGGCGCTTTCGCCGAAGGCGGAGATGATCGCGCCGGCATGACCCATCGTGCGGCCTTTCGGGGCGGTCAGGCCGGCCACGTAGGCCACAACGGGCTTGCTGATGTGGCCGCGGATATATTCCGCCGCTTCGGCTTCCTGCGGACCGCCGATCTCGCCGATCATGGCTATCACGTGGGTCTCGTCGTCCTGCTCGAAGAGCTGCAGGATGTCCTTGAAGGACGATCCGTTTATCGGGTCGCCGCCGATGCCGACGCTGGTCGAGACGCCGATGCCGTGCTCCTTGAGTTGGGCGGCGGCTTCGTAGCTCAGCGTGCCGGAACGGCCGATGATGCCGACATGGCCGGGCAGGTAGATGTGACCTGGCATGATCCCGAGCAGCGCCTTGCCGGGGCTGATCGTACCGGCGCAGTTCGGCCCGGTCAGGATCATGCGCTTGTCGCGGGGATAGCGGTACATGTAACGCTTCACGCGGATCATGTCCTGGGCGGGGATTCCGTCGGTGATGCAGACGCAGTAGCGAATGCCGCCGTCCGCCGCCTCCATGATCGAATCGGCCGCGAAGGGTGGTGGCACGAAAACCAGGCTGGCATCGGCTCCGGTGGCGTCGACGGCCTGCTTGACCGTGTTGAAGACCGGCACGCCTTCGACGGTCTCGCCGCCCTTGCCGGGCACCACGCCACCGACGACATTGGTGCCGTATTGCAACATGTCCTTGGTGTGGAAGCGGGCCATGCGCCCGGTGATGCCCTGAACGATAACGCGGGTTTCGCGGTCGAGAAGGATGCTCATCAGACGGCCCTCATTCTTGTGCCTTGGGTGAGATCGTTGCGCCAGGCGCCGACGGCTCGTTCGGCGGCTTCCATCAGCGTCGTTGCGCGGATGATGGGCAGGCCCGACTTGGCAAGGATTTTCTGGCCTTCCTCGACATTGGTGCCGGCCAGGCGGACCACCACGGGAATGTCGACCTGGAGGTCGCGCAATGCCTGGACCACGCCCTCGGCCACCCAGTCGCAGCGGTTGATGCCGGCGAAGATGTTGACCAGGATGGCCTGGACGTTCTTGTCCGACAGCACCAGGCGAAACGCCTTGGTGACCCGCTCCGGCGACGCGCCTCCACCGATGTCGAGGAAGTTGGCGGGTTCGCCGCCGGCCAGCTTGATCGTGTCCATCGTCGCCATCGCCAGGCCGGCGCCATTGACGATGCAGCCGATATTGCCTTCGAGGCCCACATAGGACAAGCCGCGGTCGGCAGCGCGCGACTCACGCGGATCTTCCTGCGACTTGTCGCGCAACTCGCTGATCTGCGGGTGGCGGAAAAGGGCGTTGTCGTCGAAACTCATCTTGGCGTCGAGCGCCAGCACGCGGTTGTCGCCGGTTATCACCAGCGGGTTGATCTCGACCATGGTGGCGTCGAAGTCGCGGAACGCCTGGTAACAGCCTTGCAGGGTGCGGACCATGTTCTGCACCAGTCCCGGTTCGACACCGAGACTGAAGGCGATCTCGCGCGCCTGGAATTCCTGCAGGCCGACGGCCGGTTCGACGGTTGAGCGGACGATACTGTCAGGCCGTTCGGCCGAGATCTCCTCGATCTCCATGCCGCCTTCGGAAGACGCGACGATCATGATGCGCTGGCTCGACCGGTCGAGCACCAGGCCGAGATAGATCTCGCGATCGATCTGCACAGTTGACTCGACGTAGACGCGGTAGATGCCTTTGCCTTCAGGCCCGGTCTGGTGGGTGACCAGCTTGCGACCGAACATGTCGTCGCAGGCGTCATGGACTTCTTCCTGCGAGCTGCAGAGCTTCACACCGCCCGCCTTGCCGCGGCCGCCAGCATGCACCTGGGCCTTGACGACCCATGTATCACCGCCCAGTTCGCGAGCGCGATAGGCGGCCTGTTCGGGACTGTAGGCAAGAGCGCCCGCAGGTACCTCGACGCCGAAATTAGAAAGAATTTCCTTGGCCTGGTATTCATGGATATCCATGGGTCCCTCCTATTGCGCGGCAACGGCCGGTGCGTAGTGGCGGTCGAGGACCGTATCGATCGCGTCCTGGTCGACATCCGCGCCGAGCGCCCGCATGGCGTCAGCAAAGCGGCGGACGATCTCCCAGATGGCGGCGGGGCGCAGCTGGTTGAGGATGCCGATGCGGATCTGCACCGGTTCGGACAGGGTGGGCCAGATGCCGAAGCCTTCGGCGCGGCAGTTCTGCACCAGCTCCATTTCGCGGCCGGCCAGATCGCCCGGCAGGTTCAGCACGACCAGGCTGGTCATGTTGGAGGTCACCTCGCAGCCCATGGCGGCAACCGCGTCGCGCAGGGCCGCTTCATGCATGCGGTAGGATTCGGCCCGGTCGGCGAGCCCTTCCAGAAGGGTCAGCCGCAGGGCCTGGTGAAAGGCGGCAACTGCGTAGCCGGAATGGGTACGGTGATAGGTGCCTTTTTCGACATCGGCCCGGTCAATGATGCCCCAGTGGCGCGCCTCGAAGATCGGGTTGTGCACATAAGTGTAGGCGCCGGTTGCCTTCAGCGTGTCGATATAGACATCGCGGAAGCTGACAGGCGCGTAGGTGAGGGGCAGGCAGCACAAGCCCTTTTGCGGACAGGACGCCCAGCCAGCAACCCCCGGGTAGTCGTCGATCGAAAATGCCTCCACCCCAAGGGAGGAGACCGCATCGACCAGCCCCATGACCCCGTGGCGCTCGCAGGCCTCGGAAAAGCCGCGGAGATCGTTGATGCGGCCGGACCCGGTTTCCCAATGGGCCATGAAGGCCCATTTCGGCTTGTGCTCGGCGAGCGCCGCCTCGACGGTTTCGCCGGTGACTGAGTGACCGTGCGGCACCTCGACGACAACAACACTGTCGGCTTGCGGGTTCAGCGAATCCGCGGCCAGTTCGGCCGGGGTCGCCGCCTTGATCCGCAGGGTGAGCGAGTCGATGCCGGAGAATGTACCGTTGGAAAAGGCGACGACCTTGTCGCCCGGCATGACCGCCGAGAACATGGCATCCAGGCCGCTCCAGCCGGTGCCGGCAATGGCGAAGGTATAGATGTTATCCGTGCCCCAGATCTCGCGTAACATGTGCTTGCACTCGATCATCCCCCGCAGAACGTCGCCCTGCATGTGGTCAGCCACCCCGGCGCCGGCGAATGCCTGAAGGACTCGGGCGTCGGTG
The DNA here is from genome assembly GCA_965216535.1 of Hoeflea sp. Classification (GTDB taxonomy): domain Bacteria; phylum Pseudomonadota; class Alphaproteobacteria; order Rhizobiales; family Rhizobiaceae; genus Hoeflea_A. The sequence continues at coordinate 3,652,079 of OZ244175.1, forward strand.
TTGCCGGGTCCGGGACCGGCGGCCAGCGTCTCGGGAATTTCGAGCTTGGGGAAGATATGTGATGTCATCGGCTGGTGTCCTCCGTCGCCGGGCCTTTCGACCCGCCTTTCTCCTCGTGGTTAGAAAAACCCCGGCTTGTTCGAAGACGCAACGTAAGTTACTACTGCCTTTGGGTATCTAATCGGGTAGGGAAACTCCTACCTACATGGGTAGGTATTTCCGGAAATGGTGCGACGTCATCCACCAATTTGGGTAGTTTATTCGAAATTCGGTTGTAAAAACAAATGGTTGAGAATTCAGCGGCGCCGATCGCCACCTTGCTTGCAGACAGCAATTCGCTGGTTCTTTCGGCGATGTCGGAAATTTTTGAACGGGATCCGCGCTTCTCCCTGGTGGCTACATCGGCGACCGCAGAAGGCTGTCTCGGTCTTGTCATGCGGGTGCCGGTCGAGGTCTGTGTGATCGATTGGAACCTACCGGTGTTGGGGGCGGCCAAGCTGATCGAGGTTTTGCGCGAACAGGAAAACGTACCGCGCTTTGTGGTCTATGGTGAGGAAAAGGGCGACCAGCCGCGACTGGCCATGCAGGCCGGCGCGGCAGGGTTTGCATCGCGGTCCGGCGAGGTCGAAAGCCTTCTCGATACCTGTGCCGATGTCGCCGCCGGCAAGATGGTGTTTCCGTTCATCGATGTGCGCCAGATGCAGCAGGATCCGATGAACACCCTGTCGCGCAAGGAGCGAGCGATTCTGGAATCGCTGGCCAACGGCATGTCCAACCGCGAACTTTCCAAGACGCTGCAGATCTCCACCAACACGGTGAAATTCCACCTGTCGAACATCTACGAAAAACTGTCGGTGAAGAACCGGGCACAGGCCATCGTCTATTATTATTCAGCCCAGTCCCCAGGCGGCAAATCACGGGCCGAGTGATCGAGTTGGGTCCAGGTGATGAGTGTATAGGGGGCTGAGTATTTGGTTTGAATTCTGCTGAGTTTGGCGCGGTTCACAGAACCAGATACTGCCTCCGTCAACAATAATTCGAGTCAGGCCGAATCGTTCACAATGGCGTTCGCGTATCCCCTCAAAGGAGCCGTTGGTCCGGTATCACGTTCGGTAAGGACAAAAAAAGAACATACCTATTTTAATCATTGTTAATCAGTGCTTTATACCGGTGTTGCGAAAACGGAACAAACCGTGTACATTGTGCGGTATGCGGCATTCGTTGCCAGCAATGCGTAATTAACCTAAAGGTGGACGGTAATGGCTCAGAACACATTGCGGCTGGTAGAGGAAAATTCGGTGGACAAAAGCAAAGCGCTGGATGCGGCGCTCACGCAGATCGAGCGGGCTTTCGGCAAGGGCTCGATCATGAAACTGGGCTCGAACGAGAAAATCGTCGAGATCGAAACGGTATCAACTGGGTCGCTGGGACTCGACATCGCACTCGGGGTCGGCGGACTTCCCAAAGGACGCATCATCGAAATTTACGGGCCCGAAAGTTCGGGCAAGACGACAATGGCGCTTCACACCATCGCCGAAGCGCAGAAGAACGGCGGCATTTGTGGCTTCATCGACGCGGAGCACGCGCTCGATCCGGTCTATGCCCGCAAGCTTGGCGTCGATCTGGAGAACCTGCTGATCTCACAGCCCGATACGGGCGAGCAGGCGCTTGAGATCACGGACACGCTGGTCCGCTCCGGTGCCATCGATGTACTTGTGGTCGACTCTGTTGCGGCGCTGACGCCGCGGGCGGAAATCGAAGGCGAGATGGGCGATTCACTCCCCGGCATGCAGGCTCGTCTGATGAGCCAGGCGCTGCGCAAGCTGACGGCGTCGATCTCGCGCTCCAACTGCATGGTGATCTTCATCAACCAGATCCGCATGAAGATCGGTGTGATGTTCGGTTCGCCGGAAACCACCAGTGGCGGCAATGCGCTCAAGTTCTACGCTTCCGTGCGCCTCGACATCCGGCGCATCGGTTCGGTCAAGGACCGTGACGAGGTGGTCGGTAACCAGACCCGTATCAAGGTCGTCAAGAACAAGATGGCGCCGCCCTTCAAGCAGGTCGAGTTCGACATCATGTATGGCGAAGGCGTTTCAAAGACGGGTGAGTTGATCGACCTTGGGGTGAAGTCCGGCATAGTCGAGAAGTCCGGCGCCTGGTTCTCCTACAACAGCCAGCGGCTCGGCCAGGGTCGCGAGAATGCCAAACAGTTCTTGCGCGACAATCCAGAGATTTTGGATGAGATCGAGTTGGCACTGCGGCAGAATGCCGGACTGATCGCCGAACAGCTTCTGGAAGAGGGGCATCCTGGCGGGGATGATGCAGCCGAGGGCTGACGCCTCCTCAAGGCAAACCTCTAGAATTGTGACCGGCGACGGGTTTCCCGCCGCCGGTTTTTCATATCAGTCTCAGTCGGTTCAAGTTGCCGGCACCACCGGCCGCTTCTGCTGGACAGTGCAGCGAGCGGCGGATAAAAGCCGGTCTGAAACAGCGCTGTCAGAAGGACGGTGCGTCAAAAAAGTTCAGAAGGTTTATGATGAGTGGCGTAAACGAGATCCGCACCGCCTTTCTCGATTATTTCGGCAAGAACGGGCATGAGATCGTCGCGTCCAGCCCGCTGGTACCGCGTAACGATCCGACGCTGATGTTCGTCAACGCGGGCATGGTGCAGTTCAAGAATGTCTTCACCGGTCTTGAGCATCGGCCCTACAGCCGCGCCGTGACGGCGCAGAAATGCGTGCGCGCAGGGGGCAAGCACAACGATCTGGACAATGTTGGATACACGGCCCGCCACCACACCTTCTTTGAGATGCTCGGCAACTTTTCCTTCGGCGACTATTTCAAGGACCTGGCGATCGAGCTGGCATGGAATCTGATCACCAAGGAATACGGACTGGATGCCAACAGACTGCTCGTCACGGTCTATCACACCGACGACGAGGCTTTCGATCTCTGGAAGAAGATCGCCGGTCTGCCGGACGAGCGCATCATCCGTATCCCGACCCACGACAACTTCTGGGCCATGGGTGACACCGGGCCTTGCGGGCCCTGTTCGGAGATCTTCTACGATCACGGAGAGGGGATTCCCGGCGGACCGCCCGGATCGCCGGACGAAGACGGCGACCGGTTCATCGAGATCTGGAACCTCGTCTTCATGCAGTACGAGCAGCAGACACTTGAGACACGGGTCGACCTGCCGCGTCCATCCATCGATACCGGCATGGGATTGGAACGCATCGCCGCCGTTTTGCAGGGCAAGCACGACAACTATGACATCGACCTGTTCCAGGCGCTGATCGGTGCTTCGGTCGAACTGACCGGCGTTGCAGCGGAGGGCAAGGCGCAAGGCAGCCACCGGGTGATTGCTGACCACCTGCGCTCGACTGCGTTCCTGATCGCCGATGGCGTGCTGCCTTCCAATGAGGGCCGTGGCTATGTCCTGCGGCGTATCATGCGTCGCGCCATGCGCCATGCGGAGTTGCTCGGCGCACGTGAGCCGCTGATGTGGAAGCTGCTGCCGGCTCTGGTCGAGCAGATGGGGCGAGCCTATCCGGAGCTGGTGCGTGCCGAAGCGCTGATCTCGGAGACGCTCAAGCTGGAAGAGACCCGTTTTCGCAAAACCCTGGAGCGCGGCCTCAACCTGCTCGCAGATGCCAGTGCCGACATGGGCGTGGGCGATGTGCTGGACGGCGAGACAGCCTTCAAGCTCTATGACACCTATGGCTTTCCGCTCGATCTGACCCAGGACGCCCTGCGTCAGCGTGGCATCCATGTCGATGATGCGGGCTTCAAGACTGCGATGGAACGGCAGAAGGCCGAAGCACGCGCCAACTGGGCCGGCTCCGGCGAGGCAGCGACGGAAACCATTTGGCTCGAACTGCGTGATCGCGAAGGTGCCACCGATTTCCTTGGCTATGATACGGAACAGGCCGAGGGCGTAATCCAGGCCATTGTCTCGGATGGAGCCGAAGTCAGTGAAGCGTCGAAAGGTGAAACCGTCCAGTTGATCGTCAATCAGACACCGTTCTACGGCGAATCCGGCGGCCAGATGGGCGACACCGGAACGATTTCGGGCGAAGGTTTCAAGCTGTCGGTCACGGATACGCAGAAGAAGGCCGATGGTCTTCACGTGCACTACGCCAAGGTCGATGAGGGGTCCGTTAAGACAGGTGCCGAGGTGATCCTTTCGGTGGATCACGAGCGCCGCAGCCGTCTGCGGTCCAACCATTCGGCAACGCATCTACTACATGAAGCACTGCGCGAAGTGCTGGGCAGCCACGTGGCTCAGAAGGGCTCCCTGGTCGCACCCGATCGGCTGCGCTTTGACATATCGCATCCCAAGCCGGTCGAGGGTGCCGAGATGGCTGCGGTCGAAAACCTGGCGAATGAAATGGTGATCCAGAACAGTCCGGTCACGACCCGGCTGATGGCCGTCGATGATGCCATCGCCGAGGGGGCAATGGCGCTGTTCGGTGAAAAATACGGCGACGAGGTGCGAGTCGTTTCGATGGGCACGGCGTTGCAAGGAGACAAGGAAGGCAAGACCTATTCGACCGAGCTTTGCGGTGGCACGCATGTCAATGCGACTGGCGACATTGGACTGGTTCGGGTGATCGGTGAAAGCGCGGTCGGTGCCGGGGTTCGCCGCCTGGAAGCCTTGACCGGCGATGCCGCTCGCCAATACCTCAGTGAGCAGGACGATCGGGTCAAGGCGCTTGCTTCGACCCTTCGCGTGCAACCGGCCGAGCTCGTTGATCGAGTCGACGCGCTGGTTGACGAGCGGCGCAAGCTGGAACGTGAAGTGACCGAGCTGAAAAAGAAGCTGGCGCTGGGTGGCGGCGGCCAGTCTTCCGACGAGACGCGTCAGGTCGGTGACCTGAAGTTCCTCGGCAAGGTGGTCAGCGGTGTCGCGCCGCGCGACCTCAAGGGCATGGCCGATGAGGCGAAAGCATCACTCGGCTCAGGTGTGGTCGCGCTGGTCGGGGTTTCCGATGACGGCAAGGCGAGCATCGTCGTCGGTGTCACCAGCGATCTGACGGATCGCGTCAGTGCCGTTGATCTGGTGCGCAAGGGATCGGAAGCGCTTGGCGGAAAGGGCGGCGGCGGTCGTCCCGACATGGCCCAGGCCGGCGGTCCGGATGCCGGCAAGGCCGATGCGGCAATCGATGCCGTGGCGGGTGCACTGGCTGCCTGAATCAGGCAGCCGAGCGGTGCTCAGCACAGAGATCTGAAATCACCTGAAACGCGGCGTCACGGCTGCGCGACGACCCTTGGTTTACCGTCAGCAGGGCTTTCCAGAGGGCCCAACCGCGAGCGCGCGCCAAGGTCGCATCGTCGGCCTGCATGGCGGCTTGAAACGCTTCTCGGCTTGAGCCTCGCAGGAACGTCCACTGGATCGTGAGGTCGCAAGCGGGATCGCCGACGCCACAGCACCCGAAATCGATCACAGCCGAGAGCCGGCCATCGGCGGTCAGGAGGTTGCCGGCCGCCACGTCACCGTGGACCCAGACCGGGGGGTGGTCCCACCGGGTTGCGAGGGCCATTTCCCAGATTTCCAGCGCGCTGGTGGCGTCGATGTCATTATGCAATCGGCCGAGACAGTCGCGGGTCTCCGAGTCGTAAGTGCGAAGCGGCCCTCCACGAAAGAAATTGTGCGGTCCTGGCAGTGGACCGTTGTCCGCTGGTGTGGCCTGAAGCGCCTGCAGGAAGCGCGCGAGATCATAAGCAAATTGTACGGTATCGTCGACGCCGTCCCACGCTGCCGGATGTCCGGGCAGCCAGCTTTGGATCGACCAGGGCCAGCGGTAATCCTCTCCCGGCTTACCGACGCCCAGGGGTTTCGGGATCGGCACAGGCAGGTGTGGTGCCAGGCGGGGAAGCCATTGGCTTTCCTTTTCCACCTGGGCTGCATAGCGCGAGGCCGAAGGTAACCGCACCTTCATGTCGCCGCCAAGTCTGAAGCTGTGATTGTCCCAACCGTCATTGTCGACTGGTTGAACCGGCAAGTCGGCCCAGTGCGGGAACTGCGCTTCGATCAGGCGGCGAACGGTCGCCGCGCTGACAGGACGTCGATCGTCATCATCGCTCATGCCGGGTCTCCGGCGGTGACTTTGTCACCGCCACTACGACGCCGTCATGACAGCGTCTTTGTCAGGCGCCCATCGCCTGCTGGAGGTTTTCGTCGACCTTATCGAGGAAACCGGTGGTCGACAGCCACGGCTGATCGGGACCGATCAGCAGCGCAAGGTCCTTGGTCATATGGCCGTCTTCGACCGTCGAAACGCAGACCTCCTCCAGCGTGCGGGCGAAGTTGGCGAGATCCTCGTTGCCATCGAGCTTGGCGCGATGGGCAAGGCCTCGCGTCCAGGCGAAAATCGATGCGATCGAGTTGGTCGAGGTTTCTTCGCCCTTCTGGTGCTGGCGATAGTGCCGGGTGACCGTTCCGTGCGCAGCCTCAGCTTCGACGGTCTTGCCGTCCGGGGTCATCAGCACGGAGGTCATCAGGCCGAGTGAGCCAAAGCCCTGGGCGACGGTGTCGGACTGTACGTCTCCGTCGTAGTTCTTACAGGCCCAGACATAGCCACCCGACCATTTCAGGTTGGCGGCCACCATGTCGTCGATCAAGCGGTGCTCGTAGGTGATGCCGGCTTCGTCGAAGGCTTCCTTGAATTCGGCTTCGTAAATCTCCTGGAAGATGTCCTTGAAGCGGCCGTCATAGACCTTGAGGATCGTGTTCTTCGTCGACAGGTAGACCGGGACCTTGCGTTGCAGACCATAGTTCAGGGAAGCGCGGGCGAAGTCCTCGATCGACTTGTCGAGGTTGTACATGCCCATGGCGATGCCGGAGCCGGGTGCATCGAACACCTCGTATTCCTGCTCCTTGCCGTCCTCGCCGACAAACTTCATGAACAGCTTGCCCTTGCCGGGAAACTTGAAATCGGTGGCGCGGTACTGGTCGCCGAAGGCATGACGGCCAACGATGACAGGGCGGGTCCAGCCGGGGACAAGACGCGGAACGTTCTTGCAGATGATCGGCTCGCGGAAAATCACACCGCCGAGAATGTTGCGGATGGTGCCGTTCGGCGAACGGTACATGCGCTTGAGGTCAAATTCTTCGACGCGGGCTTCGTCCGGCGTGATCGTCGCGCATTTCACGCCGACGCCATATTCCTTGATGGCATTAGCAGCGTCGACGGTGATCTGGTCGTCGGTGGCGTCGCGGGCTTCGATGCCCAGGTCGAAATATTTCAGGTCGATGTCGAGATAGGGATGGACCAGCTTGTCCTTGATGAACTGCCAGATGATTCTGGTCATCTCATCGCCGTCGAGCTCGACGACCGGATTTTCGACCTTGATCTTTGCCATAGGTAATGCCTCGTTTGTGTGAACCGGATCCCGCGACGGCCGGGATTGTTGGAAAGTGTGCGCTCCTATAACACTGTGCGTCGCGAAGGCAAATACGCCGTTTCGGTAAGGCCCGTTAGCGGCTGTCGGCAAGGATAAAGGGGACGATCGTCATGCAAATGTCGCATCACATGTTCGACCACGGCGACATCCGTCTGCACTATGCGGCAATGGGCGATCCGGCTGCGCCGCTGCTCCTGTGCCTGCATGGCTTTCCGGAATACTGGGGTGCGTGGCGAGATGTCATGCCACTTCTTGCGAAACGGTTCCGGGTGGTGGCGCCTGACCAGCGCGGGTTTGGCCGATCCTCCAAGCCTGAAGGGGTGGACGCCTACCAGACGCGTCATCTTTCTGCGGACATGGTCGCTTTGGCGGACGAACTGTCCGCGGACCGGCCCTATCTGCTGTTCGGCCATGATTGGGGTGCGTCCGTCGCCTACGCCGTGGCCTTTCGCGATGTCGACCGGCTGTCCGGTCTGGTCATTGCCAACGGCGTCCACCCGGTTCCGTTCCAGCGCGCAATCATCGACGATCCGGATCAGCGGGCGGCCAGTCAGTATATGTCGCGTCTGCGGTCCGAGGGTTTTGAGACCCGGATGCGGGAAGACAACTTTGCCCGGACACTCAACATGATCTCCGGTTTTTCCGCAGACGGTTGGATGAGCGACGCGGCGCGCGAGGCCTATCGGGAAGCCTGGAGCGGCGAAGGCACAATGGAAGCAATGCTGAACTGGTATCGGGCTTCGCCGGTTGTGGTGCCGCCAATCGATCAACCGGCGCCAGATCTTGCCGGAAAGGTGCCAGTGCTCGAGCTGCCGAAGAGGGCGATGCAGGTCAAGGTGCCGCATCTGGTGATCTGGGGCGAGCGGGACGAGGCGTTGCGGCCGATCTGTCTTGACGGCCTCGATCGGTTTGCCCAGGACCTGACGATCCGGCGTGTCGCTGATGCCGGCCACTGGATCCTGCACGAGCGACCGGAGGACGTGGCGGCAGCGTTCGATGCTTGGGTCGACGCCAAAGCTCTGGTATGAGCACGCCCGACCCATAAAGGCACAGGATCGGGATGGCCGGAACGGATAGACAGCAGACCCTTCTGACGGGCGGGCCCGTGGTGATTCTCGTCGAACCCCAGTTGGGCGAAAACATCGGAATGGTCGCACGGGCGATGGCCAATTTCGGACTGTCGGAACTGCGGCTGGTGAAGCCGCGCGACGGTTGGCCCAGCGACAAGGCCAAGGCCGCCGCCAGCAAGGCGGATCATGTGATCGACGGCGCGACAGTGCATGAGACGCTGGAAGACGCCATTGCCGACCTGACGTTCGTTTATGCAACAACCGCGCGCTCCCGCGATGGTTTCAAGCCGGTGCGGGGGCCGCAGGAAGCGGCGTTGACCTTACGGTCACGTATCGACGCGGGGCAGGGCTGCGGTGTGTTGTTCGGGCGCGAACGCTGGGGGCTCAACAATGAGGAAATCGGCCTTGCGGACGAGATTGTGACCTATCCGGTCAATCCGGCATTCGCATCATTGAACATCGCCCAGGCGGTGCTGTTGATGGCCTATGAATGGATGAAGTCGGCCGGCGCCGATGCAGTGCCGTTTTCCGGGCCAGATATGGAGCCGGCATCGAAATCCGACCTGCAGGGCCTATTCGATCAGTTGGAAGACGCACTCGAGGAGCGCGGATATTTTCGCCCGGCCGACAAAAAGCCCAAAATGGTCGACAATCTTCGTGCCGTACTCAGCCGCCAGGGGTTCTACCGGCCGGAAATCCATTTGCTGCGCGGCGTCATTCGTTCGCTCGACCGCTACACACGGCGAGACCCGCGAGGTTCGGCCGAGAAGAAAGACCCGAAACCGTGACAGCCGCACCGGTTCTCATCTTCGATTCCGGTATTGGGGGACTGACCGTTTTGCGTGAGGCAAGAGTTCTCATGCCGGAACGTCGGTTCGTCTATGTCGCAGATGATGCCGGCTTTCCGTATGGACATTGGGGCGAGACGGAGCTGACCGCACGCATCGTGCAGTTGTTCTCCAAACTGATCGAGCAGCACCAACCGGAACTGTGTGTCATTGCCTGCAACACAGCATCCACCCTGGTGTTGAACGACCTGCGCACTGCGTTTCCTGATACCCTTTTTGTCGGAACGGTCCCGGCCATCAAACCGGCAGCCGAGCGAACCCGGTCCGGGCTGGTGACTGTACTCGCAACACCCGGCACCGTTCGGCGCGCCTACACGCGTGACCTGATCCAGTCCTTTGCCTCGCAATGCCATGTCAGGCTGGTAGGGTCGGAGAACCTGGCCGGCCTGTCAGAACGCTATATTCGCGGCGACGTGGTCGAAGGGGAAGAGATCCAAGCCGAAGTCGGACCGTGTTTCGTCGAACAGAGAGAGCGTCGCACCGACATCGTCGTTCTGGCCTGCACCCACTATCCGTTCCTGGCAAACCGATTTCGCGCCCTGGCGCCATGGCCGGTCGATTGGCTCGACCCGGCCGAGGCGATCGCACGGCGCGCCCTGTTCCTCCTGGGGGCTGCGACGTCGGTCAGCGAAGAGCCCGATTTTGCAGTCTTTACCTCTGGAGATCCTGATTTTGCCGTCCGTCGGCTGATGAACGGTTTCGGGCTTGCGGTTTCGCTATGAAGATGGATTGACATGATCGGCGGATTGACCTAAATCCGCGCGGTCCGCGGGATTTCGGTTCTGCGGCTTAACGTGTCCCGTGAGCGATCGCTGCGCAAAAGGCGATGGTTCTGTCAGTCGGCAAAAACGGTCGGCAGAGGAGGGCGCGTTTCCTTCCACCGGTTCGGCAACGGACCGGTATGTGTTTTTTGAAAGGGAATGCGATGAGCAAGCGCGAATCTTCCAAGTACAAACTTGATCGCCGTATGGGCGAAAACATCTGGGGACGTCCGAAGTCTCCGGTCAACCGCCGTGAATATGGCCCCGGCGAACACGGTCAGCGACGCAAGGGCAAGCTGTCCGACTTCGGCGTCCAGCTGCGCGCCAAGCAGAAGCTGAAAGGCTACTACGGCGACATCCGCGAAAAACAGTTCCGCAAGATCTACGAGGAAGCCAACCGGCGCAAGGGTGACACGCCCGAGAACCTGATCGGCCTGCTGGAATCGCGCCTCGACGCTGTCGTCTACCGCGCGAAGTTCGTGCCGACTGTGTTTGCGGCCCGCCAGTTCGTCAACCACGGCCACGTCAAGGTCAACGGTCGGCGCACCAACATTCCGTCTTTCCGCTGCAAGCCGGGCGACGTGATCGAAATTCGCGACAAGTCGAAGCAACTGGCACTGGTTCTCGAAGCCACTCAGCTGGCTGAGCGTGACGTTCCGGATTACATCGAAGCCGACCACAACAAGATGGTCGCTACCTTCCAGCGCATTCCGGCCCTTGCCGACGTGCCTTATCCGGTTCACATGGAACCGAACCTGGTGGTCGAATTCTATTCGCGCTGATTTGTTCGAGCGCTCCGAGTTTCAAAGCCGTCGGCCCTGCCGGCGGCTTTTTTGCTATAAGGCGATGTGAAAGAAGCGCCATCCAAGCGAGAAAGATCGATGACCTTGATCGAAAAGCCGGAGCAGGCCGCACCGGACCCAGATACCGAGAGCCCGTCTGGCGGCGACAACTGCCATCCGATGTTTCGAACCGCTCCGTCCAGCGTGCAATTCAACAAGCTGCGAAAGCGGCTGTTGCGGCATACGAGGCAGGCCATCGACGATTTCGACATGGTGCCGGCCGAAGGGACGCGACCGCGGTGGTTGGTTGCCTTGTCCGGTGGCAAGGATTCCCACGGCCTACTGGCTCTCCTTTTAGATCTGCAATGGCGGGGTCTGCTGCCGGTCGACCTGTTGGCTTGCAATCTTGACCAGGGGCAGCCGAATTTTCCCAAGCACATTCTGCCAGATTTTCTCGATAAGCAGGGCGTCGAGCATCGCATCGAGTACCAGGACACCTATTCGATCGTCACCGACAAGGTGCCGGAAGGCAACACCTATTGCTCGCTCTGTTCCCGCCTGCGCCGCGGCCATCTGTACCGGATTGCCCGTGAGGAGGGTTGCCAGGCACTGGTGCTCGGCCATCACCGTGAAGACATTCTCGAGACGTTTTTCATGAACCTCTTCCATGGCGGACGGCTGGCCTCCATGCCGCCAAAACTCATCAACGATGAAGGCGACGTGCTGGTACTCCGACCGCTTTCCTATTGCGCCGAGGACGACCTTGCGAAATTCGCTGACAACATGCGGTTTCCGATTATCCCCTGCGATCTGTGCGGGTCACAGGACGGCCTGCAGCGTAATGCCATGAAGGCGATGATCGCCGATCTGGAGCGCAAGATGCCCGGGCGCAAGGATACGATGATCCGGGCGCTGACCAATGTTCGCCCGTCCCATCTGATGGATCGAAAACTGTTTGATTTTGCCGGCCTTGTTCCGGGCTCCGGGGAAGTCTGATGCAGTTCTCAGATCGACATGTCGCCGAACTCGACGCCCTGCTGCGACATGCCGGCGAGACGGAGATCCTACCGCGGTTTCGGCTTCTGGAAGCGGCCGAACTGGAAGAGAAAGAGTCACCGCGTGATGTGGTGACGGAAGCGGACAAGGCGGCGGAAAGCCTGATCGCATCGGAATTGGCGCACCGTTTTCCTGGCACCAAGATTGTCGGCGAGGAAGCGGTTTCGGAAAATCCCGACCTCTTGGACGGGCTGGCGTCCGCTGATCTGGCTTTTGTCATCGATCCGGTCGACGGCACCTTCAATTTTGCATCCGGCATGCCACTTTTCGGATGCATGCTGGCCGTCGTTCAGCGCGGCGAATGCATCGCCGGCCTGATCCATTATCCCGTTGGTGGCGAGAGCCTTCTGGCGGCCGTTGGCGGCGGCAGTCGTCTGGTTGCCACGGACGGCAGCGAGACTGTGATGAAGGTGGCGGACCCTGTTGCTCTCAGCGAGATGGTCGGAACGATTTCCTGGAGTTTCATGCCAGAACCACTGCGCAGCCGCGTGGCGGCCAATATGTCGAAGATTGCGATGACGTTTGCCTTACGCTGCTCGGCCTGGGAGTATCGGATGGCGGCGTGCGGAAAGGTGCATTTTGTCGGCGGTCAGAAACTGATGCCCTGGGATCACCTGCCGGGTGTTCTCATTCATGCAGAAGCTGGCGGATATTCGGCCATGCTGGACGGTTCATCCTACCGTCCGGGTGTAACCGACGGTGGACTGATCACTGCACCGGATGAGGCAAGTTGGGCTCTGATCCGTTCTGAAATCGTTGGAGCCTAAACGGCCGACAGCTAGGCCGGGCGGGTAAACAGACGTCCGCGTTCGGTCCAAAGCACGATGGCAAGGCCGGCCCAGGCAAAGCCTGCGAATGCGATTGCCAATGGGATCAGCGTTCCGTCAAAGGCATTGCCGACGAGCCCTCCCAGAAGCGCGCCTCCGGTGAAGGTGATGACGCCAATCACAGATGAGGCGGTGCCTGCGATATGCCCCATGGGTTCCATGGCCAGCGAATTGAAATTGGGCGGAACCAGTGCAAATGCACCGATATTGGTGCCCAGCAGCAGAAACGCCAACCAGAAGGGAGGCTGCTGGATCAGTGTTACCACAAGCAGCGTCGTCCCGAGGATAACGAAGACTATCAGCGCACTATGAGAGATGAAGCGCATGCCGAGGCGCCGCACAAGTCCACCATTGGCAAAACTCAGTACGGCCATGAAACCGGCAACAAGAGCAAAAACGTAGGGAAACCAGTCACCAAGGTCGTAAATTGTCGAAAAGATCTGCTGGGCAGAGACGATGAACGACAGCAGGCTTCCAACACACAAGGTGGCGGACAACGTGTATCCCATGGCTTGCCGATTGGACATGACTTCAAAAAACGCGTGGCCGACAGCGCGCATTGAAAACGGCAGTCGTTGCTCCGGTAGAAGGGTTTCTTCAAGACGTACGACCGCCCAAATGGCCAGAGCACAGGACGCAACACCCAGCAACACGAAGATCCAGTGCCAGGACAACAGGTTGGCAATCGACTGACCAAGGGCCGGCGCAATGATCGGCACGATCATGAAGATCATGTAGCTGTAGGACATGACGCGAGCCATCTCACGGCCACCGAAACAATCCCGAACAATGGCAATGACGACGATCCTCACCGCCGCCGCTCCGATGCCCTGGGTGACGCGAAGCAAAAGCAGCAGTGTGAAACTGTCCGCAACAGCGGCCAAAACAGACGACAATCCGTAAAAGACGACGCCGCTGATCAGCACGATCTTGCGCCCGAAGCGGTCAGACAGGGGGCCGAATACGATCTGCGCAAGGCCGAAGCCCAGCATGAAGAGCACGAGCACGGCCTGTCGGTCGTTTTCGACCGTGACCGCGTAGCTGTTGCCGATCTGCGGCAGCACCGGGAGCATGATATCGATCGACAGGGCGACGATGGAGCTCAGCGCTGCAATCAGGACAATGAATTCCGGAAACCGCATGCCGGCCCGATCGACAAATTCGGGCTGCTGAAAGGATCCGGAGCCGAAGTCCCCCTGGTTTCGCGCGTCCATATCCCCCCAATCGCGGCTGGTTGGTGCGCGCATCTGCGCACCACCTGCCGATCTCCTCGCGCCCCCGGGAGGCGCTTCAATCCATACAACCTATGGTGTTATGGTTAGATCACGGCTCGCCTGCCGGCAAGCCCTATTGGGTATAGCCGGCCAGATCGCCGTTGATAACATAGTTCAGAATGCGAACAATCTGTTCCGGGGTTTCCACCACAGCAAGTGCCGCTGCGTCAACCTCTTTCAACGCATGCTGGTGGTCGGGGCCGTGCATAACGATGAGGGCCTTGCCCAGCGCCGCGGCGTATCCTGCGTCAAACGCGGCGTTCCATTGGCGGTACTTCTCGCCAAAGCGGACAACGACCACATCCGAGTTTTCGATCAAGGTGCGGGTGCGTATGGCGTTCATTCGTGCGCCCTTGTTGTCGTGCCAGAACTTGTCGGACTCCGGTCCGAGAATTGCCACACCGCAATCATCCGACGCTTCATGGTGGGTCACCGGAGCACTGGTGTCGACCGGAAGGCCGGCTTGCTTGATGCCGGCCTCGATCTGTTCGCGCCAATCGGTGTGGATTTCGCCGGAAAGGTAAACGTTCCAGCGTTTCATCAGGCCGCGCCTTTGGTGGCGATACCTTTTTCGGTGAGATGGTTCTGCAGTTCACTCGCCTGGAACATCTCACGGACGATATCGCAACCACCCACAAACTCGCCCTTGACGTAGAGCTGCGGAATGGTCGGCCAATTGGAGAATTCCTTGATGCCGTTGCGCAGATCGTCGTCTGCAAGCACGTTGATGCCTTTGTACTCAACACCAAGGTAGTCGAGGATCTGTACCACCTGTCCCGAAAAGCCGCATTGCGGGAAGGCCGGGGTTCCCTTCATGAACAGGACCACATCGCTGTTCTTCACTTCGTTGTCGATGAAATCGTTAATCGCCGTCATTCAAGCATTCCTTGTCACTGCCGGATGAAAGGTCCGGTGTTGCTCTTGGCCCGTAAATAGCCTTGATACGGTTCGATTTCCAGTGCCGACCGTTCCGGGCCTGTGTGCGCCAAGGTCGGCTTGCGACAGAAACGCGAAAAGCCGCGTTGGTCGCGGCTTTTCGGTCGAATTTGGTTTGTTGATCAGTAGTTCAGGCACTTGGCCAGAAGCGCTGCATCCGGATACTTGGCATCAGGGCCAAATTCGGCGTAGCAGGCAGACGTCCACGCATGGGCCGTGTTGTCGGGGATTGCCGTCGGGGTTGCGCCTCCGGAGGTCAGTTTCTTTGCGCTCGGCATGGATGGTTGCGTTGCGCGCTTGGGCTTGGCGCTGATGCGTTGGAAGCCGCGGCAGGCCTGGGCGTCAGTCTGCGTGCCGGAGGCTGTGACGACGCGACCGTCAGGACAGCTTACCCGACGAAGAGTGTCGGCCTGCGAAGGAACGGCGGCGGTGAATGTCGTGATTGCGATAACTGCAAATGAAGCGGCGGCGGTTACGAGGGTTTTCATGGTCTCTCTCCAAAGAAGGTTGTGTCGTGTTGACGATACGACCCTAGGAGGCCCGGCCTGAACGCAGTTGGAATGCCGCGTTCACGTGCCGTTCACGGATCCGTGAAGAGGTGTCCAGGTCCCTAAACTCACTGAATTGCGCTTTGTAGCAGGCGCTTCTAGACTTCGTGCCGAAAACGGTTGAAACGAGGATCCGACCATGAAAGCGCTCAAGTCCTGCCTGTGTTTCGCACTGCTCATCGCGGCGACGGGTGTCGCCGTAGCAGATGACGCGAACGTCGCGATCGAAGGCAGTTACCTGCTGATCCAGGAAGACAAGTATCAACGCGTCCTGTCGCTCGGTTCTGGCGGTGTCGCCTTGCATGCGGCCAGCGAGGAGACGGTCGTCGGCTTTACCGGCGGGCAGGGCGCCTGGGCTCAGACCGGCACTGGAAGCGCGAACGCCAAGGTCGTGGACTTCACCTACACCCTCGGAGATGGCAAGCCCATCGGACCGACTGTCACACGCTATGAGCTCACTTTCTCTGGCGAAGCATCGGGCCAATACCAGAAAGTCGAGGGTGTCTTCACCGGCGCTCAACACGCGGCGGGGCAGAACCCGCTGACGACGAAAGAGCAACCTTTGCGTACGTTTCAGGTTCGCTTTACGGGCCAGCGCATTACGGCTGATTGACTTTGAGCCAATAGGGTTCGCCCCTTCGTAAAGGGGCGATCCGACCTATGCGGCTTTGACGAATGGCAGGAAATTGTCGTTGAGAAGACCTGTCCAGCCGCCTGAATATTGATCGCGCATGGACTGGGCTTCATCGCCGAGAGCATGCCAGTTGTCATGGGTGAGTGTGATGTGAGTACCGCCGGAGTCAGCCGGCCGAAATTTGACTGATACCTTGGTGGCATCCTCGGGGGCGCGGCCGACGTGCCAGGTGAAGGCAACGTGATCGCCCGGTCTCCAGTCCGTGACGGACCCCCAGATGCGTTCTATTCCATCGTCAGAAACCTCGTATATCCGTCCACCTTCGTGCGGCTCCATGACCACTGTCGCCGGCAACTTCTTGTCGGCAGCACCCAGCGAATGCGTATCAAGTGGCCACCAGTCGGCAATCCGACTGGTGAACAGTTCGAAGGCCTTTTCCGGTTCGCGCTGAATGGTGACGTCTACAACAACGGGGTCAATCATCGGTTTCACTCTCCTCAGGCTCATCATCCAGCGACAGAAGGAAACTCTGCCATTGCTGTTCCAGATAGGCTTTTAATTCCCGCAATCCTTCGGGCCGTACGCGATAGATCCGACGCGTGCCTTCGGCCGTGTCTTCCACGAGCCCGGCATCCTTGAGCGTTTTCAGGTGCTGTGAAATCGCCGGCTGGCTGTAGGGATAATGGTCGGCCAGGCTGCGCACCGAGCTTGGCTGGTCGCGCAACCGCTCCAGGATCGAGCGACGGACGGGATTGGACAGCGCAGCGAAGACTGTTTCATAAGACATTCCTTATCATAAGAAAAATCTTATGAAAGCGCAAGACGAAAAGAAGCAGCCCGCAAATAGCGGGCTCCTGCAGAACATTCATTAAAGTTGGGTGAGCCTCAGTCGGGCGCGCTGGTTTGCAGGGCGAGGGCGTGCAATGCATCGCCCATGTTGCCCTTCAGGGCTTGGTAGACCATCTGGTGCTGCTGCACACGGGTCTTGCCGCGAAAGCTCTCTGAAACCACCTCCGCCGCATAGTGATCGCCGTCGCCGGCGAGGTCGCGGATGGTCACCTGCGCATCTGGAATGGCAGTCTTGATCATCTGTTCTATGTCACCCGCACTCATCGGCATGCCGATCTCCCCGTTTTTTGCTTTTGTCCGCTCCGACGTCAGGCGGCGTCGGATTGGGCCGGTTCGCCCATAAAGTCAGGGAACCACGATTCATGGCTGTTGCGCAATTCCTCAACAGATATGGAGAGTACATCCGTTATGGTCAATCCACGGCCACCCACTGTTCCGATCCGGCGGAACGGCACGCCGGCGGCTTCCGCGTTCATGCAGACGAAATTGGCCAGCTCCGAAGATACTGTTGCCACGTAACGTCCCTGGTCCTCACCGAAGAGTTGCCCGTGCACTGGGCCAGCGGCCGTATCCAGGGTGATATCCATGCCTTTGCCTGACGACATGCACATTTCGGCCAGGCAAAGCGCAAGTCCACCGTCAGAAATATCGTGACAGGCACTGAACTGGCCGTTTCCGATGGCCGCCCGCACGAAATCGCCATTGCGTTTTTCCACAACAAGGTCGACGGAGGGGGGAGGGCCGTCCGCCTGGCCGAGGCAGTCGCGCATGTAGGCGGACTGGCCGAGATGGGTTCCATCACCACCTAACAGGATCACCGCGTCACCCGTCTGAGCAGTTCCGATCCGTGCCATCATGCTCCAGTCAGCAATCAGCCCGACACCGGCGATGGTTGGCGTCGGAAGGATCGCATCTCCATTGGTTTCGTTGTAAAGCGACACGTTGCCGGAAACGATCGGAAATCCAAGCGCGGAACAGGCTTCACCAATGCCCTGAATAGCGCGCACCAACTGGCCCATGATCTCGGGCCGTTCCGGGTTGCCGAAATTCAGATTGTCGGTTGCGGCGAGGGGCAAGGCGCCGGTCGCCGTCAGGTTTCGCCAGCATTCGGCAACCGCCTGTTTGCCGCCCTCGAATGGGTCTGCCTCGCAGTAGCGCGGCGTGACATCGGAGGAAAACGCCAGTGCCTTGCTTGCATGGCCCTCGACACGGACAACACCGGCGTCGCCACCGGGAACCTGCAGGCTGTTGCCCTGGATCAGCGTATCGTATTGTTCATAGACCCAACGCCGTGAACTGTTGTTGGGCGAGCCCACCAGGTGCAGGAGCGCTTTGCCGTAGTCTTCGGGCTCATCCACCTGAGTGGCCGACAGAGGCGAGTACAGTCCCGTTTCCCGCCACGGTCGGTCGTATTCCGGCGCTTCATCGCCCAGTTCCCTGATGGGGAGATCGGCGACCAGATCGCCACCGTGAAGGACGCGGAAACGAAGGTCGTCCGTGGTCTTGCCGACAATGGCGAAGTCGAGGCCCCATTTTTCAAAGATGGCCTGAGCGGTTGCCTCCATTTCCGGACGCAGCACCATCAGCATGCGTTCCTGGCTCTCCGACAGCATCATCTCGTAGGCGGTCATGTTGTCTTCGCGAACGGGTACCCGATCGAGATCGAGTTCGATCCCGAGGCCTCCCTTGGCGCCCATCTCGACGGCGGAGCATGTCAGGCCGGCGGCACCCATATCCTGGATGGCGATAACGGCCCCGGAGGCCATCAACTCCAGACAGGCCTCGAGCAGGCATTTCTCAGTAAACGGATCGCCGACCTGCACCGTGGGCCGCTTTTCTTCAATCGACTCATCGAATTCGGCCGAGGCCATGGTGGCGCCGCCGACACCGTCGCGACCGGTCTTTGCGCCAAGATAAACGACGGGCAATCCGATGCCCTTGGCCTCGGAGTAGAAGATCGCGTCGGTCTTGGCGAGACCGGCGGCGAAGGCGTTGACCAGGCAATTTCCGTTGTATCGGGCGTCGAACTCCACCTCGCCGCCAACGGTTGGCACGCCAAAACTGTTGCCATAACCACCGACGCCTGCGACCACACCGGAGACCAGGTGCCGCGTCTTTGAATGATCCGGCTCGCCAAAGCGAAGCGCATTCATCGCCGCGATCGGCCGCGCACCCATGGTGAAGACATCGCGCAGGATGCCACCGACGCCGGTCGCCGCTCCCTGGTAAGGCTCGATATAGGACGGGTGATTGTGGCTCTCCATCTTGAAGACCACGCAGTCACCGTCACCGATGTCGACAACTCCGGCGTTTTCGCCCGGGCCCTGGATCACCTGCGGCCCGGTCGTCGGCAGCGTGCGGAGCCACTTCTTGGAGGATTTGTAGGAACAGTGTTCGTTCCACATGGCAGAAAAGATCCCAAGCTCGGTGAAGCTGGGTTCGCGCTCGATGAGCTGGAGGATGCGCTCATATTCGTCGGGCTTGAGGCCGTGCGCCTCGATCAGTTCCGGAGTGATGGGGATTTCGTTCGGGATGCTCATGTCTGATCGGTATTGTCCTGTGCTCAGGTCGCGCAACTCGTTGATCCACCGCTCCAGTTGCGCACATCTGTGGCGATGCGATTGCCCAAAGGTGCGGTCAACAGGGGGCCATAGGCCTGGACGGTGGCCGGATCGCCCTTAGCCTCGATCACCGCCAGCGGACGGTCCTCGGGTTTGTTGGCGGGAACCAGCAGTATCCGGGGTCGCCCGGTAAAGGATGTCAGTTCCGGTGCAAGACGATAGGCTCGAAATGAGCCGTCACCCGACTTGAACCAGCAGCGGTTTGCGGCCAGAGCAACACGTTCCATCGCGGGCAGTGCCCGATCGGACGCCTGGACCTGAATGCTGCCTGGACCAGGTGAAGAGGATTGGCAACCGACCATTGCGAATGCAACAAGCCCGATGCCGGCGATGATCCGCCGGCGGAGCCAAATTGACGCTGGCCGATCAGGCCGCAATGTCGAGGGCAGCGGCAAAAAGTGGGCGCCCGTCAGATCCGCCATGGGCATCCTCAATCAGGTTTTCGGGGTGCGGCATCATGCCGAGCACATTGCCGCGCTCTGAGACGATCCCGGCGATGTTGTCAATCGAACCGTTGGGGTTGGTGCCATTGGCGTAGCGAAAGACAATGCGGTCGTCATCTTGCAACCGCCTGAGCGTCTCGGCATCGGCGAAGTAGTTGCCATCATGATGGGCCACGGGGCAGTCGATCACGTCGCCCGCCGCGTATCGGTTGGTGAAGACCGTCTGTGCATTCACCACTTCAAGTTCGACCTGCCGGCAGACGAATTTCAGCGATGCATTGCGCATCAAGGCTCCGGGCAGCAGGCCGGCCTCCACCAGGATCTGAAATCCGTTGCAGACGCCAAGAACGCGCACGCCCTGTTCGGCTTTTCTGCGCACAGCCTCGAGCACCGGCATGCGTGCCGCGATCGCGCCGCAGCGAAGATAATCGCCATAGGAAAAGCCACCCGGTATGACGATCAGGTCGACATCCGGAATCTCCGTCTCCGTCTGCCATACCGTGACGGGTGGGGTACCGGAAACCTTGGTCAACGCAGCAATCATGTCCCTGTCGCGGTTGAGGCCCGGAAGGAGAAGAACTGCAGATTTCATGATCGCCGTTTCGCCGCCATTGTGTCGGGAATTTGCGGCTCTTGTATCCCATGTTCCGGCCAATTGCGATAGCTGTTGCCAAGCAATCCAAAGCCATCTACCCTGGGATTAGTTTAGGCTTAAAATATCTCTTGCAACGCCGCCATGACGTGTGGTCGGCGTGCTGAAAGGAATA
Source organism: Hoeflea sp. (assembly GCA_965216535.1). GTDB lineage: Bacteria > Pseudomonadota > Alphaproteobacteria > Rhizobiales > Rhizobiaceae > Hoeflea_A. Next base: position 3,672,905 of record OZ244175.1, read on the forward strand.
GATCGATGAGCAGCGAAACCAGCCGCGTCGAAAAGGATATGGCACTCGATTTCGAGAAACGCATGTCCTATGGCGACTATTTGAAGCTGGACACTCTGTTGTCGGCTCAAGCACCGTTGAGCGAAAAGCAGGACGAAACCCTGTTCATCATCGTTCACCACGTTCAGGAACTTTGGCTGAACCTGATCATCCACGAGCTTGAGTTTGCCATGTCCAATCTGCGCGAGGACAAGGCGGGTATCGCATTCAAGGCCCTGGCAAGGATCTCGCGCGTTCAGGAACAACTGGTGACAGCCTGGGATGTGCTGTCGACCATGACGCCATCGGACTATCTGACGTTCCGCGACACATTGGGGCAGGCGTCCGGATTTCAGTCCTACCAGTATCGTCTGGTGGAAATCCTGCTGGGCGCGAAGGATGCGCGCATGCTGATGCCGCATAAGCACCGTCCGGAGGTCTATGAGCGTCTACTGATGGCGTTTCAAGCACCCAGCATCTATGACGAAGCCATAGCGCTGATTGCGCGTCACGGTTTCAAGCTGCCGAAGGAGCTTCTGGAGCGCGACTTCTCGCAGAACCGCCAATTCAGCGAGGCCTTGGCGGAGGTCTGGCTGCAGATTTACCGGGAGCCTGAGAAACACTTCGAGCTTTACGAGCTTGCCGAGGAGCTGGTGGATGTCGAAGACCATTTCCAGCAATGGCGCTTTCGCCACATGAAGACCGTCGAGCGGATTATCGGCCACAAGAAGGGTACCGGCGGGTCATCGGGTGTCGGCTTTCTGAAAACTGCCCTTGATCGGACGTTTTTTCCGGAATTGTGGGCCGTTCGGACGGAGCTCTGACGTCAGAGAATGTCGACCGCGTAGTCTTCGATCACGGTGTTGGCGAGCAATTTCTCGCACATTTCTGCGATCTCCCGTTCGGCTTTGGCCCGATCGGCGCTGGCCACTTCCAGATCGAAGACCTTTCCCTGACGAACGGAATCCACCCCATCGAAGCCAAGCGTACCGAGCGCCCCCTCGATCGCTTTGCCCTGTGGATCAAGAACGCCGTTCTTGAGCGTTACGGTGACACGAGCCCTGATCACTTGCGCGTACTCCGGTCGGCCTACTGCACCAGCACCGGGCCGGTTCCGCGAGGCGGTTCGTTCTGGTTGACGATACCCAGACGACGGGCGACTTCCTGATAAGCCTCGACCAAACCGCCAAGATCGCGGCGGAACCGGTCCTTGTCGAGCTTGTCGTTGGTCTCGATGTCCCAAAGGCGGCAACTGTCTGGGGAAATCTCGTCGGCGACGACGATGCGCATCATGTCTCCCTCGAACAGGCGCCCACATTCGATCTTGAAGTCAACGAGCTGGATGCCGACGCCGAGAAACAGGCCGGACAGGAAGTCGTTGACCCGGATGGCCAGAGCCATGATGTCGTCGATTTCCTGAGGGCTGGCCCAACCGAACGCGGTGATGTGTTCTTCCGAGACCATCGGATCGTCGAGCTGGTCGGCCTTGTAGTAGAATTCGATGATCGAGCGCGGCAGCATGGTGCCTTCTTCGATCCCCAAACGCTTTGACAGCTGACCGGCTGCGACGTTGCGTACGACGACTTCCAGCGGGATGATTTCCACTTCCTTGATCAGCTGCTCGCGCATGTTCATGCGCTTGATGAAATGCGTGGGGATACCGATCCGGTTGAGGTTCTCGAAGATATATTCCGAAATGCGGTTGTTCAGAACTCCCTTGCCTTCCACCACATCGTGTTTCTTCTTGTTGAACGCCGTGGCGTCGTCCTTGAAGAACTGGATCAGTGTACCGGGCTCGGGGCCTTCGTAGAGAACTTTGGCCTTGCCTTCATAGATGCGGCGGCGACGATTCATGTTTTTCTCTGTCTTCACAGCCCGATGATCGGGTCTGCCTTGCATTGGGAGAGTTGCCTAGTTGTTGCTCTATCGGAAACCGCTCCGTTTCACAATTGGCCTATGCGCCCAATTGTCCCAAATCCAAACGATAATTTGCCGGTGTCCACCGCGGTGATTGATCTTTTTTCGCGCTTTTGGTTTACAGGACACAATCCTGCGGTATTTGACTCCGCAAAGCTGTGTGATGGAACGAAGGTTCAGGAGAACTGAATATGAGCGGCATGGACGATCGTAGCGAAGCCTACGAAAACAAATTTGCCCATGATGAAGAACTGCGGTTCAAGGCGGAAGCCCGGCGCAACAAGCTGTTGGGTCTATGGGCGGCGGACTTGCTCGGGAAAGAGGGCGAGGAAGCTGACGAATACGCCAAACAGGTGGTTCTGGCCGACTTCGAAGAAGCCGGTGACGAGGATGTGTTCCGCAAGGTGCGGGCCGATTTCGATGCTGCGGGTGTCGACCAGTCCGATCATCAGCTGCGCCGTACGATGGACGAGCTGATGCAGACGGCAATGCAGCAGATCGTTTCCGAGTAGGAATATGGACCTTGCTCCGACGGCCAACGGGCCGTCGGGCTAGCCCTCTAGCCGTCCAAGAAAACGGGCGAAGACCATGAGCCCTTCGGGCCACGGCCCAAAACCGGCCTCCGAGTCGATATGACCCGCTTCTCCGGCGTCCATGAACAAAGCGCCCCAGGAGGCAGCTATGTCGTCAGCGATTTCCTGTTTGCAATAGGGATCGTTTCGACTGGCGATGACGGTCGCCGGAAACGGCAGTGGGTCGGTGGGATAGGGTCCGAAGGTCATCAGGTGTTTGGGGCGTATCTTCGGATTGGCAACATCCGGAGGTGCGACAAGGAAAGCACCGGCTACCTGCCGCTCGAACAGGGGAATGGCCTGAATCGAAGCCGCAACGCCGAGTGAGTGTCCAACTATCACCGTCGGGCGGTCGCCATCGTTGACGGCATCCGCGATGCGTTGCACCCAGTCTTCGCGAACCGGTTTTTCCCAGGAATCCTGCTCGACACGCCGAGCAGTCGACAATTTCGCCTGCCAGCGGCTTTGCCAGTGATCGGGGCCGGAATTCTTGTATCCGGGCACCATCAGAATGTCAGCTTCCGATGCCTTCATCGTCGTTTCGCCAATAGTTTGAATTCGATAATGGACTTAGGTCCCAAAGACTCGGCTGAATATGGTGTCGACGTGCTTGGTATGGTAGCCGAGATCAAATTTTTCGCGGATATCGTCTTCCGACAGAGCCGCCCGAACCGCGTCATCGCCGAGAAGCTCGGTCAGGAAATCGCGGCCTTCTTCCCACACCTTCATGGCATTGCGCTGGACAAGGCGATAGGCGTCTTCGCGACTGACACCGGCCTGCGTCAGAGCCAGAAGCACGCGCTGTGAATGCACGAGACCGCGATACCGGTCGAGGTTCGCCCTCATGTTGTCCGGGTAAACGAGCAGTTTGTCGATCACTCCGGTCAGGCGGGCGAGGGCAAAATCCAGGGTGATGGTGGCGTCCGGTCCGATCATCCGTTCCACTGAGGAATGCGAGATGTCACGCTCGTGCCAAAGCGCCACGTTTTCCATCGCCGGCTGGGCATAGGAGCGGACCATGCGGGCCAGACCCGTCAGGTTTTCGGTCAGCACCGGATTGCGCTTGTGGGGCATCGCCGAGGAGCCCTTCTGGCCCGGCGAGAAATACTCTTCCGCTTCAAGCACTTCAGTCCGCTGAAGGTGGCGGATTTCGACCGCGAGGCGTTCGATTGACGAGGCGATGACGGCCAGCGTGGCAAAATACATGGCATGCCGATCACGCGGAATGACCTGGGTCGATACCGGCTCTGCGGTCAGGCCCATGGCTTTGGCCACGTGTTCCTCAACACGCGGATCGATGTTGGCAAACGTGCCGACGGCGCCGGAGATCGCGCAGGTGGCGATTTCGGCCCGGGCGGCTACCAACCGCTCGCGACTGCGTTCAAATTCAGCGTAGGCTTGGGCGAGTTTCACGCCGAACGTCGTTGGTTCGGCGTGTATGCCGTGGCTGCGGCCGATCGTCACGGTGTCGCGATGTTCCAGCGCGCGTCGCTTCAGGGCATCCAGCAACGCGTCGATATCCTGAAGCAGCAGGTCGGTTGCGCGGGTCAATTGAACATTGAAGCATGTATCGAGCACATCGGAAGAGGTCATGCCCTGATGGACGAAACGGGCGTCGGGGCCTACGATTTCCGCCAAATGGGTCAGGAAGGCGATGACATCATGCTTGGTGGTGGCTTCGATTTCGTCAATTCGGGCGATGTCGAATGTGGCGGAACCGCCTTTCTGCCAAATCGTTTCCGCCGCTGACTTCGGGATGACATCCAGGTCCGCGAGCGCGTCGCAGGCATGAGCCTCGATTTCGAACCAGATCCGGAATTTCGATTCCGGCGACCAGATCGCAACCATGTCGGGACGAGAATAACGAGGGATCATAGCGATGCTCGGTTGAGGTGTCTCGGGGAGGGCGGTTCGGCAGAACCGACGATGCGAGGTCGTGCTAGCAGAGAACCAACCTGATCTCAACGGGAATGGCGAGCCATCCAGACGCTGGCGACCAGAAGTGCGACGATGCCCAACGGAAGATAGAGACGCGTGCCTACAACAGCGAACTGATAGAGCGAGGAGGCTCCGGAGTAGGCAAGATGCACCAGCCAGCCGTAGGACAGTCGATCGCCTCTCCAGTCGGCGTATAAATTCAGGTAAATCAGCGCGGAGAGAACCGCCGTCAGCGCAAGCGTCGTGGAGGTCAAAAGGACGAAAGACGCTGCGAAACGGGTTTCGGGTGGTCGTTTCGAAAACATCTGTCTGACCGCGATGAGGGCGATCGGAAATGACAGCACACCGCCGCCGAAATACAGTCCGGCCAATGCTGCGCGATGTGCCGTGAAACCGCCTACCTGCATTTGCAGCCCGACCCAGAGGCTGGCTGTCATCGCAAGGCCCCAACAAAGCGCGCCGAGGACTGCCTGCCTCGTCAATGCGCGGAATTCGATGGGCATCGATGGGGCGCCGTTGGCGGTCGGTTCATTGGGCGGCGTTTGCCGCATCGCGGATGGCGGAAATGTTGGACCGGTAGGCTTCGGCGCCATCACCCTTGAAAACAGCCGAGCCGGCCACGAAGACATTGACCCCAGCTGCCGCCGCGGCCTTTGCCGTTTCCGGGCCAATGCCACCGTCGATTTCGAGATCAATCGGACGATCGCCGATGAGTGCGTTGATGCGGCGGGCTTTCTCCACGGTCGCATCAATAAATTTCTGACCGCCGAAACCTGGATTGACGCTCATCACCAGGATCAGATCCAGCTCGTCCAGAACATACTCGATGACGCTTTCAGGGGTCGCCGGATTGAGTGAGACCCCGGCCTTCTTGCCAAGGGCACGGATGGCCTGAAGTGAACGATGCAGGTGATCGCTGGCTTCTGCGTGTACGGTGATGATATCGCAACCGGCGTCGGCGAAAGCTCCGAGAAACGGGTCACAGGGCGATATCATCAGGTGGCAGTCAAAGACGCGATCGGTGTGTGACCGCAGTGCCTTGATGACATCGGGCCCGTAGGAGATATTCGGCACGAAGTGACCGTCCATCACATCGAGGTGGATCCAGTCGGCGCCGGCAGAAACGACATCCCGAACCTCATCGCCCAGCCGCGCATAGTCGGCGGCGAGAATCGATGGTGCGATTTTGATGGGACGTTTCATGGATGCTCCCGCAGTTTAAGCGCCGGATTATTGCTTTAGATCGGCATAGGCCTCTTGCCATGCCGGCATGATATCGCCCTCGCGAGCGGTCGCTTCGTAGATGCCACGGGCGATTGCCCGGGCCATGACGGCGGCCGCACCAGCGTTCAGGTCGACGAATTGGTCGAAATCGGGACGAATGTCGCTTCGGCCCGTGGCAGCGGCAAAAACGAGGTCGCCATCGGCTGGCAGGTGAGCGGGCCAGATGGCGCGGCTGTAGCCGTCATGCGCCGCGATGGCCAGCCGCTTTGCCTCTGCTTTGGTCAGCACTGCATCGGTGGCAATCACGGCAATGGTGGTGTTTGTCAGTTCGGAACCGTCGCCGGGAAGCGGTCTGTCGCGGAATTTGATTCGAAGGTCCGCCGCCGTCGGTGGGATGGGATTTGGAAACCCGAGGCCTCCAAATTCCTTGCCCAGCTCAAATGCCGACGCCCAGAAATGTGGTCCTCCGTCGAAAACCGGCGTGCCTATGGAGTTGACGGCGACCAGCGCACCGATAGTGATGCCACTATCGAGTTGTAGGGAAGCCGACCCCAACCCGCCCTTGAAATCGGCGACCAAAGCACCTGTCCCGGCTCCGGCGGTGCCAATCTCAAAGCTGCGGTCAGCGTTGTTCGCCGCTTCATATCCGAGCTCGCGATAGGGCGGGTAGCGACCCCAATCCTTGTTGCCGCCATTGGCAAGATCGAAAAGGATGGCCGCGGGGACAATCGGAATGCAGTAAGGCCCGGCGAAGAAGCCAATTCCCTTCTCATGCAAGGCTGCCTGGACGCCTGAGGCCGCGTCGAGCCCAAAGGCGGAACCGCCCGAAAGCACCAGGGCATTGACCTTTTCGACGGTGTTGTGCGGCTCAAGCAGATCGGTTTCGCGTGTTCCCGGTGAGGCACCCAACACCTGGACGGCTGCCGTCGCATCGTTCTCAAAGATCACGGCTGTCGTGCCGGACTTTAGTTGTTCATCGGCGGCATTGCCGACCAGCAGTCCGTCGACATCGGTAATCAGGTTCAAAGGACCGGTGCGTTTCATTCGGTCACGGTTTCCTGTTGCGGCGTGTCGGTAGAGCGGTCGACCGGCAGAAACGATCCGTTGCGCCAGACCATCAGGCGGAAGGGGTTATCCTTGCGTTCGCCAAAATCGTCGAACTCGACAGGCCCCAGGGCCGTGTCGAACGGTGTTGCCTTCAACGCCTGTTGGAGCGGGACACCCTGGGCGACTGAAGCGCGCTTAGCATCCAGCAAAATCTGGCCCGCGGCGAATGCCGGTAGGCCGTACCCCTCCGGTGACCGTCCGGTGTTTTCGAACTGGGCCTGTGCATCTATCGAACTGTCGAGGAGCAGGGGATCCGGAACGGTGACGGCGAGAAAGCCGTTGGGAAGGGTCGGATCTCCATCGGCTGCATTCAGCGCATCGCCACCGAGGAATGTCAGATTGAGGCCTGCTTCCCGGCTGTCACGACCGATGATCGCAGCATCCTGCCGGTCACCGCCGACAAAAATGTGCGTCGCGCCAGACTTTTCCAGCCGCCGAACCAGGCTGAATTGTTTGCTTTGTGACGGCCGGTAATTGTCTATGAACAGCGGAGTTATGCCGATTTCTTCAAGCAAGAGTCGAACGGATTCGGCGAGCTCGCGTCCGTAGATGGTGCCGTCTTCGACCAAGGCTAGTGGTCTGCCCACCCATTTCGCGGCGATGGTCTCGGTTATTTTCTTGGCTTCGTCGTCCGCGCGCGGTGCCAGGCGAAAGAATGGCCAGCCATTCTTGGCAGCGTCCTCCGCCACAATGGAGGAACGGACGCCGAGCGTAATCGCGGGAATGCCCGATTCGCTGAGGATAGGAAGTGCCGCCATCAGGCTTTCCATGCAGAGAAACCCGATAACAGCGTCGACGCCCGCCTCCACAAAGGCGCTGGCAGCATCGCTGCCTCCGGTCGCGTCGCAGGTATCAGGCTCCCGGACCACGTCGGAAACGAGGCCGCTGGTCGTGCTGGCGAAGATGGTAACGCCATCGGCGATCTGTTCGCCCAAAATCTGAAACGTACCGTCCTCAGGCGCCAGCACTCCGATTCTCAGTCCCTCATCGCTCTGTGCTTGGACTGGTGCGGCAACCGACCAGGGCATCATCGCGCAGAAAAGAAGCGCAAGGAGGGACTTTGTGGTTGATTGCATCGGGTTATAGCCTGGCGGACATTTCAGCCTCACTTGTAACTGCGGCGATCTGCATATCCAAGGCAGAAAATCCACACTGCCGCGATGGATGTGTTGTTCTCGTCAGCAATGCGGCAGGCTTTGTGGGATTTTCAAGCCGGTAAATCAACGCGGAGTCATGACTTTGGTGCAGGGCAGAATGGGTCTGATGTTCTTTTGGATACGGCTTCGCAACGTGACGATCTTCAGAATTCGGGAGCTGGGCGGCAACCACTCGCTTTCAGCAGCGGAAATTGCCCTTTCAAAAACGCCGGATGGGTTTATGTATTGCGCTTGAGCCGACCATTCGACGCCGGAGATAATGCTTGTTGGATCGACAAACCGTTCAGTCCCGGGAATACAGGGATGCCATGGCCCAGTATGCCGGGCATGTGCAGCTGGTGACAACCGAACATCGCGGTGTGCGGCGCGGGGTTACGGTGACGGCGGCCTGTTCCGTTTCGGATGAGCCGCCGATGGTGCTCGTCTGCCTCAACCGGACCAACCCCAACAACCTCACCTTTCTGGAAAGCGGTTACTTCGCCCTCAATACGCTTGCCGTTCGTCATCAGGCAATGGCTGCTGCTTTTGCCGGGTTTGATGGCCTGTCGGCGGACGAGCGTTTTGCCATGGCCGATTGGGATACCATTGCCACGGGCAGCCCGACATTGGCCGACGCCAAGGCGGTGTTCGACTGTCGTCTGATGGAACACAAGGACATGGCGACCCATATGGTGCTTTTCGGCGAAGTCGTCGGACTTCGGATCGGAGACGATGCGTCCGCCTTGTTGTTCATGGACCGGGAATGGCGCAGCCTTTAGGGTCGAGCCGCAGGGCAGACCGAAATTGTCAGGGGTAAAACAGCTTGATCAATTCAACTCCCACCATTCCATCATCGATCGATGAGATGCTCGATCTGCTGATCGGGCAGGATTACGTGGCGGGCCGTTCCCTGGCGACGGTGCTTTACCTCAGTATGAAAATGCAACGGCCACTCTTTCTCGAAGGTGAAGCCGGCGTCGGCAAGACGGAAATCGCCAAGGTTCTTTCACAGGGTCTGAAGCGGCCGATCATCCGACTGCAGTGTTACGAGGGTCTTGATGTCTCATCGGCTGTCTACGAGTGGAACTATCCGGCTCAGATGCTGGAGATCCGCATGGCCGAGGCCAGCGGACAGACCGACCGTTCGGCCATGGAAAGGAACATCTTTTCGGAACGCTATCTGATCCGCAGACCGGTCTTGCAGGCATTGTCGGGCGAGGGCGATGCAGCGCCGGTCTTCCTGATCGATGAACTCGATCGCACCGACGAGGCATTCGAAGCGTTTCTGCTCGAGGTCCTGGCCGAGTATCAGGTCACCATTCCCGAGATCGGAACCATCAGGGCGGCAGCACCACCAGCGGTGATCATCACGTCCAACCGGACGCGCGAGATCCACGATGCGTTGAAGCGGCGCTGCCTCTATCACTGGGTCGACTACCCGGATGCAGCCGCCGAATTGGAGATCGTTCGGCGCAAGGTGCCCGGCTGCAACGAAGCCTTGTCGCGCGAGATCGTGGGGTATGTCCAACGCTTGCGGCAGATCGATCTTTTCAAGAATCCAGGTGTCGCTGAGACCCTGGACTGGGCCACGGCACTGACCGAACTCGACTGTTTGGCACTCGATCCGGAAATCGTGTCCGACACGATCGGAGCATTGCTAAAGTTCCAGGACGACATTGCTCGCATCGAAGCAGGTGAGGGACACCAGATCCTCAAGGATCTGAAAACGGAGGCGGCGCAGGCCGACTAGGAAGAGGGTTGGATCAGGCGGAACGACAGGTGGCCGACGGAGGCAGGCTGGCCGACAACATCGTGCATTTCGGGCGGGTGTTGCGGCGGGCCGGATTGCGCGTCGGTCCGGCTGCGATCACCGACGCCGTTGAAGCCGTCAAGGTTGCCGGCATCGGATCCCGGGACGATTTCTACTGGGTGCTGCACAGCGTTCTGGTCAGCCGTCGCGAGGACCATGCCGTGTTTGACGAAGCCTTTCGACTGTTCTGGCGATCGCGCGAACTGGTGGAAAAGATGATCGCCATGTTTTCACCTGTCGTGCCGGATCACCGCGAGCCTGAGAAACCGAAGGCTGGTCAGACCCGTGTGAACGATGCTTTTCGGGAGAACCAGCAGGAACGGGACAGCAAGCCGCAGGAACCGGAAATCGAGATCGACGCGCGCTTCACGACTTCAGACAATGAGGTTTTGCGCCAACTCGACTTTGGCCAGATGAGCGCTGAAGAATTGGCGCAGGCCAAGCAGGCCCTTTCACGTCTCATTCTGCCATTCGACCGCGTCACGACGCGACGGTTTCGGCCTTCGACGCAACCACGCCGCATCGACCCGAGGGCGACAATGCGCACCGCCTTCAAAACCGGCGGCGATCTGATCCTGCCACGTTTTCGCGAGCCGCGCCGCGTCCAGCCGCCATTGGTCATTTTGGCCGACATTTCCGGTTCGATGAGCCAGTACACCCGGATTTTCGTGCATTTCCTGCATGTTCTGACCGAAAAGCGCCGAAGGGTGCACACGTTTCTGTTCGGCACGCGCCTGAGCAATGTGACGCGGCAGATGCGCAATCGCGATCCGGATGAGGCTATCGATGAATGCACGGCTGTCGTCGAGGACTGGTCGGGTGGTACGCGTATCGCGGAGACCTTGCGGGAGTTCAATCACCAGTGGTCGCGGCGTGTGTTGTCGCAGGGCGCGATCGTGCTGTTGATAACCGACGGTCTGGAGCGTGAAACCGGCGATGAGCTCTCACAACAGATGGAACGGCTGCATAAGTCCTGCCGCAGGCTGATCTGGCTCAACCCGCTGCTGCGTTTCGACGGCTTTGAAGCACGCGCTGCGGGTGTGCGAATGATGCTTCCGCATGTTGATGAATTTCGATCCGTGCATAATCTCGAGGCGATCGAGGATCTGGTAGCGGCGCTCGATGAGCGGTCGTCAGCCAACACCGATCCTCAACGCTATCTTGCACTGACTGCGGCCTGAAGGAGAGCAAGTCATGGATGAAAGCTCCGAAAATCTTGATCCGCTGAAAACCGCCGAACGGTGGCAGGCAGAAGGGCGGGATGTTGCGATCGCCACTGTCATCGAAACCTGGGGCTCGGCACCACGTCCCGTTGGCAGCCATCTGGTCATCGACCGTGACGGTAATTTTCAGGGGTCGGTTTCAGGCGGATGCGTTGAAGGAGCCGTCGTTGCGGAAGCGACCGACGCGATAGAGAGCGGCGAGCCGCGGATGCTGGAGTTCGGCGTGGCCGACGAGACGGCATGGCAGGTCGGCCTTTCCTGTGGAGGTCGTATTCGGGTTTACGTGGAGAGGCTCGGTTAGGTGGATCCTCATCTTCTCAAACAGCTGAATGCGGAGCGGGAGGCCCGGAGGGCAGCGGTGCTTCTGACCGACCTGGGCGACGGTGGCGGCAGGCTGATCAAGGAAGGTGATCCGGTTGCCGAACCACTCCGCGATTTGGTCTCGGCAGCGCTGCGTACCGGCAAATCGACCACGGTCGACGTCGACGGCAAATCGTATTTCCTCAATGTTCACCTGCCACCGGCACGCCTGGTCATCATCGGTGCTGTGCATATTTCCCAGGCGCTGGCTCCCATGGCGTCGATCGCTGGGTTCGATGTGCGTGTTATCGACCCGCGAACTGCGTTCGCGACGGAGGAACGCTTCGCCGGTGTCGACCTTGAGGCAGAGTGGCCCGACGAGGCGTTGGCGGCACGTCCTCTGGACGCCTATACCGGTCTCGCGGCGGTGACGCATGACCCGAAGATTGACGATGATGCCTTGCGGGCCGCGCTGGCAGCCGACTGCTTCTACGTTGGGGCCCTGGGAAGCCGCAAGACCCACGCCAAACGTGTCGACCGGTTGAAGTCCGCCGGTATCGAAGAAGCCGCCATCGAGAGGATAGCCGCACCGATCGGTCTTGATATCGGGGCCTCCAGCCCGGCTGAAATAGCTGCATCGATCCTTGCGGAATTGATCGAAGCGTTGCGAAAGCGGCCGATGGCGGCGGCGGTATGAAGTTCGGACCGGTTGCAACTGCTGAGGCGGTTGGCACACTGCTGGCTCATTCATTGAGCGAAGGACCGGTGCGGCTGCGTAAGGGCAGGCTGCTGACGGCAGATGACATACTCCAGTTGCAGGAGGCCGGCGTACCGGAGGTCGTCGTTGCTCGGCTGGAGACCAATGATGTCGGTGAGGACGAGGCGGCCGGTTTTCTTGCAGAGGCACTCTCGATCAGGAGGATTCGCGTGGGCCCAGCGGCAACCGGACGGGTCAATTTCTTCGCCAAGGAGAACGGACTTCTGCGGGTTGATGCAGCGGCGATCGATCGTTTCAACCAGATCGACCCGGCCATTACCATCGCCACTTTGTCGGATTACAGTGCCGTGAGCGACGGCGATATGGTCGCTACAATCAAGATCATTCCTTTGGCTGTTGCCCGAGATCGCCTTGACGAGGCCGCGGCCGTTGCGCGCACACGGGGGATCCTCGAGGTGCGCGGTTACACACCGGCCCAGGTTGGTGTGGTGGCGACTACGCTGCCATCGCTCAAAACGGCGGTCATGGACAAGACGGCCCGACTGCTGCAGCGCCGCCTCGATATGTCGGGCAGCCGGATCAGTGCCGAACGGAGGGTGCCCCACCGAGCCGGCGATGTCGCCACCGCGATTGCGGATCTGACAGATGAGAGCGACCTGATCGTTGTTTTTGGAGCATCTGCCATTGTTGATCCGGCGGATGTCATCCCCGAGTCCATTCGGCTGGCGGGCGGAATGGTCGATCAGGTTGGCATGCCGGTCGATCCGGGCAATCTGCTTGTGCTCGGGCAGGTGAACGATGTGCCGGTCATTGGCGCGCCCGGCTGTGCCCGCAGTCCAAAGGAGAACGGTTTCGACTGGGTTTTGGCACGCATTCTCGCAGGCGACGTGCCGTCGTCGGAAGCCATCATGAAGATGGGAGTGGGTGGACTGCTAATGGAAATTCCGTCCCGGCCGCAACCGCGAAACAAGCCGCCGAAATCAAAGCCCGACACGTTGCCGATCGACATCCTGGTACTGGCAGCCGGGCGGGCGAGCCGTATGCTCAATCCGGATGCCGGTGGCGCTGGGACGTCGCCGCACAAACTTTTGGCTGAGTTCGATGGAGAGCCGCTCATTCGCCGGTCGGTATCGACCGCCTTGCAGGCCGGGGGACGCGAAACTCATGTCATCGTCGGATATCGAGCGGACGAAATGCGGTCCGCGTTGGAGGGGCTCGATGTCGACATCATCGACAACCACGACTTTGATGATGGCATGGCGTCTTCGTTGCAACGGGGCGTGGCGGCCTTGAGTGCCGGCGCCGCCGGTGTGCTGATTCTGCTCGCGGACATGCCGGCGATCGGCTCCGATGATCTGCGAAAAATGCTTCATGCCTTTGCACAGGCCGGAGGCGGTTGCGTCGTGCGCGCCGTGAGCGGAGGGGTGCGTGGAAACCCGGTCATCCTGCCGCGCGAGACGTTTGATGCGATTGCCGCGCTGGAGGGCGATGTCGGCGCGCGCCATATCGTTGCGGCAAGCGGCCTGCCGATCATCGACGTCGATATCGGTGATGCCGCCTTGCTCGACGTCGATACTCAGGAAGCGGTTTTGGCTGCAGGCGGTGTTTTGAAAAACTAGGCTTATTTCACATGCGCGGCGAAGGCTGCCTTGACGATCGCATCGATCGGTTCGGTTGACTCGGTCAGTACAGCGTCCCGCCAAACGGTTGCGATGATTTCCACCAGCGTCGCGTTGGCGTCGGGCACGGCATTGGCATCCAACTCCTCCTGAGTGACGCCGATATGCGGCGGGGCGATGGCGCGAATTTTCTGCGCGTCCTGCTTGTTGAGCATCCAGAGGTCGATACCGGGCGGGTAGCCCACAAAGCCGAGCTTGCTTGCCTGCGCTTCCACCGATGCCAGGTAGTTGGCCAGAACCAGAGCCGCGGCCGGATTGCTCGCGTTACCTGGAATAGCCAGGTAATTCTTGTTCTTGATCATGTTGGCCTTCGGAAAAATCATCGCCTCGGCCGTGGCGGGGTATCTCCCGGTGGTGATCCGGGTTGCCGTGCGGTAGGTGCCGAATTCACACGTGAAATGGATTCTTCCTTCGCGAAACAACCTGCTGGCCGTGACGCTGTTGTCGAGGTAGCGCGGTTTCCCGCGATCATCGGTCAGGAGCAGAGATGAGAGCGATTTGAGATAGGTCAGACCCGGCGTCATCAGGCGCGCCAGTTCATCGGCGCCAAGCTCCTTGGCAGACTTCTGAAATGGCGCGTGACCGTCGGGACTGAAAGCGTAAAGCGCCGCCAGAACGAACGTTGTTCCGGCTTCGGCCGGCGGCGAGATATAGCTGAATCTCCCTCGATTGGCCTGCAGATACGTTTTGAGGTCGGCGAAAGATGCGGGCGTCTTGTCTACTGGCACCGAAGCGCGGTTGACGGCACAAACATACTGCTCGCCCGACCAGGGAATTTCCCGATTGCTTATCGGCGTTCCAAAATCGAAAAAATTGGGGTGGGCTCGAACGTCCTTGGCATTCCAGTCAAAGTTCTTCGAGTTCGGCAGTGATTGGGCAAAGGCTCCGAACAGCAGGTCTCGGCGGGCCAGTTCCAGAAAGTTCTCGCCGTTCAGCCAAATCAGGTCAGCTCCGCCCTGGCCGATTGTCTTTCCCGCAGAATTGTCCTCGATGACCAGATCAACGGCGCCGCGGGTTTCGGTGAGCCGGTCTGAAACCATCGTGATTCCCAGCTCTGCCATCGCCTGGCCGGGGTGACTGTCCATCCAGACATTGAGCACGTCGTTGCCGCCCCAATAGAAGAAACTGACCGATCCTTCCTTTCGTGCGCGATCCAGGACGTCCTGCCACGTCAGCTTTCCCGCCAGGTAGGCCGTTCGGAACTCTTCCGCCGTTTCAGATGCAGCCGTACCGACAGCCGCCAACGTCCAGCAGGCCATGAGCATCAACAGCCACGACAATCGGCTCATCAACGTCACTCCGCAGCAGGTGCCTTGCGAACGGCATTTGCGGCTTCGATCCCGCGTTCCAGATCCGCCATCAGGTCATCGACATCTTCCAGTCCGATTTGAAGGCGCATGACGGGACCTTCCTCCGGTCCTTTTGCGATCTGCCGGTCGTCCAGGAAGACGTGAACAGCGAGGCTTTCATAGCCACCCCAGGAATACCCCAACCCGAATATTTGCAGCGCGTCCAGAAAGGCGTGAGCCTTGGTCTTCCAAAGGTCCCTGTCGCTGCCTTCACCGTCAAGAACGATCGAGAAGAGCCCGCTCGACCCCTTGAAATCCCGCTTCCAGAGTTCGTGTCCCGGAAAATCGGGCAGGGCCGGGTGGAGAACACCTGCAACGCCGGGCTTTCCCACCAGGTCGCGCGCGAGCTTGAGCGCCGATTTTTGATGATGCTCGAGACGAACGCCCATCGTCCGCAAACCGCGAAGCACCAGGTAGGTGTCATCCGGATTGGCGCAGACGCCAAGGACCATTTGGGCGTGCTGCAGTTTGGGCCAGTGTTCGCGGTTTGCCGAGACCAGGCCAAGCAGCACATCGGAATGGCCGGATGGATATTTGGTGGCAGCGTGAATGCTGATATCGACGCCAAAGTCCAGTGGTTTGAAGTAAACCGGAGTCGCCCATGTGTTGTCGAGCATAACGACGGCGCCATGGCGATGGGCGACTTCCGCGATTGCCGGAATGTCCTGTATCTCGTAGGTGTTCGAACCGGGCGTCTCGGTAAAAACGACCTTGGTGTTCGGTTTCATAAGCTTTTCGATCTCAGCCCCGATGTGCGGATCGTAGTAGGTCGTTTCAATTCCCAGATCCGTCAGCATGCCATCACAGAAACGGCGGGTCGGAAAATAGACCGAGTCGACCACCAGGACGTGGTCTCCGGTTTTCAGGAAAGCCAGTAGCGGGATCGTCACTGCTGCAAGACCCGACGGTACAATGATGGTCCCGGCCGATCCCTCGAGCGCGTCAATCGCTTCGGCCAGTGCATCGGTGGTCGGTGTGCCGTGTGTGCCATAGGTATATTTCTGGTTGCGGCCAACCATCGTCGCCGAATCGGGAAAGAGGACTGTGGACGCATGAACGACCGGTGGATTGACGAAGCCGTGAAAGTCCTGCGGGTTGTTTCCCGCATGAGTCAGGGTCGTGCCGATCCCCCATTTTGATTTGTCGATTTTGCTGGGCATTGCAGGGTCCTGTTGGTGTCGATTTGATCTCATCTACAACGGGGGCGTGGGTCGTTCAAACGCGTTTGCAATCGTTGATGACCAATTCTGAAGATAAATGTCTCGATCCGACCGTTTTCCTGTCCGACATGTCGCGCTAGAGTGCGACGATGGATCGCCGGACTTGAGCTGGCGACAAAAAAGAGGGGAAGAGGCATGGCTGAGGCCAGCAGCGAGGACCATTCGGTTGATCGGTCGAAATTGACCGTGTCCGAAACGGATGTTGCCGTCGAGATCACCGGCATGAACAAGTGGTTCGGCGATTTCCACGTTTTGCGTGACATCAATCTGAAAGTCATGCGCGGGGAGCGCATCGTCATCGCCGGTCCTTCCGGGTCGGGCAAGTCGACGATGATCCGTTGCATCAACCGGTTGGAGGAACACCAGCAGGGCACCATTGTGGTCGACGGAATCGAACTCACCAACGATCTGAAAAAGATCGACGAGGTGCGCCGGGAAGTCGGAATGGTGTTTCAGCACTTCAATCTCTTCCCGCATCTGACGATCATGGAAAACTGTACGCTGGCGCCGATCTGGGTGCGCAAGATGCCGAAGAAGGAAGCCGAGGACGTGGCGATGCATTTCCTCGAGCGCGTCAAGATCCCGGAACAGGCGCAAAAGTATCCGGGGCAGCTTTCCGGTGGTCAGCAGCAGCGTGTGGCCATCGCCCGATCGCTGTGCATGAACCCGCGCATCATGCTCTTCGATGAGCCGACCTCGGCGCTAGACCCGGAAATGATCAAGGAAGTTCTGGATACGATGGTCGGGCTGGCGGAGGAGGGAATGACAATGCTCTGCGTCACTCACGAGATGGGCTTCGCCCGCCAGGTCGCCAACCGCGTGATCTTCATGGACCAGGGTCAGATCGTCGAGCAGAACGAGCCCGGCGAATTCTTTGACAACCCGCAGCACGAGCGGACAAAGCTTTTCCTCAGCCAGATTCTGCACTGACGGTTTTGGTCAGGGTTAAGTTCTAACCTCCCGTTCCGGCTCTGTAGCCGTAAATCCAGTCCAGGTCGCCCGCGAGCGACTGCGGACTGCGATGCCGCAAGACGAGGTCCCGCATCAGTCGCACCGGCCCAGTGGCATGATAGGCGAAGCGGTTGAAATCCCCGCGACGTCGGATTTGCGCGATGCGTGGACCTCGGATCCTCTCGTAGGCTGCCATAGCGCTTTTCATATCGCCGCCGCATCGGCTGATACAAGCGGCCAGTTCCGTCGCGTCTTCGATGGCCATCGCGGCGCCTTGAGCCGCAAAGGGTGTCATGGCGTGCGCTGCATCTCCGAGCAGGACGGTGCGGTTGCCGGTATGCCAGATTTGATCTCGTGCTTCGAACAGCGGCCAGCATCTCCAATCCAAACTTCCGAGCGCTTCGGCAATGTCCTTGTGCCAACGGTGGAACTGACCGTGAAGATCGCCGGCGTCACCCACGGCATCCCATTCGGGCTTGTCCATTACGCCTGGTGTTATCGCAACCGCGTTCACACCGCGATTGGGACCGAGCGGGTAGGTGACCAGATGTGTGTTGGGTCCGAGAAACGCGCCGACGTCTCGCGGTTCAAGCAGAAACGGCAATTCATCTGGCTGGGCAATCGCGCGCCACGCGATGTGGCCGGAGAAGCGTGCGGGTTCAACTCCGGTCATCTGATTGCGTTGCTGCGACCAAACGCCGTCGGCATGGACAATGAGATCGGGAGCCCGGCCGAGAAAGTCCCGGAACCGGGCGACGAGCCCGTCTTCGGTGTCGGCGGGCATGGCCTGGTCGAGATGCAATCGACATTGGTCGGTCTCTTCAACCGCTTCCAGCAGAACCCGTTGGAGTTCGGCGCGGTGGATTACAGCGTAGGGTGAGCCCCAGCGTTTGGCCCCCTCCTGGCCAAATGGAAGAGAGGCAAGCGGTTTCAGACTGGTCCCGGAAACGAGGGACAGCCGAGCCGGCTCATACCAGTTTTCGGTGAGCTTCTCCTTCAGGCCGAGATCGTCAAGCAACGCGGTGGCGTTGGGCGATAGCTGGAGGCCGGCACCGACCTCTTCCAAGATACGCGATTGTTCGAAAATCTCGACCTGGCAGTCCTGACGCGCGAACGCAAGGGCGGCCGTCAATCCGCCGATGCCAGCTCCGACGATGGCAATTAATGGTTGCATTTCCGGTTTCCGCCCCCCGACCGAAACCGACGGTGCCGCACCTTGTTCGGCATCCCATCTGTCGTTGGAGATTTTAGCAAACCGACGACAGGGGCACCAGTTGCTCGGGACGGGATCGTTAGCTGGCTTTCAGGATGTAAGCGCAGCCGGGCGGGATCGTTTCCGTTGGAGCCAGGTCTGCGCTGTATCGGTAAAGTGTTGAGCAATAGGGGCAAATAATTTCGTCTTCGTCGCCCATATCGAGAAACTCGTGCGGATGATCGAATGGCGGGTTTGCCCCGACACACATGAATCGCTTGACGCCGATGGTGATAACCGGGTGACCCGCATCATTTTGAAAATGGGGGATGGTGTGGTCAGCCATTTCCGTACTTCTCCCTCGTGCCAAGTTTTGCCGGACCATATACGCGCGGTTTTACAATGTGTACAGGCAATAGTGTTCAATGGAACAAAAAACCTGGCTTCCCGCAAAGATTGTGTTTGATGAATAGTGGGCGTCCATTGTTTCAGCGAGTTTGTCGATCAAGGGAACCAACGTCGCGAGCAACTGCAACGCGTGTGGCGCCACAACCCCCGGCCTGGGCCACCATCCGGACAAGGCGGTTGTGGAGGCGTTCGGTTTGCAATAACCAGAGATGGTTTGTTGTCCCCAGCCAGCGAAAAGCCATAGCTAATGAACATAGACCGCATACCGATGTCGAAATTTGACAATGGCGATGTCCGCATCGCCTACTTCGACGTCGGCCCGCGAGACGGATATCCCGTGCTGCTGATCCACGGGTTTGCATCCACCGCGCACGTCAATTGGGTGTTTCCGGGCTGGGTTCGCACATTGACCGACGCCGGATATCGCGTCATTGCCCTCGACAATCGTGGCCATGGAGAGAGCGACAAACCCCACGACCACGAGCTTTACACGCCGCCGCTCATGGCGGGCGATTCCCGCGCTTTGCTCGACCATCTGAGTGTCGACGAGGCCGGGCTGATTGGATACTCGATGGGCGCTCGTCTGTGTGCTTTCTTCGGTCTCGCGGAACCTCAAACCGCGCGTGCCATTGTGTTCGGCGGCCTGGGATCCGGCATGATCGATGGGGTGGGGGATTGGGACACCATTGCAGATGCTCTGCTGGCGCCCTCGCTTGATGACGTCGGGGACGAACGCGGACGCATGTTCAGAGCTTTTGCCGACAAGACGAAATCCGATCGTGTGGCTCTTGCAGCCTGCATTCGCTCATCGCGCACGCTGGTCACACCGGATGAAGCAAAGCAGCTCGAAATGCCGTCCCTGGTGGCCGTTGGAACGAAGGATGACATTGCCGGCTCACCGGACACGCTTGCGGATCTGCTGCCGAACGGACGCGCATTGCATATCGAGAACAGAGATCACCAGCTTGCGGTCGGCGACCGGCAGTTCAAGGCCGCTGTGCTGGAATTTTTCACGGAATACCTGCCGACATGAATGAGATGGCATCAGCCCGGAAGACGGGTGAAGAAAGAAGTTTTGTGGGCGCAGACGGTAACCGGCTGGCCGCGACGGTGTTTCGAGGCGGCTGCCCGCCGGTGCTGTTTTTTCACGGTGGCGGTCAAACCCGATATGCATGGGATTCCAGTGCCCGGGCCGTCCAGCAGGCTGGCTGGACCAGTATTACCGTCGACATGCGGGGTCATGGCGAAAGCGAGTGGTTGATCGACAAGCAATATGCTTTTGAGGATTTCGGCAGGGATATAGCGTGCATCGCTGCAGAGATGGAGCGCGAGATTGGCAGCAAACCGGTTGCTATCGGTGCGTCACTGGGCGGCATCGCCAGTCTGATTGCCCAATACGAATCCGCACAGACGGCCTTCGCCGCTTTGGTTCTTGTCGACGTAACCCCGAAAATGAAGCGCGACGGGGTGGAAAAAATCATCGGTTTCATGTCCGACAGGATGGAGCAGGGCTTTGCAACCCTGGAGGAGGCGGCTGATGTGATCACGGCCTACCTGCCCAATCGAAGCCGACCGAAATCGCTCGACGGCCTGTCAAAGAACCTGCGTCTTGGGAAGGACGGCCGCTACCGGTGGCACTGGGATCCAGCTCTTCTGAATGGCCCGCGGCCAATCAATTCAGGATCAAGCGAGGCGTTTCGGATGGACGCGGCTCGTGCTTTGACAATACCAACCTTGCTCGTGCACGGAAGCAAATCCGAGCTGGTTTCCCAGGAACAGGCGCAGGCCTTCCAGGATCTGGTTCCGCATGCCAGGCTCGCGGATGTGTCAGGAGCAGGGCACATGGTCGCCGGCGATCGCAACGACGCCTTCCAGGCGGCGATTCTGCGTTTCCTGAAAGAGGATGTCGGCCTTGTTGGTGCCTCGGATCAGTAATCCGAACCAATCTAGCTTCCGCTGAATTGCGGACTTCTCTTTTCGGCGAACGCCTTGCGCCCTTCGCTGTAGTCGGCGCTGGAGAAGGTGACGTCTGCATTTTCGAAGGCAGCCACCCGATCCTCATTCGTCCCCGAAAGTGCCGCCCTTATTGCCGCCTTGGACGCGCGATTGGACAAGGGGGCATTCGCACATATGTCGTCTGTGAGCTTTTCGGTTTCTGCAGGCAGGTCCGATGCGTGACATGCGGCAGCCAGAAACCCGATTGCAAGCGCTTCCTTGGCGGCGAGGCGACGGCCGGTATAGAGCAGAACCCTTGCCGTTTGAGGCCCCACTGCCTCGACGATATCGGCCATGGCATCGGCTGGATATGCCAGACCCAATCGGCCAGCGGGCACGCTGAACATCGAATCGTGGCTTGCCAGGCGAATGTCAGAGGCAGCGGCAAGGCCGAACGCGCCGCCGAAACAAACCCCGCGGATCATTGCAACGACCGGAACCGTGCAAAGACGAACCGCTCGAAAAGCCGCGGCATTGGCGTGTTCGTAATCTCGCGCCGTGGCTGGATCGGCGCGAACGGTGTCGAATTCGCCGATGTCGGCTCCAGCCGAAAAGTCCCGGTCACCAGCGCCGTGAAGGACGATGCACCGAAGATCCGCGTGGCTGCTCAACCAATCGAGTGCGAGCGGAATCTCGCGCCACATTCGGTGATCGATCGCATTTTTTCGTTCTGGCCGGTTGAGTTCGAGAAAACCCTTGTGATCAAGGGTCGTGGCATTCAGGGCACCGTCAGCGAAGACGCGTTGCGATTTCATCTGCAATCATTCCAATTGAAATTTGGCATATCTAGCCTATTTTTACCCAATGCTGTTTTTTGGGATGGTATGCTCCCGAACAGCATTGAGCCCAATGGAGAGACAAGGTCAACAGACCTTTTGTCGGAGGAATATGACGGTGGCTGACAAGGCACTCAAGGCCCAACAGGTCAAGTCGATGGATCCCATTTGGGATGCCATTCGCATTGAAGCACAGCAGGCGGCGGACAACGATCCCGTTCTCGCCACCTACCACTATTCGACGATCCTGAATTTCCGCACCCTTGAGGACGCCGTTATCCATCGGGTCTGTGAGCGTCTCGACCATCCGGACATGCCGACAAACCTGCTGCGGCAGACTTTTGAAGAAATGCTGTCAGACTGGCCGGAATGGAGCACCGTACTCCGGGTCGATGTGCAGGCGGTCTATGACCGTGACCCCGCGTGCCATCGTTTCATTGAGCCAGTCCTCTATTTCAAAGGCTTCCACGCGATCCAGGCACACCGCCTGGCGCATTGGCTCTGGGAACAGGGCAGGCGCGACTATGCCCTCTATCTGCAGAGCCGGTCGTCCGAGGTTTTCCAGACGGACATCCATCCGGCAGCCCGAATGGGCAAGGGCATCTTCCTCGACCATGCGACCGGCCTGGTGGTCGGCGGAACGGCAATCATCGAGGACGACGTATCGATCCTCCACGGCGTGACCCTGGGTGGCACCGGGAAAGATCCCGGCAACCGTCACCCGAAAGTGCGCCACGGAGTGCTCATCGGCGCCGGCGCCAAAATCCTTGGCAATCTGGAGATCGGCTGCTGCTCGCGCATTGCATCCGGTTCGGTGGTTCTCAAGGAAGTTCCGCCGTCAACAACCGTCGCCGGCGTACCGGCACGGGTGGTTGGTCAGGCCGGATGCAAGGAACCGTCGCGCTCAATGGATCAGATCCTGGGCGACGAATAAGATCCGATTTTCGCCGGTATAGCGCCCGACCCCACGCTTTGCACAGGGGCGGGCAGCTTCAGGCTTTACAGGCGCGTAAGCGTCGTGCGAGAAGCCGGTCAGATCATTGCAACGACGGAGAGCGCCTTGAAGCCGGAAGAACTGCGGAAGCTCGATTCCTATTTCAAAAAGACCTTCAATCCGAATATGCAGGTGCGCGCGCGGCCGCGCAAAGACGATTCGGCGGAAGTCTATATTGGCGACGAGTTTCTTGGCGTTCTGTTCAGGGACGATGAGGACGGCGATCTGTCGTTCAACTTTTCGATGGCAATTCTCGACATCGATCTCGACGATCACTGACGCAGGTTGTCGGCCTGCATGGCATTCGCCACATAGGCGACGATTGCGTGATCCAGTGACCGCCACTGATTGAGCAATCCTTCCGAGAACCGATAGGCGACACTCAGGCCCTGGCCAACCGCCAGGTCACGCAGGCAACTGCGTGATCCCTTGGGTAAGTCGGACGGGTTGAGACAGCGAACGACGAATGGTGGCTTGTCACCGCGCTGCCCGATATACAGAAGTTCATCGCCGTAACGGGTGTCTTCCTGAAAGCGATAGCGGGTGAGGCCACCCGACACAGGCGTGCCGGTCGGGTCGATGAGGCGCTTGTAGACAGGCTCGAACCGCCCCGACATGTCCAGCGGTATCGACGCCTGCTCGATTGTAAGAAACAGCAGCTTGTCGGACGCCACGGCATCATTGAAGTGTTGTCGGGTTTCGTCGCTGTAGCCTTGCATCTCCGGGAACAGAACATAGAGATCGATGCGCTCGAATGTGCCGCCTAGGCGCTGGTGTTCGAAACGAATGGTGTTGGCAGGAAACTGCAGGGCCTGGTCACCGATAAACAGTAATTTTGCATCGGTGGATGTGCTGTGTCCGCCACTGGCGATTCGTTCACCCATCCATCGCCCTGCCAGGCTCAGCAGCATGGTCAAAACGGCTATGGCCAAAATGACATAGCCGGTGCGCCGAAGAAATCCGGCCGAGATCAGGGGCTTGTACTCCGGTGCAGGCGACTCAGTCAGAGTTTGAGCCATGGGGCAGAAAGTCCCTGTTTTTGAGTGCGGCAATCGATCGAAATATTGGGCAAATCCTCACGGATTATGGTTAACGCGCGGTAAATTTTATGCCGTTGCATGGGGCTGGGTGCGGGACTAAGACAGTGGCCGACAAAACCAGCATCTGATTGCATCGAGGAGGATACCGATGCCGCTTTACAAATTGGGTGAGCACCGCCCCGTGTTGCCCGAGGGTTTCCACTGGATAGCCGATACGGCATCAGTCATCGGGCAGGTGCTTATCGGCGAGGATGTCGGGATCTGGTTCGGCAGTGTCTTGAGGGGGGACAACGAGCCCATCACGATCGGTGCGGGATCGAACGTGCAGGAAAACTGCGTCTTCCACACGGATATGGGCTATCCACTGACCGTCGGTGCCGGATGCACCATCGGACACAAGGCCATGCTCCATGGCTGCACAATCGGCGATAACAGTCTGGTGGGCATGGGCGCAACCGTTCTCAACGGCGCCAAAATTGGACGAAATTGCCTGATTGGGGCCGGCGCACTTGTCACCGAGGGCAAGGAAATTCCGGATGGCAGCCTGGTGATCGGCTCGCCGGGGAAGCCCGTCAAACAACTGGACAAGGAAGCAATCGGAATGCTCGAGTGGTCAGCTCGGCATTACGTGGAGAATGCCAAACGTTTTGCCCGCGATCTTGAGCGGATCTGAACGAATTGGAATTTGGTTGATCAAAAAAAGGGTGGGAGCCGGTCGGGGGACCGGCTCCCAAGGCCATGGTCTGAGACGGGAAGGGTGGGGACTGACCAAGGCCTAAAGCGTAACCCCGAAAAATCTTTGCACTGAACACCGTGTCGTTGGCCGCCCGTCCACGGCCATTGTCGTTCCTAGTCGATGCTGCCGACGATTGTCGGGCGGCTGTCCCGGAGCTTCGTCCACTTGCCGGAATGGCGTGAGGATTGACGCTTCAGGAACGTGTATTCAGTTTCCGACCACAGCAGGACCTTGTCCCGCATGTTGTCGAGGATGTAGTCGCCCAGATCCGTGCGTACCGTCAGAACGGCATGCCCGGACCCATCCGGCTGTCTCACAACGGTAATCAGCAAGTCTGCCGGGCTGAAACCCGCACGCATCAGCATATTGCGCTTGAGCAGGACATAGTCCTCGCAGTCGCCGACATTGCGTGGATATGACCAACGCTCTTCCACGCCGTGGATTTCGTAATCGGTCAATGGCTTGATGGCCTTGTTGACCGAATAGTTCACCTGGATGAGCTTCTTCCAGGCGCTGCGCGTCAGTTTCATCGGCGCCTTGCGGCGCGTACGCTGGCTGCATTCGCTCGGATACTGCCGACAGAACCGGTAATGGCCGATGGGCTGGCTGGTGTTACCCAACGTGACCATGTTGACGGACTCTGCCGACGCAATCGGCGACAGGCCGAGCAGTGCGGCAAGCAGCGCGCCTTTCAAGCCAAGAGCAATCTTCATGTTTATGTCTCCCCGTCTTATGGGGTGACAATGACATGTATATTTTTACATCACGCAAAAAACCACTGTAAAAACAAGACTTAATTCGCTCAATATTTGAATAGAATAAGTATAAAACTAGAATAAAATTTGATTCAAATTTTAGGTGAATTTGGGATCGCCGAAGGGAGGATCCGGTGGATTATTCTGCATTTGTCATTCGATGGGATATTGTCGCAAACTCCACACGACTTTTTGAGCTTGAACCACGTCCGGAGATAAAACCTCTAGTCCGCCTCGTTTCAAAATACGTTCCTTGCACCGATAATCAGGTCCGCCTCTCAGGCCCTTCCGGACGCCGTGTCGGCTTTCTCCGGTTTGAGAGGTTCATAGATGTTGCAAAGGACAATCATGGAGAAGGGATATGCAAGACTCCGGCAAGTTGTTTGGGTCGCTAAGTCTGCCCTGCGGCATCAGTTTGAAAAATCGGATTGCCAAGTCGGCCATGTCAGACTCGCTCGGTGATGGCACTGGCAATCCGACTGTCGAACAAATCAGGCTTTACGAGCGCTGGGCTGAAGGCGGCTGCGCGATAGCGATCATCGGAGAGGTGCAGGGAACCCCAGATTACGCTGAAAAACCCGGTAATCTGGTTTTGAACCACCAATCTGACTTTTCGCGCTTTACTGAACTTGCAAGACGGGGTGGGGAAAACAACACTCAGCTTTGGTTGCAACTCGGTCATGCCGGATCGCTGGCCTATGCGCCGACCAGCAATCCCAAGGGTCCAACTGCTATTGACGTTCCGGGGCTCCGTTGTGGAGCGCTTTCAGAAGCCGAAATCGAAAATCTGCCGTCCGAATTTGCAAGAACCGCAAGCTTTGCCAAGCAAACTGGTTTTGGCGGCGTCCAACTTCACGCGGCACATGGCTTTTTGCTTAGCCAGTTTTTGTCACCACTTTTCAACAGGCGTACCGACGGTTATGGCGGTTCGATATCCAATCGCATGAGATTGCTACTGGAATGCGTCGATGCCATTCGCGAGGCTGTCGGCACCAAATTTCCGATTGCCGTCAAGCTCAATTCGTCCGACCAGCTTGAAGGAGGTCTGATTGAGGATGATGCGCTTGAGGTTGTTGCAGCGTTAAACCGTTCTTCGATTGATCTCATCGACATCAGCGGTGGAACATATTTTCCTGGAGCAAAGTCCGCATCGGATGGCACAGGGCGAGGTCCCTATTTCATTGGATTTGCGAGGCGCGCCCGCAGTGTTACGACCAAGCCTCTAATGCTGACGGGTGGATTCAAAACACGGGCCCAGGCCATAGACGCCATCGCCAGTGGTGCCGTGGATATGGTCGGGCTTGCCAGAGCAATGGTCCTTCGACCGGATCTTCCGAACCTTTGGAGGGACAATCGGTATCCGGAGCCCGACTTTCCGAGGTTTGCATCTGCTCCGGAGGGTGGAATTACAGCTTGGTACACGATGCAATTGACCCAGGTGGGTCGCGGCAAAGAACCGAATCAATCCCTCGATCTCGAGAGTGCAATTGTCGAATATGAGGCACGAGACGATGCTCGCACACAGGCATGGCTCCGTCATTTCAGAGTTGACGGTCCTCTCGAATAAAACGCGTGTCCGCCTCGATCTGTGCGGCCGCCGGATCTCATTCTGCGGGCGGCCGTAACAACTGCTATTCCGGCTGATGCTCCTCAAGAACTCGACGGGCCACTCGGAAGCATTCGAGCGCCTGAGGAACGCCGCAATAAATGCCGACCACATGGATGATGGCGCGGATTTCTTCCTTTGAAACACCGTTGTTGAGAGCGCCTCTGCAATGGGTTTCCCATTCCTGCATTTTGCCCAATGCGCCGATCATGGCGAGGTTCATCATTGAGCGGGTCTTGGCGTCGATGGTCTCGTCGCCCCAGCCGAAACCCCAGCACCACTCGGTCATGGCCTCCTGAAAGGGGCGGGTGAAATCATCGGCAGCCGCCAGGTTCTTGTCTACATATTCGGCTCCAAGTGTGGCTTTTCGTTTTGCCAAACCTGTCTCGAAGCGTTCCGGGTCCATGTGTTCCTCCGCCGTCTTGCTTGATCGTTTTGTCGAGAAAAATACGCTTAGCCGTCGACCGCTTCGCGCATCCATTGTTGCAGAACCTGAATTGAGTGTTCCGAATTGACGCCGCAGCTCGGGTCAACAACCAGCGGTCCCGGCCGATAACCGCGGCTCTTCATGCCGCGCTGAACCGACTCGACCAGACGGATGTCTTCTTCCACCGTGGTCTCCCGGTCCTGAACGGCCAAGCGACGGGGTGTTTCGGTATCTTCCCCGTCAATCGCATACCATCCCCGCCAAACGACCACATGCTCCGTGTCGAGTGCTCGCCAGTGGTAGGTGTTCAGGACGTTGCCGGGATAGACCTGGAACGAAAACATCGGCCACAGGAACCAGGACGAGTAATCGCCAGCGTGGACGTTGGCGCTCAGGTCGATCGGGTAGGTCATCTGGTCCAGGTTCTGGCACTCCGTCGTGTGCCGAAGACAATAGCCTTGCGGTCGAATGTCGTAGGTTTCCGGCTTGATGACGCCGTTGGCGAAGGTGTGGTGGTTGAGCTTGCAGTGGTAGCATTCACTGTAATTTTCGACCGATACCTTCCAGTTGCAGTGTTCGGGAACTTCCACCCACTCGATCGGCCGTAGCCTGTCGATATGGGGGACGAAGGCCTGTAGTTGTTCCCGAACGTCCGGGAACCAGGCGTCCATCGGCTCTGCACCGCTGTCGAGATTGGCGAAAAGGAAACCGTTGAAATCCTCGATCAGCACTTCGGTCAGGCAGATTTCGCGCCTGTCGAAACCGGGTACGGCCGATGTATTGGGTCCGGCCCGCAGGTGACCGTTCAGCTCGTAGGACCAGGCGTGATAGGGGCAGACGATCAGGCGAGCGTTGCCGGCACCCTGCAGCAATTCATGGGCCCGGTGCTGGCAGACATTGTAGAAGGCGCGAATGACGCCGTCCCGATCGCGAATGCAGAACAGGTTTTCGCCCGCGATGGAAAAGGTGAAATAGTCACCGGGCTTTTCGACCTGGGAAACATGGCCGGCAAATTGCCAGGTTCTTGCCAGCAGACCGGATTGCTCCTGCCGGAAAATCTGCTGATCGGTGTAGTAGCGCGGGTCCAGAGAGCGGACCGGTTCGTGGATTTTGTCCATTCAGCGTTCCTTGTCCGTGGCGTAGATGCCCAGCTCATGCCGTCGGGCATGAAATCGATCGATGCTTGCGACGACTTCATCATCAGCGTCCGCGATGACGAAGGCCATCAATGTTTCCAACAGAGCGATCGTCGACACCGAAGAGGGGAAGAATTGCGGTGTGTCGGCGGCAATAACGAAGGCATGGTCGCTGCCGATGACGATCGGCGAGGCGGCGCTGTCGGAGATGGCAATGATCGTCACGCCCTGTTGCCTGGCAAGCGCCACCGCATCGACAACCTCGGTGCGGTACGGCTTGCAAGTCATCGCAATCAAGACGTCGTTCGGGCCGGCACGCGCCAGATCGTCGGCTGCCACGCTTCCATGTCGAGGGATGGCCTCGATCGTGTCGACTGCCATATCGGCCAGATATGTAAAGTTCCTGGCGTTGCTGGCATTGACGCCGACACCGAGCACATAGGTGCGACCGGCTGCCACGATCGCGTCTGCAGCGGACTTCATGGCCGCGTCGGACGTTGCTGCAAATGTCTCTTCGATGTTGCGGATCGCGCTGGAGGCCATGTCGGCATAAAGCCCCGCCAGTTTACCGCCGCGCGCAAGGGATTGCAGCCAGCGGGCGCGATCGGGGAAACTGACGCCGCCGTTGCGGATCTCTTCACGAAACGGCTCGCGGAATTCCTCGTAGCCGTCAAAGCCCACCGAACGGGCAAGGCGTACGAACGTGTTGGGTTTGACGTTGGCCGCATCCGAGATTTCGCGGATCGACGAAACGCTGACATCATTCGGATGTTCGAGCACATAGGCAGCCGCCTTGCGCATCTCCGGCGTCAAGGCGTCGAGTTCCCCAGCAAGGTCGCGGAGCAGTTCCTGGGGTCCCGATATGGACGCTTGTGGTACATTCATATTATTCATGGTTGACGATGGTACAAATGTTTGATTAGCGTGTCCATCGGTTTCAACGGCAGAATGGAAAATCCCGTGACGGAAGGCAGTTCCGGCAAACTCCCCTCGACAGCAAAAGTAGTCATCGTCGGCGGCGGCATCATGGGATGCGGTCTGGCCTATCATCTTGCCCATGAGGGGTGGACGGATGTCGTGCTGCTTGAAAAGGCCGAGCTCACCTCCGGGTCGACCTGGCATGCGGCAGGGCAGATCACCCAATCCACGTCATCTTACGGGCTTGGAAAATGCGTCGACTACAATATTGGCCTCTACTCCGGAAAGCTCGAGCAGGAAACCGGGCAATCGGTGACCTGGCATGGCTGTGGGTCGTTCCGGCTCGCCTACGGCCAGGACGAAATGGACTGGCTGCGGCACACGCTCAGCGTCGGCCGATCACTGGGGTTCAATATCGAGCTCGTTGATCCGGATTTCATTGCGCGCCATCATCCCTTCTACAATCTGGATGGCGTGCTCGGAGCGCTTTACACGCCGGACGACGGTCACGCCGACCCGTCGGGCGTCACTCAGGCCCTGGCCATCGGCGCCCGCAACCTCGGTGCGCGGATCATTCGACGGTGTCGCACCACCGACATCCAACAACGCGCCGATGGCGGCTGGAGCGTGGCGACTGAATATGGCTCGATCGATTGCGAGCATGTGGTCAACGCCGGCGGCACTTATGCGCGGCAGATGGGGGAGTGGAGCGGACTGCAACTGCCCATGACTTCGATGACGCACCACTACTTCGTCACCGACACTGTTCCGGAATTCGAAGCGCTCGACCGTGAACTACCAGTGGTTCGCGATGATGCGCTTGTGTCAGGCTATATCCGCATGGAGCAGAAGAGCGGCCTGATCGGCATCTATGAAAAGCAGAACCCGAACACGGTGTGGGAAGATCACTGCCCCTGGGAGGCTGAGAACGAACTGTTCGAAGCAGATTATGATCGGGTCATGCCCTGGCTGGAAAACGCGCTGGACCGGGTTCCGGTGTTGGCAACGCTGGGTATCAAGCGGGTCGTGCACGGCGCCATATCGCATCCGCCCGACGGCAATCCGCTGATCGGACCTGCTCCAGGCGTTCGCAATTACTGGTGCTGCTGCGGCACACAAATCGGCATCGGTTGGGGTCCAGGACTGACGCGTGAACTGGCGCGCTGGATGGTGCATGGTGCCGCCGATATCTCCATGCGCGACTACGACCCGCGCCGCTTCGGTTCCTATGCCGTCAAGGATTGGCAAGTGGTCAAGGCAAAGGAAGACTACTGCCTGCGTCACGAGATTCCGTTTCCGCATTTCAATCGTCTGGCGGGCCGACCGATCAAACCGAGCCCGCTCTATGAGCGCCTGAAGGCGAAGGGCGCGGTGTTCGAAGAGGTTTTTGGTCACGAACGTCCGCGCTGGATTGCGCGCGACGGTGTCGAACAACGGGACCACTATTCCTTCCGCCGAAACGTGGTGCATGATGTTGTTGGCTCTGAAGTGCGTGCGGTTCGCAAAGGCGTCGGCATCATGGATGTGACCGCATTCTCCAAGATCGAAGTTGGCGGTCCCGACGCCGAGGGTTTTCTGAACCGCCTCGTGCCCAATCGGCTGCCCAGTCGAGTCGGTGGCATCGCGTTGACCCACTTGCTCAACCGACGGGGACGTATCGAGATCGAACTGACGGTGGTGCGTCTGGCTGAAGACCGGTACTACCTTGTCTGCGCGGCCTTCTTCGAGCAACGTCTGCTTGATCACCTGACCCAACGGCTCGACGGAGAGCAGCTGGTAATCGTCAATCGCTCGGAGGAATGGTCGGCTGTTTCGCTTCAGGGTCCAGAGTCCCGGTCGGTACTGGCGGCCAACACGGGTGTCCGACTGGACAACGCCCAGTTTCGCTGGCTCACTGCTCAGGAAATAGACATTGCCGGTCACTCCATGTGGGCGCTTCGCATGTCCT
Organism: Hoeflea sp.; assembly: GCA_965216535.1. GTDB lineage: Bacteria > Pseudomonadota > Alphaproteobacteria > Rhizobiales > Rhizobiaceae > Hoeflea_A. The sequence continues at coordinate 3,703,998 of OZ244175.1, forward strand.
ATGCCGGTGAATTGGGCTGGGAAATTCACGGCCCCCGGGAGTCCATGCTCCCTGTCTACGACGCCCTTTGGGCATCGGGCGAACGATACGGTATCGTCGACTACGGGTCCTTCGCCATGAACGCCATGCGCATGGAGAAGGCATTCAAGGGCGCTGGAGAATTGACCAACGAAGTGACGCTGCCGGAAGCTGATGTCATGCGCTTCGTTAAGTTGGACAAGGGCGAATTCGAGGGACGATCTGCGACGGAGCAGAGTGCCGGCGCCAAACTCCCCTGGATCTGCACCTATCTGGAGGTCGAACCGGATGGCGTGAATGACGGCAATGGGGGCGAGGCGGTGCTGCTGGATGGTGAGGTGGTGGGTTCGACGTCGTCGATGGTGTTCGGTCACACCGTTGGGCGCATCCTGGCCTTTGCTTATCTCAAACCCCATGCTGCGTCCGCGGGCACAGCTTTGGAGGTTGTCGTTGCTGGACGACCGCGCCCTGCACGGGTGCTTGACGAGGCCGCTTACGATCCTGAAAACAAATTGCCGAGGACCGATGCTGCCATGGCGGAGATATGAAAATGACCAGACCAGACACGATGCGTGCCTTCGTGCTGACGGGGCATGGGGATATGGACAAGCTCGTCTATCGCGACGATTGGCCAGTCCCGGAACCGGCGCCGACCGAAGTGTTGATCAAGGTGGCTGCCTGCGGGCTCAACAACACCGACGTCAACACGCGAACCGGGTGGTACTCGAAAGGAGTGAGCGGCAACACCACCGGCAGTGCCCTGGCTGACGCCGAGGATGACGACGCAACCTGGGGCGGAGCACCCATCACCTTTCCGCGCATTCAGGGCGCCGATGTGGCGGGTCATGTCATTGCCGTCGGGTCCGCTGTCGATGAAGCGCTTGTTGGGCGCAGGGTCATGATCGATCCGTGGCTGCGCGACTGGGACGATCCGGACAATATGGACAAGTGCCGATACTTCGGCTCGGAGCAGAATGGCGGCTTTGCCGACTTCACGGTTGTCGATCACCGCAACGTGCATCCGATCGACAGCAGCCTGAGCGATGTGGAACTCGCAACGTTTGCAACATCCTCGATGACGGCCGAAAACATGTTGAACCGGGCTGGTGTCAAGGACGGGGATACCGTGCTCATACCCGGCGCATCGGGCGGTGTCGGCTCGGCGCTGATCCAGCTCGCAGGCCGTCGCGGGGCACGGACCATTGCCATGGCCGGCGACGACAAACGGGATGCCGTGAAGGCGATTGGTGCGACGGCTGTGATCGAGCGGTCGCCGGACAATCTCGCCCGCAGCCTGCGCAATGCGATCGGATCGGAAACCGTGAGTGTCGTGGCTGACGTGGTGGGCGGCGATGGCTGGCCGAACCTGATCGGTATGCTCGAACGTGGTGGTCGTTATACCTGTTCCGGCGCCATTGCAGGGCCGATGGTCCAGCTCGATTTGCGCACGTTCTATCTGCGGGATCTGACCTTTACCGGTGCAACGATCCTGCCGCCGGGCATTTTCGCGGACCTGGTCGGCTACATCGCACGCAACGAGATCAAGCCGCTGCTTGCGGAGAGTTTTCCACTGCGCCAATTGCATGACGCGCAGCGCGCCTTCATTGCCAAGAAACATGTCGGCAACATCGTCGTGACAATGGACGATACCGCATGAAGATTACCCGCATCCGCGTGTATCAAACGCCGCTTCCTTATTGCGGCGGGGTCTATGCATGGGGTGCTGGCAATCGGATCGAGACTGCGATTAGCAACGTGGTGGTGATCGATACGGATTCTGGCCTGACAGGCTGCGGCGAGTTTTGCCCCTGCGGGGAGAACTATATGGAGGCGCATTCGCAAGGGGTGGTCGGTACCATCAGCTTGCTTGCGCCCTATCTCCTGGGCGCTGATCCTAGCCAGGTCGCCGCTATTGAACTGCTTATGGACAAGGCCGTTCGCGGCCACGGTTACGCAAAGGCGCCCGTCGATGCCGCCTGCTGGGACATCCTGGGAAAGATCACAGATCAACCGGTCTGGAATCTCTTGGGAGGTAAACTGACCGACGGGGCGCCCATGTACCGCGTTATCCCACAGAAGCCGGTCGATGAAACTCTGGTCGAACTGGAAGAATACCGGCGCGCCGGTTACCGCCAGTTCCAGATCAAGGTCGGGGCGGACTGGGCCGCCGACATTGAACGCATTCATGCTGCCGTTCCGCTTCTGCAGCCGGGGGAAACGGCGATGGCGGATGCCAATCAGGGATGGCGGGTGGACAATGCCATTCGGGTTGCCCGCGCCACGCGTGATCTCGACTTCATTCTGGAGCAGCCCTGCCGGACCTATGAGGAATGCCAGCAGGTGCGCCGCGGCACAGACCTGCCGATGAAACTCGATGAGTGCATCACCGATATGCGCATGGCGCATCGTGTGGTGGAGGATCACGGCGCGGACATTGTTTGCCTGAAGGTTTCCAAACAGGGTGGGCTGTCAAAAGCGCGCAAGATGCGCGACTACCTGGTCGAAAACCGCATTCCGGTGGTCGCTGAAGACTCCTGGGGTGGTGAAATCGCGACGGCGACGCTGGCGCACTTTGCCGCATCCACGCCGTCTGATTTTCTGATCAACGCAACAGACCTGCACAACTACAACACCCGCTCGACCGGCACACCTGGGCCAGCAACTCGAGATGGCCTGCTGTTTGCGCCCGATACTCCCGGCCTTGGGGTGGAGCCCGATTTTGAAAGTCTCGGCGAACCGGTCGCCGAGTTCGGTGGCCGGGCGTGAAGATCGTCGGGATCACTGTCTGGCAAATGGATTTGCCCTTGAGCGAGCCCTATCGGCTCTCCGGCGGTCGGCTGCTGTTCGAACGCCTGGATTCGACGTTCGTTCGCGTGGAGACGGATGACGGGCTGTTTGGATGGGGTGAGGGATGTCCGTGGGGGCACACCTACCTGCCGGCGCACGGTGCAGGGTTGCGATCCGCCCTGACCGTGCTCGGGCCTGCCTTGCTTGGTCAGGATCCGCGTGTGCCGCAGGCACTTGGGCGATTGATGGATGAGACGCTGCCCGGTCACAACGAAGCCAAGTCAGCGATCGACATGGCTTGCTGGGATATTCTCGGGCAGTGCGCGGGGTTGCCGCTGTGGAAACTCCTGGGAGGGGTCGAACATCAACCGGTCGCGCTCAATTCGTCCATTTCGACCGGCACGCCGGATGAAATGGTTGCGTTGATCAGGCGCGCCAGCGCTGCCGGCTATCGGACCCACTCGGCGAAAATCGGCGGTAGCGATACGGACGCCGACATCGAACGCATCGAAGCGGTTCTGGCGTCGTTGCCGAGAGGTGAGTCGGTGACATTTGATATCAACAGGGCATGGACACCCGGCGTTGCAGTCGGTGTTCTGAATTCGGTGAAATCGAGCGCCTGGATCGAGCAACCCTGCCGGACGCTGGACCAGTGTGCTCATGTTGCCCGTCGGGTCCGCAATCCGATCATGTTGGACGAGTGCCTGCTCGACTTGCAGGACCATTTCGACGCCTGGAAAACGGGAGCGTGCGAGGGTGTCAAAATCAAACCGAACCGGCTCGGTGGCCTGACAAAGGCGCGGCAGGCGCGTGATTTCGGCCTGTCGGTCGGCTGGCAGATGCATATCGAGGATGTTGGCGGAACGGCTCTGGCCGATACGGCGGCCATTCAACTGGCTTGTTCCACGCCGCAGGAAAACCGGCTGGCCAGCTGGCTCTGTCACGCCCATCTGGCGGTCGATCCTGTGCCAGGACAAGGCGCTCGCAATGTTGATGGCTTGGCCATTCCTCCAGACTTGCCTGGACTGGGTGTCGCTCCCGATCCTGACGCGCTGGGGGAAGCAACCATGGTCTTCAGGTGAACCGGCATGAAGGTGAAGCGCATTACGTTCTGGCAAGTGCCATTGACCAGCCACACGCCCTACGTCATGTCGGCCGGCAAGGTTTGCGATACGGTCACGACCGGAATCCTGCGCGTTGAAACCGATAGCGGCCTGTCGGGCTGGGGCGAGGTGTGTCCGATCCCACGCTACCTTCCCGCCTATGCAGACGGCGTGCTGCCGGCCATCGAGCATATGGCGCCGACGGTCCTCGGCGCTGATCCGATTGGTCCGGAAGCGCTCATGGGCGACCTGGACGGATTGCTGCCCGGTCATCCTTACGCCAAGTCCATAATCGATGTGGCGTTGTGGGACCTGACCGCCCAGGCGGCGGACCTGCCGCTGCACGCGCTTCTTGGCGGAAAGCGTTGCGACCGGCTGCCGCTCTATCATTCCATCACCTGCCTTGCTCCAGACGAAATGGCGCGTATTGCGATCGATGCCCAGCAATCCGGGATCACCCAATTCCAGGTGAAACTTGGTGCGGATTCAGACTGGCAGGCCGATGTAGAGCGTCTGGAAAAGGTTCGAGAAGCCGTCGGCCCGGGACCACTGGTCTATGGCGACTGGAATTGCGGCGCCAGCCGGCTTCAGGCAATCAGGACGGCGAGGGCGGTGGCCCATCTCGACATCATGCTGGAACAGCCTTGCCGCACTCTGGAAGAGTGCGCAGAGGTGCGCCGGGCATCAGGCTTGCCGATGAAAATAGACGAGGCGGCTTTTGACACCGCTTCCCTGTTGGCTGCACGCGATTACGGATGCATGGACGCGGTCGCGATCAAGCTGTCGAAATTTGGGGGCGTAAGCGCCTGCCGTCGCGCACGCGACCTGTGTCAGCACTTCGGTGTCCGCATGTGTATCGAAGACACCTGGGGATCGGATATCGTGACCGCGGCGTCGTTGCATCTGGCCGCGGCGACGGACCCATCGGCGCTCCTGAATGTCTGCGATCTATCCGGTTACGTTGCCCCGCGGCTTGACGAAAACGGCCCGACACGTGAGGACGGGTGGATCGCTCCTCCGGAGGGACCGGGTCTCGGTATCTCTCCTGACCCGGAACAACTCGGTCGGTCTCTGGCCGTCCTCGATTGAAGGATAATGATGATGCAAGACGAATGGCTCACTCGGGCGAGGGCGGTTTTGCCGGAGGGCGGCTTCGGCAATTTCGATCCGAATATCGTCATTCGCGAGGGCAGGGGCGCTCGGGTTTGGGACGAGGACGGCGGTGAATATGTCGATTTCCTGATCGGTTCGGGCCCTATGATCCTGGGTCACGGACATCCGGAAGTGATCGAAGCCGTGGAACGGCAACTTTCGAAAGGCATGACGTTTTTCGCCAACAACAGTTCCGGGATCGAATTGGCCGAGGAGATTTGCCGGGCAGTGCCCTGTGCCGACCAGGTGCGTTTTGTCAGTACAGGCGGCGAGGCGGACATGTATGCCATGCGTCTGGCGCGGGCGTTTACCGGGCGCGACAAGATCATGAAATTCGAAGGTGGTTATCATGGCATGTCTGCGGAAGCGCAGATGAGCCTTGCACCGACAAAACTGGTCGATTTCCCCAAGGCCGTGCCAGATTCTGCTGGCATTCCGCAATCAATACTCGATGACATGTTGGTCGCACCCTTCAACGATATTGATTTTGCGGTTTCGCTGATTGCCGAGAATGCCGATGTACTGGCCGCGGTGATCGTCGAGCCCCTGCAACGCATTGTGCCACCGAAGCCCGGCTTTCTCGAAGCGCTGCGCGAGGCCTGCAGCCGTCACGACGTTCTGCTGATCTTCGATGAGGTGGTGACCGGCTTCCGTTTCGCCTATGGCGGCGCTCAGGAGCTCTATGGCGTCACACCGGATTTGTGCTCGCTTGGCAAGGTTATCGGCGGTGGCCTGCCGTTGGCCGCGGTTGCCGGCCGTGCGGATATCATGGCTCATTTCGACCCGGGCAAAGTCGGCCGGGAAAGATCGTTGATGCAGATCGGCACACTTTCAGGCAATCCTCTCGCCGCGGCGGCCGGGCTCAAGACCATGGAAATACTTCGACGGCCCGGCCAGTACGAGACACTGCACGCTTTTGGCCAAAGGCTCATGGATACGCTGACGAAACGCCTGAGCGATGCCGGCCATCCCCATCGGATCGTCGGCCATCAGGCGATGTTCGACGTGGTCTTTACCGGCGATGATGTTGAAAGTTACCGGGACGTCCTGCGGGCCGACGCAACCCGTAACGCGACATTCAACGCCACACTGCGCCGACACCAGGTGTTCAAGGCACCCGGAAAGGTCTATCCGTGTTTGGCTCTGACCGAAGAGGATTTTCAGGTGGCTGAGGCCGCCATCGAACAAGCGGCCGCTTCACTCGATAGATAGATTGCAGTTTAAAAACAATCAGTTGGCGATTTGTTTAGATGTAGTTCTCAAGCGATTCAGGCGGCTGGATCGTCGCGAATTCAATCGCGATGCCGTCGTCGAAGTGGCGGACGACACGGGCTCGCATGCTGCCCAGCACGACCTGCGAACCAAGATCCGGACGCGCATCGAGTTCAAGCGCAGCACCGGACATGGAGAGGTCGACGATGCGGCATGGATAGGTGTCGCCGTCGGCCAACCGGATTTCGCCGTTCGGGTTGCGCGGAACGATACGCTCATGTCGGCGGTCTTCCGGCAGTCCCAGTTCGTTCTTGTTGGCGAACCAGGTCAGCTGCGCAGCCAGCTTCTGCCGTTTGCGCTCCGTCGCGTTGACGGAAATGACAAACCCGTTGCCGTTGAGCTTCTTTACCTTGCCTTCGATACGGCCGATGTGATCGATGTAGGAAACAATGCGTTCCTTGAGGCGAGGCAGTGCTCCGCACTTGAACTGAACTTCGCCGGGTGACATTTCGACTGCCACACATTCATACTCGTTGAAGTCGGCGCACATAAGGCGACCGTGCAGGTCCACCACCACGTTCTGGAACGTGGCGTCGTCCGACGATTCTTCCCGAAGATGTGGTGCCGAGTCCTTGGCGGTGTTCATGGCTCGTTTTATTCCAGCGATTTCGACCGGGTTCACAATAGGTCGTGTCGGTTAACAAGCGGTAATCGATTGGGCGATTAACCGGCGGGAAACCGATGCCCATTTGGTGATATGATTAAGGTTCGTCAAACTTCGGTCCGACAATTGGCGCGAACCGTGCGGATTAAGGTTAACAAGTGCTTTACGTTGCCGCCGCAATTCGACTGTGCCATTTTCCCGAAGACAGAAGATCGGACTGTTTCTTGCCCGACTTCAGCACAGATTTGGAACCGGGGTGGGGCTCGGCCAGGCCGCTTGGCAGGTTTGCCAAGCGGCTTCTTTTTTGCCCGAATGTGTGTCGATTGTTGACGCGAAAGTGTTACACAGGCGTCTGGTCAATGGACGAGTCATGAATCAACCGCTCAGACAAAACGACGACCCGCCGCCCGGCGGGTTCGGGCGCGGACCACAGCGGCCGCAACCGATGTTCAACCTGCCCGCCATCGTGACTGTCGTTCTGGCAATCATGTGGCTGCTGCAGATTCTGCGCGAAACGCTGTTGACACCGCAGCAGACGGTCTGGCTGATCTTCCAAGGCGGTTTCATTCCGTTGCGCTATTCGGTCGCGTTCGCCGATCAGAGTCTTGCGTGGATCTGGACGCCCATCAGCTACTCCCTGCTGCACGCCGATTTCACCCATCTGATCGTCAACTCGGTTTGGCTCATGGCCTTTGGTGCCGTCGTGGCACGACGTATCGGCATTCGACGCTTCTTGGTTTTCTGGATTCTGTCGGCGATTGTTGCTGCCGCATTCTATTGGCCGTTTCATCCGCTGAGCAATGTACCCATGGTCGGGGCGTCCGGCGTCGTCTCCGGTCTGATGGGGGCGGCCGCCCGATTTGCCTTTCCCAGCGAAGGCGGTTTCAATCGCACCAGAGCGCATTTGCTGCCACGTGTCACGGTCTCCCAGGCGTTGAACAATCGTACCGTACTGATCTACGTCGCCATCTGGTTTGGCATCAATGCTCTTGCGGCATTCGGCATTTCGCCGGGAGTGGCGGATGGCGCGCGGATCGCCTGGGAAGCCCATGTCGGCGGTTTTCTGTTCGGCTTTTTGGGATTTGCCCTGTTCGACCGCTCGCCGACCGTGCAAAAGCTGTAACGTGTTGCGTGTGCGCGAAAAACGCGCAACGCTTGCATTTCGAATGCACTGCGCGCACGATGGTGCCGAAGAGCATCGCTAGCCGGTGGTCGGCGACCGGCAGGGGAGCTCCAGCGAAAGGAGGCCGGTATGACAGTCAAGGCAATTTTGGAAGAGAAGGGGCGCGACGTCGTCACCGTATCGCGTGATATTTCTGTGGGAGATGCCGGAAAGGAACTCTCCAGGCACAAGATTGGTGCGGTGGTGGTGGTGGATGCGCAGGAGCATATTTGCGGGATCCTCTCTGAACGCGACATCGTTCGGGCAATCGCCGAGAAAGGCCCTCATGTTCTGGAAGATTCTGTCACCTCCGTGATGACATCTGACGTCAAGGTCTGCGACGAAAATCACTCAGTGAACCAACTCATGGAAATGATGACAGAAGGTCGGTTCCGTCATTTACCTGTTGAAGTTGACGGTAAGATTGGTGGCATGATTTCAATCGGTGACGTGGTACGGGCTCGCATCGAGCAGGTCGAGCGTGAAGCCGAGGAAATCAAGGCTTACATCGCAAGCTGATTAGCGGGTACGAACAGCTATTGCCTGCGCGATCTGTTGCGCGGGCAATTTTATTATGAAGACTGTTCCTTAACCCAAGCAACAACCCCAGCCAACCATTTCGGTAATTTTTTTGGACTTCCGACTTTCCGAATCGGGATATGGCGATACTATGCCTTTAGATGCGTTTGGCTTTACTTCTGTCAGAGACTTTACGAGGAACGGGAAACACCATTGCCCCACCTGAGACATTGCCGCTCGCATGAGTTCGCAACCACACGTTCAGATGGCTGAATCCCCAAATGCGGCGTCGAAAGCGACAACCCTGCGCCAGCGTTGGTCTGAACCACGCAAAACTCTTGAGCTCCACGATAATGGCGGCTGGCGTCCTAGTTATGTCGACCGGCCACTCGGCGCAGGCCTCCTGCACGACATCGTCGGGAACGGAGACGTGTGAAGGCGACCCGGGTGTGATCTCCATCGTCGACGGTTCCAGCGTTACCACGATCGTTATTCAGGATCTGACAGCCGACATCGAGGGGGACACGGCAGTATCGATTGTAGACGCCGGTGACGATGACGGCGACCCGGGCAATGACTTGAAGGTTCAAGGGACCTTTGACGATGGTTACGGCATCGACGGCACCAACATTGGTATTGAAGTGTCCACTTTTGGCACCGCCGGCAAAAAGGGGAGCGACAAAACCGATGATGTCGATTCGGCCCATGCAGACAATGGAAAGACTGGCGGAGCCGGTGGTACCGCAACCGTAACCATGAGCGGATCGACGGCGCTGCAATCCAGTGGCGTCGGAATTACAGCAGAAAGTGTTGGAGGCGCTGGTGGAAACGGGGGAAAGGGCTCCTCCGACATTTTTAATGCGCACGGCGGTGATGGTGCCACGGGTGGTGCCGGTTCAACCGTAGAGGTTGATTCATCAACGGATGTGCAGGCCACTGACATCGGGATTTCGCTGTTGAGCCAGGGCGGCGTCGGTGGAGATGGCGGTGAAGGTAGCACCGACGCCACGGCATACGGAGGCGATGGCGGAACGGGTGGAGCCGGTGGTGATGTAACCATCATGTTTTCAGGCAGTGCATCGATTTTGGTCGATGACGAGAGCACTTACGGCATCTTTGTCTCTAGCCAGGGCGGCGAAGGTGGTGGTGGGGGCGAAGGCAAGGTCGATGATGACGCCAATGCCAGCCATGCCGGGGACGGCGGTTCTGGTGGGGACGGCGGAACCGTTACAGTTACAGCGACCAGCGGCACCAGTACCATCACGACGACAGAGACCAACGGCCACGGGGTTCTTGCCCAGAGTTTGGGAGGCGACGGTCATGATGGCCGGGACGGTGCCAGCGAGATCGCCACCAACAGCCATGGGGGCAATGGGGGCCAAGGTGGCACCGGCGGGTCGGTGACCGTTGAACTCGATGCGAACATAAAGACCACTGGTGATCAGGCGCAGGGTATCCTGGCGCAAAGCTATGGCGGAGAGGGTGGCAACGGCGGATCTGGATCGTCCGATATCGGCAATGCGAGTGGCGGTGCGGCAGCCGGGCCGGGTCCGGGCGGTAATACCAGCGTTACGTTTACCGGCACCATCACGACCAGTGGAGCGGAGACGAACGGCATTCTGGCGCAGAGCGTCGGTGGATTTGCCGGCGATGGCGGCGATGCCTCAGGGCTTTATACATTCGGCGCCAGCGGCGAGAGCGGCGGCAATGCCGGTACAGTGGGCGTAACGGTTAACTCCGGAAGTACGATCACGACGACAAACGATACCTCAGCGGCCATCGATGCCCAGAGCGTTGGCGGCGGTGGTGGTAAGGGGTCCAGTTCGTCGGACGGATTCACCAGTCTGGGCGGCAACGGCAACGCCGGCGGTGATGCGGACATGGTGACCGTCAGTGTGACGGAATCGACCCTTCAAACCGGCGGAACAGTGTCTCCAGCTATATCGGCGACCAGTATTGGCGGCGGTGGTGGTGCAGGAGGCTCACAGGCCGCCGTGGTTTCGCTTGGAGGCAGTGGTGGCACCGGTGGCAAGGGTGGCGTTGTGCAAGTCACGCTTGATGATGGGAAGCTCGCCACAACAGGTCAGTATTCGGAGGCTCTCTATGCAGCCAGCATCGGTGGGGGCGGTGGGAACACAAAGTCCACCTCCGGTGTTGCAGCCATTGGCGGAAGTGGCGGGAGTGGGGGTGCCGGCAGTACGGTGACGGTCACAACAAGTGGCACGAGCGGCACGATTTCCACCACCGCAGATGATTCCGATGCCGTCCTGCTTCAGTCGATCGGCGGTGGAGGCGGGAAGGGCTCCAATGCCGTGGCGGTCGGCGTCGAGTACTCGGAAGCCTATGGTGGCCAGGGCGGTGACGGCGGCAGCGCTGACAATGTCACCTACACGGATCAAGGCAGCGTAACGATCAAGACCCAGGGCGATCGGTCTGTCGGCATCGCCGCCCAGTCTATTGGTGGTGGCGGCGGTCGAGGCGGCAGCGACTTGTCGCTGAGTGCCGGCATCGGCGTAGACGTCTCGCTTGGTATGTCCGACGGCGGCGGCAGCGGTGCGAACGCTGGAACGGCCACGGTGACATCGATCGGATCGGTGACGACGTCAGGTGACCATGCGACCGGCATCCTGGCTCAGAGCATCGGCGGTGGGGGTGGCGCCTCGGGAAGTTCAATCGCCGCTGGTGCTGATCTCGATGGTGTCGGATTGGCACTTGCGGTTGGCGGTTCTGGTGGCGCGGCCGGCAGCGCCCAGGAGGCGAAGGTTTCCTCGAACAGCACGGTCCAGACAACCGGCGACGAAGCGGACGGGATTGTCGCCCAGTCGATCGGTGGCGGTGGTGGTAACGCCGGTTCGGTGTTCAGCGCCAGTGGCGCAACCGATGGAGGCCTGGCGCTGGCACTAGGCACCGACGGTAGCGCGGGCGGCGATGGTGCCGAAGCCAATATCGGCGTCTCCAACACGGTATCGACGCAGGGATCGAACTCGATCGCTGTCCTGGCCCAATCCATCGGCGGCGGCGGCGGTAAGTCGAGCACCACGGGCTCATTCGACGCTATGAGCGACTTGTCGTTGGCCGTTGCCATTGGTGCGACGGGGGGAGCGGGCGGCAACGGCGGTTACACGTTCATCAAAATCGAAAGTGGTGTGGAAGTCAGCACCGAAGGTGCCAATGCCGGTGTTGTCGTTGCCCAGTCGATCGGCGGCAACGGCGGCAATGGCGGCACCACGATTACCGGTAGCGGCGGCTCGGCAGACAGCGCAACAATGACGATCGGCTCGTCTGGTGGCGCCAGCGGAACCGCTGGCAATGTCGGAGTCAATTCCAGTGGTGTGCTGTCGTCAAAAGGCGAGAACGCCTACGGGATATTGGCGCAAAGCATAGCCGGCACCGGCGGCAATGCCGGCTCGGTCATTTCAGTGACCGCCCTCAGCACGGATTCGGCCTCCATGACGATGGGCGGAACAGGCGGTGACGGGGTTTCGGCAGGTCAGGTCATCGTCAACACCGACCATAGTGTCACGACGACCGGCAACAACGCCACAGCGATCATGGCTCAGTCGATCGGCGGCGGCGGTGGCACGGGAGGATCCAGCTATAGCGGCACGCTCAGCATGAGCAACGTATCGATGTCCGTTGGTGGAGTGGGTGGCGTTGGCGGTACCGGTGGCGAAGTCCAGGTCAACAACAGCGCTGCCCTGCAAACCAGCGGTGTGTACGCATACGGGATATCCGCACAGAGTATCGGTGGCGCTGGTGGCACAGGCGGTCAGGTCATGAACATCGACGCCAGTATCGGAGAGGTTGCCGGTTCCGTCAGCCTAAACCTCGGTGGCAACGGCGGTGACGGTGGCAGTTCTGCTTTGACCTCTGTCGACAACAAGAAATCGATTGTGACCGGCGGATTTGGATCAAGCGCCATCGTTGCGCAGTCCATCGGCGGCGCCGGCGGAGCTGGCGGCTCCGTCATATCGGGTGTTGCCACCGCTTCGACCGACGGATCGTTTGGTATGACCGTTGATATCGGTGGCGATGGCGGTGGAGGCGGCTCCAGCGGCGGCGTTTCGGTTTCCAACTCGGATACGCTGACCACCAGTGGCGACTATGCGAACGGAATTCTGGCCCAGAGCATCGGTGGAACCGGCGGTGTCGGAGGCGCCAGTTATGCCGCTATGCTCAATGCCAGCGAATCCGACGAAATGCAGGTAGCCTATACCGTCGGTGGCGATGGCGGCGACGGCGGGCAGGCGGGCGATGTCACGGTCGAGAACTTTTCCACCATTGGAACAACGGGCGGTGCTGCAAACGGCATCTATGCACAATCAATTGGCGGCAATGGCGGAGCCGGGGGCATGGCCGTCAATGTCTTCGCCAACTTCACCTCGACCTCATCCGATAGTTTCGCGGGTTCCATCAGCTCCGAAGTTGGCGGCAAGGGCGGCAGCGGCCAGAATGCCGGTCAGGTTTCCGTTTCGAACTTTGCCCCGATTTCCACTGGCGACGACACATCCCGAGCGATTTATGCGCAAAGCGTCGGCGGTGGCGGGGGAGATGGCGGCAGCGCCGGCGGGATCTCCGTCGGGTATGCCCAGGAATCCGAGGACTCTTCTTCCGATTCCTGGTCGTTCTCCTTTACGCTGGGTGGTTCAGGTGGCTCCGCCGGTGACGGGGAAGAAGTCACCGTAGAGAACTGGAACGAACTCACCACATCCGGCATCGCATCCTACGGGATTTTCGCCCAATCGGTGGGTGGAGGCGGCGGCAATGGCGGTGACGGGTCTCCCGATCTCAAGGGATGGGCCGCAGACGTTGCCAACATCGCCAGTTTCATTTCAGCGGCTCAATCGATTGATGACAGCCTGAGCGATCTCTCCAGTCTCTACCAGAACTTTTCTATCGATATCGGTGGCGCGGGCGGTGCCGCAGGTGCCGGGTCGAGCGTTAGTGTGTTCAGCTACAGTGCGATCGAAACCACCGGGAATGATGCAACCGCAATCTTCGCGCAGTCGGTCGGCGGTGGCGGCGGTTCCGGCGGCGACGGTTCGCAAGGGTTGGGGACCGGCTATACGGCCGGCGGACGCGGCAGTGGCGGCGGCGATGGTGGAACAGTTGAGGTTACGCTAATCGCCACCCTTACGACTGGTGGAGATCGGGCAATGGGTATCTTTGCCCAGTCGGTTGGCGGAGGTGGCGGCGCTGCCGGTGACGTCGAAGTGTCGTTGGGTGCGGCCTTCGACGATCTGGTCTTCGGCACCGGGGTTATCGGTGATGCCGTATCGGGAACCGGCGGTGATGGTGGCGATGTCACCATCACTACGACGGGTGGCGCGATTGAAACGAGTGGATCCTACGCGCACGGTATTTTCGCTCAGTCGGTGGGCGGTGGCGGCGGTGGGGAAGGAATGCTCTCGCTGCAGGGTGGTGGATCCGGTGCTCTCGGCAGTGCCGGTGACGATGGAAATGGTGGTGACGTAGCAATCACAACAGGCGGTTCCATTACGGTGACCGGGGATTACTCGACCGGTATCTTCGCACAGAGTGTGGGCGGCAGTACGTCAGGCGACGAAGCAGGTTCGATCACGATCGAAGTCGGCGGCGACATCACGGCAAGCGGAACCAATGGCCGGGCCATTCTCGCCCATACGGAGGCGGAGAGCACAAACGGTGTTATCAGCATAACCGTCGATGAGGGTGCCACAGTCTCCAGCGGTGGTGGTGACGGGTACAACACGATCGGCGTTGTCTTTGGTGTGAATTGCAAGAGCACCACGAACTGCAACACGATCACCAATAACGGCACAATCGAAAACACCTCGGACAATGCAAGCCACGTGATCAGGGCCAGCAAGGCCATGATCATCGACAATTACGGGGTGCTTACCGGCACGGTTTTCACCGAAGGGACGGAATCGACACTGACCACTTATGATGGCGGCACCTTCAACATGGGGACGTCGGTCAACATACAGGACGCATCCACGACCACCTTCAGCAATGCCGGGACGATGTCGCCGGACGGTGAAGGGTCGATCGGCACTACCGAGTTGACAGCCGGTGTCATCGAGCAAACGGACACAGGGGTCTATTGGGTCGATGTGACGTTGAGCTCGGATGCGAATGATTCCACCGGGGATCTGGTGACCGTTCAGAACAGCGCCGAAGTGACGCTGGCGGGTGCGGTAACACCGAACGCAGTCGGGACGAATTCAGCCGGGTCTAGCGACTCCGGCAGCATAGAAATCCTTAGCGGCAGCAGCCTTTCATCGCTGGACACGACAAGCCTGACCGCCACTGACAGTACGACCGTCAAATATTCGCTGAAAACCAGTGGCGACGTCCTCTATCTAGAGTACGCGGTGGATTTGAGCGGTTCCGACTCAGATCTGGAACTGAGTGAGACGGCCTCCACATACGGCGCGCAACTGGTGGACACGGTTGCCTTTACTCAAGACAACCTGGTCGAAGGCTCCGAGGAGCAAACCGCGTTTAACGAATACGTCAACGGTCTTCTCAACGAACGAAGTGCAGAGGTACTTGAAGCGCGGCACAATGAACATGTCCTCGATGAGGCCGCCATCGGCTTTGTCGGAGCGACGCGGAGCGCGCTCGGACTTCATGACATGCTGCAGAGTTGTCCGCAGATCGGACGTGTGCCCACTGCAGATTTCTATCGGCAGCAGGAATGCGCATGGATGTTGGGCATCGGCTCCTATCTCAATCAGGACCGAACCGGATCGACCGTCAACTATGACCAGTCGAGCTCTGGCCTTGCGACCGGCGCGCAGCGGGAGATCGGGCAGGACCTGTTCCTCGAGATAGCGGCGCAGGGCTCATGGGTTTGGGTCAATGGCGATAATTTTGATCAAAACGGCTATCAGCTTGGGGCTGGTGCAGCGATCAAGAAAGAAATCGGACGTTTCACGCTGTCGGCGACGGCAGGAGGCGGGTTCTACGATTATGATACGACCCGCAACTACAGAGCTGGCAACGCTTGGTATTCAGCCGAAGGAAACCCGCAGGGGCACTATGTAGCCGGCGAGGTGAGGGCGACTGCCTTGTTTGGTAACGATAGGGTCTATGCCAAACCGGGTGTCGCTCTGTTTGCTATCAACACCTGGCAGAACGCATACACGGAGTCGGGTGTCGGACTCCTGGACCAGAGAATTGCAGGCCTGTCCCAGGCCAATGTCGCCGTTCGACCGGCGCTTGAAGTCGGCACGACTTTTCAGGTGAACGGCATGGACGCCAATGCCTATATCCGTGGCGGCTTGACGGCATTTCTGACCGATCCGGATATAGCAATCGCTTCGGGTTTTGCGGATCTCGGTGTCTCGCCGCCCGGATTTTCAACGGTCCTGGCCCAGGACCGACTCATCGGCGAATTCGAAGCTGGAGCCAATTTCAATGTTAGTGACGACATGACCCTGGGCATCAAGGCCAAGGGGGCGATCTCCGACAGCAGTCAGGTAATCGCCGGAGAAGCTCGCTTGCAGTTACGGTTCTGACTCGAAACTTGGAATTCTGACTAATTTGCAATCGCTTGAATGAGTTTTTCGGCGTTTTGCTTGAGGATTTCCTGGTTCTCCATTTCGCCCGTATGTGGCCGCAGTTTAACGCCTTCAAAGCGGGGAATGATGTGAACGTGCAGGTGGAAAACGACCTGCCCGCCGGCCTGTTCATTGAATTGCCGGATGGTGAGGCCATCGGCGCCGAAGGCTTCGATGGCCGCCGCCGATACTTTCTGGACGGTCGCCATCACGCTTGCGAGGTCTTCGGGCGAAACATCCAGGATGTTGCGGGCCGGACGTTTGGGTATCACCAGGCAATGGCCGTCTCCGCGCGGCATGATGTCCATGAAGGCAAACGTATCGTTATCCTCATATATCTTGTGACACGGCATTTCACCGCGCAAGATTTTGGCGAAGACATTGTCATTGTCATACGAGGAGGAGGGCATCCGGCGCACCTTTGATCAGTTTTATCCTTTATCGGCTAGTCGATTTGCCCTGTTGCCGCACTCTCGTCAAGATGAGGCATCCAACCCAAATCATTGCAGCTTTAAGGATTGGGTAGTGTTGCGCAACGTAAGCATGGTATCGCTGATGACTGATGGTGTCCGGAACGGCTGAGCCGCGATCGGGACCACTTGAAATTACCGGATCCGGATCAGGAGGAATGAAGCAGATGACGTTCGACTATGCCGGCTACGTTCCCAAGGGCGACAAGAAGAATTCGGCCTTTTTCGACGAATACCGCGGCAAGATATACGAGCGCCGACATCAGAGCGGAGTGGAGGATCTGGTCGGCCCGATGCGGGCGACCGTTATTCAGGTTGAGCCAGGTGATGCGGTTTCGACCATGGCGGAACTCCACCGCATGACGCCCTACAGACACCATTCGAGCTACCGCGGCGACACCCACAAGCACTACGTCCTGACCAACAAGCCGGATTATCCCGCCGTCATTTTGATGGAGCCGAATTCGGATTCCTACGAAGACTACATTAGGCGTCTCAACGCCCTTTATCCGTTGGCCCGGACCAAGCCCAACACCCGCTACGTAGGCGAAATTTTCGGTTGCAGCGACCTGAAAAAGCTACGGGAGGCGCTTGAATCCCAGTTCATTCGCTTCGAGTACAAGGGAGACACGGAAAACCCGTTCTTCACCCGAGATAACATGCTGTTTTCGACGGTGTCCGATTTCACCGGGAACCGGGTTGGATATTCAGGTGGTGATTTTACTGACCCGCAGTCGCTGGGCCTGGGAGAGGCCTTTGACCTGACAGCTGACGAGAAGCGGGAACTTGAGGAAGCGGTCGGGTTTTCAGAGCAGCACGGCCTGATGGATCTGATGCTGGGTTATGATCATTTCGCGACCCGGATTCTGGCTGGTGAACGGGAGGACGCAATCCTAGAGTTCCTGACCATGGTCCCGTACTATTTCTGGGGCGCCTACAACATCAGCGAAATGAACTCTTCGACAAATGTGACTCGCTGTCCGAGCGTCGACGATGACAAGAAATCGCCCGCCAAGGTGTTTACCGCCAATAACACGCCGTCCTTCGTCAACTCGTTCGAGGGCCTGCCGATGCCGACGGAGGATTTTGTCCGCAATTTCGGCCGGCGGCTTCATCACATGGCGGTCGAGGTTCTGGATGGCGATCACGCAAGCGGCCAGAAGAACGTCGACTATGTCGTCGGCATTCTGCACCAACAGGGCGTGCCGTTCCTGGCTCACGTGGTAGGCGAGTGCAAGGATTCGCCGGACCTCAAACAAATCTTCTCGAAGCACTCCCCGCATACGCTGCTGATCACCGAGTATATTGAGCGCTGCAAGCATTTCGACGGGTTCTTCACCAAGTCCAATGTCGCAGCTTTGACCGAAGCGGCCGGCAAGGACGAGCGCTACAAACATGGCCACGTCTTCGACTGACCAACTAACGCAGTAACCAAAGTCGCCAACCTGCCTGGTTAACAGGGCGCTACCGGTATTGGTTAGGATTTGGTGACGAATAGTCTGCTAATGTCGGTCTGATTGCATGATGTTGTGGGCGAACCAGTGCCCGCAACCGGATTTGTACAGCGTTCCGGGGTATTGGCCGAACGGCCGTTTCCGGGCTAAGGATGATCGTGAGGGCCGCCTTTCGTTGGGCGGATCGCACGTTGTGGATGCTAGGGAAGGGCATTGTAGACCGGCATCTCGAGCTTCTTGTCGCGAGAGTGTCACGTCGGGAGCAGTGGTTTGCTCCTGGTTGTGAGCCGGGTACTGCGTCGTTTGGGATGAGCAGCTTCGGAAACAGGGCTGGCAAAGCGGGGGCGGCGACATTGGTCGCAGCGGCTCTTGCTTTGACGTTGCCAGCGAATCCGGCTGCGGCTTTCGAGATTTTCGGAATTCACCTCTGGGGCAAGAAGGACGAGCCCGAACCGGAGGCGGCCGAGGATGTCGTCGATCCGGTCTACTATGATGTCTCCTTCAACGTCGACGATCCCGAGTTGAAGGAGACACTTGAGTCGGTATCGCTCCTGGTGGGCGAAGAGAGCAAGCCGACATCCGGGTCCGTCGGCTTACTCAGCAGGGCGCGCAACGACAAACGCAGGCTGGTTGCGGCACTTTACGCGCAGGCGCGCTATGGCGGCACCGTGACAATCGCGATAAACGGGCGACCTTTCGAGCAGATACCCATCGACACGGTGCTCGACCGCGCCGGCAAGGCACATGTCGTCATCCACATCATGACGGGGCCCGTGTTCACCTTCGCCCAGCCCGATGCGGCGACAGTGTCCGGCGAACCGATCGATCTGTCGCAATATGGAGTCGTGACCGGAGCCGAGGCGAAATCAGAGAGGGTTGTCGAAGCCGGGCGAGAACTCGTGGCTGCGTGGCGTAACGAAGGTTATGCCTTCGCAAAGGTTACCGAGAGTTCGCTGACTGCGGATCACGATGCCGACACGCTTGAGGTTAAAATGCGGCTCGACCCCGGGCCGAAGGCGGTGTTCGGTGAAGTGACCGTCGTAGGTGCCGTCGAGGTTGATCCGCAGTTCATCATTCGCCAGGCTGTCATTCCCCGAGGCGCAACTTTCAGTCCCAAAGTGCTGGCGGATGCCGGCGTTCGATTGCGCGGCCTCGGCGTCTTCGACAGCGTTATTATTGAAGAGGGCGACACTCCTACGGCCGACGGTGCTGTGCCGATCACCATTACCGTGAGTGAACGCAAGAGCAAGACCGTCGGCGTCGGCGTAACCGCCGCAACAACCGACGGTTTGGGACTGGAGGGCTTCTGGACCCACCGCAATCTGTTCGGTCGGGCCGAGAGCTTCCGGATCGAGGGCGGCGTCACCGGGATTGGCCGGTCGAATTTCTCGACCGGGCTGGATTACAACGTTGCGGCCACATTCAAAAAGCCTGGTGTCGGAACTCCATTCACCACATTCCGGGCGAAAGTCGAAGCGCAGCTGCAGGATACGGATGCCTATAACAAACAGTCGGTTGGGGGCAGCGTCGGCTTCGAACATGATTTCAGTGAAAATCTGTCCGGCGAAATCGATCTGAAATACGAATATGCCGACTACACCAACGCATTTGGTCCAAGTCGCGCTTCGATCCTCTCGCTCCCAACCCAATTGGTCTGGGATACACGCGACAACCGCCTGAACCCGACCAGGGGCTTCAGGGTGTTGCTGTCGGGTGAACCGTCCCACGATTTTCAAAACGCCAACACATTCTTCAAAACCCAAGGATCCTTCAGTGCCTACCGTGCGGTGAATGAGGCGCGCACGTTTATTCTGGCCGGGCGTGTTGCAGCCGGCTCGATTGTCGGGTCGAGCCTGTCCAGCATCCCCGCTGACCGGCGGTTTTATGCGGGCGGCGGCGGATCGATCCGCGGTTATCAGTACCAGATGGCTGGGCCCCGCAGCGGCGGCCAGCCAACAGGTGGTCTGTCCTTCATCGAGGCGTCCCTGGAGGCACGCTTCAATGTCACCGAAAACATCGGACTGGCCACTTTCATCGACACGGGCGGCGCCTTTGAATCGGCGACGCCCGGCAAGGGTGGCAGCTGGTACACCGGCGTCGGTGCCGGCATTCGCTATCTGACCCCGGTCGGGCCCATTCGTTTCGATGTCGCTGTGCCACTGGACCAGATATCCGGCGAGCCGCCGGTCGGTTTCTACCTTGGACTGGGGCAGGCGTTTTGAGCCCACTGACGGGCGATCCGCTTTAACTGGATACGCCGCCGCCTAAATACGCTATATTGAAGAGCGAATCCCTGACAGGGAATGAGGATGAAACGCCTTCGCCGCGTCCTGATATCGATTTTTGTCATCGCGCTCGTTCCGGTGTTGGCCGTCCTTTTTCTGCTGGCGACCGGACCGGGGCTTTCGCTGACGACACAACTCGTCAACCGTCTGGCGAGTTCCGGGGATACAATCGTCGAAATCAGTGGACTTGACGGCGTGCTCAGCGGTCCGCTGACCCTCGATCAGGTAACCGTGGCGGACGCAGACGGTGTCTGGCTCACGGTCAGTGAGATCGAGGTCGAGCTTTCCAGGACGGCCCTTCTGACGGGTGGAATCGATGCATCCAGGTTGTCCGTGAGCGGAATTGATGTTGCTCGACGACCGAACCCCGGCGAGCAATCCGGGAACAGTTCAGGCGGACTGCCATCGATCCGTGCGCGGGTCGACAACATCTTTGTCCGCTCCATCGCGCTGTCGGAGCCGGTTCTCGGCGAAGCCGCAGAATTGCAACTGACCGGTTCCGTCCAGTTGCGCGAAAATCCGGTCGACTTGTCCGGTGTGTTGGATCTGGTGCGCATCGATGGGAAATCAGGCGAGATTTCTTCGAAATGGACGGTGGCGCCGTCCAGCAACGAACTGGCCTTGAATGTGTCAGTGCGCGAACCCGGAGACGGGCTACTCGCCCGCGCGCTCGACATCCAGGGACTTCCAGCCCTTGCCGTCGATGTCGACGGGTCAGGGCCGCTCGAAAACTGGAAGGCTACGCTGGGCGTAAGCCTGGATGGGCAAAGAACCGTCGAGGGTTCCGTCGGCCTGGCACTCGGCGATACGCGGCAATCGGTCGACGCAATGTTGGAAGGCAATCTCGGACCGCTCGTACCGCAACGGATTACCCCGTTCTTTGCCGGCAAGACGCAGATCGAGCTTTCAGCCGAGCGGGACGGCGAAAACACTTACCGCTTCCACAAACTCTTTCTCAAATCCGCGCTGACCAGTCTCGACGCCAGCGGACATATTCTTCCCGAC
Organism: Hoeflea sp.; assembly: GCA_965216535.1. Classification (GTDB taxonomy): domain Bacteria; phylum Pseudomonadota; class Alphaproteobacteria; order Rhizobiales; family Rhizobiaceae; genus Hoeflea_A. The sequence goes on from OZ244175.1 coordinate 3,725,376, forward strand.
AGTGATGAGATCGATCTGACCGCAGATCTGACATTCGGTATGGCCGACAGCCGAATTCAGTTCGATGTCGCGGAGGATACACAACTCGACATCGGTTACACTACGCTGACGACGACGATGAAGGGCAGCCTGGAGAAAGCCCAATGGACGCTTGACGGGGCGGTGGCGTCCTTTTCGGACGGGGCCAGGTCTCTGGCGGATGCACGATTGTCGGGACGCTCATCGCAGATCAATTTTCTGAACGCCTCAGGCCCGTTGGAGGTCTCGCTGCAGACATCGTCCTTCTCGACTGGAAACGGTGATCTGGACAAACTGGTCGGTGGTGCCGTTTCGGCATCCTTGAGTGGGGCCATTGACGGCAATGCGCTGACGCTGGATGCATCACAACTTTCTGCCGGTCAGATCGAGGCAAAAGCGACCGGGGATGTCGATCTGGCAGCTGGCAGCTTCGATCTTGTTCTGGATGCTTCTGTTGCGGAACAGCAGGAAGCACCGTGGGATGGATTGCTGGGCCCTCAGGCGACACGCATTGCCGGTAAGGTTGCCCGGGATGAAAATGGTGTTCTGAAGTTGTCGGAGGTATCCGTCGAAAGCGGCAACTTGCAGGCGTCGCTGAGCGGCGAGGTTTCGCCCGAAACGCTGCAACTCGATGGCACCGCTGGTCTCGCGGCACTGCAGTCCCTGAACGACGGATTGACTGGATCACTGGATGCAACGATTGCCCTGTCCGGAGCAATCGCAGAGCCGAAGTTTTCGGTCAGCGCCAAGGGCAATGACATCACGATTCTGGAAAAGCCGCTGGAGGATCTGGAGTTCGATGTGAACGGAATGGCAGGGTCGGCCGGGCCGACGGTCGATATCAAGCTGACCGGGCGCTATGAAGCGCAGCCTATTGCTGTGGCGGCCGGGATCCGGGCGGGCCAGGATGGTGGCCCCGTGGTTGAAACACTTGATCTGACCGCTCCGGGTGCGCGCGCCTCCGGCAGGCTTCAAGCCGACGCGAACGGGATACTTGTCGGCGCACTCGATCTTGACGTGACGTCATTGGCTGAACTTGGTCCGCTGCTTTTGCAGGACGGCCTTTCAGGTGCGTTGAGCGGTACAGTCACCTTTGCGCAGCAGGATTCCGTTCAGAAGATCGACGTCAGCCTTTCTTCAGAGACGCTCGAACTCGCCGGTGTGCAGTTATCCGGAACCAGGGTGTCGGCGCTTGTGCTTGACCCGCAGCAAGATCTCAACGTCCAGGCCACTGTCACCAATGACGCAGTCACGATTTCAGGAACAAGTCTGCGCAATGTAAAATCCGTGGTGAACGGCACGCCACAGGCCCTGCGATTTGCCGTAGTTGGGTCGTTGGCAAGCGAGCCACTATCGGTTGCAGGCGAAGTGTCCTCTCAGCACGGCACGACAACGATCGAACTGGACAGGGCCAGTGGCCGCTACGCTTCTATTCCTATCCAGCTCGCAGCCCCTGCAACCATCACGCTGGCTCAACAGGGGACGCAAGTCGAAACGCTGACGCTCCAAGCCGGGCAGGGGCGCATCGTCGTCGATGGAAGCCTGACCGACCAACTGAATTTCGACATTCGACTTCAGGGCTTTCCACTCGCCCTTCTGGAGCAGGTCGCGCCCAGTGGATTGGGGCAGGTTGGCACTGCCAACGCGACCGCGAAGATCAGCGGTACAACAGGCAATCCGCTCATATCCTATGACCTGAGGCTTCAGAATGTATCCGTGAAGGCTTCTCGAGAGGCGCAGATTCCTCCAATAGCCGTTACCTCGACAGGCACATTTCAGGGAATGGTGCTGAAAACAAATGCAACCGCCAGCGGCGGCGGCATGAATCTGACGGCCGGAGGCAGTGTTGATGTCAGTGGAGTGCCGGCGCTCAATCTCACGGTTAACGGAAGTGCGCCATTTGAATTTGCTGCGATACCGTTGTCCAGCGCGGGGATTGTCCTTGAGGGTGGCGTGCAGGTTGCCTTGACCGTGACCGGGACGAGCCAATCGCCCCAGATCAGAGGTCAATTGACAACGCGAAACGCAACATTCGTGGAGGTGAACTCTGCACTGACGATCCGCGATATTGTCGGCCAGATCGATTTTGTGGGAACGCGGGCGCAAATCACACAGTTGCAGGGGCGTGTTGGAACCAAGGGACGGCTGACCATTTCCGGATCAATCGACCTCGATCCCGCGAGTGGACTGCCAGCCGACCTGAAAATCGCAGTGGCCGATGGCACATACACCAATGGCGAAATCATCACGGCACAGTATGACGCTGACCTGACTGTTAGCGGTCCGATGTTGCGAACCGGTGCGATCGGTGGAACGGTATCCTTACGACGCACTGATCTCTCCATTCCGGAAAAGCTCCCCGCGTCCATTCCGTTTGTCGACGTCCAGCACAAGCATGCATCCAAGGCGATCATCGAACAGGCACAGGAAATAGCGCCTCAGAATTCCGAGAGTTCAGACTCCGGATCGGGCGGCGGGCTGCAGTTGGACCTGACGGTTGATGCTCCACGGCGCATCTTTTTTCGCGGACGCGGGATCGATTCCGAATTCGGCGGCTCATTGAGAGTTTTCGGTCCGGTCAGCAACCCGCGCGCCAGCGGCTCCTTCAGCATGATCCGTGGCCGGCTCGATCTGCTGACCAAACGTTTCGACTTTGATCGCGGGACCATAACCTTTGCGGGGCCGATGGATCCATCGCTCGATTTCCAGACGACCACCACGGTCAGCGGAACGTCCTATTCCATCGTGATTGGCGGCACGGCATCAGCGCCGGATATCTCATTTACGTCGAGCCCGACCATGCCGCAGGACGAGATCCTGGCCAATCTGTTCTTTGGACGAAACCTCTCTAAGCTTTCGCCGCTGCAGATCGCTCAGTTGGCGAGCGCCATTTCGCAGTTGAGCGGCGCCAGTTCCGGCGACGGCCTGTTGGGTCGGTTGCGTAGTCTGACCGGGGTGGCGGACATCAACCTGATTCAGGACGAGGACGGCAACGGCACGTCGTTGGGCATTGGCAGTTATCTAAACGACCGGACCTATATCAACGTCGAAAAGGGACTGTCCGGAAACTCGGGCAAGGTCACGATCGATATCGATCTGACGGATAACCTCAAGGCGCGTGGCGAAGCCGGTTCCGATGGGGAAACAAAGGCCGGGATCTTTTTCGAAAGAGACTATTAGACCAGGTCGTATTGACAGAGACTTTCCGCTCAGTGAGATCACGGTTTGCATGAACGCCGCCAAGGGCATTGGCACAGGCGCAGCGTATATTAGGTTTAAGGAGTATTCTGATGAGCGAACGTCTGACTCGGCGCATTGATCAGGGACGTGGTGAGGAGCCAGCGGACTTGGTGCTCAAGGGCGGACGGCTCTTCGATCTTGTCAGCGGTGAAATCATCGAAACCGACATCGCCATTTGTGGCGATACGATCGTCGGGACCTGTGCCGAATACACCGGGAAGACCGAAATCGATGTCAGTGGCAAGACATTGGTGCCCGGTTTCATCGACACACATCTGCACATCGAATCGTCTCTGGTGACGCCTTATGAATTCGATCGCTGCGTGCTGCCGCGCGGCGTCACCACGGCTATCTGCGATCCGCATGAGATCGGCAATGTCATTGGCGCAGAGGGTATCCGCTACTTCCTCGATTGTGCGGAAAACACGCTGATGGACATCCGCGTGCAATTGAGCAGCTGCGTTCCGGCAACCGCCTTCGAGACCGGCGGCGCGGAACTCACTATCGACCAGCTGTTGCCGTTTCGTGATCATCCAAAGGTCCTTGGGCTCGCCGAATTCATGAACTATCCGGGCGTGCTGTCCAAGGATCCCGTTTGCATGGCCAAGCTGGAAGCTTTTCATGGCGAGCATATTGACGGGCATGCGCCGCAATTGCGTGGGCTCGACCTGAACGGCTACCTGTCTGCCGGTATCAAGACCGATCACGAGGTGACAACTGAGGATGAGGCGCGCGAGAAACTTGCCAAGGGCATGCATCTGCTGATCCGCGAAGGATCAGTCTCGAAAGACCTTGAAGCCCTTATGCCTGTCATTACGGAGCGCTACTCGCCATTTATCGCGCTGTGCACCGACGACCGAAATCCACTCGATATCGCTGAACATGGGCATCTCGACTACATGATCCGTACGGCGATTGCCGCCGGTGTCGAGCCGTTGGCAATCTACCGCGCCGCCAGCATTTCCGGTGCCCGCGCATTCGGATTGAAAGATCGCGGGCTGCTGGCCCCCGGCTGGCGCGCCGATATCGCCGTCCTTGACAACTTCGAGGAGTGCCGGGTCGCATCTGTCATCTGTGGTGGTCAGCTGGTGACAGCAGATCGCTTCGGCGAAAGGCGAATCGTGCCGCCAACCGGCCGCAACAGTGTGCGGGCAAGACAAATTTCCGCCAACGATCTGGGCGCTCCAGCGCGGTCCGGTTCGAGCTCGGTGATTGGCGTCGTGCCGGGTCGAATCATCACGGAACATCTGCAGATCGATTTGCCGGTTGCCGATGGGCGGCCGCAACTTGATCTGTCAAAAGACGTGCTGAAAGTTGCCGTGGTTGAACGGCATGGCAGGAATGGCAATGTCGGTGTGGGGTTCGTCAAGGGCTTCGGAATGCAGCGCGGCGCCATTGCCTCTACCGTGGGGCACGACAGTCACAACATCTGTGTTGTCGGTGCGGACGAAACGGACATGGCCATGGCGGCCAATCGACTTGGCGAGATCGAGGGCGGTTTCGTCGTTGTTGCCGACGGCAAGGTCCTGGCAGAAATCAGTTTGCCAATCGCCGGACTCATGAGCCTCGACCCTTACGAGACTGTGCGAGAAAAGCTGGTGACGTTGCGTCAGGCCGCATTGGATCTGGGCACGGTGCTTGAAGAGCCGTTCCTTCAGGTGGCCTTCCTGACATTGCCGGTGATCCCGCATCTGAAGATAACCGATTTTGGCGTCTTCGATGTCGACCGCTTCGAGCACCTGGCGCCGGCGAATTGATGCAGCCCTACGCGGCCGTGGCCGATCTTACGCGCTGGTAGCGTTGTTCGAGGCCGACGCAGCCCCAGATAATTCCCAAAAGAATGTAGAAATGGCGCCAATGGTCGATGTCGATGAACGTGGCCATGAGGATGTGGCCGACAAACACGGTGTAGGCGCAAACGAAGTAGGGCTGCCAAGGCCGGTCGCGCAGCAGGCAACGAAAACCGATGGCAAGGGTCCATATGACCAGAGAAATGAAGGCGAAAAAGCCGATCCAGCCGTAATCGAGCAGCATCTTCAGCCAGATGTTGTGCGTATCCTCACCGTAGATTGCGCCGAAGCCGAGCGGGCCGAGACCCAGAGGCCGCTGAATCGCTATATCCAGACCCAGGCCATAGCGGGCAAAGCGACCGAATCGAGCCGTATCGTATTCTTGAACCAATTGCGCCCTGGTCGAGAACAACTCCGCCACCTGATCGAATTGCACTGCTACCGCCAATCCCAAAATCAGGGTGGCAAAGCCGAACAGCGCGACAAGGAATATGCGAAGGCGAAGTCGCTGCGAGCGCTCCTTCAACAGCATCAGAAACACCAGCAATGCCATGCACAGCGCGTAGAGGCCCCAGGCGGCCCGTGAAAATGACAGGAAGATCGCGAAGCTGAGGACTGCCAGTGCAGCGAGCCGCCATGCCATGCCGGACAGCCGGCCGATCATCATCTGATGGAACAGGAAACAGCAGGGTAGAATCAGAAAAGGTCCAAAGACGTTCGGATCCTGAAATGCTCCTTTTGCTCGACCGTAACGGGTGTAGTTCTCAGATCCCGGAATGGCGTCGAAATAGGCCAGGATGCCGATAAGCCCGGTGAGAAGGGCACCTGCCAGGTAGGCCTTGAATATGATCGGAAGTCGGTCACCATCATCTTCGATGACGGCGGCGAAAAACACCGCGGACAAGCCCAAAAACAGGGTAACCGCCATATAGAGAGGGCCATCCGTTCCGAGCTCGCCCATGGTTGTCAGCGACAGCATACCGCCGATGCTCATCAATACTACCAGCGAAAGCAAAAAGGCGCTGTTTGCAGATATCTTCAGACCGAACAGGAACCAGATGGCAATCAGACCGACCATGAAGAGTTCATAGGGTGCCGGTTCGTTGATGACGAAGCCGGCAAGGAAGGCACCGATGGCCAGACAGACCTTTCCGATGGCCGGCGTCGCCGGCCCGGTTGGCGTCCGGACTGTGGCGGTATCGGCCATTAGTAGGCGTTTTCGGTATTCAGCAGGCGGATCGGCGTCAAAAACAAGATCTTCAGGTCGAACAGCAGCGACCAGTTTTCGATGTAGAAGAGGTCGTAAGCTGTGCGCTGCTTGATCTTCTCGTCGTCGTCGACTTCGCCGCGCCAGCCGTTGATCTGAGCCCAGCCGGTAATTCCCGGCTTCACTCTGTGGCGAGCGAAGTAGCCGTCGACCACCTCGGAATAAAGCCGATTCTGGGTTTGCGCCAGGACAGCATGCGGGCGCGGACCCACCAGTGAGAGATCGCCCTTCAGCGAGTTGAAAAACTGCGGCAATTCGTCGATCGATGTGCGTCTGATGAAGCGGCCGACCGGAGTTACGCGTGGATCGTTCTTGGTGACCGCATTGCGCGCCGTCGGGTCGCCCTGATCGGCATACATGGAGCGAAACTTGTAGACGTTGATGATCTCGTTGTTGAAACCGTGACGCTTCTGGATGAAGAGCACCGGTCCTTTCGAAGTCAGCTTAATGGCTATCGCTGTTGCCAGCATGATGGGCCACAGAAGGAGAATTCCGAGCAGGCTGAAGACAATGTCGAAGACCCGTTTGGCGACCGAATCCCAGTCATTGATCGGACGATCGAAGATGTCGAGCATCTTGACCGATCCGATATGGGAATAGGCTCGGGGGCGAAAGCGTAACTCGCTGGAATGAGCCGCCAACCGAATGTCGACGGGCAGGATCCATAGCTTCTTGAGCATCTCCATAACCCGCTTCTCCGCAGTGATCGGCAGTGAGATGATCAGCATGTCGATGCGAACCAACCGGGTGAACTCGACCAGCTCCGACACCGTGCCGAGCTTCGGATATCCGGCGACGATGGGTGGTGAGCGGCGATTGCCGCGATCGTCGAATATGCCGCAGATGCGGATATCGTTGTCCGGCTGCTGCTCAAGCGCGCGGATAAGCTGCTCCGCCGCAGGACCTCCACCCACAATGACTGCGCGTCGCTCCATGGTCCCGTCACGTGCCCAGCGGCGCAGTGCAAACGCAACGAGATTGCGGGCGACGATCAGGAAGGCCACGCCACCGAGAAACCACGAACCGAACCAAACCCTGGAATAGTCAGCGCCGATTTTGAGAAAGAAAGCGGCGACGGCCATCATCGCAAACGCGATTACCCAGTTGATCAAAACCTTCGGTAAAATGCGGAAGGGAGATCGAAGCGCCTGTAGTTGATACGCGTCGCTCACCTGGAGAAGAAACACCGCCAGCAACGCACCAACGATCGATGCGATCGGGTAGTAGGCCGCGAAACCGCTCCTCGGCAATACATAGATCAGGGCGGCGGCAATGCCGATCAATGCCAGGCCCGTTACCTCGAACAGGCGCATCATGCCGGTCATGATGGCTGGTGAATAGCTGTCGTCGCCGAGCTGGCCCGCGACCTGACGCGCCAACTGGCTGACTTTCTCCTCTGACCGATCCGAGAGGTCAGGAATATCGGCGTCGGCTTCCGGTTTGCCTTCCGGCTGGCGCATGGTGTTCTCGGTCGGCATCGATCCTTTGGAGCCCATGTGATGCGTTTCGGTATGACCGTTGCGGGCCTGAGGCCGCACGGTCTCCCCAAAGCCGTAACACAAAGCTCTTAATAGTGTTTGACCGCCGCAGTCCCGAGCGGTTCATGGCCGCCGAGGCAGTTTTCGTAGGTTTCGATCATCCGCTTTGCCATTGTGGTCGCGGAAAATCTTGTTTTGAGCGTCTGGGTCGAGGGCAGGGCCGAGGCCAATTCAGCCGGATCAGACACGGCTGAAGCCATCGCGTTTGCCAGCGCATCGGCGTTGTCGGGAGGAACCATGGCGACGCTCTCGTTGCCGAGAATCTCGGGGATTCCACCGACCCGAGATGCAATCAACGGGAGACCGGATGCCAGCGCCTCGAGCACGATATAGGGGAGGGATTCCGCCCGTGACGGCACGACCATGACCGATCCATGGCTGAAAGCCGCCCGGATGGGCATCGCCGGATAAAACCGGATGCGTTCATGCAGTCCGCTGTGAAGAACAATCTGGCGATAATCGGTCAGTTCATCGCCATCGCCGATCATGGCTGCCGACAACGGGCGCCCGACAAGCCTTTCGGCTTTCAGGAAAGCATCGATGAAGATGTCCGGGCCTTTCAGGCGCCGCATCATACCAATATAGAGGAAATCGGCGGCATCCTCTCGCCGGCTCACCGGCTCAAATTCGGAATCGACCAATCCATTGTAGATCAGAAAAGACGGCGCACGAGGAGTACCGATTTTTTCCGAGTAGACTTGGCGTTCGTATTCGCTGACGAAGACGAGGCCGTCAGTCTGGCGCTCGAACAGACGTTCCAGCGCAAAATAGAAACGCCCCGTGAGGCTGGACCTGCTGTAGTGCAGGCTGCCGCCATGGGGCGTATAGAGGCGGGCTACGCGAGACCCGGAAACCCGCAACCGTGAGCCGATCAGACGCGCAAGCGCACCGCCTTTGGCGCCATGCCCGTGTATAATATCCGGCTGCAAACTCTTGATTTCACTACTACATCTCAGAATTGTAAAAAGGTCGGCGGGGCCGATGGCCCGCCGTATGGGTGTTCGAGTGAGACCCAGGTCGAGATACGGCTTGATGCCAGCGAACAACTTGTCTTCATGCTGCCCGCCGGTCGTGCTGTCGCAAATGATTCCGACCTTGTGTCCCGCCCGGTGATGCTGTTCTGCCAAATCGCGAACGTGACGAAAGATGCCGCCGACCGGCGAACGGAAGCAGTGCAAGATGCGTAACGGTCTTTGTACCGACATCGCGTCCGCGGTCCTCTCGATCAGAACAGGCGTTCACGAACATATATGGTGTCGCCTGCCATGATCGGATCGGAAATCGTGACACGTCCCGTGATGACCTCTCCGTTGACCTTGCGCGTGACATCGACGTTCGACTGATTTGCGCGCGCCGTGTACCCACCGGAAATAGCGATTGCATTTTGAACGTTCATCCCGGGTACGTAGGAGTATTGGCCTGCGGAGTTGACCTCCCCAAGGATGAAGAAGGAACGATGCTGATCGACCTGGATGGAGACATCAGGATCACGCAGGTAACCCTTGCGCAGCTTGACGGCGATCTGTTTCTCGAGCTGCTGTACGGTGCGTCCTCGCGCGCTGACTGATCCGATCAGCGGAAACGCGATGAAGCCGGCCTGGTCGACCGCATAGGTGTTGGTCAATTCGGCCTGCTCGAAAACCGTAATGCGCACGTTGTCGCCCGAATCGAGGCGATAGGGCTCAATGACTGCCTTGTGGAACGCTTCCGGTGCGGGGCGATAGCCGGAGCACCCGGCCATCGAAACAGCCAAAGCGGCCAGGACAATCGCTGCCGTTGTATTTACCTTTGCCATCGCCATGGTCGTAGAAACTCTGCCAGCTTTGATCGATTGAACGTGCCTCTTTATCGTCCGGTTAAGGTTAATGGGCGGTAAAGTGACGCCAATTTATGCAGAGTTCGATGATGCTTCACTGCAATGGGGGCTCTAGACGCCTCTAAGGATAGGGCGTCGCACGGGCAACAGACGTAAACGATCTGTAAAGGTCGGCTTAACCCTTACGTTACCATGTCGATTTACCTTTCGGGCGACCGAAGATGGAGTGAATGACAATGTCCGCCAGGCATGACAGTGGCCAAGACGCCGACATCGATATCGCGCGCCTGTTTGCGGCCGTGTGGGAGCGGCGGTTGGCAGTCATTTCACTCGTGCTCATTATCGGGGTTGCTGCCTTCGTCATATCGGGCACTATTCCGCCGCGTTATCTGGGTGAAACACGCATCCTGATCGAAAGCCGCGAGCCGGTTTTCGCCGAAGGCACGTCACGGGAAACCGGCCAGGCGCAGACGCTTGATGAGAGGGGTGTGGCGAGCCAGGTCGAGATTATCAACTCGACCGATTTGATCAAAGCTGTCGCAGCCGACCTCAATCTTGCCGAGACCGCGGACTTCAACGCTGCTGCTCATCCGTCCATTGTGACCAAACTCCTGGCTCGCCTCGGCCTGGCGACGAACCTGGAAGATGCGGCTCCAGAAGAACGGCTCATCGACACGTTCCGGGAGCATTTGACAGTCTACCAGGTGGCCAATTCTCGCGTCATCGTTGTCGAGTTCTGGTCGACCGACAATCAGCTTGCCGCCAAGGTCGCCAACACCATTGCCGAAACCTACTTGTCCATGCAGAGCGGCGCGAAGCTGGTGACCAATTCCGATGCGACGGAATGGCTGCTGCCAGAGATTGAGGAGTTGCGGGACCGGGTCCGGTTGGCGGAAGAGAAGGTTGCCGACTTCAGAGCCGAATCAGGCCTGTTGCTGGTCGACGAAAATGCCACCCTCGTGACGCAGCAATTGGCGGATGCATCTGCAGAGCTGGCGCGCGTCCGAGCCCAGAAGGCCGACGCTCAGGCGCGTGCAGCGGTGGTCAAACGCGCTGTCGAGCGCGGCGAAACGTCCGGTCAATTCGTCAATGCCGTCGAATCGGAAGTGATGCAAAGGCTGCGCGAGCGGCAGGCAGAAACGCAGTCGACGATTGCCGATCTCTCAGTCACGCTGCTCGAAGGACATCCGCGAATCAAAGGCCTGCGGTCGCAGTTGCGCGACATCGATGCTCAGATCCGGGCTGAAACCGCGAAACAACTGCGTGGCCTTGAGGCTGAAGCAGAACTGGCACAGATCCGCGAAGATGAGTTGCTGACGCAGCTGAACGCTTTGAAGGATGCGTCCGCCCGGGCCGGCAATGAAGAAGTCCAATTGAGGGCTCTGGAGCGTGAGGCCACGGCGCAACGGGACCTGCTCGAAGCCTATCTCAGCCGGTACCGTGAAGCGGCTTCGAGGTCCGATCGCGGCAATCTGCCGGCAGATGCCCGTGTCATCGCCACGGCCATTGTTCCAGCCAGCCCATATTTCCCGAAGACCCTTCCGATTGCCATTGTCGCCGCGCTGAGCACGCTTCTGCTTTCGTCGATCGTCATCATGCTGCGCGAACTATTCGCCGGTAGCGGTCTGAAGCCGGTCGAGCCCGCCTTTGCGACGGAACCGGAGATGGCAGTTGTCGAACCGGCCGTTCCGGAACCGGAAGAGGAACCCGAAGCGGATCGAAAAGCTCTGGAAACCCGGCTTGACAACGTCCTGTCGCGTGCTGAAAGCCGTGCACGTCCAGAGGTCGACGAACCGTCGGAGAGGGACGAAGAGCCGGAAGATCTGGCCGCGAATCTGATCGAAAGGCGTCATGCTCGCCTTGTCAGCGCCAATGATTCGAGCGCACCTGAAAAACCGGCACCGGTTGTGGAAGAAACCGCGCCGGCTGCCGTTGTTCCTGAAGTGACTGACGCGATCATTGTCGAACCGGATGCAGAATACAGTGTCAGCGCCGTTACCAGTCATCTGATTGCCAAGGAAACCGGGCTCGCCGTCGTCGTGTCGCCTGAGGGCGACAAAGGGTCTACCACCTCCGTCATGCTGGCGCGAATGCTGGCCAATGAAGGACTGCAAACCCTGTTGCTCGACATGACCGGGTCGGCCTGTCCCAGCCGCATGATGACACCGCAGTCGGAACTTCCAGGCATAACCAATGTGCTTGCAGGAGAGTGCTCGACACCGAATGCCGTCCACGCCGACCGGCTGTCGAATGCCCACATCCTGCCGCGCGGTACAGCGGATCCAGCCAAGGCAATGCTGCATTCGTCGGAATTGCCGGGCGTCATCGAAGCGGTCGCCGACGTCTATGACATCGTGGTTGTCGAATGCGGACCTGCTAACAGCGATGGCGTCAAGCAATTGCTCGGACACAAAGATGGCGTCGAAATGATCTTCTCGGTGGTTCAGCCGGACGAAAAGCTGATCACCGAATACCTGACGGACTTCTATTCGGAAGGTTTCGACAACCTGCTGATGATGAGCCCCGGCGCCGGCAAATCGCCGAACAAGCCCGGACGCAGTGCCGCTTAAGACTCAACGCCTGACAAGAAACCGCATCGCCTTTGCCAATCGGAATGTCACCGGGTTTGATTTCGCCATTCTCTTGGCGATGACAACTGTCCTTGCCGCTGCCGCTGTGGCATGGCCGAGCGGCGTGACCGCAATCGTCGTGTCATAGTGTTTGGTTTCGAGGTTGCACCAGGACCGTTTGAACTGTTCGTCACCGACCCCGAAATCGAACATCACGTCACCGGATTCGCAGGCTGAGCGAATGGTCAGGAAAAACAGCAGTTCGCCCGGGCTTGCCCGCTCCGTCTTGCCAGGTTTGATGGAGCTGAACTGGCAGATGACGTGGCCACCCTTGCGGGAAAGGGCTGACAGGGCACACAGGGTTCCGTCGGCCAGGCGAATCGCGTGCATTTCAATCAGCTTGCGCTCGCTACCAATGCTTTCGGCTGCCAGTTTTCGCAGGAACGCCTTCGTGGCGGACGGCGCAAAAATATCGGGAATGCCTTTCGTGCCGAAGCGTTCTTTCTTCTGGTCGAAGAACGCATCCAGCAGTTGTTGCGCTTCGTCGGCGGATTCAGCCCGGATATATTCGAAGCCGCCAAGCGCATCGAGGCGACGCTCCGAGACTCTCACCTTTTTTCGACGTCGCTTTGCGTTACCATAAGCCAGAACCGCGTCGATGCCGTCCTCCAGGGTCACCTGGAACGTCAGGTTCTGGTTTTCGATAGGGTTCACGAGGGTGAATGGATGCCGGAAGCCCCTCCAATGTGCTGGCTGGCGGTCGAGGACAATGGCATCGACACCGAGCGGCAAAGTGGCGATCTGGCTTTGGATCTGCTGCATGATCGGGACGCTAGCAACTGCAAGAAACTCGATGGAGAAAAGGCCGAAATTGAGGTTGTTGAAGAGAGCGCTCATATAGCGCGCAACCCTGATCGGCCCGCGCTTCTCGATCATAAGCGGAAGAATGAAGGCGAGTTCCTCGCTGTCGGAAAAGCGAGCGACGATGATCAACGGTGGATGTTCGGAGTGCGCAAGCCAAATGCGACACCAGTCATAGGTCTGGTGGACGCCGATTTCCGGCGCCGCCTCCAGCGCGCGCCAGGCGGTCTCAAGCGGCTCCATTTCCCTGTAAGCCTGCAGGGTGAACCGGGTGTCCTTTACACCGTCGCTCAAACCGGCTGAACTCCGTTCCCGTTGTGACAGATTTTGTCACGTCCCGGCCGCAGAGTAGGCGTGTTTGACTAAATATTTTCCTGAAAGGTTGTCGCTGGCAGCGAGATCGGTGCCTCCACGGTTAACGGAACGCTAACCGGAAGCGTTTGTCTTTTTGCGTTTGGGTCCCTCCATCCAGCGTATGATGAACATTGCCGGGACGACCCAGACCAGGCCACTGATCAGAAAATAGAGCAGATGGACCCACCATGGGGACTCGGCCAGACGGTATGTCGCCACCGTCGTCGCCGCGAGTGCGTAGATGACGACGAGCACAACGATCAGGAAGGAGCCGATCAGTTTTCTGAGGCGGACGGGCATGGCTTTCTCATTTGCAGTTGCTGCTGCAAGTAACGGTATCGCTGCCGCGATCAAGTGTTTTCTTGCCGGTGAATAGCCTGTGCTGAGACAAGATGCGCCTTGCGTTCTCAGTCTGCCTGTTCCAAATGACGCCCAATCCCTTGTTATCCGGGCATAACCATGACTGAAACCGTCAATTTCTCAAGCGCAGACGCAAATCGCCGCATGGTCCGTGCGTGGCTAGCTGTGGTGAGCCTGTCAATTTTTGCATTGGTCATTGTGGGTGGTGCAACGCGTCTGACGGATTCTGGTCTTTCAATCACCGAGTGGAAACCGATCCATGGCGTCATTCCGCCGCTGAGCGAGGCGGAATGGCAGGAAGAACTGGAGCTCTACCGGCAGATTCCCGAATACCAACAGATCAACAAAGGCATGAGCCTGGCGGAATTTAAAGTGATCTATTGGTGGGAGTGGGCGCATCGGCTATTGGCGCGCGGAGTAGGGGTGTTGTTTGGCGTCCCCCTTGCCTTTTTCTGGCTGACGGGACGCCTGGAAGACAGGCTGAAGCTACCGCTTTTGGGCATTCTCGTGCTCGGCGGGCTGCAGGGGTTCATCGGCTGGTGGATGGTGGCATCAGGTTTGGTTGAAAGAGTCGATGTGAGCCAGTATCGGCTGGCGACGCATCTGACATTGGCCGCTGTGATCATTGCGGCGATCGTTTGGGTCTCGCGCGGGCTGGCACCCCACAGCAGCGATCCGGCGCCAGGGCCGTCTTCGGGCAAGATCGCCGGCATTCTCGTTCTGATGATTCTGGTGCAGATTTATCTGGGCGGTCTTGTTGCGGGCATGGATGCCGGACTTGCCTATAACAGTTGGCCTCTGATGGACGGGGCGATAATTCCGACCGGCCTCATGGCCATGTCTCCGGCCTGGCTCAACGTTTTTGAAAACGCCAAGACAGTGCAATTCGACCACCGGATGTTCGGGTATGCACTGTGGCTGGTTGCAGCGATTCACATGGTGATCAGCCTGTCACGGGCACCGGCCACCACTCATGCCCGGCGCTCGGTCGTGCTGTTCGCGCTTGTTACATTGCAGGCGGCCACCGGGATCATCACGCTGTTGCTTCAGGTGCCCGTCTTCTGGGCGCTGGTTCACCAGGGCCTGGCCATTCTGGTACTTGGATTTGCGGTGGCGCACTGGCGCGCATTCCTGGGCAGCTATCCGCTGCCCGGAGCCAGTGTGCCCCAGGCAGCTTGATTCCGCATTAGCTGGCGAGCATCAGATCCATGTTTTGGACTGCTGCTCCAGACGCGCCCTTGCCGAGATTGTCCAACTGGGCGATCAGGTTGACGTGCGGCCCATCTGCGCTGCCGCAGACATAGAGCTTCATGATATCGCTGCCCGCGAGCTCAGAGGCGTCGATGCGCGGCGTCGATCCGCTCTCTTCCAGTGGCTGAACCTCAACGATCGACTGCCCGGCGAAATGATCGCTCAGGATCTCGTGGATGCGCGCGATCGATGCGTTGCCACTGAGCTTGTCGATGTAAAGCGGAACCTGCACCAGCATGCCCTGCGCAAAACGACCAACACTCGGCGTAAAGAGCGGTACCCGATCGAGCAGACCGTGGGCCTGGATCTCCGGCACGTGCTTGTGTTTCAGCGGCAGGGCATAGGCGAAGTGGGGTGCATCGATGTGATCGGGACGTGTTTCGTCTTCCATCTGCGCAATGAGCTGCTTGCCGCCGCCCGTGTAGCCGGAGACAGCGTTGATGGTGACCGGGTAGTCGGAGGGCATAATGCCTTCCATCCGCAACGGGCGGATCAGTGCAATCGCACCCGTCGGATAGCAACCGGGATTGGCGACAAAGCGTGCAGCGGAGATTGCCGCCCTTTGGCCGCTGTCCATCTCGGCAAAGCCATAGGCCCAGCCGTCAGCCGTCCTGTGCGCCGTGCTCGTATCGATCACACGGGTTGAATTGCTGCCCTCAAGCATGCCAACGGCCTGGCGTGAGGCATCGTCCGGCAAGCAAAGGATGGCCAGGTCGGCTTCGTTCAGACGCTCGCGACGCAAGTCGTCGTTGCGGCGTTCGGCTTCCGGGATCGACAGGACCTCGATATCATGACGGTCGGCCAGCCGGGTGCGAATTTGCAAACCGGTTGTGCCGTGTTCCCCATCGATGAATATCTTCGGTTTCATGGTCGTCTTCCCTTGACCGTGTTCAGTGTGATTTGGCTCAATTTCCGTTAAGACAATGTTCCCACCGGCAGCCTGTTGGAATGCGACTTCAAGATCCGTGTCTCTGTGTCGCACTTTCCCTTGCATCGGCGTGTTTCATTGCCTGGGCGCAAGCTATAGATTGTATGGTTCAGAGGTTCAACAGGATTGTGTGCATGGCGATTTCAGGCCGATCGAAGCTGACCGCCTTGGTTTTGGTGGTTGCGAGTGCCACGCCGATCGCAGCCGGCGAACCCATCACGACGCGGGAGGACCTTGGCGCCGCGCTGTTTTCAGACACCAATCTGTCGCTCAATCGCACTCAGGCCTGTGCCACCTGCCACGCTCCGACCAACGGATTTGCTGATCCGCGCGACAATGGATTCGAACATCCCGTTGCCAACGCGGTCTCGCTCGGCGACGACGGCAAGTCCATCGGTGACCGGAACGCTCCAACTGCATCATACGCTCGCTTCAGCCCGAAGTTTCACCGGGACTCCGAGGGGCACTATGTGGGCGGTCAGTTCTGGGATGGGCGGGCGGATAAGCTAGAAGACCAGGCCGCCGGACCGCCGCTGAACCCGTTGGAAATGGGGATGCCGGA
This sequence comes from Hoeflea sp., assembly GCA_965216535.1. Lineage (GTDB taxonomy): Bacteria > Pseudomonadota > Alphaproteobacteria > Rhizobiales > Rhizobiaceae > Hoeflea_A. The sequence goes on from OZ244175.1 coordinate 3,741,931, forward strand.
CAAGGCCTCGATCGTCGAGCGGTTGCGGGAAAATCCCGCCTACATCTCCGCTTTCAAATCGATATTCGGCGAAAAGGTCTTCGATGATCCGGATGCGGCCTATGCGGCGATGACAGAGGCGATCGCTGCTTTTGAGCGGACTGATGAGTTCTCACCCTTCGATTCGCGCTACGATCGCTACCTGCGCGGTGAGGTGGAGTTCACCAAACAGGAGGAACTGGGCAGAACGCTGTTCTTTTCCGATCAGTTCACGAATTGCAATCAGTGCCATCAGTTGAGGCCATTGCCCGGGAGTGCCGAGGAAACCTTCACCAACTATCGGTTCCACAATATCGGTGTGCCCATCAACAAGGCTGTTCGTGCCGCCAATGGCAGCTCCGAGAATGCCGCCGATTTGGGGCTGCTTGCCAATTCAGCCGTCAATGAGCCGTCGGAAGCGGGCAAATTCAAGGTGCCGACCCTGCGCAATGTGGCTGTCACCGGTCCCTACATGCACAACGGTATATTCAGCGATCTGCGTACGGCGGTGGTGTTCTACAACCGCTACAATTCGAAGGACCCCGCGGCACAGATCAATCCTGAAACCGACCTTGAATGGGGTGAAACCGAGTTTCTGAAGACAATCTCAACGACGGAACTCACTCATGGTCCGGCGCTGGACGACAAACGCATCGACGCGCTCGTCGCTTTTCTCAAGACATTGACCGACGCCCGCTTCGAGCACCTTCTGGAAAACTGAAGTGGGAACCAGGACATGAAAAAAGGCGCCGCCCGGAGGCAGCGCCTTTTTGAATTTGTCGGCGTGTGCGTTCTAACGCTTGGAGAACTGGAACGAACGGCGGGCTTTCGCCTTGCCGTATTTCTTGCGTTCGACGACACGGCTGTCGCGGGTCAGGAAGCCACCCTTCTTCAGGACCGGGCGAAGATTGGGCTCGTAAAGGGTGAGGGCCTTTGAAATGCCGTGACGCACAGCCCCGGCCTGACCGGACAGTCCGCCACCAGCGACGGTCGCGACCACATCGAACTGGCCGTCACGGGCCGCTGCGACGATCGGCTGCTGCAGGATCATCTGAAGAACCGGGCGGGCAAAGTACTCCGCGTAGTCCTTCTTGTTGACGGTGATCCGGCCGGTTCCGGGCTTTACCCAAACGCGAGCGACGGCATCCTTGCGCTTGCCGGTGGCGTAGGCACGGCCGTGCTCGTCGAGTTTCTGCACGTGGACCGGAGCCTGGGGTTCGGCAGTCTCGGCAACGTTGCCGAGTTCTTCAAGCGAATTGAGTTCAGCCATGATCAGGCAGTCCTTTTGTTCTTGGAATTGAGCGAGCCGACATCGATGGTTTCGGGCTGCTGTGCCTCATGCGGGTGCTCGGTGCCTGCATAAACACGCAGGTTCTTCATCTGGCGCCGGCCAAGTGGGCCGCGCGGGATCATGCGCTCAACGGCCTTTTCGAGAACACGCTCGGGAAAGCGGCCTTCGAAGATCTGCCGCGCCGTGCGCTCCTTGATGCCGCCGGGATACCCGGTGTGCCAGTAGTATTTCTTGTCGCTGTATTTCTTGCCGGTGAACACTGCCTTGTCGGCATTGATGATGATGACGTTGTCGCCGTCATCAACATGCGGTGTAAACGTGGCCTTGTGCTTGCCGCGCAGCCGCTTGGCGACGAGAGAAGCAAGACGACCGACGACCAGACCTTCGGCATCGATCAGCACCCACTTCTTCTCCACCTCAGCGGGCTTTTGGGAGAATGTTTTCATTACGATAACTCACTCTTTCGACCTTCCGCAGAAGGCATTTTTTGTTGCTTGCGGCGAGATTTCCATCGCGCCAAAACAGATCGGCCCCACTTGGGGACCGATGCGGGTGGACTTATAGAGGAAGCTTTGAGGCCTCGCAAGCCACGATGGCAAATTTTCTTCTCAAAAAAATCAACAAAAACAATCAGTTGAAAAATAGGTATTATAATACCACATTGCTAGGCTTGGCGCTGAACCGGTTCTTCTGCAGGAGGGATGGAATAGGTGCCCGTGGCGTGCGCAACAACAAGACCGGTTTCGCGTGAAATCATCTCCGCATCAAAGACCATGAGGGAACGTCCGAGCTTCAATATCCGACACTCGGCATCGATCAGCCCGGCTTCGGCCTTGCGCATGAAGTTGATGTTGAGGTTGGTCGTCACGCTCAACGCCTCCGGGCCCGTATGTGACAGGACACAGGCATATCCGCCGATATCGGCTAGGGTGAACAGAGACGGGCCAGAAACGGTTCCGCCAGGCCGCAGATGTCGCTCGCCCGCCTCAAGTCGGACGATGCAGCGCCCGGGCGTGACATCGAGCACAGAATAACCGGCGAACTCACCGTTGAGCTGTGGGTAAACGGAGCCTAGGAAGGCGTTGACCTCACCAGCATCCATAACCGGTCGGAAGTTGCTGTTTTGCATATGGATTTTCCGTTCGTAGTGTTGAAAACGACCGATTTGACGTCAGTCGCTGCCTTTGACTGAATTGATTGGCCGGTTGGCGGTCCAGTCGAAGGTGCCGAGGTCACGTTCCGTGACGGCTTGCTTCCATCCCACTTCCTCGGCTCGTGCCTTGAAATTCAGGCCCTCGGGAGAATGCCGTGTAATGCCATCGAAGAGGGTGGCCAACATTTGCGTTTGCGGAAGCCCCATCGCCTCGATTGCCTGGTTGACTACCATTTTCTGCATCATCAACTGGTTGATTGGCACGCCGGCGATGCGTTCGGCCAGCGCTTCAACTTCGGCGTCGAGCTGTTCCGGCGGGACGGACTTGAGAACAAGGCCCAATTCTGCGGCTTCCCGACCATTGATCGCATCACCGGTGAACAGCATCCGCTTGGCCTTCTCTGGCCCCAGTCGATAGACCCACATGGCGGTGGTTGGACATCCCCAAACCCGCGTCGGCATGTAGCCTATGCGCGCATCGTCAGCCATGACGATCATATCGGCACAGAGCGCGATGTCGGAACCACCGGCCACCGCAAATCCGTGTACCTTGGCGACAACCGGGATGCGTGCGCGCCACAACGACATGAAGGACTGCGTGTTGCGCATCATGAAACCGTAGTCCTTGAGTGGATCCCAAGGCATGTCCTGGGTCATTTCGTGCCCAGCACCTTCCGTCGCCTGGGCGTAATAGGCGAGGTCATAACCCGCGCAAAAAGCCTTGCCTGATCCCGATAGAACAATGACATGGACGCCATCATCGGCGCATGCTGCAGAGACTGCCGCCTCCAACTCGTGGGGCAGTTCGTCGTCGATTGCGTTCATGACATCCGGCCGGTTCAGGGTAACTCGACCGATGCGTCCGTCTTTTTCGTAAAGGACCCGTGCCATTGTTTCTCCCGGGAGGCTCGAAAGGGGCTTTGTGTGATACTAACGTTGACGTAAGCGTAAGTGGTGGTGCCGCGCTTGCCAAGCGGGGCGGGGGCGATATACCAGTAAAACCTCGCGGGCCGGCGGGTCCGCTCAATATTGCCAATCAGGAGGCTCGAGCATGTCGGACGCAGCAGCCATCAACGAACAGCCCGACGGCACGCTGATCGTGAGACAATTGGCCGACGGCATTCTTCGCCTGACGCTGAACAATCCGCCAGCCAACGCCTTGTCGATTGCCATGTTGGAGCAATTGAGCGCTGACCTGGACGCGGCAAAAGAAGACGATGCAATCCGTGTGGTGGTCATAGCCGCGGCAGGGAAGGTGTTTTGCGCTGGTCATGACCTGAAGGAAATGACCGCGCATCGGGACGATAACGATCGCGGTAGAGCTTTCTACGAAAAAACCATGCAGTTGTGCTCGCACGTCATGATGTCGATCACCAGACTGCCCAAACCGGTCATTGCCGAAGTCGACGGGCTTGCGACCGCAGCGGGATGCCAACTCGTTGCAACATGTGATTTGGCGATCTGCACGGATACTTCGAGTTTCTGTACGCCCGGGGTCAACATCGGTCTCTTCTGCTCAACCCCGATGGTTGCGATTTCTCGTGCCGCCCACCGCAAACAGGCGATGGAGATGTTGTTGACTGGAGAACCGGTCGACGCCTCGACGGCAAAGGAGTTTGGATTGGTCAACCGCATCGTACCGCGGGAATATCTGCGTACCGTCGTCGACAAATATGCCGGGGTGATTGCTTCAAAGTCGCAGAAGACATTGAAGATCGGCAAGGAAGCCTTTTATCAGCAGATCGAGCGGCCCCTGGGTGAAGCCTACGAATATGCCGGTTGGGTGATGACGGAAAACATGATGGCTCGTGATGCCGAAGAAGGCATCAATGCGTTTCTCGAAAAGCGTGATCCGAAGTGGACCGGGCGGTAGGACCCGACCGCTAGTTGTCGCCTGATCCCTGGCGTCGCTCGCACCGCCTGACGCGGCAGCGGTTGTTGTCGCTCGTCGGAACGGAGGCAGGCCTTGCGATTTCCCCGTCGGGACAAAAGCGAGAGCTGTGAGCATACATATCGTATAGTGTGAGCTGCGAGTTACGCGGAGAGGGGTAACGCAGGATGGCAAGTCCCTCGCTTTCAAGTATCCCCTGGACGCGGGCGCAACTCAGCCCCGGGGTTGCGTAGCGGCTCACTGCGTGGGCCGGCAAGGTCACCGCCACCAATGCCAATATCAATGCAATTCTACCCATCGGTCACGTTGTCCCTGTTGCCTTATTCATGAATGATAGGCAAATCCTGGCTCACGGCAATGCCGCTTACCGGCAACACAACAATTGTTGAGCCACGGGTGATCATCAAACACACGATTGCGATGGTCGACATCGGGAGCGAAGGCCGTTAGATGATGCAAAAACCGTAATTGCCAGGAACCACAGATGGATCACGACCACTATTCGGATGCTTACATTTCGGGGATTTTGCACTCGGTCCGGACGATTGCAATGATCGGTGCATCTCCGAAAGATACGCGTCCGAGCTATATCGCCATGAAATATCTGCTGGCGAAAGGATACCAGGTCTTTCCGATCAATCCCGGGCACGCCGGTAAGCAAATTCTCGGGCAACGAATTTACGCCAGGCTTGCGGATGTTCCGGGTGCAATCGATATGGTGGATGTATTCCGTGGATCCAGTGCATTGCCCGGTATCGTGCGGGAAATCCTGACCCTTGATCCCACTCCGGAGGTGATGTGGGCACAGCTCACCGTTCGCAATGACGAGGCGGCGCGCATGGCGGAAGAATCCGGAATCAAAGTGGTGATGAACCGTTGCCCGAAGATCGAATACGGGCGTCTTTCCGGAGAGATCGGTTGGAACGGAATCAACAGCCGCTTGATCTCTGCACGCAAGCCGGTTCGGCGCCAAGGTGTCCAGGCGCTTGGCATCCGTGTCCGCGCTTTCTAGCCTCTTGTTGAGCACCGTCTAGCCGCAGACTATTGCAAAACGCCTTTGACCTGTCGCCACTGTTGCGGGATAACGGCCTGATTTCTTATTTTCCAACCGACCGAGGGGAACTTTGATGGCAAACAACGAACCGGGCTTCAGCACTCTCGCAGTCCACGCCGGCGCGCAGCCGGATCCGACCACTGGAGCGCGGGCGACGCCGATATACCAGACGACCAGCTTCGTTTTCGAGGACGCCGATCACGCTGCATCGCTGTTCGGCCTCAAGGCCTTCGGCAATATCTATACGCGGATCATGAACCCGACGCAGGCGGTTCTCGAAGAAAGGATCGCCGCTCTCGAGGGCGGGACAGCGGCGCTGGCAACGGCCTCGGGTCACGGCGCACAGCTTCTGATTTTCCATTCCATCATGCAGTCCGGTGACAATTTCATTGCGGCCAACAAGCTTTATGGTGGGTCGATCAACCAGTTTGGCCAGGCGTTCAAGAATTTCGACTGGCAGGTGCGCTGGGCGGATCCGGCGAACCTGGACGAGATAGAGAGCCAGATCGATGACCGCACGCGGGCTGTTTTCATCGAAAGTCTCGCCAATCCCGGCGGTACGTTTGTCGACATCGCTGCGATAGCCGAGGTTGCCCATCGCCATGGCTTGCCGCTCATCGTCGACAACACAATGGCAAGCCCCTACCTGGTCCGGCCAATCGAGCATGGTGCCGATATCGTCGTCCATTCGCTGACCAAGTTTATCGGCGGTCACGGAAACTCGATGGGTGGCGTCATTGTCGATGGTGGCACGTTCGACTGGTCGCATTCGGGCAACTATCCAATGTTGTCGGAGCCGCGGCCTGAATATGGCGGTCTGGTGCTGCACGAAACCTTTGGCAATTTTGCTTTTGCGATTGCGTGCCGGGTGCTCGGATTGCGTGACTTCGGACCTGCCATCGCGCCTTTCAACGCCTTCTTGATCCTGACCGGTGTCGAAACATTGCCACTGCGCATGCAACGTCACTGTGACAACGCACTGGAAGTGGCTACGTGGCTGAAGGGCCATGCCAAGGTGGATTGGGTCTCCTATTCCGGCCTCGCGGAAGATGACAACCATGCCCTGATGCAAAAGTATTCGCCCAAGGGCGCAGGCGCCGTTTTCACCTTTGGTCTGAAGGGTGGTTATGACGCAGGCATCAAATTTGTCGAGGCGCTGGAGATCTTCTCGCACCTGGCGAATATCGGCGACACGCGCTCGCTGGTCATCCACCCGGCTTCGACGACGCACCGTCAGTTGTCTCCGGAACAGCAGGAAGCTGCCGGGGCCGGACCCGATGTGGTGCGGCTGTCGATCGGAATCGAGGATGTCGCCGACATCATCGCCGATCTGGAACAGGCCTTGGACAAAGCCTGACGCTGCCAATTGAGCGGGCGGCCTGTGTCGCCCGCATCAGCCCCCCGATCAGGCCTGCCAGGTTAGGTCCAGGCGCTCCAATCCGTGGAAATGGTAAGCGTCCCGATAGTGCGGTGGGCTCTTGAGCCGCATATTCGGCAGGCGCTCGAACAGTATCGGCAATGATGTCTGCATTTCCAGACGGGCGAGGGGAGCCCCGATGCAGAAATGGATGCCGGCGCCGAAGGTCACGTTGGCCTGGTCGGAACGTCCGGGCTTGAACGAGGCGGCTTGGGCAAACTGTGCCGGATCACGGTTCGCGGCTCCAAGCATCAAGCCGATTTCTTCGCCCTTGGCTATTTTGATCCCGCTCTCGAGTTCGACGTCCTCAAGCGCGTAGCGCGTAAACATGTGCAATGGCGCATCGAAACGCAGTGCTTCTTCGATACTCGCTTCAATGGTTTTCTCATCGGCAAACAGGGTGTCCGGGTCGAGATGGTTGTCAAGGATCGTTTTGACGGCGTTGCCGGTCTGGTGAACAGTTGCCTCGTGCCCGGCATTCAGAAGCAGAACACTGGTCGAAATGACTTCGTCGTCGCTGAGCATCTCGCCATCGCGCTCTGTCGTCAGCATGTGACTGAGCAAGTCGTCCCGCGGTGCCCGTCTGCGTTCCGCAATAAGGTCGCGAAGGCAATTGGCAAAGTCGCGTGCGGCTTGGTTAGCACTGTGCTCGTCTTCCTCTGACTGATGATACATGTACATGCGCACCATGCGATGTGACCAATCAAGAAGTTCATGGGTTCGTTCGAGTGGCACGCCAATCATGCGCGCAATCACGGCAACTGGTATCGGTTCTGCGAACTGACGGATCAGTTCGACTTCTCCATCGCCTGCGAACCGGTCGATCGTGTTGTGTGTCAACTCGGCGATCTCCGGCCGCAACCGTTCAACCTGGCGTGAAACGAAGGCCTTGTTGACCAATTTTCGCAAACGGGTGTGATGCGGCGGTTCCAGCTCCAGCAGGGAGTGCGCTTCGACCGCATCGAAATCGGACAGATGCGGTTTTGGATCCGGCAATCCCAATTCCGCGCGTGATGCGACGTGCAGGATTTGTCGACCGAAGCGGCGATCGCGTAGCAGGCGGTTGACGTCCTCAAATCCGATGAAACACCACATGCCGAACTGTTGCCAAAAGAACGCGGCCATGTCCGCGCGGATCTCCTCATAGTAGGGATAGGGATTGTCGTAGAAGGCCGGATCACGCGGATCGAGATCGATGGTTCTGTTCTGCTTGTCTTTTTTCATTTCCGACCTATGTTCTGTCGGCCATTGCGTTCGGCGACGTGCCTGCGGGTGTCGGTTTGAAGGGGCAACCGCTGTGATGCCGGGTCGACATCATCACGTCTTGAACGTTAATGCCAACGCATCCTATGTATGCACCAACAGTTTTCATCCGATTCTCCGATTCGTCCGTATTCGGAGCCAGCATCAGAAGGCCTACAATGTCCAATCCCGTTGATACCGCGATGTCGCTTGTTCCGATGGTGGTCGAACAGACCAACCGCGGTGAACGTGCCTTCGATATCTTTTCGCGGCTGCTCAAGGAGCGCATCATCTTTATCACGGGCCCCGTCGAAGACGGGATGGCCACGCTGGTTTGCGCTCAGCTTCTCTATCTGGAAGCCGACAATCCGAAGAAAGAGATTGCGATGTACATCAACTCCCCGGGGGGTGTGGTGACATCGGGAATGGCGATCTACGACACAATGCAATTCATCAAGCCAGCCGTTTCGACCCTGTGCATTGGCCAGGCCGCATCGATGGGATCATTGCTATTGTGTGCCGGACACAAGGATATGCGGTTTGCAACGCCAAACTCCCGGGTGATGGTGCATCAGCCGTCGGGCGGGTTCCAGGGCCAAGCATCCGATATCGAGCGGCATGCCCAGGACATCATCAAGATGAAGCGGCGCCTCAACGAGATTTATGTGTCTCACACCGGCCAGGATTATGAGACCATCGAGAAGACCCTGGACCGCGATCACTTCATGACGGCGGAGGAAGCGCGGGAGTTTGGCCTTATTGACAAGGTGATCTCATCGCGCGAAGCGATGGAGAACGAGGCCAAGGAATAGCCTTTTTCGTCTGGCACACGGGTGCGGCAAAACGGCAACATATTTGCGGATTGATGCCTGGAACGAACCGTCCGGTGCATTAAATTTGGGTGTTAAGGGTATATTCAAGGCCTGACGCATAGCCTTGTAGGGTATGCTTAGTATAGTGATTTGGGGTTGCGTTGCGCCAACCACGCCATACAGTGTACCGAATGGCGATGGAATTTATCCGTCTAAGTGTCTGGCGTATGACTAATAGGCCTTGCGTGGGGCGCGGGCCGCTGGAAGGAAATGAATATGAGCAAGGTCAGCGGTGGTAGCGGCGGCGACTCAAAAAATACGCTCTACTGTTCGTTCTGCGGCAAGAGCCAACACGAGGTTCGCAAGCTGATCGCAGGACCGACCGTTTTCATCTGTGATGAATGCGTCGAATTGTGCATGGACATTATCCGCGAGGAAAACAAATCCTCGATGGTGAAGTCGCGGGACGGAGTTCCGACCCCGCAGGAAATCATCAACACGCTTGACGAATATGTTATTGGCCAGGACCAGGCCAAACGCGTTCTGTCGGTGGCGGTTCACAACCACTACAAACGCCTTGCCCACGCCAGCAAGAGCAACGATATCGAACTGTCCAAATCGAATATCATGCTGGTTGGCCCGACCGGGTGCGGCAAAACCTATCTGGCACAGACGCTGGCTCGCATCATCGACGTGCCGTTCACGATGGCCGATGCAACCACACTGACCGAAGCGGGTTATGTCGGCGAGGACGTCGAGAACATCATTCTGAAACTGCTGCAGGCCGCGGACTATAATGTCGAGCGTGCCCAGCGGGGTATCGTCTATATCGACGAAGTCGACAAGATTTCACGCAAGTCAGACAATCCGTCGATTACCCGGGATGTTTCTGGCGAAGGCGTTCAACAGGCATTGCTGAAGATCATGGAAGGGACTGTTGCATCGGTCCCACCCCAGGGAGGCCGCAAACATCCCCAGCAGGAATTCCTGCAGGTGGACACGACCAATATCCTGTTCATCTGTGGTGGCGCTTTTGCCGGTCTGGACAAGATCATTTCGGCACGCGGCGAGGGTACGTCGATTGGTTTTGCAGCCACGGTCAAGGATCTCGATGACCGTCGCGTCGGCGAAATCCTGCGCGGTCTTGAACCGGAAGACATGGTCAAATTCGGCCTGATTCCGGAATTCATCGGCCGTCTGCCAGTGATTGCGACTCTGGAAGACCTGGACGAAGATGCTCTGATTTCCATCCTTTCGGAGCCCAAAAACGCTCTGGTCAAGCAGTACCAGCGTCTGTTCGAGATGGAAGATGTCGAGCTGACCTTCCATGAAGATGCCCTGAGGGGCATTGCCCGCAAGGCCATCGCCCGCAAGACGGGCGCCCGAGGCCTTCGGTCGATCATGGAAAAAATCCTTCTCGACACGATGTTTGAACTCCCGTCACTGGAAGGTGTGCAGGAAGTGGTGATTTCGGATGAAGTTGTCTCCGGATCGGCCCGACCGCTCTACATCTATTCCGAGCGCGAGGACGAGAAGGGCAACGCCACCGCGTAACTGCGGTGGCCCGGCAACGAAATGCCGGATCCATAGACATCAAAGAAGTGTCGCGTCGCTGGTCTAACTCCTTGGGATTGTTCCAAAGCAGGGTTTGACTTGGCGCGGCATAGGCGTAGTTTTCAGCCGTATTTCCAAGCCTGCGATTCGCGCGATAAATTGTGACTTTCCGTGCGGATCCGTCGCGCTCCCGGCGTGTTTGCGGCCTTGAAACGCCGCTTCAAATACTCCACTTAGGGGGCAAGTGACAGCATGGCTGGGCTGGTTCTCGGGCGTTATGCAAACGAGGCCGGCGGTCGAAAGGAAACAAGATGAATGAAGTGACCTCGCAGTGGACCGAATCGGAAACCTATCCGGTACTGCCGCTCCGCGATATCGTTGTTTTTCCGCACATGATCGTGCCGCTCTTTGTCGGTCGCGAAAAGTCCATTCGCGCCCTCGAAGAGGTGATGGGGGCTGACAAGCAGATCCTCCTCGCCACGCAGATCAATGCCAGCGACGATGATCCCGCCACCGAGGACATTTACGATGTCGGCACGGTGGCCAATGTTCTCCAACTGCTGAAACTGCCGGACGGAACCGTCAAGGTTCTGGTGGAAGGCAAGGACCGGGCGCGCATCACAGGCTTTTCGGAGAATGCCGAGTACTACGAAGCGTCGGCCGATCTGTTGCCGGAGCCGGACGAAGACGCGGTGGAGATCGAGGCGCTGTCGCGCTCGGTCGTCTCCGAGTTCGAAAACTACGTCAAGCTGAACAAGAAAATTTCACCTGAGGTGGTCGGCGCGGCTAGCCAGATCGATGACTATTCGAAGCTGGCCGATACCGTCGCGTCGCACCTGTCGATCAAGATTCCGGAAAAGCAGGAGATGCTTGCCACGGTCAGTGTCAAGGAACGCCTGGAGCGGGCTCTCGGCTTCATGGAAGGCGAAATTTCGGTTCTGCAGGTCGAGAAGCGCATCCGCTCGCGCGTCAAGCGCCAGATGGAGAAGACGCAGCGCGAATATTACCTCAACGAGCAGATGAAGGCGATCCAGAAGGAACTCGGCGACGGCGACGAAGGCCGCGACGAGATGGGCGAGCTGGAAGAACGCATCGAAAAGACGAAGCTGTCGAAAGAGGCCCGTGAAAAGGCCGATGCCGAGCTGAAGAAGCTCAAGCAGATGAGCCCGATGTCTGCCGAAGCAACGGTCGTGCGCAACTATCTCGATTGGCTGCTAGGAATTCCGTGGGGCAAAAAGTCCCGCATCAAGGTCGACCTCAACAAGGCCGATGCTATCCTGGAAGCCGATCACTACGGGCTGGAGAAGGTCAAGGAACGCATCCTTGAGTATCTCGCTGTTCAGAGCCGGTCGAACAAAATCAAAGGGCCGATCCTTTGCCTCGTCGGACCACCCGGCGTCGGTAAGACCTCGCTTGCCAAGTCAATCGCCCGGGCAACCGGCCGCGAGTATGTTCGCATGGCGCTTGGCGGTGTGCGTGATGAGGCTGAAATCCGCGGCCACCGCAGGACCTATATCGGCTCGATGCCCGGCAAGGTCATCCAGTCGATGAAGAAGGCCAAGAAAGCCAACCCGCTGTTCCTCTTCGATGAGATCGACAAGATGGGTATGGATTTCCGCGGTGATCCGTCGTCGGCTCTGCTCGAGGTGCTGGATCCGGAACAGAATTCGACGTTCATGGACCATTACCTTGAGGTCGAATACGACCTCTCCAAGGTGATGTTCATTACCACGGCGAATACGCTGAACATCCCGCCGGCGCTGATGGACCGCATGGAGATCATTCGTATCGCGGGCTATACGGAAGACGAAAAGCTGGAGATCGCCAGGCGGCACCTGCTGCCCAAGGCGGTGCGTGACCATGCGCTGCAGGACGGCGAATTCTCCGTCAGCGACGGTGCGTTGCGACAGATCATTCGTCGCTATACCCGCGAGGCCGGTGTTCGTAACTTCGAGCGCGAACTCATGTCGTTGAGCCGAAAGGTTGTGACACAGATCCTCAAGGACGGTGTCAAATCCGTCGACGTTACCGAGGACAATCTTGACGACTTCCTCGGCGTTCCGCGCTTCCGCTACGGTGAAGCCGAACACGATGATCAGGTTGGTGTGGTCACCGGACTGGCGTGGACGGAGGTTGGCGGTGAATTGCTGACCATCGAAGGCGTGATGATGCCGGGCAAAGGCAAAATGACCGTCACCGGCAACCTGCGCGATGTCATGAAGGAATCGATTTCCGCGGCGGCGTCCTATGTTCGCTCGCGCGCCGTCGATTTCGGTGTCGAGCCGCCAATGTTCGACAAGCGCGACATTCACGTGCACGTGCCGGAAGGGGCCACGCCGAAGGACGGTCCGTCCGCCGGTGTCGCCATGGCCACCTCGATCGTATCGATCATGACGTCCATTCCGGTCCGCAAGGATGTCGCCATGACCGGCGAAATCACACTTCGTGGTCGGGTGCTGCCCATCGGCGGGTTGAAGGAAAAACTCCTGGCCGCGCTGCGCGGCGGTATCAAGACTGTTCTGATCCCGGAAGAAAACGCCAAAGATCTGGCTGACATTCCAGACAACGTGAAGAATGAGTTGGAGATCATTCCGGTGTCGCAGATGAGTGAAGTGTTGCAGCATGCACTCATCAGCCAGCCAACACCCATCGAATGGGATGCTGCCGAAGCGCCCCTTCAGGCAGATAATGGTGGCGAAGAGGCAGGGGCATCGGTAGCCCACTGATTCTCTTTGCAAAGCGGCCATTTGGCATTTGAAAGCGGGCTATGGCCCGCTTTCGTCGTTTTCAAGAGGCGAATCCCCCGAAAAATGCCGGAAAACTGGGGTTTTTCGGCATATTTGATTGTGATTTTGCTTTGGAGTCGTAAGATCGGGGCCGACTTTGTACTGAGTCGTTCACCACACACTGAGAGGGTTGGAAAATGAACAAGAACGAACTGGTTGCTGCCGTTGCTGACAAAGCAGGTCTCAGCAAAGCTGATGCCGGCTCCGCGGTCGAAGCTGTGTTCGACACCATCACCAATGAACTGAAGAACGGCGGTGATGTTCGTCTCGTGGGTTTCGGAAACTACTCCGTTACGCACCGCGCAGCCTCCAAGGGCCGCAACCCGATGACTGGCGCGGAAGTCGACATTCCGGCCCGCAACGTTCCCAAGTTCTCGGCCGGCAAGGGCCTCAAGGACGCGGTCAACAGCTAAGCCCGTATCAGCAGATGCGGCATTGAAGATGCGGAGCCCGGTGTCAGCGCCGGGCTCTTTTTTTGTTTCGCGGTATGGTGGCAACTTCGTCACACACTGCGACTATTGATATCTTCGACAATTATTTCGCGATTGCCTGAGTTTCCGCTTTCCTCTATGGGTTTCGGTCTGCTTTTTTGAACGGATCTTGAAACCATGAGTGCGCTGCGCGACCCGCAGGGGAAGGGCACCGGACCGGGCCTGTCCTGGACCGGACATACCAAGGCGACCTTGTCGCTTGGCCTGCCGCTGATTGGCGCGCAGTTGGCGCAGATTGCCATCAACGTTACGGATACGGTGATGGTTGGGTGGCTCGGCGCTTTCGAACTCGCATCTGCGGTGCTGGGTACCCAGACCTTTTTTCTCTACTACATTTTCGGTGGCGGATTTGCGATTGCGGTCATGCCGATCGCGGCGCAGGCGCATGGCCGGGAAGATGTGCGCGGCGTTCGCCGCTCGGTGCGCATGGGCATCTGGGTCATCCTGCTCTATTGCGTCGTTGTGATGTTGCCGCTCTGGTTCACCGAACCGATGCTGGTTGCGCTGGGGCAGGAACCAGATATTGCGGCGCTGGCAGGCGACTATGTGCAGGTTGCCCAGTGGTCGATGTTTCCGGCACTTCTGATCATGGTGTTGCGCTCCTATCTCAGTGCGCTGGAGCGGGCGCAGATCATTCTGTGGGCAACGCTCTTCGGCACTTTGGCCAACATCGTCCTGAACTATGCCTTCATTTTCGGCAATTTGGGTGCTCCCGAGATGGGTGTCGTAGGTGCAGCTGTTGCATCACTGGGCACGAATGTGATCACGTGCGTTGCGCTCGTGATTTACGCGGTGAGAAAGCCTGATTTGCGCCGATATGAGCTGTTGGTGCGTTTCTGGCGCGCTGACTGGCAGGGGTTCTTCGAAGTCATGAGGCTTGGCTGGCCGATCGGCGCCAGCATCCTGGCGGAGGTTGGTCTGTTTGCCGCCGCCGCGCTTCTCATCGGCTGGATCGGGACAATCGAACTTGCCGCTCACGGCATTGCACTGCAGCTCGCTGCGATCGCCTTCATGATCCCGCTCGGGCTGTCGAGCGCGGCGACCATCCGAGTCGGCAACGCCTTTGGCAGACAGGATTGGGTCGGACTGAGCCGGTCCGGAACGGTCGCGCTTGCGCTGTCGGTTGCAGCGACGCTCCTAACGGCGTTGCTGTTCCTGCTGGTGCCGGAAAGTCTGGTCGGACTGTTCCTTGATGACAGCAATCCCGACGCTGAATTGGTTTTGGTCAACGCCGTGCCGTTGCTCTTTGTGGCGGCTGCGTTTCAGCTGGTCGACGGGTTGCAGGTGATCGGTACCGGTTTGCTGCGTGGTCTGAAAGACACGACGATACCGATGTTTATCGCTGTTTTCAGCTATTGGGGTATCGGTATGACGTCAGCCTACGCTTTCGGGATATTGCTCGACGGCGGTGCAGTCGGTGTCTGGTGGGGGCTCGCGCTCGGTCTGTTCTTTGCCGCAGTACTCATGAATTGGCGTTATCTGCAGCGCGAGCGGTTCGGCCTGACAGCTCTACCGAGCTGACTCGCGGTCGCTGGTGCACTTTGATTTTCTTGGGATAATGGTGGGCGGTGAGAGACTCGAACTCCCGACATCCTCGGTGTAAACGAGGCGCTCTACCAGCTGAGCTAACCGCCCTAGGGAAATCTTGGCACCGTTTATGCGCTTCGATCGGCAAGTGCAAGAAAAAAGCGCCGGATCGGCAAAAGTTTTGCCGCTGTTGGGCGGGGCAGAAGGGCGGCGAAATTTTGTCTTGTTATTGTCGCAAAAGCTATCGATCAGCGCTTGACAGCCACCAGTGAAGGGCTTAATTCACCGCTCACGTTTCGCCGATGCGAAATGAAGCGCGGGTGTAGCTCAGCTGGTTAGAGTGCCGGCCTGTCACGCCGGAGGTCGCGGGTTCGAGCCCCGTCACTCGCGCCATTTTTCTTAAAGATGCAGGCATCGAACTATGACCGCAACACATGTTGGTGTTGGGGCTTTTTCAGCGTGATGCCTGATCCTATGTTCAGGCAGTCCTGATTGAACGAACTTTATCCGGAGTCCCTATGCGAAAGGTTGGCCTTGGCGGCGGATGCCACTGGTGCACCGAAGCTGTATTTCAGTCGCTGAAGGGCGTTTCACGGGTGCAGCAGGGTTTCATTCGTTCGGACCCGCCAGCCGATGGTTGGTCAGAGGCGGTTATTGTCCATTTTGACGAAAGCCAGATCGATCTCGCGACATTGATCGAGGTGCATGTCCGCACGCACGCGTCCACAGCACAGCATTCCATGCGGGGCAAATACCGCAGCGCGGTATACGTGTTCGACACCGATCAGGCCGCTGACGCCGAACAGGTGATTGAGCTCTTGGATCCTCAGTTTGCCGACAGCCTGGTAACGCAAGTGCTCACATTCGAGGGGTTCAAGGCTTCCGATGAGCGCTATCACAACTATTATGAAAGCGATCCCGATCGTCCTTTCTGCAGGCGCTACATCGATCCGAAACTGGATCTGTTGAAACGCCGCTTTTCGGCTGATGTCCGGCTTTAAGTCGCCGACCGATTGTCGCACCGGCCAGTAGCCTCCAAGCTCTCAGTTGACCGCCTTCTCCCGTAGGCTTGGGCATTGTCGCTCGTTCGCGCCGTGCAAACCTCCTACGTTGAAGCCGATTTGCCTGATTCACGGGTCGCCTCGACACCCCTATCGGCGGTGCACAAAATCCGGCAATAATGCGGCAAGCGGCGGCCATTTGCGTTGACTGGCCCGGCTTATTGTGTAAACCGACCTTGGAATTATTCGCGACTGCAACATGCGCGATACCGCAAGGAAACCGTCATGCCCGAGCTGCTCAGTTCATACCTGCCGATCGTGATATTCATCGGCATATCGCTGGTCATTGGACTGGCGCTGCTGATCGCTCCGTTTGCCATAGCTTTCAAGGCTCCGGACTCCGAAAAGCTGTCCGCCTACGAATGCGGTTTCAACGCCTTCGACGATGCCCGCATGAAGTTCGACATCCGCTTTTATCTCGTGGCGATCCTGTTCATCATCTTCGACCTTGAGGTGGCCTTTCTGTTCCCGTGGGCTGCGTCCTTCAGCAATGTCGGCTGGTTCGGGTTCTGGTCCATGATGGTATTTCTGGGCATCCTGACTGTCGGATTCATCTACGAATGGAAGAAGGGAGCGCTGGAATGGGAGTAGGCGACAACACTCCGCCGCTGGTGGCGCCGCAACCGCGCGGCATCGTCGATCCGTCGACCGGAAAGCCGGTTGGATCCAACGATCCCTATTTCGGTGAAATCAACAACGAGCTTGCCGACAAAGGCTTCCTGGTCACGTCGGCTGACGAACTGATCAAATGGTCGCGGACCGGCTCGCTGATGTGGATGACCTTCGGGTTGGCCTGCTGCGCGGTCGAAATGATGCAGATGTCGATGCCGCGTTACGATGCGGAGCGTTTCGGCTTTGCACCGCGTGCCTCGCCGCGGCAGTCGGACGTCATGATTGTTGCAGGAACGTTGACCAACAAGATGGCGCCCGCCCTGCGCAAGGTCTACGACCAGATGCCCGAGCCGCGTTATGTGATTTCGATGGGTTCCTGTGCCAATGGCGGCGGCTACTACCACTACTCCTACTCAGTGGTGCGTGGATGCGACCGGGTTGTGCCGGTTGATATTTATGTGCCTGGCTGTCCGCCGACGGCCGAAGCGCTGCTCTACGGCGTGCTGCTTCTGCAGAAGAAGATTCGCCGTACCGGAACCATCGAGCGCTAGGAAGGGGCATGCATGAGTGAAGCACTGAGCGAACTGGCCGCCTACATCAACGAACGCGCGATCGGTGGCGTTCTTTCCCTTGATATCAAGTTCGACGAACTGACGCTGGTCTGCAACGCCCAGGATATCGTTTCCATCCTGACCTTCCTGCGCGATGACGCGCAATGCCAGTTCATCAACATCACCGATATTTGTGGCGTTGACTGGCCATCACGGGCACGCCGTTTTGACGTCGTCTACCACCTGATGTCTCCGCGGCAGAATTTGCGGATAAGGGTCAAGGTGGAAGTCGGAGAAGGCGAGACGGTTCCGTCGGTCTTTTCGGTTTTTCCCGGCGCAGACTGGTTCGAACGGGAAGCCTATGATCTTTACGGGATCCTGTTCACCGGCCACCCTGACTTGCGGCGTATCTTGACCGACTACGGTTTCGATGGACATCCGCTGCGCAAGGATTTTCCCACCACGGGATTTGTCGAGGTTCGCTATGACGACGAGGTCAAGAGGGTGGTCTACGAGCCGGTTCAACTGAAACAGGAATTCCGCAATTTCGATTTCCTTTCCCCATGGGAAAGCGCCGAGTATGTCTTGCCCGGCGACGAAAAGGCCACCGAGTAGAAAGCGGTCGGGACCGATAAGATGACAGAGCATAACGTCCGCAATTTCAACATCAATTTCGGTCCACAGCACCCGGCCGCGCACGGCGTGTTGCGCCTTGTTCTCGAACTGGATGGTGAAATCGTCGAGCGGGTCGACCCGCACATCGGACTGCTGCATCGCGGCACGGAAAAGCTGATCGAATCGAAAACGTACCTTCAGGCCGTGCCGTATTTCGATCGTCTCGACTATGTCGCGCCGATGAACCAGGAACACGCCTTTGCGTTGGCGGTGGAGAAATTGACCGGCACCGAAGTGCCGATCCGTGGTCAGCTCATCAGGGTTCTCTATTGCGAAATTGGCCGCATCCTCTCTCACCTCCTCAA
Source organism: Hoeflea sp. (assembly GCA_965216535.1). Taxonomy (GTDB): domain Bacteria; phylum Pseudomonadota; class Alphaproteobacteria; order Rhizobiales; family Rhizobiaceae; genus Hoeflea_A. Next base: position 3,760,371 of record OZ244175.1, read on the forward strand.
CATCACAACCCAGGCTCTGGACGTCGGAGCCCTCACGCCGCCACTTTGGGGTTTCGAGGAGCGTGAGAAGTTGATGGTCTTCTACGAACGGGCCTGCGGTGCGCGCATGCACTCGGCCTATGTTCGTCCCGGCGGTGTCCACCAGGATCTCCCCGTCGAGCTGGTCGAGGATATCGGCAAATGGTGCGATCCATTCCTGAAGGTGTGCGACGATATTGAAGGTCTGCTGACCGAAAACCGCATCTTCAAACAGCGCAACGTCGATATCGGTGTTGTTTCTCTGGATGATTGCTGGGCGTGGGGTTTCTCCGGCGTCATGGTGCGCGGCTCAGGAGCTGCCTGGGACCTGCGACGGGCGCAGCCCTATGAATGCTACAGCGACCTCGAGTTTGACATCCCGATCGGCAAGAATTGCGATTGCTATGACCGCTACCTCATCCGCATGGAAGAGATGCGCCAGTCGGTTCGCATCATGAAGCAATGCGTCGAGCGACTGTTGGGTGATGCCAAGACCGGTCCCGTTTCGGCTGTCGACGGCAAGGTTGTTCCGCCGAAACGCGGTGAGATGAAGCGTTCAATGGAAGCGCTGATCCACCATTTCAAACTCTATACCGAGGGCTATCACGTTCCGGAGGGCGAAGTTTACGCCGCTGTGGAAGCGCCCAAGGGAGAATTCGGCGTCTATCTCGTCTCGGATGGCAGCAACAAGCCGTACCGCTGCAAGATCAAGGCTCCGGGTTACGCACATTTGCAGGCCATGGATTACATCTGCCGGGGCCACATGCTGGCCGATGTCTCAGCCATTCTCGGGTCGCTGGACATCGTATTCGGGGAGGTCGATCGATGACGCGGATTCTGTGGGTTGTTGCAATGGCGGCCGGCTGGGCCTTTGCGGGCCTGACGCCGGCTCTGGCGCAGTCATCGGGTGGAGAGGGCGTATCCATGCAGACGCTGCTCAAACGTGGTTATGAGATCAAGGCGGCAGCTCCAAACGGGGCGCAATATGTCGTGTTCCTGCAGAAGGGCAACTCGGCCTATGCCTGTGAATTCGTGACCATTACCAATTCTCGCTGCGGATCAATCAACAAAGAGGCTCAATAAGCATGTCCGTCCGCCGTCTTGCAGAGGAAGCCGTTCAGCCGGAGAGCTTCAAGTTCTCGCGCGACAATGCCGCGTGGGCGAAGGCGACCATCAAGAAGTACCCGAAAGGGCGTGAGCAGTCGGCCGTGATCCCGCTGCTGATGCGCGCGCAGGAGCAGGACGGCTGGGTTACCAAGGCAGCGATCGAATCGGTCGCGGACATGCTTGGCATGCCCTATATCCGGGCGCTGGAAGTCGCGACCTTCTACACCCAGTTCCAGTTGAAGCCGGTCGGCACGAAGGCCCATGTGCAGGTTTGTGGAACCACACCCTGCATGCTGCGGGGTTCGGAAGACCTGATTCGCGTTTGCAAGGAGAAGATCCACGCTCAGCCTTTGCAGACGAATTCCGACGGCACTTTGTCCTGGGAAGAGGTCGAGTGTCAGGGTGCTTGTGTGAATGCACCTATGGTGATGATTTTCAAGGACGCCTACGAAGATCTCACCGCGGAGCAACTGTCGGAAATCATTGACAAGTTCGAGGCGGGCCAGGGTGCCTCCGTAACTCCTGGACCGCAAAACGGCCGGCATCTTTCTGCGCCAATCGGTGGCTTGACGACACTGACTGACGACGCGGCACCGGTAAAAGCAGCAGCGGCTGCACCGGCGGTTGAAGCGAAGGCCGATGCTCCTGGGGAGAAGCCTACGCCAGCCAAGAAAGCGCCAGCGAATAAAGCGGTTGCGCTCGCTGCAGCAACAGAGGCGGACGATTCAAAACGGCCTGCGGCGATGGAAAAGCCGGATATTGTCGACGATTTGAGGTTGATCTCCGGTGTCGGTCCGAAAATCGAGGGCCTGCTGCACTCGATCGGCGTGTACAAATGGGAACAGATCTCCCGGTGGACCGAGGAGGAGCGGGCCTGGGTTGATGGCTTCCTGAAATTCAAGGGCCGCATCGATCGGGAAAACTGGGTTAAGCAGGCTGAAGCGCTGGCCAAGGGTGGCGTGGAGGAATATGTCCGCGTCTTTGGCAAGAAACCGCGGTAAGGGGCGATCATGCTGCAGGATAAAGACCGCATTTTCACCAACATCTACGGCCTGAAGGACAAGAGCCTGAAGGGCGCGATGTCGCGCGGCCATTGGGACAACACCAAGGGGCTGATCGACAAGGGCCGTGACTGGATCATCGACGAGATGAAGACCTCCGGCCTGCGCGGTCGCGGCGGCGCCGGCTTCCCGACGGGATTGAAATGGTCCTTCATGCCGAAGGAATCGGACGGCCGGCCTCATTATCTGGTGGTCAATGCCGACGAGTCCGAGCCCGGCACCTGCAAGGACCGCGACATCATGCGCAACGATCCGCACACGCTGATCGAAGGCTGTGTGGTCGCCGGTTTCGCCATGGGCGCGCATGCCGCCTATATCTACATTCGCGGTGAGTACCAACGCGAGCGCGAAGCGCTGCAGGCGGCGATCGACGAGTGCTACGACGCCGGGTTGCTGGGCAAGAACAACAAGTGCGGGTGGGACTACGACGTCTATGTCCACCATGGCGCTGGTGCCTATATCTGCGGCGAGGAAACCGCACTTCTGGAAAGTCTTGAGGGCAAGAAGGGTCAGCCACGGCTGAAGCCGCCGTTTCCTGCCAATGTGGGCCTCTATGGCTGCCCGACGACCGTGAACAATGTCGAGTCGATTGCGGTTGCTCCGACCATTCTCAGGCGTGGTGGCGCCTGGTTCGCCGGTTTCGGGCGCGCCAACAACACCGGTACGAAACTGTTTTGCGTATCCGGCCACGTCAATCAGCCGGCCACTTTCGAAGAGGAAATGTCGATCCCGTTTCGCGAGTTGATCGATCGCCATTGTGGCGGCATACGCGGCGGTTGGGACAATCTTCTGGCGGTTATCCCGGGCGGATCGTCGGTGCCCTGCGTTCCGGCCGATCAGATCATGGATTGTCCGATGGATTTCGATGGACTGCGCGACCTCAAATCGGGTCTTGGAACCGCCGCGGTCATCGTCATGGATCGCTCGACGGATATCGTCAAGGCCATCGCACGGCTGTCTTACTTCTACAAGCACGAAAGCTGCGGACAATGCACACCGTGCCGCGAAGGCACCGGTTGGATGTGGCGGGTCATGGAACGCATGGTCACCGGTAATGCTCAGAAGAAGGAAATCGACATGCTGTTCGATGTCACCAAGCAGGTCGAAGGACACACGATCTGTGCGCTTGGCGACGCGGCGGCATGGCCGATCCAGGGGCTGATCCGGCATTTCCGGCCCGAAATCGAAAAACGCATCGACGAATACACACACAGCGCTGGCACCGGGCCGGCACTGGAAGCGGCTGAATAACGAGTCGTTCGCTTAGGGGACACAGGGCTGCGGAACTGGATACAGAATGGCTAAGATCAAGGTCGACGGAAACGAGATAGAGGTGCCGGATCACTACACGCTGTTGCAGGCGTGCGAGGAAGCCGGTTCGCAGATTCCCCGTTTCTGTTTCCACGAACGTCTTTCCGTTGCCGGCAACTGCCGCATGTGCCTGGTCGAGGTAAAGGGCGGTCCGCCCAAGCCCGCTGCCTCCTGTGCAATGGGCGTTCGGGACCTGCGTCCTGGCCCAAATGGCGAGCTGCCTGAAGTGTTCACCAACACGCCCATGGTCAAGAAGGCCCGCGAAGGCGTGATGGAGTTCCTGCTGATCAACCACCCGCTCGACTGCCCGATCTGCGACCAGGGCGGCGAATGTGACCTGCAGGACCAGGCAATGGCCTTCGGTGTCGATTCGTCCCGTTTCAAGGAAAACAAACGCGCGGTCGAGGACAAATATATCGGGCCGTTGGTCAAGACGATCATGACCCGCTGCATCCACTGCACCCGCTGCGTGCGCTTCACGACCGAGGTCGCGGGAATTTCAGAACTCGGCCTGATCGGACGCGGCGAGGATGCGGAAATCACCACCTATCTCGAACACGCGATGACATCGGAACTGCAGGGTAACGTCATTGATTTGTGTCCGGTGGGTGCGCTGACGTCGAAGCCCTATGCCTTCCAGGCCCGGCCTTGGGAGCTCAATAAGACCGAGACGATTGATGTCATGGACGCCTGCGGTTCGGCGATCCGCGTCGATACACGCGGCCGCGAAGTCATGCGCATCATGCCGCGGGTGAACGAAGCCATCAATGAAGAGTGGATCTCCGACAAGACACGCTTCGTGTGGGACGGGCTGAAGACCCAAAGGCTGGACCGTCCGTTCGTGCGTCGCGACGGAAAGCTGCAGGCCGCGACATGGCCTGAGGCTTTCGCGGCGGTGAAGGGCGCTATCGACGGCGTTTCCGGAGAGAATATCGGCGCCATCGCCGGCGACTTGGCGACGGTCGAGGAGATGTTCGCGCTCCAATCGCTGATGGGCAACCTCGGATCCAAAAACATCGATTGCAGACAGGATGGCTCAGCCCTCGATCCCAAGGACGGCCGGGCAAGCTACCTGTTCAATCCCACCGTCGAGGGAATTGAGGAAGCCGATGCGCTCCTGATCATCGGAGCCAACCCGCGCTTCGAGGCCTCCGTTCTCAACGCTCGCATCCGAAAACGCTGGCGGGCCGGCGAGTTCCCGATCGGCGTAATAGGCGAAAACGTCGATCTGCGTTACCAGTATGAGCACATCGGTGCCGGGCCTGACAGTCTTGCAGAGCTCGCTGGCGGCAAGCACAAGTTTTTGGCCAAGCTGAAGAAAGCCGAACGGCCGATCGTTGTTGTGGGGCAAGGGGCACTGGCGCGCGCCGACGGAGCCGCCGTCGCCTCAGCCGCAGCAAAACTGGCGATGGACATCGGAGCAGTTTCGACGGACTGGAACGGATTTGCCGTCCTGCACACTGCTGCAAGCCGGGTTGGCGGGCTCGATCTCGGGTTTGTTCCGGGATCCGATGGCAAGTCCGCGGCGGAGATGCTGACCGGCAGCGACGTCCTGTTCCTGCTTGGTGCAGACGAGTTGGACATGACGCAGCGGAAGTCCGGGTTCACCATCTACATCGGCAGCCATGGTGATGTCGGTGCCCACCATGCGGATGTAATCCTGCCGGGAGCTACCTACACCGAAAAACATGGCACCTACGTCAATACCGAGGGCAGGGTGCAGCTTGGACTAAGGGCGGCGTTTGCGCCCGGTCAGGCGAAAGAAGACTGGGCCATTCTCAGGGCGCTGTCGGATGTGTTGGGCAAGACCCTGCCATTCGACTCGCTGCAGCAATTGCGCGCTGTCCTTTATGGGGCACATCCGCATTTTGCCGAGATCGATGCCATCGCGCTTGGAGAGGCCTCAAGTGTCGAAGCGCTCGCCGCAAAAGGCGGCGAGACCGGGGCTGATGCCTTCGCATCACCGGTGGCGGATTTTTATCTGACGAACCCGATTGCCCGGGCTTCGGCCGTCATGGCCGAGTGTTCGGCTCTGGCCCGTGAGACGGGTCGGGTAGCGGCCGAATAAGGAGTTGGCGGGACCGATGGAGAGCTTTTTCTCAACCTATGTCTGGCCTGCGGCGATCATGATCGGCCAGTCGCTGCTGCTCCTTGTGGCGCTGCTGATCTTCATCGCCTACGTGCTTTATGCAGACCGGAAAATCTGGGCTGCGGTCCAGATGCGGCGGGGCCCGAACGTCGTCGGCCCCTGGGGGCTGTTTCAGTCCTTTGCCGACCTGCTGAAGTTTGTATTCAAGGAACCGGTCATTCCGGCCGGCGCAAACAAGGGCGTGTTCCTGTTGGCGCCGCTGGTGTCTGTGACCCTTGCACTGGCCGCCTGGGCCGTCATCCCGGTGGCCGACGGCTGGGCCATCGCCTCGATCAATGTCGGCATTCTCTACGTGTTCGCCATTTCCTCGCTGGAGGTCTATGGCGTGATCATGGGAGGTTGGGCCTCTAACTCGAAATATCCGTTCCTGGGAGCGCTCCGCTCGGCGGCTCAGATGGTATCTTACGAAGTCTCCATCGGTTTCGTGATCATCACCGTGTTGCTGTGCGTCGGTTCCCTCAACCTGACCGATATCGTGTTGTCCCAGCAGGATGGTCTTGGAACCCGGCTCGGATTGCCCAATTCGTTGCTCGATTGGCATTGGCTGGCACTGTTCCCGATGTTCATCGTGTTTTTCATCTCGGCGCTCGCGGAAACAAACCGACCTCCTTTCGACCTTCCGGAAGCGGAGTCGGAGCTGGTCGCGGGCTTCATGGTGGAGTACGGGTCCACCCCCTACATGATGTTCATGCTCGGCGAATACGCAGCCATCGTGCTGATGTGCGCGCTGACGACGATCCTGTTCCTCGGGGGATGGCTGCCGCCGTTTGACATCTGGCTGTTCAACTGGGTGCCGGGGATCTTCTGGTTCGTTCTGAAGGTCTGTCTGGTCTTCTTCATGTTCTCCATGGTGAAGGCTTTCGTGCCGCGCTATCGCTACGACCAGCTTATGCGTCTGGGTTGGAAGGTGTTCCTGCCGCTGTCGCTCGCCATGGTGGCGATCGTCGCTTTCGTCCTCAAGCTGACCGGCTGGTCGGCGTGAACCGGGAGGATTGCACATGTCTCTAACGCAAGCCGCCAAGTCTCTCTTTCTCAAGGAGTTCGTCGAGGCGTTCTTCCTGTCGATGCGCTATTTCTTCGCGCCCAAGGCGACGGTGAATTACCCGTTTGAGAAGGGGCCGGTCAGCCCGCGCTTTCGGGGGGAGCATGCTCTGCGCCGTTACCCCAACGGCGAGGAACGCTGCATCGCCTGCAAGTTGTGCGAAGCGATTTGTCCGGCACAGGCTATTACGATCGAAGCAGGCCCCCGTCGCAATGACGGAACCCGGCGTACGGTTCGTTACGACATCGACATGGTCAAATGCATCTATTGCGGCTTCTGCCAGGAAGCCTGCCCGGTGGATGCGATCGTTGAAGGCCCGAATTTCGAATTTGCCGCCGAAACCCGTGAGGAGCTTTACTTCGACAAGGACAAGCTGCTCGACAACGGCGATCGGTGGGAGCGCGAAATCGCGCAGAACATCGCCATGGACGCGCCGTATCGGTAGGCGTTCACATTACCCGGTTGCCTTGCGGCGACCGGATCTTCATCGGCCTGAAGCGCTTGTGCGCTCTGGCTGAAACGCAGGAAACCGGCCGGACGGGGATCGGCTGAAATCGGGGAACACGCCAGCGTGCGGGTGTCCCGGGGAAACAAAAAGGCACCTGTTATGGGTCTACAGGCTCTGTTCTTTTATCTGTTCTCGGCGATTGCCGTGGCGTCCGCGCTGATGGTGATTTCGTCGCGAAACCCGGTTCATTCGGTGCTGTTTCTGATCCTCACCTTCTTCAATGCCGCAGCCCTGTTTCTGATGACCGGGGCTGAGTTCCTGGCGATGATCCTCATCGTGGTCTACGTCGGCGCCGTTGCGGTGCTGTTCCTGTTCGTCGTCATGATGCTCGACATCGACTTCACCGAACTGCGTTCGGGCATTCTGGAATACGCGCCGGTCGGAGCGTTGGTCGGTATCGTTCTCGCCGCCGAGCTGATCATCGTGCTGGCCGGAAACGCCTTCCGGGTTGAAACCGATGCCAATGCTTCACAGCCGATACCGGATATGAACGAGGTGTCGAACATCCATGCCCTGGGTGACATTCTCTACACCGACTATGTGCACTTCTTTCAGATAGCCGGCATGATTTTGCTGGTGGCGATGATCGGCGCCATCGTCCTGACGCTGCGGCACAAGGAAAACGTCAAGCGGCAAGACATCTCCGAGCAGGTTGCCCGCTCGCCGGAAACGGCGATCGAGGTAGTCGACGTCAAGCCCGGTCAGGGCATCTAGGAAGGAACGGGGACATGGAAATCGGTCTTTCCCATTATCTGACAGTCGGCGCGATCCTGTTCACCATAGGTGTCTTCGGGATCTTCCTCAATCGCAAGAACGTCATCGTCATTTTGATGTCGGTGGAACTCATCCTGCTGGCCGTCAATCTCAACTTCGTGGCGTTTTCCGAGCATCTCGGCGATCTGATGGGACAGATTTTCGCCCTGTTCGTTCTGACCGTAGCCGCAGCGGAAGCGGCCATCGGACTGGCGATCCTGGTGGTCTTCTACCGCAATCGCGGATCCATCGCTGTCGAAGACGTCAACATGATGAAGGGCTGAGCGGACAATGTATCACGCCATCGTTTTCTTTCCGCTGATCGGTGCCCTTGTAGCCGGGTTGTTCGGTCGCTCCATCGGAGCCAAAGCCAGTGAGTACCTGACCTGTGGCCTGATGGTCGTGGCGGCGCTGCTGTCCTGGGTCGCCTTCTTCCAGGTGGCTCTTGGTGATGGTGGTACGCTGCAGATCAACGTCCTGCGCTGGATGGAATCGGGAACCCTGTCGATCGATTGGGCATTTCGCATCGACACGCTGACAGCCGTCATGCTGGTGGTAGTCAACACCGTTTCCTGCCTGGTGCATATCTACTCGATCGGCTACATGCACCACGATCCGCATCGTCCGCGCTTCTTCGCTTACCTGTCGCTGTTCACCTTTGCCATGCTGATGCTGGTGACCTCCGACAACCTTCTGCAGATGTTCTTCGGCTGGGAAGGCGTCGGCCTGGCGTCCTATCTGTTGATCGGCTTCTGGTACAAGAAACCATCGGCCAATGCGGCCGCCATGAAGGCCTTTATTGTCAACCGCGTCGGTGACTTCGGTTTTGCCCTGGGTATTTTCGGCGTGTTTGTGCTGTTTGGCTCGATTTCGCTGGACACGGTCTTTGCCAATGCCGCGGAATTCCTGCCAGGTGAGGCCTCGACCGACTCCGGTCCTGTCATTGATCTCTTCGGCATGCAGCTCGATCGCGGCCATGCCCTGACCGCGACCTGCCTGCTGCTGTTCATGGGAGCGATGGGCAAATCGGCTCAGTTCCTGTTGCACACTTGGCTGCCTGACGCGATGGAAGGCCCGACCCCGGTTTCGGCCCTGATCCACGCGGCGACAATGGTGACCGCCGGCGTTTTCCTGGTCGCCCGCATGTCGCCGATCTTCGAACTGTCGGTCGATGCGCTGACCATCGTCACGATATTCGGAGCGATTACTGCCTTCTTTGCCGCGACAATCGGTCTTGTGCAGAACGACATCAAGCGGGTGATCGCCTATTCGACCTGTTCGCAGCTTGGCTACATGTTCGTGGCGCTGGGCGTCGGTGCCTATGGTGCCGGTATTTTCCACCTGTTTACGCACGCCTTCTTCAAGGCGCTGCTTTTCCTTGGTGCGGGCTCGGTCATTCACGCGGTCTCGGATGAACAGGACATGCGTCGCATGGGCGGCCTGAGAACCCATATCCCGATAACCTACTGGATGATGATCATCGGAACGCTGGCGTTGACCGGCTTTGGGATTCCATTCATCGGTGTCGGTACCGCGGGCTTCATTTCCAAAGATGCGATCATCGAGTCGTCGTTTGTCGGCCAAAATTCAGCGTCGCTCTTTGCCTTCTGGATGCTGGTGATCGCGGCCGCCTTTACGAGCTTCTATTCCTGGCGGGTCATCTTCATGACGTTCCATGGCAAGCCGCGTGCCTCGTCCGATGTGATGCATCATGTGCACGAGTCTCCCTGGGTGATGCTCGGTCCACTGGTGGTTCTGTCGCTCGGAGCGCTTTTCGCAGGGATGCTCTTTGTCAATGACTTCTTCGGGTACCATTACGAGGAGTTCTGGAAGGGCGCTCTGTTCACGCTGCCGGACAACAACATCCTAGAGGAATTCCATCACGTTCCGGTTTGGGTGAAATTGAGCCCGTTCGTGGCAATGGTGATCGGTTTTGTCATCGCCTGGTATTTCTATATCCGTTCGCCCGAAACGCCGAAGGAATTGGCCAAGCGGCATCGTGGCCTGTACCTGTTCCTCTTGAACAAATGGTATTTCGACGAGCTCTATGACCTGCTGTTCGTCCGCAGCGCCAAATGGCTGGGACGCTTCCTGTGGAAGTGGGGCGATGGCTGGCTCATCGATGGTTTCGGACCCGACGGTGTCGCCGCCCGGGTGCAGGACATCACCAATCGGGTGGTGCGCATCCAGACCGGATATCTCTATCACTATGCCTTTGCGATGTTGATCGGCGTGGCTGCGCTTGTCACCTGGATGATGCTCGGGGGAGCCGCATAATGACCGACTGGCCGATCCTATCTACGGTCACTTTCGTGCCGCTCGTCGGCGTGCTGTTCATCATGCTCATCCGCGATGACAGTGAGATCGGACGTCGCAACATTCGCAATGTGGCGCTGCTCACGACCGTCTTCAATTTCGTCTTTTCGCTTTACATCTGGTTCGCCTTCGACAACAGCAATTACGGCTTCCAGATGGTCGAATACGCACCCTGGATGGGGTCGGGTATTGCCTACCATATGGGCGTCGACGGCATTTCGATGCTGTTCATTATCCTGACCACGTTCCTGATGCCGCTGTGTATCCTGGCCAGCTGGGAGTCGGTGCAGAAGCGCGTGAAGGACTACATGATCGCGTTTCTTATCCTGGAAACGCTGATGATCGGCGTTTTCTGCGCGCTCGACATTGTGCTGTTCTACGTGTTCTTCGAAGCAGGTCTCATCCCGATGTTCATCATCATCGGGGTGTGGGGTGGCGGCCGCCGGGTCTATGCAAGCTTCAAGTTCTTCCTCTACACGCTGCTCGGTTCGGTGCTGATGCTGCTGGCCATCATGGCGATGTACTGGAATGCCGGCACGACTTCGATTCCTGACCTGCTGGCGCATGATTTCCCGGCGAACATGCAAACCTGGCTATGGCTGGCCTTCTTTGCGTCCTTCGCGGTCAAGATGCCGATGTGGCCGGTGCATACCTGGCTTCCGGACGCGCACGTCGAGGCGCCAACGGCCGGATCCGTCATTCTGGCCGGCATCCTGCTGAAGCTCGGTGGCTACGGCTTCCTGCGGTTCTCTCTGCCGATGTTCCCGCTGGCTTCGGCCGATCTGGCGCCGCTGGTCTATACGCTGTCGATCATAGCCATCATCTACACATCGCTCGTGGCGATGATGCAGGAGGACATCAAGAAGCTAATCGCCTATTCGTCGGTGGCCCACATGGGGTATGTGACGATGGGCATTTTCACGGCCAATGCCCAGGGCATTCAGGGGGCTATCTTCCAGATGCTTTCACACGGTCTGGTCTCCGCAGCGCTCTTCCTGTGCGTTGGCGTTGTCTATGACCGGCTCCACACCCGTGAGATCGCGGCCTATGGCGGCCTGGTCAACAACATGCCCAAATATGCCGTGGCATTCATGGTCTTCACCATGGCCAATGTCGGCTTGCCGGGAACCTCGGGCTTCGTCGGCGAGTTCCTGACGCTGCTCGGCGTGTTCCAGGTCAACACCTGGGTTGCGCTGTTTGCGACAACCGGCGTGGTTTTGTCGGCCGCCTATGCGCTTTGGCTCTATCGCCGGGTGATCTTCGGCGCGCTGGAGAAGGAAAGCCTCAAATCGATGCTGGACCTGACCACGCGCGAGAAAGTCATCCTCTATCCGCTGATCGCCCTGGTCATCTTCTTCGGTGTCTATCCGATGCCGGTGTTCGATGTCACGGCTGCGTCGGTCGATGCCCTGATCAACAACTACAATGCTTCGCTTGAGGCCGCCCGCGGCCTGGCGCTGGCGAACTAGGACTGCGCCTTATGACTGGTGAAATGCTCATGTCCAGCCTGGCGCTATCGACGCCGGAGATCATTCTGGCGGTTGGCTCGATGGTGCTGTTGATGATCGGGGTCTTTTCGGGCAATCGCTCATCGTCGTTAGTGACCGGGCTGGCCGTCGCACTGTTGATCATTTCCGGTCTCTGGTTGGTGCTGCTCAACGGCGAGGGGGCAGCCTTTGGCGGAGCGTTCCTCGATGATTCCTTTGCCAAATTCATGAAGGTCCTCACTCTGATCGGCTCGATTACCGCCCTGGTCATGGCCGTCGGTCATGCGCAGGAGGAACAGATCGACCGGTTCGAGTTCCCGGTGCTGATCGTGCTGGCGACGCTCGGCATGATGCTGATGATATCGGCCAACGATCTGATCGCCCTCTATCTCGGGCTCGAGCTGCAGTCGCTGTCGCTTTACGTGGTTGCAGCCATCAACCGGGACAGCACGCGTTCGACCGAGGCGGGCCTGAAGTATTTCGTTCTCGGAGCCCTGTCCTCGGGCATGCTGCTTTATGGCGCTTCGCTGATCTACGGCTTCACGGGTCAAATCGGCTTCACCGCCATTGCCGACGCGCTGGCCGACGGCGAGCGTTCGCTCGGTGTCATCTTCGGGCTTGTGTTCCTGCTCGCCGGCATCGCCTTCAAGATCTCCGCCGTGCCGTTCCACATGTGGACACCGGATGTCTACGAGGGGGCGCCCACGCCGGTGACAGCCTTCTTTGCCGCCGCACCGAAGATCGCCGCAATGGCGATGCTGGTGCGCATTGTCATCGAGGCCTTTGAGCCGGTGACGCCGGACTGGCAGCAGGTCATCGTGTTCATCGCCATCGCCTCGATGGTGCTGGGTGCTTTTGCCGCGATTGGTCAGCGCAATATCAAGCGGCTGATGGCCTATTCGTCGATTGGCCACATGGGGTACGCGCTCGTCGGTTTGGCGGCAGGTTCCCAGGTCGGCGTTCAAGGTGTTGCGATTTACATGCTGGTCTACATGGTCACCACGCTGGGCACCTTCGCCTGCATCCTTGCGATGCGACGCAAGGAAGAGGGCAATGTGGAGCAGATCGATGATCTTGCGGGCCTGTCGTCCACCAACCCGATGATGGCCACCGTCCTGACGATCTTCATGTTCTCGCTGGCCGGTATTCCATTCCTGGCCGGCTTCTTTGCCAAATATTTCGTTTTCCTGGCGGCCATTGAGGCCGGCTTGATTGCGTTGGCAGTCATTGGTGTGCTCGCCTCCGTCGTGGGCGCCTACTACTACCTGCGAATCGTCAAGATCATGTGGTTCGACGAGCCGGCCGGAGAGTTCGTTCCGGTGGCCGGGGAGCTGCGCCTGGTCATGGGCGTATCCGGCATTTTCGTTCTGGCTTACGTTCTTGTCGGCGGTCCCGTCGGCCGGGCGGCGAATGCGGCGGCTATGACCTTCTTCTAACCGGGTGGCAGTTTGGTAACCGCAGACGAGTACCGGCATATCGCGCTGGCGGACGTGCAATCGACCAATCTGGAGTGTCTCGACAGGGCGCGAGCCGGCGATCCGGGCAATCTCTGGATAACTGCCGATCGTCAACTTCAAGGGCGCGCGAGGCGTGGCCGGAACTGGGTTTCCGAGCCGGGAAATCTCTATGCATCGCTGCTGCTGATCGATCCAGCGGAGCCCAAGGCGCTGGCCAACCTGCCTCTGGCGGTGGCTGTGGCAGCCCATGCGGCCATTAGCCGGGCTCTTCCGCAAGGCGCAGCTGCGGCAACGATCAAATGGCCGAACGACATTCTGGTCGGCGGGGCGAAGGTTTGTGGTATCCTGCTGGAGAGTGAAATCCTTGCGGACGGCCGCCGGGCGGTGGTGATCGGTTGCGGGATCAACATTGCGCATTCACCGCAGGAAACCCTTTATCGGGCATCGACCCTGCAAGCAGCGGGATCGACGGTTTCACCCGAAGAACTGTTTGCGAGATTGTGCCAATCCATGGCCGATGCGCTGACCCTTTGGGGCGGCGGGCAGGGTGTAAAAGCAGTGTGCGATGCCTGGAAGGCCCATGCGGAAGGCATCGGCCACCACATTAAGATCAACCTGCCGAACCGGACTGTGACTGGCCAATTCCGCGATATCGACCCCTTTGGCGGCCTGGTGCTGACCGACGATGATGGTGATACTCAGGTCATTGCGGCTGGCGACGTATTCTTCGACTGACTTCAACACATTAGCGATTGGCTAAGATTCATGAGCAAACGCGACGAACTGGTTTTCCTGCCCCTCGGGGGCGTTGGAGAGATCGGAATGAACCTGGCGCTTTACGGCTACGGCCGCAAAGGCGCTCGGGAATGGATCATGGTCGACTGCGGAGTGACATTTCCGGGACCTGAGCTCCCCGGCGTCGATCTCGTACTGCCGGACATTCAATACATTGAGGACGAGAAGATCGACCTCAAGGCGATCGTCATTACCCATGCCCACGAAGATCACTACGGCGCTCTGATGGATCTCTGGCCTTATCTGAGGGTGCCGGTCTATGTCACGCCGTTTACCGCCGGGATGCTGGAGGCCAAGCAAGCCTATGAAAAGGATACCGAGGAGGTTCCGGTAACCGTTTTCAAGGCCGGAGAAACGTTTGAGATCGGACCGTTCCGGATAGAGGCCATCCCGGTCAACCATTCGATCCCTGAGCCAGTATCGCTGGCATTGACGACACCTGCCGGCTTGGTGATCCACACCGGGGACTGGAAGATCGACGAGGCGCCGTCGCTTGGGCCACTCACGGATGAAGCCAGATTCAAGGCCCTGGGCGACGAGGGTGTACTCGCGCTGATTTGTGATTCCACCAACGCTATGCGCGACGGTGTGTCGCCCTCGGAAACCGAGATCAGCGAAAGCCTTGCCAATATCATCAGGGCTGCCGAGGGAAGGGTGGCTGTCACCACCTTCTCGTCCAATGTCGGGCGCATACGGTCAGTTGCGGAAGCCGCCCGTGATGCCGGCCGCAAGGTGATGTTGCTCGGAAGTTCGATCAAAAGGGTCGTCGATGTGGCGACCGACCTTGGCTACATGGAAGGCTTGCCTCCCTTCATCGACGAGGACGAGTTCTCCTCTTTTCCACGCCGCGAGCTGGTCATCATCCTGACGGGAAGCCAGGGCGAGTCGCGCGCCGCTCTCGCCAAACTGTCGCGTGACGAGATGCGCAATGTCGCACTCGGTGCCGGCGACACGGTGGTATTCTCATCCCGAACCATCCCGGGCAACGAAAAACCCATTCTCGATATCAAGAACGGCCTGATCGAACAGGGCGTGCACATCGTCACCGACCAGGAAGCGCTGGTCCATGTTTCTGGGCACCCGCGTCGCAAGGAACTCAAGCGCATGTATGATTGGGTGCGTCCCGAGATTCTTGTGCCGGTGCATGGAGAGGCAGCTCACCTGATGGCCCATGCGGAATTGGCGCGGCAAAGCGGCATCGAGTCGGTCCCGTATGTTCGCAACGGTGACGTCGTTCGCCTGGCGCCGGGTTCTGCAGAGGTGATCGGCGAAGCGCCCCATGGCCGCATTTATCGCGACGGCGATCTGATTGGTGAATATGACGACATGGGCATCGGCGAGCGGCGCAAATTGTCCTTTGTCGGACATATCGCCGTCAACGTCCTGCTCGACGGTCGTCATGAGCTGGTGCGCGATCCGATGATCTCAGCACATGGCATTCCGGTTGAGGACGAGCACGGCGAACCGCTGGAGAAGCGACTGGCCGAAGCTGCGGCCGGAGCGGTCATCAGCATTCCGCGGGTGCGCCGCAAGGACCTGGATACGGTTCATGAATCGGTGCGTCGTGCTGTCCGATCGACAGCGCGAGACATTTGGGGCAAGAAGCCGGTCATGACGGTTTTCGTCAACCGGGTCTGAGTTTGAGATCGAAGGATCAACGATGATTGGCAGATTGAACCACGTAGCCATTGCCGTGCCTGATCTGGAGGTCGCCGCGACCCGATACAGAGATGCATTGGGCGCCGATGTGTCGGATCCTCAGAGCCTTCCCGAGCATGGGGTGCGCGTCGTTTTTGTCGAGCTTGGAAATACAAAGGTCGAGCTTCTTGAACCCTTGGGGGATGAATCACCGATCGCGGCTTTTCTGACCAAGAACCCGGCCGGTGGAATGCATCATGTCTGCTACGAAGTCGACGACATCGCCGCCGCTCGCGACAGGTTGTTGGCCGATGGCTCACGGGTTCTCGGCGACGGTGAGCCAAAGATTGGCGCACACGGCAAGCCGGTTCTGTTTTTGCATCCCAAGGATTTCTGCGGGACACTGGTGGAACTGGAAGAGGTCTGATCAGAGAACGCCATGAGCCCGCTGACCGGATTTGCCATCTACTTCATCATCTGGTGGATCACGCTGTTTGCCGTGCTGCCGATCGGTGTGCGCACGCAGCATGAAGAAGAGGACGTGACCCTAGGGACCACGGAGAGCGCCCCGCTCAGGTTCAACATGAAGCGAAAGCTTGTGCTGACGAGCCTGGTGTCCGCCGTCATATTCGGAATTTACGTTGTGCTCACGGAAGTGCTCGGACTATCTGTCGATTCCATTCCGCGCATCGTGCCGGACATGTCCTCAACCTGATACCACTCACGGCAGGCGTTTGAGGAAATACACCCGATCGAAACCGTCCTCACGACGCCGGTCGGTCTCCTGGTATCCCAATGCCCGGTAGAGCTCCAGGTTCTCATGCATGAGGACATTCGTGTAAAGGCTGATGCCTGTCAGCTTGCTGCGGACCGCTTCCCGTTCAACCAGATCCATCAGTTGGCGTCCGTATCCGCGCCCTTGCATCGAGGGGTCTATGGCAACGTTTTCGAGTAACATCTGATCACGCTGCTTATAGAATACGGCGTAGCCGCAAAGCCCGTTGTCGTCCCCCAAGACCCAGATATGTCGCTGGCGGATCTGATCTTCGAAGTCGGCCATCATCGGCGCGGGTTCCCGGCCGATGCGTTCGACGTATTTCTGGTAGGCAAGCCGGGCGCAGTGACGGATTGCATCAGCGTCTTTCGGCTCGGCAAGACGCAGCTCCGGCATGATCCTCTCCTGAAATGTTCTGACGGCGGATGGCTCGAGAAGGGCTCTTGCAATGGGCAAAAAAAAACAAGGCTTGAAGGCCTTGCTTTCAGGTATCGCGTCGATCATTTGACCGGGTTAACCCCGGCGGCTGCAGGTCTAGCCGCGCCTTAGATCCATCCTCCCAAGACTTGACCGCGAAGCGGACAGAGATCGTTGCCTCTGCCTCGTTATGATGGGCGGGAAACTAGCCGATTGTTTTGCCCGTGTCACCAGCAAAAGTGACATTTTTGTCTCTGTCGAGCTTTTTTTCGTAGCATTTCTGATCGTGAAACTTAGCCCGGCCGTATTTCGCCTTCGCCCGGGTCGTGCTGCGGTTCGAGAACCGTTGGCGTGCGGGGCTTGCGTGCCTTTCATTATCGGAGCGAAGCAGTTATGACAACGGAAATTTATCGCGTTTTCGCCTGATTCCTCCGCTAGGCGAGCTTTATCACCGGATGTAAAAATGCGCCTGTCCCGCTACTTCCTGCCGATTCTGAAAGAAAACCCCAAGGAAGCGGAAATCGTCTCCCATCGGCTGATGCTGAGAGCGGGGATGATCCGCCAGCAGTCGGCCGGCATCTACTCCTGGCTGCCGTTGGGCAAACGCGTATTGGAGAAGGTCAACGCGATAATCCGCGAAGAGCAAAACCGCGCGGGCGCCATCGAGATTTTGATGCCGACTATTCAGTCCGCCGAACTCTGGCAGGAGAGTGGTCGCTACGACGATTACGGCAAGGAGATGTTGCGCATAGCAGACCGGCAGGACCGGCCGATGCTTTACGGTCCGACCAACGAGGAAATGGTCACCGACATCTTCCGCAGCTATGTGCGCTCCTATCGCGATCTGCCGCTGAACCTCTATCATATCCAGTTGAAGTTCCGTGATGAGATCCGGCCGCGCTTCGGGACGATGCGTTCCCGCGAGTTCCTGATGAAGGATGCCTATTCCTTCGATATCGACCAGCAAGAGGCGCGCAAATCCTATAACCGGATGTTCGTCGCCTATTTGCGGACGTTCCACCGTATGGGCCTGCAGTCGATTCCGATGCGCGCTGATACCGGACCGATCGGCGGCGATCTAAGCCACGAGTTCATCATTCTGGCGGATACCGGCGAGTCGGAGGTCTTCTGTCACAAGGAGTACCTCGAGTATGAGGTGCCCGGTGTCGACACGGATTTCTGGGATCCGGAAGGCCTGCAGAGCATTGTCGACAAATGGACGGCACTTTATGCAGCCACCTCCGAAATGCACGATGCGGATGCTTTCGATCAGGTGGCCGAAACTGACAGGCTATCTGCTCGCGGGATCGAGGTGGGGCACATTTTCTACTTCGGCACAAAATACTCCGAACCCATGAATGCCTCCGTCACCGGGCCGGACGGCAAGGAGCACACGGTGCATATGGGGTCCTATGGCATCGGTCCGACGCGGCTGGTACCTGCGATCATCGAGGCGTCCCACGACGACAACGGAATCATCTGGCCCGCCAGTGTCGCACCGTTCGACCTCAGTCTGATCAACATGAAAGTTGGAGATGCGGCCTGTGACGCGGCTTGTGAGAAACTCTATGCCGAGCTGACAGCTGCGGGCATGGATGTTCTCTATGACGACCGCGACGAACGGGCCGGTGTGAAATTTGCCACGGCCGACCTGATCGGTCTGCCTTACCAGGTTGTGGTGGGGCCGCGATCGATCGCTTCCGGCGAGGTGGAAATCAAGGATCGTCGCAGCGGCGACCGACAGACCATTCCACTTGAAGCGGCAATCAAAAAGCTGACCGAGGGTAGCTGAGGAGCGGCGATGGGCAGCGACATCGCAGAAGCAGGCAAAGCGACGCCAAAGACGGAGGCGGACCGCAAAAAAACCGGTGGGGCTTTCGGGCCGTTCGAACGCATGGTCGCCTGGCGCTACCTGCGGTCTCGCCGTAAGGAAGCCTTCATTTCGGTTATCGCCGGATTTTCCTTCGTCGGCATCATGCTGGGCGTTGCAACGCTGATCATCGTCATGGCCGTCATGAACGGGTTTCGTGCCGAGTTGATCGACCGAATCCTCGGCGTCAATGGCCACATGATCGTGCAGCCCATCGACGAGCCGTTTCGTGATTATGATGCGTTGGCCAAGAAGCTGGCGGCCATCGAAGGGGTGCGCGCCGCGATACCGCTCGTCGACGGCCAGACTTTGGCTTCCGGGTATCGCGATGTCGGTACCGGGGCCTTGGTGCGCGGCATCCGAACCGAAGACCTTCCAAAGCTGGGCGGCGTTTCCGACAACATCCTCTCCGGTGACCTGGTTGGTTTTGCTGCGGGAGAAGGTCTTGCCGTGGGATCCCGGCTTGCGGCCCATCTGGGCCTTACGGTGGGCGACAGCGTGCAGCTGATCTCGCCGGAGGGTGACGTGACGCCGCTGGGTGTCACGCCACGGACCAAGTACTATCCGGTGTCGGCAATCTTCGAAATCGGCATGTCGGAATATGATGCGTCTATGATCTTCATGCCGTTGGAGGAGGCGCAGCTCTACTTCAATGCCGAAGGCCTGGTTCAGTCGATCGAGCTTTTTGTCGATGACCCGGACAGTGTCGATGCGCTGCGTCCACTCATCGAGGAAGCAGCGGACCGGCAGATCTACATTTCCGATTGGCGGCAACAAAACCGCACCTTCTTCTCGGCGCTCGAAGTCGAGCGCAATGTGATGTTCATGATCCTGACCCTGATCGTGCTGGTCGCCGCGTTGAATATCATTTCGGGACTGATCATGCTGGTGAAGGATAAGGGTCGCGACATCGCTATCCTTCGCACCATGGGTGCCACCTCCGGATCGGTCTTGCGGATCTTCTTCATGACCGGTGCTGCAATCGGCGTCACCGGGACGATTGCCGGCGTGGTGCTTGGCGTGATTGTCTGTCTCAATGTCGAGTCGATCCGGCAGTTTTTCTCGTGGTTATCCGGCACGACATTGTTCAATCCGGAACTCTATTTCCTGAGCCAATTGCCGGCGAAGATGGATCCCGGTGAGACCGTCGCCGTCATATTCATGGCAATCGGGCTGTCATTTCTTGCGACGCTCTTTCCGGCGTGGCGCGCTTCGCGGCTCGATCCGGTCGATGCCCTTCGTTACGAGTAGGTCTTTCCCACATGAGCGACATGGTCCTGCAGCTTGAGCAAGTGCAGCAGAGTTACGAGCAGGGAGACAACGTTCTTTCGATCCTCAAGGGGGCGGATTTTACTCTGAAGAAGGGCGAGACCGTCGCGCTTGTCGCGCCGTCAGGGGCTGGCAAGTCCACGCTCCTTCACGTGGCGGGGCTGCTTGAGAAGCCGAAAGGCGGAGAAGTCTATGTCGGAGGGAGAGCGAGTGGAGGCCTGGCGGACGATGCTCGCACCGAAATGCGCCGCCAGGACATCGGCTTCGTCTACCAGTTTCACCACTTGCTGCCGGAGTTTACGGCGGTTGAGAATGTGATGATGCCGCAGCTCATTGCAGGACTGTCCGGAAGCGAGGCAAAGCAGCGGGCGATGCAACTTCTCGACTATTTGCGCGTCGGCCATCGCGCCGACCATCGCCCGGCGGAATTGTCTGGCGGTGAACAGCAGCGCGTCGCCATAGCTCGCTCTGTCGCCAACGCCCCTTTGCTGCTGCTGGCCGACGAGCCCACAGGCAATCTCGATCCGGAAACCGCCGGCTATGTGTTCGAAGCGCTTGAGGCCCTTGTTCGTCAGTCAGGTCTGTCGGCACTGATTGCCACGCACAACCACGACATCGCATCTCTGATGGACCGGCGGGTCACGCTGCAAGAGGGCAAAGTGGTATCTATCTAGCGGCCTAATGCTAGTTGGGGCTGGGCGACGGATCGAGCCGGTAATGGCCGGTGATCTCGAATGAAAAGAGTAAATCCTGCAGCCGTGTGCCTGCGCCGATATTGTGAACGATGAGCGGCCGTTGCCCATCTCGGGTCGGATAATCCGTCACAATGCCGATGTGGTCCAGATTGCCCGGCAGTTTCCACGTAACCAGATCTCCCGGCAGGTAGTCGGTCGCCTTGTCGGAAACCGGCAACGACAGCCCCTTTCGCTCAAAGTAACGGCGCAGGTTGGGTACTCTGCGATGATCAATGTTCGAATCGGGTTGCTTGAGTCCCCAGCGGGCAGGGTAGGACCCGAAGGCCGATTTCATGTCCCGATTGACGAGGTGCTGTAAATCGATGCCGTGGGCATCGCGTAGAGCGCGGATGACAACGTCCGTGCAGACACCGCGCTCGCGCGGCACATCTCCGCCCGGAAATTCAAGTCGCGCATAGGCCGGGTCGTAGGAGACCGTCACACCGATCTGCTGGTTCGCGGCGCCGACAAGTCGTTTCGCCCATGGAGTTGGCTCGATAAACGGTTCGGCCGCAGGGGCAGGCGGCGACGCCAGGGATGCGGTGGCCAATTGCCACCCGATAGCCCAATGGTGACGCGGTACAAACCCGAGGGCAGCAATTGCCGCGACGGTGGTCACTGAAATGATGGTTAGTCGCTTCATGGCCGTCCCTCCAAAGCGATTACCCTTGTCCGGATTTCCGTCCGTTTTGTGGCCACGTCGATCAATGCGGGAAGAAGATCCGCCGCAGATTCGTTAACGGCAGGCCGACCCGCTTAAAGGCATCTTAAGGATGCTGTGTATTCCGCTTGACTCGTGAACGTTAGAAGAACAAAATAAAAACATAGACGGAAAAAGGAGGAACAAATGTCGGACATAGCCAAAGATTGCGCAGCCTTCGCTTCACTCGTGATGTTCGTCGCCAGTGTATCTGTTTTCATGATGGCGCTTTGACGCCAAAAGGACCTATGCGGCGCCGGATCCTTTCGATCGCCGCATGAATTCTTCCAGGCCGTAAACCAGCAACCCCGCCGCCAATCCCCAGAACGCCGATGCAATACCGAAGGCCGAAAGGGTGGATGCCGTCACCGCAAAAGTGGCGATGGCAGCAAACCGATTTTGGTCTTCGGCCATGGCGCCGCTGAGCGCTGAAGCCAGCGGGCCGATCAAGGCAACACCCGCGACCGTTGCGACAAGCGCCATGGGAAAGCTCGCAAACAGAGCCACCAGCGAAGCGCCGAACACCGCCAGCACGACATAACCGGCGGCATAGAATGGCCCGGTCAGCCATCGCTTTTCACGATCGGGATGGGCGTCCGGACCGGTGCAGATCGATGCGGTGATGGCTGCAAGGTTGGTGGTATGAGAGCCGGCGCCGGCCGTCAGCAATGATGCTATTCCGGTGACCCCGAGGATGGACCGCGTTGGCGGTTCATAGCCGGCCGATTTGAGCACCGCAAATCCGGGCAGATTCTGCGAGGCCATCGTGACGAGGTAAAGCGGCACTCCCATGCCGAGGAGGGTCGTCAGATCGAACTGTGGCGTGATCCAGACGAAACTGGAGAAATGAAGCTCGCCGATCGGCTTCACCATGCCCAGCAAGTAAGCCAACGCAATACCGCCGAAGAGCACAGCGAGCACAGCCCAAATTGGTGAAATCAGCCGGACGACCGCGAACAGCAAAAGCAATGGCAGGACGAGGTGTGGGGCTTCGTGCAGATGATCGAAGACTGCCAATACGAAGCTCAGCAGCACGCCGGCAAGCATAGCCGAAGCCACCGCTGTTGGAATTCGGGAAATCAGCGTCGCCAACGGTCGGAAGGCCGCCGTTATGAGGATCAGGACGGCGGCAAGGAAGAACGCGCCGACAGCCTTTTCGATGGTGTCGCCGCTGGTCGCTGCGATCAATGCCGCACCAGGGGTGGACCAGGCGGCAACAATGGGCATGCGGTGGCGCAGGCTGAGATACGCGGTGGATGCCGCCGTGGCGAGGCACAGCGCCGCGATCCAGGAGGACGTCTGAGCTGCATTGGCGCCCACAGCGTGAGCCGCAGCCAACACAATAGTGACTGCGCTGCCGAAACCGACCAGCACGGCAACGAGTGCAGAAATGATAACTGAGGCGCGCATCGATTCCCCCTTCGGCCTGACGCTATTCCCTTTGTCGGCGCGCTGCCAGTGCTATCCGTCCACAGCCAGATGGGTGATTGGACAATTACTCTGATGACTTGGTTGTTTAGACGCGACACACTGTGTTGATTCCAACCATGCGTCGCGAAATCCAATACGGGAGTGAGAATGTCTGAGCAGCAGACCGCCGATTCCGGTCAACAAAAGACCGGACCGGGCTTTGTACATCTGCGGACTCACTCCGCATACTCGCTGCTGGAAGGCGCGTTACCGCTCAAGACGATCATTTCGATGGCTGCCGCAGACGGCCAGCCGGCTATTGGAATCGCTGACACAAACAACCTTTTTGGTGCCCTTGAGTTTTCCGTCAAAGCGCTGGAAGCCGGGTTGCAACCGATCCTCGGCTGTCAGGTTGAAATCGACATGGAGGACGCCGAACCCTCCGATCGCCGTGGTCCCAAGGATTCTCTCGTCGATCTGCCATCTGTCGTGCTGATCGCTGCGAACCAGCAAGGATATACAAGGTTGGTCGATCTGATCAGCCGTGCCTATCTCGCCGGATCCGGATCGGAATCCACCCATCTCAACCTGTCCTGGCTGACGGAGGATGCCGCGGGTCTGATCTGTTTGACCGGTGCAACAAAAGGGCCGGTCGACAAAGCGCTTTTGGCTGGCCAGGAGGGACAAGCCGAGCAGCGGCTGGATGCACTGAAAGCGGCCTTTGGTGACCGTCTCTATGTGGAGCTGCAGCGACCGCGCGATTTCGATCGCAGCCATGAAAACCGCATGGTGGCGCTGGCCTATCGGAAACATCTGCCGATCGTCGCCACCAATGAAGCATTTTTTCCGTCCCCTGACGATTTCGATGCGCACGACGCTTTGATGGCCGTCGCGCACAATGCGATGGTTTCGGATGATAGCCGCTTCAGGCTGACCGAGGATCACTACCTCAAGAGCCGATCCGAGATGGTAGATCTGTTCAAGGATCTTCCGGAAGCTGCAGAAAACACGGTGGAAATTGCCAGGCGCTGCTCCTTCATTCTGGAGACTTGCGCGCCGATTTTGCCGCGGTTCGCTGATGCGATGGATGGCAATGTCGATCCTGAAAAAGCCGAGTCGCTTGAATTGCGCCGACAGGCGGAAGAGGGGTTGGTCGAGCGGCTCAAGGCCCTTGGGATGGCCGACGGGTTTGAGGAAAAGGACTATCACGACCGGCTCGAAGTCGAACTCGGCATTATCGAGAGCATGGGCTTTCCAGGCTACTTCCTGATCGTCGCCGATTTCATCAAGTGGGCCAAGGCGCACGATATTCCCGTGGGGCCGGGCCGCGGCTCGGGAGCGGGTTCGCTGGTCGCGTATGCGCTGACGGTCACGGATGTCGATCCGTTGCGCTTTTCTTTGCTGTTCGAGCGCTTTCTCAACCCTGAGCGCGTGTCGATGCCCGACTTCGACATCGATTTCTGCCAGGACCGGCGCGACGAGGTGATCCGTTACGTCCAGGAGAAATACGGGCGCGAACAGGTGGCTCAGATCATCACCTTCGGGTCGCTGCAGGCCCGGGCCGCACTGCGCGATGTCGGCCGGGTGCTCGAAATGCCCTATGGCCAGGTTGACCGGATTTGCAAGCTGGTTCCCAACAATCCTGCCAATCCGACTCCATTGCACAAGGCCATCGAGGAAGAACCGAAGCTGCGGGAGGAGGCGGAGAAGGAGCCGGTTGTCGGTCAGCTGCTGGACATCGCCCAGAAAATCGAGGGCCTTTACCGGCACGCCTCAACCCACGCCGCCGGTATCGTGATCGGCGACAGGCCTCTCTCTCAACTTGTGCCGATGTATCGCGACCCGCGTTCCGACATGCCGGTCACCCAATTCAACATGAAGTGGGTGGAAAAGGCCGGGTTGGTCAAATTCGATTTCCTTGGCCTCAAGACCCTGACGGTCCTCAAGACCGCTGTCGATTTTCTTTCAAAGCGCGACATCAAGCTGGACCTGGAAGCGTTGCCGCTCGATGACCAGCCCACCTACGACATGCTTTCTCGCGGAGAAACCGTGGGCGTGTTCCAGGTGGAAAGTGCGGGGATGCGCAAGGCGCTTATCGGCATGCGCCCGGACCGGATCGAGGACATTATTGCGCTGGTGGCGCTCTACCGCCCGGGCCCCATGGAGAATATCCCGGTTTACAACGCCCGCAAGCACGGCGAGGAGGAGGTAGCCTCGATCCATCCCAAGATCGACTATCTGCTCGAAGAAACACAAGGGGTGATCGTCTACCAGGAACAGGTCATGCAGATCGCCCAAGTTCTGTCGGGATACTCGCTGGGTGAGGCCGACATGTTGCGCCGGGCGATGGGCAAGAAGATCAAGGAGGAAATGGATCAGCAGCGCAGCCGCTTCGTCGGTGGCGCGATCGACAATGGGGTTACCAAGCCCCAGGCGGATCTGATTTTCGACCTGCTCGCCAAATTCGCCAACTACGGATTCAACAAGTCGCATGCGGCCGCTTACGGCATCGTTTCCTACCAGACGGGCTATCTGAAGGCTCATTACCCGGTCGAGTTCCTGGCCGCGTCGATGACGCTGGACATGTCGAACACGGACAAGCTGAACGACTTTCGCCAGGATGCGAAACGTCTCGATATCGAAATCGTGGCGCCCTCCGTTCAGACGTCGCATCGCATCTTCATGCCCGGCGACAATCGCATCTACTATTCCCTGGCGGCTATCAAAGGGGTCGGCGAGGCTGCGGTCGATCACATCGTCGAGGTGCGGGGGGACACGCCGTTTGCCAGCCTCGAGGATTTCTTCCTGCGGATCGACCCCAAACTGATCAACCGTCGGGTTCTGGAAAACCTCATTTGTGCCGGCGCGCTGGATTGTTTCGGTCGCGATCGGGCCGAATTGGTCGGGGGCATTGATCGTCTCGTGGGCTTTTCCCAGATGGCCCACGAAAACCGTGTCAGCGGACAGAGCGACATGTTTGGAGCGGGTGCTGCCACAGGTCCAGAAGTGATTCAGCTTTCGAGCACAACGCCTTGGGTACCCTCGGAAAAACTGCATCGCGAATATGTGGCGCTTGGGTTCTATCTGTCGGCTCACCCGCTCGACATGTACGAGGAACTGCTGGACAAGATGCGGGTTCAGACCTTTGCGGATTTCTCCAACGCGGTGCGCCAGGGCGCCACTGCAGGACGGCTTGCCGGCACGGTCACCTCAAAGCAGGAACGCAAGACTCGGACCGGCAACAAGATGGGCATCGTGATGTTTTCCGATTCGTCGGGACAATACGAAGCCGTGCTATTCTCGGAAGGACTGGCCCAATACCGCGATCTGCTTGAGCCCGGCAACGCCCTCGTCGTCACCGTCGACGCCGAAGAACGGCCGGAGGGGATCAGCCTGCGGATACAGACAGTGCAATCCCTGGAGGAGAAAGCGGTACAGACCCAGAAGGCGCTGCGAATCTTCGTGCGTGACAGTGGCCCGCTCAGTCACGTTGTTCATCACCTCAACACCAAGGGCGACGGTCTCGTTTCCTTCGTCGTGATCAAGGAAGACGGACGACGGGAAATCGAGGTCGAGTTGCCGGAACGCTATCGCATCTCGCCTCAGGTCGCTTCCGCACTGAAGACTGCAAAGGGAGTGGTGGACGTCGAGCTAGTCTGATTAACTGCCCGCATGAGGTGACTTCCCATGCTGGAGATATTGATTTCATGTCCACCGTAAGTCGACCTGAAGATCCAGAGGCCGACCCTCGTGTCAAGGCAGTGTTCGATGATATTCGCGAAACCCGTGGCAGCGATTTCGTCAATGAACTCTGGGCCTATCTCGCCTTTGATCCGGAATTGCTGGAACAGGTGTGGCGCGATGTGAAAGCGGTCATGGCTGCTCCGTCAGCGCTCGATCCGAAAACCAAGGAAATGATCTATATCGCTGTTTCGATTGCCAATTCATGCAGCTACTGTGTTCATTCTCATACCGCAGCGGCGCGCGCCAAAGGCATGTCGGATGTTGAACATGCCGATCTGCTTCGGGTCGTCTCTACGGCAGCTCGGACCAACGCATTGTTGAACGGACTGCAAGTTCCGATCGACGCACCATTCAATAAGGAAAATAGCTGATGGCCTACAGGATCGTTGCGAGCAAGCCCGGCGGTGTCGAGGTGTTGCAGAAACAGGAGATCGACATTCCACAGCCGGCGGACGGCGAGGTGCTGCTGCGTCACACCGCGATCGGCGTCAATTTCATCGACACGTACTTTCGCTCAGGCCTTTATCCATGGCCCGCCGATCACGATCTGATCCTGGGGTCGGAAGCAGCTGGAGTGGTTGAGGCCGTGGGTCCCGGTGTCGACGGATTTACTGCTGGCGACAGGGTGGCCTACACAGTTGCACACGGGAGCTACGCGACACACAGAACCATTGCCGCGTCCCATCTGGTCAAGGTTCCTGAAGGCGTGCCCGATGAAATCGCGGCTGGTGCCTTTCTGAAAGGTCTGACAGCGCGTTATCTGCTGCATGACAGCTTCGCTCTTACCAGCGACCACCAGGTGCTCTTCCATGCCGCAGCGGGCGGTGTCGGAATGATTGCTGGCCAATGGATGGCGGCCATGGGTGTGAAGCCGGTCGGGACCGCCGGCGGACCGGAAAAGTGCGCGAGAGCCTTGGAAAACGGCTATGCGCATATGATCGACTACCGGAGCGAGGATTTCATAGAAAGGTTCCGGGAGATTCATCCGGAAGGAGCTCATGTCGTTTATGATTCGGTTGGGAAAGACACCTATCCCGGTTCGCTGAAATGTCTACGGAACCACGGAACGTTTGTCAGTTTCGGGCAATCATCAGGCGTGGCCAGCGATTTCAAGCTAGCCGATCTTGCCGCCGGATCCTTCCACGCGACCCGCCCGATCCTGTTTCATTTCACAGCGCTTCCCGGATGGCTTGAAAGGGCTGCCTCGGAACTGTTCGGACATATCGCCGACGGCTCGATCGCGGTTCATGTCAACCAGCGGTTTGACCTCGAAGATGCGGCGTCGGCACACCAGGCGCTTGAGGGGCGAGGGACCACGGGCTGCACGGTCCTCATTCCGTAACATCAAGAGGCGCGCAATCGGCGTGTGTCCAATCCGTGACAAGGCTGAAACATTCAGTTTCGGTCGTTCACATTCAGCGAGATCTGCGGCAGATTGCGAGAAACGTCGTGGGACAGGGTGACAAGATGAAAGCTGCAGTCTTTGCAATAGCCTCCGTTGCGGTCCTGAGCGGCATCGGCAGCGCCGACGCGCAAGATTCTTCCAACAAGGGGCCGAACGTGACCGTAGCGGCGGTCACCAGCCAGGACGCGGGCAGTCGGGGCCGCTATGTCGGCCGGGTTCAGGCGATCAACACCGTGAATCTGCAGGCACGCGTTGAGGGATTTCTCGAAAAGCGGGAGTTTACCGAAGGTGGATTGGTCAAGAAGGGAGATTTGCTCTACGTGATCGAAAAGAGCCTCTACCAGGCCGATGTCGCCCAATCCAAGGCCACGCTTGAGGGTGCGCAAGCGACCCTGAAGAACTCCCAGCTCAATCTCGAAAGACAGACGGTCCTTCAGAAACAGGGCGATGTTCCGCAGGCAACCGTCGACAGCGCGACGGCACAGGTCGGATCCGACCAGGCCAGCGTTGATCAGGCGAAAGCCAATCTGGACACGGCGAACATCAACCTTGGCTACACGGACATTTACAGCCCGATTGATGGGCGCATCAGCAAAACCAATGTGGACGTTGGCAATCTCGTCGACAGCAACTCGGGGACGCTGGCCACGGTCACAAGCGTCGATCCGATATATGTGAGCTTCTACGTCGGGGAAAAGGATCTGATCCGGGACCGGGAACGGGGCCTGATCGGGCAGAACGATGCATCGCTTAAGGTTCAGCTAACGCTCTCCGACGGCACTCCCTATGGTTCGGATGGAAAGATCACGTATGTCGACACAACCGTCCAGGAAGGCAGCGACACCATCGAGCTGCGGGCGACCTTCGACAATCCGAAAAGCATCCTGATCCCTAACCAGTTCGTCAATGTCACCCTTGTGGACGCCGAGCCAACGAAAGTGCTGGTGGTGCCGCAAGCGGCCATCCAGCTCGATAGCAAAGGCCATTTCGTCTACGTGGTCGGCTCGGACGACAAAATAGAGCGTCGAGACGTCAAACTGGGTCGACAGGACTCAGGCGTTTGGGAGGTGGCATCAGGCCTCAACGAAGGCGAAAAGGTGGTGGTGCAGGGTATGCAAAGGGTCAGCCCCGGCGTCACGGTGACTGCCACCGAGCGCAAGCAACAGGCGGGCTGATCGATGATTTCAGCCTTTTTCATCGACCGTCCGAAGTTCGCGATGGTCATCTCGATCATCTGGGCGCTGGTCGGTGCAATCGCGATCTATCTGATTCCGATTGCCGAATATCCGGAAGTCACGCCGCCCCAGATCGTGGTGACCGCGAACTATCCGGGGGCGAATTCCGGACTGATCGAGAAGGCGGTGGCGGTTCCAATCGAGGAACAGGTCAACGGCGTCGACGACATGCTGTTCATGTCATCGGTCAGCTCCAACAGCGGCTCCTACCAGCTGACGATCACGTTCAAAGTTGGCACCGACCCCGACATCGCCGCCGTCAACGTTCAAAACCGTGTCTCCATTGCTCAGCCCCTTTTGCCTTCGGCTGTGACACAGCAAGGTGTGACCACCAGCAAGCAGTCCTCCAACATGTTGTTGGTGGTCAATCTGATCTCGCGCGACGAATCCCGTGATGCTCTCTACCTGAGCAATTACTCGTCGATTCACATGCAGGATACGCTGGCGCGCATACCAGGTGTGGGTTCGGTCTCTCAGTTCGGTCCGCTCGACTACAGCATGCGGATATGGATGCGACCGGACCAGATGACGGCTTTGGGTCTGACGACGTCAGAAGTGGCGGAGGCTATCCAGGCGCAGAACGTTCAGGCCACGGCGGGGCAGGTCGGTGCACCTCCCTTTGCCGGAGAGTCCGACTTCCAGTTCACGCTGCAGGCCGAGGGTCTGCTTGATTCCGCCGAAGAGTTCGGAAACATCATCGTTTCCGGCGACGCATCGGGGCAGCTCGTCCGGCTGAAGGACATCGCCCGCGTCGAGCTCGGTTCGCGGTCCTATGCGGCGTATTCCGCCCTCAACAACAAACCGTCTGCAGCAATAGCGATCTATCAGTCTCCCGGCGCTAACGCGCTCGATGTGGCAACGGCGGTTTATGCCGAGCTGGAGACCATGAAGGAGAGTTTTCCGGACGGCGTCGAATACGTGCTGCTCTACGACGTGACCAAGGCCGTGAGGGCGTCCATCGAGGAAATTGTTACCACGCTCGGAATTACCGCCGGTCTGGTCGTTGCGGTCGTGTTCCTCTTCCTGCTCAGCTGGCGTGCGGTTCTCGTGCCGGCCATCGCCATTCCCGTCTCGTTGCTTGGTACGATGGCGGTACTGTTCCTGATCGGCTTCAGCGCCAACCTGATAACCCTGTTCGGGCTGATCCTCGCCATCACCCTGGTGGTCGACGATTCGATCGTCATCATCGAGAACACCGAGCGCATCATGGACGAAGACGACCTGCCTCCGCGCGAAGCGACGTTGAAGGCGATGGATCAGGTCACCCGACCGATCATTGCGACGACCTTCGTATTGGCGGCGGTCTTTATACCGGTCTGCTTCTTTCCGGGGATTACCGGGCGAATCTATCTGCAGTTTGCGCTGACAATCTCGGTTGCGTTTGCCCTGTCGGCGATCAATGCGCTGACATTGGCCCCGGCACTCTGCGCCGTCCTTCTGCGTCGGCCTTCAGGACCGAAGCGAGGGCTGCTTCGTTGGATTCCGATGGGAGTGGACAAGGTTCGAGACGGATATGTCTGGCTTGTGCGCCGGATGGTGAAACATGTCGCTCTTTCGCTGCTGATCTTCGTCGCGTTCCTTGCCGGCACCATCTACATGCTGCGCGAGGCTCCGACGGGCTTCATTCCGCTGGAAGACAAAGGCGTGTTGTTCATCAATGCCCAATTGCCTGACGGTGCATCGCTGCAGAGAACGGATGCGGTTGCCAGGCAAATGGTCGAACTTGCAAAAGAGGTCGAAGGCGTCATCGACGTCATTTCGGTCACCGGGTTCAGCATCATTTCCGGGGAAGGGTCCAACTACGCGACGGCCATTCCGATCCTTGCTCCGTGGGACGAGCGGACCACCGAGAGTACCCAGTGGTACAACATTCTGGCCGAACTCGATCGCAAGATGGCGACGATTCCCGAAGCGAATTCCTTTGTCTTTCCGCTTCCTCCGATTGATGGCTTGGGCATTTCCGGCGGCGTCACGGCGCAGATTCAGGACAATATCGGCGCAAGCGTCGAAGAATTGGGCGCGGTGACCAATGCCGTGCTTTCCGCCGCCAATGCCGAACCGATCTTCCGACAGGTCTTCAGTGCGCTTTCGGCCGGAGCGCCGCAATACACGGTCAACCTCGATCGCGACAAGGCGGAAGCCCTGGGTGTCGACGTCAGCGACATCTTCACCGCTCTGCAGGCCAATCTGGGATCGAAGTTCGTCAACAACTTCCTGCTGGACGGAAAGATCTATTGGGTCATCCTCGCAGCGGATGCGGCATACAGAACCTCCCTGGACGATATCGGAAACATCTACGTCAAGGGGTCAGCAGGCGAAATGATCCCGCTGAGCACGTTGGTCGAGACGCAACCGATTCTCGGGCCGGAGGCCGTCACCCGCTACAATCTGGTGCGTTCCGCAGCGGTGCAGGGCATGACCAAACCGGGCTACAGCACCGGGGAGGGCATTGCGGCATTCGAGAGCGTGGCGTCGAAAACCCTGCCGAAGGGATACTCCATCGAGTGGACCGGCGTGTCACTGCAGGAGATCGAAGCCGGCTCGTTCGTAATCTATATCTTCATTCTGGCGCTGACCTTTGCCTATCTCTGTCTGGTTGCGCAGTACGAAAGCTGGACGCTGCCGATCTCGGTGATGTGTTCGACGGTCTTCGCCGTCTTCGGTGCACTGTTGCCGCTCTATTTCATCGATGTTCTCAACAACAACCTCTATGCGCAAATAGGCATCGTGTTGCTGATCGGGCTTGCGGCCAAGAAAGCAATAATGGTTGTGGAATTTTCGAAAAACCGGCGCGACGAGGGACTTTCGATCACCGAGGCGGCGATCAGCGCCGCGCATACGCGGTTCCGGCCGGTGACGATGACGGGGCTCTGCTTCATCATCGGCGTGATTCCGCTGGTATTGGCATCAGGCGCTGGATCGGCGAGCCGGATATCCATCGGCCTGCCGGTGTTTGCCGGTATGGTGATCGACAGCACCATCGGTCTGCTGATGATTCCCGTGCTCTATACGGCTATTCAGTCGATGCGGGAGCGAAGCGGTCGCAAAAAGGCACCGGCGGCTGAGGGAGAGCCGTCAGCTTGATTTACCGACAATTCTCACAGTGTCTCGGACGAGAACCAGACGCGGTCGAAAATGGCAGTTGCAGTGTCGTCCGGGGTGCGGTCAGAAACCAGATGAATTGACCTTGTTTCGCGCATCCGCTCAGCTTTCAGCGGTCCGCCCTGGGCGCGAAGACCGGAAGCACCCACACAGGGAATGAACCAAACCGGCATTGTCGGCC
Source organism: Hoeflea sp. (assembly GCA_965216535.1). Lineage (GTDB taxonomy): Bacteria > Pseudomonadota > Alphaproteobacteria > Rhizobiales > Rhizobiaceae > Hoeflea_A. Next base: position 3,792,855 of record OZ244175.1, read on the forward strand.
TGGCTCTTAGGCCCGCGTCAGTCCGGGTGACGAGCAATGCAACTCCGGCATCCTCCGATGGACACCAGGGAAACAGCATGCGACCGCCCGGCCGCAACGCCTGCAGCCATTGCTCTGGCGGCGCGGCTACACCCGCGTTGACGTAGATGATGTCGGACGGTTTCAGCGGTGATGCCACGGCGTCGGCGGCAATCAACTGGACGTTTTCGAAAGGCACGAGGTTTCGTTTCGCTGACTCCGCCAGCTCCGGTTCGATCTCGTAGGCATCGACGTGACCGCCCGGCAGGACAAGCATTGACAGGATGGCTGAATAGTACCCGGTTCCGGCGCCGATGTGGCTGACATGGTCCCCTGACTTGGGTGCCACCATACCGATCCATCGAGCATGCAAGAATGGTTCGCCGTTGTGAATCCCCTTGAGCGGGTCGAGGGCCACCAGGAGGTTTTGATAAAGGTGTCGAGGATCGCCATCGGGCGTTTGGACATAGTTGCGTCCGACCCGGATCTGCCATGGTCCTGGGCCCATAAAGGCCTCCCTGGGAACCAGTTCGAAGATTCGCTCAAGACGCGGGTCCGTCGACTGACTGGCTGCTGCCATGAGGCTTGCGAAAAAAGTTCGTGTGGATTCCAGGTCCGAATGCGTCATTGCGTGTCCGTTTCCGATCCGTCCCTCTGTGGTGCGGATGGTTTGCCCTTTCCGAAGGTGTAGCCGGTCTCAACGGCTTTGCGTCCGAACTTTTCACGCACCTTGTCGACGGCTTGTTCGGCAACAGCCCGCTTGGCGGCATCGATGTCCACGAGGTCGGGCGGATCGGCCACATCGGCCTTCGCGAGATCCGACACACCGATCCCGAGCAACCGATACTGCGTTCCGTCGATCTCGCGTTCCAGCAGCGAAAGGCCGGTGCGGAAGATCCGATCGGCGAGGCAAGTCGGATCGTCTAGCCGCCGGTTGCGCGTTCTGATCTTGAAATCGGCGCTTTTCAGTTTGAGCACGACGGTTCGGCCTGAAATGCCGGATTTCTTCAAACGCCGGGACACCGTCTCGGACTGTGCTCGAAGGATAGGAGCGAGCGTTTCGAGATCACCATGGTCGTCGTTGAAAGTCGTCTCGGACGACACGCTTTTCGCGCTGTCGCTGGTATGCACGCGCCGGGCATCCTGGCCGCGTGACAATCTGTAGAGGCGCTGACCAATGGCGCCATAGCGGCGCATCAGCACGCTTTCTTCCATCTGTTGGAGTTGGCCGATCATTGTGATGCCGTCCTTGGCGAGCGAGGCAGCCAGAGCCTTTCCAACACCCCAGATCTTTGTGACCGGTTGTCCTTCAAGAAAGTCCAGTGCCTCGGCCTCGCCGATGACCGAGAAACCGCGTGGTTTTTCCAGATCGGACGCGACCTTCGCCAGGAACTTGCAATAGGAGAGGCCGACCGAAACGGTGATGCCGATTTCGTCCTCGACCCGCTTGGCGAATTGCGCAAGCGTGCGGGCAGGCGGGTTGCGATGCAGGGCCTGCGTGCCGGACAGTTCCAGAAACGCCTCGTCGATCGATATGGGCTGCACGAGGGGAGTCAGTTCCTCCATCATGCGGCGAACCTGCTTGCCGACGGCACTGTATTTTTCCATGTTCGGGCGAATGACCACGGCTTCAGGGCAGGCCTTGAGAGCCTTGAACATCGGCATAGCCGAGCGCACGCCGTTGATGCGCGCAAGATAGCAGGCAGTGGAGACGACACCGCGCCTGCCGCCGCCGATGATCACGGGCTGGTCAACAAGCGCGGGATTGTCGCGCTTCTCGATCGTTGCGTAGAACGCGTCGCAATCAACGTGCGCGACTGTCAGCTGGTAGAGTTCATCATGACGCACCACCCGCGGGCTTCCGCAGGCATGGCAGCGCCGCTCGCGACGGGTCTGATAGGTCAGACAATCGCGGCAAAAGCCCAGTTCCGGATCGTGATCGGTCATCGTTCCGCCTAGGAACAAATGTTGAACAAATTGGAGCCTACGACCGAATATCGCTTCGATCAAGCTCCGAAATGGTCTTTTGCAATGCCTTCGATTTCCGTCCAGGTTTGCGCCTGGATCACATGGTCGCCGGGATGTGGGGCCATGGCGCGGAACGTCTCATTTGCCATGTAGTGAACGACACGTGCACGCGGCGCGTGCTCGCTGACCGAAACAAGATTGTGGGCCATGTCGTCAATGAACATGAGCGGATGATGCCGATCTTCATGCAAATCGCGAATGAGCGGTCCCTTGGGGGCTTCGGTGGCGACCAGAGGGAAGGGCATCTCAAGGCGATCAAGCAGAATGCGGCGTGCATCGTAGTGACGCGGCGGCATGGCCGTCAGAAACAGGATATCCGCGATACGGGAGAGTTCGTTCAACGTGGATGATACGGCGTCTGCCGGCGTTTGCCACTCGACCTGGTCGGCAAAAAAGGTGTTCACCAGTTCGCGAACCCGTTCGGCGGGTGCTTCCGTGCCGTCGTCCAGGGACACGACATTGCCGGTCAGTTTGAAGGACCTCGGCAGCAGCTCATGACCATTGGCCCCGAGGAAGGCTCTGAAAGGGTCCACGAACTCCAGGACAACCTCATCGACGTCACAGACGATTAGCGGTCGGTCATTCAGTTTCACATCGGCAAGCCCGCGAACGCCATCGACGATTGTCATGTGGACCCTTCGTATGGTGCGCCGGCTTCGATTTTCTGCCAAGCGGCAACCAAGCGCTCAGGCGGGAGCTCTCGATCGGTGCAATAGGCGATCAGTGTCGGTTCGTGACTCATCAGGAACCCCAGAACACCGGCCTCGAAACCGGGCTCCGATGCGGCTTGCCTCAACGTATCCACGCTTAAGCCCGACAATGACAGGAAACGGGTCATCTGGGTCTCGTCCGCAGCGATCCAACTGAGTATGTCGGCACACAGCGAAGCGGTTTCAAGCTGGTTGTCCGGTTCGCTCCGATTTGAATCCACGAGTTTGCTTTTCTTCAACCAAATTGCGCTAGTTTAGGTGGCAGGTGGGCGTCCCCACGCAGCGGTTAGAAACATAGCGGCTGTCGATAAAGGGGCAAGAGCCGGGACGCAGGCGGAGCAGTGAAATGCCGAAACGAGTGATGATTGTTGAGGACAACGAGCTCAATATGAAGCTGTTTCGCGACCTGATCGAAGCTGCCGGCTACGACACCATACAGACCCGTAACGGCCTGGAAGCGCTTGATTTGGCACGAGAGCACCGGCCTGACCTTATCCTCATGGACATTCAGCTGCCGGAGGTCTCCGGTCTGGAAGTTACCAAGTGGCTGAAAGAAGACGATGATCTTCACACAATTCCAATCATCGCGGTAACGGCTTTCGCGATGAAGGGAGACGAGGAGCGCATCCGACAGGGGGGATGCGAAGCCTATATGTCCAAGCCGATTTCCGTGCCGAAATTTGTTGAAACTATAAAGACTTATCTGGGTGATCTTTAACTCAAGGGACAATTTCTAATGACAGCCCGCATTCTGGTCGTCGACGATATCCCCGCCAACGTCAAGTTGCTCGAGGCTCGGCTTTTGGCCGAATATTTTGATGTGCTGACCGCTTCCAATGGCGAGGAAGCGCTGCGTATTTGCGACGGCGGCAACGTCGATCTTGTACTTCTCGATATCATGATGCCGGGCATGGACGGATTTGAGGTCTGTGAGCGGCTCAAGACCAACCAGGCAACCATGCATATTCCGGTGGTCATGGTGACGGCGCTCGACCAACCGTCTGATCGGGTGAGGGGGTTGCGAGCCGGAGCCGACGATTTTCTCACAAAGCCTGTAAACGATCTTCAGTTGATGGCCCGGGTCAAAAGCCTGATTCGGCTTAAAACCCTGACAGACGAATTGCGTGTCCGGGCGCAGACGGCCCGCGATATCGGTCTTGAAAACCTGTTGAATTCCGGCGGCAATGAAGACAGTGGCAAGGGGTTGACCCTGCTGGTGGATGCCCGGCCGAACTCTCAGGAACGCATCTCCCACATCCTGCGCAAGACCGCCGATGTGACGGCGGTTTCCGATCCTCAGACGGCGCTTTTCGAAGCCGCCGAGCGACCCTATGAACTGGTGGTCGTCAGCACCAATTTCCGTGACTACGATCCGCTGCGACTGTGCTCGCAATTGCGCTCTCTTGAACGCACGCGTTTCATTCCACTGCTGCTCGTCAGCGAGCAGGGTGAAGAGAAGACCGTCAACCGGGCGTTGGAGCTTGGCGTCAATGATTACATCATTCGACCGGTTGAACCCAACGAACTGATTGCCCGCTGCAACACGCAATTCCGGCGCAAGCGCTACAATGATCGCTTGCGTTCAAGCGTGCAGCATACGATCGAGCTTGCGGTTATCGACCCGCTGACCGGGCTATACAATCGACGCTATCTCGATACCCATATGCAGGTTCTGATTGAACGGTCCGTCGCCCGGCAACGGCCGCTCTCGGTGCTGGTGATCGACATCGACCGGTTCAAGACAGTCAATGATTCCTACGGTCATGACGTCGGTGACGAAGTGATCCGCGAGTTCGCCAAACGCATTCGACTGACCATTCGCGGCATTGACCTGGCATGCCGGCACGGGGGCGAAGAGTTCGTCGTTGTTCTGCCGGATACGAGCGTGGAGACGGCTGAGGCCATTGCTGAGCGTTTGCGTGACAGCATCGCGTCTGAACCGTTCAGCACGAAGCAAGTGCAGTCGCTCTCGATCACCGCCTCAGTTGGCCTTTCGGCATTGTCTGGACCGGGTGAGACGCCGGACCTTTTGCTGAAGCGAGCAGACCTTGCGCTCTATGAAGCCAAGAAATCCGGTCGCAACCGAGTCGTTGCAAAAATGGCTGCCTGACCACGCACCTTTCGCTTTTTTTCAACAATGCGGGTTGACACGCTGGGCGACCAAGCGCCTAGATTGTGGATAGGCAATTGATTGATTCTTAACGTGTATTGCACGCGCCCCGGAGGGCGCGTTTACCATTTTGTCATGCAGCTTGGCAAAACGGTTAAGAAAACGTTGATTTTTTTCCGCTGATGAGCAAATGTTGTGGATAGAGGCAAGCGCAGAACGCCATAGGTTTTGTCTGCCCCAAGTTGATTCGACTACCCCATGGTGCTCAGGTCCGCCGCATCTCCTGGGTCGTGGGGTTGGCTGGTCGGCGCAAGGTAATGTGGCCTCCTCGTACCGCAGCCTGCGCTGGCCAGCCCCCAACTAAGAAAGCCGCTTCCTGAGGAAGCGGCTTTTCTTATGCACTACCGGAAGGTGATCAGTCCGCTATTTGATCTTGGCTTCCCGGAATTCCACATGCTTCTTGACGACCGGATCGTACTTGGTCTTGACCATTTTCTCGGTCATCGTGCGGCTGTTCTTCTTGGTTACGTAGAAGTAGCCGGTGTCCGCCGTCGATTGCAGTCGGATTTTGATCGTCGTTGCCTTGGCCATTGTCTCATCTGCCTGAAAATGTATGACGCCGCGGAAGGCGTTTGCCTCCACGGCGATTTCTGCGCGGAACCTACAATTCGCGCGACAAATGTCAAGCGCAATCTGTTCCGGCTGGTCGGCAATCAGGCCGGTCGAAACAGAATTCGACCAACGGCCAGCCCGACATAAAGAATAAAGAAGAAAACCAGGCTGTAGGCAAAGCCCGAGGTCCCGATGGCATCCATGGCCAGGCCGATCGTTTGCGGCCCGACCAGCATTCCAATCGCATAGCAAAAGACGAAGGCGGCATTGGCGGAGGCCAGATCGCCGTCGACCAGGCGAGATCCCAGATGGGCAAGGCCGACGGTATACAGGCCAGCGACCACGGCCCCCCAGACGAACAGGACGCTGGCCAGAAGCCACCAGTTTGAAGACAGGACCGGCAGCAACAAACAGCCGATTAGCCCGATGCTTGCACAAAAGAACAGCAGGCTGCGGCGATCCCGGACACGATCGGACAGCATACCGAGCGGGATCTGAAACATCACGTTGCCAAGTCCGATCATCGTCAAAAGCAGGGCGCCATCGGTCTCGCTGAATCCGATACGACTGGCATAGACGGGAAACAGGGCAAAACCACCCGATTCGACAGCTCCGAACACGAAGACCGCTGCGGTCGCCGTCGGTACGAGAATGACGAATTTCAAGAAAGGGCCGCTCGGTCGATTGACGATCACCGGGCTTTCTCGGCGGGCGAGGAAGGTGGGAATGGAGGCGGCGAGGATGATAATGGCGCCGACGGCAAAAGGCAGGATCCCGTCACTGCCGAGAATCGAGAACAAAAGCGGACCAGCAGCAAACCCGAGTGACAGCACCGTGGCGTAAACGCCCAGGATTAGGCCGCGGCGCGAGGGGGGTGCCGTCGCATTGATCCAGAACTCGGAAAGAATGAACAGCACCGTGACGGCGCCGTGGAAGGTCACCCGCAGCGGAAACCAAACCCAGAAATGCGGTGCGAAGTAAAAACCGATGGCCGAGACCGCGGCGATGACAATGGCAACCAGCATGGTATCGGCGACGCCGAAGCGCTGCGCGAATGGAGTGCAAAAAGGCGCAACCGCGATCGAGGCGAGGCCGGCCATGGCCGAATTGAGGCCGATCATCGTGGCTGAGACGCCGTTTTTTTCAAGAACGATGCTCAGCAGCGGAAGGCCGAGACCCAATGCAATGCCGACCGCGCTGATGGCCGCAATGGCAGCGGCAATCGACAGCCAGTGTATTGCTTCATCCGGCCGTGAGCCAGTCGACGCTGGTTGCGTCTGCGTGTCCATCCCGCCCCCTACAAGATTTCGCGCGTAAAACGTCCGTATCGTGCGTGATAGAAAGGTACCGGTCGACCAAATGGGAGGGAAGCGTCGTTTTCCAGTTCCGCACTGAGATCGGCAATGACTGCCTGGGTGATGCGCGGCATCGGTTGGGCCCCCATTTCGGAGAAAGGTACCCATCTGACATCGAGCAATTCGTTGCTGGCTTCCGCTTCGGTTTCGCCGACTTCGTCGCGAAAGCAGGCAAAGAAGCGCGTGTCGAATCGTCGGTTTTGCCGGGGTGGTGTTGTCGCCCTTGCGATAAAGCGCAATGGCGAGAGGCGTGGAGCCAGTCCACGTTCTCCGAAAGCGCGCCAAGCAGGCTGCGGGTTTGATCGGCCGTCCGATGCAATGAAGATGCCGACCTCTTCATGCGTTTCGCGAACGGCGGCAATTGCCAATGCCCGGGCGCGATATTCAGTCGCCGGATTGGCCATTTTGAGCATCAGCTTTTCGACGACGGCTGGATGCAATTCGTCGGCAACCGGGACGCGGCCGTCGTTGCGGTCACGTCGGCCGCCAGGGAACACGTAAGTATCCGGCATGAAAGCATGGGCCTGATGGCGCTTGCCCATGAGCACTGCCGGTTCCGGCCCTGACCGGTCGATGAGAATCAGCGTCGCGGCATCGCGCGGCCGCAACAATGGATGAAGTTTCCGGCGGGGGTCCGGTCCGCCTTCCATTGCGTCCGGATTGATCGCGTCGCGTCTGCTCATGCCTGCCCTTGTTCCCAGCGGCAATTGGTCACTCAGTGCCGTTTGGGGATATTACCGTCGCTGCGTCAATCGCTTGCGACAATCTCGGCTTCGCCCTCCTGGCCGCCGAAACCGTGCATATAGTTGGCCCATTGCAAGCCGATAACGGCGCCCTTGGTCGGCTGCATCGCAATGAGAGTCAACAGCAGAGTGATCGGTGCCCAAATGGCCAGATGTTGCCAACTGTTGAGCAGCATGATCCCTTCCAGCAGCAAGTACGCGCCAACCACGACATGGCCGACAACGAAGATCACAAGATAGGGCGGCAGATCGTCAGCTCGCTGGTGATGCATTTCCTCATTGCAGTGGGAGCAGGTATCGACCGGCTTGAGAAACGACCGAAATAGCCGGCCTTCTCCACAATGCGGGCAGCGACCGGACCAGCCGCGTTTGATAGCGGTCCAAACATCCCTGCTTGGGCGCCGTGAGGCAGCTTGTGTCTGGAAGGTCTCGGCTTCGGTCATGGTCAAAATCCTCTGCGCTTTCTTGAGCGCCTGTTGGGTGAGCCGCGTCCCGATTTGTGGAAGGAACGGGTGGCCGCGGGCAGTTTGCGGCCCTCGCTCAGCATCTCAAAACGGAGTGCACCGGCCAGCGGCAGAGCCTCCGCAAGCCGAACGGTCACGGGATCACCGAGCCGGTAGCCTTTTCCGGTCTTTTCACCAACCAGCGTCCTGTGAGCGTCGTCGTAGATATAATAGTCAAGTCCAAGCGTGGAAACCGGAACAAAGCCATCTGCGCCAAATTGCTGCAGGCTGACGAACAAGCCGGCTTTGGTGACGCCGGATATTCGACCCTCAAATTCATCGCCAACGCGGTCTGCCAGGTGATGCGCGATCAACCGCTCGATGGTTTCGCGTTCCGCGGCCATGGCACGTCGCTCGAATGTCGAAATCTCGGCGGCGATTTCCTCCAGCGATTCCTCTTCATGGGGCGTCATTCCACCGTCGCCAAGCCCAAGCGCCCCGATCAGCGCTCTGTGGACCAGGAGATCGGCATAACGGCGGATCGGTGAAGTGAAGTGCGCATAGCGCATCAGGTTGAGGCCGAAATGACCAATGTTCTCAGGACTGTAGACCGCCTGGCTTTGCGATCGCAGCACCATTTCGCTGACCATCGTTTCGTGAGGCTTGTCCTTTGATTTGGCAAGGACGCCGTTGAAGCTGTTGGCGCGCAGTTGACCGCCGCGGGCCAGTGGGATGTTCAACGTTTTGAGGAAATCGCGAAGGGCCTCTTGCTTGGCAAGTGATGGCGCATCGTGAACGCGGTAAACAAGGGCCTGCCGCTTTCCTTCCAGGCTTTCCGCCGCGGCCACGTTGGCCTGGATCATGAACTCTTCAATCAGCCGATGGGCTTCCAGCCGGTCCGGTACGATGACCGTGTCGACGCTGCCATCTTCCTTCAATTTCAGTTTTCGCTCTGGAAGATCCAGATCAAGCGGCTGGCGACGGTCACGGCCGCGGGACAGGATGCCGTAGGCCTGCCAAAGCGGCTTCAGAACCGGTTCGGCCAGGGGCTCGGTGCGTTCGTCGGGATTGCCATCGAAGGCAGCCTGAGCCTGCTCGTAGGACAATCGGGCCGCGCTCTTCATCATCACACGATGAAAGGTGTGCCCGATCTTGCGACCTTCGGCCGAGAACCGCATGCGGACGGCGAGGGCAGGGCGTTCGACCGCTTCCTTGAGGGAACAAAGGTCGTTGGAGATGCGCTCCGGCAGCATTGGAACAACACGATCGGGGAAATACACCGAATTTCCGCGTTTCAGCGCGTCCTTGTCCAGCGCCGATCCCGGTCGCACATAGTGAGCGACGTCGGCAATGGCCACATAGGCGATGATGCCCCCGGCGTTTTCCGGGTTGTCGTCCGGTTCGGCATAGACCGCATCGTCATGGTCCTTGGCATCCGCCGGGTCGATGGTGATCAGGGGCAGGTCTCGCCAGTCTTCGCGCTTGCCCAGAGTGATCGGCTTTGCCGCTTTCGCTTCTGCCAGAGCTTTTTCCGAGAACCGGACGGGAATGCCGTGGGCATGAATGGCGATGGTCGAAATTGCCTTCTCGCTCGCAACCGAACCGATGACGGAAGCAATCTTGCCTCGCGGCATCCCGTAACGGCCGGAGCGGCTGACATCGACCTCGACAAGGTCGCCATCGTCCGCAACGCCGACGTGATCCGGGTCGATGAGAAGTTCCTTGCCGCGACGTTCGATCGGCTCGATGCGGCCGCCGCCACCCGGTGTTGCGCGAAAGACACCCAGTGCGGCGCCATGACTGCGGTCGAGCACCTTCATGATCCGGCCGGAATAGGGCGGACCTGCGGGGGTATCCGTTGGGAAAATGCGAGCCAGCACGCGGTTGCCGATACCGGCGACCGGCCCGCGCTTTCGTCCGCTGGATTGCTTGCCTTGGCTGATCAGTACGGCCGGTGCCACGCTTCCGTCATCCGGCCATTCGGCAGGCCGGCCAATCAGTGCTCCGCCATCGTCACGTGAGGTGATGTCCAGCACGGTTACCGGAGGCAGGGACCCAGGGCGCACAAGACGCTTTCGCCGGCGCTCAAGCAGGCCCTCGTCTTCAAGTTCGCGCAGCAATTGCTTTAGCGCAACCCGATCATCGCCACGCACGGCAAAGGCCTTGGCTATGTCGCGCTTGCTGCTGCGCGTCGGATGTTCGGCAATGAACCGCAGCAGGGTTTCGCGGTCGGGCAAGTCTGCCTTTCCGGGTTTTCCCCCGCGATTTCTGAGCAACTTAATCTTCGGCCTTCACGGCCTTGGCGGATTTTGCCTTGCCGTTTGACTTTGCCTTGCTGGTTGACTTCGTCGCCGTCTTCTTACGCGTTGTCTTGGCGCGTTTCTTTCCGCCCTTGGCGGCTTTTTCAGCGATCAGCTCCAGCGCTCTCTCCACGGTGATCGATTGCGGATCGGCGTCTTTCGGCAAGGTTGCGTTGACCCGGCCCCAGTTTACGTAGGGTCCGTATCGACCGTCCCGAACGGTGATGGCGCCACCATCGGGATGTTCCCCGAGTTCCTTCAGCGCTGCTGGTTTGCCGCGCCGCCCCCGCGGATTGGCCATACGCTCGGCAAGCAAAGATACGGCACGGTTAAGGCCAACGGAGAAAACGTCTTCGATGGTTTCCAGATTGGCATAGTTGCCGTCGTGGAGAAGGAACGGGCCGTAGCGACCGAGACCTGCCGATATCATTTTGCCGCTCTCGGGATGGGCTCCGACATCACGGGGCAGAGACAACAGGGCCAATGCCTTTTCGTGGTCGATATCTTCCGGTTTCCAGGTCTTCGGAAGGCTGGACCGCTTTGCTTCCTTGCCTTCGCCACGCTGCACGTACGGTCCGAAGCGGCCTGTTCTGAGCGAGATCTCTTCGCCGGTCAGCGGATCCTTGCCGAGTTCCTGCGGCTCGTTGGATGCCGCGCCACTGTCGGAGGCTGCGTCTGCCGAAAGCTGACGGGTGAAGCCGCAATCCGGATAGTTCGAACATCCGACAAATGCGCCGTAGCGGCTGAGTTTCAGGGACAGCTTGCCGGTTCCGCATTTCGGACAGATGCGGGGATCGCTTCCATCTTCGCGTGGCGGGAAAACCAGCGGTGCCAGTTCTTCGTTGAGGGCATCCAGAACGTTGCTGACCCGCAGTTCCTTCGTGCCCTCCAGGTGACGCATGAACTCGGTCCAGAAGTCGCGCAGCACGTCCTTCCATCTCAACTCACCGGCGGAAATCCGGTCGAGTTTCTCTTCAAGGCCGGCAGTGAAGTCATATTCCACGTAGCGTTCGAAGAAATTCTCGAGGAAGGCGGTAACCAGTCGCCCCTTGGCTTCCGGGATCAGTTTGCGCTTTTCGATGGTGACATATTCGCGGTCACGCAATGTGGCCAGCGTCGCGGCATAGGTCGATGGCCGACCGATGCCGAGTTCTTCCATCTTCTTGATCAGAGTCGCTTCAGAATAGCGCGGTGGCGGCTCGGTGAAGTGCTGGGTGGCGTCGATCCGCTCGCGTTCGAGATCTTCATTGGCGTTGATTGGTGGAAGCCGTTTTGCATCGTCCGCATCGTCAGCCTGCTCACCATCTTCCTTCTGATCGGTGTAGGCTGCGATAAATCCATCGAAGCGAACGACCGATCCCGTTGCGCGCAGCCCAGCATAATGCGGGCCGTTGTGGGCCGAAATCTCGGCTGTCGTGCGCTCGATCTCGGCCGAGGCCATCTGGCTTGCGATGGCACGCTTCCAGACAAGGTCGTAAAGCTTGAACTGGTCGGCATCGAGGAATTTCTTCATCGATTCCGGTGTGCGCCGAAAATCGGTCGGGCGAATGGCTTCGTGCGCCTCCTGGGCGTTCTTGGCCTTGGTGGAGTAGTGGCGCGGCTTTTCCGGCCGGTAGCGATCGCCAAATTGCTCAGCAATGGCGATGCGGGCTCCATCAATGGCCTCGACAGCCATCTGAACGCCATCGGTTCTCATATAGGTGATAAGACCGGCGGTCTCGCCGCCAATGTCGACGCCCTCGTAAAGCCGCTGGGCAACCTGCATGGTTCGCGAAGCGTTGAAACCGAGTTTCGAAGAGGCCGCCTGCTGCAGGGTCGATGTGGTGAAGGGCGGCGACGGGTGGCGCCGCGTGGGCTTGGCCTCGACGCTGTCGACAACATACAGGGCGCCGTCCAGCATGGTCTTGATCTCGTTTGCCTGCTCGGCATTGGAGATCGACAGTTTCTGCAGCTTGTGCCCGTTGGCACTGACAAGGCGGGCACTGAACTCGTCGCCCCGGGGTGTCTTGAGATTGGCCAGAATCTGCCAGTATTCTTCTGAAATGAACCGCTCGATTTCGGCTTCGCGGTCGCAGACGAGGCGCAAAGCCACCGATTGCACACGACCGGCGGAGCGAGCGCCGGGCAGCTTGCGCCAGAGCACCGGGGAGAGGTTGAAGCCGACCAGGTAATCAAGGGCACGGCGAGCGAGGTAAGCTTCGACCAGCGGGCCGTCGATGTCGCGCGGGTGGGCCATGGCCTCCAGCACGGCTTTCTTGGTGATGGCGTTGAAGACCACGCGTTTGACCGGCTTGTCACCGAGCACGCCGCGCTTGCCGCGAAGCACTTCGAGCACGTGCCACGAGATCGCTTCACCCTCGCGGTCGGGGTCAGTTGCCAGAATCAGCCCGTCGGAGGATTTCACCGCATCTGAAATTTCTTTCAGCCGCTTGTTGGAGGCAGTATCGACCTGCCAGCTCATGTCGAAATCTTCGTCGGGCCTGACCGAACCGTCTTTTGCCGGCAGATCACGGACGTGGCCAAAGGATGCCAGCACCTTGTATCCGGATCCCAGATACTTGTTTATGGTCTTTGCTTTTGCAGGGGACTCAACGACAACGACGTTCATATAGTTACTCTGAATCAATCCTTCTGGGCAGCGATCCGAATCAGCCAGGGGCCTGAAATACGGCTTGGTCCGGATCCGAAATGAACATCCATGGCCGGATGGTCAAGGGCTGCATTCGTTATTTTTACGGGCATTACAAGATTGCAACACGTTCGTTTGGTACCATTTGCGCCTTAAAATATCCTGTAATCCGGCGCCGGATGGCGTCACATCCTCACAAACTCTTCGAGGCATTTACGGAACTTCAGGATACCGCCGGTACGGAAACCAGGCCTCCGGGGTGTCGTTCGAGACGACCTGCGAGGTCCAGCTCCAGCAAAACCAGATACACCTCCGACATCGGCAGGTTCGTATAACGCATGATTTCGTCGATTTCCACCGGTGTCGGTCCCAATGCATCAACAATGCGCGACCGGCTTGCGTCCGTGACTTCGGTCGGCAGCGGCGCTGGGTCGGGGACCGCCACTTCCGGGGCGTCGAAATTCAGCCTTGCCTGCGGCTCATCTATCAAGGGGGCGAGAGCTTCGAGGACATCATCCGGTCCAGTCGTCAAAATCGCACCGTCTTTGATCAGGTTGTTGGTTCCGCGGGCGCGCGGATCGAGAGGGGAGCCGGGAATGGCAAAAACCAGGCGCCCGAGTTCACCGGCCAAACGGGCCGAGATCAGAGAGCCGGACTTCTGAGCCGCTTCGATAACCACTAATCCAAGCCCGATGCCCGCCACAATCCGATTGCGGCGCGGAAAGTCTCGGGCCCGCGGTTCCCAGCCGAATGGCATTTCACTGACCGCAGCGCCTCGCTCGACCAATTCTTCCAGAAGCGGAATGTTCTGCGGCGGATAGGGACGGTCGAGCCCGCCGGCAAGCACTGCAACCGTGCCGGTTGCCAGGGATGCTTGATGAGCCTCGGCATCGATCCCGCGAGCCAGGCCGGAGGTCACCGAGTATCCTGCCTTGCCAATGCCGTTTGCCATGCCCCGTGCCATCTGCAATCCGGTTATCGACGCGTTGCGGGAGCCGACTATGGAGACAGACGGCCTTGAGAGCACCTCCATCTGCCCGCGCACGGCCAGGAGTGGTGGTGCGCCTTCGGACCACCGCAGGGCATTGGGATAGGCAGCTTCAGCCGAGGCGACAAAACGACACCCGAGCTTGCTGGCATGCTCCCATTCGGCTTCAGCCCGATCCATCGGGCAGATCCGCAATTGCCGTCCGGCTCCGCCGCGACGTGAGAGTTCGGGGAGCGATTCCAGGGCGGTTTCCGCTGAGCCGAAGCGTTCAATCAGCCTGTGGAAAGTCACAGAGCCGACATTTTCGCTGCGCGCCAGCCGCAACCAGGAAAGCTTCTGGTCGTCTGTCAGTTTCTGGGTTGGAGGACCGTCGCCGGTCACCGTCATCCCTTTTCCCCGATGCGGCTTTCCTCTCCGGCAAGCAGCCTACCGATATTCTCCCGGTGCTTGATGATGATGATGGCACTCATGACCGTCAGCAGCTCAGCGACCTGGATATCGCCAAGCACAAACAGCGCAACCGGCACGACGATCGCGGCAATCAACGCAGCGAGGGAGGAGTAGCGGCTGACGAACGCTGTGAGAAGCCAGACCACGCCGAATATCAGAAAGCCAAGGGGCTGAAGTCCGAGAAGGACGCCAAGATAGGTGGCCACGCCTTTGCCGCCCTTGAATTTCAACCAGACCGGAAAGAGGTGTCCAATAAAGGCACCGAAGCCGGCGATGACTGCCAGATCAGGGCCATAGAGGCTGCCGAGCAGAACAGCCGCGGTTCCCTTGAGGGCGTCCAGAAGCAGAGTTGCGGCTGCCAGTCCTTTGTTGCCGGTGCGCAGCACGTTGGTGGCGCCGATATTGCCGGACCCGATACTGCGCACGTCACCGAGCCCGGCCATGCGGGTCAACAGCAGCCCGAACGGAATGGATCCCAGAAGGTAGCCGACGACCAGGGCCAGAGAGAAGTAGGGCAGGCTTAGCTGCCAGCTGATCGGATCGGGCACAGCGTCCCCTTGCTTGTCTGTCTCACCACGACCGGTTGCTCCGTTTTCGAGCGAACCGTCGATCGCGATACAATGCTGCGGTTTCTGTCACTATACAACCGGACCGGGAGTTCCGGAAACTCAACGGCCTTTACGGTGCTTCGTAGACGGCCTTTCCTGCCACCATCGTCAGCGCCACACGACCCTGGAAGCGTGCATCTTCGAATGGCGTGTTCTTCGACCGCGATCGTAGGGTATCCTTCGTGACGATCCACGGTTCGTCAAGATCGACCACTGCAAAGTCGGCCGGACTACCCGGCTTCAGCGAGCCGGCCTCGAGTCCGAAGATGGATGCCGGTTTGGTCGACAAGGCATCGATAAGGCGTATCAGCGGGACCTCTTCGTTATGATGCAGGCGCAGCGCGGCCGCCAAAAGTGTTTCAAGACCGATGGCGCCATCGGCTGCATCTGCAAATGGCAATCTCTTTGTGTCGACGTCCTGGGGGTCGTGCGAGGAAACGATGATATCGATGTCGCCGTCGCGCAGGCCATCGATCATGGCCTGCCGGTCTTCCTCGGCGCGCAGCGGGGGGGAAAGCCGGAAGAAGGTCCTGTATTCGCCGATGTCGTTTTCATTGAGTGACAGGTGGTTGATCGACACCGCACAGGTCACGTCAGCTCCACGACTTCTGGCTGTTTTGACCGCCGACAGCGAGTCCGCCGTCGAAATCTTGGCTGCGTGGTATCGAACGCCGGTGAGGTGTGCCAGACGCAGGTCACGTTCCAGAGGGATAATTTCTGCCTCTCGTGGAATGCCCTCAAGGCCCAGCCAACTGGCAAACAGGCCCTCGTTCATCACACCCTGCGCGGCCAGGACTTCATCGTTTGTCTCGCAGGCAACGACTAGGCCGAAGTCGCGGGCGTAGGTCAGCGCGCGGCGCAACACGAGCGTATTGGAGATGGATCTGCGTCCGTCAGTCAGGAACACTGCACCGGCGTCGCGCAGCAGCCCGAACTCGGTGAGCTCCTTGCCGTTCAGCCCCTTGGTGATGGCAGCGGCGGGATGAATGTGGATGGAGGATTGTTCGCGTGCAGTGCGCAAGACGAATTCGACGAGGGCCACATCGTCGATGACCGGATCGGTATCGGGCATCATGATCAGCGAGGTCACGCCGCCGGCAGCAGCGGCTTCACTGGCGGATTTGATGGTCTCGCGATGCTCGGCGCCGGGTTCGCCGACGAAAACCCGCGCGTCGACAAGACCCGGTATGACCAGCTTGCCGCCGCAATCGATGACACGTGCACCGTCAGGCACAGGCTGCGATCCTGCTTGGCAGCTCTCGATGCGCCCCTCGGCCACTGTCAATGTGCCGGGGCCGTCGAATTCCTGTGACGGATCAACAATGCGGGCGTTGGTCAGGACCAGCCTTGTCACTGAGACGGTCCTCCATTGCCCAGAAGCAGTGTTTCCATGACCGCCATGCGGACTGCGACCCCCATCTCCACCTGGGCTTCGATGACACTCTGAGGACCGTCGGCGATCTCTGAAGCGATTTCGACCCCGCGATTCATCGGGCCTGGATGCATCACGAGCGCATCGCCGCGGGCGCGGGTCAGCTTCTCAGCGTCCAGGCCGAAATAGCGGAAGTACTCGCGCACGGAGGGAACGAACGACCCGGTCATCCGCTCCCGTTGCAGCCGCAGCATCATCACGACATCGACGTCCTTCAAACCCTCATGCATGTCATGGAAGACTTCTACACCCATCTGTTCGATGCCTGCAGGCAGCAGGGTAGACGGCGCCACCACCCGCAAACGGGCTCCCAGAGCGCCGAGCAGGATCATGTTGGACCGGGCGACACGACTGTGTAGCACGTCGCCGCATATCGCGACCGTCAGGCCGGCGATGCGCCCTTTTTCACGGCGGATCGTCAGGGCATCGAGAAGCGCCTGTGTCGGATGTTCGTGGGAACCGTCACCGGCATTGACCACCGAGCAATCGACTTTCTGTGCTAGCAACGCGCAGGCTCCGGCGGAGGCGTGGCGGACCACGAGGATGTCCGGATGCATGGCATTGAGCGTCATGGCCGTATCGACCAGGGTTTCACCCTTCTTGACCGACGAATTGCCCACCGACATGTTCATAACATCGGCACCCAACCGCTTTCCGGCGAGTTCGAAAGACGCCTGGGTGCGTGTTGAAGCCTCGAAGAACAGATTGATCTGCGTCAGGCCGCGTAGCGTGTTGGTCTTCTTTTCCCTCTGTCGGCTCAACTTGACGGCTTCATCGGCCTTGTCGAGCAGGAAGGCGATCTCCATTTCCGACAATCCGTTGATGCCGAGCAAATGGCGATGGGAAAAAACCATTGATGGCACTCGCTTCTTGGGTCGATTGGCGTTTCTATAGGCGTGATACGGCCGAACGGCAAGAAACCCGGGAGGAATGTCGTGGCTGGTCCCCAGCATCATTGCGGCCTTGACCGCGATCCACAATGATTGCACGAGAAGCAGGCGCTCCGCACCCCGAACGAAACGGATATTCATGCCGATACAGAAACCGACTCGCAGCACCCATGACGTTTTCAACCAGTCGGCACCTTACGCCGGCATCAACGCCTATCTTGCGGACCCGATTCTGAGCGAGGTCGGGCGCGCCATGCCGCAGGCGTTGCGGGACGGTTTCTCTTCCATCGGCAAATTCGTAACGACCCCCGAAGCTCAGGAACTGGCGCGCATCGCCAATCAATCCACCCCGCAGCTCAAGACCTTCGATTCCCGCGGCAACCGGATTGATGAAGTGGAGTTTCATCCGGCCTATCACGCCTTGATGCGGCGTTCCTGTGCGATCGGCCTGCACAGCTCGATCTGGGAAAACGTTCCGGATGAGAAGGGCATTGCCCATCGGGCGAGGGGAATTCGCTTCTTCCTGACCGCCGGCCTCGAATGCGGACACCTTTGCCCGATCACCATGACCAGCGCATCGATGGCATCGATCAAGACCAATCCGGCCGTGGAGGTCAATTGGGCGCCGAAGATCCTGTCTCGAAAGTATGATTCGTCACAACGGCCGGCCAGTCAGAAGAGCGGCGTGACCATCGGCATGGGCATGACCGAGAAGCAGGGTGGAACCGACGTTCGCGTGAACACCAGCACGGCGCTCAAGGCCAGCGAGGGCATCTACCGCCTGACCGGACACAAGTGGTTCATGTCTGCGCCGATGAGCGACGCCTTCCTGATGCTGGCTCAGATGGAAGAGGGGCTCGGCTGCTTCCTGATTCCCCGATTCCTGCAGGATGGCGAGCGCAATGGCCTGCAGTTTCAGCGACTCAAGGACAAGCTCGGAAATCGCTCCAACGCGTCGAGTGAGGTCGAGTTCATCAATTCCTACGGTTACCTTCTGGGCGAGCCGGGGAAGGGGGTGCGGACCATTCTCGAAATGGTGACGCTGACGCGGTTGGATTGCGCTCTGGCTTCTGCCGGGATCATGCGCGCTTCGCTGGCTGAGGCGGTGCACCATTGTCGCGGAAGGAAAGTGTTCGGCCAGATGCTCGTGGACCAACCGCTGATGACGCGGGTGCTGGCTGATATGGCGCTCGACGTCGCCGCTGCTACGGCGCTCGTCATGCGATTGGCTGCCGCTTTCGATCGCGCTGCCGTCGATCCGCGCCAGGCGGCCTATGTACGCGTGATGACCCCGGTGATCAAATACTGGATCTGCAAGATGGCGCCGCCGCTGATTTACGAGGCGATGGAGTGTCTCGGCGGCAACGGTTATGTCGAAGAGCGGGCTCTGGCACGACACTACCGCGAAGCTCCGGTCAATGCGATCTGGGAAGGGTCGGGTAATGTCATGGCGCTCGATCTGGTGCGTGTCCTGCGCAACGATATCGGCCAGTTCGAAACGGTCGTTGCCACGCTTGCCGGTGATCTTGGAGCACACTCCAAGAGAACGGTGGACGTGCTGGCCGCGGCGGCTGCATTGTGCCAACGCGACGAAAGCGCTGCTCGTTTGCTGGTGGAGCAGTTGGCATTGTCGGCTGCTGCTGCGGAGCTTCATCGACTGGGCGCCGGTGGCATCGCCGACGCATTTGCTGAATCGCGGCTCGCTGGCGCGCATCGGACAACTTACGGGATGCTCGATCTGCGGTTCAACGCGGGGCAGATTGTCGATCTTCTCTACCCGGTCGACACAAGCGTCGCGAAGTAGACGATCAACGGTAGCGTGAGAAACGATCCGGCCGTTTGCAGGGTTGTGATCGTCGCATAAAGGGGTGCGTCTCCACCCAGTTGACGGGCCAGGAGATAGCCGTTCATGGCTGTCGGAACACCGCCGCAGAGTGCCAGGATCACAAGGTTTTCACCCTGTAGTCCGAACAGCATGCAGGCGGCTGTCAGAACCAGCGGATAGACCAGCAGCTTGACTATCGTAAACAGCAACGCCAGAAACCGCGGCCGCAGCGTATCGCGGATGCGCAAGCCTGCTCCAACCAGGATCAGCCCCATGCCGAGGGACGCGTTGGCCACCAGTTCGACGGCCTTTTCAATCGGCGCATAGAGAGTGATTTCGAAGTGCCTCATGAGAAGACTGGCAAGGCACGCCACGATCATGGGGTTGGTCAGAACGCGCCGGAGAAATGACAGGAAGCTTTGCTCCGAATTGAGGAACCAGCCCATGATGCTGACATTGCCCAGATTGATCGGGATCAGCACGATGGCCATGATCAGGGCGGTCAGTGCCAGGCCATTTGCACCAAACAATCGGTCGGTGATCGCCAGGGCAATAAATCCGTTCCAGCGCGTTGTCGTCTGAATGACTGTGGTGAATTCCGCTTCCGTAACGCCGTGCGATTTGAAAATGGGCCAGGCCGCTATCAGCGCAATAAACGAAATGGCGACCGTCAGCAGGCAGCCCGCTGCGACCTCTGTGATTTCGAAGCCTCCGAAATCGGCGCGTAGGAGCGTCAGGAATACAATCGCAGGAATGAGCACGTAGTAGCCGACTTCCTCCAAGCCATGCCAAACCGAGCGGTCGACGATCGGAGCACGCTTCAAGACGACGCCAAGCACGACGAGCAGAAAAATGGGAAGGATGCTTTCGAATATCGGGATCATGGAACATCCGGAGGAGGGCTGCCGATGTCTTAGGCGCTTCCGGACCGGCTAACAAGGTCAGCCTAGCCTCCTAGATCATCGATGTTAACGTTCTGTTAACCTTAACAATTGGTTTACGTTGCGTCCTACCGGCAAAGCCATCAAGTTGAATCGACGCCCTCGACATCAATCTCGTTGCGGGTGATCGCTTCGACCCGGCGGCAAGGGTCGGGACGATTATTGGCCCACAATCGCCGCTGCAAGGGGACGGACCGCATGAAGTGGCTGCTAGTGGCCTGGCTTATTCCAGTTGCTCTCATTGGCGGTTGGTATGGTCTGTCCTATCACGACATTCACTTCGGTTTTGTGATGCTGTCCCGACGGGCGCACGACCTGGTGTTCCAGATCTATGGCAACATCCTTGGCATGCCGCCGCAGGACATTCCGCCCCTTCTCTTCAAGGCGATTGTGATCGATACGCTGATCGTCATGGGCATTGTTGCGCTGCGCTATCGCAAGGCAATCATGGCCTGGATACGGTCGAAGCGGTCCGCCTATGCCGACGTGCCGGCCGAGAGCGAAGAAAGCCTGTCCAAGGCGCCCTGAAGGATGAATGCCGCCGCTGCGGCGTCGATCCGTTCAGCGCGCTTCTTGCGTGACACATCCATTTCGATCAGCGCGCGTTCGGCGGCAACGGTGGACAGCCGCTCGTCCCAAAATGCAAACCCCAGCGACGTTTTTTCCGCCATGTTGCGGACAAAGGCTCGCGTTGCCTGAGCCCGTGGCCCCTCTGACCCATCCATATTGACCGGCAGACCGATCACGCATCCGCCGACGCGTTCGCGTTCCAGAAGTGCAAGAAGTGTCTCGGCGTCCAGGCTGAACTTTCTCCGGCGGATCACCTCTCGCGGTGTTGCCAGAGACAGGCCAAGATCGCTGATTGCAACACCGATCGTCTTGGTGCCCAGGTCGAGACCGGCAAGAACCTGTCCAGGCTTCAAGGCGGCCGCCAGATCCTCAAGGGTCAAATCTGCCATGATGGCCCCTTCATTCGAGTTTTCTCCGGTTCGTTCTTTTCACCATCTCTGTCAAGCCATAAGCTGCCGGCGAATAAATTGCAGGAGGAAAAGGCAGATGCGAATTCAGTGGTTGGGGCATTCGGCATTTCGGCTGGAGATTGCCAAGGCAAATATCCTGATCGACCCGTTCTTTACCGGAAACCCGAGCTTCGAGAGCCTGGACCGCAAGGAAGCCGTTCGCGATGTGTCCCACATCGTTTTGACTCACGGTCATGGCGATCACGTCGGCGACACGGTGGAAATCGCCAAGGAGACCGGTGCGACGGTGGTTGCCAATTTCGACCTGTGCATGTGGCTCGGCCATACCGGCGGACTGGAAAAGCTCGATCCCGGCAACACCGGCGGCACCATGAGCCATGACGGTTTTTCCGTCACCCTGGTCAATGCGCTTCACTCGTCGGCCTCCATCACCGAAGACGGGGTGTCGCATTGTTTGGGCAACGCCAATGGCGTCGTGCTGCATTTCGAGGACGAGCCGACACTTCTGCACATGGGCGACACGGACATCTTTTCCGACATGGCTCTGATTCAGGAATTGCATCAGCCTCAGATCGGGATGGTGCCTATCGGGGACCGCTTCACCATGGGCGGTGCAGTGGCCGCGCTGGCCTGTCGTCGCTATTTCGATTTTTCGACCATAGTGCCATGCCACTACGGGTCATTCCCGATCATCGATCAGACCGCAGACAAGCTGATCGAAGCGATTGGAGATCAGGCCGACCGCGTGAAAGCGCCGGCGCCGGGTGAATGGCTGGAGATCTCTTCTTAAAGGGCCTTTCCCAAGCGGCTTGCCCTTGCTCGACAGCAGGGCTATAGCCAGCGTCGAAAACCGATGCTGCGGAGCCGTTCCCATGTCAGTCGATCAGAAGACCGTCAAACGCGTTGCCCATCTGGCCAGGATCGCCGTTTCCGATGAGGAAGCGGCGAAAATGGAGGGTGAACTCAATGCGATCCTCGGATTCGTGGAACAGTTGGACGAGGTCGATGTCGAGGGTGTCGAGGCGATGACCTCGGTGACGCCGATGGAAATGAAGAAACGCCAGGATGCGGTGACCGATGGCGGCAAGGCCGCCGACATTGTCGCCAATGCACCAGAGAGTGAAGACAACTTCTTTCTGGTGCCAAAGGTCGTCGAATAGACGAGCTTCGAGAATTTCCTCGATACGACGCAGCCGCAGATGCGAACAGCATGCTTCCCGAAAGTGATGTGAAATGAGTGAACTGACCCGTCTGACGATCGCCGAAGCCCGCGACAAGTTGCGCTCCGGCGAGATCAAGTCGGCTGAACTGACGCAGGATTACCTGGACGCCATTGAGACGGCCAATGAGGCGTTGAACGCCTATGTGGTGGTCACGCCGGAAAAGGCGTTGCAGATGGCGTCGCAGTCGGACGAGCGGCTTGCGCGCGGCGAGGGTGGGGCGCTTGAAGGCATCCCGCTTGGTATCAAGGACCTGTTTGGCACCGAAGGCGTCCACACGCAGGCCTGCAGCCACATCCTCGAAGGGTTCAAGCCGCGCTATGAATCGACCGTCACGGCAAACCTGTGGGCGGACGGTGCGGTCATGCTGGGCAAGCTCAATATGGATGAGTTTGCCATGGGTTCGTCCAACGAGACCTCCTGTTACGGGCCCGTCACCAACCCGTGGCGGGCAAAGAACGACAACAAGGCACTGGTACCCGGCGGGTCATCGGGCGGTTCCGCCACATCGGTTGCCGCCCATCTGTGCGCCGCGGCGACCGCAACCGATACCGGGGGATCGATCCGCCAACCGGCCGCCTTCACGGGCACGGTCGGGATCAAGCCGACCTACGGCCGCTGCTCGCGCTGGGGTATCGTCGCCTTTGCTTCGTCTCTCGACCAGGCGGGGCCGATCACCCGCGATGTGCGGGACGCGGCGATCATGCTGAAATCCATGGCGTCCAGCGATCCGAAGGACACGACCTCGGTCGATCTGCCGGTGCCGGACTATGAAGCTGCCCTGGGTCAATCGATCAAAGGCATGAAAGTCGGCATTCCGAAAGAGTATCGGATGGACGGCATGCCGCAGGAGATTGAGATCCTTTGGCAGAAGGGCATTGCCTGGCTGAAGGACGCCGGTGCAGAGATTATCGACATCACGCTCCCACATACGAAATACGCGCTTCCGGCCTATTATATTGTCGGGCCGGCCGAGGCCTCGTCGAACCTCGCCCGCTATGACGGCGTACGCTATGGTTTGCGTCATTCCGGCGAAGACATCGTCGAGATGTATGAGAAGACCCGATCAGACGGGTTCGGGGCGGAAGTCAAGCGGCGGGTGCTGATCGGAACCTATGTGCTGTCGGCCGGCTATTACGACGCCTACTATCTCAAGGCGCAGAAGGTCCGTACGCTGATCAAGCGGGATTTCGAGCAGGTCTTCGCCGACGGGGTCGATACAATCCTGACACCGGCCACACCGTCGGCGGCGTTCGGAATTGCCGATCAGGACATGGCCGCCGACCCGGTCAAGATGTACCTCAACGACATCTTCACGGTCACGGTCAACATGGCGGGTCTGCCAGGCATCGCTGTTCCGGCGGGTCTGGACGACAAAGGCTTGCCACTTGGTCTGCAATTGATAGGCAGGCCCTTCGAAGAAGAGACCCTGTTCCGCGCTGCCCATGCAATCGAACAAGCGGCCGGCCACTTTGAAGCTGAAAAGTGGTGGTGAGATAGTCCACTGCAAGTGCTGATGGGCTTTCGCGAACTGGTTGTTTTTCCGCTGGTGACTGACATTATTGCGGTTGCATTTTGGCGGTCACGCTTCGTATCATGCCGATGTAGGAAATGCGGCCTGGCAACCGCATGATTCAGTGCGGCCACTTGAGGCAAAGTGCAGCTAATTCGACGTAAGTTTGCATTTGTATGAATGCTTTTTCCAAAGGCTAACTAGCCATCGTCAAAGTCTGCAGCAGACTGTTCAAGCGCGGCTCGTTGCACTGTTTGCTTCGGAAGCGGTGGGTGGTCGTGTCAGCTATGGAACGCTCAGGAGAGGAACGAAGGTCTCGGGCCACAATCGCGAAAGTTGCTCATACAGGTAGATTAGTGGCCGGTCGATTTCATTCGGGACGGCAGACGAGGCGGGTCTGACTACGACAACGAGGATGGCGAGATGAAAGCACGGATGCGGCTGCGCGATGAGTCCGGACGGGTAACAACGCACGTTCTGGCAGCCGTTGCTGCCGTTCTGCTGACTGCTTTATCTACCCTTACGACCGTTCATTTCGGAGTGTCCTGGACCGCCCAGCAGGCCGATGCAGCAACCGCCGTCGTCATCGATCCGTCGGTCCGTAAAGAATACCGGGAACCGCCCGTGCTTTCGAGCAAGGACGGTGCCCTGGAGATACGGCTAACCGCGCATCAAGGCCATGCGCGGCTTGATACTGTGGCCAAGCCGGTCGAGAATTTTCTGCTTTTTGCATTTGAAGTGATTCAAGGCTCGGCGTCGGACGGCCGGTTAGCGGGCGATAATCTCTATCCGGCGCCCACCCTGAAAGTTGATCCCGGCGACAGGCTGATTGTGCATCTCGAAAACTCGCTCGCGGGCCTGACGATCCGCGATTACTATGACCCTGCTTTCAGCAGCACGAGCGAAAATGTGCCGCTCTACCCGCCGCAACTGACCCAAGCGCCAATCAATCTTCACACGCACGGGTTGCGGGTCAGCCCCAAGGGCAATTCCGACAACGTTTTGTTGCACATCGGAGCCGGCCTGACGAACACCTACACTTACGATATTCGTGAGGACCACCCCGAGGGTGCGTTCTGGTATCATCCTCACTTGCATGGGCTGACTTCCCCTCAAGTCTATCTGGGTCTGGCCGGCATCCTGCAGATTGGTCGTCTCGACGGCAACATTCCTCTGGTTACCCAGAACGATATTCCCATTCGCAACATGGTGCTGCAGTACAATTACGTGTTCGACCGCAAGGGCGGACTGGCCCAACTCGGCAATGCCAACTGGCCTCAATATGTGAGCACGCTGTCATCGCCGAAGGACGGTGAGTTGGCGAATGGCACCTACCGACCGCTGCTGACGCCCATCAACTTCGAGCGGTCTGCAAAGGGGACACAGCACTTTACCGTTTGGTATGCTGGAAAACTGGGTCCCTATAACAATCGCGGCCGGTTGCAGTTCATGCCGAGCAATCTGCAGACATTCACGGCTGATCAAAACCCCGAGCAAAACAGCATCCCCGCCGACCCGTCTCTGCCGGGCTACCAGCGCGATACCCAGTTCACGGTCAACGGGCAGTTTCAGCCGATCGTCAAGAGCCAGCCCGGGCAGACCGAGATCTGGGTGCTGTCGAACATTTCCGACATGGCCTACATGAATGTGCAATTGACCGAGACGGCAACCGGCAACCATCCGAAGATCGCCATTCTCGGCATGGACGGCAATCCGAGCCCGGCGGTTCACTATCCGGCGACCGATGACGGAAAGCGACTGCTCATTCCGCCAGCGACCCGATTTGTCATCGCTGTGACGATGCCGAAGGAAGGCGACCTCATCCTTGAAATGCCGTCCCTTGGCGGGGGTGCCTCGACCTTCGGCGAGAAGGGCATCCTCTATACCAACAATCGAACCGACAACCCGCCGGCAATCCTGGGCAATCTCACGGTGCTGCCTTCGGCGGTGAGCTACGACGACGGATTCTTCCTATTTCCGACTCAGGTCCTGGTACGGGCGGAAACATCTGGTGAACCCGGTGTCACAACTGCTTTTGAAGAGGGGCAGGTGCTGGATGTGAACGCCGGTTTTTCGGACATTTCGCAGGCCACACCCGATTTTACACGCAGACTCGATGTCACCGGCGGCTTCATCAACAAGCTTGCCAGCAAGAACGATCCCAAAGCCTTCGTCTACGCCTTCAACAATGTCGGATTTCCCAACGCGCCGCTGCTGCAGCCGCGCCTGAATTCAATCGAGGAATGGAAATTCTTCAACTACAACAACGACGGTCATCCGATCCACGTTCACGTCAACGATTTCCAGGTGACCAGTTACTACAATCCGACGACAGGCCTGAGGACAGGCCCGAACATCTTCGCGTCCGACACCTACAACCTGCCGCAGCCGGCGCAGATCAATGACCCAGACGAGGACGTCGCTATTCCTGCCGAATTGTCGATCAGAACCAAGTTCAGGGACTATACCGGGCTGTTCGTCATGCACTGCCATCGACTCAACCATGAGGACAACGGCCTGATGCTTTTGGTGAACATCATTCCGGCGGTATCGACCTACAGCGTCGTCGAGCCCGGCGGATCCGGCGAGGCGACTAGGGTGAAGGTCTATGATGGCAATGGCGACCGGCTCGTTGCCATGGTGACACCGTTTGCCGGTTTCGATGGCTTCGCCAGCGCGACCATGGGCGATGTCGACGGGGACGGCGTCTACGATCTCATCGTCGGAGCCGGACCGGGGCACCCTTCCGAAGTGGTCGTTTATTCCGGCAAGTCGTCCTTCGCCACCGAACTGGCACGATTCGACGCATTTCCTGCTGATGCCAGGGGCGGTATTACGGTTGCGGCCGCGCAGATCGACGGATCGACATCCGACAACATCATTGTCGGCTCAGGGCCGGGCATTGCCAGCGAAGTCAAGGTTTACGCCTTGGGCGCGGCCGGAGCAGTTCCGGAACTCTATTCTTCATTCGCGCCATACAAAGACGATCAGTCCGGTGTCACGGTTGCATCCGGCTTCGTCAGCTTCATGTCGGGTCGCAACAGCATCGTGACCGCGCCAGGGCCCGGTAGCCCGGCAAAGGTTCGCGTCTTTGACTACTGGCTGATGAAGCCCACCGGCCTTCGCGTTGGGGAGACCAACGTGCCGCTTGAGATGTGCTCGAGCAGCGACGGCAGACCATCGATGATTGCCGAATTCGAGCCGTTCGGAAGCGATTATCGCGGTGGTGTGTCGCTTGCTACGGGCTGGCTCTACGGTCACCTGGGTGGCGCAGAGCGGATCGTGATTGGCCAGTCGAGCGTCCCGGGGACGGTCAAGGTCTATTCGACAGGATCGGCGCTGCAGGCTGGGCCAGGGCTCTACCTAAAGAGCCCGATCGAACATGGGGCACTGGCCGAATTTGCCGAAGAGATGCATTTCTCGCCGTTAGCTGGTGTTTCAGGCGTTCGGGTCGCAACAACGAGCACGACCATTGGTGCCGACCTGCTGGTGAGCGGTATATTTTCAGAAGACAATACCGTGCGTGTGCGCAAGTACGATCTCGTTCGGCGGAATGCCAAATCTGGGAAACTCAATGCAGTCAAGCTTAGCGAGGTATCTTCGGCCAACGGGGCCGTCCCAGCCTATCTGGGAGGCGATTGAGTGCAGGCCCGACAAATGGCTAAAGCTTTACGAGTAGCGGTTATGCTGGCGACACCGTGCACTGACCGTCGCGCTCGCCGAAAATCGCGTTATGCGACGCCGAAGCGTTCCTCATAACCGGCCAGCTTGGCAGCCCATGCCGCGTTTTCCAAGATCCCACGGTTGACGATGCCCTCGGGATGATCCCCGTCCATCAGTGACTCGACTGCTCGGATGTCGGCGGCGCCAATGTTCGCAAAGCACTGATCGGTCCAGCACAGCGAATGGGGGGTGAGGATCACATTTTCCATGGCGTAAAGCGGATTGTCTGTGGCCGACGGCTCCTGTTCGAAGACGTCAAGGCCCGCGCCGGCAATGGTCCTGTTCCTTAACGCTTCGATGAGGGCTGCCTCGTCCACGATTGGACCGCGTGCCGTGTTGATGACAAATGCCGTGGGCTTCATCAGCGCCAGTCTTTCTGCATTGACCAGACCGGTTGTCTCCGGAGTCCACGGACAATTTACGCAGACAAAGTCTGAGTGTCGAAATACATCCTCAATCGGCGTCAGTTTGACACCCAGGGATTTCGCCACTTCCTCGTCCGCATAAGGGTCGTGGGCAATGAAGTTCATGCCAAAAGGGGCTGCAAGGCGGAACATCTCCGCACCGATATTGCCTATGCCGACCGATCCCAGGGTCAACCCGACCAGACCCTGTCCCATATGGTCGACGCGTTTGGCCCAACCGGGCGGGCCCTTTCTGGTCAGGTGGTCCTTAATCAGCAGCCGTCCGGAGAGTGCCAATATGAATGTCATGATGGCGACCGCAACGGGACGTCTGACGCCACTGGGCGTGATGACCAGCGCTGCATTGTTGGCGTCACACGCGGGTATATCGACATTGTCGTAGCCGACGCCGAAACGGGCGACCATCGACAGACGGTTGTCGCCCGGAAAGCTGTCGGCATCGAACTTGGCGCCGAGCAGGATCAGAGCATCGAAGTCCACCATGTGCGCCTTGTCTATGCGACCATCGGTAACCGGCACGTACGCCCAGTCGATGCAGGGGTTGTCCGTCAGCGGCGACAGGTCAAACGAAGGAAACGCCGGAGTCCCATCGGGCTTGACGAAGTCCTGGCTGAGAGCAACGCGGAATCTATCCATGACTCAGTCCTTCCCAGTTTGAGTGGCGTTTGCGATTTCTGCACGCACCCCGGCATAGCCATCCTTGAGACCGCGGCCCAGGAGCCAGAGGTCACCGAGATAGCAAATGAAATCGCAGCCCTCCGAATTGAGCCGCGCGGCTTCTTCAGCAGAACCGGCGAGGCGGCCGACGCTCTTTCCGTGGCGCTTCGCGGCGGTCATCACTTCGGCCACGGCATCCTTGAACCGGGCATCGTCGAATTGGCCGGCAATGCCGAGAGAGGCGCTGAGGTCGAGATGACCGATCCAAAGGCATTCCACACCGTCAAGCGCAGCAATGGCGTCACAGTTGTCGACACCTTCCGCGGTCTCGATCAACGCTGTAAATCCGATCTTCGCGTTGGCCCCTGCGATTGCGTCTGCAATGGGCATGGCGACGTAGTCATCATGGGCGATGCCGAAGGCGCAGCCGCGTTTTCCCACCGGAGGGTACTTGACGGCATCGATGCATGCGTGCGCCTGAGCCACGGTGCTCAACATCGGGGGTATGATGCCTTGGGCGCCGATATCGCATGCCCTCGCAAGATGGTGCGGCTCCTGGCTTGGCGGCCGCAGGACAGTGGCAATTCCAGCGTCATGCAAATGACGCAGCAGTGTTGCTACAGTCTCGAAGCCGAAGCCGCTGTGTTCCATGTCGACGAAGGCGAACTCGGTGCCGGCCGCCGCCAGAATCCTGCCGATCCCGGGCGAGGAGAACTCACCGATATAGGTGCCCAGCTTCAGGTTCCGGTTCTTCGTCAGGTCGGTAAAACTGGCCAATGTCTCGCTCCCTTTCCGTAATATCCGATCAGCGTTCCGGGCTGACGGCCTGATTTGTTTTGGAATCGAAAAACACGGTCCGTTCCATGGCGACGCTAAGGCCGATTTGACGATTGGCGACATCAACCGCGTGGGCGTCGAGTTCCGCGACCATGTGTGTGCCACTTTGCGAGAAACTGCCGTAGGTGCGCGAACCCGTTGGCTGGACGACTTCGATTTTCGCCTGGAATGAGCGCTCCGGACTGTCGTCGCGGGCAAAATGTTCGGGCCGGACGCCCCAGAGGTATTGCCCATTCTTCAGCTGGTGGTGTCCCTGGCCGGCCGGGTCGAAGGCGATCGCCTGTCCGTCCGGCAGCTGCAACTGGCCGTCATTGATGGTGATCGGCAGGAAGTTCATCGTCGGTGACCCGAGGAAACCAGCGACGAATGTGTTGGCGGGCTGTTCGAACAATTCGAGCGGAGATCCCTGCTGTTCGATGGATCCGTCACGCAGCAGCACGATCCGGTCGGCCAGTGTCATCGCTTCGATCTGATCATGGGTGACGTAAATGAATGTCTTGCCAAGCTGTGCATGCAGGCGTTTGATCTCTTCGCGCATGCCGTCGCGCAGTTTGGCGTCCAGGTTGGAAAGCGGCTCGTCGAGCAGATAAAGGTCCGCGTCTCGAACGATCGCCCGCCCTATGGCGACGCGCTGGCGCTGGCCGCCCGACAGTTCACGCGGGAAGCGCTGCAGATAGTCGCTGATGTCGAGCAGATCGGCGGCCCACGCGACCTGCTTGTCGATTTCGGCCTGGGATGTTTTACGCGCCCGAAGGCCGAAGGCGATGTTTTCAAAGACATTGAGATAGGGGTAGAGTGCGTAGCTCTGGAAAACCATGGCGATGTTGCGTTCGCGCGGTGCGAGATTGGCGATCGACCGACCACCCAGCACGAGGTCGCCGCTTGAAATTTCTTCGAGTCCGGCGATGCTCCTCAGCAGAGTGCTCTTGCCGCATCCTGAGGGCCCGACAAGCACCACGAACTCGCCCTCCGGAACCTGCAACGAGATGTTCCTGACGGCGTGAACCGATCCGTAGTACTTGTTCACCTGATCGATGCTGAGTTCCGACATTTTCTAACCCTTGACTGCGCCCATGGAGATGCCGCGGACGATAAAGCGCTGCATGGTGCCGACGACGAGGATCATCGGCAGCACACCGAGCATGCTCATGGCTCCGATCTTCGACCAGAAAGTCGATTGCGATCCGAAATAGCCGGTGACCTTGACCGTGTAGGTGACCACCTCGGACCGGGTCAGGATCAGCGCGAAGAGAAACTCGTTCCAGGCAAAGATGAAGGTGAAGACGGCGGTGGCGAACAGACCGCCGCGTGCCATCGGCATGACGACCTTCCACAGCACGGCCCAGCGCGACAACCCGTCGACCAATGCGCTTTGTTCAAGCTCAAGCGGGATCTCCTGCAGATAGCCCCGCATCATCCAGGTGACATAAGGAATGTTGAAAGCCGTGTAGAGCAGGATCAGTCCGGTATAGGTGTCGACCAGTTCCAGGCCGACGAACAGGAGGAAGACCGGAAAGGCGATGCAGATCGGAGGGATCATTCGCTGCGATATGATCCAGATCGCCAGATTGTCGCCACCGGTACGATACCGGACAATGGAATAGGCGGCGTGCGTGCCAAACGCCATGGCAAGCACAGTGGATATGCTGGCGGTTACCAGACTGTGCCAGACCGACCAGGCATCTCCATCGCGAAACAGGGTCGCATAGGCGGAGAGGTCCAGTCCGGCCGGAAGCCAGACTGGTGGATAGGCGAAGATCTCTTCCGGTGATTTGACCGATATCGCCGCCAGCCAGTAGATCGGAAAAATGAAGAGGATCGCCGCGGCAATCGCAATTGCGGTGCACAGCGCGAGGCGCCAGCCGCGGTCCCAGCGTCTCATCGCGCTACCTCCACGCGCCGCAGCGCCAGAACGACCAGCACGGTCAGCAGCACGATGACCAGAAAGGCGATGGCCGCCGAATAGCTGATTTCGAATTCTCGGAAAGCCATCTGATAGGCGTAGATGGAGATCGTCTCGGTGCGGGTTCCGGGTCCGCCCTGGGTCATCGTCCAGATCACATCGAACAGGCGGAACAGATCCAGCGCCCGGATCAGCACGGCGATTATCATAACCGGAGCGATTGCCGGCAGGACAATCTTGCGAAATGTCATCCAGCGCGACGCTCCGTCTATTTCGGCCGCTTCGAGCTGTTCCTGGTCAACATTGGATAACGCCGCCAGCAGGATCAAAAACATGAAAGGCGTCCACTGCCAGACCTCGGCGATCATGATGGCCGGCCAGACGAGCAGCGGATCGACTGTCCACAAAAGCTTGACGTCGCCACCGGCGATCCAGCCGATGATCTGGTTCACAGGGCCGAAACGCTGGTCAAGCATCAGCCTCCACGTCGATCCGGCAACGATTGGCGAGATCACCGTTGGCAGCAATATGATGGCGACAAGGACCTGTTTGAAAGGAATGTTTCGCAGAAAGAGCAGCGCCAGGAGATAACCGAGAACAAGCTCGATTGGCAGCGCAACCGCTGTAAATAGAACCGTGTGAAGCAGCGATTCCCAGAGGCGCGCGTCCTCGAAAAGTCGTGAGTAGTGGATGAAGCCCTGGAAACTGCGAATGTCGTCGAACATGGAAATGTTCTGGAAACTGACGACGACAAGTTTGACGAACGGATAAAGTCCGATCAGAAGAAGAAGCAGGATCGCCGGTGCGATGAGCAGGTATTTGAACGTGCGCTCGTTGTCCAGAAAACCGGAACCCGTTGCCGGACGGTTCATCGATCTCGTTCCTCCCCATTGGTCCGGGCCGCCCGTGTCGAGCGACCCGAATTAGCGATCAGTTAGGGTAGGCGTTGGGCTTGTTGGCCCAGTCCTGGTAGACACGCCGTTGCTTGTCGACACCGATCCTCCCGGTCAGGGCGTCCCACTGCGCGGCCAGATCGTCGGCGATCTGTTTCGGGTCGTCCCCGGCCCACAGCTTGCCGAGCGCCTGGCGGATACCTTCTTCGTAGCGGTCGACCTGGATCAGCGACAGGTCGAGCAAACCGGTCTCGGAGCCCTGTTTCAGGGTGGCGAGGTATTCCGGCGCGCTCGGCCAGCGGTTGAGATATTCTTCGCTGGTGAAATGGCTGTCACGGAACGGATCACGCAGCGCGTATGGCAGTTGCACACGCTGCAGGCTGATTTCCGGGCTGTTCATCCACTGGATGAACAGATAGGCCGCTTCCTTGTTCTTGCTGCCGGAAGCCACCGCCAGTGAGAAACCGGCCGCGAGTTGGGGCCTGCCGCCCGGAGGCAGCGCATAGCCAATCTTGTCGGCAACCTTGGTTTCGGGAATCCAGTTCAACGCCTCGGTTCCCTTTCCGTAGCCGGCAGCCCAGCGTCCGACCGGAGGCCAGGATACCGTCATGGCGAGATCGCCGGCAAGGAAGGCATTGAACGGCTCGATGAAGCCCCAGCTCTCGACACCCGGCGGCATGAACTTGGTGTCGTCGCGCATTTCGGTGAGGACACGCACGCCGATGTCAGAATTGACGGTCGCCTTCATTGTCTCCGGATCGAAGAACTTGCCGCCTTCCACGCGGAATCGTTCCTGGAACAGGTAGTGGGCGTTGCCCGGCTGGTGGATGCCACCGGCGCCGTAGAGATCGGGCGCAAACTTGTCGGTGAAGAACTGACCGATATCGCGATATTCTTTCCACGTCTTGGGCGGAGCCAGGTCATAGCCGTGCTTCGCCTTGAACTCGGTCATGTTGTCCGGGTCTTCGAAGAGATCCTTGCGGTAGTAGAGGATCAGGACATCGCCGTCATCCGGGAAACCGTAGATCGTGTCTTCGACCTTCATCTGGTTGTCGCGATAGACCGGCGCGATGGTCCGCAGATCGCCGGAATAGCCGTATTTCTCGACCATGTCGTCGAGCGGCGTCAGGGCGCCGGCTAGCGCCAGATCCGGCATTTGTGCCGGCACCACGTTGAGCACGTCGTAGGCGCCGGTTCCGGCGCGGTGTGCCTGCATGATCTTGGTGAAGATCTCGGGCAGTGGGGATTCGATGACATTGACCTTGATGCCCGTCAGCTCTTCCCACATGGGGCCTGTGAAGTTTTTCGGGTCCAGCGGCTGAAGGCCAGCTTCGTAAAGCACGTTGATCGTTGTACCCGAATATTGTTTGGCGGCTTCCACTGCACGGTCCGCAGCACTTTCCGCATAGGCCGGCGCGTTGCCGGTGAAAATCGCGAAGGCCGCGGCCGCCGTGGCCATGAACGTCCTTCGCGCCATCGAGAGTGTCGTCATCGTCTCCTCCTTGGTTTTGCAGCCCTCAGGCCGCCCGTTGTGGATCGCATATGTCCTTGACGGACTCCTTGACTGCTTCCGGATCGAATATGCGATCGAGCCAGCCCTCCTTGAAAATCAGAGGCCTGGCCTTTTCGATGGCCAGCAATGCACCATCGGAAAACTTGCCTTCCGGGAATGCTCCAAAGGCAATTGCGAGCTCGATGTTGAGATGGCCGAGCATGAAATCCATCGCCGCCTGTTCGGGAACACCACGCCGCACGGCTTCGTCGACAGCGTCACGAGCCGATAGCGCCAATGTCGCGCCGATGGTTTCCGAAAGGGCCGGCTCAAGAATCGCCAGTTGCTCCACCGTGCAGCGGTGGGCGCGATCGACCGGAGCATAGAATGCGCGGGCGATTGCCTCGCATTCGCCATAGTGGTCTTCCGGCCCTTGCATGAGTGCGCAGACGATGTGTTGGACGGCATGGGCGCCGCCGAAGAAATCCCGCTGAGCCTCGGGCTCGGTTTCGAAGCCGAACAATGCCGGATGGCAGGGATGGGAGATGAAATAGGTGACGTCGTCGCGCACCGGCATCTGGTCGGCATGAGGTGCCGCGGCGTCTAGCACGATAACCGCGGTGCCCGGGGCGATCTTGTCGATAATGCTCCCGGCTACGGTGCCGATCAGTCGATCCGGAACCGCCAGGATAATGGCGTCGGCGCCATCAATTGCGGTGTCGAGATCGATGCACTCAACTTCAAGAAGTTCCTTCAGCCGGTCTCGGCCTTCCTGAGAAACTTCGACGTGGGTCACCGAGTAGGGGCTCTCCTTGAGGTTGGCCGCCAACCGGACGCCCATTTTTCCGCCCGCGCCGACCAAAGCGATCTTTTTCATGAAAGTCTCCCGATTAGTGTATTCCGCCATCTCTGACCTGCCCGAAGAAGTCCGTGGCGCCCATCTGGCCCCCCTTGAGCACCAGTTCGAAGCCGGTTTCCTCATCATCGCGATGTGCCATGCAAAGGGCTGCTCCATGCGCGATCGGCGCCAGTGCCGTTAGTGCGAAAACACCGAGTTCCGCCGTTGCATGGCTTGATGTATCGCCGCCGGCGATGACGGCCCGTTGGATGTCCGCCTCGTCCAGCAAACGATGCATCAGCTTTCCCAGTCCGGAGCCGACTCGCGCGTTGACCGGCTCAGGGGCTTGTCCGGCAGCCGCGATCGCGTTGGCAAAGGCCGCATTGGCCGGGTCAGTCGGACCAGTCGCCGTGTAGACAATCGGATCACCGCCGCTACCCAGAACCGACAGGGCTTGTTCCGCTGTTCGATTGACCTCGTTTTGCCACTCACTCTCGTCCACCGCGCAGGCGACATCGATCCTGATCTGGGTGAAGCCATGCTCCGCCGCCCAGGAAATCTGGTCGGCGGTCAATGGCGAGCAGGAACCGGAAACAACCGCTAGCCTGTCGGTCTTGCCAGCGGTGGTCATGGGCGGGTCCTTCGGCAACAAACCGACCGAGCGCCAATAGGCAGTCAGAGCGTATTCGATGCCTTGCGAGCCGATAGCGAACAGACGCTCGCCGCGATTTTCCCAGATCAGTCGCCCAGCTTGAGCGAGTGATTGGGCGTCAAGAATATCAAGCGATATCAGTGCGTTGCCGTTGTCTTGTTCGGCTTGGAGGGCGGTTTGCGCCGTATTGTCGACAAATCGGGTGATTTCGATCAGGCCGATGGGCATCTCGGTCTGGCGACCGAGATGCACGCGGATATCGGCTTCATCCATGGGTGTGACCGGATGGCGGCTCATGGTCGGGTGTCGGTCCAGCCGGACCGCCGGGCCGCCGGCGCTGGCAAAGAGGTTGCCGAAGGCCTGGTACCGACCGATCCGGGGTGCCGCGACAATAAGCGGATGCCAGGCACCGCCGAGGACAGGCAGGGCCAGTTCGATGGCTTTGCCGATCGAGCCGACGCTGGGGGAGGAATCGAGCGTCGAACAGATCTTGTAGTGGCTCACCGGCGCGCCGATCCTTTGCAAGGCAGCAAAGACCGGCGGAAGGTTTTCGTCCATCCAGATTGGGCTCTGCGAGCGTGCCGCTCCGGCAATGCCGATGCCCCGATAGCCGGCAAACCGGTTCAGACGCTTCTCGTCAGGAATGTCGAGGAATAGCACTGCCGGCAAACCTGCAAAGGTCAACACTTCCATGACGGCCGCCGCGCCGGTGAAATCGTCGCCGTACCAGGTCACCAGCGGGCCATCTGGGAGGCTGTCTCTTTCCGGAGCGCTCATGCGGAATAGGCCTCCAGCGCGCGGGCAAGTTCGCTGCGGTTGCGGGCGTAGTCCGGGAGGGGTATGCCGTCGATAGCCGCCTGCCAGGCCTGTTTGAGACTGGCGACCCCGGCGGCCGGCCCATCCGGATGCGCCATGATGCCGCCGCCGGCCGCATAGATGAGGTCAGTGGACTGCAGAGCGGCGTAGGTCGCTTCTGCCTGTTTGGCCGACTGGCCGGACGAGAACACCGGCATGGCCATGCACGGCTTGTCGGCAAACAGGGGTGACAGGCAGGTTTTTGCGGATTGGATGACGCTGTCGTCGTCCTCGCAGAACTTGTTGTCCAGGCCGTTGACGTGCATGTGGTCGGCACCGGCGAGCCGCCAGATCTTCTGCCAGGCGACGAAAGACCAGCCAAGCAGCGGGTGGCGCGACAGATATCCCCAGCCATTTCGGTGGGCATGGATTGGCAGTTGGCTGTGGCGCGCAAGCTCCAGAAAGCCGACCAGGCCCACGGAGTTCAGGCTGACCATGACGCAGGTACCACCCAGGGCGAGGACGTGGTCGTGCCGACGGCGCATTTCATCAAGGTCGCCGGTGATGTTGAGCGCAAACATCGGCTTTCGCCCTGTTCGGTCGGCGGCCCGGTCGACTTCCGCCATGACCGCCTTGGCGCGATCATCGAAGGGGCAAACCGCGCCATCGGACTGCAACTCGTCATCCTTGATGAAGTCGATATCCGCATCGAGCAATGTGCGCGTCAGCCCTGCGGTCGCGCCAACATCGAGGCCGATGCTCGGTTTGATGATTGTTCCGATAAGAGGCCTGTCAAAGACCCCGCTCAGTTTACGCGTGCCGTCGACCCCGAATTTGGGTCCCGGATAGCGATTGGCAAATTCCTGCGGCAGCCGGAGATCGAGGATCCGCAGACCCGAGAACTGCTTGAGTTCGAACAGGTTTCCGGCGACCGTGGCAAGCAGATTGGGCAGCGACGCGCCGATATTTCCCAGTGGCCAAGACAGCGTCACGAGAGCCCGCCGGATCTTTCCCGTCTCGTTTGCAGCGCCGGGGAGTGAGGGCTGACCATCATAGTTGGTTTCTTGCAGCGCTTCGATGCGGGCCGCTGAGCGTTCTTTCAACTCAGGAGTTTCACCGGGTACCGAAACGAATGTGCCGGAAGATTGTTCCCCAGCCATGGCCTCGACCGCCGCGCGCGGATCGACAGCGGTCTCGATCAGATAATCGGCTTCAATGCGGGTCACTGGTGTGGCGCCGGCTGTCTTGGTCATGCCGATTTCTCGAGCGAGGAGGCGAAAGCGACCGAGAACGGGGCGATTTCGACTTCCTGGCTTTCGGTCGGGACCGCCTTGTCCAACCAGTCAGGATCACGGACGGCATCCGTGAACGTTTGCCCGTTGAGCTGGCGAAATGCTGCTCGGATCGGGAATGTGACACTTGCCGTCCGGTCGCTGAGATTGGCCAGGACCATGTCCCACGCGTCCATCGAACCGGCGGCGATGCCAAACAGTCCGGCCGGCAACCCGGAAATCTGGAGGCGGCTGTTGCCGGTCATCGCCGCGGCGGCGCGGATCACGTGGAAAATCGGATAGACGACGGCGCCCGGGTTCGCATCGAAATGCGGACGCGGCACCGGCTGCGGACTGGAGACGATACCGAATGGCCCGGCGGGTGCAGCCAGAGCCAGGGCCTGAATTGCGTGTCCCTGCGTCGCACACAACGCACCGACGGCAAACGCCGCTGCAAATGTACCGCATTGCCGAGGATCGAACCGGGCCATCGTCTGACGGATCTGCCGCGGATTGTCGGCGACATCGGCTCCATAGGGGTTGGACCGCATGCCGATCGAGATGAGGCCGAGCCGCTGAGGTTTGCCGTCGCTGAGGGAAGATGTGCTTTCGAAGACAAAGGGGAGGGCCTCGAGCGTTTCGCACACCGAACGGTCGTCTGCGGCGTGCACGATCGCGGTGCTACCGTGACCGACGAAATCGCACCCAGCAGGGTCGGGCGGGCAGCGATTGAACTCGGTGAAATTCGTCAGCATGCCGCCGCCCACCGATGTGGTTCCGAATACGGCACGGGCAGCTTCGACACAGTCCGCCGGGGTGGGGCCGTCCGGCCATGGCCCGGAGGGCTGGTGGCTCGTCAGGTAGGGCTCGGGAACCACCAGGATCCCGGACGGTGCCAGCTCTGCTTTCTCCAGCGTCTTGGCGACTTTTATCAGATGCGCCTGAGGGCCTTCGCCCCGCGGGATGACGATCTCCAGGTCGACGGAGGCCCCAAGTTCAGCAGCAAGGTGTTTGACCTCTGCTGGGAAACCTGACTCATCTGCGGTGCGTAGCCTTGCCTGCAGCGCCCGGATGCCGGTACGCGCAATCAGATCAATAGTGTTCGCGTGGGGCAGCCAACCCGGCTCCACCGCAAGCGCGATTTCCGGAGGAACGCCCCCGGGAGAAAGAGCCAGAGTTCGGGCTTCTGTAGATCCCCTGATACGGCCTCCACCCTTCAATGAAATCGCGATAGTTTGACGGATCGTATCGCCCTTGGCGATGCGGTAGGTGAAGGGAACCACAAGCGGTCGGCAGTATGTTTTGTAGGACGCATCGGTCCAATTGCGCTGGTCCTCCATCTCGAAGACTTCACCGCCGAAGGCGATGTCAACGGCAACGCCGTCCACTTCGTGGCGCAGTCCAGCGATGTCCATGGCGGGTTGAGCCGGCGAAATGAGGCGGGGAAACTCAGAGTGTTCGAGCGTGCCATCGGAGTGGAGGATGTCCAGTTTCTCGCCGGCGACACCCTCTACCGGGTGAAGAACGGTGAAGCCAGCGCGATTGGTGTCGAAATCGCGCGTTGCGGTCATCGTGAGATCGACCTGAACCGATCCGTTGGCGGTGAGCGCGGCCGAAAGGCTGCAATCGAGTGCGCCATCATCGATCGAAAAGGCCAGATTGTACCGAACCTCATCGTCGCCGAATTCAAGAGATTCAGTTTCAGTCTTCGGGGGCAGTGTGATCCAGCTCTGGTCCCGCACCGGCCATGCGATGGCTCTGACCACTTCGACGCCGTTCCAGGTGATCGCCCTAATGGTTTCGCCGTCCATCAGGCAGGACAGTTCCCCGATTTCAACGGGTGTTGTCTCAGTCGGCTCGTCGGTCGTTCCGAACAACGCTATGCCGGCCGGATTGGCTGCCACGATTATTCCCTCCCCAGAGATTGGTTTAATGATTATACCAGTAGAAAAATGACGTCAATGACCCGATCTGCAGCCTTTGCGACTGGCCGGTTTTACGGCAGCGTTTTCGGGCTAATGGGGATCAGGTAACTTGATGTGCGGCTAGTCGTCCGCTTCAGCCGGCCGATCGTGATTTCTGTGGTACAGGGCGTTGGCGCGATTGAGGTGATCCATCATGGCCTGAGCAGCGCGCGCCTCATCCTTGTCGGTTATCGCTGAAACGATTTCCCGGTGCTCCCTGATCGTCAGATTTTCAAGGCCCTGTTTGCGCACCAGATCGATATGAAAGTGAGCCAGCCACCCGAACATTGCTTCGCTCAACGAAGAAAAAATCGGGTTGCCGGATATCTCGGCGATAGTTCGGTGGAAAGCCCCGTCACACTCGAGGAAAATACGCGAATTGGCGCTCGCCGCTTCCTGTTCATCAACGATTTGAACGAGTTTGGAAATGTCGGACGGTTGGCGTTTGGCAGCCGCGATGCGCACCATTTGAGTCTCGAAGACGACGCGGGCTTCTTTCAGGTGAGCGAGGTTCGCCGGCGAATGACGCAGCAGGTGGCGCATGGTGTCGCCGAGTTCGTCGACCGTTCGGCTGAATGACGGTTCCGCGACCTTGGGCCGTTCACCGTGACGGATCTCGATCAGTCCCATACGGGCCAGGTTCTGCATGGCTTCGCGTATGGCCGGACGGCCAACCGAGTAGGCACGCATCAATTCGCGTTCAGACGGCAGCGGATCGCCGGGCGCATAGTCAGGATTGCGAATGATTTCCAGAAGGCGCTCCTGCACGTCGTCGGAGAGCTTGCGCCGTTTGATGGGTGTATCTGGTGTGATCATCATAATACTGTATGCTCTAAATCCAGCTTGATTTGCAAGCGCCGGATGACAATGTAAACCCGAACTCCGTTCAATTATGCGTAAAAAAGAAAGGCCTCCTGCAGGTGCAAAAGGCCTTTCTTGATCTGTTTATTGGCTACGGAATCAACTGCAGCCGCTGGTCGCTCCGCAGGTGTCGCATTTCAGGCAGGTGCCGTTGCGGACCATCGTGAAGTTGGAGCATTCGGTGCAGGCGTCACCGGTGTAGCCCTGCATGATCGCCTTGGCGCGACGATCGGCTTCGACCCGTTCGGCATCTGCCTTGGCTTGTTCATCGAAGAGCTGTTCTTCCTCTTCGGCCGAGTCCCGTTCGATTTCCTCGCTGAGTTGGCGGGCGCGTTCCTCGTAGTCGCGTTTGAAAGCCTTCGTCTCTTCGATTTCGGCTTCCTGCGCGACGGCGGCCATGACAGCCCCGCCACCGCCGGCGATGGCCGTCACATTGCCGACGCCGCCGCCCGGACCACCAGACGGTCCGGATCCCATCGGCTCGCTTCCACCGGGTGCGATGAGCTCGAGCTTGTGGCCGCGGGTCCAGCCCTTGGAGACCGGTTCGGTTTTTCCTTCCTGGATGCCCTTGCCAAGCGCCGTGTTGCTGAAGTCCGACGTGTCGATGTGGGCGAGGTCGTGGCGTCCGAGATAGGACACGGCAAGCTCGCGGAACACGTAATCGAGGATTGACGTCGCGTTCTTGATGGCGTCGTTGCCCTGCACCATGCCGGCCGGCTCGAACTTGGTGAAGGTGAAGGCTTCGACATACTCCTCCAGCGGCACGCCGTATTGCAAGCCCAGCGAAATGGCGATGGCGAAGTTGTTCATCATGGCTCGGAAGGCAGCACCTTCCTTGTGCATGTCGATGAAGATCTCGCCGATGCGGCCATCGTCGAACTCGCCGGTCCGCAGGTAGACCTTGTGGCCGCCGACAACCGCCTTCTGGGTGTAACCCTTGCGTCGGTTCGGCAGTTTTTCGCGTTCGCGCACGACTTTCTCGACCACCCGCTCGACGATCTTCTCGGCCACCGTGACCGCCTTGGCGGCGACCGGTGCCTCGATCAGTTCCTCGACCGCATCCTCTTCTTCCTCGTCTTCGATCAGCGAGGCATTGAGCGGTTGCGACAGTTTCGAGCCATCGCGATAGAGCGCATTGGCCTTGAGCGCGAGTTTCCAGGACAGCATATAGGCGTCCTTGCAGTCCTCGATCGTCGCCTCGTTCGGCATGTTGATGGTCTTTGAGATGGCTCCGGAGATAAACGGCTGGGCTGCCGCCATCATGCGAATATGGCTGGCGGTCGAGAGGAACCGTTTGCCGATCTTGCCGCAGGGATTGGCGCAGTCGAAGACCGGCAGGTGCTCGTCCTTCAGGCCAGGCGCGCCCTCGAGCGTCATGGCGCCGCAAATGTGGATGTTGGCGGCGTCGATTTCCTTGCGGGTGAAGCCCAGGTGCTCAAGCATGTTGAACTCGAGATCGTTGAGCTGAGCATCTTCGATGCCGAGTGTCTCGCGGCAGAACTCCTCGCCCAATGTCCACTGGTTGAACGCGAACTTGATATCAAAGGCAGAGGCGAGGGCGTCGTTCAGTGCCTCGATCTTCTCTTCGGTGAAGCCCTTGGCCGTCAGCGAGCCGGGGTTGACGGCCGGCGCCTGGTTGAGATTGCCGTGGCCGACTGCATAGGCCTCCATCTCGGCGATCTGGCTTTCCGCATAGCCGAGCGTTCGCAGTGCTTTCGGCACGGCCCGGTTGATGATCTTGAAGTAACCGCCGCCGGCAAGTTTCTTGAACTTGACGAGAGCAAAATCCGGTTCGATGCCGGTGGTGTCGCAATCCATGACCAGGCCGATCGTGCCGGTCGGTGCGATCACCGTTGCCTGGGCATTGCGGTAGCCATGCTTTTCGCCGAGTTCGACAGCCTTGTCCCAGGCCGCCTTGGCGTGGTCGACCATACGCGCGTCCGGGCAATCGTCATGTAGCAGTGCGACCGGGTTGGTCGACAGATCCTCGTAGCCGGAGGTTTCGCCATAGGCCGCGCGGCGGTGGTTGCGCATGACACGCAGCATGTTGGCTTCGTTTGGCTGGTAGCCCGGGAAAGTGCCGAGCTCACCGGCCATCTCAGCCGATGTCGCGTAGGCCACGCCGGTCATGATGGATGTAATCGCACCGCAGATCGCACGGCCCGCATCGGAGTCATAAGGAATGCCCGAAGTCATCAGCAAGCCGCCGATATTGGCATAGCCGAGACCAAGTGTGCGGTACTGGTAGGACAGAGCGGCAATCTGGCGTGACGGGAATTGCGCCATCATCACCGAGATTTCCAGAACGATCGTCCACAGGCGCACCGCGTGTTCGAATTCCTCGATGCGGAAAGCGTTGGTGCCGCGCTCGGCAAACTGCAGCAGATTGAGCGATGCCAGGTTGCAGGCCGTGTCGTCGAGGAACATGTATTCCGAACACGGATTGGAGGCGCGGATCGGACCCGCGGCCGGGCAGGTATGCCAATCGTTCATGGTGGTGTTGAAGTGCAAACCGGGGTCGGCGGACGCCCATGCGGCATAGCCAATGCTGTCCCACAATTCGCGAGCCGGCATTGATTT
The DNA here is from genome assembly GCA_965216535.1 of Hoeflea sp. Lineage (GTDB taxonomy): Bacteria > Pseudomonadota > Alphaproteobacteria > Rhizobiales > Rhizobiaceae > Hoeflea_A. Next base: position 3,835,541 of record OZ244175.1, read on the forward strand.
GGTCACCTTGCCGTCGATACGACCGATCAGATCCCATTCGCGGTCTTCCTCGACCGCCTGCAGGAAGTTGTCCTTGATGGAAACGGAGTTGTTGGAGTTCTGTCCCGATACCGTCAGATAGGCTTCTGAGTCCCAGTCGGTATCGTAGGTGGTGAACTCAAGATCCTTGTAGCCCTGGTGAGCGAACTGGATCACACGCTTGATGTAGTTTTCCGGGACCTGCGCCTTCTTCGCGGCGCGAACTTCGCGCTTGAGCGCCGGGTTCTTCTTCGGATCGAAGCAATCGCCGTCCGGGCCGTCGCAATTGATGCAGGCCTTCATAATGGCCTTGAGATGGGTATTTACGGTTTTGGAGCCGGTCACCAGGGCGGCGACCTTCTGCTCTTCCTTCACCTTCCAGTTGATGTAGGCCTCGATGTCGGGATGGTCGATATCGACGACCACCATCTTGGCGGCGCGGCGGGTCGTGCCGCCCGACTTGATGGCGCCAGCAGCACGATCGCCAATCTTGAGAAATGACATCAGGCCGGAGGAGCGTCCGCCGCCGGAGAGCCGTTCGCCTTCGCCACGCAGATGCGAGAAGTTCGAACCGGTGCCGGATCCGTATTTGAACAGTCGTGCTTCACGAACCCACAGGTCCATGATGCCGCTCTCGTTCACCAGGTCGTCTTCCACGGACTGGATGAAGCAGGCGTGCGGCTGCGGATGCTCATAGGAGGATTCAGAGCGCGCCAGCTTGCCGGTGAAAGGATCGACATAGAAATGCCCCTGGCCGGGGCCGTCGATGCCGTAGGCCCAATGCAGGCCGGTGTTGAACCATTGCGGGCTGTTGGGCGCGACGCGCTGGGTAGCGAGCATATAGGCCTGCTCGTCGAAGAAGGCGCGAGCGTCATCCTCGCTGTCGAAATAGCCGCCTTTCCAGCCCCAATAGGTCCAGGTGCCGGCCAGCCGCGTGAAGACCTGGCGGGCATCGGTTTCCGATCCGTAGCGTTCATCTTCGGGGAGGGCCTGCAGGGCTTCTTCGTCCGGCACGGAGCGCCACAGCCAGGACGGAACCGCATTTTCCTCAACTTTTTTCAGGCGTGCGGGGACGCCGGCCTTGCGAAAATACTTTTGCGCGAGGATATCGCTGGCCACCTGCGAGAACTGGCTGGGAACGTCAATATTTTCGAGCCGGAAGACGATTGATCCGTCCGGATTCTTGATCTCGCTGGTCGCCTTGCGAAATTCGATCTCCGCATAGGGCGACTGGCCCGGTTTTGTGAATTGACGCTCAATGCGCATGTCTTTCCCTCGTCTTCAAATTAACCCGCCGCCGCCATTGACGAACAGGACACAACTACCCCTTACCGCGGCCGATTATCCCAGCAGCGGATCACTCTCGAACCAGCGTTCGTTGCAAATGTCCCCTTGCGACCAAACGCTATATCTTGTGTCGAAACTCGCTGCAAACACTAAAGATAGTATTAACAGCTTCTTTACGCCAATCACATTTTTCCCGCGGCGCTGCCCGAAAAAGGCGCAAAAAAGGTCCCTGTCCCAACGGGGAAAAACGCCCGCTCAGGACCTCATGTCCGAAACCTTACGCTTGATTTTACTCTGGCAAGAAACTCGCAGAACACGTCGCGGAAACAACGCTGAGACAGTAGAACGCGACTCGTTTTCCACCGTCAAGTGGTTGTTTGCGTCAGATTTGTGAACACCATATGTAGTGTTCAAACGTGTGGAAATCGGGGAAAGCGCGAAGCCTTGAAATCCCTGAACTTGCCGCCTCGTCAAGCCACATTTTGCAAAAGACCGCAGAAAATTTTTTTGTTACAGTCTGTCGCATTCAGTTGATCGCGGCCGTTGTCGCAAAAGTGAATTGCGAATCAGTGTCGGGTGATTCGGAGCCGCCGGCACGATTTGATTTCAGTGTCCCTGAACGAACTTGATCAGTTTCTCCGCGAGAAGTTCGCCGGCGTCCTCCTGAAGGAAGTGGGCGGCGTTTTCGGTAATGAAATGTGATTGGCCGGATGCTCCGGGGACCTTCTTCTGGAATATCGCTTCGCCGCCCCGCATGATCATGTCCTTGTCCGAAAAACAGGTGAGAAACGGTTTTTCAAACCGGCTTAGTGATTCCCAAGCGGCCAACTGGGCATGTGCTGCCGGATCGTCGGGACTGGCCGGGACCAACATCGGGAATGCTCGCGCTCCTGCCTTGTAACTCTCATCAGGGTACGGAGCGTCGTAAGCGGCGACCTCGGCGTCTGAAAGACCGCGCACTGTGCCGCGTGAGACAATCCCGCCGATGTTGAACTCCGGGCTGGACTGGCTGAACTGGCGCCACTGTTTGAAGGCCTCGCCAAGGTCATGATGTCCGGTCGGCAGTGCCGTATTGCCAATCATCACTCTGGCGAATCGGTCTGGATTCTCTGCTACGAGCCGCAACCCGATCAAACCGCCTCAGTCCTGGCCGAAGAAAGTTATGTCGGTCAGAGCAAGCTGATCGAGCCACTCTTTCATCCAGGTTACGTGGGCGAGGTAGGAATAGGCCGCGCGATCGGTCAGCTTATCGGATTTGCCGAAGCCGATGAAATCGGGTGCCAGCGCGCGAAACCCGGCATTGGCCAGCGGTGGGATCATATTGCGATAGAGATACGACCATGTGGGCTCGCCATGCAGCATGATGACGACCGGACCATCCCGCGGGCCTTCGTCGACATAGTGCATGCGCAACGGCCCGGCATCGCTCTGGACTTCAATATGATGTGGCTGGAAATTGTAGTCGGGCAGGGCGCTGAAACGGTCTTCGGGCGTCCTCAAAACGGCAGCGTCAGACATCGGTCATTCCATGGATTGAATTGGACTGGTCCGTCATCTCACGGGGCACGACGAGGATTGTCAATAGCTGAACAATCAACCGACTCGTTCCATGCGTCTTGAAGTCGTGATCGACTAAAACCAGTCCCACAGTCCAACGGAAAAGTGTGGGCAAACACCAAGAGGTTCTGGGCGGAAGTCGGATCAGTTGCCAGGACCTGTCGTAATAGGCTCCTGATAGGCGAATCCCATATCCCAGGGGAAATAAATCCAGGTGTCCTGGCTGACGCCTGTCACGAAAGTGTCGACCATTGGTCGGCCTTTCGGCTTTGCGTAGACGGTGGCGAAATGTGCCTTGGGCAACATGGAGCGGACCAGTTCCGCCGTCTTGCCGGTGTCGGTCAGGTCATCGACAATCAAGATATCTTCGCCGTCCGAGGCGGTCAGATCGCTGCTGATCTTCTTGAGGACCTCCATATCACCCTGGTTTTGATAGTCGTGATAGGACGCGACACAGACCGTTTCGATCAGGCGGATGTTGAGTTCCCGGGCGACGATTGCCGCCGGCACCAGACCGCCGCGCGTGATGCAGACGATGGCCCGCCACTCCTGCTCAGCGCCGGCAATACGCCAGGCCAGTGCGCGCGCGTCGCGATGAAACTGATCCCATGATACGGGAAAGGCTTTTTCGGGAAGAGACATGTTTTTTACACCCCAACTGCCAGGCGGTTTCGCTCGGTTCGAAGTGCGTGCGGACTTAGCGGGTAAAGGCCGCCGGGCGCAAGGGCGGCCTTCGGTTTACCCCCGATATTCCTTCAGCAGGGGCGGGCGCCCCAGACTGTAACAGGGTCAACGGGACATCAAGGTGAGGCAAGGCATGGATTTGAGAACGGTGTCGGTCACGCCGCCGAACAGGAACTCGCGCAGCCGCGAATGGCTGAACGCGCCCATGACGAGCAGGTCGGCCTGGGTGTCGCTGACCCGGTTCTCGATCACTGAAGCCACCGGTATGCCGGCGGATACCTCCGAATTGATCGTTACGGTGACACCATGCCGGGTCAGAGCGGTGGCGATTTCGGCGCCGGCGGTTTGCGGACTTTGCTCGGTATTGTCGTCGGCATCGACGGTCAGGATCTCGACGGCGTCCGCCGTTTTCAGAAGCGGCAGCGCGTCGAATACCGCTCGCGCCGCGACGCGGGTGTCGTTCCAGGCAATAACCGCCTGCCGGATCGGTTTGACGTCCGTCGCAACGTAGGGAACGAACAGGACGGGTCGTCCGCTTTCAAAGACCAACGCTTCCAGATCGTCGTAGTCGTCCTTGCTGCCAGGGCTCTCCTGTTGAACAACCACGAGATCGGCGCAGCGGGCGCTGGAAACGGCGGACAATGCGCTGTCACCCGACAATGACCGGATGGGTCGCCATTCGTAGGAAATGCCTTCCGCTTCGCAGCGATCGACAAACAACTTGTGCATCTGTCCGAGCCGTTCGCTGACCTCGCCGGCATCGACATCCATTGCGGTGGCATCCGGAATTTCCATTGGTGCCGCAAAAGACACTTTCACCGTAGGCTCGGCGTGGAGGCCGATCAGGTGGCTTTCATAGCGCTTGGCCAAGGCGATCGACCTGTCAAGAACGCGACCGGCGTCATCTTCACCGCGCAGCACTGCAAGAACTGTGTTGTAGGACATGGTCTGCTCCGTCGCTCTGCTTTGTCGAATCGATGGGCCAGGGCAAGCCCGACCACTTGTCTTTTCGACAGTATTGGTCCCAGACGCCTTGATATGTGTCAATTCTTCGATCGGCGGGATCAGGCCTTGGCGGCGCGAATGCGGTCGAGCATCGCCCGGACATCGACCGCGGCGGCTTCGATGGCTTCCGGCTCGCGGCCGCGAATGACAATCTGGGTCGAATAGGTCTCGCCGTCGAAACGCGGGTAGGAACCGATCACCGTTTGCTTGTGGTCTTCCTGGATGGTCGCCAGGTCCTCGCCGATCGTTCCTTCGCCGTAAGGGCAATTGATGGCGGTCGATTGCAGAACGGTTCCGGTCTCAAGCGTGGGCAGCAGGGTGTCGAGCATGGCCTGAAAGATCGACGGCACACCGGCCATGACATGGACGTTTCCGATGGTGAAACCGGGGGCAGTCGATACCGGGTTGCGGATGTGGCTTGCGCCGCGCGGCATGCGCGCCATGCGCATGCGCGCCTCGGTGAACTCCATGCCGCGATCCTTGTAGACCGCGCCCATCATATCCATTGCTTTCTGGTCGTGCTCGCACGGCAGGTCGAACGCCTTCGATATCGCATCGGCGGTGATGTCGTCGTGTGTCGGGCCAATGCCGCCTGATGTGAACACATAGGTGTAACGGGGCCGCAATTCGTTGACTGCGCGCACGATCGCGTCCTGCTCGTCGCCGACGATCCGGACTTCCATGAGGTCGATACCCGTCGCCGTCAGCATATCGGCCAGATGAGCGATATTCTTGTCTTTGGTGCGGCCGGAAAGCAGCTCGTCGCCGATGGCGATCATGGCTGCCGTGACGACATTTTTCGACATTGTGCTTCCTTCTCAGACGACGCCGACAGGTAGCGCGCCGGACCGCTTGTCGCAAGACGTCATTTGCGATCAGACCCGGTCTGGGCCATTGATATCGCGGAGCAAAGCAGGGGCGGAATTCATGACGTTCGAGCAGTTGAGAACTTTCCTGTGGGTGGCGCGGCTCGGCGGCGTGCGACGGGCAGCGGAGCAGATGCATCTGTCGCAGCCAGCGATTTCTGCCCGGATCCAGGCCCTGGAGGCAGCACTCGGCGCGGAGTTGTTCGAACGCGCGCAAAGCGGCATGCGGCTGACCAAACGCGGCGAAAAACTGCTGGGCTATGCCGAGCAGATCCACAAGATCCAGGAGGACATCAAGGCCAACATTGTCGATCCGGCTGGTCTCGAAGGGCTGCTGCGGCTCGGCGTGTCGGAAACCGTGGTCCAATCCTGGCTTCCGGATTTCGTTGCGGCGCTGAATGCCGAATATCCGCTGGTCGACGTGGAAATCACGGTCGACGTGTCGCTGGACCTGCGTGATGCCTTGCTGAACAGAGCGCTGGACCTGGCGATTCTGATGGGCCCGATATCGGAATACAGCATCAACAATGTGGATCTTCCCGCGTTTGACCTGGTGTGGATCCGCTCGCCCGATCTGACCGTCAACGGGGATGATCAGGATATCCTGCGCAACACGCCGGTGATCTCCTATGCCCGCAACACGCGGCCGTTTCGTGACCTGCGGGCAAAGCTGCTTGAGCGCTACGGCACCGATGCGCGCCTGTTCCCGTCGTCCTCGCTCTCGGCGTGCATCAAGATGGTCGCTTCGGGGCTCGGCGTCGGGGCTTTTCCGGTTCATCTCGTGCGTGAGGCGATTGAGCGCGGCGAACTGGTGGAGTTCGATCCCGGTTGGCGGCCCGACACCCTTCGGTTCACGGCTTCCTTTGTCGGGGAGCCGAAAAGCGTGCTGGCGGAAAACGCCGCCAGCATGGCCCGCGAGGTGGCTTTGAAGTACATGAAGTGATCACGATTCTTTATCGGAACTGAAAGAAATATACGATTTGACGTGATCATCAACATGGCGAAAGATCAGCGACAACAAAACTTCGCTGATGGACGCCCCGATGACTATCTCTTCGACACAAGCCGATTACGCCGCGTTGCGCACCCTGGACGTGCACGACGTTCGCCGGATCGTGCGTTCGGGCGCCTATCAGGGGCACACTGCCGGGCTGGCGGCCGGAAGGCTGCAGGCCAATGTGGTCATCCTGCCGGAAACGTTTGCCGTCGACTTCATGCGGTTTTGCCAGCGCAATGCCAAATCCTGTCCGCTGGTCGGTGTCTCCGATACGGCCAGCCCGATGATGCACACGCTGGGCGACATCGACATCCGCACGGACGTTCCGGCTTACACGATCTACCGCGATGGCCAGGCCGCTGGAACCGCGACCGACATCCTCGATCTGTGGCGTGACGATCTCGTCGCCTTCGCACTCGGCTGTTCGTTCACATTCGAACGGGCGCTGATCGATGAGGGGATTCCGCTACAGCATATCGATCGCAACATCACGGTGCCGATGTATCGCACGACCGTGCCGGCGGTTCCGGCCGGACCGTTCGGTGGTGGCCTCGTGGTATCGATGCGGCCGATCCGGACATCCGACATCGATCGTGCGGTGGAAATCTCCGCCCGTTATCCCCATGCCCATGGCGCGCCGATCCATATCGGTGACCCGGAGGCGATCGGTATAGCCGATCTCGACCAGCCCGACTGGGGTGATGCCTGCAGCTTTGCCGAGGATGAGGTGCCGGTCTTCTGGGGATGCGGCGTGACCCCTCAGAACGCCGTGCTTCGGGCGCGGCCGGAGCTCTGCATCACTCACACACCCGGCTGCATGCTGATCACCGATGTCGACGAACTCGCGCAGGTGCCTGTCATCGGCGTCTCGTCCGGCTCGGCCTCCCAAGACCAGACCAATTGACCAAAACAAACGCAAAGGAGAACACCTCATGAATCGCATCACAACATTGGCCGCCGGGGCAGGGATCGCCCTCATGGCCGCTTCGGCCGCACCGGCCGCCGACAAGCCGGTTTCGATCAAGGCCGTCGGCACCTGGGGCAGCCTGACCAACTACCAGAAGCATGAAGGTCCGTTCTGGAACGACCATATTGCCGATGCATCCGGAGGACAGATCATTGGCGAAATCCGCCCGCAGACCGAACTCGGCCTGAAGGGCTTCGAGATCATGCGCCTGGTCAAGAATGGTGTCTTCGACTACGCCTTCGGGCTGCCCGGTTACGTGGCCGCGGAGAACCCGATCTTCGAGGGCGCCGACCTGTCGTCGCTGACCCAGGACATCGATACGCAGCGCAAGGTCGCCGAAGCTTATTTCCCGATCCTGGAAAAGGCGTTTGCCGATATCTACAACGCCAAACTGCTGCAGCTCTATCCGTTCCCAAGCCAGACCCTGTGGTGCAATGCCGAGGTCAATGGGCTGGAAGACCTGAACGGCAAGAAAATCCGCGTCTACGCGACGACACTGGGTGACTTTGTCGAGGGCGTCGGTGGGACCTCCGTTACCGTGCCGTTCGCTGAGGTCATTCCGGCGCTCGAGAAGGGCGTGGTCGATTGCGGCATCACCGGAACGATGTCGGCCTACAAGGCCAAATGGCATCAGGTCGCGACACATGCCTACACGCTGCGTGTCGGCTGGGGTCTCGCCTTCGGCGCCATGAACATGGACAAGTGGAACTCGATGACGCCGGAGCAGCAGGCGACGCTGCAGAAGGAACTGGACGCGCTGACCGATGCCATGTGGCAGGAAACCGCGACCGAAGACGCCGTCGCCATCTCCTGCATTACCGGACAGGCATGCGAGATCGGCGAGCCGGGTGGCATGAAACTGGTTGAGCCGAGCGACGCGGATCTCAAGAAGCGTGATGAAGTTGCAACCGACGTGGTGCTCGCCCGCTGGGCCGACCGCTGTGGTGCCGATTGCGCCGAGCAATGGAATGCGACGGTTGGCTCCGTGCTCGGACTGACGGCCAAGGCCAACTGACGACGCCCACATCGGGACTTCAAGAATGGCCGGCATGGCTCACGTGCCGGCCATAATTTTAAGGGGAACAGGGTGATGCTGGAAAAGACGCTCACACTCTCGGAACGCTTCAGCCGCGTGCTGGTCTGGGTCGGCGGCGTGTTGATCATCGGATCGGCCTTGATGGTCACGCTGGAGGTGGTCCTGCGCAAGGTCTTCAATGTCAGCCTGGGCGGCGCCGACGAGATTTCGGGATACGCCTTCGGCGTGGCGACAACGCTGGGATTTTCCTACGCGCTGTTCGAGCGTGCCCACATCCGGGTCGACGCGCTGTTTCCCTTCTTTCCCCGCTGGTTGCGGATCGCCGCCAATTTCCTTGGACTGGCTTTGCTCATCGGGTTTGCTTTCGTCGTGACGAGCATGGCCTGGGGACTGGTCGCCGACACGCTGAACCACGGGTCGCGGTCCATCACTCCGCTTCGCACTCCGTTGGCGCTGCCGCAGATCCCCTGGCTGTTCGGCTGGATCTTCTTCGTGTTCTGCGGCGTGCTGATCGGACTGGTCGCGTTGGTGCGCATGATCCGCGGAGACGCCGTCGACGCGGATCGGCTGATCGGCGTCAAGTCAGTCGAAGAAATGATCGAAGACGAGGCGGTCTGAGATGCTGGTCAAAACGCTCCTTATCCTGATCGCGCTGATCGCGCTGGCGGTGCCGGTCGCCGCTTCGCTGGGCTGGCTCGGCCTCACACTGCAATACATGGACAGCCCCATGCCGCTGCACCGGGCGCTGGGCGACATGGTGTGGCAGACGGGAACCGATTTCCTTCTGGTCGCCATACCGATGTTCGTGCTGCTTGGCGAGATCCTGCTGCGCGCCGGCATCACCGAGCGCATGTATGACGGCATCGTGCGCTGGGTCGGCTGGCTGCCCGGCGGTCTGATGCACTCCAATATCGGCTCCAGCGCGCTGTTTGCTGCCACGTCAGGCTCATCCGTGGCCACGGCGGCGACGATTGGAACCGTGGCTGTACCGCAGATCGAAAAGCGCGGCTACAACGAGCCGCTGTTCCTCGGCACGATTGCCGCCGGCGGCACGCTTGGCATACTCATTCCGCCGTCGATCAATCTCATTCTCTACGGGCTTTTGACCGATACGTCGGTGCCGGAGCTTTACCTTGCCGGCTTCCTGCCGGGTTTCCTGCTGGCGGCGCTGTTCATGGCAACGATCGTGGTTTTGTGCCTGCTGCGGCGTGGCTGGGGTGGCGAGCCGATCCGTGCCGACTGGGCGAGCCGCATCGGCGCGTTGCCGGCGCTGATTCCGCCGATTGGTATCTTCCTGGTGGTTGTCGGCTCGATCTATGCCGGTCTTGCGACGCCGACCGAAGCCGCGTCGCTGGGTGTTGTCGCCGCGATGGTTTTGGCGGCCTTCAATCGCAAGCTTACCCTGGACATGCTGCGGCACGCCGTTGAAGGCACGATGCGCACGACGTCGATGATCATGCTGATCATCCTGGCTGCGGTGTTCCTCAACTTCGTGCTGTCGGTGATCGGGTTGACGACGGCGCTGACCGATTTCGTCGCCGGGCTGGGGCTCACACCGTTCCAGACCATGTTGATGATCATCGCCGTTTTGGTGGTGCTCGGCTGCTTCATGGAAACACTGTCGATGCTGTTGACCACGGCACCGATCGTCACGCCGATCGTCATCGCGCTTGGCTATGACCCGGTGTGGTTCGGCATCCTGCTGATGGTGCTGCTTGAGACGGCATTGATCACGCCGCCGATCGGCATCAACCTCTATGTGGTCCAGGGCATCCGTGCGAAGGGCGACATTGTCGATGTCATGAAGGGTGCATCGCCCTTCGTGATCACCATGTTCGCGATGATCGCGCTGCTGCTGGCCTTCCCGCAACTGGCGTTGTGGCTGCCGTCGCTGGTCTACTGAGCCAGCGCGGCGCCGCGCCAGGCGCTTGATCGAAACCAAGATTTGAGAAACGGTGAACGACGGCGTTCGCCGCAGAATGGAGACGTGTGCCATGTGGCAATTCTGGATTGACCGGGGCGGAACATTTACCGACATCGTCGCGCGGCGGCCGGACGGCGGGCTCTTGACCCACAAGCTGCTGTCGGAAAACCCGGAACAGTATGAGGATGCAGCCGTTCAGGGCGTGCGCGAACTGATCGGGCTTCAGTCCGGCGAGGCGCTGCCGCCGGCGACGATCTCCGCCGTCAAGATGGGCACCACGGTCGCCACCAATGCGCTGCTGGAGCGCAAGGGCGACCCGACACTGTTGCTGGTAACGCAGGGCCTGGGCGATGTTCTGCGCATCGGTTACCAGAACCGGCCGCGTCTTTTCGATCTGCACATCGTGCTGCCCGAACTGCTTTACAGCCGTGTGGCGGAGGTCACCGAGCGGCTCGACGCCGACGGCAATGTGGTCACGCCGCTCGACCTCGCAACGGCGGAAGAGGCGTTGCGGGCGGCCTATGACGAAGGCATTCGCGGTGTGGCGATCGCCTTCATGCACGGCTATCTCAATCCCGATCACGAAAACCGGGTGGCGGAACTGGCGCGCGAGATCGGCTTCGCGCAGGTCTCGACCAGCCATGCGACCAGCCAGTTGATCAAGCTTGTTTCACGCGGCGACACGACCGTGGTCGATGCCTATCTGACGCCGATCCTGCGGCGCTATGTCGATCGTGTTGCTACGGCGCTCGATGTCGACAACGGCGCTTGCGAGCGGCTGATGTTCATGCAGTCGAACGGTGGCCTGACCGATGCAAGACTGTTCCAGGGCAAGGATGCAATTCTGTCCGGACCCGCTGGCGGTGTTGTCGGCATGGTCAAGACGGCGGGGCTGGCCGGCTTCGACCGGCTGATCGGCTTCGACATGGGCGGCACGTCGACCGATGTCTGCCACTATGCCGGCGAATACGAGCGCAGTTTCGAGACCGAAGTCGCCGGCGTGCGGATGCGTGCGCCGATGATGAACATCCACACGGTGGCGGCCGGCGGCGGCTCGATCCTGAGTTTTCGCGACGGACGCTATCAGGTCGGCCCCGAGAGTGCCGGCGCCAATCCGGGACCGGCCTGCTACCGCCGCGGTGGCCCGCTGACGGTGACCGACTGCAACGTCATGCTCGGCAAGCTCAACCCCGAGCACTTTCCGAAGGTGTTCGGTCCCCATGCCGATGAGCCGCTTGATGGGGCCATCGTGCGCCAGCGTTTCGAAGAGCTGTCCGCACAGATTGCCACGGAGACCGGCACGCCGGCACTTTCGCCGGAGGAAACTGCCGAGGGCTTTCTGCGCGTTGCCGTCGAGAACATGGCCAATGCCATCAAGAAGATCTCGGTCCAGCGTGGCTATGACGTCACGGCCTACACGCTCAATTGTTTTGGCGGGGCAGGTGGGCAGCATGCCTGTCTGGTGGCCGATGCTCTGGGTATGAAGTCAGTCTTCATCCATCCGTTCGCCGGGGTGCTCTCGGCCTACGGCATGGGGCTCGCGGAAATCCGCGCCATGCGCGAGACGCAATTTGATGGCCCGTTGAGCGATGTCGGGCGCGCCGGCGAAACGTTGGCCGGGCTGGAACGGGAGGCGCGTGACGAGGTGGCCACGCAGGGTGTCGCTTCCGACCGGATCGACGCCGAGCTGCGGGCTCACATCCGCTATGCCGGCTCGCATCAGACGCTCGATGTCCTGTTCGGCTCGGAGGCCGAAATGCAGGACCGCTTCGACGAGGCGCACAAAGCGCGGTACGGATTTGCCTCGCCCAGCCGCGAATTGATCATCGACATGCTGTCTGTCGAAGCGGTCGGCAAGGCCGAGTCGGTATCGGAGGCCGGCGGGCTGGTTGTTGGCGAGGAGGCCGAACCGCTGGCGCAGGTCCGCATCCATTGCGACGGCGCCTGGAGCGACGCGCCGCTCTACGATCGCAATACGCTTCGCCGGGGCCAATCGGTCCATGGCCCGGCGATCATCACCGAGAGCACCGGAACCAACATCGTTGAAAACGGCTGGCGCGCCCGGCTGGACGACTACGGCAATCTGGTTCTCGACCGCGTCGTTGCCAAAAAGCAGGAAATGGCGATCGGAACGTCGGTCGATCCGATCATGCTGGAGGTGTTCAACAACCTCTTCATGTCGATTGCCGAGCAGATGGGGGCGACGCTCGCCAACACGGCCTATTCGGTCAATATCAAGGAGCGCTATGACTTCTCCTGCGCCCTGTTCGACAGCACCGGCGGGCTGGTCGCCAACGCGCCCCACGTGCCGGTGCATCTCGGCTCCATGAGCCAGAGCGTGCGGACTATTCTGGAGAAAAACCGGGATGCCATGCGGCCGGGCGACAGCTTCATGCTCAACAACCCGTTTGAAGGCGGCACCCACCTGCCGGACGTGACCGTGATCACTCCGGTGTTCGACCGCGCCGGCGAAACGATCCTGTTCTTTGTCGGGTCGCGGGGGCACCACGCCGATATCGGCGGACGCACGCCGGGTTCGGCGCCGCCCGACAGCCGCCATATCGATGAAGAGGGCGTGCTGATCAGCAACTTCAAGCTGGTCGACGCCGGCCGGCTGCGCGATCGCGAAACCCGGGATCTGCTGGCTTCGGCCCAATACCCGTGTCGCAACATCGACGAGAACATGGCCGACCTGGAGGCTCAGATTGCCGCCAACGAAACCGGCGTTCGCGAAGTGCAGCGCATGATTGCCACTTTCGGCCAAGATGTCGTGCAGGCCTATATGGGCCATGTTCAGGACAATGCCGAGGAGTCGGTGCGGCGGGTCGTCCATCGGCTGGAGAACGGCAGTTTCACCTATCCGCTCGACAGCGGCGCACAAATTTGCGTTTCGGTCACGGTCGATAATGACGCCCGCGAGGCGACGATCGATTTTACCGGCACGTCCGACCAGGACAGTGGCAACTACAACGCGCCCGCTTCCGTCTGCTCGGCGGTGGTGCTTTACGTTTTCCGGACCCTCGTCGGTGCTGACATTCCGATGAATGAGGGCTGCCTGAAGCCGCTTAATATGATCGCGCCGGAAGGCTCGATGATTAATCCGGTCTATCCGGCCGCCGTCATTGCCGGCAACACCGAAGTCAGCCAGTCGATCGCCGATTGCCTTTACGGGGCGCTTGATGTGATCGCCGGTTCGCAGGGCACGATGAACAATTTCGTCTGGGGCAACGATCGGCTGCAGAACTATGAAACCATCTGCGGGGGTACCGGCGCCGGGCCGAACTTCGCCGGCACCAGCGCCGTGCACTCACACATGACCAACACACGGATGACCGATCCGGAAGTGCTCGAAAAGCGGTTTCCGGTCCGGGTCGAGGCGTTCTCGATCCGCAAAGGCTCCGGAGGGCGGGGGCACAATCGCGGCGGTGACGGCATCGTGCGCAAGCTGCGCTTTCTCGATGCCATGACCGTCACCACGCTGACCTCACACCGCGACACCCGACCCTTCGGTGTCGATGGCGGCGAAGACGGTGCTGCCGGGGAAAACAGCGTCGAACGCGCGGCGGGTGGTGTCGATCACCTGGCCGGCAACGACCATACGGAAGTGGTCCCCGGCGATGTCTTTGTCATGAAAACACCGGGCGGTGGCGGTTGGGGCAGGGCCTGACGAGCCTGGGTCAGTTCTCTTTCTGAAACAGGATCTGGCCGCGGCGCGCGATGAGCAGGACCTCAAGGGTGACCGGATGGAAATAGGCCTCCACCCTGTCGCCTTCGGGGGTCGTGCCATAGGCCTCGTAGCAGCCACCGTCCTCCTTGATGCGCCGCACCTGCCAGCCATCCTCCAGCATTTTGCTTTCAAGGGCATCTACCGTCTGCCAGCCCGAGCGATCGCCTGAATCGCAGCTGTAAAGACCCGTTGCATGGGCCGAGGACGTGGCGAGGACTGCGAGAGTCGCGAGGGCAATAAGCCTGATCATGGGAGTTCCTTTCAATCGAGTTCAAGCGTTATCGGTCAACGGTCTGCGGCTGGCCTGAGCGGTTTTGCCGATCCGGTAGATTTCAAGCAGGGCAAGCGGCACGAAGTGCACCAGCGCCGGGCCAAGGTTGTTGTGAATGAAGATCCAGTGGACGAGGGTCAGGACCGCCGCCGGATAGACAAACCGTTGCAGTGGTTTCCACCAGGCGAGCAGGGCGCGTTGAGACGCGTCGTTGCTGGTGGCGGCAAGCAGTGCGAATAGGGCAAAAGCGGCAAAACCGGTCCAGATCCCGAGCGCAGTGATTTCGGCCAGGATCAATTGCAGCGTGCCCATGTCGACCACGTAGAGAATCGTATGGGCGAGGGCGTAGGCAAAGGCGGCGACACCGAGATAGCGGCGCCGTCGCATCAGCCACAGCGGCCAGCGGGCTTTCGGAAACAGCATCCGCAACGGGGAAATGACCATCGCCAGGATCATGAACCGGGCGGCGAATTCGCCGGTCGGGTGAAGCAGCGCTTCCGTGATCGGCCGACCGTCTCGTGCAGGTTCGCCACCCGCAAGCGCAGCGACCATGGGGATGGCGGGAAGTGCCAGCAGGCCCCAGAAGAAGATGCGCGTGTTGAGGAGGATGGACAGCATCGCCTGCTCCGGATCGGTCGACCGGATCAAACACTAGCGAAGGATCGTTTGCTTCGCGCCCGGGCGAGAGGACGAAACTGTCGCAAATTGTAACCGGTACCACGACGGCGGATATTTCGTTACATTTTTTCGGAGACAGGCCGCAGGCTGCCGGGACAGTGCCACTGCGTTTGCATCAGGACTTGCAATTGCGCCGCGGATAATTACCAGTATGGACGCGTGCCCCCTTGGCGAAATTGGTATACGCAACAGACTTAAAATCTGTCACCCGAATGGGTTTGCCGGTTCAAGTCCGGCAGGGGGCACCACTTTGTTTCGCAAGGCCCATGGGCCAGTACTAAGGGATGTGTTCCAAGACCTATTGGTCTGGGCTTTGCCAACAAGCGCTGCCACCTACGGAACTCCGTTTCGGCAGTAGCTGTTGAAACCATCCCTTGATGCAAGATGAGTCATCCAGGCGTCGATCGCTGGCAGGGTTGGGCGCCCCATGGGTGTGAGCTCCCAACGATTGGTGGAAAGCGCCAGGACAATATCAGCCAGTGTGAAGTTGTCTCCGCAGACAAAAGGACCGGATTGTGCGAGCTGCCTGTTCAACAGGGACATGGCGGAATTCCAGAGGCGAACGCTTTGCTCTTGCAGGGATGTATCCTGGAAGTCGGGATGGCTTCGCACCCGGCCCATGAAAACCGCGCGCCAGGCTGAATTCAACTCGGCTGCTTGCCAGTCCATCCAGGATTCGACCAGGGCACGCTGTACGGGCTCTACCGGCAGCAGGTCAGAACGTTTCTCGCGCGCGGCAAGGTATCGGCAAATCGTGTTCGATTCCGTCAGGACCAGGTCTTCATCGATCAACACGGGGACAAGGCCTTTGGGATTGATCGCCAGAAAGCTGGCTTCATCTGTTGCCCGGGTTGCTCCGCCCCAATCTTCACATTCCGGCGCCAGACCCAGTTCGGAACAGGTCCAAAGAACTTTTCTGACGTTGATCGAGTTGTGTTGCCCGAGAAGCTTCATGGCGGATCTATCGATTGTTGCGAGTGGAACATTAGGTTGGTCAGGCGAAAATGGTAGCGATCTCCTGAAATGCCAATCATAATCCTTGGTCCTTAGTCGATCGAATGTGCTTATCGGTCCGCTGAACGGGTACTGCCGTCACCGGTCTCGTGCTCCATAAACTCGATCCGATTGCCGAATGGGTCGAACACGTAAAATCTTGAGAAACCCTCCAGCGGCTGATCGTCGACGCAATCAATGCCCGCCGCCTCGCACCGTGTTCGAAGCGCGCTCAAATCGCTTACCAGGAAAGCTGGATGCGCCTTGGTTGCGGGGCGGAAATCCTGCATCACGCCGAGATGGACCTTTACCGTTTGATTCTCGAACCAGCAGCCGCCGCGCTTCGCCAATTTTTCCGGTTTCGAAACTTCAGAGAGCTCGAGTACTCCGACGTAGAAGTTTCTTGCCTCGGTTTCACGACCTTCCGGCATTGCCAATTGAACGTGTTCAATTGCGGTCAGCATGATTACTCCAGTGTGGTTTTTTCGTTTTGACGACCGAGTGGTGGAGACAAGGGTCAGGGTATGGGATGATGAGAGGTACTGTCACCGATGATTTTACACAAAGTCTACCGCTGCCCGAGAACGGAATAGGAGGAAGAAGCAATGACCTTGGAAGAACTCGGCTCGCTCCTGATCCGCATTTCGGTTGCCTGGCTGTTCCTGACCGGATTTTGGTACGATGTGCGGAGCTTCAAATCCACCGAGGAAGAAACCGGACTGCTGTTTAAATGGCATACGGACCTCTTTGCCACTGCCGGAATGATAATTATGGGGGCAGGGGCCCTCTCGATCTTGCTCGGTATCTTCCCACGGCTCGGTGCACTGGCTCTTGCAACCTTTCTCATTCCGGCATCGTTCATCCATTTCCGCAGCCGCGACGCGGCCGTTGAACTGAAGAACAAGGTCCTCGATCAGGGAGCCGCCGACCAGTCTTTGAAAGACGATATCGACGAGTTGGGGACACTCGGATCCGTCGGGCATTATTCGTCGGGATTGAAGAACCTGGCGCTGATTGGCCCGATGCTCTACCTGGTCCTGGCCGGCGGCAAGTTTCCGATGCTCATCGGATTGTCCGCCGACTGGACGTTGCAGGGTCTTCTGGTCGGCAACTGACGGCTCAGCCCTCGATCCCTTGATTTCCTGGTCGATTCGGCCGTTTATCAGCTCTGCCTGGTGTCTCGGTAGTGCGCCTGGCCAGTGAGAAACCTGTCCAGCAGTTCAGCAACGCTGTTCGGATGATCAACTGCTTCATCTCTATGTGCCGGTTCGCGCAACAATCCACAATTATTCGGGAAGTCCGGCCGCGCGTAGTCCTTCTTGAAATCGGCTTTGCCCAACTGGGTCCGTGATCTGGATAAAGCTATTGGAAATGGTCGCATTTGGCATGCGCGCTAAGATGGACTCGACGGCTTGAGCCGCTTTGTCTGTTTGCTCCAGTTGACCGTACGCGGCAGCACGCCACCACATATTTCCGATGAAGCGTGGGTTTTTCCCACGCGCGATCTCAAGATGCCCCAGTGCTTCTTCATAGCGGCCTTGTAGATATATGGCCTGCCCGAGCAACTGATCGGCGAGCCAATTGTGAAAGGGATTCAATCGAACCGAAAGGCGAAGCAATTCTTCGGCCTCGGCCCCGCGACCGAGAAAGATCAAAGCCAATGCCGAGCGGGACAGTAGTTGCGGTTGAGCGGGTTCGAGCTCCATCGCGCGTCTGAACTCTTCAAGCGCCCCTGAGTAGTCGCGCAGATTGAGCAGCGCTTGTGCCAATACCTGATGTGAGTACCAGTCGTCGGGTTCGAGGCGCACAACTTCCTGCGCAATCTCAAGCCCATTCTGAAGCGCGGATTTTGGGTCATCGGCCACTCGAAAATACCCGGTTTGGGTCTCCACGAATCCCAGCAGCGCCTTGGCCCTGACAAAGTTCGGATCTAGCGCTAGCGCTTCTTGGGCCAGGGCTCGAGCTCGTCGGTAGGAAACGGGTGTGTTGACCCAGCTTGCCTCGTCTGCACGCGCCCAAAGTAGAAAGGCTTCGGGGTTCTCAGTGAAGCGGTGCTGGTCCCGAACCCGTTCCAGGTCTTCGGAGAATTGCTGGGCCAGATGTTCGACAAGTGAATCCTGGAGTTCAAAAACGTCTTCTGATGCACGTTCGATCCGGTCACTCCACATTATTCGCCCGGACAACGTATCGATCAGTTCGACATCGACACGGATTTGTTCGCCAGAACGTCGCAAGGAGCCACGCACGACATGAGCAACGCCCAGTTCTTCTGCGACGGTTGCGGGGCTGGCGTTTTGGTCCCGATATCTTTCCGTCGAACTACTGGCAATCACGAACAGGCCGCTTACACGTGCGAGGCTCCGGGTCAGATCCTCTCGCACCGCTTTTGCCAACAGCATGTCTTCTTCGGCATCGGACTGTGTCTGAAAGGGTAGAATAGCAACCGAAGGCTTTTCGGGTAGTTCCAGTTGCATCCTTTCCAGCGACGCCGCTTCGACCCCACCGGGGCGCAACCACACCCATGTCGACGCCCCTAGGATGAGAAGAGCGAACAAAAACGCGCCCGCGGCAATTGGCTTCCAGACAGCTGATTTGCGTATGGATGGCGTCGGTGATTGAGAAACCGCGTTCGAATACACAACGTTGAATACACGAACCGGGCGGGCAATGTTTTTGACCTGGATTTCTCCAAGATCTTGCAGAGTGATGTCCAATTTGTCCCGGATCTGGTCGCGCGCTGAACGTGAGATCGCTATACCCCCGGGCTCAGCCAAAGCCTCTATCCGAGCTGCAACGTTGATGCCGTCTCCGTGAAGATCATCCCCCTCCACGATGACGTCACCAAGATTGATCCCGATCCGCAACGTAATTGTGTCATGTTCGGCAAAGCCCATCTGAATTGCCGACGCGCATTCAACGGCATCGACAACGGAAGCAAATTCAGCTAGATAACCGTCCCCCATCGTCTTGAACAATCGCCCGCGATGACGTGCTAGAGCCGGTGCGACGATTTCTTCGAACGCAGCGTTCAAAAGCGTACGAGTGCCGGTTTCATCGCGCTCGATCAGCGCAGAATACCCCACCACGTCGGCTGCGAGTATTGCGGCAAGTCGACGCTCAACTCTGTTTTCGGTCATTTCTGTGGTCCAAACACGGCCATGGAATAGCAAATTACCGAAAATCGATGAAATTGCACGTCTCAGATTGACCCAGATCTGCCCCTGCCTTGAGATTTGGGGCGAACGTTTGCTGGTTGATACTCCGCCGCCGGTCCTGGTTGCTCCCGGGTCTCGCGTGCATTCATCCTCGTCGGCCGCACTTCGAATGGTTTGGCGCGCTCCCAAATGAAAGCCACCATTCCAGTTCTGATGGGTCTGTGGACGAGCATCCACCGACGCGTCTCGCAGCCTTAAACCAATGCTGATTCAGGCCTAACCTGGTACGGTATCAGTAGGCCCAACCACCTATAGTGCTTGTGGTCTGTCGCGCACAGGACGGACAGTTCTGCAGTTCGGGGCCGGTCTGAGCATTAAAGATATGGTTCAAATCAAACTGCTAACGCCGGCGCCCCCGAGCTCCGCCGCCATGCCTGCCTCCGCCACCGCGTTGCGGTCGGGCCTGCTGGACGCGTTTCCGGTTGACCTGACGGTTGCCGGCCTGTCGGCTGCGGTTGTCCCGGCTCAGATTCGATGGTGCTCTGTTGGGCTTGGCCGACGGGCGCTGTGCCGGTTTCTGGGCCGGTCGCGATGCATTTTGCTGATTGCCGGTTGCCGGTCGATTGGTTGGTTTGGTGGCCGTCGCGGGACGGTTGGCCGGCCTGTTGGTCCGATCGCCTGCCGGTCTGTTGGCGAGCGCGGTGCCAGCGTCGCTGTTACCGATCCGGTCGCGGATCTGACCTTCGGAAGGCTTCTCGACGCCGGACCAGCGCCCGCCTTCGAATTTTTGCCAATTGTCGCCATTGCGTCGGTAGACGGCGCCGTCATTGCCGGCGAATACGTTGCTGCGCCGGTCGAGATTAGCGACCCGGCCGGCATTGTCTCCGGCCTTCCAGCGCTGTGCGGCACCTGCCTGCAGGTCCCGCGCTCGGGTCCATTCGCCGCCGCTGACAACGCCGCCGCCCGTCCAGCTGCCGTAAATTCCGCGCGCGCCGCCAACGACCACTCGGTTTCCGGTGCGAGGATTGTAGGCCGATATGAAGCCTGCGCTTCCTCGAGGGCCGGTGATCGCAGCGCCGCGGATGTAACCACCGGTGCGCGGGTTGTAGATGCCGCCGGCGGCGATACCCCGATACGGACCATAGGCATAGCCGTAGCGGCCATAGGTGCCGCGAATCGGATTGTAATAGGCGCCGATGCCGTAGCTTACAGGTCGCCCGAAATAGATCGGATAGGGGCCCGGGCGGTACCAGGGCCGGTAGTACCAGCCGGTTCCGTAGACAAACACGCCCCAGGCCAGAAAACCGGTGACGTATCCGAGCGTATAGCCGTACCAGACGGCATTCGGTTCCGTATCGTAGATCCGCACATAGGTGGTGTTGTAGACCGGCGAAGACGGTGGGATCGTGTAGATCTCATCAGGTACCGAAGTGGCAACCTGGAAGGGGCCTTCCGGGCTGTCGCCGACAAACCAGATGCCGTCCTGCAGCACATAGTATTTGTCGCCGACCTGGATCACCTGGTCGTTGGTGTTGACCGCGTAGGACAGCGAGGTGCCCTCGATCGATTCAAATTCTGGGTCCCCGGCATAGGAGACCTCGGCTGAGACAGACCCGAGCTCCACGCGTGCGGTGCTCGGAATGCTGGCTTTCAGGCGTGCCTGGGCGGCTTCGGATGTGTCGGGAACGGAAGAACGAACGGAGTAGTAGGGCGCATCCTCCGGTATGTTCTGGAAGTCACTCGGCAGGTCTGGGGTCGTGAACACCCACGGCCCGTCCAGCGAGGCGGATTTGAACCAGCGCCCTGAGACGAGGATGTACCACGTGCTGGTCGCGGCCATGTAGAACACGTCGCTGTCGGTGTTTGAGGCCCATTCAAGGCCGGTATTCGGCACCGGCTCAAGTTTCGGCTCGCCGTCGAACACAATCATCTCGGCGGGCGCGGCGGAGTAAACGACCTTGGGTGCCTTGTTGTCGGGGAAGGGCTGTGGCGGAATGGCCGTCCGGGTTTCCTTCCAATTGTCGTCGTCCGGCAGGGATTGGATTGCCTGGGGGAGATCCTGGGTCGGCTCCCATCCCGATGCGATGTCCCTGCTCATCAGCCAGGATTGCTCGTCGCGCAGATAGAAGGTCGCCGTTTCGTCGAGCTTCAGGATGTCCCAGTTGGTGTTCACCACGAACTGCAGGCCCTGAGAGCCTTTGACCGGCGCGAAGATAGGTTCGCCCTCGGTCTGGACGAGAATGGACGGTTCGGTCTCGACAAAAATCGGCGGTGCCTCGGACTTCAGACCGTCGACATCCTCCATGCGTTGATATTCCGCGACACCGGAGGTGATCCGTTGTTCCTTGACGGTGATCGTACCGGTGGGCATGAGGCGGCCGACCTGTAGTGTCAGGTCTGTCAGGGCTTGCCGGTCGAGCGCCGAGAAATTCAGTTCGGTCACCGATAGGTCGCTGACGATCACATTCCCGGAGTCGCCGTCCAGGACGGTCTTGCCGCTGACGCTGATCACACCGAAAACCGGATTGGCGTCCTTTCCCTTGATATACTCGGCAGCGACCATCGCCTTGAGTTCGGAAAAATTGTTCCACTGAGTGAATTGCGGCTGATACAGGATCAGCGTTGCGCCGCTATCGGTCTCAAAGCTGCGCGGCCAGCCGGTGGTCTGTTCCGGTTCCGCCAGTTGCAAGTAGGATCCGCTGACAAAACCACTCTTGCCGTCGACCGAAATCGCGCACCAGGATCCGGCATCGTCGCATTCGCTGATTTCGACGGTTGTTCCGCTGGGGAGTGTCCCGAAGCTTCCGTAACCGGTGCCGGGGCCCTGCCGAAAATTGACGTTCGCCGTGGTCACGGCCGTTGCGGCCAAGGCGGGTTGCACGGCCATCGTTGCAACCAACAAAGCCGAAAGATACTTCCGCATCACTTATTCTCCCGGGC
Organism: Hoeflea sp.; assembly: GCA_965216535.1. Lineage (GTDB taxonomy): Bacteria > Pseudomonadota > Alphaproteobacteria > Rhizobiales > Rhizobiaceae > Hoeflea_A. The sequence continues at coordinate 3,857,646 of OZ244175.1, forward strand.
GGTATACCGACCCAAATGGGTCACCTTGGCGCACCGTGCCGCATTCGGAGGGCGCGATCAAGCATATGGTCGCACTTCTACGCGTCATGGTGGTATCAGGATGAATGAGTCAGGCGTCGTTGCTTGGATCGTTCAGGTGCGTTGCAAGGTTAGCCAAGCTGCTCACCCATCCCTCAAGATGCGAGTCGCGTGAGCTTACGGTTTCAAACGTCTCCTGACGGAGAGTCAGTTCGGTCTTGTCTCCCACAGCCTTGAAATTGAGCGTGATGACGGTTTGCTGAACCGGGTTGTCTTCCTCATCCAGCCAGGCGCTGGTGTTAACGATCTTTTCGTTGGGTACGATTTCCAGGTACTCGCCCTGCAAGCGGTAATCGGTTCCGTCGGGCGACCGCATGCAGGAACGCCACTGACCGCCAACCCGAAAATCGATCTCGGAATAAACAACCGAAAAACCTTCAGGGCAGCCCCAGCGGCGCATGTGCTCAGCCTCCGACCACATGCGATAGACCAGATCGACAGGAGCGTCGAAGACGTGGGTCAGTTCGAGGGCAAGCGGTTCACCGGTCATTCCTGCTGGTCCTTGTGCTGCAGTTCTTCGAGATAGGCGTCGAGACGCGCAAAGTGATCGGTCCAGATCCGGCGTTGCTCGGCGATCCATTGTTCGGCGGGCGTAAGGGCCTCGTTGGCAAGTTCGCAGGTGCGGACCCGACCGGTTTTCGTTGAACGGACAAGGCCGCTGTCCTCCAGCACCTTCAGATGCTGCGAAAAGGACTGGAGCGCCATGGTGTGGGGTTTGGCCAGCTCACTGACAGAAGCCGGCCCGGCACAGAGGCGCTGAATCACAGCCCGCCGGGTTGGATCGGACAGGGCGTGGAAAACGCCATCAAGGTCGGATGAATACTCAGGCATATACCTGATCATGCACAATTCAATAGTCAGGTCAATGCCTGACTATTGAATGAACCCCATGAGAATTCGACCTGTTTGTTAAACGGTCATGACCTGGGAATACGAAGAATTAAGCTAAAGACATCGGGCCAGTACAGCAGCCGTTGCAAGATACCTATGGTTGAGCAATAGTGCTCGCAAATGGAGCGTCATCTGCCATGAAAACAAGAGCATTCCTGTTCGCGATTGGAGCCTGTCTGCTGGCCGGCACGGCATCCGCGCAGACCATCGGCTATGCCGATGCCATGAAAATACTGGTCAAAAGCTGCGGACCGGATATCGAGAAACACTGCAAGAAAGTGAACCTCGGAAACGGTCGCATCGAATCTTGCCTGGCCGAGCACGCATCCAGCGTTTCCGCCCAGTGCAAGGCCGACTATGCCCAGGTCTATGTCATGCTTGCAGCGCGGTTCGCCGCCCAGGAGGCGGTGCCGAAACTGTGCGCCGGCGACGTCAACCGCCTGTGTCCCGACATCACCCGCGGCAAGGGCTATACGCTGCAGTGCCTGCTGAACAAGCGGCGTCTGAGCAACAAGTGCTCCCAGGCCATCACTGACGCCGGTTTCCGTTGAGCCGCGACTGTTCCGTTCCTTGAAAGGTATCACAATGCGCAGAGTTACAACCGCAGCCGTGCTCGGCCTGTCGCTGATCGCCGCATCTGCCGGCGCGCAGAACATTATCTCCACTCAGCAGATCGTCGATTCCTTGCGCGGTGTGGAGCGCGAAGCAACTTTGCATCCCGACCAGATCCGCGCCATGGCGCTCGACAACATCAAGCGTAATCCAGGAGAAAATGCCCCCAAGGGCGTGCCGATGGCGAACCTTCTGGAGAACCTTCGGCAGTTCAACGTCGAGATCAATTTCGACTTCGACTCCGACCGCATCAATCTGGATTCCTACGTGGCTATGGGCGCGATCGCGGATGCCATGCACACGCCCTATCTACTGCACCAGAAGTTCCTGATCATCGGCCATACCGATGCCCGTGGCAGCCGGGAATACAATCTCGAACTGTCTCAGCGCCGGGCCAATGCGGTGCGCGAGGCCCTGGCCACGACCTTTCGCGTGCCGGCGGAAAACCTGCTTGCCGCCGGTCTCGGAGAAGAGGAACTGCGCGACCCGGCCAATCCGGACGCGGCGGTCAATCGCCGGGTGCAACTGGTCAATATCGGCTTCTGATCCGCCCACCGGCGGTGTCTTCCGAACTGCTTTTTGCAGGAACCGATGGTTCCGGTCTCTTCAAGTTGCTTTTGTGCAGCAGCCTGCTACACAGACGCAGCAATTTGAGGGGAACGGGTATTCATGGCCGGAATCGCGGCGCTGGCCTTTGCGTACATTTTTTCGCAGTTCTATCGAGCCTTCCTGGCTGTTCTCACGCCCAACCTGACGATCGAGCTGGGGGCGGACAAAGCAGACCTTTCGCTGGCGTCCGGCATCTGGTTCGCGACCTTTGCATTGATGCAGTTCGTCGTCGGCGTCTCGCTCGACCGGTTCGGTCCGAGGCGCACCGCGACCTTCATATTCGCGGTGGGTGCCGGAGGCGGCGCATTCGTTTTTGCAGCCGCCCAATCTCCGATGATGATCGTCGTTGCCATGGCGTTGATCGGCATCGGCTGCTCACCGGTGCTTATGGCGGCGTTTTACCTGTTCGCGCGCATGTACTCCGCCGCCCGCTTCGCGGTCCTCTCCTCCTGGTTCATGGCCGTTGGCACCGCTGGAAATGTGATCGGCGCAAAGCCTCTAGCGCTTGCTGTCGACACGTTCGGTTGGCGGCCGACGCTCGTGCTGCTTGGGATCGTCACGATCGCAACGGCCGGGGTCATATATGCGGTCGTCCGGGATCCGGAGATGGAGTCGGATGAGGAGAAGGGAACCGGGCTCGGAGGCTACCTGGAACTGCTTCGTCAACCGGTTTTGTGGCTGATCATTCCCTTGATTTTGCTCAATTACGCGCCGGCGGCCGGGATACGCGGGCTATGGATCGGTCCTTACCTCACTGACGTGTACGGCGCGTCGATCCACGTCATCGGCAATGTAACGCTGTTCATGGCCATCTCGATGATCTTGGGCAGTGTGATTTACGGTCCGCTTGATACGATTTTCGGCACTCGCAAATGGGTCGCATTTGTTGGCAATCTGGGTTCGGTTGTGGCGCTGCTGTTGCTGGCCTCGTTCCCCATGCAGCCGCTCTGGCAAGTTTCCGGATTGATGTTCGCCGTAGGAATTTTCGGAGCGAGCTTCGCTTTACTTATGGCCCATGCGCGCATGTTTTTTCCAACGCACCTGATGGGCCGCGGTGTCACACTGATGAACTTCTTTGCGATCGGCGGTGTCGGGCTTATGCAATTCGTCATGGGTCGGGTTGCAACTGCAACTTTCGACCCGGCCGCGCCCGAGCTGGCTTTCTCGACCGTATTCGCGACCTATGCCGTGCTACTCGGGGCGACCCTCATCGTCTATCTGTTCATTCCCGACAAGAAACCTTTTGCGCCGGACGCTTAGGGCAGGGCCTCCACCCACTTGACGACAATGTCGGCGATCTCTTCGGTGGTTGAGGGTGACAGCGCGTCTCCGGCAATCAAATGGTTGTTCTCGTCGTCGCTGTTTTCAATCAGCGCGACTTCCGTGGCCGCTCCCCAGCGGGCGATGACCTCAGCGGTCAGTTCGGGCCGAACAACGCTGTCTTTGCTCGAGTAGACGAACAATGCCGGCACCTGGATGTTGTGGATCTCGGCATTGTTCGCCAGCTTGACGAGCTCCGCCATCGGCAGCACCGCGGATGTCGGGTATTCGTGCGTCCAGTAACGCGCATGCAATTCGTTTTTCGGTTCGAAGGACCGGCGTTTGCCCTGAACCAGTTCCGCAATCTGTTTCGACCAGGGCATGGTCAACAAACCGGCACCGAAAGCCTGCACACCATAGTTCGGCGAGATATTGATGATGCCGGCGACGCTGTCCATCAGGCGCGGTTGAGCTGCTGCCCAGGTGGCCAAAGTGCCGCCGGTGGATGTGCCCATGACGATGACCTGCTCGCCCAGACGGCGGCCGATTGCGAGGGCTTCGGCCAAGTCGTTCACCCAATCCTCAACCGTCGCCTCGGCCATTGCATCGCCTGTGCGGCCGTGGCCGCTCAATCGCGCGTAGTAGAGGTTTGCTCCCAGCCGCTCGGCGGCGATATCGGCCAATGGTTGAACCTCTCCGGAGGAGGCTGAGAAGCCGTGAATATAAACGATGGCAAGCGGAGTTTTGGCGCGCGATTGCGGAAACGCCCAGACAACGCGCTTCTGAAGGCCATCGCGAATATCGTCGAAGCGGGCTTCCTCATCTGCCAAGTAGGTTTCGACATTTTCTCCTATTGCCACAGGATCGAAGTGGATGCGGGTGCTGACTTCGGTTCGCGGCCCCATCAGAAAAACCCCTCCGGCAACAATGATTAGCCCGACGACCAGATAGACAAAAAGCCTCAGCCGCGATCGTTTTGCCATGGTACTCCTCACACGACGGTTTCGATGTCGTCCTAAACCATGTCGACATCAATGTTGGGTCTATCGATGACTTCCCGCAAGGCGAAGGCCGAATTGATGCGCACCACATGGGGCAGGGCAGACAGCCACTCCTTGTGGATGCGTTCATAGTCCTGCAGGTCCTTGGCCGCAACGCGCAAAATGTAGTCGTATTCGCCCGACATCAGATAACAGACCAGCACGTTGGGGCATCGCTTCACCGCCGACTCGAACTCGGTCAGCGTTTTCTCGAATTGACCCGACAACGAAATATGGACGATGGCGATCATGCCGTAGTCGAGCGCCCGGTTCGAAAGCCGTGCCTGATAGCCGAGAATGACGCCGGATTTTTCGAGAATGTCGAGTCGTCGAGAGCAGGCCGAGGCGGAAAGGCCAACCCGTTCGGCGAGGTTGGCGTTGGAGATGCGGCCGTCTTCCTGCAGTGTGTTCAGAATCGCGATATCAATGGTATCTAACTTGCTCATTCGCAGTTTCTTCGAATATTTCCCTGATTGTGCAATAATATTCGAATTCGAGCTGCGCCACTAGCCCAATTTGCAAGGACATTTCGGGCCGAATGTGGTCTCATCACGCCAATGGAAGTTAACGACGCGCGAAGGCGCGTCGGTTCATTTTGGGAGAAGTTCGAAATGCGTGTGGGTTGCCCCAAGGAAATCAAGGATCACGAGTATCGTGTCGGGCTGACACCGGGCTCGGTGCGCGAGTATGTGGCGCACGGTCACGATGTCATCATCGAAACCAACGCAGGTGCCGGTATCGACGCCGATGACGGGGTCTATCAGGCAGCAGGCGCCAAGATCGTTTCGACGGCCAAGGAAGTCTTCGAGCAGTCGGACATGATCGTGAAGGTCAAGGAACCGCAGCCGGCCGAATGGGCGATGCTGCGCGAAGACCAATTGCTCTACACCTACCTGCACCTTGCTCCCGATCCAGAGCAGACAAAGGGACTGGTCGATTCGGGCTGCACTGCAATTGCCTATGAGACCGTGACCGACGACCATGGCGGCCTGCCATTGCTTGCGCCGATGTCGGAAGTTGCCGGACGTCTCGCGATCCAGGCAGGAGCAACGGCCTTGCAGAAGGCCAACGGCGGCCGTGGCGTTCTGCTCGGTGGTGTTCCGGGCGTGTTGCCGGCAAAAGTCACCGTCATCGGCGGAGGTGTCGTCGGCCTCAACGCGGCGAAGATGGCAGTGGGACTTGGGGCCGAGGTCACCATTCTTGACCGCTCGATCCCCCGGATGCGTCAGCTCGACGACATCTTCAACGGCCGTGTTCGCACGCGCTTCTCGACCATTGAAGCGCTCGAGAACGAGGTGTTCTCCGCTGATGTCGTTGTCGGTGCCGTGCTTGTTCCGGGAGCAGCTGCGCCGAAGCTGGTCACCCGGGACATGCTGTCAGGAATGAAGAAGGGCGCTGTCATTGTCGATGTCGCCATCGACCAGGGTGGTTGCTTCGAGACCTCGAAACCCACCACGCACTCCGATCCGACCTACGAAGTCGACGGGATTGTCCACTATTGCGTCGCCAACATGCCCGGAGCGGTTCCGGTCACGTCGGCCCATGCGCTGAACAACGCGACGCTGCACTACGGACTTGCACTGGCCGACAAGGGGTTGAAAGCGCTGACCGAAGACCGCCATCTGCGCGCGGGCCTCAACGTTCACCGTGGACGCATCACCAACAAGGCCGTTGCCGATGCTCTTGGCTACGAGCTGTCGGAGCCGACCGCAGCCTTGAAGGTCGCCTGAAGTTCAGCGAAGCCCGCGTTCAAACGATCGCGGGCTTTCGTTTTTTACTGGTAGACTATGTCCGTGATCCGCCGCAGTGTGACACGGCGATTGCGCCATTCGGCATAAGGTGTGGGAACCAGAAGCTCATCCTCACCGAAACCAACGGTTTCGAGCGCGTATCCGGGAACTCCGAACTGGTACATCAACAGTTTCTGCAGCGACCGGGCTCTCCGGCGTGACAGTCGCAGATTGCTGCCGAAGGATCCCACGGCGTCGGTGTGTCCCTCGATCAGGAACAGTTCATCAGGGTTGTAATGCAGGATGTCCTGCAGCGCGGCTGCAATACGTTCCACCTTCCAATGTTCCTGATAGGGGATTTCAGCCGATCCGAAGGCGAAGTTGATCGCCTGTATGTCGATCGACGGTGCGATGTGGCGCAGTGCCTTTTTGCGTTTGATCTCGACAACGGAGCTCTTCATCTGCGGCGTCACCGTGACAGCCGGTTTGGCAGCGAGACTTTTGCGGATCGCCTTCATGGAAGGGATCTGTTTGGTCGCGGCTGGTGCTTTCTTGATGGTGGCCGGTTTGATGCCGGGTGTCTTTGCGAAAGCGCTGGTTGCGGCTGCACTGGCGGCGATGCCAGCCAAAAAGCTGCGGCGGTTCATGGTTCTGGTCCTCTCTTGCGTCAACCGCTCAGTGCGGCGATTGAGAAGAGGCTAGCGAATGTCGCCTGAAAGCGTGATGAACGGGACGTTCATGTTCTTTTTGTTGCGGCGGAAGCCGCTTCAATTGCTGCGAGCAATGCGCAAGATGTCGTCGTCGGACAGCGGATGAAAGATCGCGTCCGTCTGGTTGACGGGTACGAAGCCGAGCTTCTGGTAAAGGGGCAGGGCGGCCGGATGGTCCAGCGTGCAGGTGTTCACCGTCACCTTCAAGGGGTTGAGGTTCCAGGCCGCTTCGATCGCCTGCAACAGAAACCAGCGTCCGAGGCCGAGGCCCTGCGCCTCCTGCATCGTGCCGAAATATTCAAGGCTTACGATCTCGGGATCCTTGTTGCTGAGTTCGAAAAACCCGGCCGGCGCGCCGTTCAGATAGAGAACGCTGATTGACGTGGCGTCGTCGTAGAGGATTTTGCCCAGTTCCGCATCGTTAAGCCGCAGGCGCGACACCCAATGATAGTCGCGGCCAATCCGGTATTGCAGATATCGGTAAAAGTGCAGAGGCATTTCGGTCTGCTGCATCAGCGCGACCTGGAGATTGACCGGCATGGGAACGAACAGTTTTGGGCGCGCGGTCTGTTCCAGATAGGTGACGACGGTCTTCAGCGATTCCGGTGCGGTTGCCATCACGCGTTTCCGGTGGTGACCGGAGCGTCTTCCAGGCCTCCCCATTCCGTCCACGAACCATCGTAGACAGAGCAGTTTGACTGGCCGAGCGATTCAATTGCCAATGCCAGCGCCGCTGCCGTTACACCTGATCCGCAAGTGGTGACAACCGGCGCTGACAGATTGATTCCAGCGTTCTCAAAGACCGCGCGCAGTTCGGGCAAGGACTTGAGTTCACCCTCATGCGACAGTTCGGTTACCGGAACGCTGCGAGCGCCTGGCATATGGCCTGAACGGAGACCGGGACGGGGCTCCGGAATCTCACCGGTGAACCGTCCTGCGGGCCGTGCATCGGCAATCTGCGTGGCCTGTGAATCCACGATACGCAACATCTGATCGAGACGCGATACTGCTGCTTCGTTGAAGCGAACCTGAAAGCGGCCCGGGGCAAGGTCCGGCACCTCATCGGTGACCGGGCGGCCAGCGGCCTTCCAACGATCGAAGCCGCCGTCCAGCACGAAGACGTTCTCGGCCCCCATGATGCGCAGCATCCACCACACGCGGGGCGCTGCGAACATGCCGAGACCGTCATAGACAACAATCGTATCCTTGTCGGAGAGACCCAGTCGCGCTGCGTGCTCCGCAAAGACTTCGGGTGAGGGCAGGGTATGCGGCAAATCGATGCCTGGTTCAACGATCTCATCCTGATCGAAGAAAACGGCGCCTGGTATGTGTGCGGATTCGTATTCCTGTCGCTGATCGCGGCCCATTGGCGGAAGGTACCAGGAGGCGTCGACGATCTTCGGTCCTGTCGGCCCGAGTCGATCCTGTAGCCAGTCGGCCGAAACGACGAAGGGGCTCTTTTCAGTCATTGCTGCACCTCGTTGAATTGGTTCAGCCCGGCAAGTCACCAAAGCGAATGCGAAAACGCCGGTTTTCACGGCCTTTCTTCTCGATCTTGCCGATATGGATCGCACCGACTTCCATTGTCTCGTTGACGTGGGTGCCACCGCAAGGCTGGCTGTCAACGGTAGCCTCGTCGCCGATGCAGACCAGCCGGATGCGACCGCTGCCGCGGGGAGGGCGCACATTCTTGGATTTCACCAGGCCTGGGTTGGCGTCCAGTTCCGCTTCCTCGATCCACCGGGTGAACACCGGATGGTTGCCGTTCACAAGCTCCATCAGTCTGGCGCTGATTTCGGCCTTGTCGACCGTTTCGCTCATGTCGAAATCGACTCGGCTTTCGTCCTCCCCGACAGACGCGCCGGTGATCGGAAAGGGACACAAGACGGTCAGCAGGTGGCAGGCCGTGTGCATGCGCATGAGTTTGTAACGGCGCGGCCAATCGATATGCAGCGTCAGTTTTTCACCCGTCTCCGGCACCGGTTGCCCGTTGGCGGGAACATGAACGACCTCCGCCTTTGACTGACCGTTGACCGTCGCCGCAATTTCGATGCGCGATCCATCGTCTCGTTCAAGAAATCCGACGTCGCCCGGCTGGCCACCTGATGTTGCATAGAAACAGGTCTGGTCCAGCAGGATGCCGCCGCGATCATTCACTCCAATCACCGAACCTTCCGCCGTCGACAAATAGGAATCGTCGATGAACAGCGGTTGTGTATCGGGCACGGCCTAGACCTCCTCGTAGGGAACGGAAATATTGACTTCCTCTTCGATCCATTCCGGTACGGGAAGCTCCTTGGATCGCAGGAAATCCGGATTGAACAGTTTTGACTGGTAACGGTTGCCGTAGTCGCAAAGTATGGTGACGATGGTGTGGCCGGGACCCATGTCGCGAGCCATGCGCATGGCTCCGGCAATGTTGATTCCGGAGGATCCGCCCAGGCACATGCCTTCTTCCTGGATCAGGTCGTAAACGATTGGGAAGGCTTCGTTATCCGGAACGCGATAGGCGAAGTCAGGCGTGAATCCCTCTAGATTGGCCGTTACGCGACCCTGACCAATGCCTTCGGTAATCGAAGTGCCTTCGGCCTTCATCTCGCCGTGGGCATAATAGTTGTAGAGTGCGGCGCCGCCTGGATCGGCGATGCCGATTTTGATGTCCTTGTTGCGGTCCTTCAGTCCGACGCTGACGCCTGCGAGTGTGCCGCCGGAACCGACCGCACAGATGAAGCCGTCGACCTTGCCATCCGTGTCGCGCCAGATCTCGGGCGCCGTCGTATCGATATGCGCCTGGCGATTGGCCACGTTGTCAAACTGATTGGCCCAGACCGCACCGTTGGGATCCTCCGCGGCAATTTGCTCGGCGAGGCGTCCCGACAGCTTCACGTAGTTGTTGGGGTTTCTATAGGGGACGGCCGGAACCTGAACGAGCTCGGCGCCGAGCAGCCGCAAGGCGTCCTTCTTTTCCTCACTTTGGGTTTCCGGGATGACGATGACCGTGCGATATCCCAGGGACTTGGCAACCATTGCGAGGCCGATCCCGGTGTTGCCGGCAGTGCCTTCCACGATCACGCCGCCCGGCCGCAGCGCGCCGCGCCTTTCCGCGTCCCGAATGATGGACAATGCCGCCCGGTCCTTGACGGACTGGCCTGGATTGAGGAACTCGGCCTTGCCGAGAATAGTGCAGCCGGTGAGCTCGGATGCTTTCTTGAGCTTGATCAGCGGTGTATTGCCGATGCCTTCCAGAACTGATTGATATACGGTCATTCCTGCGCCTCGATGAATTGTGAGCGACATTATTTCGGCGATTATGGATTAGCAACACGGGCTCGCCCAAGAAATAGGGTTCGCCACAATCATGCCGGAGTAAAAAAGGAATCCTGTATCAGCGCTCGTAAATCAATTGGCGCACACTGATATTCTCGGCGCGGAACCCGGCTTCGCAATATTGCAGGTAGAACTCCCATAGCCGCTTGAAGCGATCGTCGAAGCCCATCGGTTTGATAGCCGGCCATGCCTCCCAGAAGCGATGACACCATTCCGACAGCGTTCGTGCGTAGTCCTGGGCGAAGGCACGGTGTCCGGCCAATTTCAAATTGGCCTTGCCCCTGAGGTCTTCCAGGATTTCGAAGGTCGGGAGCATGCCACCCGGGAAGATGTAACGCTGAATGAAATCGGGATTGCGCCGGTAGTTTTCGTAGGCCTCTTCACGCACCGTGATGATCTGAAGGCCGGCCCGTCCACCGGGTTTCAGGCATTCCTGCAGCTTTGCGAAATAGCCCGGCCAATACTTTTCGCCCACGGCTTCGAACATCTCGATCGAGGCGATGTGATCGTAGACTCCACGCTCTTCGCGGTAGTCCTGAAATTTCAGGTCGACCCGATCCGACAGACCGGCTCTTTCAATGCGGTTGCGCGCATAGTCAAGCTGTTCCTGACTGATGGTCAGGCCGGTGACGCGGGCGCCGATCGTGCCGGCGACGTATTCGGCAAAACCGCCCCAGCCGCAGCCGATTTCCAACACGTGGCTGCCGGGCTCGATACCGATGGAATCAGCCAGCGCCTTGTACTTGGCTTTCTGGCCGCTCTGCAGGTCGTTGGCTCCGGTCTGAAACAGCGCGGATGAGTAGGTCATGCTCGGATCGAGCCATTTCTCATAGAAATCGTTGCCCAGGTCGTAGTGGGCGGAGATGTTTTTTTCAGCCTGCTTGTGCGTATTGGCGCGAAACATGTGGCGTAGCCGCTCTACAATTGCAGACAGTCCGCGTGCTCGATGGGCAGCCGACTCGCCCATGTCGGAATTGACAAGAAACAGCTCCAGGAAAGTAGGGACGTCGGAGCTCTCCCAGTCGCCATCCATGTAGGACTCGGCGACGCCAATGGTTCCGCGTTTGAAGGCACGCGTGGGAAGGTTCCAGTTTTTCAGGACCAGATCAGCTTCCGGCCCGGTCTCATCAGCCTCGATGCGGACTCTCTGGCCGTCGGGCAGTTGCAGGTCGAGCGCGCCATAGCGCATTCTGGAAAGCGATCGCAAAATCAATCGTGCTCGCAATGGCAGTCCTTTGAGCGAATCACGGATGTTTGCGGCTGACACGACCTGCGTCGATGGTGCAGTGTCCTGTGTAACGTTCATGCGTCTTCCCCATGCAACCCGTCCGGGAAAGGTCGGGTGCCGATACCCGCCCGTTTTCCCTTGGCTGTCTCTATCCGGGCCATTTGTTCATAGAGAATATCATTTCGCAAGTGCGATGGGTCAGGAAGCTACAGCGAGTTCAAGAAGACGATAAGCGCTTCACGATCGTTGGCGGACAAAGATGCAAACCGGTCTCGTGACTGCTCGGCCTCGCCACCGTGCCAAAGGATTGCCTCGGTGAGATTGCGGGCGCGACCATCGTGCAGGAAGAAGGTATGGCCGCTGACGGTCTTGGTAAGTCCGATACCCCAAAGCGGCGGTGTGCGCCATTCGCGGCCGTTTGCGCTTCCCTCCAATTGCCCGTCGGCGAGAGACGGACCCATGTCATGCAAGAGAAAATCGGAGTAGGGCCAGATCAACTGGAAAGCCTGGGATGCGTCGTTCGTGTCGCGACGCGTCACGAATTTCGGCCTGTGACAGTCGGTACAGCCGATGTCGTAAAAAAGCGACTTGCCTAGCAATACTTCGCGGTTCTCGACGTTGCGACGCCGCGGGACGGCAAGATGTGCGGTGTAGAATGTCACCAGATCAAGAATCGGATCCGGTGCTTCCGTCTGGCCGAGATGGTCTTGAACCCCGTGAGGGCGGGTGAGGCATGACGGTTGGCGATCGGTGCAGTCGCCAGCGGGTGCCGGCCGCAACGGGGTCGAGATGCCGATGTCGGTGCTGAAGGCCGCAGCATTTTGTGTCTTGATTGAGGGTTGCGATGCTTTCCAACCAAATCGACCAAGGGTGACTTTTCCGGAGAGTGGGTCACGCACCATGGATATTCGCCCGGAGATTCCATCACCATCCCGGTCGTCTGGATCAGCATGGGCTGCAATGTCGGCTGGATGAATGGCTTCGATCAGGCCCAGACCGATCATCGGTGGTGCAACGCGTGGGGACAGGGTCGTATCCGCGTGAAGCGGACCGTACTGGAGGTCCTTCAAGTCGTACGAAGGGTGGCGCAGGCTGTGTATTGTACCGTCTGGGAGAACGAATGGCTGTTCGGAATAGTGAACGCCTATGGTCCCTTCAGCGGGCACTCCGGGAACGGATCGGTCCTGAATTTGACCGCCATAGACTGGATCCGGATACGCGGCGCTAGCCAGTCGAATGACAAAAGATGTGAAGTCGCCGTCACCCTCGGGTGGGTGACCGCGTCCGTCCCGCACATGACAGTTCTGGCAGGCGCGTGCATTGAACAACGGCCCAAGGCCGTCCGAGGCCAAGGTCGATGAAGGGGACGAAACCCAGAGTTTGCGGAACAGGGCATTACCGAGATTGAAACGTTCCCTCTCGTCAAATCCAAGAATTTCCGCCGGTTGTGAAAACGCGTTACGGTCTGGTGGCTTGCGGGACGTTCCGGCGCCGCCTTGGCTTGCCTCGAAGCTTTCCGGTTTTTCAAAATCAGTGGTTGACTTGGTGACTGCCTGGACGCGCTCCATGTCGTGAGCCGACAGGTCCAGGCGTTTGCTGTCTGTGATTGCGGGGCCTGCAATTGCAGTCGCCGCTCCTAAAAGACACGCTAATGCACCCGCAAGCGGCTGCTTCATAACCGTCGGCTCCGAATTCCGCCGGGTAAATCAACTGGCGGATTGGACGTTAGCACGGACTATTCGAAAACGGCGTCCGGATTGTCCAGGCTGTCGGAACCTTCAAGGTCGACTTGGCCAAGATTGAGGGTGGCGATAGCGCGTTCGATGGACCGCGTTTGATCAACCAGCCCATCAATTGCTGCCTGTACAACAGCTTCTCCCTCAGGATTATCGTCGCCGATCATCTGGTCGTAAGCCTCGACGGTTTCCGCGCGCTTGGCCATCACCTGCATCGCTTCGACGGTCACTGCCAGCTTGTCTTTGAGTTCTGCATCCAGCGCGGCATCGCTTGCTGCAATCAATTCGGAAACCGAAGGTCCGCTGACCACCGAACCATCGGTCCGGGTGTATGATCCCAGATAGACGTTCTGAATGCCGATCGCATCGTACAGGTGCGAGTTGTGGGTGTTGTCTGAAAAGCAGTCGTGTTCCTCTTCCGGGTCGTTAAGGAGCAGCCCGAGCTTCATGCGCTCGCCGGCCAGTTCGCCATAGGACAGAGAGCCCATTCCCGTGAGGATTGCGGTGATTCCGGCTTGCGGATTGCCGGTCAAATTGGCGCGGGCTGCGCCGCTGTCGGTCCAGTTGCCGACCATCTCTTCAAGATCGGTCACAAGCAGGCGCGCTGCTGCCTTAAGGTAGTCGCGGCGGCGTTCGCAATTCCCGTTCGTGCAGTTGTCGAGAGAGAAATCAGTGTAGGGACGATCTCCGGCACCGGGACCGGTATGGTTCAGGTCCTGGCCCCAGAGGAGGAACTCGATGGCGTGGTAGCCCGTCGCAACATTGGCCTCGACCTCGCCGGCCTCGTGCAGCGCTTCCGAGAGCAATTGCGGAGTGATTACACTCGCGTCGACCTCCGTGCCGCCAAACTTGAGCTTCGGGTTGGCTACGACGTTGGCGACGTAGAGCTCGTTTTCGTCGCTTTCGGTGCCGTAGGAGGCAGCGACATAGTCAATCAGGCCCTCATCAAGCGGCCAGGCATTCACGCGACCTTCCCAGTCGTCAACGATCGGGTTGCCGAAACGGTAGACCTCGGTCTGCTGGTAGGGAACACGGGAGGCAATCCACGCATCCCTGGCGGCTTGCAGGGAGGTGTCTGACGGATTTGCAAGCAATGCGTCAACGGCTGCATCCAGAGCTTGGGCGCTCGAGAGAGAGTCCTGATATTTTGCCAGGGCAATGTCGGAATAGGTCTGTACAACAGCGCTCGCGCCGGTTGCAGCCTGCGCCGTGGCAATGACGGAAACAGACAGCGCCAACGCCGCCGCCAACGTCCTCATGGTAGTTCTCATGTCACGAATTTCCCTTGCGTTTTGGGTCCGAAAGAGGCCATTGAGGCGGTGTTAATTCAAGGGATAAGTGGAGTCAAATTGTATAGTTTTTAACTATTCTAATTTGAGGGGGAAATTTTTTTGATGATGGGGGAATTGCGTGTCGACGGCGGGCGACTTTGGCGGCGGCATATGGAAATGGCCAAGCTGGGCGCCATCGAGGGTGGAGGATGCTGCCGTCTTGCAATGACCGCAGATGATCGGGCGGCGAGGGACCTCCTGCAAACGTGGTGCGCCAACGCCGGCCTCAACATGCGAATTGACCTTGCCGGAAACATGTTCGGGCTGCCCGAAGGCGCTTTGGCTAATGCGCCGGTGGTGCTGTCCGGGAGCCATCTCGATACACAGCCGCATGGTGGCCGATTTGATGGCGTTTCCGGCGTTCTTTGCGCGCTAGAGGTGATTGAAACACTCAACGACGCGGGAGTAACCACCGATCTTCCCGTCGGGTTGGTCAACTGGACCAACGAAGAAGGGGTGCACTTTCATCCCGGACTGATGGGGTCATCCTGGTTTGTCGGAGATCTCACCGACAAGGACCTTCTTGACGCGGTCTCGACGACCGGGGATCGATTTGAGGATGCGGCGAGGGTGATGGGATATCTTGGCACTCCCGGATCCACACACTTGAACATTGCGGCATTTTACGAACTGCACATTGAACAGGGGCCGCTGCTGGAACAGGAAGGGCGGCAGATCGGAGTCGTTGAGAGTGTTCAGGGACTGCGCTGGCTCGACGTGACCGTGCTTGGCAGGGATGCTCACGCTGGAACGACACCGATGGATCAGCGAAGCGATACGCTGCAGGCAAGTGCACGAATTCTGGTAGCGCTGAACGAGCTTGGACTGGAACACCGGCCTCATGCGCGTGTTTCGGTTGGCTACCTGAAACCGGCGACGGATGGGGCGAGCACAATTGCGGGTCGCACGGACTTCGTTGTCGACATCCGTCATCCCGATACTGCGGTGTTGAATCAATTGGCCGATAAGGCTCAAGCGATTTGCCGTTCCGTCGCGGACAACCAGGATTGTCAGGTGCAGGTCACCCGTCGGGCGTCCATCGAGCCCGTCGCCTTCGATCCAGGCAGCGTCGATCATGTCGCGAGTGCCGCCGAAGCGCTTGGATATCGCGCCCGGCGAATGGCGAGTGGTGCATTGCACGACGCGAGCAACATGGCCAAAATTGCTCCATCGGCCATGATCTTTGTGCCATGCAAGGATGGCGTCAGCCACAACGTGGCCGAGAGTGCGACCCAGGAAGACCTTGAGGCCGGCTGCAACGTGCTCATGCACGCGATGTTGTCTTCGGCCGGAGTGCGGTAGGTCAGTGGATGGTTGCGGTCAATTGATGCCCAGTCGGGTGAGGCCTCCATTGGTTGCGCTGTTGCCGTTGCCCCAGGAACCCGCGTACCCACCGGCTTGACGCTTCAGTATTCCGCGACCGACGACATTGCCCAATTGCCAGTCATAGTGAAGCGTATCGCCTTCGATGACCCCCTCAAAATCAGAAACCCCGAGGCCGTAGCTTGAACGGCCGCGAACGGTATTACCTGACCGTGCCATCTCGACTTCAAGATCGAATTCCACCCCGTTGACAGTGACTGTACCGCTAAAGAGCCCGGAAAACGTGCCGGTGGTCGGTTCAGCGTCGCGGCAGTTGCGACCAAGCTTTCCTCCATGGCGGACGGGTCCGAGATCCTGGGGGCGTATCGTCTGCCCGATCAGGGCTGTCAGTCTTTGAATGTCGAGGAAGTTGCGGGCGATCATCCGGATTTGAGCGGTGGTTGTGATGATCTCGAGGCGCGTGAGTCCGCTGCCCGAGTAGCCTCCGGCACTGGCTTCCAAAGCATCAGCAAACGCGTTGAGGCGCTGGGAAGACAGCGGGTGTGTTCGTGCCGCGAGTTGCAGCGCATGATTGGAATCGGAGGAAAAATCCGTTCGACTTTCATGCAGGTACGCCATCGTCAGGAACAGGTTGACGACGCCCAACGGCACGTCGCCGATGCGCGCCAGTGCCTTGAGGGCGAAGGCATCGGCGGCGCTTTCATTGGCACGCGCGGTCGAAGGTTGGACACCTTCATACCCACTGTGGTTCAGGTAGATGTGTCCCAGCTCGTGCAACAGGATGAACACGATTGCGGTGCTGAAACTCTTCTGGGCAAGTGAGTCGACGTCTGGGTCCTGAAGCGCATCGGCAGGGATGCACAGCGTCGTGAGCAGAGGTGGCGGCGGCTCTGCCGCCTGCCAGTTTCTCAACATGGTCAGATAATTGTAGACGCTCTCGCTGGAGTAGCCGTTACGCTCGAGCCAGGCGATCGCGATGTTGGCGTCGTCCAGGAACTTGAGCGACTGGATTGACATGAACAGGGTCTGGTTGCGCGTGTCGGCGGCGAAGGCAAACGGTTCGCGGCCCGGAATGCGCAAGGGAAACCGAATTCTGACATTTTCAAGGGCGCGTCGTTCCGCCGGCTCCAGCCTTGGCAGTATCACCTCGCGGAAGTTTGAGATAATACCCCGGGGATAACGCTGCTGCAATTCGGCTAGCACTGCATCATCGTATGGAGGCGGTTCTGCCGCTTGGGCGGACGACCACGACGTGGCCATGATCGCGCCGAGCAGCAAAACCCCGGCAATCAGTCGCTTGGTGGTGGCGGTGCGATCAGCCGCCCTGACGGTAGAACGCGGCGACATCCTCATATCCCTGTGGCGGCGGGTCCTGTTCGAACTGTTCGGTGACCCAGAGGTGAAAAACCGTGTAGTCCCCCCATTCCGGGCTCCAGACTTCACGCATGAGCGCCAGCTTCGCTTCTCGCACCGCAATCGTGGTGTCGAGCAGTTCGGGGCCATGCTGAACTTCGGCGGCGTTCTGCGAAATTCTGTTAAGCCGGCTGATCACCGTTGCGCGCTCCACTGCAGCGAAAGCCTGGATCTGAGCACCTGATCCATTTTGCTGACCAAGTCCGGACAGTGAGCGGCTTCGCTTGATCGTGGTGACGCCTTCGGCGCTGGCCACCTGTTCCGCAATGTCCTTGATTTCGATCGGTTTCATGATCGAGTAGATGATCATGCCAACGCCGAACAGGGCAAAGAAAACACCCGGGCCGATGCGTGACAACAGGATTGACACACCGCCCGGAAGGTCCAGCTTTGCCTCACCTTCGCGGCGGCGCGGCATTTCCAGGAACAGACGATATCCCAGATAGACGGATGTCAGCCCGACCAGAATGGCAATGATGTGCTGAATACCGTTCAGTAGGATTCCGACTAGAACTTCAGACATGCTTGTTTCCGCGTCCTGCGACCTTCGGGTCAGTTGGCGGAGTTTACACCGATTGTCCCTTGCCCGCGACGCAAGTGGCTTCACGGTTGTGTTTCAGGCTGAATACTTCCTTTACCTGGCGGTCAGCGTTGAGCTGATCTCGGCAGGTGCTCGCAGCCGAACGACAATGGAGACGAACGACCTATCGTTGGGTGCTGGCCACAGAAGTGGCTGGTTTGTTTATAAATATCAAAGGTTTAAAAGGAAGAAAGGTGGCTCCCCGGGCCGGATTCGAACCAGCGACCAATTGATTAACAGTCAACTGCTCTACCACTGAGCTACCGGGGAACAACGCGCTTGGTGTGGCGTGGATGGGCGTATAACAAAAGAAATTCCCAATTGCCAAGCGATTTCTTGAAAAATGTAGGGTGCCTTGAACAATGGGCCGGAAAACCCGAAATCAAGGCCAGCCGGATCGGCGAGCCCTTGAGGAGAAGACGGCGACGAAGAACCACATGACGGTCGATTCAGAAACAGACGGTGAAGCCGAACTCGCCAAGCCGGGGCGGTTGATTCATATTGGGAAATGGCGGTTTCGATTGCCTCAAAGTCGCTTTCTGAGGCTCTTGATCGGTATCGGCTTCATCGTCGGCGGCATTTTGGGCTTCCTGCCGATCCTGGGATTCTGGATGATCCCGCTTGGGTTGCTGATTCTCTCCAACGACGTTCCATTGATCCGACGCTGGCGTCGGCGGCTTGTCGTTTGGTTCGTCAAAAGCCGACGGAACAAAAACCCCCAAGGGAATGGAGTGGATTAATCCGATTTGGGGACTGTGATCGTTTCCGGCGGTTCGCCGGCGAGGTAACGGTCAAACGCCATTTGATAGGCGGTCTCGAGATGGCGGGTGAACTTTTCAGACGCAAACAGTGGCGTCGTCAGCCTGTTGATTTCCAACTGCCGCGTTATCGATTTGAGTTTTGCGGGGTGTGTTGCCAATTGCAGCGCAAGCGCTTCGTAGTCCTCCTCAGAGACGGTCGCCAGTTCCTCCAGACCGACAGCGTTGAGAAGACTTCCGGCGACCCGGGCGGCAAATCCGGACCCCAGTTTCGTTAACACCGGCAATCCCGCCCACAACGCATCGCTCGCCGTTGTGTGCGCGTTGACGTTGAAAGTATCAAGAAAAAGGTCGGCACAGCGATGTCGTGCCAAATGCTCATGGGGCGGCATGAGTTCTGCAAACACCAGCCGGTCCGCGTCGATACCACGCGCAATGGCTTCGTTGCGCAAATTGGTTTCTGCCCATTGATTGGTTTCAAGCAACCATAGAACACTGCCTTGCACGCTGCCCAGCAATCGCATCCAGATATCGAACTCACGAGACGTGATTTTGTAGCTGTTGTTGAAGCAGCAGAAGACGAAGCCCGACTCGGGCAAGCCAAGCTCGGTTCGCGCAAACTGACGGTCGGCAATCTCTCGCCGGTGATCATTTGGCTGATATGTCTCGGGCAGATACAGAACCTTCTCGGAATAATATGACTGTGCGACGTCAGGAATGACGACGGGGTCAGCGATAATGTAGTCCATGAAATCGCAACCAGACGTGCCAGGATAGCCAAGCCAGGACATTTGCAGGGGAGCGGCTCGATGGGCGAAAATTCCCGGGCGGCCCTGATGGGTATATCCCTTCAAATCGATCGCAATGTGTAGTTCATCCTGCCGCCCCCGGTTAGCGATATCGCGATCGATTCGGTTGTGCACGGCGCGGAAAGTCGTCCTGCTGGCTTCCAGGCGCGCCCGCATGCCGTCCCTTTGGTCGTCACCGTAGGAGTAGAGGAAAACATCGAAACGATCGGGATCATGCAACTCGAGCAGTCCGGCCATGAGATGCATTGTTGCGTGATTGTGAAAGTCGGCCGAGAAATATCCGAGACGCAGTTTGGACGGTATTTCCACCTGGCGCTCGAGGGGTTGAGCGGCAATACGCCCCCATTGCCTCTTGGCATAGTGGAGCGACCGAAGAAGGTGGCGTTCCGGCGCGTCTTCGGTGGAAAGCAGGCGCCAGGGGCGAACCGGAGCTGTTGAAATACCAAGTTGCGTGAGATTTGGAGACGGTCCCTCCGACCAATCGCACATCGTTGCCTGCTGGAAGATCAAATAGGATTCTGCTTCCGCGTTTTTTGGGTCGACCCGCAACGCGTTTCGAAATACCTCGGCCGCGTCGTCCAGGCGTCCGAGTTCCCGCAAGATTGTGCCAAGATTGATGTGCGCGTCCGCCCGGTTCGGATCGATCGTGATCGCCTGGCGATAGCGGGCGATGGCTTCGTCCGTTTTCCCTACGGTCCTGAGCGCATTGCCGAGATTTAGGTGTCCTGCTGCGTGATCAGGCTTAAGCGCAATTGCCTGGCGGTGACTTGCGATGGCAGCATCCAGATCTCCCACCTCCTGGAGGGCGACACCCAGATTGTCGTGGGCACCAAAGAAAGCACTGTTGATTCGGATGGCTTTGCGGTGACTGGCGATTGCGGCTTCGAGATCGCCCTGTGCCCGTAGCAAGTTCCCAAGGTTGGTGAGTGCTCCGACGTCATTGGGGTGGTAGGAGAGTGCCTGTCGGTAACTGGCGACGGCGTCGGCCATTTGACCGTGTTGAGCCATGACGTGACCAAGCCCGGCATGGGCAGCGCCAAGCGTCCTGAGCAATGAGGCATCGTGCGGGAAGCGCTTTGCCAGCGATCCCGCTTGCCGGGTGAAGGCCGGCAGATTTCGCTGCTTGTAAAACCTTGTCAGTGCCTCCAGGTCGGACTTCGCGGGTTTTTCCTGTTCGGGGCGCTCCATCTCGTCTCTCCCGTGGATGCACGTGGAATGGCTACCGAATTTGCAGCCGGCAGGAAAGGCCGAAGGCGGTTTGCGCCAGACACAGCTCATCCATGACTCAGGAAGCTGGCTTTGGATTTTTTCCAAACGAGCCCCTTGCGAACGCCGGATAACCGGTCTAAGTGACCTCGGCTGTTCGGCAAATGCCGACACGGGGCCTCGTGGCGGAATGGTTACGCAGAGGACTGCAAATCCTTCTATCCCGGTTCGATTCCGGGCGAGGCCTCCATCTCAGCCGTCGCAGTCATTTCACCGCAGCTGTATCGACCTGTTTTGCAACTTCCCCAAATTGTGTTCATCGTTCGCTTGAACATAACCAGCGCCGGCTTTAAAGACCTAGCCTGATAACTGATCCCGTCCAGATCACCGGAGAGGCTGATGGGCACTGATTTCGAACAGGCGCGGACCAAAATGGTCGACAACCAGATCCGCACGACGGATGTGACGTCCCATGCTGTGATCGACGCGTTTTTGGCCGTGGCGCGCGAGGATTTCGTTCCCGCCGACTATCGAGCGCTGGCCTATATCGACGACGACATTCCGATTTCCAAAGGCGATGGTAGCCAAAGTGCTCGCTACGTTATGGAGCCGTCACCGCTTGGCAAATTGTTGCAGCTCGCCGACGTCGGCAAGGACGATGTCGTGCTGGAGATCGGTTGCGGCACTGGATACGTCTCGGCTTTACTGTCTCTGCTGGCAAGTTCGGTGGTCGCATTGGAGAGCGAAGAAACCTTGGCGACTCAAGCAACCGAAACGCTTTCGCGGCTTGGCTATGACAACGTCGCGGTTGTAACCGGTGACTTGGCCGCGGGGTATAAGCCGGAAGCACCCTATGACGTGATTTTCCTGAATGGATCCGTGGAGGAGTTGCCGAGAGATTTGTTCGACCAGTTGCGCGACGGAGGTCGGCTGGTCGCCGTGGAAGGGATTGGCAATGCTTCGCGGGCAAGCCTTTACGTTCGTGAAGGCGGATATACCGCGCCGCGCCATGGCTTTAACACGTCTGTCAAACCCTTGCCGGGGTTTGAAAAGGCGGCTGTGTTTGAATTTTGAATTAAGACTGCATAAACGACATTGTGCTTTCTTGGTAACAGCATCAGCTAATGTGATCGTGTGTTGGCCAGCGCCATTGTAACGGCCAGCGTACGGAATATTATCATTGGCTGTGGTATCGGCGGCGGGCTGGTTATCGCGAAAGCCAAGACCGGTAGTGGGGATGTACACCTTGTCCAGCGTGCGTAAAACTCTGTTGCTCACCGCAGCTTTGTCAATTGCGGCCATGATGCCAGCAACGGTATCGGCTGAAACCATTTTTGGCGCGATGGCCAAGGCCTACGACAACAACCCGGATCTGAACGCGGCCAGGGCGGGCCTGCGGGCGACCGACGAAGGGGTCGCAATTGCCAAATCCGGCAACAGACCACAGGTTTCGGCGTCAGCGAGCGTTACGGCGACCCAGACCAATCGAACCACCTTTACCGGCGCTTCTGCCGACTCGGTCGACAGTTCGGTGGGTGTGACCTTTACGCAGTCCTTGTTTGACGGATTTCAGACGCGCAACAATGTCCGCGCAGCCCAGGCCAATGTCTATGGTGGGCGCCAAGATCTGTTGAACCAGGAAATGACGACCCTGCTGGCTGCCGCGCAGATTTACGCCAACGTTGTGCGCGATGCCCAAATCGTGCGCGTGCGGCAGCAGAATCTGCAGTTCCTGATCGAGCAGCGGAACGCATCCCAGGCCCGATTCGACGTGGGTGAAGGGACCCGAACGGACATAGCACTGGCACAGGCGCAGCTGGAATCAGCACGTGCGCAGTTGCTTGCGGCTCAGGCCCAATACCAGTCCAGCGTGGCCGTCTATATTCAGATCATCGGTGCCGCGCCCAAAAACCTGAAGAAACCGGTAGCGTTACGTAGGCAACTGCCGTCCTCGTCCGGCCAGGCCGTGCACATTGGACTGCGCGAGCACCCGAGCATCCTTAGCGCTCAATATACCGTCGATGCGGCCTCGTTCACTGTGAAAGCCCAGGAAGGAACGTTTCTCCCGAGCGTCACGCTTCAGGGATCGGTGAGCCACGCTGATGGTGGCGCCAATACCGGTACTCTTTCGGCGAACGTTTCGGTCCCGATCTACCAGGGTGGATTAGCCTCGGCACAGGTCCGACAAGCCAAGGAAACATTGGGACAGGCTCGAATACTTGTCGATTCGGCCCGGCGCCAGGTTGAACAGAACATTGTCACGTTCTGGGCGCAGTTGGAGGCGTCAAATGCCTCCATTGCTGCAAACCGGGCACAGGTTTCCGCCGCACAGCTTGCTCTGCAGGGTGTGATTGAAGAGCGTAACGTTGGTCAGAGCACAACGTTGGACGTCCTTGAGACCCAATCCAACGTGTTGAGCGCCCAGGAATCCCTGGCGCAGTCCGAGCGTGATGCGGTGGTCAACAGCTACAGTCTGATGAGCGCCATCGGTCGGCTGCGCGTGCCGCGTCTGAAACTCAAGGTCAGCCAGTACCGTCCCGAGAAACACTACAACGCCGTCAAAGACAAGTGGTACGGGCTGCGGACTGTCGACGGTCGGTAGCAACCGTTTCTCCGGTCATCCCGTCCTTTACCTGTGCACCGGGACGGCCATTTTCCCGCTTGGGATTCTCACGCGCATTTCAATAGCATAGACTAAGCATGTGATTCGGTTGCAGAGATTGCGGTTCTGCGACTGGAGATTTGATGCGGCAAATTTCGAGGAACGGCATGGCACAGGCAAATGTGGCACGCGAGCCAAGCATGGAAGAGATTTTGGCTTCCATTCGCAAAATCATCGAGAGCAACGACCCTGCAGAGGAGCAGGGCGCGCCATCCGAACAGACCGCGGCGGTGGGGTCACAGCATTCACAACAAGAGGCGGTTGACCCGGCGCTTTCGCTGTTGAGTGGACTGTCGGAGGCAGTGGGAGACGAGGGGCCCACTGAGCAATCGGGACTGTCGGCGGGGGACGACATGAGCAAAGAGCCAACATTGCATCCGGGGACTCCATTTTTTGCAACTCCGTTGCGAACGGGGTCGGCTGACGATTCCACGACCAAGGAACCTGACCGAGACACTTCGGTACCCGAGACACCGACGCCGGACGGAACGCCGGAAAGGCCGGTTTCGTTGGCTCGGTTGGCCGCCGAGGTCGCGGAAGAGCGGATCGAGAGAGGCTTTTCGGATGCTGCACCAAACGCGGGCGCCAGCGACGTCGTAGTCTTGCCGGCAGCTAACGACCGGCCCGAGCCACGGGACGAGTTTCCATCGTTTGATACCAAGTTTCCGCGCACCTCGGAACCATCAACCGAAAACCGTGTGGCGGAAGAGCCGCGAGCGCTGATGTCGCCGGATGCCGGTTCGCAGGTGGCGACTTCATTCGGAAACCTGAATCATGCGGTGTCGAACGGACCCACTCGATCGTTCGATGAAATAGCCGAAGATATGCTGCGCCCAATGCTACAGGAATGGCTCGACGACAACTTGCCGACCCTGGTCGAGCGGTTGGTGCGGGAAGAAATCGAACGCGTCGCTCGGGGCGGTTAAGGCCGACTCTTCCCCCAGGACCGGTCCAGATTTGGGGCGCTGCGGAAGGCGGGCCAACGGCGATCCGGCAGATCAGTGCGCTGCCGGACACAATGATCGCTTGCAATTGGCTTGATCGCTTGGCGCTGTGCGTTTACACGGCAGTGCACAATTCCGATATCAATGGCCAGGCGGATGCTCGAAAAAACCTATAACGCTGCCCAAAGCGAACCCAAAATTGCAAAACGCTGGGAAGAGGCCGGTGCTTTCAAGGCCGGTGCCG
Organism: Hoeflea sp.; assembly: GCA_965216535.1. Lineage (GTDB taxonomy): Bacteria > Pseudomonadota > Alphaproteobacteria > Rhizobiales > Rhizobiaceae > Hoeflea_A. Next base: position 3,882,137 of record OZ244175.1, read on the forward strand.
GGTCAAAACCCGGTGCCGAGACGTACAGCATCGCTATTCCACCTCCCAATGTGACGGGCTCGCTGCACATGGGGCACGCGCTCAACAACACCTTGCAGGACATTCTGATTCGCTTTGAACGCATGCGCGGCAAGAACGTTCTGTGGCAGCCGGGCATGGATCATGCCGGGATCGCGACACAGATGGTGGTCGAACGCCAGTTGATGGAACGTCAGCAGCACAGGCGCGAACTGGGCCGCGAAAAATTCATCGAGAAGGTCTGGGAGTGGAAAAACGAATCAGGCGGCCTGATTTTCAATCAGCTGCGTCGACTGGGTGCCTCCTGCGATTGGTCGCGTGAGCGATTTACCATGGACGAGGGCCTTTCAAAGGCGGTCCTCGAGGTCTTCGTCACGCTCTACAAGGAAGGCCTGATCTACAAGGACAAGCGGCTGGTCAATTGGGACCCCAAGCTGCACACGGCCATTTCCGACCTTGAAGTCGAGCAGATCGAAACCAAAGGCCATCTCTGGCACTTCCGTTATCCGTTAGAAGACGGGGTCACATACGAGTATCCGATCGCCTTCGACGATGATGGAAAACCCATCGAGTGGGAAACCCGCGATTATCTGGTTGTCGCGACGACCAGACCGGAAACCATGCTTGGCGATACCGGGGTTGCGGTCCATCCGGACGATGTGCGCTACAAGGACATAGTCGGAAAGCATGCTATTTTGCCGCTGGTCGGCCGACGCCTGCCGATCGTTGCTGACGAGTATCCCGACCCCGAGGCGGGAACCGGTGCCGTCAAGATGACGCCGGCGCATGATTTCAATGACTTCGATGTCGGTAAGCGTACCGGTCTGCGCGCCGTCAACATCATGACACGGGACGGCCATATCACTCTTAAAGGCAACGAGGAGTTCTTTGAGGGCCTGCCGTCCTCGGATGCGCTCGATACCACACTTGATGCCTACGACATGGTTGAACGCTTTGCCGCCCGCAAGGCCATCGTCGCCAGGATGGAGGAACTCGGCCTCCTCGACAAAGTGGAAGACCACAAGCACATGGTTCCCCATGGCGATCGCGGTGGCGTTCCGATCGAGCCTTATTTGACGGATCAATGGTACGTCAACGCTGAGGTATTGGCACAGCCTGCAATGCAGTCTGTCCGCGAAGGCAGGACCAATTTTGTACCCAAGAACTGGGACAAAACGTATTTCGAATGGATGGAAAACATCCAGCCCTGGTGTATTTCACGGCAATTGTGGTGGGGACACCAAATCCCGGCCTGGTACGGTCCAGATGACACCGTTTTCGTCGAACGGTCCGAGGAAGAGGCACTCGAAGCCGCGAAAATGCACTACGGCAAAGAGGTTGAGCTTCAGCGTGACGAGGACGTTCTCGACACGTGGTTCTCCTCGGCCCTGTGGCCATTCTCGACGTTGGGATGGCCAGACGAGACGCCGGAACTCGCAACCTACTACCCAACCAGCGTGCTGGTCACCGGCTTCGACATCATCTTCTTCTGGGTGGCCAGGATGATGATGATGGGCCTGCATTTCATGAAGGACGCCGACGGAAAGCCCGTTGAGCCCTTCCACACCGTTTATGTTCACGCGCTCGTTCGCGATAAGCACGGCGCTAAAATGTCGAAGTCCAAGGGTAATGTTATCGACCCGCTTGAACTGATCGACGAGTATGGCGCGGATGCGCTGCGCTTCACGTTGGCGATCATGGCGGCCCAGGGCAGGGACGTGAAACTCGATCCGCAGCGGGTTGCCGGCTATCGCAATTTTGGCACCAAGCTTTGGAATGCGAGTCGGTTTGCCGAAATGAACGGAGTGGCGCCGCGCGCCGGTTTCGATCCGTCAAGCGTCGAATTGACGATCGACCGCTGGATTTTGACCGAGTTGTCCCGAACGATCCGGGCCGTGACCGAGGCAATTGAGGCATACCGCTTCAACGACGCGTCGGCGGCGGCGTATCGGTTCGTCTGGAACACGTTCTGTGACTGGTATCTGGAGTTGCTCAAACCGGTCATGAATGGGGAGGACGAGCCTGCCAAGGCAGAGGCCCGTGCATGTGCGGCCTACGTGCTCGACGAGATTTACAAGCTGTTGCACCCCTTCATGCCGTTTATGACGGAAGATCTGTGGGACCATCGCGCTGACCGCGATAGCATGCTGTGCCACGCGGACTGGCCACAGCCGGGTTATGAGAACGCCGAGGCCGCTGACGAGATCAACTGGTTGGTCGAGTTGGTGTCAGGTCTTCGATCCGTGCGCGCCGAGATGAACATTCCGCCTTCGGCAACAGCACCTATGGTGGTGGTTGGCGCCAACAAACAGACCGCTGGCTGGTTGCTGCGTCATGATCCAGCGGTCAAGCGTCTGGGGCGTGTCGAGGATATCGTGCTTGAGCAAAGCGTTCCCAAAGGCGCGGCGCAGATTGTAGTCCGCGAAACCACCTGTTGTCTGCCGCTCGGGTCCTTGATCGACCTCGATGCGGAGAAGGCGCGGCTGCAGAAGTCGCTAGGCAAGATCGACGGCGATATCGGCAAGATCGACAAAAAACTGCAGAACGAGAAGTTCGTGGCCAACGCAAGACCGGACGTGGTCGAGGGGGAACGCCAGAAATTGGTCGACCTTCAGGCTCAACGCCAAAAGTTGGCTGCTGCACTCCTGCACGTGGAAGAAGCACAGTAAAATTCAACCAGGTGGCGAGAATTGTGCGAGCTGCCTTCTTGGCGTGCATTGGGCTGTTCACATTTAATGTGAAGACCGCTCAGGTATGCAGTTTGTGGCCGTTTCGCAACACTTTTTTCGGAAAGGTCTGCTAAGACCGCACCTGGCCGACAACGCCCATTTGCCGCCACAAAACCGGAGCATTGAGATCCGGATGGCACTGGCGAGTGGTTTGTTTGTCTGTCGATGCCATTGAGGACGTAATGAACGCCAGAACCTTCGATAAAACTCTGCTGACCGGTCGCTCTGCGATCTGGGGCTTGAATGCACACGGTGGCGTCGCCACCTGTGTAGAACGGGTCCAACAGCCAGGGGACGATACCGTGGGCAGGCTTCCGGGCGGGGCGAAAGAAAAACAACGTTATGCAGATGTCTAGTTTCAGGTCCGGACGCGTACTGGCTTGCGTGGTAGCCCTGTCCCTTGGGATTGCTGGTCCCGCGTTGGCCTTCGATCCGGATTCAGGCGTTAATGAAAAGTCCGGTCCCCGTGTCCTCTTCAAGTTCGGGTTCTCTGCTTACAAGCGTGGCAAGAAAGACGACGCTGTTGAAGCTTACCGCCATGCGGCCGAGAAAGGTCACCCTGGCGCCCGTTGGGCACTGGCAAACATGTATGCCGACGGCGATGGCGTCGTTGAAGACGACTACGAAGCTTTCAAGATTTATGACCAGATCGCTCGGCAGGGGGTCGAACCCGGTTCCCGCGACACCGGCTATTTTGTCCACGCGCTTGTTTCGCTTGCCGGCTACTATCGTTTGGGAATTCCGAACAGTCCGGTAAGGCCGGATCTGGCGCAGGCGCGGCACCTCTATTTTCATGCCGCTTCGGCCTTTGGCGTGCCTGAAGCGCAGTTCCAACTGGGTCGTATGATCATGTTGGGCGAGGGCGGCAAGAACGATCTTCGTCAGGCCAAGAAATGGCTCAATCGTGCGCGTAAGACCGGCCATCCGGGTGCCTCCGCGTTGCTCGGAAACGCGATCTTCCAGGAAGGGCACACGGTCCGCGGACTGGCCTTCATGACGGTGGCACTTGAGCGGGCCAGCCCTTCGGATCGCGAGTGGATCCAGTCAATTCAGGAGCAGGCATTCTCTGTTGCTGATGAAGCTGATCGCCGGACTGCCATGGCTTTGGCGCACGACATGCTTGCCAAGGGCGTGAACTGACCTAACGGTTTGAAGAACCGATTTGTTCCAGTAACCATTGGCGAAAGAGCCGAGCTGCTGGACGGAGCGACGCGCCATTCTGGTAGATCAGGTGATAGTGGTCCGCGCCATTGAGCTTGGCGTCCATCAGGCACGGCTGTAAGCCGAAGGACTTCTCCAACACATCACTGACCGGAGCTCGCGACAGGGCAATTCCTGCGCCGTGGGCTGCTGCGGCGAAGCTCATGACCGTGCTGTCGGCAAAGACCAGGTCCGCGCCGATGGGGCTGGCCTTTTGCACTTCCAGAAAGCCCACCCAGCCGGTCCTGTGTGTCGCGACCTCAAGGAGGGGATGCTGCAACAGGTCCTCGGGGCGCTTGATTGTCTCGCACACGGCCGGAAGGGCGACTGGATAAATCTGTTCACCCAGCAGGCGGTCTCCCTGGCGGCCATAGGTGGCCGGATCGCCGAAGATGATCTGCAGGTCGGAAAACCCACGACCGAAATCCTCGACACTGTTGCCTGTGGTGAGTTGGAGGTTGATCTCCGGATGCGCTTTGCGGAAGGCCGCCAGGCGCGGTGACAAAAAGCCCATAGCGAAGATCAGGACGCTTTGTACGTAAAGTGTTTCCTGACGAACCTGTCCGAACAATCCGTCGGCGGTGGATTCGACCGACAGAATGGCGTGCTGAACGCTGGGCAGAAAGGCCCGTCCCGCGGGTGTCAGTGAAACCGAATGCGCACTGCGAACGAACAGCGGTGCATCGAGATACCCCTCCAGGGCCTTGATCTGCTGGCTGACGGCAGGCGCGCTGATGTTGAGTTGCTCGGCTGCTTTGGCGAAACTTTCCGTGCGGGCAGCGGCTTCGAAGACCCGTAACCAGTTCAGCGATGGAATGCGGCTGCCGACCATGGTTCAGCATAAGTTTTTCTTGGTCTGAGACGCAAGCGAATCCATGCTGCGGATGGGCCAATCTCGGTTAGGCTGTCAATCAACGTGGAGGAGATGATGCTGAAATCTGATCAGGTCGACGCCTATTGGCGAGATGGATATCTGTTCCCCATCCGGGTCATGTCGGAACAGGAGGCGGGCGCCTGCCGCACAGACCTCGAAGACATGGAAGCGCAATGGCTGAACGCCGATCTGCCCAAGCCGCTCAACCTCTATAAGCGGGTCAACGCCCATTGCACGATGCCTTTTGCCGCGCGATTGGCATTGCACCCGACTGTTCTGGATGCCGTCGAATCCATCCTTGGATCCGATGTGTTCATATGGGGGGCCGAATATTTCATCAAAGAGCCGCAGACCGAACATATTGTTTCGATGCACCAGGATCTGACGTATTGGGGCTTGGGAGCGACGTCGGATCAGGTGACCGCCTGGATCGCACTTTCGCCTTCGACGGTTGAATCAGGTTGCATGGATTTCGTGAAAGGCAGCCATGAAAATCCGATTCTGCCGCACAACGATACATTCTCGGAAAAGAACCTGCTCTCCCGCGGCCAGGAGATCGCCGTCGATATCGCCGAGGAAGATAAGACCCGCATCGAGTTGCAGCCAGGAGAAATGTCGCTGCACCACGGCCTGACCATCCATGGTTCCGGCCCAAACCAGTCGGACGACCGGCGTATCGGCTTCGCCATCCGTTACGTCAATCCGAATGTCCGTCAGGAGGTTGCAGAACGTGATTATGCGATGCTCGCGCGTGGTGTCGACCGCCATGGACAGTTCGTCAACTTTGCGCCACCTGGAGGTTTGTTTTCCCCTGCCAGCCTGGAACTTCACGAGCAGATTCGCGTCGACCAGGCAAAGGCATTAGCAGCCGGCGCGTCCGAAACCGTTGGACTGTATCAATAGTTGGGAGCCATCCATGGAGCGCGTGAACTTCACCCAGATGCGAGATGGGACACGGGAAGAGTATGATTTCCTGACCAAGCACGAAATCGCCTACACCAAGGGAACCGCGGATCGGCTTTTGGGCGCGTTGAGAGATCTAGACGAGAGCCTTTCCGGCTATCAGGTGACGCGGCTTGGGCATTCGGTTCAATCAGCCACGCGTGCCTGGCGTGACGGGGCGGATATCGATTGGGTTGTCTCTGCCCTGCTGCATGACATTGGCGATATATTCGCGCCTTACAACCACGATGAATATGCTGCAACAATCCTCAAGCCTTTCGTCAGGGAACAGTGCCGTTGGGTGGTCGAGAAGCACGGCGATTTCCAGATGCTCTACTACGGTCACCATGTTGGCGGCGACCAGCACAAACGCGACCGACACCGGGATAGTGCCTATTTCGACGATTGCGCGACCTTCTGCGAACGCTGGGATCAGTCCAGTTTCGATCCGGACTACGACAGCTTGCCGCTCGATTTCTTTTCACCGATGGTCAGAGAAGTGTTCGCGCGTGACCCGTACGATCCCGAGGTGTTGAACGCCGCAGAGCAACCGCTTGTCGATGCCGAGGTTGCTCGTCGGAGACAGAAGGATGGCTAGGCGGATTCGGCCACTGTCCAACTCGATATTTAGGCGTTGACGAATCCAAGTTCAGCGGTGACGGGCACGTGGTCGGACGGTTTTTCCCAGGCACGCACGTGCTTTTCGACGTTGGTTGAAACCAGTCGATCCGCGGCTTCCGGCGACATCAGCAGATGGTCGATGCGGATGCCGTTGTTCTTTTGCCAGGCGCCGGCCTGATAGTCCCAGAACGTGTAGGTTTTGGCCTTATCAGTGCTGTTGCGCACTGCCTCGGTAAACCCGAGATTCTGCAACCGCCGGAAAGCAGATCGGCTTTCTTCCCGGTAGAGCGCATCACCTTCCCAATCGGCAGGGTTATAGCAATCGAGGGGATCGGGGATGACATTGTAGTCTCCGGCCAGGATCAGCGGTTCCTCCAGGCGAAGCCGTTCGGCGGCCCAGGCCTCAAGTCGTTCCATCCAGCCGATTTTGTAGGGAAACTTCTCTGTATCGACCGGATTGCCGTTCGGGAGGTACAGCGAAACGGCACGAACCACGCCGCCCTTGACGCTGAAGACCCCTTCAATGAAACGTGCCTGTTCGTCCGGCTCGTCCGTCTCATGAAGCAGCGGCAATCCGCGATTGACTTCGTCCGGCTTCATTCGCGAAAGCAATGCCACGCCGTTGAAGCCCTTTTGGCCATGGGTTTCGATGTGATAACCGAGCGCCTCGATTGCCTCCCGCGGGAAGTTCTCGTCAACCGACTTGATTTCCTGAAGACAGGCGATGTCCGGCTGGCTTTCCTTCAGCCAGGTCAGCAGATTATCGATGCGTGCCTTGATGCCGTTGATGTTCCAGCTGGCAATTTTCATGAAACGGCCGTCAGATCGTGAAGCTGGTGCCGCAGCCGCAAGAAGCTACCGCGTTCGGATTGTTGATCTGGAACGATTGTCCCATCAGATTGTCGACGAAATCGATCTCCGAACCACCCATATAGACGAGAGAGAGCGAATCGATCAGCACCCGTGCGTCACCCTTTTCGAGAACCAGATCGTCATCCTCCGCACCTTCGGCGAGATCGAATTTGTAAGAGAATCCGGAGCATCCGCCGCCTTCGACGGACACTCGCAATGCGTCTTTGCCGTCTTCGGTGGCGAGAATAGTGGCGATGCGCCGTGCCGCCGCGTCCGACAGCGTAACTTGAGTGTTTGCCATGTGTATCTCCTGACCGGCTTCAAGGACCGGCGAGATTTTGATTGATCGCGATTGCCTTATAGGTATGAACATCGGCAGGCCGCGTCAACGGGGAAGGCGACGCCATGCAATTGGATGATGACATGCTCGGATTCGGGACCGTGTCGCACGCACCCTGGGCGAGCGACCCGGCCGAAAGCCGCGGCAGACGGTATCCGGAGCCACGCAGTCGAACGCGCTCCGATTTTCAGCGCGACCGCGACCGGGTCATTCACAGCACCGCTTTTCGGCGTCTCAAGCACAAAACCCAGGTTTTCGTGGCCCATGAAGGCGATCATTTTCGAACGCGGCTCACCCATACGATCGAGGTAGCGCAGATTGCCCGAGCCCTGGCCCGGGCGCTGCGGCTTGACGAGGACCTGGCGGAAGCCATCGCGCTGGCACACGATTTCGGTCATACGCCTTTTGGTCATACCGGGGAGGATGAGCTGGATGACCTTTTGTCCGGGGAGGGCGGTTTCGACCACAATGCGCAGTCATTGCGAATCGTTACCCAACTGGAACGCCGATACCCGACATTCGACGGACTGAACCTGACCTGGGAATGCCTCGAAGGGCTGGTGAAACACAATGGCCCACTGACGGATCGCAATGGAGATGGCATCAACGGACCAGTGCCGCGCCCCATTGCCGACTACAGCGCCAACCACGATCTTGAATTGTCATGCTTTGCCAGCCTTGAGGCGCAAGTGGCAGCGATTGCTGACGACATTGCCTATAACACCCATGACATCGACGATGGATTGCGAAGCGGCCTTTTGAGCCTCGAGATGCTTGAAGAAGTGCCATTTCTTGCCGAACTCATAAATTCGGTACGTGCGAGTTACCCGGACCTGGAAGAATCCCGTGTCATTCATGAGATCATGCGGCGACAGATCACCATTATGGTCGAGAATGTCATTGCAACCGCGCAAACCGCCTTGCGTGAAAACCAACCGCAAAGCTCCGATGAAGTGCGCAATGCGGGACGAACGATGGCTCACTTTTCGCCTGAGATGGAAGTAGCCGACCGAAACCTGAAGTCGTTTCTCTATTCGAACCTCTATCGCCACCCTGAAGTCATGCGCGTGCGCGAGAGGGCGGCTGGGATCGTCAGGGACCTTTTTGCAGCTTATGTCGACCGCCCGGTCTTGATGGGAACCCAATGGTCTCGCGGCACGAGCGATATGGATCCGGCGGGGCTCCGACGACGAGTTGCCGACTATCTTGCCGGAATGACGGACAATTTCGCCGTCGACCAGCACCGCGCGCTGTTTGACCGCACACCCGAATTGCGATAGTCAGCCACAACTTCTGCCGAGCCCTAGGTGACCGATGCTGGGCGGGCGGCTTTCCCGGATGGAACAAATGAACCTTTTCAAAGACTTCGAAGGGCGCGTTATCAACGCTCTTCAATCGCTCGATGGTGTTGCAAGCAGTGAAAATGAGATCAGCTTCGCCCGAGTCGGCGTGGAACCGCCGCGCGATCCCAGCCATGGCGATGTGGCGACCAACGCGGCGATGGTTCTGGCCAAGCCGCTGGGGACCAATCCGCGAGCGCTGGCCGAACAAATCGCCGAAAGTCTCAGGGCCGACGCTGACGTCGAAAGCGTGTCCGTGGCCGGGCCAGGGTTCATCAACCTGAAGCTTTCGCCAAGCTATTGGCAACGCACACTTTCGGGGATCATCGCCTCTGGAGAAGACTTTGGCCGTAGCACCTTGGGCGACGGGCTTAAGATCAACGTGGAATACGTATCGGCAAATCCAACGGGACCGATGCATGTCGGGCACTGCCGGGGTGCAGTTGTTGGTGATTCACTGGCCAATCTGCTGTCATTTGTCGGTTATGACGTCACCCGCGAATATTACACCAACGATGCCGGTTCGCAGATCGATGTTCTGGCCAGATCCACCTTCCTGCGATACCGAGAGGCGTTGGGAGAAGACATTGGCGCGATACCCGAAGGACTCTATCCGGGCGATTACCTGGTGCCTGTTGGCAAAGCTCTGACAGAGGAGTTTGGCTCGGAGCTGCTGGCGATGGGGGAATCGCAGTGGATGCCGATTGTCAAGGAACGGGTCATCGAGTCGATGATGACCATGATCCGCGATGATCTTGCAGCTCTCAACATCCGTTTTGACGTGTTCTTCTCGGAGCGAACGCTGCACGAGCATGGTGGCAAGGCCATTCGCGAAGCCATCAACGATCTGACTTTCAAGGGTCATGTTTACAAAGGAAAGCTCCCGCCGCCGAAGGGCCAGCTTCCGGAGGATTGGGAAGACCGGGAGCAGACACTCTTCAAATCGACAGAGGTTGGTGACGACCAGGACCGCCCGCTGATCAAATCCGACGGATCCTACACCTATTTCGCAGCCGATGTGGCCTACTTTCGCGACAAGTACGAGCGCGGCTTCAAGGAGATGATCTACGTGCTCGGGGCCGATCACGGCGGCTACGTCAAACGCCTGGAGGCGGTCGCCCGGGCAGTGTCGGGGGGCGAGGCGAAACTGACCGTGCTGCTGTGTCAGCTCGTAAAGCTGTTCCGCGACGGTCAGCCCGTGCGCATGTCAAAACGAGCCGGAGATTTCGTGACCTTGCGTGACGTGGTCGATGAGGTCGGGCGCGACCCGGTTCGATTCATGATGCTCTACCGCAAGAACAGCGAGATGCTTGATTTCGACTTCGCCAAGGTGACGGAGCAATCGAAGGACAATCCGGTGTTCTATGTGCAATATGCGCACGCCCGTTGTCACTCGGTGTTCAGGCAGGCGCGAGAGGCCTTTCCGGACAGGGATATTGATTCGCTGGATTTGGCCGAATTGGTGGTCGATCGCATCGCCGATCCCAGTGAACTGCAGCTGGTTGCAAAGCTTGCCGAATATCCACGAATACTAGAAGCGGCAGCGATCTCGCAGGAGCCGCACAGGGTCGCATTCTACCTTTATGACGTCGCCAGTGCATTCCACGTGCATTGGAATAAAGGTAAGGATTACGAGGAATTACGGTTTGTTAACCATAAAAACCCAGAATTGAGCATGGCCAGACTCGGGTTGGTAAAGGCTGTTGCATCGGTCTTGAAGTCAGGGCTGGCCATTACGGGTACGGACGCACCGCTGGAGATGCGGTAAACGTCACCTTTTGCCCACAATGTAGTGGCATGTTTTAATGCTGCACGCACACGAGTGGACTGTATGGCAGACGATCAAATCAAAGACCCTCGCCACAAGGACGACGATCCGTTCGCCGAGCTCGCCCGCATCGTTGGATTCGATGAGGGCGAGAAGAAGGCAACGGAAGAGGCCGAGCCGGCGCCGGCCGTCGAGCCCGTGGCCGTGCCGCCAGTCGCGCCTGTGCCCGTTTCGCCGGCCGAGCCGGCGAACGTGCCGCCGCCAACGGTCAACATTCCGAGCCCGGGCGCTTACCGAGCGCCGACTCCTACGGTGAGCGTGGCCCCTCCAAATCCCACCGTGGAAGCTGCGCCCGTGGCAGCGCCTGCTCCGCCGCCGACTGTGCCCGCCGCCGAACCATTGGCGCCACCATTGGGGTCGTCGCCTTCGGGAATGCCCGCCGCGGCAACGCCCGTATCGCCGCCGTTGCAAGCCGAAGCCGTTGATCCCGTGCAGCCGACTGAGCCATCCTGGTTGAATCCAGTTGCCGAACCTGACCCAACACCGGATCAGGAAGATGATGGCGGGCTCGATCTCGAAGCCGAATTGCTACGCGAGCTCGAAATCGGTGTTGCAGACCACAATGCAGATGAGGCGCGATTGGCACAGGCCGAAGCACCTGCTGCTCAGCCTCAGCAGGATAGCGGCCCCAGTTTTTTCGATCCTCCGGCACCACCTGTAGCCGAGCCGGCGCCACCGGCGGCTGAGCCGGTATCCCCGATAGCCGAGCCCGAGGCACCGGTAGTCGAACCGGTTGAAGCGGTGGCACCAGTGACGGAGTCGACCGAGCCTCCAATCGAGGCCGCGGCGCCCGTGACCGATCCCTTGGCATCAGTGACTGAGCCGGTTGCACCGGCCGTTGATCCCGTCGATCCGGTACCCGAAGCGACACCAGCCGAAGCGCCGAAGCCAGCGGGCATATCAGCTGCCGAGGAAGACCGCTTAAACGCGCTCTTGGGAGAAGCTCTTGGACCTGTGCCTCCGGTGGAGGAGAAATCTCAGGGCTCGACAGCATCTGGTGATGGCGTGCCACTTCCGGGCGGCGACTGGCCTTCGGCGGAACCAACTCCGGAGCCGGCGGTATCTAGCCTTGAGGCGGAGTTAGAGGCGGCCTTTACAGCGCTTGAAGACAGCGGACCGGAAACCGAGAAGACCAGTGCCGATGACGCGACCGCCGAGATTGCTGCGGTCGTGCCGCCCGGTGAGACAATCGCAGAGAGCCAGGAGTTGGCGTCCGCTTATCGCAAATTCGAGGAGGATGTTCAGGCGGCCATGCCGAAGGCGACACCGCTTCCTGAAGCCTCCGAAAGCGATGTCACGGACAGCCTGAATGATGCCCTTCTCGCGGAAATGGCTGACGTCGAGGCCGAAGCGGCTGCTGCCGCTGCGCCTCCGCCGGCGCCTGAAGTTCCGTTTGACCATGCGAGCATTGACGAATCCGACGACGTGCCGGAGGCAATGGCCGAGTTGGATGTGCCAACGATAGAGCCCCAGGAATCCGTGCCAGCTCCTTCGGCCGAAGCCGATTTCGGGCTGCCTCTGGAAGAAGAACTTGAAGCTCTTGCCTCTGAAGCAGCCGAGGCGACAAAGGATGCCGAGCCGCCCGTCGATCCCGTCGATGAAATCCCGCTTGGTCCGGAAATGGATGTTTCCGCCGCGCCTGGGCCCGAGTCACCTGTTTCGGACGAACTGATGGGCGGTGACCCGGCTCATGCGGCCGCCCTTACGCCGGAAGAGTTCGCTGAGCAAGGTGCTGATCTGGGTGAGGACGACGGATTCCAAATCGAAGAGGATCTCCTCGTTCCGGAATTTGAACATGTCCCTGAACCTGAACAGTCCGGTTCCGGACGCAGGGGGCTTGTTGCGGCCATGGTGGTTCTTGGTGTCGCCGTGGTTGGTGGAGGTGGCTTCTACCTCTGGAACAGCAGTCTCGGGGGCGATTCAGCGTCGACCGTTACGCCTGTCATCACGGCTGACAACGAGCCGGTAAAGGTCAAGCCGGAGAATCCCGGTGGCAAGACCGTCCCCAATCAGGACCTTGCCGTTTATGACCGGGTTTCCGGCAACGAAACCCAATCAGCGCAGGAACAGAACCTCGTAACCACGACCGAAGAGCCGGTCGATGTGGTTCAGAGGACGCTTCAACCTGGGTTGTTGCCGCTTGAAGGGCGGGAAGACGCCGCTGATCCCGTGGTCAAATCCGAGGAACGCCTGTCGGCCTCAAATACCAGTGATGACGGTTCGAACTCCACCGAGGAGACGGTCGCCGTGGCGCCGCGCAAAGTGCGAACGCTTGTGGTCAAGCCTGACGGCACAATTGTAGCCAGGGAACTTCCGGCTGCTGCAGAGACTCCGGTGACCGGTGCCACGGACAGCGGTTCCTCCAGCTCAAACCAGCCAACGGTTGTTTCGACCCAGCAGGACAGCGCAGCCAGTGCCAGCGGGCCAAGCAATGAGGTAACGGCATCCAACAACGCCGACACGACGAGCAGCGCCGGAAACGGCCAACCGCGGCAAATCTCGTTGGCGCCGACACAGGACACAACAGCCGACGGCACAACAAATTCGGGCGATACCGCTGCGGCATCCGGCACTGCAACGGATACCGCGTCTTCAAACGATGCGACGCAAAACGCATCTGCCACCGACAGCGGTCCACCTCCCATCGATGAGAATTTGCGTGACACGGGGCAACTGCCGATTCCGGTGAACAACCCGAGCAGGACAGAATCCACGACCGAGGTTGCTGCCGTCACGACTTCGAGCGGAACTGCCAATAGCAACGCCAACGCACCGGTGCCTTCGTCCCGTCCCGCTGAACAACCCGTTACGATCGTGGAAGCGGTCAATCAGCGTGGAAATCTGGTCGGCAGTCAAGCTGCTGCGCCCGGTGGCTACTCGATGCAGATTTCGTCGCAGCCGTCTGAGGCTGGCGCCCGCGAATCGTACCAGAACCTGTCTCGGCGCTATGCCTCGATCATCGGGGGAAGGGGCGTGAACATTCAGCGTGCGGATATCCCGAACAAAGGCGTATTCTATCGGGTTCGCATTCCCGTCGGTTCAAAGAACGACGCTACAGCGCTTTGCAATCAATACAAAGCCGCCGGTGGCAGCTGTTTCGTCGCTCGCTGATCGAAAGGCACACCGTTGATCGGGTCCCGGATTCCGACGCGATCCGGGACAATCGGTCCGGCCTGATCGCTCGTCTCGATTGGCACCGATCTGCCCTATCCATTTGAATCCATACGTGTATGATTCGTTTATGAGCGAATCAAAAGCGATGATCCTTGGATGCGGCGGATTAACGCTTTCGGATGACGAGCGGGCCTTTTTCAGGGATGAACGCCCATGGGGCTTTATCCTTTTCGCGCGCAACGTCGGCGAGGCGAGTCAGCTTTCCGATCTGGTCAGTGACCTATGCGACTGCATTGGAGCGGCCGATACTCCCATCCTTATCGATCAGGAAGGTGGTCGCGTTCAGCGTATCAAGCCGCCGCTGGTGCCGGCATATCCGCCGGCCGCAGCAATCGGTTCCCTTTTTGATCATGACCCGGATGCCGGCCTGCGAGCGGCGTGGCTGATGGCACGGCTTCATGCGGCGGACCTTGCTCAATACGGCATCAATGTCGATTGCCTGCCGGTTCTCGATGTGGCCGCTAAGGGCTTTCATGATGCCATCGGCAACCGGGCGTTTTCGTCGAATGTGCAGGCGGTTAGTGCACTCGGTGAACGGGTGGCCACCGGGTTGATGGCGGGTGGTGTACTCCCGGTGATGAAACACATTCCAGGGCATGGTCGAGCCCAGGTGGATTCCCACTTGGAGTTGCCCGTGGTCGAGGCCCCGCGAGAGGATCTCGAAGCCAGCGATTTTGAACCGTTTCGGAAGCTGGCGGGTCTGCCGATGGCGATGACGGCACATATCGTCTATTCGCAGATCGATCCGGGCAATCCCGCGACGACTTCCCGCAGCGTCATCGAAGAGATTATCCGGAAATCAATCGGATTCGACGGATTGCTCATGTCAGATGACACGTCGATGAAAGCTCTTTCTGGGGATTTCACGACAAAGGCCGGTGCAATTTTTGGCGCCGGATGCGATGTGATGCTTCACTGCAACGGCAACATGGCTGAAATGCGGGAGGTAGCCGCAAATACGCCGGTATTGAGCGGTAAATCTTTAGATCGGGCGCAAACCGCGCAATCCTTGTTGGGCAATGGGGAAGGCTGTGACGAGGGGACGTTGCGTGCGGAGTTCGGTGAATTGCTAGGCGCACACGCCTAGAGGTCTCGGGGGGCCATGTAAGTGGCAGGTGCGGCAAACAAACTGTCCGATGCGGCGACCGGCGCGCAAGCGCCGATGGAACAGTTGTGGGACGACAGCGAGCGTAGCGAGCGCGGCCTGAGCGAACCCGCGCTGGTGGTCGACATCGACGGTTTTGAGGGTCCTCTCGATCTGCTTCTCCACCTGGCACGCACGCAGAAGGTCGATCTGGCACGGATTTCGGTGCTGGCGCTTGCCGAACAATACCTGGCCTTTGTCGACAATGCCCGGCGGCTAAGGTTGGAACTGGCGGCTGACTATCTTGTCATGGCCGCCTGGTTGGCCTTTCTGAAGTCGAAGTTGTTGATTCCCAAGAAGGACGAGGGCGATGAGCCGACCGGCGAGGAAATGGCGGCGCAATTGGCCTTCCGGCTCAAGCGGCTCGAGGCGATGCGCGATGCCGCAACGCGGCTGATCAACCGCAATCGATTGGGACGCGAGATTTTCCCACGGGGCGATCCGGAACCGGTTGTCATTCAGCGGAAGTCGGAATTTACCGCCACCCTGTACGATCTGCTCAACAGCTATGCGTCGCTGCGACAGCGGCAGGCGACAACACAGGTAACGATTTCAAAACGTCTTGTGTGGTCTCTTGGTGATGCTCGCGTGATTCTTCAGCGCATGATTGGCGAATTGAAGGAATGGACAGCGCTGGATCATTTCCTTGTGCGCTACCTCGCCGATCCCGAAGAACGAGCCACTGCGATTGCCAGCTCATTTGCCGCCTCGCTGGAGCTGGTACGGGAAGGGCGGCTTGAAATTCGCCAGGAACTGCCTTTCGCACCGATTTACCTGAGGCGTGGGAAAAACGCGTCCAATCAGGATGTTGAACAGGAGAACACACACAATGACTGAGGGTTCGCAGGCGCAAATCGTGCCATTCAGCAGCGAAGACACCGAAACCGTCATTGACGTGGCCGATGCCGTTGGTGCCAACCGTGCATTCAAGGAAGCCGAACGGGTCGCGGAGGCTCTGGTGTTTGCCTCATCCGAGCCTGTCGCCGAAAAGGACATAGCAGAAAAACTGCCTGACGGGATCGACGTGGGCGCCGTTATGAAGAGCCTTTCAAGCTTTTACAGTCTGCGTGGCGTCAATTTGCTGAAAGTCAGTGACCACTGGGCATTCCGGACCGCCGACGACCTCTCCTTCCTGATTCATCGTGACCAGACGGACACCCGGAAACTGTCGCGGGCCGCCCTGGAGGTGTTGGCGATCATCTCGTACCATCAGCCGGTTACGCGTGCCGAAATCGAAGAGATTCGCGGTGTTGCGACCTCACGCGGTACCTTGGACGTGCTATTGGAGACCGGCTGGGTCAAGATGCGTGGCCGCCGCCGCACACCGGGTCGCCCGGTAACCTACGGTACCACGCTCGAATTTCTTGATCATTTCGGCCTTGAAGAGCTTCGCGATCTGCCCGGAATGGAGGAACTGAAGGGCGCTGGATTGCTGTCTTCACGGGTGCCGGCCAATTTTCAGGTGCCGGTGCCGCCGGCAAATGACGATCTTGTCGACGACGAAGATCCGATTACCCAAATGGATCTCGAAGAACTAGGCCTCTTGACACCGATGGGTGAAGGGGACGAGTAGTAGCCCGAATTTTGATCGGGTTACGGTAAAGGCGACATTTGGGTTCGGCCACGCAAGAAAGCACGACATCTGTCGATCCGCAGCGAAGCGCGGGCGTTTCTTTCGCCGCACAGCTGACCTTCGAAGATATCAGGCATGACTATCACGGGCAGACGACGCTTGACGGCCTGACGCTAACCGCAGAGCCGGGTGAGGTGCTTTGTCTCCTCGGGCCGTCAGGATCAGGCAAAACAACCCTGTTGCGGCTGGCTGCCGGTCTGGAAGCTCCGCGAAAAGGGCGAATCCTGTTGAACGAGCAGGTGATCTCGGGACCTGATCTGTTCGTTCCGCCGGAGCGTCGCGGTGTCGGGCTGATGTTCCAGGATTTCGCGCTTTTTCCGCATATGAATGTGATCGAGAATGTTCGGTTCGGATTGACGGCGTTGTCAGACTCGGAAGCCGAGAAAGAAGCCATGGCGGCCCTGCAACGGGTTGGTCTGGTCCACTATGCCCGACAGTATCCGCACGCGCTATCCGGCGGCGAGCAGCAGCGGGTGGCGCTGGCCCGCGCACTGGCACCGCGCCCATCCGTGTTGTTGATGGACGAACCTTTTTCCGGCCTGGATTCGCGCCTCAAGGACCGGGTTCGTGACGAAACGCTAGCCATCTTGCGGGAAACCCGCGCGACGGCCCTGGTCGTGACCCATGACGCCGAGGAGGCCATGCGCCTGGGTGACCGCATTGCGCTTTTGCGCGAAGGTCGGCTGGTTCAACTTGGAACGGCGGAGGAGCTTTACTATCAGCCTCGGGACCTGTTCGCTGCGGCTTTCTTTTCCGAACTCAACGTTTTCGACTGCGTTGCCCGCTCAGGACGCCTCGAAACGCCGCTCGGCAGTTTTGCCGCCCCCGATCGGATAGAAGGCCAGGCTTGTTCCGTGGCTATTCGTCTGCCCAGCGTCGAAGTGATGGAAACCGGTGGCGACATCCCGGCTAGGATCGTGTTTCGCCGTTTTCTGGGAGTTGCGGAGCATTTTGGGCTGGCTATTCCGGGCACCGAACAGCTCATTCAGGCGCGGATGAAGGCTGGTCGACTGAAGTCTGGATTGCGCGACGTGACGCTTTGCGTTAACGAGCAGGACATATTGGTGTTTGAAAGGGTGTAGAAAAAACCTACATCAAAAAGAAATCCCGAGGGAGACGAGTATGGGTAGTTTTAGCATATGGCACTGGCTGATCGTTCTGGTCGTCGTGCTGCTGCTGTTTGGCCGCGGCAAAATTCCGGAACTGATGGGCGACGTCGCCAAAGGCATCAAGAATTTCCGCAAGGGAATGGGCGAAGAAGAAGAGCCGGAAAAGGCAAAGACGGTCGAGCATAACCCGGACGAGACAACCGGGAAAAAAACCTGACCGTTGCCGAAGTTTTCAAGCATCCGTCGGGTTACCGGTGGATGCTTGCGCGGAGTCGCCTAAATGCTCGATCTTGGCTGGCCGGAACTTCTGGTCGTTGCGCTTGTCCTGATCATCGTCGTCGGGCCAAAAGACCTGCCTGCGATGCTGCGGACCTTTGGGCGCACGACGCGCAAACTGCGCAGCATGGCGGGAGAGTTCCGCAGCCAGTTTGATGAAGCCCTCAAGGAAGCTGAACTGGACGATGTCCGGTCGGTCATCAATGAGGCGCAGTCGCTCAATCCGAAGAACATCTTGAAGGATGTGGTAGATCCGATCGCCGAAGTCGGCAACGAGATCAAATCCGATCTCAACAAGACCACGGCGGACATCGACAAGTCGATGAAGGAAGCCACAGTGCCTTCATCGAGCGAGGCAATAGCGGGCCAATCGAACGGCAAAGCTGCCGACGATGGCAAAGCAGCGGCAAAACCCGCCACCGCGAAGAAACCGGCAAAGACCACGGCCAACGGTGCAGCCAAAGCCAAATCGGCCACATCCACGCGTAGCCGCAAGACGCCGGCGAAGGCAACAACATCCAAGACCGCCGCCAAGGCTACCGCGCCCAAAACAGCCGCAAAGGCTACTGCACCAAAGACTGCGACGAAATCAAAAACAACCAAGCCAGCAAGCAGGGCGGCGGGGGCTAAGGCTGCAGCCAAGACGGGGGCGGCGCCCAAGAAACCGGCTGCTTCAACCACCCGCAAGAAACCGGCGGCTGCCAAATCCGCAAAATCCAGCGGAGATGCCGCGTGACAAAAGAAGAAGAGCTGGACGACACTCCGCAGCCGTTGCTCTCTCACCTGATTGAGCTGCGCCAACGCCTTCTATGGGCGGTGGCCGGGTTCTTCGTGGCTTTTCTATTTTGCTTCTTCTTCGCCAAACAGATCTTCAACATGTTGGTGGTGCCGTTCTCCTGGGCTGTCGACCTGGCTGGCCTCGAGGGTCGCCAGATCGAATTGATTTACACCGCGCCCCAGGAGTTCTTTTTCACCCAGATCAAGATCGGGATGTTTGGCGGGCTTGTCATCGCGTTTCCGGTTATCGCCGCGCAGATATACAAGTTCGTTGCTCCGGGCCTTTACAAGAATGAGAAGGCGGCATTCGTGCCGTTCCTGGTCGCATCGCCACTGCTGTTTTTGCTGGGTGGAGCGCTGGTCTACCTGTTCTTCACTCCAATGGTGCTGTGGTTCTTCCTGGCCATGGAACAACCAGCCAGCAACGGGCAGGTGGCGATTGAACTGCTGCCCAAGGTCTCCGAATATCTCGACCTGATCATGACGCTGATTTTCGCGTTCGGTCTCGTCTTTCAGCTGCCCGTCGTGACGACGTTGCTTGCGCGGGTTGGCCTTGTCACGGCAGATGGTCTGGCATCGAAACGCAAATATGCGATCGTGGCGGCATTTGTTGCTGCCGCAATCCTTACGCCACCGGATCCGGCGAGCCAGATCGGCCTTGCACTTCCGACGATCCTTCTCTACGAAATCGCCATCTACGCAGCCCGACTCGTGGAACGAAGCCGCGCGGAGAGAGAGAACGCTGACGAAGCCGATGAAGCTTCGGAGGATGAGACGACCACTCCGGACGCATCGACCTCCTAGAGCAGGACTACCTCAATCCGCACTGGAGTCCTGTCGCGTCGCGGCTGCCTGTGTGAGTTCGAACAGGCCCGACGTCAATGCTTGATATCAAATGGATTCGAGAGAATGCCGCTGCACTCGATGCGGCGCTCGAAGCGCGTGGCGGCGAACCGGCCGCCGCCGGGATCGTTGCTTTGGATGAAGATCGTCGTGAGATGGTCCAAAAACTGCAGGACATGCAGTCGCGACGCAACTCCGCATCCAAAGAGATCGGTGCGGCGATGGGACGCAAGGATCTCGAGGCCGCCGAAAAACTCAAATCCGAAGTCGCCGACCTGAAAGGTGCGCTGCAAACCGCCGAAGAGGAGGTGCGGGAGCTCGATTCCCGGCTGGAGGAAGCACTTGCCGCACTTCCCAATGTGCCGCTGAGTGATGTCCCGGTGGGTGCGGACGAAGCCGACAATGTCGAGGTCCGCCGTGTCGGAAATCGCCCCGGCTGGAATCATCCGGCCCTCGAGCATTTCGAGATCGGCGAAGCGCTGGGTGATATGGATTTCGAAGCTGCAGCCCGACTTGCCGGTAGCCGCTTCGTGGTGCTGCGTGGTCAACTTGCCCGATTGGAACGGGCACTCGGCCAATTCATGCTCGACTTGCATACGACCGAACACGGATACCAGGAAGTCGTGCCGCCGCTGTTGGTCCGTGACGAGGTCGTCTATGGAACCGGCCAATTGCCGAAATTTGCCGAAGACCTGTTTCAGACCACGGACGGACGTTGGATGATCCCGACGGCTGAGGTTCCGTTGACCAATCTCGCACGCGAGTCGGTGTTGGAGCAGGAAGAACTGCCTCTGCGCTTCACCGCGCTGACACCGTGCTTTCGCTCGGAAGCCGGATCGGCCGGACGGGACACGCGGGGCATGCTGCGCCAGCATCAGTTCAACAAGGTGGAACTGGTGTCGATCACCGATGCGGACAGTTCGCTTGATGAGCACGAACGCATGACGGCCTGTGCAGAGGAAGTCTTGAAGCGCCTGGACCTGCACTATCGGGTCGTCAATCTGTGCACCGGCGATATCGGCTTTGGCGCACGCAAGACCTATGACCTCGAGGTTTGGTTGCCGGGGCAGGGCACCTATCGGGAGATATCGTCTTGCTCGGTTTGCGGCGATTTCCAGGCGCGCCGAATGGCTGCCCGTTATCGTTCGGCTGGCGAAAAGGGGCTTCGGTTCGTTCATACTCTGAACGGCTCGGGAGTCGCCATCGGTCGGGCGTTGATTGCGGTCATGGAAAATTATCTCAACGAAGACGGTTCGATATCCGTACCGGATGTTCTTCAGCCCTATATGAATGGCGTAACTCGGATTGAACGGACCTCTTGACCGTAGCTGAACACAGGGAGCGGCCATGCGCCTGCTGCTGACCAACGACGACGGGATACACGCCGAGGGCCTCGCGGTCCTTGAGCGCATCGCACGCACTCTTTCAGACGACATCTGGGTTGTGGCACCGGAGACCGATCAAAGCGGACTAGCCCACTCACTGACCTTGTCGGAGCCACTGCGGCTGCGTGAGATTGCGCCACAGCGCTTTGCGCTGCGCGGCACACCCACGGATTGCGTCATCATGGGCGTGCGCAAATTGATGGACCAGCCGCCTGACCTCGTGCTTTCCGGGGTCAATGCAGGGCAGAACATATCCGACGACGTGACCTACTCAGGGACCGTGGCGGGTGCGATAGAGGGAACGTTGCTCGGAATTCGCTCGATCGCTCTCAGTCAGGCCTACAACTGGCACGAGGGACGCGTTTTGCCCTGGGAGACGTGTGAGGCGCACGGGCCAGATCTTTTGCGCAAGTTGATCTCAATCGATCTGCCCCAGGGAACGTTCCTGAATGTCAACTTTCCACATTGCAGCCCGGATGAGATAGAGGGAACAAGCGTGACATCCCAGGGTAAGCTCACGCATGGAATTGAGATCGAGGGGCGGGAGGACGGCCGTGGGCTTCCGTACTACTGGCTTCGATTCAAACGACGGTTTGAGGAACAGAAAGCCGACAGCGATTTTTCGACCCTTGGCAAAAACCGGATATCTGTCACGCCGCTGAAACTCGATCTGACGGACTACGAGGTACAACAACGCCTTGCGGAGGAACTGAGTTGAACATCCGCATGTCTGACAAGGAGGGTTTCGCAGCCTTGCTCCTGCGGCTGCGTGCGGAAGGAATCTCCGACCCTGAATTGCTGGCGGCTGTCGAAAAGACGCCTCGCGGCCTGTTCGCGCCTCCCGAATTTGCCGATGCGGCCTATTCGACCCGATCGCTGCCGATTGAGTGCGGCGAGGTTATGGAAGGCGTCGACCTCAGCCTTCAATTGCTTTATCTGCTTGATTTGAAGCCAGGACAAAGAGTTCTGGAAATTGGCACCGGATCAGGCTTCACAGCGGCAGTTATGGCGCATCTGGTTGATCGGGTTGTCACCGTCGACCGCTTCAGGACCCTGTCACAACTCGCCGGACAGCGCATGGCGCATCTGGGTTTGCAAAACGTTGTCGTTGCGACGGGTGACGGCCGAAGCTGGAAGGACGAAGAGGGAACCTTCGATCGTATTCTTGTGACGGCCGCATTTGACGACATGCCGAGGTCTTTTGCCGAGAGGCTGGTTTCCGGCGGCCGGATGATCACCGCGATCGGAGCGGCGGACCAGCCGCAGATGCTGGTGCGGTTGACCAAAATCGGTAGCCGGTTCGAACGGGAAGACCTCTTCACGGTTCGTTTCCAGCCTTTGCAAGAAGGCAAAGCGGCCGTTTTGTGAAGGGCGAGGCAGCCGGAAAAGTCGCTTTCCGGCCTTAACCACGCAGTAACCTTAACGTTGTTAAATAAGCTCATCCAGTTTTGCGTAATGGGCTTGTGCAATGCATATCAGGCGTCCTGCTGCTTCTGCTAAGACAACCGTTCGACTTGCCAGCGCTGTGTGCCTGGCGGCACTTGCTGCAGGGTGCAGCTCGGGGGTGTCGCGTTTCGATGAGGGGCTGTTTACCGGCACAGTTCCCGAAGGCGTTCCCAACACGGTGCCACCTTCGCCGGTGAGCCAACCATATCCGGGCGATCGCAGTGCCCAAACGGGGTCGTATGATCGAACCCAGACCGGATCCGTTCCATCGTCGGCGCGACTTGCGCCACCGACAAATGCCCGGCCGACGTATCAGCGCCCCACGGGCACCGGATATCAGCAACAGACACAGGGTTACCGCACTCAACCGGTTTCAGCGCCGCAGACCGTCCAGCGTCAACCGCTGCGCAGTGCGCCCGCCGTCGAGCCTCCGGTCAAGCAGGTTCGTCTGGCGCCGGTTCCTGATGCGACTGCACCCGCCAGGCAGCCTCAGACGGCGCCGGTGAGTGCGCCCCAGAGCGTTCCAACGCCGAAGACAGCCAGCAGGACAGCACCCGCGGCCACAAAGGTGGCGCAACCTGCAGCGACACCGAAGAACGTTGATCCGATGATTACCGGAACAAATCCGGCCAAAAAAGCTGCGGTGCGGCCGAATGGCAATGCCAACGGCTGGACGGCGGCGGGCGGCACGCGTGTCACGATTGCCGAGGGTGAGACCATCTACAATCTCTCTCGCCGTTATGGCGTTCCTGCACGGGAAATCCTCAAAGCGAATGGAATCAGCGATGCTTCGCGCATCAAGACAGGTCAGGTCGTGACCATCCCGACCTATGTCTACTCTCGCAAAGCACCGGTTTCAGCGCCCGACAACCATCCGCAAACGCGGGCAGCTCGGTCGAGCACTGGTTATGAAGGACAGGCGGATCCCAACAACATCCCCGTGCCGACTCCGGCGCCGAGCCGTCAGTTCGCGGTATTGCCGAGCACTCCGGCGACGCGGCAGGTTGATTCGCAACGCAAGCCAACCAATGTCGCGGCTGCGACGGTGACACCGGTGACCAAGGAACCGGCCAGCCAGCCCGTCAGGCAAGCTGCACCGACGCAGACCGCGACCGCCGGGTCGATCTATACGGTTCAGTCAGGCGATACGTTGAGCCGGATTGCATCCCGGTCCGGTGTATCCGTTTCTGCTCTCAAGAAGGCAAATGGCCTCGACAAATCTGTCATTCGCATTGGCCAGAAACTCAGCATTCCTGCTGGCGGCGCTGGTGTGGACACAGTGAAAACCGCCAGCGTGCCGAAAAAGACAACACCAGCCAAGCCATCCGTACAGCCACAAAGAACCGCAAGCGTGGCGGAAAAGTCCAAGGTTGAGGCCAATGCGCCGAAAGCCACGGGCATCAGCAAACTCCGCTGGCCAGCAAAAGGGCAGGTTATGAACCAGTTTGGTTCCAACAATGATGGCATAGATATCTCGTTGCCCAACGGCACGCCCGTCAAGGCGGCCGAAAACGGCGTGGTTATCTACTCCGGTGACGGCTTGAAGGAATACGGCAACACCGTTCTGGTGCGTCACGACAACGGCCTGGTCAGCGTCTACGGCCATGCCAGCGAACTGGTCGTCAAGCGCGGTGACAACGTTTCGCGCGGCCAGGTGGTTGCTCTTTCAGGCATGAGCGGTCAGGCAAACCGTCCGAAACTGCACTTCGAAATCCGCAAGGACGCAAAGCCGGTCGATCCGCTCGGCTATCTCGAATAGAGACCCTCCGGTCTCCACCGACAAAACCGGGTTCGTTCGTTCCCTCGAGCCCGGTTTTGTTGGTTTTGGACTAGACTTCAAACCCTCAATCAGTAAGCGGTTTGCCGAGCCGGCCGGCCAGATCCTGAATGAACTGCCAGGCAACGCGACCGGAGCGGGCGCCTCGGGTGGTCGACCATTCCAGTGCTTCCGCGCGCATCGTCTCGGGATCGGCTTTCAGGCCGAAGTGGTCGGCATAGGCACCAACCATCTCCAGATATTCGTCCTGGCTGCACTTGTGAAATCCGAGCCACAGGCCGAAGCGGTCTGACAGTGAGACCTTTTCCTCGACCGCTTCAGAGGGGTTGATCGCAGTCGACCGCTCGTTTTCCATCATGTCGCGTGGCAGCAGGTGCCTTCTGTTCGAAGTCGCATAGAAGACAACATTGGCAGCGCGTCCCTCGAGCCCGCCCTCCAGCGCAGCCTTGAGTGATTTATAGCTGGTGTCGTCGTGGTCGAACGAGAGATCGTCACAGAACAGGATGAAACGCTCGTTGCGATCGCGAAGCAGCCCCATGAGGCGTGGCAAGCTTTCAATGTCTTCGCGATGGATTTCTACCAGCTTCAAGGGGCGTGCGGACTCGGTGGCCTCGGACAGAACCGCGGCATGCGTCGCTTTGACCAGCGATGATTTGCCCATACCGCGAGCGCCCCACAAAAGCACATTGTTGGCCGGCAGTCCTTCAGCAAAACGTGATGTGTTGTCGTGCAGAATGTCGCGGACCCGGTCAACACCGCGGATCAATCCAATGTCGATCCGGTTGGGTTTGGGGACCGGCTGCAGATACTGCGTGGCGGGATCCCAGATAAAGCACTCCGCACACTCAAAATCATTGATTTTGGTCTTTTCCGGGGCCAGTGCTTCAACAGCGCTGGTTAACTGCCTGATTTCCTCCAACAGGGTCTTCAACAGGGCGTCCTGCAAGGCTTGCTCTCCTACGTTCCGGCTTGCCGTGCGGTAGCACGCTGCCGGGCGAACGAAAAGGCTTGGCACACGGCCTCTTTTGTTGCATTACCCGCCTCGACCACTATATTCCGCTCACCAAAAGGCCGGTTTTCCGGGCTGACAGTTAGGTGACGATTTTCTGGAAGGAGCCCATACATGTTTGTAACCCCGGCATATGCCCAGGCCGCCGGCGGTGGTGGTGGTGATATTCTGATCCAGATCATGCCTTTCGTGCTGATTTTCGTGATCATGTATTTCCTGATCATCAGACCGCAGCGCCAGCAAATGAAGAAGCGGCAGGAAATGCTGAACAATGTGCGGCGAGGCGACCAGGTCGTAACCGGAGGCGGCATCACCGGAAAAGTTACGAAAGTGATCGATGACGCTGAATTGGAAGTCGAAATCGCCGATGGACTGCGCGTGCGCGTCATGCGCTCCATGCTCGCAGACGTCAAAGTAAAGGGCGAACCGGTCAAAGAAGCGGCCAACAGCAAGTAGGCGCCATGGGCGTAGTCCATGGATTTATCGCCAAACTGCCGAAAAACCGCCCGTAGGCGGTCATGTCTGAAGAACTGAGACCTCTATGCTCTATTTCTCCCGCTGGAAGACAACGCTCATTTGGCTTGCCGTGCTGGCCGGCGTTATCTTTGCGGCACCCAACCTCTTCACCAAGCAACAACTGGCTGAACTGCCCGACTGGTTTCCGCACCGGCAACTGACCCTGGGTCTGGACCTTCAAGGTGGGTCCCACATTCTGCTGCGGGTCGAACGGGCTGACATCGAAGAGGAACGGTTGGAAACAGTCGTCGACGATATGCGTCGGCTGCTGCGAGAAGAGGGCATCGGGTATACCGGTCTGTCCGGCAACGATCTGACGGCGCAGGTCCGCATTCGCGATTCGGCCAATGTCGAACGTGCCAAAGAGGCGCTCGCGGAATTGACCCAGCCGGTTGCAGGAGGCTTGCTGGGCGGCGGCATTATTCGAGAAGCCGAAATTGATGAACCGCAACCCGGATTGTTGCAGATCACGCTGACGGAAGAGGGGATCAATCACCGAATATCCTCTGCCGTCACACAATCCATCGAGGTTGTCCGCAGGCGTGTCGATGAGCTGGGAACGACCGAGCCGGTCATCCAGCGCCAAGGGGATGACCGGATACTGGTCCAGGTTCCTGGATTTGACGATCCGGAGCGCCTGAAAAGCATCCTGAACCAGGTCGCCAAACTTTCGTTCCGATTGGTGGATCGAACGATGCCGGTTGACGAGGCGCTCAACGGCCGACCGCCGCCGACCGCCGAAATCCTATATTCCACCGACGACCCTCCAATTCCGTACCTGATCCAGAGACGCGAACTGGTATCGGGTGAAAACCTCGTGGATGCGCAGGCCGGGTTCGACCAGCGCACCAACGAACCGATCGTGACGTTCCGCTTCGATACCAAGGGCGCCCAACGTTTCGGCCAGGTGACCCAGCAGAATGTCGGGTTTCCGTTTGCCATTGTTCTCGACAATCAGGTTATTTCAGCACCGGTGATCAACGAGCCCATCTTGGGTGGATCCGGGCAGATCTCGGGCAACTTCACGGTCGAGAGCGCCAACGATCTGGCGGTACTCCTCAGAGCGGGCGCATTGCCGGCGACCATGACCGTGATCGAAGAACGGACCGTGGGTCCGGGCCTTGGTGCCGACTCGATCGCGGCCGGTGAAACGGCCGGCATTATCGGCGCCATCCTTGTCGTCGCGTTCATCTTCGTCGCCTATGGCTTTCTCGGGCTGATCGCCAATCTGGCGTTGATCTTCAACGTCATCATGATCATCGCGCTGTTGTCGGTGTTGGGCGCGACCCTGACATTGCCTGGCATTGCCGGCATCGTCTTGACGGTCGGGATGGCGGTGGACTCCAACGTTCTGATTTACGAACGCATCAAGGAGGAACGACGGGGAGGGCGATCGCTGATACAGGCGATCGACGCCGGTTTCCAGCGCGCGTTCGGGACCATCCTCGACGCTAACATCACGACCCTCATCGCAGCGGTCATTCTATTCTATCTCGGTTCCGGACCGGTACGCGGATTTGCCGTCACGCTTGCCATCGGTATCGTCACAACCGTGTTCACGGCGTTCACCGTGACCCGCTGGATGATTGCCGAATGGGTGCGCCGCAAACGGCCAAAGGCTCTGCCCAGGGGGCTGATGTCGGAACTGTTCACCAAGGCCCGTTACAAGTTCATGTGGCTGAGGCGGGTGACGTTCCTGTTCTCCGCGGTTGCTGCCATTGCTTCTCTGGCGCTCTTTGCAACGGTCGGCATGAACTACGGCATCGACTTCAAGGGCGGATCGATCATCGAGGTCCAGGCCAAGCAGGGCGATGCCGATATCGCGAACATCCGATCGCGTTTGTCGGACCTCAATCTCGGTGATGTTCAGGTCCAGGAGTTCGGCTCCCCGCAAGAGGTGCTGATACGCGTCCAGGCGCAAGGAGGCGGCGAAAATGCCGAGCAATCGGTCATTGCCAAGGTCCGCGGCGATCTGGAAAGCGATTACACGATCCGTCGCGTTGAAGTGGTTGGGCCGACGGTGTCCGGAGAGTTGGCACGCGCGGGCACCATAGCGGTTCTTGCGTCGCTGTTTGCGATCCTGATCTACATCTGGTTCCGGTTTGAGTGGCAATTTGCCGTTGGAGCGATCATAGCGACCGTCAACGACGTGGTGCTGACGATCGGGATGTTTGTCATAACGCAGGTGGAGTTCAACCTGTCGAGTATCGCGGCGGTGCTGACCATTGTCGGTTATTCATTGAACGACACGGTCGTTGTGTATGACCGAGTGCGCGAGAACTTGCGACGATACAAGAAGATGCCACTGACAGAACTGCTCGATCTGTCGATCAATCAGATGCTGTCGCGTACCGTGCTGACATCGGTGACCACGTTGCTGGCCTTGTTGTCGCTGTTCATCTTCGGTGGCGAAGTCATCCGGTCATTCACCTTTGCCATGATATTCGGCGTCATTGTCGGAACCTATTCGTCGATCTTTATCGCCGCGCCGGTCCTGATCCTGTTCAAGCTGCGTGGCGAGACCTTCCGCGCCGGCATTGAAAAGACTGATGACGACGAGAAGGAAGACACGGGGCAGGCGCCCGGGGTGGCCTAAACCATGCGCCGGGGCATCGAAATCCGTGATGCGCACTTTCCCGGCCGGGCGCCGATCGATGCCTACGGCAATGGCGGTTTTCGCTTCGCCGACATGTCGCATCGCGGCTCGTTGTTGTGCCTGCCATCCGGTATTCACGGTTGGGACAAGGTTGAAGGCGATCCGATAGACGAAAACTCGCTCCAGCAGGTTCTCGACGAGGCTGGAACGATCGACGTCCTGCTGATTGGAACAGGCCAGGATATCCGGCCGATGCTGCCGGAGCTCAAGGCAAAGCTCCGCGATGCCAACATCATTTCAGATCCCATGAGCACTGGCGCGGCCGTGCGGACCTATAACGTCATGCTGGCTGAGTCGCGCGCGGTCGCAGCCGCATTGATAGCCGTCTGACCGGTCCCATGGACAGCAACCAGCAGGCCTGCCTGTCGTTGCTTCGGGAAGGTGACCGGGACCGCTATCTTTGCGCCCTGCTTGCGCCCGATCAAGCCCGCGGCTCACTTGCCTCCCTGTACGCTTTCAATCTCGAGCTGGCGCGCGTTCGCGAGTTGGTGAGCGAGCCGATGTTGGGCGAAGTCCGCATGCAATGGTGGAAAGATCTTCTCGATGGAGAAGCTCACGGTGAAGCATCCGGGCACCCGGTTGCGGCGGCGTTGCTGCAAAGCATCGAAAAATATCAATTGTCGCGCCCGGCACTCATCAACATGATCGAAGCGCGACGCTTTGATCTCTATGACGATCCGATGCCGGATCGGAACACGTTTGAAGGCTATGCCGGTGAAACGGCATCGACGTTGATTCAGCTCTCAACGCAGGTTCTCGATGCATCGGACAATGCCGATACGGCAACCGCTGCGGGGCACGCTGGTGTTGCGCAACTCGTCGCCGGCGTCTTGCAGCTGATACCGCTGCATCGAAGCCGCGGCCAAGTCTATGTCCCGGGCGATATCCTTGCTGCCACAGGCCTGGATCGAGAGGGGTTCCTGTCGATCAAGGACAGCGCCAGGCTCGAACAAGCACTGTCGGCCTTTATAGCGCTCGGACGCGAGCATCTGGGGCGTGCCCGCAACAGTATGACAGCGGTCTCAGCGAGCAACTTCGCCGCTTTTCTGCCGGTCACGACCGCTTCAATGATTTTCGACCGGGCTGAAGCGTCCGGGACATCATTGCTGGAGAAACCGCTGCATGTTCCGCAATGGCGCAAGCAGATTCGATTCTGGAATGCTGCTCGACGGCGACGCCTCTAGTACGAGATGATTTGCGGAGTCATAGTAGGCGGACCGCCAGTATCGATCGGGGGTACCCATGACATTTGGATTTTGGCTGTTGGCTCTGACGGTTTTGGCCGGCGTCGCCATTTACGGGTATCTGCGGCTGATGCGCGAGAGATCGGACGAGATTGCCGACAACGAGGATACCGGGTCTCTTCTGGTCGCCTTCTCGAATGCCTATCCGGATCGGCCGATTCGCGAGATATTGCATACCGAGGACCGGTCAGGCGCGTTTCTGAGGATTGCGGACGGAACGGTGGGTCTGGTGCAGGTGACGCCTCATCATACTTCCGCACTCCTGCTTGAGCCTGGAGATCTGCTGGTAGACGCCGCCGACAACGATCGGTCGATACATCTGCACATCTCCGGTGACCGGTCGCAGGAGCAGACTTTCACGTTCGCATCGGTATCGGAGGCCGCCGAAGTTTCGTTGTGGCTGTGCGGCAATTTCTTGCCGCCCGAAAAAGAGTGATGACCATCAATTTCGTCGACCCAGAGACGACGATGCCACGGCGATGATGACAATCGCCCCGATCAGCATTTCCCGGACATAGGAATCGACCTTCATCTGGGTCAGGCCATTGTCAAGAATTCCCAGAATGAGAACCCCGACGAGTGTTGCATGCACTCTCGGTTCGCCTTCCTTGCCCATGGTCATGCCCAAAAAGACGGCGGCGATGGCATCCAGCATCAACCCCGATCCCTGAGTTGGGTTGGCGGAGGCGACGCGACTGGCATACATCAGCCCGGCGACGGCAGCTCCAAGACCCGTCACTGCAAAAGCGCTTAGCCGAAGAAGCCGAACACGTATCCCGGCAAGACGCGCCGCCTCGATGTTCCCACCGATGGCATAGAGGCGACGGCCGTAGGTCGTTTGCTCAAGCGTGATCCAGACAAGCACCAGCACGATCAGCGCCGTCAGGGTCAAAGCCGGGAACTTCAGAGCCTCCAGACCGATCGCGTCGAGAGGGATGCCGGACCGGGCAAAGCCCGAAAACTCGGCCGGGATGTCGCGGCCGAATATGGTCCTGCCGCCGCTGATGAAAAAGGCGAGGCCGCTGAAAATTGTCAAAGTGCCGAGCGTAGCGACAAACGGGAGAATTCCAATCACCGCAACGAGGAAACCGTTGAAAACGCCACCTGCCACACCAATTGCCAGCGCCGCCGCAACGCCGACATAGATCGGGTAATCTGCCGCAAACAAAACGGCCGCCACAACGCCGGCGAGGCTCGCCATAGATCCGACCGACAGATCGAAGTCGTTCATCACCATGACCACCGTCATTGCAAAAGCGACCACAGCCAACATCGATATCTGCTGCGATATGTTGAGGAGGTTGCGTGCCGTCAGGAAGGTTTCGGGCAGTTGAACCGTGAAGAACAGGATGATCAGGCAAAGTCCGATCAGGGTACCGAATTGGCGCAACTGAGCTGTCATGCAGACCTCGCAGATGGAGGCGCATAGAAGGCGCTGAGCAGGTCGCTTGTATGCAGATTGACAGGGTTGAGAACGGTGGCCTGCTTTCCGTCATGGAGCACAAGGATACGGTCACACATGCCCAAAAGTTCGGGCAGATCGCTGGAAGCCATGATCATGCCGCACCCATCAGCGCTGAGCTGGCGCATCAAGCCGTAGATCTCGAATTTTGCGCCTATATCGACACCGCGGGTGGGTTCGTCCAGAAGCAGCAGCCGCGGTGTTTCGGCCAATGCCCGGGCAAACACCACCTTTTGCTGGTTTCCGCCGGACAGTTGCCACACCGATTGTTCGGTATCCTCGTATTTGAGACCGACTCTTCGCGCCAGGTTCCGGGTCAATGCCCTTTCGCGGCTCAATTTGGCCAGCAGGCCTTTCAGGTGTGGAAGCAGCGTATTGGGTCTGACACCCATCGTCATCATCAATCCCTGAGACCGCCGTTCCTGCGGAACATAGGCGACCCCCCGGCGCCAGGCTTCTGCTGGCGAACCGGGGAGCGGTTTGCCATCGAGCTGCGCGCTTCCCAGGAGCAGTCGATCACCACCCAGAAACAGGCTCAGGACGTCGGTTTGCCCTGCGCCGGCGAGGCCGGCTACCCCGAGGATTTCGCCGTCGTGCAACGTGAAATCGACTCCGGTCAACTTTCGGGTTGCTACTTGCTCCATCCGGCATAGCACGGTGTCGCCGATGTCCGCTTTGCGAACTGGGTAAGCTTGGCCGATATCCCTGCCAGTCATGTCCAGAATAATCCCGTCGCGGCTCGTATCTGACACAGCTGCTGTACTGATCTTTTTGCCGTTTCGAAGCACCGTGACGTCGTCGCATATCTGCATGATTTCACTCATGCGGTGCGACACATACAGGATTGCCGCGCCTTCGGCCTTGAGACGCCGGGTGACCGCGAAGAGCTTTTCGACCTCGCTGTCATTGAGAGCCGCCGTCGGTTCGTCCAGTACGTAAAGACAGGGGCGGGCTTC
Source organism: Hoeflea sp. (assembly GCA_965216535.1). Classification (GTDB taxonomy): domain Bacteria; phylum Pseudomonadota; class Alphaproteobacteria; order Rhizobiales; family Rhizobiaceae; genus Hoeflea_A. The sequence goes on from OZ244175.1 coordinate 3,914,288, forward strand.
ACCGGGATGTGAAACCAAAGCCGAGGCGAGCTTGATGAGCATGCGGTCACCAGTGCCAAGGGCACCGGCGTGAACGTCAACATCGATGTGATCAATGCCGAGTTCAGAGAGTGCAGATTGCGCCCGGCGGGCCATTTCGTGCCAATTGACCAACAGGCCCATCCGGTTCGGGATGGCATGTCCAAGCAGGATGTTTTCCGCTACGGACAGTGACGGAACGATATTGAGCTCCTGGTGAATGAAGCGAAATCCGGCTCGAGCGGCATCGGTACTCGATCCGATGGCAATTTGCTGACCTTCCTTTCGGGCTGTCATCGCGTCCGGGGGCACGACACCGGCAATCAACTTGATCAACGTCGATTTGCCGGCGCCATTTTCGCCCATCAGGGCGTGAACCCGCCCTGACTGTAGTTCCAACGTTACATCCTGCAGCACCGTTGCCGAGCCGTAGCGCTTCGTCAGGCCTTCGAACTGCAGAAAGGCGGGCATCGTGTGTTGTTCGTCGAAGCTGCGATCAATCCTTGACGTTCGCGCTGGTGATGAGCTTCGTCGGAACGTAGATCACACCCTGCCGGCTCTCTTCTCCGGCAATGGCCCGCGCGGCAGCATCTGCAACCGCAGAGCCGATGCCGACGAAATCCTGCGCCATGGAGGCTTCGAAGTTGCCACCTGCTGCAATGGCATCACGAGCCTGCGGGTTGGCGTCCATGCCGACGATGACAATGCCTTCATCGGCTCGTCCCGCATCCTCAATCGCCTGCAAAGCACCGAGTGCGGGCTGGTCCCAGGCGGCCCATACTGCTGCGACGCTCCCCGGGTCAGGGTTCGCTGCCAAGACTGCTTCCATTTTTGCCCGGCTGTCGGCGATGCCGCCGTCCTGCACATCTGGCGTAATGCGATCCATAACCGTTATGTCGGGGTAGTTGCCGAAGACCGCATCGGCAATGACACCGCGGATCTGGACCGGCGGAAAGGCGTCGAAGACGAACATTACGACATTGCCCTTTCCCTCGATCTGGTTCGCCACATAGACGGCCGTTTCAGCGGCCATGGCATAACCGTTGGAGGTGACATTTGTGTAGAGAAGCGGGTCGGTCCCGGAATCCATGCCGATCACCGGAATGCCTGCTTCCGAAGCCACTTGAAGACCTGCCGTGATCTGGGCCGGATCGACGTTGATGATTATAGCATCGACCTTTTGAGTGACCGCGTCTTCGATACGGGAGATCACTGCTGCTACGTCACCGGCCGTGTCGATGACATTGACGTTCCAGCCCAACTCACCGGCACGGGTTTCAAAACCCTCCAGATACATTTGTGTGCCCGGCTGAGCGAGGTAAGGGGTGACAACCGTGACATCCTGTGCGATCGCCGCGGTAGCGGACAGGACCGTCAGCCCGGCGGCAAAAAACGCTGATTTCATCTAAACCTCCCATTTTGTCGGTTAATTCAGTATTCCTGCGTCATGGCTGTGATGCATAGGCCGAAACACCACATTTTTGCAGAATCCGGATAGGCGTCAGTCTAACGGGCATGATGCACACCGGCGATATTTCCTGAGATCCGAGCATTGGTGTCGATGGCGTCCTTGTAGATCTCGAACAGGGCATCGTAGACGCCGCGGTTCTTTGGATCAGGTTCCCATTCCCGATCGTAACGGGCAAAGGACCCGTGCGCCTCAGCCAGGGTCGCATAACTTCCATGGGCGACTGCGGCAATGCAGACTGCTCCGACAATGCCCGGCTCGTTCACGCCCAACCGCATGAGTCGCTTGCCCAGAATGTCGGCACGAATCTGGGCCCAGGCATCCGAACGAAAACCCCCACCACCGCATCTTAAGGTATCGCCGTAGACGTCGGCAGAAGGTGACAGCGCATCCAGGACGTGGCGGGCTGAGAAGGCGACGCCTTCATAAACGCCTCGGGCGAAATCCGCCGTTGTCATTCCGGCATCAAGCGCCAGAAAAGCACCGCGAAGATCCGGGTTCCAAAGCGGCGCGCGCTCGCCCGCGAGCTGCGGCAAAAAAAGTGGTGTCGGCGCGCGACGCGGTGTGGAAGCGACGAGATTGGACATCTCTTCCATGTCCAAATGTGCCACCTCGCAAAACCATGATTGCGAAGCGGCTCCTGATTGGGTCGGTCCTGTATGGATCCTGATTCCCTCTGCTTCGGCAAAGACAATGATGCCAGGTTGGTTGGTCACGGTGTGTGACGCGATGCCGAGGATTTCACTGGTGCCACTCAGATAGACGCTTTCTCCATCGGTCGTTGCACCGGCACCCATCAAGCCTACCCAACCGTCCATGGTCGCGTTGGCCATGGGGATGCCGGGAAGGGCGGTGGAGGTGCCGGTTGTTCCGATCGTCTCCGTCAGCCCGGCGAGAGGGGCCATCCGTTCTGCAGCTCCGGGGACGAGGTCGAGAATCCGATCGGCATAGCGCAGTTCCTCGCCGACAAGTCCTATATTGGACAGGGGATCGGTGACAATGTTGCCGGTCAACTTCAAAAACGCGAAGTCCTTGGGCAATAGGACATGCGTGGTCTTTTCCCAGATGTCGGGGTGGTGGCGTTGCACCCACAGCATCCGAGCCAGCGGATGCGACGCGTCTATGGGGATCGGGGCGCCGAGGATCTCGATCTTCTCCGCCTCGCTCAGTCTTGCATCCAGTTCCGCAGCCTCCCGTGTGGCCCGTGTGTCCTGCCAGACGATTGCCGGAAGCAACGGATCGCCAAAACGATCGACAAAAATGTGGGTATTGACCTGACTGGTCAGTGCACCCTGGCTTATTCTTGGACCCAGGCCTTGCGCGGCAAAGGAAGTCAGACACCGGTCGATCAGATCCATCCAGTGTGCCGGGTCCTGTTCAGCCAGTCCGGCGCCGGGTCTGGCCATCGGATGGCTCTCAGAGAAACTCGCGATACACCTGCCTGCCTGATCAAGAACGGCGGCCTTGACCGACGTTGTCCCGAGATCAATTCCAAGAAACGAATCAGCCATTGTCGAGAGTCTCTCTCATCTCCCGGAGATAGTCTTCAAGCGCGCTGATCCCCATTTCGGCCGTTTGCACAGCTTTCGAGCCAACGACGATGCCGTCTGCCCCCTGGTCCATAGCGTCACGCACCTGGTCGGTATCGGATATGCCTACTCCCGCAATGATCGGCACGGCGATGCCGGCCTCCCGCAATGCGCACAGCCGAGATTTCAGCTTCGGATCTCGATCTTGACGGAGTCCCGTCTTGCCCGAGGTGTACTGCAGCATCACGTAGGAGCTGGCGGTGCGTGCACGGTCGATTTCTGCATCCCCGAATTCATACGGGAGCATCTCGACTGTGCGGGATTGTCTCTGTCGCACCAGGGACGTGACCTGTTTCTGCGCGGCATGGTCGGTTTCCAGGCAAAGCACGGCGTCGAACTCCGACCACTCCGCATCCGCCCTAAGAACCTGGGGTTCGGGATAGCAAATCAGCACACCGGGAATGGGGCGCTTCAACGCTCGAAGGCGCTGAGCTGTTGGAACAGCATCGCTGACATGTCCGGACCCGGTCGCACGCCGCATTGATGCACTGACGATCGCTCCATCCATCTTTGGGTTTTGCGCCTTCAATCCCATCTCGATCACATCGACACCAGCTCGTTCATAGGCCGTCAGTCGGTCTTCCGGTATCAGCGGATCCCGAACCGGATAGTAGGCGATGAGGAGGGGGCGATTTGCCGCCAGCGTAGCGGGGGAAAGAGCTGTCCATGATCGTGACGTCATGGGCGCAGACAGCACAGCGGAGTTGCGAACCGCTAGGGTTTTGATTGCACATCGAGTGGCCGGACGCCATTTGTTTCAGGATCGGGATAATAGCAGCGGCTTTCGGATAGGGTCTGAGAGGGCGTTTCGCCGTAGGCTTTGCGGTAACGCAGCGAAAACCGACCCATGTGGCGGAATCCAGCCCGCCTGGCAATTTCGGCAACGCCGCTTTTGCCGGCAAGCAGCTCTTCGCGGGCACGTTCGAGCCGCTTGCTTTCCAGGTAGCGCATCGGGGTTATGTTGAGAAATTCATCGAACTGATTGAAAAGGCTCCGTTCGCTGACACCGCTGACGGATACCAGGTCCGCCATGCGGATATCGTCGGAAAGATGGGCGCGAAGATAGAGCACCGACCTTCGCAAGGCTGCGGGCAGAGGGACCTTACCTTCCGGATCGATGTGCGGCCCATGGCGCACCCGGACATATTCGAGAACCGAGTCGATCACTGCCGCCGAAAGAGGGGATTTGGTCAACGCCGGCTGGTTGAGCTGCGCGCTCCTTTCGAATTCACGGCACAGCAGCATCATCGACTGCTGAACGCGCCAGCCTTCGGCGCTTTCGAAGGAAATCACCGGCGAAAGAGATGGCAATCGGGCAAGCGGATCGCGCACCAGTTCACGCCATCGTTTCTGAACCTGTCGGGCTTCAAGCTTGAGCATGAATTGCAGCGTGCCCGTCCGCCAACAAGACGATAGCGGCGTATGGGGTGGAAGAAACAGGGCGCAGTCCTGCGATGAGGAACAGGTCTTGCCGGCGTTCATGGTTATGTCCGCTCCGCCGGCCAGCGGCATCTCCAGCATATAGAAATCCGCAAACGGTTCCGGAGCAATGTCGACCCTGCTTCCGTAGCGCAGGAGATTGGCCGTTCCCTCCCGGATCGGCGCCGAAACGTGAAGGAAATTGAAATCCGAGATACCGGAGGCGTAGGTCAACTCATGCGGAGAATAATGCGTGTTCAGCCATTCGCGGGCGACCCCCGCGTCCGGTGTCGCCTTGATCTCGTAGGCGGATTCTTGAAGAAGTGCGTTCCGCCCTGCGGATTGCTCGAACATCTGGCTCCCTCCATCTGCCAGAATGGCGCGGACCGGGCGTCGAAAGCAAGAACCGATCACTGATGTGTTGAGAGAGACCGTTCCCGGTGCGAGGCGGCGATACTAAATCGCCAGAGATTCGTCCGACAGCAAATCGGCGAAAACTGCCTGTTTCTTGGCCATTGTCGCCGAGACTGCACGTGTCAGGTCGTCGCCTCTCAGCATGCCCGCATTCCAGGTTGCTATGTAGTCGAGGCCGTCTGCGACACCATGGTCCCGGCTGTAGGCCAGATTGCGTTTGATTCCGGCAATCGCCAGGGGTGACTTGTCGGCAATGTCCGTGGCGATCGTCATCGCGTCCTGCAGCAGCGCTTCACGCGTCTGCGACAGACGGCTTACCAATCCGATCTGCTGCGCTTCCTGCGCCTGGAAGCGGCGTCCGGTATAGGCGAGTTCGGCAGCGACGGACGGGGCGATCAGTTTCGGCAGGCGTTGGAGCGTACCGACATCAGCCGTCATTCCGATATTGATTTCCTCAATCGAGAAAAACGCATCCTCGCTGGCGATCCGCATGTCGCAGGCGGTGATCATGTCGATGCCGCCGCCGATGCAGGCGCCGTGAATGGCCGCAATGACCGGGAAACGGGCGCGTTCAATGGCGGTGAAGGCGTCTTGCAGTTTCAGGATCTTCTCCCGAAGCGCATATGCCGCGCGAGCTGCTTCCTGTTGGAACAGCGCTGCGATGGAGCCGAACGCAGCCAGATCCATACCGCCCGTAAAGTGTTTGCCTTCACCGGTGATGACAGCGCACCTCACCGTTTCGTCGCGCTCGAGCAATTCAATCAGGCGTGGCAGTTCGGTCCAGAAATCCGGCGTCATGCCGTTGGCCTTGTCCGGGCGGTTCATCGAGATTCGCGCTACCGGTCCGTCACGCGAGACCAGAAAGAAACTCGATTCGATATCGGACATGGCCGGTCTCCTATTGCGCCGCGTCGACAGTTTCGGCAAGCCCAAGCCACGAACGGCAGTCGGAGAGGGCGCGCGCTGCAACAGCGCGTTTCTTGGCGATGGCCTTGTCCTTGCCGCGGAATCGCTTGACGCCTTCAGGCTTGACGATTTCTACCGGGGGAAACAGTCCGAAATTGACGTTCATCGGCTGGAACGAGCGTTTGCCCGGTTCATCATCGGAACTGAGATGTCCGCCAGTGATGTGCCCGAGAAGCGCACCGAATGCGGTTGTTTCCGGTGGTAGCGATGGGGACCTGCCCAACCTCTCGGCCGCAGCAAAGCGACCAGTCAGCAGCCCGATCGCGGCTGATTCCACATAACCTTCGCAGCCGGTAATCTGGCCGGCGAACCGCAAACCGGGGCGGCTCTTCAACTGCGCCGTTGGATCGAGCAGTTGCGGTGAGTTGATATAGGTGTTGCGATGCAGACCGCCGAGACGTGCGAACTCTGCGCTTTCAAGTCCCGGTATCAGGCGAAAAATCTCTTTTTGCGCACCGTATTTCAGTTTCGTCTGAAAACCGACCATGTTGTAAAGCGTGCCCAGCGCGTTGTCCTGGCGAAGCTGCACGACCGCGTGGGCCTTGACGTCGGGATTGTGTTCGTTGGTCAGTCCCATCGGCTTCATTGGACCGTGGCGCAACGTCTCCCGACCCCTTGCGGCCATCACTTCGATCGGCAAGCAACCGTCGAAATAGGGCGTACCTTCCCATTCCTTGAACTCTGTCATCTCCCCGTCGAGCAGAGCATCGATAAAGGCGTTGTACTGGGCTTCATCCATCGGGCAGTTGATGTAGTCCTTGCCCGTGCCGCCAGGTCCGATCTTGTCGTAGCGTGACTGAAACCAGCAGACATCCATATCGACGCTGTCGAAGTAGAGGATGGGCGCAATCGCATCGAAGAAGGCCAGCGATTCGGCCCCCGTTTCCTGGCTGATCGCCGCTGCAAGATCTGGCGCGGTGAGGGGACCGGTGGCGATAATCGTCTGATTCCATTCGGCGGGTGGAAGGCCTCCGACTTCCTCACGGTGAATGGTAATCAGCGGATGTTGCGCGAGCGCTTCGGTGACGGCATCGGAAAATCCATCACGATCGACTGCCAGGGCGCTGCCCGCCGGTACCTGGTTGCGATCAGCCGCTGCCATGATCAACGAATCAGCCAGGCGCATTTCCTGGTGCAGGACACCGACAGCATTGCTCTGCCAATCGTCCGAACGGAATGAATTCGAACAGACCAGTTCGGCCAGACCGTCGGTCTTGTGGGCGTCGGTTCCACGCACCGGTCGCATTTCGTGTAGATGCACCGGTACACCCAGATTTGCAGCCTGCCAGGCGGCTTCCGAACCGGCAAGGCCACCTCCAATGACGTGGATAGGATCGTCTGCCTTTTTCATGGAGACGTTTTAGTCAATTTGCTTGCCGAAGGGAATTGGATCCGCGGCCTCTGGAGGCCAGAATCACGACGGCGCCGGATCCGACCGTATTGTTTCGCTTATGCCAACGGTCAGGATCCGACGCCGCCTCTGGCGACAGGTCCATGGTTCAGTTCCCGGCAACCCGACGTGCATAGGCGTCAATGGCGCCGCGTTCCACGCCGATATCTCTCAGCGTGCTATCTGGCAGGTTGCGCAGTTCCTGAACGGTACGGCGGTAAGAACGCCAGCTACGGTAGTCTTTGATAATGCTCATTTTAATGTTCCTTTCACCGGTGCGTGTCTTTGCAACCGGACTGAGGTATGTAGGTGAGTGAAGTCGGAGTTTTGAGTGCGATTTCGTCAACGCTGCTATGCGTATTCCGCATCGCTTACTGCGACAAAAGAACGGAAAAACGCCCACTGGGGGAGGAGATCCAGTGGGCGTTTTCACTTGGCCAATTGCCTGGGAGGAGGTGGACAATCGGCCTATTTCCCGGACCTTGGGAGGAGGAATGGTCCGGTCAATTAACTCGTTAGTTGACGGCGCGTCTTGCGACGAACGGAATGTCGCCACGGGCGATGCCGATATCGTTCAGTTCGCGGTCCGACATCTGGTGCAGTTCGTTGCAGGTTTTGCGATAGCTGCGCCAGTTCTGGTAAGACTGTTTCAGAGTGGGCATGGTTGTGATCCTTCACAAGGTATGTTGTTTCGCAATCGCTTGCTGAACCCCATATAGGGGCCGACAATTGCATTGTGCAGTGCAATATTTGAAGACTTGCTATGCGTTTTTGCAAAGCTCTTCGAATCGGTTTGGATGCTGAATTCCTTGACCGCGCTAGGTCCGAGTTCGCTTCCGTAAGCCCGAAAAGAAAATAGTGCCCAGAAAAAGATAACGCCCGCTGAGGGAGGAGGTTCAGCGGGCGTCACTTTACGCGGTTGACACACGGGAGGAGGATATGTGCCAACCAGATCGCTGAAACATTGGGAGGAGGATAATGTCCCAGCGAAACTTTGTGCTAACGGGTGTCAATCAAACCGATTTAACCGCCGGCTGTTCCGGCCCCGTCATCAACATGATCCAAATATAGGATCGCTCATTGCGATTGTGCAGCGCAATATATGCATGGGAGGTATGCGATAGGCGCATAGCTCCTTGACGGCACGTTTCAGGTCTTATGACCATTCCCCGTTGACCTGCTTTGCCCGGCTGATGTAGACACGCGCCCTTGATACGGTTTGCATCGAACCGGTTTAAACGATGTATGCGGGTGTGGCGGAATTGGCAGACGCACCAGATTTAGGATCTGGCGCCGCAAGGCGTGGGGGTTCAAGTCCCTCCACCCGCACCAAGGATTTTCCGGCAATCTCTTGTAATTGCTTTGAAATTTTATCCCAAGGTCCGCTGGTGTTGTTGGGCCGGGAGAATTTGTGATACACAATGTGATACTATCTGAGATATTTTTACCGCACCATACTAGGCAGTAATCACGAGTGAAGCCCCCCAAATCTGGCTCAAAACGCACCGCGAAATCACTGGATCCGGATCGTTATCTGCTGAATCGTGAGGGCTGGTGGCACTATCAGCGACGCGTTCCGAAGCGTGCTGGCCCCTTTGACCACAGAAAAATTGTTCGTCGTGGTCTGGACACAGCCTCGTTGGAAATCGCCAGAGCGCGCAGAGACCTTATGGAGCGAGCCGACGATCTTTATTGGTCAGGGCTTGCAGCGGGCGATGATGTAGAACAGCAGCGCCTACTGTACGAATCAGCGGTCCAACGTGCCCGAGTGCTGGGTTTCGTCTACATGACGACCGACAAGATGGCGACGGACGTCCCAACCAAGGAATTGATTGAGCGGATCGAGAAGGCAAAGGCAGCCGGCGACCGCGATGCTGAGGCTATATACGGCGCCGTCGATGAGCCGCGGGAAACGGTCTCACAGGCCATGGACCTCTATCTCGACAAGATTGCAGCTGAGGAAGTTCGTGGCCATTCGCCAAAACAGGTTCGATCCTGGCGTAAGATCAAAATGCGGGCCTGCAACAACTTCATTGCCATCAATGGTGATCCGCCTTTGATGGACGTCACCAGGTCCCAGGCTCAAGCCTTCTGGCAATATTGGTCCGATCGCTTGGCTTCAGGGGAGGTTAAGCCGAACACGGCCAACCGTGACGTAGGAAACATGCGGAAGCTGTTTCGCGAATACGCCCGGTGGATGAACGCCGACGTCCCGAACCCGTTCGACAAGCTATCCTTCAAGGATCGCAAGATCGATCAGACCGACGTTCCGCCGTTCAGCGTCGAATGGATTCGCGATCGAATTCTCGCGCCGGGGGCTCTCGCATCGCTCAATCCCCAAGCTCGACGGATTCTGCTGATCATGATCGAGACCGGTTGCCGGCCGTCTGAACTGTGCAACCTGCAGCCCGGCGCTGTCCACCTGGACGCACCCATTCCTTATCTGTCGATCGAGTACCGGCAGGACCGTTCGCTGAAAACCGCATCCAGCATCCGGAAGATACCGCTCGTCGGAGTTGCCCTGGCCGCCATGAAGCACCATCCGGATGGCTTTCCACGGTACCTCGACCGAGAGGACAACTTCTCACAGGTTGCGTTGAAGCATTTTCGCCGGCGTAATTTGTTTGAGAGCGATGACCACGTGATCTATTCGATCCGCCATTCCTTTGAAAAACGGATGCTGGAAGCTGGGTTGACGGACGATTTTCGGCGGCTGATCATGGGGCATACGATCGACCGGCCGGACTACGGGGATGGTGGATCGTTGGAGTGGCGCCAGGAACAATTGCTGAAGATAGAGCTGCCGTTTGACGAAGCGATCGTGTGATCTCTACGCGGAGGCTTCCTGGTGGTTCTTGTAGCGCTGGCGGGCTTGATCAAGACGCTGACGCAGGTTTGCCTGGCTGTTGAGCAATTCCTCTCGCTCTCTTTCAAGGCGGTCGAACCACGGAATTAGTTTAGACCCGAACGGTCGCTGCTCGATTTCGTCGGCCAGGTTGGCCAACGCTCGATCGAAATCAGCGATGGTCAGGTCTCGAGTCAATCCGAAGCCTCTTCCATACCCATCTCGCGCAGGAAGTTTTCGAGGCCCTCCGGCTTATCCGGCTGATTGAAATACCACCTCATTTGCTCCCAAACACGGTGGGCTGCACGTTCCGTGTACGGCTGAGTAATCCCCCGACGTTCACCCTTGGCCAAGGCTCTTTTGAGCCCCCTGTGCCGCTTGCGAATGTCCTGAGGAATCAGACGAAAGCACTTGGCACAGATGATCTCCACACCCTCGCCGTATTTCTCCAGCGAAGCGGTTCGCTTACAGCGAGGGTTGATGCAGGGGATGCGGTCCGGTTTCGTCATCGGATCTTCTTCACCCGCCAAACGTTGGCTTCCAGCTTCGTCGTGGGATCAAGTGACCATCCGCAGCGCCAGAGGATCGCAGCACAGCGATGTTTTTCATTGGGTGTCACATGGAGCTTCCAGCGGATCCTCAGTCTGGCTAGTGGTTTGTCGGCCCGTTGTAGAGCAGCCCCGTGTTCGATCCATTCGATCTGCTTCGGTGTCATGCTGCCTCCCTGTGCTCCAGGTATCCCGTCACGGGGTTGATCTGGTTCACGAGCTGGGCTGCAAAGCGCTCCAGTGCGAGGTAGCGGCCCGTGATGAGCATGGACCCATCCCCCTCCCTGTCGATCTGCCAGCGTCGCCTGTTGGCCTCCTCGATTATGAACTGTTCAACTCGACGGCGCGGCACCTGATGACCGCGCAGCACAAAGCGGATGGTTTTTTCCTGCATCAGCCACGCTCCCCGTAGACTGCCTTGCAGACGGCCGCGCATTTATCGAGGTCGAGCCAATCGTCGGTGCGCACTCCGGTTTCCATGTCGATCCAGTAATCATTCGCGCGAATGGTCTTGATGCGATCGCGGACGTTGTCTGGAGTGATCCCGCCGGCGTATCCGGTAAGGAAATGGTTGCAAGGAGCGGTTGGCCACTCCGCGGTAGTGCCCCGCCCACCGGATTCGTCGTGCAGATATTCAAAGAAGGCGTCGTTGGGAAAGTATGATCCCCGAACCTGGATGATTAGGCGACGGCGGATCAGCAAGCTGCGGTTGCTCAATGCCCCGAGGTCATAGCTGTGCGCCTTCATGTTGACTTGAATGCGCTGAAACCTGCCAAACTCCATGCAATCGTCGCCGCTCTGGAACTCCTCGGCGAACTTGCCGCAAAGATGTGCTGCGAAGACAACAGGCGTTTCCAGCGCCTCGCAGATCACGCCGGCGCTCGGATAGCGTGGTGTCTTCTTCGCTCCGAAGAGGATGCCCCATTCGATGGGATACCTCACGCTGAGCCATTCGACCCGATCCAGATCGGTTAGAGCGTCGATGCCCGTGAAGGTGATGTGGGATGGCAATCTCATGCGGCTTTCCTCTTCGGTTCAATCAGCCAGTTGGAGTTGGCCGCGACATGGGCGGCAACCAGGCCGGGCGGGACAGAGTTGCCGCAGCAGCTCACCTGGACCTGCTTGGTGATGGTCTTGCCGCGATACTTCGGGGTGATGTTGTAAGACTCGGGGAAGCCCTGGCAGCGGAACAGCTCGCGTGGCGTCAGCATGCGCATGCCAATGTCCACGATCACGTAGTCGATGCCGTTGATCGTCACCATCACAAGAGCGAAGCGGTCGCGACTGGTGATGGAGTGCATCGGAGTGTCCAGCGCCGACGCGTTCTCACCGGTGCCGTAGTATTTGACCATGAAGGCCGACACCATGGCCGCGTGGGTGCCGCCGGCGCAGATAGTGGGCGCTGGTTCGGTCATGGCGCTGTCACGGCGGTCAGTGCCCTTCAACGACATCATGTGCGTTGAGATTACGGCCTGCTGAGTTCCGCGCTGGGTGATCGTTGAAAGCGGTTTGTCGGGGCTGTGCCCGACCATCCCGGTGTTGTGTTGCGCCATGAAGGTGGCAACCAGGGCAGCGTGTCCGCCTCCGCCGGCAGTGATGGTGCTGATCGGCTCGTTGACATCATGACCAATGCTCTTACCGAAATCGCGCTGGATGTGGTTGGCCTGCATCAGCGTCGGGGTAATCAGCTGGTTCTGATCCTTGGAGCTGGCGGTGATCGTATGATGTGGGGTCCTGACGTCGCGGGTGGTGCCGCCGTGCTGAGCGGCCGACAGGATCGGCGTGATGAGCGAGCCCGGGACGTTGCCGCCGGCGATGATGGTCTTGACCGGCTCGTCTACGGAATGGAGGCGCGGGTCGTGTCCTTCCTTCTCCTGGTAGCGTGGCAGCAGGTATGGCGTCACAAGCCCGTGCGCGTCTCTGGAGGCTGTGAGGGTCAGGAACGGATCGTTGATGTCCTGTCCGCGGAACCAGTCGCCACCGTGGTTGCAGGTTACGATAAATGGCGTCTGGGCGTTGATCACATATCGGTAGACGCCAGTGGCAATCCGTTTCAGGGTATTGTCGACCAGCGGCCGTTTTACGATCAGGCCATGTTTCTCCCGGATCTCCTCCCGGGTTTCGAAGATCGACGGGCATGGCAGCGACCAGTCGATGCACTCGGCGGCCGTCCGGTAGGCGGGCAAGAGGCCTTTGATGACAGCCGGGGACTTCGGAGCGGCGTGGGTTGCCATGGGCCAGACGATGGGTTGCCCGTCGCAACGGGCGATCAGGATCAGCCTGCGACGAATCGTCGGGTCGCTGAAGTCGCAGGCTCGGCGAAGGCGCCACTCGACCCTGTAGCCGATGCGCCTCAGCTCTCGCAGCCACAGCCGAAAGGTCTCGCCCTTACGATCCGGGTCTGGAAACCAACGGCCCTTGCGCTTGATCAGTGGCCCCCAGTCGAGGAATTCCTCGACATTCTCCAGGAACATGACCTTCGGACGGGCCCGCTTTCCCCACAGAATGAAATTCCATGCGAGGTCCCGTATCTCCCGCTTGACCGGCTTGGAGCCCTTGGCCTTGCTGAAGTGCTTGCAGTCGGGTGACGACCACAGCAATCCAACACGCCGGCGGCCGATGATGACCATCGGGTCGATCTTGTTGATGTTGCTGTTGATGTGTTCGGTTTCGGGATGATTGGCGAGGTGCATCGCCAGCGCAGCGCCGTCGTGGTTGATGGCATAGTCAGGTGATCGGCCTGTTGCGCGCTTGATCCCCAGGGACGCGCCGCCACCGCCGCAAAAGCAGTCGATGATCAAGTCCCTCTGGTCGACCTGGACCGACGTCTCCGGGAAATCAAAGGCCATATTGTTCATGCGTGGTCGATCTCCAGTTCCGGGTTGGCGATTTTCATGAGGACGTCGGTATGACAGCGCTGATCGAGGCGGCACCAACAGGCTAGGTTGTGGCCTTTCAGCGCTTCGCGGATCTCCTCGATTGTGGGGCGGGGGAACAGCGTCGCCTCGTCGAGAAGTCCAGCGAGCCAATCCTTGTGAAGATGAACGGCCTTAACCCGGGCCGAGGCTTCATCGGTCCCTTCGAAGATTTTCATGCAGTGCTGGATCGAGAAGGGATTGCTCCATTTCGTCGGCCGTGCGCAGTTGATCGCGTGCAAGCCATTCTGGGACAGGCTGTGTCGCTGCAGGTTGAAGCCGCGCCTTCGGGAGAGCTGGAGACGAACGGGCCGGATCATGGGCGGATCTCCCATAGCAGCCAGATCGGGGTGACGATCAGCGCATCATTCGTACGCGAAGCTGCCACGCTCCAACCGCGTCTTTTGTTCCCGGTGAAGTTCGGCTCCAAGCCGGCGTAGAGATCGGGCGATTTGAGCCAGGTCTTCGCTATCTGAAAACAAGCTTCACCAGGTACTGGGAAAGGAAGGCGTACATCGGCCGCGTAGCCTTTGCCGAAGGGGTGAGCGTGGAAGACCAAAGTGCGGGGCCCAAGGACACTGAACCCGTCAAAGGACGTACACCATGCCTGCTCGAAAATCTGGCGAAGACGTTCGAGTTTCCAGCCGATTTCTTCGGCCAAAGGGCGGTTTGTGTGGATCATGCCGCTTCCCTCAGGAGGACGGGGTATTCCTGAACCTGCAGATCAGCCGGGAACGACTCTTTGTGGGTCCACACCTGGCCTGGCTTGTTCGGTGACTGGATCTGCTTCATGAAAAAGCGGGTGTCAGTCCCGCGGCACCATTCGAGGGTTGATCGATACCAGGTGTGATCCTCAGGGCGAGCGCGTGGGCCGCTCTCGCCGCCGGCGACAAGCCAGCGTAGGAACTCCCAGCCTGACCAGTCGACCGGACCCAGCGCGGGTTCATAGGAGACCCAGGTAAGCCAGCCGGCCTCAGCGAGCCGACGCATGGGCTCTCGGCGCTCGTCGGCTCGCTTCTGGTCTTCAACGGAACAGCCGAGCCAGATATTGCGCAACGGCAAGTTACGAGGCTCGAGAACCCACGGATGGTCCTGTAACTCAAGGAGGTTGGCGAGCTCGTCCGCGGCTTCCGACCAGGGATCACCGTTCCGCCGTGCTTCAAGATACCCGACGATCTCCAACGGCCGTTTGGTCAGGATTTGATAGATGTGCCGTGGTGTCCATGCGGCAGTCTGGAACACTCGATCGACAACGTACTCTGGCACGTTTGGGTGACCCAAGTCGCTGGTCGAATTTGCGAAGATCATCGCCGGCTTTCGCCAGGTGAAAGGCTTGCGCCAAACCGCATCACCCGCAATGCCGATCTTTCCCGTCCAGACGTAGCCGGCTTTCGTCTTCTCGACGGTGCCGTGGTATTGCGGGGTTGCTGGGTTTGCCGATAGGCGAGGGGCAGCTCGCCGCATCGCGTAGCAATTGGTGCAGCCCGGAGAAACCACATCGCACCCGGCAATAGGGTTCCAGGTATGCGTGGCCCAGCCGATTTTGGTGTTGTCAGCCATCGGTCGAATTCTCGAGAAGGGCGATCAGGTCCCGCAGCTTCGTTTGCCGGATCTGCGGGACAGAGAGTCCTGTCGCCTCGGAAACCTGCACGAGGACCTCTGGGCTGTTGACCTCCTCCAACAGGAGGGTGTTCTGCAGTCGCTTCGTGAAGGCCTTAGCAACTTCGTCAATCTGTTTGTCGCGCTTGAAGCCTTCGCGCCGAGCCCAATTGAAAACCTCAAATGCGTCCTCAGCGAATTGGCGTAGGAGATCCCTTTCGACATTGGTCATCACAGGCTCCTCTCTTCTTGGAGGGCCTCGTCAATTTGTGCCTTCAGGTCTTTGATGTTGGTGACGATCTCATCGCAGGACACGACAATGCTGTTGTCGACGTCGCCATAGGTGTAGGCGATCTCCTCCAGAGCGTGATTGATCCGCTCGAGTCTACGCACAGAGAAAGTGTGGGCCCGCTTGGGCGTCCAGTTATTGAGTGTCGCGTGAGTTCTGGCTCGTCGGGGCATCAGTCGATGTCCTTCTTGTCGGGTACGTTGGGGGATGGTTGATCGGAACCGGGATGCACCCAGTCGGTCCGCAAGGCGAAACCTTCCCGGACGTATCGCTCCAGAGCGGCGGGAAGACTCTTTTGAACCGACTCCACCAGGCGGGCTTGATCCTCGATCGGTGCGGCGCTGATTGCGTATGTCGCCAGTCGGATCGCAAGCTCTCCGCAAAAGCTCAGGTCGAAGGGAGTACTTTCGTCGATCACGACTTCCATCGCGATCCGCAATACGTTTTGGGCGACGATTACGTTTGGAGGTGCGACGGGCTCGTTTGGAGGGGCGTTGGCGTATGTTTCCCGCAGCTTCTCCCGCAACTCAGCGTCGAGCCTTCGGTGAAGACGGCGGATACGGTTGCGGTCCTGATTTGTGACGGGCATCAGTTCGCTCCCTCGTCTGTCATGTACGGGATGACCGCCATCGGTAGGATTATGCCGAGCCGATCGTCGGATACGCTGCACGAGCCGTCAGACGCCCACAGCGCTGAAATGACGGTGCCGTCGGGGCGGGCTGCTTCGCCGCGCCACCGGCCACTGGCGAGCTGAAACGTCAGCCTGACAACGCTGTGGTCTTTCGTCAGGTAGGTCGTGACGTGATCCAGTCCGTAGAGCTTGGCTGGTTCCACGGCCTTGGCGGTTTCGAGCCGCATCAAACGCCATAGAAGAGATTTGACGCGGCCGAGTTCCTTGCGGTCGGTCTCATCCAGACTGATGTCGATTTCGTTCGCGACGTAGTTCAGCGCCTCGTCGATCTCCTTGTCCATCAGTTGGCACTCCCGATCTCGCGCAGCGCCTCTTCCTTGGCGACGTTCAACTCGGCCATCATGCCGGTCGAGCCGGTCGGACTGTCTGGATGTCGCGTTTTGGAGAGCTTTCGGTATTGCCGTTCAATCTGGTCCGGCGTCACCTGCGCGTTGTTGTCGAAGCCGAGAACAAACCGCCACCTGCTACTGGGGCCGCCACCGTGTGGGGCCGGAAGTGCCTGAAATCCGGTGAACGTCGCCCGCACGATATTGATGCCGCCGTGGCGCATCTCGGTGCGACGGGCCTCAATGATGTGGTGGATGGCTTGGAGGTTGTCCGAGACCTTCTGGTACCGATCGACGGCAAAGCAGACTTGGCGCCCATCCCAGACGAACCAAACGGCTACGCCGGCATCCTTCGGGTTTTCTTCGCCCAGTGTGACGTTACTGGAAATGATGACGTTCTGCAGCTTGCGTCCGGTGTCGACCGAAAACCTGCGCAGCGAATCCCGAACGTTAGTCAACGCGGCTTTGAGCGATGCCTTGAACCGTGACGATCCCGGATTGCTTGTGCGCGGCATGTTGTCAGGCCACGTCAGCGGGTATTCTACCGGTTCCATGCGATGCCTCGTGATTTCAAACTGGTGATGATGATGAGCTTGCCGGCTTCGAAGTCCCGCGTGGCTTCGTAGAGCTTCAGGCAAAGGGCAAACGGGTCTTCGATGCCGTGCTGGCGATAGAACTCCAGCTCGTTCATGGCGTGCTGAGCGCGGTGCTCCTCCGGCGTCATGGGGAGGGTCCAGCTGTCATCCGGTTTCTGACGCAGGCCAGTGCGTTTCTTGCGATAAATCGGGCTGCCCGCACGCAGATGGCATGCCTCGCACCCGTAAGCGCCTGAGATGATGCTCGGCAGCTTCCGAATGAACACCAGGTGTGGATCGTCCAGGAGCCGCTTCTGGCTCTTGTCTGACGGATCCAGACTGAAGGCGGTCGAGGGGCGTTGGATGCGGCTGGCCATTGGGTCAAACGCCGAAAGGATTTTTGTGTTCCTGACGCCGCCGGGCCAGGTGATGTTTGCAGGTGTGCCGCAGGTCGTCCGAGATGTCTGTCAGGCCAATCACGAACTCGAGATAGCCCGTGTCGACTTCCTCGAAGGGCCGACCCCAGTACTTGTTGCCAAACTGCATTTTGCGGAGAAGGATCGGGCGATTGCTGGTTGCGAGAAGGCCGGGAATACCGTCGGCGGTGTGCTTGAGGATCGTGGCCAGCAGCCAGGCGGCGACGTAAGCGTCAGGACCGGCGCGGTGTGCCGGCAACGCTTCAGCTGAGTCCATGCCCTCCGCCTCGAGGCAAAGGTAATACCGAAGCGCCTGCAGGGCATGACTCGGTGCGTCGGGATAGAGGTCGTACGCGCACCTGTGGGTGCACAGCCACTTGTGGCCGCCTCCGTCGAAGAACCTGCGCTCATACTCGATACGATGCGCAGCGAAGAGATCGCCGTCGTTCATATCTCGAAGCAGTGTGGGTCCAACCTCCTCGAGCGGTAGCTGCCCCACGACCATGTCCGTGGTGATGTGATGGACACCCGAGGAAACCGGCGAGATTTTGCGGTTCGGGTCGACGAGTGCGGAAGCCGGTGCAATGACCACCGCCTCGTCGACGTAGTAGTCGGAGAAGCCCAACTCACAGACGAACTCTTCGCGCGTCTCGTCGTCCTGGGTGGTCTCGAAGTCGATAACGCGGACTTTCATGGGCTCACTCCGCCAGCGGCGTTTGCTCGAGGAAGTCTTCACCGAGCAGCTTGCTGATCTTCTGGAGGTTGGCCTTGAACGGGACGTCCCACTTCTGTTTGTCGGCGATGCCTTTCAGGGCGTTGTTGCAGAAGTCGACGATGTGCTTGTAGAGCGGCTTCAGGTAGTCCGGTGTGTCCTCGCTCCAGTTGGCGGCCATTCCGGCCATCACCTTCTGGCGCTCAGGCGGCGTCTGTTTGTCGTCGAAGACCAATTCAACGATCTTACTCACGAACTGCACGGTGTCCGGGACGTCGGACTCGTTGACCTTGATTTCCCAGGGTTTGGGTTCTGCCTGTTTCGGCTTATTGTCGGCTTTTCCCTCAGCTGGTTTCTTGACGCCCTGGTTTCCGCCAGATTGAGTTCCGGATGGAGTGGGCTCGGTTTCCGCCCGCAGCTCGAGGGTAGTGCCGCTAAACGGGTCGGCACGTTGTGGCTCAGTCGATTGCTGGCTGAACTCGAACATCGAGTCTGTGCGCTCAATCAACTCACGGATCTTATCGTTGTCGAGCGTGATGTATTTGGAGCCGCGGCGAAGCGCGACCTTCCGGTACATCTCGGTGGTCCACTTGTCCCAGGCAGGACTGTTTGGACTCTTCGACTGGTTGCGCGCTTTCAGTAGTTCTTCCAGCGGGACGACCTCGTGACCGATGACATCCTTGTTTTGGTCACGAAAGATCACATAAGCCAGAACGACATTGCCACGCGGTTGATTGAATGGAACCTCGTGGTTGATCGCTTCCAGTTCGGATGGTCTGTACTCGAACGTGTCGTTCTCATAGGCGCACTGGCAGGTGATGCTATAGACGCCACCCAACTCTTTCACCCGCTTGATGACGCCGTACACCATTGGCTGGTAGTTGGCCTCGTGGGCACCGATATCTCCGTTCCAGTAAGGAAGGATGACCGCCTCTTTGGCATCGGGCACAAGGCCATCACGGGCGCACTTTTTCAGCTCCTTCAGGATCGATTCCGGAGTGCATTCTCGGAGCTTTGGAGACTCCTGCACGGCGATCCAGAACGTCGACATGAGCTTGTGCACGCTCTTGCCATTTTCCAGGACCAGAGGTTCCAACTCGCTCTTGTGACTTTCGACCAACTCGCCAAGGTCGACTTTGGGAGCTGCGGTTGCCTGGCGTCGCTCAGCGGTCTTCTGGTTGCTCATGGAGGATTCCTCGGTTGTAGGATGGGAAGTCGGTCGGCTGCAGGAGGCGTGGCGTCTGCGGCGGCGGGGTCCAGAGTTGGTCCATGCCCCACCGGTCGGCGTAGCTCTGGAAGTCCAACAGCGCTCGCTCGATGATGGCGTTGGCGTCCTTGATGATCGGGCTGTCTCGCGGCACAGACAGCAGCACCGGCACCATGCCGATATCGCGCCGGAGCATGATCCATACCCAAGTGAAGTCCGGTGCATTGAGGAAGCGTTCCAGGAAGTCGTCCTGCGGCGCATCGCCGAAGACCTTTCCCTGCTCCATCAGTTCGCGGGCTGGCTCGATCGCTTGCAGATACCAAGCGGCCTGCACGTCCATGACCTTCTCGTAGACCGTGGCGATCGCCGCATGTTCCAGCGTACCCCGCCGGAAGGTGGTGAAGGATTTGAGGTCAACAAAAAGCGACGGCTCTCGCTGTGGCGTCGGGGGCAGGGCGTAGTCGATCCGCGCCTTTCGTCTGACGCCGTCGACCTCGTAGATGATCGACAGCTCAGCAGCACCGTGCATCAGGGTGCCAGCCTGCATTACGGCGTTGAGGGTTGGGTCGCGCTGCATGTTGGCAACTGCGTCCTCAACCTCCCGCATCTGCTGCGCGTTTAGTTCCTCGTAGTCAGGGCGTTCCGCCCACCAGGCCGCTAGAATGTTGTCGAAGAAGGGCGGGCAATCGTCGAGCTGCGCGGCGCGTTCCATCAGTTCGGACTTACGTCCGGTCAGCTTCTGGCCGTACTGGCGCAGGAACTCCTTGATATCCTCGGTGGTGTTGAGACAGCCGGGATAGTCCTTCGGCGTGGGCGCTCGGGCATAACGATGATCAAATGCTGCTTTGCCTTCCAGCACGCGGCAGTGGAACGCGCTACCCCATTTCATGGGCTCTGTGCGAACCTCGCTTTGTGGTCGCAAACGCTGGTACTGCCACTTCGGTGGTTCCTTGGCGAGGTCAACGATCGACGTGGAACCAAGGCCCGGGTCAGCATGATAGATGCGGTCATCCAGGCCGAAGTAGATACCAAGCTCTAGTGGCGCCGGCTCATCGGAAGGGGTGGGAGACTGAGCCGGCGCCACGGCGGTCGCCTCAGCGGTCGCCTTGGGAGCTGAAGTTGGTTGATTCAGGTTGAACGGATCCTCGTCGATCATTCCGCGGCCTCCTGGATACAGGCGACAGTTCCGTCCTCAATGACGATGCCTGGGCCCGCGCCGTCACTGACGCGCTCAATCCAGACCTGAACATTGTGCTCGTCGGCATAGCGGTGGAGTGCGGCCATAGAGGCGCTGTCGAGCAGCGAGCCGTCACGAACGCGGATGATGCGAAGTTTCGGATTGAGCTGTGCAGCAACCGCAATCGAAATCTGCAGCTGCTCTGCGTCACTCAGTTGGGCGAAGGGATGCCCGCCGACCTGCAGGCCATCCTCGTTCAACTCCATGCCGTCGATCGGTAGGTTGGCCTTGGCGACGGCTTCGCGGGCATCCGCCTTCCGCGCGGCCATTGCGGCGGTAAGCTGATCGGATTCTGCCTTGGCTTCCTTCAGCTCTCTTTGGACTTCAGCTCGTCGTTCGCGCTGGCGAAGGACACCTTCATACCGACGCGCCTGCTCCATGCGCTCGTCGAAAGAACGCAGGTCGATCTTCTCGATGGGCGGACCGAAGTGGACCAACTCGTCCTGAAGAGCGGAGATTTCGTCGCCAAGCTGTGTCAGGCGCTCTTCGCGTATTGCGATCTGGCTCTTGAGGTCGGAGATCTCCCGCTCGGTTTCTTCCACGCGGGCGGATTTCTCCCGAATGCGAGACTCCCGGTTCTGGATTTCGAGATGCTGTCGCTCCGCGTCACCGTTGCGGAGAGTGGCTTGCCGAAACTCCTCGTCGAGTGCGTCTCGGTCGGGCACGTCATCGGGCACTTCGACGTCGTCGGCCAGACGCTCCATTTCATTGCTGAGTTTGAGCGCGTCCCGATTGACCGCCGTGCGGGCGTCGAAGTCCGCCTTGTTGGCGGCTTCCATCGCTTTGAAGTCGAAGTCAGGAACGAGCGCGCGCAGCTGTTCCGCCTGGTCGCGGGGCTTCATGCGAGCAAAGGCGAGGGGATCGAACGACAGCTTGCCCATCAGCCCGTCGAGAAGTGTTTGCGGCGACGTGTACCGGGCGCCATCTGGGTTCGAGACGGTGATGGACGTCTTCGGCTGGCCATCCTTCTCCCAAAAGCGGCGCTCGACGACGTACTCGCCGAGGTCCAGGCGGATGGATGCCTTTTCAGACCCTTCGCGGATTGGCTTCTGCGCGATGGCCTCCGCGCCGGCAAGGGCGGCCCAGATGCAATCAAGCACCGAGGTCTTGCCCTGGCCATTGCGCCCCGAGATTTCGACAACCGATCCGTCCGGCTCGATGTCGACAACCGAAAGGCGCTTGTAGTCCTCGGCATGCAGGTGGATGATCTTCATCGGTGGCTCCTCGTGTTGGTAAGCCGTTGGTAAGTCTCGATGGCCGCATCTGCCTCCATCAGGTACGCGTCTCGAACCGCTGGCTTCAGGCGGATCAAACCGTTGCCGAGCCCGATCCGGATCGTGTTCCCTGCTGAACGCACGGAAGATCGCCAACGCGACCTCGCCGCGAATGACGTTGGGGTTGTTCATCGTTGGGGGCTCGCATGCTTCGAACGGTCAGGTCGGTAAGCGCGGCTCGAACGAACGCCGCATCCGTTTCCGGCAACGTTTCGCCGCCCATCCATCGGCGGATCAGCGGTGCAGCTCGGTCGGCATCTTCGTCGGCGAGTAGGGAGTGGTGGTGCATCGTGGCCTCGCAAAAACGAGCACGATAATTAACGTTTTTCGCGTTGAAAGCAAGCGAGTGCGAAAAAAAATAACGCGGATTGCGTTGAAGCTCATTTTCGTGCAACGAATATCGACCGATGCGGCCGACGGCGATTTGCCACCGGTATCAGGGCCGCAGGCGCGGGGGCGAAAGACCTACGGCGCTACCGGAAACAGAGGTCTGCGAGGGACCGAGAGGCTTCGCGGTGCGCTCTACAGAGGCTCGTCCGAGTTTCAAGGGTGCCTTGGCTTCCCGCGCCTTCCAGGGTTTTCCTGGGGGGTTTGGGGGGGGCTTAGGTGGATACGAGGTCTGAGCCGGTTTCAAAAGCCGATTGGATGGGAAAGAGGTTGCCAAGGGTGAAACGAATCACCCCATAGAGGTTCTGTTGTTGGATTCCCTCTCGAGTCGGAAAGACTGATTCGGTTTTAAAAAAATCGCGGCCGTGTGCGCTCGTGTGGAAACCGGGGAAACTGCGGAAAACCCGGTCTGATATCAGGCGGTTCGGGTGCTCTTTCGCGGCATGGAGGTCCACGCCCTGAAGAGATCGTTGTCCAGTGCGCGCGCTTTTCCAGCATATAGGAAATCCAGCGAGACACCGTAGACCTCGTAGATTGTAACGGCTTCGTATTCAGGAAGCGCGTCTTCGCCGGTCTCCCACTTGGCGTATTCGCCCGGTTGAACGTGGATCGAGTTGGCGAACTCCGCGATCGAGAGGCTGAAGTACTCGCGAATGAACGAAAGTCGCTCGCCGGTTGCCGCGACGCGCTGCCTCAGCGATGGGTCGAAGGGACGGGCGCTTGTTTCGTTCATGCGTGGCTGGAACTCCGGGCCCGCCAGAGCCCAAATCTCACCGGTACTGATCGGCGGTTCGCCCTTTCCGACCAAGGCATTCTCGAGTTGTGCAACCAGGTCGCGCTTCAAATAGCCGCCTGGGTACACGTTTTCATCTTCGTAGCGTTGAAATCCGGAGCCAGTTTTGAAGCCTGTGGCCTTCGCCAGAGCTTCACGGCTAAGGCCGGCGCGCTCACGCAACCGACGCACGGTTTGCGGGATGTTTATGTTTGTTTTGGTCATCGGCTCAATTTTATTCACGTCGCATGACGTAATCCACGTTGACAGAATAACGTGATATGCGTTATCACGTTGCCTGACACCGGGACCTCGAGCCTGGTGAACCGAGAAGGAGACGTCGAGAATGACGCCTGCAGAACATGTGATCGAGCACTTCGGTAGCATCGCCAAAACGGCGCGTGCACTCGGAAAGCCGCGAAGCACTGTTCAAGGTTGGTCCGAGCGGGGCATCATCCCACAGGACAACTGGAAATCTGTTATCGATGCCTCGGAGCAGCTTGTTGCGTCTGGAGAACGCGACCGACCGCTCACGCCATACGATTTTATCAACATCGAAGATCCTTCCCAGAAGCGCCGAAAGACCAATCGGGGCAAACGCAGGAAATCGGATCAACGATAGTTCGTCTGGACCGTCGGGCGGACAGCGTCAGCACCACCATCATCCGCCGCCCGATATGTCCGAAGAGTTTGAGTTGGGTTCTGTAACTCCTCCTTTCCTATGCATCGGAGCATAGACCGGCAGGAATTACAGATGATGTAAATCTCGTGTCACGAGGTGCAAATGTCGCGCTCCGAGGCCATCATCGCTGAAATGGAAGGCGCCATACGTTTTCTCGGTGCCGATGAACCGTCTGGCGGCAAGCGGATGATCCGCTCGGCTGCTCGAAAAATCAGCGCTGTTCTCGCCGAACGCATCTCCGAAACGACCCTGAGAGACCTGTTGTACAGGCGGATCAAACGACCACAGGCCGATGTGGTGGATACGATCCGCGATGCGGTTGCCGCTGAACAAGCGGCCAGGAGGGAACGTGAGGACCACCAACAATTCGTCATCGAGGCCCGGCTCTCGGAAATCGAGCGTCGGCAACGAGAGGTCGACGATATGGCTGCGATGGCGGACCGCCTTGCTGCGATCGAACGCCGGCTGGATCTCCTCGACGCTGACGTGGGTGGGGAAGAAGCTGATCGCATCAGGCGTGTTTCAAAGCGAATGCGGGACCTGGCTGCTTGAGAAGGCGCAGGACCTGAGAGACCACCACAACTGAGGAGGCCACCCCCATGGCAAAGCAGGCGAATGGAACCGCCGATCACAATCAACTGTCCGAACAGGAGCAGTATCGCCGGCAGCAATTCATGCGGGCATTCGCTGAGGTCCGGAATGCAGATTCCGACATAGCCAGCAGACAGGGAGACCTATCTGCCCTCTACAGTCGTATGCAGGGGCTCGGCTTTACCAAAAACGATTTCAAGTTTGCGAAGTCGCTGCAGGACAAAGACGTCAGTGTGATCATTGCGGAGCACGAGCGGCGCATCTGGATAGCCAAGCTCTTCGGACACCAGCTCGGGCGGCAGACTGAGATGTTTGATGAAGATCGAACTCCGGCGGAAGATAGGGCTTACCAGGAAGGCCATGCGGCCGGGATGCTGCGTAAGGAAAACCAGCCTCCGTATGATCCGACCACTCCCCAAGGCCAGGCCTGGCAGAAGGGCTTCAACCAAGGAACCGAGGACGTCAACAAGGATCTGGACAGCGCCGTCAACGGCGATGACCAGAAAGACGACGCCTGACCGGGCGTCACCACGAAACCTAAGCGAAAGGATCTTCGCATGGACAATGAATTTGCGTTTTCCATTGGGCAGGACGTCAAAATGAAGCATTCCGACGAGGCCGGTGAGGTCGTCGGCCGAGCTGAATATGCCCACCAGGAGAACCTTTACTACGTTCGGTATCTCGCCGGCGACGGTCGGCAGGTCGAAACTTGGTGGGGCGAGAGCGCCCTGACCCAAACGAGCTAAGCGCCCGCCTTTTACCACCGCAGCGGCGGGCGTGGTGGCTAAGCAAAAGCTGGGATGCGCTCGGAGCGCAGAGGCGGGGGGCGCGATTTTTGATGGCCTGCCTCGCAATTCCGGCTCAGCCTGCCGACCTTTTTCGAGAAGCTTGACGAGGAAAGCTTTGAAGATGTCGATCGACTTGGACCATGTAGGGGTCTCTCGGTCCGTTGCCGCGAGGCATGAGGGTGCCGAGATGAAGGCGGACCGGCCCGCCGTGATCCAAGCGGTCGACAGCGCGGGGGGACGATGGTGACTTCCGGATCGCCCCCCCGCCATCACAACTGGTTTTTTCACCCACTTCGACCTCTGTTTTACGAGCTGATCGTGATCGATCCGGCATGGACGGAAGTGATGCGCTCGGAGAAGGGATACGGCAAATCCGCCCAGGCCCACTATGACTGCATGAGCGACGAGGAAATCCTCGCCATGCCCGTGGCCGATCTGGCCTCAACAGGATGCCTCTTGTTGCTCTGGACCGTCGCGCCGAAGCTTGATTTCGCGATGGATTGCCTCCGCCACTGGGGCTTCATCTACACCAGCTTCATGCTTTGGAGAAAGACGACGGTCAACGGCAAGGTCCGGATGGGCCCTGGCTACCGCGTACGCACGACTGGCGAACTGATCCTGATCGGCAAGGTCGGTAATCCGAAGCAGAACTTCGCTCCGCAGACCATCTTCGACGGGCTTGCACGCGAACACAGCCGCAAGCCCGAAGAGTTCTATGAGATGTGTGACCGGCTCATGCCGCAAGCGCGCCGGGCCGATGTTTTCGCCCGGCAGCGCCGGCCAGGGTGGGACGCATTCGGGAACCAACTCGACAAGTTCGAGGATCAGCCATGAGCATTCACTCCGGCGATCCCGGCTCCTTCGCAACTCTCGATCCCGGCCGCATGATGGGATTTGCGGCTTGTCTGATCGGTGGCGACGAACTCCGTCATGGGACGTGGAAGTTCAAGGCGTCGGTCTATGGCCTTGCTTATGCCGAGTTCGCAAAGTGCCTGACCACGCTGCTGAAGTCGCTGCCGGACCCATTGCTCGGCATCGAGCAGCTGATGGTTGTTCCTCATGAGGGCAAGGACGGAAAGATGCACGTGGATGGCAACCAGGTGGCGCTGTCTGCCGCTTGGTACGGTATCGCCCACACCATTTGTTACTCTCTGGGCTGCCGGGAACCCATCATCATTCCGATCCAGACGTGGCGCTCCAAGACCCATAAGTCGGTCCGGGCGCCGAAGGTCGACTATCCAGAACAGCCGCACCGGAGGACCAAACGTGTATCCGAGTTCTTCAAGAGCGAAGCCCGGATTTATTGCGAACGAAACGGCTGGAGCTACGAGAGCGACGACGAGGCCGAGGCGCTCTGCATGCTCGATTACATGCGCATGGAATTTGAGCCGGCCTATGCCTTCGACAAAGGGCGAGCGTATCAGCAGAAGGAGCTGGCGCTGTGAGCAGAGACCAGATCCCGTACAAAGAGATCGTCCAACGCCTAAACGATCAAGCCGAGACCATCGCCAACGATTGTCTGATGAACGTCAAACAGAAGGGGACCCGTCTGTACGGTGACTGCCACGGCGAGTGCTCTGTGGTCATCCGCGGCCACAAGGTTGGTTTGGTGGGCTTCTGGCAGGGGCAGCGTCCCGACGCGCAGGGCGGCAACCTGGTTCATCTGATCGAAGTGAACTTTGGCTGCAGCAGCCACGGCGACGCCGTCAAACTCGCCAAGCGTAAGTATCTCAACATCGACGATCGACCACCCACCGAGGATGAAAAGCGACAGTGGGCCGAGGCACGACGGAAGGCGGAACAGCGTCGGGAGCAGAACGAAGCCGATCATACCGTGTCGCTGCAAAGGCGGACCGAATTGGCCAAGCGCATCTGGAAGGGGACACAGCCGATCAGGGGAACGCTGGCGGAGACGTACTTTCGTGGACGAGGCATCGACGAACGCTATCTGCCAGAGCTGCCGCGAAGTCTGAGGTTTCACCCACATCTTCGGTACACCTCCGACTACGGACCGGCCGCCCGCTATTTCCCTGCTGTCATTTGCGGCGTCCAGGCGAAGGACCGGTCACTCATTGCCGTGTGGCAGATATTCCTGGATCCAGCGACCGGCGGAAAAGCACGGCTCAACGAAGAGAAGCAGGAGAGCGCCAAGCTTGGCTTCGGCCCGGCCGCCGGCGGTGCCGTCAGGCTCGGCCCGCTGTCCGACCCTCTGATTGTCTGTGAGGGCGTCGAGACAGGCCTCGCAGCGGGGCTCCTGAATGGCTGGGAACATTCGGTCTGGTGCCTCTTGTCGACAAGCGGGATGCGCAACTTCGACCTGCCTGATGGCCTCAATCGGCTGTGGATCTACGAGGACGGTGATCGGCACCGGTTCAACAAACTCACCGGCGAGGTGGTCGACCCGCCCGGGCAGAGCGCAGGGGCGGCCCTGGAAGAGCGGGCTTTGAAAGCCGGGGTTGGAAATGTGGAGCGGTTTCCGGCGCCAGAGCCGGGTGACTGGCTGGATGTTTGGAACACGACGAAGGAGACGCTGTGAGCAAGGGCGCCAAAGATATCGAGCAACTGGTCCTCGGTGCGATCATGACGACACCCGACGAGTATTGGAGTGTCGAGCAGTTGCTTTCTCTGGAGGCGTTCCGGAACGAGAAGACCCGGGCCATCTATTTGGCGATCCGTGACCTGGCGATGGCGGGCAGGGCAATCACCCGGCCGGCGGTTGCATTCAAACTCGACGGCGTTGTCGATTGGGAGCCTGATCCTCTCATCAGCGCGCTGATCTATGCGGCCAACAAAGAGGACCACATCCCCCTCGAGGACTATGCAGCGGCCCTTCGGCAGAACGCTCAGAGGTCGAAAATTATCGAGCTTTGCAAGAAGGCGATTGAGAGTGCTGAAAAGCCCGACGTGGATCCGGCGATGGTGATCGACCGGATGTCGGAACGCACTGCTGAATTGGTGCGCGATGGCGATATCGAGCATGAGACCACACTGGAAATCTCGGTCCGGGAGTTGGCTCGGAAATCACGCGCCGATGGCGAGGCCGGCGGGATGGGTATCCACCCCTGTCTTCACAGTCTGCAAGATCTGATGGGCACGTTAGCGCCCGGTTGGCTGGTGTTGCTCGGTGGCGGGCCCGGTTCCGGGAAGACGGCGTTTCTGATGCAGCAGATGCTTCATTCGTCACAGTTCGCCGCGGCGACGTTGTTCGAGCTCGAGATGGACAATCGAAGCTTGATGTCTCGATCGCTCCGAGAACACACCAACATTTCGTCGCGGGAAATCTTTGCGGGGATATCCGCCGATCAGGAACAGGAACTTTACCTACTGGCGGACAGGTTGCGCGATCGACGGATGTCGATCATCGCTCCGCCCAAGATGACAATGGGGCAACTTCGCTCCAGGGCCATTGCCCACAAGCGTCAGTTCGGCCTCGATATCCTTGGGGTGGACCACCTCAAGCTACTCGGCCGCGCCTCAAAGTGGAAGACGGACGCGGTTTCTCGGGCCTATGAAAACGCCTTTGACCTGAAAGCGCTGGCGAAGGAACTCGATTGCGTCGTGGTCGTCCTTTGCCAGCTCACCAAGATAGCTCGGGAAAAGGATCATCCGGAACCGGAGATGGAGGACTTCTACGGCGGTTCTCTCGAGGAGCACGCCGATGTCATTCTCGGAATGCTCAACCGACGGGAATGGCTGGAGAAGAACCCGCCGCGTGTCAAGAAGGGCAGCCTTTACGACGAGTGGCAGAGCGAGAAGCGCCTGTCCGAGAATCGGATCGAGATGTACCGGTTGAAGCATCGGTTCATGTCGGCGCGAGATCGCAAGTTCCTCCATTGGGATGGTGCCAAGAGCCGCTTTTCTGATGTCGAGACCAAGCATGTCGGCGACCTCCTGGACGCGACCGGATCACCTGAAAACGAACTGCCAATGGGAGGAGCATGATGGATGCCGCAACCGTAAAAGAGGCGCGTGCGCTGAAGCGTGAAGGACTGACGTACACCGAGATCGCGAAGCGCCTGGGCAGCACGTACAGCACCGTTCGCCGGGCACTGGACGCCCACTATGCCCGAAAGCAGCGTGAGAGAGCCCGGGAGCGTCGTGAAAACCCGAAGCCGCCATCGGACAAGCCCGCTCGAAACACGGAGAGCATGCTCTCACGATTGAAGCGGGAGTCGGACTTTATCAAGCTTGCCGCCGAAATTCCGAAGGATAGCCGATCGGTCACGGGCCGGTTGTGTGGCGATCCGCTACCTGGGCGCAGCGCTTTGGACAGCCTGCCGGAGAACTCGCCTCTACGAACATCGGCGAGAGCATGACAACCAAGATTTTCCTGCCAGAGTTCCGGAGCCAGCCAGTGGGCGAGATGTTCATCGGTGTCTACCGCTATTTCCTGAACGACGACTGGCGGTGGATCACAAGAAAGGGTGGCGATCGCAAACTGTTCCCGTCCGCGGACGCCGCAGAGACTGCGGCTCGTAGCATCCTGGTTCACAATCTGAATCCACACATCTATAGTCAGGTGGAGACCGAAGCGGCGGACCCGCTGCACGAGTTCGTGCAGGACTGGTTCAAGCGTCAGGGCTGCGTCGGTCCGATCATCAGGAACAAACGATCAGGTAAACGCGTAATCGTCGAGCAGCGGAGACGTCGATGAATCGTGCCATGACAAACTATGAGACCCGGCCGGGGCAGTCCGGCCAGCCGCACAGCGACCAAGTGCATTATGTCGTTTGGGTCCTGTGGCTGATCGGTTTCAGCGAGCAGCAGATCGGCCGCAGAGTGGGGTTGAACAAGAAACAGGTTGCCGGCGTTGTCGGTCGCTCGCCGTATTCCAATCGCTCCGCCATGACCGACGCCGAACGGCAGCAGCAATATCAAGAACTTGTGGCAGCCCGGACCGATGATGGCGGCAACACGATTGACGGTGGTTTCCTCAAGTCGCTTCCGAACCGGGTCCTGTCGCTTGGTCCCCAACAGAAGAAGGGAGAGAAGTCATGAAACCCGGACCCGTCGATAAGGGTGGCAGGAATGTGCAACCATCTCAGGTTACCGCACGTTCGCCCGCTCCAACGCCTATCGCCAGCGGAACGCCGAGGACTGAGCAGAACATGGCGCTCGACGACCTGCTGGAGCTTCTCGCGCGATGGGGCTCTTTGAGCTTGTCGCGGACAAGATTCCCTTTTGGCGGATCGCCGCACCTTAGAGGGAAGCCGGTTCTATGGAGGTGCGAATTGCGGGTCCCCGGGTACACTGACTCCGATATCAAATGCTCCAATCCGAGTTTCGTCGGCGAGGGGCCGGATCCTCGTACAGCTTCAGAACACTGCTTCGTGAAAGCAGAGACATATTTTGCGAGCGCGAAAGCCGGGAAGGATCGTTCTCTCTACATGGACTATTACGGAAATCGGCCAGACCGTGGAGGAGTTCTTCCGGACGTTAATACTTCGGAAGCCCCAGCATTGTCCGATGAGCTTATCCGGTAACATGGAGAGACGAAGGCGATGATGAAACGAGTTGATCTGCGAATGTACAGCCTCGTTGCGGCCGAACACCGGCGCTGCAAGACGGGCGCTGTCGGAGGTGCAGGCGAATGCATGGCCTGCCCGGCTGAACAGGGTGAAGTCTGTCAGCTTCACCGTGTGCCCTGCGCGGTAGGAATGTGCCGGCGTAACGACGGCGTTGTCTGTCCTGACGACGTTTGTGATCGCGAAATCGGCATCATCGACTAACAGGCAAACAATAGGAGCCGAGACGATGATGCTAACTAGGGTGAGCGGCTGGCTTAAGACAATTGAGCGCGGACCAACACGAGCCGAGATCGCTTGGTATTACTGGAACATGAGGAGCCGAAGCCGTGTCTGACGTTCAGATCGCCAAGATGCAGAAGACTTTCAGGGGCCGGATGTTGTGGCGGCTATTTCTGGCGGGCAACTATCTCTTCCACCCAATCGCCGCCATGCGAGACATTTGGGAGTTCGAAGTACGGCGACGGCTGCCAGGAAAATCAGACCGCAAGCAACAGGAGCGCCGGCAATGCGAGTGAACGCACTTTTTGCCTCTCTGGTTTGGATTTATACCCTCTGGCCCGTCATCATTACACGTGGCCGGCTCGATGAGCTGAAGACTGCCGAGACCGAGCGGGACTACTGGCGAGAAGAATACCGCAAGGCAATCAAACCTCCCAAAAAGTCGGAGGACATCGAGCTCGACGAGTATCACCTGCAACTGATCAATTTGCTTCTCAGCGAGGGCAAGGAGATCGATTGCGATGACGAACGGCTCGACCAGTTCGGCGAGGACCGCGGCGCCAGTACCGATACGATCAATGGGCTTATGGATGCCGGCCTAGTGCGACAGCTTCAGTACGGTGACGACCTGTTCAATCTTCAGCTTGCAAGCAAGTTCTGATGGTTAGACATCTGGGACGAGGGGCAGTGATGTATTGCCAAACATTCTACAAAGGTCGACCGCCGAAAACCGCCAAGGCGTCGCTGGCAGTTTTTGAGGCCGTTGAAGAGGAGACCGGGATCACCCCGCTTAGTGTCGGTTTGTACATTTCCGAAGGCGGCTTCCGCGATTGGCATCTGGAGATGCCAAACGGTGAACCTGTGGCGTTCGACGATGGCTTAGTTGGCCATTCGAAACACCTACTTCCAAGCGGCTGTATGGGCCGAAAATAGGAGTCTCTGTTACATGGCCGGACCGAAAGCACTCGCCAGAAAAATCCGTAAGCGCACACGCAAGGGAAGCCGCCGTGGCATCCTGCCGATGAACGCCTTCTACGGTCGCGACCCGAAGCCGGAGTCGCGCCGGCAGCAGTTCTACGGGACGATGGCAACCGTCTACGGGTTCGAGAACTGGCGTCAGCAGCCAGAGACTGAGGAAGCACAAGACCTGAAACCAGGCTACGGCGGCCGGGGCAGGGACCTGCGAAAGGTCACTCAGAAGACGGCCGTTGAAGTGAACGCCAACTGCGCGCCGCTTGAGTACATGGCCGAGAAGGGGTGGCTTCACTCCGAGGAGCTGGAAGAGGATCAGGCGACCGCCATGATCCGGTTCCAGGCTGCACTGAGGCTGCGTGATCTCATTGAAGGATCGCAGATCAGCACGCTGGCCTCGCCAGATATGGATCGGGTTGGCGCCGGCGGGAACGGGCTTCCCATCAACGACACCAAGGTCGACTGCATCAAGTTCCTGGAGCGCATCAAGACGTCATGTAAGGATTCGATCCGCCTGTTCGGAAATGCCGAGCCCATGGCCTATGACTTGATCTCCGGTATCGTCGGGGCGGATCTCTGGGTGTGGGAATACTGGCCGTCGCGCATGCGCCGACCGCGAATGCGCATCGTCCACTATGGGTTCGATTGCGTTTCCTTCGAGGTTGGCGAGCTATCAGTGGACGAGTTCGATCGACGCTGGTCCCTAGCCAGTTGATCCGCGACGCGATCGTCGATCAGTTCAGAGATACTCTTCATCAAGACAAGCTGGTGATGATAGCGTGGGGACCAGGGTTTCAGTCCAGCGGCGACCGCTGACATCGCCAGCCGATCCGTCATGGTCGTCTCCAGCTCGCCAGACTTGCGCTTCGATGCTGATACCCTGTTGCCCAGACCTATGTCGCTGCCGGCTTGTGCAACCTGCTTCTGGTTGTATCCCATATACTCCATGAACAGACGGAAATAGTTGATTTTCTGGGCCATGTTACGCCTCCGTTTTTTGGGGTGTGCTCGCGGTCGTGCCAAGCTTACTACCGAAATCGCTGCCTTGCGCCTAGTTTGTTACCTATTGACAGATCAGCGCGCTTCGAACGACTATGCCGCGCATGGGCATCCGTACACTCTTTCTGGTTTCAGCTCTTTTCGTTTCCCAATCGGCCTATGCTGCCGAGGTGACGATCGAGGACGACGCATTGATCGCCGGCGACGACGTCATGAGAACCGTCTCACTGACCATTGCCAGGGTCGTGCAGCGTCATGGATACACGTGCGACAGCGTTTCATCGTTTCGGGAGCTTTTCACGGCCAAGGGGTTCTACATCCGCTGCAATGGATTCCTGAAGCCCTATGAGGTGAGGGTGATCCCGGGCGAGGGTTACCAGGTCAAGCCCGGCGCGATTTGACGTAACGAATTTCATACCATTCCACAAGGAATCGGTATCAAACCTTTCATTGCTGTTGACGACACACATCCCTTGCGATGAGAATCGATGTGTGCCTGATCCATCGAAACTGCTCTTGCCACCTGATCGGCACGCAACCTTCTGCAATTTTTTGATTGTTTACTGCAAAAGCTGGACGCTAGAGTTGTGGTCGACGGGTATCAGGAGTGACGGGGATGCACGAACATTTCGAGGATCTGGGGCGTGTCTCAAACTACTACCGGGGGCAAATGGAAACTCGGGGGCTTCAACTTCGACACTCAACTGATTTCGTAAAGTTGCGTGAAGCTATTGAGACCCTGGGTGGAGTGATCTCGCCGTTCTTCTGTCCAAGTCAGAACTCATTCTTTCGGTCAGAAGCATTTTGGGTTGGGGTCTTTCAGGATGGACAGTGTGTCGGAACGCTAGCGAGCCGGTATCAACCTCTGGGATTGGAATCGCTGGCAGAATATTCAGCGAGAACCATTGATCGCTACCACAACAATAGCCAAGAGCGTCTGGTCTGTTCCAGCGGACGTCCGCAGCGGTTCATGGAAGAGACGAGTGGGAACCTGGTCTACTGCGGCGAGTTCAAGGTCGCGCCGGAGGCGCAGAAGAGCGGGATCGGCAAACTCTTGTCCGACTATGTCCAGACGATCGCCTGGGCGAAGTGGCCGGATACCGAAATGCTGTACATTTTCATGGAAGACCATGAAGCACGCCGCGGACTGTTCGCGCTCATTGAAGTGTCGGTGCAGCTCCCGCGCGCTCTCCGATTGGTCGACCGTCGGCCCCAAGCAAAATACGACTTGGCAACGTTGTGGATCGGGGCGAAGCCAAGACGGGACTTTCTCGATTGGTTGGCCGATGAGCTGAGAAGTCTAGACGATCGACCGAAGAGTAAGTCACCAGGAAAGGGACGCCGCTCGGCAGCCGACACCTGAAAACAAACCGCTTATATGCGAGGTTGTAGCGGATGCCGTTGCGGATGGTTTCATACTCGACCTGTTGCAGGACCGGATCGCCTTGGGCGGCTTGCAGATAGGCGTCCCCGGTCAGGCCATCTAACTTCTCGTTTTTCAGTGACTGCCTCCAGCCGGCGCCAATGATGCGGCCGGCGAGGGAAGTGCGGCCGATGTGAAGAAACTTCGGAACCGGCTCGACGTCCGGCATTCCAAACAGCACCAGGTCGTTATGGTGCTGAATGATCGTCTCATCCATATAACCGCCAGTAAGATCCCAGGTCTGAAACAGGTGACGCTGAAGGTCGCAAATGTCTTCGGTGAAAAAGGTGCCGTCGTTCAGGAGCTTAGTTGTCGCACCCATACCAACCCGCCTCCCACCGACGCTTGCTTACCGTGAGTTCTACCAGCCCGGGGACCAAGGCCTCGTAGTAGGCAACCCATTCCTCAACGGTAAATGCCTCCGTATCGGTGTGGCCAACGATATCCAGGGCAGTAATGGTCGCCAACATTTGTGCGCTCAGCCCGTCTACGAGCTCCGCTACTTCGCTCTTGTCAGAAGAATGATCTTCCGGTTCTGCGAGGATTTCATCAATACGCTGCTGTGTCGCCATATCCATGGCTGTATTGTGGTGAGCGCACCTGAAAATTGCAAGATGTGGACTCCCCCAAGTTTTTAGGGGATTTTAGTGAATTTTTGTGAAGTGTATATGGTTGGTTAATCGCTGGTTTCTTTTAGAAGCTTGTTTGTGCGTAAGTCATCCAGCGCCTCATAGTGAAGCATCATGATCTTATAATACTTCATCGCCGTTACCTGTCGCCCGTGTCGGGCTACGGTCTCTTTGGCCAGTTTTTGGGCTTCCGCCAGCAGTTCCATGTCGAGACCGGGGCCGTCTTCGGCCAGGTATCCGGTCGCTTCGTCGATCGGCACAAGTTCTCCCCTTCCAAGGGCTTCCGGATCCAATCGCAGAGCCTCGGCAACCTGAGGCAATTTCTCTCGTCGGATGTCCTTTTTGTTGCCGGCAACGATGTCGCGAATGTAGGTCCGACCCAGGCCAACCGATCTCGCGGCAGTGATCGGGCTCAAGTCGAGTTGGTCCAGTCGCTCGGCAACTATTTCGCTCAGTGTTCTCATTTCCCCAATAGTGCAAAAATTCGCGTGCATGGCGAGTGGTATAATATTTCTGATTGTAATGTGCAAACTTTCTTACTAGGGTTGGGCAGTCATGAAAACCCACCCCACTAAGTTGATTGAGCTTCCACTGGCCTTGGCGGATGTCCCGGAAAGCTTTCCTGGAATAGCTGCGGGGCACCCTCATTGGCGAACGGATACATGCATCGCGATCGGCCACCTAACGGACAAGTCACTGGACGATCTGATCCCGGTAGCGCGGGAGTTGGACACCCTGTCGTTCATCCGGTGGGCTGATCCAAACAGTGCCCGCAGGATCGGCGCCTTGGAGTATCTTAACTCTCAGACAGGGAAAGCGATTGAAGCGCTGCATGATGTGTCACGCTTCCTGCACGGTGACGCCTTCCGGGAGTGGGCTGTCGGTCTCCTCATAAGACCGACAGGATCACCACCAGGTTTGGGAACGTCCGTCCTTATAGACCCGGACGACGCAGGTATTCACGTTCGTCCCGACCTCCCCAAAGCTGTTGACCGGTAGGTCACGCCACTTTCCATTCATCTCGTCCATCAATTCGCGAAACGCGGTGGCCTTCTTCGTGCCACGGAACTCGGTGCCGGCCGACATAACGGCAATCAGGCAACCGTCTTCCTTGAGGAACGTCAGGGCGTGAGTGACGTGATCAATGTCCCGCTCGAGGTCGAACGGAGGGTTCATGACAATCCGGTCATAGAGGCCAGTGACGGACGGCTGAAGGCTGAGGAAGTCCTGATGGTAGACGCGGGCATAGATGCCAGCCTGCCGCAGTCCTTCGGCCAGATCGGCCTGCACCTCGACACAATCGACCTTTGCCCCTTTGTCCACGCAGGGCCGGGCCAGATGACCGGTACCGGCTGACGGCTCCAGAACACGCAAGGGCGGATGGCCTTCACGCTTGTAGATCGGTGCGATGTTCATGACCGCGCTCACCACGCCCTCAGGTGAGGGGAAGAAGCCGTATCGGCGTGCCGGTGTCGTCTTGCGTTTTGCAAATACGTCCTCCTCCGCCTGTTCCGCATCACCGATGACCTCGCCATACCACTCGCCCAGGATCTTGTTTGCCTTTTTCAGCAGGTCCTTTCGAGTGAACCACAGGTGGGCATTGCCGTTCTTGAAGATGCGGACCTTGAAGAACTCGCCCTCGTGCTCCGACTGGTGAGCGTGCCAGGAACCTTGGCGTTCGCGGTTGATCGTGGCGACGATACCACCATAAGAGGCCCGAGCTGACTGGCCGTCCAGGATCTGAAGCGCCCGCTCAACATCAAAGAGCGTCTCTTCTGTGTGGCGCCCGCGCCAATGACCCGAGTCATTGAAGGCGTAACTGAGGATCATGCGATTGCCGAACTTGAAGCCGTCGTGGGAGCGGAACCTCCGGTCAAGCTTCGAGAAAGCATTGGCCAGACCGCGGCGGAAAATCATCTCAGCCTCGGCATGAAATTTCTCTAGCGTGGCATAGATGTTTTCGACCGTGACCGGCGGCATGCACTTGGCGATCTCCTCCTCGTTGATCAGGGTGCCGTGGTGGTCATAGCGTTCTGGGATGTAACGCATCTGGTCGCGCAGCTGATCCTTGGCCTCTGTATCCATCAGCGACTCGAGCTCGGTCACAGACACGACGTGCGACCAGACCGATATGTCGATCAACCTGCGCGCAGTGCGCATGTAGCGTTCGGCATCCGGCATTTTCAACGCGCCATAGAAAGCCTTCAGCTCCTCGCTGTTGTCGTGGAAGTGGCGCGCGGAATTGCCGGGCGTGGTGCGTTCCCACATGGCTCCCGCCTTCTTCAGCGCCTCGTCGGCGGTGGCGATCTTGTCGATCGCCTCCTGATAGAGCTGCACGGTCGCATCTCGGTTGGCGACGATCATCTCGATCGTGTCACGCGGCATCAACATGTTCATGGCGATGTCCTCCTCAATTTGCGAGCGCTCTGACGAGACCGGCGGCTTTGCGCCGGAGATTTGGGTCTTCGATCCTGCGGTAGGCGCGCAGCATGGATTCGCCCGCTCGATCGAGAAGTGGAGCGGGTTCCTCATCGGTGTCGATACCCTCGAAGAAGGCGCTGACGCCAACCCGAAATATCTTGGCAAGGGCCCAGAGCTTGCTGGCCGAAATGCGGTTGGTGCCGCGTTCGTATTTCTGCAACTGCTGGAAGGTCACGCCGATCTGCGACGCGACGCTTTGCTGCGACATGCCATGTGCGGTTCGGAATTCGCGCAGCTTGGCGCCAACGAAAAGGTCGACTTGGTGATGGCTGAGATTGGTCATGGGATCATACTCCTTGGTTGTTGGTTTTGCTACACGTTCATCGGCATCAGAACGCCGAGCCAGCCGTGAACCGATCCGGTAATCAGGACCGCCTCTGAGGGCTTGCCGATCATCACCGTGACCGGGCATCCGTCCGGTGAAGCCTGTTTGCATTGGTCGATGAGGTATGCGGGATTGAAGCCGATCGTGATCGGGTCGTCATCGTAGGTGCAGTCCACCTCCGCCGTGGCGACGCCTTCGTCCGGCGTTGTGACCGTCAGGACGCATTTCCCATCGGCAACGTCGATTTGCAGCATCTTGCGGGACAGGACGGTGACCGCGTCGATAGCAGAGAGTAGGGCTTTGGGCTCAACTGTCAGCTTCAGCGGCGGGTTGACTGGCTTGACCCGCTCGTAGGCAGGGTAGGTGGCATCGACCAGCTTGGTTTCCAACTCGATGTTGTCGAAGCGAAATCGGACATGCCGCTCAGTCACCTCAACCATGACGACCTTGTTGCCGGCGCGGGACTTCATCAGTTTCATGAGAACCAGGACGGCTTTGCGCGGGATAATGCTCTCCGACAATTGCCGGGCCGCCGAGATGCCCTCGACCGTCTGGATGTAGAGGCGATGACCGTCGGTGGCCGCGAAGCGTAGCTCCTTGGCCTCGTCGCTGAAGTGCATCAGGACGCCGTTGAGATAGTAGCGGGTCTCCTCGGTCGACATCGCCTTGTGAACGCCGTCCAGGGCGTTCCACAGCACCGAGCCGGGCAGGGACAGACAGATCGGGCTCTCCATTTGGAGCGGCTGGCCCAAAGGTTCTCCCTCCTGCAGCGCTGGTAGCCGATAGGAACAACCGTCGACGGACACATTGGTCTCCTCGCTTTCGAAGCGGTTCGCGCCAGGCGTGGGGTCACCAACCGGGATCATCTCGAGGGACAGGTGGTCGCTCTTTGGAGCCGACTTGGCGATCTTCAGAAGCTTGGCGGCGACGACCATGGTTTCCATGCGGCCGTCGACGTCGCCCGGAATACGAACCCGGATGTTCATGTCGGTATCGGTCGCTGACAGGCAGAGATGGTCGCAATCCGCGGACAGCCTCACGTGTGCCAGGATCGGAATAGTGTTGCGGTGGTCGACGACCTGGTCGATTGCCGTCATGGCTGCCAGGAAGGCAGGGCGAGCTACGACCGCGCAGGGGCGATCGCTCGCCCGTGTGGGGGCAAGTGAGTTCATGGTACTTCCTTTCAGGGTTTTGGTTAGGGGTGGTCGTTAAATTTTCAGACCGGCCGCAGAGGCCTCGTCATGCGGCTTCCTCCCGTTGATTGTCTTCGCTCTCGAGAGGTCTTTTGAGATCACGGGCGGCGCGGATGAAATCGTGGAATGCGGCGACCTCGTGTTTTGGATCGAATGAGCGACTCGGATCGCCCGGAGTTTCATCGTCCGGCAACGAGCGGGCTGCCAACTCGTCAACCAGGTTGCAGGCCTCCCAGGAGAACACGGCGCCCAGGGAGCGGCGATCGACCTCGACCGGCTCTCCGTCGGTCCAGTCCTCCTCGGAAAAGACGTGAACGCTCTCGTCGCCGTCAGGTTGTCCTTCCTCGATCGTGAAGTTGTAGTATTGGAACTCCAGCTCCTTGGCCTTGGCGATCGCGTCGTCGTAGTCCATCGCCTCAATCGTATCCTCGGACATCGCCCGGAACGTGGCCCACAGACGAACATGGAATGTCTGAGGTTCCGGCTCCTCCTCAACACGCCACTTGTCGAAGTGGCCAGCGTCTATTGCCCAGCGCAGCGTGTTGCGGACAGCCTCAGCGCGACCGACCTGCAGCCAAGTTTGCCATTCTGAGGTACGCCGTTTGCACTCTTCACTGGCCTGCCAAGCCTCTACCGTATCGAAGCCAGCTTCCCTGCGTGAGATGTAAGCTGGTTCGTCGTTGAGGCTGGGGCCTTCCGTTGGCGCGGGAAGTTCCCGGACGTCGAAAACGGTCTCGCCGCCTTCCTGTTCGAGCGGATCCAAGACGAAATGATAGTTGAGACGACCCTGATTAAAGTCGTCGCCTTCATAGGTGCAGTAGATCGTCACGCCGTTGTGGTGCAGCATGATCTCCGGGTCGACCCAAGT
This sequence comes from Hoeflea sp., assembly GCA_965216535.1. Classification (GTDB taxonomy): domain Bacteria; phylum Pseudomonadota; class Alphaproteobacteria; order Rhizobiales; family Rhizobiaceae; genus Hoeflea_A. Next base: position 3,954,043 of record OZ244175.1, read on the forward strand.
CGATCGTATGGGCATGGCTGTTCTCCTTTTTGGTGGTCAAAACGGGATGGCAAAATCGGCAACAAAGAACTCAGGGTGATGGAGCTGGAAGTAGACCTCGACCGCAGGGCCCATCGAAAGAGGCGGGAAGGGTTCGAGCTGTTCTCGACGGGTGACTGCTGATTTCAGGCCGAGCGCGCGTGCAGCGATGCAAGCGGCATGCAGCCGTTTCCATTCCTTGCGGTGAACGATGAGGCACCAGCTATTTGCAAGCATCAACTCGGAGGCGATATCGGAAAGAGACGCTGCGAAGTCATGTTTATTCACGAGCTCAAGCAGATTGAAAAGCATCGGGACGCTGGTGATCTCACCGCCGATCCAGAGTGCGAGCCGATTGTGTTTAAGCCTAGTCATCGACGGTCACCGGTTGCTGTCTGGCTAAGCTCAAAGACGCTGAAAACTCGTCCGGGTAGTGGATACGCAGATAGATCAAAACCGATGATGTGACGGTCAGGAAGTTGGAATTTGTCGGCTCGGCGTCAACATCGGGGTCATAGAACCAAAGCTGGGTGTTGAGGCCTTCGTCCTCCGCCAAACACTTCAGGCTGATTTGGTCATCCCAGTACGGGTTGTCGTACCTGTTCGAGACACGCAAAGGGCGTCGCTGGCAGAGAATGCCTATGAGGGTTTCCACGGGAAACCCAAACAACGGCCTCATACCGTCGATAAGTCGGTCCGCTGTTTGAACCGTGCGAATGTTTCCGCCAATAATTAGCAGTCCTGTTTGCCTAGCCATCGGTCACCCTCGGCCCTTCCGGGTGACTCTCCATGAAGCGGGCAATCGTGTCGGCGTGCGTGATCCTCAGGTATGTGAACACCGCGGGTGATACAGAGATTGGCGGGCAGAGGTTGTTGCCTCTCGCCAAGACTGCGAATAGATCGCGCTGAATGAGGCGATCTCGCACGAACTCGATGCGCTCAAACAACTTGTCACCCGGAGTTAACCCGGAGATGTGAAACCGGCCACTGTTGAAGATGGCATTGATCACAATATTGGAAACAAGAGTGTCGTTGTACCAACCGCTTTCGATGAAATCTGACACGATCCCCTCGAATTGCGGAACGGATGAGATCCGACCGCCGAACTCAAACTGCCAAGATGGCACCCACTTCAATTCGCTTTCGGTCATGGTGCCGCTCCCCGTATCTTGAGGTACACAAGCACGGGCGAGGTTGCAGTGAGTGGGCCGATCGGGCTCAGAAGGCGTGTCGGTGATCCGCGTTCACGCTGCAAGGACGTATGAAACCCATTGTGGTGTAGGGCACGGGCAATCGATGCAAATTCTTCCGCGGCCTCTTCGCCGCCCAATGCAAAGACGCTTTGATTGAGCTTCGGCCCGATCTCCTCGACATCAGCATCCAGGATCCTAGCAAACCAATGAAGTTCTTCGATGGATTTGATCTCTCCACCGATCCAGAGGCGCAAATTTTGAAATGTCATGATGCAAGCCCCTGCAAACGCAGGTAAACGAGCACTGGCGGCGCTGCAGTGAGTGGATCGATCGGGCCAAGGCGGTCTTCTATCGGGAAGTGCTGATCGCGTTTCAGCGCGGTCTGGAGACCATTTGCCCGAAGCGCTGTGGCAACGGCGCCGATCGACACGGCCTCAGGGCCTTCGTCCGGGGATGCGATCCAGAATGGACTGCCAAAGTCAAGCTTCGTGAGAGACAGGCTCTGGAATGAACCAACCGTTTCTTCGAACCAGTCCCAATGCTCGACATCTCGAATTTCTCCCCCGATCCAAAGACGCAGGCAGAAAACCGGACCCCACTGAACCGGTTGGTGTATGTGGTCCGAGGGTATTCTGACATTTTCAACAATGCCCAACGTCTTCCCGCTGCTCATCTTCATGGTCCTGGCCATTTTCAGACGGGTGATCATGCTTTCCCCCAGCTCTCACGAATGAACTTGGGGATGTCAGCGTCGGCCGGAATGGTCGGCAGGTCGGAACTCTCCGGGATCGGATGTCCGGCGCCATTGCCAACTGCCCCGTGATGGACGTCTGGCTCGATGCGCAACAGCTCATTGAGGAAATTGGCCAGTTCTGTCCGGTTCTCAATCCGGACCGTAAGCAGGTCGGCCGGTTTCAGGCCGTTATCTTTTCGGTGCTTGTCGGCATCGCTCTTCATGTCGAAGAACCCGCGCGCAGCGTAGTAGACGATCATGACTGATCAGCTCCCGTTTCTGAACAATTCTGGATGGCGAATGCGGAGGTAGACGTGCACCGGAGGCTCAGCCGTGAGCGGCAGCCCGATGGCCAGGTGGGGTGGCTCACGTGTGACCATTGTCGATAAGCCAAAGAGTCGGACATGGATGTCAAACAAATTGAGAACCGGGTGTTCCTCACCGTATCCCCAAGCGAGAACCAGCGGCCTGTTTGCTGCGATCGAAATCGCGATGTCTTCTTCGGCCCAACGTTCGTCAGGGAAGAATTGCTCCACTGCAGCCGCCACAGAATCGCATTCTGATCGCGAGCGAATGTGGCCGCTGACCATGATCAGCGATTTGCTCCACGTGGTCACAGCAGCCCCGGGTACTGGATCTTGATGAAGACCTGGACGGCCGGTGAAGCCCTCAGGGCGGGCAGTCCGCGCCGGATCGAGTGTTGGTCATTGCCGGTTACCTGTGCGCCGAACCCAAGCGCCCTGACCCTCTTCTTCAGTACCTTGATCGGTTTGGCGTACAACCAGTGGTCAAGCGAGCTGATATTGAGCGGCCGGTCCTCCACAATACACTCGATTGCATGCTCGACGGTGACGCTGGCATGCGCTCCCTGCACGAGGTCGATTATCCGACACAGTTCGTGCAACTCGGCGACGGAATGGACATTGCCGAAGATGCTCACGACCGGACCGCCGATACCAACAGTCTGCTCCAGCCGCCTCAATTGCGGTTGAGCCAATGTGCGATCTAAGCTTTTGCGGAACGACTGCAATGACGAGCGATAATGTTCAGCCACGGCCTTTATTAGCTCGGGTGTGATTTGGACCTGGACCAAGACTATCGCTCCTCTTTGTCCATCAGATCGATCCGAACGGTCTTTGAATTGGCCTTCCATTCGGCCACTTCGAAAACAGTGTCCTTGCTGTCCGGATCTCGCATGATGGAAAGTGCTTTCTGGGCGGCATCACGGTGCGAAGTAGCCTCAACACCAACTTCCCAGGTAACTTGAAAAAGGGTCACCGTGATCACTCCGCTGCTTGCGGTGTGGGGGCGTCCAAATGGTAGGCGATCACGTCTTCCTCGAAAGCGACGCGGAGATCGCAGCCACTCTCGATGGCCTGGGTGATGGTGGACGCGTCCAGAAACTCGACACCGTCGTCACCACCCCACGTGTCGCGCTTGACCTCCCAGAAATCCGGGCACGTGTGTGGGTTGGCCTCGGCGGCGTAGCAGATGAACGGCGTGTATTCGTCTCCGGGCCGCTCGGCATTGGACAACAGATAGACACCCTGATCGCCTACGATCCAGAAGCCTGGTTCTCTGTTGCCGTGAAGCTCACGGATGCCGTTCGGCCAGTTGGCGTCGGCATCTTCCTGAAGGCTTACAAGATCGGCATGGGGAAAGGTCAGGTACATGGGGGTGTCTCCAGGGTTGGGGTGGTAGTCGCGGTCACGCGGCCTTGCCGGCGATCTTCAGGCGGGCGAGATCGGGCGCGAAATGAGTGAGGACCTCGTCGCTGAGGGTGAAAGGCGGAAAGTCCGGTGGGCCGCTCAGGTTGATCAGAGCATCAATTGCCATCATCGGATCGGCCGATTGGCGGCATCTAACGAGTTCGCTCAGCTGTACCGTGTAGTGGCCATCATCGAGCGATAGGATTATGTCCTCGCCATTTGGGTTGACGACCTTCTCACCCTCTGTGAATTCGGAACCGGGATGAAAATAAGTCCAGCTCCAAATGCCGATGTCTTTGCAGACCTGCTCGATCGCTTCGAAGGTGCCGTAGTTGACTTCATCGTCGCCGAACTTTGGCGTTTTCCCACTGGCGACGAATTCCAGAAGCGCTTCTTGGACATCGGTAAGGTTCCGAATAGCCTTTGTGCCCCGGTCGGTTTCCTGATGGGCCTCCTCTTCCAAAATAGCGATGCCGAGCTTTGCGAAGTCCTCGACGGTTTTGACCTGGCCGCCGAACCTCACGTTGGCGTAGACACGATCACCCATTGTCTGCCTCCAGCGGAAGTTCACCGGTCTCGACAAAGTGTTGCAGCGCGGGCAGAAGTTGCGCGACTTGCGCTTGCGTCAGATGCATGCGCGTATTGGCGGTGTAACTCACGCCGGGCCTATCGTTCTCTACGTCGAGTTCGATCCAGCCGAAGTCGGGATCAAAGCGCATTAGCCCAATTTCATCGCAGCCGAGCCAGACGCACGTTTCCCCTGCGACGCTACTTTTCTGCAGCGAGCAATTCACGCCGCGCTGGTCCACGAACCGGTCAATGCGGAAGCCGCGTTCAGTCGCTTCCTGGGTGATCATCATCAACGTTCTCTCCTTTCCTCAAATCAGCCGCCAGACACCGCGGTCGACACGTTCGAATGGACCGTGCTGCAGCACCTGGCGTATTTTCGCTTGGTAATTCGGGTTGCGCTTGGCCTTGGGCGAGGCGGCAAGGGCGCGGTAGATCGTGTCGAGCCGTACAGCCTCGCCAAAGCGCTGCATGACGGCCGTGACTTCATCCAACCAGGTGCCGCCGGCGAAGCCCTGCACGAGGGATCTCAGTGCCAGAGGAACGAACTGGCCAGGAAGGGAGCATCCCGCCAACACGTCGGCATCGTCGGGCCCATAGGCACACAGCACATTCGGTGCGCCGGCGTTACCGGATCCTTTGCGGCCGTCCGGCAGATGGAAAGTCAATCGCCCTTCGAAGAAGAACAACGCGTCACAGTGATCCCACACGAAACGGTGAAAGGCTTCGGTTTCAGTCCGGGCGAAGATCAACGCCGTGCCTATGCCATGGTCGGCCATGCGACCGAGCCACTTGCCGATGACGCTCGCCGTATAGGGCGGGTTGAGCCAGACGCGGCCATGCCAAGGCAGGATCAGTCCGTTGTCCTGCTTGGTCAAATGCCGGCGTGCTGTCGGCCATGGCCGACCCTCGGGCGAGCACGGGTCCAAGTCGAAAGATCGGAACCCGCCCAGGGCCTCGAGGACGTAGGGCGGGGTGAGCCAGACGTCAGTCGTCGGCCGCGCGGATTGGTGGGCGCCCATACCGGTCATGCTTCAGTCCAATGCCGCCTCGGGGGCAGGGATTTGCGTCCCATGTTCTGATCTCCTCAAGTGTGGAATGTGATCAATACGAAATCGTCGTGAACGCTCACTGTCCCGACCGGATGATCTGTGTCGTCGGCCGGTAGGTCATGAGCATCGACTAACCGCACCGCCTCTGCCTTCGATATGTCGATCCACACATCGCCAGGCGCATCTGCGACGTCAAAGACCACGTGGGCGCTCTTGGCCTTTCTGATCATTTGCTTCGGTGTCATGGTCCTTGCCCTTCCATGCTCATCACCTCTTTGATCTCAGGATGTGGCCGATCGCCAATGCCACCTCAGCGTCAGGGATTTGGGAGGCGAGGCGATCGGCGTTCTTTGTCTTGCCAGGGGCATCGGACATGCCCGATACGCCGGTGCAGATGCGATAATGGTGCTTGTACCAATCGTTGGGACGGGCGAGCGCATAGTCGCGGAAACTTCGATCTCCGGCCCTGAAAACCAGGCGGCGCAGACCGATCGTGTCATCGTCATAACTGGCAACGAAGTACCAGACGGTATCGCCGTCGGGGCGTTCACGAGCGAAGATTGGTGGACTTGCTTTGATGATGGACGGCATGATCAGGCCGCCAGTGAGATTGCTTCGCCGAATGGCGTGGCGGCTGCCAGATTATCGAAATGTCGACTGTCGCCGTAGACCGCCCACATGACGGGGCAGTGGGGTTCGTCGCCGAACTCATTCACGTAGAGGTCGGTGAGATAGATAACGGCCGACGCGTCATAGGCGTTCTTGGCGACCCAGCGGAACGAATCCGCAAAGGCAGTGCCGCCGCCGCCGGTCGGCTCCAGCTTGACCTCGTCGCCGCGCTGGAATTCGTGCCACGACGACACGCGGGCGTCCGCATAGACAACGGTGATCTTGTCAATCATACCGTCGCCGAACGCGCCGTTGATCTCGGCATTGAAGCGGTTGAGCGCGTCGGGTTCGCCGTAGATCGAACCGGACGTGTCGCAGATAATGACTATGTGGGAGATGCCGTCGGAAATCTGCCCGGGCAGGATAAGGCCGTGCGGCAGCATGCGACGGTTGGGCCGCGTCCAGGCATAATCCGTTCGGTTGGAGTTTTCGTCGATGAAGCGCCGGAGAACCGCCTGCCAGTCCACGACGGGGGCGAGCAGCTTTTCAATCAGCTTCTTCATCGACTCCGGCATGCTGCCGGCCATCTTGCCTGTGGCGGCGTTGGCGGCTTGCCGTACTTGCACACGCATTTCCGCCGCGGCTTCTTTCAGAGCCGCCTTATCGCCGGGATTGGCCGCATCCAAAACGCCACCGCATCCGCCCGGGTCCTGGCCGTTGCCATTGCCGCCGCCATCCTCGGGCAGTAGTGCATAAATCTCTTCTGCCGCACGACCGGTGTAGGCTGGATCGATCAGTCCACGTTTCGGCATCTCACCGACACCCGCCTCTTGCAGTTCGCCGTTGATGGCGTAGTCGCAGGCGATGTTCCAGCGCTTCGGGTCACGTGATTGACGCCGGCAGTGATGCTCAAGAGCGTTATGCATGACCTCATGAGCCAGCACGAAGGTCAGCTCATCGCGGTTTAGCCCGTCAACGAAGTCGGGCGAGTAGATCAGGTGGCGCCCATCGGTAGCCATCGTGCGGATCGCCGGATCTTCGATCGTGGTAAGCCGGGATGCCAACGTCGCGAAAAACGGATGATTGAACATCAGTGATGCTTTGGCCGACAGGATTTTCTTATCAGTGGTAAGGTCTTTCCAGGCCATGGGGGTCCTTTCAGATTTGTCCTGTGATGCGGGCGCGGGTAATTCGGGCATAGTCTTCTTTGGTCAGACGCTTGCGCAGCAGGTCGACTGCAAGCCCCGATTCGATGCAGCCACCGGGCACCGACAGGAACATGTCGTAGGTGTCCGGGCAGGGGTATCCGTCAGTTCGACGGAGTTTGCGGCTCGTTACTCGGAACGCGCCGGTCATAGGTGTGTATGTCAGCGTCCATGAACCCATGCGGTGATTGTCGCGGATGCCGTGGAAGTACCAATGGAGCGTATCGACAGTTCCGTGGTGTTCCTCGGCATGAAATCCGAAGGGACCCCATATTTGGCGAACGGTGATCATTGCCCGTCACCTGCGTAGGAAATGGCGTTCCCGATGGCCTCCGCTATGTCCCGCTTGGACAATCGTTCGATCAGACGGGGCGTGACGACACCGGTGAGCAGCGTCCCGTCCCAGTCCTTTGTGGCAAACACGATCTCGGCTTCACCGAGGGGCTTCCGGGCGTGATTGCGATCGGTTTTGAAGCGACGGGTTCGGTACATGAACCTGAGGAGGTAGACGCGTGGGCTGTCCTGAGCATCCACGGCATGGAAATGCCAGGCCATAGACGCGTTGCCGCGTTGCTTCTCGACAGGCCCGACGATCACTTTCAGATCAGGCAAGGAGCACGTCCTTGTTGTCCGATGCCCACCGGGTGAAAGCCTCGGTATGCGACAGGGCTTGGTCTCGCTTCACAGCGTCGATGACCATGGCATGTTCGAACTCATCGCCGACGCGGTGCATGTAGGTGATGGCGGCGCCCATGGACTCTTCATCGGAGACCTTTCGGGAAAGCCCGGCCATGACGGCGTATTTCGCTGCGGGATCCTTTGGGACTTCGATGCCGGTTGGATTGGCGAGGATCACGTCAAGCGAGGGCAGGTCCTTTGCGACGCGGAGGAAAGCGGTCAGCTCGGCTGCGGGACCTTCGCCGACCAGGCCACAGACAAGCTCGTGATTGTGCATCACCTTGGACGCTTGCGCCCAACTGCGAGGCGAGGGGAAAGCGCGCAGGTCTTCACCTTCCATGTCGTGCAGCAGGTTCGGGCGATAACGCAGAAAGGCGATCATCATCGGGTCTTTCTCGTTTTCGGCCGCCCATGCACAGAAGGAGTCGACGTCTGGCTCCAGGTCGAGATGGGCAAAACGATTGGCGAGTGCGGTAGGCATGCGCTGGGCCGCAGCGCGATCAGATTGCCGATTGCCGGCGGCGACGATGCGCCAACCCTCCGGAAGTCGGTACTCGCCGACCTTGCGATCAAGCACGAGGCCGAAGCATGCGGCCTGCACGGATGCAGGGGCCGCATTGAGCTCATCCATGAAGAGGAGGCCGATTTCCCCGTCACGCTCCGCATTCGGCAGATCGGAAGGCGGAAGCCATTTGGCCGTGCCATTCTCGATCGAGGGCAGGCCGCGCAGGTCGACGGGATCGCGCAATACGGCGCGAAAGTCGCAGATGGCCATGTTCTTGGCGGCGGCGACTTGGCGCACGCAGTCGGACTTTCCGATGCCAGGCGCGCCCCACATCATCACGGGGATATCGGCGTCGAGATAGGACCCAATGAGGGCCGGGGCTTCCTGTAAGTTCATGGGGTGGTTTCCTTTCAGGTCAGAACCAGACGGGACGGTGAAACACGATGGCGGTGCCGCAAATCGGAGGCATTTCTTCCGGATCTTTGGACATGCGGTCCTCGACCATGGCGCGGCCGAGGGCATTGGCGCGGTAGATGGCGGTGGCCGTGACGTTGCGAGGCTCACGCAGCGTGCTGTGTTCGCCGACAAACATGTCGGTGACAGTGTCGTTCCAGATGACCCGAACACGTTCCAATTCGTCGCCATTGAAGAACGGGCAGACAATGCTCTTGAGACGCTCGTAGCCGGGCGCTTCGGGCAGCGGGATCGTGTGCGTCTCGATCGCTCCGACAAGGGCCGGATAGACCGTGAAGCTTGTTGTTACGGACTTCTGGCGGGTTGGGGGCGGCTGGTTTCTCACAGGAACTGCGAGACCCGATCGACAATGGCCTGAGCCTCGGCGGCGACGTCGGCGCGAACGCATTCGTTTTCGCGCAGGACCGATGCATCATGCTCGACCAGCGGACGCAATTCGTCGACCAGCGCGTCGAGCTGCGGATCGCCTGTGATGTTGAGCGCCGGCAGGACGCCGACCAGATCGCGAATGTTCTCGACGAGGCTGTCGCGGAATACGCCTTCGGCCTTATCGCCTTTGCCCTTGGAGGGGCGGAAGGCGGTAAGACGTTCGGCCATGCGGCCGGAGACGTCGGCCACGCGGCGGTAGATGTCGGAAACGGCTTCCTGTGTGGTTTCCTTGACGCGGCGCTCAATGTCGGCGCGTATCAATTCGGCCTGCTCCGCGGACATGGAAACGCGGAAATCATCGCCGGTCGGCACCGGAAGCACGTCGGTTTCCATGACGAACTTGCCGCGCAACTGGTCGGCGGTCGGGTAGTCGTCGACGTCGAACATGTCGCCCAGGCGCTTGTGCGCGTCGTGCACATAGGTGGGGTAGTCGAAAAGGAAGTCGGAGACGGCCTGAGCGTATTTGGCCGATTGGCCACTGACCCATTGGGTGAAAGGCAGATAAGCGTCGGCGGCCATGATGCGGCTGCCCTTGTCTGTCCACGGCAGCGTGCGGTCAATGAAACCGTTGCGGGTTTCGCTTGCGATTTTGGCGACGGCGGCGAGGGCCTGTTTCGGCAACAGGGCTTTGTTGTAGCGTCCGGCATCGGCTTGCGCGTTCTTGGCGTCGTTGATCTCGCTGGTCACATCGCGGTCAAGGCGGCGGCCGGACCACTGCGATATGTGCAGCGTGAGAATGAGCGCGCGGGATGCGAGAATGCCGGACGTATCCGGCACGGAAACGTGCTGGTTCATGGATGTCTCCAAATGTTTTCAGGTTGCGGAAAACAACGTGATACACGTCAAGCTGACACGAAAAACGTTGAGTGTAAACACACGTGGGCGAGTGCCAGTGTAATTTTCGGAAGGCGTGGGCAGTCAGCCGTAGCGCGATGTCCGCGCCAAGTTGTACTTTTCACCGATCCATTCCACCCAATCGGCGGGCTTTTCGCGGGCGAGGAATGCGCGTTCGGCGGACTCAGGATGATCGGAAACCAGGTCGCCATAGCCGAACGCCTGTTGAGCGGCGAAGCGCGCTTCCACGAGCCATTGTTGGCGCCAATATTTCAGAAACACCTTGGCGGCGGTTTGGGCGACGGCGGGCAGGGCGGCTTCGTAAATGACGGGGCCGCTTGCATCTCGAGCGTGCTCGAGAATGTCGGGTATGACTTCCCAATCGTAGGCGAAACCGTCGAATATGTCCGGATTCCGTCTTGTGCAAAGCTCGTGCACCTTCAAGGACCACTGCCCCAATTCGATTGATGCATGGCGCAATTCGGCGGACCCGACAGCTTCGCGCAACTCGATCCAATCCGTACGCTTAGTGGCGGGCGGCAGCGTCCAGTCATTGAGACATTCCCAGACGCACATAGCGGCTTCCATCTCGAGATAGGAGAATCGGGGCTCAGGCTCAGGCATGAGCGTTCCTTTCATGTCGTGTCGGGAGAGTGTGCGGCGTGGTGGCCGCGCCGGGCTAGGGCGTGAAGTTCGGTGCGAGGCGATCGAGCGCGACAAGTATGCCGATACCGACAACCAGCAGGCCGCCAAGCCAGACCTTGATGGACAGGGATTGCTTTTCGATCAGGTTTTTCAGGTCGTCAATGTCCTGTCTCGTGGCGATCTCAGGCATGATAACATCCCGTATGGCGGCAGCGTGAGCGCGCGCATCGTCGCGTTTTATTCCGCTCTTTTCAAGATGTTCGGCAAAGCCAAGCGTGTCTATCGTCATGCAAAGTCCTTTCAAGATAAGGGGATTGGGCGGCCTAGTCGTCGCTGATCTTGTGGATCAGGGTTTCGCATTGTCCGGGAACGTAGATCGGCCGGCGATCATTCTTGATCGTGATAACGCACGAAACCGTGTCGCCGGTTTGCACCTGAGACAGGCTATGGACTTCGCACGGGCTGACAAACAAATTCGCGGCGACCATGACAAATAGGCAGCTAGACATATCGCGGTTTCCTTTTGGGGCTAATCGGCAAGGTCGATTTCGCGGGCGATGGTGATTGCTATGCGTTGTTCGGCAATTTCATCGGCACCGACGCATGAGAGAAAGCCGTTGTATTGCGGTTTCCGGGATATGGCTTGATCGAAGCATTTGGCAGGATCGTCGAACGTCTCGACAAGGTGCACCGTCGGCGCATCGCTCATGACGGTTTCGACCAGCATGTATGACGGTTCTACGCATACTAGGTTCGCGGTCACAAAGCCGGCGCATATGGCGTAGGAAATTCCATCCATCACGCGGCAGCCTTCACCGGCAGAATGCGGGCGGATTTGAGCGCGTGACGCTGCCGGGCGCATTCGTCCAGATAGCGGTGGATTTCCTCTTTTGCGCGGCGCTTGTCGCGCTGCCGTGCGGACTCGAATCCCGGATGTTGGCGGGCGGTCTGCGAATACTGGCTGGTCATGACGATCTCCTCAAAAGAAAAGCCCCGCGCGATGGCGGGGCTATTGATCGGCGGGCAGTGTTGCGTGGGGATCAGGCGGCCTTGCTGCCTTCCACAACGGTCATGTGCTGGCCTTTGGCGACGCGCAGGGCGGCCTGCAGAGCCTGAACGACGGACGGCGAGGCGTCTTTGTCCACAAAGCGTTCGATGACCTTTTCCAGCGCCTTGACTTCGTCGAATTCGGCCGGGGTGGAGTCCTGGCTGGCCTCTTTCTGGTAGTTCGCGGGCGCGATCTTGGCGGCGGCTTCCAGGTCGGATTTCTTGCCCTTGACGTACGTGAATTCGCCCGCCTTGGAGTCGAACTTGCACTTGCCAAATGCGGCCGCCCATTTCATCAGGCCGCCGCGATAGTTCTGCGGCGTGACTTCGAAAAGCCGGTTCAGGTAAATCACGTCATGGTGTTCGTCGACGTGCACGAGGCAGGACAGGGCAAGCTGATGTTCGCGCTGTGTGAACGTTGCGGCGACCTTCGCGCGGCCCTTGATAGCGGCGGAAAGTGCTTTGCCCTTCAGAATCTCAAACTTGGCGGTCATGTTTCAATCTCCATTTTTTCGGTTGCAGGAAAATCGTTCCGGTACAGAACGCACAAGGGCCGCGACAGAGCGCGGCGCTTGCATGTTGTGTCCAGTGGAGCAACGTGGCGAGACCGTAAGGATATCGCCACGTCAAAACTGATTGTGTTGCACATGGAACGGCACCGATTGTTGATCCGTCGCCCGCTGCACATTCCCAAAGTGTGCCGTTGCTCTACCGTCCTGCTATCGCTGGAAGGCTTGCCCGTCATGCTATCCATGAAGTCCCGGAATAGGCTTTCTAAGTCAGCCCTAAATTCCGGTTCGGGCCCGCTTGACTGGCAACGCGTGCAAGGCGTCACTCTGATCTAGCTACTATTCAGTGCGTCTATTGAAGTGTTCGGATCGATCCGCCGGTTAATCGCTGCTTATGAGCCTTGAAAAAACCCGTTGCAGAAACCGCGCGGCCGGTTCGGCCTTACTTGCTTCGCGCTGTCAAAGAACCCGGCGTTGTGTCGCCGTCCGTGTTTGTTTTGTTGATGCATAATCGCAAAGATAATTTACGTTGAACACAAACAATCGTAAATTATCTTATCGATATTGGCTAAGTCACTGAAAACAAATGAAAGAAAATTTACGATTGATGCCTGTTATCGCAAAGAAAGTTTACGATGCTTGCCTAAATCCGAGAGTGATTTGTCAGGGAAAACGTAATCAAATCAGCCGTTTAGTAGAGGTATGCCGGTGATTTGATCTTGTGTGTTGTGACGCACACGTATTCGAGTCAAACATATGGCCGATTCAGCGACGTGCGGGACAATCCGAATCAGGTCCGGCCCAAATCCGTTACAGGCGGGCACCGCTTTCAATCGTGAGATTTTCCAAATCAAAGCTTTTTCAGCCAGTGGGCATATGCCTACCAGGTAGACACGTACGGCCATGTATGGGGCAGGTCGCCGCATGGGTCGCTGACAGCCATACGCCGCGCACCGTGGCCTGAGAGCGCCGCGCACCGCATACGCACGGGACACGCAGACAGAGAGCCATAGAGGCAGGAAGGCAGTAGAGGGGCAGCGGCAGCGCGGCAGCGCGGCGGCAGCGCCGCACGGCATGGCGTGGACGTCTCAGTCTCAGGCCAGACATGCGCGGCCCTATGCGCTGCCACACACGCCCATGCACACGCACCGGCGACAGGCTGCAGCTACCAGCACCGCATGCCAAAGGCGCGCCACACGCTGACAGGACGGTATGTAGCCACCTACATGCGACGATAGCGCTAAGGCGTTGATATCGTTGCGTCCGTTGCATCCGTTTCGTTGCAGCGAATGCGTCTAAGGCCTTGATACCACTGCACAATGCCACATACCCCGCCCGGGGTAGGTTCTTTCACCCCACTGGCCCCCGCCGCGGGTGCGGCGCAGCGCAGTATTTCGGTGCGTTCAGCCTTTTTTCGATCGCGATTCCCGATTCCGCGAAGCGAAACCGGGGCAGGTCGGTTTGGCCGGAGCGTTTCGCACCAGCTTCGACGGTCGTTTGATCGTCGTTCGCCCACCGTCTTTTCCGGCCTCGGACGTGGCGGTGGTTCGCCCCGGAGCCGGTGGGGTGGCCGGCTTCGGGGCGCATGAATTCGAGATACCTGAGCGCGCTCACCGACAGGCGCGAGTAAAGATCCGCAGCTGCAGCGGTGAGGCGGCTTGCCCTTCTTCGGAGGTTTCCACCCCATGGGAAGTTGGAGTTATCACTATCCGCGATTGTTGATCCAATCGAAGTGGTTCAACGTCCATACCTGCCGCAGCCTTGGGATCATGCTTTATCGAGTTGGTTCGAAGGAAGCGAAGGCGGTTTGGACCCTCGCTATTCCGTTCGTTTTGCTGGAGGTGTTGATCAGGCTTCCGCTTGGATCGCAGCCAGCTAAGCCGGGTTCACTGCTTCGATGGGGAGTTGTTACCCATAGCACCTGGGCTCTGCATTTTTATTTCGGACGGCGGTTCCTCTTTGTCTACTGGGAGACCTTCCTGTTGCCGTACCGGTGGTTTCGGTACTCGCTGTTACGTCGGAGCATCTGAAGATGAGCAATCAGGAACGAGCGAAACCGGTCAACTGCCAGCATTGCGAACGCGTTTTCGAATGGGGTGTTGATGCCGACAGCGCCATAGTCGATGCGCAAGATGCCTGGTGGCGCCCATTTCGTGAGAGTGCGATCTGGAAGCGGAATTTTCACATCGCGACGGAACATCCCGAAAAGGGATTTGTTTGCCCGCGGCGTGTCGAAGCAATGGGCCATTTCGTCAACGAGGACATCGACGAATGGCTCATTCGATCAGCCCGTCGGACATGCAGCTACTGCGGTAGCCTGCAGCCCGATGAGTTCTTCCGGGCGATCGAAGAAGGTCACGAAATTGGTCCGACAGACAAGAGCTACAAGGCCTATGTTCGGGTCCCAAACCCCGCTGCCGGCGAGCAAGTCGTGGTCGGAAGTGAACAGGGCCCTGCGTTTGATCCGACGACGGGTAAGCTTCGCCGCGACGATCTGACCGACGAGGAAAAGGAGCGCGGGTACTACGAGCGGGACGTTATGGGACCGGCGTCGGACACCGTGCAGATGAAGGTATACTTCCAGCACCTTTCAGCTGCTGAGCGCGTGAAGTTCGTCGATCTACTGAACGAAGGCAAAGTCAACATCGGCGCGCCTGGGTACTTCTACACATTGCCTTTCTTCTGCGTCCGACAGGATCCGAAACAGCTTCACTGACCATCCCCCCAAAGTCGCGAGGCCGCCATGTCGACCGAACTGTATCAAAACATGCTCGAGCAGGATTACGGGCATCAAGGAACTGCTGAGCTGATGGAGAAGGTGTGGTCGCCGACCCCGTTCATGGTCGATGCGTTCACTGGTCATGGTTCGGATCGCCGTGACTGCGAAATGCAGCAGTGGTGCTACGATACATTCGGCGAGCAGTCTTCTCCGATCCACGAACGAGAGGGAACTTGGTGCCGGGGCAATGCGACCATTTTCGGTTGGACCTGGTACGGCTTTGCTGAGCGGGATCAGCTCGATTTGTTTCTGGCACATTGGCGTGATGCTGATTGGGTTCGGGAACACGATCTGCGTCAGACGAAAAGGCTGGCCGCCTGAACCATGCGGGTAGTTGTCACCGGTAGGAACGTCATCGCCGTCACCCAATTCAGGGACCTTGCCGTCACCATCGACAAGCGGTGGGAGGGCGAGGCGATGCGCGGCCTGACAGACGCTGGCCGACGCACGAAGACACAGGTTCAGCGGGCGGTTTTCAAGCAGATGGCGATGAAGCCGGGGACCTATACCAGCTTCGTTGTTCACAACACCCGTGGTGTGCCGCGCAAGAAGAAGCTGTCCTTTGAGATCTTCAGCTATCGTGGCGGTGCGAAGATCAACCAGTACAAAGGCCTGAAAGATGTTGCCCCTCGAGGTGCTGCTGCCCGTCGGTTGAATGAGGGGCGCGATCCTGCTGATCGCGGAACCGTTCGGTCCGGTGTGTGGAACCGGCCTCGGATCTTCAAGCGGTCTTTCTCCTACCGGAAGGGCTGGTTCGCTATGTTGCCCGGTCGGACGCACAAGGCGCCGAAGCTTTTCTGGACCTACGGGTGGAAGAAGAACCAGCCGCGTAGCGCAGATGGCAGGTTCGCCCGGAGTAAACGCCGGTACGGCAAGATCAGGCGACTGTTCGGTCCGGCGCTTTCGAAGGAAATTCCGCAGGGCGATTCCTTGGTGACCTTCCGCAAAGTCGCCCCGAAACTCATGCGGGAGAAGATCGATCGCCGCATGGCGAAGCTGATGAAATACTGATGGCCGCCCGGAAGTCGAGCCAGGCAAAAGCCACCAAAGCGGCCGCTGCCAAGCGGGCCCGTGAAAAGGCGGTCATCCCCGACGTGGTCACTCGCACGCAACTTGCCGAGTTTCTTGGTCTGACACCGCGCCGCATCACAATGCTCACCGCCGACGGTGTTTTCACTCCGATCGGCCGAGGGAAACTTCCGTTCGCCGCATCGGTCGCTGCCTATGTCGCGTTCAAGGAACAAAGCGTTGAGGCCAAGGTCAAAGGCCCAACCAGCCAAGACCGGTTGCGTGATCAGCGGTCGTTGGAACTGCAGCGAAAGATGGCGCGGGAAGATCGGCGCATCATCACCCTAGACGAGGCCGTCGCCACCATCGACAAGATCGTCGGATTTTTTCTGACCTCGTTGTCCGGGATGCCAGCGCGCATCACCCGCAATGCGGCCGAGAGACAGAGGTTGGAAAAGATCTTTGACGACGAGCGACAACGCCTTGCGAACCGTTTCGCCAAAGGGCGCAACGATCTTCGATCGGGTCAGCAGGATGATGGTCCCGAGGCCGAGGATGACGCCGGATGAGTGGGGTGCCAAGAACCGCGAGTATCCGGCAACAGCTGGAATTCCGGGCCAGCGCGATCCATCACTAACGCCCTATATGACGCCCTTCGCCAGAGCGGTGCACGCACGCACCCACAAGCGGGTGGTTCTGGTGGTCTCCGCGCAGTCGGGCAAGACCGAGACGTTGTTCGATCTGATGGGCGAGCGACTGGATACCTCGCCGGTGCCGATGATCTATTTGGGGCCGACGAAACAGTTCCTCGAGGAGCAATTCGAGCCACGGCTCCTGGAGCTGTTCGAGACCGATGCGCTGAAACCGAAACTGGCGCCGGGCACCAAACAGCGGAAGACGAAGAAGATCGTTTCCGGCGTTCCGCTCCGGCTGGCCCACGGCGGGTCTTCTTCGGCACTGAAATCAGACCCGTTCGGCATCGCCTTCACGGATGAAGCCGACGAATTGATGGCCAACGTCAAGGGCGCTGGCAATCCAGTCGAATTGGTCGACGCACGCGGCGACACCTACGCCGACTTCGTCCATGCGATCGTATCAACGCCGGGTGAGGGGTCGACGGAAGTGGAAATCGACGAGGAGTCCGGCCTCCATTTCTGGGCGGATACGGACCCAGAGGATATCCAGTCAACAATCTGGAAACTGTGGCTATCTGGAACCCGCTATCACTGGGCGTGGCCGTGTCCGCACTGCGGCGAGTATTTCATACCTCGCTTCAACTGCTTGCATTGGGACAGGCCCAAAGATGAACGTGGTCGCGAACTGAAGTCGACCCCGACGCTGGCGCAACGCACCGCGCATCTGATCTGTCCGGAATGCGGCTGCGAAATCCACGATGACCAGAAGGCTGCAATGAATGAGCGCGGCGTCTATGTCGCGCCGGGACAGAGGGTCGAGCCTGACGGCAAGGTCGTCGGTCTGGCACCGGATTCCTGGACGTTGTCCTATTGGGTTTCTGGGTTGTGTTCCCCGTTCGTGACTTGGGGAGATCGTGCAGCCCGCTATGTCAACGCTGTCCGTAGCGGCGATGCTGACACGATCCGTGCCGCGAAGAACGCCGGCTTCGGCGAGTTGTATGCGCCAGGTGGCGGGCAGGTGCCGGACTGGCAGGAAGTCAAGCAGTGTGCTGTCGACTCCTACGTCATGGGTGAGATCCCTGAAGGTGTTCAGCTGCTGACGCTGACGGCCGATGTTCAAAGCGACCGCATTCCCTACACGATCCGGGGCTGGGGCGCCTATGGCGAGTCCTGGTTGATCGAAGCCGATGAAATCTTCGGTGAGACCGATGGTGACGACGTCTGGAGGGAACTGGCTGAAGTCGCCTTGTCGCCGATCGACGGCATGAACGTGAAGATCGGGCTTGTCGATTCTGGCTTCCGGCCGGGCAAGAAATTCATCGTGCCGGAGCACAAGGTCTACGCCTTCTGCCGTAAGTACCGGAAGTTCATGTTCGCCACGAAGGGCATGTCTACGAAGCCGCCGCGGCCGGTCGCAAGATCGAAGATCGACATCAAAGTCGACGGCAAAGATTTTAAGCAGGGGCTCGACCTCTATCGGGTTGATACCGACCACTTCAAGAGCTGGGTCCAGCAACGTGTTCGATTTGCTCCGGATGCATTGAGTGCCTGGCATCTGCCGGCGGACATCTCCGAGGACTACTGCCGGCAGGTAGTGTCCGAGGCTCGGGTTGTTGCACCGAACAATGCGTTCAAATGGGTTCAGCGGTCTCGCAACAACCACTTCCTGGACTGTGAAGCCCTCCAGGCCGTGGCTGCGACGCTCCTGAACGTCGTGAAAATCCGAGGAACGGCACGACGCCGCAGGGCAGTCGACCGCAACACGTCAACAACCACTGGAGCAGAGAAGCCCCAAGCCGCTCGCCGGCCGGGGGGTGGATGGCTCGGTGACGGGAGCATCTGGGACTGATGGCCGATATCGAAACCGATCTGTTGACCGTCGAAGAGAAGAGAGTGCTGCTCAGCGAACTGAAGCAGGCACTCTACACCGGCGCCCGGCGCATTCGCTTCAACGATCGGGACGTCACCTATCAGCATACATCGGACATGCGGATGGCTGTGAAAGCGCTGGAGGACGACATTCGTTGTTCCCAAGGGGGTAGGCGGCAAACCGTCGTTTCAACAACCTATTCCCGGGGGTTCTGAGTGTCCTGGCTCGACAACGTAATCCGCACCTTCTCGCCTGAAGCCGCTGCCCGCCGTGCGCGCGGTCGGCGTATGGAAGCTGCCGAGCAGCGTGCGTTGGACGCCATTCAGGCGGTTCGGAAGTATGATGGCGCCGGGGGCGGACGCCTTTCGTCAAACTGGTACGCTCCGGCGAGCGATCCGAACGAATTGGTCAAGCGTTACAGTCGTCCGCTGCGTGATCGGTCGAGGGACAGCGTCCGAAACAGCCCCATCTGCGCAAACGTCGTGACGGTTCATGCCGACTACATCGTCGGTTCCGGCATCAGGCCGCGGGCGAAGACCAACGACAAAGACTACGACGCCTATCTGAACCAGTTGTTCGACGACTGGACGAAAACCAGCCATCCGGAAGAGACCATGAACTGGTACGGCCAGCAGTATCTGGCGTGCCGAGAAATGGTCGAAGGTGGGGAAATTTTTGCTCGCGCCCGCACGCGCCGGATCTCGGACGGATATGAGGTTCCGCTGCAAATCCAACTTCTGGAGGCGGAGCATTGCGACGGTGCCCGGCTGGAGATTTCAGGCGGTAAACGCCTGATCAACGGCATCGAGTTCGACAAGATTGGCCGACGAAAAGGCTACTGGATGTTCGAGTTCCACCCGCAATCGCGTGGTCTATTCGCATCCAGCAACGTCAGCAAATTGGTTCCTGCCGATCAGATCGCTCATCTTTTCGAGCCACAGCGCACACAGGTGCGTGGCGTTACCTGGTTGGCGCCGATCCTTCAGTATGTCCGGCAGCTCGAGGACTACGAGCTGGCAGAGAACGTTCGCAAGAAGATCGAAGCCTGCATGGTGGGGATCATCATCCCGAAGGACAACGACGACATTGCAGTCGGGTACCGGGAGGATGGCCAGCAGAACGGTGATAACGACCATGGTGGTGTTCAAATGACGGACACCCATGGGAACCCTTTCGAGCGGTTTGAGCCGGGGATGTTCGGCGTCGCCCATGGCGGTGGCGATGTGAAATTCAACAACCCGGCCATGACGCAGGGCATGGAAGCGTATGTGCGCACTCGGCTGCGTGCGATCGCGTCCGGGTCGCGCGTTCCGTATGAGTTACTGACGGGCGACTACAGCCAGGCCAACTTTGCCAGCGGCAGGTTGGGCCTACTGAATTACCGGCGTTTCGTGTCCGCCTTTCAGCGCCACTACTTCATCCCGCAGTTCTGCGCCCCGACCATGCGCTGGTTCGTCCAGCGTGCGCGTTGGGCGGGCAAGATCAGTGAAAAACCGATCCGCTGGGAGTGGCACACACCGGGTCTCGAGTCGATCAGTCCAGTCGATGAATCGAAAGCCGATCTGATGGATATCCGGATGGGCAAACGTTCGCCGCAGGATGTGATTTCCCAGACCGGCCGCGACCCTGAGCGCGTCCTCGAGGAGATCGGTGAGTGGAAGGAAAAGACGGAGGGCCTTGATCTCGTCCTCGACTCCAACCCCTGGCAAACGACGCTCAACGGCCAGATGCAGAATTCCGGAAACGCGGCCGCGCCGGTGGAACAGGTCGTATAGGAGGCCAAAGAATGGCAGACGAAAACATCGAGATTGCCACCCGCCACTACGCCGAGTGTCAGTATCGAGCGGACAGCTTCAATCAGGAAGACCGCACTGTCGATGTGATCTTCGCCACTGAGGCACCGGTCAAGCGGTATTCGTTCTCCGAGGGCTACTTCATGGAGGTCCTGGACTGTCAGTCTCAATCGGTTCGGATGGAGCGTTTCGAGGCCATGTCGTTCCTCGACACCCACGACAACTGGTCGATGGACTATCGCCTCGGTTCGGTGGTCAAGGGTTCGGTCCGGATCGAAAATGGCAAGTGCTACGCCACCATCAAGCTCAGCCGGAACGAGAACGGCGAGAAGATTTTTCAGGACTTGGTCGACGGCCACCCCCTCCCGATTTCCGTCGGCTACAAGATCCACAGGTACGAAAAGACCGAGGCCAGCGAAGATTCGCTCCCAACGCTCCGCGCGATGGACTGGGAGCCAACTGAAATATCCGCTGTGCCTGTGCCGGCGGATGCCGGCGCTCATTCTCGCTCAGAGGAAAGCAAAACTGAACGCGTCCTGGTCCGGCAGGCCGCATCCAATGCCGCGCGGACTGCGGCTGCAACACAGGAGCATATTATGGACAAGCGCAAAGCCGCGCAGGAGCTGACCGGTGAACAGCTGACCGGTTTCGCTCTCGGACAGGGCATTGCCCGAAACGAAAACGAGACGGACGCCGCACTCAGCAAGCGCCTGCTGGCTCACTTCGACAAGCAGGAGAAGGACGCGGAGGCTGCCGAACAGGAGCGCCAGGCAGAGTTGGAAGCAGCTCGCCAGGAATCGACTGCTGCTGAAAATCAGGCTGCTGGCACCGAAGAAGTAGCCGAAACCAACACCATCAGTCGTGCCGACGCTGACGAAATTGCCCGCAAGGCTTCCCGGGCCGAGGCCGCAGCCGAGCGCAAGCGGCAGAGTGACATCCGAAAGCTGGCTGACGAGATGGGTTTTGCCGACAAACCTTGGGTGCGTGCGGCACTCGACGATGGGAGCACCCTGCAGGAGTTCCGCAACATGGCTCTGGACAAGGTGATTGAGGGTGAGGAGCGGACCCCAACGCAGACCTCCGTCGGCACGGGCGGCGGTCTGGATGAGACGCAGACCCGCCGTGACGCACTCGCCAACGCGATCATGCATCGTCACGATAGCGAGAGTGTAGAACTTCTGGATTCAGCCCGGGAATGGCGCGGCCTCAGCCTGATCAACGCAGCGCGTGAGTATCTGCGTCAGTGCGGCGAACTCCAGCCCGGTATGAATGATAGTCAGGTGGCGGAACGTGCGCTTCACGGCACAACCGACTTTCCGATTATCCTGGGCGACGTCGTCAGAACACGCTTGCTCGCCGGCTACAATGCTTACCCCAACACGTTCCAACTGATCGCCATTCGCAACACAGTGACAAACTTCAAGGAGATCCGTGCTGCCCGCTTCGGCGAGAACCCGGAACTGCGGAAGGTCAACGAGCACGGCGAATTTCCGCGTGGAACCATGGTTGAAGGTGTCGAATCCTACAAGATCGCCACCTATGGACGCATCATCGGCGTAACCCGCCAGATGCTCATCAACGATGAACTCGGAGCGCTGGCCCGTGTCCCGAACCGATGGGGTCGTCAGATCGCCAAGCTCGAGGGCGACATCGTTTGGGACATGATCGTCAAAAACGCCGTGATGTCTTCGGATGGTAACGCGCTGTTTCATACTGACCATACCAACTTGGACGGGACGGGACGTGCCATCGACGTTTCTGGCCTCAAGGAGGGGCGCAAACACTTCCGCAAGCAAACGGATATCGATGGCAACAGAATTGACCTCGCGCCGAAGTACCTCTTTGTTACCACGGACGACGAGGTTGACGCGCAGCA
The DNA here is from genome assembly GCA_965216535.1 of Hoeflea sp. GTDB lineage: Bacteria > Pseudomonadota > Alphaproteobacteria > Rhizobiales > Rhizobiaceae > Hoeflea_A. Next base: position 3,976,211 of record OZ244175.1, read on the forward strand.
GCTCCTGCAGTCGAACACGACACCGACCAAGACAGCTGATGTCGTTCCCGAGGCTATCCGGTCGCTCACACCGGTGTCTGAGCATCGCCTTGACGTCGATTCCGGCCCACGGCCTTGGTACCTGTTCGCTGACAAAGCCGATCTGGATGCCGGTTTGGAATTTGCCTACCTGGCCGGCAACGAGGAGCCCTTCACCGACGAACAGATGGGCTTCAATGTCGATGGCGTTGAGTGGAAAGTCCGGCATGACTTTGGCGCCGGCCTGACCGACTGGCGCTTCGGCTACAAGAACCCGGGCGTCTGATCCTCCAAACACACCTAAGCGAATAACCGGGCCGTCGTTCCGGCGGCGGCCCTGTTTCTTTCCTGCACATCAAGGAGCTTCGAAATGAAGACTTTCTATCAGCCCGGAAACACCATCACCTTCACCGCGCCCTCTGGAGGAGTCGTCGGCGGCACTCCGGTCATCATCGGCACAATGATCGTAATCCCGGGCAGTTCTGCTGCACAGGACGAGGAATTCGAGGGCGTTGCTGGCGGCATTCACATCCTGCCAAAGGCCACCGGCCAGGCATGGGCCGAAGGTGCAGCTCTCTACTGGGACGACACCAACAAGAACTGCACGACGACGGCCAGTGGCAACACGGCGATCGGAACGGCAGTGAAGGTGGCCGGCCAGGCAATGCCTGCTACGGCGGAAACCCAGGGCTACGTCTTCCTGAACAACACGCCAAGCATCTCGCCGTACTGATCCGGCCATGACGATTTTCGACCGTCTTGACAGGGTGGCCTCCAGGACGGTCGATCGCGTGAACGCGATAGAATTTCGTCTCACGCCGATGGTTCGGCCGAGTAACGCGCGGCCTGCACCGGATCCAGACCGAGAGGTCGTCAACGGTAAAGGTATTTTCGACTATCAGGCGGAGGGCTCCGGTCTCGAGCTGGGTGTCCGGAAAACCTACCGAGAGGGCAACGACCTTCGCAATCTGATGATCGCGAAGAAGCCATTTCTCTCTGTCGACCGGTCCTATTTCCCCTCGCTGGACGATGAGCCCAGACAGGGCGACAAGATCGAGTTCCCGAACCGCACCGAATTGCCGCCGTTCGATGTTGTGTCGACCGAACGTGACGATCTCTCCCGTCTCGTCATCACCCTAGTGCATCAAGGCCACCAGACATGATCATGAACCGCACGTTGCTGCGCATGGCAGCGGTATGCGCGATGAACAACTTCGATGCCGAGCCGTACCCGACGATGGCGAAGGGGCACATCTACGATTCGAAGATTGAGCCGATCGAGGATTTCGCCAAGACCGGCTTGTTCCCGATGGTGGCAGTCTACACCGACTACGATCGGGATTTCTGGCTCCACCAGGGCGCCAACTACAAGGAAGGCCGCCGGCTAACGCTTACCGTGGAACTGGTCGTTTCACAGGTCAGTGGCCTTGGGACCAATTATACAGTCGACCTGCCGATTACCGACAGCGAGATCGAAACGTCGTTGGACGTCCTGGAAGCGCAGATATTCAATTCTTTCACGGCGCAGCACGTGGCCGCAAACTTTGTCCGGCACCTGAGCCAGCGCTGGGTTGACGTCGTCTCGAGACGCGGCGCCTCGGCAGACTCTGGCCAGCGGCTTGCAGCTCGGCAGATCACGATCGAGGCTGAGGTGGACAGGGATTCGCTTTCCGGCCAGATCAGCGACCCTTGCCAAGCCTTCCTGGACGCTTTGGCGAGCAACGCCGCCTACATGGATCGCCTGCCGCCTATCCAGCAGCTGCTCGTCAAGAACGCGTTGATGACCACCGACGATCAGATCATCACGAACCTGTCGCTGTCGGATCAGACGGCGGCTGCATTGGGCCTTGAGCGCGGACAGCAGCCGCTGCTCGGCACGCCGGTCGTTTGGCTGGATCCCAACAGTCTGAGCCCGCTCAATTGAGAGAAGAACTCCAGTTTTTGGTCGACAGAATTGCGCATTTGCAAAGGGCTATCGATAGCCTTGATCGACGTATTGGCGGCATCTTCATTGAAGGCGTTGTGGAAGAAGTCGACCCCGAAAAGGCGGTGGCTACCGTAAAGGCTGAGGGCATCCTGACGAAGGAAATCCCGTGGTTGGAGCGGGCAGGGGACATCGTCGAATGGGACCCGCCCACGAAAGGCGAACGGGTCCTGCTTGCCAGTCCGAACGGTGATTTGGGCCGGGCGATGATCATGCCCGGCGGATATTCGAACGAGGTCAAACAGCCCCACAGCAAAGGTGGCGAGTTTGTTCGGGTCACCGGTGACGTTCGCATCGAACAGACCGGCAGCAAACTGACGATCACCGCCGGCGGGGTCACCGTGGAGATCTCCGGTGACGGCATGAAGATCAACGGCGGCCGCGTCGAGCACGACGAGAAGAACATCGGCAGCACGCACGTCCACGGCGGCGTCACACGGGGTGGCGCTGACACCGACCCACCACACTGAGGAGCAGGTTGATGGAAAAGAAGACATTCTACGCGGCATTTGCCGGCGAGATCGCTGGCTCTTGGCGCAAATTCGGTGATCCGATCCCGCTGACGGAAGATGAAGCCAAGTACATGCTCTTGGCGGGCAATATCAGTCGGGAACCTCCGAAGAAGACGACCACGAAGGCTACGAAAACCGTCGCTGGTGGCAATGACAAGCGTCGGAATTAGCCAACACACATTCCTGCCGCTGGTTGGCTGGGATCACGTCCGGCAGTCGATCGAAAAGATCCTCTTTACGGAGATTGGGGAGCGTTGGTACCGGCGGAAATTCGGTGCGCTGGTCCTTTCCAAGCTTGATAGCCCACAAAACCAGGAAAATATCCTCGACCTCTATGTCTCGATCGCGGAAGCGCTCGAATATCGGGTCGAAGACGGCGTTGAGCTGGGTGAGCCACGCTACAGCGTGACCGAAATCAGCGTCGAACCCGGTCCTGACGGGCACATCACCTTCACTGTGACCGGTGTCTACTACCCGAACGGTCACAAGGGTGACTTTACGCCTGATCCTGAGTGGAAAAACGTCGGTATCGAGTTGCTTGCGGCGGAAATGACGACAATCGCGCAGAGCGCGGCATGATCAAGGAGTTCTCGCATTGACGATTGACCTTGATACCCTGCCACCGCCCGAAATGATCGAAGAAATCAGCTTCGAGACCATCATTTCGGAACTGATGACGGACGTCATCGCCCGTTTCACGGCTGCCGGTATCGCCTATGACGTCGGCAATCTTGAGGTGGACCCCGTGAAGATCGTCCTCGAGGCGGCTGCGGCCCGAGAGACCAAGTTGCGGGCCCGGTTCAATTCCGGATTGAAGTCCAATCTCGCCGCTTATGCGAAAAGTGGCGATCTGCGCCACCTGGGTGCGTTTCACGGGCTGGCAGAGTTGCCGGGTGGTGAGGAGGATGCCGCCTTTCTGACCAGGATGCTGCTGACCATATTCGGGCGATCCGCAGCGGGGCCAGAAGAGCGCTACGAAGCCCTGGCAATGGAGGTTTCGGCCAATATCCGTCAGGCGAAGGCATATCGGTCCTCCACGGGTCCGGAGTTGAACATCGCTATCCTGACATACGACAACGGCGGGGTGCCGACACAGACACTCCTGGACGACGTGAAGACGCATGTCGACCAGAAGGACAAGAAGGTCATCAACGACGTCGTGACGACCGTTGCCGCGGTCTCCCAGACTGTCGACGTTACCGCAGATGTTTGGTTGCTTCCGGAAACGCCGCAAGCTGTCTTCGACGGCCTTCATGCTGTGCTGAGTGCGGCCTGGGCTAACGAGGTCAACATCGGCTTTGACGTGAATACCTCCTGGCTCCATTCAAAGCTCCATGTAGCCGGTGTTTCGCGCGTAGAGATGATCTTGCCTGCGTCCTCGGTGACTGTGGGTGACAACGAAGCCGCGACGCTGGGGACGGTGACCCTGAACTATCGCGGTAGGGCGCGATGACCGCCGAACATTTGCTTCCGGAGAGCAGCTCCACTCCAATCGAGCGCGCTGTGTCGGAGTCGATCGACGTTCTCCCGCGCCTGGAGCCGACGGTCGACACCGTCAGGGCCTTCAAAGCCTCTCGGCCGCTTATCCCATCAGTGGGGCCGTGGTTGATCCACGAGTACGGCCTGGGCGGCATTTCGCGCTTCTTTGCGACGGCCGAAGAGGCGATTGACGCCGGCGTTCCGTGGACACGCATTCGCGGAACGATCGGAGCTATCGATGCCGCTCTGTCTTGGATCGGGTATTCGTCGATAACGATGTACGACGAACGGGCCGGTCGTCGGATCTGGAACGCCTACCAGGTTGACATGGGCGCGCTGCCCTTGCCGGACGAGGTCCAGCTGCTCTCGGATGCAGAGTATTTGGCCAACCTGTCCGACGCCGCGCGGTCCTACATGTTCCGGGGCTTTTTTCAGTACGACCTCCGAGCGCTTTCCTTCGGCAGCAACCGTTGGGGAGACACGATGTGGGGCGACAGCTCCGGCGTGCGCCTGCCCGGCGGGACGGTGAAATGGAGTCATCGGCGCAATCACGCCGTTTCGGCTGCCGGGTCGGCCGCCAACCGGGCTGAGCTCGGTGTCGACTTTTCGGTCAGCCAACCTCTGACATGGGGAGCGTTCTCCTGGACCACACTCGGATTGACCTGGAACGGCGTTGCTGACGTCGCGGCGGCAAAGACGACCACGCTGTGTGAGTTCGATGTCTACATGGCGTTCTACAACGCGGCAGACGAAGTGATCGGATACCGGCGTATCGGTGAAGCGGTGGAGGATACCACGGCAGTCGAAAACCCCGGGCCTGACTTCTGTCATCTGACCTACACCGCGCAGACCGACTTCGGGGATGGCGCAGGACAGGTGGCAACGCAGTGCGCATTGATCTTCGGCGGAATGAACGCCGACTCGAGCAAGCCTGGAAAGGCTTGGCTGGAGCCCGATGAGATCGCTTTTCCCGAGGGGGCGAACGTGGCCGACCGTGTCGTCGGCAAGACCGCTCTCTCGATCGACTTCAAACAGACCATCCGGGAACGGGTGGTTTTTGGCCTCACAATCTGACGAGTTCTAAATGGCAAATGAAGAACACCTGGTCTTCGATCAGGCGCAGCACCCGACGTTAGATAGTCATTACGACCGGCACCCGGCTCGGCCTGACAATGAGCGGGTTGTGTTCGGTGAGGGGGACATCACCCAAGGCGCCGACGTCAACGAAGCGTTTTCTATCGAGCGTACCCACCGGAGCCAAGTAGCGGATCTGATTGCGAAGGACGGGGACCGCCTCGAGGGCGCGGATATCATCGTCGATAAGGTCGCTGAGACGGTTCAGTTGACTGATGGTGTGATTTACCTTCGGGGATCGCCGCGAAAGGTGCCTGAGAAGCTGCTGACCTCGGTAACGATGACGGGCGATGTCCGCATTGGCGTCAAGGTTCAGGAGACCGTGCTCACCGCGGCCGACGATCCGCTTTACTACGGCCTGGCAGAAGGCAAGGAATCGTTCAATGAGCCGGGTGCCGTCCGAACGAAGCTCACATTTTCCTGGGCCTTTAACGGCGACGCACAGCCCGGCGAGTTTTACGATTACGTGCTGCTCCGCGATGGCTCGATAGTTTCGCAAGATGCACCGCCAGTGCTCTCCGGAGTACAGCAGCAGATCGCCTTGTACGACCGTGAAGCCAATGGCAACTACATCGCCTCTGGTTGTGAAGTTTCCGCCTTGGGAAAGGCCGGAGACAACCAGGTGTTTTCGATCGAGGCTGGCTCCTGCAACGTGCTCGGTTACAAGATCACGCGGCCGACTTCGAACAGATATGAGGAGGTCGAAGCCCCCGACCTGGGGACCGTCGATGCCGAAGCATATACCTTTGACGATGGTGGATCCGGAACGATCGTCATCACAACACGTCGGTTCCCGGTAGCGGCAGTCAGCTCGGCAATCATCACCAAGGAAACCACGCAGACGATCATCAAGGGTGTGACCGACAGCACCGATGGTCTGCCGAACACCGGTGTCACGACAATCATCGAAGTCAGGCAGGGCGCAACGGTCTACGTCGACGGCACCGATTATGTGCGCGTCGGCGATACGGTTGAATGGCAGAACGGCGGCACTCAGCCGCTAACAGGGTCGTCGTACGATGTCACTTATCGATATCTCGATGCCGTGACACCAGACGCTGTAACGGACAGCTCAGTAACGCTCTCCGGTGGCGTGACCGGTGAAACAGTTCTTTTGGGATACACGTTCAAGCTGCCACGCAAAGACCTCATCTGTCTCGATGAAAACGGCAACGTCGTCTACCTGAAAGGAATTTCCGCACCTGAGCAGGCACAGCCGCCAATCGCGCCGGCAAACCTGTTGGCGCTGGCTGTCATTGACAATGTTTGGACAGGAACTCCCAAGGTCACCAATTCGGGCATCCGTGCCTATCCATATGAGACGATCGACCGGATGTACCACAAGCTGGTCGATACGCTAGATGAGCTGGGCCTTCAGCGACTTCAGACGGACATGCTGGCCCGGGCTCCGGGCAATACGAATGGCATTTTCCGCGACACGTTGACGAATGACTTCTTCCGGGATGCGGGCGAGGTGCAAACGGCGGCGGTATTTAACGGGTCGCTGCAGATCGCAATCGATCCATCATTCCATCCGATGACTCAGGCAGCACCGCTGCTCCTGAGTTACAGCGAGACCGCAACCATTGTACAGGAGCTGGATTCGGCCTGCGAGAAGATCAACCCGTACATGGTGTTCGCGCCGCTACCGGCGATCGTCACGCTCTCGCCATCGCAGGATTTCTGGGAGGAATCGCAGACGGTTTGGCTTTCGGACCAAACTCGTTTCTTCGGTTCTGGCAACCAGACACGTGTCACGGATACGGAAACTCTCGAGACGACTGACAGTAGAGCCATTCCGTTCCTTCGACAGATCCCGATCAACTTTACGATCCGCCAATTCGGACCGGGCGAAGTGCTTTCGTCGCTGACCTTCGACAATATCGACGTTAATCCAGGTGGCCTGGTTGCGAACGCGCAAGGCGATATTTCCGGATCCTTTACAATCCCTGCCAATGTTACCGCCGGCCGGAAGGTTGTGCAGGCTGTGGGCGGGTCAGGAACCACAGCAGCAGCTACATTCGTCGGGCAAGGGACCCTGTTCGTCACGTCGCTGCAGCAGCTGATCACGATCGAGCGGTGGGATCCGGCGCCGGTGATCGTCACTCCGACACGCGTTGACCCTCAAGCACAGAGTTTCAGCTTCGACATTGGACGACATGTCGCGAGCATTGATGTGAAATTCTGTGCAATAGGCGATCGCTCAGAGCCGGTTCTGATGGAACTTGTCGAAATGGACAATGGTTTCCCGACGACGGAGGTCATTGCCCAGACCGAGATTGACATGAACTCGGTTGTCGCCAACGTCTGGACGAACTTCAAGTTTTCGGTTCCGCCATATCTGCCGCCGAACCGCCTGTTTGCATTCGTTTTGAAGTCTAACGATCCGGATCACTCGATTGCGGTTGCCAATAGGGGTGACTTCGATGAGGCGAACCAACAATGGATTGCAGGTCAGCCTTATACCATCGGCACCCGGTTTTCCTCATCGAACGCACAGTCATGGACTGTTCACCAGGACAGCGACATCACGTTCCGCGTTAACACAGCGGTATTCAGCCCCACGACCAGAACCATCGATCTCGGCACGGTGCCCGTCACTCAGTGCTCCGATGTTGTTGTTCAGGCGCGTGTGTTCCTGCCGACCCAAGGTGCCCGTGTGGTCTTCGAACTTCGGTTTGAGGATGAAGAGGAAGTGGTCACCTTGTTCCCCGGGCAAGTGTGGGAGCGCAGCAGCTACTTCACTGGCAACGTGAATGTTCGGGCTGTTCTTACGGGAACGCAATTTGCCTCGCCGATTGTTGATCCGGACATCCTTCTGGTTTCCGGCGAAATGCGGAACGTGGGCATTTACATCACCCGCGCATTTCCCATGGGCGCCAGCGTTCGTGTCGATGCGGTCATGTCGACCAAGCTACCAACCGGTTCGACGCTCGCGGTCGAAGTGGATGCGGCCGACGACACTTACACCGCAATGAGTCTCGCAACCGCTTCACCGCTCGACGACGGATTCATCGAACACACTTACACCACCACAGGGCACGCAGCTCCGTCCGGTGGTCGTCTAAAGGTTGTCTTGACCGGCTCGCCCGCTGCGAGGCCGTCGATCAAGGACCTCCGGTCTTTCTCGATCTAAGGGGTGATGTCTGGTGCCTGTTGACAACCAAACACCAAACCGAGGGTACGATCTGCCCGCTGCGGGTAACGATCTCGATTACGATGTGGCCCGGCTCATCAGCGCGTTGCAGGCGGTCGACGTCGATGTCCAGACGATCCTTGGGCTCTTTACTGGGCTCGCTGCTCTTGAAAGTCCGACGTTTTCGGGATCACCCAGCGCACCTACGCCGGCTGCGTCCGACAATTCTGCTCGTCTGGGGACCACGGCATTCGTTCAGGCGGCAATTGCAGCTGCCATCGCTGGTATCGGCGGCGGCGGAGGTGGGGCCCCGCTGGAGAGCCCGAATTTTACCGGCATTCCCACAGCGCCTACGGCGACAGCTGGCAACAATACCACACAGATTTCGACCACGGCGTTTGTTCACGCCGCTATATCGGCCGCCATCGGCGATGTGATCAACGGCGCACCTGGCGCACTGGACACATTGAACGAGCTAGCGGATGCCCTCGGAGATGACCCCAACTTCGCGACGACGATCACCAATGCGCTCGCCGCGAAACTGGATAGTAGTCGCACGATTACAGCAGGTGATGGTCTCGACGGTGGTGGAGACCTTACTGCCGATCGAACTCTTTCGTTGATCGTCGCGACACTCGGGGAATTCCGGAATGCAACCACAGGCTCCAGGGCGCTAACACCAGAAAACGTCTGGGGTGCAGCCGCAGAGGTGTCGCTTGGCGGAGGTTCGAACATCACGCCGAATTTCGACCTGTTCTTCAACGGGGTGATCAACCTTACCGGCAACCGCACCCTGAACAATGGCACGAACGGCAAGGTTGGGCAAAACGGTTACATCCGAGTTGTTCAGGACGCTACCGGAAGCAGGTCGCTCTCATACGGCACCAACTATGAGTTTTCTGTTCAGACGCCCCCGGTCCTGTCTACCGCGGCAAATGCTGAGGATTTGCTCTTCTACACAATCTTGAGCCCCACGCGGGTCTTCATTGCAAGCGCACTGGATATCGGCTGATGCTTCCGGGAATGATTGGGATTGGCGCCCGGGGTCTCGGGCTGCCGGAAGCCGATTTTTGGGTTGGGCAAACCAGTGTTCTTAGCTCGGCCACATCTCACCTTCATGGGCCGTTTTACATTGGGCCGGAAGACAATGACAGATGGGTCATCGGCGCGGCAATGGCTCGCACAGCGGGGGGCATCACCACCGTTACGGTTGGTGGCGTCTCCGCGACGATATTCGCTTCTTCAGCCAATGCGATGGTGTGGTTTCGGGCAAACATTCCGTCCGGAACATCGGTTGGCGTGACCGTGTCCGGAGCAAACATGTTCGGATCGAACGTCTCGCTCTGGCAAACAAAGGAGCTGGTCAGCACAACAGAAGACGCGGCCGCGATTTACACCTACAGCCACGATACCGACACGAGCGACGCCCAGAGCATAACCCCCGTGGCAGGTGGGTTCATACTTGCAGCCGGCATTTCGGGAAACACAATAACAGCAAACGCCGGAAGCACCGACTGGACGAGTACCCTCGGTACGATCGAGGAGTTGTATGACCAGAATCTCGAAGACTATCTGAATAATGCCAGCGCGGCACACATTCTTGGTGCTGCCGGCACAAGCCACACCATTACCCGCGATCACAACATCGACAACGGCTCAAACAATATGAAGTGGGGCCTCTGCGCCTTCCACTGACATCCCGAGAGCAGATCATGTCTGAACCACTCTACCTGGAGAATCCGGCCGACAGTTTCAGTCTGTGGTCGGGCGAACCCATCAACGGCGTCCAATACGCGCCCAACATCGGCGACTTGATGTCGGACGCCGAATTGGCGGCGATCGGCCTCTACCGGCCCGCGGACGCGGATCCAGTGCCCAGTGGCCAAAGGGTCATCGGTACCTCGGTCCAGCGCGTCGAAGGTGTTGTAAAGTATGTTCATGCGCTTGAAGACATTCCGCTTGACGACGTGAAGAGCGGCCATGTTCAGCTCGCCCTGGTGCATGCTGAAGAAATTGGCCAGACCTTTCTCGTCGCCTACCCAGAGGTGGAGCAGAAGTCCTTCCCCAAAAAGGAGACGGAGGCACTGTTGATCCTGGGTGGCGAAGCTGACCCCGCCAAGTTTCCCGCAATCTCGGAGGAAATCGCGCTCAGCGGTAAGACGGCCATGGAAGCTGCCCTTCGCATCGCAGGTAAAGCGGCCATTCTTGAGCGGATTGCCGGTGCCTTGTCGGGGTTTCGGCAGCGCGCTGAGGACGACATTGATGGGAGCACCAGCTATGCCGAGGTCGTCGCCGCTTTGGACAGTGCCAAGGCCGCGTTGGCCGCCAGTTTGGCCGTCATCATTAGCTCATGAAGCCCGACCTCGAGTGCACGTTTTGGCCTGACGGTATCTCGTCGCGTCTGGGTGGCACCGGGGATGAATGGCTCCACTGTTGCGTCGCCCACGACCTCTCCACCGAGCCGTGGATGCAGTCCAACATCGATCTTTTTCAGTGCGTCTCTGACGCCGGTTACTCCGGCATGGCAACGCTCATGCTGATCGGAGTCGCGACGCTTGGGACGATCTTCATCGTCCTGACCGGTCGACGCGCGCAACGCCCACCGCGCGAATAATCGACTTCGTCGAGGCTCGTTCCTCGACCCCACAAACACCCTGAGCAGTTCGCCGTAACTCGCTCGAATCACACGCAGAACCAACCGCCCGAGTGGCGGTTTTTTTGTGCCCGCAATGCCCTTGGGCAAGGCGAAGGAAGGAAACAGATGACCGATATCTACCTCCACGGCATCGAGACCATCGAGCGCAACGATGGTCCGAGGCCTGTCCCGACCATCGACACGGGCGTCATTGGGCTCGTTTACACCGCGCCGCTGGCCGATGCGTCGCTCTATCCGCTTAACACGCCGGTGCTCTTCAAGGGCTTCGAATCTCCGCCGGTGCTCGGCGCGGGAGGTACCGGTCAGGACACGATCAACGCCATTCTGGAGCAGGCTACTCGAGTCTCCCAGGGTGTTGTGGGCGTCCGCGTTGAGGACGACGCCGACTACGACACAGTGATGCACAACATCATCGGCAGCCCATCGGCCAAAACGGGTATGTGGGCGTTCCTCAAAGCCGAAACGGAAACGGGCAAACGGCCGCGGCTTCTGATCGCACCAGGTTACACGTCCAAGCGTCCGACGGACGGGGTTGGCTCGCTTGCTCTGACGGCCGGTGGCACCAACTACGTCGTTCCCCCGGTTGTCTCTTTTTCCGGCGGCGGTGGCGAAGGGGCGATTGCCGAAGCCGTCGTTGCAAACGGGATCATCACGGGCCTGAAGCTGATTGCGACAGGCCACGGGTACTCCACAGCACCGACGGTCACTATCACTGCCGGCGGTGGAGCCGGAGCGACCGCCACTGCGGTGCTCACGACCGGCGCTGTGACCAGTGTCACCGTGACCGATGGCGGCGCTGGTTACGATGACGACAATCCGCCAATTGTCGAGTTTACCGGCGACGGTTCGGGCGCCGTAGCGACTGCTACCGTGGTCAACGGCAAGATCACTGAGATTACGGTCTCCGCTGGCGGCTCTGGCTACACCACGGCGCCGGCTGTCAGCTTCAACCAGGGCTCTGGTGCAACGGCCACGGCAACGTTGTCCACGGTCGCTAACCCGGTCGCAGCTCAGCTGGTGGCGGTTGCCAATCGTCTGCGGGCGGTCGCGGTAGTCGATGGCCCGAACACGAACGACGCCGATGCGATCACGTATCGGAACGACTTCAATACCGACCGCCTCTGGATCATCGACCCTCACGTCAAGGTGGCAGCTGGAGGTGCGATCGTCACCCAACCCGCGGCACCCCGTGTCGCCGGCCTGCAGGCGACGGTGGACTACGAGGAAGGCTTCTGGGCCACGGCTTCGAACCACACGGTGCAGGGAGTGTTGGGCACGGCCAGGGACGTCGGGCACTCGCTCAATGACCCGTCGGCTGAAAGCCAGGTTCTCAACTTCAAGGACATCGCCGTCATTGTCCGCGCCAAGTCTGGCGGTTGGCGGCTCATGGGCTCCCGGGCTCCGACGAACGACAACCTGCGCAAGTTTGTCTCGGTCCGGCGGGCTCACGATGCGATCATCGATTCGATCGAGCTTGCCCACGAGCCGTTCCTCGACAAGCCGTTCTCCATCACGAACCTGTCCGACATCGCAGAGACCGTCAATTCGGCTCTGCGACGCTGGAAGGCACTGGGCGCAACCCTCGGCGGTCGTGTCTGGCTCGATCGCGGCCTCAACACTGCCGAAACCTGGGCCAATGGGCATCTGTACATCTCGTACGACGCCGAAGCGCCGGCTCCGATGGAGCACATCACCTTCGTCTTCAACCGTAACACGGGCTACTACGACGACCTTGCCAACGAGGCGATCCGCGAGATCGAACGCCTCGCCGGCACGGCTGCCTGAGCCCCTTTCATCACTAAGGAAACAGCACGATGAGAGATATTCTTCAGGCCTTCACGATGAAAATGGACGGTGAGGACTTCGGATATGACACCGAGGAGGTGACGATCCCGATCCCCACGCCGAAGACCGAGACCTACCTCGGCGGTGGCATGCCGTTGGAGGTCGATCAGCCAATGGGCGCGATCGAGCCATTGGAGATCACTGTCAAGATGCTCGGTCACAGCAAGACCGTCATCGAGAGAATGGCAACCGGCCCAGGTCAAAGGCGGCGCATCTTCTTCCGCGGTGCAGTCCGCGAAGAGCTGTCGGGCAACGACGTTGCTCATGTGATCACGGCAGAGGGTTCGATCAACGGCGGATCTCATGACACATGGACGAAGGGCGCCAAGTCCGGCCTCGAGTTCAAGATCAACGGGGTCATCTACTTCAAGTACGAGATTGCTGACTCGATCAAGCACGAGATTTCGGCTTGGCCTCCAATCTGGATTGTCAACGGACAGGATCAGCTCCTGACCGTCAACCAGATCCTCGGCGTCTAGATCGCCTCAACCGCAAAAATCCACCCCCAACAACAGGAGCATCACGTGGACAACATAGTGACAGCCGTACGTCCGGAAGAAGAAGCAGCACCGAGCCTCAAAGAGGCGGCTCAGGCTGCGGCCCAGATGGCCAAGGATAGTTCGGCCAATACCACGGTCACCCCGAAGCCGGGACCTCGCTACATCGAGGACCCGGAGTCGGATACCTACGATTTGAAGAGTCCGATCGCATGGGACGATGTGGAATATCGAACCGTGAAGTTTACGCCCATGAAGGGCGGCGATATTCACAAATTCAAGACAATGGCGCTGGTGATGGACGGCGACATTGTCGCCATTCATCTCATCACAGGTATTCCCATCGAGGTCGTCCAGTTCATGGTCGCTGATGACTATGTGGAGGTACTGGAGCGCTCGGTCCCTTTCGTTCCTGCCAGGTTCCAGGAGGGTATGACGGACGAGGAGACCCCGAAGGAATCTTCGACCGAGCAGACATAACCGATTGGCCTGAATACGCGGCCTTGGTCGCCCACGTCCTTCACTTTCCCCTCTCTGAAATCGAACAGTTGTCGCTCCGTGAGCTGGTGCAGGTCTGGTACGTCCAGGCGCGCAAAATCTACCAGTTCGGCGAGGCGCAGCGCATGGCAAACCTCATCTCCGGACTGACAGGCAATGGCAGCAGCAGCTAGTTCCAAGACCGCCAGACTGATTATGCAGCTTGTTGACCGCGTGAGCGGTCCGGCGAGGGCGATCAGGGGGTCTTTGACAGCTCTCAACACGGCTACCAAGTCGGTTACAGGTAGTTCGCGAACGGTCGGCCGGACGCTGGGGGATAGTGGGCGGCGTCTCCGTCGGTTCTCATACGACGCGGGCGGCATTGGTGCTCCCTTGTCGATTGGAGCCGCGGCCGCTGCGAGATCGGTCTACGATTTCGAGAAGGCTGGCAACAAGATGCAGGCCTTCGGGCTGCTGACGAAGAACCAGCGGGAAGAGCTGGAGAAGTACGCTCAGGTTCTGAACAAAGACTTCCCCTTTACGAACCGTCAAATCATCGAAGCTGCACAGGAGTTGTTTCGTGCTGGTCTGACCTACGAGCAGGCCATGGGCGCACTCCGTGGAACATTGAACTTGGCGTTGGCCGGCGACCTTCCAGTGAAGGATGCCACGGACATCGCAACGAACGTCATGACGGCGATGAAATTGCCAATGGAAACGTTCGATCAAGTGCAGGCCTCCCTCCTGCGTGTGAATGATGCGATCACCTGGGCCGCGACGTCGTCTAACACCGACGTTCGCCTGATGGGGGATACATTTCGTTACGTGGCTCCTTTGGCTGCTGCTGCAGGCATGTCTCTGGAGCAGGTAACAGCGATGGCGGCCGAATTGGCCCGGAATGGCATCAAGGGCGCAGAAGCAGGCGTAGCAATGCGTTCAGCACTCGTTCGTTTGGCCAAGCCAACGAAACCGATGTTGGCCGCGCTTGAGCGCCTCGGTCTGTCGATGAGGGATTTCGTCACATACAAGAAGGAGATTGCTGCAAGTGACATCCTGGGCACTCTGCGCGCTTCTGGCATCAATGCCGACGAAGTTGCCGGTGAAATTCAGGCGATACTCAACGACAAGTCTTTGGCGAATGCGCCGGCCCGCATGGCAGCCAACATCACTGACACCATCGTTGAGGCCATAGGTGATGAAGCGATACGCTCCGAAGTCGCGACCGCGGTCAGTGATGCCGTCTACATCGGTGCGCAGAAGGTAGACCTCTTCAAGCTGCTCCAAGCTATCACCGACAAAGGCGGAACTATTACCGACATCGTGAGCATCTTTGACGTCCGGATGGGGTCACGACTTGCCTCGGTGCTGGGCGCCGATCTGGCGGCAATGACTGAGCGTCTTGAGGCTGAGGCGCCAGGCATTGGCGTGAGGATGGCAGAGCTGATGATGCAGGGCATTGTAGGGACGTGGGCTCGGTTCCTTGCCGCCTTGGAAAACCTCTTCATCACAATTGCTAACTCGGGCGTTCTCGATGCCATTTCGAATGTCATCGAGAAGATCACGGGTCTCCTGAACCACCTCTCAGAGCTAAGCCCCCAAGTGCTGAAGCTTGGAACTTACGGCATTCTCGCTGCTGGTGCGCTGGCTCCGCTTGGGCTGGCTCTAGGGGGTGTTGCCTCGGCAGTCGGTGCGATCGTTTCTCCACTGGGCCTGGTGATCGCTGGCCTCGGTACCCTTGCTGCGTTCAAGTGGGATGAGTTGAACGCTGGCATGGCCGGGCTTTCAAAGGGGTTCTCTGAAAACCTCTCACCGGAAACCCTTGAGCGGTTCAACGCAGCTTCGGATAAGTACAAGAAGTTCATTGATTGGCTCACCACGTCAAAGCCCGGTGACTCGGACAAGGCTCGTTCTGGTGGCGCGGCGGTCGGTAAGTTCCACGCCGACATGGCCAACTTCCACTCTGACAATCTGAACAAGATTGAGAAGGAGTGGCTGCCCGCCATCGATAGAGTGCTTAAGAAGATCGGGAGCGGCTGGCGCGATCTCGACACGTTCTTCTCGAAGCCGATTGGCAGCGAGCTGTTCGAGAGCATGATCGGCGGCTTCTCCAATGTCACGGCCAAGATCGACGACTTTATGTCCCGCCCGGTTGCGACCGAGATGTTCGACAGTGTCGTCGCCGGATTCTCCAAAATCGGCACCGACTTGACGGATTTTCTGTCGACCCCGATGGAGCTGGACTTTGGCGACTTCGATGCCCTTTCGAAGAAGATTAGCGACTTCACTGGCGACGGGGTTTCCCAGATCTCGCAATTCGCTGCGGACATCTCGAGGCACCTTGACGATATCCCCGCGTTCGTTAGCTTCAAGGCCAGCCTGGATGCCCTGACGGCCCGCATCGGCGGTTTCACCGGCAAGGCTACAGCTGCCTTCTCCAAGATGATCTCGACCATACAGGGCCATTGGGAACGGCTGGATGCGTTTTTGGCGCGGTCGATCGGCAAGGAGATGTTCGACCGCCTCAAAGCAGAATTCGATGCCGTGAAGGAGAAGGTCGGCGCAGTGGTCGACACCGTTGTTGGGAAAGTCCAGACAGCACAGGACAGGTTGAAATCCGCACTCGACAAAGTGACGGCGTTCTTCACCGGTTTGCCCGTTAAGTTCAAGAACGCGGCAAGCGGCATCGGAACTTTCGCGACCGACAGCCTGGCCGCAATTCGGAAGTTCGTCACCGACATCGTCGAGGCTCTGAAGGCGCTGCCCGGGCAACTCTACCAGGTCGGTGTCGACGCGATCCAACAGCTCCTCGAGGGCATGAAGGCCAAGGCGATGGAGCTCGTAAATTGGGCATCCAGCCTCGGTAGTCGGGTCGGGGCGTCTATCCGGTCCGGCATCAGCTCAATTGGTGGCTTGGTGTTTGGTGGTGGCGAGGCACCAGCTCCTCCGGCTGCTTCAGGTACAGCAGGAAGCACAGGGGCTTCGGCGCCGCGTGTTGCCCCTCCTGTGGGGCCAGCAGCACCGCCGACACGAAGAGGTCGCAGGCGCAGACGAGCTGCTGGCGGTCCTGTCCGCGCCGGTATGACCTATGAGATCGGCGAGCGCGGCAAGGAAGAATTCACTCCCGGCAAGTCCGGCTACGTGACGCCCAACCACAAGATCGCCGGGCGGACCATGAACCAGGAGAACCATTTCCACATCACCGGCAGCAACCCGGACGAGATTGCCAGGGCAATCGGTCGCGAACTCCGTGGGATGCTTCAAGATTCACGTCAGACCTCCCTCGAGGGCGGTCCAGTATACGGATGATCTGACTGATGCTGATGCAGATGGGACCGTTCAGGTTCACCATTCCAACCTATTCAGTTGAAGCGCTGAAGCGCCGCGCAGGTGGTCGTGTCGCAACGCAGGCGGTCATTGGTGGGGCACCACCGACCCATTTGCTTGGGCCCGGGGATGAGACGATGGATCTGGAAAGCACCTTTTTCCCTCGGCACCTGAACGGCGGCGGTCTGGCTCAGCTTGAAGGCGTCCGGGCCGCTTCGAAAGTGCAGATACCCATGATGTTCGTTAGCATCACGGGTTCGGTGTTCGGGCGTTGGGTTATCACTGAGGTGGGGGATCACCAGACCTACTTCACTCCTGCCGGTGTGCCTGAAAAGGTCAAGGTCGATATGTCGATTCTGCGATACGTCGGCCTCGGCCTGGGATCCCGTTTCGGACTGTTCTGATGCCGCGACCGTTTTACCGCATCACTGCGGACGGCCAGGATATCAGCAGCGTCATTCGCCCGGTACTGGTGCAGATGACAATCACCGACGGGGTGGGCCGCGACTCTGACTATGTGCGCATCCAGGTAGACGATCAGCTGGGCAGTATCAGACCACCTCGCAAAGGTGCTGTTCTCAGTGTCGTCGGCGGATACGTGGGCGGTGAGGTCCGAAACTTCGGCCTTTTCACAGTCGACCAAGTATCGCTGAGCGGTTGGCCGCAAGCCATGTCGATCTCGGCTCGATCGCTGGACGCTCTGTCTGAGGCGAAGCAGGGTCGGGACAAGTCCTATCCGAAGAAGGACTATCCCACCTACGGCGATATCTACTCTGAACTCGCCGGCCGCATGGGACTCGGACTTGCCATCGCCGCCACGATCAAGAGCAAGACGAATGAATTTGAGGGGCAGTTCGGCGAGGCCGATCGGGCCTTTGCAAGTCGACTTGGCGACAAGCTGAACGCGCACGTATCCGTCAAAATGGGACGGCTCATTGTTGTCGAGCGCGGAGCGGGCCAGGGCGCCGGCGGCGGGGCGTTGCCTCCCATTCTCGTAACGCGCCCCGGAAACCTGATGACCTACAACGTTTCGACCTTCAACGGGCCGAAACACCAGAAGGTCAGGGCGATCTGGTTCGATCGAGCAGAAGGCAAGGACCGAGAGGTAACGGTCAATGCAAGTGCGATTGGTCCGGAGTTTCTGCTCCGAGACAACTTTCAGGATGAAGGTGACGCCCGTAAGGCGGCCGAAGCGAAGGCCGAGGAGTTGAAGCGCGGCGAGGGGTCTGCGTCCTTCACGATTGCTGGCACTCCATCGGCTCGCGCCGAGGCGCATGTCATCGTGTCGGGTGTCCGATCGCTCGTAGACGGCGTCTGGAGGGCGACGACGGTCAATCACATGTTTCGCTCCACCAGTTCCTACGACACGTCACTCAGCTGTGAGGCATTGGGCTCCCAATGAGGATTTTCATTCCCAACGCAGATGGCACCTCGTCCTACGTCACTCACGACAAGGACATGGTCGATGACATCGCTCAGGATTTTTACGGCACCCAGATCAAGACGGCCGAGCATGTCTATGACGCCAACCCAGACCTCTCATTGCAGCCGATGATCCTGCCGGCGGGCGTTGTGATCGTACTCCCACCGTTTACGCCGCCGGCATCCACCTCAGAGCACTACGAGCTCTGGACCTAACCAGGAGAAGCATCATGTCGAAAGACTTCAACAGGTGGCTGCAGAGCCGCCTGACCGCCCATGGATTCGCCGCTGGCCCGATTGATGGCGAGGTTGGCGCGCTGACCAAGGCAGCCCTGCGGGCATTTGAGGCTGCGAACGGACTGCCCGTAGACGGAACGGCCGACCCGAAAGTCGTGCGAGCGCTTCGTGCCACCTCCAGTGCTGTGACACCGGCTGTCGCATATTCGCTGCCTGATCGTGATGATGACGATGGCGCGGGAATGCCCGAAAAGTCGCCGTGGCCGCGCGATCGAGAGATGGCGAAGTTCTTCGGTGAGCCCGGCAAGAACCAGGTCCTGGTCGAGGTTCCGTTCGACATGTTCCTGTCTTGGGACACCAACGAGCGGTACCGTCGGGTGAGTGTCCACAGGAAGGTGGCGAAATCTGCGGAGAGTTGCCTGCAGAAAATTGCGACGACCTACAGCGCGATAGAGCGTCACGCCCTGGGCATCGACATCTGCGGTGGCACCTTGGCGGTTCGGCGTAAGCGGGGTGGAAGAACTCTCTCGACGCATGCCTATGGTGCCGCATTCGATTTCGACCCGCTGCGGAATGGCCTGAATGTCAAGGCGCCGATGTCTCGACTGTCGCATCAGGATGCAATTCCATTCTGGGAAATCTGGGAAGCGGAAGGCTGGGTTTCGCTCGGCCGGGCCCGGAACTTCGACTGGATGCACGTCCAGGCGGTGAGGCTGGGATGATCGGCTGGCTGCTAAGGCGGCTCCTCGGAGTTACCCCCGACGACGGATCGAAGACCGGTGCTCGTGAAATATCGATCGTCTTGTTGGCGATCGCGCTGGGCTTGACGATCTTTGTGATCGCGAAAGGGCCGGACCACATCTCGGCGGCCACTGGCATCCTATGGGTGGTTTGGGGAGCCGCGATTACGGCGGTCGTGGGCGCCTACAAGCTCAAACACGATCTGCGCATTCTGGACCGGCAGAAGCACCAGGAGAGCGCCGCTGATGCAAAGGCTCCCGTGCCACCACCCGACTACATGGAGGGATCCTGATGCTCATTCTCGTGGCACGGATTCTGTCATCTCCGTGGTCGATTTGTGCGGTCCTCATGGCCGGCATGCTCCTTCTCTACGAAGGCGTGCCGGTTCTCAATGACATTCCGTACGTCGATCGGATCCCGGGCATCGGCAACCTGGTTGTCGGGCGGGTAGGGCGCGCCCGCCTGCAAGGTGCCGTCCAGGAACGGGTCGTCTGGCAGGAACGGACGCGACGAGCCGAAGCCAAGCAGCGGGTGCAGCGTCAAAAGACGCAGGCTGAACTCGATGCGATCGAGCGCGAATATCTCCGAAGCCAAGCGCTCCTTACCGCACTCCAGACGTCCAAGGAGGGCATTACCGATGCGGACTATCTATGTAGCGGCCCTGCTATTTCTGAGCGGTTGTCAGACCGTATCGATCGGGCCGGCAACTGAGCCGGAGCTGGCCAGCATCTCGCCGGCGCTCAAGGCGGAGTGTGCGCCGCCGACCAAGGTTCCCAAACAACCGACTGTCAAGCAGATGTCTGACGGATGGATCGTCGATCGTATCAACCTTGGTGATTGTCGGCGTCGTCACAGCGCGCTTGCCAAAGCGGTCACTGCACAAGAGCGGCAGTTCGGAGAACCTCGATGAAGGGAGTGCACGACTGGATCGGCTTCATTGTAGCCGTGATCATCTCGCTTCTTCTGGCAATAATCGTCGATGCCCGTAATGCGATGCCTGCACCCCTACAGGCAAGTTCACTTTCGCTTGTGGCCGGGCCGCTTCCGATTTGCCTCTCCGGTCGAACAGCTCACGGCGAGATGGAACGACTGAACTATCGGCCCGCGCTGAAAATGCACGGCGCGGTCGTCGGAACCGTCTTTCTGAATGATCGGTCGGACAGGTGGATCAGCCTGATCGGCCAGCGAAACAGTCCGCGCGCCTGCTTTGTGGCACGCGGATCCACTGGAGTCTGGGCGAAAGAGGACGCGTCGGATGAATGAGCCGTTCGATACAAGCACGCTTTCCGCATTGATCGATTCTGTCCTCGGCGGGGCGCTTACGACGCTGGCTGGTGCTGCGATCGGCCGCCTGATGTACCACGTCGGTGAAGTTCGCAAGCGGCGCCGGCGGTTTCTGAGCCGCGAACTGGTCTGGGAGCTGCCGATCTGTTTCGGCATGGCGGTGATAGGCGAAAGCGTTGTCAGCTATCTCGGCCTGCCGCAGCCGGTCTCTACCGGCGTCATTGCTGCGCTGGCCTATCTCGGGCCCCGTGGTGCCGAAGTCATCCTGCTGAATTGGTTAAGCCGCAAGACGAAGTAAATCTATGGAAACTGCATCCTGGGAATGTTTGGCCGTCCTTCGGGGCGGCCGATTTTTTGCGTTAGAGGCTTAGGCCCACGTTGCTTCATCGGAGAAAGAATCTTGTTTGGGTTGAACGTTCGAAGCATTGTCACCATTTCTAGACATGGACGGGCGGGTCTGATTGGAAATCGTGACTTTGGCGGACGTACCGTTGCTGTTCCGATCAGACACCTTGTCAAGAGTAGAACAAGGGGTCCGAAATCTACGCAACATTGACCGCGAGGTTATTGATATGCGTGTGAACGAGTTCTCAGGACATCGTGGTCTCCAATTGCGGAGAAAGCGATGGAAAATCTGGAGATGGTGCTGAGCATCATCGCGAATTCCATTCTGATCCTCACGTTCCTTTACGTGGCGATCTGCGATAGATTCGATCTCTGATTTCAAAATGCTTGATCAGAAAAAGAGCGCTCCCCCGGTCCGGTGGCCGGGGGTTTTCATTCGATGGGTTCGATCAGCTCCGGCCCCTTGTTCCTGACATTGCCGACCGCCGTTCCGACCTCGTGAAATACGAGATCAGCGCCTCGGTTCTGCTGCAGGAGTTCAACGGCGTCTTCTTTCGGTGTTTCCGGGTTCAGCCAAGCTTCGATTGCGTCCTGGGCCAGAATGACAGGCATCCGGTTGTGGATGTGTTCGATGTTTGGGGTTGGCGCCAACGTCACGATCGCAAAGGTCCGGACGTCTAGCGTCTTGTTGTACGTTGTGAGGCCGGCGAAAGCGAACGGCTCAAACGCCGGCGCGTCGCCGGGCAGATGGATCAGATAGGGCTGTTTCTTCTTGGCCGCTTTGTCGATGACCAGCCATTCGTAATACCCGGTCGCCGGCACCAGGCAGCGGCCATACTGGAAGGCCGTGCGGAAGGAAGGTTTTTCGGCCGCGGTTTCACCTCGAGCATTGATCATTGGCCGCTTGTTGTCCTTCGCCCAATGCGGCAGGAGGCCCCACTGTACAGGCTCGACGTTCGATTCTCCGTCGCAGCTCATCACGATGTCCAGATCCGATGTCGGCGCGACGTTGTAATTCGGCTCAGGGCCGTTCCGCTGCTCCACCTCTGGCGGCAGGATCGACAGATACTTCCGATATTCCGCCCAGGTTCCAGTCGTGATGAATCGGCCGCACATGTTTTCCCCTCACTCGCAGACACACCTACCAAGGACGAACTTACTCGAGGGATTCCGACATCCAAGTGCAAATTTGTTTTTCTGTGCTTGAAGCGTTCCGCATTCGTTCGTTATCCTGACAAGCACCGTCAGTAGCCAGGTCGGGTGAAAGCGACCAGATTTTGACGCCCAAAGCCGTCAGCCACATCAAATTTCCGATCCGCGTGCGCCGGTCGAAGACCTGCGTCTATATTCAAGACGCCGCCGAGCGGACCTTCGCCAGCGTGGCATATTCCCCCGGGATACCAAGTTCATACGAGTATGCCCGCCTAGTGTGTTCAGCCCAGGCGAGGGCGATCGAGGACGCGCGGAAGGGCAAGGCTCGGCCGGCGCCGAACGTCGGTCCTCCGGTTCCTCCTGACGACCTGACCTTCGCGGTCGAAATCTGGTTCGATGACGATAGCGCGGTGGAAATCACCCTCGGTCGGTTCGCCAAGGCAACACATGCCCAGATATTCTTCGATGCGATGCGAGCCGAATACCACAACCGCATCATGCGGGTGCGTCAGGGGATCCGGGTGATTTGGGAGAAGGGGATCGCTTGATGGGTGGTGGATTCAGCTCATCTGCTGAATGGGGCCACGTCAAGTGCCGGCCTCGTTCGCCAACGATCTGATACATCAGCTTCTGCGTTGGGGCGACTTTCGAGCCCAGCGGAGGCTTTCGCGTGGTGGTGTAGAGTTTTTTCATGCAGCCCATGTGGGTACCGCCAGCTGTGGTTTCCAGGCCGGCCCTCAACGCGCTTCCTTCTCGACGCATCGTTCCATGAGAGTAACACGATACTCATACCCGTCGATCTGGACGGTGATCTCGGTGAAGTCTCCATGGTCTTCGCCGACTCGAGTAACTTCTCCATACAAGACAACTCGGTCGCCTTCTTTCACCCTTTTTGGCACGGTTGGGCATCCCTTGCTTTGCAAAATTTCCACACACAATCCATGATGCGGCGCCGGGGGGGCATTGTCTTGCACGGAGTTGAGATACAGTTTGCGATTCAATTTGTGATACAAATGCGGGGCGACTCACCCGGTTTTTCCCAGTAAGCCATTGAAATATCGATAGGTGCGGTAAGTGACAGAGTCCCTCCACCCGCACCAAAAATCCTATTGGCCAATGGCGAAAAGCCGTTTTGGCTCAGATCCCCCCCACGAAGTCGCTTTTGCATTGCGGGCCGGCGGGCAATTTGCTATTGCGCGCGCAACGCCTGTTGGCGGCAGCCGCGATGATCGGATGGCAGGTCTATCCGCAAGCGGAAAAAGTCAATGATTACAAGGGCGCAGTGCCGATAATTGATCCAGAGTGCACCGCGACCGGTCGTTGCCACAATCAGCTGGCATATTTGGCGGTTGCAGCAGTCACGAAAATGACGGCTGCAGGGTCGGAAAATTGAAGGTTTGACAATGCAGGTTACCGAAACGCTGTCCGAGGGGCTGAAGCGCGAAATCAAAGTGGTGATTCCAGCCAAGGACATGGAATCGCAGATGAATGAACGGCTGGTGGATGCCAAGGACAAGGTGCGTCTCAACGGCTTCCGGCCGGGCAAGGTGCCGATCGCACACCTGCGCAAGATCTACGGAAAGTCGGTGATGGCCGACATGGTCAACGAATTCATCAACCAGAAACCGACCGAGATCCTGTCGGACCGCGGAGAAAAGTCGGCGACTCGTCCACAAATCACCATGACCGAGGACGAGGCTGAAGCCAACGAGATCCTGGATGCCAAAAAGGATTTCGAATTCTCCATGTCCTACGAAGTCATACCGGACATCGAGATCGGCGACATCAGCAAACTGAAGCTGGTCAGGCCGATGGTTGAGATCGACGACAAGGAAGTCGATGAGCAGGTCGAGCGCGTCGCTGAAAGCGCACGGTCTTACGAAACCAAAAAGGGCAAGGCTGCCGACGGCGATCGTGTCACGATGGACTATCTTGGCAAAATCGACGGCGAGGCCTTCGACGGTGGCGCTGACAGCGACGCCAACCTGGTGCTTGGTTCCGGCACGTTCATCCCGGGTTTCGAAGATCAACTGGTCGGCACCAAGGCCGGCGATGAAACGCAGGTCAAAGTAACGTTCCCCGAGGACTACCAAGCCGCTCATCTGGCCGGCAAGGAAGCCGTGTTCGACGTGACCGTCAAGGAAGTCGCCGCACCGGGCGATTTGACCATTGATGACGAATTGGCCAAGACCCTTGGTCTCGAGTCAGCCGAGCGCTTGCGCCAAGTCGTTCGCGAACAGATCGAAAGCCAGTACGGCCAGTTCACCCGCCAGAAAATCAAACGGCAGATCCTCGATCAGCTCGACGAGGAGTACAAGGTTGAAACACCTGAAAGTCTGCTTGAGGTGGAGTTCAACAACATCTGGGGGCAGATCACCAACGATCTGGAGCAGGCCGGCAAGACCTTTGAGGACGAGGACACCACTGAGGACGAGGCCAAGGAAGAATATCGCAAGCTGGCCGAGCGCCGCGTGCGGCTCGGTCTGGTTCTGTCCGAGATCGGAGAAAAGGCTGAAGTCACCGTTACCGACGATGAGATGCAGCGGGCCATCTATGATCAGGTGCGGCAGCATCCCGGCCAGGAACAGCAGATCATGGATTACCTGAAGCAGACGCCGGAAGCAGTCGCCCAGATGCGCGCGCCGCTCTTCGAAGAAAAGGTGATCGACCACATCATCGCTCAAGCCGATGTGACGGACAAAACCGTCAGCAAGGAAGAGCTGATGGCCGATGATGAGGAAGAGGAAGTCAAGAAGCCTGCGAAAAAGAAGGCTGCAAAGAAGGCCACCGCCAAGGAAACCAAGGCGGATGCAGCAGAAGAGAGTGCTGAGAAAAAAGCCGCACCCAAGAAAAAGGCTGCGCCCAAAAAGGCCGCCAAGGAAGAGAAAGCCGAATAGGCCTCACCAACGACTTTCAGAAAGGGCCGCGCAACGACGCGGCCTTTTTTGTGCTCATCGTTCGCCGTTGCTAACGATTAGCAATAGGGTGGTGCACCTCAAGTTTGCAGTTTCTTAAATCGATGCCGCTTAAGGTTGAGCAATCATGCTAATCCCGAGGCGCAGCCATGAAGATCCCACGCATTTTTGCGGATGACAGCGGCGAATCTTTTCTTGACTGGATCGAGATAGACTTCTTTTACGACGAGGGTGCCGATCCAAAGGGACCCCGGTTTCGTTATGGAGACCCCTCGAATCCAATTCCCTTTTCCGACCCTTGGACGACCGGTCAGATGAATTTCTGGCGTTTTCCGGCCAACCTGGAACCGAGCTGGCGCAACCCGCCGAGTCGCGTCTTTCTTGTCGTGTTAAGCGGCGCCATCGAGATTGAGGTTTCCACTGGCAACAAAACAACCGTTTCCAGCGGTGAAATGGCTCTTTTCGAAGATACCGTTGGACGTGGGCATTGCATCGGACCAGCAGGTGGCGAAGGCGCAATAGGCATCGTTCTAACAGTGGACGAGCATTCGCCGGATCGTCACTGACGTTTTTTCAGACCGGATACTCTAGATCAGGGACATTCCCCTGAGGCTGGCGTGGCCGTCGCGACCGATGATGATGTGATCGTGCACGGTGATGGCCAGCGGTTTGCATGCCTCGATCACCTTGTGGGTCATTTCGATGTCGGCCCGCGACGGCGTCGGGTCTCCAGACGGGTGATTGTGCACCAGGATGATGGCTGTGGACGATAGCTCCAGGGCGCGTCGAACCACCTCGCGCGGATAAACCGGAGTCTGATCGACCGTGCCGCTCTGTTGCACTTCGTCGGCAACGAGAGCGTTCTTTTTGTCCAGAAAAAGGATGCGAAACTGTTCCCGTGGCTCTTCGGCCATTGCTGATTTGCAATAGGCTAGCACAGAGGACCAGGAATCGAGGACGTTGCGGCCGATCAGATCGGCCTTCTGCATGCGTTGGTTGACGGCTGCGATTACCTGCAGATCGGCTGCCACGGAGGCGCCAATTCCGGGAACCTCGCGTAGCAGGTGCGGTGGAGCTCCAAGGACCCGTGACAGCGAACCAAAACGCTTGAGCAAAGCCTTTGCGATGGGCTTTGTGTCACGACGAGGAATCAGTCGAAACAGCAGCAGTTCGAGCAGCTCATAGTCGGCAAGGGCTTCGGCGCCGGCGTTTGCGAATCGTTCGCGCAATCGGTCACGGTGTCCGTGTGCGCCGCTGGCTTCCACCTTTTTCAATTCGCTGTTGTTTGGGCCTCGGTCGCGCATGTGTTCGTCAGCGTCTCAAAGGCCATTCCGCAATCAGCTGTCAGCAACCTTCAGCCCGGGAGCAAACAGACCGGCGGGTGAGAGCGTAAAGATCTCGCAGCCATCGGCCGTCACTCCAACGGAATGTTCGTATTGAGCGGTCAATGACCGATCTCGTGTGACCGCCGTCCAGCCGTCTGAAAGAACCTTCACGTGGGGCTTGCCGAGATTGATCATAGGCTCGATTGTGAAGATCATGCCTTCACGCAGTTCGACGCCTTCATGAGCGCGACCGTAGTGCAGAATGTTCGGTACGTCATGGAAGATCTGGCCGAGACCGTGACCGCAAAAATCACGCACCACGGAACAGCGCTGCGATTCGGCATAGCTTTGGATCGCTTCGCCAATGGCACCCGTTCTTGCGCCTGGCTTGACTGCAGCGATGCCGCGCATGAGCGACTCGTGGGTCACTTCCATGAGGCGTTGCGCCGCCCGTTTGACTTCGCCCACGGGATACATGCGGCTCGAGTCGCCATGCCAGCCATCAAGCACGTAAGTCACGTCGATATTGACGATGTCGCCTTCACGCAGTGGTTTGTCGTTCGGAATGCCGTGACAGACGACATGGTTGATCGAGGTGCAACAGGATTTGGTGTAGCCGCGATAGTTGAGAGTGGCGGCCACTGCATTGTGGTCCATGCCGAATTCGAAGACGAAACGGTCGATGGCCTCCGTGGTGACACCCGGCTTGACAATTGAAACCAGTTCATCGAGGCAGCGCGCCGTCAGTGCGCCGGCCTTGTGCATGCCGGCAAAACCTTCCGGGCCGTGCAGCTTGATCTGTCCGGTGTTTTTCTGCGGTGCCGCGACGGCGTCGATATAGCTCACCACGTTGTGTCCTCACAAACCCGGTTCATCAACCGGTATCATCCTGTCAAAGCGGATTTCCTCGGGCGAAATGTGGCAACCAACGGCCAGCGCTTCAACCCCACGGGCAATCGCCCTGTCGAATGCCTTAGCATAGGTGGGGTCGAGATCGCGACAGATTTTCAACGTCTGGCAGTCCGGTCGCTGCACCAGGTAAACCATGACGGCGCGATGTCCGGCCTCGACCATGTCCCCCATCTCATCAAGATGCTTGGCTCCGCGGCTGGTCGGACTGTCGGGAAACTCTGCCAGGCCTGCGTTGCGCATGAAGTGTACGTTCTTGACTTCGACATAAGTATCGGGCCGGTTCGGGTCGCTCAGCAGAATGTCGATGCGGGAATTCTTCCCGTATTTTTGCTCGCGCTTCATTTGCGCATATCCGGCGAGCGGTTCAATTTTATCGGCGCTGATCGCTTCCTCGACGATCTTGTTGGGCAAGCCAGTGTTGATCCCGACCGCCACACCGTCGGCCTCCACAAGTTCAAGCGCGTACCGGTATTTCCGGGTCTTGCTATTGTGTTCAGACATCCAGATGCGGGATCCCGGATCGGTCAGCCCGAGCATCGAACCGGTGTTCGGGCAAGATCCTGTTATCTCGCTGCCGTCCGCAAGCGTGGCGTCGAACAGAAATCGTTTATAGCGGCGGATCAGGGTGGCCGGAATGAGCGGAGAGGGGAACTGCATGTCCGGGCTATAAGCGGCTAACGGCCGTTGGGCAAGTTTGACGCTTCAGATCCTCTCGCGAACGTAGCTACCCGGTGCATCCTCGATGGCATTCAGCTTGCCGCCTCCCGGATTACGGGCGTCGACCATTTCGCTGTCCTGTTTTTCGATCCAGGCGTGCCAGTGCGGCCACCAGGAGCCCGGATGCTCCTTGGCCTTTGCCACCCAATCTTCGAACTCGCCGTCCGGTTTGCCGTTCGTCCAGTACTGGTACTTCTTCTTCTCGGGTGGATTGACGACACCGGCGATATGGCCGGAGCCGGACATCACGTAGGTGACCTTGCCGCCGAAGTGGCGACAGCCGACGAAGACGGATTTGGCCGGAGCGATGTGGTCCTCTCGTGTGGCAAGATTGTATATCGGGATCGTGACGTCGCTGAGCGATATGCGTTTTCCGTCCAGCACCATACGATCGTTCGACAGATTGTTTTCCAGGTAGCAGTTTCGCAGATAGTAGGAGTGATTGGCCGCCGGCAGGCGGGTGGAGTCGGAGTTCCAGTAAAGCAGGTCGAAGGGCATTGGTTCCTTGCCCTTCAGGTAATTGTTCACGACATAAGGCCAGATCAGTTCCGAGGCTCGCAGCATGTTGAATGCCGTCGCCATTTTCGATCCGTCGAGATAGCCATGCTCCTTCATGGTGTCTTCGATTGAATCGATGTTTTCGGCGTCCGCGAAAACCATGAGATCGCCGGCATTGACGAAATCCACCTGCGTGGTGAAGAACGTCGCCGAGGCGATGCGCTCATCACCTTCCTGGGCAAACAGGGCGAGCGTGGCTGCGAGCAATGTCCCGCCCACGCAATAGCCAATCGCATTGACCTCCTTTTCACCAGTCACCTTGCCGACGGTATCGAGGGCAAACCCGATGCCTTCTCGCGCATAGGCCTCCCAACCCTTGTTGGCGTGCCGTTCGTCCGGGTTCACCCAGGATATGACAAAGACCGTGTGTCCTTGATCGACAGCCCATTTGATGAAGGATTTCTGCGGATTGAGGTCGAGAATGTAGAACTTGTTGATCCATGGGGGGCAGATCAGCAAGGGTCGCTTGAGTACCTTCTCGGTTGCAGGTGCGTATTGGATGACCTGGCAGACATCGCTCTGGGCGACCACCTTGCCAGGTGTCATGGCCAGGTTTTCGCCGACCGCGAATTTGCTGTAGTCAGACTGTCGAAGTCGCAGGTCGCCTTTGCCGGCTTCGATATCCTCGGCCAGCATGCGCATGCCGCGCACCAGGTTTTCTCCGCTCTCGGCGATGGTTTCCTTGTAGACCTCAGGGTTGGTCAGGATGAAATTGGTCGGCGACAAGGCGCTGGTCACTTGCTTGATGTAAAACTCGGCCTTGTGTCGGGTATGCGGATCCAGCCCGTCGGCATCCTTGACGAGTTTGTCCGCCCAGTCCGACGTCACCCAAAAGGCCTGACGCAGGAAACTGAAAAAGGCGTTGTTTTGCCAATCCTCATCGGAAAACCGACGGTCGCCCAAATGGCTTTCGGCCGGATCCGTCGTTTCCTCACCGGCGAACTTCCGCATTGAATTCGACCAAATGTCGAAATAGCTGGTCAGCAGATGGGTCTGTGCTTCGATCGCCCGTTTCGGGTCGGACAGCCAGTATTCGGAAAGTTTGCTGAATGTCTTGACGACGTCGGTGGCCGGACCCGCAAGGCTGTCGGTCTTTTCTCCGGATTCGCGCGGTCCGACCCAGGCGGCGGCGGCTTTGCCCATCTCCTCCACCATGTGCGCCATGTTGCGCGCCATGGCTTCCGGGTCTTTGACGACGAAAGGTTCTATGGCCGAAAGGTCTGCCATTTCCTCATAACCGGACTTTTTGTTATCGGTCGGTTTGTCCGCTGCAGCGTTTCGAGCAGGTTTGCCCTTTTGCGCTTCTGCACCTGCGGCGGCAGTCTTGGCCTTCCCCTGGCCTCGTTTTTTATCCGCCAACTGTTCCTCCCGGTTCTCTTTTGCGGTCTATTGGCCTATTAATCGCCCGCGATCCGTCGGTAACCTCATTATGAAGGGTTTGCGGATCGATACATAGGACGATTTTATTGCGGTTTCGTGTTCTTTAGTAGGGTGTGAAATGACACGGCAGACATGCACTCAGGGAAAGTCTGGACGGCTTGTGCCGCTCTCCTGCCTGGCTTTGTGCGTCATTCTGTCGGGATGTGTTTCAGCGTCACTGGAAGATGCCGCACCGACCCAGCCCTCGCAGGATACCAACGCACCGACAGCGGAAGAACGCGACAACAGTTTTGTGCAGGAAGGCGCGCTGCGTAACGAGGCCTATCCAACATTCGAGAAGACACCGGTCGCAGCGACCAATCAGCTGAGTCAATCCGACAAGCTGCGTCTGGAAGCTGAAATGGACTCGGTGCGCGCAGCCTATGGAGCGGGGTCGATTTCCGAAGCGCAATACCGGCAGCGAATTCGGGAACTGGAGCAGTTGGCAAGAACGCACGGGGCGGATACCCAACGGGAAATCGAAAACTGATTCGTCGCCAAATTCCGCGAAAACACCGCAAATGTGCGATAATGGTCAGGCAAAGACCACAAACCGGAACCGAACAGAGCCATGGAAGAGTTTCACAAAGTCCGCAGACTGCCGCCCTACGTTTTCGAACAGGTCAATCGGCTGAAGGCGAGCGCGCGAGCGGATGGCGCGGATATCATCGATCTGGGCATGGGCAATCCGGACCTGCCGACCCCGCAGTCGATCGTCGACAAGTTGTGCGATGTGGTTCAGGACCCACGCACCCACCGCTATTCGACGTCCCGCGGCATTCCCGGTCTGCGCAAGGCGCAGGCGAGCTATTACGGCCGCCGGTTCGGCGTCAAGATCGACCCTGACACCCAGGTTGTTGCAACGCTCGGCTCGAAAGAAGGCTTCGCCAATATGGCGCAGGCGATCACCGCGCCTGGCGACGTGGTCCTTTGTCCCAATCCGACCTATCCGATCCATGCGTTCGGGTTCATCATGTCGGGCGGCGTCATTCGTTCGATGACGGTCGATCCGGACGACAGCTTTTTCTATTCGCTGGAACGGGCGGTGCGCCATTCGATCCCGAAACCTCTGGCGCTCATTCTCAACTATCCGTCGAATCCGACGGCGCACGTGGCGAGCCTGGATTTCTACAAGGATGTTGTCGCATTCGCCAAGAAGCATGACATCATCATCCTGTCGGATCTGGCTTACGCGGAAATCTATTACGAGGATGCACCGCCGCCGTCGGTTCTCCAGGTGCCCGGCGCGGCCGATGTCACCGTCGAATTCACATCCATGTCGAAGACCTTTTCGATGCCTGGCTGGCGCATGGGATTTGCGGTTGGCAACGAACGCCTGATCGGCGCTTTGTCCCGGGTGAAATCCTATCTGGACTATGGCGCATTCACGCCGATTCAGGTTGCCGCGACCACGGCGCTCAACGGAGACGGCTCCGAAATCGAGATGGTTCGCAACACCTACAAGGGCCGCCGCGACGTGATGGTCGAATCCTTTGCCAATGCCGGATGGCCTGTGCCGGCACCGCAGGCGACCATGTTTGCCTGGGC
Organism: Hoeflea sp.; assembly: GCA_965216535.1. Taxonomy (GTDB): domain Bacteria; phylum Pseudomonadota; class Alphaproteobacteria; order Rhizobiales; family Rhizobiaceae; genus Hoeflea_A. Next base: position 4,007,848 of record OZ244175.1, read on the forward strand.
GCCGCTGCCAGAGCGTTTCCGCGAACTCGGTTCGCTGGAGTTTTCCAAGCTGCTCATCGAAAAGGCCGACGTGGCGGTCGCGCCCGGAGTGGGTTTCGGCGAATATGGTGATGACTACGTTCGCATCGCTCTGGTGGAGAACGAGCATCGGATTCGCCAGGCGGCGCGAAACATCAAACGCTTTCTTGCGTCCAGCGAGGAAAGCATGCAAAACGTCGTCCGTCTGAATACCAGGCGTTAGCCTCAACACGGCCGCCGACAATTTATGAACGGATAGAAGACGATGGCAGATGCCCTCAAGGTCGGCATTGCGGGACTAGGCACGGTTGGTGCCGCGCTTGCCCGTATCCTGACGCAGCGTCACGACAAACTGGCTGATATCTGCGGCAAGCCAATCGAAATCACGGCAGTTTGCGCGCGCGATCAAAACAAGGATCGTGGTGTCGATCTGTCCTTTGCGGCGTTTTATTCCGATGCGCAGCAGATGGCAGCCGAAGCGAATATCGACGTCTTCGTCGAATTGATCGGCGGCGACGCGGATCCAGCCTATGGCGCTGTTCGCACGGCCCTCGAGCGCGGCTGCCATGTGGTGACGGCAAACAAGGCGCTGCTTGCTCGCCATGGTGTTGAGTTGGCAGTGATCGCTGAAGCCAATGGCGTTTTGCTTAATTTCGAAGCGGCAGTCGCCGGCGGTATTCCTGTTATCAAGGCGATGCGGGAATCGCTGACGGGCAACTCGATCGACCGGGTGTTCGGCATTCTCAATGGCACCTGCAATTACATCCTCACGGAAATGGAACGGGGAGGGCTGTCCTTTGAGGAGTGCCTGAAAGAGGCTCAGCGACTGGGCTATGCTGAGGCTGACCCCACGTTTGATGTGGAGGGACAGGACACCGCGCACAAACTGGCACTGCTGACCAGCATCGCTTTCGGTACGCAAATTGCACCGGACGACATCTATCTGGAAGGCATTTCGAACCTTTCGATCGAGGATATCCGCGCAGCCCGCGATCTTGGGTTCCGCATCAAGCTGCTCGGCGTTGCCCAAAAAACCGACTCCGGCATCGAGCAGCGCGTCCATCCCACCATGGTGCCGATCGATTCCGTCATCGCACAGGTGGACGGCGTCACCAACGCTGTCGCCATCGACGCTGATGTGGTTGGTGAATTGCTGATGTCGGGCCCAGGCGCCGGTGGCGATGCAACCGCGTCGGCCGTGATGGGCGACATTGCCGATATCGCCAAAAGTCGGCCCGGCCATCAGCACGGTCCGGTGCTCGGCTGGCCGGCAGCGAGTCTGAAACCCTACCAGCGGGCGCGGATGCGCAGCCACGAAGGGGGTTACTTTATTCGGCTCTCGGTGGAGGATCGGGCCGGTGTTTTCGCCAGTCTGGCCAAGCATATGTCCGACAATGAGATTTCGCTGGAATCCATCGTGCAACGTCCCAGTAACGTTGCGACCAACGGCAACGGCGACAGGAAGACCATCATCCTGGTGACCCATGCCACCATGGAAGCAGCGGTCCGGAAGGCGGTCCAAGCCGTATCGGGCGAAGGGTACCTGCTGGATAAGCCGCAGGTCATTCGAATCGAGCGTCCGGGAGTTGACTGAACCCCAAGATGCTCCGAGGCTGTTCAACAGCTAATCGATTTAGTTGTGATGATTGAAACGGAAGCGTCTTATTAGCCGCTTTTTCCGGTCCGTCGGCGTTGCCATGGGCTGCTTGAGCGCGATATCAGGACGGCAATCAGAGCAAACGGGACCATGACCATGGCGACGAAAACAGAACAAGCCGGCCTCGATCGCATTCTGACGCTGGAGATCGCTCGCGTGACGGAGCGGGCGGCGGTCGCGGCGGCGCGCCTACGAGGGCGTGGCGATGAAAAGGAAGCTGATCAGGTCGCTGTGGATGCCATGCGCCAGGAGCTCAACAAATTGCCGATTTCCGGAACGGTGGTCATCGGCGAGGGCGAGCGCGACGAAGCCCCGATGCTTTATATCGGTGAGGAGGTCGGTACCCGCAACGGGCCGGAAGTCGACATTGCCCTGGACCCTTTGGAAGGGACAACGATTTGCGCCAAGAACCTGCCCAATTCGCTTGCCGTTATTGCGGTTGCGGAAAAAGGAAGCCTGCTTTACGCGCCCGACGTCTACATGGAGAAGGTGGCGATCGGACCTGGCTTTCCGACAGGAACGGTCTCGCTCGAAGCATCGCCGACAGACAACATCAACGCTGTTGCCAAGGCCAAGGGCGTCGGCATCAATGAGGTTACCGCCTGTATTCTCGATCGTCCCCGCCATGCCCGGATGATTGAAGAGGTACGCGCAACCGGTGCGGCGATACGGCTAATTGGTGACGGGGACGTTGCGGGGGTTATCCATACTACCGACCCGGATGAGACGGGGATCGACATCTACATGGGTATCGGCGGCGCGCCAGAAGGTGTGCTTGCCGCAGCTGCACTTCGATGCATCGGCGGACAGATGCAGGGGCGCCTGCAGCTTAACACCGATGACAAGATCGCGCGGGCCCGCAAGATGGGAATCGAAGATCCGATGCGCATTTACAGCATGGAGGAAATGGCCAGCGGCGACGTGGTATTCTCCGCGACCGGCGTCACCGACGGCAACATGTTGAGCGGTGTTCGGTTTGCCCGCGATGCCATTATCACCCATACCATCGTCATGAGGTCTTCTTCGCGAACAGTTCGCGAGATCAAGGCAAGGCACCAGGACCTGGGCAAGTTTGACTAACCGGCGCCCACCCATCGACGATCACGGACCGGAAGCGTGACGAGCGGGGTCGCGAAAAACTTCTCTACTTTTCTTGATGTCGATGCGTCGCTGTCTGCCCAGCGCTGGGTTCATCGTCTTGATGCGGCCGGAGAGAACCGGGCACTGGCCATCGCCCAGACCCATGGGCTTCCCGATATCGTGGCACGTGTTCTCGCTGGACGTGGCGTGACATCCGAAGGAACCAAAGAGTTCCTGGCACCCACCATTCGGACCTTGATGCCCGATCCGTCAAGTCTGCGTGACATGGACATTGCGACGGCGCGGATCGCATCTGCGATTTCCAACGGGGAACGGGTTGCGATCTTTGGCGACTACGATGTCGACGGTGCTGCGTCATCGGCGCTGTTGAAGCGGTTTCTGGACCACTTCGGGACAGTCTGTGAGATCTATATTCCGGACAGGATTTTCGAGGGTTATGGCCCCAATCCGGATGCCATCGATCAGCTCATCGAACGTGGTGCGCGATTGATCGTCACTGTGGATTGTGGTTCGACGAGCCGCGAAGCGCTTGAGCACGCTGCCGCGCGCGGCGTCGACGTCGTGGTTCTCGACCACCATCAGCTTGGTTCCGACCTGCCAACCTGTGTTGCTCTCGTCAATCCGAATCGAGAGGACGACCTGTCTGGTCAAGGCCACCTTTGCGCGGCCGGTGTGGTGTTTCTGGCGCTGGTTGCCATATTGCGGTCGTTGCGCGGGCAGGGGGACAGCCGCGCCGGCACGCTCGACCTGATGAGCATGCTCGATATTGTGGCTTTGGCGACCGTCTGCGACGTCGTGCCTTTGAAAGATCTCAACCGAGCCTACGTGGTCCGTGGATTGCAAGTGGCCCGGCAAATGGCCAATCGCGGCTTGGCGGCGCTCATGAGGGTTGCCGGCGTCGATGGGCCGTTGACGCCGTTTCATTTCGGTTACCTCATTGGGCCTCGCATCAATGCCGGCGGCCGAATCGGCGACGCCGCGCTCGGCAGTCGGCTTCTCACGCTTGATGACGATGCGGAGGCCCAGTCCATAGCCGAAACCCTCAACCGGCTAAATCAGGAACGCCAAGCGCTGGAAAAACAGATCCTGGCCGCGGCCGAAGCCGAGGCGCTGGCTGAAATCGGCGGCGGCGAAGGCCCGGCCGTGGTGGTGACCGCGGGCGAGGGGTGGCATGCCGGAATTGTCGGGATCATAGCCGCTCGCTTGAAAGAAAAGCTGCACCGCCCGGCATTTGCGATCGCCCTCGATCCTTCCGGCAAGGGCACGGGTTCCGGGCGATCGATCAGCGGGTTCGACATGGGTCGCATGGTGAGGGAAGCGGTCGAGGCCGGTCTTGCCGTCAAGGGGGGTGGACACGCCATGGCGGCCGGTCTCACAGTGGAGCGCAGCCAGTTGGGAGCCCTCCGTGCCTTCTTTGAAGATCATGCCGCGGGCACAGTAAGACAGTTGACAGAAAACCGCGCGCTGAAAATCGACGGTGCATTGGCTGCGAGCGGTGCGACATTGGAGCTGATGGATCAGTTGGACACTGCCGGTCCCTACGGGGCTGCTCATCCGCAACCGGTTCTGGCCATGCCTGCGCACCGACTGATCGATGCACGCATCGTCGGCCAGGATCATGTGCGTCTGCAACTGGCCGACACCACTGGTGCAAAACTCACGGCGATTGCCTTTCGGGCAGCCGGTACAGCCATGGGCTCTGCACTCCTCGACGGACGCGGACGCCGATACCACTTTGCGGGAACCTTGTCGGTCGACCATTGGCAGGGCAACCGACGCATTCAGATGCGCGTTCTTGACGCTGCCAATGCCTGAGTGTGATCAGCCCAAACAGGGTCTGAAGCAGCCAACCATTTTTGTGAAGAAGTGTGGCACGCCCTAGGGGAATCGAACCCCTCTTTCCAGGTTGAAAACCTGGCGTCCTAACCGATAGACGAAGGGCGCGTGGTGACGGTTATATAGTCAGGCTTATGAAATTGGGCAAGCGGGAAAATGCCGTTCTTGAAAAAAATATGACAGCCTGTCTGGCCTTTGTTTTCCGGGCTTATCGCCTGCGACAGCGCCAGTTCCAGTCTCTCTTGCTTCCGACGTCAATATGCACGGATTTGGTGTGGCAATAGGTGCCGACACCGCCGCGTCCCGGCATTGTTCTCAGGTACTTTGCGAGCTGCCATTTGCTGACGCCGGGTACCTGGATGTCCGCCGCTTCACATGTCGTGTGTCGGGATCCGCGAGCCCCTCCGGCTCGGCGATTGTTTTTGGGCGAGCGATAACCGGATGTGACGATGATATCCTGACGGTAGTGTTTTCGTACCCTCTGGAGCAGCCGCACCAACTCTGGCTTGAAACAGGCCATCTGCACACTGTCGTGTTGCGCTCTGAGGCCATTCGGCGCCAGCCGGGCCAGTCCGGCTGCTGATGCGACACGAACAGGTTCATCGGTGGAACCGGCCGACGCGGATTTAATACCGAACAGCGAGCCAAGCCGGACACCCGGAAGGGCGGATTGGCCAGATTGGGGCTTCCTGATTGTAGAACGGGGTTTTGCCGATGTTGCACCCCGGCTTGGATTTGCGGTCTTGCCGCCGCCGGCAACATGAACGATCTCTGCCGGCGGCCGGGGCTGGCCGAAAGAGAAGATGCGTGCAAGTCGCGGTCGCTTGGTCGAAGCTTTGTCGGACGATTTCAAGTCCGTCGAAACCTGGGTAGTCGCTGCAGCTGGTATCGCTGCGGTGTTGACGGCATCCAACGCCTCGCTGGTGTTGGTTTCAGGCGCAACCGCCAGAGCGAGCTCAGGCTTCCTGTTTGACGAAGCGCCGGTCGATGTCGTCGATGAGTCAGCGTAGGTGACCGTCTCAGACTTGCCGCCGTCAAAACTCATTTCCACTGCGACCGGGTTGGTCGATCCTGATGTGCCGCCATCGACATAAGAGGGAGTGGCTGCCGAGGTCTGAGGCGCCAACCCGAAGTTCGGTTCACTTGAGGTGGTGCACGCGGAGAGGAAGGTGGCCATCAGCACAGCACCAGCGATGGCCGATGACCGACCGGTCGTGGTTCCGTTGCGTCCGATTGTCCCCACAGTCAATGTCCCCGCTTGCCCCGTGCGCTCCGTCGAGACCATCGACGGGCTGAACTTTTTGGTCAGCCAAAAGCTCAGCTTAGCCGGCAAATGCAAATGACCCAAATGGTAATTGCGATCAAAATGCGGCAGAAGCATGATCGGACATCATACTTGTGCCAAACTTGCCGTAATTTTGTTTCCGAGGTCTACGGTTTCTACCAGCTGCCGGTGTTCTCCATGGACACCCAGGGCTCTTGCGGCGCCAAAGCGTCGCCACTTTGCAGAAGTTCTATCGAAATTCCATCGGGGGAGCGCACGAACGCCATGTGGCCATCGCGGGGAGGGCGATTGATCGTAACACCGGCATCCATCAGCGACTGGCAAATCTCGTAGATATTGTCGACCGTATAGGCGAGGTGGCCGAAGCTCCGGCCGCCCTGATACTCTTCCGGATCCCAGTTGTAGGTCAGTTCCAACAAGGGTGCACGATGGGTGGAACCGGTCTCCTGATCGTCGCGAGCTGCCAGAAAAACAAGAGTGAAACGTCCAGCCTCGCTCTCCGCGCGACGGATTTCCACAAGTCCGAGTTTATTGCAATAGAAGTCGAGAGACTGGTCGAGGTCAGTCACCCGAACCATAGTATGAAGATAACGCATTGATCTTTCCTCGGTTTTTGATCACGCCCGGAAATAGGGCGATTAGCGGGGTGATGCAAGTGGCCTTTCATTTTGATTCAATTCCAAACAAGGGCTTGCATCACCCAACGCAACCAATGTTATTCTTTGTTAAAGAATCAAGGGGTGATTTCTAGGGTTGCGTTGCTGAAAGGCCGGGGTGAATGGGGGAAAAGACTCCAGACAAGAATGCGGCCACCCAGGCTGCAATGTCGGGTGAAGCGGTCGACCTGATCGAAATCTCCGGCGTGATCAAGTGGTTTGACGTGGCAAAAGGCTTCGGCTTTATCGTGCCCGACAACGGCCTCCCTGACGTTCTCCTTCATGTCACATGCCTGCGTCGCGACGGATACCAGACCGCGCTCGAGGGCACACGTGTTGTGTGCGAAATCCAGAAGCGTGATCGCGGCTATCAGGCCTTCCGCATCCTGTCGATGGATCAGTCGACGGCCGTCCACCCGTCACAACTGCCACCGGTGCGCACCCATGTGCAGGTCACGCCGACAAGTGGTCTCGAGAGAGCGCTGGTCAAGTGGTTCAACCGGTCAAAGGGATTCGGCTTTCTGACGCGCGGCGACGGTACCGAGGACATTTTCATACATATGGAAACCTTGCGCCGCTACGGGCTCACCGAATTGCGGCCCGGCCAGGTGGTGCTGGTGCGTTTCGGCAAGGGTGAAAAGGGTCTTATGGCGGCGGAGATCCATCCGGACGTCGATTTGACTTTCCCGAAATCTCACTAACATAGTCCGGTAGTGGCCGGCCATTGGCTGGCGCATGGATCGTGCAAAGACAGGAGCCGTGGCGTGCAATCCTCGCTCGACGTTCTTGGCCGGCAGCGGGTTTTCGTCACCCTGCTGCTGGTCATCCAATTTCTGACGACCGCGGTCGTTGCAGCAGACCGTTCATCGCTCGACATCGTGACCGAAACGGGAACCCATCGCTACTACGTGGAACTCGCACTGACGCCACAACAGCGGTCGGTCGGTCTGATGCATCGCGAGAGCATGGACCAGGACGCTGGTATGCTGTTCCGGTTCGATTGGCCGCAACAGGCCTCCATGTGGATGCGCAATACGCTCATTCCGCTCGACATGGTGTTCATCCGAGCGGATGGAACCGTCGCCGACCTGCACCGCAATGCCGTTCCTCATTCCGAAGAAATCATCCAGTCGAGCGAACCGGTACTTTACGTTCTCGAACTCAACGCCGGCATTGCCGACAAGATCGGGCTCAAACCCGGAAATCGAATCTTGCATTCGATTATCCAGGGAGAGTAGGTGCCAATTTGCAGGCCGGAGCAGCCACACGCTGCCGACATTTCTCAATCAGGCGCCGCTCAGGTTCGAAAATGCCGGAAATATCGTCAAAACCATATTGCGGCATCGCAGCGAAGCGTGTATTGCCACCGGCATTGTCGGCGGAGCGTAGCGCAGCCTGGTAGCGCATCTGGTTTGGGACCAGAGGGTCGCAGGTTCGAATCCTGCCGCTCCGACCATCTAACTCTCTGAAAAAAATGTGCATTTAGAATTCTGCGGCGGCGCTACCCGAGCAGGTCGTGGTCGAAGGTATCAAAGTCGACTGCTCCCAGATTGCCGCCAACATTAACCTGCCCGAACAAGGTTCCATCGACATCTGAAAAAGCGCCATCCGTCTTCTCTCCCAGGGACGTCGGCGCGAAGGTGAAGAGCTCGTTGCGCGCGGCTGACAGCTTGTCGAGATAGACACTGCCAGTGGTGCTAAGGAGGAGCTTCCCGTTGCTGAGCGGGCTGAGTGCATCCACATCCTGCGAAGGGTCATAACCGCCAAGACCGACGTCGCTGCCGTCGAAGTACATCTCGAAGCTGCCGGCCGTCTGATGGCCCAATGACGTTGGCTTGAACTTCATCACGTCTTCGTCATGGAAGCTTCCCGGACCGCTCACGTAGAAACTTCCCGTTGTAGACAGGAGCAGGCTGCCATCATCGAGCAGCGAGAACCCATCAACGCCTTCGTTGAAGGACCTCAGGCCGACATCGCTGCCGTCGAAGTACATTTCGAAGTTGCCAGCCGTGCTTTCGCCGAGCGACGTCGCCGTGAACAGGACAATGTCGGAGTCCTCGACGTTCCCGAGGCCGTGGACGAATGTCCGGTTTGAAAATGAGAGAAGAATCTCATTCGGAGAGATCACATCGATACCGTCAATCTGACTCCAGGGAAGCACGTCCGAGCCGTCGAAAAACAGGCTGGTGCCATCTTCCGTCTGTCGGTAGATGTCCCGTGAACCCGGCCCCCAGTAACGGCCAGCGTTTCCAACGAAGTAGACAGCGGCCGGAAAATCGGGAGCCAGTTCGACGGCTCCCATATCGACATGTGCGTTGCCCTCGCCATCGCCATCTGAAATGCGGCGAGCACCGGCGATGTCATTGACCAGAAGGCCCTCGACAGTGCCCTGAGGAGCAGTGTTCGTTCCGTTGAGCAGAGAGTTATCACCGGCGTCCACAACCGGGCTATCTGAGAGGGGCGTGAGTACTGTCTGCCCATTGTCGGCAACGGTTGCCGCGGCCAGCATCGGATCGATTGGTGCGTCCTGTGTGCCGATGATATTGGTGGACGGATCAATCACGTCCGAGAGACTGTCCGGAATTCCGTCCTGGTTGATGTCGTCGTCATTGGCTTGGATACCGGCGCCGATCAAACTGTTCTTGATGGCGATGTCGTATTCTTCGATGATCGGCGGAATCTCTGGCTCTGGATCCAGGATTTTGAGACCGGTCTCAGGATGGTAGCGAAAACCACTATCCGTGAGGAAGTCGTTTACGTGGCCCAATCCGAGTTGAAAATGTACGTCACTGGGATCGCCCAAATTGGTATTACCGGCAATGATGGAATTGTGGATTCGGGTCTCATTGTCGCCGCCGTTGAACGCGAATCGCTCGTAGGAAACAAAGTTCAGGAGCCCACCGGCAGTTCCAAATCCTTCACTTTGTACGATGATGTCGGCCAGGATGTTTTCCCTGATCGGAGTCAAACCATTCAGGTCGGAAATCGGGGTTTCGACAATATGGTTGTCGACGACGGTCGAACTGACCAGCGATGTCTTGTTCGATGTCCCCTGGTATCCGATGGCGCCAGCGCCGTTGCCCGACACATTGCCCGTGAGCGTTGAATTGACGATCTCGAAGATGTTTGATGTTCCGCCGATGCCGACCGCGCCGCCTCCATTGGCTACATTCTTGTTGCCGATCAGACTGCTGCCTTCGATGTAGACATCCGCCCCGATAGCGGCGAGTGCGATCGCGCCCCCACCAAATCCCGCAAGCCAGTCGCTGCGAGCGATGTTGTTTTCCATAACGGTATTCAGGATCGTGATGTCCTGGTCCGGACTCCCGGTCGCAATTGCACCAGCCAGAATGCCCTGGTTGTTGCTGACCACCGAGTCACTGATCGCAATGCCGCCACCGGGCGCGCCGCTGAAAAACACGCCTGCACCGGTGACGACAAGAGCGCCTCCGACATTGGTGTCGACCATGCGATTGTTGGAAACAAGCGAGTCCTCGATGATGAAGTCACCGCCGGGTACGCCGGTACCCAGTGTCGTGCGTGCGGAAATCAGGTCGTGGTCGACGATGTGGCTATCCCTTATGGTCACTTCGCCGTCGACCGCGGTTATCATGATCCCTGCGGCAAAGCCTCCGTGATTGGCGGACAGAATGGAGTCCTCCATGGTGAAGCGGTGGCCGGCGACAATGGCGCCTCCAAAATTGTCGCTGATTTCAGAGTTGGTGACCGAAACCGTCGTCTGGATATTTGTGACCAGATCACCGGAGTCCTCATCCCAGGTGAATGGATACCCGGAGTTTTCCGGCAGATCCCGGGTAATTCCGGATTGGACGTCGGCCTGGAAAATGGCGGAGCCTGACGCTCCATAAGCAGGCAACAGCGGATTGCGGTCAAATTGATATACCCCTGCGCCGGTGAGCGTCAGGGCGTTAAACGCCGCGTCGGTTCCATCTTCCCGGATCTCGAAGATCCTGAAATCGCCGAAGGTACCCACCGCCTTCTCGAGTGAAACCTGGCCGGGGCTGGTAAAGCCGCCGGGTGAGACCAGGATCTGGCTCGCGTAGTTCTCGATGGTGGCCGTTGTGATGGTGATGTCATCGGTACGGCCGGAAGCCTTGCCGGTGGTGTCGCCGAGAACGTCACCATCGATGCGCACATCTTCCGTAATGACGAGCGAGCCCAGCGTGAGGGTTATCGTTCCCCCTGCGAGGTCTGATGCGAAGGTGATGATGTCTTCCGTGCCGTCATTGCCGTTGGCGTTTGCGAGTTGAATCGCTTCACGCAGAGACATGCCGTTGGTGTTTCCATTGTCTTCATCGGCAAGTGTAGTTACCAGAAACTCAGCCATTTTTGCCACCGCATTCAATTTCAAACGAATTGGATGGATCGACACAATATTCGGCGCCCCATGCGAGAAGGCTTCCACACTTCAAATGGCGGATGTACTGTCCAAATAGGCAGTTTGGCACAAATAAATGAGCAATTTAGTTTTGCGAAATTGGTCAAAAACTATATTGCGACATCGTCTCGCAAGGTGAAACGAACGCAACATGGCCCGAGTTTTCCAGGATGGTATTCAATCGGATATTCCGGTTGAACAATGCAGCTAAACGCTGGTAAACGGGGCTGGGCGGTGGTGAGCTCGATATGGATTGATTGGCTGCTGTTCCGCCCCTTTAAGCAAAGCCGTTCGGATCAGGCTCAATTGGAAGGGAACTGTCGGCAATGTCTGCAAAAATCTATCGACCGGCGAAGACCGCCATGCAGTCAGGCAAGGCCAAGACCCATCGCTGGGTGCTCGAATTCGATCAAGAAAGCCCACGCACAATCGAGCCGATCATGGGCTACACATCATCGGGTGATATGAAGCAGCAGGTGCGGTTGTCCTTCGACACGCGCGAAGAAGCGATCGGCTATGCTGAACGCAACCAGATTGCGTATCGGGTCATCGAGCCGCATGACCCAAAACGCCGGCGTGTTGCCTATGCCGACAATTTTCGCTTTGACAGACGCCAACCCTGGACGCATTAAGTGTTTGGTGGTGCGCTTTCTGCGTGACCACTTACCGGGGCCCCGTAGCTCAGCTGGATAGAGCACCGGCCTTCTAAGCCGATGGTCGCAGGTTCGAATCCTGCCGGGGTCGCCAATGTCCCTATGTCCGACCCGAAGACATAGGTAACAGAACGTACCTAAGGCATAGGTGACACTTTAGCCTCGATCAGCTGTCGGTAGATTAAGCGTCCTTTTGTCCATTTGGATGTATCTGACAACATTATTCTGTTTGAATGTCTCTTGCCCGGCTGGACAGGATCGACAATGCAGTTCATCGAGATGGCCATGGATGTAGAGAAAAAGCGCGATACCATATTCGCCTCCGACCTTAGATATCTTATGGTTGTGAGCTACATTGTGTTGGGCAACAACTCGGTTACCAACCGGTTCATCGAGCAGACCTACCGCATGCCTGTGCATGCCTGGTCGACGCTTCTCGCGATCGTCATGTTCCCAGGGATCCGAGCAAAGGAAGTCAAATTCCTGTTCCCCCGTCCGCAAAACACGATCAGCCGGGCCGCTTCGCTCTTGGAGTCGCGTGGGCTGATCCGACAGGAGACATCATCACAGGACGGCCGCGAGAAGCGGCTCTATGCGACCGACGGTGGCGAAACACTGCTCCACGAGATACGCGAGATATCGCTGAATCGCCAGCAGGAGCTATTCGATCCGTTGACCGACGAAGAGCGTGAGCTGTTCTTCAGCCTCGCACGCAAAATAGCCACCGGACCGGGCCTTTTGGAATCGGATGTAATGAAATAGCAGCGGCGGCAAGAGCGCGTTTCAGTTTGGAGGCAGGCTCGAAAGCCGCAGGCACCCGGTTCGGATTTCGAAACTGGCGCGGGCGAACTGCAGTATAGTCCGACCGATATTCGAGCCGCCCGGAACGCCCGGCGTTGGGCCTCGGAGATTGAGGCATCAACGCCGGAGGTCAGCTCATCGCCGGGGTGCTCGTGTATGGTCGCCTGCGATTGACGGCAAGTCGATTTACATGAGCAACATTCGTAAGCTGGTATGAGCCGGCTGGGAGGAATTGGCAGCGACTAGCTGTTTTCCAGCGCTTCCAGTGCGGCGCGCAGTTTCGGCAGCTCGCTCTTGTTCAATGCATGGGCCATGCGACCACCGGCGGGCGATTCGAAACTAATGGCGAAGTAGTCCGGTGTGTCCATGCGTTCGACATTCCACCCACTCGACTCGAGTGCACCGACGTCAGCGCCGACCTCGCTTTTGCGCAGTTCGATCATGGACAGCTCGATGAGTGGCATCAACTGGCCGATGGGCATGGCGATAGACTGTTCTTCCTTCATGATGGTCTTGAAGGTGAAAACAGCGACCTTCTTGTCGTCGGAGATGTTGCTATTGACGAGCTCGGTCATTGCGATAGCGGAAATTTCTGCCACTGGAGGACTCCCAAGGTAAACTCAAAATTCCGCGCGACCCTAGTGGTTGCGCGATACGGTGTCCATGTCTGTTTATCGAGAATGGGCGGTTATCCGGAAGCCGGCGGGGCAAGCTCGCAAATGCAATGCGACCGCCCGAGGTAGGGCGGTCGCGACGCTCTTTGGTTCTTTAGGGCCGGCGCGTACGGTCAGGCCGCGCGCGCACCTGTATCGAATGGAATTTCGATATCGACGGCCAGGGTTGAGACTTGCGCTCCGCGCTCCATCTTGACCTGAACCCGGCGGCCTTCAACCTTCACGTGCTTGGAGAGGACCGCCATGATCTCCTTGCGAAGGACCTCGACAAGGTCGGAGCCTCCCATCGATGCCCTTTCATGCGCAAGCAACACCTGCAAGCGCTCGCGGGCTGCGGAAGCCGATTTCCGCCTGCCTAGAAAACGAAGTATGTTCATGCAGCTTTCCTTCCGAAGAACCGATCGAAGAAGCGACGCTTTTCGTCGGGAACGGTAACCGGGATCGTTTCGCCGCAGAGACGGCGGGCCGCTTCAGTGTATGCCAGTGCTGTTGGACTGCTGCTGTTGGCCACCGTTACCGGGGCGCCGATGTTGGAGGCACGCAGCACGTCCGTGCTTTCCGGGATGATACCGAGCAGCGGAATCGACAGGATTTCCAGCATGTCATCGACATTGAGCATGTCGCCGGATGCTGCCCGTCCCGGATCATAACGATTGAGAAGCAGGTGCTTCTCCATGGTTTCACCGCGCTCTGCCTTGACGGTCTTTGCGTCCAGCAGGCCAATGATGCGGTCTGAGTCACGTACGGATGAAACCTCAGGGTTGGTGACGACCACAGCGGCATCGGCATGACGCATTGCCAAAGTGGCACCGCGTTCGATACCGGCCGGGCTGTCGCAGATGACCCAGTCGAAGGCTTTTTTCAGGGAACTGATGACTTTCTCGACACCCTCGGGCGTCAGCTTGTCTTTGTCCCGCGTTTGCGATGCCGGAAGCAAATAGAGTTTCTCCAGTCGTTTGTCGCGAATGAGAGCCTGCGACAGCTTTGCTTCGCCCTGGATAACGTTGACCAGGTCAAAAACGACGCGCCGTTCGGCGCCCATGACGAGATCGAGGTTGCGCAAGCCGACGTCGAAGTCGACGACGACGACCTTTTCGTCGCGCTGGGCCAGTGCGGCCCCGATTGCTGCGGTCGAGGTGGTTTTTCCAACGCCGCCCTTACCGGACGTAATTACTATCACTTTGCCCATGTGCTTCTCCTGTTCTAGCCGTCCCCCGGCTCAGCCTAGTGTTTCTGCCAAGATCGAATCGTTCTCGAGCCAAAGCTGCACCGCCTGACCGCGCAGCCGCTCCTCAAGGTCTTCGGAAGTTTGGTAGTAACCCGCGATGGCAATAAGCTCTGCCTCCAGCTTGCGGCAAAAAATCCGCGCCGCCGTATTGCCCGTCGATCCCGCGGCGATTCGACCGCGGATTGTTCCGTAAACGTGGACGGATCCGCCCGCGATAACCTCAGCGCCTGATGCGACCGAACCCACGACCGTGACATCACCATCGGTGATGATCGATTGGCCGGACCGCACCGGTCGGGTCAGCATGAGTGACGGTGCCGGTTCTGCTTCTGCGTTCTGTGGTGCCGGTTGAGAGTCCTTTTCCTCCACTCCCGACGCGGGCAGGCCACCCGACAGAGAAGGCGGCATATCGTTGCCGAGCAACGATGGTTGAGCGCCTTCGATGCCGATGATGCGGATACCGCGCTCGACCAGTTGATCCAGCAAACTGCGCAGCTGTTGGCGGTCAAGGTCGATGCCCTCGACGTCCAGGACAACAGGGCGTCTCAGAAAGAAACCTGCCGAACGCTCGGCCAGATCATTCAGCCGCGTCAGCCAGTGGTCGAAAGGTTGTTCCGGGCTGAGCACGAGCGCCAGAAAGGAGCGTCCCTTGAGGCGGATGGGCTGTGTGTCTGTTAGCAGTTCGGTCATCTTGGTTAATATCCCCTTCACAATGTCTAGCGGCATCATGGTTAACGAAAAGTTACGAAGCGGACCTTGCGGGAAGGTGTCCTTAACTTTTGCGTGGAGACGATGTTTTCGAGCGCGCTCGGTTAGTGCGGTAATTTGATGGGCTTTTGCGCGGAAAATAGGAGGTTGAACCCTCGACAACGGTATCCTTTGCATCGATACCGAAAGGACCGTGACGTTACGGATGCCGGGAAAGAGGAAGGCGGGCGATGGATAACGAAGCCATTCACGACATGTTCGAGTCCCTCGGACCGGTGTCGATTCGGCGCATGTTCGGCGGAAAGGGCATCTATCACCAGGGCAAGATCCTTGCGCTGGAGGTCGATGGTGAGGTCTTGTTGAAGGCCGACTCCGACAGCTCGCCGCAATTCGAAGCCGCCGGATCCAGCCAATGGGTCTATGACGGCAAGACCAAGCCGGTCAAAATGCCGTACTGGTCGATTCCCGATGCGGCACTGGACGATCCGGACGAATTGGCGCAGTGGGTCAGGCTGGCGTTTGAAGCCGCACTCAGAGCAAAATAGATTAACGAAGCAGGATCGGCGTCAGTGTTTGGCGCCGATCATCATGAAGGCGGGAATTTCGTCACCAAAGCCGATTGGCGTCGGCAGGTCGTCATTGTCGCGCGAGCGTTTTCCACGCTTGCTCTTGTTGTCATTGGTGGCAGCCTTTTCGGCCGACTTCTTGCCCGAACCCGAGGCCCGTTCCTTTTTCTCGCCACGTTCCGTGGATGCGCCGCGGCGTGACCGGCCCTTGGGACGTTCCTGCTCGCCGGCGTCGTCATCTAGCGATTTCAGGCCTCCGTCCTGCCAGTCGATTTTCTTATCGATGAGCTTTTCGATCGCCTGAAGCGATTTCGTCTCTTTTTTGGTGACAAGGGTAAAGGCAGAGCCGGTGCGGCCAGCGCGGCCGGTCCGACCGATGCGGTGCACGTAATCTTCCGCATGAATCGGTACGTCGAAATTGAAGACATGGCTGACATCAGGGATGTCGAGGCCACGAGCAGCGACGTCGGAGGCGACCAGCAGTTGTATCTTGCCGTCACGGAAACTCTGCAACATGGCCATGCGGGCGTGTTGATCCATATCACCGTGAAGGGCGCCAACAGAAAACTCGTGGCGTTCCAGCGACCTATACAGGTCCGAAACATCGCGTTTGCGGTTGCAGAAGATAATGGCGTTCTTCACATCTTCCTGCCCGCGAATCAGATCACGCAGCGTGGCGCGCTTCTCGTAATCCTTGATCGGAGAGGCCACCAGCTTCTGGACGACGGTATTGGCCGTGGTTGAAGGCGGAGCGACTTTGACCTCTTCCGGATTCTGTAAGAAGCGGTCGGCAAGGGTCTGGATCTCCGGCGGCATGGTCGCCGAGAAGAACAGGGTCTGGCGTGTGAAGGGAATGAGCTTGGCGATACGTTCGATATCGGGAATGAAACCCATGTCCAGCATGCGGTCGGCTTCGTCAATGACGAAGATATCGACGCCGGTGAGAAGCAATTTTCCGCGTTCGAAGTGATCGAGAAGACGTCCCGGTGTGGCGATCAGCACATCAGCGCCGCGCTCAAGCTTGCGGTCCTGCTCCTCGAACGATACGCCGCCAATCAGCAGCGCAATGTTGAGCTTGTGATACTTGCCGTAATTGACGAAGTTTTCTTCGACCTGCGCTGCCAGCTCGCGCGTCGGCTCCAGGATCAGTGTGCGTGGCATTCGAGCTCGCGCGCGGCCCTTCTCCAGCTTGGTCAGCATGGGCAGCACGAAGGATGCCGTTTTGCCGGTTCCGGTCTGGGCGATACCGAGCAGGTCGCGACCTGAAAGGGCAGGGGGAATAGCGCCTGCCTGAATAGGGGTCGGTGTCATGTATCCGGCATCTTCTACTGCCGAAAGCACTTTCTGGCTCAAGCCAAGGTCTGAAAATGTAACCAAAGGAAGCTTCGTGTCCGTTTATGGCCGTTTGTTCTGCGGGGCCATTTCTGCCCGGCGATCGTGAGCCCCGACTAGTCTGAACCTTCCGCCAAGTCAAGAAAATCGGGTAATTTCCCCCCGTTCGGCCTCAAATGCGGGCGTTTTAAGGCGAATACGGTTAATTACCAATCGTTAACGATGACGTGACCGTGTCACTATCCACAGCGAAAGGACAAGCCTTTGCCGGGCCGGTGGTTGGGAGCTCGAATCGATCGCAGTGCTTATTTGGAGACACCACCTAAAGCAGCGGCTGCAACTTCTCGCCAGCGCGTAGGAACCGTGCAGGGTTCACTGCCTTGCCGTTGTAACGCACCTCGTAGTGCAGATGCGGACCGGTCGAGCGTCCCGTGCTACCGGCCTTGCCAAGCCTGGTGCCAACCTCCACCTTTTGACCAACCTTGACGTGAATGCGTGAAAGGTGGGCGTAGCGTGTCTTGAAGCCATCACCATGATCGATCTCGACCATCTTGCCAAAGCCGCCGCGGCGTCCAGCCTTTGAGACGGTTCCCGCTCCAGATGAATAGATCGGCTTGCCGTAGGCTGTCTTGAAATCGATCCCGGCATGATGTGCCCAACGGCCGAGGAAAGGGTCGCGTCGTTTCCCGAAGCGACTGGAGATGGCATGGCCTGGAGCTGGGTGGGCCAACGGCAATCGACGTACGCGGTCCCGCGCATTTTCGAGCCTTTCAAGAGCAGATCCCAAAACATCAAGCGATGTCTCGAACTGCATTGGACTGTCGGCACTGACGAAGGGTCCGCCGATACCAGACTTTCGCTCGGCCGGAATGCCGGTGCCACGAAGAATGGTGTCAATCGTATCCGCCGTGTGAAACGCGTTCGATGTAAGGTTGTGGATGCGCGCCACCTGCTGCTGCTCCATGCTGTGAAGCGAGACCAAAAGGTCTTCAAAGACTTCGTTTGCAGCATTCCCGGCAGTCGCGGCTGCCGGTGCGAAAGCCATCACCGGCTCTGCAGCATCAATTGTAACAGCAGCCTCTCTTTGAGCCGGGTCCACCGTTTCAACGGCTGCCTTTTGCGCAGGGGCGGCGGGTTCAGATGGTGTGGGCCGGGCGGTCGGAACGGGAATTCGGCTGGGCACAAAATTGACGACATCGGCGTTCTGAAGCAACAGGTCCAGACGACCGTGGCGCGTGTTCAGCAGGGCTTGCTGCTCAAACAGCTCGGCCATGCGGCCTTCCATGAGTTGCTGATCGAGGAGCTGGCGACTGGTGATGCGGTCGACCTGTGAGCGCAGGTTGGCGATGCGATCCTCATAGGCATGCTGAACGCGTGCCTGGCGCGCCATCGTCGCGCCGATCAGATCGTCTCGTAAAACCAGGTAGGTCGTTGCCATCAGGTAACCAATGGCAAAGACCGCAACGAAGCATGCGGCGACACCGAACACCCAGGGGCGAATGGTCCAGTGCCGGATATTATCGCCACTGGCCAAGATAATAGTGTGCTGTTTAGTTCGTTGGCCGAAGACCTGACTCACTGAACCTTGCTGCACAACAACCCCCAACCCAAATGCTGAATCACAAGTTGTGTTGATTAAACTCTGTTAAGGTTAACAAAGCTTTGAACCACTGGATTTCCAGGGCTTCAGGAGGCGTTGGCAGCGGTGATGTTGCGGTAGAAGGAGGGAGTCAGGCCCGCTTCCGCTCGGGCGATGTCGTTGAATGGTGCCTTGAGTTGGCCGCGAAAATTGGCGCGAACCAATTGCCGGAACGAGGCTTCAGGATTGCGTCCCTCCCGGTGGCACAGAAACCTGAACCATTTTGCACCGACCGCGACGTGTTTTTTTTCGTCCGTGTAGATGACGTCCAGGATTTCAGCGCTTTCGTTGTCTCCAACCTCACGCATCTTGCGTTGAAGCGATGGTGTCACATCCAGGCCGCGTGCCTCGAGAATAAGCGGAACTACGGCCAGTCGCGCCGACAGGTCATTGCGCGTGTCGTGGGCGGCCTGCCATAGGCCATCATGAGCCGGCAGGTCTCCATAGTCCGCTCCAAGGTTCTGCAATCTCTCGCGAATGAGCTTGAAGTGTTTCGCCTCTTCGAAGGCGACCTGCATCCATCCGTCGAAGAATGAGCGCGGAACGGCCTCCGAGGCAAACCGCGCAACGATATCGAGTGCAAGGTCGATCGCGTTCAGCTCGATATGGGCGATCGCGTGCAAAAGTGCGATGCGCCCAGCAACGGTGTTGAGATTGCGCTTTGGTACAAGACGCGGTGGCAACAGTTCCGGCCTTTCGGGACGACCCGGCCGCTCTGGCGGAACGGGATCCAAGGGAGATCGCAAGGATAGAGACCGTGCCCACCAACGGCGTGCTGTATCTTGTGTGAGTCCTGTCTTGTCGTCGAGATCGTGCGCGCTGATTGCGGCAATGGCGCCAGCGCGCAGGGACTGGGAGGCAGAGGAGGGCACCGCGTCGGCCGGCCGGGCTATCCGGTGATTTCTTTCAAGACCGCATCGGCGTGGCCGGGCACCTTAACTTTGCGCCAGATTTTGCTGATTGTGCCGGTTTCATCAATCAGAAAAGTGGATCGTTCAACGCCCATGTATTTTCGGCCATACATGCTTTTTTCCACCCAGACACCGTAGGCTTCAAGAGTTGTCTTTTCTTCGTCGGAAGCCAGTGCGACCGCCAGATCGTGTTTGGTGATGAACTTGTCGTGTTTGGCCACGCTGTCCGGCGACATGCCGAGGAGGGCGGCTCCGGCACCTTCGAACTCCGACTTGAGTTCCGTGAACGCCTTCGCCTCGGCAGTGCAGCCGCTAGTGTCGTCTTTGGGGTAGAAAAAGAGCACAAGTTTCTTGCCGGCAAAGTCGGAAAGCGAGACCGTCCCATCGCCGTCCCGTGGCAGCGAGAAGTCCGGTGCTTTCATTCCTTCGGCGAGGTCGGTCATGGAGGATCCTTTCTGTTAGCCAACGCTACAATCAATGCTGGCGTGCTATATATAGGTCAGCTATGAATCGTCTACGGTCAATGCCGAAAAAGCCGGAACAAACCGGCACATGGCGCGGTTTGCGAAGGTCGGACCGTGGGAGCGGAAATTGTTAGATGACAGCTGACGGCGTCGACAATGGCAGGCTGATGGCCCCTCGTTTCAAGGCGTTGCACTCCCTGCCGTCCGCCGGCGCCGAAAATCCAATAATCGTCAACACGCCGCGGCCGGGCAAGTTGCTCCATCATTGTGCAAGGCTATTTGCAACGCTGACGGTTGCCATACTTGCCCTGATTGTTGCCGCGATGGTTTTGCTGGAGAGCGGAGTGGGGGACGCTCCGCTCGCCGACCGGGCACAACAAATCCTTCAGCACGCGGTTGGCGACAGGTTCATCGCCAAAGTCGAGGGCGCCAGTTTGCGCCTCGCTCAAGGCGGCAGTATCGCCATTGAGGCCAAGGGTGTTCACCTTGAGGACGCCATCAGCAAGCAAGAGGCTGTCAGCGCGCTGTCTGTTCAGATTGCGCTTCAGGCCCGCCCGCTGCTGTCCGGCGAACTGAGGGTGTCCCATATCACCATAGATGGGGGCTACGTCGATATCGAAAATCTGGCCCGGTCAGGTGGACAATCTCAGCCGGGCACCATGCAGTTTCGGATCGAAAACCTGGGGAGCATGGTTGACCGAACGATGGAGGGCCTCACCGCGGCGGCCAATGTTATGGAGGAGCGTGGGACACGGCGCATTCTGTTGAAGGATGCCGTTGTCACCGGGATTGGCAAGAGCGTTTCACCGGATGGTGCTCGCTCGATTGAACGCGAGATAGACATCGTTTCTGCGGAAATCACCGAAAGTCTGGATGATGGTCTGAAATTCACTGCGAACGTCAAGTTTGCCGAACAAGCCATTCAGTTGAACGCACATGCGCAGCCGCCGGAGGATGGAGAGGCCGGTTCCGAACTGACCGGACATATCAGCGGTCTGAAAATCGGTGACATGATTCGAGAATTCACCGGGAATCCCAAACGGAAGTTCAGGCTCGAAAGCAGCGCGGAAATCGACATCACCGCAAGGCAAAGCACGGAGGACAAGGCTCCTGAACTCAAGGCTGATCTGCGCCTGAGCCCCGGCGAACTGTTCATGGACGGTGTTGCTTCCGAACTCAAAAGCAGCTTCATCCAGTTGGCGCTCGACACGCAACGCAAAACGCTTGATTTTCGGCCGTCAGAACTGAACATCGGCGCGTCCACCTACAATTTCAACGGTGCCATCATCGATCTGGAGAACCTTCCGGGGCAAACCGAGAGTGGGTTCGGTCTGGATTTGCTTGTTGACAATGCGACGGTTGCGCCGGGCGATTCCAGTGAACCGCCCGTCACCGTCGCCATGAAGGCTCTCGCTCGCTTTGTGCGGTCGGAAAATCGTCTCTACATCGATGATTTTATCGTGTCCGGAAGCAATGGAGCAATGTTCTCCTCTGCAAGCGTGCAATTTTCCGAGACAAGTCCCGAAGTGAGTTTCGTCGCGAATATCGAAAAGATGGATACGGCGACGATCAAGCAACTATGGCCTTACTGGATCGCTAAACAGGCCCGAAACTGGGTGCACAACAACCTTTTTGGCGGAACTATCGGTGACGGTTCGATCCGCGTCTTCATTCCCGAAGGCCGAATGGCCAAAGCGTTGCCGAATTCTCTCAATCTCGATCGCAACCAACTGCAGATCGCCTTCAACGTGACCAATGCACGCTTCGATGTCGCCGGCGACATTCCCCCTGTTCGCGAGGCCGACGGACTGCTTTCACTCCGCGGACAACGGTTGGAGTTACAGATCGAGAAAGGCAATTCCTATTTTACGACGGGACGCACAGTAGGAATTTCAAACGGTACGTTCGTCATACCGGATACAAATGCCAATCCATTGATGGCGCAACTCGATATTGGTGTCTCCGGTGATGCGTCGGCTGTTGCCGAGCTGGTCTCTTACAGGCCGATCAACGCACTCGAACGTACACCCTACAAGCCGGAAGATTTTGAAGGACCAGTGACATCGAATCTTGATGTGACCTTCGGGCTTGTCCAGCAGCAAAATCCGCCAAAGCCCGATTGGAATGTCGAACTAGACCTTGGTGGCGTCAGCGTCGGCCCACGAATCGACGGAGTCAAGGTCACAGACGCTCAGGGAAAGATGCTCGTTGATCCGGAGAAGATCGTATTTGACACGGATGCATCGCTCGACGGGATAACGGGGCACCTCGATTTCACCGAACCGCTTGACTCGTCAAAGGGCTTCGAAGCAGACCGGGTTGTTCACCTGATCATGAACAACAAAGATCGGGCACAGATTGCGGCGCAGCTCAACACCTTCATAGATGGCACAGCGGATCTGACGGCCCGGCTGCATGGTGACGGGAAGCAGGATGTCACTGCGGATCTGACTAGAGCAAGGTTGATTCTACCCTGGATCGGCTGGTCAAAAGGAAAGGGTATCAAAGCGTCCGCCACTTTTACCCTGACCGCCAAATCTGACGGCCCGCCCAGGACCGACGATGAAACTGCGCGTCTTCCGGACAATATATCTGTCGATGATCTCGTTCTGAAAGGGGATGGGTTTTCTGCCCGTGGGAAGTTGCGTTTCGACAAGGGGGAGTTGGTGTCTGCTGATTTCAGCCAGGTCACTCTCAATCGAAACGACAATTTTGCGGTGAAGGTTGCGCGTGACGGCTCGACTTACAAGATCAGTGTCGATGGCAAAGAAATCGACTTGAGATCGTCTATCAAGGAGTTTCTTTCAGAAACCAGCGGTAGCGGCGGTGAAACGGTCGATGATCGGGTCGATCTGGATATTCGCACGAGTCGCGCGCTTGGGTTCGGTGGAGAAGCACTGCGCGATTTCAGAATGACCTATAGTGGCCGCGGCGGCGCGATCCTGGCACTTGACCTCTCGGCGTCGACCGAAAAGGGGTTGCCCGTTGAAGCCAAGAGCAGCGGTGATGGCTCACGTACTGCGCTGGCTCTGACGAGCGCTGACGCGGGCGCCGTGGCGCGCTATCTAGATATCTATGACAACGCTCAGGGCGGCACGATTAATGCCAATCTGACAAGAGTGGGTGAGGGGCCTTACATCGGAACCGTCGATATCCGTGATTTCGATATTGTCGGCGAAGAACGCCTTCAATCCCTGGTGTCCAGCAGACCGGAAGGCGGCAAGTCTCTCAATCAGGCAGTTCGCCGAGACATTGATGTCGGCCGCGTACATTTCGACCACGCCTACGCGAAGGTCGACAAGGGACCCGGTTATTTGAAATTGAGTGACGGTATCGCGCGCGGGCCGCTCCTCGGCTTTGCCTATCAGGGCACCGTTTACGACGACAGGAATGGCATGAACATCGCCGGCACGTTCATGCCGGCCTACGGCCTCAATCGGATTTTCGGAGAGATTCCGATCCTTGGCGCCATTCTCGGCAATGGTCGAGATCGCGGCCTGATCGGCATAACGTTCCGATTGTCCGGCAACTTTGATGACCCCAAGCTGGAGATCAACCCGATCTCCATTATCGCCCCGGGCATTTTCCGAAGCATTTTCCAATTCAATGCCGGTGATACCGGTGGTCAGACCAATCGAGACAACAAGCGACGGTCAGGGACTGTCGAAAACAATCGGTAGCGGTCAGGCAGGCCGAACCAGCACGTGTTTCTTTTTGCCTAGCGACAGTTTGACAACGCCGTCGACAAGATCGCCCTCGCTGATCGCCAGTCGCTCGTCCGTGATCTGCTGATCATTGACGCGCACCGCACCCCCCTTGACGTGCCGCCGTGCCTCGCCGTTGGATGCGGCCAGATCGGCCTGGACGAACAGGGTCAACAGGCCGATTCCGGCTTGCAACTCGGCGGACGAAACCTCGATCGAGGGTAGATTGTCCGCAAGCGCACCTTCTTCGAAGGTCTTGCGGGCTGTCTCGGCTGCTTGCTCCGCGGCCTCTCGGCCGTGCAGCATGGCCGTTACTTCCGTCGCCAGGATCTTCTTGACTTCGTTGATCTCCGATCCGCCGAGCTTTTCCAGTCGGCCGATCTCGTCCATCGGCATCGCCGTGTAGAGCTTGAGGAAGCGAACGACGTCGGCGTCCTCGGTGTTGCGCCAGTATTGCCAGAAGTCGTAGACGCTGAGCAGGTCAGCGTTCAGCCACACCGCACCACTTGCGGTCTTGCCCATTTTGGCGCCCGACGATGTGGTCAGGAGCGGTGAAGTCACCGCATAGAGCTGGTCCGTCTGCATGCGATGGCCAAGGTCGATGCCATTGATGATGTTGCCCCATTGATCCGAGCCACCCATTTGCAGGCGGCAATCGTAGCGTCGGTTCAACTCAACAAAGTCGTAGGCCTGGAGTATCATGTAGTTGAACTCAAGGAACGACAGCGACTGCTCGCGATCAAGACGCAACTTGACCGAATCAAAGGACAGCATGCGGTTGACCGAGAAATGGCGTCCAACGTCGCGCAGGAACTCGACATAACGAATGTCCATCAGCCAGTCGGCGTTGTTGGCCATGACCGCGTCGGTATCACCGTCACCGAAACTGATGTACTGGGCGAAGCATTTACGGATACCCGCCAGGTTGTCATTGATTTTTTCAGGCGTCATCAGCTGGCGGGCTTCGTCCTTGAAGCTGGGGTCGCCGATCATGCCGGTTCCACCGCCCATCAATGCGATCGGCCGATGGCCCGTCTGTTGGAACCAGTAAAGCAGCATGATCTGCATCAGGGAGCCGATATGAAGGCTCGAAGCCGTCGGATCGAAGCCGATATAGGCTGTGACCGTTTCCTTGCACAGCAATGCGTCGAGACCGGCATCATCCGAGGTCTGGTGGATGAAGCCACGCTCCTGCAGGGTGCGGAGGAAATCGGACTTGAAGGCAGACATAACTACTCTTTCACTGGATAGGATGTTGTGTCGGCGGGCGTGTAGCATCCTTTACCGGAGAATTCACGCCATTTGTTTTGAATGGAAAGATCAAGGGGGCTGATGTCCGGGATGGTGACCTTACTGGTCTGCCGGACGTTCACGAACCAGGCGAAAGCCGACCAGGATATGCTTGATATCGTCGGGTCGCGAGTGACGGGCTGCCGGACGACAGACGCCGCAGCCGCGGTCGTCCCATGATCCGCCTTTGACGATATGGCGGCCATCGCCCGCTGAAGTGGCGGTCCATTCGAACACCTGACCCGCAGCGTCAAGCATGCCATAGGGGCTTGCACCTTCGTGAAAGCGGCCGACGGGAACCGTCGAGAACGGTCCGGCATCATGGCTGTTAAGTTTGCCCGGATCGAACGTGTCTCCCCACGGAAACATGCGACCGTCCGTGCCCCGGGCTGCTTTTTCCCACTGGGCTTCCGTCGGCAGGCGCCACGTCTCTCCGGTCTCGCGGCTGAACCAGTCGGCATAGGCCACGGCGTCGTGGTAGCTCACCATGACCACGGGATGATCGGCGCGACCGGCAGGCGGTTGCGATGAGGTCCAGATATAGGGTTGGGCTCGGGGATAGGGATGGATCAGCCCATATCCGTCCCAAACCTCCTTGGTCACCGTGGGTGGCGGATGGCCTGTTTCGGCAAGGAACCGCGCGTAGGAGCGGTTGGTCACCGGCGTTTCCAGTATGCTGAAGGCGGCCAGCTCGACGGTTTTACTGGGCTCTCTTTCGTACCAGCCGCGTTCGCGCGTTACGCTGTGGCCATAGGCGGCTTCGTCAAGACGGTAAGCCGCCTCCCGTTCGGGTCGCTCCGATCCCATGACAAATGAGCCCGCCGGTACGTGAACCGACGCGGCGGGCTCAGGGGATTGAGAGAAGGCGGGGAATGCCGCGAAAGCCAACAGGCAGACAGCGGGAACTGCGGTTCTCCAGTTGGTCCGCATTCCTGTCTCCCTTGTAGCGGCGCCTTAGCGAATGCGTTTTGCCACCGGCTCCGGAACAAGCTCTCCCAGGAGCCGCCGATCAAGATAATCGGAGCATTCGCCTATCAGCTCGTCAACCTGGCCGGTGAAGAAGTGATTGGCGCCGGGCATCGTCTTCTGCGTGATCATGATACCCTTTTGGGCCTTGAGTTTCTCCACCAAACCCTGGACATCCTTTTCCGGCGCCACGCGGTCGGAATCGCCGTGAATGATCAGGCCCGACGAGGGGCAGGGTGCCAGAAACGCAAAGTCGTAGGTGTTTGGCTGCGGCGCGATGGACATGAAGCCCTCGATCTCAGGGCGACGCATCAGCAACTGCATGCCGATCCATGATCCGAACGAGTAGCCTGCCACCCAGCAGCTCTTGCTGTCGGGATGCAATCCCTGGATCCAGTCCAGAGCTGCCGCGGCATCGGACAGTTCTCCGGTTCCATGATCGAAGGCGCCCTGGCTGCGGCCAATGGAGCGGAAGTTGAATCGCAGCGTGGTGAAGCCGCGCTGCTGGAACATGTAGAACAGCTGATAGACGATCTGGTTGTTCATCGTGCCGCCGAACTGCGGATGTGGATGCAGCACGATGGCGATCGGAGCGTTCTTTTCCTTGGCAGGCTGGTAACGGCCTTCCAGGCGTCCGGCGGGGCCGTTGAAAATGACTTCGGGCATCGGGTCTCCGGCGCAAATGCGAGATCGGGTGGCAGGTCCGGATCGCTCGAGGCGAAAATGTTCGCTGCCGCCAACTCAATTGACATTGGTTGATCGTTGTTTTTGCGTATCCTTGCGGATATTCACGCTGTGTCATAAGGCATTGGCATTCGAAATTTCAAGGAAAATAAGGCCGCGTCCCCTTGGCGGTTTACGATTGGTTATGTCCAGATCACGCGTCTACCTCGACTACAACGCGACAGCTCCGCTTCTAGCCGTTGCCCGAGATGCGATGATCGAGGCATTAGAGCTGCGCGGCAACCCATCCTCCGTGCATCGCGAAGGACGGGCCGCGCGGTCGCTGATCGACAAAGCTCGTCGACAGGTTGCGGCTCTGGTTGGCGCCGACACATCGGGTGTGATCTTCACCAGCGGGGCCACGGAGGCGGCGGCCACCGTTCTCACCCCCCGTTTCAAGATGGGCAAAGCCGATCTTGCCGTTGGGCACCTTTATACTGGCGCTGCCGATCACCCTTGCGTCCTTGCCGGTGGCCGTTTCGGAACAAAGAAGACAACGACCATTCCCGTCGACGCCGAGGGCCATGTCGATGTAGCCGCCCTGGAAGAAATGTTGGCAAACCATGACCAAGAGGCTGGCCTGGCGATGGTCTGCCTGACACTTGCCAACAATGAAACCGGGATCCTTCAGCCGATGGACAGGATTTCCAGCCTCGTCAAGCAGCATGGAGGGATATTGGTGATTGACGCCGTCCAGGCGGTCGGCCGCGTCTCGGTTGACATTGACGTGCTAGGCGCGGATTTCCTGATCCTGTCTTCACATAAGATTGGCGGCCCAAAGGGAGCGGGCGCCCTCGTCTGCGCCGGCGAAATCATGATGCCGCAGCAGTTGATTCCGGGTGGCGGCCAGGAGAAGGGTCATCGTTCAGGGACCGAGAATCCATCGGCAATTGCTGGTTTTGGCGCAGCAGCGGATCATGCGCTTGCTGGACTGGACGATTATCGCGAGCGGTTGTCGTCGATGCGCGATCGACTCGAGGCAGGGTTACTAACGACATGCCCGGACTGCATCGTTTACGGTGCCGGTGTTGCGCGACTGCCCAACACGAGTTTCTTCTCCATACCGGGGATGAAAGCGGAAACGGTACAAATCGCGTTCGACTTGGAGGGTATAGCCGTGTCCGCCGGATCGGCATGTTCATCCGGTAAAGTCGGTCCTAGCCACGTACTTGCCGCCATGGGTCACGATGCAGACCTTGGCGGCATTCGGGTGAGCCTCGGCGAGGACACCACCGATTCAGACGTGGATGCTTTCCTGGCCGCACTGGCAAAAATTATCAGCAAACGCGTGCCGGCCCCAGCAGCCGCTGGCTCGTAACGCCTTATTCGGCGTTGAGGAAGTTCAGGACCCGATCCGCGAAGCCATTCGGATCATCCCAGTGCATGGAATGAGCCACGTCCGGAACGATCGTTATCTGGATATTCTCAATCGACCGTAGCTCCGCCACCGAGTCTTCGTGCGGTAGCAACAGGTCTCGGGCTCCCAACAATGCCAGTGTCGGGGCCTTGATCTCCGCGGACCGGTTTCCGAAGTCGAACCGGGCGATGGCGTCGCCCTGACGCCGCATCTCGGCGACACTCTGGCGATAGGGATACGTTCGCGCCATTTGGACGGCCTCAGCCACCGTGTCCGGGTTGTCGAAAAACGGCGGCGCCATGAGCCAGTGGAAAAGTGTCTTGAACCACAGATCTTCCGGCACCTCTGCTTCGTGCAGGGCAATCAACGTGTCGAGGAGCGAATCGGTTCTGGCACTTTGTGTCGGTTGCGAGGCAGCAATTACCAGTCGGCGCAGCCTCTCTGGCCAGCGTGTGGCAATGTAGGCCGCGATCATTCCGCCCATGGAATGTCCGAGAATGTCGGTCTGCTCCACACCGAGCGCGTCGAGCAGTTCCATGCAATCGGCGGCCATCAACTCGATGCTGGTTTCCGCGTCTCTCGGTTCGGTGCGTCCGACCGACCGGTTGTCCGGCATGATCAATTGATGACCGGCCGACAGCAACGGTACCACCGGCGCCCAGCTCTGACTGTCGCTGGCAAACCCCGCGATCAGGAGCAACGGGGGTCCGTCTCCGGCAGTCTCGTAATAGAGGTCGACGTCGTTTGTTCGGTTGCTTGGCACCGGAAAACTATCGCCATTGCCGGCGCGGCTGTAAAGGCCGTTTCGTCGACATCAGGCACCGCATGTGGCTCGATCCAATAAAAAATTGACAAAAAAAATCATGAAATATGGGACGATAGTCTGGAAATATTCTAAAAAACGGAATACAAGCGCCTTGGACCATGGAAATCAGCCATTTGCGGCACTAAATCGCAGTGTGGTGAAGGCTTCAAGCCAAGGCCGACTAACATATGACGTTGACAACTGCCGGACCTTGAACCCGGCAAGATTGGAGAGCGCCAATGCCTGCAGTGCAGGAGACGATCGATCAGGTTCGCCAGATCGATGTGGACCAGTATAAGTACGGGTTCGAAACTTTCATTGAAATGGACAAGGCCCCCAAGGGCCTGAATGAAGACATCATTCGATTCATCTCGGCCAAGAAAGAAGAGCCGGAATGGATGCTCGAATGGCGGCTTGACGCTTACAAGCGCTGGCTGACGATGCAGGAGCCAAGCTGGGCTCGCGTCGAGTACCCGAAGATTGATTTCAACGATATCCATTATTATGCCGCGCCCAAGAACCAGGCGGGTCCGAAGACACTCGACGAAGTCGACCCGGAATTGCTTGCGACCTATGAAAAGCTCGGAATTCCGCTCCGCGAGCAGGAAATTCTCGCCGGCGTCCAGGAATCGAAGATAGCGGTAGACGCGGTCTTTGATTCTGTTTCAGTCGTGACGACCTTCAAGGAAGAGCTTGCCAAGGCCGGCGTGATCTTCATGTCGATCTCTGAAGCCATTCGCGAGCATCCCGACCTGGTCCGCAAATATCTCGGCTCGGTCGTGCCGGTGTCTGACAATTTCTATGCCACCCTGAACTCGGCCGTATTCACGGATGGCTCCTTTGTCTATGTGCCGAAGGGTGTTCGCTGCCCGATGGAACTGTCGACCTATTTTCGTATCAACGAGAAGAACACGGGTCAGTTCGAACGCACGCTGATCATCTGCGAGGAGGGTGCCTATGTCTCCTATCTGGAAGGATGCACGGCGCCGCAGCGCGATGAAAACCAGCTGCATGCGGCGGTTGTTGAACTGATCGCACTCGACGATGCGGAGATCAAATACTCGACGGTTCAGAACTGGTACCCGGGCGACAAGGAAGGCAAGGGCGGGATCTACAATTTCGTCACCAAGCGCGGTGATTGCCGTGGCAACAATTCCAAGATCTCCTGGACCCAGGTCGAGACCGGATCGGCTATCACCTGGAAATATCCGTCGTGCATTTTGCGTGGCGACAATTCGCGCGGCGAGTTCTACTCGATTGCGGTGTCGAATGGCCGCCAGCAGATCGACAGCGGAACCAAGATGATTCATCTCGGCAAGAACACCTCAAGCCGGATCATCTCCAAGGGAATTGCAGCTGGCCACTCGGACAACACCTATCGTGGCCAGGTTTCGACGCACCGCAGGGCGAGCAATGCGCGCAACTTTACGCAGTGCGACTCGCTGCTGATCGGCAACAATTGCGGCGCCCACACGGTTCCCTATATCGAGGCGAAGAACTCGACGGCGCAATTCGAACACGAGGCGACCACGTCGAAGATTTCCGAAGATCAACTGTTCTATTGCCTGCAGCGCGGGATCCCCGAAGAGGAAGCGATCGCCCTGATCGTCAACGGCTTCGTCAAGGAGGTCATCCAGGAGTTGCCGATGGAGTTTGCCGTGGAAGCACAGAAGCTGATCGGCATTAGCCTGGAAGGCAGCGTCGGATAGACGATCGACACAAATACGACAGACAGCAGCGCCAGCCAGCCCCATGACAATCAACGGCCGGGCGGCGCGCTAGGCAAATAAGCTGGAAAAACAGACATGCTTGAAATCAAGAACCTTCATGCCCGTATCGCTGAGGACGGCACTGAAATCATTCGCGGCCTCAACCTGACGGTCCGCAACGGCGAGGTGGCAGCCATCATGGGCCCCAACGGCTCGGGCAAATCGACACTTTCCTACGTTCTGACCGGACGCGAGGATTACGAAGTCACCGAAGGCGACATTCTCTACAATGGCGAGAGTATCTTGGAGATGGACGTCTCCGAGCGTGCGGCCTCCGGCCTCTTCCTGGCCTTTCAGTATCCGGTCGAGATTCCAGGCGTTGCAACGATGCAATTCCTGAAGGTGGCGATGAACGAGCAGCGCAAGGCGCGCGGTGAAGACGAATTGACGACCCCGGATTTCATTCGTCGGGTCAAGGAAGCTGCCGGCGCTCTAGATATCGACATGAACATGCTGAAGCGGCCGCTCAATGTCGGGTTTTCCGGTGGCGAAAAGAAGCGGGCTGAGATCCTTCAGATGTCGCTCCTGGAACCGAAGCTATGTGTCCTGGATGAAACCGATTCCGGTCTCGATATCGATGCCCTCAAAGTCGTGGCTGACGGGGTCAATGCCCTGCGGTCGCCGGACAGGGCGATGGTTGTCATTACCCACTACCAGCGCCTGTTGGAGTACATCGTTCCCGATAGCGTCCACGTTCTTTATCAGGGCCGCGTGGTCAAATCAGGCGACAAGTCACTCGCCCTGGAGCTTGAAGACAACGGCTACGGCAGCATTATCGAACAGGCGGCTTAGGTTGAAATGAATATGCAGAATGCGAAGTTGATCACCGCGGCCGAGCAGGCTCTTGTTGATGGCTTTCTCGACCAGGCCGGCGATCTTCCTGGTGACGAACAGGTTGCAGCCCTGCGTCAGAACCTGATGGAGGGAATACAGCAGAACGGTCTGCCGACCCGGCGCGTTGAAGCATGGCACTACACTGATCTTCGGACGTTGCTGAAGTCCGTCCCGCAATCCGATCCGGGGGGCGCTGCTCCCACGACCGAACCGCTGATTGCCGGATCGGCCGTGCTTTCTGTCGTAAACGGGTCTGCGCTCGCCGGTGACGTGCCGAAAGGTGTCAAACAATCGTATTTCCGCGATGCACTGGCAGCCGGAGAAGCGATTTCAAGACTGGCGATCAAGGACCAGGATGACGTCATCGGCCGAATCAATGGTAGCCTTGTCAGTGATGGTTTCGACCTCGAAGTCGGCGATGGCGTCAATCTGGACGAGGTGCTTGAAATTCAAGTCTTGCAATCCGGTGGCCAGGTTCACACTCGGTTCCCCGTAAGGATTGGTGCATCGGCGAGCGGTACGTTCGTTGAACGCCATGTTGCGGCCGGCAGCCAGGACTCTTTGGTTTCCTCGATCACGGATTTGCATGTCGGTGAGGGGGCAGAGGTCGTATGGATCGTCAGCCAGGAGCAGGGCCTGTCCGATACGCATTTCGGTCAGGTCAACGTCCGCCTCGAAGCCAACGCGAAGCTGATGCTGTTCGTTGCCAATGCCGGCGGTCATCTTGTTCGGCAGGAAATCAACATAAAAGCGACGGGTGAGGGCTCAGAACTTGCACTGCGTGGCGTTAATCTGCTCGGAGGTGAAAGCCACACCGACTTAACCATGACGCTTGATCATCTCGTTCCCAATTGCGTGTCGACGGAAACGTTCCGCAACGTCGTATTCGATCGCGCCCGTGGTGTTTTCCAGGGCCAGATCAGGGTTGCGCAAATCGCCCAGAAAACGGATGCGCAGATGGCGTGTAACACGTTGCTGCTGTCCGATGACGGCGAATTTTCGTCAAAGCCGGAACTGGAAATTTTCGCGGATGACGTCCAGTGCGGTCACGGCGCGACTGTTGCCGACATCAATGATGATCACCTGTTTTACCTGATGGCGCGCGGTATTACCGAAAAGCGGGCGCGGGCAATGCTCGTCAAGGCTTTCATTGCGGAGATTGTCGAGGAGCTGGAGCACGAAGCACTGATCGAAGCACTCGAGTCCCGGTTCGAAACCTGGCTGGACAACCATGGCTGATCTGCAGCAGGCAGTGGCGGATCGCAAGGTGGCAGGCGACTACGACGTCGAGGCTATCCGGCGGGATTTTCCGATCCTGTCGCGCACGGTCTATGACAAGCCGCTCGTCTATCTGGACAATGGTGCTTCCGCCCAGAAACCGCAATCGGTGATCGACACGATTTCTCAGGCCTATTCGAACGAATATGCTAATGTGCACCGGGGGCTTCACTATCTGTCCAACGCTGCCACGGACGCATACGAAGCGGCGCGGGAAAAGGTGCGTCGCTTCCTGAATGCAGAATCTGCCGAACAGATCGTGTTCACCAAGTCGACGACCGAGGCGATCAACACCGTTGCTTATGGTTACGGCATGCCCGCGATCAGCGAGGGCGATGAAATCGTGCTCAGCATCATGGAGCACCACTCGAACATCGTCCCGTGGCATTTCATTCGCGAACGACAGGGCGCCGTTCTGAAATGGGTGCCGGTGGATGAGGCAGGCGCCTTTAGCATCGCCGATTTCGAGGCGCAATTGACGGAGCGAACCAAGCTGATCGCTCTGACCCACATGTCGAATGTCCTTGGCACAATCGTTCCGGTGAAAGAGGTTTGCCGCATAGCGCGCGAACGCGGGATTCCGGTTTTGATTGATGGCAGCCAGGCGGCGGTTCACATGGCCGTTGACGTGCAGGATATCGATTGTGATTGGTATGTATTTACCGGCCACAAGCTCTACGGCCCGTCAGGCATCGGTGTGCTCTACGGCAAGGCCGACATGCTCGACCGTATGAGACCTTTTCAGGGCGGTGGAGAAATGATCCTCGACGTGACCGAGGATGATGTGACCTACAACGCTCCGCCACATCGGTTCGAAGCCGGCACGCCCCCGATCGTGCAGGCGATCGGGCTTGGTGCTGCTTTGGACTATGTTGAGGGAATCGGCCGCGATGCAATTGCAGCACATGAAGCTGATTTGCGCGCGTACGCCCATGAAAAGCTGAGCCAAATCAACTCGCTGCGAATATTTGGTAATGCGCCAGGCAAGGGTGCGATCGTGTCCTTCGAGATTGAAGGGATCCATGCACATGATATATCCATGGTTATCGATCGATCCGGCGTGGCCGTTCGCGCCGGGACGCATTGCGCTCAGCCGCTGCTGCAGCGCTATGGCGTGACCTCCACCTGCCGGGCTTCGTTCGGTATGTACAACACGCGCGCCGAGGTCGATGCCCTATATGAGGCTCTGGAGAAAGCCAGGGCATTTTTTGCCTGAGCGTGGACGAAGAAGATGACCACCATGACACAAGAAACCACGACACAAGATGCGGAACATTCCGGAACCTTCGCAGCCTCCGCGATACCCCGCGAAGAACTCGCCCGCCTGACCGACGATATCATTGCCGCCATCAAAACGGTCTACGATCCAGAGATTCCGGCAGACATCTACGAACTTGGGCTGATCTATCGCATCGATATCGAGGATGACCGCACGGTGAAGATCGACATGACGCTGACGGCGCCAGGGTGTCCGGTTGCCGGTGAAATGCCGGGCTGGGTCGAAAACGCGGTCAATTCGGTGGAAGGCATTTCCGGGGTCGACGTCGCGATGACGTTCGACCCGCCTTGGACTCCGGATCGTATGTCCGAGGAAGCCCAGATTGCCGTTGGCTGGTACTGATTGAAATTCTTTGCGTTCTCATTATCTTTACTTTTGGAGTAAAGATTTTTCGGGCAAGCCCGAGAATGATGAAGGCACACAGGATTGCGGAGAACTGACATGGCTGGTTTCGCAGTTATGACGATGACGGAGACCGCTGCACAACGCGTCAAGGAGCTGGTGGCATCTGCTGACGAGCCAGCGCTCGGCCTTCGCATTGGCATCAAGAAGGGCGGCTGTGCCGGCATGGAGTATACCGTAGACCTCGCACAGGATGCGGACAACAAGGACGACATGGTGGAGATGCATGGCGCTCGGGTCTACGTGGCGCCTGAGGCGGTGTTGTTCCTGCTCGGCACGGAAATGGACTTTGAAACCACGAAACTGCGCTCCGGTTTCGTTTTCAACAATCCGAACCAGACGTCAGCCTGTGGTTGCGGCGAATCAGTTGAACTGAAGCCGGCTGATCTGAAGAAACTGGCTGAAGAGGGCAATCCGGTCGTTCGCCCAGCATCCTGATTTCGACCTGATCGATTACAGTCCCTGTCGCCAGCTTGGGTCGGCCCGCTGACCGACATAGCGTTTGATATCGACAAGATCGTCATCCAACTGACGCTTCCACCGGCGCACCATTAGGTTGGCTGGGAACCTGGACCAGAGCCCATTGACCTCAACCGTGATCTTCAATCGGGTTCCGGCGTTTTCTTCAACCAGCGTATAACTTGCAGTCAGAGGTATGCCTAAGCCGTGCCGTTGAATCGTCAGCCGGTATGGCGGCATGAACTCACCGATTTCCAACAGCATCCAAGCATAGCCTCTCAACGAGGTCCTCTGTTCTCGAAAACGTGTGCCGGCCCCGACTGGCGGGAGGGTCTTAAGCTCTGTTCGCTTGACGGTGCGAATGATCTTCGGGCGGTTTTCCAGATCTGACAGGACCGAAAACACCGCCAACGGCGGTGCATCGACATAGAGGCTGGTCGTCTGATCTGCCTTCATCTCGCGACTGCTCTGACTTGCGGAATGTGCGCGGGTCATCGCGCTGTTGTTGCCGACGAACCGGTCTTATAGATTGCAGATTGTCGGCATACAATTGCCGGCAGAGGGAACAGCCGCGACTTAGGGGAAGCGGTCATGATCGAAATTCGCGAAGCAATGCCCGGCGAAGGTCGGTCTCTGGCGGCTGTCGGCATTCGCTCCTGGGAGAGTGCGGTGGTTGGCTGGGGAGAGAATATCGCCGAACTCCGACCGAACGCCCATGCGGCCTACCATGATTTCTGCGCCAGGCAATGGGACAGGATTCTGGTGGCCCAGGATCACGGGTCGATTGTCGGGTGGGGTGCGCGCGAAAAGCTGGATCACGTCATATCGGATCTGTGGGTTGATCCGGACCGACAGGGCGAGGGCGTTGGTGCCCGTTTACTGGAGGCGCTGGAGGAGCAGATCCGCGCTGCGGGGTTCGAAGGTGTCGAACTTGAAACCCATGCCAACAATGCCCCGGCCATCGCATTCTACGAGCGGTTGGGTTATCGGGTGACGTCGATGTCGGTGAAATACGCACCGAGCCTTCAGCAGGATATTCCCAAAGTATCGATGGCGAAGCAGTTGAATCCACAGGATGACCGGACGGCAAAATGACGAAGACGGTGGCTCTTATCGCCCACGATGCGCGCAAGGATACCCTGGTTGAATGGGCCGGCAGGCATGCATCTCGTTTGGCTGGCGTCGATATCGTTGCCACCGGCACAACGGGCGGCCGCATCCTTGATGCCCATCCTGAACTGAGCGTGCGAACCGTCAAAAGCGGTCCCCTGGGTGGCGATCAGCAGATCGGTGCGATGATCGCCGAGGAACGGCTGGATGCGCTGATCTTTTTTGTTGACCCCCTGTCGCCGCTGCCCCACGACGTTGACGTCAAGGCGCTGACACGTCTGGCGATCGTCTATGATCTCCCGCATGCGACCAATCCAAGCTCGGCAGATGCTGTCCTGGCCCATGTTTGCGACAGTCAGGCGTAATGGGACCGAATGGCGGTGATATCGTTGACTTTTTTGAGCCCGGTGATTTTTCTTAGGCAACACATGCACTAAAGTCCGCCGCGAAGTTCGGGTAACGCCATAGGCGTCCTGCCTCAGTCAGGTTTCGGGTCGCATGGAAGAACACAGCACACAGTCCGGCGTGGAGGCGACGCAAGGCCCCCCCGACATCTACGACGAGGATGGCGTCATTCGAGCCGACTACGTCGCCCGGATCGGTGCCGCCATTGCCGACCGGGACGTTCTTTTTCTCAAGGAGCAGGTGGCCGGACTGCACGAGTCCGAAGTTGGTGACCTGCTGGAATCACTGCAGCCGGAACAGCGCCACGCCCTTGTCAGGCTGCTGGGTGACGACTTCGATTTCACCGCGCTGACCGAGGTCGATGAGGCGATACGCCTGGACATCGTCGAGGATTTGCCGAACGAAAAGGTCGCGGAGGCTCTTGGTGAGCTCGATTCCGACGATGCCGTCTACATCCTTGAGGATATGGACGAGGAAGACCAGCAGGACATCCTCTCCAAACTGCCCTTCGTGGAGCGTATTCGCCTCAGGCGATCGCTGAAGTACCCGGAAGATACCGCCGGCCGGCGCATGCAGACGGAATTCGTCGCCGTTCCGCCATTCTGGACCGTTGGCCAGACCATTGATTACATGCGCGAAGATGATGATCTTCCGGAGTCCTTTGCGCAGATATTCGTCATCGACCCCACCTTCCATCTTCTCGGAGCTGTTGATCTCGACCGGATCCTGCGCAGCCGTCGCGAAATCAAGATCGAAGAGATCATGCACGAAACGGCGCGGCCGATCCCGGCGACCATGGACCAGGAGGAGGCTGCCCAGCTGATTGGTCAATACGACCTGCTGTCGGCCGCTGTCGTAGACGAAAACGACAGACTGGTGGGCGTGCTGACGATCGACGATGTGGTTGACGTCATTCATGAAGAGGCCGAGGAGGACATCAAGCGACTGGGCGGGGTTGGCGATGAGGAACTGTCGGACGATGTCGTGTCGACGGTTCGGTCCCGTTTTCCGTGGTTGGTTGTCAATCTGGCGACAGCGGTGCTGGCCTCCGCGGTCATCGGCATATTCGACGCAACAATCGAGCAAATGGTGGCACTGGCGGTGCTGATGCCGATTGTCGCGTCGATGGGCGGCAACGCAGGCACACAAACGTTGACGGTCACCGTGCGCGCGCTCGCGACCCGGGATCTCGACATTTACAACGCCAGCCGGATCATCCGTCGCGAATGCACGGTGGGCTTTATCAACGGATTGATCTTTGCAGTGATCGTCGCCGTGCTTGCCTATCTCTGGTTCGGCAGTCCGCAGCTTGGCTTCGTCATCGCCATGGCGATGGTAATCAACATGGTTGCGGCTGGCGTGGCGGGCATATTGTTGCCGCTGATGCTGGACCGGATCGGTGTCGATCCGGCGATCGCATCAGCGGTTTTCGTAACGACCGTCACCGATGTCGTCGGGTTTTTCGCATTTCTCGGCCTTGCCGGCTGGTGGTTCGGGTTTTACTGACCGACACCTCTGCGATCATGCGTCTGACAGTTCCTTGGCGTGGAGCCATTCAGCGTGTTTCGGGGCCCGCTTGGTCTTGGACCATTCTTCGAGCATCTCCCATTTCACATCATTAAGACGTTCCAGCATCTTTTCTTCCTTCGGATCCGGGCAGGCCAGTTCCACCCGGTGTCCATTCGGATCGAAGAAATAGATCGAATGGAAGATCGAGTGGTCGGTCACGCCGAGAACTTCAACACCTTGCGTCTCCAGGTGATCCTTGTATTCCAGCAAGGCTTCACGATCCTTCACTTTGAAAGCGATATGTTGCACCCAGGGTGGCGTGTTTTCGTCGCGGCCCATTTCCGGTTTCGTCGGCAGTTCGAAAAAGGCCAGGACGTTGGCATTCCCGGCATCCAGAAAGATATGCATGTAAGGGTCCGGCTCGTGGGTTGACGGGACGTGGTCCTCGGCAATCGCCAGGACAAAGTCCATGTTCAGCATCTTGCCGTACCAATTGACGGTTTCCTTGGCGTCTTTGCAGCGATAGGCGACGTGGTGAATTTGTTCGATGTTCATGGTGGTCAATCCTTGCTTGTGGTTGCAGTTGCTGCGGCGAGCGCCTGCCGCAGGATCTCGGCGTCGCCGACATGGTTCATCAGGATCAAAATGAGCCTGGCGTTGTAGGCGTCGCTCTCTTCCTTGCCGAGCCCCTCGTGGGCGGCGATCAGTTCGGCATAGATTTCATCGGGCGCGGCGATATTTGGCCGGGTGACAAGTTCGGTCATATTCAGTTCCTCCCGACCGCGCGATTGATCGCGGCCTGAACGGCTGCAGGGTCATATAAGGGCCAGCGTGCCGCGACGTGCTGGTCGGGTCGAATAAGGTAGACAGCGGTCTCGCCCGAACCGAGATAGCGTTGGGCAAGTGTCCCCGTCGGATCGTCAGAGCCGGCGACCGCGAGCCGCGTTGCCACGATGCCGTCGGCTTCGACCGCCTCCGGGACCAGTGTGTCGATCGCCAGAATGCAAAATTCGCCTCCAAGCCGGTCGAGGAGAAACCCGTCATCCAATGGTGCGTCGGGGCAGGGCGCCCCGGGTCGTGACACCGTCGGTCCTCCTGCCAGTGCGTCCGGGGTGTTCAAAGGAGATCCGTCATAGACGGCAGGTACCGATAGACGCCCTGAATTGACCAGCGGACGCGCGAACTCAAAACGCTCCGAGAGGTCGAGAACAGCGTTGCGGAAGATGCGGCTGGTCTCTGATTTCGGTGTTATGAAATCCGTTGACCGGGAGGAGTTCAGGATGTTCTCGTCGGCCCCGTGGATTCGTTCCACGTCATAGCTGTCGAGAAGGCTTTCCGGCGCCATACCGTCCATCACAAGGCCAAGTTTCCAGCAGAGATTGTCGGTATCCTGCAGACCACTGTTCGCGCCACGGGCGCCGAAAGGCGACACCTGGTGCGCAGAATCGCCTGCGAAAATCACCCGGCCATGTCGAAACTTTTCCATGCGGCGACACTGGAACGTGTAGACCGAGACCCACTCGAGCTCGAATTCGGCATCTTCGCCGAGCATCGCTCGCAGCCTCGGCACGACATTCTCGGGCTTCATCTCCTCCTCGCGGTCGATGTTCCAGCCGAGCTGGAGATCGATGCGCCAGATGTTGTCGGGTTGCTTGTGCAGCAGTGCCGAAAATCCGCGGTTGAAGGGCGGATCGAACCAGAACCAGCGCTCGGTCGGGAAGTCAGCCTTCATTTCCACATCGGCAATCAGGAAATTGTCCTGGAAAACACGGCCAACGAAATCGAGGCCGAGCCTGTGCCGTATCGGTGAGGTCGCCCCGTCACAGGCGATCAGCCACTCGCAGTGCAGAGGATAGATGCCGTCGGGAGTCTCTACCTGGAGGCGCACTCTGTCCTCATCCGGTTCGACGGACAGGACCCGGTTGCGACCGCGTAGTTCGATTGGTGCTCCCTCTTGCTGAAGTTCACGAACCCGATCGACCAGGGCCTTTTCGAAGTGGTACTGCTGCAGATTGATGAAGGCCGGGCGGCGATGGCCGCTCTCCGGCAGCAGGTCGAACCGATAGACCTCGCGTTCGTCGAAGAACACCTTTCCGACATTCCAGACGACGCCCTTGTCGACCATCGGAGAACCGCAGCCCAGGCGGTCGAGGATTTCAAGCGGCCGTTTGGCGTAGCAAACCGCGCGGCTCCCCCAACTCACCTTGTCATTGTCGTCGAGAACGATGACATGATGACCGGCCTGCGCAAGGTCGATCGCCGCGCCCAATCCGATCGGACCCGCGCCGACGACAACGACCTTGTGAAAGGCAGGCGTGGCGATGTCCTGGTCTGCCGAACGCACATAGGGATAAAGCGGTGTTTCAAAAATCTTCTGCATCAAACGCCATCCAGTGGCTCGTTGTCTTTTCGGTTGCGTATGTGACAGTTGATTTTGTAACTATCAAGCGTGATCATGCTGTTCGGTGGTTCCGACTGAAAAGTCGGCGTAGCCCCAGGTTTAGGACGCGTCTCAGGCGTTGTGGATCAGGATGTCGAAACCCTCATCCGCAGACGGCGGCACGAAGTAGCTGGTAACGCGATCAAATTCCGCGTCGCTGGCGGCAAAAGGGTGCAGACCTTCGGCATTGCGATGGTGCAATCGCTCCTTGCAGATTTCATCGGGGAGATCCAGATAGTGCAGGCGATGCTCGCAGCCGGCTTTAGTAAACAACTCGCGCATCCAGGCACGTGTATCAGGCGTGTTTGCGGCGAAATCGAGCACGACCGACACGCCCGACGACAACAGATCGATCAGATGCGGCTCCAGCGCGGTGCGCAGTCGAGAGGAGCAGCGCACATAGTCGGCAAGAGTGCGCATCTCGTCCGCGAAGAGGGCAGAGAGCCATTCATCTTCGCTGACGACGACTGTGTTTGGAGCGCGTCCCAGGTCTGCAGCAAGGGTTGATTTGCCGGCCGCTATCTTGCCGGCAAGCAGGTGAAGGGTTGCTGTATTTTTGGTCATTTCGAATCCTCTTGGCCACCGCAATGCGGAGCCGTGGACATGTCACATGCGAGTTTCCCGGTCCGGGTGTTCAGACCGGGCAGGTAATTCGGGCGCAGCCGATAACAATCGCGATGTGAAGTGTCCGAGGCATGGGCAACCCCTAACGCCCATTGTGGACTTGTTCCACCCCATGCGAGAATAAATTTTGGCTTTTGACCGTCGAACAGATTCTCGGAGGCGATGCGTAAAGGTGAGCGAATTTGATCAGGAAGCGCTGGCGGAAGCCTACAATCGCGGACTTGCCGAGGAGAAAGCTGGAAACCGTAACGCTGCCGCCGAAGCCTATCGCCAGGCTCTGAAGCTGGACCCCGACGATCATGGCGGAGTGTCAATCAGGCTGGCGGCAATGGGGTTGGCCGCTTCACCGGAAAAGATGCCTGACGCCTATGTTGCCACGTTGTTCGACCAACATGCCGACGATTTCGATGATATTCTGGTGGAGCGGCTGCGTTACGACGTACCACTGCAGTTGCGCCAAATGCTGCGAGACCAGGGGATCGCCCATCTGGACCGAGGGCTTGATCTCGGTTGCGGGACCGGTCTTGTCGGCATGGCACTCAGAGATTGCTTTGACCACCTGACCGGCGTGGACCTCTCCGAACGAATCGTGGAACTGGCATTCGACCGACAGGTTTATGACGATCTTTACGTCGGCGAAGTTGTGTCATTCCTGGAGGAGTTTGACGGAGAGGAGGACGACGTTTTTGCCCGCTGGGACATGATCGTGGCTGCCGATGTTTTCCCTTACCTTGGACGTATCGAGCCGATGATTGCGGCTACGGCCGCCAGATTACCGCCCGGTGGGTATTTCGGATTTTCAACCGAGACGTTTCCTGACGGCGTTTCCTGTGATGATCCGTATGCGGTGGGCTCAGGCAGACGCTTCGCCCATGCCGGTTCCTACATTCGCAACGAACTCGAGAAAGCCGAATTCGAGATCAGGGTCATGGACGCAATCACAGTCCGGCTGGAGGAGGGTGAAGCGGTTCCCGGGCATCTGGTCCTGGCCCAGTTGAAGGGATGACCGAACGAGAAACATAGCTGCAACAATGACATAGACGGGCCGTACCGCAGCGCGTTCAATTGACTTTTACGTAAAAGAAAGAATAAGATTGGGCATGACGAATGCAGGATTCGACGTGCGCAAATACTATACCATAACCGAGTTGACGCGGGAATTTGGCGTATCGACGCGCACCTTGCGGTTTTATGAGGATGAAGGCCTCATTCAACCGGAGCGGCGAGGCAGAACGCGTTTGTTCAAGGCGTCGGACCGGCATCTGATCAAGGAGATCCTGCGCGGACGGAGACTTGGCTTCACCATCGCTGAGATCCGCGAGATCATCGAGATGTACAAGGGACCGCCAGGTGAAATCGGCCAGCTGGAGTTGATGATGAAGCGTGTCGCCGAAAAGCGCGATCAGCTGCACCAGAAGATGAAGGACATCAACGACACGTTGGCTGAACTCGACAACGTCGATGAGGCGTGCCTCGCGCGCCTGGCCGAGCTACGGGTCGGAACCTGATCGGCTCTCAAGGGTGACATTGCTGGTCAATTTGCTGGCACTTCCTTGATCACCTGTTCGGTGCACAGCTGAGCGATCTCCTGAACATCCGGTCGGGATTGCGCCTCTGCACCTTCCCGCAAGAGGACTTTCAACAGATCCTGTTCAATCAGGCTGTCAACTGCACACGCACAAAATCTGATGCAGAATTCAGCGTCGTTGTTTTGCGAGCATCCGCGTTCGCAACTGACAACAAAAGCCTGCGCCGGATCTGCCGGCGTCGCCGGGACAACGAAGCTTGCGGCATAGAGAATTCCGACAAGGATAGGCTGGTGTATCAGATAGACAATCAGGCTGTGGCGCCCGGCAAAGGTTAGCCCACGCCCCAATCTGTCGGACCCGTCGTATGAAGATGCAAGCGCCGGTAACACGTTTCTGTCGACGGCAAATCTGGCCGCGGCGATGCCCAACAGCACTGGTCCAAACCACGGAAGCAGGGGAACAAAATCGTTGGACAGGACCGGCAGGGTCGACAAGCCAACCCATAGAAGCAATGGCTGATCAAAGAACGGTGTGGCCAGGCTTGCTGAAAAAAGAACAACAGCAAGACCGGCCAAAGCGCTGAGAACCGCCGGCATGCGAAGAAACAAGAGGCCGACAACGCTCGAAACCGCGATGCAATGGAGGATGCCAAAGAAGATGTAGCGATCAGGTGTTGCAAAGCGAGTGGCGATGGTGATGGCCAGTGCCGCAACGCCCACCTGAGCCAGTCGAATTGCAAAAGACCGCCACCGAATGGACTTGCCGTGCGCAAGCACAAGACTGAAGCCGACAAGGAACAGGAAACTACCGGCGATCATCCGGGCAAAGATTCGCCAGCCGCCCTCGGCCGCAGTTCCCGGCGGAGCGTAACCGAAAAATTCCAGATCCCAGGTGAAGTGGTAGATCGCCATGGCGACCAAAGCCACACCGCGAGCTGCGTCGATGGCGGCGATTCGCCTCGGATGCGCTGCGGTCTCCTGTACGGGTTTCATTGAATTCTCGTCTCCGGAATCAACGAACTATCGGATGCCAGTCAGGCGTGATCAAGACCTTCGAGAACAGCTGCACGGGCGGCCGAAAAATACTGACGGCGGATGAGGACGAGGATAACGAGAAGTGTCGCCATCAAGAGAATGATGGGCCCCAGAAACCAGCCGATATATCCGAGCGACATGAAAATGCCGCGCAGGCCGGCATTGAAGTGCTTGCCGGCAAGAATGTTGATGGCAACCGCGCGCTTGACGGCAAGTTCAGCCTTGCGACGGTCGTCATCGACATGGTCCACCATGGGGATGGCGCCGACCAATATCTGGCAATAGTTGAACAGCCGGTACGACCAGCCGAATTTGAAGAAAGAATA
The DNA here is from genome assembly GCA_965216535.1 of Hoeflea sp. Taxonomy (GTDB): domain Bacteria; phylum Pseudomonadota; class Alphaproteobacteria; order Rhizobiales; family Rhizobiaceae; genus Hoeflea_A. Next base: position 4,051,619 of record OZ244175.1, read on the forward strand.
GGCGCAGATGGCAATCAGCCCTGCCACCTTGAGCTCGAAGGCCGCTCGGTCGACCGAAATGCGAAACGGAATGTCGGCCATCACATCGAGAACCTGGTCGGCAGCACCCATCAACGCAACGCAGCCGCCGATGGCGAACAAAGCCGTGGAGGCAAAGAAGCCGGCACCGTGCTGCAATCCGGTGAGAATGCTGGTGTCAATAATCTTGAGATCGCGACTAAGGCTGTTTTCGAGCCAGCGAGCGCGATGAACATTCATGATTTGCGACAGGCTCAGCGGCAGAGCGGCTAACTGCCGGTCGGTACACCAGGCAAAAACCACCCAGGCGATCAAGCAGATAAAGACGACGCTGAAGTCCAGAACAGTCATGGGTCTGTGTGTCACGAATCAGCTGCGAGGAAAAGCTGTGGCGCCGTTTTGGTCTGTGACAAACCGGTATTTCGTGTCCGTCAAGCGCAAAATTTTATTTCACATTTTCGTCACCATAAATCTTTGAAATGGCTTGCACCTTTTTTCACAGATTCACTGTCCGGCCGCATTGCTGCCGCAGAGCCGTCAAAATGCTGTTGCGAATGACAGCGCGTTGGATTAGAAGCTCCGCCTACCACTTGGCCAGACCACGCGGCCCGGTGGTGAAGTTGGGGCATTCTAAGTGGAGCCAATATGGAAGATACTGTCCAAAAATCCTGTTGGGGCGTGACCGCCCGCGCAGTGATTGGGTTTGTGGGACTGCTGGCACTGGTTTATCTCTTCGGGGGACTGTAACCGACACTTACTGACATGTGTTTTGAAAACGGCGTGGGGTGACCAATCCCGCGCTGTTTTGCGTTTAAGGCCTGGCATTGCCCGTGTAGTGTGTCGCAGGCAAAGCAGCGCATGACGGTCGAAACCTGCTTTCGCTGAGTGTTTCCGTCTACAATTTGCCCACCCAATGACGGTTCTTGCGAGACTGTGATGTTTCTTTCGGTATTTGATGTGTTCAAGGTCGGGATCGGTCCGTCGAGCTCCCATACGATGGGTCCCATGACGGCCGGCGCAAGATTTCTTGACGAGCTGATCAATGGTGACTGGCCGCGGCCATCGGGAGTCGTCGTTGACCAGCTGAAAGTCAGCCTGCACGGATCTCTCGCCTTTACGGGGGTGGGGCATGGGACAGACAGAGCCATCATCCTCGGGTTGGCTGGCGAACACCCGGAAACGGTCGATCCCGATGCGATGGACGCCATCATCAAGCGGGTCGAAGAAACGGGAACGGTCGCCCCAGCCGGGCACCCATCCTATCGATTCAATCCGCGCAACGACCTTGTTTTCGACCGCAGCAACCCGTTACCCGGACATGCCAACGGCATGACGTTTAGCGCGCATGATGCGGACGATCGATTGCTTTTGAAAGCCATCTACTATTCGATCGGCGGTGGATTTGTTGTGACGGACCTGGAGTTGGAGGCGCTTCATGCGGCGTCTGAGCCGGTGGTGGAAGCCGGGGTGCCTTTTCCGTTTCACAACGCCGAGGAAATGCTGGACATGGCGCGGGAATCCGGGCTGAGCATCGCGGCAATGAAACGGGCCAATGAGGAGCTGCACCGGTCGTCTAGAGAACTGGACGACGGTCTCGATCGCATCTGGAACACCATGAGCGCGTGCATCGACCGCGGACTTGGCGGCGAGGGAATCATGCCGGGCGGTCTGAAGGTCAAGCGCCGCGCCAGAGCGATCTACGAAAAGCTTCAGGACGAGTGGAAGACCAACAAATCCAATCCGCTGATCGCCAATGACTGGTTGAGCGTCTACGCCATGGCCGTCAATGAAGAGAATGCCTCGGGCGGACGCATCGTGACGGCGCCGACCAACGGTGCTGCCGGCGTGATCCCGGCGACCGTTCGCTACTACCTGCAGTTCCACGATGGGTCCGACGAAAAGGGCATGCATGATTTCCTGCTCACTGCAGCGGCCATTGGCGGCATCATCAAGCACAATGCGTCGATCTCAGGGGCCGAGGTTGGCTGTCAGGGCGAGGTGGGATCTGCATCCGCCATGGCGGCGGCAGGACTTGCAGCAGCACTGGATGGCACCCCGGAGCAGATCGAAAACGCTGCGGAAATTGCACTCGAGCACCATCTCGGCATGACCTGCGATCCGGTCGCCGGGCTGGTTCAGGTTCCGTGCATCGAGCGCAATGCTCTTGGAGCGGTCAAGGCCGTGACGGCAGCTTCACTGGCGTTGCGAGGCGATGGCAAACACTTCGTGCCGCTTGACGCCTGTATCGAAACCATGCGTCAGACCGGTCTCGACATGAACGAGCGTTACAAAGAGACCAGCGAAGGCGGACTGGCCGTCAACGTTGTTGAATGCTGAGGCCGCGGCATTGTGGAAACATGCCGGGAGGTCTTGACCCGCTGCGGCATACCGTTACCTCAGGAGGATGACCCTCAATCTCGTCAAGTTGTGTGTTGGCGTCGATGCTGTTGAAGAACTGCAGGCCCATGTCGACTCCAGCCTTGAACAGAAGCGGGATCGTGGCGAGGAAGTCATTCAGTTCCATACGACGCGGATGGTCCCCAAACGCGCTGATGAACTGATCGATGGCGGATCGCTTTACTGGGTCATCAAGGGAAACATTCAAGTTCGACAGCACATCGAAGAGATCAGGCCGTTCACTGATGTGGCGGGGATTTCGCGGTGCCGCATTGTGCTTGAGCCGCGGCTTATCATGACGGAATGGCAGCCTCGCCGGGCCTTTCAGGGGTGGCGATACCTAACGTCGAAAGATGCGCCAAGCGATTTGTCGCGAGGCCGCGGCGGATTGATGGCTTTACCGCCGGAATTACGGCGCGAGTTGGCCGATCTTGGACTGCTCTGAAGCCGCAGTTAGCTCATCCGTGACAGGCGATGACGGTTAAGCAGTCAAATTGCTGCTTCAATTCGCGCAATCATGCTCTAAATTCGTAGTGTCGTGGTAGTATTGCGAAAGCGGGATGTGCCGATACCGCGATTTTCGGCCCCATCCTGAATTGGGAGCGGTCTATGCAGAGACGTGACGTCACCGCAAAGCAGGGTTCGCGAGAGGTCGCGGGCGATGGCGATTCGCCATCCTCCAAGAACGATATTGCAGATTTTCTCAACGCGGCCCGTGCAATCACGCCTCAGGAGGGCGGCGGGTCAGGACGGCTGGTCTTTGCACTCGACGCTACCATGAGCCGGCAACCGACGTGGGATGCCGCCTGTCGGTTACAGGGGGAAATGTTCAACGCTGTCGGTCGGGCAGGGGGGCTGCAGGTGCAGCTTGTCTACTTTCGTGGATTCGGGGAGTGCCGATCCTCAAAGTGGGTCAATGACACCAACCAACTGCGTGACCTGATGACACAAATCGACTGTCGCGGCGGTCACACCCAGATCGCCAAGGTGCTGAAGCACACGCGAGAGGAGACGGTACGCAAACCGGTGAGCGCGCTGGTCTATATCGGTGATGCCATGGAAGAGAAGATCGACCGGCTTTGCCAACTTGCCGGCGAGCTTGGGATGAGAAAAGTACCCTGCTTCATGTTCCAGGAGGGACACGATCCAGCCGCGCAAACGGCTTTCCGCGAAATCGCCCGCTTGTCTTCGGGCGCCTACCTGCGGTTCGACAGCAATGCCGCTGGTGCATTGCTCAATCTGCTGAAGGCGGTAGCGGTCTATGCATCGGGTGGATTGAAGGCACTGGAAGGGCATCGCAGTCGCGAATCGCGGCTTCTGTTGGAACAGCTTTCAGGACGGTGAGGGCGGTCGCGTCGTGACGTATATGTTCTATACCGTGGTGGCTGCCCTTCTGCTGGCGGGGCTGGCTGCCTTGTTCGTGCGCATGGATGCGCGTCAGCTAGCAATAGTGATGCGCTTCGCTGTGCCTGTCCTGTTGACGGGAACCGGTATCGTTCTGACGATCCTCGGACGGGCCAGCGTTGCTTTTGGTCTGTTCGGGCTTGCCGCCATTCTGTTTGCGCGGGCGCGAGCCCGCTCCCGCGGCACCCGCTCCCGCAACCAAACATCACACGTACGCACCGCGGCGCTCGAGATGGAACTGGATCTGGATACCGGTGCAATGAACGGCCTGGTTCTGGCAGGCCGCTACGAAGGGCAGGAACTCAACGACTTGGATGAGGAGGATTTGCTGTCGCTTTACCGCGAACTGCAGCAGGATCCGGAAAGCACGCAGGTGTTAGAAGCGTATCTTGACCGTCGAATGCCCACCTGGCGCGATGGCTTTGAGACGAATTCGGACGACGGGCTGGGTGCTGCGCCAGCTTCGGGCCCCATGACTAAGGAGGAAGCCTACGAGATCCTTGGTCTTTCTGCTGGTGCGACCGAGGCGAAAATCCGCGAGGCGCATCGCCGCCTGATGAAACGCGTGCACCCCGACACCGGCGGGTCGGTCTTTCTCGCCACCCGCATCAACGAGGCCAAAGATGTTCTCCTGCGTCGTCATTAAATTATCCCCACAACAAAATACCAAATCCGAGGACGCGTCTGCCGCATTTGCCGCCGACCGCGATCATTATTGCTGGGTCGCCCAGCAGCCATAGCCCTTTTTCTTCAGAGCTTTACATGCCTTCCAGGCTTGCGACTTGCCCGAAAAGCCTGCAAACCGTGCCCGGTGAAGCTGTTCGCCCTTGCGATGCGTGACCACTGTGAACGGCTTTGCTTTGGCCACGATCCCGCCGGTTTTCGATTGTGCCTCAGCCAGCATTGCCTGCGCGGCATCACGGGTGGGCGTTGCACCGATCTGAACCACCCAGCCAGAGGGCGTGCTCGCCGTTACGATGTTGTCAATCGGAATTGCGCCATCATTCGCGTTGCTGGTTGGACGGGGAGACGGAGCGGCAGTGGCGCGCTGTTTCTTCAACCCGTCGATAAGTGCTTTTTTGCCGACCAGCGGCCTGTCGAGCGGAACCGGGAATGATGCCGCCTTTTGCGGACGAGCGTAAGCAAGGGCGATCCGAGAATCCTTGTAGTCGCGAAAATTCGGGACCGGGCCAATCTTGGGCAAAGCGACCTTCATCGTTGTTGGTGCGCCGCGTGCAATCAGTTTGCCCCTGCCGCGCTTTGACGCCTTCGGCAGATAGCGCGCGATGAGCTTCTTCATCTGCGCATTGCGGCTGGCACCGGTCTTGCCGCCCATAACCACCGCGACGATGCTGCGGCCGTTTTTGCGGACGGACGTGACAAGGTTGAACCCGGAAGCCCGGATGTATCCGGTCTTGATACCGTCGACACCCGAAACGGTTCCGAGCAGCCGGTTGTGGTTGCCGTAGCGTGCTTTGCCGTATTTGAAAGTGCGGGTGGAGAAGTAGTGGTAGTGGTGCGGAAAATGTTCCCGCAGAGCCAGCCCAAGACGCGCCATATCGCGAGCCGTGGTCCGTTGCTTGGAATTGGGAAGGCCGTGTGCATTGCGGAAAGTGGTCTTGCTCATCCGCAGTGACCGCGCCTTCCTCGTCATTTGCCGGGCGAAAGCCGATTCGGAACCACCAAGATGTTCGGCCACCGCGGTCGAGACGTCATTCGCGGACTTCGTGACAAGCGCGTAGATGGCCTGTTCGGCAGAAATCGACTGGCCGGCTCTTACACCCAGCTTGGAAGGCTGTTCCGCTGCGGCGTTCCTTGACATGCGAATGCGCGTCTTCTTGCTCATGCGGCCGCTGTCGATGGCTTCGAACATCATGTAAAGCGTCATCATCTTGGTGAGCGAAGCCGGATACCGCGGTGAGTCGGCACTCGAAGAATAAAGAGTCTTGCCGGTTTTGGCGTCGATGACGATGCCGGCGTATTTCGAATTGGCTGAGGCCACACCGGTCAGGGCGACGATCAGCAATCCAGCCAACACCAGGTGGGCAAGCCCGGAAAAGAATGAAAGGGGGCTTCTTTGACGGCGTAGACAGACTTTTGAAGCTGTGTTCACGTTGGAGATTCCATCCATTGACGCTGTTCCAGACGCCGGAATCGAACACACCGCCGGCGACGATCATTTCGACGCACGGTATGGGCACAGCGTTACCAATCCGTTTATGGTTTCGCATTTCTTGAAGTTTCGCCTTGAATTGAATCAACCGCAGGTGTGATTGTGTTGCGGTGCACAAATTTCATTGACTTTCTGTTGCGGTGCATATATTTTGTGCACACGGACTGGATCTCAAGGAGCACCCAGCCGTTATCCCGACCCCCCCGCGACAATAGGATATCGAGATGTTCTCTTTTGATGACGCCAGCAAATACGGCAAGGATGCCATGGACAACATGCTGAAAAGCTATTCGGCATTCACCCAGGGCATGCAGACCCTGACCACCGAAGCCACGGACTATTCGAAAAAGTCCTACGAAGAAAACGCAGCCGTCGTTGAAAAGATGGTCGGTGCGAAGTCCTTCGAAAAGGCCTTCGAGATCCAGAGCGACTACGCCAAGTCGGCTTATGAGTCGTTCGTTGCCCAGGCCACCAAGATGAGCGAAATCTACGCCGATACGGCTCGCAAGGCCTATGAGCCCTATGAGGCTGCGGTTGCTGCCGCGACCCCGGCACCGGCGGCTGCATCCAAGAAGGCCGCCTGATCCAGCGCCAAGCGCCTTTCATCAAGACGTAATCGCGTACCCGGTGGCCATCTGGTCGCCGGGTTTTTCGTGTTGCACCAGGGCAAACGCGACAAAGTGAGTCGAGGCGACAAACCACACCTGACAACGACAACCCGAATGTGACGGCTCTGCTCGCGGCGGCGCAAAGAAATGGGGTAGATCGCATGTTCGTCAAGGGCTTAAAATTGCAGAAAAGCGAACTAGATTAGGGTAGACTGCAAACGGTTGGCGATGTCGGCAGGGGACAAAGCCCAAATGGAAGCACGGGACAAAGGATCAGAATGGTTGCTGAGCCAATAAAGGCAACTGAAGACGACAAGGACGGAGACGGCAATAGCAATGGCAACGGCGTCTCGGTCATCACGCGCACCCAGAAGAAGCTCAAGAAACCGAGCCTCTACCGCGTGCTCCTGTTGAACGACGACTACACACCGATGGAGTTCGTCGTTCATGTTCTGGAACGGTTTTTCCAGAAAGACCGGGAGGCGGCGACGCGCATCATGTTGCACGTCCACAATCATGGTGTCGGCGAATGCGGCGTCTTTACCTACGAGGTGGCTGAAACCAAAGTCACCCAGGTGATGGATTTCGCGCGCCAGAATCAACATCCGCTGCAATGCGTGATGGAAAAGAAATGAGGATATAACCGTGCCGACATTTTCCCCAAGTCTTGAGAAGGCGCTGCACCAGGCACTGACATTTGCCAATGATCGCCATCACGAATACGCGACGCTTGAGCACCTGCTTCTTGCGTTGATGGATGATTCCGACGCGGCCGCTGTAATGCGTGCCTGCGGTGTCGATCTCGATGCCCTGCGTTCGACCGTCACGGAATATATCGACAACGAACTGCACAACCTTGTCACCGGGTATGATGAGGATTCGAAACCGACCTCAGGTTTCCAACGGGTGATTCAACGCGCGGTCATCCACGTTCAGTCTTCCGGACGGGACGAAGTGACAGGCGCCAATGTCCTGGTCGCAATCTTTGCGGAACGTGAAAGCCATGCCGCCTATTTCCTGCAGGAGCAGGAGATGACCCGGTATGATGCCGTGAACTTCATTTCCCACGGGATCTCGAAGCGTCCTGGTGGGTCGGAAAGCAGGCCCGTGCGCGGTGCGGAGGATTCCGAATCGGAAAGTTCATCAAGCCCGACCGACAGCGAGGAAGGTGGCAAGCCCAAGAACCAGGATGCTCTGAGCGCCTATTGCGTCAATCTCAACAAGAAGGCGCAGGACGGCAAAGTCGATCCCCTGATCGGGCGCGAGAAGGAAATCAATCGAACCATTCAGGTGCTCTGCCGACGCTCCAAGAACAATCCGCTCTATGTCGGTGATCCCGGTGTCGGAAAGACCGCTATTGCAGAAGGGCTGGCGCGACGCATCATCAACAGCGAAGTGCCCGAAGTGCTCGAGAATGCAACTATCTTTGCGCTCGACATGGGCTCTCTGCTGGCCGGAACACGCTACCGCGGTGATTTCGAGGAGCGGCTGAAGCAGGTCGTCAAGGAGCTCGAGGAGTTGGAGGGAGCGGTTCTCTTCATCGACGAGATCCACACCGTCATCGGCGCCGGCGCCACTTCAGGCGGAGCCATGGATGCGTCCAACCTGTTGAAGCCGGCGCTGTCGTCTGGCGCGATCCGGTGTATCGGTTCGACCACCTACAAGGAATTTCGCCAGTTCTTTGAAAAGGACCGGGCGCTGGTGCGTCGGTTTCAGAAGATCGATATCAACGAGCCGACCATCGACGACGCGGTTGAAATCCTCAAAGGCCTGAAGCCCTATTACGAGGATTATCACAAGGTCAAATACTCGAACGACGCGATCAAGACCGCGGTGGAGCTGTCGGCGCGCTACATCAACGACCGCAAGCTGCCGGACAAGGCCATCGACGTGATCGATGAGACCGGTGCCTCGCAGATGCTGGTCGAGGAAAGCAAACGCCGTAAGACCATCACCGAAAAGGAGATCGAGGCCACGATTGCCTCAATGGCGCGCATTCCGCCGAAATCCGTGTCGAAGGACGACAAACAGGTGCTTGCCAATCTCGACAAGCAGCTGCGCTCCGTTGTCTACGGCCAGGATACGGCAATCAACGCGCTCGCTTCCGCGATCAAGCTGGCGAGGGCCGGTCTGCGGGAACCGGACAAGCCAATCGGCAGTTACCTGTTCTCGGGTCCGACAGGTGTCGGCAAGACCGAGGTGGCGCGGCAACTGGCAAGCGCGCTGGGTGTCGAACTGCTGCGCTTTGACATGTCGGAGTACATGGAGCGTCACACGGTTTCCAGGCTGCTTGGCGCGCCCCCCGGCTATGTCGGCTTCGACCAGGGCGGCTTGCTGACCGATGGCGTCGACCAGCATCCCCATTGCGTGTTGCTTCTTGATGAAATCGAAAAGGCGCATCCGGATCTGTTCAACATCCTGTTGCAGGTCATGGATCACGGCAAGCTGACCGATCACAATGGCAAGCAGATCGACTTCCGCAATGTCATATTGATCATGACGACCAACGCCGGCGCTGCCGATCTTGCTAAGCCGGCCATTGGTTTCGGGTCTTCCAAGCGGGAAGGCGACGACATGGAAGCGATCAACCGGATGTTCTCGCCGGAGTTCCGCAACCGCCTGGATGCGATCATACCGTTCGGTTCGCTGCCGACCCCGGTCGTGCATCAGGTTGTTCAGAAGTTCGTCATGCAGCTTGAGGCCCAATTGGCTGAGCGTGGCGTGACCTTCGATCTTTCTCAGGATGCCGTCGCATGGCTGGCGGAGAAGGGCTACGACGAACGCATGGGCGCCCGTCCGTTGGCACGGGTCATTCAGGAGCACATCAAGAAGCAACTGGCTGACGAAGTGCTTTTCGGCAAGCTGAAGAAAGGTGGAACCGTCAAGGTCACGGTGGCCAAGGACAAGGATGGCGAATCCAGTCTGAAGCTCGAAGCCGTGCCGGACAAGGAACCGGCGAAGCCCCAGAAGGAAGCGCTGGTCGCGCGAAAGAAGGCGGTGGTCAAGGCAAAGGTCGCAAGCGAAGACAAGCCTGCACCGAAGCGCAAACCTCGTTCCTCGCCGACACCTCCGGAGGGTGAGCCGGCAACAAAAACAGTCGCTCCGACGAAAACGCGCGGCAGCGCGGTGCCGAAGGTTCCGCGCAAGAAGGAGTGACTGCGTCAGCGACCTGGATACGCGATCGCCTTTCAGAAGGCGATCGCCGCGTTCCCGCCGCGGCCTCCTCGGTTGCCGATGCGGTAATTGACGACCCGGACCTCGTCGAGCCTCTATTGGAATGTCTTGGCGACAGCGACCCTGCCGTCGTCTCTCACGCGGCACATGCTGCCATGCAGATATCGGCCAGGCAGCCGTCGCTATTCGATGCTCATATCGAAGATCTGATGGCATTGCTGAAAGCGCTGAATCAGTGGGAAATCGGCGAGCAGTTGCCCAAGATCCTTGTTTGCCTGCCATTAAGCCGCGAACAGTCCAGGCGCTTGCACGATATTCTGAATGACAATCTCGACAGTCGTTTCAACATCGTCGCGGCTTGTTCGCTTCAAGCGGTTGTCGACTTGGCCAGAGACGGCCTGGTCGACCGGGGAAGGGCGCGTCGCACGCTCGACACTGCGTTGGCCTCCGATAGAAAGGCGCTTTCCGCACGAGCGCGAAGACTTCAGAAGGCCGCTGCCGCCTTTTTGTGAAGCTGCTTTCCTTGTTGTTCTGTTCGGTCTAACACGACAGGATGGACGCCCAATCTTCCTTCCGAAAATGGCCCTATTTCTTCATGGGCATGCGCGGCATAGTTTCAGCGCCTGCACTGATCCTGATGGCGGCTTTCGTGGGCTTCAGCGGCTTCGCATTCGAATCAGGGGTGCCGCTGGGTCAGGCTCTCTTTATGACCGCAACCATTTGGGCACTGCCGGCAAAGCTGGTTCTGATCGGCGCCATGCTGGCGGGCGCGTCACTTCCGGCCGCCGCATTGGCCGTAGCCTTGTCTTCCATGCGTCTTATGCCGATGGTTGCGGCACTGGTTCCCGTTATCCGTACGCGCTCGACTCCGACCTGGCTGCTGTTGTTGCTGTCGCACTTTGTGGCCGTAACGGCCTGGGTGTTTACGATGCAACGTATTCACTCCGTTCCGCGGGAGGGGCGCATCGCCTTCTTCGCCGGTTTCGGTTTGACCCTTTCCGCGGCCAACATTGTGCTTGTTGCCATCACCTACGGCGTTGTCAGCGACTTGCCGGAGATGCTGGCCGGCGGATTGTTCTTTCTGACGCCGATCTATTTCCTGACTTCGATCTGGGCCTCGGCGCGACACCCTGAGATCTACTACGCGATGCTGATCGGATTGTGTCTGGGGCCCGTCTTCCATGTCATCAATCCGCAGCTGGGATTGTTGTTTGCCGGAATCGTCGGTGGCACCCTGGCATTCGGCCTGGAGCGCGCCGTTCATGCTCGCAGAAAGCGTCGCAATGCAGCCGAGTGAGCTTTTCGGTGCCTGGTGGCCTTACATTTTCATCGCCGTTGCGGGCTGGCTGGCAACTGATGTGTGGCGCTGGCTTGGCGTGCTTATTGGCAACCGGCTTCTTGACGACTCGCTTGCCCTGATCTGGGTGCGTGCCGTGGCGACGGCACTGGTCGCGGCCGTGATTGCCCGCCTCATTCTTTTCCCGACCGGAGCACTGGAAACGACTCCAATGGCTTTGCGGGTCGTGGCCACGATGGTCGGCTTTGGGGCCTTCATTGTGTCCAGACAGCGGGTGGTTGTCGGGATTGTGGTCGCTGAGGCCGTTCTCATTGGCGGCATGGCGCTGGGATTGTCCAACACCTTCGCCGGCGGGTAAGCTCTAGAGCAGCACTTGCTGAAGGCGCTTGATATATTCGATCTTCATCGTCGCTTCTTCGTAGCCGCGATCGATCGCTTCGCTGGCCCGATGAAACTCGGACAGCCCGATATCTGAAAGGCGGGGCATCATCAGCAGATCCGGTGGATCGCCGGCGAGCCGGGCACGAGACACCCGGTCCTGGATGATATTGAACGATTCGACCATGACATTGGTCATGCCGAGGCGAGCTGATTTGCGTTTATCGATGGCTGAAGGAAGATCTTCGTCCTCATTCGAGGGCGTTTCGGATGCCGCGTGCCTGACGACGGCCGAACGGCCGTAAAGGTCGTAGTGAAGGTTGACGGCGACCACCAAGCGCTCTTCCTGTGCCCGGCACACGGAAACGGGGACCGGATTGACCAGCGCGCCGTCGACAAGGACGCGGCCATTGCATTCGACGGGTTCAAAGATGCCGGGCAGCGCATAGGAGGCGTGGATGGCGGTCGCCAATGAACCGCTGTGAATCCAGATTTCGTGTCCGGTTGCGATCTCGGTCGCAACGGCGGTGAAAGGGCGATCGAGGTCCTCTATGTCGATATCGGCGAGATGCTCGCGCATCCTCTTGCTGAGCCGCATGCCTCCGAACAGGCCGCTGCCGCCGATCGCCAGGTCAAGCAAGGCGACGATCCGGCGCATCGTCAGGCTGCGGGCAAACTCCTCCAGCTCATCGAGCTTTCCCGCCAGATAACAGCCGCCGACGAGAGCTCCGATCGACGTGCCCGCCACCATGCTGACCTTGATGCCGGCTTCGTCGAGCGCCCGCAGCACACCGATATGCGCCCAACCGCGCGCCGCACCACCGCCGAGAGCCAGCGCTATCCTGGGCTCCTTGGTCTTTTGCAGCACGGTTTCGGCCTCCATGTCGTCAATATCGTCCATAGCCACCCCTAAGATCCGATTGTCGCCAATTTCAGGCGGCTCGGATGGGTGCCTCAGGTTAACACTGGAGGTCTTTATCTATTCTTGACGCCAGTCGCTTGGCTTATGGCCCGTACCCAAGGTCAGCTGCGAGGATAATGTCCGACCGTGTTCGACACGCCTCTCCTGTTCAATTGCGCTAGCTGACGGAAATTGAGCGGGATGGCGCGTGGGGCGCGCCATCATTTTGATCACGATCACATATTGGCTTTGACGAGCAACTTCGCCTCTTTGACCATTTCAAGATATTTGCCGGCGTTCTCAGCTTTCCAATCGATATAGTATTGGTAAGACTTAACGCTCACCTCTGCCCGAAGAGATGGTGCAAGCGCCTGATATTCCTGCCAAGACAAATCTGGATTAAGTCCGATTTTGACCCGCTCAAAATTCGCCGTGCACTCCTGCACCTTACCTTTGGGCAGTGTTTGAACAGCGGCCATCTCGTTGCACAAAAAGGTGTGCCATAAGCAGTGTGATTAATTCCATTGAATTGCCTCCGGACTATTCGCAGCGCGACCGATCATCGGGCACCCTGCCGCAGAACAAATCTGCTCCACTTGTCTTGTTTGGTCCTGAAATTGGTGCCGAAAATTTCCGAAAATTTCCGAATACGGGCGCTGTTCGCTTCTGTTTTGCGGTCCTCATGCTAATCTTTAGGCATCATGGCCGACCCACTGAAAATCACTCTGCAACTTGGCTCGGTTGAATTTGATTTATCGCGTGGAACACTGCTCGACAGGGCGGGACTGGATGTTGCTTTGCGGCCGCAGTCGCTTGCCGTGCTGAAAATTTTGGCTGAAAAGTCGGGACAATTGGTGGATCGCGACGATCTGATATCTACAGTTTGGGGCAGTGTCAGCGTTACCGATGACAGCTTGATTCAGTGTATTGCCGATATCCGCAAGGCAATCGGAGACAACCGCCGCGAGATCGTCCAGACCGTCCCCAAAAAGGGATATAAGCTGGTACCGAGCTTACGACAAACATCCGATCCGCAAATGTTGAGCAAGCATGCTCCAGTCATATTGGCGATGTTCACGGCGTTTCTGATCGCCGCTACCATCTTCTGGCTGACCGCACGTCCCACTCCAATGGCCGATCCGCCTTCTATCGCGGTGCTGCCTTTCGATAATCTCAGCGGCGACCCCAACCAATCCAGGTTCGCTCATGCAATGACAAAGGCGATCACCGCTAATATATCGAAATTTGATGGTCTCTTCGTGGTCTCCAGCCATTCCGCATTTCAGTATCAAGAGACCGACAAGCCAGTCTCTCAAATCGCCAGCGAATTGGACGTGCGATATTTGTTTTTGGGAGAGGTTTTGGCGGGTTTGAATCAATTGAAAGTCAGTGCGCAACTCATTGATGGCGAAACCGGCCAGACCGTTTGGGCAGAACAATTCGATGTGCCGAGAGACGACGTGTATCTGGTTCAGGAAGGTCTCAGCGCGAAGCTTGCAACAACGCTTGTGGCTCAAGTCGAGATCACAACGGAAAAACAGTCCTGGCAGCGCGAGCGAACAAACTTAAATGCCTATGAACTGTTGCTCCAGGCAGACTTTCCGAAAGTCGAACGGCAATCTTTGAATGAAGGGATTGCATTGCTGCAAAATGTCGTCGAGCTTGATCCAAAATATACCAGAGCCCATGCCTTGATAGGACGTTACTATTTGCTGCTGTGGCGGCATTCGCTTGCGGAGGACCCGAACTTGGCGCTAAGTCAGGCCCGTCGGTGGGTCGCGCAAGCCTTATCTCTCGATGACCTGAGTTACGAAGCCTACAAGACCTTGGCCACAATTCAGCTTTATGCGGATGAAGATCACGCTGCAGCTTATGCGTCTCTCTCGCGTGCCCTTCAAATCAACCCAAACCATGCGGACACCATGATACAAATGGCCACGCTGCTCACGTTCATGGATCGGGATGACGAAGCTAACCGGTGGATTGAAAAAGCCTATCTGCATAATCCGCTTTATCCGGCTTGGTACGATTGGAATGCCTCTTTCGTCTTTGTAGTGACCGGCCAATATGAGAGGGGTAACATCGCAGCCAAAAAAGCCTTGGCTGTTTACGATTCAAGCGCTTCACTCCGGCGAATTCTGATTTACGGCTCTGCAATGCTCAATGACTGGGACGCAGCACGCCGTTATGCCAGTGAAATTTTGGATAAAACACCTGATTTCCGACTCAGCACCCATATGCGTAACTCTCCATTTCGAAATCCGGAGAGAAAACAGCACATATTTGCAATATTTGAGAAGGCGGGTTTGCCCAGCTAGAGCTGCATGATTTGTGAGTTCACGGGGAAACATGTAGCCGCTTCACTTCGGGTCGGGAATGTCGAAGAGCCCGCCTGGATTTATTGAACTCTCGACCTTTTTAGAACCGGTTTCCGCGCGACGAGCCTACGACCCGTTCAGTGCGAACGGATCCACGAGCTAGTGGTCACCGGCGTAGACTTCTTCCGGATCGAAAAGCGGTTGGTCTTCGTTCATGGCCAGGGTGGCTGGATCACTTCCAAGCTCAATACGACGGTAGAAGCAGCTTCGACGACCGGTGTGGCAGCTTGCATCGTGACCCCCGACGCTCACTTTGAGCACGACGGCGTCCTGATCGCAGTCGGTCAGAATCTCGTGCACCGTCTGCAGGTTTCCGGAACTTTCGCCCTTCTTCCAGAGCGCTTTGCGTGAGCGACTGTAGTAGTGGGCTGTCGCGGTCGATATCGTCAGGGCCAGCGCTTCACTGTTCATGTGGGCAACCATGAGAACAGTTCCATCGGTGACATCGGTCACGACCGCGGTGATCAGCCCGTTGGCGTCAAATCTGGGTGTGAGAGCCTTGCCTTCTTCAAGCTCAATCTTGTCCTTCGGCGCTGGTGCGAACCGCTCCGCCGGATCCGTTTTTTCTACCATTGATCAATCGCGGCTGCGCAGCATCGACATGAAGCGCGCCTGCTCCTGTGGTTCGGTTTTGAACTGGCCGGTGAAGGTCGACGTCAGGGTCGTCGAACCCAGCTTCTGAACGCCCCGCATGGCCATGCACATGTGCTCGGCCTCGATCATGACGGCCACACCGCGCGGCTTCAGCGTCGTATCGATCGCTTCGGCAATCTGTGCGGTCAGCGCTTCCTGGGTCTGGAGGCGTCGGCCAAAGAGTTCCACCACGCGCGCGATTTTGGACAGGCCCAGGACGCGGCCATCGGGAAGGTAACCGACATGAGCCTTGCCAATGATGGGAACCAAGTGATGCTCACAATGGGAAAAGAACGGGATGTCCTTGACCAGGACCAGCTCATCATAGCCGGACACTTCCTCGAATGTCCGACCGAGGACCTCCTTGGCGGATTGACCATATCCGGAAAACAGTTCCAGGAAGGACTTCGTGACACGTGCTGGCGTGTCTTTCAGGCCTTCACGGCTCGGATCTTCACCAATCCAACGCAGCAGCACTTCAACAGCAGCCCTGGTTTCGGCCTCGGTTGGTCGCTGCACCGGCGCGCCTTCCGCTTCGTCTTCCGTTTCTTTCGGAAAACTCTTGATAATGGCGTCCATTGTCACATGTTTCTCCGCGACGAAAGGCGTCGTTACTCTAACGGGTGGACCACTGCACCATCCCGTGCGGCAACACAACCCTTGTAATGATGTTACCGATTGCCAAAATAGGGTATAGACGTCGGAAATGCCAATTTATTGGCGACGTTATGGTGTCGGAATCAGGGACCCTGCCGGATCCGATGTGACTGCAAACCGGGGCATGAATGCATGATAGACGAGGTCTACAACGCAAAGATTCTGGAGTTTGCGGGCAATATTCCACGCATTGGCGTTCTTGAAGACGCGGACGCTTCGGCTCGCGCGCATTCGAAGCTCTGCGGATCGACGGTCAAGGTTTGGCTCAAGCTTGATGGAGACATCGTCAGTGATTTCTCCCACGAGGTAAAAGCTTGTGCGCTTGGGCAAGCCTCGTCGGCAATCATGGCCAACAACATCGTCGGCGCTTCCACGGCCGAATTGCGAAAAGTACGCGAACAGATGATTGCCATGCTCAAACAGGGCGGGCCGCCGCCGGACGGCCGATTTGCGGATATGAAATTTCTTGAGCCGGTCCGAGAGTACAAAGCCCGGCATGCATCGACATTGCTCACCTTTGACGCCGTCGTCGATGCCATTGACCAGATCGAGAGCAAACGGGCGGATGAAGCGGCTGCTTGAGGTCGTTATAGCTAGCCGAGAGTCATGACAGCCAAAGGCCGAAACTACGACGGCCCGTTCCGCAAAACACCCGGCAGGCTGTTCGGGATGGGTTTCGTGCGGTTCTACCAATTGACGCTGTCAGGTTTCGTGGGAAATCACTGCCGACATTTGCCGACCTGTTCGGAATACTCATACGAAGCCATTGCCAGGCATGGACTCTGGTCTGGTGGCTGGCTCTCCTTCTTCCGCGTTATCCGCTGTGGGCCCGGAGGAACACATGGCTTCGATCCGGTTCCCGAGGTGCTTCCGGACCGCATGAAGTGGTATTTGCCATGGCGCTTTTTCGTGCGCCACAAATAGCGCGGTCGTCAGCTATTGCGTTGCAAAGGGCGGGGAGGCGGGCTAAAAGGCGACCGCTCGGCCCGGAGGCCGTGACACTTCAATCAACCACCCGCGTTCGTTGGCGGGACTGGACAGGAGCATATACTGATGGCTGACGCCGTTTCTCTTCGATTCCCTGATGGATCTGTCAAAGAATTCCCCGCCGGCACGACTGGCCGTGCGGTTGCCGATGGTATTTCGAAATCGCTTGGCAAAAAGGCCGTCGCTATAGCGATCGACGGTCAAGTCGGCGACCTCAGTGACGCGGTCACTGATGGCGCCGTTGAAATTCTCACTCGCGAAGACCCGCGCGCCCTGGAGCTGATCCGCCACGACGCCGCGCATGTGATGGCGGAAGCCGTGCAGGAGTTGTATCCGGGCACCCAGGTAACGATCGGCCCCGTGATCGACAACGGTTTCTATTACGACTTCGCGCGCAACGAGCCGTTTACGTCGGATGATCTGCCCAAGATCGAGAAGAAGATGCGCGAGATCATTGCGCGCAACGAACCGTTCACGAAGGAAGTCTGGTCCCGGGATGAAGCCCGCAACACCTTCGCCGAGATGGGTGAATCCTACAAGGTCGAGCTGGTGGACGCGATTCCGGAAGGGCAGGATCTGAAGATCTACCGCCAGGGGAAGTGGTTCGATCTTTGCCGCGGACCACACATAGCGTCGACGGGACAGGTCGGCAATGCCTTCAAGTTGATGTCCGTTGCCGGCGCCTATTGGCGTGGCGATTCCAACAATCCGATGCTGACCCGCATCTATGGCACGGCCTGGGCCGACCAGAAGCAACTCAATGCCTATCTCCATATGCTGGAAGAGGCAGAAAAACGTGACCACCGGCGGCTTGGCCGGGAAATGGACCTGTTCCACTTCCAGGAAGAGGGTCCCGGCGTGGTGTTCTGGCATGCCAAAGGCTGGAAGATGTTCCAGAACCTTGTTGGCTATATGCGCCGTCGCCTGGACGAGCACGGCTATGACGAGGTCAACGCACCGCAGATTCTCGACAAGACGCTATGGGAAACCTCAGGCCACTGGGGTTGGTATCGCGAGAACATGTTTGCGACCGAGACGGTCGATGATCGTGTGTTCGCCATCAAACCGATGAATTGTCCCGGTCATGTTCAAATATTCAAGCATGGTCTGCGGTCCTACCGTGAACTGCCTGTAAAACTTGCCGAATTCGGCAACGTGCACCGCTACGAACCATCCGGAGCGCTACACGGGTTGATGCGGGTGCGCGGCTTTACGCAGGACGACGCCCACGTGTTCTGCACCGAGGAGCAGCTGGCCGCCGAATGTCTGCGGATCAATGACCTGATCCTGTCGACCTATTCGGATTTCGGATTTGACGAAATCACCGTGAAACTCGCGACCCGGCCGGAGAAGCGTGTTGGAACCGACGAGATGTGGGATCACGCGGAGGAAGTCCTCTCAACGATCCTGAAACAGATCGAAGCCGATTCAGGTGGCCGCATCAAAACCGGGGTGAATCCGGGTGAGGGCACGTTCTACGGTCCGAAATTCGAGTACACGCTGCGCGATGCGATCGGTCGTGAATGGCAATGCGGAACCACCCAGGTCGATTTCAACCTGCCAGAGCGGTTCGGCGCGTTCTATATCGACAAGGACTCGGAGAAGAAGCAGCCTGTCATGGTGCACCGGGCGATCTGTGGCTCGATGGAGCGCTTCCTGGGTATTCTGATCGAAAACCATGCGGGTAACATGCCGCTATGGTTCGCACCGGTTCAGGTGGTCGTTGCAACGATCACTTCGGATGCCGACGATTATGCGTCGGAAGTTGCTGCCAAGCTGAAGGGTGCCGGGCTCAAGGTCGAGACGGATTTGCGCAACGAGAAGATCAACTACAAGGTCCGCGAGCACTCGCTAACCAAGGTACCAGTGATCCTGGTTTGCGGAAAACGCGAAGCTGAGGAGCAGAGCGTCAACATGCGGCGTCTAGGCAGCCGCGACCAGCAGTCCTTGTCGCTCGATGAAGCTGTTTCCCAGTTGACGGACGAAGCTCTGCCGCCGGACCTTCGTCGGCAGCAGTAATCTCAGTCGAGGAAGACCTCGACGTCGACGTTTCGGCCTGCGACGACCTTGAAATCGCGTCGAAACAGGCGTTCCTTGTGGTGGGCGATGGCAGTGTAATCGCCCTCCGCAAGAACCAGAGAGGGGAAGGCGCCCACGCTTTCGCTGATCAGATCACCGGCTGAGTTGGTGATTGACCAGGCGGTGTCGGCGATTGCCTCACCACCCGCTTCCGCCACCAGTTTGAGCGTCAACTGGGCGGCCCGGTGCTGGATCGTCGCCTCGGTCATCTTGCCAGCTTCGACCCGGATGTCGGACCGGATGACGGCATTGACCGCTCCGTATTCCGAAACGACATGGTAGATGCCGTCATTCAGCCGCGTGACCTGGTTGGGTCGGATGTCGGCAATAATCAGCTGGCGCTGGCCGTTGATGTCGCGTTCTTCAGAATAGATCGAGAAGCGCAGTTTGGGGGCTGGAATGCGGCCATCATTGCCTGAGACCGCGTTGAGGATCAGCCCACCGGCGTTGAGGATGAAGCTCTGGGTGTCGATGGGATCATTCGTTGGAACCGAGACCTTGCGGGTCACACCGGCCAGTCCGAAGGCAACGTGGACGAAATAGTCGCCGGGTTCGAATTCGAAATAGGCCTGGCCGCCCTCTGAAGTCGCGAGCATCGGCAGCTTTCCGGAGTCGTCGGGTATCGGGTGAAATACCCGCCACACCAGACCGTGCTCAAGAGGCTGTCCGCCTTCAACCAGCAAGGCATCCAGACGAACACTGCGGAGCAGGGGAACACTCGATCCTGACGGGCGTTCGGCCTCGGGTGCGACGAACGGCGTCAAAGTCGGAAGATCAAGCGTCAGCGGATTTGACGGGTCCGCAAGGTTCTGCGCAGACACGCTTGCCGGCTGCAAACTTGCAGCCAGAACCATGGCCAAACCCAACGCAAAGCACCGCGATGATTCCATACCGTCCCCGATCTTGTGTTTTGTTTGAAACGGATGCATGGCTTTTTCAAGGCCAGAAATGAGTAAAGGTAAAGAGCCAACGATGAATGAAGCGTTGAAATCCTATCTCGAAACCCGGCGTTCGGTTGCCGCGAATTTGATGACCGAACCGGGACCGGATGAAAAGACGATCCGATCCATTTTGACCGTCGCATCCCGGGTGCCGGATCACGGCAAATTGGCGCCCTGGCGCTTTATCGTGATCACCGGTGGCGCCCGTCATCGTTTGAGTGCTCAGTTGGGTGAAATTGCGCTCCGCAATGACCCGGATATGCCTCAGGAACGGCGCGAGCAGGATCATACCCGACTTAGCCGAGCGCCAGTTGTCATCGCCGTGGTCAGCCGCGCTGGAGAGCATCCCAAAATTCCCGAATGGGAGCAGATCCTTTCTGCAGGTGCCGCGTGCACCTGTCTTTACATGGCGGCCAATGCACATGGATTTGCCTGCAACTGGCTCACCGACTGGATCAGTTACGACCGGGAGGCTCTGAAATTGCTGGACGTCGGCGAAGACGAGAGGCTCGCCGGCTTTCTTCACATCGGCACGTCAGACACGGTTCCCGCAGACCGTCCACGTCCCGACATAGACGCTATCACCACCTGGATCGAATAGACGGGGTCGAGCATGTTTTACGAAACCAAAGACAACCAGCATGGGCTGGCCCATGATCCGTTCAAGGCGATTGTCGCGCCGCGGCCCATTGGATGGATCGGGACCAGAGGCCCGGACGGGATCCATAACCTCGCTCCATACTCGTTTTTCAACGCCATCAGCGATGATCCGAAGATGGTGATGTTTGCCTCGGACGGAAAAAAGGACACCGTATCCAACATCGAAGCCAGCCGAGAGTTCACGGCCAACCTGGCCAGCCGCCATCTTGCTGAGGAGATGAACCACAGTTCAGTTGATGCGCCATCGCATGAGGACGAGTTTCTTCATGTCGGACTGACGGCAAAAAAGGGCAGGCTGGTGGACGCACCCTATGTGGGTGAAGCACTGGCGGCATTGGAATGCAAAGCGCTGGACATCTTTCGGCCGACCACTCTGGATGGCACGCCGTCCGGTTACATCATGGTGATCGGCCAGGTCGTCGGTATCCATATCGATCCGGAAGCCCTCAAAGACGGGCGAATCGATATGGCTCGGGCCGCGCCTTTGGCGCGATTGGGCTATCGTGACTATTGCCACGGAGCGGAGGTGTTTGAGATGAGCCGACCGCTATGGAAGGAATAGGCCGGACTATTCCGACGTGAAAACTCCGGCGGCACGCGCGCGGTCGAGGATGCGCCGTGCCTGCTTCAGGTGCGGTCGATCGATCATCTTGCCGTCCAGGCTGAGAACACCGACTTCATCGCCAGCCTCGGCAAACAGATCGAAGACACGCGTGGCGTGATCAACAGCCTCAGGCGACGGCGTGAAAACCCGGTTGATTGTCTCGACTTGCGCCGGGTGGATAGCCATCTTCCCGGAAAAGCCGTCGCGGACAGCTGCACGACATTCCTTCTCCAGGCCCTCGGCGTCGCGAAAGTCGACGAAGACCGTGTCGATCGCCTCTACACCCGCTGCAGCGGCTCCCAAAAGGGTCACTGTTCGGGCATGGCGAAAGAGATCGGTATATACGCCATCGGCATCGCGATTGGTCTCGACACCAAGATCGGCTGACAAGTCTTCGGCACCCCAGGACAGGCTCCGAAGGCGGGACGATACACCGACATAGGTAGCCGCATTGAGCGTCCCGAGTCCGGACTCGGTCACCAGCGCGTGTATGCCGATTTTGCCTTCATCAAGCCCGGCTTCAGCTTCGTGGACTGCCATCATGGCGGACAGTTGCTGTACGTCGGCGCCATGTTCGCATTTCGGCAGCAAGAGGGCATCCGGTCGCCCGGCGATTACGGCCTTGAGGTCATCGTCGGTAAGGCCGGACGAGAACGGGTTGACGCGAACGACCATTCCCTGGTTGCGGGCGGTTGCGGATTTAGCCGTTAGAAAATCGCGGGCGCTCTCCCTCGCCACGTCCTTTTGAGCCAATGCAACCGAATCCTCGAGATCGATGAGCAGGCAATCGGCACCGCTTGTCAGGGATTTTTCCAGTTTGCGTTCGGAATCACCCGGCACGAACAAGTAAGATCGCATCGGCTTAATCCGGTCTCTTGCGCATCATCGCCTGCCGACGACAACGGCCGACGAGAACATCATTCTGATTGAAGCCCCGGTGCTCGAATTCGACAATGCCGCGGTCGGACTTGGATTTCGATTCGCGCACCGAAATAACTTCGGATTCGACCCGAAGCGTATCGCCGTGAAAGAGGGGGTGAGGAAAGACCACATCGGTCATCCCGAGATTGCCGATGGTCGTGCCGATCGTTGTGTCGTTCACCGAAATGCCGATCATCAGTCCCAGCGTGAACATCGAATTGACCAACGGTTGGCCCCACTCGGTCTTGGAGGCGAAATCGAAATCGATATGCAGCGGCTGCGGGTTCAATGTCATGTTGGAAAACAACATGTTATCGGCTTCTGTTATGGTTCGCCGCAAACTGTGCTGAAACACGTGACCCGGTACAAATTCCTGAAGATACAGTCCCGCCATCGAGGTCCTCCTTGTGGCGCGCAACTTATACAATTGCGGCGCGATATCCAGCCCATTCGAAGGTGTGTCTCGCCGTCGGGTGAGTTGATCATCCTAAGCGGGCGTTAATGGATATGGTGAACCGATCGTAAACCTTTTGGCGGCTATGGTTGTCGCGAGGGATTCGGGGTAGCTGCGGGACGACGCATGATCATTCAGAAATATCTCCAATGGTCTGAAGGGGCTGGTGCGCGGGATCGGGCGAGGGCAGCCAATGCCCTTGGACGCGCGTATTCGCGCTATGATCTGTCGACGGAGGAAGCGCGGTCGGCGGAAGCGGCCATGGCGCTACTGCTTGACGATCCGTCACCCATGGTGCGTCTGGCTTTGGCCGAGGCGGTGGCCACCAGTGAAAGTGCGCCGCGGGCCATCATCATCGGACTGGCGAGAGATCAGCTCGAGGTGGCCGGATTGATTGTCTGTTGTTCACCGCTCCTCAGCGACGCCGATCTTGTCGATTTGGCGGCTGACCGCTGCCCGGGAATTCGTCGCGCCATTGCGTTGAGACCGGAGCTCTCACCCTCCGTTTGCGCGGCTTTGGCTGAAATCGGTGAGCGGCTTACCGTTCTTGAAATCCTTGACAATCCAACAGCTCGGATTGCCGATTTGACCCTGCGCCGTATCATGGAGCGCTTCGGAACGGATGGCACTATCAGGGCCAGGCTGCTCGAACGGCCTGACCTGCCGAGTGATACGAGACATGCGCTTATCGAAGAAGTCGGTAGTGCTTTGGCAAAGTCCAGTTTCGTTTCCAGTGTGATCGGCCGGAATCGTGTCCTCTCAATCACCAGCGAGGCCTGCCAAATGGCGACGCTGGAGCTCGCGAGCACCGTATCCGGCGACGAAATGCCGGCCCTGGTGGAACATCTGCGGGTTGCCGGCAAACTGACTCCGGCGTTTCTCATGCATTCGTTATGTGTCGGCAACATCGATTTCTTTGCCACAGCCATTGCGTCCATCTGCAGTATCGAACCTCGCCGGGTCCACGGATTGCTGGTCGATGGCAAACGCAATGCAATCCGCGCCCTTTATCAGTCCGGCGGAATCGATTCAGATATTTGTGACGTTTTCGTCGATGCAACACTGCTCTGGCGGGAAGCATCACGTGCGAAGACCGCCCCAAGCGCTTTGCGGATTACCGACGAACTCGTAAGGCGTCACACTTCTGCCACCAGCAAGGCGACCAGGGAGTTGCTTATGTTGGTCGAGAAACTCAATCTGAACTTCCGCCGGCAAGCGGCTCGCGATTTTGCGATGTCGATGACACGCGCCGCCGCCTGACTTCTATCCGCGCTACCGTTTGGGGAACGGGCGGTGTCGGTTTCCGGCGCGGCTTTCGACCAGCACGGGATTATCTTGCCCCAAACAAGGGCGCGATCTCATGCAGGATACCAGATCTCTAAAGCAGCTGTTTGAATTGCTGGCACGGCTCTATGGAGCTGAAGGCAGGCATGGCGGTGACGAAGCAGCAACAGCGCTGCGCGGAGCGTTTTCATCCTTTCCACGCGTTGTGCCTGAACCCTACAACTACCTCCCAGGTGTCGCTGAAACGGCGCTGGCGCTCGACCCCCATCCGGACGCTGCAATTGTCGCCAAGGCATTGCCGTCAATTCATTGGTTCCATGTCGTTGATAGCCTGCAATCAATCGGGAGCGACCTGGGAAACAGAATGCTTGTATGCGAGTTGCTCGGTCCAACCGGAATGGTCTTTCATGAGAAGGTGCGTGTCGGTCTCTTCGTGCAATGCCCGAACCTGGACTACGTTACACGCAGCCACAATGCGGAAGAGACCTACGTCATCCTTGGCGGCGAGGGATATTGGAGCAAGGGCAAGGACGGATCCGTTTTGAAGAAAGCCGGCGATACTGTCTTCCACCCATCTGGAATTCCGCATTCCAGCAGAACCACGGACATGCCGACGATCGCTGCCTGGCGCTGGAGTGGCGATATTCGCTACGACACCTATGCATGTGCGGGATAGCGATTGACAGCACGCGACATCGACCGCGGGATCCTCTTGTAGCTCCCGCTAGATATCCAGGTCTTCCACGAACTCGGCACGTTCCTGAATGAATTGAAAGCGTGCTTCGGCCTTCGTTCCCATCAGGCTGTCGACGGTCTTGCGGGTGTCGTCTGCATTGACCTCGTCGATCTCGACCCGCAGCAGGGTGCGCTTGGAAGGATCCATGGTGGTTTCCTTCAATTGCGCCGGCAGCATTTCACCAAGACCCTTGAAGCGACCAATGTCGATCTTGCCCTTGCCTTTGAATTCCTTCTCAAGCAACTCAACCCGGTGCTCGTCATCACGGGCATAAAGGGTCTTGCCGCCCTGTGTGATCCGATAAAGGGGCGGCACGGCGAGATAGAGGTGTCCGCCGCGGATGAGATCGGGCATCTCCTGGAAGAAGAATGTGATCAGCAGGGAGGCGATGTGAGCGCCGTCGACATCGGCGTCGGTCATGATGATGACGCGCTCATAGCGCAGGTCGTCATCGCGGTATTTGGTGCGGGTGCCGCAACCCAGCGCCTGGACCAGATCGGCAATTTGCTGGTTGGCACCGAGTTTGTCGCGACCGGCGCTGGCGACGTTGAGGATTTTACCGCGCAGGGGCAAAATTGCCTGGTTTGATCGGTTGCGTGCCTGCTTCGCTGAACCACCGGCCGAGTCACCCTCGACGATAAACAGTTCGGCGCCGGCGGCCGTGCCCTGGGAACAGTCGGCCAGCTTGCCGGGGAGCCGCAGCTTGCCGACGGCGGACTTGCGGCTGACCTCTTTCTCCTTGCGCCTGCGGACGCGCTCGTCGGCGCGCTCCAGGACCCACTCGAGCAGTTTACCGGCTTCCTGAGGGGAGTCCGCGAGATAGTGGTCGAACGAGTCGCGAATGGCGTTCTCGACCATGCGCTGCGCCTCGACGGTTGCCAGTTTGTCCTTGGTCTGGCCGACGAATTCCGGTTCGCGCACAAAGACCGACAACATGCCGGCCGCTGAAATCATCACGTCGTCGGTGGTAATCATGGACGCGCGTTTGTTACCGGTGAGCTCGGCATAGGCCTTCAGTCCGCGCGCGAGCGCAATGCGAAAACCGGCTTCATGCGTTCCGCCATCCGGTGTCGGCACCGTGTTGCAATAGGAATTGATAAAGGGATCGCCCGTGTACCAGGTGATTGCCCATTCGACCGTTCCGTGGCCACCATTCTTGTCGGTGCGCCCGGCAAAGATGTCGCGCGTAACCTTGTGCTCTGCTCCAGTCGATTCCGTGAGATAGTCCTTCAGCCCACCAGGGAAATGGAAAACAGCTTTGGCCGGTGTACCGGTTTTCTCGTCTATCAACGAGGGGTCACAGGACCAGCGAATTTCTACACCACCAAACAAGTAAGCTTTTGACCGGGCCATTTTGAACAGCCGGGATGGATCAAAGCGAGCACCTTTTCCGAATATTTCTTCATCAGGACGAAATCTTACGCGAGTGCCACGCCGGTTGTGGACTTCGCCGAGGTCTTCGAGTTTCGTTTGCGGTACTCCGCGAGCGTAGGATTGCCGATAAAGACGGCGATTGAGCGCAACCTCGACCTCGACGAATTCCGAAAGTGCGTTGACCACGGACACACCAACGCCGTGAAGACCGCCGGATGTTTCGTAGACATCTGAACTGAATTTTCCACCAGCGTGGAGGGTGGTCATTATAACCTCGAGCGCGGATATCCCGTTGAGTTCGGGATCCGGATGAGGATCAACTGGGATACCACGGCCGTTGTCGGAGACACTGAGGTAACCGTCGGCCTCCAGTTCTACTTCGATGAAGTTCGCATGTCCCGCAACAGCTTCGTCCATCGAATTGTCGATGACTTCAGCGAATAAGTGATGCATCGCTCTGGCATCGGTGCCGCCAATATACATGCCTGGCCGCATGCGTACCGCTTCGATGCCCTTGAGAACCTTGATGTTCGCAGCACTATAGGAACCATCACCACCGTTCGGCGCTGGCTTGGCCGCTTTGCCATTCTTGCGCTGTGTTTTCTTTTCCTTGCGAGGCGTTCCATTGCTCGGCGGCGGGGTGGGTTCAGAGCCACCCATTCCGGAAAAGAGGTCGTTGTTGTCATCCATCAAGCGGGTCGAGCCTCGATCGTTTTCGCGTGTGGCGCCGGTGCGCCCGGTCGCCATTCGCAAGTGATTCGAATCGGTGCAAGTCTGCCAGAATCCGCTGAATCTTGCGAGCCTTAGCGGAATGCGGCCAACCTGCGGTCAACAGCCTGAACCCTGTCAAACGCCCATATTGTTGTTGTGTTCAGCCGCTCAGGAACGGCTGGAGATGGGCACGTAGTCGCGTGAGGTCTCACCGGTATAGAGCTGGCGTGGCCGGCCGATCCTCTGGTGGGGATCCTCGATCATTTCTTTCCACTGGGCAATCCAACCGACAGTGCGGGCCAATGCGAACAGCACCGTGAACATGGTCGTCGGGAAGCCCAGCGCCTTCAGAGTGATTCCCGAATAGAAGTCGATATTCGGATAGAGTTTCTTTTCGATGAAATATTCGTCCGTCAGGGCAATGCGTTCCAGCTCGATCGCGACGTCGAGCAACGGATCGTCCTTGATGCCCAGTTCAGCCAGCACCTCATGCGTGGTTTTCTGCATGATCTTGGCGCGCGGATCGTAGTTCTTGTAGACCCGGTGGCCGAAACCCATCAGCCGGAACGGATCGTCGTGGTCCTTCGCCTTGGCAATGTACTCGGGAATCCGATCAACCGTGCCGATTTCGGACAACATGTTGAGGGCCGCTTCATTGGCGCCGCCATGAGCCGGACCCCAAAGGCAGGCAATGCCCGCTGCGATACAGGCGAACGGATTGGCGCCCGATGAGCCGGCAAGCCGTACCGTCGACGTCGATGCGTTCTGTTCGTGGTCTGCGTGCAGGATGAAAATCCGATCCATGGCACGCGACAGCACCGGATTGACTTCATATTCTTCACACGGAACCGCAAAACACATGTTGAGGAAGTTCGCGGCGTAGTCGAGGTCGTTCTTCGGATAAATGAACGGTTGGCCGATGTGGTACTTGTACGCCATCGCAGCAATGGTCGGCATTTTTGCGATCATGCGAAGGCTGGCGACCATCCGTTGATGCGGATCGGTGATGTCGGTGGAGTCATGATAAAATGCCGAAAGGGCACCGACGACGCCGCACATGATGGCCATCGGGTGCGCATCCCGCCGGAAACCGGTAAAGAACCGCGACATTTGCTCGTGGATCATCGTGTGGCGTGTCACCCGATAATCGAAATCGGCTTTCTGCGATTTCGTGGGCAATTCGCCGTACAGCAGAAGATAACAGGCCTCCAGAAAGTCCCCGTGCTCGGCCAACTGTTCGATCGGGTAGCCGCGGTGCAACAAAATGCCGGCATCGCCGTCGATGTAGGTGATCTTGGATTCGCAGGATGCGGTCGAGGTGAAGCCGGGATCGTAGGTAAAGACACCTGTCTGCTTGTAAAGACTTGCAATATCAACGACATGTGGGCCAACTGACCCGTTCAGAATATCCAGTTCGATGTCGTTGCCATCGACAGAGAGCTTTGCCTTCGATTCCGTCATACTGTTTCCTTTCAACATCTGTTGCGGTCTGGATCCGGGTTAAATCCGGATCGGCCGTAAGCTGTTTGCGCCGTTGCTAGCCGATTTAGCGGACGCTGCCAAGATAGGCATAAGTGTAATGTTGCGCTGCGGAACCAACGCTGGCCCGTGTGTACCAGCCTGCCGGGTTCGCCAGTAAAGTTGAAAAAACCTAAAGCGCTGTTTTGTTGTTAAAACAAACGGATAGGGGCCAGGTCATCATGTCGATTCTGAATGTACCTCCGGTCCCGCATAACACTCAGTTGGCGATCGATTTCTTTCTTACTATGCCGCGCTGCGATTTTCCAGTGCCACCGGCAACCTCAGGCCAACTGGTCCTTTATGCGAGCCACGGCCTCTTCCTTGCCGAGCACGGCAAGTATGTCGGCAACGCCAGGTGCATTGGTGCGTCCGGTCAGCGCTGCACGCAGCGGGGGAAACACCTTGCCCAGCTTGAGGTCGGCCGCTTCCGCGTAACTCCGAATGAGCGCTTCCAGGGTTTCGGTTTGCCAATCAGCCTCTGATTCCAGGTCCGGAAGCAGCCCAGCAAGAACGTCGCGGCCTCCGTCCGACAGGACTTTCTCGGCCTTGTCCTCGTTTTTGAGCGGTCGCTGATCGAAAATGAACCGAGCGCCATCGGCAAGTTCAAGAAGCGTACGCGCCCGTTCTTTGAGCGCGGGCATGGCGGCGATCAGTTTCGAGCGCACATCGTCATTGAATCGTTCACTGAAAAACGAGTCGTCTTCCATTTCGGGGAACAACGCGGCCAGCGCGTCGGCCAGCTTCTCATCGTCGCCATTTCGGATGTAATGGCCGTTCAGCGCTTCGAGTTTCTTAAGATCGAACCGTGCGGCGCCTTTGTTGACGTCGGCAATGTCGAACCACTCGATCATTTGATTCATGGACATGACTTCATCGTCACCATGGCTCCAGCCCAGTCGCGCCAGGTAATTGCACAGCGCGTCCGGCAAGTATCCCATGGCGCGATAGGCTTCCGCCCCGAGGGCACCGTGACGCTTGGACAGTTTGCCACCATCTTCGCCATGGATAAGCGGGATGTGCGCCATGCGCGGGACGGGCCAACCCATGGCTTCGTAGATGATCGTCTGGCGGGCGGCATTCGTAAGGTGGTCGTCGCCGCGAATGATGTCAGTAACGCCCATATCGTGATCGTCGACCACAACCGCGTGCATGTAGGTTGGATTGCCATCGGAACGCAGGATGATGAAGTCATCGAGATCGGCATTGGGAAATGTCACGTCCCCCTGAACAACATCGGAGACAACGGTGGCGCCATCGCGTGGTGCTTTGATCCGGATGGTAGGAGCCACACCTTCCGGAGCGTCTGCCGGATCGCGGTCGCGCCAGCGTCCATCGTAGAGCGCGCGTCGTCCCTCAGTGCGAGCCTGTTCGCGCATCTGTTCCAATTCCTCCGGGGTGGCATAGCAACGATAGGCTTTGCCGAGCCGGACCAGTTCTTCTGCGACCTCGCGGTGTCGGTCGGCGCGGGCATATTGAGAAATCGGATCGCCGTCCCAGGTCAGTCCCAACCAACTCAGGCCGTCGAGAATGGCCTCCACTGCTACGGGCGAGTTGCGACTCCGATCCGTGTCCTCGATGCGCAGCAACATCTTGCCACCACGGTTCTTGGCATAGAGCCAGTTGAAGAGCGCCGTCCGGGCTCCGCCGATGTGGAGAAATCCGGTCGGGGAGGGGGCGAAACGAGTGACGGTGTCTCCGGTCATGGGTGGCCTCAACAGCGGGAATATTGTCGGTTGGAAGCGTCCGACAACCCGGAGCTTCGGTGGCGGGTCATGGAACATCAGGCGTTTTTTATCAACCCCGACGGGCAAAAAGTGCTTTGATACCGGACCATGAGCGATGCGCAGGTGTCAGAGAGCCGCGACCGGACGCTGCATGACATGCCGGGTAACGACAAACCGGCGACCGGCGGTCGAGCTGGCGGGCTGGCGGGTGCCAAAGCCTCATTCTTGTCGGCGCTTGGTGAGGAAGCGCGATATGGACATGGCTTCCTCTGGATACCCGTTGGCCTGGCGACCGGGGCCGCGGTGTGGTTCGACCTGGCGCGCGACCCACCGCTCGTTTGGATCGGTCCGTCATTTGCAGCTTTCGCCATTTTCTTTCTATTCAGCGCCAGCTACCCCATTCGCCGGTTTGTCAGCCTGCTTGTGTGTGCGGTACTTGCTGGCATGTTGGCGTCGGCTCTTGAAACCTGGCGCCACTCCACGACGCTCCTCGACAGTGGTGTCACGACACATGTCATCGGCACAGTGCTGTCTCGGGATGTCGATGAGCGAGGCCGATGGCGCTACACCATTGCGATCGAGGAAACGCGCGATCCACAAATCAAGCGACCACCAGAGCGAGCCCGCATTCTGGCGCGAGGAAAGCATCAGACGATCAACATCGGACAGCGCATTTCCGGTCTCGCGCGGTTGCAACCCCCCTCTGGTCCAGCGCTTCCAACAACCTTCGACTTTGCTTTCAATGCCTATTTCAATGGTCTTGGAGCGTTCGGTTTCTTTCTGGGTTCGCCAGCTCCGGAGCCATCGATCGGTGAGGGTGCCACCGCGGGACGACATTGGCCTGATATGGCGCTTTGGCTGGCCCAGTTGCGGGAAACGATTGCGCTGCGGATACGGAAAGCACTGCCGGGTGAAGCGGGTGCGTTTGCAAGTGCCTTGACCGTAGCGGATCGCCGGGCGATGAGCGAGGAGACGGTCGAGGCGCTACGTGCCAGCGGACTTGCTCATGTCCTGGCGATTTCAGGATTGCACATGGCCCTGGTGGCCGGCACCGTTTTCATGGCGGTTCGGTTCGGGCTTGGGTTGTTTCCCGGATTTGCCCAGAGATTTGCCGTGAAGAAGCTGGCCGCGGTTTTGGCTCTGCTCGTTGCTACAGCATACCTCTTGATTTCAGGGGGCAGCGTTTCGACCCAGCGAGCCTGGCTGATGCTGGCGATCATGCTGTGCGCCGTATTGATAGATCGCCCAGCCCTGACCTTGCGCAATGTTGCCCTGGCGGCGATCTGCATCATTCTCATAACGCCGTCAGCGGTAGTGGGCCCCGGGTTCCAGATGTCCTTTGCCGCGACTGCCGCGCTGGTCGCCGCCTATGGTTGGTGGCGTCAGGTTCGCACCAGTCGAGTCAAGGAAGAGCAGGGCGTCGGCCAAGGCTTCGTGGGCATCGTTCTGGTGTTCTTTCTCGGCCTGGCGGTGACGTCGCTCGTGGCCGGTTTGGCGACCGCACCATTCGCGATCTATCATTTCCACCGCATAGCCGCCTATGGATTGCTGGCCAATCTTGCCGCGATGCCGGTGGTGACACTGGTCGTGATGCCGGCCGGTCTTGTGTCCGTGATCCTGATGCCTTTCGGCCTGGAATATTGGCCACTGCAGGTTATGGGTGGCGGTTTGCATGCGGTTATCAGTATTGCCGAAACGGTTGAAGAGCTCGGCGGCATGATTGTCACTGGACGAATGGCCGCTGGTGTCTTCCTTGGCCTGACAGGCGGTCTTCTGATACTCGTGTTGGCTCGGTCCTGGCTTCGCTATCTCGGGCTGCCTGTCATAGCTGTGGCGCTCGGCGCGCAACTCGTCATGCCAACGACAGGGATCGCGGATCTTTTGATCTCAGAAGATGGCCGCACCGTTGCCCTGACAGGACCTGGATCGCTTGCCAGCAACCGTCCGCGGCCGTCGGCGTTCCTGTTCAAGCAATGGCAGCGCGCCCTGCGAATTCCCAACCATAGAGCGCCCGGCCGCCTTGCTGCGGATCAATGGGAATTCTCCGGCAGTGACGATTCCGGTCAACCGATCTTTCTTTGCCGAAAAAGGGATCTATGCGTGGCAACGTCGGCATCAGGCCTTGCGATCGCGGTTGTTGGCGATCTGTCGTTGCTGGGTGCGGCCTGTGACCGCGCCGACATCGTCGTGACCGATCGCCCGATTCGCATGACCGCCTGTCGGTCGGGTGCTCTACTGGTGACCGGCCGGATGTTGCGTCAAACAGGGGCGCTTGAGATCTTTCATGATGAAGGCGGCGGCCTCAAGATAGCGACCGCCATCGGAACAAATCGGCGCCCATGGTCCGTGCACCGGTTTTACGACTGGAGAAGCAGGTCCTTTCAATTCGAGCAACCGCAGTGGGCTGTCGACGGGAGTGACCCGAGATAGCTAATGATAGCGCCGGATCAGTCCGACCAGCTTGCCTTGAATTTGCACCCGGTCAGGGCCGAAAATGCGGGTCTCATAGGCCGGATTTGCGGCTTCCAGTGCAATCGACGCGCCCTTCCGGCGAAATCGTTTCAGGGTGGCTTCCTCATCGTCGACAAGGGCCACCACGATCTCACCCGGATTGGCGGTAGCGGTGTTTTTCACGATTACGGTGTCACCATCGAATATACCGGCCTCGATCATCGAATCGCCCTTGACCTCCAGCGCGTAATGATCGCCACCGCCAAGCATTTCAGGGGGAACACTGATGTCGTGGGTGTTGTTCTGTATGGCTGAAATCGGCACACCGGCCGCAATTCGGCCCATGACCGGAACGGTAACGGCGGCTTCTGCCGCGTCGTTTGCCGGTGAGGGCTGAGGTTCCGGTTTGGGCTTGCCGAGGCTTCCCTCGATGACGCTCGGAGAGAATCCTCTACGTGGTTGCAGGCCTGGTGCGATCGTATCCGGCATGCGAATCACTTCCAGCGCCCGAGCCCGGTTCGGAAGCCGGCGAATGAAGCCCCGTTCCTCGAGCGCAGTGATCAGCCTGTGAATGCCTGACTTCGATGCCAGATCAAGCGCCTCCTTCATCTCGTCAAAGGAGGGTGGAATGCCGGTCTCTTTCATGCGTTCGTGGATGAAGAGCAGCAGTTCGTGTTGTTTGCGTGTCAGCATGTCCGGCTCCCGACTCGGCAGAAACAAATACAGAACATACACTATATGTTCCAGTTGTGTTCTGCAAGTGTTTGGAAGATGCCCGACAAAGGTGAACGATTGGTAAAGGGGGGTTGGGACCCGACGATCGTTTGTTAACGAAGGCGCAGCCGACCGGTTTGAATATTCCCGCTATTTGCCTGCAAATCGCGCAATCAGCTCCTGATGGGTCAGCAGGTCGGCATACTTCTGCTCCATGTCGAACAGATTGGCCTCATGCGGCGCCAGCGCACGATCACCGACGCAGTCTACGGCAACAATGGTCTTGAAGTTGTAGCTCATGGAATCGACGACGGTGGCCCGCACGCATCCGGATGTCGTGCAGCCCGCCACGATCACAGTATCGACCGATTTGCCGATGAGCCATGCCGCCAGCCCGGTAGAGAAAAACGCCGATGGTTGGGTCTTGCGGACTATGAAGTCACCAGCATCGGGTGACAGAGCATCGACTATCTGACTGCCTGCTGCGTCTTCGGTAAGCTTGGCCAGGTTGGGCGCTTTGAGACAAAAGACTCCTGTGTCGGCACCGTCATCCGAGTAAACCATTCGCGTGTAGGCTATCGGCACGCTGGCAGCCCGGGCAGCGGGCAACAGTTTTGCGGTGTTTTCGATCGCCTCGGCAATGTTTCCGCCGCCAAACTGCTGCGGGTCGGCGAAGCCGTTGACGAAATCGACAACCACCACGGCCGGCTGGCGGCCGAACCCACTCGTGCCGCCATAACCCTGTCGCTTGTAGACCTCGAGGTCGGAAGATGAGTCGGACATTGGCACCCGCTGGTTTTCTGTCTCACGCTCCGGACCGATAATGCAGTGTCAGCACTTCCCAGGCAACACGTCGCGCTTACGCGGCCTTGTGCCAGCGGACCGCTGCAATTCGAAAGCGGTTGGCGACAAACGCAGCATCGGTAAGGCAAGCGTTGCCGGCCGGGTTGGCGCCTGTGACGTGATAGTCGCTGAACGCAGCACTCTGATTGACGAAGATGCCGGCGGTCAGGTTGCAGGACAAACCCACGCCGGCAGCCGCAAATGCGTCTGCTGCCGCATTGAGGGTCGCTTCATCGGTGGCGTAGATCGAGGCTGTGATTGCGCCCTTCTGCGTCGCCAGAGAGGTGGCACTTTCAATGCCTTGCTCTACGTCTTTGACACGGACGACGAAGCTGATCGGGCCGAAACGTTCCTGGTGATGGATCTCGGTCTCGTTGTCATCGACCACCAAAAGCATCGGTGTTGCGGTTCGCGCGTCAGGCAGGCTTTCGATCGGTTGTGATGGGCGCAACACGTCGGCCATGGCGGCGGTTTCGGCCACACGCTCCGTTATTGCCGCATTGGAGATGGCGCCGCAGATACCTGCAGTCCGGTCCGGGTCAGACAACAACTTGTCCACGGCTGTCTTGATGCCCTCCGCGACCTCATCGAAACTCTTGTGGTCATCATCGGTTTCAATGCCGGAATTCGGCACATAGATGTTCTGTGGTGCCGTGCACATCTGACCGCTGTACAGCGATAGCGAAAAGGCGATGTTGGAGCACATCCCGCGGAAATTGTCCGTGGAAGCGACCACGATCGAATTGACGCCGGCCTCTTCAGTGTAGACCTGCGCTCCGGCACCCGCGTTGTCGCGGACCCAAGCGCCAAAAGCGTTCGATCCGGTGAAGTCGATGATTTTGACTGCGGGATCTGTGACGAGGTCCTTGGTTACCTCGGCGCCCGGTTCATCGGCGGCCAGCAAGAGGATGTCGGGATCAAACCCTGCTTCCTCAAGGACCTTGCGACCGATCTCGACGGTGAGAGCGAGCGGCAAAATGGCGTTGGGATGCGGCTTGATGATCACCGGATTCCCGGTCGCCAGACTGGCAAAGATACCGGGATAGCCGTTCCAGGTGGGGAAAGTGGCACAACCGATGGTGAGGGCCACGCCGCGCGGAACGACACGGTAGGCCTTTTCCATGACGATCGGGTCGTGCTTGCCTTGTGGCTTAGTCCAAACAGCGCTTGCCGGAGTTCTGGTCATTTCGGAATAGGCATAAGCGACGGCCTCCAATCCACGATCCTGGGCGTGCGGGCCACCGGCCTGGAACGCCATCATGAAGGCCTGACCTGTCGTCTGTGAAACCGCGTGCGCCATTTCAAAGCTCGCGGCGTTCAGCCGGTGCAGGATTTCCATGCAAACACCGATCCGGTCTTCGATTGAGGATGCAGCCCAACCCGCAGCAGCTGCTGTCGCGGTCTCGATCAACAGGTCGGGTGAGACTCCCGGATATTTGATGTCGAGCGTATTTCCATAGGGTGAGGCCTCGGCGCCCACCGGCGGTCTGTCCGACGGATGGCCGGGCAGGTCGAACGCCTTTCCAAGGCGCGCCTTGAAGGCGGCGATGCCATCCTCCTTCGCAGTTTCACCGTAGATCTTTCCACTAGCCACCTCGGGATAGGGGGACCAGAAATCGCGCTTGCGGATGGCCTCCAGGGCGTTTTCGAGTGTTGGTTGGTGTGTTTGGAAAAAGCTGACCATTCCTGCCTCCACAAAGGGTGTTGGATTTGTTGTTCTAATAATTGACCAACCGGTCGGTTTATGCAAGAGTCAATATTCAATTGATGTGTTGACCAACGTCGAATGGAGGAGGGCTGCATGAGTGACGGTGCTGTAAAAGTGGAGAAAGGCGACGGTTTCGTCGTCGTAACGCTCAATCGTCCGGACAAGCTCAACGCCTTCAACGAAACGCAACATCGGACGCTGATGGCAGCGCTTGAAGCGGCCGAGGCCGATCCACAGTGCCGGGCAGTCATGCTGACTGGATCAGGACGCGGATTTTGTGCCGGCCAGGATCTGGGAGATCGTGATCCGTCGGCCGGAACTCCGGATCTCGGCGAAACAATCGGGACCTTCTATAATCCCCTTGTCCGCAAGATCCGTTCCATGGATATGCCGATCGTCTGTGCAGTCAACGGTGTCGCTGCCGGGGCAGGGGCGAATGTGGCGCTCGCCTGTGACATCGTGCTCGCGGCGCGGTCAGCCAAGTTCATCCAGGCCTTCAGCAAGATCGGACTGATACCGGATAGCGGCGGAACCTGGACGATCACACACCTGATCGGGGAAGCCCGTGCCAAGGCCATCATGCTGACCGGGGAACCGGTACCAGCAGAAACGGCAGCAGAATGGGGGCTTATCTGGCAAGCGGTTGCTGATGATGCTCTGGACGAGACGGCACGCGCATTGGTGCTTCGATTTGCCAAGGGTCCGACGGTCGGTCTTGGCCTTACCAAGAAGGTCGTCCAGCAGGCCGCGACAAATTCGCTGGATGAACAGCTCGATCTTGAACGCGACACACAGCGTGAAGCCGGTTGGACTCCGGACTATGCCGAGGGGGTCAGCGCATTCCTCGAAAAGCGAGCACCCAATTTCAGTGGTCGGAGATAGCTGATGGCAGACACGTCGTCGGAAAGGGAGCTTGCTCCCGATGAGCTGGCCCAAGCGTGCGCGGATGCCATGTGGGCAAAGGACAACGCTTCGCAGGCACTCGGCATGACGATCGACGCGGTCGGCGCCGGCTGGGCACGGATCAGCATGACGGTGCGTGCCGATATGACGAACGGCCACAAGATCTGTCACGGCGGATATATCTTTACGCTGGCTGACAGCACGTTCGCCTTCGCCTGCAATTCCTACAATCAGTACGCCGTTGCGCAGCATTGTGCCGTGAGTTTTCTGGCACCCGTGCATGAGGGCGAGCGACTGACCGCAGAAGCGCGCGAAATCCACAAAAGCGGCCGCAGCGGGATCTATGACATCCGCGTCACGCGGGCCGATGGAGAAACGATAGCCGAGTTCCGTGGGCATTCACGCACGGTCAAAGGAACACATTTGCCGGCATGAGCGTCGGTTACAAATACCAGGGCAGGAGGAGTCTCATGTCGGATCAATCAAACAACACCCTTAGTTCGCCGGGGACAGTCAAATCCGAGGGATTTGCCGGCCTGGAACGCATAGAAACAGCCTCGCGTGATGAAATTGCCGGCTTGCAGCTCGAGCGAATGAAGCAATCACTGCAGCATGCCTATGCAAATTCCCCGTTCTACAAAAGGCACTTCGATGCGCACGGTGTCCACCCGGACGATCTCGCGGGGCTCGAGGATCTTGCGAAGTTTCCTTTCACGGTGAAAACCGACCTGCGCGACAATTATCCGTTCGGCATGTTTTCAGTACCCAGGGAGAAGCTGGCGCGGCTGCACGCATCGTCCGGAACGACCGGCAAGCCAACGGTAGTTGGCTACACGAAATCGGACATTGATGTCTGGGCTCAGGTCGTGGCTCGATCGATCTATGCCAGTGGCGGCCGCCCTGGCGACATGATTCACGTTGCGTATGGTTACGGTCTTTTCACCGGAGGCCTGGGTGCGCACTACGGAGCAGAGAAGCTCGGATGCACCGTCGTTCCCGTCTCCGGCGGCATGACAGAGCGACAGGTCAACCTGATCAACGATTTCAAACCGCGTATCATCATGGTCACGCCGTCCTACATGCTATCGGTTCTCGATGAGTTCCGTCGCAATGGCCTCGATCCTGCCGAATCGGCATTGGAGGTCGGTATCTTCGGTGCGGAGCCGTGGACGAACTCGATGCGAGAGGAAATCGAGACTGCGCTTGCGATGGATGCTGTTGATATTTACGGCCTGTCGGAGATCATGGGCCCGGGTGTTGCCAACGAGTGTGTGGAAACAAAAGACGGACTGCACATCTGGGAGGACCACTTCTACCCTGAAGTTATCGATCCCGAAACCGGTGCGGTGCTGCCGGACGGGCAGAAAGGGGAGTTGGTCTTTACCTCGCTGACCAAGGAAGCCTTCCCGATCATCCGCTACCGGACCCGCGACCTGACCCGATTGTTGCCGGGTACCGCACGAACCATGCGGCGCATGGAGAAAGTGACGGGTCGGTCCGACGACATGATGATCGTGCGTGGCGTCAACATCTTCCCGACGCAGATAGAGGAGCTGATTCTGAAATGTGCCGGCCTGGCTCCGCACTACCAGATAGAATTGACACGGGAAGGGCGCCTCGATCGCATGACAATCATGGTTGAAGCGTCGGAAGACGCCGCCCATGAAGAGGCCCGGACGGCCAGCAGTGGCGAGCTGGCTCACCATGTCAAAAGCGCAATCGGAGTCTCGGCAACCGTCACGGTTTTCGAACCCGGCGGCGTCGAACGCTCGGCTGGCAAGGCCCGTCGGGTCGTGGACAACAGAACGAAGGACTAGCGCGTGGCCCGCACCAAGGCACTCGACTACGATCTCAAACGGCAGGCGATTCTGGAGTCGGCCGCAAAACTCTTTGCCGAAACGGGTTTCGACCGAGCATCCATGTCGCAACTGGCAGAGGCTTGCGGCGTTTCGAAAGCACTCCTCTACCACTATTACTCCAGCAAGGATGCGCTGCTCTACGATGTCATTGGCGAGCACCTCAACGAGCTCTGCGGGTTTGTCGAGGCTGCGGACGATCCGAAGCGCGAGCCCGAAGCGCGACTTCAGCATCTTGTTGCTGCGTTGCTTGATGCCTATCGCGAGGCCGACCACCAGCATCAGGTGCAGATCAACGCGATGAAATTCCTGCCTGCCGGACAGCAGGAGGAGCTCAAGAATCTCGAGCGTCGCCTCGTGCGGCTTTTCGCCGAGGCGATTTCAGCGGTCGAACCGGCCCTGAAGGACGGACGCGGGTTGCTCAAGCCTGTAACCATGTCGCTCTTCGGTATGTTGAACTGGCACTATATGTGGTTTCGCACAGATGGACCGATCGACCGCGAGGACTATGCGCGTATTGCCAGTCGGCTGGTGATTGATGGCGCCAGAGGTCTCGTCAAAGCTTGATCGGTGCATAGGGTGACGCGATAAAGGGCGCATGTCAAAGTCCTTTGAGCGTGAGCTGGACATCCTGGTCGACGGGTTTCATTCCCAGGAGCGTCTTCGCATCTGGTCCCTTGTGATCACCATCTTCGGTGATTCAGTCCTTCCGCGCGGTGGAGAGTTCTGGCTCGGTTCGCTTCAGGAAGTGATGCAGCGTCTGCGCGTCGAGCCGAACGCCCTGCGGGCCGCGATGTCGCGGCTCACGGCCGACGGCTGGCTGATCCGATCAAAAGTGGGACGAAAGAGCTTCTATCGTCTAGCCGAGGCCGGGGAAGAGGAGTTTGCCGCCGGCACGGAGAAGATCTACACGCCGAAACACCCATCGACATCGAACGAGTGGACGATGGTCGTGCTAACGGGCGAGGCCGGTGGGACAAGGGATGCACGTCGGGCAGAGCTGCGCTCTGACGGGTTCGGTGCGCTGTCTCCCACGGTCTTCATACGCTCCGGGCCACCACCCAACAGCGCGCGCAACGCCGCGGCAGGCGAACTTGTGTTTTGCTCACAGCTTGCCGATGGGAGCGCGGCGAAAGCACTGGTTGCCGGCGCCTGGCCCCTGGAAACAATCGAAGCAGCCTATGAACGCCTGATCGACCAGTTCGCTCCGCTTGACCGGGCCCTGAACCAGGAGCAGCCAACTGATCCACTTTCGGCGATAGCGGCGCGCAGCCTCCTTATTCACAACTTCCGACGGGCCGCATTGCGCGATCCGCTTTTCCCTCCCGACCTTCGACCCAATGGCTGGAAGGGAGACGCTGCCCGCCAGCTTGTTTCCCGGATTTACAGTCGCCTCGCACAGCCGAGCGAGAGTTGGCTTGATCTTTGTCCCAATTCCGCCGGAGCCATGCTTGATCGACCGTCATTTGATGTCGCCGGACGTTTCGACATACACCTTGAATGACAAAAAGCGTTGCAATAATTCCTTTGACATTCTGTTTTTCGTAACATATTATGGTTCTAAACAACGGAGACCATGACGATGTATTCTCAAGGTTTGATCGGTGCCGAGGGTGCCACCGACGAGGATGAGGCGTTCCTTGAGGCCTTTCAGAATCGGATCGACGCCGAGCAAAAAATCGAGCCGAACGATCCGATGCCTGCGGGTTACCGCAAGACCCTGATCCGCCAGATGTCACAACATGCTCACTCCGAGATCATCGGAATGCAGCCGGAGGGCAACTGGATTTCAAGAGCGCCGACCCTGCGCCGCAAGGCGGCGCTTCTGGCCAAGGTGCAGGATGAGGGCGGCCACGGCCTCTATCTTTATTCCGCAACCGAAACGCTCGGGATCAGCCGTGAGGAGCTCTACGATCAGCTTCTGTCGGGTGCGGCGAAATACTCATCCATCTTCAACTATCCGGCTTTGACCTGGGCCGATATCGGTGCGATCGGATGGCTCGTCGACGGTGCCGCGATCATGAACCAGATTGCCCTGTGCCGTTGCTCCTACGGACCTTACGCTCGGGCCATGATCCGCATCTGCAAGGAAGAGAGTTTCCACCAGCGTCAAGGCTACGAAATTATGCTGACGCTGTGCAACGGGACCGCCGAACAGAAGGAGTTGGCGCAGGATGCCCTCAACCGTTTCTGGTGGCCCTCCCTGATGATGTTCGGACCCTCGGACGCCGGTTCAGTGCACTCCGACCAGTCGATTGCCTGGAAGATCAAGCGTTTCTCCAATGACGATCTTCGGGACAAATTCGTCAACGCGACCGTGCCTCAGGCGGAGTTTCTTGGCCTTAGCGTTCCCGATCCGGATCTGAAATGGAACGAGGAGAAACAGGGCTACGACCACGGTGAGATCGACTGGGATGAGTTCTGGCGAGTCGTTAAGGGTCATGGACCCTGTAATCGAAAGCGCATGAAGACCCGTCGCCGCGTCGAGGAAGAGGGCGCCTGGGTTCGGGAGGCCGCACTGGCCTATGCCGACAAGAAGGCCGAACGCGAACGGGCCAGCCGCATCGCCGCCGAATGACACGCGCCCGAAGACCGGGCTTCAAAGTAAGGACAGCACCATGACAAAAGCAGCAACGCCGCTTTGGGAAGTCTTCATCCGCGCCCGCAACGGGCTGGCTCACAAACATGCCGGA
This sequence comes from Hoeflea sp., assembly GCA_965216535.1. Taxonomy (GTDB): domain Bacteria; phylum Pseudomonadota; class Alphaproteobacteria; order Rhizobiales; family Rhizobiaceae; genus Hoeflea_A. Next base: position 4,092,801 of record OZ244175.1, read on the forward strand.
TCGCTTCACGCGGCAGACGCCGAAATGGCGCTGCAGGCCGCGCGCGACGTCTATACGCGGCGTGGTGAAGGGCAAAGTGTCTGGGTCGTTCGCTCCAGCGACATAATCGCCTCCGACCCGGTCGACAAGGACATGATGTTCGAGCCCACGGCCACCAAGGTCTATCGGCATCCGACCTTCTACGAGATCCCAGAAGATGTCGGAAACATGTGAGGCAACCATGGATAGAGAGAATGCGAAATTCGAATACATCCTGCGCCTCGCAGACGATCATCTGATCCTCGGTCAGCGGCTCGGAGAATGGTGTGGCCGGGCGCCGGCCCTCGAAGAGGATCTGGCGCTGGCCAATATCGCTCTCGATCTGATCGGCCAGGCAAGGGCACTTTACACCCATGCCGCCGTAATCGAAGGCAAAGGACGAGACGAGGACCAGTTGGCTTTCCTGCGCTACGAGCGGGAATACCGCAACGCGCTGATCGTCGAACAGCCCAACGGCGATTTTGCCTGCACAATCGTGCGCCAGTTTTTCGTTGCCGCATTCATGAAGCCCTTCTGGGAGGAAATGCAGAAATCCACTGACGCGACCTTGGCCGCGATTGCCGCAAAGGCGCTCAAGGAAGTGTCGTATCACCTGCGCCATACATCGGAATGGGTCATCCGTCTTGGTGACGGAACGCAGGAGAGCCACCGGCGCATGATCGACGCGCTGGACGATATGGTGATCTACACCGGCGAGTTGTTTGAAATGGACGCGGTCGCAACGGCGATGGCCGAACAGGGCGCCGGCGTCGATGCGGCAGCCCTGGCGGACGAATGGCGCGCCACGGTGGATGGCGTGCTTTCCGAGGCGACCTTGGAATTGCCTGAAGTTCCGCACATGCAAAGCGGTGGCCGCAGCGGCGTTCACACCGAACATCTCGGTCATATTCTGAGCGACCTTCAGTATATGCAGCGTACCTATCCAGGCATGACCTGGTGATAGCGATGGACGCTCGCACCGACATCGCCGAACCGGACGCGGATCAGATCCGCAGGCGTGCCTGGGACGCGGCATCGGCCGTTCCCGATCCGGAAATTCCGGTGGTGACGGTGTCTGATCTGGGCATCCTTCGTTCCGTCGATCTGGACGAAGAAGGACGGGTCGTGGCCAAGGTTACGCCGACCTATTCGGGTTGCCCGGCCACGCAGATGATCGAACAGATGGTTCTGGAGGCGCTTCAGCAGGCGGGCTTCGATGACGCTCAGGTCGAATCGGTTTTGAGCCCCGCCTGGACCACCGAGTGGATCAGCGATGCCGGGCGAGACAAGCTTCGCAAGTATGGCATCGCGCCTCCCGAGGATGCTTCCAATTCCAAGCGCGCTCTGTTCGGCGAAACCATTGTGACCTGTCCGCATTGCGGCAGCAGGGACACGGAACGGGTCAGCGAGTTCGGCTCCACGCCATGCAAGGCTCTGCATCGGTGTCGGTCGTGCCGCGAACCCTTCGACTATTTCAAATGCCTCTGAGGTTTTTCCATGGCTCGATTTCATTCCCTCAAGATCAAGGACGTTCAGCGCGAGACTGACGATGCCGTATCCATCGCTTTCGATGTGCCAAGGGAGATGAACGGCACATTCGAATTCGTGCCCGGACAGTATCTGACCGTTCGCACGCAGATCGACGGTGCGCCGCAGCAACGCACTTACTCCATTTGCAGCGGTCTCGACGACGGCGAATTGCGGATAGCGGTCAAACGAGTGGAAGGTGGCGTCTTCTCCAACTTCGCCAACGACAATCTGGCGGCAGGCATGGAGATCGACGTCATGCCGCCTCTTGGCCGCTTCGTTGCGAGACCCGGTGAGAGTAGCGGTGCTCGCTACGCGGCTTTTGCTGCAGGGTCCGGCGTGACGCCGATTTTCTCGATTGTGAAAACACTGCTTGAACGGGAACCCGACAGCACATTCACCCTTTTCTACGGCAACCGCGATCGCGGATCGGTGATTTTCCGGGAGCAATTGGAAGATCTCAAGGACCGGTTTCTGGAGCGCTTCACTCTTGTCCATGTGCTGAGCCGGGAAGGTCAGGATGTCGACCTGCTTCACGGACGGTTGGACGCCGACCGGATCGCGATGTTCGCCCGTGCGGGTCTGTTCGATCCCGAAACAGTATCGACCTTCTTTTTGTGTGGTCCCGGCACCATGATCGAGACAGGCCGCAAGGCCCTCGAGGATCTTGGTGTGCCGTCCGACCGCATTCGTTACGAGGTGTTCACGACCGGACGCGAGGGAGCCGACGGAGGCAAACCAATATCCGAACGGGCCAAGGCCGCCGTCAGCGAAGGCGCCAAGATCGAAGCGGTGCTCGATGGTGCGGTGCGCGAGTTTTCGATGGAGCAGGGTGATGCCAACGTCATCGATGCTGCGCACCGACAGGGCATCGAGCTACCGTTTTCCTGCAAGGGCGGCATGTGCTGCACCTGTCGTGCGAAAGTCAGGGAAGGCGAGGTTGAGATGGCCGCCAATTACTCTCTGGAACCGTGGGAATTGGAGGCGGGATTTGTATTGACGTGTCAAGCGCGGCCGCTTACCGGCAAGGTCGTGCTCGATTTCGACGAAGTGTAGAGCAAAGAGCGATAAGTTTGCTCTGGCCAGCGTCCGTCACACCACCTCGCGCAGCATCAGTATCCGACAGGGATCTCCCTTGGTTGCGGGTTCCGCAAAGGGCGGACGAATGATGAGGCAGTCGGATTCGGCGAATATGCGCATCATCGATGAATCCTGTTTTTCGAACGCTGTCGCAACCAGTGTTCCGTCCGCCTGCCGGGTCAGCCGAGCTCTGAGATAATCCTGACGTTGATCGTTTTCGCGCAGATCTCCGCCAAGCCGAGCCGGGTGAACCGGCATGTCTTCTTGCGTGCCGGAGAGCGTGGCCAGGAGCGGGCGCAGGAACAGGTGTGAACATACGAGGCTTGAAACCGGATTGCCGGGCAATCCGAGCACATGAAGGTCCTCAAGACGTCCGTACATCAGCGGCTTGCCGGGACGCATGGCAATGCGCCAGAAATCCAGAACCATGCCGCGGGCCTGTAGCGTTTCCTGCACCAGGTCATGGTCGCCGACGGAGGCGCCACCCAGCGTCACCAGCACATCGACCCGCGCGTCAAGCGCCTCGTTGACTGACGCTTCAATTTCCGTCCGGCGGTCCCGAGCGATGCCAAGATCAATCACCGCGGCTCCTGCCGCCTCGGCAATGGCACGCACTCCAAAACTGTTCGAAGCAATGATCTGATCCGCTGCGGGTTGAGCCCCTGGGGGAACGAGCTCGTCTCCGGTTGCCAGCACAGCCACTCTCGGCAGTCGCCGGACGGGCAGGGAAGCTTGGTTCATCGCGGCGGCAACGGTGATCCTGCCGGCATCCAATCGGTCCCCGGCTCGCAGGACCTGGTCACCCTCGGCAAAATCCAGACCCAACGGTCGGACATAGGCACCTTCCGCAACAGGCTGGTTGACGCGCACGCGTCTTTGATCAAGCGGCTCGACATCCTCCTGGATTACGATGGTATCAGCACCTTCCGGCACGGGCGCGCCGGTGAAAATGCGGACCGCTTGTCCGCTCGACACTGCACCGGCATACCCATGACCAGCGGGTGCCTCGCCAACAACGTCGAACTCGGCGGGTGTATCGTGAAGATCGGCTGCCCGGACAGCGTATCCGTCCATGGCGGAGGAGGCAAAGGGCGGTTGGGAGCGGCTGGCAGCGATATCTTTGGAAAGGACGCGATTGATGGCATCCGTCAGCGAAATCTCCTCGCTTTCACTGACCGGCATAACGCCGTCCAGAATTCGTTTGCGGGCCTCATCAACCGGAAGCAAAGCCATGATCAGGCTCCCGTCGACGGCGGCCGGTTCCAATCGCCCGACTTGCCTCCCGATTTGGAAACAAGCCGGATATCACGGATCTCCATGGCCTTGTCGACGGCCTTGGCCATGTCATAGATGGTCAGGCAGGTAACGGAGACCGCGGTCAACGCCTCCATCTCCACCCCAGTTTTCCCGGTCAACTTGGCCATTGCCTCGACGCGCAGGCCGGGAAGCCCTTCATCTTCTTCGATGTGAACCGAAACCTTGGTCAGCATCAGCGGATGGCACAAGGGGATGAGGTTGGATGTCTGTTTCGCCGCCATGATCCCGGCCAGCCGCGCCGTTCCGATGACGTCACCCTTCTTGGCGTCTCCACCGCGGATCATCTGCAACGTCTCACGCTGCATCCGAACCCAGCCCTCGGCAACCGCAATGCGTTGCGTTTCAGACTTGTCGCCAACATCCACCATGTTGGCAGCACCATCTTCGCCGATATGGGTCAGACTGTTGTCGCCGGTCATCAACCAGCTCTCGCGGATGAGCCGTTCAACAGAAGACGGGCCGCTGCTTCGACATCGTCCTGGCGCATGAGACTCTCACCAACGAGGAAGGAGCGAATGCCGGAGCGTGCCAGCCGCTGACAATCTTCATGGGTGAAGATACCGCTTTCACCCACCAGCAACCGATCGTCCGGTACCATTGTCGCCAAACGCTCGCTTGTCGAAAGGCTGACATCGAAGGTGCGCAGGTTGCGATTGTTGACACCCAGCAGTTTCGACTCAAGACCCAGCGCTCGTTCCATTTCAGCTTCGTCGTGCACCTCGATCAGCGCATCCATTCCGAGTTCAAAGGCAGTGTCTTCGAGCGCCTTCGCGTCATCGTCGCTAAGCGAGGCCATGATGATCAGGATCGCGTCCGCACCCCAGGCGCGTGCTTCATAGACCTGATACGGCTCGAACATGAAGTCCTTGCGCAAGGCGGGCAGGGTGGTCGCCGCCCGAGCTGCGGTCAGGAAATCGGGTGCGCCCTGGAATGACGGCGTATCGGTAAGTACGGATAGACAGGCTGCGCCTCCGGCTTCGTAAGCCTTGGCCAGAGCCGGTGGGTCGAAGTCTTCTCGGATCAGGCCCTTAGACGGGCTTGCCTTCTTGATCTCGGCCACGAGGCCGAAACGATTCTGATCCTCTTGTCCGTTAAGAGCAGCATGAAACCCTCTCGGCGCTTCAACATCCGCCAACGCAGCTTTCAATTCGGCCAGTGGTCTGGCGGATTTTGCCGCGGCGATCTCCTCGCGCTTGTAGGCCTCGATCTTTTCAAGGATGTCGGTCATGGCTTGGGCTTTTCCTCCGCATGGGCGTTGGAAACGCGTACCAGAGCTTCGAGTGCGGCAAGAGCCGCCCCATCGTCGATTGACCGGGAAGCCAGTTCCATGCCTTCACGAATGTCTTGAGCAAGACCACCGATCACCAATGAAGCGCCGGTATTGAGAAGGACGATATTTCGGTAGGGGTTCTTGCTTCCCTTCAGCACATCCATCAACGCCTTGGCATTGTGGGCGGCGTCACCGCCTTTCAGCTGGCTGATGTCAACACGCTCCAGGCCAAGTTCCTCTGGCGTCAGGTCGAAGGTTCGGATTTGGCCGTTCTCGAGCGCGGCTACGTGTGTGACCCCCGTCGTGGTCATTTCATCGAGACCGTCGCCGTGAACCACCCAGACTGTCTCGGATCCCAGATCGCGCATGACGTGGGCTAGCGTTTCGATCCATGATGGGTCGAACACGCCAAGGAGTTGCCGTTTGACGCTGGCAGGGTTCGACAGAGGTCCCAAAAGATTGAAAATCGTGCGTGTACCAAGTTCGACGCGAGCCGGTCCGACATGGCGCATGGCGGCATGATGTCCGGGTGCAAACATGAAACCGATTCCGGCTTCATCAATGCAGGCGGCAATGCCTTCGGGCCCGAGATTGAGGTTGACCCCCAGCGCCACGAGCGTGTCGGCTGCGCCCGACTTGGATGTCAGTGCACGATTGCCGTGCTTTGCGACCGTCAGGCCTGCTCCTGTGGCAACAATCGCAGCACAAGTCGAAACATTGTATGACCCGGAAGCATCGCCTCCAGTACCGACGATATCGACGGCATGATCGGGCGCTGACACCGGCAGCATCTTGTCGCGCATCGTGCTGACGGCGCCGGTGATTTCGGCAACACTTTCACCGCGCACGCGCAAAGCCATGAGGAAGCCGCCGATTTGAGCGGCCGTGGCTTCGCCCGACATCATGATGTTGAAGGCCTCGCGGGCCTGGTCAACTGTCAGATGTTGTCCGCTGGCCGCGATGGAGATGTAGTCTTTCAGTTCGGACATCGGTCAGCGTCTCTCGCGTCAATGACCCTGGCTCAAAGCGAGCTCCGCCGCCGTGGGATTATAGGCTACGCCGAATTCGGTCTGCATCAGGCCAACCATCTGATTGAGCAAATCATCTCCCATTCGACGCGACACGGTGGTGGAAAGCCCTTCCGTCTCGCTGCCGGAAGCATCAGGCGTCGTCACCTGGTTGACTTTCATCAGGATCTTGGACTGATTGCCGGCGTCGTTGGCGACAGCAACCAGACCCTCCGGACCGCCGAACGCGGCGTTGACGGCGGCCGATCCAAGAACGGCATCCTGGTCGGTGCGCTTGATGTCGTATTTCGTTTCGGTCGGAATGCCCAGCTCGGCAGCAACGGCCGACAATTCTTCTCCGCCATCCAACCGAGCTTTTAGTTCCGTGGCAAAAGCACCGAGCTTGTCGGCCGTCTGTTCGGCTTTCCAGTCTTGCGTCACTCTGTCCTTGACTTCGTCGAGGGTGCGATCTCGATCTGGGATGATGTCAAGGACTTCGAACCACAAGAAGCCTTCGGCGCCAATATTGATCGGCGCCGACTCGACACCGATCTCCGTATTGAAAGCTTGAGCAAGAAGTTCCTGAGACTGCGGTAGATCGCGCAGGATTTCGCCCTCTGGCGTCTGCGCAGTGCGGTCAACGGATTCGATAACAACGGGTGTGAGCCGTTGCTTCCTGGCAGCTTCTTCAAGCGTGTCTCCGCCCGCACGGGCATCCTCGTAGGCGTCATGGACGTCAAGAAGCACGGTTTCTGCCTCAACGAGAGCCAGTTCGTTGCGGATCTCTTCCTTGACCTCATCGAAGCTTCGGGTGTTTTCCGGCTCGATCTGGGAAACGCGGACGATGACCGGCCCGAAGGTGCCTTCGACCACGCCGCTGGTGCCGCCGGCCGACAGGATCCCGAATGCGGCGTCAGCGATCGCCTTGTCGGGAACTGCATCTTGTTCGAAGGTGCCGAGACTGACATCGGACATGGTTTTGCCCTCTTCGGCCACCAGGTCCTCGAAACTGGTGCCCGCGGCGAGCTTGTCGGCTGCCGATCTGGCAGCGTCGGCATCGGCAAAACTCAACTGCTCGATCGTGCGTTGTTCGGGAGTTGTGTACCGTTCGATCCGCGACTCATAATCCGCTCGAACCGCCGTGTCATCTATCGATTCCGTATCGGTGATGTCGTTGGCGAGCAACCGAACATAGGAAATCTTTCGATACTCCGGCGCCCGATAAACGGCTTTGTTGGCATCGAAATAGGTTTTCAGCTCTTCGTCGGTTGGATCCGGCACCGCATCCACCACATCCGCATTCAAGACGATGTAATCGAACGTGCGTGATTCATTGTTGAACTCGTTGATTGCGCGCATGACAGTTTGAGGCGCTTCATAGCCGTCTGCGATGGCCTCGACGATCTGTGACCGAATGGCGGCGCTTTGCTGACTGACGATATAGTCTTCCTCGGTCATTCCGACATTGCGCAACAGGCTGGCAAAGACATTGCGGTCAAAGCGGCCGTTGATTCCGCGAAAGGCCGGGTCATCGGCAATGATGTTGGCCAACCGGCCTTCCGACAGTCCCAGATTCATGCGCCGCGACTGTTCGTCCAGGGCTGCATTGGAAACCACTTGGCCCAGCACCTGGTTCTGAACGCCCAGTGCTCTGGCCTGTTCCGTCGAGAGGCGTCTGCCGAAACTGCGGGACAGGATGGCAATCTGTCGATCGTAGGCCAGACGGTATTCGATTGGTGTGACCCGGGTTTCGCCGACGGATACTACCGTATCGCCGACACCCTGGAATATCGTCCCGCTGATCCCCCAGACACCGAAGGACAGTACGAGCAATCCGAGAAGGGCCTTTGCGACCCAGGATTTGGCGCTGTTGCGAAGAGCGTCGAGCATCGGGTTTTGTATCCTTGCGCGGCTCCGCAGCATTGGTGGAGCCATAATTCCATTTCGGCAGGTGTTTTAAGCATCGATTGCGTCGCCCGCAAGGCTGCAAGCACGCTCACACGATTGATTTATCGTGCGGATTTGTTACAGCGTTGCGCAGCCGAAGGGAGAGGTCATGACACCTGGAATCAAGCCGCTGGTTGCGGGCAACTGGAAAATGAACGGACACCGGTCTTCTATACAGGAGATATCTGCGATCGCATCTGGCATCGATGAGTCCCTGGGATCGAAAATCGAAGCGCTGATCTGTCCGCCCGCGACGCTGATTTACCTGGCGTCAGCCGCTGTGCAGGATACACATCTCAAGATTGGTGCCCAGGACTGCCATACGGCCCAATCGGGTGCGCATACGGGCGATATCTCGGCGGCGATGATGCGTGACGCGGCAGCCTCTCACGTGATTGTTGGTCATTCCGAACGTCGCACCGATCACGGCGAAACCGACGCACTGGTTCGGGCCAAGGCCGAGGCCGTGCATGGCGAAAACCTTGTCGCAATTGTCTGCATCGGCGAAACCGAGGCCGAGCGGCAATCGGGAAAGACACTGGAAGTCCTTGAACGGCAGTTGGCCGGTTCCGTGCCCGATGGCGCCAACGATCAAAACACGGTGATCGCCTATGAGCCGGTTTGGGCGATTGGTACTGGCTTGACCCCAACCGCGGCCGATGTGGAGGAAGCCCACGCTTTCATGCGGCGCAAGCTTGAGGATCGTCTCGGCGCCGGCGGGGCATCGATGCGTTTGCTGTATGGCGGCTCAGTCAAGCCTGGAAACGCCGCGGAATTGATGGCTATCAGCAATGTGGATGGCGCGCTTATCGGAGGTGCAAGCTTGAAAGCTGAGGACTTCCTCGCCATCTGTGCAACATATCGATAGCAAATCTGAGCCCGGCGGTTCGTCGCAGCCCGGTTTAATGGGGTTGGAAAGAGCAACGGCCTCGTGTAAACAGCCGCGAATTCTGCAAATTTCGCCTTTCCGGCAGGAACCATTCAATGCAAACGGTTTTAATCGTCATTCATCTCATGATCGTGGTCGCCTTGGTCGGCGTCGTGCTGCTGCAACGCTCCGAGGGCGGCGCCCTGGGCATTGGCGGCGGATCCGGCGGAATGATGTCGGCCCGCGGTGCAGCCGATGCGCTCACGCGGACGACCGGTATCCTGGCAGCCGCTTTCTTTGCGACCTCGATCGCGCTTGGCATTCTGGCCCGATATGAAGCTCGCCCGACGGACATTCTCGAGCGCATCGAGCAGACGACGCCAAGTCAAGGCGAGTCCATTCTCGATCAGCTCGGCGGATCATCAAACTCCGGCGAAATCCCGACCCAGGGTTCGGACAGCGCTCCGGCGTCATCAGGTTCGTCAGGCGGTTCGCAGGTTCCGACCAGCGAGTAGACCTTCCGAAACGACACAGCGAGCCGGGGCAGGCGATAGCCCCGGCTTTTTTGTGTCACGCATCCTTTCTGTGAACCAACGAAAAAATTTCGGCATTGGGCCGGCTTTTGGGGTGGCGTAATCGGTCACAAGAGAGTAACGGAATAAGCCCATGGCGCGATATGTTTTCATCACTGGCGGCGTGGTTTCCTCTCTCGGAAAAGGCATCGCATCGGCGGCGCTCGGCGCGCTGCTACAGGCTCGTGGGTATCGGGTGCGGCTTCGCAAACTCGACCCTTATTTGAATGTCGATCCGGGGACCATGAGCCCTTACCAGCACGGTGAGGTCTTCGTCACCGACGACGGTGCCGAGACGGACCTTGATCTTGGCCATTACGAGCGGTTTACCGGCCGTTCTGCCGTGATGTCGGACAACATCACCACCGGCCGCATTTACAAGAACATCATCGACAAGGAGCGGCGCGGCGACTATCTGGGCGCGACGGTCCAGGTCATCCCGCACGTAACCAACGAAATCAAGGACTTCGTGCTTGACGGAAACGACGAGTACGACTTTGTTCTATGTGAGATCGGTGGCACGGTGGGCGATATCGAGGCCATGCCGTTTCTGGAGGCGATCCGTCAATTGGGCAACGATCTGCCGCGCGGATCGGCGGTCTATATCCATCTGACGCTGATGCCGTGGATTCCCGCGGCCGGCGAGCTGAAAACCAAACCGACGCAACACTCCGTCAAGGAACTGCAGTCGGTGGGGATTGCACCCGACATCCTGCTGGTCCGCGCGGACCGGGCGATCCCGGAAGAGGAGCGCCGCAAACTCTCGCTCTTCTGCAATGTGCGTTCATCCGCTGTCATCCAGGCGCTGGATGTAGACAACATTTACGACGTGCCGATTTCCTATCACCGCGAGGGGTTGGACGACGAGGTTCTGGCTGCCTTTGGTATCGATCCGGCACCGGCGCCCAGGATGGAAGCCTGGGAGCGTGTGGCCGATCGGATAAGGACACCAGAAGGCGAGGTAACGATTGCGGTCGTCGGCAAGTATACCGGCCTTAAGGACGCCTACAAATCGCTGATCGAAGCGCTGCACCATGGCGGCATTGCCAACCGCGTCAAAGTGAATCTCGAATGGATCGAGTCCGAAATCTTTGAGAAGGAAGATCCGGCGCCTTGGTTGGAAAAGGTCAACGGAATTCTGGTTCCAGGTGGCTTCGGTGAACGCGGGGCGGAGGGCAAGATCTTTGCAGCACGCTTTGCGCGTGAACGGCAGGTGCCTTATTTCGGTATCTGCTTTGGAATGCAGATGGCGGTTTTGGAGGCAGCTCGTTCGCTGGCCGGGCTGGAAAAGGCTTCGTCGACGGAATTCGGTGAGACTTCGGAGCCGGTTGTTGGATTGATGACCGAATGGCTCAAGGGCAACATGCTGGAGAAGCGTTCGAAGTCAGGCGACCTCGGCGGGACCATGAGGCTTGGCGCCTACACCGCTCTGCTCAAGCCAGAGACCCGCATTGCGAACATCTACGGCACCACGGAAATCTCAGAACGACACCGACACCGCTTCGAGGTCAATCACGAGTATATGGATGCGTTGTCCGAACACGGACTGGTCTTTTCCGGAATGTCGCCGGACGGCGTTCTGCCGGAAACCATTGAATACAAAGACCATCCCTGGTTTATCGGTGTGCAATATCATCCAGAGTTGAAGTCTCGTCCGCTGGAACCGCACCCGCTTTTTGCGTCCTTCATTGAAGCCGCACTGGAGCGATCCAGGCTGGTTTAGGCCGGCGTAGCGCGGCCAATGATTTTCATGCTCTGGAAAAAAAGTGCGCTTTTGCCGGCGTTGCTTGTCGTATCTCTCGTGGACGGGAACGTGTCCGATCCTATGATCAAGCCGGCAATTTGATGAAAATTGCCCATCGGTTTCCGATGATTGAGGCCTGAAAAACGCCGATACAAATACTCCATGTCAACGCCGACAAAAGCGCAGATTGGCCGCCCCCGGCCAAACACCCAAAACCTTGCGGCCGCCCCCAGCCGACTCGGTTCTGAGATCCGGAGAAACTCCATTGTTGGATTTCTTCTCCAGATTCTGGCAAAAAGACTAACACCGCTTGTCGCCGAGCGCAACAAACATGAAACAGCTTCATATTCATTTGATCCACCGAATCTGAAATCTGAATTATTGTAGGATCTGGCTGACCGGCTGGCGCCATCCATTGTCGAGGAAAGTGGAATGAATGCACCCGATACAAGGCGGCGGCCGCGGCAAAAGCGGGCAATCCAGAAAGTAGAGAGTATTCTCGATGCCGTGGAAGCACTGGTGGTTGTGCAGGGCTCGGATTCCATCACCACGACCCAAATCGCAGAGCAAACCGGTTTCGCGGTAGGGACCATCTACCAGTACTATTCAAATCGCACAGACCTCCTGATGGCTGCCCACGACCGTATGCTGGAGCGCATGGCCGAGGGCGTGGCCGAAGCTGCCACTCGGGTGGACCCGAAGCGCGAGGATTCTGTGGAAGTGCTCATTCGGCTCTATGTCCAGACGGCAAAGTCGAACCCGGGTTACCTGTCCCTGCTGAAATTTGCCCATGCCAACCAATCGCTTGAGCACAGCGGCGCGAATATCGACGCTTTTGTCGGCAAGATCATCAGCCATTTCATAACCACCAGGGCACCGCATGTGAGCGAAGCGGAAGCGAGGATTTCGCGCACGATTGCGGTCAATCTCCTGTCGGTGATGACCGATCTTGTTTTGCTGGAGGACGATCCGAACCTTCAGGAGCGGTATTTGACTGAGATGATCGCCCACTGTCGCTTTGCTCTGGAGCGAACGATTGGCCGAAATGCCGAGTAACGGCCGCATGGGCCGCCTGATCTGATGAACGCGCGAGACTCCCGCCGAAAGCCGATGCAGAAGCGCTCCATGGAGCGTGTTGAGCAAATCCTGGATGCTGTCGAGAGTCTTGTGGTCGAGACAGGCACGGATTGCGTGACCACCACGCAGGTTTCAGAAAAGATGGGTATCGCAGTTGGTACGATCTACCAGTATTTCGACGATCGCGACGACCTTCTTATCGCAGCTCACGATCGCATGTTGTCGAGGCTGGCCACAGAGTTGACTGCCGAGGTCGCCGAACTGGACCTGCTGGACAGTCGGTCTATCGACCGCATCATCCGCAGCTTCGTACGCAAGGCACATGAACATCCGGGCTACATTGCATTGCTCAACTTTTCCTATTCGTTCAAGACGACCCGGCATACGGAGGTGAAGACAGAGGACTTCATTGGCCATCTGATCAGACTGTTTCTCTTCACCTGGGTTCCTGACCTCAGCGAGAGTGAAGAGATGGTGGCCCGCACCATCATCGCCAACATTTTGACGGTCATGACGAATGTCCTGCTGCTCGAAACCGATTCCGACGCACAGGAACGGCTTTTGGAGGAGCTTGTGGCTCACTGCAGATTTGCCATTGAGCGGGCAGGGGACCGGCCGTCGGACCAACCCGGCTTGCAATGACGGTAGAACTCGGGCAAATCGCAACTATGGCACCAGTACAGAAAGCATCCATTCGGCGCGTTGACCATCTGGTCTTGCCGACGGCGGAACTGACGCTCGCTCGCCGGCGGTTGTCAGATCTCGGGTTTACAGTGGCTCCGGACGCACAGCATCCGTTCGGGACCAGGAATGCCTGCGTCTTTTTTGCCGATGGCACCTATCTTGAGCCCCTGATGGTCGGCGAGCGCGACAAATATGAAGAAGCTGCGAAGCAGGGCAATGTCTTTGTTCAGCGTGATCTTGCTTACCGATTTCGTCGTGGTGATGAGGGAATATCTGCCCTTGTCATGGCGTCGGATGACGCAGAAAACGATCACCGGCAGTTTGGTGACGCAGGGATCAGTGCAGGCGACAACCTGACATTCTCGCGAAACTATCAAAAGCCGGATGGCGGGACTGCGGAAGCCAGTTTCGAACTCGCATTTGCGGCCGATCTTCGAGCGCCCGACGTGTTCTTTTTCACCTGCCAGCGATTGCAGGCTCTGAATGTGGATCGGACTCGACTGGAGACTCATGCCAACGGTGTGATCGGAATTCGACAGATCGTGATGTCGGAAACAAATCCGAGCGATTTCCAATATTTGATGCAGGAAATTGTCCAGCAGCGCGAGGTCAACGCGCATTCGTTCGGCCTGGAAATAATGTCATCCAATGCCGATATCGCCGTTCTCAACGCAGCAGGCCTCAAGGGATTTTTCGGGCTTGAGGGCGGGACCCATGCGCGGGGGTTGCGATTGCGCGTGATTGTGGTCGCCACCTCGTCGCTTCAATCCCTGCCAGACCTGCTGGCAGATGCTGAGATCGCTTTCGAGCGGATTGGAGAACGCATCGTCGTCCCGGCTGCACCGGGGCAAGGTGCTGCGATCGCTTTCGATGCGGCCTGATTCCTTGGACTCTTCCAAATTGCGGCGGTCAGGTCATTGCGTTTTGTGCGGTGTTGCCTAAAACAGCCGCAACCCACCCATTTCTGCACCAAAGGATCGATTGAAATGACCGCTATCGTCGACATTATCGGACGTGAAATCCTGGACAGCCGCGGCAACCCGACCGTCGAGGTCGACGTAATGCTCGAAGACGGCTCCTTCGGCCGGGCCGCCGTCCCATCAGGCGCTTCAACCGGCGCGCACGAAGCCGTGGAGCTCAGGGATGGCGGTGAACGCTATCTGGGCAAAGGCGTGCAGCAGGCTGTGGAGGCGGTCAACGGTCCGATCCTGGAAGCTCTGGCGGACCTGGACGCCGAGAACCAGATCCTTATCGACAAGACGATGATCGAGCTTGATGGCACCCAGAACAAGGGCAAATTTGGAGCGAACGCGATTCTGGGTGTGTCGCTTGCTGTTGCCAAGGCAGCCGCTGATGCTGCCGGCTTGCCGCTCTACCGCTATATCGGCGGACCCAACGCCCACGTCATGCCGGTTCCGATGATGAACATCATCAACGGTGGCGAGCACGCCGATAACCCGATTGATTTTCAGGAATTCATGATCATGCCGGTCGGAGCCGATACCATTGGCGAGGCCGTTCGCATGGGATCGGAGGTCTTCCATACGCTGAAGAAAGAACTTGCGGCGGAAGGCCACAATACCAATGTGGGTGATGAGGGCGGCTTTGCACCCGGTCTGGCCAGCGCACCGGCAGCGCTCGATTTCGTCATGCAGTCGATGGAGAAAGCGGGTTACAAGCCGGGCGACGATATGTGCCTCGCCCTCGACTGTGCCTCCACGGAATTCTTCAAAGACGGTAATTATGTCCTGGAAGGTGAGGGGCGCACGCTGGAGCCCGGCGCCATGGCCGAATATCTTGCGGAACTGGTCGGAAAGTACCCGATCATCTCCATCGAGGATGGCATGGCAGAGGACGATTGGGATGGCTGGAAAACGCTGACCGATCTGGTCGGATCCAAGTGCCAATTGGTTGGTGATGATCTGTTTGTCACCAACTCTGCGCGCCTGCGCGATGGCATCAAGATGGGCGTGGCCAATTCCATTTTGGTGAAAGTCAACCAGATTGGCTCGCTGAGCGAGACCCTGGATGCGGTGGAGACAGCCCACAAGGCAAACTATACGGCGGTCATTTCGCACCGCTCTGGCGAGACCGAAGACGCCACAATCGCCGACCTGGCGGTCGCGACCAATTGCGGGCAAATCAAGACCGGCTCCCTGGCTCGCTCCGATCGGCTGGCCAAATACAATCAGCTTATCCGTATAGCCGAAGAACTTGGATCTCAGGCTCAATATGCGGGTAGGAGAATTCTTAAGGCCTAACGGCGAAGCGCCCGCTGAAGCCGGCAAGGCGCACCGACAACCTTTACAAGGTTACAAAATGAAGAGGGCCCCGGCTTTCGCCGGGGCCCTCTTTTCATTCAATGGACGGTTGAGATCAGACCGTGAGCCAGATGTCTTCCGGCGTCTTGATCTCGTTGCAGTCCTCGATGCAGTCGGCGCCGACGATGTCCTTGAAGGTCAGCTGGGACACGTCGTCCAGACCGACAAGTTCCATCACAGCTTCCGGTGCGGCATCCGTGCCTGCCTCGTTGTAGTAGACACGAAGCCAGCTTTCGCCGTCAGCAGCATTCATGATGTTGAGCAGCTGCGTCGCATTGCCCCAGACACCGTCGGCGATGCCGCCGGCGCTGTTGTTGGCAAAGCCGTCATCGGCAAGATCCGCAATCGCATCGTCGACAATCGCCTGGTCAACATCAACACCCCAGATCAGGCCGTGATTGTCGAGAAGCGCGTCCTCGAAGCTGCGGGCACTGACGAAGTAGCGCAGATCGTCGTTGGCGTTGAACGCGTTCACCGCATTGGCATCGGAGTCGTCGCGATCGACAGCCTGATCCTGCTCTTCCTGGTAGTTGAAGGTGGTGCCGCAGTCGTCAAGCTCACCATCCGACTTGCGGAAGGCCAGCTTGTCGCCCTGATACCGCTCGGCATCGAGGCCGAAGGCATCCTGCAGATCATCGTAGAAGCGACCGTCGACCGTGGTGTTGTCGACTTTGCTGTACGCTTCGTTGATGTGGTAGGTCGACAGGTCGTCGCCACCGCCACCCTGGTTGAAGT
The DNA here is from genome assembly GCA_965216535.1 of Hoeflea sp. Classification (GTDB taxonomy): domain Bacteria; phylum Pseudomonadota; class Alphaproteobacteria; order Rhizobiales; family Rhizobiaceae; genus Hoeflea_A. Next base: position 4,108,968 of record OZ244175.1, read on the forward strand.
CCATGACGTAGACCACACCGTCGACACCGCTGTCACCAGCGCCGTCACCGGTTCCGAGACCGGCTGCAGCGAGCAGGCCGTGGAAGTCCTCATTCGGACGATGGTCGTTGTCGTAGCCGTCATTGGCAAAGGCCGCCATGCTGTTGTCCCGGGCCGAGACAACGAAGACGTCCTGATCCGGTTCGGTCTTGTCGTCGATGACAACATCCAGATCGAACGGCTGCGGCGGTGTACCCGGCGTCTGCGAGACGAAGTCGTGGGACTGCGTATCGTCATCTTCCGAGTCCTCGGCAACAACCTGTTCGACAAGATCGCCCGGAACATAGTCCGTCTTGTCGTCAACCGTCGCGATCAGCGGAACGCCACCGTCGATTTGCACGACCGGTGCGCTACCGGTCCAGAACGATGGACCATCTTCGGTGAAGATCATGGTATCACCGGCCCGGGTCACCTCGACTGCGCCGAGAATAGCCGAATGGCTTGCAATGAAGTTGTCGATGGTGGTTGCGACGTCCGTATCGAACACTTCTTCGTACAGCGAACCAAGAATCGTCACCTGCAGCGTCTCACCACCGGCGATTTGACCGGTCAGGTCGAACTCACAGATCTGATCCTGGATCTCGGCGGCATCGACAAGCTCTACCAGAGCAACGCCTGTGCCGTTGATGTCGGCCGAGAAGGTCAGGCCGCTGTCGGCCGTATTCTGGTCCGGATCGACGAACTCAAGACGATCGCCACCTGCGTTGACGCGTACCACCAGACCATGGTTGGTCAGGATATCCGCGGCATGGCTGGTCACGAAGTCATCCAACGAGTCCGTAAGAGTAGGACCGGTCCATACCTGCGAGTAGCTGGTGTTCGGGCTGTCGTCGTCACCGATGGTGATGCGCAGAGACGCATCAGCGACATCGAACTCACCATCAAGATCATTGGTCCGGGCAACCACACGAGCCGCTGCCGTTGCTCCGACGCCGAGAATATCGAAATCTCCTGTAACGCCCGCAACATCTGCCGTAACGATGATCTTCGTCGGGTCACCGCCATCCAGGACAGCAGTGACTTCGGTGCCAGAGGCGCCGCCGTTGATCGCATCCCTCAGCTGCTGCGCGACATCCCGGGCGTCAATACCGGCAATGCCGTCAACATCCGCAACGGTGATGTGCTCCCAAAGGTTAGCAAAACCATCCAGGTCCCAATCGTAGGCAATCGAAACGACATCACCTTCCTGGAAGGTCTGACCATCATCGATGTCGATGCATTCCTGGCCGAACGTGGCGAGGATCTCATCGAAGGCACCGTCAGCGGCCGCAATGTCAACCGTCGGGGTCTGACCGGTCTTGTCGTCCGGACCCTTCAGGCAGATGTCGCCATTGGCGTCGACGTCCATCGTGAAGCCAGCAAGCTTCAGCGCCTGGGCGGCTGCATCGTTGGCTCCATCAACGTTGGCTGCAACAGCGTCGCTTCCAGCGTTGAAGTCACCGGCGATCAGTTCCGCCAGGGCCTTCAGTTCCAGAACCGTGTCGACAATGCCGTCGGCACTGACGTCACCACCCAGATCGGCAGGATCGTAGGTGAAGGTGTAGGTCTGGTTCTGCGGACCGCCATCGTCCCAGGTGATGTCGAAGGTGAACAGGTCGCCTTCGCCGATCTGGCCGTCGAGACGCGACTTGTGCTCGGACGGAATGGCTGCATCAACAGCGCTTCCCTCGACCACCAGCTCATCGCCGACCTTGCAGATCGTCACGATGCCGTTCTCCCAGGAAACATCCCAGCATTCAGGATCGGCAGCTGAGTTGTCGATCCAGTCCTGGATACGAGCTGCCAGATCGGCCGCGATAGCGTCATCGTCAGCAGCAACGTCGCCGCCGCCGAATGCGGTACCGATTCCGACTTCCGTGGTGAAGGTCATGTCGACGATACCGTCGCCATCCGTGTCGATGCTGATCGAGAAGATATCGCACTCTTCAAGATCGCTGTCCGGAATGGTGACATGAGCGTAGCAAGGCTCACAGCCATAGTCGCCGACCAGCATGTCGGTGCCATCGGCACCGGCATCCAGGAAGTCGTCGCCCTGGCCGCCGATCAGCAGATCGTCGCCGGCTTCGCCGTGCAGGCAGTCGTCGCCGTCATCACCGCAGATGGCATCGTCGCCGTCGCCACCGCGAAGGTTGTCACGGCCGTCGCCACCGAAGATGACATCGTCATCGGCACCGCCATCGACATAGTCGTTGCCGGAACCGGCGAGGATCAGGTCGTCGCCTTCATCGCCGAACAGGCAATCATCGCCGTCTTCACCGTGGATCTCGTCGTCACCGGTACCACCTTCGATCTGGTCGTTGCCGGCTGCACCGAAGGCAAGGTCGTCACCACCATTGAGGCGGATGAAGTCCTCGCCGAGGAAGCCCGGCGTCACACCGTCAGCGGTGATCCGGTTGCCCGTGATCATGTCGTCACCGTTGCCCAGGTCGGCAGTGACGCCGTCATCGGAGACAACCAGCTCATCCTCGATCTTGCCCGGATCGGTGGCAATGCCGAGGAAGCCGTTCGGACGCGTGGTGCCGATATCGTCACCCCAGTCTTCCAGAACCGGCAGGAACTTCAGGTCCGATACCATCGGGCCGTCGAACTCCAGCAGTTCCTGATTGCGAACGCCATCCGTGCCCTTGATCAGGTCCAGGTTAATCGCAGCGCTGTTGGCCGGGCCGAACGGGTTGGTTTGGGCAAAACTTCCAGCTGCCGTGATCGGATCGTATCTCCAGTTGTCATTCAGGATACGGGTCGTACCCGCCGTGCCGTCATCGGTCAGGAGCAATGTCCGGAGCACAAAGTCCTGAGAGGCCAGATGATTGACTTCAAACAGCCCGGACGTGTTCGGATCACAATCGACGACGCTGATGTGCAGGGTCTGAATATCCCTCACATTGAAGTTGTCGATGCGCTGCGTATTGCCGTTGGGATCGACATTCCAGATCGTATCAACGCGTTCCGCACTGCCTTCAGCATCAATGAAGATGTCGAAATCGTCCGGCAGATTACCGTCGTCGTTGCAGCACTGGTCGAAGATCAGCTGGACGCCAGGATTGCCAAATGTATCGCACAAGATGGCGGGATCCTGATCTGCATCAAGACGGATCGGAACGTTGAAGATGGCAACATCGCCATCGACGCCATCGGCGAAAACGACTTCCTGCAGGCTGTTATCGCGAACCGCACCCAGATTGATGACCGTATCCCAAGAAGCACCGGCGTCCTCAAGGATTTTGATACGTTCCACATTGATGATCCAGCCCTGACCAAACTCCAGGTCTTCCGGATAGACACCGAGGGTATCGAAACCGTCGCCACCGTCGATGAAGACGCCAGCAAAGCCGCCTTCCTCGAAGAAGAAGAAGCCGCTGCCGGCACCGTCGACGATCTCAAGCGGGAAGCTGTCGGCAGGAGCATCCGAGTTGACGTCATTGGCGGTCTCGTCAAAGACGAGGAAGACGTCACCACCACCGTTGATGACCACATCTTCAAGGCCTGTCAGTCCGGCGCCGATGCCGTCAACCTGGCCAGCGAAGAAGTCGATCGCTGCCGTGTTGGCCGCAGCCGCTGCAACACCAACAGCCGATGTCGGGCTCGAACCCGTCAGGTCCGTCACATCGATGGTCAGGGTGTGGGTCGTCGGCGCGAACGCCGGCGCAAAGCCACCCGCCCAAAGCGGAAGCAGCGGGCCACCCGGGAAGCCGTTGTTGATGCTGCCGATCACGGACGGAACACCGGAAGCAACAATGCGGAGCGAGCCGACCTGCTCACTGCGCGGGCCACCAGGCTCGTTTCCGGAAGCGTTCTCGGTGATGCGAAGCTCGTTGATCAGAACCTCGTCGACCGTGAACACGAGCTCGTCGATTTCCTCGCCGGCCATTTTCGACTGCGGGTCACTGTCGACCCAGACGAAGTCGCCGGTCACGTCGAAGATGTCGACCACCGGGCCCAGATCGTTGGCATCAGCCGGATCGATCGTCCAGAAGTCGGCCTGGAGGTCCCAGATGCCGACGGAGCCAAGGCTCTGGCCGAACGCAACCTGGTCGATATCCGGAGACAGGGAAGCCTCGAAGATGACCGGATCATCGAAGAACGGCGCCATGATGGGCATGTTGATGCACGGCGTGCAGACCTCGCTCAGGAGACCCAGCGTCGAAGCCGGCGGGAACGGGCTCAGATCACGGTTGATGATCAGAACGCCTTCGATGTCGTTCAGCGTCACGCCGGATACTAGAACACCGCCGTCGCCGTAGTTGTTGTCCTGCTTGGTCAGAACGAACAGGTCATCGCCGCCCTCGCCATTGGCGATATCGCCGGCATTGGCCGTCTGCTGGAAGCCAGGAACAGGTGCATTCGGGCCATAGCCCGCATTGGCGGTGAACACGTCATCGCCATTCGAGCCGTCGAGAACCTCGACAACCGTATCCGTGAACGGAATGATCAGGCCGTTCTGATCGACCGTCACCTTGATCGTGTCGATGAACGTGTTGCCGCCATCGTCGGTGATCTCGACTTCGACGTCGAATACGACAAGGCCGTTGATCACACCGTCTTCATCCACAGGGCCGCCATCGACAAGGTTCGTCGAGTTGATCAGCGTCGGATCGGCAAGAACAAGCTTCGTGCCCGTGATGTCGATGCCGAAAGCACCGCCCGTCGGATCGTTGGTGATCACGAACGTGTGGCTGTCAGGATCGCTCTCGGGATCCTCGGCAATCAGGTTGGTCAGCGCCAGGCCGGCAGGCGTCGTCGCAGCAACGTTCAGCGTTTCCGGAAGAACGTTCGTCGGATCCTCGTCGATCAGCGACGTCACATCGATGGTGAAGGTCTTGACCTGCGTCAGGCCGCCGGAATCCTCAACCTGGACCTCGACGTCGATGCTCGTCACACCGGCTTCGGAATCGATCACAGAAGGATCGAGAACCTTCAGCTCGTCGCCGTCGATCTCGAAGGCGCCCGCAACGGACTGGCTCAGCAGCGTGTAGGTCGCCGTGTCGCCATCATCCACATCGTCGGACGTCAGGACGCCAACAACAAAGCCGCTCAGGCCAGGATTGGAAAGCGAGCCATCCTGCTCGGCAATCGTCAGGTTCGAAAGGTCCAGATTGAACGGACCCTCGTTGATGTCGTTGATGTCGATGTCGACATCTTCTTCATAGGTGTTGCCGTCGCTGTCCGTCACACGGATCGTCACCGTCATCACGTCATCGGTCTCGTGGTCAAGACCGCTGGCATCCACAACGATGATCTTCGGCTGCTGGGCATTCGGATCGTCAAGACCGAACGTGCCGGTCGGATCGATCAGTTCCCAGGTGAAGGTCTCACCACCATCCGGATCAACAACCGTCAGCTGGCCTTCATTGACCTCATCGCCGTTCTCGGCATTCTCATCGATATCCGTGCCGATCAGGATGTCGACAGGCGCTTCGTTGCCGAGCTCGCCCGTGTAGGGATCGCCGCCCGGGAATTCGTAGGGAAGATCGTCAACAGCCGTGTCGCTGTCGATCGCAGCCGCTGCCTTCAGCAGGCCGTTGGCCTCATCGTCGACATCCGCCTTGAACTCGTCCGATTCGGTGAACTCGACAATCAGCTGTTCACGGCTCATCGCACCCGACTTCAGGACGGCCAGCCAGAAGTTGTAGCCTTCCTGATCGGCCGGGCGGCCGAGGATGTTGAGGTAGACAAGCGACAGGAAGTCCTCATCCGACAGATCGTCACCGAAGCGGGCGATGTATTCGTCCGACTCCAGCCACTGGGAGATCGTCTCGATCAGGGCATCGCGGTAGGAGAGCTCCGGATTGGCTTCCTGGATGTCGCGGAAACGGTTGGTCCAGAAGGTCAGGCCGCCGCTGTCGGACATGCGGTCGAACACCGCCTGGTAGAGCCGCAGGATGGAGCGAACCTCATCGGCCTGCAGGCACAACGCCTGGGCAAAGTCCGCAAGTGCATCCTCAAGATCGTCGGCCTCGGTGAGAAACGCATCCCACTGGTCGATCTGCGACTGTGTCGGTGTCTGACGCAGGATCGCTTCATAATAGGCGATAATTGTCTGTTCCATGGTGACCCTCTTCTGGCAGGTACTGGCCGGCAATCCGGCAATTAAATCTCTTGGTTTTCACTCAACGCGCGCACGGAATCGGGCACGCACTCTATCCCATCAATTCACGCATACAGTAATCCATATACTACGACAAGACGACGAAGCGGAAAAATCGACTTTCCAAGGCTGAATGCGTTTGAAAGTGAGTTGCCGGTCGGACCTCAAACGAAGAGGGCCCCGGCTTTCGCCGGGGCCCTCTTCGTTCATTCAATGGACGGTTGAGATCAGACCGTGAGCCAGATGTCTTCCGGCGTCTTGATCTCGTTGCAGTCCTCGATGCAGTCGGCGCCGACGATGTCCTTGAAGGTCAGCTGGGACACGTCGTCCAGACCGACAAGTTCCATCACAGCTTCCGGTGCGGCATCCGTGCCTGCCTCGTTGTAGTAGACACGAAGCCAGCTTTCGCCGTCAGCAGCATTCATGATGTTGAGCAGCTGCGTCGCATTGCCCCAGACACCGTCGGCGATGCCGCCGGCGCTGTTGTTGGCAAAGCCGTCATCGGCAAGATCCGCAATCGCATCGTCGACAATCGCCTGGTCAACATCAACACCCCAGATCAGGCCGTGATTGTCGAGAAGCGCGTCCTCGAAGCTGCGGGCACTGACGAAGTAGCGCAGATCGTCGTTGGCGTTGAACGCGTTCACCGCATTGGCATCGGAGTCGTCGCGATCGACAGCCTGATCCTGCTCTTCCTGGTAGTTGAAGGTGGTGCCGCAGTCGTCAAGCTCACCATCCGACTTGCGGAAGGCCAGCTTGTCGCCCTGATACCGCTCGGCATCGAGGCCGAAGGCATCCTGCAGATCATCGTAGAAGCGACCGTCGACCGTGGTGTTGTCGACTTTGCTGTACGCTTCGTTGATGTGGTAGGTCGACAGGTCGTCGCCACCGCCACCCTGGTTGAAGTCCATGACGTAGACCACACCGTCGACACCGCTGTCACCAGCGCCGTCACCGGTTCCGAGACCGGCTGCAGCGAGCAGGCCGTGGAAGTCCTCATTCGGACGATGGTCGTTGTCGTAGCCGTCATTGGCAAAGGCCGCCATGCTGTTGTCCCGGGCCGAGACAACGAAGACGTCCTGATCCGGTTCGGTCTTGTCGTCGATGACAACATCCAGATCGAACGGCTGCGGCGGTGTACCCGGCGTCTGCGAGACGAAGTCGTGAGACTGCGTGTCGTCCTGCTGTTCGTCCTCGGCAACCACTACTTCGATGCGGTCGCCTGGATCGAACAGGGTCTTGGAGGTCGCGGCGTTGTTGACTGTTGCCGAACCACCGTTTCCACCGTTGACCATGACCGAGTCCACAATGTGCGGACCCAAGGCCGGAACACTATCCGTGATCACCAAAACACCGCCTCCAGCGTTTGAAGGCGTCAGATCGTATGGAGCCAGCGCTGCACCATGAGTTGTGACAAAGTCGGTAATTGTCTGGTCAGCGTCCGTATTGAACGGCACGGAAAACAGTTGACCGTCGATCACCACATCCAGCGTCTCGCCGGCATTGATGGCTATATTCCAGGCGCAAATCTGATCCTGAACTTCGGCTGTATCGACAGCCTCGACCAGGGCCACACCCGTACCGTTGATGTCGGCCGAGAAAGTCAGGCCGCTATCGGCCGTGTTCTGGTCCGGATCGACAAACTCGAGACGGTTACCACCCCCATTAACACGCACGACCAGTCCATGATTGGTCAGGATGTTGGCGGCGTGGCTGGTCACGAAGTCGGCCAGCGAGGTCGCGAGATCCGTATTCCAGACCTGCGAGTAGCTGGTGTTCGGGCTGTCATCGTCACCAATGGTGATACGCAGGGACGTATCGCCAGCATCGAACTCAGCTGTAAGATCGTTCGTCCGGGCAACAATACGTGCAGCGGCAGCCGCATTGGGACCGAGAATGTCAAAATCACCGCCTGTACCAGCGACATCAGCCGTGACGATGACTTTGGTTGCATCGTTCGGGTCGACAATCGCCGTGACAACTGTGCCGCTACCACCAGCGTTCAAAACGTCTCTGACCTGCATCGCCACATCCCGTGCGTCGATACCGACAATGCCGTCAACGTCAGCAACGGTAACAATATCCAGGTAATCAAAGTTACCGTCACCATCATCGTCGATGCCTATTGAAAGAACATCTCCAGCCTGAAAGTTCTGTCCCTCGTCGATGTCGATGCACTCTTGGCCGAAAGTGGCTGCAATTTCGAAGTGATCGCCATCGGATGCATCGATGGTAACTTCCGGAGTCTGGCCGGTCTTGTCGTCCGGACCCTTCAGGCAGATGTCGCCATTGGCGTCAACGTCCATCGTGAAGCCGGCGTCTTTCAAGGCCTGGGCCTCTACATCGTTGAGGCCGTCCACGTTAGCCGCAACCGGGCCGACTCCGGCGTTGAAGTCGCCAGCGATCAGTTCCGCCAGGGCCTTCAGTTCCAGAACCGTGTCGACAATCCCGTCGGCACTCACATCGCCACTCAGATCGGCAGGATCGTAGGTGAAGGTGTAGGTCTGGTTCTGCGGGCCGCCATCGTCCCAGGTGACGTCGAAGGTGAATTTGTCGCCTTCGCCGATCTGACCGTCCAGACGCGACTTGTGCTCGGACGGAATGGCCGCATCAACAGCGCTTCCCTCGACCACCAGCTCATCGCCGACCTTGCAGATCGTCACGATGCCGTTCTCCCAGGAAACATCCCAGCATTCAGGATCGGCAGCCACCGTGTTGATCCAGCCCTGGATCTGATCTGCCAGGTCACCCGCGATGGAGTTTTCATCTGCTGCAACATTGCCGCCACCGACGAAGAGAGGCTCGCCGACAACAGACGTAAAGGTGGTGTCGACCACACCGTCGCCATCCGTGTCGATGCTGATTGAGAAGATATCGCACTCTTCAAGATCGCTGTCCGGAATGGTGACATGAGCGTAGCAAGGCTCACAGCCATAGTCGCCGACCAGCATGTCGGTGCCATCGGCACCGGCATCCAGGAAGTCGTCGCCCTGGCCGCCGATCAGCAGATCGTCGCCGGCTTCGCCGTGCAGGCAGTCGTCGCCGTCATCACCGCAGATGGCATCGTCGCCGTCGCCACCGCGAAGGTTGTCACGGCCGTCGCCACCGAAGATGACATCGTCATCGGCACCGCCATCGACATAGTCGTTGCCGGAACCGGCGAGGATCAGGTCGTCGCCTTCATCGCCGAACAGGCAATCATCGCCGTCTTCACCGTGGATCTCGTCGTCACCGGTACCACCTTCGATCTGGTCGTTGCCGGCTGCACCGAAGGCAAGGTCGTCACCACCATTGAGGCGGATGAAGTCCTCGCCGAGGAAGCCCGGCGTCACACCGTCAGCGGTGATCCGGTTGCCCGTGATCATGTCGTCACCGTTGCCCAGGTCGGCAGTGACGCCGTCATCGGAGACAACCAGCTCATCCTCGATCTTGCCCGGATCGGTGGCAATGCCGAGGAAGCCGTTCGGACGCGTGGTGCCGATATCGTCACCCCAGTCTTCCAGAACCGGCAGGAACTTCAGGTCCGATACCATCGGGCCGTCGAACTCCAGCAGTTCCTGATTGCGAACGCCATCCGTGCCCTTGATCAGGTCCAGGTTAATCGCAGCGCTGTTGGCCGGGCCGAACGGGTTGGTTTGGCCGAAGCTACCACTCGCGGTGTTCGGATCGTATCTCCAGTTGTCATTCAGGATACGGGTCGTACCCGCCGTGCCGTCATCGGTCAGGAGCAATGTCCGGAGCACAAAGTCCTGAGAGGCCAGATGATTGACTTCAAACAGCCCGGACGTGTTCGGATCACAATCGACGACGCTGATGTGCAGGGTCTGAATATCCCTCACATTGAAGTTGTCGATGCGCTGCGTATTGCCGTTGGGATCGACATTCCAGATCGTATCAACGCGTTCCGCACTGCCTTCAGCATCAATGAAGATGTCGAAATCGTCCGGCAGATTACCGTCGTCGTTGCAGCACTGGTCGAAGATCAGCTGGACGCCAGGATTGCCAAATGTATCGCACAAGATGGCGGGATCCTGATCTGCATCAAGACGGATCGGAACGTTGAAGATGGCAACATCGCCATCGACGCCATCGGCGAAAACGACTTCCTGCAGGCTGTTATCGCGAACCGCACCCAGATTGATGACCGTATCCCAAGAAGCACCGGCGTCCTCAAGGATTTTGATACGTTCCACATTGATGATCCAGCCCTGACCAAACTCCAGGTCTTCCGGATAGACACCGAGGGTATCGAAACCGTCGCCACCGTCGATGAAGACGCCAGCAAAGCCGCCTTCCTCGAAGAAGAAGAAGCCGCTGCCGGCACCGTCGACGATCTCAAGCGGGAAGCTGTCGGCAGGAGCATCCGAGTTGACGTCATTGGCGGTCTCGTCAAAGACGAGGAAGACGTCACCACCACCGTTGATGACCACATCTTCAAGGCCTGTCAGTCCGGCGCCGATGCCGTCAACCTGGCCAGCGAAGAAGTCGATCGCTGCCGTGTTGGCCGCAGCCGCTGCAACACCAACAGCCGATGTCGGGCTCGAACCCGTCAGGTCCGTCACATCGATGGTCAGGGTGTGGGTCGTCGGCGCGAACGCCGGCGCAAAGCCACCCGCCCAAAGCGGAAGCAGCGGGCCACCCGGGAAGCCGTTGTTGATGCTGCCGATCACGGACGGAACACCGGAAGCAACAATGCGGAGCGAGCCGACCTGCTCACTGCGCGGGCCACCAGGCTCGTTTCCGGAAGCGTTCTCGGTGATGCGAAGCTCGTTGATCAGAACCTCGTCGACCGTGAACACGAGCTCGTCGATTTCCTCGCCGGCCATTTTCGACTGCGGGTCACTGTCGACCCAGACGAAGTCGCCCGTCACGTCGAAGATATCGACCACAGGGCCAAGATCGTTGGCATCAGCCGGATCGATCGTCCAGAAGTCGGCCTGGAGGTCCCAGATGCCGACGGAGCCAAGGCTCTGGCCGAACGCAACCTGGTCGATATCCGGAGACAGGGAAGCCTCGAAGATGACCGGATCATCGAAGAACGGCGCCATGATGGGCATGTTGATGCACGGCGTGCAGACTTCTTCCAGGAGACCCAGTGTCGAAGCCGGCGGGAACGGGCTCAGATCACGGTTGATGATCAGAACGCCTTCGATGTCGTTCAGCGTCACGCCGGATACGAGAACACCGCCATCGCCGTAGTTGTTGTCCTGCTTGGTCAGGACGAACAGGTCGTCGCCGCCCTCGCCATTGGCAATATCGCCGGCATTGGCTGTCTGCTGGAAGCCGGGAACCGGGGCATCAGGGCCGTAACCCGCATTGGCGGTGAACACGTCATCGCCATTCGAGCCGTCGAGAACCTCGACAACCGTATCCGTGAACGGAATGATCAGGCCGTTCTGGTCGACCGTCACCTTGATCGTGTCGATGAACGTGTTGCCGCCATCGTCGGTGATCTCGACTTCGACGTCGAACACGACAAGGCCGTTGATCACACCGTCTTCATCCACAGGGCCGCCATCGACAAGGTTCGTCGAGTTGATCAGCGTCGGATCGGCAAGAACAAGCTTCGTGCCCGTGATGTCGATGCCGAAAGCACCGCCCGTCGGATCGTTGGTGATCACGAACGTGTGGCTGTCAGGATCGCTCTCGGGATCCTCGGCAATCAGGTTGGTCAGCGCCAGGCCGGCAGGCGTCGTCGCAGCAACGTTCAGCGTTTCCGGAAGAACGTTCGTCGGATCCTCGTCGATCAGCGACGTCACATCGATGGTGAAGGTCTTCACCTGCGTCAGGCCGCCGGAATCCTCAACCTGGACCTCGACGTCGATGCTCGTCACACCGGCTTCGGAGTCGATCACAGAAGGATCGAGAACCTTCAGCTCGTCGCCGTCGATCTCGAAGGCGCCCGCAACAGACTGGCTCAGCAGCGTGTAGGTCGCCGTGTCGCCATCATCCACATCGTCGGACGTCAGTACGCCGACAACAAAGCCGCTCAGGCCAGGATTGGAAAGCGAGCCGTCCTGCTCCGCAATCGTCAGGTTCGAAAGGTCCAGATTGTAAGGACCCTCGTTGATGTCGTTGATGTCGATGTCGACATCTTCTTCATAGGTGTTGCCGTCGCTGTCCGTCACACGGATCGTCACCGTCATCACGTCATCGGTCTCGTGGTCAAGACCGCTGGCATCCACAACGATGATCTTCGGCTGCTGGGCATTCGGATCGTCAAGACCGAACGTGCCGGTCGGATCGATCAGTTCCCAGGTGAAGGTCTCGCCACCATCCGGATCAACAACCGTCAGCTGGCCTTCATTGACCTCATCGCCGTCCTCGGCATCCTCATCGATATCCGTGCCGATCAGGATGTCGACAGGCGCTTCGTTGCCGAGCTCGCCCGTGTAGGGATCGCCGCCCGGGAATTCGTAGGGAAGATCGTCAACAGCCGTGTCGCTGTCGATCGCAGCCGCTGCCTTCAGCAGGCCGTTGGCCTCATCGTCGACATCCGCCTTGAACTCGTCCGATTCGGTGAACTCGACAATCAACTGTTCACGGCTCATCGCACCCGACTTCAGGACGGCCAGCCAGAAGTTGTAGCCTTCCTGATCGGCCGGGCGGCCGAGGATGTTGAGGTAGACGAGCGACAGGAAGTCCTCATCCGACAGATCGTCGCCGAAGCGGGCGATGTATTCGTCCGACTCCAGCCACTGGGAGATCGTCTCGATCAGGGCATCGCGGTAGGACAGTTCCGGATTGGCTTCCTGGATGTCGCGGAAACGGTTGGTCCAGAAGGTCAGACCGCCGCTGTCGGACATGCGGTCGAACACCGCCTGGTAGAGCCGCAGGATGGAGCGAACCTCATCGGCCTGCAGGCACAACGCCTGGGCAAAGTCCGCAAGTGCATCCTCAAGATCGTCGGCCTCGGTGAGAAACGCATCCCACTGGTCGATCTGCGACTGTGTCGGCGTCTGACGCAGGATCGCTTCATAATAGGCGATAATTGTCTGTTCCATGGTGACCCTCTTCTGGCAGGTGCAGGCCGGCGATCCGGCTTAAATGGTTGTCTCTTTTGTCGATCGGTCGCGCACGGACTCCCACGCGCACCTCATCCCATCAAGCCACGCATACAGTAATGAATATACCCAGGCAACCCGAAACCATCGGTATTGCTGCCGTTTCCAAGTTTCAATCATAGATATTCGCTTTGCCGATAACCCGTTATTAAACATGTTGCGGCAAAAAGGGTTTGCCGGATCGCATGAAGGATTGGCGGAGCCGGCTTCTAGAGTTTTATGTAGCGTGCGTGCATGTCGACGAGGCAACGAAAAATCCGCAAGACCGGCAGGCTGGTCGTTCCGGTGCTCGCAATCGCATTTATCAGCTATTTTGGTTTCCACTCGATCAATGGAGATCGTGGCCTCAATGCCAGGCAGCAATTCGAGCGCCGCGCTGCTGAGCTTGAAGTGCGGCTTGAGTCGCTCATAGCGGAACGAAAACGTTTGCAACAGCAGGTGATGCTGCTGCCCCAAAACGGTCCGGTGGTCAAAGACATGCTGGATGAACGGGCGAGGGAGGCTCTGAACCTGACGCGCCCCAACGAGATCATCATCTACGACTTCTGACGGTATTAACTGTTATTCAGTTAATATCAATTTTATTGTTTAAATTCAGCACATTGAAAATCAAGTTAGCTATGCAGCGATGGCCTTGCTAGCGCTTTGCTGTTTCCGTAAGCTTAGCGCAGACCAACTCCTGGGAGGACTATATGGCCCCGCGCAAGCCCGCAGCGTCAACCGGCCGTCGTACCGGCGCATCCAAATCGACGAAAACTTCGAAATCCGCGAAAACTGCCATCGGCAAAGAAATCGCCGACTTCAGCAAGGAAGACGAGCTGGAAGTCTATCGTGAAATGCTGCTGATTCGGCGCTTCGAAGAAAAAGCCGGTCAGCTTTATGGCATGGGTTTCATTGGTGGGTTTTGCCACCTCTATATTGGTCAGGAAGCGGTCGTCACCGGTATTCAGATGTCGCTCAAAGAAGGTGACCAGATGATCACCGGCTATCGTGACCACGGTCATATGCTGGCAATGGGCATGACTGCACGCGGTGTCATGGCGGAGTTGACCGGGCGTCAGAGCGGTTACTCGCGTGGCAAGGGCGGCTCCATGCACATGTTCTCTCGCGAGAAAAACTTCTACGGCGGCCACGGCATTGTCGGATCGCAGGTGTCGATCGGTACCGGTCTGGGCTTTGCAAACCGCTACCGGGATGATGGCCGCGTGGCGGTGGCGTTCTTTGGTGACGGCGCCGCCAACCAGGGCCAGGTCTATGAAAGCTTCAACATGGCCGAGCTGTGGCGCCTGCCGGTCGTCTATGTGGTCGAGAACAACCGCTATGCCATGGGCACCGCCGTCAGCCGGGCCACGGCACAGTCGGATTTCTCGCAGCGCGGTGCATCGTTCAACATCCCAGGCTACCAGGTCGACGGTATGGACGTACGGGCGGTCAAAGCCGCGGCCGAACGGGCACTCGCTTTCGCCCGCGAAGGCAACGGCCCGATCATTCTGGAAATGCTGACCTACCGTTATCGCGGCCATTCCATGTCCGACCCGGCCAAATATCGCAGCAAGGACGAAGTGCAGAAGATGCGCTCTGAGCATGATCCGATCGAACAGGTCAAGGTGCGTCTGCTGGAGAACGGCTGGGCGACGGAAGACGAACTCAAGGCGATCGACAAGGGTGTGCGTGACATCGTCGCCGACAGTGCCGAGTTTGCTCAAACGGATCCGGAACCGGATCCCGCGGAACTCTACACGGACATTCTGGCTTAGGATTGGGGGGAGAACAGATGCCAATCGATATTCTCATGCCCGCGCTCTCTCCGACCATGGAAGAAGGGACGCTGTCGAAATGGGTGAAGAAGGAAGGCGATTCCGTCGCCTCCGGTGACGTGATCGCCGAAATCGAAACCGACAAGGCGACGATGGAAGTGGAAGCCGTCGACGAGGGCACCATCGGCAAAATCGTTGTCCCGGAAGGCAGCGAGGGCGTCAAGGTGAACTCGGTGATTGCCGTGCTTCTGGCGGATGGCGAAACGGCCGATGCCATCGGCACAGAAACGCCTGCAGCTACTCCGGCTCCGGCAGCACCCGCTGCCGAAGCGCCGCCCGCGGCAGCACCAGCGGCTGTAGCGGCAGCTCCCGTCGCTGCCGAAGTGCCCGCCGATCCGGACATTCCAGCCGGAACGGAGATGGTTGAAACAACCGTTCGCGAGGCCCTGCGTGACGCAATGGCCGAGGAAATGCGTGCCGACGGCGATGTCTTCGTCATGGGCGAGGAAGTTGCCGAATATCAGGGCGCCTACAAGGTGACGCAGGGACTTCTGGATGAATTCGGCTCCATGCGCGTGGTCGACACACCTATTACCGAACACGGTTTTGCCGGTGTCGGTGTCGGCGCCGCCATGGCCGGTCTGAAGCCGATCGTCGAGTTCATGACCTTCAACTTCGCCATGCAGGCGATGGATCACCTGATCAACTCGGCCGCCAAGACGCGCTACATGTCCGGCGGTCAAATGAGCACGCCGATCGTATTTCGCGGTCCCAACGGCGCCGCCGCCCGCGTTGCTGCACAGCACTCCCAGTGTTACGCATCCTGGTACAGCCACATTCCCGGGCTGAAAGTGATCATGCCTTACAGCGCCGCAGACGCCAAAGGGCTTCTCAAGGCAGCGATCCGCGATCCGAACCCGGTCGTGTTCCTGGAAAACGAAATCCTCTACGGCCACAAGTTTGAAGTGCCGAAGCTTGACGATTTCGTTCTTCCCATCGGCAAGGCGCGCATCCATCGTGCCGGCAAGGACGTCACCATCGTTTCGTTCGGCATCGGCATGACCTACGCCGATCAAGCGGCTAACGAACTGGCCGGCATGGGCATCGAGGCCGAGGTCATCGATCTGCGGACCCTGCGTCCGATGGACCTGCCGACGGTGATTGAATCGGTCAAGAAGACCGGGCGTCTGGTGACCGTCGAGGAAGGCTTTCCGCAGAGCAGCGTCGGCACCGAGATTGCGACACGCGTCATGCAGGAGGCCTTCGACTATCTCGACGCGCCGATTGCAACGGTCGCCGGCAAGGACGTGCCGATGCCGTATGCCGTCAATCTGGAAAAGATGGCTCTGCCGAGCGTCGCCGAAGTGGTCGACGCCGTCATAGCTGTCACCTACACGGCCTGAGGGGAGGCTCGCACCATGCCGATCGATATCACCATGCCTGCGCTTTCCCCCACCATGGAGGAAGGCAATCTGGCCAAGTGGCTGGTCAAGGAAGGCGACAGCGTTGCGCCGGGCGACGTGATCGCCGAAATCGAGACTGACAAGGCCACCATGGAAGTGGAGGCGGTCGACGAGGGTACCGTTGCCAAGATCCTGGTGCCGGAAGGCACCGAGGGGGTCAAGGTGAATGCCCCGATCGCCATTCTTGCCGGAGAGGGTGAGGATGTCGCAGCCGCTGCGGCCGCCGGTGGCGGCGCGCCGGCTGCGGCTCCGACAGCGGAGCCAGCTGCTGCGCCAGCACCCGCTGCACCTGCCGCGGTCGCTCCGCCTCCGCCACCGGCAGCACCTCAGCCGGCCGCTGCAGCGAATGGAAGTCGGATCTTCTCGTCGCCCCTGGCGCGGCGTCTGGCTGCAAACGCCGGTCTGGACCTGGCGGCGCTAACCGGAAGCGGTCCGCACGGACGTATCATCCGCAGGGACGTCGATGTTGCTGTCGCAGCAGGCGTCGGCAAGGCCGCCCCGGCTGCTGCCGCTGCCGCTCCAGAAGCGGCGCCGGCCGCTCCGTCGGACGACCAGACCCTGAAGCTGTTCGAGGAAGGCTCCTACGAGCTGATACCGCACGACAATATGCGCAAGACGATCGCCAAGCGGCTGGTCGAATCCAAACAGTCGGTTCCGCATTTCTACCTGACGGTCGACTGCGACCTCGATGCGTTGTTGGAGCTGCGCAAGCAGCTCAATGAGGCAGCGCCCGTGCGAGACGACAAACCCGCCTACAAGCTGTCGGTCAACGACTTCGTCATCAAGGCGATGGCTCTCGCGTTGCGAGATGTGCCTGATGCCAACGTCTCCTGGACCGAAGCCAACATGGTCCGGCATTCGCACGCCGATGTCGGTGTCGCCGTGTCGATCCCCGGTGGCCTGATCACGCCGATTGTCCGCCGTGCGGAAGAAAAGCCGCTATCCGTCATATCAAACGAGATGAAGGATCTGGCAGGACGGGCGCGTGAAAGGAAACTGCAGCCAACGGAGTATCAGGGTGGAACGACTGCGGTCTCCAATCTGGGCATGTTTGGCGTCAAGGACTTTTCCGCTGTCATCAACCCGCCTCACGCAACGATCCTGGCGGTCGGCGCCGGCGAACAGCGGGTCGTGGTCAAGGACGGAGAACCGGCAGTCGCGACGATGATGTCGGTTACGCTGTCGACGGACCATCGTGCGGTAGACGGAGCACTTGGCGCACAACTGCTGGCGGCCTTCAAGGGATATGTTGAAAATCCAATGGGGATGCTCGTCTAACGCGGCTAACGGCCCAATCGAGGAGGTGGACGTTATGGCAAAGCAGATCGAACAAAAAGACATCGACGAGATGATGGAGAAACTGAAGGCCTCCTGGGGATGGCTCGTCGCTTTCGGGGTGATCTCGCTGATCGGCGGATTCCTGTGTTTCGCAAATCCGTTGGCGGCAACCATCACGGCTGACTATCTGGCCGGCTTCTTTTTCCTGGTTCTGGGCATTGCGCAGGTCATTCAGGCGTTCTCGATCCGTGAATGGGGCGGGTTTCTCTGGAACACCGCAGTCGGTCTGCTAACACTTCTGGTCGGCGGCGTCCTCATAGCCAACCCGGTTGCGGGTGCCGCGTCGCTCACCGTTCTGGTCGGTGTGCTGCTGTTCCTTCTGGGCGGCGCGAAGATCGCCTACTCGATGAACCTTCGGCCTGTTACCGGCTGGATTTGGGTGCTGGTCTCCGGGATCTTGTCGGTTGTTCTTGGTGTCATCATCTTTGCCAATTTTCCCTGGTCGGCGGTAACCGTGCTCGGATTGTTCCTCGGCGTGGAGCTGACTTTCAACGGTGTGACGCTGCTGATGACGGGGTTGTCGCTGCGTAACCAGTAGCGGCAACCGGCGCGACGACGGACGGCGCCGCATGAACCAATCCGTCGACTGATTGAGATCCGCCCGGCGCACAACAACAGAAGCGCGTGGACGGCGTGAAGCATTACGGCCGGCTGGCCGCCAGTTGGGGAGACGCAACCGTGTCCAACAATTACGATGTCATCATAATCGGGTCCGGACCCGGGGGCTATGTCACCGCGATCCGGTCCGCCCAATTGGGCTTCAAAACGGCCATTGTTGAACGCGAACATCTCGGCGGCATCTGCCTGAACTGGGGCTGCATTCCGACCAAGGCACTGCTGCGCTCCGCAGAGATCCTGCACTTCTCTGAAAACGCCTCGAGTTACGGCCTCAAGCTGGAGGGCAGCGTCTCGGCGGACATCGCCGCGGTGGTCAAGCGGTCACGCGGTGTTTCCGGCCGGCTGAACGCCGGGGTGGGCTTCCTCATGAAGAAGAACAAGGTCGACGTGATCTGGGGCGAGGCAAAGCTCAGCAAGGCGGCCAAGGGCGGTGCTCCGGTCGAAATCATGGTCGGCAAAAGCAGCAAGACTGCAATGGAGCCGCAGCATCCGGCGCCGAAGAACACCAAGGGCGAAGGCACGTATACCGCCAAGCATGTTATCGTCGCGACGGGCGCACGGCCGCGAGTTCTTCCCGGCATCGAGCCGGACGGAAATCTCATCTGGACTTATTTCGAAGCCATGGTGCCGCAGAGCCAGCCGAAGTCGATGGTGGTGATGGGGTCCGGCGCAATCGGCATTGAATTCGCCAGCTTTTACCATGCCATGGGGGTCGACGTGACCGTCGTTGAGCTGATGCCAAACATCATGCCGGTTGAGGATGCCGAAATATCGGGCCTGGCGCGCAAGTTGCTGGAGAAGCAGGGCCTAAAGATCATCACCGAGGCCAAAGTGTCGAAGGTTGAGAAGGCCTCCAACAGCGTGACGGCACATGTGGAAACCAAGGACGGCAAGACCCAGACGATCGTCGCTGACCGGTTGATTTCCGCGGTGGGCGTGCAAGGCAATATTGAAAACCTCGGGCTTGAGGCACTGGGTGTCAAAACCGATCGGGGATGCATCGTCATCGATGGCTACGGCAAAACCAATGTGGAGGGCGTGTACGCCATCGGCGATGTCGCCGGTCCGCCGATGTTGGCGCACAAGGCTGAGCACGAGGGCGTTGTCTGCATCGAGAAGATCGCCGGGGTGCCAGGCGTGCATGCGATGGACAAGAACAAGATCCCCGGCTGCACCTATTGTAATCCGCAGGTCGCCAGCGTCGGATTGACGGAAGCGCGCGCCAAGGAAGCAGGCTATGACATCCGCGTCGGGCGGTTCCCGTTCAGCGCCAACGGCAAGGCCATCGCGCTGGGCGAAGACCAGGGCCTGATCAAGACCATTTTTGACAAAAAGACCGGTGAACTGCTGGGTGCCCACATGGTTGGCGCGGAAGTGACGGAACTGATCCAGGGCTTTGTCGTCGCCATGAACCTGGAGACGACCGAAGAAGAGCTCATGCACACCGTATTCCCGCATCCGACGCTGTCCGAGATGATGAAGGAAAGCGTGCTTGACGCCTATGGCCGCGTGCTCAATGCTTGATCACGTCGGGACATTCCCTAACTAAAGCGGAGGACGAGTGCGTTGGGCTGGATCGCGTTTCTGTTTATCGGTCTGATTGCGGGTTTCATTGCCGAAAGGGTCATGAACCGCAATCATGGGTTAATCAAGAACCTGGTTGTCGGTGTAATTGGCGCATACGTGGGCGGTGCCATTGCCAGGGCATTCGAGATTTCATATGGCACCTTTGTTGGTGAACTCGTTGTAGCAACAGTCGGTGCGATTATCGTGCTGTGGCTTTTCGCGTTGCTGTCTGGCCGCTGAATTTGATGAAGGGTTAGGCCCATGGTCACTGTTGTCGATACGGTTTCGGAAAAGAAGCGGGTGCGCCATCCGGAGAAGGCGCACCGTCCGGACAATGAAATCGCGCGCAAGCCGGACTGGATTCGGGTCAAGGCCCCGACCTCCAAGGGCTATCTGGAAACCCGCGACATCGTCAAATCCAACAACCTGGTGACGGTGTGTGAAGAGGCCGGATGCCCTAACATCGGCAGCTGCTGGCAGCAAAAACATGCCAGCTTCATGATCATGGGCGAGATCTGCACACGAGCTTGCGCTTTCTGCAACGTAGCGACGGGTAGGCCAAACGCACTCGATCCCAACGAGCCGGAAAACGTCGCGCGAGCGGTCAGTCAGATGGGTCTCAAACATGTGGTGATCACGTCCGTCGACCGAGACGATCTGGCGGATGGTGGGGCGCAGCATTTCGTTGATACGATCACGGCCATCCGCGAATCTTCGCCGCAAACCACGATCGAGATCCTGACGCCGGATTTCCTGCGCAAGGACGGCGCTTTGGACAAGGTCGTCAGTGCCCGTCCGGACGTCTTCAACCACAATCTCGAAACGGTACCGTCAAACTATCTGACGGTGCGTCCGGGCGCTCGCTATTTCCATTCCATTCGCCTGCTGCAACGGGTCAAGGAACTCGATCCGACGATGTTCACCAAATCGGGTATCATGGTCGGACTGGGCGAGGAGCGGAACGAGGTTCTGCAACTGATGGACGATCTCAGAGTCGCCGATGTCGATTTCCTGACCATCGGCCAGTACCTGCAGCCGACGAAGAAGCATCACCGTGTCGTGAGCTTCGTAACGCCGGAGGAATTCAAGTCCTACGAAACCATCGCCTATGCCAAGGGCTTCCTCATGGTCTCGGCCAGTCCGCTGACACGCTCTTCGCATCACGCCGGCGACGATTTCGCCAAGCTGCAGGCGGCCCGGGCAGCCCGCAACGGCAAGGTCATGTGAGCCGACCCCTCCATGCCCAAATTCGATACGACGCGTACGGTCGCGCATACGCCGCGCAACATGTTCGACCTGGTTGCCGACGTCGAAAAATACCCGGAATTTTTGCCGCTTTGCGAAGCGTTGACGGTACGTAATCGCAAAATGCGGGACGACCGGACGCTGCTCGTCGCCGACATGACGGTCGGATACAAAGCAATCCGGGAGACATTTACCAGCCAGGTCCTTTTGAAACCCGACGAGCTGATTATCGACGTCAAATACATCGACGGGCCGTTTCGATATCTCGATAATCGCTGGACGTTTGTCGAAAACCCGACTGGTGGATGCAATGTCGGTTTCTCGATCGACTACGCCTTCAAGAGCCGCATGCTGAGCGCTCTGATGGGCTCGATGTTCGATCGCGCCTTCCACAAGTTCTCTGAAGCGTTCGAAAAGCGCGCCGACGCCATTTACGGCGTGCAGAAGCGGGCAGCCGAGGGCTGATTCCGCATTTGGTGCCGATGATCCACAGTGGCGGCGCAATGAAAGTTCAAAATTCTGTGCCCTGACGCAACGAGCCGAAGCATTTTGCGCGGGTGCTTGTTAGAATTCGTCCAATTGGTCTGCCGCTATTGTCGTGGTTGCCAGCGCGGCGCATCATATAGGTCAGTATTGTTGTCGTAATAACGGCCGGCGTCCGTTCCCGGTCAGAAAGCGAGACAGATATGGCTGATTACGGACCTCTCTCCTTCCATGTTCCGGAGCCGCCCGTGCGGCCTGGTGACGAACCGGATTTTTCCGATTTCGAGGTACCGCGGGCCGGAACCGTTCGCAAACCCGAAATCGACGTCGATGCGCGTGAGGTCAAGGATCTGGCGACCACCATGATCCGGGTCCTCAATCGAGACGGGGAGGCGGTCGGCCCCTGGGCCATGGAGATCGACAAAGAAGTGCTTCTGCACGCGCTGCGCTCCATGTTGAAAACGCGGGCTTTCGACGAACGAATGATGACCCTGCAACGTCAGGGCAAGACATCGTTCTACATGAAGTGCACCGGCGAGGAAGCGATTGCCATAGGCCAGCAATTGGCGTTGTCGCCCGGCGACATGAATTTTCCGACCTATCGCCAGCAAGGCCTTTTGCTCTGTCAGGATTACCCGGTCGTCGACATGATATGCCAGATTCTGTCGAATGCCCGCGATCCGTTGCTCGGACGCCAGTTGCCGATCCTTTACTCCTCCAAGAAGCACGGCTTTTTCACCATCTCAGGCAACCTTGGCACCCAGTACATTCATGCCGTGGGCTGGGCCATGGCATCCGCCATCAAGGGCGACACCAAGATCGCATCGGCGTGGATCGGCGATGGGTCGACGGCAGAAAGCGACTTTCACGCAGCGTTGGTCAACGCCTCTGTCTACAAGCCACCGGTCGTGCTCAACATCGTCAACAATCAGTGGGCAATTTCATCTTTTCAGGGCATTGCCGGAGGAGACTCCGCGACCTTTGCCGAACGCGCATTGGGGTATGGAATTCCATCGCTGCGGGCCGATGGCAATGATTTGCTGGCGGTCTATGCGGTCTCCAAATGGGCGATCGAAAGGGCCCGGCGCAATCTCGGGCCGACCATGATCGAATGGGTGACCTACCGGGTGGCGCCGCATTCCACGTCGGACGATCCCAGCCGCTACCGGCCGCGCGAGGAATCGGAGGCCTGGCCACTGGGAGATCCGATCCTGCGGCTGAAAAACCACCTGATTGGCGTCGGGCTCTGGAGCGAGGAACGCCACACCCAGGCGGAGGCCGAGTTCGACGAAGAGATGCGCGTCGCGGCCAAGGAAGCCGAATCCTATGGCGTCATGGGCGGCGGCTCCAGCACCCGAGATATGTTCGAGGACGTCTACAAGGAAATGCCGCCGCATCTGCACGCGCAACGGCAGAAGGCCGGAGTGTGATCATGGTACAGATGACGATGATCGAGGCGATCCGCAGCGCCATGGACATCTGCATGGATCGCGATGACGACGTGGTCGTGTTCGGCGAGGATGTCGGATATTTTGGCGGGGTGTTCCGCTGCACGGCCGGGCTGCAGAAGAAATACGGCACGTCCAGGGTTTTCGACAGTCCGATCAACGAAAGCGGCATTGTCGGCGCCGGGATTGGGATGGCGGTCTATGGCCTGCGCCCCTGCGTGGAGGTGCAGTTCGCCGACTATATCTATCCGGCCTACGACCAGATCGTCTCGGAGGCGGCGCGCATCCGCTACCGTTCGGCTGGTGATTTCACCGTGCCGATCACCATCCGCAGCCCGTGTGGAGGCGGAATTTTCGGCGGTCAGACACACAGCCAGAGCCCGGAAGCGCTGTTTACCCACGTTTCGGGTCTCAAGACGATCGTTCCATCGACACCATACGATGCCAAGGGATTGCTGATCGCGGCCATCGAAGACGACGACCCGGTCATTTTCCTGGAACCGAAACGTCTCTACAACGGCCCTTTCGACGGGTATCACGACCGCCCGGCGCAAAACTGGACAGGGCATCCGCTCGGCGAGGTGCCGGAGGAGCATTACACGCTGCCCATTGGCAAGGCGGCCTTGCGGCGTGAGGGTAGCGAAGTGACCATCGTCACCTACGGAACGATGTGCTTTGTCGCTGAAGCTGCGGTTGCCGAATCCGGTGTCGATGCGGAGATCATCGATCTTCGTACACTGCTGCCGCTCGATATCGAGGCCATTGCCGCATCAGTCAACAAAACCGGTCGCTGCATGATTCTGCATGAAGCGACCCTGACGTCGGGCTTCGGCGCGGAGCTTGTGTCACAGGTGCAGGAGCATTGCTTCTACTCACTGGAAGCTCCGATCGAACGGGTGACCGGTTGGGACACACCCTATCCGCATGCGCAGGAGTGGGACTATTTCCCGGGACCGGCACGGGTGGGTCGTGCGCTCAAATCACTGATGGAGGCCGTGTGATGGGACTTCTGAAGATCAAAATGCCGGATGTGGGCGAGGGAATCACAGAGGCTGAAGTCGTTGAATGGAATGTCCGTGTCGGCGATCTGGTTCGCGAAGACGAGGTACTGGGTGCCGTCATGACTGACAAGGCGACGGTTGAGATACCGTCACCGGTCGAAGGCAAGATCACCTCGATCGAAGGGGAGATTGGCGCCATGACCGCCGTCGGCGCGACGATCATCACCATTGAGGTTGAGGGGGAGGTTGCCAAGGAAACGGAGCAAGCTCCAGTTTCCGAAGCAGCAGTGCCTGCCACAGCTTCGGTGCCTGTGCCCGAGGTTGCGCACGAGCCTGCTTCCGTTGAACCGGCTGCAATGCCTTCGAGCGTCAGCTCTGTCCGACCTGCCCCAGCGGGTCCGCCGCGACCGGAAGGCGAAAAGCCTCTTGCCGCACCCAGCGTTCGACGTCGGGCGATGGATGCGGGCGTGCATCTTGCCTATGTCCGCGGCACAGGGCCGGCGGGCCGCATCCTGCATGGTGACCTGGACGCCTATCTGAGCGGACAGACAGCCCCGGTTGCCGACGTCAAGCGGCCCGACACAAGCGTCACGGAAACCAAAGTCATTGGTTTGCGGCGAAAAATCGCCGAACGATTGCAGGATGCCAAGCAGCGTATTCCGCACATCACCTATGTGGATGAAGTCGACGTCACGGAGGTCGAAACCTTGCGTGGCCGGCTCAATCTCGACCGGCGCCAGGATCAGCCCAAGCTGACATTGCTGCCGTTCATCATGCTGGCCATGGTCCGTGCGGTCAAAGCCCATCCGAAAGTCAACGCGCTGTTCGACGACCAGGAAGGCGTGGTGCGCGAATATGGTGCGGTCCATGTGGGCATGGCGGTGCAAACGGAGGGCGGGCTCGTTGTCGCCGTCGTTCGCCATGCCGAGACACGCGACATCTGGGACCTGGCCGCGGAGGGACAGCGGCTGGCGGCGGCCGCGCGCGATGGCAGCATTACGCGCGACGAACTCACAGGCTCGACGATTACTCTGACAAGTCTGGGACCGCTTGGCGGCATCGTGTCGACACCGGTCATCAACAGTCCCGAGGTGGCGATCGTCGGCGTCAACAAGATCGCCGTTCGCCCGGTTTACGAAGGCAACGGTTTCGTGCCGCGCAAGGTGATGAACCTGTCATCGTCGTTCGACCATCGCATCATTGATGGCTGGGATGCTGCTGAATTTATTCAACATACTCGTGCATCCCTGGAAAATCCGGCAACGCTTTTCATGGAGCGGTAGATGGAAAGTCGCACCTACGAGGTTCTTGTCCTGGGCGGCGGCCCCGGCGGTTATGTTGCAGCCATCCGGGCCGGCCAAATGGGCCTCAGCACTGTGCTGGTTGAAAAGGATACTGTTGGCGGAACCTGCCTGAACGTCGGCTGCATTCCGTCAAAGGCTGTGATCCACGTGGCTGACACTTTTGATGCAATGGTTCAGGCATCGCGTGGCAATCTTCCTGGCATGTCGGTCAAGGAGCCTGCTGTCGACTGGTCCGGTGCTCTTACCTGGAAAGACGGGATAGTCGGGAAACTCACCGGCGGCGTGGCCTCCCTGCTCAAGAAAGCCGGCGTGACAACCATCACCGGATCCGGCCGCATGCAGGACGGCAAAAACTGCATCATCGATACAAAGGATGGGCCGCTGGCCATTCGGGCCAGGCATGTCGTCCTGGCACCGGGATCTGAACCAGTCGAACTGCCAACGCTGCCCTTTGGCGGACCGGTGATCACGTCGACAGACGCGTTGGCGCTGGAGGCGCTGCCCAAGCGATTGGTGGTCGTTGGCGGCGGGTATATTGGTCTTGAGTTGGGAAGCGCGTTCGTCAAATTGGGTGTAACGGTCACCGTTGTCGAGGCGCTGGACCGGCTTCTACCGCAATATGACGCGGAGCTATCGAGGGTCGTTGCCAGGAACCTCAAACAGCTCGGCGTCGAGGTGTTGACGAAGTGCCGAGCCCGCGGGCTTTCCGATGACGGTGCAGGCCTGCAAGTGGAACAGGCCGATGGATCGACACTGGATCTTCCCGCCGACAAGGTGCTCGTAACCGTCGGCCGAAAAGCCAGACTTCAGGGGTGGGGGTTGTCGGAATTGGGTCTGGTGATGGACGGATCGTTCGTGCGCGTCGATGCCCAATGCCGCACTTCGATGACGGACGTTTACGCAATCGGTGACGTCACAGGGGAGCCGATGTTGGCCCACCGCGCCATGGCGCAAGGTGAAGTGGCGGCGGAAGTCATTGCCGGACGGCGCCGGGCGTTTGAGCCAGCCGCCATCCCGGCGATCTGTTTTACGGACCCGGAAATCGTGTCTGTCGGGCTTGATCCTGACCAGGCGCGAGAGGCCGGCCATGACATCAAAGTCGGCAAATTTCCACTGGCTGCCAATGGCCGGGCGATGACGCTCGGATCAAGCCAGGGTTTCGTGCGGGTGGTCGCACGCAAGGACAATGATCTCGTGCTCGGGATCCAGGCGGTTGGAAGGGACGTTTCGGAATTCGCCTCGTCGTTTGCGCTTAGCCTCGAGATGGGCGCACGCCTGCAGGACATTGCCGGGACCATTCATGCACATCCGACCCAGGGAGAGGGCATCATGGAAGCCGCGCATCTGGCGCTCGGACACGGCCTGCACCTCTGAATGGCAGTTGCCGGCTTTCCCTGCTGACACCATCGGCCTATCGTTGGTCGTTGCAATCCAGAGGAGGCCGTCATGCGGTTGATGTACAAATTCACAATACCCGTGGAAAAGGGCAACGAGGCAGCCCGCGACGGTTCACTGGACAAGGCGATCCAGGCCCTGATGGATGCGGTGAAGCCGGAAGCAGCCTATTTTGCCCTCGAATGCGGTCAGAGGATGGGTATCCTGATTTTCGAGGAGAACGATCAGGCGAAGATGCCTGTGATCAATGAGCCGATGTTTGCTGCACTCAACGCGTCCGTCGAAATCCAGCCGGTGCTGACGGCCGAGGATTTGCAGCGCGGTCTCAGCCCCGCTTCGTAGTTTCCGCCAGCAATATCGTCAGAGCCTCGGTGACTGTCGCTTGGCGCACTGCCGCGCGATCCAGGCCGTGCAGGCGCAATTGACGGTGCTCCGTCGCGCCGACCTTCCGCGCCATCGCCATATGCACAAGTCCGACCGGCTTTTCCGCAGACCCACCGTCGGGCCCGGCTATACCGGTCACCGACACCGCGTAGCTGGCTCGTGAGCGCTGAAGAGCGCCTTCAGCCATCTCAATTGCCGTTTGCTTCGACACGGCTCCGTGAGCATCGAGTGTGGCGGCGGATACACCGATCATCTCCTGTTTGGCCTCGTTTGAGTAGGTGACAAAACCCCGGTCGAGCACCGCCGATGAGCCGGCGATGTCGGTAATTGCCGCTGCAATCATGCCGCCGGTACAGGACTCAGCAGTCGCCACCATCCATCCACGTTGGGAGAATTCGCGGACCAGTTTGCCGGCGAGGTCAGTGTTGTCCGTCATTGGTGGCCTCCGTAAACAACTGACGCCGTAGCGATGGCTGCTATGCCTTCGCGCCGTCCGACAAATCCGATTGTTTCGTTGGTGGTGGCCTTGACCGAGCAGCGCTCAAGGTCAAGCTGCAGCAGCTCGGCCAGTTTTTGACGCATGACCAGACGGTGGGGTCCGATCTTCGGCGCCTCGCAGATCAATGTAACGTCGACATTGAGGATCGATCCGCCGGCTTCCGAGACTATTTCGGCGGCGCGATTGAGGAAAATGCACGATTCGGCACCCTTCCATTGAGGATCGGTCGGTGGAAAATGGTCGCCAATGTCTCCGGCGCCGCAGGTCGCAAGCAGCGCATCCGTCAACGCATGAAGCCCGACATCGGCATCCGAATGGCCCGACAGCGCCTGATCGTGGTCGATCCTGACGCCGCAAAGCGTGACAAAGTCTCCAGCGACGAGCGCGTGGACATCATATCCATTCCCGGTGCGCACGTCGGGCAACGCCCGACCCAACTCCCGATCTGCCATTTCGATGTCCCTTGCTACGGTGAGTTTGACGTTGCCGGTGGTTCCCGCGACCAGAGCGACGTCGATACCGGCCCATTCCGCTATGCTGCTGTCGTCGGTGAATTCATGATCCGTTTCCGTCGCTGCCCGGCGGTGGACATCGAGGATCTGGTCGTAGGCAAATCCCTGGGGCGTCTGTGCCGCCCTCAGATCGGCCCGTGGTACGGTTTCTCCCACGGTTTTGTCAGTGGTTGCTCGCTTGATCGTATCGGTCAGTGGAACCACAGGAAGGGCTGCTGCCTTGCCATTTAGTAGGGGCTCCAAAACAGCGTCGATCAGCGCTGCATCGATAAACGGTCGAACGCCATCATGGATCAGCACTATATCGGGTGCTTCCTGTCTCAACGCTTCAAGACCCTGGAGGACCGATTGCTGCCGGGTGCTCCCGCCATCGACCGAATGAAGCGGTTTAGTGACCTTCAGATTGGCAATGGCGGCCTGATAGAGTTCATGATCGTCCGGGTGGATCACCACGCTGACAGTGTTCACGGCGGGATGCGACAGAAATACCCGAAGGGTGTGGGTCAAGACGGCGTGGCCGCCAATCGGCCGATATTGCTTGGGGCCGTCCTCCGGACTTCCGGCGCGCTCGCCTCGGCCGGCTGCGACGATAACGGCGGCAATGGACTTCGAATCTGCCATATTGTCCCTGTATCTCGGAACCCGCTGGGTCTCAGCCTGTTGCTCTAGCGTCACCGGCCTTACAAAGCCAGTCCCGCAGTGCACAAAAATGACTTGCATTTCCCACACCATTGCTCAAAATTAGGGCAACATGAAAACGTGCCTCTTTTCAGTGCAGACTGCTTGATGATCGACACGCCCTTTCACATCGGTCCAGTACGGATCCGAAACCGAGCGATTCTGGCGCCGATGTCCGGCGTCAGTGACCTGCCGTTCCGGCGGTTGGCCTGGCGCTACGGCGCGGGACTGGTTGTCACGGAAATGATCGCAAGCCGCGAGCTGGTCTGTAGCCGCGAGGAATCGCATCTGCGCATCCAGGGTGAGGGTATTCGTCCGCACATGGTGCAGCTTGCCGGACGCGAAGCGCAATGGATGCGCGAGGCCGCCATCATTGCAGAAGCCAATGGCGCGGACATCATTGACATCAATATGGGGTGTCCGGCCAAGAAAGTGACCGGCGGCTATTCCGGATCCGCGCTCATGCGCGACCCGGACCACGCGCTGCAGCTGATTGAAGCGACCGTCGATGCCGTCTCGGTTCCCGTAACACTCAAGATGCGGCTGGGCTGGGATGAAAACAGCATCAATGCCCCGGAGATCGCGAGGCGTGCCCAGGAGGCGGGTGTTCAATTGGTAACGGTGCACGGCCGCACGCGCAGCCAGTTCTACAAGGGGCGGGCGGATTGGCAGGCGATCGCCGCCGTGCGGGCAGAACTTTCGATCCCTCTTGTGGCTAACGGTGATGTCGAGACAACCGACGACGTCGAAGCAATCCGACAGGCCAGCGGAGCAGATGCGGTGATGATCGGCAGAGCGGCGTATGGACGCCCCTGGCACGTGGGGGAATTGGCCGGAAATGCTGGTGTTCCAAACAGTCCGGCCGAGATCGCTGCATTGGTTCACGAACACTATGACATGAACCTTATGCACTACGGCGAACATGTGGGCCTGCGCCACTCCCGCAAACACCTTGGCTGGTATCTGGAACGCTTCGCGCCGACCTGTCCCGGCGAGCTGAAGGCGCGAATCATGACTGGTTTAGAGCCCAAGGCGGTCATCCGTGACGTCGAAACGGCGCTGACAGCCTTTGGTGACCCGATGGACGGAAGAGCAGCCGCATGACGGTGGTGGAAAAAGCAGGGCAGGGAGACGCCCTGGAGGCGGCAAATGTCGTCCTCAATGCCATCCGCCATCCGGTTATCATGGTCGACGATGCGGGCCTCATCTCGTTCGCAAACTGGGAGGCCGAATCCTTCTTCGGCGCCAGTCGCAGCCATCTGTCCAAACGCAATATTGACGCCTACATTCCTTTTGGCAGTCCGCTCCTGGCTCTGATTGAGCAAGTTCGTGAGCGGCGAGCGCCGGTCAACGAATACCGTGTCGATGTGAGCTCACCCAAACTGGGTAGCGATCGGCTTGTCGATCTCTATGTCGCTCCGGTGCCGGATCAGCCTGGCTCCGTCGTTGTGTTGTTCCAGGAACGCTCCATGGCCGACAAGATCGATCGGCAGTTGACGCATCGGGCAGCGGCCCGTTCGGTAACGGGACTGGCGTCCATGCTGGCCCACGAAATCAAAAATCCACTATCCGGAATACGTGGTGCCGCGCAGCTTCTCGAGACGTCGGTAAATGATGACGACCGGGCGTTGACGCAATTGATCCGAGATGAAACCGATCGGATTGTTTCGCTTGTCGACCGGATGGAGATCTTCTCTGACGAGAGACCAGTCGATCGTGCTCCGGTAAACATCCACTCTGTCCTGGATCACGTAAAAGCAGTGTCGCAAGCCGGGTTTGCCAGCAAGGTCAAGATAGCCGAGAACTACGATCCCTCCCTGCCACCGGTCTACGGCAACCGGGACCAGCTGGTGCAGGTGTTTCTCAACCTGATCAAGAACGCCAGCGAGGCACTCGATAACCAGCCTGGCGGCGAAATCACCCTGAGCACGGCCTACCGACCAGGAATACGCCTCTCGATCCCCGGTGCCAGCGAGCGGGTCTCGCTGCCGCTGGAATTCTGCGTGCAGGACAATGGGCCGGGCGTTCCGGCTGACATTCATGCCCATCTGTTCGATCCGTTCATTACAACCAAAATCAACGGATCGGGTCTCGGCCTTGCGCTGGTTGCCAAGATCGTCGGGGACCATGGCGGCATCGTGGAATGTGACAGCCAAGCCAGCAAAACGACGTTCAGAGTGCTTATGCCGGCGTCCAAGGAAACCGACCCGGTTCGCGGAGAATAAGCGCAATGAGCAATGCAACCATCCTGGTCGCTGATGACGACGCCGCAATCCGCACGGTTCTCAACCAGGCCCTTTCGCGTGCTGGCTATGATGTTCGCATCACTTCGACTGCCGCGACACTATGGCGGTGGGTAGCAGCAGGTGAGGGCGATCTGGTCGTGACCGATGTGGTCATGCCTGACGAGAATGCGTTCGATCTGCTGCCGCGCATCAAAAAGGCCCGGCCGGACCTTCCGGTGCTTGTGATGAGCGCCCAGAACACCTTTATGACTGCAATCAAGGCATCTGAACGGGGTGCTTACGAATATCTCCCTAAGCCGTTCGATTTGACCGAACTGATCGCGATCGTCGGTCGGGCGCTGTCTGAGCCCAAAAAACCGCTGGCAGAGCCCGAGGAAGATCTCGGAGAGGGTATGCCCCTGGTTGGGCGATCCGCCGCTATGCAGGAGATTTACCGCGTTCTGGCGCGGCTGATGCAAACAGATCTGACGCTCATGATCACCGGCGAATCGGGAACCGGAAAGGAACTGGTTGCTCGAGCGCTTCACGACTATGGGAAACGGCGCAACGGTCCGTTCGTGGCCATCAACATGGCTGCTATCCCCAGAGACTTGATCGAATCGGAGCTTTTCGGTCACGAAAAAGGTGCATTCACCGGTGCCCAGACACGCTCGAGCGGGCGTTTCGAGCAAGCCGAGGGTGGCACTCTCTTTCTCGATGAAATTGGTGACATGCCCATGGATGCGCAAACCCGTTTGCTGCGGGTGCTGCAACAGGGGGAATACACCACCGTTGGAGGGCGGACTCCGATCCGTACCGATGTGCGCATAGTTGCCGCGACCAACAAGGACTTGAAAACCTCTATCAATCAGGGACTTTTTCGCGAGGATCTCTATTACCGCCTCAATGTAGTCCCGCTTCGCTTACCGCCGTTGCGTGACCGGGCTGAGGACATCCCTGATCTGGTGCGCCATTTCAGCAACGAAGCGGAACGGGAAGGGTTGCAGTCGAAACGGTTTGAGGCCGATGCTTTCGACCGTCTGAAGGAGTATCCCTGGCCTGGCAACGTGCGCGAACTGGAAAACTTCGTTCGAAGACTGACGGCGCTTTATCCGCAAGACATGATCACCACGGAGATTGTTGAACAGGAACTGCAGGGTGAAACCGACGGCGTGGCGGCGTCCCCGGCAGGCAGTATCAACAGCTCAACGACGATAGCGCAGGCGGTTGAAGACAACATGCGTCGGTATTTTGCCGAGTTTGGCGACGACATGCCGCCACCGGGCCTTTATCACCGGGTTCTGGGAGAAGTTGAACATCCGCTGATCCTTGCTGCTCTGACGGCCACGCACGGCAATCAGATCCGGGCCGCCGAATTGCTCGGCCTGAACCGCAACACTCTGAGGAAGAAGATCCGAGAGCTCGGCGTTTCCGTATATCGTTCGCCACGTAGCGCTTGACCGAACGGACATTGCGTTGCAATTTCGCCACAATGCGTTGCACAATGGCAACGCATTCGGGCGCCACTGGTGTTTGAATTTCAAGCGGCAGTTCAAATCGGGGACGCAATGACGGTCGGTGAGGGCTTGACATCGGTTGGGGCGGGGGACATCCGGCCACTGCCGGACGGCAGCGACCGTCGCCGGCTTTTAGCGCTTCCCGGCGTCATCATCGTCGTTTGCTCTCTGATCTGCGCCATCGTTTCCTTCATCATTCTGATGGGCCTCACGCCGATCGCGCCTCGCAACGAAGTCGTGGTGACGGCGGTTATCGTCAACCTGATTTTCGTTCTTGCGCTTATCGGGCTGATTGTCAGAGAAATCGCCAATATCCTGGCCGCGCGTCGGCGCGGTCGGGCTGCATCTCGCCTTCATGTGCGCATCATCGGCCTGTTCAGTGTAGTGGCCATCTTGCCGGCCATCCTTGTAGCGATCATCGCCAGCATCACACTCGATGTTGGCCTTGACCGCTGGTTTTCCTTGCGAACAAAGGCAATCGTCAACTCCTCGCTCAGCGTTGCGCAAGCCTATGTCAATGAAAACGCTCGATATCTGCAGGGTCAGACCGTATCGATGGCTAACGACCTGGACCGGGCTCGAACACTCTACAGTCTTGACCGGACTGGCTTCGGCGTCCTTGTGACTCGGCAGGCGATCGGACGCGGATTGCTTGGTGCAAGCGTTGTGCGCGAGGATGGGACTGTCGTTGTTCGTGCTGAAATCCCGACCGATAATCCGTTGCCATCCGTTCCGGAGGAAGCTCTTGCCCGTGCCGCCCAGGATGTCCCCACGCTGATCCCGCCTGGAACAAGCAGCATTGTCGGCGCAGTGATGAAACTGCAGAACATTCCCAACGCGTTTCTCTACACGATCCGCGCCGTCGACCCGCAGGTTGTCGATTCTATGCAGCTGATGGAGGAAAACACGGCGGAATACCGCGCCTTGGAAGAAGATCGGGGAGTGGTGCAGCTTGCCTTTGCCATTCTGTATATTGGATTTGCCCTCATTGTTCTTCTGGCCGCGATCTGGACGGCCATTGCCGTTGCCGACCGCATTGTACGGCCAATCAGGCAATTGATTACCGCTGCTGACAACATTGCTGGGGGCGATCTGAGCGTCAGCGTCCCGGTCAAGGCGTCGGATGGAGATGTAGGGAATTTATCCAAAACATTCAATAATATGACTGCTGAACTTCGCGCTCAACGTGATGAAATTGTCTCTGCGCGCGACGAAATGGATGAGCGACGCCGCTTTACCGAAGCAGTTCTGTCCGGCGTATCGGCAGGGGTCATCGGTGTTCATGATGACGGATTGATTTCGATTGCCAATCGGTCAGCTGAAATCATGCTTGATAGCGAACCGGGCGGACTTGAAAACAAACGATTGCTGGAGATTTCGCCTGAGATCGCAAAGGTTCTGACAAGCACGACCCGTTGGCATCGAAGCGAGCATCGAAGCCAGATATCGGTGATGCGAAACGGGGCAGAACGGACGTTGAATGTCCGCGTGACGTTGGAAGGCCCCCAACAGGGGGTCGAATCCTATGTCATAACACTCGACGATATCACCGATCTCGTCCTCGCCCAGCGCTCGACCGCCTGGGCGGAAGTGGCGCGACGGATCGCCCATGAGATCAAGAACCCGCTGACGCCGATTCAATTGTCCGCGGAGCGAATCCGCCGTCGCTACGGCAAGCAGATCGCAGATGATGACCGGGATGTCTTCGATCAATGCACTGAAACTATTGTACGGCAGGTCGGCGATATCGGCCGAATGGTCGATGAGTTCTCCGCCTTTGCGCGTATGCCCAAACCAACAAAACAGAAGCATGATCTTCGCGAAGTTCTCAAGGATGCAGTTTTCCTTCGAGAAATGGGCCGAAACGATATCGAGTTCATTCGGGACTTCGGCGACACGCCGCTCATTGGTTACTTCGATTCGCGAATGCTGGGACAGGCGTTTGGAAACCTGATCAAGAACGCCACAGAAGCGGTCGATGCGGTAGCGGCCGACGAACAAAGGCAGGGCCAGAAGGTACTGGTGCGGGCGCGCAGCGGCGATCACGACAATTACGTCGTCGACATAATCGACAACGGCAAGGGGCTGCCGGTCGAAAACCGCAACCGTATCTTCGAACCCTACATGACCATGCGAGAGAAGGGCACCGGCCTCGGCTTGGCGATCGTGAAGAAGATTGTCGACGAGCATGGCGGGGTATTGGAACTGCATGATGCACCAACTGATTTCGATCCGAATGGCGGGGCAATGATCCGCGTCTCGCTGCCGGCAGGCGAAGCGGCGGCCAAATCCGAGATAGGAGAAAAACAAACAGATGGCGTCTGACATTCTGGTTGTGGACGACGAGGAGGATATCCGGGAGCTTGTTTCCGGGATCCTGTCCGATGAGGGCCATGAAACGCGAACCGCCGGCGGCAGCGACAGTGCGCTTCAAGCCATAGCTGAAAGGGTGCCCAGGCTGGTTTTTCTTGATATCTGGCTACAGGGTAGCAAGCTCGACGGCCTGGCGTTGCTCGATGAGGTGAAAGCCCGGCACCCGCATCTGCCGGTCGTCATGATATCCGGGCACGGCAATATCGAGACTGCTGTTTCGGCTATCCGCCGCGGCGCCTACGATTTCATCGAAAAGCCGTTCAAGGCAGATCGCCTCGTTCTGGTCGCGGAGCGGGCACTCGAAACATCCAACCTGAAGCGCGAAGTCGACGAACTCAAACGGCGATCGGGCGAACCGGTCGACCTCACTGGGACTTCGGTCGCGATATCGCAATTGCGTCAAACCATTGAAAAGGTTGCGCCGACCAACAGCCGCATCATGATCCTTGGCCCTTCAGGCGCTGGAAAGGAACTGGTGGCGCGGCTGATCCACCGGCATTCTACCCGATCCGACGGTCCCTTCATTGCCCTCAATGCTGCGGCGATCACTCCTGATCGGATGGAAATTGCGCTGTTCGGTACGGAGGCAGGAAACGGTCAGGAGCGCAAGGTCGGCGCCCTGGAGGAAGCGCATGGTGGTATCTTGTACCTCGACGAGGTGGCCGACATGCCCCGCGGTACTCAAAACAAGATCCTCCGGGTTTTGGTCGAACAGCAGTTCGAAAGAGTTGGCGGGAGCAAACGTGTCAGCGTTGATGTGCGAGTCATTTCTTCTACAGCGGGCAACCTTGAGCAACTGATCTCGGAAGGGAATTTTCGCGAAGACCTGTACCACCGTCTTGCGGTCGTCCCGGTTCGAGTCCCATCGCTGGCCGAACGTCGGGAGGATATTCCGTTTCTGGTCGATCAGTTCATGCGTCAGATTGGTGAACAGGCGGGGATCAAGTCGCGCCCCATCGGTGATGACGCCATGGCGGTGCTGCAGGCTCACGACTGGCCCGGCAACATCCGCCAGCTTCGAAACAATATCGAACGCCTGATGATTCTGACCCGGGGTGAAACCGGCGACAGCGTTATCACTGCGGATATGCTGCCCCAGGAAATCGGCGAAATGCTGCCAAGCGTCGGCAACCATGACCAGAGCCACGTGATGACCTTGCCATTGCGAGAGGCTCGTGAAATGTTTGAACGCGATTATCTTGTCGCCCAGATCAACCGATTCGGCGGCAATATCTCGAAGACCGCCGAGTTCGTGGGGATGGAACGGTCCGCATTGCACCGGAAGTTGAAGTCGCTCGGTCTTTGATGATTGAATGCTGACCGCCGGCAGGGGACGTTAGCGTATGAAAGTCATTATCTGCGGTGCCGGTCGAGTCGGTTACGGCATCGCCGAACGGCTCTCGACAGAAGACAATGATGTGTCGGTTATCGACACATCGCCGCCGCTGATCCACGCTATCCGGGAGACGCTCGATGTACGTGGCTATGTCGGCCACGGGGCACACCCGGACGTGCTGGCGCAGGCAGGCGCCGACCAGGCGGACATGATCATCGCCGTCACACTCTATGACGAGGTCAACATGGTGGCCTGCCAGGTCGCCCATTCGCTTTTCAACGTACCGACAAAAATTGCTCGTATTCGGGCACAGAGCTATCTGCAGTCGCATTATTCCGACTTGTTCTCGCGCGAACATATGCCAATCGACGTGGTCATCTCGCCCGAGGTCGAAGTCGGCCAGATGGTTCTACGACGCATTGCGTTGCCGGGCGCTAACGATGCCGTACGTTTTGCGGAAGACACTATCGCGATGGTGGCGATCGAATGCCTGGAGGATTGTCCGGTCGTCAACACGCCGCTGGAGCAACTGACGGATCTGTTCCCGGACCTCGTGGCAACGGTTGCCGGTATCTGGCGTGACGGCAAACTGCATGTGCCGCACTCGGGCGATCAGCTGGTCACTGGCGACCTGGCCTATGTCATCTGCGACCGGGCGCATGTTCGGCGGACACTTGGCCTGTTCGGCCATGAAGAACCCGAGGCCACACGCATCGTGATCGCCGGTGGCGGCAATATCGGATACTACGTCGCGCGGACGATCGAGGAACGACAGCCGCGCACGAAGATCAAAATCATCGAATTCGATCGCGACAGGGCCGTAGCGATTGCCGACAATCTCAACCGGACCGTCGTGCTTAACGGGTCCTCTCTCGATCAACAGATCCTGGTGGAAGCCGACATTCAGGATGCGGACCTCATGGTCTCACTGACCAATGACGATCAGGTCAATATTCTCTCTAGCGTCATGGCCAAGCGCCTGGGGTGCAAGTCCAATCTTGCGCTCATCAACAGCTCCGCGTTTCTGGATTTCACCAAAACAATGGGCATCGATGCCCATGTCAATCCGCGCACGGTGACCATCTCCCGCATTCTGCAGCATGTTCGGCGCGGCCGCATTTTGGCGGTCCACAGCGTTCAGCAAGGTGCTGCAGAGGTGATTGAAGCCCAGGCGCTTGAGACGTCGCCCATCGTTGGAACCATGCTGCGGGATTTCGAGATGCCCCATGGCATTCGTATTGGAGCAATCTATCGCGATGGCAAGGTGCTCAGACCGGACGGGGAGAGCAAGATCAAGACAGGTGACCGAGTCGTGTTGCTGGCGACCGCCGATGCGGTTCGGCATGTCGAGCAACTGTTCCGCGTGAGCCTCGAGTTCTTCTGACCATCATGATCGGGCCGCTGTTCCTGATAACGCTTTCGGCTGCCGGTCTGTTCGGCCTGTTCGTGCCCGCTATCCTGGTCGCCATAGCCAATTCGGAATCTGTGTTGGCTATCGAGATGGCCTTGATGGCTTCGATTGGCGCCTTTCTGACCCTGGCCTTCCTGACAGCGATCACCGGGCGTCCGCGCAACACGGAGCGATCCTTTACTTTTCTCGCTCTGGTCAGCGTATGGGTCACGACGCCGCTTTTCGGTGCGGTGTCGTTCATTGTGCTTGCAGACATGGCTTTCATGCCGTCCTGGTTTGAGGCGGTTGGTGCGCTGACCACGTCAGGCGCTTCGGTGATTCCGCGCGAGACGGCGCCGCGGGCTCTGTTGTTCTGGCGGGCCAGCATGGAATGGTACGGCGGTTTTCTGACCCTTGCGTCGATCGTCCATGTTCTGGCTCCAGCCGGTTTCGGCGGATTGCAGGGGCGCTACACCCGATTGCTGTCGGGCGGGCAGGACGACAGTCTTTACCGGATCGAATCCTATCGGGCATTGTTGCTGCAATACAGTCTCGTAACCGGTATCATCCTGTTCGGGCTTGTGATTTTTGGAGTGCAGCCACTGGATGCGGCCATGCTGGGGATGGTTTCGGCAGCGACCGGTGGCTTTGTCCCATTTGCTGGTCCTTTGGAAGAGAACATCGGGCCGGGCGCCATTTTCATCATGGGAGTTGGTCTTTGTGCCGGCACCATGAGCGTCTTCTGGAGACGGCAGATTTTGCGTCGTCCCAATCGCATCTTTCAAAATAATCTGGAAGCACAGCTGCTGGCGGCTTTCATTGTCGCGCTGAGTGTCATTTATGCGGCGCGAATCGTGCACGTTTCAGGTGGCGACATTGCGACCAATCTCGTGCCAGCTCTGCGGGAAGGGTTTTTCACCGCATCCTCGTTGATAGCGACAAGCGGAATCGAGACGCGACCCGGCGTGATGGCATTGCTTCCCAATATTGTTGTGCTTGCCGTGATCTTCGTTGGTGCCGGTGTCTATTCGACTTCAGGTGGCGTGAAGATATACCGGATCGGTGCGATGTGGGTTTACGCGATTGCGGAACTCAATCGCCTGATCTACCCCAACAGTGTTGATCGCCTGAAATTCGGCAGCGATGCGATCGATCGCGGTTCGATGCAGGCAATCTGGACCTTTTTCATCATTGCCGTGCTAGTCATAGGACTTGGTGCGGCTCTGATTGCTCTGACTTCAACCGGATTTGAGGCGGCAATCGTTCTGGCCGTAGCGCTGTTTTCCAATGCCAGCCCGGTTTATGACGCTCTGCGTCCGGTTATGTCTGACGCTGCTGCCCAGTGGCCGACGTTTCAAGCTCTCCCAAGTCAATTGACCTATCTGTTCTCAATTATCATCATGACGGTTGGGCGCCTGGAAGTGCTGGTGGTTTTTGCGGTTTTGAACCTGAAATACTGGTACACACGCTGACCCGATTTCACCTGATCTGGCTGCTGCATCCGGTCCATCATTCCCTTTTTGGATTGCGGAAGGTGTGGTGATTTGATAACGAAAAGTGGTGCGTACTCGGCAAGTGGCAGGATGCCACTGAAGAGTTGGTCCGGCGACATCGAGCGGCGAAAGCCGCGCAATAAGAAGAAACCGGCAGGGACAAGGAAGAATAAACGCAATGGCGGAGCGTTCACAAAATTTGCAGGATCAATTTCTCAACACTGTTAGAAAACAAAAAGTTGCACTCACGATCTTCCTGATCAATGGCGTGAAACTGACGGGAGTCGTGACGTCGTTTGATAATTTCTGTGTGCTGCTGCGCCGCGACGGGCATTCTCAGCTTGTCTATAAACACGCCATATCCACGATCATGCCCGGGCAGCCTATACAGATGTTCGAAGGCGAAGAAGCAAGCCGTGAAGGCTGACCAGGACAAGAAAAACAAAAAACAGAGAATGCGGGACGTCGGAGTTGACCGGCAGCAGGATGCTGCGCGGGCGCTTGTGCTCGTGCCCCTCCTGAAGAACCAAACCGATGCATCTTCTACGCCGCACCGCACGCCGGAAACCCGGCTGGAAGAGGCAGTTGGACTGGCTGAAGCGATTGATCTCGAAATCGCTCACGCAAGCACGGTAACAGTCAACGCGCCGCGACCGTCAACGCTCGTGGGTTCAGGCAAGGTCACTGAAATCGCCAATCTGGTCATTGCCCTCGATGCTGGTCTGGTGATCGTCGATCATCCGCTAACGCCCATCCAGCAACGCAATCTTGAGAAGGCCTGGCACGTCAAGGTCATCGACAGGACGGGATTGATTCTGGAGATATTCGGCCGAAGAGCGTCCACCAGGGAAGGGGTGCTGCAGGTCGAACTGGCACACCTGAACTATCAGAAGGGTCGATTGGTTCGCAGTTG
This sequence comes from Hoeflea sp., assembly GCA_965216535.1. Lineage (GTDB taxonomy): Bacteria > Pseudomonadota > Alphaproteobacteria > Rhizobiales > Rhizobiaceae > Hoeflea_A. The sequence goes on from OZ244175.1 coordinate 4,149,094, forward strand.
GACGCACCTGGAAAGGCAGCGCGGCGGCGCCGGTTTCATGGGCGGTCCCGGCGAAACCCAGATTGAGGCCGACAGACGATTGCTACAGGACAAGATCGTCAAGCTTGAAAAGGAACTCGAGCAAGTTCGGCGTACGCGACACTTGCATAGGTCAAAACGGCAGAAGGTACCGCATCCGGTCGTTGCTCTGGTCGGCTACACCAATGCCGGCAAATCGACCCTGTTCAATGCTGTTACCGGGTCGGCGGTGGTCGCCGAAGACATGCTGTTCGCAACCCTCGATCCGACTTTGCGCCGGATGAAACTCCCGCATGGCAGGATGGTCATTCTTTCGGACACTGTGGGTTTCATCTCGGACCTGCCGACCCACCTGGTGGCGGCGTTTCGGGCAACACTCGAAGAAGTGCTTGAGGCTGATTTGATCCTGCATGTTCGCGACATTTCGGACCCGGACAATCCTGCACAGGCGGCGGACGTCCTGCGCATTCTGGACGAATTGGGTATCAACGATCGCACCGAGGCCCCGGCCGAGATCATCGAAGTGTGGAACAAGGTAGACCTTTTGCCGGAATCGGCGGTCGAAACATTGCGCGATCAAGCCAACGTCCGAGACGACACTGTCGTCGTTTCGGCAACGACGGGTTCGGGTCTGGATGATCTTATGACGTTGATCGAGCATGCGCTTTCCGGCCGCTTGCTCAATCGCGATATCGTGCTGCAAGCATGCGAATTATCGCATCTTTCGTGGCTCTATGACCATGCCCAGGTCCATCAGCGGGAAGACCGCGAGGATGGCAGCGTGTTGCTCAATGTCGACATAACGGAACACGACATGGCCGGTTTCGAGCGGCGTCTTCACTCCGCGAAATAGGCCATTTTTGTCTAGCCCATCATCCGATGGTGCAGATCGAACATGATCCAGATGCTGCCGCCGACCATGATAAAGATCAGGATCCCGGCAAAGGCCAGAGCGAGCAGGTTTTCGCGTGGCGTGGTGGTGAAATTCAGATGTAGAAAGTAGTGAAAGTGTACGAATACCTGGATGACCGCTGCAACAATGATGACGACCAGGGTCGTTCCGGCGGGTAACAGACCAGCCCAGACCAGACCAAAGGGGATTGCGGTCAGTATCAGCGCCAGGATGAACCCTGTGATGTAGGCCCGGTGGGTGTGCGTGTCGGCGCGATTCATGACAGGACTCCGGGCAGATAGACGACCGAGAAAATGAAGATCCAGACGATATCGAGGAAGTGCCAGAACAGGCCGAGGCGTAAGAGACGCGACGAGACCGCCGGTGTAAGGCCCTTGACCATCAGCTGACCGATCATCACGAGGATGCACAGGATCCCGACCGATACATGCAAACCATGGGTGCCGACCAGCGTGAAGAAAGCTGACAGGAACCCACTGGTGCCCGGTCCGGCGCCGGCACTGATCATGCCGCTGAACTCGACCAGTTCCATGGCAACAAATCCCACGCCGAGAAGCACGGTTATGGCCAACCACTGAATTGCGCGCGATACCTGCTGGTCCAGGGCAGCCAGAGATGCAAATCCGAATGTAATGCTGGAACACAGCAGCAGCAGCGTTTCGCCGGCCGTGTGCGGAAGGCTGAAGAGCTCGTTTGCAGACGGACCGGTGGCAATGTTGTCCCTCATGACGACAAAAGTGGCAAACAGCAACGCAAAGATAATCGCGTCGGTCATCAGGTAGATCCAGAAGCCGAATTCGCGCTCCTCGAACTCCTCCCGCATCTCATCGCCAGGCGGTGCAGGATTGCCGTCCAAAGCTGCCCTGCCGTGGGTTTCGTTTTGCTGGGAAACAACGGCTGACATCAGGCGTGCTCCGTCGCGGTTGGAGCGCCGGCAACATCAACCATCGGGTCGTTGTCCGTCGGCATCTTTCGTGTCGAGTGGAGACGGTTTCGTTCTATTGCCTCGACTTCGGATGCCGTCATCACAAAATGGGTGTCGTCATTGCTGCTGCGAATAATCAATGTGACGACCGTCACCACCAGGCACAGAGCAACCAGCCACCAGATGTACCAGACCATGGCGAAGCCAAACAGGAAACCCACCGCTCCGAGGATGGGACCCATGCCGGTGCTCTTCGGCATGACAATGTCTTCGTAGCGGTCGGGAGCCAGACCAACGACACCGCGTCTTTTCATGTCCGCGAAGGCATCAACATCCTCGACCTGAGGCAGGACCGGGAAGTTATAGGGTGCCGGCGGCGAAGCGGTGGCCCATTCGAGCGTACGACCGTTCCAGGGGTCTCCCGTGGCGTCGATTTCCGAAGCCCGGTCACGAATGGAGACGACAATCTGCACAACGATGCAGGCGATGCCGATGAGAACCGACACGGCACCGAGAGCGGCAACCACCAGATAGGGCTGCCATTCAGCCACGTTGTAGTGCTCCATGCGCCGGGACATCCCCATAAATCCGAGAACATAAAGCGGCATGAACGCCAGATAGAAGCCGACAATCCAGAACCAGAAAGCGCGGACGCCCCAGGGTTCGTTGAGCTTGAAGCCGAAGGCCTTGGGGAACCAGTAATGCAAGCCGGCGAAATAGCCGAACAGCGCACCTGGTATCAGCATGTTGTGGAAATGCGCCACCAGAAATGTGGAATTGTGCATCAGATAATCTGCTGGTGGCAGCGCCAGAAGCACGCCGGAGACACCGCCGATGACGAAGGTGACGATAAATCCCATCGTCCACAGCATGCTCGGGTGGAAGACGATGCGGCCTCGATACATCGTCATCAGCCAGTCGAAGATTTTCACGCCGGTCGGTACAGCGATGATCATCGTGGCGATCCCGAAAAAGGCGTTGACGTTGGCGCTCGATCCCATGGTGAAGAAGTGATGCAGCCACACCGAAAAGGACAGTATGGCGATACATGCCGTGGCGTAGACCAGCGAGTCGTACCCGAAAAGACGTTTTCCGGAGAACGTTGCGACGACCTCGGAGTAGATGCCGAAGGCCGGCAGAATCAGGATGTAGACTTCGGGATGCCCCCAGATCCAAATGAGGTTAGCGAAGTTCATCATGTTGCCGCCGTCGCCGTTGGTAAAGAAGTGCATGCCGGCGTAGCGATCGAGTCCCAGCATTGCACCGACGACGGTCAGGGCGGGAAAGGCGAAGGCAATCAAGACGCTGACGCAAAGCGCCGTCCACGAAAACAGCGGCATGCGCATCAACAGCATGCCGGGCGCGCGTTTTTTGATAATCGTGACGATGAAGTTGATGCCGGTCAGTGTTGATCCAATACCGCTGACCACGATTGACCATAGCCAGTAGTCGACGCCCACTCCCGGGCTGTATTCAATACCGGAATAGGGCGGGTAGGCGGTCCAGCCTGCCTGCGAGAATTTGCCGATTACGAGCGAAACCATCACCAGAGCCGCACCCGCTGCCGTCAGCCACAGACTGACCGAGTTCAGGAAGGGGAAGGCGACGTCGCGGGCGCCGATTTGTTGCGGCACGACGATGTTGATGAGGCCGGTCAGGAACGGCATCGCCATGAAGAAGATCATGATGGTGCCGTGTGAGCTGAATATCTGTTCGAAGTGCTCTGGCGGCAAGTAACCTTCGGAATCGTAAGCGATGGCCTGCTGTGCGCGCATCATGATGGCGTCGACGAACCCGCGCAGCAGCATGATGAGCGCCAGGATGATGTACATGACGCCGATCCGCTTGTGATCAACGCTGGTGAACCATTCCCGCCAGAGATAGCGCCAAAGGCCAAAATAGGTGATGACCGCCATGACTGTCAGCGTCCCCAGAACGGTGATGGCAGCACCGCCCATGGCGACCCAGCTGTAAAAGGGCAGGGCGTCGATGGTCAGCCTTCCGAACATGCTTCGGCCTCCTAGTGCTGCGTGGTGCCGGCTTGCGGCGGTCGGGCGGCGTATTTGGCCAGAATTCTGTCGAACAAACCCGGTTCGAAGCCGGAAAAGTATTCCACCTGGTGGGCAATGCTCGGCTTTGCCAGCTTTTCATAGGCGGCTGCGTCCAGCGATTGCTGCGAACGACGGGCCTTGTCCGTCCAGGCGTCGAATTCCTCGTCCGTCATGCCCAGAGCAAGAAAATGCTGGTCCGCAAAGCCATCACCGCTGTATTGGGTGTTGCGACCGGCGAACTCGCCAGGCTCGTCGGCGAGCAGATGCAACCGTGTTGTCATGCCGGCCATTGCATAAATCTGCCCCCCCAACGATGGAATGAGAAACGAGTTCATCACGGTATCGGAGGTGATTTTCAGCGCCAGTTGGCGACTGCTCGGAAACGCCAGTTCATTGACGCTTGCTATGCCGTACTCCGGATAGATGAACAGCCATTTCCAGTCCTGCGCGACAACCTGTACTTCCAGTGGATTTTGGGCGGGATCAAGTTGTTTATAGGGATCGAGCCGGTGGGTGTAGGTCCAGACGAGATATCCGAGAACGACAATTATGGCCGCGGGTACAAGCCAAATAACCGCATCAATCCGTACGGAGTAACCCCAGTCCGGAGTATATTTCCCCTTGCCACCCATTCGATATCGCCAGGCGAATACCAGTGCCATGATCCACACTGGTATCACTACGATCATCATGAAGCCGGTCGCCGTCAGCAACAGGTCGCGCTCAATCAGTGCGACAGGTCCTTTCGGATTGAGGACAGGGGCTGTGCCAAGACCACACCCGGCGAGCAGCAGAGCTGGCAACAGCAGCGCTGTTATGCGTAGAAGGCGGGAACCAACAGAATGTTTCAATGGTCACGATCCCTGTTGCCCGAACGCGGCCCGGTGCCGGTCGACGACGGCTTTCCGCGGCACTGCTGGATGGTGAAGTTCATCTTACGATGGAGCGTTCGGTTGACAAGGCGAGCGCGCCGCTTTTCCCGGTAAACCTCTCAAAAGGCTAATGAAACACTTGCAATTTTAGGTGTTGGCGCGGGTTTTTGACGCGCCGATTTCAAACAACTTTGGGGCAATCGACAAAAAAAGCCCCGAATCGCACGAAGCAATCCGGGGCAACCAGAGCATGCTCTGGAGGGGTACTCTCCCTTGGGGGGAGACCTTCAGAGCGCCTGCTCCAGGTGGCTCGATCCTGACCCATGACAATCAGGTTCGTTGCCGCTTCCTTGCAAGCGCTCCAAACGCGCAAACAACGCCTTGTTCCTGCAGTAATCCGGTGGCTCACTGGCTTCCGCCACCTCACCAAGCCATGTTTCACAAGCCCCAGCACTGCTGCAGGACAAACAACGCATGTTGGCCCTTCGCAAAACTGCCGGAGCATCGTTCACTCCGTAGATCTTTTGGCGTAACCCCAGCCTGTCAATCATGGCTTCGAACAGATCCGCATGCCGGGAGATTCGATCCAGTATTCCGGTTAATCGCATCATGTTCTCCTCCGCGGGAACAGGGTTGTTTGAGTGTGAGGATAGGAGTTGGCCCGCTGCGGCGATTTGATCTGGATCAATGTTTTTGGCGAATTGGGGAGGCTGCGGTCCGCGTTGAAAAGTCCCGGCGCAAGACGGAAAAACTTGAACCGAACACATCATTCCGCTAACCGGTAGCCGATAGACAGCTCCCTTGTTCCGTCACCAAATCTTCCTGCTCCGAACCGATACAAAATGACCATAATCGATACGCGTACACCTGATCCGAAACGCCTTATTCCCGGGGCCACAGGCGACTGGGAAGTCGTAATAGGGATGGAAGTTCATGCTCAGGTCTCATCTGAGTCAAAACTGTTTTCCGGCGCTTCGACTGCGTTCGGCAGTGCGCCCAACAACAATGTGTCTCTGGTCGATGCGGCGATGCCCGGAATGCTGCCGGTTATCAACGAAGAGTGCGTGCGTCAGGCCGTTCGCACCGGGCTGGGGCTCAAAGCCAAAATCAACAAGCGGTCCATTTTCGATCGGAAGAACTACTTCTATCCGGATCTGCCGCAAGGCTACCAGATATCTCAGTACAAAGACCCGATTGTCGGTGAGGGCAGCATCATTGTTGAAATTGGACCCGACCAAAAGGGCAATCTGGAAGACATCGAAATCGGCATCGAGCGGCTTCACCTTGAACAGGATGCCGGGAAGTCGTTGCACGATCAGCACCCGTCAATGAGTTACGTGGATTTGAATCGCTCGGGCGTTGCGCTGATGGAGATCGTCTCCAAACCGGATCTGCGTTCCTCCGAGGAGGCAAAGGCATTCCTGACCAAACTGCGGACCATCCTTCGCTACCTGGGGACTTGTGACGGCAACATGGACGAGGGCTCCATGCGAGCCGATGTCAACGTTTCCGTGCGGCGGGCCGGGGAGGACTTCGGTACGCGTTGCGAGATCAAGAACGTCAACTCGATCCGCTTCGTCGGCCAGTCTATCGAATACGAAGCCCGTCGGCAGATTGGTATTCTTGAGGATGGCGGCGAAATCGACCAGGAAACACGCCTGTTCGATCCGTCCAAGGGCGAGACCCGCTCCATGAGGACTAAGGAAGACGCCCACGATTATCGCTATTTTCCGGATCCTGACCTCCTGCCGCTGGAGTTTGACGATGCCTATGTCGACGAGCTCAGGGTAGGGTTGCCGGAACTCCCGGACGACAAGAAGGAACGCTTGATGGGCGATCTCGGCCTGTCTGCCTACGATGCGTCCATTCTGGTCTCCGAAAAGCCGATCGCTGATTACTTTGAGAAAGTCGCAAGCGGGCGCGATGGCAAGACCGCCGCGAACTGGGTCATCAACGATTTGCTGGGTGCCCTCAACAAGGCTGGAAAGCAGATTGACGAAACTCCGGTCGACCCAGAGCAGATGGGAGCCATTCTCGACCTCATCAAGGAGGGAACGATATCGGGCAAGATCGCCAAGGACCTGTTCGAGATCGTTTGGTCCGAAGGCGGGGACCCGAAACAGATCGTTGAAGCGCGCGGCATGAAACAGGTGACCGACACCGGTGCCCTCGAGGCCGCGGTCGATGCGGTGATCGCCGACAATGCCGACAAAGTCGCGCAGGTGAAAGAAAAACCGGCAATGGCCGGATGGTTCGTTGGACAGGTCATGAAGGCAACACAGGGCAAGGCCAATCCTCAAGCCGTGAATGCCCTGGTTCGCCAAAAGCTGGGTCTCGAGGACTAGGGTCGAGGCTATCCATGTGGATTCGAACAGCAAGCGAGCGAGACCTTGAGGCCGTTCATCAGCTTCTGGTCGAAACCTGGCACCACACCTACGACCATATCTATGGGGTCGACCGGGTGATGGAGATCACCTCGGAATGGCATTCAGTCCCGGTTTTGAGAAAACGCCTGTCGCAACCGCAGTCTGAATTCGTGCTTGCCGACACTGGCCAGGAGCTTCTCGGTATGGCATTCGCCTCGACCACCGACGGTAAGGTGGTCAATCTGCATCAGCTTTATATTTTGCCGGCTGCGCAGGGTCGTGGTGCGGGGAGGGCGCTTCTGACCGAAATCGAGCAGTGTTTTCCACAGGCCAGCCATGTTCGGCTGGAGGTCGAGGCCGCCAACACAAATGCCATCGGTTTCTACCAGGCTCACGGTTTCAAACAGGTCGGCGAGACGGACAATTGCGGCCAACCCGACTCGGGCATTGCGGCTCTTGTGTACGAAAAGATCATCTGAGCGATTTCAGCAATACGCTTGCTGTCTGAGCTCCTGTGGTCAAAACAAAGCCTTGTTCGGCTGCTGCAACTATTTCTGGACAAGCCGAATGCCGCGCGGCATAAGGCGGTGACAGCAACCATTCGGCCTGAGAGACGTTCATGAACCGGTTCATTCTGCAAGTGTTCACGTGGTGGAACGGATCGACTTTGGGCACACGTTTTTACACGTGGCGCAAAGGCACCCGCGTGGGTGAAGACGAATTCGGTAACGTCTACTACGAAGGTGACAACGACAGCGAAGGCCGCACGCGCCGGTGGGTGCTCTATAATGGCTTGGCGGAGGCATCAGCTATCCCGCCCGGCTGGCATGGGTGGATGCACCATCGGACGAATACGCCCCCATCGCAACAGGACTACGTTGCGAAGGAATGGCAGAAGCCACACGAGCCGAATGCTACCGGTACAGCGGATGCCTACCGGCCCAAGGGCTCAATCATGACGCCGACGCAACGGCCGACCGTAACTGGCGACTATGACGCCTGGACTCCTGGATCCTGATATCGGTGTTGGAAGCGATGCAGGGCGGCAGCATCTTCAGACTGGTTCAGCGTTTCGGCATTTGCATTGTGGTGATGATTGCCGGTTTTACGGCGACCGCAGCATCCGCACAGGAAACCTCACAATCCGATAACGGCGTCGATGTTCAAGAGCTGGAGCCTGCCCGAGATTCGCGCGTTGCCAACCGTGTGGCCGTGTTTTCGGGCATCGACAAGATTACCGGACGGATCATCACGTTCGACGTCTATATCAATGAGACAGTGCAATTTGGCGCACTTCAGGTGACACCACGTGTTTGTTACAGCCGCGACGAGACCCAAGCGCCGAAAACGACCACGTTCGTGGAAGTCGATGAGATCACGCTCGACCGCAAAATCAGACGTATCTTTACCGGCTGGATGTTTGCCGATTCACCTGGACTGAACGCTGTCGATCACGCGGTTTATGATGTGTGGCTTAAAGACTGCGCCATGGAATCAAAGGTGCCGCCGCCGAACTCGTCCGGTTCGTGACTACATAAACCGGGCATCCACCAAAAGCGCCTCGTCCAGCAGGCTGTTGTAAGTTTCGCGCGGGATATCGATGGCTCCGAAACGCCGGAGATGGTCAGTCGTGAACTGGGTGTCGAGCAGAGCGAAACCTTGACGCTTCAGGCGATCGACAAGGTGGACGAGGCATACCTTGGATGCGTCAGTCCGACGCGAAAACATGCTTTCGCCGAAGAATGCGCCTCGCAGCGCGACGCCGTACAAGCCGCCCACCAGATGATCCTCCTGCCAGGCTTCAACGCTGTGAGCATGGCCGAGATGATGCAACTGGACATAGAGTTCTCGGATGGTCCGGTTGATCCACGTCTTGGTCCGGCCCGGCGCGGGTTCAGCACAGCCATCCAGGACCGCGCTGAAAGCAGAATTCACACGGATGTCAAAAGGTCGGCGGCGAATGGTCTTGGCGAGGCTGCGCGGGACGTGAAAATCGTTGAGCGGGATGATGCCGCGATGCTCGGGCTCGACCCAGTAGATTTCGGGATCGTCCGCAGAATCGGCCATGGGAAACAGGCCGCAGCTATAGGCCTTGAGAAGGAGCTGGGGGGTCAGGCTCAGCCGTTCGTCGCTCCCTCTCATGGGTCAGACCCTCATCCGGTCGTTAGCGTCAGCCCTGGTTGTTTGTTTTTTCCAGGTACTTTTCCAGCCAGTGAATGTCATAGTCGCCATTCGCAATATCCGGATTGCCGAGCAGATCGACGAACAACGGGATCGTCGTGTTGATGCCATCGATCACATATTCGTCGAGCGCTCGACGCAATCGCATCATGCATTCCACACGCGATCGACCGTGCACAATCAACTTGCCGATCAGGCTGTCGTAGTAGGGCGGTATCTTGTAGCCCTGATATACACCAGAATCGACACGCACACCCAGGCCGCCGGGCGGATGGTAATGGGTGATCAATCCGGGCGATGGCGTAAAGGTCTTCGGATCTTCAGCGTTGATCCGGCACTCGATGGCGTGGCCGTTGAAGCGCACTTCGTCCTGCGACACGGAAAGACCGCCGCCGGAGGCAACCCGAATCTGTTCATTGACCAGATCGATACCGGTGATCGCTTCCGTCACCGGATGTTCCACCTGCAGCCGCGTGTTCATTTCAATGAAGTAGAATTCGCCGTTTTCATAAAGGAATTCGATCGTGCCGGCGCCGCGATAGTTTAGCTTTTTCATGGCATTGGCGCAGATCATGCCAATGCTCTCCCGCTGCTTCTCGTTCAAAGCGGGCGAATTGGCTTCTTCCCAGACCTTCTGGTGTCGTCGCTGCAGGGAGCAATCGCGCTCGCCAAGATGAACCGCATCGCCGCGTCCATCACCCATCACCTGGATCTCGATATGACGCGGTTTGCCGAGATATTTTTCGATATAGACGGCTTCGTTGCCGAACGCAGCGCCGGCTTCGGTTTGCGCCGTTGCCAAGGCAAGTGCCAATTCTTCCTCGTTTTTGGCAACCTTCATGCCGCGGCCACCGCCGCCGGCTGTGGCCTTGATGATGACGGGGTAGCCGATTTCCGCCGCTACACGGGCGGCTTCTCGCTCGTCACTGATCTCGCCATCGGAGCCAGGGACCACCGGAATACCGAGTTCTTCAGCGGTCTTCTTGGCGGTGATCTTGTCGCCCATGATCTGGATGTGTTCAGCCGTCGGTCCGATGAACGTGATGCCGTGGGCTTCCAGAATTTCAGCAAATTTGGCGTTTTCCGACAGAAATCCGTAACCGGGGTGAACCGCATCCGCGCCGGTAATTTCGCAGGCGGAAACGATCTGATGGATGTTGAGATAGCTCTCCCGAGAGGCCGGGGGACCGATGCATACGCTTTCGTCCGCAAGCCTGACGTGCATCGCGTCGGCATCGGCCGTCGAGTGGACAGCGACCGTACTGATGCCCAACTCTTTACAGGCACGCAGGACGCGCAGCGCGATCTCGCCGCGATTGGCTATGAGAACCTTGGACAGCATTGTTCGCGCCTATTCGATGACCAGGAGAGGCTCGCCGAACTCGACCGGTTGGGCGTCCTCAACGAGAATCGCCGTTACCGTTCCAGACCGCGGCGCCGGTATCTGGTTCATCGTCTTCATCGCCTCGATGATCATGACCGGTTGTCCTTCGGTCACCGCCTGTCCGATCTGCACGAAATTGTCGGTATCGGGCGACGGAGCCAGATAGGCGGTGCCGACCATCGGCGATGTGACTGCATTGTTGAGACCTGCACCGGTATCAGCTGGCGGTTCGCCAGAGACAGCCACCTGCGCCGGTGCAGGAGCTGCGGCGGGCGGTGGCGCAAAAGCCGGAGCTGCTGCCTGAATGACCTGGCCGCCCCTCGATACACGGATCCGAAGATCGTCCTGCTCGACCTCGATCTCGGTCAGATCCGTCTCCGTCAGGATGTTTGCGAGATCGCGCACCAGATCCTGATCGATTCGGGATTTCTTTTCTGCCATGGCTGCGCCCTTTATGAATTGTCTTTGATGATGTCGGCCAGAGCCTGGAGAGCCAACGTATAGCCCGCCGGACCAAACCCGATGATGATGCCGGCAGCGACCGGAGCTATCATCGATTCGTGACGGAATGGTTCGCGGGCGTGGATGTTGGAAAGGTGTAACTCGATAACCGGCAGCTTGATCGCGCGAATCGCATCGTGGAGTGCGATGGACCTGTGTCCATAGGCGCCCGGATTAAGCACAACCCCTTCGGCCGTCTCCAATGCTTCTTGCAGCCAGTCAACAAGCACACCTTCATGATTGCTCTGACGAAAATCCACGTCCAGACCGATTTCGGCACCCTTGGATCGGCAGTCCGAGGCAATATCATCCAGCGACTTGGCTCCGTAAATCCCTGGTTCGCGCCGGCCGAGCAGATTGAGATTGGGCCCGTTGAGAATGAAGACTTTGCGCGCCATGTCCCGCCTGGTGGAAATTGAGTTGATCGACATATAGACGGCACATCGCGGCAGGAAAAGACCCGCCCCGGCGGTGTCAACCTGTTTCTCGACAAAACTGGCTAACAATTACCGTTAAAGGTCGACACTTCCGAGCTAACAGGTGGCGCTGGCGCAGGTTCGCATGTTTTCAACCTTGGCAGTCAGGGGCTCAACACCCACGGCGCCGAAAACGGCCTCGTCACCCACCACATAGGACGGTGTACCGCTGATACCCAGATTGTCGGCGATCCGGTACGTGGCGGTGAACAGTTCCGAGATGCTTTCGTCCTTCATGGCCTCGCGAAGCTCGGCCTCGTCAACTCCGAGGGCGACGGCAACCTCAATGGCGGTGTCTTCAGTGGCGCGACCACGACCACCCAACAGATCCATATGGAAATCGACGGCCTTGTCCGGCGCAATGCGTTGGAGCGCTACGCTCACTCTATGGGCATCCAACGAGTCATCGCCGAGGATCGGGAGTTCCTTCAGCACAAAGCGGATATCGGGATCGGCGTCGATCATCTCCTGCATGTCCCTCATGGCGCGTTTGCAGAAGCCGCAGTTGTAGTCGAAAAATTCGACAATCGTCACGTTGCCCTCCGGGTTGCCCAGAACGAGGTCATGCGGTGACTGAAAGATCTCCTCCTGGGCGCTGGAAATCGCTAGCCGCGCCTGGTCACGCTGCTGAGCTTCCTGTTGGGCCTGATAGGCCTCCTGAACCTCGAAGAGGATCTCCGGATTGGCTATCAGGTACTCGCGAATGAACGCTCCGAGCTCTTCCTTTTCAGCAGCGTCAAGAGCGAGCGCCGGCGCAGGAAGGGTGCCGATCGCCAGAGCCACGACGGCCGCTTTGGTGTAACTTTTAATGGTAGTGATCATCTGATCCTCTCGGTCGCGACCCATGCCGCTCTTCTATTTCGATCTGTATTTGATGATATCGTTGGCGCGCTGCCAGCTCGGCGTGCCCTTTTTCATCTTGCGTTGAGCGCGTGCTGCGAAGCGCTTGGCTTCTCGGACATTCCCGGCTCGAAAATAACCCTGTGCCTGGGCAAGCTCGGCGTTGGCGACATCACCCGATTGCGCGTAGGCCCGAGACAGATGGCCGTATGCGTTGAAGTTATCGGGGTCGGACTTTATCGCGGCCTGCAGTTCACCAACAGCCTTCTGGGCCTGTGCCGCATCACCAGTCTGAAGATAAGCGAAGCCGAGCCGGCCACGCAGAACACCAGATTTCTTTTTGTCCAATTTGACGGCCTTCGCCAAAGATGCTGCCGCTTTCTTCGGTTGTCTGGCGCCGAGCAGGATTTCACCCTTCATCTCATGCAAATAGGGATTGTTGCGGTCCTGGGCAATCAACTTGTCGATATCGGCCAGCGCCCGGCGTGTATCTCCACGCAGATATGAAGATATGGCGATGCCGTATCGGTATCCAACGTTCTTCTTGTTGTTGTTGAACACCCGCGCGACGGCTGCGGCGCCGCCTGCATACGCTGCTATTTTACCCCGCGCCATATCGTGGCGGCGTTGACGCGATGCCGGATCCTTCTTGTTGAAATTTTTGCTTTTTCGCGCCAGTTCTTCCATCAGCGCTATGCGGTCTCGGGGCAACGGGTGGCTGGATGTGTATGGATCGCGCCCAACACCTGCCAGAGCCGCCTGTTGCTGAAACCGTTTGAAGGTCGTCAGCATGCCCTTCGACGATTGGCCGGTAGCATTGAGATATCTGATCGCCGCCCGATCGGCGTTGATTTCCTCTGTGCGTTGGTAACTCAGCAGGGACCGCTGGGCGATGCTGGGTGCAGCTGCAGCCAAACCACCGCCAACGCTGCTTCCTCCCGACGATCCCGCGGCACTAGCCGCGGCTGCCGCGCCGATCCCGGCGAGCGTTCCCACCACTGCCAGGATTCTCGCTCGGGCAAGCTGTTCACGGAGGCGTTCCTGATGACCTCCGGCGATGTGCCCCGATTCATGAGCCAACACCCCGATGATTTCATTGGGTGATTCGGCAAGGACGATCGCACCGGTGTTGATGAAGATCCGACGACCGGCGACGAAAGCATTGAACGACAGGTTGTTCAGCAGAATGATATCGATACCGCGGTTGCTGAGTCCGGCCGCTTTGAAGATCGGACGCGCGTAATCCGTCATCAGACCCTCGATTTCCGCATCTCGGACGACTGGAAGGCCTTGAGCCTGCGCCGGTATCAGCGACGTCATGCACATCGCCAAGGCCGCAAAGAGCGCGACCGCTCTGCGCAGCAATGTGCTGTCAATCGGATTCATGGTGGGGTCGTTGCTCCGTCGATGATGCATCGCACATGCTCCCTGGAACGAAGGTACCAAGGAACCGCTTCCCTTGGTATTAACAGTCTATCGGCGCACAAGCCCACCGCCCGGACTACATTATCGCATGAAAGTGATTACAACAGTGTGCTTGTGATCGCCATCGCAATCGGGCATTTGTGTGACGCATTTGCGATGTCGCGATGTGCTCGCATCTCCTTCCAGCAAACCTGTAATCCGGATACCTTTGTTGATCAAAATCTCCAAACGCAGTGCGGTTGAACCTTTTCATGCCATGGATGTCCTGGCGAGTGCCGGCCAACGCGCCCGCGAAGGCCATCCTGTTATCTCAATGGCTGTCGGCCAGCCGGCTCATCCCGCAGCGGAAGCTGTCCGCATCGCAGCTTCCAAAGCGCTTGAGGCCGGTCAGATCGGCTACACGGATTCGCTCGGAACCAATGCTCTCAGATCGGCGATATCAGAACATTACAGTCGACGGTACGGTGTTGTAGTGGAACCGTCGCGGATCGCGGTGACGACCGGATCCTCCGCAGGCTTCAACTTGGCCTTCCTGACGTTTTTCGATGTCGGTGACCGCGTCGCTATCACACGCCCGGGTTATCCCGCATACCGCAACATACTGGCCGCCCTTGGCCTGGAAGCAGTGGAAATACCGGCCGGAGCACAATCCGGCTTTACGCTGACTCCGGAGGCACTTGAGGCAGCGTCAGCCGATGGCCCGATCGCCGGGGTTCTCCTGGCCAGTCCGGCCAATCCAACAGGCACGGTAACGGGACGTACGGCGCTCAAGGCGGTCATTGACTACTGCGATGCGGCAGGCATCACGTTCCTCTCCGATGAAATCTATCATGGCCTGAGCTATGGCGATGACGAAACAACGGCCTTATCTCTCAGCGACCGCTGCGTGGTGATCAATTCCTTCTCGAAATACTATTGCATGACGGGCTGGAGGATCGGCTGGTTGGTGCTGCCGCACGAATCTGTCCGTCCGCTCGAACGGGTGGCCCAAAGCCTTTACATCAGCGCTCCCGAGCTTTCCCAGATCGCCGCCTGCGCTGCATTCGGTGCAACGGAAGAACTCGAAAGGGTCAAAGATACCTATCGTCGCAACGGCGCCTTGCTCAAAAAACGACTTCCGGAAATCGGCTTTAGTATCGCGTCGCCCATGGATGGCGCCTTTTATGCCTATGTCGATGCGAGCAGATTTACGAATGATTCCATGGAGTTCTGCAAGAAAATGCTCACAGAAGTTCATGTTGCGGCCACGCCTGGACACGATTTCGATCCGGTGGATGGGCACAAAACAGTGCGCTTTTCCTATGCGGGATCGACAGCGGACATGGAGGAGGCGCTGGTTCGTCTCACCGGCTGGCTCGGGTGAGGCCGATGGCACAATTCAACCAGTCAATCTGATTGCGAAAAGGGTTGGATTCGCGGCGTTTTGGCAAAAAATGCCATGCTTGCAAAGGTAACCGCTGCCTGTGTGAAAAATTGCGCCGTAACTAACTGAAATTGCTGGTAAAATAAAGCGGCTTTACAGTCGCTCGGAATTGGCTTTTGTAGCGTCAATCGTCTATAAATGTCGGCAACGATTCGACAGCATTCAGCGAGCCTAATTCTTTGTCAGAACACGATAATTCCCTGACACCTCCATCCGATCCGCCTGGCATCGAGCCAATTTCGATCATGGAGGAGATGCAGCGGTCCTATCTCGACTACGCCATGAGCGTAATCGTCAGCCGGGCGCTGCCCGATGTCAGGGACGGATTGAAGCCGGTGCACCGGCGCATTCTCTACGCCATGCATGAAGGCGGCTTCCACTGGAACCGCAAATACGTGAAGTCGTCCCGCATCATCGGTGACGTCATGGGTAAATATCACCCGCATGGTGACCAGGCGATTTACGATGCCATGGTGCGCATGGCGCAGGATTTCTCCATGCGGGTCCCGCTGATCGACGGGCAGGGGAATTTCGGGTCGATCGACGGCGACCCGCCGGCTGCCATGCGGTACACCGAATCGCGCCTGGCCAAGGTCGCCCACGAACTTCTCGAGGATATCGACAAGGACACGGTCGATTTCCAGGACAACTACGACGCATCGGCCAGCGAGCCGCGGGTCATTCCTGCGCGCTTCCCCAATCTGCTGGTCAACGGCGCCGGTGGCATTGCCGTCGGCATGGCTACCAACATACCGCCGCACAATCTCGGCGAAGTGATCGATGGCTGTATCGCACTGATCGACAATCCATCGATCGACCTCCCGGAGCTGATTGATATCATTCCGGGCCCGGATTTCCCCACCGGGGGTTTGATCCTCGGGCGGGGCGGCATTGCGTCAGCCTACAAGACCGGCCGTGGCTCTGTGGTGATGCGTGGGCGTGTCCACACCGAGCAAATCCGAGGCGACCGTGAGGCCCTGATCGTCACCGAGGTGCCGTATCAGGTCAACAAGGCCTCGATGATCGAGAAAATGGCCGAGCTGGTGCGCGACAAGCGCATCGAGGGCATATCCGACATCCGCGACGAGTCGGACCGGGACGGATATCGCGTGGTCATCGAATTGCGACGCGATGCGGTCGCCGACGTCGTGCTGAACCAACTCTATCGGTTCACACCACTGCAGACCTCGTTTGGCTGCAACATGGTCGCACTCAACGGCGGCAAGCCGGAACAGATGACGCTTCTGGACATGCTGAAGGCATTCGTGTCCTTCCGCGAAGAGGTCATCAGCCGACGGACCAAATTCCTGCTAAACAAGGCGCGGGAACGAGCTCACGTGCTCGTCGGCCTGGCGATTGCCGTTGCCAATATCGACGAGGTCATCAGCCTGATCCGCAATGCACCGGATCCGGCTGAGGCGCGTCGCCAGTTGATGGAGCGACGCTGGCCCGCGAAAGATGTCGAACCCCTTATCGTTCTGATCGACGATCCGCGCCATCGCATCAACGAGGACGGGACCTACAACCTGTCCGAAGAGCAGGCGCGGGCGATCCTGGAACTGCGCCTTGCGCGCCTCACGGCCCTTGGGCGCGACGAAATCGCCGACGAACTGAACACGATCGGCACCGAGATCAAGGATTACCTGGAAATCCTGGCATCGCGCATCCGCATCTTTGAAATCGTCAAAAAAGAGCTGATCGACGTTCGAGACGAGTTCGCCACACCGCGCCGCACGGAAATTACCGAAGGCGGTCCGGACATGGAGGACGAGGACCTGATCGCCCGGGAAGACATGGTGGTGACCGTGTCGCATTCCGGCTACATCAAGCGCGTGCCCCTGACCACCTATCGCGCCCAGCGGCGCGGCGGCAAGGGTCGGTCCGGCATGTCGACCCGCGACGAAGATTTCGTGACGCGGTTGTTCGTGGCCAATACCCATACGCCGGTTCTGTTCTTTTCCTCGCGTGGCATCGTTTACAAGGAAAAGGTCTGGCGATTGCCGATCGGATCACCACAGTCGCGCGGCAAGGCGCTGATCAACATGCTGCCGTTGCAGCAGGGCGAGCGCATCACATCCATCATGCCGCTACCAGAGGACGAGGAGAGCTGGAGCGACCTCGACGTCATGTTCTCCACGACACGGGGCACGGTTCGACGCAACAAGCTTTCGGACTTCGTCCAGGTCAACCGCAATGGCAAGATCGCCATGAAGCTGGATGACGAAAAGGACGCCATTCTGAATGTTGAAACCTGCAGCGAGCACGATGATGTGTTGCTGACCACAGCGCTTGGGCAGTGCATTCGTTTCCCCGTGACTGACGTCAGGGTGTTTGCGGGACGCAACTCCGTTGGCGTACGAGGGATCAGCCTTGCGGACGGCGATAAGGTCATATCCATGACGATTCTTGCGCACGTCGAGGCGACGCCGGCCGAGCGAGCCGCATATATCAAATGGAGCCGTGCCGACGACGTGGAACTGGTAGGTGAAGACGCCACCGAGCAAGTCGAAGGTGATCTGACCGAAGAGCGGGCACAGGAACTGCAGGCGGTGGAACAATTCGTTCTGACGGTCAGCGAAAAGGGTTACGGCAAACGATCTTCATCCTACGACTTCCGAATTTCCGGACGTGGCGGCAAGGGTATTCGCGCGACTGATACGGCCAAGGTTGATGAAATCGGCCCATTGGTGGCGACCTTCCCGGTGGAAGAAGAAGATCAGATCATGCTGGTATCTGATGGTGGCCAGTTGATCCGCGTTCCGGTGAACGGGATTCGCATCGCCAGCCGGGCAACAAAGGGCGTAACCATCTTTTCCACTTCGAAGCAGGAACGGGTGGTTTCGGTCGAGCGTATCAACGAACCGGAATCCGATGACGAAAACGGCGAGCACGGCGAAACAGACGGAGCCGAAGGACCGGAGTCGAATTCACCAACAGAGTAGACGTTGGCACCCAGTCGAGCCCTGGTTTGTCGGAACAAAAACAAACATTTGCTGTAAAAAATGAAAAATCCGGATGGCAGGGGAACCATCCGGATTCTCAGGGGTCTTGATTGGAGGTCAAAGGGATCCCTGATAAACTCAAAATTGACTAATGGCGGGTTCTGGTACGCGCCTTTTCCGTCGCTTCGATTTCTTCACGACGCATGGCAAGCATCGCCGCGCCCATGGTCGCGAGGAACATGGATGCAATGAGAACGGCAAGAATTGTAAGTGCTGTAATCATCTTCGACTCCAGAATTTTACCTTTCGGCAAACCTGACTATTCGCCAGTCCCGAGCAGTTCCGTGTCATTGGGGATATGGTGACTGAGTCCAGCACATTCAATGCTGGTCGATGCTGTGTGAACGAAAGTTAATATTTGCACACGGCATCGTGATCCCCCCAACAGCCCGGACTGCGTCGGCATTGCCTGTCAGTTGCGACGCTCATCCCGCTTCTGCCGAACTGCCTGGCGCGATGAGGCCAACAGCAAGGCGGAAGCAATCGTGGTTGTTGCGAAGAGGGTAGCAACAAGGAATAAAACAACCATTGTGAATTCTCCTGCAATTGTTGGAATCACATTAAGAATTCACGCCTGACGGCTTGCTGAAGCCCACATTCAGTTGCCGTTCATCTTTTTTGGAAGGTGTTGTTGCCGCACAAGTGCGTTTGGCTTGCACCGGCCTTGCTGCCGTGACAAAAGGCACCACAGCAAAGGGCGATACAGGCATGACGGTTGCTTTCTACCCAGGTTCGTTCGATCCGATCACCAACGGGCACATGGATGTCCTGGTTCAGGCCCTGAATGTGGCTGACCGCATTGTTGTTGGCATCGGGGTTCAGGCTTCAAAGAAACCGCTTTTCAGCTTCGACAAACGTGCCGAGTTGATATCCGCCTCCTTGGCGGGCGTCCTGCCAGGTGAAGAAAACCGGATTTCGGTGGTTTCGTTCGACAATCTCGCTGTCGATGCGGCGAGGGAAAACGGAGCGACGATGCTGATGCGCGGATTGCGTGACGGCAGCGACCTCGATTACGAAATGCAAATGGCCGGAATGAACCGCGAGATGGCTCCGGAGATCCAGACGGTCTTCCTGCCGGCCAGTCCGCTCAACCGGCCCATTACCGCCACATTGGTACGCCAGATCGCGGCGATGGGTGGGGACGTCAGCGCTTTTGTGCCGGGCCCTGTTCTCACGGCACTTGGTGAACGCAATTAGGCATTCGGCCCGCAAAACGACTTGAAGCAGGGCCGATGGAAACGGAGATCCAATGAAATCACTCACTACAATCGCCCTAGCGGCAATGATGGCGTTTGGCCTGGTCATATCTGCGGCAGCAGATGTCAAACCCGAAAACAAATTGACGATCACGCTGAAAGACGGTGACGTCGTGATCGAGCTGTTGCCGGATGTCGCGCCCGAACACGTCGCGCGGATCAAGGAGCTGGCCAGGGAAGGCCAATATGACAATGTCGCTTTCCACCGTGTGATCGACGGCTTCATGGCCCAGACGGGCGACGTTCAATTTGGCGATATGGAAGCAGGTTTCAGCCCTCGCAGGGTCGGTACCGGCGGTTCCAGCAAGCCCAACCTGCCGGCAGAGTTTTCCAATGTTCCGTTCGATGCCGGTGTTGTCGGCATGGCACGTTCGAGCAATCCCAATTCGGCAAACTCGCAGTTTTTCATCATGTTCGATGATGGGCATTTCCTGAACAACCAGTATACGGTGTTCGGTCGCGTCATCGATGGCATGCAGCACGTCAGGAAGATCAAGCGCGGCGACCAAGCGGCAAACGGCGTCGTCGAAGATCCGGACCGGATGATCAAGGTCCGGGTTGGCGGATAAACGAGAATACCAAGGAGAATTCGCATGGCCGAAATCAAGGACCCGGAAAACACCATCGTCATGGAAACCAGCAAAGGCAAGGTGGTGATTGAACTGCTGCCTGACCTGGCGCCCAAACACGTGACGCGCATCAAGGAACTGGCCCGGGAAAAGTTCTACGACGGTGTCGTGTTTCACCGGGTTATCGACGGGTTCATGGCGCAAACGGGAGACCCCACCGGCACTGGTATGGGCGGATCGGAAAAGCCGGATCTGGAAGCCGAGTTTTCGAATGTCAGTCATGTCCGGGGAACCTGCTCCATGGCGCGTTCGCAGAACCCGAACTCGGCCAACTCGCAGTTCTTCATCTGTTTCGAAGATGCTCCGTGGCTGAACAAGCAATACAGTGTCTGGGGACAGGTCATCGAAGGGATGGACATCGTTGACAAGATCAAGCGCGGCGAGCCTGTGAAAGATCCCGACAGCATCGACAGCATGCGTGTTGCCGCCGACCTCTGACCCGATCATTATCTGCGGATACGGCGCTCGCATCGATGGATGCGGGCGCCGTTGCTTTACCAGCCGAATTTGACCATGCGCGTTGATCTGTTCGATTTCGATCTTCCCGAGGAAGCCATAGCGCTGCGACCTGCATCGCCACGCGACAGTGCCCGCTTGCTGCTTGTCGACCCGTCTTCTGGCCTGACGGACCACCATGTGCGTGATCTCGTTGATCTGCTGCGGTCTGGCGATGCGCTGGTGTTGAACGATACAAAAGTCATCCCGGCGCAGCTTGAAGGGATCCGAATCCGCGACAGCGCGGATGGAGAGCTCACATGCGGCCTTTCGGCCACGCTTCACCAGCGGATCGGCCCGGACAGCTGGAAAGCGTTTCTGCGGCCCGCAAAGCGGGTCAAGGCAGGCGATCGGTTCCGTTTCGGTGCTGCGGCCAATGTCTGTCTTGCGGGCGAGCTGGAGGGGACGGTTGAAGCCCGCGGGGCTGACGGCGAGGCCGACTTGCAATTTACCCTGTCAGGAGCCGCGCTCGACGCGGCAATCGCGTCGCAGGGACACATTCCGCTGCCCCCTTACATCGCTTCGAAGCGCGCTGAAGATGCTCGCGACAAGACTGACTACCAAACCATCTATGCGCAGCAGGAAGGTGCGGTTGCGGCTCCGACAGCCGGGCTGCACTTCACTGACGACCTGTTCGACAGGCTGGATCGTGCGGGCATCGAACAGCATCGGGTGACCCTTCATGTTGGAGCGGGGACCTTTCTGCCGGTCAAAGCCGATGACACGGACGATCATGTGATGCACTCCGAGACAGGCGAAGTGTCGGCCGATACTGCCGAGGCCCTGAACGAGGTTAAGAAGCGCGGAGGGCGCATCGTCTCCGTCGGCACCACATCGCTACGCTTGCTGGAGAGCGCGGCCGATGGGGAAGGGCAATTGCTCCCCTGGCGGGGCTCCACGGATATCTTCATAACGCCTGGGTATCGTTTCCGCTTCGTCGACATCCTCATGACGAATTTTCACCTTCCGCGATCGACGCTTTTCATGCTCGTGTCTGCATTCAGCGGACGCGACATGATGAAAAAGGCCTATACGCACGCGATCGACAACGGTTACCGTTTCTATTCCTACGGCGATTCAAGCCTGTTGATGAGAGCCGATCGGACGAGCGAATGACGACAGAGTTTACGTTTTCAGTGCACTCCCGCGATGGTGGCGCCCGGCGGGGTCACATCAGCATGCCGCGAGGCGAAGTTCGTACTCCGGCCTTCATGCCGGTCGGGACGGCGGCCACCGTCAAGGCTATGTATCTGGATCAGGTGCGGGATCTCGGTTCCGACATCATTCTCGGCAACACGTATCATCTGATGCTGCGTCCGGGTGCGGAACGGATTGCCCGGCTTGGCGGTCTTCACACGTTTGCCGGTTGGCAGCATCCCATCCTGACGGATTCGGGCGGATTTCAGGTCATGTCACTGGCAGGCCTTCGCAAGATTACCGAAGAAGGCGTCATTTTCCATTCGCATATCGATGGCAGCCGGCACGACATGTCTCCCGAGCGGTCTATCGAAATCCAGGGATTGCTCGGCTCCGACATCCAGATGCAGCTCGATGAGTGCGTCAAGTTGCCGGCAGAGCCCAAAGCCATCGAGGAAGCGATGGAGCTTTCGTTGCGCTGGGCGGAGAGATGCAAGGCGGCTTTCGGCGACCAGCCGGGGAAAGCGATGTTCGGAATTGTCCAGGGTGGCGATGTTCCTGCTTTGCGGGAACGCTCCGCACAAGCGCTCAAGGACATGGATTTCAAGGGATACGCGATTGGAGGCCTGGCGGTGGGCGAACCGCAGGAGGTCATGCTCGACATGCTCGACATTACCGTTCCGATCCTGCCGGAGGACCGGCCACGCTATCTGATGGGTGTCGGCACCCCGGACGATATCATCCGCTCGGTGGCCCGCGGTGTCGACATGTTCGACTGCGTCATGCCGACCCGGGCAGGGCGCCACGGCCAGGCGTTCACCAGCCGCGGCAAGGTCAATTTACGCAATGCACGTCACGCCGAGGATCCGCGCCCCCTGGATGAGGCGTCCGACTGTCCGGCAGCGCGCAACTATTCGCGCGCTTATCTGCATCATCTGGTTCGCGCCAACGAGGCGCTGGGCGGAATGCTGCTGACCTGGAACAATCTGGCCTACTACCAGTCGTTGATGGCGGGAATTCGCCAAGCCATTGATGCCGGCCGGTTCTCGGATTTCATGGCCGAAACCCAGGAACGCTGGGCTCGTGGAGACATCGAGACTGTCTGAATGCCGGACCCGTCAGCCCGACTTACAGATGTCAAAAACCATCGCTGCGGCGGCCATGTTGCCCATGTGGATGGCTGTGTTTGTGTTCTGATGGCCGCCATAGACCAGGTCACCGGCGGCATATATGCCCGGTATGCGCGTTCTGTATCCCTCATCAATACTGACATAGCCTTCGTCAGTTAGTGGCAGTCCTAAAGATTCGACCAGGTCGATTTGAACCTGGTGCGGCCAAACCAGGAGGATTTCCCGTTCAATCGATGATCCGTCCGCCATCTGCACGCTCGAAAGATCGGTGCCGTCTCCCTCAAGTCCAGTCACTGATCCGAAGGCCAGTTTGACACCCAGGCTTTCGAGCTGCTGCCGGCGGTTATCGGGCAGCTCGATTTCGCCGACGATGAACATGACTAGATCGTTGGTCCAGTTGAGGTAGATCTCCGCGGCGTCAAGGATTTCCGGCCGGTGTACATAGATGCCCCATGGTCGGTCGCGATGTTCGAAACCCTGGCAGAAGGGGCAGTTGATAACGGATTTTCCCCAACGGTCGGTCAGTCCGTCGATCTCCGGAAACACGTCGATCATGCCCGTGGCCATCAACACCTTTCCGGCCGTTGCGACCAAACCATCACTGGTCGTAATCGAGAATGTTTCTGCGTCTTGCCCCGATACGGCTGCGACCGCCGATTTGCGGCGCTCGACGAAACCGTACCGGTCGATTTCGCCGGCGACTTTGTTCCGGAATTCCTGCGGCGCGATCATATCGGCTGCTGGCAGCGCCCCGATGTGCGGGGAGGCGGCATTACGCGGCGGTGCCTCGGAGTCGATCAACACCGTTTTGACCATGGAGCGCGATAGCGTCAGCGCAGCCGCCAGCCCCGCCGGTCCACCGCCGATAACAGCAACCTGGTACTCTGACATCCGATCCTCCCAAACGATCGATCTCAGGCAAGGCGCGCCGCGTGCCAGCGCATATGGTCGTCCATGAAACTGGAAATGAAGAAGTAGGAGTGGTCATACCCCTCCTGCATGCGAAGGGTCAGCGGGATATCGGCCTTCTTGCACGCTTCCTCCAGCAGCCAGGGCCTCAAGCCTGAGTCGAGAAAGCCGTCCGAACCGCCCTGGTCCACGAGCAGTTCGGGAAACCTCGCGCCGTCTTCAATAAGCGCACAGGCGTCGTAGGCGCGCCAATTGGACTGGTCGCTCCCCAGATAGGTGCCGAGGGCACCAGCGGACCAGTCCGCGGTCATTGGGTTGACGATCGGCGCGAAAGCCGAGCAACTCTTGAAGCGGTCCGGATGTTTCAACGCTATGGTCAGGGCGCCGTGACCACCCATGGAGTGGCCGAAAACCGATTGCCGGCTCATGTCTGCTGGGAACTGCTCGGCGATCAGCGAAGGCAATTCTTCGGTGACGTAGGTGTACATCTGATAATTGGCGGACCAGGGCGCTTCTGTCGCATCGACGTAGAAGCCGGCGCCGGTGCCCAGCTGCCAGTTGTCCGGCTCGTCTGCGATCTTGTCGCCGCGCGGACTGGTATCCGGGCAAATGACGATGAGGCCCAGTTCATCGGCAAGCCGACGATATTCGCCCTTTTCCATCACATTGGCGTGGGTGCAAGTCAGGCCGGACAAGTACCATAGAACGGGCAAGGACGTGTTTTCGCCGGCCGCCGGCACATAGGCCGCGAAGGTCATGTCACACCCGCAACTTCCCGACGGGTGGGTGTAGACCCCTTGTGTACCGCCATGGGATTTGACTTCAGAAACGACAATCATGTCCGCCTGATACCTCTTTGTTTTTCAAACTTGTGTGTTCTTGAGTGCTCGTCGGACCACGCGGTCCAGAGCCTCCAGAAAACGGGAACGGTCCTTTTGTGTGAAAGCAGCGTTGTATCCGCTGATTTCGCCGCTTTCACGCAGATGCTGGTTCAAATCGCGCACGGCCGTCGCCATGCCGATATTTGTATGGTCGAAAACCCGGCCTGTGGGACCAAGGACGTGAGCGCCTTTGGCGACGCAGCGTCCGGCGAGCGGCACGTCAGCGGTAATGACGATGTCAGATTCGCTGACATTGTCAGCGATCCAGTCATCGGCGGCATCCAGCCCGTCACTGACGATGACATTGCGGATCATGGGGTCGCGAGACGGCCGAAGGCCGCCATTTGCAACGAAAGTGACTGGAAAGTCGTAGCGTTCGGCGACGCGAACAACCTCCGGTTTGACCGGGCAGGCGTCCGCGTCGACGAAAACCGTCGGCCGTTCGGCCATTCGGCTCTAGTATACGACGACGGAGCGGATGCTCTCGCCGGCATGCATGAGGTCGAAGCCCTTGTTGATGTCTTCCAGGGCCAGTGTATGTGTGATCATCGGATCGATCTCGATCTTGCCATCCATGTACCAGTCGACGATTTTCGGTACATCGGTGCGGCCGCGCGCACCGCCAAAGGCGGTGCCGCGCCAGACACGGCCGGTCACCAGCTGGAAGGGCCGAGTGGTGATTTCCTGGCCGGACCCGGCAACGCCGATAATGATGGATTCGCCCCAGCCCTTGTGGCAGCACTCCAGAGCGTCGCGCATCACGTTGACATTTCCGATGCATTCAAACGAATAGTCGGCGCCACCTTTCGTCAGGTCGACGAGATGGGGAACCAGATCGCCTTCGACTTCCGACGGGTTGACGAAGTGGGTCATCCCGAACTTCTCGCCCCATTCTTTCTTGTCGTTGTTGAGGTCGACGCCGACGATCATCTCGGCACCGATCAGCCGCAACCCCTGGATCACGTTGAGTCCGATGCCGCCGAGGCCGAATACGACAGCCCGGCATCCGGGCTCGGCTTTCGCGGTGTTGATGACAGCGCCGATACCGGTGGTCACACCACAGCCGATATAGCAGACCTTGTCGAACGGCGCGTCCGGATTGATCTTGGCGAGTGCGATCTCCGGCAGAACCGTGAAATTGGCGAAGGTCGAGGTGCCCATATAGTGGAACAGCTGCTCGCCGCCCATCGAGAACCGGCTGCTGCCATCCGGCATCAGGCCCTGACCCTGAGTGGCGCGGACGGCCTGGCACAGATTGGTCTTCGGATTGAGGCAATATTCGCACTGGCGGCATTCGGGCGTGTAGAGTGGAATGACATGGTCACCGGGCTTCACTGAGGTAACGCCTTCGCCGACCTCACGAACGATGCCGGCGCCTTCGTGACCCAGAATGGCCGGGAAAATCCCCTCCGGATCGGCTCCTGATAGGGTGAATTCGTCGGTGTGACAGATGCCGGTCGCCATGATTTCGACCAACACTTCGCCAGCCCTCGGGCCGTCCAACTGAACCGTGGTGATCTCTAGTGGCTTGCCGGCTTCAACGGCAACGGCGGCACGTACATCCATGTGTCCCTCCCAACGTGGTAAGCAAGTTTTGTTTCGCCGGGTACACTGTCAGACCCGGAGCCGCGGCTCAAGATGCGAATGCAAGTCTTGCAGGCGTCGGAGGCAAATTACCGAGATAAAGCACCCGCGATCCGCTCGGCTTCCAGTTCAAGCGTTTCGATGGTCTTTGCCATGTCGCCATGGGAATCACGAAGCCGCGCTATTTGGGCCATCAACACGCGCAGTTCGGAGTGAACCTCGGGTGCGGCCGGTGATTCGCCAATGCCGGTCAAAAGCCAGGTAGGAGAAACGCCGAGCACTCCGGCAAGCATCGTGACCCGATTGGCCCTTGGTTCGGACCGGTCCGTCTCCCAGTCATTCACCGTATTGGACTTTACGCCGAGCCGGCGTGCCAGTTGAGCCGTTGACAGGTTCAATCCGTCACGGGCGCGCGAAATGCGGCCGCCGAGTGTGTCGAAGTCGGTGTTGCCCGTTTGTGCGCCGGTGGCCCGCTGCATGGGGTGCTCCTATCGCCAATTCCACTGAACCGCGCACATCGATCCGAAGCGCGGTCACCTGACGATTGATAGTCGCGGCCGTGCAGCGTGGTTTTGTTGTTTCCGCCAAAAATGTGCCCGTTGCCGATGCCCAACGCTGATTATGGCCATCACACCCAATGAAGTCGCTTCCCTTGACTTTATCGGATATCGATTTGCGCTGTCGCACCGCGGTTTCGCGCGCATGTTTCACTTCTCGGGGGTACCACCGATGCTTCTCAATTTGCTTCTGGGGACGATCATCATTTCACTCACCGTTGTCATTCACACCGGCGGAATGGTGCTGGTCGCAAACATCACCAATCTCATAGCAGAGCGTCATCCCTTGCACGGCTACCGTCGCAAGATGATTGCCATGGTCACCGTGGTGCACGGCCTCTTTCTTCTCCACATGATCGAAATCTGGCTGTGGGCGGTGGTCTACACCCTGGTGGGAGCGATTCCGGACTTCACGGATTCGCTCTATTTCTCAGCCATCACGTTTTCCACATTGGGCTACGGAGACCAATTGCTGCACGACGATTGGCAATTGCTGGCTGGCCTGGAGGGAATCAGCGGATTCTTGCTGATTGGCTGGTCCACCGCCTATCTGGTTGCCGCATCGACACGCATCGGCCCATTTCAGCCGGGCAAGCATTTCTGATCACCGGACGGGTTGCGTATCCCACGCAAATCTTACATCAAATGGACATGAAATTGGTTAGACTGTCAGCTACGAGCCTATGGGAGTGACTCAATGGAACAGTTCCGCCTCTTTGTGACAGTGCCGTGGACCGCGGCCATCGTCTTGGCTGCCTGGTCTGGCATGACGGTTTCCGCAGAAGCATCCTGTTCCAGCAGTCCTGGCGACGGGGTGAACTGGTCCGACTGCCGAAAGCGAAACCTCATTCTGGGGGGGGCTACGCTGACAAACGCCAATCTTACCGGCGCGGACCTGACATCGACCGACCTGCGGGGCTCGAAGTTGGATGGTGCCGACTTCGAAAAGGCGACCCTCTTGCGCACTTTCATGAGCGATTCGAGCATTACCGGCGCGAACTTCACCAAGGCCGTGGGGTACCGCACCAATTTCGATGGAGCGGACCTGTCCGACACCGATCTTGAAAAGTCGGAAATGCAGCGCGCCGACTTTGGTAATACCAACCTGACGAATACGAACTTCTCCAAAGCCGAGCTTGGCCGCGCCAATTTCGAGAATGCTGTGGTGGAGAACGTCAATTTCGAGTTTGCCAATTTGGCCAGAGCCGATTTCCGAAACGCCAAACTTTCCGGGCGGAACGATTTCACCGGTTCCTTCCTGTTCCTGGCACGCTTTGAAGGCCAGGACATCAGTCAGGCAGTAGGCCTTGTTCAATCCCAGATCGACATTGCCTGTGGTGATGAGAAGACGGTCCTGCCCGAGGGATTGGGCCCGTCCGCCCAGTGGCCGTGCGAGGACGAATAGTTTGCCTTAGCCGGCGTTGCGAGTAGCTCCAAAAACTGCTTCGAAACTTTGCTGCAAAGCCAGATCGGCGTCTGCCATCGTCACCGGCAATCCAAGGTCGACAAGGCTGGTGACCCCGTGGCCGGTGACCCCACATGGCACAATTCCTGAAAAGTGCTCGAGATCCGGTTCCACATTGATCGATATGCCGTGAAAGCTCACCCAACGGCGCAGCCGGATACCGATCGCCGCAACTTTGTCCTCGGCCGGCGTGCCGTCGGCCAGGGGAGGGCGCTCCGGTCGAACGACCCACACTCCGACACGGTCCTCTCGTCGTTCGCCTTTGATGTTCATTGAGGCCAGCGTCTCGATGATCCACGCTTCCAATGCGGATACAAAAGCGCGGACATCACAGCGTCGGCGCTTCAGATCAAGCATGACATAGGCGACCCGCTGGCCGGGACCATGATATGTGTATTCCCCGCCACGGCCGGTATGATGGACAGGGAACCGATCCGGCGCGATTAGGTCAGCCTCTCTGGCGCTGGTGCCCGCCGTATAGAGCGGCGGATGCTCGACGAGCCAGACCAATTCGTCGGCCCTGCCGTCGCGAATTGCAGCCGCGCGTTCCTCCATAAAGGACACGGCCATGTCGTAGTCTACAAGGCTCTCTTCAACACGCCACTCGACCGGTGGTGACCCGGCCGCAGCAAAAAAACCGGCGCTGAACTCGTCGCGTTTCATGGATGGATCGTTTCTGCCTGCGATGCCGGGTTATGTGGCGCAGAAGCTGTGACGATGCAAGGGCTGACGGCTGCTGCCTACGCGTGTCAAAAAAACATCACGGGCCCTTGTCTGACCCAAATCGATTTGTTACATGCGGCGCGCCGGTGACGGCTTCTACCACGTGCGGTCGTGGCGGAATTGGTAGACGCGCAGCGTTGAGGTCGCTGTGGGGCAACCCGTGGAAGTTCGAGTCTTCTCGACCGCACCAACTCCCCAAGAACCTTTGCGAATACGACGGGTCACTTCGACGTGACTCCGACACCGTGCGCGCGGCGCTTGTCCGACCAAATCAATGACTTGGCTATGTTCGAACCGGCGTTGCGGGCAGGGATGCTGCGTTCTGGTGCAAAAGCGATATCCAACGCTTCTCCAGCATTTCCGCCCGATAGCGATCCACAATGATCTGACGCGCTTTCGCAGCCCGAACTCGAGCGCCCTTCGGATCGTTCTTGATGTGCTCTAAAACGGAACCAACCTCATCCGGCTGGCAAAAGTAGCCGACATCGCGGAAGTTTGTTTCTAGCCGTTTGTCCAGGATGCAAGCTGTTTCCGTCAGCGCGGCTTCCGCGACGATACGACCGAATGCCTCGAACCAGTGTCGTGCATAGAAGTAGGAGAAAATGTCGAGCCGTTCGAGAAATTGCACCACCGGTTCCTCGTTGAAGTCCAGGATGGTCCAGGGAGAGGTGTCGACCCCAATGGTTTCCAAATGCTGCCTCGGACAGCCCATGACCCGGATGCGTGAATTCTGAGACACCGGCAATGCGGCTTCGATTTCCGCAGCAGTATCGCCCCATTTCGTCGGATCCGGTCGGCTATGCCGACCGATCGTCACCCGGTCTTCCGACAAGATCGGTGTCTTGCGGACGAACACGGACGGATCAAACACATTGGGCCAATCCTGTGGCAACAGGCTCACCGCCGGTTCGAAACGTTCGAGCTGCCGGCGGACGCTTGCCGAGATTGGCGCAAAAGTCGGATTCAATCCGAAACGCTGGCAAATATTGCCGGCGACGCGCGCCGGATCATACTCCAGTTCCCCCAGGCCGTTGAAAGGCGCGTGATGGGTGACAAGGATAGCGATCTCCGCTTCCAGCCTGAGACTGGGAGTGAGTTTGAAGTCAAAGACCAACGGATTGTGGAAAAAGACACCCTTGGCAATGACGTCGGAGTTACAATTCACCGGGAGGACGGTGTCCAGATCGCAGAGCGCTTGCCATCTGGGGTTTGGTTCGAACTGGTCGAGATAGGGGAACTCACTTCGGACCGCCAGCAGACCAATTCGGGCGCCGGCATTCGCCAAGGCCTCAACGTCGGCGACAATTGCGGATGTGGTGCCGCCGGTGAAGCGTGGGTCGGCGACCATAACAATATCGAATGCGGTAGCTTGCATCATACCAGGCCCGATGACTCGCGGTGCCGTTGTGTTGATCGCTGCCCCATTCGATTGAATACAATCAATAGTTATATTTTGGTAAATTCAGCAATCTGCATTTGTGCTATGCCGGGTTTTTTTCAAACCTTCTTTCCTGTCGTCCGACACAAGGCCCAATTCACGTGAACCTTGAGCCGGACTGGCAGAGATTCCTTGTAATTTCTTTTTCGTATCAGGGCTCGTCGGGTTGATCCGCTCGGTGAACCACTGTTGAGGGCCAAGCCTGAGTAGATTCATGAGGGGAACCAGCTTATAGGTGCGGCCGTCAAAATGGGCTTCGCAAATGAGTTGCGAAGACGGTCGCCAGGGCGCTTTTGTCGTCAGGAGTTCAAAGGGAATAAAATGGAACAAAGGCAAGTTGGGAAAACCGGTCTGCTGATCGACACGTTCGGGTTGGGTGGAGCGCCTCTGGGCGGAAACTTCGTGGACCTCTCCAGGTTGGAAGCTGCCGATTTGATCCAAGCCGCCAAGGATGCGGGTATCAGCTATTTCGACACGGCGCCCTGGTACGGCTTCGGGCGCTCTCAACGCGTCATGGGTGATCTGATACGCGGCTCTGACTACACACTGTCGGACAAAGTCGGGCGGTTGCTCAAGCCCGGTGCGGTCGATAATCCAGCCGAATTTGGGATGGTGGACCCGCTACCGTTCAATGTCGTTTACGACTACAGCTACGACGGGATCATGCGGGCGTTCGAGGATAATCTGCATCGGCTCGGCCTCGACCGCATTGATATCCTGCTCGCCCATGACATCGGTGAAATGACTCATGGGTCTGATAATGCTCAGCATTTTGCGGATCTGAAGGAGGGCGGCTATCGCGCGATGGACGAACTTCGCCGTTCGGGCCACGTGAAGGCAATCGGCTTGGGTGTCAACGAAAACCAGGCTTGCAGGGACGCGCTTGGTATCGGCGACTGGGATGTGTTCCTGCTGGCCGGACGGTATACACTTCTTGAGCAGACACCGCTGGACGACTTGTTTCCCGCCTGTCGCGAGGCCGGCACTTCGATCATCTGCGGAGGACCATTCAACTCCGGGGTTCTGGTTGGTCGCGAGTCCTGGAACTATGCCAAAGCGCCTGACGAGGTGATGACCAAGGTAAAGAGACTGGCTGACGTGGCAGATTCCCACTCAGTTCCATTGGCTGCTGCAGCCCTTCAGTTTCCACTGGCGAACGACCTGATTACGTCGGTCATTCCCGGCCCACGCAACAAAGCCGAATTTCAACAAAACCTCGCCTGGTTCCAGGCACAAATTCCCAGTGAGTTCTGGTCTGATCTGCAAGGGAAAGGGTTGCTGGATGAGCGCGCGCCGGTTCCGGCCGGCTAAACGCCCGTGGCCTGACGCAGGTCGCCTAGACCAGGCGTCTGCATGTGATCAGCAGATGTTCCACCGCTGATCTGGCTCTGTCGAAATCGTCAGCCATCGGGCTTCGTTTGGTTGAAAATACCAGCTCGAAGACCGCGTGGAAGGCGCGCTTCACCTGATCGACGGCCTTGTCCATCTGACGAGTGCGATAGGGGATCTGGGCCAACAGGTTGAAAATGTTGAATATCGCCACTGTTGCCGTGCGTGACCAAGCCTCGGTCTTTGCCAAGGTGTCCTGCTCTGGGGGTTCTACCACCGAAACATCAGGGAAAAGGTCGAGCATGCCTTGCAGAGAATCAAGGCGTTGGTTCAGGTTTTGCCTGTCCTCATCATTCAGGCTCTTTTGCGGAGCGAGCCCTTCCTGTTCCTGCTGCATTCGATGGCTATCCCTGGCGGGTCGACACAAATCAGATCAATCAGATGACTCATCCTTAGGTCGTCTCGGTGGGAGCCACAATACAATTTTGGCGATGTGTTTACCGAAGCGTTGATGGGAAGGATTCAATCGACCGACATTAACGGTGACCTGGGCGAATTGCTTCGGCTTGGAGGTTTCATTCGTCGCGAAGGAGCCTCTGACAGTGCATCAAGCAGGTTTGCGTCAACTCTCTCGCGGCATCGAAATCAGCCCGGGTCAGCTCTTGATATTTTCGGTCGACGATGTCGGTCAGGTGATCGAAAGCACCGACAGCGCTGAGAAACGCAAGGCGGGTCTTGTCACTGCGGTTTTGGATGGGACCGAGCGTGTCATAAATTCGATAAACGGCGCTTCTTGCCAGGCGAGCCCACTCTTCGAATCTGGCCCAGTGATCGACGCGGCCGGAAAGCTCAACGTTCGGAAATCCCTTGAGGGTGTCTTCCAGCAAGAGCAAGGTGCGCTCGACCTGTGCGACCTCTGTCGCGCTGAGGTATCTGTTTTCAACTGACGGTTTTGGTTCGGACATCGCCATGATTTCTCAGCTAAAAGATTGAGTGCAGACTTTCTTCGAGCAGGTTGGTCTTTGTTGAGCCGCTCGCTACCACCGTTGCACATATCACAATTCCGTTAGCGCCGGTGACAAGGTGCTTGGGATTGTTAACGGGTCTTGACCGCAGCCGATGCCGATGGGACGATCCGGCCAAATCATAAAACCGGGAGACGATAATATGAAGAAACTTGTCAGTATTGCCGCAGTCACTGCGGTGCTTATGGGAGGGGTCGCTCAGGCGGAAACATTCCGCTGGGCATCGACCACCGATCCGCAGACCATGGACCCGCACGCGGTGAACTCCGCGCCAGTCCTCGGATTCCTCAACAATGTTTACGAGGGCCTCGTCCGTCGCGACAAGAATATGGCGGTTGAGGGTGCCCTGGCCGAAAGCTGGGAACCGATCGACGACAAGGGATGGCGTTTCAATCTGCGCAAGGGCGTCAAGTTTCATGACGGCTCCGATTTCACGGCAGAAGATGTGCTGTTTTCCTATCAGCGCGCATCAAGCGAGGCGGCCGATGTCTCGTCGTGGTTCGCTCCAATTTCCGAGGTGATCGTCGTCGACGACCACACCGTCGACTTCATGACCAAGGCTCCGAACCCGATTTTTCCGGATTCAATCGCGAATTTCATGATCCTCGACAAAGGCTGGGCTGAATCAAACGGCGCAGCACTGCCGTCCAAGGAAGAGGAGAATCACGCCACACTCAATGCCAATGGCACGGGCGCCTTCAAGCTGGTCGAGCGGCAACCGGGGCTGAAGACGGTTCTCGAACCGTTTGACGGCTGGTGGGGCAACAAAGAGCACAACATCACGCGGGCGGAGTTCACGCCGATCCAGAACCCGGCAACGGCTGTTGCAGCGCTTCTGTCCGGCGATGTGGACATGATCAATCCGGTTCCCATCCAGGATGCAGCGCGGCTGAAAGAACGTGACGGTGTTGAGGTGATTGACGGCATCGAAGCGCGCGTCATCATGCTGGGTTTCCCGCATCAGGCGGAATCCCTGAAATACGGCAATGATGCCGGCAAGCCTAACCCGTTCAAGGATGCGCGGGTGAGGGAGGCCGTGGCCAAGGCGATCAATGTCGATGCAATTCTGCAGACGATCATGCGTGGAGCAGCACAGCCGGCGTCCCAGCTGGTCAGCCCCGCCATGCGCGGCTATTCGACAGCCAATGCCGATCGGCCCGCCTACGACCCGGAAGGTGCGAAGAAACTGCTGGCGGATGCCGGCTATCCGGACGGCTTCTCCTTTGGGCTGAAATGTCCCAATGACCGGTACCTCAACGACGAGGCGGTCTGTCAGGGTGTTGTCTCCATGCTCGCTCAGGTCGGCATCGATGCGCAGCTTGATGCAATGCCGGTGCGCAACTATTGGCC
This sequence comes from Hoeflea sp., assembly GCA_965216535.1. Taxonomy (GTDB): domain Bacteria; phylum Pseudomonadota; class Alphaproteobacteria; order Rhizobiales; family Rhizobiaceae; genus Hoeflea_A. The sequence goes on from OZ244175.1 coordinate 4,183,379, forward strand.
GGAACTGAGAGCCGACAATTTCGACATGTACCTGCTCGGCTGGTCGCCCGGCACATTCGATGCCGAGCATCCGATCCGCTTCCTGGCATCGACGCCCAACAAGGAAAAGAAGCTGGGCAGCTGGAATTTCGGCGACTATTCGAACGCGCGCATCGACGAAATGCTGCCGATGATCCAGTCGGAAATCGATGACGGCAAACGTCAGGCGATGCTCGACGAAAGCGCCAAGATCATGCAGGATGAAACGGCCTATGTGCCGCTCTACGTCCAGCCGCTTGTCTGGGGCACGGGCGACAACATCGCTTTGACCCAACGACCGGATAATTTCGTGATCCTGCGCTGGATCAACGTGAATTGAGGCTGATCCTGATCTTGAACACGGTACCCGGATGGTAGTGCGATCATGTTAGCGTTCGCACTGCGCCGGGTGCTGCAGTCAATTGTCGTTCTGCTCGTCGTCGGACTCGTTGCATTTTCCATGTTCCGGTTCGTCGGCGACCCGATCGACAATATGCTCGGTCAGGAGCGCACCCAGGCCGATATCGAACGTCTCCGCGGCGAACTCGGGCTCGATCAACCCTTCATCGTCCAGTACTTTCGGTTCCTGGAAGGGGCCGTGCAGGGCAACTTCGGCGTCAGCTACCGGCAGGGGCGGCCGGTTTTCGACATCATCATGGAACGGGCACCGGCGACACTTGAGCTTGCCGGGGTTTCCGGATTGCTGGCGATCTCCGTCGGTGTTGCGCTTGGTGTTTTCACGGCCATCCGACGAAAGGGCGTGGCCGCAAATGTCATCATGGTGGTTTCACTGATCGGCGTTTCACTGCCCACCTTCCTGATCGGCATTCTGCTGATCTACCTGTTTTCCGTTGAACTCGACATGCTACCGAGTTTTGGGCGAGGGGAGGTCGTCGATGTCGGCGGCTGGACCACCGGCTTCCTGACCGCGTCCGGCCTGAAGGCTTTGATCCTGCCCGCCATTACCTTGGGCCTCTACCAGATGACACTGATCATGCGGCTGGTCCGCTCCGAGATGCTGGAGGTCTTGCGGCAGGACTATATCAAGTTCGCTCGGGCGCGCGGTTTGGCACAGAAAGCGATCAATTTTCGCCATGCGCTCAAGAACACACTTGTGCCCGTCATCACCATTACGGGCCTGCAGCTTGGTTCGATCATCGCCTTCGCGATCGTGACGGAGACCGTGTTCCAGTGGCCGGGGATCGGACTGCTTTTCGTCAATGCCATTCAGTTCGTCGATATTCCGGTTATGGCGGCTTACCTGATGCTGATCTCGGTCGTGTTCGTCGCCATCAATCTGATCGTCGATCTGCTTTACTTCGCGGTCGATCCCAGGATCGGCAGCGAAGATGCCGCGCCGGAGGGAGCGTGATGGAGCGTCTGGCACGGATGTGGGATACGGATTTCGCCTGGCAGTTCCGCAAGTCGCGGCTGGCCATGATCTCGACGTCCGTGGTGGTGCTGCTGGTCTTCGGTGCTGTTTTCAGCCCATTGCTGGCGCCTTACAACCCCTACGACCTGGCCACCGTGAACCTGATGAACGGCTTCACACCGCCGATGGAAGCGAACGCCTTTACCGGCGATGTTTTCTGGTTGGGTACAGACGGACAGGGCAGGGACATCCTCTCGACCATACTCTACGGGCTGCGGATCTCGCTGTTCGTGGGCTGCATGGCGGTGCTCTTCGCGCTGGTTCTGGGTGTATCACTGGGCTTGATTGCCGGCTATGTGGGCGGTTGGGTGAGCGCCACCATCATGCGGATCGCCGATGTCCAACTCACTTTCCCGGCGCTGCTGGTCGCCATGCTGATTTTCGGCATCGCCAAAGGCGTCACACCGGTCGAAATGCGCGACCAGGTGGCGATCTGGGTGCTGATCCTGGCGATTGGTCTGTCCGACTGGGTGCAGTTCGCACGGGTCGTGCGCGGCGCTACTCTGGTTGAGAAGAACAAGGAATATGTCCAGGCGGCCCGGCTGATCGGCAGAAGCCGGCTGTCGATCATGGTGCGGCATATCCTGCCCAACGTGCTGGGGCCGGTGCTGGTCATCGCCACGATCAGCCTGGCGTTGGCCATCATTGCCGAGGCCACACTGTCCTATCTCGGAGTTGGTGCGCCGCCGACGCAACCGTCGCTGGGCACGCTGATCCGCATCGGGCAGGGGTTCCTGTTCTCCGGCGAATGGTGGATTTTGCTGTTCCCGTCGCTGACCTTGCTGGCGCTGGCGCTATCGGTGAACCTGTTGGGCGATTGGCTGCGAGATGCGTTGAACCCGCGTCTGCGCTAATTGCTTTTGTCGACTTTCTTCGCTTCGCCCCAAAGCTCTTCCATCCGATCCAGGGTCGCCTGTTCAGTGGTTTCGCCGCCCTCTGCCAACGCTGCCTCAACATAGGCAAAGCGATTTCGGAACTTCGTATTGGTGCCGCGCAGGGCCATTTCCGGATCGGCGCCGACATGCCGTCCCAGATTGACGAGTGCGAACAAGAGGTCACCGAACTCATCGCGCACGCGAGCCTCGTCGCCGCCTTGCAGCACGGCACGGAGCTCACCGATTTCTTCCTCGATCTTGTCGAGAACGGGCTCAGCCTCGCTCCAATCGAAGCCGACGCGCGCCGCCTTTTGCTGAAGTTTGATGGCCTCGGAGAGCGCGGGCAGGGCGCGTGGGACGCCATCGAGCAACCCTTCGCCATTGGGGTCAGCAAGCCCACGCGCCGCCCGGCGTTCCGCCCGTTCTGCCTTCTCGATGGTCTTGATCTCGTCCCACTGGACTTTGACACCCTCCGCCGTATCGGCATTGGACGTTGCAAATACGTGCGGATGCCGGCGGATCATCTTGCGCGTGATCGCCAGGACAACGTCGTCGAAGGAGAAGGCTTCGGCTTCCTCCGCCATACGAGCATGGAAAACCACCTGCAGCAGAAGGTCCCCGAGCTCGTCGCTCAGGTCGTCAAGATCTCCGCGCTCAATTGCGTCGGCCACTTCATAGGCTTCCTCGATCGTATAGGGCTTGATCGATTCGAAATCCTGGCGAACGTCCCAGGGACACCCGCTTTGCGGGTCGCGCAGGGCCGCCATGATTTCGATCAGTCGCGAAATGTCTTTGGAAGGTTGCATCAGGATCTTCCGTTGCGTGGGTTCGAGAGACATATGGCGCGGAGCAGCTTTGTACAAGTCGGTTTGGTCGCCCTTGCTCAATCGCATCGCGATGGAAGCAGAAGCGGCAACATGGTCACGGTACCGATTACTGAAAGCACCGTGAGAAACCAGGTAAGGGCGCTCCAGCCAAACAGATCCAGGAGGTAACCGGCCAGTGGCGGACCACCGACGGTTCCGAGCCCGCCTGCCTGAGCGATCAAGCCAATGACGATTGCGGCGGAAAGTCGAGCCGAGGCTGTTGTTGGCACCGAGCCAAATACGCTCGACACCAGGATGCCTCCCAGAAATGCGAAGCTAGCATAGACCGGAAACCCAACCGGACCGCCGATGCGGAAGAGAAACAAAGAGCACGCCGCCGAAAAGACAAACGCAGCCACCGCGACCGCCGGAACCAAACGTGCGGGCAACACAATGAACAGAAGGGCTGCCGCCATGTTTCCCGCAGGCACGAAGAGCGCGATTGCCGCCGGCGAAAGGAAAGGAGCTTCACTGTCTGCGAAAGCAGGCAGGAAGGTGAAAAAGCCAAGTTGAAGCAGCACGTAAATGCCGAATCCGATCGCGAGGAGTACGGCGTTGCGCAAGGCAACAGCCGCCGTCTTTGCGCCAGCCTCATCGGTTTCGCCGGTTGTTTCGTCGACTGTTGGAGATCGCTCGTCATGGACGAGTACAAGTGTCGCTACCGTGAAAATGCCCAAGGGCACCGCGGCGCTCGACAAAAAGGTCGAAGTGCCGAATGCAGACGAGACAAACCCCTCCTGCATGTTGGCCAGTGCATAGCCGACCGGCACGAAACTTCCCCAAAGTGCCAGAACCATGGGACGACGGCGAGGATCGGCATTGGTGGCGAGATAAGCAGGCGCGGCTATGACTAGGAAAACATACCCGACAGCTTCCACGGTCCGGGCCGTGAGATGAAGCGGCAGCGTGTTCACAAGCGCCAGCATGATCGCGCCGAAGCTCAGGATAACGGCTCCGGCCTTGAGCGACGGTACGGAACCGGTGCGGTCGACCAGTCGGGCAGCGGGCAGGGCTGCGAGAGCCACGAACAGGCCGATCAGAGCCGTCAGCCACCCGATGGTCGTCATGCTGTAGCCATGCGCCGTTTCGAGGAACCCGACGATGGGAGCGATTTTCCCGAGTTGCATCCCGGCACAAAAGCCCAACAACAGCACTACGACGATGCTCGCCACGGCCCGTGTACTCCTGGATCTGACGCCTACGTCACGAATATCAGCCCCTCCGGATCCGGTCGGCTTTTCAATTGCCGGATTGCGCGATAGAACCGCCACGACCTCGGATGCCGGAATCAATATTCAGCAATCTGGAATCGGTCACACTGGCATCGGAGATCTGACACGGTGGAGAGCATTTCCGCAATCATATTCGATTGCGACGGGGTTCTGGTTGATTCTGAACGGATATACCAGGCAGTCGAGCGCGAATTCCTGGCCGAGATAGGCCTCGTCTTTGATCTTGAGGACTACCAGCACCGTTTCATGGGCCTCAAATCAGCCGACTATATGCGTGCGCTAGAGGCAGAAAGCATAAAGCACGGGCGTGGCGCGCTGCCCGAGGATTTCGCGAGCCGGCTTCGCGGCGAATGCCGAAAACGGCTGATGCGCGACCTGGAGGGCATGGACGGTATCGAAACCGTGCTCGAGAACTTAGGCGGCCCGCGCGCCGTGGCTTCCTCCAGCGCGTTGCATCTTTTGCACGACAAATTGCACAAGACCGGCCTGCATCATCACTTCGATCCCCACATCTATTCCGGTGAGAACGTGGAACGCGGCAAACCGCATCCGGACCTGTTCCTGCACGCCGCATCGAAGCTCAACGCGGCGCCGGAGGGCTGCCTGGTTGTCGAGGACGCAGTCAACGGTGTCCGGGCAGGGAAGGCGGCCGGTATGAGCGTCTGGGGCTTTGTGGGTGGCGGTCACGCCTCCTCCGGTCTGGAAGCTCAGTTGCGTGGCGCTGGCGCCGACCGGGTCTTTTCATCACACGCGGACATACATGCAGCGCTCAACGGCATTCCGATGGACGATAGGGGACCATAGCGCCTGTAGGCAATCCAGCGGCTCTCCAAAGAAAGCCAACAAATTTAGGAAAGCGAAATTGTCCCACGTAGAACTCGCGACAGAACATTTCCTTGCCCTGGAGCGGAAGCTCCACAAGCCCGACCTTCGGTCCTCTCGCGAGACGGTCAGCGAGTTACTCGCCGACACATTCATCGAATTTGGGAGTTCTGGGCGTGTCTATGACAAAATGGTTGTGGTGGACGCGTTGGCGGAAGAGACCGGGGCAGATGCCTCGACAGTCCCAGAGGTAAAGGATTTCGCTGCAAGGTATCTTTCTTCTGACACTGTGCTCGTCACCTACCGGAGCATCCGTCAGTCGACCAACACCTCAAAAGAAAGACAGACACTTCGCAGTTCGATTTGGAAATTGGCTGATGGACGATGGCAAATGCTCTTTCATCAGGGAACCATCGCCGCGCCGGAATAGAAACGTTCATGGCGTGCGCTTGATAGTCTCCATGACAAGATCAGCGCGTGCTTCGACCGACACCTTCGGCAACAGGTGGATGTCGTATCCCATGTCCTGCAATGCTGCTTGCAAACGTTCGAATTCGTCGACGGCTGCACTCATATCGTGACGCCGATCTTCATCAGTTTCGAACAACTCCGGCCAAGGCGGCGCCAAAAAGACTGTGTCGTCGTATGGTCGAACTGTTCCCATGGTTTCTGCGTACGAGACACCGGCCGCGAACTGCAACGCGACAGCCGCATCAACAAGGCCTCGGTCAAAAAAGACGGTTCCAGGCGTTTTCGCGGCCGACGCCAAATCTGACCTGGCCATTGCAACGGCACGCCAAGCGAACGCGGCGAGGTCGACCCACGGCAGAGCCGTGCCAGCGCCCACACGTTCCTCGGCAACAATCCGCCGACCCGGTTCCTCGACCACGGAATGTCCGCGGCTCTTGAGTTCCTGGAGCAGGGTGGATTTTCCACCTCCAGAGCAGCCAGTGATCAAAACGAGTCTGTTCAAGAGATTGCTTCTTTCAATATCGGCGGACACGCATGCAAAGATCGCATAAGATAGATTATGGAACTTTTTGATATGGACGAATCCATGAAAACTCGGCTTTCCGGGTTTCTGTCACTGCTGGCGCAACCAGCCCTCGATCCTGCCAAAGACCTCGGGGTCCATCACAAGGCTGAAATGATCGGTTCCATCTACCAGCTCAACCGGCTTGCCCAACTCCTTGAACAGACTTGGAAAAGCCTCGGCATTCATCGCTTCGTCGTCACGTCCGACCAGCACCAGTGCCGTTTCCTGCAGCGCTGCGATATCGCTGCGGAAGTCATCATGCAGATTGAAGTTGGTCATCAAGCGCCATGAGTAAGACAGCGTCTCGGATCCGTCTCGAAATTCCGTTGGCAGATTGAACCGTATGGTTGGCAGATGATCCAGCGCGTGGATGCCGACCGTGTTGAGCATCGACAGACCGATGATGCGCGGCAGCGAAATGTGTGCCCAGCCGCCCGCGGTCTCGAGCGCCGTTGGCGCACGGTGCCCAAGGATTGGTGCGAGACCGAGCGTGTTGACCGCCAAGGCGCCGTGCGGACTTGCAGCGAAGCGTATCGCCAGCGCGCCGCCGGACGAATGACCGCCGACGACAAATCGTGCCTGCGGCTCGCGATCGCGGATGTGCTCGATGAAATCGGCAATGTCGTCCTCCAGCTGGCCGACGTGGTCGATATCACCTCGCGTGGTGCCGGACGCTTCATGGCCGCGGATATTGAGCGCATAGACATCAGCCACGCCGCTCTGCGCAATGTGTCGGGCCAGCGGCGCGAGATACGCGCCGTGGTAGCCGGATCCATGCAGCAGGACGAGTTTTACCGGATTGTCCGAAGGATAATGCGCGTATGACAGCGTGGCGCCGTCGCGGGCTTGGACACGCTGCAGGTCTGCTGCAGTCGGATCTGATCCGCGAAGTCGCTCGAAATTCAGGCTTTCTTCGTTTTCGACCTGCGGCCCAAAGGCAGTCAGCGCAAATGCGATGGCCAGGTAAATCACCGGAACAAGCAATACCGGAAGCATGAATTTCCACGGCATGGCGTCTACCGGCGTTTTGGCTCTAGGGATGTCATTGTGGCGCGATCACGTTGATAACGCGCGGCTTTATCGCCTCGGCCAAGGCCCGCGGATCGACCTTGAAAACGCTGTCGGGTCGTCCGGCTGCAGCCCAGACATGATCGAAACCGAGCAGCGTTTCGTCCATAAGCACTGTAATCGGGTTGATATGACCGATCGGCGCGACGCCGCCGATCGCAAAACCGGTTTCATCGCGCACACGCCGGGTATCGCAGCGCTTGAGTGAAATCCCATAAGCATCTGATAAATATGCGATATCGACCTGATTGATACCCGATGTCAGACACAGGAGCAGCTTGCTGTCCGCCTCATTGTCAAAGACGAGCGATTTGACGATCTGCGCCACCTCACAGCCGCAGGCATCGGCCGCCTCGCCCGCTGTTCTGGTTGACTGGTCCATGCGCTTGACCTCAATGTCGAGACCAAGATTGTCGGCAGCTTGCGTTACGCGTTCCAAGCTCGACAGCCGGGTTCTCTCACTCATGGCGCTATCTCGATCTCCTGGTCGATCGTCATCATATCGTAGCCCGGTTCGACGTGGTCAGGCGTCTCGGCGGCGACGGTTTCGTAATCCAGCGGAATGTGCATGTGGGTCAGGATGGCGCGAGCCGGCTTCAATCGCTCAATCCACTCCAGAGCTTCACCCAGGGAAAAATGGCTGGGATGCGGACGATATTGTAACGCATCGATGATCAACACATCGAGGTCCCGAAGTTGCTCGAGCGTCTCGTCGGGGTAGCCGCTGACGTCGCTGCAGTAGGCGATGCCACCGATGCGAAAGCCTAGCGATGTGATGTTGCCGTGCAGCTGTTCGAAGGGCAGGAGGGTCAGCGGCCCCCCTGCCCCTTCAATCGTGACAGGATGTCCTGGACCCTCGATGATGTTCGGTACGATGATCGGCGGATATTCGCTGCCGGCCGGCGTTTCGAAGCAGTAGTTGAAACCCTCCCGCAAGCGCGCCATTGTTGGGTCGTCTGCGTAGATCGGAATGCGCATCCGCTGAGCAATCACATAGCCACGCAGATCATCGATGCCATGAATGTGGTCAGCATGCGGATGGGTATAGACCGCCGCATCGATGCGCTCGACGCCGGCAGCAATCATCTGGTCACGAAAGTCCGGACCGGTGTCGACCACAACAGTCGTCTGTCCACCGTCAGGTGCGGTCTGTTCAACCAGCAGCGCTGCGCGCCGGCGACGATTTTTGGGGTTTGACGGGTCACAGGCGCCCCAGTCGCCATTGATCCGCGGCACTCCGGGAGAAGAACCGCATCCCAACAGCGTGATACGTTGCCGTACCGTCGTCATACGGCGTTACCGACACGAGTGCCGACATCAGCCGGCACCCGGGAAAACAGGCGCAGGAAATTTTCAGTTGTCGCGCTCCAGACTGTATCGCGGTCCAGCTCGAGTGTTTCGGCGAGCACATCGGCAGTATGGGTGACGTAGGCCGGTTCGTTGCGGCGCCCGCGATGCGGCATGGGCGCGAGATATGGCGCATCTGTTTCGACAAGCAGACGATCGAGAGGCAGTGAGCGCGCGATGTCGCGAAGCCCACCGGATCGTTTGAAGGTCAATATGCCCGAGAACGACACATAGCCGCCCAGCTCGATACCGGCCTTGGCCAATTGTTGACCAGAGGAAAAGCAATGCAAAACAAAGGGAAAAGAACCTTTGCTCGACTCGTCACGCAGGATTGCTTCCATATCCACGTCGGCATCTCGTGAGTGAATGACGAGCGGCAAGCCGGTTTCCCGTGCCGCGGCGATATGCCGTCGCAGGCCAGTAGCCTGGGCGTCGCGGGGAGCGTTGTCGTAGAAATAGTCGAGCCCCGCCTCGCCGATCGCCACCACTTTGGGATCTTCGGAAATACGGACGAGATCCCGCGTCTGGATGTGCAACTCGCGATCGGCGTTATGCGGATGAGTGCCCACCGAGCAGAAGACGTTGTCGTAGCGCTCGGCAATCGAGCGGATCTTGTCGAACTTCTCGACCAGCGTGCTTATCGTCACCATGCAGCCAACACCGGCAGCTTGCGCACGGGCGATCAATTCATCCCGCTCGCTGTCGAAATCAGCGAAGTCCAGATGGCAGTGGCTGTCGACCAGCATGTCAGGCGCCCTGCCCGGCCTCTTCCGGTTCCACGTAGCGCGGGTAGACCGGTTGCGGCTTTGCGATATCTGCTCCCGAGGTCAGCCGTCCTGCAGAGCCAAGCTGATCGAACTGGCGAGCCTCCTCGGCAACCGACAGGCCGTCCAGCAACCGCGCGGACGAGTCGGGCATGAACGGCTGGCACAGGATTGCCACCTGGCGGATGATTTCAGCGGTGACGTAGAGCACGGTTCCCATCCGCTCCGGATCCGTCTTCTTCAACGCCCAGGGCTCCTGCGCGGCAAAATATCGGTTGGCCTCCGACACCACTCCGAACACAGCGGCAAGAGCGGTGTGGATGGCCTGTTCCGCCATGGCGTCGCGGGCTTTCTCGAGCAAGCCATCCGCGGCGGCGAGGATCGCTTCGTCGGCTTCCGACAGCGCGCCCATGGCCGGCACCATACCGTCACAGTTCTTGGCAATCATCGACAGTGAGCGCTGGGCCAGGTTGCCGAGGTCGTTGGCCAGATCCGAGTTGATGCGGCCGACGATCGCTTCGTGGCTGTAATTGCCGTCCTGTCCGAACGGCACCTCACGCAGTAGGAAATAGCGCACCTGATCCAGGCCGTAATGGTCGACCAGCGAAAATGGATCGACAACATTGCCGACCGATTTCGACATCTTCTCTCCGCGGTTGAACAGGAACCCGTGAGCGAAGACGCGGCGCGGCAGGTCGATGCCCGCCGACATCAGGAAAGCCGGCCAATAGACCGAGTGAAAACGGATGATGTCCTTGCCGATGACGTGGACGTCGGCCGGCCAGAACGGCCACAACGGATCGTCCACGTCCGGAAAACCGACCCCGGTGATGTAATTGGTCAGCGCATCGACCCACACATACATCACGTGTTTGTCTTCGCCCGGAACCTTGACGCCCCAGTCGAACGTTGTACGCGAAACCGAAAGATCCTTGAGGCCCGATTTGACGAAAGACACAATCTCGTTGCGTCGCGAGTCCGGACCAATGAATTCCGGGTGCTTCTGGTAGTGCTCGAGCAGCTTGTCCTGGTAGGCCGAAAGGCGGAAGAAGAAACTCTCCTCCTCAACCCACTCGACTGGACTTCCCTGCGGCCCGTAGCGCACGCCGTCATCGCGCAGCTCGGTCTCGCTTTCCTGGTAGTAGGCCTCGTCGCGAACCGAATACCAGCCGGCATAGGCATCCTTGTAGATGTCGCCTGCGGCGACCATGCGCTCCCAGATCGCCTGGCTCGACTTTTTGTGGCGCTCCTCGCTGGTGCGAATGAAGTCGTCGTTCGAGGCATTCAGGCGCTCCGCCATGTTCTCGAACTGGTCGGAATTGCGCTTGGCCAACTCGGCAACCGGCAGTCCCTCGTTACGAGCCGTCTGAAGCATTTTCTGGCCATGCTCGTCGGTACCGGTCAGGAAATAGACCTCCTTACCATCGAGCCGCTGGAAACGGGCCAGCGCGTCGGTCGCGATCAGCTCGTAGGCATGGCCAATGTGCGGTGCGCCATTCGGATAGGATATGGCCGTGGTTATGTAGAAGCGTTCTTTGTCGCTCATTCCGGGTAGTCTCTGCTTGGAGGTTCGTGGCGCCGTCTTAAGGCAATTTCGCAAGGTTGGCTATGCCGCTGACATCCGAAAAAACGAAGAAAACAGGCTCAGGACCGACTGCTTCCTGTCGAGATTGTAGACCCGCGCGGTGGTGAGGCTCTCGGTCTGCTCGGCAGAAAGTCGGGCCCATTGTTCCGATGCACGCAAATTGCCGTGAGCGGCCGCCTCGCGAGCGGCCTTGCGGATGCGCTCAAGCATGTAGTCGGTGAAGAATTCATAGGCCGTTTCCCGGTCGCGTGCGACCAGGCTGTCGGCCAACTTGTGGACCGCCTGTTTGGAAGCCGCCGGTCCGTCCTGAAGGATCTGCTCGGCTGCTTCCGCGATCTCGAGACCGCCATAGCGCAGCAACAGGATTGCGTTTGACAAGCTGCCTTCCGATAACCGGACCACTGCCTGCAGCACCTCCGGTGCCTGATCCTCGTCCAGGCTCAAGTGGGAGAGCCCCCAGCGCAGGTCCTCATCGCTGAGCGGTGTCAGGCGCAGCGGCATGCAGCGGGATCGGATCGTCGGCAGCAACTTGCCCGGCGCGTGGGAAATCATCAGGAACAGCGCCCGCTTCGGAGGCTCCTCGAGGATTTTCAGGATGGCATTGGCGGCAGACCGGTTCATATCGTCGGCCGGATCAACGACGACGATACGCCAGTTGCCCGTGCCAGAGGTCTGGGACAGGAAGTGGCCAGCCCGGCGCACCTCGTCCACGGTGATCGCCGTCTTCACCCGTCCGCTTTTTGGATCAACAGGACGCGTCAGGTGCAGCAGATCGTGCGATGCGCCGCTGGCGATCTGGCTCATCAGGCCAGCGTCAGGAACGCTTTCATCGAGCGTATCGGGTGCCGATGCGGGATCCGGATAGCTGAGGATGTGGCGGGCAAGCGCAAAGGCCAGCGTCGCCTTGCCGATGCCCTGTGGCCCTTCGAGCAGCAGCGCATGGTGCATGTGACCTGTTCGATAGGCGTTTGCCAGAAAAGCACGTGCCTTGTCGTGGCCAAACAGCCGGACGTTTTCCGCCGGGGGAATGGCACCATCAAGAGTGCCAACGGACGCATTCATATCAACCGCGCCCCGGTGCTGGGCTTTTCGCTGGTGCTGTAGCGCTTCAGCAGATCAAACACCAATTTCTCGACGGTCCGGGCAATGGTGTCGGCTGGCTGGTTGCCGTCTACCACCTTGCAGCGCTCCGGCTCAGACCTGGCCAGTTCGAGAAATGCCTCGCGGCGCTTTTCGTGCACCGCCACGTCCTCCCTTTCGAAACGGTCTGGCCCCTCTCCGTCTGGGCTGCCGCGCGAGTGGGCGCGGGCCAGCCCCGCCTCGGCCGGCAGATCGAGAATGATCGTCAGGTCAGGCATCAGGCCATTGACGGCGATACGCTCCAGTGAGCGCAGCAAGTCTGGCTCGAGATTGCCGGTTGCGCCCTGATACACCCGCGTCGAATCCATGAAGCGATCGCACAGCACGATCTTACCCGCATCGATCGCAGGTCGGATGACTTCTTCGACATGATCGCTCCGGGCGGCAGCAAACAGGATTGCCTCCATGCGCACGCCGAATTCCTCAGCACCACCCGATAAAAGGACATGGCGCACGGCTTCAGCACCGGGCGATCCGCCCGGCTCCCGCGTGGTGACGGTTTCGTAGCCGTGGGCACGCAACGCTTCATTGAGATATTGAATCTGCGTTGACTTACCGACGCCCTCGCCGCCCTCGAATGTGATGAACAGTCCTTTCAAGCCGACATATCCCGTGAAACCCGGCAACCGGTTTTAAGGAGTATTGGTCCGGCCGTCCAGATGCGCTGGTACGTCCCGGAGAAAGATGGAGACCCTTTTGAGATCAGCTCGGACATCTGGTCCACGATTGAAGCTCTAGAGCCAAAACAGAAGCAATTCCTGCAAGGCGTCCAGAGCGCGACTGTGAAGCGGCCCGCGATCGACATTGGCCGCCGCAAAAAGAGGTGTCTGCTGGCTGAGTGTCTCGCCGATCCAGACCTTGAGCGTCGCCACACGGTCGCCTTCGCGGACCGGAGCGTTGAGCGGCCAGTCATAGACGATGCGTGCTTTCAGCCGGTCGGTGTTGGTGATCGGCACGAAGATGTCGACGGCATCCTTCGCCTCCAGGGGCACGCCGGATTGGGCCCCGCCGTAGACGCTGACCTCACCGATAATTTCGCCTTCGGCGAACAGCTCGCGCCTCTCAAAGGAGCGCAATCCCCATTCGAGCATCTTGCGGGCTTCCTCGGCGCGTTCGCGCACGCTGCTCAAACCGCTCATCGCCAGAAACAAGCGGCGCCCCTCACGCTCGATGGAACTGACAATCGCATAGCCCGATTCTTCCGTGAAGCCGGTTTTCAGGCCATCGACGCCGATGTTGAGGCGCAACAGTGGATTACGATTACGCTGGTTGATTTTGTTCCAGGTGAAATCCGTCTCCGAGTAGATCGGATAGTACTCCGGATAGGCCTGCTGGATATGGCGGGCCAGCATCACCAGCTCGCGCATCGACACACCGGCATCCGGATGCGGCAACCCGGTGGAGTTGCCGAAGACCGAGTTTTCCAGGCCCAGTTCGCGGGCCCGCTCGGTCATCATCTGGGCGAAAACGTCTTCAGAGCCGGCCATGCCCTCGGCAATGATGATGCAGGAATCGTTGCCCGATTGAACGATCACCCCGCGGATCAGGTCGGCCAGTGGAACGGAGGAATTGAGCTCCGCAAACATGGTCGAGGTGCCCGATACCGCTCCGCCCGTGCGCCAGGCATTCTCCGAGACATGGAATTCGTCTTCGAGGTTGAGGCGGCCAGTTTTGAGGGCGTTGAAGACCACTTCCATGGTCATCAGTTTTGCCAGCGAGGCCGGTGGAACCAGCTTGTCCTCATCCTTGGCAAACAGGACAGTGCCGGTCTCAGCTTCGATCATGTAGGCCTGTTTGGCCTTGGTCTCGAATATCTGAGCAAGAACGCCGCCCGGGAGAGCTACCGTGACGGCCATAACAAGGGCTGCAAGAACTATACGCGTTCGGTACGACATCGATCGGTTTTCCCGTTCCGGAACAAACAGTCCCCGAGCGAGAGTAGAGCCTGCGAAGGCCAATTGGAAGCAATTCTCTGTGTTGAAATGCAGCGTTGGTTAGCGGCTGCGCCGTTTCCAGTATGCGGCGATCATCGTCTCGGTCAGGTCTTTGGAAGACGGTGCGAGTACCGCGTCGAAGGGCAAAGACGATTGCTGCTCGATGCGCATACGCGCATAGGCGGCCGGTTTGATGCCGGTGGTATCAGGTTCGCCCGCGAGTTTGCGGACCAGCGTTGGCCGCTCACGTGGCACCGGACCAATCTGAGGCAAGAAGGGTGTTTCTTCGATGAAGGCAGGCTGCGAGTCGGCAACGATGCGACCGCCCTTCTTTGCCGACGACCCTGAAACGGACGTTTTGGGTACCGAGCCGACGGTTACAGTCGAAGCCGTCTTGGCGCCGCCACCGAAGACCGAATCGATCACACGTTTCGGCTTGGTCAAAGCAAGCATGACGCCGGGCGTTGTGGTGCGGTCTTCCTGTTCAAGCCGATGCGGCTTGCCGTTGCGCTTATAGGAGGCCGTCAGATACGGCATATCGCGACCGTCCATCCGGGCGGGTCCGAGATACTGCACCCGCACCTTGGCGGTTCCGTGCCTCTTCATTTCCAACAGATCGGCGGCTTTGCTCGACACGTCGATGATGCGTCCGCGCGAATAGGGTCCGCGATCGTTGACACGAATGACCACTGAATGGCCGTTCGACAGGTTGGTCACCCGTGCATAGCTCGGAAGCGGAAAGGTCGGATGGGCGCCGGACAAGTGGTATTGGTCGAAAATCTCGCCATTGGCGGTCTTGCGGCCGTGGAAGTTGGGTCCGTACCAAGAGGCCATGCCCTTCTTGTCGTAACCCTTTTCCTCTTTTGGATGGTACCACTTGCCGCGGATCTTGTACGGCTTGCCGATCTTGTATGTCCCGCCGCCCTTCTTGACCTTCTTCGAAGTGGTCACGCGCTTGCTGGCACTGACGCCGAATTCCTTGGAGGTGAATTTGGTCTTGTTGTTGATTTCGGCTGGCGTGGATTTGTGGCTGGTGCTGCCGCAGGCACTGACGCCGATGGCAACCAACAGGACGCCGAACAGCCGAACGGCCGGATTGCGCATGGCGAATCCCGACGGGCTATCGCTTGATCTGTTTTCCGTTTGGGCCAACCCGTCCCGCATGCGTCGTTTTTATCCATCCCCGTGGCGCAGTCGCCGTTCAGTCTTCATACAACAACTGCACCGAATTCCCAAATCCGCGGCGATAACTTCGCACAATAGTCCGCAACGGTTTGCGAGAAGGTCAATAAACGGCAAGTGGCGGTCATTTCCAGCAAATTTGATTAAAATGCTATTCTTATGGTTAACAGCCGGTACGCACTCCCGTCGCCGGTCAATCAAGGCCAAGAAAATTGGCCATGACCCGCTTGCAAATGACGCAGACTTGGCGCAAGAAAGCGCGTCCGGAGGAGTGGCCGAGTGGTTGAAGGCACCGGTCTTGAAAACCGGCAGGCGGGAAACCGTCTCGTGGGTTCGAATCCCACCTCCTCCGCCACCAGACACGGGTCTATACCGGTCACATGGTTTACACCTAATTCCGGACACATGGTTTACAGGTTGTCCGGGGCGAATGGGTTTGTTGCGGGTTCTACGCGACCTTCGTTGGCATCGAAAAATCCTAAATCGTAGTTGAGGAATGAAACAAGCCAGATCTGGTTGTCGACCTCTCTTATGCCCAGGACTTGGCCTGCGAAGACCTGACTGAGGTTGATCTTGCGTTTTCCAATGCAGATCCGGCCGCACCGAGTGACCCGCACGGTTCTATCATGGAATGGATAGGCCGGGTCTTGCGGCGGTTCGTAGACCCGAGTTGACGGTGTATAGACGTCACCTGGATAGGCACCGCTGAGCGCTTGGTGTGGTCTCTGGTTGTTGTAAACCTCGATGAATTCATCGAAGCGTTCTTGCTGCTGCAGGAAGTTGAAGGAGGCGGGCTTTGTCGCTTCCTTCTTCAGTGTCAGATGCATGCGTTCATGGCGGCCGTTCTGCTGCGGATTTCCGGGTTTGATGCGTTGTATCTGAATACCAAGGCGTAGCCACCAAACGGCCAGTTTCGAAAGACCGAACAAGGCATTGGGGCTGGCAAAGGGTGTGCCGTTATCGGTTCGGATGGCTCGTGGCAAACCGAACTCTTTGAAAACACGTTCAAATACGGCAAAGGCGAAAGTCGAGCGTGTTGAGCTCATGCCTTCGCAAGCCAGCAGATAACGAGAGCTGTAGTCGCTGATGGTCAGAGGATAGCAGTACTGCCTGCTCCCGAGCATGAACTCTCCCTTGTAGTCGGCACACCACAATCCGTTTGGTTCCTGGGTTGGGCTGAGCGCTGTCCCTTCGGCCTTGTGACGGCGGCGTTTGCGACGTTTGACCAAACCGTTTCGATCAAGCACGGCATGGACTGTGCTGATCGCCGGTGGCTTGATCATCGGGAATTGTCGGATCAGCTTGTCGCGGATCTTCGGGGCGCCCCAGGACGGATGCTCCTTCTTGAGGCCAAGAATGCTGCGTTCGACCTGATAGGGCAGCCTGTTCGCCTGGCGGTAGGGGCGACGGCTGCGGTCGTGCAGCGCATCTAATCCACACTCCTTGTAGCGGTTGAAAATCTTGTAGCCCGTGACACGCGAGATATTGAACTCGCGGCACACGACCGACATCTGATCACCTTCAAGAAGACGGGCTATGAAACGGAGGCGTTCATCCATTGGCTTACACTCTCTCCATGGCATCTGGGGCCTCCCCAAATGCAAGGGTGTAAACCATGTGTCCGGAATAAACTGTCAGCTATCTCTCAGGAAGCACAACGGGTCTATACCGGTCACATGGTTTACACCTAATTCCGGACACATGGGTGACCAATTGTTCTAAGGCATGCGCGACAACCTCGCGCCGAACGGGTTGCCGATGGTTTGCAGCGTTCTTTGCTTCAGAATCGATATGTCCGAGATCATAGTGAATGAAAGCGCTCAAGGCGCTTGGCTTTGACACCCTGTTTGTTGAAGTGCCAACCACCGCCAAGCCGATACCATGTAGGCAACTTTAGATGGTTCCGAATAGCATCCATCCAGGCGATACATTCGTCGCCTTCAAGCTCGCACCATTGCACGGTCGAAAGATCGGTAACCGCAGATATTCAAACATCTGGCCCGGTGAGATGTGCGGTTTATCTGCCGGAACGACAAGCTGGACAAGTTGCCGATGCTCACCACGCTCGCCGCAATGGGAGGCATGGAGAGTCTTGCGTCCCCACACTTCGTTCTGAGCTTCGTCGGCGCCCCATTCATAATAAGCTTCGCCGTGCTAGGTTTCGCACCATAGTTGGTAGGTGATGGGCGAAAGCCAGACCCTAGTTGGGGAGTGTATTCGGCAGTCGTTCAGCACCACAGTCTCGCGTGCGCGAGATACCCCGCGTTAGAGCCGAACACTGGGTCTTATTCGGAATAGAAGGTGCTGACCATGAAATCGCTCTGCCCGTTTCTCGTAGCCAACGCAATCTGGATAGTAGCCAGCCCTACCTATGCGCACGATATTAACGACTACATGGGTGGTTTCGTGTTGGGGAGTTCCCTCGCTGATGCAGAAGCACATGCTGCCTCGAATGGCTGGACCGCCCGGCAAGTTTCACCGGATTTCCCAAATTGGTGGGTGGTGGACGGCAGCGATTTTCACGTGGGTGTGTGCGACGGCACAATCGGATCAGTGAGCAAGGAGTTCGAAGGAGGTTTGCATATGTTCGCCTCCATAGTGATGGATCTGAAATCGGTATGGGGCAAGCCGGTAGACACAAGTGAAAATACCTTCGACGACGGCACAGGTGGTACGTCGAACATCGCTTTGCATTTCAGGAAAGAAGCCGGAAGCAGTGCTATCGTTTTGTTGACAAAAACCGGCAACGGGGACGTGGGGGTTCTTGTCGATCATCGATCCGACGAAAGTTGTTTCGACATAGCATTGGACTAAACGCGCCAATCCGCCACATTTGGCGTGGCTGTGGCCCCGCGCATTTCCTGAGCTGTGCGCGAGTGGCTTAACCAGATAGTTCGAAACATACATTCCAGGGAGATAAACGGCCTAGATAAAAGACCGGTAGAAAGACGGTCTTCATAGGCTTCTCATTTGTCTCATAATTTCAGCAGTTTGCAGATCTTGTTAGGCCGCCATCGGAAAGGATGAAGTCTTGTAAGGAGCATGTCGCTCCCTTGTCGGATGCTGCCTAAGGAGTTCTGAAACCCTGGAGTTACTAATTATGCCGAAGGCCGTATCAGTTTTGCCATGTGAACCGCAATGCTGCCCGGCACCATAACCTCACGCTTGGTCTCTTTGTAGCCATGCTTGAAATAGAACTCGATGTTGGATGTAAAAGCCGCGTTCGTGAAAAGCCGAAGCTCCAGATAGCCGAGCTTACGAGCTACCGCTTCGGCGTGTTTAAGCAGAACGGGCCCGCAACCCTGTCCTTGCCAGTCTGGTCGAACAGCAATGCTCTCGATGAGAAGATGGTCAGGTGCGCTGATCATTTCAATCAAAGCGATCAGCTGACCATTTTCTTCCCAAAGATCGATCAGATGGTTTTTCACTGCCGCGCTATAGTCAGCGGTCATCGGAAGAGGTTCACGATCAATTAGTTCAACCCATTTTGCATACGCAAGACGACTTAGGGCCCGCACTTGATCAACATCCGCCGAGGTGGCTCTCCTTGGTTCAAATCCATCCATTGCATACTCCAACGCGATTCAATGAGATAAGGCGTTCAATGATTAGGATCCAAGTGCCGAAGATGCGAAGTGAACCCGGAGCAGAGTTTCTAATCCAAGTGGCAGCGACGGCTACCGAAACTACCCATGCTGCGCGTTCAACAAGTGTGCTGACGGAAGTTTAGAGGTCGAGGCCGAGCTCGGTCAGCGATCAATACGGAGCCGGAGAGCCGTACCGTTGTCAAGGGAAGCGCGATGTTCAACTTTTCTGCCGATCACAATTGTACAAGATAATCAACGAGAAAACTCTTTTATCGCGCTACGATGGGAACTTGGCGACCAGACAGCTTGCTTGCCTGTAGCGAGGTCGTAAGCAAAACATCATTTCTAAGCGTAGCCATGCAATTCGCATTCTCAATAGGGCCATTCTCCCGCCTTGCGGCATCAATGCGTTCTGATTGAAAAACCCTGCCCCTTGTCAGCCTTACGGATTTGCGCGACGCTCAACCATTGAGGGATTCCAGTTTCGAGTTCCCGACCAAATCATACAGGGGCAAACCATGACACTGAAGCCGGTCAGATTCAGCAACGCTTTGGTCATATCCCTGGCGCCCACGGGCAATTCCAGCGGCAACAACACATACATCTACTACGGTCGTGACTGGGACAGTTTCTCAGACGAGTTCGACGGTTTTGATCTGGGTGGAAATCCGAGTGATCAGCGAACCCAGGTTGCGCTGGACCCGCGCCTCATCAATCCTGACATAAGCCTGGATGATGCCGTGAATGTCAGCGGTCCCCTCCTGGTGGTTGTCGATTCCGATGATCTCCTGAACGGTGGTAGCGGTGGCGAGAACATTTACG
Source organism: Hoeflea sp. (assembly GCA_965216535.1). Taxonomy (GTDB): domain Bacteria; phylum Pseudomonadota; class Alphaproteobacteria; order Rhizobiales; family Rhizobiaceae; genus Hoeflea_A. The sequence continues at coordinate 4,203,089 of OZ244175.1, forward strand.
TCGCGCAGGGTGACGATGTGGTGTTGGGCAATGGGGGGCCTGACCTGATCGTCGGAGGGGATGGCAACGACACGCTTGAGGGCGGTGATTCCGATGACCGTCTATATGGCGACTACGCCAATGTTCCGGATTACCAATACGACTTCGATCAAAGACAGATTGCCTTCTGGAAACTCCAGTTTCCCTCTGAAGAGGATCCGTCGGTGTCGGGTGACGACCTGCTGCTGGGCGGTGACGGCGCTGATCAGCTGTTCGGCGGTCCGGGCAATGACCAACTGGACGGAGGCCCTCGCGGCGATGGCAATGCCGACCTGCTGGTCGGCGGCCCCGGGGCCGACATCTTCTATTTGAATTATGATGACGGTGACGATCCGAACGCCTCATCTTTCTGGTTCAGTTACGCGAATTCGGTAACCGATGCCTTCGCGGAAGACTCGCTCAAGGACCTGTTCAATACCGTCACACGAGACGTGGCCTCAGCCATCTTCGCGGATCCCGGCGCCGGCTTCATCCTCAGTGGCACGGTGGATGTGCTAGCGACGAGCGCGCAACTCGGCATCGACGCGCTTTTCGGACTGACCGGAGCTCCGAAAAAACCGAAAAGTCCAGATGACGTCATGGTCGTCGCTGATTTCGATCCTCGGGAGGATGTTCTTGCCCTGCCCTACGAAACCGGGAAGGCGCTGGGATACACCACCAATTACCTGGTCTCGCCGGTGGGCGGCTTTGATGGGGTCATCGGCATTGAATTTTCAACGGATGACGGCCTCTTTGCGCAAGTCTTCCTTGATGATGATTTCCTGGCGGAATTCGGCCTCACCAACATGGACACTCCGGTCATCGATATCATCGACAACATCCTCCGGACATCGTTGAAAATCGAGTCGACCGAAAACCCCGACGATCCTGACCAGGGCGGTGTTCAGAACGGCCTGTACCCATTCCCCACTGACGACGCTTCCTACATCGACGGTGAGGCGCCGGACGGTATCGAGGAAAAGGTAGCGGCGGCTGCGCCGCCCGGAACGACGACAGAGCTGTTTGGGGCTTTTGCGCCGGTGAGCTTGCGCACGCCGGCCAATGTGACAAGCACACCGTTCGTCTCCGGCACCGACATGGGTGACCTCCTGAATGTTAACCCCAGCGCCTTTGCCCCGGAGGATGCAAACACCAGCGCTATTGCCGACGTCGGCTCCTACGTGAGAGGTTTCGGCGGGGCCGACATCATCTTCGGCAACAACGGTCAGGATCTCATTTATGGCGGAGACGGCAATGACGACATCTATGGCATCGGCCAAGGCGATGTCGAGTTCCAGGAACAGTTCTATGGTGAAGACGGCAGCGACAGGATTTTTCTCGGCTGGTCCTCAACATGGGCGCTGGCAGATGGCGGCGCCGGGAATGACTGGGTGGACTTTCTCTACCTGGACCACAAGCTCACGCTCGACCTGACGAAGACGGAAAACAGCGGGTCCAGCTTCAATCCATCCAATTTTGCAACCAGTCGATACGACGTGGTCAACGTTGAGAATGCTGCGGGCACCAGGCTCGACGACACAATTATTGGCACAAGCGATAACAACATACTGCAGGGTAACGACGGCAGCGACATCATTGAGAGCGGCGCCGGGCAAGACACTTTGTCCTTTGCCGACAACTCCGGAAAAGTGAAGGTCAACCTCAGTCAGACAGCGCCGGATGGGACGCTGATAACCGACGAATATGGTGCGGATGGAAGTGCCGATGTCGACACTGTTGTATCCAACGACACGGTTACGGGGGGCATCACCAGCCTGGTCGGCTCCGACTTCAACGATGAACTAACCGGCGACATCAGAAACAACTTCATCGATGGAGGCCTTGGCGATGATCTGATCCGCGGGGGCGATGGAAACGACATCCTGGTGGGCAAATCGGGCAATGACGATATCCGCGGCCAGTCTGGCGTGGATCAGATCGATGGCGGCGCCGGCGACGACACGATTCAGGGGGACAATGACAATGACACCCTGTTGGGCGGTACTGGCAACGATGTCGTTCAAGGGGATCATGGTAACGATTGGCTCGACGGCGGAGACGGTGACGATCGGCTGCAAGGCGGCAACGACCATGACAACCTGAGAGGCGATGCCGGTAACGACAGCGTCTTTGGCGACTCCGGCGATGATTCCATCTTCTGGACATCGCAGGACGGCAACGATGAAATCAACGGCGGCGCCGACAGCGACACGCTGACCGTTCAAACCACAACCGCTTTCGCCAAGGCGATACCAAACTCGCAGCCGATCAGGCTTGCGGCTTCGGGCAATACGCTCACCATCACACTGCCCGTCATTCCGACCGCCAACCTTGGCGATGAGGTATTGACCGTCACCAATGTGGAGACACTGGTCTTTGCACCGCTGCCGAGCCAGGAGACCAGTGCGCTGGTCGGCACGATGCCCGACGTCATCATCGATGGCTTGCCGGATGTCGTTTCCACTCTCATATGGACCGGCGACGAGGCAAATAATGTGTTCGATGGCGGCAATGCAACCGCCTCTCAGACACTGGTTCTCGACGGCGCGGGCGGCGACGACACACTTACCGGTGGCGAGAGCGCCGATACCATCGACGGGGGTGATGGCGAAGACACGCTGAGCGGCGGGGCCGATGAAGACACGATCAGCGGCGGAACCGGAAACGATATCATCTTCGGCAATGCCGGGGCAGATATTCTGAACGGCGACGACGGCATCGATCAGATCGATGGCGGCGGCGGCGCCGATGTAATTGCCGGTGGAGCCGATCAAGATATTATCAACGGTGGCAACGGAACCGACAGCTTCTTCTGGGCCGTCGGCGACGGCGCTGATTTCATTGCCGGCGGTGTTGATGACGATGACCTGACCCTCGATGCCGATGATAATAGCGCGGGATCCGGAACAGTCGTATCCGCAACGCTGGCCCCGGTGGTGAACCTTCTCGATCCTGGCCAAATCGTGACAGCGGTTCAATTCGAAGTCATTTCGTCAGGCACTCTCGAAGTCTTCCATATGATCGAGGTTGAGGACTTCACGATCGAAGCCGATCCGGATGGGACGACGACAAGCGTGTCGGGAGACCTCTCGGCCGCCGGCGTTTCGGAAAACACCGTGACATTCAATGGCGCAGGCGGCGCGGACACATTCGATGGCTCTGGCATGTACGGCGGAGTCCGTGTTGTTCTCAACGGCGGCGGCGGAGATGATACGCTGATCGGTGGGGACGCCGATGACGAAATCGACGGTGGAACCGGCAGGGACACTGTCGTTTACGACGGGCTTCGCGATGATTTCGACACTGATCTTCTGAACGACGGTCGCATCGTGCTGACCCATGCCCACGGCGAGACCGACAGGCTGGTCGATATTGAGCGCCTCGAATTCAGTGACGGCAACCTGATATTTGATTTCGACAGCCCCAACCTTGGTTTCGTCTATCGCCTCTACTCGGCAGCTTTCGACCGTGTGCCCGACGAGGCCGGCCTGACCTTTTGGCTTGGGGAAGCGGACTTACTCGACCAGCAGGGATTGAGCGAGACCGATAAACAGCTGCACATCGCAAACATTTTTCAGGAATCAGCGGAATTCCTATCGAGAACCGGCTGGCCACCCACAACCAGTTCGACGAGGGTGTCTGGGTGGTTTAGCGACGGCGAGCCTTCTCGCCCCGACACATTTGGTCTGGAGATGTCAGACCCATTATCATTGGGTTTGCGTGTTCGGGCTTGCTTGGGAAGGACGACGGTATGCGGGCTGTCATAGTCGGTGGGGGAATGGGCGGGTTGATGACAGCGTTGGCGCTGCGCCAATCCGGAGCGTTCTCGTCGATCGATGTCCATGAGCAGACGAAGAAGCCCAGCACTGCAGGCGCCGGGTTGAACATTCCGCCCAACGGCGCGCGGCTGTGTCGCTGGCTTGGCGTCGACCTCGATGGCGGGGACCCGAAGGGTCCCGATGGTGCAATTGACGGTGGCCGGGCGGCGGTTCTGGAGACGACGCGGCAGTTCAACGCTGACGGGAGCATGACGGAGAGGCCCCTTGATCACGTCACCGCCGCGGGCGACGGCGCCGGATTTCATCACATGCATCGGCTGGACCTGTTGATGTGTCTCTACAAACGGGTGTTCGAGTTTGGTTCCGACAGCGGCAAGCCTTGCCCGATCGCCGTACATATGGACAGCAGGCTGACCAAGTTGCGCCAAACGTCCGAGGGGGTGACGGCGACTTTTTCGAATGGGCGAGTTGCTACGGGGGATGTTCTCGTGGGTGCCGACGGGATCAACTCCGCCACACTGCAGCTGGCATGGCCTGACCCACGTCCCAAGCGTTGGACTGAGGTGACCTGCTTTCGTGGACTTATTCCGCGGGCAACCGTTGCTTCCCTCACCAAGGCCGACGGCAGCCCGCTGGACAACAACCCAATCCATTCCTTCAGCATGGACCGCCATAAGACGGATCGGAGTGGGGCGACAACATACTGGGTGCGCGGTGGCGAGTTATTGAATGTATGGATTGCGCGGTATGAACCCGATTCATCTGAATTCGAACAGGAGGAAGGCGATTGGTTTCCCGTGAGCCAGGAGGAGATCGTTCGTGAAGTCAGTGAGGCATTCGCAGAAACCCCAAACCGAGAGGACCTGATTGCCCTGGCTGGGGCGGTCGTCCGCCCGACCAAATGGGGTCTCTACGATCGTGATGCGCTTGAAACCTGGGTTCAGGGCCGCGTGTGTCTTCTCGGCGACGCGGCGCATCCGATGCTTCCCACATTCGGCCAGGCCGCAGCTCAAGCCTTCGAGGACGCTGCCGCGCTCGCCAGCGCCTTTGCCCTGCACGGCCGCGACGTGGCGACAGCGTTGTTGCATTACGAGCGAGTTCGCCATTACCGCACAACCCGCTTCCAACTGGGTTCCAAATTCGCATTCGATCACCTGCGCGCCAAAGACACCGCTGAGCAAAAGGCGCTGCTCGAAGGAGTGGATGAGCGGGTCAGCCCGGCATTTGCCCATGACAAACGCGGCGGAGAGGATGACGCCTGGATCTATGCCTACGACGCACGAGAAATTGGCACCGAATTGCCTCCCAAACGATTGGGACCCTGGGACTTCCGCGGGGCCGACAAGTCCGACCAGGCTGCGATAACACGAAAGCTCTGGATGCCGGAAATCCCGGCCAAGGGAACGCGCCGCCTTACGCGCGGGGAAGTTGCCAATCACAATACCCAGGATGACTGCTGGGTCATTATTTCCGGAAAAGTGTATGACATAACCGATTGGGCTCCCCATCACCCGGGCGGCGCTGGAATCGCTCGAATGTACGCCGGCAGGGATGCTACGGCCGAGTTCGGTGATTATCACAGTTCAGCGGCTGTTGCGCACATGGTTCATTTCTGTGTCGGCAGCCTGATTGAGGAGCATTAAGCCTCAGGGATCTGTGCATGCCTGGACGTTTCGCCGAACCCACCCGCTGGAAATGACGCTGGACGGTTGAAAGTCTGAAATTGTGCGTAACAGCACCCTTGACCTTGTTGTGACCTGAACCACAATAGCTGCATGACCGGCACCACAAGTTTCCTCATCAGCTTCATTGCCCTGTTCGTCATCATTGCGATCCGCTACTTCGCGATCGCCGGGCTGTTCTACTGGCTGCTCTGGGGCCGCGATCCGAAGCATGTGGCGGCGTTGCGCTTGTCCAAGGGGTCGCCGGATCGGGCTGTCGTTCTACACGAAATCAAGTGGTCCATGGTATCGTCCCTGATCTACGCATTCCCGGGTGCTGTGGTGATTGAGGCCTGGAAGAACGGCGGTACGGCGCTCTATTCGGATCTCTCCGCCTATGGCTACTGGTACGTACCGGTGAGCGTCTTTCTCTACCTGTTCCTGCACGATACGTTCTTCTATTGGACGCATCGGCTGATGCATCATCCGCGTCTGTTTGCGACGATGCACAAAACCCACCACATGTCGAACAATCCGACCCCCTGGGCGGCATTCTCGTTCCATCCATGGGAGTCGATCCTCACTGCGTTCTTCCTGCCGCTTCTGGTCTTTGTCATCCCGCTGCACGCGGGCGCGGCGCTGTTCATCCTGATCCTGATGACGATCGCCAGTGTGCTCAATCATACCGGATGGGAGATCTTTCCGACCTCGTGGATACGCGGCTTTTTAGGCCGTCATGTCATTACAGCGACCCACCACAATCTGCACCACACCAACTACAAGGTGAACTATGGGCTCTATTTCCGCTTCTGGGACAGGCTCATGGGCACCGACGTGATGGAGAGCGTGTACCCGCATCTGAAGCCCGAGACGGAACCGGAGCCGGACCGGGCATAGCGTCTGAACACCAATGACTTAATCTTGCTTCAGTGTCCCTGGTGCTGTTGCATCAACCGGTTGATTTCCTCGACCAGGAGTTCGAAATCGCTACGTCGGCTGCGATGGTTGGCGATTGCGCAACGCAGGGCATAGGTTTCACCAACACGGGTGTCTGACAGGACAGCGATTCCGGTTTCCTGCAGTTGCAACATGACCTCACGGTTCAGGGTGTCGATCGCCTCCTCCGTCAGGCCCGGTGGGCGGATTCGAAAACAGACAATATCCAGCTCCGGTTCGGCCAATAGCTCCATATCCGGTCTGGCCCGAATGAGGTCGGCCAGGAATAGCGCCTGGTCGATGTTCTGGTCGATCAAGCGGCCAAATTTTTCCGCTCCATGCTCCTTCAGGCTCATCCAGACTTTCAACGCGCGAAACCCCCGCGAAGTCTGGATGCCATATTCGTGCAGCCAATTGCCTGCAGCCAAACCGCGCGGCCTTTCTTCCAGGTAAGCCTGGCTCAGGGCAAAAGTCTCCCGGTGATGTCCATGGTCCTTGACCAGGCAACATCCCACCTCGAAGGGCGCATGCAGCCATTTGTGCGGGTCGAGTGCAATCGAATCCGCACGATCCAGTCCCGCAAGTTTCGCTCCGTTGCGCGGCGCGATCGCGGCAAGGGCGCCGATACAGCCGTCTACATGAAACCAAAGCCCCTCAGAGTCCGCGATCTCGGCAATCGCAGTCAAGTCGTCGATGGCTCCGGTGTTGATGGTCCCGGCAGTGGCAATAATCGCGACTGGCTGCACGCCATCTGCACGGTCCTCTGCAATGCGTTGTTGCAGCAGGTCGAGGTTCAAGTGGTAGTCGGGCAGTGACGGTATTTTTCGCAAGGCGCTGCGCCCCAGGCCAAGGATCTCCATGGCACTCAGGTGACAGCCGTGCATCTGGTCGGACCCATAGAACGCCAATCTGGCACCGCCGAGTCCATGTTCACGCACCGCCTCCTGTCCCAGGGCAACATTGCGTGCGATGGAAAGTCCGAGGAGATTGGCCACCGAACCGCCGCTTGTCAGCGTTCCGCTTGCCTCTTCGGGAAAGCCCATCATGGTCTTGAGCCAGCCCACGACCTGCTGGTCCATCAGGGCGGCAGCATGGTTGCCACCACCCAGATTGGACCCTTGAACAGCCGCTAGGAAATCGCCCAGCGCGCCGGTGAAATTACTGGACCCCATGTACCAGGCCCAAAAGCGCGGATGGACGTTGCCCATGGGATAGGGCATGAGATTGGCATTGATCTCGTCCAGGATGCTGTCGAGCCCCTGCCCCTTCATGGGCAAGGGAGCTTCAAAGGCTGCTCGCACCGATGGCGGCATGTCCCGCCACACCGGCGCTTCGCGGATTTCGGACAAATAGGCGATCGACTCGTCCACCGCACGATGGGCGGCCGCGCGCGTAGATTCCCAATCTTCGGGGTCGAGCGTTTCCTCGTGGTCCATCAGTCGCCCATCTGCGCTGTCGGCGTTGACAGCGAGATGGCAATTTCCTCCTCCGTCATTTCCGGTTCGATGTTCTCAAAGAGCGGCGTCGTCATGTAGCGCTCGGAGGTATCGGGCATCATGGCCAGCAAGACGGATCCCTCAGGCGCGGACTCCGCCACCTTGAGGGCGGCCAACACGGTGCCGCCGCCTGAAATACCGGTCAGAATGCCCTCCTTGGACGCCAGATCCTGCGCCGTAGCGATCGCATCTGGTCCCGCTACCGGCACCAACTCATCATAGGAGTTATTGTCCAGCGCTTCCTGCAAAACAAAGGGAATGAAATCGGGCGTCCATCCCTGAAACGGATGCGGCTCCCAGGCGGGATGTCCCTTGGCCGGGCTGCCGTCGGAATTGCGTGGCTGAGGGGTGCCACTTCCGATCAATGCCGCGTTGGCGGGCTCGGTCAAAATGATCTTCGTATCGGGCCGTTCGCGCCTCAGAACCCGCGACACGCCGGTCAGCGTGCCGCCCGTCCCGAAGCCAGTCACGAAATGAGTGAGTTTTCTGTCCTTGAAGTCCTCAACAATTTCCGGGCCGGTGGTCTTTTCGTGGATCAGTGCATTGGCTTCGGTTTCAAACTGGCGGGCCAGGAACCAACCGTTCGTCTTGGCGAGTTCCACCGCTTTGTCATACATGCCCATGGCCTTCAGTGCCCGAGGCGTTAGAACAACCTTGGCCCCCAGCATGCGCATCAAGCGCCGCCGCTCGACGGAAAAACTATCGGCCATGACAACCACAAGCGGGTATCCCTTCGCCGCGCAGACCATGGCCAGCCCGATACCGGTGTTGCCGCTGGTCGCTTCAACCACCGTCTGGCCGGGCTTCAACGCGCCGCTTTTCTCAGCCTCGTCGATGATGCTCATCGCCAACCGATCTTTAACCGACGCCGCGGGATTGAACGCCTCGGCCTTCACGTAGAGCTCCACATGAGCTGGCGCGAGCTTGTTGATCCGGATGACCGGAGTCTTGCCAATGGTCTGAATGATGTCTGAGTAAATCACCAAATTATCTCCCTGGGCTCGCCGTCAAATCAGGCTTTGAACTGGACCTGGATGCCGCAACGTTGCGGCCTAGGCGGTCATGCGTGATACCGGTTAAAGGCCTGATTTTCAAGTTGATGAGCCGGCTTGCAATGCCGACGGTAGCGGATGATCAGGTACGAAAACCACTTGGACTATGGCGTTTCAACCAGCGTAACGGGAAAGCCCTGCCCGGCCGCTCAACCATTGGCTTTGGGAGGGTGGCACAATACAAGGAACCTACATCAAGCCAACGTCTATCCAGTATTCTGCATCTTTCCAGGGTGCACCAGAGACATATTCACCTATGTCGAATAGACCCTGGCCAACAAGATCCCGATTGCACAGGAGCGCTTTCGACACCCAGGCTCCTTCTATTCCAATCAGTCTGAAGTGAGTTTTGGCTACATTGTCGACCTCTTCACGGCCTTCATCATCTTCGTAGAACGGAATTAAGATCTCGGTCTCCAAGGCCAATTCCTCTTTCTTCTCAACAACAGTGAGCCAGCCTTCATCGGACAATTCTTCTCTGAATGCCTGAAGGAAGTAGCCGGGGTTCTGGCATTGGAGAATCACCGTCATTTTGGAGATTTGCCATTCGAAAAACACCGGATCGTGTTCCGATGAATTGCCTTTGAGAACGTCAGAGGCAAAATCAAAGGCATCAACAATCGAACCAAATTGCATTTGCTCGCCTATTCGGTTCACGCCTTTGCGAAGGTTTGCCTTAATACAGGGATAGGTCACTAATAAGATTAACTAATTTCGGTTTCGGATGAGACGATCCACTGTTGGGTTTGTGTCTCCTTATCTGGGCAACCGCCCCGACGGACGACAAAATGACCAAGCGCCCCGATTACTCAACAATCGCGAATATGATCACCAGCAGCGCGACTGCGATTACCAATGACGCAACGATGATTAGCCGTGCCAGGTGGCCGAGGCTTGTGCCCGTGCGGGTGACTGTGACATCGACGGTCGGCTCGACATGGACGGAAAAGAGTGTATCCCAGACGCCCTTGTGGACTTCGCAGTCTGCCATGAGGGGCTGGGAGCGCGGCGGTTTGGGGAACAGCCAATTGGATCCACGGATTTCAACCGTTCCGGCAACCCGTTCACCGGGTGTGTTGGGTTCCACCCGGAAACGATAGGTCATGTCCAAGCTGTTCGAGAAGGTGGAAAAGACCTTCGTTTTCTGACCTTTGGGGGCCATTTTGGGTTTTGCGCGAAAGAGCACTGTTGCCGGGCTGCCGTGTTGTCGTTGTGTTCGCTGACAGCCTCGCACGGGTCATCGGCGAAGACCAGAGTTACTCCTTTCGCCGGGCGATCAGCAGGTGATAGGCGGCAACACCGCCGATACCGGTGAAGATCATGCCCCACGTGATGGCGCCGGAGGCAAACTCGAACAGGCCCCAACCGACGCAGATGACGACAACGACAATGCGTCGCCAAAGCGGGTCAAAGAAAGGATGGTCGAAGTCGAACAGGGCCATTGTCAATTTGCACTTGAAGATCGAACTGTGGATCGTCTTGTAGCGGCCGGGTGGCCCAGTCTGCAAGGCTTCAATCGGATACGGAAACCAGTCGGGGTGACGCAGCGAGATGATTGTCCCAACGGTGGGAGGATTGTGTCGATGGACCGCGTGCCGTTTGCGCAGTGCCATCAGCCGATGTCATTGCAAACTTCGCTGCGTGCGAAGCCAAGCCGCACACCTTGCGTTGCTCGACGACCGTGACATTGGATGGATCCGACACCGGGCAGTGCACCATCACCCCTCCCCGCGGCGATGAGACCGCAAGCCGGTCACTGTCATGATTGTAGGCGATTGATCCGACATAGCCCTTCAGCCTTGCTGTGGCAGTCTGCGGCAACGGAACCGTGCTCAATCCGCTTTCATCGCTCCAGACGTGAACGAGTGGCACGATCTGCGCCGGATTGCCTTCGTGCTGACCGGCGATCCACAGTCGGCCGCGGTCGTCGCCGTCCATATGCCTAAGCGAGAGCTTGGTTAGCTCGCGCGGCAGCGATACCCGTTCTTGGACGGTGCCATTCGCCGTGTCGATGAACGCGAGCGATGGCTCCATGGTCGGGAGGTTGAGTTTGGCACGCCCGTAATCCGGATGGGTCTCGATGCCGCCATTGGCCACTGCCAGTGTACGGCCGTCCGGCATCAGACGAATATCGTGCGGGCCGATGCCGCCTGTGGGGAACTCACCGATCCGCCGGAAACCGTCCGAGACATCGTAAAGGCCGACCAGACCGCGTGCATTTTCGAAATCGTTTTCCGTCGCGTAGAGCAGCTTTCCGTCAGTTGAAAAGGCGCCATGCCCATAGAAATGGCGACCTGCGGGTGAAGAGAAGAATTGCGGTTCGGAGGACCGGTCGGTCGCAAAGGCGCATGCGAAATTGCCCGGGCGGCGGGAGAAAACCACTGCTTGCTTCACCGATCCCGGCTGGAACACGACATCGTGGCCACGAGCAGGAAGCGAAATGCGGCTAATTACCGTCCCCTCCTCCGACAGGACGGCGGCGCCGAAGGTGTTCCGATCGGTCATGTAAGCCGTTACGAACAGGACTTCTGATCGCCGGGCCGCATCCGCGGCCCGCGGTGACACGCTTGCCAGCAGCGTCGCACCGGCGGCCGTTAGAAATGTCCGGCGGTCAAACGGACCGCTGTCCATCGTCAGTCTCCATCCAGCGGCGAAAAGGTGGTCGGCAGGCCCAGCGCCTCGGCCGTCTGTTCACCGATCAGGTTCTGCAGTGAGCGGGTTACGACCACAAGATAGCTCAGGTTCGACGAAATTCCAGGTGCTGTAACGATCGTCTCGATCGACCCCTTCAACTCGGATAACGCCTTGAAAGCATTATCGAACTCGAACTCGACGGAGCCGGCGATCCACTGCCGGTCTTGCGGAAGTCCTTGAAGAAGACCCGAGATCTGGATCAGATCCCGCATCCCCATCAGCGAGGCGGCGATCATCTCCCGGGTCTGGTTGCTGCGCCAGAACAGAGCGCGTTTGTAGGGCTTCTTCTCGATACCGAACGGAGCAATGGGCTTCAGTTGCTGATCGCGAATGATCTCCAGACCGTTTGAGATCAGGCCGACCAGCGCGGCTATCGCTTCCTTGTCGTTTCGATACAGGTCATTGGTCGGTCCCGGCTCGGACCAGACACCGGCAAACCCCGACGGGTCCTGCCAATCTTCCGAAACCGATTGGGAAATGGAAGCGATGTTGCGAGCCACTGCCAATGCGAATTGGCAACGGTAACCATCACTTGAGCCAACAAGGCCATCTGATCCGCTGCCGAAGAGCAGAAACTCCAGGGCTCCAAACCCTTGCAGCGCAACACTCTTGGCATAGAGCGCCCCGGGATTGAGCAGCGACTGGTCCTGGGTGGCAAGGGCTCTCTGCACCTGCTTCAACCCGATGGAGCGGCGGTCTGGCCAGAACAGAAGCCGATCGCGACGATTGTCGGTTTCAAGCGGCCCGATGCGCAGAAAGTTGATGCGACCAAGACCCTGAACCGCGAAGCGAAATCCATCACGGGCATCCGCGAGCGAGGCTGCGGTGGCGGATTGGCACAGCCGGTCGACATCGGAGGCAAGAATATCGCTGTTTTCTGCAAACCGCTCAACGTTCGGGATGATATAGCCGGAGATGCCGTTACGAACGGATGAAGCGTTCGCAGCCGCAGCGCTAGCGCCAAACAGGACCAGGAGAATCCCGACAAGCAATCCGCGCATGGTTCGACCTTTTGTCACAAACACCACTGTTCCGGCACTACCGCCTTTGGCGGTGTTTCGCAACGCCCCTGCAGGTTTCCAATTGTTTGGTCGGATAGTCAGATTGGGATGTCCGTTTGGTGTTAGCACCAAAGGCCGTGTATCATCCGGCACCTTCATACTTTGAGTTGCAACCTCGAACGAACCGTGAAGAGGAGACGACAATGACGCAAGCTCATAAGGACGTCGTTCGGAGAGTCTACTACGAACTCTTCAACAAGGACCGCCTGGAATTGATCCCGCAGCTCTATTGCGAAGATTGCATTGCGCGAGACCCGGCCAATACCCAAACCATGCAAGGTCATGAACACTTACAAGAGTTGCTCAAGGCCTACCGCACGGCGCTTCCAAACCATCAATACGAGGTGCTGGATATGGTGGCTGAAGATGACAAGGTCTCCATCCGCTGGATGGTCGACGTCGATACTGAGCGGGATCTGGAGGTCGAAGGGCTTTCAATCGTTCGGTTTCGCGATGGCCGAATTTGTGAAATCTGGCAGCATTGGGACAACCTGGGACTGCTAAAGAAGCTAGGGGCTGTCGATCGGGAAGTTACCGTGGCAAGTGCCATCGCCAGCCTTTCGGCCGATCAATGATCGCGTAGGGGCGCGGATGAGCTCTGCGCCCTCGCTAATGTGCGTTCTGCGTCGTTTGACCGCTGATTGAGCCGGCCCTCGGCCTCGGTCTGACGAGCGCACTGAATTGTGCGTGAGGCATTTCCATCTCGTCGTCGTTAACGCCGAAATAGTCGCAAATCTTGCGCATGATCCGTTTGGACGGGCGCGTCTTGCCGTTGAGATAACGATTGAACTGCAATCTGTTGATGTCCAGATCACGGCACGTCTCAGCAGCGGTTCGATGCCGATCGCACAAGAGGTTCAGGTTCTTCTGCAGGTTTGTAGGCATGTTCATCCTAAACCATATGGCGCTGATTCTCCGATAGTCCAGCGCAGTTAAGCCACCCCTTCGTCTTCGACTTTATCATCCCGTCAGTCTTGAAACCAGCGCAATGTTTCAAATGGTTACATTATCGTGAACGCTCGTGACTCCATTAGGGCCCCTCCCACCCCTCAAGAAACATCGTCATTTCCTCATTCCCGCTAACGTCAACCAGCTCGGGGCGCAATTCCGCACCAGCCTCCAAAAGCAGCCGTGCGCAGGTCACGTGATCCCGGTTTTTGGCGCCGGGACAAAATTCCGCCCCATGAACGACCGTCCCGAGTGCGTCACCTCCGTACGCGTTCCGACGACTCATATCTGCATCGAACGTCAAAAATAGGGCGACGTGCTCGGGCAACCCTTCCCATCCGGCGATGTGAAGCGGTGTCATGTCCATATCCTCGGTTGCAATCGGATCGAGACCAGCAGCCACCAAGGCCTTGAGGTGGTCCATATGTCCGGGCCGCCCTGCCAGTTGTGTCAGCAGTTTGCGGTCGCCCGGCGACAGATCCTGTTGCCTCAGCGGCGACACCGGCGCCCAGCCCCGGGCGCAATCCGCCAGGATCGTTTCGGTGTCGGAGAGCCTTGACGATGCGTTGCGCCGTTCCAGCAGCTCGGCAATCCCGTGGTTGCCGTAGATACGCGCCATTGCATAGGCAGTGTGCCCCTCCCACATGATTCCGGAATCGGCCCCATAATCGAGAAGCAATGCGCCTAATTCGGCGGAACAAAACCGCCTTGCCGCTTGGTGAAGTGCAGGAATGGAATCAACGGCTTGTCCGCTGGGATGCCCCGCGACCGTTTCATTTGGATCCGCACCGTATTCGAGTAGCAAACGCACTGCTTCTACATCGCCGAAATCCAACGCCCGTGGCAGCGCATTGGTTCCGCGCGTCGAAACGCCATGCTGCATCAGTAGCTTGAGGCCCTCCGTGTGGCCAAGTTCGGTTGCATGGTAGAGGCTCTCGTCATCATTCGGATTGGCACCGTGCTCCAGCAACCAGCGCGCCAGCTGCATGTTTCCAGCATGCCCGAGAGCGCCATAGAGCGCAGATATGCGGTGGTCCGACCCCGGCTCCGCAGCATAACCGTCATTCACGTCGGCTCCGTTTTCGACCAGCAAGGCCAAAATGCGCTCGATGTCATCCTGCCGCCCTGGGGCGAACCGAAAATATTGCGAATAGGCAAGATGCAGGATGGGCGAACGGACCCCGACGATCCTTGTGGCGGCGGTCGGATCCCGCTCAACCGTTCGACGCACCGTTTCCCAATCATAGGTAGCCACCTGAAGCCCGAAATCGTGTTGCGGTAGCGTTGGATCATTCTTCAGCAGCTTTCTGATGACCCAGCCCTGACCGAAATAGAGCGCAAGCTTCAGCCTTTCGGCCCGTTGACCGCGCGACTGCTCCATGGTTTCAAGGTCGAACTTCAAATCTGGCCAGCTGCTGCTGCCATTTTCGCGAGCGATGACGTGAAGAAAGTCGGCGTGGCGCGGAGTCTTGGGAGACGGCACTTCGGCCCGCAACCGCTCAACGGCCTTGTTGTCACCCTGCCAAAACGCTTTTTTGAGCCGTTTTGCGTCGGATCGTAATTTCTGGATAGGCGTGGACATGGCTTTCCCCTGACTTACCCAAGGGTCCGCTGCATTGGGTCTTTGGAGAAAAACCGAAGAATCTGTCAGAAGGATTCAAGGTGCGTGTGCGCTTTCCGCGGACCCGGATGCCGCCTTGCCGGCACCCGGATGCATACCACCGCCCAGGCGGCACATCAAGCTGAGCTTAAAGGCTGCGGAAGATCCCCTGACAAATGATCATGATGACAACGCTGACAACCCAATATCCGGCATCCGTCACCCGCGCATAGGCACTGTTCTTGCGAAACATGCCGCCGGAGTATCCGAGCACCGCGAAGGCTATCACCGCCAGGAGAACCGTCAGAAGCGCGTTTGATGCCGCCGTTACGCCGACAAACCAGCTCACGAGCAACAGCCCGATCACCTGGGACACCATCGCACCCACCGGCATCTCGCCGGCTGTCCCCATTTCCACGCCAACGCCTTCTGCCCACTTCGGTCCGAAAAGTTTTGGCGAATACCAAAGCCAGCCGGCAAGAAAGGCAACAACCGCGCCGACGACGACGCCCACGAAGTTCACACCGCTGAACAACTCACCCATCTTGAACCCCTCCATTTCGGACAATAATAGAGCAGCTAATTAACATCGATGTTAAATTGCCTACAATACCAAGCCATGAAATTGCCGTGGATACACCACAGCCGAGAATTCATGCTTGCTTTCAACCGACCCGCCCAAAATGCAAAAAGGGCGCTGCCAAACGGCAACGCCCTCAATTCAGAAGTGGTGACTATCTATCAGTTCGGCAGTTGGTCGTCGACGCCTTTGACGTAGAAGTTCATGCCGAGCAAGGTGCCGTCATCAGCGGTTTCACCATCTTTCAACCACGGCGTGCCGTCCTGCTTGGCGACCGGGCCAGTGAAGGGGTGCAGTTCACCGCTGCTGATCTTGGCTTCGGTATCCATGGCCATCGCCTTCACATCATCAGGCATGTTGGTATAGGGCGCCATCTGCAGGATCCCGGAATCCAGGCCATCCCACGTGGACTGCGTTGCCCAGTTACCATCCATGACCGCCTGTGTGCGCCTGATGTAATACGGGCCCCAGGTGTCGAGGATAGCTGTCAGCTGGGTTTTCGGACCAGCTTCGATCATGTCCAATGCCTGACCAAACGCCATGATACCGCGCTCTTCGGCAACCTGCATCGGTGCTGTCGAGTCGGTATGCTGAGTCAGGATATCGACGCCCTGGTCGATCAGTGCCTTGGCGGCGTCTGCTTCCTTGCCGGGGTCGACCCAGGTGTTGACCCAGACAACCTTGATCTCGAAGTCCGGATTGACGGATTGAGCACCAAGCAGGAAGGCATTGATACCCATCACGACTTCAGGAATCGGGAAGGACGCGATGTATCCGGCTACGCCGGTTTTCGACATCTTGCCGGCGATCTGGCCCTGGATATAACGGCCCTGATAGAAGCGCGAGTTGTAGCTCGTCACATTGTCAGCGGTCTTGTAACCGGTGGCGTGTTCGAACTTCACCTTGGGGAACTTCTTCGCCACATCGAGGGTCGGATCCATGAACCCGAATGACGTCGTGAAGATCAGCTCGCAGCCGGAACGGGCGAAGCGTTCGATCGCGCGCTCGGCGTCGGGGCCCTCGGCCACATTTTCAAGGAAGGCCGTTTCAACCTTGTCGCCAAAGTACTTTTCAAGCTCCTGCCGACCGATGTCATGGGCCTGGTTCCATCCGCCGTCGGTTTTCGGTCCGACATAGACGAAGCAGACCTTGGTAGCCGCCTGCGCCGCTCCCGCGGCGAGGCTGAATACTGCGGCAGCGGCAGCTGCCAAGAGCATTTTTTTCATTGTGTTCACCTCTTTGGTTGGTTGGTTGGATTATCGATCCGGGACGAAAGACTGGCCCAGCGATGCCGGCGTATTCATCAGGGTCAGACGCCTGTTACGCGAGATCAGAACGAGTACCACGATCGTCGCCAGATAAGGAAGCGCCGACAGGAACTGTGACGGGATGCCAAAACCAAGCGCCTGCGCATGCAACTGTCCGATCGTGACGGCGCCGAAAAGGTAGGCTCCAGCGAGCACACGCAGCGGCCGCCAACTTGCAAAAACCACCAGAGCAAGTGCGATCCAGCCTCGACCTGCAGACATGTTTTCGACCCATTGCGGCGTGTAGACGAGCGACAGCTGTGCGCCGGCCAGACCGGCACAAGCGCCGCCAAACAATACGGCCAGGTAGCGGGTGCGGATCACCGAGATCCCGAGTGCATGAGCTGACCCATGGCTGTCACCGATCGCCCGCAATTGGAGGCCTGCGCGCGTCCGGAACAGGAACCAGCCAACGCCGAAGACACCGAGGATCGAGATGTAGAAGATCAGGTCCTGATCGAACAGGAGCTTGCCGATCAGCGGGATGGACGAGAGCACCGGTATGGTGATCGGCTCCAGCTTGGTGCCCGCCTGACCGACGAAACTCTCACCGATCATGCCCGAGAGCCCAAGGCCAAGGATGGTCAGGGCGAGGCCCGTCGCAACCTGGTTGGTCACCAGGGTGAGCGTCATGAAGCCGAACAATAGAGCCATGGCGCATCCGGCGATCATCCCGAACAGGGCACCGATATAAGGAGAACCGGAGAGCTGCGTCGCAGCGAAAGCCAGGACTGCGCCCATGACGATCATGCCTTCGACACCGAGATTGAGAACACCGGAGCGTTCGACAACCAGTTCACCAAGTGCAGCGAGCAGCAGTGGGGTCGCCGCGGTCGTGATGGTAAAGAGAATGGCTTCCGTGAGTTCCATTATGCTCCCTCCGCAACCGGCGTTGCCTGTTGAGGTGCCGCTTGCGCAGCCGTTTTGAAGCGGATCCGGTAGTGGATCAGCGTGTCGCAGGCGAGAACGAAGAACAACAACATTCCCTGGAACACGCGAGCGATCTTGTCCGGCAGTCCGATGGAGATTTGAGCCGCCTCACCGCCCAGATAGGTCAGCGCCAACACCAGCCCCGCGGCGAAAATGCCGATTGGATTGAGGCGACCGAGAAAGGCGACGATGATGGCGGTAAAGCCGTAGCCTGGTGAAATCACCGGCTGCAATTCACCAATCGCACCTGAGACTTCCGAGATTCCCGCCAGGCCGGCAAGGGCTCCCGAGAAGAGGAAGGCGAAGAACACCATGCGATTGGCGGAGAACCCCGCAAAGCGCCCTGCCCGTGCAGACTGGCCAAGCACCGAAACTTCGAAGCCCTTGAGCATGTGCCGCATCATGAACCATGCAAGGATGGTAACGATGATGGCAAAGACGAACCCATAGTGAGCGCGACCGAACTCCGGCAGGATTTCCGGCAGCACAGCGCTGTCATTGAAATCCCGCGTTTCGGGAAAGTTGAACCCTTCGGGGTTGCGCCACGGACCGCGGACCAGCCAGTCGAGAAACAGCTGCGCTACATAGACAAGCATCAGACTGGATAGAATCTCGTTGGTATTGAACCGGGTCTTCAAAAGCGCCGGGACCGCCGCGTAAGCCGCACCGCCGGCCATGCCCATGATCAGGATGATCGGCAGAACCAGAAACGATTCCCATTGGTAGAGGACCAGCGGAACGATCGAACCGGCAATGGCGCCCATGATGAACTGGCCTTCGGCGCCGATGTTCCAGTTGTTCGACCGGAAGCAGACGGACAGACCGACAGCGATCAGTATGAGCGGCGCAGCCTTGATCGCCAGCTCATGCAGCGACCAGACTTCGATCAGCGGCTCGATGAAAAAGCTGTAGAGCGAGTCGATCGGATTCTTGCCAAGCGCGGAAAACACAATAGCGCCAGCAATGATGGTCAGCCCCAAGGCGATGAAGGGCGACAGTGCGGAGAAGAGCGCTGAATGCTCGCCTCTGCGTTCGAGCTCAATGCGCATGGGCCACCTCCTTCTCGGACGTCTCTCCGTGGATCCCGCCCATCAACAGTCCAATCTTTTCAAGCGTCATGTTCGCGGCCGGCTCAACCGCAGACAACGTGCCCTCGTTGATCACGGCAATGCTGGTCGCCACCTCAAAAATCTCGTCCAGGTCCTGGCTGATCACAACAACCGCGGACCCCTGCTCCGCAAGGTCGATGAGCGCCTGGCGAATGCGGCTCGCGGCGCCGGCATCAACACCCCAGGTGGGTTGATTGACGACCATGACCGACGGCTGGCGGTCGAGTTCGCGACCGACAATGAACTTCTGCAGGTTGCCGCCGGACAGCGACTCTGCGTCGGGATCTTCCCCGGATTTGCGCACATCCATGTCCTTGATGATGCGCTTCGAGGCATCGAGAACCGCGTCGCGGCGAATGATCTTCAACGGTCCGCCGGCAAGAAATGCGCTGGCATCCGATGTGTGGCGCGACAGCACCATGTTGTCCGATAGCGTCATCTCCGAGACAGCTGCGTGACCATGCCGCTCTTCCGGCACGAATCCGGCGCCCATCAATCGGCGAGCCGTAATGTTCTTGCGGCCGGAAGCCTGACCGCAGATCTGCACATCCTCGGCCCGGTCCACCAGCTCCTCACCCGACAACACGTCGAACAGTTCGCTCTGTCCGTTTCCGGCGACACCTGCAATTCCAATGATTTCGCCACGGCGAACCGACAGATTGATATCCTTGAGCGCGACTGCGAACGGGGTGCGGGCCGGTGCCGAGAGGTTTCTTGCCTCCAGCAGGACCTCGTCTCCGATTTTGCCGCCAGTATTCGAGACCGCCTTGACATCGGAACCGACCATCATGCGGGCCAGGGAAGCAGGCGTTTCCTGACGCGGATCGCAGGCGCCGGTCACTTTGCCATGGCGCAAGACTGTTGCGCGATCGCAGATGCGCTGAACCTCCTCCAGACGGTGGCTGATATACAGGACCGAACGTCCCTCGGAGCGTATTTTCTCCAGTGTTTCAAAAAGCTTGTCCGCTTCTTGAGGGGTCAGAACGGAGGTCGGCTCGTCCAGAATGATCAGCTCCGGGTTTTGCAGAAGCGTGCGGACAATCTCGATGCGCTGACGCTCACCGACGGACAGATCGGCCACGTGGGCATGGGGGTCCAGCGGCAGCCCATACTCGTGCGACAGGACAGAAGCGCGTTCGGAGATGCCCTCGATGCTCTCGGCACTGTCCATCGACAAGGCGATGTTTTCAGCGACCGTCAGCGCCTCGAACAGTGAGAAGTGCTGGAACACCATTCCAATGCCGAGACCGCGCGCCTGACCCGGGCTTCGAACCTGAACCGTGTTGCCCTTCCATATGATGTCGCCTGCGGTCGGCTCCAGGGAACCAAAGAGCATCTTCACGAGCGTCGACTTGCCGGCACCGTTCTCGCCCAGCAAGGCATGGATCTCACTCGATCGAATTTCCAGGTTGATGTTGTCGTTGGCGCGCAGCTCGCCAAATTGCTTGGTGAGGCCGCGCACCTCGAGCAGGCAGTCGTTTTGCGTTGGTTTGTCGGTCAACACAATTTCCTCCCCCGCATGATGCGGATCATTGCGACTGATCCTAGGCGTAGCGGCGGGATCTCGGAAACTACCAACGCCGCGAAAGAGCTTCAAAGAATCGAAGCATAATTGCGCCCTCTTTCAATATTGGCGAGATAATCCGAAATGCAGCTGGAACGTCTCGCCAACAAATTTGTGCAATGCACAATTTGCCAAACCGATTGCCGTTGTGCAAGTGAGACGATTTGCTCCTGTCCACAGGCGGCCAGACTGTGCACTATGGCGGTCGAGACAATGCTGAACGAATGGACACGATGGACCAATCCTATGACGTGGTAATAGTTGGCGGTGGCCTTGCTGGGTATTGTGCAGCGCTCGCCGCCGCCGATGCGGGACACCGGTCTGCCATAGTCGCACCGGTGGGCAAGGAGATCGACGGCCGCACCACTGCCCTGATGACACCGTCTATCGAGTTACTCGAGCGTCTGGGCGTGTGGGAAACCGTGCGCGATGTCGCGGCTCCATTGCGTGCGATGCGCATTATCGATGGCACCAAACGCCTTTTGCGGGCGCCCACCGTTACCTTCCACGCCAGCGAACTCAAAATCGATGCCTTCGGCTACAACATTCCGAACGCTCCCCTGCTTGGCGCCCTGCGTGATGCTCTTGCCCGGTCAACGGACGTGGACCACTTAGATCAACCGGTCGAAACGGTGAATATTCGGTCGGAAAGTGTCGTTCTGCATCTGGCTGACGATACGCAGGTGTCGGCACGGCTTGTTGCGGCAGCCGATGGGCGCAACTCGATAATGCGAAAAACGGCAGGCATCGGGGTGCGAGATTGGCAATATCCACAAACGGCCATCGTGCTCAACTTTGCTCACGAGTTCAGTCACGGCGACACGTCGAACGAATTTCACACGAAAGACGGGCCGTTTACGCAGGTTCCGCTGCCGGGCAACCGGTCGAGCCTGGTTTGGGCCATGAAGCCAGCAGAGGCGACTGCCCGGATTGCCCTTCCCGCCGGTGAGCTTGCTTCGGCCATCGAACAGCGAATGGATTCGATGCTCGGCAAGGTGCAGATTGACAGTCCGATTCAGCAATTTCCGTTCAGCGGCATGATTGCTCAATCCTTTGCCCGCGACAGGATCTTGCTGATCGGTGAAGCCGGCCATGTGTTCCCGCCGATTGGCGCGCAAGGGCTCAACCTGGGTTTGCGGGATGTTGTCGATTTCGTATCCGTGCTTCGTGCAGCAGGCGGAACGGATCGCACGGACCAAATCGCGCATCACTATAACCGGTTGAGGCGAAGCGACGTCGCCTCGCGAACGTTCGGCGTTGATCTCCTGAACCGATCCCTGTTGAGCGGGCTCCTGCCAGTCCAGTTCATGCGCAGCGCCGGGCTTTCAGCCCTGAACCACATTGGACCGCTGCGGCAGCTGGCGATGCGTGAGGGTGTCAGTCCGGGATCGGGCCTCCCGTCTCTGATGCGGCGTCAGCGCTGAGGAAACAGGTCAGCCGGCAGGAGTCCGGTCGTTATTGCATAAAGCAACGCCGTCACGGAGAGCACCGACAGCGCTGTAGTGACCAAAATCGTCCCCGAGGCGCGTTCGACCCAACTTCCATATTGCTGTGCCATGACGAAGACATTCGTCGCCGTTGGCAGGGCGGCAAGCAGGACAGCGGTAAATATCCAGACCGGATCGAAATCGCCGATCAGGCTCAAAGCGAAATACATCAGCAATGGGTGAACGACGAGTTTGGCAGGGACGATGTATCCCAGTTCAACCGGCACCCGCCGGATCGGACGCAAGGCCAAAGTCACGCCCATCGCAAACAGCGCACAGGGCGCGGCGGCTTGCGCCAGATAATCGATCAGCCTTTGCGGTGCCGCCGGCACCGGCACATCGATCCAGGCAACAAGCACACCGGCGAAAGTGGCGATGATGAAGGGATGCAACACAATGCTGCGGATGATGTGGAGCGCCAAATCCGCAAACTTGCGCCGCTCGCTGCCCGAAATTGCCATCAGGCATGGTGTCAGGCTGAAATGCATGATGTTTTCGAAGCAGAATATCAATGCAACCGGCACTGCGGCCGTCTCACCGAAAGCCAGGATCGCAAGGCTGGGACCCATATAACCAATATTACCATAGGCTCCTGCGAGGCCCTGAATCGTGCCCTCTGCAATGGTCACGCGGCGAATGACCACACCAATTGCGAATATGACCGCAAAGATCGCGTATGTACTCAACAGGTTGGCCAGTATGAAATCGAGCCGGCTCAGCTGTTCGATCGGAGTCTGCGAAAGCAGTTTGAAAAACAGTGCAGGCAGCGCCAGATAAACAACGAAGATATTGAGCCAACCGAGCGCGTTGGCTGGTTGATCGACCAGGCGAGCCGTCAGATAACCCAGGAATATGAGCCCGAACAGCGGCAGGATCAAAGCAGCGATGTCAGCCATGGTCCAACCCGCTGTCGGACGTCCGAACCCGGTCCCCACATTTGTCGGCGACGGAAGACGCAGACGCCCCGAGCCTTTTTTCCGGATTCATGCGAAAGCCGTTGATTTTTTCTCCGCCTTCCACCAGTTTCTTGGGCAAGGAGAACGATTGAATGCCGATAAGCCGTAACGCGAAATATCAGATCGGGCAAATGGTCAAACACCGAATTTACCCGTTTCGCGGCGTGATTTTCGATGTCGATCCCGAATTTAACAATACCGAAGAATGGTACGAGTCGATTCCGGAAGAGGTTCGGCCCCACAAGGAGCAACCCTTCTATCATCTGTTCGCGGAAAACGAGGAAACCGACTATATCGCCTATGTCTCGGAGCAGAACCTGGTGCCTGACAATAGCGGTCAACCGGTCCAGCATCCGCAGGTCCTCGAAGTGTTCGAGGGCCCTGACGACGGCATGTACAGGTTGCGGGGGCCCATAGGGCACTAAAAAGCGGCCGCGTCCGGGACGCGACCGCCACTTTCTGTTCAGCGCCGTTGGCGCGAATGTATCTCGTCAGTTAGAGGCCTCTTTTGCCTTCTGCTGGGCTTCTTCCAGCTTCTTGCGCGCATCTTGAGCCTTGCGCTGCATTTCTTCCTGCAGCAGGCGCTGACGCTCCTGCAGTTCCGATTGAGCAACCGGCTCGCCATCGAAAGCACTCGTGAAACCTTTCAGGGAAACCTTGATCGGGTTCGGAGCCCGCTGAAAGTTCACCGACGTAAAGACAACTTCGCCGCCGCGTTTGAAGGACTGGACGATCGCGTCTGACAACGGCACCTGGGCAACGCATTTGTCGGGCATGCAGACTGCATAGGGCAGCCGCTGGGACTTGCCGCCATCGATCTGCATGTTGATTCCTGGCTGAATGTTGCGCGCAGACGGAACAGAAACCTGCAGGATGCGATTGTTGACCTTGCCTTGAACCATGATCAGACCGACAGCCGTCAACAGTTGCCCGGTGGACGCTGAAACGATGTTCTGGACAACACAGACATCATTGTCTTCCTGCTTCGTACACACCTTGAACCAGCCCTGGCCTGGTGTTTGTGCGTGCGAAGCGCCCGTCAGCGATACTGCAGCCGCGCCGGCAAAGGCGGCGGCCATGACAGTCCGGGCGACTTTGGAGGTTCTAAGAGTCATGCGTTTTTTATCTCCTGGATGATCTTTCAAACCGTGAAAAGCATTGGGTGGAAGCCGCCACAGCGCGCACGATCATTGCGGCTGCTCTCATTTTGTCGTCGGCTTCCCAACTTGCGCGGTTGGCTCTCCTTGTCGTTCAATTGAGGCCATTGCAAGGCTTTTCGACTGTCTAAGCAGAAACGGCCGGCCTGTCACCCCGTTTGCGCAATATGGTCCAAGTTTGGGTTACTTTTTGCGATCAAACCTGCTTTTTCACCCTTTTTCCCGCCTAGAGTTTTCGTCGTCGGGACGTGCTACCGTTCGGGCAGAATCAGTCGAGGACCGATCGGATGCGCTCCATTCTCTTTGCCGCCCTTCTCGCCGCAACAGCCGGATGGCTGATACCGGCTGAGGCAACGGAACCCAAGCACGGAATCGCGTCGCATGGCGAACCGGCGCTTTCTTCCGATTTCGAGCACCTTCCATATGTCAACGCGGATGCGCCAAAAGGCGGCAAGATCTCCTATGGTGTCGTTGGCACGTTCGACAATCTCAATCCCTTTATTCTCAAGAGCATGCGTACAACCGCCCGGGGCATGTGGGATCCTGAATTCGGGCAATTAACCCATGAATCGCTGATGCGGCGTTCCCGGGACGAGCCGTTCACGTTATACGGGCTCCTTGCCGAGACCGTCGAATATGACGAGGACCGGACCTACATCCAGTTCAACCTCAATCCGAAAGCTCGGTGGTCAGACGGTAAACCGGTGACCGCCGACGATATCATCTTCACTTTCGAGTTACTGGAAGAGAAGGGACGACCACCCTATTCCAACCGACTGGACAAGGTGGCCAAGATGGAAAAGGTTGGCGATCTCAGCGTCCGCTTTAACCTGACAGAGGATGCGGGAAACGAGTTTCCGCTGATTCTCGGATTGATGCCTGTCCTTGCGAAACACGCGACAGACACGGACGCGTTCGACCGATCGACCTTTGAACCGCCCGTTACCAGCGGCCCATACTCAATCAAAGAGGTCAAAGCCGGAGAGCGGATCATTTATGAACGGCGTCAGGATTACTGGGCCGACGGATTGCCGATCACCGTGGGGTTCAACAACTTCGATGAGATCTCCATCGAGTATTTTCTGTCAGACAGCACCCAGTTCGAAGCGTTCAAGAAGGGAGTCTTCGATGTCAACGCGGAAGGCAATCCCGTCAGTTGGGATCGAAACTACAACTTTCCTGCGGTGGACAGGGGCGAAGTCACAAAGTCCGTGTTCGAAACAAGCACTCCGGCTGGAATGTACGGGTTTGTTTTCAACACACGACGCCCAAAGTTTCAGGACGTCGCCATGCGCAAGGCACTGGCGATGCTCTTCGACTTCGAATGGGTGAACCGGACGCTGTTCAACGGTGCCTATGATCGGACAGAGAGCTATTTCGAAAACTCCGTGCTGTCCTCAATCGGACACCCCGCAGATCAGCGCGAACGGGAACTGCTGAAACCCTTTCTGCAAGACATCGAGCCTGAGGTCCTGGAGGGAACCTACAGAGCGACCGAGACGGATGGATCCGGAAGGGATCGGCGGGCGCAACGGGCAGCTCTCAACCTTCTGAAGGGTGCCGGTTATTCGATCAACCAGGGAAAGCTGCTCGACCCGAATGGCTCGCCAGTTGCGTTTGAGGTCATGACGCAGAACGAGGGACAGGAGAAAATCGCCCTGGCCTATCAACGCAACCTGGCGCCGCTGGGTATCGATCTCAGCATTCGAACCGTTGACGATGCGCAATATCAGCAACGGAGCGAAAACTACGACTACGACATGATCGTCAAACGGTATCCAAGCTCCCTGTCGCCTGGAGCCGAACAGTTATGGCGCTGGGGGAGCCAGTCGCGGGACCTGCCCGGGACATTCAACTATGCCGGAGCAGCCGACCCTGCAATCGATGCGATGATCGACGCGATGCTGGCAGCTCGCTCCCAAGAGGATTTCGTGTCGGCCGTGCGGGCCTTCGACCGGGTCTTGATCTCCGGCCACTATGTCGTTCCGCTTTACTATCTGCCTGGCCAGCGTGTCGCTTACCGGTCACGACTTGAACATCCCACCGTGACGCCCATCTACGGATATCAGTTACCCACCTGGTGGGACCGGGACGCGTGGTGATCCCGGCGAAAGGAGAACGTTCATGACGTCCGTCAATATCGATGTCGTTTCCGACGTCATGTGCCCCTGGTGTTACATCGGCAAGAAAAAGCTCGATGAAGCCCTGAGTTCGCTGCCGGACGATGTCGATGTCGACATTCGCTGGCGACCTTACCAACTTGACCCGACTCTGCCCAAACTGGGCAAGGATCGGCAGGCTTATCTCTCGGAGAAATTCGGCGGTGAGGATCGGGCACGCGAAATCTACAGCAGGATTGTCGATGCGGGGCGCGAGGAGAACATTCCGTTCGAATTCGACCGCATCGCGGTTTCGCCCAACACGCTCGATGCCCACCGGGTCATCCGCTGGGCAGCCTCGGAAGCGCCAGGCGTTCAGGATCGCCTCGTGGAGGCCCTCTTTCGCATGTTCTTCACCGAGGGCAAGAACATCGGCGACAATGCTGTCCTTCTGGAGGCTGCCGAGGAAGCCGGCATGGATCGCGCCATCACCGAAGGTCTTCTGACAGGAGACGCGGACCGGGCCGAGGTGGAGCAGGAAATCGAAGTGGCCCGTAAGATGGGGGTGACCGGAGTTCCCTGTTTTATCCTGGAAAACAAGTACGCCGTCATGGGGGCCCAACCGGCCGATGTGCTTGCAAATGCCATTCGTGAAGTTGCAGGCGAAAAGGAAGCCGGCCCAACGGAATAGGCGCCAAACCGTTACGCCGCCTCCGCAATCTCCGCCAGACGCGTCATGATCACAGCGGCTCCGGCAAGCCGCTTCTGGGCGCTTGGCAAGTCACGGCTGAATACGATGCTCTGATCCGGGCGGATCTTGGCCAGATTGCCAAGCTGACTGAGGTGGCCGACGAGGCCGGCCGGATTCGGGAATTCGCCGTTGCGGAACTGGACGACGACGCCCTTTGGTCCGGCATCGAGTTTTTCAACGTTGGCCCGGCGGCAGAGCGACTTGACGTAGACGATCTTCAGCAGGTGCTCGACTTCATCCGGCAATGGACCGAAACGGTCTACCAACTCGGCACCGAAGGCGTCGATTTCCTCGGGTCCGGACAATTCGCCGACGCGGCGGTAAAGACCGAGGCGAAGGTGGAGATCCGGCACATATTCGTCCGGGATCATCACAGAAGTGCCGACCGTGATTTGCGGCGACCAGCCCGTATCGATGATTTCGTCGGCCCCCTTCAGCTCGGCGACGGCCTCTTCCAGCATGTGCTGGTAAAGCTCGAAGCCAACCTCGTTGATATGGCCCGATTGCTCTTCACCAAGCAGATTGCCGGCGCCACGGATATCGAGATCGTGGCTGGCGAGGTTGAAACCGGCACCCAGCGTGTCGAGCGACTGCAAGACTTTCAGTCGCCTGTCGGCGGTGGCCGTCAGCACGCGGTTGACCGGCAGCGTGAACAGGGCGAAGGCGCGTACCTTGGACCGGCCGACGCGACCACGCAGTTGGTAGAGTTGGGCAAGCCCGAACATGTCGGACCGATGCACGATCAGCGTGTTGGCCGTTGGAACGTCCAATCCGGATTCAACGATCGTGGTCGACAACAGGACATCGTATTGGCCGTCGTAGAAGGCGTTCATGATGTCATCGAGTGTTCCCGCGGCCATTTGCCCGTGCGCCACGGCGACCTTGAGTTCCGGCACATCTGATTCCAGAAAGGCCCTGACCTCGTCGAGATCGGAGATGCGCGGACACACGTAGAAACTCTGACCACCGCGATAATGCTCGCGCAGCAGTGTCTCACGAATGCCCAGCGCATCGAAAGGCGATATGAAGGTACGAACTGCCATGCGGTCGATCGGCGGCGTGGTGATCAGCGACAGCTCGCGAACACCGGTCATGGCCAACTGCAACGTGCGCGGTATCGGCGTTGCCGACAATGTCAGAACATGCACGTCGCTCTTCAGTTCCTTCAAGCGCTCCTTGTGCTTGACGCCGAAATGCTGCTCCTCATCGACCACCAGCATGCCGAGATTTGCAAAGTTGATGCTTTTCCCGAGAAGTGCGTGGGTGCCGATAACGATGTCGGTCTTGCCTTCGGACAGTTCCTTTTTCGTCAGCGCCAGCTCTTTCTGGCCGACCAGGCGCGACGCCTGCTGTACGCGTATCGGAAAGCCGTGGAAGCGCTCCGTAAACGTCTTGAAATGTTGACGCGCCAGCAATGTCGTCGGGACCACCACAGCGACCTGGACGCCGTTCATGGCGGCAACGAAGGCGGCGCGCAACGCCACTTCCGTTTTGCCGAATCCCACATCACCGCAGACCAATCGATCCATCGGCCGTCCGGCACCGAGATCATCGAGGACGGCCTCAATGGCGTTCAGCTGGTCGTCCGTTTCGTCATAGGGGAAGCGGGC
Organism: Hoeflea sp.; assembly: GCA_965216535.1. Classification (GTDB taxonomy): domain Bacteria; phylum Pseudomonadota; class Alphaproteobacteria; order Rhizobiales; family Rhizobiaceae; genus Hoeflea_A. The sequence continues at coordinate 4,231,884 of OZ244175.1, forward strand.
TGCAAATTCGTCGTAGAGGCCTTCGGGCACATTGAGCTGTGGCGCCTGGCGTGTCTGGCGCTCGGCTGCGATGCGGATGAGGTCCTCCGCCATGTCGAGCAGCCGCTTCTTGAGCTTGGCCTTGCGCGACTGCCAGGCAACGCCGCCCAGTTTGTCGAGTATCGCTTCGCTTGCGTCCGAACCGTATCGCGACAACAGCTCGATGTTTTCGACAGGAAGAAACAGCTTTGCCTGGTCGGCGTATTGCAATTCAAGGCAGGCATGAGGCGCACCGGCGGCCTCGATGGTTCGCAGACCGATGAACTTGCCGATACCGTGTTCGGCATGTACGACAATGTCGCCTTCTTCGATCGCCGAGACTTCGGAGATGAAATCGGCGCCGCGTTTGCGTCGCCGCCCGCGACGAACCAACCGGTCCCCTAGGATGTCCTGTTCACCGATGACGATCAGGGTATCGATCTCGAAGCCGCTTTCCAGGTGGAGGATGGCTGAAGCCGCCTCACCCGGCTGCAATGTCTCCAGATCGGCAAGCGATGTGATGGTTCGAACGCGTTCCAGCCCGTGTTCGCCAAGCACCTGCATCAGCCGGTCCAGAGACCCTTCAGTCCACGCCGTGATCAGGACCTTGTCGCCTGACGCCCGTTTGTCGGCAATGTGCTTGACGACCTGGTCGAAGACATTCACCCGTTCGGCATCGCGTTCCGCCTGGTCCGGGCTTTTCGCCCATCGGTGGCCAACCCTTGCCTCGAGATTCACAACCCGGCGGGAACCGCTCTCATCTTCCCGGAAGGTCGACAGATTGGTGGTGTTTCGCTTGTCCAGACTGGCTTCAACGATTTCCGGCGTCGCATAGAGGTGGTCGACGGGAACCGGATTGTAGGGTGTACCGTGGGTCGAACCACCCTCACCCGCAGCCCTGTTGCGCGCCTCGAAGTGATCGAAAATCTGAGCGTATCGCGCCTTCGCCGCTTCTCCGGCGTGGCTGTCGGCGTAGAAGGCAAAATCGGGAAGATAGTCGAAGACCGTTTCAAGCTGCTCGTAAAACAGCGGTAGCCAGTGCTCCATTCCGGCAAACCGGCGACCTTCACTGATAGCCTGGTACAGCGCATCATCCCGTTGCGCCGCGCCGAACAGCGACAGATAATTCTTGCGAAAGCGGCTCACCGCCGCCTCGTCGAGAGACACCTCACTCATCGGATTGAGTTCAAGTGTCTTCAACTGGCGCGTGGTGCGTTGGCTTTGCTGGTCGAAGCTGCGAATGCTCTCCAGCGTATCGCCAAAGAAATCCAGCCGAACCGGTTCCGCGCTGCCTGGCACGAACGCATCGAGGATGCCACCGCGGATGGCGAATTCACCAACTTCCCGGACCGTCGGAACCCTCTCGAACCCATTGTCGGCAAGGCGCTGGGCGAGGTCGTCCATGCGGATCTGGTTGCCAGCGCTTGCGTGAAAGCCAAGTTTTCCGATGGCTGAGCGTGGCGGCATTTTCTGGAGAACCGCATTGACCGATACCAGCACAATCGCCGCATGCGGATTTTCGGCATGGGCGATCAGCGCGTTCATGGCCGAAAGGCGGCGGGCGGCTGCCTCAGAACTTGGCGAAACCCGATCGTAGGGAAGGCAGTCCCAGGCCGGCAGACTGAGAACCGGAATGTCAGGCGCAACGAAGCCGAGGATCTGCTCCAGGTCGGCCATGCGCTGGCCGTCAGAGACGACATAGGCAACCGGTGCGTCTTCGCGAGCAGCCTCGGCGAGTATCAGCGCTTCTGCGCCCGGAGGCACGTTGGCCAATGTGGTGGGCAAGCCTGATCGCAGCGCCGAATCCGTCAGAAGGCTCTTCAGCATTGCGCGTCATCCTGGCGATAGGCACAGACGCGGCGAAACAATGGTGTGTCGAACTCCGACGGCGTTTCCGTTTCTCCGGTTACCCATTGAAGCAGATCGCGATCGTTGACACCCAACAATGCCTCAAACACGTCCAGCTCCGCATCGTCGAGCTTGTCGATATTGCGATCGGCAAACTGGCCGAGGATCAGATCCATCTCGCGAATGCCCCTGTGCCAGGCGCGAAACAGCAGGCGGCGGCGGCGCGGCGCCAGGTCAGCACTTGTGCGTGTCGTACCGGTCATGAATAGTATCGCTGCTTCGTGGAGTCGTGCGCTTCTATAGCGAACGCAATTGCAATTGTCAGCCGAGGCCACGAGGCAAAGGGACGCGATATCGACGTCCGTTGCAGAATTGCCGCGGACCGCGAATATGGCAAGCGAATCTCGGCAAAGGCGACGGTGTATGCGACCCAATCTTCTCGATCCGCTCTTCGTTCCCGTGACAAGCCTTTCCGGTATCGGACAGAAGACTGCGACCCTGATCGGGCGGGTTGTTGGGCGAGAAAGTGACGAGGAAGCTCGTACCATCGACCTTCTGTTGCTAGCCCCGCATCGGTTGATCGACCGGCGAAATCAGCCGGGCATCGCCTTTGCGCCGGAAAACGCCATCGTCACGCTCAAACTGCGCGTCGACCGGCACCAGCCGTCGCCGCGCGGCCGGTCGAACGTGCCCTATCGGGTTCAGGCGCATGACGACACCGGAGAGATCACCCTCACCTTCTTTCACGCGCGTCAGCAGTGGCTTGAAAAGGCCCTGCCCGTCGGCGAAGCAGTTCTGGTGAGCGGCAAGGTCGAGTGGTTTCGCGGCCAGCCGTCCATGGTGCATCCCGACCGCATCGCGCTGGAAAGCGACCTCGAGAGCTTTCCGATGATCGAGCCGGTTTATCCGCTGACGGCCGGTCTTTCGCCGAAGGTTCTTCAGCGCGCTATCGATCATGCGCTCAAATCGCTGCCACCTCTGCCTGAATGGCTGGATGATCCCTTTGTTGCGCGAAACGGGCTTCCCTCTTTCGGCGATGCAGTTGCCGCCTTGCACGCCCCGCGAGACGAGACCGATATGGAACCCGTGGCGCCGGCACGCCGCCGTCTGGCTTACGATGAATTGCTCGCCGGACAATTATCTCTCGGATTGGTGCGGCGACGGGTACGCAAACTCAAAGGACGTCCTGTTCAGGGTGCCGGGTCGCTTCAAAGGAAGATCCTTACGGCTCTGCCGTTTCGACTGACGGGCAGCCAAAACCAGGCGGTTTCCGATATTCTGACCGACATGCGGAGCCCCGAACGCATGCTCCGCCTGCTGCAGGGGGATGTCGGATCCGGCAAAACTGCGGTGGCGCTGATGGCCATGACGGCATGCGCGGAAGCCGGCGGTCAGGCGGTGCTGATGGCACCGACCGAAATTCTTGCGCGGCAGCACTTTGCGACCATTGCGCCGCTGGCAGCCGAGGTGGGCGTGTCGGTCGACTTGCTGACCGGCAAGGTGGCAGGCAAGGAGCGGTCACAAATCGTCGCTCGCATCGAATCCGGAGAGGCGCAGCTGATTGTCGGAACCCATGCCCTGTTCCAGGAATCGGTGACCTACAAAGACCTGCTCCTCGCCGTGGTCGATGAACAGCACCGCTTCGGCGTCCACCAGAGATTACGACTCACGGCAAAGGGTATGGCACCGCATATGCTGGTCATGACGGCGACGCCGATACCCCGCACGCTGGTTTTGACCGCTTTCGGCGACATGGATGTTTCCCGATTGACGGAAAAACCGGCGGGACGTCTGCCAGTAACGACGGCTCTGGTCGACATGGCGCGCATCGGCGACATCGTCGAACGATTGCGGCAGGCGGTCTCCGACGGGCGAAAAGCCTACTGGATCTGCCCCCTGGTGGAGGATTCCGATCTTTCAGACCTCACTTCGGCTGAGCGGCGGGCCGAACAACTGCAAAGCGAGTTCGGCGCCCTGGTCGGCCTGGTTCATGGTCGCATGACCAGTGCTGAAAAAGACGCGGCCATGGAGGACTTCAGAACCGGGAAGACCCGGATCCTTGTGGCAACAACCGTGATTGAAGTCGGTGTCGATGTCCCGGATGCCTCCATCATGGTGATCGAGCACGCTGAGCGTTTTGGCCTCGCCCAATTGCATCAACTGCGCGGCCGTGTGGGCCGTGGTCGTGAAGCCTCGAGCTGTATCCTGCTTTACAAAGGACCACTCGGCGAAGTCGCCCGCGCCCGGCTTTCGATCATGCGCGAAACCGAAGATGGCTTCCGCATCGCCGAAGAGGACCTGAAGTTACGCGGCGAAGGCGAGTTGCTGGGCACACGGCAGTCTGGAACACCCGGGTTTCGGCTCGTCGACCTGGAAGCCCATGCCGATCTGCTGGAGGCCGCCCGAGACGATGCCCGCTATATCCTGGAAATGGACGAAGACCTTGCCAGCGATAGAGGTCAAGCTTTACGGATGTTGCTCTACATTTGGCGGCGCGACGAGGCGATACGACTGCTCAGAGCAGGTTAGTCCGAAGAAACGGTTTCGGCCGGTGGTGGCGGGTTCTTGGCGCGCTCCAACGCCTCGTTGGCCAGTTGCTCCGTCTTCTTGTGGTATTCCGGAGCGACCAGGCCGGCCGAAATCACCATCTTGGCGGCTTCCTCCACCGTCATATCAAGCACGATGACCTCTTCGCGGGGGACGAACAGCAAAAAGCCTGACGTCGGGTTGGGCGTTGTGGGGAGGAAGACGGAGAGCGTGTCCTGCTCGATATCCAGAAGGCGCGAATCCACCTCGCCCTTGGTTTCGGTGGCCAGGAATACGATGGACCAGATGCCTTTGCGCGGGTACTCGATCAGCCCTGCCCGGTTGAACGAGTTCGACTGCTCCGCAAGTACTGTCTGAAAAATCTGTTTCAACCCTTTGTAAACACCGCGAATTAGCGGCATCTGATCAAGGATCGACTCGCCATAGGCGATGATGGTCCGACCAATCAGGTTGGCGGTGAGGAAACCGACGGCGGTGATGAAAATCAACGCCGTCAAAAGCCCGAAACCGGGGATACTGAACGGGAGATAATTGTCGGGGTTATAGACAGCCGGCAGGTAGGGTTTCACCCATCCATCGACCCAAATGATGAACGACCACGTCAGATAAGCCGTGATCGCCAGAGGCGCACAGATGATGAGCCCGGTCAAAAAGTAGTTTCTGAGCCGCGTGGAGGCGGACAGGCGGGTGTGTTTTTCAGACATCCATAGAGCCGGATTGGGGGCCAAGCACAGCAAAAAAATATATAGGAGCACCTCGCGAAGGCAACAACCATTATGCGGTTTTGGGCGGCCACGAGGATTATGGCAATCGGTACGGGTATCGGCCCGGTTGAGCCGGGCGCAGTCGGGCGTCAGACGTTGTGTTTTCGAGTCTGCCTGCGGCGCCTCTCTTCTTCGCTGCGGCGCCTCAGTTTCGGCGCCAGGCCCTCCTTGTTTTCCTGGCGCGCACGCCCGAATGCCAGCGCATCTTCCGGCACATCACTGGTGATGACACTGCCGGATGCAACATAGGCATTGTCGCCTATCGTTACAGGTGCAACGAGCGCGGAGTTGGAACCGACGAATGACCCGGCACCGATGTGCGTGAAATGCTTGTTCACACCGTCATAATTGCAGGTGATCGTTCCCGCGCCGAGATTGGCTTTTGCGCCAACTTCCGCATCGCCGACGTAGGTCAGATGATTGACCTTGGCGCCCTCGCCAATTACCGCCTTCTTGACCTCACAGAAATTACCGACTTTTGCGCCTTCAAGCAGATCTGCTCCTGGACGCAGCCGGGCAAACGGTCCGACCGAACACCCCGGACCAATGGTCGCTTCCTCGAGATGGCTGAATGCATGGATGGTTGCACCTGAGCGAATGGTCACGCCAGGGCCGATCACCACATTGGGTTGGATCATGACATCGGCCTCAATCAGCGTATCGTGGCTGAGAAAGACAGTCTCCGGCGCGGTCATGCTGACACCGGCCATCATCAGGTCATGGCGCCGGTTGCGCTGCCAAATGGCTTCGGCATCCGCCAGCCCGATGCGCGTGTCGATGCCGATAAGCTCTTCCCAAGGTGCCTCCACGACGACGGAGCGACCGCCTGCCTCCCGCGCGAGCTCAACGATATCGGTGAGGTAGTATTCGCCCTTTGCGTTGTCGTTGCCAATTCTTCTGAGCAGCGTCAGGGCCTTGGTGCCGGAAAACGCCATCAGTCCGCCATTGCAAAGGTCTATTTGTCGCTCCTCTTCACTCGCATCGCGATGCTCGCGGATTGCGATCAGTTCGCCGTTCTCCTCAATCAGCCGTCCGTAGCCATCTGGATTGTCGGTTCTAAACCCGATGACCGCGACATCGGCACCGTCAGCCAGAGCCGCACGGGCCTTGCGCAGGGTCTCCTCACCGACCAAAGGCGTGTCGCCAAAAATAACCAGGATGTCATCAAAACCGCCATCGATGACGTCCGCGGCGGCCAGCACGGCATTCGCCGTGCCAAGGCGTTCCGTCTGATGGCGAACTGCCAGGTTTTTGGCATGCGATGCGGCCACGTCTTCCACAGCTTCGGCGTCGCGGCCCAACACCAGTGCGACGGTGTCTGCACCTGCCGAGGATGCCGTCTGCATGACATGGGCAACAACGGGCAGGTTGCCGATCGGATGCAATACCTTGGAGATGGAGGATTTCATTCGGGTGCCCTCACCCGCCGCCAGCACCACCGCCAGACAACTGCGCGCCATGACCTTCTCCATCTTTGCCATCCGTGTTGCGAGATCTAATGAATTTGTTCTTTTTCCGAAAGCCCCGACCCTCTAAGAGGAAGCATGATCCACGCAAGAATCGTCGGCCAGCTGCCGTTTGCATACGCCGTCATGGTTCTGACGCCACTGCTCTTTTCAACCAACATCATCTTTGGCAGGGTCACCGTCCACGAGGTTGCCCCCTTCACGCTTGCCTTTCTGCGCTGGGGTTTTTGCGCACTCATCCTGGCTCCCTTCGTTTTTGGATCTGCTGACAAAGTTCGGGTGATTCTCCGGGAGCGCCTGCCGTTGATTGTGATTCTGGGGTTTCTCGGCATGTGGATGGCCGGAGCGGTTGTCTATCTGTCGCTGCAGGTCACGACCGCCACGAATGGGGCTCTGATTTACACAACATCACCGCTCTGGATCATCCTGCTCGAGCGGATCTTTGCGGGACGATCGATTCGTCGTCGCGAGATCGCCGGGATCATCCTGGCGTTCATCGGTGTAGCGGCGATTGTTCTTCAGGGTCGGCTGACGACGTTTGCGATCAATATGTTGAACCTCGGCGATGTCGGCTTTCTCCTGGCCGCCCTTTCCTGGGCCGGATATTCGATCCTTTTCAGGGACCCGCAAATAACCCAATTGCCTATTCTGAGCCTGTTCGGTCTCGCGTGCACAGCCGGAGCGGTGCTGTTGTTTCCGTTCGCCGCGTGGGAATTCCTGTCCGGCGCACGCATGCCGGTCACTGAAACCGCCTGGTTGGGCATCGCAGGGATCGTCGTATTCTCTTCCCTGTTTTCCTTTTCCGGTTTTCAATTCGGCATCAGGCGGCTCGGCCCGTCAATATCCGGAATATTCATCTATCTTGTGCCTGTTTATGGCGTCGTTCTCGCAGTCGTTTTCCTGGGAGAGTCGTTCCAGCTGCACCATTTGATCGGCACGCTGCTTGTCCTTGGGGGCGTCATCACAGCAACGGTGCCGCTTGGTCGGGCGAAGAAGGAACCGGTGGCCTCAACCGATTTGGGATAGCGCGGGGAAGGTCTCGAGCAGCCAGAAGGCCATCGACTGCATGCCGCCGGTCAGGAACAGGACACCCGTTACAACCAACAAGCCGCCCATGGCCCTCTCCACCGTGCCGAGATGCCGGCGAAACTTGCTCAAGAAACGCATGAACACTCCGGAGAAGGCGGCAGCAATCCAGAACGGCACCGCAAGCCCGAGGGAGTATGCCGCCAGGAGAAAGGCGCCCTGCCCGACTGTATCTTTCGCGCTGGCAACGCCCAGGATTGCGCCGAGGACCGGCCCGATACAGGGCGTCCAGCCGAAGGCGAAGGCCAGACCCATGATGTAGGCGCCGGTTAAGGTCGCCGGTGTACCGCCTCCCTGGAAACGAGCCTCACGGTTCAAGATGCCTATTTTGAACAGGCCGAGGAAATGCAGCCCCATGATAATGATGACGACGCCGGCGATTTGCCCGAGCACTACGATATGCGAGCGCAGTACGCCGCCGATGGTTGACGCGCCGGCCCCCAATGCAATGAACACAGTGGCAAAGCCGAGCGTAAACAGAACAGACGCGGACATCACCGACCGCCGTATGGCAGCATCGCCGTTTCCTTCCGCCTGGAAGTCGTCAACGCTGACTCCGGCCATGTAGCACAGATAGGGCGGAACAAGCGGCAGCACGCAGGGCGATAAAAACGACAACGCACCGGCGAGAATCGCGGCAAGTACGGAGATATCGGCTATGCTCACGCGTCACACCCTGGTTGCATTCGGCACCTACATAGGCGGCTTGCCGATCACACGCCAGTCACCTTTTCGCGCGACGTGGCAATTAACCGCAAAGAAAGCGTTTGAGACGATAATTTGATATTGACCCGCAGGGTCGCCGTGCATATGGTCCGCGCAAATTTTGAGGGGTTCAACAACCTCTCGGGAGCCGATAGCTCAGCTGGTAGAGCAACTGACTTTTAATCAGTAGGTCCAGGGTTCGAACCCCTGTCGGCTCACCAAAACCTCCCAAGAAACTTCGATAACCACCAAGATCAGCGTTGCTGCCTTTCGATCTCGGCTGGCGCGGGATCGAGCGCGCTTATGTCCTGATTACAGTCATCGCCAACGACCGGAGCCGCCTTATACGACCCAGACGCCATCATCGAGGTTCTGGCTGTTGTTGTTGACGTTCTCGTCGCTCTTGGTGAAAGCGATCAGGATGTCCTCGCGGGTGAGGCCGTCGTTTTCCATGCCGCCCACCCAGAAGTCGTAGCCCGCCTGATCCGGCAGCCGGAACAGCACGTTCTGGTACATTGCGTCGATGTATTCGAAGTTGCTCGGATTGGCGCCGTAGAGGTCGCGGAACTCGTCCGACTGGATGAATTGGCTGGCCAGGAACTGCTCCTTCTCGTAGTCGCTCCAGCCCTGCTGGTCGAAATTGTCGAGATTGCTGATCCAGAAGCGCACGCCGCCCTCGTCGGGCGTGCGCCCGAAGGAGGCCTGGTAGATCCGATAGCCAAAGCCGGTATTGGGGCTGATCAGGTCGTAGACATAGTCGCCATCGGTGAAGTCGATGCGCTCAATGTCGGTGAGTGTATCCGTGCCGCCGCCCGGTTTTCCGACGGTGATCGTGCCGTTGCCATTGAGGGTCTGGGTATAGTCGGCGCGTTCGCCGTCATAGACGACGGCATCGTTGCCCGGTCCGCCATCGATCAGGTCGGATCCGCCGGAGCCGTTGATCGTGTCGTCGCTGGCCAGTGCCCGGATGTCGTCGCTGCCACCGGTGCCGTCGAGGGTGTCCTCGTCCGGTGTGCCCAGGATCGGGCCGTCGTCGCGACCGTCGATGTCGATGGTCACGGTGGCGCTTGCCTGGCCGCCCTGGCCATCATCGATCGTGTAGGTGAAGCTGTCGCTATCGGTCTCGCCTTCATTCAATCCCTCGAAGGCGCCATTGGGATCGTAGGCGTAGGATCCGTCGGCATTGACCGTCACCCGGGCGCCTGATGCAAGGGTGATGGGTGTGCCGAAGACGAAGGCATTGCCGTTGACGGCGACGATGGACAATGTGCCGCCGTCGAAATCGGAATCATTGGCCAGAAGCCCCAGTCCGGCGGTCACCTGAACCACGGTGTCCTCATCCGTAGCCGCCGCATCGTCCTGCGCGGTCGGCTCGATCGTGACCGACGTCTCGTCATCGGTTCCGGCGTTCTCGGCGAAGCCGGCCTTGCCGTCATAGGTGAGCGTCGAACCGTTATCGAAGGTCACGCGGAACCGGTCGCCTGCGATCGGTTCGACGCTCACAATCGTCAGGCCGGTGATGTCGATCAGGTCCTGGTCGCGGTCGCCGGTGATGGCATCGTCGCCGCCGCCGGCATGGAACACGACACGATGCTCGGAGGAGAGGCCGGACAGGTCGACCGTGTCATCAGCTTCCGAGCCGAAATGGGTGATGGTGGAGGTTGCCAGATTGGTGCCGTCGAAAGAGCCATGGGTGTTGAAGGTATCGCCACCGCCGTTTCCGTCGATGACGATATCCTCGATCTCGGTCAGTTCGGCAATGATGGTTCCGTTGCGGGCGACCACGATTTCGGCATCGCCGGCATAGCCGATCTGGGCAACAGCTTCGGCATTGGAGTAGATGTCGAAGGTTTCTGCGGTGCCATCACCATGGATCTCCATGACGTCCGCATGGGTCTCTGCACCGCCATCGACGGTGTCGCGGCCATCGCCGACATTCCACTCGAAGCAATCGTCGCCGGAACTGCCGATCAGGATGTCGTCGCCGCCGAGGCCGGCGAGCTTGCCGCCCGGATGGGTGGCGACCAGCGTATCCGCACCGGCCGTCCCCAACCCGTCCAGATCGACAACACGGTAAGCCACCCCGTTGTCGTCGCCGTCCGCGTTGGCCGTCGTGTTGAAGGCAAACACCAGGCGCCCGTCAGCCAATTGCACCGCCTGCGGGCCGGCCTGCCAACCCGCCGTGTGCTGGTTGATTACGAATTCGTCGCCGAGATCGACCGAATCGTCCTTGCGGATCGATCCGATGCGCGCGACGACGCTCGATACCGAGGTGTCCCCGGCAGACGGGTCCAAGGTCCGAAACAGGAACAGGACCCGCCCGTCCGCCAGTTGCAATGCCTGAACCTGATCCTGGTCATCGGCAACATGATCGTTGATCCGGAACTCGTCTCCGAACTGGATCGATCCGTCGCCCTGCACGGCGCCAATGCGCCCCGACACGCCTGTTCCGTGGTCGTCTCCGTCCGTCGCATCGTCGGTGCCGAAGACGAACAGGACGCGGCCGTCTTCCAGCGTGATGACACGTGGGCCGAATTGCGAGCGCGCAATATGTTCGTTGACGAGAAACTCTTCGCCGAATGTGAAGGTCCCATCGCCGTTCACGGTACCGACACGACCGGCAATCCCATTGCCGTCGGCGTCTCCCACCGTGCTGTCATGCGTGAAGAAGGTGAAGAGCACGCGGCCGTCGGCAAGCACCGCGACGTCAGGGGTCGTCTGGGAGGCCGCCATATGCTGGTTGACCCGGTGTTCGTCGGTGAAGGTGATGGATCCGTCACCGTTCACCGTGCCGATCCGCGCGGCGATATTGTCGCGGCGGGGCGTCGGATCGGCATCGGACCCGTCGGTTTGATCCTCCGTCGAGAAGGTGACCAGCACCCGTCCATCGACCAGTTGTGTCGCCTGCGGATTGAGCTGTCCGCCTGCCGTGTGCTCATTGACCCGGAATTCGCCGCCGAAGGTCACGGTCCCGTCGCCGTTCACGGTGCCGACCCGTCCGGCAATGCTCATCGGCGTTCCGAACGTACCGCTGTTGTCGCCGTCGGTCGGATCGCTGGTCTGGAAGAGGAACAGCACGCGCCCGTCTGCGAGTGTCAGGATCTGGGGATCGGCTTGCCAGTCCTGGATATGCTCGTTGACCCGGAACTCGTCGGCAAAAGTCACGGTCCCGTCGGCATTGACCGTGCCGACCCGTCCGCTGATGCTGGATTCGTCCGCGTCGCCCAGGGCCCCGGCTCGGGTCTCGAAGGCAAACACCACGCGTCCGTCCGCCAGGCGCGATATCTGCTGGCCCCACTGCAGGTTTGCCGTGAATTGGTTGACCCGGTCTTCTTCGAGCGGCCGGACCGCGGTCGAAGGGATGTCGGCGGGATCGCGCACATCCAGGTCGACGGTTGCCGTCGACTGATCGCCGGAATTGTCTTCGAGCGTGTAGGTGAACGTGTCGGCCCCGTTGAACCCGCCGGATGGCGTGTAGGTGAACAGGCCGGTCTCGGAGTCGAACTCAAGCGTGCCCTGGTTGGGGTTGGAGAATGAGACCCCGGATTGGAGATCGACGTCGTCCGCGCCGAAATCGTCATTGGCAAACAGGTCGATGAGCGCTGGCGCGTTGTCGGCGACGATGATCTCGTCGTCCCTGGCGATGGGGGATTGCGGCCCCTCATAACTGATGGTGACGATCACCGGCGCGGTTTCCGAGTCGTCGATGATCCGCACCGTGTCGCCAAGCTGCAGGCCTTCGATGAATGCGGCATTCTGGAAGGGGGCGCCGGCGCCGTTGCCGATCGGCCCGTCCGGATCGAACTGTAAAACGCAAAGGCCGTCGACCATGTCCAGACGCAGATAGTCGGAAACGGTCTGCTGGGTGAGCGTCATGCTCGTGAACAGGCTGCTGACATCGATGAAGTCGTCGACCGCGGTGAAATCGCCGATCGTGTCGAGATCGACGGTGTCCCCGAGGACGAACAGGTCCGCGCCCAGGCCGCCGAACAGCCAGTCCGGTCCGAGACCGCCATCGAGCAGGTCGTCGCCATGGCTGCCGAACAGGGTGTCCGCGCCGCCATAGCCCATCAGTGCCAGCCCCGGCTCGAGCCCGACCAGGGTTTCTCCCTGCTCTGAACCGCCCCCGCCGAGGGTCAGGATCCGCGTGCCGATACCGCCGATACTCGTGTCGCCATCGGTGTTGTCGTCCGTGGTGAAGGTGAACAGAACACGCCCGTCGGCGAGTTCCATAACCTGCGGGCTGTTCTGTTCGCCGACGATGTGCTCGTTGATGCGGAACTCTTCCGAGAAGGTCATCGATCCGTCGGCCTCGATCATGCCGATCCGGGCGGCGACGCTATACCAGCTGGCGTCGCCGTCGGTGGTGTCCTCGGTTCGATAAACGAACAGCACCCGGCCATCGCTCAGCGTCACGATTTCGTGTGTGTCCTGGTCGTCGGCAATGTGCTCGTTGACCCGAAACTCATCGCCGAAGGTGATCGATCCGTCACCGGCGACCGTGCCGACACGCGCCGCAAGGCCGTTCGGGTCTCCGTTCGTCGGGTCGAAGGTGACAAAGGCGTAGAGCACGCGTCCGTCGTCCAGCTCCACGACCCGCGGACTGAACTGGCTGCCCGCGATGAATTCGTTGACGCGGGTTTCGCCTCCCAGTGTCGCGGATCCGTCCGGATTGATCGTGCCGACCCGAGTCACGATGCTGAACCCGTCGTCGTCGCCATTGTCCGTGTCGTTCGTGTGAAAGACGAACAGCACCCGGCCGTCGGAGAGTTGTATGGGGGTCGCATCGGCGGTGTTGTCGGCGAGTGTTTCGCCGACCCCGAACTCGTTGGCCAGGGTGATCGTGCCGTCGCCGTTGATCGTGCCGACCCGGGCTCGGACGTCCCAGAAGTTGGGGCTGCCAGCCCAGCTCTGAAAGACGAACAGGACACGCCCGTCGGCGAGCTCGATCATCTCGGGATCGGCTTGCGAGTTGAGCGTGGTCTGGCTGACGCGATGCTCGGCGGTAAAGGTGACGCTGCCGTCCGGATTGGCGGTTCCGACTCGGGCTGCGATGCTGCCCTGACTGGCGTCGCCGTCCGTCGGGTCGAAGGTCTGGAACAGGAACAGGATACGGCCGTCGGCAAGTTGCATGCCCTGCGGCGCGGTCTGTCCGTTCGTCGTGTGCTCGTTGACGCGGAACTCGTCGGTGAACGTGAAGCTGCCATCAGCATTGACCGTTGCCAGTCTCGCGGCGACGCTGTTCGAGCTCGCATCACCGTCAATGCTGTTCCATGTGGTGAACATGTAGAGCACACGGCCGTCGTCGAGCTGAACGGTCCGCGGGGCGAACTGGAAGCCCTCCAGGTGCTCGTTGACGCGCACCTCATCGCCCATCCGCACGGCAGGATACCAGAGGGTCACGCCGTCACCGAGAAAGCGGATCTGCTCGACCGAGACCAGTGTATCGGTGCCCTCGTCGAGACCGTCGCCGACATTGGTGTCGGTCACTGTCAGCGTGCCGTCCGGGTTGCGGGTGATCGTGTAGTCGGCGGAACTGCCGGCATATTCGACCGCGTCTGTGCCGGGGCCGCCGTTCAGCGTATCGTCGCCGGCACCGCCGGCCAGGATCTGGTCAGTCAATTTGGATGTCTCCCGTCAGCGTTAGCGGCGATTGGGCGATACCGACCCTCGCCGCTACGCCAAAAACACTGGTATCGCCGTCCGTCTGACAACTGCATCACTTCGGCGAAGTCCTGCCCCAGTGTCGTGCGTTTGTTGACGCGGACCTCATCGCCGAGGGTGATCGAGCCGTCACTCCGTTGCCGGTGCCGATCCTGGCGGCAACGCCGAATGCGGAGGCTTTCGGCAGCGAAACCGCTTCCATTGCCACTTTGTCGTCATTTCAACTATGATCAGCAGCGCGGCGCCATACACCAGTTAGTGGGGTAACGATGGAATTTCGCGAGGTTACCGATGCGGATTGCCGACGTGTGGCCGACGGGATCCTGGCCATGTCCGAGGCGAGCAGTCTCGAAGACACCACATCGGAACTGGTTCGGACAGCAATGGACCTCGTGCCGAGCGATCATGGCGGCTACGCAGAGGTCGACGAATATTTCGGTCGTACGCGCCTCTATTCGAGCGAACCGGAGATCGCTGATTGGGTACACCGCAAAGCGTCCGTTTGGCAGCATTTCATGCCAGCCCATCCGGTTCTTCGGTATCGCAAGGAAAACCCCGATGCAGCCGTCATCCGGCTCTCCGACGTCACCGACCTGAGCAGTTTTTACGGTAGCGGCATATACAGGGAACTGTTCCGGGAGGTCGAGACCAACCACCAGCTCGTTATGCATCTCGGCATGGATCCGCGTAGTGGCGCTTTTTCGGGTGCACTGCCACTCGTACTGGGAGTTCCGCTGAATCGGAAGGGGCGCAATTTCACGCGTGGCGACATCCAACGGCTGACGCTTCTGCAGCGCCTGGGACAGCCTGTCTTGCGCCAAAAACGCGCCGCCCATCGGATGCGTCTGCTTCAAGCCGCCGAGCTCACACCCGATCTGACCCGGGCCTTGATCGGTCTTGGCCTCACCGAACGCCAGGCGGAAGTAGTCTTCTGGATGCTCAAGGGGAAAAGCAACACCGACATCGGAACGATCCTGGGCATTGGCGCGCAAACGGTTCGCCAACACACGATCGCCATCTACAGCCGTTTTGGCGTTCGCGGCAGAATGACGCTGCAGCGGACAGTGCTGGGATCGGTGCTTAACATCGACTGGACGTTACCTGCAGGAGATGTCCCTCGCCAACAGGATGCCAGGGGATGAATGCGGATGTATCTTGCAGACTGTCGATTTGAGTCCGGACGTTGATGGGGACCTCCATCCGCTTCTGTGCAACGGATCGCTCGCAACGGAGACCCCATGGAAACAAACGAAGCCTGGTTCGTGATCGTCAATTGCCCCAGTGCCGAAGTGGCCGAGGCAATCGGCAAAAGTGCGCTCCTGAAAGGTCTGGCCAAGGCTTACAATATTTCAGCCGAAATGCGGACCAGCTATCTCTGGAAGGGTGACGTGGTCGAGAACCGGGAGGTGCAGCTCATCTTCAAATTGCCCGGCGAGGATCGGGAAGCCCTGTTTGCCCACGCCAAATCCGAGCATCCTTTCGAAGTTCCCTCGATCAAAGCCTGGCCAATCGCCGAGGTTGATCCCGATTATTTGCGTTTTCTCAGGGGCGAGTGAATTGGAGAAAATTGGACGAGGACCGAAGGCATTGTCATGATCAGCCATGGCACACTGGCTCTGACGCTTGCTGCAGTTGTCGACCCCGCTATGGTCGGTATCTTGCTATATGCATCCGTGTTTTGCGCACGCCCGAGGAACTTTGTGATTTTCACACTTGTTGCAGCCGTTTTTCCTGCTGGAATATTTATGTTTTTCAGCGGACTAAGCGGGCTCGACGGCGATGCAGTAGCGGCGATCGGGTTTATTCTTGTCCTGCGAATTTTCATTGCGGGGATTCTTATGGCGCTTCTCGTCATGCTGCTTCGATTGATACTCAGGCGAAATCGAGAAGGGAACTCTGCTTTTTAAGCGTCTTGCTTATTCTATTTGCACCAGAACCGAGGTGAAGAACAGATAGCGGGTTGTCAGCATCTCAGGAAAGGTAAAGCCGCCAGATTCTTGCGAACTTTTCGTCGACCTCGGGCGACACGCGCAAGATTTCGTTCATGGCCAGCCGATCGGTCATGAAGTTCGGAAACTGCTTTCGCATTCTGGCGGCTTCCTTTTCTGCTCTTTCTGAATTGCCGGCCGCATGCGCAATGGACAAAGCGTAGGCATGATACCAGTACGCACCCGGCATGGGTGATCTGCCAATTTCGACCATCGCATCCTGGAACCTGTCCTGCATGAAAAAGCACGCGGCCCGGAACAGCCGAGGGATGTGGTCCTCCAGTGGATTGAGTTCGGATGACCGATCCAGAAAATGGAGTGCGCGTTCGATGTGACCGGCCATGTAATAGCAATATCCGAATTCGGCCAGCGCATCCGACTTGCCGGGGTTGAGAGCGGTCGATTTTTCGACCGAATCGACGAAGGTCTGGAACTCGCCCCTGTAGAACTGAACCATCGCAATTGCCTGATAGGCAAAGGCATTGTCAGGGTCGAGCGACACCGCCTGCCTCGCGTATCTGTGCGCCTCGTTTAAAATTGCTCCACTATCGCGCGCTCTGACGGGAAACCGGTACTGATCAAGCAAAACGACGGCCAGGGCTGCGCAAGCATCCGAAGAATTCGAGTCCTCAGAGAGTAAGTCGCGCAAATAGTCCCGCACGGCGGCATGCGTCTGAGGGTCCCGAACTCTGACATATTCGTAGTACTGAACAATGGAACGATAGGTCGGCCATGTTGCGGGTCGGCCTTGGCGATTGGCTCGTGGTGCAGCGTCGTTCAGCAGGTCGCGCCGATTTGCCACGCGCGCGGCTATCAACAGAGAAATCTTGTCCTGGATGTCGAACACATTCTCAAGCGTGCACTCGCGATCGAACTTTTCGACCAGAAGATGCCCATCTGTGGCAGTGTCGATCAGCTGAAACGTGACGCGAACCCGGGTATCGGACCTCCTGACGCTGCCCTCGATAACGAAATCCGCATCAAGCGTCTGCCGAAGTTCAGCAATGGTGACGTTTTGGCGGGCGAGCGCCGCTGTGGTTGAACGGGAAAACACAAACAGATCATGAAACCGGGAGAGGTTCGCGATGACTTCCTCGGTCAATCCGGCAGCGAAGAAATCGTCTTCATTGCCAGTGCCGAAATTTTCAAATGGGAGCACCGCTACGGACGGTCGATTCCTGCGCTCAGGCAACGCCGGTGGATGATCTGCTGCTTCAGTTGGCAGGTTCGATCGCGATGATTTGGTAAGGGCTTTCGGGCCGGCCATGTCAGTCATCGGAGCAATGAACCGGAATCCTCTTCCGTGGACCGTCTGGATCATACGCCGGGGCTTTTTGGTATCTTCCAACACTTTTCGGGCGGAACGGATGCGGCTGCTGATGGCCGCCTCAGAAACGATCCGCCCGTTCCAGATGACCTCCATGAGTTCCGATTTAGAAATCAAGCGGTCTCTGTTTTCGATTAGAAACTGGATGACGGAAAACACCTGAGGCTCGATGTCGACCTTTTCGCCATTCTTGAGAAGTTCAAATGCGTCGGTGTCTAATTCGAAGTCATCAAACCGGAAAATCATGGCCCGCTCCCTCCGAGCCAACGGCGATCGCTGGGTTCGCCCCATTCGCTGTTCGCCGGGTCTGATGGGATTCTAATGGCCAGCAACGGCACTGCTGCATCTCCGCGCATCGTGCATCTAGCGACAGGCCGCATCGCGACGACCATCGTCGATCGGCGAGAATCCCCAAAAACTACCCGAATTCTACAGACCGTCTGCAAGCATCCCGGTTCCGCCGCCCTTAATTCGGGGCCGAAGCCAATCAGCTTCCATTGAACAGGAAATATCATGAATACCCA
The DNA here is from genome assembly GCA_965216535.1 of Hoeflea sp. Taxonomy (GTDB): domain Bacteria; phylum Pseudomonadota; class Alphaproteobacteria; order Rhizobiales; family Rhizobiaceae; genus Hoeflea_A. The sequence continues at coordinate 4,249,821 of OZ244175.1, forward strand.
GCAACAACCACTCAATCGCGGCGATTGGGGCCCCTGCCCCGCCGAGGATGGGCGGACGGATCGGCGTCCAATTGAACGCAGACCGCTCCCAGCATCTTCGCTCCTTCGTCACAACCCAAGAGAGACTTCAATGATCAAGAAACTACTATTGACCACAGCTCTATGTGCAAGCGTTTCGACCGCCAGCGCCGACCAGGAAGGCCCGGTGCATGTCGGTGTCCTCCTCGGCTTTACCGGTCCCATCGAATCGATGGCACCCGTCATAGCCGCTTCTGCGGAACTGGCATTGCGTGAAGCATCCTCCTCCGGTGTGTTTCTTGGCGGGCGCGACATTGTCCCCGTTCGCGCAGATAGCACCTGCGTTGATGCCCCGGTCGCGGTTGCCGCTGCAGAGCGACTGGTCACGGCGGACAAGGTGGCTGCCATCATCGGAGCCGGCTGTTCCGGAGCTGCCGCCGCGGTGTTGTCAAACGTCGCGCTTCCATACGGCGTCTTATCGATATCTCCGGCCGCGACTTCACCGGGGCTGACCAATGCGAATGACAACGGGCTCTTTTTTCGCACTGCGCCATCGGATGCGCGGCAGGGTGAAGTGATCGCGGAATTGCTGATCGAAAAGGGTATTCGCAAAATTGCCGTGACCTACACAGACAACGACTATGGGGTTGGGCTGTCCTCTTCATTCGCCCACGCATTCAAACGGCTGGGTGGTGAGGTTTTGGTGACGGCCGCTCATGTGGACGGCAAGGCGGACTATACCGCCGAAGTGGCCGCACTGGCTGCCAGTGATGCCGATATCCTTTTGGTCGCCGGATACTCTGACCAGGGTGGACGCGCCATCATCCAAGCGTCCCTTGATACCGGTGCTTTTGATCGGTTTGTACTGCCTGACGGCATGGTCTCGGACTCTCTGGTCGAAGCGTTCGGTCCGGCGCTGACGGGCTCCATCGGTACCCTTCCGGGGAGCAACGACGATCGCGTGCATCAGTTCGAACGCATGTTGCGGGAGAACGATATAACCGGCCGTACGCCCTTTCGTGCAGAAGCCTATGACGCTGCAGCGGTGCTGACATTGGCCATGCATGCAGCCGGAACGTCGGACAGCAAGGCAGTCTCAATGGCAATGCCGGGTGTCGCGAACGCTCCAGGTGTCGAAATAGGCCCCGGTGAGATCGAGAAGGGCCTGCGCATTCTCTCACAGGGTGGTGAGATCGACTATGTCGGCGCCAGTGCTGTCGAATTTACCCCGGACGGCGATGCGAACGGAACCTATCGCGAGGTCACATTCTCGGAGACTGGCTTTGAAACCGTTCGAATCTGGTAGTCAGAAAGCTGCCATCGTGGCACCGGCGCCGGTCTCTATCAGACCGGCGACCGGGGCTGATCGCGGCGCCATTGAACGCTTGGCGCGAAGGGCCACGGACGGCTTGCTTGGCCCATTGTTGTCGGCCGAGCAAGCCGAGGCGACATCTGCCTTCACGCCGCTTGATCCGTGGCTGATCGAGGATGGAACCTATTTCGTACTCGAAATCGATGGTGCGCTTCGGGCCTCCGGCGGATGGAGCCGCCGGTCGCCTTTCATTCACGACGCGCAAGCACAATCTTCTCACACCCCATGTGAAGAGACCCGGTCAGCGCGAATTCGGGCCATGTACACCGATCCTTCCCATGCGCGGATGGGATTGGCCCGCAGCATTCTTTCGGTCTGCGAAGCATCGGCGCGTTTGGCAGGGATATTCCGATTGGACTTGATCGCGACGCCGGTCGGTGAGTTTTTATACAGCGCTTGCGGCTACGAAGTCGTTGAGAGGATCGATATGAACGCGCCGGGCGACGTGATTATCCCGGTCGCGCGAATGCAGAAGCTTGTCGGTGCAGACAGGAAGCGGAAAGGTGGGTGTCCACCCTATGCGTGACTTCAATATCGTTCCCTACGAACGGATCCACAAGGAGGCGGTTCTTGATTTGACGCTCCGGGCATGGGCGCCAGTCTTCGAAAGGATGGCGTCAGAGCTTCCGGCGTTTGTCTATGAGGCCTTTTATCCTTCCGGCTGGGAGGTGAGACAGAAGGCCGATGTGGCCGACCTGCTCGATACCGAGCCACACCACATATGGCTGGCGTTCCTGGACAGGGTCCTCGCCGGCTTCATCGGCATCCGCCTCCATCCTGAGGACCAAATGGGGGAAATCCAAATCATCGCTGTCTCCCCATCCCATCAGCACAATGGCCTAAGTCAGATGCTGATGCGCTTTGGAGAAGACTATGTCAGGGGCACCGGATCAAAAGTGATGATGGTTGAAACTGTTGATGACACCGGCCACGCGCCAGCGCTCCGCGCCTATGAAGCGTTTGGCTTTCAACGCTGGCCGGTCGCCCGGTTTTTCAAGCCGCTTTAGCTACCGCGCCATCCAGATGGCTATTCCACATCAGAACTGATGAGAAATCCGAACATCCCCGCCATAGGACTGGTCTTTTTCTCCCAGCAACGCACCAAGCGACAGTCGCATCGAGGTGCGATCTCCGATCCTGCCGGCGACGCGTGCCTTTAGCTCAAGGAAGTTGTTGTCGAAATCAGAGCTGGCTGTAAACGATCCCGCTGTGGCGATGTTGGCGGCGGATACTTCATTTCTGAAATCATCGCCGTAGAGCCCGAGAAAGCCGACGCCCAACCGTATGTCCAGTGGACCGTAAGCCGTCTCAAGGCTTCGGCCAAACTCAACCCCGGGATTGACAATGATCCTGGTTGCACTGTCTGAATTCACATCAAACGTGATAGGCAGAGAACCTTCGATCTCGGTGCTGTCCTGCCGCACCCAGGTAACCCCGACGCCCAAGTAAGGCTCGACGAGGGTGTTTCCGCCGACTTCGATTTGATGCGAGTATCGGCCCATCAGTGCGGCCCAGCTGTTGTCGGCGTCATTGTCTTCCGAGGTGATCCCATATGCTGCCAATCGGTTCCGTCTCAGGTCGTAGTCCCCGATGCCGCCGGAGACCGACAATGCAAAATTGTGATTGCCAACCTCGTGTTTCAGAACGCCGCCCAGCTGAAATCGCGTGCCATCTCCGCTCGAGATCGATGTGCTGTAGTTGACGTCTTCAAAAGATACGGCACCACCAAGGAACCAGCGTTTGGAAACTTCAAACTGAGCTCCGGCAGCCAGACCCCACGTGTTTTCTTCATAGCTGGTGCTGGCGCTTACGGCGCTGACATTGCGGGTCACACCACCGAGCGACATCCAGCCGCATGAGCCATTATCCTCATATATGATGCGCCCGTCCTCGCCTTGCCGAGGACAGGACATCAGACTGTTGGAAAACCGGTAGGAACTGTGCAAGGAGGCATCGGTCAACCGCATCAGATCGCCGCTGGAAATGTGTTGGTAGACTTCAACCACATCGTCGATAGCCCGCAAGCTGAGCAGCGGGACGACAAGCTGATCGATGGAATCGAAGTCGTTGCTCCCACTCGAAAGGGCCGTGTTTCGCTGATCGACCAAATCCGTTAGGTATCCGACCACATTGTAAAGTGTGTCGACATTTTCCGGTGTCGATGCTGGTTCCGGTGTCTCAGCCTCGTTGACATAGGACCTTTGAGGCTCAGCTTCCCAGGCGGCGTAGTTCACATCGTACTGCAGGAACAAAACGCCGTTTCCATCGTCAATCAGCGTGTAATCGATAATCGCCGTGTCTTCCGTGAAAGTACTGTCGTCGATGGTCACACCGCCGGAAGCCTCGTCACTACCCTGCAGGATGGGAAAGATGCCGCTGGCGCCGTTGCCGGGTGTACCGCCCACGGGATTGGCAAAGACCTCACCGGCTATGTCCACATCGCCTTCCAGAACAAAGAGAAGATCGTTGTTGCCCGAGAAATCGTGATCGACCCAAAACAGGCCGGAAGAATTCTGGACCAGTGCACCTGTGAGCTCGGTGTATCCGATGGAGTCGATTGTGGTGTCGCCGATTGCGCCGAAGGTACCTGTGGTCATGAAGGCGCGGTTGAAAAGGGTGGAGTTGCCGTCACCGAGGTTGAACACTCGGCCCATGGCCAGCTGACCGTTGCCTGAATCACTGGTGTTGTAGAAGCTGTTGGTGACACTGGATCCGTTCGCTTTCTCAGATACCAGTGAAACTGACCCCTCGAAATAATTGTAATTGTTTACAGTTACCGCACCGTCATAAGTTTTGAGTGCAAAGCCAGGCAACGACGCATCATCGGACTCCGTCCGCTGGATGATGCCGTAGTTGTCGACGGTGTTGTCGCTATCACCGGAGCCTAGAAGAATAGCCGCCTTGGTCCGTGATCCTGCGAATACGGTGCCACCCTCGGCAACATACACATACAGCTTGCCATTTCCGTCCAGACCATCGCTTTGCAGGAAAATACCCCGCCCTTCGAAACCGGTCGCGCTGACAGAACCGTTGATGGTGGCCGTCACCGATCCAGCCTTCTGGCCATCGTCCGTCGTCACCATGTTCGCGCCACTGACGCTTTGGCCAAACACGCCCACGGCAGAAATCCCAGTCACGGAAAGCGCGCCATCCACCGTCACAGTCACGTCACCTCCAGAACCATAGTCTCCCCCGCCACCAGCAAAGGAGATCGCCTGGTTCTCTGCATCCTCCAGGCCGCCACCCCAACTGGATGCGCCGCCGCCGCCGCCGACCGATTGGGCCCATACGCCGTGAGCTCGGATGCCTGTGGTTGTCAGGCCCCCTTCACCAACGGTTACGTCGACCTTGCCTCCGTCGCCGCCGTCGCCCGCCTCCAGCGTCCCGCCAACGGCAAATCCGACATTCATGTTTACGCCAAGTTCTCCTACGAGGGCGCGAGACACGGCGCCGGCCCGGCCACCGCCACCCCCCACGGATTGTGCAAAAATGCCCATGGCGTCGATGCCGGTGGTGGCAACGGAGCCGCTCGACGTGACCGTTATGTGTCCGCCGTCACCGCCACCGCTCCCGGTACCGCCAACTGCAAACGTATCAATTCCGGGTGAGCCCAGGCCAGTATAGGCTGTGCCGCCATTGCCGCCGCCTCCCCCGGTGGACAGAACTTGGATCGCATCCGCGGAAAACCCTGATGTTGCGACCGACCCGGTATTGGTAACGGTCACATCGCCGCCATCTCCCGAACTGCCGCCCTGACCGCCGACAGTGAGGGAAAGGGATTGAAAACTGCGCCCGTTGCTCAATCCACTGCTTGCCACGGATTTGATGTAGCCGAGAACCTCGTTCACCTGGGCATCCGGAAGGACGTATTCCAATCCCATTGATCCGCCGCCGCCAGTGCCGCCGCCGCCGCCCGTGGATTGGGCATAGATGCCATAACTGCCCGTTCCCGATGTGGTGATAGCGCCATCATTCGTGACGCTGACGGCGTCGCCGTCTCCGGCGCTGCCGCCATTCCCACCAACAACCAGCGAGAGATTGGGCGAATAGGTCGTTTTCGGCGAACTGGCAGAATCATCTCCGGTGTCACAGGAGATTTCGCTGGGCAGGAACGTCTTGTTGAAAGTACAAGCCCCTACAACACTCATATTGAAAGCGGAGACGGAGCCTCCGTCACCACCACCGCCGCCGGTGGATTGCGCAAAGATGCCGTAGGCCATCCGATCGGCGATCTGATTGCCGTCTTCGTCATTGGCCTCGTATCCCACCGTGATGTCGCCGCTGTTCTCAACCGTTACCGTGCCGCCATGGTGGCCGCTGCCGCCATTGCCTCCCACCGAGATGGCCACATTCATGGCGACGGTCTTGTCGGAATTGCCCTGTTGGCTGGATGTGTAGTCGAAAACCGCCGTACCTGCATTGCCAGCGCGTCCACCGCCACCACCGGTGGATTGCGCGTAGATACCCGAGGCTTCCACGCCTTCTGTTTTGATTTGTGCCGAGTTCGTAATCGATACGGCACCGCCCACCGACCCGCTGCCGCCAGAACCGCCAACCGCGGTCTGGAAGTTGGCGCTGTTGTTGTCGGTGGTGGTGATTGACGCGCCCACGGCATTCCCGCCGACGCCACCGTCGCCGCCGATCGATGCAGCGAGGATGCCATCGGAATAGTGCCCGGTTGTGCTAATCAACAGGACATTGGTGATGTTCACGTCATTGGCCGCACCGCCAGTGCCGCCGTCTCCACCGATCACGACGTCAGCCTGCATGCTTGCTTCGCTGCTGAGATTCAAAGCACCCGAATAGGCCGAGCCACCAAACCCGCCATTGCCGCCCTGGCTGGTCGCGATGATTCCGCGCGATTGGTAACCGGCGGTCAGAATTTTGTTTGAGGCACCTGCCTCAGTCGAAGCCCAAGTCGTTATCAATATTGCGCCAGCGCCGCCGCCGCCGCCGCCAGCGCCGCCCAGAGTCACGCCGGTCGAAGCGGAATACTCACCGGCGCTGAGGCTCCCGGCGGCGGAAAATGCACCGTGTCCGCCGCTGCCGCCCATACTGAGCGCCAGAATGCCATCAGCATAGTCGCCCAATGTCAGCAATTCGTTTGAGTGCAGCACGGTCACGTCTCCCCCGGAGCCGCCACCGCCACCTTCACCGCCAATCGTCACGGCCGCCTGGCCCATTGAGGAGGTGGTCCCGGAAATTGCGCCGGTCGCACTGCCGCCGCCGCCACCAATGCTCATGGCTTTGATGCCGGTCGCATAAATCCCCTCGGTAACCACCGTCGTGGTGGAGTCGACCGTGACATCACCGGCCTTGTGTCCGCCGCCGCCGTTGCCCGAAATGTTAACGGTCGCAGCGCCATTCGACGAGCCGTCGCCGGCAATCGACAAGCCGCCGCTTCCGCCACTTCCACCCACGGATTTGGCAAGAATGCCGATTGAATTGTCGCCTTTCGTATACGTGGATGCAAAAGCATACACTGTCACGTCACCACCATCGCCGCCGCCACCCCCGGCACCGCCGATGGCCAGGTTGATGGCATCACCGCTTTCCAGCGACCCGGCCACGGTCATCGACCCGTGACCGCCCCCGCCTCCGATGGATTGCGCGTTGATGGCTATGGCATTGTCTCCAACTGTCGAAACCGCTGACCCTTCCTCGACCGTGACGGTCACCACGCCGGCGTCTCCGCCCGCACCACCTTCGCCTCCGACTGCAAGATCAACCGACGTATTGCTGGAATCACCGCTGGCCGCGACGACCATGCCGGCGTAACCGCCATTGCCTCCCACCGATTGCGCAAAGATGGCATCTGCGGAATCCCCGTTCGTGGCGACGTATCCGGCCGTTGAATGCACGGTGACATCGCCCGCGTCGCCGCCACCACCCCCGGAACGGCCCACGGCCGCGGCGAGACTGAAGTTCGAGACGGCATTCGCGTCGATTGACATGCCCGAAGAACCGCCGCCGCCGCCCACTGACTGCGCCATGATACCGAACGACGTTGACCCGGACGTCGAGATCGCACTGCTGGTGGTAATATCGACTGTACCGCCGCTGCCACCACCACCGCCTTTGCCGCCGACAGAGGCGCTCATCGCCACTCCGCTGGTGTTGGCACTCGATATGGACATACCGCCATTACCGCCGCCGCCGCCCACGGATTGGGCCTGGATCCCATGGGACAAATCGCCGGATGTGGTGATGCCGGACGCAATTGTGACGGATATGTCACCGCCATGGCCGCCCACCGCTCCGTTTCCACCCGAACCCACTGAAGCGTCGATGCCGATCCCTGCGCTGGCTGAAATCGCATAACCACCATTGCCGCCGCCGCCGCCCACTGACTGAAGCACCAGGCCGGAGGACGACGTTCCTGATGTCTGGATCGATCCTGTGCTGGTTTCCGTGACCGTGATGGCACCACCATCGCCTCCAGAGCCGCCGTTACCACCGATGGCGGTGGAAAACTCCACTCCTGTTGAAAGCGCGTTCGAGCCTTTTCCGCCGCCACCGCCGATGCTCTGCACATGAATGGCATCGGCGAAATCTCCCTGGGTTGAAACAGAACCACCCAATTCGATCACCGCTTTGCCGCCATCGCCGCCGTCTCCTGCGGAACCGCCAATTGCCACCAACCCGGACGTTGAATGCGCTTTGCCGCCGCCGCCGCCAACCGACTGGGCGAGAACGCCATCGGAATAGTCACCCACGGTGGAAACAGTTCCCAACACGGACACGCTCAATGCGCCACCTGATCCGCCGGACCCGGCATCACCACCGACCGCGGTCAAACCATCCGATGCACCGGATGCGCCGCCGGAGCCGCCGACGCTCTGCAACGCAATTCCGTCGGCATTATCGCCATGGGTGGTTATGCCGCCGCCATGGGTAATAGTGACTTTTCCACCGTCGCCGCCGGCAGAACCATCCCCGCCCAGGGCCACGATCCCGGAAACATCGGAACCGCGCCCCCCACCCCCGCCAACAGACTGGCCGTGAATGCCGGAGGAATAATCCCCAGTCGTCGTGATCAATGCGGTCGATAATGTGGTGATGTCGACGCCGTCTGAGGAGCCGCCAGACTGAGTGCTGGACGCGTAGGCAGCGGCTCCACTGGCATAGCCCCCTGCACCTGCAAGCCCGGCAATGGATTGGGCCAGAATACCCTCGGATGAACCGACATTGGTCTCAATCACACCGCCTAGCGTTATGCTGATTTGGCCTGCATTCCCGCCACCGCCGCCGCCACCGGCCTTGCCGTTGCCCAAACCGCCGGTGCCGTTGCCCCCGTTGCCTCCGGCACCGCCGATACTTTGGGCGAGGACACCCTGGTTGCTGCCCTGGTCCAGATCAACAGCTTCGTTTTTGATCGAGGTATAGGGGGAGCTCAAATCGATGGATATGTCTCCAGCCGTACCGCCCTCGCCGCCATCGCCACCTTTGCCAGTGGCGCCGCTGGAGCCGTTACCGCCATGCCCTCCTCGCCCCGCTTGAGATAACGCATAGACAGACGGCACACCGAACTGGTTTACCAGGTCGAGCCAGTTGACCGACCCATCGAAGGTTACGGCACCACCATAGCCGCCCAGCCCGCCATCTCCAGCTGTGCTCGTCGAAAGCGAGCCATGGGCGTTGCCGCCATGCCCGCCATCGCCTGCAATGCTGCGCAGATCAATGTATACCGGATCGCCCGTCGCGGCGGGCCTGGCCTTGAATTCATCATATAGGATTACATTGACATTGGATCCGGTACCGCCCTGGCCACCGGTTCCCCCCTTTGCCTTTTCTGTACCACTATATCCCTCACCGCCGTATCCGCCTGCACCGCCGGTGCCAATTAGTTCAAATGAAGTAACCGTGGAGACCGTATTTCCGAATTGGCCCACATGCAGGTTTACCGCGCCGCCCGCGGCACCGCGCCCGCCGGTGCCGCCGGAGCCGTTGCCCGTTCCTGATTGGCCTTCGCCGCCCTTTCCGCCATCACCACCCGTACTCGATAGCTTTACGGTGTTGCCAGCGAGCGGTCCCGATTGCCAGTTGAACGTCAGATACCCGCCAAAGCCGCCAGTAACACCGGTGCCACCCGAATGGGAGGAGGATGCCCCGGCGCTTCCATTCGAATTGCCGCTATGGCCTTTTCCACCGGTTGTAGACATGACGACGGGATTACCCGGAACGTCGATACCATAATAGACACCATCAAAGTTCAGGACCATGGAATGGCCGCCGGTGCTGGCGTCGTCGTGATTGTCACCCTCCACCCCGGTCGAAGATACTTCGATCCCGACATTTGAAGAGGACGATTCAGTGAGATCTGAAGTCAGGTTTTTGAAGTTGAATGTGTATGTGTCTGAAAAACTGCTCGAATCAGGCACTGACGTATTGATGTATGATTCAAGATTTCCCGTGCAATTGACTACGGAGTTACCTGTTGTGCAATCAGCCCAGGCGTATCCTGACGCAAAGCCGACTTGACCAATGGCAATTGCCACTGCACCCGGGCGTAACAGGTCAATTTTCATCCAATCACCCCCTCGCGGCCGCACAAGGCCCGGTTGAGAACTGCTGAAACTCACCGTTCGCAGCAGTCATCCTCGATCTGCCCCCTCAGGTTGAGATGACGAGCAGAAGAAACGTATAAAATGTATCTTGATCAGGTGAGATTGAGTAGCCGATCGGATCGAGCTGATCAGGCTAACCACTTGAAATAGACGTCGAACCGTCTCAAAAACTATCCCGTTTGTCTCAGAGCTTTGCTGAGCTTAGAGATCCAACATCCTGCCCTTACCAAAGAATCAGACAGTTCGGTTGCTTCACAACTTGTCTGCGGGGGCCATGAAGCCACTGATGTCAACGCCCGATCGCCCTATAGCCCATGGGAAGGCCGCTTCTTACTCACCACAGAAGCAATCCGAAAATTCCTGCCGGCTCATATACTTCATTGCACACGCGTAAGCTGGAAGGTCTTCTTCGGACATTTGCCCATGCCCGAGTTCATAGAATCCGCGGTAGGTTGCCGCTCGCGCTCCGCCGTCTCCAGCATCCTCAATCAGATCGGCAACCGATTCTGCTGAGTACCGATCAAATTCATAGGCCTTGGCAAACTCATATTCAAAGCGCCAGTCAGCTGGCTCCGTCAACGAAGCGCTTTCGAGATTGGTCAGATGGTAGGTCGAGAAGTCCCACGGCGCACCTGTTTTTGCGTCGTAGGTCATGATGCTGAAGCCGGGGTTCTGGTTATAGATCGGGCTGATGGCCGGCAGGATTTTCTGGGCAACCAACGGCTGTGATCCAGGACCGAGCAAGAGACGATAATCGTCGGTGTGAACGTGCCCGGCGAAACTCGTCAAGATTGTCGTTGAGAAGTCCCGAAACAATTGACGAAGCTGTGCCGCCTCGTTCTCCTTCAAAAAGGGAACGATCTTCTCGCGGCAGAGGGACCCCTTCGCTTTCAACGTCGAATTTGTGTCGATGCCCCAGGGAATATGTTGGATCACCCACACTGAACCGCCGGTGCTCTTCTGGTCCTCTAGCTGTTTCTTCAGCCAGAGCATCATGGACATAGCTGCTGCTTCGACGCTGCCTCCGCAACGATCATGATATTTTGCCGACCAAAGGATGTTGTTGAGAACCAGAATTCGGGCTTTGGGCACAGTAGGATGGCGCAGCGCATAGTATCCGCCGGCGGTATAGGTTTCATCGAAATCATCGGCAACCAGGTCTTCTCCGACCATGCGGCGAACCATGTCTCTGGTTTCGGTCAGGTAAGCACCTTCAGGCGTGATGCCATAGTCGCCGCAACCGGAATCGGTGTTACCGAGTGCGACGATGACTGGCTTTCCCGGAAATGCCCGGGAAATGGCGTCACCGACGAAAAGCGTCGTCTTTGTTGAGAGCGCCTGCAACATTTCGTCAGTCGAGGGCTCATTGAGAGAAGTGGCGATTTTCTCTTCGAATTTATGGGCGAGAAAATCCCCGGCCATTATTGCGAAATCTGCTCCTGAAGCGGATTGTGAAAATGCTTCAAGGCTTGAAGCAAGAAGTGCGTAGTTGGTGTCGCTGCCCCATTTGGACATGTCCTGTCGTTCAATCGAGCCAAAGATCTCCGCCCACTCCTCCGCTGGCCGGCTGACCAGCTCCTCTGCGAGTTCCGGTGGATCAAATGGGTTGAAATGGAAATCCGAAATCAAAGCCACACTTGGACGCGGTTCGGCGACTGAAGCCGAAGCCATGGCGGCTAATACGGCGAACAATGCAATTGTGAATTTGAGTAACTGATACGTCATGTCATTTGTCGCCACTGCATCCTGAGGAGCGTGCACCATACACAATCCCCTTGCGCAGCGAAGGTTTTGCAACGGGTGTCGTCAGACATTCACCCCGTGACGGATTTTACACTTGTCCGGTTTGGTGTATGCATTCGCCGCCGCGCGATACGGCCCGGCCATCATGTGGAGTATATCCATTGTCGACTGAAACAGAGCAACGCATCGAGGCGGCGAGAGTGATTGCCCGCGAAGCCGGTGAATTGGCTCTCACCTATTTCCGATCCATTGGCGACCTCGTGATAGAGGCCAAAGGCAAGCAGGATCTCGTTTCCAATGCCGATACCGAGGTGGAAATCTTCGTGCGTAACAGGCTTGAAGAATTGTTTCCGCAGGATGGCATAGTCGGCGAGGAACACGACGACAAACCCAGTGCGTCCGGTTACACCTGGGTGATCGATCCAATCGATGGGACAGCCAACTTCGTTTCCGGTATTCCGTCCTGGTGCGTGGCAATTGCCTGCGTCAGGGGCGACGAGACCCTGATCGGCGTGGTCTACGAACCAAGCCACGACGAAATGTTCTGGGCGGCACGCGGCACCGGGGCATTTCTAAACGAAAGCAGCATATCGATTTCTGATACCGACGGGCTGCATAACGGCAGCACCGGCGTCGGCATGAATGGCCGAACGGAGGCGATTTTTGTCACCCGGCTGATTGAAATGCTGATGGCACGAGGCGGTGTCTTCTATCGCAACGCTTCGGGAGCCCTGATGCTGTCTTATGTAGCGGCCGGCCGGTTGATTGCTTATGCCGAGCCGCACATGAACGCATGGGATTGTCTCGCCGGACAGTTGCTCATTGCCGAAGCTGGTGGGCGCATCGAAGACCAGTCCGCTAGCGACATGCTTGAACGCGGCGGCCGTGTCGTTGCCGGAGCACCAACGGTTTTCGATGAACTCGTTTCCATGGCCGACGAAGCGTTTCGCAAATAGCAGCATTCAATGCGAATGCGCCCGAACAGGTGTCCGGGCGCATCGTTTCGTCTCAATCAGGCTTCAGCAATTGCCGGCGCGATGCGCACAGGCCATGTTGAGGATCTGAATGAACTCGTTGTTGAGGATCGAGCTTCCCTGTACCTTCGGGCCGGTGTTGATGTACCCGTAGGAGGTCACGCCGACCAGTCGGTTGGGCGAATTGAAGCGGGCACCCTGCTGGCCTTGAGCTTTCACGCCAAAGTTCTCGACCCAGCCGCCGCCCGAGGAACCGCCACGCATGTCGGAACCGTAAAGGACGGTGTTTTGAGCGGCGCGCTGATGGCTCTCCGAATCGACCTGATGCATGATCTCTCCGCGATCGTGATTGCCAGGATAACCGATCTTCTTGGTGTGGTTCGGGAACAACGCATTGGTTCGATAGCCGGCCCAACCGGTGACGTCGCCGATCTTGCGCGTTTGGTTGCCAAACCGCCGGTCCTCGACTTCGATGATCGCAAAGTCGGCCTTGTTGGGAACATTGCCATTCGACGTAGCCCATGATCCGGTGGTCACAACCCAACGCCAGTTCCACGCCTGATATGGAGCCTGACCGTTGTGATAGGCCGGCACGAACAGGAAGCGATTGAAGAAGCCACCCGAGCCGCCAGAGCCACTGTGAACGCAATGTCCGGCAGTGAGGATCAACCGTGGCTTGATGACCGTGCCCGAGCAGATGAAGTTACCGCCACCGGGCTTCGAGAAGAACAGTTTGCCGTGGACCCGGTAGGGGTAATGCAGACGTGCGGACGTTGGCACAAGTCGAGAGCTCGAGAAGAATGCACCGGACGTTCCGGCCGCTTCGGGCTGCGAGTCCTCGTCAACAATCGGCGGACGCGCCTCGGAGAACAGCATGTCGTCCATATCCGGCTCCACGCCGGTATCTTCCGTATACGCACCATTGTCGATCACACTCGGTTCGGTGGTGTTTGCTTCTTCAATATTTTCAGTGATGGACTCATAGGATTCCGTCGGCTCCGGCAACGGCTGAAGCTGAGCGCCAAACAGGGCCTGCGGTGTCCAGTGCCCCTCCGGGTCCCGGGCCGTGACCGGAGCTGCGGTCTGGTTTTCGGTCGCGACAGGCTCCGGTGCCTGGGCCTGTGCCACGACAACGGGGCTCGCGGCAAAGACCGCAACCGCAATGGTCATCAGGGAAATCTGTTTCAGTCTGGTAGAATAAGCCATTTCGGACTCCTTTGGGTGTTTAGTCGGCCCCAAGGGCCGTTGCCGGTCATTTTCCTGCGTTGCAGACCGGTCAGGTTGTGCCCCACCCGTTTCTTCCAGAATCAGTCGCTTTTGCCGGTCCCTTGGGAACCCGGTTCGCTGACCGAGTCGCCGTCCCCGGCTGTCGTTCCTCCCTCTGTTTCGGTTAGGTCCTCGTCATCAACCGATGGCAATGGCAGCGGTTGTGCATTTCTTCGGTCGTCGGGAACACGGAATGCCTCCGGGCAATTCTCCGCGTTGACCTCATCGCAATTCTGTTCGCCTTCAGCCGGGGTTTCGCCGGATCCGGCTTCGCTGCTGACAGGTGGCGGTGTGCCACCTTGTGAAATCGACATGACGTCTCCATCGTTTCCCGGCAGGTGGCCGGACCGGCGCAGCCAGTCTGCGAGCGCTCTTGCGTCCACCGCGGTGTTGTGACGACCGGAATCGGGGTCGAGACCATGACCGATCTTGTGCAGGCCGACGACGCTTCCATCTGCTGCCACCACCGGAGAGCCGGAACTCCCCTGTTCGGTGTCACATCCGTGTTGAAAATCCGCATCTTGCATATCCGATCCATCGGTCGGAAGCGTCGAAGCAGAGCAGCCCTCGACCGAGACCATCTTCGGGCTCCCACCCGGATGCTGAACCAGAAGCAGCGGTTCGTTGAGGGCAACAGGTCGGGCCGCCAGTTCCAGTGGCTTGCGCGTATCATCTGCCTCGTCAGGGCGCTTCGTTAAAACGACGGCTGCCGCATCTATAGTCGTATCTGCGCCGAGAAAGGTTCCGCACCGGTACTGATCTCCAAGCGAGATGCCGCCGTGAGACAGTTTCTGATAGCCGAAAACGGCAATGGCCGTATCACAAATCGCCTGGCTGTCGACACAATGGGCGTTGGTGACCAATTTGGTTGAATCGACCAGAAATCCGGAACAGGTGAATTTGGAACCGTCCCGAACGTATTCCAGTTTGGCAACGGAAGGCGAGACACGCTGGACTTCTTCGGCCAGGGCACCGTTGTAGAGCGCCACGTCGGTCAAACCATTGACGTCACCAACCAGGGACTTTTCAGCTACGGCATTGAAGTCGAAAGCGATGGCAGATAGCCGGAAAGACAACTTTTCAGCCGCTTCGGAACCGCGAACGCGAACCGACAAGCTTCCACCGGGCGCAAGCATGGACCAGACCTGTGAGCGGCCATCAAGGTCACCGAAGGCGAGAGTTTCGATGATGTTGCCGGAGCCATCGGCGAAATCGATAAAATAGTCACCGGGTCCCGCCAGTAGGATTTCGTCCACCAAAATGCGCGACCACTGCGGCACACTGCTGTTGTGAAAAGGCAAAGTCCTGTTGAATGCCCAAACAATTCGGCCGCTGAACAGCTCGTCCGGATTGGTCGGGGGAAACGGAACGTCCACTGAAATCACCGGCCCTTCCGCAAACGGCACAACTCGAGCCTGCGAGAGTGTCGGATGGGAAAAGACCGCTGATCCCAATACCACGCCGGCCAGGACCATCCCGTACAGGCGGTTGATCATGGGCGCGTCCGCCTGATGAAATCGCGAACGCGATCAAGGGGGATATTGATGCGCCGTTGTGGAGCTTCGCAATCTTCTCCGCGACTGTCTTCGATTTGGAAGCGCAGAATCCGCTTGTCACGCCTCGTGCCGAAGTCGCCATTCACCCGCCGGAGTATTTCCGAATTGGCCTTGACGTAGAATGCGATGTAACTGTCGGTCTCTTCGTCATAGTAAAGGCGCCGGACTTCCGCCAGGTTGAAATGTACGGAGCCGAGGCTCTCGAAATTGACCGGATTTTCGCTGTCGATCACAAAATCGCCAGGCAGTAGATCACTGCCGTTGTCGAAACTGAGTTTCTTGGCCTGACCAAGATAAGCGCACCCGTCATCCAGCCAGAGCTGGTCGCGACGAAACTTGAGTGCCGCGGCGACATCGACGATCCCGCCATTGACGCCGTGTTTCAGCGATGGGACCAGGCGGGACGTGTAAATCAGCCGTTGAATGGCAGCGCGCGGCGTCAGCGTCTCCTTGGACATGACCAGCGCAGCAGCCGAGGTGGCGATGATGGTGGACTGCGACGTGCCGGAGGCGGCTGCCATTTCCTGCTGACCCACTGTCGACCAGATGTTTCGGCCCGGAGCCGCAAGGTCGAAGGCTTCCCAGCCAATATTGGTCTCAGTGCCATCGCCGAGCAGTCGAAATCCTGACCCGTCTTCCGTGCGCTCCACGGCCACGATACCGGCAACGTTGGGATGAGAGAAACAGGCCGGACGCGTGTTGCACACTCCGTCATTCGCGTTGGTGCCCTCATTTCCGGCTGCAGCAAACCAGGCGACGAAATTGCTGGTCTGGTCAATCAGATCGCGGATTTCGTCGCGTTGCCCGCCACCGTCGACCGGCGTGTAGGCCCAACTCAGATTGATGATGGTGGCGCCGTAGTTGAATATGGCTTCGCGCAACGACACCGACAATTCGGACACGTAGTTCTCGTCTCCGCGCAACCGGTCGATATCGATGGGAATGACCTTGAAGGTGACATTCTCATAGTGGCTTAGAAGGCCGGCTCCACCGCGACGATTGCGTTTGGCGGCGGCAAGGCCAAGGATGTGCGTTCCGTGGAATTCTCTCAGCCACGGGCTTTCCTGAATTTCGCAATCGCTGCCCGGGGCACCAGCCGTATCGGAAGTTGGCCCTGAAACAGTTGCGCTTTCGAATGTGCCGGGTTCGGGCAGCATCTCGATACGCGCCGCTTCGAAATCGCAGTGGGCGATGTTGGGCTTGTGATCGACAATGACGATGGTGATAGGGCGGGCATTCTCATGCGGCTTCGGCTTGCCGTGTCGCGCCACATTGAAGAACTGCTCGAAGACATCTCGCTGTCTGTTAAATTTTGGCTCTTCCTCAGGCAGGGATTTGTAGTCTGCAGCAAACCGACCCTGAATGTTGTTGCCGATCCCGCTCAGCAGTCGCTTGTACCCGGGGTCATTGAAGCTGTGCCTCTTTGCGCGAGGCATGCGCGAATAAGACGGGCTCTTTGCTTCTGTGAGACTCAATCGTACCGTCAGGTAAGGCACCAACGCGTAAGCGTCCTTGGCATCCTTGGAGAAGCTTGGGAGCACCTTCATGACCGACCGCAACTGGTTTTGCGCCGTGGTCTTGTCCTGAGAGGCGATCGAATAGTCAGTCACGCAAAACTTGCTGGCCGTATCGAGGCATGCGGGAACACGGCTGACCTGTGCGGCCGTAACCAGTGCATTCTTGTTGGTGCGGAAGCGTTTGCCGTTTTCCTGTCGGAACACCTGAACGATCTTGACGTCCGGAATAATCAAGGTGCTGCCGGCCGAAGCCCTCCAGCGGGTGCTGCCTGAAATTCTGTAGCCGGCAATGTGGGTCGTGTCCGACCGCCGCTCACGGCTGTTGGCGTTGCGCTTGGATCTGGAGCAGATCTTTGGATTGAGATCGCACAGCAATGCGTCTGCCGCGCCGCTGACATTGCCTACCCACGCGCCCGAACGACGCATGGTATCGCCGGGAAACTCGCCCTTGCTGATACGGACACGACGCAGCGGCAACCGTCCGGTGTTGTGGAGCGTCAGGAGCAACGCCTGCTGGGCTGTTGATGCCTCACTCTGGCTGGCGGCCCTTGCACTCCAGGTGACTTCGGCCGCTTGGGAGGTCAGCGCTTCGGCCGGGGTTACACCATCATTCGAAAGGACAAGTGCCGCCGCCAGGGCGAGCTTTCCAGGCAGCGGCACGTCAAATCCGCGCGCTGCCAATTTCAATGTGCCTCGAGCTCTGGTCCTCAAGACCTCGCTTTGGACGTTTGCTCCGCTTTTTCGTCTTGTGCGCGCCAGCCAGCTCCACATGCCGTCGCCTCCTCGGTTGCGATCAATATTGATTGCTGCAAAACACTTTTTTTGATCCCAATATACAATATTTCCTGCCCATTCGGCGGTTAATGAACTCTCAACATGAAAACTAAAATACAATTGCTTGTATTTATTTGACTTTCACCGAGACTGTAACATTTCGCCGCCATTCGTTCCCGGCATCCCCGGGATTGGTAGCAACGGGTGGCGCAGAACACGTTTTCGGCCCACGCTACCCGTTGCATTCCTTTGTAAACCAGCCCGGTGGGGCTCAGGGCCGGTACGTTCAAAACATAGGTAGCGGGGCCACTTGCCACATCACCCATATGGGTGACCGTCAACTTTTTTTCCGAAACTTTCTTTGTTACGATCAGAAGTATATTCGAGTAACGCATTGGGGCGCGAAATGACACTCGAAGGAGAAACGGTCCGCGATCTGATTCTCGACATCTACGACACCGCTCTCGATCCAAAGGTGTGGCCTGATGTCCTTGACGAGATTGCGACCTTCATCGGTGCGCGCGGCGCGTTCCTGTTCGAGCTTGAGGGCGAAGAACCGGAACGCTCGATCACGGCTCCCTGTTACAGCAGCAAGTACAAGGCCGAGATGGTGCTGGGGTACCTGTCCCGACACAACAGACAGGAACTGATCGACCAGGACGCCCTTGCCTATCACTCGCGCGTGTCCGACGGCATCGAACTGATCGGTGAGGAGGTTCTCTACGAGAATCGAGCGGAATACCTGGATCGTCCCAATGTGAAGGAGATGATCAGCAACGGCCTTTATCATCGTGCCGGTGCGCTCCTGAACAAGGACTATATCCGGCACGGTCGGTTTGCACTTCAGTTTTCCCGGCAGGATGGTCCGCTGTCGACCGAGAATCGCCGGAAGGCAGCGCTGGTGCTGCCGCACGTTGCCAAGGCTCTGAGTATTTCGCGTCCCACATTGCAGCTGGAGCGCCGGTACAACAACATCCTCGGTAGCCTCGACCTGCTTCAAATCGGTGTTTGCGTGCTCTCCAATTCGGGATCCGTCGTCTTCACCAACAGTGAATTCAACCGGCAGGTGGAAGCCTATTCCGTTTTCCGCATGACCAGCGATCGCAAGCTGGAACTCAATGACTGCAATTTGCGCAACGAGCTTATGGAGATGCGAAAGGACGTGTCCAACCACGGACGGTGTGGCGCCCGGCCGCACAAAGAAGCGATCATCACCGATCGCGATGTCAACGCCCGAGCCCTTTGCATTGAGCTATGCCCTATTTCGAGTGTCGACGAGCTCAATGACCAAATTGAAGGCCACATCATATACAGCCTCGACAGCGCCATGGCGGTCAAGATCGATGCTGGAATGGTGGCAAGGGCCTTCAAGCTGACGCATGCAGAACAGGAAGTGCTCGACTATCTTTCACGCGGATTGACCAATTCGGAGATTTCGGAGCGTCGGGAGAAGTCCATCGAAACGGTCAATTCACAGGTCAAGTCGATACTTGCCAAAACGAACTCCGCTAATCGGACCCAATTGTTGAGATTGGTATCCAGCATCAGCACGAATTACGTGCGCGATCCGGCCGATGAGCCAGTGGCAAATCACCAATATGGGTGATGCCGGTCGGCCCCTCCGCTCGGTAGTCGTGGGAAGCCGACGCAATCGGCTGCGGACTGGCAGAACAAAGTGCAGGGGAAACTGATATGCTGGCACACAAACAGCTGAAATGGCTCGCTCGTGCGGTTGGACGCATCCTGATTCCCATGGCACTTGTAACCGCTTTCCCGCCGCTGCCTGCCAGCGCCCAACTTGTCCAAAACAGCATCTGCACGGATGACCTGTTCTGTCTCGATCAAGGATGGACGGACGCTGAGCGCGCCTGGTGGTACACGGTTTCACAGGGGTCTCGTCTGCTGCCGCTGGATTGGGCACTGGCACTTGAGTTGCCGGAATCGCAGGCCAAGTTTTTCGGTGCCGAGAACATGCAGGCGCTGGGTTACCTTGAAAATCCGCCCTCCGATGCCAATCCACTTGGGTTGCCGCTCGGGTTCGCGGTCGATCACGACAGTTCATCAAGCGCAGACCTGATGTGCGATCGTTTCAGCGAAACGTGCGACGCCAGGACCATGCGCAAACCGTGGATCGGCCTCAATTGTGCCGCATGTCACACGAGTGAATTGATCCTCGGTGACAAACGCGTCCGTATCGAGGGCGCTCCCGCCCTGGCTGACTTTCAAAGTTTTATCGACGGCGTCCTCTTTTCCTTGCGCGCCACGGATCAGGATGAGGCCAAGTTCAGACGCTTTGCCGACGATGTTCTGACGCCCTCTGCATTGCCGGCCGATCGAGACAGTTTGCGTGAGCAACTGCGCGAACAGATCGCCTGGCGCGAGCTATTGTTTGAGAAAAACCGCACGCCGCTGGTGCACGGTCATGCCCGGCTGGATGCGCAGGGCTACATTCTGAACAAGGTCTCCTCGGTTTCCGGTGCCGAAGAGGACCCCTTCCCGACTCCATCGGACGCTCCCGTCAGCTATCCGTTCGTCTGGAACACGGCTCAGCAAAATCAGATCCAATGGAACGGTATCGCCAAGAACTTTGCTGAATTCGAGTTGTTTGGCGACAAGACCGACTTCGGCGCGCTGGTGCGCAACACGTCGGAAGTCATCGGGGTTTTCGCCCATATCGAAGCGGATAGACGACGGGCTTTCAAGGGATACCGTTCCAGTCTGCGACTGCAGAACATGGTGGAACTGGAAAGGCTGTTGGGCAAACTGAAGTCACCGATATGGCCAACCGATGTATTGCCGCCACTTGATGCCGACAAGGTCGCGCGAGGCCGTGTGTTGTTCGAGGGCAAGGCCGACTGTGCTCGCTGTCACGCGCATCTCGGTCCGCATGATCTCGTGTCACCGGCGAATGATCAGATGACGCCGCTGAAGGAGGTGAACACGGACGTCTTCACCGCCTGCAACACCTTTCTGCACCAGTCGCTCGCCGGCAATTTCGAGAACCAGTGGGAGTTCGCCTACACGGGAGATGTTATCGAGCGGGAAGATTTCACCCGCAAGATGCTGGTCAATGCCTCGGTCGGCGCGATCGTCTCCGAGACGCCCAGCATCTTCGGCCTGATCTTCAGCGATGTCTTCAATGGCGCGCGAGCACGGTTTCTGGGTTTTGCAGAAAGCATGACCGAATATTTGCCCGGCGTGGATGACCCGCAAAAGAAAGAGCAGGCAAAGATTTGCCTGAACCAGACGGATGCCATCCTGGCCTACAAGGCACGGCCTCTCAATGGCGTCTGGGCGACGGCACCCTATCTGCACAACGGGTCGGTGCCGACGCTCTATGACCTACTGCTGCCGGCCCGGGTCACCAACTCCTCCGATGACGCCGGGTTCGGCACAACAACCGGAGACCATCGGCCGGAGAGCTTTGCGGTTGGCCATCGTCAGTTCGATCCGGCCGACGTCGGATTTGTGCAGAATTCGGACACCGCTCCCTTCGTGTTTTCCGTCCGTGACGAAAACGGTGTGCCGATCCCCGGAAACTTCAATTCCGGTCATGACTACGGCAATGCCGACCTTACCGAAGAAGAAAGAACCGATCTGGTCGAATATCTGAAATCACTCTGACTGTCCGGCCGCAGCGACAGTTTCGGACGCTTCCAGCGCTTCGATCAGTTCCGAAATCCGCTCGGTCACGCGGTCCGGGCCGTAGTGGGCGACACGAATCAAGCCATCGAAATGGGTTGTCAGGGCGCGAATGTGCTCGACGGAGTTAACCACCAGGTACATGTCGCCCAGATAGACGGCAGCACGCAATGGCCCGAACAACGTGTAAGGCGCTGCATAGGCCTCGCGTTCATCGAACAGGAACAGACGGAAGGTCGGATAAAGTTCATCGATCAGCGTGATCATGTGCTCAAGCTGCTGCCGCCGCAACCGGACCGGAAGACCGCTCCACACACCCTGCCCGCGGCTGAATTGCTCCAGGCGTTGTAATGGCATGCAGACTTCCATGTCTGTCTCGGGGCGCCGAGAATAAACAAGCTGATCGCGGGCCTGCTGGTCCCTCGCTTCTCGTTCGTTTCGGTTTTGCGCATTGAATTCGAACGCCCTGACCGCTTCGGTCCTCAGCAGATCCGGTAGAGCTGTTGGAACGTAGCGGATCTTGTATCCCATGGCCTCCCGATGCCATTGCGCGATCATCTTGCTGCTCGTGTCCTGGGTTACCCTTTCAACTTCGAGCATTGGTGCGACGTCCTCATCAAACGTCTCGTTGGCTATCAGGCCCATCAGCCAGTCAAGTGAAACCCCGCAGGTTCGGGCGATCGAGCACAGGGTTTCTGCCCGCGGCAGCCGTGTCGATCCAGGTGCCAAAAATTGGCTGAGCGCGGAGCGGTCGATGCCGATCTGCTGGGAGAATCGGCTGAGGTTGAATCCCTTTTGGGCGATCAGCAATGCCATTCGATCGCGAAAGACTTCGGCTACGTCACGCTTGTCCGTGGATTCCAACTGTTGTGAATTCACATCATTTTTCATATTTCAATACAATTCACATTTTCCAAAACGCAATCTCATTTTTATTCGCGTATTCTCATATTGTCCATCGTTGTGGGCCCTCGCATATTGAGCCTCAAATATGGGGCCATAACCTAATGATTCTTAGAGATAAATCTGAATGGCGCACAGTAGCGCTGATTGCCGGCTGCTACCTTGCCTGGCTGTTCCTTTTGTTCATCCTGCCGAATTTTTCGCCGCTCCTCTCCGTATTGCTGCTCATTCCCGTGCTGACATTGCACTCATCGCTGCAACACGAATGCATCCACGGGCACCCCTTCAATCGCCGCGTTTTGAATGACTTGATAATTGGATTGCCTCTCGGCCTCTTCATTCCGTTTCTGCGCTTCAAGGACGTGCATCTTGAACATCATCAGAATGCCAGCATTTGCGATCCCTATGACGATCCGGAAAGTTGGTATGTTTCGCAGGACTTCTGGCAGCATCTGCCGAAGCCGGTGAAGGCTCTTCTGCAGATCAACAATTCGCTGGTTGGGCGCATGCTCCTCGGACCTGCGATATCAATCCTGAGGCTGCTGATCAGCGACGGTCGAGCTGTTGCATCTGGCGATCGGCGGATCCTTTTGTCCTGGGCAATCCATGCCGTCACCGCGGGCATGGTCATGACGCTGGTATGGCTTTCCGCCTTGCCGCTCTGGGCCTATCTGATTGGCTGCTATGGTGGCTTTTCGCTGCTGATGGTGCGTACCTATCTCGAGCACCAGGCAGAAGAAAGCGTTCGCGCGCGCTCCGTTATCATTGAAGACCGCGGGCCATTCAGCCTGCTGTTCCTGAACAACAATCTGCATGCGGTGCACCACGCCTATCCTGCGGTAGCCTGGCATCAGTTGCCTTCGCTCTACCGACGCCACCGGGAGCGGTTCCTTGCCATGAACAAGGATTATCGCTTTGCCAGTTACGCTGAAGTCTTTCGGCGTTTTGCATTTCGCCGCAAGGAACCGGTGGCCTATCCGCTGCCGGGGAGCCGGTCGCAATGAGCGGAGGGGGACCGGCCGTTGCCGCCCTTCCCATGTATGACTGGCCTGAACTGCACGAACACACCGATGCCTTTTGGTCTCGGTTGAGAGAGAGCCTTCAGGAGTTCGGATTCCCTGCTCCACGAAACCTCGACCGGGTCAGGGCGGCGAATGACATCTGGCATGATGATCAACTGCTTCTCGGCCAGACCTGCGGCCTGCCGTATGTGCGTGATCTGGCAGCCGAGGTCTCTCTAGTCGGAACACCGGCCTACGAAATTGAATGCGGTGCGGGCAGCTATTACAGCGTTATCGCGGTGAATTCTGATTGCACGGCGGAAGCCCTTGGTGACCTTCAGGGCCTTCGCTTTGCTTACAATTCCCGCTGCTCACAATCCGGTTATGCAGCGTTTGCCTACGCGATCAGTTCCCAATTGGCCCCGCCTTACTTTGCTTCCAGTCTCGAAACCGGCGCGCATCGCAGTTCGATCCAGGCCGTCGCCGATGGCCTGGCGGATGTCGCGTCCATCGACGCGGTTACTTGGGAAATCGCTCTTCGCCATGAGCCATCGGCTGCGCGTCTTCGCGTGCTGGCGACAACGAAGCCGACCCCGGGCCTTCCATTCATCTGCGCCCAGCGAAAAGACTGGAACGCCGACAGGATCCATATGGCTGTTGTAGAGGCGATGGCGGCGCTCGATGAAGATTGTCGCCAGGCTCTGCTCCTGACCGGCTTTGCCCACACCACACCTGCGGACTACGACGTCATCCGCAGTCAATTCGAATCGACCAGGAATATCGGCCTGTAGTCCGCGGATCGCGAGAGGTTTGGTTATGGCACGACGATCAGCAGCAGGGCGGCGGAGCCGGCAACAGAGCGGGCCTTCGATACCACAGCTCGAGTGGCGAGAGATCGAAAACACCTACCGATCCGTTGAGATCCTGTCGGACGATCAGATCGAGGCGATATGCGACACCGCCTTCCGCATTCTCGAAGAAGTGGGAATGGATATCCTGCATGAGGAAGCGCGCGTGATGCTGAAACACGCCGGTGCGGATGTTGAGCCCGACGGGGATCGGGTGCGGTTTGACCGGGGTCTCATCGCTGAAGCGCTGGCCAAAGCTCCGTCCCAGTTTACACTCGAGGCACGCAACCCGGCTCGCTCGCTCAGGATCGGTGGCAACCGGATCGCCTTCGGATCCGTGGCGAGCGCCCCCAATGCAAGCGACATCGCTGGCGGCAGGCGATCGGGCAATCACTCCGACTACCGCAACTTTCTTCGCCTCGGACAGATGCTCAATATCGTGCATTTCTTCGGTGGCTATCCGGTCGAACCGGTCGATCTGCACCCATCGACGCGCCATCTCGATTGCATCCGCGACTTCGTCATGCTGACCGACAAGGTCTATCATGCATACGCGCTCGGCCGCGAGCGAATCGCCGACGCATTGGAGATTACCCGGCTTGCCCACTCGACCGACGAGTTGGCCACGGCAACCAGACTTTTCACGATCATCAACACGTCGTCGCCACTGCGGCTCGATGGTGTCATGATCGACGGCGCTTTCGAGATGGCCAGGAACAACCAGCTCTGCGTCATCACCCCGTTCACTTTGTCCGGCGCGATGAGCCCGGTGACGCTCGCAGGAGCGCTTGCACAACAGCATGCCGAAGCCATCGCCGGCATGGCTTTGCTGCAGCTTCACACGCCTGGTTGCCCGGTCGCCTATGGCGGGTTTACCTCGAATGTCGACATGAAATCGGGAGCTCCGGCGTTCGGCACTCCGGAAAACGCTCGCGCGGCCTTGATCGGCGGCCAGCTCGCCCGAAAGGTTGGCGTCCCCTACCGGTCGTCAAACGTCAATGCTTCCAACTGTGTCGATGCCCAGGCCACCTACGAGAGCCAGATGTCCTTGTGGGCAGCGGTTCAGGGTCATGCCAACCTGTTGATGCACGGCGCCGGCTGGATAGAAGGCGGTCTTTGCGCCTCGTTCGAAAAGATGATCATCGATGCGGAAATGCTGCAGGCGATGGCCGAGTTCCTGCGGCCGCTGACGGTCGACGATGCGTCGCTTGGCCTGGAAGCCATCAAGGATGTCGGGCCCGGCGGGCATTTCTTCGGCACGTCGCACACCCTGGAACGCTATGAATCGGCTTTTTACGCCCCGCTTGTCTCAGACTGGAACAATTTCGAGAACTGGCAGGATAACGGGTCGAAGGACGCAACTCTCAGGGCGCATGAAATCTACCGGCGCATGCTGGACGCGTATCAGCCGCCAGCCATCGACGTCGCTGCCGCCGAAGCCATCGACGACTTCGTTGCTCGTCGCAAAAGCGAAGGCGGCGTAGTTGAACCATAAAACAGGTCTGAAAGGACGATCATGACGGCTCCCTCCTATGATGCCATCATCATCGGCGCCGGTGTCATCGGTGCCTGCATAGCCTATGAACTCTCGAAGCGAGGCCACAAAACACTGTCGATCGACAAGCTACCAGAAGCTGGCTACGGATCGACATCTGGCTCTTGCGCAATCATCCGAACCTACTATTCGGCCTTTGAAACCTGTGCCGTTGCCTACGAAGGCTGGCACTACTGGAAGGACTGGCAGGCATATGTCGGTGGAGATGACGACGGCGGCCTGATCGAATACCACAACACCGGTTGCCTGGTGATCAAAACCGATCATAACAAGCAGCTCTCCCGCGTGTGCGAGATGATGGATCGCCTCGGTTGTCCCTACGAGCACGTCGAGACCGAAAACATCCCCACTCGGTTGCCGAACGCCGATACACGGCAATACACGCCGGCCAAACGCCCTGAGGATGACGGTTTCGGGCTACCTACCGGCCCTGCTGTCCCGGGTGCGGTGTATTTTCCCTGCGGCGGATATGTCAACGATCCCAAGCTATCGGCACACAACGCGCAGCAAGCTGCAGAGCGTCACGGGGCCGAGTTTGTCTTCAACGCCGAGGTGGCCGAAATCCTCACTGAAAATGGGCGCGCGGCGGGCGTCGTTCTCACCGATGGCAGAAAATTCAGAGCCCCGGTAGTGGTCAATGTTGCCGGACCCCATTCGTCAAAAATCAATGCGATGGCCGGCGTGGATCAGTCGATGTCGATAACGACACGGGCACTGCGCCACGAGGTGGCACATGTGCCGGCACCCGACGGCGTCGATTTCGAGGCCGACGGCCTGGTCTTTTCCGACAGCGATATTCAAACCTACTGCCGTCCGGAAATCGGCAATCATATCCTCATCGGTTCGGAAGATCCCGAGTGCGACGAGAAGGAATGGGTCGACGATCCGGACAACTACAACACCGAGTTTTCCGAGCAGTGGAACGTGCTGGCGATGCGGATGGCCCAGCGGCTCGAGGGCTTGCGCATTCCCTCAAAGGCACAGGGCGTGGTTGCTCTCTATGACGTCACGCAGGACTGGATGCCGATTTACGACCGCAGTGACCTGGACGGCTTCTACATGGCGATTGGCACCAGTGGGAACCAGTTCAAGAATGCGCCGGTGGCAGGCAAGATGATGGCGAGCCTCATCGAGGCTTGCGAGAATGGCCACGATCATGACCGTGATCCGTTGACCTTCCGTCTCGAGCACGTCGGCTGCGACATCTCGCTTGGCGCATTTTCACGCAACCGGGAGATCAATCAGGACTCGAGTTTTTCCGTCATCGGGTGAAGCATCAGCATGTTCTCGCCGGTGTCCCCGGCGAGACAGTATCCGAGCGACTGGAGGTGAGCGACGCAATCCTCCTGCCAATGCTGTCTCAGCACCGTTTCGATCAGGATCGCACCGGGCCACAGCGCCTCATGTTCCGTTGTCATCAACGGCATCAAGGCCTGGTCCTCGTACCCTTCGATGTCGATTTTCAAGAGATCGACGTTGCGGACCAGATGGCTTTTCAGGGCATCCGCGAGCGGAACGATTTTGATGTCCACCTGCTCCTTGTCTCCGGCTGCATCGGGAAGGATCGAGGCAGTCCCGATGTTGGTTCCTCCACTCGAATAAAGCTGCGTCTGGCTCCTTGCCGGTCCGACACCCCGATTGATGGTTTCGATCCTCGAAAACCCGTTCGCCTTGGCATTGTAGAGCAGCTTGCTGTAGGTACGCGGGTGCGGCTCGAAGGAGACGATGCGCGCACCCTCGCCACAGACCTTGGCCACAAAGAGAGTGTAAGTCCCGATATTCGCGCCGATATCGACAAACACCATGCGCGGTTTGAGATAGGGCTTGATCAACGCGCGTTCCGGCAATTCCGGTAAGACACCACGCCCGATCGCAATGCGATCGCAGTAGTTTTCCATCGGATATGCGCGGATCTTGACGCCCTCTGCTTCAACGTCAAACGGTCCCGAATAGCGCCTGGCAAAACGCTTGCGGATAAATTTTCGGATCTTGCGATCAAGGTTCCTGTGAGTCGCCAGTTTCCACGCGAGTCGAGGCGCAAATCCCGGTTTTCTGCTGCCGAAATGCGAAATCAGATCCAGACCGCTGCTTGTTTTCAATTTCGTTCGTCCCAAAACCGGTTTCAAGCCATAACAATCGCAGAAAAAAATGGAACCGGGAATTTGGATTTGCACATGCCGGTTTCCTCGCGCCGTTGAGCACCCAGATGCCACTTGTACGGCTCACTTAGCTTCACATTATCGCAAATCTGCCGTGACATAGGTAAAGCAAAGACGTATTTAGCAACGTCAGGACGGCTATGCCGACAAAAAAGGGGAACAGATCGAATCGATACACGCTTGGGGGTCGATCGGTCGCACGAAACCAAAATAGACGGGAGCCGCTTCGCCTTGGATATCGGGAGCTCAGCTGCAAATCTGCTGCTCTACAGCCACGATACGTTCGGCCTGGGCCACATCCGACGCAATCGGAAAATTGCCCTGGCGCTGGTCGACCGGTTTCCCGGGCTTACGACGACGATCCTGACAGGTTCGGGACTGTCGGATCGATATGCCTCACATCCAAGGATCAGGTTCGTCGAGTTGCCGCAGGTTGAAAAGCTTCCTGACGGAACGTACTGCTCGGCGGAACCCGGACAGAGCTATGAGCAGACGATCGAAACCCGGAGCAGACTCATCCACCAATGCGCCCAATCCACGAATTTCCAGATATTCGTTGCGGACAAGGAGCCACTCGGCCTCTCCGGTGAACTGAACAGTGCGCTCGGCCATCTGAGGCAAACCAACACTGAACTCGTCCTGGGTCTGCGTGACGTTCTCGATGATCCAGAAACGGTCCGGACCGAGTGGCAGGACAAGGGTATCCTGGACGTGATCGAGGGGCTCTACAATCAAATCTGGATCTATGGCTCTCGCGACTTCTACAATCCGCTGAAGGGCATGGGCCTTTCCGATGCGGTGATGGATAGCTGCAGCTATACCGGGTTCCTCTATGACCCGCAGGCAGATATGTCCCAAGGCCCAGCGCCCGACCTCCCCTCCGACTATCTGCTGGTCACCGCCGGTGGCGGTGGTGATGGCGCCTTCTTGATGAACGCGGTCCTTGCCGCGTACGAATACGACCCCAACATTCCAGTTCCCGCGATTCTCCTTCTTGGCCCCTATACCCAGCCCGAAAAGGCCGAAACAATCCGCCGGCGTGCCAGCGCGGTTGGTGCGATGGTTATCGATTTCGACGCTGAACCGGAAATTCTGATCGAGCGGTCCAGAGCCGTCATCGGCATGTGCGGATACAATACCTTTTGCGAGGTCGTCGCCCGTGGGACACCAGCGCTGTTCGTTCCAAGGCAGTCGCCGCGCACCGAGCAACTGATACGGGCCGAGCGTGCAAAGGAACTTGGCTATGCGGGCGTTATGGTGGTGCCTGATGCTGCCGAACCTGCCCATATGGCGGCGGCAGTCAGGCGTCTCGCCAGCGGAGAAAACAAACCGTCTGCTGCATGCGAATTCGACACCCGCGGGCTCGAACGCATATGCGACATCGTTGCTGACACGCTCAAACGGCGCGCCAACCTTAGTCTAAACGTTGAGCGGGCAAGTCCATGAGCGGTACGATCATTGCCGTGTTGAAGGGCTATCCGAGATTGTCGGAAACCTTCATTGCGCAAGAGCTGCTGGAGCTGGAACGGGCCGGCTATCGCCTGAAAATCGTGTCGCTTCGACATCCGACCGACAAGAAACGTCATCCAATTCACGACGAAATCTCGGCTGAGGTCAACTATTTGCCGGAGTATCTGCACCAGGAACCCATGCGGGTACTTAGAGCCTGGTGGGCCTGCCGAAGGATGGCCGGCTATCGCGCGGCTCTCGGCACATTTTTCAAAGATTTTCTCCGTGACCGGACACGCAATCGCGTCCGTCGCTTCGGGCAGGCTCTGGTGATGGCGCACGAATTGCCGCCGGAAACGGCCTGGCTCTACGCCCATTTCATCCACACGCCGGCCTCGGTGACGTATTACGCCCACATGATGAACGGGCATGACTGGAGTTGCTCGGCCCACGCCAAGGATATCTGGACTTCACCCGACTGGGAGCTTCAGGAGAAGCTCGATGATGCACGCTGGACAGTGACCTGTACGGAAAGCGGATTTCGGCATCTCGAGGACCTGGCCGGTCCAAACTCGATCGTCCGCCTTGTCCACCATGGCCTCGATCTGAAGCGGTTTCCGGCATTTCAACGACCTGTGTCGACGCGGGATGGTACGGATCCCCGCGATCCGGTGCGCCTGCTCACCGTTGGCCGAGCCGTTGAAAAGAAGGGGTTGGATACGCTGGTGGATGCGCTTGCTGCACTTCCGCCAGACATAAACTGGACATGGACCCAGATCGGCGGTGGCGTTCTGTCTGACACATTGAAATCTCAGGCGGAAAACCTCGGCCTCTCGGATCGGGTCGAGTTCGCCGGTTCCCGGTCGCAGGCGGAGATCCTGCAGGCTTATCGGGAAAGCGATCTCTTCGTCTTGCCTTGCAGAATTGCTGGCGACGGAGACCGGGACGGTTTGCCCAATGTGCTGGTAGAAGCTCAAAGCCAGGGATTGGCCTGTATATCGTCTCCGATTTCCGGAATCGTTGAGCTCATTGAAGACGGTGAGAACGGCTTGCTGACGCCGCCAAACGAACCTCAGGAATTGCGCGACGCCCTGCTGTCTTTGATTGGCGATCCCACCAGGCGTGACCGGTTCGGGGCTTTTGGAGCTGCCAAAGTCGTACGGGAATTCGACCACCTTTCGGAAATTGGCCATCTCATAGAACTGTTCGAAAGCCACGGTGTTGCACCCGACCGGGTTGAAGCCGCGCAATGACCGCAAAGCGGGTCCTTTATTACGTTCAACACCTGCTGGGTGTCGGGCACGTGTTCAGGGCCAGCCGGATCGTATCGGCGCTGGTTGAGCGTGGATTTTCGGTCGACCTTGTTTATGGCGGCGAGAAACTGCCGGATTTCGACCCTGGCGGTGCGGTGGTTCATTACCTGCCATCGCTGGTTTCCCAAAAAGGAGACTTCTCCGTTCTGATCGGGCAAGACGGCATTCCGGCCGACGACGCCTACAAGGCCGACAGGCGGACACGCTTATTGGCGATACTCAACGAAAGCCGACCGGACGTTGTCATAACGGAGGCTTTTCCGTTTGGCCGCCGTCAGATGCACTTTGAGCTTCTGCCCCTGATGGAGGCTGCGACGGCCCTGCCCGATCGACCGCTCATCTTCGCCTCGATCCGCGATATTCTGCAAACCGGCAACAAACCGTCCAAGGACCGGCAAACCGTCGACCTGGTCGGCCGCTTTTTCGATGGCGTTCTCGTGCATGGCGATCCTGATTTGATCCGCATCGAAGACACCTTTCCTTTCGCGGCGGAAATCGCTCAGAAGCTCTACTACACCGGGATCGTTACGCCTCAGGCGACCGGCTCGGCGCCCGAACACTTCGATGTGGTCGTGTCTGCCGGCGGAGGTTTATTGGGGCGCGAATTGATGTTGGCTGCCGTCGAAGCCAAGCCGAACAGCGAATTCAGCGATGCGCGATGGTGTGTCCTTACCGGCCCCTATCTCGACGATGCGGATTATCAACGGCTTCAACAAACAGCGGGAGACGGAGTAACGATCCGCCGGTTCATTCCACATCTGTGCCAAACACTCTCCGGTGCGAGCCTGTCGATCTCGTTGGCCGGCTACAACACTGTCGCCGATCTGATGGCAGCCGGATGTCGCGCAATCGTCGCACCGCAGTGGAACGACAAGGAGACCGAGCAACTGCAACGGGCCCAACTTTTGGCGAAACGGGGGCTCGTGGAGATGATCGGACATGAGGACAAGAACCCGAGCACCATACTTCAGGCGATCGAGAACGTCATGGCGCGACCAGCGCCCAACTGGAAAGGCGTCCGCAAACAGGGCGGAGCCACCACCGGCGAAATACTGCGAAATGCGCTCGCTGGCGGGGACCTGAGCGCCTACAACTGACGGAGCCCAGCAATGACCGGGCAAGTGGCATTCTACGCACCGCTAAAATCACCCAACCACCCGATTCCATCCGGTGATCGGTTGATCGCCCGTCTCATGATGCGGGCATTGGATCTTGCCGGTTATGAAGTGCAACTGGTCTCGGAAACCATCAGTTACCAGAAGCGCCCCTCACCCGACCTTTACGAAACCAGACACAAGGCGGTTCTGGACGAGCGGCAACGCCTGATCGAGACCTGGGACAAATCGGTCGTTGATCGGCCATCGCTGTGGTTCACCTACCATCCCTATTGCAAATCCCCGGATTGGCTTGGACCGCTGATTTGCGAGCGTTATGGAATTCCATACGTAACTGCTGAAGCCTGCCGAACCCGCCAGAACACAGACGAAGAGTGGCGGGCGGGACGTGAAGCGGTACAGGCCGCGGTACGATTGGCTCGGGTCAACTTCGTCCTCAAGGACTCCGATTGGACCTATTTGGAAAGTGTCCTGCCGAGCATGGCAACAGCGGTTCGTATCGCGCCTTTCCTCGATGTCGGCTCGCAACCGGAGTCTTCAACGAACTCTGTCGATATCGACTTTGCGGTTGATCGGCCTTTGCTGTTCGTCGCCGGGATGATGCGCCCCGGCCACAAGGCTGAAAGCTATCGGCTCCTTGCCGAAGCGCTGAAGCGTGTGGCGGATGAAGACTGGAACCTGGTGATCGCCGGTGAAGGGCCCGAGCGCCCGCACGTAGAGGAGAGTTTGAGCTTTCTGGCACCCGATCGTGTTCGCTTCCTCGGGAGCGTCGAACATGAGGCCATGTTCGTTTTGATGGATCGGGCAGATCTGTTCGTTTGGCCCGGTGTTGGGGAAGCCATCGGCATGGCCTATCTCGAAGCCCAGTCGCGCGGGCTGCCTGTAGCCGCCATGCTGACTGCCGGAGTACCGCTGGTGGTTTCGGACGGCGTTGGTGGGCTGCTCAGCCCTTTTGACAACATCGACTCATTTGCCGCGACCATCAAGCGCCTTCTCAGCGATCCTTCACTGCGTCAGTCACTGGGCTCCGGCGGGAGGGAATACGTTATGAAACACCATGACGTATCCGCCGTCGCCGAAACGTTCCGCCGAACGCTGGACCCGATCCTGTTGGCCGGCTGACGAGCCTACTCGTAAGGATCTGCCGCGTCGCGCAGTCCGTCACCCATGAAGTTGAAAGCCAGAATGACCAGGATCACCGGAACAACCGGCAGGATCAGCCACGGGTAGAGCACGATGACGTTGATGTTCTGTGCTTCGTTGAGCAGGACACCCCAACTGGTCACCGGCGGTCGGAGTCCAAGACCCAGAAAGCTCAGCGCCGTTTCACCAAGAATCATGGCCGGAATGGTGATCGTCGCTGATGCAATCAGGTGGCTCATGAAGCCGGGGATCAGATGGCGCAGGATGATGCGCCTGGGTTTGGCGCCCATCAACTGCGATGCCAAAACGTAGTCTTCCTCGCGCAGCGAAAAGAGTTTGGAGCGAACGGCTCGAGCAAGGCCCGTCCAGTCAAGCAAACCGAGGATGACCGTTATTCCGAAGTAGACGAGGATCGGACTCCAGGTCACCGGCAGAATGGCCGCAAGTGCCATCCAAAGCGGAATGCTCGGTATCGACTGCAGCACCTCGATAATGCGTTGCACCACAATATCGACCCAGCCGCCGTAGTAGCCCGCCAGACCACCAATTGTAATGCCCAGGAAGAAACTGACTGCGATGCCGATCAGACCGATGGTGATGGATATTCGCGCACCATAGATGATGCGGGAAAACATATCTCGACCCAACTTGTCGGTTCCAAGCAGGAACAGCGTGCCGCCCTTTTCGACGCAAAACAGATGCGTGTTCCCCTCGATCAATCCCCAGAACCGATAGGGATCGCCCTCGCAGAAGAAGTTGACCGCGTAGGATTTCGATTCATTGACCGCGTATTCGCGCTTCTGCAGGTCCATGTTGAGGGTGCGCACGCGTTGATAGACCCTTGGTCCGACGAACTTGCCGTCCTCGAAGAAATGAATGCCCTGGGGAGGCGCATAGATGAACTTGATATGCCGGTGGGCCAGATCGTAGGGCGCAATGAATTCGGCGAGTGCAATGACCAGATAGCAAAACAGAAGGAAGAAGCCCGAGAACAGCGCTAGCTTGTGCCTCTTGAACTTCCACCACATCAGCTGCTTCTGTGAGGCGAAGTAATATTTTTCCTGCGCAGGTGTCAGCTTCTCCGTGGCCAACGGATCGAACGGCTCGGTCGACACATAGTGCTGTATGGCCTTGCCCTGAGGCGGCAACGGGGAATCGTTCATTTGTAGGCCTTCCCCTGCAGCCGGATGCGCGGATCGAGAAAGACCAGGGCAATATCGGAAATCAGCACGCCGATCACGGTCAGGACTGCCAGGAACATCAGGAAGGAGCCGGCCAGATACATATCCTGGCTCTGCAGCGCCGAGATCAGCAGCGGGCCGGTCGTCTCAAGCGACAGCACAATGGCCACCACCTCGGCGCCCGAGACCACTGCCGGAAGAATATTGCCGATGTCGGCAATGAAGAAGTTCAGCGACATTCGGAACGGATATTTCAATACACCGCGCAAAGGTGGCACGCCCTTGGCACGCGCCGTTATTACGTATTGCTTCTTCAGTTCATCCAGGAGGTTGGCTCGGATGCGGCGGATCATGGCGGCCGTTCCGGCTGTCCCGATAACAATAACCGGAATGACCATGTGCTCCATAATGGAACCGAACTTCGCCCAACTCATGGGCTGGTTGATGTATTCCGGATCCATCAGGCCGCCTATCGACGTGCCGAACCAGGCCTTGGCAAAATACATCATGATCAGGGCGAGCAGGAAATTCGGCGTTGCCAGCCCCAGCAGGCCGAACAACGTAAAGCCGTAATCGCCCATGGAGTATTTGTGTGTCGCCGAATAGATGCCGATCGGAAAGGCGATGAGCCAGGTAAAGATGATCGTCACAAAGGACAGCAGCATCGTCAGAAAGAGACGGCTGCCGATCAGCTCTGAAACCGGCCGTTCATATTCGAATGAATAGCCGAAATCGCCGTGGAACATGCCCCAAACCCACGTGAGATAACGCTGCCACATGGGTTGGTCGAAGCCATATTCCTTCCGCAAATACTCGATCTTCTGAGGATCCACGGTCTCCCCGGATGCCTGCAGTTCCGCCAGGTAGGACTCGAAATAGTCTCCCGGCGGCAGCTCGATGATTGCAAAAATCAGCAGGCTGGCGATGGCCAAAGTCGGGACCATCGCCACAAACCGCAGGAAGATGTATTTCAGCATACTCCCAGCCTATTCCTCGAACCAGAACGTGTCCGGGCGGTATACTCCGAAAAACGCCGAAGGCGACCACGAGTAGATACCGGTATCGGGCAAATTCCGGAGTTTGGTATCAACCACGACCGGTTGGATGGTCTCACGGGCGATGCCGATCGAGAAAACCTGATCAGAATAGATTTCCAGCATTTCCGACCAGATTGCTTCGCGTTCCGCGTTGTTGGTCGACTTGCGCCAGTCCTGGTAGAGCTGCAGCAGCCGCTCGACCGACGGCAGGCTCGGCGGTTCACCGGCCTGGCCAGCGGTCTGGGTGTACTGTCCCCAAACCGGCCAGTTCGGCTGTGCCGGCGAGACCGGCGCCAGTTCCTCCGGATTGAGCTCGGGTGTCGCCAAACCGATGTTCATGCCCTTCTGGATGCTCATCATGGTCTCGCCCGTCAGGAACCGACGACGATGGATATCGCGCTGCAAAGACCGGGTGAACGTCTTGATACCCAGTTCTTCCCAGTGATAGCGGATCAGTTCCAGAGCATCGACTTCAGCGGCAAATTCACCGGCGCTTTCGACGATGATTTCCATTGGTCGACCGTCGGGCAGCAGGCGAACATTGTCCGGTCCACGCTTGTCCAGGCCCAACTCATCAAGGAGCTTGTTGGCCGTTTCGACATCGTGGCTGACCCAGGCCTCGGCATACTTGTCCTTGAACAGCGGTGAGGTTTCCAGAACCGTGTCACCGCCCACCTTGGCCAAACCGAAATAAAGCTGCTCGTTCAATTCGTCCCTGTTCAATCCGAGCGACAGTGCCCGACGGAACCGGACATCCTGGTTCAGCTTCTGCCATTCCGGATCAGCTACGTTGAGGTTGGGATAAAGGGATATGGCCGAGGCTGCACCGGTGCGCCAGGTCAGAACCCTGTAGTCCTGCTGCTCCTCTCCCTGCTTCAGAAAGGTGTAGTCGTCAAAGCTCAGATAGCGAGCCTGGAGATCGCTTTCGCCGGCACCAGCTTTGGCAGGAATAAGGTCTGTCGACCCCATCAGGAGCACGACGGTATCAATGTAAGGCAGCTGCTGACCATTGGGGTCTACCCGATGGTAGTACGGATTGCGCGTGAATTCGAACCGCTTAGAGGGCCCCTCTGTCGTGTTGCGCCAGGGCTGGAGTGTCGGCATTTCCGGATTTTCCGGCCGATACTGACGACCGAGCCGCGTGTGCACTGCTGCCCAATTGCGGAAACTGCCCTCCGTAACCATCTTCTCCAGGGTATCCGCATCGGCGTATGCCTTGTGATACTGCTTCATGAAATGCGCCGGCTTGTAGATGTATGCGGGCGACGCGCCTGCAAGCCCAAGCGGAAAAGCCGGGTTTGGATCATCCCACGTATAACGCACCGTGTGCTCGTCGATGACTTCGAACTTCGGTGGCTTGCCGTTGGACAACAGAACCTGTGGCAGACCGGCACCTGACAGATCCTTGTTGTTTGCTACATCCTCGAAATAGTAGCGAAAATCTTCCGAGGTAAAGGGGTGGCCGTCGGACCACTTGTGCCCCTTTCGCAGATGCAGCGTGAAAATCCGGCCTTCTTCCGATTCGAACTTTTCAAGGATATCGGGCACCAGTTCGTAGTTGGAATTGAAGCCGATGAGCCTGGCATAGCCGTAAACGGTCATCATGCGGATGTCCTTGGCTTTGCCCATGAGCATCTGCAATGTCCCGCCATATTGGCCGATCGTTTTTTCGGAACCGCCGAAGTCAACCACCAGCGGCGTTTCAGGCAAACGCTGCTCCATTGGTGGCAGATTTCCAGCTTCCACCATCGGAGCTAGATCCGATGGTTCTGTCAGTGCGTTTGCCGCTCCCCCCATGGCCGCGAGCATTGTCAATGCTGCAGCGAGCGAAAGTATTGATTTCGTTGATTTTATCAAGCTCATGCTACCAACCTTGTTGTTTTATAACCGGGGCGAACCAAAACGAAATGATCCTCCCCGACTTCCTCCATTTCCATCGCTGCCCCCGGTCCTTCGGGCACGAATCTCTGATCCCAGGTTTCGTCTGTGCTGCTTTCCAGGATATCGGTTTTTCCCAACGCCAACGGATGATCAAGGTCGGTCGTCGGAATCGATTGCAGCAGGTTTCGCGTATAGGGATGGACCGGATCCCTGAAGAGCACCTCCCCCGGCGCTATCTCGACGATACGGCCACGGCGCATCACCGCTACGCGATCGGCGACATAATTGACCACTGCCAGGTTGTGGGAGATGAAGATCGTCGTCAAATTGAGTTCATGCTGAAGACGAGTCAGCAGATTGAGGATCTGTGCCTGTACCGACACATCCAGCGCCGAAACCGGCTCATCACAAATCAACAGGTCCGGATCCAGCGCCAATGCGCGGGCAATCCCGATCCTCTGGCGTTGGCCGCCCGAGAAACTGTGCGGGTACCGATTGAGAAAGGTCGGCGACAGGCCGACCATGCTCATCAGTTCATGCGCCCGCTCCCGTCGCCACTTGCCATTTCCCAGGCCGTGAATCTCGAGCGGCTCCGCAAGAAGGTTGAGGACTGTCGACCGCGGACTGAGCGAAGAGAATGGATCCTGAAAAACCATCTGGATCTTGCGGCGCATGTTAAAGAGCGCCTTGGGATCGAGCGTCGCGAGATCGACCTCGCGCTCGCCTTCATTATAGAGTATTTCACCGGCAGACGGAGTAATCGCCCGCATGATCATTTTGCTGAGCGAGGTCTTGCCGCAACCGCTTTCTCCAACTAGGCCGAAGCATTCGCCGTAGCGTATCGAAAAGCTGACATTATCAACCGCGATAACGCGGTTGGAGGCAGAGCTGACCAGCATGCTGCCTTTCTTCGACTCAAAGCTCTTTGTCACATTGCGCAGGGTCAGGAGCCGATCCTCAGGCGAATGCAGACGCTCCTTCGCACGCTCTTTGAATGACTGTGGCAGATCCTGGGTTATTTCTCGCAGGGCAACGAGCCTTTCGCCGGGTTGCATGTCGAGCCTCGGCACCGCTGCCAAGAGCGCTTTGAGATAAGGATGCTCGGCACGATGAAAGATATCATCGAGCGTTCCTGCTTCCATGAGGTTGCCATGGTAGAGCACGATCACCTCGTCGGCCATATTGGCGACAACGCCGAGGTCGTGGGTAATCAACAGCAGTGACATGCCGAGCTTTCGCTGCACGTCCTTCAGCACGGCCAGAACCTGGGCTTGAACCGTCACGTCGAGTGCCGTAGTCGGTTCGTCGGCTATCAGCAGAGCCGGATTGCAGACCAACGCCATGGCAATCATGGCTCTTTGTCGCAGACCGCCTGACAACTCCATTGAATACATATCGTAGGCGCGCGTCGGGTTGGGGAAACCAACCAGGGCCAGCATCTGCTCAGTGAGTTCGCGGCATTCCTTGCGGGTCACGTCCCGGTGCAGATACAACGCCTCGTCAATCTGGTTGCCGACTGTATGAACCGGTGACAGCGAAGTCATCGGCTCCTGAAAGATGATGGATATGCGACCGCCACGCAATTGCCGCATGCGCTTCCCATCGCGCGGCAATTTAACGATATCAATCGGCTTGCCGTCATTGGCAGGATCGAAGAATGTTATCGATCCTCCGGTTACCTCTGCGACATCCGGCAAAATGCCCATGATCGACTGAGCTATGATCGATTTGCCGGAGCCGGATTCGCCAACCAAAGCAACGGTTTTGCCCTTGGGGATGCGGAAACTGACTCCCTTGACGACATCGTCGCGGCTTATTCCCGTTCCGATACCGACCCGCAAATCCTCCACACGCAGCAGATCCGCAACGCTCTCACTCATCGATCAGTCAGTTCCCCCATCGTGCTGAATTGGGCCTGGCATTCGTTTTTTTGTATTCGGCCCACAGTTACCCATATTTGCAGCATTTTTACAGCGCTGCCAATCTCCGTTTTGACCAAGCGTAGACTTTACCGTGCGATATCGTGCTGACTGGCGCGTTTTGACGATCGACGGCGCCGAGAAGATAGAGGCAAATCTTGATGACGCCCGCATGACACACCAGCACGGTCGGGCGGTCGATCTCCTTCAAAAACCCGGCGACTTCAGGCGCCCGAGCGGCGTAGCTTTCTCCTCCGGGGGCAGTGAAATTCCAGCGATCGGCTTTGCGGGCCCGCCGCAATTCGGGAAAGGCCGATTTTACCTCATGCGTCGTCATGCCTTCCCAGTCACCGTGGGATATCTCCTTCAATGCGTCGTTGACTTCCACCGCGCTCTCCTGGCGTGAGAGGATACTGCAGATTTCAACGGCGGTCTGGCGCGCTCTCGATAGCGGGGAGCTGATAATGGCGATATCTCTGATTGCGTCCGAGGAAAGCAAAGACCGGAGCCGCTCACCCGCTTCGCGGGCCTGCTCCAACCCCACGTCGTTCATCGGCACGTCGGTGTGACCCTGAAATCGGCCCGCGCGATTCCAGTCGGTTTCGCCATGGCGAACAAAGAACAACTCTGGTGTGTCCGATATGGCTGCCGTCAACGGTTGCGTCCGTGATAGGCGTCGTACCAATGCACGAAGGAAGCCAAACCCTCCTCCAAAGGCGTATCGATGCGAAAACCGAAATCGCGCTCCAGCGCGGACGTATCCGCGTAGGTCTCGAAAACATCGCCAGGCTGCATGGGTAGAAATTCCTTGGTCGCCGTCTGCCCCAGCAGCCGCTCAAGGGTTTCGATCATCGTCATGAGTTCTACCGGCTGCGAATTGCCAATGTTGTAGAGCCGATAGTTTGGAGCTGTTTGCCGCCGCTCGTCCGGCGAGGCGTCAGCAATGGGCATTGCGGGCGCCAGTAGAACATTGACCACGCCCTTCGCAATGTCGTCGATAAACGTGAAGTCCCGTCTCAGCTGGCCATTGTTGAAGACCTTGATCGGTTTGCCTTCGCGGATGGCTTTGGTGAAAAGGTAGACCGCCATATCCGGCCTTCCCCATGGTCCATAGACGGTGAAAAACCGCAACCCGGACACCGGAATGTTCCAGATGTGGCTGTAGGCATGTGCCATCAGCTCATTTGATTTTTTGGTAGCGGCGTAAAGGCTAATCGGGTTGTCGACATTCTGATCGGTCGAATAAGGAACGTCCGGGCTATTGCCGTAAACCGAGCTGGAACTTGCGTAGACCAGATGCTCAATGCTGTTCTCACGGCACCCTTCAAGTATATTCAAGAACCCGTTGATATTGCTGTCGATATAGGCGTGCGGGTTCTCCAGGGAGTAGCGAACGCCCGGCTGAGCCGCGAGATGCGCGATCCGGGTCGGCCCAACCTGCTTGAAAATCGCTGAGACCGCGCGCGCATCGACAAGGTCAATTTCGTGAAAAAGGAAACCTGCCTCATCCAACAACTTCTCAAGGCGCGCCCGTTTCAAGCCCACATCGTAGTAGGCGTTCATGTTATCGACACCCACCACGCGATAGCCGCGATCCAGCAACATGCGCGCGACATGGAAACCGATGAAGCCCGCAGCTCCGGTTACAAGGATCGGAGCAGAAGTGTTTTCTGCCATCAATACAGGCCTTTCGGTGACATTGCCGGGATTCGCATATAAGGTCTGGAATTATTTCGCGCAGGGTTTATACCCACCCAAGACAGCAATGAAAACGCTGACGCACCGAAGAACGGAAGCGGGCGACAGTCATCCCCCAAAAATTACCTTAAGAGGTTGCCTTGAAGATCACGATCATCGGAACAGGTTATGTCGGGCTGGTAACGGGCGTCTGCCTGTCGGAGTTTGGTTTCGACGTCACGTGTGTGGACAATCAGGCCGAAAAGGTCGCCTTGCTCAGAGACGGTGTGAGCCCGATTTACGAACCAGGTCTAGAGCAGCTGATGCACTCGAATGCCAGCGAGGGCCGGCTGCACTTCGAAACCGACGTATCCAAATGCGTGCCGCATTCCGACGTGGTGTTCCTGGCCGTTGGCACACCATCGGATGAAAACGGTGAAGCGATTGACCTGAAATATGTATTCGGCGCCGTCGAAGATATCGCGCCGCATCTGGTCGACGGCACCGTTGTGATTGTCAAATGCACCGTGGTGCCGGGCACCAACCAGCAAGTTCGAGACCGAATTACGGAACTTCGTCCTGATCTGGATTTCTCCATTGTCAGCAATCCGGAGTTCTTGCGCGAAGGCACGGCCATTCAGGACTTCATGCGCCCTGACCGGGTCGTGCTCGGGATTCACGACGAGCGCGGTCGCGAGGTTGCCGAGCAGCTATACCGACCGCTGAAATTGCAGGATACGCCGATCACGGTGGGATCGCTCGCCGGTGCTGAACTCAGCAAATACGCAGCAAACGCCTTTCTGGCCATGAAGGTAAGCTTCATCAACCAGATCGCCGACCTTTGTGAAAAGGTTGATGCCAACATCATCGAAGTGTCCGAGATCATCGGGTTGGACGAACGCATCGGTGACAAATTTCTGCGCGCCGGACCCGGTTTCGGCGGGTCTTGCTTTCCCAAGGATACCCGCGCACTTGCGGCGTTTGCCCGCAAGGCTGGCGTGCCGCAGGAACTGGTCCAGGCAACGATTTCGGTCAATGAGAACCGCAAAGACGCGATGGCGCAAAGGGTTTTGGACGCCATTGGAGATCCTACCGGAAAGACCGTTGCCGTGCTCGGCGTTGCTTTCAAGCCTGACACCGACGACATCCGCGAGTCCCCTGCTCTGCCGGTGCTCGAAGCGCTGCTGGAGAATGGCGTCAAAGTTCGAGCGTTCGACCCAAAAGCGATGGAAGCGGCGGCGGGCCTTTATCCGGAGGTGGTCTGGTCCAGCGATCCCTATGAGGCCGTCATTGGTGCCCACGCCGTTGTGCTGATGACGGAATGGAACCTGTTGCGCGCGTTGGAGCTGGACCGGCTCTGCGCGGCGATGGAAGAACCGCTCATGATCGACTTGCGGAACATCCATCGGCGCCGGGAACCCACCCGGTATGGCTTCACCTATGTGAGCGTCGGTCGAGACCGGGCCGAACCGACCACAGAGGATGCCTCAGCCTGACATCCAAGGCTCTCAGGCAGCCCATCCACCGGAAAACGGGATTGCCTGGCCGACAAAGAAGTCGCTGTCATCACCAGCGAGAAAGAGAGCCAAGGCGATGTCCTCTTCCGGCTTGGCGAGCCTGCCCAGCGGCACCTGGCGCTTGAGGTTTTCCTGAAACTTCGGGTTCGCCTGCATGTCAGGCGGATAATAGGACGGGTTTTCGACCCAGTTCTGGGCAATCAGATTGATCTGCACATTGTGCCGCGCCACCTCCACTCCCGCTGATTTCACATAGGAAATCTGCGCTCCGCGTGCAGCGCTGTATGCGCAAAGGCGCCCCATCGGCCGTAGTGGCGTCGCGCTGCCGAAGACGACAACTTTTCCCCGTTGGCGCTCGATCATTTGCGGTAGCACTGCCCTGATGAGCCAATGCAGTGGATGCACCAGCAGATCGAACACATTGTGCCAATCGTCATCTTCAACGTCGGTAACGGCGGTCCCATAAAGGTTGGGTGATGCGAGGTTGACGACGAGTACGTCGACGTGCCCCGCCCTTTCAATAACTGCGCGGCAGGAATCAGACGATCGCAAATCGCTGTTGTCTGCGATAACAGCCGCTCCCTGCTGGCGAAAAATCTCGGTGCAAGCCGGCCCCATAAACTCCTCACATTGTGTAATCAGAACGCGCTTGCCTTCAACTGAACCGCTCATCCGGGATTCCTTTTCAATCGATCGGTTTTCGCTGCTACGGGACACAACTTGCCACTCGGCCGTTGACAACATACCCGGTAGTATGTTCCTTTTCGACACAACAAATCACCCGGGAATACGTCACTGACGCTACACACCCGGACGCCATTGGCAAGGGAGGAATCCGGCGCATGACCGCTTCGGCCATCGCCACCGCTGGACGGCCTGTGCAGGCCGA
The DNA here is from genome assembly GCA_965216535.1 of Hoeflea sp. GTDB lineage: Bacteria > Pseudomonadota > Alphaproteobacteria > Rhizobiales > Rhizobiaceae > Hoeflea_A. Next base: position 4,292,837 of record OZ244175.1, read on the forward strand.
TATTCTGGATGCAGCCGCGCGCTGTTTCATGGAGCGGGGCTACTCTGCCACCAGCATTGATGATGTGGCCCGGAGCCTGGGTGCCACGAAGGGGCGCATCTACCACCATTACCGCTCTAAAGCGGACCTCTTTTTCGACGTGTATCGCACGGGCATGCAGATGAATTTCGATAGCGTAATGCCGCTCGCTGAAGCAGATGCGCCTGCAATTCAAAAGCTTCGCGAAATGGCAAAAACCCACTGCATTGCGATGATACGAACGCAACCCTATCAGCGTTGCGTCTGGGAGGGCGTCGAAATGCTGCTTCGCGGTTCGACAACCCCTACACAACGAGAAACGCTGGTCGAGCTTCATGCGATGCGAACCCGGTACTCGGACGTATTTCGAACGGTGATCGAAGAAGCGAAACGGGAGGGCGCCGCCAGCTTCAACAATTCCAGCATTGCACTGCAATTGATGTTCATGTCGCTGAACTCGCCGCTGTTCTGGTATCGGCCGCGGCAGGACCAGGACGATGATGCCATCGACCGCATCGCCACTCAATGCACACAATTTGCCCTTCGGGGCCTTGGACTTAAGGAGGAAATGACAGCGGATGTCTGACATGAACCTTGGAATTACCGACCGCGTACGCCCTCTGCTCGAGGCCGTCAGAACCATGGTGCGGGACGAGATCATGCCGCTGAGCGAGGAATTCGAGGCGGAGGTCGCCAAGGGTGACCGCTGGACCTACACCGCGCGGCAAACAGAGATTCTTGAGAGCCTCAAGGAAAAAGCCCGCGAGCGCGGCCTGTGGAATTTCTGGTTGACCGCCTCCGACCGCGGATACGGCCTGTCGACCGTTGAATATGCCTACTTGGCCGAGGAAATGGGAAAGACCTCCCTCGGGGCTGAAACGTTCAACTGCTCGGCTCCCGATACAGGCAATATGGAGGTGCTTGAACGGTACGGAACGGAAGCACATAAGGAGCAGTGGTTGACACCTCTGCTTGAGGGCAAAATCCGCTCCGCCTACCTGATGACCGAACCGGACGTGGCTTCCTCGGATGCGACGAACATCTCGATGAGTTGTGTTCGCGACGGTGACTCCTATGTCCTCAATGGCGAAAAATGGTGGTCGTCAGGGGCGGGAGATCCGCGCTGCGCGATCTACATCACGATGGTCAAAACCGGTGATGAGGAAACCCCGAAACACCAGCGTCATTCGATGATCCTGGTTCCCGCCGATACTCCAGGTGTCGAAAAACTGCGGGCGATGGAGGTCTACGGCCACGACGACGCTCCACACGGCCATCTGCACCTGCGCTTCACGGACGTTCGCGTACCGGTCGAAAACCTCATTCTCGGCGAAGGCCGTGGGTTCGAGATCGCTCAGGGACGTTTGGGTCCGGGCCGTATCCATCACTGCATGCGGGCCATCGGGCAGGCGGAATATGCCCTTGAGCAGATGTGCAAGCGGGCGTTGCGACGGGAAGCCTTCGGCAAGCCGCTGGCACAGCTCGGTGCGAACTACGACATCATTGCCGAGTGCCGTATGGATATTGAAATGGCGCGGCTGCTTTGCCTGAAGGCCGCCTGGATGATGGATCAGGGAGATCCGCGCGCCGCCGCGCCATGGATCAGCCAGATCAAGGTCGTTGCACCACAGGTCGCGCTGCGTGTCACCGACGAAGCAGTTCAGATGTTCGGCGGTCAGGGCGTGTCACAGGACACCACCCTCGCCCGTGCCTGGACGGCTCTTCGCACGCTGCGCCTGGCCGATGGACCGGACGCTGTCCACAGACGCCAGGTCGCTCGTACCGAATTGCGCAAATACACCCAGGAGCGCGTCTGACCATGAAGGCTATCGTCTGCAACGATTTCGCGCCGCTGAGTGAACTGCAATACGCTGAAGTCGACGCCCCGAAAGCTGAGGGCAAGACCGTGATCGTCAGATCCGAAGCCATCGGGGTCAATTATCCGGACGGACTGCTGGTCCAGGGCCTGTATCAGATGAAGCCGCCGACGCCCTTTACTCCGGGAATGGAAGTGGCCGGTATTGTCGAGGCGGTTGGTCCCGACGTTCAGGGGGTGAAACCCGGCGACCGTGTCGCCGGTATGGGGCTGCTGGGCGGATACGCGGAACTGGTGGCCGTTCCGTCCAAGGCGGTGTTTCCGCTGCCACCCGGTATGGATGGGGGTGACGCCTGTGCACTGATGTGTGCGTACGGCACCTCGCATCACGCATTGAAACAGCGAGCGAATTTGCAGCCCGGCGAGACTGTCGGCGTCCTCGGCGCGGCTGGATCGACGGGAATTGCCGCTATCCAGATCGCCAAGGCCATGGGTGCCCGCGTCATCGCTGTTGCCTCAAGCGACAAGAAGCAAGCCCTGGCGCGGGAGGCCGGCGCCGACGAGGTCATCGGTTACGAGGACCTCAAGGACAACCTGAAGCGCCTGACCGATGGCAAAGGTGTCGACGTGCTCTTCGACCCGGTCGGGGGTGACGCTTTCGATGCAGCCTGTCGTGCCATGGCGCGAGGCGGCCGATTGCTGGTCATCGGTTTTGCCTCCGGCCGCATTCCGGAACTTCCGGTAAACCTGACGCTGGTGAAGGAGTTTTCCCTTGTTGGTGTCTTCTGGGGGTCTTTCACAAACCATGAACCGGCGGTTCATGCCCAGAACATGGAAGAGCTGATCGGCTGGTACATGCAGGGCAAGGTCAAACCTCACATCGAAGGGCGTTATCCCCTTTCTGATGCCGCTAACGTGCTTGAGCGGGTTCTTGGCCGCGGCGCGACTGGCAAGATTATTCTCGTTCCGGAGGACGTTTAGATGACACTGCCAAGTGATATGCTGGCTCTATTGCAGACGCAGGATGGCTATTCCGGAACTTCGGAAGGGCCGCACATAGACAAACTTGCCGACTACGTTGAAGCCAGTAGCATCCCCGTGCCTTCCCTGAACGACGGGCAAGTGCTGGTCAGGATGCGGATGGCGTCGATCAATCCCTCCGATCTTCACTTCATCAAAGGTGAATACGGCGTCCCTCGCAAGAAGGGCGCACCGGCAGGTTTCGAGGGAGTTGGCGACGTCGTTGCCGGCAGCGGCGCCCAGGCGGAAGCGCTGGTTGGAAAACGAGTGGCCTTCACGGTTGATCCCGCCGGTTCAGGCTCCTGGGCAGAGTACGCCGTCACTTCAGCGGCGGTTTGCATCCCGGTCCGCGACGACATGCGCGATGAAGACGCTGCCGGTCATGTGGTCAATCCGATGACCGCCATGGCCATGTTTGACATCGTGCGCAAGGCGGACACTTCAAGCTTCATCATGACGGCCGCCAACAGCCAGCTGTGCAAGCTCATGACTGCCCTCGGCCGGGATCACGACATTGCGCCAATTGCCATTGTCCGCCACGATGATCAGGCCGCTCACCTGGAAGAACTCGGCGCCAAACACGTGCTCAACAGCACCTCCGCCGACTTCGAGACAAAGCTCAAATCGGTGATCCGCGAGGCAAAGCCTCGCGTTATGCTCGATGCCGTTGCCAATCAGGTTTCGGCCGACGTCTTTATGGCCATGCCGAACCATGCGCGTTGGGTCGTGTATGGCAAGCTGGATCCGACACCGCCGCAGCTGAATGAAATGGGACAATTCATCTTCATGCAGAAGCAGATCATCGGATTCTGGCTGACCCGCTGGTTCATGACAACCCCGCCGGAGGACCAGATTCGCGTGATCGGCGAAGTGCAGGAACGGTTCGTCAGCGGTAAATGGGAGACCGAAGTCTCCGACCGAATCCGTCTGGCTGATGCAATGGCCGACCTGACGGAGGCGCTCCGTCACCCGAAGGGAAAGGTTATGCTGGTTCCCTGACGTAACAAATAGGGACGCGCCACATCGAGGCCGTCTGCAAAAAACGAGATCTCCAGGCTTGGGAGGGCCGATCGAGTGGATGTTTTGCAACTGATCGTCAGCGGGCTGGCCAATGGCTGCGTCTATGGCCTGATCGCCATGGGTTTCGTGCTGATTTACAAGGCGACAGAAGCTGTCAACTTCGCCCAGGGTGATTTCATGATGCTGGGTGCGTTTATCACTCTCGGCTTCACCAATGCGCACTATGTCGGCTTGCCATTCTGGATCTCCTGCATTTTTGCGATCGGCATCATGGGCGTGCTTGGCTATTTGCTCGACATGGTGGTCCTGCGTCGCATGTTCGGCCAGTCGCAGGTGGCAGTGGTCATCCTGACGATCGCGTTGGGCTTCGTGATACGGTTCATCGCCGGCGCGATATGGGGTCACGAACCGCAATCGCTTGAATCGCCTATTGCAGGTGTGGATGTCAGGTTTGGTGGCCTCGTGCTCGGGCTGGATGAGGTCATGGTTATTGCGGTGACAGTGATCCTGACGGTGCTTCTCTACTTCTTCTTCGGTCGCACCAAGCTGGGCGTCGCCATGCAGGCGTCTTCTCAGAACCAGCTGGCCGCCTACTATATGGGTATACCCGTCAAACGGATTCATTCGATGATCTGGGCGCTCTCCGGCATCGTCGCGGCCATTGCCGGCATTCTGTTCGCCTCGAAAGGATCGATCGACCCGGCGACCGGACTGCTCGGCATCAAAGCTTTCGCTGCAGCGGTCATCGGCGGGTTTGGCAGCCTTCCCGGCGCTTTGCTCGGCGGCATCATCGTCGGTTTGATCGAGCCGTTCTCCGCCCGTTACATGCCGGCCGGTTATTCGCAAGTCATGCCTTACCTGATCCTGTTCCTGATGCTTGTGGTGCGCCCTCATGGCCTCCTGTCACAAGTCCAGGCGAAGAAGGTTTAAGGAGCGCCCATGCGGTTTGTTTTCAAAACATCCTATGACGCCGACATCCGGTTCTTTCGGCACGGCGCGCAGGCCTTTTGGTATCTGCTGCTGTTTGTCCTGGCGATCGTGCTGCCGTTCCTGATCAGCGATTTCCTGATCGGTGAAGCGACGCTGGTGCTGATCTGGGCGATCTGCGGCATGGGTTTGATGATCCTGGTTGGACAGACCGGCCAGGCCAGTCTTGGGCACGCGGCGTTCATGGCCGTCGGTGCCTATTCCAACGTGATTTACCAGGAAAACCTGTCGCTTCCCTTTCTTGTGTCCTTTCCGTTGTCCGGGTTGACGGCCGGTATTGCCGGGATTCTGATTGCCCTGCCAACGACGAAACTCCATGGCATCTACCTGGCAATCGCCACACTTGCAGTGTCGGTCATGGCGGAGGACCTGATCATCATCCTCGAGCCGATCACAGGTGGCATCGCCGGACTTTTCGCTCCGGACATCGAAATCTTCGGCTACACATTCAACCGCTACGGCGATCCAAGGGAGCTCTACTGGCTGGTCTTGTTGATCACGTTCCTGGTGCTCCTCGTATATCGCAATCTGCTGCGGTCCCCGACCGGCCGAGCTTTTGCGGCGGTTCGAGATTCGGAAGTCTCGGCGAGAGCGATGGGTGTCAACGTCGCCCGCACCAAGACCCTCGCCTTTGCCATCTCTTGCACCATCACCGGCCTTGGCGGAGCTCTCATGGGACACTTTGCTACGGTGTTCACTCATGAAACCTTCAACCTGATCATCTCCATCACCCTTCTTCTGATGATCGTGATCGGCGGATTGGGCACGATTCATGGCGCTTTTTTCGGGGCGATCATCATCGTTTTTCTGCCGCTGCTGATTTCGGTAACGAGAGATGGATTGGCAGAGGTGCTGGGGTTGAGTTCGATCACCATTCCAGGCCTCGAGTCGGGCATCTTTGGCGCACTTCTCATCGGTTTCATTCTGTTCGAACCGATGGGTATCTACGGTCGCTGGGTCAAGATCAGGACCTATTTCGAACTGTTTCCGTTCTATCGAAAAGACATGTTCCGCAGGCAAAAGAGCTATCTCAAGACGGAGCGCACGCGATGAGCCTTTTGGAACTTCACAATGTGACGCTGCGTTTTGGCGGACTGGTCGCCGTCAACGACGTGTCTTTCAATGTTGAAGAAGGCGAAGTATTTGCACTGGTCGGCCCGAATGGTGCCGGCAAGTCGACCATCTTCAACATGATCTCACGCTTCTACACACCAGCCGAGGGTGACATTCTTTATCGAGGACACAGCATTCTCGATCGACCGGCGCACGAGATACCGCGGCTGGGGATTGCCCGGACATTCCAGAATATCGAGCTGTTCGAGCAAGCTTCCGTGCTCCAGAACCTGCTGGTCGGGCGGCATACCCACAGCCGCACGAATTTTCTCATCGAAGCTCTGTTCCTGCCGTCTGTTCGCGAGCAGGAAAGACAACATCGTGAGGCAGTTGAACAGGTTATCGACTTCCTTGACCTGCAAGCCTATCGCGACAAGTTCATTGCTGGCCTGCCCTATGGTGTTCGGAAGGTTGTGGAGATGGGGCGCGCGTTGGCGATTCAGCCCAAGCTTCTGCTGCTGGATGAGCCGGCATCCGGCCTGTCTGTCGAGGAGACCCAGGACGTGGCGTTCTGGATCGAGGACATCAAGAAGGTCATGGGCATAACCGTGCTGATGGTCGAGCATGACATGCATCTGGTCAGTGCGGTTTCGGATCGCGTCATGGCCCTGGCGGACGGCCGCATGCTGTCCATCGGCTCACCGCAGGAGGTGCAGAGCGACCCGGCCGTCATCGAGGCCTATCTGGGATCGGATGTTGATACGGAAGGCGGTGAAGCAGCATGACAAGCAACGGCAGCGAACCGCTCCTCAAAGTCGATAACCTGGAGAGTTTCTACGGACCGATCATGGCCATTCGCGGGGTCAGCCTGTCCGTGAATCCCGGGCAGATCGTCACGGTTCTTGGCGCCAACGGGGCCGGTAAAACGACGCTCCTGAAAACCATTTCCGGGGTCATGGACCCGGAAAAGGGAACCGTCACTCTGGAAGGCAATGCCATCCAGGGCGAGGCACCGGACAAAATCGTCCATCAGGGCGTTGTGCATGTGCCGGAAGGGCGTGAAATCTTCCCGATCCTGTCGGTTGAAGACAACCTCAAGATGGGCGCCTACACACGCTCCGATTCAGCGGCAATCGCTTCCGACCTGGAGATGGTCTTCGACTACTTCCCGATCCTGAAGGAACGGCGAACCCAGGAAGCCGGGACACTCTCCGGGGGCCAGCAACAGATGCTGGCGATCGGTCGCGGCCTGATGGCCAAGCCGCGCATCATGTTGCTCGACGAGCCAAGCCTCGGCTTGAGCCCGCTTCTGGTGCGCGAAATCTTCACCATCATTCGCCGATTGAACGCCGAGCAGAATGTGACAATGATGCTGGTGGAGCAGAACGCCAAGGTTGCGCTCGACGTGGCTCATTTCGGCTATGTGCTGGAACTCGGTCGTATTGTCATGAGCGGCGAGGCGCAGAAGCTGCAGGAGTCGAAGGACATCCAGGAATTCTATCTGGGCGCACAACAGGAAACACAGCGCGGTCAAAGACGCTGGAAGCAGAGAAAAACCTGGCGCTAGGGTCAAACGGGAGGAACGGCAATGGGCAACATGGAGAGGATCCCACCGCAGCAGATGATGAACGGCATCAGCGTGAATGCCGACCTGACGAAAGGGCCCTACTTTATTGATGGTTGCGACACGCTGGTGAAGCTGTTCTTGCAGCGCTGCAAGGAACTCGGAAACCGGACGGCGCATCGCGAAAAGGACTACGGGATCTGGCTTTCCTATTCCTGGTGGGATTTCTATGAGCATGCAATGCTCATTGGCCATGGCCTGACCGCTCTCGGGCTGCGTCGCGGCGATGTGGTCTCAATCCTGTCGGAAGACAACAAAGAGTGGGTTTACACCGATTTGGCGGTGCAATGCCTCGGCGGCATTACATCGGGCATCTACACTACCGATTCAGCCAAACAACTGGCCTATCTCGTCAACGATTCCGAAAGCCGAATCCTGTTCCTCGAAAACGACGAACAACTCGACAAGTTTCTCGAGGTTCGGGACGAGATGCCGGGACTTACCAAGGTCATCGTGTTCGAACGGGAGGGTCTGCACGATTATCACGACGACATGGTGATGTTCGTCGAGGAGCTTTACGATCTCGGCCGAGTGCACGAGAAGAAGCACCCCGGATTGTTCGACGCCGAGATTGCCAAATCGAAGCCCGAGGACACGGCCATTCTTGTCTACACATCGGGCACAACCGGATCGCCCAAAGGTGCGATGATCTCGCACCAGAACATCATGTTTTCGCTGTCGTCGGGCGGCGCGATGCTTCCGGTTTTCGAAACCGATGAACAGGTTTGCTTCCTACCGCTTTGCCACATTCTGGAACGGTTCATTTCTGTTTTTCAGCCGATTGCCGCACGATCAACCGTCAATTTCGCCGAGAGCCCCGAAACGGTCTTCGACAATGTTCAGGAAGTCAGCCCGCACGTCTTCACCGCGGTTCCGCGGGTTTGGGAGAAGGTCTATTCCCGAATTTCCATCATGGTTGGAGATGCAACTCCGTTCGGCCGTTGGGCATACAGCCGGGCACTCGCCAGCGGAATGAAAATCGCGGATGACGAAGAAGAGGGTCGATCTTCGTCCTTCCTCACCCGTCTACAGTACCGTTTCTGGGATGTTGTGGTTCTGAAGAACATCCGACGCATGATCGGGATCGATCGATTACGCCGGGGCACGACGGGCGCAGCTCCGATTTCGCCGGACCTGCTGCGCTGGTACAGGGCGATCGGTATCTACATTTTCGAAGGCTACGGCATGAGCGAGAGTGCCGGGATCATTTCGCTCAACGCATTCGACAACAACAAGGTGGGCACCGTCGGCCGTGTCGTCGAGGGGGGCGAGTTGCGGATCGGGGACGGCAACGAAATCCAATACCGCGCGGCCAATGTTTTTCAGGGCTATTGGAACAAGCCGGAAAAGACCGAAGAAACGATTACGTCCGATGGATGGCTGAAGACCGGCGATGTCGGCATGATCGATAACTCCGGCTATCTGACCATCACAGGCCGCCTCAAGGACATCATCATCACGGCCGGCGGCAAGAACATCACACCCGCCGAAATCGAGAACAGATTGAAGTTCTCGCCCTATATATCGGATGCGGTGATTATCGGCGACAAGCGCAAGTTCCTGTCCTGCCTGGTCATGATCGATCAGGAAAATGTTGAAAAATTTGCGCAGGACCGCCGGGTTCCGTTTGGAGATTTCGCTTCGCTTTGCGCGACATCCGAGGTCCAGGAGCTGATTGAGGACGAAATCGCAAAGGTGAATTCGGAATTTGCCCGGGTGGAGCAAATCAAGGCATTTCGCCTCATTGATGTGCTCCTGACAGCGGAGGACGACGAGCTAACCGCTACCATGAAGCTTAAGCGCAGCTTTGTGGAGCAGAAACACAAAGCGCTGATTGATCAAATGTACGCGTGAGGCGTGTGCATCCAATTCAAGGAGGAAAGACATGAAGCAAATATTGAAAACCACGGCAGCGACCCTGGCGTTGTCGGCCGCTCTGCTGACCGGGGTGCAAGCCCAGACACAGGGCGTGTCCGACACGGAAATCGTAATCGGGTCCAACAATGACCTGTCAGGCATTTTTGCCGCCTTTGGTGCGCCCGCGGTCGGTGCAGCTAAGCAGTACTTCGACCAGGTCAATGCCGCTGGTGGCGTCCATGGACGGCAGCTGAAACTGATTGCTGAAGATCACGCCTACCAGATGCCGAAGGCCATGCAGAACCTCAACAAGCTCGTGAACTCCGACAAGGTGTTCGTGATGCTGTTGTCGCTGGGCACGCCCATGAACATCGCCAGCTTTCCGCTGCTAGAGCGCAAAGGCGTTGCCAATGTCGGTCCGCTGTCGGCCGCCCGCCAAATGAATGAGCCGTTTGCACCGTACAAGTTTGCCGGGTTCTCATCCTACTACGATCAGATGGTCGCGGGGGTTGAATTCCTCAATGGCAATCAAGATGCGAAAGCCATCTGTGCCATGTATTTGCCAACCGACTTCGGCAAGGAAATCCAGGAAGGCGCCAAGGCTGGCGCGGAAGCGCTCGGGATTGAGTTCAAGGCTGAAACGACCCACAAGCCTGATGAACTTGACTTCATTGGATCGCTGACAAAGCTGAAAGATGCCGGTTGCGACACGATAGCGACGGCGCTTGGCATCCGGCAAACGATCACTGTTTTGGGAACGGCCAAAAAGATGGGCTGGGACAGCGTGAACTTCATCGGTTCATCGGCTTCTTTCCATACCGCAGTGGCAAAAGTCCCGGGCGGGGTGACGAATGGCTTCTATGCCGCCTCCGGTTGGCCTGATCTCACGACGCGCATGGACGATCCGCATGTCCAGAAATGGGTCAAGGACTACGAAGCCGAGTTTGGTGAGTTCCCTGGTACCGGCGCCCTTCTGGGACGCTCTTCGGCAGAAAACCTGGTGATGGCACTGGAAGCAGCTGGGCCGGACCTAACCTCAGAGAGCTTCATCAAAGCCATGGAAAGCCTGGACTTTGTCGATCCCATCACCGGCGTGAAGATCGATTACAGTGCAACTGACCACCAGGGCGGCGACGCCATCATCATCTCGCAAATCCAGGACGGCAACTGGGCCGTCGTGGGTGAAGTCGTGGAGTGATAATCCAGGAGGCGCCGGTCCGCCGGCGCCTCCGCGGCTTTCTTTTCGCGCCTTCCCCCTTAGGCACCAGATACTTGTGACCATTGGAGTTTTCATGTCCGAAGCAGTGACCTATGAGCGTCTGTCTGATCCGGCTGGCGGAATTGCCGTCATTACCGTCAACAATCCACCGGTGAATGCGGCCAGTCATGCGGTGCGGGAAGGTCTGGTTCGCGCGGCCGACCAGTTCGCTGCAGATGCCGATGCAGATGTCGCAGTACTGGTCGGTGCAGGTCGGACGTTCATTGCCGGTGCCGATATCCGGGAATTCGGCAAACCGATGCAGGGACCGATGCTGCCGGAAGTGGTCAACCATATCGAAGCGATCGACAAACCCATTGTCTGCGCCATCCACGGAACGGCGCTGGGCGGGGGGCTCGAAACCGCCCTCTCCTGTCACTACCGTGTCGCACTCGGATCGGCGCGGGTCGGTCTTCCGGAAGTCCATCTTGGCCTGCTGCCGGGGGCTGGTGGCACACAACGCCTGCCACGGCTGACCGGCGTCGAAGCGGCGGCGGAAATGGTGGCTAGCGGCCGGCACGTTGCAGCCAAAGAGGCTTTGGCCCTTGGAGTAGTCGATGCCATCGATCCCGGCTCGGATCCACGCGAGGCCGGAATCGCTTTTGCTCGTGCAGTTCTCGAGGGCAACAAGGGAGTTCGACGCACCAGCGAGCTGAATGAAAAGGTAGAAGCGGCTCGGGGAAACACCGAGTTGTTCGACCGCATCCGCGCCGATGTGAAAAAGAAGGCAAAAGGTCAACTCTCGCCTTCGCATGGCGCCGAAGCAGTGATTGCGGCAGCGGAACTACCATTCGCCGAGGGCCTGAAACGCGAACGCGAACTCTACCTCGAAATGATGAACACGCCACAGCGGGAAGCGATGATCCATGTGTTCTTCGCCGACCGCGAGGTGGCGAAAGTGCCCGAGCTCAAAACCGGCACCGCGGGTGCGTTGGATCGGGCAGCCGTCATCGGCGGCGGAACGATGGGATCGGGTATAACCGTCTCCATGCTGTTTGCCGGCATGCCAGTGACGATGATCGAGAGGGACGAAGAAAGTGCCGCACGCGGCCGTGCCAATGTCGAGAAAATCCTGGATGATGGAGTGCGGCGCGGAAAATTCGACCAGGCCCATCGCGATAAACTGGCCAACGAGCTTTACAGCGTCAGCGCCAACATTTCGGATGTTTCCACCGCCGATATCGTGATCGAAGCGGCCTTCGAGGACATGGGTGTCAAGAAGGAGCTGTTTGCCGAGATCGATCGACATGCCAAGCCGGGGTCCGTGCTCGCCAGCAACACGTCCTATCTGAATGTGAACGAAATCGCCTCCGTAACCGGTCGTCCCGACCGGGTCCTTGGCCTTCATTTCTTTTCGCCGGCACATGTCATGCGGCTGCTTGAAATCGTCGTCGCCGACAAGACGCACCCGGACGTGACCGCCACGGGCTTTGCGCTCGCCAAGAAACTGAAAAAGGTCGGCGTGCGTGCAGGTGTCTGTGACGGCTTCATTGGCAACCGTATCCTCGAACGCTATCTGACCCTGGCGGCTTACCTGGTCGAAGACGGCACCAGCCCATACGACATCGACAAGGCCGTGGTGAATTTCGGCTATCCGATGGGACCCAACCAAATGGGTGACCTGGCCGGCCTCGACATTGGCCTCGCCAACCGCAAACGCAAAAAGGCTGAAGGCTGGAAAGGCCGCTATGCTGCCGACTACATGGACCGGATTGCCGAGCTCGGCCGTTTCGGCCAAAAAACCGGACGAGGTTTTTACATCTATGAGGGTGGCAGCCGCGTCGGCAAGCCAGACCCTGAAGTCCTGGAGATCATCGACCAGGTGCGGGCGGAAAAGGGCATCACGCCGAAGCCTTTGGACGAAGAGGCAATCATGAAGCGCTACATGGCCGCCATGATCAATGAGGGTGCTCGCGTGGTGGAAGAAGGCATTGCCCTGCGTCCACTCGATGTCGATATCACGATGATCTATGGCTACGGCCACCCGCGCTGGCGCGGCGGGCCGTTGAAATATGCCGATATGCAGGGTCTCGACACAATTCTCGGCGATATTCGTTCGTTTCAAGCCGAGGATCCCGAATTTTGGAAACCGGCCCAATTGCTTGTCGACCTGGTCGAACGCGGCGAGAATTTCGACAGCCTGAACAAAAAAGCTCAAGCCTGAGGACAGCACCATGCGCGAAGCCGTTATCGTCTCCACCGCCAGAACCGCCATTACCAAGGCGTTTCGTGGCGGACTCAATATCACCCATGGTGCCGAATTTGGCGGCGCTGCCGCAGCAGCCGCCGTTGAACGATCAGGTGTCGATCCGGACCTGATAGAGGACGCCATTATCGGCTGCGGTCTTCCAGAGGGAGCGACGGGCGGTAACATTGCTCGTCAAATCGCCACACGCGCTGGACTGCCCGTGACAACCACTGGGTTGACCGTCAACCGGTTCTGTTCGTCTGGACTGCAGGCGGTCGCGCTCGCCTCACACGCAATTACCCAACAGGGATCCCCTGCCATGCTTGCGGGCGGAATTGAGTCCATCACGCTCGCTCAGGGGCATGCCAACACTTATATGGCGCAAAGCCCGTGGATCCTTGAAAACAAGCCGGCGATCTATCTTCCGATGATTGATACGGCGGACATCGTTGCCGAGCGCTACGACATCTCGCGGCAGGCTCAGGATGAGTATGCCCTTTCTTCGCAACAACGCACAGCCGCGGCTCAGGAGGCGGGCCGGTATTCGGACGAAATCATTCCGTTCACCACGACAATGGCCGTAAAGGACAAGGAAACCGGTGATATCTCGCAACACGAAGTCACCATCAACAAGGACGAATGCAATCGCCCGACGACCACATTGGAAGGGTTGCAGAAACTCGAACCGGTTCGCGGTCCGGACAAGTACATCACCGCCGGAAACGCTTCTCAGCTGTCGGACGGCGCGTCAGCCTGCGTCCTAATGGAGGCCGGAGAGGCGGAAAAGCGCAATATCGAGCCAATGGGGGCGTTTCGTGGCTTTGTCGTCGCCGGCTGCGAGCCTGATGAAATGGGCATCGGACCAGTGTTCGCAGTACCGCGTTTGCTGGAGCGGGTCGGGCTGAAGATGGACGATATCGGCCTTTGGGAGCTCAACGAGGCTTTCGCCAGCCAGGTTCTCTATTGTCGGGACAAGCTCGGCATCCCTGACGAGATTCTCAACGTCAACGGCGGGTCGATTTCAATCGGCCACCCCTACGGCATGACGGGAGCCCGGCAGGTCGGGCACGTCATGTATGAGGCCAAACGGCGAGGCGTCAAACACGCTGTCGTCACGATGTGCGTCGGTGGTGGCCAGGGAGCCGCCGGTCTGTTCGAAATCTTCTAGTCCGGCGACCGAAGGAGCGGATCATGGATCTCAATTTCAGCACCGAAGAACTGGCCTTCCGGGACGAAGTCCGTTCGTTTCTCGAAGCCGAATTGCCACCAGCGCTTTCCGACAAGGTGAAGAGCGGAAAGCGTCTCACCAAGAACGATCTGGAGACCTGGCACGCTATTTTGAACAAACAGGGTTGGCTCGCCGAATCCTGGCCGGTCGAATACGGCGGCACCGGATGGAACGCCATACAAAGACAAATCTTCGAAGACGAATGTTTTGCGGCCGGTGCGCCGAGAACCGTGCCGTTCGGTCTCAAGATGCTGGCGCCAGTGCTGATGAAGTACGGTTCAGAGGAACAGAAACGAACCATTCTGCCGCGCATTCTCGATGGTTCCGACTGGTGGTGCCAGGGATATTCCGAGCCGGGGTCCGGTTCCGACCTTGCATCATTGAAAACGAAGGCTGAACGGGATGGTGACCACTATGTCGTCAACGGCCAAAAAACCTGGACCACACTGGGGCAATACGCCAACAAGATCTTCTGCCTCGTTCGCACGTCGAGCGAAGGCAAACGACAGGAAGGCATTTCGTTTCTGTTGATCGATATGGATACGCCGGGTGTCACGGTTCGGCCGATTATCCTTCTGGAAGGCACCCACGAGGTCAACGAGGTCTTTTTTGACAACGTCCGAGTGCCGGTCTCAAACCTGGTTGGCGAGGAAAACAAGGGCTGGACCTACGCCAAATACCTGTTGACGCATGAGCGCACGAATATCGCCAATGTAGGCGCCAACAAAGAGTCCCTGACCCATCTCAAGTACATCGGCGCGCGCCAGAAACACCGTGGCAAACCGCTGATGGAGGACCCATTGTTTGCCGCTCGATTGGCACAGATCGAGATGGATCTCGATGCCATGTCGACCACCAATCTGCGGCTGCTGTCGTCACCCGACAGCGTCGCCAGCGCAGGTCCGATGAGTTCGATGCTGAAAATCAAGGGCACGGAAATCCGCCAGGCGATCAACGACCTGACACGCCGCGCCCTCGGTCCCTATGCCATGCCCTTTGTCTCGGAGGCGTTGGATACGGGCTACAACGAGGAGCCAATCGGACCGGACTATGCGGCACCTGTGTCCCAGGAGTATTTCAACAACCGCAAGATTTCGATCTACGGCGGTTCCAACGAAATCCAGCGTGGCATTATCAGCAAAACGATGATGGGACTTTAGGGAAAATGGACTTCAATCACACCGAAGACCGCGCCATGCTGAAAGACATGGTCGCTCGGTTCGTCGCCGACAATTACGCTCTCGATGTGCGCCACGCGGCGGCCGAATCGTCGGAGGGATTTTCGCGCGAAATGTGGAGCCGGTTTGCCGAACTTGGTCTGATCGGCGCCCTCTTTTCCGAAGCCGATGGTGGCTTCGGTGGCGGCGGATTCGACATCAGCGTTCTGTTCGAAGAACTCGGTCGGGGACTGGTGGTGGAGCCATTTCTGGCGTCCGCCATCCTAGGAGGCGGAATCGTTGCGGACCTTGGCAATGACGAGCAAAAACAGATCCTTGCCGACGTCATAGCAGGCAATTCACTGCTCGCTTTGGCCCATGGCGAACCGGACAGCCGGTATGACCAGTCTTGCGTCATAACACGTGCCGAACAGTCAGACGGTGGTTGGCAACTCAACGGACGCAAGGCCGTGGTCCTCAACGGCGACAGCGCTGACAACCTGGTGGTGACAGCAAGAACAGCCGGCAATGAGTTCGACGAAAGCGGCATCTCGGCTTTCCTCGTTCCTGCCGGGCAGGATGGCGTTTCCATTCGCGGCTATCCGACTATCGACGGTTTGCACGCAGCAGAAGTCGTCCTCGACGATGCAATGTTGCCGGCGGGTGCACTGCTCGGAGAAGCAGGTGCCGCCTACCCTGCCATTGAACACGCCATAGCCCGCGCCAATGTTGCGCTTGCGTCAGAGGCCATCGGTCTGATGGAGGTTTGCCGCGACATGACGCTGGAATACCTCAACACCCGAAAGCAGTTCGGTGTTCCAATCGGGAAATTTCAAGCTCTGCAGCATCGCATGGCGACGGTTCTGATGGAAATCGAACAGGCACGGTCAGCCACGATCAACGCGGCCGGGCGTCTCGATCTGTCGCGCACCGAACGCGAAAAAGCAGTTTCCACTGCCAAAGCACTGGCTGGGAGGGTTGGTCGTCTGGTGGCGGAGGAAGCAATCCAGATGCATGGCGGAATCGGCATGACCTGGGAATACGCCCTGGCGCATTTCGCCAAGCGACTCATCATGATCGATCACCAGTTTGGCGATGTCGACTACCACACCGAGCGGTTTGTAGAGTTGTCGAGGGCCGCTTGAGGCTTCATGCAGGAGATTGCCAACAGCACCGGAGCGCAGTCTACAATCGGCTATGTGGTGCAGATCGAAAACGGTCAAGCTCGCGTGATTCTCGACCTGCATGAGGGTCACATCAATCGCAATGACGGCTTGCACGGCGGCATCGCCGCAACCCTTTTGGACGCTGTATGCGGTTACACTGCAAGCATTCGCGATGGTGACGACGTAGTGCTTCCGGTGACGACCGTTTCATTGACGGTGAACTACCTGGCACGCGCGCAAACCGGTCGTGTCACTGCTACGGCCAGACTAACCGGGGGCGGAAAACGCATCGTCTTCACAGATGCCGTCCTGAGCGCTGAAGACGGCACTACAATCGCGACGGCCACTGGAACGTACAAAATGCTCAGGCAACCGTCTCCGGAGAAATCCGCTTAAGTCTCTGTTATCAAAATAGAATTTCGACCAGCATCAACGCGTTTGTTCATTTTGTGACCAATTTGTGACGAATCTGTTATGGTCGATTCGTCTCCAGTCATGAAAACGTGAGACGCAAGTGCACTTCCAGTTTTTCCCTCAGTACCTATCTAAGGGAGTAAGAAAGGAGGATGTATCCATGCGTAGACTCGTAGTATGCCTCTTAGTCGGCTTGTTGATGACCACGTCCTCTTATGCGGAAGACAACCTGGCCACGGCAAGAGCGGTCATTGAGGACCAGATCGTCGCGTTTTTGAACGACGATGTTGACTCAGCCTATTCCCTGGCTGCGCCCGGCATCAAAAAGACCTTTCCTGAACCGCAACGTTTCATCGAAATGGTCAAACGCAGATACGCGCCGGTTTACAGGCCCGGTAACTACGCTTTTGGCCGTGCTTTGAGTGAAACGGACGGGGCAACAATCGCCCAGGAACTTCTGATTACAGGTCCGAAAGGCAAGAACTGGCGGGCTGTCTATGTCCTGGAACGGCAGGACGACGGCCAGTACCGGATCAACGGCGTTCGCCTGTCGAAACTCAAGGGTTCATCCATCTGACAAAAGCCCAAGTTTCTAGCACGCGGGCCTGCCGGTTTCCTCTTTCGGTGGGCTCGCTCGTTGTTACGTGATGGAGGCGCGAGGCGCGGTCAATCATGCAGGATGGCCCGCACCGCCTGATCAGCCGCTTGCATCTCTCCCCACCTGTGAGTTCTTCGCGCCTGGGCCTGTGAGTCCGAGCCCCATTGGTCGGCATTCCAATCCTCATCCACATGGGCCGCCTGCCACGCCTCGTCAGCACCGATCTCCTCCTGAGCGGTCGCCAGCGCCAGCAACGCAGATCCGGTAAGCGTTGTCATGCTGTGCAAACCGGCGAGCACGATGGGGCTGTCATAAGCCGCAAGGTGCGCACCGAGCGCGGCAATCGTTTCCTTGGGTTGGGTCACATGAACAATGCCTTCCGCCAGTACAAACCGCGCGTTCAGCGCAACATGCGCCCACTCCAATACCGGGTCCCAACTTTCAGCCTGCCGGAGGACCAGCGCGTCCGGTCCATCTGCCCGGTAGCAAAGCAAGTCTGTTCCCGCAAAGCGCAAGATATCTTCCTTGACGGCCTGTGGATCGAGCGCCACACCATCCAGCGCTGTATTCACGATGCGCGTGACCGGCATCGAAACCGGATCGATATCCTCTTCCTGAGCGTTCCATTCGCTCGCGATCAATTCTGCCAGTGCGCGGGTCGGCAACGACAGCCGGTTTCGCGCCGGCGTGAGAATGGGTTTGCCATCGAGTTGAACAGCAAACCATTCGTCGATCGCCGCCACGCTCGCGGTCTCGTAAAACCGTTTTGGCAATGGCCGCCGGGATTTGATCTGCGCCCGGCGGACCGGATCGTCATCACTCAACATGTCGCCAAGGTCGTTGAAAATATCACGCATCTCTTTGGTTCCTGTTCATCACCAGCGGAAGAAGGGCCTGCGGTTCATCAACCACATGATGGGCGCCAGCTTCGAACAGTGCATCAGTGCCGGCGTATCCCCATGATACACCGACAGCGCTCGCCCCGGCAGCGCGCGCCATCTGCATATCGTAGATGGCATCGCCGACAACGATTGTTTGCCCGGGACGAACACCAGTTTCTGCGCAGCACTCAAGCACCATCGCCGGATGCGGTTTTGACGGACACTCGTCGGCGGTTCGACTTGTGACAATGGCCGACTTCAGTCCATGCTTCTCAATCAGATTGTCGAGGGGGCGTCGCGACTTGCCTGTCACCACTCCGAGCAGGATTTCATCCTCACCCGTCAATGTGTCGACGATTTCTCGAACGCCGTCAAAGAAAGGTTCATTGACGGTCGGATCGGCCCGCATAGTTGCGCTGTGCTGCCTGTAGAGGCCAGCCAGTTCGGACACCGAATGGTCAATTTCGCGTTCGAGTAACCGGGACAGTGCCGTTTCCAGCGTCAGCCCGATGATAGACTTTGTTCGTGCCAGATCCGGCACGGGATGTCCGGCTTCGACAAAAGTCCGCTCTATACAGGCATGAATGACCGCAGCGCTGTCGACCAGCGTTCCATCGCAATCGAACAGCACAAGTTTCATTGTTCGGGATCCTTGTCGAAACCCAAGAGGTTCCAGCTTTGCACCATGTGCTGTGGCAGAGGCGCTGTGACGTCGATACGACCACCACCCGGTGCTGGAATAGAGATGTGGCGGGCATGCAGATGCAGACGCTTTTGCATGCCTCCGGGAAAATGCCAGTTGTGGTCGGCCTCGAAATATTTCGGATCGCCCAGGATCGGACAGCCCTTGTACGCGGCATGGACCCTCAGCTGATGGGTGCGTCCGGTATAGGGTTCCATCTCGAGCCAGGTCAGATCCTGTCCGGCCTGCTCAAGCACCCGGTAATAGGAAACCGCGTGGTCAGCGTCCGGTTCACCGTGTTTGCAAACCCGCATGCGATCACCGTCCGGAGTCTGTTCCTTTACAAGCCAGGTCGAAATGCGCCCTTCCTGCGGCGCAGGCACGCCTTTGACCAACGCCCAATAGGTCTTTTTGGTCGTTCTTTCCCGGAACGCCGCCGTCAACGCCTGAGCGGCGCCCCTCGTTCGGGCTACGACGAGAACACCGGAGGTTTCTCGATCAAGCCTGTGAACAAGCCGCGGCTTCTCGCCCTTTTTGTTGCGCCAGGCTTCGAGCATGGAATCCATGTGGCGGGAAATACCGGAACCGCCCTGCACGGCCAGTCCGGCGGGTTTGTTGAAGACAAAAACCTTGGGATCTTCGTAGAGCAGCATCTGCGACAGCTGTTCAGCATCTCCGCCGGACAATCGTCGGGGTGCATTCCCGGCGGCGCCCTGCTTTTCGTCAGTTCCAAGCGGTGGGATACGGATTTTCTGACCGGCCTGAACACGTGTGTCAGATTTTGCCCGGCCACCATCCACCCGGATCTGGCCCGAGCGCAGCAGTTTTTGGAGTTTGCCGAAACCAAGCCCCGGGAAATGGGCCTTGAACCAGCGATCCAGGCGCATGCCGGATTCGTCACTGTCTACGGTTCGCTGTTCAACACCGGCCATAGTCTTCGCTTTCAAAAAGTGGCCCGGGCAATCGCCAGGCCTGCAAACAGCGCTGCGATGGACAGCACGACGCTGCCGGCGACATAGGCAAAGGTCATCGTGGCCGCGCCCCGATCCCAAAGACTGGCAACGTCCAGGGAGAAGGCGGAGAAGGTTGTGAACCCGCCCAGGAGACCCGTGGCCACGAACAGGCGCAATTCCTGACTACCGCCCATCTTGCGGACCAGCATCTCCACGAAAAGCCCCATGGCAAAGGAGCCGATGACGTTGACCGTTATCGTTCCCCAAGGAAAATTCGGCCCCATAAGGCGCAGGCTCGCCAGATTGACAAGATGGCGCAACGAAGCGCCGACAGCGCCTCCCAGAGCGACGTAGAGCAGGTGTATCATGGGCAAGCGTTTAGTCGGTTTTGACCACACTTGGAAGCCCAATGCGGCCGAATGCCTGCATCCTATGACGCCTGCACGCGCTTCAGCAGGTCTGTCCCCGATAGCCGGGGCGAATGACCAGCCTCAAAAGCACTCTTCACCAGCTCAATGACTGTTTCGTTGGTGCGAGCGGATGTACCAACCTGGTTGGCAAGGTCGACGACCGCGCCATTGAGGTAATCCACTTCCGGCTGACGGCCGGCCTGCATGTCCTCCCACATGGACGAGCGGGCCGATGGGTCCATTGCCAGCAGATTTCGGGCAATCAGCGTGAACGCCCAGTTGGGCAGCCGCAATATGTAGGGTATGGCGCGTGGGCGTATTCTGCCGATCGGTACGGGTGATATGCGCGCGGTGCGCATGGCGACCAAGGCCTCTTCGACCATTGATGCGAAGACTCTGCGATACGACCTGTCCGATAGTTGTTCAACCAGCGGCACATCCGAGAGAACGTTCAGGGCATTGTTGAGATTGAGCAGCAGTTTGGTCCACAGCACCGCCTGCATGTCAGAGTGAACCTCTGCGGATATCCCGGAAGCATTCAGGGCATCACGCAACGCACGGGTTGCGATCGTGTCCTTCATGATGACGCCACCTTGCGTGGCCCGGTGGAACCGCCCCTCGCCCCCAACGACGACATTGAATTGAACCATGCCGGCAGCAATCGGTCGCGTCCCGAGGAAGCTGCCGAGAACCCTCGCGTTGGCGACGCCATTCTGAAGGCTGACGATGGTGGTCGCGGGTGAGCAATGTTCGGCAATCTGTCGAGCCGCACGTTCCGTGTCGTGCGATTTCACGCAAACGAGCACCAGGTCGCATTGGGCCATGGCGGCGGCGTCAGCCGTCGCCTCAAGCTGATCCGAATTAACGGTGCGCTTGGGGCCATCCAGTTGCGTCAGAGTCAGGCCATGCTTCTCGAGCGTCTCGATCGTGCCCTGGCGGCCAACAAAGACCACCTGGTTTCCAGCTGCTCGCAGCATTCCTCCAACGAAACACCCGATTGCGCCTGCTCCCAGGACCGCGATTGCTCTCATGCGCCACCCGTATCAATCGCCATTGTCGTCACTTTGTCGTTCCGCGCGCAGTTTCGACCAATAATCCAGTCGCTTCTTCAGCTCTCTTTCAAACCCGCGCTCCGGAGGCGAGTAGAAAGAGCGCCGACCCATCTTTTCCGGAAAATAGTCCTGACCGGAAAACGCGTCCGGCGCGTCATGATCATACTCATAGCCCTTTCCATACCCTTCGTCCTTCATGAGTCTGGTCGGAGCGTTAAGGATGTGTTTCGGCGGCAAAAGAGAACCGTTTTCCTTTGCAGCTCTCGATGCCGCCTTGAAAGCGTTGTAAACGGCGTTGGATTTGGGTGCGGTTGCCAGATAAACGCAAGCCTGTGCCAAGGCGAGCTCACCCTCTGGTGAACCAAGATAGTCGTACGCGTCCTTGGCCGCATTTGTGATCACCAGCGCCTGGGGGTCGGCAAGCCCGATGTCCTCTGACGCCATGCGGACCAAGCGGCGGCCCAGATAGAGTGGATCTTCTCCAGCGTCAAACATTCGACAGAGATAATAGAGCGCGGCATCGGGGTCCGAACCGCGTACGGCTTTATGAAGCGCCGAGATCAGATTGTAGTGTCCGTCCTGACCTTTGTCGTACACCGGTGCCCGGCGTTGAACCAGTTCTTGAAGGGCTTCGGCGTCAAAGACCTCGCCTTCCCTTGCCGCGCGCCAAACCTCTTCCGCGAGCGTCAAAACCGCTCGCCCGTCGCCGTCCGCCATGCGAAAGAGACTGCGGCGTGCCTCGTCGCTCACCGGCAGGACCCTGCCCTCCAATTCCTCGGCGCGCTGCAACAATGTGCTGAGGCTGTCCTCGTCGTGCGGCTTGAATGTGAGAACCCTGGCACGGGACAGCAGGGCCGCGTTGAGTTCGAATGACGGATTTTCAGTCGTTGCACCGACTAGAATGACAGTTCCGTCTTCCATGACTGGCAGGAAACTGTCCTGCTGCGCCCGATTGAAACGGTGGATCTCATCGACGAAGAGCAGCGTCTGGCGTCCTGACATGCGACGGGCACGGGCTGCTTCAAACGCTTTCTTCAAATCGGCGACACCAGAGAAGATCGCCGACAGCTGCTCGAAAGCAAGATCGGTTTCGCCGGCCAGCAGGCGCGCCAGTGTGGTCTTGCCAGTGCCGGGAGGCCCCCAAAAAACCATCGAGCCAAGGCTACCGGTCGCGATCATCCGGCTTATTACACCATCAGGTCCCGTCAGGTGTGGTTGTCCGGTGATTTCCGCAAGCGATGTCGGTCGCATCCGGTCGGCCAAAGGACGGGCATTTTCAGCCGCTTCCTCAGCAATGGATGCAAACAGATCGCTCATCGCACGATCTGTCGTAAACGTCGGCCGTTTCGGGCAATCTCAAAGCGCCAGAACCCTGGATCGCCAGCGACCAGATCCATCAACTTGTTGCTCGACGTGACGGTCTCGCCATTGATGGCCACGATGATGTCGCGCGGGCGCAGCCCATAACGATTGGCCGGTGAGCCTCTTTGCACATCGAGGACAACGACACCGCGCGCACGGGTCGGAATACGCATCTCCTCGGCAAGCTGCGGTCCGAGATCGGTAACCAGCGCACCGGCGAACGGACTGTCGCCCGTGATGCGGATTTCTTCGGCAGGCGTGCGTTTCTTCGGTGGCGCCAGCTTGATGGAGATCGTTCTGACCTTCGACCGCGAAACCACCTCGAACTCGGCATAGGACCCCACAGCCGACGTGGCAAGCCGGTAGCCAAGCGCATCCGGGTGTTGAACCGATTTGCCGTTCATGCGTAACACGATGTCGCCGACCTTGAGCCCTCCGGTGTGAGCAGGTCCGCCATTGACCACCGCCGTCACAATGGCTCCAAACGCCTGTTTCATCCCCAAGGCCTCGGCCATGTCCGACGTGACGGGAGAAAAGCTGGCACCGATATAGGGCCTGCTGAACCGTTCATCACCGCTCTTGGCGGCATCTACAACAGCCCGCACCATGTTGGCAGGAATTGCGAAACCGATGCCGTTGGAGCCGCCCGAGCGCGAGAAAATTGCGGTGTTAATGCCTACAAGCCGACCGTTCATGTCAACGAGCGCGCCGCCGGAGTTGCCGGGGTTGATAGCCGCATCTGTCTGAATGAAGAAGCCGAAGTCGGACACGCCAACTCGATTGCGGGCAAGTGCCGAGACAATACCGCTGGTGACCGTTTGGCCAACACCGAAGGGATTGCCTATCGCGAGCACTATGTCGCCGACCTCGAGGCGGTCGGAGTCGCTGTAGTCCAATGCTGCAAACGGCTCATCACCATCGACCTTGAGTATCGCCAAGTCGACCCGTTGGTCCTTGAGAATAACGCGACTCTCCAACTCCCGACCATCGGCGAAGGCGATCTTGATCTCATCAGCGCCATCGATGACGTGATTGTTGGTAACGATGATACCGGACGGGTCGACGATAACGCCGGAGCCCAGCGACGACTGTTTACGAGAGCGCCCCGGCATCTGTTGACCGAAGAACCGCTCGAAGAATGGATCGCCGCCAAAGGGTGAACGCTGGCGCACCATGCGCTCGGCATAGACGTTGACCACCGCTGGCGCAGCGCTCTTGACCAGAGGTGCGAAGGAATATTGCAGCTGGGCTTGCGTTTGTGGTGCGGCTCGCCTGATTTCAGGCGCTGTCTGACGTTTGTCACCGGAGCCCAGGATATCGGAGATGATGCCACGCATCTGTTCGGTCGGTGAGGCATCCTGTGCCCCAAATGCAGCTACGCTGAACACAATGGCCGCAACAGCCACAATTCCGACAATCAATCGACCGCGCATTCCGATTCTCCGTTCGAATCCGTACTTTATTGCGGAATTGACCTAGCAAAAAGGTCTGGGTAAGGCATCCGCCGCGTTGCCATTAAATAAGGTTCGACCGCCTGTGGATCAATTGGACCGTGCGCAGGTCGGCATTTCGCCCCCCTTCCATTCGATTCTGATCAATTTGGCGGTTTGGAGCCAATCGTTGGCCAACTGGCGCGCGCGGAACCATTGGCCTTGTCCTATGGTCCTGAACAAGCCCATCCACAAAGGATTTGACATATGCGAACGATCTTCGCGACCGGAACGCCCACAGTTCCGGCCCTAACCTCAGCCTACGACCGCGCCGCGACGACCTGGCACCGAACTATCAGCAAATTTGGATTTCTCGAAGCCTATAGCGATCTGTTGGCGGACGCAGCCGACCGCCTGCCGAAGACCGATCAACCGCTTCGTGTGCTCGATGCCGGATCCGGAACCGCCGGCTTCTCCGTCGCGTTTGCACGACAGATCGGTCACGCAGAGTTCGACCTGCTCGATCTGTCCGGCGAGATGCTGGCCAAGGGTGCGCAGACGATGGCTGCCGAAGGCATGGCTTGCAACCAGATCTGTTGCGACGTCAGGACGCTGACGCAACGCCGGAAACGCTACGATGTCGTGCTGAGTGCCCATTTGATCGAACATATCGACGATGCAGCTGCTGCTCTTGCCGACTTGCGTTCAGTGCTGGCGCCGGGTGGCCTTGTTGTCCTGGCAGTCAGCAAGCCGCATTGGTGCACGGCGCTTGTCAGGCTTCGCTGGAAAAATCGGGCCTATCGACCACACGAAATGCGCGACTTGCTCGACCAGGCAGGGTTCGAGAGCATCGAGACCTTCGCTTTCTCGTCAGGGCCGCCAAGCCGGCTGAGCGCCGGATATATCGCATCTGCACCAAAGGAAGATCAGTCATGAAATTGGTGACCGTAGAGGCAACTTTCGCACCAAAGGATGTAGCCACTTCGACGACGCTTTTCGAAGATCAGGCCTCTGGCGCGAGAGACATGGACGGCTGCGCCGGCTATGATCTCTACGCCGCGACGGACGGCGGAGGAAAAATCGTGATCGTTCAACGCTGGACTTCAATGGAGGCATTTGACGCATATCGCCAAAGCGAAACATTCGCTCGCCTTGCCGAGGGCCTGAAACCCATCATGACCGCGCCTCCTGTTACAACGGTCACCGATGTGAGCCCCTGACCGCGAAACATGCCGCAACACGACCTTCCCGCATTCTGCTTCTACCAGGAATTCGAGCCGAGCCCGACGGAAACACTCAGCTTTGAACGGCACTATCTGATGTATTGCATCAAGGGCGCGATCAGTCTGGAAATCGCCGGCCGTCGTTGGCTGCTGCCGCCGTCCTACGCGGCATGGATCCCGGCGGGCACCGAGATGGCTGTGACGATCGGACACCCGATGACATGCTGCTCGGTTCTGTTCCGCCCCGACTTCATGGAAGAGCTGCCGAGCGACAGCGTTGTCTTCACAATTACGGCACTGGCGCGGGACATGATCTACTTCAGCCGACGCTGGGGGCCGCAGTCCGAACACTACGATGATCATGCCCGACACTTTTTTCAGGCGCTCGCTTTGACTTGCACGGAACTGGCGCGCCAACCGAGCGATGTCTGGATGCCGATGGGACGAAGCGAGGCGATGAAGCGGGCGATTGCATACACCGAGACCCACCTGGACCGCGATATCTCGCTGCCCGAAGTGGCCAGCGCCGCTCATCTGTCCGAGCGAACGCTCTTGCGCCGCTATGCTGACGAGGTTGGCATGACCTGGAGCCAGTGCCTTCGCCGCCTGCGGATGATCCGTGCCATCGAGCTTCTCAGTAACGAAGACGAACCGGTCGTTCAGGTCGCGCTGCAGGTCGGATACACCTCAAACAGCGCATTCAACAAAGCTTTTCGCGAATTCAGCGGCCATACACCAACCGAATTTCGCGCCCGCCGGCGCGATGGTTTGCGGGGTCTGTGACCGGTCAGAGGCCTATTGGAAGTTCGGTGCCTTCCCTTCGCATGCCCCGGCAGCCGGAAACGTGCAATTCACCAGCGTGTCCGATAGATGTTCGCTCAGAAGCGCGACCATTGCCCTTAGCGCTGCCGAGGGATTTCGGCCACTCGGGTAGACTGCGTAGCAGGCATCACCCTGTGGCGCCCACTCCGGCAAGATCTCTACCAGCCGTCCCGACGCAACTTCGTGCATGCCCGTTAATTCGGGAAGTCGAGTTACTCCAACGCTTGCTACGGCCAATTCCCGCAGAATACCCCAACTGGCCACCGCCAAGCGTGGCCTGACCGCCACAGAGACGGTTCCTTCCGGTCCTTCCAGGTGCCAAGTGACCGGCTCCTGCTGGCTGGTCATGACCAGACAATCATGCTTTGCCAGATCGCGGGGCGTCTTAGGTGTTCCGTTCGAGTTCAGGTAATCGGGACTGGCATACAATCGCAATGAACCAAGAACGGACAGCTTCCTGCAGATCAGACTGGAATCATCCAGTGGCCCCACGCGAATCGCGAGATCGAAACCTTCCTCGATCAGATTGACTTTTCGGTCACTCAGATCGACGATCAGGTCGACATCCGGATAGAGCGTTGCGTACCTGGCCAACACGCTGCCCAGAACACATTGACCCATCTCAACAGGAGCTGACAGACGTAGCCTACCGCGGGGTCGATCATGGTTGTCGTTCAGCTGCCGCTCGGCATCCATGATGGCCATCAGGGCAGGTTCGACTGCGCGATAGTAGCTCTCGCCGATATCGGTCAGACGAACGGAACGGGTGGATCGCCAAAACAGCTGAACTCCAAGCTGATCCTCAAGAGCAGCGACGCGCTGACTCAAGGTCGACTTCGAAACGCCGAGCGTTTTCGCGGCACCGCGAAAACTCTGTTGTTCTGCCACCCTCAAGAAGGCGGTAATGGCATTGAGATTGATATCTTTTACTGTCCGCATATACGGACAATTAGTCCGATCTTGAGCTATTGTCCATATGCACCCAATGATTATCTCTTTACGGTATTTCAAAGGAGCACTGCCAGATGAACCTCTTTTCGCAACATCAACTTGGGTCCTTGAACCTGAAAAACCGTGTCGTGATGGCGCCGATGACGCGTTGCCGGGCGATCGATAACGTTCCGACACCGATTATGGCCGACTACTACTCTCAACGGGCCTCCTCCGGTCTTATCGTGACCGAAGGCACTGCACCTTCACCGAATGCGCTCGGATATCCCCGCATACCCGGTCTGTTCAGTGCCGAGCAGGTCGAGGGTTGGCGCCGCGTCACCGATGCCGTGCACAACGCCGGTGGCCGAATTTTCGCGCAACTGATGCATACTGGGCGCATCGGACATCCGGCGAACATGCCGGAAGACGCAGAAATCGTCGCACCCAGCGCTATTGCCGCGGCTGGGGAAATGTTCACCGATACGCATGGGATGCAGCCCCATCCGGAACCGCGTGCCATGACCGAGGAAGATATTCGACAGACGATTGGTGAGTTCGTGTCGGCTTCGCGCAACGCCATCGAAGCCGGCTTCGACGGCGTCGAGCTACACGCGGCCAACGGCTACCTGCTGGAACAGTTCATCAATCCGAACGTCAACACGCGGGACGACCCCTATGGCGGATCGATCGAGAAACGCGCGCGATTCGTAGTAGAGGTGGCCAAAGCCGTGGCTGATGACATCGGTGCCGACCGGGTGGGCATCCGGTTCTCGCCCCACAGCACCTTCAACGACCACGCGGCCTATGAAGAGGTTGCCGAGCAGTATGGCTGGCTGGCCCAACAGGTCGAGGCTCTCAACCTTGTCTACGTCCATCTGGTACTTGGCCAGGAGGGCTTGCCCGATGAAACGCTCAATGCGATCCGGGGTGGCTATTCAGGTACGCTGATGGTCAACTCCGGGTTTGACAAGAATGGCGCAGAGACTGTCCTTGGCCGCGGCGGTGCGGACCTGGTGTCCTTCGGTGTGCCGTTCATC
The DNA here is from genome assembly GCA_965216535.1 of Hoeflea sp. Taxonomy (GTDB): domain Bacteria; phylum Pseudomonadota; class Alphaproteobacteria; order Rhizobiales; family Rhizobiaceae; genus Hoeflea_A. Next base: position 4,321,026 of record OZ244175.1, read on the forward strand.
GCCAATCCGGATCTGGTCGAGAGAATGCGCGACGATGTCGACCTGGCGAACCCGCAACCGGACCTCTTTTATGCGCCCGGTCCGGAGGGCTACGTGGATTACCCAGCCGCGGTCTGACTGAAACCTTGCATCCTAAGAACACAAAAAAAGGCCGGGAAAAAACCCGGCCTTTTCGAATTCAGATTTACGGCAGTTCTTACGCTGCTTCCGTTTCTTCGCTTGCCTCGGCCTCGACACGTGCGCGGTCTTTGGCGCCGCGTGCGTCGACGTCGCGGTCAACGAATTCGATTACTGCCAGCGGCGCATTGTCTCCCTTGCGGAATCCGGCGCGCATGATCCGCAGATAGCCGCCATTGCGGTCGGCATAACGGGTGGCGATCGTGTCGAACAGTTTGCGGACCATTTCGACATCGCGGACGCGCGAGATCGCCTGACGACGAGCATGCAAATCTCCGCGCTTGCCCAACGTGACAAGCTTTTCGACGATCGGACGAATTTCCTTCGCCTTCGGCAGGGTCGTGACGATCTGCTCGTGTTCAATCAGGGACGCCGCCATGTTGGCGAACATTGCCTTGCGGTGGCTTGGCGTCCGGTTCAGCTTGCGGCCTGACTTGCGGTGGCGCATGGCTCTCTCCATTCAGCGCGGTGCAGGCTCGCACCGCTGGTTCGGTTAATACTGGTCTTCGTAACGCTTGGCGAGGTCTTCGATGTTTTCCGGCGGCCAGGCGGGAACTTCCATTCCCAGGTGCAGGCCCATTGAAGCCAGAACTTCCTTGATCTCGTTCAGCGACTTGCGTCCAAAGTTCGGCGTCCGCAGCATTTCTGCTTCGGTCTTCTGAATAAGGTCGCCGATATAGACAATGTTGTCGTTCTTCAGGCAGTTGGCCGAGCGAACCGACAATTCGAGCTCGTCGACCTTCTTGAGAAGCGCCGGGTTGAAAGCCAGTTCGGTGGCCTGGACTTCCTCGACCTCTTTCTGCGGCTCATCGAAGTTGATGAACACGCCAAGCTGATCCTGAAGAATACGAGCAGCGAATGCGATCGCATCCTCACCGGTGACCGAGCCATCGGTCTCCAGGGTCATGATCAGGCGGTCGTAGTCGAGAACCTGACCTTCACGGGTGTTCTCAACCTTGTAGGAGACCTTCTTGACCGGCGAATAGAGGCTGTCGACCGGGATCAATCCGATCGGGGCATCTTCGGCGCGGTTGCGATCGGCCGGTACATAGCCCTTGCCGTTTGCAACGGTGAACTCCATGCGGATCTCGGCACCTTCGTCGAGGGTGCAGATCACATGGTCCGGATTGAGGATCTCGATGTCGCCGACCGTCTGGATGTCGCCGGCAAGAACAGTGCCCGGGCCCTGTTTGCGCACGACCATGCGCTTGGGCTCGTCGCCTTCCATGCCGATGGCGATTTCCTTGATGTTGAGCACAATATCCGTGACGTCCTCACGGACACCCGGAATCGAAGAGAACTCATGCAGAACGCCGTCGATCTGCACTGCCGTAACGGCTGCACCGCGCAGCGACGACAGAAGCACACGGCGCAGGGCGTTGCCGAGGGTCAGACCGAAGCCGCGCTCAAGCGGTTCGGCAACCAGGGTCGCCTTGGTGCGATCAGTGGACGAGAACTCGATCTTGTTCGGCTTGATCAGTTCCTGCCAGTTTTTTTGAATCATGGTTTGTTACCTTCCGTTCCTTGCCACCATCCAATCGTGGCAATAGAGCTGGAGAACCAAGAGGAGCGGCAAACCGCTCGTTGGTTGTTATACGGCAATCAGACGCGACGCTTTTTACGCGGGCGGCAGCCATTGTGCGGGATCGGCGTCACATCGCGGATCGACGTGATTGTGAACCCTGCGGCCTGCAGCGCACGAAGAGCCGATTCACGACCGGAACCCGGTCCGCATACTTCGACCTCGAGCGACTTCATGCCGTGTTCCTGTGCCTTCTTGGCACAATCTTCAGCCGCGATCTGAGCGGCAAATGGCGTCGACTTGCGCGACCCCTTGAAACCCTTGGCACCTGCCGAAGACCAGGCAATTGCGTTGCCCTGGGCGTCGGTGATGGTGATCATGGTGTTGTTGAACGACGAGTTTACGTGGGCAACGCCCGACGAGATATTCTTGCGTTCCTTGCGGCGAACGCGTGCGGCATCCTTGGCCATGGTATTCCTTTCAACGATCTCGACACCGCCGTAATTCCAGCGGCTCCACCGGATGGGGCGCAAACGCCCCAGCCATTCTTACGCAAAAGGTCGGCTTGCATGCTGCAGCCGACCAGAACCGTCACATGTGCGGTTGCTTACTTCTTTTTGCCTGCAATCGCCTTGGCGGGGCCCTTGCGGGTGCGGGCATTGGTGTGGGTGCGCTGTCCGCGAACCGGCAGGTTGCGGCGGTGGCGCAGGCCACGGTAGCAGCCCAGGTCCATCAGGCGCTTGATGTTCATCGCGGTCTCGCGACGCAGATCACCTTCGACCTGATATTCACGGTCGATTGCTTCACGGATCTGGATGACATCGGCATCCGAAAGCTCGTTCACACGGCGTTCTGCCGGAATGCCGACCTGTTCGGTAATGGACTTGGCGTGTGCCGGGCCAATGCCGTGAATATACTGCAGCGCAATAACAACGCGCTTGTTGGTTGGAATGTTGACGCCAGCGATACGGGCCACGTCCTGTCTCCTTGCCTCTCAGACCTTGTGGGTCTGACTGCTCATCCTGCAGCAAATGCTGCCTGCTTGCCTTAACCGGGACATCAATAAGCGACCAGCCCCGGCCTTTCGAAATTCGAAAGCCGCGCCAATCGCTCGTCTATCACGAATTGGCGGGTTTCTAACGGACTCGATGCCAATAGGTCAACAGCCCGTGGACCAAAAAAACGACGCAAATGTGCCGATTATTCGAAAAATCGGCTATTGGTCCTAAAGCGTCGCCAAAAGCTCCTCAATCTGGGCCGTGACAGTGTCGATATCGGCCATGCCGTCAACGCCCTTCAGTAACCCCTTTGCGTAGTAATAACCCAGCAAAGGTGCGGTTTCCTTGTAGTAGGCCTGCAACCTGGTGCGGACCGTCTCGGCGTTGTCGTCGGCACGCCGCTTGAACTCCGTCGATCCGCACTTGTCGCAGACGCCCTCTTTCTCGGGCTTGAGGTTCGTGTCGTGGTAGCCGGCACCACAGTTGGCGCAGGTGTATCGACCGGCGATTCGATCGACCAGAACCTCATCTTCGACTCGAAGCTCGATCACGCAGGACAGGTCCATGTCCTTAGCGGCGAGCATCTTTGTGACAGCATCAGCCTGTGGCAGCGTACGCGGGTAACCGTCGAGAATGAAGCCTGCCTGGCAATCCGCCTCGTCAAGCCGTTCCGACACAATGGCGTTGACGATCTCGTCGGAGACGAGCTTGCCCGCATCCATGACGGCCTTGGCACGCAAACCGACATCCGTGCCGGCACCAACTGCAGCGCGCAACATGTCACCGGTTGACAGCTGCGGAATGCCGTGGCGCTCGACCAGTCGGTGAGCCTGGGTTCCCTTGCCCGCCCCCGGCGGTCCCAGCAGAATCAATCTCATCGTGCCTTCTTCCCTCCCCGAAGCTTCGATTTCTTGATCAACCCTTCATATTGCTGAGCGATCAAGTGCCCTTGAACCTGGGCGACTGTGTCAAGCGTCACGCTGACGACGATCAGCAATGACGTGCCGCCGAGATAGAACGGTATGCCGGTCTGTGCAATCAGCACTTCGGGCAATAGGCAGACGAAGATCAGGTAGAGGGCGCCGACCACGGTGATTCTAGTCAGCACGTAGTCGATATATTCCGCCGTCCTTTCACCGGGACGAATCCCGGGAATAAAGCCGCCATGACTCTTCAGGTTATCGGCCGTGTCCTTGGGATTGAACACCACAGCCGTGTAGAAGAAGGCGAAGAAGCCGATCATCAAGGCATAGAACAGCATGTAAAGCGGCTGGCCATGGCCAAGCGTTGCAAGGACCGTCGTCGCCCATGCTGGCAGATTGGTGGTATCGGAGAACCCGGCAAGCGTCGCCGGCAGCAGAAGCAGCGAGGATGCGAAGATCGGCGGGATCACACCGGCGGTGTTCAGCTTCAGCGGCAGGTGGGACGAATCCCCCTGGAACATGCGGTTGCCGACCTGGCGCTTCGGATACTGGATCAACAGCCGCCGCTGGGCCCGCTCCATGAAGACGATGAAGGCAATCACGGCGATAGCGATGACGATCACCATAATGATGAGGCCGGTCGACAGGGCGCCGGTGCGGCCTAGCTCAAGCGTGCCTGCGATGGCACCCGGTAGCGCTGCGACGATGCCGGCAAAAATGATCAGCGAAATACCATTACCGATGCCGCGGGCGGTGATCTGCTCGCCGAGCCACATCAGGAACATGGTGCCGCCAACCAGCGTGATCACGGTCGACAGGCGGAAGAACCACCCCGGATCGGTGACGATATTGCTTCCCGATTCGAGGCCGACGGATATGCCATAAGCCTGCAGCGTAGCCAGTAGCACCGTGCCGTAGCGGGTGTACTGGTTGATGACTTTGCGGCCCTGTTCGCCTTCCTTTTTCAGCTGCTCAAGGGTCGGTACGACCGACGTCATCAACTGCATGATAATCGAGGCGGAAATATAGGGCATGATGCCGAGCGCGAAGATCGCCATGCGTTCGACGGCGCCACCGGCAAACATATTGAACAGGCCCAGCACCCCGCCGGCCTGTTGCTCGAAAGCCTGTGCAAAGGCTTCCGGATTGATGCCTGGAAGCGGTATGTAGGTGCCAAGCCTATACACCAAAAGCGCACCCAGCGTGAACCAGATGCGCTTTTTCAGGTCTTCTGCCTTGGCGAAGGCCGAGAAGTTAAGATTGGCTGCAAGTTGTTCGGCTGCAGATGCCATGCGTATCTCCGAGTGGCGTTGTTCCGATCGATGCGTGCTTTGCTCCGATAACGGAACCGGCCATCTATTGCTGACTCGTCGGCGCCTTCATATCAAAAGCCCCACCCCTTTGGTAACCGGTGCCAGTGCAATGATGTTCACAGGTCCGTGTCACCATATGGGGACGCTACAGCCCGATGCCAACACAACGGGCGGTAACCAATCTATTCCGTTTCCTTGGCTTCCTTGGTCTCGGTGGCCTCACTAGCCGCAGTGAGCAACTTGATCGAACCACCGGCCTTTTCGACCTTTTCGATTGCCGACTTGGAAGCACCGGCCACTTCAAGCGAAAGCTTTGCCGTCAAATCACCGTCGGCGAGGACGCGAACGCCGTCTTTTGCACGGCGCAACACACCGGCTTCAACCAGCACTGCAACGTCGATCGGCTTTTTCGCATCGATCTTCTTCGCATCGATGGCAGTCTGGATACGGCCGACCGACACGATGTTGAAATCCTTGGCAAAAATGTTGGTGAAGCCGCGTTTTGGCAGACGACGATAGATCGGCATCTGGCCGCCTTCATAACCCTTGATGGCTACACCCGAGCGGGACTTCTGACCCTTGACGCCGCGGCCACCGGTCTTGCCCTTGCCTGAGCCGATGCCGCGTCCGACCCGTTTACGGGACTTGGTCGCGCCGTCAATATCGCGAAGTTCATTCAGTTTCATAATTCACTCCCCTCAGGCTTCGTCGACGACGCGCACGAGGTGACGCACCTTGCGGATCATACCGCGCACAGCCGGAGTGTCTTCCAGGGTGCGGCGGCGATGCATTTTGTTCAATCCGAGACCGATCAGCGTCTGGCGCTGGTCGGCGGGACGGCGGATGGGGCTACCGATCTGCTCGACCGTAACCGTTCCTGTCTTCTTATCAGCCATGACGATCGCTTCCCTACTCTTCGGCGCCGACGATCGACGAACGACGGGCCTGCAAGGTGGAGTATTTCAGGCCGCGCTGGGCTGCGACGTCCTTCGGATGCATCTGCCTCTGAAGTGCGTCGAATGTGGCGCGAACCATGTTGTAGGGATTGGACGAGCCGGTCGACTTGGCAACTACATCCTGCATCCCAAGCGTCTCGAAAACAGCACGCATCGGGCCACCGGCGATGATCCCTGTACCAGGCTTTGCCGAGCGAAGGAGAACCTTGCCGGCGCCGTGGCGGCCGTGAACATCGTGGTGCAGGGTCCGACCGGACCGCAACGGCACGAAGATCATGTTGCGCTTGGCCGCTTCGGTTGCCTTGCGGATTGCTTCCGGCACTTCGCGTGCCTTGCCGTGACCGAAGCCGACGCGACCCTTCTGGTCACCGACGACAACGAGGGCCGCAAAGCCGAAACGACGGCCGCCCTTGACGACCTTGGCAACGCGGTTGATGTGGACCAGCTTGTCGACGAATTCGCTGTCGCGCTCGTCATCCCTGCCACGATTGTCGCGGCGCGGTTCTCTTGCCATTGTCCTTGTCCTTTTTCTTTTCCGGGTGCAACGGGCTGTGGTTGAACTAGAAACTCAGGCCGGCTTCACGCGCGGCATCCGCCAACGCCTTGATCCGACCATGGTAGATGAATGCGCCCCGATCGAACACGACCTCGGTCACGCCCGCCTTGCTCGCCCGTTCTGCAACGAGCTTGCCAACAGCGGCTGCGGCTTCGGTATCGGCGCCGGTTTTCAGCGACTTGCGCAGATCGGCATCGAGCGTCGATGCGGAAGCCAGCGTGTTGCCAGCCGTATCGTCGATGATCTGGGCGTAGATGTTCTTCGAGGAACGGTGAACCGACAGACGCGGCCGACCATTGGCGACCTTCTTGACCTGACGGCGGACGCGCGCAGCGCGGCGCGAAAGCGTTTCTTTCCTGCTGGCCATCTGCGTGCTCCTTACTTCTTCTTGCCTTCTTTGCGAACAATCCGCTCTTCGGCATATTTGACACCTTTGCCCTTGTAGGGCTCGGGCTTGCGGAATCTGCGGATCTCCGATGCGACCTGGCCGACCTTCTGCTTGTCGATGCCGGTCACGACGATTTCCGTGGGTTTCGGGCACGCAATGCTGATTCCGTCGGGAGCGTCGTAGACGACATCGTGGCTGTAGCCCAATGCCAGCTGCAATTTGCTGCCCTGCACGGATGCGCGATAGCCGACGCCATTGATCTCGAGCTTGCGCTCAAAACCATCCTTCACGCCGGTCATGATGTTCTCGAGCATGGTCCGCGTCATGCCCCATTTGGAGCGAGCGTCCTTCGACTGATCAGCCGGAGAGACGACGACGTCGTTTTCTTCCATTTTCACGAGCACTTCGTCATTGACGACGTAGCTCAGCTCACCCTTGGGCCCCTTGGCGGTGACCTTCTGGCCCTCGACGGTCGCGGTGACGCCTTCAGGAACCGAAACGGGCTTCTTACCGATACGAGACATTGTGTTAACCTGTCTGATCTGTTGGAGGTTCTGTCACATCAGAAGATCTGACAGAGAACCTCGCCACCAACGTTCTGTTCGCGCGCCTCATGATCGGCCATCACACCTTTCGGGGTCGAAAGGATGGAGATGCCGAGGCCGTTCGCGACCTGCGGAATGGACTTGACCGAGACATACACCCGGCGGCCCGGCTTGGACACACGGGCGATCTCGCGGATCACCGGCGCGCCTTCATAGTACTTCAGCTCGATGTTGATTTCGGACTTGCCGTTATCGTAGCTGACCTCGGAGTAACCACGGATGTAGCCTTCCGACTGCAGAACATCGAGGACACGCGCGCGCAGCTTGGATGCCGGCGTGGTGACCGTCGACTTGCGCCGGCCGACCGCATTGCGGATGCGGGTGAGCATATCGCCCAGGGGATCTGTCATTGCCATGGGACCTGCTCCTTACCAGCTCGACTTGACGACGCCCGGAACGCGACCGAGCGAACCCAGTTCGCGCAGTGCGATACGGGACATTTTAAGCTTGCGATAGTAACCGCGCGGACGACCGGACACTTCGCAACGGTTGCGGATCCGGGTCTTGGATCCATCGCGCGGCATTTCGGCAAGCTTCAGGGTTGCCTTGAAGCGCTCTTCAATAGGCGTGTCCTGATTCTTGATGATTGCCTTCAGCTCGGCACGCTTGGCTGCTGCCTGCGCGACCCGCTTGCGACGGCGCTTGTTCTTTTCGACGGCACTTACCTTGGCCATATCAAATATCCTCTTTACGCTTGCCGTTACTGACGGAACGGGAAGTTGAATTCCGAGAGCAGAGCCCGGGCTTCGTCATCCGTGTTCGCCGTCGTACAAACGATGATGTCCATCCCCCACATTTCATCGACCTTGTCGTAGTCGACTTCCGGGAAGACGATGTGTTCCTTGATGCCCATGGCGAAATTGCCACGGCCGTCAAAGCTCTTTGGATTCAGGCCGCGAAAGTCGCGGACGCGCGGCAGGGCGATATTCACCAGCCGATCCATGAATTCGTACATGCGCTTCTGCCGCAGCGTCACCTTGGCGCCGATCGGCATTTCTTCGCGCACCTTGAAGCCGGCGATCGATTTGCGCGCCTTGGTAATCACCGGACGCTGGCCGGCAATCGCAGCAAGATCCTCAGCCGCAATGGACGGCTTCTTGGAATCGGTCGTCGCTTCGCCGACGCCCATGTTGAGCACGATCTTTTCGACACGCGGGATCTGCATGACATTCTCGTAGGAGAACTTCTCCTGCAAGACGCCGCGGATGCGGTCGTTATAGTCGGTTTTGAGCCGCGGCTCGTAATTTGCCTCAGCCATCGATCACTTCTCCGGAACGCTTGGACACGCGCACCTTGGTGCCGTCCTCGTTGATCTTGAAGCCAACCCGGGTCGGTTTGCCGTCGGCGCCGACAAGCGCCAGGTTCGACAGGTGCACGGAGGCTTCCTTGCTGACAATGCCGGCCTGCTCGGTCTGGGTCTGGCGCTGGTGGCGCCGTACCATGTTAACGCCGCGGACCAGAGCACGGTTTTCCTTGGGCATCACCTGGATCACTTCTCCGGTACGGCCCTTGTCCTTGCCGGTCAGCATGATGACGTTGTCGCCTTTGCGGATCTTCTGCATCATCGTCTCCTTACAGAACTTCCGGCGCCAGCGAGATGATCTTCATGTGGCTCTTGGCGCGGAGTTCGCGCGGAACCGGTCCGAAGATACGGGTGCCGATCGGCTCTTTCTTGTTGTCAACCAGCACGGCTGCGTTCTTGTCAAAACGAATGACGCTGCCGTCGGGCCGACGAATGTCCTTGGCGGTGCGAACGACCACCGCTCTCATGATGTCGCCCTTTTTCACACGGCCGCGCGGAATGGCTTCCTTTACCGAGACGACGATAATGTCGCCCACGGAAGCATATTTCCGCTTCGAGCCGCCCAGCACCTTGATGCACATGACACGACGGGCACCGGAATTGTCGGCGACGTCGAGGTTTGTTTGCATCTGAATCATGTCAGACCGCCTTCTTTCATCTTGCCGGTGAGCCTCGTCTGTCTCTGCCGGCGATTTCCCTTATTGTTTCCTGGCGTTAATCAGGCTTCTTCGCTGATCACAGTCCAGCGCTTGTCCTTCGAGATCGGTGCGCATTCCTGGATCTGAACGGCGTCCCCGGTCTTGTATTGGTTGTTTTCATCGTGCGCCTTGTACTTCTTCGAACGACGCACCGTCTTCTTGAACATCGGATGGGCGAAACGGCGTTCGACTTTGACGACGATGGTCTTGTCGCTCTTGTCGCTGACGACGGTGCCCTGGAGAACGCGTTTTGGCATTTTCTTCTGGTCCTCAGGCCTTGGATTCTGCCGCCATCTGGCGGGCTATGGTCTTGACGCGAGCGATGTCGCGACGAACTTCCTTGACGCGCGACGTCTTCTCGAGCTGGCCGGTGGCTTTCTGGAAGCGCAGGTTGAACTGCTCTTTCTTCAGCTCGGCGAGCTTGTCAGTCAGCTGGTCGGCGCTCATGGCACGGATATCTGCGGCTTTCATGACTCTGCCTTCCTAGTCTGCAATGCGCTGTACGAAGCGCGTCTTGACCGACAGTTTGGCGGCGCCGAGGCGCAACGCTTCGCGGGCGACTTCCTCGCTGACGCCGTCGATCTCAAACATGATCCGGCCGGGTTTGACCTTGGCTGCCCAGTATTCAACCGAGCCCTTGCCCTTACCCATGCGGACTTCCGTCGGTTTCTGCGTGACGGGTGTGTCCGGGAAGATCCGGATCCACACGCGGCCGGCACGCTTCATGTGACGGGTGATCGCGCGACGCGCCGCTTCAATCTCGCGGGCGTTGACGCGGTTGGGCTCCTGAGCCTTGATGCCGTAGGAGCCGAAGTTCAGCGTGGTACCGCCCGGTGCGACGCCCCGGATACGGCCTTTGTGCTGCTTGCGGTACTTTGTACGCTTTGGCTGCAACATTTCTTAGTTCTCCGAACTGGTTCGCCGCGTAGCTGACTACGCTTTTTCTCGTTCGCGACGACGTCCGCCGCTTGATTGTGAATCGCTTTCGGTCGCGCGACGCTCCGAAGCCATCGGGTCGTGCTCGAGGATCTCACCTTTGAAGATCCAAACCTTGACGCCACACACACCATAGGCGGTGTGAGCCTCGGCCGTGCCGTAGTCGATATCAGCGCGCAGCGTGTGCAGCGGCACACGGCCCTCGCGGTACCATTCGGTCCGGGCGATTTCAGCGCCGCCGAGACGGCCGCCACAGGTGATGCGGATACCTTCGGCGCCGAGACGCATGGCCGATTGAACGGCACGCTTCATGGCGCGGCGGAACGCAACGCGACGCTCCAGCTGCTGAGCAATCGACTGAGCAACCAGGGTTGCGTCGATTTCCGGCTTGCGCACTTCCACGATGTTGAGGTGCGTTTCCGAATTGGTCATGACCGACAGCTTGCGGCGCAGCTTCTCGATATCGGCGCCCTTCTTGCCGATGATGAGGCCTGGGCGGGCCGAGTGGATCGAGATACGGCACTTCTTGTGCGGACGCTCGATGACCACTTTCGAGATCGCAGCCTGCTTCAGCTCGCTGGTCAGGTATTCGCGGATCTTCAGGTCTTCCTGGAGCAGATCGCCGTATTCGCCCTTTTCGGCGAACCAACGCGAATCCCAGGTGCGGTTGATGCCGAGCCGGAAACCGATCGGATTCGTCTTCTGACCCATTACGCGGCCTCCTCTGTTTCCTCAACCTCACGAACAACGATCGTCAGGTGGGAAAATGGTTTTTCGATACGTGACGCACGGCCACGACCGCGGGCACGGAAACGCTTCATGACGACCGACTTGCCGACATAGGCCTCCGCGACGATCAGCGCATCGACGTCGAGATCGTGATTGTTCTCAGCATTGGCGATCGCAGATTCCAGCGTCTTCTTGACGGTCTCGGAAATCCGCTTGCGCGAGAATTCCAGGTCCGACAGAGCGCGCTCGACTTTCTTGCCGCGGATCATCGCTGCCACGAGATTGAGCTTCTGCGGGCTGACGCGGATTGTACGAGCAACCGCGCGAGCCTCATTGTCCTTGAGCCGGCGCTCGGCCTTGGCCTTGCCCATGCTACTTCCTCCTGGCTTTCTTGTCCGCGCCGTGACCGTAGTAGGTCCGGGTCGGGGAGAATTCACCGAGTTTGTGACCGACCATGTCCTCGGACACGGAAACCGGAATGTGTTTGCTGCCGTTGTAGACACCGAAGGTCAGGCCGACGAACTGAGGCAGGATCGTGGAGCGACGGCTCCAGGTCTTGATCACTTCGTTGCGGCCGCTTTCGCGAACCTTCTCAGCTTTCTTGAGAAGATAGCCGTCAACGAACGGACCTTTCCAAACTGAACGAGCCACTTGAGACTTCCTCTCTTACTTCTTCTTGCGCTGATGGCGCGAGCGCATGATGTATTTGTCGGTCGACTTGTTTGACCGCGTCCGCTTGCCCTTGGTCGGCTTGCCCCACGGGGTGACCGGGTGGCGACCACCGGACGAGCGTCCCTCACCACCACCGTGCGGGTGATCGATCGGGTTCATGACGACACCGCGAACATGCGGGCGCTTGCCAAGCCAACGAGAGCGACCGGCCTTGCCATCGTTGCGGTTCGAATTGTCCGGGTTGGAAACCGCGCCGACCGTTGCCAGGCAATTGCCTGGAACAAGACGCTGCTCACCGGAATTCAGCCGCAGAATAGCCATGCCCTGGTCGCGACCGACCAACTGAACATAGGTGCCAGCCGAACGGGCAATCTGACCGCCTTTACCAGGCTTCATCTCCACATTGTGGACGATGGTGCCGACCGGCATGGCCTGCAGCGGCATGGTGTTGCCCGGCTTCACGTCAACGGAAGACTGTGAAGCGATGACCTTGTCACCGGCTGCCAAGCGCTGCGGGGCCAGGATGTAGGCCTGCTCGCCGTCAGTGTAGGTAACCAGCGCAATGAAGGCGGTACGGTTGGGATCGTATTCGATCCGCTCGACCGTGCCTTCGACGTCGTACTTGCGCCGCTTGAAATCGATCTTGCGATAGGTGCGCTTGTGACCACCGCCACGGTGACGCACGGTCATGCGACCCGTGTTGTTACGGCCGCCTTTCGACGACAGGCCTTCGGTCAGAGCCTTGACCGGCTTGCCCTTATACAGACCCGAGCGGTCGACGATGACCAGCTGGCGCTGGCTCGGCGTCGTCGGATTGAATGTTTTGAGTGCCATTGTCTTGTTCTTTCCTCGGGGCTTGCCTTAGAGACCGGTCGTCACGTCAACGGATTCCCCGTCGACCAGTGTGACGATGGCCTTTTTCACGTCGCTCTGGCGACCCAAAGTCCCGCGGAAGCGCTTGGTTTTACCCTTGCGCACCAGCGTGTTGACCGACTTGACCTTGACGCCGAAAAGCGCTTCGACCGCGGCCTTGATGTCAGACTTGGTGGCCTTCTTGGCAACGTTGAAAACGACCTGGTTCTGTTCCGAAACCATTGTCGATTTTTCGGTGATCACCGGAGAGGTGATGACGTCATAGTGGCGGAGATCCGTCATTTGAACCGCTCCTCGAGGGCTTCGACCGCAGCCTTGGAGAGAACCAGCTTTCCACGGCGCAGGATGTCGTAAACGTTGATGCCCTGAACCGGCAGAACATCGATGTTCGGAATGTTGCGAGCGGCAAGCTGGAAATTGTTGTCCAGCTCGGATCCGCCGATGAACAGGGCGTTGGAAACACCGAGCTTTTCCAGCGAGCCCTTGAGCTGTTTGGTTTTCGGCTCCTTGGCAGCCAGATCGTCAACGACGATCAGGCTCTCGTCCCGGAGCTTGGCCGACAGGGCGTGACGCAGCGCAAGCGTACGGACCTTCTTGGGAAGATCATGGTCATGGCTGCGCGCGACCGGACCGTGGGCCTTACCACCGCCGCGGAACTGCGGAGCGCGGGCCGAAGAGTGACGAGCGCGGCCCGTTCCCTTCTGGCGGAACATCTTGGCGCCGGTCCGGTTGATCTCGGAGCGTCCCTTGGTCTTGTGAGTGCCCTGCTGCTTGCGAGCCAGCTGCCAGCGAACCATGCGCTGCAGGATATCGGCACGCGGCTCAAGGCCGAAGACCGTATCGGACAGCGAAACCTTGCCGGCGTCCTTGCCCTCGAGGGTTGTAACCTTCAAATCCATTATTCGGCTCCCTCAGTTGCCTGCTCGGCCGGTGCGCTCTCAGCGGCGGCAACGGCTGCACGCAGACCGGCGGGCATCGGCGCATTGTCCGGGATCCCTGCCTTGATTGCGTCACGTACGATGATCCAGGAGCCCTTGGAGCCGGGAACCGCACCCTTGACCAGGATCAGGCCACGATCAGCGTCGGTGGACACGACTTCCAGGTTTTGGGTTGTCACGCGGGTGTTGCCCATGTGACCAGCCATCTTTTTGCCTTTGAAGACCTTGCCCGGATCCTGACACTGGCCGGTCGAACCATGCGAACGGTGCGAGATCGACACGCCGTGAGTGGCACGCAGACCACCGAAATTGTGGCGCTTCATGGCACCGGCGAAGCCCTTACCGACACTGGTGCCGGTAACGTCAACCTTCTGGCCGGCGACGAAGTGCTCGGCGGTGATTTCGGCACCAACATCGAGCATGTTGTCCTGCGAAACGCGGAACTCGGCCAGCTTGGCCTTCGGCTCAACCTTGGCAGCGGCAAAATGGCCGCGCATCGGCTTCGACGTGTTCTTCGCCTTGGCGACACCGACACCGAGCTGGACGGCGGTGTAGCCGTTCTTGTCTTCCGTGCGCTGGGCAACGACCTGGCAGTTCTGGAGACTTAATACAGTCACCGGAACGTGCTCACCGGCGTCATTATAGACGCGGGTCATTCCCACCTTCTTTGCAATTACACCTGAACGCATTGGTTCGTCCTTGTTCTTGTTGAGCCCGGTCTTGCGCGAAGTTCCGATATTCGTTTTTTCGCAACCGGCCCCAGACAGCCCTTCCCTAGAGCTTGATTTCCACGTCAACACCGGCGGCCAGGTCGAGCTTCATCAGCGCATCGACCGTCTGCGGCGTCGGATCAACGATGTCGAGCAGGCGCTTGTGGGTGCGCATCTCGAACTGTTCGCGACTCTTCTTGTCGATGTGCGGCGAACGGTTGACCGTATACTTTTCAATTCGCGTCGGGAGCGGAACCGGACCGCGCACGCTGGCGCCCGTCCGCTTGGCCGTCGACACGATTTCGCGCGTGGAGGCATCGAGAATCCGATGATCAAACGCCTTGAGGCGGATACGGATGTTCTGGCCGTTCATTCGACTTATCCTCGGGTTTCGAGACCGCCGAGCGGTCTTCTTCTCGTCTCAAAAAGCCGCACGCGCCGGGAATGTCCGGCGCGTGCGATCTGTCTGTTTGGTTTATTCCGTGATGCTTGCGACGATGCCGGCACCGACGGTGCGGCCGCCTTCGCGGATGGCGAAGCGAAGCTTCTCTTCCATCGCGATCGGAACGATCAGCTCAACGTCAACCGTCACGTTGTCGCCAGGCATCACCATCTCGGTGCCTTCCGGAAGCGACACAACACCCGTCACGTCCGTCGTGCGGAAGTAGAACTGAGGACGGTAGTTGGTGAAGAACGGCGTGTGACGGCCACCCTCTTCCTTCGTCAGGATGTAGGCCTCGGCCTTGAACTTCGTGTGCGGCGTAACGGAACCCGGCTTGCACAGAACCTGACCACGCTCGACACCGTCACGGTCAACACCGCGAAGCAGAGCGCCGATGTTGTCGCCAGCCTGGCCCTGGTCCAGAAGCTTGCGGAACATCTCAACGCCCGTGCACGTCGTCTTCGACGTCTCACGGATACCAACAATCTCGATCTCGTCGCCGACATTGATGATGCCGCGCTCAACACGACCCGTCACAACAGTACCGCGGCCGGAAATCGAGAACACATCCTCGATCGGCATCAGGAACGGCTGGTCAACAGGACGCTCAGGCGTCGGAATGTAGGCATCGACCTCTTTCATCAGAGCCCGAATGGCATCCTCACCGATTTCCTTGTTCGAATCCTCAAGAGCAGCAAGTGCAGAACCCTTGATCACAGGAATGTCGTCGCCCGGGAACTCGTAGGTGTCCAGAAGCTCACGAACTTCCATCTCGACAAGCTCAAGAAGCTCCTCATCATCGACCTGGTCGACCTTGTTGAGGAAAACGACGATTGCCGGAACGCCAACCTGACGCGCAAGAAGAATGTGCTCGCGCGTCTGCGGCATCGGACCATCGGCAGCCGAACAAACCAGGATCGCGCCATCCATCTGGGCAGCACCCGTGATCATGTTCTTGACGTAGTCGGCGTGGCCCGGGCAGTCGACGTGGGCGTAGTGACGCTCTTCCGTCTCATACTCAACGTGCGCCGTCGAAATGGTGATGCCGCGTGCACGCTCCTCAGGTGCGCCGTCAATCGAATCATAAGGCGTATACTCACCAAAGAACTTGGTGATCGCCGCCGTCAGGGACGTCTTGCCGTGGTCAACATGGCCAATCGTGCCAATGTTCACATGCGGCTTGTTACGTTCAAACTTACCTTTCGCCATTTTCGGCTCTCCGTTTCTTATCGCCCGTTCGGGCTCGTTTCGTCAGACTGGTCTCAATCGATCGCAATCAGGCGTACTTTTCCTGAATTTCCTGAGCCACATTGGACGGCACAGGCGCATAATGATCGAACTGCATGGTGTACTGGGCACGGCCCTGCGACATGGAACGCAGGTTGTCCACGTACTTGAACATGTTCGCGAGCGGCACGTGCGCGTTGATGACAACCGCGATGCCACGGGCTTCCTGTCCCTGGATCTGGCCACGCCGCGAGTTCAGGTCGCCGATGACATCTCCGACATAGTCTTCCGGCGTGACAACTTCGACCTTCATGATTGGCTCAAGCAACTGAGCACCGGCCTTCTGAGCACCCTCGCGGAAAGCGGCGCGGGAGGCAATTTCGAAGGCCAGGACCGAGGAGTCCACGTCGTGGTATGCGCCGTCCACCAGCGTCGCTTTGACGCTGAGCATCGGGAAGCCTGCCAGCGGACCGCTGGACAGGACGCTTTCGATGCCTTTTTGAACGCCCGGGATGTATTCCTTCGGAACATTACCGCCGACGATCTTGGAGACGAACTCGAACTCTTCACCCTCGGGATTGGGTTCGAAGATGATCTTGACGCGGGCGAACTGACCGGAGCCGCCGGACTGCTTCTTGTGGGTGTAGTCCACTTCTGCCTGACGGGTGATGGTTTCGCGGTAGGCCACCTGCGGCGCGCCGACGTTGGCCTCAACCTTGAATTCGCGCTTCATGCGATCGACCAGAATGTCGAGGTGAAGCTCGCCCATGCCGGCAATGATCGTCTGACCGGATTCCTCGTCGGATTTGACACGGAAGGACGGATCTTCGGCTGCCAGACGGTTGAGCGCAATGCCCATTTTCTCCTGGTCGCCTTTTGTCTTCGGCTCGATGGCGATCTGAATGACCGGATCCGGGAACTCCATGCGCTCCAGGATGACCGGCTTGATCGGGTCGCACAGCGTGTCACCGGTGGTGGTCTCCTTGAGACCAGCGAGAGCAACGATGTCACCGGCATAGGCGATATCGATGTCTTCACGGCTGTTGGAGTGCATCTGCAGCATCCGACCGATACGCTCACGCTTTTCCTTGACCGTGTTCATCACGGAGGAACCCTTCTCGATCTTGCCCGAATAGATGCGGGCAAAGGTCAGCGAACCGACAAACGGGTCGTTCATGACCTTGAAGGCGAGCATGGAAAGCGGCTCTTCGTCTGAAGCGTCGCGGGTGATTTCGGAATCGGTCTTGACGTCGATACCCTTGATCGCCGGGATATCGATCGGGCTCGGCAGGTAGTCGACAACGGCGTCGAGCAGCGGCTGCACGCCCTTGTTCTTGAAGGCGCTGCCGCAGAACATCGGGAAGAAGTCGACGTTGATCGTGCCCTGGCGAACCAGCGCGCGGATCTTGTCGTTCGACGGCATGTCACCTTCCAGATAGGCTTCCATGGCTTCTTCGTCGATCTCGACAACCGTCTCGATCAGCTTTTCGCGGTATTCTTCAGCCTGCTCTTTCAGGTCGTCCGGAATTTCGACGACATCCCACTGGGCGCCGAGCGACTCGTCACGCCAGATAAGAGCATTCATTTCAACCAGATCGACAACACCCTTGAAGTCGCTTTCAGCGCCGATCGGCAACTGCATGACCACCGGAATCGCACCGAGGCGCGAGCCGACCATCTCAACCGAGCGGTAGAAATCCGCGCCGATCTTGTCCATCTTGTTGCAGAAAATCATGCGCGGAACGTTGTACTTGTCCGCCTGACGCCAGACCGTTTCGGTCTGCGGCTCGACACCGGCATTGGCATCGAGAAGCGCAACCGCACCGTCGAGAACGCGCAAAGAACGCTCAACTTCAATGGTGAAGTCGACGTGTCCGGGCGTGTCGATGATGTTGAACCGCCGGGTGCTTCCGTCGCGGCCCTTCCAGAACGTCGTGGTCGCGGCGGACGTGATCGTAATGCCGCGCTCCTGTTCCTGCTCCATCCAGTCCATCGTTGCGGCGCCGTCGTGGACTTCGCCGATCTTGTGGGACTTGCCGGTGTAGTAGAGGATACGTTCTGTCGTTGTCGTCTTGCCAGCATCGATGTGGGCCATGATGCCGAAGTTACGGTAGTCTTCGATTTTGTATTCGCGGGCCATGACTTGGTGCCTTTCGATACGTGTCCGCTTACCAGCGGTAGTGCGAGAATGCGCGGTTGGCCTCAGCCATCTTGTGCGTATCTTCGCGCTTCTTGACCGCACTGCCGCGGTTGTTCGCTGCATCCATGAGTTCGCCGGAGAGGCGCTCGATCATGGTCGATTCATTGCGTCCACGGGCAGCACTGATGAGCCAACGGATGGCCAGCGCCTGGCGGCGCTCTGGCCGAACGTCGACCGGAACCTGATAGGTCGCGCCACCAACACGGCGGGAGCGAACCTCAACCGACGGCGACACGTTCTCGAGTGCCGCGTGGAAGGTGCCAACCGGCTCCTGCTTGGTCTTGTCTTCGATGATGTCGAAAGCGCCATAAACGATCCGCTCGGCGACGGACTTCTTGCCGTCCAGCATGATCGCGTTCATGAACTTGGTGATGATCAGGTCGCCAAATTTCGGATCCGGGTTGATCTCGCGTTTTTCGGCTCTGTGACGTCGGGACATATTGCTTGTCTCTCAACTGTGCCGGATGCGACCCGTGTGCCTGCATCCGAACGATTGACTGTTACTTCGGACGCTTGGCGCCGTATTTGGAGCGGCGCTGCTTGCGGTCTTTCACACCCTGGGTGTCAAGCACGCCACGGATGATGTGGTAGCGCACGCCGGGCAAGTCCTTGACGCGACCGCCGCGGATCATCACGACCGAGTGCTCCTGAAGGTTATGCCCCTCACCCGGGATATAACCGATAACTTCAAATCCATTGGTCAGCCGGATCTTCGCAACCTTGCGCAAAGCCGAGTTCGGCTTTTTCGGTGTCGTCGTATAGACGCGCGTGCAAACGCCACGCTTCTGAGGATTGGCCTCAAGCGCGGGAACCTTGTTTCGCTTAACCGGCACCTGGCGCGGTTTGCGGATCAGCTGGTTTACGGTAGGCATATAACCTTCCTTTTGAACAAAACCCTGGCATGCCCTCACGGGCGCTTCATCGACCACACATATGACCATGCGCAAATGGGCAAATCCGCACCTGGCGGCTTGCCCAAAAATTTGCAGAGGACACGATGTCACCGTGTCATGCGTGCAGCATTTTTTCACATCATGCAGTCTGAACCGTGTTTGAGGCGAACTTCAGGACGAGTCGTCCCGAACCAGCCAGCCTCACATCGGCTCTGGTGGCCGCTAGATACTGATTTGCCCTTGTGCCGTCAAGGGCCGCGGGCCAAGAATCTGACGCGACGATCCATAAAGGGCAAATTCGCGCACCCAATGCCGGAAATCAACGAAAACCCGGGTCATTATCTTGCCGAATCGGCCGCTAAAACGCAGGAATGGCAAACCCCTCGCCGCGGCATGCAAATGGAGGCCACAATGGGCGCACATGATTCCCCTGACGACGACGAATCGATGGTCTTCATCATCATTGGCCGCGCTGCGAAATACAAAGGCGGCAAGCAGGCCGACCTCCACATCATGCTTATGGCACCCGACGACGACACCGCGGTTCGCGAAACGCTCAACGCGCTTGCAAGGGAAGGATACGCAGAAGCTGAGCTCGACCAGATTGGTGTCATGGAGGGAATGCCGGATGAGGAACCACACGCCTCAGCCTATCAAGGAGCGCTTGAAGGCGAAGTCGCCATCGTCATGGTTTAGGGTTGGGTCAGTGTATCGGCAAATGTGAATTACTGCCGATCTTTGGGCTTGACATCACACAACCCTGCCGCGAAAAGGAGGCCGACGGGCTACTCAGAAAGCAAAGCGATCACGGATGCCACACTCGCTGGCGTCATGATCTAAAGAAGAATGTCTGACACAAGCCAGTCGAATACCCTGAATTCATCAAACGCGTGGCCGGTTTTCCGCCTTGGGCAGGAAATCCTCGTGAACGAGCATACATCATCGCTTCAGAATCGGCCGCAAGTTGTTGCGCTGGCCGACGGACGGATGCTGTTCACTTTTACCACCTGGGACCCAACCGACGGAGACGATTTCATTGAAGGCGTATCCGGCCGACTCGGGACGGTAAATCAAGACGGATCGCTGAGCTTCGGTGACGAGTTTCGCATCAATCAAGGAACGTATTCGCACCAGTGGCAGCAGCAGGCGACTCAATTGTCCGATGGCCGACTGCTGTTCACGTATGTCAGTCATGCCCCCGAAGTCGGCGACGATAGCGTTGGAGGGATCGTTGCAAGGATCGGAACGCTCGAGCCCGACGGAACAGTCTCATTGGACAGCGAAATCCTGGTCAACGAGCACATAATCAACTTTCAAGATCGGCCTCAGATAACAGAGCTTGATGACGGTCGCATCTTGTTCGTTTTCGACACCACCAGCTTGGCCAACGACGAAGAGTGGAGCGGTGTAGCTGCCAGAATCGGAATCATTGGAAGCGATGGAACAATCCAGTTTGGCAACGAGTTCCGGGTCAATGAAAACGTTGAGTGGGATCAGGGCGATGCACAAATACTGCCGTTGGCGGACGGGCGCATACTAGCAACCTACTTCTCGGGTGACGGTTGGGTTGATTCCCGCAACGGCCCGAGCCTCGGTGTTTTCGCGCGAATTGGTTTCGTTGACGATTCGGTATCCACCTCCTTTGGCGACGAGTTTCAGGTGAACCAGGCAACTACCGACGACCAGGTAGACCCGCAAATCCTGCAACTTGTCGATGGCAGAATCCTGTTTTTGTTTGTTTCCAACGACCCATTTATCGGCACTCGCGTTGTGGCTCGTATCGGCACTCCCATGTCTGACGGATCTCTGACACTCGGAGACGAGATTGACGTCAACGAATATCCAGGTGGAGGACAGGGTCTTCCGCAGGTCATTCAGCTCTCCGATAACCGGGTCCTGTTTACCTACGAGATTACGGACTATGATCACGGCTATGCCCTGGACGTGGCAACTCGGGTAGGAACACTTGAAGCTGACGGATCGATCTCATTTTCCGAAGAGTTTCGGGTCAACCGTTACACGTCGAGCCGCCAATACGAGCCACAGGTGACCGAACTGCCGGATGGGCGCGTCCTCTTTGCCTTCACCACCAGAGCGGACGAAATGACCTTCGAGAGAAACGAATCCAACATATCCGTTCGTATTCTCGATTTTAGAGGCATCGGTACCGATGAAAGCGAAACGTTGGTGGCCGTTGAAGATGGGGCTGTGCTTTCCGGGTTTGGTGGCGACGACGAACTGATTGGCAGCGCTGCCGATGACTGGTTCGACGGCGGCTCGGGCAGCGACTTAATAAACGGCAATGGCGGAATCGATACGGTGAACTACAACGTTCTGCGGCAGGATTTCAATCGTACGCAGGATCCAATCTACCTCGACGAATGGAAAGTCACCGAGCCGGACGGTTCGGTCGACACGCTGCTTGATGTCGAACGCTTCGAACTCCTCGACGGCAACCTTTTGTTCGATATGGACAGTCCCAATCTTGGATTCACCTATCGCATCTACTCCGCGGGGTTTGGTCGCACGCCGGATGAAGGTGGCCTCCGCTTCTGGACCGAGGTCATGGATCGATTCGACATCGTTCAGCCGGACGTCGACAAGCAGCTTTATTTGGCCAAACAGTTCCTGACCGCGGACGAATATGTCGACCTGTACGGCGATAGTCCAAGCAACGAACAATATGTCGGTGACCTGTATGTCAACGTGCTTGGCCGCCTGCCTGATCAGGACGGCTACGACTTCTGGGTCTGGGTTATGGAACAGGGCTACAGCCGCGAGGAGATCCTCGTCTATTTTGCTGAAAGTGTCGAGAATACGGAGAAGACAGCACCGGATCTGGACGACGGCGTCTGGGTCACTTAGTTCGACCCCAAGCAACTCAACTGGTCCCGATTTACTGGAATAATTCACACTGCTAACGTGAGCGGGGGCAGCTGTTACCGGATCAGGATTTTGCTACGCGCTGAAGTGCCAGAAAAACTGCTATCGTTGCTCTACGCAACGCAGACGGACAATGCAGCCTGGCAACCTTTCGTCGATGGGCTCAACGCCCAGTCGACTGTCCCCATCATGATGTTCGGTCACAACTTGCAATCCAATGAAGGGATCGGCCTTATCGCTGCAGGTTTGCGGCCAGATGAGATCAGTCGTTACCAATCCGATTTCGCCGACAAAAACCCTTGGATGCACATGAACGTTGTAATGCCGACGGGGACGGTAGGTGTTTCCGATCAGGCGCTGGAGCGCCGCGATCTTTTCAAAACCGAGTTCTACAACGATTGGCTGCGCCGCCAGGAGGATATCGTCGCAGGTCCGTTCATGATGTGTCACCGGACAGCGAATACGTTCGTTGGGATCGCTGCCGCCTGCCAGAACAGAAATGTGGACACAACGCTCCCGAAAGCCCATGCCCTTATCGAAGCGCTGGCACCGCACTTGCTCAGGGCCATCAATTACTCAACGCTGCTGACCAATGCGCCGGAGCAGGCCTTCAGCCATCTGCACGCCACGCCTCACGCTGTGTTCCTTTTGACCCGCAGCGGGCGGCTCAGTTTCATGAACCGGTCGGCGATTGAGTTCAAGGCACGCCATTCCATCGTATCCGTAACCCCGAAGAATCAACTTGTATCGAGTGACTCGGCGGTTTCGGCGTTTCTGGCGCAACTTGCGGGCGCAATCGCCTCCGGGCGATCCAGCCAACTGCCCGCGCCGCTGCTGTTCCAGCAAGCGGCGGCGCAGCGATTCGTGCTCCACGCTCACCTGTTCCCCGATCAATCCCAGGCGACATTTCCCTCTGCGGCATGGTGTGATCCGGTTGTCGGTGCAGTCGTCGTCACCGGTGGTCATGCGTTCGGAAACCCGAATGGGGTCAGTCGTTTGGCTCGTTCTTTCGGCGCGACACCGGCGGAGGCCAAGCTAGCACAATCCGTCTATTTCGGCATGAATTTGAACGAGTATGCCGATGCGCACGAACTCAGCCGGCACACGGTTCGCAACCAGATGCGTTCATTGATGCACAAATTTGGATGCCGTGGGCAGCTCGAATTGCTGCATTACATCTCAAGCCTCTTGTCGCCCTTCTCAATCGACCATTGAGATCTATTGGCGGAGGTCACCGGCCTGTCGCACCGCCGAGACCTGTTCCAATCACACAATCTTTCACTTCGTCATGACGCAAATGCGTCATGCGCCTGCCGCAACCTCCGCCCTACCGTCTGCCGTACGGAGCGGACGGTCCTGACAACGGGTCTCTTGCCGCGGAATGACCAATATTTCGACGCGGTCGCTTCTGGTGCCGCAGAAAGATATCGAACGGACACCGATGACCAACTCACAATCACAAGCAGTCAATTCAACCGGCATTGCTCGCCTGACGGCGGAGGTACGCGTCAACCAGTTCACCAACAATGATCAACAGGATGCCAAACTGTTGCATCTTGCCGACGGTCGCGTCGCCTTCAGCTACACAACAGAAGACAACGAGAACGGAGATTCCGGCGAGAGCATTGCTCTGCGCCTTGGCACGGTCCAGGCGGACGGATCGATCTCATTCGGGGACGAAATCCGTGTGAACGAACACACGGATGGATTTCAGCGGTCCTCCACCATGATCCAACTTGCGGACGGACGCCTTCTCTTCACATTTCGAACGGATTCCACAGTCGACGGGGACACCAGTAACGCTGGAATCGCGGCCCGGCTGGGAACTCTTGAAGCCGACGGTTCGGTTACGTTCGGAGACGAGTTCCGGGTCAATGAGCACACATCCGGATTTCAGCAAAACCCTCAGGTAACCCAACTTGCCGACGGTCGTGTGCTGTTCACATTCGCGACCGACGACAGCACAGATGGAGATACCGACTCCAGCGGGATCGCTGGCAGAATCGGAGTTCTTGACGGCGACGGGACGATTTCGCTGGCAGATGAGTTCCGGGTCAATGCAGTAACCGCAGGTGGCCAATATGCGCCACAGGTGACGCAGATTGCCGACGGCCGTGTCGTGTTTCTCTTCGACACCACCGACGCCGACGAAGCCGGCATCGGGGCGCGTGTCGGCACGGTCAACGCAGATGGGAGCGTCACCTTCAGCGATGAGCTCGGAGTCAATGAACACACCGCGAGTGTGCAGTTTCTTCCGCAAGTCCTCACACTGGCAGACGACCGTATTTTGTCCGTGTTCATGACGCTGGACAACAGTGACGGGGATACAAGCGGATTCGGTATCTCAGCCCGACTCGGATCGGTGAATGCCGACGGATCGATAACGTTCGGTGACGAATTTCGGGTGAACGAGCAAGTGGTGGGCACCCAGTCAAACCCTGAGGTGATACAGTTACAGGACGGGCGGTTACTGTTTGTCTTCGCAACGGATCTGCGGGGAATTGACGGCGACATCGATGACAGAAGCATCTCCGCACGCATCGGTACCCTGGAGGCCGATGGGTCAGTCAGCTTATCGGCTGAATTCCGGGTCAACGAGCAAATCGACGGCAATCAACGCGATCCCGAACTCACACAGCTTGCTGACGGCCGTGTTTTGATCAGCTTCAGTTCGTTCGACGACACCTTGGGCGACGGTTCCGGTGAAAGCGTCTCCGCCCGGCTCATCGAGATCGATGGCAGCGCGTCCGATCAAGCGGAAACGCTGATTGCGCTTGAGCCGCTTCAGTCTTTGAACGGAGGAGACGGAGACGATTTACTCATCGGGTTCACCACAGACGACACGATGTCCGGAGGTGCGGGAAGCGATACCTTCCTCTGGCGGGTCGGTGGAGGCCGTGATGTTATTGACGGCGGCAACGGAGCCGGAATCGACAGCGTAGAGCTGTTGGGCAGCCTGGCCCTCGATACATTCGTCGTCCTTTCCGGCACCGACGCCGGGATACAGCTCGGCTACGTCGGAACCGCAGACACGGTCGTTCTCCATAATGGTGCAATTGTCAGCGAGCTAACCGACATTGAGCAACTGAGGTTACTCGGGCTTGGCGGCAACGACCTGATGTTCGGCGGCGACAGCGATGAGGAGTTCATCTGGAGAGCCGGCGACGGACATGATCAAGTTGACGGCGGCGCTGAATCAACTGGCGACACGATGACCATACTCGGCAACAACAATGACGAGGTGTTCGATATCTTCTCCAACGCCGCAGCCGCCTCTGACATCGACTATCAAGGACCAGCCGAGATCATTTTGGCCCGCAACGGTTTCATCAGCGCTGAAATCAATGACATCGAGGAGATCGTTGTTAACGGAGGTGGTGGAGAAAACACGTTCAACATCAAGGGCTCCTTTGCCGGCACCAGTCTTTCAACCTCTACAATCACGCTTATCGGATCGTCACAGGACGACGTTGTAAATGCTTCCGAATTGGCTTCGCCCCATCGCTTCATCTTTTTTGCCAATGGTGGAGATGACGAGGTATTCGGAGATAGAAGTCAGGATTTGATCGACGTTACCGGGAGAACCGTTTCCAGTGTTGAAGAAATCGAACCGGACCGTTTCCGGATTGTCTTGGACGATAGCTCTACCATCACCTACTCGCTGGCAGCGAAGCTGGTCGAGAATGCCGGAACAGATCAGCAGTTTTCTGTCAATCTCGCACCGTTCGCGGACGACGACGCAGCAGGGACCGACGAAGACACGTCAATCGATATGCCAGTCGGAAATGGCCTGCTTGCAAACGATTTTGACCTCGATGGCGGCATCCTCGCGATCACCAAGATCGACGGGACAGATGTCGAGTTCGGCGTTGAGCGATCGCTGGCCTCCGGCGCCACGCTGGTCGTCAACGCGGACGGATCCTACCGCTATGATCCGAATGGCCAGTTTGAGGCACTGAACGCGGGACAGGCCGCCGAAGACGGTTTCACGTACCTTCTCGAGGATGGCCAAGGCGGAAGCGCAACGGCACAAGTCATCATTCAGATTTCCGGTGTCACCGATACGGGCGGCAGCGTCATCCAAGGCACACCTGATAATGACGTTCTTGAAGGTACGGCGTCAGACGATACCATTCAGGCCCTGGCTGGCGACGATCTCATCATGGGTGGAGCGGGGTTCGATATTATCGACGGAGACGAAGGTCTCGACAGCGTCGAATATGACTTGGCCCGTGGCGAGATCGTTCAGGATTCCCAAGCTGATGGCAGTCTGTTGCTCGGCAAACCGGGTGGAGGCACAGACACACTGATTGATATTGATCGGATCGTTCTTGATGATGGCAACCTGCTGTTCGATCTGCAAAGTCAAAACCTGGGCTTCACATACCGTATCTACGCTGCGGCCTACGGGCGAACACCCGACGAAGGCGGACTGCGGTTTTGGACAGGAGTCCTGGACTCTTTCGATGCAAATGATCCCGGCCGCAACAAGGAGCTGTTTCTGGCCGAACAGTTTCTTGCAGCCGACGAATTCATCCAGCTCTACGGTGCCAACCCCACCAACGAGGAATACATCGAAGCAATGTATCTGAATGTTCTAAAGCGGCTGCCCGATCAGGGAGGCTATGATTTCTGGGTCGGTGGAATGGAAGGGGGCCTGGGTCGGGACGACATTCTCATCGCATTTGCTCAAAGCGATGAGAACCGCGACAATACCGCGCCTGACATCGATGACGGGGTCTGGGTGACTTAGACGCTATTGGCGCGTCAGGACAATCCGCCCGGACAATGCTCGTTCGCCGGCTTCCGTGGCCAGGCATTCTAGACGATCGAAGCCACGGATGTCACAGAACCAGCGTGTGGTGTCGAAGACATCGGCGATGTGGATTTGCTTGCCATCGAACGAGACCACACCGACGGCTTCGAAAGTTAATGCGCCCTGGATCTGCTCCGATCCGTGCCAACCCGCAAAAGCGTCGGGTGCAAACTCCTCCGTCATTGTGATGAACAGTGACGGGAAGTTGGTGGTGTCGATTTCCAGCGTGATGACCAGATCTTTTGGAACATCCAGTGTCTGGCGGTTCCAGAACATATAGCTGCCATCGGTGGTAACCCAGGTCCCGCCCAAACTCCGGGCGTCGCGAGAATGGCCCGACACGGTCAGAAACAGGATCAGGAAAACAGCGGTACCCAGGAAACTCGCTGACCTCACCATCGCCACCCCTCGCCCAAACGGATGTTACGAGCGGAGTATGCTGATTCTCCCGCGAGCGTTGCAAGCTGTACAAATTGCCAGTTTCTCTCGACAATCCCCGTTCGACCAAAGTCTCAACGCAAAAAGCCCCGGCACAATGACCGGGGCTTCCCAACTCGATATTAGCGGCTTTACTCGCCGGCAGGCGCGCTAGCCGGTTCCTCGCTGAGGTCTGCAAGCATTGGACCAGCGTCTTCCAGGCCGGCTGTCTTCTTGCGTTCCTCGAGAATGAGATCGTCACGCGAGGTGGCGATGCGACGGATCTGGTTCATGGCGCCACCGGTACCCGCCGGGATCAGGCGGCCGACGATGACGTTTTCCTTCAGACCCTGCAGAGAATCCATCTTGCCCGCAACGGCAGCTTCCGTCAGCACCTTCGTCGTTTCCTGGAAGGATGCAGCGGAGATGAAAGACGGCGTCTGCAGCGATGCCTTGGTGATGCCAAGCAGCACCGGATCGCCGCCTGCCGGCTTCTTGCCTTCCTCGGCCAAGCGCTCGTTGGCGATTTCCAGTTCGATGCGGTCGACATTGTCGCCAACGATATAGGCGGAATCACCGGCATCGGTGATTTCGACCTTCTGCAGCATCTGCCGGACAATCACCTCGATGTGCTTGTCGTTGATCAGAACGCCCTGAAGCCGGTAGACCTCCTGGATCTCGTTGACGAGATAAGAAGCCAGTGCCTCGACGCCCTTGATGGCAAGGATATCGTGCGGCGCCGGATTGCCGTCGAGGATATAGTCGCCCTTTTCGATGGCGTCACCGTCCTGCAAGTGGAACGGCTTACCCTTCGGAATCAGGTATTCGACTGCCTCTTCACCGTCCTCGTGCGGCTCGATCATGATACGACGCTTGTTCTTGTAATCGCGCCCAAACCGGATCGTACCGTCGATTTCGGCAATGATGGCGTGGTCCTTCGGCCGGCGTGCCTCGAAGAGTTCGGCAACACGCGGCAGACCACCGGTGATGTCCTTTGTCTTCGCGCTTTCCAGCGGGATACGCGCCAGAACATCGCCTTCCGACGCCTTGGAGCCGGGTTCAACCGACAGGATGGCATCCACTGACAGCTGGAAGCGTGCCTCGCCGCCACGGCTGAGCTTGGCGACTTTTCCGTCCTTGCCCTTGATCACAATGGCCGGCTTCAGATCAGCACCGCGCGGCGTCGACCGCCAGTCGATGACCTGACGCTTGGTGATACCCGTCGTTTCGTCGGTCGATTCTGAGACCGAAACGCCATCGACGACATCTTCAAACTCCACGGTACCGGCCACTTCCGTCATCATCGGACGCGTATACGGGTCCCATTCGGCAAGACGCTGACCGCGCTTGACCTCGTCACCATCATCGACGTGGATGCGCGAGCCGTAGGCAACGCGCTGCGACGAGCGCTCAACGCCCTGTTCGTCGAGGATCTGGATCGACATGCTGCGGCCCATGGCAACCAGGTTGCCTTCCGAGTTGCGCAGGATGTTGCGGTTCTTGATCCGCACCTTGCCTTCATAGGATGCTTCCAGGAAGGACTGGTCGACCACGGTGGCGGTGCCGCCAAGGTGGAAGGTACGCATGGTCAGCTGCGTGCCGGGTTCACCGATGGACTGGGCGGCGATGACACCCACAGCTTCACCAATATTGACCGGCGTACCACGAGCCAGGTCGCGGCCGTAGCACGTGGCGCAGACACCGTTCTGGACTTCGCAGGTCAGCGCCGAGCGGATCTGGACAGACTGGATGTTGGCCGCCTCGATAGCTGCCACATCCGACTCTTCGATCATCTTGCCGCCGGCCACCAGCACGTCGCCGGTCTGCGGGTGCACGATGTCTTCGAGCGCCGTGCGACCGAGGATACGCTGACCGATGGAAGCAACAACCTGACCGGCATCGACAATCGCCGTCATGGTCAGGCCGTTTTCGGTGCCGCAATCGGTCTGAGTTACGATGCAGTCCTGAGCGACGTCGACCAGGCGGCGTGTCAGATAGCCGGAGTTGGCCGTCTTCAGCGCCGTATCGGCCAGACCCTTGCGGGCGCCGTGCGTCGAGTTGAAGTACTCGTTCACGGTCAGGCCTTCCTTGAAGTTCGACGTGATCGGCGTTTCGATGATCTCACCGGACGGCTTGGCCATCAGGCCGCGCATGCCGCCAAGCTGACGCATCTGGTTCGCCGAACCACGAGCACCGGAGTGGCTCATCATGTAGATCGAGTTCATCGGCTTCTGGCGGCCGTTGTCGTCAAACTCGATGGCGCGGATGCGACCCATCATCTCGTCGGCAACCTTTTCGGTGTCCTTGCCCCAGGCATCAACGACCTTGTTGTACTTTTCGCCCTGAGTGATCAGGCCGTCATTGTACTGCTGCTCGTATTCCTTCACGAGCATCTCGGTCTCGTTGACGATCTTGGACTTGGCATCCGGGATGACCATGTCGTCCTTGCCAAAGGAAATGCCGGCGCGGCAGGCATGGCCGAAGCCAAGCTGCATGATCCGGTCGCAGAAGATGACCGTCTCTTTCTGGCCGCAGTGGCGGTAGACCGTGTCGATCATCTTGGAGATGTTCTTCTTGGTCATTTCCTGGTTGCAGATGTCGAACGGCACGTTGACGTTGCGCGGCAGCAACTCGCCGATGATCATGCGGCCAGGCGTCGTCTCGAAGATGGACGAGACTTCGTTGCCCTCGGCATCGACCGTCTTGAAGCGACCCTTGATCTTGGCGTGCAGCGTGACGACCTTGTTTTCGAGCGCGTGGTGCAGTTCGCCCATGTCGGCAAAGACCATGCCCTCACCCGGCTCATTCTCGTTCATGATCGACAGGTAGTAGAGACCCAGGACCATGTCCTGCGACGGCACGATGATCGGTGCACCGTTGGCCGGATGCAGGATGTTGTTGGTCGACATCATCAGCACGCGGGCTTCCAGCTGAGCTTCCAGGGAAAGCGGCACGTGCACAGCCATCTGGTCGCCGTCGAAGTCAGCATTGAAGGCAGTGCAAACGAGCGGATGTAGCTGGATGGCCTTGCCTTCAACCAGAACCGGTTCGAAGGCCTGGATGCCGAGACGGTGCAAAGTGGGCGCACGGTTCAGGAGAACCGGGTGCTCACGAATAACCTCGTCGAGGATATCCCAGACTTCAGGCTTTTCCTTCTCGACCAGCTTCTTGGCCTGCTTGACGGTGGAGGAATAGCCCTTGGCGTCAAGGCGTGCGTAGATGAACGGCTTGAACAGTTCCAAGGCCATCTTCTTCGGCAGGCCGCACTGGTGCAGCTTCAGCTCCGGACCGGTCACGATGACCGAGCGGCCGGAATAGTCGACGCGCTTGCCGAGCAGGTTCTGACGGAACCGGCCCTGCTTGCCCTTGAGCATGTCGGAGAGCGACTTCAGCGGACGCTTGTTGGCGCCGGTGATTACACGACCACGGCGACCGTTGTCGAACAGCGCATCGACGGACTCCTGCAGCATGCGCTTTTCGTTGCGGAT
This sequence comes from Hoeflea sp., assembly GCA_965216535.1. Classification (GTDB taxonomy): domain Bacteria; phylum Pseudomonadota; class Alphaproteobacteria; order Rhizobiales; family Rhizobiaceae; genus Hoeflea_A. The sequence continues at coordinate 4,351,689 of OZ244175.1, forward strand.
GATGATACCCGGTGCACGCAGTTCGATCAGCCGCTTCAGGCGGTTGTTCCGGTTGATGACGCGACGGTAAAGGTCGTTGAGGTCAGAGGTCGCGAAGCGGCCGCCATCCAGCGGAACCAGCGGACGCAGATCCGGCGGGATCACCGGAATGACCTTCATGATCATCCATTCGGGGCGGTTGCCCGATTCGATGAAATTCTCGACCAGCTTCAGACGCTTCATCAGCTTCTTGGTCTTCAGCTCCGACGAGGTTGCAGCCAGTTCGTCACGCAGGTCGACGGCGATCTTTTCCAGATCCATGCCGGCAAGCAGCTCGAAGATGGCCTCGGCGCCGATCATCGACGTGAAGGCATCTTCACCGAACTCGTCGACGGCCAGCATGAACTCTTCTTCCGAGAGCAGCTGGTTTTCCTTGAGCGACGTCAGACCCGGCTCGGTGACGATGTAGTTCTCGAAATAGAGGACCCGCTCGATATCCTTCAGCGTCATGTCGAGCAGCGTGCCAATGCGGCTCGGCAGCGATTTCAGGAACCAGATATGAGCGACCGGCGCAGCCAGTTCGATGTGGCCCATGCGCTCGCGGCGCACACGGGACAGGGTGACTTCAACGCCACATTTTTCGCAGATGATGCCCTTGTACTTCATCCGCTTGTATTTGCCGCAAAGGCACTCATAGTCCTTGATAGGACCAAAAATACGCGCACAGAAAAGACCGTCGCGCTCAGGCTTGAAAGTACGGTAGTTGATCGTCTCCGGCTTCTTGATTTCACCGAAAGACCAGGAAAGGATTTTTTCCGGCGAGGCGATCGAAATCCGGATGGAATCGAAGGTCTGCACCGGCGCCTGCGTATTGAAAAGGTTCATGACCTCTTGGTTCATGCCTATCTCCTTCGTGGGGCGCTACCCCTTTATCGACGGTGGGCGGAAGGGGCACGCTCCGCTACCGTCTGAAATCCAAAGTGCCGCTTGTCGCGGTCTTGTCCGGCCGATCGGCAACCGGCCGGAACCGGCGCGCTTCATACCCGCAAAGCGCGCCGCAGATACCTATTCGGCTGCGTCAGGCAGCTGATCCACATGCTCGTCATCGACGTCGACCCGGGTGTTTTCCAGTTCGACATTAAGGCCAAGCGAACGCATTTCCTTCACAAGCACGTTGAAGCTTTCCGGAATGCCGGCTTCGAATGTGTCGTCGCCGCGCACGATGGCTTCGTAGACCTTGGTGCGACCGGCCACGTCGTCCGACTTGACGGTCAACATTTCCTGCAGCGTATAGGCGGCACCGTAGGCTTCCAGGGCCCAGACCTCCATCTCGCCGAAACGCTGACCACCGAATTGCGCCTTACCGCCCAGCGGTTGCTGAGTCACGAGCGAATACGGACCGATCGAACGAGCGTGGATCTTGTCGTCCACCAGGTGGTTGAGCTTCAACATGTAGATGTAGCCGACGGTTACCTGACGGTCGAAAGGCTCGCCGGTGCGACCATCGTAGAGCGTCGACTGGCCGGATTCGTTCAGACCCGCCTGCTCCAGCATGGCGTTGACGTCGCGTTCGACAGCACCATCAAAGACCGGCGTTGCGATCGACACGCCGCGCTTGGCCTGTTCGGCCAGCTTGACGATCGACTCATCGTCGTACTTCTTGATGGGCTCGCCTTTCGGCCCCGCACCCATGACGGTGTCGATGGTCGAGCGTAGCGGCTTGATGTCTCCGGAATCCTTGTAGGCCTGAAGCATGTCGCCGATCTGGTGACCCATTCCGGCACAAGCCCACCCGAGGTGGGTTTCCAGGATCTGGCCAACATTCATGCGCGACGGCACGCCCAACGGGTTGAGCACGATATCGACATGGGTGCCATCATCGAGGAACGGCATGTCCTCGATCGGCACGATGCGCGAGATCACGCCCTTGTTGCCGTGACGGCCGGCCATCTTGTCGCCAGGCTGAACCTTGCGCTTAACGGCAACGAAGACCTTGACCATCTTCATCACGCCGGGCGGCATCTCGTCACCGCGCTGGACTTTTTCGACCTTGTCCATGAAGCGCTGTTCAAGGCGTTTCTTGGACTCGTCATACTGTCCGCGCAGCGCTTCGATTTCGCCCTGCAGCTTTTCGTCGTCGACAGCGAACATCCACCACTGTGAGCGCGGGTAATCCTGCATGACTTCTTCGGTGAGCGCGGTGCCCTTCTTGAAGCCCTTCGGACCACCCACAGCCTTCTTGCCCGAAACCATGTCGAAGAGACGGCCATAGACGTTGCGGTCCAGGATGGCCTGCTCGTCGTCGCGGTCCTTGGCCAGGCGCTCGATTTCCTCGCGCTCGATGGCCATGGCGCGTTCGTCTTTCTCGACGCCGTGACGGTTGAAGACCCTCACTTCCACGACGGTGCCGAAGGTTCCCGGCGGCATGCGCATGGAGGTGTCGCGGACATCCGAAGCCTTTTCGCCGAAGATGGCGCGCAGAAGCTTCTCTTCCGGCGTCATCGGGCTTTCGCCCTTCGGCGTGATCTTGCCGACGAGGATATCGCCAGGAGCGACCTCCGCACCGATATAGACGATGCCGGCTTCATCGAGATTCTTCAGAGCCTCTTCCGAAACGTTCGGAATGTCGCGGGTGATTTCTTCAGGTCCGAGCTTGGTGTCGCGGGCCATTACCTCGAATTCATCGATGTGAATCGAGGTGAAGACGTCGTCGCGCACGATGCGTTCGGACAGAAGGATCGAGTCCTCGTAGTTGTAGCCGTTCCACGGCATGAAGGCGACGAGCACGTTGCGACCGAGCGCCAGATCGCCAAGATCCGTCGAGGGGCCGTCGGCGATGATGTCGCCCTTTTCGATCCGATCACCGACATTGACCAGCGGGCGCTGGTTGATACAGGTGTTCTGGTTCGACCGCTGAAACTTCTGCAGCGTGTAGATGTCGACGCCGGACTTCGACGGGTCGAGTTCCTCGGTGGCGCGGATAACGATACGTGTCGCGTCAACCTGGTCGACAACACCGGTGCGGAACGCGGCAATGGCGGCCCCGGAGTCGCGAGCAACCACCGGCTCCATGCCGGTACCGACGAACGGCGCCTCTGCGCGCACCAAAGGCACGGCCTGACGCTGCATGTTCGAGCCCATGAGAGCGCGGTTGGCATCGTCGTTTTCCAGGAACGGGATAAGAGCCGCGGCCACGGACACGAGCTGCTTCGGCGAAACGTCCATCAGATCGATGGAATCGCGCGGTGCCAGCATCACGTCACCGGCGTGCCGGCACACCACGAACTCATCAACGAACGATCCATCCTCAGCCAGAACCGCGTTGGCCTGGGCCACGTGGTACTTGGCCTCTTCCATGGCCGACAGATACATGACCTCGTTGGTCACCTTGCCGTCGACGATGCGACGGTAGGGGCTTTCGATGAAGCCGTACTTGTTGACGCGAGCGAAGGTTGCCAGCGAGTTGATCAGACCGATGTTCGGGCCTTCCGGCGTTTCGATCGGACAGATGCGACCGTAATGGGTCGGGTGCACATCGCGCACCTCGAAGCCGGCGCGTTCACGCGTCAGACCGCCCGGTCCAAGTGCCGAAAGACGGCGCTTGTGGGTGATTTCGGACAGCGGATTGACCTGGTCCATGAACTGCGACAGCTGCGACGATCCGAAGAATTCGCGCACGGCCGCAGCTGCCGGCTTGGCGTTGATCAGGTCTTGCGGCATCACGGTGTCGATCTCGATCGACGACATGCGCTCCTTGATGGCGCGTTCCATGCGCAGCAAGCCGAGACGGTACTGGTTTTCCATCAGCTCGCCGACCGAACGCACACGGCGGTTGCCGAGGTTGTCGATATCGTCGATTTCGCCCTTGCCGTCGCGCAGTTCGACCAGCGTCTTGACGACGGCCAGAATGTCTTCCTTGCGCAGAACGCGAACGGAATCTTCGGCATCCAGGTCAAGACGCATGTTCATCTTGACGCGACCGACCGAAGAAAGATCGTAACGCTCGGGGTCGAAGAACAGCGAATTGAACATCGCTTCCGCCGATTCCATGGTCGGTGGCTCACCCGGGCGCATCACCCGGTAGATGTCGAACAGGGCATCCTGACGGTTTTCGTTCTTGTCCGCCGACAGCGTGTTGCGGATGTAACCACCGACATTGACGTGGTCGATGTCGAGAATCGGGAGTTCCTCGAAACCGGCCTCGATCAGGATCGGCAGGTTCTTCTCGTCCAGCTCGTCGCCGGCTTCGAGATAGATTTCACCGGTTTCCATGTTGACAATATCGCGGGCCAGGTAGCTGCCGTAGAGATCTTCGTCGGAAGCCTTGAGAGCTTTGACGCCCTTCTCACCGAGTTGCCGCAGGAAGCGCGGCGTCAGTTTCTTGCCGGCTTCGGCAACTACTTCCCCGCTGTCGGCATCCACCAGATCGGTCAGTGCCTTGCTGCCCTTGAGCGCGTCCGGCTGGAACGGCACGCGCCATCCTTCGCCTTCGCGATTGTAGAGCGAGTGCGTGTAGAACGTGTCGAGAATGTCCTCGGGATCCATTCCCAGGGCCATCAGCAGCGAGGTCGCCGGAATCTTGCGGCGCCGGTCGATGCGGGCGTGAACGATATCCTTGGCGTCGAACTCGATGTCGAGCCAGGAACCACGATAGGGAATGACCCGGGCCGCAAACAGCAACTTGCCCGACGAATGGCTTTTGCCCTTGTCGTGGTCGAAGAAGACGCCCGGCGAACGGTGCATCTGCGAAACGATGACTCGCTCCGTGCCGTTGACGATGAAGGTACCGTTGTCGGTCATCAACGGCATGTCGCCCATATAGACGTTCTGCTCCTTGATGTCCTTGATCGACTTGGCGCCTGTGTCTTCGTCAATGTCGAACACGATCAGCCGCAGCGTCACCTTGAGCGGTGCCGCATAGGTCAGATCGCGCTGCCGGCATTCTTCGACGTCGAATTTCGGCGCCTCGAATTCATAGGACACGAATTCCAGCATCGATGCACCGGAAAAGTCAGAGATCGGGAAAACAGACTTGAAAACCGCCTGCAGGCCCTCGTCGGGCCGACCGCCCTCGGGCTCATCAATCATAAGAAACTGGTCGTATGATGCCTTTTGAACCTCAATCAGGTTCGGCATCTCCGCCACTTCAGGTATCTTGCCAAAAAACTTGCGTACGCGCCTGCGACCATTGAACGAAAGGGTCTGAGCCATCGTCGCTCCTTGTTATCTTGCATCCGGGCCTGCAACTTACGAAGCCACTGGCCAGGGGGCTTCGCAAAATAGGGTCTTTGAGAACCCATTACCCAAGGGCCGGAATCCGGTCCTTGGGTAATCGGTTCGAACGGCAATTTTCGGTGGCAGGGCCAAAAGAAAGGCCCTGCCCCGATATGCACAAACGCTTACTTGAGCTCGACGGTTGCGCCGGCTTCTTCAAGCTTGCCTTTGATTTCCTCGGCTTCTGCCTTGGATACAGCTTCCTTGACAGCTTTCGGAGCGCTCTCAACGAGGTCCTTGGCTTCTTTCAGGCCGAGACCCGTGATGCCGCGAACTTCCTTGATGACGTTGATCTTCTTCTCGCCGGCAGAGGCGAGAACAACATCAAATTCGTCCTTCTCTTCGGCTGCGGCGGCTTCACCGCCACCTGCACCTGCGGCTGCGACTGCAACCGGAGCTGCAGCGGAGACGCCCCATTTTTCTTCGAGCATCTTGGACAGCTCAGCAGCTTCCAGGACGGTGAGGTTCGAGAGGTCTTCAACGATCTTGCTAAGATCAGCCATGATTTGGTTCCTTAATGGTTCGGTTCGAACTGGTTCTGAACAGCGAAGTTCCGCCTAGGCGGCTTCATCCTTATTGGCATAAGCACCAACGACACGAGCGAGCTGACCCGCCGGTGCGTTGACGACCTGGGCGATGCGCGTTGCCGGCGTTGAAATCATGCCGACAATCTTCGCCCGCAGCTCGTCGATGGACGGCAGCGAGGCAAGCGCCTTGACACCGTCTTCGTCGAGTTCGGTCGTTCCCATCGATCCGCCGAGAACAACGAGGTTGTCGTTGGTCTTGGCAAAGTCGACAGCGACTTTCGGAGCGACAATCGGATCATCGCTGTAAGCGATCATCGTCTGTCCCTGGAAGAGACCTGAAATCCCTTCCGCATCCGTGCCCTTAAGAGCGATTTTGGCCAGGCGGTTCTTCGCGACCTTAACCGTGCCTCCGGCTTCGCGCATCTTCGTCCGAAGATCGTTCATTTGCGCAACCGAAAGGCCGGCATAGTGGGCCACGACAATCGAGCCGGAGGTCTTGAAGACCTCGTTCAATGACGTGACGAATTCGCGTTTTTCCGCTCTTTCCACTGCCACTCTCCAGTTGACAGGACCGCCAAATGCGGACCCTGCCGGGTTTGCCTTGCCGCCCGAGGCCATTTGCGACCCACAAGCGACGCTTGAGGATCCTGTCCCCTCGAGCCGATCACGCAGGAGCGACGCAAGGCAGTGAAGGTTCGAACCGAAAACCGGGCGCCAAGCGCCAAAAATTCGGATCTTACCCGTCTCATGCGGGCAAAGTGATTAAGGCTAACCACCCGCAATCTCGGACAGGAGTTCCGGACTTTTGAGGGTCCGGATTTCCCGGCCCGAAGGCCGGAAAACAGGTAAACCGGCCTAGCCGGTATTCGTTGTGACCGTCAGCCTGTTGAGAGGCTCGACGGATCCACTTTCACGCCAGCGCCCATGGTCGACGAAATGGCGATCCGACGGACATAGGTGCCTTTGGCGCCGCTGGGCTTTGCCTTTTGCACAGCATCAGCAAAAGCCCGCACGTTCTCTTCAATCGCCTTCGGATCAAAGGACGCCTTGCCAACACCAGCATGGACGATGCCAGCCTTCTCAACACGGAACTCGACGGCACCACCCTTGGACGCCGAAACTGCTTCCTTCAGGTCGTTGGTCACGGTTCCGACTTTCGGATTGGGCATCAGGCCACGCGGGCCGAGTACCTTACCGAGACGGCCGACGAGCGGCATCATATCGGGTGTAGCGATGCAGCGATCGAATTCGATCTGGCCGCTCTGGACCTGCTCGACGAGGTCTTCGGCGCCGACGATGTCAGCACCCGCCTCTTTCGCTTCTTCCGCTTTCGCATCGCGGGCGAAGACGGCAACCTTGACCGAACGGCCGGTACCGTTGGGCAGATTCACAACACCGCGGACCATCTGGTCAGCATGCCGCGGATCGACACCGAGGTTCATTGCAACCTCGATCGTTTCATCGAATTTTGCCGTGGCGCGCTCCTTGACCAGCGAAACAGCTTCACCGATCTCATAAAGTTTTGCGTTATCAATGCCATCACGGACTTTTTGCAGGCGTTTTGTTACCTTGGCCATCGTCTTACCCCGTCACTTCCAGGCCCATGGAGCGGGCGGAACCCTCAACCATGGCCATTGCGCCTTCGACGTCAGCCGCATTGAGGTCCTTCATCTTGGCCTCGGCGATCTTGCGGACCTGATCCTTGCTTACCGAACCGGCAACTTCGCGACCCGGTTCCTTCGATCCCGATTTCAGCTTTGCTTCCTTCTTGAGGAAGTAGCTGACCGGCGGCTGCTTCATCGTGAAGGTGAAGGACTTGTCCTGGTAGTAGGTGATGATGCACGGAATCGGTGCATTCTTTTCCATTTCCTGCGTGGCGGCATTGAACGCCTTGCAGAATTCCATGATGTTGATGCCGCGCTGACCAAGTGCAGGACCTATCGGCGGTGACGGATTTGCCGCACCTGCCGGGACCTGCAGCTTGAGCTGACCTGCAACTTTCTTAGCCATGCTCTCTCTGCCTTTTCAAAGGGACGGCAAAAGCCATCCCGTTATCGCCGCCCACCAGTTCGGCAAGACGACATCGATGCCGGTTGCCCGGCGGCTGCGGTTGCGTGGTACGGTTGACGAGGCCGGCTAAGCCCCGCTTTCCTCCCACGCGTTTCGGCAGGCATCGCCTGCCCGGGGTCAGACCTTTTCGACCTGACCGTATTCCAGTTCGACCGGCGTAGCGCGCCCGAAGATGGAGACTTCCACCTTGAGCCGCGACCGTTCTTCGTCCACCTCCTGCACAACACCGGAGAAGGACGCGAAGGGTCCGTCGGAAACCCGAATTTGCTCGCCGATTTCAAAAGAAATGGACGGCTTCGGCCGATCCACGCCTTCCTGCACCTGCGTCAAAATCTGCTCCGCTTCCGAATCGGGAATCGGAACAGGCTTGTTGTCAGACCCCAGAAATCCCGTCACCTTCGGCGTGTTCTTGATCAGGTGATAGGCTTCGTCAGTCAGATCGGCACGCACCATGACGTAACCGGGAAAAAACTTGCGCTCGGAATCCACCTTGCGACCGCGGCGGACTTCGACGACCTTTTCAGTCGGCACCAGAATCTTCTCGAACAGATGATCAAGGCCCTTCACCCGAGCCTGTTCCTCGATAGACTCGGCCACCTTCTTCTCAAAGTTCGAGTATGCGTGGACGATGTACCAGCGCGCCGCCATTATTGTCTCCAGCCTGCACTAACCGACATTCAGAACCAGCCCGACGAGCCAGCCCAGAAGCTGATCGGCCGCGAAGAAGAACGCCGCTGCCAGAAACACCATGATCAAAACCATCACGGTCGAGATCATCGTCTCGCGCCGCGATGGCCATGTCACTTTCGACGTTTCGGCACGCACTTGCTGCAGAAACGCGAAGGGATTTGTTTTGGATGCCATAAAGCCGCTCACGCCTTTACGGCGCGTAAAAAGGGCCTCTCAGCCCCACGCGCCGCGTGTCTGTTTTTTCTCTTAATAATCATCGATTCCGAAAATCACAAGGGGCAATTGCCGTTTTCGCTGCAATATTCGTACCAGCCCGCATATAAGGCCGCTTCGCGTCCAATTCGAGGCGAAGTCACCAGAAATACCGACTTTTCTGACCAATCCTGGCGAGATGCAGCAGCATCTGTCGGGGTGCCAAGCGCCCTCACCTATCCTTTGCAGAACGCAAAGCGCCTTCTCGATTTCGAAATTCAAATCGAGTTTCCCAGTTGGCAATTCGTGCCAACCTTTTGATTTCAAACAAAGTTGTTCTTCGGCACGGCTCTTGCACCTCCTTTGTCGAAAGCCTGCGGCGTGGTGCCGACGGCAATTCGAGGAGACTGTAATGAGTGTAGACACAGATATGAATATCTCGCCGGTGCTCGGCACCAATGGACCGGACGATCTGATCGGGACCGGACGGTCGGAGGTTCTTTCGGGTGCCGGTGGAGACGACCGGATCCAGGCGCTTTCCGGTGACGACGAGGTGTTCGGCGGCACTGGCGACGACATCCTGATGGGTCAGGGCGGCAACGACACGCTCTACGGCAATGGCAAACCTGCCTATGTCGACCTGAACAACCTGGTTGTCACAGAAGCCGTTACTGCCAAAGTGACTTTTATCGATGAAGGCGCCGGCTTCAGAAATTCGCTTGGCGCCTATGAAATCCAACCCGATGGGACCATTTCCAACGTTCGAATTCTCTTTGCCAACTCGTCCAAACAGGGCAGCGGCGGCGACCTCATCCCGGGTGAGTCGTTTGCCGAGTTCGAAATCGAGGCCGGCACCCAGGTTGGCCTGTTCATCGTCTCGAACGGCTATGGCAAGGGTGTAGAAAACCGAAATGCGCTGTCGGCGTCCTCCGGTCATTTCGAACTCAGAAATGCCGCCGGACAACCCGGCACCACCCAGGATAGCGCACTCTTCCTCTTTCACGTGGATGACGCGACTGGCACCGAAACGGCTGTTCGCAGCCAGTACGGCTACCATATTTTTCATTCCAATGCCGATGCCGAAAGCGACTACCGCCCGAATCCCGATGCCTTCCCCCATGTCGTCGGCAGGGCCAACGCGGTAGCCGGAGAATTGCTGATCGGCCTGGAGGATCTCTACGGCGGTGGCGACAAGGACTACGACGACAATGTCCTGCGACTGGAGATCGGCCAGAGCAACGTGGTGGCACTGCTGCCGCAATCGACCGGACCCAGCACTCCCAAGTCGGACGACGACGAAATATACGGCGGAGACGGGAACGACGTTCTCTTTGGCATCGGTGGCGATGACCTGCTCGCGGGTGGGCGTGGCGACGATGAGTTGAACGGCAACTCCGGCAACGATGTTCTCTACGGCAACGAAGGCAATGATATCCTTCGCGGCAATTCCGGAACGGACACACTTCATGGCGGTTCCGGTGAAGACGTGCTGGAAGGAAACTCTGGAAATGACGAACTACATGGCGACGGTGATGCTGACCTGCTGAATGGTGGCTCCGGCGACGACAGCTTGTGGGGCGGCTCCGGCGACGATGAACTGCAAGGCGGTTCGGGCGCCGACGTTCTCGACGGAGGCAGCGGAAACGACGAGCTTGACGGCAACAGCGGTGACGACGTCTTGCGTGGTGATTCCGGTGCCGACACGCTCAATGGCCATTCCGGGGACGATGTCTTGTACGGAGGCAGCGGCGTCGACCGCCTTGTCGGCGGCGGCGGCAACGATCAGCTTTCCGGCGACGATCACAACGACAGGGTCTATGGCGGTTCGGGCAACGACAGCCTCGCCGGTGGAGCGGGCAACGACTATCTGACCGGCGGCACCGGAAACGACACGCTTGACGGCGGACTGGGCAACGACAAGCTCATCGGGGGTTCCGGAGCCGATATCTTTGTCCTGGATTTTTCCGAGGGCAGCCTGGGTTACGACCGGATCTACGACTACCGGTCAGATGACGTCCTGGAGCTTCGAAACTCCCAATTCGACGCTGTTGAAGACGTCTATGCTCTCGTCGTCGAGGACGGCAACGACCTCGTGTTCGATTTCTCGAACGACGGTGTCGTGACGCTGAAAAACCTCTCATTGGACGAGTTCGAGATCGACAGCCTTCTTCTGCTGTGACTCCGCGCACGAAAAATTAGTCAACAACATCACCCAATAGAATGGAGCGAAGAATGGCTTTCTTCCGACAAAAACCCCTGACGATCGAGGCCATGCAAATCGGCATCGACGCCTGGCCCGCCGAGTTCTGGCAGGCGGTTTGCGACCAGAAAATCAGTTTGCACCGATGCACGGACGGCAAGCTTTATGTGCTGGTCGAAGCCCCCGACGGACACATCCGCGGAAACTTCCGGGACTGGCTCATCCGGGACGTCGACGGTGCCTATCGAGTAGCTGCGCCGACATCCTTCGAGATGAGCTACGAAGCCGCATGATCCGGATGGGAACGAGTGAATGATCGCTTCACTGTGTTTGGAAAGACTGGCAGGGGCAGAGAGGCTCGAACTCCCGACCTACGGTTTTGGAGACCGTCGCTCTACCAACTGAGCTATACCCCTAGGCCGAGGGCGGTTTAGCGGGAATTGTCCGGCTGTTCAAGCGCCAAATGCGCGTGCAATTGCGATTACGCCGGCGGGAGCCGCCTACCCCACCCAGAAACGCCGAAACGCGCCGCATCACTGCGGCGCGTTCCGTTTCTCGGTCAGCACGGACGGTAACGAAACCGCCCAATTTTTGCCTATTCCGTGATGCTTGCGACGATGCCGGCACCGACGGTGCGGCCGCCTTCGCGGATGGCGAAGCGAAGCTTCTCTTCCATCGCGATCGGAACGATCAGCTCAACGTCAACCGTCACGTTGTCGCCAGGCATCACCATCTCGGTGCCTTCCGGAAGCGACACAACACCCGTCACGTCCGTCGTGCGGAAGTAGAACTGAGGACGGTAGTTGGTGAAGAACGGCGTGTGACGGCCACCCTCTTCCTTCGTCAGGATGTAGGCCTCGGCCTTGAACTTCGTGTGCGGCGTAACGGAACCCGGCTTGCACAGAACCTGACCACGCTCGACACCGTCACGGTCAACACCGCGAAGCAGAGCGCCGATGTTGTCGCCAGCCTGGCCCTGGTCCAGAAGCTTGCGGAACATCTCAACGCCCGTGCACGTCGTCTTCGACGTCTCACGGATACCAACAATCTCGATCTCGTCGCCGACATTGATGATGCCGCGCTCAACACGACCCGTCACAACAGTACCGCGGCCGGAAATCGAGAACACATCCTCGATCGGCATCAGGAACGGCTGGTCAACAGGACGCTCTGGCGTCGGAATGTAGGCATCGACCTCTTTCATCAGAGCCCGAATGGCATCCTCACCGATTTCCTTGTTCGAATCCTCAAGAGCAGCAAGTGCAGAACCCTTGATCACAGGAATGTCGTCGCCCGGGAACTCGTAGGTGTCCAGAAGCTCACGAACTTCCATCTCGACAAGCTCAAGAAGCTCCTCATCATCGACCTGGTCGACCTTGTTGAGGAAAACGACGATTGCCGGAACGCCAACCTGACGCGCAAGAAGAATGTGCTCGCGCGTCTGCGGCATCGGACCATCGGCAGCCGAACAAACCAGGATCGCGCCATCCATCTGGGCAGCACCCGTGATCATGTTCTTGACGTAGTCGGCGTGGCCCGGGCAGTCGACGTGGGCGTAGTGACGCTCTTCCGTCTCATACTCAACGTGCGCCGTCGAAATGGTGATGCCGCGTGCACGCTCCTCAGGTGCGCCGTCAATCGAATCATAAGGCGTATACTCACCAAAGAACTTGGTGATCGCCGCCGTCAGGGACGTCTTGCCGTGGTCAACATGGCCAATCGTGCCAATGTTCACATGCGGCTTGTTACGTTCAAACTTACCTTTCGCCATGATAGTCCAGTCCTGTCATACTCAATGTTTGCGCTGTGGCACTCGCCATCGGACGGATCCGGCGAGAGCGCCCGATTGGTTGAAGGCCCAATAAGGCCTTAGGCCTTTCGAAGCAAGACCAAATTGCAGCCAGACCCAGGGGACTTGGCGATCGATAAAGTGGTTGGAATGACTGAGCGGGTTGAATTTTGGAGCGGGTAGCGGGAATCGAACCCGCATATTCAGCTTGGAAGGCTGCTGCTCTACCATTGAGCTATACCCGCAAGCACTGACGATCGGGAAGTGGTGGAGGGGGCTGGATTCGAACCAGCGTAGGCATAGCCAACGGATTTACAGTCCGCCCCTTTTAACCGCTCAGGCACCCCTCCACGTCCGACCGATGGGGTCTTGCACCCGATCCACAAGGTAGAAGAAAACCCGGTGAATCTGCGCCGGGGTTATGCAGGCCGCGCATAGTTCTGTCAACACGCAGAATCAGGAAAAATCTGTCGATGCGTCCGGCACTCGGCTCATCCGGCCCAGACCGCGATAATACGCTTTGCGCCGACGTTGGTGGCGACTATAACCCCGCCATGAAAAACGACCGGAACAAGCAGCCATCTGCCAAAGACAGCCACTATGCGCGACTGCGACGCGCGCACCGTGACGCGCGGGCGGCAAAGCAACCCACACCCCCTGAGGACATGGTTCTTCTTTACGGGCTGCACACCGTGCGAGCGGCAATCGAAAATCCGAACCGCACAATCCATTCCATGAAGGTGACGCGCAACGCCCTCAACCGGCTTGAACTCGACAACCCTGACGCCCTGCCCTTCGAGTTGGACATGGTCGCGCCACAGGTGATCGACAAATTGTTGCCCCCCGATGCCATTCATCAGGGAGTGGTAGTCGAAGCCGCGACGCTCCCGGTTCGACGCATTGATTCTCTGGCCGACAGTCCGCTGGTTCTGGTGCTTGATCAGGTGACCGATCCGCACAATGTCGGCGCGATCATGCGATCGGCGGTTGCCTTTGGCGCCGGCGCGATCGTGACGACGCTTCGTCATAGCCCGCAGGAATCGGGTGTCTTGGCAAAGTCCGCTTCAGGAGCACTTGAACTCATTCCCTATATTCAGATCACCAATCTGGCTGAAGCGATTGAAGCACTGCACGCGCTTGGTTTTCTCAGTGTCGGTCTCGACTCCGAAGGACCGCACCAACTGGAAGACACGCTGGCCGGCGAACGGATCTGCCTGGTCCTCGGCGCAGAAGGAAAAGGGCTTCGCCAGAAAACCAGGGCGACGGTAAAGTCGCTGGCGCGCCTCGATATGCCGGGCGCCATCAAGTCGCTCAATGTCTCAAATGCAGCGGCAATTTCTCTTTATGCAGCCCATCGATTCCTTCGGACATGACAATTCTGCTGTCCTGTCGATGACAAGCGGGTGAATTGGTTAACCCAACTGCTGGAAACAATGTACAGAATCAGTTCCCGACGATATCGTGCAGGACAATCAAACAGGGAGCTTTGCCACATGTTCAACCGAGCCTTTTCCATTTTCCGCCTCATTGCGCTCTCGCTGGGTCTTGCCCTCGCATCCGGCGTTGCGGCTCACGCCCAGGACGCTCAGATCGCGCTTCACGTCGGCAAGGCCGGCTTCATCGTCGGGGCCACTGGCGGCAATGGAACCCTGACCTACAAGGGCAAGCGCTATCCCTTGAAGGTGGGTGGCATGTCTGTAGGACTGACGATTGGGGCCGCATCAGCAGACATGGTGGGACAGGTCTACAACCTGAAGAAGCTGAGTGATATCAACGGCATATATAGCAGTGCAAGCGCATCACTTGCGGCCGGCGCCGGCTCTGCCGACATGGTTCTGCAGAACGCACAAGGTGTTCAACTGTTTCTGACCGGGAAGCAGATTGGTATCGAAGCGTCACTGTCTGCAACAGGTTTGCGCATTTCTCTACAGTAGTTCTCCAACCGACGTCGTGCGGGCGCGCGCATCCGAGAAATGGTGCACCCGCACAAACTGGCGGTTCCAAACCGCCGGGAAGCAATGGGTTGTCGCGGCCGCGGCCTGGCATGCATTCATACCGGCGTCGGTATCGGCTTTCCCGAGGTCAGACTAGCCACTCTTTGCACAATCGTATCGGCATCAATTCCGAAGTGCGCGTACAGATCGCCTATTGTGCCGGTTTGGCCAAAGTGCTCGACCCCAAGTGGAATAGTTTTGTGCCCGCACACACTTCCCAACCAGGACAGCGTTGCCGGGTGACCATCGATAACGGTGACCAATCTGCAATGCGCGGGCAACGTCCGCATGAGGCTTTCGACATGGCACGTCGCCTGTGTGATCCCGCGAGAGCGCGCTCTCTGTGCGGCTGACCAGCCAGCGTTCAACCGATCGGCAGACGTTACAGCCAACACACCGATATCACGGCGGCCTTCCGCGATCATACCGGCCGCTCTGATGGCCTCAGGTGCGACGGCACCCTGATAGGCAATCACAACGTCGCAATTGGGACCCGGCTTGCGAAGCCAATAGGCCCCATCGATGGCACCCTGCCGAAACGCATCGTCATTGCGTTTGCCGGGCTGCTCGATGGGATTGGTGGTGAGACGCAGATAGACGGAGCCGCCGGTTTCATCCCGCAACCATGTTCGTTCGTCCGGGTCGCCTTCCCCGTCTCGCTGCATGTAGTCGAAGGCCCACTCCATGATCACTGCAAGCTCATCCGCGAATGCCGGCTCGAAGGAGGCAAGCCCGTCCTGGGACATGCCAATCAACGGAGAGCCGATGGATTGATGCGCGCCGCCCTCAGGGGCCAACGTGGTGCCCGACGGGGTTCCGACCAGCATGAAGCGGGCGTCCTGGTAGCACGCGTAATTCAAGGCATCGAGCCCGCGGGCGACGAAGGGATCATAGACGGTTCCGATTGGAATCAATCGCTTGCCGAAGAGGCTGTGACCAAGCCCGGCAGCTCCGAGTAGAAGCATGAGGTTCATTTCCGCGATGCCCAACTCGATATGCTGACCCTTGGGTGTGAACTCCCATTTTGCAGTTGATGGAATGCGATGTTCAATAAATGCATCCGACTGTGGGGTACGAGCGAAGAGTTTGCGGCGATTTACCCATGGGCCAAGGCTGGTCGTGCCCGTCACATCGGGCGAGGTCGTGACAATCCGAGCCGCGAGTTCGCTATCCCCTTTGGAAAGATCGTCGAGGATTTTTCCGAATGCAGTCTGCGTTGAAATCTCGCGATCCGGATTGAGTTCTATTGCCGGTACGGCAAGTGCGGCATCGGAAAAGCGGCGGGGACCCGGCACGAAGAAGGGGACCTGCGACAGAAAGCTCCGAAGCGCCTCTGGTTCATCAACGGTTGCGAACGGATCCCACTCCTCGCCTTCCGCCACGCCCATATGCACCTGCCAGGCTGCAAACTGCGTTCTGTTCATCAGCCCGCCATGATTGTCCTTGTGTCCGGCGATGGGCGTGCCCCATCCCTTGATGGTGTAGGCCAGAAAACAGGTGGGCCGATCATGATCGATGGACGCGAATGTCTCAGCCATGGTTTCCACGCAATTGCCGCCCAGATTTTCCATCAGGGCCGCGAGCTCGACGTCGCTGCGTCGCTCGATCAGTGAAGTGACATCCCCCTGATCACCGAGGTCATCCATCAGGCGTTGGCGCCACACGGCGCCACCCATGAATGTCAGTGCTGAATAGTCCTGGTTTGGGCAGTTATCGATCCAGTCGCGCAGCTTGTCCCCGCCTGGTTCCTCAAACGCCGCGCGTTGCAAGACGCCATGCTTGACACGCACGACATCCCAACCAAAGGCGTCAAAGATCTTCTCGACCCGCTCGAACAGGCCTTCTCGCACGATGCCGTCGAGTGATTGCCGGTTGTAGTCGACGATCCACCACGTGTTCCGCAGATCATTTTTCCAACCCTCCTGCAGACACTCGTAGACATTGCCCTCGTCGAGTTCAGCATCGCCAACGAGAGCTACCATCCGCCCCATCGGCGCGCCCTGCCCCCAATCCTTGGCTGCGATGTAGTCCTGGATCAGCGATGCAAAGGAGGTGATTGCAACGCCCAATCCAACAGAGCCGGTGGAAAAATCCACGTCATCGATATCTTTCGTGCGGCTCGGATAACTCTGGACACCGCCAAATCCCCGAAAGTTCTCCATCCTCTCGCGGCTCTGGTTGCCCATCAGGTATTGCATTGCGTGAAAGATCGGGGAGGCGTGAGGTTTGATTGCGACGCGATCCTCGGGTCGCAAGGCAGAGAAGTAGAGCGCGGTCATGATCGAGACGATTGAGGCAGAAGAAGCCTGGTGCCCGCCCACTTTGATGCCGTCCACCTTTGGCCGAAGGTTGTTGGCGTTGTGGATCATCCAGTGAGATAGCCACAAAAGCTGTTTTTCAATGACCTTGAGTTGGCCGATATCACTCATGGCAAAGCTCCTTTGCGACAGAATACGGCGGAACCAACACGATTTTTCAGCAAGAATTTGTGGAATTCATTGTATTGTTGATGATATCAAGCGTTGAACCTCAGCTTTGCGATGGATATTCGCGCCGATGTCAAATTCTTTGGATGATCTTGACCGCAAGATTCTGCGGGAGCTTCAACGCAA
Organism: Hoeflea sp.; assembly: GCA_965216535.1. Classification (GTDB taxonomy): domain Bacteria; phylum Pseudomonadota; class Alphaproteobacteria; order Rhizobiales; family Rhizobiaceae; genus Hoeflea_A. The sequence goes on from OZ244175.1 coordinate 4,369,016, forward strand.
TGCGCGCCTGTCGCATCAAGAACTGAGCAACCGGGTTGGACTGTCTGCTTCACCCTGTGCCCGCCGGATTCGCCGGCTCGAAACGGACGGCTACATTACCGGATATTGCGCTCAAGTAGACGCCGATAAGATCGGGTTTGGCTTCAGCGTTTTCGTCAGTGTTCGGCTGGATCGTCAAGTCGATGAGGCCTTGAGTTCTTTTGAACGGGAAATCCTGCTTTGCGACGAGATTGCGGAGTGCTGGCTAATGACCGGCAGCTACGATTATCAGTTGCGGGTGACCGTGCGCGATTTGGCCGAGTTCGAGAGCTTCCTGACGGGCCGCCTGACTAAGGTGCCGGGTGTCGCATCCATTGAGTCGTCCATCCCGATCCGTGCGGTCAAACACCAGCCAACGCGCCTGCGTTAGTGGCTAGCCCCACAGGGCTCACATTGCACATTGTCGATCGGTCAGACCGTCACCACTGTCTGGCCGCGATTGGCCATGGGCGTGGTCACGCCGGACAGCATCGCGTTGAGAAAATCAATATTCTGATAGCGTCCATTGACCGAAATGCGCGGCAGCGTGTGGAGGTGACCGGCATGAGCTTTCTGGATCATCCCGTGCCGTGTAGTGGCGGCTGAAACAAAACCAGCGTCCTTGGCTATTGCGGCCTCACGCTCACCGACCGCCTTCTCGAACCCGTAAGGATAGGCAAGATGCCGCGGTTTTTCTCCCAGTGTCTTTTCGAGAATCGCGGCTGATTCCGCCATTTCCCAGAGCGCCTTTTCTGGCGTCAAACGTTTGAGATTATAGTGATGCACGGTGTGTGCGCCTATCGTGCACAACGGATTGGCAGCAATCGTGCGGATTTCATCCCATGTCATCAGGTGTTGTCCGCGGTAGTCGGCAGGATCGACACCTGCGTCAGCCGCTAGACTGCGCACCGCGGCAACCTGTGCCTCCTCCGCAAGTTCTTCAGAAAGGATGCGGCAGATCTCATCGAACGACGCCGCTTTGGCCACGTCCGTGGAACAGTCAAAGGATAGATCGCCATCCGGCGTGGCCATTGTCAGCTTGTCGCTGTTGCTGTGTTCAACCGCCGCCTCGACCAGATCCCACCAGGGTTCGACCTCGCCGTCCGTCAATCCGGGCGCAATATAGACGGTGAAGGGCGTACCGTGCTTTTCAAAGACGGGAAGCGCTTCGATCAGATTGTCGCGAAAACCGTCGTCCAAAGTGATCGCTGCGAAACGTTCATCATTCGATTCCGTGCCGATCCGCAATACGGCTTCATCGAGGCTGACAAATCTGAACCCCTGGTCCTTCATATCGGCGATCAGATCGTCGAGAAAATCCGGATGGATGATCAGGTTTTCGTTGAAGCCGAACCTGGTTCCCGGTGCTCGTGTCACCCGGTGTAACATCAGGATAGCACCCTGCCCGCCGAGCAACGGCTTGCACAGTTGCGGCAGACGGCTGACCATCAGGCCTTTGAAGATCAGCTTCCTGAGCTTTTCCTTGTTGTCGATCATCGGCTATGCCTTGGCATCGACCAGCAGCGGCGGCCTGTGCAGATAATCGGCAACCCGGCGCTTGGACTGAATATCGCGCCAGACCTGCTGAACCTGTTCGGACGTCAAACCGACTGCCCGGGCCACGGCATCTTCCGAGACGCCATTGTTAAGGCCATAGAGGCAGAGGTCCATCTGCTGATATGGCAGTGCGAAGTAGAACTCTTCCTGCGATTGCGGCAGCGACCAAGTATCAGTCGTCGGCGGGCGTCGGCGGATGTCCTCGGGAATGTCGAGATGTTCGGCCAGCTGATAGACTTGGCTCTTGTAGAGATGCGCGATCGGCTTGAAGTCAGCCGCGCCGTCACCGTTCTTCACAAAAAAGCCCTGGTCCAATTCCAGCAGATTTGGCGTTCCCGCAACCGCAAAGTTCAAGCGGTCGGCGTGGAAGTATTCCAATTGCTTGCGGGTGCGCTGCTTCATGTTGGCAGCGGCAACGACGCCCTGATAGACGTCGAGCGGCATGCGCAGTTTGCGCCGCTCACCCTCAGGAGACTCCACTACGAGTGACGACAGGTTGATCCCTCGTCCCTCGAGCGCGTTGGTCAGCACGATCTTGCAGCCCCAGCCGGGTCCGAATTCAGGCACGATCTTGCGAATGAAGTCGTCCCGACGGCGATAGCAACCGGCAGCGGTCAGGATCGGTTCGATGTTCTCGGTTACACATTCGATCCCAAGCTTGTCGGCCACCCTTTGTCCAAGAATAAGGCTCTCGTCCTCGGAGTCCTTTTCCGGCATGAGAATAGCGACAACCTTTTTCGGGCCGAGCGCCTCGACGCAAAGAGCCGCAGTCACACTGCTATCGATACCGCCGGACAGGCCGACCACAGCGCCCCGTCGACGCAGCGTCCTCATCACCTGTTCACGTACCGCATCGCGAATCCTGGCCGTTTCCGCAGCCGCATCGAGTTCCAACGCAGCAGGAGAATATTCTTCGCTGATGCTGTCAGCGATCGTCATGTCTTTGGTTTGCAAAAGTGTCATGGTCATTCCGCCGCTTGTTGCGCCTCCTCGAGCAGCCGCCGACTGATTTTCCCGGAATCGGTCTTCGGCAGAGAGTCACGAAACTCGACATGTTTGGGCACCATGAAATCCTCAAGGTGCCGGGAACAGTGGCGCAAAACGTCCTTGTCCGACAATTCAGTCCCGGGCGATGCCACCACAATGGCCTTGATCGCGCTTCCGAGAACCGTATCAGGCGTGGCCAGAACCACTGCTTCGCTGATGCCCGGGTGGTCGTAGAGGACGTTTTCGACCTCCTTCGGACTGACCTTCTCGCCGCGCGTCTTGATGATGTCGTCCTTGCGCCCGACAAAATAGAGGTAACCCTCGGCATCGGCGTAGAACAGATCTCCTGTGTAAAGCACCCTCTCCCACGGATAGAGGCCCGTTTTGAGCGCTTGCGCCGTGGCTTCCGCATCCTGCCAGTAGCCCTGCATGACGTGCGGTCCGCGAATGACGAGTTCGCCGACGGTGCCCGATTTCACGCGCTGCCCGTCATCGTCGACGACATAAGCTTCGGTGCCTGGAATGGCGATGCCGACGGAGCCGCTGCGATTATCCAGCTCGGATGGCGGAAGCCACGTACAGCGTTTGCATTCCGTCAGCCCGTACATGGAATACACCTGGGTCGTCGGAAACAGCCCGCGGATGCGATCAATGACGGCCGGTGCAAAGGCGGCGCCGGTGCTGGAGATGTAACGCAGGTGTGGAAATGCTCCGGCCTCCAGGCTTTTCATGCGCAGGATCAGTGCCGCCATGGTCGGAACGATGGGAAAGCCGGTCACGTTCTCCTCGGTCAGCCGGTTGAGGATCGCCTGCGGAAAAGCAAAGGACTTTTCCAGCACCAGCGTGGCACCCACCTGGAACGCCATCAGGATCTGATAGAGACCGTAATCGAAGGAGATCGGCAAAACGTTCAAGATGACGTCGTCAGCGGTGTTTTCCAGATAGGTGGTAATCGATCCGGCGGCAGCGACGACATTTTGGTGAGTCATCATGACGCCCTTCGGAAATCCGGTCGACCCGGACGTGTAGACGAGCATCGCCAGATCGATGACGATCCCGGCATAGGGCGTTTCGTGGTCTACCCCGGCAGATAGAACGCTGTCGAAGCTGGTGTAGCCGGCATCTTCGGCGGCCTCTCCAGCTGCAATTCTGAGCCTGACAGAAGATGCCCGTTCGAGAGCCTGGTCAGCGGTTTTCGTCAGGCGCGCCAGGGTGAAGATCGCGGTAGCGCCGCTGTTGTTGAGAATGTAGGCGAGCTTGTCTGCCTTTGTTGAGGGGTTTACCGGAGAAACCACCGCCCCCGCCTTCAGGACAGCATAGATCGCAACCACGGCTTCCCAGCAGTTGTCCATGAAGACAACGACGCGGTCGTGGCGTTCGACACCCGACGCTCTCAGCGAGGCCGCGAGCCGATCCGAAGCTTCATCGAGTTCGCGGTAGGTCATCCGAACCGATCCGCCGATGAGCGCAACCTTGTCGCCGCGAAGCCGTGCGTTGTCTTTCAGAAACTGCTCTACACGCATGAAATACCCTTGCTTGCCAGTAGCTTAAGCGACTTTCTTGCCAAGCTTGGCGCTGGCGTAACGAGAGATGTTCTCGATGGAATCGAAATTCTCGGGTACGATCTCCGCGTCCTGGATTTCGATGCCCATATCGTTCTCCAGGAAAGCCACCAATTCGAGCACGCCGGTGGAATCCATCAGGCCGTTTTCGAGCAGCGATTCGGAATCGGAAACCGACTCCTGATCCTCCCGGAACAGGAAGTTGTCTACGATGAATTCACGGATGTCTGACCTGATATCGACCTGCATGGTTAATTCTCCTTAAATCACGCGACTGCCCGCGAGACGGTTTCTGTCTGTTCCGTTTGCCGGTCTTCGACAAAGGTGCTGTGCCAGAGCTGCGTTGAAACAATGCCCACGAGGGCCATGTTGTCCCTGGTGCCCATGGTCGGCCGTTTGCGGCACTTGGCGAGCAGTTTTTCAGCCGCGCCCGGATCGAAGTAGCCGGCCGCCTCCACGCTTTGCCGTGACAGGCGATCGTCCACATAGTCCGGGGCATCCGCGCCGACGAAGCTTTGGCTGTCGGGTGCCCTGTAAGGCTGTTTCGGACGGTTTGAGATGGTTTGCGGAAGGAGGTCTTTGACGCTCTCCCGCAGTATGTGCTTCTCGCGCATGGCCCGCAGCTTCATGCGCGGTGGGATGCGAGCTGCAAATTCGACCAGCCGGTGATCAAGGAACGGATAGCGCCCTTCGACGGAATGGGCCATCGACATGCGATCGCCCTGCGACGAAAGGATGTAGCCGGGCAACAAATGTGCTGACTCCAGGTATTGAGCCTGGGACAACGGATGCCAGCGGGTGAAATCGTCAGGCAGATTGTCGCGCAGGTCCTCCAACGCATCATAGTCGCCAAGTTCCGATTGCAGTTCTCGTGACAGGAACAGCTTGGTCCCCGATGTGGTGCGGAACCGCGGCAGATGGGAATAGAGCGGATCGTCCAGGTTGTTGCCACCGGCGCTGAAAAACGCTGCCAGCGACGATTGCGACTGGGTCTGCAGTTGCGGCAGGTAGGGGTAGAGGCGCCGGTAAAGCAACGTACGCCGCTGCGATTCAGGCTGACTTGCGCAGAAGCGTCGCAGCTTGGCTTCCTTGAAGATGTCGTATCCGGCGAACACCTCGTCGGCGCCCTCGCCGGTCAGCACGACCTTGAAGTCGGACCGATGCACCAGGCCAGACAGGGCGAACAGCGGCGCCGGCGCCGTCCGAAGGACCGGCATCTCGGTGTGCCGGATGACCTCCGGGAATATTCGGCCAATATCGGCGGCCGTTACCCGCAGTTCCTCGTGGCGCGTATCCAGCGCCGCAACCATCTGCTGCTGCTGGTCGCGCTCGTCGAACTCGGCGCTTTCGAACGTCACGGAAAAGGTGCGTAATGCCTCCGGCGTGATGGTCTTAATGGCTGCGGTAATTATTGAGGAGTCCAGCCCGCCGCTCAGGTAAGCGCCGACAGGAACGTCGGAGCGCAGTCTGATCCGTGTCGCATCGAATAGCAGTGATCGCAATTCTTCAGCGAGGCTCGCTTCAGTACGGCCGGTCCAGACGCCCTCACCATCAGCTGATGGATAATCGAGTTGCCAATAGCGCTTCACGGACATGCCGGACGGCGTCGCCGTCAGGATGTGTCCTGGTGGCAGTTCGGAGATGCCCTTAAACGCGGTTCGCGGCGTCAGCGGAAACCACATTGTGAAGATCTGGTCGAGCGCCAAGGGGTCGAGCTGCGCCTCGATGTCCGGGGCCTGCAGCAGCGCCTTAACTTCCGATGCAAAATAGAGGCATCCGTCGCGCTGGGTGTAGAAGAGCGGGCGCACGCCCATGCGATCGCGGGCGACCATCAGACGACGCTGCGGCTCGTCCCAGATCGCAAAGCTGAAATCGCCGTTGAGGTCATCGACGCAGTCGAGCCCTTTGTCTTCGTACAATCGCAGAATAACTTCCGTATCGGAACTCGTGTGGAAGACGTGTCCCTTTGCCTTCAAAGTCTGGCGAAGCTCGACGTGATTGAAGATTTCGCCGTTGAAGATCAACCAGATAGACCGATCGTCGTTCGGCATCGGTTGATTGCCGCCGGCGATGTCGATGATGCTTAACCGGGCATGCCCGAGACCAATGCCGGGTGCAACGTGGGTCGCTTGTGCGTCCGGACCGCGGTGATGCAGGGCATCCACCATCCGCTCCAGAAATACCTGGTTTGGCTCCCGAGAATTCGGTGTGCCGAAGTATCCGGCTATGCCACACATAGACGCTTCCGTTTCGGGTCTTTTCGCATTCGGCTGGCCGACCGCGGCGTGCAACTTCAGCGGTCACCTGAGATGTCATCGTGACACAAAAAGGTTGCCAATCAGTTCATTCCGGAGTGAGGATTCAACCTACTCGAACCTGTCGCCTATCAGCCGGACCCAGGATTCGCCGGCCAGCCCGGTTATCAGCGCATTGCCGCGCTCGACGACTTCGCGCACGGCTCTGTCGCGCGTGTAGATGACAGCTGCGGATTTGCAGAAGAAGAACGCGCCTTGCCGCATCAGTGGTGTCACCGTATCCGGCTGGGTTCGCCCGCGTATGGCAACGCAGCCGCTTTTGCGGGCGTGATCGAGCAGGCTTGAGACCACGTCGTTGCTCGACTTCGGCCGCGAGAGGACTTGCAGAACCCAAGCTACGCCGCCGGGCCGGCCAAAATAGATGTGGCAACCGAGCAGTTTTCCGCTGCGAGCCAACACGACGTGGCTACGCATCTCGCCGTGCCTGGCCTTTCGGGAAGCATGCCCAAGAAGCCACTCAAGCGTCGCGTCATCCCAATTGGGGCGCAACGTGAATTCGGCAGCCAATTCGCGAATTGCGGCAATCAGGTCTCCATCCTGGACAGCCTCAACGCGGTATTTTGCCGGTTTGTCATCAGCGGCCTGCGCACCGCCCAAAAACCGACCAACAGCGAGGTCTGCAAGAGAGGCAAATGGCTTCAATGCCGCCGCGGCGCGGCGTTTTTCAGCCAGCGCCGCTGCAGCAAAACGGGCGGGCTGGAATACCCTCACCCACTGCATGCTGTACTGGGACAGCGCCTGATCGCCCATCTGCTCCCACATGCCCATCGACACGTCGTTGGCGGTTTCGCTGACGCAAAGATCCTGGGCACCACCACGAACCGCGCGCAAAAGCCGTGCACCTGCAAGTGGATTGCTTGCCGGGTCAGCAACCATCAGGGATCCGGCAACCGCGGTGCGTACTTGCTTGTCCCCAAACACCATCCGGGCGGGCAGCACCCCAATGAAACCGCCGACCTGACCGGCATCATCAACAAAAACCCGTGATGGGATCTCTGGGTCCTGCCACGGGTGATTGAGGAATACGTCCTCCAGGTGCGCAGCCAACGAGGCAGGTGCGGGTTCGGGCAAATTTAGCAGGATTTTTTGGTAGAGACCGGCAACAGCCGAGATATCGCCGGTTTCCAACGGTCGGATATCGGACGATCCGGTCGTCGGTGCCGATGAGTCGCGTCCAGCAGCTGAATCAGCGATGTGGTCGACCGTCTGCAAAATCGGAACGCCCTCACGAATTGATCAATTCAGTGTCCGACTGTTGCAGATCCGCGTTAATTTACAGTTGAATGGCGATTCCCCCGACAGCCCACAGGCCCAACATGCTCTATCGACCCAGCCCGACCCGAACTGCCAAGTCTCAACAGACGGGTGCCTGGAGCAGTCTTCCGGACAGCGTGTTCGAGGATCTTGGCCTCGACCGGTCGGCGCTTGCCGAATTCAACCGATCGGTTCTGGGAAACATCATTCTTCCGGGCGAAGGCATTTACCCGCAAGCGGCCAGCACGTCCTTCCAGGTCAGCTCCAAAAATCCAAAGATCATCGTCTATTGCGACGTCGAAGAGGATGTTCGGCAATGCCTCCTGTGGGCCAGCCGTCACGGCTGGTGGATCGTGCCGAGGTCCGGCGGTCACAGCACGGCCGGCTATAGTGTCAATGACGGCATGGTCATCGATGTCAGCAGGATCAACAGTGTCTATGTCGATCCTGCCGCCAGGACGGCGACCATCGGCGCCGGTGCTCGCTTCGAAACGATCAACGCTGTTCTCAATTCCTACAAGCTGCACCTTCCGGGCGGCATTTGCCCGGATGTGGGTGTCGCCGGATACATGCAGGGCGGCGGATACAGTTACACCTCAAGGCAGTTCGGAATGAACTGCGACAGCGTTATCGGCTTTCGCATGATGCTGAAAGACGGCCGCACGGTGATGGCCAATGCCAATCAGAATGCCGACCTTTTCTGGGCGGTTCGCGGCGGTACAGGCAACAATTTCGGCATTTTGCTGGACATCACCTATCGAGTTTATCCGGTTTGGGAGGTGTGGGCTTTCGGGCTCGCCTGGTCGCGTGAAGACGCGCCGCAAGTGCTTGAGGAGATCCAGTCACGGTTTATCCATACGGGGGGTCCGTCGAAACTCGGCTTTATGGGATTGATTTCCAAACGCATCGATTTTGGCGACAAACCGATATTCTCCATTCGCGGAATGTACCTTGGAAGCGCTGAGGAAGGGCGCGCCGAACTTCGGCCTCTTCTGGACATCGGCGATCCCGTCATCGATGTCGATACGATTCAACCGTATATCTCCGCGCTTAACACCATTGACTATGCGGATGTCGTCGATCTGGAATGGAGCAAGGTCAAGGAAGACAAGCAGGCCAGCTATCTCGACAAGCCATTGCGTCGAGCGGATTGGGCTCGGGTCATGGACTATTTCGAGGCCTCGCCGCCGGGGACCATAAACCTTGCGTGTTTCGAACCCATGGGCGGCGCCATCGAGGACCAAGCCCCTGATGCCTGCGCGTTCGTACATCGGAACGCCGACCTGGATTTCTTCGTTGATACGTTCTGGACGGATGATGCCGATGCTAAAGTGGCGGCCGACTGGCTCGATGGCTTCATGGATCTGGTGTCGCCATTCTCAAACGGCAGAGTCTACCAAAACTATCCGCGTCGCTCGCTGACGGATACGAACCGGCGCTATTTCGGCGACAATTATGACCGCCTACTTTCGGTCAAGAACAAGTACGATCCCCTGCCCCGCATGTTTCACTTCGAACAGGGCATCTGCAAGGGTGCAGACGATGCAGGCACCTTCCTCAATGGACCGTCACCGGTGGAATTCACTGCCGAGCCCATCGTTTTCGAACCCCACAGCGATGCTGAGTGAATAGCCCTAGGCCGCGGAAGATCCCGGCATCTGGGACTCAATCGCGTCGATGACAACGGACGGACTCATTTCCTGAAGGCATGGTGAGTACTGCCCCGGCTTTTCGCCACAGAGGTCCGGATTGTCTTTGCAGATGCACTCGCCCTTGCACAAGGTCACGTTGTCGATTGTTCGCCGGCCGCCGGCATGATCGAAAATGGTCCCGGATGAGCCGGCCTTGGCCACTGGCCCCCATTTGACGTGATTGGTCGGCCCGAAGAGCACGACCATCGGAACACCCGTGGCAGCAGCGATATGGGATGTCACCGTATCGACCCCGACATAGATTTCGCTGTCACGCAGCAATTGCGTGAGCCCTCCGAAACCGAGGCGGCCGGAAACGCTGGTGACGCCGCTTTCGAACCGGGCGGCGAGATCGGAGGCGAACCGGGCGTCGGCGTCGCCTGGGCCGCCGGTGAGATAAACATGCAGACCGCGTTCGATCAGGTGCCTTGTCACATCCGCCCAGGACTCCATGGGCCATTCCTTGAAGGTCTGGCGCGGTGTTCCGTGAATGACGGCATAGGGGCGTCGACGGCCCTCAAGCAGTGCATATTCGGCCGAAGACGCGTCGGCGTTGAACTCCGGCAGAAGAAAATCTCCGACGCGCGGCAATCCCATCTGGTCGACGAGGCGCATGTTGAGCTCGGTTACGGGGATCGAATCGTCACGCAGAATTGGCCTGGTTACAGCCCAATGTTTCCACGAACTTCCGAGTTTGAAGGGCGGCACCAGGCTGTAACGGCGCGGTGCCGCGCAGATCACAGCCTGCAGTGGACGGTCAGACGCGGACGTCGAAATCGCCAGGTCGTACCGGCGGAACAATTGGCGATACATCCGCCAATAGCTGCCGACAACGGACCGATAGTCGTATTCGATGACGTTGCGGATGCTCGGGCAATCGGCAAGAAGGCTGGAGCAATGCTCCTGCACCAGGAAATCGATCTGCAGACTTGGCTTGCGGGCAAGAAGCGACGACGCAATGGGCGTCGCAAGCAACGTGTCGCCTATGCACGGCACAGCAACAATCAGAACCGTGTCAATTGCATCGAGATCCAGGGCATGGCCGGTCGTTTTGCTCATTGCCCCTCGGGTAAAGCATGCGGCTTCAAATCGGCTCACTTCATGGCAGGTTCGCCGGGAAAACGCAATCTCGGCCGCTCACGCGCACGCCTCAAGGTGTTGCTTTGCTTCAGCTTCAGAGTACAGGGCTGACAAACGCTTGCGGCATTGAGGATCCAAGACGTTTGGAGGGGTTCAACGCATCACGTGGACGGAGCAATGGGCTCGGCGAACGACACGCGAGGCGGTCGAGCCAAGAAAGAAATGGCGGGGTCCAGGTCGATGCGAGGCAACGACAATGCAATCGCAATCGAGATTTTCGGCCTCGTCCAGAATTGTCCGTGCCGCGTGTCCGAGCACGACTTTGGACGCGACGCCGCTGTGTCTCTCCAGCTCGGATCGCAACCGTTCCTCCTGCTCGCTGATCACCTTGTCAGCCTGAGTCTCGGGAAGATAGTCGGCGACATAGGCGGGCGGCACTTCCAGGACGGTTAAGACCGTCAACCGGCCGCCGTCGACCATTACGGACCGGGCGAATTCCACCGCTTTCGCGGAGGCGGCGGGCTCGTCCGGTGAAATGGGAACCAAAATGTTCTGATACATGATCGTGATCCTCCGATCGTCGCAGCACGGCTATGGCAGCGCTTTGAGAAATTTCTCGAATTCTTCGGGCGAGGAACTGGCGGTTTCGCAATCGTTGGGAAACTGCCCATCTTCAACGGCTTCGCGAAACTTCGTCAGAGCCGCCCGACGCTCTGTTTCGACTTTGCGACAAAGTGCATGCAGATCCCCGAACGGACGCGCGTGGCGGGGACTGTTTTCGGTTTCACCGCATATGTCGTTCTGGAAGAGATAAATGATGTCCGCTCCGTCGCCCGACCCAAGTGACGAAGTCAACAGAGTGGTGCGCTTGGAGATTTCGGTCATCACCTCGGCACAGATGACCTCCGCCTCCACGGAAAATGCGCCGGCATCTTCCATGATGCGGAAGGCATTCCATAATTCCAGCGCCTCAGCTGCTGATCCGCCAACTGCTCGCAATCCCCCACGCCAGGTTGACCTGCGCGGTACCAATCCGAGATGGCACATCACGGGAATTTCTTCGCGCGCCAGCAATTCGACAACGTGCGGACCGCGTGCTGTGTAGATGGAATCGGCACCATCCTTCATCGCTGCGAAGGCCGCATCCAAAATGGATGTGCTGGATGGGAAATCCGGAAGCCCGAGCGCTGCCGTGAAAAACATGTCGGGTGCGCCCTCGCGCACGGCCCTGGTATTCTGGGCGTTTCCCATAATGAGATCGATTCCGGCGTCACGGGCAGCCGAGGCTTCTTCCGCCGTGTTCGCCGTCGTTTGGGTCAACCTGCACTTGCCCTTCAACTCTCGCAGATCAAACACCGTGTAATTGCGCACCTGCGGGCGCGCGTCCCAATCGTAGATACGCTTCATGATGCTTCGCCAACATCGATGAACACGTCGTTGCCTTCCACTTTAACCGGGTATGTCTTGAGTGCTTCGCAGGCCGGCGTTCGTTTTGCTTCGCCGGTGCGGTAATCGAACTGGCCGTTATGGCCGGGACATTCGACCAGGTGGTCCATGACCAATCCGTCGGCAAGATGAACTTTCTCATGGGTGCAATAGCCATCTGTGCAGAAATACGCATCGTCGGGACTGCGATAGATGGCAAATGTCCTGCCCTCGTGATCGAAGCGGATCAGGTCTTCGTTGTCGATCTCGTCCGGGGCACAGGCCCGTATCCAATTGCTCATATCGTTGCTCACTCCGCAGCGTCCAAAACAGGCCGATCGTAGGCTGGTGTCGCATTGGCCGTTTCCGGCAACGGACGACGTACGTAATAATTGGGATCGGATTGCTGCTTGATGATCGCCGGTATGATCTCGCGATAGGCCGCCAAAAGTGATGGATAAGCCGCTGGGCAATCGTGCTTGATTTCTTCGTACAACGCCGGAAGCGCATGAAACGGCACCATCGGATACATGTGGTGCTCAACATGATAGTTCATGTTCGAATAGATGAAGGCAAAGAACGGGTTCAAACGGACGGTTCTCGAGTTCATTCGATGATCGGGCACGTCTTCGGCCAGACCGGCATGCTGGGTGGTTGCCAGAATATGATGCAGCCAGGAACCGTAGAAGGTCGGCAGGCCGATCAGCATCAGCGGCAGAAAGCTTTGCGTCGCAATTGAAAGCAGACCGATTGCAACAAGAACAGCCAGTTGGATGCGGCTGGTGCCAAACGTCTTTGGACGGTCGGCCTCGATCAGAAAGGTCTTTTCCTGATTGGTGAGACGACCGAAGCTGAGGCGCACCATCTTCTTCAACTCGCTGAAGATTGCCGGAACATAAAGCAGATTGAACAGCCATTCGCCGATGCTTGGCGGACGCGGGAATGCGATTTCGGGATCGCGCCCGACCACCAGCGTTTCGGAGTGATGGCGGGTGTGGCTCCAACGCCAAAGATACGGGTTGCGCAGCGACATGAAGGACGCAAGTTGGTAGAAGATTTCATTCAGCCAACCAGTCTTGAACACCGTGCCGTGGCCGCATTCATGCCAGCGGCTATCCGCGCCCGAGCCGTAAAAGATGCCGTAGAAGAATGCGACCGGCCACGCCCACCAGCTGCCCCATACGGCAATCAGCAAACCGCCCAAGGCGATCACACTGCCAAGCCAGAGCGCATAGTTCAGCAACGCCGGCTTGTCGGAACGGCGCATAAGGTTCTTCAAGCGCTTGCGCGGGATCGGAGTTGCATACCAATCGGAAAGTTCAAACCCGACGGCAGAATTGGCCCCCGTCAGGCTGTAGTCACGAACTGCCACATTCATCGCATGCGCTCACTTAAGGACGTCGTCATCGGCACTGTTGTGTAGCGAAGCATCCGCTGGGTTCCCTTGGCAATGAGGCGATGATAGTTTCTATCAAATCCATCAAGTTGATGGATCTAGTGATGATAGGATCCATCAGAGTGTGTCGAAGAAATCAGCGAGTAACGCTGAACGATATTGCCAAACACGCACAAGTCGGCGTCGCAACGGTGGATCGTGTGCTGAACCGCCGCGCCCCGGTTTCGAAGGCCACTGCAGCCCGTGTGTTATCAGCCGCTGAACAGTTGGGGTATCACGCCAACCATCTCATTCGCCGTCGCATTGAGGAAATGGCGCCCGCCGTCACGCTCGGTTTCGTGCTGCAAAAGGAGAGCAAGTGGTTCTATCAGTCGCTTGCTGCGCAAATCCGACACGCTGCATCAGAACTGCTGAATGTACGCGCGACCGTCAGGTTGACGTTCGTTGACAGTTTGGCCCCATCATCCCTTGCCTCCGCAATAGAGGATATGGCGGCGAGCGCAGATGCAATCGGCCTGGTCGCAATAGATCATCCCCAGGTCGTTGCGGCCGTGGATCATTCCGCTGAGGCCGGTCGGCCGGTTTTTGCGCTGCTCAGCCCGCTGAATGCGGCTGGTGTTTCAGGATACGTCGGCATCGAGGGAAGAAAGGCCGGGCGAACAGCCGGTTGGGCCATGACCAAGCTTTCACCCGCCGAGGGTGAGGTCGCCGTACTCATCGGCTCGCACCGCTACCTGGGTCATGAGGCGCTGGAAACAGGGTTCCGCTCTTACATGCAGGCCTATGCACCAGCGACCAGGCTACGAGACTCACTCGTCTACCTGGACGACAGCGCCATAGCCTATGAAGCCGCCAGCGAACTGCTACAGACGAACAAGGCGCTCGCCGGCCTCTATCATTGTGGAGGGGGTGTCAGTGGTGTCGTGCGAGCTCTGGAAGAATCCGGCCGTGCCAGGGACGTTGCCTATATCTGTCATGAGGGCAGCCCTCACGCGCGACGCGCGCTGGTAGACGGAACCATCGATCTGGCGCTGGTCACACCGATTGAAAAAATCGCCAGGACCGTGACTGCCGCAATGGCAACACGGATTACAGGCCGACAGAAAGACGATGCGCTCGCACCTATCCCTTTTGAGATCCTGACCCCTGAGAACCTTTAGGAGGGTGGCTCAGGCGAACGTTGCGCCGATGATGTTCTCTCTTGTGATCACCCCGGTCAGCAGAGGTGCCGGCACATAATCGCGCTTCTCCAAATATGCAACGAGCGCCTCGACGGTTTGCTCAGCGATCAGGCGCACATTGAGATGGATCACGATATCCATCGTGCCATCGAGCAGATAAGCCTTTGTTCTTGATGTCAAATGATGGCCGATAAAGACAATTTCCTGGCTAACGCCGGCATCTTTCAGCGCCCGTGCAACGCCCTGATGACCGCCACCAACATTGTAGATGCCAATGATGTCATCGCGCTCCGCCAACGCCCGCGAAACCGCCTGGTAGTTTCCTTCGATATCATCCTGACCGTTGCAGACAATGCCTTCGCCGATGTGTGGAAAATCTTGACGCAAACACGCGCGAAAGCCAATCTCCCGGTCCTCATGAACGCGGTAGAGCTCACCGCCAGTCACAATCACCACTGAACCCGATTGACGGGTTAGCCGCCCCATCAGATATCCCGCGGTGCGACCGGCAGCGCGATTGTTGATGCCGATGAACCCGATCAGGGCTGAATGCTCGATGCCCGACATGACCGCGAGCGTCGGAATGTCGAGTTTGGCCAACGCATCCACGGCATCGTGGACTCTCGGATCGTCCAGCGCCTGAAACGCCACTGCATCGACTCGCTGCCCTGCGCAGGCGTGCAGTTTGCGAGCCAGAAGCGCCGGCTCCATTTTCTTTGTGAATACACACTCAATCGTCGCATTGCCGCGGGCGCCGTAATCCTGCAGGCAAGCGGCCAGAAAGTCGGTTGACGGTCCCGCCTCTTCGGGCAGAAACACTTTCAGTCGCCAGGGCCGTGCCCTGGCCGACGACACTGTGCCTGCTTCAATCGCGCGCTTCGCCTGCATCACCCGCTGACGGGTGGCCTCGCCAACATGTCTGCGGTTGTTGAGCACACGGTCCACCGTAGCGGTTCCAACTCCGGCAAGCCGGGCGACTTCCGCCACGGTCGCACGTTTGGTGATCGCGAAGTCAGTTTCATTCATCGAAATTCAAACCAAAATCCATCAATTCCGCCCAATTGTCGCACAGTTCAAAATCAAAATCCATCAATTTGATGATCTGATGCTCTTTTTGATTGCCATGGATGGATGGGCTTGAAAAACAATGCGCCACCAAAAATTGACAATGTGCGGATTTGGGAGGAAGACATGAATCTATGCACCAAACTGCTGGCGAGTGGCGTCGGCGTCGTGATGTCGGTGACTGCAGGTTTCGCCGCCGACTTTACCTTCAAATATGGCCAGTCGCAGCCTGAGGAATCTTCGCGCGGCCAGTCCATGGTGTTTTTCAAGGATGAACTTGAAAAGCGCTCCGGCGGTCGGATCGAGGTGCAGAATTTCTTCTCCAACGTGCTGGGCACCGAGCAGGAGATGTTCGACCAGGTTGTTACCGGCCTCATTCAAGGCACACGCGGTGGCTTCTTCGCCAATGCAAATCCGGAATTCAACATCTACCTGCTGCCCTTCCTGACCAGCGGTTGGGAGGAGATGCGCTGCCTGGTGCAGAGCGACTTCACCAAAGGTGTTGAGGAGCGTGCTGCGGCTAACGGTATTCACGTACCGGCTACCGGCATCAGCCAGGGCTTTCGCATGTACACCAACAATTCCCGGCCGATTACCAATGTGGATGATCTCAAAGGCCTGAAAATCCGCGAGCCTCAGACCGATTTCTTCATTGCGGTTGCCGAGACCATGGGCTCCAACATCGTCGCCATGGCGTTCTCTGAGGTGTATCAGGCCTTCCAGCAAGGCGTGATCGATGGCCAGCACAATCCGCCGGCCAACATATACAACTACAAGCTCTATGAAGTGCAGAAATATCTATCTGTGACCAATCACATGACCGGCCCGGATCCGATGCTGGTTTCCAAGGAATGGTACGATTTACTGCCCGAGGACCTGCAACAGATCTTCGACGAAGTCGCGGTAGAGGCGATGGCGAAGAATGACGAACTCGCGCAGGCTGCCGAAACGGATCTGCTGAGCAAGCTGGGCGAAACGATGGAAATCAACACGCTTACGCCGGAAGGCATCGAGTCCTTCAAAGTCGCGGTTCAGCCCGTTTACAACGCAGGGGTGGACGCCGGCCACTTCACCGCCGAGCAGGTTGCGATGGCGCAGGAAGCCGCCAAATCCTGCGGAGGATAAGCGGTACTTTTGTGGGATCTCCGGCCGCATAGGTGTGGCTGGAGATCACCGATACTTCCTCTAACGATAGACGAGTTCCATGGACCGGCTTATCGCTGCGGACAAACTGCTCACGCGCATCCTCGAATGGATCATGATTGGCTTCTTTGCCTTCTTCCTGGTTCTCGTCGTGGTGATGGTCGTGATGCGCTACGTCTTCAATACGGGCATCCTGGGCGGCGATGAATTTGTCACGATTTGCTTCATCGTAACCAGTGCGTTGGGCGGCGCCGTTTGCGTCAGCCGACGCGAGCATATCGCCATTACCTACTTCATCGATTTTCTGCCCCGCCTACAGAAGACCCTCGTCTACGCGCTAGGCCTGCTCATCATGGCCGCGGTCAATGTTGTTATGGCCTATCTTTCCATCGACTGGATTCAGGGGCCTGGGCGTTTCCCCTGGCAACCTTTCGGATTTGCACGCGGCATCGTCTTCTCGATGATCCCGATCGGCTGCGGATTTGCGGCTCTATTCTGTCTGATCAAGGCGGCTCTTGCCATCGGCGGGCGTGAACGCGTTGACGTGCTCTGGCTGCCAGAGGATTGATCTCATGGAAATTCTGATCCTCAGCCTTTTCGTTCTGCTGTTTATTGGCGTCCCGATTGCTTATGCGCTGGGCGCCTCTGCGTTGCTCTATTTCCTGATCGAGCAACCGGCACTGATCGGCATCCTTCCGCAAAAACTGTTCGCAGGCTTGAATTCCTACCCGCTGATTTCCCTGCCGCTCTTCATGCTGATGGGCCTGGTGATGAATTCCGGTGGCATCACCGCGCGTCTGCTGGATCTTTCGATGTTCTTCGTCGGAAGGCTAAAGGGCGGCCTCGGTCACGTGAACGTTGTCGGTTCGATGATTTTCGGCGGCATTTCCGGTTCCTCCGCCTCCGATACTGCTTCGATTGGCGCGGTGCTGATCCCTGAAATGGAACGGCGCGGCTATCCAAAGAGCTTCGCCGCCGGCATCACGGTCGCATCGTCGACGATGGGTATGGTCATCCCACCATCAGTTCCGATGATTATCTATGCGATCACCGCGCAGGAATCGGTTGGACGCATGTTCCTTGGCGGGTTGATCCCCGGTGTCATGATCGGGCTCTTTCAGTTGGTCATTGTCTACTTTCTCGCCAAACGGCGCGGTTATCCGACCGAAGAAGTGCCCTTCACCATGTCGGAGGCCTGGCGGCAAACGAAACGCTCGGCGGTCGTTGCGGTCATGCCAATTCTCATCGTCGGTTCTGTGGTTTTCGGCATCGCGACGCCCACGGAAACTGCTGGACTTGCGGTCGCCTATGGCGTGCTGATTGGCCTGTTCATTGTCGGACTGTCCGTGGTCAAGGACCTGCCGGATTCCATGCGCAGCGCGATTGTCACCGCATCGAAGATCATGATGATCATTGCATTTTCCCAACTCTACATTTGGGTTCTGGCGATTGAGCGCGTGCCTGATCAACTGGCATTGTTTGTTTCCAGTCTGGACCTTGGGCCGGTTGGCATCATGCTGGTGATCGCCCTGGTCATCCTGATCGCCGGCACTTTCATCGATGTCAGCCCGGCCATTCTGCTCTTGACCCCGGTCCTGCTCCCGGCCGCAAAGGCCGTCGGCGTGTCCGGCGTTCAGTTCGGTGTTGTCATGGTCTGTGGGCTCGCGGTTGGCGCATGTACGCCTCCGGTCGGAAACTGTCTCAATGTTTGCGCGGCAATTGCACGAATGGGTATTGGCCAGATTTTCGTGGGAGCCGCCCCATTCCTTCTGGCCAATGTGTTGGTGCTATTTCTGATTTGCATCTTCCCGGACCTTGTATTGTGGGTACCGAGCCTGTTCTTTGATTAGAAGATTCGGGCTTGAGGTGTCTGCTGGACCGGCCCGGCGCTGCATGGCGCTCGAAACCTCAATCAAAGCGGCGCCAGCAGCGCCACGACATCAACTCACCGGTACCTCCGGAACAAAGGGAAGTGTGACATGAAACGTGTCGGCGTAGTCGGCTTGGGCGATATGGGCTCCGGCCTGGCCAAAAACCTGATTGCCAGTGGATTTGAGACAATTGGCTTTGACTTGAGCGAGAGCCGCTGCAGTGCGTTCGAAACGATGGGGGGCCAAGTCGCCGCAAGCGTAGCAGAGGTGGCGCGCAATTCCGATGCCGTCTTCGTCATGGTGATGAACGGAGATCAGGCGAAATCGGTCATCCTTGGCGAGGAAGGTCTCGTCACCACTATGAATGAAGGCGGTACAGTGCTGCTGACTGCAACGATAAAGCCGCGCGAAGCGCAGGAGATCGGCGCTGAGATGGCCGGGCGCGGCATACATTTGATCGACAGTCCGGTTTCCGGCGGCTTCCCAGGCGCGCAAGGTGGCACGCTGACGATGATGGCTGCAGGCAAAGCCGACGTTCTGGCGGATGCCCGGCCAGTGATGGAAGCTGTCTCAAAGACCATACACCATGTCGGAACTGATGCCGGTATGGGCCAGACGGTCAAAGCCTGCCTGCAATCGCTGATCGGGTCGATCTTTTCCGCCACCTTCGAAGCGTCGGTTCTTGCCGCAAAGGCGGGTGTTAGCGGCGACGTGCTCTACAAGGTGTTTTCCACTTCCGGAGCCGGCTGCGGCTGCACGAACACGGCGCTCGAAAACATCATCGATCGTCAATTCGAAGGTACCGGCAGCCATATCAACACCATGCACAAGGATCTCACCATCTCCCTAAACCTCGCTGAAGAAATGGAAGTTCCAATGACCATGGCGGCAAGTGCCATGCAGATTTTTCATGCCGGTAAATCGAAATTCCCGAATGGAGACAATTGGGCCTGCACCCGCGTCATCGAAGACATCGTGGGCGCGGAGTTACACCGCTGAACGAGGGCAAGAACATGAAACTGGGTGTGATTTGCGATGGCATTAGCCGTGATTTGGCTCATGCCGTGGACGTTATGGATGAGTTTGGACTGGGGTATGCCGAGCTGCAATTTGTCGGTGACAAGGAAGTCGGTGACCACAGTGCAACCGAGATTGCGGAAATTGACAAATTGCTGCGCGACCGGGGGAAGCCTGTGTCCTGCCTTTCCCGGCACATTTTTGCCGGCACGACCATTGCCAACAAACCCGGCGACGAACTCCATTCCAAACATATGGAGGCGCTCAAGCGGGTGATCGACATGGCACACGTTGTCGGATCGCCGCTGGTCCGGATCATGACTCCCAAAAAGGAACAAATCCTTTGGGGAAGCCATGGCGCGGAGAAATGGAACGTCGCCCATGGTGCCTGGGATGCCATGTTGCCGCTGATGGCACCCGCAGTAGAACTCGCCAGGGCCGAAGGGGTGACGCTGGTGGTGGAAACCGGCAATGGCACGATGGTCAATTCCAACTACACGGGCAGAAAACTCATCGACGATCTGGATGCCAAGGATACGTTGAAAGTTTTGTGGGACCCGGCAAACAATTGCTGGTGCCACGAGCGCGCCTGGCCAGACGGCTATGACGAAGTCAAGGATGGCTATCTAGGCCACTTTCACGTCAAGGATGTGGAGGTTGACACTCCACGGGCTACCTTGGAAGTGCGGCAGATGGGCAAAGGCCAGCTTGCCGACCAGTTCGAGCCGATTGCCAATGCGCTACGCACCGAAGGCTACGACGGCGTGATTTCATTCGAGAGCGTTTTTCACCCCGGCAATGGCAACTTTGAAGATGGATTCAGATTGTGCATCGATCGCTTCAAAGAACTGTTCGGGTAGTTCCTCCCGCAGACGTTTTCAGCCAGACCGCCCGGCACGAGCTGTCGGGCGGAGCAAGTGCGCGAGCAAAGCCATGAAAACCTCTATCGCCACAGTTTCGATATCAGGCGATCTTCCCGAAAAGCTCTCCGCGATCGCTGCCGCGGGGTTCGATGGCATCGAGATTTTCGAGCAGGATTTCGTTGCTCATGATGAGGGACCTGCCGAAGTCGGTCGTATGGTTCGTGATCACGGGCTGGAGATCATGCTGTTCCAACCATTTCGTGATTTCGAAGGCTTGCCTGAACCTCTCAGGGACAGGGCGCTGGATAGGGCGAAACGCAAGTTCGACCTCATGGGCGAACTTGGTACAGATCTGATGCTGATCTGCTCGTCAGTCCATCCCGAGGCTCTCGGTGGTATTGATCGAGCCGCGCAGGACTTTCACACTCTGGGCGAGCTCGCGGCGACCTTTGGATTGCGTGTCGGCTACGAGGCGTTGGCCTGGGGCCGCTATGTCAACGATCACCGCGACGCCTGGGAAGTCGTGCGCCGTGCTGACCATCCCAATATCGGTTTGATCGTAGACAGTTTTCACACATTGGGCCGAAAGCTTCCCGTCGAATCCATCTGCTCCATCCCCGGCGACAAGATATTTTTTGTGCAGCTGGCCGACGCGCCTCTGATCGAAATGGATCTGCTCTTCTGGTCCCGGCATTTTCGTAACATGCCGGGCGAAGGCGATCTCAACGTCCATGACTTTATGAGCGCGGTGGCCGCAACAGGCTATGGCGGGCCAATTTCGTTGGAAATCTTCAACGATCAGTTTCGCGGCGGCAGCCCAAATTCAATCGCACTGGACGGTTATCGTTCGTTGATGGCACTGATGGATGGCGTGGCGCGCACGACGCCAGCCCCAGCTCTGGATGTGCCACCCATGCCCGCCAAGTCGCAGGTGGAAAAGGTGGAGTTTGTCGAATTTGCCGCCAATGTTGAGGAGACTGGAAAGCTCGGTGTGTTGCTCGCTTCGCTGGGTTTTCATCACCAAGGCCAACACATCAATCAACAGATCGCACATTGGTGTCAGCGCGATATCAATATCGTGATCAACTCAGAGCCCGAGGGATTTGCCCACAATTCCTACCTGCAGCATGGTACGTCCGTCTGCGATATCGGTTTGCGGGTATCTGACGCTGATGCGACAACGGCGCGCGCCGAAGCGCTGGGCGTCCCCCTGTTTCGTCAGCAGATCAGCAAAGGTGAACTGGCGCTGCCGGCTATTCAAGCCGTGGGTGGCGGTGTGATGCACTTTCTTGATGAGACTTCAGGCCACACCGACGTCTGGCAGAAGGAGTTCAAACCGGTTCAAGATAGTACACCACACACGGCCGGCCTGACGCGCATCGACCACATCGCTCAAACCATGGCTTATGAGGAGATGCTGACCTGGTCGCTGTTTTATTTGACACTGTTCGACCTTCAAAAGCGGGCAACTGTGGATGTCGTGGACCCAGATGGCATAGTCCGCAGCCAGGCGATCGAGTCCGCTGATGGTCGGCTTCGCATAACGCTCAATGGAGCTGATACGGATCGTACATTTGCCGGGCGTTTCGCGGCCGGGCGTCCCGGCTCATCTGTGCAACATGTTGCCTTTGCCTGCGAAGACATCTTCAATACGGCTGCCTCCCTGTCTTCCAGGGGATTCAAAGCGCTACCGATTCCGCAGAACTATTATGACGACCTGCAAGCGCGATTTGGGCTCAATTCGGAGCGGCGCGAACAATTGGCAGAGGGGAACATTCTGTACGACGAAGATGATGCGGGCCGGTTTTATCAACTCTACAGCCAGCCATACGGAGAAGGATTCTTTTTTGAGATCGTTCAA
The DNA here is from genome assembly GCA_965216535.1 of Hoeflea sp. GTDB lineage: Bacteria > Pseudomonadota > Alphaproteobacteria > Rhizobiales > Rhizobiaceae > Hoeflea_A. Next base: position 4,391,302 of record OZ244175.1, read on the forward strand.
CGCGAAGAAGACTATCGCGGCTATGGCGCAGCTAACGCGCCTTATCGCGTCGCGGCTCTTCGCCGCCTGATCGCAAGGAAAAATGCCGCATGAAGCAAGCAACGAAAATTGCCGTGGCGGGTGCCGGCTTGATCGGGCGCAAACACATTGATGCGGTTGCGAAATGCGCTCAGATATCCGCCATCATAGACCCGTCACCACGTGCACAAGAATTGGCTGCTCAACGAAAAACTGCATGGTTTGAAACACTTGAGGATTGTCTCGATCGCGACAAGCCAGATGGCGTCATTCTGGCTACACCGAACCAGCTTCACGCCGAACAGGCGATTGCTTGCATTCAGCGGGGCGTTCCGGTGTTGGTCGAAAAACCGATTGCCGATAGTTCCGCCAGCGCCAGTCGGATTGTGCAAGCAGCTCATGATGCCGACATCCCAGTGCTGGTCGGCCATCATCGCCGGCACAATCCGATCATTCGCGTCGCCAAAGCAGCCATTGAAAACGGCAAACTTGGCCGTTTGGTTACCGTCAACGCGCAGTGCTGGCTCTACAAGCCAGACGAATATTTTGAACCACAATGGCGACGCGAAGCAGGCGGCGGACCAGTTCTGATCAATCTGATCCACGACCTCGATCTATTGCGTCATCTGTGCGGTGAGATCGTCCAAGTTCAGACCATCAGCTCCCACAAGATGAGAGGTTTTTCCGTAGAGGACACCGCAGCGGTCCTGCTTGCGTTCGACAATGGTGCCGTCGGTACCGTTTCCGTTTCCGATACTGCAGTAGCGCCCTGGAGCTGGGAATTCACAGCTGCTGAAAACCCCGCCTATCCAAATGTTGCCGCACACTCCTACGCAATCTCCGGCACCCACGGCGCGCTTTCCGTTCCCGATCTGAAATTGTGGAACCATCCAGGCAAACGCGGCTGGTGGGAACCCATTGAGGTTGAGCAGTTGCAGGCTGCGACCGCTGACCCCTTCATTGTCCAACTCGAGCATTTCCTCAAGGTGATTGCGCGAGAAGAACAGCCGCTTGTTTCGGCAGAAGATGCGGCCAGAACCCTGCGGGTGATAGAGGAGATCAAGCTCGCCGGTGCTGAGAGCAGCGGCCGGCCGGTTCTATATGAAGAACCTCATTCTCAAGACGAGGCCGCGCAATGAAGCCGTTCAAGATCGGTCTGATTGGCTGCGGCAGGATCAGCGACATCTATCTCAAGAACTGCGCCCGATTCGATGGGCTGGAGATTGTGGCTTGCGCAAGCCTGGATATCGAGGAGTCCCGCGCCAAAGCCCGGCAGTTCGGTATTCCCAGAGCATGCGCACCTGGTGAGATATTCGCCGATCCACAAATCGATTGCATCCTGAACCTGACCGTTCCCGCCTCTCATGCTGAAATTTCTCTGGCTGCGTTGACCGCGGGCAAACATGTCTATGCCGAGAAGCCTTTTGTTACGGATTTTGAGGACGGCAAAAAAATCCTCCAACTGGCAGCTGCCAAAAGCCTGCTGGTCGGCAACGCGCCCGACACATTTCTCGGTGGACGTTGGCAAACAGTGCGCCGCATTCTTGATGAGGGCGTTATCGGCAAGCCGACCGGTGTGACGGCGTTCGTCGGTTCGCACGGCGTGGAGCGTCACCATCCCAATCCGGATTTTTACTACCAGAAGGGCGGCGGTCCGCTGCTGGATCTTGGTCCCTATTACCTGACTGCCATGGCCTTTTTGCTGGGACCGTTCAAACGCGTTTGCGGAACTGGAAGACGTACTTTCGATCAGCGCATGATTGAAAATGGCCCGCGCGAGGGTGAAATGATGAATGTCGAAGTCGATACTCATGTCGTCGGCATGCTCGAGTTCGCATCCGGTGTGGTCGGCACGATCACCATGAGCTTCGACATCTGGGATTCCGAAGCGCCACGGTTCGAGATCTACGGCGAAAACGGCACGATCTGCATTGGTGATCCCGACCCCGTGCACGGAGCCAACATCTTTGACGGCCCGGTCTGGGTACGCACCCGTGAAAACGCGCGCTGGACCTATAAGCCACGTGTGCAAGGCCTCGACGATTGGCAGGTTGCCGAGAATACCCACGGCTTCAACGAAGATAGCCGTGGGCTGGGTCTGCTCGACCTGGCCCATGCCGCCCGCGACAAGCGCCCAGTCCGCGCATCTGGGGCATTGGCGCTGCATATTTTCGAGACCATGGATCAGATTTTGGCGAGCAAGCACACTGGCCAGTTTGCCGAAATCACGACCCCCTGCCCCGTTCCGGAGCCGCTACCAGCCGATTTTCCGGCCAGCGATCACCGCCAGGAGGACGCCAGGAAATGGGCGTAGAAACACTTGATTTTGCTGAACCTTTTTTCACGGTGCATCTTGCCACTGAGACGAGCTGCCAGGTGATTTCGGGAAAATCGATTGTGCTCAATCTGGCCGACCAGCCGATACGGGTGCTGGATCAGACGATTGGCCACTTGCAATCGACGGTGCTCCATGATGTTGAGACCGGGCCGGTTGCCAAAGCGGTGATCGTTGAACGCTTCGACGACCATGACGACGACCAAGCACTGTTCGAAGAGGTACGCCAGCACTGGCCATCCGCTTTTGAGGTTCGCGGAGAGGAAAGGCTGCGCGGAGTCAGCCATTACATGTCCCCCAAGGTGTGGATCGGAAATCTCGGCCTGACGATGTATCACTCCGGGTCGGTGCCGTTGAATGTCGGCCTGCACCGCGAGCACCCGTTCTGCGAAGTGCCGGGATTTCGCGAGGTGCATACGCAGATTGTCGGTTTTGGCAAAATGCAACAGTGCCGGGAAAGGGATATCGCCACTCTCTATCTGGAGGAGCCCATGGCACCCGGCACCACTCATCGGCCGATGTATGATGAAGCGGGCAACTATCCCTGGCATCAGTTCGAGACAATCACGCCAAGTATCTTCATGGCAGTCGAGATACTGCCGATTGGTGCAATTCCACCGGAATAAGCCCAGGAAAGCCGTGTCGATGAACAGACCAATTCTCGCCGAGAGTCCCACCGCCGATGGTCCCTTCCCGCGCCAAAATCGCCGGCTGAGGCTCGGTGTGGTCGGCGGCGGGCGCATCTCGATGACACAAGCCACCGCTGCCCGCATGACCGATCGCTGGGAGATCGTTGCAGGGGCGCTATCGTCAGACGCGGAGCGCGCAAGGGAACGCGGCGCGCAATGGTATCTTCCGGAAGACCGCTGCTACACCTCGTTTCAGGAAATGGCACAGCGCGAAGCAGCGCGACCCGATGGCGTTGATGCCGTGATGATCACCACACCCAATCACGTTCACAGCGACGCGGCCAAGGCCTTTCTTGATGCCGGCATTGACGTGCTGTGCGACAAGCCTCTGACCAACAGCATCGACGAGGCTGATGCATTGGTGCGCCTGGCCAATGAATCGGGACTTGTCTTTGCTGTCGGCTATGCGATGTCGTGCTTCCCCATGATCCGCCAGGCACGCGAATTGATCGCAGATCAGGCAATTGGCGAAATCAACCAAATTCATGTCGAGTTTCTGCAGGATTGGATGATCCCAGCCGACAGCAGTGAGGCAGAGCACGTCAGATGGCGTCTCGATCCGGCAAAATCCGGCCCGACCAGTTGCACCGGTGACATTGGCACCCATGCGGCGCATCTGGCAACTTTTGTCAGCGGCTTGGCGATGACGCACCTGCGCTGCGAAATGCATGTCTGCGGCGCGCCCAAGCCGCTCGAGGATACGGTCTTCATGACAACCCGCTACGACGACCGAATCCCCGGCACTTTGATGGCAACCCGTCTTGCGCCTGGCAATCGTGGCGGTCTTCGCTTGCGTATTTTCGGTTCCCATGGCGGGATCGAATGGGACATGGAAACGGCCGAATATCTCAAGTTCAACCGCTTTGGCGAACCCGACCGCATCATGAGCCGCGGCCACGGCCATGGCATCAAACCAAGCGTCGAGCGGTTGGTCCGCACCGCGCGCGGGTTCCCAGAGGGCCTGATTGAAGCCTGGGCAAACCTGTACACCGAATTTGCTGTTGCGGTTGCCGCACGCCGGGACGGTATAGCGAGCAATCTTAGTTTTCCAGACGTGTCTCAAGGTGCGGAAGGTGTGCGATTCATCGATGCGGCGGTGCGATCCAACACAAACGGCGGAGGCTGGGTGGCTGTTTAGAACCGATCAGTTGGCTCAGTATCTCAGGCATGAAAGCCCTGAGATGTCTTGAGTATCCGAGAAGTCTGGAATTTCCAGGCACGTGGTGTCGCAATAGAGCCCGCCATTGATCGCGGACGGCACCCACGCCACATACCGAGCAGCGCCCGATCTTGAACCCGATTGGTCATAAGGACGTTACCGTTGATCGAGGTTTTTTGATCGCACAAACAAGCGTTTCTAGTGTTAGTTGGGTAAGAACGCGAAACCAGTGAGTTTTTTGGCGACAATCGGGTGTAGCCATCTCGCTTCGCGAGAACCCAGGCACCGGGCTGGAAAACAGTATTGACCTGGAATAGCTGAGTTCACCGGGCGGATAGAGGGATATGATCCAACGATGAATTGGGGTGCAATTGGGGTACTGGTGACCGTTGCGATAATGGCTGCCTTGTTTGTGCGCTTTTTGCTGAGGCGAAAACACCGAAATGCACTGCGATCACTCAAGAAAGCTATCGGACGTTCCAGAGAGACTTTGTTATCGGACGCCGCGAACAAGGCTACGGTACCTCTCCTTGACGCAGCGGAATTCGGCTATCAGACGACCTTTCAGGAGAAACTCCTGGCGGTTCAAGAAGACGTAACCCAGATGGAATTCACGGGCAGTGGACTGGTTCGAACCGGTGGCGTTGCCGTTTCGATGCCGGTCGGGGTGGCAGGGCGATACAGGGTCTCGTCCGGGAGCGTTCGCTCGAGAAGAGCCTGGCAGGCAGTGGCAAAGGGGCGCCTCCTGATTACGGACCGGGCAATAATCTTTGACGGTGACGGACTGCGCGAGCGCATTACCTGGGGCAAGGTGTCCGAAATCGAAACGCGTGTAGATGGTTACGAGGTCATAAAACTTGGCGACCCACCCCGCACCTACGCGGTTTCCAGGCTGGATACCAATTTCGCCGCGATTCTCGAATTAATGCTCGTCCGAACTGACTGAGCCGTGCATAGCCGCACCTCTTCGGTGGGTGTGTTGTGACATGGCAGGGCAGTTCGTGATCGCTCGTGCCCCGCAGCAGCTCGGGATTGAGAGGCTTGATTGCTCCTGGCTCCCTGAATCGGCGGTCAGCGTTTTTTCGTATTGCGGCTATTTTCAGTGAATGATCAGTGGATCGATTGCTGTTCAATCACCAGTACGATGAATCATCTTTTCCGACTCCAAAACGCGCTCTGTATTCTGTCGGTGAAACTCCGAGGACTCGTTGCATGGCACGTCGTAAACGTTCGTCGTCCTCGAAGCCGGTTCGGCGCGCGATCGCCGCAACCGGAAGCGTAGTGTCTTCAAGCAGATCGCGCGCTGCCGCCACACGAAACAGTTCGATTGTTTTGGCGGGCGTGCGACCGGTGACTGTCCTGTAGACCCGGGTAAAATTGCGTTCGCTCATCCCAACTTGCTCAGCCAATCGATCGACGCGTAAATCCCGGTTCAAATTGTCCCCAATCCAGGAGTGAAGAGCATCGAACCGGCCGCTGGCGTCGTTGGTTTGACTAAGAAGTACGGAACTGAATTGAGACTGGCCACCGGAGCGGATCATATACACGACCAGTGCTTTTGCCACACGAACGGCTGCCTTTCTCCCGGAGTCTTCTGCAACCATGGAAAGGGCCATATCGATTCCCGCAGTCACTCCCGCCGACGTCCATACTTTTCCATCTTTTATGAACATACGGTCCGGCTCTACCTTCACGTTTGGATGCCGATAGGCCAGGTCGTCACAGGAATACCAATGTGTTACCGCGCGATGGCCATCAAGCAGACCGCTCGCGGCCAGAATAAATGCGCCTGTGCAAACAGAACCTATTCGCGCTGCTTGATCGGCGAGAAGGACCGTATATTCCAACAGCTTCGGATCTTGCGCTGCGGCTTGCGCTCCGAAGCCGCCTGAAATCAAGAGCGTGTGGACTTTTCTATTTCGCCATTTCTCCATTGGTTCTGTGTTAAGCTCAATTCCGGTGTCCATCAGCTGAACCCCGCCTTTTGAAGACGTAAGCACAATCTCGTAGTCTTCACCTCCAAATCGTTTTGCATCTGAGAAAACTTGCATGGGACCAGTAATGTCCAGCAGCGTGGCGTCCGGAAAAACGACAATAAGTACAACCGGACGTGATTTGGCGGAAAATGAGGGCATGTTGTCGGTTTTGCCAAAACTCTAACTGGTAGTCTACCCACAAGAGACCTTCATCGTTTGATATTTCCACTCCGTTCCTTGCAGCGGGATAGTCCGGCGTTTTGTCTTTCGGTGTGAGCTATCTGCAGGTGGTGGTCGAAATTCCAAGGATTTTCGAGCAGCGACCCGATGACGGTCCCCGATGCCCGCATTTCGGTTCGCAGTGAGAATTCGACCAAAGGAGGACACTTCAGATGGTCGCGCCAGTTGCAAAGGATTTTGCGTTCGGCGGAAAAATACCCGTCGGCGTAGAGGTCTCCGTCACTGCCAATGATATCATATCCGAGTTCGGAACTGACGCTGACAGTGACCTCGACTCCGCCTCCTTAACGTTCAACAGCGCCAGTATCGACGGCGGCCCGGCCGTTCCCCTGGGTGACGTCGGCTTCAGCTACACCCCCGGCGTAGGCGACGCCGGTGGTTTCGCCATCAACAACAAAAACGTCCCGGCCTTTGCCGGACTGGGCAATGGGGACACAGCCCAGGTGGTGATCACCTTCGCCGTCAGCGACGGGACGGACTCCGTTCAGGGCAGCCTGACCTACACGGTGACTGGGACGCCTGGCACCTACGATGTGGAGCTGAACTACCTGGGCGAGAACGTTATCGGCCAGGACGTTCAGGCCGACTCTCAAGTCGGCGAAAGCGCCGCTGAGTTCGAGTTCAGCGGGGACAGCGCTCTCAATGACATTGCCGATGACCTCGACATCAGCCAGATCGACAGTTTTGATTTCGTCGACGACCTGGATGGCAACAGCCTAATCGGTGCGTTCGCCTTGTCGGACACCAGTTCCGCTGCGGTCTCTGCAACGGAAACCACCGCGACTTCATTTGCCGGCGAAACTGGTGCTGAGGCCTCGGCCATTGGTGGTTCAACTGCCTCAGCCGCATCGTCGGGCGCTTCCCTGGCCAGCGCAACGGCAACCGGAGACTCGGCCGCCTCTGCCAGCGCCGAGACATCTTCAAATGCAACGGCGACTGCGACGGACGGTTCTGCCTCTCAGGCAACGAGTATTGGCAATTCCTCTGCAGTGGCGACTGCAACTGGAGGCTCGACGGCGACAGCTGACGCCCTTACCTCCAGCACCTCGACGGTGATCGCTGACGCCGCCTCCTCTGCGACGGCCTATTCGAGCGGTTCCTCCTCGGCCACGGCCAATGCCACCCAGACTTCGACCTCGGATGCGGCTGCAATGGACGGGTCGAATGCAAACGCATCAGCCACCCAGGGTTCTGATGCTCTGGCCGTGGCAAATGACGATTCCGGTGCAACCGCCCAATCACAGGACCAAAGCTCATCGACTGCTGCCGCGGAGCAGGATTCGACTGCCGGAGCGGCGGCAACAAACGGCTCGACTGACACGGCCGTTGCGGCCGACCAATCCGAGGCGACCACGAGCGCGAGTGGCTCATCCGTCTCTCAGGCACTCGCGCTCGCCAGCGGCAACGCAAATGCGGCGGCAAATGACGGCTCCGCGTCAAGGGCGGAGGCTCATGCGGCAAACGCGGCGGCGACAGCGAATACAAACGCCTCCGGGGCAAACGCCTTCTCTTTCCGGTCCGGGACGGCAACTGCCGATGCTACCGATGATGCTCTCAGCTCCGCCATTGCCGCAGACGGCTCAACTGCCGATGCCGATGCGCAAAAATCATCAGCTTCAAGGGCCTTTGCCAGTTCCGGGGACGACAACGCCCTGGCGCCATTGCCAAATACAATTGGCCCCGGCGTTGCAGGCCAGTCCATTGCCGATACGACTGGGGCCGTCACCATCGTCAAGGCACTGGCTGCCGACTATGCTCAAAATCTGATCGGAGGCAGCAATCCAAGTCTGTCCACGCTTGTTGATGGACGCTTGTCCGATGCTCCGATAGCCGATCCTACGGCTGCGACGGTTTCAAACGCCACTGCGATTGCAACCGAGAATTCGTCGTCCGAGGCAAGGGCTTCGGATGGCTCAACAGCGACGTCAACCGCTGATCAAACCGGGGAGGCAATAGCCGCTGCAGATGACGCCTCGACGGCATCTGCAACCGCCAACAACGAGAGCAGCGCAACAGCTGCGGCGGCAGACACGTCCAACGCCACTGCTTTTGCCGCGGTAACTTCAGATTCAACTGCACTGGCCATCCAGAGCAGCACCTCGGATGCCGTGAGCGGCAACGTGTCATCGGCTTCGGCCACCGGCAAAAACAATTCCGATGCTCTGGCCTTTGCAGATCTGGGATCGACGGCAGTCGCGTCTGCCGACCAATCCAGTTCGTCGTCAGCATCGGCAGAAAGAGATTCAATTGCCTCGGCTGACGCAACAAACAAAAGTACCAGCACATCTGCAGCAGACAATGATTCCGCTTCCTCGGCCGTAGCGATCAATTCCAGCATCGCGTCGGCTTCGGCGGATACCGACAGCGCTGGACAGGGGATAACGACCCGTTTCAGCGGTAAAGCCAACACCGCTATTCTCATACCACTTGTTGCAGATGCCGTGACAGACAGTGAGGTTCAGTCGACTACGATCGCGACATTGCCTCCAGGATCGGTTCTGTCAGCTGGGACGCCCAATGGTGACGGCTCCTCCTGGACGATTGCCGGCCCACTCCCGCTGGATCTGACGATCACACCGCCACCCGGCTTTTCGGGCGATATCGAATTTACCATCCAGGCTGACTCCTTCGGGGCCAGCGTTACCATTACGCAAACCCTGTCCGTCGAGAACACCATTCTTGGCACACCCGGTCCCGACGACCTCGAAGGCACTGAGTTTGCCGACGATATCCAGGCGCTGGCCAGTCACGATGTTATCGAAGCTTCATCGGGCAAAGACGATATTGACGGTGGACCGGGTACGGACACGGTCGAATATGCCGGAAACTCCGCCGATTACACGGTCACTCGCAATCCGGACGGCACGCTGACCGTCACTGACAATAACACCGGCGACGGGCTCGATGAAGGCACCGATACGCTGATGTCCGTTGAGCGTATCCGCTTTCTCGGTGATGGTGTAACCATTTGGTATCCGGCCGTGCGGATGGGCGGCGAGGTCCGGATCAACGAACATATTGATGGCATACAGAGCGATGCGCGAGCGATCCAACTTGCAGACGGGCGTGTCCTGTTCGTGTTCGAGACGAGTAACAGCACCGACGGGGACGCCAGTTGGAGCAGCGTGGCAGCGCGTATGGCGACGCTCAATGCCGACGGCAGCGTCACGTTCACCGACGAGTTTCGGGTCAACGAACACACCCTCAATTCTCAAGACAACCAAAAGGTCATACAGCTTGCGGACGGTCGTGTCCTCGTCGTGTTCGAGACTAATGACAGAACCGACGGCGATAACAGCCAGAGCGGTATCGCGGCGAGGGTCGGAACGCTAAACGGGGATGGGAGTATCACGTTCGCCGATGAATTGCGCATCAATCAGACAACCGAAAGCAGGCAAGAAGAGCCGCAGGTCACGCAACTCGACGACGGCCGCGTCTTGTTCACCTACCAAACCTGGACCGGAAACTCCTGGGACGCCCAGGCCCGCGTCGGGACGGTCAGCGCCGGCGGCACCATCACCCTCTCCAACGAATTTGATGTTGGCAAGCAACTCGAAGACAGCACCAGCAACACTACGCCGATTCAGCTCGCCGACGGGAGAGTACTGTTCGTCTTCCAGACCGACGACGAAGACAATGGCGATGAGAGCTCGAGTAGCGTCGTCGCGCGCGTCGGAACCATTAATGCGGACGGTTCGGCGACCCTTGGTGACGAAATTCTGGTCAACCAGCACACTGAGAATACCCAGGAAATGGCGCAGGTCATCCAGCTCGCAGACGGGCGTGTGTTGTTTACCTTCATCACCGGGGATTCCACTGATGGCGATCCCGAAGGCATCGCCGCGCGCGTAGGGACCGTCCAGGGAGACGGATCAATCATCTTTGGCGACGAGGTTCGTGTCAACGAACATACCGCCGGCGAACAGGATATGGTCGAGGTCATACAGCTTGAAAACGGCCGCTTGCTGTTCGTCTATCGGACCGAAGACACGACAGACGGCGATGCAAGTTCGTTTAGCGTGGCGGCGCGGGTCGGAGAAGTCGAAGCAGACGGAACCATCACTTTTTCGGAAGAATTCCGCATCAACGAACATCTTTCCGGCAGACAGCATACCCCGCGTGCCGTCGAACTCGCCGATGGGAGGGTTCTTCTCTCCTATTCGACAAATGACAACGCCAACGGCGATACCAAGGTCGTTGGCCTTAGCACCCGGATTTTGGATTTCGGTGGCGGTGGCACGGATCAGGGCGAAACGCTGGTGGGGCTCGAGCCGGGCGTCAACCTGATGGGATACGGCGGCGCCGACACCCTGTTCGGCAGCCACGGCAATGATATTCTCGACGGCGGCGCTGGCGCTGATATTCTATTCGGAGGCCTGGGTGCCGACCGTTTCGTTCTCGGCGATGCCAATGACATCGACACGCTCGGCGACTTCAACGCGAATGACGATTTCATCGATGTCAGTGGCCTCTTTGGCGGCGTAACCCTGACTCAGGCCAATGTTGACCAATATTTGCGGCTCGACATGGTCGACGGAGTTTGCGTACTGCAGTTCGATCCGGACGGAATCGTCGGCAATGGCGCGGGTGCTCCATTTCAACATGCCGCGATGATCGACGGGCTGCAGCTCGGCGACACGGTCCGGATTATCGACGACAATGAAACGACGCCAGTCATTGTTGACATTACCTACGGGGGCGCCCTGTCGCCGACCGCACGCGCGGATGAGATCGTTGTTCGGGACGATGCGCCGACGCAGATCGATCTTCTTTCCAATGACGACTTCGGTTTCGACGGTGTTGATCCCGCGACCGGCGTGACTTTCGCGAATCCGGCGAACGGCACCGTCAGTTTCGACCCCGCCACGGGCCTGTTCACCTATACGCCATCGGGCGGCTTCAACGGACTGGATACATTTACCTACACGATCGAAGACGGAAATGGCGACGAGTCGACGGCGAGCGTCCATCTGGATGTCCGCAACCCCACCGACATTCCGTCCCCGATCATCCGGCTCGATGACGAAGGTCGCGTCAACCAACATACCTCAGGCTGGCAGTGGGCCAGCGATGTGGCTCTACTTGATGACGGCCGGGTGGCTTTCACGTTCCATTCCACTGCGAGCGCCTTCGACGACACCGATGACGAGAGTATCAGCGGCCGGATCGGGACAGTTAATCCGGATGGTACGATCACCTTTTCCGATGAGTTTCAGGTCAACGAGCATCCGAAAGATTGGCAGACTAGTCCGGAGATAATCACCCTGACAGACGGACGCGTGCTGTTCGTGTATATGACCCTCGATCCGACAGACGGTGATACAGACTTTCAAGGCATTGCAGGACGCGTGGGCACCGTCAACGGCGACGGCACGGTTACTTTTGGTGAAGAGTTCCGGGTCAACGAACATATCAGCGGCGGGCAATTCGACCCGAAGGTCATCCAACTTGCGGACGGTCGCGTCCTGTTCAGTTTCGAGACCGAAGACCTGACAGACGGGGCTGATGCCAACACCGCGCAACTCGATAATATCGCCTTTCGGGTGGGTACGGTAAACGGCGATAGTTCAGTCACGTTTTCGGCCGAGCACCGCGCCAACCAATACATCGCGGATCTCTTTCCCGCGCAGGACATTGTCAAGCTGGCCGACGGCCGGGTGCTGTTCATCTTCGAGACCAACGACAACACTGCCGTAGATAACGATGGGAATCACATCGCTGGCCGTATCGGCTCAGTCAATCCCAACGGAACCATCACATTCGGCGATGAGTTCCAGATCAACGAACACACATCAAGGGATCAGATGCAGCCGGATGTCATTCAATTGGCAGACGGGCGTGTGTTATTCCTTTTCCGCACCGAGGATCCGACCGATGGGGACGACGACGATGAGGGTTTGTCGGGACGTGTCGGCACGGTGCAGGCTGACGGGTCGATGCAGTTCGGTGACGAATTTCGGGTGACCGATCACATTGCCGGTAGTCAAAGACAGATCCAGGCGCTTCAACTCGCCGATGGACGTGTTCTGTTCACGTTCAGGACAGAGGACACAGCCGATGGTGACGACTTCGAGGGAAGCGTGGCGGCGCGCATCGGTACGGTCCGCAGCGATGGGTCGGTCGAATTCAGCGACGAGTTCCGCATCAACCTGCACACGGCGGGCTGGCAGAGCGAGCCGCAATTGGTTCAGCTTCCGGACGGACGTCTGTTGTTTTCCTTCAACACCGCCGCCAACGCCGATGGCGATGACCGCGCCGTTGCCTACCGTGTTGTTGATCTCGTCGGTCAGGGGACGGAGCGATCTGAGACGCTGGTTGCCACTCATGCCGGCGGCAAGCTGGCGGGCCTCGGCGGCGATGACATCCTGATCGGAAGTTCCGGCGACGACTGCTTCCTGTGGAATGTCGGCGATGGCCGCGACAGAGTCGATGGCGGTGCAGAGACCCATGCGGACGTCATGGAAATCCATGGCGATGCCACGGCGGAGACCTTCGACATCTACTCCAATGCCGAAGCCGTCGCCCAGATCGGCTATGCCGGCGATGCAGAGATCGTTGTTGCCCGCAACGGAACCATCATTGCCGAACTGACCGAGATTGAAGACATTATTATCGACGGTCAGGGCGGTGGCGATACCTTCAACACCCACGGCTCCTTCGACGGCACCAATCTGGCAACGTCAACCATCACCCATTTCGGCTCGGAAGCTGACGACACGGTCGACCTGTCCGGCCTCTCCTCCGAGCATCGCGTCGTGTTCCATGCCGGCGGCGGCGACGATGCCATCACCGGAGATCGCGACCAGGACCTGATCGACATCACCGGTCTGACGATTGTGAGCGTCGAACCGATCGGAGGCGACCGGTTCCGCGTGACCTTCGATAACGGTTCGACGCTCACCTATGACGGCAAGGCCGGCTTCGCCGAGAACGCCGGAACCGATGACGAGACGTCAGTCACGATCGAGCCGACCGCGCAGGACGATACAGCCGCGACGGATGAGGACACTTTGGTTCAGGTGACCGCCGGACTGGGGCTGCTGGCCAATGATTCCGATTTCGATGGCGGCACATTGTCCATCGTCGCCGTCGACGGCAATGCCTTCGTCTTCGGCACACCCATCACCCTTGCATCAGGCGCCCGGGTGACGGTCAATGCCGACGGATCCTACGCCTACGATCCCAATGGCGCCTTCGAGGGATTGAATGAAGGCGAGGCCGATAGCGACAGCTTCGCCTACACGATCGATGATGGCCAGGGCGGCCAGGCAAGCGCCACCGTGATGATCGACATCGACGGCCGCGACGACGGCCCGATCCTGGGCACACCGGACGAGGACACCCTCGACGGCACGGGTGGCAGCGACGACATCCAGGCCCTGGCCAGCGACGACACGATCAACGGCTCCGGCGGGTCCGACCTGATCGATGGCGGACCAGACCACGATGCCGTCGTCTATGACGGCGAACGCGCCGACTATACCCAGACCCTCAATGGCAACGGCACGATCACCGTCGAAAAACCGGGCGGCGATACCGACACGCTCACCAATGTCGAGCGCATCGACTTTACCGATGGCGACTATGTCTACGACCTGACCAGCCCCAATACCGGCTTCGGCTACCGGATCTACCAGGCCTCCTTCGGCCGCACGCCTGACGAGGGCGGCGTGCGCTTCTGGATCGGCAATCTCGACAATTTCGACCAGCAGGGCTGGAGCGATTACGAGAAGGAGCAGTTCCTGGCCAGCCAGTTCATCCAGTCGGACGAGTTCCGCGATCTCTACGGCGCCAACCCGAGCAATTTCGAATACATCGACGCGATGTACCAGAACGTTCTGTTCCGGCTGCCGGATCAGGCCGGCTACGACTTCTGGGTGGGCGGCATGGAAAACGACGGCCTGACCCGCGAGGACATCCTGATCGCCTTCACCAAGAGCGACGAGAACGTCAACAACAACAGCCAGAACCTCGATGATGGCGTCTGGGTCGTGTGATCAGCACGGAGCCACAGACGCGCCAAGCAAGGGCGGCGGATTGGCGTTCCTTGTCTGTTGCCGGGAAACACTCGGCAATGGTGGCTGATCTGTAGGCTTTCCCCTGCCTTTGCGAACGCCAGCCCTGCTGGCCATGCTGCGCATGAAACCTTCACTGACGTCGAAACCCGTTGCCGTATCCGAGTCGCTGCAAAGGTCGACAACGTCAGCAGCCTTTGCAACATCTCTCCCGATGGTCCTTGTCGCGACGTTCGTCACCCTTGGCCTTATCCTGGATTCCACCGCAAAGATCGGATCAACACTCGTCCCTCTGAATTGCCCCTGGGTCAGAAACAAATCAAACAGGCCGTGCTTACGGCTTGCTCACCATCTGGCACAGGCACGGGTGGAAACTGCTCAACCAGGCGATCACCAGTCTCGGTCGAATATCGGAACTGAAGGTCAAGGGCGCCGCCGTAGCGCGATTCGAGAGGTGAATTTGGGGGACTATCGATGCTTTGCTGTGCCCCGTCGCCTCTGTCCTTTTTTGGGCAAAACGCTAACCCTTTGTCTTTACTGGTGCCCCCGGAGAGACTTGAACTCCCGACCTACTGATTACAAATCAGTTGCTCTACCAACTGAGCTACAGGGGCAACGGGCTGCAATTAGCATAATCGTCGGCACAGTAAAGTAAAATCAGCGCCAAATCCGAACACGGTTGCCTGGACCTTGTCTGATTGGCCGGCCGGGGCCATGTTAGGCGACCACGGCGTTCATCCATGCAGGCTCCCATGACTGGCAACCCTCCTTCCCTGTCCTTCATCTCCAGTGACGCTGAGAGTGCTCAGGACGCGGCGCGAAAACTGGCCACGCTTTATGGGCAGGCGAGCCCCGAGGAGGCGGACGTGATTGTGGCGTTGGGCGGTGACGGATTCATGCTGCAGACGCTTCACGACACCATGCACACTGATAAGGTGATCTTCGGCATGAACCGGGGATCAGTCGGGTTCCTGATGAACGAGTACCGGGAGGACGGGCTTCGTGAACGGATCGCTGCGGCCGTCGAGCATGTGATACGGCCCCTGGAAATGACGGCTCTGACCGAAAGTGGCGAGACGGTGCATGCATACGCCATCAACGAAGTGTCGCTGCTGCGGCAATCCTACCAGGCTGCAAAGCTGCGCGTTCTGGTCGATGATCGTGTCCGTCTGGAGGAGCTTATCTGTGACGGCCTGATGGTTGCGACACCGGTGGGCTCGACCGCCTACAATCTCTCGGCCCATGGCCCGATCCTGCCGCTCGAGGCGACCCTGCTGGCACTTACACCGGTCAGCCCGTTTAGACCGAGGCGCTGGCGTGGCGCCCTTCTGCCAAACCGTGTGACCGTCGATATCAAGGTTCTCGAAACCAGCAAACGACCGGTCAACGCCGTTGCCGACCACACGGAAGTCAAATCGGTTGCCAAGGTGCAGGTCAGGGAGGCGCAACAGGTGCAGGCCCGGATCCTGTCGGACCCGGACCACAGTTGGGACGACCGTATTCTGGCCGAACAGTTTTTGTACTAGTCTGTTGCCAACAGCATCGGGACGGGACGGCAAAATGACATTGCAACGATTGAGACGGTCATTGGCGCTTCTGGGACTGGGCGCAGCTTTCGCACTTTCACCCATCCACATCGCAACAGCGCATGCAACCGAACCACTCGAGATCGCCAAGGCGCTGCCGGCGCGGGTGCTTTCTGTCGTCAGCGGCGGATACTGGGAAGATTCGGACCAGAGAGGCTACTATCGGGCCATCGCAGTGCGGTCTGTCGACAACACCTCACGCCTCTATCTGCAACGCATCCAATTGGCGGATTCCGGGCCCTCGCTTGTTGACACCAACGAGATCGAGTCGATGACCGAAATGAGGGCTTACATCACCGATATGCGTCCCGAAACATCGACGGGCATTGCCCAGCGGCCGGGTTTTGCTGTCTTCGTCTATCTGAAGCTTGATCCCACAGCCGGCGAACCCGACACCTATGAACTTTTCGTCGACGATTTCGGCGACATCGCCTTTACCCCCGCCAGCAACTAAGCGCGGCAACCATTTGAGCTTGCCCGAAGGAATACGGCCCAGTCCATCATCAGTCGATATCTTCGACTTCCGTCTCCGATCCGTGCACCCGATGGGCCAGCGCCGACTCCATGAATGCGTCGAGGTCACCATCAAGCACATCCTGCGGACTGGTGCTCTCGACCCCGGTGCGCAGATCCTTCACTAGCTGGTAGGGTTGCAGCACGTAGGATCGGATCTGGTGGCCCCAGCCGATCTCCGTCTTGGCTGCTTCCTGTTCGCTGGCCTCGGCTTCGCGCTTCTTGAGCTCTTCTTCATAAAGGCGCGAGCGAAGCATTTCCCAGGCTGTGGCGCGGTTCTTGTGCTGCGAGCGTTCATTTTGGCATTGAACGACGATGTTGGTGGGAATGTGGGTGATACGAACGGCCGAATCCGTTGTGTTGACGTGCTGTCCGCCAGCGCCAGAGGCTCGGTAGGTGTCGATCCGCACCTCCGATTCAGGAATGTCGATCTCGATTGAATCATCGATGACCGGATAGCTCCATACCGACGAGAAAGAAGTATGGCGCCGCGCCTGGCTATCGAAGGGAGAAATCCGGACCAACCGATGGACGCCGGATTCCGTCTTCAGCCAGCCATAGGCGTTGTGTCCCTTGACAAGCAAGGTCACCGATTTGATACCTGCCTCTTCGCCATCGTGGACCTCGAGGACTTCGACCTTCATTTTACGCTTGTCAGCCCAGCGGGTGTACATGCGCAGCAACATGGCCGCCCAGTCCTGGCTTTCCGTTCCCCCTGCCCCGGAGTGAATTTCCAGATAGGTGTCGTTGCTGTCAGCCTCGCCCGACAGCAACATCTCGATCTGACGGCGATCGATGTCGGCCTTCATGCCGCGCAACGCCTCTTCGGCTTCGCGCACGACATCATCGTCGCCCTCTTCCTCGCCCAGTTCGATCAGGCCAACATTGTCTTCCAGCCGGGACTCAAGGTCTCGCAGGCCGTTGATATTGTCCTCCAGTTGCTGGCGCTCCCGCATCAGCGACTGCGCTTCCTGGGGGTCGTTCCAGATGTCGGCGTCTTCCGCCTTGACGTTCAGGAATTCCAGTCTTTTGAGAGCCTGGTCCCAGTCAAAGATGCCTCCTCAGCAGGCTTATGGCCTGCTTGATTTCGTCGACAATGAGCTGAATTTCCGAACGCATGGTGTGTGCCGTATCCTTCTTTTTCTTGATGGCGGCGAGGCCGCCGCGGACCATAGTCAGCGCACCCGCTCAAGTAAAGCGGATGCGCTGCATTTCACACGGGATTTCAGGTCAGTAGAGGCCGCCAGCCCCCGAGACAATGGCCCGATTGGCCTGCGGTGACACGTTGAGGATCTCGTCCCCGGTCGCGTATTGGCCAGCACCGATAACGGAGAAGAAATCAGCGGGGCCAGTTCCCGGCTTGAATGCCTCATAGATGACGTCGGCTCCGCCCGGCTTCGCTTCCATACCGGTCTTGCGGTTGATGGCCACCAGTTGCAAACCTGCCGGCATGCGGAAGTCTGCCAACGGCGCATCCTTCAGCGCTTCGGACATGAAATCGTTGAAGATCGGAGCAGCAAGGGAACCACCGGTCGCGCCGCGACCCATCGGCGTTGGCGTGTCGTAACCGAAGAACACACCGGCAACCAGATCGGGTGTGTAACCTACGAACCAGGCGTCCTTTTCATCGTTGGTCGTTCCGGTTTTGCCGGCGGTCGGCTGGTCGAGCTTGATCTTGCCCGCCGCCGTTCCCCGGGTCACCACACCCTCGAGCATCGACGTGATCTGGAAGGCAGTCATCGGATCGAGCACTTGTTTGCGGGTGTCCTGGATCTCGGGTTCTTCCTGATCCTGCCATGTGGATGCGATGCATGCGTCGCACAGACGCTCCTCATGCTTGAAGATCGTCTTGCCGTAGCGATCCTGAATGCGGTCGATCAGCGACGGCTGGATCTGCTTACCGCCATTTGCCAGCACGGCGTAGCCGGAAATCATGCGCAGCACGGTCGTCTCACCGGAGCCCAGCGACATGGCCAGAAGCGGCGGCATGTCGTCATATATGCCAAACAGCTCGGCATATTCCGCTACGAGGTTCATCCCCATGTCCTTTGCGAGGCGAACCGTCATCAGGTTACGTGACCGTTCAATACCAAGCCGAAGGGTCGAGGGGCCTGCAGATCCGCCACCGTAGTTTTTCGGCTGCCACAACTCACCGCCCGAGACCAGCTGGATCGGAGCGTCTAGAACCACTGACGCCGGGCTATAGCCATTATCGAGGGCTGCCGCATACACAAATGGCTTGAACGAGGAACCCGGCTGCCGCATGGCCTGGGTCGCCCGGTTGAATTGCGACTGGGCGTAGGAGAACCCGCCAACCATGGCGAGCACCCGACCCGTATGCGGATCCATCGCCGCCAACGCGCCCTGAACTTCGGGAAGCTGCCGAAGGATGAACTTTTCGGTACCGTCTTCGAGCTTTGTTTGCTGCACATAGACGACATCGCCTGGCGCCAGAATCTCCGAAACAGTCTTCGCTTTGCTACGCTCACCGTCCCGCTTCATCCGGTAGGCCCATTCCATGTCGGCGCCGGCCAGAGTGACGGTGTCGCGCGCTTCATCGACCTTTCCGGAGGCTGAACGGTTCGGCCGCAATCCGACGGTCGCTGTTTCCTCGCCAGACTCAAGCACGACCGCGAGGCGCCATTCGGGCAGGTCATGAAGCGGTGCCACTTCGACCACGTCCAGGCCCCAGTCGTCACCCAACCGAACGGTTGAAATCGGACCCCGGTAACCCTGTTTTGTGTCGTACTGAATAAGCCCCTTCTGCAAAGCCTTGCGGGCCATGCGCTGAAGGCGCGGGTCGAGCGTAGTCCGGATGGAAAGGCCGCCCTCATAAAGGGCATCCTCGCCGAAGCGGGCGATAATCTCGCGACGTACTTCTTCGGCAAAATAGTCGGAAGCGAACAGGTACGAGCCGTAGCGTCTCGGATTGACTCCAAGCGGCTGCTGCTTTGCGTCGCTGGCGTCGACCTTCTCGACATAACCGTTGTCGACCATGCGGTCGATGACCCAGTTGCGGCGTTCAATCGCCTGGTCGGTCCGGCGGTACGGATGGTAGTTCGACGGCCCCTTCGGCAAGGCCGCCAGGTAAGCCGCCTCCTGCAGGTTCAATTCGTTGACCGACTTGTTGAAGTAGGTCAGCGCCGCGCTTGCGATACCGTAGGAGTTCAGGCCGTAGAAAATCTCGTTGAGATAGAGCTCGAAGATACGGTCCTTCGAATAGGCCTGTTCGATGCGGAATGCCAGAACCGCTTCGCGGATTTTACGGTCGAAGGTCCGTTCGGAACTCAGCAGGAAGTTCTTGGCGACCTGCTGGGTGATCGTCGAGGCACCAACCAGACGGCGGCCGGACTGATAATTCTCGATATTGGTGATCACCGCCCTGATCAGGCCCTTATAGTCGAGGCCGGCGTGATGGTAGAAATTCTTGTCCTCGGCGGACAGAAACGCCGCCTTGACACGATCGGGCACCGCCTGAATTGGAAGATACAGGCGCCGCTCACGGGCGTGTTCCGACATCAGGCTTCCGTCGGCCGCATGAATGCGCGTCATGACAGGCGGTTCGTAGCTCGCCAGAACCTCGTAGTCCGGCAAGTCCTTGGTCACGCCGCCGACATACCAGGCGACACCGAGAGCGACGATCAGGAACATGACCGTGCCGATCCCGAAAAGATATCCGATTATTCTGACCATGTTTTTCTTACCGGACGGCTCCAAAGTTCCGACTGAGTCGAAGTTGTTTCATCATAACCCGAGTAATGGCGGGAATGTGCGCAAAATGCGGTTCCACCGCTTCTATGTAACAATAATCGCGCCCAATTGCATTTCAATGTGACATCAAAGCCACAGCTGCAAGGCGTTAGTTGTTGACGCCACGGGTTTTTTGGCGAAACGAGTCGATCGCCGAGGCGAGCAGTTTTGCCGCGTTTTCGCGCCATTTCGGATCCCGCAGGAGCTTCTCATCCTCGCGATTCGAGAGATAGCCGAGTTCCACCAGCACCGAAGGCACGTCGTGGGCCCGCAAAACGCGGAAACCGGCGGAACGCATGGGATTGTTGATCAGCTTGATGGTGCCGTCAAAGGACTCGATGACCGCCCGGGCCATGCCGATCGAAAACAGCTGAGTTTCGCGCCGGGTAAGGTCAATCAGGATGTCTGCCACACCGTCTTGCTGGTCTTCCAGCGACAATCCGGCAATCAGATCGGACCGATTTTCCCTCGCGGCCAACTGTTGCGCCATGCGGTCGGACGCCTTGTCGGAGAGCGTATAGACAGTGGCGCCGCGTACACCACGCAACCGGATTGAGTCAGCATGGAGCGATACCAACAGGTCAGCCTCATGTTGCCGGGCAATTCGGACCCGTTCCGCCAGTGAAACAAACCGGTCATCCGTGCGGGTCATGACAACGCGAATATCTGCATAATTGTCGAGCACTGCCTTCAGCGTTTCCGCCATTTCCAGGGTGAGGTTTTTCTCCTGCGAACCCTTGCGACCGCGGGCTCCCGCGTCGATCCCGCCATGCCCGGGATCAATAGCTACCGTGAATGGTCGTTCTTCGCGCGGATCAGTGGCCGGAAGACGTGCGCTCTTGCCTTCGCTTCGTATTTTCTCCGGCCATTCCTGTTTGCGCATCAGCGCTGCAAATTCGCGGTCGGAAATCGCTACCAGGTCGAAAACCAACCGATAGCCATCGTTGGTTTCGTTTTCGACGACCTGGACAGTCTCTGGTTTGACCGGACCGATCGCCGAAAACACGATGCGAGACCGCCCCGGAGCCATCAAACCGAAACGGACGTCGGAAAGCAGACCCCTCGCCTGGCTTTCCTGATCTTCAAGACCGAACACGGTCTCCGGCAGGTCAACCACCATCCTGTGGGGTGTTGCCAGCAAATGGAAGGAATAATCCGGCCGTTGCTCAAACTCGATGACGACGCGCGTTCGCGTCTCATCACCAGCGATCCGCATGTCGAAAGCGACCAGCTGAGCAGCCTGCTGCGCCTTCGCATCCTGTGCCCAAGCTGACGACGTCCAGACGAAACAAGGTATTGCGGAGGACAACAGGCATAGCACCAGCAAACAGCGCCCGAACGCAGTCACACGTCGGATCGGGCCGCGGACGGGCTGAACTGTCATTCCTGCAATCAATTGTTCCGGCACTTGTCCCGGGCTCTCCCAACCACAACCGCGATGACGGCGTGAGACAAACTTGAATCAGTTGCGGCAACCCTTACATGAAAACAGCCGTGGGAACGACAGGCCGTTGATCAAATCCTTGTAGCGAGGCCTGAAATGCAACGGCTGAGGCGGTGATCGCCACCGCCGGCTTGAGGAGCCAGCCTGGTGTTTAACCAACTGGTCGGTTCTCCGGTAATGGTTATTCGCTTGCCCCTTGCCAGAGTGATCGCAAAATCATAAAAGCGAAAGTGAGGATTGATCCGCTGACGGGATAGAACCGGTCGACGGGGCAGCCACCCAAAGTCGGGAAATATGGCGCCATAGGGTCGTTTCATCTGACGTCAAAGCGTCTCAATACCTCGGTGTAAATCGATCTCGGCCGTTTACGGCAATCGAATTGCGGCATTAGGCCGCCCGCTTCTGCAAGGAAGCGAAATTCATCGGTCTGAACAAGACCTTACGTTCATATCTTCCTGCCGGGAGTTAAGATGACGGTGTTGAATTCCACAGATCTCCCAACTGGCACTGTGCCGGTCGCTGTGGGTGCACGCATCGGTACGGCGGGAACGATCAATTTCGGCATGTCGACTCATATTCACCTCAGGGCACGGTCGCCCGGAGGGCAAAATGCGTCGAGAAATGCCGAGGAGCATTTCTTAAATGGCAGACAAGATGCTGATCGACGCGTCCCACGAGGAAGAAACGCGCGTCGTCGTCGTACGTGGGAACCGCATAGAGGAATTTGATTTCGAATCGCAGCACAAGAAGCAGCTGCGTGGCAATATCTATCTGGCGAAAGTAACACGTGTCGAACCGTCGCTTCAGGCGGCGTTTGTAGAATATGGCGGCAATCGCCATGGTTTTCTCGCATTTTCCGAAATCCATCCGGATTACTATCAGATCCCGGTAGCTGATCGGCAGGCTTTGCTTGACGCGGAGGCCGAGGAAGCGCGGGCGGAAGATGACGACAACGAGGCCGAAAAACCGGCCAAAAAGAAGTCACGCACCCGTCGCAGCCGCGGCAAATCAAAAAAAGAAGCCAAATCGGCTATCGCGGAGGCCTCCGACGCCGACGCACAGGCCAGTGAATCGCAACCCGTTAGCGACGGAAACGAGCCGGCGGACGAAACAATCGATGAGGGCGCCAGGGCGGCGATAGAAGATACACCGCCGGTTGATGCACCGGAGCCCGAAGCAGAAACACAGTCGCTTCAGGCTGAAGACGCGGATCCATCTTCCGACAAGAGTGAAGAGCCACAGATCGATGTTCAGGATGCCGATGTCGACAACAACGAACCTTCGGATGAGCCGACCGATGACGGGTCGGCAGACGAAGACGAAACTGCAAAGAAAGACCCGCCGGACTCCATAGCCGCTGCCGTCGATACCGACGAGGTTTCAGAAGCGGTTGAGGCGAAGGGGCCTGCAAAGAGCAAAAAATCGAACAGGAAGCCACGCGTCGACGAAGACGATGACGACGATGAAGACGAGGATTCCGTGCCCGTCGAATCAGTCGGCGCTGAAGACGCTCTCGAAGAGGTTCCGGACCGCGCACGCAAATCTCGCAAGCAATACAGGATCCAGGAAGTCATCAAGCGTCGCCAGATCTTACTGGTTCAGGTCGTCAAGGAAGAACGCGGCAACAAGGGAGCTGCTCTCACCACCTACCTGTCGCTGGCAGGACGCTATTCCGTGCTTATGCCCAATACCGCGCGCGGCGGCGGCATCTCGCGCAAGATCACGAATGTCCAGGATCGCAAGCGGCTCAAGGAAATTGCACGCGGCCTCGATGTACCGCAGGGCATGGGCGTTATTTTGCGCACTGCCGGTGCCAATAGAACAAAGGCGGAGATCAAGCGCGACTTCGAATATCTCATGCGGCTGTGGGAGAATGTCCGTAGCCTGACCCTGAATTCCACAGCACCTTGCCTCGTCTACGAGGAAGGAAGCCTGATCAAGCGGTCCATCAGGGATCTCTACAACAAGGACATTGGCGAGGTCATCGTCTCCGGGGACACCGGATATCGTGAAGCGAAGGACTTCATGAAGATGCTGATGCCCAGCCACGCCAAGGCGGTTCAGCCCTATCGCGAAGTTCAGCCGATCTTTGCCCGCTCTGGCATCGAGGCGCAGCTCGACAAGATGCTGCAGCCTCAGGTGACGCTGAAATCAGGCGGCTACATCATCATCAACCAGACTGAAGCGCTGGTTGCGATCGACGTGAACTCCGGACGCTCCACCAAGGAGCACTCGATCGAGGACACAGCGCTTCGCACCAACCTTGAAGCCGCCGAGGAGGTTGCAAGACAGCTGCGCCTCCGGGACCTTGCTGGCCTTATCGTGATCGACTTCATCGACATGGAGGAGAAACGCAACAACCGGTCGGTGGAAAAGAAGCTGAAAGAGTGCCTGAAAAGCGACCGGGCACGGATCCAGGTGGGCCGCATTTCGCATTTCGGATTGCTCGAAATGTCGCGTCAGCGAATACGGGCCAGTGTTCTGGAAAGCACCATGCAGGTTTGCGAGCATTGCGGCGGCACGGGCTATGTACGCTCGGACTCGTCCGTTGCTCTTTATGTTCTGAGATCGATCGAAGAATATCTGCTCCGCAACACCAAGCATAACCTGACCATTCGCACCCTGCCCGATATCGCCCTTTATCTGCTCAATCAGAAACGGGACACGATCATCGAACTGGAGACCCGTTTCGGTCTGTCCATCACGGTGGAGGCAGACGTCGAGATCGGCCAGCAACACATTGCTATCGATCAGGGCGAACCGGTTGCATCGCCTGTGGTTATCGATGCTGCGGTACAACCGGATCTCGAAGAAGAAAACGAAGACGACAACGCCGAGACGGCATTTGCCGGCGATGACGAAGACGGTGGTCGCAAGCGCAAACGGCGTCGCCGACGTCGCGGTCGCGGCAACGGTGATGAGGCCAACGACCAATCAGCTGAAGACGGATCGGATGTCGAGGCTGCTGGTGAGGACGACGGTGAACAGCGCAAAAAACGGCGCCGCCGCGGCAAGCGTGGTGGCCGTCGCAATCGTGAACAGGACGGTGTAACAGTCGAAACGGATGTCGCGGAACAAACTGCTGTCAAGGCTGGCGACGAAGAAGCGCCGGTCTCTGATCCAGCAGACAGTCCCGCCGAGGTCGAGATTGTGGCCGCGGAAGCGGCCACCGACATAGAAACACAGGCATCGGACCCAATCGAGACCAGTATCGCGCCGGAAGCCGATCAGGCAATCGAAGACGAAAAGCCGAAGCCGAAAAGGCGCCGCAGTCCCAGAAAGAAAAAGGAAGAGCAAGCCAGCGATGAGGCGGAATCGGTGGTCACCGAGGCGGAGACACCGACAGTGGAGGCCACAGCCGTCTCCGTCGAAGCAACATCAGAGACAGTGCTTGTGGCGGAGGCCGATGTGGTGACCGAGGAGAAACCCAAACGGGCCAGCCGGCGCCGCAAAACCTCGGATGACGAAGTGATTGAACCCAAAATCACCTCCTCGACAAGCGAGACTGCCGACGATCCCGAGAAGAAGCCGAAAAAGGCAGGCTGGTGGCAGCGCAGGGGTTTCTTCTAAGGATTCACCGCTGTCCATCCGCGAGGATCCGGTCAATCAGAACTATCGGGTGCCCTCAGGCCGTTAGCCTGTCGGCGCCCGATTTCATATCATCAGTACAGACAGACGCTCGCCGTTAGCCAAATCCAACCGTCTAACGGGCGAGCTTCAGTGTCATTTCCTTGCCGCCAAGTTCGTGAACCTTGTCGTGGCCACGGATCACGACTTCATCAACGTTGTCCGGAATAACGACGCCTGAGAGGCTGCGGGTGAACGGCTGCTCGTTGTCGTGCGGATGCAGAAGGACACGTTCGCCGTAGACCGTGCCATCGGGTCCAACGACATCCCAACGATCCGCATAGTGATCCCAGCCGTTGTCATCATGAAGGAGAGTCACCGAAAACCTCCAGCTGCCATCCGATTGCTGCGTTGCCTCGGCTCCAACCACTTCAACTTCTCCGGCCATGGTGACCGGTATGACCGTGACCACCGTGAGGGCGGCGAGAGCGTAACGGATTGAACGCAAGACCTGCATCGGAACCTCCAAGAATACTGTTCTATCCCTTGAGACCGAATTCGGTGTTCAGGTCAAGCGTCGGCCGATCACAGCTTTGAGATGTTCGGCGCGATAAAGCGCCGGTCGACACATATCGAGCTCGTCGGCAATACGGGTTTTTGTTTCCCCGTCGTCGAGCGACTTGAGGTTGATCGCCACATTGACCATGGACGACTCCAGACCGGCACGCGCCATCGCAGCCGCAACAGCGATGTCCGTGATCACATTCGGGTTCGAGCAGTCGACAATGGCGTCCGCAAACCCGAGGACTTCCACGGCGACCTGCGCAAGACGCAGGGGCGGTTCCGCTGCCGCTGCGAGGGCCTGCTGGAGAGCGCGTTTCCGATGCAGTATTTCGTCACCGGTCGAACGCGGCATGCGATATGCCGCCATGACCGCCTCAAACTCCCTGGCGTCCTCATCCGCCAATTCCAGTGATTTACGCCTCGCCGTTTCGGCATCGCGCAACAAATTACGCAGGCGATCTTCATTGGCCGAGAGTTTTGGATTGCCGATGCTCAAATTGCAGACCATGCAAATCAGCCCGGCGCCCATGGACACCGCCACCGCCGCAGCCGAACCACCCCCTGGCGTCGGCGAGCCGGAGGAAAGCTCCTCAAGCCAGCTGCCAAAGCAATCACCAGTTTCCGTGTCACTCGTCACGAAAACGATGCTGCGGCATCAAAACGGTATTTCGTCGTCCATGTCATTGGAGAAATTGCCACCTCCGCCACCGCCCTGCGAGGGGCCGGAGGAGCCCATATCCGGGCCCGGGTCTCCAAAGTTCCCGCCGGCCGGCGCGTCAGAACGGCCGTCGAGCATGGTCAGCGTCGAGTTGAACCCCTGCAATACAACCTCAGTGGAATACCGGTCCTGGCCGCTTTGATCCTGCCATTTGCGGGTCTGCAATTGACCTTCAAGATAAATCTTGGAGCCTTTGCGCAGATACTGCTCGGCAATTTTACACAGCCCTTCGCTGAAAATGACAACGCGATGCCATTCGGTTCGCTCTCGCCTCTCGCCGGAATTGCGGTCACGCCAGCTTTCAGACGTCGCCACCCGTAGGTTGGCGATCGGCCGGCCATCCTGAGTGCGGCGAATTTCCGGGTCGGCTCCCAGATTTCCGACCAAAATGACTTTGTTGACGCTGCCCGCCATGATCACACCTCGATGTTTCTACACCCGTCCACAGGCAAGGACCGGACTTTCAAATTCGACCGACCTTAGACCATCTGGTCACCTCGTGTCCGATCCGCTACAACTTTCCACAGGAGCTTTTTGTTCACATTATGTTCTATTTTGGTTAGAGTGCCTTGTCAATCGATTCCCAACATCGAGAATGTGCTGTGGATCGCTCGACAACTGCAGCGCAAAGCCTACATTAGATCGCGTCGCCAAGCCCGGCGGGCCAGCGATTTACAGACAGAGCCAGGGTTCATGAGAGCAATCGCGCCGATTGCGGACGGAGACAATGAGCGAGCTTAAGACCATTTCCATTCGCGGCGCACGGGAGCACAATCTCAAGGGCGTTGACCTCGACTTGCCGCGCAATACGCTGGTGGTCATGACCGGCCTTTCAGGTTCGGGCAAATCCTCCCTCGCATTCGACACGATCTATGCGGAAGGTCAGCGACGTTATGTTGAAAGCCTATCGGCGTATGCTCGACAATTCCTGGAGATGATGCAGAAGCCGGATGTCGACCAGATCGAAGGCCTGTCTCCGGCAATTTCCATCGAGCAGAAAACAACGTCGCGCAACCCGCGCTCGACTGTCGGCACCGTCACTGAGATTTATGACTATCTCCGGCTGCTTTTTGCCCGCGTCGGCATTCCCTATTCACCCGAGACAGGCTTGCCCATCGAGAGTCAGACGGTCAGTCAGATGGTCGACCGTGTCATGGCTCTCGACGACGGCACGCGTCTCTATATTCTGGCGCCGCTCGTTCGTGGACGCAAAGGCGAGTACCGCAAGGAACTCGCCGAGCTGATGAAAAAGGGATTTCAGCGCGTCAAGGTTGACGGCATCTACTATGAAATTGCCGACGTCCCGCCGTTAGACAAGAAATTCAAGCACGACATCGACGTTGTCGTTGACCGGGTGGTGGTGCGAGACGACCTTGCCGCCCGGCTTGCCGACAGTCTTGAAACTTGCCTGCAACTGGCCGACGGCCTGGCCGTAGCGGAATTTGCAGACCGCCCGCTTCCGGAAGATGAGACTTCGGGCGGCAGCGCCAACAAATCGAAGAACGAGACCCATGAGCGTCTGGTCTTCTCGGAACGGTTCGCCTGCCCGGTTTCCGGCTTCACCATTCCTGAAATCGAGCCCCGTCTGTTTTCCTTCAACAATCCCTTCGGCGCCTGCCCGACCTGTGATGGGCTCGGAACCCAGCAGAAAATCGACCCGGACCTGATTATCCCGGAGCCCGGCCGAACCTTACGCGACGGCGCGATTGCGCCCTGGGCGAAGTCGAGCTCCCCCTACTATGGTCAGACGCTGGAAGCGCTGGGACGGCATTTCGACTTCAAACTGGGAGACCGGTGGAACGAATTGTCCGCGGAAGCCCAGGAGGTCATCCTGCGCGGAACCGATGAGAAAATCGAATTCCACTATGACGACGGTTTGCGCTCCTACAAGACGACGAAGAATTTCGAGGGCATCATCCCGAACCTGAAGCGCCGCTGGAAAGAAACGGATTCGGCCTGGGCACGCGAGGAAATCGAGCGCTACATGGCAGCTGCGCCCTGCCCGACCTGCAACGGCTTCCGGTTAAAGCCCGAAGCCATGGCAGTGAAGATTGCCGGCCTGCACGTGGGCCAGGTGACTCAGATGTCGATCCGCGACGCCGGCTCCTGGTTCGACGAACTTCCCCGGCAGCTGACCGACAAGCAGAACGAAATCGCCGGGCGAATCTTCAAGGAGATTTGCGATCGCCTGAAGTTTCTCAACGATGTCGGCCTGGACTATCTGACTCTCTCGCGCAACTCAGGCACGCTGTCCGGCGGCGAAAGTCAGCGAATTCGGCTGGCCTCGCAGATCGGATCCGGTCTCACAGGCGTGCTTTATGTGCTCGATGAGCCGTCGATCGGCCTGCATCAGCGGGACAATGCGCGTTTGCTGGACACGCTCAAGCATCTTCGGGACATCGGCAACACTGTGATCGTCGTCGAACACGATGAGGACGCGATACTGACTGCCGACCACGTGGTCGATATCGGTCCGGCGGCCGGAATCCATGGCGGCGAGATTGTCGCCCAGGGAACTCCACAGGAGATTATGGCAGCGCCACAATCCCTAACCGGCCAATATCTCTCCGGAATTCAGGAGATTGCAGTCCCGGAACAACGCCGGAAGTTTTCCAAGAAACGGCAGATCACCGTCCACGGCGCAAGCGCCAACAATCTCAAGGACATCACGGCGAGCATTCCGCTCGGTGTTTTCACCGCTGTGACGGGCGTTTCCGGTGGCGGCAAATCAACCTTCCTGATTGAAACGCTCTACAAAGCTGCGGCACGACGGGTGATGGGCGCCCGCGACCATCCGGCGGCTCATGAACGGATCGACGGGCTGCAGCACATCGACAAGGTCATCGACATCGACCAATCTCCGATCGGTCGCACGCCCCGGTCGAATCCGGCCACCTATACGGGTGCGTTCACGCCAATCCGAGACTGGTTTGCCGGTCTGCCCGAGTCCAAGGCTCGCGGCTACATGCCTGGACGGTTTTCATTCAATGTCAAAGGCGGGCGCTGCGAGGCATGCCAGGGCGATGGTGTCATCAAGATCGAAATGCACTTCCTGCCGGACGTTTACGTCACCTGTGATGTCTGCGATGGCCAACGCTACAACCGTGAAACGCTGGAAGTTACGTTCAAGGGCAAATCGATCGCCGACGTTCTCGCGATGACCGTTGAGGAAGGATGCGAATTCTTCGCCGCTGTGCCGGCGGTGCGCGACAAGCTCACCACGTTGCGGCGTGTCGGCCTCGGATATATCAAGATCGGTCAACAGGCGACCACGCTTTCGGGAGGCGAGGCGCAACGGGTAAAGCTCGCCAAAGAGCTGTCGAAACGCTCCACCGGCAGAACGCTCTACATCCTCGACGAACCCACTACCGGTCTGCACTTCCACGACGTGGCAAAGTTGTTGGATGTGCTGCACGAGATCGTCAATCAGGGCAATTCGGTCGTTGTGATTGAACACAATCTCGAGGTCATCAAGACTGCCGATTACATCATCGACCTTGGTCCCGAGGGCGGCGACGGTGGCGGCACGGTTGTGGCATCCGGCACGCCAGAGCAGGTGGTGGACGTTAAAGCGTCCTACACTGGACAGTATCTGAAAGACCTGTTGAAGAGGCGGCCCGCCAAAACCATCGAGGCAGCCGAATAACCTGAAGGAGGAGCCGGACATGGGCAAGTCAGGTGTGATCAGGACGGGTATCGGAGGCTGGACGTTCGCACCTTGGCGCGGCACGTTTTATCCGGACAAACTCGCCCAGAAAAACGAGCTCAACTATGCCAGCCGACAGCTCAACACGATCGAAGTGAACGGCACCTATTACGGTACCCAGAAACCAGCCACATTCGCCAAGTGGGCGGCTGATGTCCCAGACGGCTTCGTCTTTTCGCTCAAGGGCAATCGCTTCGTGACCAACCGCAAGGTCCTGGCGGAGGCAGGAGAGTCGATGGAGCGTTTTCTGGGGTCCGGTATCACTGAGCTCGGCGATCATCTCGGACCGTTGCTCTGGCAGTTCGCCAAGACCAAAAAATTCGATCCGGACGACTTCGGTGCCTTCTTGTCGCTATTGCCCGACAGCCGCGACGGAATCGCATTGCGCCATGCCATCGAAGTCAGGCACGATTCCTTTGTCTGCCCAGAATTCATCGATCTCGCGGCAAGCCACGGTGTAGCGGTGGTTTATGCGGACCATCATACCTATCCGGAGATTGCCGATGTGACCGCACCGTTCGTTTATGCGCGGCTACAGAAGGGCGAAGACGACATCCCGACCGCCTACAAGGAGGACGCACTGGATGAGTGGGCCAAGTGCTGCTCGGACTGGGCTGCGGGTTCTGTGACCGATGGGCTGCCCCTGGCGAATTCGGCACACAAGCCCGCGACCGAACCACGCGATGTGTTCGTCTATTTCATTCATGAAGGAAAGGTACGCGCACCTCAGGCGGCGATGGCATTGCAGGAGCGCGTTGCCTGATCCGGTTCGAATAGCAACCGCCAACCGCTGCTAATCTTGGCCCTCTTGAGAAGCATGAATGGCAAGCCAAACGGTTGCTGGCTGGGCTTGAGTCCAAGTAACGCGGTGTCGGCAGTGAGCTGGAAGAAACAGCCAATCACCGGGCGCTAGTTCTCGGTCTTGTTCCTCATTCTCTATCCGTAAACCCGCTGCCCCGGACAGGAGCACGACCCACTCATCGTCTTCCTGATCATACCATTCATCGCTGCTCTGACCGGTCGATACGATACGCTCTATGCGCATGCCGTCACGCGCGAATAGAATCTCGAACAATTCCTCTTTCAGCGCGGTCTCTGGCAGTTGCGCGAACAGGTTTCCCGCGGTCAGTTCCATGGGCTCAAACTCCGATTTGTCTACTGCGCCTGAAGAAATGAACTCAACGGTGGGATTGCGGAGGGAATGTCTTCAGCAGTCATCCCCTCGCCCGCGACGTTTCCAGCAAGGCCATGCAAATATGCGGCGGCGGCCGCCGCTTCGAAGGTCGGCATTCCCCGCGCAATTAGACCACCTGCGATGCCGGCCAAACAATCTCCGGACCCGGCCGTCGCCAGCCAGGGCGGCGCATTGACATTGATCACGGCTCGACCATCAGGTGCAGCAACAACCGTATCAGCACCCTTGTACAGCACCACTGCACCGGTTCGTTCGGCTGCACGGATCGCCCGATCCACCTTCGACAGCCTGCTATCCTTCATCAGATCCGGAAACAGCCGGGTGAATTCTCCCTGATGCGGCGTCATGAGAAGTTCGGTCTCTGCTCCGACAGAACACAGGTGCTCAATGTGGCCGCTGAATGACGTCAGCCCGTCCGCGTCAAGCACGATCCTTCGCTTGGCACCCGCCAATTGACCGGTGAAGCTTCGGGCCCGCTCGCCGACGCCAAACGCTGGTCCAAGCACGAATGCATTGAACCGCTCATCATCCAACAGTATCGAAAGTCCGGCCTCGTCATCGATCTTGCGCAACATCACCGCCGTCAGGTGAGCGGCATTGGCCGCGACCGCAGACCCCGGC
This sequence comes from Hoeflea sp., assembly GCA_965216535.1. Classification (GTDB taxonomy): domain Bacteria; phylum Pseudomonadota; class Alphaproteobacteria; order Rhizobiales; family Rhizobiaceae; genus Hoeflea_A. The sequence goes on from OZ244175.1 coordinate 4,423,398, forward strand.
GCCAGGATGGTGACGAGACCTGCGCCAGCCTTCAGGCCGGCCAAAGCCGCCAAACGGGCAGCTCCCGTGCTGGCAAATCCTCCGCTGAAAACGCCGAGGTGGCCATGGGAGTATTTGTGATCTCCCGGTTGCGCTTTGGGCAGTGAAGCTCGCCAAACCGCGGGGTCATTGCGCCACATGATAACCTGCAAGGCTTCGATGAAACGACCGGGGATGCCAATATCGATGACATGTAGAACGCCACAATGATCAGCGCCCGGCAGCAGGTAGTGGCCCGGCTTCGGCGCAACAAACGTGACCGTGTGATCCGCCTGTAGAGCGGTCCCGAAGATTTCGCCGGACCGGCCTGAAATTCCCGACGGAAGATCGGCCGCTACAACAGGTACTCCAGCCAGGTTTATTGCGTTGATGGTTGCCGCTGCATTTCCCTCGATTGCCCGGTCCAGACCGCCCCCGAACAGTGCGTCGACGACGACGGACCCCTCAGGCAAAGTCATTGCATTAAGGGCTGAGATCGGCCCGGTCCATTCGTCACGGGCTTTGGCGGCGTCACCCGCAAGCTTTGCCACATCGACCAGAGAATGAACCGATACCGGCAAGCCCGCGGCATGCAGGTGTCGAGCGGCGACATAACCATCGCCGCCATTGTTTCCCGGCCCGCACAAGACCACCGCGTTTTGGGCGTGCGGATAATGTTTGAGAACGCAGGCAGCCAGCGCGGCGCCGGCTATCTCCATCAGCTGATAACCATCAATGCCACTGGAAATAGCCGCCCGATCGACCGACGCCATCTCAACAGGACTGACCAGGGGAGTGGCCGCTTCACGCATAGCGTATACCTCAATAAGTGCCCTATTTGCAGCAAAGCCTGGCGATGGAGCAAGCCAAAATATCGCCTTTGGCCATGCCGATCTCCATCAACTATTGCAGACTAAATTTTGTGCATTTGCCTAAATTTTAGACATCCAGAATCGACTAAAATTTAGGCAGGCCACTTTTGAAACACCGTCTGCCGATGATGGAATAGCACCTGTTTGCATCTTCTGCGCGGCCAAGCAGGGCTTTTCGGTGGTTCTATTGCCGTCACCATCACTTTTTTCCACCGACGGCCGCATTTGGCACGGCTTATGCATTTGCGCAGTCAAGTGGAGGCAAACCGATGGGTCGGACTTCGCTTAGGTGGATTCAGCAACGAGATGTTCTCTGATGAAAAAAATCGAAGCAATTATCAAACCCTTCAAGCTCGACGAGGTGAAGGAAGCCCTGCAAGAGGTTGGACTGCAAGGCATAACCGTAACGGAAGCCAAGGGTTTCGGTCGGCAGAAGGGGCACACCGAACTCTATCGCGGCGCTGAATATGTCGTGGACTTTCTGCCCAAGGTGAAAGTCGAGGTGGTCCTCTCCGACGAAACCGTCGACGCGGCTATCGAAGCCATTCGCAATGCAGCCCAGACAGGCCGTATCGGCGACGGCAAGATTTTCGTGTCGAACGTCGAGGAAGTAATTCGCATCCGCACCGGAGAAACCGGTAACGACGCGATCTGAGTTTGCGCCGCCAGCGCGGCGCAGAGACAACAAGCAAATCTGAAAACAAGGGAAGAATGAAATGGCGAGTGCCTCCGATATTCTCAAGCAAATCAAGGACAATGACGTCAAGTTCGTCGATCTGCGCTTTACCGACCCGCGCGGCAAGATGCAGCACGTCACCATGGATGCCAGCGTCGTCGACGAAGACATGTTTGCCGATGGTGTCATGTTCGACGGATCGTCCATCGCCGGCTGGAAGGCCATCAACGAATCCGACATGGTTTTGATGCCCGATACCGGTTCCGCTCATACGGATCCGTTCTTCGCGCAGTCCACTCTGGCGATCATGTGCGACATTCTCGACCCAATCTCGGGTGAGCCCTACGGCCGTGACCCTCGGGGAACGTCGAAAAAAGCCGAAGCTTATCTGCAGGCCTCGGGAATCGGTGACACTGTCTTTGTCGGTCCGGAAGCCGAGTTCTTCGTATTCGACGACGTTCGTTTTTCAACCGATCCGTACAACACCGGCTTCATGCTCGATAGCGGTGAACTGCCTTCGAATACCGATGCCGAGTACGAGGTTGGAAACCTCGGCCACCGGCCGCGCACCAAGGGCGGCTACTTCCCGGTACCGCCGGTTGACAGCGCCCAGGACATGCGTTCCGAAATGCTGACCGTCATGGCAGAGATGGGCGTTACAGTCGAAAAGCACCACCATGAAGTGGCTGCTGCACAGCATGAGCTCGGCATCATGTTCGACTCCATGACCGTCAATGCCGACAAGCTGCAGATCTACAAATACGTTGTTCATCAGGTTGCCAACGCCTACGGCAAGACGGCCACCTTCATGCCGAAGCCGGTCTACGGCGACAACGGCACGGGCATGCATGTGCACCAGTCGATCTGGAAGGACGGCAAGCCGACCTTCGCTGGCGACGACTATGCCGGCCTGTCGGAGAGTTGCCTGTATTACATTGGCGGCATCATCAAGCACGCCAAGGCGTTGAACGCGTTCACCAACCCGTCGACCAACTCTTACAAGCGACTGGTCCCAGGCTACGAGGCCCCGGTTCTGCTTGCCTACTCGGCGCGCAACCGCTCTGCTTCATGCAGGATCCCGTTCGGAACTTCGCCGAAGGCGAAGCGTGTCGAAGTTCGATTCCCTGACCCGACGTGCAATCCCTATCTCGGGTTCGCCGCCATGCTGATGGCCGGTCTCGACGGCATCAAGAACAAGCTGCATCCGGGCGATGCGATGGACAAGGACCTCTACGACCTTCCGCCACAGGAATTGAAGGAAATTCCGACTGTTTCCGCCTCGCTTCGCGAAGCGGTTGAATGCCTCGATGGCGATCGGGAATTCCTGACCGCCGGCGGTGTGTTCCTTGACGATCAGATCGATGCCTATGTCGAACTGAAAATGGAAGAGGTCATCCGCTTCGAACACACGCCGCATCCGGTTGAGTTCGATATGTACTACTCCGTCTAATCGGATTGGTTCTCCCTTGCGGCCGTCAAAACGGCCGATCTGGACCCCCGGCATTGTCCGGGGGTTTTTTTGTATCTTCGCGATATTACTGTCATGAGGGATTGTTGTTGCTCCATCCGGCTTCCTATATTGATCAATAGCGATAATAACCCGGGGAGACATGCCATGACGCGCAGCATCGCCTATTCAATCAGCATTGCCGCTCTTTTTGCCGTTCCGGCAGCAGCACAGGAAACCGGCCAGGAGGCATTCGATGCATGGCTCAAGTCGGACGCCAATCTCGGGATATCAGCAAGCTACGAGACCATTCATGAGGCCGGCGACACGCTTACCGTCAGCGGCCTCAAATACACCTATTCAAAGGTATTCGAGTTCGATGCGGAGAAGACAGGTGATGGATCCGACGGAGACAAGAACAGTGTTTCGGTGAGCATCAATTTCCTGGTTCCTCAACTCGTGGCTGAAAAGCTTGAAAAAGGCGATGCAGGATTTTCGGTGGCGGGACTGACCCTGGCGGACGGTACCAGCTTCAACGCCGAAATCAGGGGAGACGATGATGAAGAGGGGCTGGCGCTGGAAGGCACCATAGACGGCTATTCGGTGACGAACGCTGCCTGGCCAGTTTTTCCGGTCGTGCAAGACGATCCGAAACACCCCGTCGGTCGTTGGCTCCCCGTGCTCAATACGATCAACGACTTCTCGATGGACGAACAACGGATCAAGAAGCTCGATCTGACCATCAAAGAAGCGGACCAGCCTGGTGACGACACGTCCTTTGGATATGTCATGAACGACCTTGTGGTCAAAGACGTGCGCGACGGTGTCATAGGAGAATATACAACAGGCTTGTTCGAACAGAACCTGGCGGGTGTCGAAAGCGAAGGCGAGACCATCGACATGTCGATCAGCATGGCGAGCACCCGTATGGAAGACTACAATTTCGGTGCGGCCGCGGATTTTCTACAGGGCGGTGGCCCACCCGACGGCGCGTTCGAAACCTATCTGGGTTCCATGACGATGCTCGGATATCGCATCGAATCCGACTTCTTCAACATGAATATCGACCGGATTGCCTACGAAGATATCGCCTTGCGGCCGCCGGAGACAAACCTGATCGAACTGATCGACAATGCGATTGTCACTGAAGATTTCGACGAGGATGATTTGGCGCATCTTCCATTGGAGTTTTTCCGCTCCTTTGCAATCGGCCGAACATCCATCGATGGCCTCAGCGTGGATTTCAGAGATCCCGATGATCCAGACCTTAGCGGGTCCATGAAGATGGCCCAGTTTCTCATCGATGACCTGAGTCCGGATGGTCTTGGCGAGTTCTCGCTGTCTTCGATCGACGTTAACATTGAACCGGCCGGTGAGGTCAGACTCGGCAGATTCGCCATCGAAGATGTTGAGTTTCCTCCTTACGCACCGATGAAGCCGTTCATTGAAAAACAGATGATGAGCAATTCCGAACCGGACCCGTTGGAGGTAGCTCGACTGTTCACGCCGTGGTCGATCGCGATTTCGGCGGAAGACTTTTTCGCGGACATTCCGGGTGAAGGCACGGCCAGCCTCGGTGGCTTCCTGATGGCGATGCAGACAACGGTGCCGCCCATTCCCACGGATGTCGTCGTTGCAGTCGACGATTTGGAAATTCCCGTTGAGGCGCTGGACGACCGTGAAGCAGAGCAGATCCTCAAAGCGGCCGGCATTACGACACTGCGCTTGTCCGAAGCTCTTGAAGTCCGGTGGGACGAAGCCAGCGAAGATCTCATCATCGACAATATCGTGGTGGAAGTCGGCGACATTGGTGCGGTCCGAGCAAAGGCGCGCCTTGGTGGCCTGCCTAAAACTGTATTGCAGAACCCCATGCAGGCGCAGGCGGCAATCGCAACACTCAATCTGAAGTCGCTGGAGCTTGAACTTGTCAACGAGGGGGGTGTTGAAAAGGCCCTGGCTCTTGCATCAGCACAAGCCGGCCTGAGTGAAGATCAGATGTCGCAAGTGCTGCTTGGTCAGTTGGACGGCATGCTGGCGATTGTTGGCAATGAAGCCTTCACGCAACAGGTCTCGCAAGCCGCCAAGGCGTTCTTCGAGAACCCGCAAAATCTTTCAGTTGAAGCGAAGCCTTCAAATCCGGTTCCTGTAGTGCAGATTCTCGGCAATGTGCAATTGGCTCCGCAGACTTTGCCAGATCTCCTGGGAGTCCAGGTCGAAGCAAACCGCTAATGATCGAATGTCGGTATCTTATTTGTGTTCCTGAGAGCTGCGGGCTCTGAGCGAACGTCAAGGCACCTGCGGTTAGCGCGATAGCATCCAGTTAAGCGTGTCACGCCAGTCTATCATGCGGATTGGCGTGCCATGGCTTCCAGTTTCAAACAAGACGAAACGAACCGGGTATATGTCACTGTCGGAGTACCGGATATCCCGATAGAGCGCCATTTGGTTGCGCCAGTCGTATACCGAATCTGCGCTGCCATGAGCCAACAGAACCGGCACCCGTGCCTGGTAGGCTGCGCTTCTTGAATAGTTTCCGTCGCCGGTGCCGCCAAGGATGACAATCCCCTTCAGTCGAGCGCTGATTCCCGGATCGTTAGCACCCTTCCAGCACAAAATGCTGCCCATCGATCCGCAAGCAAGAATGACCGGCGCCTTGGGTGACGTCCGCCGGATGTAGGTCACGAGGGTTTTCAGGTGATTGAGGCCAGCTTTATCAAAGCTGGGAATCGTCGGCGCGTAGTAAACACCGCGGTTGCGAACGACCAGGTTCTTCAGGCGATTGAAGTTCCCGCCGAACGTCCAATCCTTGACCCCAAGGCGACGATCACCACCACGACCATGAATGAAGATGACCGCAAATCGAGCGCTTTTGGCTTCTCCCGTCTCATACACCTGCACGGCAACGTCCGGCGCCTTGATTGTCAGGGCACGCTGTTTGCGTTTGGGACGCATGTTCACGTATTTGCCCTTGGCCCGGCGCTCTGGGATCTTATCCCGCCCGTGCAAATCCCGTTCCTTGCGATAGTCGACCTTCAAAAACGAGCCGTTGTCGCTTTCAGAAAGGATCGCCGGATAGGAAAACAGTTTGTCTTTGTAGGGCTTTATCGGATCCGGGTCGGCCAATGAAGGACCCGGTGCCAGCAGCAACGCTGCTACGAAGCTGACTGCTACCTGAGACAATTTCCGGGACAGCTTTGTCCTGCGCCGATGGTTCTTCATGGTCTAATTTGCCCCACCCGAATCTGACGGTTTCATCGAACAATAGATGACAGCTTCCACTTCTTCCACTAACCTTGTCGTGCCTTGTGGTGCAAATTCAGCGCCACGGATCGCTTGCGGGAGAGCGTGGACGCATCAACGATGCGAAAGCCGCCGAAGGGGAAAAGTGCCCATAATCTCTCAGGCAAACGGACCGTTTGCGATTGGCACTCTGGAAAGTCGGAACAGCCGTTCCGCGCCGAAGGTGTAAGCGCAGCCGTGAGGGTGCGCGTGTCTCTCAGGCTCCTGACAGAGGGGCGCAGACCCGCGCAAGCGTGCGGGACGCGCAATGACGTCCGGAGACTATGTGACGACCCAGGCCCCATCAACCTTTGAGCTGATACGCTCCGGACACGGTGTTCAATCGAAACTGGTTTTGATGCCGGGCGATTACAATCGTTTCTTCAGCCATTCGCGGTCCGTCACCTCTCGTTCGAAGCGACCAGGCCCGCGTAAGTTGAGGTTAGACTGCGTCGCCTATCCGTTGCCTTAGTCCGCCACCACTACCATTGAGGAGCACATACATGGCAAATACCCAATATACCGACGATCATGAGTGGATTCGTGTCGAGGGAGATGAAGCGGTGATGGGGATATCCGATCACGCGCAAGAACAGCTGGGAGATCTCGTCTTTGTCGAATTGCCTGAGGTAGGCCGGGAGTTCACCAAAGGAGAGGCGATAATCGTCGTGGAATCCGTAAAGGCGGCATCTGATGTCTACGCACCGGCTGACGGCGAAGTGACCGCAGTCAATGATGCCCTTGAGGGTGAACCTGAGTTGGTCAACAAATCTGCGGAAAGCGATGGGTGGCTCATCAAACTGAAACTGAATGATACCTCCCAATTGCAAGGGCTGATGGACGACGAGGCATACAAGGCGCACCTCGAGAAAGGGGATGGCGGGTGAGCATCTTGACCGACTAGCTGCCCAGCGATCGAGGAACTGGCCAATTGCGTTAGTGCTTTTTCAATTCAGATAAAACCGTGTCGGCGGCAAGGTCACTCGCCGGCACATCGGTTTCCATTGCCACCCTCACCCGGTCGAATGTTTCGATCATCGTTCGCCGTTCCGGGCTGTTTGACATCAGGTTCAACAGCCGTCGAGCCAGCAGACCGGGGCGCACGGTTTCGTTGATGTATTCGTTGATCACAGGATAATCCGCGATGAAATTGGGCAGCGCTGCCGTCCAGGCTGTCACACGATACATCATCAGCTTTGATATCGGATCAAGCTTGTAGATCGAGATACACGGCACACCTGCCAATGCGAGTTCAAGCAACACTGTACCGGAAGCGGCCAGTGCAGCGTCCGCCTGCCCGAACGCTTGCCACTTTTCCGCCTCCCCGGTCACTACCTCAACAGGTACATCCCACTGAGCTGTCGCTTCCCGGATGCGCGCCTCAAGCCTCGGCAGCGTCGGGATCACAAAGCGGAGCTGCGGATTGCGCTCCCGCAGCTCCGCAACGGTGTCGCAAAACGCCGGCAGCAGCATCTTGAGTTCGACGTTGCGTGATCCAGGCAACAACAGGCAGCAAGCCTGTTCAGGTAATTGGCCTGGTTGCAGCGCCCGAACACTATTCTGTTTGTCGCTTTGATTTCGGGCCGCCGTCTGCAGGCCGTCATCGGACACCAAACGATGCCCTACATAGGTAACCGGGGGACCGCCAAGACTGGCGACGACCTCAGGTTCGAATGGAAAAATCGACAGTACGTGATCGATATAGGCGGTCATCTTTGTCGCGCGCTCGGGCTTCCAAGCCCAGACGGTTGGACACACATAGTCGATAATCGGCACGTCAGGCAGTGCTGCTCGAACGCGTCGCGCCACCCGATGGGTGAAGTCAGGGCTGTCGATTATGACCAGGCAATCGGGCTTTGCTGCAATAATCGTACGGGCTGTCTGGCGGATGCGCATGAGCAATTGCGGCAGTCGGGCGATCACCGCACCAAAGCCCATGAGTGACAACTCCTGGTAATCGAACAGGGACTCCAATCCCTGCTCGCCCATGGCATCGCCCCCGATTCCGATCAGTTCGATCGGTCCGGCATGCTTCTGGCGTATCGCAGCAATCAATCCGGCACCAAGAAGGTCACCCGATCTTTCCCCGGCGATGAACGCTATTTTCAGCGCCTTATCATCCGCCATTGCGCTTACGCTGTCCTGCCAGCTCCTCATCCGCATGCTGGCGGGTTATTCCGGTCACGAACATGGAACTCGCGTCCGCGTTCGCCACCACCTGGTCACGATCCAGGACAAACGCCCTACCCGCCTCCAAAGCGATTCCGGATAATCCTGCCCGCTTCGCTCGAGTGACGGTGTCCGGGCCAATGCTGGGAAGGTCGGCACGGAGATCCTGGTGGCGCTTACAGAGCTTTACTAGCACCCCTCCAGGGCGCTTGGTGATGCGCTGGGATTCACGAAGGTCAGCGACCCTTTTCAGCATTTCATCCGTACCCTCTGGCCCCTCCAACGCAACGATGCGCCCGCCCACCGAAACCGCACCCTGACCGACGTCCAGCTCGCCCAGTCTGTCCGCACCGTCGTAGGCAGCCAGGATGTTACGCCAGTCTTTTTCCGATGGTTCAAGCGCGGTCAGCGTGCGGTCTTCTGCAAGCAGGTCAGGCACGACTTCCTGTGCGCCTAATACGCGACAGCCGGCCTGTTCGAAAAGGGTTATAACGGCGCGCAGGACCTTGTCGTCACCGCTGCCACGCAGCGTGCGCAACAGGCCCGGCAGTCGCGGTATGAACCGCAGCGGCAACCGGATATCTCTGAATTCGGGCCGGCGGTCGATACCGCCAGACATGATCACCCGTTCGATGCCGTATCCAGTAACCAGTTCCTGAATCCGGACCGCATCCCCCAGAGTGACGTATTCGTGCTCAATGGAATCAGGAATGGAATCCGCCTGGCCCTCTATAGCGATCACGAATGGTGCGTCACCGGCCGCCCTAGCCGCCTCCGCGACATCGAGCGGCAAGCGCCCGCGTCCGGCAATAATGGCCAGCCGCCCCCTGGTGTTCGTTCGCTCGTTTGATGACGCCGTCAGCATCGAATTCCAACCCGATCCGCCCTAACGCTGCAAGGTGCCATGATGCGTAGCACCTTTGACCGACGGATGGTATCAGGACTTTCGCTCGCGCACCGTGGAGGAGAACCCGCGCTTGGTGTCCGATTGCAAGAAATCGAAAATATCAGTGAGCACCGGCACGTCGCCATACTCGTCTCTGATTGCCGCAACGGATTCGCGGATCGTCCCTCGGCCATAGAAGATTTTCTTGAACGCCTGACGAGCGAGCCGAATATCGTCTTTACTGATGCCTGAGCGTTGCATGCCAATAACGTTCAGCCCGGTCAGAATACCGGGGCTTCCCACCAGCATGCCGTAGGGAATCAGATCCAAGGCGCAACCGCAAAGGCCGCTGAGGAAGGCATGGTGGCCAATACGGCAAAACTGATGAATGGCCGCGCCTCCACCGATAATGACCCGGTCGCCGATGACCACATGGCCACCCAACATGACATTGTTCGAGAGAATGACATCGTCGCCAATTTGGCAATCGTGGGCGACGTGAGAATAGGCCAAAAACATCGACCGGTCGCCAATGACGGTTTTTCCGCCTGCATCCGGCATGCCGGTGTGCATGGTGACTCCTTCGCGGATCGTGCAGCCGGAACCGATTGAAAGAGTGGTTTCCTCACCCTTGTATCGAATGTTCTGAGGTTCGCCACCCAGAACTGCGCCGGGAAATACACTGGTGTTGCTTCCGATGCTCGTTCTGCCGGTCACCGACACGTGGCTTTTCAACACCACCCCTTCCGCCAGCGAGACATCGGGCCCGACGTGGCAGAACGGCCCGATCGTCACGTTCGCGGCGATTGTCGCACCGTCCTCGACAATCGATGACGGATGGATATTCGAGCTTTCCGAGACCATCAGTTGCCAGCCTCATCCGGAACAAGCATCGCCCCAATATCGGCTTCAGCTACCTTTGTCCCATCCACTTTCGCGTCGCAGTGGAACTTCCAGATATTGCCACGCTGCTTGTGCTTGTGGACGTGGTATTCGACGCGGTCACCAGGAACCACCGGCTTACGAAAGCGGGCGTTGTCTATGGTCATGAAGTAGACCAGGCTTGATTTCGTTCGGCTATAGCGAGCGCAGATCGCCCCAGCCGTTTGGGCCATTCCTTCGATCAGCAACACACCCGGCATAACCGGGTTGGTCGGAAAGTGCCCGGTAAACTGCGGTTCGTTTACCGTCACGTTCTTGATACCGATGGCAGAGTTATCACCATCGATATCGACAATGCGATCGACCAGCAAAAACGGGTACCGGTGCGGGAGCAGTTCCATGAGCTCCAGCAACTCGACCGCCTCCAGCGAATCAGCGTCGACTTCACTCATCTGCCTTACCCTTTTTCTTGCCGAATGCCCTTGCGTTCTTGTCTGCCATGTCGCGCAGGTAAGCTCTGACCGGACGCGCCGGGATGCCACCCCATTTCGCCCCGGCCGGAACATCGCCATTGACACCGCTCATGGCGGCGATCTGCGCCCCGTCGCCTATTGTCACATGGTCCTTCACGCCAACATTCCCGGCCAGAACCACACCGTCACCCAAATTGACGCTACCTGAAATTCCGACATGGCTGACAATGATACAATGGCGACCAATATGCACGTTGTGTGCGATCTGAACCAGGTTGTCTATCTTCGTGCCCTCACCGATCACCGTGTCGTCCATTGCACCACGGTCAATCGTTGTGTTTGCTCCGATTTCAACGTTGTCCTGGATGATAACACGCCCGATTTGGGCAATTTTGATATGCCCCATGGGGCTCGGCGTGTAGCCAAACCCATCCTGACCGATCCGAACGCCCGGATGAATGATGACGTTATCACCAATCAACGCGTGCTGAAGAGTGGCACCCGTCGACACGACGCAATCGCGTCCGATCCGGCATCCCTTGCCGATCACCGCGCCGGCCAAAATTCTTGTGCGCGCTCCGATTTCAGCCCCATCACCAACGATAGCACCAGCTTCCACGGTGACCGTATCGTCTGCCAACCTTGCACCCGCATGGACGACGGCATGTGGTGATACTCCGGTGCAATCGTCGAACGCACCTGGCTTGATGGCATCCGGGTAGAGAGCTTGCGTGGCCATTGCAAAGGCGATCTGCGGATATGCGGTCAAAATGACAACGCAATGGCGCGGCACCAGTGGTTGAAGGGCAGCCGTGCACAAAATCGCTGTCGCCTGAAGATCGGTCAGATGCGCGGCGTGCTTTTTTGCAGCGATGAATGTTAGATCGCCCTCGCCGGCACGGGAAATCGGGGCGACACCTGTAACGACGGTGTCCGAATCATTCGCATCGGCGAGTTGACCGCCACAGACCTTGGCAAGGTCCGCCACTTTCATACCCGCATGGCGGGGAATAAAAAATCTGTCTTCCATCCTACAAAAATTCAGGGCCCGTCATTCGCGGACGAGCCCTGCCACTTCAGACCAACGCGCAAGCGTCAATCAAATTTCACTCGGTCAGAACCTACCCGTCGTGCCAAAACGGAATGTCTGGGTTTTGTCGAACGATTCCTTGATAACCGGAATACCAATATCGAGACGCAATGGCCCGAATGGCGATGTCCAGATGATACTGCCGCCAACCGACGCCCGCCATTCCATATTCAGGCCGTTGACCACGGTGCCGTTCAAATTCAGATCGCTGCCGTAAAGTGTTGCGGCGTCGGCGAAAAACGCACCCCGCAATCCGAAGTCACGCGGAACCACAGGCATCGGAAAACCAATCTCGGCGGTGGCGTTGAAATAGGTCGTACCGCCCAGGGCGTCTCCATTCGTGTCACGCGGGCCGATACCCTGAGATTCGAAGCCGCGGATCGTCTCCTGACCAATGAACAACTGGTCGAAAACCCGCAAGTCACCAGATGTGGGAAGTACGTGACCCGCACCGACGCTCAGCAAACCGACAATGTCCCCATAGTCGGAAAGCGTATGGTAGTAACTTGCCGTACCGGTGGTCTTGTAGAAATTTGCATCTCCACCAAGACCAGCAAATTCGCTTGTTATGCGTGCGAAGATGCCCTCGCGAGGTGTGATCCTACTGTCAAGTGTGTCGTAGACAATGGTGTTTGAAACGGACGACTTGATCCAGGGACTGTTGTCGATGGCATCCTGGATCGGGAACGACAGCACCGCGGTTGAATTCCGGACATAGTCTTCTGTGCTGTAGTTGTACGCCAGGGTCGTGCTCAAATTGTCCGTTATTGGAGCGGTAACCCGGAACGTCACACCAGTGGTCTCGATATCGTAGTTCGTCTGCGAGGTGTTTTTCGTCCGAAACACATCGAAGCCGGCAGCCAATCGATATCCGAGGAAATACGGCTCCGTGAACGAGAACGAATAGTCTCGCGTATTGACACCGCCACCCACCGACAGCTTGATGAACTGTCCGCGACCCAGGAAGTTGCGCTCGGTAATTGACGCCGTGGCGGTAGCACCTTCAGATCCTGTCGAGTAACCCGCACCGATCGCGAATTCACCCGTTGTCTGGTCCTGAACATTGACGATAACGACCACACGATCAGGTTCCGATCCCGGCTGCGTGGTGATGTTGACGGCCTTGAAGAACCTCAGAGCCTCAAGCCGTCTCTTCGCCCGTCGGATCATGACCTGATTGAAGGCATCGCCTTCGCTCAAATCGAATTCTCTGCGGATAACGTAGTCGGCTGTCCGCGTGTTGCCGCGGATTTCAATGCGCTCGATATAGGCCCTTTGACCCTGATCGATGAGGTAGGTGACCGAAATGGTCCCGTTGACAAAATCGCGATTGCCACGGGGCGTGATCTGCGCGAACGGATATCCATCAGTGGCGGCAGCTTCCGACAGCGCGATTATGGTATCCTCGACCTTCTCCGCGCTATAGACCTGCCCCTGCCTGGTCTCCACCAACCGCTGCAGACGCTCGACATCGAGATTCTCGACCGTGCTGTCAACGCTGATATCGCCAAAGGTATAGCGCTGTCCCTCGTCGATCGTGATGGTGATGACGTAGTTGCCGCTCGCAGGGTCGATATCGGCAGTCGAGGAGATTACGCGAAAATCGGCATAACCGTGATTGTAGTAGAAGCGGCGCAGCAGCTCTTCGTCGGCACGGAGCTTGTCAGGGTCATACACGTCCTTGCGCGAAAGAAACGACAAGAAGCCTGAACGTTTGGTATTGATGACGTCGGCGAGACGCCCATCCGAATAGGCGTTGTTGCCAACGAAATTGATCTGATCGATCTTGGTCCGGTCGCCTTCGCTGATTTCGAAGGCAACATTCACCCGTCCGCCTGACAGATTGACCACCTGTGTCGTGACTGTTGCGTCGCCGCGACCGATGCGGTCGTAGGCATCGACAATCGCCTGTACGTCGTATTCGACCGTGGTCTCGTTGTAAGGGCCAAGCGCTCGTGTCTGCACGATCGCTTCGAGTTGTTTGTCCTTAAGCTTTTTGTTCCCGTTGAAGACGATCTGATTGACGACGAGGTTTTCGTCGACCACCACAACAAGCCGCCGGCCCTGGCGGGTGATGCGAACATCAGAAAACAGCTCGGTTGCGAAAAGCCGCTTGATCGATTCGTCGATATCTTCGTTGTTGAAATTCTGTCCGGGAACAATGGTGATATTGCCCCGAATTGTGCCGGCATCCACTCGCTGGTTGCCCCGCACTTCAATAACATCGACTACCGCCGCCTGAGCTGCCACCGTTGAAGCAATCAGCGCTCCGCCGGTTGCGCTTGCAGCCAAACACACTGACAGTGCAAGCGCCGATATGGCACCCCTCAAATCCCTACCGGCCTTCATTGGCTCTTTGTACCCTTTTTCCCGACGTCCCCAAACGTGAAAAGACAGACGATTCAGCCTCTCCGCCGTTTTACAGTGTTTTATGCCACAAGCAAGGCATTGAGTTAATTTCTGTTTACTTCTCCGCCGGCCGTGGTTGAATTGCCACGCACCTGCTCAGATTATGCCTAACAAACTGTTATCACTACCCTTGCTGGCAACGAGAGGTCAAATCAATCAGAGTGGTGATTCTGTCACATTTTCGTTGTCAGAAGCTGCGTGAAACATCGTTCCAAGTGGCGAAAATCATCAGCATCAGGATCAGACTGAGACCGATTTTGTAGGCGATTTCCTGAGACCGTTCTCCCACCGGTTTTCCGCGCAACGCCTCTATGGTGTAGAAGACCAGATGGCCTCCATCCAGGATCGGAATGGGCAGCAAATTCAGAAATCCGATTGAGACCGACAAGACGGCGGTCAATTGCAACAATGCACCGACTCCCAGCGTGGCCATTTGACCGGACATCTGCGCAACCCGAATCGGTCCACCGAGCTGATCAGGTTTTTCGCGACCTCTGAAAATATTCGTGATGTACTGGACCGTCCGCGAAACGATGTACCAGCTCTGGCTGGTGCCCTCTACCACCGCTTCGAGCGGACCAAGTTCGACGCGATGGAAATCGCCTGAGTGAACGACGCCAATGAGGCCGACCTCCATTTCATTGCCGAACTGGTCTTCCGTGGTCGTGCGACGCGGCACTAGAGGGACATCCAAGGTTCCATCATCGCGTTTGACGGTAATGGTCACCGGAACCTCCGGACGCGGCGACACGTATCTTCGCAACTGCTCAAATGTTGTAACCGGCCGGCCGTCGACGGCGGTGATGATGTCGCCGGGTTCGATGCCAGCTTCCTCCGCAGCGCTTCCCGGCTGAATTTTTGCCACCACCGTATCCGATATGGGCTTGCCGTAGATGTTGAACATCACGGCAAATATGGCGATCGCCAGTATGAAATTGGCAATCGGGCCAGCAGCAACCGTGGCCATGCGTTTCCAGACACTCGCGCCAGCGAATGACCTGGCCCGCTCGTCGGTGCTCATCGCTCGAACCCCGGCCATATCCGGGACACTGGCGGCATTTTCATCACCCAGGAACTTCACATACCCACCCAGCGGTATCGCCGAGAGGCGCCAGCGTGTTCCACGGCGGTCATTGAAGCCAAAGATTTCGGGACCAAATCCAACGGAAAATGTCAGAACTCGAATGCCGCACCAGCGGCCGACGAGGTAGTGACCCATTTCATGGACGAACACTACCAACGTCAAGACGATGAGAAACGGAATGATGGTTCCAACAATCAAACCGTAAATTGATCCAAAATAGTCCATCTGTCAGCTCGCTGTGGCCCGAAGCTTCAAGGTCCGAGAAGCCGGAAGGCAATGCTGTTGCCGTCATCCGGCACCTGAGTTGCCCCGGAGACGGCTAACCCAATCAGGTACGCGGAAAAAGAGGCGAAAATCAAACTGTCGACTCGATCCATCACACCGCCGTGGCCTGGAATGATGTTGCCGGAATCCTTGACTCCGTAACGCCGTTTAAATGCCGATTCGAACAAATCGCCCAACTGCCCGGCAAGAGACAGGACTACCGCCAGAAAAGCAATCCACAAAATGGATGTGGCGCCAAACAGGGCCGCTGCTATTGTCCCACCGACAGTTCCCCCCAAAAGTCCGCAGAGAAACCCTGACCAGGTTTTCTTGGGGGAAATTGCGGGGGCAAGTTTCGGACCACCGATAGCCCTCCCGCCAAAAAAGGCCAGGATGTCGGTACTCCAGATGATGGCGAACAGGACGATCATCATGGCGAAACCGAAATCACCGCCGTCACGCAGCGCAATGAATGCAGCACCAAAGAAGCCGGCATAGAGGAGCCCCAGGGACGGCCAAAGGTCGTGACCTTCGAGTTGGCGCAACAGACCCGTCACAAGGGCACCGGCGAGGGTCAACACCCAAGCCAAGACAGTCCAGTTGACGAGCAAAGCCACCGAGACTGCCGCGATGGTCAACGCACCGGCGATCCACACTGGTCTACTCAGAGCTCGGGTCTGGACGATCCGAAACCACTCATGAAACAGTAGCCCCATGATGAGCACAGTGAGTATTTTGAACGCTATACCGCCCAGCCATGTAATGAGGAGGACCGCAACACCGAGGACGACGGCGGAAATTGTCCGAACCAGAACCTCGCTGCCCATCAGGAGCCTAACGCCAGGTCCTGGTTGTCGATTTTGCCGAAGCGGCGATTGCGGCAGCGGTAGATTTCAAGCGCTTCTTCAAAAGCACGCCGATCAAAGTCAGGCCACATGCAGGGTAGGAAGACGAACTCCGAGTAGGCCGTCTGCCAGAGCAGAAAATTCGATATGCGTTGTTCGCCACTGGTCCGGATCAGAAGGTCTGGATCCGGGATACCCGCAGTATCCAGCGACGCGCCGATATCTTCTTCACTGATGTCTTCGGCGTTCAGGTCACCGCGTGAAACCCGAAGAGCCAGTTGGCGTGCCGCCCTGGCAATGTCGTCTCGCCCCCCGTAGTTGAACGCAATGATCAATTCGAGAGCGGTGTTTTCGCGCGTCAGTTCCTCTGCTTCGGTCAGAAGCGCCAGTATGTCCGGCTTGAGGCTGGCACGATCGCCGATAATCCTGACCCGGACATTTTCCTTGTGAAGATCGGCCAGATCGCGCCGCACGAAAAACTTCAGCAGACCCATCAGGTCGTTGACTTCTTGCACGGGGCGCCGCCAGTTCTCCGAGGAGAATGCAAAGAGGGTAAGGTATTTCACGCCCAGTTCGCCGGCTGCCGTCACGGCAGCCCGCACCGCATCAACACCACGCCGATGCCCGGCCGTGCGGGTTTTACCACGGCTTTCGGCCCATCGACCATTGCCGTCCATGATGATGGCGACATGCTGTGGCGTAGTCAAAAAACCGTTCTCCATGAGCGAATATGCGAATCCGCGCAGGCGCAGACGCAACTAGACCTGCATGATTTCCGTTTCTTTATCACTGAGCAAGTCGTCAATCTGGGAAATCATCTCATCCGTCAGTTTTTGCACCTGTTCGGACTGAGTATGGCTCTCATCCTGACCAATCAGGCCATCTTTTTCGGCTTTTTTAAGGTCGTCCATACCGTCTCGCCGAACGTGGCGAATCGCTACCCGGCCGTTTTCGGCATACGTGTGAGCAACTTTAACCAGCTCACGTCGCCGCTCTTCGTTAAGTTCAGGTAGCGGAATCCGCAGGTTGGTACCGTCAACAATGGGATTCAAACCAAGGTTGGATTCGCGGATAGCCTTGTCCACCGCGGACACCATGGACTTGTCCCAGATCGCAACGGATATCATCCTTGGCTCCGGAACCGAGATATTCGCCAACTGGTTGAGCGGCATCTTCGATCCGTAGGCCTCAACGGTGACGGGATCAAGGACATTGGCCGATGCCCGACCGGTTCGCAGGGCCGAAATGTCGCTCTTGAATGCGGCGATAGCTCCCTCCATCCGGCGTTTCAGGTCGTTGAAATTTGCGCCTTCACTCATGGCGAACACTCCCTTGCATTGGCTGGGCCATCCGCGTTGTCCCAACGGCGACACTGATGCCGAGGAAAGATGGCTCGCAGATAATCTGTTTTACCTCAATATTCCCGAAAAAGCCTTGCGCAAAGAAAAATCAGGCCGAGCTCAACTGTCGCTGACCAGGGTTGCACGTCCTCCACCGCTCAAAATGGCGGCGAAGCCGCCCCTTTCGTGAATGGAAAACACAATGATCGGGATGGCGTTTTCACGGGCGAGTGCGACCGCAGCAACATCCATAACCGCCAGCCCCTTCCTGAGCACCTCGTCGTGTGTCAGTCGCTCATAGCGCTCTGCGTTGGTGTCGATTTTCGGATCCGCCGAGTAGATCCCGTCGACCTGCGTTCCCTTGAAGATCGCTTCCGCCCCCATTTCCGCGGCGCGCAGAGCAGCGGCTGAATCGGTGGTGAAGAATGGGTTGCCCGTGCCGCCGGCAAAGATCACCACCCTGCCCTTTTCCAGATGATGCAAGGCAGCGCGCTGGGAGAACGTCTGACAGATCTCAGGCATGGCGATCGCCGAAAGCACTTCAGTGGCGATACCAAGCTTGCGCAACGATGTTGCCAGCGCCAATGCGTTGATGACCGTCGCAAGCATCCCCATGTGGTCACCGGTCACCCGGTCTCCGCCCTTGGACGCGACGGCCACACCGCGAAAGATGTTTCCGCCTCCAACGACCACGCCGACTTCCACACCCATGGACCGGGCCTCGGCGATATCGGACGCGATCCTGTCCGCGACCGCAACGTCGATTCCGAAGCCCTGCTCCCCCATCAACGCCTCGCCGGAAGCTTTCAGGAGCACACGTTTATAGATGGGTTGTGAAGACATTCTGGATCCCGCCGTTATTCAGACAGCCGGATACACGAAGGGCACCGCGATGTCACGCGGTGCCCTTGCAATTTTGACGTCAAAATATGGGGTCAAGCGTTTGCAGCAGCAGCGACCTCTGCAGCGAAATCCGACTCTTCCTTCTCGACACCTTCGCCGAGCTGGATCCGAGCGAATCCGCTGACCTTGATCGGCGCGCCAACGGAAGCCTCGGCTTCCTTCAGCGCTGCCTCGACGGTCTGGTCCGGATTGATGACGAAGCTTTGCGACATCAAGGCAACTTCTTCAAAGAACTTGCGCATGCGGCCTTCAACCATTTTCTCAATGATGTTTTCCGGCTTGCCGGATTCACGCGCCTGCTCAGAGAAGATCGCCCGTTCACGATCGGCCACTTCCGCATCAACGTCCGCCGATGTGACGGCAAGCGGGTTGGTTGCGGCGACATGCATTGCAACCTGCTTTCCGATGGCACCGAGAGCCGCGGCATCGCCAGTCGACTCCAGAGCAACCAGAACACCGAGTTTGCCGAGCCCATCGGCGACCGAGTTGTGGATGTAGGTGGCTACGACACCGTTGTCGACGGAAAGCATCGCCGCACGGCGCAGGTTCATGTTTTCACCGATCGTAGCAACAGCGTCGGTGATCGAATCGGCAACCGACTTTCCGGTCTGGGGGAATGTGCTGGCGGCGATCGCATCGACCGTCCCATCCGTCCCCAATGCAACGTTTGCAACGCCGCGAACAAGGTCCTGAAAGGCTTCATTGCGTGCTACGAAGTCGGTTTCGGAGTTGATTTCAACTGCGACTGCCCGGTTGCCATCCACTGCGACACCAATCAGTCCTTCTGCCGCAGTCCGTCCGGACTTCTTATCGGCCTTGGCGATACCCTTGGCACGCAGCCAGTCTACGGCTGCTTCCATGTCACCATTGTTTTCCTGCAGCGCCTTTTTGCAGTCCATCATGCCAGCGCCGGTTTTTTCACGCAGCTCTTTTACCTGCGATGCTGAAATGCTCATCATTGCCTCTTGCAATTGTCGGACGTCCGGTAGGCGGCGTCCAGTTCACGTTTGTTCAGTGTCGGTAGCGCGTGTCACCTAGGTGACATGCGCTGCGACGACCGGCCTCAAGAGGCCGGCGTTTCTTCCTTTTCGGTGTTTTCGGCAGCAGCCTCAGTTGCTTCCGGTGCGACGGCCTCCTCGGCGGGTGCCTCCTCTGCAGGAGCCTCGGCTTCGGCCGGCGCAGCATCGAGGGCCGGCTCTACGGGTGCCTGTTCGGATGCGCCGATATCCACACCGGCGGCCCCTTGCTGCCTGGCGATACCATCAATGGCGGCCTTGGCGATCAGATCGCAATAAAGCGAAATGGCGCGCGCAGCATCATCATTGCCCGGGATCGGGTGGTCGATCGGATCGGGGTCACAGTTCGAATCGACGATCGCCACAACCGGAATGCCAAGGCGCTTGGCTTCCTGGATAGCGATGGATTCCTTGTTGGTATCGATGATGAACATGAGGTCGGGCGTTCCGCCCATTTCGCGAATACCACCCAGAGCCCGCTCAAGTTTATCACGCTCGCGCTCCAGATTGAGCCGTTCCTTCTTGGTGAACCCCTGGGCTTGCGATGCAAGCAATTCGTCGAGCTTGCGCAGCCGCGCAATCGAATGGGAAATCGTCTTCCAGTTTGTCAGCATGCCGCCGAGCCAGCGTGCGTTGACATAATACTGCGCTGAACGCTTGGCGGCGTCAGCGATCAAATCAGATGCCTGACGCTTGGTGCCGACGAACAGGACGCGGCCTCCGCCGGCAACCGTATCGCTAACAATTTGAAGCGCCTGCGACAGCATAGGTACTGTCTGGCTCAGATCGATGATGTGTACGTTGTTGCGATCGCCGAAAATATACGGCTTCATTTTCGGGTTCCAGCGGTGAGTCTGGTGTCCGAAGTGAACACCAGCTTCGAGCAGCTGGCGCATGCTGAAATCAGGCAATGCCATGCCTTTTCTCCTTTTCCGGTTTGACCTCCGCGGGGCGTCAGCAGACAGACTGCCACCGGCGGGACCGATCGGATTTCTCCCGACCTTACCCATGCCCTGCGTGTGGAATGGCGCGTCCTTACAGCGGAAATGAGCCAAAAACAAGGATTTTGTTGTGCGTCACCGGCCCGTGTCGTTTGACGGGTCGATCATACGACCAGTGACAGCAGCAGGTAGATCGTGGCTGACAACAAAGCCGCTGCCGGCACAGTGATGATCCATGCGGCAACTATGGTCATGAGATGCGAGCGGCGAACCAGCTTACGGCGGCGCCATTCAGCCCTGTTGGAAACGGATGCGCCGGACGTCTCTGATTTGCCTTTGTCGCCTCTCTTTTTCCTTCGGCGGCTGCTGTCGACATACCATTCGCGAAAGAACCCAACTCCAAAAACCGCGCCGACTGCAATATGGGTCGAACTGACTGGAAGCCCGAGTGCCGATGCGACTATGACCGTTACGGCAGCAGACAGCGCTACACAAAAGGCCCGCATGGGATTAAGGCGGGTAATTTCGCGACCCACCATTCGAATCAGTTTCGGGCCAAACAGAAGCAACCCGAACGAAATTCCGAACGCCCCGATGACCAATGTCCAGATGGGGATCGTTACCGAGGCGGCCACCTCGCCAACTCCCACCGAATGGACGATTGCCGCCAGGGGACCGACAGCGTTGGCAACGTCGTTCGCACCGTGTGCAAAGGACAACAGCGCCGCCGAAAAGATAAGAGGTATGACAAAAAGGCCTCGCACTGCCTGGCCATCATTTTTCATACCTGCTGATTGTCGTGCGACGATGGGTCTCGCGAGCCACCAGACCAAAAAAAACACGCTCAGACCGGCAAGGAGAGCGGTACCGAGCCTAATCTCGACGATCCTGTTCAATCCTTTGATTGCCAGATACGCGGTGAACACGGCGGCCATGAATGCAACCAGCACCGGGACCCAAATTCGGGCTGCCGAAAGTCTGTCATCGCGATTGACAATCAGTGCCTTGATGAGCGCCAGAAAAGCTGCCGCAACAGCCCCTCCGATAATCGGCGCCGTCATCCAGCTGCCGGCAATTCCGCCAACCGTGTACCAGTTGACAGCACTCAGGCCAGCAGCTGCCGACCCCGCTCCCAGGACGCCCCCAACGATGGAATGGGTCGTTGAGACCGGTGCACCGATCAACGTTGCGAGATTGACCCACAGGGCCGAAGCCAGCAAGGCCGACAACATCGCCCAGACAAATCGGTGGCTCGATGAAAAGCTGTCCGGGCTGATAATGCCGCTGGCAATGGTCTCGACGACTTCGCCACCGCCGATCAGAGCTCCGGCGCTCTCGAAAACGGCAGCCAGCAGCAGTGCCCAGCCCATCGACAACGACTTCGAACCGACCGCCGGACCGACATTGTTCGCGACGTCATTGGCACCAATGTTGATGGCCATATAGGCACCGACAATCGTGGCGGCGCCGACAATGGCCAAGCTGGACATGCCTGAGATGAAAAAGCCGATGATTGCCAACGCCAGGGCAGCGAGGACCGCCGCGAGACCAGCCCGGGTGAAACCTCGGGACAGAAACCGTCCCGCTATCTCGAACCTGGCTATCCCCTCAAGGTCTTTGTCCAGGGTTGGCCGTACCTCACCCCGGGTGGCGTCAGACAAAGATCATTCCCTTCCCTAAACGACCCCGATGCCGAAACTCCACGCCGTTGCATCGGATCAGCCTCCGGATCCCTGCTCGGTGATCCGAGATGGCCCTCCAAGATGCCTTGAATGCGGCCTTACCTCGATGAGAAGCTGGCTATTATCTCTTGGAGCTCAGGCTCCTGAACACGCGCAATGGCCCCTTTCTTCCCGAACCATTTGCGTTTGCGCTCTTCGACTTCCGGATAGGCCTTTTCCAACCTCTCGACCTGCATGGCATAGACCTGCACGTGACACTCAACTGGAAAACCGCCGGGCATCCATTTGTCGTAGTCGAAGGTACCCACTGGTTTGGATTCGATCGAGCCAACGGCGCCGGCCTCCTCGAAAGCCTCTTGGGCAGCAGACTCAGCTTCGGTCTTGTTCTTGATCGCCCATCCCTTGGGGATAATCCAGCGACCGGTATCGCGGCTTGTGATCAGCAGGAATTCTGTGCGTTTCTTGGTCTGCCGATAACACAACGCCGCAAACTGCAGCGGAGCCGGCCGGTTGACCATCAATCCAACATTTTCCACGAAGCCTTTCCAGCGGTCGCGCGGCTTGTGCACCGTCATGGCAGGTGTCGTCCGTCTTTATTTCTTCTGTTGCCTAATTGTAGTGCCAGCCCGGCTGCAACGAAAGACTAGGGCCAAAATTAGCCTTCAAATTTAGTTGTTTACCGGGCGGCAGCCATTGTTCAGGCTACCGGGTCGCGCTTTGTTTCCGCGGGCCTCTTACGATAGTTTTACTTTGGATTTATTCGCAGGTTTCAGGCTCGAACAATTCCAGGTCAGCCAGGGTCCCGCGCAAGGCGAACTCACCATAATCCATGGTCAAATCGCGAGTAATTCCATTCTCGTAAAGCTTGAAGGAAATTCTGTAAATAGGTGTTCCATCTGCGTTTTCCGTATCATCGAAATACGCGATGGTAACCGGCCAAGTGGGCAATTTACCGATGTCGCCGGTCACCTTGAGTTCGCCGGGACGCTCCTGCGATACCGTTGGACTGCCGACAACGCTGGTCGTCAGCATTACCTTGCGCCCTTCATCCGATCCGTCGAACAATTTTGACTGAAAGAACCGTTCACCCTGTTTCGCCTTTTCGATCAAGGAAATCATCTGAGCGGTCGGAAATTGCGCCTGTTCAAGCGACAAATCGGCCTTTTTCGGGTTTTGGAGTGAAACGGAAATGCCATTTGATTCGGCCTGAGCGCTGCCTCTAACCTCAAGATCGAGCTTTTGGTTGACGTAGGACTTGGTCAGGAACTGGAAGATCCCCTGCTCCAGATTTTCGTAGGTCGTGGTCTGCTGATCGGTCAGCCGCATCACCTGGCCCGTATCCAGCTGCGTGACGAAACGGAAACCAACCGTGTATCCCGAACAGGGTGATCCGTTGAACTCGTAGACCATTCGGCCATACATCGCTTCTATACCGGAACGGTCGGACGAGGTCTCGAGTTCGAGGTCATAGACCGCTCGGTGTGGCGCCAGGGCTTCCGCCACACCGGCTTGAACCGTCGAGGTCAAGATGACAACGAGCCCTGCCGCGCCTGCGACCCTGTATGAAAAACGCACCATGAGCTTCCTTCTCTAATTCCATCGGCCATGTTACACGGCAATTCGGCAAATTGGAGAGGATGAACATTAATTTCTCGCAAAATTTCGCCGCCCCCTTTCGCTCGCTTACAGCCATGCCTCCACGGAGAAGTCCATGACACAGACTATTGAATCCCGCCTTGCCGAGATGGGAATCGTCTTGCCGCAAGCCGCAGCCCCTGCCGCCAACTACGTGCCTTTTACGAAAGCAGGCAGCCTTCTGTTCATTTCGGGGCAATTGCCGATGCAGGACGGGACCGTGGTCTGTAAAGGACATCTCGGGCGGAATGTGCCGCTTGAAGACGCACAGGACGCAGCTCGGCTTTGCGCGATCAACATCCTTGCGCAGGCGAGTTCAGCCCTCGATGGCGACTTGGAACGCATCGTGCAGGTGGTCAAAATTCAGGGCTTTGTCGCGTCGACAGCCGACTACATAGAGCAACATCTGGTCATCAACGGCGCCTCCAACTTTCTGGTCGAAGCGCTCGGGGAGCGTGGAAAGCATGCGCGTGCGGCCGTCGGGATGGCCTCGCTTCCCATGGATGCCGCCGTCGAAGTCGATGCCATCCTTGAAGTCCGATAGGTGTCGAAGGTGCCCAATGTAGATTGGATAAAGGACCGTCCGATCGCCCACCGCGGCTATCACGACTTGAACAATCAAATCTGGGAAAACACGCTCAGCGCATTCGATCGCGCGATTAGCCATGGCTTTGCGATCGAGTGCGATCTTCAATTATCCAGCGATGACCGGCCGGTTGTTTTCCACGACGACGTCCTGAACCGCCTTTGTGGCCAGGACGGTGATGTCCGACAAACACCGGTCAATCTGCTTGAAGGACTTTCGGTTGGCGAGACCAAGGACACCATCCCGACCTTTGAGCGGATGCTGCACCATGTGAAAGGCAGGAGCGCGCTGGTTGTCGAGTTGAAAAAACAGGCCAAAGAAGATGCCGAAACGTTCGCCCGATCGGTGCTGGACGCGCTTGGCGGTTACGAGGGTCACGTCGGCCTGATGTCGTTCGACCACAAGATCGTTAAGGCGTTGTCAGATCTGCAATCACCCTTTCCCGTCGGATTGACCGCCCATGAGGCAAACGATGAGGGCGTAGAAGCAAACAAGCGGGCGCTCGACATGTCGCTCGATTTCGTTTCCTTTCACGTCTCGGACCTTCCCTCACCTTTTGTCGAGCAGATTCGCGCCAGGGGTCTGCCGGTTATCACCTGGACAGTGCGAGATCGCGAGGCCATCGAATTGACAACCAAATTTGCTGATCAGATGACATTCGAGGGATTTAATCCGGATGACTTGCAGGTCTGATGTCGACGCCTAGATACTGCGCATGACCACCCAAATTGGAGCCGGACGGACGAGCGACATGAAAGCCGATGTTGAGTTTCAGTTGCGCGTTACCAATTCGTTTTCCGACATTGACCAGGCCTCCTGGGAAAAACTCTGTGGAACCACACGCGGCGACACATCACCGGTCACCTATAATCCTTTTGTTTCGTACGGATATCTTGCGACTCTGGAGGAGGCTGGATGTGCAACGTCTTCCAGCGGCTGGTTGGGCCAGCATTTGTTGCTGGAGTCGACGGACGGTCGGCTTCATGGCGCCTTGCCCTGTTATCTGAAGAACCACAGCCAGGGTGAATATGTGTTCGACCATGGCTGGGCGGATGCCTTCGAGCGTGCCGGTGGTAATTATTATCCGAAACTGCAAAGCTCCATTCCATTTACACCGGCAACTGGTCCTCGCCTGCTGACGGATGCCGACAAACACAGCAGCGCCGTACAGGCTGCTTTGGCCAGCGGACTGCAACAACTCTCGGATCGTCATGGGGTTTCCTCGGCTCATGTCACGTTCGTACCCGAGGACGAAATCGGTGTTTTCGAGGATCAGAATTATCTGCATCGTACCGATCAACAGTTCCATTTCAGCAACCCTGGCTACAGCGATTATTCCGATTTTCTGGGTTCACTGGCATCACGCAAACGCAAGGCGCTCAAGAAAGAACGGCGAATTGCGCTTGAAAATGACATCACGATCGAATGGCTGACCGGCAAAGACATCACTGAGAGTGTCTGGGATGTTTTCTTCGAATTTTACATGGACACCGGGTCGCGCAAATGGGGACGCCCCTATTTGAACCGGCGGTTCTTCTCGATGATCGGCGAACGCATGGCTGAAGACATTCTTCTCGTCATGGCCCGCCGAGGTGAGCGATATGTCGCTGGGGCCATCAACTTCATCGGCGGTGACACGCTCTTCGGCCGCCATTGGGGTTGCGTCGAAGACCACCCCTACCTCCA
This sequence comes from Hoeflea sp., assembly GCA_965216535.1. Taxonomy (GTDB): domain Bacteria; phylum Pseudomonadota; class Alphaproteobacteria; order Rhizobiales; family Rhizobiaceae; genus Hoeflea_A. The sequence goes on from OZ244175.1 coordinate 4,449,581, forward strand.
TTTCGAAGTCTGCTACCACCAGGCCATCGATTTCGCGATCGCGCATGGTCTTGCGACGGTTGAGGCCGGAGCCCAGGGCCAGCACAAGCTCTCGCGCGGATATCTGCCGGTCACGACCCATTCAGCGCATTACATCACCCATCCGGGACTTCGAAGGGCTGTGGCCGACTACCTGGGACATGAGCGTCAGGATGTTGACCAGATGGGCGAGATACTGCGGCAGCATGGCCCGTTTCGACGTGGTTAGACCAATCAGCGGCCGGTGCCCCTGTCACCTGCCTTCTCGAATTCTGCGTCACTTGCACCATGACTTTGAGCCAACGCGTCGCGGGTCGCTTTGAGCGTATCAACGAAGCGAAGTGAGCGCGCGATCCGGTTCTCTATTTCGACAATCTTCAGATCGAGAAAGGCACCGGCGTCAAAGTCAGTCTCGGATGCATCCTCCAACTGCCGGATAAACAAGGCCAGGTCGGAAACCGAAAGGCCAGCCGCTTGAGCCTCTCGGATCATTGCCAAGCGCTCGATTGCGTCGTCATCGTAATCGCGGTAGGAGTTCGTCGATCCCGGCCCGGGTGACGACGCAATCAAACCGTTGCGCTCATAAAACCGGATGGTGTCCCGGCTTAAACCGCTTCTGCGTGAGACTTCACCGATTCTCATAAACGACACCCATAAACCATTGACAATGGTCCACGCTTATCATCATTAATAGCCAAAGTGAACCGTTCCAAGATGGTTCGCACGTGCAAGTCGATATGGAGCATGGAAATGAGCGCGAAGTGCCAAAGCTGCGGAATGCCGTTGAACAAGGATGCAAACGGCGGTGGCACAAATGCGGACGGAAGTTTGAGCAGTACCTATTGTTCGCTTTGCTATCGCGACGGAATGTTCTTGCATCCGGATTTTTCCGTTACGGAGATGCAGGATCATTGCGTGGAAGCGTTGTCGAACCAAGGAATGCCGCGCTTTATGGCCTGGATTTTCACCCGCGGCATTCCGAAACTGGACCGCTGGAACAGCCGGTAAGGCAGGACCGGATCTGCCGGCTGACTGTGGTTCTCGATCTGGCCTGAGCATTACAACAAGTTAATGCGGGGGAAAGGTCCCCGACACCTGCTGCTCGCTACGCTCCGATTGATGCCGGGGACCAATTCCCTTGCAAAACCGGATCGGAGAGGATTCATGAACCCAAAACTGGCAACCCTGGCTGGCGCCGTCGGCCTGGCGATCATCACAGTACCGGCCAACGCGGATACCAACCGTGTTCAGATTACTGAACGCGGCAACGAGATCTGCATCACATCGAACGGCGTGCCAAACCATGCCGTTGGGCAATTTCCCAATCGCGGAAATCCGCACACCATGCGGGCACAGAACATCAACGTCTGCGTCAACGCCAATCCGAAAAAACGAAATCGGTTTTCCGGAACCGGCCCAGGCGCCATCGGGATCGCGCTCAACGGTGTGCTGATCCGGCCAGGAACGGCTGACTATTGGGACCCGAGATCACGGCGTGGTCACAGCCGAAATCGCAGTTCGGGATGGAACCTCGAAGGTATGGGCGCAGCGGATATGCTTGGGATGGACCGGGCAAACGCCCACGTCGACAAACGTGGCATTTACCACTATCACGGACCGCCGAATTCAGCGTTGAAGACCCGGGGCGGAACCCAGATCGGCTGGGCAAAGGACGGCTTTGAGATCCACTATATTGGTTCCGGCGCAAAATCCGGTTATCGCCTCAAGAGCGGCACGCGTTCGTCCGGGCCCGGTGGCCGGCATGACGGAACTTACGTCGAAGACTGGGTCTATGTCGGCGGCTCAGGGACCCTCGACCAGTGCAACGGCGGCATGCTCAACGGCAAGTTCGTCTATTTCGCGACGAATACCTATCCGTATTATCCGAGGTGCCTGTGGGGCCGGCCGAGTAGCAGTTTCAGGGGCATGTAGTCCCTTGGGCGACGCTGGATAGCCATGATCCGGCGTCGCCCAACCGTTCTATTCGTCAGTTCATGCCGGGGCACGTTCGAGGCAACGGTAGAAATCCATGAACAGCGCGTCTCGATTGACGTCATAAGCTTCGCGTATCCAGTGCCTGTCCGGATGGTTCTGCCAGTAGAGGTCTTCGGTCAGAATCGGGGACCTACACAAGGTTGTCGGAACCATATCAGGATCGAAGAGCCAGGCAACGTCGATCATATCCCAGATCACCCAGGTGCGCTCTTCCGGATCGGTGATCGCATATTTCTCGTGCAGCGGGTTGTTGGTGAACAGATGAAACAGATAGTCGCCGATTGCTCCCTTGCCCCGAACGAACCGCTCCATTTCAGGCAGTGATATGCGCAACTGCGCGCCAACGTGATAACCCGGCAAATACACGTGAGGGACACCGCAGTCGAACATCAGACGTGAAGCCGCCTGGTCTTGAACCAGATTGAGAGACGCACGATTGCTTTGCGGAACCGAGCTCGGAAAAGCCGAAGTCCAGATAACTACCAGGTTGGCGGCGATGTCCGGCGCCAGGAGGAGCGCGGAGGCTATGTTTGTCACAGCGCCCATGGCGCAAATATACAGAGGATCATCCGGTTCCGCACGGGCACGCTCGATGATGAACTCGGCAGCCGGAGAGACGATCGGCTCCTCGATCGACGACAAGTATCCGGGCGACCCGCGAAAGACCTTTCCGTCTGCTGGAACACCGCATTTCTCGAACACGCGCAGAATCTCGAGGTAGGACAGTTCCTCACCTTCGTCGGGATGGACGAATTTGATGTCCTCAGCTCGCCGACCGGTGGCAATCAAGCGCTCTGCCCAACCGCGAAAGCCGCCCATGAATTCGTCTTCCTCCGGCGTGGCCGGTCCGCCGGCGCGCAATATCCGCTCGCTCTCGATGATCCCGGCACGGTGATGTCGGAAGGAATACGGTACGGCCGTCACTCCTTCCAATCGCAATCTTTCCGGCGAGAGCAGAGCCCAGGCCAGGGCAAACTGGTCGTCGATTTCGTTTGCAGCATCGGTATCGATTATGACTCGAGCCGGTTTGCCTGGATGCCGAAGTTTTTCGACCATGTCGTCGTCGGAAAGCTTCGGGAAACGCTCCAAAATGTGGTCGGGTGTCAACATCTCCAGCCTTTCCGCCAATTCTGACTTGGCAACCTAGTTTGATTCCAGACTTGCCGGTGGCTCAGCTGCCGAAACCCTTCCCAAACGCCTCCTCCTTGAGGAAACGCTCGGAAATGATCAGCAGGATGATGCCCGGCAACGATACGATGAGAGTGATGCCGGCAGCCGAAGCGTCCAGCGTTCCTCCGGAAATCTTGGAAAAGAGCAGCGTCGGCAATGTGATCACCTGTCCCTGACCGAGAAAGAAGGTCAGCAGGAAGATGTTGCTCGACACCAGAAACGTGAAAAGAGCACCAGCAATGACGCCGGGCATCAGCATGGGCAGCGTCACCATGGTCAGCACCTGAAAGCGATTTGCCCCCAGAATCTCGGCCTGCTCCTCGAACTCTTTTCCGAGCCCCTGATAGACCGCCGTGAGCATGCGAACCATATACGGTATCGTCGGTATCAGATGGGCGATGATGATCCCGATGTAGCTGCCTGCGAGACCCAGGTTGATAAAGATCATCAGCAACGCGATGCCAATAGCGGCATCCGGGACGATCAGCGGCATCGTCAGAAAGAATTCGAAGCTGCTCTTTCCAGTAAAGCGTTCACGAGCCAGAACCCGCGCGGCCGGCAGGCAGATCACCAGGCAGATTGCCGTGACCGCCAGGCCGATCGAGATCGTGTTGACCGTGGCTTCCCATACGCGCGAATAAGGCGACAGCACATAATCCCAGGCTAACGGTATAGGGGATTTTCCCCGCTGTTCCAGCCACCAGACAGAAGGCAGAAGGTCCGGCCAGGCCCAGCGAAAGGCCAGACTTTGAACGATCAGTGGGGCAAACGGGCCGACGATCAGAGCACCAATCGCGATCAGGTAGAATCGCTGGAACGGCGACAGCCTGTTGAATGTGTCCCTAATCGGTCCGGCGGCCACGTCAGTTTCTCCCCTGCATACGCTCGTAGCGCCGGTAAGTCGCGAGATAGGCAAAGAGAATGACCCCGGAGACAATGCCGATCGAAACGACGGTTGCCATGCCCTGGAGCTGAAAACTGTAGTCAGCGTCGTTGAAGTATCGCCAGGCAACAACCGGCAGCGTGTCGGGATAGCCGCCCCCGAGTATGAACGGTGCTTCGAACGCACCCACATTGAAGGCGAAACAAATAAGCGTGGACGACACGATGCCGGGCAAGATCTGTGGCAGTGTCACCTGGAAGAAAACGGTCCGTCTGTCGGCGCCCAGAATGGTCGCGGCTTCTTCGGTTTCCCTGCCTATGCCGAGCAGGACGGCATAGATCGCCAGGGTCATGAACGGCACCTGCTTCCAGACGTAAACGGCGATAATGCCCCAGCCATAATGGGTCTTCAGTATTTGCGGAAACTGGGCGGGATTGTCGATTAAGCCAACGAAAGCCAACATCCGCGACAGCACGCCACCATTGCCAAGCATGATAACGGCAAGGGCGATGCCCACCGTATAGGGAATCATCAGCGGCAGTTTGTAGAGATATTTGTAGAAGGTTTTGCCGCGGAACGGCTTGATCAGCGCCAGGCTGAGCGCGATCGCCATCACCAGAGCGATGATGGTGGAAACGAATCCGTAGTAGAGGGTGAGCCCGAGCGAAACCCAGAAAGCCGAGGAGCCCCACAGCTCAGCGAAATAGCGGAAGTCGGGAAACGTGTTGATGCCGTACCATGGTGCAAAGCCGAGGCTTTGCAGGACCGCGAGCACCAACGCGCCACCAAACAGGACAAACAGGACAATTACAATCGGCGCCAATTCGACAACACGCAAGATCAGCGCGTTGCGGCGGGCCCTCGCCTGCAATGCTTCGGTCCGGCTGCCCATTGAAAAATCCGAGGCGCCACCCGGGACAGCGGCGCCTCGATCGGAGCTTATTGCGCAACTCCTTCTGTGGCCTTGGCCACGATGTCCTCGATCGACGACGACGAGCCGCGCTCAATGTATTCAAGCCAGGTAGCTTCGATCACGTCGACAAGGCTGGCATTGGTATCCGGCGCGGTGTTGGCATCCAGTTCGGCCTGGGTCACGCCATAGTGTTTGGGAGCGACGCGTTCCACGGCGGCGGCTTCGTCAGCCGGCAGGCGCCACAGGTCGATGCCGACCGGCATGCCAGCCTTTTCCAGCTTGGAGGCCTGAGAGTCGACAGACGCCATGTAGTTGGCGAAGACCAGCGCGCTGGCGGGATTTGGGCTGTTGGCCGGGATGGCAAGATAGTTTTTGTTCTTGATCATCGTCCCTTTCGGGAAAATGAACTCCTCTGCCTTTTCCGGATAGGCGCCCGTGGTCAGTCCGGTGTGAACCGCATACAATCCGAATTTGCAGTTGAAGTAGACCTCTCCGTTAAGGAACAGTCCGTCGAGAGCGGCGATGTCCTCCGGATAGCGCGGCTTACCGCCATTGGCATCGAGCAGGTGCGGTTCGATCGATTTCAGGTATTCCATGCCCGGCTTGATCAGACGGGCCAATTCCGCGGCACCGAGATCCCCAATCGAACTCTGGAAAGGTACCGCTCCGTTGCCGTCCGGATTGTGTGCATACATCACGGACTGCACGAAGGTGTTGCCGATGTAATGGGGCGGCTTCACGTAGGTGAACTTACCAGGATTGGCTTCCAGGTAGGATTTCAGCTCGGCGAAGGTTGATGGCGTGTCTTCCTTGCTGACATATTGCCGGTTCACCGCACAAACATATTGCTGACCCGACCACGGAATTTCCTGGGCATCGGTGACGACACCGAAATCGCGCAGGTTCATCAGCGACCGCGGATCATCGGGGTTCCACTCGTAATTGTCAGAGTTCGGCACCTTGTCGGCGAATGACCCGAACAAAGCCTTTTGTTGTGTTAACGTGTAGAAGTTCTCGCCGTTGACCCAGACGGCATCGACACTGCCCTCACCCAGGCCTTTTCCGGAATTGCGTTCGGCCAGGATGAGATCGATGGCGTCCTTGGTACCTGTGATGCGAACCGGGTTGAGCGTGACGCCCAACTTGGACATGGCCGGCGCGACAACACTGTCGACCCAGATGTTGATTACATCACTACCGCCCCAATAGTAGAAGTTGACCTTGCCCTCTGAAGCCGCCCGCGCCTTGACGTCGTCCCAACTTACGTTTCCTGCCAGGAAATCGGTCCGAAACTGTTCGACATCATCCGCCGCCGCTGCCATCGCACCCGTCATGCTCACCATGCCGACCGCGACGAACCCGCTCCGTAGAACGCTTTTCAATCCGACTGTCATTGTCTTCCTCCCGATATTGTGGCGGCACTCCGCCGCCGGTTTCAATTCAGTTCAACTGCTCAGGGATCAACCAGATGCGGTCGCCCGGAATACTCAGATGCACTTCCTCTCCAGGCGCGACACGATCCGTGGAATGCTCGTCCACATTAAGCACGCTGTCTCCGATGCGGATGCCGTAGGATAAAACGGCGCCAAAGAAATCCGCGGTTGCAACCGTGCCGGCGAGCCGGTTTTCGGCAGCATCGATCGGCTTCCGGCTCAGATCGACCGCTTCGCTTCGCATCATCGCCCTGACCCGGGTTCCAACCGGCATTCCAGCGGTATCGACACCCCGAAATTCGGCAAAGTCGGTGGTGAGCACGCCGTTGTCCGCGATCTTTCCATCCACGATGTTGGAAGCGCCCATGAACTTTGCCACGCTCTGCTTCTGCGGGCGGTGGTAAATGCCGTCCGGCGTGTCGAACTGTTCAAGCCGGCCGTCAAAGAGCACCGCCACGCGATCGGACAGTTCCATCGCTTCAACCTGATCGTGGGTTACGAAAATGGTCGTGATATTGAACCGCTGCTGCAGATCTCGGATGAAGCGACGCATTTCGCCGCGCAGATTGGTATCCAGATTGGCCAGGGGCTCATCCATCATCAAAACCGACGGTTTGGTAATGAGGGTTCTGGCTATTGCGACACGCTGCATTTGTCCCCCTGACAGCTGCGCTGGAAATCTGTGTCGGAACGCCGTCAGTTGTACGATGTCGAGAATTTCTTCGAGGCGCTCGCGCACTTCGTCCTGGGCAAGCTTGCGCACACGCAGGCCGAAGGTGATGTTTCGTTCGACATTCATATGGGGAAACAACGCATAGCGCTGAAAGACCATGCCGACATTTCTGTCGCGCACGGGCACCGCCGACATGTCCTTGCCGTCGAAAAGCACTTCGCCTCGCGTCGGACCGTCGAGACCTGAGATCATCCGCAGGGTGGTTGTCTTGCCGCAACCGGACGGGCCAAGCAGAGCAACCAGTTCACCAGACGCGATTTCAAGGTCGATGTGGTCAATTGCCACAAAGGACCCGAACTGCTTCCGAACGCCCCTGAGGTGCACCTGCGTCACAGCTTCAACACCGCCCGGTTACGCCGGAGGCCGCTGTTTGCGGTTCAAATTTCGCCTTCATGAACACCCTCCCGACAAAATTTGATATAACAAGTTGAGTAATATCAATTTGTCTACCTGTCAACGCGATCACGCCTCCCTCACCCTCCTCAGATGAGGTGATTTTTCGCCTGAATCGGCTCAAGCAATCGCAATCCTGCCCAACGGCCAAATTCGGCCAATACTTCGTGATGATGCCCCGGCACCAGGATGAAATGGTGCTCAACGCCGTGCCCCATCACGGTCGCAATCACCTCATCCAGCGACGCGGGTTTCCGGGCAAAAGAGAAATCCCGCAGCCAACCGCGACACCCGCTGTATCCGGTCGGTTGCCTGCCAGCCACCTTGGCTTCCATTTCGAACAGCCCCGTCGCGTTGTCGCAGATGCGAAACGCGGTCACGGGACCGTCCCGGAACACCAGATCGCTGATCGTGCCGAAACGGGGCCCCTCTTCTGTGCCACGTCCAATCATCGGGTGATTGATCCAGGAGGCGCCGGCATCGTCGGCGAGATAAAGTGGGCCGCCGCCGCCGTGCCACATCAGAAGATCGCCTTCATCAAGATCCGGCTCGGTCATGTCGAGGAGATAACCGACGCGGCCGGTCAGGGTTCGGGCTGCGAGCTGCGTCAGCGCTCCAAGCAAATCGCCCTCGGAAGCGACCGGAATGCCGTCCTTTTCCTCCAGCCACGTGAAGGCGCCGCCGGGGTGTGTTCCCGGATCAACCTGCAGCGCAGGCCAGTCTGAAACGGCCAAAACGTCGAAATTTCCGCCATCAGCAATGTCCCGGAGTGCGATCGCCGCCCGGGCATTCAGTTCCATCTGGTGATCCGATACACCATTGACCGATGCCGCAGCGGTCATCTCGGCCAACTCATTGGCAACCCGCCCGTTCTCAATCGTCGCCAAACGACCGGTCAACTCAGTGATCTCGAAGGCTTCCACATCGACGCCGAAGCACCGCTTCAACGTGTTCGCAGACACCTCCATATTGTAAAACGTCGGCGCAAGGCCGCCGATCAGCGCGATGCGGCTGCCGCGCATCCGCTTCAACATCTTCAAAGCTCGCACAGTGTTGGTCAGCCGGGCCTCAACGGCAGCGGAACCGGGCGCTCCGAAGTACCATTGCACCGGATTTTCTTCGAGATTCCTGACCTGCCGGGCGATAGACATCGTCATGTTGAGGGACACGAAATTGTTGAGCTGAATGTCGCCCTCAAGCGTGGGTTCCGGCGTCGCCCAGGCCCCCAGCGGAATCGGCATTGACGCAAGCGTATGGGCCACGTCACCCATGGTAAATCCGCCGTGGATCAGCAGCAGAAAATCGGCTCCGTCCGCCATGCAGGCTTCCGCGGCCACTCGGGCCTCGGACCCGTTCATCGGCCTCTTGGGAGCCGTGACGATGCGCGCACCCTCCCGGTCACAGAGACGTTGAAGCGAGGCATCGCAACTCTCAAAGACCTTGTGATCGTCTGGAAAATAGCTTGGCAGCGAGGCGTGGATGACGCCGATGATCAGCGGACTGTGCATGACGACTACCCTTCCCTATCTCGCCTGCCTGTTGGCGCCAGACAAATTGAAACTGACTTTGCCGACACGAAACACCTGTTCATAGAAGACAACAGCCCCTTGCTCGTCAAAAGCGGTACATGCCTGTACCAGCAACGGCGTTCCCGCCTCGAGCTGCAGATACTTTGCGACATCCTTCGGCGCTCCGGCCGGACTGATATCCTCGCAGGCAGCGTTCCATTCGAGCCCGAACCGCTGACGCAAGATCCGAAGGATCGATTGTTCATGACCGGTGTTCGGAAAATCATCCGGCGAGGCGTTTGAAAGCAGCCTCGCGGGCACCCAGGTGCGCACAAGCATCTGCGGTTTGTCATCGACCAGGCGAAGGCGCTCAATGCAGGTCAGCCGTTCGCCATGTAACTCCTCGGCAATCTCAACATCGTGCAGAGTGCCGGCTTCGATGGTCGAAATCCGGATCAGCCGCGAAGATGGCTCCCGACCGGCACGCAGCATCGCATCGGTGAAGGATGTCAGGCACATTGAAGATGGTGGAGACAGCGACACAACGGTGTAACCGCTGCCCTGACGGCGCTCCAGAAATCCTTCATTGACGAGCATGTCCAGGGATCGGCGGATCGTTACGCGACTGACATCGAACGTGCGGGCCAGTTCGTCTTCTGTCGGCAGGCGCCCGCCGATGGGATAACGACCCGAGCCGATCCGGCTCAACAACGCACCATAGGCGGCCTTGTATTTAGGAGTGGTGGTTTGCGCTTCCAAAAACGTCGCCTCCCTCATTCAGTACATACCAATTTGTATGATTGAATGAATGCTGTCAATTTTGGCGCCGGAACGTTTTTCATACGGATTTGTCACAGAGCGGCTTTCAACAGTTCCACACGCCGGCGCCCCTCAACCGCCAGCCATTGCTCCAACCCTTCTTGACCCCTCTCTCCAAACTCAGCCACGGCGTCAGCCCAGATAGCCCGGCCACACATGAAGCCAGCCGCGCCGGTTTGCGCTTCACGAGCAAGTTCAAGCGATTGCCGAAACCACTCGAACGACACACCGGCGCTGAGATAGACCAACGGGATATCACCAGCCGCCTCGGCAGCCCGTCCGAACGCTTCAAGCGCCCAATGGCGGCTGAACTCGCCTTGTCCAAACCCTTCGACGAACGCCAGATTGACCGGTATCTCGACCTTGAGAACATCGATCTTGAAGCCGGGATCGGAAAATCGCTTTGTCGCCTCCCGAACGAGATCGGGTTTCAGCCGGGCAAACTCGAGAGAGTTGGCATCCGTTATCGCTTCATCATAGACGATCGGTTCGAACAGGAACTCGATGCCGTGCCGGTCGCACTCCATGCCGATTTGTTTGACGAGCGCGTGTTTCTTTTCATTCGTTTCGCCGTCGCTTCTGGGAGCGTAGTAGAGGAAGAATTTGAGGCGGCGCACACCGAGATCCGGATAGTCGGATATCGCTAGATTGTCGGGCAACACGGTTATCTTTTCAGCGGTCTCGATGCGATAGACATCCGCTTCGTAGGCAAGCAGCTTTTCGCACGCAGGGTCGAAGTATGGAAGCAGGCGACTTCCATATTCGGCGTCAACCAGAACGGCGGAAGCCGATGCGCTCAATTGCTCTACAACGGACCTTTTGAAATCGAACAGATCCGTCTCGCGGGCCTGCGCGCCTCGGGCCTCGGCTATAGCCGCGCCCAATCCGCTGCCCTGGTCGACAGCGACCCCGTATAGAGGCGACAGGGTGGCCGGCTTAGTCAATGGCAGATGGTCGCTCATTGCCATCACACAGTCCCGATCCTGGGGAAATGCGGCGTGTCAGATGGCGCGCACCAGAGGCGCAACATCTCCTCAGTCGGAACAAGCAGCGATATGGAAAAGCCGCCCATTTCCTGCGTCGTCACATATTCGCCGACCATGGGAGCAACAGGGGTGATATGCCTTGCCTCGAGCTGTTTGACGATCGCTCCGTAAACCGTCAGCAGCTCCATCTGAGTGGTGCCGCCCATTCCGTTGACGATAACGCAGGCGCGCTCGCCGGCCGGTATGGACCGGTCTTCAAGCAATGCCTCAATCATCTGTTCGACCAGTCCGTCGACAGGGCCGTACTTGGCGCGTCCAATTCCCGGTTCACCGTGGACGCCCATGCCCAGATAGATTTCGTCGTCCGGCAACGAGAACATCGGCTCTCCGCTCAAGGGCGAAATGCCCGGACTGACAGCGGCGGCGAGGGTCCGCGTGGAGTCGCGCACCGCACACCCCAGCTCATAGAGCGGACCAAGCGCCATGCCCTCTTCGGCGGCAGCTCCCAGGATTTTGTAGATGAACATCGTACCCGGCGCACCACGCCGCTCCGATTCCTGTCCCCGCGGTGCCGATGAGATGTCGTCATACATCAGCAGCGGACGCACGGTCAGCCCCTGATCTTCCGCCAGCATGGTGGCCGCCCGTCCGTTGATCACGTCGCCTTCGTGCCGCGATATCAACAGGATAGTTCCGGCTTCGCCATGCACCTCGGCAATTCCGTCGAGTATCAGGTCAGCGGATGGCGCGGCAAAGACATCGCCGACCACATTGGCGTCAAGCACGCCCTGCCCGACAAACCCCATGGCGATGGGCTCGTGCCCGGAGCCGTTGCCGATGAGCAAGGTGACCTTTTGATCGGCGTTCTTGGGATTGCCGCGGATAACGACCCGGGGGTCGGTGTGGCCGCGTGCAACCTGCGGAAAGGCGGCGACGAACCCGTCGATCATGTCGTCGACCATGGACTCGGGACTGTTGAGCAGTTTCTTCAAGTTTACTCTCCCAACAGTGCCGCGAACATCAGGCAGACCGAGGCGGCTCCGGGGTCCATGTGCCCCTCCCCGCCGTTTTCCACGTAGCGTGCCCGCCCGCGTTTGGCATGCATTGGTATGGTCGCGTCGCGACCCTTTTCTGCTGCCAGCAGAGCGGCTTTTGCGTCGCCGCCGGTCTTCAGCGTTTCCACGGCCGGCGCCAGTGCGTCGATCATGGATTTGTCGCCCTGCCGGGCCTGTCCAAGGTCGCTGATCCGTTCCAGCGCCCGGGCCAGGTGGCGCTCCAGCGCCTGGCCATCGCCCGCCAGATGTCTTTCGATTTCGATCAGGAGCAAGCCGAAGAGCGTTCCTGACGCACCGCCCGAGGCACGCATGAAGGCCTTTGCTTTCTTTCCATCATCCGCCGCAGCCGCTGCAGTCAGGCCACGTTTGATCGTGGTTCCGTGATCGCCATCTCCGATGGCCGCATCCAGCTTGTTCAGGCGCGCCTCTTGCGCGCTAATGACATCAAGCAGTCTATCGAAATAGGCCGAGGACGCGATCAAAACGTGGCCCTCATATAGTCGAGCGTTCGCCGCGCTGCTTCCGTCGCATCCGGCTCAATGGCACGCCAAATGTTGAGATCCGCGCTGGTGGGGTGGTTCGGTATGACGAACATTTCAGCGGTTATCCAGCCGTCGTAACCGATATCGCTCAACGCATGGGCTACCGCGGCAAAATCGAATTGTGCCCCACCCGGAACACCCCGATCATTGTCTGAGATGTGGAAATGGAAAAGGCGATCTCCGGCATGCCGGATCGCCGCGGCTGGATTCTTTTCCTCAATGTTCATGTGGAATGTATCGAGAAGGACTCCGACCCTTGACGAGCCGCTTGAGCGAGCGAGCGCCACGCCTTCCTCTGATGTGTTGACCAAATCCGTCTCGAAACGGTTGATGGCCTCGATACCAAGTTTGACGTCCTCGCTTTCCAGGATTCCATCAAGGCTACCAAGGAGGTCGGCGGAGCGCTTGGAACGCTCGCCTTTGTTTGCCGGATCAAAAACACCCCAGGGCGCGAAAATAACGCCTGCCAACTGGCGCGCGCCCAGTGCGGCAGTGGTCCGGATGGCATTTTCCATCGCGGTTTTGGCGGCCTTTCTGATGTCTGGATCGGCTGATGTGGGATCTTCCGATGGGCCCAGTCCAGTGGAACAGGTGATCTCCAGCCCACAGCCACGGGCCGCTGCCTTCAGCTCTTGCGCACGGTCTTGTGTTATGCCCAGCAAAGACAGTTCGATGCCGTCGTAACCGAGCTCAGCCACGGTGCGCATGATCGGCGGCACATCGTCTGTCCAGCGCGTCATCCAGAGCCCGGAGTGAATGCCAAACTTCATGCTTCTCCCCAAATTTGTTAATACATATTAGTCAAAATCAAATTGAACCGTCAATCGTTTCGGCCAGTCTCAACGCTTTTCGATTGATCTTTCCTGACGATGTCAGTTCGAATCCATCAACGAATTCGACCTCCCGAGGAGCTTTGTAGGGGGCAAGGCGGTGGCGAACGTGGTCTGCCAGTTCTGTCTTCAGGTTTTGTTCGTCTGCTTCGACATATGATGCCGACCGCCTGACGAATGCCTTGACGATAGCGCCTCGTTCCGGGTCCGGCTTGCCGACAACCGCCGCTTCAGCGACTGCCGGATGAGCAAGAAGGCATTCCTCGATTTCCGAAGGCCCGATACGGAAGCCGGACGATTTGATCAGGTCGTCTGACCGCCCCTTGTACCAGAAATACCCATCTTCATCCCGCACTGCGAGATCATGGGTGCGCCTGTAGGGGCCAAGGCGCAACTCGGCCTCCCGTTCAGGACTGTTGAGATAACCGAGATATCGTGTCGGTGCGTCGGATCGGGTGACGACTTCACCGATCTCGCCCGGCCCGACGAGTTGTCCCTCCTCGTCAACAAGCAAAACAGTATGTCCGGGATAGGCCAGCCCCATGGAACCGGCGCGGCGGCGAAACAGCGCGTCGCAATTGCCGATCAGATGATTGACCTCCGTCATTCCATAGAACTCGTTGCAAACCACGCCCAGCTCGCGTTCGGTCCATTCCAGAACCTCGGCCGCCAGGGCCTCACCCCCGGTGCAAATCACCCGCAGCGACAGATCGAAGCGCTCGCGCGGAGCCGAAACCTGCGCTAGCCGCCGGATTGCGCTCGGAGCGAGGAATGTATGAGTCACCTTGTGACGTGAGATGAATTCTAGAGCGCGTTCCGCATTGAACCGGTCTTCAGACGAGACCACCGGGCGTGCCGCAAGCCAGGCGGGAAACAGCATGTCGAGCAGCCCGCCGACCCAGGCCCAGTCGGACGGCGACCAGAAGACCGCATCCTCGTCGTCGAGCGAAAGGTTGAAGAAAAGGTTGATGGAAGGTCGGTAGGAGGCCAGGACACGGTGTCCGTGGAGGATGCCCTTGGGCATGCCGGTCGAGCCCGACGTGTACATCAGCAATGCCGGGTCGTCCGCGCCGGTCAGCTCGGGGGTGAAATCGTCCGGAGGTTCTGCGCTCAGGACCTCTTGCAGGTCAGGTTCGGGGCCCGCACTTTCGACGACCAGAATGTCCGTCAAATGGGGGAAAAGTGACTGGGCATCTGCTCGGAGCGAAGCCCATGCGGTCTCGGTGGTCAGCAGAACCCGAGCCTGACAATCGTTCAGCGCGTGCGCCAGCGTATCGGGTCCATAGAGCTGCGAAAGCGTGACTGCGACCGCTCCGAGTTTGCACACGGCCATGTGGGCGATGGCGGTTTCCGGCCGCATGCCGCAGTGAAGTCCAATATAGTCGCCGCGGCCAAATCCACGACTTTGCAGTTCAGCCGCCAACGCGCTTGCCGCCACGTCGACCTGGGCAAAGGTGTAGTCCTCGAGCGACCCATCATCCCGCTCGAAACGCAGCGCCAGGCGGTCAGCTTCCCCGATTGCAAGCGCCCGCCCCACTGTCATGGAGTAGATGTTGCTGTCCGGCGGCACGACAATCGCCAGCTGTTCATCCTGGCGTTCCAGCCCAATTCCGGCGAGCTCCACGTTTGTCCAATTATCGAGCGCTTTCAATGGGATCCTCCACAATCAACACGACAATACCGGGTATTTCCCGCTCGTCCCGCTGGAGAACAAGCGTGCTACCGGAGACCTCCGGATTGGCGATGCGACAGACAGTTCGGTTGTCGGCCCCCTCAAACGTTGCAAGTGCAAAACTGCCCTCGGGTCCGTCGGTTCGAAGCTCCAGACGCGCTTTTCCGGATAGCTGTATCCAACCCGACTCCGAAGCGCCGCCCGTGGCGAATTCGCCTGGACAACCACGCTCGGGAGGAAATGTCGTGCGGCGGCTCCGGCTGCATTGCTTGGCAACCGCCATACCTGTTCTCAATCCCTCAAGGTAGGGAGCAATGGCGAGATCGCTGATACTATACTCAAGCTCGAGGAGACGTTTCACGGGGCTTCCCCCTGCAGAACGGTCACGGCGCAGACTGTGCCCACTCCACCGTGGGTGTCGACAACCGCCAATCTCGGGGTTCGCTGCATCTGCAGTCCGCGGTGATAGCGCCCTTCCATCTGTTCCGCACAAGCGGCCAGTTGTGCAACCCCGGTTGCCCCGACAGGAGCGCCCTGCCCCAGCAATCCACCGGACAGATTCACCGGTAGCCGTCCGCCCGGGGCAAAGCCGCCATCCCGATGTTCTGCAAGTAAATTGTCGGAGATTTCCAGTGCCTGGATCGCTTGCAACTGAGCGCCCGAATAGGCGTCGTAGACTTCCGCCAGTTCGATCTCGGTAGCGGGATTGCCCACACCGGCCATTCTGTAAGCAGAGTCCGCGGCTTTCTGCTTTGCGGCAAAAAAACCGGGATTGGGGCGGTCACCAAGCCGCACCCGATCGTTGGCAACGCCGATACCGGATATCCGAGGCGCTTCCTTTCGCCCGGACGGAAGTGTCTCTGGCGCTGACAGGATGACCACAGCGGCGCCATCACTGAGCGGTGAGCAATCAAGACGATGATATGGGTCAGAGATAACCGGAGAGTTCCGCACTTCATCGATAGTCAGATCAAGCGGCAGATGGGCGAGCGGGTTGTCTTGGGCGTTGCGACGGTTCTGCACGGCCACGGAGGCAAAGTCGTTGTCTGTTGCCCCAGTCTGTTGCTGGAACGCCTTCGCCGAGAGTGCATATAACGCCGTCGCCGATACGCCCGTTGGCCCATCAGTCAATGCGTCAAAGGAATGACCATAAAGCTCCGTTACTGATCTCGCCTTTAACGCCGAGGCTGCAGCTTCGAACCCCACGACAGCAACATGCCGAGCCAGTCCGGAAAGGATCCACGAGACACCCGCGTGCACAGCAAGCTGTCCGGTGGCACCGCCGCCCTCCGCCCGCTGCACACGAACCTGACGCAGGCCGAGATCGTCAGCGATGACAGAAGCTGGGTTGAGTTGCAGCGAAAAGAAATCGCTTTCGCTTGCGACGACAAGTGAATCGATATCAGTTGCCTCAAGCTCGGCACTTGCCAATGCACTGACGAAGGCCTCACGGACCCAATCGCGAAAGCCGCTGCCGTCCTTTCGGCGATTAAAGGCTGTCATGCCAGTGCCGGCCACAGCGACCATTGGATCCTCCCAGAGCATCCGAGAAGAACATGCGGCCTCGAAATTTGTCAATACAAATTATTAGAAATGAATAAAGACCGATATCAGTTGGAGCAACGGGAACTCATTGTGATTCAACAGCGCGCAAGATTCGATGCAGCACACTGGACTGTTGCCCCTGAGTGGCTTCGATAGCGCGGAGGCGTTCGCGTATCTCAATGGCCTGATCTTCCGTTCGGGAAAGATCCCTGTCCAACCGTGCAACGCCGGCCTGTTGCCCGGCCAACGCATGTTCGATGACTGTGACCCGCTCTCCAAGTTGGTACCAGGTCCCCGCAGCTGCAAACAGAACCGCCAGAATGGTCAGGATGTTTCCGATCGACAGCCTGGGGTCGAAGACAGAGCGTTCCTTCGTCATCAAACGGGTCTTCCAAATGACTCCCGGCTTCCGAAGCCGCGCGCAATCAGGCATACGCGCTCCTTTCCAGCGGCGTCAATCGAATGAAAAAACATTGACCAGGTCCCGCCCTTGCCAACGGTCAACCGAATGTGACCCCGGCCTCTTCCCTCAGTACCGCGCCAAACCTCCGCTTGGCTCAGCGCGGATAGAAGCCGTTTGAAGTCGGCATTAACCGGTCCGCAGACCGGCAGCGGTGCCGTTTTCAACGGATTGGCTGTTGCCAATGATGAGGCGCCGACAAAAATCAGGAAAAGCATGGTCGACAATTTCATGAGATGTACCGCATCCGATGTCGGATGCGCCTCTGTTTCAAGTCATGGATTTGTTTGAACTAATGCAGTGCCTTGCGAACGGCCCGGTTGAGGGCGTCCTTGTCCCTTCGGCACTGACCGAGCGCGGCGCGGTCATGTATGATGACAGTTGCTAGTTGCTTCGGCGTGGCCCCCGGCGGAATTTTTGCCGCCATTTGGCACTCCCCCAACAAAGTTTCGGGGATCTGCGGCTGACTGGCGTTAATCGCGACCAATTTTGTCGAGTTGGCTCCGCAGGCGCTCAGTAAAGACAGGCTTGCCAGGACGGCAGAGGAAATCTTCATCGCTTTGCTCCACGAGTTGGTTTTGGAGGGTTAAAACGCGTGCGGCGAGCCTTCTTTCAGTCTGGCTATGGTTTCGTACGATTTCGTCGATTTCAGCCTGTCGGACGGCAATTTCTCGGTCGTGTTCCTGCTGAGCCTGTTGTGTGGCAAGGACCCAGCGGGCTTTTTCGGCCTTCACGCCCCATCCGTACGCTGTCCATCCAAACCAAAGGGTCGAAAGCCCAATGAGAACGCCTCCAGCCAGGACGAACCACCCACGGGGCATCAGCAATCGAGCAAGCATCTAGCGCAGCCCCGAAAGACAGATGCGCAACTCGTCCTTGCGGCGGTTGACCAAACCTCTGATCCGTTTGCCCCCGGCGTTCACCCATTTCAGCAGTTCTTTGCAGGCTCCGCGAAGATCGCCGCTATTGGCTTTTCTCACCAGCGTTGAACGGCAAAATGCACCAATACCGACGTTGTAGGAGAATGAGAGAAACGCCACATAAGTCTTGTCAGGGATCTTGTCCGGGCTCTTCAGGCAGCGGCGCATGCCCTTCTCAAAGTCCTTCAGCCCGGCGCCCAGCATCGCGTCGCATTCCCCCTTCGAGTATCGATCCCCCATTTTGACGCCGCGGGTTTCGCCGTAGCAGACAGTCGGGACACCAACGACATCCCGGTAGGCGACCGTCCGTAGCCCTTCCCAGGCGCCGACAAGCGCGATGGCTGCCACAGCAATCGCGCTGCCTCGTTTCAAGCGACTTTTCGACCTAGCTTTCATCGTGAAGCTCCTTCTGTGCAAGAATCCGAGTGACGAACGCTGCGGCCACGGTCAGCCCGGACAGAACGGCGAACGCACCTGGCTCGATGGGCAGGATGTTGCCGGCAAGCGACAGGGCAGCCTCAAGCCCCGACAACAGACCGGCAAGCAGCATCAGGCGAACGCTCCACGCCTTGCGCAGAACGTGCCGCCAGTTCGGCACGAGTTTCATTTGTGAGTATCCGTCGTTGGTGGAAAGGTCGGCGAGGCCGCCCTTGGTTAGGAGATCAAACGCTTTGTTTGATCAATTGCGTCCGCCTAACTACGGGCAAGCCTCTCAATCAGCAACGTGAATTGTTTCCGGCTTCAATCCGGCTAGGACGCGCTCGTATGCCGCCACATAACCGCTTTCAAGGTCCCGGGTGAACAACTCCGAATTGAACAGCGGTTCGGTATCCCGATTGGCGGCAAGCTTCTTCCTGACAGTTGCCAGTTTGTCCGGGTTTGTCGCCAAATCCAGCGCGAGTTGTTCGTAATCTTCGTCGGAATGAGTGATGAGTTCTTCCAGTTTCACCGCTGACAAAAGGCTCGAGGCAACGCGAGCCGCAAATCCCCTGCCCTGCTTTGTGACCAGCGGCAGCCCAGCCCACAGCGCATCGCTCGCCGTTGTGTGGGCATTGTAGTTGAACGTATCCAGAAACAGATCGGCCAGTCGGTGCCGGGCCAGATGATCGGCCAGCGGAACACGTTCTGCAAAAACCAGGCGAGCCGGGTCGATGCCACGCCTTTCGGCTTCCGCGCGCAAATTGGTCTCCGCCCACTGGTTGGATTTGAGCAGCCAAAGCACACTGCCGTTGACCTGTGCCAGCAAGCGGGCCCAGATGTCGAATTCCCGAGACGTGATCTTGTAGTTGTTGTTAAAGCAGCAAAACACAAAACCGTTCTCTGGCAGCCCCAACTCGGTTCGCGTGAATTTCCGCTCCGATATTATCCGTTGATCGTCGTTGGGCTGATAGGCATGCGGGAGATAGAGCACCGCCTCCGAATAATGGGAGCGCGCCTCGTTCGGAATGACGATCTGATCTGCGACGACGTAGTCCATGAAATCCGCGCCGGACGTGCCTGGATATCCCAGCCAAGTCATCTGCACGGGCGCTACGCGGTTGGCAAAAATGCCTAAACGCGTGCCCCCTGTCAGTCCCGACAAATCCACTGCGATATCGAGGCCATCTTTACGGGCTAACTCGATGACTTCCTGATCATTCTTGTCGCGCACGTCCGTAAAGGAATCCATGCCGGCCTCAAGACGCGTTCGCATCTCGTCACGTCTGTCCGGACCATAGGAATAGGCATGAACCGTGAAGCGTGCCCGATCGTGCAGCTCGAACACCCGCGCCGCGAGATACATAACCGCATGATCGCGAAAATCCGCCGAAAAATAGCCAATTCGGAGCTTGTCGGGTCTGCCCTGGGGTCTGGCGAGGTCAGTCGAGGCCGGCTTTCGCGTGTTCGTCGCAACATAGTTCCTCGCCCTTTGAAAATGGTTCTCGGGATTGTCCTCGAAAGCCAGCATTCGAAACGGGCTGACGGTTGCGCCCGATGTCCCAAGTTTTGAAATGCCCTTCGGTAGTTCGGCCGTCCAGTCGCAGATATTGGCCCGATAAAAGAGAAGGTGAGACAACGCCTCGGCGTGGTCGGGCCGAACCTCAACCGCTCTGGCGTAGCTTGCCACAGCCTCATCCAATCGTCCCTTGGATTGCAGCGCGTTCCCGTGGCCCAGATAGGCGTCAATGAGATCTGGCTTGAGCTTTATTGCCTTCCGATAAAGCTCAATCGCTTCGTCCAAATGCCCCTGCGTTCTGAGAACGGACCCCAGCCGCACGTAGGGTTCCGCCGCGCGGGGATTGAGTTCTATGGAACGCCTGTAGGCGGCTTCGGCCTCGTCCATCCGGCCCAGATCCCGCGCAGTATGACCGAGATTTACCCATGCCCCCGCAAAATCCGGCCTCAGCTTGATCGCCTTTCGGTAGCTGGCGGCCGCCTCATCCAACCGCCCAAGCCCCTTCAGCGCCGCCCCGAGATTGTTGTGCGCTCCTTCAAAGCTGGGATTGATCTCGATTGCTCGACTGTAACTCGCAACCGCCTCCTCCAGCTTGCCAAGGTCTCCGAGAGCAACGCCCAGATTGTTGTGCGCCGCCGCCAGTTTCGGATCGAGTGCGATCGCCTGCCGGCTGCTGGCAACGGACTTGTCCAGGCGTCCAAGCTCCCTCAACGCGGAACCAAGATTGCAGTGCGCGTTGGCATCTCTCGGCTCAAACTTCAGTGCACGGCGATAGCTGGACACGGCTTCTCTAAACTGACCCAGACGCTTCTGAGCATTCCCTAGGTTGTTGAGAGTCGCAGCATGTTTCGGCGCGATCTCAGTCGCCCGCCGATAGCTTGCAACTGCTTCCTGATAACGCCCTGAGCCGGCGTAGGCTGCGCCAAGAATGTTATGGATCACAAACTCGTTGGGAAACCGTCCGGCCAACACGCTCGCACGCTCGATCAAGAGCGGAAACTTCTTCTGCGAATACAGCGAAACGAGAGCGTCGACTTCGCTCTTCGAAGGGGCTTCGGATTTGTTGTAAGTTATCAGCTTGTAGCTCCAGATCGTGACCGTTCTTTATGCCCGCGCTGCGCAGGTTATCTGAACTGCCAAATCATCAGACCCGATAAACAGGTCCCAATTTCCTGGACCGTAGGTTCCAACTCCAACGGTGACAACCTCATAGCCTAGATATATACCAAAATGGTTTGGTGAGGAGCTACTCAAAAGGAACACTCCATCCATATCGCCCGGGTAAGTATCAGCCCCCATGGCGTTGTTGTCGTCACAAGCCAAACAAGTCAGAACCAGTCTTTTTCCAGCAGTAAGTGATATATTCGGCGCCGCCGGATCAGTTGAACTTGTTGCAGACTTACCCGTACTGAGCTCCATGGGTGTCGCTACTTCCGTGCCCGATATAGTTGCACCCACACAACCAAATCGGTTTCCAAGAAAGCCAGTCACAACCACCTCAAAACTTGTAACCAACAAATTGTCTTCATCGGCAGTTTTCCGAAACAGCACCAACTGCGAAGGTTGACTATTAGTATCAATTCCCTCGTGCTCGTCTACAAATGTCCAACCACTCGGAGCTGGAGAGGTTTGAATTCTGGCAGTTTGTCCACTAGTGATGCCCGTCAAACAGACAAAAATGAGAATCAAATCGCCCACTTTGTGAGGAGGAACTTCGGCGGTAAAAGTATACTCGCTGCCGTTCCAACTAGATTTGCCGGAACTTGTCTTTGTTGCTGTAATCCTAAATGGGATACCGACTACCGCCCGTCCGCCCATGCCTGTTATTCCAGGGAGCATTATCCAACATCCGATACGAGAGTGACGAAAACGCGGTTGGTCGCGATCACGTGGTAAAACAGCAGGTCTTCCGCGTTCGCAGCCGTTGACAGTTCCGGCGCCGTCTTCTCCGCAAACTCGTAGTATGAGCTGAAGCTCAAGGTCCGTCCTCCGGTGGCGTCTTGCACAACGCGGATGCAACCGGTTTGGCCGGTCTTTGCGTTTGTGGGATTGCCCAGTACCCGGCTGCCCCCCAGCGTTACAGTCGCATTGATGAAATTCGCCATATTGACCGTGATGTTTGTTGAGTCCGACAAGGCTATTTCATCGGCGGCGTTCCAAACGTACTCGGGTGTCAGCGCCTTTGCGCCGGACGTCAAACTTCGAAACTCAGCAGCCGTTGCAAGTTCGCAGACTCCGGTGACAGACGTCGTGGCTGTCTGCTTCAGCGCAGAAAACGCCGTCGAGGCTGTGGAAGCGCCTGTTCCCCCGTTCTCGATGGCGAGGTCCGCGCCCGACCAGTTGCTGTTGTTTATCGTACCGGAGCTTGCGGCGGCCCATTCCGGGGCCGTTGCACCCGCGTTCATGGTCAGCACTTGCGCGCTCGTGCCCTTGGCCAGTTTCGTGACCGCACCGCCGGCCACGTAGAACAGGTCGCCGTCCTGGAGCGAAAGCTCCGCAATATCCGTCAAATGGGTGACATCCGATACCGCTGCAAGCGCCGTCAGATCGGCATCCAAGGGCTGTTTTCCAGCCAGTGCGGTGTTCATCGTGGACGAAAAGCTACTGTCATCGCCCAGAGCGCTAGCCAGTTTGTCGAGCGTATCCAATGTACTCGGGGCCGAATCCACCACCGCCGCAACGTCTGCCAGGGTTGCGATCGTCCCATCCTTGTCCTGCACCGCAAGGGTGCGCGTCGTGCCGGATGTAACGGCCGAAAGCTGGAACGCCACTTTTTTACTCGTGTCGGCGCTATGGAGAATATTGAATACATCATCCCCGAACGTGGTCGGCAAATTCGATTGAACCCAGTTCTTGGTCGCCCCGTCCTGCGCATCAACGGGATCAGCCACCCCTGTCAACCGCTTCCCATTGAAAGGCAAATTGGCGGTGACGGTCTGGGTGCCGTCCTTCAACAGGCAGTTCGACAATCCTGCAGCGAAGCCGTCAAGTTCCGCATCCATCCGGTCCGCGCGGACCTTGATACCGCTGTCCCTGTCGGCCACCCAATTGTGAATGCGTGAAAACACGCCACTTGTGAAAGGCATGTGCTATCTCCTGAAGCTTATGGGAGCCACCCAAGACGCTGACTGACCACTCGAGAACCGGTTTTGAGGACGCGGAGGCAAAGACCGTCCCTGACGAATGGGATGTTGTAGCTGCGCCAGATCCTCAAATACTCCTGACAGAAAGTCACCGAAGGTTTGGCCTTGCTCGTTCTTCATGGCGAAGAGGCCTTGCGGTTGAAGTCCTCTGCTCTTTTTCTGTTTGCCAGGAAGTTCCCATGGATGTACCGGCATCTGTGGTTGAAGTTTCCGCATATCCATTTCCGAATTCACACCGTCTATGTTTGGACGCCACTCGTGGCGCAGTCGCAGAGAGCAGCCGCGGAGACAGAGGAGACGGGCATTCCCGTTCCTGTCCGATGTGGCAAGGCTTGCGGTTCAAGATGCGCTTGAGCGCCCTGCCCCAAAGGCGACATCAACACGCGACAAATGCCTGTTGCTGATAACGTCTGGATGCACAGACGCGGTTGACAGCGAAGTCAGTATGCGCATCGCATCGGAATGCACGGAGCTCGCTTCAGATAGCCGGCGCCGGACGAACCGCCACAACAATCTCTGGATGCATTCGGCGAATGATACAGCCTCTGGACATTGGTCGATCTCGTTCCTACGTTATGCCCATGAGCGATGAAAATACTGAGCTTATCCGCTACATGCAGGCATGCCATGCAAGGAGAAATAGGCTGTTTGCTTTCGCTGCTGTGATTGTCGGCTTGATATGGCTAATGATGTTCTCGTTTTACTTCTCGAGCGAGCCCATCATCCTTGATCAATTGTTCCTCGGCGGTATCGCGGCGCTTTCACTCGTGGTCTGGTCCAAACACCTCATCGAGTGGCTTGGCCCGCCGCCAAACCCGGACAAGCCGATGTTCATTGCCGCAAATACGATTGATCACGACCCGGCAGAGCCAACTCCGCAAAATCGGAAAAAAGACGCTCGGTACTCAACAGCCTTTTCCTTGTTGGTCGCGCTCCTTTGGATCGGTTACCTGCGCAAGCCTGGCATCGAATGGTTCGACTGGGCGCAAGTTGCGCTCGGTTTCGCAACAGTCAGTGTACTATCTGGGTGGGCTGCAAATAACGAAGTCTAAAACCATTCCCTCAGTTGACGACCACCCTCCTCAGCCTTTGGCTGGATACCATGCCGCACCATCGCTTCAATCATTTCGTTGCTGATGACCCGTTGACCCGAC
Organism: Hoeflea sp.; assembly: GCA_965216535.1. GTDB lineage: Bacteria > Pseudomonadota > Alphaproteobacteria > Rhizobiales > Rhizobiaceae > Hoeflea_A. Next base: position 4,473,689 of record OZ244175.1, read on the forward strand.
AAGGCTTTTTGAACCGGCCTTGACATCAACGCCTGACCCGTCGCGATCGGCGAGGCCGCACCGATCGCAGTTCCGACTGCTCCTCCCAATTGGCCTCCCAATGTTGTCCCAACCGTCCCGCCGATCGCGGCTGAACTGCCGGTCCGAAGAAACGGAATGTTGGCTTTCAGATTGTCCGCAATACCCCGGTTGGGCAAAGGCCTCATGACGCCCTCGCCAGCTCGCGCCAGTTGCGCGAAGTCTCCTTTGCCGCGGGCGTAGTTTTCGGGGCCATGCTGGGCTATGGTCGCTGCCCGAAGCTCCGAAGGTGCTATGATACCCAAAGCCGCATCGGATCCGTCTGCCGTGGCTGCCCCCTTGATAACACTCAGGTTTCGGTACGAGTTGCGAGCTTCTTTCCATGCACTCAAGTCACCTGGATTGTGTGCCAGAATTGACCGCTCCATGGCATCGTCCATTGCATTCGTCAGCGCATTGTAGGCCCCGGATAAATTTGAATCCTTCGCTGCTGCGCGCGCGGCTTCACTTATCCGAGAGTGTAAGGACCGATACGCCTCACCGGTCATCCCAACGCGTGCAGCTTGAAAAACCTCACGGGCGAGGTTTTGAACCTGCGGTATCGCCGAGCCAGGGGGGACCGCACCTTGGTATCCGACAACGGCACGGGCGAGATCCTCGACAAACGGCTTATCCACCACAAGCTGATTGCGTTGCGCCAAATTCCCAATTTCCAAGCCGATCCGATCGTAAGCAGAGTCCAACACCTCCGGGGTTGCCCGTGGCGCATCGACGCCAATTCGGCGAAGCGCGGCACGTGTAAACTCTTCAGCCTGATTGTCCGTTATGCGCTCTGCTTTCGATCCGCCAAGATTGGATTCCATCCGCCGCAGTCGCTCCGATCCGCGCCGTTGGCCTGCTGTCAGCGGAATGCCTTCATCATCAAGAATAGAGACCTGACGGGTGAGTTCGGGCGCAATCTTCCGTTGAGGAGCCCATTTGTTCCAGGCGGCTTGGCCAGTGCGCAGAGCGATCGGGAAACCTCCGCCAACCAACACCCCGAAAAGACCAGCTGGTTGCGCGACGTCCATGCGGTTCTTAACCCCTCCCTCCCCAGATCCGTACCCGTAGGCGGCAGCATGGGCACCGCCCTCGATTGCGGAGACTGGGACTGATTTAACGAACCCTCCGCTATTTCTGGCCACATTGTAGGCTGGAGACAATCCACTCTTTGCAAGGCCCGCCCCAGCCGTCAGGCCACCCACGATTTGGCCAGCCAGGCGGGCTTTCCCACCTTCAGCGTCCCATTGGCGCTCCCGCTTCAGTGCCGTCTCGTAGTCGTCTCCAGCGAACAGGCTGTTTGCACCGGCAGCAATCTCATCGGCAAACCCAAACGTTAGCGTATCGGCGGCACCGCGTACAAAATCGTCCACATATCGGAAGCCCTGACCGACAGTGTCCAGCAACGTGTCGGACCGGCTCTTGGTCTTGGGTCGGGCGCGAGCCCGGGCGAGTGCGAGCTCTCTCTCACGCTGCTGTTCCAGTGTCAGTTCTGTCATGAAAACGCTCTTCCTCAATCAGGCTATGCGAATCTTCTCGGCATATTGGGAAATCATCAGGCTCAGAGGCCTCGGTCTCAACCGGAATGCTCGATCACCTTGGCGTAGTGAACGTAATCGATGCCGGCGATGGTCTCGATCGCACCCGGGATGTGTTTGACCTCATCAGCCATGATGCCAACATCCGGCTCATCGTTATGCCGATAGCGGAATGAGTAAACCGGCACTCCGTTCTCCAACTCACCGATCCTTTTGACCTCTTTCTTCGTGCGGCGATCCGAAAGGAACGGCAAAGCCTTGAAGAAGGAGCTGCCGAGTCCAAACAGACCCTGTGCCGTGGCCGCAGAGTTGGCTTGACGAGCCTCGAATTCCCTCTGGATGTAGTCAGCGATCGGTACCGGTGGGACGCCTGTTTGGAACGGAGCCGTGAACTGTGGCATCATCAATTGAGAGCCGGACATGAGCGCAGCGATTTCGTTCAGCGGCTGTCCTCGCAGAGCGAATTCTTCCTGCAACTGCGCTTGCCTAAGGGCATTGTTCTGGGCAGCGGATGCATCATCCAAACCGTATTGTTGCGCCAGGTACTGGTTAAACGCCGACTGCGCAGCCGCAGTGTTTTGGTTGTTCTGTTGCGTCGCAGCGTTGTTGAATCCGAATAGACCGAGATCTTGGGTATAGTTCTGGCCCTGTGAGGCGTTGTAGAATCCTGCCGCAGCCGCTGCGTTGTCAATCTCGGCCAACGCTGCAGCATTGTTGAAGCCTGTTGCGGACAGATCGTTGGTCAGGCCTTGAGTGACCGCAGCATTGTTGAATCCTGCCTGCGCCAGCAAAGCATCATTCTCGGCCTGTTGGGCCTGCAACTCCAGATTCGCAGCGGCGACGGCATGCCTGTTTTCGATATCGGCTGCCTGGTTGTTGACAGAACCGGCGGCAATGCGCCGTGCTGTTTCTTCGGCGTGCTGACTGAACCGTTGCTGTTGTGATCGATTGACAAAGTCTCCCATATCCAGTGTCGCACGGTTGCCAAAACCCGCGTTGGCGAGGGTCTGTTCGAAGAACGTCCGCTGCGCGTCATTGTGAAGTTGAGCGCGCATCTGCGCGATCGTCGCATTGCGCTCCGCCGCATTCATGCGCGTCAGCGCCTGCTGGAGGTTCTGGCCGAATTGCTGGCCTTGAGAGGCGTTTCCAAACGTTGCCTCTTCCAAGGCCTTTTGAAAACTCATTCCAACGGATTCGTTGAAGAAACGGTCGGCCGCAAGCGTGGTTTCGTTGTTTTGACGGTTCACGTCCAAACCAAACCGACCGCGGTCTATGCTCTGCGTGTGAGCCTGCTGCTGTGCCGAATTTTCAAACAGCGCAGCATCCCGATCCAAACCGAAAAGTCGAGATTGTTCCTGACCGCCGGCAAGAATGGCCTGCATGGATGCATCGGTCTGCATTTCCCGCATCTGACGAAACTGCCGGTCGTAGGCCTCCGAGCCCGGCACGAGACCCTGTGCCCGAAGCTTCTGATCCAGCTGACTTTCGACCTCGGCAAAGTGGCGGTTGTAGCGCGACATGATGGCATCTTCGACGTCATCGCGCTCAGCAGCGTAGTCATCGACACCAAGCGAACGGCGCACTTCACCAACACCGTCCAACGGCGTGTCGAAGCGATTTATCGCGGTCTGGTGCCGATAGTTGGGGCCATCGTAGCCTATATCCGTCCTGATCGGTCCGGCGCCGGCAATTTCACCGGATAGCCGGTCTGCGTTAAAATCGCGCTTCAGGGAGCCGATGGCACCGCCTGAGGTGTTCAGATCAACAGTGTCCTGGATGCCTTCGCCGGTGCCGGCAATATCTCCCGATACTCGGCTCGTTCCGCCGCCGCCGCTGACAGAGATACCGCTGAAATCGGTCTTCAACGGCACCGAGGTCAGAAGATCTCCAGGCCGTTCAACACGACCCAATTCCGTGTCGCTGCCCTCATAGCCGTATAGAACATCCTTTCCGGATCCGCCGTAGAGTTCCATCTCGCCGAAGCTGATCGGACTGGTATCGAGTTTCGGCGCCTCGGGCGCGCCTCTCCATGCGGTCAAATCGTCGGTGTTGATACCATCCTCGAAATATTGACTGAGGAATGCGGACCGATCCTTGGCGACGTCCAGCAGGTTCTTGGACGTGTCTTCCGTCAGATCCAGAATCTTCTGCTGACCGTCCGACAGCGTTATGACCCGGTCGCGCACAGGAATTTCACGCTGTTTTCCCTGGCTGTCGGTGATGGTCCTGGTGCCTTGATCAATGTAGTCGATCCGACCGGTTGGCGTAATCTCGGTCCGATTGTTGAGCAAATCATTGGCGACCGCCGAGTCGATGTTGGCGCCGGCCTGCGCACTTGCCTGTTCATACGGATCTGGTGGCTTCGGTGATGAGATCATTTTTAAATCCAAAGACAATCTTTACGGGTCATTCCGTAGATCGCGGCATCGTTCACACCATCCAGGCCAAGCCGCATGGTGCCCTCGTACCGAAATCCGAGTTTTTCGACGAACCGCACGGATTTGCGGTTCGCCGGGTCGATGTAGCAAGTCAATCGCCGGAGTTTCTGTGTGTCGAACGCCCAGCGAAACAGGTGCCGCAGCGCTTGAAGTCCGACAAACCGTGGCGTATCGACGTATATGGAAAGTTGCGCGTCAAAGCCGCGGAAGTCGGTCATGACCACGCCGCCATGAAGAACGTTGTCGTCGTCTAAAAATGCAACGGCGCGAAACGGCTTCAAACGCCCAAGGTCTCTAAGACGCGGAAACTGCTCGAGCACAAAGTCTGCAACCATCTGCTCAAATTCCGGCCCTCCAATACGAATGTTCAATTCGTAGCCCTTAGTCCGTTACTTCGACCGCGACACAAGAACCGCTGGCAGCGACCCTTGAAGGTTATTTCTTAACGCCTCAACGTCCGCAACCTATGATGGCAGCTTGGATTCATAACCGTGAGCTGAGCCACAATCTCACTTGATTATGGCCTCACCAACCACTACTTATGATTGTATATTGCTCTTTGAGCAACCAGGGAACAGTCAGAGGAGACATTGATGAGGCTGACAACATCCATCTTGATCGCATACGCTCTTCTCGGTCCAGCCGCCTTGGCCGATGAAGCGTGGCGGCAGGGAAGCGCGCAGGGCATCGATGAGGCATGGGTGGGGCTGGGCCCCGGCAACCAAATCCTCATCACCTGTGAAGATGACAAAAGCGAATCAACTGGCATGTCGCTTACGCTTGCTGGTTCCCCTCCGCCTTCAAGCTCCACTGTGGTTTTTGTGTTCGAAGATCTGACGACGTTTGATATCGGTGTCGATGACCAAGGCCTCGTCACATCAGCCTGCCACGCCTGCGGAGACAGTTTCGACTACCTTCTTGGACTGCTCAAATCGCATTCCGCCGTCTATGTCCGCTTTGCAGACAAACGAGGCGCTCGGTTCAGCCTGAAGGGCGCGAAAGCTGCCATCGGCGACTGCCGTTCCGATTGGGCCCAATCCGCCGGCGGCTGATTCTTCCCAACTTTCCCCTGAATCAAAGCGGGTTCCGGTTCAGCCTAAGGGTTCTAGCGTTCCAACCCGCCCGAAAATCCTGTTCGCTTCTGCAACAGGCCCGGAACTGTACGACGCTTCAAGGACATCGGGTTCGTCGGCGCCACGGCTCGAGTCTTGCCGGCCCATTGATAGGCCTGTTCCGGTGTCAAATTGGCGCTACCCGGTGATGGCGTCGGAATGGTGCCCGTCGGATTGCCGAGTTTTTGATAGGAAAGCGCCATCTTGTTGTTGGCCCAGTTCCGGACGTCTCCCACAGTTCTTCCGCCTCCGAGAACCGTTGGGTTGGCTCGGACTGCCGCTCCGGACACGTGATCCGCAATCGGTCGGTTTGGAGCGGCTTGGAGCACTTCCACCGCTTTGTCGACACCAAGGAAATGGGCAAGATACGCATTGCCCGGCGTGACTTCGACGCCTTCACCCGCCAGGCGAGAGACATTGTCTCCGGTGTGAGCCCGCGTCATTGCAAGGCTTAACTCCGGATCGGTTCGCATGGCCAATATTTCATTCCTGGAATACCTCTCCATGAGGTCCGGTCGGTGCTTGGCAATCGTCCGCATCCATGTGCCCTTTGTAAACTGTCCGAGGCCTGTGGCTGTCGAAAGTGGGTTGCGTGCGTCCGATCGTCCGGCCGACTCTTTGGCAATAATGTTGTCTGTCACCACATCCAGAAACGTATTGAGATCGTTTGCCGGCCGATCTGATTGAACCTCTGATTGGCCGGCGGGTCCGACGCCTTGTGGCGTGATGGCCTCGACTTCGCGACCGAGAAAGCGCGGTACGGCCGGGTTTTCCCGAGTCGGAGGCGGCGCAAATTGCGGATTCGGGCCTGGTTCCTGATATCCACCGGGACCCCTCGTCCCCATTGCCGGCGGACCCTGATCGGCGATCCCGGTCGGCACTAAGCCACGCTGCCGACGCCTGTTGACCAGAGCCTCGAGCAATCGTTGACGTCTCGTGTTTGGATTTTGCAATTGCATCGCCAAATGCGGTTGGATGTTTGTCACAATTCCTACCTTTGTTGGTGTTGGATTACCGATACCGGGCAGCAGTTTCGGCAATTTTGGTTAGCATCGGTCGGTTTTCTCTAGAGAACGCCGCCATGTTCGAAGGAAATCTCCACCGCGTTGATGGTGAATGTCTCCAGGGCTTTGGTCTCGATCTGAGCGTAGAGCGCCCCCACGTGCCCCTCGCCCGTGATGCCGATCCACTGCGAATAATTATTGAGCGACCCAGCCCAGGAAATCGTGTCCCAGGCCCCCTCGTCCCACGCCTCACCTGAACTTACATCTGAGATGGTCGGCTGGTTGGACGGCGGCGAGATTTCGTAGTCGGTCATCATCTGCATGTAGAGGGTCGGCGCGGCATCGGCGTTCATGTGAGGGCGTGCCATGTTGAATTTCTTCGATCCGGCGGTGCCGAAGCGAGACCAGGCCCACAGGATCCGGCCGATAACAGGCTCCCCGTCGTCGCCGTTGGCGCTGCTGTCATCGGCCTTATGCACAACACCCCCCGCCGCCCCGAAATAGAGTTCGCCATCCAATTCAGCCCAACAGAGAGCGGGCATTTCACGAAAGCGAAACCACGCGCCTTCGTTCAAAACGTATTGGCGAAACTTCTCAGTTGCATAGGTGGTCGGCACGTTGAACATGAGCCAGCCGCGCGAAGAATAGAGATGCGTTTGCCAACCGAACGCAGAGCCGGTTCGGACCGCTGCCGAAACGAAATCGGAGCGCACCAGTTCAGCAAATTTCTGATCCTCGACGGCTACCGAGTGCATCAACTCCGAACAAGCGACCGGCCCGGAACGAGTCTGAATAACCAGCTCTCCGCCGAACTTTGACAGGCAACGTGGCCCAATCGGCCGCGCGGTCTTGTAGACTCCGATCAGCGCATAGTCGCTGCCGGGGTCGGTTCCACCGTAAATCAGCACCTCGCCTTCGGACGTCACCAGAACAAACAGATCATCCTGCCCGTCACCTGCATCCAGCGACCAGGAGGATGCTGCGACGAGCGTTCCGCCGTCCTTGCAAAGGGTCCCGACCGGAAACTCCGTCGCGGCGCCGGCAATGGCATTCGTAGCCAGATACCAAAGGGACAGTGAATTCTTCTCGATGAACCAGAGCCGGCCCTTGTGTTCAGTGACAAAACTCAAGTCCGTGGCCGAGACACCGGTTATCGATGATGTCGACCAGACCGAACCATTATAGTGGCGAACACCATCCGCACCGTTGCAGACGATCAGGTAGGAGCCCGAGGTCGTGCCATACATGACATGCGAAAACCGGGCATTCGTCAGGTCCGAAACGACGGCAGCCCCGACCACGCCGCTCTCCGTGACGTCGTGCATGTTCGTGCCGGCCGCCGCGAAGAGTTTCTGTGTTCCAGCAGCGGAATAGGCCATCAAAGTTTCGACTTCGCCAGGCAAACCGGTTGCATGAGATCCAAAGCCATTTCGCAGGGTGACCTCGCCGTTTTCCGCGATGAAGTTGTCCAGAACGGTGGCGAATTCTGTCGATTGTTCCTCCAGCCGATCACGGGTGTTCAGTCCGCGCCAGGGGGCGGTGATGCCTCTGAGGCTCGCGACCGCGCCGCGACCGGCATTGTTGCGAAGTGCTTTGAGCATCAGGTGATATTCCAGCCGCCTTCCTGGATCTGCGGCGCCAGCGCTCTCCGACGCATGCTTGCGTTCGTCAGATCCATCATGCGCCCGCCGCCGTCATCGCCCTTCAGGCGCGCTCTCTTGATTTCGTAGGAACGAAAATCTTCGGCATAGTCGAAGCCCTTCGAGGCCTTGTACCGCCAAATCGCCCCCAGGGTGAGCAGGGCCTCGTCGAGGACGGGTGCGTCAGCGTTGTTGCCGAACGTGTCGGAGTCAGCGATCCCATCAACCGGGTCCGTGTCGATCCAGTCTCTGGAAACGTATTCGAACGCCATCAGATCATTTGCTTGAGGATGCGGGACAACTAATATGTCCGACCCCCTCACCCGAAACGCGTCGATGACGACAGTCGCGGTCAGGCTGACCTGCTGCTGCCATTCTTGCGGCGTCAGCGGCCCGACAACCTCGCGTTTGCGCGTCCGATTGAAAAACGTGTGGTCGATAAAGCGCTTGAAGTCGTTCGGCAAGGCATCAGATTGGGCTTCCTGGGCAAGGGCCGAAAACGTTCGTTCCTTCAGCAACACCGTCCAGTCGAAACCGTCGACGAGTTCCTGTCCCTCCTGGGTAACGAAACGCAGCAGGCGAGCGACATTGTCATCATTGTTGCCAATCACGGTGGTCGGTACGGGTATGCCGATGCCCCTTGCTGCATCCTGGACGATGGTCAGAAGGGTCATTCAGGCAGCTTCCTTTTTCGCCTTGCGGGAAGGCGTTTTTGGCTTTGCCGCCTGCTCGGCCTGCATGGCGGCGATCGTCGCCTTCATGTCCTCGATCTCTCGGTCACGCTTGGATAGCTCCTTTTGCAGCTCCTCTCGCCCGGCTTGCTCGGCGACGAACTTTTTGGCCAGATCGTGCCAGCGCGAAACATGCGGAAATTTGATGCTGCCGACCTGATGGCTCGGCACCGCCGCAAAGGCTTCCACGGTATAGATGTGCAGCCCCTCCAGAGTGCGCGCCAGTTTTGGGTCGACACCTCGCCAATCCTCAAAGGCGGTTCCGTCCTCAGTGCGTTCCTGGCCGGTTTTCCATGCCTTGTAGTGAGGCTCGACGATGGCCCATTCCCGCGCCGGAGGCCGCCCACGCGATGGATTGCCTTTCAACCGCACAATCTTTTCGACGGTCCGCGGTTCGTTGCGGTCACCGATTTTCGTCCATTCGACATATTCGATCGTTTCCGGATCACCTGTCTCGATGACGATGCGAACATCTTCCCAGAAGCGGAAGAGCCCGATCTGCGGACGGTCCTCGCTGCGATTGATTTCATCCTGAAGATTGCTCGGGTCCATGTACATGAAGCGCTCCTGTTTGGGCGGGTTCGATCTGCAAGAGCAAAGGTCGATAAGTTTGGATCATTTGATGGCTGCAGATCGGCTCCACTCGGCAAGGCGCGTCGCGCAGCGCGATGTGGTGCATCGGGCAAGCGACGCAACGCAGCCGATGGGCCGATATGCAGCCACCCTTCGGGCCGGGCGCTTTTGGCCCCTGGCGTCGTTGGCTTGCACTTGTGGTGGGGTGGCACCACGGCCTGCAATCCGCCTAGCCAGAGACCAAAATCGCCACGGTCAAATGGTGCAAACTTATCGCCCTTTGATCTGATTGAAAATGAAACGGGGGCCGAAGCCCCCGTCTCAAAAGTCAGAAGGGAAAGTCGCAGATGATTTCCCGGTCTGAGATGTCGCCAGCGAAAGCGCAGACATGATCCGTTACCGCCGTTGTGACATCCAACGTTCCGTCGGTTGCTCCAGTCGGCGTCAGAGGATCACCATCAGCACCGGCAGTCGGGGCGATGGACAAAGTCGCCGGACCCTTTATCTGGATCCAGGTGTATTCGCCATCGTTGACATTGGCGGTCAGAACACCGGCGCCGATTTCCACCGAATCCGACAGGTCGGAGGTTACCTGGTGGTTCTTGTATCCGTCCAGTGTGAAGTAGTAGCAGACCTCGCCGGCAACGCCGGGCGTGGCAGCCGCTCCTTCCCTGTACTGCACAAACTTGTACTTGATGCCGCCGATTCCATCGACGCAGTCGCCGGGCGCATGGGCGCGTCCGTCTGTGAGGTCGGCAACGACGATACCGGCGCTGCCGCCCTGGCCAATAGCACTCATGGGATGTTCCTTTCCGGTTAGGCCGCGTCGACCAGCACGCCTTGCAACGAGCGGTTGGAAGAGCACATCTGCCCCATCCACAAAAGCGTGACGACTTCAGCGTCCTGGTTGATCGAGATCTTCTTGTCGGTCGGCGTCCAGTCGGCGTCCGGATGCACTCTCAACGACAGATAGTCCGTGTTGATGAAGTACATCTTCTCCGCCGTGGCACCGAAATTGTCGTTGTTGTCGTAGACGACATCGGCGCCGTTGAACTTCAGCGACTTGAAGGTGTCTGGGGTATCTTCCTTGGTGTAACGCTGAATGTCAGTCAGCGCGTCCCAATAGGCGGAATAGAGATCCCGGGTGGAGACTATGATGTCAGGCTGGTCCGTGCCGCGCGTACACGCCAGATAGAGATCCAGCATGTCCGCCTTGATATCGGCATAGGTGTCGGTTCCGTCCAGTTCCTTGTACTGGTTCTGCCAGAACGTGTATGTCGACGAGTTGATGCCGCCGACCGTACCCAGCCCGTTGGTCTGGATAATGTGCGCCAGTCCACCCATCTGGTTCGCGAGCGAACCGGATGAGTAGATATCGAGCGACATCTTGTTGGCTGCGGTACGCATGGCGTTCTTCATGCGCGCTTTGACCAGGTTGATCAGCGCCGACTTGCCGGAATTCATCCGCAACTCGCGGCCGGATGCGACGACCGACACGGCGGATTGCACCCAGTCGTATTTTGCGGCCGACAGCACGTCCGACTGTCCAATATTCAGCGTGTCGTAACCGCTATATCGCTGGAATGTGCCGTTTTCGGAATAATCCAGCGGTTCGACGATTTCATAACCGCCGCCGGAATATTTGGTGATGCGTTTCTTGTCCTTCATGCGCTGGTAGAGCGCATTGTGACCGGAAACGTTGTCGGCGATAGCAGTCGGGTGATCACGGAGCGTGGTCGTTACCAGCTCCGTAAACACGGAGTTTGGGGAAGCCATTTGGAGGTCCTCGTTGGGCTAGCCTGCAATGATTGCATCAAAGCGCTGAGACAGAGCGTCGTCGTCGAGAAATTCACCGGCGACAGCGGGGCGAGCTGCACGGTTGCCGATGTTGGTCTGGGCCATGCGCATGGCGTCACGCGCGGTCTGGGCATCAGCCATGCGCCGTTCTTCCGCCGCACGCATCCGATCGGCTTCGAGCAGTTCCTGCCGGATTTCCGGAACGGCGTGACACGCCATGTCGTAAGCTTCATCCAAATCTTCGGCCTCGCCGGAGGACAGAAGACCAGCCATGGTATTCTCCACGGCGGCAAAGTGCTCTTTGTCCAAGGACCAGTGCCCCAGATCCTGAAGTGCCTCACTGTAAATCGCCCGATCTTCAGCGATCTGTCGCGCCCTTTGATCGCGTTGCAGGTTGTTGATGGTGGCCTGGTACTGCCGGTTCTCGGCGACCAGTTGCTGAACTTCCGGACTGAGCTGCTGCGCAGCCGGTCCGAAAACACTTGGAAGATCGATGCCGTAGGTCTCCGCGATGGCCGCAATGCCCTGCAGTGGATTTTGATCGAGCATCTCCTGGGCCTGCATGAGGGAAGCCATGCCATCCTCGAGGGAAATGCCGTGCCGGTCGAAATTCTGCTGGTAGCGGTCGAAAAGATCGACCACGGGCCTCGCTCTTCCAAGTTCGTTGCCCTGCTCCGAGATCTTTCGGCTGGCGTCCTGTTCCCGCTGAGAAACATAAGTCTGTATCTGCGGTGGCAGGCTGGTCCAGTGCGAATGCATCTCCGCCGACCAAGACGCCGGAGGCGCGATGGCAGTCACATCGGACTGTTCGCTCATGCCGTCGTGGGGCTGGTCGGCTCGGTTTGCACCGTTCGTCTCCGCCACGGATTGTTCCTCCGCTTCGTTGAGACGATCGAATTTGTCGCTCAAAGAGGCTTCGAGCGCCTCTTCCGATGTCGGTTCTTGCGCGGCAGATTCGGGTGATTGGTCCGCATGTCCACTAGAGGGCAATACGGGATCGTTCGCGGCGTCCGCCACGGTCAAACTATCAGTATCCATGAGTTTTCCTGTGTTCTACGACTGGCAGGTGGATTTGGCGGCTTACGGACCGCCGGAATAGCGTCGTTCAAGACGCGCATTGCGGTATTCGGGCGTATACTCGGAGGGATCGACTTCGCGACAACCGTGCCGTTTCAGGTCTTCCCGGCGTGCAGCTCGCCCGGAGATCACGCCGCTGCCCAGCGGGGATACATAATCCGGCAGATCGCCCAGTACAAAAGGCATGGCAACGCTGAGCGTCTCGTCATCTTTCAACATCGGCTCACCGGTGCGTTTGTTGACAAGCCGCCCATGGCGACGGACGTATGTACTCAATCTATTTATTCCCAATAACTAATGGCTTACCTTCGAAGGAGTATGTCACGTCAATGTCGTATCCTCGTTGAGCTCGTTCATACATTTTCCTTATTCGTAGGAGATTTTTTCGGAGTAAATCCTCGTCAAACCAAATCATCAGTCTGCGAATATTTCTTTTTGGCTTCCATGGGAAAGGCAAATATGGATCATTGACATCACCTCCTTCGTTTATCCTTTTCCTGTGCCAATAAACGAAGATATCAGCAGCCTGTAACGGCATCATCAGGTGAGATTTCCCCCAGATTGGCCTGGCTCCAATTGTCCCCAATTCTTCCTCTGACAACGTCTCTAGAAATAGATCCCAAGCTCTCTCCACATGTCTGCGAACATCGGTCTGCTCGTCGAACACAAAATCAATGGGATCTGAGATTCCGATCAATTGTTGATGTTGTAGGCAGCCATCCACAATTGCTTTTACTCCCAAGTGGTATGGGTTTTGCAAAATTGAGGGCAGTTCGAACTCCGCTACAACCTTGGAAAGAGGTTCTTCAGGCATCACCACACAAACTGATGCCAAAACATGTTCTTCAATGGCTCGATAAAAATATCCATTGATTTCATTTGGCGAGTTAATCCGCTCGCTCATCCTGAACTCAGCAATACCGACCTCATCCAGACGTTTTTTCCATTCAATGGAGAATCTCGCCCAATCCACTGCATTGGCCACGTATCCGCCAATGACCAATGTACCGTTTTTTCGGGAATCATCGATATATGCTTTTAGGGCCACAATGATCTGTCGCCATTGCTTCGGCGCCGGGTATCCGCAAACCAGACCCAATACACAACTGGCGGCCGGATGATGCAACGCTGTACTCAAAGTTGCGCACCACAATAGTGACTTTTGTACGTCAAACAACGTCTCATTGCACGATCCCCGGACCGCTCGGCACGCCCATGGCGGCATTGCGATTTTCGATCTGCTGACCAATGACCTCCTGATGCTTTTTCTGGAGATCCAGTGTTGCACCGGCCTTGGCGATCTCACGTGCCTCGTTCTGCTGCTGCTTGGCCTTGGTTTCGGCGTCCTGACGCTGCTTGGCGTGCGGCGCCGCCATTTCAGCGAATTTCGACAGTAGATCCTCAACCTGCTTGCCGACCTTGAACCGTGACGAATAGGACTGGTAGAGCGCGATGGGCAGTTCGGCCGGGATCAATCCCTGCTGCACCATGGGTCCAAAGACACGGGCAAACTGGGCAGATGCCTGCAGAAATTCGTTCCAGGTGTGTTGGTCGCGGGTGCGGTCCGCCTGAATGGTACTATCGGTTTCAATGTCGATCATGTAGCGGCGATGAACGTCGCTCTTGAGCAGGCTGAACACCTGTTCGAGCGCCTTAAACTCGCTCTGGTCCTGAGGCCGCTCGCCCGATATCGCCATCAGTGTGTCCCGTTGAAAATGCTCGGCAATGATCTCGGCCTTCAGGCGAAACAGATCGCGCCAGAACCGCTGTACCTCATTTTGCCAGATCTGGACTTTCAGGCTGCCCCATTGGGCTTTCAATCGCTGCGCGCCCAGCGTTTCGGTCGCCGCGCTGGCGCCACGCATGATATCTGCGATCCCCATCTGTTCGAAAATGGTCTTCTTGATAATCTCGCGCTGTTGGACAAGTTCGCGGATAACGCCAAGCAGATCTCCCAACGGCATGACCCAGATCGATCTTGAGAGATCGCCATTGTTGTTGATCAGGGCCATCGCCTCGCTTGACGGCATGAACTGCCCTTCCTCGAGCGTTTCCAGGCTATCGAGCTCCGCCAGTTCTGCCGCGCGCACGCCGCGAAACTTGGCCATTTCGGTCAGCTTCAGGATACGGTCAGAGATCCTGTCCAGTTCCCTGGCCTGTCGCTCGTAAACCGAATAGGGCACGATCGGCACCATCGTGCCGGGCTGGTTGAGCACCTGCAACGGCCGGGGCGTCGGGAAAAATCCGATCAGCCGCAAAGGGTCCGGCAGCACCGCAAGCGGCGCCTCTTCGAACGCCTTGCTGACATAGACAACCTGGCGCCGATCGCGGTCCCAGATTTCCCAGACGGCTGCACACCGAAAAACATCCTTTTCCCGGCGCGCCTTGCCGTCTACGCCCTCGGCCGTGTCGGTGGTCGCCGAATCCAACGGTACGCCTCGGCCGATTTCTTCTCCAGCAAGCTGTATCAATTCGTCCCGCGTAAAGAACTTCTGAAACGCGACCCACGAAACCTGTTCCCAACAAACGCCTGGGCCGCGACGAAACCTGTCATACGGCACGAATTCGCATTTGACCGCCTCCCAGACCAACTGCTCTTGGCGAATTGGCTGGTTGTGGGTATCGAGTATTGGTTGGCCGGCCGTATCAACAATCTGCCGGCTTCCCATGATGGGATCGTAGCGAACCCTCAACACGCCGCGTCCGGTGACGACGAAATCGCGGATGGACTTTTCCGCCACCTCCTGTGCGTCATACTCGTCGAGTTCGTAGGCAAGCGCCCGCTCGAGCATTTGCGCGCCACGACGCGCCACCTCATTGCGATCGTTGAACCGGGTTCGGATGTCGGGCACCGGCAGGCTGTTGAAGATGGCCGGAACGATCGTCTCAGTGTTGGAATGCAGGATGTTGAACGCGCCGCCCTTGTCGCCTGTGTAGACCTTCCAGGTTTCGGCCGCGCTGTCGCGCCATCGCTTTTCCTCAAGCGAAGCTGCCTCGATGGCATCGATGTAGTAGCGGCACAGCTCACTCGGTGACCGAACGTCCGAACGGCTTTCATACATTGCGTCACTCATGATCTCTTCTTATGCCTGCCCTTCAAAATGTCCTCGACCGAGGGCAATCGGCTGACTGTTTGCCCGGCCGACGTTGCCCTGACTGGCCATTGCGTTGTTTGCCTCGGTTTGGATCTTGTCGGCGCGATGTCGCAATTGATGGCGAATTCACCGAATGCATCGGCGGCATGACTGTTTTCGTCATGCCGCGGAGTTGTGTAAGTCCGCATCGAGTCATTCCACTTGCGGGCGAAACGGCGCAGCCGTTGCAGTCCGGCCTGAACCCGACTGCAATCGTTGAAATGACAAACCGGCATCAACTTACGCACAGCATTGATCCGATCAGCTGGCCTCGTCGCCACGCCAATGCGCAATGGTTTCACCCCGAGCCCCATGAGCGTCAGCGACCGTTGCTTTGCGCCCTGCCCCCATTCGCGCACCTTGACGTCGTGCGGAACGTAATGTGCCGCGTAGACAAAAGGCCGGTCGCGTCCGAGTTCGATCAGCCTGGCGGCGACTTCCTCGGTATCCGGGTTTAACTCCGGCAAAGCATCCTTGACGATCTGCTCGGCGCCCGCATTGGAGGCCTCGTGATAATCGATCACAAAAACACGGTGACCATCATCCTGCAGAAACCAGATGGCGGTGTAGTCGTCTACCCCAAGGTCCCAGGCGGTTTTGACCGGTTTTCCAGGATCGAACTTGAAGTCACCAATGCGTCCGTCCCGTTCGGCGGCATGCAGAAGCTTGGCGTAATATGCGCCCTCGGTGATGATCTCGTAGCCGCCACCCCAGACGTGTTCGGCCGCTTCCGGATCGGCGGCATAGTCATCGTTCTTTTCGTGGCGGAGCACCTCAGGGAACCACGGGTTGTCGTTCCAGTTAACCTCGAGCGCGACGCCGTCCGATAGCGGGCGCCCGCCTCGGAAGAAGCGATCTACGGCGTCCGTGTCGTGGCGTGGGTTCCAGCTAAACCACAACTCTGACCCTTCCTTTCGCAACGTGGGACGCAAGAGTTTCAGCGAATGAGCCGATAACGTCTGTGCCTCTTCGACCCAGGCGATATCGAAACCTTCGAGCGACTTGATGTTCTCGGCGTTGAAGGACTGCATGCCCCTGAAAATGATCACCGATCCATTCCGACAGCGGATTTCGGTGCCCAGCACGTCGAAGAACCAGCCGAGCCCCATCTTCTGGATCTTGTCGACCAACAGCTGCCGCACCGAGTCCTTAAGGCTGTTTTGCACCTCACGGATGCAAGCAGCCCTCGTTGGCGCGCCATAACAACGCGCCAACAGCATTTCGGCGAAGAAATGGGATTTGCCCCCGCCTCGGCCTCCGTAGGCACCCTTGTATCGGTGTCCCTCCAGCAGCGGTGCCAGTTTCCGCGGCACGCTGATGGAGAGAGTGTCTCTGCTTGGCAACGTTATGGCGACTTGCTGGCCTCAAGTGCTTCGTCGATGAAGGACCGGTCCATTGGGAACTTGCCGCGCATTCGGGTGCGCATCTCCTTCGTCATCGGCTTGCGTCCATGTGAGCCAGCCTGGTTTGGCGTACCGGGGTGCGGCCAATACGGGCTTTTCTGTTGGATCAGAAAATCCACGATGATGTCCCTCGGATCGTTCGGTTCCAGGTCCGCCCGGGTTGCTCGGTAGAGTCTTTTCGGTTCTTGCGACGTGCCTCGTGCTGACGGGATAGGAACTCCGGCCGCATAAGCAACGCTGTTGGCATCGACCAACGGTTTGCGCCGATGCTTGGACCTTGCAGCTCTGCGCACGACGGACTTTGTCCCTGCATCCGTATCCTTGAAGAAGGAATGGTTTCCAATATCACCTTTGCTGATCAAGCTTTTTGACCAGGTTTTGGCTTCGTTGCTGGCGATCTTCGGATTGAAATAGTGAGTTGCCCCATCCGTTGGATCTTGTGATTTGCCTTCCACGGCCTCCAACGCGACCTGAATTGCAGCATCCCAGCCTTTGGGATCTACCCGAGGAGCGTTGGATATCGTTTTTTGGTGACTTCCCGGATTTGCAAAGGAGTACTGCCCGTACTTCGGGTGAAGTGAACCGTAAACGACGTCGGCGATCTCTGCATCCGCTATCCTCGCGCGGTTGAGGATGTTGTGAGCGACCGCATCCTGCCCCACTCTTGGCTCCGATCGAGCCTCACCATACACAGCGGCGGCCAACGCTGCGATATCGTCATGGTTGTATTTCAATTCAACATTCCTTATAGTTGCATCGGGCAAATCAATGGAGTCACCCAATGAGACAGATTTGTATGGTGGCAGTGTTGCTGTGTGCGACGCCAACCCAGGCCCAAGAGCTGTGTTCTCAAATATACGCGAACAACGACTTTACATTTGTCGTGTACTCCGATGGCGACACACTTCGCTTCAACGGTGAAATACTGGGCATGCGGGGCTGCGGAACTGGGCTTGCCTGCTCTTTTCGACTTGACGAGAAGGGACAAAAAGTTCCCGCCGAGTTTTACTACGACGGAACCTCAACCGATGATGCCATGGTGTACATTCACCCCTCTCTTGGCGAAATCCGCCTCACGCTGATCTGTCCCGAAGAGTCTTGACATGAAACTCCCGCGCAAGTGCGAGCGCGGACCACGACAAGTCATGGTCCTGAATGTGATGGTTTCCGCGGATTGGAACGATATCAAGTGTTGCTGGACGCCGATCGCAGAAAGGGGATGATATCGTTGTTGAGACTGTTATACGGGATTGTCGGACAGGCCGCTATGCCACAACTCGTGCTGCCGGGAACCCGTACAGTCCAGCCTCAATACAACACCTTGTTTTTTCAACGTTTATATCGACTTTCAAGTTCGGAAGCCACTTGTTCACTCGCCACAAAAGAAGACGTGGCATACGAGCTTTGGTGCGCCACGCGAGATCGCAATCAGCTCTCTTTTATCGTTGCATTCCCTCGGCCGCAGCTTCACCGAGTGAAGACTTCAGGCCTCGGCTTTTGTTGTTGGGATGCTTAGCGTAACTCGTCGTCAGCTTCAGGGAGCATATCGCCGGCAAAGCCAATTGAATAGCTGTACCGACCGCCATCCTCAGTCAGTGAATCCCTGCCGACGTACATTGTTGGGAACCCCGGTCCGCCAATCGAGAAGTCGTCTTCACCGCGGGTGAACATCAAGCGTAAGAAATCCAGCAATTGCGCCTTTGGGAGTTTGATTGGAGATATGTTCTCCAAAACATCCCAGGCGCACACGTAAATCTCCGCTGAATGTATCAGCTTGATACGGCTATCGAGAGCACTCCAAAACTCACCTTCGTGATCGAAAAATGTATTTTTGATATTGCCCGAACCTTTAAAAAAATTAGCCTTTGACAATTTATCGCTATAGGATTCAACGGGTGTCAAAACTGTTTTCAATTGCACTGCGGCAGCATTCAATATTTCAATTTCAGGTTCGTAATTCTTTACGAATTGCAATTCCCTCAGTCTTTGCTTTACGCTCTTCATCTTTTTGCACCCACAAGAAATCGACACCACCATATATCATTTAGTCAAATATATTCCTTCTGGTTTTTGAGTTCTTCAGCTTCGGTCGGCCAAATTTGTCGATTTGCAGGATTTCAGGGTTGTCCGGTTCTGTTTTGACAGCGCCCCCCTCAATTTGGAGGATCCCTTTGTGTTCACCCTCGATATCATCTGCTCGCTGAATAGATTTTGGCTGGCCGTTGGCATCTCTGTAAGTCTGTTGCCGCCCGAGTGGAACATAGTCGGAGTTTCTTGCAGATGTTTGTGAAACGAAACTCCTGGAGATCGGAATGTTCTCGGTCCACTTCACCTCTCGCGCAGCCTGCCTTTGCGCTCGGCTGTTGAGTTTGGGACTTCCCAGGTCTTGCGTCTGACTGGGCGGAGGTGGTTCGTGTTTAGGAAGCAAGCTTTTTTTGCCGCGCCCCCCTGGCTTGTTCCGTCTCGACTTGCCACCCATTCCCAGAACGTTTGACGTCACAGCGATGGGACCGCGCATCGCTGTAGCGGCAATTGTTGAACCAGTCACATTGCTCCCAAGCCCGAGAGTACGATTGAAATATTCCTGCTCATTGAGAAGCCGGTTTCCGATGAACTCTCCATCCCGGTAGACGTTGTAGCCATCATCTTCTGTTATGCCCGGTGTCCCCATTGGCGGCAGATAATATCTGCCGCGCCACACATCCCCGGGGAGCGTCACGAAACTCCACGTTTCTTCCGCGATCTGTTTTCCAGCGTTGGTGAATGCACTCATTACAGAGGCTGTCCGCGGACTATTGGCAACTCGTTCGGCAATGGGCTTGCGCCTGGGGGGTTCGGTTGATGATTGAACGTTTGCGAACAGGCCAGGCAACTGTTTGCGCAATAGGGCTTCCACCAGCGCCCGTTGGTTGCCATCCATCGTAGTGCTCCTTGGTATTTGTTCGATCTGAGGCGTTCTCTACGGCCGCTCGGCCATTCCAGACATCCGATGCTCGCGCAGTAGCTGCGGCTCCGTTCAGCTACGTTTCGGGCGGGGCAATATCACTTTGATTTCGGGTTTTCGGGCGAGCGGGGTCGACGATCTCAAACACGATCCTTGTCTTGACAAGCTCGCCATCGGTACCGGTCAACTGCATCGGCAGCACCTTTCCCAGAAGCGTTAGAAATGCACTCGGGTTCTTGACCGCCTGCCGTCTCAGGAATTCTACGAGGTCCCCGTCTCCTGCCCGTATGGCGGCTTGCACAACCGCGTCACGCAAAAGCGGCGCCGACAATTCTTCCCCGGTTGCCGGTACCTGGACGCTCGCGTCGTCGCGCCCCGCGACCATCGGGATCTTGGTCATCTATCGAAATGTCCTTTGAGTTCTACACCCACGAAACAAGCAAAACTCAAGAGCACAACCATACCGGATCGAATGCCGGTGTCGATGCTCCGATTGAGGAAAAGCGAATTCGGGAGATGTTTGCTGCGGCAGCACGCATCGCGCCACGCTAGCAATGCGATTTGAACAATAGGACGTTTTCGGTCAGCATCATAGGCTAGACCCTGACTGCACCACGCCTCTGCAGGGGTTCGTGCATCAACCCGCTGCTTTTGAATACCTAATCCGGATCTGGCCGCTCTGCATATTGGTCCGGCGGTCCCCAGATTCGAGACAGCAGCTAGATTACAGTCGTCTGGCTCGCATGTATCGGCGGGCTTCGGAATCCGGCAACGCCTCAACCGCATAGCTGAACGTCCCCTGCTCCCGAACTTCATTGGCGGCGCGCAGAAACCCGCCCAAAGCCGCCCGAGCGAATGACCCGCCGACGCTGACACGTTTAACACCCGCTTCAGCCAGTTGCGCAACGGACCATGATGGACCAGACAATCCCATAACCACATTCACCGGCTTGCCAACCGAAGCACAGACCGTGCGAATTGCTTCAAGATCCGGAAGGCCAGGAGCGTAAAGCACATCGGCCCCGACCCCCTCGAAAGCCTGCAGCCGTGCGATGGTATCGTCGAGATCGCGGCGACCGTAGAGGTAATTCTCCGCTCTTGCGGTCAGCAGGAAGGGTTTGCCGGTGCAGGCTTCGGCCGCCGCTGCGACCCGTTCGACCGCATGGTTGAAGTCATAGATCGGATGACCGGAAACGCCACTTGCATCCTCAATCGAGCCTCCGACCAGGCCGATGTCCATTGCCTGTCGAACCGTCTCGGCGCAATCCTCCGACGCATCGCCGAAACCACCTTCCAGATCAGCCGTCACCGGCAACTCGCTGGCGTCCACAATTTCCCGTGCATTCTCCAATATCTCCTGACGACTGATGGTCAGTTGCGAATCGCGAACACCGATCGAAAAAGCCAGACCGGCAGATGTGGTCGCCAGCGCTTCAAATCCCAGGCTTTGGAGAATCAGTGCAGAGCCGGCGTTCCACGGATTGGGGACAACGAATGCTCCGTCACTTTCGTGCATGGCTCTGAATTGCAAAAACTTTTCTTTCTGATCGGTCATCACCACACCCTCCTGATTGCAACAAGCCTTTAGAACAAACAGCGAACTTACACAATCCTTCGTTGTGGCCGACACGCGGGTGTCGATCCAGTGCAGAGGTCGTTCCCCGAACCCCGACGGCATTGTGTTTGTCGCAAAAATGCGCCAGCTTCTGAACAACGCCTCCTGCGATATTCAAGACGGTGCAATGGACTGGTCTGAACTGTTTCGGCAGCTAGACACTTTGATCGGCGGAGCCCTCAGCTTCGATCCAGCCGTTTACGACACCTCGCTGATGGACGACCAGAGCCGCCTGGCGTCGATCATCATCGTTTTCGTGGCGGGCATGTCGGTGTTGCTCGGCCAGTGTTTCGCCTTGTTTCTGGTGTCGGCCTCGCCCATTGGCTTTGTGCTTGGACTGGTGTTCGGCGGTGTGTCGCTAACCGTGCGCCTTGGGCTTTGGATTGCCATGTCTGTTCTGGTGGCTCGATTGCTCTTCAACATGCCGATTTCTCCGCTGAACTTCATGTCGATCATTTTCATTGCCACTGCGCCGCTGATTTTCGGCTTTCTCGCGGTCCTCCCAAGTATCGGGATCATCATTCTTTATGGCCTCTATGGCTGGACCAGCCTCAACATGATGTTCGGCATGTTCTATGGCGCCCAGGTCCCGTTTCTACCGGCTGCAGTCTGTGCCCTGTCCGGGTGGGCACTGGCGCTCTTGCTCGAGAGACTTTTCTTCACGCGCAGTCGATCTGCCCGCAGTGGCGGTTTCCTCTATGCCAGTCGCGAGATTTCTCGCTTTTCATCGAACCAGATACTCGATTTCGTCAAGCAGAAGGTGAAGAGCCGGTGACCGATCTGCAGCAGCTTTTCTTCGGCGTGCTCCTGGTGCTCGGTGCCACCTTGTTCATATCGCTGATTACGGCTCCCTTCGAGGCCATGACCTGGTGGTCCCGCTGGACCGCCAACCCGGATGAGGGATCCGAAAACACCGGCAAGCAAGACGTGCAGGCACCGGCACCTACCACACCAATTGGGAAGGCCGTCCTTTTCTACGTCACCGGAATCGGCACCATGGCCGGCGATGTTCACCCGGAAATGGAGCGCGAGTTTCTCCAGGAGCTCAAACGTGCCCTTCCCGAGGTCACTGTCATCGACAATTTCTTCCCCTATTCGCCAGCCGGTATCCCGTTGAACGGTCAGCGGATTTTTGCCCGTTTCTGGCGATTTCTCGGGCGTCATCGGGCTCTGGTCACGAAGACACTGATCCGGCTTCGCAACATGTTTCAGGTGCTGGTGGCAGCCGACGGCCGATACGGCCCCATTTATAGCGCCGGCACCTATGAGACCATGCATGACAAGCTGGTGGCCCGCGGATACACCGAGGCGGTCCACAAACCGATCATTCTGCTTGGCTACAGCGGCGGTGCGGAAATATCACTGGGCGCCGCACCCTTCCTGCAATCCGCGTTTCGCAGTCGCCTGACCCTGATCTCACTGGGAGGCGTTTTGTCTTCCCACGCCGGATTGGCCGCACTTGACCGGCTCGTCCATATCGAAGGCTCCATAGATAAGGTGGCACGCCTCGGCGGAATATTCTTCATCCACCGCTGGCGGCTCTTCGGAAGTTCCTATTGGAACCTCGCTCGCAAACAGGGAAAGTTTCAGAAGATCGCGATGCCGGGTATGGGCCACAACGGACCGGGCGGCTACCTGGATGGCGCCACCTTCTCCGATGGCAACAGTCGCCACAACCTTGACCGCACGATTTCCGTCATCCAGTCAATCGTCCGCGCCGAGATAGCGGAAGAAACGGCAGATCCCTGATATCCAACCCAGTCCACCTGAGTGACTGGCTTAGAGTATCCGTTCTGATCAAGTCAAAGTTGGCAGTTGATTCCACAGTCTGCCGTCTCTGACGAGTGCGTTTGCGATTGTGATGAGTTTTCTCATGATTGCGGTGATCGCGACCTTTGGCGGCTTCCCTGCTTCTATGAGTTGCCGATACTTGGCTTTGAGCACAGGATTGAAGCGGATGGCGACGAGGGCGGGCATATAGAGTGCCTGCCTGAGTTTTGCGCGCCCGCCTTGTATGAAGCTCTTGCCCTTCCATTTCCCGGACTGTCGGGTTGTTGGGGCCAAGCCAGCTAGGCTTGCTGCGCGGCGTTTGTCCATTGAGCCCAACTCAGGCATCTCGGCAAGCAAGGTGACGATGGTGATGTCGCCGAGGCCGGGAATGGAGGTCAGTACGCGGTGGCGGCTCCGCAATGTGGGATCAGCCTCAATGATCTCTCTGCATTGGCTGTCGATGGCCTTGATATGGAGCTCGATCTGTTTGAGCCTTTGCGTGGCCTGACGCCTTAGCAACGTTGCAGTGAGCACATGCAACCGGTTTTTGGTTGCTGTTCTGTCCTTGACCAGGGCACGGCGCGCCATGGTCAATTCTCCCAAGGTCACGAGGGCTTGGCTCCTTGCTTCGTGTGGTTTAGGCCGCAGCATCGCGCCATAGGCGGCCAGCATAGCGGCATCGATCTTATCGGTCTTGGCACGTGTGCCCCGGGCTTCGGCAAAACGGCGCGCCTGCCACGGGTTGACCTTGCATAGCGGCAGGCCAGTGTCCGACAGACTACGCTCCAGGACACGGTGATAGGCACCGGTAGCCTCGAAAACGATGCGGTCAACAGGTGTGGCGCCGATCCACCGGATCAGAGCGCAAATCCCGACCCTGTCGTTAGCGAAGCGATGATGTGTATGATCCGGCAGCCGACAAACGTCGAGCGTGTCTTTTGAAACATCGATGCCGATGGTAAGCTGTGTCATCTTTTCCGTGTCCTATGCTTGTCATTCGAGCTTTGCGGCTCAGGTATCCGTTCAGGCTGCATGGAAAAGACAGGGGTGATCGCACTCTAACTCGGCCCTTCAAACGGCCAGCCTATCACCGATCCGTCCCCTGCCGCCGCAGGCGAGTTTGCCCTCGTCGAGCGGCGGTCCATTTTCGCTCATGGACAAAGAAAATCATAAGACAAGCCTGTCCTGGCCAAATTGAACCATTCTGCCGAGGTGCATTTGCGTCAAGGTCGAGCTCAAAACGCAGGTCGGGCTGGTAGCCCGGCCGAGGCTTTGAGCGAAGGAATTGGCGCAAATGCGCCCGGCCCTTCGGGTTTGCGGTCGGCGGACGCCCGCAGTGTCAGGATGCTCACGAGATGCCTCCGGCATCGCGCTGCGCTCCTTCCTCGCGGATCGCCTCGCCGGCCACAAACAGAATTGCTTCATTCTAACCATGATAGGCTTGTCTTATGATTTTCCCGGCCATCGTGCGAGGAATGAGCCACCGCACGCCACCTCAACATGGCGTGCAGTGGCGGTGGCCGGATCGTAGACGGCTTGGTCGTTGTGGACCGCGCTAGAGTTTGATCAGCCATCGTCTTCGCATGAGGCCTGAACGGATACAGAGCGGCTCGAAAGCCCTCTACGACAAGCATAGGACATGACGAAGACCATGAAGGATAGCATCGGCATCGATATCTCGAAAGACCATCTGGACGTGCACCGCTGCGCCACCGGCGCTGCGGCCCGGTTCACCAACGACCCGGCCGGATTCAGGGCATTGAAGCGCTGGATCGGCGACAGGCAACCGCATCTGCTGATCTATGAAGCAACCGGCCCCTATCACGGCCGTTTCGAACAGGCCCTGGCCGGCAAGCTGCCACTGGTCAAGGTCAACCCGCTACAGGCGCGCCGCTTTGCCCAGGCGAGCGGCACCCGGGCCAAGACCGACCAGGTGGATGCGCGCGTTCTGGCGCAGATGGGCGCGGCGCTCGATCTGGTACCTGACAGGCCCGCCATTGAAGGTCAGAGTGAACTCAAGGAGTTGCAGATTGCCCGCACGGCGCTCGTCAAGGACCGCACCCGCCTGAAGAACCGCCTGAAGACGCAGACCCTGGCCATGACCCGGCGTCACACCAAGGCGCGGCTCGCCCAGGTCGAACGCCAGCTCATCGCGCTTCAAGGCGAAATCGCAATCCGGCTGAAAGCGTCTGCGAAACGCGCAAGAGCCTATGCCATCCTGCGCTCGATCCGCGGCATAGGCGACGTGGTTGCCGCGGCGATCCTCATCGAGTGCCCCGAGATCGGCACGCTCGGCAAGAAGCAGGCCGCCGCACTGGCCGGCCTGGCACCCATGACACGCCAATCGGGGAAGTGGAAAGGCAAGGCCTTTATACAAGGTGGCCGCAAATACCTGCGCGATGCTCTCTACATGCCGGCGCTGGTCGCCATCCGCTTCAATCCCGATCTGAAGGACAAATACGCAGCCATGATCAAGGCCGCAAAACCACCAAAGGTCGCCCTGACGGCCATCATGCGGAAGCTGATCGAGCTCGCAAACGCCCTGATCAAGGCCGACAGAATGTGGGAACCTAAAACCGCTTGAGCAAAACGGATACTCTAGGCCTTTTTGGTTTCCGTCGCGGCACCGGGCGATGTCGCCTCCTCGTCGTTGAAAGCTACCCGACCGTCTTGCGACAGCAGGACGGCCAACGGCTTGGTCGGCTGAAAAGCAGAGAAAACGATAACGGCAGCTGCTGTCATGGGCACGGCGAGGATTGCGCCAGCGAGTCCCCAGAGAGCGTACCAGAAGGTCAGCGACACCAGCACGACGAACGGGCTCAGATTCAGTGACCGTCCGAACATCCTCGGTTCAACGAACCCGCCGATGAAAATCTGTGAGGCAGTCAGACTGATCAGGACGATGAGAATCGTATCGATCGAACCAAACTGCGCAGCCGTCAGCAATACGGGGAATGCCACACCGACCATGGAACCAACATAGGGAATGTAGTTCAGAAAGCCGATTGTCACCGCAAAGAAACCAGCAAAATCAACCCCGATCACCCGCATGGCGATGTAACTGATCAGGCCAAGCATGATGTTAACAAGGGTTTTGACCGTCAGATACTCGCCGATCCGCTGGTTGATATGACCGACCACTTCCATTGCCCGTTTTGCGTCAGCCTGGGTGCCGGCGGCAATGACGATTTTGCGGCTGAAATGAAGACGCTCGGCCATCAGGAAGCTGGCATAGAGGAACACGACGAACACCTGACCACCCAGGAAGGAGACAGACGTTACAGTGGTTCCAACCAGCTTCTGCAAATCGATTTCGCCCAGCACAAGGTTGCGAATCGTGGCCCAGGATGGTTCGTCATCGACACCCAGGAGCGTCGCAATCTCCGTGACGAAGGCGAGAAGCGTTTCCTGGTATCGGGGCGCAAGAGCGATGACCTGCTGGATGTTGGCTGCGAACAGCAAAACCATGACCACGCAAAACAGCACAAAAACCAGCAGGGCGACGACGTGGCGTAACCACAATGGGATAAGTGAACCGATGACTGGAACGCGTCCCAGGCTCGTGGCGGCGGTGGACAGGACGTAGACCGAAATCACCCCGGCCATGACCGGAATGAAGATCGGCTTACCGATGCGCAGGACGTAGCCAACCATGATCGCAAAGGCCAATCCGAAGACGAGATTGCGAAAGCGATTGTTCATGGCGGGCTCCTGCCTGTGAAAACGCACCTGTGTCGGCGATAGAATAGACCTTTATCGCAAAACCCTGACAAGCCCTTGGTCTCGCCTTGTCGTGGGTTACCGCGCGAAAGCGTTCTCACAGGCCGGGCGCAGATCAACTCGCGTCAGCGCTTTCACGCTTGCGACCCGGCCTGAACCGGGCCCGTACCCTTTCGCGCAACGTCTGGAAGAAGGCATACAAGACCGGGATCATGAGCAGACCGACCGTGCTGTCGATGATCATACCGAAAAAGACCGGGTACCCGATGGACATTCGACCGGCTGCGCCAGCCCCGCTCGACAGCACCAGCGGAAGTACCCCGACGATGAAGCACAATCCGGTCATCGTCACGGGGCGAAAGCGCAGTCTGGCTGCGGCTATGGCAGCTTCGTGGATATCGGCCCCGTTCTCGCGAGCCTCCTTCGCAAACTCGACCACCATGATCGCTTTTTTCGCAGCTAGCCCGATCAGCAACACCATACCGATTTGAGTGTAGATGTTGTTGTCGAGCGATGCGACAAAGGTCAGCGGGAGCAGCGCCCCGAAAACAGCAAAGATCGTTGATGCCATAACCGACATCGGCAGGGTCCAGCTCTCATATTGGGCGACCATGCACAAGTAGGCGAAGAGGACAGCAAGCACCAATATGTAGGTCACCAATGCTCCGGCCTCGACTTCCTGCAACGTGACGCCGGTCCAGGCTATGCCGAAGTCGTCTGGCAACGTTTGGTCGGCGATCGCCTGCATGGCGGCTATCGCCTCTCCGGAACTCACCCCGTCCGGCAGTTGCCCGCTGATTGATGCAGCTTCAAACAGATTGTAGCGCTCAATCGTTTCTGGCCCGAGCGTCGGCTGCCGGCTGATCAGCGCCCGCAGCGGAAAACTGTCGCCATCGGCATTCTTGACGTAGATGTCCTCGATGTTCTCCAGAGAATTGCGGTAGTCGGCATCTGCCGAAATCACCACCCAGTAAACGCGGCCATCCTTGATGAAGTTGTTGACGTAGAGCGAGCTCAGATGCGCCTGCAGCGCTGTGAAGATATCACTGATATCGACGCCCAGGGTCTCTGCGCGATCGCGGTCGACCGAAAGAAAGTACTGTGGCGAATTTGCAGAAAAGCTGCTGTTGACCTGGCTGAATTCGGTTTGACCGTTCAAGGCTGTCAGGAAGGCGTTCTTGGCGGCCTCCAACTTGTCGACATCATCGCCGGAATAGTTGAGCAGTTGAGCGGAAATGCCCCCAGTCGACCCCAGGCCGTGGATTGATGGGATCGGAAACACGAACCCTGTCGCCTCAGGCAGCGCGTTGATTCCGGATCTTAGATTGGCGACGATGCTTTGCCATTGCAGTTCGGGGGTCTTTCGTTCGTCCCAGGGCTCGAGGCGCAATATCGCCATGCCGCCGTTTGATTGCGACCCTGTGATGACGCTGAAACCGGAAACCGTGGTTACGGTTTCGATCCCCGGAGTAGCCTGCGCAATGTTGGTGACCTTTTCCAGCACAGCCTGCGTGCGCCACAGCGATGCGCCGTCAGGCAACTGAATACTGGCAATCAGAACACCATTATCTTCAGTCGGCAGAAACCCGGTTGGAATGGTTCGAAACATGTAAACCGTGCCGGCGGCGAAAGCGAGTACGATCACCATCGCAAAGGCCATGTGTCGCAGCAGAAATCCAACCACCCTGGCATAAAGATCTCGTACGCTCTCCGTGAGGCGTGGTATCAGGCGCAACGGCCCGGCCGGTTTACCGGTCGACCGACTAAGCAGGCTGGCACACAGGGCAGGTCCCAGTGTCAGCGCGTTGATGGCTGATAGCGCAAACGCAAAGACGATTGTCAGCGCGAACTCCAGGTAGATCTTCCCCGTGATCCCAGGAAAAAAGCACACCGGCACGAATACCGCTGCCAGGACAAAAGTCGTCGCAACAATTGGCCGCGTCACCTGGTGAAGGGCCTTGCGCGTTGCCTCCCGCGGATCGAGCCCCTCCTCTTCCATGATGCGTTCGGTGTTCTCGATGATCACGATGGCGTCGTCGACGACCAGTGTAATGGCCAGAACAATGGCCAAAAGCGTAATCATGTTGGCGCTGAAGCCGATCAGATAGATCATCGCGACGGCGCCCAAAAGCGACACCGGGATTGCTATGGCGGGAATGAGTATCGCACGAGCGCTGAGCAGAAACAGAAAGGTAACGCCGATTACCAGCAATCCGGTCATTCCGAGCGTAAAAATTATGTCGTCGATCGAGATCCTGACGGATGTCGTTACGTCATAGGCGATCTCGTAGCTGACCCCCGATGGGAACTTCTTGGCCAGTTTCTCCAGTTCGGCAAAGACCTGATCGGCAACTTGAAGGGCGTTGGCTCCGCTTGCCTGGTAGATGGCGACGGCCGCTGTTTCCTGGTTGTTGTATTTCGAAGAGGCAGAGTAGTTTTCCGCGCCCAGTTCGACCCGGGCGATATCCTTCAAGCGGACCAGCGATCCGTCCGTGTTGGAAGAGACGATGATGTTCTCGAACTCCTCCACGGTGTCCAGAAGCCCCTTTGCCTCCAGTGTGAACTGAAAATCGGGCCGAGTGCTCCCGAAAGGCGGCGCACCGACCTGCCCGGCCGCAGCCTCTACATTCTGGTTTTCTATTGCGGTCGAAAGATCACTTGCGGTGATGCCGAGAGCAGCCATCCTTCGCGGCTGCATCCAGACACGCATGCTGTACTCCAGCGCACCCAACTGACTGACCGTTCCCACCCCGTCAATTCGGCTCAGCGGATCCTGGACGAAGTCGGTAGCGTAGTTGCTCAAGAACAACGCGTCCCGAGATTTGTCGGGCGACAGCAGGTTGATGACCAGCATCATGTCGCCGTACCGCTTCGACGTTTGAACCCCCTGCTGCAAAACGGAGGCGGGAAGAACCGGATTGGCGAGTGCTATGCGGTTTTGAACATTGACCGCGGCAATATCAGGATCGGTGCCTATTTCGAAGGTTACTCTGAGCCCGTAGCTGCCGTCATTTCCGCTTGATGAGGACATGTAGATCATGCCCTCGACGCCATTGATCTGCTCTTCCAGCGGTGTTGCCACCGCCTTTTGAACCAGCGCTGCGTTTGCACCCGGATAGCTCGTTGAAACATAGACTTCGGGCGGCGCGATATCGGGATACTGCGAAACCGAGATGAGTCGGATGGCGATCAGGCCAACAATGACGGTGACTATCGCGATAACAATCGCGAATTTGGGTCGATCGATGAAATAGTCGGAGATCATCCCTGCTTTTGGCCCTCGACCGCATGCGGTTTGACCTGACCGCCCTCATGAACCTTCTGCAGCCCTTCGACAATCACCTGCTCTCCAGCCTTTAGGCCCTTCTCCACAATCCAATTGCCGGCAAGCTGGGCGCCGAGGGTCACATCGCGTCGCTCAGCAATATCCTTGTCGTCAATCACAAAGACAAAATGTCCATCCTTGTCGAGTTGCAACGCCGCCTGTGGCACAGTGATAACGGGCTTTGCGTTAGGGTCTTCGAGTTGAATGGTCACGAACTGCCCCGGTATGAGTGCAGCGTCCGGATTGGCGAAAGTGGCCCGCAGTTTGATCGTGTCGGTGGCCTGCTGCACGACAATATCGACGTAGCTGACCGTTCCGACTTCTCCGTAGTATTTTCCGTCAGCGAGAGTGATTTTGGCACTCAGTGACGATGTATTGCCGGCAATTAAACCCTTGCGCTGTTCGTCCAGCAGCTCAACTTCGCTGATGAAAAAAACCACGTGGACTGGATCGACGCTGGTGATTGTCGCAAGGACGCCGCTGTCGGGGCCAACAACGTTGCCGGTATCGATGGCGCTGATTCCAATGCGACCATCTAGCGGGCTGAAGATGTCGGTGTAGTTCAGGTCGATCTGCGCCGCCTGCAGCTCCGCTTTGGCTTTGGCGGTCGCAGCTTGATCGACCCCGAGAGCAGCAACCGCTGCGTCAACCGTCGACTGCGGCACATCGCCTTGTTTATGAAGCACTTTTTGTCGATCGAGATACAACTCAGCGTTCTTTTGCGTTGCCTCGGCTCCTTCAACATCCGCCTTTGCCTGCGCGACGCTGGCCTGGTAAGGAGCCTTCTCGATCTGATAGAGAAGATCACCCGCCTTGACGAACGAGCCGTCCTCAAAATTCTGCTTCTCCAGAAAACCCGTGACACGGGCTTGAAGGTTCACCGTGGTGATCGCCGAAACACGTGCGACGTAACTGGTGCCGGCCTCCGCGACTTTCTCTTCTACCGTCGCTACCACGACACTTGGAGCGGTCTTATCTTGCGTCTGTGCCAAGAGATGAATGGTTCCGCCAAACAGCAAAACAACCCCAGACAACAGTCCGA
The DNA here is from genome assembly GCA_965216535.1 of Hoeflea sp. Classification (GTDB taxonomy): domain Bacteria; phylum Pseudomonadota; class Alphaproteobacteria; order Rhizobiales; family Rhizobiaceae; genus Hoeflea_A. Next base: position 4,504,609 of record OZ244175.1, read on the forward strand.
TTGCCGCTCTGGTCATTGACCCACCTCCTGGGAATCGCCGCGATGTGCGGCCGATTATGTGCAGCTTTCTGGCGGTCAAACAACTGTACCGGAGCGTTCGTTGATTTGCCCACGATCTAATCCGGTTTCATGACAAGGTCGTCAAACGGCCATATTTGGCACTATTCATTCCAAGTCTGCGCCGAATTCTCGGTGCACCCTTTTCTGATGGATCAGGGAAACAATACGGGGCGGGATTGGAGCTAATAGGATGCGAGCCGGCTTCGCGTCGGTTTCGTCAGTTGTATCGCTGGCTCTGCCCAAATTCCGTCGATGTTTGCGTTTCCGGATCCGCTGGCCTAACTGCTGTTGGCCTGAACCGCAGGCTCATGCTGCTCTTGGCCCGACGTTTCCAGCTCTATCCAAAAAACCAAAGCAAGTTCTTGGATTTCATAGAAAATATTCCATCGCTTAGAAATCTATGAATGCCGAAACAACGGACATCACTGAATTGTGCAAGTCTCGTCGCTTTAAATGAAAATACCGCATACGCATATAGTCTGTGAGGACCGGTTTTGAACCGGCTTGGAGATTGTTTGTGCGCAAGGAGCGCGGCAATGCAGGTCTCAACGCAAGAAACCCTGAACCAAATACACCGTACCAAGGTCGACCACCCCGAGTATCGCGATCACGAGAGGGTCATTTTCGGCAATGATCCGGAAACTGGTCTATCAACCATCATCGCGGTTCATGATACTCGTCTCGGCCCTGCCATGGGTGGATGCCGAATGTGGCCCTACGACAGCTTGGAAGACGCCTTGAACGACGCGCTCAGGCTGTCCCATGGCATGACCTACAAGAACGCGGTAGCCGGCTTGGATTTTGGCGGCGGCAAGGCTGTGATTCTCGGCCACCCCGGCAAACACAAAACTTCGGAGTTGTTGGCATCGTTCGGCCGTCACGTCGATCAGCTTGGCGGAATTTACATCACCGGTGAGGATGTCGGCTTGACCCCCGCCGACATGGAAGTCATCGCTCGAGAAACCGAACATGTTCGGGGAACCTCCCAGACCCGCAGGGGCGATCCCTCACCCTACACCGCGCTTGGGGTCTACCACGGGATCGTGGCAGCGCTTGACCATGCTTTTGCCGACCGCGATCCTCGAGGTCGGATTATCTCGGTTCAAGGGCTGGGGAATGTCGGCTTTGCCCTCGCTCGTCTTCTGCATCAGGCTGGCGCCAAACTGGTTGTTTCCGACATCAATGCCGACGCGGTAAGGCGCGCGGTGCGCGAGTTCGGAGTCGAAACGGTCGATCCGGCAGACGCTCATCGTGTCCGAGCCGATGTGTTTGCCCCCTGTGCGCTCGGTTCGATAATCAATGACGACACTATCGCCGACCTGGAAGCACCGATTGTCGCCGGGGCTGCCAACAATCAGCTGGCCGAAGGCCGGCACGGAGTGGCTCTCATGGAGCGCAGCATCCTTTATGCACCCGACTATGTGATCAATGCGGGAGGCGTGATCTGCCTGGCCGGAGATCAGGTGAGTGACACCGCTTTGGAAACAAATGTACGCGGGATAGGCCAAACGCTGGCCACCATCTTTGCTCAAGCCGAGAGTGAAAACAAAACCACAACGGACATCGCAGATCGCATCGCCGAGGAGCGATTGGCCTCTGCGGTCGAACGGCCCTAGGCCGCTACCAGTCGGCAGCGCGCCGAGCGCCGGGATTCAATACTTGCCGTCAGTTGGGTCGTTTGTGGCCGAGCTTCATCTTTTTGGCTAAGCGGGAGCGTTTCTCTGCATAGGCCGGGGCGACCATCGGATAACTCGCCGGGAGATCCCACTTTGCTCGGTAGGCTTCCGGTGTAAGGCCGTGATAGGTCATCAGATGACGCTTCAATGATTTGAACTTCTGACCACACTCAAGGCAGATGAGTACGTTCTCTTGAACCGATTTGCGCACGCTGACGGCCGGTTTCGCGGCAGGCTCGGTGCCTTCACCCTCGCTCTGTGCGGTGGTTCCGAGAGCGGCATGCACATTGGCAATCAGTCCGGGCAAATCACCCGTCTGTATCACGTTATTGCTGACATAGGCGGCTACAACGTCGGCCGTGAGCTCAACCAGGAGTTCGTCTCTCACTGGGTCCTTACCCAAATTCGCTTTCTCTGTAGACATTCCTATTCATCCTTCCAGGGCAGCGCTTCAGTCTTCATATACATGATGGTGCTCCCAAAACAATGTCTCTGAATCTCGGGCTAACCAATCTATATTTTGAATTTTCACGAAAGTTTACTTTTCTGCAGAATACCTTAGCATTTTCATGCATTACTTACCAATAAATTATGGTCACATTGGGATTACAACACGATCTAATCCCATTCTGAATAATTTGACCGGAACACTACGGTGATTTGCAGAATTTTTCGACACCTGCTGTCAAAGCCAAGCCCCTATCCACAACAAACTTCTGCGGGTTCGAGTTGTAGATCTTCAACCCAAGTCCCCTTGAAGGTCCACTGCACACGACTTTGCGCGCCGGCCTCGCTAGCGATAGACAATTTTCGACAGGCCATATCCGGTCAAAGCAACCTACGGTTTGGTTCGGCCTGAACGCAAAAAAGCCTGCCACACGGGCAGGCTCTAATGCGTAGCTTTTGCATCTTGTAAATCACATGTCGGAAGATTCGATCCTTTGGGCGTTGAAGCCATCATATGCGCTGGCAAAGGACAGCATAGGCCAAGACCGGTCATGTTCGCTGCCACTGGAATCCGTATAATGAATGCGCATTTCCAGTTCGTGGCCATCATTGTCCGAAAACGCATTCACGAGCGCTTCGGCTGCCGGGCCGGAGAAAGTGCATACTCCGGACTCCAGACAATCATATTTGCGCAGGTTCCATATCGGAAAACCATCCCGGGCAAGATAGAACTCGCCGTTTTCAAAAGACAGTCCGTCGGCGATGTTGAATTCAACCCGCAACCCGTTCCGTTCGGGAATCACAAATGCCGCAATGGAGCCGTCCAGGTTTCCAGGCTCAGCGACGTCAATAAACTGCATGTAGCACCCAACCCCCGCATAGGGTTCGGAGTGTGCCTGACCCTCGCAAACAGAAACCCAGTGTCCGAGTCCATCAGCCTGCGACAGATTGGCCGCATTGAAGCCGATCGTGGACTGGGCAGCGACCGGCTCGTAGTTGGCAGCCGTCAGAACGCCAACCGCTATCGCTCCGGCAGCCAACGCTGCCGCCGCAGTTGCCTTAACACCCATTTTCTTGACTCCGCTTTTCTCAAAAAGCCATGCTAAATCATATGCTTGGGTACTTCAGTTCATAACCCAACGCCTGCATGTTGACGTGATTTTCATATGGGAACCAAATCCGCCACAACAAGAGCTGATAACGGATTTGTAAATCACATTTTTTGGAGCAGCGTCCGCTGAAGCCTATAGCAACCGAGTTTTGCTCAGGCTTGGATCGATCCCGGCCTTGGCATCAGGGGCTCGCCAATAGGGCGCGCAATGTTCAACAGACTTTGGCTCAGTGCCCCCTACATTCTCCGCAACGGCCTCATCGCCCAAATTGGGCTTATGGGCTCTGTTCAGATCGTTGGCGACCGCCAGGCAGATTCGCGTGATTGCACGCCGCAGGGTACGGCCGTTGCATTCTCGACGCTTTGCGAGGCCCTTCAATGACCTGCCCCGAGCGCATTTGGTCTTCGCCCAATCATACAGCAGTTGGCGATCTTGCTCATCTGCCAGAGCATTGATCCAGTCCCAGCACTCTTCCATTCGGTCGATGGCCGCTGCGTCCGGACACCGACGGTATCGGACGGTCTGCGCTGCATAGGCATCACGTTGATCCCGCAATGGTTCGGGCATCGAGGATCCGAACTGCCTTGGACCGTTGGCCCTGGGACACAACATGAGCGTTTCGGCAGCTTCGAGCACACGATGTTCAACCGCCTTCGCGGTCCAGGCCCGAAAGCCAGGATTACCGGTCATTCTATTCTCCACATCTCGCCAAGGGATACAGGAACATATCATGAACGCAGTGACTGATACACAGTCTGATTTAAGGGTTCCAAAGCTTACCGGAATTTAATGGAATACTTACTGAGATTTAATCTTCGAGACATTGTTTTCTCCCAATTCGCGCCGATATGAGAAGCAACGGAACAGACAGCAAATCGCTGTTGCAGCGAGAAGGAATTCAGACCGCCGATGGTCTCGTTCGTTTGATCGAAGGAGATTCCGGCGCTGACCTGCAACACCGCATTCAGCGCGATGCCAATGGCACCGGCGCAGGCGGAAACCTGTTCCTCGAAAAGAAAGCCAATTTCATGGCCGCTCCGCGGACATGGGCTTTCTAAGCCCCGCGATGCATCGAGATCCGCCCGTCTGGTGCATTGCGGGGCTTCCTGTATTTTCCTTGATAGAACGGTTTTGGACCAACTCGCGCGGCGTCACCGATGACCGCGTTTGCGAAATGCTTCACGAGATCAATACCGACGTCGGCGAATGTGAAAGCCCAAGAAAAAGGGCAGACCGGCTGGCCTGCCCTATACTTTGCTGAACCCTGACTGCGCGTTTTCCGTTGGAGGCAACGTAGCGCAGTTATTGTTCGCTGTTATTGCTTGCTCCAAGATCCAGCAGCGACACCAGAGAAACCGAGCGGACAACAGCCGTCCGTCTCCCTTGGACCTGGATATGGGGAGGCGATTGCGACCTTACCATGGCCTTTTCATTACGATTACGTAACCTTGCGCGCCGCCGACGCGCGAAGAGGTCCGCTTGGCAGCAATCCTCAGATTCGTTCAACGATCTCGCCATCTCGCATTGCCAGGATCGTTCCCTCCGGAAGAGGTTCCCAGCCTGTATCGGTCAGCGGCACGCTGGCAACCATGACACCCTTCGTTTCGGCAACCGGCCAGCGGATATCGAGCCCTTGCACGACTTCTCGTGTATCTCCAAGGCAGAGACCTGGCGGACGGGCTGGCCCGAAAACACCGTTCTGTTCGAACCGCCGCCGGTGGCCGTGAGCGAATAAAGCATCGCCATCGGAGTAAAGGAAATTGGCCGAACCCAGAGCTCGAAGGTCCTGTGCGGTGCGACCGATAACATCAAGACGATCGCTTAGAGTTGGTACCTCGCCACCTGCGCTGTGCCAAAGCACGGCCAATCGCTGGAGCAACAGGCAAAATGCATGCTCCGAATCCGTTTCGCCAACCGGACGAAACTCGATGCCCTCGAACGGCAGGCGCTTGTCTATATCCGGGAGACTGCCGTTGTGCGCGAAGACATGCATCCGGCCACCCAGTTCACGCCGAAACGGATGCGTGTTGACCAGTGTGGGTGCACCAATGCTCGCATACCTGACATGGGCGATGGTGCAATGACTGCGAAGGCCGTGTGTTTCCAGGAACTTGATCCAGGGGCTCCCGGCCGCCGGCAAAGCCTCACGCACCAACAGAACGTCTTTGTCGTCATAGTAGGCAATACCCCAACCCGAGCGATTGGCATGGGAGCCGCCGCCATGATCGGAAAACTCCTCCAGACTGCAAAAAATCCGAACCGGAATCGACGTGGACACCCCGAAAAGTTCGCACATTTTCCGCCCTCCCTACCCTTCGATGTTGCACGCCTTACCGAGCAGTCACAAGGGTCGCACACCCATCTGCCCGTCGCAACAGTGGCCTGCGAAATAAAGCATATATTTCATTGGGTTACCGGATAATGAGCGATATGTGTAGGCAAGTCTTTGGCTCCACATGTCGAAACGCCGAAGCGCCAGGCGGAGCTCATTTGCAAAATCATTTCAATGGGTTAAAATTTGTTAACTACGATTCGTTCCGCGTCTTGCTATGCAGGGGTCAAGAAGACACCAGCCGACACAGCAACCACTGTGACAGGATCGCATGAAACTGGACAAGCTTTTCGAACTGCCATTTCCACCAGGCCATGTCTACGACGCCTGGGTGTGTCCGGATACGGTCATACCACCGGCAACCCGCACGGATATTAATCCCACGGTCGGTGGCCACTATCGCCTCTACGTCGAAATGGAAGACCGATGCTCACGCGCAGAGGGTGTGTTCTTTGCCGTCGAGCCTGAGCGTCGCGTGCGATACACTTGGGAGTGGGATCGCGATGGCGAGATTACCGAAATAGACGTTACTTTTGACGACGGTGCGGATGGCACGACGCTGCACATTCAGCAATCGGGTTTCCGCAGCGAAGCCAGTCGAGATTTGCAGGACAGCAGCTGGGACGACTATGTGGAGCAACTGTCATCGCTCCTGCAACAACGGGCAGCCCTTCCAATCTCCGCCTGAGACCTGATCCAGCTAGACTAAATCGACGAGCGCAGCGCACCTTCGAGTTTGCCAACCAGTTCGTCGATCTGCTCGTCGGATATGATGAATGGCGGTGCCAGGAGAATGTGGTCGCCCAGGCGCCCATTGATCGTGCCGCCCATGGGGTAGCAGATAAGACCTGATTCGAAAGCCGCCTTCTTCACGGCCTTGTTCAAACCGCGTTCGGGTGCAAATGGCCTCTTTTCCTCGCGGTCTTCAACCAGTTCCAGCCCACGAAAGAGACCGCGACCACGGATGTCGCCGATGTGGGGATGCTGTCCAAAGACCTGTTCCAGGGCAGTCTGAAGCTTGTCGCCCTGTTCCTGAACACGAGCAACAAGGTTGCGCTCGATCAACGCTCGCATAACCGCCAGACCGGCTGCGCAGGAAACGGGATGCCCCATATAGGTGTGACCGTGCTGAAAGAAGCCCGTGCCGTTCTCGATTGCGTCGTAGATTTTGGAACTGCAGAGCATCGCGCCGATCGGCTGGTATCCCGCCCCCAATCCCTTGGCAATCGTCACCATATCGGGCGCGATACTCTCCTGCTCGAAGGCGAAAAGTGATCCTGTTCTGCCCATTCCGCACATGACTTCATCAAGGATCAGCAGAATTCCATGGGCATCGCAGATCTCGCGAATACGCTTGAAATAGCCGTCCACCGGTGGAACCGCGCCCATGGTCGCACCGACGACCGGTTCGGCCACGAACGCCATGACAGTGTCTGCCCCGAGCCGCTCGATTTCACTTTCCAGCTCATTGGCCACGCGCTGACCGTAGTCGAAATCAGTCTCCCCATTCTCTTTGCCGCGATAGGGATAGCAGGGTGACACATGAGAGGTTTCAATCAGCAGCGGCGAAAATTGCTGACGCCGCCATTCGTTGCCGCCGGTTGCCAGCGCCCCAAGCGTATTGCCGTGGTAACTCTGCCGTCTGGCGATCACGCGATGCCGATGCGGCTGCCCGATCTCCAAAAAGTACTGGCGTGCCAGTTTGATCGCGGCTTCCACAGCCTCAGAACCGCCACTGACGAGATAGACCCTGTCAAGATCGCCGGGTGCGTTTTCAATCAGAAGATCGGCCAAGGCCTCTGCCGGTTCGGATGTAAAGAAACCGGTATGCGCGAAAGCAACTTTGTCCAGTTGCTGCTTTATTGCATCAGCAATATCCGGGTCACTGTGGCCAAGGCAGGATACGGCGGCGCCACCGGATCCGTCCAGATACCGTTTGCCCTCGCGATCGATCAGATAACAGCCCTCTCCGGCCGCCACGGTTGGTATGGTGGCCTTTGTGCTGCGGGGAAATACATGACTCATGTTGGCGTCCATTCAGAGCGCTGTAGCACCGGGGACAGCGCCCATCTATCAGTCGGTTCGTCTCGAACCGGTCCGTTTGCAATTTGAAACATATGTATCAGCCATTCGCAATAGCGATTTCATACGTTTCAAATAATTTGGGAACGTCGGACGGGGCGAATTTGGGTGCCGTCAATTTTCTGGCATAATGTGGGCCTAAATGGAAAGTCGATGCGGGATTCGCAGCAGCAGTCACCAGCGGAGACACTGGCCGATGACCACGGTTGTCGATGCCCCTCATGTAGAGCACCTTCGGCGCGATGCCATGAGCACAAAGCTATTGTCTGGACCTAGAATAGAAATCGGCAAAGCGATGTTCATCGCGGGTTTCCGGCAACAGCACTCGCCCGACGAAGCGGACCGCGCGATCCAGCGACAATGGCGTCGCCTGTGGCCCTATTTGGGCAGCCTCCCCAACCAGATCGGAACGGTCACATACGGATTGCAATACGGCGAGACGGATGACCACTCTTCCGACTATATGTGTGCTGTTGAAGTCGACGGTTTCTCGGGACTTCCGCCGGAACTCGACCGGGTGCAACTGCCGGAGCAAACCTACGCGGTTTTCGCGCATGATGGGGACGTCACCACATTGCCGCAGACCCGAACAAGCGTCTGGAATGACTGGTATCCGCGCTCTGGTTACAGCGCCGCACAAACGCCAGCCTTTGAACGCTATGGAGAAGCGTTTGACCCAGCTTCCGGGCAAGGCGACATGGAAATCTGGTTTCCGATCAAGTCTTGAGGGCAGTGGATTTGTGGCCAATCAGCGGCCTTCATTGGTCTGCTTCTTCAGCAAACAACTGCAATTTCATCAATGACGGGTTGGCAAAGTTCAGGCCGACCGCCACAGCAGTCCTCCATGAGGTAGCCCAAAAAACCGCGTATGCCGTCAAAATCCGCAAAGTAACGGATACTTCGCCCCTCTCGCCTGTTCCGGATGATTCCGGCATTCAACATGATGGCGAGGTTGGCGGACATGGTGTTCTGGCGTATGCCCAGTTCCTTGCCAATCTCTCCGGATAGCATGCCTTCCGAACCAGCCGTGACCAGCAGGCGAAACACATCCATCCGTGTCTCCTGGGCCAGTGCGGAAAGCGCCTGCAGTACGTCTTTTTTATCCATACATCATGATTAGTGGATATAAATTTCGTTTGCAAGGTGATGCCCGATAGCTCACACCGACCGGTGAGAGGTTCAATGCCGAACCCATCGAGGACGAAGAGCGGACACCCAGAGCCATCGATCATCAGCGATGGTCTCCGCACTGTTCGAGAAGAGGAAGCAATTACGTGTACACGCTCTATTTCGCTCCGGACAACGCATCGCTGATCGTTCGGATCGTGCTTGAGGAAATCGGCGCAGAATACACTGCCAGGTCTGTCGACAGGTCGGCACGGGAACAGCAGAGCGAGGCCTATCGCAAGCTCAATCCAAATGGCCTGATTCCGGTTTGCGTGATGGACGGAGAGCCCGTTTTCGAGACCGCCGCAATTGTCCTTTCGCTTGCGGACCGGCATGGCGAGCTGGCACCGAAAGCGGATGATCCCACGCGTCCGGGTTTTCTGAAATGGCTGTTTTTCCTCAGCAACACGGTACACACCGACCTGCGAATGCTGTTTTACCCGACCCAATACGTCGGAGCAGACGACGCACACCAGCAGGCTCTGAAATCGCAGGCATGGGACCTGTTGCAGCGCCACCTCTCACAGCTCGAACATCACTATGCAGAATCGAACGGCGCCTACCTGCTGGGTCCTGATCCGAGCATTGCCGACATCTATCTGGGGCTATGCCTTCGTTGGCCGCAGCTGTATCCGCCAAGCGATCGGGGCCAATTCAATCTCGATGAGTTTCCAGCGCTCTCCCGAATGGCGGCCGAGTTGCAGGAACGCCCGGCAGTGGTTCGCTCCTTTGAAGCCGAAGGAATTCCTGCGCCCTGCCTTACGGATGCAAAATATCCGGACGGAAGCACAGGGGCGCCGACATGAACCCGCGCTTGGGTTGCGGCGCAGCCATTTTTGACGGCCGAAACCAACTGCTTCTTGTTTGCCGACGAAGGCAGCCGGAGGCTGACTGTTGGGGCTTGCCTGGCGGCAAGGTGGACTGGCTGGAGGGCACGGAAGACGCGGTCAGGCGGGAAGTGCTGGAGGAACTGGATGTGCAGATACGCTTGACCGGTCTGATCTGCGTTTCCGAGCTTCTTGATGCGGAGGCATCGTTGCACTGGATCGCTCCGGTCTACGGCGCAGAAATCAGTTCCGGTGAACCGCGATTGATGGAACCTCAAGCGCTGTCAGCGTTTGACTGGTTTAGCCTGGACAGCCTTCCCGAACCGCTGACGATCGCAACCCGGCAAATGCTCGAAACCATCCACCGGCCAACTCCGTCGATATCGGACTGAACGGTTTTCGAGCCCGTTAGAGCAAAGGGCGATACACCGTGACATCTTGCCAACGGCATGCAATGCATTTGATGTGAAACCCAACGCACCTGGATGCCTGTGAATGCGGATACCCGCGGCGACTGCAGCTCTGACATTCGGATTCCTCGCTGCTTTCTTCTGGGGAACGCACAGCGTCATAGTCCGATACCTCGCAAACGACCTGCACGGCCTCACCATAGCTACGCTAAGGCTCTATGTGGCGATTGTCGCTTTGTTTGCGATGCTCAAACTGCTGCGCATCCCCATCTCCATCGATCTGCGAGACAGAAACCTCATCATCGCTTCGCTATCGACCGCCATCAATTATGTTTTCTTCCACGTCGGCCTGGAACACACCGGGGCCGCAAATGCGATGATGCTTGAAAACACGGCGCCGCTTTTCGTGCTGTTGTTCATGGTCATGTTTGCCGGCACCCGTATCGGAAAGCTCGAGATCCTGGCTACGGCAATCGCAATAGCAGGTGTTTTCCTGACCATCGGAGGCGACCTTTCCGTTGGTGGCGAGCGGCTCCAGGGTGATCTCCTGGAAATCGTTGCAGGAGCGAGTTGGGCGGGTTTTATGATTGCCAGCAGCCGGGCACTTCTGGCGACCACCGATACCGGTCAGCGGCTGAATTTTCTTTTCAGTGTGTTTGTATGCTCGGCCGTTCTTCTCACGCCTAGCATGTTCCTTTACCCCGTCACCGCAACCGCCGCCGATATCTGGTGGTTGCTGGCATTGGGGATCTTCCCGACTGCGCTGGCCTACTACTTTTGGTACGAGGCCGCAGCGAGAATTTCCGCGCTTTCCGCTTCGTTCCTCTTCACTCTCTCCGTTGTTTTCACCTTCATCAACGCGGCGGTCTTTCTTGGTGATCCGCTAACCCTCAACGCAGTGCTCGGAGCGTGCATGATTCTGGCGGCGGTGCTCTTGACCAATGCCGCCGAACGCCGCCGCAACAGGACTGCCGGTGGCAATTGATCCGCTGGAAGACTATTGCCCACGAATTCGCGCTACGGCCGTCTCGAAGGCCGGTTGTGCAGCAATGGCGTCGGCGTAAGCGTGCCCCAATTTCTGACCGGCTGTTACATCCACCGGATAATGCACGCCGGCGATGACGCGACCGAAGCCGACCTGATTGGACAAATCCATGAGGGCTTGTTCATGCTCTGGAAAGATCTCCGACAACAGACGGCCATAGACAGTTGCGCGGATTGAATGCCCGCTCGGATACGCGGCCACGGGCCTTGCGTCTCCGACCGGTTTCACCCGCTCGTCGACCTGGAACGGGCGCGGTTCATCGTAGACGGCCTTGACGGCATCGTAGTCCGCACGCACTTCATCAATGATCGCTTCGAACGTCGCCGCTAGGTCCTTGCCGTCGACCGAATACAGAGACTCATTCAGGATGGATGCGAATCGCTGAAGGTCCAGCGGCGTTTCGACGAACGCCACCTGTTCCGGCGTGCGCGTTTTCTGAAGCCAAAGGACAATATCCATCTGAGTGTTGTGTTCAGCCGAATTTCGTGCCGGAGGCGGTCCGATCAGCGTCACCCCGTCGACAACGCCCTCCGGTAGATAAACAGCGTCGGCCGCTCGTAGCGGAGCCGCTGAAACGACAATGATAAAGGTCGCCATGATTGCTTGATGACAAAATCTCATCCACATTTTCGTCGTTCCTCCTGTCATAAAAGGGCTGCTGATTAATCGCCGCCCAGGATTTGTCAGCATGGTGCGTGCTGCACCCTTCAGGTGGGGTGTTTCGGCGACATTTTGTAATTAAATCGCGGTAAGAATTCACCGAATAGCCTGTACCAGGCGGCGCTTCATCGCGCACAGGGAAACCGAGTGTTTAAATGGACCGAGATGATTTCGATGCGTATTGCGGTAGCCTGAAAGCAACCACCCATGTCGTTCAATGGGGTGGTTCATCCGTCTGGAAGGTTGGCGGCAAGATTTTTGCCATCTGCTCGACTTGGGGTGAAGGCTCGCACAATCGCATCAGCTTCAAATGCAGTGACCTGGGCTACACGATCCTATGCGAACAGGACGGAATTGTGCCGGCACCTTACCTTGCCCGGGCAAAATGGGTGCAGATCGAGGATCCCGGTGCGATGGGCGATGATGAACTGAGGCGCTATATCGAAACCGCCTATGTCATCGTCATGGGAAAACTGACACGCGCACAACGCGCGGATCTTGGGCTGGAGTTGCCGCAACGCCTATGAAGACACACGAAAACCGTTGATGACATCCGGTGGCAGGAGTGCGCCGAATGCGGAAACAACCTGCGCTGAAAGCTGGTGTGCACGCTTGCATGCCTCGCCGGGAGCGCATCCGCTGACGCGGGCCGCCAAATAGCCTGCATTGAACGAATCGCCAGCGCCTGTTGTATCGACAAGACTTTCGACAACTTCTGCCGGGACCGAATGCCTTTCTGCCTCGGTTACGACCAGGCAAGGATGTTCGCCATCCTTGACCACGACTTCCTTGACGCCGTAGCCGCGGTAGCGAGCAGCAGTCGCTGCGAGGTCAGCATCGGCGAACAAATCCGCATCGTCCGGATAGGTCGGGAACGCGCGAGTTGACACCCGGGCCGCCGCCTCCAGCCAATGTTTCATCTCCTCGGCACCGGCCCACAGTCGCGGGCGAATATTCGGGTCGAACGACACCGAAGCGCCGCGAGTTTTCGATTCGCCCAGGCACTCGACCAGCTTTCTGCGGTCTTCCGATGGCAGAATGGCAAGGGTGATGCCGGAAAAGTAGATCTCGTCCGCCCGAGCAAAAACCGCAGTCAAAGTCTGGACGTCGGATGCCAACTGCCGGGCGGCTGAATTGTCGCGCCAGTAGCAAAAACTCCGCTCGGCACCATCCAGGTCGATCGTATAGAGACCCGGCGATTTATTGGGAATCACCCGAATGTCGTCCGTGCCGATTCCGCCTTTGGCCATGAACCCGCGCATATCCTCGGAGACCTTGTCATCTCCAAGGGCGGTGAAATAGTCCGTTGCCCAATCTTCACCCGAAAGATGTGTGAAGTACCAGGCTGTGTTGAAGGTGTCGCCGGCGAAATTGCGTGTCCAGGCCTGCGAGTTTTCTGTTCGCGCAAACTCGATCATGCACTCCCCAACCGAGAGGAATCGCCGTTTTGTCCCTGACATGCCCGCTTCCCATTGCAAACCGGATTTGCGAAGACGGATAGCAGGTCCCGCGGCCCAGTCAAACTGCCTGCTGTCCCGCGGTATGGCGTAACAATCCCCAACGCAGGCTGCGGCGCTTGTACAGCTGATAGAGCAGCACAAAAGTCAGGACCAGCATCAGGATTTCAGCGATCGGGCCGGCGACCCAGATACCCACTTCACCCATCACCAGGGGAAGTGCGAAGGTCAGGGGCAGGCTGAACAGGTAGGTTCTTGAAAGATTGAGGGCTGCCGAACGGCCGGCATCACCCGTCGCCTGAAAGTAGGCTGCCAGCATCATGCTGGGTCCGAACAGGAAGAACAGTACGACCATGTAGCGCAGGATCCTGCCTGTTTCACTCGCTATCGCGGCGTCATCAACGAAGCCGAAACCGATGTCGTCGGCGAAGTACAGGAACGCGGCCTGCGCAATCACGCAATAAACAAACGACACCGCCAGTGCGAGCTTCAGACTCGCATCCGTGCGCTGCCAGTGCTGGGCACCGAAATTGTTGCCGACCACGGTCTGAAACGCGATCGAGAGCCCCAACAGTGGCAGATAGAAGAACGTCATCAGCCTGGTGGTGATCCCGTAGGCACCGACAGTCGCCTCGTAGACGCCTCCGGACCACAGTTGAAGATTGTAGATGACGGCGGCGGATGAGAGCGACACGCCGAGGTAGCCAAGACTCGGCGGAACGCCCAGCGCGAGATAATCACGCCAGCGTTCAAACAAGGCTGACAGTTTCAAGGTCGAGAAGCTCAGGGTCGCCGGGCTGATGCTGCGGTAGATCAGAACAGCAATCAGTGCAACGGCCTGCGCCGCTATGGTCCCGTAGGCAGAACCGGCTACGCCCCAACCCAACTCGGCGATCAGCAGGTAATTGAAAAGCACGTTGAGCAGGATGGTGGACAACGAAACCGCGGTCATGAAAGCCACCCTCCCCTCGCACCGCAGCAAGTCGGAAAAGACCATCTGGGCAAACGTGATGGGCGAAAGGAACACCAGGATCGACATGTAGGTGTAGCCCATGCCCGATAACGTCTCAGATCCTCTGGCGACAAGATCGACGACACTCGGACCGATCAGGGAAAACACAACCATGAGCGTGGCGCAAAAACAGATTGAAAGCAGAAGAGCGCCAGCAAAGGCATTGCCAAGAACCGGAGGCGGCGCCGCGGCGCCCAGCAGACGCGCCATCACGGACGAAAAGCCGTTCGATACGATGGTCGATATCGCAATCAACATCATGAACAGCGGGAACATCAGGGTCACCGCGGTCAACGCCTCTGCACCAACGTAAACGCCCAAAAACCAAGCATCGACAAGATTGAACAGGCCGTTGACGAGCATCACGACGATGATCGGTGCGGCCGTCTTGGCAAAAACCACCGGCAGTGATCCCGTCAGGTAGGTATTGGACCACTCGCGATCTTCGCCGGTTTCAGCGCGCGTTTCTTCCACCTTGTCTTCCAACACACTCATGGTCCAGTTCCACATCTTCCTCGCACCGAACCGAAGCCGTGATCGGACGGTGGGCTATGGTTTGATCTTTGTCATTCCGCAATCAATCACTCGACGCTATTGCTTCGAACGCAATAACGTAGTCTTGCCGTTTCGACGCGATTGCCGTAGTATGATTGACATTGTCAATTGACATTGTCAACAGTGAGAAAAATCGGAACCTGCATTTGGCCAAACCACTTTCCGCGGAACAAATCGACGAACGTCGCACATCCCTCATCGAGGCGGCGTTGGCGATCCTCGAAACGGATGGGGACTCGGGGCTGACGATCCGTCGATTGGCCGAGTCAACCGGGGTCAGCAGGCAGACCCCTTACTTGTATTTCAAGGATAAGGCTGCACTTTGCGACGCCATGTGCGTCACGGGTATGCGCAGATTAACCGCATCCATTGCCAATGGCGTAGCGGAGGCTCCCCCTCTCGAACCAATCGAGCAGATGCGGCTGGCCGGTGAGGCCTATGTCCGCTTTGGTCTGGAAAATCCGGCGCTTTATTCCCTCATTTTCAGGCCGGCGCAAAAGTCGGACAACCCCTCGGACGAATTTCTCGCCGCCATTGACGAAAACATCGAGGTCACTCGAGTGCTGATGCAGAAGGCCTGGGAGGACGGTCTTCTCGCCCTCCCGCCCGAACGGCTCAATCACGTGTTCTGGGCAACGATGCACGGTTTGATATCGTTGCGAATCGACGGTCTGGTCAGCGAGGATGATGTTTTTCAACAGATGCTCTCAGACATCGAGATTACCTTGGCAAACGGCTTCATCGCCAGCAAGAACTCCCCGTCCGCATCATGAGTCGGCTAGATACTCGTCGGTGCTGATGACCTTGGCATAGCCGAATCCGAGTGATGCCATGAATGCTGCGTGGACCTGTTGAGCGGGTACGTCGACGCCGTCAAAAGCTGTTGCCCGAGCGGCACAGGCATCGTGAATAACTGTGCATGTAAATCCGAGATCGGCAGCTGCTCTGGTGGTTGCATCAATGCACATCTGGCTCATAGCGCCGCAAATCGTCAGCTGCTCGATATCGCCGCGACGAAGGATCGCCTCCAGTTCGGTGTCCTTGAAGCTGTTGGGTGCACGTTTCAGCACCGTCTCTTCGCCATCGGCCGGCTTGACCGAGCCGTTGATCTCAGCTCCTTCCGTGCCCGGGTTGAAGAACGGCGCATCGGCGCCCGATTCGTGATGCACATGGACCACCGGAACCCCCGCCTCCCGACTTGCTGCGAGGAGCCGCGCGGCGTTGGCGGAAGCGGCCTCGATCCCATCGAGAACCCATTTGCCATTCGGGAAATAGTCGTTCTGCAGATCGACGATCACTAGTGCTTTTTTCGACATCATTCACTCCGTTTGTGAGTTTCGTTAGTCGCTACGCTAGCAAAGCCATCAACAAACAGCGCTTGGCAATTCGGACGCTTTTCGGGTTAAAACTGACAAATGAGCACGATTGTCGACATTGGAATTCTGAATTACCCGCAAGCCCAGGCCGCAGCGATCTTCGGGCTCAAAGACCTGTTTTTGACCGCAAATCACCTTGTTTCCGATCCTTCAAACCCACAGTTCCGTGTGAGCGAATGGCATATCCCTTCGGTCGGCGCCCCGGTAGAACTGACCGCCTCCTCCGGCGATACTCCGCAGCGTCTAACCTGTTTTATCCTTCCCCCAAGGCTCGCGACGGAAAGCAGCGACAACGTCACACCGGCGATCACCGAATGGATCCACGGCCATCACAGTCTTGGAGCGGTTGCCTGCTCGGTCTGTGCAGGGGCCTTCCACCTGGCGGAAGCCGGGCTGTTTACGGGCAGAACCGTGACAACTCATTGGGCGCTGGGTGAGCAGCTCGCCACGAGTTTTCCGGATTGCCTGGTCGACACCGACCGCATGGTGATCGAAGACGGAGATCTGATCACCGCCGGCGGTGTTATGGCCTGGACGGATCTCGGTCTGCGGTTGATCAACCGTTTCGCCGGCCCGACCCTTATGCTGGCGGTCTCGCGCTTCTTTCTCGTCGATCCGAGCGGCCGCGAGCAGAGCTTCTACAGCGCATTCGCTCCAAGACTCGACCATGGCGACAAAGCGATACTGGCCTCCCAGCGTTGGCTGCAGACCCACTTTGCTGACGAACATTCTATCCGTCGCCTTGCCTCAAAAGCCGCCCTCACAGAGCGCACTTTTCTCAGGCGCTTCCAAAGGGCCACGTCCCTCAACCCAACCACCTACATCCAACTGTTGCGCATCAGCAAGGCGCGCGAACTTCTCGAAACGACGGTGCTCTCGTTCAATGAAGTCGCGTGGCAAGTCGGATATTCGGATCCCGCCGCACTCAGAAAGATCTTCCGCCGCCAGGTCGGGCTCAATCCCGCGGAATACCGCAGACGTTTTCGCCTATGGGATCAATCGGAGTAGCCGCTACAACCGGGCCTAATGACGCCCGTGGCACTCTCCACTAGAATGCCCGGAACCGACTCGGACCGTTTGGAGGAGATCCGGATGACCGCGAACCGTTTCCGTTGGTTTGTCGTGACGCTGCTGTTTGTCATCACGGTGATCAACTATATCGACCGGTCGGCCATAGCCTTCGCTGCCCACCTTATTCAGCAGGAATTCGGTCTGAGTTCAGCCACGATCGGCCTGATCTTGGGAGCCTTTGGCATCGGCTACATCATCAGTGCGCTGTTCGGAGGCATGGCCTCCGACCGCTTCGGATCCAAGATTACTTACGCACTTATCGTTCTTCTCTGGTCGATTGCCATTGGCTGGACAGGTTTGGCGATCGGATTTGTCACGCTCTACGCGGCGCGCATAACTCTTGGGCTGGCCGAAGGCCCGAGTTTTCCAGCCATGACGGGTGCTGTCGGAACCTGGTTGACGCCCGCCGAGCGAGCCACGGCTCTTGGCGGAGTCCTGCTGGCGGTACCGGTAGCGCTGGCGATCGGTTCGCCTTTGGTTTCATTGCTGATCGACCAGTTCGGCTGGCGGACCATGTTCTTCATCCTGTCGGCATTGGGTTTTCTGTGGCTGCCGTTCTGGCTGCACTATTTTTCCAATCGGCCGGAAAACTCCCGCTTCGTCAGCAGCGAGGAAAGCGAAAAAATTGCTGCGGCCAACCAGTTGGATCAATTGCAGGCTTCCGGCAGAGTGGCAAATGCGCGGGACTGGCGCGTGTTGATGACCACGCCTACTTTGCTGTCCAACTACTGGGCCTATTTTGTCTTTGGCTACTACCTGTTCTTCTTCATGACCTGGATGCCGGAATACCTGCGTAAGACCTATGACCTTCACCTCACACGCGTGGGCCTGGTCGCGATGCTGCCTTGGGCTGTTTCGGCCGTCGCCCTTTACGGATTTGGCCGTTGGTCTGATCGGCTTTTGCGGCAAACATCTCGCCTGAGAGTGGCGCGCAGCTACCAGATAGCCGCCACACAGGTCGTCGCCGCCGTCGCCATCGTTCCCGTCGCTCTGTCAGGCAACATCTACGTCGCCGTCACGGGGATCACCATTGCAGTGGCCGCATCAATGGCAGGCAATGCGGCATACTATGCCGTTGTCACCGACCTCACCCCCCGCCTGGCCGGTACGGCCATGGGCATCATGACCATCTGGTTCGCGGCCTCCGGTTTCCTGGCGCCTGTCGTCACCGGGTATGCGCTGGACCTGACCGGCGACTTCGCCCCGGCCTTCTGGCTGATCTCTCTGTTGGCCGCATCATCGGTTGTCGGGGTTATCCTGTTCCACCATCCGGACCGGGATCGGGATCGCCTGGCGGCATTGGAGCAATGACGGTCCGCCAATCGAACTCAATTGTTGCAGTAGTTCTTCACTGCCCAATCGATATTCGTTTTGAGCGTCGCAATACGCTTGTTGTACAGATCGGTCAGACACGAGACGCTTGATCCGCAGGCTGATCTTGATTTCAGAAAGGCCTCGGCTTCGTCCTGACGATTTCCGCTCATGCCCATGAGCAGCGGCATCGCCTTGTAGCCATACCACAAACCCGCCATTTCCGAATCCAGCGATGATAGGGCTGGATTTCCGCAAATCGCCTTTTCGTCCGATGTGCTTGCTGCCGAGCAGTCAAAACTCGCGGCATTTGCTCCGGACACGAAAAACAGTCCGATCAGAGTCAGTGCTAGTGGTAGTTTCATCTTGATCTCCAACATATCCTTGCGGCCATGATGCACCGGATTGAGAGAGTTTTGCGACACTCTCCAAAAAAACGGAGCATTTTCTCCTCTGATTTGTGCTCATCACTTGGCTGCATGTGCTGCTTGCATTAAGGTTTAGGGCCTGTGCGGCGAATTGAACTGGTGAACCACCATTTCTGGGGGATGTGGCATGCGTAACGCTCGGACAGGCAAACTCAAATCGACTTCATCACTTGTACACAGGATGGGTTCGCGATCGGCCGATGATCGTGGGTTCGTATCCCGCTGGGCCCGCCCGGGGTTGGTCGCCGCGTGCATTGTGGTCGCGGCAAGCGCGTGTAGCACCGACAAGGTGCTCAAGGTTTCGGAAACACCAACACCGACCCCAGCGGCTCGAGGCGTCCAAACAAGCGAAGCGCCCGCTGCCACTGTCGTCAGCACCGCGGAGCCTGCTACCCAGACAGAGCAACCTGTTCAACAGGCCGCGGCAGAGCCGCCCAAACCGGCGACGGCACCCCGTGACGTCGCTAAACAGACCCCGGTCCCACAAGAAAAGCCGGAAGCAACAACCTCTGTGGTTGACGTGGTCACCGTGACGGAAAAGCCGGCGGAAACAACCGAAACTGTCGAGGTCGTTGAAACCGATCGGGAGGTGGTTGCAAGCGTCGAAACCACAACGACCAGTGAAACGGTTGTCGATCGGGTCGAGGTCGGCCAGGCCAGCGGACGTATCAAGGAAGAAGTCGAGGTTGTTGAAACCACGCAGACCGCCACGGACACGGTGGTCGTCGACAAGGCAACCGGCGATACGATGGAAACGGTAGAGGTTGGCAAGCCGCGACAGCGTGTGGTCCGGTCTTTGCAGGTTGAATTCGTTCCCGGATCCCCGCGCGACCCGCGCCGCCTGTTCGCTGGACCGGAGCAGTTTCCGGCCAGCCAATATGCCGCTTACGCAGTTGTCGCCATTCGCGCTGACGCGCCGGCCTCCGATCGTCGTCGGATCAAGATGATCTGCGATGCCTTTATCGCATCACAAGCAGCGGAGACGGACAGTGCAACCCAGAACCCCTCCGATCGGATGGTCACCATTTGGCCGGTGTCATCCACTGATCGCGCCACCGATCTGAACCGCGCGCCCCGAAATCAGGTCTGTCAGGAGGCTGTCGACCGCTACGGCCTGGCGATCGGCCACCGCGCTATTCTCGATACGGAAAAGACCGGCTGGATATTGGACAACCCGGGTCCCTATCTTTTGGCCTGGGCTCCCGGATCGGTCAAAGGCAATCTGGATGCCAGCATCCTGCTTCTCGACCTGTCCGGCGTCACCGATCCCGGCCAGGCAGTGGAGCTGATGAAGGACTGGTCTGACATCGAACGAGGCCGTGACATCTGGACTGAGGGCGGATGGGATTCAGAAGCGCTTCAGAGCCTTGTCGG
The DNA here is from genome assembly GCA_965216535.1 of Hoeflea sp. GTDB lineage: Bacteria > Pseudomonadota > Alphaproteobacteria > Rhizobiales > Rhizobiaceae > Hoeflea_A. The sequence goes on from OZ244175.1 coordinate 4,525,011, forward strand.
CCAATGGGAAACGAAGCATGGCCGCCGCCGCCTCATGTTGCTTGGCCCGGTCGTCTCCAGTCAGGAACGTCTCATTCGGACGCCGACCCAGGCATCGCTTCGCAGGTCGTAAGGCCGCTCGGCACGTCCAGCCACTCGGGCTTTGAGCGAACGAAAACATACCGCTCCGGCTGGTACCAGAAGGTCGGCTGGTCAAAGGTACCGCCGGCGATGCCTCGTTTTCCGGGCAGAAACTCCAGCGTCCATGTGACAGTGGTCCCGCAGCGTTTGCAGAATTCCGTCTCCAACCATCTCCCGGCGTCCGAGACGAGCCGAAAGGATTCAAAGTCAGATTTGAGAAATTCGATCCGGTCCTGATCGAAATAGACAGAGATCCCGAATGCGCTGCCGGTTCGTTTGGTGCACCATTCGCAGGAACACATGCTGACCCGCGCCGGCTCGCCGCGGGTTCGATATCGCACTGCGCCACACACGCATCCGCCCTCGTGAACGTCGCTCATGGTCACCTCCTGTGGTGGATCACCGCCACAACCTGGTCAGGTGGCTGATGGTCATTCGTCGATAATCAGGCGAGACAGCTCGGACGCGGCCTGATGCATCTGGGGTAAAAACCCATGCGCATCGGAAAGGCTGAGGCGCTGCGTCGGCGCGTGAAACGACAGCGTCGAAAGCAATCTTCCATGACCATCGCGAATCGGAACGGCAAGCGCGATCATGCCCTCCATGAACTCTTCATCGTCTTGCGAATGTCCGCGTTCACGCGTTCGGTCGATCTCCGACAACAGCTCGTGCGGATCAGTGATTGTGCGCGGAGTCCTGGCCACCCGCCGTCCGGCATGAACGTAACGTTCGAGATGCGCAGGATTGAGCGAAGCGAGATACATTTTGCCGCTGGCCGTACAGTAGAAGGGCACATGGGTGCCGATGGGCAACTGAATCCGCAACGGCCACTTCGTCTCCACACGGTCAATATAGACCATCGAATCCCGATCCGGCATCGCGATATTGCAGGTTTCTCCGATCTCTTCGGCAAGCGCGTTCAGCACCGCCAACCGCGCGGTTCTCACGCGTAGAGACGTCAGAACGCCGGTGGACAAATCGCGTAAGCGGCGCCCGGGAGTGTAAGATCGTCCGTCGATCTCGCGCTGTAGAAACCCTTCCGTTTCCAGTGTCGCGAAAAGCCGATGGATGGTTGGCTTGGGCAGACCCAGGCGCTGATTGATTTCGGTCGGCGTTACCGGAACGCCAATCTTCGCGATTTCCTCAAGCAACAACAACAGACGCAGATTGGTCGGGATCGTTTCGCCGGTCTCGCTGTGATCCGCCTTGGTGTCCAATCCACTCTCCCGGTTGTCCTATCGTTGCGGCAGAAGCACCGTCGAAAGTTCGGGCACCAGAGCGACGACAAACCACACCGATATGAGTGCCACGAGATAGGGCACGGTATATCTGAGCAGCTTGAAATAGGGAACACCCGTCACGCCACTTGCCACATAGAGGTTCAAGCCGTAGGGCGGGGTGATAAACCCGATGGATGCACCGACCAGGAAGATCACGGCGAACTGAACCGGCTCGACGCCTATGGAATGGGCAATCGGCGCCAGGATCGGAGCGAGAATGATCGTAACAGGCAAACTCTCAAGCACCATGCCGGAGATGAATACGATGATCATTGCCGTAAACAGCACAGCGTAGTAGCCGCCCATTCCGGTCACGAAATCGCCAATAACCTGCTGCGCGCCGAGAATCGACAGGATCTGCTGCATGACAACGGAGATCGCAATAAGCGGAGCCAGGATCCCGGTGATCTGGGCTGACCGGGCGGTAATTGAAGGGATTTCGGTCAATCGGAACCCGCGAACCACCAGCATGTCCGCGAAGCTTTTCTCGGTATGCGGCCGGTCCTCGCTTTTCGAGCCCATGATCTTGTAAAGCGGCAGGCAAATCAGTCCGACAATGACACAGAAACCAACTGTCACGCCGGCGGCTTCTGTCGGTGAGAACTTGCCGGTGTAGATTCCCCACAGCACCAGACCGATGGCGAAGAACCCGAGCCAGGCACCGAAGGCTGTTTTCAGCACCCTCTGGAATTGCAACGGAATGAGATGGCCCCAGCCATTGAGACGGCAGATGATCCAGCACGCCAATTGCATTCCGCACACCATCAGCGTGCCCGGGATGATGCCGGCCACGAAGAGATCGGAAATCGGCAGGTTCATCAGGAAGCCGTAGACGATGAAGATGATCGAAGGCGGTATGATGATGCCGACCGTGCCGCCTGCCGCGGCCGTTGCGGCTGCAAACCGTTCGTCATAGCCGCCCTTGACCATTTCCGGATGAAGCATCGATCCGATGGTTGCTGTGGTCGCCGAATTGGACCCGGAAATCGCTGCAAACAGGCCGCAGGCGCCGAGGCTCGCCATCGCCAGACCGCCCCGCAGCCAACCGAGACAGGCATACGCAAAGTCCGACAGGCGTCGGGCAATTCCCGATCGGTTGATCAGGTCCCCGGTCAGGATGAAGAGCGGCATGGCCAGCAATGCGAAGCCGTCGGTAAAGACGTCGGCCAGGGCGGCGCCGATATTGTCCAGGGGCAGTTGCAAAACGAAGCTGCAACCGATCACCCAAAATCCAATGACAAGGAATACCGGCACGCCGAGCATGAAAAACACGGTAACGCCGATGGAGATGAGCGTGATCCAGGTTCCGTCGGTCATGACCTACTCCCCACCGATAACAGATTGGCTAATCAGCTGCGAACCGGAGCGATAGTTGGCCAGGTCCTCGAAGTAGTTTTCCAGCGCTCGGGCGCACAGCAAGATGAAGGCCACCGGCACGGAGATCAGGAACCACCACTGCATGACATTGTCCGTCCCCAGCATGATCTGGAAGTTTGAGGCCGAGTTGACGACCACGCGGGTCGAAGTCACCACGACGATCCAGCAGAAAATGAACCAAAGCGCCATGTCGAGTGTCAGGCACAGTATCTGCCCGAAACGCGGCATACTTGTTCGAAACTCGGAGAAGGCCAGGTGGGTCCGCAGACGGACGTTAAACGCGCAACCGAACCAGGTCATGATCAGGAACAGGAACGGCGGCAGGGTCGTCGACCAGGGCGCCTGTTCGCTGAGAACAAAACGTCGAAAGACTTCGACAAAGATGATGGCGGAGATGATCAGGTAGGACCAGACCATGACCGATCTCTCTAGATGCCGATCGATGAAAGGGACGCGTCGGTAGATCCAGATCACAAGAAGAGCACCAAGCAACGTTGCCGCGAACCCGAGTACCCAGGCGCCGTTCCCTCGCAGAGCTTCGCTCAACATCCATGAATCGTTCGCCAACACCGCCGAGAAGATTTCACTGATATCCGCTAACAAAGAGCCCATCGGCGCCCTCCCCTGCGTCCGTGACCGAGGTCGATTTGATTTGCACCGGCAAAGGCGGCCGGAGACAGATTACCCGCTCCGGCCAGCCTATCGTTGACTTAGGACGAGCGCCACCAGCGGCGCGGTTCCACATTTTCCGGACGCATGTCAGCCGGCACTTCGCGAGCGACGCGGTGGATATCGGTATATGTGTCGATGCCGCCGGCCCAGTTGTTGAGCCGTTCGCGCCAGGCAGCCCATGGTTCTGGATTGAACTCGGGCGAACACATCTCCTCGGCCATCTTGATCTGATCCGGCGGAAGGAATGCCGGACGCACATTGTTCTTCACGAACAACGTGTCCGGGAGCTGGGGATCGGAGAAGCCGACCGTCTTGACCAGAGCGGCCTCGTTGGCGGCCTGAACCTGAACCTGGGCAAGGTAGGCGGATTCCATGATCGCATCCTGGAGATGCCCATCGAAGGAATCGAAGACCTTGGCCGACATGGACGTATGTTCTGTACCGCAGAAGAATTTCAGATCGACCGACTGGGACACCACCGGCGACATGTTTGCGTAGGCAACCGCCGAAGCCCATGTCTCTGCACCATCGATCAGGCCCTGCTTGAGACCGTCGAGCGTTTCTTCCCAGGCCACCGGAACCGGGTTGAGGTTGAGCAGCTGCATGGCGATGCGGCCGAGCTGGGTGCCGGTAACGCGGTTCTTGGTGCCGAACAGCTCTTCGAGTTTGGTGACGGTCGGTTCCTTCTCGTATTTCAGACCGAGCTGGATGCCGCGCAATTCGCAATGGCTGAACAGGAACTTCAATCCGTGACGCTTCTCAAGCGGATCGCGCAAGATCCGCTGACTTTCCGGGCTGTACAGGAAGTAGTACTGGGATGCCCGCCCCGGGAACATGAACGCATAGTCGAGTACGTTGAGGTAAGGCGCGCCACCGGCCGAATTCTGGGTCGACGCTGCGTAGATGTCGATGATTCCAAGCTGGGTTTTCTCGACACAGGAAAGCTGACCACAAATCTGGTTATCACCGATGAACTCGATTCGGATTTCTCCGTCGGTGCGCTCCTCCACATCACGGGCGAATTGCAGGCAACCGGCGCGCTCGATCAGCAGATTGCGCGCGTTGAACCCGGCAGCGCCGAATTTGAGCGTGTGTTTTGCTGGCTTGGAAAAGCGTTTTTCATAGGTGGATTCAGCCGCTTTCGCCAGCGAAGCGAGACTGACGGCGCCACCAAGACTACCGGCTGCCAAAAGGGTAGAGCTCAGTCCGAACTGGCCGGACAACTTGAACAGATCACGACGCGAAATTGCGCCGAGCGCTTTAGATACCTTCATTGAATCCTCCCGAGACAAATTCAAAAAATGAGACTTGCGGTCTCAAAAATACACACTATGCTTTGGTGGCGCAAGCACGAATTTCCACAATGACCGCATCGGTCATCCAGAGGGCCAGTCTAGAAATGGAGCTTTTGGAAGCTGACTATGTCGTGATCGGGGCCGGATCGGCGGGTTGCGTCGTGGCCAATCGTTTGAGTGCCGATCCAAAGGTTCGGGTCGTCCTGCTCGAGGCTGGCGGCCGCGACCTCAGTCCGTGGATTCACATTCCGGTCGGCTATTTCAAAACCATGCACAATCCCCGGCTCGACTGGTGCTACCGTACCGAAGCGGACCCCGGTCTGAACGGCCGCTCCCTAGACTGGCCACGTGGCAAAGTGCTCGGCGGATCGTCCTCGCTGAATGGCCTTCTCTACGTCCGCGGGCAACACGAAGACTACGATCGTTGGCGTCAGATGGGCAACGAAGGTTGGGGTTGGGACGACGTTCTGCCGCTGTTTCGCCGAGCCGAAAATCAGGAGCGCGGCGAAGACGACTACCATGGTGTCGGCGGTCCGCTGAACGTTTCGAACATGCGTTTGAAACGGCCAATCTGCGATGCCTGGGTGGCGGCTGCGCAGAATGAGGGCTATCCGTTCAACACCGACTATAACGGCGCCAGCCAGGAGGGCGTCGGTTACTTCCAGTTGACAGCGCGCAACGGGCGCCGCTGCAGCGCGGCCGTTGCCTATCTCAACCCGGTAAAGCGTCGGCCGAACCTGACGATCGTGACCAATGCGCATGTGCAGAAAATCCTGTTCGACGGAACCAGAGCAACCGGCCTGATTTATCGTGACCGCAGCGGACGCGAGCACACCATTTCCGCGCACAGTGAAATTGTCCTGTCGTCAGGAGCCATCGGTTCACCGCACCTTCTGATGCTCTCCGGACTGGGCGACCCCGACGAATTGAAGCAGCACGGGATCGAGGTGACTGCAAACCTTCCGGGCATCGGGAAAAACCTGCAGGACCATCTGCAGGCGCGTCTGGTCTACAAATGCAACGAGCCGACCCTCAATGATGAAGTTCGCAGTTTGACCAATCAGGCACGCATTGCGCTGAAATACCTTCTGTTTCGCGCCGGACCGATGACCATGGCCGCAAGCCTGGCAACCGGTTTCCTCAAGACCCGTGAAGAGGTCGAAACACCCGACATCCAGTTTCACATCCAGCCGTGGTCGGCCGACAGTCCTGGTGAAGGCGTGCATCCGTTTTCCGCGTTCACCATGTCGGTTTGTCAGCTTCGACCCGAAAGCCGCGGTGAAATCAGGCTCAACAGCGCGACACCTCAGGACTATCCGGCTATCCATCCGAACTACCTGTCGACGCCCTTGGATTGTCAAACCATCGTCGACGGCGTGAAGATCGCCCGGCGCATTGCCGACCGCAAACCGTTGAGTGGAAAGATCGCCAGCGAGTTCCGACCTGGATCAGGCACCGTTAGCGATGACGAAATCCTGGATTGGACTCGCAACGAAGCGACCACGATTTATCACCCCACGGGAACCTGCAAGATGGGCTCCGACCCCATGGCTGTGGTGGATTCGCGATTGCGGGTGCGTGGTTTGCAAGGGCTGCGGGTAGCAGACTGTTCGATCATGCCGGAAATCGTGTCCGGCAACACCAACGCTCCGGCGATCATGATCGGCGAAAAGGCGAGCGACATGATCCTGGAGGACCGATCCTCAATGTCCGCTGCTTGAACTGACGCGCGCGCTCCGATCCCGTACGTGCGCGAATTGGGCGAAGATTGGGAAACCGTCAGGTGGCACCATCGCGTTTGACCGGATACTCTGGAGGAAGCCGATTCGGCAAATTCCAGGAGGTGAAGACGTGACAAAGCGGGTGATCGTGCCGCCGGACCTGCGCGCGGCGGCGGATGAACTGAAGATGTCTCCGGCCATCCTGTCCGGCAATCATCTGTTCCTCACCGGTTCGACCGGTGGCGATGCCAATGGCATCATGCCACCTGATGCGGAAACGCAGATGCGCAATGCCTTCGAAAAGATCAGGGTCATATTGGACGAAGCCGGACTGACCATGGACGCTGTGGTCGAAATGACGACCTATCACGTCGGCCTGCGAGACCATTTCGATCTGTTCAACGCCATCCGCCTCGAGTGCTTCAATGCGCCCTTCCCGGCCTGGACCGCAGTGGAGGTTGCCGGCTTGAGGCGTGAAGGTGCAGTCATCGAGATCCGGGTGATCGCAACGACGGATCCGTGAGGCTAGTGTCCTGAATCTGAAGTTCGTCATATTGAGAAGCACGCCCCGAGCGAACTTCAGATTCAATCAGGACACTAGTAAGATTATGTTTCTAGTGTGGTTTATGGATTTGAAGTTCCTACCGAAGTTCGCTGCAATATTCATAGCAACTTCAAATCCACCACACTAGCGCAAGACTTCAGAAATTCACGCGGTCGCCACCTTTGAGGTCCAGCATTTCGCGTGCCTCGTCGGGCGTTGCAACTTCGCAGCCGAGTTCCTCGACGATTCGGCGGATCTTGCTGACCTGTTCGGCATTCGAGCTGGCCAGTTTGCCACGACCAATCATCAGGCTGTCCTCCAGCCCGACGCGAACATTGCCGCCGAGCTGCGTTGCGGTCGTGGCGAACGGCATCTGCGCTCCGCCCGCGCCAAGGACCGACCACTGATAATCGTCGCCGAACAGCCGGTCCGCGGTTCGTTTCATGAAGATCAGGTTGTCGAGATCCGGACCGATTCCGCCGAGAATGCCGAAGATGAACTGTATGAAGACCGGCGGCTTGAACAGGCCGCTATCCATGCAAAATTTCAAGTTGTAGAGGTGACCGACATCGTAGCATTCATGCTCGAACTTGACGCCATGGCCCTGCCCGAGCTGTTCCGCCACATAGGCGATGTCGGCAAAGGTGTTGCGAAAGATGTAGCCGTCGGAATTGCGCAGGTAATCTTCTTCCCAATCGAACTTCCATTCGTCGTAGCGGTCGGCAAGCGGATGCATCGAAAAATTCATCGAGCCCATGTTGAGCGAACACATTTCAGGCGATGCCCAACGCGCCGGCGCAATGCGCTCCTCCATGGTGTTGAGCAGACTGCCGCCGGTCGAAACGTTGATCACTGCATCGGTCGCCTGCTTGATGACCGGCAGAAAGCGCTTGAAGTTCTCCGGATCGATGGACACCGATCCATTCTCCGGATTGCGGGCGTGCAGGTGAAGCACCGATGCACCCGCTTCCGCTGCTGCTACCGATTGTTCGGCAATATCCTCAGGACGGAAGGGCAACGCATCCGACATGGTTGGCGTGTGAATGGCACCGGTGATGGCGCAGGTGATGATCGTTTTGCGTTGCTTGCGGCTCACGCTTGGACTCCTTTGGATGCGTCTGGTGTCGTTGATGATCCCCGCATGACGACCCGACGAGACAGGGCGAACAGATCGAGGCCGGTGCGATCCCGCACATAGCCCCACAAACCCTTCGGCGCGCGCAGCATGATGATGATGGCGACGAAGCCCAGGATCATCAGATAGACCGAACCAAGGTCAGCCAGTGTTTCGCGCAGCAGGAAGAAGATGATGGTTCCGATGATCGGGCCTTCAATGGTGCCGATACCGCCGATCACCACGATAAAGATGACGAAAGCCGTCCAGTCGTTGACATTAAAGGCGGCATCCGGAGAGATCCGCAGTTTCTGCAGAAAAATCAACGCACCGACGGAAGCCGTCAACGCAGCGGTCACCACATAGACGACGAATTTGGCCCGCCAGATGTCGATGCCAAGACTTTGCGAAGCCAATTCGTTGTCACGAATCGCTGTCAGGGCGAGACCGCGGCGCGATCGCAGCAGGACGCACACGACAGCGATGACCAGCACTGCGATGCCAAGCGCCATCCAGTAGGTCCACGCCTCCCGCATCGCGCGGCTGTCGGCAATTGATTTGACCACTGTCACCGGCAGGCTGGTGCCTGAACCACCGCCGAGCGCGGACACCTGGGCGGCCACCAATCGGAAGACTTCTGCAATCACCCAGGTCCCAATGGCGAAATAGGCGCCGCGCAGCCGAAAGATCAAGAAAGCAACCGGAACGGCAATCAGCGCGCCGCCAATGCCCACCAATGGCACGGCCAGCAGAGGCGGAGTGCCGGCAAACATGGTCAGCGCGAACAGACAATAGCCGCCGAAGCCGACAAAGGCCTGCTGTCCGACCGACACCAGCCCGGCATAGCCCGCCAGCAAGTTCCACAGACTGGCAAGCGCAAGATAGAGAAACAATTCGCTCAAGAGCCGCATATCTGCCCGTCCCGCCCACCAAGGTGCGGCGATGAGCCCAAGGAGCAGTATGACGGCCAGGACTGCGGCCGCACGGCTCGCCGGCGTGAAGCGAACGACGCTGTGGGTTTGTGTCGCGCTCATCCGTCGATCCTCGGAAACAGTCCGCGTGGGCGGATGGCCAGAATGACGAGAAAGGCGATGTGACCGGCGAGAAGCTGCCAGCCCGGATTGATCTGGGCGCCGATGTTCTGGCTGACACCAAGGATGATACCGCCGGCAAGCGTTCCCCAGAGATTGCCAAGCCCGCCGATGATCACAGCCTCGAAGCCGAAGATCAGCCGGCCTGGACCGGCCGCCGGGTCGAAACTGGTGCGTATGCCGAGAAAGATGCCAGCGACTGCTACGACGACGAGCGACAATGCCATGGCCAGTCCGAAAACGTGACTTTTGTTCAGCCCCATCAATTGCGCGATGTCCTGGTTGTCGGACGTGGCGCGAAACGCCCTGCCCCAAGCCGACCGGTAGAAGATCCATTGCAATGCGGCGATAACGGCCACGGCGGTGATGAACATCAGCAGCGGCAGCACGCCGACGTTGAGACCGCCTGGCAGGCCGAGGCTTGCTGTTTCCACTATTCCCGCGCTCATCTTCTGTGGATCGGCGCTGTAGATCTCCAGCAGTCCGTTCTGGATGATCACCGAAAGTCCGAAGGTCACCAACAGAGGCGGCAGGATGTCGTCACCGAGCGTTCGGTTCAGGACGACACGCTGGAGGCAATAACCGATCAGGCCCATGACCGGCGCGACAATCAGAATCGCCAGCAAAGGATTGATGCCGAGCGTCGTTGTGACAGTGAGCCCGAGAAAAGCCGCGAGAACGATCAGGTCCCCATGGGCGATATTGACCAACCGCATGACGCCGAAGATCAGCGACAAACCGGCTGCGAAAAGAGCGTACAGGCCACCAAGCAACACACCCTGAAGAACCGCGTTAATCCAGTCCATCATTCCACCCCGAAATAGGCTTTGCTGATCGCATCGCGAGAGATTTCGCCGGACCGGCCCTCAAGCGAGACCCGGCCCTCTTGAAGGCAATAGACCCGGTCGGACATGTCGACGGCCCGTACCGTGTCCTGTTCGACGACCATGGCGCTCATGCCGCTGCCGATGATGCCAGGGAGCGCTTCATAGATTGATTTGATGATAATGGGCGCAAGCCCAAGGCTGATTTCGTCGAAGAGCAGCATCTCCGGATTGGCCATCAGAGCACGGCCAATGGCCACCATCTGCTGTTGTCCACCCGAGAGCGAGGTCGACGCCTGGTTTCGGCGCTCTTGCAGCACGGGAAAAAGCTCATAGACTTTGGCGAGCGACCATGGCCCCGGCCGACCGACCTGCCCACCGATGATCAGGTTCTCTTCAACCGAGAGCGAGGGGAAAAGCTGGCGCCCTTCCGGCACCATGGCGATGCCCCGCTCGGCAATCTCGTCGGCGCGCAGCTGTCCGATCGGTTCGCCTTTGAACCGAACCATATCGGGCGCATTGGAAAGCAGGCCGGTAATGGAGCGCATCAGCGTCGTCTTGCCGGCGCCGTTGGCTCCGATGACGGCGATAACCTCGCCTTCCTGCACCTGCATATCGATGCCGTAGAGCGCCTGGAAGTCGCCATAGAAACTCTCAAGCCCCTGGATTTCAAGGAATGTCTCAGGCACCGGCTTCAATCCCCAGATAGATTTCCTGGACTTCACGGCTGGCCATGATCGCCTGCGGCTCTCCCTCGGCGATTTTTTTGCCGAAATCGATGACGATCAGCCGGTCAACCACGGCCAGGAGCGCGTGCACCACATGCTCGATCCAGATGATGGAAACGCCGGAGGCACGCACATCGTTGATGGTCTGGATCAGCGACCGGCACTCCTGTTCGGTCAGGCCGCCGGCGATCTCGTCGAGCAACAACAACTTCGGCCGGGCACCCAATGCCCTCGCCAGTTCCAGGCGTTTGCGCTCGAGCAATGTCAGACCGCCGGCCGGTGTGTTCGCGCGGCCGATGAGACCGGTGCTTTCCAGCACTTCCAGGCACCAGTCGTTGGCACTCTGACCGGATTCGCCGGCACCCTGGGTGGCAGCGACCAGAACGTTTTCGAACACGCTCATTGCACCGAAGGGCTGCGGCACTTGAAATGACCGCGCTATCCCTGCCCGACAGCGCGCGGCGGCCGACAAGCCGGTGATACGCTCACCTTTGAAATGGATGTCGCCGGATCCAGCCGGAACCGTACCGGTGATCAGATTGAACATCGATGTTTTGCCGGCGCCGTTGGGCCCGATGACACCCAGCGCTTCGCCCTCCGAGAGCGCGTAGCTGAGGTTGTCGGCAACCACGACGGCTCCGTAGGCCTTGCACACGTCGTTCAGTTCCAAAATCGGAGACATCGAGACAAGCTGTTCCTGCAGTGCGGTTCTTTTGCCTCCCCGGTGGCCAGCAAGCCATCAGGGAGGCAGTGCATCCAGCTGATTGCTCTTACGAAAGCAGCAGCAATTCGCCGCCGACCGGAATTTCCGGCGCCGTCTTGTTGGCCGTAATCACCAGATCGAAACTGCCCTCACCGCCTTGCCACTGACCGGCGACAAGCGGTGTCTTGGTGACGTTCTTGACCGGTCCGACGGCCCAGTTGACCGGGCCGACGATGGTCGGCAGGTCCGTGGTGCGGATGGCTTCGATGATCGCCAGATTGTCATCGAGATCGTTGGCCCGCTGAATGACGTTGGCGGTCACTTCGAACAGAGCATGCTTGAAGCCGATCGGTTGGGTCCAGGGACGGCTTGTTGCCTGCGAGTAGCCTTCAGCAAGCTGCTTGGCACTCTGGCCCGTAATGCTTGAAGAGAACGGGTGGTTGGGCGACCACCAGATTTCCGAAGACAGTCCATCACCGCGTGCGCCGAGCGACTCGATGACCGAGGGGAAGAGCAGCGCCTTACCGATGGTTACGACCTTCGGATTGAAGCCCTGCTGGGCGGCCTGCGACCAGAAGTTGGCGAAGTCCGGCGGGATCATGTTGCCAGTCACGATCTCGCATCCCGCATCCTTGAAGGCCGAAATCTGCGCCGAAAAGTCCTCGGTCAGAGGCTGGTAGCGGCCCGGATCGACCAGCGTGTAGCCGGCCTCCTTCAGCGGCTTGGGGAAACCAAGTTCCGGATGGCCCCAGGCATTGCCGTCGGCATCGTTGGGAAACAGTCCACCGACGGTCTTTGTCACGCCGCTCGAGCCCCACAGGTCGAGAAACGCTGCAATGACGTCCTCAAGACCCCAGAAGAAGTGGTAGGTGTACTCGAAACCGGTCGCGGGATTGCCGTTGCGGCCAAAGAAATAGGGCTGCCAGGGGCAGTCGGTGGTGATGCACGGCACCTCGTTGACCTCCGCCTGATCGGCCACCGGGTTGGTCGTATCGGGCGTCGAGGCGGCGACGATGATATCGACCTCGTCGCCGAGTATGAGATCGGCGGCCACTTCGGCGGCACGGTTCGGGTTGGACTGGGAGTCCTTGGATATGATCTCGACTGAATAGGACTTGCCGTTGTTCTCAATTCCACCGGCGAAGGCGGCGCGGATGCCCTCAAGCACGAAGTCGTCTGCTTCCGCAAAGCCGGCCAACGGACCGGTGCGCGGGCTGACATGTCCAACCTTGATCACCGGATTCTGAGCATAGGCACGCGTATGGTGCAGTATTGCCGGTGCCGCCGTAAGCGCGGCTGCGCCCTTCAATACGGATCGGCGTGTCAGGCCTTTTGTTTTCAGTTGCATGGTCTTCCTCCCGTGTTGGCCGGCCCATCGGTCGGGCTGGCGGCTAGGTCAAAATGGTTTCGAGTTTGGCGAGGTGCTGGTTCACCTTCTCGCGCAGGGCGTCGGCCTCCTCGGCGGTCCAGGTGTGAAAACCCTTGCCAGTTTTCATGCCGAGATCCCCCTTCTCGACAAGCTGCTCCAGGTAAGGCGACGGATCGCGACTGCGCTCCAGATCGCCAAGAACATTCTGGTGGATCGCCAGGGTCAGATCGGTGCCGACGAGGTCGGCATTGGCCAGCGGCCCCAGAACGGCCAGGCGGCGGCCAAAGCTGCTGTTGATAACGGTGTCGACGGCGGCAGCATCGCACACACCATGCTCCACCAGGCTGATTGCCTCCCGCCACAGCGCGTGCTGCAGACGGTTGCCGATGAAGCCGGGAACATCCTTTTCTACGCGCACCGGCGTCTTTCCAACGTCCGTAAGGATTTCCACCATTGCCGTGACTGCAGCCTCAGCCGTCGATTCCGTGCGGATTACCTCGACGAGAGGAATCATGTGGGGCGGGTTCCACCAATGGGTCCCCAGCGCGCGCTCAGGAGTGTCCAGGCGCCGCACAATCTGGGTGATGGGAATGACGGAGGTGTTCGATGCCAGAATGCAGTTTCGCGGGGCGGCGGCTTCGAGATCGGCGAATATGTTTTGCTTCAGGTCCAGGTTTTCCGGCGCGGCTTCTGTCACGATTTCGGCTTCTGCGACACAGGCCTCAAGGCTCGTAGCCGTTCGGATCAACGCCAGCGCATCTTTCTGATCGTCCGCACTGACGCCCATGGCCGACAGGCTGGCTGCGGCGCGCTGCGGCAATGTCTCCAGGCTCGATTCCTGCGGATCAAAGACCGTAACCTCGTGCCCGGCCCGGGCGAACACAATAGCGATACCGTGCCCCATGAGGCCCGCACCGATGACCGATATGTTGCGCCTCGCCTGCATCGCCTCAGCCTGCCGTGTAGCCGCCGTCGGCGTACAGAATGTGCCCGGTGTAAAAATCCGAGGCGTGGGATGCCAGGAACAGCAACGGACCCGCCAAATCCTCGGGTTCTCCCAGGCGTCCCTTGGGCACACGCGTCAGGAACCCGGAGCGGACGGCTTCCGCTTCGTCGCTCTCCTCGAACATCCAAGCCGTCAACGGCGATCGGAAGACTGTCGGTGCGATGGCGTTTACGGTGATACCGGTCGGTCCGAGTTCGCAACCAAGTGCCTTTGTAATCCCATCGATCGCCGCCTTTGAGGCGCAGTAGGCCGTATAGCCATTGGGGTGGCCAAGCAGCCCTCGGGCAGAAGACATGAGAATGATCTTGCCGCCCTCGCCCTGCGCCTTCATTTGGGTCGTTGCGGCTCGCGCCAGCATCCAGCTGTGGGCCACATTGGCGTCCATGACGGCAACGAAATCATCCATCGACATGTCGTCGATCTTGGCGACCTTGTTCATGCCGGATGCCGCCAGCAGGATGTCGAGCCGACCGAAGGCGGAAACTGCTGCGTCCACCAGGGCCTGGCAGTTTGCCTCGCTGTCCGGACGAATGTTGACCGTTGCGACCTGGGCGCCCATCGCTTCGCATTCGGCTGCGACGGACTGCAACGCATCGACGCTACCGGCAGCCAGGACTAGCTTGCAACCAGCGCCGGCAAAGGTTTTTGCGGCGACAGCACCGAATGCTCCGGACGCACCCGCAATGAGTGCAACCTTGTCGGTGACATCAAACAGGGAATAGGGATTGGCAAAGGCGGTCATGGTGCGGCTCCCGGTGGATAGGGCATGGCCACGATCATTGTGACCACGTCGTTGCCGTTGTTGCGGATTTCACGCTCTTCTCCGCCCGGAATGAAGACCGTGTCCATCGGCTTTGCCGTCTCGGTCTTGCCAGCAGCGGTGACCGTCAACTCACCTGAGAGGATCACGTAGACCTTCTCAAGCGGCGAAGCATCTGGCCCCGCCCCTCCACCCGGGAGAAAGTGCGAGCAGCCCACCCAGAAGTTCTCCGGGCCGTTGTCAACGAAGCCGGCCAGCCGCAACGACGTGCAGTTTTGGTGATTGGGCGCCTCGTAAGGCTCCGCATCGGCAAAGCGCTTGATATCCATCAGAACGACTCGCCTGCCTCGATGCGGTATTGCTGGCCGCGGTCGATCATCGCGACCAGACGAATGATGCAGCCGTCACCGCGGTCCCAGTTCCACGGGAAGAATGCGAAGGTACAGCGTTTGCCGGTTACGGCGTCGAGATCGCCGCCGACATTTTCAATGCCAAGCACGCCGTTCTTGAAGAGTATGTTGTGTACCGGTTCCCACACCGGGAAGTCGTCTTCCCAGTCGCGGCCGCCAGACCATTCGAGGTACTCTTCCTTCAGATGCGGCAGCAGCGGGCCATTGCGCTGCGGGCCGATAGCCGTTGCCAGCGGGTGGTCGTTCGCCTGAGTGTCGTGTCCGACCACCTTGACGCCCTTCTCGAGCATCCATTCGGCGGCCGAAGAAACGAGGCCGGGGCAGTATGGGAAATAGTCGCCGTCTTCGTAAAGCTTGTGCCAGCCGGTGTTGATGATCAGCACGTCGTTCTTGCGGATCGCATGGCCGCAGGCCTTTTCCAGATCGTCAGCTGTGATCTGCTCCCACTTCTTCTTCGGAACCGAAACCACGATGCCCGAGCCGAAGAAATGCGGCAGCGGTACTTCGTCGATAAATGGCGTGCCCTGCACCACATGCGCCGGCGCGTCGATGTGGGTGGTGACATGCATGGTGGTCGTCAGCGTCTGCGAAAGTACGCCTGATTTGGCCATGTAATGCATGCGCTCGATTCGAACGTCGCGGAAGTAAGGCCAGTTGGGACACTGATACCCGTAACGGTGCGACAGATTGTAAAACTCCAGGCCCATATCGTTGTTCAGGTTCTCCTGAAAATCGATACCGCGAATTGTCACCGTCATGGATTGTCCTCCCGATGCGTGGTTTTCTGTATTGCGATATGATACATATGCACCGTATTGTGGTCAACATGCTTTTATGCAAGACTAAGAAATCGGTGCTACAAGAGACGGCAAATCACTGTCGTCGCGCCTGGCGGTACGGCACGCACATAGAATTGGACCTGAAGAATGAACGTCGAACTTGTTGAAAAATCACAGTCAAATCAGGGCGTTCAGGTCATTTCCCGAGCGGCCGATATTCTCCGTGCACTCAAGGATGAGCATAAGGGACTGAGCCTAGGCCAGATCGCTGACCGGGTCGATCTGCCCCGATCTACGGTACAGCGGATTGTCAATGCCCTGCAGGCGGAGCGGTTTGTCATGGCCTCCTCGGCGGAGGGCGGCTTCCGTCTTGGACCGGAACTTCAGTCGCTGGCCGAAGCGGGCCGGATCAATATTGCGGAAGTGATCCGCCCCCTGCTCTCGGCCCTGGCAAAGGAAACCGGCGAGACGGTCGATCTCGCGGTTTTCCGGCAAGACCACATGGTGTTCGTTGACCAGGTGGTCGGAACCCAACGTCTGCGAACAGTGTCGGCGGTCGGAGAGGCATTTCCGCTGTCGACCACGGCCAATGGCAAGGCGACACTCGCAATGCTCGGTGACGACAGTGCGGCCGCGCTTATTGCCCGCGAATTGAAAGAGACGCCAGAGCCGCGTCGCCCGCTTTCAGAGATCATCCGCGAGGTGGAACAGGTCCGGATCGATCGCGTGGCCTTCGACCTCAATGAGCATACTGACGGCATTTCTGCCATCGGTACGGCGTTTCGCGATCCAAACGGTTTGATCTATGCGATCTCAATCCCTGTTCCGACACACCGTTTCGACGGCAAGAAGGACCGGCTGAAGACCGCGCTTGTCAGGACACTGGACGAGGTCTCCGGCACCCTGTGATGCGACAGGCCTTTGGCCCTGCTCATCCATGCCCTATATGGCGGCCATGCCGCTTTCGATAGTCCATCATCCGAACTTCCGCATCGACATGGCACGAAACCGGCGGTTTCCCTCCGGCAAGTTCCGACGCATCGCCGAAATCATCGAGGCCGAAAATCTGACCGGCGGATCCGGGTTTCGAGTTCCCGAGCCGGTGACCGCCGCCGACATTTCGCTGGCGCACCACCCCGATTATGTCGAGCAGGTGCTGGCCTGCGACGTGCCGGACCGAATTGAACGGGAAATCGGGTTCCCGGTCCGGGAACAACTGGTCTTGCGCGCGCGCCTTGCATCCGGGGGCACGCTGCTGGCCGCGCGCACCGCCCTCTCCGAAGGGATAGCCTGCAATACCGCTGGTGGCGGCCATCACGCGCGGCGAACGCAGGGCGCCGGCTTCTGTGTTTTCAACGATGTCGGCGTGGCGGTTCGCGCGTTGCAATCTGCCGGCGAAATCGAGCGTGCGTTGATTATTGATTGCGACGTGCATCAGGGCGATGGCACGGCTGACTTGTTTGCTGACGACCCAAGGGTATTCACCTTCTCAATCCATGGGGAAAAGAACTATCCGGTGCGCAAGGTTGCTTCGGATCTGGATATCGGATTGCCTGATGGCGCCGGAGATGATGACTATCTGGCGGCGCTGTCGAGCGTCCTGGCGGGGCTGTTCAGAACACATGACCCGGACATCGTGTTTTTCAACGCCGGTGTCGACCCGCATCGGGATGACGACCTGGGCCGGCTGAACCTGTCCGATGGTGGTTTGCGCGAGCGGGAACGGCGGGTCATCGGAGCTGCACGAGACCGCGACGTGCCCATCGCCTGCGTGGTTGGGGGTGGCTACTCCAAAGATATCGAAGCGCTCGCCGAGCGCCATGTCGGTCTTTACCGGGTCGCAGCCGAATTCGCCTGAGCAACGCTATCGCGTGTCTCCCGATCGCGCTGCACGCGGCGCGGCGCCGAACTCTGCCTTGAACGCTCTGGTCATGGCACTGGGGTTGGCGTAGCCACAGCGCACTGCGATCTCGGCCACCGGCAACTCTGTTTCCTCGACCAGCTTGCGGACCGCCAACAATCGGATGCGGCGATAGACTGTTCGCGGCGAAGCACCGAGTTCGCGCCGAAAGAGCTGCTCCAGTCCGCGCTGTGTTCGACCGGTCCGCCTGGCGATGGCGTCGACCGTAAGGGGATCTTCGAGATGTGCGCGCATCAGTCCAACTGCCCTCTGGACAGTTCCGGACTTCGCCGTTGGCCAGGCCCCGGGCGCATGCCCTACGGTCCCCTCGTGCATGAACATGTGATCGACTTCCAGGCGAAGCGCTTCGCCATGGTGCTCGGCGATCAGCCGCGTGACCAGATCGAAGGTCGCCATCGCACCCCCGCAGGTAATTCGGTCGCCATCAACCACGTAGCGCTCGCGTCGCACCTCGACCTCAGGAAAACGTTCTGAAAACCCATCCAGCTCATGCCAGTGGATGGTCGCGCTGCGCCCTGCAAGCAGCCCTGCCTCGGCCAGAAGCCAACTACCGGTATCCAGGCCGATGAGCGCCCCATAATGCGGTGCCGCCGCTCGGATCGCCGATAGGCAGGTCGGCGTTGCCAGTTGCCGAAAACCGTAACTCGGCAAAAGCAACAGGTAGTCGCCGGATGCGCCGTCCCGCAGCGCCGCTTCCGGCTCGACTGAAAGACCACTTGAGGACCGGACCGAGCGCCCGTCAATCGTCAGGTAGCGCCACGCATAAAGGTTGCCCGGCGCCAGCTCATTGGCCGCCCTTAGCGGCTCGACAGTGTTCGCAAGACAGTGGTTGGAAAACCTGTCGAACAGCAAAATGTCGAACCGCCTGATGCCGCGTTGTGTTTTGATCCAATCCTGCATGATTTGATACTAAATCTGCATGATACGTCAAAGCAAGCAGCGTAGTCTTTGCAGTCAAATTGCAAGGAGCTCTTCGATGCCGCTTGAAATCAACAAAGAGGTCTTCATTACCTGTGCTGTCACCGGGTCGGGCGGCACGCAAGATCGCAGTCCGCATGTTCCGCGCAGCCCGCAGCAAATCGCTGACAGCGCCATCGCGGCGGCGCGCGCTGGCGCAGCCGTCGTCCACTGTCACGTGCGAGATCCCGAAACCGGCGCACCGTCACGCAAGCTCGAATTTTATCGGGAGGTGACCGACCGGATCCGCGATGCCGACATCGATATGGTGCTGAACCTGACTGCCGGAATGGGCGGGGACATGGTGTTCGGCAAGCCGACATCGCCGCTACCGCTGCAGGACGGCACCGATATGGCGAGCGCCGAGGAGCGGCTGGAGCACATTGCCGAGTGCCTGCCCGAAATATGCACGCTCGATTGCGGCACCATGAATTTTGCCGAAGCCGATTACGTGATGACCAACACGCCGGGCATGCTCGAAGCCATGGGCGGCATGATGACGGAACTCGGAGTGAAGCCGGAAATCGAGGCATTCGACACAGGCCATCTCTGGTTCGCGAAAAAACTCGTGGCTGATGGTGTTCTGACAAGTCCGGCCCTGGTGCAATTGTGCATGGGCGTGCCCTGGGGTGCGCCGGACGATCTGAACACCTTCATGGCGATGGTCAACAACGTTCCGGACGACTGGCACTGGTCCGCTTTTTCCCTCGGCCGCAATGAAATGCCCTTCGTCGCCGCTGCCGTTTTGGCCGGTGGCAATGTACGTGTCGGTCTGGAAGACAATTTATGGCTGAACAAAGGTGTTCTGGCGACCAACGAAGCGCTGGTCTCTCGTGCGGTGACGATCATCGAATCCATGGGCGCAACGGTTGTCGGGCCGGAGGCCGTCCGTGAACGTCTCTCCCTTCAGAAGCGCGCTCCGCGATGACCGGCCGGGCTGCAATTGTTGGCGGGGGCGTTATCGGCGGTGGTTGGGCTGCTCGCTTCCTGCTCAACGGCTGGGACGTGCACTTGTTTGACCCGGACCCGGAAGCTGAACGCAAGATAGGCGAAGTTTTGGGGAATGCGCGACATGCCCTGCCCCAGCTTTACGATGCCCCGCTGCCCAAAGAGGGATCTCTTCGGATTTGTTCAACTGTTGCGGAGGCCGTAGACGGGGCTGAGTGGATCCAGGAATCGATACCCGAGCGGCTTGAGCTCAAGCACGCCATCTACCGCGAGATCCAGGAGCACTGTGCGCCCGGAACGCCAATCGGGTCCTCGACCTCGGGCTTCAAGCCATCTCAACTGCAGCAGGACAGCGTGCGGCCAGAGGAAATCCTCGTTGCCCATCCCTTCAACCCTGTCTACCTGCTGCCGCTGGTAGAGTTAGTCCCATCAAACGCCAACACCAATGCCCAGATCGAACGCGCCAAGTCGTTGCTGAGAAGCCTTGGCATGGTGCCGCTTCACATCCGCAAGGAGATCGACGCCCACATCGCAGACCGCCTTCTGGAGGCCGTCTGGCGGGAAGCGTTGTGGCTGGTCAGAGACGACGTCGCCACTACCCAGGAAATCGATGACGCGATCCGCCTGGGTTTCGGGTTGCGCTGGGCTCAGATGGGCCTGTTCGAAACCTATCGAACTGCCGGAGGTGAAGCCGGAATGCGCCACTTCATCGCCCAGTTCGGCCCCTGCCTGGAATGGCCCTGGACCCGATTGATGGACGTGCCGGATCTGACCGACGACCTGATCGACAAGATTGCGGAACAGTCGGATGCGCATTCCGGCTCGATGTCGGTTCGCGAATTGGAGCGTCACCGCGACCAGAATCTGGTTGGCCTGCTGCGGTCGCTCAAGGACCGCAACAGCGCCGCCGGAGCCCACATCAATGCCCATCAAGAGAAACTCGCCGAAGCCTACACGTTCGGCGATAGTGACGGTCAGATGCTTCGGCTCCTGGAGTTGCAGGTGCTGCCGTCCTGGATCGACTACAACGGCCACATGACGGAATTCCGCTACCTGCAGGTTTTCGCGGACACGTCCGATGCGCTGCTGCGCCTGATCGGGCTCGACATGGACTACGTGGCAGCCGGCTACAGCTACTACACCGTCGAATCCCACATCATGCATCATGGCGAGTGCAAGCTCGGCGAACGGCTTTATGTGACAACACAGATACTGGCGGCGGATGACAAACGGCTGCACGTCTTCCACACGCTGCATGGCGGCGCGGACGATCGCGTCGTCGCCACGGCAGAGCATATGATGCTGCATGTGGACAGCGAATCCGGCCGCGCCTGCCCGGCCCTTCCACAAATCCGCGAAAAGCTCGATCCGCTGGTTGCCGCGCATGCGGATCTTCCCAGACACGAGGTCGTCGGCCGCTTCACCGGCCAAAGGAGGGCATCATGAATTTCGGTTTGTCCGACGAGCAGGAAATGATCGTCTCGACGGTGCGAAGCTTCGTCGAAAAGGAGATCTATCCGCATGAAGATGAAGTTGAGCGGACCGGTGAAGTGCGCTCGGACATCGCCGAAGCGATCAAAAGCAAGACCATCGAATTGGGTTTCTACGCCTGCAATTTCCCCGAAAGTGCAGGCGGCGCTGGGCTTTCACACCTCGACTTTGCCCTGGTCGAGCGCGAGCTCGGCCGCGGCAGCATGGCGCTGACGCACTTCTTTGGCCGACCGCAAAACATCCTCATGGCCTGTCGCGGCGATCAAGTCGAGCGCTACCTCAAACCCGCCGTCAGCGGCGAGAGGATGGATGCCCTGGCGATGACGGAACCAGATGCCGGTTCCGACATTCGCGGCATGAAATGCTCGGCTGCCCGCGACGGCGATGATTGGGTTGTCAACGGCACCAAGCACTTCATTTCCGGGGCCGAGCACGCCGACTTCGTCATTGTTTTCGTGGCAACGGGCGAAGATCAGACCGAGAAAGGTCCGAAAAAGCGCATCACCGCCTTCCTGGTCGACCGCGGCACACCGGGCTTTACCATTCGGGAAGGCTACCGCTCGGTTTCGCATCGTGGATATCTCAATATGATCCTCGATTTTGACAATTGCCGTCTGCCCCAGAGCCAGGTGCTCGGTGAGGTCGACGGCGGCTTCGCGGTCATGAACGAATGGCTCTACGCCACCCGCCTCACCGTCGCTGCCATGTCCGTCGGTCGGGCGCGGCGTGCCTTCGACCTGGCCTTGAGCTACGCCGCCGAGCGCCGGCAGTTCGGTCAGCCGATCGGGCGCTTCCAGGGCGTCGCCTTTCCGCTCGCCGACATGATCACTGAGATCGACGCCGCCGACTGGCTTACCCTATCGGCAGCCTGGCGCCTCGATCAGGGGCTTCCGGCCAATCGTGAAATCGCCAGCGCAAAGGTCTATGCAACTGAAATGCTTGCCCGGGTCACAGATGCCGCGATCCAGATTTTCGGCGGAATGGGCCTGATGGACGATCTGCCGCTGGAACGTTTCTGGCGCGACGCAAGGGTGGAGCGCATCTGGGACGGCACCTCGGAAATACAGCGTCACATCATCGGACGCGACCTGCTACGGCCTCTGGGAGCCTGATCCGGATGGGCGGGCGGTTGAACCGGCTGCTCCGGCCGCGCTCTATCGCGGTCGTTGGGGGTGGCGCCTGGTGTGAAGCCGTTGTCGAGCAGAACCTCAAGATCGACTTCGACGGGCCGGTTTGGCCGGTTCATCCGACGCGCGATACCGTTGGCGGTTTGGCCGCCCATCCAAATCTTGCTGCCCTGCCCAGCGCCCCCGACGCAACGTTTGTCGGCGTAAATCGCCATGCAACCATAGACGTACTCACCGAACTCAAAGCGATGGATGCAGGCGGAGCCGTCTGCTTCGCCAGCGGGTTCGGTGAACGTGACGATGGCGTGGAACTGCAATCGGCTCTGCTGAATGCAGCCGGTCGGATGCCGTTTCTCGGACCCAACTGTTACGGGTTCGTCAATTATCTCGACCGGGTGTGCTTGTGGCCGGACCAGCATGGAGGCGTCCCGGTCGCACGCGGTGTTGCTGTTGTTACCCAATCCTCGAACGTTGCCATCAACATGACCATGCAGCGACGGGGCCTGCCGCTTGCCTACATGGTCACCAGCGGCAATCAGGCGCAGACCGGGCTTGCCGATACGGGAGCGGCCTTGCTTGAGGATGACCGGGTGACGGCTCTCGGCCTCCACATCGAGGGGGTGCAAGACCTGCGCTCCTTTGAACGGCTGGCGGGCCTGGCTACGGCCCGCAACAAGCCGGTCGTGGTGCTGAAAGTCGGCGCCTCAGAGGCTGGTCATGCGGCTGCATTGTCCCATACCGCTGCGCTCGCCGGCAGCGAAGCCGGCGCAAAGGCATTGTTCAAGAGGTTGGGCTTCATCCAGGTCGACACGCTGCCTGTATTTCTCGAGACGCTCAAACTGGTGCACGCGACCGGCCCGATTGGCGGGTCGCACGTTGCTTCCATGAGTTGTTCCGGAGGTGAAGCCGG
Source organism: Hoeflea sp. (assembly GCA_965216535.1). Lineage (GTDB taxonomy): Bacteria > Pseudomonadota > Alphaproteobacteria > Rhizobiales > Rhizobiaceae > Hoeflea_A. The sequence goes on from OZ244175.1 coordinate 4,548,158, forward strand.
CCTTGTCGCAGATACGGCCGAGCGCCACGGGTTATCCTTCCCACCGTTGTCAAAGCCTCAACGTGAAAAGCTGCAAACCATTCTCGGTCCGCTCGTAACGCCGGCCAATCCACTCGACTACCACACCCAGATATGGGGAGACGAAGCAGCGACTTCCGAGGCCTTCAGCGCGATGATGGAAACGCCGGTTGATCTGTCGATGGTGATCCTTGATGTCCCACGCGATGACCGGTGCGCTGTCGACGGCTGGGAACCGACCCTGCGTGCCTGTGTCAACGCGCAAAACTCTGGCGGCGGTAGACTGGCGGTGGTTTCGACCTTGCCCGAGAGCATGCCGGAGGCAGTTTCGGCCAATTTGTTGAACAACGGCATTGTGCCGCTCGCCGGGTTGGACGAAGCCTGTGCCGCCATCGCAGCGGCCGCTGATTGCGAACCATACAACCCGGACATCCCGATCCTGTTGGCTGATGCGCCGAGCAACACGATGACGCTGGATGAGGCGACGGCGAAAGCCGCGTTGGCAAGGCATGGCATCGGCATACCTCATTCCAGAACTGCCAGTTCCGCCGATGCCGCTGCCGAGGCAGCGAGCGAAATCGGTTTTCCGGTCGTTCTGAAAGGGATCGGTTTTGCCCACAAATCCGAACACGGAGCCGTGCGCCTGGGTCTGACCTCTGCAGACGCGGTTCGCGTGGCGGCCATGGCAATGCCGACCGAGCGCTATCTGGTCGAACAGATGATCGCAGAGCCGGTCGCCGAGCTGCTTGTGGGTGTCGTCAGGGACGAGGCGCACGGCTTCGTGCTGACACTGGCTGCGGGCGGTGTACTGACTGAGCTTCTGGTCGATCGCCAATCGCTTCTGCTGCCCGTCGACCGGGAGGCCGTTGAACGTGCCCTGGGTGATCTTCGCATCTCCCGGGTCCTTTCTGGCTTCCGCGGTCAGCCGGCGGCTGATGTTGCAGCCATTGTCGATGCGGTGATGGCGGTACAGAACTATGTAATCCAACAGGCGGACGGCCTGCAGGAAATCGAAATCAATCCACTGCTGTGCGGCCCAGATGGTGCAGTCGCGGCGGATGCGCTGATTGTCAGGGAGGCAGGCGATGACTGATGAACCGATCCGGACCCGGAGAGAGGGCGGAATTCTCGAGGTGACCCTCGACAGGCCAAAAGCCAATGCGATCGATCTGGCAACCAGCCGGATCATGGGTGACGTCTTCGCTCAATTTCGCGACGATCCTGATCTTAGAGTGGCAATACTGACCGCGGCCGGCGAGAAATTCTTTTGTCCCGGATGGGACCTGAAGGCCGCTGCCGACGGTGATGAAGTCGACGGTGACTACGGGGTCGGTGGTTTCGGCGGCCTGCAGGAATTGCCCAATCTCAACAAACCGGTGATCGCCGCAATCAACGGGATCTGTTGCGGCGGCGGGCTTGAGCTTGCACTGTCATGCGACATGATCCTCGCCGCCGAGCACGCGACGTTCGCCCTCCCGGAAATCCGATCCGGCACGGTCGCGGATGCGGCGTCGATCAAGTTGCCGAAGCGCATTCCTTATCACATCGCCATGGAGATGCTGTTTACCGGGCGCTGGCTGGACGCCGACGAAGCCCATCGGTGGGGCATGATCAATCATATCCATCCGGCGGACCGGCTGATGGAAGAAGCCTGGTCGACGGCCCGCTTGCTTGAGAGCGGCCCGCCGCTGGTTTTTGCAGCCATCAAGGAGGTCGTGCGGGAAGCCGAGGCCATGCGGTTTCAGGACGCTCTCGACAACATCACCGGGCGGGTCTTCCAGACCGTTGACCGCCTCTATGGCTCTGAAGACATGCTGGAAGGGTTCAAGGCATTCGCCGAAAAACGCGATCCGGTTTGGAAGGGAAAATAGCCCGCCGGCTTTGCGCTCTTGGTTGATTGCGGTATGGATCAGGTTTCAAAAATCCGACCGGAGAACCATCGGCAATGAACCGGCTGTCGATTGCCGATATTCTGTGTGGCCTCAGCGTCGCCCTTGTGTGGGGCATGGGCGTCGTGTTCGCAAAAGCGGCGATCGATCACTTCCCGCCGATCCTGCTGATGGCGTTCCGCTTCCTGGTCACTGCTCTGGCTCTCGTCTGGTTCGTGCGTCCGCCCCTGCACCAGATGAAGATGCTCTTCTGGATCGCTTTCATCTCGTCGGCCATCCAATACAGCCTGACTTTCACCGGGTTGAAGGGCATTGACGCATCGGTCGCGGTGCTGGTTGTTCAGTTGGAAGTGCCGTTTCTCGTTCTTCTCGGCGCTCTGTTTCTGGGCGAAAGGCCCGGGATGCGAAAAGTCCTCGGAATTGCCATCGCCTTTGCCGGCGTCGCACTGATTGCCGGAGAACCGAAATTGGGCACCGCCTGGTTCTCAATGGGGTTAGTCGTTGGCGGTGCCTTTGTCTGGGCAATCGGCCAGATCATGGTCCGGCGCCTGAAGAGCATTGACGGGCTGACCGTCACGGCCTGGGTCGCGGTCTTTGCGACACCGCAGCTCTTCGTCATGTCACTCATATTCGAACGCGATCACCTCGAAGCGATCGAAAGCGCCAACTGGGTGGTCTGGACCTCCATTCTCTATATGGGGCTGGTCATGACTGGCCTCGGATACTCTCTATGGTATTCGCTTGTTCGCAAGCATCCGGTCGGACTGATTGCCCCATTTCTGCTGACCCTGCCTGTGTTTTCCATCCTCGGCGGAGTCGTATTTCTGGGAGAGCGCCTGACGATGCAGATTGCCGCTGGAGGAGCCATCGTCATTTTGGGCGTCGCCTTCATTCTGCTCCAGCGGCCGTCAAAAATGGCAACTGCCGAAAAGACGTAAACCGGATGAGTAACCGCTGCGTATTGCAGATATGGTCTACGTTTCTGTCACGGGGCTGCGACTGAAGTCCCTGATCCACCTTCCGCGGTTCTACTGGCATGCCACTCGTGCCTTTCGCCAGGTCCGCGCAGCTGACGGCCTGCTGTTTGCTGACGCGCGGACACTTCAGCACTTTCACCACACGCTTACGGTCTGGCAGGATCGGGCTTCGATGCATTCCTACCTGAGAGCCGGTGCGCACCGGAAGGCCATGCGAGCCTTCCCTTCCATCGCGACCGGTATGGTCTGTGGCTACGAAAGCGAACGGATCCCGGATTGGGAAGCCGCTCTCGCCGAATGGCATCAGCACGGGCGCGAGGTTGGCTGACACAGGTGCATTGCCAAAAGCACACGCATGATGTGCCCGGGCGGCAGACCGCAATTCATCGCCTTCGCCTGCTGTCGCAAAGCGGAGAGATCGATGTGATCGAATGCGTCGAACAACGCCGTGCCCCGATCCAACAGATCAGGGCGATGACAGATAAGCTCCGAAACGGCCCATAGGGTATCAGCGAAGAGCTCAGTCGCATTGCCCTCGGTCTCTACAATGAGCCTCAGCACCAATGCCAGATGCCCCTCACCGTGGGCTCTTCCGATACGGCGAAGGGTCGCTGGTGAAAAGCACTCACGCGGTCCGCGCATAGACTTGTAAACTCGGCCTCCGTCGAACAGCTTCACGCCACACTGCCGTGCCACCCGATGAATGTCGCAACGCTGCCGTGGGCGGGCAATTTGTTTCCGATCCTGCGCAGGAACTGCCTCGTTCGCCGTTTCAGATACCATTCGGTTCTCCTGTCTGGGGGATATGGCTTCGCCGCTGCTTTGTTGCTTCAAAGCCTGTTACAAAAGTTGAAGCCGGCTGCCGCCGTTCTCTCCCATTTTCCAGTCACACAAGATCTCTTCGGAAAACAATCCGATACGGGACCGGGTGCATGATGGGAATGTTGGAAAATCGCAAAGGCCAGGCGTTGCGGCTGGTTTACCGTGGCGGCGCGCTGGCGATCCTGGCAACAGTAGCGCAACCGGCCGCTCACGCCGGGCAACCTGCTCTGCCTTCGCTGAATACCGTCCTGGAGAAACTTCCGATTGTTGGACCTCCAGGATTGGCCACCATCGATATCGTCGCCATGTCATTTGCCGTTCTGGCGGCCGCCTTGTCACTGCGTGCAATATCCAACAACCGCGCACCGACAACGGCGAAAGTTGAAACCCTGGCCATGGCTGAAACGTCGTCAGACCAACGCCCATCTCGCTCAAGCCCGCAACAGTTGATCGAGCGGATCCGAAGTGCGGACCGGCCCAATCCAAAGAGCCTGCTCGCCAGTGGTATCAAATTGCTTTCAGTGCCGGACAAGCAGAAACGGCTCGTCGGCATCGCCGCCCTGGAAGCGGTTGCCCTCGACAAGGATCCAGATCTCGCCATCACAGCAATGGAACACCTCGCTGATCACATGCAGGAACATTTTCGCCACAGTCACGAAGGGGCTGAATGCTCCGCGACCGCGGAAGCACTCAGTCGGGCCGGCCTGATCGGCCGGACTTGCGAACGGACGCTGACATTTACTGCGCGGGAAAAAACCGACAGCGATGGAGATTCAACGGCTGCTCCAGAACCGCGCTGGCGTCTGGTGGGCGGCGTCAAACTCAGTCGCTACATAGGCGGATGCATCGAAGGGCAAATCGTTCACGCCGGTCCGGGAAACCGCAATTCCGTCTGGTGCAGCGCCGTCAAACTGCTCGACTGCACGGTCACCGATGACGCGTTTGGTTCATCCTGCATGCTCACCAGATGCCGCATCTTGAAATACAATCCGGAGCGGCCGTTCATCAATGGTTTCATCTATTGCGACTTTTCCGGATGTGCGATCAGCCAGGCCTCATTCCTCGCCGACCTTCGCGATCATGGCTGCTGGTACGACCCGGCAGATCCTCCTCAAGGCGACCTGCCGGTCAAGTGGACAGCTTTCCTCCATCAGGGCGACCCCGGAGAGCAGTCCTCCTGGAAGACGACGATGGACACCGGTTTGGCCACGCGGCACTGACGTCAGCTTCTGTCTACTTCATCGCAGCCGCCTGGCCAGGTGCCTGATCGCCTGACAGCAGACCCAGTTGAGACGCCGCCGCCTGGCAGCTCAATCCGCTGATCAGCAGCTTGGTATAGGCCTGCTCCATATGGCTCGGCAGATGAAAGCCGCGGCGGGCACGCTTGTAGGCCTCCACGTGCTGATTGCGCAGCGGGACCGCTCGGGTTTTTGCGCGCGGCAACGGAACATGGGCCGTCTGCCCCTTGCGAACACCGTTACGGCTGGCAAGCTTGCGGATGTAGTTTTCCTGAACACCGAAGCGCTCCGCCAGGCTCCGGGTTTCCGCCCCGCCAGCATAGAGTTCCAAAAGTTGCGTCTGCGCCTCGCGCGATACGGCAAGGCGTCGGTCCATTCTGCCCTTGCGTTCGGACAGGTCGATAATGACTGCGTCGTTTTTTCGAATTTGAGACATGCGTACTCCTGCCGAAATCAGTCCTTGCGAGAATGTCGGGACAACCCCGTTGCGAAACCCGGATCGAGCCCCTGGTGGTCATCGATGAACGAGACCCGCGGCACCGAAACACGCTTGTAGCCCCACGAATCTCCGATCCCGGTCGACTTCGGATCGCCGAAATCCACCACACGGCGCCAAACGCGATCGATCCCCAACTGACGGGCCATCAGGATCCCCTTTGCAGATTCATCTCCATTATAACCATTTGTTCCCTTTTTGTTCCAGTGCGAAATGCAAAATAGTTCAGCTTTTTTCGAGGTCCCAGGATTGTTGCCACCGCTGTTCGCCTTCTGTTTTCCTGAAACAAAAGAAGAGCTTGGCATGTTTAAACACCCCGAAAATTGACGCTTGATGATGTGGATTTGCCAAGTATGTCACTTTGGTATAAAATGTCAATCGGACTCTATACCGTATCGGCAAATTTATACCAATACGGGATTTCGCCGGGAGGCACACGATATGAGCATGATCCGAACATTGCGCGAGGCGCGCGGAATGACCCAGGCCCAGTTGGCCCGGCTGGCGGCAACATCGCAACCTCAAATTCGCCGCCTTGAAGCCGGGGAACGCCAACTCAGCAAAGACTGGGCCGAGCGTCTTGCACCGCATCTCGGGATCGCCGCTTCGACGCTCATGTTCGGCGATGAGGTGCCCCCCCTGCCCGGTTCAGAACCAGCGAATTCGCCGTCTGAAGCAACACCGCCCGCCCGTTACGAAAAGGACGCCAGGGTTGCAAACGGAATAACTTTACAATCAAATGACATCGCGCCGGATCGCAAGGACGACGGGTCTCAGGCCAATGCCCGGGTCGGTGAAGCATTGCCTGATCCGAGCGCAAAAATACCGGTCTACGGCCAGGCCGTTGGTGGCATTGATGGTGAGTTCGTGATGAATGGCGACAGGCTTGAAGACGTGTTCGCACCGCCAAGCCTGTCATCCGTCGCGGAGGCCTATGCCGTCTATGTTGCGGGCGAGTCGATGGAACCACGGTATTTCGACGGTGAAATCGTATTCGTCAATCCGGTCAAGCGCGTGCGGCGCGGCGATTTTGTAGTGGCGCAGATCCAGGCCGAGGAACACGGGCCGAAGCTAGCCTATGTCAAACGGTTCGTTCGCTGGAACTCTCAGGTCCTGGTGCTGTCGCAATACAATCCGGAGAAGGAGCTGCATTTTGCAGCCGAGCAGGTGGTATCGGTCCACCTCGTTGTCATGGGCGGCGCCGTCTAAGGCATTACCCTCCGAGGTGTGCGATGTAATCCCGATTAAAGCGCGTGTAGCCGTCCTCGGTCACCTTTAGCTCGCCTTTGGTCAGTTGGTGAAACTCCGGCAGTCGGTGGAACGGAACTGAAGGCATGGCATGATGCTCAGCGTGATAGGGCATGTTCCAGGCCAGCCTCCGCATCAAAGCATTGGTGAATGTGGTTCGGCTGTTGCGAAACATGTCGGCCACGAAAGGGCATCGTCCGTGCTCAGCCAAAAGATAGAGCCGCAGAAACGGCTGCCCCACCAGGAGCGGAAGAATCCAGACCTCGAGCAGGACGGTGCTTCCCGCGGCCGCTGAAAGCAGGAAAAGAAGCGCGTAACCCGCAATCACGCCTCTGGCTTCCAGAGCGATTTTTGAACGGGCCGAGGACGGAACGAAGTCATCGTCGCATTGCCCCGCAGCATTTCGGAACAGTGTAAGCAGTTGTTGGTACCAGACCGGCAAACCGCTCACGTGCCAGACATACTGCCCTACGGTTTCCGGTTTCCGCCGCACCAACTCTGGATCCCTCTCCTGATCCTGGGTGTGACGATGATGGGCAAAATGAAACAGCCGGAACCACTCGCAGGGCAGGACGAGTATGAAACCGCAACTCTTGGCGACCCAATCGTTGAGTTGGCGGCTTTGGAAAGCCGTCCTGTGCACACACTCGTGCATGGCGGTAAAGATAAACACCAGCAGGATGCCTTGAAGCAACATCAGAAGGGGTGTCAAAGGCCCGCCGATGAAGATGCCAATACCAACGAGCAGGATGACGGCGACGTGGCCGCCCAAGGCGATCAGGCCGGCTCGATTGGATTTTTCCGTCAATTTGATTTTCTGGGTCGGCTCAAGTGCGGCAACAAATGCGCGATGATCCGTCATCGCCGCTTGCCTTCAAGCAAGTCCACCTGCCCCCTCAGGGACTGGGTCATGTATTCGTTAAAGGCCTTCACACGCGCTGCGCCGCGCACATCCGGATGGGTTAGAATCCATAGCCCTGTTTGCATCTCCAGGATTGGTTTGCCAACCCGCTGCAATTGCGTTGTCTGATCGCCAAGGCAGCACGGCATCACGGCCAACCCGGCCCCTGCGGCAGCACAATCCCGAACGGAGACAAAGGTGTCGGCTGTAACGACGATCGCCGAGGCCGGAACATTCTCCTTGAGCCACAAGCCAACCGGCGATCCGGCAAGCGCATCGCCGATTCCAACCCAGTTCATGTCACCGAAATCATGGCTTCGGGCCTTAACAGGCAATCCTGCGACCATCTCCGGCGTTCCGTAGATGGCGAAGGCGAGATCCGCTACTCGCTGACCGACCAGCGCGTCGGGCGGTCGGTTTGTCGCGCGAATGGCAACGTCGGCATCATGCCGCGTCAGGTTCAGACGGGTATTTGTCACGGAAACCTCGATCTGAATGCGTGGGTTCCGTCTGGAAAATGCCGAAATGTGGGGCGCCAGAACGGAATTCAAAAGTGAATCTGTCGTGGTGACAGTTACCCGGCCCTCAAGCCGAAGATCGCGGCCAAGAATGTCCCGGCTGATGCTGGCGACACTTTGCTCGATCTGACGCGCCGCTTCGACCACTGCCGCGCACTCGACCGTTGGCGAATATCCGGTCTGTCGCCGTTCGAAGAGTCGGATGCCGTTTTCTTCTTCGAACTTGCCGATCTTGCGCAACACCGTGCTGGCATTGACTCCAAGGCTCTGTGCCGCCGAAACGGCCGACCCTTTGTCCGCGACCGCCACAACAAACCGGAAGATGTCCCAGTCGATGTTCTGCATATCTGCAGATTGAATATGCAATTATCGGTGTTGTCGAGCTTTTTTGCATTTTATAGAGTTTCTAAAGTGCATTGTCCCGACGGAGACCCGGCGTTAGTGTCGGATTCTGTTTGAGCAGCACGGAGACGTTTGCGAACCGACAGGCAGGACGAAATATCCAACCCATCAATCGATCAACCGAACGGACCTTTCAGGAGAACACTATGAAACGAGCAGTCGTATTGGGTGTCTTTCTATCAACGTGCCTTGCCGGAACGGCAATGGCTGACGATCCGACCATCGACCGCCAGGCCATGATGAAAAACGTCGGGGCGGCTGCCGGTGCAGGAGCGAAATACCTGAAGGGGGAAGCACCTTTCGATCTGGCCGCAGCACAGATGATTTTCAAAACCTGGAACAACGCCGCACTCGGCTTCGGCTACATGTTCCCGGCAGGCTCGGAAACCGGCAACAACACAGAAGCCTCCAAGGCCATTTGGGATGATCCGGACGGCTTCAATGCCGCCGTTGCAAAGTTCATCCAAGACACGTCCGCGAATATCACCGACGAGGCGAGTTTCAAGGCTGCGTTCGGCGCCGCTGCGGCAAACTGCAAGACCTGCCACGAGGGCTTTCGCGTCAAAAACTGAGCAGTCTTGTAGAAACCCCACCAGGTAAAAAATGATAGATGGGCCGCCGATCCGATCGGCGGCCCTTTTGATTCACCGGTCGCCACTTGCGACACCTGGGTCCGCACGTTATAGCATTACGCCAACGTAACGTTATTACATGTTGATCAATCGGAGTGTTGCCATGTTCAACCATCGATCGGCGTTGCTCGCGACGGCCGCGGTTTTCTTTACCGGTTCGAGCGCCGTTGCCGACCCGAATGTCGTCGTGTCCATCAAACCACTTCATTCCCTTGTTGCGGGTGTGATGGATGGCGTCGCGATACCAAGTGTCATTGTCGATGGTGCCGCATCTCCGCACACTTACAGCCTTCGTCCGTCGAAAGCCCGCGATCTGCAACAGGCGGATGTGATCGTCTGGGTCGGCCCGGGTCTTGAGGCGTTTCTGGAGAGACCGGTCGCCAACATCGGCGCTGGAGCCTCGGTCGTTGAACTGGAAGATGCCCACGATCTGGTCAAGCTGTCGGTTCGTGAAGGCGCTACGTTTGACGCTCACGATCATGGCGACCATGAAGGGCATGCCGGTCACGACGATCATGATCATGAGAAGCATGCCGATCACGATGACGAAAAGCACGACGACGACGATCATGCAAAGCACGAAGATCATGATGACCATGATCACGCGAAGCATGATGATCATGACGACCATGATCATGCGAAACATGCCGACCACGACGATGAAAAGCATGACGATCATGCCGGGCACGATCAGCATGAACACGGATCCTTCGACCCGCATTTCTGGTTGGACCCGCAGAACGCCCGTGTGGTCGTCGCAGAGGTCGCTGAAGCACTGGCAAAAGCCGACCCTGAGAATGCGTCCAAATACAGCGAGAATGCTGCCGACGTGACGGCCCGGCTTGATGCACTTGAAGCCGATATCATCACAATGGTCGGACCGGTCAAAGACCAGTCCTTCATCGTGTTCCACGATGCCTATCAGTATTTCGAAACCGCTTCGGAATGCAGGCGGCGGGCTCGGTAACGGTCAGCCCTGAAGTCGCGCCGGGCGCCGAGAGAATCGCGGCGATCCGCGACAAGGTGGCCGATCTCAAGGTGCGTTGCGTCTTCTCAGAGCCTCAGTTCAGCCCAAGCCTCGTGACCGTTGTGACGGAACAGACGGATGCGAATGCCTCGGTTCTGGATCCGCTCGGAGCAGATCTCGAGCCTGGCCCTGACCTCTACTTCACCTTGCTGCAGAACCTCGCCAAAAACATGAGCGAGTGCCTGACCGAAAGCAGCTGAGGCGGGTCAGTACCCTCTTCCACGATCAACCACCGGCGGCATTGCGCCGGTGGCAAAGTAGCGACGCAGATTTTTCGCAACGATCCGGGAAGCAGTCGCCCGGTTGGTTGGCGCGGAAATGTGCGGCAGAACGGTCACGGACGGATGCGTCCAATAGGGACTGCTCTCCGGCAAGGGCTCGGTGCTGAACACGTCAAGCACCGCATGGTCGAGACGACCGTCATCAAGCGCCTCCAGCAGCGCAGCATCATCAACAATCGGTCCGCGGCTAAAATTGATCAGCGACGTGCCTGGTCGCACCGTTGATAGCGCTTCGGCGTTCACCAAACCGCGGGTTTGTTGAGTCAACGGCAACAGGACGACAACAATGTCGGCTGTCGATAGCAAGTCTTTGAAACCATCGTCGCCACTATACGACTCGATGCCGTCAACGACTGCCCCGGAGCGGTTCCAACCGCCAACGCTGAAGCCTTGATCAAGCAGCGCTCGCGCCGACATTCGACCCAGTTGGCCCAGACCGAGAATGCCGATGGTCCGTTCACTGGGCAGTGGAAGGTCGTGCTCGCGCCACACGCGTTCCTGCTGCTGGCGGCGGTAGCGTGGCATATCGCGATGCAGGTAGAGCACCCAGGCCAGCGCAGCTTCCGCCATGGTTTTTGCCATTTGGGGATCTTCCAACCTGACGATTTCGACTTTGCTGTCTTCCGGTAGCTCTGCCACCAGGCGCTCCACACCGGCCCAGAGGCTCTGGATCCAGCGAAGGCGGGGAAGCTGAAGCAGGTCTTGAGGATCCGGGTTGGCGACAATCGCAACCTCGGCGGCGGAGAGCTCTTCAGGCGACAGGGAGGACAATGTTCGAATGGTCATCTCCGGCATCGCCCGGTGCAGTTCTTCGAGCCATTTGTCGGCTGCCGACGGCTCGCTGCGGGATACGAATGGTACGATTGTGGTCATTGCTTGGCTCGCCTCTCCTCTGCACAAGCCATGGCAGATGTCGGCACGCTTCGAAAGGGGAGTACATCACTTTTCGCTGGCCCTGACCTAATCTCCAACCTACCGTGGCTTATCGCCCGTCGATCCCAAGCGAAATGGCGTCATGAACTGGATCATACCTCTTGCCGTCCTGGTGATCATTGTCGCCGCTGGCCCATTTCTTTGGGCACGCATCAGCGAAAAACCCCTGACCGCGGACGTTCGGCGCCGGCTAGCCCCTGGGCAATCGTTGGAGCTTTCGAATGGCACGATCCATTACCGCGTCGAGGGTCCGGAAGACGGCCCCGTTGTGGTGCTGGTTCACGGTTTCAGTGCACCGAATTTCGTGTTTGAGCAAACTGCAGAAGGCCTAGCGGAGGCTGGTTTTCGGGTCATTCGTTTCGACCATTTCGGTCGCGGCTGGTCGGATCGTCCGGCCGCAGCCTATGATCCGGAATTCTATGACGGAGAGCTGCTCGACCTTTTCAATGCGCTTGGCCTGCGGCAACCGGTCGGACTCGTCGGCTATTCCATGGGCGGCGTCATTGCAGCCGAATTCACGGCCCGCTATCCGGAACGGGTTGCCGGTCTCTTTCTTTTGACGCCGGCTGGTCTTGCTCTCAACCTATTCAACAAGGGCCTGGTGTCCTGGCTAATCGACATTCCACTCCTTGGTGACTGGTATTGGCGCTTGCGAGGTCAATCTCTGCTGGCCGGTGATCCGCAATACGATGACTCGTCACTGCCCGCGGAACGACGCTTGCACGGCGACGTGAGAGAGCAAATGGCCTACCGGGGTTACCTGCCGGCAATACTGTCGTCCTGGCGCCACCTGCCGATGCGGGATCGAGATAGCGTTTTCGCGGAGGCCGCTGCCACGGGTGTGCCGATGATGGCCGTTTTCGGCGGCATGGATCCGGTCATCGGGAGCGAGAGTGCTGCAAGGCTTCGCGCGGCTGCGCCGCAGGCGCGGATCGAAACCATTGCCGAGGGCGATCATGGTCTCACTTACGAGTTGTTCGACGAAGTCAATCCGATGCTGATCGGCTTCTTTCGTCGTTCGTAGCTGCCCTATTCGACCGGATACGGCCCGTCAGCGAAAACCCGCTCATGATAGCCCTTTGAGCCGATCATCTGCGCAAGCGGACTGCCCACAACCTCACCCCGGTTCAGTTGCCCGAGAATATGCCGGAAACTGTATTTGGGCTGCCAATCCAGTTCAGTCCTGGCCCGATCGTTTACATAGACCCGATCGATCTGGTCGAACATGCGCCAACTAAGGCGCTGGTAGATGCCGGAATACTCTGGCAAATGCCTTTGCAGAACGGCCGCCGCATCGCTTCTGAGGTCCGCAAGATCCTCGGGTTGAAATGGCGACGTTGCGCTGATGATGTACTTCCCGAAGCCGATATCGGTGGCTCTTTCCAAAGCGCGTAGATGAGCGGTTGCAGCGTCTTCAATGTCGACCCGTCTGAACGCGAACTCGTTGGCCTTGGTATTGCCGTCGGAATAAGCGTCACGGATCCGGCGGCTGTCATCTTCCTCGGGAAAGAAGCGTGATGTCCGAAGGACCACACTGTTGAGACCGTGCTTGCGATGGAACAGACTACACAGATCCTCCGCCGCCAGCTTGGTCATCCCGTAAATGTTCTTCGGCACCGCGGCCACGGCTTCCGTGATCCACGCTGCCGGCTCACCTGGTGGGGGAACCAACGCGTGGCCAAAGGCACTGGTGGTGCTGGTGAAGACAAACGGATCAATCCCCTGCTCAAGCGTTTCTTCAAGCAGGTTCAAGGTACCGCTGATGTTTGTATCGATGAAATCCTGTCGGCTGTGCGTAGCGACGTGTGGCTTGTGCAAGGTTGCCGTGTGGACAACGGCCTTGGCACCTTTCAGATTCGCAGCAACAAACGCCCGGTCGGTAATCGTGCCAATGGCGTGCGTATAAGGACCGGCCGCGACATCGATGCCAACGGGGTCGTACCCCTCATCGGGGAGAATCCGCATGATGGCTTCACCCAGATGTCCCGAACTGCCGGTAACGACGATTTTCATGGACTGCCGCTTCTTCAGATTGTGTTGATCGGCCAGATTTAGTGCATCCGCCAGCGCAGGGGAACCGTCTCAATCGGACGCTTCCCAATAGAGATCGTTGTCGACCACATTGGTCTTGAAGACCAGATAAACAAAAGGCTTGGCATGCGGATTTTTGGTGTTGTGGACTTCACCGGGTTCGCAGGTCAGCGTATCTCCAACGCCAAGTGCAAACACCTTTCCGTTGATCTCAAACGTCCCCTGCCCGCTCAGAATGTGAAAAACCTCGGTGCAGCTGCGGTGGTGATGATCGGCCACATTCGTATGGGGTGGGATTTCGATGATCTGAACCAACGTGCCTGGTGCATTGAGCGCTTCATCCCGCAAGAGGATTTTCTTGCGATACCCGTCGCCAGTAGTCCATGGCACATTCTTCTGATCGACAAACTGCATCGGCACTTCTCCCAAAAGTCACAACGCACGGTTCATTCGACCATTTCATGAGACGGATGGCCAGCGCCCAATCGCGATAGCGACAGTCATCAAAGCGTCATCGTTTCGTCATGACTTCGTAACGCACGGCGGTCATGCCCGGAGTTGTTACCCACTTCTCAAACCGGGAATAATCTGATGAACGCAAAGCTCATTTGCCTGACCTCGGTGCTCGCGCTGTGCGCAGCGACGCCGTCCCTCGCAGACATGAATTTCAACCGGATCGCGTCCTTCGCAACGCCGGACAATATGGCCGAAGGCGAGGATCGCCAGCGTGAGACGTCACCGGAAATCATCGCTGCCACTCCCGATGGCATGCGCTTGATCTACACGGACAGCCCCTTGGGCGTTCTCGGCATGATCGACATTTCCGACGCCGCCAACCCCAGGCCGCTGGGCAACATCGAACTGGGTGGCGAGCCGACATCGGTGACCGTGGTCGGCAACGCCGCCTATGTTGGCATAAACACCTCGAAAAGCTTCACCGACCCGTCCGGTCAACTGGCAGTCATCGATATCGACAGCAAGCAGCAATTGGTTTCCTGCGACCTGGGCGGACAGCCGGATTCGGTTGCAAGTGCCAAGGACGGTTCCTTTGTCGTCATCGCAATCGAAAACGAACGGGATGAAGACCTGAATGATGGTGTCATTCCGCAAATGCCGGCCGGCAATCTGGTCAAGTTCGACATCAAGAACGGGCAAGCGGACTGCAACTCGAAACTGGTGGTCAACTTGACCGGCCTTGGGGGAACCGCGCCGACCGATCCGGAGCCGGAATTCGTTGACGTTAACTCGCTTAGCGAAACGGTGATCACCCTTCAGGAAAACAACCAGCTCGCCGTCGTCGGCCCTGACGGAAAGGTCAGGCATAACTTTTCTGCGGGCACGGTCGGTCTGAGCAACATTGATGCGACGCGAGACGGCGCGCTGCTGTTCACCGAATCCAAAGGCAGCATTCCGCGTGAGCCCGACGCCGTCAAATGGCTCGACGACGACCATTTCATAACAGCCAACGAGGGCGACTACGAAGGCGGGTCCCGCGGCTGGTCCGTGTTCAACAAGAATGGCACCCTCGTCTACGATTCCGGCTCTTCCTTCGAGCACGCGGTCATTCAGATCGGTCACTATCCGGAAAAGCGGTCCGGGAAGAAGGGCGTCGAGCCGGAATCGGTTGAAGTCGCCGCCTTCAACGGAACGCCGCTGGCGTTTATCGGTTCTGAACGCGGCTCCGTCATCGGCGTCTATGATATGACCGATCCGGCCAAACCGGTTCTGAAGCAGATGCTGCCGTCGGGCATTGGCCCTGAAGGCATTGTTGCCATTCCGGAACGCAATCTTCTCGTCAGCGCCAACGAAGTCGATTTCATCGAGGACGGTGGTATCCGGGCTCACGTTATGATCTACGAGTATCAGGACGCACCGGCTGCCTATCCGCAACTGACATCAGCAGGCGCTTCCGATCTGATCGGTTGGGGCGCCATCTCGGGCATGGTCGCGGATGCCGAAAAACCGGGGATCCTGTACGCCGTCAATGACAGTTTCTACGGCATGCAACCGACTGTCTTCACCATTGACGCGACGGGCACACCAGCACGCATCGTCAGCGCCTTGCCTGTGACCCGTTCCGGACAGCCGGCTCAGAAACTCGACCTCGAAGGCATCACCCTCGATGGCAAAGGTGGCTTCTGGCTGGCTTCGGAAGGCCGCACCGACCGGGTCATTCCGCACGCGCTCTACAACATCGATTCCAAGGGTGCCATCAAGAAAGAGATCGGATTGCCTTCGGAACTGATGGCGGTCGAGAAACGATTTGGCTTTGAAGGCATCACCATGATCGGTGGTACCCTCTGGATGGCCGTTCAGCGCGAGTGGAAGGACGATCCCAAGAACCACGTCAAACTGGTCGCCTACAATCCCGAAACGAAAAAATGGGGTGCTGTGCTCTATCCCAAGGCCGCGCCCGAGAAGGGATGGGTCGGTCTTTCGGAAATCACCGCGCATGGCGACTTTGTTTACGTCATAGAGCGGGACAACCAAATCGGGACAGCGGCGGTCACGAAGAAAGTCTACCGCATACCGCTTTCCGAAATGGTTCCGGCACCTTTGGACGGCGAACTCGCCGTTGTGTCGAAAGAGGAGGTGCGCGACCTGATTCCTGACCTGCTCTCTCTCAACGGATACGTTCAGGACAAGGTCGAAGGTCTCGCCATCGATACGACCGGAGAAATGTTCGTCTCGACCGACAATGACGGCATCGACGACCACTCCGGCGAAACGCTGTTCTTCAAGATCGGCAAGGTCCAGTAGAGACCGCGTAAAAGGCACCAAAGCCCGCCGCTTCGGCGGGCTTTCTTTATCTGGACACGCGCCAGACCGAGCCGTCTTCGAGACCAACAAGAAAATCCACTGCCGGTTCACGTCCATCGACGGCTACCGCCTTGTCGATCCGGCTCGGAAGGGTCGCCGACCCTATTTGAACCGGACCGTTCGCAGCAAAGGTGATGATCCGCAGCACCCCTCGGTTGTCGGCAGGGACAGCGATGTCGTTCCGACCATCACCGTCCACATCGGCAACCGCTGAAAGCCGCATCTCGCGTGAGCCGATGGCGTGGTTTGAAAATCCGTCGATGCTGCCGATCCGTTCCAGCTTGCCGTTGCGATAGCTGTCGAAATTGAGTGTTCCGCCGATATGCGGTGTTCGCACATGAGCGATTTCCAGACCGGGCTGACCGTCGAAATCGGCAATCCCCGCTATGTTCAGCCAGCGATTGGAGCGGCCGATGAAATCTGTCGTCGCCAGTTGCGCGAGTTCACCCTCAGCCAGACCGTAGACGGTTACGGCCCCGCCCTTTGCGCGGGAGGATCGAATCGTGATCACTTCCACCGACCCGTCGCCGTTAAGATCAGCCAGCCTTGGTGTGCGGTCTTCGAACACCTCGCTGTCTGGAAGCGTCAGCCGCAATTCCGTTCCGTTCTTTGTAAGGACCGCCAACGTTCCCGCCTCAATCGCATCCCCAAGGATGCCGTGGGCATAACGTCTTGTTGGTGCTTCGTACCACGCGGCTTGGATATCGCCGGATTTCCGCTTCGCAACCAATCCGTCTGGCAGGCCATTCCTGGCCGCCGGACGTGTCTCGGCCGTTAGTTTCGAATGACGTTTCCCGTCGACCTGTTGAGCGGACCATTTGATATCATCAGCAACGACAAAAGCGGTCCCGGCTAGAAGCAATCCTGCAACGGCTGAAATTGAAACCGCGCCGGCTTTGAGTATTCGCACAGATATCCCTCCAGGTCTTTTCCCCTGTTTCGCCCGATTGGCCGGCAGGTTCAAGGGGTCGAAGACGCTCGACGCACAACGCGGACTGGGCTTAAATGAACCGATCTATCTGGCGGAGTTGTTGTGGCAGAATGACAGACGGGCAAGAGTGGACAATTCGAAGGGCGCTTCCCGAGGATGCGGTAGCTTTGGGCGAATGCCTGCAGGAGGCCTATGCAGCTCATGCCTCCCGCATCGACGATCTGCCCGATATGGCTTCCGGCTGCGACGAGGACATTGCTCAGAACTTGGTCTGGGTTGCCGAGATCGGAAACCGGATCGTTGGTGGACTGGTCCTGATCGCCGGGCCCGATCACATGGTCCTGGCCAACGTGGCCATCCGACCGGACAGCCGGGGAAGCGGCCTTGGTCGGGCATTCATGGAAATGGCCGAACGCAAGGCTACCGCCCTCGGGTTCAAGGAAATGCGCCTGAACACCCACGCTGCGATGCCGGACAACATCGCCCTCTACCAACACCTTGGCTGGGAGACGTCCGGACAGCAGGGCAATACGGTTTCCATGCGCAAAACGATCTAGGTCAGGCTGACACCAGACGGTCGATTTCCTCAACGGCAGCGCTCGATAATGGTCCCTTTTCCAATGCTCCGGCATTGTCTTCCACTTGAGCTATGGTGCGAAATCCAGGGATCGGAATGATCCTCGGCGATTTTGCCCAGATCCACGCAAGCGCACCCTGCGCCACCGTACGCCCGTCAACCGTCAGCAGTTCCCGGATTGCTTCGATGGCATCAAGCTTTTGCCGGTCGGGAACTCCGCCGCGAAAATAGGTTTGCCATTCCGGTCCGCTGGCTCGGATATCCGACGACTGAAAGTCATGTCGCCCCGGTCCGAATTTGCCGCTCAGCAGCCCCATGGCCAATGGCTGCCGTGCCATCGCAAACAGATCGCACTTCTCCAGCACCGGCGAAACATCCGGGGCGGGCACAAACAGGTTCATGTTGTGCTGCACGCTGGTGAAGCCATCGAGATTGGCGAACCGCTCCATACGAACGGGATCATCGGTGCTCCAACCGAACGATGCAACCTTGCCTTCCCGCCTGAGTTCCTGGAGGGTTTCGAAAATCACCTCCGAGGCATCGAGCGGATGTTCATTGACATGAAAAAACACCAGATCCAGTCGGTCTCGACGCAACCGCCGCAAGGAGGCTTCGACTGCTTTGCGAACACCGGCCACATCTTCAATGGTGCCACTCATTTGCCGACTTGTCTCATCGAACCGGTTACCGAATTTTGTCGAAACCAGGATGGTCTCGCTGAAAGGGCTCAGGGCTTCGGCAAGCACCTTCTCTGAGTGCCCGCAGCCGTAGACATCCGCGGTATCGAAACAGCGTATTCCCAACTCGACAGCCCGTCGGACCGCGGCGATCGACTCCGCATCATCGACGTCGCCCCATCCAAGGGGTTGGTCCCCAAACCAGAAATGCCCGCCGATAGCCCAGCACCCCATGCCAAGCCTGGGTATGGTCGTTCCATTCCAAAGATCGATGTTTGTCATTGTGTCTTTCATTCGTGATTTACATTTCAAGAGAGAACACAATGATAATCAGCTTATTGACGGTCATCTTCGGCCGTTTTCGAAACAAGGCTTTCAAAATTGAATGACTCGATGAACTGGAATGATTTGAAACTGTTTATCGCTGTGGCCCGTGCCGAGGGTCTGAGTGGTGCAGCGTTATCGACGGGTGTGAGTTCGCCAACGTTAGGTCGCAGACTGGCGGCCTTCGAGCAGGGTCTGGGTATCCGGCTGTTTGAGCGCAAACAGACCGGCTACAGCCTGACGGATAAAGGACGCGCGTTGCTGGAAAAGGCCGAGGCGGTTGAAACGGCAGTGGCTTCAATCGAGCGATGGCGGGCCGGTGCCGATGCAGCCCGCACGGTCAGCATCGCTGCGGGCACCTGGACGGCCGCCTATCTGGCAGGCCACGTGACCGAACTCTGCCGCGACACCGACGCCTTTCGGCTGCGCCTGCTCGCCTCGGAAACGCCGGTGGATCTTGGACGGCGTGCTGCTGACATTGGGATCCGCAATAGGCGACCGGATGAGCGCTGGCTGGCACGGCAAAAACTGATGACAGTCGCATTCGCTGCCTATTGCAGTGTTACCCCGCATCGATCCGGTTGGATTGGCGTCGCTGGCAATGTCACACCGACCGCACAGTGGCTCGATCGACACCATCGAGCCGAGACTGGATTGTGGGCCGACACTCCAAGTGGAGCGTTGGAGATGGCGAAGGCCGGTGCGGGACAGATCCTGCTCCCTTGCTTTGTCGGCGACCGGGAGCCTGAGCTGAAACGCAATTCGGATCTGATAGGCGAGCTGCGCCACGATCAATGGTTGGTGACCCATCACGAGCAACGTCACGACAACGCCGTGCGCGAGGTCATGAGACGCATTGTCGATCGCCTGAAGCAGGACCGGGATTTGTTTTCGGGCGCCCTTGGGGGTTGAGCTTCAGGGAGCTACCGGATTTCGGGCGTCCGCCAGGATGCGACCGCCAATGCCTATGAAGCAGACCCCTGCCATCCGTTCGATCCAATGGCGGGCATTCTGAAACCGTCTGACCACCGGATCCGATGACATGAACAAGCTGACAATCGCATACCACGTGAACGCACTGACGACGACGAGACCAACCATCACCATCAAAAACCAGCCGGGTGTCGATGCCGTAACCGCGGTCGCGAAAACACTTGCGAACAAAACGATGGCCTTGGGGTTGGTCATTGTCACCAGAAACCCGAAGAGAAACGGGTTACCACGAGACCGGGCCGGCTCTTCAGCAACATCGATGGCTTCCGGACGCGACAGGATCAAACGAATGCCGAGATAGATGAGGTAACTTCCACCAAGAACCCGAACCAGCCACGTGAGCCATTGAAACTCCACGAGGATCGCTGACAAACCAAGCAGGCTGAGCGTCGCATATAATCCGAGGCCAAGTGACACGCCGCAGGTGGTCAGAAGGCCTGCCGCTGTTCCGCGGGTCATTGAGGAGCGCACCACCGCCACGAAATCCGGGCCTGGCAGCAAAAGTGCCGGTATGAACACAGCGAAGACGCTGGCGAGGACGAACATCAATTCCACTAAGAACACTCCCGATTTGCGCCCGCCAATTCAGCACGTGCGGAGCGCTGGCGCAATCGGATTTCCGTCAGCCACCTTGTCGCCCCTACGCCGCTGAATTAGCATCACGGCAAGAGAGACAACGCAGCGACAAAAGGGAGACGGTTGCCGTGACAAAGAAGCCCATCGACGCCAATCCCATCATCAACAATGCGCTCAATCTGGATGGAACACCCGAGACTGTCCGGCAGTTCTACGATGAATGGGCCGAAAGCTACGAAAAGGACATGGCGGCGCTCGGTTACTCGGGGCCACGCTTCATGGCTGAGCTCTTCGACCGGCACGCCGTTCAAACCAGTTTTGACAAATCGTCGGCAACCATCCTCGATGCCGGATGCGGAACAGGTCTTCTCGGCGATGAACTGGTGTCGCTAGGCTATCCTCGCATCGACGGATTCGACCTGTCACCTGAGATGGCGCGCCAGGCAGCCGGTCGTTCGGGCTACGCTCGGGTCCTCGGCGATATCGACATCATGTGTGCGGACAATTCCTTTGAGCCCGGCCGGTACCATGCGGTCCTCTGTGCCGGTGTCTTTACGCTGGGGCACGTGGCGCCGGACGCGATCAACGTGCTGCTGCGCCTCGCTCGCCCCGAAGGACTGGTTATCGTCTCCACCCGTACCCAATACTATGACACCACCGACTATCGTCAGGTCACCGGCGCACTGATCGAGGCCGGGCACATGACGCTCGCGGAAGCGGTGATGGATTCCTCCTATCTCGACGGCAGCACCAGTCACTTCTGGGTCTATCGAAAATCACCAGCTTAGCGTCGGCGCATCACGGCGGGTTTCCACTCTCACACAAGCGTGATCGTCGGGTGAGGACCGTGCCCTATATGCGACAACGTCGAAGCCGAATCGCTGAGTTTCGACGCCATTTTCAGGGAGACCTCAGATGATCAAAACGACACGACGCGAAATGGTTTTGTCGGCGACTGCCGCTGCCGCGCTCGGCCTTGCCGGCCCGATTGCCTTCATGCCCTCGGCTCGGGCCATGGAAGCAAGGGACAAGGGCTATTCAAAATTCAACATCGGCGATATCGAGGTCACCTCGATTTATGATGGTATCTGGCAGAAACAGCACGATCCGGGCTTCATCCGCAACGCGTCGGTCGATGATACCAAAGCGGCGCTGACCAAGGCTGGCCTGTCTGCCGATTTCGTGCCCATCGAGTTTGCCCAGACGGCAGTCAAGTCCGGCGACAAGACCGTGCTCATCGACGCTGGAACGGGTGGTCAGCTGGCGCCCACCGCTGGAATGACGATGAAACATCTGGCGGCAGCGGGCATCGACCCCGCGGCAATCGACATTGTTCTGATTTCGCATTTTCATCCCGACCACATTTTCGGATTGATGGCCAAGGACACCAATGAGCAGATATTCCCGAACGCGGAAATCGTCGTTCCTGAAGCCGAGTTTGCGTTCTGGACCGACCCTGGCCTTATCGAGAAACTGCCGGAAGGCCGCCGTGGCCTCGCACAGCGTATTCAGGGCACGCTGCCAAACTGGAGCAATGTTCGCCAGGTCGGCAACGACGTCGAAGTAGCGCCGGGCATCCGAAGCCTTGCCGCTTACGGTCATACGCCGGGTCACACCGCGTATCATGTTGCTTCGGGCAACGATGAACTGATCGTTGCAGCTGACGCAGCAAATGTCCCTGCCCTTTTTGTCGCCAACCCAACTTGGCAGGCCGTGTTCGACTCCGATCCGCAAATGGCGACCGACACACGCATTGGTCTTTTTGATCGTGCGATCTCCGACAACGCGGTGATTGCCGGCTACCATTTCGGTTTCCCGAATGCCGGTACCCTCACGCGCGACGGCAACGGCTACGTTTTCCAGCCGGCCGGCGGTTAAACCAGTTTGAACGGTCGGTGGCATCGATCACCTCGAATCCACCGACCGTTCCGGGCTCGTTACACCGTCAAGTCAGGGCGACGAACATGTTCGCCAACCCGCTCACACCCAGGGCAGTGAGCGTGAGCGCCATGCCCAGCGTTCGAGCACCTCTGGTCTCCTGGGCGCCGCCGACACCGAACGCATGTATGCAACGTCCGGCGAGTAGCATCAGGCCAACGCCTAGAAGCAGCCAGACCGGAGCGTTCTGAAGTTCCAGCATCAAAATGAGCAGGACACCCAGGGGCGCATATTCTGCGCAGTTGCTGTGGACCCGCATCAGCCGCAGCAGGTGTGGATCGCCGCCATCCCCCAATCCGATCCGGTTGGTGCGGCGAAACCCGATCACATTCGTGGACAGGTAGATGTAAAGCAACGTCAGCAGTCCGGCGAAAATGGGCGTGATCATCGATAAGTTCCAGTTGGTCTGCCGCAGCATTACGCGCCAGAAACCCGATCGGATTACCGATAAAGTCCTCAATCTAAGTCGAACGATCGAGCCAGCGACCAAGGGCGATTTTCGTATCCTCAGAGCCGGCCACGGCCGCGAAAGCCGCCTGCTCAGCCTCGAGCCCCGGAGCCATCCGGCGATCGAGACCGCTGGTCACAGCCTTGAGAATTGCCGCTACGGTCCCCGGGGCAAACTCCGCTATGCGATTAGCCAACAGGAGAGCCTCATCAAGCAGGTGTTCATGCTTGACCACACGGTTGACGACACCAATTTCGCACGCCGTTCGGGCATCGAACGCCTCACCTGTCAGCAGCCATTGCAAAGCCCGCTTGCGTCCAGCAAGACGCGGCAATCTCTGCGTTCCGCCGAAGGTCGGAGGAATTCCGATCGAAATCTCCGGTTTGGCAAATGTCGCTTGCTCGCTGGCAATTGCCAGGTGCGCAGCTTCGGTGATCTCGCAACCGCCCCCATAGGCAATCCCGCCAACGGCTGCGATGACCGGTTTCGAACAGTTTTCCAAACTGCTCGTCATTGCCTGTCCACGCTGCACGAATTCCTTGAGCGCCGCTTCAGGGCTCCTTTCGATGCATTGCGAAAACTCCGGGATGTCGGCGCCTGCAGAGAAAGCGCGATCACCGGCTCCGGTCAGGATCACGGCGCGCACCGTCGGATCGCTTTCGATCTCAGCCACGTGGTGAAGCAGCAGATCGTTGACGGCGAAGTTGAGGGCGTTGAGTTTTTCTGGCCGGTTGAGGGTCAGCAGCGCAACTGTGCCAATGCGTTGGAATAAAACCGGTGGAGTCATACAGGGTCCTTTCCTTGTCATTTGACGAAAGCTACGCCTGCTCGGCTTGAAAGTATATTCACTGGTTAGTATACAAACCCATGCCTCGCGATGGATCGAAAACGAGAGAACGTATTCTGGACGCCGCCAACCGGCTGTTCTATGCCGAGGGTATTCGTGCCGTAAGTGTCGATGCGGTAGCGGAAGCCGCCGGCGTTACCAAGCGCACTCTGTACTACCACTTCGCGAGCAAGGACGACCTGGTCACCAGCTATTTGGCATCGCGAGACCAACCCAACCTTGCAGCCTTCAGCAGGTGGTTCGACGCGGGCGACGGAACCGTTGCTGACAAGACACGCGCCATGTTCGAGGGTGTCGCCCGGGCCGCCAGGAAACCGAGCTGGCGCGGTTGCGGTTTCTTGCGGACCGCCGCTGAGCTCGCGAACCTGCCTGGCCACCCTGCCGTCCTGGTGGGTGCCGCGCACAAGAAACGCTTCGAAAGCTGGCTGGCGTCCGTTTATTCCGAGGCAGGCATTGCGGGGTCCGACGCCCTTGCGCGTCAGGTTGTCCTTGTGATGGACGGAGCGTTTTCCACCATGCTGGTGCACCGCGATCCGGACTACGCTGAGGCCGCAGGCACCGCTGCACAAACTCTGGTCGCCAACGCCCTTTCCACTTAAGAGCAGCGTACAACGTTTCTGCTCCCTTGCAGTCGCTTCTTTTCCGCTTTATCGACCGCCTGTCTCCACGCCAGGGAAAGGATCATCATGAGCTCAATGTCCGCGAAGATTGCCCCAGAGGCTTCGACCGACGAGCATTGGTGGCGCGGTGCCGTCATTTATCAGATCTATCCGCGTTCGTTTCAGGACTCGAACGGCGACGGCATCGGCGATCTCCCCGGCATTACCCGGCGGTTGGACTATATCGCGGATCTCGGCGTGGACGCGATCTGGCTCTCGCCATTCTTCACCTCCCCCATGAAGGATATGGGATACGACGTTTCCGACTATTGCGACGTCGATCCGATTTTCGGGACGCTCGACGATTTCCGCGAGCTGGTCGCGCGAGCCCATGGGCTGGGCCTGAAGGTGATCATTGACCAGGTACTGTCGCACACATCGGACGCGCACCCCTGGTTTGACGAGAGCCGCCGGAGCCGCGACAACGCCAAATCGGACTGGTACGTCTGGGCTGACCCCAAACCGGACGGCACCCCACCGAACAATTGGCAGTCCATCTTCGGCGGACCGGCGTGGTCCTGGGAAGCGCGGAGACGGCAATACTACTTTCACAATTTCCTGTCCGACCAACCGGATCTGAATTTCCACAATCCGGCGGTCCAGGATGCTCTGCTCGACGCAGTGCGTTTCTGGCTCGAGCTTGGTGTCGACGGCTTCCGACTGGACACCGTGAATTACTACTTTCACGACGTCGAATTGCGCGACAACCCACCGATGCCGGATGGCAAATCAAACGACATACCGGATATCAATCCGTACGGATTTCAGGACCACATCTACGACAAGACCCGGCCTGAAAACCCGGCATTTCTTCGTCGCTTCAGGGCGTTGCTCGACGAATATCCGGGAACCGCGTCCGTCGGCGAAGTCGGAGACGGCACGCGCTCGTTGCGCACGATGGCTGAATATACGGCCGGCGATGACCTTTTGCACATGTGCTACTCGTTCGACATGCTCGGCCCGGACTTCACCAAGACGCATTTCGAAGAATGCGTGAACCAGTTCGAAGAGGCCTCGCAGGAATTCTCCGATGGCACGGCATGGCCTTGCTGGGCTTTTTCCAACCACGATGTCGTGCGCCACATGAGCCGTTGGGTTGCCGAGGCTGACGATCACGACCGGTTGGCCAAACTGGCTGGCAGCCTGTTGCTGTCGCTCAAAGGATCCGTGTGCGTCTATCAGGGCGAAGAGCTGGGCCTGACGGAGGCAGAACTGGAATTTGAAGACCTGACCGACCCCTATGGCATCAACTTCTGGCCAGAATTCAAGGGTCGTGATGGCTGCCGAACACCCATGGTGTGGGAGATCGGCAAAGACCATGCGGGGTTCTCAACGAGCGACAAAACTTGGCTGCCGGTCACCGATCCTCATCTGGCTGTTGCGGCCGACAAACAGACCGGTGATCCGCAATCCATTCTCGAACATTATCGCCGCTTCCTGCGATTCCGGCGGTCACGCCCCTCTCTGATAACGGGTGACAGCCGCTTTCTTCGGTTAGACACCAATGGCATCGCTTTCATTCGCAGCATCGATGGCGAGAAGACGCTTTGCGTGTTCAATCTCTCAATCGAGTCGCAAAACTACCAGGTGCCGGACGGCATGGACTTCAGGCCCCTGCCCGGCACCGGGTTTGACGTGTCCTGCGACGGCCGAAACGTGGATCTGCCCGGGCACAGCGCATTTTTTGCGGAGATCGTCTGAAGTTCCTATTCAGATTCTAGCCAAAATGCCTGGCGAGTGGCTGCCAGTAGCGCTGGTCCCAGCCGGACGCCAGGTGCTCGGTCATCTGTTCCGGACAGCCGGTCTGATCGAGCGTCACTTTTGTCGCCTCCCCATCTGCCTCGAGCGTGATACGCAGCATCGTGTAAATCCCGTCGTCCCACCCGTTGACGCGCCAGGCCTGGACGATCTTGCGGCCGGGTTCGAGTTCGATGTTGCGGGCGATGATTTGTCCGTCGTGCATTTCAGCGAGACCGCCGACCTGCTGTTCGATCCTTGAGACACCGCCGGTCAGGGCGCCGTGCGTCTCTTCGTCCATGAATGCCCGGTAAACCTCTTCGGGACTGGCGTTCAACGTCACTTCCTGGTGGATTTCCGTGGTCATATCTTCCTCCTTGCAATCGGCTTAGCGCCACTTCATAATCAATATTCAACCAAATAGTTGAGAATTGAGCAAGATGAAAAATGAAACAGCGGCCGAGACTGTCCGGGATCCGGAAGAGCGGCTCAACCGGGTTTTCCACGCTCTCGCAGATCCGACGCGGCGGGCGCTGATCAATCGATTATCGACAGCGCCGCAAAAGGTTACGACACTGGCGGAACCCTTTGACATGTCGTTAAATGCCATCTCCAAACATCTGAAAACACTGGAGAAAGCCGAGCTCATCGATCGTGACAACCGTGGTCGAACCAGCATCTGTTCCCTGCGCTCGAAACCGCTTGACGATGCCCAGACCTGGCTCGATCAATACACCCGCTTCTGGAACAACACTCTCGACGCCCTGTCAGACCACATGGACCGGCAGACCGGTGCAACAAACAATGGAAAGGCGGACGATGACGAATGATGAGAGCAGTTCGTCACTCTCGCTTCTGGTGCGCCGCACCGTATCGGGTAGCCCGGCGGAGGTGTTTCGAGCCTGGACGGACCCCGAACAGGTCCGCCAATGGTGGGGGCCCGGAGACGTGGTTTGCCGGGAGTGCAGCATTGACCTACGCGTCGGCGGCACATACCGGATCGCCAATCAATTGCCGGACGATTCCGTCCTGTGGATCACCGGAGAATTCCTCAGACTCGAACCACCGCATCTGATCGAATACACATGGCGTCGTGGGCTAGAGGCGCAGATCAAGAACGGCAGCGATGAGCGCGTGTCGGTTCGATTCTCTGATCTGTCGGGACAAACCGAAATTCTCGTGGAACACAGTCGCATTCTCGACAGATCCGATTACGATTCCCATGAATTTGGCTGGCAAGGTTGTCTGGATGGTCTGGCCCGCCACCTTGGGAGAACCAGCTAGCGCGGTCTTGCCGGATTACCGACGACCCTCGCTCCGGCGGCGACATCGCGTGTCACCACACTGCCGGCCCCCACGATCGCCCCGTCGCCGATCGTGACACCGGGTAAAATGACGGCCGAACCGCCAATCCAGACGTCTCTCCCGATCGTCACGGGCTTGCCGATTTCCAGGCCGGCAGCCCGCTCAGCTCGGTCCTGGCTGTGCTCCGCGCAATAGATATGCACCGCTGGTCCGATCAGGGTTCCCGCCCCGATATCGACACGGGCGGTATCGAGCACCACGCAGCCTGCATTCAGATAAACCCTGTCGGCAAGGTGCAGGTTCCTTACGTAGGCACAGTGAAACAGGCCCTCGATACGGACATCTTCACCGACGGAACCAAGCGCCGCGCGAAGCTTCGAGCCCAGCATCCCGCGCTCGCGTGGCGGCAAGTGATTGTGCTCGTGAACGGCATCCTGAGCCACCATGCGCCATTCCTCGAGCTCCGGATCGATGCAGCTGTACCATTCACCGGCCTCCATCTTTTGTCGCTCTGTCTTTGTCATGATGTCTCCTGTCCACGCGTGCCTGGAGGCACCATCGCAATGAAATACGCGGGTCGCAATCAACGGACAGCATTTGAGCAAGGTCAATTGATGTCTGTCTTCGAGCGCTAAACATACAGCGAGATTCAAATGTTGTCTTAGCCCATGAAGAACATCGTCATCATCCAGGGCCATCCCGACCCATCCGGGACGCGCCTGTGTCACGCCCTTGCGGAAGCTTATGCGGAAGGCGCTCGCCAAGCTGGCCATCATGTTGACCTGGTCGAGCCGGCCCAGCTCGATTTTCCTCTCTTGCGAACGCAGGAAGAATGGAAATCCGGCGTCGACGCCACACCGGAAAGTCTGTGGTCCGCGCAGCAAAGCTGCGTCGCGGCTGACCACTTCGTGCTGATCTATCCACTTTGGCTGGGCACCATGCCCGCCCTGCTGAAGGGATTTCTGGAACAGGTTTTTCGCCCGGGTGTAGCGCTCAGTTACGGCGACGGTTTCCCGAAAGCACTGATGAAAGGCAAGTCGGCGCGCATCGTTGTGACGATGGGAATGCCCGCTTTGGCCTACCGCTTCTATTTCTTTGCCCACAGTCTGAAAAACCTGCAACGCAACATTCTCGGCTTCGTCGGCATCAAGCCGATCCGCAGCACGCTGCTTGGCATGGTCGAGGCTGCCGATGAAAAGAAACGGCAGCGATGGCTGGCGATGATGTCCGAATTCGGTCGACAGGCCCGATAGGATTGGATTTCCCGGTTGGCCCTGCGAAAAGGCCTGCCACTCAACGGGCTTTGGTGGTTTGAGCAAGCGAAAAAGCCAGTTACAGTCGGCCTTCGCAAGTTGAATCCGGATGCAATCTTGACCATCAACGATCACACAGAAACCAGGCCGATCGAGGCTCTCGTCCCGCATGGCCACGGCCATCAGTTCGCGCTTTACGGCGACAGCTGTTCCGGCGTGCCCGGCCACATTCACGAAGCGAACCTTGCGAAGGTCAATGACGTGGTGCTGCGCCTTACTCCGGAGCCCGAGTTCATTGTCTATCCGGGCGACGAGGTCATCGGCCTGACCGGCGGCGAAGATGAATTGCGCGCCCAATGGGCGCACTGGTGGAACAATGAGATGGCGGCATTCATCGAACGCGATGTGCCCATTTTCAACTGCACGGGCAACCACACCGTCTACGACAGGATGAGCGAGCGGGTCTTCGGCGAGGTTTGCGGCCACCTGCCAATGAACGGGCCTGACGAAGCAAGTCTGTCCTATTTCATGCGCAGAGACGATCTCCTCCTGGTCTTCGTCAACACGCTGAACAGCGACCTGGGAGGAGAAGGCCATGTCGAAACGACCTGGCTCGAGCAGGTTTTGGAAGACAATCGAGATGCCCGCTGGATCTTCGTGATCGGTCACCACCCCGTATTCCCCGTCAACGGCTATGTAGGCGCCTATCAGCGAACAATTGGGCCAGAGTATCGCGACCGGTTTTGGCGATTACTGACCGACAACAACGTGTTTGCTTATCTCTGCAGCCATATTCTGGCATTTGACGTTCAAGTTCATCGCGGCGTTCTGCAAATCACAACCGCTGGAGCCGGAACAGCGCATCGCATGCCTCCGGACGTCGAGTATCTGCATTGTGTGCAAGCCGCCATCGACGAAAACGGACTGCGATACCAGGTGCTTGATGACAGCGGCCGTTTGCGGGAACGTCTTCAATGGCCACCAGCGATCCCGTCTTCTGACTCCTGGAGCGTGTTGTCCGGAGGTGAGACGTGGACGCACGGAGCATTACACGCCTTTCGGTTTTGCGGTTCCCTACCCGCCGCGACAGAACCGCGGCGCCAGACGCTGCTTTCGCTGCAGGCAGACTCCGGCCGGCTCGGCCCCTTGTGGATTGGATTTGGGGGACCGGACCATCGTCTCTCCGTCAGCCTCCAGCCGCAGCACGGCCGAAGCCCGCACAATTGGCTCGGACCGTCTCTGCGGCCCGGATCGCAGTTCGATATCCAGATCGCACTTCACCCCGATATGGGCCCTGGCGGCATTCTCTGGCGCGACAACGACCAGAGCCCCTGGTCATCGCTGGAAGGCGCCTCTCCCTGGGGGCCCGAGCGGCTTGATTGTCAGGGTCACTGGGTTGTCGGAAGCGTTGCAGGCGGCAATGACATGTGTTTTTCGGGCAGCGATCTGAGTATCCGCCACTTTGCGTCACAGGGCACCGGTCAGGATGGCTCGACCCAGGGTACGAAATCCGCCGGTTGAAGAAACTCCAGACCCAGCGTCGCACCGCGTTCAAGCGCGAGGCCCAAAAATCCAGGCTCACTCTCCTCGAGAAGTGGTGACTCAACCCCGCCTTCCGGGAAATGCTGCAACTCCAGCAGCGAATAAGGCCTCTTCCAGAGCCATTCGCGGTTGGCCACGGCCTTCAGATCGTCGACCGGCCGCTTTTCGTTGGTTCCCGCCAAAAAATACAGACTGAACCCGTAGTCTGGCACCGGCTGGATGGACACCAGTTGTAGACCCAGTCTCTCGGTACAGTGTGTCAGCGCCTGGTCGAGATGATTGATACGCAAGGTGATGTGCGCAAGCGTCGCCTGACCGCCGACCGGATGTCCCTTGCCGGCATCGGTCTGGTTGCCTTCAAATCCCTGCTGCAGAAGCTCGATGACGAACCCATCCGGGTCACGCAAGTGGCACAGATAGCCAATTTCCGCGAATTGAATCGGGTCGGACACCGGCCAGCCGGATTGCCTGATGAACGCCACGGCATGGTCGAGGTCACGAAGTGTGATGCCGATCTTCCAATAGAAATCCCGCTTTGACGGCACCAGGGGCTGGTTTGCGCCCCCGTGGAGTTCGAGCACGGTTTGGTTCGGATCGTAGCCCAACAGCGGCTTCGATATTTCGCCGAAATTGCGCATGCCCAGAACACGCTCGTAGAAGGCCGTCAATTCCGCCGGTCGAAAAACACGCAATCGATTTCTGGCAAGTTTCAGCACGTTGACTTCCTAGCCCAGCAGCGACAGCACCACGCCACAAGCGGCCGAAATGGCCAGCACCCGAACCATGTTCCAGTGCAAACGAAGCAAAAGCAATCCGCTCAGCAACGCCAGCAGCAACACGCGCCAATCCAGCGTGCCAATGTCCGGCTGCCAGAGTACCAACGGGCCGACCCGATTGGCAGTCACTTTGGCAAAGAAGACATGCAATGCGAACCATATCGAAAGATTGAGGATCACGCCGACCACCGCAGCGGTGATGGCGGCAAGCGCGCCTCTCAGGCGCGGTTGCGATGCGATCCACTCGATATACGGGGCCCCGGCGAATATCCACAAGAAGCAGGGCGTGAAGGTGACCCAAAGCGTCACCGCCGCGCCGGCAAGGCCGATCAATAGGCCACCCTGCCCGAAGGCGGACAGAAAGCCGACAAATTGCGTGACGAGGATCAGAGGGCCGGGTGTTGTTTCCGCCAGACCCAGTCCGTCCATCATCGCTCCGGCGGTCAACCATCCATGAAGTCCGATAACGTCCTGTGCCATGTAAGCCAGCACTGCATAGGCTCCACCAAACGTGACGACGGCCAGTTTGGAAAAGAACCAGCCAAGATCCGTCAGGATCTGCGGACCGGACAGCCACGTGAGTGCCAACAAAGGGCCCCACCAAATGGCCAACCAGAGAGCAATCGTTCCTATCGTTTTGGAAACGCGGACCGGAATCTCTGGCGGCGGGCCTTCGTTCCCATCGGCCTTCCCAAAAAGGAAACCGTGAAGCGCAGCACCAAGCACCAACAGCGGAAACGGCAGAGCCAGAAAAAAGATCCCGACAAAGGCCAGAAAGGCAATCACCCAATGTTGCGTTTGGTGCAGTGCCTTTTTTGCAACACGAACAAGCGCCTCAATGACGATGACGAGTACGGCTGCCTTGACCCCGAGAAACAGGGCACTGATGAGCGACACGCCGCCGAAATAGGCATAGATGATGCCCAGGGCGAGCATGACCAACGCCCCCGGCAGAACGAACAAAAGCCCGGCCACAAGACCACCTCTTGTTCCGTGCAAGCGCCAGCCGGCATAGGTGGCAAGCTGCATCGCTTCCGGTCCCGGCAGCAACATGCAAAAACTCAGCGCACTGAGAAATTGCTGTTCGCTCAACCATCGCCGCTCCTCGACGATCATGCGATGCATCAATGCGATTTGAGCAGCCGGCCCACCGAAGGACAAGGCGCCTATCCTTGCCCAGACTGCGGTGGCTTCGCCCAGCGATACGGCAGGTTGGCTTCCATCCGTCGAAGCGTCCATTGCCTCAGCTCCTCGCCTGGGCCGGGGGCCAGTCGTGGCCCTCATCAGTGGCATCGCGCGCCCAGCGGTAGAAGGCATCGTACAGCAACATTCCTGCATCGAGCTGTTGAAGATCGTCGCGGTACATGCGCGACAGACCGAGAGAGGCCGCTAAAAGACCGGCTGCTTCCGGCGCCAGATCGTGGCGGTTGGTGTCGGCACCCCGCACGATGGTTGCCAGCCGGTGCAGCGGCTCCGACCCGAGTCGAAACTCCTCCAGCATGGTGTCGAAGGTGCAACGTTCTTCCCGGTGGCTCCAGAAACAGTCCTCGACGTCAAATGGGATCGCATTGAACTTCTCTGCGACGTTGAGAACCTGCGACGGAGCGACGAACAGGAATTGTGCACGACGATCGACAAAACGGCGGATAAGCCAGGGACACGCAACGCGATCGATTTTCGGCCGGTGGCGCGTGACCCAGACCGACCTGCCTTCGTCGTTACGTTCGGGAATACGAGCCTCAGGCACCATCGGCAATCCGGCTTCCCGCCAGCCGACGCGGCCGCTTTCAAGCGACTCGGCTGCGATGCCATGATCCCGAAGAATGGCAGCTGCACCCTGGCCGAGTTTCAGGCCGCGATGACAGTAAACCACCACACGGTTGTCCTGGAGGACCGGTACAAGTTCGGCCACTGATGCAAACGCGTGGCGAATGGCCGTCGGAATGAGACACGGATCGGTGGCGAAGTCGTCGTCCATGCAGACATCGACAATCACCGGAGCGTCCGGAGTTCCAATCAGGCGGGCGAGTTGAGGCACGGTTATTTCGGTTGGCGACGGCATGGCGCATCCTTCCCTTTTATCGATACGGTTGGATGCGAAACTTGGGCTGTCGCCTCACGGGGTGTTCGCAAACCCCATGGTTGTTTTGTTGCAGACAAGACCATCGCAGGTCAAGGCCCGCCGCTCGCCGCCGATCAATTGTGGCCGTGAGCTTGCTCCGGCACCCTTGTAAGTATAATCCGCATATCGCGGCAACCGAAACACGGACAAATGAGCAATCCAGATTACCAGTTCACGCCGGTCACGGAGACGGATTTTCCGATGCTGCGCCGGTGGCTGGCATCGCCTGAAGTCCGCAAATGGTGGGGCGATCCGGACGCTGAACTTGGGCTTATCCGTGAAGATCTCGACGAAGACCGAATGATCAATCTGATCGTCAGCCTCGACAGTCACCCGTTTGCCTATGTGCAGCACTATGAGGTGCATAGTTGGCCGCAGGCTCATCTTTCTCACCTTCCGTTCGGCTGTCGTGCAATCGACACGTTTGTCGGGGACTCCAATATGCTGGGAGCAGGTCATGCGCCGGCCTATCTTCGGCAGCTGGCTTCAAGCCTTCTGGCCGCTGGCGCCCCGGAGGTTGTCATCGATCCGGCGGCGGACAATGCTCGTGCAGTACGCGCTTATGAAAAAGCCGGTTTCAGCCGGATTGAACGTCACGAAAGTGCCGATGAAACCGTCATGCTGATGTTTTTTGAGCGCAACTCGCAATAATGATCCCGATCTGCGGTCTCCCCTTGCCGCCACGGTCCGTTCACATTTGGATGTTCATTGTCCCGCCATGATCGAAGCAGCTCGTAGTACCGGAAACACCGAACGATTGCGCAAGTCCGTTTCAGCCGCGCTGTTGGGCGTTTGCGCCCTGTTGCTGTCCGTAGGCGCCTTTGCCGCGGAACGCATCGAAAGGCCTGATCTTGAAACGTTGTTCGAACAGGCCGGCGTAACCGGCACGTTCGTCCTGCTCGACATCCAGACCGATCGGCTGACCGTCGTCAATTCGCAGCGCGCAGAGCAACGCTTCTTTCCGGCCTCAACTTTCAAGATCGCAAACAGCCTAATCGCGCTAGAAAACGAAGCGGTGGCGGATGAAGACGAGATCATCCCCTTTGGTGGAAAACCGCAGCACATCAAGGCCTGGGAGAAGGACATGTCCATGCGCCAGGCCATCGCGGTCTCCAACGTTCCAGTCTACCAGGAACTCGCCAGACGGATCGGATTGGACCGTTACCGGAACTGGTTGGCAAAGCTTGACTATGGCAATCGGACAGCCGGGAACAATGTCGAGAACTTCTGGCTCGTCGGTCCGCTGGCGATCAGCGCGCTGGAGCAGGTCGAGTTTCTCGCACGCCTGTCGCAACAGGAACTCATGGCCGACAGAAACCATCAGCTTGTCGTTCGCGATATCATCCGGGTCGAAACCCGGGATGACGTCGCGCTCTTCGCCAAATCGGGCTGGACCACAGCCCCCGACCCTGATGTTGTCTGGTTTGTTGGATGGGTGGAAAAGGACGACGGGATCCTGTCGTTCGCACTGAACCTCGATGCAGATACTCGCGCGAAGGCTCGGCTGAGAGAGCCACTCGCCAGAAGCTTCCTGAGAGCGCTGGATATCTGGCCACCGGTCGACTGAACTAGATCCTTCTTCTTTCGAAAAAAAACAACTTCTCGCGGTGTCGAGGCTCGCGGCTGCGGCTTTTCGGGTGCTATCCTCGGCTGGTTCGCACCAAACTCGCTGACGAAACCACCTCCGGATCTGAGCGCGTTACCAAAGGGCGATGCCAACGAATCCAATGCTCCAACTTACTTAAATGACAGTATTGACATCTGGCTCTGATCGAGGCGCAAATCGAAGAGCGTTCATAATCTTCCGATCACCGACTTGGGAGATGTCGCAGTATCTTGCCACCGGTGTAGAGTTGGCCCCGCATCACAAGGTCTGTGGTGTGGAATGTCCGGCGGAATTGAGATGGCGGAGGCGGTGAGCCGGCATCTGTTTCACAAGGGGATATGATGGCTACCTGGACGGTCGAAAAACGCGAAGTGACCTCTGAGATCGGCCCCGGAAACGGGATCGTTGCGGCACAACATTTCGAAGCAGCCGAGGCTGGCGCCGCTGTATTGGCGCGTGGCGGCAATGCCATGGATGCCGCGGTCGTTACCGTTCTGTGTCTGTCGGTTTTGGAACCGTGGCTAAGCGGCATCGGCGGCGGCGGCCTCTTGGTTTGGGCCGGGAACAACGGGAATGTCGACACGCTGGATTTCAATGTCCGAGCCAGCCGAAACGCCAAAGCGTCGGACTATCCCTTGACCGGCGGCAACGACGAAAACTGGTTCGGCTGGCCCGCGGTCCAGGAGGATCGCAACATCATCGGACCTCTCTCCATCGCGGTCCCGGGGACGATTGCCGGGCTGAACGCTGCCTTGGACAAGTACGGAACCCTCTCTTGGGCCGATGCCCTGGCGCCGGCAATAGAGTTTGCTGAGCGTGGGATGATTGTCGATTGGTTCGCCTGCCTTGCTTTCGCCATTGACATCGAAGGGTTGAACCGGCACCCCGTGTCTTCAACGCTTTATGCGCCGGGGGGAAAACCGCGCCAGGCCACTAGCGCCAGCGGATACGACTACTTGCCGATGCCGGCAAAGGCGCGAACTTTGAAACGCCTCGCTGAGGCCGGTGCGCGAGATTTCTATGAAGGCGAAGTGGCGGCAAGCCTGGTGGCGGATTTCGAGGCGGTGGGCTGTCCCATTGATGCGCTTGATCTCGCCGGTGTCTCGCCGAGATGGGCGTCTCCACAAAGCCGCTACTATCGTGGTCGCGATGTCCACGTGGTACCGGGCCTGACCGGTGGGCCGAGCTTGCTCGAGGCATTGGAACGCCTCGAAACGCGTCTGCCGGGGGATGTCCTGTCGGCGGCGGCCGGCGCTGCCTATGCATCTGCCATTCGTGAGACCTATGAGCACCGCTTGCAGACCATGGGTCATGCGGCGGGATCTGGCGATTGCACAAGCCACGTTTCGGTTGTTGATGGGGCCGGCAACATGGTTTCGCTCACCAACACACTGCTTTCGCGCTTTGGTTCCAAGGTGACCTTGCCCAACACCGGTATTCTGATGAACAACGGGATGAACTGGTTCGATCCGCGCCCGGGTGTTCCCAACCGGATTGCTCCTGCCGCAAAACCGCTGGCCAATATGTCGCCTGTCATCGTCACCCGGGATGGAAAGCCGTTCCTGGCGCTGGGCGCGGCCGGGGGGCGCCAGATATTCCCGGCGCTTCTGCAGCTTATGACCTATGTCATCGATGGCGAAATGAGCCTGGAAGCGGCTCAACAGGCGCCTCGCCTCGATGGCTCCGGCCCGACTGTCGTGATCAATCAGGCAGCCGTATCTGATCTGCCCGCACTTGTGGCAGAAACCTATCCCGTGCGCCTGGTCGAAAACACGTTACAACCGGTGCATTTTGCCATTCCGTCGATGGTGATGGCCGACGGTGGGCGGCTCACCGGGATGTCACATCCGATCAGCCCCTGGGCTGCAGCAGTGACCGCAAAAAGTGGAGAAGATGTCTGACCCACGGCGCAAGGCCGTTGGATTGGAGATTCTGGCCGGCCCGAATGGCGTTGTCGATGGCGCACCCATTGCCTGCTGGTGTCCTGAGGGCGCCGCGTAGTCAGCAACGGCCTCCTGAGAACACCCCTACCCGCGCGCGGCCCACAAAGCGCCGCGCTCGAATATGGTGCGCATCTGAGGCACTTCGAACTCCTGGGCAACATGTCCCAGTGAACTGTAGAAAACCCGACCCTCGCCATAACGCCGTTTCCAGACCACAGGGATAACAACACCATCGATCTCATCGAAGTGGGAGCCATCGAACCGGGTCGTCGCCAGCACCTCGTTGCTCGGGTCGACATGCATGTAATATTGCTCGGATCGATAGTCGAAGTCGTCAATGCCTTCGACAATGGGATCCTCGGAAGCGGTGAT
Organism: Hoeflea sp.; assembly: GCA_965216535.1. Taxonomy (GTDB): domain Bacteria; phylum Pseudomonadota; class Alphaproteobacteria; order Rhizobiales; family Rhizobiaceae; genus Hoeflea_A. Next base: position 4,585,017 of record OZ244175.1, read on the forward strand.
GTTCACACGGTAATCGATGATGTCGCCTGGATGGGCAACCCACTGGCCGCCGGTCATGAACTGGTAATCCGGTTCGTTGCGGAACGAGTCGCACATCAGGCCGTGAAAACCGGCAAGGCCGGTTCCGGCACGCACGACTGAGAGCAGGTTCTGCAATTCTTCCTTCTCGATGTGAGACATGGTGACGGCCGGCACAATGAGGTCGTTGGCGCCCAGCTGCGGATCGGCATAGGCCGCCGTCGAACTTTCCACGGCGACCTCAAAGCCACGTGCCTCCAGAATGTCGCGCACGACCTCGGCACTGCGTAGCGGTGTATGTCCTTCCCAGCCACCCCAGACGATCAGCGCTTGCTTTGTTTTCATTGTTGGCGGCCTTCCCTTGTTCGCTACATGTGACGTGACACCTATCGCACCCAGCCGATGTCGGCAATCCAGCCGCTGAAGGTCCAGGCCGGTTGACGAGCACGATCCGCAAGAATTGAAATTCGCCAGCAAAATCGCGATGATCGTCTCAACAGATGGAGGATCGCAGCTTGCAACTTCTGCAACCCCGGCAAATCGACATTCTGGAAATTGCCCGACGCGACGGACGCGTCGAAGTCGAAGGTCTTGCCGAGCATTTCGGAGTCACGCCACAGACCATCCGCAAGGACCTGAACGAGCTTTGTGACCTGGAAAAACTCCAACGCGTCCACGGCGGTGCGGTATTTCCATCGAACACGGTTAATCTGGCCTACCAGTCAAGACGCGAACTCGCTTCTGGAGGTAAGGCCCGCATCGCACAGGCCGTGGCCGACTTGGTGCCCAACAATTCATCCGTGATCCTGAATATCGGCACCACGACCGAACAGGTGGCCTATGCACTCAGACACCATGAGGGCTTGCTCGCTATCACCAACAATCTCAACGTCGCGTTTATTCTGTCTGAAGCGGAAGGTGCTGAAGTCGTCGTTACCGGAGGGATGGTCCGCAAAAGCGATCGTGGCATCGTCGGCGCAGCAGCAATCGACCTTCTTCGACAGTTCAAGGTCGATTTCGCGATCATCGGTTCATCCGCCATTGATGAACAGGGCGAACTGTTGGACTTCGATTACCGCGAAGTTCGGGTTTCGCAGGTCATAATCGAGCAGGCCCGCAAGACCATCCTGGTCGCCGATACCATGAAATTCCAGCGCCGGGCGCCGGTGCAGATTGGCCGCCTCGAGGATATCGACATTTTCGTAACGGATGCGCCGCCTCCGCGTGCGATATCCAACATGTGCAGAGATGCCAACGTTCGGTTGATAGTCGCTGACTGACAAAGGCTCGCGACGCACCTGGCGACCGCAAGTTCATCCAATGTTTACCAAGGATAGCTACAATGCACCCATATTTTATGGGGCAGATGAGCGTTTGCCCGTTCCTTAGACACTTATTTTATGTGGTTTTCGGGAGGACCTGAGTTTTGGGTCGATTGCTTTGGTGATGGTCAGCGCTGCTATTTCTGCTGATCAACTGGGGATCAATATGAAGCTGGCCGCTCGCGGGCAGTGTGCCGGATGCCATACCTGCCAACGGCTGCACCAGTCCCAAACACACGGGCACACCGTCAAGACACTCTGACCAGCGATGGAACGACCTCACACCTATTCAGGCTTCCTTTGGCTGCCAATCATCTTTGCGCTGGTATTGTGGGCCGATTGGTCCGGAAATTTGAACAGTCTCCAGCATGTTCTTGATGAGAAGCGAACGCAGTTCTACGAACGGCATGCGACACAAGACATCGTCTACATGTCCATCGACAAAGCCAGTCTTGATCGTGTTGGCCTTTGGCCATGGCCACGAAGCAAAACCGCCGAGATTGTCGATCGGCTCTTGGAAGCCGAAGCAGCCGATATCGTTCTCGATTTCGATTTCAGCACTCCGTCCAATCCTTTGGAAGACGAAGTCCTTCGCCAGGCTTTGGAGCGGGCCGGAAATACGGTCATCCTGCCCGTCAAATCCGAATCTGACAGACCCAATGGTTCAGCGCTGCCACTTGCTGAATTGATGGAAAGGTCAAGACTTGCGATTTCCGATGTCCCGGTCGAAGCCGATGGTTTGACTCACGCCTTGCCCTTCGAACACATGGTCGATGGCCGTTACATACCATCTGTCGCCAGTCTGTTGAGTGGGGAGATCACCAGAACCGGATCAGAACTGATCATCGACTACTCCATTTCGCCGGCCAGCATTCCGTCCTACTCGGCCCTCAACCTTATCGACGGAAACATCGGCAGAAACGAGTTGCGCGGCAAGTCCATCATCGTCGGCACACCTGCCGTTGAGGCCGGGTCAGCCCATATCGTTCCCATTCACGGCATGCTCCCGAGCCCGATTGTCCAGATTCTGGCGGCGGAGACCCTGCGTCAGGACCGAAGCCTTCATTTGGTTCCCTCGACCCCCTTTCTGGCCTCTTTTGCCCTGCTGCTGTTGGCCCTGGCATGGTCACGGCGCTTTTCGGAACTGTCGCACCAGCTCATCATATGCTTCATCCTTGCAGCCGGGTTATCAGTGGCGGCGTTCGTCATGCAGAAACGCTTTGCCGTCCTGTTGCCCACGGCCCCGGTCCAGATGCTGCTTTGGCTCTATGCGGTCACACGTTCGCTCAATGAATTGGCCATCCGCAGATGGAAGGTTCTGCAAACGAGCATCGAAGCCAGCAACATGCGGCACATGCTGACACGCATCATCAGTGACAGTTCGGACGCAATCCTGATTGTTGACGAGAGCGGCCTGGTTCTGGAAACCAGCCGTCAAGCGCCTGAAATTCTTGGCTTCGAAGCCCGCCCTGGGGTCACACAACGTTTGTCCAAACTGGTGCCCGCGGAACTGGTGATCGGTGCCAAGGACAGCATGAGGCTCATGCAGGCCGAACAATGGAAAGGCTCAGAGCCAAGATTGCTGGAGCTGCAAACCGGCCGGTTCATAGAGTACACGGTGACGCCGTCGCGCTTGTCAGGTCGACGACTGGGATTCCGCAAGCTTCAAAACCATTATGTCGCCTGCATCACGGCACGCGACGTGACGGAAAAGCACCGGCAGGACGCGCTTCTGGAATACATGTCCCGTTTCGATGAGTTGACCGGAGCCATGCGCCGTCCCGAGTTCCAGCGCAGGCTTGATAACAGTCTGCTGCGCCAGCGTCGTGACGAAAGCTGCAACCAGACGGTTTTTGCCCTCAATCTTCATCGTTTCAGGACGATCAATGCAACACTGGGTCGTTCGGTGGGCGACGCCCTTCTCAAGGCGGTTGTCGAGCGGTTGAATGAATGTCAACTCGACCTGTCCCCAGCGGCGCGCCTCGGCAGCGACATCTTTGCTCTTTTCAGCAAGGACACGATCAGCAAAGAAGAGGCATGCGTCATCAGTCGTCAGCTGACGGAGATCGTTGAGGCACCATATGATCTCGACGGTGCGCGGGCGCAGATCGGAGTCCGCATTGGTATTTCACCCGTTCGGCTTGATACGCCCTCTCCCGCTGCAACCAGCCTGTCGCAGGCGGAACTCGCGCTTGATGACGCGACCCGCATTGGGGCCAGCAGTGTTGTCATTTTCGATCCAGAGGCCTTTGCGAAACAGGAACGCGCCCGCGAGATCGAACAGGAACTCTGGAGTGCCCTGGATCGGCGCGAGATCTACATTGCATACCAGCCGCAGGTCTTGCTGACGAACGGACAGCTCGTCGGAGCCGAAGCGTTGATACGTTGGAACCATCCCAGGTTGGGCGCGATTTCACCCGGCGACTTCATTGCAATCGCAGAAGCCAACGGTTTCATTGAGAAACTAGGCCGATGGACCCTCCACCGAGCCTGTGAGGATGCCGCGACCTGGCCCGACCACGTGTCCGTATCGGTCAATGTCTCTCCGATGCAATTGTGCCGCGAGGGTTTCGTGGACGATGTCAAAACAGCATTGGAAGGCGCCGACCTGAAGGCGGAACGGTTGCATCTCGAGTTTACCGAGTCAGCCTTTATCGAAGCCTCGGATGAGTTGGCGAAAAATCTCGACTCTCTGAGAGGCCTGGGCATTTCATTCGCACTCGACGATTTCGGCACCGGGTTCTCGTCGCTCGGTTATCTCTCCACGTTTCCGCTGGATATCGTCAAACTTGATCAGATGTTCGTCCGCAATCTGACATCCGACAGCGCCTCACAAGCGATTGTTCAGTCAGTGAAGACGCTCGCTGACGGTCTTGGTCTTACCGTCATTTGCGAAGGCGTCGAGACGGAGGAACAACGGTCGTTTGTCCAGTTGATTGGCTGCCACCAGGGACAGGGCTTCCTGTTCGGACGTCCGCAATCGGCTGCCGATATCGCACGTCTTTCTGATGTCCGCATGACGGCCATCGCCTGAGTCCGGTTCCGCGTTGAAACGATCCGGTAGACATGCCATCAGTTGCACCCTGCACGACTAATTCCCGGATTCGGATGCTCACAAGCGTTGCGGTCCTTGTAGCGGAGAAAATTCATGGAACAGAGGCAACTTGGCAAGGATGGGCCGACCGTTGGAGCGATTGGTCTGGGCTGCATGAGCTTTGCGGGATTTTACGGATCTACAGACGCCGCCCAATCGCACCGTACACTCGCACGTGCGCATGAGCTTGGCGTAACCCATCTCGATACCGCTGAACTATATGGCCGCGGGTTGTCTGAAGAGGTTATCGGCGATTTCCTTCGCCAGAATCCGCATCGCTTCTCCATAGCGACCAAGGGCGGCATTGTGCCCGAACCAAAACGGCACTTCGACAACTCACCCGATCGACTTCGCACCTCCCTGGAGGGCTCCCTCAAACGGCTTGGTGTCGATCACATCGATCTCTACTACGTGCACCGGCGCGAACGGGAACGTCCGGTCGAAGAGGTCGTCGAAACGCTGGCCGGGTTTGTGCGCGAGGGAAAAATCGGCGGTTTCGGGTTTTCCGAGATCGCCCCATTCACGTTACGCCGCGCCGCGGCCGTGCATCCTGTCAGAGCCGTGCAGAACGAATACTCGCTTTGGACACGCATGCCGGAACTTGGTTTGATCGAAACCTGCCGTGAACTCGGAACGGCATTCGTGGCCTTTTCGCCGCTGGCTCGCGGCATGTTCGCCGACAGGCTTCCGGATCCGACAAGTTTCGGATCCATCGACTTTCGCGGCAACAATCCAAGGTTTCAGGAACCGAACTTTTCGGTCAATTGCGACTACATCAGACATTTCAATGAATACGCCGAGAGCCAGGGAACGCGGCCGGCAACCATGGCTCTGGCGTGGGTGCTGCATCAGGGACCGCATGTGATCGCCATTCCCGGTACGCGGACCGTCGATCATCTTGAGCAGGACGCGGCCGCGGGCTCGTTGAAGCTGAGCGATCAACAGCTGACCGAGATTGACCGGCTTCTTCCGCGCGGATTTGCGCATGGTGCCCGCTACTCGGACGCACAGTTTGTTGGCATAGAGCAGTATTGCTGACAGCCGCAGGCAAGAGTCTATCATGGCTAAATGGTCAGCGCTGAAACCGCACCTTCATCTGAGGATCAGGCTGAGGGGCGATTGTATGGATGGCAAGCCAACGACCGGCGAGGCGACGTTCGAGCGGTGAAAGAGCCGCATTGATGCGGGTCTGTGTCGTCACAACCAGACGAACATAGGCATCCAGAGCCTGGTTGATGTCTGCCACATAGGCAGGCGAGTTCACCGGTTCAAACTGCGCCGCTTTGAAGGCTTTCAGCAGGGTTTCGAAATCACTGGCCATCGATCCGGGATCCGGTAGAACCCCGGGTGGTTGATACTCCACTGAAACGCTGTGCACACCGACAGCCAGGTGGAGCACGATATCGGTCAGGTTCTTGTAGGCTCGATTGGCGCTGAGAACGCGTGAAATCGGCCAGCCATTGGCCGCCTCCATTCTGTCGAGTGCACTACTGAGATCTGAAAAGTTTTTGCGGGCCGAGGCATCGTGATGGTCGTGGTGGCCACTGATCCCCCTTCCGCCAATGTTGTTTCGGCGGTCCATTCCGACATCGCTCAATACCGTCAGGTTGCGATCGAGCCAGACCAACCGGGACTGATAATTGAAGAGCACGGATTGGATGAGTTGACGATACTCACTGCTTTCTCCGGGATTCAGTTCCACCCCGCTTTCGACCTTTTCGAGCAAAACGGCGTGGTATCGCCGCTGCTCATCGCTCAGAAAATCATTGTGTGGAACGTCGATGGCGGCAATCTCGTTGAGCAGACCGGAGTAGCGGCGAATGTCATCCGCACTGTGTGGCTCGCTTTCCTGCCACAGCACAAAGGCCAAGCCAATCGCAACCAAAACGATCAGCAGCAAAGCTGTCCATTTGGCTATCCGTTTGACCACAAGAACGCTCCTTCGGTCGCTACCCGCGGTGATCGCGCACCAGCCGGTAGACGCTTGAGATCACCGCCACTTGATTGAACATCCTATGGAATTGTGTTGCTCACGGGGCCCGGCGCCTGTCTCTGCAATCAGCCGCATGGCGTTGAGCAGTTCCGGAGTGCGGTGTTCGGGGTCTCCCAGGCGGGCGTCGTCCAGACGTCCGCGGTACTGCAATTCCTGGGCGGCGTTGAAGCCGAAGAAATCAGGCGTACAGACCGCGTCATAGGCCTTACCGACACTCTGATCCTCATCCACCACATAGGGAAAGGGAAAGCCGTATTGTTGAGCAAACCTGGTCATTTCAGCCGGTGCATCGGCCGGATAGGCCTCATAATCGTTCGACATAATGGCTACCACACCAATGCCATCGGCCTGCAGTACCCTTGCATCGTCAGCGAAACGCTCTGCAATTGCCTTGACGTAGGGGCAGTGATTGCAAATGAAGGCTACAAGCAATCCCTTTTCTCCCATCACTGACTCCAACGTCCACTCCTTGCCCTCCGGGGCCTTGAGTGAAAAGGGTTGAGCCTTCCATCCGAATTCACAATGCGGGGTATCAAGTGCCATTGGTTTGTCCTGTGTCTTGTCTGACGATCCAACTTGTCGGCAATCGTCCCGATTCATGCTTGAGCGGGCTGAAGTGTACAAGTTTAAAGTGTTCCATGCGCGGTATTCGAATAAAAATGCCAACTATACCGTTTTGTCATTGAATGCGGTATACCGTATCGGTATTTTTCTAACTGCCGACACCGCTGTGTTCATCCGGCCTGATCAGTGCGGTTCGGTCGCCGGGTCGACGTTTCCTCCCACCGTCGGCCCGGCAATCCCCTGCCCTGCAATCGGATGCCATCATGTTTGACACGGAATACCATTTCGAAGAACTGCCGCTTGTTCTTGGTACTGCGGAAGTCTCTCTGTTCACGGGTACCGCCTTTCTTGAAGGTGAAATCGGACCGCATGACTACGGTTTCGCCGTCACGGGAATCGCGTTAGATGGCAATCTGGTTGGCAATTATCGTGACAAGCGCACGGTCCGTATCTCGAAACGCAGCGACGATCCACTCAGTTCGCTTCTTTTTGAGCATTTGTCGCGCCAAATCGAAGCTGACGCATCGGCGTCGGAGTTCTTTTATGGCGAGATGCAGGACCATTTGTCCGATGCCGCCTGACCGGTGCCAGAGGACAATCTTGCTGGCAACTCGAGGGTGCGGAGGTTTTGCATGGGTCCAGCGGTTCGCCTGAGGCACTGTCCCGATGGTTCGGTTCGGCTCATTGTTCCCAGGCTCGATACGTTGGGACTAGAGGCAAATCGACGTCTGGATGCCCTGGAAACGCTGATATTCGACGAACCGGATCCGAATATTCGCAAACTATTCGTTCGCCGTTTCAACGAGATCTGGGAGGAGCTCACCGGGCTCAAATGTTGAAACTGTGTGGAACAAACCATTGATGCTAGTAACGCCGCAGTAACGCCCCAAACGCGTCGGACACTCCTTTGGGTCATTGTCTCAACGTGCGGCCACCGCCGCCCGACCGGAGGAAGAATCATCATGCGCAGATCACTATCATTGACGCTGGCATCCATCGGCATTGCATCCGCTCTTGCCCAACCCGCTTTTGCCCAGACGCCCACAGCAGCCCAACAGCAGGCCATTCGCTCCAGTTGCGTTTCCGATTACCGAGCAAACTGTTCGGATGTCCAACCACACGGCATGGCCGCCCTGGTTTGTCTGGAGCAGCACGAGAGTAAGCTTTCGCCCGCCTGCAAGTCTGCTGTTGAAGCGGTTGGAGGCGGATCGACCGCCGCTGCTGCGCCCTCATCCTCTACCGAAGCGACCGCACCTGCCAAAGCCACGGCTCCGGCATCGACAAGCGAAACAGCAACCGCTTCCGCCGACACCGAAAAAGCAACCGGTCAGGCAACAGGTCAGGCCAAAGCTGCCCCCGCCCCCATCGCTCAGGCCGCCGGCGGTGCGCCGGAAATGTCGTTTCGCCAGGAAATGCGCATAGCTGCTCATGCCTGCGCCCGCGATTTCCGCCTGTTTTGTCCTAACCTTCCTGTCGGACATGGCAATGTGTTGTTCTGTCTCAAGGTTCATGGCCCGAGATTGGATGCGCCCTGCCGCAACGCTCTCACTGCCGCCGGCGTGGAGTTCTGATCGCTCAGTGGAGATTGAGCCGTGAGCACTCCGTTGGAGTAACTCGCGCTGCAAGCGGCTAACAATTCTGGAGGATTCCAAGATTGACCATCTCGATCATGCACGCCTCTTGGGACAATTTTTCCGCCGTTATGGGAAAGAAAGGCGGGTACGGCGGATGTTGGTGCATGCTTTGGAGGCTCCCCAAGAAACAAATGGATGCCCAGATGGGCGACGCCAATCGTCAGGCAATGAAGGCGATTTTTGAAAGCGGCGACCGACCGCCCGGGTTGGTTGCCGTGCACCATGCCGAAGGTGACCAACCAAAGGCCGTCGGCTGGATTCAGGTGGCCGAAAGACATCGATTTCCGCGCATGGAAGCGTCGCGGATCCTCAAACCCGTCGATGATCAGCCAGTGTGGAGTGTTTCCTGCTTCCTCATTCAGAGGCCATTTCGAAAACAGGGGTTGTCCGTGCAGCTCCTGGAAGCTGCATGCGACTTTGCCCGTGCCCACGGCGCTGAAATGATCGAGGGATATCCAATCGACACTCCGAAGGCCAATTACCCGCCCGTCTATGCCTGGACCGGCCTGTATCGAACCTTTGTCCGTGCCGGTTTCATCGAAGCGGACCGACGCTCCCCGACCCGCCCCATCATGCGCAGAGCGCTGACAGGATAGGATTGCCGAGCCGCCATTGGCAGCTTGCCCTCGTCGTCTTTGCGTTCCGGAAAAACTTGAGGCCGAGGCGCTGAACCATCAAGCCGAGGAAACGTGGGGACGAGCGGTTGCCAGCAGACCGTAAATCCCGCAATTTTGACGCCAAACGGGCGGATTCGGAGCGCTCCGGACCAGCGAGATGCGGTGAACCGCTGAACACGTGATGGCAGGCATGGCAAAGCAGAACAATACTGTGCCCGATGTACTGGTCGTGGGCGCCGGCATTGTCGGCCTCTCGACCGCGTTTCTGCTGCAGCGCCATGGCTTGAGTGTGCACGTCCTGGACCGAAAGGGGCCGGCTGCGGAGGCATCCAGCGGCAACGCGGGTGCGTTTGCCTTCTCCGAAATCGTGCCGCTGGCGACACCGGGCACGATCAGAAAGGCTCCGCGCTGGCTTTTCGACCCGCTGGGCCCGTTGTCCATTCCGCCTGCCTACGCCCTCAAGCTGGCACCCTGGATGTTGCGCTTCTGGCGTGCCTCCCGTCGCAGCCGTGTCGAAGCCAGCATCAGGGCTCAGGCCGATCTGATGAACCATTGCAAACACGCGCTGTTGCCGTTCCTGAAGCAGACGGCCACGACCGACATGTTGCGGCGCGACGGTAACCTGGAACTCTATGAAAGCCGCGCGGAGTTCGAATCTACCCACGCATATTGGGAAACGCGTCGCCAATTCGGCATACCTTTTGAGCACGTACATGGCGAATATGCGCTCGGCGACATCCAGCCGGGACTGGACAAGCGTTTTGTATCGGGAACCTTCACGCCCGAGTGGTATTCGATATCCGATCCGCTCGAATACACGTTGACCGTCGCCGACATTTTCCGCAATCGCGGCGGTACGATTGAGACCGCGGAAGCGAAGGCATTGTTTTTCGATGCTGAATCAGCCGGCATTCGATTCACCGACGGGCGTTCCCTGGCCGCGAAACACGTGGTGGTTTGCGCCGGAGCCTGGTCGCACCAGCTGGCATCGAGCATCGGCGACCGCATTCCCCTGGAAACCGAGCGCGGCTACAACACGACATTGCCGGAAGCCCAATTCGAATTGAGAACACAGCTGACGTTCGCCAGGCACGGCTTTGTCGTATCCAGGCTCGATAGCGGGATCCGCGTCGGCGGCGCCGTTGAGCTGGGTGGATTGTCGCTTCCACCCAATTTTGAGCGCGCGGATGCGCTGCTCGCAAAAGCCAAGACTTTCCTTCCGGGTCTTGAGACTGAAGGCGGCTCACAATGGATGGGCTTTCGACCGTCTTTGCCGGACACGCTTCCAGTTATCGGGCGGTCACCGAAAAGCGGGCGTGTCGTCTATGCGTTCGGCCACGGGCACCTCGGATTGACGCAATCTGCCGGAACCGGAGAGCTGGTCTGTGAGCTTGTGGCTGGCTCGGAAGCCTCAATTGACCTCACCCCGTTCCGCGCCAATCGATTCTGAATCGGCCAGCCAAATGCAGAGGCTGCAAAGGCGGCGAAGCATTATTTGCTGTTCCCGAAACCCGCAACATGCGATCCCTTTAGATGGGGCGTTTGAGGTCTATCGATTCCGGGAACGGCAACAGAAGGACAGACTCATGATCATCGGACGCGGCCTTGTTGCAATCGCCATGTGGGCGATCATCATCAGCGGTTTACAGGCATCCCATTCAACGGCGGCAGAGCCACCCAACATCTTGCTTGTTATTGCAGACGACATGGGGCTCGACGCCAGTCCCTGCTATCCTGAAGGGTCCGAAAAACCGGCGATGCCGAACCTTGACCGGCTCTGCCAGGAAGGCGTGGTTTTCGACAACTTCTATGCGACGCCGATGTGTTCATCGACGCGTGCGACCATCATCACCGGACGTTATGGATTTCGCACCGGTGTAGGGTCGGCGGTCGGCCGCCGCAGAGGCGGGCTTCAGCTCGACGAAATGACACTGTTCCAATTCCTCGATGCCTATGCGCCGGTCAAATACGCGCACGCGGTCATCGGCAAATGGCACTTGGCGTCAGCCGAAAATGGTGGTGCGGACCACCCGGAACTCGCCGGGGTTGGCAGCTATTCCGGGCTGATCGAGGGCACGCTTGACGACTACTATCGCTGGCCACGCACGGTCGGCGGCGAAACGGAGATGGTCGACGGCTACATCACGTCCGTTCTGACGGACGAAGCAATCGATTGGATTGATGCACAAGGGGCACGCCCATGGTTCCTGTGGCTTGCGCATGTCGCACCGCATCTGCCGCTGCATGCGCCACCGGACGATCTCACCACATCGGTCTCGCTCGACGGAAGCCGGCAGGACATGCAATCGCAGCCTCTTGCCTACTATTTTGCAGCGCTTGAAGCGCTCGACACGGAAATGGGTCGCTTGCTGGACAGCATCCCACCATCGGTCCGCGACAACACGGTGATAATTTTCATCGGCGACAATGGGACGCCGAACCGAGCGATTCAATCTCCGTTTCAAAGACGACGCGCCAAGGCCAGCCTCTACGAGGGCGGCATTCATGTGCCGATGATCGTGGCCGGCAAGGATGTAACGCGCCACGGTCAAAGAGAAGACGCGCTGGTCAACTCGACAGATATTTTCGCGACGATTGCCAACCTCGCCGGGATCGAGGCCGGCGACTCCGATGCATGGCCCGAAGACAGTATCAGCTTTGCCCCGTTGCTCGCTAGGGAAGGCTCGTCGACCCGCCGGTTCGCCTATTCGGAGCTGTTCGGCTCGCCAGGCCGGCAAAACGGCAATCGCGGAAAGCAGTCCGAAGGCGTAGCGATCCGCGATGCACTATGGAAGTACATGGACACCGTCGGTGGTGGCGAGCAGCTCTTCGATCTGTCGGATGATCCTTATGAGCAAAACGATCTCTTGGCTTCGGGCCAGCTTTCCGGCAGCGCGAAAGAAGCTCTCGATCGGCTGAAATCTAACATCACCGAGCTGCAAGGCGGGCAATAGTCGTTCAACCGAAATTGTACTGAAGGCCGTAGACAATTCTCTGAAGCGGCATATAGGTAGCCGCTCATTTTGATGCGCAACGAGGAATCAGACACGTGCAATCACGACGTTCTTTCTTGGCGGCGACTGCCGGCGGCCTCGCCGCCGCGTTGTCGAACAACGCCATGGCACAGAAAGCCAGGCCCGGAGACGAACTCAAGCCTGGTGAGTGGGTCTGGTATCCTGAGCGGTCTCAATATGGACCCGTGGCCATTGTTGTATCGCTGAGTGACCAGTTGGCTTTCGTTTACAGAAATGGAATTCGCATCGGCGCCACGACCGTATCGACCGGCCGCCCGGGCTTTGAGACACCGACCGGTGTCTTCACGATCCTGCGCAAGGAAAAAATGCATCACTCGAGCAAGTACAACAATGCTCCGATGCCAGACAGCCAGTTCTTCTTCGGCGGCGCCGCCTTGCACGCGGGTGGACTGCCGGGTTACCCGAGCTCGCATGGATGCGTTCATCTGCCCACCAAGTTTGCAGAGCTGGTTTTTGGTGTCACCCATAACGGCACGCCGGTGATCGTCACCAACGAGCGCTCGGGTGTCGGAAGCCTTTCCCATGCCGGGCTCGTCATGTCCCAATCGGATCTCAAACAGATCGAGACAATGACCGGCCATGTTGCCGGCAAATCCTTGCCGGTTGACAGGAAGGGCAGTGGCAATGGTTCTTTCAGTCTGCTCGTCAGTGGCGCCGATCGGTCCGTCTACGGGCTGAGGGACGGCCAAATCGTCCTGCAGTCGGGCATCGGCATTGCCAACCCGGGAAGACCGCTGGGCAGCCATGTGTACATCCTTCAAGGCTTCGATTCAGGCCGCAAGTCTTTCGATTGGATCGCCGTCGGCATGGGAACGGGTCATGATGACAATGTTCGCCAGCAACGGGAGTTGGCCGCCACCACTCGTCTGACAATCCCGCCGGATGCCTATTCCACGATCGCTCGCAATCTGCATCCGGGTTCGGCCTTCATGCTCACCGACTTACCGGCACATCCGGACACGCGAACAGGAACCGACTTCGTTATTATGCGCGATCGCTCCAAAGGCTGATCATGCGTCCGGAGCTCGTGATATTCGATTGTGACGGAGTCCTGGTCGACAGCGAGCCGGCGCACAATGAGGTGCTGTCCGAGAACCTCTCCGGATACGGTCTCGATCTCTCCCCCGAAGCCTGCTGGCGGATCTTCGCCGGAGGCAGCATGACCGATACTCGCGACAAAGCGAAAGCTCTGGGCGCTGATCTGCATGCCGATTGGATCGATGAGATTTACGGGCAGATCCACGCAAAATTGCGTCTGGGTGTGCCTGCGGTCGATGGAATCGCGAAGCTGCTTGGGCACCTGAGGCGTGCAGAGGTGCCGTTTTGTGTGGCCTCCAACGGCAGTGAAGCCAAGATGGCAATTACACTTGGTCAAACCGACCTGCTCAGGCACTTTGACAATGCCATCTTCTCCGCCCACACCGTCGGCATCGCCAAACCGGACCCGGGCCTGTTCCTGCATGCCGCGGCAGCGCACGGCAGCCATCCGCATAGCTGCGTTGTCGTTGAAGACAGCTCGACTGGAGCGAAGGCCGCCCGTGCGGCAGGGATGCGCTGCTATGGCTATGCGCCCCATGGTGATACGGGGGTGTTAACCGCGGAGGGTGCGATCGTTTTTGGCGATATGTTGGAATTGGTTGAAAAGCTCGATCTTCAGCCTTGAACCAAACCGCGAATCGATGCAGAAAGTCGGCAGACGTTGGCCACAGCCACCGCCTCCCTGTAAAAGCAGAAAGACGCCGGCCACAGCCAGCGCCTCCCTGTTCAGTCGAAGTTGGCAAGTCAGACTTAGAGCGAGTGCCCTCAAGCAAAGCGCAATATCTGTTTGTCACCTTCGTCTGGTGCGGTCTCAATCCCATCGCAAGATGAGTTTTTGACCTGACGTTCCATTCACTCGAAAGTTTCCGGTCCGCCTGACATTCCTTCCACCCGAAGGCTTCCAGTCCGTCTCGCGATCAATTCACCCGGAGGCTCCTTGTCCGCGTCGCCACCGATCCGCCCGAAGGCGCCTCGATTGCGTGGCCCAGCCGGTGCATGCATTCACCTTCAAGGCCCCTGCCCGCCACGTGGCTCCCTGGCTTGGTTCGTCCAGGACGTTCCATCCAGACCACTCACAGGTTTGTCAGGCTCCCCGGTCCATTTTTCTCCCAGTTGGCGTTTGGGAATTTCCCGGACCCGACGCATTCGATGATGCGAAAAATTGCCGAATGTGTCGAGTCCGAGTATTCCACAGTGGATAACTCAGGGGATAACTTCCTGATTTCTATTTCCGCCAGCAACCGGTCTGGCAAAAAATGCCCGCAATCCCCGCTTGGAGCTTCCAATTTGACCATCAAAAATCGCATCCGGAACCTTGAGCGCCAGACGCTTTACCAGGGTTGGTCGACCTTGACCCAGGCCCGCTACGACTACCAGCGCAGCGATGGCAGCTGGCAGGCCCAACAGCGCGACCTCTACGATTGCGGACACGGAGCCGCCATTCTGCTCTACGACCTCGATAGGCGTACTGTGATCCTGACGCGGCAGTTTCGTGCCGCCCCTTATTGTGCAGGCTATGACGATTTGCTCATGGAGGTTCCGGCAGGCTTGCTGGACGGAGCTTCGCCTGAAGATCGCATCCGGGCCGAAACCGAAGAAGAAACCGGGTTCCGCATCACCGGCGTTCAAAAGGTATTCGAGGCTTTCATGTCCCCGGGCGCGCTGATCCAGAAAAATACCTGTTTTGTAGCGCCGTATTCACCGGACCAGCGGGTTTCCGAGGGCGGAGGCCATGTCGATGAAGGTGAAGATATCGAGGTCCTGGAAGTCTCTTTCGACGACGCCATGGAGATGATCGGGGACGGCCGCATTCAGGACGGCAAAACCATCATGCTTCTGCAATATGCGGCGCTCAATCTGTTTCGCTGAAGTGGCCTCGGTCAGGAATCCGAGGACCTGGCCCAGAGATTGACCTTTTCTTCATCCGCGAAATCATCGATTGCCCTGAGCTCTTCGGCCGTAAATTCAAGATTTGCGACCGCGCCCACGCAATCGATGATCTGTTGCGGTCGCGACGCCCCGATGAGGGCCGATGTCATGCCGCCGTCGCGCAACACCCAGGCGATGGCCATCTGAGCCAGACTCTGGTCGCGTTGCTTGGCGATGTCGTTCAGGCGCCTGAGGTTTTCGATCGTGCGCTCGGACAGAAGATTGGGATTGAGGCTCTTTCCCTGGGTCGCTCGGCTGCCCTCCGGAATTCCACCGAGATATTTACCCGTCAGCATTCCTTGTGCCAGCGGGGTAAAGGCAATTGAACCTATGCCGAGTTCCTTCAGCGTGTCCTTCAGACCATCCCGCTCCACCCATCGGTTGATCATATTGTAGCTGGGCTGATGAATGATGCAGGGCGTTCCCAGCTGCTCCAGGATCGCGGCGGCCTCGCGAGTGCGCTGCGAATTGTAGGATGAGATGCCCACGTAGAGTGCCCTGCCCGATCGGACGATGTGATCGAGCGCTCCCATCGTTTCCTCCAGCGGCGTATCGGGGTCAAATCGGTGAGAGTAGAAGATATCGACATAATCCAGACCCAACCGTTTCAGGCTCTGGTCGCAGGACGAGATGAGATACTTTCGACTGCCCCATTCGCCATAAGGGCCGTCCCACATGCGGTATCCCGCTTTTGACGAGATGATCAGTTCATCGCGATAGGCCGAAAGGTCGGTGCGCAGGATATCGCCGAAAGCCGTTTCAGCACTGCCGGGTGGTGGTCCGTAATTGTTGGCGAGATCAAAGTGGGTAATGCCATTGTCGAAGGCCGTCCGACAAAGTTCGCGCTTGGTTTCAAATGGTGTATCACCGCCGAAATTGTGCCAGAGCCCGAGCGAAATCGCCGGCAGGTTCAGGCCTGAGCTTCCACAACGGTTGTAGACCATCTTTTCATAGCGATCGTCGGCGGCGACATAGGGCATCGCATTTCACTCCACAAAGGTTCAATTGAGGTCGCGGTCAGAACGGTGCGACTGGATCTTCAGCGAACAATTCGACTAGGGATCGCTGTCATCTGCAAATTTGTCGGTGGCCAGGATCGTCTGATCCAGTATTCCGGGTTCGTTGAAGGCGTGGCCGGCGCCTTCGACCAACTGGAATTCCGCTTCCGGCCAGGCTCGATGCAGATCCCAGGCGGTGCGAACCGGCGTTACGACATCCTGACGCCCCTGAATGATCACGCCGGGAATATGCTTCAGGCGGTTAGCATCGCGGAGCAACTGAGCATCGCGGAAAAATCCCCGGTGCATGAAGTAATGATTTTCAATCCGGGCGAGCGCCAGGGCAAAATCGTCAGAGGTGTGATTTTCGATGAGTTTCTCGTCGGGCAGCAGGCGGACCGTCTCCGCTTCCCATTGGCTCCAGGCACGAGCCGCTTCAATCTGGGTTTCGCGTTCGGGCGCGGTCAGCAGCTTCTGGTAAGCCTCGATCAGATCACCGCGTTCTTCGTCAGGAACCGGATCCAGGAAACGTTGCCACTTGTCCGGATAGAGCCAGGACGCCCCATCCTGATAGTACCAGAGAAGCTCCGACCGGCGCACAGTGAATACGCCACGCACGATCAATTCCGAGACCCGATCCGGGTGGGTTTCCGCATAGGCCAGAGCCAGGGAACTTCCCCAGGAGCCACCGAGAACCAGCCACCGATCGACCTCGAACTTCATTCGCAACGATTCGATATCGTCCACCAGATGCCATGTGGTGTTGCTTTCGAGGCTGGCATGAGGCGTCGACCGGCCGCAGCCGCGCTGATCGAAAAGCAAAACACGGTAGCGGTCCGGGTCGAACAGTCTGCGATGGTCCTCGTTGCATCCGGCACCAGGGCCACCATGCAGGAACACAGCCGGCTTTCCGGCCGGATTGCCGCAAAGTTCCCAGTAGATTTCGTGCCCGTTGCCGACGTTCAGCATTCCGGAGTTGTAGGGTTCCAGCGGCGGATATGCCTTGCGCACGAAGTCCTCCCGTCAAGCGCATCGGCCTTGCCTCTAAGGCGTGGCCGGTGTCAATCCAGCGAATCCGGTGCGGATTCGGCGCAACATAACCGGAGTGCGGCGGCAGCGCAAAGCGCGGCAGTCAATTCAGCAGTCGCAAAAATGTCGCCCCGCCAAGAAGCAGCGCTGCGTAGGACCCGACAATGGCCGCCACACTCGCTACGCCGCAGAACTGACCAAGCCGGGCCAGCAATCGCGAGCGGCGATTGTCGTGCACGAACGGATCGGTGAAATCGAGATCCTGCTCTGCCATGGCCTGTGTCTGTGCGTATTGGCTGGCATAGGACAGCCCCGGCGCCAGGACACTCAGAAAAATAGCGGCGAAAAACCAGGAGACAGCCGCTTCCACCTGACCGGTTTCGATACCCGGTCGCGTGTGGTTGAGCAGATCATAGCCCAGCGAAGCGATGATTCCGCCGACCGCGGCGAAGGCCGGTGCACGTATGGCAGCGATCGCAAATGGGCTGATCAGGTCGAAGTTCTTCTGCAAGCTGGCATTGTGACGCAAATGCGCAGCTTTCCCCTCCTCGAAAATCAATCCGATTTTGTGTCCGTCGGGCAAGGAAATCTCCCGGAAATTCAGCGGGAACAGGTCGATATTCACGTTCCGTAACCGGCAAAATGGGCGTTTGTATGGATTGCGGTCCCGAGTTGCCCGAACGGCACTATCCGATTGGTGGACACCGCATGCGCCAGCCGCATTGTCGCCGTTCACGCAGCCGGCTAAGGTGCTTCGGTATCGTCTGACGGGGGATTGGACCATGTCGCCACTTGCCAAGTTCGCGCTGTTGGCCGTGGTCTTTGTCGATCTGATCGGCCAGGGACTGGTGTTTCCGATCATCAATGAACTGGTAATGGATCCGAAGCTCGTATTCCTGCCGGTCTCGACGTCGGATGCGACCCGCCACTACGACTACGGTCTGGTCATCGGCATCTTCTTTCTCGCCTGGTTTCTGGGCGCGGTCTACATCGCCAAACTCTCCGACACGATCGGGCGCAAGAACGCCATCATGATTTGTCTGTTCGGCGCGCTTGTCGGCTATGTGATTACAATCGTCTCTCTGTTTCTTGACAGCCTTTGGCTGCTGATCCTCGGTCGTGCCGTGACGGGCTTCACGGCAGGAAACCAACCAATTGCCCAGGCAGCGATGATTGATGCCAGCCGAAACGAAGCCGAAAAGGCCCGTAACATGGGCTTCATCGTTGCCGGCATCAGTGCCGGCCTGGTCGGCGGGCCGATTATCGGCGGGCTTTTGTCCGACAAGGCAATTCTCGGCGACTTCGCCAGTATCAAACTGCCCTTCTATTGTGCGGTGGTGCTGATCGTTGCCACCATCATTCTTGTGCAGGTCAGCTTCAAGGACATCCGGCAAAAGCGCGAGAAGCTGAAAATAGACCCGCTCGAGGTTTTCACGCTGCTCCTGCGAATCCGCGAGAAACCCGTCGTGGCAAGACTTTGCACGGTCTATTTGTGTTTCATGACCGCGAATGTGTCTTTCTACATTTTCATGGACAATTATCTGACGAGCCGGTTTGGCATCGGATTGCTTGGCACCAGCATGGCCATGATGGTGCTGGGCCTCACGCTGGCCATCTCCAGCACGTTCTTTGTCGATCCCGTTCTGAGCCGGTTTGGAAAACGTCGTGTCATCGGCCTGGTGACCGTCGGGATGGGATTGAGTGCCCTGCTTTTCATCGCTACACCCGTCGCCTTCTTTTGCTACGTCTTCATCGCAACTTACTACTTCGGCTTCGGCATCGCCTATCCGGCCCTGCTCGGCATTTTTTCCGCCAGCGTCGGTGAAGATGAACAGGGCTGGGTCATGGGCGTTACCACGGCGGGTTTCACGTTTGCAGCAGGGATCATGTCACTGATCGGCGGCCTGTTGATGGCTGTCGATATCCGCATGCCATTTTATGTGGTGGTGGTCGCCGCCGCCCTTGCACTGGTTTTCATGCGCACGACCTGGAACGACGAAGCCGTCAAGCGCATAACGCAGTAAAGCCGGGCGTTTGACCCTCTACTCCCGCCACGAGTTACCAGTCGATGGGCTTTCGATCCCGGAAGAACTTGCCGGTTGGTCCATCGTCGCCCAATGTCGCCAACCAGATCGCTGTATCGGCACCTTCTTCGGGTGACTTGGTCGCTGCGGTGCCGCCCATTCGCGTGCGTACCCATCCGGGACACATCGCGTTGACTTTGACCGTGCCTGGAAGCGTGCGAGCCGTTGCGACCGTTAGCGCGTTGAGTGCTGCCTTGGCCACCCCGTAGGCAGCAGGACCGGCCACACCATCGGAAAAAGCACCCCATCCTGAAGACACATTCACGATACGACCGTAGCCCTGCGACACCATTCGCGGCGCGAGATGATGCATCAACCAGTAAGGCCCATGCACCATAACGGCCATCGAATCGGCAAAATCCTCAGGGTCATCGAGCACTCTGCCGGACCCCAGCACGCCGGCGTTGTTGACAAGAACGTCAATCTGCCCAGCTTGTTGAACCGCATCAGCAATGCTCTTCGGATCGGCAATGTCGATCTCGAGGGCGGTCGCATTCAGCTTCGTTGCGGCCTGTTTACCGGCCTCGAGATTGCGAGCGCCGATGAGCACCTCAAGGCCACGGTCCTGCAGGCCTTTGGCAATGGCGAAGCCGATCCCACGATTGGCTCCAGTGACCAACGCTCGTCTCATGAAAGTTCACCTGCTCAGTTTGCATATTGCAGAGACATCTTGGTGATCCTGCCATCGGCGTCCCACCAGTAGGAATAGTGCACGACCCAACTCAGCCAATTGACCTCGGTCTTGGCATAGCCGTCGGATTGTTCGAGGATCTTTCGATGGCGGAAGCTATCTCCTCCTGGAATGACCTCCCGCTCAGCCCAGGCCCGGATGGCCTCTTGCCCCGTGAAGGTGCGCCTTACATCAATCATCTCGGCATCTTCTGTGAAACAGGCCATATAGGCATCGATGTCCTTGGCGTTCGCGCTGCTCTGGTAGCAGGCGATTGCTGTCGGGAGCTCCTGTGCTTTTGCAGTGGCAACCAACGCAGTCACCATAAAGGGGATGGTCAACATCAAAATACGGATCATGCTGCACGCTCCTGTGCCAAGCGCGGTAAATCAGCGTTACCGCTCTGAAATTTGAAGTTGAAGGTGTTTCCAGACAGCTTCCACGAACCATCCTTTACCAGCGCCAGCACGTAGTCCCCGTAGACAGTCCAGAGATCGCCATGGTCCGTGTCTGCCATCTGGTGCGTAGCCGTACCGCAAACCCGGACGGTTGCGGTCTCGTCATCATGATGGATGTCGAGTGGACCGAGGTGGTGGTGTGTTGCGTCAAATCCCGGCAACATGGCTTTCCAGCCAAGCAGGATGTCGGCCGGTGCAAGTTCTGCCCCCTCGGGTCCACCGAAACTTGAGTAGTCCAGAAAGAACGGGTTGCTCATCAGCGTCTCGGCCGCGTTCCAATCGCGACCATCGACGGCTGCAAAAAACCGCTGAACGGTGTTGATGATGTCCAGTGACATGGTCGTCCTCATTTCATCCAACAGGAAATGGTTCGTCGACTACTCGGCGAGGCGCCCGGGGATCGGTTTCAGATCATAATTTGACCAGAAGAACGTATTCGCCGCGTCCTGGTCAGCGGACAGGTTCGTCGCCTCGACAATCTTGCCATCCACGATGCGGTAAACCAGTGCCCAGGTCGTATCGACGTTGGGCTTGCCGTCGGCGTTGGACCAGCCACGATGGATGTCGACGACGTAGTTCTCATCAGCGCCGAAATAGATCGGTTCCGCCTTGAAACCCGCCGTTCCAAGCTGGGCAAAGAATGCCAAAACTTCGTCACGTCCGTTCTTGGTTCCTGACAACGGGTGGCGTCCCGGAATGTGCCACCGCACATTTTCGTCCATCACGGCGGCAATGCCATCGAGGTCGTTGTTGCCATAGGCGGCGAAGAAGCCCTGGACGACCTTGATGTTTTCTTCAGGTGATTGGGCCATGGCCGCACCGCCGGTCGCCAAAGCGGCCGCAAGGGCGGCGGAAATCGCAACACTTCTCATGATCACATTCCTTCTGCTTGAGAGCTAGGTATTCAAAAAATCTGCCACGGCATCCGCCGAAGCTTTCACCGCATCGATGCGATCGTAGAAATCGAACTGGGTCACGTCGTCGCCCAGCCAGACCTTTTGCAGCGGCGCTCTGGTGCGAGCCTCATAGGCCTTCGCACCATCGGGCAAGGCAATTGACGGAGAACCAACCATGAGCGTCGGTTTGGTCAGGCGATCTGCGGACGCCTGCGCATCGTAGGTCAGCCATGGCTTCCACGACGCAACGGCAAACTTGTTGTCATAGGCCGGGATCAGGCCACGGTTTTCCTCGGTGTAGTATGGCGCCTGGAACATCACGGACGTGTTGTCGGTTGAGCTCGCAGCTGTCAGGACTGCACCACCGTCCGCCTCGGCGGCCGCAATCAGGCTTTGTGCCGCATCCACGCCGCCATAGATGCCTTCGGCCATGGTCGGGTCATGCAGCCAGGGTGCGACAAGAGCCAGTTTCTCCAGACGTGCGTCATCCGCAGCTGCTTCGGCCATGTATCCGGATGACGCGCAGACGCCCAAACCGCTCAGTCCGGCGATGTCGTTTCGGCTCGTCAGGTATTCCACTGCCGCTTTGATGTCTGCGGTTTTCACAGCCGGATCTTCAACGAAGCGTGGTTCGCCTTCGCTTTCTCCCCAACCGGTGAAATCGAACACCAAGGCGGCAAATCCGCGTGACGCCAATTCGCGCGCATATGTACCGGCCATCTGTTCTTTGACCGTTGTCCAGGCTCCGGTCACGATCACACCATGCAACATCTCTTCAGAACCAGACGGCTTGAAGAGGATGCCCTTGAGCGTGACGCCGTTGCTTTGAAAGCTGACCGGTACAGACAATACACCCGGCCTTTTGGGTGTATTTTGAAGGTTGATCAGAGCCATATCCATTCTCCATGCGATTGCCGATTGCGGTTTTGGAAAGACGGCGATCAGAACGCCTGTCCTATGACGATCTCCGGCGAAATCTCGTTGTCATTGAGTTAGTTCATTTGGTATCATTCGATAATATCGTCATTTTTCACGACTCTATTGTATGTGATCGAATAATGCGCTTACCTTTGGCCACACTTGAGATCTTTGATGCCATCGCTCGCGAGGGATCCTTCGTGGCGGCAGCTAGGCGACTTGGCTTGCAGCCGTCCACTGTCAGTCATCAGTTGAAGGCTCTGGAGCAACAACTCGGAACAGCTCTGTTTATTCGGACGACACGTTCGCTCAGCCTGACAGAGTCCGGGCGTGCCTTGCGCCGGGGCGCAGGCCCGGCTTTCGAACAACTTGCTGATGCGGTTGAAAGCGCTCGCCTGACCGGTCACGAAGCGCGTGGCAGCCTGCGCGTCGCGATGCCGGAATTCGTCTACAAACTCTATGTCGGTCCGGTCTTGCCGGCCTTTCGTGCGGCCTACCCTGAGATCGAGATCGAGCTGTCAATCACGGAGGCGTTTTCCGATATTCTTGGGGAGGAGTTGCACGCGGGATTTCGATTGGGAGACCGCATTGCGCAGGACATGATCGCAATCCGCCTCACACCCCCGTTGAAACTCGCGATCATGGCAAGTCCCGACTACCTGGATCGGAACGGAATTCCTCAGGAACCCAGGGACCTGCTGCAGCACCAGTGCATTCGCTACCGATTTCAGACATCAGGTCAAATCGCGGAGTGGACGTTTTTCGAAGATGATGATGAATACAGTGTCGTTGTGGATGGGCCATTGATCGTAAACACGCTGCCCAACAGCGTCGATCTGGCGCTTCGCGGCCAAGGGTTGATCTATACCTTTCGCGACTATTGCGACGATGAGTTAGAGCGAGGGTCGCTCGTATCAGTGCTCGACGGGCATCTGGGAGAAACCCCTGGCATCTACATCTATTTCCCGCGGGAGTATCGCGCAATGATGCCGCTGCGACTGTTCACGGATCAGCTGACCAGCGCTGGGCGGCAAACGTAACCGAGCCGACTATCCGCGTTCGAAAAGTCGGTCGGCCATCACACCGACACGCTTTTCGACGGCCTCGCAGGCATCGAGGATCAGATCTTCCCGGAAGCGGCGTCCGACGATTTGAATCCCGACCGGCAATCCGTCATTGAAATTCGCCGACACATTTCCCGCCGGAAGACCGAGATAATTCATCGAATATCCATAAACCGCAGACCCCAAAACATCGATCACTCCGTCGACACCTTCGGTGTCGCGCGAAGACGCGTAGGTGGGGTGCGGCAGGAACGGTGTGAGAACAAGCGGATATTCTTCGAGGAACAGCGACCACTCGCGCGCGTAGTGTGTTCGCTTCGCTAGACCGCGCAGCAAGTCCGTGCCCTCGTATTTGCCGAAATAGGCGTCGTAGTCATCGAAGATATCGTTGATCGTCTTGCTGCCGTATTTTCTGATGTCGGACCGCACAAGGGCGTGGAATTCGCCAAACAGGCAAAGCCCGGCTTCACGAGCGATCTCGCGGACGAGCGGCGGCTCGCATTCAACCACCTCGTATCCGGCATCCGTCAGAGCATCGCGAGCCGTGTCCAGGGCTTTGTCGACTGCCGGATGAAGATCAAACTCGAAGGTGTTCTTGGTGAAAGCGACCCGATTGGGCGTTTCCAACTCTGGTCCGTCAAACGGAACCGGAACCATCCATGGGTCGCGCGGATCGTGTCGGATCAGTTCGCGCAAGCCGAGACGCACATCCCGGACTTCGCGGGCAATAACTCCCTGAACCGACATCAATTGGGCCAGCAGACCGCGTTCAGCGGTCGCCGAGGGCGTATAGGCAGGAACGCGGCCAAGGCTCGGTTTAACGGATGTGGCTCCGGTGGCCGCGGGCGGGAACCTCAGGGAACCGGCAATGTCGTTGCCGTGGGCAAGCGCCCCCATGCCCGACATAACCGCCGATGCTGCGCCACCTGACGACCCACCGGCTGAAGCCCAGTCATTCCAGGGATTGAATGTCCGTCCGTGCAGCTCGTTTTCGGTGGTGCCGCGCATCGAGAATTCCGGCGTATTGGTCCGGCCGATGACTATGGCACCAGCGTTTTTGAGATTGCTCACAACGGGTGAATCGTCCGGTGCGATAAGATCCTTGAAGGCCGTGACACCGTTCGGGGTCGCCAGACCGGTCTGGTCGACATTCTCCTTGATTGTGATTGGCACACCGTGGAGCGCGCCTGGTGTTTTGGGCAGGCCTCCAGCATCCAGCGCAGCAGCTTCTTCGAGCGCTCTATCGCCCAGATCGTCGACCACCGCGTTCATGGCTTCGTTGCGCTCGCGCATACGATCGACCGCCGAGGAAACCGCCTCCAGGCAAGTCACCCTGCCCGCTGCAATTTCGTCTGCGAGTTGGCATGCGCTTTTCTGCCAAAGGGGACGGTCTGTCATGTTCAGCCTCAGATTTGGATGGGAACCGGTACCGGATTGGAAATGGACCTGAAAGACTGTACACCGGTCGCCATCAACCGGACAACTGGCTGCCACGTGCTGTCACAATCGCCCGGACCGGTGGACCGAAACACCAGGATCCCATGTCTGACAGAGGTCACATATCCCGTCTCGCCGGCTGGTCAATCGTCATCGCAGCCGTCGTGCTGGGACTGAAGCTCGCCGCCTGGTGGGTCACCGGATCTGTGGCGCTGTATTCGGATGCCCTGGAATCGGTCGTCAATGTCGTGACTGCTGTCCTGGCCTGGGTGGCCATTCGCATCAGCCACAGGCCAGCAGACAAACAACATCCTTTCGGTCACCACAAGGCCGAGTATTTTTCAGCTGTCATCGAAGGCGTCCTTATCGTTATCGCCGCCCTGCTGATTTTCCGCGAGGCATTCGTCGCCCTGTACCGGCCGCATGCGCTTGAAGCCCCACTTATCGGAATGGGGATCAACTTTGTCGCCGCGGCCATCAACGCCTACTGGGCCTGGCTTCTTATCACGGCAGGCCGCCGCGCGCGGTCGCCGGCGCTACAGGCGGATGGACGCCATATTCTGGTTGATGTCGTCACGTCTGCAGGGGTTCTTGTGGGACTGGCGCTTGTCCTTCTGACCGGCTGGCAACCGATTGACTCCATCATAGCGGTCGCGGTCGGCATCAACGTTTTGTGGGAAGGTTGGAAGGTCATCTCCAACTCGGTGGATGGGCTGATGGACAGTGCTGTCCCCGATCCGCTTGCGACGGAAATCCGCCAGACGATCGTCGCCAATGCCGATGGTGCGTTGGAGGTCCACGACATCAAGACGCGCGGCGCAGCTCGCGTCACGTTTATCGAGTTCCACCTCGTGGTCGACGGAGCTATGAGCGTTGCCGACTCTCACGCTATCTGCAACCGCATCGAAGCCGCATTGGCCGAAGTGATAGGTGAGGTGCAGGTGATTATCCATGTGGAGCCGCACGAGGAAAGCAGTCAGGATGGCCTGACAATCGGCTAAAGCAAAGATTGAACCGAGCTTCCCACAATAGAGCCCGTGCTTGAATTGACCATCACGCGTCCCGGTTGCCGCCAGGCAGAGGTGGAAACCATGCGTACAGATGCTTGTCAGCGGTTCGACGCCTGCAAGGGATTCGGCACGTCGCTCTAGCTCGAACCGAGCGATTGCTGTTCAGGAAGGCACTTCTTGCTGTGATCGGTAGTCTCGGAGGAATTCCATCAATTTCGCGAGCGGTCCCTGCGCCTCATCGGGTTCGATCGTGCTGAAGCCGACAAGCAAACCGGAGCGTACGGGCGCTTCGTAGCAAAATATTGACAGAGGCAGGCAAGTCAGACCGGTCTCTTGCACCCGATCTGCGATATCACCGTCCCGCCAATCATCAGGAAATCGCAATGCGATCTGCATCCCTGCCCGGTGATCTGTGAAAGTCACTGAAGGAGGAAGGCCGGCTCGGAATGAGTCGACAAAAACCTGACGCCGTTCGCCATATATGCGACGCATGCGGCGGATGTGGCGGTGAAAGCTGCCGTCCTCAATGAAGCTTGCGATCGGCAGTTGCGACATGATGGATGCACGCTGACCAAAGCGGGAGAGCATCTCCTTGAACCGCGGAATGAGCGAAACCGGCGCCACGATGAAACCGATGCGTAGTCCGGACGAGAAAATCTTGGAAAAGCTCCCGACGTAAATGACACGCTGGCTGCCATCCAGTGATGCGAGTGCGGGAACGGGCCGACCGGCGTAGCGGAATTCGCTGTCGAAATCATCTTCAATGATCCAGCCGTCGTCGCGTTCAGCCTGCTCCAGGAAGGCCAATCGCTCGCTGCGCGGCATCACTCCGCCAAGCGGAAACTGGTAAGACGGAGTCAATACGGTCGCAACCGGACGCGCAGTGCTTTTCGGAGGGATCGCTCCGGCTTCATCGACCGCCATCCAACGGATGTCCAGGTTCATGGCTTTTGCCATATTGTACAGTGGCGGATAGGTCGGATTTTCCATCGCGATGATGCGGCGCTCTCCTGTCAGCGAGCGCAGGCAAAGCTCAAGCGCATCGCCCGCTCCTGCCGTTATGACGATCTGGTCCGCCGATGCATCGATGCCGCGCCACGCCGACAGGTGCGACGCAACCGCCTCCCTCAACCGCCGATGGCCGAGCCGTTCTATGCTCCCTCGCATGGCCTCGGCGGTTTGCCTTGCCGTGCGCGCCACATGTTTCGCCCATGCCGCATGCGGAAACAAAGTCATGTCCGGAACGCCCGGAAAGCTGGCTTTTGCCACCGGTTCGGCGGCACTGTTTCTATCCGGATCGGACTCCCTCCGCGGATAAAGGGCATAGAGAGCATCCGCATCACCCACATCGCAGGCAAAGTATCCGCTGCCTTGGCGCGATTTGACATAGCCCTCTGCCGCCAACTGTTCGTAGGCTTGAACCACCGTGGAGCGAGAGACACCCAGTTCCTTGGCCAGATTTCGGGTCGCCGGCAATCTTGTACCCGGTGCCACCAGGCGCGACACGATGCGTTGAGAAAGGGCAACGAAAATCTGCTCCGCCAACGGCCGCGGATCTTCGGAAACAAGATGGAGGGAGTTGAGCGCGCGGGGCAAATTGGTATGGCCATTATTTTCCGAATTGGATCTTATTACCCTACCAATACTGAAGGCATAAGGGCAAAAAATGATTGAAAGGTCCGACATGTCCACCGCAACCCTTCCCGTTACCGAAAGAACACGCGTCAAGCGCGCGCACGAACGTGGCCGCCACGACAGGCAAAGCATCTATGACATTCTTGACGCGACGCCCCTGTGCCACGTGGGTTACCTGCTGGACGGCAATCCGGCGGTGACGCCAACCATTCACTGGCGCGAGGGAGACCACGTCTACTGGCATGGTTCGAGCGCCAGCCGAGCGCTGCGCAAGGCGGCGGGACTCGATGTCTGCCTGACCGTCTCGCTGATCGACGGCATGGTGCTCGCGCGTTCGGCGTTTCATCACTCAGCCAACTACCGCTCGGTGATGATTTACGGTACGGCGACAAAAATCACCGATCCCGAAGAAAAGTCCGAAAAACTGCGCGGGCTGGTCGACATGCTCTACCCTGGCCGCTGGGATACGCTTCGGCCGATGACGGCGCAGGAGGTCAAAGCCACAATGGTTCTCTCGCTGCCCATCGAGGAGGCTTCGGCAAAAATCAGAACCGGTGGCCCGGTCGATGACGAAGAAGACTACGCACTGCCTATCTGGGCTGGTGTTGTGCCAATTCGCCAGGTCGTCGACGCGCCGATCCCGGACACTCGAAACCTGACTGAATTGGCGGTTCCGGCCCATGTACGAGGTTTCACCACAGGATAAGGGAGTCGGCGCATTATCTGCGTGCATCAACCAAAAAATCTATCAAAATCCGAAGCAGTTTCAGCCGCCGGTTTTGTTCCGGATAGAAGAGGTAAAGGGGTGGCCGTTTGCCGACAAATTTGTCCAGTAGGCTAACGAGACGACCCTCAGCAATTTCGGCTTCAACAATCCCCCGCAGAGTCCAGCCTATTCCGTGTCCGTCGATCAACGCCTGTTTTATCGCGTGAAAGTTGTTGAATATCAGGAACGCCTCCGGATCAACCGCGAACGTTGTATTGGCCTCTCGAAACCGCCATTCAGCAATTCGATTGGTCGTTATGTACCGGTAACGAATGCAATTATGCTTTAGCAGATCACGGGGATGGATCGGTTGGCCGTGTTTTGAAAGGTAGTCGGGAGAAGCCGAATAAGCTTCCCTTTGGGGTGGCGTCAGTCGGACCGCGGTCATGCCGCTTGAGAGACGATTGCCTAATCGTATTCCGGCGTGAAAGCCATGCTTTACAATGTCGACCAAGGCTTCATCGAAGGACAGCTCCAATCGGATGCCGGGGAATCTCTTCTTGAACTCTCCGATTTTCGGCGCGAACACTATCTGATAGGCACTCCAAGGCAGTGTGATACGCAAGGTACCGGTAGTGCTATGGCCAATGTTTTTTGCCTCTTCGACCGCCTCCCCAAGGCGATCCAGGGCGAAATCAGCGCCCTCTAGCAGGGCTTTGCCGGCTGCCGTCAGCTCGACGGACCGTGTTGTGCGGGTGAACAGACGCACACCCATACTCTCTTCGGTCGATCTGAGTTGGTGACTGATTGTCGATGGACTGAGTCCCAACGAAGTTGCGGCGCCACGTACCGATCCTTCGCGCGCAATTGCGAGAAAAACCCCAATTCCCTTGAGGGACGCCTGTTTCATTGTTCGATTTTTTTTATCTATTTGCTGATAAATCAGTGGCTATCCAAACAATATATCGGCCCGGTACTCTCTTGGAAACTCGGAGTATTGTTTTGGTTCCAAGGACGAAACCAGCAGATCGGACAGACCGGAAAGCGCTTGGGATCTTGCTGATCGTCGGAAGCGTCTTCCTGATGTCGTTTCAAGACGCCATGATCAAGCTGATTGCCGAAGATCTGACGCTGTGGCAGATTTATATTCTGCGATCGCCCCCGGCACTACTCGTGTTGTTTTGGGTTGCAATGCGCACCAATGACCGATGGCAGTTGGAGGTTTTCGATCGCTGGAACCTGCTTCGCGCACTCTTTCTTACTTTGATGTATCTGACGCTTTATGCTGGGTTGCCATTTCTCGATCTCGCAACGATCGCGGCAGCGCTCTACACAGGCCCCTTGTTCATTACCGGATTTTCTGCCTTGGTACTTCGTGAGTCAGTCAAGGCCCTGGGTTGGCTTGCGGTGGCCATTGGCTTCATCGGGGTTGTCATCATGTTGCGCCCAGGGGCCGATGCTTTCGAGCCTCTCGTCTTGCTGCCAGTCATGGCCGGGCTCTTCTATGCTCTCGCCGCGATAGCCACCCGAGGAAAGTGCGCCAATATGAGTCCATTCAGCTTGGCGACAACTCTGAATCTCGTGCTTTTCGCAACTGGGGTTTTGGCCGTTAGCAGTTTGGCACTGCTTGATTTGACTGAAGATACAATACGCTACAGCCCATTCATACTGACTGCTTGGTCGGATATCGGGACCTTGGGATGGCTTTTGGTTGCCCTCATGGCCATTCTCATCGTTGGCATATCAGTTGGCTTGGCCGCTGCCTACCAAGCGGCACCACCCGTGATCATCGCCACATTCGACTACAGTTACCTACTGTTCGCAGTTCTGTGGGGGGTTGCGATCTTCTCGGAAGTTCCCGACTTTCCCACCATAATAGGCATGTTGCTGATCGTCGCCGCTGGATTAATGGTCGTACGCGAGGGTTTGCCCTAACCTCTCAAATCCGGCCCTCATCGACCGCAAAACATGCCGCCTGGCCGGCCTTGTTGTCTGTCAGCTCCGGTGTGCTCGACCGACACCGGTCGTTTGCCCACTGGCAGCGTGGGTGGAAGGAACAACCGGATGGCGGATCGATAGGATTGGGAATTTCGCCTTCGACCGGCTTGCGCTTGCGGCCTGACATCTCCAGATCCGGGACGGCATCGAGCAGCATTCGCGTATACGGATGCTGCGGATCCCGAAAAAGCGTCTTGCCTTCCGACACCTCGACAAGGCGGCCTAGGTAGAGCACGCCAATGCGCGTCGCCATGTGGCGAACAACGGAAAGGTCGTGGCTGATGAAAAGATATGTCAGGCCAAATTCATCCTGAAGATCGCGCATCAGATTGAGGATCTGCGCCTGAACGGAAACGTCCAGAGCAGACGTGGGCTCATCACACACGATGAATTCGGGCTTTGCCGAGAGGGCGCGGGCGATGGCGATGCGTTGGCGCTGCCCCCCGGAAAACTCGTGCGGATATTTGCTTCCATCGGCGGAGGAAAGTCCGACCGTTTCAAGCAGCTGGTCGACCCGCATTTGCCAGGTCACGCCTTCATCCAGCCCGAACGTGCGGACCGGTTCGGCGATGATATCCCTGACCCGCCAGCGCGGATTGAGGCTGGCGAACGGATCCTGGAATATCATCTGAAAACGGCTGCGTACTTGCCGCATGGCAGCGCCACCCTGTTGCGCCATGTCGGTTCCGTCGAACAGGATGCGACCGCCGCTCGGGCCGATCAGACCGACAATCAGCTTGGCAATGGTCGATTTTCCCGAGCCCGATTCTCCGACCAGCGCAAAAGTCTCGCCCTTGTTGATTTCGAAGGTGACGTCATTGACGGCAGTCAGATATTTCTTTTCATCGTTCTCAAGGACGCGGTTGAGCCAGGGCTTTGACACATCGAAAACACGACTGAGATTCTCGACGCTGACGAGGGAATCGGTCACGACGTTTTCTCCTCGTCATAAAGCAGGCAGGCAACTTCGCGGCCATCGACTGGAAGCGGGGCGGGTTGTACGGCTCGACAGCGATCGAACACCTTCGGACAGCGTGGGCTGAATGCGCACCCGGGTGGAATTTCCGTCAGCCGCGGCATCGACCCGGGTATCTGGGTCAACCGATCCTCGTCATGCATCAGGGTTGGGATCGAACCCATCAGGCCGTGCGTATAAGGATGTTTGGCGTCCTGGATCACATCACGTACCGGTCCGATTTCCGCCACGCGGCCTGCATACATGACGGCAACGCGATCGGCGGCTTCCGCAATCACACCCATGTCATGGGTGATCAGCATGACCGACGTACCGTGGTCCGCGCACATCCTTTTGAGCACGTCGATGATCTGCGATTGGACAGAAACATCCAACGCCGTCGTCGGTTCGTCGGCGATGACCAGTTGCGGCTCAGCGCACAAGGCCAGGGCAATGACAACACGCTGGCGCATGCCACCCGAAAACTGGTGCGGATAGTCGTCGATACGGCGAGCAGCGGCGGGAATTCCCACTTCATCGAGCAATTCGATAGCGCGATCCCGCGCCTGCCTTTCGCTCAGGCTGAGGTGCGTCCGGATCGTCTCAACGAGCTGCTGCGCAATGGTATATAGTGGGTTCAAAGAGGTCAGCGGATCCTGGAACACCATGCCGATGCGCCTGCCCCTCACCTTGCGCATCGCATCGGCCGAGAGGTTGTCGACCCGCTCTCCGGCGATATGGATGGTACCCCCGGCTATGTGGCCGGGTGGTTCGATCAGGCCGATGATCGCCGAACCAGTCATGGACTTGCCGGCACCGGATTCGCCCACCACACCGAGCACCTCACCGCGCGCTATGTCGAAGCTGACCCGGTCGACCGCAGTCAAAACACCACGGCGCGTGGGAAACTCGACAACCAGATCACGGACTGAAAGCAGAGTATCGCTCATGATCTACCTCAACCGCGGATTCAGCGCATCGCGCAGCCAGTCGCCAAGCAGATTGACGGCGAGGACGAGCACGGCAAGTGTAATGCCCGGAAACATCGTAATCCACCATTCGCCTGAGAACAGAAAGTCGTTGCCAATGCGGATCATGGTTCCCAATGACGGTTGGGTTGGCGGGATGCCGACGCCAAGGAACGAAAGCGTCGCCTCGGTGATAATCGCCAGCGCCAGATTGATGGTGGCGATCACCAGAACGGGTCCAGTGACGTTTGGCAGCACGTGGCGCGCCATGATCCAGATTGGATGAAGACCGATCAACCGCGCCGCCTGAACATATTCCTTGTTCTTTTCCACCAGCGTGGATGAACGCACGGTACGGGCATATTGCACCCAGAAGGACAGTCCGATTGATACGACGAGGACATAGAAGGCCGAACTTTCGCGATCGATACCTCCGAGGACGCTGCGAACCGAACCGTCAATCAGCAGTGCGATCAGGATCGCCGGAAAGCTCAGTTGAACGTCGGCTATCCGCATGATGATGGAATCGGTGCGGCCTCCCGCATAGCCGGCCAGAAGCCCGAGGCAAATGCCCAAAACCGCGGCGAACAGGACGGAAGCCAATCCGACCGCCAGAGAAATCCGCGAGCCGTATAGAATGGTTGAAAGAATGCCGCGTCCCTGGTCGTCCGTGCCGAGCAGGTAGCGCGGATCACCGCCCTCCTCCCATGCCGGCGGTGTCAGCGAATCGAGCAGCGACAACGTGGCCAGATCAAACGGGTCGTGGGGCGCAATGATCGGCGCAAACAGCGCCGACAGGAAGATGATCGCTGTCACGACCGCGGCGATCATGGTGACCCACGACTGGCGAAAAGAGTGCCACAAGTCGGACTCGAACACCCTTGAAAAGAACCCGGTGCGTTCTGGGGAACCGGTGGTGCTCATGCTTCACTTCCAACGATGCGGATGCGCGGATCGACAACCACGTAGAGCACGTCGACGACGAAATTGATGGCCACGAAAAGGAATGCGACGAGCAGCAAGTAGGCGGCCATTATCGGGATGTCGACATTCTGAACAGCCTGCAGGAACAGCAGACCCATGCCTGGCCATTGGAACACGGTCTCGGTGATGATCGCGAAGGCGATGATGGACCCGAGTTGCAAGCCGGTAATGGTGATCACGGGCACGAGTGTGTTCTTCAACGCGTGGCCGAAATGCACGGCACGATCGCGCAGTCCACGTGCCCTGGCGAACTTGATGTAGTCGGTACGCAGCACTTCCAGCATCTCGGATCGCACCAGCCGCATGATCAGCGTCATCTGAAACAGGCTGAGCGTGATCGACGGCAGGATCAGAGCCTTGAGGCCGGAGGCCGTCAGCAGCCCGGTATTCCACCAGCCGAGATCAACCACCTGCCCGCGACCGAAACTCGGCAGCCACTGCAGATGAACTGCGAAGATGAATATCAGCAGGATGCCGATCAGAAAGGGTGGCAGCGACACACCGACGAGCGAAACGGTCAGAAACCCCTTGGATAACCAACTTTCTCGTCGCAACGCCGTGTAAACGCCCATGGGAATGCCAGCGAGCAGCGCGACCAGCGCGGACACGAAGGAAAGCTCCAGCGTCGCCGGCAGGCGCTCGCTGATCATTTGCGCGACCGGGCGCTTGTACTGATAGGATATACCCAGATCTCCCTGCGCGGCCTTGCTGACGAAGCGCCAGAACTGCACGGGCAAGGGATCGTTGAGGCCGAGCTGCTCACGCAGCTTGTTGCGCTCTTCGATCGTCGTTTCCAGGCCGACCATCTGGTCGACCGGATCGCCGACGAAGCGGAACATCCCGAATGCGATGAGGCTGACAACGAGCATCACCACGATGGACTGAACGAGGCGTCGAATTGTGAAAGCGAGCATGGGAAAAAATCAGGCCCCGCAGTAGCGGGGCCCGATCGATACGTTGTTTATTTGTTGACGTGGTAGAGCATCAGCACGTTGTCTGCGCGCTGTACGACGTCGGTCCCCTTGGCCACGCCCCAGGCGAGGCCCTGCTGGTGCAGCGGAATGTAGGCCGTCTCACCAGTGGTCAGCTTGTAAGCCTGAGTGATCAGGTCAAGCCGCTTGGCCGGGTCGTTTTCCACCAGAACCTGCGCGGTCAACTTGTCCACTTCTTCGTTGCAGTAGCCGCCGAGGTTGAACATACCGCCATTGCCGGCATCATCGCGGCAGCCATGCAGGTTGCTCAGCACGTTCCACGAGTCGAACGAACCGGGGGTCCAGCCGAGCAGGTAGAAGGACGTGTCAAAACCGCCGGAAGCCAGAACCTTGGCAAAGTACTGAGCCTTGGGCTGGGCGTTGAGATTCACCTTCACGCCAACGCGGGCCAGCATCGCGGCAACAGCCTGGCAGATCGCTTCGTCGTTGACGTAGCGGTCATTGGGGCAATCCATGCCGACCTCGAAACCGTCCGGATAGCCGGCTTCCGCTAGAAGAGATTTGGCGCCGTCCGGATCGTAAGCCATGCGCGAGAACTGATTCGCGTTGTCGAACATGAACGGAGACAACATGATGGACGACGGTGTTGCGAGGTTGCGCATCACCTTGGCCTTGATCGCCTCGATGTCGATGGCTTTGTAGAACGCATCACGGACCTTCTTGTCCTTGAACGGGTTCTTGCCCTTGACGTTGGAGTAGAGAAGTTCATCGCGGATCTGGTCCATACCCAGGAAAATCGTGCGAAGTTCCGGGCCGGTCAGCGCCGACGTTGCTTCATTATCATTGACGCGTTTGATGTCCTGAACCGGGATCGGATAAACGAGGTCCATCTCACCCGACAGCAAGGCCGCAACGCGCGTCGCATCAGACGCGATGGTCGAGAACTCAACCGTGTCGATGTTGTACTTCTTGTTTGCCGCGTCCCACCAGTCAGGATTGGACTGGAAGGTCGTTTTCACGCCCGAATCATGCGAGACGATCTTGAATGGGCCCGTACCGTTGGCCTCAAGCGAAATAGTCGTGGCGGCTTCATCCGACGGTGAGGTTACGCGCACCGAATCGTTGGCTTCGGCCCATTCCTTGTCGACAATGCCCCAAGTGTCCCATTCATAGTGCAGGATCGGGTTGGGCGAAGTGAGAATGACATCGACCGTGTAGTCGTCGACCATTTCGAACTTGGCATCAGCAGGGATACGGGTCTTCAGGTCCGACCCTTCAGAGCGAACCCTGTCGGCCGAGAAGACGACGTCCGCAGCGGTCAGGTCGTTGCCGTTGTGGAACTTCACACCCTGACGGATCTTGAAACGCCAGCGGGTTGGCTCGACGACTTCCCAGCTTTCCGCAAGGCCCGGCCTGATCTGCAGGTCCGGCCCGCGGCGTGTCAGACCTTCATAGACGTTGCCCAACGTTCCGAGCGTAAAGGTCTCGTTGAGGGAATAGGGATCCAGGGATTTGAAGGTTCCCTGGAATGCGAACTTGAAGGTTCCTTCTGCCCAGGCCGGTGTAGCGAACACGCCAGCCAAAAGCGCAGCCCCGATCAGGCTTTTCTTAAATGACATCTAAATCTCCCTTTATTTTTATGTCCCACCTTGTGGATGTCCAAGGATTGGACGGGAGTATAGACACGAAGCCGAAGCGAAATCCAGCGCCTTTCTCGCGCTGGATTTCAACTCTGCAATATTTTGTTTTGGCAACGCCACCTGCTGCGACTCCCCGGCTCAGGCGTGCAGCAGGTTTCCGTAAGAACCGAAGGGGCTCGCGACATAACCTCTTGATTCTGTTTCAGGACTTTTTGTGATGCATCTGCATGCGCACTTTCCGCATGCAAGCGGGCCATCAATCAGGCCGACAGCTTGAGACCACAGATGCCCGCAACAATCAGTGCGACACAGCCAATGCGAACCAGGTTTGCCGGCTCGCCGAACAGCATGATCCCGACTATAACGGTTCCCAGCGTCCCAATGCCTGTCCAAATCGCATAGGCGGTTCCCAGGGGCAGTTCACGCATCGAAAGTCCGAGCAGCGCGACACTGAGAATCATGGCTCCGGCGGTCGCCACGCTGGGTCCAATATTGCGGAATCCGTCGGTGGTTTTCAGGCCCACGGCCCATCCGATTTCGAGAAGACCCGCGAGAAAAAGCAAAATCCAGGACATTCCTGTCTCCATTTCTGGTGACAAGGTCGTCCTCGTCTGAGTTTTTTGAGGGTGAAAGGGCCGTCCCTTCAGCGCTGAGATGGTGATGGGCGCGGCTGAATTCAAGGCAAGCCGCGAATCAGAAGTCCAATCGGCCATACAGCTCTTCAAAAGGCACCATGACACCGTGCTGAAACGCCGACCTTTGCTTGAGCCGTTCGTAATAGGCACCGACCAGCGGCAAAACAGGCCGGTCGATTTCCAACTCGAAATACCTGAAAAGATGCGTTCCGACCGTGATATCCGCGAGACTCAAGCGCTCCCCAAGCAAAAACGGTCGATCGGAAATTTCCGCTTCGATGATATTAAAGTGATCGGCACATCGCGCGACGCTCAGCGCAATAGCGGCTTCATCACGCTCCTCAACCGGCGTTCTGTAAAAGCCCCAGAAAACACCGCCGAGGAAATCGGGCTGCAGGGTGGTTTGGGTCCAATCCATCCATTGATCGACCCTGGACCTTGTTCCTGGTTCGCTGCTCCAGAATGCCTCACCCCCGCAAGTCGCAGCGAGGTAACGCAGAATGGCGTGTGATTCCCAGACTACATGGTCGCCGTCCCTGATGACGGGCACCTTTCCGTGCGGGTTCATGTTTCGAAACTCAGGCGTATCCAGACCGCCGAAAGAGCCGCCCAGTTCGACATGTTCGTGAGGGCAGTCCAACTCTCCCAGGAGCCAAACGACCTTCTGGAGGTTGAAGGAACTGCGTCGACCAAAGACCGTCAACATTCCGCATCGCTCCTCTGTTGCGTCGGATAAACTGATCGTGTGAAACGGCCAGTGATTGGCGATGAACACGGTTTCAATGGTCACTCGTTTCCAAACACGTCAATCGCGTTGAGGATACACGACAGGCGGTGGGCAACGTAGGCGAATCCCGCTATTTGACCTGAGGAAGAAAATCACCATGTTGGGGTGGCGGCGCGCACGGCATTTACCGGCCCGCCTCCGGCATAAAACAAAGGAATTGACGATGTTTGGATTTGGTGGTTTTTCGCGTCTGGAAGAAGGCGATGACAAGGACAAGGGACGACGAGGCGCCTCGTCATTGATCGAAAAACACTATTTCGAATCACGCATCGTCATGGTGACCGGCGAAATCAATCACACGCTTGCCGAAAGAGTGTGCATCAATCTGCTGGCGCTCGCCAACGCCGGGGAAGACCCAATCACCGTGATCATCTCTTCACCCGGCGGCCATGTCGAATCCGGCGATATGGTTCATGACACCATCAAGTTCATCGAGCCGCGGGTACGTGTCCTGGGCTCGGGCTGGGTCGCCAGTGCCGGTGCGCTCATCTACATCGCCGCCGACAAGGAAGACCGCTACACGCTTCCGAACACCCGCTTTCTGTTGCATGCACCGAGCGGTGGTATCGGTGGCAAGGCAACCGACATCGAAATACAGGCGCGTGAAATCACCCTCATGCGCGACCGGCTCAACCGGCTGTTTGCCGAAGCGACAGGCCAGGATCTGACCAAAATCGAACAGGACACAGACCGCGATTTCTGGCTGTCTGCGACCGAGGCGGTCGATTACGGTCTGGCAACCCATATCATCAACAAAGCCTCCGAACTGAAATAGCCGAAGTCCGGACTGAGTGTGGCGGTGAAACAGGTCATCGTTGTCAATCAGTCGCTGGCCATGCCCGTTGGAAAGGTGGCGGTTCAGGTGGCTCATGCCTCCCTGGCCGCTTTCCTGGAGGCACCGGAACCGGCTCGCCAGGTCTGGCTGTCGGACGGAATGACGAAGATCGTTCTGACCGTTCCAACCGCATTGGACCTTCAAGCTCTTCAAGCGCGAGCTGCTTCCGCCGGAATTCCGACGGGATTGGTTCGGGACGCCGGAAAGACGGTGCTTTCACCCGGGACGATAACCTGTCTGGGACTGGGGCCGCATGAGGATGACGAACTCGACGGCATCACCGGGAATTTGCCGTTACTCTAACAGTCAGACTTTCGGTTGTTGTTGTGTCGCACAATGGACCCCGCCACCAATCTCGCCCAATGCGTCGGTGTTCAGCTGAACCACCTCGCGGTTGGGGTAGAGCCGTGACAGCGTATCCAGGGCTTCTTCATCGGTGCGTCGATCGCCGAATTGCGGAGCGATGAGCCCTCCGTTGCAGACGAAATAGTTGACGTAGGATGCAACGAAATCCATCGAGGAGACCCGTGGCCTGACCGGTTCGGGTATAACGACAATCTCCAACGGCCTTCCTCGGGCATCTGTCGCTTCTGCCAGAATGTCGTGTGTCTCGAAGGCTGCCAATGACCAGGGGTCCTCGGGATCCGGTTCTTCGGGGAGTTGTATCAGCACCTTGCCCGGCGCAACGAACCGGGCGAGCGAATCGATGTGATAGTCCGTAATGTCTGCGCCGGCGACGCCGGGTGCCCAAATGACCTTGTCCGCACCGAGCGCGTTCAGCAGCTTCCTCTCAACCTCCTGTCGTGAGGCCTTGTTGCGGTTGTCGATGACCCAGGAGCTCTCGTGGGCGATCAGCGTCCCCTGCCCGTCTGTTTCCACACCGCCGGGTTCGCCGACAATTCCGTTGTCGAAGAGATGAAGATCAAGCTCGCTGGCCACCTCCATCGCAACCCTTCCATCGTTGTCGTGAAACTGCTTTCCGCCCCATCCATTGAAATTCATGTGGCTGACGGCCAACCCTCCCCGCCCGTCGATCACGAACAGTGGCCCGGAATCCCGACACCACAGATCGTCGGTCGGTATTGGCCAGATCTCCACCTGAGTGCTCAGTTGCTTTTGAGCCACTGACCCCTGATCCGGGTGCATCAGCATCACGACCGGTTCAAACTCGGAGATCGTATTGGCAATATCGGCAATCGTGGCCTGCACATCTCGCAAGAAAACCCGATCCTGGTAGACCCGTCGGCTTGCCGGCCACTGCATGAACGTTCGCAGATGCGGTTCGGTCTCTTCCGGCAGGAAGAACCCCTGCTCCTTCGCGCTCGTCGCTGCCTGTCCACTGACCGAGTTCATGCCCGCCAGCATAACCCCGGCGGCGCCGGTGAAGAAATGTCGCCTGCCGATTTTGGTCATATTGCCTCCGAAATGCACATGCCGGACACAATCGACATTTCAAAACCAGAATTCAACATGCCGTCTTCTGGTTTCAGGTCCCGAAGCGAAACATGTTCAGCGGCAAAAGATGAGAGCGGCTTTCGGCCGCGCTTTGGGCGGAAGGCGCCTCGGTGTAAAGCTCGAATGGAAACCACTGCCAATCATCGGCCCAGGTCCAGCAGCCGTGGCGGCGGTAGACGGAGGCGACCATGTCGGCGTAGTCCCGATCCACGGGCAACTGCACGAAGTCACGATTGCCACCGTTGAAGTATGTCATGGCCAGTGGCAAGGCGCGGTCAGTGCAGTAGTTTGTCATCCAAAGCTTGAAACCCAATTCACCGCGCAGCCGGTCCACCACCCGAAACACCTGAAGGTGGTCCTCATGCCCATATTCGCCCCAGGGATTGTGCGTGAAGACGTTCATATCGGGCGTTAGCATGGGTTTCAGCTTGTCATAGAGCACATGGCTGTTGGCCTCGTAATTCCGCCTGATTCCCCCCGCAGGGGCGGCGCTTCTACCGAGCAACTTCTTGACTGACTGTTTGGCGTCGCGAAACGTTGCCTCATTGCCCAGATCGATGCCGAACTCGGTCAGCTTCGGATTGTCCCAATCGGCGCAGCTGTGTGTGGCGGCTTCGGGGATCTGCAACGATATGACGTTGTCTCGTGGGTAATCGCTCAAAACAGCAGCCCTGGCCTGCCCGACCTCCGGCTTTGGCCAGTAGTCTTCATAGATCATCACCACGCGATCGACCTGCTTGAGGATCGCTGCGAACCAGAGCAGTTCATCATCGGGATGCGCCGCGATAATGACCGAGCGCTCCAGCATATCCTCCGATGCCATGTTTCGTCCCTCCGTCTCTCTAAACTGATCTACTTCCGGCGCAGCAGCATTCGGGCCAGCCTACCCAGAGGACTGCGCGGGATCAGAAACGCGTAGATCGGCGTCGGTGAGGTTCCGAATTTCGCTTTGAAGGCCTCATCGCCGATTGTGAAATCGAAGACCTTGCCGCCCTTCTCGGTCCAGTCGCGCATGATCGCGTCATAGAGCTGAAGCCCAGGCGAGTAGGTCCCGAACTGGTCGTAGTCGCAACCGATCAGCAGATAATAAAATCGGCCGGCATGGGTGAGGCCGAACACGATGCCGACATCCGTGTCGCCAGCTCGCATTCGCCACGTGCTGGCCAAGCCTGCTCCGGCACCATTGGCTGCGACATCGCTGTAGAACTCCTTGGCAAACCCATCCTGGATCACGTCTCCCTCGAACCGGCCGGCCCGAAGCTTCGCGATCGCCTCAATGGCGCCCCGGATTTCGCCTTCGTCGCGCAGTTCGGACAGCGTGATGTCCTGCTCCCGATCGAGCTTACGGGTCTTGCGGTCGATCATCTTGCGCAGGGATCCGTTGATGTTGGCCTTGCGCCATTCATCATAGGGGGCAGAGAGCTTTACTGCGTGGGAAGAGAAACCCAGAGCTTCCGGTTGGCTTCCGACGAGCAGTTTCTCGAATTTACGGCAATCGTCATCGCGGACTGGCCGAATGCGCAACAGGTCGCATTTCGGCAACGTCTGCAAGACACGCCGGGACATATCGGGCTGTTGCTCGAGCGCAGCCCAGAAGTCAGGGGATGCGACCGGTGCACTGTAGTCGGACACACCCAGATCCGTGGTTTCGAGAAGCCTGAAACCGCTCTTGCGCCGCAGAATGAGGGGCAATACCAGATCCAAATGTGCGGTATTTCTTGCCCGCGCGACAAGAACATGAGGCTCGGCACTGCGGTTCGGTGCGAGATGACGATAGAAGGCGTCAAGCCAAAGAGGATGCTGAAATGCATGCGCATCCGACCGGGCGAACAGCGCGGCGTAATCCTTCGACAGAAAGTCGAAAGACGACAGGAGTTCGATGTCGTGAGACGCATCCACCTTTGAAAGCATGTCAGCCTGCCCTGAATTCCGGTTCACCGGTAAACCCGGCCCGTTGTTCTTCCACCTTATGCCGTTCAGCGGTTAAGGATCCGACAGGGACAGCTGCTAAGCGGGCAGATTCGCGTTGCAGTGGTTAATCAGCCGTTTCGGCGAGGGTGGGCTTCAAACCCTGTGCCGGATACGGGCACAAAAAAACCGCCGCAAAAGCGGCGGTTAAGTTGGAATCCGATAGGAAGATACACGAGGAAACATTTGCTGCCCGACCCGTGGGGTGGTCGAACCGCATACGCTTTCGCAACCATGACGCTAGCAGCACTCGAGAACATTCTCAACTATGTGGCGCATTTTTCCCCATTATGTTGCATCAAAGCTCTTTGGGACCCTTAACAAATCGTTTGATCGGTTTGCGATGCCATTGAACGGACCGTTTCTCTGAACGCGGTTCGAATTCAAGCTCCTCCACCCTATATCCCGGGCTAAACTACGGCAGCACCAAGCCGTTATCACCAGGTCCGGAAGGAGGACATTCATGAGTTGGAATCCCGCCATCGAGCCCAGTTGCCCGGAATCCGGCAGCCTCGATAGTATCGAGACGCAAATCGTGCCCCGCGCCCGTGACATCGGGGGGTTCGAAGTCAAGCGGGCCTTGCCGTCTGCGAAACGACAAATGGTTGGTCCGTTCATCTTCTTCGATCAAATGGGACCGGCCGAGTTCATCACCGGTCAGGGCATTGACGTCAGGCCCCATCCGCATATCGGACTGGCGACGGTGACCTACCTGTTCGATGGCGAATTCCAACATCGCGATTCCCTCGGAACCAACCAGATGATCTACCCTGGCGAAGTCAACTGG
The DNA here is from genome assembly GCA_965216535.1 of Hoeflea sp. Classification (GTDB taxonomy): domain Bacteria; phylum Pseudomonadota; class Alphaproteobacteria; order Rhizobiales; family Rhizobiaceae; genus Hoeflea_A. Next base: position 4,627,110 of record OZ244175.1, read on the forward strand.
ATGATCGCCGGCAACGGCATCACTCATTCCGAAAGAACAAGTGAAGAAACACGCACGGGCGCCAACAGATTGTTTGGAATCCAGACATGGGTCGCACTGCCCGATAATCACGAAGAGACCGCGGCTGCCTTTGAGCATCATGGTCAGGACGCCCTGCCGTTCCTGGAAGGCGATGGCAAAAAGGTTCGCCTGATTATCGGCGACGCCTGGGGAGAACGCGCTCCAACTCGCACGTTCACCGACATGTTCTACGCGGATGCTGCACTTGCAGCTGGTGCGCTCTTGCCTCTCCCCGACAACCACGAAGATCGCGGCGTATATGTGTTGGAGGGGTCCATCGAGATCGCCGGTGATCGGTTCGACCCCGGACAGATGATGGTGTTCCGTCCGGGCGACGCGATTACGCTGAAGGCCGGACCTCATGGCGCCAGGCTGATGGTGCTCGGTGGAGCGACGCTGGGTGGGCCGCGCTATATCTGGTGGAACTTCGTGGCTTCATCGCGAGAGAAAATCGAGGCGGCAAAACAGGCGTGGGCCGATGGCGACTGGGAACACGGCCGGTTTCAACTGCCGCCTGATGACGCAGACGAGTTCATTCCTCTTCCAGATCGCTAGCCGAAAAAAAGACCGGGTGCTCCACAATTGAAGCACCCGGTTTCCCCTCGAGATACGGTCAGGCGGCGACCGTACCTTCTCTCCAGTGAACCACATCCATGATCTTGCTTCAGGGGTCGGCACGAAGCGCGCAAACACCGCAGGATGGTTCGCGCCGGCTTCGCATCAGAGGTCCCTTCCCCCGTCTCGCCGATTGCAGATGCGGCCACTTGGCGGTTATGCCATCGGCTAGATGAACCGTACCTGAACGGATTCTGAAACTAATTTGCCGTGGCGTCCGCAGCCAAAGCGGCAAACAGCGCATCCAGCTCCGCCGCCAGGGTTGCCAGCGCCTCGCCGCCCTCATCCATGTATGGCGCAAAGACGTGGCTGGGCATCTTGTACGACAGTGTCGCCGTGCCGTCGGAATTCTCAGTGACATAGACACGTATCGGCGCTTCGATACCGGCGGTTATGCTTGCCTCAAGCATCGGGACGGCAAACCGCGGATGATAGAGGCCGATCACCATGTTCCCGGGGATATCCTTGTCCAGAACCCGCTTGGCGCCCAGTGTTGCGGAAGCCTTGGTGACGACACCGATCTTGTTTTTCTGCGCTGCGCTTTCAACATTGGCCGTCAGGGTCGGATAATCGTGTTCCGTGGTGATCACCACCCATCCGGGTTTTTCCGCTGGCTGAGCCCACGCGGATGTCGCAAATGGCGCCGCCGCCAAGAGCAAAGCGCCGATAACACCGGCGCGCATGTGTTTTGTAACTGCCATGGAATCACTCCCGTTTTTCGAAACCCACACTCAATGGGCCTCGCTCTCAGTAATGTGACTTCGCGGCCAAAGTCTGCCGCAATAGGTTGGATGACGAAAAAGTCATCTGACCCGAGCATGGAAAACGTCAATGCAAGTTCCTCGATCCTTCAGGCTGCGTCGCCTCACGATTTCTTTCGCGCTTTTTTTGGGAACCATGTTGGCCGTTTGGAGCCCAACTTCCATTGCGGCGGACATTCGCTCGACCGTGGACCCTGCTGCATTGTCCGACCATCGCAAGACACAGCTTGGCCTGCACCTGACCTCGCGGGATGCCCATGTCGCGGTTAGCCGGGCTCCATCGATCTTGTTCGTCGATGTGCGGACCCCTGAAGAGTTCGGGCTCGTCGGTCATCCAAAGGCAATCGATCGCAACATCCCGTTCGCCTGGCTCGGTCAGGCGCTCAATCCGGTTGCCGGGCAATATGGCTTTGTAATCAACGAGAAATTCGTCAACGAGATGAATGACTTCGTATCCGCCATGGGCGGCGCGCGGGACACGAACATCATCCTGATCTGCCGTTCCGGGAGCCGCTCTGCTGCCGCCGCCAATCTGCTTGCTCAGTCCGGTTACACAAACGTCTGGAGTGTAGTGGACGGGTTCGAAGGATCCACCGACAAGCGGGGTCATCGCACCGTCGGCGGGTGGCGCAACGAGGAGCTTCCCTGGACCTACCGGATCGATCCGTCGCAGGCCTACACGGGAAACTAAGCCAACGCGGCAACGCACCCGATCGCCCAGTCGTCAGGAGCTGGCCACCTTTCTCGGTTTCACGTCTGGTGAACCTGCGCGCAGTAACGACTGTATACTGCGCGATTGCGCCACGATCTGCTTGCCGACAAATTCCTCGTGATTTTGTTCCACTCGCGCCAGGTCGTAGAGGTAATTAACCATTACTCCGCATGATTGCTGCAAGCCGTTGGTCGATATGTCGGCCAGCGCGTGCACGTCATGAACGAGCGCGCCGTTGCCGAGATGGAATCGGGCGACCGGATCGAGAGGCAGGCCGTTGGCGCGCTTTTCTTCCACCAGATAATGCGCCGCCAGGTAACGCAACGACGGGCTGTGGACCTCCAATTCGGCGAGACTATCGCCGCCCCCTGCCAGTTTCGCCGCTTCCAGAATGTCTCCGGCTTGGTCGTCCAGCTGGTCCTTGTGACGCTTCTCCAGCCAACGAGATAAGCCGGGTATCGGCGAGAGCGTGACGAAATTCTTCAAGTGCGGCAGATCCCGCGACAGATCTTCAACGACCTGTTTGATCAAAGAATTGCCGAACGAGATGCCGCCAAGGCCGCTTTGGCAGTTCGATATCGAATAGAAAACCGCCGTATCGGCCTGATCTTCCGTCAGGAGCTCCCGGTCTTCCGCCAGGACCTCCTGCACGGAACCCGGAATGCCGCTCGACAAGGCCACCTCGACGAAGATCAGCGGTTCATCCGGCATGACCGGATGGAAGAAGGCGAAGCAATGGCGGTCCTCCGGCTCGATCCTTCGTCGCAGATCGTCCCAGTCGTCGATGGCATGAACCGCCTCGTACTGGATGATCTTTTCCAGGATGTTTGCGGGAGTGTCCCAATCAATACGGCGCAGCACCAGAAACCCCCGATTAAACCAAGATGAGAACAGATGGATGAAATCAAGGTCCGTGCGGCCAAACTCCGGGTGGTCGGAAAGCATGTCCATCAGATCGAGACGCATAGCCACCAATTGGGCGGTTGCGCCTGGCACCTGGTTGATCCGTCTCAACAGCTCCTGACGTCTTGGTTCAGAGGCATGTGTCAGTTGCTCCAGGAGTTCCGGGGTACGATCGGCGCCATAGGCCCTCGCGCTGGATTCGACGGCCTCCGTGTCGACATCGAGTTGCTCCGTCAGGTGGCGAAAAAACGCCTCCTTCGCTTGCGTGTCCAACTGGCCGTAGCGGGTCAGAATCGCGCGTGCCACTTTGAGGCCGGAAACCTCCCCGGCCCCCGTCAGAAGCGCCTCGCACATCTCCTCGATCGGCCGTTTGTCGAAGGCGGCCATGGCCGAATAACGGCGCTCGAAAATCGAGCCGAGTATGTCAGGCAGGAATCGCGACCGGTTCATGCTCTGCTCCTTTCCACGGCACCACCTCGAGCAACAGCTCGGTCCTTCTAGGGCATACCCAATCATCGATTGTTGTATTTGATAACTTTTGAATTGTATACAACTATGGCAATATTGAGTATGATTTGCTGATGGATCGTGACATTCAGATGACCCGGCGACGCGCCGACAGCATTCGCGAAAATCTGGAACAGTTGATAGTCACAGGTGCTTTCGCGGACGGAGACAGACTGGACGAAACCCGGTTGTCTGAGAAATTTGGCGTGTCACGGACACCGCTGCGGGAAGCGTTTCAGATGCTGGCTGCTTCGGGCCTGGTCGAGCTGTTACCGCATCGTGGCGCCTATGTGCGGCATCCCGGTGTGGTCGAGCTGGTGCAGATGTTCGAGGTCATGGCCGAATTGGAAGGCATGTGCGGACGCTTGGCCGCGCGCAGACTGACAGATGACGACCTTTCCGAGCTGAAACAGGCTGCCGTTGAGTGCGAAAAGGCTCTGCTGGGTGGCGATGCCGACGCCTACTACCACCGCAATGAACGCTTCCACCAGTTGCTCTACCGGGCAAGCGGCAACGGATTTCTGGAATCGGAGGCCCGCCGTCTGCAAAAGCGGCTGCAGCCGTTCCGACGCATGCAACTGCACCTGCGCGGGCGGATGCAGCAATCGATGTCCGAACATCGGTCGATTCTGGAGGCTTTGGAGCGGGCCGATGCTGTGGGTGTGGAAATGGCACTGAAATCTCACATCGCGGTGCAGGGTGAGAGATTCAATGACCTGATGGCCCACTACGAGCGCGTCAACCTGCGGCGCGCGGTCTGACCCAACAGCGTCTCCGTTTACCATCGGCGGTCGCCAGACCTGTACGCGTCGGTTCGAATCGGCTGAACTGTTGACATCAGCCGCGGGAGCTCTGGCATGGCGGGCAGGCAGTCTTTGCGTTTCAAAATTGTCGCCGCGGGCGCCGGGAATTTCATCGAGTGGTACGACTTCGCCATTTACGGGTTTTTCGCCGCGGCCATCGGGAAGCAGTTCTTCCCTTCCGATGACCCCTTGGCCTCGCTGCTTACCGCATTCGGCGTCTTTGCCGTCGGCTATGGTGCGCGACCGCTTGGTGGCGTCGTTCTCGGGCGCCTTGCTGACCGTTATGGTCGCCGGCCCGTCATGCTGTTTTCCGTTGGCGTCATGGGCACTGCAACGGTTTGCATCGGTCTCCTGCCAGGCTACCAGACCATCGGCGTTGCGGCGCCGGCGCTGCTTATAGCTCTTCGCCTTCTGCAAGGTTTCAGCGTCGCCGGAGAATACACCACATCAACGGTGTTCCTGATCGAACATGCGCCCAGGAATCAGCGCGGATTTGTCTCGAGCTGGTCGATGGTCGGCGAATTCTTTGGCGCCGTCACCGGTTCGGCAATCGGTGCTTTGGCAGCCACAATACTGACAGATACCCAGATGCAGGACTGGGGCTGGCGGATTCCCTTCCTGCTGAGTGCGATCTTTACTCTGGTCGGGTTCCTGCTCAGACGCGGCATTCAGGAAAGCCCGGAGCTCGCTCAGGCGAGCAAAGCGCAGCTTCTGACATTGAAAGAAGCCGTGCGCAGTGGGTGGCGTCCGATCGTTGCCTATGTGTGCCTCATTCTCGTCGGTGGTGTCGGCTTTTATGTCACCTTCATCTATTCCGCCTCCGACCTCGAACTGCATATGCACATGTCGACCGCCGAGGCGCTGGATATCAACACACTCGGACAGCTTACCATGATGGCCGTGTTCCCCTTGGCGGGCTACGCAGCCGATCGGATTGGGCGGAAACCCATGGCAATGGTGACATTTGTCGGTTTGCTGCTTTTCAGTTGGCCGCTCTGGTGGTTGATGCACCAGGGCTCCTTTGCCTTGACCCTGATAGGTCAGTGCTTGTTCGGCCTCATCCTGGCCTGCGGCTACCCGGTTTATGGATTGCTGATCGCAGAAGCCCTTCCCGCGCAGCTTCGCTGTAGCGTTTTGTCGATTGGTAACGGCATCGCTTTTGGGTTTTTCGGCGGCATGACACCGCTGGCGGCCACATACCTGGTCAAGCGCACCGGCGCCGATTATGCACCCGTCTTCCTGATCGTGATCTTTGCCGCGATATCGCTCGCCGCCCTGTTGCGCCTGTCCGAGACGCTCCCCAAACCACGCTGATGAAAACCACTTGACGATCACATTATAGCGATATAACTAGAAATATAGTTCTATTACCAATCGACAGTGGACGTGATCATGTCAGACATCGCCAATACGACACCGCATGGACGGTTTTCCCTGAAATGGCTTGTATCCCCATGGACGCTGGTCGTTGCCATTCCTCTAGCGGTGCTGATCCTGGATCCGGCGCGCGCTACGGGCTTCACAACTTTTGCCGTAAACGCCTTCCTGGGTACGTTGCCCTATATCGCCGTGGCGGTCGTCATGATCGCCTGGCTGAAAGCGTCTGGTGCCGAAGCCTATGTGGCCTCCGCTTTCGAAGGACGCGAAACCAGGATGATTGTCTTTGCGGCGCTGCTAGGCGGATTGGCGCCGTTCTGTTCCTGCGAAGTGATCCCGTTCATCGCCGGCCTGCTGGCGCTCGGCGCACCGTTGTCTGCGGTCATGGCGTTCTGGCTGTCGTCACCTCTGATCGATCCTCCAACGCTGTTCATAACAGCCGCGGCGCTCGGATGGCCGTTTGCCATCGGCAAGGCGGTGGCTGCCGTGTCGCTTGGCCTGTTCGGAGGTTTCGCGATCAAGACCCTGATGGCCATGGGCGTGTTTTCCAATCCGCTTCGCAAGACTGTCGCGAAGCGGTGCGGCTGCGGGCCCTCCCCGTTCGACGGCAAGCCGGCCTGGGTTTTCTGGCGGGAGGCCGAACGTCGCGAAACGTTTCGCAGCGAATTCCTCGGCAACGCCGCTTTCCTCGCCAAATGGCTGGCCTTCGCCTACGTACTTGAAGCGGTTCTCGTGACCTACGTTCCGGCTTCGCTCATCGCCTCGCTCGTGGGTGGCGAGGGCGTGCTGCCCATTGCGACGGCCGCTGTAGTCGGCATGCCCGCTTACCTGAATGGTTATGTCGCACCGCCACTCCTCGCAGGACTTGTTTCACAAGGGATGACGCCCGGAGCGGCAATGGCCTTCATGACAGCAGGCGCCGTCAGTTCCATTCCTGCCATGACCGCGGTGTGGTCGCTGGTGCGACACGAGGTTTTCGCGGCTTATCTCGGCCTGGGTCTGATCGGCGCTGTGCTTGCGGGTATCGCATTCCAGTATCTGTGATAAACAGGCCTTCATGAATTCATCCGCAGCCGAAACGCCGACGGATGGTAGGCCCGCCGGGCTCGCCGTATGGCTACTTGCAGCCGGCCAGACAATCGTCTGGGCCGGCCTTTTCTACAGTTTTGCAGCGCTGCTGCTGAGCTGGGAGGCAGATCTCGGCTGGAGCAAAACCGACATCGCATTCGGCTTGACCCTGGCGCTACTGGTTGCCGCTGTCGCCTCTCCGATTGCCGGCCGGATCGTTGATATGGGGCACGGTCGCCTATTGCTTGGCGCCGGCTCTCTGTTTGGTGCCTTGTGCCTGGCACTGCTTGCAATCGTCGAGAGCCAGGTGTCCTTCCTCACTTTATGGGCTCTGATCGGATTGGCCCACGCAAGCTGTCTGTACGAGCCGTGTTTTGCACTGGTCACACGCACAAGGGGCAAGTCCGCGAGAGCGGCGATTACCCGCATCACTTTGTGCGCCGGTTTCGCTTCATCAATTGCCTTCCCGCTGGGCGCCATCCTGGCCGATACGCTCGGATGGCGCGGCGCGGTGGTGGTTTTCGCAGCGTTTGTTGCACTTTTGGGCGCGCCACTACTGATCGTCGGCAGCACCCTGCTCGGCGACAGCAAAGAAACCGGCCACGACGCTCACGCGAAAACGAGCAGTAAAGCGGCAGTCAAAGCGGCGCTGCGGCGACGCGAATTCTGGCTGTTGGCTGTCGCTTTCCCGATGATCGCCTTGAACCATGGCATACTGCTCAACCACATCATGCCGATCCTTGTCGATCGAGGGTTGGCGCAAGCGACAGCCGTGACCGTCGCCTCGCTGATAGGTCCTGCTCAGGTGGCCGGCCGACTTCTGATGACGCGCTTCGATCATCGTGTCAGTGCGATCAACATCAGCGTGGTCGCTTTTGTCGGGTTGTCCTGCGCGTCTCTTGTTCTCTTCCTCGCCGGCGCGTCGGTCCTAATGGCTTTCGCCTTCGCCGTCACGCAAGGAGCCGCCTACGGTTTGACCAATATTCTCAGGCCGGTCGTTACGGCGGAATCGCTTGGGCGAACCGGGTTCGGTGCCATTTCCGGATTGCAGGCGGTGCCGAATCTGGCCGGGTTCGCGATCGCTCCATTTCTCGGTGCGGTGCTGGCACAGATTGGCGGGTATCGCCTGTCGATCATCGCCGCTGGATGCCTGGCGATTCTTGGTCTCCTGTTGATCGTTTGGCTGGCCCTGATCATGAGACGAAGTGCCAGTGTCTTGGAAATCGAACACAACGGTTGACTGTGTCTCATACCCAGGCACGGGTAGCGTGATAGGCGCTCGCTCCGAACTCGAAAAAGGCGCCCTTCAATCCAGTCAGGGCCTCGCTGTATGAGGCTGTTGCCTCGATGGGCAAACTGTCCTCTTCGCCACCACAAAGCAATGCCGCGGCGCGGGCTCCAAACAGCGTTCCGGGAGCGATGCCGCGCCCGGAGTATCCGAAAATCGACAGTCCGTTGGGACCCAGGCGAACAATTTTTGGTATGTGGTCCGACGTCATGGCAATCCGGCCGCACCAGGCGTGTTCCAGTGGCTGGTCACGAAGCGTGGGAAAGAGTTGCTCCATTTTGCGACGGGCCCACCCCCTGTGAATTCGGCCGGTCACATGATCCAGCGAACCCATGCCGCCGACGATTAACCTGCCGGATGCATCCTTGCGAAAGGACGACATGATGAGCGCGGTGTCCCAGGCTCCTTCGAGCCCGGGAAGGATGGTTCCCGCCAGATTGGGCGACAACGGTGCGGTTGCCATCTGAAAATAGAATACCGGAACGTGGCTTGCAGCCGGAAGGCCGGACAAACCCGCCTGATAAGCGTTCGTGGCGACCAGCAAGGCTTTGCCCGTAACCGTCCCGCCCTTCGTCTCGGCGACCCAATCGCTGCTTTGGCGACCGACGCGGACGACCGGACTGTTGGTGTGGATTTTGGCACCGGCTTCTTGTGCCGCCCGGGCCAGCCCGGTGCAGTAGGCCAGAGGCTGGATCGTTCCGGCACGTCCATCATGCAAAGCGCCACAAAAGTCCGCGGTACCGGTCCGTGTCACCGTCTCCGACCGATCAAGAAGACGCACCGGGGCATCACGCCCGGCCAGTTGCTCGTAGCGGCTTTTCAGGCCAGCCAAACCGGCTTCCGAATGAGCACAGTGAAGGGTACCGTTGCGAACGGCCTCGCACTCGATTCCGTGGGTCTCGATCAATGAAAAGACAAGATCCGGCGCTGCTGCCAGATCCGCATTGAGCCGGCCACCAGCGTCGGCACCCAAGGCGCCTTCAACGGCTGCCGGAGGCAACCACAGGCCGGCATTGACGAGCCCGACATTGCGCCCGGATCCGCCGTAACCGATGTCGCGCGCTTCCAGCAACACCACATCCTTGCCTGCTTTTGCCGCGTGCAAAGCCGCCGAACAACCGGTGAAACCACCGCCAACAATGATCAGCTCTGTCTCAAGGTCACGATCGATTGGATCCGCGCGCACGGTTTCCGTATTCGTTGCTTGCCACAGATTACCATTTTTGCTTCTGTCCATCGCCGACACCAAATCAGACCGGTCGGCGAAGGCAAGGAATTTCTCGCGTGAATCAGGATGTTGTCCAGACGATCCTCGTACCGGATTTTGTCGCCGTAACCGTCGGCATCGTCGTTTTCTTCCTGGGTGCATTTCTTACCCGCAACCTGTCGTTCCTGCAGACCTACAACATTCCGGAACCGGTCTCTGGTGGCCTCGCCGCGGCACTTATCACCTGGGCCGGATACGCTTGGTTGAATACGGAGATCACCTTCGAACTTACGACCCGCGACCTGTTGCTGGTGATCTTCTTCACGGCCATCGGCATCAACGCAAGATTCAAGGACCTCATCGCCGGCGGACGGCTCCTGGGAATCCTGCTTGCCATCACCATCGCATTCATCATCTTTCAAAACACAATCGGGCTGATCGGAACGCAAATCTTCGACTTGCCGCGACCGGTCAGCGTGCTTCTTGGCTCCGCTTCACTGATCGGCGGCCACGGCACTGCCATTGCATGGGGGCCAACGGTAAGTGAAATGACCGGGCTCACCGGTGCCGATGAAATCGGCATTGCGGCCGCAACGCTTGGGCTGGTCTGCGCCGCACTCGTCGGTGGGCCTATCGCCAAGTACCTGATCGATCGACACCGGCTGGTCGGTGCGCCATCAGAAGGGCCAATCGTCGGTCTGCCTTACGAACAAGAAGGCGAAGAAGACACGAAGGTCAACCACATCAGCATCATGCGCTCGCTGCTCGCCATCAACGTAGCAATCATTATCGGATATCTCGCCAATCAGGTGATCGAGGCACAGGGGCTGAAATTGCCACTGTTCGTCCCGTGCCTGCTGGTCGCCATCGCAATGTCGAACACGATTCCGTATTTGCTTCCAGGTCTTACATGGCCGGCGCGCACGCGAGCGCTGGCCGTCATCTCCGACTACTGCCTCTCCATCTTTCTGGCGATGTCCCTGATGAGCATGCAGCTCTGGACCTTGCAGGGGCTTGGCGGCCCGCTCCTCGGAGTGCTGGCTTTTCAGATCTTCGGCACTGTCGCCTTCATCATCCTGCTGTTCTTCCGATTGATGGGCCGAGACTATACGGCGGCGGTTTTGAGCGCCGGCTTTGCCGGCTTCACATTGGGCGCCACCCCAACAGCCATCGCCAACATGTCATCGGTCACGAAGAGCTACGGACCGGCGCCACTTGCGTTCATCGTATTGCCGATGGTTTCGGCCTTCTTCGTTGACCTGGCCAACGCCTTCATTATCCGGTTTTTCGTCTCGCTTTGAGACACCGGACGTCGAAGTCTGACTACGAGTTGTGGTCGTTAGACCGGTCGCGTAACACCCTGATCAAGGCATGCCGTTTCAACACGACTCCAAGCAGAGCCATGCCGACAAGCGGCAACGCCCAATGGAAAGGCGAACCAGCCATGTGGGCCAAAAGGGTCTCAGGATCATGGTCTCCCGGGTGGGCAAAGGCTGGAAGGCCGGTTGTCAGCAGCAGTGAAAACAGGGTTGGAGTGCGATACATGAAATTTCTCCTTTCAGTCAGAAAAGCGATCCCGCAGAAGATCGACCAGGTCGATGTCTTCGCGGTGGGTGAGCGAGACATAGGTGAACGTCATGGTCTCCCGCTCGGAAACCATGCTGCCCGGAAAGGGCATGTAGACCAGTTCCCGTGACGCGAAAGCCGGCGATGCCGTTCCGATTTGCCAGTTGGATACGATCGAAGCGTCCACCAGGTTGAGAACCAGTCCGTCGGGGCCAGGACGTTGGAACGGGACATCGGAAAGGCGCAAAAAGCTTGTCTTGTCTTCTGCCGCGCGAAATCCGTCGACAAAATTGCCGCTCAACACCTGGAGTTCATCGGCCCGTTCCCGGGGCGAATCGCCATGCGTGTGCGAGTGAAGGTGGTCGGTGCCATGATTGTGGCCGGCGCCATGCGAGTGGTTGTGATGATGATGACCCATCGGACTACTCCAGATCGGGACCCGCCGGGATGGCTACCGGCTTGTCGATGATGGCCTTGTGAGCGCCCATCTTGCCGTGAGAGACCAGTGTTCCCAGCACATCAACAATGACCCGTGTCGCGAGCAGTGCGGTAATGTCCGACGTGTCGTACGGGGGCGACACCTCGACGACTTCCAATCCGCAAATGCCCTCCGCGGCGACCAGCGAAACCAGCTCCAGCGCTTCCCGCGGCAGGAAGCCGCCTGGTTCCGGCCATCCGGTTCCCGGCACGAAGCCGCAATCGACGCTGTCAATGTCGAAGGAAATGTAGACCGCGTCGGCATCCTTCCAGGCCAATTCGAGGGCCCGAGCCGCCGTCTCCGCCAGACCCAGTTCCTCGACGTCGCGCATGGTGAATATGTTGGTGTTGCGCTTGCGGGCGATTTCGACCCCCTCTCGCGGCACCTGCCAGCCGCCGATGCCAACCTGCACCAGATTGACCGCCGGGACATTGGCAAGGTCCGTCGCGTGGAACCACGGCGTCGTGTGCATCCGCTCATCTAGGTCCTTTTCCTGGATGTCTATGTGCCGGTCAAAATGGACGATACCGATGCGCTTCGAAGTGCATTGTGCAATGCCGCGCACGCAGGGAAAGCCGATGGAATGGTCACCGCCGATCATGACCGGCAAGGCGCCGGAAGAGACCACGTGGCTGACAGCGCGGCTGATCTGATCGAAGGTCTTCTCGATGTTTGCCGGGATTGTGAACACGTCGCCGACGTCGCACAACGTCATCTCCTCGCGAAGATCGACACCCATTTCGTAGTTGTAGGGCGTATAGAGCGCTGAAATCTTGCGAACGCCCTGCGGCCCGAACCGTGTGCCGGGCCGATAGGTCGTACCACCATCGAAGGGAATGCCGATCACCGCGGCATCGTAGGCGCCGACCTCGGTCACATCCTCGATATAGGGGGCTTTGAGGAACGTGTTGATGCCCGCGTAGTGAGGCAACTCGCCTCTTGCAAAGGTCGGGATTGACTTGTCTTCAATCGAGTCAGCGCCGGTCAATCCCATGCGCAGGGCCCATTGTTTTTCCTTTTCCCAGGCGGCGGTGGGTAGCGTTCCTTCCTTTTCAGCCGCCTTCCAACCGCGCAGGTTGAGTTTGTCGAAATCCGGGTGATGTTGACGTGCAACCGGCTGAGTTGGCCGCCATCCGGCAGCCCGTCGCTCATGTCGGAACGGATTTGAAAATAAGTCTCGCATTATTTGCTCCTCACAAGTCTAGGTCTGGCGTACCGGAAACAGCTCCTGCGCTTCAGGCGGGGTCTGATGGTCTGCTCGTTGGAGTGGAAGGTCGTAGGTAACAGTGGCCCCGAATGCATCGGGAGCCTGGGGATCGTGGCGAATCTTGTCGAAGACCAGCATGCGGGTCCCGAGCTTGAAGGCCTCGTGAATGTCATGGGTGACCATGAAGATGGTCATGCTCCGTTCTTGCCAAAGATCGAGCAGAAGAACGTGCATGTCAGCGCGGATGCCGGGATCCAGTGCTCCGAAGGGCTCATCGAGCAGCAATATTTCGGGCTGTTTCAGCAAGGCCTGAGCGATCGCAAGCCGCTGTTGCATGCCGCCGGAAAGCAGCGCCGGATATCGGTGCCGGGCACTGGCGAGACCGATCCGTTCCATGGTCTCCGTGACAGTGTCCCGCGCGTGTTTTCGCGCCGCGCCGAACAGCCGCCCGAAACGCGGTGCCGCGGCAAATTCCTGCGCCAGGATCAAATTGTCTTCGACCGTTAGATGAGGAAACACCGAGTAGCGCTGGAAAACCACGCCGCGGTCGGGAGTGGGTTCCGGCGGCAGCGGCTCCCCATTCAATTCGATTTGGCCACGAGTGGGGGTTTCCTGCGACAGCAACATACGCAGGAATGTCGACTTGCCGCACCCGGAGGCTCCGACAATCGTACAGAACGCACCTTCGTCAACATCAAGATTGACGCGTTCAAGAACCGGCGTGCTTCCATAGGTCTTTGCGACATTGCGAACACTTACCTTCGCCGAACCGCTCACAGGCTTTCCCCTTCCAAGTGGTTCCAAGCAAAAAGGCGTCGCGAAATCAGCAACAGAGCGCGATCGATCAGAAACGCCAGAAGGGTGATCCAAAGGACGTAAGACAGGATGACATCCATCGCCAGGTAACGGCGGACCAAAAAAATGCGATAGCCAAGACCGGATGTCGAAGCGATCGCCTCGGCAGAAATCAGGAATATCCAGGCAGGCACAAGGCCAAGCCGGATCGCAGTAATGAGTTTCGGCAGGACTTGCGGTACAACGACCCGCGCTATCATCTGGCGGACGCCAGCTCCCAGGGTCTCCGCCTTGATGATCAACTCGCGCGGGATGTCCATGACAGCCTGAGACAGCGAACGGATCATGACCGGCGCAGTTCCGACGACAATCAGCATCACCTTCGACAGTTCGCCAAGACCGAACATGATGAACAGGATCGGCAGGATGGTGATCGGCGGAATCAGCGAAAAACTGGCGATGAACGGCGCCAGTCCGGCTCGAACGTAAGGAATGAAACCGATTGCCACGCCGACTGAGAGTGCTAGCGCCGTGGAAACTCCCATTCCGAGACCAAGACGCAACAGACTGTCGAGCGTGTCACCCCAGAGAAGCAGATCGCCAGAACGCCGGTCGGGCACGAAAGCCATGCGCCAAAACGTTGTCGCCATCTGGTCCAGTGACGGCAGCAACTTGTCCGCCGGGTTGCCGAGACGCCTTATATGGCTCGCGACCGCATAGGCTGAAATGACGCCAATGAAAGGCAGCAAGCCGATAAGGATGGCGATCGGCCGAGTCGGTATCCGATTGGTGATGCGCATGGTCGTGACCCCGCTGGAAACCGCGGCCCCATTAATGGGGCCGCATTGTCCGTTCAGAGCTTTCCGTCGGCGGCCATCTCCATGTAGGTGGTGTCGAAGCGCAGCTTCACGTTGTTTGCGTCGCCATAGACCGACCCGTCGGGGAAAGCGATCCCGACAAATTCCGGGCTCGGGGCCCCCTCGCCCAGAATCCCCTTGTCGAACAGGAACTCCGCCACGAATTTGGACGTCTTGGGCAGATCCGGTGACTTCGTAAATGCGATGGCTTCCGCTGGCGTGTAGAACATTTTCGTCGTTGCCAGTTGAGCGTCGTATCCCGCAAGGTCGGTACCCGATGCTTCCGCCATGGCGGTTCGCGCAGCCTTGCCGGCATCGCTGTCAGATGCCATCATTGCCATCAGCTCATACCAGGCCCCGACCAGCGCTTTGCCGAAGTCGGGATTGTCCTTCAGCGTTTCGGTATTGACCATCATGATGTCGATAATTTCACCGGGAATGCCGGCACTGTCGAAGACCTTGGTGGCGTTCGATTGGGCTTCGATTTCCGACAAAAGCGGGTTCCAGGTCACGACCGACGTCACGTCTGGCGTTGCATAGGCGGCGATCATGTCAGCGTCCGACGTGTTGACCACTGTCAGGTCCCGTTCCGAAAGGCCAACACTGTCCAGGGCGCGGGCAAGCAGGTAGTGCGAAACCGACAGCTCAACCAGATTGACGCTTTGGCCCTTGATATCGGCCAGTCCGGATTTGTCTTTGAGGATGATGCCGTCATTGCCGTTGGAATAGTCGCCAACGATCAGGGCCGTGGTATCGACGCCGCCGCCTGCAGGGATCGACAGACCATCCATGTTGGTCATGGAGCAGCCATCATATGCCCCGGCCGTGTATTGATTGATGGATTCGACATAGTCGTTGATCTGAACGATTTCGACGTCGATATCGTACTTGTCGGCCCATTTCTTCATGATGCCGGAGTCCTGAAGGTAACCCCATGGCATCCATCCGACATAGATGGACCAACAGACCTTGAACTCGGATTTGGGTGCGGCCTCGGCCGTCCCCACGGCGGCAGACAGCCCCAACATTGCTGCCAGGCCCAGCGTCTTCAGTGAATTGCGTGTCATCAGCGTACGCCTTTCTTGTTTGTGTCGGCCCAATCGGACCGGCTCCCATCCAAGTCTGCGCACACCGGGAGGAGGTCTGCGTGCGCAAACCTGTGCAGTAATCTCCCGGGATTTTGTCCCGCCGTGTCACCGGCCGTTTCGTGATTGGCCGGCTTGCACCTCTCGGACCAGCGTTTCCACCTTCGAAAACCGGAACCCTAGATGCGCTGCACGCCAAAACAAAAGCAAAGGCCATGCCAAACTGTGGCCTACGCTAAATAATAAAAATATTTCAGTAAGTTATCCACCAATCCTGATAAAATGAATCTGGTGGTAAATGATCGCTATTGCATCCGTTTGCCTATTTGTTAGGCGCAGGATCGTGAGACTGGCCCATGACCGGAGGGCCATGTGTGGCGCTCGTGACGCCACACAGGCTTGTCTTTTACTTCGGCTGGGGCACGACCCGCAGATAAGGTTTGAGGGTCTTCCAACCGTCCGGGAATTTTTTCTCGGCCTCTTCATTGGAGACCGCAGGCACGATGATGACGTCTTCCCCATCCGTCCAGTTGACCGGCGTGGCCACCTTGTGTTTGGCGGTCAGCTGCATTGAATCGATCACCCGGAGGATTTCGTCAAAGTTGCGGCCAGTGCTCATCGGGTAGGACAAGGTCAGCTTGATCAACTTGTCTGGTCCGATGACGAATACGGTACGCACCGTCTGATTGTCGACTGCAGTGCGCCCTTCCGACGTCTCGCCGGCACCGGCAGGCAACATGCCATAGAGCTTGGCAACCTTGAGATCGGTATCGCCGATCATCGGGTAGTTGGGCATGAAGCCCTGCGTTTCCTCGATATCGGCAGCCCATTCCGCATGGTTCTCAACCGGGTCGACGCTGAGGCCGATGATCTTCACATTGCGCTTCTGGAACTCCGGATTGATCCGGGCCATGTAGCCAAGTTCCGTCGTACAGACCGGTGTGAAATCCTTCGGGTGAGAAAACAGAACACCCCAGGAATCGCCGAGCCATTCGTGAAAATTGATGGTGCCTTTTGTTGTATTGGCTTCGAAATCAGGCGCTTGATCGCCGATTCTGAGATGTGTCATCCTGTCGTCTCCTGCTGGTGTTCTGGCTGAATCGGAGGAACCGCTCAGTCGTTGTCCACTCGGATTCAACACCAATCCAGGGTCACAATCAACACCGTCAGGAGCGGCATTTTGATCGCACTCCTGCGCCTGTATCGTTTGTGTGTGGTGGGTCCCGTACCCGCTGGGAGCTAGCTATTTCCCTTGGAACGGAAAAACGACGGACCTTCAAATTATCTCTTTTATTTCATAGGCTTGGCGGAAATTCCGGGTGCATCCGTCTAAACAATTGAACACTGACGTTCAACCAGCAACCGGAGACGACAATGACGGATATTAAACTGTATGGATTTGAAGGCAGCACCTACGTACGCAGCGCGAGCATGGCCTGCAGGGAACTCGGGCTGGAATACGAGCTTCTGCCGCTCGAATTCGGCAAGCCGAGCCATCTGGACCTCCACCCATTTGGCAAAATGCCAATACTGCGGCATGGATCGCAGCCCATCTACGAGACGCCCGCGATCCTGTCTTATCTCAACGATGTGGCGGACAAGGGCGACTTGGTTCCCGACCAAGCGCTGCAGAGGGCGCGCATGTGGCAAGCCATCTCCCTTTGCATCGATTATGCCTATCCTGCCTTGGTGAAGGCTACCTTTGCGGACGACATCAACTCGATCGACACTGCCCCCGCCGAGCGCTGTCTTGATGCCATCGACGCGCTCATGGAGCCTGGAGCCTTTCTTGCCGGCGACCGCCTGAGTCTGGCGGACCTTGTGTTCGAACCGATGCTCTCGCATTATCTGAAGACCGTACCGATTGCATCCGAACAGCTCGAGCGCAGGCCGCGCCTGGCACAATGGCACCAACACATGCGGGCGCGGCCGGCCACTTTGGCCGCCTATGGAGAAAGCCAGGCCGCATGACCGACGTGAAACTCATCGAACAGGCGAAATCGGGTGACGAGGCGGCGTTTGAACGCCTCGTTGCTCCCCTGCGCCCCCGGCTGCGGTCGGTCATTCGACGCATGGTTGGTCATCCCGAAGACACCGAGGACGTCTTGCAGGAAGCCCTGTTGAAGGCCTGGCAGGGTATCGCGGGCTTTGAGGGCTCTTCCAGTCTGTCGACATGGCTGACGTCTATCGCATCCAGATCAGCGGTTGATTTCCTGCGGCGTCAAAAGCGTTGGCGCAGTGAGGCGCAGGTCGCCTATGCCAATCTTTGCGCCACGTCAGAAAAACTCTCAGGCGAGGTTATCGACCAATGCTCAGCGCCGGACTTTGCGTTCGAGGTTCGCGAACACATCGCCTACTGCTTTACCTGCGTCGGCCGTTCGTTGCCGCCGGATGAGATTGCCGCCCTTGTTCTTCGCGATATTGTTGGTTTGTCCTCCAGAGAGGCATCGAACGCCCTGGGCACGTCCGAATCGGTCCTTCGCCACCGCCTGGCCACGGCACGCAAATCGATGCAGGAACGCTTCGAGGGTCTGTGCGCCCTGGTGAGCAAACAGGGCATCTGTCATCAATGCAAAGGCCTGCAGATGGTGGCGCCTGAGCACAAGCGAGGCGCTCCCTTCCCTGATGTCGGCGACCTTGCGACCCGTTGCGCGGTGGTTCGCACCTGTGAGACGACATCCATGGAAGCGCTGCACGCGGTCTTCTGGCAGCGCACCAAAGATATTGAGGACAAAGGACTGGGCTCCACCGAGCCCGAAAGCCTATGCGGTACCGACGGTGCCGAGGCTGATTGAATCTGAAGTTCATTCGGTGCGTGCTGCACACTGTGACGAACTTCAGATACAGGACACGAGCTGAATGGAGATCAAAATATGCCGGCGAAACGCCTACCCCTGCCAAAGCGGTTCAATGCAGCTCTGACAGAGGAGGCCTATGCGCAATTGCGAACGCTGAACGATCGTTGGGCTCTGGGCAACAACTACCTCCTCGTCGTGCTTCTGGAAC
Source organism: Hoeflea sp. (assembly GCA_965216535.1). Lineage (GTDB taxonomy): Bacteria > Pseudomonadota > Alphaproteobacteria > Rhizobiales > Rhizobiaceae > Hoeflea_A. Next base: position 4,645,405 of record OZ244175.1, read on the forward strand.
GGCTCGAAGACTATGCCGATGCGGAGCAACTGGATCGTGTTTTCCGTGAATTCATCGACGAGTACGGCGCCCCCTCCCAGAAACCGATGGGAGCGGCGCGAAGCGGATCCAAAGAGGGGTAGCTGACGTCAGCCGACCTTGATGTCGGTCGCCGACGAACGCCCGGTGCGGTCGTCCGTCGCAACTTCGAACTGGACTTTCTGACCTTCGTCCAGCCCTTGCAGTCCTGCCTTTTGAACGGCGGTAATGTGAACAAACACGTCCGACCCGCCGCCGTCCGGCTGGATGAAACCGAAGCCCTTGGTCGAGTTGAACCACTTTACGGTGCCGTTTGTCATTCTGTGCTCCCCGGATCGGAATTGGCTTTGATGCAACCCTATCGCCATTGGCTATTCCGATTCAATCGCCCTTTCATAAAGATGCCATGTCGCGTGACCAACAACGGGCAAGATCACCAGCAAGCCGAGAAAAAAAGGAATCATGGCTGCTATTGCCAATGCGGCAACAATGATTCCCCAACTGATCATTGGAGCAGGATTCTTGATGACGGTTTTGAAGCTCACGATGATCGCGGTGATGAAGTCGAGCTCGCGATCAAGCAGCAAGGGCATGGAGATGACGGTTGCTGAAAACAGCACGAGCGAGATGATCGCACCGATGATTGTGCCCACCGCAATGAACGCAATCCCTTCGCCCGAGGTCGTGATCACTTCCAGAAAACGCTGAATGGTCGAGAAGCTCTTGAACCCGAGAAACAGAGCCAACAGCAGCCTGACCTGATAGATCCACAGCCAGAAAATGAACAAAACGACAAACGCCATCCAGCTCAGCTGACGCTCCCGCTGGCGGAATACGACCAACAGGATCTCGCGCCAGATCAACGGCTGACCGGCGGCCAGTCGGCGGCTGACTTCATAAAGCCCAACCGCAACGAATGGGCCAACAAGCGGAAAGCCAATGGCCAGCGGGATGATCATCCAGTGCATGTCGAAAACGGTCAGCGACGCCAGAATGGCCAGACCACCGAGCGTAAAGATGCCGCCGAAAAACAATCCGAACAGCGGAGCTCTCAGGAAATCTGCGATACCAGCAGAAAAGGCACCACGAATATCCTGGAACGTGACTGTCTTGATTTCAGGTACTTTCGGCGGCTGATACACAACCGCATCGTCACTGCCTGCCATTGTCGGCCTCCCAACCGCATGTCATCTCACCAACGGGATCGGCATCGTCCCAGTCTACCTTGTACCAAATCCTGGCGCCCTGCATTGATCCAAATCAGATGGATCGTCTCATCCCCACTGGGCTTGTCCACCCCTTGGCCGACATCATAGGTTCTGGTGTACAGGCAACACTTTGAATGGATGGACCATGTCGATGGATGCAGGAAGCGCCCGCCCAACAGTGCTCGTCGATAACGACGTAACCCGTGTTACCGAATGGCGTTTCGGCAAACGCGGCGACAACACCGGTTGGCATCGCCACGAGTATGACTATGTGGTTGTACCTTTGTTCGATGGTCAATTGGACATCGATCACGGAAACGGTGAGCGTACAACCGCCGATCTTTCAAACGGCGTGCCTTACTATCGCGAGCGCGGTGTCGAGCACGACGTCATCAATGCCAATAATTTTGAGTGTGCGTTTATCGAAATCGAATTCATTCGACGGTAGAGCGGTCGCCATAAGGCGGTGACCAAGCACCGGGGTCAGGCCGAACCATTCACCGATTTCCCGCGGCTCAATTGGGCGCCAACGTAACTTGCAAAATGAAACCAGTACTGGGCGCAAGATGCTGAATATATTGGAATTATTGCGCGCTTCGAAACCGGTGTCGCCTCCGGCACAATCCCCGACACTCTGAGCTCACATCAGAGCGCCACATTAATCGTCTTGCTGAAAGGTGGGCGGAATTTCAGCCAAACGATTGGATCGATGCCGGAGGCGTATGGGCAACCCGCGTTTTTGGCTGCCAATACCGATTACCGCTCTCCCAACCGTCAATCATCGCCTGTCTGCCGGTCGGTCGCACAACCCTGACTCGCGAAATTAAGTGACAGGTCAACGATAATAAACCGCTCGACACGCAAGAGCTTCGTGCATAAATTGCACTAATGGATTTCGCCGCGCTTCGAATATTCGTTGCTGTCGCCCAACGCGGAAGCTTTGCCGCAGTGGCTCGCGAAATGGACGCGGATCCGTCGACGGTATCCCGAACGATTGCGGGCCTCGAACAGGAACTGGGACTTCGTTTATTCCAGCGAACAACGCGAACTGTCAAGCTGACCGAAGGCGGCGAGATTTATCTTTCGCACGTCGCTCCACTGCTCGAAGACCTGTCTATAGCTCACGACGAAGCGCATGCGATCAACGCCCAGCCTAGGGGCAAAATGCGGATCGCCGCGACGATGGCGTTCGGGCAGATTTGCCTGACGCCGCTGCTACCGCGCATGCGGGAACTGTATCCTGACCTCAAACTCGAGCTCGCCCTGTCTGACACGCCCGTGGATCTCGTCTCGCAACGGATCGACCTTGCCATCCGGTTGGGAAGCCGCGGCGGCGGCAACTTCGTGTCCAGCAAACTGTTCGATAACCGGTACCGGATTTGTGCCAGCCCCGCCTATCTGGAGCAGCACGATCCGGTTCGCACACCCATGGACCTTGTCCACCACCGCTGCCTGATGATGCGGCCACAAGGTGTGGAATCCAACTGGATTGCAAGAGACGGAGATGGTCGTGTCACCGAGATCCCGATCTCTGGCGATATCGTGATCTCTTCGATCATGGCATTGCGCCAGTGCGCCCGGGATGGCCTTGGACCCGTCATGTTGATTGATTGGGTGGTCAGTGATGACATAAAGGCTGGGCGGCTGGTCGAGTTGCTCCCGGACCATGAAGTTTCCGGAGCACACTCGCGATCGGCCACCTGGTTGATATATCCAAGCGCCCGGTACCTGCCCCACAAGACCAGGGTGACCATCGATTTCCTCAGAGAAGGCCTCAGCCGCTTTGGGACACGTAGTTGACCTATCATTCAATCTGGCGTCATGGAGCAAAACAATCTGGGACTATCTGCGGCACGACGGACATGAAAATGTGCCGTTCGTCGCAATCGGGCCCGCGCGAGCGCGCGGCTGCCCCGTCGGGAGTTGGAACCCATGAATATCGTACCTGGCACCAATGATTTCAGCGAAGCCGTTAACAGTGATCGCGCTCATGTCTGGCACCACCTGAGTCAGCACAAGCGCTACGAAACCCAAGATCCTATGGTCATCATAGAGGGCAAGGGTTTGCGTGTCTGGGATGCTAATGGACGGGAATATCTGGACGCCGTGTCCGGAGGAGTGTGGACGGTCAATGTCGGCTATGGCCGCGAGAGCATTGCCGACGCGGTACGCGAGCAACTCGTCAAACTGAATTTCTTCGCCAATTCCGCCGGCAACGTTCCGGGTGCCCTGTTCGCCCGCCAGCTCATCGAGAAAATGCCCGGGATGAGCCGGGTCTATTTCTCCAACTCGGGATCAGAGGCCAATGAGAAGGCCTACAAGATCATCCGGCAAATCGCGCACAACAAATATGGCGGCCGCAAGCACAAGATCCTGTATCGGGAGCGTGACTATCATGGCACCACCATTACAGCTCTGAGTTCATGCGGTCAGAACCAGCGCAAGGACCAGTACGGGCCCTTCACGCCGGGGTTTGTCGAGGTGCCGCACTGCCTCGAATACCGTTCTCAATTCGGCGATAGCGCCGACTATGGCGTGCAGGCGGCTCGCGCAATCGAGGATGTGATCCTGCGCGAAGGTCCGGACACCATCGGTGGCATCGTTCTCGAACCGATCACCGCCGGTGGTGGCGTTATCACGCCGCCCGAGGGCTATTGGGAAACCGTGCAGGAGATCTGCCGGAAATACGACATACTGCTCCATATCGATGAAGTGGTATGCGGTCTCGGACGCACCGGAAAGTGGTTCGGCTATCAGCAATACGGCATCAAGCCGGATCTGGTCACCATGGCCAAAGGTGTCGCCTCAGGATATGCCGCCATATCCTGCACCGTGACCACGGAAGAAGTGTTCGACCTCTTCAAGAGTGATCCGGACGATCCGATGAGCTATTTCCGCGATATTTCGACGTTCGGCGGCTGTGCGGCAGGCCCGGCTGCGGCGCTCGAAAACATGCGCATCATCGAAGACGAAAAGCTGCTCGACAACACGACCGCCATGGGCGCTTACCTGATGGACAGTCTTGGGGCCCTGCAGGACAAACACGCCATCATTGGCGACGTCCGCGGCAAAGGCCTGTTCTGCGGCGCGGAACTGGTTAGCGATCGTTCGACGAAGGAGCCGGTCGCCGAGAAGGTCACGCAGGCAGTCGTTGCCGACTGCATGGGCCAGGGCGTAATCATCGGCGCAACCAATCGCAGCATCGAGGCCTATAACAATACGCTTTGCCTCAGCCCGGCCCTGATCAGCACACGCGATGATATCGACCAGATCGTCACCGCTATCGACGGTGCACTGGAACGAGTCGGCTCGGATTAACAGTCAATAGCCGGCCCCCGGACGGCCATTCTCCGCCATTCAGGAATGGCGCCGAAACGGCCGTCCGCTGCGATAGTGGAGCCGCCCGCACTATGGCATTGGGGCCACGGGCGTCATCGCAGTCTTTGCAGGGCGCAATCCGCAGGGCGCCTTGCAAAGCCGGTCGGGAAGATCGGATCCCGGCAACCTCATCCAATGAAATTTGCCGCTGACATGCATCACCCATTTGGGTGATGCACCCTGCATTTGCACGTTTTGCGTGTCTGATCGACGGCTTGAGCGTGACCTCAAAACAGGTGTGGCAGGTCGTGAAACGCCGAGTTGAGTGCCCGCGACCAGGCTTCTGACAGGGTCGTAAAATCCTGGTCATCCGGCTCAATCCGCCGGCGTTCGGAGAATGCGAAGTGATCGGTCTCGATAATTGCCAGGTCAAGCGGCATCCCGACAGACAGGTTGCTGCGCAAGGTGGAGTCCATCGACACGCAGGCCGCCAGTTTGGCCTTCTCCAGCGGAGTATCCGGCTTAATCACCCGATCAAGGATGGGTTTGCCGTATTTGTGCTCGCCGATCTGAAAAAACGGTGTGTCCCGCGTTGCCTCGATGAAATTGCCTGCGGAGTACACAAGGAACAAGCGAAGCGATCCGCCTTTCCTCTGACCCCCGACGAGAATGGTCGCGTCGAATGCGGTTCCCTGGGCCTCCATGCCTTCCTTGTGCCGCTGCTGAACCTGGCGCATGGTTTCGCCGACCATCTGAGCGACACGAAACATGCTGTCGGCGTTGAGGACGGTCTCCGTATCAGGGTCGATCGCCGCAGTTTCGATCTGCTTTTCGAGCCGTGTAATGACACCCTGAGTGATCGACAGATTGCCTGCCGTCAGCAAGGCCAGGGCACGATCGCCAGGGGCTTCCCAGCAGTGCATCTTGCCGTAGCGAGAAATGTTGTCCAGCCCGGCATTGGTTCGCGTGTCCGACAACATCACGAGCCCGGCATCCAGTTTTATGGCAACACAGTAAGTCAATGCGAACAGTCCCAGTCTACTGTTGCTGGCTGTCCGCTACTGCAACCTCCGCCCTGAGGGAGATTTCGGAACCACCAACAACATGGCCTTTTATCGGAGTCGCATCGTCGGCGTCCAGACCGCAGGCAATCCGGATATAGTGGTCCGTTGGGGATATCCCGTTCGAGGGATCAAGCCCGATCCAGCCAAATTTCTGGATATGCGCCTCGACCCAAGCGTGGGTCTCGAGCAGATCACCCTGCTCTTCCGTCGCTTTGAGATATCCGGTGACGTATCGCGCCGGGATACCGAGCGTCCGGCAGGCGGCAATCAGAATATGAGCGTGGTCCTGACACACGCCGGCGCCCAGAGCCAGAGCCTCGGCTGCAGTCGTCTCGCTGCTGGTGGCCTTGGCCTTGTATTCGACCGTATCCTTGACCACCGCCGAAAGCGCGTGAACCGTTTCCAGCGCGTCCTCCAGCTCAGTCTGTTTCGCCAGGGCCTCTATGGCCTCGTCTGGTTCGGTCAGCGGGGTATTGCGGGTGAATATGGCAGATGGAGGCTTTCGAGGAAGATCTCTGACCACACCGGCTGTATCATCCGTCACGACGATGCCATCGGCAATCACGATTGCGCTTTCGATGGGGTCCCGGCTTTGCCAGAGGGCGACATCGTCACCGTAACCGGACATGTAGATCGGCTCGACCACCTCGCCGTTGACTGTGACCTGCCAGGAATCGGCGCTCTGACCGGCATAGATCGACGGATAGAGTTTCAATCGAAGCGAAACGCGCGCCGCCGCCGGATCATAGGAATACGTCGACCGATGATGGACATGCAGACGCATCAGTTGGCTCCGTCAGAAATGGTAGGCATCGGATACCTCCCGACTGATCCGCGCGGTTTTGACGATTTGGTCATCGAGGAATTCGTGAAGACCGTCATTGAAGATCGTGTTGATGTCCAGCCGATCCAGACGTTCGCATTCGGTTCGGGCTGTCCTTTGGCAAGGATGCGAGCCGCCGTGACTTTTCTCCAGCCGTACCAAACAGTCATTGATCTGGCTGTAGCTGAAGGAGACCGAACGCGGAAACGCGCGGTTCAGCAGCAGAAAGTCGGCGATATTCCAGGGTGCGTAGTCACCAAAATAATGATGGTGATAGGCTCGCAGCCCCGAAACGGCGTGAAGCATGGACATCCACTGGTGATGATCGCGCCCACCGCCGACGACTTCGGTTTCCGGCAGCAACAGGAAGTATTTGACGTTAAGGAGCCGCAGGGTCATGTCAGCACGTTCGATGCTGCCGCCGAGGCGCAGAAAATCGTAGCCCTCGTTGCGCAGCATTGCAGTCTCAACAGCACCGCGAAACACCGCGGCTCGGGCGCGCACCCATTCCAGGATGCGGCTCAACTGACGCCGGGCAGCCTGCGTATCCATACCTTCAAGGTAACGCCAATCGTCATTCAGGCTTTCCCACATTTCCTGGGTCAGACCGGTGCGCACAGCGCGGCCGTTCTCGCGGGATTTGGAGAGGCACGCCTGGATTGAGGACGGGTTTTCCGTGTCGAGAATGAGATTGCCGACGATATCGGTCTCGTTTACCGGTCGGTCCTGCGGCATCGTTCCGGCAGTGGCCTGCATGACCGACGTCCATTCCGACTGGGCCGTGGTTCCGGGTAGCACCGCCATGCGCTGTCCCATGGATATCATGCGCGCGGTGGCTTCGGCCCGCTCCATGTAGCGACCCAGCCAGAACAGGTTTTCCGCGGCCCGGCTCAGCATATCTCTATTCCTGCAACACCCAAGTATCCTTGACCCCGCCGCCCTGGCTGGAATTGACGACCAGCGAACCCTCCCGCAGCGCCACGCGCGTCAGCCCTCCGGGCACAAGCCTGATGGTTTTGCCAACCAAGCAAAATGGACGGAAATCAACATGCCGCTGGCACAGGCCGTCTTCACCAAGCGTCGGTGCGGTCGAAAGATCAAGCGTTGGCTGGGCAATGAACTCGGCCGGGTCCGCCTCGATGCGCTTGCGATAGGCGGAGATCTCGGCCTTTGTGCTTTTCGGTCCGATCAGCATGCCGTAACCGCCGGAGCCATGAACCTCCTTGACCACCAGTTCTTCCAGGTGTTCGAGCACGTAGCGGCGCTCGTCGGCGCGACGGCACTGGTACGTCTGAATGTTCTCCAGGATGGCTTCCTCGCCGAGGTAGAAACGGATCATCTCGGGGACATAGATGTAGATGGCCTTGTCGTCGGCAACACCGGCGCCCGGGGCGGAGCAGATTGTCACACGACCGGCGCGGTAGGCATCGAAAAGACCAGGCACGCCCAGCATGCTGTCCGGGCGAAAGGTTAGCGGGTCAATGTAATCATCATCGATGCGGCGGTAGATCACGTCGACCTGCTGCGGGCCGCGCGTCGTGCGCATCCAAACCTTTGCATCGTCGACGAACAGATCCTGAGGCTCGACGAGTTCGACACCCATCAGGTCCGCCAGAAAGGAATGTTCGTAATAGGCAGAATTCAATGACCCCGGCGTCAGGACCACCACGGTCGGCTCGCCATGGCTGGCTGCCGGACCGACTTCCTTAAGGGTACGCAGCAATTCATCCGGGTAGTGGTCAACCGGCTTGACCGGACCGCCGCTGAAAACGTCCGGGAACATGCGTGCCATGATCTCGCGGTTTTCCAGCATGTAGCTGACACCGGATGGTGTACGGCAATTGTCTTCCAGCACCTGAAAACTGCCGGGCCCGGTGCGGACGATGTCGATCCCGACGATGTGGCTGTAGACTCGCCCGGGCGGCTCGAAACCGACCATTTGCGGCAGGAAGGCGGCGTTGCGGTACACGAGATCGCCGGGGATGATCCCCGCCTTGATGATCTCTCCGCGGTGGTAGATATCATAGAGGAAGGCGTTGAGCGCGCGGGCGCGTTGCCGGATTCCGCGATCGAGCACTGACCACTCTGAAGCAGAGAATGCCCGCGGGACCATGTCAAATGGAATGAGGCGCTCCGGATCCCCGCCCTCTCCGTAGACAGCGAATGTAATGCCGATTTTTCGGAAGATGGCCTCCGCCTCCTCGCGCCGGCGGCCTAGAAGTTCCGTGCCTGTATCCTTGATCCAGTCTGCTATGCGCTGGTAGGGCGCACGCGTTCCGGAGGCGTCTTCCATCTCGTTAAACGGCACACATAATCCTTATAATCGAACTCCGGATTTTCCTGCCACTGACGAAACGTTAGCAAAACAATTCCGCATCAGCCAGCGGCAAATTTCACCTAGAGGTCGATACGGATCGTGCCTCCCGGTTCGCTTGCCCGAGAACAGCAGAGGATGACCTTCGACTCGCGTTCCTTTTCCGACAGCACATAGTCCCGATGTTCGACTTCACCGGACGTGTATTGGGCCGCACAGACGCCGCAGAGACCGTCCGTGCACTTGACTTGAACCGGAAGCCCGGCGGCCGCCAACGCATCGGTTCCGCTCTCGTCCGCGGTGACCTGAATCGACCGTCCGGAGCGGGTGAGTTCGAGAATGAAGTCGTGATTGATGTAGTCCGGCGCCTCGGGGACCGAGAAATACTCCTTCGACAGCCCCTCTTCCGGCCAGCCTTTGCCCTCGGCGGTTTCGAATACTCCGTCCATGTATCGATCGCTGCCGCACGTGTAGAGCTTGAAGCCATCGCGATAGGCCGGAATGAGATCATCGAAATCAGCGCGACCGCTTTCCGCCGAGAAATGGAAGAAGACCTTATCGGCCCAGGGCATCTTCCTGAGCGACTCGGCGAACCCACATTGCTCCTCTGAGCGAGCGCTGTAGTGCAGCACGAAATCCTTGCCGAGCGCATGCAGTCGATGGGCCATGGTGATCAGGGGCGTGACGCCTATACCGCCCGCCATCAGCACCGTGAAGGGCGCTGACTCATCCAGCGGAAAATGGTTTCGCGGTTCCGAGATGAAGATCCTGCGGCCTTCCTTGAAGATCCGGTACATCAGCTGTGAGCCGCCCCGCCCCTCGGACTCGCGCAACACGCCGAGCACATATTTGCTTTGATCGGCAGGATCGCCAGCCAGCGAATATTGCCGCTGGTATTCCGGTGCCACGACCACGTCGATATGGGCACCGGCTTCGAACGGCGGCAGTTCGGCGCCGTTTTCACCCGTCAGTTCGAAGCGCACGACGTCTTCGGCCAGGTCTTCCCGCTTCGTCACGATGACCGGGAATACCGGCGGCGGCCCTTCCAAGCCCGGATGCTTTGGCGCAAGATCCTCGGTGTCACCCGCCGCGATTTTCTTTCGGTATTCGTCCGGCGTCAGCATGGCCCGGTAACGAGCGATCCCCTCTTCCCGGTTGAGCGGATGGGCTACCGGCAGCGGCGGCGGCATCACATCCGCCGGATAGACCGCCAGCGTCTGATCCTCGTATTTAAGGTCAAGATCGCGTGACAGGCCGCGCCGATTTGTGGCCTCTGCCTTGATGTATCGGCCCTGTTTCGTGTCCAGCTCGATGTCCCACCACCACGCTTTCACCGGATTGATCTCGCCACGTCCGAGCTGGTCATCGAGGCGTGCCAGGGTTTTCGCCGAACCCGGTGCATGGATCGCCATCCAGCGGAAGGCGGCGTCGGAGAACAACCCTTCAAGATTCCAGGGGCATGTCTTCATGCAGCGGCCGCACATGCCGCCGGCGGTGTTGGTCAACCGATAGCGAGCGCATTTCTCGGCGTCCGATTTCCAGATCTCGTAGCCATTGTACATCAGCTTGGGCCCTGCCGTGATAGCCCCGGATGGGCACTCCCGGGCACATTTGTTGCAGCCCTCGCAAAAGGTCTGAAGCCCGAAGTCGATCGGCTGGTCGTGCTCCATCGGCATCGATGTCGTGACCACGCCTGACTTCAGCCGCGGCCCGAGGAACGGATTGAGAATGACTTCGCCGATGCGGCTGACCTCGCCGAGGCCCGATAGCAGGAGCAGAGGCGGCTGCAACACATCGCCATCCAGAACCGAATGCACGCGAGCCGAAAAGCCAAGACGGCGGATCTGTTCGCCGACAACGCCGCCGAGCAACGAAAACCGCAGATAGGCACGCATCGATTGGGCGACCGAGATCCAGTCGTCGCCGCTGGCCCCTTCCATGGTTTCGTGCCCCTGATCGAGCAACAGCGATACGCCGTTGTCGTGATAAGCCTCCAGCGGATTGCCACCGGCATCGTGCGAGTAGTAGGCCCAGTCCGGCACGCGGCTGAGACCCACCGCGTCGGCGGACAGGTAGTAGCAGGCAGCCTTGAGATTATCGGCATTGCGAGCCGGGTCTTTCGCATTCGGCGATACCGGGCCACGTGCATCACCGAATTGGAGTAGCAGCAGGGCGCCAAGGGCGCGCCGCGCGCAGGCGCCGATCGGGCTTTTCATGACATACATGCCGCCCTTGGCGGCTTCCTGCACGTTCTTGCCCATGTCGCCGAACAGGGCGCGTGCGAAGAAATCGGAGCGCTTGGGAAAACGCGGCACCCGCTCCTCGTCGATCATCGTGGTCGGCGTGTCGCGGCGCTTGATCTTCTCGAACGGCAGCGCGCCCATACGGAACTCGCGGTCCCGATAAGGCTCGGCGTTGGCGGCACGGCGTGCGGTGCCCTTGCCCAACCACCAGTTGGGTCCGTGTGATCGCCAGCCGTCCCGCCCGGCATTGGGACCAAGATGTTGGTCGGGCGCGATTTCCAGTGTCGTCGTGATGGCCGCCAGGCCGAACCGCGATCCGACATACGGATTGACCAGTTGCTGGCGACCGTCGATCCGCTCCAATGAGCATAGACCGGCGGACACACCGAGGCGGTTGAGGTCGACATCGGACGTCGTTGCCGTGTGAGCCCGCGCCTCGTGACCAAGCATGCGAATGTAGCTGGCCAGCACGGCCGCGACGTTGGCCGTCAACAATGCGGCTCGGTCCGCCTGCGTGTCGTGGAACCACTCCGTGCCCGCTTCGTCCGCGCGCGGATCCCGCGTGTATTCCACGAGGAAGACCAGGGCGTGGGTGTGATGGTCAACCGGCTCCAACTTCACCCGTGTCGATTCCAGCACGTCGGCATAGATCGCATCGACACCGGAGGCGAAGCTCTTTGGTTGCCCCTGCTCCAATTCCGCCTTGATGTCGTCGATCATGGGATTGCGGAATGGCTGTCCCAGGAAGTGACCCGGTTCGAGCTTCGTGATTCCCACCATCGATGCATCGAAATAATACCCGGCCGCCTTCAGGTGCTCTGCCCGAAGCTGCGGATCGTCCGGGATCTCCGCCTCGCCATGGACGATCTTGCCATCACGCACGGTGTCCATCATGGCCAGAAAACGTGCCATCGCATGCGCCAGCGACTCGTGCGGCTGGTGGTCCGTAGTCAGCTGCCGCATCGGTTCGATCGCTTCCAGATCAAGCGGATCCGACGAACGGGCGAGTGTTTCCAGCGGGAAAGGTCCAAGATGGACGGGACGGTCTTTGTAAGAGAACAGCTTCATGACATTTTCACAGGGCGTTGAGTTCGCGGGTTTCGCCTTCGGCGAGCGAATCGAGATGAGAGAGCATGACTTCGAGCTCTCGGGGCTCCAGTTTGCCCATGAAATGGGCATTCAGGTCGTCAACAAGAGGACGGCAGCGGTTCAGCGCATTGCGACCGAGATCCGTCAGTTCGATTTCGATGGCTCGTCCGTCGGCCTTTGCTCCGCTGCGATAGATAAACCCGCGCTTTTCCATGTCGCTCAAGACCCGTGAGACCGTGGGTCGGGCGATGCCAATGTAACTGGCCAGCGCCGATGGCGTCTTGACGTTTTCCAATCCGACACCACTGAGAACGCACCACATCATACGTGTGACGCCGAATTCGGCGATCATCCCCTCCAAGCGGGTCTCCATCACACGGGCGAGCCGAGACACCTTGTAACCGAGACGGGAGTGGAGACTGTACTCAACATCTTCCAGGCAGTCGGCCGGCATGGATAGGCACTCCATTTAGTTAACTCTGTTAATCATATGGAATATAGTTAGCATGGTCAATCAAATTGAATCAGGCGACCAAAGTCGCTTTTTGCCCGGCGATGTCGCTAAGATGATCGTCGTTCAATCCGGTCCGTCTATGAGTGGTAGGAGCAAAGGAGCGACGTCATGAGCGATCGGAGAGCCGGCGGTCGCGCAGCGCGCAGAGCGCAACGCACCGTTACGAAAGTGGATATGTTGCCGAGCCTGAGGCGCGGCCTGCCGTTGTGTGAACCAATGGATGGAGAACAGATCCATCGGATCGATGCTGCTTCGATGGACATTCTCGAAGAGGTGGGTGTTGTTTTCAGGGACCCGATAGCGCTTGAGGACTGGAAGAAGGCGGGCGCCGATGTGCGTGGTGAGACGGTGCATCTGGACCGCGGTCTTGTCCGCGAGCTGATCACCACCATTCCGTCATCTATCACCTATCACGCGCGCAATCCTGAGAAGAATGTCGAGCTCGGCGGTCCGCATTCGATCTTTGTACCGATGACCGGTGCGCCATACGTCCGCGATCTCGAGGACAAGCGCAGGCTGCCGACTCTGGACGATCTGGCGATGTTTCACAAACTCGCCCACATGTCCCCTGCTCTGCATTCCTCGGCTCACCACATTGTCGAGCCGATGGACCATGTGGTGTCGCATCGCCATCTGCGCATCACCTATTCGTCGATGAAATATTCCGACAAGACGTTCATGGGCATGACCACGAGCCCGAAAAACGCCGAGGATGTGATGGACATGTGCGCCATCCTGTTCGGAGACGAGTTTCTTGAGGACCATGCCGTTGTCACCGGCAACTGTAACGGAAATTCACCGTTGGTCTGGGACGAGACGATGCTCGGGGCGATGCGAGCCTTCAGCCGCCGCAACCAGCCGGTCTTGTGCTCGCCCTTCGTACTCGGCGGCGCCAACACGCCCGCATCGGTGGCCCCAGGGGTCGCTCAACTCAACGCCGAGGCTCTGTCGGCACTCGCCTATACCCAGGTGATCCGCCGCGGCGCACCCGCCATATACGGGCACTATCTGTCGACTGTTTCAATGCAATCCGGTGCGCCGATGGCAGGCACGCCGGAGATCAGCCTCATGAATTTCATGATCGGTCAGATGGCACGCTTCTACGACGTACCTTGGCGGACCTCCAGTCTGCTCGGCGGCGCCAAGACCTTCGATGCACAGGCCGGTTATGAGAGTGCGGCGACCCTGTCGGCCGTGCTCCACGCGGGAGCAAATTACATCTGGCACTCGGCCGGCTGGAACGAAGCCGGCATGCATTGCTCCGTCGCCAAGTTCATTGTCGACGCCGAACAGTGCGCCATGGGCTACCGCATGGCTGAAGGCATCCGCTGGGACGATTTCGACGAGGCCGTTTCGGCGGTGCGCGACATCGGCCCCGGTGGCCACTATCTCGGCCACCCCCACACCCAGGCCAATTTCGAAAGGGCATTTTTCATGCCCCAACTGTTCGACAACAATTCCATCGAACAATGGCAGGCCGAGGGTGGCGTGGAGATCACCGAGCGGGCTCTTGAGCGGGCAAAGAAACTTCTTGTGGAGTATGAGGAACCGACACTCGACCCGGCAGTTGACGAGGCTCTGTTGGACTATATCGCCCGCCGGGAGCGTGAGATTCCTGCTGAAGACGCGCTCAATCAGGACTACTAGAAATCGCCGAAACGGGAGGTTGAGCCAATGCTACGTTTCGAGGGAAAACGGGCGCTCGTTACCGGAGCCGCCGGCGGCATCGGTCAGGCGATCGTTGAACGTCTCAAAACTGAGGGTGCGGCTGTCGCTGTCAGCGACAGGGACATTGCCGACGCTGATGCGGACGCCAGCATCCCGGGTGACCTCACCGATCCGGTGTTTGCAGACGGGCTGATCGATGCGGCACACCGGGCTCTCGGCGGCCTTGATATCCTCATCAACAACGCCGGCCTGATGCGCCGAGGCAGTGTGACCGAGGCCACCGACGACGACTACCGACTGTCCATGGCGGTCAACGTTGAAGCACCGTTCAGGCTTTGCCGCTCGGCCATTCCGGTCATGGCAGGCGGCGGTGGCGGCGTCATCGTCAACACCGCTTCCTGCTGGGGGCTGCGACCGGGTCCTGATCATGCGATCTATTGCATGAGCAAGGCCGCGATTGCTGCTCTGACCCAGTGCATGGGGATGGACCATGCCCACCAGGGCATCCGCATCAACGCGGTCTGCCCCAATGAAGTCGATACACCGATGCTACGCAGCGGATTTGCCGCCCGCGGACTGGATCCGGAGTCGGCCGTGGCCGAGCTTAATGCGAGCGTTCCGCTGGGGCGGATCGCGCAACCTGAAGACATTGCCGATGTCGTTGCCTTCCTTGCATCCGACGCCGCGCGCTACATTTGTGGCACGCTCGTCGAAGTCAACGGAGGCAAGCCGGTGTCATGAACGATCTTGCTGGAAAAACCGCCCTCGTAACCGGCGGACGCAGTGGCATCGGCAAGGCGATCGCCGAAAAGCTGGCCAAAGCGGGTGTCCGCGTGTTCACGGCACAGCGCGGCAAGGACGACCGGTTTGAAGGGATCGAAGCCGACCTCTCCGATCCCGATAGCCCTCAGCAAGTAATATCTGAAGTCATCGCCGCATCCGGCCGCCTGGATATTCTGGTCAACAATGCCGGTCTGATGCGTGAGGGCACGGTTGAGGAAATGCCGCTCGGGGATTGGCAAGCCACCCTGTCCGTCAATCTGACGGCACCGTTTCTGCTGACCAAACATGCCATTGAGTACCTCAAAGGCGGCGGAGCCATCGTCAATGTCGGTTCGATCGAAGGACTGGGCTCCAATCCACGTCATGCGGCCTATTGCGCGTCCAAAGCCGGCCTGCATGCGCTGACACGGGCAGTGGCCGTGGACCACGGTCGCGACGGCATTCGATGCAACGCGGTGGCTCCCGGATGGATCGATACCGAACTGAACGAGGCGTTCATCGCCTCGCTGCCCGAACCGGAGACCTTCCGAGACCGGATCGGTTCAATTCACCCATCGGGACGAACCGGAACACCTGACGAAGTCGCATCGCTGGTGGCGTTTCTCACATCGGACGAGGCGGCCTTCATCACCGGCCAGATCTACGCCGTCGACGGTGGCCGGATGGCGCAGCTGAGCCTGCCCTAGCGCCCGTCTTGGTCTAACACTCGCGTCCGGCCCGCCATTCTTTCCAGCGCATCACCGCATTGGCACCGAGCCAGGTCACCGGAGCCGGCGGCAATCGGCTGGGGGCTTCCTGGTCGAGCAGTGAACGTGCCTCGACACTGTCGACGCCGGCAGCGAGATCGGCAGCCGCCATGCCTGACAAGGTGCCCCGGGCGAGGCCCAATCCGTTTTGGCAACAGGCGGAATAGACACCTTCGTCAATCTCTCCGAACGCAGAGACTCCGTTTCGGCTGAGGCAGAGATGGCCAGCCCAGCGATACTCCATTTCAACGCCTTCAAGCCTTGGGAATCTGGACCTGAATCCGCTGTCGTGAAGACGACCTGCGGCCTCGATCTGCCCCGCCCCTACCTGCATCGACGGATTGCAGGTAAATCGCGTGCGCACGACAATGCGCGTGCCTTCGGCGGTCGAAATCCGGCGGAGCGTAGCTCCCATCGGATCGGCCGGCGTGATGCCCCATCGATCGCTGCCGCCCAATCGCGCCGGGTCGAATGGCCGGCTCATGGAAGCGTAAGTAAAGACGTGCAGCAACCGCCCTGAAAAGAAACCGAAACTCTCGGCATGGCCATTCACCGCGAGGATGATGCTTTGCGCGGACACGGCGGCCCGGTCGCACTCCACCGTCCAACCGGCGCCGGACCTTGCAAAAGAGCGCACCGGACTGTTTTCGAACACATGAACGTTGCCACCCAAAGCGCCGGACAGGCCGCGCACGTAGGCGGCTGGCTGCAGCATCACCGTTCCTGGCGTGAACAACCCGGATTGGTAATGGTCGGTGCCGGTCAGATCTCGCATCTCGACGGCGTCCAGCAGGCTATGATCCTCGCCCAGAGACCCAAGATGATCCGCATAGGTGCGGTTGTGGTGATCACCGGCCTCTGTTGCCGCCCCGTTGATCTTGCCGCAGGGATCAAAATGGTCGGTTGGGAGGCCTACGTCCTGCGCAACGTCGGTTGCAAAACGGATCGCACGACGGTTGAGGTCGATCTGGATGGCATCCTTCGATATTCCCTCGCCCGCATAGTCGCTGGAAGAGAGATCATGAGGCAGATCGATCATGAAGCCGGAGTTGCGCCCCGCCGGTCCTTCCGCCACGCGCCCTGCCTCGACAACGACAATTCGAGCGGAAGGATCAGCCTGTGCGAGGCGGCGGGCGGCAGAGAGCCCGGCAATGCCCGCCCCGATGACAACAACGTCCGCAGTGGTGTTTTCCGTCAACGGCTCCGTCGCAGGTCGCGGCGGCAGAATGGCGTTCCACGCCGCAGGGCCTGGCTGCTTCGGAAGGCGTCTGGCGCGATGGCTGCCGTTCAATCCACGGCCTCATCGCTGTCGTCGCTGAGATCGATCCAGATGGTCTTCAGGTTGGTGTACTGATCATGCGCCTGCAGGGCATTGTCGCGACCGCCAAATCCGGATTGCTTGTAGCCGCCGAAAGGCGTCGTGATATCGCCCTCCCCGAAGCAGTTGACCGTCACGGTTCCGGCCCGCAGTGCCCGCGCACCGCGAAGCGCCCGTTTGCCGTTGCCGGCAAAAATTGATGCTGCGAGGCCGTATCCCGTGTCGTTGGCGACAGCAATCGCTTCGTCGAAACTGCTGACCGAAATCACCGACAGGACAGGGCCGAAAATTTCCTCGCTGGCCAAGGCGCCAGCGTTGGCTTCCAGGTCAACGATCGTCGGCTCGACGTAGATGCCGTCGCGGGTTTCGCCACCGGCGACCGTCCGACCGGCATCGGCATGCGTCAAATAGGAACTCACCTTCTCATAGTGGCTTCTGGATACGAGAGCTCCGACGCGGTGGGAAGGATCCAGCGGGTCGCCCATCGTCCATTCGCGCACATGGGCGAGAATGCGCTCGAGCAACTCGTCCTTGATGCTTTGGTGCACGATCAGGCGGGAGGTTGCGGAGCAATTCTCTCCCATGTTCCAGAACGCACCGTTGACGATATGCGCTGCAACCCGGTCGAGGTTCTCCGCGTCGTCCAGCACGATGCACGGGTTCTTGCCGCCCATCTCGAGGACCACTTCCTTGAGATTGCTGTCGGCCGCATAGTGCAAAAATCGTCGCCCGGTCTCCGTCGATCCGGTGAAGGAAATCATGTCCACGTCGGCGTGCCGGCCGAGCGGTTGACCGACGTCCGGGCCCAGCCCCGGCACCACATTCAAGACACCGCGCGGCACGCCGGCCTCGAATGCCAGTTCGGCTATTCTCAAGGCGGTCAACGAAGTTTCTTCAGCCGGCTTTACGATGACCGAATTGCCTGCCGCCAGCGCAGGACCGATCTTCCAGGCCAGCATCAGCAGCGGAAAATTCCATGGCAGAACAAGCCCCGCCACGCCAACCGGCTCTCGAACGATGACAGCCAGATGGTCATCGCTCGCAGGCGCCACCTGGTCATAGATCTTGTCGATCGCTTCCGCGTGCCATTTGAGGCAGTGGATGGTCTCCGGCACATCGACTGTCTCGCAGTCGAATATGGTCTTGCCGGAATCGATGCTCTCAAGCACCGCCAGTTCGCGGGCGTTGCGCGTGATCAGCTTGCAGAGACGGATCAGCACGTCCTTACGATCTGCCGGTGCAAGCTTCGACCAGCGTCCGTCGTCAAAGGCCTCACGAGCCTTGGTGACCGCAAAGTCCACGTCCTCCGGGCCGCAAGACGCCACTTGCGCGATCGTTTCGCCAGTGGCCGGATTGACGGTTTCGAAGGTTGCGCCCGACTGCGCCGGCCGAAAGGCACCGTCGATGAAGGCCTGGGTCGGCGGTGCCAGTTTCGCCGCGATTGCCGCGTATTCATCCCTGGTCAGGAGATCGCTCATTGCTCAAGCCTCCGCTTCAATGGCCGCAACGGTCGCCTTCAACACGTTGACGACCTGTTCGAGTTGCCGCTTGTCGTCCTTGTTGAGGGCTTTCAGAGGCGGCCGGGGTGGCCCCGTTTGCAGCCCCTCCATTGTGCAGCCATGCTTGATGCACTGGATGAACTTGCCGCCCTGTTCAAGCACACGCATCAACGGCATCAGAGCCTTCATGATACGTCTGCCCTTGTCGAAATTGCCTTCGATGGCACAGGCTCGGTAAAGCGCTATGTGCTCACGCGGCAAAAAATTGGATCCGCCGGCTACCCAGCTTCTCGCCCCCCAGGCGAAGAACTCCAACGCCTGGTCATCCATTCCGCAGCCGAGTTGGATGTGGGGATAATCGCGGGCCAGAAGATGGACGCGGTTGATATCGCCGGAACTCTCCTTGATGGCGGAGAAATTGCGCGAGCGTCCGACCCGGTCGAGAAACTCCTCACCCATGTGAACGCCCATGCGGCCCGGATAGTTGTAGAGCATGATCGGCAGGTCTGCGGCCCGGTCGATGGCCAGAGCGTTCAAGGCGTTCTCGCGCTCGGTCGGAACTGCATAGGGCGGGCTTCCGATCAGCAAAGCATCGGCGCCCATCTCCTTCGCCGCCGCTGCGACAGCAACGGAATCGGATTGCCGGATTGCTCCGGTTCCAACGATCAACGGCACCTTACCGGCTGTCCTTTCACGCAAGAAGCGGGCGCACTCCAGGCGCTCTTCGATCGACTGCGCGTAGTATTCGCCTGTCGAACCACCCGAAATGATGCCATGAACGCCAGCCGCGATCAGGTGATCCGCTATCGCTTCCAGGGCGGGATAGTCGATTTCCATCGCCTCGGTGTGGGGGGTGATGATCGGCGTATAGACGCCTTCGAACTGCATGACCGGTTTCATATCGTCAAACTCACGCGCTTTTTGCCGATGGCGCCGCACCGAGCGGCGAGTCGAGGCCCTGCGGCATGACGAACAATTCGATCTGGCCGCGCGACAGGTTCCAGTGATCAATGGCAAGGGCGGCGGCCGTCTCGTCGTCACCGCTTTCGATGCTGTCAATCAGCGCTTCATGTTGTTCGCTGGCCTTGGAGAGATTGGCAGCCATGCTTTCGTTTTTCGGACGATAGAAGGTCATCCCGATGCGCGCGTGATCAACCAGCAGGCGCTGCAGGCTCGCCGTCAGGTATATGTTGGCCGCCATCTCCCCGATGACGGCGTGAAAGCGATTGTTGTGCAAGGTGCGGTCCTTGGCCGTACCACGATTCAACGCGGTCTTGAATTGGCTTTGGGCGTCCTTCAGATCGACAATCTGCCGGGTGGTGGCATTTTGCGCAGCCAGCCGCGACACCGCCGAATAGATCATCGGTGCAGCCAGGAAGAAATCGCGCAACGTCTGATGGCTGAGTTCGGACACGCGCGAACCCCGGTTTTCGCGCATGCTGATATAGCCCTCACCTGCCAATTGCTGGAGCACTTCGCGCAGCGGTGTCCGTGAAAGGCCGAAGGCACTTGCCAGCGTGGTCTCGTCGAGATCCGTCCCCGGCGTCAGCTCCAGGGTCAGAATATCCCGTCGCAGGGTTTCATAGAGGCGCTTTTTGCGCGCCTTGGCATCGTCTCGCATTGTCGCCTCCGACGGCCGCATACGCCCGGCCAAACCAACGAAATCCGGTTCTGCCAAAAAAAATAATTGAATACAAATTGTTTTTATGTTGTTTTTGCGAAAATGCGACGAGAGGTCGTTTGCCGTCCTGGTTGCGTCGCGTCTGTCGTTAGCAGCAACGGTTTATGCGCCATGGGTCTGAACGAGCCGCAGCACTGCACCTTCCTACTGGTCCCCGATTTTACTCATCTGGCCTTCTCCTGTGCCATCGAGCCCCTGCGGCTCGCCAATCTAATGTCAGGTCGGGAGCTTTATCGGTGGTCGCTGATGTCGGAAAATGGTCAGCATCAAACCTGTTCGACCGGCACCACGCTCATGGTCGACAAGGGATTTGAACCGCTCGAGCAGGGAGACCGATTGTTCGTCGTCGCCGGCGCCAACATCAAACAACAGGTCTCGCCAGCACTGGTTGACTATCTGCGCCGGCAATCGCGCCATGGCGTACGGCTCGGTGCCGTGTGCTCAGCATCGTACATCCTGGCCAAGGCCGGTTTGCTTGATCGAAAGGCCTGTGCCATCCACTGGGCTTACCACGACATCATGGCGGAAGAATTCCCTGATGTGCGACTGCAACGCACGGTCTATGTTTCTGACTCGAGCATCGTCTCGGCGGCCGGTGGGCCGGCGGCGGCCGACCTGATGCTGCACCTGATATCCGAAGAACACGGGGCCGAGCTTGCCGGGCTTATCGCCGACCAGATGGTCTACAACTCGGTTCGTTCCGGCGTTGCGGAGCAGCGATTGTCTTTCAGTGCCCGTTTCGGCATGCGCAACCACAAGATCATTCGCGCCTTTCGCATCATGGAAAATCATGTGGAGGACCGGCTGAATACAACCGAGATTGCTGAGGAGCTGGGCATCACCGTTCGGCAATTGCAGCGGCTGTTCAACCGGTTTATCGGCAAGTCCCCGGCACGGGTCTATTCAGAGATCCGCCTCGACAAGGCCCGCAACCTACTGCTCCAGACCGACATGTCGGTGACGGAGGTATCCGTTGCCTGCGGCTTCGGTTCGACGTCGAACTTCTCCCGCAGCTATCGCGACTATTTTGGACACACTCCCACCTCTGAAGGCATCCAGCAGCAGATCAGCTGAAAAAGCCCAACGGTCGATTTGGACACTGGTCGCCGCTTCCGCCGGCGTCTCGAGTGGTTTATAAGCCGCCCGAATCCAATCCCCGGAAGAGGCCCATGCCAGAAAACGAAGTATTGCTTGTCGATCCTCAGATGGCGCGCGTGCAGGATGCGCTGTCTGCTGTGTTCGATGTCCACCTGTTACAATCAGCCAGCGAAGCCGCTGGCATGCCGGACACTTTAAAGCAGCAAATACGTGGCATCGCATGGGCCGGCCACATCCCGTTTGATGGCAGCTGGATGGACCAGTTTCCCAACCTCGAAATCGTAGCCAATTTTGGTGTCGGCTATGACAACATCGACGCTGTTGAAGCTGCACGTCGTGGCATCCTCGTTACCAACACGCCCGATGTACTGACCGAAGAGGTTGCCGACACCGCCCTCGGTCTCATGATCATGACAGCACGTGAACTGTCCGCCGCCGAACGCTGGTTGCGGGCCGGAAACTGGAAACAGCCCTACCCGCTGACCCAGGGCACACTGCGCAACAAGACGCTCGGCATTTTCGGGCTCGGCCGGATCGGCAAGGCAATCGCCCAGCGGGCGCAGGCGCTCGGGCTGAGCGTGCTTTATCATAACCGGAACTCCGACCCGCAGGTGCCATACGAATATTGCGCGTCGCTGACGGAACTGGCTCAGCGGTCCGACATACTGCTCTCGGCTGCGCCGGGAGGGCCGGCGACCCAGGGCATGATCGATGCCGCGGTGTTCGAAGCTATCGGCAGCGAAGGCATTTTTATCAACATCGGTCGTGGTTCGGTCGTTGACGAGACCGCACTGATCAATGCGCTTCGCAACAGAACAATCATGGCGGCCGGCCTCGATGTGTACACCAACGAACCGCAAGTTCCCGCTGAGCTGATCGAAATGGATCACGTGGTGCTTCTGCCCCATGTTGCGTCCGCTTCCGTGGACACCCGCAACGCCATGGGCCAGTTGCAGGCCGACAATATTATCCACTGGTTCCACAAGGGGTCACCGCTGACCCCCGTTGCCGAAACGCCTTGGCCAAGAACGCAACCCCTCGGCGACTGACGAGAGGGCGGCAGCCACATCGACACACTTAACCAAGCGGTCTACTTTTGGACAGCCGCCGATAAAACGCAGGTTTGTCTGATCACGACTTGAGTTGAATGACGGTACGTGGCGGCATCACCGCAGCGCGGTCTTTTGAACCGCACCGGAATGGAACACGAATGGACACCGGGACGTCGGAAGCCAAAACCGCCGAAAACCGGGATGAGGGTCGCAACCTGGCAATCCTCTCCGGACAAGCGAGTTTGGCGACCATTGGGTGGACCCTGGCCAGCCCATCCGTCGTGCTGGTTTATCTGGCGATATCTCTCGACATGCCGGTCTTTCTTGCCGGCCTGCTGATGACAGTACGACGGGCGGCCAATCTCTCGGTCACGATCCTGGGATCCGGAATCGCCGCTAACCGATCGAACAGGAAGCGTGACCTCGCCGCAACCGACGGCGTCCTGGCGTTTTGCTTTCTGATAGCCATCGCCTCAGTGGCCTTTGGCAATTCGACCGTCATTACCATTGCCTTCATCCTGATCGTAGCCTGTATCGGCTTCACGGAAGAGTTCCAGAGCCTTCTCAACTACGATTTCATGGCAGACGTGCTGGCCTCGAAAAACCGGACGCGATTGATGTACACCGCGATGGTCATCGGTGGTTTGGGGACCATTGCGTTGGCCTGGTCGGCTCACCTGATGATGATCAACTCATCGGCTCTGACACGCCATTCGACCATCGTGTTGATCGCTATTGCCTGTTTCTGCCTGTCAGCCACTGCCATGTTGCTGGTTCGCGAATTCACGACCAAGGAAAGTGACGAGGCGAATCAGCCCGCAGAACCGGCACAAAAGGAAAACGCCCTCCGTCTTTACCTGGATAACCTGCGGGAATTGTGGGGCATGCCCTGGTTCCGCCGTTTCATGACCGTTCGCTTCGCGCTGCAGACGATCGAACTTTCGATCCCATTCTTCGCAATTCTTGCCGCGCTGACCCATGGAACGTCCCAGAGAGGATTGACCGCTCTGGTGATATCGTCAGCCTTGGCATTAACGGTGGCTGGACCGATTTGGCGCACGGTATCCGTATATTCGAACCGCCTGGTCATGCTTATGGGAGCCGTTATGGCGGCATCGAGCGGGATCTTGCTTGTGCTCAATCACTTTCTGCAATTTGCCAACTCGATCTTTCTGCATGCTGTCGCCCTGTTTTTCGTGACCGTCGCGGTCCAGGGAGTCCAAACGGCTCGATCGCTTTTCTACATGGACATGGCTCCAAAGGAGTATCGGGTTCAGGGTCTGGCGATTTCCAAGAGCATCGTGCGAATCTCCGGGATCCTGCTGACCACGCTGATGGCCGCCCTCGCCCACACACAGCATGTTGTCTGGGCTATCGTCACCCTGGCCTGCCTAAACATTATTGCGGCTTGCATTGCCTTTGCCGTTGCCACTAAGTCAGCGGCACTGCAGGCTGACTCTGACCAGTTAACGGATAGTTGAACACCGCTGACTATGTTCAGCGAGCGCATGACGAACCGGAGCAAGACAAACTCGACAACGACCCAGACACGCAGATCATGACCGGCGAAATCCAACCCGACGAAAAGCGTAACTACTCCATTCTTCGCGGACAGGGCGTGTTCAACACCATGGCCTGGACAATGGCCAACCCTTCGGTGGTCATTTCCTATCTTGCGATTTCGCTTGATGTGCCTGTCGTCATCGCCGGCCTGCTGGTCACCATCCGCCAGTCCGCAGCTCTGATGACAGCCCTGTTCGGGACACCGATCGCGGCGCGCCGCCCGCGGAAAAAGGTCGACCTGGCCATCACAGACATTGTTGTAGCGCTGTGTTTCTTCCTGGCTTTGACCGCCGCGGCTTTCGGAACGTCCCTGGTCGTCACATTGGCCTTCATCGTGGCAATCACCTTCATTGGTTTGACCCGTGAGTATCAAAGCATCCTGAATGCCGACTTCTACGGCTCCGTGCTGCAATCGGAATCACGCAACCGTCTGCTTTACAGCGTGATGACGTTGGGGGGCCTGGGAACGGCGGCGCTGGTTTCAGCTACGCATCAGTATTTTCAGTCCGATCCACCCTTCACCCGTCACGCCGCCATCGTTTCCATTGGGATTTTTTCCTTTCTGACGGCAAGCGCCGTCCTCCTGCTGGTGCGTGAATACTCTGCAGCGCCGACGGAGAATGACGAGGCCAGGCCCAAACCACGCCGCCGCTTCTCGTTGCGCAACCATCTGCATGAGGTCTATGGCAACTTCAGCGTGCTGATCAAAATGGAGTGGTTTCGACGGTACCTGGTGGTCCGACTGGCGCTGCTGACCGTTGAGATGTCGGTACCGTTTTACGCCATTCTTGCTGCCCTCGCTCATCATACGACACCGAAGGGTCTGACTGCGCTTGTGATCTCCACCGCGCTGGCGCTTCTGGTGGCCGGACCGCTTTGGCAGGCCATCGGCCACCGGTCGACCCGAACGGTCATGATCGTCGGGGCTTTGTTGGCCGCTATCGCGGGAGCATTGCTGTTCGCAAACCACTTCTTCCCATTTGCCAGTGAATCGCTAATCCACGCGGCCGCTCTGTTCATGGTCACCGTCGCGGTGAACGGTGTTTCGACGGCGCGCTGGCTCTATTTCATCGACCTGGCGCCACCGCAGTACCGTGTGATCGGGGTCGGCGTGTCCAAGGTCATGGTGCGCATTGTCGGGGTCGGACTGTCATCGGTTCTCGCCGCAGTCGCGCACCTGCAGCACGTTGTGTGGGCGATACTCGTGGTGGCGATCATCAACGGGATCGCAGCTTATCTGGCTTATCGGGTGTCAGCGTCAACGGAAGACGAAGAAGCGGCGACATGATAGAGCCGTTCTGGAAGGAATATGGCTGAGCAGTCTCTGCAGCATTTGCGCGATGGCGACGTCCTTCGGCTGAATGTGACAAAGGCCGACGATTCACGCGCCGTCTTCACATTCGTCGACACGCTCAATCAGGGGACTTTGTTTGATCGTCCTCCATCGGTTTTCCGCAATGCTGCCAAGGAGCACCGCCTCTTCGAACTTCAAAACGCCTCCCACAACGATGCACTTCTCGGCACGCTGATCATCCAGGACAACCACGTCGATGCCGAAAAGCAACGGCGGGAGAGCGAACTCGGTGGCCTGGTGGTGCATCCCGGTGCCCGTGGCTTTCGCCTGGGCAGCCTGCTGACACGGCTCGGACTGTTGCACGATCTCGTCCGCTCGAAATCGGAGGATTGGGACTCGAGCTATCAGGCCCATTTCGTCCAGGGCAACACCGATCCGGAGGCATCATTTCGCAAGTGCGGTTTCGTCCCGGTCGGCGATACAGTGGTCCACCGGGGCGAAATCGACGCCTCGCTGGAATACATGCTGGAAGACGGGGCCGACGGCGTCACCATGAAACGCGTGGTTTTCAAAGACGACCACCTGCCAGAATTGATCGACTGGTATCGTCATTTGCAAGACAATGACCACTGGTTCGACAATTCCGAAACGGTCAGAACCCGTCTCGACCTCTCAGCAATCGACGACGAACTGGACATCTCAGTGCTGGGCGGGTGATCGCGCTGTCCGCTACCAATCCTGATTGGTTCAGAAGGCCTCGGCTCTCGCCTTGTCCCAGTGGCTGCGATAGTTGGGCCGGATGTTGTCACCGAGCAGTTCGCCGGGATCGAGGTACTCCTGGATCGCGCTGTAGGCGAGTTCGGTTTCATCGGCAACCCGTTGATGGACGTCGTCAGGCGCAAGATCATCCGCCGACTCGAATCCCATCGCGCCGACCAAATCCAGGAAGCTCTCCACCGTCGCTTCGTGGAACTGTGAAACCCGTTTCTGCCGCAAATTGACATCGACCGCCTTGGCCCGTTCGCGGTCCTGTGTGGCAATGCCGGTCGGGCAGGTATTGGTGTTGCAGCGAACGGACTGGATGCAACCGAGAGCAAACAGCATCGGGCGGGCCATGTTGCACATGTCCGCGCCGAGAGCGATTTTCTCGATCATGTCGAAGCCAGTGACGACCTTGGCGCTGGCGATCACCCGGATCTTGTCGCGCAGGTTGGCGCCGACGAGACTGGAATGGACGAATGACAGGCCTTCGTTCAGCGGCACGCCCAGCTTGTTGGTGAATTCCGGCGGCGCCGCGCCGGTGCCGCCCTCGGCGCCGTCGACCGTCACGAAATCCGGCGTGATACCTGTTTTCAGCATTGCCTTGACGATGCTGAGGAACTCGTGCCGGCGACCGATACACAGCTTGAAGCCGATCGGCTTGCCGCCGCTGACCTCACGCAGCCTCGCAACCCATTGCATCAGCCCCTCGGGGGAATCGAATGTGGTGTGAGCGGGCGGCGAAATCACATCGCGACCCATCGGAACGCCACGGATCTGCGAGATCTCTTCATCCACCTTGGCTGCGGGAAGCACTCCGCCATGGGCAGGTTTGGCCCCTTGCGACAGCTTGATCTCGATCATCTTGACCACGTCTCTTTCCGCAATCTTGATGAATTTTTCTTCGTCAAAATGGCCGTCCTTTGTCCGGCAACCGAAATACCCCGTGCCAATCTGAAAGATGATGTCGCCACCGCCGGCCAGGTGATACGGACTCAAACCGCCCTCGCCGGTATTGTGAGCAAAGCCGCCAAGTTTGGCTCCGGCGTTGAGCGCATGGATGGCCGTCGGGCTGAGAGCACCGAAGCTCATGGCCGAAATGTTCAATCGAGACGCGTCATAGGGCTTCTTGCAATCCGGACCACCGACGGTGATGCGCGCATTCTTCGGATTGGGCTTCACCGGTGCAAGCGAATGGCTACCCCGAACATAGCCCGTCTCCATGAGATCGAACTGCGTGCCAAAAGGTTGTGTGTCGATGGTGCCGGTCGAACGCGCATGGACAAGCATGCGCTGCAGCCGATTGTAGGGTTTGCCGCTTTCGTTGGTTTCGATGAAATACTGGCGGATCTCGGGGCTGATGAACTCCATTGCATATCGCAGGTGTCCGATCACCGGGTAGTTGCGAAGCACGTTGTGCGAGGCCATGTGGATGTCGTAGAGGCCAAGCAGGATAAACGGCACGATGATGATCATTGCCCACCAAATTGGTGGCCAGGACAATCCGATCAGAACGACCAGCAAGACCGCGACAACCGCGGCAATGTAGAATACGTTTCGCACCATGACTTGAATATCCCCGATTCGATAACACCCTGGACCAGGTGTCGAACGAAACCACCCTAACCCGGTAGCATTGCCAAATCCTAACTGCTTCCGGCCTGCCCGGCAAAACCTAGCCAAGCAGACGTAGACCAGAGCGCCCTCACCGATTTCTGTTGCATTTTTGCAAAGCAGTCCGCGTCCTCGCCGATGCCTCAGGAATACCCTCAGACAGTCACAATCTCGGCGCAATTCCGCTGCCTTGGGAGCGGATGTTTTCTGTGGGAGCGCTCCCCTCGGCTCCCGCCTACCAAGGAGAGATAAATGAAGCTGAAAACCATGGCGACGGTTCTCGGTATCAGCATTGCCGCTGCCGGAGTGACCGCCTTTCCAGCCAGCGCTGCCGACACACCTCAGCCCCCGGCCCCGGTGCAACCGGCATCGAAACAGCACCTGACGAAAGTCGGGCTGCTGACCTGCAATACCAGCCGCAGCATCGGATATGTGATCGGATCGTCCACCGATTTGACCTGCACGTTCGAAAACGCCCGAGGCGGCGAACTCTTCGAGCACTATGACGGTACAATCACCCGCGTCGGCCCGGATATTGGTTTCACAAAGCGCGGACGCCTGCTTTGGGCGGTCTATGCACCCAGCTATCAGGTCCCGCAAGGCCGGCTCGACGGTACCTATGTGGGCGTTTCGGCAGCTGCCAGCGTCGGTCTCGGTGTCGGGGCGAATGTGCTGGTTGGAAACTTGCGGAACAACATCAACCTTGTGCCGATCAGCGTCAGCGGCAGTATCGGTCTCAGCGCTGCGGCCGGCATAGGCGCACTGACCCTCAACTCCAACGCTGCGGCTCGGTAACCCCGCCGGCGCTCAATCCAAAGACGCCGGGGCGGCAACATCGCCCTGGCTCTTCCCAGATCGTTGGTCGAGCCTCTGTAGAACGCTTTCGCACCAGTCGATCCATCCGCTCTCATAGCGAATTCCAAGTTCCAGCCCCATCAGCTTGCCCATATCCGATGGTGACGCTTTCCCGTCGGCGAACCGCCTGTCGCGTATGTGGTGATATTGCGAGAGTTGAGCGCGATGAGTCTCCAGGCGCTCCGCAATCTGCTGCCGCAATGCGGACTGGTCAACATGGTCGATGGCCTGCAGCCGCACCAGCAACTCGTCCTTGACTACCGGTGCTGATGCCGGTTCCCGGGACCAATCCATCAATGCGGCGCGTCCGGCATCGGTGATCGTATAAACGATGCGATTGGGTTTTCCCGACTGAATTTCCTCTCGGGCTTCGACATGCCCTCGCTCGCCAAGCTTCTTCAACTCGCGATAGATCTGGGGATGCGTCGCGCTCCAGAAGAAGCCGATGGAGGTATCAAAGTATTTGGCCAGGTCGTAGCCCGACATGGGTCTCTCGGTCAGGATCACAAGGATCGAATGGGACAAGGCCACTGGCCGCACTCCAAAGTTCGCAGTTGCTTCTATGTTATAACGCATATATGTGTCTATGCACATATAGCACGGGAGCGCTCCATGAATCCACTGCCGGGATTGAACCCAGCCGCACAACGAACAGTCGATCGATGGCATGACGTTATTGAAAAACGGGATCAGGCGACTTTGTCCGAAATCTCGTCAGATACGGTCGTGTTTCGCTCTCCAGCTGTTTTCACGCCGTTTGTCGGCAAGGATGCGTTCCTTCTGATCATCGGAACCGTTGCCACCATCTTCGAAGATTTCAGATACCATCGTCGTTTCGTTTCCCATGACGGCGATGGAGTAGTGCTCGAATTTGAAGCACGCATCGGAGACAAAACCCTCAAGGGCATAGATATGATCCGCTTCGATAACGAGGGACGTATATCCGAGTTCGAGGTGATGATCCGTCCGGCCAACGCCCTGATGGCGTTGGCTGAGCGCATGGGTGCGATGGCTGGCCCCGGATTGGCCAAGCTTCGAGCCGGCGAGACTGCCTGACTTATTTTTTTGGAGGACTGAATGACGCCCTTCCCGCACATCTTCAAGCCGTTGGATCTGGGTTTTGCGACTCTGCCGAACCGCATTCTGATGGGGTCAATGCACACCGGCCTTGAAGACCGAAAAGCTCATGACCGTGTTGCAGCCTATTTTGCCGAACGCGCCCGTGGCGGCGTCGGCCTCATGGTCACTGGCGGCGTCGCGCCCAATGAAGAAGGCGCTGCCCTCCCCGGCGCCGGCAAGTTGTCAACGACTGCAGAGGTTGCGGAACACATTCCGACGACACGCGCGGTCCATGCCGAAGGCGGCAGGATTGCCATGCAGATCCTGCATTCCGGCCGCTATGCCTATCACAAGGGCGGTGTGTCGGCGTCGGCCGTCAAATCACCCATTTCACCCTTTGCGCCGATCGAATTGGACGAGTCCGGCATTGAGAAGCAGATAGCGGATTTCGCTACCTGCGCAGCTTTGGCACGCGAGGCCGGCTACGACGGCGTCGAGATCATGGGATCCGAAGGCTATTTCATCAACCAGTTCCTGGTCACCCACACCAACAAACGGACCGACGACTGGGGCGGCGCCTATGAAAACCGCATGCGGTTGCCGGTGGAGGTTGTTCGACGGGTGCGCCAGGCGGTCGGGGAAGACTTCATTATCATCTATCGCCTGTCGATGATCGATCTGGTTCCGAACGGGTCAACATGGCCTGAAGTCGTACAATTGGCGAAGGCGATCGAAGCGGCCGGCGCGACCATCATCAACACCGGGATCGGCTGGCACGAGGCTCGCATTCCAACGATCGCGACCTCTGTTCCGCGGCGCGCCTTCACCTGGGTAACAAAGCGGCTGATGGGAGAAGTGTCGATCCCGCTGATCACGTCGAACCGGATCAACACGCCTGAGGTTGCGGAAGACGTGCTTGCCGAAGGCTGCGCCGACATGGTGTCGATGGCGAGACCATTCCTGGCCGATGCGGAATTCGTTCTCAAGGCCCGTGAAAACCGGGCCGACGAAATTACTCCGTGCATCGCCTGCAACCAGGCCTGCCTCGACCACACCTTCCAGATGAAGCTGTCGACCTGCCTGGTCAATCCGCGCGCCTGCCATGAAACGGAGCTCAATTACCTTCCGACGGACGCACCGAAACGCGTCGTAGTCGTCGGAGCGGGTCCGGCCGGTCTCGCCGCGGCACTCGTCGCGGCAGAACGCGGACATCAGGTGACACTGTTCGACAGGGCGGCCGAAATCGGCGGACAGCTAAACATGGCCAAGCGCATCCCCGGCAAGGAAGAGTTCTTCGGCCTGGTGGACTATTACGTTCGCCAACTGGAACTGAAACAGGTGACCGTCCGGTTGGAAACGGAAGTCGATGCAGAGCAGCTTCAGCGCGACGGTTTCGATGAGGTCGTGATTGCCACAGGGGTGCTGCCGCGCGATCCGCAAATCCCCGGCCAGGACCACCCCAAAGTGCTCAGTTACATCGACGTGCTTCGAAACGGAAAACCGGTTGGCGATTCCGTCGCCGTGGTCGGTGCTGGCGGCATCGGGTTCGACGTTTGCGAATTCCTGGCACACGAGGGCGTGTCGCCGACCGTTGACCTCGGTCTGTGGCAACGCGAATGGGGTGTCGGCGACCCGGCCCAGACTCCCGGAGGCCTCTCGCCTGAAGGGGCACAGCCGGAACAATCGCCGCGCCGCATCACCATGCTCCAGCGCAAGGCCAAGAAACACGGTGCCGGCCTCGGCAAGACCACCGGATGGATCCATCGGGCATCGCTTGCGATGAAGGACGTGCAGATGCTGGGCAATGTCAACTACGAGGAAATCGGCGACGAAGGTCTGCGGATCTCATTCGGCGAGGAGCGCCGCGATCCACAATGGCTCGATGTCGACTCGATTGTCATCTGCGCTGGTCAGATCAGCGACGACGGCCTGGCTGCCGACCTGCGGGAACGCGGTGTTTCAACCCATGTCATCGGTGGTGCCGATGAGGCCGCCGAACTCGACGCCAAACGGGCCATCGACCAAGGCAGCCGGCTGGCAGCATCGCTCTAGTGAGCAGCGGTTTTTATCAAATTTCGACCTCAATTGCGGCTTGAAATGGTACAACTTCAGTGAGAAGTGCATTTACGTATTCAACGCCGAGCCCAACATGTTTGACAACTTGCAGGAGATACGCCGTTCGCTTTGCGATTTTGGTCTGAGTGAGGATTTCGCCAGCCTGATTGCGAACACCGCCAAGCCGGCCCTGTGGCTCAGACCCGAACCAAACCAGACGAAATGTCTGACGGGCTCGACACGGCTCGGCGGTTTGCCGGAACTACCGGATCATCTCGAATGGCCTTGGCGAGAACCATACCCGGATCTGCCGAGACGCGCGCCCTACAATCCGAACTGGGAGATCATGTCGAAAGTCGGTGATTGGGACGCCGGCGCGCACATGAAGAAAATGCATCAACATCAACTTGAACGATGTAGCATTCGGCGCCCACTGTCGTTCATCGCGCAACTTGATCTATCTTCGCTAAACAGGGATTTTGCTATTGACCGAGATATCCCAGATTCTGGCCGGTTGTTGCTTTTCTACGATATCGAAGAACAGCCTTGGGGGTACGCTCCGGAAGACGCAATCGGTTTGCGGCTGATCTGGGACGATTCGCCAAAGGCCAGTCTCGCTCCAAGACAAGCGCCACTCGAGTTGCTCCAGACCGAACTGGAAGATCAGTTGGTGCTGGACGCGTGCCCGCTTCAGGCTGAATCCACAGTGGTGCCGATGCTGCCTCAACTGTACGCTCTTGAGCAGTTACCGGGTTATGACGACGAGCGAGGGCTTTACTACGATTGGTTCACAGACGTTCAAGACAGATCGGGCGATGGTTTCGCTTCGCCCACGTCGGGTAATCGATTTGGAGGCTGGCCCAGCCCACTCCAGGGTGACATGCAGACGGAATGCCAGCTGGTCTCGAACGGTTTGTATCTGGGTGACGGTTCGTATTCCGAAACGGTTGCCAAACAGCTGGAGCCGGGTTCGATCGACTGGGATTTTCTATTTCAAATCGCGAGCGACGATGAGCATGGGCCAATGTGGGGGGACGATGGTCTACTCTACGTATGGATTCATCGAGACGACCTCAGAGCGAGAAATTTTGAGAAAGCGCGCCTGATTCTTCAGTGCTACTAACTCGCTGTCCTCCGCAAAAAGGCTTCCAAGCTGATCTGATGCATAGCCGGCTGGCAGCATCGCTTTAGGGCATCAGTGCCCGGCGGAACCGAATCCGCCGAGCACCATTTGTTCAGCCGTTATCGCCGCTTCAGATCCAACTGAAGATGCGGCAGGCCGTTTGAAGTTCTCTGTGGCGCCGTCCCGGAACCGTCAATGACGGTTTGCACCCGGTGACGAAACGACGAGAAACTGTCGAACGTAACCACGTCGACCGGGTCATCGAACCGGATTGTCACCCGATAGCGATCGGCAGCCGCCAAGCTGCTGATGCCGATGACGCGGCCGGTAAAGCGCTGACCCAGGTAGTGGCCAGAGACCCGCTCGCCGAGCTGAACCGGCGGGTCCGTCCGCTGTGACCGGGCTTTGGCCGATAATGTGTTCCAGTCCCGGAAGCCGTGCTGCCGGGCCACTGTTTCGAGCGCTTCGGAATGGCCGATCCTGTGGCCTGACGCATCCAGCGATGCGCGCAACCGTTTGGCCTGCTCCTTGAGCGCTTCCGTTGATGGAAGTGTAGGTGTCATCCTTCGCCTCTTTTCATACGGGAGCATTCTGATTCTGGGGCTCGCATTGCCATGGATCCGCTTCCGCAAAAAAGGGTCGGGAATTGGAACAAGGAGGACTTCACCAGCGCTAGTGCGTGCGAGCGGCGGGTGCCTCAAACCGGTCGGACCTATGTAGGATCGAACGGACGTCTGTCAAGCGGCGATCAGTAAAGGCGCCTGCTTGAACCTTTGCAAGGAACCGCCTACTTGCAATCAGGAGTGGTCTCGATGGGCGGCAATCGATGAAAATCCTTCTTCTAACCATTGGCTCGCGCGGCGACGTGCAGCCCTTCGTCGCTTTGGGTCAAGGCCTGAAGGCGGCCGGCCACGATGTCACTGTTGCAACGTGCTCCCGGTTTCAGGGCTTCATCGAATCTCATGGCCTCGCTTATGGGTTTATCAGTGACGATTTGCTGAAAATCGTCGATTCCGATCAGGGCAAGGCTCTGATGGAGGACACCCGCGGCATCCTCAAGATCGTCCTGGCCAATATCCGACTGGCGCGTCAGATATCACCCATACAACAGCGGGCCGTCGATCAGAGTTGGGATGTGGCCCAGGAGGTCATGCCTGACCTGGTCTGCTTTCACCCGAAAGCCCTCCTTGGTCCAGCCATTGCCGAAAAGCTCCAAATTCCCGGCATAATGGCATCACCCCTGCCCTTTCTGGTGCCAACGGGCGAATATCCCTGCATGGGATTTCCGGCCCTTCCGCTTGGCGGGTGGTACAATCGGCTCACATACAAAATCGTCCACGTGATGATCAGGGCGTTTGCCGGAAAATATGTTCGCACCTGGCGACGTCGGACGAACACGCCGGCACCGCGCACCAATCTCGCGCTGCTGCACGACCAGGCTGGACGACCAATTCCCGCTCTGCACGCCTTCAGCCGTTACGTGTTGCCGGAGCCAACCGACTGGCCGGATACAGCTATTGCGGCCGGCTACTGGTTTCTCGATGCAAAGGAAGACTGGAAACCGCCATCTGAGCTGACGGACTTTCTGGAGGCCGGTCCGCCGCCGATCTATGTCGGTTTCGGCTCCATGTCGGGCCGCGACCCACAGCGGCTGACGGAGGCCTTTGTCGAAGCGCTTCGCCGCGGCGGGCACCGGGGCATACTGGCAACCGGTTGGGGCGGCCTGGACACTGTCGACCTTCCGAGCACGATCCTGAGGATCGATGAGGCACCGCATGACTGGCTGTTTCCGCGTGTGGCTGCCGTTGTCCACCACGGCGGTGCCGGCAGTACGGCCGCGGGGCTGCGTGCCGGCAAGCCGACGCTGATCTGCCCGTTCTTCGCCGACCAGCCGTTTTGGGGAAGAACGGTTCAATTGTCTGGCGCTGGCCCGGAGCCCAAACCCCAAAAGAATGTCCGCGCAGAAACCCTGATGCCGGCTTTGGACCAATTGGTCTCGAACAGCGGAATGCGAGAAAAGGCCGAAGCCATCGCTGCCGGCCTTGCCCAAGAGGACGGTGTCGCCAATGCTGTCAATTTCATCGAGCGCGTTGCCTCAAGCCATCGGGCCCGTTCAACCTGACGGACCCGAGGACGATGCTGTGGTTCAGGCTGCCTGGGCGACACCAGCCTCGGTTTGCGCGGCCTCGATTTCAATCGACGCCATCTGACGATCCTCCATGACAGCGATCCAGTTCATCAACAGTCGATCGCATGTTCTGGCGAAGGGTCCGACCATCAGGCGGAGCATCAGACCGTTCAGCAGTCCGTCTTTGGGCGAAATCTCGAAACGCATGTGGATGCGGGTCACCTCCGGATCCGCCGACAATGACCACTCGCCCATCAATTGGGCAATCGGATAGGGATAATCCGGAGCCTCGGTGTTGACGCGGAAGGCAAACGCTCTTCCCTCGTCCCAAAGGATGCAATTTTCCGTCCAGCCGCGCCCGCGTGTGTCGAAACAGCGGCGTTGTGTGTCCGCGCCAGTGCCGTCGAGCACCTCCACTTTCGATAGATTGTCGGCGACAACGGCGTAGCCTTCGTGATCGGTCATCACGCTCCAAACCCGCTCTGGAGCGGCTGACGTCTGTCCGCTGGCCGTCATGACCAAGCGGCCGTCATCCCAGTTGGTCTCGATTTTGTTGTGCCCCTGGTAGAGCACAGCCAACCCGATCGCCTGATCCATGGCGAAAAGACCAACTGCAACCGCCACGGCCGCAACGGTCCAGACCCCTGCGGATGTCCACAGGTCAGGCGTGACGAGCAGCAGCGCAGCGCTGCCGAGCACCCAGCCGACATCCATCACGGTGATGATTTTGGCCGTTAATTGGCTGATCACCGACCGGCTGGCCGTCCACAGAACAAACGCGGCGAAGACAAGCAGGCCGATGCCCAATTCAAGCACAAGACCAGGTGCCGCAAGCCGAAACAGGGGACTTTCCGATGCGAAGATCCATCGGGCAATGCTGTCCGGCGCCAGCAGGCAGGCGGCACCGGTCAGCAGCGAAAATGCGCCATTGGCATAAAGTGCCATGCGCAAAAGACGAGCGTTGGATTGATACAAAGCCATGTTCAGCTCCTTTGCTGGCTTGATGTTGAGCCGGAAACCTAAGCATTGAGGGAATAGCCGCAATTACCTGTCGGGTAGTTGTTTTGAGGTGGGCAATGGCAAGAATGGACCGGTCAATGGAGAGGACCATGCGGACAGACGATCTTCCCCGCCTGCTGAAATCCTGGCGGGCTCGCAGCAATGTCAGCCAATTGGAGCTGTCCCTGCGCTGCGATGTTTCCCAAAAACACATCAGTTTCATTGAATCGGCCCGAAGTGCGCCGAGCAGACCGATGGTGTTGCAAATCTGTGAAGCGCTCGACATTCCGCTGCGCGACCGCAACAGCCTCCTGACCGCCGCCGGTTACGCGCCGGAATATCGCGAAACAGCGCTGAGCGAGCCGGAGCTTGCAGCGGTCGATCAGGCTCTCGACATGATGCTCAGCCAGCAGGAACCGTATCCTGCCATGGTCGTTGACGGCCTCTTCAACGTCGTGAGGGCCAATCACGGCGCGGCACGCCTTCAGGGATTTCTGTTCGATGCAGTCAAGCCGGAAGACCTGCCGGCGATCGCCGGCAATATTCTTCGAAGTCTTTTCTCGCCAGAAGGCGTGCGACGGCATATCAGCAATTGGCACGACATCGCGCCCTTCTTCCTGCGGCATCTGCACGCGGAGGCACTGTCGCGCGGCGTCGATGGCCCTCTCGGCGATCTGCTGCGTGAAATTGAAAGCTATGACGGTGTGCCGTCCGGTTGGAAGAAGTACCAGCCCGGACACTGGCAACCGCCTATACTGACCGTTGACTTCGAGAAAGACGGTGTTGCCTTGAGCTTCTTCTCGACCATCGCAACACTTGGAACGCCGCTTGACATCACGCTTCAGGAAACGCGCATTGAAGCCTATTTCCCGGCCGATGAGACGACGCGCCGGTTCTTTGCACCGCCAACATAGAACCTGGAGCGGTCTTTGCGAAAGGGATGGGCAATTTTTGCCTGATGAATTAAGGTCCTTATTCCTGTTGCGGGCGTCCGCCCGAACACCTAGCAAACCGGATAAAATGACTGAGCAATTCCCTTCCCCTGAGCAGATCGCCCAGGCGCGCGCGGCACTTGAGCGGCGGATCGTCAAGACACCGATGCTTGCCTTGCAGACAGACCCGATCGCCAGACCCTTTTCTCTGGCGCGGCAGGCAGCCGTCAAACTTGAGCTCTTCCAGCATGCAGGCTCTTTCAAGGCACGCGGCAATCTGCTGGGGATCGACAAGTTGAGTGAAGCGGAACGTTCGGCTGGTGTGGTGGCGGCCAGCGGTGGAAACCATGCCCTGGCCGTGGCCTGGGCGGCGCAACAGCAGGACATCGACGCAACGCTTGTCGTTCCAAAGGCAACTGATCCGGCGCGCGTTGAAGCGTGCCGTGCGCTCGGCGGACGGGTCATCCTCGCTGACAGCATTGCTGCAACATTCGCCGAAATGAACCGGATTGCAGAAACCGAAGGCGCAACGATCATGCACCCCTTCGAGGGTGAGCATATGACCCTGGGTGCGGCCACGCTGGGGGCGGAGATCGCCGAGGAGTTTCCCGAGATCGACTTGATGGTCGTAGCGGTCGGTGGCGGCGGCCTCATCGGCGGACTGGCAGCCGCGGTCAAACAAGCGCGGCCAGAATGCGAAATTGTCGGCGTCGAGCCCACCGGAGCGGATAGCCTTTATCGAAGCTTCGAGGTTGGAGAGCCCGTTGAACTTGAGCAAGTCAAGACGGTCGCCGACAGCCTTGGCTCGCCGCGCGCACTGCCCTTTTCGTTCGGCGTCGCTCAAACCCATGTTGACCGTGTTGTTCGGATCCCGGACGATGTCATTATCGCCGCTGCCAAACTGATGCGCGATGGATTGAACCTGATGGTCGAACCGGCCTGTGCTGCCGCTCTCGCAGCCGTGTCAGGACCACTTCAATCCGACCTTGCCGATCGCAACGTCTGCGTTCTTGCCTGTGGCTCCAACATCGGCAGGGAGCGCTACGGCAGCCTTATCGGAGGCTGAGCGATCCGCCATTAACCCTTGAAATTCATGGTAAATCAAAGATGAGCTTGCCCCTTCTCCGGGTTGCTTTTATTGCTGAATGAGAGATCACCGCCGCCTCTTTCGAGATGCGGCGGGGTGGACAGCATGCAGGCTCTGGAACCGGCGATCCGCGGTAGGGGATGGCTGCTGTGGGGCGGTCGCGACCGGATGCCTGCTGCTGACCTGCCGTTCGCAAAACGCCCACGTGTCGCGGCGGTTTTGCCGGGCTCCACTGGACCCCGAATTCTACATCAAAAGTCGTAGGCGATCTGCCGCCAAACGGTCACAATCGATTCCCACCTCGACGGCAATTGAGCAACGAGATGGGTCAGACAATGTACAAACGACTCTTGACCGGTTTGCTTGCGATCGTCGGGGTCTCTGCACTCGCAGGGGCAGCGCAAGCAGCGACACCGAGTTACACGACGGCAAATGTGAACCTGCGCGCGGGTCCGGGCACGAGCTATCCCGTGGTCCTCACCGTACCGAACGGTTCACCCATCACCACCTACGGGTGCCTCGATGGCTACAACTGGTGCGACGTTTCCTGGGGTGCGGAGCGCGGCTGGATGTCGTCTTCCTACATCCAGGTCAACTACCAGGGACAGCCACGCATCCTGACCCCTGCCATCGCGCCGAGTATCGGCCTGACAGTCGTTGTGTTCAATCGCAACTACTGGGATCGCTACTATTATGGCCGTCCCTGGTATCGGAATTGGGATCGCTACTATAAGCCGCCGCCGCGGGTTCGAGCCGTTCAGCCTCTGCCGCCCCCAAGGGCTACACCGCCGCGGCCGAACCGTCCGAAAGCGGTGCAGCCATTGCCGCCCCGCGCCAATCCACCCAAGGTGGTCAAGCCACGTCTGCCGCGCAACAATCCACCGTCGGTGGTCAAACCCCGGCAGCCACGGGCCAATCCGCCGCACATGGCACAGCCGCGCCAACCGCGGAACGATCAGCCAAGAGCGGTTCAGCCAAGGCAAAGAGGCGGTCC
The DNA here is from genome assembly GCA_965216535.1 of Hoeflea sp. Classification (GTDB taxonomy): domain Bacteria; phylum Pseudomonadota; class Alphaproteobacteria; order Rhizobiales; family Rhizobiaceae; genus Hoeflea_A. The sequence continues at coordinate 4,684,303 of OZ244175.1, forward strand.
TCCAAAGGCCGTCCAGCCGCGCCAAAAACGGCCACAAGGCGGCAACAGACGCGGTTAAGTCACAGAACACTCCATGCAAGTCGTCGATTCTTCGGAATCGACGACTTTGCAACTACGGGCAAACGCCATCACTCCTCGGCGCTACGCTTTGCAGCGATGAGATCGAGCAGTTGCGCTTTTGTGCGCTGAATATGCTCTTTGAGAAGGCCGCATCCCTTCTCTATGTCGCCGTTTCGGGCAAACAGATACAGACCGCGGTGATCTTCGTGTGCAGGCGCACGGTGTTTCATGACGCTCAGGTGCATGCGCACATACCGATCCGCCTGCATATTGATCCGGTCCAACAGATCGTTCGTCAGGTGGCGATTGGCTGCGCTGTAAAGGGCCGAATGGTACCGGTGGTTCAAGTCACCCCAACGGGCGATGTCGCCGTCTTCAAAAGAGCTCTCCAGTTCACTGAGCAGGCCCTCGCAACGTTCAAAATCAGCGGTGACCATCTTCGGGATCGCTTCCCGAAACAACTCGACTTCAAGCAGGGTTCGAAGATCGAAAATCTCGGCAATCTCGGACAATGAATGCTTCGTGACGGTTCCGCCGCGATTGTTTTCCCACTGGACAAGCCCTTCGGCGTTGAGCCGTTTCAGCGCCTCGCGCACCGGCATCCGCGACACGTCATATTCGGCCGCCAGGGTTTCCTGCCGAATAGGCTCGCCTTCCCGCAACTCGCCGCTGAGAATTCGGTCCCGCAAATCGTCGGCAATCGCGTCGGGGATGGATTTGCGCACAAGCGCTCTTCGAATGGTCATGCCGGCACAATACGCGATTGTATTTTGGATACAACGTCACTTTTTGCCTTTATTCCTAAGGATAAAGCGGCTTAGTTTGAGCAACGGATCCAGACGGCAATTTGCTGACAGATTTTGTATCCAATCCATTGAGAGAGGAACCACTTGATGACCGACCTGGTGAAGCTGACACCGCAACAGATGGTCGAACTGTGTTGCGAGGTACTCACGACGTGCGGTTTCGGCGAGGATCACGCGGCTGCAATCGCAGACACGCTCCAACGCTGCCAGATGGATGATTGCCAGTCTCACGGGCTTTTTCGCTTGATGATGTGCGCGCAAACCATGGAGTCCGGCCTGGTTTCAGGTGACGCATCGCCGAAGGTTGTTTCCCAGGACGGAGCCGTCGTGCGCATTGATGCTCAAGGCGGCATGTCCTTGCTGGCCCTTGAAGCGGGCCTGCCTCTTTTGATTGAGAAAGCCCGGCAACACGGTATCGCCGCCCTGGCAATCAACCGCTGCTTTCATTTCTCGGCTCTCTGGCCAGAGGTCGAGCGCCTTTCGCAGCAGAGGCTTGCGGCCATGGCCATGGTGCCGAGCCACGCTTGGGTCGCGCCGGCTGGCGGGCGGCGAGGCACTTTGGGCACCAACCCACTGGCATTTTCGTGGCCGCGACGAGGAAAAGATCCGTTCACCTTTGACTTTGCGACAAGCGGGTTTGCACGCGGCGAAATCGAGCTTTACCTGCGCGCAGGCAAACAGCTTCCTGATGGTGTGGCCGTTGACAAGGACGGCGCGCCAACTCGAGATCCTCAGGCTGCCCTGGAAGGGGCAATGTTGACATTTGGCGGCTACAAAGGATCGGCCCTCTCCATCATGATCGAGTTGATGGCTGGCCCCCTGATCGACGACCTGACCAGCCAAGACAGCATGGAGTTCGCTCAAGGGCGCGCCGGTGCTCCGTATCATGGAGAGATCATTCTGGCCTTTGACCCGACGCATCTGAGCGGCGGGCAGACAGATCAGGCCGACGCCCGTGCCGAACGCCTGTTTGCCGACATAATCGATCAAGGCGCACGTTTGCCCTCACAACGGCGCTTCGAAGCGCGAGCACGCAACCTGGCCCGAGGCTATGCTGAGGTTCCCAAATCGCTTTATGAGGAGCTTTGCGCCCTGAAGAGTGGTTGATAGCTGTCACAACACCGACGGGCGCTTGTCGATCAGACGATGCCGGCGTTGTAAGGATCGCCAGCATGGAAGAGCAGTCGGCCTTCCGCCATCACGTGCGCCTGCCCAGTGATGGTGGGCACGACCCCGCCATTTGAGCCGGTTCGATATTGCAGCCGATAGGCGCTGCCGATGACGCTCTCCTGAATGATCTCTTCCCCCGGCCCCAGTTGTCCGCGCGCGGCAAGGCACGCCAATCGCGCGGAGCTTCCGGTACCGCAAGGCGAGCGGTCATATTCATAGTCCGGACAAAGAACAAAGTTACGGCTGTGCACATCCGGTTTCGAAGATGCGTCCTGGAAAATTACGTGATCGACGTTCTCTCCCCGTTCGCCGGTCAACCCGTTGCGGATGCAAGACTCCATCAGGTCGATGGCAATATTCGTCAGCTGCGGGATGTTTTTCGGTTCGACCGGGAGGGGGCTGGTTTCAACAATGAAAAACCAGTTGCCGCCAAAGGCCAGATCGCCCGTGAATGATCCATGATTTGCGGTCTCGATCGTCACATTGTGCCGAACGCAGCGGCTTTCGACGTTTGTGACTTGAACCGTCTCGGCGTCGAGAATGTTCATGTCGACCGGGCCAACGGGCGTATCGACCCGGAGCGGCCCCGGTTTTGCTCGACCCAGGTGAACCAGCGTCACGCCCAGGCCGATGGTCCCATGCCCGCACATGCCGAGGACAGCGCTGGCGTCGAAGTAGATCACACCGGTGCTACAGTTTTGGTCGTCCGGGGGAACCAGAAGAGCTGCGACCATGCCTGGTTTGCCGCGAGGTTCTTTCAGAACACCAGCGCAAAAATCCCGATGCTCACGCCAGAGACGCCGAGCCCGTTCGTCCAGCGAACCAGAACCCAGATCCGGCCCGCCGTCCAGAATGACACGGGTCGGCATGCCACCGGTATGGCTGTCTACGACATGCATTCAGCGATAACCCCACCTTGGCGCGACCAATCCGCAAACCAGTCCCGGAAAAGCTCGTATTGCGTCTCACAATAGTTGCGTTGCGCATCACTCAGCGCATCGGTTTCGACGAAGTGATGCCGATAGTCGTCATCACCGTTCAAGACGAGCAGATGCTTGTAATAAAGCACCAGATCCGTCTCCTCATCAAAGCTAGCCAGGACCTGCATCGCTTCGGTCAGTTCCCGCGCGCGCTGGCGAGCCTCGGCGTGCCCCTTGGCTGCTTTCAGCGACAGGGCGGTCAGCAGCAACGCTTCCCTTGGCAAAGCAGAGCCTATTCCGGTGATCGTACCCGTTGCTCCGCAGTTGACAATGCCGTGATAGACCTCCGTGTCTACACCCACCATCAGCGTTATCTGATCGTCGCGAGACGTGATGTGCTCGGCGGCATAGCGCAGGTCGGCCGGGCCGCCGAACTCCTTGAAGCCGACAAGGTTCGGATGCTCTGCCCGCAATGCGAAGAACAGGTCGGCCTTGGTAGAAAAGCCGTATACAGGGCTATTGTAGATTATGGCTGGCACATCGGGTGCAGCTTCCAGGATCGCCTTGAAGTGGTTGCGTTGCGCATCTTTAGATGGTCCACGGGACAGGACGCGAGGGATGACCATCAGCCCGGTCGCACCGGTCCTTTGCGCATGTGCTGCCAGCGCCACGGCCGACTTCGAGTTGATCGCACCAGTCCCAACGACAACGGGAACCCCAGCCTGGACGAGCCGTTCGACCCCTTCCATCCTCTCTTCGTTGGATAGCAGCGGCCAATCCCCCATGGATCCGCAATAGACGACCGCAGACATCCCGGCATCGATCATCTCCTTGCCCTTCTTCACGAGCGCATCGAAATTGGGCTTCCGATCGCTGTTGCAGGGGGTCATGAGGGCCGGCATGGTGCCTTGGAAGACGGTGTTCGACATGGTTTTTCCGATCCTTTGCGTGAAAGACAGCCTCTGACAGTCTCCAATACAGGATATTGTATCCAAAATCCAAAAGAATTGAGATTGCGTAGCAGTAATCTACGGTGAGGCCATAACGGCGACAAATGAAGCCAAACGGTCGATGAGTTCGAGGGCCGACTCCAAACCAACTACCCGGAGCAGATCCTGTCCGGCCAACAGCCCATTGTTTGCAAATGTCTCTCGTTGTTTACCACATCCGTTAATGGTTAACGGAGGTTTAACTTGTTCGGCAGCCAGCCCACCTTAAAACCGGGTAATGACTGCATTTTCCGGAACTCGACAACGGTACAAAAGGAAACTCGCGCGACTGCGGCGGTGGTGGGTTCATCCATTGATGCCTATCGCTATTTCCGTGGCGCTGCTTTCCGTGCTTCCGCCGGTCGAAAACAGCTTCGAGAGCCTGCCTTTTGTGCTGGCGACAGCCTTGCTGGTTGCCGTTGTGTTTTTTGTTTTCACCCGAAGGCTGACCTTTTCAGTGTGCTGCGGCTGGATGGTGGTAGGCATTCTGTCGATTATTTCCGTCATAAAGTTCAAGAACAAGGGGTTCTCCCTACACTTCTACGACATGGTGTTCCTGGACGGTGACGCGGTCACGTTTTTGTTCGACAGCTATCCGCATCTGGTTCTGCCGGTGCTGCTTTTGATGGCGTTGCTTTCCTATTCGGCATTCATCATGTACCGGCTGGATCGTCCGCGCAGACTGAACGGTCCTAAACGGATTCTGGTGCTGCTGGCCGCTACGGTCTTACTGCCGTTGACCTTCCCAGCCGACGCTTACGAGCGCCAGCGCCACTTCTATTATCTTGCCGGTCGACATGTGACCGCGTTCTTCGTTTCGTTGCTCGATCTCGAATACATGTTCGTCGAAAACGAGCTCGAAAGGCGACTGTCGAAGTTGCCTCCGCAAGCGCCATTCTCCGGCGCGGCAAAGTGTGGCGACGGCGATTTACCGGATATCATGGTGGTGCTGGAAGAGACGCAGACCAGCCCGGAATATTTTCCGCAACTGGAGAGCCGCGACGACATGGCGGCCGCAATGGTTGCCGATGGCGAGACGTTGAACCCGCTGAATGTCGAGGTCTTCGGCGGCGGCACATGGATCACCGGTTTGTCGTTTCTGACCGGACTTTCCGCGATGGATTTCGGTTGGCGTAATCCGTACCTGACCATGACCCTGCAGGATTCGGTCAAGGGCGCCCTACCCCAAATCCTTGCCGATTGCGGCTACCACACCATGGCGATCCTGTCGCTGGATTACCACTTCGTCAACGAAGGCCCCTTCCTTAGCTCCATCGGCTTCGAAACCGTTCTCGACAGGCTCGATATCGAAGCGCCGAAGCGGCATATGCGGGACAACTTCTATTTCGAAACGGCTCTGAAAGAGATCCGCAAGCACAGGCTGGAAGACGATCGCCCGTTGTTTCTTTATGTCCAGACGATGTTTGCCCACTCGCCCTACGACAAGCGGAAAGAGCCGGACATCATCCTGCCCGGCGAGCCGTTCCACCCAAACAAGAAGATCGCCGAGTACTGGCGCAGAGTTCTGATTGGACGCCGGGACTACGCAGACTTTGCACAACAGGTAAGGGCCGACGCAACCGAACGCGGGATTGTGCTGATGTCATTCGGTGATCATCAGGGCAGCGCGACGATGCCGCTGATTGAGGAACTGGAAGAGGCAAATCCGCTCACCCGTCCGGGATCAGTCGCCTACAGGACCTATTACACGCTTACCTCTTCCGCGGGCACTTCGCCGCCGAAGCCCGCTCCTGAAAACGAGGCAAGCATCGATATCGGCTACCTTGGCACGGACCTTCTTCAGGCAGCCGGTATTCCCGGTTCCGATGTTTTTGAGGACCTGGCCACGCTGAAGCAGGCCTGCAAAGGCGCCTATTACGAATGCGAGGACCGCGAGGCGGTAGACCGGCACCTGCGCCGTCGTATCGATGGCGGACTGCTTGATCTGTTACCGAACGAGCAGCCAGCGGCGGCCGGATCTTGAACCACTCCCTTTTGCAGCGTCGAAGACACGGAATGCTCCAGCACAAACACTCGGCTTGGAACCAAGTCTGTTTGACATGATTTTGGTCTTTCTGTTTGCTGATGGACCCAGCCAGGAGGTCAATCGGTGCGTGTTGCGCATAATTGCAAAAACGAAGTCACGGCGGATGCGATCGGGCAATTGATCGCCTCGCGTGGCTGGGTTGAGTGTCAGTTGAACCAGGTACGGCCCGAAGCCTGCGACGTCGTGATCACAGATATCTCGCTCCTCGAAACGCGTGACATCGAAGAGTTGGCACGCCAGCTCGTGGTCGTTGTCATGGGACCGCCATCTCGCAAACCCGAATTGATCAAAACCCTGGAATTGGGGGCAACCGACTTTTTGCTCACTCCGCTGGATCCAGTCGAACTCTGTGCAAGACTGGATGTCATAGCACGGCGAGTGACACCGGAGACCAACCGGACCTCCAAAACAACGAACTCCAGGATCTTTGACTGTCAGCTGGATGCTGAGCGATCCGGTTTGGAGACGCCGAGCGGAGCGCTCCTGCCTTTGTCTCATCTGGAATTCGAGATACTTCGCGCGCTGTCATCAGCGCCAGGACGCATTCAATCACGAGCCAATTTGCTGGACACGGTTTATGGTATTGGTTCGGATGTGTCCGATCGCACCATTGACTACCACATCTGCAACATCCGCAGAAAACTGGGGCAGGAAGACCTCGATCTGAAAATCTTGACCCGTCGGGGACAAGGGTACGTACTGGAAAACCAAGTGAGCGGATAAATAGGCTGGGAAGATGGAGTTGGTTCCGCACCAAAGTGCTGCTCAGTTCAAATCTCTTTGTCATCTCTCTGAGAAGGCTGTCCCCGGTATTGTTCTCTCAATCTATCGTTTGACCCCTCAAAAACGTCTGGTGCAGTGTGCAGCACCCAGCCTGCCACGAGCCATGCGTCCGGTGTTTCGCGAGATACCGATTGGCAGTGATGTCGGCTCCTGTGGATCAGCCGCATGGACGGGACGGCAAGTTCGCATCAACGACATTTCGACCGATTCCCGCTGGGAGGCCTATCGACGACTTCCCCTCGAAAGTGGGCTACGCGCCTGCTGGTCCCACCCAATCAAGATCGGACCAAAGCGTGTCACCGGCACGGTCGGAATGTACTTCCGGGAGCCACCCCCCTCCTCGGACGGGGCTGCGGAAGCTTTGCGGGATGCCTCGCGCCTGGCGAGCCTTCTGATCCAGTCTCAGGACCGGCAGGAAAAACGAAACACTATCGTTGAACCCCTGCCCTTGGCTTTGTCTGAAGTATTGGAGGCACTTGGGTTGGGGCTGATGTCCACTATTGCCGACCCGGCGATCCTGAAGGCCGCCCAGGGCAACTTGCGGGTTGCCCAACTGCTTTGCCGCCTCCTCCACGATATTCACACCACGCCAGAGAATGCTCCGCAACGAACGCGATCTTCACTGTTTTTCGAGGTCGCACTTGATTTGGGGCACGCGGCGGGAGTGGACCTCGAATTTTCGAAAGACTGGCAGATGAAAGACGCAGTGCTTGCTCCGGGAACATCGCAACTGCTGTTCTGGAGCGGGCTCTTTTGCTCCGGACTTTTCCTCACTGATGGGCGCCCATCGCCCGTTGTGCTGTTACCCGCGCGCGATGGATTGGTACTGAGAGGCTGCACTCCTTTGGCCCGGTGTTCCGGCACCTTCGCACGTTTGGACAACTTGGTGCTGGAGACCGTCGGACATATGGCCGAAGAGTTAGGTCTGTCGCGGGCGATCGCAATTGACCCGGAACAAAGAACGTTTCAACTTCGCCATCGGGCCTAACACTCATCTAACATTTCCGCTGAACTGGCAAACACGCCGATAACACCGGTGTTCTAACCTCCCCGCACTGCGCACTCGCGCGTGTCGAAATGAAAGGGAGGAACTCATGTCAATAATGGATCAGGTTCTGGGTGCCGCGGCATCAGCCGGCAAAGTACCAGGCGTTGTCGCAGCGGCCGCCAACAAGAATAAGATTTTTTATCAAGGCGCTTTCGGAAAGCGGAACCTGTCGGAAGATGCGGGAATGACCGACGATACGGTGTTTCGCATCTTCTCGATGACCAAGGCAGTGGCGACAACCGCTGCCGTGCAGCTGATCGAACGAGGCGAGCTCGGTCTCGACACCCCGGTTGAAGAGGTCATGCCGGAATGGAAGGACAAGGTTGTCCTGGAAGGATTCGACGGCGATACACCGATCACCCGCGCGCCCAGAACCAAGGCGACCATCCGGCATCTGGCCACGCATACAGCCGGATTGGCCTACGAAATCTGGAGCCCGGAAACGGCAAAATACATCGAGGTGAAAGGTGTCGATTCGATCCTGACCTGTAGCCGCGATGCACTCAACTATCCGCTTCTTTTCGATCCGGGTACCCAGTGGGAGTATGGCACCAACATCGACTGGCTGGGCATGGTGGTCGAAGCGGTCAGCGGCAAATCATTGCGGGATTTCTGCAAGGAAAACATCTTTGATCCACTTCGCATGAAAGACACGGATTTCCATGCCACCGACGAGATGCGCACTCGCCTTGCAACCATCCATCAAAGAGATAAGAACGGTGTGCTGACGCCTATCGATCTGGACCTGCCGCCGGAACCCGGCATGTATTGTGGCGGCCATGGCCTCTACTCAACAGCAGCAGACTATCTGCAATATCTTCAGGCGCTTTTGAAGGACGGTAGCCACAATGGCGCGCAAATCCTCAAGCCTGAGTCGGTTGCGATGATGACAGGGAACCATATCGGCGACCTGAAAGTCGGTATGATGCACACCGCAATTCCGTCGCTTTCAAATGATGCGGAGTTCTTCCCGGGCATGCCGAAGAAGCACAACCTCGGATTTGTCACGAACATGGAACAGGAAGCGGGCATGCGGAACCCCGGCAGCCACTGCTGGGCCGGCTTGGCCAACACCTATTATTGGTGGGATCCATCGGCGGAGATCGCTGGCGTGATCCTGCATCAGATCCTTCCATTCGTCGATGTCGAGGCGATCGCGCTCTACCGCGATTACGAAAAGGCAGTATACGCCAGCGTTTGATGCAGGGCGAAGTGGCGCCCCCCGGGGCGTCGCTTCCAGAGAATACATCTGATATACAGCTCCAGCGGATTGGCTTGCCCAAGGCCCGGGAAACCGATTGAACGGCGGTTCAAAACGCCCACCCCGCATCTCCGCAAAAATTTTCCCCGTGAGACGCGGTCGGTAGGACGGATTTTTCTTTCCAGCTTCGCCCAGTTCTGGAATAGCTGGTATCAGCTTATCTGGAATGGAGGGGTCAACTTTAGACCCCCGCAATCATACGCGGTTTTTGCCGGCGATCGCCCGGACCGCCATGGAGTTAGTCATGAAGAGCTTCAACGAGGAAACGGTCCTGTCCGTTCACCACTGGAACGAAACGCTTTTCAGTTTCAAGACCACCCGGGATGCCGGGTTCCGTTTCCGCAATGGCGAGTTCACCATGGTCGGTCTGCAGGTCGATGGGCGTCCGCTGCTGCGCGCCTATTCGATGGCCAGTGCCAACCATGAGGAGACGCTGGAGTTCTTCAGCATCAAGGTGCCGGACGGCCCGCTGACGTCGCGCCTTCAACACCTGAAGACCGGTGAACAGGTGCTGATCGGCACAAAGCCGACGGGAACCCTGGTTACCGACAATCTGCTGCCCGGCAAGAACCTCTACCTTTTGGGCACCGGAACCGGTCTGGCACCGTTCCTGAGCCTGATCAAGGACCCAAGCGTCTACGAGGCGTTCGAGAAGGTGGTTCTGGTGCACGGCGTCCGGTTCATCGAGGACCTGGCCTACCAGGACTACATCACCAGCGAGCTTCCGAACGATGAGTATCTCGGTGAAATGGTGCGCGATCAGTTGATCTACTATCCGACGGTCACCCGAGAGCCGTTCCGCCACAACGGACGCATCACCGCACTAATGGAAAGCGGTAAGCTGTTCGAGGATGTCGGGCTGCCCCCGATCGACACCGAGACAGACCGGGCGATCCTGTGCGGCGGGCCCAAAATGCTTGAAGACACCCGCGCGTTCTTCGAGACCCGGGGCTTCACCGAGGGCACCCGTGCCAATCTCGGCAGCTTTCTCATCGAAAAGGCGTTCGTCGAAAAGTAGACGAGCGCCAAGGCGCCCGGTTCTTATCCGTGGATCGCAAGATCCTGATCGTCAAAGAAGTGGATGTTTTCCTCTTCGAATTTCAGGCCGACCGTTTCACCCTTGTGATCGGGCGCTGACCCTTGCGTACGTACGGTCAGGGTCCCGAGGTTTTCGCAGGACACGTAAAGGAATGTATCGGAGCCCAGATACTCCGCGACCTCGACTTTGCCGGTACAGTGTCCCTGCCCTGCTTCGGTGACGGCAATGTGCTCGGGTCGTATCCCGAGTTTGACGGCGCTTCGCCCCGTGGCATGCGGGCCGAATTGACCGCTGCCCTGCCCCGGTAGCGTGAACGTCTCGCCGTCCGTCGAGCATTCGAACACATTCATCTTCGGGCTGCCAATGAACTGGGCGACGAACAGGTTGTCCGGCCGTTCGTAGAGCGTGCGGGGTGACCCGACCTGCATGATCTCGCCTGCCCGCAACACCACAATCTTGTCGGCGAGCGTCATCGCTTCGACCTGGTCGTGTGTGACGTAAATCATGGTGGTCTTGAGATCATCGTGCAGCTTGGCAATCTCGAAACGCATTTCGACGCGCAGCGCAGCATCGAGGTTGGATAGCGGTTCATCGAACAGGAACCCCTTGGGTTCGCGCACGATCGCGCGGCCGATGGCAACCCTCTGGCGCTGACCACCCGACAGAGCCTTCGGCTTGCGATCCAGATAGTCCTCAAGCTTGAGGACATTGGCCGCGCCGTCCACTTTGCGGGCAATTTCAGCCTTTGAGGCGCCGGCGGTCTTGAGGCCGAAGCCCATGTTTTCGCCGACGGTCATGTGCGGATAGAGTGCGTAGGACTGGAACACCATCGAGAGCTGCCGCTCCGATGGCAGCTTGTCGGTGACGTCCGCGTCGTCCAGCAGAATCTTTCCGCGGCTTGTTTCTTCAAGTCCGGAGATCATTCGCAGCAAGGTGGATTTGCCGCAGCCGGACGGACCGACGAAGATGACGAGCTCTCCATCGCCGATATCCAGATCGACACCCTTGATGACCTGGACGTCGCCAAACCACTTTTCGACTTTTTCAAGCTTGATGGAACCCATGCCCTTCTCCTGCTCAGGCGGCTTGTGATGTCTGTGCGTCGAGCGACCAAATCAGATAGATGGCCGCCGTCCACGTGAAGTTGCGGCCACCATGGCCGTCACCGGAAATCGGATCGAAATATTCATAGAAGCCGGACTTCTCGATCAATCTCATCGTGTCCGACTTGATGCGCTCGGCGAGCGCGGTCTCGCCGGCTTCCTGCAGCCCTTGAACGATGAGAAAGTTGGCCATTGCCCAGACCGGACCGCGCCAATAGCGTTTCGACTCGAAGGCGGCGTGGCGTGGATCCCAGCTCGGGAATCCATAATTGCAGCCGTCGAGGATGGCCTTCGCGTGTTCGATCAGGCGCGCCCGTTGAGCCTTGGTCCCGGCCCCGGCATAGAATGCCATCATCGATACATTGGTGATGCCGTCGCTGAACGCGCCCGTCTTCAGATCGCGCGCGCAGAAACCGCCGCTGGCGTCGTTCCACAGATGCTTACTGCCCTCGATACCGCAGTCAATCCATCCACGGATCGTCTCTGCCTGGTCGGTGAAACCCAGTTTCTCCGCTACATCAAGCAAATCGCGGTCGGCCCGCAACAGTATGAAATGCACCCCGGGGTCGGCCACAAAAAACGGCCCCTCATGAGCGATCCGCTTGTGATCCCAGCCACATTCGCGGCCGAATTTGACGATCGTCAGATACCGGTCGTATTGATCCCCGGTCGGTCGTTCATCCGCATCGACACTGTCGAGATCGCGCCGCTCGTACCGCTCCAGATCTTCCGGGACGACAATGCGCCCGAGACTTTCGTCCCAATCCGGGCAATTGTCGCGGCCGGACTCCCACGGGTGGACGATGCCGATCACGCCCTTGCCGTCGGGATCGCGCATCGCGTGATACCACTCGTGCCATGCCAGGATTTTTGGAAACAGGGCTTCAGCCTTGCGACGATCCGACTCGTCGCCGGTCTCAACAAAACGGCGCACGATACTTGCCACGACCGGCGGCTGGGAGTGGCCCGAACTCGGCGGAACGGTTCCGCTCTGCCAGATCCCGGGTCCCGGGAAATAGTCAGGATCGTCAGCCCTGAAGATGATGTGCGGCACCATGCCGTCATCCCACTGCCCCTCGAACAGGGTCTCCAGCTCACGCCAGGCACGAGCCCGGTCGAAGGCCGAAAAACCCAGAGCGGCAAAGGCAGAATCCCAGTTCCATTGGTAGGGATAGAGCCGTGCGGTCGGGACGGTGTATCCGCCGCGGTCGTTGTCGACGAGGATCTGGATAGCGCGTTTGGCGAAATCGGAATTCATGCGTCAACCCTTGACACTGCCGGCTGTCAGACCGGAAACGAGGAAACGTTCGAACCACAGGAAGATGACCAGGATCGGCACTGTCGCCACGACCGCGCCGGCCATCAGATGCTGCCGCGGCACTTCCGACGAGTTCAGCGAGACAACACCACGCGACAGCGTGAAGATGTCGACATTGTCCAGGAACATGAAGGCGAACAGGAACTCGTTCCAGGCGATCATGAAGACGTAGAGTGCGACGGAAGCCAGAGCCGGCAGCGACAAGGGCAGCGTGATCTTGAGGATCACACCGACCCGGGTCAGCCCGTCCATCAGACCAGCCTCCTCAAGCTCCGCCGGCAGACCGCGGAAATAGCCCTGCAGCATGTAGAGGGCCACCGGGATGGTCGTCGCCGGATAGACAATCATCAAGCCGGTCAGCGTATTGCGCAGTCCCAATTGCGAGAACACGGCGTAAAGCGGAATCACCAGAACGATCGCCGGCACCATGTAAATCAGCAGGATCGAGCGGGACAGAAACGCCTGCCCCGGAAAGCGCAGTCGAGAGACGGCGTACGCCCCCGGAATGGCAAAGAGCAGCGTCAGAACAACGGTCGACACCGATACGATCGCAGAATTGACCAGAAACGTTCCGAAGTTGAACTGGGTGAACAGTTCGACATAGGAGCGGAACAGTTCGCCGACGCCCTGTTGCACATTGAGCGAGAAGTCCAGCGGATTGGCGAGCAATGTCTGCTGACTTTTCAGGCTGGTCATGACCATGACGTAGAACGGCAGTGCGACCAATACCGTGAAGATGACGAAGCCAAGCCCCTTGATCACGCGAATGAAAAGGACCTCGAGGTGGTAGCGTGGCAAGTTGCCACCACTCAATCCGTTCATGCACAGGTGGATCGAGACCCAGATGACACCCAGAAGCACGATCAGAGTGATGATCTGATAGAAGGGTGCGACCCCCAGCTGCAGGCCAAGTGGCATACCAAAGGTCAGTCCGCCGAGCACCACAATCATCAGACCGACCGCCACCAGATGGACACCTGGGCGGCGCTCCTCAGGCTGGAAGAAGGCAATCAGAGCCGCAGCGGCAGCGCCAGCAAGCGTGGCGATGCCAACCGGTGGCGACGTGATCTGTCCGGAGACCAGCATGAATGTGACGGAGATCACGATCATCCAGGTAAAGCCCCAGATCGCGCCGGTTACCACGCCGGCCAGAAATCCTGTCCCGATGCGCATGATCATTCATCCTTCGGCGAGAGCGTGAAAAACAGGATGGAGAAGAGCAGCAGAACGATGAAGACGATCACCGCTACAGCGGCGCCAGCGCCCAGGTTGGAGAGCGCAAAGGCCTGCTCGTAAACATCGACGGTCAATGTCCTTGTGCCCGCGGCACCGCCGGTGAGCAGAAAGATGTCGTCGAATTTGTTGAAGGTCCAGATGAAGCGCAACAGGAATAGAACAGCCAGGATGCCGACCAATTGCGGTAGCGAAATGTACCAGAACTGCTGCAGCGGTGTTGCGCCGTCGATCTCGGCCGCCTCGTACATTTCAGCCGAAATGGACTGCATGCGCGCGAGAATAAACAGGAAGGACAGCGGGAAATAGCGCCATGCTTCAAAGGCGATGACCGTCGTTAACGCCACCGGAAACTCGAAACCGATGCCGAAAAAACTCAGCTCGATCGAACGCTGGCCGAAGAAGTTGATCGGACTGTCTATCGCGCCCATTTGCAAAAGGATCGAGTTCAACGTGCCGGAAAACGGATCCAGCAGCACCACCCATGTAAAGGCCACGGCGATGACCGGCGCGACGTACGGAAACAGGAACAGGCCGCGCAGGATACCGCGAAACGGAAACACGGTGTTCAACAGCTGCGCCGCAAAGAGACCCAGCACCAGCGCGCCGATCGTGCCGAAAATCGTGTAGTAGAACGACACTCGCAGCACGTGCCAGAACTCGGGCGACTCGAAGACACGGGTGAAGTTCTCGGCCGAGAACTCGAAATTCGTCAACACGTTGTCAGCGGTGCCGGAGGTCACCGGCTTACTATCCCGCGGGTTCTGTGCGTCATCGATGTATTGCTGCGTGGCGGTCACCGGGATCCGGATGCGATCGCGAAACGCCCCCGGCAAGTCGCCAAGGTCGCAGCTCAACTGGCGCCCTGACAGACTGCAGCGTTGATCAAGCTCACCGGCGTCCAGACCGACCGGCAGAGTGTCGGTGAAGGAGGCATTGCCGATCTGGCTGTCGCGGGAGGAGTTCCTTAGCCGGAATTCCAGAGTGCCCGTATCGCCGGCCGCTTGCAGGTCACCACGCAGCCGCTCGTTGACGACCAGTGTCGCCGGCCTCAGGTCACCGAGCTGGACCGGCTTTGCCGATATCCAGAAATTGGCGAGGAGCGGCCATAGAACGATCGCGAGAACGATCAGGAAAGTCGGTAGCAGCATGGTGTAAGCCAGGCGCATTTCGCGACGAGCCATCCTGCCGATACCCTTGGGGGGTGCAGCTGAAACCATAACGGTGTTCCGAAATGTTGCGGGCGACGGGATCAATCAGGGGCGAAGCGCACTCCGCCCCCGGGGACTAAACGCTGGTCAGTTAACCTTGGCCAGCTCTTCATTGAGTTTTGCGACAGCGGTCGCCGCATCAATCTCATCGTCGATGTACTCACGGACGATACGATTGATGATCTGGCTGTTGATGATCTTGGATGCCAGGCTCAGCTGACCCTCGGATACACCCCAGCGATTACCACTCTCCAGACCGCCGACAATGCGGGTCACCGTTTCCGCCGGATAGAGATCCGACAACGGTGCCTTGCGATCGACGCCGACCGGCAGCTTTGACCAGGCTTCAACGAACTTGGCCGGTTCGTCGGCGGTGCCGCGGCGTACCGGGAACTTGCCTTCCGGTGCGATCGACAACGTTTTCGTATAACCGTCATCCACCGAGAACTTGACGAACTCTGCGGCTACATCGGTGTTGGCATCAGCCGTCACGCCGAAGTAGCGCACATCGGCCCAGGCCGATCCGTCAGGATTCGAGGGTCCGGCGAACGATGTCACCACATCGGTCTTGCCGGCGAGCTCACGCGAGGTCGGATCGTCGTTGATTGTTGGCGGTGCGGAATCGCGCAGACCAGCCAACTCGTCCAGAATGAACGGCGACCAGATGATCATCGGCGTCTTGCCGGCAAAATACAGTTCGCGAGACTGTTTCCAGTAGAGTTCGCCGGGCGGTGAAGCCTTGGCCAAAGCCTTGTAGAACTCCAGCACCTCGGTGGTCGCCTTCTCGTCGAGCGGCTTGAAACCATCATCGCTGACCGGCGTGACGCCGTTGGCCAGGAACACATGCTCCAGGACCTGGCTCATGAAGTTTTCATCGATCTTGGTCGGCGCGACGAAGCCATAAACTTCCGGCGGGTTGTGCAGTTTGTCCAAAGCCATGGTGATCTTGGCGTAGGTGTCGGGCGCCTCAAGACCGGCTTCGTCGAACATGTCCTTGCGATAGACAATCATCTGTGTCCAACCGTCGACGGGTACGGCCGCCGTCAACCCGTCGCTCTGAGCCATGGCGATCGCGCCGGGTGCAAAGGTGCCCGTGCCGAGTTCATTGACGATCTCGTCATTGGTTTCGATGTCCAGAATTCCAGCCTCGGCCCAAGGGAGCACGTATTGCAGCGTGTGATAAATCACGTCCGGGAGGTCGTTGGCTGCAAAAGCAGCGGTCGCTCTGGTTCCCAGTTCCTTCTCGGAAACCGGAATGACTTCAACATCGTGCCCGGTCTTGGCCTTGAATTCAGCAGCCATTTCCTGCTGCTTGGCCAGCCGCTCCGGCTGTTCCTCGGTTGTCCAGAACCGAATGGTGTCGGCTTGCGCCATGGTGACGAGGCTTGCCGACAGCAGCATGCCCGCCGTGATCTTTGTCAGTATATTCATCAATTCCTCCCTGTGTTGTCTTCGGTATGCCAGTTTCCAGATGCTAATCCGACGATTGAGGCGGCCTGTCCGTCTCTCGCCTCTCCAATGTTGCGCGCCACAATTCCTGATGATCGGCTGGCTTGTCGCCGTCGATGACGGCCAGCAACATTTCACCGATGCGTTCGCCGGCGGACTGCAGCGGTTGCGCCATGGTCGTCAGAGCCGGATCGGTGTGTTCGGAAAGCGGCACGCCGTCATAGCCGATCACTGAAACCTCCCTGCCCGGCCGCCAGCCTTTTTCGCGAATGGCCTTCATGGCGCCGACGGCGACCATGTCAGAAACGCAGACGACGGCCGTGGGAACGGTTTTGAGCGACAGCAGGTAACGCATAGCCTGATAACCGCCGTCCACCGACATGTCGGACTTGGCCTCCCAGGCCGGATCAAGATCGAGATCGGCTTCGAGCAAACCGCGCCGATAACCGGCTCGCCGTGCTACCGAAAAATTGTAGTCGAGCGGTCCATGAATATGGGCGATCGCCCGATGCCCCAATTGAATGAGATGGCCAACCGCCTCGCGAAAGGCGGAAAAGTTGTCGATGTCGAACCAGGCATGGTCCTCGCTGTTGTGCGATCGACCATGGGTGACGAACGGGATACCGATTTCCCGCAAACGCTCGATCCGCGGATCGTGGGTCATGATGCGGGAGATGACAACACCGCTCACTCGGCCGGATTCAGCCAGCCTGCTCAGAATTGCCAATTCGTCCTGGGCAGAACGCGATGCCGACAACGTCAGGTCCCAATGGCGTTGCGAAGATGCCTGTGACAAACCGTCCAGCAGCTCGCCAAGGAACGGCTCCGAAATGTGGCCGGACTGCCAGGGCATGACGTAGCCAATGCATTCTGCGTTGCCCGTCGCCAGCCGGCGAGCGCTCGAATTCGGCCGGTAGCCAAGCTCAGCGGCGGCATTTTTGACCCGCTCGCGGGTGCGTTCGGAGATGTCCGGATACCCGTTTATGGCACGCGAGACTGTGCCCTCGGTCAAGCCGAGATGCTGCGACAAGTCTTTGATGCCGATCTTGCTCATGCCGTTAACGTATTCCGAAAGCGCTTTCGGAATCAAGTGTGAGGTGGGGAAATTTTGTGCAATCCGCGCCCATGAAGCCGAAAATCCACGTTTTCAGCGGTTCAGTTTCTTCTCTATTTTCGGCATGATTTCAGACAGTTATTGACCGAACTTTGCGACAGGATTCAACACACCAAACGCCCTGCACAAATTTTGTCTGCATCCCCAAACACAAGGTGAGCACCCTCAATCGCGGGTTGCCTTCAGTCTGCACAAATCGTGCACATTTCTCCTGAAACATTGGACAGTTTTGCCACATCGATCGCACCCGGGTCCGTCAAACCGGAGACATGCGACACGATCTTTCACGCCCAGTCCTCCTCCGCCGTCCGACGCGCCCGAGGTCATTGCCCGACCGTCTACTGCGCGACGGCCATTGGTTGGCGGTCGATCCGGCCGATAGGCCTCCGGTATCAGCCCGAGCAACCCGTACCGGCGACCGACCTACATCCACTCCGATTCCCCAAACCAAAAAGCGAGATCATCAATGAACCTGCCCGCCGTCATCGAAGACGCTTCGGAAGCCGACGCATCCGCGCTTACGCGACGGGTGCCCTGGCGCGCCTTTGGCTGCAGTCTTTTCCTTCTGATCGCCGCTGACCGGCTTCTGTTTGATTTTCAGCCGGGCATCTCGCTCGTCCTGTTTCTGTTGATGTTGGCGGTCTGCATGCCGATTGCGAATGACCGGACCACCCTTCAGGTCAATCGGTGGTACCGATCTACCCCTGTCCTTCTGGCGGCCCTGGCGCCCTTGGTCGAAGCGGTCAATTCACTGACCATCCTGGTCGGGCTGGTCGGCTTCGGACTGTTCGCCATCGCGTTGGCCGGCGGAACAGGCTCGATCTGGCGAATGATCAGCCTCACATTGTCGTTGCCGTTGAGCGGGCCCATTAGGTTGCCACGAGCAATCGCTACAGCCGTTCGCAACGTCTCTGAGCATCGACCGAAGACGGCGCAGCTGACCTATTGGCTTCTGCCGATTTGTGTAGGCCTGGTTTTCGTTTTCCTGCTGCAATCGGCCAATCCGATCATTGAACGCTGGATCGTGCAAATCGACGTTTTGTTGTTCGCACTCCTCGAAAATCTTGGTTTGTGGCGCGCGGTCTTCTGGTTTGCCGTCGCAGCGTTCTGTTGGCCATTTTTGCAATTGCGACTGTCAGCCGACCGAACGTCGCCTTTTGCCCGTCTCAAAGAGTATTTTGGCCTGACCTATGAAACGGAACCGGCCGCTGTCGAGAGTGACGGACTGCAGAGCGGCTCGCTCATGTCGCGCATTGTTGCTCCGATTGCGATCACTCGCTCCCTGGTTCTCTTCAATGCCGTCTTTGTGGTTCAGAGTGTATTGGATTTGACTTACCTGTGGGGCGGCGCCGACCTGCCCGAAGGGATGACATACGCCAGCTACGCCCATCGCGGGGCCTATCCGCTGGTCGCCACTGCTCTTCTGGCGGGCGGCTTCGTTCTGTTGGCGCTTCGGCCCAACGGCGGTATGGAAGCGCGACCGTTGACGCGCAACCTGATCCTGCTTTTTGCGGCCCAGAACGTCATGCTGATGGTCTCATCCATTCTGCGGTTGGACCTTTACGTGGCGGAGTACTCGTTAACCCAACTGAGGCTGGCAGCGCTGGTCTGGATGGGACTGGTGGCATTCGGACTGGCGCTGATCTTCCTACGCGTGACCTTGCGCAGGAACAATCGATGGCTGATCGACTGGAACCTACGCGCCCTGTTGGCAACGCTTTATGCATGCGGACTGATTAACACTACAAACCTGATTGCCGGCTACAACGTCGATCACTCCTACGAAGTGACGGGGTCCGGCACTCGGCTCGATACCGGCTACCTGTTGTGTCTGGGCGCTGAAGCAATCCCGGCGCTCGATCGCTTCGTCGAAGCCGAACTGAAACGGGCCGGTTATGTCGAGCCATCTTTGAAGAAACGCATCCAGGACATCGCGACAGAATTCGATATTTCGATGGACCATTGGCAAAGCTGGACATTTCGCCGGTCTCGCCTCATGCAGTACCTGAAAGATGCCGGTCATGTTTGGCCTTAGTCAGACGAGGAGAGCGCAGTGCCAACCAAGATCCTGGTTGTAGACGACGATCCCCATATCCGCGAAGTCATCGGCTATACGCTGGAGCAGGCCGGAATGTCGGTGGCGCTTGCTGCCGACGGCTCGCAGGGCATTGCCCGCTTCGTCATTGAGCCGGCCGACCTGATCGTGCTGGATGTGGGCATGCCGGAAATGGACGGGCTTGAGATGTGCCGCCGGATCCGCAAATCGTCCGAGGTACCTATTCTCTTTCTGTCGGCACGGGATGAGGAAATCGACCGGATCGTCGGTCTTGAGCTCGGCGGCGACGATTACGTCAGCAAACCGTTCAGCCCGCGCGAACTGGAGGCCCGAATTCGGGCTATTCTCAAGCGCTCCGATCGGAGTGTAGCGGAACCGGTGGCCGAAACTCTGTCACAGGGTGCGCTGCACCTGCACCCGCAACGCCATTCCGCCGTCTTTGCCGATCGCGAAGTGCGTCTGACCGCCCTGGAGTTCGCCATTCTGCGTGGCTTCCTTGCCAGACCGGGACTGGTCTTTTCCCGCCAGGCGATCGTCGACATGGCTTACGATGACAACATCCATGTTTCCGACCGAACGATCGACAGCCACGTCCGCAATATAAGAGCCAAGCTGGCAGCCGCTGGCTGCGAGAACGCCGTCGACACCGTTCACGGTGTCGGGTTTCGACTTGGATCGTGCGAGGCGTCCGGGTGACCGCACCCATACCAACTCGGAAATGGCGCCCCTCGCTTGGCCTGGTCGTTTTTGCCGTTCTCGCGATTGTCGCCATGCTGCCGCTCGTTGCCCTCGGGGTTTTTCGGCTGTTCGACAATGAACTGGTCCGTCAAACCGAGCGGGAATTGATTGCACAATCGGCCGTATTCTCGGCGATCGTCGCCATGGAACTGGAAGCGCGTGCGCCGGGTGAGCCCATCACCGGCGTCATTCTGCCCGCGAACCGCACAAACAAGGACGAACGATTTCGACCCTTGCGCCCGCTGCTGGATTTCACGCGCCGGGGCCTGCTGCCGCCGCGCCCGGATGCGATTGCGTCGGAGTCCGAGCTGCGGCCGGCCTATCACAGCATCGGCGCTCACGTCAGCGAAGTTGCCGAACGCACCCAGTCG
This sequence comes from Hoeflea sp., assembly GCA_965216535.1. Taxonomy (GTDB): domain Bacteria; phylum Pseudomonadota; class Alphaproteobacteria; order Rhizobiales; family Rhizobiaceae; genus Hoeflea_A. The sequence continues at coordinate 4,705,019 of OZ244175.1, forward strand.
ATCACGCTTGCCGGCTTTCGCCTCCTTGACCCCACAGGTCGTGTCTTTGCCGGTGGCGGCGAAATCGGATTGTCGCTTGCCCATATTGACGAGGTCAAAGCAGCGATGGATGGCATCTATACCAGTGTTGCCCGGCGTCGATCGTCGGCTGCCAGGGTTCGGTCGCCGGTGTCCTTCAGTCGCACCGCTCACTTTCGGGTTTTCACTGCGATGCCGGTGGTGGTTGAAGGACGGGTTGCCGCGGTGGTCTATGCGTCCAGAACACCGTTGAACCTGCTGAAATATGTCTTTGATGAGCGATGGGCGCTGGTCATGTCAGCGATCAGTGTATTGATCGCGGTCGGCCTGTTGGGTCTGGTCCTGCTGCGCACGATCAACGGGCCGATCCGGGTTTTGTTGGCCCGAACCCAAGCCCTGGGGGCCGGCGATCGCGACGCTCTGCAGCCCCTGCCCCACTATGGCACACGGGAAATCGCGGCGCTGTCGCAGGGCATTTTTGCCGCTTCGCGACGCTTGTTCGAGCGGTCGGACTATATCAGCACCCTGGCGGCCCATGTTTCGCATGAACTTAAATCGCCACTGACATCGATCCGCGGCGCGGCGGAACTGATGCGCGATAGCGGTGATGCCATTGACCCATCGGAAAGACGCCGGTTCCTGAGCAACATCGTGGAGGACGCCGGCAGGCTCGATCGGCTCGTTGGACGTCTTCGGGACCTGGCCCGGGCCGAAAACCTGCAGCCCACCGGCTGCACAACACCATCAGAGATCCTGAGCCAGTTGGAGAAGCGCGGCGTTGCAAACGGTGTTCGGATACACGGTGACATGCACCTGGAGCTTGCGATTGCCACAGATAATGCCGCGATTGTCTTCGCGCACCTCATCAGCAATGCCCTTGAGCACGATGCAACGGCGATCGATATCAACATCCGCGAACACGACACCGTCGTGGCATTCACGATTTCCGACAACGGCACCGGCATTTCCGAAAAGAACCAGGACCGCGTCTTCGACGCCTTCTTTACGACCAAGCGTGAGTCGGGTGGTACGGGAATGGGGTTGACTATCGTCCGGTCACTGCTGGAGGCCCATGGCGGGAAAATCGCTTTGGAACCTTCGGCCGCCGGATGTTGCTTCAGGGTCGAACTGCCGCGTTCTACGAACCGCCCCGCGGCAGGGTGATCGTCGCAAGCAAACCGCCATCCGGTGCATTGCGAAGCTGAAGCGTACCCCCATGGGCGTGAATGTTGGACCGGGCAATGGCGAGCCCCAATCCGATACCACCCGTATCTTCACTACGCGAAGCCTCCAGGCGGAGAAACGGTTCGAACACCGCATCGAGCTTGTCGGCCGGGATGCCGGGTCCAAAATCACGAACCGTGATGATGACCGTATCCGCGTCGGCGGAATAGCCGACGCTCGCCTTTTCGCCATATCGAACAGCGTTGTCGATCAGATTGCGCAGAGCGCGTTTCATGGCAATCGGCCGGCAGGCGAAGATCACGCGATCCGCGGTTGATGAGGATGCCAGTGTCACGGGCTGGTTCATGTCCTGATAATCGACCACAACGGCGTCAAGAAACTCTCCCAGGTCAACCCGACTGGTGGGTTCGCGGTTGGCCTCGTCTTTTGCAAAGGCGAGTGTCGCTTCCACCATCCGCTGCATTTCGTCCAGCGTCTGGATGACACGATTGCGGTTTTCCTCGTCTTCAATGAACTCGGCACGAATGCGCAGCGAGGTGATCGGGGTGCGCAGGTCATGACTGATCGCCGCCAGCATCGCGGTGCGATCCTGGATGAACCGCGTCAGCCGCTCCTGCATGACGTTGAAAGCGCGAATGGCGCCCCGCACTTCCGGTGGGCCTGCTTCGGCAAGGTTTGCTACATCGTCACCGCGGCCAAGCTGTTCGGCGGCACTCGCAAGTCCACCAAGCGGCCGCGTAAGCCGGCGAACGGTCAGCACGATGATGACGATGACCGCAATACTCATGATTCCGACCGTCACGAAACTCCGAAACAGCGAGGTGCGCTGAAAGTTCACCCGCGCCGCCATGTTGAGCCAGCGACCGCTTTCCAGCTCGACGGACATGGCAACGATCAGCGGCACATTGCGGGTGCGCGGCGTCTTGGCCTTTTTGGCCTCGGCGGCCGCTCGGGGACGACCCTGATGAGGCCTGTGGTAGCGCGGCACCTCGATGTTGCGACCGACTTCGGTTCGAATCGCCCGTTCCTCGCCCAGTTCTCGCTGCAGCGCCTGACGAATTCTCCTGTCCACCGGACCGGACCCGGTGTCTTCGACGGCGGGACGAGCGGAAATCCAATAGTACAGAAGGCGACTGGAAGCGGCATTGCGGATCTGCTCGTGAAGCTGCGGCGGCGTTTCATCGAGCAGTTCCACCAGTGATGCAGTCCTGGAAACGACGGTGCCGCCCGCCAACTCGAGCAACGCGGCCCGCCGTTCGTCCGTGAACAGCCACAGCGTGAACAATTGCGACACGATCAATGCCGCCAGAATCAGCGCGATCAGCTGACCCGCCAGACTGCGCGGCAAGAGCCTCAGGCGTTGCCAGGTCATGTGTCAGGATCCACAACGTCTGCGGTGAATTTGTATCCACCGCCCCAGACGGTCTTGATCAGTTCCGGCTGTTTGGCATCCGCCTCGATCTTGCGACGCAGCCGGCTGACCTGGTTGTCGATCGACCGATCGAACATGGCAGGGGTCCGCCCGGAGGTGAGATCGAGGAGCTGATCGCGCGACAATACCACCTTTGGCCGCTTCAGGAATGCGACCAAAAGCTGGAACTCACCCGTTGAAAGCGGTGTCACCACGCCGTCGGCGCCAACCAGATGCTGTCGGGCGAGATCGAGGGTCCAGCCCTCGAATGTCAGGCGGTCGCTCGCGATCGGATCCCGGTCCTTCGGCACAAGCGACGTTCTTCGGAGCACTGCGCGGATGCGCGCCAGGAGCTCGCGCGGGTTGAACGGCTTGGTTACGTAATCGTCGGCGCCGATCTCGAGCCCGACCACCCGGTCGGTGTCCTCCGCCATGGCCGTCAGCAGGATAACCGGCGGCCCGTCATTCTCGACCAGATACCGGCACAATGAAAGCCCGTCTTCGCCGGGCATCATGACGTCAAGAACAACGAGATCGATGGCCGAAGAGGTGAGCGCCTTTCGAGCTTGTGCAGCACTGTCGGCGGAGGTGGCGCGCAAGCCATTCTTGACGAGATAGCGCGCCAGCGACTCGCGGATGTCGCGGTGATCGTCGACAACGAGAATGTGGGGGCTGGGTTCGCCCATGTCTGTTTTGCTCCGCGTGCCCGGCTACAGCTACCAGTTAGCGTCTCTGAAAACATAGGAAAAATTGAAATTGTCACAAAATGTATCAGGTCCTCGTCCGGCGACATTTCGCGACAGTTTTGCGCTTTCCCTGCCATCGTTTTGAGGCAAGCTGATCCTACGTCAAACCCATCGAAGCAAAAACCGAAAGGATCCGGAGCGATGAACACTACACGTAAGATTGCTGTTTCCCTGATGGCTGCGTCTTTCCTGGGCGCGACTGCCCTGCCTGTTATGGCGCAGCAGAACACGACGCCCCAGACACCCAAAATGGAAAAACGCATGGCCCACGCCGGCCAGGGCAAACGCGGCGACGGCAAGCGTCACGGCATGCGCAACATGCGGCGTGCCTTCGAGCGTTACGACACCAACAAGGACGGCGTCATCACCCAGGACGAAGTCGACGCGGCGGTGATTGCCCGCTTCAACGACATCGCCGGCGACGACGGCACCATTACGCTGGAACAGTACCGCGCGGCCTGGATGGAGCGCTCGTTGCAACCGCGTGTCCGCGCCTTTCAGCGGCTTGACCGCGACGGAGATGGCAACGTCACCCGCGAGGAGTTCGATCTGGCTTCGGAGCGGATGTTCACGCGTCTCGATCGTGATGGCAATGGCGAGCTGACCCGCCCTGCCCCCGACCAGTCCGCCGGCCAGAAGAAGGACCGTGGCAAAGGCGCCATGCGAGGTTCGCGTCGTGGCGGCGGCCGTGTCATGGAACTGATGGAACGGTTCGATCTCGACAAGGATGGCAAGATCACCCGCGCTGAGTTCGACGCAGTCCGCGCCGAGGCTTTCGGCGAGGCTGATGCCGATGGCAGCACCAGCATCACCCTGGAAGAGTTCGCAACAATCTGGCAGGACCTCAACGGCAACCGCATGACCCGAGGCTTCCAGCGCCTGGACAGCGATGGCGACCTCAAGGTCACGCAGGAAGAGTATTCGGCACGCTCGCAAAACTTCGTTGAAAAGAACGATCGCAATGGCGACGGCGTGGTGACCAAGGCCGATCGCGGCGGCAAGCACAAGGGCAAGAAGGGCCACCGCTCGATGAAGCAGAAAGGCCAAAAGGGAGAGCCGCGCAAGGCCGGCGCCCAGGACACGAAGTCGGGCTCCGCACGCAAGATCGACATTTAGACCGGTCGCGGCTACTCGCCGATAGCAAAGCGGGAACCCGTCTCTCCTTCCCGCCGGGCGCCGTTTTATGCGGCGCCCTTTTTCGTTCGATGGCGCCTGGTCAATCCGGATCTTTCACCAGAACGTTCTGGTCGACCATGTAGCGGTCGAAAATAGGCAGCGTCGCGCCGCCGATTACGCGGGCCTCCCGACCAACGGTCGCCTCCGATATCACCGGCTCGCGTATGCCCTGCCGGTCCAGTTGATCGAATTCTCGTTTGATTGCCTCGACCATTGCACCCCGGACCCGAGCCGGGAAGCCGCCGTCGATCAGAATTGCCTGGATATCGATAATCGCCGCAATTGAAACGATTGAAATGGCAATGTTGCGGGCCGTCTCATCGATCCAATCCTTGAGATAGTGCCCGAAATCCGGCCAGTCTTCCGGTTGCAGCCACAGCGGCGATGGATCGATCCCGGCCTGCTTCAGGCGTTTCTCCAGCGAAAAGATCGACGCTCTATTGAGCAGTTGCTCCGGTTTGCCGTCCGGCCCCGGAACCATGATCGGACCAAAAGCCCCGGCGTTTCCTGTTCGCCCCGGATAAACCGCATGATTGAGGACCAGACCGCCACCAATAAATGAGCCGATAAAGAAATAGGCGAAGTCCGCGAAATCCCTGCCGCGTCCGAAAATGAGTTCCGCACCGCAAGCCGCCGTAATGTCGTTTTGAATGACAACCGGCAAATCGGTAATTTCACTCAACGCCGTCGCCACATCGAAATCGCGCCAGGAATCCATCTCTTCAGACGGGGCACCCACCTGCTCGAGCCAATTCCACAACTCGAACGGCGTGGCGACACCCAGCCCGACCACGCGCTTTCGCTGATCGGTGTCCAACTCCTGCAACAGGGTGTGAAGACCTTCGGCCGCGAACCCCAGGATGCGGTAAGGCAGCGGATAAGCAAAGGTCTCTCGCAGGCGTTTGCGGACCTTGCCGACAAAGTCGGTCAATACTAGATCGGCACTGCGGCGACCGATTTTCAATCCGATCGAATAAACGGCGTTCGGATTGAGCGCCATGGGAATGGATGGCTGACCGACCTTCCCGCGTACGGGCTCGCCGCGGATAAGCAGGGAATCCTTCTCCAGCGAACGCATGATGACCGAGACAGTTTGCGCAGACAGTCCGGTCCGGCGCGCGATATCGGCCTTCGCCAGGCTGCCGTGGCGCCTGACCAGCGAAATGACAAGACGCTCGTTGTAGGCCCGCAGCCGGGTCTGATTGGACCCGCGGCTTGGATCGATCATCCGCGCATTCGAGCCCGGCAGCCCGTCATCCGGCCGTCTGATCAAGGATCATCTCCCCCGCGAATTCCCCGCTACAATCTTAGCCTGCGGGCGTTCATTCGCAAACGTTCGCGACGCCATATCTTCGTCTGTTGTTATTAATAAGTCAATTGGATTTATTTATTGACAAGCCCACCGAATTGAGTTGTGATTGTCACCGCAGGGAACGGAACGAACCAAGATGATACGCGGTCCGCCCCTTTCCCGCGCCCGCAGATTCCGAACTGATGGATCAGGTCGGATTTTGGCGGAGTTTCGTAACGGCGGCTCAACCGGACAGTTTGATCGGTGACCGCCAAGCACAGGCGCCAACTGTTCGCCCTCAAGTGAATGGCGGCGTCAAATCGGACTGGGAGGAACCCCGTGAGAAAATCACTCATTTCCGCTGCTCTGGGCGCGTTGGCACTCAGCGTGGCGAGCGTCGGAACGGCGCAATCAGCAGATGTCAGCGCATGCCTGATCACCAAGACCGATACCAACCCGTTCTTCGTCAAGATGAAGGAAGGCGCTACCGCCAAGGCGAATGAACTGGGCATCACCCTCAAGTCCTACGCAGGCAAGATCGACGGCGACTCGGAGTCTCAGGTCGCGGCGATCGAAACCTGCATTCTCGATGGCGCGAAAGGCATTTTGCTGACCGCATCGGACACGGCCGGTATTGTGCCCTCTGTGCAACAAGCCCGCGACGCCGGTGTCCTTGTCATCGCGCTCGACACTCCACTTGAGCCAATAGATGCCGCAGACGCGACTTTTGCTACGGATAATTTCCTGGCTGGCGAGCTGATCGGCAAATGGGCCGCTGCTTCGCTCGGCGACGACGCGAAAGATGCCAAGATAGGCATGCTCGATCTGGCGGTCAGCCAGCCGTCCGTCGGCGTGCTGCGCGACCAGGGCTTCATGCAGGGCTTCGGCATCGACATCGCCGATCCGGGCAAATGGGGCGATGAAACCGATCCGCGAATTGTCGGGCATGACGTAACCGCCGGCAACGAGGAAGGCGGCCGCAGGGCCATGGAGAACCTTCTTCAGAAGGATCCGAACATCAACGTCGTCTACACGATCAATGAGCCGGCTGCCGCCGGCGCCTACGAGGCCCTGAAGGCCGTCGGTCGCGAAGGCGAAGTGCTGATCGTTTCGGTCGACGGCGGTTGCCCGGGCGTCCAAAACGTCAAGGACGGCGTTATCGGTGCGACATCGCAGCAATATCCACTGCTGATGGCTTCGCTCGGCATTGAAGCGATCGCCAACTGGGCCAAGGACGGCAGCAAGCCCGCCAATACACCAGGAAAAGACTTCTTCGATACTGGCGTCGCGCTGGTCACGGACAAGCCGGTCTCCGGTGTCGAGTCCATCGACACCAAGGAAGGCACCGACAAGTGCTGGGGCTAACCTAGCTCCTGACCTGCCCGGGCGCATTGACGCCCGGGCAAACCAAATTCGGGCAACCGGACCCTCATCTCATCAGGCTCTCGGAATGCAGCAGCCTTTGCTATAGTGGGCGGCAACGGTGCCATGTGGCATGCCAGTTGGGGATTTCAGCCATGACCGACACAAGCAATCAGTCGGGACAGGAATTCGAAAAAGTGCTGGCCGACAGCGCGACGGACGTCGCCTCGTTCGACGAATCGAGGCACGGTGTTTTGGATCGAGTGCAGCACACGCTGCATTCCAATCCGGCCCTGGTTCCGCTGATCGTGCTGGTTCTTTCGGTTGTCGCCTTCGCCGTGATTATCGGCGGCAAATTCTTCTCCCCTTTCGCCATGTCGCTGATTTTGCAGCAGGTCGCGATCGTGGGTTTCGTCGGGGCTGCCCAGACGCTGGTCATCCTGACGGCAGGCATCGACCTCTCTGTCGGCGCGATCATGGTGCTGTCGTCAGTGGTGATGGGGCAATTCACATTCCGCTATGGCCTACCACCTGAACTGGCTATCCTTTGCGGTTTTGCCGTCGGTGGCCTTTGCGGCTTCATTAATGGTGCCCTGGTGGCCTATGTGAAACTGCCACCGTTTATTGTCACGCTTGGCATGTGGCAGATCATTTTGGCATCGAACTTCCTCTATTCGGCCAACGAAACAATTCGCAGCCAGGACATCTCGGCCTCGGCGCCGCTGCTGCAGTTTTTCGGTGAGAAACATCAAATTGGCGGCGCGGTCTTCACGTATGGTGTGATCGCCATGGTCGTGCTGGTGTTCCTGCTCGCCTATATTCTCAAACACACGGCCTGGGGGCGCCACGTTTATGCGATCGGCGATGACCCGGATGCGGCGGAGCTCGCCGGCGTGCAGGTGAAGCGAACGCTAATTTCCGTTTACGTCTGCGCCGGTCTCATCTGTGCGCTGGCGGGCTGGGCACTCATCGGCCGCATCGGTTCGGTCTCGCCGACCGCCGGTCAGTTCGCCAACATCGAGTCGATCACGGCCGTGGTCATCGGTGGAATCTCGTTGTTCGGTGGGCGCGGGTCGATCCTGGGGATGCTGTTCGGCGCGCTGATCGTCGGCGTTTTCTCGCTCGGCCTCCGCATGATCGGCACCGATCCACAATGGACCTACCTTTTGATCGGCGTGTTGATCATCTCCGCAGTCGCGGTCGACCAGTGGATCAGAAAGATATCGGTATGACCACTCCCATTCTCACCGCTCGCAACCTGGTCAAACGCTACGGCCGCGTTACGGCTCTGGACCACGCGGATTTCGACCTCTATCCCGGCGAGATCCTGGCGGTAATCGGCGACAACGGCGCCGGCAAGTCGACCATGATCAAGGCAATCTCCGGTGCGGTGATCCCGGATGACGGCGAAATCAAACTGGAAGGCGAGACGGTTCACTTTCATTCGCCCATGGCCGCTCAGCAGGCGGGCATCGAAACCGTGTACCAGAACCTGGCCCTCTCCCCTGCCCTGTCGATTGCTGACAACATGTTTCTCGGCCGCGAGTGGCGCAAGCCGGGGCTGCTCGGGAAGTTCTTCCGAAAGCTTGACCGATCGCGGATGGAACAGTTCGCCCGGGACAAATTGAGCGAACTCGGATTGTTGACCATCCAGAACATCGGACAGGCAGTCGAAACCCTGTCGGGTGGGCAAAGACAGGGCGTCGCCGTGGCGCGCGCCGCAGCGTTTGGGTCCAAGGTCATTATCATGGACGAACCAACAGCCGCGCTTGGGGTCAAGGAATCGCGGCGCGTTCTGGATCTGATCCTGGATGTCAAATCGCGGGGCATTCCGATCGTGCTGATTTCGCACAACATGCCGCATGTCTTTGAAGTGGCAGATCGGATCCACGTCCACCGGCTCGGTCGACGGCTTTGCGTCATTGATCCGAAAGAGCACTCGATGTCGGATGCCGTTGCTTACATGACCGGTGCCAAGGAGCCGGAAATAGCCGAAGCCGCATGAATGCGGACTCAATCGAACAAGTCGGCCGGGCTGTCATCGATGCAGCCGCGGGGCGCACACGGACCCTGGTCGGAATTGCAGGCCCTCCGGGTGCCGGGAAGTCGACACTCTCCGAGGATCTTCTGACCTGGCTTCACGATGCCGGACATCGCACCTCGGTCGTGCCAATGGACGGCTTTCATCTGAGCAATTCGGTGTTGAGACAGCGCGGCTTGCTGGAACGCAAAGGGGCGCCGGAGACATTTGATGCACAGGGTTTTGTCGATCTGACAAAAGCCCTCAAAAAAGGCGAACGCGATCTGACCGTCCCCGTCTTCGATCGCGAGGCCGACGCGGTGCGAGAAGCGGCTGAGACCGTGCCGCGGGACTGCCCCCTCGTTTTGCTGGAGGGCAATTATCTGTTGCTGGACCAGCCACCATGGAGTCATCTGGCCAATCTTCTCGATCTGACGATCTTTGTCTCCGCCTCAGCCAAAACACTTCGTGAGAGACTGATTCAACGTTGGCTGGATCATGATCACGACAGGGCCCAGGCCGAAGCGCGCGCCAATGGAAATGACATTCCAAATGCCATGCTGGTGCTCGAAAACTCAACTGACGCAAACATTATATTCAGAATGACCTCGGACAATAATGCGTGACGTATCAGTCAGTTATTGCAAACACAGCCACCGCATCCACGTCTAACTGCCCTTCTCTTCCCAATTCAAACTTGACAATCGTTGATGGAACGATCATCCTCGTGAATGTAATCGATTACAAGGGCTTTTCATCTTCATTGTAATCGATTGCATCGATCAACGTGCCTCGACGGCATCCGGGCGTCAGGAGTGAACGCCCAACGGGAGGATAATTATGAACGGATTCAAGGCCGCACTTGCGGCAACGACGTTCCTTGGCGGTGCTACGATCGCCTCGGCTACCGACCTGGAAGTTACCCATTGGTGGACGTCCGGCGGCGAAGCAGCGGCAGTCGCCGTTTTCGCGGACGCCTTCAACAAAACCGGCCACAACTGGGTCGACGGCGCCATTGCCGGTGGCGGCAACGCCCGCCCCATCATCATCAGCAGGATTTCCGGTGGCGATCCAATGGGTGCCACTCAGCTGAACACAGGTCGTGACGCCGAAGACCTCGTCAAAGCCGGCCTGATGACCGACCTTACCGAGCTTGCAGAGAAGGAAGGCTGGGCCGACATCATTCGTCCGGCGAAGCTGCTGGAAAGCTGCGAGTACCAGGGCCGCATTTATTGCGTGCCGGTCAACATCCATTCCTTCCAGTGGATGTGGCTGAACCGTGGGGTCTACGAAGACAACGGTCTTCCGGTCCCGACCAACTGGACCGAGTTTGTTGAATCGGCACCGGCGCTGAAGGAAAAGGGCGTCATTCCGCTGGCAGTGGGCGGCGAACCTTGGCAGATCAACGGCATGTCCGGCGTTTTCCAGGTCGCTCTTGGCGGTGTTGACCTCTACCGCAAGATCAACGTGGACAAGAACGTCGAAGCCGCTGGCGGACCTGAAATGCGCAAGGTCTTCGAAGCTATCGCCGCGGCCCGCGACATGGTTGACGACGGTTATGTCGGCCGTGCCTGGAACGACGCAGCGAACATGGTCATCACCGGCAAGGCTGGCGCGCAGATCATGGGCGACTGGGCACAGGGCGAATTCTCCGTTGCCGAGCAGGTTGCCGGCAAGGACTATGACTGCCTGCCTGGCCTCGGCGTTCACCCGGTGCTCGATACCGGCGGTGATGCGTTCTATTTCCCGAAACCTGCCGATGACAATCCCGAAATCGTAGCGGCTCAGCTGGAACTCGCTTCCCTGCTCGTGTCGAAGCCGGTTCAGGTTGATTTCAACCTGAAAAAGGGTTCGCTGCCGATCCGCGGCGATGTCGATCTGGATGCTGCCAACGATTGCATGAAGAAGGGTCTGGAGATCCTGAAAAACCCGGAAAACATTCTTCCGGGCGGCGAACAGAGCTGGTCCTCGGATACCACCGGCCAGTTCGAAGACCTTTGGGTCGAATTCTTCAATGATCCGGGCATGTCTGTTGACGAAGCCCAGGCGCGCTACGTCGAAATCGTAGAAAACGCCGACTGATCCCTCGCAAAAGCTAGGGCCAGGGGATCGATCCTTCGCGGTCGATCCCCGCCTCCCGGGGAGTTTGTGCCATGGCGGACGACGCCAGACCGAATCCGTATTTCAAAAATCTCAACGCCAAGATCGCGGCAACGCCGATGATTTTCACGACACTGGTCGTGTTTGTCGGCTGCTCGCTGTGGACCGTGATTTATTCATTTTCCGCATCGCGCGCGCTGCCGGTCAACGAGTTTGTCGGCTTTGCCCAGTACGATCGATTGTTCAACACATCGCGCTGGAACAAGTCGGTTGAGAACATTGCGATTTATGGCGTCGTCTCGCTCTGTTTTTCCCTGGTCGTCGGGTTCGTCCTGGCAGCCTTCATGGATCAGAAAATCCGGTTCGAAAACACGTTTCGAACCATCTACCTCTACCCCTTTGCGCTCTCATTCATCGTGACCGGCCTGGTTTGGCAATGGATCCTCAACCCGACGCTTGGTCTGCAGAAGGCCGTGCGCGATCTGGGCTGGGAGAGCTTTACTTTCGACCTGATTGCCCACCGGGACACGGTCATCTTCGCCCTGCTGATTGCAGGCATCTGGCAAGGCACCGGTTTTGTCATGGCTTTGATGCTGGCCGGATTGCGTGGCGTCGATGACGAAATATGGAAAGCCGCGCGGGTCGACGGTATCCCGAAGTGGAAAACCTACATTTTCGTCGTCATCCCGATGATGCGCGGTGTGTTCATCACCACGCTGGTGATCATCGCTTCCGGCATCGTGCGGCTCTATGACCTCGTGGTGGCCTTGACTGCCGGCGGTCCGGGCATCGCATCTGAAGTGCCCGCCAAATATGTCTACGACTTCATGTTTGCCCGCGGAAATATCGGACAAGCGCTGGCGGCTTCGACCGTCATGCTGACCACGGTGCTGATCATCCTGATCCCCTGGATCTATCTCGAATACGGCCAGAAGAAGCAGAAGTAGGGGGAGATCATGACAATGGAACCCATAGGCCCCCGTCCGCGCCGCGTCCTCGATCCGACCCGGATCATGATCTACTCGGTGCTGATCGTTGCCGCAATCTATTACCTTCTGCCGCTCTACGTCATGATCATGACGTCGCTGAAGGGAATGCCGGAGATACGGCTCGGCAACATCTTCGCGCCGCCTGTCGAGGTGACCTTCGAACCCTGGATCAAAGCCTGGGACACCGCCTGCACCGGCCTTTATTGCGAGGGTCTGAAGGTAGGTTTCTGGAATTCGATGCAGATCATGATCCCCAGCGTCATCATCTCCATCGCCATTGCCTCGGTGAACGGATATGCCCTCTCCTTCTGGCGCTTTCGCGGGTCGGAGGTGTTCTTCACCATCCTGATCTTCGGCTCATTCATCCCTTATCAGGTGATGCTCTATCCGTTGGTCATCATTACCCGTGAGCTGGGCATTTTCGGATCGCTGACCGGTGTTATCTTCATCCACACAATCTTCGGCATGCCGATCCTGACGCTGTTGTTCCGCAACTACTTTGCATCGCTGCCGGAGGAGCTCTTCAAGGCTGCGCGCGTCGATGGCGCTGGCTTCTGGGGCATTTTCCTGAAGATCCTGGTGCCGATGTCGCCGCCGATCTTTGTCGTGGCGATCATTCTTCAGGTGACCGGCATCTGGAATGACTTCCTGTTCGGTGTGATCTTTGCCGGCACCAAGAACTTCCCAATGACGGTGCAACTCAACAACATCGTCAATTCGACCCAAGGGGTGAAGGAATACAACGTCAACATGGCGGCCACGATCCTGACCGGCGCCGTCCCTCTGTTGATCTACTTCATCTCCGGAAAACTCTTCGTCCGCGGCATCGCCGCCGGTGCGGTGAAAGGTTAGGACCATGAACAGTATTGAAATCAAACAGCTGGCGCTCAGCTTCGGCGAGGTCAAAGTGCTCGAAGAACTTGATCTCGATATCGTCGACGGCGAGTTCCTGGTGCTGCTGGGCGCTTCCGGCTGCGGCAAGTCGACCCTGCTCAACTGCATTGCCGGGCTGCTCGACATCACCGATGGTCAGATCTTCATCAAAGGCAAGAATGTCACCTGGAAGGAACCGAAAGACCGCGGTATCGGAATGGTCTTCCAGTCCTACGCCCTCTACCCGCAGATGAGCGTCGAGGGCAATCTGTCCTTTGGCCTCAAGAATGCCGGCATTCCCCGCGCCGAGATCGCGCAGCGGGTCGCCCGGGCGTCTGAAATCCTGCAGATCGAACCCCTGCTCAAACGCAAGCCTTCGGCGCTTTCGGGAGGGCAGCGGCAGCGCGTCGCCATCGGACGGGCACTTGTGCGCGATGTCGACGTGTTCCTGTTCGACGAACCGTTGTCCAACCTGGACGCCAAGCTGCGGGCTGAACTGAGGGTCGAAATCAAGCGCCTTCACCAGCGGCTGAGCAACACCATGATCTACGTGACCCACGATCAGATCGAAGCTCTGACGCTCGCCGACCGCATAGCGATCATGCGCGGTGGAAAGATCCAGCAGTTGGCCTCGCCCAACACGATCTACAACCACCCGGTCAACAAGTATGTCGCCGGCTTCATCGGGTCTCCTGGAATGAATTTCCTGGAAGGCAATCTGGCCATGGGCGAAACTCCGACATTCGAAACCAATGGTATGCAGATCGACGCGTCCCGTTATGGTTTCGACAAGTCAACCAACGGTACCGGACGGCCGATCCATTTCGGAATTCGGCCCGAGCATGTGGCCACCGGCAACGATGCCTCCAGCCTGCCTTTCAATGCGGAAATCGAGGTCGAAGTTGTGGAGCCCATGGGTTCGGACACGCTCGTCTGGTCGCGGCTTGCCGACCAGGAATTCCGCTTTCGGATGGACGGGCAGAGCACCGTCAATGCCGGTGAAAAGCTGATGATCGGCTTCGACCCGGTCAGCGCGTCCCTCTTCGACGCGTCCAGTGAAGACAGACTCTAAATTGATGCAGCAACCACCGCTTTTCGGCGGTGAAACACTCTGATTGGACCTGACATGGATTATTCATTTCAGCTTTACAGCGCGCGCAATTTTTTGCCCTGGGACACGATCCTCAAGCGGATCGCAGCCCTTGGTTACACCCAGGTCGAAGGCTTCGGTGGTGTGTTTGGCGAGGCCAGCGCCTTTCGCCGCCTGATGGACGAAAACGGCCTGACCATGCCGACCGCACATGTATCGATCGACATGTTGGAGAACGATTACGACACCGTTCGCAATGTCTGCGATACATTGGGCATCACGTCCGTATTCTGCCCTTACCTGGATGCCAGCGAGCGTCCGTCCGATCGGCAAGGTTGGGCCGATTTCGCGCAACGCCTTGCTGCCGTCAACAATCGGATGCGGGGTGACGGACGTCGTTTCGGTTGGCACAACCACGATTTCGAATTCGTTGCCGAGGCGGACGGAACGGTACCGCAGGAAGCCATCCTGGAGGGTGCTCCTGAGATCGATTGGGAGGCCGACATTGCCTGGATCATCCGTGGGGGTGGTGACCCGATTGAGTGGATCGATCGCTACGGCTCCCGCATCACTGCGGTTCACGTCAAGGACATCGCCCAAGACGGCGAGTGTACCGACGAGGACGGTTGGGCGGACGTCGGCCACGGCACCATCGACTGGCCGGCCTTGATGTCCGCTTTGCAGAGCAAATCGTCCACCAAATGGTATGTCATGGAACACGACAATCCGAACGATTTCGATCGTTTCGCAGACCGTTCCCTCGCATCACTCGTCGCCATGGAGGCAGCGTAATTATGTCAAATCTCGGCATAGGAATCATGGGGTGCGGCAATATCTCGGCGGCCTATCTGCGTCTGGCTCCGCTGTTTCGGGGCATGGAGGTCCGCGCCTGTGCCGACCTCAACGAAGCAGCGGCAAAGGAGCGAGCGGAGGAGTTTGGCATTCGGGCCGAGAGCGTCGATGGACTGCTCCAGGCGGATGACATCGATATCATCGTCAATCTGACGATCCCGGCAGCTCACTTTGCGGTCTCCAGGACGATCCTGGAGGCGGGCAAGCACGTCTACTCAGAAAAGCCGTTTGTTCTGTCGGTCGAAGAAGGTCGCGAACTGGCGTCATTGGCCGCATCAAAGGGGCTGAGGATTGGCTCCGCGCCCGATACATTCCTCGGCGGCTCTCACCAGCTCGCCCGCAAACTGATCGACGACGGAGCCATCGGCACCGTCACCGGTGGAACCTGCCATGTGATGAGCCACGGGATGGAGCACTGGCATCCGAATCCGGACTTCTTCTTCAAGCCCGGTGCCGGACCGGTTCTGGACATCGGTCCCTACTACATCACCAATCTCATTCAATTGATCGGACCGGTCAAACGCGTTGCAGCCATTTCCTCGGTCCCGTCGAAGGTGCGAACGATTACATCCGAGCCCAGGCGCGGCGAAACGATCGAGGTCGAGACTCCGACCACCATCCACGCACTGCTGGAGTTTCACAACGGCGCAACGGTGACACTCGGGGCAAGTTGGGATGTCTGGGACCATGGCCATGCGCCGATGGAGCTTTACGGCGCCGACGGGTCGATGTTCGTTCCCGATCCCAACTTCTTCAGCGGCGATGTCAAAGTCGTCCACGGCGAAGACGAGTCTACGGAAACGCCGACCTGGGACCATCCGTTTGGTGTCGCCAATGAGGCCCATGGAGATAATCAACTGGCCAACTATCGGGCAGCGGGATTGTCGGATATGGCGCAGGCCATTTCCGAAGGGCGCCCCCACAGGTGCTCGATGGAACTGGCCCTGCACGCAGTCGAAGTCATGACGGCCATCCTCAAATCCGGCGAGACGGGTCAATTCCAATCGATCGAAACGGGATGCGACCGCCCGGCTCCGCTTGATATCGAAGCGGCAAAAGCGCTGATGGCCTGAACCGGCTGAAGGATCGAGAAATGGCTAGCAACATCAAAGGACCGGCGATCTTCCTGGCGCAATTCGCCGGTGACGAGGCGCCTTTCAATTCGCTTGAGTCGATCACCGCCTGGGCAGCCTCGCTGGGCTACAAAGGCGTACAGATTCCGACCTTCGACGACCGCCTTTTCAACCTGGAAAGGGCTGCCGAATCAAAGGACTATTGTGACGAAGTCGCCGGCATGTGCGATGCGGCCGGCGTGACCATCACGGAGCTGTCGACGCATTTGCAGGGACAACTGGTCGCCGTTCACCCGGCCTATGACAGCCAGTTCGACGCTTTTGCCCCAGAGCGGCTGCACGGCAACCCGCAGGCGCGCACCGATTGGGCGGTCCAGCAGATGAAATTTGCCGCTCAGGCCTCACGCAACATGGGCCTCGACACCTCTGTGTCCTTCACCGGTGCTCTGGCGTTTCCCTACCTCTATCCGTGGCCGCAGAGACCGGCCGGACTGATCGAGGAGGCCTTCGGTGAGTTGGCAAAGCGCTGGAAACCGATCCTCGATGTCTACGAGGATCACGGCGTCGATGTCGGCTATGAAATCCATCCCGGAGAAGATGTGTTCGACGGAGCAACCTTCGAGATGTTTCTCGACGCGCTCGACGGCCACAAGAGGTGCACGATCAACTATGACCCATCGCATTTCGTACTGCAGCAGCTCGACTATCTGGCGTTCATCGACATTTATCACGAACGCATCTCTGCCTTTCACGTGAAAGATGCCGAATTCAATCCCGACGGTCGGCAGGGCGTTTATTCCGGCTACCAGGGTTGGGTGGACCGCGCCGGCCGCTTTCGGTCCCTCGGCGACGGCCAGGTCGATTTTGCCGGTATCTTTTCCAAACTCGCACAGTATGACTATGACAGCTGGGCGGTTCTTGAGTGGGAATGTTGCCTGAAGCATCCGGAACAGGGTGCCGCCGAAGGCGCGCCATTTATCGCCGACCATATTATCCGGGTGACGGAAAAGGCTTTTGATGATTTTGCCGGCGGTGAGACCGACCGCGCACAAATCAGGACGATGTTGGGATTGTAGGAGAACAGGAATGGTCAGTGCGGCAAAATCAGGCAGCAACGCGGCCCCGGTCCGACTCGGAATGGTCGGCGGTGGTCAGGGTGCCTTTATTGGTGCTGTCCATCGCATCGCCGCCCGCATGGACGGCCACTACGAGTTGGTAGCAGGTGCCCTCTCCTCCGATCCCGATCGGGCGAAGGCTTCTGGTGCTGAGCTGGGGCTGGAACCCGACCGCAGCTATGCCTCTTTTCAGGACATGGCCAAGGCGGAAGCCGCCCGTGATGATGGTATCGAAGCCGTTGCCATCGTCACTCCCAACCACATGCATTTTCCGGTGGCGCGAGCGTTTCTCAGGGCCGGCATCCACGTCATATGCGACAAGCCGCTGACATCGACGCTTGCCGACGCGAAAAAACTGGCGGCACTGGCACAAAACAGCGACCGGCTGTTCGTGTTGACCCACAACTACACCGGCTATCCCATGATCCGTCAGGCTCGCGAGATGGTGGCAAAGGGCAAGCTTGGAACGATCCGGCTGGTCAATTGCGAATACGTCCAGGATTGGCTGACCGAGCCGACCGAAAATACCGGCAACAAACAGGCTGTGTGGCGCACTGATCCCGAACAGTCCGGTGCCGGTGGCTGCATCGGCGACATTGGAACGCATGCCTGGAATCTGGCCAGCTTCGTCAGCGGCTTGGAAACCAAGGCCGTTGCCGCCGATCTCGATTCCTTCGTCGACGGGCGCAGGCTGGACGACAACGCGCATGTTCTGTTGCGCTTCAAGCCAGTGGGCAAGGAAAAGCCGGCCAAGGGCGTTGTCTGGTCTAGCCAGGTTGCTCCCGGCAACGAAAACGGATTGAAACTGCGCGTCTATGGAACAGAGGGTGGCCTGGAGTGGCACCAGGAAAATCCCAACCAGCTTTGGTACACCCCGTTCGGCAAGCCGAAACAATTGCTGACGCGCGGCGGCGCCGGATCCGGTCCGGCCTCTCAGCGGGTTACCCGTGTTCCGCCCGGCCACCCGGAAGGATACCTGGAAGGGTTCGCCAATATTTACTCAGAAGCGGCAACCGCCATCCGTGCCCTTCGCAAGAAGAACGGACGGGTTCCGAAGGATGTGATCTACCCGACAGTTCATGAGGGGCTTCTCGGTTTGCGCTTCATCGAGGCTTGCGTGAAGTCATCGAACAAAAACGCCGCGTGGATCAATCTCTGACCATTCGTGCGCGAGGCGCACCACCGGTTTAAGGCTCTCTTAAGACGACAAAGCCAAGCTTGCGGCCAGGTATTCGGAACGGAAATCTGTTCCGAAGTTACACGAATCATCATTACTCGTCTTTCGGCATGGACTGACTCCGTGAGTCAGAATGCTTTCTTGTTTTCAGGGCCTTACCATGAAAATCTCACGCAAACTGCCACTTGCAGCGGTGCTCATGACGCTGCTGGCCGTCGCCGCAACCAGCACCGGCGGAGTGCTAGTGGCCAGGCAAGCGAATATTGCTCAGGTCGACGACAAGTTGACTGCACTGGTGACGGTGAACAAAGGCGGGCTTGAACAGTTTTTCACCCGAACTGGCAGCGATGCGAAGGCGATTTCCGAGAGCAAGGCGACCATCGAAGCGCTGGAGTTCATCGGGTTCGAGTTCGAGCTGATCGACGGCGACCGAACGAGTATTCTGCATCAGCGTTACATCGACGATAACCCCAATCCAGCCGGCCACCGCCATCTGCTGGCCAACCCGGGCATCGATGATTTCGACAATTCGCATGCCCATTACCACGGCTATTTCGTCGGTTTGATTGACGGTGGCGGATATGATGACGTTCTGCTCGTCGATGCCAACGGCAACGTGGTCTATTCCGTCGCCAAAGACACCGATCTGGGCACAAATCTCGTCGATGGACCTTTGAAGGAAACCGGCATCGCAGCTGCATTTTCGCAAGCCATGAAAGCCGATCTTCAGAGCCCTGCATCGTTCGTGGAGATTGAACCATACGCGCCCTATGCGGGTAGTGGCGCGGCCTTTGTGTCAAGACCGGTGTTCAAGGGCGAGACGCGCCTTGGTGCTTTGATCCTTCGGATTCCCTCAGCAAGGATCGCCGCTGTGATCAATGGTCGCGAGGGTCTGGGAGAGAACGGTGAAACCCTTTTGTTCAATTCACGCGGGTTTCTTGTTGTCGATTCACCTCTCACGGCAGGCAACGATGGTTTTGCGGTACAAATCGCCTCGCCACTCCTAAGCAAAGCGCGCGACGGCCAGATCGATATTGGTCCGTTGGAGGGCTATCGAAATTTGAATGCCCGCTCCGCGGTGACCCGCGCCGATCTTCCGGGGCAGGATCTGATCATCGCGACGCTTGTCGACGAAAAGGAAGCTTTCGCAGGACTGACACGCATGGAGTTGGTGATGCTCTCGCTCGCTGCTGTCATATCGCTGCTGTGTCTGGGCGCCGCCATTTGGTTTTCGCGCACAATCTCCAGACCGATCGATGAGTTGGCTCAGGGCATGCGCGATCTGGCGGCCGGCAACACATCGATTGATCTCGACGTCGAGCGGCGCGACGAAATCGGTGGCATGGCGCGGTCAGTCGCCGTTTTCCGCGATGCTGCACTCGAAAAGAGTCGGCTTGAGGAACAGACAGAGAGCGCTCGTCGGCTGACTGAACAGGAACGCGCCGACCGTAAGCGGCTCGAGCTTGAGGAACAGGAAAAGACGCGACATGCGGTTGAAGCATTGGCCGCCGGACTGGAACGGCTGGCGATGGGCGACGTTTCCGGTACCATCGATGTGGCATTCAAGGACGACCTTGAGAGCCTGCGGGAAAACTACAATCACGCCATTCGCACACTCAGCCGCTCCCTCTCCGATGTCAGCGAAAGCACCTCCTCGCTTCAGGGTCATGCCAAACAAGTCCGGTCAGCCGCTGACGAATTGTCACGTCGCACGGAACAGCAAGGCACCTCCCTTGAAGAAACCAGTGCTGCCCTGGAAGAGATAACCGTTACGGTCAACACCGCCAGCGATCGAGCAGAAGATGCCCGCCGACTGGTGGCGGAAACGAAGGAAAGTGCTGAAAAATCCGGTGAAGTGGTGGCGGACGCCATGCATGCCATGGAACGCATCGAAGCGGCGTCCGGAGAGATCTTCGCCATTATCAGCATCATCGACGAGATCGCCTTCCAGACCAATTTGCTGGCCCTGAACGCCGGTGTTGAAGCCGCCAGGGCCGGTGAAGCAGGCAAGGGTTTTGCCGTGGTAGCACAGGAAGTGCGCGACCTGGCACAGCGGTCGGCAGACGCTGCCAAGGACATCAAGACCCTGATCAGCAAGTCAGACGGAGAGATCAAATCCGGTGTTGAATTGGTCACTGCTGCGGGAACCGCCCTGTCCCAGATCGGCGAGGCCGTGATGCGCATCAACGAGCACGTCCACGCCATTGCGACCGGAGCCCGGGAACAGGCAACCGGCATTCAAGGCATCAATACAGCCGTCAGCCAGATGGAACAGACGACCCAGCAGAATGCCGCGATGGTCGAAGAAACCAATGCCATCAGCCAGATGCTCGCACAGGAAAGCGATGGCCTCAGCAGCAATGTGGAACAGTTCAAGCTGGCCAAAGACGTCGATGCAGATGCGAATTTCACCTCACCCGCGCGCAGGCTCGTCAACCAGGTTCGGAGCGCGTTCGCCGGAAAAGGCACTCATAAAGCCGCCTGAACCTGATACGGCTGAGGCTTGCGACCGGTTTGCATGATGCGGTAAGCGTTTGCACGCTACCGATCGAGGTCCGGCATGTTTCCACCTGAGGAAGTCATTGATGAAGCCCGGCGCATCCGGCAGGAGCTGCATGCCCGACCCGAGCTTTCCGGCAAGGAAACGGCATCGGCGGCCGCGATAGCTTCTCACCTCGCGCAATTGTCTCCGGAGAGCGTTGTGGAGACCCTTGGTGGAACAGGCGTTGCGGCGGTTTTTGCCGGAAAGCAAGCCGGGCCGACCGTGATGGTCCGGTGCGAGCTGGACGCATTGCCGATCGAAGAGCTCAGTCAACTGCCCTATCGCTCGAGTATTCCCGGCAAGGCGCATCTCTGCGGCCATGACGGGCACATGGCCATCCTCCTGGCGCTCGGCAAAATGTTGAAACAAGCTCCACCGCCCGCCGGCCGTGTCGTGTTGCTGTTTCAGCCGGCCGAGGAGACAGGAAAGGGCGCGCGGGCTGTCCTTGCCGATCCGCGGTTTCACGACTTGGGCATCGATTACGCACTGTCTCTGCACAACCTTCCCGGCTTTCCGCTTCACCGGGTGTTGCTGAAATCCGGCCATGTCAACAGTGCCTCGCGCGGAATGCGCATTCGTTTTGAGGGCAAGACGGCGCACGCCTCGATGCCGGAGACCGGGCTCTCGCCCGCCGCGGCGATGACTTCGACGGTCGAGGCACTCACCGGATTGTCACGGCCGGGCCCTTTGGACGAAGCTTTCGCGTTGGTCACGGTTGTCCATGCGACACTTGGCGAACCCGCCTTTGGAGTGTCGCCCGGTCATGCCGAGGTCTGGGCAACACTTCGCACGGTGACAGACGAGCAAATGAGCCAACTGGTTGCCAGCGCCGAGGCCCTGGCGCAAACGGCGGCTGAAGCAGACGGGCTCACTTACACAATAGATTACGACGACATCTTTGATGCCTGCACCAACGATACAGGTCTGATCGAGCTCTACGACGAGGCTGCTGCGCAATGCGGCCTTGAAACAGAGCACCTGTCGGAACCGCTTCGATTTTCAGAAGATTTCGGCGCCTATGGAAGGCAAGCCCGTTCAGCCATGTTCTTTATCGGTGCCGGGACAGACCACCCTGCCCTGCACAATCCCGACTACGACTTTCCCGACGCTTTGATTGGCTCTGGTGCCGCAATGTTCCGCGCCACGATCGACCGTATTTTGGGCGACAATGGGTCTTGAACGTTCACATCCATCGGCTGGGTCAATCGCCAACCGAACAGGCCAGTACGCGACTGATATGGCCCAATGGACGGCCTGACTCGGCCCGCCAGGAATTGAACGCCTCCTGAACTTTGAGCTGGTCGCGTTTCGAGCTTGGGTTCTTGTCGATCACCCCTTCGCGGATCAAGGCAGCCACTACATCGCGTGAGAAAATGAAGCTGTCGACCCCCATGAAACGCAGAAAATACTGGGCCGTATTGCCGCCCAAGCGCGATGCCCGTTTCTTGAGAAGTTCCAGCAGACCGACATAGTCTTCAGAGGGCCATTCGGCGAAGACCTTTGCGGCGGAGCCATGTTCGCGGGCGAGCTCGCCCAGAAACTGGGCGTTTTCGCGGATTGACATGATCTTCTTGCCATGGCGAATGATCCGCGAATTGCTGACCAGTTCGCCAATTTCTTCATCGGTCAGGAAACCGTTTCGGCCGATATCGAATCCGTGAAAAACATCCTCGAAATCAGGCCATTTGTTTTCGACCACCTTCCAGTTGAAGCCAGCCTGAAAGATGCATTTGCTCATGGTCGAGAGCCATCGATCGTCCGGGATCGCGGCCAGCTCTTTTGGCTTCTTGGGCGCCGGCAACGTTTCTTCGAACGCCTTCGCTCCACCCTTTCGATCCGCTGCAATGCTGTAGATTGCGTCAAAGTCCTGCATGGCCGTCGCCCGTTTTCATAATGCTGGTGGTTTCAACGAAGCGCTTCCACACTGGTTGAGACCCGTTTCGGATCGAATGCAATATGCCCGGCCAATTGAACAGCGAAATCGTATGGCTCCGGATAGGACCAGGCGATCTCTTTCGCCCTGATGCCTGTCTCGTCATTCAGATCGAAATAGGCGGCCTGCCCCTTTAGCGGACAGTGGGTGGACTTCTCGGTTCGAACCAGCTTGCCGGCGATGTCCTCGATGGGAATGTAGTACTGCGGCTGATAAAGCCGCCGCCCGACCTCAAGCAAGCGCATCGCGCGGCTCGAAACCGCAACGTCCTCACCTTCGAAGCTTATCCGCACCACTTGATCGAGCACGTCAAGCTGCATGTAGTGCTGAGCATTGTCCGGATTGCGGATCACCCCGTCCATCGTCTGTATCCCCCATCTGACCGGATCAATCTCGACTAGATCCGGTTGTAGCGCGAAGCCGGCCCCGATGGGAAGGCCGGCCATCAGGGCACACCTCAGGCGGCCAGTGGGCGCGCTTTCTCCACGTAGGCGGCATTGCCGTCGAGAAGTTTTGCCAACAGTTTGCGGAACTGTGGTTTCATCAGCGGCACCATGAGCTGGCCGAAAACGCCCATTTTCGGCTGGAAGTGCATGGTCATGGTCACTTCCGTCTGTCGCTCACCCTTCTCGCGCAATTCGATCTCGGCACGAGCGTTGCGCACCGGGATAGTGCCATCGAAAATGTCGATCACCATTCGCTTGTTCGGCACATAATCGATGACCCGTTCCTGAATGTAATTTTTGCCATCGATCAGGTCGCATTGCCGTGTGGCCCCCAATCCGGTCTTCGCACTCCCCTCAAGCAGATGCGATCCGCTGAGATTGGGGTTGAAGCGATGGATACCGCCAAAGTCGTCCCAGGCAGCCCAGACCTCGCTGACCGGTGCATGCACGATTTTTTCAACTGTGATGGAAGCCATTGCCGTCTCCTCTTTCCTATCCCACATAGGTAAGCGGCTCGAAAATGATTGAGAATGCTCAACTTCGCGCCATTGAGGATCGAAAACGATCCGCCAGCTTGGGAGGATACGGGATGACAGAACAGCCGCTCGGCAGCACGCGTGCGAAACCCGCCGATTGGGGAGACCTGCCCTATTTTCTGGCAATCGCCCGGAACGGCTCCCTGCGCGCCGCCGCTGCATCCCTACAGGTCAATCACGCAACCATTGCTCGACGCCTTGCCAATCTCGAAACAGACTATGCCGTGCGTCTGTTCGAAAGATCGGTCGATGGCCTGGTCCTGACACAGGCCGGTGAGGAACTTCTGCCGATCGCCGAGCGGGCCGAGGCCGAAGTCGTTGGGGCTCGACGAAAACTCTCGGGACTGGACAACCGGCCATCCGGCATAGTGCGCATCACTCTCCCGCCCAGCCTCGCCTACATTTTCATCGCACCTTTGCTGGCGCGGTTTTCGCAGGCCTATCCCGACATCGACCTGGACATCCAGATCACCAACAGTTTTCAGGATTTGACCAAGCACGAAGCAGATGTGTCGATCCGCGTCGCCTATTCGGTGACCGATGATGTCGTCGGTCGCAAGGTCATCCAGTACAGCAAGGGCATCTATGCCTCTCGCGATTATATTGACCAGCATCGCGATCTCTTCGACGGTGGCGGGGCTGGCCTTGCCTGGATTGGGTGGGGCGACGATGAACCCCGCCCGGAATGGGCGCGAAAGTCACCCTTCCCGGCCGCCGCCATCCGTCACAGCGCTCCTGAAGGTGTGATGCAGCGCGAGATGGCCCGAGACGGCATGGGCATGACCTTTCTGCCTTGCTACGCTGGCGATCCGGAGCCCGAATTGCAGCGGGTACCCAACACCGAAATTGTTGCCGACAGGAGCATCTGGCTGTTGTTGCACAGCGATCTCCGAACCACCGCACGCGTGCGCGCCTTCGTCGATTTCATGGCGGCGGAGCTTCTGCGGCACCGCCCTCTCCTGCTTGGTCAAACTGTCTAGAGCAAAAAAAGGAGGCCACGAAGGCCTCCGAATTGGTGCTGATTGACCAGCGGGGCAAATCTACCATCCGATGCCTTCATACCCCCGGAAGGTCGGAGACAGGGAGAACAGACGAACCAGGTCGATCACTTGGGTTCGCTCGAGCCTGGCGGCGACGGCCTGACGAATCTCCGGCGTGTTTTGAGCCACAATGACCACATCGCTTTCGTCGATGACCTGTAAAGCGCTGGGTCTGAGCAGCGACGGCAAGGCCGTGACGGTCTGCTCAAGATGCGGACAGACATTTCGTACGTACCCAAACTGGTTTTCTACGCGCGTATCGGCATCGATCGCAGCATCATGGGCAGACACCTCACAACCTGACTCGAGCAGTCGGTTGATAACCTCCAGGATCGGGCTTTCCCGCAGGTCGTCGGTTCCCGACTTGAAGGCAAGACCAAGGACGCCGATCTTGCTGGCACCGCTTTCGAGAGCCATTTCTACAGCCGTTTCCACCTGGTGGTCGTTGCTGCGCCCCAGACTTTCAAACAGCGGCGTTTCCACGCCGACCGACTCGGCGAGATGAACGACCGCCCTGACCTCTTTCGGAAGGCACGAACCGCCATAGGCAAAACCGGGCTTGAGATAATAGGGCGACAGGTTGAGCTTGGTGTCCTGGATGAAGATGTCCATTACCGCGTGGCTATCGACCCCCAATGGCTTGCAGACCCGGCCAACCTCATTGGCAAAGCAGACCTTTGTGGCGTGCCAGACGTTGTCGACATACTTGACCATCTCTGCCACCTCGATGGTTGTGACGATCGGGTTCGCGTCAACCGGACGGTAGATATCCGCAACCATCTCAGCGGCGAACCAGTCATTGGCGCCGATCACGGTCTTCGGCGGTGTGTTGAAATCGGCAACCGCTGTGCCTTCCCGCAGGAATTCCGGGTTGAAGCAGATGCCAAAATCATCGCCCATAGTCTTGCCGGAGGCTTTCTCGATTTCCGGGACCATGACCGAAAGGGTCGACGCCGGTGGCACCGAACAACGCATGACGATCACATGGTAAGCGTTTTTCTGGCGCAGGCCCGCACCAATTTCCCGGGCAGCCGAACGGATGTAGGTAAAGTCACAGCCGCCATCGGGCGCCGTCGGAGTTCCAACAGACACGAAGGTAACCTCGGTCTGGGAGATGGCCTCGCGAATGTCGGTCGTTGCCGAAATCAGGTCGGCATCGACACCTTCGGTCAAAAGCCGTTCCAGATCATGCTCGTGAATGGGGGAGCGGCCACTGGCCACCATGTTCGCCTTGTCAGGATCGATGTCGACACCGACCACCTCGTGGCCGAGACTGGCCAGGCATGCCGCGGAGACGGCACCGACATATCCGAGACCGATAACGGAAATTCTGGTGCGTGCCTCTACCGGGCTCGCCATCGGGACTGCGTTCTGAAACTCAGGGTTCTTTGCCAGGACATTCATTGGTTTCTACCTCGCTGGTTCGAATGACACTGACGAAACAGTTTCAAGCTTCGTGCCAGATTGGTATTTTCATATATTTCAATGGGTTAAGTATATTCTGGCACAGCGCACCCAAGATGATTTCGCGAAATGAGAACGCCATGTCTCGCAATATGCAAAAAAGAAACGGGCGAGCCGGTTCGCGAAAACCGACTCGCCCACGGCGTCGGGCGGAACGCCGTTTAGCTAAAAATTGAAGTAGATGAACTCGGTTAGGTCATTCAGTCTGTAAATCTGGATCAGCGAAACCGATCCGATGACCGCAACGCCAAACGCCCAGGCTGGTGTCGGCGTCCACCGCCACCGGACCAGGCCGAATCCCGAGTCCGCCAATTCCTTGGCTGCAAAGAGCACCGGCCGATAGTTTTCGGTCAGTTGTGGCGCGTTGGGAAAGCCAACCACAATCAGCAGCATGACGGCCATCATCCACGGAATGGTTTCCGGATCGGGCAAGACTTCTAGTCCTGTGGAACCAGTACCGGCCAATCCAACCATGCTCGTCAGAAGACCGATGGCGCCTTGAAAACTCTCTGCCCGGAAGAACACCCAGGCGATCACAACCGCGACCATGGTCAATGTCCATGCGGCCACCGTGTAGAGAGCAGTTGGCGTTCGCGCCCTGATCCAGTTGCCCAATTCCGAACCCCGCCACAGGTGATTGACGGTCAGGTATCCGCCATGCAGGGCACCCCAGAGAACAAAGTTCCAGCCGGCACCGTGCCAAAGTCCACCCAGCAGCATCGTGATCATGAGATTCCCGTGCCGGCCCAGGATCCCGGAGCGGTTGCCGCCCAGAGGAATGTACAAATAGTCTCTGAGGAAACGTGACAGGGAAATGTGCCAGCGGCGCCAGAACTCCACGATGCTCACAGACTTGTAGGGCGAGTTGAAATTCAACGGCAACCGGATGCCGAAGAGACGCGCCAGTCCAAGTGCCATGTCGCAATAGCCGGAGAAATCGAAATAGATCTGGAACGTGTAAGCAATGGCGCCGACCCAGGCCGCACCAAGAGATATGGTTTCGCCTTGATCCGCCAGACCGAAGACCACATTGGCGAATGGTGCCACGCCATCAGCCAGGACAATCTTCTTGAACAGTCCAATGAAGAAGAGAGTCCCGCCGAGGACCAGATTGAGCGACAAACGGCTGCGAAAGACATCCAGCCGAAACTGCGGAATGGTATCTCGCTGCGTGACGATCGGCCCGGCGATCAGTTGCGGAAAAAACGTCACGAACAGGACGTACCGCTTGAAATCGCGGGTCTGAATCCGGCCAACCCAGGTGTCGTGCAGAAACGATATCTGCTGGAATGTGTAAAACGATATGGCCAGCGGCAAGACCAACCCGAGCCTTGTCATGTCGAGGTTGGCGGTTGCGTTGACGTTGTCGATCAGGAAATCGGCGTATTTGAACAGTGCCAGCAGCGCCAGATTGACAACGATACCGAACGCCAGCAAGGGGCGTGATCGTTTGCGAAGCAGGAGCTTGTGGACCAGGTAATTGAAGGCCACCGAACCGCCGAGGAGCAGCAGATGTGGCGGGCTCCACCAGGCGTAGAAGGCAACCGATGCCAAAATGAGCCAGATGATGATTGCCGACTCCAGCCGTAGCGCCCGAAGCACCAGAAATCCGGCAAGTACCGGCGGCAAAAACAGGTAGATGAATTCGAGGGAACTGAAAACCATGACTAACCCTCCCCTATTGCGGTCATGCCGGACTTGGCACCGACTTCCTGATTGATCTTTTCCAGCAGGCGCGCCGATCCGCGATGGCGAAGGCTGGCGCCTTTTTCAGCCAAGCCGCGCGCCCTGGCGAGGTCCCGTTGGACCAGATCGCCGTTCAGGAAGAGCTTTGCCAGTTCGGCCATGGCGCCTGCATGACCTGCAGCCACACCCTGTTCCAGCCATTCAATTGCCGCTTCCCGTTTCAGGCCCCAGCGGCCCTCCAGATGCATGCGCCCCAGGGCGGTCATCGCTCCCGGGTAGCCACGCCTGGCGCTCTCTTTCAGGAGATCCAGTGCCGTTTCGCCGTCAGTCCCGCCCTCGCCTGCCTCGACAATCAGCAGAGCGAGATCGTGCATGGCGGCAGGATCACCCAGGGTGGCCGCCTCACCGAACCAGCGCGAAGCGGCCTCAACATCCTTGTCGATAACCGAGCCTCTCAGAAACAGGCGCGCCAGCGTACGTGCCGCGTAGGCACTGCCGGACTGAGCTTCGACTTCGAGGATCGGGAGGTAGAGTTCGGCCAATTGCCGCGCCTGTTCCGGATCGGGTTCGCTGACGGCGGTTCCTCTTTCAGCCATTTCGATCATCGACCAGATCGCCGCCGCCGACCCGCCTTCCGCGGCGATCCGGTAATGTTTCATGGCCCGCTTCGGATCCGCTGCGGTTCCGACACCCTTTCGATAGGCTGCTGCGATCTCCAGATGTGCCCGCTCATAACGCCAGTTGGCGGCTTTGCTGAACCACTCGAAGGCAATACGGGAACAGTCTTTTCCGCTCGCGACCTTGTAGAGTCGACCGAGCTCGAAGGCCGCACGGCCACGGCCGTCAAAATCAGCGACGACAGCCTGCAGCAACAGCTGCCTGGCCCGTTCCAGATCCCGTTGAACACCCCAGCCGCGCGTGAGCAGCAACGCATATTCCAGTTTTGCTTGTGGGTTGGGTCCGGCTGCATGATCGGCAAGCAGCGCTGCTGCGTCAGCCCAGGCGCCTTGCCTGGTCAAAGCCCTTGCCTGTTTGACATCAGCGGCGACCATCGGATCCAGCGGTATTGTTGCAGCTCGTGGCCAAGCCATTGCCAGTGCTGAGCCTGAAAGCACCAACGCCAATGGCAGTGCAACGCGCACTTTTGATGCAGACCATCTGCTCATCACAACGCCCTCCGCCAAACGCGGCAATTTTCACCGTTTGCTATTGTGATGGGTGAGGTCTCAATTGAGATCTCGCGACCCTGAGTGTCGCCACAGCTCAAGCGGACCGCACTCTTCTTGCCAGTTGCAGGCGTCTTGGCACCGCCGGAAACCAAGTGAGTGACCTCCCGGACAATGGCCCGCGAGACATTTGGTCTGAAGTGATAGGCATCCGAAAAGTTGGCGGGATCTTCGGTCAGCGCATTGTCGAAGTCGAGATCAACCACCGGAGCCAGTTTGGCCAGTTCAGCTCGGAATGCGAAGTTGAGCGCCGACAGACCGTGGGCATGGATGGTTGCCTGCATTTCGGTGATCGTCGGCGGGATCACGAAGACCAGCGTCCTGTCGGTCCGTTCCGCCCATTCCGCCATATCCTCTATCATCCGCCAATAGCTGGCCGAGAAGTTGAATGAGCGCCAGTCCGCCGACCCGTTACGTCTAACCTGGCGGTCGATCTTGGCGGGAAGCAGACGCTCGGAGACATCGACCGAATAGAGATCAAGAAGATGAGCTGTGTAGGCCATATGCCAGCCGAGGCCCTCAAAATGTGGCCTGCCGCCGGGCAGATACAGATGATCGAAACGACCATAGCGACGTCGAAACGGCAGCGGATCCAGACCGCGAGGCAGGACGCAAGAGAAACAGATTTCAGGCGACAACAGTGTATCGAGAGACGTGCGGCCGGCAGTTCCGAGTTGAGCGGCCTGGGCTCCCGACACCAATGACGGGACGTAGTCTCGAACACGCTCGATAGCTTCGGCATTTTCCGCCTGGAAGACCTTCAGGGCTGTCTTGGCGACAGTCCAGTTCTTCAGGTACTCCGTTGGCTCACCAATCAGCCTGACGGCTTCCGGAACACGGTTCATTCCGCCCTTGTGCGCCTGGTCCATGCTGCGCAGCTGAATGCCGACGATGATGTTGCGGACTGCCGGATCACGTTTGATCAACGAGAATGTGGCATGGATTTCGGGAACCGTTCCCCCGCCATAGGCAAGGTTCACCGCACCCGGCATCCCACTCTCGTGCCAGTACTTGTCACGCAATGCGCGAGCCCGGCTGTCGCCCAGGATAACGGTGTCGTGTGCGCCGGGTCGGTAGCGAGCCAATTTCCAGAGCGGATAATGGTTCTTTTCCGCGAGCTCGGAAACGGCTCCAGCCCTTTCGCGGTCCCCAAACAGCTCATAGGGGTCAACGATGAATGTCAGCGCGGCAGGGAGCGCACCGACCAGCAAGGCAGCGGCAAGCGCGACTGTGAAAATTGTCATGCAGCCGCGTCGAGCGGATTGTCTTGGCGTAACCATCGATATGTCCTCGTGTGTAATCTGATCAACACGATGCAATCGGCATGCCAAGATGTTTTATCCATTTAAATCAGTACTTTAGATTACTTTTTCTGATATTTTGTTTTGGCGATATTCGCGTTGCGCAATTGCTCCTGCGCAGATTGCAAACGTCGGCAGCCGATCAGGTCGGGTCAGTTCAGCAGGCCGGCAAACTCACGAAACTGGATACCCGACGGGATACCGATCAGTTGCGAATAGTGAACGGTGAACAGAAACAGCAGCGCCACGGCAACCGCGGTGCACCAGGCAGCCATCGTATTGCGCGCCGTTTCAACCAGGGTGCCCGTTCCCATCCCGGCAGTCTGGTTGCCGCGGTTCGACCAACGCTGCTTCGACAGTCTGAAGATGCAGTAGACCTTCACCGACGCGTTGATCAGTTGGTTGAGGTAGAGGATCCACGAATAGGACAGGTCCACCTTGCGGGAGTATGTGCACAATATGAGCGACAGAAGCAGGCGGCTAACAGCGATAAACAGAATGTAGGACAGAAGATAACCGGGACCGACGAGAAACATTGCTGAAACAGCCAGCATGGGACTGACAAGCATCGTCCACATCGACAATCTCTGGTCGACCAGGCACCACCAGATGAAAAACGGCATGGCCCGCGGCCCCAACTTGATTGCTCTCGACCCGTTGCGCAGCATGTTGCCCGACCAGCGCCGGAAGTTCTGTACCATGCGGTCCATGCCCGAGCCTTCGATGACCTCAATGGTGTAGCCAAGGGCATCCGGAACGTAGAGCATCTTCGCTCCGCTCTTGAGCATGAAGTACCAGGTGCTCTTGTCGTCGCCCGACAGGAAGCGAAAGCGGCCCCAAAGCCAATGCTCGAGATGGTCAGCCTCAAGCAAGCGGATGAACTCGAGCTTCTTGAGATTTTGGGCCCTGAACACAGACATGCGCCCCGTCAGCGTCAACACACGCCCGGAAAGGGCGTGGGACTGCATGGCCAGCCGACGTTGAGCAAACCGCATGCGCAGCCATGCGTCGATCCACTTGGGACCCAGGCAGATGACTTCTTCATCGGTGGTGCACGCCTGCAGGTCCGGATAGAGCTGAAACAATGGCATGCATCGGCCAATAGCGCCTTCGGACAGGACAAAATCACCATCCATGAAAACGACCAGGTCATCGTCGAGCACCGGCAGCCGACACATGGCCCGAAGAACAAGCCCGATGGCTGCCCGCTTGCCGGATACATTCTGGCGGATGATACGCAGTGTTATGTCGATGTCAGCCGCGGTTCTTTCCAGCAGATCGATGATGATATCCTCGTCATAACGGTCTGAGGATCCGAGCCAGATGGTTGCTGGGACGCCGGCGGCATCGGCCTCGCGGACAATCGACCGCACGACCATTTCGGTGATCTCGCGATGCTCGCGGTAGGTCGTCATCATGAAATGGAGGTGCCTGGGCCGCCATCCGGATTGCCAGACCGCCTCGCCGCGCCGCCGCATGCGCGGATAGACGAGCTTGCCATAAATGACCGCCCGTACCGCGTGGGTGAACCACCAGCCGTAGCGCCACAGGCCCAGCAGCCCGATGGTGATCGTTACGGTCCAGACCTCTGTATCGAACAGGGTGTTGGGGACCGACAGGATGAGCACCAGGCAAATCGCCAGGTAAAGGGCAATTTTGTACAAAATGGCCGGCGTCCACTTGCGCCATCCCCGCGGCCACACCGTCGGATCATCGAGAATGCGGGCGGTATCAAATCGAACGTTCATCACCAATGCCCTCGGTCAGGCCGACGACTGTTCCGATGCGATGCAGAAGATCGTTGCGCAGGCGTTTGGGGAACACGACAACCGCCGGCAGACCGCTGCGGATGAGTTGGCGATGAGCCTCATCGGAATCCATGACGAGGGAGACGGCGGCTGACTTCGCCCGACCTTCCTTCCAGATGTAGCGGGAGGCTTCAGAATCGAGAAAGGCCGAGTCGCGGTCAATCTTGATCACTGTCGCATCGACGCTGCGTCCGAGCGAAGGAAAGTACACACTCGCTCTGTCAGACAGGCCCACGGAGAGGATCTGGTCCTGATCCAGAAATGCGGTGATGGTCGGCTGTTCGTTCTTTTCGATGGTGAACAGCGGCTCGTTTCGAAGGACGGTCATCCCGCCCGGCTGGCTGACCGAGACGATCCGTCCGTCGAACGGTGCTGTAATGGTGAGACCTTCGCCCAAAATCTCGTACTTTTCGAGCTGCATCCGCGCTGTCTGGACCAACGATGAGGCTTCGTCGACTTCCAAGGCCAGCATGTCGAGATCGGTGACGAATTCCTTGTGATTGTAGTACCGGCGGTCGGATGTCGCATCCATGACCGCCGCCCTTTCAAGCTCGTATTCCGCCTCCTGCACATGCGCTTCGGCCTGCGCTCTGCGCAGTTCCGCCTCATCATATTTGCTTGCAACCACCAGCCCTTTCTCTTTCAGGCGCGCGATGCGTTCGAAATGGGCGTCGGCGGCATACAGCGCTTCGCGAGCCGCTTCGAGGCGTGCCTTGGATATCTGTCGATCGGTCCGGTTGATGATCTGGTAAAGCTGCATGCGTTCGGACTCGATCCGGTATTTTTCGCGCGCCCGCAGCAGGTGGTCCTCGGCCTCCTTCAATGCGATGCGCCGGTCTTCTTTCTCCGATTCAAGCTTGGAGTTCTGGATCCGGGCAATCGTGTCGCCCTTGCGGACATCCTCATCCATGCCCAGCCGAACGGGAATGAGGAGACCATCCATCGGCATCTTGACGGTCGCCAGTGGCGCGGAAACCACAGCGGACTTGACCTCCATGCGCATGGTATTGGCGTAAACCAGGAAGGCCAGATAACCGAATGCGGCAACTCCGACCGTGACGTAGAGAGCCGACATGACGATGGTTTTCAGCGGAAGCCGCCTGACCGGCACTTGATCTCCGGGATTAGGGTCTGGCTTGGTGGAAATCGGTGTGACCGGCACATCAATCCGGCAGATCGCGTCGTCGACAGTGGCCATCTGTCCACGAACCAGATCATCGATGAAGTGACTCATCAGATCGTGTTCACGTTCGCCCAACTCCTCGAATTCCACACCGACCACGCCATCATCAGACCGTTTGACGAGCGCCTGGACGGGAAAACTGATATCGAAACCCTGGAAGGGCAGTCGCAATTGTAAGTCGACCCGGTCGCCAAGCGCGGGGGCAGCGTCGGTGATCCCGTCCAGGCGCAAGCCACCCAGACTCCAATTGGTCGCACCGACGACGCGTCCATCCGGCAGCGTCACATC
Source organism: Hoeflea sp. (assembly GCA_965216535.1). Classification (GTDB taxonomy): domain Bacteria; phylum Pseudomonadota; class Alphaproteobacteria; order Rhizobiales; family Rhizobiaceae; genus Hoeflea_A. Next base: position 4,738,950 of record OZ244175.1, read on the forward strand.
GAGGGGTGCCGAAACCCTATGATAGCGCCTCTGGCAAGGTCGCTCGCGAATAACTTTCATCGTTCTGCTCCTCGTCACACGCAAGGGTGCAACAAGTGTGCCAATTGCAGTCCGTTGAATTTATTGCAGAAAAATCGGCCGGCCCCTCGACGGAACCTGAAATGCAAACTGCGGTTTTGCAATTTGCGAAGTTTCGGAACCGCCTTTACTGGTCCTGATCGGCCTTTTCCCAGGCTTCCTTTTTGCGGTAGATCGTCGAGGGACTGAGATCAAGCATTTGCGATGCCTTGGGAATGCTGTTGTCGCAATGCATGATGGCTGCCTCGATGATCTCCCGCTCGATATCGGCGAAGGGTCGGGCAAGATTCACCACCAACCTGTCCACATCAAGGTCGTCGCGGGCACCAGTGGCGGCGGATGGCCGTGGCACTGAGATGCCTGATCCGGAAATCGACAACATCCCCGCTTCGACGGTGTCGCCGTCGTTCAAAATGACCGCATTGCGAACCACGTTCTGAAGCTCCCGAACATTGCCGGGCCAACGGTGGGTCAGCAAAGCGTCTTCAGCGGCCTCGCTGAAAGCGCTGAAGGATTTGCCTTCCTCGGCACCAAATCGCTCAAGCAAACTCCGCGCGATGTCGATGACATCCGTTCCCCTATCGCGCAGCGGAGGCAGGGCCACAGGCACGACATGGAGCCGGTAGAACAGGTCCTCTCGGAAGCGACCTTCTTCAACCTCCCTGATCGGGTCCCGGTTGGTCGCGCAGATGATGCGGACGTCCACCTTGGCTGTTTTGTCGCTGCCGACCTTCTGAATGGCTCCTGTCTGCAGAAAGCGCAAAAGCTTTGCCTGCAGATTGATGTCCATTTCGCAGATTTCATCGAGAAACAGCGTCCCACCGTTCGCTGCCAGAGCGGCACCGTCCCGATCCGAAGTTGCACCCGTAAAGGCGCCTTTGACGTGCCCGAAGATTTCGGATTCGATCAGATCCTTCGGGAGTGCGGCACAGTTGAGAGCGACGAATTCCGCCTTTCGCCGCGGGCTGGCCGCGTGGATCCCCGCTGCACATACTTCCTTGCCCGTACCGCTTTCCCCGGTGATGAACACGCTGGCACTCGACTGCGATACGGCATCAATCGTCTTGTAGACGGCAATCATCGGCAGGCTGGTGCCGATGAAACCGTGGGTGCTGCCCTTTCCGGCATAGCTGGAGCGGATTTCACTGACCGCCTTTTGCAGCACCTCCCGCTCCATCGCGTTGCGGCTGGTGGTGACCAACCGCTCTTCCGCAGCCGGTTTAACGACAAAATCATAGGCCCCGCGGCGCATGGCATCGACGGCCGTCAGGATCGAGCCACTGGCGGTCACGACGACCACAGTGACACCGAGCCCCTCGGACCCGATCGCGTCGAGCACGGCAAGTCCGTCCATGTCAGGGAGCTGCAGATCCAGAAGCACCACGCGGAAATCGCCGCTGCGGATCTTGTCCAGCGCATCGCCGCCGGTTTCGACGATTTCGACATCGAAGCCAGCCTTTTTCAGCCAGGACTCGTAGACTATGGCAATGGATCCATTGTCCTCGACGATCAGAATTCTTTCGTTACTGGACGCCATCCGCTTTACTCCGGCTTCTTCAGACCCATGGAGAGCTCAATCTGATCGAGTTCGACAAACACCTTTTCCGCAAGGTCACGCAAAGCAGAGACCGCAGTTTCGGAAACGGCATCTGCACCATCACGGCACGCGGCGTTTAACGCACCAGCTTCCCGCTGGAGATCCAGCGCCCCAAATGTTCCGGCAACCCCCTTCAAGCCGTGGGATGCTCTCTCCATCTTGTCCGCGTTTGCATCGGTCAACCCGTCCTGCAGATCGCCCAATTGGCGTAGGACATCCTTCCTGAATTCAGCAAACAGCAAAGACTTGGTTGCCGCATCCATTCCGTCCATGGCTGACCGCATGACCTCCTCATCGAACTGACGATGTTCGACCGCCGGAGCAGGCGCCGTATCTTCCGGCTTACCCGCATATCGGGCGATCGCCCGGGCAAGCTCGGCCCGTGTCACCGGCTTTGGCACCAGGTCGTTCATGCCGGCGTTCAACACCCGCTGACGATCTTCCTCAAGCGCGTAGGCGGTCAGAGCGACAATTGGTGTTTCGGTATTGTGCCCCATTCGCCGGCGGATTTCCCGCGTCGCCGAAATGCCGTCCATCTCCGGCATGGAAACGTCCATCAGGATGATGTCGTAGGGCCTTGCCTTGGCTGCTTCGACGGCCTCGACCCCGTCGGCGACCACATCGACGTTGCATCCCAGCCGCTCCAGGTTGCTCACCGCAACCAGCTGATTGGTCACGTTGTCTTCCGCCAGCAGGACACGCACACCTGTAATACCGATAGATGGCTCGCCATTTTCATCGCCATCCGCATCCAGAGCGGTCGCTTCGTCACCCTCCGGAAGTGGCACCTCGAACCAGAAGCGAGCCCCCTCTCCGAGCCGGCTATCAAGGCCGATCCGACCGTCCATGGCTTCGACCAGCGCCTTGCAAATGGCAAGCCCCAGGCCGGTTCCTCCGAACTTCCGCGAGTAGCTCGCGTCGATGGTCGAAAATTCCGCGAACAGTTCATCCTGTTTGTCCTCGGCAATGCCGATACCGGTATCGCTGACACTGAAGCGTACGGAGCTGGGCGACTTGTCTTCCACGAGCACCGAGACCTCGATCGTCACGCCGCCAGTCTCTGTAAACTTGACCGCGTTCCATGCCAGATTGAGCAGGACCTGTCGCAACCTGTCCGGATCGCCGAACAGCACTTTCGGCACGCCATCGGACACATGACAGTGGATCTCCAGCCCCTTTTCCTGAGCACCGCTGCGAATGAGGCTTGAAACGCTGTCCACCAGGCTGTCGACGAAGAACGAACTCTTCTCGATATCCATCCGCCCGGCTTCCAGCTTGGAGAAATCCAGGATGTCATTGATGATCCCCATCAACGATCGGCCGGAGTTGCGGGCTGTCTTGAGAAGGCGCTGCTGTTCCTCGTCCAACCCGCTGTCCTGGAGCAGTCCAATGATGCCGAGCACGCCGTTGAGCGGCGTGCGAATCTCGTGGCTCATCATGGCCAGGAAACTGGCCTTCGCCTGATTGGCGACCTCCGCCCGGTCCTTGGCTTCAACGATTTCCTGTTCGTACCGTTTGCGCTCGGAGATATCTCTTGCATAGCCGATGAAGAACTTGCCGCTGGGCCCTTCGATGTCCTTGATGGCGAGCTCGATTTCCATTTCCTCGCCGTCGGCCTTGAGGCCCTGAATCTCGATCCGGTTATTGATGACCGGCCCCTCGCCGGTTTCCACGTAGCGTTTCATCCCGGCGGTATGTGCATCACGGTAACGTTCGGGCACGATGAAGTTCGACATCGGCTTTCCGACCACATCTTCGGCGGTAAAGCCGAATATACGTTCGGCGGCGGGATTGAAGCTCAGGACTTCGCCGGTTTCATTGATGATGATGATGGCGTCCAGTGCCGCCGTTACAGCATCTTCGAACTGGGCTCGTGCCAGTTGTTCGCGCGTCTCCGCTTGTTTGCGCTGCGTGATATCGCGGATAAAGCCGCCGAACATCTGCCGGCCGGCGCTGGTGAAGGGCGCGATCGACAGTTCGATCGGAATCGTGTGGCCATCACGGTGACGGGCCTCGGATTCATAAGACCTTCCGACGAGATGGCTTTCACCGGTCTGGAGATAGGATCCGATCCCCATGCGCAGGCCCGCGGCATCTTCCTCGGACATGAGCATTGCAACATTCTGGCCAACCATTTCCTGGCGGGTGTACCCGAATAGCTGTTCCATGGCCGGATTGGCCTGATCGACATTACCGTTTTGATCGACGATCACGATCCCGTCGATGGACGAGTTGAGGATCGCCCGCTGGCGAGCAATGTTTTCCTCTGCAAGCAGGTTGGCGAACATCAGGTCGTCGACATGCACGGTTGTTGCGATGTACCGCCGGGCATACATCGTCGCAATCGTTAGAGCCGCGACCAAAGCTGCAAACCCCACCGCCATCTCGATGGCAGCGCCCACGAGGATGCCATTTCCGCTGACGAATTCGACATAGGATTGCGTGACTTGGGCGTCACTCTCCAGCGCAAACGCGAGAAGCGCGAACCAGCCGACCAGCACGGTTACGCCGGCCACGACCACCGGCACCGGATCGAAACGAAGCACCCGAACCCCGGCATAGACGACCAGGAACACGATCGATGGCGATCGAAGATAGCTACCCGCCGGCAGGTCGTAAGCCGCACTGTAGGACACAATGAGCGCGTAGATGAGAACCCCATCGACCACGGTCAGCAGATGAAGCGGCAGGTTCTTCAAAGGAAGCGAGCGCGCCAGGACCGCCCTTGCCAGGCAGGCGCACAAGATCAGCGCAACAATCAACAGGGTCGAGGCGCTGAAGGTCTGCCATTCGCTCCGAACGGCTGAGACAAAATGGAAAACCAGGATGCTTAATGCGACCAGCGCCTGGAACGACGCTATCCAGAGCTCGCCGCGGCGGTCGTTCTCATCAAGAACCGACTTCAGCTTCTGCTTGCTGGCCGGATTTTGGGTCATGGCTGGCCGTACCTGGTCCGCGCGACATCAACTTCGAGCCGCTGTAACTCCGGTCTACACTAACCCAATTGTATTAAACCCCGCCTAATCTGATCACAGCCACTCTTGTGCACCTAGATCTCGACCTGCTGTCCGGCACCCTGCTGCTTTGCCAGCGCCACAACTGCCTTGGCGACCGCCAAATCCTGAAGGCCGACGCCGGTTCCATCGAACAAAGTAGTTTCGTCTGCTGAACCGCGACCGCGATGGTCGCCGTTGATGACGTCGCCGATCGGGGTAATGGCCTCCTGGTTGAGGAGCCCACTGCTGATTGCGTGCTGTGTTTCACCGATGGTGACGGACTGGGCGATCTCGTCCGTGAAGACAGTTGCGGCTGCAACCAGTTGTGCGTCGACTTCCTGCTTACCGGCGGTGTCGGTTCCCATGCAGGCCAGATGCGTGCCGGGCCGGATCCAGTCGGCCATGAGCAACGCGTCGTGGCTCGAGGTAATGGTGATGATGACGTCGGCCGCTGCGCACAATTCCGGCCGCTCCATACGCTCGAACTCGAGGCCGAGGCCGTGCACCGTCACTTCCAGCCTGTCGAGCATTTCCGGATGCAGGTTCCAGGCGACAACCCGCTCGAAAGGCCTTTGCCTTACCGCCGCTCGGATCTGGAAATGCGACTGGTGACCGGCCCCGACAATGCCCAATGTCGTCGCATTTTCCCGCGCCAGGTATTTGATCGACACCGAACTCGCGGCCGCCGTTCGGATTGCGGTCAGGTGATTGCCGCCGACCATTGCCATCGGCCGCCCGGTATCGGGATCGAACAGAAAAACCGTCGACTGATGGTTGGCGAGCCCCTGAGCCAGATTGCCTGGCCAATACCCGCCGGATTTCAGACCCAGGGTCAGACCTGCGCGGTCGAACCCCGATTTGAAGCCGTAAAGCGCGTCGGCATGGCCGATCGCCTCACGGATCACCGGAAAATTGTAAGCGTCGCCGCGAGCCATCGCAGCGAACACCGACTCCACGGCCGAAAAGCCAGCCGCCTCTGTCATCAGCCGAGAGGCCTCGGCTTCGGAGAGAATGAACATGCGTGCTCCTGAAACTGGATGCTCAGAGGCACATGCCGCGGGCGGTCACGGGCCAGAGCGTTTCGACCTTGCCGTTGCGGACGCCGACATACCAGTCGTAGACGTTACAGGTCGGATCGCAGTGACCAGGAACAAGCTTCAGCTTGTCGTTCAAGCGCAGGACATTGCCCGGGTCGGCAATCACTCCGTGCTCGTCAGAGCATTTGATGTATTCCACATCGTCGCGGCCAAAGATGACCGGAAGACCGCTGTCGACGCTCTGGGCCTTGAGCCCGGCGTCACAGATCGCCTTGTCGGCTTTTGTCTTCGACATGATCGACGTGTAGATGAACAGGCTGTTCTCGAACTCCGAAATAAAGTCACCTTTGGAGTCCAGCACACGCTGATAATCGGCATCCATGAAAATGTAGGAGCCGCATTGCATCTCGTTGTAGATACCACTGTCGCCCTCGAAATAGTAAGTGCCCGTGCCGGCGCCACCGATGATGTCACAGCTCAGGCCGGCATCGGACAGCATGGCAACCGTATCGGTCACCATCTTGATAGCCGAATTGATCTTGGCTCGGCGCTCCTCGAAATCGTGCACGTGTTGCGCCGCGCCTTGGTAGGCCTGAATGCCGGAGAATTTCAATCCTGGTGCCGTATCGATTTTCCGGGCAATCGCTACAACCGGCTCCCCCCATTCGACACCGCAGCGCCCGGCACCGCAATCAATCTCGACCAGGCATTCGACGGTAACTCCGTGACGAACGGCGGCTGCCGAGAGGTCGTCGACATTGCCCAGATCATCCACGCAAACCAGAACGCGGGCCCGTTTCGCCATGGCGGCCAGACGGTCGATCTTTTTCGGGTCGACAACCTGATTGGACACCAGGACGTCCTTGACGCCACCCGCAACGAGGGCCTCGGCCTCCGACACCTTCTGGCAGCAGACGCCGCAGGCGCCACCGACCTCCATCTGGTAGAGAGCGATATCAGCCGATTTGTGCGTTTTGGCGTGAGCGCGATGCCGCACGCCCATCTTTTGCACGAAATCGCGCATCCGAGCGACGTTGCGCTCGAAAGCGTCAAGATCGACAATCAGCGCCGGCGTGCTCACATCGGCAATATCCATTCCGATAACGGCGGGAACGTTCAGGCCGACAACCGGCGCGTTGCTCATGTCATTCATGCCACTTCTCCATAGGTGTTCGGCAGGCCAAGACCCTGCATCCAGGGCAGCTTCGTCAGGTCGACATTGCCGCCGGTAAAAATGACACCGACGCGTTTGCCGGTGAACAATTCGCTGTTCTTCATTACTGCGGCAATCGCCACAGCGCTGGACGGTTCGATAACGATCTTCATGCGCTGCCAGACGAGATACATCGCCTGTGCAATCTCTTCCTCACTGACGAGCAGAACATCAGCGACATGGTTTGAAACGAAGTGCCAGGTGCGCGGACGCATGGAAACCTTCAGGCCATCCGCGATCGTCTGCGGTGCATCGTCCTCGATGATGCGACCCTCCCGAAGGGACCGATAGGAATCGTCCGCGTTGGCCGGCTCAGCCGCGTAGACCTTTGTCTGCGGCGAAACGGCCGACATGGTCAGGCTCGTGCCTGAGATCATTCCACCGCCGCCGATCGGCGCAACGACCGCGTCGAGCGGACCCGCATCCTCGTGCAGTTCCAGGGAGCAGGTGCCCTGCCCGGCAATGACCCGGTCGTCGTTGTAAGGATGCACGAAGTCAGCGCCGGTTTCGTCGATCACTTCCTTGATCATCGCTTCACGGGCCGCCGTCGACGGGTCGCATTCGAGCACAATGCCGCCATATCCACGAACCGCTTCCTTTTTCACATCGGGAGCGGTTCGCGGCATCACGACCGTTGCCTTGATGCCGCGCTGGCCAGCGGCATAGGACAGCGACAGGGCATGATTGCCGGACGAGTGGGTGGCGACGCCATACTTCGCCTTGTCACGGCTCAGGCCGAATACCGCATTGGAAGCACCGCGCACCTTGAAGGCGCCGGCCTTCTGAAAATTTTCGCACTTGAACAGCAGCTCGGCTCCCGTGCGGCCATCGAAATAGCTGCTGGTCAGAACCGGCGTCCGGTGGATCCAGGGCCGAATGCGCTCATGCGCGGCATTCACATCGTCAAAGGTGGGAATGTACATGGGTCACTTTCTTCAGGCAGCCTTGGGCGTGCCTATTTTGTTGGCATTTCCGGTGCTCCGGTAATAGTCCTGCGCGGCGGCAACTCCAGACCCCATCGAGATTGGATAGTCCAGATCGGCCATGACCATTTCCGCCGTTGCGATGCCGGCCAGCGCCATCACATCGGTCATCATACCGAGATGTCCGATGCGAAACACCCTGCCGGCGACCTTTCCAAGGCCAACACCGAAGGCAACTCCGTATTTGTCGGCTGCGTGACTGACGACCCGGTTGCTGTCGAAACCAGCCGGAACACACAGAGCCGTCACCGTTTCAGAGTAGAGCCGCGGGTTTGTTGCGCACAGCTTCAACCCCCAGGCCGAGGCGGCACGCCGAACGCCTTCGGCAATCCGGTGGTGCCGGGCGAAGACATTCGGCAGCCCCTCCTCACTTAGCATCTCGAGAGACACGTTGAGGCCAGCGATGATATTGAGCGGCGGCGTGTAGGGAAAACCACCCTTGGCATTGGTGTCGAGCATGTCGCGAAAATCAAAGAAGCAGCGCGGGCAAGTTGCGGTTTCCATCGCTTTCAGCGCCTTGCGGCTGATGCCAACGATGGCGGCACCGGTCGGCAGCATGAACCCCTTCTGAGACCCGGTGACCGCCAGGTCGACGCCCCACTCGTCCATGCGGAAATCCATCGAAGCGATCGAGCTGACGCCATCGACGAACAGCAGTGCCGGATGACCGGCCGTATCGAGCGCTGCTCGAATAGCTGCGATATCGCTTCGGACTCCCGTCGCCGTTTCGTTGTGGCAGACAAGGACAGCCTTGATCCGATGCTGACTGTCGTCGGTCAGCGCTTCCTCGAACCGATCTGCCGGTGCTCCGTTGCCCCACTCCTCATCAAGGATTTCGACGTTCAGACCGTGCCGTTGGCACAAGTCGATCCAGCGATGCGAGAACATGCCGTACCGAGCCGCGAGGACAGTGTCTCCTGGCGACAATGTGTTGGTAATAGCCGCTTCCCAACCGCCGGTCCCGCTGGCGGGGAACAGAACGACCTCCCCGGTTTGGGTCTTCAATACAGACCTGAGGCCATCAAAAAGCGGCGCGAACAATTCACCGAACCGTTCGGAACGATGGTCAATCGTCGGCACGTCAACGGCGCGACGCAATTTCTCCGGGATATTGGTGGGTCCTGGAATGAAAACCGGGTTTTGATCGCTCATGGCCTTACCTCGAGAATGTGTCCGCCCAAAATGCCGCCAGCGGCCTGAAATCGCAATTTTTTCGAAAAATATTTTCATTTTACATTTTTAATTTTAACAATATGATTTCATTTGATTTTTCTTATTTCATTTTGATTTTCAAAATTTTCTTTCAAGTCTTGAAGTCACTGAACAAGCCTCATACTGTCAGGCATGAACGACATTTTCTCATCCAGGCCTCGCGGCAGACCGAGGGGTGGACCGACCAACAAAGCGGTCACAAATGTTCGCGCTCTCGAACGGGCTCTGCTCCTGATGGGGATCATCGCCGACGCAGACAGTCTCAGTCTGACCGAACTGTCGCAACGCGCCGGCATGCCCGCCTCAACTGCGCATCGCCTGCTCGTGACCCTGCAGAATTTCGGTTATCTGGAATTTCGCGAGGACACACAGCAATGGTCGGTTGGCGTAGAAGCCTTTCGTATCGGCGGTTCCTTTGCCAGGCGCATCAAGGTGGTCGATGCCGGCCGGCCGATGCTTCGAGATCTGATGGAGCAGACCGGCGAAACCGCTAATATGGCCATTGCGGACGATGGCGATGTCGTCTTTGTCTCTCAGGTGGAGACCCACGAACCCATTCGCGCATTCCACAGGCCCGGAACCCGAGCGCATATGCATGCTTCCGGCATCGGAAAAGCCCTGCTGGCGCATTTCGACCCGCCTGCCCTCGACCGGTGGATGCGCACCAAGGGTCTGGTTGCCTATACCGACAACACGATCAGTGACCCGGAGACATTGCGGCACGAGATGGAAGCGACCAGAGCCCGGGGTTGGGCGATCGACAACGAGGAACGCACGCTAGGGATGCGATGCGTTGCGGCGGCGGTCTACAATTCGTTCGGAGAGGCCATCGCCGGAATATCCGTGTCCGGTCCGACGGTCCGTATTCCGGACGATGTTCTGACGGAATACGGCGTGCTTGTTCGCCGCACCGCGGATCGAGTAACGGACAGCATTGGCGGGGTTAATCCGGACGGTCGATGAGGATGGGCCGGTTAGTATGGAGGGGAAAGGCGATGACACCGCATCTGGAAGCTAAGCAGGGCGATTATGCGGAAGCCGTGCTCCTGCCGGGTGATCCTCTCAGGGCGAAGTGGATCGCCGAGACCTTCCTCGAAGACGCGCGCCAGGTGAACGGCGTGCGCAATTGCCTCGGTTTCACGGGCACATGGCACAATCGGCCGGTGAGCGTTCAGGCCACCGGAATGGGGCAGCCATCGACGGCAATCTATGTGCACGAGTTGTAAAACCCTGATCCGTGTCGGAACCTGCGGTGGTCTCTCGACCGAAGTCAAGGTTCGCGATCTGGTTCTCGGCATTGCTGCGTCAACAGACAGCGCAATAAACGACACAACGTTTGCACCCTTTCGATATGCACCGTTCGCGGACTTCGACCTCCTCAGGGCAGCCGTGAAATACGCCGAAGCCCAAATGATACGGCACCATGTCGGCGGACTTGTATCTTCCGACATTTTCTATGGCGGCGATCCAATCGAACGTTATCGGGTTTTGACGGAACACGGTGTGCTGGGGGTCGAGATGGAAGCTGCCACACTTTACACTCTCGCCGCTCGTTCAGGTGCTCGAGCACTGGCCGTCTGCGGGATGTCCGATTGCCTGATCACAGGCAAAGAAATCTCTGCGAAGGAAAGAGAGGCCTCATTGGAGGCAATGGCCGAGTTGGCTCTCACGATTGCGGTTCAATAGATCAAATCCCCAAAATCTTTGACCGCCGTGGGCATGATATCGATTGCAACCTGTTCGTACTATTCGATTCAGCACTCGTATAAATTGTTTATCCGTTTGTTATTGTTGTGTTTTTCCAACATCTTTAACTCATACTTAATGCAACTGGGTCAATTTTAAGGGGATTTGACATATTTTGGGGGTTGGTATGTTTTCCCGTTTTTCTGTATCGCGGCGGCTTGGGATCGCCCTTGCCGCACCGCTGATAGCGTTGCTCGCCGTATCATTTCTGCTCATTGAAAGGTCGTGGCGGGAGGCTCGATCGCTCGACCATGCGGCGCTCATGGTTGAGACAGTTGCCGAGATCAGCGTGTTCATTGACCTCTTGCAGGCAGAACGCGGGCAATCAGCGATTTTTCTTGGCGGTAACGCCAGAGAGCCACAGCCAGCGCTCGTGGAGGCCCGCAATCGGGTCGATGCAGAGTTTGCGCCGCTCAGGGCACAAGAAGATCGGCTGATGGAAGTCGGCGATGTGGAACTGAGCGAGACGTTGAAACATTTCGAAGAAGGCGCACTCGAACTCATCCAGGCGCGTTCGCAAATCGACAATCGCGAAATCACTCTTCCACAAGCCATGGGCAAGTATTCCAAGGTCATCAAAAACGGCCTTCATATCGGCCATCACGTTGCCGACGTCATTGACGTCGGGCGGATCGCCGTTGCTGCCACTGGAATGGTCGATCTGGGTGAAGCCAAGGAACTCGCCGGACAGGAACGCGGGTTCGTCGCCGGGGCAATTGCCGGTGGCAGCCTTACGGGCGAGCAAATCGCGCGTATGCGATCCTTTGCGGCCGTCCAGGATGTGCTGATCGATATCTTTATTCAGGAAGAACCGGTCGAACGGCGCCCGCAATATCAGGAAATGCTCGCCGTGCCCGCAATCGCAGCGATCGATCCAATGCGCGAGAAGATCCTCAATCCGCTGACCGATCTTTCGACAATCAAGGCGTCCGACTGGTTCGCCGTCGCAAGTGGCCGCATTGGAGCGCTGTACGAGCTTGAACAGGTTGTTGCCCATCACCTGCAAGAGGATGCGCGCGGCATGGCCGACGCGCTTCATACCGAAGTTTGGGGCCTTATGGCTTTCAATATCGCCGCGGTCATTGGCGCGGTGGTTCTGGGTTTCTTCATGACCCGAAGCGTCACTCGGCCGTTGCATGAACTCAATCACGTCGTCGGCCAGATTGCGGAAGGAGACCTTGATATTGATGTCGCCGGCACCGAACGCGGCGACGAACTCGGGGCAATGGCGAGGACCGTGCAAACCCTTCAACAGGGTGCGGTTGAAAAAATCGCCGTGGAGGAAGCGGCTGCCAGCGAGCGCGAACAGAGCGAACAGGAACGCAATGATCGCGAAGCACAGAAGGCCAGTCAGGATGAGGCTGTGAACACAGTTGTCTCGGCTCTTGCAACTGGTCTCGGAGAACTCGCCAATGGCAATGTCGCTTATCGTATCCACGCACCGTTCGTTGGCGATCTTGACCGCATCCGGGTGGATTTCAACGCAGCCGTCGATGCCTTGGAGAGCGCCCTCACCTCGGTCAGTTCCAGCTCCGAGACGATTCAGGAGAAGTCGCGTGAGCTACAGTCGTCGGTCAATGACATGTCCATGCGCACGGAACAGCAGGCGGCATCGCTTGAGCAGACTGCAGCCGCTTTGGATCAGATCACCGCGACGGTGAAGAATGGATCTGCGAGGGCTGAAGAGGCCGGCAGACGCGTTGCCGAGACCAACCAGGTTACGCAGACATCGTCCCGTGTTGTTCACGAAGCGGTCCAGGCTATGGAGAAGATCGAATCGTCGTCACAGGAAATCGGCAGCATCATTGGCATGATCGACGAGATTGCGTTCCAGACCAATCTGCTCGCTCTCAATGCCGGTGTCGAAGCGGCGCGAGCCGGAGAGGCCGGCAAAGGCTTCGCTGTTGTGGCCCAGGAGGTTCGGGAATTGGCACAGCGGTCCGCTCAGGCGGCACGTGACATCAACGCGCTGATCGCCACCTCCTCGGAGGACGTCGGAAGAGGTGTCAGCCAGGTCCGGGAAACCGGTAGTTCCCTGGAGAAAATCGCGACCCAAATGAGCGAGATCAACAAGGATATCGATACGATCGTCAGCAACGCGCGCGAGCAGTCCGTCGGAGTTGCTGAAATAAACACGGCGATCAATCAAATGGATCAGATGACTCAGCAGAATGCTGCGATGGCTGAAGAAACCAATGCAGCCAGTCACAATCTCAGCGGGGAAGCCGACGCCCTAAAAACGTTGGCACAACGGTTCCGCCTATCAAATCAGCAGAACCAGGAGGCGGCCGACGGGTCAACACGATGGGACGAAGATCGGCTGTCAGCCTAGAAAACCCACGCCAACAAAACACACCAGGGGCTGCGGATGGATCGCGGCCCCTTTTTTTGCGTCTGAAAGCAGGCTCCTGACAACAGGGTGTCAGGACGGCTATGCTTTAACCCGGTCCAGCCGCAAAATTTCCAGGAGCCAATTCTTTGCCCGAGCCGTTCAAAAACTTTTTCAATCCGACAATGATCGGCCAGATGGCGGAGCACCTGAACAGACAAAGCTACGCTTTTGAAGCCTCGCGTTTCGTCGCTCTTGCAACGGACGGTCTGGAGGCGCTGGAGCTCAAACAGAGGTCGGACCACATTCTCGCTGCCCTCGAGCAGACGCTTCCCCAGAATTTCGCCGATGCCACCGATCTACTGGTCGATGCACTGCATCCTGAAGACGGCGTCGATCTGTCGGGCCAGACCATGGACGATCAGGGTATCCGCGGCTGGGGCGTCATGCCAATGGCCGACTATGTCGCTCGCCACGGACTCGATCACTTCGACTTCAGCATGGACGCGCTCAGGGAGATGACCAAACGATCGAGCTCTGAGTTTGCGGTGCGCCCGTTCATTGCGCACGATCAGAAGCGTGCAATGGACCATGTGGCACGCTGGGCGTCGGACGCCAGCTACCATGTGCGACGGCTTGCGTCTGAGGGTTCCCGACCTCGCCTGCCCTGGGGCATGCGCCTGAACGCTCTCGTCGAAGATCCATCACCACTACTTCCGGTTCTGGAAATGCTGAAAGACGATCCGGAGGAATATGTCCGTCGCTCCGTAGCCAACAACCTTAACGACATTGCCAAGGACCATCCGGATCTGGTCGCTTCCATCGCCGCCACGTGGCTTGACGGTACGCCAAGCCGCGACCGACAGCGCCTTGTACGCCACGCCTGCCGAACGCTGATCAAGCAGGGGCACAAGGCCACCATGGAGGCTTTCGGATACGGTGAGCCGTTGGTCTCACTTGGCACAATGACGCTTGATATTGACAAGATCCGCGTCGGTGAAGCCTTGACCATCAATGCCGAACTGCGATCGGAATCCGATAGTACGCAAGAACTGGTTGTCGATTATCTGGTCCATCACCAACGGGCAAACGGCACGACCTCTCCCAAAGTCTTCAAATGGAAGACGGTGACCCTCCCCCCGCGCGACACGGTCGATCTTGAAAAGAAGCATGCTGTGAGGCCTGTTACGACGCGCACATATTATCCCGGCACTCATGCCATCGAAATTCAGGTGAACGGCCAAAGCCTCGGTCGTTGCGAATTCGATCTATCCGTTTGATTGCAGTTGACCGACAAGTGCCCCGATTGGATCGTCGGTAACGGTCGCGCTGCCTCATTCCTGTTCAAGGACTGGTCTTCTGCGTCTCGCCCGAGAGTATTGCAACCGCTTTGTCCAACAGCTTTCCGTTGTCACTGACGAAACTGCGGCCGTATCGGCGTATCTCATCGATGTTGTCATCCGACGGATCGAAGCTGCTGGAATGTGGAGGTATCTTGGGAACCAACTCGATCGACAGCACTTCGATATTCGAATCGAACCCGGCATGTCGCTCCAGGGTTTCAAGGCTCACTCTCTGTTCGCCCTGATAAATCATCTGAAAAATCGGCACGAACCACTGCATGATTCCGCCATCAATTGCCGTTTCGTCCGGTATGGAAAAGTCCCGTTGGGTTCCCAAGGAAACGATCACGAATTTCTTGAGATGCGGAAGGTTCGACCGGGCGTGCAGGTAAGCCATTTCACCCGGTGAATTGAGGATCAGTGCCGGGTCACCGTAATACCCTCCATCGGCGCCTTCTCCCGTCAGAACCACAGCCGGGAATATGGTGGGCACGCTCGTGACCGCCGATAGCACCGATCTCTGGTACAGGTTGGCCTCTGTGGCGTCCCAGTTGCGAAACAGTTTGAGGCCACGACCTTTTTGTGAGTAGGTGGGAAACATGGCCGGGCGCAACAACTCGTTGAACCTGTTGTCCCCGAAGATTTCCTTGGCAACCGCAATCCTGCCCTCGTTGCGAAGTGCGGGACCGAAGAAACCGAAGCCCGTCAGAATCCGATGGTAGATCGGCACATCGAGGATGCGTTTGGCAAAATCGGCATAGATGTCAATCGCCTCCTCGGCTGTGCTCGGCTTTCCGGTTTTTTCATGCGGATGCAGCAGCAACGTGGAGATGATCGCGCCGGTAGAAGCCCCGGCAAAGAAATCGAATAGCTCATGAACGGGTTTTCCCGATTGCTCCTCAAGAGCTTTCAGAACTTCCAGATCCGCAAGCCCGAATAGCGCGCCGCCCTGTATTGACAGAATGCGGATCGTATCCGGTTCGTCGGTCTTCCATACCAGGGGATCCCCAAATTCGGACCGCTCAGGCCAGCCGACCATCTCCGCCTGATAATCAGCAATGCCGCGGCTATAGGTGTAGGCCGCAATCACATACAAAATAAGCGCGGCGAAAAGACCCGCGAGCAACCACACGCACAACCGCAACAGTTTGCCCATCTGAACTCCGCAACTACCTTCATCGATCGGCTGCTGAAAACTATAGCCATATCGCTGCAGCCGACCACTCAAAATCAAGTCAGCGCCTACATTAGCGTCGAATGTGATTAAGCGATTGCATTGATGGGATGAACCGGCGGATTAAACTGATAGAAGCCGGGTGCACAATATTCGGAGCGAAAACCGTGACAGCAGCGATCTATTTCCAGTCCGATGCCTATTCGACGGCAGGCGAAAGACTGATGGGGCGCAATGCGGCCGGTGAGTCCTTTCTGAAGGGATATGTAAAGAACCGTCCGACAGCGGATTTTTGGGCATTTGTTGAAAAGCGCGCTGAGGGTGCGGTTTTCACCGAGACGGTCAAATCGCTGGGCGGAACGGGAAACGTATACATCGTCAGCCCGGAAAAAACCGACGCTCTTCGCCGACCCGGCACCTTGTTCTTTCCGGGACCAAATCTCGCCAAGCAGGCATGGCAACGATCCAGTTCCGGACACTCTGCCTGGAGCCTGTGCGGCATTACCCACACGATTGCTTCCAGCCGGGCAATGGATTCACTTGTCGATCTGCTGACCGCACCAACAGCCCCCTGGGACGCATTGATCTGCACGAGTGAGGCAGTCCGGGAGAGCGTTGCAACCGTTTTTGATGCTCAGTCGCGTTATCTGACGGATCGGTTTGGCGCGAAATCGATTCCCGCCCCGCAATTGCCCGTCATCCCGCTCGGCATCAACACAGACGAATTCAGCATAACTACTGAGGAACGGGCTGCCGCGCGAGCCGAGCTCGATATTGGCGACGACGTGGATGTCGTGCTGTTCATCGGCCGACTTTCGTTTCACGCTAAAGCCCACCCGTATGCCATGTACCGGGCTCTCGAACAGGCTCAGCGACGCCGCGCATCCCGGGGAAGAAAAACTCTTCTGATCGAGTGTGGGTGGTATGCCACCGATCGCCTTGCAACAGCATTCGAGGATGCCAGACGGGTTGCGTGTCCTGGAATCGGGACCAAGCAAATCGACGGTCGTTCCGCACCCGACCGACGCAGGGCCTGGGCTAGCGCTGACATTGCCTGCAGTCTTGTCGACAATATTCAGGAGACGTTCGGCATTGTGCCGGTCGAGGCCATGGCCGCCGGCCTACCGGTCGTGGTCAGCGACTGGGACGGCTACCGGGACACGGTGCGTGATACGGTCGATGGGTTTCGCATACCAACAATCTCACCGCCTCCTGGACTGGGTGGGGATCTGGCGCTGCGCCATGCGATGGAAATTGACACCTACGATTTGTACCTTGCCCATACGTCCGCTCTCACGTCAGTCGACATTGAAGCTGCCACCGAGGCACTGACCACATTGCTGGATTCACCTGACGCACGCCGCAGCATGGGCGAGAACGGTAGACAGCGGGCGCAGGAGGTTTTCGATTGGCGGGTGATCCTGTCGCGCTATGAAGACCTCTGGCTCGAACAAGCGGAACGTCGTGCGCAAGCCGCACCTGGCAACCGACTATGGCCTGGCCGCCAGGATCCGTTCCTGACCTTCTCAGGCTATCCGACTTCAGTCCTCACTGACGATTCGATAGTTCAGCTCGTGGCTGCGTCAACCGAGGTTGCCATCAAAGACCTGCGTCGCCTTCTGGGTCTCGAAATGGTCAGCATAGCCGGTTCAGTCCTTCCACGAGAACAAGAGATCCACGCTTTGATCTCACAGCTTGGAAACGGTGCCAAAAAAGCAGCGGATCTGGTCGCTGGGTTCCCTGCTGAGCGCAGGGCCCGGTGCTTTCGTGCGATCGTGTGGTTGGCGAAATTTGGTATTGTTGCCATTTCAAAGTGACCGGAACCGCTCAGACCAACGGTTCACGATGCGGCGTCCCCCCGACGGTTCAGCAGCAAACGCAGGTTATTGGTTTTGGATTGAGTCTGCGAACTGCACACTGCTTCCGAGTATCGTACACGTGCGTGTTTTCTGCTAGGAGCACACCAATAGGAAACCGCATCCCAGTTGAGGACCATGACACAACAGCCTCTGTACGATCAGCTCACCGCATTCGACCTCTTCAGCGATCTGACAAAGGAAGACGCGGCCAACGCCGCTGACTACTTCGTTTACCGATCCTATGGCGAGGGCGAACACATCATAGCGGCGGGCGCTGACGAGACTGATGTCTTTTTTCTGCTATCCGGATCGGTTCGGGTCGTAACCTATTCGATCATCGGCAACGAGCTGGAACTGTCCCGCTTCAAGGCGCCTGGATATTTTGGTGAATTGACGGCTCTTGACGACGACTATCCGCGATCAGCCGAGGTCATAACGTTGGAACCGAGCACATGTCTCGCCATGAAGGGTACCGATTTCCGCAAGTTCCTGTTGCAAAATCCTCCAGCGCTCATGAAGGTCGCTCAGAGGCTGGCGCGGCAGGTGCGAGAGTCCAACATCGCTGTGATCATGAACACGACGATCTAGGTTTGGAGCCGGTCGGGCTCAAAACACAGCTGTGACAAGAAGTAGAATTGCTCGTCACCACTTGGGAAAACAAGCGATTCCGTCACCTTGCTCTTTTAGACGATACGAAATAACGCGCGCGAGAATTTGCGCTGAAAACCAGCGCGAACAAGTCTTTCTGGCTGGTCGGAGCGAAAGATTGGCATTTATCAATGCTCTTTCAGTCGGACGTAGAATAGCTTCCGGGTTGTGGGGAAAATTTGACCAACAACAACCGCATTCAGTTGCGGACAAAGGAGGCGTTAGATGCCGCATTTCAAACAATTCAACGGATGGGGTTCAGGGTGGTTCGATTGTTTCAAGCCATGCGAACCGATCTGTGACATCAAAACTGTCGTCGAAACTGAATTCAACGACGGTGGCTGCCGCCCTGAACCGCAACCGTGTGACGCTGGTTGGGACCTTGGTGGCCAGAAAGGGTTTTATGGCGGCTTCGGCGGATACACCGAGTGTGGTTGGGCTGCTACAAAAGGCTGGACGTGGTGGAATCCGCAACAAAACTACTGCTGCGAGCCGAAGCCGGACCCGTGTGATGATGAGTATCCCGAGTCCATATTTGTCAGTGATGCGCTTCAGTATCCAGGTTCTTGCAACGACCCGTGCGAAGTGAACGTCCAAGACGACTGCGGTAGCATATTTATCTAATTCGACATCCAAGAAGGCTCTGGCAACACCCAGGGCCTTCTCTGATGGACCAGCCATCGCAGATAGATGCTCGCCTGGTGGTACCTTACATCCAGTGAGCCCCCGATCTGGCTACGATCGAGAGTTATGGGACTTTCTATGGGGTTTTGTATCGCCCTGCCTGACCTTTAGCGGCATTTGCTCTCTTTTTCGGCTCGTGGCCCCGTTTTCCCTCTTGCGTCGGAGGGGTCGAAAAGCTAGAGCAAACAAGCCTTTTCGGCAGGTCGGAGCGTAGCGCAGCCCGGTAGCGCACTTGACTGGGAAAGGTTCGCCGGCCCCGGTTTTCGTCAATCTTTACAAGAATTTGGTGAATTCCCCCAAGGATACTATGGTGTTTTTTGTGGGGCCTTGCACCTGAGCCTTTGTTGTCCGCGATCGCACTATCCTTTGATCCCTATTTCAATGTGAATGCCCATCGCGCTGTATCAGACGGTCGACCATTAGCCGGAGACTGCGGCGCGAACTCAATACTTAAATCCAAGGGCCAACTTAAACAGGTCCACCTCGGTCAGCGTATTCGTCAGCGTCCCGTTCTGGTACGTCAAAATCAATGACGTGTTCTTGCTAGGATCAAGGTACATACCGAGATTGGCCTGAAACAGGTCGGCGTTGTTATTGTTTATGACGTCCTGTCTGAGCATGTAGGAGGTATCCGCAAAAACCACCGGCCCATCCGCGAATTCGAACTGAACATGGGCACCCAACTCGATGCCGATCCACCCATAATCTGTATCGGCGGCAAAGTTGGTCAACCCTGGTTTGTTAACCCTTAAATACTCAGCGGTGGCCTCTACCGTCCACCAGTAGTCGAACGGACCTCGACCTTTCAGCAGGCCCCCAAGGTGATATTGGAGATTAACCGGATACCAACTCGCCTGTACCCCGAACATTTCAGCATCAAAGTCAAAATCAGTTTGATAGAACGGCACGAGGTTGAGTTGTTGGCGAGGAAAAAGCCCGTCTCGGAGTAACCACTCGTTGTTCAATCCAAATCTCAAACTGCTTTTGCCTTTTGACCCGCTTGACCCTTTACCATTGAAGGCAACGTACGGTGCAGCAGCATATCCATCTATGCGAAACTCTTTAGCCCTCTCCTCTTCTTCGTCGGAGATGCACTTGTCGTAAATTGCGATTACCATGGCGGAACCGTTTACGTCCCAGTTCCATGTATCATTGTTTCCGTTACGGCTTACCGAAAACGTTGCTTGCTTTGCACCTGTTTTGTTCAAAGCCGGAAATAGCAACGATGCGTCAAACACGCTGTCCCGAACGAAAAGTCTCTGTTGTGGCTCGCAGCGTCTCTTTTTGCGTTCAATATCTGTTTTCGCAATATCAAAGTCCGCTACATTCACCCCTTCGTGAGGACTATCGAAAATCTCAAGCGTATGGAGTAGGTTTCTCTGATCATCACTTAGGTGCCTGGAAAGTCCTCTTAGCGCCTCTTCCTCCATACCGGGATTTATCTTTCCGTCGCCGTTAAGATCGAGCTTCTTTATGACCTCTTGAGGCAAGCCTGGTAGCTGTTGCAGCCTGTCATCTTGGGCCGCAGACGGGGCAGGTGACAGCAGCAATGTAGCTAGGCCGATGACCCAACCGATCAGATTTTGAAAATGAAGTGAGCTGTATTTCATGGCAAGCTATCAACGTCCCAATTGGCTTCCCGGTAACCTCTGAGGACTGCAGTGAAAACGTTTGCGACCGTTCCATCTACATCGACCCAAGCGTACAAAATCAAAACACCATCTCTCTTGTAAGGTCCGTACATATTCAGTGTGTCAATATGGTCATCCTGAGTAGCATCTGGCCCTTTTCTGTAGACGCTGAACTTGTGATGCGCCTTAACATCTTTTGGCTTTTTCTTATCACAAAACTTTCTGAGCTTTTTCCATATCTCTTTTCGAGATTTTTGACCTCTATACATTTCATTTCTCACTTGCTAAAAGATTTTGTTACATTATGATGTTTTTTTTCTTTTGCAAACAAATTTTTTTGGAAATGTACGCAATACTGATCCCAGAAAACGCCGCGCTTGTTATTGCAAACAACAGCTACAACGATACGAACATGAACTGGACTTCTGCTCCTATCTTCATCGTTGTTACTTTATTGGCTGCTCCCACGGCACACTCACGCGAAGCCATTATTATAAACGGAGATACCTTGGCACTTGATGGTACGACCTTTCGACTGCACGTTATCGGCGCCCCGAAGCCGGCCAGAAGTGCATGAGCGCTGCCGCTGTCGGCGCGTGGCAGACTCCCTGGGATTATCGGACCCGGAGATGGAAGGTTGAGGCGCAGGACGCTCCGGACGGCTGCCCGATCAAGGGAAATTTCTCAAAACATCTACCACACCCCTTGGTCACCCTGGTATTCTCGGACAAAGATATCGGTCAACAAAGGCAAGCGACGGTTATGCTCTGAGCGCGAAGCGCTGGACGCTGAGTGGCGGGCACCGATCTGGGGAAGGTAAGGTGGAATTTGCACCACGGGTGAATAACAACAAACCGGCTCCCACCCGCGTATCGTGATTGGGAACGTTGATCGGGACCAAAATTCGCAACTAGGGAGGCGCAGTAATGGGCGATAAACCGAAAGGTAGCGGCATCGGGCTGTGGATCGCTCGGGTCGCTGAGAAGGCGCTTGTGTCGACCTCCCTTAAGGAAACGATCGCAGCGTTACCACCAGAACAGCGAAAAGAACTCCGAAGCAAACTGATTGCGTTGGTTGCTAGTGAGCTGGTTGGCACAGTCGACGGAATGGTGCCTGGTGTTGCAGTCGCATCCTTCCTAGTATCGGCGCTCATACAAAACGCAACCGTAGATTTCGATGCAGCGGACACGCCCAATGTCAAGGAACTTAGTGCGAATTTTGAAACCGCTATTGCCGAAAGCCCCGCTGAAGCTGATCGCGTAAGCGCAGAACAAAAGACCGCAGTCGACAGCGCCCTGGCGGAGGTGCTGAAACTACCAAAATCAGTGAGAGCCGTTGTAATCGTCATCCTGCTTGGTGTAGCCGGTAATGCATCGTGGGAATTGGCGAAATACACTGCAAATAAGGGCTACCAGATGATGTTCCCTGATGCGGTCAATGAAGAGGTGGTGGATCCGCAGTTTCCAATCGATGTTATTGTCACTGGTGACGGCTTGCGGCTACGCGCGGGACCATCCTTTGACGAAAGGATATTAGGGTTGCTACCCAAAGGCACTGAGCTAAAGAAGATCGAGGAACGTGGCGAGTGGTCAATGGTGGTGATCAAGGATCGTAATCCAGGCATCAATCCAATCGGGTTTGTTCACAACCACTATCTCAAGGTTGCTGAATAGCGGCGCGATCTGTCAGGTCAATGCTGGGCATGTCGTGGAGATTGCTTCACGCCACCGGGGAGCTAGTTAAAGAACTCGGATCCACTAGCTAAGATCAAGAAATCGATAAACAGGACTGCGGCTTGGAATCGGGTATTTGATATAGCCAATGTGGATCTCATTCGCGACAATTGAAAAATCTTCAGACGGAAGTTCGTATCTTTCAACCGCAGATTTTGCAATTCGGTAGCTGCAGAACCCTCGCCTGGCCTCCTACCTCAAGCAGCATCATCCCGACCAATATCAGCAGATGTGTTTATTGGTTTGAGTCTCGCTCACTCGCAGTCATCCATGGGGCTTGGCCCAAAGGTAGCATTCAAATTGATGTCAGGGACCCACTGAGAGTTCCATGCAGGCTTGAGCTCAATCCAGATATTCTCGGTCTCGGAAGATCTAGAAAGCCATCCACCACCGCAGCGAGCGGCAGAGGTGAATGGTGTTGGCTGGCTGGCGGTCAAGGCCAGCGCCAGAAGCATTCCAGCGAGCGGGGTGCCGAGCAGCGTTCGTAAGCAAGCGCAGTAGGCGGTCGGGTATAACCAGCTCCGTCCCCTATTGCCCCTGCATAGGAGCAAGCGATCTTGCAGATCCGGTCGGCGAAATTCGTCGCACTGTTTGGAAAACCATCAAACTTAACCTCTCGCCTTTTTCAGGTCATTTTTGAGGCGATCCCATTCCTTCTTTAGTATCCGCTGACAAATTGCCGAAAATTCCCTTTCAGCTGTCAGGTCACTGTCCTTTTCATAAAGCTTTGAAGCCAGATTTCCCATGCAACCATTCAACTCTTCGTAATCTGAATCATCCGGATTTAAGAGCAGCTGTATTTTGCTGACATGAGCAAAAGCTTTTTCGCTTTGATCGGTTTCAACATAGGCATTGATAGCGGCCAACGACAAATAACCCGCCATCTCGTCCCGCAAGTCATTTATCCACTTCTGTCTCATCTCCGCGATCTTCAAAGACCGTGACATCGCTATCTGCAATCTCAAACTCCGCCATTGAATAATTAATGTAATCATCACACCCACCAGTGCAATGAGCGCCGCGAATAGGGGTATTGCCCAGACCCAATCGGGTGAACTTGTTTGATCTAATCCAAGTATTTTTCCCATAATCATAATAAACAACAAATCGCAGCCGAATTTCAATACCAAGTTGTTTCGCGGGCGTTCATTCGACTGGCAATATAGATGGTATGAACTCGGAATATCGGGGAATAGGCCACGCTGGCAAACGTCCGCTCGGCGGCGTCCTGAATATAGACGCACGTCTTCGACTTGCGCACGCGGATCGGAAATTTGATGTGGCTGACGGCTTTTGGCGTCAAATTCTGGTCGCTTTCACCCTGCGAACGATTTGGAAATATGTGCGGCCGTTTCATCACGACGGGGACCTGGGCAGAATACCGGGAGTATCTGTCAATCCTGCCGCCGGAGGTGGAGCAGCGCAACGGCCCGGAGCCGAATTACAACACGGCGCCGACATCTGAGCTCGAGATCGTCACACAGCGCGACGGTGAAATCGGCATAGAGCCTGTCCGATGCGGACTGATCCCACATCGGGGCCAAGGACCCGCGGCGAGACTGTCGCCGGACGGAAGACGTGAGCGAAACGAGAAAAGTTATGGGACTTTTTGTGGGACTTTGTGTCGCCTTCTGTGCACTTACATGGCGTTTGCTCTCTTTTTCGGCTTGTGGCCCCGTTTTCCCTCTTGCGTCGGTGGGGTCGAAAAGCTAGAGCAAACAAGCCTTTTCGGCAGGTCGGAGCGTAGCGCAGCCCGGTAGCGCACTTGACTGGGGGTCAAGGGGTCGTGGGTTCGAATCCCGCCGCTCCGACCATTTTTCAAAAGGTCCATTCCGGTCACATCGGTAAACGGTTCACGTCGCGATGCGACCGTCTTGGCCGTCGCTATCCACTTAATCAGTGGTTTCCCAACATGATTCCTCCGTGCCCCGCTGGCAGGCGGATTGCGTTCTTTCAAGCGCTTGCGGGCAAATGTTGACGAAACATTAATCTCAAAGTCAAGAAGCCTGCCTCCCGGCTCGCCGCACCATTCGGTTGTCGTATTCGTCGAACTACAATCTGGCTCGCCCAGCCAACCAGCACCTCTTTGTGGTTGGCGATCAGTCGAAGCGATAGATCGCGAGGGAGCCGATGACCGCTTATGCCACCTTCAAGGAACTGATTACCGGCTATATCTACGAGTTCAACGATCCCTGGCCGCGATACTCCTTTGCGACCGGATATGTCCCCAATGGAACCTACATTATCCAGCCGGTGGACACGAGCAAGACGGTGCTTGAGATCGGCGACAAGTTCACAGTCACGGCTTCAAATCCGGACAGTGGCATCCCGACCTCGACCTGGACGTTCCATGGGCAAGCCCCGGATCCCCAGAACAACAAGGAGCCCGGCATATGGGGATTCAATGACGACGGCAGCATCACCAAATACCAGTACTTTTCCAATGGCAGCTGGATCAGCGGCGAGACCATGCCCGACTGGGTCAACAACGTTACGCCCACCAACAGCTACACGCTGCCGCTCAGCGGAGATCCGCCGACTACCGTAACCACCGAGATCTGGTGGCAGCAACCCGAGTTCGATCTGGACACTCCACCAATGCTCGATCCCACCTTGTTTCAGGACGGGGAAGTACAGACAAACGTCAACGGAATTTTCGATCAATCCCTGTTGGACGGTGACGGCACGCGCGAATTCGGTTTCTCGATCCTTGATGCCGGTTACGCCGCCTTCGACAACAGCCTGGGTATCTACGAGATCGACGGCAACGGAAACATCGTCGATGTCCAGCTTCTCTTCGCCGATGTCAAAAACGCCTACACACCGCTGCTGACCCGTGAAGTGGAGGACGGCAACTCTCTGGGCTTCTTCATTCTTCAGGACGCCGCGGATTTCGTCCGTAGTGTTGATCCGGAAGCCGAGCTTAGCTTCATCAACTCGGCCGGCAGCGCTGCCAACGTTGCCGACGGATCTGATCTTCATTTCGCGCTCGACGGCGCGAACGTCGGGTTGACCGCCTACCACAGCTACGACGCAGCGCTTAACGCCGACGGAGTCCAGCACGCCCGATCCGGGGTCAACGACCTGGGCTACATTATCGGGTTCGAGGATATGACCGGTGGTGGCGATCGCGACCACGAAGATGTTGTCGTCATGGTGGAGATCCTATGATTCAGGGACGGCCTGACTGTCCGCTAAGTGAAATACGCCGCAAGGAGGATCTGTCGGCACAACCGCGCCTGACCAAGGTCTGCCTACCTCGGCCTGCTTGTAGTCGATGACAAAGATCGGATAGGCTTGTGGATTGCGCTGTCGGGAGGACGACCAAGCGCAGTTCGGAAGGAGGCTCGCCATGAAAAAGAGCACACGCAAAGACCGCCGCCGGCACGCCGTTCGTGCCGCCAATGAGAAAAAGCGAAAAGCCCGCAAGGCAAAGAAGGAAAAGGCCAGCTAGCCAGGTAGCAGGCCGAGTCCGATCGATCACGGTCGATACGCCCACGCTTTGCATGGACATCGCAAAGCTGATTCAATTGTAGAAAGTCGATCGTGAATCGCAATCTGCCGGAGCGACAGCCCGAGTCATGACGGGTATGTCGGCTGGCCAATCCTTGCCACAAATCAGCCGCAAACATTGCCGCAACCACATTCTATGGTTGTATCATGATGCTGCCCAAGATCTCACTACAGGTACCCACCACAAGCCATATCGTTGATTTAATTCAAACCTTTTGATCGGTTGCATCTGTGGTGGCAAGAGTCAAAAAATTCCCATATGCCGCTATTTTCTCTATGGTATTTTTTTTCAATACCCCCTATATTGAAACCCTGTCCACTACCGGACGCACATGCCGGCCGATGGTTCACCATCCCTGCGACCTCTGGTCACGACCATCGGCCGGTTTCGTGCTGCGCACTTCGGGAACGTGTCCTATAGGTTGATTCCCGGATCCAACTGGCGCGCCTGAATTCTTGAAATTCCTCGGTTTTTCCAACGTGCCATTGGCGATATGCACCAAGGCCTGGTGGATCAGTCGGCATCGCCGATCAGACGTTGCCACCATCCGACATCATGCCATTTGCCGAATTTGAAACCGACTTCCCGATAAATGCCGACCTGGTGAAACCCAACAGACTCATGCAGGCCGACACTCGCCGCATTGGGAAGGGCTATCCCGGCAAATGCCGCGTGGAATTTGCTGTCTTTGAGCTTTTCGAGCAGGTTCAAGTAGAGCGTCCTACCAATGCCGTTCCCGCGGCAGCTTTCATCGACATAGGCCGAAACGTCGACCGACCAGTGGTAGGCGGCACGGCTCCTGTGAGGGCTGGCATAGGCATAGCCGGCCACTCGACCGGCATGTTCGGCGACAAGGTAAGGATGGGAACGGGTGATCGTCGCGATGCGAGCTGCCATTTCGTCAACCGAAGGCGGTTCGTGCTCGAACGAGATCGCGGTTTCGGAAACGATCGGCGCGTAGATCGCCTGAATCGCTCCCGCATCTTCTTCGCGGACCGCGCGTATTTGTATAGTTTCGGAGCCCATTATCGGGTAACTCGGGAATCAAGTGACGATAGGGCGGACTATCAATCGAGGGCTGAAAGACCCATCGGAATCACCGGCGATCCGCTGGAATCGACAAAAACTGCCACATCGTCTGCGGTTTGCGGGAGCTTTCCCGAAATGACCCTGAAGCCAAAGGATAGTGTTGATCCATCATAATCTGCGGTCAGCAGTTCGAGGACAATCGGCTCGTCATCGATCTGACCTGGCGTGGTGACCGCAGCGTTCGGTGGATCATTCTTGAAACTATCCGGAGAATCGTCACTCCACAGAGCGGCAAATTCGTGATGGCGGAGATGGCCGGCATTGCGCTGCGGGCGGTCGGTAAAATAGTAGGTCGATGGCGTCAGACCCGACAGGATCAATCGATCGCCGTTGGTCGTGGCGTTTCGAGCCTGCTGGACGAAGAGATAGCGTGGCGTTTCTGGCTGAAGAACCTGAACCGGAACCGCATCATTCTCCGGCTCTTTGCCGCGCAGCACATCCCCCGTTCGCTCAATCCCCTTCCCGATAGCATCGCCGGTGTTCTCTGCGCCCTTGGCGATGGCCTCACCAGTTTTCTGGGCGCCTTTTTTGAGGGCGTTGCCGGCATCCTGAACCGCGTCTCCGAACTTTCCCAGCGTCGACTTCTGTGCCGATACGGTTACCGTTCCAGCCAGCAGTGCCATCGCTGCAACGCAAAAGACCGTTTGATACCATCGGGACATGTTCAGGTTCCTTTGAAGATCCGCCGCACAATCGCGGTCGACTAAGACCACGATCCGGGCGATTTGATGATCGATAAGAAATGTGACCAAAAAACCACAGTGTAGCATCTGTTGCGAGATACGGCGTCTGCCGCAAGGGTGTATCGCACGACCTGCCTTATTTCGGACAGATTGTGCCGTAACGGCACCGGTGTCGTCTGCCTGACAGGAAACTGGAGAGGCTGCGGCCAAAACAAAAGACATACGTTGCCGAAGGACCGGCAACATGGGCGAGACAATCAAACATGATCCGAAATCTTACCTCTGCATTGCTGGCAGCAGCGCTGCTGTTATCAGGAAACCCATTCACCCTGTCGGCTGCGATGGCCAACTCCGCTGCGGCGAAAAGTACAGTGGCCGCGGCAAAATCCCATGTGAAATTTGAGCGCCTGCCCGGCTACAGCAAGGGGCAGACCAACATCGCCAACAAGATCGCCCGCAAGTTTGCGGCGGCCGGTTATGGCCGCGCCCAGCAAATTGCGGCGGTGTCAGTCGCGATTCGCGAATCCACCCTGAATCCAAAAGCTCATAATCGCGGCTGCAATTGCTATGGGCTGTTCCAGATGAACAGGAGTAACGGCCTTGGACGAGGACACAGCACCGCCAATTTGACCAATCCGGACTATAACATCCGGCTGATCATCGGTGAGGCAAATCGCTTCAAGAGTTTCAGGAATGCCAAAACGGTCGATGCTGCGGTGAGTGCCTTCGTGCGTCACGTGACGCGACCGGCCAGAAAGTCCAGCGTGATAAATGCAACGATCCGCACCGCGCGGATGGTGGAAAAGGCTGTGGCCAATCGCAGGCTCGCCGCTGCAGACTAGAGTATCCGTTTTGCTCAAGCGGTTTTAGGTTCCCACATTCTGTCGGCCTTGATCAGGGCGTTTGCGAGCTCGATCAGCTTCCGCATGATGGCCGTCAGGGCGACCTTTGGTGGTTTTGCGGCCTTGATCATGGCTGCGTATTTGTCCTTCAGATCGGGATTGAAGCGGATGGCGACCAGCGCCGGCATGTAGAGAGCATCGCGCAGGTATTTGCGGCCACCTTGTATAAAGGCCTTGCCTTTCCACTTCCCCGATTGGCGTGTCATGGGTGCCAGGCCGGCCAGTGCGGCGGCCTGCTTCTTGCCGAGCGTGCCGATCTCGGGGCACTCGATGAGGATCGCCGCGGCAACCACGTCGCCTATGCCGCGGATCGAGCGCAGGATGGCATAGGCTCTTGCGCGTTTCGCAGACGCTGTCAGCCGGATTGCGATTTCACCTTGAAGCGCGATGAGCTGGCGTTCGACCTGGGCGAGCCGCGCCTTGGTGTGACGCCGGGTCATGGCCAGGGTCTGCGTCTTCAGGCGGTTCTTCAGGCGGGTGCGGTCCTTGACGAGCGCCGTGCGGGCAATCTGCAACTCCTTGAGTTCACTCTGACCTTCAATGGCGGGCCTGTCAGGTACCAGATCGAGCGCCGCGCCCATCTGCGCCAGAACGCGCGCATCCACCTGGTCGGTCTTGGCCCGGTTGCCGCTCGCCTGGGCAAAGCGGCGCGCCTGTAGCGGGTTGACCTTGACCAGTGGCAGCTTGCCGGCCAGGGCCTGTTCGAAACGGCCGTGATAGGGGCCGGTTGCTTCATAGATCAGCAGATGCGGTTGCCTGTCGCCGATCCAGCGCTTCAATGCCCTGAATCCGGCCGGGTCGTTGGTGAACCGGGCCGCAGCGCCGGTGGCGCAGCGGTGCACGTCCAGATGGTCTTTCGAGATATCGATGCCGATGCTATCCTTCATGGTCTTCGTCATGTCCTATGCTTGTCGTAGAGGGCTTTCGAGCCGCTCTGTATCCGTTCAGGCCTCATGCGAAGACGATGGCTGATCAAACTCTAGCGCGGTCCACAACGACCAAGCCGTCTACGATCCGGCCACCGCCACTGCACGCCATGTTGAGGTGGCGTGCGGTGGCTCATTCCTCGCACGATGGCCGGGAAAATCATAAGACAAGCTTGTCCTGGTTAGATTGGACCATTCTGCCGAGGTGCATTTGCGTCAAGGTCGAGCTCAAAACGCAGGTCGGGCTGGTGGCCCGACCGAGGCTTTGAGCGAAGGAATTGGCGCAAATGCGCCCGGCCCTTCGGGTTTACGGTCGGCGGACGCCCGCAGTGTCATGATGCTCGCGAGATGCCTCCGGCATCGCTCTGCGCTCCTTCCTCGCGGATCGCCTCGCCGACCACAAACAGAATTGCTTTAATCTAACCAGGACAAGCTTGTCTTATGATTTTCTTTGTCCATGAGCGAAAATGGACCGCCGCTCGACGAGGGCAAACTCGCCTGCGGCGGCAGGGGACGGATCGGTGATAGGCTGGCCGTTTGAAGGGCCGAGTTAGAGTGCGATCACCCCTGTCTTTTCCATGCAGCCTGAACGGATACCTGAGCCGCAAAGCTCGAATGACAAGCATAGGACACGGAAAAGATGACACAGCTTACCATCGGCATCGATGTTTCAAAAGACACGCTCGACGTTTGTCGGCTGCCGGATCATACACATCATCGCTTCGCTAACGACAGGGTCGGGATTTGCGCCCTGATCCGGTGGATCGGCGCCACACCTGTTGACCGCATCGTTTTCGAGGCTACCGGTGCCTATCACCGTGTCCTGGAGCGTAGTCTGTCGGACACTGGCCTGCCGCTATGCAAGGTCAACCCGTGGCAGGCGCGCCGTTTTGCCGAAGCCCGGGGCACACGGGCCAAGACCGATAAGATCGATGCCGCTATGCTGGCCGCCTATGGCGCGATGCTGCGGCCTAAACCACACGAAGCAAGGAGCCAAGCCCTCGTGACCTTGGGAGAATTGACCATGGCGCGCCGTGCCCTGGTCAAGGACAGAACAGCAACCAAAAACCGGTTGCATGTGCTCACTGCAACGTTGCTAAGGCGTCAGGCCACGCAAAGGCTCAAACAGATCGAGCTCCATATCAAGGCCATCGACAGCCAATGCAGAGAGATCATTGAGGCTGATCCCACATTGCGGAGCCGCCACCGCGTACTGACCTCCATTCCCGGCCTCGGCGACATCACCATCGTCACCTTGCTTGCCGAGATGCCTGAGTTGGGCTCAATGGACAAACGCCGCGCAGCAAGCCTAGCTGGCTTGGCCCCAACAACCCGACAGTCCGGGAAATGGAAGGGCAAGAGCTTCATACAAGGCGGGCGCGCAAAACTCAGGCAGGCACTCTATATGCCCGCCCTCGTCGCCATCCGCTTCAATCCTGTGCTCAAAGCCAAGTATCGGCAACTCATAGAAGCAGGGAAGCCGTCAAAGGTCGCGATCACCGCAATCATGAGAAAACTCATCACAATCGCAAACGCACTCGTCAGAGACGGCAGACTGTGGAATCAAATGCCAACTTTGACTTGATCACAACGGATACTCTAAGGCGCCGTCCACCTGGCAAGACACGCATAATTAAAATTTACCAACAATTGGAATTGATCGCTCCGGCGGTTCAAGACCCGCATCGCATGCGTTAGGCTTGCATCAGGTGCCTTGATATTGCGTGCGTGCTTGGAGCGCTGGCTCATGCTGCGGTTGTTGGTGGACTTCCTGTCCGGGATCATTCGGGTGCTGGCGATCGCTTGTATCGCCGGCGGAGCCTTTGCCGGTTACATCAATGCGCCTTCGCTGGAGGTCGAGCCTTGGGCAGGTGCTTTGATCGGCTTCGCTGCCGGCTTCCTTGCGGCATCCATCGGAGCCGGGCTGATCGCCTGCCTCATTCTCATCGAGAACCACCTTCGCATCCTCGCCGATGCCGAAGTGGCTTCTCGCAGAACGACGGCGACTGTCACAAAGGAAGAACCGGAGGCCGAACCGGAAGAAACGGACATCGAGCGGGCCGAGCGCATAGCCGCCTATACCCGCAAGTACCGTAGCGTCAACTACGACCCGGCCCGTGACCGGCGTATGCTTGCCGCCAGCCGGTCTTCCGGTACCGATGCGAAAGACGATCACGAACCTCCGACCACCACACCGAACTGATTATCCGCATCACCCGATCAACCCAGGCAACCACAGGACAATCTGCGGAGCGGCGATCAGCACTGCTATCGTTGCCGCATCGGCGACGAAAAACGGAGTTGCGCCGCGGAAGACGTCCTGAACTGAAATGTCCGGGCGCACACCAGCGACAACGAAACAGTTGAGGCCGATCGGCGGCGTGATCAGGCATAGCTCGGCCATCTTGACCACCAGAATGCCGAACCAGATGGCACAGCCGGTTGCCGACATTCCGAAGGCGCTGTCAGCGGCCGCAACATCCACGCCGCCATTGAGGGCAATGACCGCCGGATAAACGACCGGCAGTGTCAGCAGCAACATGCCGATAGCATCCATGAACATGCCAAGAACTGCGTAGGCCAGCAGGATCAGGATCAGCGTCAGCATCGGGCTTTGCTCGAGCGACGTTATCCAGTCCGAAAATGCGCCGGGCAGATCGGCAAAACCGAGAAAGCGTACATAGATCAATACGCCCCAGATGATGGTGAAAATCATCGCTGAGAGCTTGGCGGTTTCCAGCAGCGATTGGCGAAACTGCTGCCAGCGCATGCCGCGGAACAGCGCCATGCAGAATACAACAAACGCGCCCAGTGCTCCGCCCTCGGTCGGCGTCCCCCAGGCATCGCCGCCGAACGGATTGTAGATAAAGCAAATGATGATCACGACGACAAAGACGATTGGCAGAGCCGGTGGCAGGGAGCGTAAACGCTCTCCCCAACCGAAGCCGCGGACCGGCGGACCGAGGCGCTTGAAGGCCACCGCCATGAACACCACCAGCCCGCCATATATCAGCGCCGAAACCGCACCCGGCACGAAGCCGGCCAGAAGCAGTCGACCGACATCCTGTTCAACGATGATGGCATAGATCACGAGGATTGCCGACGGCGGGATCAGCGATGCCAGCGTACCACCGGCAGCCACGACACCGGCGGCAAAACGCCGATCATAGCCGAGGGCAAGCATCTCCGGTATGGCAATGCGGGCGAACACCGCGCTGGTGGCAACGGACGCACCCGATACCGCGGCAAAGCCCGCCGTGGCAAAAACCGTCGCTACCCCAAGGCCGCCCGGCAGCCAGCCAACCCAGCGCTTTGCCGCTTCAAAGAGCGCCTTCGTCAGTCCGGCGTAGTAGGCCAGATAGCCGATCAGGATAAACGTCGGGATCAGCGACAAGGCCTGCGATGTGATCTTCGAATGAGGCACCTGGCCGGCGGTCTTCACGGCCACCGTCAACGCCCAGGAAAACGAAGCCGGGTCATAGCCTTTCTTCGCCCAGAATATCCAGACGAGCCCGACCAATCCGGCAAGAGCTGCTGCGAAGGCAACCCGCATGCCCAAAATAACCATGACCAGCATGAAGGCTGATACAATCAGGCCGATATCGATGGGTTCCATCAGCCCCTCCCCCCATTGTCGAAGCCTGAAACCGTGGCGGCCTCCTCGGCTGCCTGGGTGGCGGCATCCTCGATGAGCGGAACGGCGACCGGTCGGCTCGTACCGGTACGAAGAGCTCGGGCGTAGCCCCAGAGCTGCAGCAGCAGCCGCAGGCTCAGAACGGAAAAGGCGATGGGCGCCAGGAGTTTGCCGGGCCACAGTGGAATGCCGATGTCCATCGAACTGTCACGGCTCCACAAAGGTGCTGCAAAGTCGAAGGACCGCTCGAAATGGGCGTAGGAGCCCCAGGTCAGGAGCAGCATCAGAACCAGCATCGCAGCCGTCGACAGCACCTCTGCGGCCCATAGCGGCCGGCCTGTCAAAAAGCCGATGACCAGGTCCATGCGAATATGGCCGCCCAGGCGCTGGGTATACGATACGGCGACGAAAGCGATGAGCGGCATGGCCTGCTCGATCCAATCGACGTAGCCCGGCAACGGGCTGTTGGCGAAATTGCGACCGCTGACGCTCACCACCGCCAGCAACATCAATGAAAACACGGCAAGACCGCCCAGCAGTGCCAGCTGACGCTCAATCCGGAATAATGTCCGATCGCATCGGCTCAGCAATGAGTTGTCCTGCAGTATTGACGAGTCAGCAGCCATTTGTTCCTCCCCATGGCTAGAACCGCAGCGAGACCTTTCGCTGCGGTTCTGCAATCGCCGTCAGTTTGCGGAAATGGTGCTGACCGTCAGGTCGTAGAGTTCCTGGGCAGGCAATCCCCGGGCCTTGTTTTCTTCGATCCACGCTTGTGCTGCGGGGCCGGCGACGCGCTGGCGAAAGTCATCGAGTTCTGCATCGCTGTAGGTCACCGATTCGATCCCCTTATCGGCCAGCGCAGGACCCCAGGCGTCCATGGTCTTGCCGTTGTAGGTCTCGACGTAGTGCTGCAAGGCCTCATCGACCGAGCCGAGCAAAGCATCGCGGTGCGCGTCGGAAAGATCATTGAGCGCGTCGGTGTTGACCACGACCGGGCAGTTGACCGTCCCCGGATTGAGGTTGGTTGTCCACCAGTTGGCGCTCTCTACCGTACCGAACGCCATGTGAGCATGCGGAGCAAAAGCCACCGCCTTGACGACACCGGAATCCAGCGCCTGGCGCACCTCCGATGCGGACATCGACGTTGGAACGGCGCCGACTGCCGCCATTGCCTTGCCGATGCCGCCGGTGGCGCGAACAGTCAGTCCGTCATAGTCCTTCAGCGCCTTGGGAGGCGCTCCAACGCCAGCAATGTTGTATTGCGGCAGCGGCGACGGCATCAGCAGAGTCGCGTTCCAGCGCGCCATGTCCTTCCGGGTCGCCGGATGTGCATAAACAGCCATCGACACCTCGATTTCCTTCTCAAGGGAATCGACCCCGAGGAAAGGCAGTTCGAGCACCGTGATCGACGGATTCTTGTCGGCATGGTAGCCGGCACAGAACTGGGCCATTTCGAAAGCGCCAATGGAAATGCCGTCGAGATTCTCGCGGTTCTTTGACAAGCCGCCATAGGAAAGGTTGAGCGTGAATTCGCCATTGGTCTTGGCGGCAACGAGTTCGGCCAGCTTCTCGACGTGCTCGGTGAAAGCGCGCCGTTTGCCCCAGAGCGAGACGTTCCATTCGGCAGCGGCGGCCTCGCCGACCAGCAAGACCGACAGGGCGATGGCGGTGGTATATGTGAGAAAATTGCGATGCATGATGTCCTCCCGACAGCAGATGCGCGGCGACGGCCGCGCGGCGGCGGGACAGTGCCACGGCTATGGGCGCAATTTCTTCGATGTTATCCGCAGGACGGCCTTCGTTGTGCCCTGCGGATTTCCGCAAGGCCCCCGGGGGTGTGTTCTAGATCAACTCTTCGCGGTCGATATTGAGCTTGACCAGTTTCTCGTTGAGGGTGCGACGGCCGATCCCCAGGGCTTCTGCCACGGCATCCATTCGTCCACCATGGGCGATGAGGGCCTTGCCAATGATCTGTCTCTCGAAAGCTGCCACCGCCTCGCGCAATGTGTCCGGGATGTCACTGGCGTCCTCTGCCGTCGCGAGAGCCTCAGCCACCGACCCGAGACCGCGACGGGCGGCCAGGATCCGACGTTCGGCGACATTGCGCAACTCGCGGACATTGCCCGGCCACTCATGCGCCAGCAGTGCTGCCAGGTCATCATTGGTCAGCTCCGGCGAAGTGATTTCGTAGGTTTCGGCCAGCGTGTGCAGGAAGTGCGTGAACAGCAAAACGATGTCGTCGCGCCGGTTGCGCAGAGGTGACAGGCTGATCGAAAGGGCGCCAAGCCTATAGTAAAGGTCCGGCCTCAGTCGTCCGTCCGCAATCGCCGTCTGCGGATCGATCGATCCTGCCGACACGACCCTGACATCAACCTGTCGGGTATCCGTCCTGCCGACCGGCGAAATTTCACCGCTCTCAAGCGCACGCGACAATGCCCCCTGCTGATCCATCGACAATGCTTCAAATTCGTCGAGAAACAGCGTGCCTCGGTCGGCCCGCCCAAAATAACCGGCTTCGCCTGCTGTCGGGTCGCCAAAAAGCAACCGCTCGAACTGCTTCGCTGGCAGGGACGCGCAGTGAACGGCCACGAAAGGCGCGGCGCATCGCGGACTGAGGTCGTGCAGAGCCCGGGCCACGACCTCCTTGCCCGTTCCGGTCTCGCCCAGCAGCATGACGGGAGATTGGTGTAATGCGGCATCCTGCACCTGAACCCGCAGGTCGGACATCGTTTGGGTTTCGCCCATCAGGGTGCGGTCGAGGCCAGACAAATCAGCCAGGCGGGCACGCAGGTTGCGATTGTCCTGTTTCAGCCGGTGGCTTTGCGCCGCTTGCTGCAACACCGTTATCAGGCGTCCGGGATGATAGGGCTTCTCAAGGAAATTGTGGGCTCCCTTGCCCATCGCCTCAACCGCAAGCGGCAAGTCGCCATGGGCCGAGATCAGAACCACCGGCAGATCCGGGTAGAGTTCACGGGTGTTTTCCAACAGATCAAGCCCGGACATTCCCGGCATACGCATATCGGTCAGCACCACATCCGGAAGCGAGCGCGACATGGCAGTGAGTGCATCACTTGCCCTGAAATGGGCGTCAACTTCGAAGCCGGCTTTGTTCAGCAAAAGCGAGAGCGAGTCGCGCACCGTTCGGTCGTCATCGATCAGTAGCACTCGGAGGGCTTGCATTGCGGACCTTATTGCTGCCGGGCTTCGCCGAAAACCGGCATCGTCATCGTGAAGATTGCACCGCCTTCAGGTGCGTTGCTTATCTCCATCTGTCCCTCGTGTTCCTTGAGGATGGAAGCGGAGATGGATAATCCGAGACCCATGCTGGTACCGGACGGCTTGGTGGTGAAGAACGGATCTTCGGCCCGCTCAAGTGCCTCATCATCCAGGCCCGGGCCGTTGTCGGCAACGCTCAACCGCGCGAGATTTCCGTCCCCGGTCAAACGCAAGCGGATTTGCGGGTTTTCGATGTCGGATACAGCGTCCAGCGCATTTCGGATCAGGTTGACCAGCACCTGTTCGATCCGCAGCGCGTCACCAAAGACCCACACCGGATCGTCACCGAGCTGCTGCGACCACGCCACTCCTGCGGCCGACAGGTCCGGTTTCATCAGGTCCAGCACGGGCGCGACCACATCGCGAAGATCGAAGCGGCTCAGCTTATTGGGTTGAGCCCGGGCAAAGAACCGAAGCTGCCCGGTGATATGTTCCATTCTGGCGGCTATACCGTTGAGGTGATCGATCAGCTGCCTCGCTTCACCATCAATGCCGCTGCCCGGCAGGTCGGCCGTTGCCAAATAGTTGCGCATTGCAGCGATCGGTTGACCCAGTTCATGGGTCACGGATGCGGATAGTTGCCCGAGTGCTGCCATCTTGCTGACTTTCTGCAGCTCGCTTTGTGCCAGCTCCAGCCGCTGCTCAGCGGCCTTTCGCTCGTCGATCTCGGCTTCGAGCCGACGGTTCAGTTGCTGCAGGCCGCGCCGCTGCTGCTGCGAGGCGAACAGCGCCGTACGGATTCGCTGTGTGCGCACCAGCAAGAAGGCAACGCTGGCCAGCAGCAAAACTGCCGCCGTCAAAAGGACGGCCTGCCAGGCCTGTCCATTGATGCGATCGAATGGCGTCAGATAGTGAAGGTCCCAACCCAGGTGACCTACTGGCCCAACCGATTGCAGGTAGCGAACCCCGTCGATCGTGACCTCGTCCGTACCGCCAGAGATATCAAGCGGTTCCAACGGTTCGTTGCCGAACTGGCGTTCGCCAGCGATCTCCTCCCGCGCTTCGTCCGAAAGCGGCTCCAGGGTCCGATAAGTCCAGTCCGGGTTTGAGGCGAGGATGGCAACCCCGCGCGGATCGACCGCCAACAGTGTTTCGCCGCCTTCGCGCCAAGCACGGGTGAGCGACGTCAGATCGACCTTCAAGGCGATAACGCCGGCGATCAGTCCGGGCCCACTATAAACAGGCTCGGCGATGAAAAAGCCGGGCTCCTGGGTTGTCGCGCCAATGGCGAAGAAAACGCCGCGCAATCCCGTCAGCGCCGATTTGAAATAGGGCCGGAAGCCGTAATTGTTGCCAAGGAAGGTCTTTGGTTCGGACCAGTTGGAAGCCGCAATCGTCAATCCCTGCCGGTCCATAAGGTAGATCGCGTCCACCCCGGCCTCATCCGTGAAACTCTCGAGGCGCCTGTTGAGCGCGTTGTTTTCGGACTGATTTGTGCCAGCAACGACAGATGGGTCCCTGGCGAGAATGAAAGGCAGGTGCTGGTGTTCTTCCAGCGCTGAAACCAGGGTTGAAAGGTACAACGTCAGTCGGTCGGCGGCACGCCGCGATTCCGCGGCAATCGCATATTGCTGTGCCAGCCAGAAAACGGACCCGAGCACCGCGGCGACAACGAGCAGACTGAGCGCAAGCAAAACCGGCCTGCGCCGGCCTATGCTCGCTCTGCCCGTTCCGCTGGACGCTTCTTGCACACTACCCATGGCAGGCCGTATCTCTGTTCCGATGCTCTCTCGCATTCCGCCCTTATAATGGGCCACGCGGCGGTCGACCAGAACAAGCCGCACCCGCTGCTACGCAGCGCGAACCGGCTGACGCAGAACAGTTTTGAGTTTCTCCGGCGCAGTTTTTCTCGGGTCGCCGAGATAGATTTCGTGATGGTGTCCGGATTCTACAAGACCATTTTCCGGCAGGAACTCGGAGTGCAGCCGCTTCAGGGTCGGTCCTTCTTCCGAATAGGGACCGATATGCATGATCTGAACGGCCTGCCCTTCGTGGTAGTTTTTGAGCTGCAGCGCCGGAAGTGCCGGTAGATCAGCGGACTTCTGTACCACGAGCCTGATTTCCTCGACGTCCTCGGACATGATCCACTCCGGTTGCATGATCATCACGGTCCACTGCCAAGCGTCCTTATCTCCGGTCAGGAAGACATCCATGTCGTCAGCCCACCACAGAGCCTGGAGCGGCGGGACGACGTAATCGCGGCCGTATTTCGTCTTCGATAGAAACTTCAGCTTGAAAGCCATGGGATACAGCGCCGCGAGCGCGCGGGCATATTCGCACTCGGCTTCTGAGTCAGGAGCGCCCTTCCCGTCGATCATCAGAAACTGCAGCGGAGGCACATCGACCACGGCGAAATCCTTCGCCGACGGCGCGAACAGTGTTTTCATAGTCTTCTTGAAATCAATCTTGCTCATCTTCGTCTCCCAGTAATTTCTTGGTTCTTTGCAGCCAATCGATTTCCGCCTGCAATTGGCTCAGGCTGTAATCGAAAACGGATGTCACGAACGGCGGTGCCGGGCCGGCGCGGTTCTGTGCGTCTTCCACATTGGCAAGGATGACCTGAAGAGCCGTCAGTCGGCGCGAAAGCGCTCCGATGCCCTCCTGCGGAGAAATGGTCGGCCAGTTCGACAAACCGAGCAGGATGGAAGGGTAAAGCGGGTGCGGCGCTTCGAGTGCGACAATGGTTTTTCGCTGGAACGCCTCGCGGCCCGAAAGGGTCGGGCTATAAATCTTACGCGTTTTTTTCTTCGGATCCCGCTGACTGGAGGCAAAGCCCCTCTTCTCGAGCCGATTGAGAATGAAATAGATCGAAGAAAACGCAAGCTCGGTCCATTCGCGCATGCCTCGCTGCTGAATGACCTGCTCAAGATCATAGCCATGGCTCGGCCGCTCCACCAGCAGTCCGAGAACCGCATATTCCGCGTTGGTCAGATCATCAGTCATTATTCTAGTACTAGAATAGAATGCCGGATGGCGTCAAGGACCGACGGTTTCGGGACATAGGAATGCTCAGTTGGCCTGGCCGGCGGACGTTCCCGTGGCCATATCCAATGGCTTCAATATGGGCTGTGGGACTTTGGTTTGCGCGACAGATCGGGGATGGCGTCGAAACCCCTGTCTCCGTCGTCAGAGACGGGTTCTCCAGATCTGCTGTAACGGCGGCAGTTGCCTGCCGCTGACGTTGCTACCGAACCTGGTCGAGCAGTCGCTTGCACTCGAGAAGGTCATACAGGGCTTCCTGCAGCAGCGACCGGTCATCTTTTGATATCTCGGCAGCCTGTCCCGCATCGGCCTGCTGACCGTTCGCTGAGGCCGGCGCCCGCAAGCTGGTCGGAACCTTCGCTTGACCGACAATCCGGTCGCCATCGAAACCGGGATCTTGGGTTTTTACTGCCGCCGGCGCCTGGGTCGTTTGTTCAGCCTCTTCGGCCTTCGTAAAGGAAGCCAACGCCTCAGCCGCCGTGACCTCCCCCGACCCGATTGCAATTGCGAACCGCGGACCGTTCTGCCTGAGTAGTTTCTGAACGCCCTTTATCGTGTAGCCCTGATCGTAAAGCAGGTGGCGAATTCCGCGCAGTAGATCGATGTCGTCCGGACGGTAGTAACGTCGCCCGCCACCGCGTTTCATCGGCTTTATCTGGTTGAACCGCGTTTCCCAGAAGCGCAGCACGTGTTGCGGCAGATCCAATTCGTCAGCCACTTCGCTGATGGTGCGAAAAGCGTCAGGTCCTTTGTCCATGGCCGTCTGATCCCGTTCTGGTCTGGGCTTTGCAAGCCGGCTCAAGAACAATTGCCTGCGCGTTGGCTTGCGGTTGCCCGTATCGCCCCCGCATCACCAGATGACCGCTCCAGACCTCGTCCCCACGGTCCGGGGCCGATTGCCGTATCCCGGCTCTAGGCACTGCCGGTGTTGGAAGCGGAAGCCACCCGATAGACTACGCCACTCAATTGAGGCGGTATTGAGTCGCTATTGCAACGCTTCGGCTGACTTTTTTCAAGCAGCAGGCGAAGAAAGTGTGTGGATGAATCTCATCACAACAGGGATGGAGCTGACGGTGCACCAAAGAAGGTCAGCGCACAATCTTGCCTGTAATGGTCAGAACGAACTGTGACAGGGGGTCAGGATTTGCCGGAGTTTTTGCGATCAATGTGAGCGTCAAGCACGCGTTGTTTGAGCACGTTCGAGGCTTTGAAAGTCATCACCCGGCGCGGCGATATCGGGACCTCTTCACCGGTCTTCGGATTGCGCCCGATGCGCTCGTTCTTGTCGCGAATCTGGAAGGTCGCAAATGACGACAGCTTGACACTTTCGCCCCGCACGATGGCGTTGCAGATCTCGTCAATGACCATTTCTACAAGAGATGCGGATTCCGTTCTTGAAAGTCCCACCTTGCGGAACACCGCTTCCGCTAGGTCCGCCCTCGTGACCGTCTTTCCGCCCATTGAACCGCAACCATCCCCGCACTTATACTCCCGGATTTCACCGGGTTTTCTCAAGAGTATTGGCCAATCGATGGTGGGTCAAGCCGTGATTGTGTTGCAGCGCATCGATAAATGCATGAAAATCATGATTTTTCCGTTGGACGCTACCAGCGAACCAAAACAGCGCCCCAGGTAAAACCGCCTCCCATTGCCTCCAGCAGCACGACATCGTTTTCCTTGATGCGACCATCATCCAGTGCATCGACCAGCGCAAGCGGAATGGATGCGGCCGAAGTGTTGCCATAACGGTCGACTGTGATGACCACCTTCGCAGGATCGATGCCAAGTTTCTTCGCCGAAGCGTCGATGATGCGTTTGTTCGCCTGATGCGGCACAAACCAGTCGATATCGTCGGCGGCCAGACCAGTGGCTTCAAACACGGATTCAATCACGTCGGTGATCATGCCAACTGCATGTTTGAAAACCTCGCGGCCCTGCATGCGCAGATGACCCACCGTCTGTGTGCTCGATGGTCCACCGTCCACGTAGAGTTTTTCCTTGTGGCTGCCATCTGAACGCAGTTTTGAGGCAAGCACACCGCGATCCTGCAATTCGCCTGCCGATTCCACGGCCTCGAGGACCAGGGCTCCGGCACCGTCGCCGAAGAGCACGCAGGTGCCCCGATCTTCCCAGTCAAGGATGCGTGAAAAGGTCTCGGCGCCGATAACCAAAGCCCGTTTGGCCAATCCCGTGCGAAGATAGGCATCGGCCGTCGTCATCGCGTAGACGAAGCCCGTGCAAACTGCCTGGACGTCGAATGCGGCACCTTGGCGTATGCCAAGCCGGTTCTGGATATCGACGGCGGCGGCCGGAAATGTGTTGTCCGGTGTTGATGTCGCCACAATGACCAGGTCGATATCCTGAGCGTTCATTCCGGCACGGTCGAGTGCGGCCTGCGCGGCGCCTGCCCCGAGCGAGCAGGTTGTTTCATGATCGCCTGCAATGTAACGCTGCTTGATGCCGGTTCGCTGGATGATCCACTCGTCGGTGGTTTCGACGACATTCTCCAGCTCCTGGTTGGTCACCACCTTCTCGGGAAGGCAGGACCCGTAACCACGCACCACTGATCGGATCATTCTCACCCCTGGACTTCCTTCGCCGGCTCTTCCGTAATGGGAAGTCGGGCGTGGTAGATTTTCAAGTCGTTTTCGATTTTCGAGATAAGGTCGTTGCGCGCCATGTCATGGGCAACGTCCACTGCTGCCGCAAATCCGTCGGCATCCGTTCCGCCATGGCTCTTGATGACCACGCCGTTGAGGCCGAGGAACACACCGCCATTGACCTTGCCGGGATCCATTTTCTCCCGCAGACGGTCGAAGGCGCTCTTCGCCATGATGTAGCCCAGCCGCGCCATCCAGGTGCGAGTCATCGCGGCACGCAAATATTCGCCGATTTGACGAGCCGTTCCCTCTGCCGCCTTCAGCGCGATGTTGCCGGAAAACCCTTCCGTGACAACGACATCGACGGTCCCGCGGCCGAGATCATCACCTTCGACGAAGCCGCGATAGTTCATCCCGGGCAATCCGCTGGCTTTCAGGATGCGGCCGGCTTCCTTGACCTCTTCCTGCCCCTTGATCTCCTCGACCCCAATGTTGAGCAGTCCGACCGAGGGCTTTTCGATCTCGAACAAAGCACGCGCCATGGCGGCGCCCATCATGGAAAAGTCGATGAGTTGTTGTGCATCAGCACCGACCGTTGCACCGACATCGAGGACAATGCTCTCGCCCCGAACGGTCGGCCAAATTGCGGCAATGGCCGGGCGTTCGATGTTGGCCATCGTGCGCAGGCAGAAGCGCGCCATCGCCATCAACGCGCCGGTGTTTCCAGCGGAAACCGCGACGTTGGCCTCTCCATTCTTGACGGCCTCGATCGAGCGCCACATCGTGGACTTCCAGCGCCCCTGACGCAGGGCCTTGCTGGGTTTGTCATCCATGCGCACGGCAATTTCGCAGGGATGGAACGTGCTGGCCGCCTTCAGTTTGGGAAACTGCTCGAGGATCGGCATACACGCGTCCTCGATTCCATAGATATGAAAACGCAATTCGGGATGACGATCATGGGACTTGGCTAGCCCTGGAATGGCCACCTCAGGGCCATAGTCCCCTCCCATCGCATCGACGGAAATTGTGATCAACTGCTGCAGTCCCTCATTGCCGATGCCGCAATGGATTCGGGGCCAAATGGAAGTACCCGGCCCTGAGCCCGCGCGGCCCGGTGAAAATAACGCTTTTGCGGCGGCATACAACCGTATTGTCGCCCTGGAGCGGAGCTGTCCAGTGATTCCGACAAGCGGTCGTCACCCTCCCGATACGCTCACTCGCCACCGGTCTTCCACGCCTTCAGGTCAGCGAAAGGAGACGGC
The DNA here is from genome assembly GCA_965216535.1 of Hoeflea sp. Classification (GTDB taxonomy): domain Bacteria; phylum Pseudomonadota; class Alphaproteobacteria; order Rhizobiales; family Rhizobiaceae; genus Hoeflea_A. The sequence continues at coordinate 4,782,081 of OZ244175.1, forward strand.
TCGACCGTGTCATCCTCATCTTCCGACTGATCTTCTTCGAAAACAGCGCCTTCGGCCCGTGGGTATGGATCGATGGCCAGCACGATAAACTCTTCGCAGACAGCGGCAACGTCGATGGTGTTCCCGGTGAAAATTTCCGGGGCATCCGGCCCTTCGGACTCAACAATCATCTCGCCTTCGTCATCAGTCTTGACCCGAGCAAGTTTCGAACCCTCCGGAACGAAGAGCGCATCAATGTGATCCTCAATGGTCGATGGTACCGGCTCCAGGGTGACAACACAGTCCTGCGTGATGGCCGCCTCGATGACACCCTTTATCCTTACGCCGTCGCGCTTCCAGCGACCCAATTCGAGGTCAGCATAGACCCGTTCAACGCTGCTCAAACCCCAGCGACGGGCCATGTCCTTTCGTTCGTTTTCATCAGCCTGCATCGTGACGCGAACCGGGTTCGTTCCGATATGGCCGACATTTACGAGAAAGCTGAACGAGTCTCGCGCGGTTTTGTTGTCCTGTTTCATTGCCTGACTATCCTCATTGTGTTCAGCCAGCATCCGATCGGTTGACATCAGGCTCCGCCGGTATGAGCAAGTGGCCACTCAGAAGGTCGTCCGGGTTCAAACGGGCAAAGCGACGATCCAGAGCGACAATTGCTTTCGCGAGCTCGGTCATGCCGTCGCCCTCCAATTCGCTGTCCGGGTGGATGTTGCGGCTGAGAGCGACCGCCAAAGCCTGCTCATCGCTGTTGTCCAGTGCGGCACCGTAAGACTCGGTTCGACCGTAGAACATGCGAGCCAGCTTTTTCATCCGCTTTGGCACACTCGTGTCGCCGACACCGAGTTCGCGGATGGAATGATCGATATCTTCGAAAAATGTGTCCACCATGTCCTGAGCGAGAGGCGCAACAGTCTCTCCAGCGGCGTGAGCGCCTCGCAGCCACAGCACCATGATCACGGACAGCATTTCGAATCGGCCCATCACAGTGTCAGGCACGTGCATGTCGCGGTAGTAAATCGGATCGCGCGCCGCTTCGGTTAATTGTCCGTAGAGACCATCGACGATGGCGCGGTTCTTTCTTTTGCGGCCAAAAATACCGAAGATCATGCGCCTGCCTTAATTTCGGCACCGGTAGCCGCCATTGGAGAAGCAGCCCACCTGTTGCATCATTTGCGTAGCTGGTTTACCGAAGCGACCGGGAAACACCGGCTCTGCCGTTTGGGTTGTCAGGGGAGATACTGTTGAAGCAGCGTACATTCAACACACAGCGGCGAAATTTTTGCCGGAATGCCATAGCCTTTGGCCTGGGTGCGGCAGTGTTGACCGGGTGCAGCACCAGCGAAACGCTGACACACGGCTATGTGCTGGACAATCAGACGCTAGAACTGGTGCCACCGGGCTCCAGCAAAGAACAGGTTCTGCTGTCGCTCGGAACGCCTACCACGAAGGCCGATTACGGAAACGAGGCATTTTACTACATTTCGCAGAAACGGGTTCGTGGCGCGATGTTCCTCAAACCGCGGCTGGTCGAACAATCGGTCCTGGCGGTTTATTTCGACGATGAAGATACTGTCCAGAGCATAGCCAACTACACGCTCGCGGACGGCAAGGTGTTCGATACGATAAGCCGTACAACGCCCACGGGCGGTAAAGAGGAAACCTTCCTCAGCCGCGTCCTTTCGTCTCTCGGCAGCTCCGGCGAATCCAGTGCGAGACAGCTATTGGGCGGCCAGCCTTAGCGGCCCCTTGATTTTGGACAGAAGTCAGAAAACTTGAACGAAGGCAGGTGATCAGAAGCGGACGCCGAGCCGCCCACCAACCGATTCGAGACCCGGGTTATCCGAATCGATGTTTGCATTCGAGACATGATTTAGAAAAACTTGCAAAGTCAGCTTTTCCGTGATGTCCAGACCGATACTTGCCTGCAGGTGGAACAAGAAAGCTGAACCAAGGTCCTTGGTCGCACCGGAAGCGCTGGCCTCCCTGGGTCCGGTATTCCACGAACCACCGCCACCGAATCCGAGATAGAGTCTGCGAGTGACGTAGACCTCCCAGTTCAGACCGCCGTAGATCACATGGATCGCATCATCGGAAACGGCAACATCAGTACCAATGTAGGGACGCGGCGCTCCGAAACGCTCGAGAAAATCCGGTGACGGCGCCAGAACTTCGAAATTGACCACCCCTCCCTCGAAATCGCTCGGGGTGGTAGGCCCGAAGTCGTAGGCGCCGCCGCCAAACCGCACCTCCCAGTAGTCAGCATTCTTGCCGAAGCCGAGGTCCGATCTCTGGTCGTCGGCAAGGGATGGCGCAATCAGCACAATCTGTGCGAGCACCGCCACAACAGTCGTTAGCAATGATTGGCTTCTCAATTCCGTCCCCACAGCCATCCCTGCAACTCCAAGGACATATCAATACCGGCAGGTTTCCAATTTTCAAGGTTCAGCAGCGACCGTATTGCAAAACTGTCACACAGTTGCAGAATCGCATCACTCCACTTCACATTGGAGAAACACCCCTGCCCCAAACAGCCGTTCGGGTTGGATCGGAGAGTTGAAAAAGAAAGAACCCCGCGGCCAGCCGCGAGGTTCCTGTTTTTGTAAGACCTATCTACAGAGCCGGGTCAGGAGTGTGCGAGAACCGCCAGCAGCAGCAATGCAACGATATTGGTTATCTTGATCGCCGGATTGACGGCAGGCCCTGCGGTATCCTTGTAGGGATCGCCAACTGTGTCGCCGGTCACCGAGGCCTTATGGGCCTCGCTGCCCTTTTCGTGCTTGACGCCATCCGCATCCACGAAGCCATCTTCGAAGGACTTCTTGGCATTGTCCCAGGCACCGCCACCCGATGTCATCGAGATGGCGACAAACAGGCCGTTCACGATAACACCCAGAAGCGATGCACCCAGTGCGGCAAAGGCAGACGCCTTGGAGCCGGAGATAAACAGCACGCCGAAATAAACGACCAGCGGTGCCAAGACCGGCAGCAAGGATGGTACGATCATTTCCTTGATGGCTGCGCGCGTCAGAATGTCCACCGCCCGCGCATAGTCCGGACGGTCCTTACCTTCCAAAATACCCGGCTTTTCGCGGAACTGACGCCTAACTTCCTGAACCACCGTACCACCGGCGCGGCCGACCGCGGTCATGGCAATACCGCCGAACAGATACGGGATCAGACCACCGAAGATCAGGCCGGCCACCACATACGGGTTGGAAAGGCTGAAGGAGATCTGCCCCATATCGGCAAAATAAGGATAACTCTCCGAATTGTTGGCGAAGAATTCCAGGTCATTCGAATAGGCTGCAAACAACACCAATGCACCGAGGCCGGCGGAACCGATGGCATAGCCCTTGGTGACCGCCTTGGTCGTGTTACCGACAGCATCCAGCGCGTCGGTCGACTTGCGCACTTCCGCCGGAAGACCTGCCATTTCGGCGATACCACCAGCGTTGTCCGTTACCGGACCAAAGGCGTCCAGAGCGACGATCATGCCGGCGATGCCAAGCATGGCCGTCACGGCAATGCCGGTGCCGAAGAGGCCGCCTAGCTGGAAGGTGGCGATGATGCCACCGATGATGACGATTGCCGGTAGCGCCGTGGACTCGAGCGATACGGCCAGACCCTGAATGACGTTGGTCCCGTGTCCGGTGACCGAAGCCTGTGCGATGGAGTTCACCGGACGCTTGTTGGTACCGGTGTAGTACTCGGTGATCCAAACAATTAGGCCGGTTACGACCAAGCCGATGATACCGCAGACGAACAAAGCCGTACCGCTGAAGCCGGCCTCGCCGATCTGTCCCCAACCAACGGTCAGTTGCGTGGCGATTGCCAGACCAACGATTGACAGGATGCCCGTGGCAAACAGACCCTTGTAGAGGGCCCCCATGATCGAGCCATTGGAGCCGAGACGGACGAAGAAGACGCCGATTATCGAGGTGATGATGCAGGTTGCGCAGATGACAAGCGGATAGATCATCACCGAATCGAGCACGTCCGAGCCGGCAAAGAAGATCGCTCCAAGAACCATCGTCGCGACGACTGAAACGGCGTAGGTCTCGAAAAGGTCGGCCGCCATACCGGCACAATCGCCGACGTTGTCACCCACGTTGTCGGCGATCGTCGCAGGGTTACGCGGGTCGTCTTCCGGAATGCCTGCTTCAACCTTGCCAACGAGGTCGCCGCCGACGTCTGCACCTTTGGTGAAGATACCGCCGCCGAGACGGGCGAAGATCGAAATCAACGATCCGCCGAAGCCCAACGCGACCAGACCGTCGATAACGGTTCTGTCGCCGGCGCCATAGCCTCCAGGTCCGGTCAGGAGAAAGTAGTAGACGGCAACGCCCAGCAGCGCTAGTCCGGCCACCAGCATGCCGGTGATTGCGCCGGATTTAAAGGCGATGTCGAGCCCTTCGGCCAGGCTGTTCGAGGCAGCCTGGGCCGTGCGTACGTTGGCACGCACGGAGACGTGCATCCCGATATAGCCGGCTGCACCGGACAAAACGGCACCGATCAGGAATCCGAACGCCGCCAAAGATGACAGCAGCAGCCAGGTGATCACGAAAACCACCGCGCCGACGATCGCAATCGTCGTGTACTGACGGTTCAGATAAGCCTGCGCACCCTCGCGGATCGCGCCGGCAATCTCCTGCATCTTTTCATTGCCCTGGTCAGCCGCGAGAACCGATTGCGTCGCCCAGATGGCGAACACGATCGAAAGCAGACCACAGGCGATGACAGCAAGTAGTATTGTCAATGCCATTCCCTCCAATTTGCCGGAAAATCAGCCCCGATACCGGCAGTCTTCAACAAGCGCGGCAATGCGCCGGTTTGGTACCGGGCGCCGCATCGCGCCTGTAATGGCGGCAGAGGTCGGGTCCGTCAAGAACTTGTTGGGAAAACGCACCGCGTTTGCGCCGAAAGTAGCGGTTTCAAGCCGTGAAGGCTCTGTTTTTACGCTCGTTTCTGACCTGCAGGCCCAACAGAAGAAGACACCCAAGGGCGATTGGCCACATGATCATGTTGATTCCGTTCCAGCCGATGCTGTTGAGAACCTGACCGGACATCAATGAGCTGAAAGCGACCGTTCCAAACAGAATGACGTCGTGCACGCCCTGAACCTTGTTCTTCTCGGATTGGCGATATGTCCGGGTTACCATCGCCGTGGCGCCGATAAAGCCGAAATTCCAGCCAATGCCGAGCAGAATCAGGGCCAGCCAGAAATTCCACAATTCGATGCCCAGACTGGCAATGATGGAGCAGACGATCAACAACGTCAGACCCGTCGCAACGATCGTTTCGCGCCCGAACCGCGCGATCAACCGGCCCGTGAAGAAGCTTGGGCCAAACATCGCCAGGACGTGCCACTGAATGCCCAGGGTCGCCATATCAGTGGAAAATCCGCAGCCGATCATCGCCAGAGGCGCGCCGGTCATCATGAACGACATCAGCGCAAAGGAGCAGACGCCGCAGGCGAGCGCGGTCAGAAAACTGCGCTGGCTCAAGATTTCAATCAACGGTCGTGCCGGCTCCTCCGGCGCGTCGTCCAGCAGAACCGCATGCTCGGGAATGCGCAGATTGGACAGAATGACGACACCGATCAGCGACAGAACAATGACCCCAACATAGGCACCGGCAAACAATGTCGGCGCAAAGAGATCGCGTGCGAAAATCACCGTTTGCGGGCCGATGATGGCAGCAAAGATACCCCCTATCAGAACCCAGGATATCGCCTGGGCCTTGAAGTTTTCCGGTGCTCCGTCCGCTGCCGCAAAACGGTACTGCTGGACGAACGCTCCTCCGATCCCGATGATCATGAGGCCCAGTCCGAACAGCCAGAAGTGTTTCTGAAACAACGCCGCAGCGGCGACCATTCCACCGATGCCGCTGATCAGCGCACCGGTCATGAAGCCGTATCTCCGGCCGACAAAGCGCATCAGCCAGGCCGCGGGCAACGCGCCGACGGCAACCCCAATGTTGAAGCCCGTCACCGGTGCCGTGGCCAGAGATTTATCCTCGTCAAGCAGATAGTCGCCAACGATGCCGCCAAGCGAAATCGATATCGGCGCACAGGCGCCGATGAACGCGCTGGCCCCTGCCAGGATGAACGCATTGCGCCTGGCAAGCCCGATTCGGTCAGCGGACTGCTGAATGTTCATGAGCCTCCGTCTCGGCGAAACGCCTAAGTTTCAGGGATCAACCGGTGCCGGGTGAATTGAAGGACTGCCACGATCGGGGCAAAACGACCGGCGTGTGTTGTTACCGCAGATGCCGCCCAAACTCAAACGATCCCGGCTGCCGCATCGTCGCAGCTGGATTAAGACCGCATCCGTTCACCGTTCGGATCGAATGGCGGCTCGACGGCAATCCTGGCGTCAAACCGACGGCCGAGGATTTCGACCTGGAACATCCCCTGCTCTGAGGTTTCCGAAAGCTCGGCCGGCACATAGGCCTGCGCCAGCGACTGCTGCACCCAGTGACCGTAACCACCTGACGTTACCCAGCCGACAACGCGCCAGTCTCCGTCACGTTGCGCCGGCGGGGCGGGCGTTTCCTGACCGTCCCCGTCAAAGCGTTTGGCACCGTACCCATGTGGCGGCGATACGAGATCGTATTCACCATCACCGACCCGCGCCCAAACGGGTTCATCGCCCATGACATCGGTGTCGTCTGCCTCGATGATCAGCGAGACACGCCGGGCCTTGGGGCCGCGTTCATGTTCCTCGGCCGCGGCCTGGCGCCCGATAAAGTCGTTTTTTGACAGTTTGACAAAGCGATCCATCGAGCCTTCGAACGCCCCGTAGATCGGGCGCAGTTCCGCAAACCAGGTCGGGAAGTTCTTTTCGAGGCGCATCGACAGCAGCGCGCGCATGCCGAAATCGGCCATACCATGAGTTTCACCGGCGACCTTGATGGCCTGATAGACGGTTCGCTCATAGGCGGGCTCCATCCAGATCTCATAACCGAGATCGCCGGTATAGGAGATGCGGTTGACCCGGCACGGGCACCCGGCAACGTCCATTTCGCGATAATCCATGAACCGGAATGCGCTGTTCGATACATCGATGTCGGCGAGCCCGGCCAGGACATCCCGCGAACGCGGCCCGGCTATCGACAGACCGACCAATGTCTGGCCGAAGCGATGGATGCGAACGGAACCGTCGTCCGGAAGATGACGCTCAAACCAGCGCATGTGATAGATCTGGGCCCCGCTCGAACCCCAGATCATGAACCGGTTTTCTGCGGCCTTGGCAATCGTGAAATCGCCGATCAATCGGCCACGCTCGTTGAGCATGGGGGTCAGCACCAGCCGTCCGGTACGCGGCATGCTGTTGGTCATCAGATGCGACAGCCAGGCCTCGGCGCCCTCGCCCGAAACCTCGTATTTCGCGAAATTGGCGATTTCGGTGACACCGACACGCTCGCGTACCGCGCGCACCTCGGCTCCCACATGAGCAAAGTCATTGGAGCGGTGGAACGACAGCTCGTCCCTGGCCTCGGTTCCTGACGGCGCAAACCACAGGGGCGTCTCAAGGCCCCACGTGTCTCCCATCACGGCGTTGTTGTCGCGAACCATAATGTCGTAGAGCGGCGTTGTCTGTTGCGGCCGAGCTGCCGGCAGTTCCTCGTTGGGAAAGCGAATGGAAAAACGCCTGGCGTAATTTTCCCGGACCTTGGCATTGGTGTAGCGAAGCGTGGTGAAATCGCCATAACGCGCGACATCCATGCCGAAGATGTCGTGGCCGGGATCGCCATCTACCATCCAGTTGGCCAAGGCAAGTCCGACGCCCCCACCCTGCGAAAAGCCGGCCATCACGGCGCAGGCTGACCAGAAATTTGTCAACCCCTGGACTGGCCCTACCAGCGGGTTGCCATCCGGAGCGAAGGTGAACGGCCCGTTGATGGTCTGCCTGATCCCGGCTTCGGCGAATGTCGGAAAATGACGAAACGCGATTTCCAGAGACGGCGCGATGCGGTCAAGGTCGGGCTGCAACAATTCATGGCCGAAATCCCAAGGCGTTTCCGTAGGCGACCACGGCACGCAAGCCTTTTCATAGGTTCCAAGCAGCAGTCCATCCCGCTCCTGGCGGGTGTAAATTTCGCCCTTGAAGTCGATCACGCCGGCCAGTTCCCTGCCCGTATGTGCATTGAATTCAAGCACCTCCGGCACAGTCTCGGTCAGAAGGTACATGTGTTCCATGGCCAGGACCGGCAGTTCGACGCCGACCATCCGTCCGACCTCTCTGGCCCAGAGGCCACCGGCATTGACCACGTGTTCCGCCCTGACGGTACCCTTTTCGGTCACGACATTCCAGGTTCCGTCAGCGTCCTGTGTGAGGTCGACGACGCGGTTGCGCAGCTCGATTGTGGCGCCCAGTTTTTGCGCAGCTTTCGCATAGGCATGGGTGGTTCCCGAGGGATCCAGATGGCCTTCGACGGGATCCCAAAGAGCGCCGACGAAATTGCTCTCGTCCATCAAAGGGAACATGGCACTGGCTTCCGAGGGGGTGATGATTTCGGTTTCCATGCCCAGCGCCCGCCCTGTCGCGTGGGTATAGCGCAGGAAGTTCATGCGCTCTTCGCTGTCGGCCATCATGACGCCACCGGTCAGATGAAGGCCGCAGGACTGGCCGGAGAGTTCCTCCAGTTCGTCGTAGAGCGACACCGTGTAGGCCTGCAGCTTCGCAACGTTGGGGTCGCCATTGAGTGTGTGAAAGCCGCCGGCCGCGTGCCAGGAGGAACCCGAGGTCAGCTCGGACCTTTCGATCAACAGAGAATCGGTCCAACCGGCACGCGCCAGATGGAACAGAACGGAGCACCCGACCACCCCGCCGCCGATGACGACCACTCGCGCGTGACTTTGCATCACCCCAACCTCCGGTTTTTGGCACTGATCGGTCTAGCTATGGGGAACCAGTTGGCTGACGCAAGGCGTCATTGCGCACGGTTTGTCGGATTTTCACGATCAAAGCTGCATATCCGCACGGGCTTCCAGTGGTGACCGACGATGTTGTATGCATCGTCGCATGGTGTTGCGCGGGAGAAATGGAAAACATGGCCAAATGTGACCAACTGCGAAACCGCGCTGTGACTTCGACATGAGGAGCGTCCGAGCCATCCATGTCGTCTCGGCCCATGCTGAGGGAGAGGTCGGCGATGTGATCGTGGGCGGTGTCTCGCCACCGCCTGGCGACACGATTTGGGAGCAGCGTTCCTGGATAGCGAAAGACGACAGCCTTCGCCGGTTTGTGCTGAATGAACCGCGCGGCGGCGTGTTTCGGCACGTCAATCTGCTGGTACCACCCAAATCTCCGGAGGCGGATGCTGCCTGGATCATCATGGAGCCTGAAGACACTCCGCCGATGTCCGGTTCAAACTCGATCTGCGTATCGACCGTTCTTCTGGAAACCGGCATCCTGCCCATGACGGAACCGGTTTCCCACTGCACTCTCGAAGCACCTGGAGGGCTGGTTCGGGTCCGGGCAGATTGCTCGAATGGCAAGGTGCATCGCGTGTACGTGGAAAACATCGCATCCTTCGCGCACCGGATGGATCAGAAGCTGGACGTGCCCGGGCTGGGCACTCTCAGTGTCGACACCGCGTTCGGAGGCGACAGTTTCGTGGTCGTCGACCCAGAGGAAATCGGCATCCCGCTTGTGCCGGAGAATGCACGCAAACTGGCTCAGTTGGGGGTTCGGATCACGGATGCTGCGGACGCCGCCTTTGCTTTCGAGCACCCCGAACAACCTGATTGGAGGCACCATTCCTTCTGCCTCTTTGCCGGCAAGCTGGAACGTGACGGCGACGACCTCTCCGCGCAATCGGTCGTGTCCATCCGACCTGGCAAAATCGACCGCTCTCCTACCGGAACGGCGGTATCGGCGCGAATGGCACTCCTTCATGAACGCGGCGAGATGAAACCTGGTGACAGATTCCGTGCCACTTCGATTATCGGATCGGAGTTCCAGGGAAAGATCCTTGGCACCGCCAAAGTTGGCTCGGTCCCAGCCATCCGACCGGAAATCAGCGGGCGCGCCTGGATTACAGGAACCCATCAACACATGCTCGATCCGGATGACCCCTGGCCCGAAGGCTACCGCATATCTGACACCTGGCCGATGCAGGAATAGCTGCTGCCGCCACTGCCTCGTCACGTTTGCGCGTTAGGCGCGCTTAGGGAGTATTCGCGATGCTGACACGTCGACAATTGCTGCTGAGCCTGTTGGGAGGAGTGACGTTGCCCGCGTTGGTCGGCGGGTATGCCTTTGCCATTGAGCCGCGCTTTCGGCTTTCCGTGACACGCTATCGGGTGAAGACACCGCGACTTGCGGCAATGAGCGCTGGTCAGCCGCTCAAGGTGGCCGTGCTTGCCGACTTTCACGCCTGTGAACCGTGGATGCCGGTATCGCGGATCGAGCACATCGTTTCTACGACCAACGCTTTGAAGCCGGATCTGATCGTGCTGTTGGGGGACTATGTTGCCGGTTTGAGAAGGTTTCGCACTGCCATAGTTCCGATGCGAGACTGGAGCCAGGCTCTTTCCCATCTTGAGGCCCCGCTTGGCACCTATGCGGTGCTAGGCAATCATGACTGGTGGGTCGATGGCGCAGCAACGACCGAGCACCTGGAAAGCTCGGGTATTCCGGTTCTGGAAAATCGGGCTGTCGAACTAGCCCACCCGAACGGAAATCCTTTTTGGCTTGCCGGCCTGGGCGACCAATGGGCAATTCCCGTCGGTGGAGGCCGCTTCCGGGGCGTGGATGACCTCGACGGAACGCTGGCACAGATCACGGACGATGCGCGCCCGGTGCTCCTGCTTGCTCACGAACCGGATATCTTTCCCAAGATTCCGACACGCGTCGACCTGACACTCAGCGGACATACCCATGGCGGGCAGGTTCGGTTGCCATTTCTGGGATCACCGATCGTTCCATCTAGATTCGGACAGCGCTACGCCTACGGCCACATAACCGAAACCGACCGGCAATTGATCGTCTCCGGTGGCCTTGGCTGTTCCATGCTTCCGGTGCGGTTTGGCGTACCACCGGAAATCCTATTGATTGAAATGGGTTAGGCGAAGATTTGCAGAAAATGAATCAGGCATCTTTCTGCAATTGGCGCCCCTCTCCCCGAAGCCGCCCGGCGAGACGATCGAGAACGGCATTGATGAGTTTCGGTTCATCCTCATCAAAGAACGCACGTCCTATATCGACATATTCGGTCACGATCACGGCGACTGGCACATCTTTTCGGTTGGCCAACTCGTAAGCGCCTGCTCTGAGGATTGCTCGCAGCGTCGAGTCGAGGCGCGAAAGCGGCCAGTCTTCGGTCAAGGACGTCCGGATCAACGGATCGAGGGTTCGCTGCTGCTCGACAACGCCGGATACAATTGCTCGAAACCAGGCTGCATCTGCCTCGCGATATCGTTCGCCATCCAATTCCTGCCCAAGACGGTGCATTTCGTACTCACTGACCACCTCGAGAACACCGGTTCCTCCGACGTCCATCTGGTACAGGGCCTGAACGGCCGCCAGCCGGGCAGCACCGCGCTGGTTGGCAGGTTTGGCAGGGCGCTCGGTCACGGTTTGGCGCCCAATCTGGATCGTATCTTGATCATGGTGAGTGCCGCACGGGCGGCAAAACCGCCCTTGTCCGTGTCACCGGCACCATTCGCACGCTGGGCTCGAGCCCAGGCCTGTTCACGATTTTCAACAGTCAGAATGCCGTTGCCGATGGCAATGGACTCGCTGATCGAGAGATCCATGAGCCCACGGCTCGACTCATTGGCGACGATGTCGAAGTGATAGGTCTCGCCGCGAATGACGGTCCCGAGTGCTATGAACCCGTCATAGTCGGTGCCACCAGCGTCGGCACCATCAAGCGCCATGGCAATGGTCGCAGGAATTTCCAGCGCCCCGGGCACCGTCAGAATGTCGAAGGTCGCACCAGCCTCTTTCAGCGCGGCTTTCGCGCCTTCCAACATGCTGTCGGCAATATCGTCGTAGAAGCGCGCTTCCACGATCAGCAGATGGGGCGTGTCGGATCCGCTCATGGCCGGTCCTTTCTGGAGTTGAAAACAAGCCGCGGTCAAATCACGGCTCATCTGACTTGGCAAGCGCTTTTCATCGCGCTCATGAAAATTTGCGGCGCTTCATTCCGTCCGAAAACTGATGAGGCGATCAGCATAGCGGGCCATCTGATCAACCTCCAGGTTGACCCGGTCTCCCGCCTGGCGTTCGGACCAAGTCGTCACGTCGAGAGAATGGCGAATGAGAAGGACATCGAATTCAGCTCCGTTCACGGCATTGACCGTCAGCGACGTACCGTCAAGCGCGACGGAGCCCTTGGGTGCGATGTAGCGCGCCAACTCGTTGGGTGCTCGAATCGTGAAACGACGGGCGTCGCCCTCTTCACCTACGGATTCAATCGTTGCCATGCCGTCGACGTGTCCTGAAACCAGATGACCGCCCAGCTCGTCCCCGATCTTGAGGGAGCGCTCGAGGTTTACCCTGGTTCCCTCCTCCCAGGTGCCAATGGTGGTCAGCCGCAACGCCTCCTCCCAGGCTTCCACCTCGAACCAGCGATCCGCGTTATCTGCCGGCGCAAGCCCGGTCACGGTGAGGCAGGTTCCGGAGCAGGAGATTGAAGCCCCCATATCGATGGTCGCAGGATCGTAGGTGGTCTCAATTCGCAGGCGAACGCCTTCGTTCATCGGTGTAACGGCGGCAATCCGGCCCACATCGGTGACGATTCCCGTAAACATCAAGACGTCCTTTCGTAGTGGCGACGCAGGTCTTTGCCCAATTGCCTGGTCTCCGTGAGCTCAAAACCGTCCGGCAGGCGGTTCGCACCGATCGGTGCATCCACGCCGTCCGCGCCGATGGTTTCAGGACCCTCAAACAGATCAATGCGGTCGACCAACTCGTCCTCCAGGAAGGAGCGTGCAACAGCGGCGCCACCCTCGACAATCAAAGTCGAAAGGCCCTGCCCTGTCAGGTCATCCAGCAACTCCGGCAACGCGATCCCTCTGGTATCGCTGTCGCACGCGATCAGCCGTGCACCTGTCTGCTGAAGCCTTTCGAAACGCTCATCACCCGGTCCGACCGTTGTGGCCACGATCAAAGGCACCTTTGTGGCGCTTTGAACTAGTTTACTGTCCAGCGGCAGTCGAAGATCTCGATCGAGTACGATCCTGATCGGGGAGCGGTTTTCAAGCCTGGGCAATCGGCAGGTCAGCATCGGATCGTCTTCAATCACGGTGCCTATCCCCACCAGAATGGCATCGGCGGCGGCGCGAGCAACATGGTTCATCGCTCCGGCTACAGGGCCGGTGATGTGAACTTGCCCAGCACCACGACGACCGATCCTGCCATCGGCCGATAGCGCAAGCTTGAGCGTGACAAGTGGCCGGTTTTTGGTGCGCCGCGTCAGGTATCCGGCGAGCGCATACTGCGCCTCCGGCTCCATGACGCCCTCCTCAACTTCCACCCCAGCCTCGCGCAACATGCGATAACCGCGACCGGAAACCCGGTCATCCGGATCAGTCGTAGCGGCCACGACGCGTTTGATACCGGCCTTGATCAGTCCCTCGGCACATGGCGGCGTACTGCCGTGATGAGAGCACGGCTCGAGCGAAACATAGGCGGTCGCTCCGCGCGCCAGGTCGCCCGCTTCGCCAATCGCTTCGGTCTCGGCATGAGGCCTGCCGCCGAGAGCCGTCAATCCTCGACCGACGATCCTCATGTCTCCGTCGATTTCACGCACAATCAGTGTCGAAACAGACGGATTGGTTCCGGTGCGGCTCAGATGCCGGTAAGAATAACGGATCGCCGCAGCCATCATGCGGCGGTCGAGTTCCGTCACCGCCACGGGTTCATTCCTCGCCTGAATCGCCGTTGAGCCGGGCACTCAACTCATTGAGCACCTGCTCGAAGTCAGCCGGATCGTTGAAATCCCGGTAGACCGAGGCGTAGCGCACAAATCCGACGTCATCGATCGACTTCAAAGCCTCCAGGACCATCAGTCCGATCTTGTCGGAGTGGACATCCGTCTCGCCGGAACTCTCCAGCCTCCGCACAATGCCGGATACGGCCCTCTCGACCCGGTCGCGCTCGATCGGCCGCTTGCGAAGGGCGATTTCGAACGACCGCATCAGCTTGTCGCGATCGAACGGAACCTTGCGCCCGGTTTTCTTGATGACCTGCAAGTCGCGGAGCTGTACCCGCTCGAAGGTGGTGAAGCGACCGCCGCAATCCGGACAGACCCGGCGCCGGCGAATGGCATTGCCATCTTCGGCAGGCCTTGAATCCTTCACCTGACTGTCTTCTGAGTTGCAGTAGGGACAGCGCATCGAAACTCCATTCTCGTTGGTAAAAAGTGCCGGATGGGCAGAGGCCTCCTGAGTCGGCCTTACTTATCAGAACAGATCAGCGCATGGAAACGCTGTCCAAGTCCGGATGTTCAAATCCGGACCCGGCAACAGAATGGCCAGACAGATCCCGCCAATCAGTAGATCGGGAATGCCTTGGTCAGTGCGATGGCTTTTTCTTTAACCGACCGTTCGATGGCGGCATTGCCTTCGGCAGAATTGGTTCGAAGACCATCCAGCACTTCAATGATCAGTTCGCCGATCTGGCGGAACTCGACCGGGCCAAAGCCGCGGGTCGTCCCCGCGGGCGTGCCGAGGCGGATACCGGACGTGACGGTCGGCTTTTCCGGATCGTTTGGAACGCCGTTCTTGTTGCAGGTAATGAACGCATTGCCGAGAGCGACTTCGGACACCTGGCCCGTCAACCCCTTTGGCCGCAGGTCGACCAGCAGCAAGTGCGTGTCCGTTCCGCCGGACACGATGTCGAGACCACCCTCCACCAGCGTAGCGGCGAGCACTTTGGCGTTTTCAACCACCCTGGCCGAGTAAGTCTTGAACTCCGGCGTCAACGCCTCGCCGAAGGCCACAGCTTTCGCGGCAATCACATGCATAAGCGGTCCGCCCTGCAACCCCGGAAAGACCGCCGAGTTGATCTTCTTGGCAATGTCCGGATCGTTGGTCAGGACCAGACCACCACGCGGGCCGCGCAGGGTCTTGTGGGTCGTGGACGTCGCCACATGCGCGTGCGGGAACGGGCTTGGATGCACACCGCCGGCAACCAACCCGGCAAAGTGCGCCATGTCGACACAGAAATAAGCGCCGACCGTATCTGCAATTTCACGGAACCGGGCGAAATCGATCTGCCGTGAGTAGGCTGATCCGCCGGCGATGATCAAAGTCGGCTTGTGCTCGCGGGCCAGCGCTTCCACCTGATCGTAGTCGATCAGGCCGGTCTCGGCGACGACACCATATTGCACCGCATTGAACCACTTCCCTGAGATGTTGGGACGGGCACCGTGCGTGAGGTGACCGCCTGCGTCCAGGCTCATCCCTAGAATGGTATCGCCCGGCTTCGTCAAAGCCAGAAACACCGACTGGTTGGCCTGGCTGCCGGAGTGGGGCTGCACATTGGCGAAGGCACAGTCAAACAGTTTGGTGATCCGTTCGATTGCCAGTTCCTCGGCGACGTCGACATATTGGCAACCGCCATAGTAGCGCCGCGCCGGATACCCTTCGGCATATTTGTTCGTCATGATCGAACCCTGCGCCTCAAGCACGGCACGGGAGACGATGTTCTCGGATGCGATCAGCTCAATTTCCTGCTGCTGACGACCGAGTTCCTTTTCGATGCTACCGAAAACCGCCGCATCGGCGTCAGCCAGCGAACGGTTGAAAAATGCGTCATAGTGATGATCGGTGTTGGCGATCGGGTCGGTCATTTTGCTATTCCTGCAGATAGGGAACAAATGGGCGCCGAGGGGCGTTTTCGGGGTATGCAACATGGATCCCGGCAATGCCGGGTCACGCGGGTCTCATAAAGCCCCGACGCACATTAAACAAGGTAGGCAGCGCCACCATTTCTGGCAGCGAAGTCGACCCATCCTGATTGCGTCAATGCTGGTGAGGTGTGCCCTATTGCAGCGCCAGCTGCTCGACACCATCGCGGCGATAGATGTCTTCGCGGAACTGAACAACGCCATCCGACGTCGACCAGGCGGTGACGTAGGTGAAATAGACCGGAACCGGCTCTGACAGCTCGATCGGCGTACTGACGCCGCTGGCGATCACTTGTTCCATCGTTTGGCGATTCCAGCCTGGGGTGTCGCGCAATAACCAGGTGGACAGATCGCGGACGTTTTGCACGCGCACACATCCGGAACTTTCGAACCGCAGCAACTTGCCGAACAGGCTCTGTTGCGGCGTATCGTGCATGTAGACGGCATGAGGGTTGTGGAAGTTGATCTTTGTGGAGGACATGGCGTTGATCTTGCCGGGGTCCTGGCGGAACATCAGCTTCGGCGCTTCGGCCGCATTCCAATCGATCGTCTCCGGTGCGACCTCGCCACCATTGGCATCAAACAAACGGATGGAATTGCGCGTCAGGTAGGTCGGATCCTTGCGCATCAGCGGCATGATGTCCTTTTCGATGATCGACCGCGGCGCTGTCCAGTAAGGATTGAGGATCACTTCATGGATCTTGGAATTCAGGATGGGCGTCTGTCGGCTGATTTTGCCGACGACGGCGGTGTGGCGCAACGCGACGCGATACCCCTCGACCGCTTCAATATGAGCGGCCGGAATATTCACCAGGACGTACCGGTCCCCCAGATAGCCCGACATGGAGCGCAGGCGCACCAGATTGGTCTCAAGCTGGCCGAGACGCACCGTCGCCGATACGTTCAGCGCCGCGTAGCTGTGACGGCCGAGAATGCCGTCGGCCGGAAGACCGTGGCGGGCCTGGAATCGCTTCACCGCGCCGTCCACATAACTGTCGAAAGCTGGTGAAGTCCCCGCCGATTGCGCCATGTCGCCGGATATGATCAGACGTTTTCTGAGCACTGAAACCGCCGGGTCGCTGGCGCCGATCCGCAATTTGCTCCCGGAGGGCACAACCGGCCATCCACCGCGAAGGACGATATTCTGATAGGTGCCGACCGCCGTCTCGACATTGCTGACCGTTTCGGGGCTGAAGATCGGAACGCTGGAGTTGACCTTTACGGCGGTGCGCGAAGCCTGCGCATCGAACTGGTCGTCCCATGAACCGCGGCGCGGAGCGTTGATGATGCTCTCGATCGTCGTCTGCGCCAGGTTTTGGGCAGCGGCTCCTCCGGCTGCAACGCTGGCGCCAAACGCCGTAGCACCGCCGAGAAAAGCGCGTCGCGAAATAGACTTGTTCATTTTCTTCATGGACATAAGAAACCACTCATCGCCGTTATCGTGTGGTTGTCGCCCTGGAGTCGCTTCCGCCACCCTATGCGAAACGGACTATAACAGCCAGCCTCCGCTTCTCGATTCACGATTTTGCGAGGACACCCCCGAACACTCCCCAATTCGTTGCTTTGCACACAACGGACCAAGGGCCGAATTTCACACCAATATGGCCAATTGATGGTTAATATTCGGTTCCGGCTCCGGCGCTGCAACAATCTCCTTACCGATGAGCCATACATAGGACCGTGTGTGCATTTCGCAACAGTTCAGCGACGGGCGCAAGATTCTCCGTATCAGGCCGACCTGGAACTCAGGAAGGTTCCGTCATCGTCGTCGACTGAAACTTCGACATCAGGTAAGGCCCTGACCGGACTGGTTCATATTTTGCAGTTTCGCCCTGCCCGATACAGGATTCCAGGCAGCGGATTTCGGCATCCCAGTTCGGTTGATGGAAGAAGGCGAACGACTGCCGCCGCTCAAGTCCACCCTCCTGGGCTGACGGATTCACGACGCGATGCAGCGTCGACACCCATCGGTCATTGGTCCACAACGCCATCAAATCACCAATGTTGATGACAAAAGCACCAGGGACAGGCGGTACCGGGATCCAGTCTCCGGCTGCCGACCGGATTTCCAATCCCCTGGAGCCGGCCTGCGGCAGCAAGATTGTCAGGCTTCCGTAATCGGTGTGGGCTCCGGCGCGCAGTTGACCAGGCTCCGGCGCCTTTACCTGTTCGGGATAATTGAGCGCCCGCAGAGCGCTGATCGGCTGATCGATATAGGAATCGAAAAAGGCCTCGGGCAGGTCCAGAGCGACGGCGAAAACCCGCATGATCCGCTCGGCCAGGTTCTCCATCGCACTGTAGTAAGCGCTCCAGGCCTGTCTGAAGCCTTCCGGTTCGTCCGGCCAAATGGTCGCCGCGTAGCAAAATCCGAGCGCCTGTGGATCGACTATGTCAGTCGGAACGCTTTGCGGACCGCCGTTGAAACTCTCTTTCAGATCCGGAGGAGTGTCGACACCTTGCGATTTCGCGAGGGCCTCCAATTCCGGTCCGAGGTAACCGTAGGGATATCCCTCATAAGGGGCCCTGGCGCGCTGCTTGACGCCTGCCGGCAAGCTGAAAAAATCATGCGCCTTGTTCCAGGCGCCCTCTATGACGGATTGTGGAACCCCGTGATTGCCAATGGCCAGGAAGCCGGTGGAGCGACAAATCTCATCGACTTGCCGCCCCAGGGTCTGCTTGCCGGCCTGATCGGCACCTTCAAATGCCCCGAGATCGAAAACCGGGAATTCACCGGACATGACTGTCGCCTCCGCGTTCAAATATGCGCGGAAAGCGACCATATCAGCGGACCGAGGTCAATATGGTCCTGTCTCGGGTGCCCGGCCCGTCCCGGCCACCCGTGAGCCCCGACTAAAGGCGATAGAGAATCTGGTCGTTCCAGAAACGGTCCAGCCGCTGCAGCGCCTTGTTCATGCGCTGAAATTCCTCTGCGCTGATGCCGCCCACCTGTTCGATTGACCCAATGTGTCGCTCGTAAAGGCCTGCGACGACATCGGCGACCTCTTTGCCCTTTGCCGTCAGGCTGATCCGCACCGAGCGGCGGTCAACGCGAGAGCGCTGATGGTTGATGAAACCCATATCCACGAGTTTCTTCAGATTGTAGGAAACGTTCGATCCCAGATAATAGCCACGCGAACGCAATTCGCCCGCTGTCAGTTCGGACGTACCGATATTGAACAGCAGCAATGCCTGGATCGCATTGATGTCGCTGCGGCCATTACGCTCGAACTCATCCTTGATGACGTCCAGCAGGCGGCGATGCAGCCGTTCTACCAGCTGCAGCGCTTCCATATAGAGAGAACGCAACGCGTTCTTGTCTTCTTCCGGCGGAGATGCCTCCGCGCGCATGTCGTTTTTCATCGTGGTGCCTCACTGTCTTGCCCGGCGGTTTTTTGTTTTCCACCTTGAGGCACACCCTATCGAATACGTCTAAAATTGAACTTAAAATGCAGCATTAACAAGCTGTTACTGCGAAGGACGCAATTTTAGAGTGAATCGAATCTTACTCCTCCTCTGGCTCGACACGGCGCGAAAAGTAGAGAGCGACACGAAAAGCTATGTAGACCAGGGCTGCCAACCCGTGTGCCGCGATCAGCAGCCAGCGGCTGCCATAGAGTTCCGGAAAAGCCCCGTGCATGGCAACTTCGATGGCCGCAGCAACGAGCCAGACGACCGGTCCCCACGACACCACCATCCAAAGGCCGATGCCGGCGACGGGCCACAGAACCGCCAGTGAAGCGGCGGCGATCTTCCAATGCACAGGCAACAGGTCGAAGCGCCAGACGCCACCGTCAAGTATGCCGATCAGCAGCGCCCAATAGCGAATTCCGGCGATCAGGCAGAAGATCGCGATAACGCGCTGAAAAACCTCAAAGGCAAGCTCGGTGGTGCTGGGTCGCGGAGCACTTGGTTCGATGAGGTCGCTCATGCCAATCCGGGAATGTCAGTCAAATCGTCCTGCCCGAGCGAGCGGAAATAGCTGTCGACCGCGGCCTCGGTAACTGCTTCTAACGACCGCGGGTTCCATTTCGGGTCATTCGTTTTGTCGACGATCACCGAACGGATGCCTTCATAGAAGTCGCTGGCCTGCAACATGCGATAAAGGATCCGATATTCCATCCGCATGCACTCTGCCAGGGACTTGCCGGAGCCCTCTTCAATCTGCCTGAACGCCACGGCCAGGCTCAGCGGCGCAGCGCGGCGCATGGCTTTGAGTGCCGTTGCTGCAATTTCGCTGGCACTGCTGGCGTTCTCCAAAGTTTCGACAATGTCTCCGAGGGAGTTTCCTGAAAACAGATGTTCGATTTCGGCCGTATCGAGCTTTGGGCCTGGAACGGATGCAGGCTGGTCGTATCCTTGCAAAATATCCTCTGCGTCACCCCCGGCGGCCAAGTCCGCCTCCAGTGCCGATAGATGCTCAGCGGAAACAACATGGGTCGCTATCCCGCAACGAAGAGCATCGCCCGCTCGAATGCGGGCACCCGTCAGGCCGAGATAGAATCCCATGCGGCCGGGGAGCCTGGACAGAAAATAGCTGCCGCCAACATCCGGGAAAA
The DNA here is from genome assembly GCA_965216535.1 of Hoeflea sp. Lineage (GTDB taxonomy): Bacteria > Pseudomonadota > Alphaproteobacteria > Rhizobiales > Rhizobiaceae > Hoeflea_A. Next base: position 4,802,495 of record OZ244175.1, read on the forward strand.
ACCCGATGCCGACCTCGGGCATGGAAAAAACCGCATTTTCGGTCATAACTCTGTAACGACCGTGGACGGAAACGCCGACGCCCCCACCCATGACGATCCCATCGATGAGCGAGACTATCGGCTTCGGATAGATGCCAAGGCGCGCGTTCAGTCGATACTCGTCCCGAAAGAACTCAAAATGGTGATTTCCCGTCTGACCCTGCTTGTAGAGATCGAGCAAGTCGCCGCCTGCGCTGAATGCCCGGCCACGTGCACGAATGACGACATGGTGGATGTTCGGGTCAGCTTCCCAGTGGTCGAGAATCGACCAAATTCCGTTGACCATATTGTGGGTCAACGCATTCAACGCTGCCTCGCGGGTCAGGGTAATGAAACCGGCCGGGCTGTCCTCTTCGAAAACGATCTCGTCGTTGCTGCCCAGCTCCATCCCGGAAATCGCTCCCTCTTAACCACAAGGAATGGCTGTACGCACCGCCTCGCCCGAGGTCAATGGCGTTGGTTGCCGGGCAGTGGCCTGACGGCGGTAGTTGCAGCGTCAAAGTGCTCTCTTGGTCGTCAGCGTCCGCGCGTGATACACAGCTAGAAGATTGACCCTTTGCTACGCGTACAGAGGCAGGCATGAACCGGCAGATAAACAAGGGCGAACTGCGTCAACGCAGCGTTGATGAAATCACCGGAGGGCGGCGGATGCGCCGCAACCGAAAAGCGGGTTGGGTTCGCGACCTCACGCGCGAAAACACGCTAACGGTCAATGACCTGATCTGGCCCATCTTTCTGATCCCCGGAGAAAACCGGCGTGAACCCATCGACGCCATGCCCGGGGTCTCCCGAGTAACGCCCGATCTGGCGGCAAGGGAAGCCGAGAAAGCTGCAGAACTCGGAATTCCCGCAATTGCCACATTTCCGAATATCGAAGCCGAACTGCGTGACGTTACGGGTTCGAACATTCTGGAAGCGGACAACCTGATCAACCAGGCAACGAAGGCAATCAAGGCCGCAGCTCCTGAGGTCGGCGTGATCACCGACGTGGCTCTTGATCCGTTTACCAGCCATGGTCACGACGGCATCCTGCGCGACGGCGTCATCGTCAATGACGAAACGGTAGCGGTTATCACCCGAGCGGCGGTGATGCAGGCGGAGGCCGGAGCCGACATTATCGCCCCGTCGGAAATGATGGACGGGCGCATCGGTGCGATACGCGATGCTCTCGACTCGAGCGGTTTCAGCGATGTCGGCATCATGTCTTACGCGACCAAATATGCCTCGAGTTATTACGGGCCCTACCGGGAAGCCATCGGGACACAGGGACTGCTGAAGGGTGACAAGCGAACCTATTACATCGATCCGGCCAACACGGACGAGGCGGTCCGCGAGGCTGCCCTGGACGTTGAAGAAGGGGCCGACATGCTGATGGTCAAGCCCGGCCTTCCCTATCTCGATATCATCTGGCGGCTGAAGGAAACGTTTGGCATGCCGACCTTCGCCTACCAGGTCTCTGGCGAGTATTCGATGATCCGGGCAGCCGAACAGAACGGCTGGATCGACGGTGAGCGTGTGATGATGGAGAGCCTCACGGCTTTCAAACGAGCCGGCTGCGACGGCATCCTGACCTATTTCGCACCCTTTGCCGCGGCACTTTTGAAGAAGGACTGAGTCGGGCGCCCTACCTTGAAGGCGGCCTTCATCATCCCCACCTTTTCGATGAATTGACCATGATATCTGCTGTTTCGTGGCGCTTTTCAGCGTCCGACGTGCAGGAAAGGTGCTGCGGTGACGCATTCGACGGAAATGATGGACATCGATTTGGACAGCTGGAGAAGCTATGAAGGCGTTCGGTCTCGACGCATCATGGCGTTCTTTATCGATTATGCGCTGGTGCTGGCGCTCTGCATCCCGGTTGCCGTGCTGATCTTCTTCATCGGTGTCTTCAGCTTTGGCCTCGGGTGGGCACTCTACTCGGTGCTGTTTGCGATCGTCGCCCTGCCCTATGTCGGCTTGACCCTAGGCGGCCCCAAACAGGCAACACCGGGCATGCAGATTGCCGGTGTTCGGATGAGCCGCACCGACGGTGGCCCGGTCGATCCGATGCTGGCGATGGTCCACGCCGTTTTGTTTTGGGTCGGAAATGTGGTTCTTACACCCTTGATCCTGCTGGTCAGTCTCTTTACGGACCGCAAACGGCTTCTGCATGACCTCTTGCTCGGCGTCGTGGTCATTCGCGACGATCGCTAGGGTTAGGCTGAACGACCCAATGCCGGTGGGTGTTGGAACAAACTTTCCCGAAACAGGTCATGAAGGCAATTCTGCGGTTGCCTTTATCCGCATATTGAAATCGCGCTCTTGGACGGAATGAGTTCGGTGAAGTAGGCTACATCCAGCGCTCATTGGACCTGGATCGGGCATGCAGGATCTTCATCTTCTGGCGACCTTCGTCATTATTGGCGCCGCCGTCATTGCCTACGCCTCCGAAAGACTATCGATGGAGGCGGTGTCGCTGGGGTCCCTTTCGGTCCTGTTGCTGCTCTTCGGTTTCTTTCCCTACACCGATGCGCAAGGAATGGCCCTGACACCGGCGGTTCTGCTGAAGGGCTTCTCGGATCCGGCACTTGCAACGGTCATTGCTCTGCTGATCGTTGGCCAAGGGCTTTTTGCCACGGATGCCATTGACGGCCCGGCCCGGGCTTTCGGCCGGTTGGGCGGAACCAGTGGCCGGCGATCCATCTTTCTCGTCATCATTGCCGCGGGTGCCCTGAGCGCCTTTCTCAACAACACTCCGGTTGTGGTGATTTTCATCCCCATCCTGACGGTGATCGCGGCGCAACGGCGCTACCCCGGTTTTCGCGCCTTCATGCCCCTCTCCTTCATGTGCATTCTCGGCGGCATGACGACACTGCTGGGCTCGTCCACTAACCTGATCGCCGCCGGCGTTGCTCAGGACAATGGGGTTACCATATCGTTCTTCGATCTAACCGGCATGGGACTGATGCTGGCGGCCGTCGGTGGTATCTACGTTCTCTTTGTCATGCCGTGGATGATGCGCGAACGCTCCTCGGACATGGTCCGTGATCACTCCACCCAAGGGGCGCAGTTTATCGGCGAGATACCGATCGTCCCGGGGCATCCGTTCATTGGCCTGAAATCGCGCGCCGGCATGTTTCCGGGCATTCGCGATCTCACGTTGCGCCTGATGCATCGTCGCGACGTTCCGATCCTGCCACCGTTCGAAGACATTACGCTGTCCGCCGGCGACACCCTCGTCGTGACCGGAACGAGGCGCGCGTTCTCCCGCGCGCTTGCACATGGCAATGCCATTGCGGACCCGGATGAACCCACCGACAGTAGCGAGGTCCCCGAAGACGGCGTCGATACTCCCCGGCCGGGTCCGGACTACCACCTTGCAGAGGCTGTGCTCGCACCGGGATCGCGGTTTGCGGGCCGGACAATCCAGCTGTCAGGCATACGCGCCCGCTACGGCATTTCGGTCTTCGGCGTGCAGCGCAAGAGCCGCATGGCGCGCATGCCGCTGTCGGAAATCCGGCTGGAGCCCGGCGACACCCTGCTGCTCGGCGGCAACTACGACCAGCTCATGCATATGCGTGGCGACCACGATCTGCTGCTGCTCGAATATTCGGCCGAGCCGGTTCCCCAAACGCGCAAGGCAACAATCGCCTTCACGATCTTCCTGATGATCATCGTCCTGTCCGCTTTCGAGATCCTGCCGATCGTGGTCAGCGCGATATCGGGCGCCGCCCTGATGCTGGCGTTCGGATGTCTGACGATTTACCAGGCGGCGCGTGCCTTCGACCGGCAGGTTTTCCTGCTGGTCGGCTCATCCATAGCCCTGGCAACCGCCATGCAGGCCACGGGCGGTGCGTCCCTGATTGCTCAGTCGACCGTTGCGGCGCTGATGGATGCGCCTGTCCCGATCGTGCTTTCGCTGCTTTTTATCGTCATGGCCTTTGTGACGAACATTCTCAGCAACAATGCGACGGCGGTCCTGTTCATGCCGATCGCGCTCGGAATTGCCGCCCGGCTTGATGCATCGCAGGAAGCCTTTGTGGCCGCGGTGATCTTCGCCGCCAACACCAGCTTCGCTACTCCGATCGGGTATCAGACGAACCTGCTGGTCATGGGTCCCGGTCATTATGGATTTCGCGATTTTCTTCGTGCCGGTCTTCCGTTGGTCGCCATCATCTGGTTAACATTTTCACTTATCGCGCCATGGTATTATGGCCTATGATCGACGGCACACAGGAACCTGACAGAGGTCGATGACGAACCAACCCGTCCAGTCACCGCAGTTCTTCCTGACGGCGCCGTCGCCCTGCCCCTATCTGGAGGGGCAGTTCGAGCGCAAGGTCTTCACGCACCTGGTCGGCGACAAGGCGGCAGAACTCAATGACCTTTTGACCCAGGGTGGCTTCCGGCGGTCGCAAAACATCGCCTATCGTCCGGCCTGTGAAAGCTGCCGGGCCTGTGTTTCGGTGCGTATCCTCGCGCAGGAGTTTGAGGCGAACCGTTCGATGAAACGCATCATCGCACGCAATGACGACATCGCTGCCCAGGAATTCCCCGCCGAACCTTCCAGCGAGCAGTATTCACTGTTCCGGGCCTATCTCGATGCCCGACACCAGCAGGGCGGAATGTCGGACATGACTGTGCTCGACTATGCGATGATGGTCGAGGACACCCATGTTCCGACTCGAATTATCGAATACCGGCTGACCGAGCGTTCGGGCGACGGGAGCGAAGCCGGGCGTCTGGCCGGCGTCGCCCTCAGCGACATGATGGCTGACGGCGTCTCGATGGTCTATTCCTTCTTCGATCCGGATTTTGCCAACCGTTCTCTCGGCACCTACATGATCCTCGACCATATCAGGCGAGCCCGCGAAAAGGGTCTGCCGCATGTCTACCTCGGTTACTGGGTCGCCGGTTCGCGCAAGATGGGCTACAAGACCCGGTTCCTGCCGCAGGATCATCTTATGGCAAGCGGCTGGGAGCGCTTCACGGGCGAGCCCGAGCGCGACTGACCAGCTTTCTTTTCTAACCGGTAAAGCGGCCTGAACGCGGAAAACCCTTCGGGGCGAGCCGACCGGCCTGGGCGCGATCGCCCATCCATTCGCGCAACTCGTCCTGCGTCTTCGTGTGGGTGCGGCCGGCCGAATCCGTCCAGGTCAGTCCATCGGCCATATTGAACATCTTTACGTCGGCGATTCCGCCGTCCTTGTAGCGCTGCAGCCGTACCCCTTTGCCGCGCGTCATTTCCGGCAACTGCACGGCGGGGAAAACAAGCAGCTTGCGGTTTTTTCCGATGACGGCGACGTGGTCGCCGACGGCGGGGACGCAGAGCGTCGCCTCGACCGGCAGCTTGACGTTCATGACCTGCTTGCCCTTGCGGGTATTCGCACTGATCTCGCCCTGTGGCACGACAAAGCCATTGCCGGCTGTCGACGCGACCAGCAACCTGCCTTCCGGATCGTGCACAAAAGCGGAGACAATATCCTGGTCGTTGTCCATATCGACCATGATGCGCACCGGTTCGCCATGACCACGACCGCCCGGGAGCCGGTCGCCGCCCAGCGTGTAGAATTTGCCGCCGGTGGTGAAGAGCATGATCTTGTCGGTCGTATAGGCCGGGAACGCGACCTTCAACTTGTCACCTTCCTTGAAGGTCAGCGAAGCAGTGTCCGACAGATGGCCCTTCATCGCGCGGATCCAGCCCTTTTGCGAGACGACGACGGTGACCGGCTCCTTCTCGATCATTGCCTGCTGGATGGCTTCGATATCGGTTTCTGGCGCATCGCCGAAAATCGTCCTGCGCCGGCCCAGTTTTGTGTCCTTGCCGAACTGCTTTTTGACCTCGCTGATTTCCCAGGAAATCGTCGCCCACTGCTTTTCGTCGGATGCGAGCAGCGCTTCTATGTCCGCCTTCTCCGCCGTGAGGTTGTCGAACTCCTTGCGGATTTCGATTTCTTCCAGCTTGCGCAGGGAGCGCAGGCGCATGTTGAGAATCGACTCGGCCTGCAGATCGGTAAGCTCATAGCGCCGCATCAGTTCGGCCTTCGGGTCATCTTCCTCTCGGATGATGCGGATGACTTCGTCGATGTTGAGGTACGCGATCAGGTAACCGCCGAGGATCTCCAATCGTCTTTCAATCGCGGCCAGCCGATGTCTCGAGCGCCGTTGCAAGACTTCCTTGCGGTGCTCCAGCCATTCCAGGAGAACCTCGGGAAGCGACATGACCTTGGGCACCCTGCCCTTGGACAGCACGTTCAGGTTCAGGGAGACGCGCGATTCCAGGTCGGTCAGCTTGAACAGCGATTCCATCAGAAGCGTCGGGTCAACACCGCGGCTCTTCGGCACCAGGACAAGACGGATATCTTCCGCCGATTCGTCGCGAACATCGTCGAGTAATGGCAATTTGCGGGCTATCAGCAATTCGGCGATCTTTTCGACCAGGCGCGACTTCTGTACCTGGTATGGAATTTCCGTCACGACGATGACATAGCCACCCCGGCCGGCATCCTCTTTTTCCCAGCGGGCCCGCACACGGAAACCACCTCGACCCGTCTTGTAAGCTTCAAGAATGGACTGTCGGTCTTCGACGATGACCCCGCCCGTCGGGAAATCCGGCCCTGGCACGAATTCGACCATCTTTTCGATGCGCGCGTTGGGATGCTTGATCAGGTGTTGCGCGGCATCGCACAGCTCGGCGACATTGTGCGGCGGAATTGACGTCGCCATGCCGACTGCGATGCCAGTTGCGCCATTGGCAAGAAGGTTCGGGAAAGCGCCCGGCAGAACCACCGGTTCGCTGTTTTCCTCATCATAGGTGGTGCGGAAGTCGACAGCATCCTGATCGATGCCCTGCAGCAACAACTCGGCTACCGAAGTCATCTTCGACTCCGTGTAACGCATGGCCGCGGCGTTGTCGCCGTCGACATTGCCGAAATTACCCTGTCCGTCGACGAGCGGATAGCGAACGGCAAAATCCTGCGCCAGCCGCACCAGCGCATCGTAGATCGCCTGGTCGCCGTGCGGATGGAAATTGCCCATCACCTCGCCAACGATCTTGGCGCACTTCTTGAAGCTGCCATTGGAACGCAGGCCCATATCGCTCATCGCATAGACGATGCGGCGGTGTACCGGCTTCAATCCGTCACGCACATCCGGCAACGCCCTGTGCATGATCGTCGACAGGGCATAGGCAAGATATCGCTCCTCAAGCGCGGACTTGAGGTCGACCGGTTCGCTGTCATCATCTCCGCCGCCCGGCGGTACAGGGCTCTTTCCCATGGGTTTATGGGATTAAACGATGCAGTGATTCGCGGCAATAGTGGCAAGAAACTCGATGAGTAGCGGTAAGAATCAATCAACCACCGATGGGATTCGACCTGGCAAACTGCACGAAAAATGCTGAGCGCCCTATCCTTTGACCCTTAAAACCGCTTGAATATCACCCATATGTTTTCCGCACAGAGTTTTGAATCGTCTTGAGGGAAGGAAAAATCATGCTTGCATATCATTCGCGGTCAGTCCTGCTGGCCGGAGCCACCTTACTGGCCTCGACCCAGATTACGCTGGCTCTTGATGCAGACGACTTTGCCAAGAAGCTGACGCAGGCATGGGGATCAGGGGGAGCCGCCATCACCTATGACGGCGCGACCGCCAGTGGCGACAACGTGACAATTGAGAACCTGAGGGTCGGCATGGCCGGCGAACCCGCAACCTTCGGCATGGGCAACCTCCAGTTCCAAGGCGTCAAGGAGGACGGGTCAGGGAACTATAACGTCGCTTCAATGGCGGAAAGTGAAATCACCTTCAGCCAGGATGAGATTTCATTCTCGATCAGCGACATCAGCATCGAAAACCTCTACGTGCCGGCTGATTCAACGGCCAACAGTATCGACAACATGTTCTTCTATGACCGCGCGACAACCGGTCCGGTCGTATTCAACATCGAGGGCAACGAGGTTTTCAAGATTGCCCGCTCGGATACACGCAACACCCGGAGCTCGAATGGCGATCAGTGGGATTTCGATGCGCGTCTCGACGGGCTGGAGATCGATCTCGCAAGCGTCGATGATGCACAGGCTCGCCAGGTCATCACCGGAATGGGCTATCAAAACATATCGGGCGACATGGTGATCAAGGGTTTTTGGCACGCCACGAATGGAGAGCTCACACTTTCCGATTACGCTCTGACGCTTAATGATGTCGGTCGGCTCGGTCTGAGCTTCTCGATCTCGGGATATACGCTGGAATTTGTCAAAAGCCTGCAGGAACTGCAGAAGAATATGGCCGGCAAGGCAGACGACGCGAAAGCCCAACAGGCCATGGGGCTCGCCATGATGGGCATGATGCAGCAATTGACTTTCAACAACATGGCCTTGCGCTTCGACGATGCTTCGCTCACCAACAAGGTGCTTGACATGGTGGCAAGCCAGCAGGGTATGAGCCGCGATCAAATGGTTCAGGGCGTTCAGGGCATGTTGCCTTTCGTCCTTGGCCAATTGAACAATCCGGAATTCCAGAAGTCGGTCACGGAGGCGGTCAGCCTGTATCTTTCGGATCCGCGCAATATCGAAGTTGCCGCGCGGCCTGAAAGCCCGGTGCCATTCGCATCTGTCGTCGGTGCCGCCATGGGCGCTCCGCAGAGCCTGCCCGACGTGCTGAACGTGATGATTTCCGCCAACCAGTAGGTGTCACGACATCTCGAATGAGACGAGGCCCCACCGTTTTCGGTGGGGCCTTTTTGGTCAGTCGTCCTTCTTGACCGGGATCAGACGAAGATTGAGATCCAGCAGCTGGGTGGAATCGGCTTCGCCCGGGGCACCCATCAGCAAGTCCTGCGCTTGCTGGTTCATGGGGAACATGGTGACTTCCCGCAGGTTCTTGGCGCCAACCAGCAACATGACGATGCGGTCGATGCCGGCGGCCATGCCGCCATGGGGAGGAGCGCCATACTGGAATGCCCGATAGAGCCCGCCAAACCGTTCCTCGACGACCTTTTCATCCAACCCGACAAGACCGAAAGCCTTCACCATCAGTTCGGGAATGTGGTTTCGGATACCACCGGAGGCGATTTCGAAGCCGTTGCACACCATATCGTACTGGTAGGCCTTGATCGCCAATGGATCGTCGCCCTCGAGGGCTTCCAGACCGCCCTGCGGCATGGAGAACGGGTTGTGCGAAAAGTCGAGCTTGTCGGCGTCTTCGTCCCACTCATAGAATGGGAAATCGACAATCCAGCACAGCTCAAAACGCTCGCGGTCCACAAGGTCGAGTTCCTCACCAACGCGCGTACGGGCATCGCCGGCAAAGCCGGCAAATTTTCTCGGATCGCCCGCGACGAAGAAACAGGCATCGCCTGATTCCAGACCGAGCTGGGTGCGGATTGCTTCCGTCCGCTCCGGCCCGATGTTCTTGGCCAGAGGGCCGGCGCCGGCCACGGCACCGTCTTCATCCCGCCAGAAAATGTAGCCGAGACCCGGCTGGCCCTCGCCTTGCGCCCAGGAGTTCATCCGGTCGCAGAATGCACGGCTGCCGCCGGTCTTTGCCGGGATCCCCCAGACTTCGACTTTTGGGTCGTTGGCAATCATGTTTGCAAAGACCTTGAAGCCCGATCCGGCAAAATGCTCGGTCACAGCTTCCATTTCGATCGGGTTCCGCAGGTCAGGCTTGTCCGTGCCATATTTGCGCATGGCTTCGGCATACGGGATGCGCGGGAACGTATCCGTAACCGGGCGGCCTTCGGCGAACTCGTTGAAGACTTCACGGGCAACCGGTTCCATTGCGGCAAAGATGTCTTCCTGTTCGACGAAGCTCATTTCGACGTCGAGTTGGTAGAACTCCCCCGGCAGCCGATCGGCACGCGGGTCCTCGTCGCGAAAACAGGGCGCGATCTGGAAGTAACGGTCGAAACCGGAGGCCATGATCAGCTGCTTGTACTGCTGCGGAGCTTGCGGCAGGGCGTAGAAATTGCCCGGATGAATGCGGCTGGGCACCAGGAAGTCACGCGCTCCCTCAGGCGAAGAAGCCGTCAGGATCGGTGTCGAAAACTCCGTGAAACCCGCCTCTCCCATCAGCCGGCGCATGGAGCTGATCACCTGCGTGCGCCGCATGATGTTGCGGTGCAGGGTCTCGCGCCGCAGGTCGAGGAAGCGATACTTCAGGCGCACGTCCTCGGGGTATTCCGGCTCGCCGAAAACTGGGAGCGGCAACTCTTTCGCTGCGGACAGAACTTCCATCTCGCGCGCATAGATTTCCACCTCGCCGGTCGGCAGGTTGGGATTGATGGTATCGTCGGAGCGAGCCTTGACCTCACCGTCGATGCGGATCACCCACTCTCCCCGCACGGTTTCAGCCAGTGCGAAAGCGTCCGAATCGGGATCGGCGACAACCTGGGTTATGCCGTAGTGATCGCGCAAATCGATGAACAGAACACCTCCGTGGTCACGAACGCGGTGGACCCAGCCGGAGAGGCGGACGGTCGCGCCGACATCGGATTTACGGAGGGCGGCGCAGTTGTGGCTGCGATAGCGATGCATCGATCTTTCCTGAATATCTGTGCGTTGAAATGGCGGGCAAATTGTCGCCATTGTGAAAGCCGCGCGGACAAGCGCATGCCCAAGGTGATTTGTCAAGCTGCGTCACGTACTCCGCCGCCAAAATGGCCACCGCTCAACGGAATGGAGCCGATTGGGCCGTTGCATACCATTCTGCTTCCAATTGGCCTGAACACCCTCTAAATAACGGGCATGAACATCATCAATAAGACCGATGCGCTGGCGCAGGCCTGCGCAAAAATGGCGCAATCAGACTTCCTGACAATCGACACGGAATTCATTCGCGAAACGACATTCTGGCCGGAGCTCTGTCTCATACAGATGGCGACGCCGGACCATGAAGCCATTGTCGATCCGCTCTCGAAAGGGCTGGATCTGACACCTTTCTTTGAGCTGATGGCGGATCCCTCAGTGGTCAAAGTATTCCACGCCGCTCGCCAGGACATAGAAATCATCTATCATCTCGGAAATCTCATTCCGCACCCGATTTTCGACACACAAGTCGCAGCGATGGTCTGTGGCTTTGGGGATTCGGTGTCCTACGACCAGTTGGTCCAGCGGACCAGCGGTGTGCAGATCGACAAGAGCTCTCGTTTCACCGACTGGCGCCAACGCCCGCTTTCCGACAAGCAGCTGAAATATGCGCTCGCCGACGTCACCCATCTGCGGGACGTCTATCTGAATTTGCGGGAACGCCTGGACGCCGAGGGGCGCGCCCACTGGGTCAAGGAAGAAATGGACATCCTTGAATCGCCGGATACGTACGACCTTCACCCAGACGATGCCTGGAGGAGGTTGCGCATGCGGGTTCGCAAGCCGCGCGAGCTGGCGATCATGAAATCCGTCGCAGCCTGGCGTGAAAGGGAGGCTCGGGAACGCGACGTACCGCGGCGAAGGGTCCTGAAAGACGACGCGATCTACGAGATCGCCCAACAGCAGCCGACCGATACGGCTGCACTCGGCAAGCTTCGCTCGATCGCACGCGGTTGGGAGCGGTCTCAGGCCGGTCACGCGGTTGTTCAGGCCGTACAAAGCGCCATTGCGCTTCCAAAGGACGAACTGCCACGGTTGCCGAGGCCGACACAACCGCCAGAGGGAGCGGCCGCGGCGAGCGAACTGCTCAAGGTACTTTTGAAACTAACCACCGAGAAATTCGGTGTCGCGCCCAAGATCATTGCCAATTCGGATGATTTGGACCGCCTGGCGGCAGAGGGCGAGAATGCAGAGATCGGCGCACTAAAAGGATGGCGTCGCGAACTCTTCGGGGACAAGGCGCTACAACTGATGCGCGGCGAGATGGCTCTGCGTTTTGTCAACCGCAAGATCGAGACGGTTGAACTCACTGACTGAATCTCAGCGTACAGATGCTGAGATCAGTTGGTGAATGACAAACTCAATTCCTTGCCGGTATGGCGAGCGAGTTGCTGCAGGCGGCCCTCCAGTCGTTCGCCGGCGAAATCCGACAGCCGTTCCGGGACCTTCAGCACCAGCCCATCAATCCCGTCAGGGACAAATTCCAGCGACGGCGTGACGCCCGGCATCGATGCAGAAAACAGGTAACTCACCCGCAGCAGGCCACCGAGCAGTTTGGCGAATTCCTGGTAGCGTGACGTGGCGATGGCGGCCAACGAATCGCTGAGCCAATCACCGCGCAAACCTTCGAAACGGTAATAGTTGGCAAGCGCGATATAGGCCCTTCCGGCATGGGAAATGCCCGCAAAGGTGCCATTTGAAATCAGGTTGAGAGACTGGGAACCGCGGTAGTCCGGGTGGGCACGCCAGTTGAGGTCTGCAAGCAGGCAGGCAGCGCGGCGATAACGCGCGTCCTCCTCGGTTTCCTCCACACCGAATGCCCGAAAGGCTGCACCGGTCCAGTGCGCAAGCTCGCGCGAATGTTCGGGCGAACGGGCCTGGAGGATAGCCAATTCGTCGGCGGCCGTGATCAGCGGGTCACGCACCTTGTCCACCGAGTCCAGCAACGAATAGAGAAAACCCTCACGCACCCCTAGAGCCGAGAAACTCACCTTGCCCGGCCGCATCGCGCGCAGAATTTCGTGCATCGCTACAGCGCCGAAGGGCAACAGGCTGCGGCGGTTGCGCGACACGGCCCGCATTGCCTTGTTCTTGCCGGAACCGTTCTTCTCGACCTGCTCAAGGAAGTCGCTGATTTCCTCGAAGGCAATTTCATAACCCTGCGTCACATGCAGCGGGTAGCGTGTCGCTTCCATGTGCAGTTTGGCAAGGTTACGCCATGTTCCACCAACGGCGTAGAAGGTGCGCCCCCTGCCCTTTTCCAGAAGCGCTGCCGCTGCAATGTTCTGTTTGGCGATATTGCGTGCGCGACGAATGGACTCGCCTGACACCTCGGCAAGTCGAAGGCCACCTATCGGAAGCGTGATGCCGTCGCCGACTTCGCCGTTCGCAATATCAATGAGTTCCAGCGAGCCGCCACCAAGGTCGCCGACGATGCCGTCGGGATCGTGAAAACCGCTGATGACGCCAAGAGCCGAAAAATAGGCTTCCTCGGCGCCGCTCAAAACCCTGATTTCGTGCCCCAGGATCGACTGTGCCCGCTCGACAAAATCCGGCCCATTGGAGGCTTCACGCGCCGCTGCCGTTGCCAGGACATGCATGCCGGTCGCGCGTGCCTGCGTCGACAACGTACGGAAACGCCGCAAGGCAGCAAGTGCTCGGGTTACGCCCTCCGGGTCCAGCATGCCAGTGGATGCAATGCTGCGACCCAGGCCGCACAATACTTTTTCGTTGAACAGCACGGAGGGCATGCGATTCAGGCCCTCGTAAATCACCAGGCGAACGGAGTTCGAGCCAATGTCGACGACCGACACCGGCGCTATGCCCGGAAGGCGCCCCTGGGCTTCGGTTTCAACCATGCATTCTGACTTCTTCGATCAACTCTTGGTCTGGTGCGAAACCAGCCCGGCGATCAGTTTCGGCGCACTGGAAGCAAGGGCTCCACCACGACCTGAGAGGCTGGGATTCGTCATGAAGTAAAGCTGCGCGTTAAACGGTTCTTCCCCTGGTCGCACATCCATGCGACGGGATGTACCGTCTTCCAATATCTCATAGCTCTGCTGGTTGTCGATAAGGTTGCCCAGCATGATCTGCGATTGCACCTGTTCCTTGACGGTTGGGTTGGTCAGCGGAACCAGAGTTTCAACGCGCCGGTCCAGGTTTCTCGGCATCATGTCTGCAGAACCGATATAGATGAGCGAGTCCTTGCTCGGCAGCCCGTTACCCTGGCCAAAGCAGAATATGCGGCTATGCTCGAGAAACCGTCCGACGATCGATTTGACACGGATATGGTCCGACAGGCCTTTGACCTGGGGGCGAAGGCAGCATATGCCGCGCACCACAAGATCGACCTCGACCCCTGCCTGGCTTGCCCGGTAAAGCGCGTCGATGGTTTCCGGATCGACGAGTGAATTGATCTTCATCCAGATTGCTGCTGGCCGGCCATTGCGCGCATGGTCAATTTCGGCCTCGATGTGCTCGATCATGCGAGCACGCATGGACCCCGGCGACACAGCGAGTTTCATCTCCTCGGTCGGCTGACCGTATCCGGTTATGAAATTGAAGACGTGTGCCACATCGTGAGCGATGTCCGGATCACAGGTGAAAAAGGACAGATCGGTGTAAATCTTGGCCGTAACCGGATGGTAGTTGCCCGTTCCCAGGTGGCAGTAGCTTGCCAGTTTTCCGTCTTCTCTACGAACCACAAGCGACATCTTGGCGTGTGTTTTCAGCTCGATGAAGCCGAAGACCACCTGGACGCCGGCCCGCTCGAGATCCCGCGCCCAGCGTATGTTTGCTTCCTCATCGAAACGTGCCCGCAACTCAACCAGGGCCGTTACCGATTTGCCGCCCTCGGCTGCATCGATCAGCGCTCTGACGATGGGGCTGTCATTGGAGGTGCGGTAAAGGGTCTGCTTGATTGCAAGGACATTGGGATCGCGCGCTGATTGTCTCAGAAATTGCACCACCACATCGAACGATTCGTACGGGTGGTGAATGACAATGTCCTTTTCGTGAATGGCCGAAAAACAGTCGCCGCCATGCTCACGAATCCGTTCAGGAAAACGGGCGTTGTAAGGTTCGTATTTGAGATCGTCACGCGGTGTGTCGACGATCTCTTCGATGGTCGACAGTGCCAGAAGACCCGGAAGAACGGCAACCCGATCGTCCGGAACATTGAGTTCGCTGGTAACGAATTGGCGAAGAGATTTCGGCATTTCGGAATCGAACTCGATGCGGATCACGGACCCGCGGCGACGGCGTTTGAGTGCCCGTTCAAACAACCGCACCAGGTCTTCCGCTTCCTCTTCCACTTCGATGTCACTATCGCGGATGATGCGAAACGTGCCCGATCCTTTGACGTCATACCCGGGAAAGAGGGTTTCGATGAACTGTCCGACAACATCTTCCAGTGTCATGTAGCGGACCCGGCCTTTGTCGTCGGGAAGCCGCACGAAACGATCGAGCGCAACCGGCAGGCGCAGGAGACCTGTCATCGGCTCCTTTTTGGCACGACTGTGCAGTTGCAGACCGATGGAAAAGCCCAGGTTCGGAATGAATGGAAACGGATGAGCCGGGTCGATCGACAACGGGGTCAGAACCGGGAAAATCGCTTCGTCAAATTCCCGCTTAAGCCAAGCGAGATCTTCGCCGCCGAGGTCTCCGGGACGGACAATGTGGATATCCTCTTCGGCGAGGTACTGTTGCAGGACTGCCAGCGCGGCCTGTTGTTCCAACTGCAGCTTGCGGATTTCATCAAGCGCCTCATTCAACTGCCGCAGCGGTGTTCGACCGTCAGCAGAACGGTTGGAAATGCCCTCGCGCACCTGCCCCTCGAGACCGGCAACGCGGACCATGAAGAACTCGTCCAAATTTGCTGCCGAAATCGAGAGAAAACGGATCCGTTCGAGCAGTGGGTGCGCGCTGTTCTGGGTCTCTTCAAGAACGCGGCGGTTGAACTGCAGCCAGGAAAACTCACGGTTGACGTACCGTTCAGGGCTTTCCAAAAGCGGCTTGCCGTCGGACGCCACTGCGCCGCCGTTCGACTCAGGATTCACTGTGATCGTGTCGTCCATTTGCCTCTCTTTTCGCCTGCACCTTAGCCGTGTGTCATATCTATGACCATCCGACGAAGAAACTATGACATCCCCGTTTCACCCGGGCGGCCTGTTTCCCATTCCTCAAGCACCTCACCGGCAAGTGAGCGGCCGATCTTGCAGCGCCTGGCCAGTGCAAGTTCGTCCATTCGGTGGACGATGGCCTGCGCGGCATCAAGCGACCGCTCCATGCGATGCACCAGGTAGATCACAACCTTCGGATCGACTGCCATTTGCCGGTCGGCAAACAGCTTTTCGATCACCTGGGCCAGCAGGGCATCGTCCGGCTCGCCAATCTCAACGGTCGTTGCAGCTCGCAGCCGTGAGCGCAGATCGGGCAGGCTGACGGACCAGGCGGCTGGCCATGCCCGTGTTGTGATCAGCATATGTGTGCCGTTCTGCAATACCGTATTGATCAGGTGAAACAATTGAGTTTCATCAAATCCCTGTCGATCGATATCCTCAATCAGAACCGGGCCCTCGGCCGCACGCTCCAGCGCATGCGCGTCATTGGCAGTCACCTTCAAGTCCACGGCGCCGGTGCGGTCGATCCAGATTTTCGCCAGATGGGTCTTTCCGGAGCCCGTGGGGCCGGCAAGAATGACCACCGGCGACGGCCAATCCGGCCAGCTGTCGATCAGTCCGATCGCCGCCTGGAGCGGTTCCGAGACAACCAGGTCGGCGCGATCGCTGCTGATCGGATGCCTGAATTCGAGCGGCAGTTGCTGGGCGGTCGGTTTCGGTGATTTGCCGTCTTTATTCATTCGACTTCCCGTCGCCCTCGGTCAGACGATTGTCGGGGTCCCCGTCGTCGTAGAGGTCGCTGTCGAGGTAGCGACGCAAGGCAAACCTGACGAGTACGGCCACTGCCGCAGACGCCGGCACGGCCACCAGAAGTCCGACAAACCCGAAAAGTGAGCCAAAGGCAAAGAGCGCGAACATCAGCCATACCGGATGAAGGTTGACGCTTCTCCCAACCAGTCTCGGCTGGAGGATATTGCCCTCCAGGAACTGGCCCGAGAGAAAGACGGCCAGCACGATGCCTATTGACACATAGTCAGGCCAGAACTGAACGAGCGCGACCCCAAGGGCCAGTACTAGCCCAACAAGCGAGCCGGCATAGGGAATAAAGCTGATCAACCCCGAGAAAAGGCCGATCAGCAGACCGAAATTCAAACCAGTCAGCGTCAACCCGGCGGCGTAGTAGATCCCCAAAATGAGGCAAACGCTTCCCTGGCCACGCACGAACCCGGCGATCGCCTTGTTCATGTCAGCCGAGATTTCACGCACGGCCCCCAAGTGGTTGCGGGGTATCCAGCCGTCGACCGTTTCGACCATGCGATCCCAATCCAGCAGAAGATAGAACGCTACGACCGGCGTTACCACGAACAGCGATGCCAGGTCAGCCAACGCCTTTCCAGAGTTCCAGACCTGGAGCAGAACCGTACCAACCAGGCCTGCACCCTCCGACAGGAGGCTACCCAGGGATTCCTTCAGATTGGTCGTGTCCAGACCGATCCAGTTTTTCAGCCAGGACCGATCGGAGGAAGCGAGCAGGCTCTGTAGCTGCGAAACATAGTCCGGCAGTTTCTGGATGAACTCGCTCGCCTGCGTGACCAGGGTCGGCACAATGATGATCAAGGCGATGACGAAGAGCAGCAGGAATGCGATCAGAATCAGGATGGTCGCCATGAGACGGGAAACGCCCCAACGTTCCAGCCGGTCTGCCACCGGATCAAGGAAGTAGGCCAGTGCCATTCCGGCAACAAAGGGCAGCAGAATGCCGCGAAACACGTAGAGAAACAGGCCCAGTGCCAGCAGTGTCGCCAGCCAGAACAAGGCTTGGCGCCTCAGGGAGGCCCTGTTGATCGTGGTTGACATCGGGCTAGGTCTCCGTTGCGGCGCTGGATCGCATCAATCTATTCGGCCATGTGGTCGATCCAGACCTTGAAATAGGCTGCTGCGGAAAGGATGGTCAAGGCCGCAACGACATAGATCAGGATCGTGGTCAATTCACCGAGCCTGATGCCAAGCGCGAGTTCCGCAAGAACCAGCGAAAGAAGCGCGATCTGGATCGCCGTATTTGCCTTGGACACCAGGATCGGATTCATATCGACGGGCTGTCCCATCAGGCTTGATACCAGAACAGCCATGACGATCAGCACGTCGCGCGAAACCACCAACACAGCCAGCCATTGCGGCAGATATCCAAGGATTGCCAGCATGATGAAGACGGTCACCAGCAGGAGTTTATCCGCGACCGGATCCAGATAGGCGCCCAATTCCGATTGCTGATCGAAGTGGCGTGCGATGAAGCCGTCGACGCCGTCGGAAAGCCCGGCGATAACGAAGATGACAAAAGCAGGCAGCATTTCACCCACCAACAGCGCATAGACGACTGCCGGAACCATCAGAAAGCGCAAAAGAGTGATGAAATTCGGAATGGTCATAGGCAAAAGATTTCAGGCGAAAGTCCCATCGACGGGGCGCAAGCCACGGCATCCGTTTTCGAAATGGGCGTTCAACGAAGATGGTGCATCCGCCGGCCACGCGCAACCGCACGTTTTTTGCAGGCTCGGGCACACACGTCAATAAATTCGGGCAGGATGCACGGCAAGCCTTGCGCGCGGGTGGCCGACATGCGATTTGCCGGTGACCTGCCGGACAGGGGTGCCGGCTTGACCCATGAGGGCGCGATGAGTGATCAAAATAACGGCTTGAGCTATCGTGACGCCGGGGTCGACATCGATTCCGGCAACAGTCTCGTGGAACGCATCAAACCGCATATTCGGGCCACACAACGACCCGGCGCCGATGGAGATATCGGCGGCTTCGGCGGGCTCTTCGACCTGAAGGCCGCCGGCCTTGAAGATCCGGTTCTTGTCGCGGCAAATGATGGGGTCGGCACCAAGCTGAAAATCGCCATCGAGACAGAAATACACCACACCGTCGGCATCGACCTTGTTGCAATGTGCGTGAATGACCTGGTTGTTCAGGGGGCCGAGCCGCTGTTTTTCCTCGACTATTTTGCGACGGGCAAACTTGACCCGGAGCAGGGTGAACAAATCGTCGCGGGCATCGCGGACGGCTGTATCCAGGCGGGATGTGCACTGATTGGCGGGGAAACGGCCGAAATGCCCGGCATGTATTCGGGCGGAGACTACGATCTGGCAGGCTTTGCGGTCGGCGCCGCCGAACGATCCAGGCTTCTGCCGAAAGAGGACATACAAGCAGGCGACAAGCTGATCGGCCTCGCCAGCTCCGGTCTTCATTCCAACGGGTTTTCGCTGGTGCGACGGGTTGTCGAGATTGCCGGACTGGAGTTCGATTCCCCGGCGCCCTTTGCGCCCGACCGGAGCCTCGCGGAAGTTCTGCTGACGCCGACACGCATCTACGTCAAACCTCTCCTTCAGACAATTCGGCAGACGGACGCCATCAAGGCACTGGCGCATATCACGGGAGGCGGATTTCCGGAGAATATTCCGCGCGTTCTGCCGGATGGTCTGTCCGCAAGGATCAACCTCGGCACAATAGAAGTCCCGCCGGTCTTTTCCTGGCTGAGTACCACGGGTGGTATCGTGGAAACAGAGATGTTGCGCACGTTCAATTGCGGCATCGGAATGATTGCGGTTGTTTCGGCCGAGGAGTTTGACACGGTTGTGGACGCCCTGAGCGACGCCGGAGAAAGCGTTGTGGCGCTGGGTGAGCTTGTGGAGCGGACTGAGGATGTTGCCGCCGTCACCTATGATGGATCGCTGGCACTATGAGCAGCGGAACCGGGCAAATCGGCCGGCGCAAGCGTGTTGCGGTCATGATCTCCGGTCGCGGATCCAACCTTTCGGCACTGATATCTGCCAGCATGGCGACTGACTATCCTTGCCAGATCGCTGCAGTCCTGTCGGACAATCCACAGGCGGCCGGCCTCGAACTCGCCGAAACCTATGACATCGAAACCCGTGCCTTCGCCCGGGCCGACTATTCTGACAGGACAGCCCATGAAGAAGCAATCCTGGCCGAACTGGATCGGATCGAACCCGACTTCATCTGCCTGGCCGGCTACATGCGCCTGTTGTCGGCGGATTTCGTCAATCAGTGGCGGGGATTGATACTCAACATTCATCCGTCGTTGTTGCCCAGTTTTCCGGGTCTGGATACGCATCAACGCGTTTTGGCCCACCAGGTACGCATCCATGGCTGCAGCGTGCACTTCGTGACCGAGGGCATGGATGAAGGTCCTCTCATCGCCCAGGCAGCGGTTCGCGTCCTGCCGGACGATACGGAAACTGTGCTGGCTGAACGGGTGCTGTCGGCCGAACACCAACTTTATCCGGCGGCGCTCAAGCTTGTCGCAGAGGGAAAAGTCCGAATGACCGATGCCGGCGTGGCGGTGTTCAACGGACTACATTTCGAAGACGATGGGGCGATCGTTCAATCGCCACCGGAATCCTGCTGATCCCGCCTGAGCCACACGTGGGTGTCGTGAAATGCGGCGCCGCCAAACGGTGCGATACTGTCCGCTCCGGTGAGCACATTGATGCCCTCACCGTCGATAAAGCTTCGATTCGGCCATATACCTTCAGAAACGAGGACTCCGCGCGGCAAATCGCTGCTGACGTGCGCATGTAGGCGAACTTCGCCTCGCTGGTTGCCAATGGCCACCAGTTCGCCGTCCTCAACACCCACCGCTGCTGCATCGTCGCTGTGTATCATGACCTCAGGACGCCCTTCCCTGCGAACCGAAGACTGAGTCTCGGTGAATGTTGAATTCAGGAAGGAACGGGCCGGTGACGTAGCCAGCCGGAAGGGATGACGTTCGTCAGCGGCCTCGATCAGGTCGACGTGATCCGGGAAGACCGGCAGCTGTTCGTGGGGTCCCTGGGGTCCCAGGGACTTTGGCGGACGATTGGGTGCAAGCGATCCGGTCCAGTCCGGACGAAAGCGGAATTTGCCGTCCGGCCAGCCGAATCCACGAATGAAATGCGACTTTTCGAAATCGGGCTGACAGTCGATCCACTTGTTTTGCTGCAACGCGGCCAGAGTGCCATGTCCACTTGCCTGCAGCATATTGTCGATCAGTTCATTGGCGCTCAGTCCGAACCCGGGCTGATCTGCCACTCCAAGCCGTTTCGCCAATTCCTCGACAACGTAATGGTTGGATCTCGGCCCTTCCGGAGGTTCGATCAGTTTCGGACCAAGCATGATGTGCTGATGGCCGCCGCCGCGATAGATATCGTCATGCTCGACGAACGTCGTCGCGGGTAAGATGATGTCGGCCAGGTCGGCGGTTTCCGTCATGAATTGCTCATGCACCACACAAAACAGGTCATCTCGGCCGAAGCCTTCTCTGACCTTTCTCTGTTCCGGCGCGATGTTCACCGGGTTCGTGTTCTGGATGAGAAGCACGGTGACAGGCGGGCCGCCATGCAGTGCTTCGGCATCCCCGGTCAGGATCCGACCGATTTTCGACTGATCCAGGTAGCGAATCCCTGGGTCGATGCTGGCGGTGCCCATGATTTCGGATTTATCGAGGCCGAAGATGTCGTTGTTGGAGTGGAATCCGCCGCCGCCTTCATACTGCCAGGCCCCGGTCACCGTCGGAATACTCAGCGCCGCATGCATATTGACGGTGCCGTTGCGCTGGCGTGTGAAACCGTAGCCAAGCCGGAAATAGCTGCGTTTCGTCGTGCCGACGAGATGCGCAAACTTTTCGATCTGGCGAGCCGACAACCCAGTAATCTCGGCGGCCCATTCCGGCGTCCGGTCGCTTAGGTGCTTTTCGAAGCCGTTCGGATCGTCGCTGAAACGCCTAAGGTAGTCGCGATCCGCCAATTCATCGCGAAACAGCACATGCATGACGGCGCAAGCCAGGGCTCCATCCGTGCCAGGACGCAGGATAAGCTTCACGTCGGCCTGGCGAGCCGTCGGGGTGTCATAGACATCGATCACGACAATCTTGGCACCGCGTTGCTTGCGCGCCTGGGTGGCGTGGGTCATCACATTGACCTGCGTCGATACCGGATTGGTGCCCCAGATCACCACGCAGTCGGATTTGGCCATCTCCCGGGGATCGGGTCCGCTCAGACTGCCGGTCCCTACAAAAAAACCGGTCCATGCGGCGTTGGTGCAGATGCTGTCGAACTGGCCCGAGTACTTTTTTGCGTGGCGCAGGCGATGAATTGAATCGCGCTGTACCAATCCCATCGTCCCGGCATACTGATACGGCCAGACCGACTCCGAACCCCAGCGCCGTTCTGCCTTTAGAAAGCCCTCCGCGACCTCATCGAGCGCATCTTCCCAATCGATTTCCTGCCAACTGCCCTGCCCCTTTGGACCGTTGCGACGCATCGGTTTCAGAAGACGATCCGGATGATGCGTGCGTTCGGCATACCGCGCGACCTTCGCGCAGATGACACCGGCGGTGTAGCCGTTGTCGGCTGCCCCCCGCACTTTACCTATGGTCCGGTCATCGACCAGTTCGATCTCAAGTGCGCATGTCGATGGACAGTCATGCGGACAGGTCGAAAAACCGGTGCGGGTGGGTGCTGGTTGATCCATGAATGCCTCGATCAGGGTGCATGCTGCGATGGATATAGAGCAAATATCCGGCGCGAGCGAGTTCACACCGAACCAACCGTCGCACCAGGCTCGACAAATATCTGCGCAAACGGACCTTCTGAGGCAGTGGACCTTGACCTCGTCCGCTCATCCTTCGATAACGAATTGCTAGTATTCTGTCCTCAGGTCCCCATCGCGCAATCTGGAGCCCGTAAGCCCATGTCATGTCGAAAAACGGTTAGTACCCTTCTTGCCCTCTGCGGCATCCTGGCCACCGGACTGACAATCAGTGCATCTCCAGCCAACGCCTTTGGAATTCGCAACGATGCGGCCTGCGATAACCCCGCGGTGCTGCGAGCGATCACCAAGCGCTTTGCGATCAATGATCGAAATGTCATCAAGCGCGGTCTGGCGATCGATGACTACTACGATGTCCATCTGGAACGATTCGTTGCAGCCGGTGAGCTCGAAGGGACGAAGATCGACCGTCGGTTCTGCCGCGGCAAGGTTGCGATGAACGACGGGCGGTCGCGGACGATCTGGTACATGATTGAGCTCGGGCAGGGTTTTGCCGGTATGGGCGCCAATGTCGAGTATTGCATCTCAGGCTTGGACCCGTGGCACATCTACGGCGCCTATTGTCGCTCGGTCCGCTAATTGTCCATCCGCATTTTCCAGTTCAAGGATTGAACGCACGTCCCGTCCACGGCGTATTGCGCGCTCAGGCCGACTGGAACGCAATAGTACAGTCCGGCCTTTCCCGTGGAGGAAAACAATGAAAATTCTGTATTCGCCCGCTTCCCCTTATTCCGCCAAGGTGCGCATGGCCGCTCACTATTGCGGGTTTGAGTGCGAAAGCGTGCCGACCGACACAAATGCTGATCCGGACCTGCTGATCGACAGCAATCCTCTCGGGAAAATCCCGACCCTTATCGATGACAATGGTCGGGCCATCTACGACAGTCGGGCGATCATGCAGTATCTGGATCGGTTGAGCGGTCGCAACCTGTTTCCGCGCAATGCCGACAAGCGCACCGAAGCGGAACTCCTCGAAGCGCTGTGCGATGGAACGACAGACTGTCTGCTGGCGATCGTCTACGAGCGTCGCTTCCGGCCCGAGGACAAGGTTCACTCACCCTGGATTGACCGGCAATGGTCCAAAGTTGAACGGTCGCTCGATATGCTCAACGACAATCTTCCACGAACGGCCAAAAAGCTGCACGGAGGGCACTTCGCCCTGGCGGGACTGCTTGGTTACCTGGCATTGCGTTTCGAAGGCCAATGGGAGCGCGGGCGCCCGAAATTGAAGAATTGGCCGACCAAATTCGCGAAATTCTTCCCAGAGCACGACCAGCTCAAACCGCAGGGCTGAGGCAGCCTTGTTGACCGATTGTTCACAGCGGCGTCATTGTGTTTTTCTTCTGTGATCCTATATCCAAAGGGCCCCTCTCCGCGACATGGGGCCCCAGATAACAAGCTCCGGAAGCTCGCGCCTTTATGTTCAGTTTCGCCATATTGATTGCCGGGCTTATCCTGCTTCTTTTTGCAGGGGACTATCTGGTCCGTGGCGCGGTGGCGCTTGCTGAGAAACTCGGGATCAGTCCGCTAATCATCGGCCTGACTATCGTCGCCTTCGGCACATCTGCGCCGGAACTCTTTGTTTCTCTCGAGGCGGCGTTCAACAACGCCTCCGGGATTGCCCTCGGCAACGTCGTTGGGTCAAACATTGCCAACGTCCTGCTGGTTCTCGGCGCCCCTGCCCTGATCAAACCGGTCGGTTGCAAGGAAGACGGGCTGCGGTTCAGTCTTGCCGTCATGTGTTTCATGACCGGCCTCCTCATGGCCATCATGGCAACCGGCTGGCTGTCTCGCTTCGACGGGATGGTTCTCTTTGCATTGCTTTGCATCTTCTTGTTCCGACAGTTCCTGAACGCGCGGAAGAGCCGGAAGGAACAGGTTTTTGGCGATTATCACGACGAAATCGATGAACTGCCGACCGAGAATTCAAAGATCGTCGCATACCTGCTGTTCGGCCTGATCGGCCTGCCGCTGGGCGCTTCGCTCACCGTCAACGGTGCGGTCGATATCGCCCGCATGCTCGGCGTCTCCGAGGCAGTCATCGGTCTGACCGTTGTCGCCATCGGTACGTCGCTGCCTGAACTGGTTACCTCTGTCATGGCCGCCTGGCGCGGCAGCGCCGCAGTGGCGATCGGAAACGTCGTGGGATCCAACATTTTCAACATCGGGGCGATTCTCGGCATTACCAGTATGGTTCACCCGCTCCTGGTTCCCGGCCGCATCGTTTATCTCGACATGTGGATCATGGCCGCCACGACTGTCCTGCTGACGGTGCTTGCAGTGGGTTCGCGTCCGATCTCTCGCTCCGGCGGCACGGTGATGCTGGCGCTCTTCGTCGGCTACATCGTCTTCGTCTTCTGATCTCTTGATTTCTTGATAAAGCGACCTCAGCGTCGGTCTGCTGTCGGACCGTGACGCGGCGAATGCTATATAGACCCTGAAATTCGATTCAGGCAGGACGCGAATGGTACGGCCAACGGAACCCCGACACGAGACGCGAAGACAGGGTGGAACTGGTGATGCGATGCCGGTGCCGAGAGAGGAGGAAATCTGGAAAGTCGCAGGCGATCCTGAAAAGGGTTTGAAGGGGCCGGAACTTATACAGGCCTACGTCAAACGGCTGCCCAACGGTCCGGGTGTCTATCGCATGCTCAACGAAGGCGGCGATGTGCTCTATGTGGGCAAAGCGCGCAGCCTGAAAAAACGCGTCACCAGCTACGCTCAGGGCCGTGGTCATACCAACCGCATCGAGAGCATGATCCGGCTGACCGCACAGATGGAATTCGTCTCCACGCGCACGGAGACAGAGGCCCTGCTGCTGGAAGCCAATCTCATCAAACGCCTGCGGCCGCGCTTCAATGTGCTGATGCGCGACGACAAGTCGTTTCCCTATATCCTGCTGACGGAAGACCACGAGGCTCCAGGAATCTACAAGCACCGTGGCGCGCGGTCGCGCAAAGGATCTTATTTCGGTCCCTTCGCCTCCGCGCAGGCGGTCGACCGGACGATCAATTCCCTGCAACGGGCCTTCCTGCTGAGGACCTGCACGGATTCGGTCTATGAAAGTCGCACCCGACCTTGTCTGCTCTACCAGATCAAACGCTGTGCGGGGCCATGCACCGGCGAGGTGTCCGTCGAAGACTATTCCCGCATGGTCGATGAGGCCCGAGGGTTCCTGTCCGGCAAAAGTCACACAGTCAAGTCCACCATGTCCGAGGCAATGCAAAAGGCCTCCGAGGACCTCGATTTCGAGACCGCAGCGATCTATCGCGATCGGCTGGCTGCCCTGTCCCACGTACAGAGCCATCAGGGTATCAACCCGCACACGGTCGAAGAGGCTGACGTATTCGCCATTCATCACCAGGGCGGAATGAGTTGCATCCAGGTCTTCTTCTTTCGCACCGGGCAGAACTGGGGCAACCGCGCCTATTTCCCGAAGGCCGATGCAGCAATGCCGGCGGAAGAAGTGTTGGGGGCATTCCTGGCCCAGTTCTATGATGACAAGCCCTGCCCCCGGCAAATCCTCGTCTCTCATTCGTTCGAGGAACAGGTCCTCCTGGCCGAGGCGCTGTCGATACGGGCGCGGCACAAAGTGACGATCAGCAAGCCACAGCGTGGCGAGAAACGCGACCTCATGCGCCACGCTGAAGCCAATGCCAAGGAAGCACACGGACGTCGGCTGTCGGAGACCTCTACCCAAGCCAATCTTTTGCGCGGCCTGGCCGAAACCTTCGGCCTGGAGCGGCCGCCTCGGCGCGTCGAGGTCTATGACAATTCCCACATCATGGGCACCAATGCAGTGGGCGGCATGATCGTCGCCGGCCAGGATGGCTTTATCAAAAACCAGTATCGCAAGTTCAACATCAAATCGAAGGACCTCACACCGGGCGACGATTTTGGCATGATGCGCGAAGTGATTGAGCGTCGCTTTACCCGCCTGGTGAAGGAGCACGGTCGGCCGGAACGGCCCAATGGCGATGTCAGTGACGCGGATACCGATGAGGACACGACCACGCCACCGTGGCCCGATGTCTTGCTGATCGACGGCGGCAAGGGCCAGGTTTCGGCCGTCATGTCGGTGCTCAACGAATTGCAGATTGCCGACTGTGTCGACGTCATCGGGGTCGCCAAAGGTGTTGATCGCGATGCCGGCCGCGAACGGTTCTTCATCGATGGCAAATCGGACTTTTCCTTGCCGCCCCGCGATCCGGTGCTCTATTTCATACAGCGGCTGCGCGACGAGGCGCACCGTTTCGCCATCGGCACACACCGAGCTCGTCGCAAGAAGGAAATGATCAAGAACCCGCTCGATGAGATTGCCGGCATCGGTCCCGCCCGCAAGCGTTCGCTGTTGCATCATTTCGGCACCGCCAAGGCGGTGTCGCGTGCCGGGATGGACGACCTTGTCGCTGTCGAGGGGATTTCCGAGGCCATGGCCAAGCTCATTTACGACCATTTTCACGAAGACCAGCGGACGTAACCGCGTCGCTCTGCAAGGTTTCACCGAAAGCCGTGTTGACGGATCGCGTTGCGGCCTATTTGTATGGGCACGAAGTCACCGAGCGGAATCCTATGGCATCGCAGACCTACAATATCCCGAACCTGCTTACGTATGGACGCATCGCTGCCGTTCCGCTGATCGTGCTGTGTTTCTTCGTCGAAGGCCGGCTGCACGGGTCGGACCTCGCCCGGTGGAGCGCGCTCGGCCTCTATATCGTTGCCTCGGTCACCGATTTCTTCGACGGCTACCTGGCACGCATCTGGAACCAGATGTCGAATATCGGCCGCATGCTCGATCCGATCGCCGACAAACTGTTGGTCTCATCGATCCTGTTGCTGCTTGCTGCTGACGGGACGATCGCCGGCTGGACGATCTGGGCGGCAATCATCATCCTGTGCCGCGAAATACTGGTTTCGGGTTTGCGGGAATACCTGGCCGAGCTGAAGGTATCTGTTCCGGTCACCTGGTTGGCCAAATGGAAAACCACGGTGCAGATGGTTGCGATCGGCTTTCTGCTCGCCGGGCCGGCGGGCGACAAGGTGATACCCTACATTACCGAGATCGGGATCACGCTCTTGTGGATCGCAGCTGTGATCACGATCTATACCGGATACGATTACTTTCGCGCCGGTTTGAAGCACGTGATCGAATAATCGAGCAGGATCGACAGCCATGGTCAAACTTGTCTATTTCGCCTGGGTGCGCGAACGGATCGGCATGAACGAAGAGGAAATCGACCTGCCGGACACCGTCATTACCGTGGCGGACCTGATCGATCATCTGAGAGGTCGCGGCGATGGATATGAGGCGGCACTTGCCAATCCCGACGTCATCCGCGTTGCCATCAATCAGGAGCACAGGCAGCACGGAGACCGTCTGGGCGATGCGCGGGAGATCGCGCTTTTCCCGCCGATGACTGGAGGCTAGGCATGTCCGCAGAGCCCACGGTCCGTGTGCAGCGGGACGATTTCGATACAGCCGCTGAAGTAGCCAGCCTCTCGGCCGAAAGCGCCGACATCGGCGCGGTCGTCACGTTCACCGGCCTTTGCCGTGATGAACACGGCACACTGGCTGCACTCGAGCTGGAGCACTATCCGGGTATGGCCGAGGCCGAAATCAGACGTATCGCTGACCGTGCGATGGAGCGTTGGCCTCTCGACGGCATGACCGTCATCCACCGCTTTGGCCAGATTCGGCCACGGGAGAATATCGTCCTCGTCGCGGCCGTTTCACGCCACCGCGATGCGGCGTTCGAAGGCGCGCGGTTCATGATGGATTTTCTGAAATCCAACGCGCCGTTCTGGAAACGCGAAATCGGCATGGACGGTACGCAGGGTTCCTGGGTCGATGCCCGCGACTCCGATGGCGCGGCGCTGAAACGCTGGGATCAGAGCACAAAAAAAACGCCGGGGTGATCCCCGGCGCCATGCAATTTCTGTTCTGGATGGATCAACCGACGACTTCGGTTCCAGAGAACCAGTAGGCGATTTCCTCGGCAGCCGTTTCCGGGGCATCCGATCCGTGCACGGAGTTTTCGCCGATCGACAGGGCGAAGAGCTTGCGGATGGTTCCTTCCGCGGCGTCGGCCGGATTTGTGGCGCCCATGATTTCACGGTTCTTGGCAATGGCATTTTCACCTTCGAGCACCTGGACGATGGTCGGACCGGAAGACATGAACTCGGTCAACTCGCCGAAGAAGGGCCGTTCCTTGTGAACTGCGTAGAAGCCTTCGGCTTCGCGCAGGCTCATCCAGACGCGCTTGGAAGCGACGATGCGCAGTCCTGCGTCTTCGAACATCTTGGTGATGGCGCCGGTGAGGTTGCGCTTGGTGGCATCGGGTTTGATCATCGAAAAGGTGCGTTCGATCGCCATGATCTGCAGTGTCCTTGTTTGCGATTGCGGGAGAATTTGCGCGCTCTATAGCCCTGCGACGCGGGCAATACAAGCCCGCGCCGAATGTCAACTTTGGGTCTGGTCTGCGGTCAGGCGGCCGCCTTTACCGCACGACCCACGCCACCATGTAGATCGAGGCAACGCTCGAACCAATCAGCTACCGGATCGCCATCCTCGAGAATGCGTGTGCGTGACGTCGTCCGCGCCCATTGAAAGGCGCCGAAAACAATGTAGTCGCAAAACAACGGACCATCGCCGCCCAAGAAAGGCTGGCGCTGCAGCACCATCCGCATCGGTTCGAGTTTCGGGGAGAGACTCCCCACGCGCTCCTGGCCTGCAGCGACAATCTCCTCCAATGTGCGACCGAACCGGGCCTCACGGCTCTGGCGGAAATAATCCTGGTCCTTTGGCGCCAGCATCGCATGAATGTCGAGCATCAGCGCTCCGCCGATAACCGCATGGATTTGTGTCGCTGCCCAGGTCTCGAAAAAACGGGCCATCGCGATGCCGCCCGGTCCGCCGAAGAGGCTCGGCCGATCCGGATAGGTTTCGTCAAGATAGACCGCGATGTCGAATGAATCACGGACAACTCTGTCTCCGTCGCGAATGACGGGAACGCTCTTACCTTCCCCGTCCTCGATCTCGGGTATAGCGGTAAATGGAACCTGAGATCCGCTGTAATCAAGCCCTTTGTGCGCCAGCGACAATACCGTTTTCCAGCAATGCGGGCTGAATGGCCGGGAGCTGTCGGAGCCGGCCAGTTCATAAAGGGTAATTGTCATTTTGACCTCTGTTGGGATGTTTGGAATTGGCGGCATTGTGCGGGTTTTGCTATGCAAATCAACTCTAACCGACTACCAGTTTTTGCAGACATGCAGATGAGGGTGCGTCTCATGAAAAATGCTTATAAACTGCTCGATGGTCGCAAGATCGCGGCGGATATGCATTCGGAAATTGCTGCGGACGTTTCGTCACTCGCGGATGCGGGTTGGCCACTCAAACTTGTGTCGATATCCATCGGTGAATCGGATGCCGCCAAGCTCTACGTGCGCAACCAGAGCCGCACCGCGAAGAAAACCGGCATCGATTTCGAGGAGCGGGACTATCCGGCCGATACAACAGAGAAGGAGCTGCTAGGGATCATTCAGGGGCTCAACACCGATCCGCGGGTGACAGGGATCATCATTCAGCGACCGACACCGGATCATGTCTCTGTGCGGCGACTGCAGCGCGCAGTGCATCCCTTCAAGGATGTCGAAGGCATGCACCCTTCGAATATCGGATCCATCGTATACCAGGTGCCGAAGATGGGCCCCTGCACGGCCGCTGCTTCCGTGCACCTTTTGCGATCGACCGGGACCAATCTGACGGGTCTCGAGGTGACCGTCATCGGGCATTCCGCAATCGTCGGCAAACCAATTGCCTTTATGCTCATGGCGGAGGGTGCAACGGTCACTGTCTGTCATCACGAGACCCGCAATCTTGCCATGCATTCGCGCGCAGCCGATGCGGTGTTCGTGGCTGTCGGCAAAGCCGGGCTGGTCACGGGCGACATGCTGAAACCCGGAGCGGTGCTCATCGATATTGGCATCAACCAGATCGACACTCCGGACGGACCCAAAGTTGTCGGCGACGCGGATTTCGAAAGCTGCGCCGAGACCGCGGGCTGGATCACCCCCGTGCCCGGCGGCGTCGGTCCTGTGACCGTCGCAACTCTGTTGCGCAATGCAGTGACTGCCGCACAGCTTCAGCGTGATCACTACACTTCGGAATTCGGCACCGCAGACAGCGTCTACAATCTCCTGCCGCGCTGAGACTATTCCGCAGTTTTCGCTTGCCATCGGCAGCGGTCGATTCCAATAGAGCGGCATGCTGACCCTGACGGACATATCGGCCCGCATCGCCGGACGCCTGCTGATCGACCACGCGTCGCTTTACCTGCCTGAAGGCACAAAGGCAGGTTTTGTCGGGCGAAACGGCGCCGGCAAGTCGACCCTGTTTCGTATGATCACCGGGGAACTGGCGACTGAAACCGGTGCCGTCACCCTGCCCCGAAATTGCCGCATCGGCCAGGTGGCTCAGGAAGCACCGGGAACCGACGAACCGCTGATCGATATCGTCCTGAAGGCGGACGCCGAAAGATTGGCTCTGCTGACGGAAGCCGAGACCGCAACCGATCCGGACAGGATCGCGGAGATCCACACACGGCTCGCCGATATCGATTCTCACTTGGCAGAAGCCCGGGCGGCGAGCATATTGGCTGGACTTGGCTTCGATCAGGCAGCGCAAAAGCGCCCGGCATCAAGTTTTTCCGGAGGCTGGCGCATGCGGGTCGCCCTGGCAGCCGTGCTCTTCTCTCGCCCGGACCTCTTGCTTCTCGATGAACCTACCAACTATCTCGACCTCGAAGGCACGCTTTGGCTTGAGGACTATGTGCGCCGTTATCCGCACACGGTGGTCATCATCAGCCACGACCGCGACCTGCTCAACCGAGCGGTCAATTCCATCGTTCACCTGGAAGATCGCAAGCTGACGTTCTATCGAGGACCGTTCGACCAGTTCGAAAAGCAACGGGCGGAGGCCCGCGAACTGCAGATGAAAATGCGGACCAAGATGCAGGCGCGACGGGCCCATATGGAAGCCTTTGTCGAGCGCTTTCGCTACAAGGCGTCCAAGGCGCGCCAGGCGCAATCTCGGTTGAAGGCAATCGAACGCATGGGGTCGATAGCATCCGTTGTCGACGAACACGTGCAGGAGTTTCAGTTTCCAAAACCGGAAAAGGACTGTGCTTCGCCGATCATTGCGATCGAGAAAGGTTCGGTTGGCTATGTCGCTGATCAACCGGTACTGAGCCGCCTCAATCTGCGGATCGACCAGGATGACCGCATCGCGCTGCTTGGTGCCAACGGCAACGGCAAATCGACCTTCGCTAAGCTGCTTTCCAACCGTCTGGAGCTGCAAACCGGAACCGTGACCCGGGCCCGACAACTCAAGATCGGTTATTTCGCACAGCATCAGCTGGAAGATCTGGTGCCATCGCAAAGTGCCGTTGATCACGTACGCCAGAGAATGCCAGGTGGCCTCGACGCCGCCATTCGTTCGCGTGTGGCACAGATGGGGCTTTCAACCGAGAAGATGGATACCGCCGCACGCGATTTGTCCGGCGGCGAAAAGGCGCGTTTGCTGATGGGTCTGGCAGCGTTCGACAAGCCCAACCTGCTCATTCTCGACGAACCGACAAACCATCTGGACATAGACAGCCGTGCGGCTCTGATCCAGGCCCTCAATGCCTTCGACGGGGCGGTGATCCTGATTTCGCATGACAGGCACCTGCTGGAGGCGACCGCCGACCGGCTGTGGCTGGTGGACGACGGCACCG
Organism: Hoeflea sp.; assembly: GCA_965216535.1. Lineage (GTDB taxonomy): Bacteria > Pseudomonadota > Alphaproteobacteria > Rhizobiales > Rhizobiaceae > Hoeflea_A. The sequence goes on from OZ244175.1 coordinate 4,834,598, forward strand.
TGCGCAGCTTTGACGGCGATCTGGAAGACTACCGCAGCTTGATCCTTGGCGGCTCCAAGCGAGCTGCGAAAGCAGCGGAACCTGCGCCCGCTTCATCGAAGGCGGAACAGCGACGCGCAGCGGCCGACCGGCGGCAGGAATTGGCGCCGCTCAAGAAGAAGATCAAGGAAATCGAGGCGTTGACGGAAAAACTTGAAAAATCGATTCAGGAAATTGACGCCCTGCTCGCTGATCCGTCGCTGTACGAAAAATCTCCCGACCTCGCGGCAGCCAAGGCCAAGGAGCGAAGCGTCGCCGAATCGGCGCTGGCTGAAGCCGAAGATCAATGGCTGATCCTGTCGGACGAGTACGCCACCGCGATGGCCGACTAATCACCTGATCGGCGCGCCAACAGCCGTTGATAGACCAGTCCGATCGCAACCAGCACAAGGCCGAGCCCGATAAAGGACAATGCTCTGAGTGCACCCGTCAGGTTGGACATGTCGACGACGAACACCTTCGCGACAACCACGACGATGATCACACCCGACACCAGGCGGACGGCGCGGACGCCTGTCACCAGCCCAACGGCTAGGGTGGCAATGCCGATCGCCAGCCAAGCCGCCGAATAGGCGTAGAGTTCGGCATCACTGGTCGCGCCCTGATCGATCGCCTCCGGATGGAACCAGTGACGGATGCTCAAGGTCACCCAGGCGAAGGCAAGGACACCGCCAACGGCAAATGCTCCGCGGGAGTATATCGGTCTTGTGCTGCTGCTGAGAAAGCCCAGCAGGCCGTAAAGCAGGCCAGTCAACAGATACGCAAAGAGCAGTTTGTTGAAGACGACGTTGGCACCGATCCGCTCTCCCGTCAGGAACGGGTTGAAAAGGCCGAGCAGGCCGGCCAATGCCGCCGCCATGCCTAGGAAACCCAAGGCAGTTGCGGCCACCGCCAGAGTGCGGCTTTCAGATGTTGCCTTCAAACGCAGCAGGCCAAGCGCGACGCCCCCGCTCAGGAAAACGAGGAGCGCAGCCTCGTTGAGCGTGTCCACCGGCGTAAACACCTGGTGCGGGGCAAAAGCATGCAATCCAATCAGGGCAAGGGCCGCCGTCACTGTGGCAACAGCAATGCCTTCGGCAATCTCCAGCACAAGGTCCCGCTTCTGACGGCCAAGCAGGTAGGCGGTCACGACAAAGCCGGTCGCCGGTACGCCGTAACCGTAGGTCAGCCAGTTGAACACGGGTGTCGTGCCCAGAGATCCGACAATCTGCGGCTCCCAGGCCACGCGGGCCGCCCACAAGACGGCGGGCACCAGCGCTAATATCCTGAGCGCCGGAAGCGGTCGCCAGCGATAGACAATGGCCGTTGCCGGCGCCATCAGTGCCAGAGCCACCGTCAGGGCACCGCGCTCCAGCACCATGCACAGTGCGAGCGTAACCGCGGCGATGGTGGCGATCAGGCATGTCGCAACTGTGCCGTCCCGGCCGGGATGGTCCGTCGTAAGACGACGCTCGAACTGCAATGCGAGCGCAAAAAAGACAAGGCTGAGAACAAGCGCGGCAACACCGTAACGAACCGAAACGTCGAGAAAATCTGTGCGTCCATAGGAAACCGCCAGAATGGCCAGCGGCACGAAAGCACCGCCGAACGCAAGTGGCACCCGCGACACCGATCGTAATGCACCGACGAATCCGAACAGCGCAGCAAGCGCGGACAAGGCCAGGCCGAGAAATCCGTAGGCCGACAGCATGCGTTGCTGATAGCCGGGCAGGACGACGGGATCGATGCCCTGGAGGTTTTCGACGCCGTCGGTAAGGGGCTGCAAGGTCTCAACTGAGAGATCCCAGCCGGAATAACCCAGAACCACGGTGATGGCCGCGATTGGTACGATTAGGCGGGCAGCCGACCATTCGTGTGCAGACCAGAATGGCAGGATCACCATCAGCGCAAGTCCGGCGATCGTCGCTGCATCGGTCTGATCGAGGGTGAATACCAGCGCCAGCAGCAGCACCAAGCCCGACAGAGTGGCCGCAACTCGGTCGTTGGGTACCAGTTCATCCGCCGACCTGGCGTAGAGGCTGGCGACGAAGACGTAGAACTGGGCGGCCCATGCCACCACAATATAAATGCCGACAACCGGACGCTCTCCGGGGGCAGCAACGATGAACAGAAGCGCGCCGAAGAATTCCAACCCGAGTGCAGCAACGATGGCGAGCCAGCGCCAAAGGCGAAGCCGTCCGACGCCGAAGGCGGCAAACGAAACAGCGATCGCGTAGGCGGCCAATCCGATGGCGCTGGGTTCATCGCTGCTGACAACGAAGGGAACCAGAAAACTCGAAGCGATGCCAAGAGCCGCCAGAAGCGGGCCGTGCAACAGCGCCACCACCATCGTGGCAACCGCGACAATACCAAGACCGAGAAAAGCGGCAAACGGTCCGAGGAAACCGTAGAGCTGATACGCTGCATAGATGGTTGCAAAGGCGGCAAGTGTGCCGGCTGCTGTCAGAACCGCCGGAACATTGGCGCTTTCGAAGCCGCCGACGGAGAAAGTCTGCCCGCGGCGGCGTGTCCACTCTCCCAATGCAACAAACGCCAAGGAAAACAGCGCCCCCAGAGAGATGCGCGCGGCCGGCCCCAGCAAGCCCTGCTCGATGCTGTAGCGCACCAGGAACACACCACCGAGAGCCAGTGCAAGACCACCGACCCAGACCGCCCATCGTGCGCCAACAGCTTCCTCAAGGGTGCCTTTCGACGTGTCCGCATTGTCAACTTCATCCTCGGCTGGCGCCGCTGACACCTCCGGTGGATCCGAGATTTCCGGATGCTCTACCTTGGCTTGCTCAGGCTCCTCATCCGGAATCTCACCAGCGATCTGCTCATCCGGCTCAGGTGCGGACTGAACCTCTTCAACCGGTTGTTGCTGAACGCCCCAAGGGCCGCTGCTCTGGGTTTCCAGCGTGGCTTCAAGTTCCTCGATACGTTGATGCAGCCGTCGCACGCGAAAGAATGCGATGGTTCCGAGGATCGGTGCAACCAGCAGGACTGCTGCGGCAACCAGCGCCAGGACAATGTATTCCATGCGACACCACTTTCCCGCTCCAACGGAGAAAGCCTGTTTCTGTCAGTTTGCGCCGCTACAAACCCTCTCCACCCAAGTGCAAACTCAGGCCATCAGTCGGACTTGTCGAGCGCTTCCATGACCGCGTCGACGCGATCCTGTCCCCAATACAACTCACCATCGACGAAGAAGGTGGGCGCGCCGAAGGCCCCGCGCTCAACGGCTTCGTCCGTATTGGCGCGCAGTTCGTCCTTGATCGCCTGATCCTGGGACAGATTGGCAATCTCGCTGGCAGGCAAGTCGGCCTTTTCGAGAAGCTCCATGACGACTTCGGGATTGGTGAGGTCGCCACCCCCGCCCCAGGCAGCATGAAACATGGTGTCCATGTATGCGGGCAGCATTTTCGGATCCAGCCGCTCGGTCGCAAGCGCACCCCGCAGTGTGCTGACCGTGTTCATTGGAAAGGCTGGGTTGATCGCAAACGGCAAACCATGTTTGTCGGCGGTCCGTTTCATATCATCAAACAACCATTTCCCCTTGGCTTTGATGAGCACGGGACTTTGATTGCCGACCGCCTTGAAAACCCCGCCGAGCACCATGGGTTTCCAGATGATGCGTCCGCCCGCGTCGGCGACCATGGCCGGTAGCCGCTTGTAGGCCAAATAGGACGCGCTGCTCACGAAATCGTAAAAAAACTCGACCGACTTGCTCACATCCCGCCTCCTGTGTTCGAGCGACAGTGATAATTTCCGATTGCGGATATGGCAATGGCAATCAACTGGAATTGAAACTGCGCATGGAATGTCAGTCGGCAGTCAGCGGCAAAGATTGGCTTTACCGTTTCATAATTGGCATAGTGTAGGCTCAACGAAGTGTATTGCGTTGGGTGGTTGGCGTTATGAAAAGCCGTAAGTACTGCGTATTTTCGACCGCATTTGTGGTTGCTCTCATGGCTGGTGTCGCGATTTCCGGGCCAGCTCTGGCCTCGAACAGCCGAGCGGCGGCAAACCTCAAAGACCTGTCCTCTTTGGAGAAGGCAGTTACAGACGAACCAGTTCTGATGCTGGTTTCCCTGCGGCAGCAAACGATGCGTGTCTATTCGGGCGACACGCTGGTCGCCCGGTCGAACGTCTCGACTGGAATGCCCGGGCACCGGACTCCGACGGGTGTGTTCAGCGTTCTGGAAAAGAAGCGCCGGCACCATTCCAACATCTATAGCCGCGCGCCCATGCCTTTCATGCAACGATTGACCTGGTCCGGCATTGCGCTGCACGAATCTCACAGTGTTCCCGAGTATCCAGCATCGCATGGCTGCGTGCGCCTGCCCGGCAAGTTCGCCAAGCAGCTGTTCGGCTATACCGATATCGGAGCCCATGTGATTGTCACGGACGAAGAGTTGACGTTCGGCCCGGTTGCGAGCAATCGGCTCTTCTATCCACCCGGAACCGCGCCCGTTCAGGAGGCAAGTTCAGACGCAACAAGAGGCGAAAGTCCTTCGGTCTTGCGCATCAACGCGAGTTCGACCACCGCTGGCGACAGTGCGAAGGACACGTTCGGTGACAACTTTGCCTTGCGTCAGGGCCTCGACCCGGAAGCCAAACCAGAAACACCCGCCGTCGTCGAAGCACCGGAGCCGCTGCGCATTTTGATCACTCGGCGCACCGGGCGCGACCTTGTCAGTGATATTCAACGCCTGCTCAATGAGCTCGGCCACAATGCAGGTGACGTTGACGGTCTGGTCGGACCCGATACTGGCAATGCGATCGTTCGTTTTCAGAAAGAGGCGGGTCTGACGCCAACCGGCACGGTTTCCATCGAACTCGCCCGCCTTCTGAGCGAAGCCGCGGGAGAAGATGGTTTTGCCAACGGCCACATCTACGTGCGTCGAGACTTCAAGCCAGTATTCGACGCGCCGTTGACGTTCGACAACGGGGAGAGCCCGCTGGGCACGCACTTTTTGGCTGCCCTCACGGAACCTTCCGATACCGGCAAGATCCGGTGGGTCGGCGCCAGCCTGTCCGATCGCGCACGCACCTCGCCTCTCAGCGAAGTTCAGGATTCAGGATCGGTCGGCTATCTGTCCCGCCCGGGACTCCGAGCAGCACTTGAGCGTATCGACCTGCCGGCCGATGTGCGCGAACGCCTGAACGAGGAAATCGTCGCTGGATCGTCATTGATCATATCGGATCACGGCATCAGCAATGAAACGCATATCGGTACGGACTTTATTGTCCTGACAAATCCGAACGGAAGCTAACTCTGCTGAAGGCCTTCTAACTGACACTACACTCGCTCAAGACAGCGTAGTGTCTCCTGCTGATCCGGTCTTGTCGCCGGGGCCTCCGTTCATCAGAAGCAACCGCGCCAGCAGAAGCGCCACCAGGGACACGAAAATCGCGGCAAACAGGGTGTCGGAGACAAAGTGCCGCCCCTTGATGACCCGCAGTGACGCCGCAAGAAGCGCAAACACGAAACCGCAGGACAAGACGATGTTCCGCGCCCGACGCCCGGGGATATATGCGCTCAGAACCAGCAAGGAGATGAAGAAGGCAGCGGCACTCGAGCCCTCGCCCGACACAAACGAGCAGTTTCGCTCGCACTGATCGGAAAGCTCCAGCACCCGCGTAAATGTCCGGTCTCCACCGAATTCGATCACATCGGCCGGACGCGCGCGGCCCCAATGGGCCTTCAATATGCCGTTGACCACGAGACCGGGTCCCAAAAGGTAGAGCAGGCTGATGAACGCCCAGACCCTATAGGAAATCCCAAACACCGGACCTCGAAAGGCGGACCACGCCCACAACAACGCAGAGACTGCTGCCAGTCCGATGCTCATCACATTGAAGACGTCACGGTAGGCATGCATTACAGCATTGTCGCGAAGCCAGAAGCCATCGTTCTGGGTATGAAAGACCGATGACGCCCTAAGATCGATCCCTGGAAAAGCAAGAAAAATCGCCGACGCCAACAGGAAAACCAGACACAGGCTGAGCAGCAATTTACCAGCGGTTTGTGAGGTCATCGTAGCAATCTGCTTCCAGAACATAGGCGTATAGCCGTCCACCATGATAGGCTCCGCCAGTCGTCGTCAGCGCGGTGAACGGTGTTATCGTGCGGTCGCCGCATTGTATCGGGGAGCGCCACGTGACCAGCATAACCTTCTTTTGCATGTCCAGCGCTGTCAGCGGATAGTGCAGTTCATAGTAGTTTGTCGGCCCGGACGGAGGGGCGACAACGCGGAACTCAGCATCCCCCTCGCCTACCGTATAGAATAGATCGGCGGCGATATCGCGGCTGCGAACGGTGATGATATCGGCGTCGACCGTTCTGGCTGCATCCATAATCTCACGGCTCATCGCCGCGCGCCCCAGCATTCGCCTCATGGCCGGTTTTTCGCCGTCAATGCTGACGTCGTAGGCCACGCTCGTCAGAACGGGAAATGCCAGCGACAGAAACAGTCCGATGGCCACCGACGCGGTGAGCAGCTTCACATGGCGGCGTTCCAACATCGCGTGCACGGTAAGGATAATCGCGGCGAAGTAGGCAGCGACCGCCCAGTTTGCGTTGGCGCCGGACAGGAGCGCCTGCACGCAAATCAGCAGGATAATGGGCACCGAAAAGAGCAGCAGTTGTCGCTCCTTTTGTCCGCCTGGCTGAAAGACGCAAACGATCAGAGCTCCGAACAGAATAGGTCCGAAGACACCGAACTGGCTGAAGAAGAATTCGGCGAGCTTGTCAAACCGCAAACGCAAGGGTTTGTCGCCCACCTCTGGGGGCGCCTGGCGGATCCACTCCGCATTGTCCAACGTGTGATTGAATGTCGACAGGTCGTTCAGAAAGTTCCAGACAATGTTGGGCATCGCGACAACGAGAAACGCGACGAACAGAACAGCAGCGTTGCGCCAACCCGGGCGTGCCGACGGCATGAACACGGCGGCCAGGAAAGCGCAGAGCAAGAAGTAGACACCCGCATACTTGGCCATGAAGGCCATACCGGCGGCAAGACCGGCAAATAAGGCATCTCGGGTTTTGCCCTCTTGCAGAAGCCGAAAATAGAAGAGCAGCGCCAGGGCGTAGAATGGCGCCATGATGGTATCGGTGGAGATCACCCAGCTACCAAGACCGGCGGCTGGAACGGTGATGTAGGAAATCATCACCCAAAACGCAGTCTTTGGGTTGTACAGATACCTGGCCAGCACGCCCAAAATTACTGCCGAGACCATGTGGAACAGAGGCGATGGGAGACGCACCCAGGGAATTGCATCGCTTTGCGCCAGCCCGGTGAACAGGCTGATAACCCAGGCGATCAGCGGCGGTTTGGAGTAGTAGCCGAAATCAAATTTCTGACCCCAAAGCCAGTACTGGGACTCGTCAACAAAAAGGTCCGTCTGGTCGAACCAGAGAAAGGCAATTCGATAGAGAGTCAGGGCCACCACGGCAGCCACGCCGGCGATAAACCAGTTTTTGGCGAGGCGGTCTTGCATGGAGTTTTCTGTTGTCCCGCCGGACACAATAGTCGGCGTTGGAGGGAGATCGAAACGTTGGCGAATACGCGCCACCGTTAGAAGCTGGCGCTCGCCTTGTCAAACTGCTCCTGTGCAGAGTCAGCCGGCGCCTTCAGGCTTTACGCTCCCAACGCCGGTCTGGCGTTTGTTGCCAGTAGGTCAACGCATTACCGCTTTCCTTCAAATCCCGCCACTGGCCGCGGGCGGCCTCAAGTTGAGCCTGGTCGTGGCCGTCGAACATGAATACCGCCCTCTCGTAGCCCGTCAGATCTGCCGGTTGCGCGCCATCGACCAGAAATCGGATATCGGCGCTGTTGAGATTGCTCTCATTGGCGCACAGCAAAACCGGCTGCCTGTCTGCGTTCTGAGCGGTATCGGTGGCATGAGGAAGAAAGCTCTCGTCGCGATAGGTCCAGAGATACTGATCAAGAGCGTCGCGCCGCTCTTCGCTGCCGGCCTGGACCACGACCCGCCAGCCGCGTTGCAAGCTCTTCTCCAGCAGCGGCGGCAGGGCGTCCTCGAGGCGCGTTTCGGTCAGGTGATAGAACAGCATCTCGGTCATCGGCGAGTTGTCCGCGTCCGGCTCAGGTTTCGAAATTCGCGCTGATCATTTCGTCAAGAAGCCGAACGCCGAAGCCGGAGGCCCAGGATTTGTTGATCTCGGTCTGCGGTGATCCCATCGCCGTCCCGGCGATATCCAGATGAGCCCAGGGCGTGTCGTTGACGAAACGCTGCAGGAATTGCGCGGCTGTGATAGATCCGGCCCAGCGACCACCGGTATTCTTCATGTCGGCAAATTTCGAATCGATCAGCTTGTCGTATTCGGCGGCCAGCGGAAGGCGCCAGACCCTTTCCTGCGTCGCTTCTCCGGCCGTTGTCAGTTTTCCACTCAACTCATCGTCATTGGAAAACAGTCCCGCATAATCGTTGCCAAGGGCCACGATTACAGCGCCGGTCAGTGTCGCAAGATTGACCATGGCTTGCGGTTTGAATCGGTCCTGGCAGTACCAGAGAGCATCGGCGAGCACCAAACGGCCTTCGGCGTCCGTGTTGATGATTTCGATCGTCTGACCGGACATGGATGTGACGATATCACCCGGCCGTTGGGCGTTGCCATCCGGCATGTTCTCCACGAGGCCAATAATACCGACGACATTGGCTTTGGCCTTGCGTGCGGCGAGCGCATGCATAAGACCAATCACGGCTGCCGCGCCGCCCATATCCCCTTTCATGTCCTGCATACCGGCGCCCGGTTTCAGAGAGATACCGCCGCTGTCGAACACGACACCCTTGCCGATGAAGGCCACCGGCTTCTGACGGGCCTTGCCGCCCTTCCATTGCATGATAGCCAGGCGGGGTGGCCGCACCGACCCCTGCGCTACGCCCAAGAGTGCGCCCATCTTCAGCTTGCGCATTTCCTTTTCGGTCAGGATTTCAACCTCAACGCCCAATGCCTTCAAATCGCTGGCCTTCTTGGCGAATTCCACGGGTCCGAGATCGTTTGGCGGCGCATTGACCAGATCCCTTGCAAGGGTCACACCCCCGGCCACCGCTTCGGCTACAGCGAACCGGCGTTTTGCCGTTGTGGCAGAGGTGGTCACGATCGTCACGTTGATTGCGGCCTTGTCGTCGGCCTCGCCCTTGTCCTTCTTGCGTGTCTTATAGGCATCGAACTTGTAAGCCCGCAGCACCATGCCCAATGCCAGGTCCGCAGCCTGTTCGGCACCAGCATCCAGTCCGGCCACATCGAAAAAAACGACCAGTTTGCGCGCATTCTTCGCCATTCCGAAGATCGTACCGCCGAGTCGCAACCAGTCGCTCGATTTGAGGTCTTGCGGATCTCCGAAACCAACGACCGCAAGCCGATCGACCGCGCTATCTTGAGGCGCCAACACATCGATGCCGGCCATTGCCTTTCCCTTGAAATCGGCAATCTTTGACGCCTTCTTCGCCACACCCGCAGGATCGACCTGTTCAGCCGCATCAGACAGTAAGCCGCCATTGCCGGCCAAGAAAACCGCGAGGCCGCCCCTTGGCTTGGCCGACTTCGAAAAGGTGACGTTGATCTTCTTCGACATGAAAGCTCCAGATGTTTGTTGGACGCGAACACGAACCGGTTCGTTGAGTGTTGGTATTTCTTTACAGCATGTTGGCGTTACGACCGCAATGACAAGGCCGCAGGGCATTGAACTGGTGTTTTTTGCGCTGCATGCCCCACCCATGGCGCAATCCAACATTCTATTGGCTGCGGCAATCGGCACAGGGGCGATCGGTAATCACTTGTTTACTATGCCCATTCGCCTTGTGTTAGTTATAACCCGGTAACTGAAGGGTTCGTGCCCGAAACACAACGGCACGTGGGGCATCAGGCACAACGACGAATGAAGCTAATCGAGCGCTATATATTCAACAGGGTATTCGTCCTGTCTGTCGGAACCCTGGTCACGACGACTACGATCGCGCTCACCACGCAGGTGCTTCTGCGGGTCAATCTGCTGAGTTCAACTGGCCAGTCGCTGCTCACCTTTCTGGAACTGGCAGCGCTGCTCATCCCGTCAATGCTGATTATCGTTGCTCCATTTGCGTTGATGATCGGCGCGGCCCACACACTGACCACCATGAACACGGACTCAGAATTGGCTGTGCTCGAATCGTCCGGTGGTTCACCCTATCTGACCGCGAGGCCGATCCTGATGATCGCCGCCTTGATGTCGATCCTGACACTGCTGACCGGGCTCTATGTGGAACCGTGGGCGAACCGGCACCTGCGCGACTTGCTAAACAACGCTTCGGCTGACCTGTTCTCCCTCGCCGTGCAATCCGGCACGTTCCATCAGATCGAGGACGATGTTTATGTTCAGATCGCCGAAAAACTGCCGGGCGGCAGGCTTGGCGGTATCTTTCTTTCCGATCAGCGCGATAAGACAACAGATCAGGTCTACTATGCGCGTTACGGAACGTTCATCGAGAGTGGTGGAAACGACGTTCTTATCCTCTCGGATGGCGAACTTCATCGAAAAGACACCGACAGTGGCAAGGTCTCTGTCATCCGGTTTGCGGCCTATGGGCTCGATCTCAGCGAGATCCGGGGGCGCTCAAATGAGCCCCAAACCTATTATGCAAAGGAGCGGCCGACCAGTTTTCTGCTCAATCCAGATCCCAACGACGGCATGTACAAGCAGGATCCAGGCCTATTCACCCGGGAGATCCACAAACGCTTCACCCTGTGGATCTACCCTTTGATGTTCGGTTTGATCACCGTCTATTTCCTAGGCAAGGCACACTCCAATCGACATGAGCAGGCCTGGAGCGTGATAACCGCGGCCGGCATTGCCATGGCGCTACGGGGGGTGAGTTTCTATACGATCGACCATTCGGGATTGAGCAGAACGATGGAGATCCTCACCTATGTCATACCGATTGGCGGGTCGGTACTGTTCCTGATTTTGATCGTCACCAACTGGACCTTCCGGGCCCCGCAATTCGTGCTTGACCAGTCTTCACGGCTCATCTCGGGATCTGAGTCTGCGCCCGCCTTGTTACGCTCGTGGTTTTCCGGCGTGATGCCCGGTGCCAAACGGAGCGCCCCATGATCGGTCCAACCCTGTGGCGATACCTGTTTTGGCGCTACGTCGTCATGACCGGGTGGTTCGTCCTCGGCGTTTCGCTCATCATCTACATGGTGGATTTCAATGAGTTCGCCAATCGTGCGTCTTTTCGCGAAGGCTATACCCTGTCGAAAGGACTGCTGTTATCGGCGCTTCGGTTGCCCAATATCTTTCAGGTGACAATCCCCTTCATTATCCTGTTTTCTGCGATGTCGGTCCTGATCGTGCTCAACAGGAAATACGAACTGGTGGTTGCACGATCGGCTGGTGTATCCGCCTGGCAATTTTTGCTGCCGCTGTGCACGGCAAGCTTTCTCATCGGCATGCTGATGGTGGCAGTGGTGAATCCGTTGTCCTCACGTGCCTTGATGATGGTTCAGGAAATGGAAGTGGGTATTGGCATACAACAGGGGACGGTTGGTACGATCAAACGGACCCCGTGGATTCGCCAGCGTACGGTCGAGGGTGTGACAATAATCGGCGCCAAGAACATCGCCCGGCGCGGACTGCTGCTTGGCGACGCCTCCTTCATCCGCCTCAACGAGGATGGCTCGATTCGTGAGCGGATCGACTCGGCAACGGCCACGCTGGAAGAAGGAAACTGGGTGTTGCGCGATGCAAACCGCATCACGCGGGACACGACTTCAGAAGCTATTGAGATGGTGGAAGTCAAAACCAATCTCAAGCCCGAATTTGTTGAGGAATCACTCGCCTCCCCACAATCGATCTCTTTCTTCGAACTACCACGCAAAATTGAGGTGGCGCGGTCCTTTGGACTCGGCGCAAACGCCTTTGCGGTGCAGTATCAATCATTGCTTGCTCTTCCACTCCTATTGGTCGCAATGACACTCATCGCAGCAACCGTCTCGCTTCGGTTTATCCGGTTTGGTCAATCCGGAGCGGTCATTTTGGCTGGTATCTTGGCGGGGTTTCTGCTTTATGTCGTGTCGGTGCTGGCGAAAGCATTCGGGACGGCCGGAGCCGTACCGCCCTTTGTGGCGGCGTGGCTTCCGGTTATAATCGCCATGGCACTCGGGGTGACAGTGCTGCTCCACAAGGAGGACGGGTAGTGGGCTCAGCGGCATGCTGCGAAAAGAAGAGTATGCGTATCGCAGGTCTGGTCGCGATTCTGACAACGGGCGTTGCACTGTGCACGGTCGCCGGGCCGGCGCTTGCACAGCAGACGCTTCTGGAATCTGATGGCATCAACTTCACCACCGATCCTGAAGCCAAGCTTCTGCTGACTGCCAATCAACTGACATTTGACGAAGACACCGAAACCGTCGTCGCCATTGGTTCCGTGCAGGTCGAGTACGACGGTTTCAACATGGTCGCCCATCGGCTGGTTTACGACCAGCGAACTGGTCGCCTCAAAGCCTATGGCGACATCGAGATGATCGAGCCTGATGGCAACCGTATATATGCACAGGAATTGGACGTTACCGACGACTTCGCCAACGGGTTCATCAACGCACTGCGTATCGAAACGCCGGACAACACGAGGCTCGTTGCCGACAGCGCGCAGCGCGAGGACGCCGAGCGAACCACGCTGAATAACGGCGTCTACACCGCCTGCGAAATTTGTGAAAAGGATCCGAGCAAACCGCCGCTTTGGCAGGTCAAGGCCCGCCGGGTCGTTCGCGATGGCAAAACCAGAACACTGCGGCTCGAAAGGGCCCGCTTCGAACTGTTCGGTCGGCCGATCGCCTGGATCCCGGTCCTCACCGTCCCCGATCACACCGTCAAGCGCAAAAGCGGTTTTCTGATCCCCGGTTTCAGCTACGCCAATGAACGCGGCGTTGGGGTTCGCGTCCCCTATTATTTCGCACTCAATCCGCACTACGATCTGACGGTTGCTGTAACGGGCTATTCCAAGCAGGGTTTTCTGGTCGACGCAGAGTTTCGCCAACAACTGGCGACCGGGCACTACAACATTCGTGTCGCCGGCATCAATCAAATGGATCCCGGGGCCTTCAATGCGGGCACCATCGACGCCAGCCGCCGCAACCGATTCTTCGCTGCAACCAGCGGTGAGTTTAAGATCAATCCCATGTGGAGCTTCGGCTGGGATGTGATGGTGCAAAGCGACAACAGTTTTGCCAACACCTATGACATATCCGGCTACAGCGCCGTTACCCAGACTTCAACTGCCTACCTGACAGGACTGAACGGTCGGAACTATTTCGATCTAAGGGCGTTCTATTTCGACGTTCAATCGACCCTTTCCACGAGCGTTGCCGAAAAGCAGCAACCGATCATTCACCCGACACTCGATTATTCCAAGACCTTCGACAGACCGGTCGCCGGGGGTGAAGTCAACCTCAACATGAATGTGCTCAGCCTGACGCGCCGCGAAGAGGAAAGCGACATCGTCAACGATCGGTATCGTGGCGTTAAGGGCAGCAATACACGGCTTACGACCGAACTCGAATGGCAGCGCACGCTGGTAACGACGGGTGGCTTGTTGCTCACCCCTCTTGTGGCCGCGCGCGGCGATGTCAACTTTCTCGATGTCACTGCACCAGTCGGCTATGCGGGTCCGCTGCAAACGAACGGCGCCGTTGGGCGCTACATGCTGACCGCAGGCCTTGAGGCGCGATATCCAATCCAGTTTCAGGGTGCGACCAGCTCTCATATTGTCGAACCGATCGGCCAGATTTTCGTACGGCCGGACGAACAATATGCAGGCGGTCTGCCGAATGAAGACGCCCAGAGCTTCGTTTTCGATGCCAGTATTCTCTTCGAGCGGGATAAATTCTCCGGTTACGACCGGATCGAGGGCGGCACGCGGGCCAATTTGGGAGTGCGCTACACCGGCACATTTGATAGCGGCGTATCGCTTCGCGGGATATTCGGCCAGTCCTTTCAACTTGCGGGGCTGAACTCGTTTGCCACGCCGGATTTGGTGAATGTCGGTGCGAGCTCCGGGCTCGAGACAACCCGTTCGGATTATGTTGGGAGTATCGGAGTCGATTTGCCAAACGGCTTCTCGATCACGGCTGCCGGTCGATTTGATGAGGAATCCTTCGCACTGCAACGATCCGACGTTGGCGTGGGCTACTCCTCCAGTCGATTTACGACCGCGCTCGCTCACACAAATGTGAAGCCGCAACCAGGATACGGATCGTCAAACCAGCGGAGTGAATTCAAGGGGTTTGCTTCAATCAATCTGACGGACAATTGGCGCGCCTTCGGCTCGGCGAGCTATGACCTCGAAGACGATTTCCTCGCCAACAATACAATCGGTTTCGGTTACCACGATGAATGCTTCGACATCAGCCTCTATTACACCCAGTCCCGAGACAGCAATCAGGCGGTTGATTGGAGTATTGGCGCATCGATCAGTCTGCGGACACTTGGGGACGTAAATGTCGGAAGTCAGTCGGTTGCGGACTTCACCGGCGGCAACTAAGCAGACCTTGCTGTGACGAATGATCAAGTCGGCCACCGGCACAACAGGCCATGATTTCGCCAAAGGCAGATGGGATTTACCCCGAGCGTATGATTTGCGAAAATGACGGCACAGGCTGCATCAAGGAATCAAGACATGAAGGACGGCCCATCCATCAAACACACGCTGGGGATCGTTGCGATTGCGATCTGTCTCGCACTTACCACTGTGCTGGTGGCCGGAAACGGTCCCGTTCGCGCCAATGAAATAGCAGTTATCGTCAACGGCAATCCGATCACAACCTACGACCTTGATCGCCGACGGAAACTCTTGCGGCTGCAGCGCACCAAGGGCAATCTCAAGAAGAAAGCCCAAGAGCAGCTAATTGAAGAAGCGATCAAGATGAGCGAGGTGCGGCGACTGCGCGCGGCCGTGTCGGATGCTGCGGTAAACCAGTCGTTCGCTCGATTTGCCAGAGCCAACAAACTCTCCGCAAAGCAAATGTCGCAAATTCTCGCGCAAGCGGGTGTCGGCGCTGATCATTTCAAAGAGTTCATCCGGGTTCAGATGTCGTGGCCACGCGCTGTGTCCGCGCGTTTCGGATCGCGTCGCGGCGGCATGAGCACCGAGGAGCTGGTGTCGAAGATGCTTGAGCGTGGCGGGGAAAAACCGTCAACGACGGAATATATCCTTCAGCAGGTTGTCTTCGTCGTCCCGAAATCGAAACGCAACGCCATTCTGAGTAAGCGGAAGCGGGAGGCGGAGTCGATGCGAAACCGGTTCGTCGACTGCCGTTCGACCCGGCAGTTTGCAAAAGGTCTACGTGACGTATCTGTCATCGAACTGGGCCGGGTCATGCAGCCTGCCCTGCCAGCGGACTGGAAAAAGCTCGTTGAAAAAACACCTCAGGGAAAAACAACCAGTGCCCGCGTGACGGATCGCGGTGTCGAGTTTCTCGCTGTTTGTTCGAGTAAGCAGGTTTCCGACGACCTGGCCGCCGAAATGGTATTCCGTTTGGAAGAGTCCCAGAAACCGGCAAGCGAAAACGCCAACAGTGCGAAGTACCTGGCCGAGTTGCGGGAAAAGGCTCGCATCAGCTACCGTTGAGTTCAGGACAGCAGACTAAGCCGGCGGCAGAAACAACACCGCCGATTGCTGTAACGATGGGTGATCCCTCCGGTATCGGACCGGACCTGACCCTGTCGCTTTGGCAGCAGCGGCAAGCCCTGGGCCTGCCCAGGTTTTTCGTGCTCTCATGCCCTTCCCTGCTGGCAAATCGCGCCGACCAGCTTGGCATTAGCGTGCCGATCGTCGAAGCAGATCCACACCGGTCTGACGATTGGCCGGAAAATGCGCTCGTCGTTGCGACGCTCAAGAGTTCTGTGAGAGCAGAAGCTGGCCATCCTGATAGCGGGAACTCCGCTGCAGTGTTGGAATCGATTGAAAGGGCTGTGTCACTCGTCGCTGACGGCTATGCGTCAGCAATGGTGACCAACCCGATAGCAAAGTCACAGCTCTATGCGGCCGGGTTCAAGTTTCCCGGTCACACCGAGTTTCTGGGCGAACTTGCCACACGCGTCACAGGCAAATCCATTCGTCCGGTCATGATGCTCGCCGGCCCGCTGTTGCGTGCGGTTCCTGTTACAATTCACATGCCAATAAGGGAGGTTCCCGAACGCCTGACGACGGATGAAATTGTCGAGACCGGCAAAATAGTTGCGGCGGACCTTGTGACCTGGTTTCGGATCGCCAATCCGCGGATCGCCGTCGCCGGCCTCAATCCACATGCAGGCGAATCCGGAGCGTTGGGTACGGAAGATGCGGACATCGTCGCGCCGGCTGTCCAAAGGCTGAAAAATGTGGGTATAGACGCTTCCGGTCCGCTGCCCGCCGACACCATGTTTCATGACGCGGCTCGCGAACGTTACGATGCGGCATTGTGCATGTACCACGATCAGGCTTTGATACCCGCGAAAGCGCTCGGGTTTGATGATACAGTGAACGTGACGCTCGGTTTACCCTTCATCAGAACCTCTCCTGACCATGGCACTGCCTTTGACATTGCCGGCAAGGGCATTGCGAGAGCCAGCAGCCTGATCGCAGCCGTGCGTCTTGCGCAGACCATGGCCGACAACGCGGCCATCTCTTCCAATGACCGCCGTTGACGGATTGCCGCCGCTACGCGACGTCATTACACGGCACGGGCTGGATGCACGGAAGGCACTCGGCCAGAATTTCCTGCTCGATCTCAATCTGACTCGCAAGATCGCCCTCTCCGGAGGTTCTCTGGAAGGACTGACGATTGTCGAGGTTGGCCCCGGCCCCGGTGGATTGACACGGGCCCTGCTCGCCAGCGGCGCCAGTCAGGTCATTGCAATCGAACGCGACAGTCGCTGCATTCCAGCATTGGCTGAGATATCCGCGCACTATCCTGGACGGCTTCATGTCATTGAGGGTGACGCTCTGACGATCAATTACCGCGAGCTTGCCGATGGCCACAAAACAAGGGTCATTGCCAATCTGCCTTACAACATCGGAACTCAATTGCTGGTAGGCTGGCTGCTCAGCGAACCCTGGCCGCCTTTTTTTGAGGCGCTCACTTTGATGTTTCAGAAGGAAGTAGCGAAGCGCATTGTGGCTGCGCCCGGAACTGCCGCTTACGGCCGGCTGGGTGTGTTGGCCGGATGGCGCACGCATTCGAACATCGCCTTCGATGTTCCGCCCAAAGCCTTCACACCGCCGCCCAAAGTCACGTCGAGCATTGTGCACATCGAGCCGATCCAAACTCCGCTGGCCTGTCGTTCCAGTGCCCTGGAACAGGTGACACGAGCGGCCTTCGGCCAACGCCGCAAGATGCTACGCCAGAGCCTCAAGCCACTGGGAGGCCAGTCTTTGCTGGAGTCTTGCGGCGTCGACCCGCGCCGCAGAGCCGAAACCCTCAGCATTGAAGAATTTTGCAGCCTCGCGAACGCGCTCAGTTAGGAATCAGCTACATCTTCTTCGAGCAGTCCGCTGACGAAGTCGAACAGACCCGGTCGCCGATCGCGGCGCAGCCTTTCTGCCTGGACGATGCATTTGACCGCTGAATAGGCCCGGTCAAGGTCATCATTGATGACGACGTAATCGTAGTCGCGCCAATGCTCCATCTCGGTCTTGGCGTTTTCGAGGCGGGTGCGGATGACATCCTCTGCATCCTCGGCCCGCCGTTGCAAGCGCGATTTAAGTTCACCGAGAGACGGAGGCAGGATGAAGACCGACACGACGTCGGCCGGCATCTTTTCCTGCAACTGCAACGCACCCTGCCAGTCGATGTCGAACAGCATATCACGCCCCTCCGCCATCGACCGCTCAACCGGTTCCCGCGGAGTCCCGTAGTGGTTTCCGTGCACCTCCGCCCATTCCAGCAGCGCATCCGTGTCGCGCAGGCGCCCAAAATCAACATCGGAAAGAAAACGATAGTGAACGCCGTCGATTTCGCTGCCCCGGCGCGGCCTGGTTGTAACACTGACGGACAGACTGAACTCCCCGTCACTTTCAAGGAGATTTCGTGCGATGGTCGACTTGCCGGCGCCTGAGGGCGAAGACAAAACCAGCATGAGACCTCGGCGCTGAATTTTGGAAGATGCAAGGTGGTCCTGCGCCATGGGCTACTCCAGATTCTGAACCTGTTCGCGGAACTGATCGATCAGAACCTTCAACTCAAGACCGAGCGCAGTCACTGACGCGGCGTTGGACTTGGAGCAGATCGTGTTGGTTTCACGGTTGAATTCCTGCGCTATGAAATCAAGTTTTCTACCAATTGCGCCACCTTCCCCCAGAAGCTCTCGACAGGCCTCCACATGGGCCGCCAGGCGGTCAATCTCCTCGCGCAGATCGGCCTTTGCAGCTAGAATTGCAGCTTCCATATGGAGGCGGTTCTCGTCCAGCCCTCCATCAGCCTGCCGCAGCAATTTGACTTGCGCTGCGAGCCTTTCAACGATGGCATCCGGCTGGCGCGACGGATCGGCGTCTATGCGCTGTACCAGCGCCTCGACACCATCGATCTGGGACAACAGGAACGAGCCGATCTTTTCTCCCTCGGCCTCGCGCATCTCGACAAGCCCGGCGACCGCGGACTTCAAACCATCGATGATTGCCTCTTCTTCCGACCGGGCGTCCTCTGGATCGAGGTCCGGCTCCCGCACCTCAAGAACACCGCGCACATTGAGCAATCCATCCAGAGTTGGCGGGGCAGCATCTACCCGATCGGCCAATCGCTCGACCAACTCAATAATGGCATTAAGCGCCGCCTCGTTGACCACCGGCTGCAACGGCGTTTCATCGCGCGATATCGTCAATGTGAGTTGAAGGTTTCCCCGTTGGACAGCCGATGACACTGCCTTTCGAATGGTCGGATCCAGGCGTTCAAATCCGGGCGGCAAACGCAAACGAAGGTCGAAGCTGCGACCGTTGACGGAACGCGCTTCCCACGCCCATCGAAATGCGCCGACACTGCCGTCGGCGCGGGCGAATCCGGTCATTGATTGCAGTGTCATGCCCCATTCCCCGGCCTATCGACGCAGCGGTCGAGCCGGACTAACCTACTGGTTAGCTTTTTCCTTTTCCTTGGCACGCTCCGCCTCGATCTTGCGCCAACGCTGCACATTGGCGTTGTGCTGCTCGAGCGTTTCGGCAAATACGTGCCCTCCCGTGCCGTCCGCTACAAAAAAGATGTTGTTGGTTTTAGATGGATTGGCCACCGCCTCCAGCGCCGCACGACCCGGATTGGCGATCGGCGTTGGGGGCAGACCGTCAATGACATACGTGTTGTAGGGCGTTGGCTTGTCGATATCGGATCGGTAGATCGGCCGGTCGGCCGGTTTTCCGTCACCACCGAAGATCCCGTATATGATGGTGGGATCCGACTGCAGACGCATTCCCCGTTCAAGACGGTTGAGGAAAACGGAAGCGACAAGAGAGCGCTCGTCCGCACGTCCGGTTTCCTTCTCCACGATGCTTGCGAGAATCACCAACTCATCTTTGCTATTGATTGGCAATCCATCCCTGCGCCGCGCCCAGATCTGATCGACAAGCGAGCTTTGTGAGGCCCTCATCTGATCGATGATCTCCTGGCGCGTCGTTCCACGGGTGAACTTGTAGGTTTCGGGTCGGAGCGAACCTTCTGGCGGCAGGTTCTCAGGCAAGTCCCCCGTCAACTCCGGATTGTTCGCCAAAGTCTTGAACGTCTGAGCGACCGTCAATCCCTCGGCCAAAGTGATCGAGTGAAGGATCGACTTTCCGGAACGCAAGAGTTCCATTACCTCATGCATCGAAGAACCGGCCTTTATCTCGTACTCTCCGGCTTTCAGCGAATCATTCGGCATGTACGCCCGCACACCCAGGCGAAAAATGCGTGCATCCGTAATGACATTGCGCCTTTGCAGATTGGTGGCGATCTCGCCGACGCTGGCGCCCTCGCGAATAAGCACGTTGGTGTTGCTGGCCAACGGTCCGCGTTCCTCGAACCTCAGGGAGCCGAAATAGACGGCCCCGGCAGCGGCAATGACCAGGAAAACCACCAGCGACATCATGAAATTCAGGAAAACCACGAACTGGCTGCGGGCGCGTTCAGAGCGCTTCGGCGGCTGTGGCGCCTCCTGAGGTTTCAGCGCCTGCCTCGCTGACTGTGGAAAAATCGGACCGTTGGAGCCGGTTCCACCAAAACCGACATCATCGTCCGGAAATCTACGGTCACTCACCATTCGCTCTCTATTCTCAACTGCCAGGCTCTGCCGACACTATGGCAATGAATGTGGCAACAGATAGCTAGCCGTCGATTATGGGAACGGCGTCACCATCGTCACCCCAAATTTCCGTCGTCAGGGCTGCAATCGTCCGCCGCCCGCAATGGACGCTTCTGCGATGCGACCTGAACAGGAACCACGCTGCTACATCGGTTCCAACCGATACAACTTCGCTTCCGGAATTCAGAAACAAGTATGCGTCGGAGCGCGCCCCGCCCCTTTCAGAATGGGTCAACTTGGCGAAAATATGCTCTAGCCTTCAAACCGGCGCAAGACCAGTGAAGCGTTTGTACCCCCAAAACCGAACGAATTTGAAAGCGCAACATTGATTTCACGGCTGCGCGCTACTTTGGGTACAAGATCGATCGGTGTTTCGACCGAAGGGTTGTCGAGATTCAGCGTCGGTGGCGCGACGTTGTCGCGAATTGCGAGCGCTGTGAAGATCGCCTCAACCGCGCCAGCAGCACCCAGGAGGTGGCCGATAGCCGACTTAGTCGATGACATCGAGATTGAATCGGCGGCGTCTCCGACCAGACGTTCAACGGCTTCCAGCTCAATCGTATCGGCCATGGTCGAAGTACCATGCGCGTTGATATAGTCGATGTCGGCTGCAGAAATGCCCGCACGCTTCATTGCAGACTGCATGCAGCGGTAGGCCCCCTCTCCATCCTCGGACGGAGCCGTTATGTGATAAGCGTCGCCCGACAGTCCGTAGCCAACGACTTCGGCAAGAATCGTCGCGCCTCGGGCCTGCGCGTGTTCCAATTCCTCCAGCACCACGACGCCGGCACCTTCTCCCATGACGAAGCCGTCCCGGTCGATGTCATAAGGACGCGAGGCACTTTGCGGGTCGTCGTTGTACTTGGTCGAAAGGGCCTTGCACGCGGCAAATCCGGCCAGCGAGATACGGCAAATGGGTGATTCTGCACCGCCGGCAACCATGACATCCGCATCACCCAGCGCAATTAACCGAGTCGCGTCGCCGATCGCGTGAGCTCCGGTGGAGCAAGCGGTCACAACAGCGTGGTTGGGCCCGCGAAGCCGATGTTTGATGGAGACCTGGCCCGAAGCGAGATTGATCAACCGGCCTGGAATGAAGAAAGGAGATATGCGCCGAGGTCCGCGATCGCGCAGTGTTTCGCCAGCTTCAATAATGCCCTGCAATCCGCCGATGCCGGATCCGATCAAAACCCCGGTCGCAATCTGGTCTTCGTCGGTCTCAGGCGCCCAGCGTGCATCCGCCAGAGCCTGATCCGCCGCGGCCACAGCATAGGTGATGAACGGATCGACCTTGCGCTGCTCCTTGGGTTCCCAATAAGTATCCGGATTGAAGGTGCCGTCGCTTCCATCGCCCAATGGGATGCTGCAGGCGATCTTGACTGCGAGATCGTCAGTTTCGAAACTTTCGATTCGGGAGGCGGCGTTTTCGCCAGCAACGAGCCGCTTCCAGGTAACCTCGGTTCCGTCGCCAAGCGGAGATACCATTCCGGTCCCGGTGATAACGACGCGCCTCATGCTGTCCCCAATCTGTTGCACTGTCTCTGGCCCACGGCCTGTGTGATCCAAACCCGGCCTGTGCCCGGCGAATCAAACGCAAATACCAATCAGCCCGGAAAAATCCCGGGCTGCTGAATGTAGTCTATATGATCCTGAGTCCACATGCCAAATGGCGATCGGGGAGCCGGATCGGTCCCCGTAGGGAAGTCAGCCTTGCGACTTCTCGATGTATTTGACCGCATCGCCAACCGTCAGAATGGTGTCTGCCGCATCGTCCGGGATTTCTACGCCGAACTCTTCTTCAAAAGCCATAACCAGCTCGACAGTGTCCAGGGAGTCGGCACCGAGATCGTCGATGAAACTCGCGCCTTCCGTCACCTTCTCGGCGTCCACGCCAAGATGCTCGACAACAATATTCTTAACGCGTTCTGCGATATCGCTCATGTCGGTATCCTCGACCCCTATACGTTATGCAATGCCTTGGATAGCGGCATGCGATCTCTCAATCAAGTTCAAGCGCCTTATAATTCGGCGCATACGTCCCGTCAAAATACGGGACTGTGGATTTCCCGTTTTCCCCGGCGCTGCACTCCCCGTCGAAACCGTCGGTTCCTGCAATGGCTGCGGCCATTAACACGGTTTGTGCCGCCCGCAAAGTCCCAATTTTCAAAGCGGGTTGCGTCTTAACCAGGCGGTTGCAATGAAGGCGGCAAACGGACGCGCAGATTGCAGCCTAGTGTGGTGGATCTGAAGTTCGTTCGGAGCACGCTGCACAATGAGGCGAACTTCAGATTCAGGACACTAGATCATCGCCATTCCACCATTCACATGGATCGTCTGGCCGGTAATGTAGCCGGCTTCATCAGATGCGAGATAGGCCACGGAGGACGCGACTTCAGCGCCCGTTCCCATCCGACGCATCGGGATCGCGCCCATGATGGCGTCTTTCTGCTTGTCGTTTAGCTTGTCCGTCATGGCCGATTCGATAAATCCGGGCGCGACACAGTTCACGGTGACATTGCGGGACGCAATTTCCTGCGCAAGCGACTTGGAAAAACCGATCAGCCCGGCTTTGGATGCGCAATAGTTCGCCTGACCCGGGTTGCCCGTTACGCCGACCACCGAGGTGATGTTGATGATGCGACCATGGCGGCGACGCATCATCGGATGGGTCAAGTCGCGGGTCAGTTGAAAGACCGACGTGAGGTTGACGTTAAGGACAGCATCCCAGTCTTCATCAGACATGCGAACGAACAATCCGTCGCGGGTAATGCCGGCATTGTTGACGAGAATTTCCACGCCTTCGAGTGTCTCTTCGGCAGATTTTGCCAGCGCCTTTACCGCCTCCCGATCCGAAAGGTTGGCGGGAAAGACGTGAACCCGGTCACCCAACTCAGCTGCAAGAGAGTCGAGCTTTTCCTTTCTGGTTCCGTGCAAACCCACGGTCACCCCTGCCGAATGCAGAAGCCTGGCGATTGCTTCACCGATTCCGCCGGACGCTCCGGTGACGAGAGCCTTTCGGCCGGTCAAATCAAACATGGCGCAATTCCTCGCTGACGTATCGAGAGCCCGCAAAGGGCTCTGTTCAGTTGATCAACAGATCTTCAATATCCTGCGGTGTGTTGATCGCCTTGCCGGCGACCGAACGATCGATGCGCCGGGCAAGTCCGGTCAACACCTTGCCTGCACCGACTTCGTAGACATCGTGCACATCATTGGCGGCAAGCCAGGTAATGGTCTCGTTCCAACGTACCCGACCGGTCACCTGGCGAACAAGCAACCCGGCAATCTCCGCGGGCTCCGAGACCGGCGTGGCAAGCACATTGGCGATCAGCGGCACGACAGGAGCGTTCATTTCGACCTCCTGAAGGGCTGCCTGCATCGTTTCGGCGGCGGGCTGCATCAGTTCGGAATGAAACGGTGCCGAAACCGGTAGTAACAGGGCACGCTTGGCGCCCTTTTCTTTTGCCAGTTCAGCGGCCTGTTCCACAGCACCTTTCGATCCGGAAACGACCAACTGCCCACCACCATTGTCGTTGGCAATCTGGCAGGCGCCACCATCTTTGGCGGCCTCCACACAGATCGCCTCAACCTCGGTCTGATCAAGCCCGATAATGGCCGCCATCGCGCCCCGCCCCACCGGCACCGCATCCTGCATTGCATTGCCGCGAATTCTCAGCAGTCGAGCTGCGTCCGCAACGGTGAAGGTTCCGGCCGCCGCAAGAGCTGAATATTCGCCAAGAGAATGACCCGCAACATAGGAGACTTTGGTGGCCAGATCGAATCCACCAGCCTCCAACGCGCGGACAGCAGCCAGCGATACAGCCATCAAGGCAGGCTGCGCGTTTGCCGTTAGAGTGAGTTCTTCGATCTCACCTTCCCACATCAGGGAAGACAGTTTTTCGCCCAGGGCTTCATCGACCTCTTCAAAAACCGCTCGCGCCGCTGGAAAAGCGTCTGCAAGGTCCTTGCCCATGCCAACGGTCTGACTTCCTTGCCCGGGAAAGGTGAATGCTGTGCTCATGTCGCATGGTCCCCAATTCAATCCGCCGCCTCTCACCACCGAACCGGCGCGAAGTCAAGCGCAATGGGTCGATACCGGCAATCACACCTGGACTTGGCTGGACGCTCAATGCGGATGTCTTGAGCTTTGATCCAGGTAGAAACGCCGCCCGGTTTCAACCCTTGCGTACAAAGCAAAAATGGGCGCTCATTTGCAAATTATTTACCGTAATTCCAATAGATTTATGGGGAAGTTTTCCAACTGCCCACCCATTTGCGGATTTACCGGCGAAGATGCCATGACTGATATCGCGACCCAGGTCGTCCAGATGATGAACGAGTTCGGCGCGGCCGGTCTGCCTCGCAACTACGAGCTCTTCTACGAGGCCGCCACAGGTACCGACAAGAGATTGCAGGACCAGCTGAACAAGCTGGGCAGCGGCGCCACGCAGGACGACCTGGATACGCTGGGCCGAGCGTTTTTTGCCCACCATCACGGTGAAGGCGTGATGGAAGAAGCAAGGGACAAAATGGCCCTTCAGGTAACTGAGGTCCTCAACCTTCTGCGCCGAGAGCAGGCGTCGCTGCAAAGTTACGGACGGGTTCTCGGAGACACGTCACAGAAGATGTCCGGGCCAAGTGGTCAGAGCCGCCAATTGATTACGCAGATCGTTAGCCTGCTGTCGGATGCAACGGACACCACCATCAAACATGGCAAGCAGGTCGTGACGTCGATGAACGAGACGTCGGCGGAAATCCACAGCATCCAGGTCGAACTCGATCGCTACAAGAGACTGGCCAATACCGATTCATTGACCAAATTGGCCAATCGTAGGGCCTTCGATGCCCATATTGCCGAACTCGGCAGCGACAAGAAGACAGCGATGTACTCGGCTCTCATTTTTGCCGACATCGACCATTTCAAGCGGATCAACGATACCCACGGCCATATAGTAGGCGACAAGATTTTGGCTTACGTTGCCGGAATCATCCGAGCCTCCCTGGATAAGGACGCTTTTGTTGCTCGCATCGGCGGCGAAGAGTTTGCCGTCGCTTTGGAAAACACAACGGAAGAAGAAGCCTCCAGCAGCGCAGAGACCATTCGAAGCGCTGTTGAAGCCCAAAAGTTCATAAACAACAAATCTGGCGTGAACTATGGGCCAGTGACCGTGTCACTAGGGCTCTGCATGGCATCGGAAGCGACCGATCCCAATGAACTTTACCGCAAGGTGGATCAGGCGCTCTACGCCTCCAAGAACAGTGGACGCAACCGAGTAACGAAATTCTCGGAGATTCCCGCTGGCAATGGCAAAGCGTTCAAGGACTGGCTGCTTTATCGCAAGAAGTAGACGCTGCCCCTGCCAATGTTGCCGGTTGCGCTGCGAAAAGGCATCATGGAAAACACAGCCTGACCGTTTGCCTCCCAAACCGGAACCAGCCAATGAACAATCGGATTCTCGACAGCCAGTCGCTCGATTCGCCGCCAGCCGGACTTTCGGCACCCCTGCAAGCCCTTTGGTGGCTCAAAAAAGGCGACCTGCAAATGGGTGATTGTTGGATCCGGGCGCATGAAATCTGCCAGACCGCAGAGGGTACATCCTCCTATGATCTGGTTCACGCGTTGGCGCACCTGATTGAGGGTGACCAGCCCAATGCCGCCTATTGGTACCGCAGTGCCGGTGTCCCGCAAAGCACCACCAACATCGAAGAAGAATGGCGGGCGATCGTCGCGCATCTGTCTGACTGACGGCTTACGGTTCCCTCTCCCGACCCCAATTCAAAAAAGTGTCTGGAAAGGCTTGACATAATACCTTTTGGTATCGCATTTAAATGATACCTTTTGGTTTTATATGGAGCAGCCTATGTTGAAAATTGCAAAGACCGCCATTGCGGTACTCACCATTTCCGCCCCCTGCCTGGCGGCAGAAGGTGGCGTGACAAATCTGAGCCCCGAGCAACTGGCGTGGCAGAAAACACCCGAGGGAGTGGCTTTCGCCCCGCTGATCGGCGACCGCTTTGCCGAACCTTACATGGCGATGGTTCGTCTCCCCGCCGGACTGGTGAGCCCTGCGCACACCAAATCCGCTGACATGTTCGGTGTGGTTGTTTCAGGAGCAATGGTTCACACCGCACTTGGGTCCGATGCCACCGAAACAATCCTTCGGGAAGGTTCCTTCTACCGGATTCCAAAGGACCTTCCGCATATCAGCAAATGCGTTTCGGCGACCGACTGCGTCACGTTCCTGTACCAGGACGGAAAATTCGATTTCCGGCCGGTAGCCCAATGATCGCTTCGCAAAACGACAGTCTTCAGGGCGCATTTCGCGGCCTTGCGGACACCACCCGCCGCGACATCCTGATGTTGCTGAGCCGCCAGGACATGACCATCGGCGACGTTGCCGGCCGTTACGACATCACCCGTGCGGCGGTGAAGAAGCACCTTGTCATTCTGCAGGAAGGCAATCTGATTTCCGTTCACCCCCGGGGACGGGAGCGCGTCAACCGGTTCAACCCGGCCGGACTGAAACCCGCTGCCGACTGGTTGAGCTATTTCGACGCTTTTTGGGACGACCGTCTGCAAGCCCTGCAAAAAGCCGTCGACGAAGAGGAGAAGAGGAAATGAAGTCCGACGTCATCACCAAAACCGTATTTTTCAACGCTTCCCGGGAAACCGTTTGGTCGTTCCTGACACAGAAGGAAAAGCTCGCCAAATGGTATCATCGCAGCGACGATGACCTACAGGAGGGACAGGCCTACGAGCTCTACCGAATTGGCGATGACGGGTCTCGCATCCGTCAAATCTGGGGCCGCGTTCTGTCCATGGATGAACCAAATCGAATGGAATGCACGTTCATGGTCAAGCCGCTCGGAGACGCGGAAACCAAGCTGACCTGGATACTCGAGGAAGCAGCGGGCGGTACTCGACTATCGTTGACCCACGAAGGCATCGAGGAGGCCGCCGGAGAACAGACAATGCGTCTCTTGATGGCTTTCGACGACGGCTGGGACGAGCATTTCGACCAACTGCGCAAAGCTGTTGCTGACACCTAGGTCTGGTGGTCGGTCGCCCCTCAACGGGTCGCGGCCGACCGCTCTAATCAATAGGCAGCGGCGTATCTCGCACAGATCTCTTCTTCGGTCAGACCTTCCATGATCTCGATCTCACAGCGTTTGTGACGCAAAAACGCATCGACCAGGGTGTCGCCAAAGGCGGCCTTTGCCCACTCGCTTTCCTGCAGTTTGTCGAGCGCTGCGGCGAGTTGGTTCGGCAAACGAACGATATCGGCATCCGCAAGAGCGGCATCGTCCCACGTGGTGAGATCCTCCGTCGTAATGATCGGCACAGCCAACTTGTTGTCCAGCCCATCGAGGCCCGCGTTGATGAGGGCTGCGAACAGCAGATAGGGGCTTACCGCGGCATCGGCGGCGCGATACTCGAAATGGAACTTCCCAGAGACATCGTCGTCCGGCAGCGACTTGAAGACCGGACAAATGCGAACTCCGGCCTCGCGATCCTGCAGGCCGAAATTGTTGAAGGCCGCGCTCCAGCGATGCGGTGTCAAGCGGAGGTAGGACGGCACCGACGAGGCGGTCATGGCGATCAGAGCCGGCATGTGCTTGAGGATACCTGCAACGAATGCGCCGGCTTTTTCAGCAACCCCGTGCGGGCCTGATTGTTCGTAATTGACTGGATTGCCGTTCAGATCCTTCAACGAGAAGTGCAGGTGAACGCCATTTCCAACGCCGGCAGGATCAACGATCGGTGTGAAGCTTGCGCGGGCATCCAGACCGCGCGCCACCGCCCTCGTCACCTCGCGGAGAATGACCGCTTCATCCGCCGCCCGCAGCGCATCGGCCGGAGCGATCGTCACTTCGGCCTGACCCGGTCCGTATTCAGGCATGAACGTATCCGGTGTCAGGCCCGCCCGCGCGAGCACGTCCATCAACCGATCGGGAAATTCGCCCATGCGGCGCAATGCCCGCAACGCGTAACCCAGACCGGGCTGCTCCTCGGTCCCCGAATAATGAAATTCGTGTTCGAACGCCGCGGTCACCCTCAGGCCGTGTCGTTCCTCCAGGCGCTGGATGGCGGACTTGAGCTGACCGCGAAGGCAGCATTCCCACGGATCGCCGTCGAGTTTGAACACATCACCGATACAAAAGCACTCGTTGATGCCGAAATCCGGTAAATTCAGGTCGACCATCGCTGACGGATCAGGTCTCAGCATCAGATCGCCGAATGCGCCCCAAGGACCATCGGCAATCGGTCCAAAGGAGGTAATGAACGTGTTGGTCGGGGTCCAACCGACGCCGATGTTCTGGCGCGATTGCAGGTTCTGTAGCGGGGTGGCCTTGCCGCGCAACTGACCAGCTATATCGCTGGTTACCACCATGACGAGGTCGGTCTGCCGGCGTTTAGCGGTCATGCGCATCTCCTCTTTTTCGGCCAGCCATAGCAAAGAAATCGCGCTCGACCAACGGGAAGACGCTCGGCGCCATCGATCTCACCGGCCCCATTTTGGCAGAAGACTTGCATCTTGCCGAAAAACCCGTATAAGCGCGCTGTTCGAATGACCCGGTCATCTGGCTGGGGGCTGAACGGAGGGCCGTCCGACTTTGCGTCGGGCGCCAGGAAAAACAGATTTCCGGCCTCCCGTGTCTCCGCTCTCGACCGTCTCGATATCAGCGCCTTTCCAATCGGTCCAGGACCGACGGAGGGTCGTTGAGGCTTAGCCGCCGATTTCCGGGATCCAGCGAACACAACGCAAAGGAAAGGCAAGTCATTCATGGCACTTTACGAACATGTGTTCCTTGCCCGGCAAGACGTATCCAGCCAACAGGTCGAAGCGCTCGTTGAACAGTTCAAGGGCGTACTCGAAGAAAATGGCGGATCGGTCGGGCGCACGGAAAGCTGGGGACTGAAGTCCCTCTCATACCGCATCAACAAGAACCGCAAGGCGCATTACACGCTGATGGACATCGATGCACCGGCCGCGGCCGTGCAGGAGATGGAACGACAGATGCGCATCAACGAAGATGTGCTTCGCTACATGACCATCCGCGTCGACGCCCACGAAGAAGGGCCGTCGATCATGATGCAGAAGCGCGACCGCGACGACCGTCCGCGCCGTGGCGACCGCGACGGCCCGCGCCGGCCGCGTGAAGACCGCCGCTAAGGGAGAGACACCATGGTTGATATCAATCAGATTCCGACCCGTCGGCCGTTCCATCGCCGCCGTAAGACCTGCCCGTTCTCCGGCGCCAATGCTCCGAAGATCGACTACAAGGACGTTCGTCTGCTGCAACGCTACATTTCCGAGCGCGGCAAGATCGTTCCGTCCCGCATCACCGCCGTCAGCCAGAAGAAGCAGCGCGAGTTGGCTCGTGCCATCAAGCGCGCCCGCTTCCTCGGCCTGTTGCCGTACCTGGTGAAGTAGGTTCAACTGTTTCAGCCGGGGTTCGCCCCGGCTGCTCCCTTTCGTGATGGGCACGGAAGGCGTTACAAAACCCCGAGTTGGGGTGTTTCGGCCTCCTCAGAAATTGAGTCCGCAAACGCCTCTAACTGCTTGAACAAGCAGGACAGCGCCACGATGAACGTCAAACCGCAATCGCTTCTCGTCGGCCTTGTTGCCGGTCTGGCCTCGGCACTTCTGGTGCTGGGACCCGGAAACATGACTGCGTTGTCGGTTCTGCTCTCGATCTTCGCGACATTACCAGTGTTGATTGCCGGTCTCGGTTGGTCAAATGTCGCGGGCGGCATTGCCGTGGTCACCGGCACCGCCATCATCGCCGTCGTCCTTTCCCCTCTATCCGCCCTCATGGTGGCAATCACAACATTGGTGCCAGCTGCCTGGATCGCACACTTGAGCAATCTGGCGCGTCCAGCCGAGGAACTCGGTGGTCCGCAGGGACAGTTGGCGTGGTTTCCGCTGTCGGACATCATGCTTCACCTGTGTGGCCTGCTTACTGCCTCGCTGATTGTTGCAGGAGCAGTCGCCGGTTATGGCGAGGCCATTGTCGGTGAAGTCGTTGATTCCCTGTTTTCAATGATTCAGGAGCAGAACGCGGACTTTCAGCCCGGTAGCGCCGACCGGGCCGAGATGGTCTCCTTCATGACCCGCCTGCTTCCGGCGGTGTACGCATCCATGCAGGTCATGATTCTGTTCAGCGCCTGGTACATCGCTTCAGCGGTGGTCCGCGCTTCCGGGCAGGCGAAGCGACCAGCCGATCTCATTCCGGTGGCCCTGAGAATGTCGCGCCTGGCCCTGCTGGCGCTCGGTGCAGGACTGCTGCTCAGTCTGGCTGGCGGAACGCTTGGGCTAGTCGGGGCAACGGTGGCCGGCGGGTTCGCCGGCGGCTTCATCCTGGCCGGTTTGGCGATGATGCATAGCTGGACGATGGGTCGCCCCTGGCGTCCTATGGCTCTGTGGCTCAGCTACGCGGCAGTGATCATGTTCTTTCCGCTGCCGCTGCTGCTTTTTCTTTTTGCGGGTCTGCTGGAAACAGCCCGCACAAGCCCGCTCTCAAGCGCGGGCTCAAACGACAATCAACCTCAATAAATCTCTTCTGAAAGGAAACCAAAATGGATGTAATCCTCCTGGAACGCGTCGCCAAACTCGGTCAGATGGGTGACGTCGTCAAAGTACGCGACGGCTATGCACGCAACTACCTGCTGCCGCAGGGCAAGGCGCTGCGCGCCAACGATGCCAATCGCGAGCGTTTTGAAGCCGATCGTGTACAGCTTGAAGCTCGCAACCTCGAGCGCAAGAACGAAGCTCAGCAGGTCGCCGACAAGATGGACGGTAAGTCCTTCGTGGTTGTCCGCGCCGCGGGGGAAACCGGTCAACTCTACGGTTCGGTGGCCGCACGCGATGTTGTTGCCCTGCTCGAGGAAGAAGGCTTCACCATTGGCCGCAGCCAGGTCGAGCTGCGGGCTCCGATCAAGTCCATCGGCATTCATGAAGTGATCATTTCGCTGCATGCTGAAGTCGAGGTCGCTGTTCAGTTGAACGTTGCCCGCTCGGCGGACGAAGCAGAACGGCAGGCCAAGGGTGAAGACCTGACGTCGGCTGACGCGATCTACGGCACCGACGAAGAAGAAGGTGAGGTCAGCGCCGAGGAACTGTTCGAAGAAGGCGTCGAATTCACCACCGCAGAGGATGACGCAGCCGCGGACGAGGCTGCCGAAGAGGCTGAGCCGGAAGCCGCCGATGCCGAAGAAACCGGCGCCGATGAGGAAGCCGGCGAGGAAGAAACAAAAGCCTGACCCGCTTTCGTTCCTCTTGTTCCGAAGCCCGGCCTCGCGCCGGGCTTTTTTTGCCCCGAAACGGTCGGATTTCGCTGCGTTACGCCGCCCTCAACATGCCCCAGTTGTGGGCACTACTGGATTCCTGACAGATCGGTGCTACAATTAGGCACACCAAAACCTTTGTCTTGCTGTTGTTATTGTTGGGGTTTTGATCGTGAAGGGACTGTTGAAGACGGCGGTTGGCGGCATCATAAAAAGCGGCGATCTGACGATCGCCTTTGCTGACGGCTCGAACCTCAAATTCGGAGATGGAACCGGGAAACCGGTGACGTTGCGGTTCAAAACCGACGCAGTGATCCGGGATATCGCTCTCGACCCGAACCTGAAACTCGGCGAAGCCTATATGAATGGCGATATCGAGTTTCCCAGCAGCGATGTTTATGACTTTCTCGAGCTGGCGTTTCGCAACGCTCGGGAGCACCGGTACACCCTGTCGAACTGGCAAAAGTTCCTTCAGCAAGCGAGGCATCTGGCGACAGCCGTTGGGTCATGGAACACGTTGAGCAAGTCTCGCTCCAACGTTCAGAAGCATTATGATTTGTCCGGGGAACTCTACGATCTGTTCCTCGATCCCGATCGGCAATATTCATGCGCCTATTTCCAGGATCCCTCTGACGATCTCGAGCAGGCTCAACTGGCGAAGAAACGCCACATCGCGTCCAAGCTCATCATGGACCGCGAGAATCTCAAGGTTCTCGACATCGGATCCGGTTGGGGTGGCATGGCCCTGCATCTCGCACGCCAGTTCAATGCCAATGTGACGGGCGTAACGCTTTCAGACGAACAGCACGCCGTATCCACCCAAAGGGCCCGTGAAGACGGTTTCGCGGGCCAGGTCGAATTTCGGCTGCAGGATTATCGCCAACTCGACAGCAAATTTGACCGCATTGTCTCAGTTGGCATGTTTGAGCATGTCGGCCGCAAGCATTATCGCACCTATTTCGACAAATGTTCGGCGATGCTGGAGCGAGATGGCGTGATGCTCTTGCACACGATCGGTCAGTCCGAGCCACCGACGCCGACCAATCCGTTCATCAAAAAGTACATCTTCCCAGGCGGCTACATTCCGTCCCTCTCGGACGTGATTGCTCCGATCGAACGATCCGGGCTGATCGTCACCGATATCGAAGTGTTGCGGCTTCACTATGCGGAAACGCTCAAGGCCTGGAGGGCCAGTTTCATCGAACATTGGGACAAGGCGGCCGAGCTTTACGACGAGGCCTTCTGCCGCATGTGGGATTTCTACCTGGCTTCTTCGGAAGTGGCCTTCCGGTGGCAGGATCTGGTGGTTTTCCAGATCCAACTCGCCCATGACCCGCGTGCAGTTCCGCTCACCCGCGATTACATGAGCGACGGTGAAAAGGCACCACACCGTGCCAAGAAAGCCAGCGCATCGGCCCGGAGAAAGCGCCGCGAGTCGGCCGAGTAGCGTCAGGGAATCGGCCCGCCGATTCCCTCCCCTGAGTCAAACAGAATCAGCTATAATTTTCTTTTCCACATGGGGCTTGTGGAGATCGAGCATGGTCCGCTCAATCGGGCTGAAGAACAATTTTAACGATTCATCAACCGTGTCTTTGGCGCTATATCTGACCCTCTTGATGCGGACCAAGATACATATGGAAGAGCGATGAGCGACCCGGCACAACGGCTGAGCGAGGCGGACACCAGTGACGCAGGTAACCTGCACCGCGAAGCACCGGGAAACGTAGAGGCCGAACAGGCTCTGCTCGGCGCCATTCTCGTCAACAACGAAGCCTATTATCGGGTCTCGGACTTCCTGAAGCCTGGCCACCTGCACGAACCCCTGCATCGAAAGATCTTCGAGGTCGCGGGCGACATCATCCGGATGGGCAAGACGGCCAATCCTGTCACTATCAAGACCTTCCTTCCGGCCGACGACAAGGTCGGCGAAATGACCATCGCCCAATATCTGGCACGACTGGCCAGCGAGGCCGTCACGATTATCAATGCCGAGGATTATGGTCGTGCGATCTACGACCTGGCCCTGCGGCGCTCGCTGATCACTATCGGCGAGGATATGGTCAATATCGCTTATGATGCGCCGCTCGACATGCCGCCGCAAAACCAGATCGAGGACGCGGAACGCCGGCTTTTCGAATTGGCCGAGACCGGCCGATATGACGGCGGATTTCAGGACTTCAACGACGCGGTTGCTCTGGCCATCGACATGGCAGGCGCAGCCTTCCAGCGCGATGGTGGCCTGTCCGGTGTTTCCACCGGCATTCGTCAGCTCGATGCCCGGATGGGCGGTTTGCAACCCTCCGACCTGATCATCCTTGCCGGACGCCCCGGCATGGGCAAGACCTCGCTCGCTACCAACATCGCCTATAACATTGCCAAAGCCTACGAACCGGAAGTCCAGGCCGACGGCAGCGTCAAGGCCGTCAATGGCGGCGTTGTCGGCTTCTATTCGCTGGAGATGTCGTCGGAACAGCTGGCAACCAGAATCATCTCCGAACAGACGGAGATTTCGTCTTCCAAAATCCGCCGTGGTGACATTTCGGAAGCGGATTTCGAACTGCTGGTCGGCTGTTCGCAGACAATGCAGAAGATTCCCTTCTACATCGACCAGACCGGTGGCATTTCAATTGCCCAACTGGCCGCCCGGGCGCGCCGCTTGAAGCGCCAGCGCGGCCTTGATCTTCTGGTCGTCGACTACGTGCAGCTCATGACCGGCTCCAAACGAGCTGGCGACAACCGGGTGCAGGAGATCACCGAAATCACGACCGGGCTGAAGGCCCTCGGCAAGGAACTCAACGTTCCGATCATCGCCCTCTCGCAGCTGTCGCGACAAGTGGAGAACCGCGACGACAAACGTCCCCAGTTATCCGACCTTCGAGAATCCGGCTCAATCGAGCAGGACGCCGATGTGGTGATGTTCGTCTATCGCGAGGAGTATTACGTCAAGAACACCGAACCGCGGCGCAGCCCGGAAGAGGTTTCAGGCGACATCAAGACCGAAGAATACCTGCGTTGGGAGGAGAAGATGACAAAGGTCAAGGGCTTGGCCGATGTCATCATCGCCAAACAGCGCCACGGGCCCACGGGTACCGTAACCCTCGGCTTCCAGGACGAATACACCCGGTTCTCGGACCTTGCCGACAACTCCTATCTGCAATACAGCCATGAGTAGGAACCACCGGGACAATCGGAATCCGGGCTGATGGATCGGGACAACCATTGAACGACTGGCAGGATGGCTTCGACGCGACACGGGACGATAGTTTCGGCGCCCGTCTGCTGATCGACCTCGACGCGCTGGCTGACAATTGGCGTGTGTTGCGGGACCTTTCCTCCCCCGCCCGATGCGCTGCGGTCGTCAAGGCCGACGGCTATGGGCTGGGCATCGGCCCGGTTACAACCACGCTCTACGAAACAGGGTGCCGCGATTTCTTCGTCGCGACGGTTCACGAGGGCGTGGCAACACGGCGGTACGCGCCCGAGGCGCGCGTTTATGTCATGAACTGCATGCTGCCCGGCATCGACGCCGCGTGTCGCGACGCAGACCTTGTCCCTGTCCTGGCATCCATGGAACAGGTGGCGCTTTGGACCGCCAGTTGCATCGACCATGGGGAGCATCCGTGCGCGCTGCAGGTCGACACGGGAATGCACCGACTGGGCATTTCTGTTGACGAGGCTTTGACGCTGGCAGATGACATCACACGGCCTTCAGGCTTCTTGCCGGTGCTGGTAATGAGCCATCTGGCCTGTGCGGACGAACCGGACCACAGTCTCAACTCGGTTCAACGCGATCATTTCCGAGCGATCGCAGCAGCGTTCGACGGCGTGGAGGCGAGCCTTACGAACTCTGCCGGCATACTTCTCGGCGACGATTATCTCTTCGACCTGACGCGGCCGGGAATTGCCCTCTACGGCGGAGCGCCGAATGAACAGATCGGCCTCAAACCAGTGGTGACGGCGGAAGCCAGAGTGATCACGATACGACAGGCGCGTGCCGGTGAAACAGTCGGATATGGTGCCGCACACCAACTCGAACGCGACAGCCGCCTGGCCGTATGTTCGATCGGATATGCCGACGGCTACCACCGCTCCGTGTCCGGTCACGGTACCCCACTTCGGGAGGGCGGCACAGCCGGTGCCACTGGATATTGCTGCGGCTACCGGTTGCCGGTCCTCGGCCGCGTTACGATGGATATGACCGTGTTCGATGCGACCGACCTTCCAGTCGATGCGCTGCGACCCGGTGAGTTCATCGAACTGTTCGGGCACAATATACCGATCGCTGAAACCGCTGAAGCCGCAGGTACCATCGGCTACGAATTGTTGACATCACTGGGAGGCCGCTATCACCGCAGTTACCGCCGATCGACTGCGGATGGCACTGATTGATGGCCCGCCAGAAAACACAATTCGTTTGCCAGAGCTGCGGTACAGTGCACGCCCGTTGGGCGGGGAAGTGTGACGGTTGTGGCGCATGGAACACCATCGTAGAAGACAGTCCGGCCGGCGGCATCGGTGGCGGCCCGGGCCGACAGGCCAGAAAGGGCACTCCTGTCGCGCTCACATCGCTTTCGGGCGATATCGAGGATGCGCCGCGAATCCGCACAGAGATTGCCGAGCT
This sequence comes from Hoeflea sp., assembly GCA_965216535.1. Lineage (GTDB taxonomy): Bacteria > Pseudomonadota > Alphaproteobacteria > Rhizobiales > Rhizobiaceae > Hoeflea_A. The sequence goes on from OZ244175.1 coordinate 4,870,833, forward strand.
TGACCGCGTCACCGGCGGCGGGATCGTTCGCGGCTCGGCCATGCTCGTCGGCGGTGACCCTGGAATCGGCAAATCGACCCTCTTGATGCAAGCCGCGGCAGAGCTGTCGCGCCGCGGCCATCGCGTGATCTACGTGTCCGGTGAGGAAGCCATTGCACAGGTGCGCCTGCGTGCCCAAAGGCTGGGTGCGGCCGATTGCGATGTGCAGTTGGCCGCCGAGACCAATGTCGAGGACATTCTGGCCACGCTGGCGGCAGAAAAGCGCTCCGATCTGGTGATCATCGATTCAATCCAGACCTTGTGGAGCGACATGGCCGAATCGGCCCCCGGTACCGTGACGCAAGTGCGCACGTCTGCGCAGGCCATGATCCGCTATGCCAAGAAGACCGGGTCCGCAGTCATTCTCGTCGGTCATGTCACCAAGGAAGGTCAGATTGCCGGTCCGCGGGTCGTGGAGCACATGGTCGACGGTGTGCTTTATTTCGAAGGCGACCGGGGTCACCATTACAGGATCCTCAGGACCGTCAAAAACCGGTTCGGACCGACCGATGAAATCGGGGTGTTCGAGATGTCGGATCGCGGCCTGCGGGAGGTGGCGAATCCATCGGAGCTGTTTTTGGGAGAACGCAATGACAGCGCCCCCGGGGCTTCGGTCTTTGCCGGCATGGAAGGCACCCGTCCGGTGCTGGTTGAAGTGCAGGCGCTGGTTGCGCCGTCGACCCTTGGGACGCCGCGGCGCGCCGTCGTCGGTTGGGATTCCGCACGCCTCTCGATGATCCTCGCCGTGCTGGAAGCCCATTGCGGCGTGCGGCTGGGGCAACACGACGTTTATCTGAATGTCGCCGGAGGTTACCGGATCTCCGAACCGGCGGCGGATATGGCCGTGGCTTCTGCACTGGTTTCATCACTCGCTGGACTTGCTCTTCCAGCCGATTGCGTCTATTTCGGCGAGATAAGTCTTTCGGGTGCCGTGCGGCCGGTCGCGCATACGGCGCAGCGCCTGAAAGAGGCCGAAAAACTCGGTTTCGGGCGTGCGGTTTTGCCCGATGGTTCCGCGGACCTGCCGGCTCGTGCAAAAGGACAGTGGCAAATGGTCAAAGCCCTACCCGACCTTGTTGTCAGCATCGCCGGAGCGCGCGCCAGTGAGACCGGATCGCAAGATGAGTAAAAGGACAAGCACGACCGGCGCCTGATTGGGCCGGCCAAGCTCGAGGTTCGAATACATGCCCATTACCATGCTCGACGGAATTCTCATCGGCGTGACACTGTTCTCCGCCGTTCTCGCCATGGTGCGCGGGTTTTCGCGAGAAGTTCTGTCCGTTGCCTCCTGGGTTGCGGCTGCTCTCGCGGCGTATTTCTTCTACCCACGGCTGATGCCGCTGATTGCCGACTACACGCCAAACGCGACCATCGCCATGGCGGCGTCCGCGGGTATCATCTTTCTAGTGACGCTGATCATCGTGTCTGTTCTGACGATGCGTATCGCCGATTTCGTCATCGACAGCCGCATCGGCGCACTCGACCGGACGCTGGGTTTCGTGTTCGGTGCGGCCCGCGGCATCCTGCTGGTGGCTGTGGCGATGCTGTTCTTCAACTGGCTCGTGGCCGGGCCTCAGCAACCCGCCTGGGTCGCCGATGCAAAATCCAAGCCGCTGCTCGATTCGATCGGCGATCAACTGGTCAACATCCTTCCCGAAAATGCCGACGCAACCATTCTCGACCGCCTCAAGGGACTCAGCGACGGCGGTGCGGGAAGCGACGAGGAGGCTCGTGCCCATGGCACAGTCCGAGTGCACAACTCCTGACAACGAGGCGGATGCCTTTCGCGATGAATGCGGCGTATTCGGCATTTTTGGCAAGGCCGACGCCGCGGCTGTCGTAACTCTGGGTCTGCACGCCCTGCAGCACCGTGGCCAGGAAGCAGCAGGTATCGTTACCTATGACGGCCACCAGTTTTCCGTCGAGCGGCATGTCGGCCTGATCGGTGACACCTTTACCAAGCAATCGGTTCTGGACAGGCTGCCCGGCAGCCGGGCTATCGGGCATACGCGCTATTCGACAACCGGTGGCGAGGGCCTACGCAACGTGCAGCCATTGTTCGCCGAGTTCGCAGGCGGCGGATTTGCAATCGCCCACAACGGCAATATTACCAACGCGCTGACCAAACAGCGCGAACTGCAGCAGCGCGGCGCGATCTTTTCGTCGACATCGGATACGGAGACCTTGCTCCACCTCATTGCGATGAGTGACGGTCGGATGTTGATCGACAAGTTCATCGACACGCTGACCCAGTTGGAGGGCGCCTATTCGCTGGTGGGCCTTTCAGGCAAGAAGATGATCGGCGCCCGTGACCCGCTTGGCATCCGGCCGCTGGTTCTGGGTGACCTCGATGGAGCCTATATACTCGCCTCCGAAACCTGCGCTCTCGACATCATCGGCGCCCGCTACGTCCGGGATATCAAAGCCGGTGAAGTCGTCGTAATCACCGAACAGGGTGTGGAGAGCCATTTCCCGTTCGGACCGGAGAAATCCCGGTTCTGCGTTTTCGAGTATGTCTATTTTGCCCGGCCCGACTCGAACGTCGAAGGCCGCAACGTCTACGAAGTCCGAAAGAACATCGGCGCAGAACTCGCCAAGGAAAGCCCAGTCGATGCCGACATTGTCGTTCCGGTGCCGGATTCGGGTACACCAGCCGCCATCGGTTACGCCCAGCAGGCCGCCCTGCCCTTCGACCTTGGCATCATCCGCAACCACTATGTCGGTCGCACCTTCATCCAGCCCACAGCTTCCATCCGCCATATGGGCGTCAAGCTGAAGCACAATGCGAATCGCCGAGCGATCGAAGGCAAGCGCGTGGTGTTGGTGGACGATTCTATCGTCCGGGGAACGACATCGCAGAAGATCGTGCAGATGGTGCGCGATGCCGGTGCAGCTGAAGTTCATATGCGCATCGCATCGCCGCCGACGGCCGCCTCCTGTTTCTATGGCGTCGACACGCCGGAAAAATCGAAATTGCTGGCGTCACGCATGACTGTCGAGGAGATGAAGGATTATATCCGCGTCGATTCACTGTCCTTTTTGACGATAGACGGGCTCTACCGGGCCGTTAACCTGCCGGCGCGCGACAACGAATGTCCGCAGTTTTGCGACGCCTGCTTTACCGGCGACTACCCGACTGCCCTCACAGACCGGGACGGCTCCGACGCAACGCGGACGCTCTCCCTGCTTGCCCATAGCGGATAACATCATGACCGACCTGAACGGCCGCATTGCCCTGGTGACCGGGGCTTCGCGCGGCATTGGATACTTCTCTGCCCTGGAACTGGCGCGCGCCGGCGCTCATATCGTGGCCGTCGCCCGCACGGTCGGTGGTCTGGAGGAACTCGATGACGCGATCCAAGCCGAGGGTGGAAGCGCAACGCTTGTGCCGCAAGACCTCACCGACATGAAATCGATCGACGCGCTCGGCGGCGCCATCCACGAGCGCTGGGGAAAACTCGACATTCTGGTCGCCAATGCAGCCATGCTCGGGCCGCTTTCACCCATCGGCCATTTCGAGGCCCGCACCTTCGACAAGATCATGACGCTGAACGTAACGTCGACCTGGCGGGTCATTCGCAGCGTCGAACCGCTGTTGATGAAATCCGATGCCGGACGGGCGATCATCCTGACTGCAAGCGCTGGATATCAGCCAAAACCGTTCTGGGGTGCCTATGGCGCCAGTAAGGCGGCAGTGCAGGCAATGGCACAGAGTTGGGCTGCGGAGGCAGCCAACACGGCGCTGCGCGTGAACTGCTTCGATCCGGGTCCCTCCCGGACCGCCATGCGAGCGCTGGCCATGCCAGGTGAAGATCCTCAGGATGTCCCTCATCCGTCCGAAACCGCAAAAAAAATCATGCGTCTCGCCGACCCGGACCTGCAGGAAACCGGTATGTTGCTGGATGGCACTCAGGATCGCTTGCTATCCTTTCGCGAGCCCCAATAGAACGCCGCAACCTTTACGTATCTTTACATTGCCGAAATGCCGCTGAAATGCCGGGCGTTTAGCCTTTGCACGCATAGATTTTGATGCTGCGCTGCACCATAACCTGTTGACAACGTCAATTGACAGTGTCAAGTTCACTCCGGCGCACGCTCGACACGATATATTAATTTCGTACATATCCTTGTTTGATATATATAGCGCCACCATATACTCAGCCAGACTATGTCAACAATGTCCGTGGGGCCGTTCCGTACGGGCGCATAAGCAGGGGTCGGGGACCATTCATGAACGTACGCACTGTCTGCCTGGCGATTCTGCATTTTTCAGACGCCACGGGCTATGAAATCAAAAAGATGTCGACCGAGGAGCAATTCTCCTATTTCGTCGACGCCAGCTTCGGCTCCATCTATCCGGCGCTTGCCAGGCTGCAGGACGATGAGTGCGTGACGGTGCGCGAAGAGTATGAGTCCGGCAAACCGCCGCGCAAAATCTACTCGATCACGGACAAGGGCCGGCAGGAACTGATCGAGTCGCTCGAAGTGGTGCCCCGGCCCGATTCCTTCAAATCGGAATTTTTGCTCACTGCCCTGTGTTCCGAACTCATTGACGGCGAAACACTCACTCGGGCAATCGACAAAAGAATCAAAGACCTGCAAGAAAAACTTGCAATGCTCGATTCGGTGAACGCCTGCTCCATGGGTGGACCGCCGGGCATGAAATGGATCGCGGAATACGGCCGTGCAGTGACGCAGGCCAGCCTCGATCATCTGCTCAATCACAGACAAGAACTGGAAGCCCTGGGCCGGCCTCGTGTGACGACCCCGGAAGCCGCCGAGTAAAGCGACAGGAGAGCGCAACAATGGCATTTCGTATCAAAGGCTCACACATCGCCGCCCTGGTGATTGCCGGCGCGGTTCTGGGGTGGATGGGCACCGGAACGGTCGTGGTCGGCGGCCAGGCCAATTCCGAAAACGCCGTGCCACCGCCAGCTGAGCGGCAGTCGGCGGACGACGCGCTTTTCAAGGTGCGCTACGTCTCGGTCACGCCGGAAGTGCGGCCCGAGCTTTTGCTCGTGCGCGGTCGCACCGAGGCCGATACGGTGGTTCCGGTACGCGCTGAGACCGCTGGAACCGTTGAAAAACGGCTGGTATCGAAGGGCGACAAGGTGAAAATCGGCGATCTGGTGTGCCAGCTCGACCGAGGCGTTCGTGAGGCTGCCGTTGAGCGGGCGACAGCGGCGCTGGACCAGGCGATCTTCGATTACGAGGGCGCGACCGAATTGCGCAAGAAGGGCTTTGCATCCGAGACCCGGATCAAGGCTTTGAAAGCTGCGCTCGATGGGGCCCATTGGACCCTGGCGGAGGCCAAGCGAGAACTGTCCCACACGGACATCCTCGCCACGGCAGACGGCATCGTGCAGGACCCCATCGCGGAAATCGGCGACAATCTCTCGATTGGAGATGTCTGCATAACGCTGATCAATGCCGACCCGATGCTGTTTATCGGCCAGGTTTCCGAACGGCAGGTTGGCGCGATTTCGGTGGGTGACCCGGGCCGCGTCGAAATGATCTCCGGCGAAACGGTCGATGGAGCGATACGCTACATCTCTCCTTCCGCCGATGCCGCGACACGCACATTTCTGATTGAGATCGAATTGCCAAACCCCGATCGCACCTTGCGCGACGGAGTGACGGCTTCCGCATTGGTTCAGCTTGACGGATCAGAGGCCTATCGGGTCAAGCCGTCCTGGCTGACACTCGACGACAGCGGCGAGATCGGTGTGCGTGTTGTCGACGACAACAACGTGGTGTCGTTCCGCCAATTGAAGATTGTGGCTCACACGCCAGAAACCATGTGGGTGACCGGACTAGAGTCCGGATCGCGCGTCATCACCGTAGGGCAGGACTACGTGATCCCGGGGCAAACCGTCGAACCGGTCGCGGACGTAGCCGCATCGACCAAGAAGGCTGAGACCAACTCATGACTTCCGCTCTCCAAGCCATAATTTCGCGACCGAAGACCGTCCTTACCCTGATGATCTTCATGATCGCGGCTGGCATCATGTCCTATATTGGCGTCCCCAAGGAAGCCAATCCCGACATCGATGTGCCGGTCTACTACGTATCCATCAGTCAGCAGGGCATTTCACCAAGCGATGGTGAGCGCCTGCTGGTGCGGCCGATGGAAACCCAGCTGCGCGGCCTCGACGGCCTCAAGGAGCTGACGGCGATCGCTTCCGAGGGCCATGCCGGCATCATCCTTGAGTTCAATATCGAAACCGACAAGGACGAGGTCCTGGCCGACATTCGCGACAAGGTCGACCAGGCCAAGGCCGACCTGCCGGCCGACGCGGACGAACCGACAATCACGGAAACCAACTTCGCCCTTCAACCCACCATCATCGTCACGCTCTCCGGCGACGTTCCAGAACGAACGCTGACCAATCTGGCGAGGCGTCTGAAGGACGAGATCGAGGCTGTTTCTTCGGTTCGCGAAGCCAGCCTTGCGGGCAATCGCGAAGAGTTGCTCGAAGTCGTCGTCGACCTGATGAAGCTGGAATCCTACGACATCACGCAGGATGAACTGCTGACGGCGCTGTCGCAGAACAACCAGTTGGTCGCAGCCGGCTTCATCGATGACGGAAATGGCAGATTTAACGTCAAGGTGCCTGGTCTCGTGGAGACCGCGCGAGACGTTTACGAAATTCCTATCAAGCAGAACGGCGAAGGCGTCGTGACGCTCGGTGAGGTGGCGGAGATCCGGCGGACCTTCAAGGACCCGTCCACCTTTACCCGCGTCAATGGTCAGCCGGCGATCTCCATTGAGGTCACCAAGCGCATCGGCACGAACATCATCGAAAACAACGACCAGGTCCGCGCAGTCGTCGAGGCATTCACAAAAGACTGGCCGAGTTCGGTCAAGGTCAACTATCTGCTCGACCAGTCCAGCTTCATCTTCGAAGTCCTGGGATCGCTGCAGTCGTCCATCATGACGGCCATTGTGCTGGTGATGATCTGCGTGGTTGGCACGCTCGGGATTCGCTCGGGTCTGCTTGTCGGCCTTGCGATCCCCGGTTCCTTCATGCTGGCGTTCCTCATACTGGGTGGCCTTGGCATGACCGTGAACATGATGGTCATGTTCGGCATGGTTTTGACCGTTGGCATGCTGGTCGACGGCGCGATTGTCGTCACCGAATATGCCGACCGAAAGATATCAGAGGGCATGGCGCCAGCCGACGCCTACAAACGCGCATCAAAGCTGATGTTCTGGCCGGTGGTCTCGTCCACTGCAACGACCCTTGCGGCCTTCCTGCCGCTGCTGCTGTGGCCGGGCGTCCCTGGCGAATTCATGAGTTATCTGCCGCGGATGGTCATCATCGTCCTCACGGCTTCGCTGATGACGGCTCTGGTTTTCCTGCCGGTGACCGGAACAGCGTTCGCTCAGGTGGCGGCCTTCGTGTCGAAACGTTCAAGTGCCATAACCGCTATTTTTGTCAGCGGTATCGCCGGGGCCTTCGCTTACTTTGGACCATTTGCCGAATTCGACCCGACGATCCGTTCCGGCGGAGCCTCACTGACCGGGTTCATCGCTCTTTTCCTCACCTATCGGATCGCTCGGTTCATCGCGTCCCGCCGCACAGAAAAGCCTGTGCAGGAACCCGATGAAGTTGCGCTGATGCTGTCTTCGAAGGCCCACCTGGACGTGAAACGCGTACCCGGCATCACGGGCGGTTACCTGCGCTTCCTGCGTTACGCGGCCGGCACGCTTTGGGGCAATGTCCTGGTGATTTTCGCCATTTTGGGCGCAACGGCAGCCAGCTTCATGTTCTTCGCCGCCAACAACAAAGGCGTCGAGTTCTTCGTCGATGAGGAGCCGGATGTTGCCATCGTTATGGTCTCGGCTCGCGGCAATATGTCGGCGTCTGAAATTCGCGACCTGGTTGGTGAAGTCGAAGCTGAAGTCCTTCAGGTCGAGGGCATCGAGAATGTCGTCATGTCGGCGACGGCGCCTGGCGGCGGCGGTGGCGGACTGCAGGTTCTGGGCGGCGTCCAGGACAAGCCGGCTGACGTTGTCGGTGAGTTGCAGATCGAGCTGGCCGACTATTGTTGCCGTCGGAAAGCCGTCGACATTTTCGAGGACATTCGTCAGCGAACCGCCGGCATGGCCGGTATCAAGGTCGAAGTCCGCAAAATCGAAGGTGGCCCGCCCACCGGGAAGGACCTTCGTGTCGAAGTGAAATCGACGGATTATGACACCATGGTCGAAACCGTCGCCCGCATTCGCGACCATGTCGATACCGTCGAACTGCTGGCGGACCAGGAAGACGGGCGTCCCCTGCCCGGCATCGAATGGCAGCTGGATGTCGATCGCGAGCAAGCCGGCCGGTACAATGCCGGTATCGTTCAAGTCGGATCGATGGTGCAGCTTGTGACCAATGGTGTGCTTATCGGCACCTATCGTCCGAACGATTCGGAAGACGAGGTGGACATTCGCGTTCGTCTGCCGCGGGACGAACGGACACTCGATCAGTTCGAGATACTGAAACTGCGCACCAGCAACGGTCAGGTTCCATTGTCGAACTTCATCGAGCGGTCCGCCTTGCCGAAGGTTTCGTCGATTACCCGGCGCGATGGCCTTTACGCCATGGACGTCAAGGCGAACGTTGCCGAGGGTGCGACGGTCGATGGTCGGCCGGCAACAGCGGACGATGCGGTCAAGGAAGTCCAGGCGTGGCTCGATACCCAGGAATGGCCGGACAATGTCTTCCTGAAATTCCGTGGCGCCGATGAGGAGCAGCGTGAGTCGGGCGAGTTCCTGATGAAGGCGGCTGTCGCAGCACTCTTCATGATGTTCATCATTCTGCTGACGCAGTTCAACTCGTTCTATCAGACGATCCTGACGCTCTCGACCGTCATCCTTGCCATCTCCGGCGTTCTGGTCGGCATGGCGGTCACCGGTCAGCGCTTCTCGATCATCATGACCGGAACCGGGATCGTCGCTCTGGCGGGGATCGTGGTGAACAACGCGATCGTGTTGATAGACACGTTCAACCGGTTACGCGATGAGGGCGTGACGGACACGCGGCAGGCAGCTCTGAAAACAGCGGCCCAACGATTGCGTCCGATCATGTTGACCACCGTCACCACCATCCTCGGACTGGTGCCGATGGCGCTGCAGATCAACATGAACTTCTTTACGCAAACGATCTCCGTCGGCGGAATCACGTCGATCTGGTGGGTGCAACTGTCGACCGCGATCATCTTCGGTCTGGCTTTCTCGACCATGTTAACGCTGGTCATGATCCCGTCGATGCTGGCGCTTCCGGCGAACACACGGGATAGCTGGAGCTGGATGACCGGCCTCTTCCGACGCAAGGCAGAGCCGACGGAGGACTACGGGATCCAAGCGGAGTCTTCCGATGCCGAACCGGTAGAGAAGGATCAGAAGCGGGCGGACAATGACGATCTGCCAATCAGCAGACCGGATGCTGCAGAGTAACGTCAGGCTGTATCCGTTGAAAAGCCGCCCTTTCCCGGGGCGGCTTTTTCATTTGGCACTATGCCTCTTCCGCTGAGGCTTCCTTTTGTCCCGCTCCGTAACGCTTCCGCCAGGCACGCGCACCAAACGGCAGCGAGAGAAGGTATAGGACGGTTGTCACCGTCATCGTTTCCCAGGTGTAGGTCATCAGCATCGCCACATAGAGGACGATCACCAGCATCAGCGGGAACGCCACATCTCGCCGAATGCGCTGTCCCAGAGTCTTGCCGGAGTAAACCGGCAGGCGGCTGACCAGGAGAAAGCCGATCAGCAGCGTGTAAGCTGAAGCGATATAGGCGAAGGTCTTGGACGGCTCGATGCCCAGGAAACCGACATAGACGGGCAAAAGAACCAGCATTGCCCCGCCGGGCGCGGGTATCCCGAGAAAGTAGTCGGACTGCCAGCTGGCCTTGTTCAATCGCTCTTCCATCACGTTGAAGCGGGCCAGACGCAGACCAGCCGCAATGGCGTATATCATTGCCGCAATCCAGCCGAAGGACTGCACCTTGTCGAGCAGGTAGACGTACAGAACCAATGCCGGCGCGACGCCGAAATTGACGATGTCGGCGAGCGAATCCATTTGCGCGCCGAATTTTGTTGTCGATTTGAGCAGCCGTGCGATCCGACCATCGATGGCGTCGAGGAAAGCAGCCGCCAGCACCATTGCGACCGCGAGTTCGAAACGCCCTTCGAAGGCCAGCCGAATGCCGGTCAGCCCGGCACAGATCGCCAGTGCCGTAATGATGTTGGGGATCATCATGCGCAGCGAGATATCGCGCAGGCGCGGCCCCCTGCTGCCGTATTCGTCAGGCTCCGTGCCGTTGGGGTCGAATGGTGAAAATCCGCTGTCCATGGCCTACGCCCGCCTTGAAACGGTCTTGCCCTTGGCCGCATTGAACTCCGCGAGAACGGTTTCTCCGGCGATCGCCGTCTGATTGAGCGCTACCCGCGGTGTGGCCGTATCGGGGAGGAAAACGTCCAGGCGCGATCCGAAGCGAATGAGGCCGAACCGCTCGCCGGTTTCCAACCGATCATCCGTGGCCTTCCAGCAAACGATACGCCGCGCCACAAGTCCTGCTATCTGAACGACGCCGATGGCTCCATGCGGTGTGTCGATGACCAGTCCATTGCGCTCGTTCTCTTCGCTGGCCTTGTCCAGCTCAGCGTTGAGAAAACTGCCGGACTTGTGAACCGCCTGGGTAATCCTGCCGCTGACGGGTGCCCGATTGATGTGGCAGTTGAACACGTTCATGAACACGGAGATCCGCAGCATCTCCTCATCGCCGAGATCCAGCTCCCGAGGCGGCTTCACCCTGGTAATGGCGGAAACGCGCCCGTCCGCTGGGCTGATGACCAGATCGTCATCAAGTGGCGTTACCCGTTCCGGATCACGGAAGAAATACGCGCACCAGGCCGTCAGCAGCAGTCCGACCCAGAACAGCGGATCCCAGACCCAACCGAGCACCAGGGATCCGGCAAGAAAAATCAGCACGAATTTGTAGCCCTCCCGATGAACGGGAACGAGCGTCTTGGAGATGGTATCAATCAGACTCATGCGCCAACCTCCTAAAGTGAAACGCCCCTGTCGGCAACGGGCGTAATCTCAAACTGGTGAATAACGCACCGGCACTTCGCACCGGTTGGCTTCGCCCGGACTCCTTGGGAATCGAGGCTCCGTGGCCCGTATCAGACGGCCGGGCTCTTCCGGACGATCACCCCGAGGTCGTCGTGTTCGCGGAAATCCTTGAGTTTTTCCTCGGTTTCCTGGGCTTCGCGCTGCCGGTCCCACATCGCCTGGTAGAGGCCCTTCTTGGCCAGCAGTTCGCGGTGGGTTCCGCGCTCGGCGATCAAACCGTCCTGGAGCACGATGATCTCGTCGGCACCGATGACGGTCGAAAGGCGGTGGGCGATGACCAGGGTGGTCCGACCTCGGCTGACATAGTCGAGTGCTGACTGGATTTCCTGTTCGGTCGCTGTATCGAGGGCCGAAGTCGCCTCATCAAGGATCAGGATCGGCGGCGCCTTGAGGATCGTGCGGGCAATGGCAACGCGCTGCTTTTCTCCGCCGGACAGCTTGAGCCCGCGCTCACCCACCATGGTGTCCAGACCCTGTGGCAAGCTGCTGATGAACCCGCCGATTTGCGCCATTTCGGCCGCCTGCATTACTTCCTCTTCCGAGGCGTCCGTGCGACCGTAACGGATGTTGTAGGCAAGCGTGTCGTTGAAGAGAACGGTGTCCTGCGGCACCATTCCGATCGATCTGCGCAGCGAATCCTGCGTCACATTGCGGACGTCCTGACCGTTGACCGACACCGATCCTTCCTGCACGTCATAGAAGCGAAACAGCAGGCGCGAAATGGTCGATTTGCCGGCACCCGACGGGCCGACGACTGCAATCGTTTTGCCAAAGGGCACTTCGAAGCTGATACCGCGTAAAATCGGACGGTCGGGCTCATAGTGGAAGTGCACGTTGTCGAACCGAATTGAACCCTCAGCATTGTCGAGACTGATGGCATCGGGCTTGTCGGTCACTTCCTCCTTGACGTCCAGCAGGTCGAACATCTGCTCGATATCCGTCAGCCCCTGGCGGATTTCACGGTAGACGAAACCGATGAAATTCAGTGGTATCGACAGTTGCATCAACATGACATTGATGAAGACGAAATCGCCAATTGTCTGGTCGCCGCGCTGGACCGCCAGCGCGGACATCACCATCATGATCGCCATGCCGGTGCCGAAGATGATGCCCTGGCCGATATTCAACCAGCCAAGCGAGGTCCAGATGCGGGTGGCCGCGTGTTCATAACGTTCCATGGAGGCGTCGTAACGTTCAGCCTCCATGCGCTCGTTGTTGAAGTATTTAACGGTCTCGAAGTTGAGAAGGGAGTCGATCGCCTTGGTGTTCGCGTCGGTGTCCGACTCATTCATGTCGCGCCGAATGGCGATACGCCAGTCGCTGGCGCGCACGGTGAACCAGATATAGAGCCAGATCACCACGGCTGTTACGACAACGTAGGAAATGCCGTAGGTGAAGCCGAAAATCACAGCCACAAGCGCGAATTCCAGAAGCGTCGGAAGGGTGTTCAGGATCGTAAAGCGTACGATCGACTCGATGCCCTTGACGCCACGCTCGATTATCCTCGACAGGCCGCCGGTCCGTCGTTCCAGATGGAATCGAAGGGACAGCCGATGCATGTGGACGAATGTCTTGTAGGCGAGCTGGTGCACCGCATGCTGACCGACCCTCGCAAACAGCGCATCACGCAGCTGATTCAATCCCAACTGCACGATTCGCGCGACGTTGTAGGCCAGCACCAGCATGACCGGCGCAATCAGCATCGCCGGCAAAAACTCAAGCCCGTCATGCTGACCGTCCAGAGCGTCAGTTGCCCATTTGAAAAAATACGGAACGATGACCTGGGCAACCTTGGCGGCAACCAGAAAGCAGGCCGCGAACATGACCCGGCGTTTCAGATCCGCCCTGTCGGATGGCCACATGAATGGCCACAGATTTCGCAGCGTATGCAGCGGATTGCTGGTATCGGATGCGACGGTTTTATCGTTCTGTGACAAGGAGGCCCCTGGAAAGACTGGCTCGTGGCCAATAGGCGGCGATCAACGTCGATCGCCGCCCGGTCGATTAGATAGGTATTGTACGACCCCGGTCAAGCCGGGCCGAGATCAGCGTCGGCGTTTGCGCACGCGATCCCGGTGAAGTTCTTCGGCATTGGCCAAAGGCTCTTCCGGCACCATGAAGATCTGACCGGGCTCGATAAAATCCGGATTGGCGATCTGGTCGGTATTGGCGAGATAGATGGTGGTATAGCGGACACCGCGACCATAGACGCGCCGGGAGATCTGCCACAACGTGTCGCCACGGCGGATAATGACCGAGTCATCAGTCGGCTCGAGAGCCGGCTGCATCACCGTAGGCGGTTCTGCAGTTCCCTCTTTAGCGGTAGCAACATTAACAGGTGCGGAATCGTCCTTACTGCCCTGCTCTTCAACCTCAACTGAAGCTGGTTGCTTGACCGTTCCGGATTGCGCGTCCGCTGTCGTCGTAACCTCCGCCTTCTGGACTGGAGCAGCAGATTCGACTGCAGTTGCCGCGTCGTCGGTCTTTTTGGCCATCTCGGTCGCGGTTGATTTGTCGGAAACTTCAGGCGTTGCCGGTGCCTCGGCAACCTGCGGAGTTGCCTTGACGTCATTGTTCACAGTTGAGCTGTCCGCAGAAACGGTTGGTTCTTCCTTGGCGGCATCCGACGCATCAGCAGCAGTAGCGGGCGCATTGCGAACGACCGGAAGATCTTTGGAAGACGACGAAGAGGCATCCGCCGTGGCCGTTGTTTCTTTTTGCTCTGCAGAAGTGTCTTCAACCCGTTCGGCGACGGAATCCCCTTTGGCAACCTCGGCAGCGGTCTCGGTTTGTTTGGCTGGCTCATCCTTGGAAGATGACGAAACCTGCGCATCCGATGTATCGCTGTCCGTTTTTGCAGCCGCAGTAACTTGATCCTGCGACACAGGCTGTTCTGACCCTGTCGATGTGGCGCTTGCGTCCTGTTGAGGCGCAGCGTCTTCCTGTGGCGCTTCCTTTTCTGGTGCCGCGACGCCGGCGACCGCATTGCCACGCGGTCGTGTGAAAGGAACGGCCACGCGCATGGTTGAGGCGTCGCTACCCGGCATCATCAGATCGGCACTGAAGATGTGCCGGCCCACCGATATGTCGCGATTGGCCTCGACAAGAAACCGCCCTGACTGACTCACCCGGCTGTCCCCGATAGGCTCGCCGTCAGCATAAACGCGAACAGTCGCACCCGGCGGGGCCGCAGACCCTGCGACGAAGACCCGACCGCTCTCGATTTCGACCGCATCGATGCGCAATCTTGCACCTGGTACAACGGGTGGGGCTGGATTCTCACTGGTGGGCTTGTCCTCAACCTTGTCGGTCAAAGCAGCCGTTTGGGTGTTTTCTTCTGTGTCAGTTGCTTCGGTGCTTGCTGATGGCTTTTTCTCCTGAGTGTCGACAGCTGCCACTTCGGTCTTTGGCTCCTCCGACTCCGTCACATCGGCCATTTTCTCTTCGGCTGCGGGCTGATCGGATGTTTCCGATGAAGCGGTGTCTGACGCCTTGGTTTCCGCCACCGTTTCATCGGATTTAGCCTGCTCAGGAGAGGCCTCGGGCTGCGTCAGGATGCGGCTGGCTTCACCCGGCCGGGTCACCATCACCAAAAGGGACTCTGGATCGTCGGTGGGAACGCTTACGGTTGCCACCTCTTCCGAACTGGAAACGACCTCGCCGTCTTCAACCACGCGCAGCACGATTTCATGGTCGCCCGGCGGGAGGGGATCATCGAGAACGGCTGCGAAATCGCCGTTCGATCCGACCTTCGTTTCCGCCACAACCGTATCACCGGCAACCACCTCCAGCTTGCCGCCCGGCTTGGCGCGGCCAGCAACAACGGTCGACCCATCGGGCTCAACACGCAACAGATCGAACTGGGGCGGCAGCAAGTCAGCCGTTTTGGCCTCCGAGGCATCCGGTTGCACGATGGGTTTGCTGCGATCGGTTCCGGCACTGGTGTCGAGCGCTGCGGTCTCCAGCGGTTTTTCTGCTGGTTTGTCATCCGTCTCGGCGGTTTCTGGCTCTTCCGAAGATTTACCAGCCGGTTGGGTCGTTTCTGCTGTGGTTTCCCCGGTAGCCGATGGTGCGTCGCTCTGCGCTTGGCCCGCGGGTGCCTCAACCGGCTTTACGACTGGCAAGGAGCTTTCAGCGCTTTTGTCTTCTGTATCCGCAGTGGCGTCGCCATCTTTGGCTGCTGCGGCATTCTCTGCCGGCTTGACCACTGGCAAAGCCTTTTCAGTGGCTTCCTCTTCAGTCGCCGCCGACGCAACAGCCTCCGTCGCTGTGTCCTGGACTCCATCTGCCGTTTTTGTTTCGGGTGCAGCCGGTGGCGTTTCGGTCTGTGCCGCTTTGGACGGCGCATCCGATGTCGCGTCTTGAGTTGTCGACTCTGCCGTGTCCTGCGTACCGGTTTCCGGCTCTTCCGTGGCCGCCGTTTCGTCAGCGGTCGCGGGATTCTGTTCCTGAGTGTCTGCGGTTGCGGAGCCTTCAGAAGCAGGTTTCTTCGCTTCGTCGGCCTGCTTCGCCGCAGCGATGCGATCAGCCGTTTCAGCTTCTGCGATCCGCCGCGCCTCCTCCCGGTTGTACATGTAAATTCCGGCGAGAATGATGATGGCCAGTCCGACGAGGCCCCAGATCAGGGATTTGTTGTTTTTCATTTCATACTCCACCCGACGCAACGTCAGGGCGATTCTGCCTCTCGCAGTCGATTAGCTTCGATCCGCCTATCATATGGGGGATCGATCGAAAACACACAGATAGATACGCTTCATCCCCCTCAATTGCGCCAAACTAGACCTTTTGTGCAGTTCAAACAAGCACATGCGACGATTTGCGATTGTAGAACCACAGCCCGATACCGGTTGCCTGATGGTGCTTGACCACGCCGGGCCCATCATGCTTGTTCACGCCATGATCGAGAATCGTTCCGTTTGTGTCTATTGCGGCTCGCAGGCCGGACAACGTCCGGACTACATGGAAGCCGCACGTGTCGTGGGTCGGGCCCTTGCCGAAAGCCGTATTCGGTTGATCTACGGCGGTGGAACGCACGGCATAATGGGGACGGTTGCCGAGGCTGTTATCCAACATGGCGGGCTGGTGACCGGTATTATTCCTGGGTTTCTCAAGAACCGGGAAGCGGCGGAGAGCGACCGACTGGAATTTGACGAATTGATCGTCACCGAAGACATGCACGAGCGCAAACACATGATGTTCGACCGCTCAGGCGCCTTTGTCGCCCTACCGGGCGGGATCGGTACGCTCGAAGAAATCGTGGAAATCATGACCTGGGCGCAACTCGGCCGCCACCGTCGACCCATGGTCCTGGCGAATATCGGTGGCTTCTGGGATCCGCTGCTGCAGCTTTTGGAGCACATGGACGCGGAAGGTTTTCTGCACTCCAAGCAATTGATTAGACCGTTGGTCATCGATACGGCGGACGCGATCGTCCCGGCCATCGTGGAGGCCTGGGAAACATCCGCCGACGACAGCGGCGATCCTGACATCATCGAAAAGATGTAGCCTGCGGCAACCTTGTTTTGCCCTGCTCTGGCGCAAACGTGAGCGCGACAGCGTTGTCAAACCGTTGCATTACGATGTTACCCGTGCACAGATTTGACAGATAGTCGCCGGAGGTTTCATGAAAAACTCGATTTTTGTCTGCGCAACGGCCCTGCTTGGCCTTTTATTCACGATCAACGACGGACTGGCCGACAGCCATCAGGCCCAGGCTCACCTCGGCCCCAGACCGTTTGTTCTGGTCGGTGATATGGATGAAGGCGAATTGAAGGACGCCCTGCAGCAATGCAGCAAAGGGCCGTTTTACAAATCCGAGTTTTCCATCGGACATCGCGGTGCGCCGCTGCAGTTTCCCGAACATACCGAGGAATCCTACCGTGCCGCGGCGTTGATGGGTGCCGGAATTCTCGAATGCGACGTGACCTTCACCAAGGACAGGGAATTGGTGTGCCGGCACTCACAATGTGATCTGCACACGACCACCAACATTCTGGCGATGCCGGAGATCGCCGCTCAGTGCAGCGAGCCGTTCACGCCGGCGGCCGGTGGCAACAAGGCCTCAGCCAAGTGCTGCACGTCAGACATCACGCTGGCCCAGTTCAGACAGCTTCGTGGCAAGATGGACGCTTCCAATCCCGCCGCAACAACGGTTGAAGACTATATGCGCGGAACCGCGCCATGGCGCACCGACCTTTACGGCATGCATGCCACCTTGATGACGCACGCGGAATCGATTGCCCTTTTCGAGGAACTGGGTGTGAAGATGACGCCGGAGCTCAAATCGCCGGCCGTCTCCATGCCGTTTGACGGGGATTTCTCGCAAGCCGACTACGCCCAGAAGATGATCGACGAGTACAAGGCTGCCGGCATCCCGGCTTCCGACGTCTTTGCGCAGTCCTTCGATCCGCGTGACATTGCGTTCTGGATCGAAAAGGAACCGGAATTTGGCAAGCAGGCCGTTTATCTGGAGGGTCGCTTGCGCGGTCTCGACCCGGAAAATCCGGAGGCCTTGAACCCGTCGATGGAGGCGCTGTACGAGAGCGGCGTTCGTTATCTCGCTCCACCGCTTTGGGTGCTGGTCCGAACCGGCGACAATGGAAAGCCGGAGCCGTCGGCCTATGCCCGTGCGGCCCGCGCTGCGGGTCTGAACCTCATCGCATGGACCATGGAGCGTTCCGGGCCGCTCGACAACGGCGGTGGCTGGTTCTATCAAACCGTCAAGGACATCACCAATAACGATGGCGATATGCTGGTGCTTCTCGACGTTCTGGCCAAGGATGTCGGCGTGGTCGGCGTGTTCTCCGACTGGCCGGCGACCACCACTTACTATGCCAATTGCATGGGGTTGAAATAGGCGGTCGCTTACAAACCACCGCTTAGCCGCAGGATCGAGCCGGTGGCATAGCCAGCTCGTTCCGAAGCCAGCCACATGACGGCCTCGGCTATATCTTCAGGCCGCGCCACGCGGCCGAGCGGTGCTGTTCGTGCGACCATATCAGGGCGATCCGCATTGCCCTCGCGTTCGTGGATTTCGGTCGCTGTCGTGCCTGCCTGTACCGCATTGACGCGGATGCCAAGCGAACCGATTTCCTTCGAAAGCCCGACCGTCAGCGTATCCACCGCGGCTTTGGAAGCTGCGTAGTGCACATATTCGCCTGGGCTGCCCAGCGTCGCGGCAATGGACGAAAGATTGACAATCACACCACCTGAACCGCCATTGGCGGTCGACATGCGGCGGATAGCGGCCCGGGCGCAGTAGATGGCACCAAAGACGTTGACCTCGAACGTCCGATGCAAGGCCGAGTCCGTCAGATTTTCCACTGTTGTCGCCGAACCGACGATCCCGGCATTGTTGACCAGGAGTGACGGGGTCCCGAGTTCCCGGTCGCAGGTTACAAACAAACGCTCGACCTCGTCGGATATGCCAATGTCAGCCTGAACAGCAATGGCTCGAACGGCACTTTCGCGACATGCATCAACGATGGTCTCCGCGCGCTGTGCGTCAGACACGTAATTGATGCAGACATCATAGTTCTCGCGGGCCGCCTGCAGCGCGATGGCGGCGCCGATCCCGCGCCCTCCCCCGGTGATGATGGCAATCTTGCTCTGTGGCATGGTCGAAAAGCTCAGGAATTGGCGCGCGAACCGCGCAGCGTCGACCAGCTATAGATGGCCAACCCGGTCCAGATCAAACAGAACGCCAGGAATTGCCATCCGGAAAACGGTTCGTTGAAGACGAAGATGGCAATCAGAAAGATCAGTGACGGGGCGATGTATTGCATGAGGCCGACGGTTGAATAGCGCAGCAATCTGGCACCGACTGCGAAGCAAATCAGCGGAATGGTGGTAACCGGACCGGCAAGCAATAGCAGCACGGTTTCGCTCGGACTTCTGTCAAACAGCACCTTGCCGCCGTCTGAGGAAACCCAGATGAGCAGGAAAAATGCGGGTAGGCTTAAAAGGAGAACTTCGAGAAAAAAGCCCTGGCTTGGCCCGATAGGCAATGTTTTGCGGAGAAAACCGTAGATCCCGAAGGAAAATGCCAGGGCTAGCGAGATCCAGGGCAGGCCCCCTGCCTGGACTGTCAGTATTGTCACGGCAACAACGGCCAGGCCGATAGCAATCAGCTGCCAGCCGGTAAACCGCTCGCGCAGAAACAAAGCGCCCAACAGAACATTGACCAGCGGGTTGATGTAGTAGCCGAGCGCGGTTTCAACCGCCCGGTCCACCAGGATCGCCCAGGTGTAGATCCCCCAGTTCACAGCGATCAAAGTTCCGGTCAGCAACGCCATCATCAGCGTTCGCGGCTGGCCAAAGGCGGCCTTCAGGTCGGCTGTGCGGCCCAGCAGGAGCAGAATGCACCCAGCCACCGGAACCGAAAACAAAATACGGTAGGCGACGAAATCGATGACGGGGACATGATCAATGGTTTTGACCCACAGCGGCAGGATTCCCCACAGGCCAAAAGCCGCAAAGGTGAACGCAAACCCGCGAAGGGCCGAATTGTCTTGCCTCTCGGCGATGCTCATGCTCGCGCTCTTACTTTACGGGAAGTCCGTTTGCCGTATCAGTGGAATCGGTTGAAGGGGTTTTCTGAAGTCTCACGTTAGCGGCAAATCGAAGCGTCCGCCAGCCACAGGCCAAACTGTCGCTAAGTGGTGCGCCCCTTCAACAATTTGTAGGTCACCGAATCCATCATCGCCTGGAATGACGCATCGATGATGTTGTCGGACACACCCACCGTCCACCATCGCTCGCCCGTGGTGTCGCGTGATTCTATCAGCACGCGAGTGATGGCCTCTGTGCCACCATTGAGGATCCGCACCTTGTAGTCCGTGAGTTCCAGATCCTCGATCTCCTCCTGAAACTTCCCGAGATCCTTGCGCAGAGCGATGTCCAGGGCGTTGACCGGACCATGGCCCTCGGCCACCGACATTTTCTTTTCTCCGTCGACCTCGACCCTCACGATGGCCTCGGAAACGGTTTTCAGATTGCCCATCGCGTCGTAGCGTCGTTCGACCATCACGCGGAAACTCTCAACTTTGAAGAATTCCGGCACCCGGTCGAGCACCTGACGCGCCATGATTTCGAAACTCGCGTCGGCCGCCTCATAGGAATAGCCCTTCGCTTCCTTCTCCTTGACCCTTTCGATCAGCCGGTCGAGTTTCGGATTGTCCTTCGCCACCTCGATGCCGCGGCGTTTCAACTCGTTGATGAAATTGGATTTTCCACCCTGGTTGGAGACCATCACCTTGCGCTGGTTGCCGACGGATTCCGCCGGCACATGTTCATAGGTTTTCGGATCCTTCAGGAGTGCGGATGCGTGAATTCCGGCCTTGGTGGCAAAAGCGGAGGCACCGACATAGGGGTTCTGAGCTTCCGGAGGACGGTTGAGCAGTTCGTCAAATGCGTGAGACAGGCGCGTCAGATCCGGCAATTTGTCTTCGCTGATCGACGTTTCGAACCGCTCATTCCAAACCGGTTTCAGCATCAACGTCGGGACAAGGGTGACGAGATTGGCGTTTCCGCAACGCTCTCCTATGCCGTTCAACGTGCCCTGTATCTGGCGAACGCCGGCATCGACAGCGGCCAGTGAATTGGCCACGGCCTGGCCGGTGTCGTTGTGCGCATGAATGCCCAACCGGTCACCGGGAATGCCCGCTTCAATCACGGCCCGGACAATGCGTTCGACCTCCGATGGCTGGGTGCCGCCATTGGTGTCGCAAAGCACAACCCAGCGAGCACCCCCATCGAACGCCGCTTTGGCACACGCTACGGCATAATCGGGATTGGCTTTGTAGCCATCGAAGAAGTGCTCGCAATCGAGCATCGCCTCCTTGCCGCACGCAACCGCGTGCTCGATTGAAGCGCGGATACCGTCCAGATTCTCTTCATTGGTGATGCCGAGCGCCAGCGAGACATGATAGTCCCAGCTCTTGGCAACGAAACAGATCGCGTCGCTCTCAGACTGAACCAACGCCGCCAGCCCCGGGTCGTTCGACGCCGAGATGCCTGGCCGCTTGGTCATTCCGAACGCCGTGAAGGTCGATGTCTTCATCCGGTTCTTTTCAAAGAAGGCCGTATCGGTCGGATTGGCGCCAGGATAGCCGCCCTCGACATAGTCAATGCCGAAGTCATCGAGCAATTTGGCAATGGCAATCTTGTCCTCGACATTGAAGTCGATTCCGGGGGTCTGCTGACCGTCCCGCAATGTCGTGTCGAAGAGATAGAGTCGTTCACGTTTTGTCATTTTCTCTGCCTTGCCTGCCCCGGGTTTCTTTTGCCAAGGTCCGGTTACATCACTTCCCAACTGGTGACGCGCTCGCCGGTATCGGGATCCTTGCCGTCCTTGAGCTGGATACCTGCTCCGGCCAGCTCGTCGCGAATGGCATCGGCCTCGGCCCAGTTCTTTTCGCGGATCAGCGCCAGACGTGCCTCGATGCGCTCAGCGATCATCGCCTCGTCCACGTTCGTCTCGTCCTTATGCCGGTAGGCCTCAAATCCGAGAAGACCCAGTGCCGAAGCAAGCGCTTCGCCCTCCAGTTCATTCAGCCGGGCCAGCGCGCCGGAGACATTGAGATCGTCCGACAACATCTCGATGAACTCCGCATCGATTTCGCCGGTGGACGACGCCTCACCCGCACGCCGGGCGAACTTGGCCAGCAGCCGTTCCGCCTCCTCGAGTTTGCGACGGCTGAAATCGATCGGTTCGCGATAGTGCGTCATCAGCATACCGAGACGCAGCACCTCACCCGGCCACGTGCGGCCACCGAACACCTCGGTTGCCAGCAGGTCGTGAATGGTCACGAAATTGCCGAGGCTCTTCGACATTTTCTGACCCTCCACCTGCAGAAAACCGTTGTGCATCCAGACACGGGCCATGGTTTTAGAACCATGGGCGCACCGGGATTGGGCGATCTCGTTCTCATGATGCGGAAAGATCAAATCAAGCCCGCCACCATGGATATCGAACACTTCACCGAGATATCGCGCGCTCATGGCGGAGCATTCCAGATGCCAGCCCGGACGTCCGTTACCCCAAGGCGACGGCCAGCCAGGCTCATCATCGCTCGACTGCTTCCAGAGCACGAAATCTTCCGGGTTCTTCTTGTGCTCCTCAACGGCAACCCGCGCACCGGCCTGTTGATCTTCGAGATTGCGTTTCGACAGCGCGCCGTAGTCTTCCATGGAGGCCACATCGAACAGCACTTCGCCGGCTGCCTCGTAGGCGTGGCCTTTTTCGATCAGCGCAGTGATCATCTCCCGCATCTGAGGGATGTTGTCTGTCGCACGCGGTTCGACGGTCGGGTCAAGGCAGCCCAGAGCGCGTACATCCTCATGATACTGGTCTGCGGTTTTCTTCGTAACCAATGCGATGGCGGCATTGAGATCCATATCGGGATAGTCGCGCGCTGCACGAGCGTTGATCTTGTCGTCAACGTCCGTGATGTTGCGGACATAGGTCACGTGATCGCCGCCATAGACATGGCACAAAACCCGGTACAGCACATCGAAGACGATCGCCGGACGGGCATTGCCGATATGGGCAAAGTCATAGACCGTCGGGCCGCAGACATACATGCGCACGTTGGCCGGATCGATCGGCTCAAAGTCCTGCTTCTCGCGTGTCAGCGTGTTGTACAGTTTCAGGCGCTGTTCGCCCATGGTCAAACTCCCTTGTGCCTCCTGGCCAGGGCGTTTGTCGCAAGTATTTTGAAGACGAAAACAGCCGGGCCAGCTTTGGGCTAGCGAATAATAATCCAGCAGCAGATGCAGGTTGCGGCGGTGCCGCGAAGCGTTTTCATGGGCGCCTTATCGCCGCTCGCGAAACATCCGTCAAGACAGATAAGAAAGTTTCACGGATTCAGGAAGCGCTGGAGCAGGCCAGCACCCAGAAACGCCATGATCGCCGCTATCAGCAAATCCAGAACCCGCCAGGCAATTGGTTTGGCGAAAACCGGTGCGAGCAAACGGGCTCCATACCCGAGGGAAAAAAACCAGACAAACGAAGAGATTACGGCGCCTGCTCCAAAGGCGATACGTGCCGATCCATCATATTGACCCGACAGTCCGCCGATCAACAGAACGGTATCCAGATAGACATGCGGGTTGAGGAAAGTCAGTGCCAGGCAGGTGGCAATTGCGGCCCAGCGACCACCCACCGTTCGATCCGCGGCCTTGAGACCGTGTGGATGCATGGCGCGGCGCAATGCGAGCGCTGCGTAAGCGAACAGAAACGCCGCACCACCCAACGTCACGACGTTGATGAGCACAGGTGAACGGGCGACCAAAGTTCCCAGGCCGGCAACTCCGGCGGCGATCAGCAGCGCATCGCAAACCGAGGCGATCAGGCACAGAATGAAGACGTGAGACCGGACCAGGCCCTGACGTAGAATGAAGGCATTCTGCGCCCCGATCGCGACAATCAAGGAACCGCCAAGGAAGAAACCGGCAGCGGCGGCCGTGCCGGCGGCATCGTCGAACATCGTGCTTTCCGTCGGATGTGGGTGTCAGAACAGAGACATTTGCGCTTCTTGCGCGCTGTTGTCCTGATCACCGGTTTCGGGATTCGAGTCAAGATCGATGCCGTCCTGAAGGTCAGGGCCCATATTGGCGACCTTGTTGACTCGGTCGGACACAGGAAGGGCCTCAAAGAAGTCGTCATCGACCGGTTCCAGCAGGTCCAGAACGTCCCGCGGCTCGCGGGTGCGGCAATCGAGCCAGCGCTCGAAGTTCTCAGGCCGAATAACCACCGGCATACGGTGATGGATGTGACCGATCGCCTTGTTGGCGCGAGTCGTCATGATGGCGCCGGTGTCGATTTCCGAGCCGTCCGCTGCCGAAAACGTTTCCCAAAGCCCGGCGAAGGCGACGACGTCGCCGTTGCGCGGCCGCACCCAGTAAGCTTGTGGCCGCTGCCTTCCCTCTCGCTGCCATTCGTAGAAGCCGGACGCCGGTACCAATGTGCGGCGATGCCGCATGGCGGCCTTGAACGAAGCCTTTTCTGTCGCCGTTTCAGAGCGTGCGTTGATCAGCAGCGGAAAGTCCTTCGGATCCTTGACCCAGGATGGCAGCAGCCCCCAGCGAACAAGCACAGTCTCTCGCTCGGGCAGATTGCTGCCCGGTCGACGGAGTGACCCATCGACCGCACGGATCATGGCGATCGGCTGCGTCGGCGCAATGTTGTAGCGCGGCTCGTGGCGTTCCAATTCGGTCGCCTCGAAAAACGCGCGAAGAGCATCGGCCGTCGCCGTCAGCGCAAATCGTCCGCACATTATCCGGTCACCTCAAGGGATTTTGGAGCAATTCAAGCCGGGTTTCGCTGTGTCGGCTCGGCATTGCAGTTGCCGCGATCTTCAATAGACTGCCTTTGGGTACTCCGGTTTCTCGTAAGGCGACGATAGGCGAGGCCACCGGCCGTTGGAAGGCATCGCAATGACTTATCCCCGCATGGCTGTTTCCTGTGTCGTCCGACGGGACGGCCGCTATCTTTTGGTGCGACGCGGCACCAGTCCCTCCCTTGGAGACTACGCATTTCCCGGCGGCAAGGTGGAGGCCGGTGAACGGTTGACAGAGGCAGCCCTGCGGGAGCTGCGCGAGGAGACCGGTCTGATCGGCGAGGAAGCGCAGTTCTTTCGCCTCTACGATCTGATCGAAACCGGAGCAGATGGCGGCAACGAGAGCCACTACGTGCTCGCAGTCCATCTGGCCAACATTGACGACGCGCAGGTGGCGGTTGCCGGCGATGATGCGGAAGCGCTGGGCTGGTTCGAGGCCCATGAAATCCGCGATCTACCGGTTCCTCCCAGCGTATGGGAGTGTATCGAACATCTGGAACAGCAAGGGATGTCGGGTGACCGTTCATCAAGAAAAAGTGAGTTCGCTTGATGGAAGCTCTGGTCTCTTGCTGATACCTTTTCGGCGATCCACAGGTTCAGGAGACGGCATCATGACGACCGGTAGTCCCTTCCGAATTACTTCGCTTATCGTTTTGTTTGTGCTGGCTTTTTGCGCAACGGCGATTGCCAATCCGGACAGTTGGGCACGACAGGGATGGTCAACGGATTTCACCAAGCACTCAATCGACTACAGCGAGATCCTGTCTGGCGGCCCACCCAAGGACGGCATTCCGTCGATCGACAATCCGGCGTTTCTGCCGGTATCAGAGATCGAGAACCTGGATGATTTGGAGCCGGTAATCGGCCTTGAATTGGGTGGCGAGGCCCGCGCCTACCCTCTGCAGGTGCTGATGTGGCACGAGATCGTCAACGATACGGTGGGCGGCCGGCCGGTGACCGTCACCTACTGCCCGCTCTGCAACGCGGCACTGGTTTTTGACCGGATGATCGATGGAAAACCGGACACGTTCGGGACAACCGGCAAACTGCGAAATTCGGATCTCGTCATGTACGACCGTCGTACAGAGAGCTGGTGGCAGCAGTTCACCGGTGAAGCCATTGCCGGGGAAAAGACCGGCACCAAGCTGGAATTGGTTCCATCGCGGCTTGAATCCTATGGCCGCTTCAAAGCGCGACATCCGCAGGGAATGGTACTGGTTCCGAACAATGCCGGCATGCGCAATTACGGCGTCAATCCGTACACCGGTTACGACTCCGCCAGCCGACCGTTCCTTTTCAGGGGCGAACTGCCAAAGGATATCGATCCGATGGCCCGCGTCGTTGTGGTGCGTGACGGTGGCGATCCGGTCGTCGTTTCAATGCTGAAAGTACGCGAAGAAGGCCCGTTGCAGCGCAATGGCGTCACGATCAGTTGGGAACCCGGTCAGGCCTCTGCGCTCGACACAAGCCGCATCGCCAAGGGACGCGAGGTGGGCAACATTCTTGTCCAGCGTGAGGGGCAGGATGTTCCATACGATGTGACGTTCGCGTTTGTCGCGCACGCATTCATGCCGGATGTCGCCATCGAAAAGGCCGCCAGCCAGTAAGTGTTTCGCGCTTTCCGGAACCTGTGTTAGACGGCGCTTCATGTCACGATCTCATGCCGTAGCCGTCTTGATCGCGCTAGGCCTCGCGTGCGGCGCCACCGCTGCTCAGACGAGCAAGCCACCTTACGACGATCGACTTGCCCGGCTCTCCGAGATTGTCGGGTCCGTTCACTATTTGCGCACGCTGTGCTCGGAAAGTGACGAAGGCTGGCGCGAGAAAATGCAGGATTTGATCGATACCGAGGCCGACAGTGCGCAACGGCGCGCACGGTTGATTGCCGCCTTCAACCGCGGGTACCGGTCCTTTGCATCGGTTTACAGAAATTGCACCGAACAGGCGATCGAGGCTGAACAACTTTACCGCAAACAGGGGCTTGAGCTTGCGTCAGAGATCATAGCGCGCTACGGAAATTAGGACTTTGTTAACCGGACAATTCACTGCGTGAAAATCGTCACAATTGACGTGCTACCGTGCGGCCGGGAAATTATGGAGACACGGTCTCCAGGTGGTGACAACATGGAACAGAATCTGCCTGACATCGACGAGATGATCATTCACGAAAAGATGCAGACCGCGCTCGAGCACCAAAACGAGGCTTGGGCTGAAGGTGTTGCAGATGGCATCGAACCGGAAATTATTGCCGATGCTGCACTGGTGACCGTCATGCGGGAAACGGTCAAGCTGTTTGGCGAAGATGGCGCCGAGGCGATGCTCGAAGAACTCCGTCAACGTGTGCTGACGGGAGAGTTTTCACCGGAGCGGCTGCTTCAATAGGCGACGCTCCGGGGGGACACGCGCATGGGCACGGGCGGTTCTGGATGGCACATCCCAGCTAGAGTGGCCTTGGTGTGTGCCTATTGCGCAGTGCCGGCAGCAAAGGCGTCGACATCATCACAGGTCGTCCCCGAGCCGCCAACGGAAACCGTGCGGCCTCCACTCTTTGCACTCAGTGACATCAAGGAAACCGAGCCCGAACTTCCGGGCGACGGTGGCTTGTCGGTGCCCGAGCAGGACAGCGGTATCGGCGACGCGCTAAAATCGACCCCCGAAGACGAGCCTCCGACCGACACGCTGGAAACGGATGTCGCGCCCGCGGATGGACCCGTCGCTGAGCAGATCGACGTCACGGTCAGCTACGACCTGTCACGTCTGCCCGCTCCGGTATCGCGCATGCGCGAATTGATCATCGAGGCGGCGGTCAAGGGCGACATCGAGGGCCTGAGGCCGTTGCTGGGCACCGGACCGACCCGGACTGAGCTTTCAATCAGTGGCTACGAAGGCGATCCGATTGAATTCCTCAAGGAGATTTCCGGCGATGGCGGCGGTCACGAGCTGCTCGCCATCCTCCTCGATATCTTCCAGGCCGGATATGCGCATATCGATGCGGGTGAGCCGACTGAGATGTACCTGTGGCCGTATTTTTACTCCGTGCCCCTGGACAGCCTCAACGATCGACAGAAGGTCGAGCTGTTTCGCATCATCACAGCCGGTGACTACGAGGATATGAGCGCTTTCGGCGGGTACATTTTCTACCGAACGGCGATCGGGCCGGAAGGCGACTGGAAGTTTTTCGTCGCTGGAGATTGACGCTAAGTCTCTTGCCGGAGTCGATGCTTGCGACTACCTACGGATGTTCAAGACACGGGGTATCCGGATCAATGATGTGTGTCGCCTTGAAAGATCGCGCTCTGGTGCGCATGAGCGGTGCTGATGCAGAAACCCTGCTGCAGGACGTAATCTCCTGCGATGTGGTCGATCTGCCGGCCGGACATGCCCGACCGGGCGCACTGCTGACGCCGCAGGGTAAAATTCTGTTCGAATTCCTGATCTCCCGCTCCGGCGATGACGGTTTTCTGCTGGATTTGTCGGGTGAGACGTCGAGCGGCTTCATTCAGCGCATGACACTTTACAAGCTGCGCGCCAAAGTCACCATCGAAGCAGTGGACGAACAACAAGTTCACGCCTGCTGGGCCGGTGAGCGACCGGACGGTGCTTTTGCCGACGAACGCTTCCCGGACGGCGTTGACGTCTACCGTCTTTATGGCGCGTCACCCTCAGAAAGCGGAACGCTGTCGGATTATGATGGGATACGCATTGAATCCGGTGTTGCCGAGGCCGGTCGGGACTATGACCTTTCAGACGCCTTCCCCCATGATGTTCTGATGGACCTCAACAATGGCATTTCGCGTGGCAAGGGATGTTATGTCGGCCAGGAGGTGGTTTCTCGCATGCAGCACCGCGGTACGGCGCGGCGGCGGGTGGCACTGGTCACCTCGGATCAACCACTTCCCGAGACCGGTGCATCGATCGAAGCAGGCGGGCGGGCCATGGGCCAGCTCGGCACGGTTGTTGAGAACCGGGCCTTGGCTATCGTCCGGACCGATCGGGTCGCATCTGCGTTGGACAAGGAGCAACCGATCACCGCCGACGGCACCATGCTGAACCTGACACTGCCAGTCTGGACCGGGCTGCAATTCCCGACAAAGGACACGGCGGTTGGAGAAGCCGCCCCATGACGACTGGGGGGGCGCCGCCACGGGCCTGGCAGAGAATGCTATCCGGGCGCAGGCTCGATCTGCTCGACCCCTCGCCGCTCGATATCGAGCTTAACGACATCGCACACGGTCTTGCGCGCGTGGCACGCTGGAACGGTCAGACACTGGGCGATCACGCCTTTTCCGTTGCCCAGCACTCGCTGCTCGTCGAGCAGATTTTTCTGCGCCTCAATCCGCGGGCGAGTGCCGATGACCGGTTGATCGCTCTACTGCACGACGCGCCGGAATATGTCATCGGCGACATGATCTCACCCTTCAAGGCCATCGTGGGTGGCGACTACAAGAAGGTCGAGGAACGCCTTGCGCAAGCCGTGCACCTGCAATTCGCCCTGCCCCCGGCAGTCCCCGCAGCGCTGCGGTCACAGATCAAGAAAGCCGACAGTATCTCGGCCTATTTCGAAGCCACAGTCCTGGCTGGTTTTTCCGAGTCCGAGGCCAGGAAATTTTTTGGTCGACCGCGCGGTATTACAGCCGAAATGCTGAACCTCCAGCCCTTACCCGCAGTCGATGCGGAAGTTGCGTTCATCGAACGTGTTGGCAGGCTGGAACGAAACCGCGCCGCATCCGCGGTCAAAGCGGGCTAGCCATGCCGCATCTGGTTGTCTGCTCGCTGTTTGATCTGGAAGCGACGGCTCGTGCGCACGGTGCTCGGGAAATGGTGACGCTTCTGTCCGATGCGAACAGGGTCGAGAGACCGGACTCCGTCGATCCTGCGCGTCATCTGGTTCTGGGCATGAATGATATCGCCGCTCCACGCCAGGGATTGGACGTTCCCGAAGCTTCGCACGTGGGCGACCTGATCTCCTTTGCGCGGGAGTGGGACCGATCTGCGCCACTGCTCATTCATTGCTGGATGGGCGTCTCGCGATCGACTGCAGCGGCCTATATCGTTGCCAGCGCACTCAACCCGGCGCTTAACGAGGAGGACCTGGCTCAAGAACTCCGGCGGCGTTCGCCGACGGCGACGCCCAATCCTCGTCTGGTCACTCTTGCCGACCGCCTGCTCGAGCGCAACGGGCGGATGATCGCCGCCATAGAGCAGATTGGTCGCGGTGCTGACACGTCATACGGGGTCCCCTTCCTGCTGCCGTTGGAGGTGGACTGATGCCGCAGCCCTCCGTGGCGGTCGAAATCGGATTGAATGCTGCCATCGTCTCGATGCGAGACGATGCCCCACAGATCCTCGTTGTCACTGGTGAGGCACATAACGCTGGCGCGCTGCCAGATGGCCTGCCGCTCGGCCCCTTCGATCCGCTGCGCCACCGCACCTTCGAAACCGGTCTACGGGCTTCCGTTCAGGAACAGACGGCTCTGCATCTCGGCTATGTCGAGCAACTTTACACCTTTGGCGACCGTGGCCGACACAAACAGCCCGATGACACCGGTCCGCACGTTGTCTCTGTCGGCTACCTTGCATTGACCCGGCCTGGCAGCGAGCAGGAAGGAGCTCTCGAGCAAGCCGGCGCGAGATGGCGCGACTGGTATGGGTACTTTCCCTGGGAGAATTGGCGGCAAGGTCGCCCTGCCCTGCTCGACACAGTGATTATGCCGGCCTTGAAAAATTGGGCCGATGAGCCAGCCGAAATTGATGGCCGGTTGCCCAGCCGCAGATCGCGCCTCCGATTGGCTTTTGGAGACAGCGACTTTCCCTGGGACGAAGAGCGGGTGCTGGAACGCTATGAACTGCTCTACGAGGCAGGCCTGGTCGCTGAAGCCGCAGCGGACGGGCGCACCGGGAGTACTGGCGTGGCGACCCAACTCGGCCGGTCGATGCGGTTCGATCACCGGCGGATCCTGGCGACCGCCATGGCACGATTGCGTGGCAAACTGAAATACCGGCCGGTGATTTTTGAGCTGATGCCACCGGAATTCACCTTGACGGCACTGCAAACGGCAGTTGAGGCGATTTCTGGTCGCCATCTCCACAAACAGAACTTTCGCAGGCTGGTTGAAGGCGCTGAACTTGTGGAACCCACAGGCGCCAGCCAGGCCGCAACCGGGGGACGGCCGGCTGCCCTCTACCGTTTTCGCCGCAAGATCTACGGGGAAAGGCCGGCTCCGGGCCTCAAACTCGGTTCTAGCTGACGCTGCCACTTCGGACCCGGATTCGGTGAGCCGAATGTTTGCGGCTATTGTCGGGTCGATATTGCGTGTCCGAATCATTGAGGGTTCCGAGATCTTCGAAGAAACCGCGGCTTGGGCAAATGGCACTGAAACCCGTCGACAATGACGCCCCGAAACCAACCAGACGGACCATTTCCCTTCGGGGTCTGATGGTTCTGGGCTTTGGTGGTCTTGTCGCCCTGTCGGTGGGCGGTGTGCTGGCGATGTCGGTCTACGCCAATTTCACAAACACACTCGCCCTCCTGAACAAACAGGCGATTCAACTGATCGACGGTATGCAGGAAACCATCGACCGGGACGCCGCCGAAGGCGAGCGGGTGGTGAGCGGTCTGGCACGCCTCTACGCAAACGGAGAATTCGACATCGGCGACGACCAATCGATGCAACCCATCATCACGGCCCTGCTGATGAGCGAGCCGGTGGTGGAGACAATTGTTGTCATCAAGCCGGATGGACGATCCTACGGGTTGGCCCGCACGCCCGAAGACACGATCCGAGTGCTGCCCGGCAAAGAACCGTCCAGAGGCGCGAGGCCAGGTGCCGGGAGGCCTGCTGGCGATGGTGGCCACCGCCGTTCGGAAAAACCGCCGGAGCCGCGCGGCAGCCAGCCCAAACCGCGTTCCAATGGGCCGATCCATACGGCAGGGGCCGGTCAGCCTTTCCCGCACACCGACAAACCGGTTTGGCGCCAGCCTGAGCTGATCAACGGCATCCTGTTTCATACCGTGACCCAGTCGCTGATGAAGAACGGACAGGTCGAGGGCACGGTTGTCGCCTCCATTGGCGCTCACAGCCTCAACCGAGCCGTGATGGAAGTCAGCGAAAACGAGGCCACGACCACCTTCATCGCCAACGATGATGGCCACATCATAGCCCATTCTCGCCAACCTCAGCTGTTCAAGGACGCGCCCACCATCGCGCCGCACGACTTTCCGGATCTCGCCATCAATGCTTTCGCGGCCGGCCTTCAAAACATCACTGTTGAGGAAGACGAAGCGATCCGCATCGGCCGTGCTCACGACGCGAATGACAACGAATATATCTTCATTTCCAAGGACATCACTTCGATGTCCGACAAGCCGTACGCCCTGACGGCCTATTTCGATGCGGCGGAAATCAGCGCGGAGCTGGAGCGAGTAACCGTATCGGCGCTGATCGGTATGGCGGCATTTCTCCTGGCTGTTGCCCTTGCAATCCTCTTCGGCAACCGGTTGTCGCGGCCCTTGCGCAACATCGCCACGTCAGCATCGCAGTTCGCCAATCTCGAGCTTGATGGCTACAAACCCCTGCCCCGCTCGCCGGTGCGCGAGATCGACGATCAGACCAGCGCGATGAATGCCATGCACGTTGCACTGTCGGAATTCGGCCAGTACGTGCCGCGGGAGCTGGTGCGCCGTTTGCTCCAATCCGGAACCGAGGCAACCCGATCGGTCGAGCGTGAGATTACGGTCATGTTCACGGATGTCGCCGGGTTTACGGCCATGTCCGAGCACATGAACGCGGGGGATGTTGTCATGCTCCTGAACGAACATTTCGACCTGCTGTGCGACCGGATCAGCTCCAACAAAGGCACGGTCGACAAGTTCATGGGCGACGGATTGATGGCTTTCTGGGGTGCGCCCGAGGCCGACACCAATCACGCAGCTCATGCCATCGAAGCAGCAACCGAGATCGTGGCTGCATTTCACGCCGGCAACGCAAAGCGCCGGGCGGCGGGGCTGAAACCATTGCGGCTTCGGATGGGTCTTCATACGGGACGCGCTGTTATCGGCAATATCGGCGGTTCTGATCGGCACAACTATACGGTTGTCGGAGACGTGGTGAACGTCGCTTCAAGGCTTGAGCAACTCGGCAAGGAACTGAATGACGGCGACGATGTCATAGCCTGCGTTTCGGCCGATTGCCGCCGCGCAGCCGGTGACCCGCCTGCCCTCGTGGCGGCCGGATCGCATGAATTGCGCGGCCGAACAGAGCCGATCAGTGTCTTTGTGCTGCGATCCGACGAGCCACAGACGCAGTCAGAAAAGACTTCGACCCAAGACCTCTCAGCCTGAAACGCGTTGCTCGTCGAGCACTCGCTGCCGCCACTCACCTTCACCGGGGGTCACGTGAATCGGAAGCGCATTCGGCATCCGAATCAGGCTCGGTTCGATCGCGACATAGGAATGAGCCGCTATCCAAAGACCGCCATGGGCTACAATCAAAGTGTTGGGCCCGCCGGCAACCGCCCGCTGCATGGCCGACCAGACCCTGGCTGAAAACTCCTTGAGAGTTTCGCCGTTTGGCGGGTCGTACTGGCCTGCCCAGTATTCGTTCAACCATTCCCCGTGTGGCCCGCCCTGGCGGTCTCCCAGATGACACTCCCTGAGGTCGTCATCGTAGATGATGTCGAGACCATGCCGGGCAGCGACCGCCTCGGCAGTATGGCGAACGCGGGAAAGCGGGCTGGCGACAATCCGCTCGATTGGCTCATCGGCCAGGATTTCGGCGGCTCGGCTTGCCTGTGCCCGGCCTGTTTCGTTGAGCGGCGCGTCGAGCTGACCTTGCGTGCGGCCCGTTCGGTTCCATTCCGTTTCACCATGGCGTAAGAAGTAGAACGGATATTCAAATGGCATTTATTCTTCCTATAAATCTCGTCGCAACACTCAGAGGTTGTTTGTATTGCCAATGACCAGCGTGATTTCCCGAGTACGCAGTGACTATCAACACTGGATCAGCGTTTCTACCCGGTACTCGGATCAGGATCCGATGCAACATATCAACAATGTCGCGATTACCGCCTTCCTTGAATCAGGTCGTTTCAGTCTCTTCAGGCACATGTTTGCCGACACCCCGCTACCATCACAGTGCCTTGTCCTGGCCGGCCTCTCGGTGGATTACCTGCACGAGATCACCTTTCCGGACCCGGTTGAGGTGGGTGGCAGGCTAGCCAGCATTGGTGACAGGTCGATAACAACCCAGTACGCGATTTTCCAGCGAGATGTCTGCTGTGTCGTGTCGCAATCGATCAATGTGTTCTTCGATCCCGCAACCCGCCGCTCCGCTGAGCCGCCTGCCGAGGTCCTGCCAACCATCGAACGCCTTCGGACTCAACTGGGGAGCTAACCCACCAGGGCGCCATGAACCAGCGCCTTGAGCTCTGCCCGACTGGGATAGCTGCTGGACGGCATTAACTGGGTGAAGAAAACACCGGTGAGTTGCTCAACCGGATCGGTCCAGAAATAGGTGCTGGCAAGGCCACCCCAGCCGAAATCTCCAAGCGAGCCGATCATTCCCGACTGGCCGGCGCTCAGCACCAGACTGCCGCCGATGCCGAAGCCAAACCCCTCCATCGGCATTTCCGCGAAGGAGCGCGGACCCATCGAAGCGATGTCGCCTGCCAGATGGTTGCTACGCATGAATGCAACTGTTCGCGGCGACAGCAGACGAACACCCTCGAGTGAGCCGCCGCAACGCAGCATTTCGCCGAAGCGGAAATAGTCACCAAGGGTCGAAACCAAACCGCCCCCACCTGAAAAGGTCTCCACATTTGAGGAAAGAAACTCGCTCTGGCCTGCCGGATCGACCAGGTGAAGGTTCTCCGTTTCCGTTTTGAGATAGCAGTCCGCAAAGCGTGCTACTTTCTCATCCGGCACCGAAAATGCCGTGTCGACCATCCCAAGCGGTTCGAAAATATGCGTCTGCAGGACCTGATCAAGTGGCTGGCCGGAAATCACCTCGATGACGCGTCCGATGACGTCGATGCCGACCGAATACTCCCAACGGGAACCTGGCCGAAATGCGAGCGGCATCGCAGCCGCGCGCTTGACTGCTGTTTCCAGCCCACCCGTTGCCGGACCGAAGCCGATACCCTTTTCAGCATAATGCTGAGACAGCAATCCCGGATTGAAGTCGTAGGTCATGCCGCTGGTGTGGGTGAGCAGCTGGTGGAGCGTCGGCGGCGCGATTTCTTCGGTCTGATCGATGCGGGTCGCTCCGTCGACAAGAGCGTGGCAATGCGAGAACTCCGGCAGGTAGGCTGAAACGGGTGTGCCCAGGTGCAGCAACCCTTGCTCGTAGAGCATCATCAATGCCACCGATGTTACCGGCTTGGTCATCGAATAGATGCGTACGATCGTGTCGCGCTCGTAAGGCAGCCCCGCATCGATGGAACGAAGGCCGGCGGTTGCCAAATGAACGATTTCGCCGTTACGTGCGATCAGCACCGAAGACCCCGAATAGCGCCCAGTATCGATGCTGCGCTGCATCCAGTGGTCGATACGCACAAGCCTCGACGCATCGAACCCTTGGCTTGAGGGATCGGAAACCGGTTCAATTGTCATGGATGTTCCTCTTCAAGCCGGAGGCTCCGGAGCGCTTCGTGACAGGCTCTACAAAAGCGAAAACTATACCTCAAGCCATTCCTTGCGCACGGTTTCATCGGCCTGCAGCTCGGCCGGTGTGCCTTCGAAAACGATGTGACCGTGTCCCATGACATAAACACGGGAGGAAATGCGCATAGCAATGGTCAACTTCTGCTCGACCAGCAAAATCGACACGCCGCGTTCGGCAATTCGCTCAAGCAGTTCGCCGACCTGCTGAACGATTTTCGGTGCAAGTCCTTCGGTCGGCTCGTCGATCATGATCACCGATGGATCGCCCATGAGCGTCCGGCAGATGGTCAGCATCTGTTTCTCGCCGCCGGAGAGAACAGAGGCTTCCACGTCGGCGCGTTCGCGCAGATTGGAGAACAGGTCGAACATGTCCTCCAGGGACCATCGCCCTTCTCCGTCCTTTTGCCCCGGTTTCAGGCCGAGAATGAGGTTTTGCCGGGTGGTCATGCCGGGAAAGATATCGCGGTTTTCGGGGACATAACCGATGCCAGCCTGGGCGATTTCGTAGGGCTTTTTACCGACCGTTTCCTCACCCTTGAACAGCACGGACCCCGTCGGAGGGACCTCCCCCATGATCGCCTTGCAGGTGGTGGACCGCCCGACACCGTTGCGCCCCAGCAGCGCGACGATTTCGCCTTCTCCCACTTCGAAATTGACGCCCTGAAGGATATGGCTCTTGCCGTAATAGGCGTGCAGATCGTGCACTTTCAGCATCAGCCCTCTGCCTCCAGAACCATGCCCAGATAGGCTTCCTGAACTGCCTTGCTGGCCCGTACATTTTCCGGCGTGTCGCTGGCGATGATCTCGCCGTAGACCAGGACCGATATGCGATCGGCCAGATCGAAAACGACGCCCATGTCGTGTTCGACGATGATCAACGTCTTGCCCTCGGTCACATCGCGGATGAGGCCGACGGTGTAGTCCGTCTCGGAAGCGCTCATGCCGGCCGTCGGTTCGTCCAGCATGATGATATCCGCGCCGCCGGCGATCGTGATGCCGATTTCCAGCGCCCGCTGTTCGGCATAGGTCAGCACGCCGGCAACAACATTTCGGCGCGCTGTCATGTTGATGCGCTCGAGGATCTCTTCGGCACGCTCAGTGACATCCTTTCGGCGATTGATCAGGTGCCAAAAGGAATATTTGTAGTCCATCGTCCAAAGCAGGCCGCAGCGTATGTTCTCGAACACGGACATGCGGGGAAAGATGTTGGTGATCTGAAAACTGCGACTGAGCCCGAGACGGTTGATCTGGTAGGGCTTCAGGCCGGTCACGTCCGAACCGTGAAGGTAGACCCCCCCGGAGGTCGGCTGGTATTTGCCGGTTATCAGATTGAAAAGGGTCGATTTGCCGGCGCCGTTTGGACCGATGATCGCATGGCGCTCACCCTTGGCGATGCTCAGGTCCACACCCCGAATGATTTGGGCAAGCCCGAAGCTCTTGTGCAGGGTGCGCAATTCGATGGCTGGTGCGGTCATGACGATCCCTCATGGGTCGCCTCGGCCCAGGCCTCGCGAAGCTCGGGCGCCAGCCGCGAGATGACGAAGAAGCTACCCGCCGCCAACGCCAGCGTCACGATAAGCGGCAAGGCACCATGGGCATTGAACGTAATCCAGTACAGGGTCATTTCCTCTTCGCCAATCGCGGCATGGCGAGAATGGAAGAGGATCTCAAGCGCCGCTGCTGAGGACAGGACGAAGAGCAACGCCGGCAGGAACATCTTCAGATATGGCCCTGCCAGCAGCCCGATCTTGCCGAGCTGTAGCGGACGGGCGTGCATCGCGACAAGGCCGGTGAGCCCGGCCGGGAAGAACATTACCGTCAGCACGAAGAGGAGCCCGAGATAGAGCGCCCAGATCTCGGTGTAGAGGCTCAGCACGGTCTGCAGCAGCGTAAACACCACGGCGCCGACAATCGGTCCTACGAAGAACCCGACGCCGCCGAGAAACGTGACCAGAAGAATCGAGCCGGAGGTGGCCAGGTTCAGGTTCTCTTCAGTCAGGATCTCGAAATTGATTGCAAAAAGCGCCCCTGCCACGCCGGCAAAAAATCCGGATGCACAAAACGAGATCCAGCGTACATGGCGTTGCGAATAGCCCAGGAACTCGGCCCGTTCGGGATTATCACGCACTGCATTGGCAATGCGGCCGATGGGTGTGCGTGAGAACAGGAACATTGCCACGGCGGATAACAGCAGCCAGATAGCGGTCAGATAGTAGACCTCCCGCTGGGATGCGAAGTCGAGACCGAGCACTGTCGGTCCCATTGTACGGTCCCCGCTGATTCCCTCTTCACCGCCGAAAAACGCCACGATGATGATCGAACAGGCGGCAATCAGTTCACCGACCCCAAGCGATATCATGGCAAAGACTGTCCCCGCTCGTCGGGTCGAGAAACTGCCGATCAGGAAAGCGAAGAACAGGCCGAAAAGCCCACCAAACACCGGCAGTAGCGGCAGCGGAAGATACAGGTCATCGTACTCGACCATGTTGAGGAGATGCATGCAGAAGAAGCCGCCGAGCCCCATGTAGACCGCATGACCGAATGAAAGCATGCCGCCCTGCCCCAGGAGCATGTTGTAGGACAGCGCAAACACAATGGTAATGGCCATCTGGTTCATCACCGTCAGCGCCGACCGCGACGGAAAGATCTGTGGCAAAGCCAGCAAGAACAGGGCAGCGATGATCCAGGGCAGCAGTGCCTTCCAGGGCAGCAATGCTGTGGCCTGTCCGGATGATGCAGCGGTTCGGTTCAGGTCGCTCATGTCTCGCGTTTCCCGAACAGGCCCTGCGGTCTGATGACCAACACCAGCACCATCAAAAGATACGGCAGGATCGGACCGATTTGCGGCAGGGTGAGGCTCCACAGATCTGCCAGCGGATGGTCCGAGAGATCAACCGGCTCGGAAAAGCCGATGGCCGTCAGGATATCGGCCATTCTGACGTTGTAGGAAGCCGCAAATGTCTGAATCCAGCCAATGAGCAGCGACGCGACAAGCGCACCCCACAGGGAACCGAGCCCGCCGATGACGATCGTCACAAAGACAATCGACCCAAGCAGCACCGCCATGCCGGGAAAGGTACCGAGCACGGGGCCGGCGATGACACCGGCAAGGCCGGCCATAGCCGTGCCGACACCGAAAACACCCATGAATACCAGCGGAACATTGTGTCCGAGGTTCTGCACCGTGGCTGGATAGGACAATGCGGCCTGAATGATCAGCCCGATGCGGGTCTTGGTGAGGATGTAGAGCAACACCAGAAAGATCCCCATCGAAATGAAGATCATGAAAACCTTGTAAGCCGGAAAGGAGTTGCCGGCGATGGCAAAAGCCGAGAATTCCAAAATCGCAGGCTCGTCATAAGCCATCTGATTTTTGCCCCAGAAGAACTGGACCACCTCCTCGATCAGCAACGCCAGTCCGAAGGTAAAAATCAGCTCGGGCACATGTCCGAATTGGTGCACTCGTCGCAAACCGTAGCGTTCGATCAGGGCGCCCACAACGCCGACGATAACCGGCGCCACAATCAGGCCTGGCCAGAAACCCACATAGGTGCTGATCTGGTAACCGAAATAGGCGCCCAGCATATAGAAGCTCGCATGGGCAAAATTGAGCACACCCATCATCGAGAAAATCAGAGTCAGGCCGCTGCACAGCATGAACAGCAGCAGGCCTGTCACCAGGCCATCAAGAATGTTGACGATGAATAAGGACAACGAACAGCTCCCGGAACGCCTTAAACGGTGATGGGCCGCCGAGACGGCGGCCCTTCGACGTTTGCTATTCCGGACGCTTCATGTCGCAGGTGGTCGGCGCATCCGCGGAGGCCATCTTGACCGTGCTTTCGACCAGCACTCCGAACCCGGAATTGTCATAGTCGAAGACAACCCCGTCATCGGTATGAGCCATGATATGAACATCCTGAATCAACTGGTGGTCCTGCGGACGCATGACGAGCTTGGTTCCCCAGATTGAATCGTGCTCCATGCCCTCAAGAGCCTTGCCGACCGCCACCATATCGGTTGCCGTTCCGGCCTCGTTGATCGCTTTGGCCAGCATTTCGACGACGTTGACGATGCGGGCCTGGGCCATATCGACGTCAGGATATTTTTCCTTGAACGCCATTACGAAGTCGCTCGCCCGGTCGGATGCTGGAGGATTGAGCTGCCCCTCGGATACGAGCTTCAGGACACCCTTGCCGTCCTCGCCAAACGTCTTGGTGATGCCCGTGGACGCGGCATAGTAAGTATAGATGGGCTTTTCGAAGCCAGCCTCGATGACCGACTTTCCAAGACCGACCATGTCGGCGCCCCAGTTGCCGGTGATGATGGCGTCGGCCTCCGAAGCGATGATCTTTCGGGCGTAAGGCGTGAAATCCTTGACCTTGCCGATGGGATGGAGCTCGTTGCCGACGATCTCGATATCAGGCCGTTTTTCGCCGAGCATTTTCACTGCGGCAGCCGCGACAGCCTTACCGAAGGAATAGTCCTGCCCGATCAAATAGACTTTCTTGATGGAGTCGTCGCCGGCGATAACGTCGGTCAGAGCGTCCATCTTGATATCCGCATTGGCGTCAAAGCGGAAATGCCAGAAGTTGCATTTGTCATTGGTCAGCGCCGGGTCAACTGCCGAGTAGTTCAGGAAAATGACCTGCTGATCCGGGTTGCGCCGATTGTGCTTGTTTACCGCATCGGTGATGGCGTTGGCCACGCCCGATGAGTTGCCCTGGGCTATGAAGCGGATGCCCTGGTCAATGGCAACCTGGAGTTGGATAAGAGATTCTTTGGGGCTGATCTTATTGTCGAACGGAACGATTTCAAACATCTGGCCGTCCAGAACACCGCCGTTCTTGTTCACCAATTCCTCTGAAGCGAACTGAAATTGTGTCAAACCCTGTTCGCCGGTCGCCGCGAAGGGCCCTGACAACGGATCAATGAATGCGATTTTCACCGTATCGGCGGCGTAGCTCGCCGTCGCGCTAAGACCCGCCAATGCGGCGGCAGCCAGAAGTCCAGTCAGTCTGTTCATGTTGTTGTTTCCTCCCGAGTTCCCGAGTTGCGCCGCGGTGGGAACTCCGCCGCGTCGATCCTCGATACGGAACCGTAACCCGAATGAAGCGGCTCATTCAAGGCGCGTTTGAGCAGACGAAGGGGCTTGGCCAAGCTTCGCCCGATCAACCCCCGGAGAGCTGGGGTTTCAGTTGATTGAAATGTCGAGACCGACGTCGAGTGGCGATGCTGCCATCGTGATCTTGGACGTCGAAATGTAGTCGACACCGGTTTCGGCTATCGCCCTCACCGTGGTGAGGTTGACGTTTCCGGACGCTTCCAGAGCAGCGCGCCCGGCGTTGATCCTCACTGCTTCGCGCAGCATGTCAGGCGGCATATTGTCCAGAAGGACAACCTCCGCTTCAACGGACAAGGCTTCTTCCAGCTGCGCCAACGTGTCGACTTCCACTTCAACACTGACCAGGTGACCGGCAAACGACTTCGCGGCTTCAACGGCCGCCGCGACACCGCCGGCGATGGCGATGTGATTATCCTTGATCAAAATCGCATCATCCAAACCGAAGCGGTGATTGGAGCCGCCTCCACAACGCACTGCATATTTCTCCAGGGCCCGCAGACCCGGCAATGTCTTGCGTGTGCAGCAGATTCGCGCCGCGGTTCCCGCAACCTCGTTGACATAGGCGGCCGTGTCGGTCGCGACGCCCGAGAGGTGCATGAGGAAATTGAGAGCCACACGTTCGGCTGCCAGTACGGCACGGGCATTGCCTTCAATGTGCGCAAGCTTTTGGCCTGATACAACCGGATTGGCGTCCGCCATCAGGATGTCGACTTCGATGCGACTGTCCATTGTTCTGAACGCCTCTCGCACCAGCGGCAGCCCGGCTACATACCCCGCCTGTCGGCTAGCAAGAGTTGCGACCGCTTTCGCATCAGGCCCGATTGTCGCCTGGCTGGTGATGTCGCCGGCTCGCCCCAAATCTTCTTCCAGCGCCATACGCACGCTTCGCTCAACCAGCAGCGACGGCAGTTCCGGTGGCAATTTCATGCGAGGGCCCCTATTCGATGGTGTCGCGAAGATGGATCGCCCCCGAATGCGGAGCGCCTTACTTGCTTAGAGCAATCATGCGCTCCACCGCAAGGCGAGCACGATCTGCAATAGCCGGTTCCACCGTCACTTCTTCCTGCATGAAGACCAGGCTGTCGAGGATCTTCGGCAAGGTGATGCGCTTCATGTGAGGACACAGATTGCAGGGTTTGATGAATTCGATTCCCTGCGTCTCCGCTTCGATGTTGGAAGCCATCGAGCACTCCGTCACCAGCAGCACCTTACCCGGACGCTCTTCCTTGACGTAGTTGATCATGCCAGCGGTCGATCCGGAATAATCGCAAACTGCAATAACATCCGGATGGCACTCGGGGTGACCAATGATCTGAATGGCCGGATCGACTTCCTTGTACGCGAGCAATTCATCCGCCGTGAAACGTTCATGGACCTCGCAACGGCCCTTCCAGGTCAGGATGCGTTTGCTCGTCTGTTTTGCGATGTTCATCGCCAGATACTCGTCCGGAATGCACAGTACCGTGTCGGAATCCAGGCTTTCAACGACCGCCAGCGCGTTCGATGATGTGCAGCAAATATCCGTTTCCGCTTTCACCTCTGCGGACGTATTGACGTAGGTGACCACCGGCACGCCCGGATTGGCTTCCTTCAGCAACCTGACATCGGCGCCGGTAATCGATTCCGAAAGGGAGCACCCTGCCTTCATATCCGGGATCAATACGGTTTTGTCCGGGTTGAGCAGCTTTGACGTTTCCGCCATGAAGTGAACGCCACACTGAACAATGATATCGGCGTCGACCTTTGTGGCTTCAAGCGCCAATTGCAGGCTATCGCCGACGATGTCGGACACGCAGTGGAAGATCTCGGGCGTCTGATAGTTATGGGCCAGGATGACCGCGCCCCGCTCCTTCTTCAGCCGGTTGATGGCGTGCACATAGGGTGCAAAGACAGGCCACTCGATCTCGGGGATATGATCTTTCACGCGAGCGTAAAGGTGCTCGGTTTCGCGAGCGACCGCCGGTGTGTATTTCAGTTCCGGCATGTCAATCGCACCGAAACGCGCAGCGGTGTTCAACGCGATTTGGGCATCATCCACGGTGGTCTCGGTTGTCTGGATTGCGGGCATTCTAAGCCCTCCTTCAACATTTTCGCCCAAAGTTGGTTCAGGCGATCTACTTTTGCTCATATTGAGCATAAGCGGGTGGAAGTTATGTAAGACGCTTGGTTTCAGGATGCAAGTCAAATCGCCAACACGGTTGAATAAAACCGGAAATACAACTGCAATTGATCAAAATCGCTGATGCATCACTCAAAAATGCTGCTTTGACACACCAAGCAGCCACACCCTATGTCTTTGCTACGGCACGGTGGCTGCAAGCCGTGACAACCGCCAGAAAGCAATTTGCGGGGACGTGCATGTCGAAGACATCTACCAAAGCTGATTTGCCTTGGCTGATCATCGCCTGTGGAAGCATGATCGCGGCGCTGGCGTTCGGACCCCGAGCCGTCATGGGTTTCTTTCAGCTTCCCATGCTGGCCGATACCGGTTGGGACCGCACGACGTTCGGACTTGCGATGGCGCTGCAGAACTTGTGCTGGGGCTTGGGACAGCCAGTTTTCGGCGCAATCTCCGACCGATACGGGACATGGCGCGTCCTGGCGCTGGGTGCGGTCTGTTATGCGGCAGGCTTGTGTCTGATGGCTGTGGCAGATTCACCCATTTGGTTGCACATCGGCGGCGGCGTTCTTGTTGGGCTTGGGGTCGGCGCTGCGTCTTTCGGCATTATCATGGCCGCCTTTGCCCGCCATGTCGCGCCGGAGCAGCGCTCGCTCGCTTTTGGCTTCGGGACTGCCGCCGGTTCAGCCGGCATGTTCGTGTTTGCACCCATCACCCAGGGACTGATCGACACGGTAGGATGGTCCGACACGCTGGTCTATCTCGGCATTGCCATGTTGGCGATACCGGTGCTGGCCGTGGCTTTGCGTGGTAACGCTGCGACCGGGACCCATTCAGCCAACGAATTCCAACAGACGACCGGCGAAGCTCTAAGGGAAGCATTCGCGTACCGCGGCTATCTTCTGCTGACCGCTGGCTTCTTCGTCTGCGGCTTCCACGTGGCCTTTATCACCGCCCACTTGCCGGCCTACATCGGCGATATCGGAATCGCTACCAACATCGCGGTGATTTCAATTGCCCTGATCGGCTTTTTCAACATCATCGGATCCTTGGCATCCGGATATTACGGACAACGCCATTCCAAACCCATGATACTTGTCGGCCTCTATCTCAGTCGGTCAATTGCAATCGCCCTATTCCTGCTGCTGCCGCAAACTGTCACCTCGGTGATCATCTTCTCGATCGCCATCGGTCTTTTGTGGCTTTCGACAGTGCCGATCACCAACGCAATGGTCGCGGTCATGTTCGGCACCCGACATCT
Organism: Hoeflea sp.; assembly: GCA_965216535.1. Classification (GTDB taxonomy): domain Bacteria; phylum Pseudomonadota; class Alphaproteobacteria; order Rhizobiales; family Rhizobiaceae; genus Hoeflea_A. Next base: position 4,914,497 of record OZ244175.1, read on the forward strand.
GGGGATGCTGGGGGGCATTGTGTTCCTGTCACACCAGATCGGTTCGTTTCTGGGAGTCTGGCTGGGCGGTTACCTCTACGACCAGATGGGCAGTTTTGACCCGGTATGGTGGATCAGTGTGGCCCTCGGTCTGGTCGCCGCCATTCTCAACTGGCCGATTGCAGAAAAACCCGTAGACCGGCAGCTAGCTCCGGCCTAGTAAACCATCACATGGCGTCCGACCCGACTTCTTCCAGGAGTTTGACCACCATGGTGATTGGAACGCCCAGGTTCGATCCGCCGTATTCTGGAAGGATAGCAGCAGTCACCGCAACGACGCTGCCATCGGTGTTCAGCACCGGACCTCCGCTGCCGCCATGGGTGGTATCCGCGTCAAAGACGATCGTTTCCTCGGTCGCCTGAGCGACAATGCCACGGCTGGCCAGCGGCATGATCCGACCGGCTGCGGAAAGACGCGTGGCAATGGCCCAGAAGCCAACGTCACCCGACTGACGCAATTCGTTCACGAAACTCTCGCCTGCCTGGGCAAGCATGGACCGCAGGCCGGTCGGATAGCCCATGACAATCACTTCTTCTCCGGGGTCCGGAGCTTCTTCGGCAAGCGTCAAGCCACTCGGCGCGTTCTCTCCGGAGTAGCGCAACAGGGCAATGTCCGCTTCGCCGCTGCTGCCGATCAATTCGACCGGCAGTCCTTCCGGCCGCCCTGGAAAGTAGGCAATGAACCTGGTCATGGTCGGTTCAAGCCCCTTGGATATCAGCACATTGATGTTGGCATCGAATGCCCATGGCTCGCCGACATGCCGATTGGTCACAAGGATCCCCTCCTCGCCGATCGCGAATCCGGTCCCGGTGAACTGGCGTTCGGCCACCGGACCATCACCATCAATCGACAGTGACGGCAGCCCGTTCGGGAGGATCAACGGCTTGCCATCCTTACCCAGCACGTGTCGCAGCATGCGCTCGCCGTCCTTTTCGCGAAATCCGTAGGCGCCCTGGAGGAACGGGATCGAAGCCACAGACTGCGCAATGACAGCTTCAGTAGCGTCAGATCGACGCTCGATTTCCGCGATGCGTTCCCCGGCCGTTGCGATTTGGCCGCGCAACTCCTCGCTCAAGGCTTCGAGATCCTGTTGAGACAGGGCCTCTTCACGGGAGCGCGCCAGCGTTCTTGAGAAATTCTCCAGTTCGATTGCGCCACTGGCGATCTGCTGTTGCAGCAGTGCATTCAGACGGCTCTGCTGATAGGCAATGCCCCCCAGAACGATCAGCGCGATAATCACGCCGATGCGAAACGGGATGGTCGTGCGCCCGACGAGCCGCCTGGCCATCTGAGTCGATGAACCCGTAAACCGTTCGACAACCGGACGGCGGCTGGCTCGGAAATAAGCGGCCGAATCGGCAAAAATGTCACCAATGCCTTCGCGCATCCTGTGACTGCCGTCGTAGAGATTGTAGCGCGACATCGGTCCGTTTTCGCCAAACTCGATCGTATCGTGATTGGCGAGAAGCCGCGAGCTCACCCTTTGTCCATTGACCCACAGCGGGCGACCTTCGATCGCCTCGATCACATAGCTGTTTTCTGCACGGTGCAGGCGAGCCACCGGATCGCCCTCGGATTTCGCCGAGTCGGCTGAATAGAGATGGATAAATCCCTGGCGGCTCAGCCACAAGTTGGCCGAGGGCTGAGAGAGCCACGTGGCCGTGTCGCGGCAGGGACCCGTCAGGTGTTCGAGCACTGCAACAACCTGCTGTTCGTCCAGATCAGCACTGTGTGTCGGACTTTCCGCGTCCATGGCGTCCTCTACTGGGCACATCATGACCGAAAAACTCGGTGAAATTGATCGGTGTCATTGATGCTGGCGGCTCTGTCGGCTCATCCTTTCATGTAGGAAAGGAATGCGCCTTGAGAAGGGTCAAAGCAAAGTCTGTCAATACCATAGTCGGCTGGCTCGACACTGTCGTCGTCGATCTGTATCGGCAATTTCACTGGTCGTTCCTGCCGCCATTGATGGTCTATTTTGCTGCCGGTATCTCCGGTCTGACCGCGATCGTCGGGGCGTTTTTCGTCAAGGACTATCTTGGCCTGTCGGCGGCTTTCCTGTCCGGACTGGCCTTTTGGGCGGGTATCCCCTGGGCTTTGAAAATGCCACTCGGCCATCTGGTCGATCTGATCTGGCGGTGGAAGGCGCTGCTGGTTTTCCTGGGGGCTGCACTCGTGGCTGCCAGCCTGACGATCATGTACCTGCTGATTACGGAACCGGGCGAGATGGCCTCTATGATGCCGATCGAGGCCTGGTACGTGCTCAGCGCGCTGTTGGCACCGAGTGGTTACGTCGTCCAGGATTCCGTTGCCGACGCGATGTCCGTCGAGGCTGTGCCGCATGTCGACGACGATGGCCAGCCGCTCGACGCGGCGCGTACAAAAACGCTGCATACGACCATGCAGACGCTCGGGCGCATCGCCCTTATCAGCGGGCTAGTGGCGGTCGCCCTGCTCAACATTTTCATGTTTTCCGGCATCGAGAGTATGAACGAAGGGCAGAAGGTGCAGGTCTACGCTCAGATCTATCTCATGGCGCTCGCCATTCCCGCCATCTCCGTGTCCGGCGTCCTTCTGGCCGCCCAGCTGAAAGGCCGACGTCGACGGAAACTGCAGCGGATGAATCTCGGGGCGGAGGAGATCGAACGGCGGCTGGAGCGCCGTGACGAGGAAGCGACGCCCAATTACTGGTATTTCATCGGCGGCCTGGCGTTTGTTCTTCTGACCCTCGCCGTCGGACTGTCACAGATCCCGTTCTCCCAGGAAATCGTTTTTGTCGGATCCATGGCCATCGTGCTCACGCTCATGCGTCAGCTGATTGCTCAAGTGGAGGTCGAAAAAGCGCGGGCACTGATCGGGACCGCCATTATCATCTTCGTTTTTCGCGCCGTGCCCCTACCCGGGCCGGGCGCCACCTGGTTCGAGATCGATATCCTCGGCTTCGACCAGCAGTTCCTGTCAGTGCTGTCCCTGGTCACATCGTTGCTGACCCTGGCCGGAATGATCCTCTTGCGCCCACTGATGGCGTCGAAGACCATCACCTATATCGTTGTGCTTTTGACCGTGGCCGCCGCCGTTTTGGCGCTCCCGAATATCGGGCTCTATTACGGCCTGCACGAGTGGACCGCACCGCTGACCGGTGGCGTTGTCGACGCGCGCTTCATCGCGATCATGGACACCGCAGTCGAATCGCCGCTTGGGCAAATCGCCATGATTCCAATGTTGGCGTGGATCGCCAAAAACGCGCCGGGTGCGCTGAAGGCGACCTTCTTTGCCGTCATGGCCTCGTTCACCAACCTTGCGCTGTCGGCGAGCAGTCTGCTCACCCGCTATCTGAACCAGATCTTCCTGGTCACACGGGAGGTCCGAGACCGCGAGACCGGCCTCGTCACGACGGCGGCAGATTACGGCTCTCTTGGCTGGTTGCTTCTTACCGTGGCGGCCGTTTCGCTGCTGGCGCCGCTGATCACCATCGCGATTGTCCAGATGACCGTGTTCCGCACCGAAGAGTAACGAGAACGGCCTCCACGGCTTCTATGCCGGTTGCGTGCCGTCCATCGCCTTCAATGCCGACCGAATGAACCCGTGGCGTGGCTCCGGCATTTCGATGCCGCGTGGCTCGTAGACGTGGCGCTCCAGGAAATAGCCTGTCAGCGCAAAAGCTTCCGTGAGACTTTCGCGGTCCGCTGCCTGCCGGTTTCCCTCGGTCAGAAATGGCGGCAGTGCAAGAAGCTTGTCCCGCCAAGGGGCACCCGCCTCGTCGCTAACGGCACGTCCTGTCTTTGGTGAAACATAGCTGAGTTGGTCGGTGGCGCCCGTGGCCGCACAGCGGGTCAGATCGAGCCCGAAACCGAGGTCCTCAAGCACCGCGATCTCGAAGCGCACGAACAGTTCGCCGGCATCCTGCGGCTGATGCAGGTGAGCCAGGATAATTCCGAGAGCTTCATAGAGGTGCGGGTGTGGATCGCGTTCAGGCAGGAGACGTAGCAGAGCTGCCATCGCCTGAACCCCGTAGACCGCTGTTGCAGTCTCCATCAGCCGGGCGGCACGCAACTCCAGTGGTTCGATCTGGAAGTTACCGAGATGCTGGTCGAGGCGGGCGCGCCAGGCGACACTCACGCCATTGCCCGGCTGGAGAACGGGCTGCATCCGCTTCGACCGGCCACCGCGCACAAGGCCCAGATGGCGCCCGTGGCCGCGCGTCATCACCTCGGCGATAACGCTGCTTTCGCCATGGCGCCTGACACCGAGAACGATCCCTTCATCCTGCCATTGCATGGGTTCAAACTGTGCCGCTCAGGACGGAAATTCAAGCCCGATTTCGCGGTACCGTTCAGGATCATCGCCCCAGTCGCGTACCTTCACGAACAGAAACAGATGCACCTTCTGCCCGAGAATGTCCGCCAGTTCGCGGCGGGCATTGCTGCTGATGTGCTTGATGGACTCGCCGCGGCGTCCGAGCACGATCTTTTTCTGGCTATCGCGCTCGACATAGATCACCTGCTCGATACGCACGCTGCCATCCTTGCGTTCCTCCCATTTCTCGGTCTCCACATGGGACGCGTAAGGCAGTTCCTGATGCAGGCGGGCGTAGAGCTTTTCCCTGGTGATTTCCGCCGCCAGCTGACGCATCGGCAGGTCGGAAATCTGGTCTTCCGGATAGTACCAGGGACCTGCTGGAAGCGTTTCCGACAAATAGTCCAGCACATCTTCACATCCGGACCCGTTCAAGGCCGAAATCATGAATGTGCGGTCGAAGTTTGCGGCCTCGGCCGCCTCGGCGGCCAACGCCAACAGACGTTCGGGAGCCACCCTGTCGATCTTGTTCAGGACCAACACCTTCGGTTGCTTAACTTCACCCAAGCCCTCGAGGATCTTTTCGGCATCTCCGCCAAGGCCCCGCTCTGTGTCCACCAGGAAGAAAACGACGTCGGCATCGTGGGCGCCGCCCCATGCGGACGTCACCATTGCCCGATCCAGTCTCCGGCGCGGTCGGAAGATACCAGGGGTATCGACGAACACGATCTGAGCATTTCGATGGATGGCGATACCGCGCACCACAGCGCGCGTGGTCTGAACCTTATGGCTGACGATCGAGACTTTGGCCCCGACCAAACGGTTGACGAGCGTGGATTTGCCGGCGTTGGGCGCGCCGATCAGCGCAACAAAGCCGGAGCGAGTCGACTCAGCGGCGGTTTCAGCGGATTGATCATCATTGGTCATGACTGTGTCCAGACGCCTTCACGTTCGAGCATCCTTGTCGCCGCATCCTGCTCGGCCGCGCGGCGCGAGCGGCCCGAGCCGATTTCAGGCTTCAACCCCGTAACGCTCGCCTGAACCCGGAACAATGGGTCATGGTCCGGCCCTGTTCGCTCGATGATCGCGTAGGTCGGCGCTTCCCCGGTGCTGCTGTGGGCCCACTCCTGCAGCTCTGTCTTGGCATCGCGGCGGGAAGTGGCCGACGCTTGTGCCCGGCTCTGCCAGTTTTTCAGCACGAAAGCGCGCGCTGCCTCCAATCCGGCGTCGAGATAGAGGGCGGCGATCAGTGATTCCATCACATCCGCACGAACGCTCGCCATGCGTTTGCCGGTCAGATTCTTGATATCGGATCCGGTGCGGATGAAGCGGTGCAATTCCAGCTCGTCGGCGACGGCGGCACAGGTTTGCGCGCTCACGAGCTGGTTGAGGCGCACTGAAAGATCACCTTCCTTTGCCGCGGGGAACATGGAAAACAGCAACTCAGCCACGATCAGGCCCAATACCCGGTCACCGAGAAACTCCAACCGTTCGTAATCGCCCTTGCCGCCTGATCGCGCGCTTGAATGGGTGAGCGCCCGTTCCAACCGCTTCCTGTCCTTGAACCGATGTCCGATCAGCTCGGCAAGCCGGGCGTGATCAGCATCCGTCCATACACCGGCTGGATTCATTCGGTCAGCTCGAACAGGCGTCCTGGCCTGATCTCGGTCGGCCATTTCCAGACTTCGAGCGGCGAAGAGCCACCGCCGATGGAGAAGAAAATCATCTCCGCCCGGCCGACGAAGTTTTCAAGCGGTACAAAACCAACATTGGCGCGACTGTCGGCGGAATTATCGCGGTTGTCACCCATCATGAAATAGTGCCCTTCGGGCACCAGGAATTCGCGGGTGTTGTCGCTCATGGAGTTGGGCGTGATATCCAGCGTCTCGTAGCTGACACCATTCGGCAAGGTCTCGGTATAGATCGCCGCCTGGGCCGCATCATCACCTGAATCACCCGGATCATAGGTGCCGGTTCGTTCGCGTTTGACCGGTTCGCCGTTGATGTGCAGCACACCGCGGATCATCTGGATCCGATCGCCCGGTAATCCGATGACCCTCTTGATGTAGTCTATCCTCGGATTGGGCGGGAAACGGAAAACGGCGATGTCGCCGCGCTCCGGCGTGCCGCTCCAGATGCGGCCTGAAAACAGCGGCGGCGAGAACGGGAACGAGTAACGCGAGTAGCCATAGGCAAACTTCGAAACGAACAGGTAGTCGCCCACCAGCAGCGTCGGCTTCATGGAGCCGGACGGAATGGAAAACGGCTGAAACAGCAGACTGCGAATCACAAGGGCCAGGAGCAGCGCCTGAACGATAACCTTGAGGGTTTCGCCAAAGCCTGACTGCTTCTTCTTTTCAACGGTTTCGGACACGCTTGCAAAACCCCTTGCGACTGGTTCAATCAGCACAGCTTACTAGTGCCATGACCGGGCAATGTAAATGCACGGGCTTTCACAGCCTGGACAGCGGAAGGGCCTCGATGATCACAAAGGCCTGCGCCAGCGGGAAATCGTCCGTTATCGTCAAATGGATGGACGGTTCATGACCGTCGGGCATCAGCGACTCGAGCCGCTCCGCAGCCCCACCTGTCAATTGCATGGTCGGTTGTCCACCAGGCAGGTTGACGACTCCCATGTCGCGCCAGAATACACCTTTCGACAGGCCGGTTCCGAGCGCCTTGGAACAAGCCTCCTTCGCGGCGAAACGCTTGGCGTAGGACGCGGCGCGCAGCTTTCGTCGGTCGGACTTCTGCCGCTCGATTTCCGTGAAACAACGATGGGTGAACCGATCGCCAAAGCGCGACAGCGATTTTTCTATGCGGCGAATATCGATCAGGTCGCTGCCGATGCCGACGATCATCCGAACCGCCCTGACAGAACTCCGGCGCTGACACGCTTTGACTGAAGGTAGAGCGTTCCGGTCATCAAACCGTCTGGCGACCTGTGAGGTCGCGTTGTCCGAGCCGACGCTCGTTCAAGCGACGGCGGCGGCGGTTTTGGAATGTCGCTACACTGACATAGGTCAGAATGTAGAATCCGATACCGAAGGCCGCGGCGAATGGCAGACAGCCGACCAGCATCGGCTTGATCACCGGCTCCCAGAGCTGATTGAAATCGAGTTCACGGAACATGCGACCAAGATGGATTCCACGCACTTCGCCATGGAAGTCATCGACCAGAATGTGCTGTCCCATCTTGTAGCTGGCGGTCCAGATGAACGGAAAGGTCAGCGGGTTGCCGAATGCCGTACCGAGCGCGGATGCAATGACGTTGCCCGCCAGCACGAATGCCAGTGCTGCCGCAATGATGAAGTGAAAGCCGAGAAAGGGCGACCATGAAGCGATGACGCCGGCCGCTACACCAGCGGCGATGGCATGCGGTGTCGCCGACAGCCGCAGAATACGCTTGCCGAAATACTGAAAGGAGCGGGAAAACGACCGTCGCGGCCAGAAGAAAACACGGGTTCTCTCCCAAAATCCGGCGGGTTTGCGACGGCGAAAAAGCATCCTTGTTCCATTGGTTTCTGCAATTGTTGACGAGCTGCACCATAGCGGTTGGTGCTTAAGGAATGCTTGGCGATCCCGAAAAAGAATTAGCGAAGCAGGCCGCCGCTAACAAGCACCTAACGCGCAATTCGGTCCGATAAAGTGGTTTGTCACTCGTAGAGACGGGTTACGGTGCTTACGCAGGACAGACCCTTGAGGGCGCTGACCAGCTTGTTGAGCTGTTTCAGGTCCCACACCTCCAGGTCAATGACCATCTCGGTAAAGTCGTCGGCCACCCGCACCATGGACAGGTTTTGTATGTTGGTGTCGCTGGCGGCAATCGTCTGCGCCACCTCGGCCAGGGTTCCCGGCTCGTTGATCGCATTGAGTGAGATCCTGGCGTGGAACCGACGATCCCCAGATTCGTCAATATCCCAACGCACATCGATCCAACGCTCGGGTTCATCATCGAACTGGGTCAGCATCGGCGACTGGATCGGATAGATGGTGATCCCCTTGCCCGGCTCCATTATCCCGACGATGCGGTCGCCCGGAACAGCACCGGCGGCATCAAACGACACCGGTAGATCGTTGCCCGCGCCGCGGATCGGCAGCGCGTCCTTGAGGCTGCGTTTCTTGCCGCGTCGGCGACCGGGCACACGAAAAATCATGTCCGCAGCGCTGCGCAGGTTGAACCATCCCTCATCGGCAGCCGGCTGTTTCACCGCGCTGCGTTCCGGCGTGTGATCCGGATGGATGGCCGTCATGACGTCTTTCGAGGCCAGTTCTCCCCGTCCCACCGCGGCGATGGCATCCTCGACATCGCGGAAGCCAAGCCGGTGCAGCACCGGCTTCAGGTCATCCCGGGTAAAGCTCTTTCCGGCACGCGCAAACGTTCGTTCCAGGATGCGATAGCCGAGTCCCGAATACTGTTTGCGAACCGCTGCGCGGGTGGCACGCCTGATCGCAGCACGCGCTTTGCCGGTGACCACGATTTCTTCCCAGGCGGCGGGCGGAACCTGCACGCCGGACCGGATGATTTCAACCTCGTCGCCATTGTTGAGCTGGGTCACCAGCGGCATGATGCGGCCGTTGATCTTGGCGCCAACGCAGGTGTCGCCGATGTCTGTATGCACCGCATAGGCGAAGTCGATGGGTGTAGCTCCCCTAGGGAGCGCGATCAGTTGCCCCTTTGGCGTGAAACAGAAAACCTGGTCATGGAAAAGCTCCAGCTTGGTGTGCTCCAGGAACTCTTCCGGATTGTCGCCCACCGACAATTGCTCGATGGTTCGACGCAGCCAGGAATAGGCGTTCGAATCCTCCGGCAGGCTGGTCTTGTCGGTCTTGCTGCCATCTTTGTAAATCGCGTGCGCGGCGACACCGTATTCGGCAATCTCGTGCATGCGCGCCGTGCGGATTTGGGTTTCGACGCGTTGCCGCGATGGACCGATGATTGTCGTGTGAATGGAGCGGTAATCGTTCTGCTTCGGTGTCGATATATAGTCCTTGAACCGGCCTGGCACGAGCGACCACCGGGTGTGCACGATTCCAAGCGCTCGGTAGCAGTCACCCACGCTGTCGACGATGATGCGAAATCCGAAAATGTCGGATAACTGTTCGAAGGATAGGGATTTGGACTGCATCTTGCGGAACACCGAATACGGCTTCTTCTGCCGTCCCGTGACCGTTGCCCTCAAGCCGTTTTCCTCGAACAGATCGGCAAGCTCGGTCTCAATCTTGCGAATCAGACCGCGGTTCTTCTCGGAAAGCTCCTCCAGCCGCTTGGTGATGGTTTCGTAGGCTTCAGCATTGAGGTGGCGAAACGACAGTTCTTCCAGTTCCTCGCGCATGTCCTGCATGCCCATGCGGCCGGCGAGCGGCGCATAGATTTCCATCGTCTCTTCGGCGATGCGGGCACGCTTTTCGGGCGGAACCCATTCCAGGGTGCGCATGTTGTGAAGGCGGTCGGCGAGCTTCACCAACAGCACCCGCACATCGTCCGAGATCGCCAACAGCAGCTTGCGCAGGTTTTCCGCCTGCTTGGCGCGTTTCGACACCAGGTCTAGCTTCTTCAGCTTGGTCAGCCCTTCGACCAGTTCGCCGATTTCTTCGCCGAACAGCTCGTCGATCTCATCGCGCGTTGCCGACGTATCTTCGATGGTATCGTGGAGCAGCGCCACGGCGATGGTCGCTTCATCGAGACGCATGTCGGTCAGGATGGCAGCCACTTCCAGCGGATGCGAGATGTACGGATCGCCATTGGCACGCTTCTGCTTGCCGTGCTTCTGCATGGCATAGACGTAAGCCTTGTTGAGAAGCGACTCGTTGAGATCCGGCTTGTATTGCTGCACGTGCTCGACGAGCTCGTACTGACGCATCATACGCTGTTTACTCCCTTCGACTGCCTTCGCGGCCTTTCATTATCCAGCCTTTCAAGTCCCCGCGTCAAAACAAAAAAAGCGCACCGGACGGTTCGGTCCGGCGCGCTTTTCGAAACAGTCTTCGAACGGATCAGAAATCGTCGCTTTTTTCCGGCGGGACCAGACCTTCGATACCGGCCAGCAGTTCATCTTCCGACATGCGGTCGAAGGAAACCGGCTCGGCATCCGTCGGCAGCGGATCGGCTGTCAGCTCGATCGTGGTTTCCTGTACCTGCTCGGTTTCGAGCAGCGAGGACGGATCGGGTTCCGGCTCATCCACCTCGACGTGCTTCTGCAGCGAGTGAATGAGGTCTTCCTTGAGGTCACCGGGCGAAAGCGTTTCGTCTGCAATTTCGCGCAAAGCGACGACTGGGTTCTTGTCGTTATCACGATCGACCGTGATCATTGCACCCTGCGAAACCTGTCGAGCCCGGTGGCTCGCGAGCAAAACGAGATCAAAGCGATTGTCGACCTTGTCGATACAATCCTCGACTGTGACACGGGCCATGGCCTGTCCTTTATACTATCGGATCGAATGAGATTGTGCCCGCGATACCGCTTCCTGAACTTTTTTTCAAGCGTAATGCGCAAAATTGACCTGCTCGGTGGCCACAAATCCGAATCATGGATTGACTTATCGACGGAATGCTCCGCGCAGCCTTCAAAGGGGTTTGGACAGGCTGCGGCGGTTTGTCATGGGAAAAACTCCACAATCAACCACATGCAGATACCATACAGTTGAATTTCCTACAGAATGAACTAGTTTCCTTTATGCCTGAAAGGGCTTGCAGAACGGGTGGCATTTTGACGAATACAAATCGATTACGAGTATCGTTTCGTAATTTGCGGTTTTCGGCGGCGCCAAATCGCTACACCCCAATTTTCTGATCACGGAATCCATAACTTTTTGGGGGGCAAAATGTTTGATCCACGCGAGAAAGTCGCACTTTTCATAGACGGCGCGAATCTTTATGCGACGTCAAAGAATCTCGGCTTCGACATCGACTACCGCAAGCTGCTGAAATATTTTCAGGGCCATGGCTATTTGCTGCGCGCTTACTACTACACGGCTCTGGTGGAAGATCAGGAGTATTCGTCCATTCGCCCCTTGATCGACTGGCTCGATTACAACGGATACCGGGTTGTCACCAAGCCGGCCAAGGAGTTCACCGATGCTGGTGGACGCCGCAAGATCAAGGGCAACATGGATATCGAACTTGCTGTCGATGCCATGGAACAGGCCGACACGGCAGACCATCTCGTGATCTTTTCAGGCGATGGCGATTTTGCGGGGCTGGTTGCCGCGCTTCAGCGGCGTGGCAAAAAGGTGTCGATCATATCGACCGTGTCGACACAGCCGGCGATGATTGCGGACTGCCTGCGACGCCAGGCGGACAACTTCATGGATCTTGCGTCACTGAGAAATGAAATCGGTCGAACAGAGGCCGACCGCCCGGCACGTCGCGTGCCTGAAGAATCCGAGCAGGAATACGATTTCCAAGACTGATCGTTTGCGCTATCCCGGTCCTTATGACTGCATCGCTCGATCCATCTTATGACTGCGACCTTTGCCCACGCCTGCATGGTTTCATCGCCGAGCAGAGGCTCGTGCATGATGATTGGCACAACGGCCCCGTCGACACGTTCCTTCCTCTGAAAGGACCAGCGTCCGTGCGGCTGCTGATCGTCGGGCTGGCGCCAGGCCTGCGCGGTGCCAACAAGACCGGTCGCCCGTTTACCGGCGATTTTGCCGGAGACCTTCTTTATGGAACCCTGAACCAGTTCGGCCTTTCGGAAGGCGTGTTCGACGCGCGTCCGGATGACGGTGTCCAATTGGTGGAAACGGCCATTACCAATGCCGTCCGTTGCGTACCGCCCGAGAACAAGCCAGTGGCCGCCGAAATCAACACCTGCCGCCAGTTTCTTTCAGCCACCATTGCAGGAATGGACCGCCTTGAGGCGATTGTGACGCTGGGCAAGATATCGCACGACTCGACCATTCGGGCGCTCGGTGCGCGTGTCGCCGCCCACCCGTTTCGCCATGGCGGACGCAGCGACATCGAAGGGCTGGCGGTTTTCTCGAGCTACCATTGCTCGCGCTACAACACCAATACAGGTCGGCTTACCGAAGACATGTTCGTCGATGTGTTTCGCCAGGTTACCGGGTGTCTCAGGTCGAGCGAAGGGTAAAGACCGGCTCTCTTACCCTTTTTCCCGCATCAGCCGTGCCTTCTGGCGATCCCAATCACGCTTCTTTTCGGTCTCACGCTTGTCGTGGAGCTTTTTGCCCTTGGCCAAAGCGAGTTCCAGTTTTGCCCGACCGCGATCATTGAAATAGATCCGCAGCGGAACAAGGGACATACCCTCGCGTTGAACGGCGCCGATGAGCTTGCGGACTTCTTTGCGGTTCAGCAAAAGTTTCCGACGTCGCCGGGTCTCATGGTTGAAGCGGTTGGCCTGCAGGTATTCCGGCAGATAGGAATTGATCAGCCAGATCTCGCCGCCTTCTTCAGTGGCGTAGGATTCGGCAATGTTTGCCTTGCCTACGCGCAACGACTTGACCTCGGTGCCGGTCAGAACCAGCCCCGCTTCGAACGTATCGACGATCTCGTAGTTGAAACGAGCCTTACGGTTTTCCGCCACATTGCGTCGCCGAGGCTGTGCGCCGCCTTTTGCCATTGCCGTTTTACTTAATTCAGGAGACCGGCGTGGCGCAGGGCCGCATCAACGGTATCGCGGGTCGATTGCTCGATCGGGACAAGAGGCAGGCGTTGGGTTTCGCCCATATGGCCAAGCTTGCTTGCGGCGTATTTGGCGCCCCCCGGATTGGGTTCGATAAACAGGGCGCAGTGCAACGGCATCAACCGGTCCTGGATCTCGAGCGCGGTTGCGTAGTCGCCGGCCAAAGTCGCTTCCTGGAATGCCGCGCAGAGCCCCGGCGCCACATTGGCCGTGACCGAAATACAGCCGACGCCGCCATGGGCGTTGAAACCGAGGGCCGTGGCATCTTCGCCGGAGAGCTGGATAAAGCCATTGCCGCAAGCGGCCCGCTGCTCCGATACCCGGTCCATCTTGGCAGTGGCGTCCTTGACCCCGGCAATATTGTCGAAGTCCCTGGCCAATTTGGCCATCGTCTCGACGTCCATATCGATAATCGAGCGCCCGGGAATGTTGTAAATGAAAATCGGCAGCGAAATAGACTTCGCAATCTGCGCAAAGTGACCGTATAGGCCGCGCTGGTTCGGCTTGTTGTAGTAGGGTGTGACCACCAGAACGGCATCAGCACCGGCCTGTTCGGCATGCTGCGCGAGGTCAATCGCCTCTTCCGTATTGTTGGATCCAGCGCCAGCGATAACCGGAACGCGCTTGTTGGCCGTTTGAACGCACAGTTCGACCACCCGCTTGTGCTCATCATGCGACAGCGTGGGCGACTCGCCGGTCGTGCCGACCGGAACCAATCCATGACTTCCTTCCGAGATCTGCCATTCGACAAAAGCCGTGAAGGCGCTTTCGTCAAGCGCACCGCCATCATCGAAAGGCGTCACCAGCGCCGGAAAAGACCCTTTGAACATTTTAACTCCTGACAAGCGCGGCGCGCGGCCACTCAATCCCTGCACCTTCGGCCTCGAAGAAGCGCTGCAACATAGTCTCAGGCTTCACAGGTCGCAAGCTCCGAAATGCCGACAGGCCTCGGCGCAACGGCTTTGAAACTCTGTGCAATTTAGAAGCCGGCTTCAACCATTGCTTAACTCTCTTTTCACCCCTCTTTGTCACTCTGCACGCGGATATGCATGCAAACCGCCGGGTTGGCGGTCAGACTTACGCCCCAATTCTTGAGATAATGGTTCGATGTTGAGATCAACGCTTACGACGCTATTGGCCACCGCGACGTTGCTCGTTTCCACGAACAGCGGATATGTCGCGCCGCAATCAGGTATTCCCACTCCGACCGCCCAATCGGACGGCACGATACAGCTGGCACAAGCGACATCCAGCGAAACCACTGGTTCCATTCGAAAGCCAAACAATCCGGCGGCCATCTCGGGCAGCCTCAAAAGCGGTCTTGATGCTCTGTCGGAGGGCGACACCAAGCGCGCACGTGCCATTCGCAACGGCATGTCAAAAGATTCGCTCGACCAACATATTCTGGCCTGGGCCATTGCGGTTTCCGGCTCCAAGGGCGTGCCATCCGTGGAAATCGCGACGGCAGCTCATACGCTCAAGGGCTGGCCCGGACTCTCAGGGCTGCGCCGTCACTCGGAGCGTGCGCTCTATCGCGAAGCCCCCTCGCCGCAGCAGATCATCGCGGCGTTCGGCAACACCCAGCCGGAAACCACCGAGGGCGCAATTGCGCTGACGCGGGCCTACCTGGCCACCGGAAAGAAAAAGCAAGCCGCGAAAGTCATCGCGCGGGTCTGGAGGAGCAAAGCTCTCGACAAGAAAACCGAGAGCCAGATCCTCAAGGAGTTTCCCAAACTGCTGACGCGGGCCGATCACCGGCGGCGCATGAACATGCTGCTTTATCGCGACCGCGTGACCCAGGCTGACCGGCTCGACGATCTCGCAAACGCACAATCCCTGTTCAAGGCACGTGCGGCGGTGATTCGCAAAAGCAAGAACGCCTCGTCGCTGATCAAAGCTGTCCACCCTTCCTGGCATGACGACCCGAGCTACCTGTTTGCGCGGATCGAACATTTCCGCCGTGCAAAGAAATACAAATCCGCCGCTGATCTCCTGCTCAAGGCACCGCGAGACGCGGATGCGCTGATCAATACCCGCGAGTGGTGGGTGGAACAGCGGATCGTTTCGCGGGCGCTGGCCGAACAAGGCGATTTGGCGCTGGCCTACAAGGTCGCCGCCTACCATGTGGCCACACGACCGAGCGACGTCATCGAGGCTGAATGGCACGCTGGCTGGTTTGCGATGCGCGGTTTCAATGATGGAAAGGCTGCTTCGCGCCATTTCCAGAGGGTGCTCGATAAGGCAACCCGACCGCTTTCCATTTCCAGGGCATACTACTGGCTGGGTCGTGCGGCCGAAGCAGGCGGACCGGGCAAGGCATCCGATTATTTCGCCAAGGCAGCCGGCTATTCCGCCACCTATTACGGTCAGTTGGCAGCCGCCCGGCTCAATCGCCGCGGACTTGACGTGCGCTATCCGAAACCGAGCCAGAAAGAACGTCAGGCCTTTGCATCGCGCGAGGCGGTCCGGGCAATCCGCCGGCTCAACGAAGTCGGACACGGCCGTCGCGCAACAGCTCTCTATATGGGGCTGGCCCGCGAACTGACCAATCCCGGTGAACTGGCCATTCTGGCCGCAATGGCCGAAAAGCAGGGCAATCATCGACTGTCGCTGCAGGTCGGCAAGATTGCGTTTGGCCGTGGTCTGGATGTGACCGCCCTCGCCTTCCCCGTGGGCGTCATTCCGTCAAGCGCCAATATTTCCGGATCTGGCAAGGCCCTTGCCTATGCCATCGCCCGCCAGGAAAGCGCCTTTGACAAGGCCGCTGTTTCCAAAGCCGATGCCCGCGGCCTTCTGCAGTTGTTGCCCGGCACGGCCAAGCAAGTGGCACGCAAGCACGGAATAAAGTACTCCAAGGCGAAGCTGACCCGCGATGCCGGTTACAACGCCACACTCGGCGCCCATTATCTTGGCGAACATATCGACGATTTCAACGGATCCTATGTCCTGACTTTCATCGCCTACAATGCCGGTCCCGGTCGCGCCCGGGAATGGCTCAAGAAATACGGTGACCCACGCGGTAAATCGATCGATGAGGTCGTCGACTGGGTCGAGCGGATCCCCTTCACCGAAACGCGCAACTACGTGATGCGGGTGATGGAGAATTATCAGGTCTACAAAGTTCGCCTCGGACAAAAGGCTGATATTGTCGGTGATTTGCGTTATGGACGCAGCTGAGTAACTTCAGACGTTCCAAAACGGGTCAGCCATGTCATCGGAAACTGCCGATGCTCCGGTACCGGAGTACCGAGAGGTCTTTTTTTCAGCCTCAGACGGCCTAAAGTTGTACGCCCGGGTCTATGGCGCGCCACTTGCGGACCGGGGAGCTATGCCGGTGGTCTGCCTGCCGGGTCTCACGCGCAACAGTGCCGATTTCCACAGGCTGGCAGTGGACCTGACGAGCAGCCAGCCGGGGCGACGAGTCGTATGCTTTGACAGCCGAGGTCGCGGCAAATCGGATTGGGACCGGGATGCGGCCAATTACATTCTTCAGGTCGAAGCCGACGATGTTTTGACGGGTTGCGCTACCCTGGGAATCAAACATGCAGTCTTCATCGGCACGTCCCGCGGCGCCTTACTGATCCATGCGCTGGCCGCAATGCGGCCAGGAATGCTCGCGGGCGCTATTCTCAATGATGCCGGTCCAGTGATCGACGGAGCCGGTCTTGCACAGATCATGGCCTATCAGGAACGTCTTGCCGCGCCGAACAGCGTCGAGGAAGCCGCAAAGCGGCTCAAGGACATCCAACGCAAGGCGTTCAGCGCACTGAGCGACGAGGATTGGATGGATTATGCACGTCCGATGTTTGTTGAACGGAAGGGCAAACTCGTTGGAAACTTCGATCCGGCCATCGTCGATGCGTTGCGAGCCGTCGACCTGAGCGTGCCGTTGCCCACCCTCTGGCCGCAATTCGAGGGCCTTCGCAATGTGCCGCTGATGACTATCCGCGGCGAAAACTCGACATTGCTGTCAGAAGAGACCGTCGCAGAAATGGCGCGCCGTCACCCACGTATGGAAACAGTGATCGCGGAAGGCCAGGGGCACGCACCCTTTCTCCATCTTGGCCAGCTTCCGCGTAAAATCGCCGTGTTCGTGAGCGCCGCCGATCACCGCTGACAGTGTCAGTGGTTGTCGCGGGGAATTCCCTTGGCGGCAATGCGCTGGTACTTCACGGCTTTCTTCAACACCATGCCCTCGGAGAGTTGGTCGACATCCTCGCGTTGCAACTCCTGCCAGGGTGTCTGGGAAGCCGGGTAAGAGTAGCCACCTGCGGCTTCCAGTGCCTCCCGGCGACCTTGCAACTCAGCTTCGTCAATCAGCATATCGGCCGTCCCGCGGGCAAGATCGATACGCACCCGGTCACCCGTCTTGAGCAGAGCCAATCCACCGCCAGCGGCCGCTTCCGGTGATGCATTCAGAATCGATGGGGAACCCGAGGTTCCGGATTGGCGACCGTCGCCAATGCAGGGCAACTCGGTTATGCCGCGCTTCAGCAGATAGTCCGGGGCCCTCATATTGACCACTTCGGCGGCACCGGGATATCCGATCGGACCTGCACCGCGAATGAACAGAAGGCAATCCTGGTCGATCGCCAGGTCCGGATCGTCGATACGGTGGTGGTAGTCCTCAGGACCATCGAAAACGATCGCCCTGCCCTCAAAGGCCTCGGGATCGTCGGGATTTGACAGGTAACGGGCCCGGAAATCCTCCGAAATGACACTGAGCTTCATGATCGCCGAATCGAAAAGGTTGCCGCGCATGACCTTGAAGCCCGCTTTGGCGGTCAATGCAGTATCGAAATCGCGAATGACATCGGCATTGACACTGGGCACATCCCGGCAGTTGTCGCCGATCGCCTTGCCGTTGGCGGTGATCGCTCCCTCGTGAATAAGTCCATGCTTCATGAGTTCGCAGATCACGGCCGGAGCCCCACCGGCGCGGTGAAAATCCTCGCCAAGATATTTCCCGGCGGGCTGGAGGTTGACCAGCAACGGAATGTCCAGGCCAATCGACTCCCAATCGCTCAGGGACAGATCGATACCGACATGCCGAGCTACGGCATTGATGTGAATCGGCGCGTTGGTGGAGCCGCCAATGGCCGAATTGACGGCTATGACGTTCTCGAAGGCCTCACGTGTCATGATGTCAGACGGCTTCAGGTCTTCACTAACCATGTCGACGATGCGTTTACCGGTCAGGTAGGCTACCTGGCCGCGCTCCCGGTAGGGCGCCGGAATGGCAGCGCTGCCCGGCATGGACATACCAAGCGCTTCCGCCAGCGTGTTCATGGTGGTGGCCGTTCCCATCGTGTTGCAATAGCCGGCCGAAGGTGCCGATTCGGCTGCCATTTCAGTGAATTGCTCATAATCGATTTCACCGGCGGAGAGCATCTCGCGGGCCTTCCAGATGACCGTGCCCGAGCCGCTGCGCTCGCCATTAAACCAGCCATTGAGCATCGGCCCGCCAGACAGCACGATGGCCGGCAAGTCGACGGTCGCCGCTGCCATGAGACAGGCCGGCGTTGTCTTGTCGCACCCAACGGTCAGGACGACACCGTCTAAAGGATAGCCATAGAGCACCTCAACCAGCCCGAGATAGGCAAGGTTTCGATCAAGCGATGCGGTCGGACGCTTGCCGGTTTCCTGGATCGGATGCACCGGAAACTCGATGGCAATGCCACCGGCCTCGCGAATGCCCTCGCGAACCCGCTTCGCCAGCTCCAGATGCGGACGGTTGCAGGGCGAGAGATCCGAGCCGGTTTGCGCGATGCCGATGATCGGCTTTCCCGATTGCAGCTCTTCGCGGGTCAGGCCGTAGTTGAGATAGCGCTCAAGATAGAGTGCCGTCATATCCGGATTATCAGGGTTGTCGAACCAGGCGCGGGAACGCAGTTTCTGTTTGTTGTGTTTTTCGTTGCTGGTCATGTCTCTGCTCTCCTTGGGCGGCTGCTCCTTAATACCGATTTCTCAAGCGGTTGCCAGCGTCGGAGGACAATTCTCTCTTGGTTCCCATTGCACAGTGAAACAGTTTCTCCACCTGGACGGTATTAATCTCAACCGACACCGCTAATCTCGCGCTGTTTCTTCAATTGCCTGGAGGATCGGAGGGTCCATGAGTTCACTGCTTCTCAAGAACGCCGATGTGCTGGTCACGATGGACGAGGACCGGCGTGAGATCACCGGTGGCGGCCTGTTTGCTGAAGATGGCGTGATCCGACAGGTCGGGTCCTCTGCCGAGTTGCCACAAAGCGCCGACCGGGTGATCGATGCGCGCGGACACATCGTGCTGCCCGGTTTCGTCAACACGCATCACCACCTGAATCAAACGCTGACGCGCAATCTGCCGGCGGCGCAGGACAACAATCTGTTTCCATGGCTGACCGCCCATTACAGAACATGGGCTCGCACGCACCCGGAGGCTTCACGAACCAGTGCGCTGATCGGACTCGCCGAACTGGCGCTTTCCGGCTGCACAACCGTTTTCGACCACTCCTACCTGTTTCGAAGCGGCAACAAGGTTGATTACCTGATTGAAGCGGCGTCCGATCTTGGTGTCCGCTTTCACGCCAGTCGAGGCTCCATGTCGCTGGGCGAATCCCTGGGCGGCCTGCCACCGGATGAGTGTGTGGAGGAGGAAGAGGACATAATGCGTGATAGCGTTCGCGTCATCGACCGCTATCACGACGCGTCGCACGGCTCGATGACGCAAATCGTTCTAGCGCCGTGCTCGCCCTTCTCAGTGAGCGAAAACCTCTTGCGGGAGTCAGCCGCCCTCGCCCGCGACAAGAAAGTCATGCTGCATACGCATCTATGCGAGACACTCGACGAGGAACGCTACACGCTCGAACGTTTCGGCAAGCGACCGGTCGACTGGATGGAAGATCTGGGATGGCTTGGAGACGATGTCTGGTTCGCGCACGCCATCCATGTGGACGAGCGGGAAATCGCGTCATTTGCGCGGAACGGCTGCGGCGCTGCGCATTGTCCTTGCTCGAACATGCGACTCGCTTCCGGAATTGCACCTATCAAACAGTATATGGAGGCCGGAGTTCGCGTCGGGCTCGGCGTCGATGGTTCGGCGAGCAACGATTCGTCAAATATGCTGCTTGAGGCCCGCCAGGCGATGTTGCTGTCACGACTGCAGATGGGACTTCAGCCTCCTGAGGGTCCACGGCGGCATTTTCTGCTGTCACAGTCACACCCCTTGCGTGCGGACGAATGGATGACCGCTCGCCAGGCCCTGGAACTGGCGACCCTTGGCGGCGCGAGCGTGCTGCGACGCGATGACATCGGCGCGTTGGCGCCGGGGAAGTGCTGTGATTTCTTCACTCTCGATCTCAACACCGTCGCTTACGCAGGTGCATTGCATGACCCTGTCGCAGCTGTCCTGTTCTGTGCTCCGCAGAATGCCAGGACCACCGTAGTCAATGGCCGGGTTGTCGTTGAAGATGGTGCTGTCGCAACATTGGAAATGAGCCGGGTCGTCGAGGAACACAATCGATTCAGTCGCGAGATCACGGAAACGCTTTGACTGGCCCAGGCGGTGTTCCTTTCCAACGCCGCTGGTGAAGCTACATCTAAACAGCTTCGAGCAAATGCATGGGGATTTTACCCGTCAGCTTCGGAGAACGTTCGCCGTTCACTTTTGTTCAGAGAAAAGGTCGGATGGCGGAGAGGAAGGGATTCGAACCCTCGAGACGGTTCCCCGTCTACTCCCTTAGCAGGGGAGCGCCTTCAGCCACTCGGCCACCTCTCCAAACAGTCCGTAAGGCTGAAACCTCAAGAGTGGACCATCTGTCTGGCATCAGCCCCGCATCAAGCGTCGCTGACCCCGGCGGCTCTACTAACTCAATTCAGCCTCTTTGCAAAGAATATTTGAATGCTGAATGCCTCAAATTGCGTTTGCGCCGACGCAGGGATTAACATGCGTCAAAACTTGCACCGCGCAAAAGGCGGTGATGGCTTGTCCAATCCGATTCGGTTTCAGCGAGGGAAATGAGAATCGGTGGGTGGAATTGATCCACAACGGCGATGGTCATTGCCGATTCCTACCTGACTATTTTGAGTTATCAGCTACTTTTGAGGCTGGAATCTTAATGCGTGTAAACGAATTGGGCAGCCCCAGGGGCGGAATCGTGTCTTTTGTGCAACAGCGAGGGTGCATCGGCCATTTGCCACACAATACGCGGATGAATCTTCGTTGCGTCCAAAGGCTCGTTGGTTATGTTCGAATTCGGAAGAGGGACGGATGGCCGTTTGTCTTCTTTAGTTGGGGATGGGACAGGGAACGCTGCCCTGCGGCAAATGCTCAGCCCATTTATAAATTGACTGGAGGTCAGAAAATGAAAATCAAGAGCCTTCTTCTCGGCTCAGCTGCGGCCATGGCCGTAGCCACCACTGGCGCTTCAGCAGCCGATGCAATCATCGCTGCCGAGCCTGAGCCCGTGGAATACGTTCGCGTCTGTGACGCTTTCGGTTCGGGTTACTTCTACATCCCGGGCACCGAAACCTGCCTGAAGTTCAGCGGTTATGTGCGTATGCGCGTTATCGCACCGAGCGAAACAAGTACGCTGAATTATGATCCGGGCGATCCGGCGAACAACGTTCCGCCGAGTTTCTCGTTTTCCAACTCGGGTGGCGACAGCTACCGCACTAACTATCGTGGCCGCCTGACCATCGATGCAAAGTCCGACACCGAGCTGGGCGAACTGCATGGACGTCTGCGTTTCCAGGGTGACAGCTCGTCTCCGACGGCTGATGCCAATGCTGTTGTCGATCAGGCTTACCTGCAACTTGGCGGCCTGTTCGCCGGTTATTCGGAATCGGCGTGGGTTTACTCAACGAATGGTGGTGCTACCGGTTTCGGTGGTAAGGGCATTTACGATGGTCGTTACGGTTACCAGCAGCGCAACATGCTGCAGTATCAGTTCAACGGTTCCAACTTCTTCGCCGCAATCTCGGTGGAAGACGATGGCGACGCCACAAGCTGGACCCCCGACATTGTAGGCCGTTTAGGCGGTGTCTTCGGTGGTGTCACCGTGTTCGCAGTCGTTGGCTACGATCAGGACAACGGACGCACGGATACAGTCTGGCAAGCTCTTGGCGGAGCGGCTGGTGGTGCTGGTTCCGGTGAATGGGGCGCCAAGCTTGGCTTGAACGCCGACATCGGTGCAGCAGGTAACCTGATCGTTCAGGGTTTCTACGCCTCTGGCAACACGGCCTATGGCGCAAACCTCAGCTTTGTCGGTCAGACTTGGACTCCCGAGTGGTCAGTCCTGGCCTCTTACGGACACGATCTGAGTTCGACGATAACAGCCTACATCAACGGTCAGTATTTCTCCGACTTCTACTCGCCGACCAATGGAAGTTCCGGCATTGATGCATGGAGCGCTTCCGGTGGCGTCAAGTGGTCGCCGGTGACGAACTTCTCCGTTACAGCAGAAGCAATCTACACCGATGTTGACGTACCGGGCAGCTTCACTGCCGGCGTCGGTGGCGACGCTATTGAAGACAGCTTCTGGGAGTTCGTTGTACAGCTGCAGCGGGACTTCTAAGCAAATCTGTCAGTTGAAGTTAGCTTCAACAGAATAGACACGCTCGATGCCCGGTAGCCTTGCTGCCGGGCATCGGTCGTTTGGAGGCAATTATAAAAAGACAATCGATTCGATCACTTAGCGACGCCGTGGGGGCATTGGAAAAAGTGGCGGATCGTAGGAATGAGAAGATACATGTCGCAAAATCTAATTGTGCTGTGGGAGCAGTACTCCGACCTATTGTGGGAAGAGGGCAAACATAAGGAGGCATGCCGTGCCTATGTCGATGAAATACATCGGTTCATGCTGAGCAGCGGTCACCATGTTTTTGACAACCATTTGCTCGACCGCCTGACCGTTCACTTTCGTCAGAACGGCAATCGTAACTCAACTATCAACCGAAAATTCGCAAGCCTTTCCAAGATATTGCGTAAGCACTACCGCAATGGAGGGCTGCCCTCGATACCCGACTTCAAAAAGCTACCGGAACGCAACGCCCGCATTCGTTTTCTAACGCATGAAGAAGAAGAGCTCCTGCTTCGCAAACTCGAAGTGGAGGATGAGCGTTATGCTCAGCTTTCCCGTTTCCTGGTTGAGAGCGGAGCACGGATCGGCGAAGCGCTGACACTCAATTGGTCGGACATAGAGGCCGGTTATGCAACATTCTGGGAGACAAAGTCGTATCGGCCCAGGACAATTCCGCTGACACGAAGAGCATCGGGTACACTCAAGCAGGTCAGAAAGTCTGGAGGCCATAAGTCTGGTCCGTTCCATGGCGTCGCCTACTTCAGGTTCCGTCGCGCCTGGAACGCCGCAAAGGAGCGGACCGATATGCGGGATGACCCGCAAGTGGTGCCGCATGTTTTGCGCCACACCTGCGCCTCACGGCTTGCTCAGTCAGGCGTGGATATCAAGCGAATCCAGGAGTTTTTGGGACATCGGACGCTGAGCATGACACTACGCTACGCCCATCTCTCACCAAAGCACCTGGACATCTGTGCTGACGCCCTGAACCGCCTTCAGTCGGGCGAGGCGGTCGTAGCCGGGGCATAACAGCTCAAGCGAGCCACAAATCCCCAACTCCGTGTGTGACCACGCGGAGTTGGTACCCCGAGTCCTTTCATTCTGTTACGATCTTTGGCGGTCAATGGTGCTGGCTCTCCGCTGCCGCCCCCATAGTCACATTAAGCTCAAAACTGTTGAGGGCATCCGCGCATACGTCCAGGTGTCGCGGAGAAAGGTGAGCGTAACGCAAGGTCATGCTCAGCGTCCGGTGTCCCAAAAATTCCTGGATCCGTTTGATATCTACACCGGACTGGGCCAGTCGCGAAGCGCAGGTGTGGCGTAAGACATGCGGCACGACCTGCGGATCATCGCGCATTTCGGTTCGTTCCTTGGCTATATTCCAGCTTCTCCGAAACCGGAAATAGGCTATGTGCCGAAATGGTCCCGGTTTTCCGCCGCTCGATTTTCGCTGCCTTTCAATTGCCAGAAGAGCCCGCCGGCTCATCGGTATCGTCCGCGGCCGGTTAGATTTCGTTTCCCAAAACGTCGCATAGCTGGATTCGATGTCGGACCAATTGAGGCTGAGAGCTTCGCCAATGCGTGCTCCGCTCTCGACCAGGAAACAAGCCAGGTTCTGGTATTCGAGCTCTTCCTCTTCAAGATATCGAAACAGCAGGGTTTCCTCATCCCGCGTCAAAAATCGAATACGGGCATTTCGCTCAGGTAGCTTTCGAAACTCGGGAAGCGCCGAAAGTCCGCCATTGCGGTGGTGCTTTCTGAGTAATTTGGAAAGCGTCGCAAGCTTTCTGTTGATGGTGGAATTTCGGTTGCCCTTCTGACGAAAGTGGATCGTCAAACCGTCCAGCAGCCGATTGTCATAAGTCGTCAATCCGTTTGTCAACATGTAGCCGTGGATCTCGTCGACATAGGCACGACAGGCCTCCTTGTGTTTCCCTTCCTCCCAAAGCAGGTCCCCATACTGCATCCACAATTCACGAAGTGATTCAGACATTGTAAAGATCGCTCACCACAACAATAAGTTGTCCAACTGGGCAAAAAAAAGGGCGTTTGACAGATGTCAAACGCCCCCCGATGTTTGTTTTCAGCCTAGGCTGAAAAGTAGTAGCTTAGAAGTCCCGCTGCAGCTGAACCACGAATTCCCAGAAATCGTCGTTGACCACACCCGGTATAACAACAGCACCCAAGTCAACGTCGGTGTAACGAGCTTCGGTGGTGACCGAGAAGTTGGTAACCGGCGACCACTTGAAGCCACCCGATACGGACCAGGCATCTACGCCCGTGCTGACATTAGCGGCGTTGTACAGATCGGAGAAGTACTGACCGTTGATGTAAGCCGTGATGGTCGACGAAATGTCATGACCGTAGGCGGCCAGGATCGACCATTCCGGCGTCCATGTAGCGCCAGCATAGCTCAGGTTCGCGCCATAGGCTGTGAAGCCCGATGCGTAGAAACCCTGTACGATGAGGTTGCCGGCGGAACCGATGTCGGCATTCAGACCGAGCTTCACGCCGAACTCATCGGTACCCGTACCATTTTCCTGGTCGTAGGCAACAACACCAAAGACCGTAACGCCGCCGAATACGCCGCCGACGCGACCGACAACGTCCGGAGTCCAACTCGTTGCATCGGCGTCATCTTCGAGCGAGATTACTGCGAAGAAGTTGGAGCCGTTGAACTGGTACTGCAGCATGTTGCGCTGCTGGTAGCCGTAGCGACCATCGTAGATACCTTTACCACCGAAACCGGTAGCACCACCGTTCGTGGAGTATACCCAAGCGGATTCCGAATAACCGGCGAACAGGCCGCCGAGTTGCAGGTAAGCCTGGTCGATTCTAGCGTCTGCGTCGGCAGTCGGGGATGCGCTGTCACCCTGGATGCGAAGGCGTCCATGCAGCTCGCCGAGTTCCGTATCGGACTTGGCGTCGACGGTCAGACGAGCACGATAATTCGTCCGGTAGCTATCGCCACCAAAGCCGAAGGCATCTTCACTATCTGCGAGAATACGCATGCGGACCAAGCCGCTGAACTTCAGGCAGGTTTCGGTGCCCGGGATGTAGAAGTAACCCGAACCGAAAGCGTCACAGACGCGAACGTATTCCACGGGCTCAGGCTCGGCAGCGATGATTGCATCGGCTGCTGAAGCGCCAGTGGTGGCTACGGCCATGGCCGCAGCTGAGCCGAGAAGAAGGCTCTTGATTTTCATTTTCTGACCTCCAGTCAAATGACGGGAGGTCACAATCAAAAGTCGAAGGTCGGGGCGGGGTCAGAAGACCGCCCTGCCCTTTGATATCAACGGTTTGGAGGCTCCGGTTGGCCGGAGCCGGCCACCGCTTAGTGCATGGTCATCCACTCGCGGGCCGAACGAAGCGCCGCGGCCAGATCGGCCTTGCTCATGCTCTGTGCCAGGTCAGCGCGAAGCTCGGCGGCCCGTTCCGATCCCTTGATGGCTGCAATGTTCAGCCACTTGTGAGCCGCGACATAATCGAGCGGGCAGTCACGCCCCGCCGCATACATCAGACCCATTTCGCAGAAAATATCAGCCTCTGCATCACCGCCGAGGGTTGCCGTCTGTTGGTCAAGAATTTCATAGCGTGCCATTTTAGTCCCCGTTACGCTTGTCTGTTTCGTACCCTGTTAAAGCTCCTGAGAGCCTTTGATTGCGACCGGTTGTCCGGTGTTCGTTTTGATGGGTTGAGTGTGCATATGGGGCTTGAATCCGCCGTTAAATTGCATGCTTAATTTGCGGCAAACAAAGTTCAAATGATTGGTAAATTTGAACTTTTGTTAAATATGCAAGCCGCCCGGATTTCGGCATTTCCGATCGAATTTAATGAAAATGCAACGCTTGGAATTCAAGGAACTGATAACCAAGAAATCGCAACGGCGAATATTTCCTGGTTGAGATTTTGTGGCCTGAAGCCTGTCGAAACGGTCGCCAGCAATCAAAAACCAGCTTGCAAATGGAGCGCCGCTGAGGATGAATCCGTACGTTGGGAGGGGGAAACATCATGGTCAAACGGACTTTGTTATCGCTCGCGGTCATGGCGGTCATTTTGGGTGAATCGCAGGCTGCCGATCCTATCGTCGGCAACTGGACAACACAGAGCGGGCAGACCGCGGCAATATCGCCCTGCGGCGGAGGTTTCTGTGTCACCCTGAAGACCGGCCAATATGCCGGAAAGAAAATCGGGTCGCTGACCAACAACGGCAAGCGCTACGTCGGCAAGGTAACCGACCCGGCAAACGACAAGACCTACAACGGCAGAGCGACCTTGAACGGACGCATCTTGAAAATGAGCGGCTGTTTGCTTGGCGGCCTGTTTTGCCGATCGCAGGAGTGGACCAAGCAGTAGGTTCGCAGGCTCTATCGGCCATTTCCCAGTGTTGCAGCGTGCATTGCGCCATTATTGGCGGGCCCGCGGTCCTCTCGTCTATTCTGAATTCGATTCCGTCGCGTCAGACGACCTTCAATCTTTGTTCACGAAGCTGAACGCTGCCTGAACACCCCTCTCAGCACCCGTTCAGCGCCGATCCGTCATTGTGTCCTCATGTTGTTAACCCGGGCTGCAGGCCCGAAACGAGAGGACAAGGCAATGATCGCCATTCTGACACGCCGCTTCATCCTGATCGGTCTGGTGTTCGCGTTGTTTGGTGGCGGTGTCGCCTTCGTCGTCGGCAAGGAAAGCCGTCACGACCGCTCGTGGGTTGCCGGCCAGACCATACCCTGTGCCACCGGTCAGAACCCGTTGTGCC
This sequence comes from Hoeflea sp., assembly GCA_965216535.1. Taxonomy (GTDB): domain Bacteria; phylum Pseudomonadota; class Alphaproteobacteria; order Rhizobiales; family Rhizobiaceae; genus Hoeflea_A. The sequence continues at coordinate 4,941,794 of OZ244175.1, forward strand.
TGTCACCCAGAAAACATTGAGTGGGGTAAATTCGATGTTCGCCAACACTACACAGCTTTTGTCCACCGCACTGCGGATCGCAGTCGTCAGCACGATGTTCATGGGTCCGGTTGCCGGATTTACTGCCAGTCTCGAAGGGCCCGGTGCAGGCGTCAAAGGCGCTGGCCTGGTGCTCTTCGTCAGCTTGCAGCGGAGCCGTTGACGCGGGCCACAGCACGCAGCGATTTTCCTCGCCAGTCGTTTCCATGACACATTGGCTCGACTATAGTGGCGCATGGACACACGAATAGAAAACAATACGCAATCCAATCTTATAACCCCCCCGCGCACCCCGGATGCAACTTACTCCGATGCTCGCGAAGCCGTCGAAGCGCTGGTGGCCCTCTATCAACGCAACACCGCTTTTCTGAGGGATCGGTTTCTGGCCATCGGCAATGGAGAGCCGGTGGACAACCGGCGCTATCGGGCCTTCTACCCCGAGGTCCGCATCTCCACCTCAAGCTTCTCTCATGTCGACAGCCGGCTTTCCTACGGGCATGTCCCGTCTCCGGGCACGTATTCGGCAACCATTACCCATCCGGTGCTGTTCAGGCGGTATCTGGAAGATCAACTCAGTCTGTTGATCAAGAATCACGAAATGGACGTTGTTGTAGGAGAATCGGACACACCGATTCCACTGCATTTCGCCCTGGGCGACGACATCAATGTCGAGGCGTCGGCTGCCAGCACTATCGATGCACCTATTCGCGACATTTTCGACGCTCCCGACCTGAACATTACCGACGACATGATCGTCAACGGGACTTACGATGCCGAGGCCGGAGCGCCGCTGCCACTGGCGGCCTTTACGGCGCAGCGCGTCGATTACTCATTGGCCCGGTTGGCCCACTACACCGCAACGGCCGCCGAGCACTTTCAGAACTTCGTTTTGTTCACCAACTACCAGTTCTATGTCGAAGAGTTCTGCGCCATGGCCCGGACCATGATGGCCGAAGGCGGTGGCGGATACGATGCGTTCATCGAACCCGGCAACATGACGATGCTTGCCGGCGACATCGCTCCGCGCGGCAACACCGAGCCTGCCCGCATGCCGCAAATGCCGGCCTACCATTTGAAGAAGAAGGATCATACCGGCATTACCATGATCAACATTGGCGTCGGCCCGTCCAATGCCAAGACAATCACCGATCACGTTGCCGTCCTGCGCCCGCATTCCTGGCTCATGCTCGGGCACTGTGCCGGGCTGCGCAACAGCCAGAAGCTCGGTGACTATGTGCTGGCCCACGCCTATGTGCGCGAGGACCATGTGCTTGATGCCGACCTTCCGGTGTGGGTGCCAATCCCGGCGCTGGCCGAAGTTCAGGTGGCGCTGCAGGAAGCAGTGGCCGAGGTTACCGGACTGGAGGGCTATGATCTCAAGCGGGTGATGCGGACCGGAACGGTCGCGACGATCGACAACCGTAACTGGGAACTGCGCGACCAGAGTGGACCTGTCCACCGGCTGTCACAGTCACGCGCCATCGCCCTCGACATGGAATCGGCAACGATCGCGGCCAATGGTTTCCGCTTTCGGGTGCCCTATGGGACGTTGCTGTGTGTTTCCGACAAGCCGCTGCACGGCGAGTTGAAACTCCCGGGCATGGCCACCGATTTCTATCGCACGCAGGTCAACCAGCACCTGAAGATCGGGCTTCTTGCATTGGAGAAACTTGCCGCCATGCCACCGGAAAGGCTGCATTCGCGCAAATTGCGCAGCTTTTTCGAGCCGGCTTTCCAGTAGACCGCCTGAGGCCGCCATCTACATGTTCGGGTAGACCGGCCCCTCGCCACCCTGCGGCGGAACCCAGTTGATGTTCTGGTTGGGATCCTTGATGTCGCAGGTTTTGCAATGCACGCAATTCTGCGCATTGATGACGAAGCGCGGTTCGCTACCGTCTTCGGACACCCATTCGTAGACACCAGCCGGGCAGTACCGGGAGGACGGTCCGGCAAAAACATCGTGTTCGGAGGTTTTCTGCAGGTCTGCATTCTGCAGTTGAAGGTGAACCGGTTCGTCCTCTTCGTGATTGGTGTTCGAGAGGAACACGGAAGAAAGCCGGTCGAAGGTCAGGACGTTGTCCGGTTTCGGATAGTCAATCTTCTTGTGTTTCGCAGCCGGCTCGAGAGCAGCATAGTCGGGCTTGCCATGCTTCATCGTCGACAGTGGAGACCAGCCACCGAAAAGCGTCGTGCACCACATGTCGATGCCACCGATCATAACGCCGCCGATCGTGCCGAGTTTCGACCATAGCGGTTTGACGTTGCGAACCTTGTTCAGATCCTTGCCGATATCGCTGTCTCTCCAAGCCTCCTCATATCCGGTGATTTCGTCACCCGATCGACCGGCGGCAACGGCTTCGGCAACATGCTCGGCCGCCATCATCCCGGACAGGATTGCATTGTGCGATCCCTTGATGCGCGGCACATTGACGAAGCCTGCCGAGCACCCGATGAGGGCGCCGCCTGGAAACGTCAGCTTGGGAACGGATTGCCAGCCACCTTCGGTAATGGCACGAGCGCCGTAGGATATGCGCTTGCCGCCCTCGAACGTCGGAGAAATGTCCGGATGGGTCTTGAAGCGCTGGAACTCCTCGAACGGAGAAAGGTAGGGATTGCGGTAGTTGAGATGCATGACGAAACCGACCGCGACCTGGTTGTCCTCCAGGTGATAGAGGAACGATCCTCCGCCGGTCATTCCGTCGAGTGGCCAGCCGAATGAGTGCTGAACAAGACCCTCGCGGTGTTTTTCGGGATCGACTTCCCACAACTCCTTGATGCCGATGCCGAACTTTTGCGGGTCACTGGACTTGTCGAGCTCGAATTTGGCGATGAGCTGCTTGGCGAGCGAACCGCGGACGCCCTCGCCGATCAGTACATACTTGCCAAGCAACGCCATGCCGCGCTCGTAATTCGGCCCCGGGGTGCCATCGCGGTTCAGGCCCATATCGCCTGTCGCCACGCCGATCACCGAACCGGCGTCGTTGTAAAGCACCTCACTGCCGGCGAAGCCCGGGTAGATTTCTACTTCAAGCTCTTCGGCCTTGGCCGCAAGCCAACGGCACACATTGCCAAGCGAGACAATGTAGTTGCCATGATTGTTCATCAGCGGCGGCATCATGAAGTTTGGCAGCCGGAACGCACCCACCTGTGTCAGATAAAGGAAGACGTCCTTCTTGACTTCGGTCTTGAAGGGATGGTCCGGATCGTCGCGCCATTCAGGCAGCAGCCTGTCGACACCGACCGGATCGACCACGGCACCGGAGAGAATATGGGCTCCGACTTCCCCGCCCTTTTCGAGCACAACCACTGTCAACTCGGGATTCACCTGTTTCAACCGAATGGCCGCCGCCAAGCCTGCCGGTCCGGCTCCAACGATTACAACATCGAACTCCATGCTCTCGCGTTCGGGCAGTTCGGTTTCGTCGCTCATCAGTCAAATCCTTCCAGGAGCCGCTACATCCCTGCGGCATGATCTAGCATTCCGCAAATAGCCTTTCGGCCATTGGGGCGCAATCATTTAGAGTTGTTCTACCAACGCTCTTTACATTAACTCTTACGTAAACGTCAATCAATTGACGCAACTCAACATGATCCCGCGTATCGATGCAGGATTGCGTTGACGCCCCGCTCCGGCAGTGGCATTCCGCTTCCTACGGCACTAAGGTTTCCTGCATGACAACGACCGGCAAAGACAACGGCAGCGGACCGACCAGGGAAGACCTGATCGCTGCCCTGCAATTCTATGACATGTCCGGAGTCGACTGTTGCCTGGACGATCAACCGATCGACCGCTTTGTCGAGACGCGGGACGGCAGAGAAAACGTGGCTGGTGCCGCTGACACCGACAATCGAAGAAATCAACCGCCACCCCCCTCGCCCGCATCTTCACAAACGCCGCAACGAGCTACTGATCCGGCGGCTGTTGCCGCTCCGAGCGCCCCTGTCCCGGACGATACCGCAATCGCCAATGCCAGAGAGGCCGCTCGTCTTGCCGGCTCGATCGATGCGTTGCGTGAGGCGCTTGCCGGCTTCAATGATTGCAATTTGAGATTCGGGGCGCGCAGCACGGTTTTTGCCGATGGCAACCCGGAAGCGGACGTCATGTTTATCGGTGAGGCTCCAGGGCGCGATGAGGACCGCCAGGGACTGCCCTTTGTCGGGCGGGCCGGTCAATTGCTCGACAAAATGCTGTTGGCCATCGGTCTGGACCGCACCTCCTGCTACATCACCAACATCATACCGTGGCGGCCGCCGGGCAATCGAACGCCCACGCCACACGAGATCGAGCTGTGCAGGCCATTTATCGAGCGCCACGTGGTGCTGGCCGCTCCCAAAGTTGTGGTGTTGATGGGCAACGTCTCGACGAAGTCGCTGCTCGGAACGACTCGCGGTATCCTGTCGCTACGCGGCACCTGGTCCAGCTACCGTCCAGATAGCGACACGGAAATACCGGCAATGCCGACACTTCATCCGGCCTATCTGCTGCGCAATCCCGCTCATAAACGGTTATCCTGGCAGGATTTTCTCAGTGTTCGCATGCGCCTTGATGCGTCCGATAAGGGCGACGTTTAGCGCTTTCGCGGGCCAAGCCTTTTTTAAAAAGACCGCTAACCCGCCGAAGGTTCGAAAACACGTTTGCGCATCTTGAAACCGGCGCTTTCCTCATGTCGCGATTGAGACCGTTCTGCGCTCCCATTTATGGCACCTTGCGAATGACGAAAGCCCGGCGCGTTTTGTACAACCGGACTGGCTTTCGAACCGTTCCCACTAGACTTGCGCGCCATGAGAAACAGTATTCTTCCCATCGCCAGCCTACTCATGTCGGCGTTTTTCATGCTGACCGGCATCGGGCTCGGAGGCTATCTGATCCCCTTGCGGGCCGTGCAGGAAGGTTGGTCAACCTTTCAGATCTCGCTGATCGCGACCGGATATGCCCTGTCGTTCACCCTCGGCTGCACGATTACGCCACGCCTGGTGCTCCGCGTGGGCCATATCCGTGTCTTTGCCGTACTTGCGGCAGCCATGTCCATTTCACTTCTGATGCACGCGCTGGTCGTCAACAGCGTCGCCTGGATCCTGTTTAGAGGCATTGCCGGCTTTTCAATCGCCGGAGCCTACATGGTCATGGAAAGCTGGCTCAACGAGCGGGTGACCAACGAGACCCGCGGGACCGTTTTCTCAGTATATATGGCGATATCCATGGTCGGCGTCATGGCGGGCCAGTTCATTGTGCCACTGGGAGATCCGGCCACCGCGTCTCTGTTCATGATCTGCGCTATCGTTTTCGCGCTGGCACTGATGCCAACCGGCTTGTCGAGCGCTCAGTCGCCGCAGCCATTGACCCAGGTGAAAGTCAATCTCAGGGGGCTCTTCCGCAAGTCCCCGGCTGCGGTCACCGGATCGCTTCTGGCCGGCATGATATCCGGCTCCTGGAACAATCTGGTGCCGGTCTTCGCTCAGGATGCAGGCCTGTCGACGGCACAGGGTGCCCTGGTCCTTGCGATCGCGATGATCAGCGGCGCCGTCTTCCAGATTCCGCTCGGACGCTATTCCGATCGCGTGGATCGTCGATATGTGATGACGTTTGCCGGGGCGGTCGGCACGGTCTCCTGCATTGCAATTCTGCTTTTGGGTATCGGCAACATCTACCTGTTCCTGGCAGCGGTGTTTTTCCTCGGCTCGGTGCTGTTTTCGATTTACTCGCTGAACGTGGCGCATGCCAACGACTTCGCCGATCCAGAGGAATTCGTTGCCGTGTCAGGTGGTCTCCTGATCGTTTATGGGGTCGGCACCATGCTTGGACCGCTGCTTGCCGGCGCCATGATGGACCGGCTCGGATCATCGTCGCTGTTCGCGGTTATCGGGCTGACCTTCGCATGCTACGGACTCTACTCCTACTACCGGACTTTCCGACGCGGACAGGCATCCGAAGACGATCGGATCGATTTCCAGGCCATTCCCATTTCCCGGGCGCAGACACCACAGACCTACGAACTCGACCCGCGCGTAGACCAGTCTACAGAGGAAGAGGATGCAGTTACCCCTGGGGCGTCGTGAAGCGGCGCGCGCCCTTTCGGGCAATCCCGAGGCTGCGTTCGCGCAGGATGATGAACAGCCCGGCCGCGATCACAATGGCCGTGCCGAACAGCATCGATGCCTGCGGCAACTCACCGAAGTAGAAATAGCCGACACCGATCCCGAGCACGATTGAGGTGTACTCGAATGGGGCGATGGTCGACACCGGTGCGTGCCGATAGCTTTCGGTCAACAGGATTTGTCCCATGCCGCCGAGTATGCCCGACAGAACCAGCAGCGTCAGCGACATGGCGCTCAATGCCACCCACCCAAAGGGAAGTGTGGCGAGCGACAACACCGATGCGGTCAGGGAAAAATAGAGGACGATAGTCGATGTCTTTTCGGTATCGACCAGTCGGCGCACCAGGATCGTGGCAACGCCGGCCAGCAGTGCCGAGGTAAGGGTCGCGATGACACCCAGAGCCTGATCCGTGCCTAATACGCCTGAGTCGAACAGACTGAGACTAGGCCACGAGATGAACATCACACCGACAAACCCAATTGCAACGGCCGTCCAGCGGTAAACGCGAACGGTCTCCCCCAGGAGAACCGCTGCAAGGGCCACAACGATAAGCGGTTTTGCATAACCAAGCGCAATGGCATCGGGCAGTGGCAGCCGGGTCAGACCGTAAAATCCGCAGGCCATGGCCGCTACACCGACAAGGCCACGCGCGACATGGCCGCGAATGTTGCTGGTCACAAAGGCCGTTCGCAACTGCCCGGAAACCAGAAGGTAGGCCAGAACCGGAACCGTCGCGACCAGCGAGCGGAAGAAGACAATCTCTCCTGCCGGAACACCCTCGCCGGCGGCCTTGATGCAGGCAGCCATCGCCACAAAAAACGTGACCGAGAGAACCTTCAGGCCGATGCCTTTCAGCGCGCTCTGGTCTCCCCGGTCACCGGTTGCGTTTTCCATCGTTTGGTGCAGTCAGCCTTTCCGGGCTTCCTGGATCGCGGACCACACGCGATAGGGCGTGGTGGGCATTTCGATATGGGTGATACCGTATTCCCGGTGGAGTGCATCAATCACCGCGTTGAGAACCGCGGGGCATGCGCCGATCGTGCCAGCCTCTCCAGCGCCCTTTATACCCATTGCATTCGTTGTCGAAGGCACGTTGCGGGTATCAAAGTCGAATGAAGGCATGTTGTCGGCCCGCGGCATGGCATAGTCCATGAAGCTCGCGGTCAAAGGTTGCGCGTCGTCGCTGAAAACCGCACCTTCAAGCAGGCACTGACCGATCCCCTGCACCACACCACCATGCACCTGCCCCAGGAGCAGGATGGGATTTACCACGACCCCGTAGTCATCCACGATGGTGTAACGTTCGATCGTCAGGTGCCCGGTGTCCGGGTCGATCTCGACCTCGCAGACATGGGTTCCGTTGGGATAGGTCGCCTCGTCCTGTTTGACGTCGCTGCTGGCCTTCAGCAACTCTTTGTCCGAGGCCGCCGCTGCTAGTGCGGCGAAACTGGCCGTACGATCGGTTCCGACGATGCGGGCCTCGCCGTCAACGAGTTCGATATCGTCGATGCCCGCCTCCAGTTCGTCGGCGGCTATTTGCTTGATCTGCCTGGCCAACGTTTCGCTGGCTTTCGATACCGATACACCACCCAGAGGGATCGAACGTGATCCGCCGGTGCCTCCGCCGTTGTCCAACTCGTTCGTATCGCCCTGGCGCACAATGATCTTGTCAAAGTCGATTCCGATCTTGTCGGCAATGAATTGGCTGTATGCAGTGGCATGACCCTGCCCGTTCGACTGGGTGCCAATGAAAAGGGTGATCGTCCCGTCTTCGTTCAGCTGCAGATAGGCGGGTTCCGATCCGGCAAAAGCGCAGGCTTCGATGTAAACCGACATGCCCAACCCACGGATCTTTCCGTTTTCCTTCGAGGCAGCAGCGCGATCTTCGAATCCGGAGAATTCGGCGTTATCGAGGGCAAGGTCCATCTGGCCTTCGAACTCGCCGACGTCATAGACCCGCCCAGACGACGTCGTGTAGGGGAACTGCTCGGGCTTGATGAAATTGCGCCGACGCAATTCCACCGGATCGAAGCCGTGTTCGCGCGCGCAGGCATCGACCAGTCGCTCGATCAAAAGCGCCGCTTCAGGTCGGCCAGCACCGCGGTAAGCGTCGATGGGTGTTGTGTTCGAATAGACACCTTCGATGGTCATGCCATGGGCGCGAATGTCATAAACGCCTGTCGCCATAAGAGCCCCCAGAGTCGGGATGCTCGGTCCGAAGCAACTCATATAAGCGCCCATATTGGCCTTCACATCGATCCGGAGCGCCAGGAAATCCCCGTCGACATCCATCGCCATGCTGGCCTTCACCAGATTGTCACGGCCGTGGGCGTCAGCAACGAAATGTTCGGATCGGTCCGACAGCCATTTCACGGGTCGATTCAGTCGCCGGGCTGCTTCCATGGTCAGCGGATATTCGCGGAAGTTGTGATACCGGGTACCGAAGCCGCCACCGACGTCACCGGTGATCAGGCGGATCTTGTCCGCCTCGATCGAAAACACGTCTCGTGCCAGCGTTCGGCGGATATGATGAACGCCTTGCGATCCGGTGGTCAGGGTGTAGCTTTCGGTCTCCGCGTCCCACTCAGCAAGCGCCGCTCGGGGCTCCATGTAGTTGCTGACCAGCCGATTGTTGATGTAGTTGATTTCGGTGACATAGTGAGCCCCGTCGAAGGCCGCTTGCGTCGCGTCGAAATCGCCCCGCTCGAGCAAATAGGCCGTGTTCGATTCGAACTCCGGCCATACCTTGGGGGCTCCGTCGACGAGAGCTGCCTCAAGCTCAGCGACAGCATCCTCTGCTTCCCACTCGATTTCGATCAATTCCGCGGCGTCGCGTGCCTGCTGGTTGCTGTCGGCCACGATGAAGGCGACCGCATCACCAACATGGCGGACCCGACCGTCGCAAAGAACCGGGATTTCACGCACCTCGTGCGTCGTACCGTCGGGCTGCTGAAGCACCGCCAGGCACTTCAGAGGATTAAGGTGCTGCAAGTCGGCGGCCGTCAGAACAAGATGAACGCCGTCTGCGTTCATGACCTCTTCAACGGACGCGATTTCGAACGTGGCGGCGGCATATGGTGATCGCACCACAAACCCGTGGAACTGGTCTTCACGGTTGAAATCGTCACTGAAGCGACCTTGGCCGCGAACCAGGGTGTCATCTTCCTTGCGAAGCGCAGACGCCCCTACCCCGAATTTCGGTGTTGCAATATTCATCTATGAACCTGTCGTCTGGGAGAACGGTGGGAGGCATGGTCTTGAAGACTAGTCTGTTTATAGTGCGCTAACCGTAAAGTGTCATCTGTTCGCGTCACATCGATGAAAATCCGCTGTTGTCGTCGCGCGATACGCAGAACCGATTGACCAACTCACTGCATGCGATCTAGAGCCATGTGGCACACCCAATTTGCAGGAAGATCATGAAGACCGAGTCCGGACCTCAATTTCGACTTGAAAACTACAAGCCCACGGATTTCGAGATCGAGACCGTTCACCTGACATTTAGGCTGGACCCACGGGAAACCGTCGTCACGAGCCGGCTGGTGGTCAAGCGGCGCGGTGAAGCTGCCGCCGATGCGCCCCTGGTCCTGAACGGCGACGAGTTGGAGCTCGCCGGTCTCAAAATCGACGGAGAAAATGCAGAGTCCGACGCATTCGATGCAACGGTTGACCGCCTCGAAATCCGCAATCTTCCCCACAATGCGCCAGTCGAAATCGAGATCCGCACGCGCCTTTCTCCAGACACCAACAGCAAACTGATGGGTTTGTACCGCTCCAACGGTGTCTATTGCACACAGTGCGAGGCGGAGGGTTTTCGCCGCATAACCTTTTTTCTCGACCGGCCAGATGTCCTCTCGGTCTACACCACCCGTCTGGAGGCCCGAAAAGCGGAAGCACCCCTGCTTTTGTCAAACGGCAATCCGGGTTCAAGCGGCGCGATCGACGGGGAGTGGCACTTTGCCGAATGGCACGACCCGCATCCGAAACCCAGCTATCTATTCGCTATGGTGGCCGGCGACCTCGGCGTCGTCGAAGATGACTTCGTGACCCACTCGGGACGCTCCGTCGACCTGAAGATATTCGTCGAACACGGCAAGGAACCTTTGGCCGACTACGCCATGGACTCGCTGAAGCGGTCGATGCGCTGGGATGAGGAACGGTTCGGCCGCGAATATGATCTCGACATCTTCATGATCGTTGCCGTTTCGGATTTCAACATGGGCGCCATGGAGAACAAGGGCCTCAACATTTTCAACGACAAATATGTGCTGGCCGATCCGGAAACTGCGACTGATATGGACTACGCTAACATCGAGGCCATCATCGCGCATGAATATTTCCACAACTGGACCGGCAATCGCATCACCTGTCGAGACTGGTTTCAACTGTGCCTGAAGGAAGGACTGACCGTCTATCGCGATCACGAGTTCTCAGCCGACATGCGGTCGCGCCCGGTCAAACGCATCGCCGAAGTGCGCATGCTGAAGGCCCATCAGTTTCCGGAGGACAGCGGCCCACTCGCCCATCCGGTGCGGCCGGAGCAATATAGTGAGATCAACAATTTCTACACGGCCACCGTCTACGAAAAAGGATCGGAGGTCATTCGCATGCTGGCAACCGTCCTGGGTTCGGACGGGTTCAAGGCCGGCCTGGACCTCTACTTCGACCGCCATGACGGACAGGCGGCAACCGTCGAGGACTTTCTGACGTGCTTCGAGGACGCCACCGGTACCGATCTTGGCCAGTTTTCGCTCTGGTACAAGCAGGCAGGCACACCGGCCGTCACCGTCACGACACGATACGACAGCAGCAGCCAGACCCTGACGGCACAGTTCGAACAGTCTTTACCGGCCACACCGGGCCAGAAAAGCAAGAAGCCGATGCACATCCCGCTCAGAACCGCGCTGTTCGGTCTGGATGGTGAGTTTGAGGCTCCATCCAGCGTCATTGGCGCGGACATGACTGAGGATGTTCTGCATCTGACGCAGAGACGCCACGAAGTCACGTTCTCGGGTTTGGCGCAAAAGCCGGTCCTTTCCCTCAATCGGAGTTTTTCTGCGCCGATCAACGTGCATTTCCGGCAAGCTTCACAGGACCTTGCCCATTTGGCGCGCTTTGAATCGGATGCGTTCACCCGGTGGCAGGCAATCAACGATTTCGCGACCCGCGAACTGATCGCCACAGCCAAATCAATCAGAGAGGGTGGACAGCCAGACTGTGAACCCTTGTTGATAAAGAGCCTGCTTGAAACCCTTGATGACGACAGCCTGGAACCGGCGCTGCGCGCCCACGCGCTAACCCTTCCGAGCGAAGCCGATATCGCCAGGGAAATCGGGACCAACATCGACCCGGAAGCAATTCACACCGCGCGCGAAAAACTAATATCGGCAATTGCAACAGCCGATGCCGCCCGCTTTTTGCGGACCATTGAACGATTCGAACCTGACGGTCCCTTCCGGCCAGATGCGCAGGACGCAGGAAAACGAGCGCTGTTCCTGGTCGCACTTCGATACGTCGCCAGAAGCGACGGTAACGCCCGGCGCGTAGTTGCCGCGCACGGCAAGGCCGACAACATGACGATCCTCAGCGGTACTCTGAACATACTGGCGCACGACTTTGCCGACAGCGACGAATCCGGTTCAGCGCTGGAGGCCTTCAGATCGCGATTTGCCGACAATCACCTGGTGATCGACAAGTGGTTGGCTGTCCAGGCCACGGTACCTGGGCCCGATACGCTCAAGCGGGTTCGCCACCTGATGACAACGGACCTTTATTCCGGCGACAATCCCAATCGCATTCGCGCCCTGATCGGAAGCTTCGCCTCGGCCAACCCGACCGGTTTCAATCAGGCGACCGGTGACGGCTATGCCTTCCTTGCCGAGCAGGTTCTGGCCCTGGACAAGAGCAATCCGCAAGTGGCCGCAAGGCTGCTCACCGCCCTGCGATCCTGGAGTTCGATGGAACCCAACCGGCGCGAGAAAGCGCGCCAGGCGCTGTCAATGATTGCCGGTCAGGACGCTCTCTCCACGGATGTCCGCGACATTACGGACCGCATGTTGGCCTAAAAGACTGGCTGAAACCGCATTTGGCGTTGACACGGCGAACACGATTTCGAGCCGTCGTTTGAAACGAATTGTTCCGGCGATAGCGCAACCACGCCCGATGGTGCGGCGCAACACGTCTGAGAGGCGACTCGATTCGGTGAAAAACCTCGCAATTTTAATAGGTTAAAAAAGAATTAACCGAAGGGCTAGACAAGCCGAATCACCTTTGATTCATTAGGGTAGATTCGGGCAGCGGCGTCCGAATCACCAGGGATGAAAAGGCGGGACAAATGGCAGAGGCGCGACACGCTGGCGCACCTGACGGGGAGAGTCTGTCCGGGTTCAGTAACGGTCAAATGTGGCGTCCGGATCTGGCCGGACATGCAAAACTGTTTGCCAAGCCGGCCTATAGCCGGTTGATCAAAGCAGAGCCATTTCTCAAACGCTCCATCCCTGTGCTCATCGTGGCGTTTCTGATCGTCGTCGCGGCGGCGCGGTTTGCGGAGTTACTCAACAAGAGAGATCAGTTGGAGGGGGCAGCGCAGCAGGCGACGGCCTTGACGGCCCTGACGAGCGCGGCAACCCTGTCGCGGGATCTCTCCATCATCGAGGACCAGCATCGTTGGCAGGCCGAAATTCGCATCGCAGAGGCCCTGCCTCCGCACCTGTTTACCAGCGGTCGGTTCGTTCTTGTCGCCGACTCGACAGGTCGGATATTTGCCGCGACCGCCAACGGCTCCTACCTTGTCGGTGGCTCCGTGGATCGGCTGGTGCCGGCTGGCACCGCCCTGCGCCTGTTCGGTACCCGCGCTGGCGTACAAACTGTTGATTATCGCGGTCAGGCTTTTTACGCAGCGCACTCGCTCCTGCCGGGCAGCACTGGAAGTGTCACGGTGCTGACCCCCACTTCACAGATCCTGGATCCCTGGAAGCAGGAGGTTTCTCTCAACGTCACGCTTTTTGCGGCAACATCGAGCATCCTACTCGTCATCCTCTACGCCTATTTCACGCAGGCCTCTCGGGCACGCGATGCTGATGAGATTTATCTCGAGGCTCATCACCGGGTCGACACCGCGCTCTCAAGTGGACGATGCGGCCTTTGGGACTGGGATCTCAATCGTGGACGGCTCTATTGGTCCCGCTCCATGTACGAAATCCTTGGACAACCACCACGCGATTGCGTTCTGTCGTTCCGCGATGTCGATCACCTGATGCACCCTGATGACGAGAGCCTGCGCACGGTTGCCCGTTCGATCACCGACGGCGCAGCTTCGGAAATCGACCACGTGTTTCGGATGCGCCATGCCGACGGCCACTACGTCATCCTTCGGGCGCGCGGCCAGGTGACGAGAGACAAGAATGGCGCGATGCAATTGATCGGCATCGCGATGGACGTCACCGAACAGCAGCGGCTGGCACAGCGCTCTCTGGAGGCCGACCAACGTCTGAGGGATGCGGTCGAAAGCACATCGGAAGCCTTTGTTCTGTGGGATCGGGATCAGCGCCTGGTCATGTGCAATTCCAATTACAAGCGGGTTTTCGGACTTCCCGATGAAGCCGTCATACACGGCGCAAGGCAAGCCGATGTGCTGGCTGCTGCCGAACGCCCAATCGTCAAAACCCGGATGGCCAATGCGGAAGAGCATGGCGACGCCCGCACGATGGAGGTTCAACTGGCCGACGGTCGCTGGCTTCAGATCAACCAGCGCAGCACGCGAGACGGCGGCTCCGTTTCGCTGGGGACCGACATCACCCAGTTGAAGCGGCATCAGGATCGGCTGCGCGAATCCGAAAAGCGCCTGATGGCCAGTATTGGAGACCTCTCCGCCTCGCGTAGTACGCTGGAAGAAAAGACCGTCGAACTCAGCGAACTCAACGCAAAATATCTGGCCGAAAAGGATCGCGCCGAGGCCGCCAACCAAGCCAAGTCCGAATTCCTGGCGAACATGTCGCATGAATTGCGGACGCCGCTGAACGCCATTATCGGCTTCTCTGAGATCCTGCAAAGCCGCATGTTCGGACCGCTCGGTTCGGACAAATACGACGAATACGCCAATGACATCAACAACAGTGGCCGTCACTTGCTCGGCGTGATCAACGACATTCTCGACATGTCGAAGATCGAAGCTGGCCGCCTGCAGTTGCAACGCGAACCGGTGGATATCGCACCGCTGATAAACGAAACCCTGCGTCTGATTGCAGTTCAGGCCGAAAGCAAATCGCTGCAGCTTGATCAGAAAATCTCGATCGGCCTGACACTTTTCGCCGACCGTCGCGCGGTCAAGCAAATCCTTCTCAACCTGCTCTCGAATGCGATGAAATTCACCGATGAAGGCGGTCGGATCGCAGTGCGTGCGCGCCGCTACAGCGGCGCCATCACCATCACCATCGAAGACAGTGGAATCGGCATTCCGAGAGCAGCGATGAAAACGATCGGACAACCTTTCGAACAGGTGCAAAACCAGTTTTCGAAAAGCCGTGGAGGTTCCGGTCTGGGTCTTGCCATTTCACGTGCCCTTGTTTCGCTCCATGGCGGAGCAATGAAGATCCGTTCACGTCAGGGTGTTGGAACGATCGTCTCGGTAAGGTTGCCCATCGTCGGCAAGAACTCGCACGCCTAATCGACTAATTCTGAGTTTCCTCTGAAGCGCCCTGCTCTCCAAGAGTTCGTGTGAAGACCTCGCGAACGGATTGAGCGGTCTTCTCGAGATGCGATTGCAATCGGTCAAGATCGGGAAAGTCGCTCATACGCAGCAACAATTCGCGGAAAGCTGTCGGTGATTCCTCCGGATCAAAGCGTCCTTGCAGACACAGCCGGGTGATCTGGGAGATCTCTGTGTAAAGCGACAGCGCATCCAGAAGAATGGCCGTGTCGGAATCGCCGATCGTCACTGGTGCAAGGGTCCGCAAGACGTCGACAGTCCTGGTTCCTGCGCCTCCGGCATCGACACAATTGGTCGCCGCCTGCAGGCGCAAGTATTGAGCCACGAATTCAATATCGATGATGCCGCCTGGAATGAGTTTGAGGTCCCAGCTGTTTTTGGGCGGTTTGTCGTCTTCGATGCGCTGTCGCATCTCAACGATATCGGATGCGGATTTTGCCAGGTCGCGTTTGCCGTCGAGCACGGATGCGAATATTTCCTCCGCTTCGCGCGACAGAGACGCATCCCCGGATACAACCCGCGCACGGCTCAGCGCCATGTGTTCCCAGGTCCACGCATTCTCTGCCTGGTACTTGCGAAAAGCGCGGATGCTGGTGGCGACCGGTCCCTTGTTTCCCGAGGGTCGGAGCCGAAGATCGACCTCGTAGAGAACGCCCTCCGCCGTTGGTGCTGACAGGGCAGCCACAAGGCGCTGGGTAAACCGGGTGTAGTAGCGGGGTGGATCGATCGGTTTTGGTCCATCCGACTCCAGACAGTTTTTGTCGTGTGTGTAGAGCAGAATGATGTCGATGTCGGATTCGGCCGTCATTTCACGGCTGCCGAGCTTGCCCATCCCAATGACGGTGATTTTTCCGCCATCGATGTGGCCGTGTGCCTTGACCAGCTCCGCTTCCACCGTCTTGGCGGCAACATCGACGATGAGCCCGGCCAGGTCGGAAAATGCCCTGCCCGCCCGGTCGCCCGAGATGGCTCCTGTCAAAAGACGCACACCGATCAGAAACCGTTGCTCCGAGGCGAATATGCGCAGGCGATCAAGGACTTCCTCATAGACAAAGTCGCCGTCGAGGAACTCCTCCAGCCGCTTGCCAAGATAGGCCCGTGTCGGAAGCTCCGCCAACAGCGTCGGATCCAGCATGCCATCGAACACATGCGGTCTGCGGCCGATAACCTCAGCCAGTCTGGGCGCGGAAGCCATGATCGAGACAATCAATGACAAAAGCCCCGGATTGTTGCCGAGCAGGGAAAACAGCTGAATCCCCGACGGCAAACCCTTGAGGAATGCATCGAAGCGAAGCAGCGTCTCGTCGGCGCGCTGCGTGTCCGCAAAAGTCTGCAACAGCTGCGGCATGAGTTCGGTCAGCCGCTTGCGGGCCGCCGCGGTCTGCGTCGCCCTGTAACGCCCGTAATGCCACGTCCGGACGATGCGGGATACGTCTGATGGACGCTCGAAGCCCAACGCAGACAATGTGTCCAGGGTGCCCGGATCGTCGTCGTCGCCTGTGAAAACCAGATTGCCGGATCCGCTGGTCAGGCCGGCCTCGTGTTCGAAGAGCTTGGCGTAGTGGCCTTCCACGGTCTTGAGAACGGCGGTCACTTCCCGGGTGAGCTCATCGATATCAGCATAGCCCATCATCAGCGCGATGGTTCGCAATGCATCGTCGTCCTCCGGCAGCAAATGGGTCTGTTCGTCCCGCCGCATCTGAATGCGGTGTTCGAGATCACGCAGATACCAGTAGGAACTGCGCATCGACTGATCGGTTTCCTCGTCTATCCAGCGCGCGTCCGCAAGCCGCTCCAGAGCATCCTCGGTCGCTCGGACCCGCAATTCCGGCATGCGTCCGCCGGCAATCAACTGTTGGGTTTGCACGAAAAACTCGATTTCCCGGATTCCGCCACGCCCGAGCTTAATATTATGGCCGCGAATGGCGATGTCGCCGTGGCCTTTGTGTGCGTGGATCTGTCGCTTGATCGAATGGATATCGGCGATCGTACCGTAGTCGAGATATTTGCGAAAAATGAAGGGCGTCAGTTCGCGACAAAAGTTGGATCCGGTGTCGAGATCGCCGGCGACGGCACGGGCTTTGATGAAGGCCGCACGCTCCCAGTTCTGGCCTCGGCCTTCATAGTAGAGGATGGCCGCGTCGTAGGAGATGGCGAGCGGTGTGGAGCCTGGGTCCGGACGGAGGCGCAGATCGGTCCTGAAGACATATCCGTCGGCCGTGCGCTCCTGCATGATATGAACCAGACGGCGGATCAACCGCGCGAACACGTCGCCGGCTTCGCCTGCTTCCGCCACCACCGACTTCGATGGATCGTAGATGGCAATCAGATCGATGTCGGAAGAGTAGTTGAGCTCCCCGGCACCAAGTTTGCCCATGCCGAGCAGCGTCAAACCGGAGCCGCTACTCGGGCTCTGAGCATCGGCCAGCGACAGTTTTCCGGTTTCGTGCGCGCTGATGAGCAGATGGTCGACGGTCGCCGACAGGGCCGCTGTTGCAAAGGCGCTCAACCACCCGGTGATGCGGCGGGTTTCGACAAGACGCGCCAGATCGTAAAGGGCCAGGGAAAAAGCCACTTCACGTTTGAAGCCACGCAACGATTTCATGAAATCAGGCTCGCGGCCAGCAGTACCCTGCCAACTATCGCGCGTTTCCGAAATCAGCCTGTCGAGCTGTGCGGCGGGATCCAGTGTCAATGCACGCCATACGCACTCAGGATATCTGACTGCAATCTCGAACAGATGGGGTGAAAGAGCGAGAGCGGCCAAAAGGGTCTCGCTTGCGGTCGTATTGGCCTCAAGAAACGCCTTGAATTCCTGATGTTCCTCAACCGAACCAACAAGGTCGTCCAGAACGCGCTGACGAGCCTCAGGCGATGGGGCCTTGATCGGCATTTCTGAACCTTTGACCAAATCCGAAAATGCCGCCGCCATATGCCCACCCCGCTACGCGTCTACAAACTCCATCCGTGCGCTCAATCCTGACTGATCATGGTCGTTGCAGCAAGTCAGTTCGAGCCGCCCGCCATGCAGGCCCATGATGGCTTTGACGAGGCTCAGGCCCAGCCCGGTTCCGGGTTTGCTACGGCTTTCATCGAGGCGCACGAAGCGTTTGACGACTTCCTCTCGCTTTGCCTCAGGAATACCTGGCCCGTTATCGTCTACGCTGAGGACCGGGCCGCCCTTGCCCTTCTCAAGCGTAATGACCACGGTGGAACCGGTCCCGGAATCCCCGGCGTATTTGATCGCATTGTCGAGCAGGTTGCTGATCGCCTGGCCGATCAATTCGCGGTTCCCCGTGATCTTGATACCATCTGCGATATGCGCCGACAGCGACACGCCGGCTTCCTCGGCGACTGGTTCATAGAGTTCCTCGGCATCGCGGGCAATTTGCGACAGGTCCAGAGGGTTCATCTCAGCAACCGCAGACCCGGCTTCGACACGGGAGATCATCAATAGCGCATTGAACGTCCGGATCAGTTGGTCTGATTCGTCAATAATCTCAGCCATCGCGTCACGATAGGTGTCCAGGTCCCGCGTGTTGGCCAGCGCGGCTTCCGCTTTGTTCCGCAATCGGGTCAGAGGCGTCTTCAGATCGTGGGCGATGTTGTCGGAAACCTGGCGCAGTCCCTCGTTGAGCTTCTGAATGCGGCCAAGCATGGTGTTCAGGGACTCCGAGAGACGGTCGAACTCGTCATTCGAACCATCCATCGGCAGACGCTGGCCGAGATCGCCAGCCATGATTTTCTGTGTTGCCTGCGACATGCGATCTATCCGCCGGAGCGCCCGTCGTCCGACAACGAGCCAGATCAGCAATGCGCCCACCACCATGATGCCCAGCGCCATGGTCAAAGACCCGCGAACCAGTTCGCGAAACTTTGTCGGCTCTCCCAGGTCGCGTCCGACCAGCAGCCGCATGCCGTTTGGAAGAAAAATCACTTCGGCCAGGGCCATATGGCTTGGCGTGCCCTCCGGTTGATAGAAACGACGGTACTGGAACGGTCTTTCCGTCCAGCCTTCGGTGTCGAGAATGCCGACCTGCAAGCTTTGAACATTGCCGCCGACGACCTTCCCGTCAGACCCGGCGATCGTGTAGAGGTTGGCGCCCGGCTGACGGGACCGACGGTCCACGTGGCTGACCAGCAGGGTTATGCCGCCACGCCGGTAGAAGCTGCCCAGAACCTTAAGCTCCTCCTCTACCAACAATCGGGTCTGATGATTGGAAATGGACGAAAAGAGCGCCGTCACGTAAACGACGAGAACGACGGCGCTGACGGTGAATAGCGCCAGGTAGAGCGCAGACAGGCGAACAGCCGTTGTCCGCAGTGCGATTGAAAGGCGGTTCATCGGGGCTTGCCCCCCGGTGCGGTGCCAGTTGATGCCCCAAAGGAAAATCGACCCGATGGGATCGGGTCGATCATGGGTTGTCGATCAATCCCTGGGCGGTCGACCATGCCGGCGTTCCTCTTCAGCCATCGGCCTTGAGGATATAGCCGGCACCGCGGACCGTGCGCAGAAGCGCCTTGTCGAACCCCTTCTCGATCTTCGACCGCAATCGCGAGATATGGACGTCGATGACGTTTGTCTGCGGATCGAAATGGTAGTCCCAGACGTTCTCCAACAGCATCGTGCGGGTCACGACCTGGCCAGCGTGCTTCATCAAGTACTCCAGCAAGCGGAACTCTCGCGGCTGCAGCGTTATGCGCTGGCCAGCGCGGTGCACTTCATGCGCCAGACGGTCCAGTTCGAGATCGCCGACCCGGTAAACGGTATCGTTGTCCCGCGTCCCTTTGCGACGTCCAAGGACTTCGACACGGGCGAGCAATTCAGAGAATGCATAGGGCTTGGGTAGGTAATCATCGCCGCCGGCACGCAACCCGGTGACACGATCATCCACCTGACCAAGTGCCGAAAGGATCAACACGGGCGTATCGATGGATTTTTCGCGCAAGGCGCTGACGATGGACAGGCCATCACGCTTCGGCAACATCCGGTCGATCACCATGACGTCATAGGTATTCTCGGTCGCCAGATGATAGCCGATGTCACCATCGCTAGCATGGTCGGTGACGATGCCCGCCTCGTTGAAGGCCTTGACCATGTAGGCCGCCGCCTCGAGATCGTCTTCGATAACCAGAATCTTCATGTCGTGCATTCTATGCAAATCTGACATCGAAAAATAGGTCATGAGATCACAGCCGAATAATCACGGACCGCAGAACGGTCCCCCAAAAGGGAGACAGCGGGTCGATGGGTGACCCGCTGTCAACAGAATCGGGCGGTTGGCCGGGGGCGACAAAGTGACCGCCCACCCGATCTGCATCAACCAACAGCAACGGGAAGTGCTACAAACCTGCTGCTGTCCTGGTTGCTCAACTGGAACAACACCGCCTTACGGCCAGAATCGGTCGCTTCTTTGACCGCAGCGGCAATTTCATCGGCTGTTTTGACGTCGGTGTTGTTGACGGAGACGATGACATCGCCCTGCCGCATGCCGCGCTCTGCAGCGACGCTGTCCGGCTCGACGCTTGTGATCATGACACCGGCGCCACCATCGGCGGGCTTGACGGTCATTCCGAACTCTTCGAGCTTCTCACCGTCATAGGCTTCGCTTGGCACGCCTTCGACAGCCGCTCTACGCGGCTCCTTGAGCGTTCCGATCTCAACCTTCACCGTCTCGGCTTTGCCATCGCGCCACAGTGTGACGTCGGCGGTGGTGCCGGGCGTGACCTTGGCGATACGCCGAGCAAGCTCCTTCGGATCTTCCACGGGTTCACCATTGACCGCGGTGACGACATCGCCGGATTTGAGGCCGGCTTTCTCGGCCGGTGAGTCGGCCTGCGGCTCGGAGATCAAAGCGCCTTTGGCATCGGCAAGCCCGAGTGACTCGGCGATATCTTCGGTCACCGGCTGGATCTGCACGCCCAACCAGCCGCGCTCGATGGTGCCATCGTCGATCAGATCGGTGACCACCTCATTCGCGAGCGATGCCGGGATGGCAAACGCAATGCCGACATTGCCGCCGGACGGCGAGAAGATCGCGGTGTTCACGCCGATCACCTCACCTTCGAGGTTGAAAGTCGGGCCACCGGAGTTACCGCGGTTGACGGCTGCATCAACCTGGATGAAATCATCATAGGGTCCGGCGCCGATGTCGCGGCCACGTGCCGATATGATGCCTGCGGTTACCGTACCGCCAAGGCCGAACGGGTTGCCGACGGCAACGACCCAGTCACCGATGCGCGTGTCGTCCTTTTGGTCGAAAGCAACATAGGTGAACTTGCGGTCCTCGTTGACCTTGAGGACGGCCAGATCTGTCCGTGCATCCTTACCGACAAGTTCGGCGTCAAGCTGAGTGCCGTCGTGAAGAATCACTGAGAATTCCCGACCGTTGTCGACCACGTGGTTGTTGGTGACAATGTAGCCGTCATCGGAGATGAAGAAGCCGGACCCTTGTGACACCGGGTTGGCACGGGGGACATTCGGCACACGCTCGTTCTGATCGCCACGTTGGCCGAAACGGTCACCGAAGGGATTCTGCTTGCCGAATTGGTCAAAGAACCGGCGCATGGGGCTGTCTTCAGGCAGGTTGTCCATGTCCGGGCCGCTGAAGAATTGTGACGAAGCCGGGCGGGCTTCGGTCTTCACGCGAACCGACACCACTGCCGGTGTCACGGCTTCAACGACATCTGCAAATCCGGGTTCGGCCGGGGCCTGGACCCGAACAGCATCCGCATAGGCGGAATGAATTTTGGCGGGAATACCCGTCGTCAACATGACTGCCGCAAGACCAAAGACGGCCGTCGACGTCAGCAGACCAATGCGGGCAGCGCGAGAACTCGTGGTGGGCATAAGTTTGTCCTCTTGTTTGCTTGATGCCCGGGTACCGCTTATCGGCCCGAGTCGATCATCTACAAGAGATAGGAAAGACCACCTTACCGCTGCCTGTCGAAAGTATGAATAATTTGTAATCTTTGGGATTTGCTGCACGTCACTTGCGGTCAGGAATTCTACGAAAAAACTTCACTGATTCCGAGTGCGCTAAGCCCTGGCAAACGGAATCAGCAAAACCCTCCAGCTTTCTGAATTTCTTCGCCTATTCCAGACCAAGTCCGCCAAAAACAGCCTGTTGGCTCCGGCTTCATCTACCCATTTACGGCGACGTGGGTAACGACTTTGGATTTGTTTTCCAGCGTTCGGTGAACGGGGCACTTATCGGCAATTTCCTCAATCTTGCCATGAAGGCTTTCCGGCACCTCACCCTCGATCATAATCCTGCGTTCGAAACGATCGATTTTGCCACCGGCGCCCTGCTCATCTTCAGCACATTCGGCGCAATCGGACGCATGAATTTTGGCGTGCGACACATCGACGGTGATGCGGCCAAGATCTGCCTTCTTGAAGTTGGCATACATGCGCAGCGTCATTGATGTACACGCCGCCAGCGCGACCGAAAGGAAATCATAGGGCGACGGGCCGGAATCAAGGCCGCCGACACTGACAGGTTCGTCCGCAAACAGACGGTGACGGCCGGCATGCACGGTGTTCTGAAACTTGCCTTCCAGCGTTTCAGACACCCGCACCGCTTCTACCGCGTCTTCGCCCTGCGGCGTATCGGCACTCAAATAACGTGCGGCCCAACCGGCGATCATGGATGCCGCAAATGCCGCATCCTCAGCCTTGCTGACCAGGTGATCGGCGTTGTCCAGCGAGATGAAGCTCTTCGGATGCTTTGCCGCTCCGAAGATCGTTGCCGCGTTCTCGATGCCCACTGTCTGATCGATCGGAGAGTGCAGGACCAGAAGCGCCTTGCGCATGGTCGCGATCCGATCGACGAGAACCGACTCACGCACGTCCTCCAGGAATTGGCGACGAATTTTGAAGGGGCGACCGGCGAGTTGCACAACGGCCTCTCCCTCGCGCTCGACTTCCTCGATCTTGGTCCCAAAATTGTGGATCACATGTTCGGCATCGGCCGGTGCGCCAATCGTGGCGACTGCCTTCACTTCCGGGATATCGCCAGCGACCGCCAGCACGGCAGCCCCTCCGAGAGAGTGCCCGATGAGGATGGAAGGAGCCTCGAAATTGTCGCGGAGGTAGGAAACCGCCGACTTCAAGTCCGCCACATTGGAGGAAAAGTTGGTCGATGCGAACTCGCCTTCGCTGGCGCCAAGTCCGGTAAAATCGAACCGCAATACGGCTATCCCGGCTCGTGACAGTTCGGCGGCGATGCGTTTTGCGGCGAGGATATCCTTGGTGCAGGTGAAGCAGTGGGCAAACAGCGCATAAGCGCGAACAGGACCGGAGGGGATATCCAGCCGAGCCGCCAGCTTGGCGCCGGAATGGCCATCGAAATTCGCCTTGATCGAGGTTGCCGTCATCTTCGCGCTCCTGCTTCGCCTACCGAGCCGATCCCGGCGGACGGGGCACGGTATCAGCTATCGCGATCACGCGTTTGTAAAACTTTGTCGAGTTCGGCTTGTTCATCCGCTGAAAGCAGTGTCGTCGTCGCCAGGCGTCGACGCCTTCCCGCGACCATGTAGCCAATGCCGATTGCCAATATGATCAGCGGCATGGCCCAAAGGAGGATCGTCTGTGCCGAAAAGCGTGGTTTGAGAAGCACGAACTCGCCGTAGCGCGAAACTATATAGTCCACGACTTCAGTATCGCTATCGCCTTCCACAAGACGCTGACGCACCAGAACACGAAGATCCTTGGCCAGTTCGGCATCGGAATCGTCGATTGACTGATTTTGGCACACCAGGCACCGCAGCCCCGCGGAAATATCGCGGGCTCGACTCTCAAGCGCCGGATCATCGAGTATTTCGTCGGGGGTAACCGACACCGACGGGCCGATGCCTACGACCAGTGCGGCAAGCATTGCTGCCACGATGACCGCAATCCGTCTCACGGCGCGCTGGCAGCCGCGGCCGCCCTCTTCGCCTTGCGCCGCAATGCCGGTGCACCAACCCGCAACCGCCGGTCAGACAGCGAAACGAGACCACCCAGCGTCATGATGATGGTACCGTACCAGATGAAGGTCACCCAGGGCTTCCACCAGATCCGAACCACCGTTCCGCCGCCCTCGACCTCGTCACCCAGCGCCACGTAAAGTTGGCTGGGACCACGGGTCAGGATACCGGCTTCGGTCGTCGGCATCTGGCGCGCCGTGTAGACCCTTTTTGAAGGCGTGATCTCGGCCGCACTTCCGTTGTCATGGACAACGTCAAACCGGCCCTGCAACTCAGTGTAGTTGGGTCCCTGGGCCGGCCGCATTTCCACGAAACGCAATGTGAACGGCCCGGATCTCGCTTCCTCGCCTGGTCGTACCGTCAGCACGGTCTCGGTGGCGAAGACGCTGACGACCACGATGCCAATGACCGTAATGCCAAGGCCGAAATGAGCCATGGCTGTTCCAAACGCGGATCGCGGCAGCCCCTTGAAACGAAGCCAGGCAACCGACAGCGCCACCCTGCCAAGGCCGGCTCGGGTCGCGAGATCCGTCAAGCTCCCGGCCATCAGCCAGACCCCGATGGCTATGCCAAGGGCAGCGAGAACCGGCGCTCCAGTGGAGAAATACACGACGGCCAAGGCGACCAGAAGGGCCAATCCGGCCGCGAAATACAGGCGCTGACAGACCGCCCACAAGTCACCGCGCTTCCACGCTAGCAGCGGCCCAAAAGGCACTGCCAGAAGCAGCGGGATCATCAGTGGCCCGAATGTCAGGTTGAAGAAGGGCGGACCAACCGAGATCTTGGCTCCGGTCACGCCCTCCAGCACCAATGGATAAAGCGTGCCGACAAGAACGGTCGCCGTGGCCGTGGTGAGAAAAAGATTGTTGAGGACCAGCGCCCCCTCCCGCGAGACCGGTGCGAACAGTCCTCCGTGGCTCAAACTCTGAGCACGCAAGGCGAAGAGGAAGAAGGCCCCGCCGATGAACAGAACAAGGATGGCGAGGATGAACACACCGCGGGTCGGATCGGTGGCGAAGGCATGCACGGAAGTGAGAACGCCTGATCGCACCAGGAAAGTGCCGAGCAATGACAAAGAGAACGTCATGATCGCAAGCAGCACCGTCCATATCTTAAGTGCTTCGCGCTTCTCCATCACCAGCGCCGAATGCAACAGCGCCGTGCCAGCGAGCCATGGCATGAAGGACGCGTTCTCCACCGGATCCCAGAACCACCATCCGCCCCATCCGAGCTCGTAGTAAGCCCAGTAGGAGCCCATGGCGATACCCGCGGTCAGCGCCGTCCAGGCAGCGAGAGTCCACGGTCTGACCCAGCGGGCCCAGGCAGCATCGATACGACCATCAATCAGAGCGGCAATGGCAAAGGAAAAGCAGATCGAAAAGCCAACATAGCCGAGGTAGAGCAACGGCGGATGGATGGCGAGACCGACATCCTGCAGGATCGGATTGAGGTCCCTGCCCTCAAGCGGAGCCGGGTTCAACCGTGCAAACGGGTTGGAGGTCAGCAGGACAAACAACAGGAAGGTTGTGATAATCCAAGACTGGACTGCCAGGACATTGGCCTTGAGCGGCGCGGGCAGGTTGCCGCCGAAAACTGCCACCAGTGCGCTGAAGAAAGCGAGGATCAGGATCCACAAAAGCATGGATCCTTCGTGGTTACCCCAGACTCCCGAAATCTTGTAGATCATCGGTTTCAGCGAATGCGAGTTTTGCCACACATTCGCGACCGAAAAGTCGGACGTCACGTAGGAAACCGTCAGGGCAATGAAGGAAAAAAGGAGCAGCGAGAAACAGGTGATCGCCGCAACCGGTGCGAAAGCCATGAGCCCGTCATCAAGGCGCCTGGCACCGATGATCGGCAAAATCGAAGACAGCAGGGCCGTGGCCAGAGCAACGATCAGCGCATAGTGGCCGAGTTCGACAATCATGTCCTACTCCTCGTTCCCCTGCCAGACACCCATGTCCTTCAGACTGTCGGCCACTTCGCGCGGCATATAGTTCTCGTCGTGCTTGGCCAGAACCGTGTCGGCAACAAACAGCGAACCACTGTCCCCGAAAGCACCCTCGACAACAACACCCTGTCCCTCCCGAAACAGGTCCGGAAGGATGCCGTTGTAACGAACATCGACGCGGTTGGCCGTGTCAGTCACGGCGAAGGAGACAAGGGTTCCCTCCCCGCGGACAACCGACTCGTCTTCGACCAACCCGCCAAGTCGGATACGGGTGCCTGGTCCGACGTTCTTTTCAGCAACGTCCGTCGGGGAATGAAAATAGACGATCTGGTCCTGCAAGGCGAACAGCACAAGGAGCACCGCAACTGCAATCACGCCAACCCCGCCGGTGATGATGGCCAGTCTCTTCTGTTTGCGTGTCATTGTTGCGCTTCCGTCCTCTCAAGGCCCAGCTCGGCTGCCAGCTTCGTCAGCGCCTGTTGCTGTGACGATCCTTCCGTGAAAACGTCCATCGCCCGTTGCAGGGCGTTGCCGGCCTTTTCGGGGTCACCCAACACCATGTAGGACTGGATCAGTCGCAGCCAACCGGCAAGGTCATCCGGATTTTCCTGCAGTTTGGCATCGAGCCCGCTCACCATGCCGACAATCATCTCGCGACGCTCCTCGGGAGACATGGCCATTGCGGCTTCAACAGCCTCTGCATCGGGGCCGGTCGGTTCTTCAGTTCCCGCCAGTTGGGCGATCTGCTGTCGTACCGGCGGCATCCATGGCGCATCTGGCGGTGATGCCGCGGCAATCTGCCGGAAAGATTCCAGAGCTTCTTCCGACTTGCCTTCCTGGGCAAGAGCGAGCGCGAGGAAATATGCTGCAAATGGATTGTCGGGTTGCGCGTCCTGAACCGCCTGAAACGCCTTTTGGGCATCGGCCGTCACAATCCCGCCCGCTTGGGCGAAGAGAACCTGCCCGAGGCCAGCCTGGCGCGTGACCGACGACCCAAGAAGGCGGATTGCGTTTCGATAGGCTATCTCAGCCTGCCCCAACCGGCCAAGTCGAGCATAAATCGGTGCAAGCACATCCCATCCCCGCCCATCATCGGGGTTGCTTGCGAGATGGGTCTCGGCTTCCTTGATCAGCGCCTCGATGTCCTGCCCGTTTTGTGGCTGAGGTGCCGTATCCAGGCGAGCCGAGAGAGGCTGGGCCGGCAATCCGGGATTGCCGATAGCAATGTAGCCGATGATAGCAATCGCCGGCAGGGCCACGATGACTGCGAAACGACCGAGGCGAAGGTGCCCTGCCGACATCTTTGCCTTTCGGTCCGCCTGTTTCGATGCCTTTATCAGTCGGCGACCGACCTCGGCCCGAGCATATTCGGCCTGTTCACCGGATATCAGATTGCTTTCGACGTCGCGGTCGATCTCACGCAACTGGTCGGTATAGACCTCGATATCGTGGTCCTGCTCCGCGGCGCCGTCACCCTTGCGGCGCGCCAGCGGTACCAGCAATGCGACCGCGACGGCCACCGTCATCAAGGCGGCCAATATCCAAAACATCATGGTATTTGAACAGCTGACCTTCGCGCAGTTTGCTCCCGGCTACAGCAGCCCGAGACCACTGTTATGCCAGCGCCCTTTGTCTAGGGGAAATCGGGAGACTACACAAGCGGTGTCCAGCTACCGTCATCGTTGCGGCAGGCGGTCCCGCGTGAACTCACCGTGCGGCCGCCATCATCGATTTTATGGACGTATTGCCTGCAATTCTGCGACCCGACCTGGTATGGCTGGGCGGCGTAAACCTCGCCGGAAACCTGCCCCTGAGCGCTACGCCATGCGACGATCTGTCCGCTCGGCGCAACTTCGAGAGCCCGGTATTCGGCCTCCAGCGCACGCATGCGATCCTGCGAGTTCAGGGTGGCTGAAACAGTGGGATCCATTATGCCGCCATTTAACGCGGTGATAACGGAATTTTTACCGGAGCCGGCCGGCACGAAGGAGTTGAGAACATCGGATTGACCGGATTGGGTCGAACAACCGGCCAGCGCCAGCAGCGAAGCGACTATCACGATTCCGGCTTTCATGGCCCTACCCCTTCTGGGTCCATCACACAGATGAATGTCACACATAGTTGCGTATTGTGGCGGTGTTTTGATCATCATGAACAGCAATTGTTAACGAACTGCAATTGGCAACTTCAACGTCACGCGAAGCCCGCCAAGTTCGCTTCGATTCAGACGTACACCGCCTCGGTATTCCTCGGCGATTTCCTTGATGATGGAAAGGCCGAGGCCGGTTCCCGGTTTCGATTCGTCCAGACGCCTGCCACGTTTCATGGCCTCCGTAAGCTGGTCTTCAGGCATGCCCGGCCCGTTGTCATCCACATGGAGTTCAACCCATCGCCGGCCTTCCTCCGATGGGTCCGCAGGAAGCACCTCGGCCGAAATGCTGATTCTGTCATCCGTCCACTTGCCGGCGTTTTCGAGGACGTTGCCGAACAGTTCTTCGACATCGTGCTGCTCCATGGCGAGGTCGGGGACATCCGAAGGAAGCTGAAGGTCGAAGCTGGTGTCCGGGTTGAGCCGTTCCATGACACGGACAAGGCGCTCCAGCGCCTGGCGGGTGTCACATCTGACCAGCACGGAGTTTTGCTGGGCGGCAATGCGCGCCCGGTCGAGATAGTGCTGAACCTGATTGCGCATGGCCGTGGCCTGCTCTTCCACGATCCGCGCCTGATCGGGCTCCATGGCGCGGGTCTCGTTGAGCAACACGGCAATGGGCGTCTTCAGCGAATGAGCCAGGTTGCCAACCTGCATGCGGGCGCGTTCGACAATGCGCCGGTTGTTTTCGATCAGGGCGTTAACCTCCCCGGTCAAAGGCGCGATTTCACGCGGAAAACTGCCTTCCAGGGCCTCCGTACGTCCGTCACGAATTTCCTCAAGCGAACGGCGAATGCGGTCCAGCGGACGTAACCCGAAGAGGATGGCGATGGCATTGACCAACAAGCTGCCGACCCCGAACAGTACAAGAAACAGGAACAGCTGGCGGGAAAACGACGACACATCCGTGTCGATATCAGCCTGACTGCCCGTCACCCGAAAACGGGCCACCTCTCCATTGTCGCCAAGCAGAACCTCCGTTTCAGAAACCAAAACCCTGTTGCCGGCGCTGTCGCTTGATGGATAAACCCGTTCGTAGCGGTCGTTGAACGGGGTCTTTGCCGTGTCGGCGATGGCGACTTCCTGACCACCCAGGGAGACGGAAGACAGTTGCTGTTGATCGCCGCCGTCGACGATGTCGACGATCCAGTACCATCCGGATCCCGGTTGCGAGAACCGCAGGTCGCCCAATTGCGGCGTCCCCGACAGTTGGCCGGCCTCAGCTAAGGAAATCGAGTTGATGACATTGTAAAGCTGGGCTCGTAACAACTCACGGAAACTGCGTTCAGCGCCGTTGCGATAGGCTGTTGAAATAAGCAGTGCCACCACAAAGAGGGCGATGACCGCCCAAACGCTGGCAATTGTCAGAACACGCGCTGTAAGCGAGCGCGGCCGTTTTTCACTATCCGCCATTGTCCGGAGCCTGGATCCGGTAGCCGAGCCCGCGGACGGTTTCGATCATGTCGACGCCAAGTTTCTTGCGCAGGCGTCCCACAAACACCTCGATCGTGTTGGAATCGCGGTCAAAGTCCTGATCGTACATGTGCTCGACCAGCTCCGTACGAGACACCACCTTGCCGACATGGTGCACGAGATAGGACAACAGGCGGAACTCATGGGATGTCAGTTTGAGCGGCGATCCATCGACGGTCGCCTTGGCGCCTCTCGTATCGAGACGCAAGGGGCCGCAGACGATTTCCGACGAAGAGTGCCCGGCGGCTCGGCGAATCAGCGCACGAATGCGGGCCATTACTTCTTCGACATGAAATGGTTTGGCGACGTAGTCGTCTGCACCGGCATCGATGCCGGCGACCTTGTCACTCCAGCGGTCGCGGGCCGTCAGGATCAGAACCGGCATCGACCGTCCGGCCGCACGCCATTCTTCCAGCACGGTGATGCCGTCCATCTCAGGCAGGCCAATGTCGAGAATGACCGCGTCGTAGGGCTCGGTTTCGCCGAGGAAATGACCTTCCGATCCGTCATAGGCGCGGTCGACCACATAGCCGGCTTCCTCAAGCGCCTCGGAGACCTGTCGATTGAGGTCCCGGTCGTCTTCGACAACGAGTATTCGCATGGCTTCCGCCCTTATTTTCAGGTCAGGGTTTGGCGTTGACCGTTACCTTGCGCCGGCGCTTGCCGCTCGAATCATTTGCCAGAACAGTGATCTTGCAAACCGGCTGACCGCCGCTCTTGGACACGCTGACCGAAAGCAGTTCACCCTTGGTCTGGGCCAATACGCGACTGACGGCCGCCGAACAATCAGGCGACCCCTGCGCCTGCGCCACATCACCTTCAGACAGCACAAAAGGCAGCGCAATCAGGCCCATAAGCATTGTTCTTCGTGTTATCGCCTTCATCGTCTTCCTCAAAAGGGCCGGTGCTGCCTATTTATCGCACGCAACAATCGGACCTTGGTTCGTCATCCAAATCGGGCCAGCCGATCCAGCCCTATTGTGCGGACGTCTGGCTTCTCGTTGAATTCTATCTACACCGGCAAGGCTGAACTGCAAATGAACGCCGCGTTCAGGAAACA
Organism: Hoeflea sp.; assembly: GCA_965216535.1. Taxonomy (GTDB): domain Bacteria; phylum Pseudomonadota; class Alphaproteobacteria; order Rhizobiales; family Rhizobiaceae; genus Hoeflea_A. The sequence goes on from OZ244175.1 coordinate 4,972,240, forward strand.
CCGACGGCATCAGTCCTCAACCGGTTCAAATGGCCATTCAACGATATGGTCCTCGTAGTCTTCCGGCTCCAGGCCCGCCTCGGCAATGGTTCGGCCCCGGACGGATACACCGGCTTGATGCACCGTGTCGGGATCACCCGAAAGCAGCGGATGCCACCAATAAAGGTCCCTGCCCTCGGCAATCAGCCGGTACCCACAACTCGGTGGCAGCCAAGAGAGCGTTCGCACGGATTGAGGTGTCAGACCGATGCAATCCGCTACCTCTTCGGTGCGGTTTTCATAGTCCTTGCAACGGCAACTGTCAGGATCGAGTAATTTGCAGGCAATATTCGTCCAGGAAATCTCGCCGGTATCCCAGTCTTCCAGCTTGTTGAGACAGCAGCGGCCGCAGCCGTCGCAAAGGCTCTCCCATTGCTCGGCGCTCATGTGTTCGAGCCTGATCGTCTTCCAGAACGGTTGGGTCTGGGTCAGGCCGGTCTGAGCGTCGGCGTTAACGGATTTACCTGAAAGCCTACCTTTTTGTTGCAAATCTTGTCCTTCCGGCCAAAATACAGCAAACAAGCTACCATGAGCGGCCGTGACTGCGGTCGATGTTCGGCGTTTTTTGAACGCTGCCTGCTGGACAGTCAATAGACGGGAAAAATCGTTGCAGGATCCATTCAATCAGACGAACCGGCCACAGGGACGCCGGAGCCGCCTGCTTCGGCTGGATTCGTGGATCGATTCGACGATCTGGTCGGCCGCCGCCGGTTTTGGCGAGCGGTGGGAGGAGATCAATATCTTCTTCCGGCGTTTTCGGGTGCGCGGTTACAAGAAAGCCTTTTTTGAAGTCATGGGCGAGGGCCTGACACTGGGGACGGCCGGCGCTGTGCTCATGCTTGCCCTGGCTTTGCCGGCATTTGAGGAGACTTACGGAAACTGGCGTCAGCAGGACGATTTCGCGGTGACATTTCTCGACCGCTACGGCAACGAGATCGGCCATCGGGGGATCATTCATGAAGATACGGTCCCCATAGCAGAACTCCCCGACCACCTGATCAAGTCGGTTCTGGCGACCGAAGACCGTCGTTTTTTCGATCATTTCGGCATCGATGCCATCGGGCTGGCGCGAGCGATGACAGAAAATGTCCGCGCCAATTCTGTCGTTCAGGGTGGCTCGACCATCACGCAGCAGCTTGCAAAGAACCTTTTCCTCACCAACGAGCGGACGATCGAGCGCAAGATCAAGGAGGCCTTCCTGGCGCTTTGGCTCGAGGCCAACTTCTCCAAGAACGATATTCTGCGACTCTATCTCGACCGCGCCTATATGGGCGGCGGCACGTTCGGGATTGCCGCCGCTGCCCAGTTCTATTTCGGCAAGGACGTCACCGATGTCACCTTGGCCGAGGCAGCAATGCTGGCCGGCCTGTTCAAGGCCCCTGCCCGCTACGCGCCTCACATAAACCTGCCGGCTGCCCGGGCCAGAGCCAATGAGGTTCTGACGAACCTTGTCCAGGGTGACCTGATGACCGAGGGCCAGGTGATCGGCGCCCGCCGCAACCCCGCCGATGTGGTCGACAGGGGCAATACCGATGCTCCGGACTATTTCCTCGACTGGGCTTTCGAGGAAGCAAAACGCATTGCCGGCGATTTCGAACAACATTCGCTGATTGTCCGCACGACGGTGGACCTGAGCCTGCAAAAGGCCGCCGAGGAAGCGCTTGAACTTGGCTTACGCCAGCACGGCAAACGCTATGGCGTCGACCAGGGCGCGATCGTCCTGATCGAAAACGGTGGCGCTGTGCGGGCCATGGTCGGCGGTCGCGACTATGGCGAAAGCCAATTCAACCGCGCCACGCGCGCCCTGCGGCAACCGGGGTCGTCGTTCAAGGTCTATGTCTATGCGACAGCGATGGAGAACGGCTTCACTCCGGAAACCTCACTGCGCGATGCGCCGATTACCTGGAGGGGCTGGTCGCCGCGCAACTACGGACGCGGGTATTCAGGGCGCGTCAGCCTGACCCGGGCCCTGGTGAAATCCATCAACACGGTGCCGGTGCGTCTTGCGCGCGACCATCTGGGCACAAAGGCGATCGCCGAAACGGCGCAACGGATGGGCGTCGAATCGCCGATCAGAACTGACAAGACGATGCCGCTTGGCACCTCGGAAGTCACGGTTCTTGATCAGGCGACAGCCTATTCCGTACTTCCCTCCGGCGGACTGGAACCCCGCCGCCACGGCATTACGCAGATTATGAATTATTCCGGCGATGTCCTGTACGACCACACCCGCGACAATCCGGAACGAGAGCGCGTTTTGTCCGTTGAAGCCACAGAGGCGATGAACGGCATCATGACGCAGATCCCGGAATGGGGAACCGGTCGGCGCGCCAAGCTCGACGGTATCACCACCGCGGGCAAAACCGGAACGACGCAGGCCTATCGAGACGGATGGTTCGTTGGCTACACGGGCAATTTCACCGCTGCAGTCTGGTTCGGCAATGACGACTTCACGTCGTCCCGCCGCATGACCGGTGGTTCTCTGCCGGCGATGACCTTCAAGGAACTGATGACGTTTGCGCACCAGGGCGTTGATCTGCGTCCGATTCCCGGTTTGGAGCCGGATGAGAGCGACGGCCAAGCATCGGGCACGGGCGTTGCGTCAGCCGATATCGATGACGCCGCCGCGGCGCGATCCCGGTTGTTGTCCAAACAGGCAACTGGTCTTCTTCGCGATCTGGCGACCCAGTTTCGAAACGCACCGGAACTTGAGCCGCGGCCGGCCGGCCCGGCCAGATCCGCGCAGCTACGTTCGACCGTTCGCGACTGACTCATGAAGTCACCAGAGTTCAAAGGCGCACCATAAGGTGTTTCGCGTCCCGCTTTCGATTGCCATTATCCTGCTCATCGCTTTCGGCGGTGCAACGGCGAGCGCCATATATGCCTTGAGAGCCACGGTCGGCTTTGGCTCGATCGATATCGGAGCATGGAAGGCCTGGCCAAAGGCGCAGACCGGAAGTGCCGATCCTTACGCCAAGGCGCATCGAGCGCGGTCTGGACGACTGCTGCTTGGAGAGGCAGAGGGTCTGGCTTTCGTTGCGGTTACCGACGATGACGGCAGTGAACTTTCGACCGACTGCAACTACAATATCAAAGGCCTCACTCCCCTCGCACGGATGTGGACCCTGCATCTGACAGACGGTGGCGACCAGTTGCTCTCGGTTGATCGCCGGTACCCCTCAGCGCTTCATTCACAAAATGTCCTGAAGGACGATACAGGTGCTTTTGATATTCAAATCGGCTCTGAAGCCCGGTCGGGCAATTGGATTGCCACCGGCGACGGGAAGCAACCCTTCAGGCTTGTTCTGACGTTGTTCGACACGCCCACTGCAAGCAGTTCCAGGCTGATCGACCTTCAGATGCCCAACATCGCCAAATCCGGGTGTTCGGATGGGTAGGCCACTCTATGTCCTGTGCGCCGGTCTGATCGGCGCCGCCCTTTTGCACATCGTCATTGTGCTGGCCATCCCTCGCTACGCGCAAAGCGATGCGTGGTCCCGCGTTTCGACCTTGGGCGCCGGTGAATTCTTCCATGTTCTTCGGCCGGGAGAGAACGATCTGACCTCGGCCAATCCGTTTAGCCGGGCGGCGGTTTGCCGGTTCGATATATCCACTGAACCTGTTCGGGTGACCGCCTTCGGCAGCATGCCCTATTGGTCGCTGGCGATCTTTGATCCAGCAGCCAATGAAGTCTACAGCATGAATGACAGGATAGCGGCGGAAGGAGATCTGGACATCGTCATCGTAACGCCGGTGCAGATGATCGGATACCGGAAGACGCTTCCGGAATCCATTGCCGAGTCCGTGTTGATAGAATTCCCGGAAACGTCAGGCTATCTGGTGCTCAATACGGTTGCTCCCGACGCAAGCTGGGAAGCGATCGTCGATGATTTTCTCGGCAACGCGGTTTGTCAGCCGGTTTCGTCCTTTTGAGAACATTCGGCACGGCCTGGACTAGCGGCCTGTTACGCGCTTTCCGGATGATTTGCTGACGCGATTTTCCGGCTTGCTGCGTTCGTAGCGAACACCGGTGAACATCAGGATCGTGGCGCCGTCGCCGGCCTGAACGAACGTTCTCGGCCGAGGTCGCTTCTTCGCCTTGTGCATATGTATGATTTCAGCCATAGGGATATTCCCCGCTTAGGCAGGGTGCCCCGCTCCGGCTATGGTCGAGGCGCCAAGCCTGCTTTATCGATCATGTTGCGCAAAATCAGTACCATCAGTTAGCGCGGCTCATGCCGCTGCGGGCCGTTCGATCCATCGATCGGTCACATCCCGTGCGAACGGCTTGATTCAAACAGCCGATAGTTAACAGTTTGCTAAATAATTGCCTCTAGTTTGAAATACCGTCGAGTCACGCGTGTTCGGGTACAGAGTTTTGGATCGTTTCCGCGACCTGGAGGGTGCCGGTCAGACCGGTCGCAAGGATGCAGCCCTGCTGGCTGCAATCGCCGGATTCGAAGCACTCGCCTTCCCGACATCACGTGACCAGCGACAATTCTCCAACCTGTTTCTCGGCCTGTTTCCCTACGTCAAGGACGAGACAAGGCGGATGGCTGCTGCAGCGCTCTCGCGCCTGATTGCCCTTCCCGAAAGCATCGCGTGCCATATCGCCGATCAGCCGATCCGAGTGGCCGCACCGTTTCTGGCATTCAGTTCCTGCGTGAACGATCGGATGATGCTGCAGGCCATCGCCCGACACGGCGTCTCACACGCTCGCGCGATCTCCCGTCGCAAAACGCTTTCACCGACTCTGATTTCGGCTCTTGCCGAACTGGACGATCCGGCTGTCCAACGATCGCTTCGCGTCCGAGGGACAATCGATGCTGAAGCAGGTGACGGGGCATCGACGGATGGTCCTGACCATCTCCGCAAAGAGGAAGATCTGCGCAATCGACTGAAAGACATGGCTCTGGCGCACCCACACCGAGAGCGCCGCCGGGACATGGCGACGTCCAACGGAGTGCTTGGAGAACTGCTTGCCAAACAGGCGCGCGGCCGCAATCCGGTGCGCTTCGCGGAATGTCTGGCGCTGGCACTGCGCACCAACCGGGCTCTTGCCGACCGAATTCTGCTCGATCCATCCGGCGGACAGCTGGCAATTGCGTTGCGCACTCTCCAGATCAGGGAACTGCATGCGCTCTCGATTCTCGAAGGCGTGTTTCCGCATCTTGCACAGACTTTGCAGGGCGAACGCCATTCCAGGGTGTTGCTGCAATCGTGCGAACTTGAAGAGAGTGTTCGCAGGGTGGATGCATGGCGCCGAGCCAACGAAGAGGATCGGAAGCCGGAGCTGCAGCCGCTGACCGTAGACGCCTCCACAAGGGCTGCCCGAATTCCGGCAAGCCGCAGACAGCGCGTGAACGAGCGGCGTGACCGATTTGTCAGGCGGCAGGCGTGATCTCGAGATAGGTTTCGGGACTATCCGTCTCTATCTCCACCACCCAGAAATCAGGATCGAAACCGGCTTCTCGGGCCAACAGGGCATCGATCTCCCGTTCTTCGCCGGCAACGATACGAGGTTCGAATTTGCGGTCACTCGGCTTTTGGGTATCAAAGAAGCTCTGAGGCGCGGGACCCAGCAGCGTTTCCAAGCCATCTCGCCGCCTCACCCGGACATAGATAACACCCGCTTCGGATGCGCCCGAGCGCTCAATTGCTGCAAATCCGCCTTCCTGGAACACCCTGCGAAGTAAGGCCTTGACCCAGAGATCGCTGGTCAATCGCATCGCAGCCACGCCCCCGCTGAGATTCTGTCGGTCACAGAAAACTGCCCGTATCCACTGGTCGGACTGAGTTCTTACAACAGGATCATTGTAAATCAAACGGTCGCCAGCCATGGCTGGCAGGCCTCAACCGGGGCAAGGTCTAGAGAGCCCCGATTTCCTTCAGCTTGGCAAGCACAGCCGCATCCGGTTGACCGGTAACAGGCAAACGATAGTGCTTCTGGAAGTGCACGATCGCCGTTTTGGTGCGTTCTCCGACAATGCCGTCGACCACGATATCGGCATAAGCGATGTTGCTGAGCCCCCGCTGAATGTCGACAACCAGGTCGGGCTCGACACCCGGCGCCGGAGGCTTCGGCTGAGATTGCTGAACGGCAGCAACCTCTTGCGACCGTGACCAGATCGGCGACGTGGCGGCATCCGTTTCACGAAGAGTCGGGCGTGACTGAGGGACGGCCACGGTGTCGAGATTGGCGATCAGGAGGTGCACCAGCAATTCGCCATCCGGCTCCCCGGTCGGCTCCATTCCCGCTTGAATCTGGTAGAACTGAATGGCTTTGCGGGTCTGGGGTCCCATGACGCCATCGGCGGTCCCTGCATAGATACCCGCTCGCCGCAGGGCCTGTTGCATCTGGAATACGGTATCGTTGCGAATGGAGGCCACATCCTCGGGGATGCTGGCCGTACTCTGTGGGTCGCTTCGCTCGATCTTAAAGGTGGTCACCCGGCTTTCGGGGACCGGAACCGTTTCCGGTCGGCTGGCGACAGCATTTCGAGGCTGGTCGCGGGTGGCGAACCAGGGCGAAGGATGTTTGCTGGGCTGGTACATCGCGTTCATCGTCACGTAGGTGAACGTGACGCCAACGGCAACAATGCCTCCGGCAATCGACGGATGCCGCGATACGGTCGTGCCGATCAGGCGCAAAGCGCCGCCGACAAAATGCAGGCCGCCCGCAGGTTCAGGCTGTTTGCGCCTGGCCATTGACCTCCTCCGTGCTGTTGTCTGCAACCGTCGCAAGTCGCGGCGGAAACGCATCTTGATCATGAGAACCGACGATCGGCTGCTCCGACCCTTCGTCGGGTCCTTCGTGCGGCAAATCGACTGTCACCGTTGTACCGACACCGGGACTGCTTTCAATGGAGAAACGGCCGTGATGAAGCGCCACCAGCCCCTTCACCAGGCTCAATCCAAGGCCGGTCCCCTCGTATTGCCGCGCATTGTGTGCCTGAACCTGAACGAAAGGCGCTCCGACCTTCTTCAGATCTTCTTCGCTCATGCCAATCCCGGTATCCGATACGCTGATCCGGGTGTAGCCATCAAAGTCTGATCCGTCGACGGTGACCACTCCACCCTCGTCAGTGAATTTGATGGCATTGGCGATCAGATTGATCAGGATCTGCTGAACCGCACGGCGACAGGCGGTCAGTTCCTCATGCCCCTTGGCAACTCGGGTCGTCAAAACGATATTCTTGTCCTTCGCCTGCTGGCTGAGCATCGCCTCGCAGTCGCGAAAGGCCTCGCGCATATCGAACGGTTCGAGATTCAGTTCGTAACGCCCTGCATCGATCTTGCTGAGATCAAGCATGGAATTGATCACCGCCAGCAGGTGCTGCCCAGACTGCCGAATCAGGCCGACATATTCTGCCTGGCTGTCGTCGAGCGGTTGACTGCAATACTCGCTGGTCAGGATGTCCGAAAAACCCAAAATGGCGTTCAGCGGCGTCCGAAGCTCATGGCTGACGGCCGCAAGGAACCGTGTTTTTGCTTCGTTGGCAGCTTCCGCTTCGACAACCTTGCGCACATAGGATCGGCGCAGCTCTATCTCCGACGTGATATCGCGGGACTGTGCAATAAATCCGTCAAAGCGGCCGTCATCGTCGCGCAGGGCAGCGAGCTGTGTTGACCAATGGCGGAACTGATCGGTCTCTGCGTCGCCAGCTTGGCTGCGCAGGCGCACAATCAACGACACGGTTTCCGCGCCAGTTCTCAGTCGATCGACACCTTGCAGGAACTGCAGGCGATCGGAAACATGAATATGGTCGACAAAACTACCGCCCGACAGATCACCGACATACTTCAACAGCTGAGCGGCATCGGATCCGTGGATGCACTTCAGATCCGCCTTGTCGTCATGGAAGGTCACCAGGCCGGGAAGCCGGTCCAGCATTCCATTAGCCTGCGATGTGTGCGGATCGACGGCCGGAGTTTGACTTTCCTGCCGGCCGCCGAGGACGAACATGCCGTATAGTGCCAGAAGTGCCACCACCAGAGCCGGGCCGGCCGGACCGGCCGGAAGAACATCGCGCGGGGCCAGGCCTTCGGCAATCGCAACAGAAGCGAAAACCGCCAGCATCGCAGCAAGGCCGCTGACCACGGATTTGCGATTACGGCCCAGCAGGAAGGCTTCCGTCGGCAGAATGACTGTCCACGCCAAAAAGGGCGAAGCGAGACCACCAGTGAAGAACGCCAGTGCTGCAATACCAACCGAAGCAGATCCGAGAGCCAGACCCGCGGTCAGGCGACCGTAGCCGGTCCGCGCCAATATTCCGATCAGCAACATGGGAATGGCGGAAACGACGAGCACGATCGGCACCAGCTGCGCCAAACCAAAATAGGAAAGCAGCATGCTGGGAAGAACCGTGAGAAAGAGCATGGCCGCAACAAGCAGACGTGCCAGGAGCTCCGCCTGCCCGGTCCGTTCCTCTTCATCGCGTACATCGCGATTGACCCAGGTCGAGGCCACCTGGCGGAAAATTCCCGCAATGTCCTTTAAAAAATTGCTCTTAACCCTGATGGCCACGCGTGACTCAATACACTTGTTGTTCCGGCGTCGGCAGATTCGCAAAACCAGCTTAAAGAATAGATAAGGTCACCGACCAAACCGGGCGATTTCGAGGATTTCTCCGAATCCCGAAACACTCGGCGCGTCGGATCACCAATTGTGGTTAATGCCCCGTGACCGGCCCTGCCGACGGGCAAGACATTCTTCACAAATTTCATGTCTGATACGCGTGCAATCTGCTCGTTACGGCGCGCGCGGCGCCAATCCGGGAAATCTTCATGCGATTCGTGTTCAAGGCAGTCTTCTGGTTTACGCTTGTCCTGCTTTTGCTCCCGGAAGAAGCGGTGCATCGGCCTTCGGGCAACAACCGACCGGCCACCGATGTCGAGCTCCTAACCTCAACCGTGGGGCACCAGGATGCCCTGGCCCGCATCACCCGCATCTGTGCTGATCAGCCAGACCTTTGCCGCCAGACTGCCAAGGCCTTGTCGACCATTGATATCGATACGGAAGCCGGCGCGCGAATGGCGCTGGCTATGCTGCTCGCGGCTGCAAAGGAAACACGCCTGACACCCTCGCAATAATGCGCATTGAAAGTTCGGCTTTTTTTCGTGCTTTGCCACGTTAGTTTTCCTATATCGATGCGGTGTGAGAACAGTGAGGAAGAAGATGGCTTCTCTCGAGCAGATCGTAGAAGATTTCGAGTTCCTGGAGGACTGGGAAGATCGATACAGATATGTCATCGAGCTTGGTCGCACGCTTGACGAGATGCCGGAAAGCGACAAGACAGAAGCCAACAAGGTGCAAGGCTGCGTCAGCCAGGTATGGCTGACTTACTCGGTCGACCCGGTCGATCCTGAGGACCCGACCCTTCACTTCAAAGGCGATTCTGATGCTCACATCGTCCGCGGCCTCGTGGCGATCATGCTCGCAGCGTGTTCAGGGCAGAAGGCCTCCCAGGTCGTCAGCTTCGACGAAAATGCGTTGTTCGCCCGCCTCGGGCTGATCGAGCACCTGACGCCCCAGCGGGCCAACGGGCTGCGGTCCATGGTCAAACGTATCAAGGCTGAAGCGGCCGCTTCACTGGCCAAGCCTGCCGTCTCCTGACTTTTCAGCCGTGCCGCCAGATGGCACAAATCGAGCTCACCCCTTGCCATCGATTTCCGACGCAATCCAAATGATCGCATCGACGGAGGGAGGTATTCATGCGTGTAGCCATCACAGGGGCAGCAACCGGAATCGGCGCTGCGGTCGCTTCAAAACTGAAATCCGAGGGTGCCGAAATAGTCGCCTTCGACGTGACCCGTCCGTCGAACAATGTCGATCAATGGGTGGAAGTCGATCTTTCCGACGCCGACGCCACAGAAGCAGCAACCGCCTCGGTTGAAGGACCGTTCGACGCACTCATCAACAATGCCGGGTTACCACCCAGAGAAGGGCTGAACGAGCTTATCCTTGCAGTCAACTATTTCGGGCTCGTGCGGATCACCGAGGCCATGCTCGACAAGCTCTCGCCCGGTGCTTCCATCGTCAATACCGCATCGCGCGCGGGCGCCATGTGGCGCGAAAACCTGGAACAGGTAAAGCGATTGATGGCCCTGGAAAGTCAATCGTCCCTTGCCGGTTTCATCGAAGCTGAGACTATCGACCATGTGCGGGCCTACGACCTGTCAAAGGAAGCGGTCATCGTCTGGTCGATGGGGCAATGCGAACGGTTGATCGAACGGGATTTGCGCGTCAATACAGTCAGTCCAGCTGCCGTCTCGACCGGCATTCTGGATGACTTCAAGGCAGCCTTTGGCGAACGGGCGGCAAAGGGCATTGCGCGTGCGGGTCGCCCCGGCACCGCCAAGGAAATCGCCGAGGCAATCTGTTTCCTAGCCGGCCCCGAGAGTCGATGGATCAAGGGAGTCGATCTTTCAGTCGATGGTGGCATGACGGCAATGGCCATGAGCGACCGCCTGCAACTCAGCGGCTGACCACCGGGGCGCCCGAATCGGAATATTGCTGAAGGGCTTCGTTGACGGCCTCCACTGCCTCAGCCAGGGCGGCCAGATAATCCTTCGCGAACTCGACGTGATCCTTGTAGGTGCGGGGCCACAATATCGATAGCGCCCCAAAAGGCCGGCCATCCTGCAACAGAGGAAGAGCGATCGCCGCGAGACCATCGTCGAGCACGGTTTCGCCCAGGTAGCTCGTTAATCTGACACCGTAACCGCGCTCTTGGGTAATCCTTGTCTCCTCCATGTACGCTTCTAGGCTGAGATTGAACCGGGCCAGTCCCCAGATGCGGTCGCCCATTGTTGCCCTGTGATAATGCGCAATGGCCTCCTCCTCCATTGAGGCGAGGCAGATCATGCCGCTTGCTGCGCCAAAGATGTTGAGTTTGCGGTTGACCAGTCCGCGGTAGAGGTGAAACGGGCTGAGCGGTCGCGTCGAGTCGACGATGCGCATGCAGTTGGCATCTACGAGGTGGATATCGGAAGGCCAGCCAATTGAGCGCGTCAGTTCAATCGCATGGGGCATGGCCACATCGACAAGAACCGTGAGCTCCGGTGGTACGGGCTCACCGGCACTGGCCGGCAACGTGATGTTGATGCGATAACGCTTGTCGGAAAGCGAACGGCGGACCATTCGCCGATTGATCAGCGTCGCGAGCAAGCGGCGGATGGTCGATTTTGGCAAACCGCTTTCCCGATGCAGGTCTGCTAGCGAACTGGCGCCGTTGCGCGCCAGCACCTCAAGAAGTGTAATCCCTCGGTCCAGCGACCGGTTCTGTAATGTTGCCACGCAAGCCTCCCATTTCCAGTGTGCCACTCTGCGGCACGTTTAGCCAGTTCACGTTGCGCTGACTCAACGGCTCGGGCAGGCTTCTCGGGCATTCAGAAGGAATGCATCGGGAGGAATACGGTGCTTTTTGCAGTCAACCGATTGGCGGAGCTGTTCGCTGCCGCACTGGCCGTTTTCGCGATCTACGTTGCTGGTTTTGGCGTGTTCGATACCATTGTGGTCTACGGGGTCACGGTACTGCTCGGAGCCATTGTCGGATTTCTGATCCTCGCATCCCGTGCGTTGGAAACGGCAGCATCCGGCGAACATGGCTGGCGTAAAAAAGCCGAGAGCCTCGCCGATCTCGTACTCCTGGTCGTGTTCGCGCTGCTGATCTGGCGTTGGTCCGGCATCATGCTGGAACAGGAAGAGTTCTTTATCGACATTTCACAAACCGACATGGCGCTTGCCTGGGTTGCCTTCGCGCTGATCGGTTATCTGACCTGGCGCCATTTCGGCTTGCCGATGGCACTGGTGTTCCTTGGCATCATTGCCTACGCACTTTTGCCGCATAGCATCGGCGGAGCCGGATTGGACTGGACCAGCATCGCGGACCGGCAATGGTTCACGACCGATGGGGTGTTCGGCCGGCCGGTTCAGGTTGTCTCGACCGTGGTTCTCATCTTCATCGTGTTCGGAGCGATCCTGCAGGCATCCGGTGCCGGCGCTATCCTGTTGAAGATCGCCTTTTCAGCGACCGGGCGCTTTGCCGGAGGGCCGGCGCACGCCTCGATCCTGGGTTCAGCTCTCTTCGGCACGATGTCGGGAGCGGCGGTCGCCAACGTGGTCTCAACCGGCATCTTCACCATCCCCATCATCAAGAAAGCCGGCTTCAGAGCGAAATTCGCCGGCGGCGTGGAAGCAGCCGCTTCCACCGGCGGGCAGATCATGCCGCCCGTCATGGGCGTCGTCGCCTTCATCATGGCCGATGTTACCGCTATTCCCTACCTGCAGATTGTGGTGGCTGCGATCCTGCCGGCCGTTTTCTACTATCTGAGCCTGTTTCTTGTGGTGCTCGTCGAATCGCGCAAGCAGAATGTCGGCGCAACGCCGCCCGAGCAGCGTGAGAAGATCACCGGCTCCGACTGGCTGAAGAGCCTCGCATTCTGGATCCCTCTGGCCATCATCGTTGGAGTGCTTCTGACCGGGCGCACGCCGCAGAATGCCGGATACTACGCGATGATTGCCGCGGTGGTGCTGTGCCTGGTGCTTTTCCCGGAATTCCGGCATCCAAGGAAATGGTGGGAAGCGCTGGTCAGCGCTGGCCGCACATCGGCCAACCTCATGATCATTGTCGCGTCGGTCGGCGTGGTCATCGGCATCGTCAACATGACCGGTATCGGACTGGCCTTCGCCGACGCCATTCGATCCACGTCCGGCGGGCATCTGTTTTTTGCGCTTGTCCTGGTGATGATCGGGTGTCTGGTCATGGGCATGGGCGTCCCGTCGGTTACCGCCTATCTCATTCTTGCGCTGGTGATGGGTCCCGTCCTTGAAAATCTCGGCATTCCGAAGATTGCCGCCCACATGTTCATGGTCTATTTCGGCGTGCTTTCAGTGGTGACACCTCCCGTCGCGCTCGCGGCTTTTGCCGCCGCTCCGATCGCCGGGGCGAAACCCATGGAAACCGCATTTGAGGCGGTGCGGTTGTCAATCGCCGGATTCATTATCCCGTTCGTCTTCGTCTACAATCCGGAAATCCTCATCATCGACGGTTTCACCATCACCGGCCTCATCTGGTCGATCGTTTCCTTCGTGCTTGCAACCTGGCTGATTGCAACCGGTTTGGCGCGCTACGAAGCGGCACCACTACTCGCATGGGAAAGCGTCCTGCGCGTTGTTCTGGCCATTGCCATCCTCACGCCCGACCGGCTGTCGACAATGGTAGCCGGCGTCATCGCCATCGCGCTGGTGGCGTTTCACAACACCCGAAATTCACAACCGAAAATAGCTTCCAACAACTGATCCAAGGGAGGAACCCGTTATGAAGCAGATGTCCAAACTGGCGCTCGCCGCCGTCGCCTCGATTACGCTTAGCGCACCAGCAATCGCTCAAGAAAAATTGCGAATGGCGACCATCGCGCCAGGCTCGTCAGCCTATCTTGTCATGACGACGATGGCATCGGCCGTCAACGACGCTCAAGACGATGTTGAAATCTCCGTCGATGCAACCGGCGCAGCCACCAAGCACATTGTCGAAATGGCGCAGGGAAAGCTCGACGTCGTGATGACCTCACCGGCCGTGTATCATTTCATGAAGAACGGCACGCGCATGTATCAGAAGCTGAGCGCAGCACCGGAATTGTCCAAAAATGTCGGCCTGATCTACTGGTTCCCCTACGGCGCCTACCATGTGCTCGCCTATTCGGACAGCGGCATCTCCAAGCTCGAAGACCTGCGTGGCAAAAAGGTCTTTCTCGGACCGCCCGGTGGCGGTGCCTGGGCCGCTGCTCAACAGTGGATTCAGGCAACGACCGGCATGGAACCGGGCAAGGACTTTGAAAACGTCAAGGCCTCATGGGGCGCTGCCCTGCAGGGCTTCCAGGACCGCCAGTTCGACGTCTATGTCAATGGCGGCATCCCGCCCTTCCCGCAGGTCGAGCAATTGGCGCTCACCAGCGATCTCAACGTGATCGGCCTCAACAAGGACGAAGTCGACAACGCAACCGAGGACATGCTGAAGCCGACCAAAGTGCTCGGCCGCAAGCTCGATATGATTCCGGCCGGGATCTATGGCGAGAAGGTTTCTTCCGACGGCGACACCTATACGCTTGGCGCGACTGTGGGCGTTGTTGCGCGCATGGATCTGTCCGAAGACACCGTTTACAAACTCACCAAGGCTTTCTGGGAGAACATCGATGGCGTACGGGCCAACGCGCCATTCATGGAACGCGTTCGGCTGGAGGATGCGCTGGCAGCGACGAACATCAAGCTGCACCCCGGCGCTCTGAAGTACTATGAAGAAATCGGCGTCGAAATCCCCGAGGAAATGAAATAAGTACGAACGCTGAGCCGGGTCGCGTGGTGCGGCCCGGCCGGATTTGAGGGAGCCGCCGGTGACGCGCAAGACCAAGAACATATTGTTCATCATGTATGACCAGTTGCGCTTTGATTATCTGAGCTGCGCCGGCCATCCCTTCCTCGAGACGCCCAACATGGACCGCCTGGCGGCCAGGGGCGTGCGGTTTTCCCGCTGCTACGTTCAGTCCCCGATCTGCGGCGCCTCGCGCATGAGTTTTTATACCGGCCGCTACGTTCACAGCCATGGCGCAGCCTGGAACAATTTTCCGCTGAAGGTGGGCGAGCAGACGATCGGCGATCATCTCAGGCGAATCGGCATGGATGCCTGGCTGATCGGCAAAACCCACATGAAAGCCGACGAAGAGGGCATGGAGCGCCTCGGAATATCCACGGACGGCGTCATTGGCGCGCGGGTGTCCGAGTGCGGATTCGACATCCACGTGCGCGACGACGGGTTGTGGGGTCAGGGTCCCGACGGCTTCTACGATCAGCGCCGCTCGCCCTACAACGAATACCTGAAATCGAAGGGCTACGAGAGCGAGAACCCGTGGCACGATTATGCCAATTCGGGTGTCGAAGACGACGGCGACATCGCTTCCGGTTGGTTGATGAAACATGCCGACAAACCGGCCAATATCCGCAACGAGGATTCCGAAACGCCATGGCTCACGTCGCGGATGATCGAGTTTCTCGAAGAACGCGAAAGCAGCGACAAACCCTGGCTTTGCCATCTTTCCTATATCAAGCCGCACTGGCCCTATATCGTTCCGGCGCCGTATCACAACATGTACGGACGCAATCAGATCTTGCCGCCGGTTCGACACCCGAAAGAGCGGGAGAACCCTCACCCGGTTTATGCGGCCTACATGAACAACGCCATCGGTCAGGCGTTTCGGCGTGACGAAGTGCGCGAGGCGGTCATCCCGGCCTATATGGGCCTGATCAAGCAATGCGACGACGAGCTTGGCCGGTTGCTGGATTATCTGGAACAGACCGGACAGATGGACAACACGATGATTGTCCTGACATCCGACCACGGCGATTATCTTGGAGATCACTGGCTGGGTGAAAAAGACCTGTTTCACGAACAGTCCGTAAAGGTTCCCCTGATTGTCTACGACCCCTCACCGGACGCCGATTCCACCCGAGGAACCGTCAATGATGATCTCATCGAGAGCATTGACCTTGCTGCCACCTTTGTCGAGGCAGCCGGCGGGACGGTACCTGACCACATTCTCGAAGGACGCTCGCTGATGCCGTTGTTGCGCGGCGAACGGCCCGAGGAATGGCGAGACTTTACCATCAGCGAATTCGATTACTCCGCAACGCCGATGGCCATCGGCCTCGGAGTGCAGCCGCGTGACGCGCGGTTGTTCATGGTCGCCGACAAACGCTGGAAATTCATGCACGCGGAGGGCGGCTTCCGGCCGATGCTGTTCGACATGCAGGAGGATCCGGATGAATTCGATGATCTCGGCGAAAGTTCCGAACACGAGGCTATCATCGACATGATGTATGAGCGTCTCGGCCGGTGGGCGCGGCGCATGTCGCAACGCACGACTCGTTCGGACGCCGCGATCATAGCGGGGCGCGGCCTGTCTCGCAGAAAGGGCATTCTTCTGGGCCTTTATGACGGAACCGAAGTCGACCCCGAACTCTCCGACAAGTATCGCGGCAAGGCCATTGGAGCCTTCGCCGGGCGTGGATCGCTGGAGTAAGTCATGAGCGCTCACCCATCTCTGACGGCGCATTCCCATGAGTTTCACAAGGACGTCGTCGAGCTGGCGCCAAACGTCTACACCGCCGTGGGGTATGCAGCTTCGAATGTGCACTTTCTCGTCGGCGCAGACAGTGTGGTCGTGGTCGATACGACCGAAACGACCAGGGCCGCCGAGAACATCCTTGCGGAGCTTCGGCGCATCACCGATTTGCCGGTGCAGACCATCATCTACACCCACTCGCATCGGGATCACATATCCGGCGCCAGCGTTTTCGCCGGTGACGGAAATCCCGAAGTCATCGCCAGTCATCTGTTCTCCTCCGACCTTGTCAATGTCGACAATTCAAGGCCGGGCCCCGGCAAGGCGTTGATGGATCGCACACGGCGGCAGTTTGGCATGGGGCTGTCGTTTCCCGACGAAAGGGTCAATCTCGGCTGTGGGCCGGGTGATCGCCCGATGGAAGGGATGGGAGCCGGTTTCAAACCACCAACGCTGCTCATCGAAGATGAAAGGATGACGCTCCAGCGATCCGGGTTTGATCTTGAACTCGTTCATGCGCCCGGAGAGACGCCGGACCATCTGGTTGTGTGGTTGGAGGGTCTAAGGGTCCTGATCTGTGGCGACAATTTCTACAAGTCGTTTCCCAATCTCTACGCCATTCGAGGGACGCCCTACCGCGATTTCGATGCCTGGGCCGACACTTTGGACCTGCTGAGAGGGTTCGAGGCCGATATTCTTGCGCCGGGACATTCCCGCCCGGTGCGCGGCAAAGAGGCCGTTGAAGAGGTGCTGAGTGATTACCGGGACGCCATTCGCCACGTGATTGCCGAGACGGCGTCGGGAATCAATGGCGGGCACTCTCCGGACGAGCTGGCTCACACGGTCACACTGCCCGACCAACTTGCCTCGAAGCCGCATCTGACCGAGTTCTACGGCAAGGTTGCCTGGGCAGTGCGGGCCTATTTCTCTGGCACGCTCGGATGGTTCGATGGCAATCCGACCAATCTCAATCGCATGGCTCCTCGCGACGAAGCCAATCGGATCATCCGCCTCGCTGGTGGTTCCGATCGTGTCCTGAAGGCAGCGCAAGATGCTTTGGCGGATGGCGACGTCCAGTGGTCGCTGGAACTCAGCGACCGTCTGATTGTTGCCGGGCAGGCAGCAGAAAAGGCACGTGCCCTCAAGATCGAGGGACTGCGACGCCTGGCCGATCAGGAGGTCAATGCCACCGCCAGAAACTACTATCTTGTCTACGCCAAGGAGTTGGACGAACAGGTCCGCGAGCGATAATTTCATGAAACTGAAAGTGACACGCATGTGAACTCGCCAACGCACAACCAGCGTACCCGGGTTGCGATCATCGGCGGTGGGCCGGCAGGCTTGCTGCTGTCCCACATGCTCGATCTCAACGGGATCGACAACATCGTTCTGGAGCGGCAAAGCAAGGCCCACGTTCTGTCTCGCATCCGTGCCGGGGTACTGGAGGCAGGCTCGGTCAAGCTGTTGCGTGACCTTGGCCTCAGCGAGCACATGGACCGGGATGGAAAGCCGAAGGACGGCACGGCGATCGTCTGGCAAGACAAGCCGGACTTCTTCATCGACACCGCGCGATGGACCGGCAAGCAGATGATGGCATGGGGTCAGACCGCGATCACAGAAGACCTCTATGCCGCGCGCGAAAGAGACGGCGGAAACATCGTCAATGAGGCACGGGACGTGGCGCTTCATGATATCGGCAGCGGCGACCCGTTTGTCACTTATGTGCATGAGGGCAAAGCATGCCGGATCGATTGCGACTTCATCGCCGGCTGCGACGGTTTCCACGGACCGAGCCGACAGGCCATTCCGGCGAATGTGCTCAGAACCTATGAACGAACCTACCCGTTCGGCTGGCTCGGCATCATGGTCGAGCGACCTCCGTTGGAGGACTTCATCTACGCCTATCACGAAAAAGGCTTCGCGCTCGCCGCGCAGCGCAATCCGATGCTGTCGCGTTA
Source organism: Hoeflea sp. (assembly GCA_965216535.1). Classification (GTDB taxonomy): domain Bacteria; phylum Pseudomonadota; class Alphaproteobacteria; order Rhizobiales; family Rhizobiaceae; genus Hoeflea_A. The sequence goes on from OZ244175.1 coordinate 4,990,356, forward strand.
TTACGTCCAGGTCGATATCGACGACGATATCGCCGACTGGCCCGACGACCGATTCTGGCAGGCCTTTCTTGATCGATTTCCGCCTCAACTCGGATCCAAGGTCGTGACCGGACCGTCGATCGAAAAGTCAATCGCGCCACTGCGTTCCTTCGTCGCCGAGCCGATGCGTCACGGTCGCCTGCTGTTGGCCGGCGACGCGGCCCATATCGTGCCGCCGACCGGCGCAAAGGGCCTGAATCTCGCTTTTTCCGATGTGTATTATCTGTCGCGCGCGCTGGAACGTCATTACGAGGCCAGTGACGATCACTACCTGGACTGTTATTCGGAGATGGCGCTGAGACGGGTCTGGAGTGCGGAGAACCTGTCCTGGCGGCTCACCAAGCTGCTGCACGTTTTTCCGGGCGAGGACCCGTTCGACCAGAAGATCCGACAGAACGATTACGATGTGTTGCTGACATCTGAGCCGGCGCAGCAGGCGCTGGCCTACGAATACATCGGCCTGCCCTTCGAAGATTGAAGGATTCAGTCTACGCGCCTTCCGGATCGTAGATGTAACCGATGCCGCGCACGGTGCGGATAATGGAAGGTTTCTCGGGATTGCGTTCGATCTTTCGCCGCAGTCTTGAAATGCGAATATCGATGCTGCGATCAAATGGATCCCAGGTTCGGTCGTGGGCCTGTTCGAGAATCTGATCTCTGTTGAGCACACGTCCCTTGTTTTCGGCGAAAGCCTTGAGCAGGCTGAACTCCATCGCTGTCAAAGGAATTTCCGCGCCGTCGGGGCCGTGCATCTTCGCCGCTTCGATATCAAGCGTGAAGTCTCCGAATTTGGCACTCCCGGGCGTTTCCTTTTCGCCCTTTTGCTGATCACCGCTGCTGCGCCGACGCAGCACCGCCTTCACCCGCGCTTCCAATTCGCGCAGATCGACGGGTTTGCCGAGATAGTCGTCGGCCCCCATTTCCAGACCGATGATGCGATCGACCACCTCGCCGGCCGCGGTCAGCATCACCACCGGTGTCTGGTCGTCGATCCGCAGCGACCTCAGCGTCGTGAGGCCGTCCTCGCGGGGCATATTGATATCCAGGATGATCAGATCGATGGGGTTGACCGACAGGATGGTGCGCAATTCCTCGCTGTTGGCAGCAGCGGAAACCTTGAAGCCGCGTTTTCCGAGGTATTCCTGCACCATCTCGCGGACGTCGAGCTCATCGTCGCAGACCAGGATGTGAAAGTGACTGTTTTCCATTTATGCTTCGACTTTGTCATTCAGCAGCCCGTAGGCCAATTCGCGTAGCTCCGCCGGCGACACGGGTTTCTCAAGATAGGGCCGCTTGGATTCCTGCAGCAAGCTCTGCGATGAAGCGCCCATCGTATCACCGGTGATGAAGGCGGTTCGATCCAGAATGCTGGGATACTCGTCCCGAACGATTTCATAAAGCCCCCGGCCATCGAGTTCCGGCATATTCAAGTCGCTGAGCAGCAGATCGTATCGGTTGCTCGACAGCAGCTCGACGGCCTCGACCCCTGAATGGGCGAGATCGACGCGAAATCCCTCCTTCTTGAGGATTTCAGCAATCAGTTCCGCCACTTCCAATTCATCGTCCACGACCAGAACGGTCGTGTTCACCTGATGCCGCACAGTTTCGTCTTCATCCGGACTGCTTTCATTGCTGCCCAACGTCATCGGCAGGGAGATGCCGAAACGGCTGCCGTCCTGCCAATCGGAATCGACCCAGATCTGTCCGCCATGGGAGTGGATGATGCGATGACAGAATGCCAGCCCAATGCCGGTTCCATCTCCCACATCCTTTGTCGTGAAGAACGGTTCGAAAATGCGGGCCATGATGTTTTGCGGAATACCGGGCCCATTGTCGGTGACAAATATCTCGACTGAATCGCCAAGTTTGTTTCGGCCTGTCGAAACGGTAATCCGGTCGCCCTTCCCGGTCGCCGATATGGCATGTTCGGCATTGATGATGAGGTTGATGATGACCTGGGTGATCTGGTCCGCATCGACGACGATTTCCGGCAGATCCGTCGCGAGATCGCACGCGATCTCGAAGCTCTCGCCCTTGCTGCCGTATCCGGCGACATCGACGGCGGTGGAGATGACCGCGTTGATATCGGTGCTTTCCATTTTGGCGGGTTGCTGGCGGGCCATCGCCAGGAATGTCTTGACGATCTTGGCACAACGTTCGGCGGCGTTGCTGATCTTTTCGACCCGTTTCAATGTCCCCGTATCGCCTGTTTCCTCTCGCAGCATCAGCGAATGTCCGACGACGATGGACAACGGGTTGTTCAGTTCGTGTGCAACGCCCGCGAGCAGTTCGCCAAGCGCCGACATCTTTTCGTTCTGAAACAGCATCTCGCGCTGGCTCGACAGTTCCTCTTGCAGCGCCATTTCATCGGTCAGATCGCGTGTGTTGGAGACAATGACCCGTTGCCCCCTGAACTCGATCAGACGCGCGGAGATGGCACCCCAGAACGGCTCGCCTCTTGCGTTTCTCAGCCTGACCTTGTGCTCGTTGACCCATCCCCTCTCGTGGAGCTTCTTGAGGTATTTTTCCCGCTCCTCCGTGTCGACATAGTACGATGTCGCGAAGTCGACGGCACCGAACAGCGCCGTTGTTTCGGGGCTCCGGAACAGCAACTTACCGGTATCGGCTTCGGTCATCTGTACCGGCACCGGACAGGCTTCCAGGACCTGCCGGATCATGGCTTCGGCTTCTTTTTGTCCGGTCAGATCGATCGTCGTGCTGACGACCACATCCTCACCCTTGTATTCGGCAATGCGGCCATAGGCTGCCGCGGGAAACGGTTTGCCGTCTGCGTTGATCAGTGTCAGTTTGTAGTCGTCCACCCAGCCATCGGCGAGCAGCGCAGTGATGTAGTCGGCGCGGTCTCCGACACCGAGATAATATTCGTTGGCGTTTTTCACCTTGCCGAACAGATCGACCGCCGCCGGCGACCGATAAAGAATTTCGCCATCGCCTACGCGGGCCATGATCACAGCCGCCGGGCTCGCTTCAAGCACCTGGCGGATCAGGAGATCACCGTCGCGCTCGGCGGCCTCGGCGAGCGTCTTGTCGGTGATATCGGTGCGGGTGACGACAAAGCCGCCCAGTTTTGTCGGGTGCACGGACACCAGGTAATGGGTGCCGTCCGTGTGAACCAGTTCGTAGTCCTGGATGTACTCGATACCGTTCTTGACCCGATCGGAAATCCACTCATCCTCACGGCCGACGGCGTCCGCGTAAATACCGCGACGCGCCGTCTCGCGCATCAGGATCTCCCAATCCAGTCCCGGCTCAAGCAGATCGGCAACCGCGTGGTTCATTTCACGGTAGCTGTTGTTGAACATGACCAGACGGCCATCTTCGTCATACAGTGCAAAGCCCTCGGACAGCGATTCAATGGCGTCGCGCAACATATCGCGCGCCTTCAGCGTATCCTCCTCGTACTCGTCACGATCGGTGAGATCCTGGATCGCCGAGACCGCGACGGGCGAGCCTTTGTACTCCCCAAGGACAGCGCAACCGTTGACCCAGACATCGCGGCCGGCCTCGGACTTGGTCTTGACCGGGTAGTTCTGGATCGACCCCTTCACCTGCAGGGTCTTGAGCATCTCGATACTGTCTTCGGGATCTTCAAAATACTCCTTGATAAAACGGTTCTCCCGCGCGTCCGGCCTCACGCCATAAAGCCGGTTTGCAGCAGGGTTCGCATGGAGAACTTCCCCGGTCTCGACCGAATTGATCCAGATTGGCAGGGGAATGCTCTCAAGCATGAAATGTGAGAGATCTTCCTGGCGCTTGGGCCAGTCGGTGATGATGCTCAGGTAGAGAAGACTGTCGTCGGCGCCCGGACAACACGACAGAAGGCGCCAGCCACCCTGCTTCGTCCTGGCTTCCATTGGATTGCCGGTCGACCGTCCCCAAAGTTCGATCATCCGCGTTGCGTCGCCTTCCAGGTCGGCCACTTCGCAACCATTGATCATCGACAGCCGTTCAACATACCCGCCCAGGAGCTCGGCCTTGTCTACCGATCCGGAAAGGGTTGCCTCCAGCTCGGCAAACTCGCCGCTGGTCTCGACGAGAGCGCCGTGCCGATCGAAGCGCGCCAGGGAGGTAGTCTGCGCGCCAGCCGGGCCATTGTCGGACGTCTCGTGTCTGGTCATGACTTTTTCCTATCCCGCCCGTGTTTCATTCGGTTTTCAGAACCGCCGGCAATTGTTTCAATTGTATCAGCCAAATCCCATGCGATCCCGTTAACCACCTGAAATATCAAGAACAAAAAATTCAGCGGCAAATCGGCAACCCGTTAACAAATGAAACATGGATGCGGTCTGCCTGAAAATCAAACGAAACCTTGAGGGTCCATTTAGTGTTCATCGACAACGCAGGAACAGTTCGATGACCGCGCCCAACATCATCACCGATATCTTCAGTGCCCCGGTTGTAGCACTCCACTCTTCCGCCTCGAGCGGTGCACAGTGGAAGCAGCTGGCCGCCGAACTGGACGGTCGCTTCACTGTCAGCGCCATTGATCTGCCGGGATATGGCAGCCGTTTGGCGGACTTGGGTGCACCGGGCATCGATGGTGTAGCAGACGACATCATCGGCTATCTGGCCGGCTTCGGTCAGCCGGTCCATCTGGTCGGCCACTCATTCGGCGCTTCTGTCGCGCTCAAAGTCGCCTTGATGCGTCCCGATCTTGTTAAAAGCCTGACGCTCTACGAACCCGTCGCTTTTCACCTGCTCGAAAACGGTGATGATGAAGACAGGGACCAGTTCGCCCAGGTGCGTCGGATTTCATCGGAATTGGCAGACGGAGCAGCTGGGGGCGCAATTGAGTGCGGCCTGCGGGCGGTCGTCGACTTCTGGAGCGGGCAAGGTACTTTTGACCGCAGCAGCGAAGAAAGGCGGCGCAAGCTGTCCGAGATGGTACCGGCAGTCATGCAGGACTTCTCTCGCTGCTTCTCGGAACACTGGACGCTTGAAGATCTGTCGGCGCTGACAATGCCCGTTCTCATTCTGACCGGCATGGATTCGCCGGAGATTGCTCAGAACGTCGCAACGAAAATCGCCAACGCCGTACCGCAGGCACGCTTGGCCATTCTGCCCGGAGCCGGTCACATGACGCCGGTCCACGAGCCGGAATGGGTCAACCCGCGTATCTATGAGCACATCGTTCACGCCGAACGCCCGGTAGCCAACTGCTTCTGGCCGAAAATGGCGGCCTGAAACAAACCGGGTGATCGACTGAAAGCTGAAGTCTCGAGGAGAGATCGATGAATATCATGACACCAATCGCCGAAGCGGGCTACGGCACTATCAACACGAAACAGAATGCCGCCTGGTCTTCCGGCGATTATCGAAAGTTCGGTGTGACGCTTCAGATAACCGGCGAAGAGCTCGCCGAGGCGGCGGAGGTTGCTCCCGGCTCGACCGTGCTTGATGTTGCCGCCGGAAACGGCAACGCGACGTTGGCATTCGCACGCCGCTGGTGCTCGGTCACCTCGACCGATCATGTGAAAAACCTGCTCAGGGCAGGTCGTATGCGCGCTGAAGCCGAGGGACTGGACGTCGTGTTCCAGGTGGCCGATGCGGAAGATCTGCCCTTCGAAGACGGTCAGTTCGATGCCGTCGTGTCGAGTTTCGGCGTCATGTTCGCGCCCAACCAGCAACGAGCCGCAAGCGAAATGCTGCGCGTCTGCCGAAGCGGCGGTATCGTCGCCATGGCAAGCTGGACGCCTGAGAGTTTCATCGGTGCGCTTTTGCGAACGGTGAGTCGCCATATCCTGCCGCCAGCGGGCGCTCCATCGCCGGCCCGATGGGGCGACGCGAGCTGGATCGACGACACATTCGCGGCTCGCGCAACATCCATCGACACCCGCATCAAGCCGTTTCGGTTTCGCTATCCGTCGCCGCGGCATTTCCTGGACTTCTTCAGGGCCTACTATGGTCCGGTTCACAAGGCATATGAGGCTCTCGACGAACGGGCGCAATCGGCGCTGAGCAATGACATCACCGCTACGATCTCCAAATTCGACACATCGCAGGACGGGTCAATGGATATCGAATCTGACTATGCCGAGGTGGTTTTGGTCAAGCGGTAGCGCATTGGTTGAAGAAAGAAGGCGGATCAACTTTGGCTACATCCATATCCGTCCGTCTGGACACAATCGGATTCAGATGCGCTCTATCGTTACCGCCCGAATGGTTTAATATCGTATTGGAAATACAAGCAAACAGGTCCTCCAGGGGTGTGGATATGTCAGATCAAACGCTTTTTGAAAAATATGGTGGTTTCTCGAAAGTAAGCCGGGTCGTGCTGGCCTTTTACGATACGCTGCTTGACAGCGACGACATCGGACCTTTTTTCGATGATATTGATATGGCCCGCATGGTCGACCATCAGACCAAATTCGTCGCATCGCTTCTGGGCGGCCCCGCCGCGTATACCGATAACCAGCTGCGTCAACTGCACTCGCACCTGGATATCGCACACGATCATTTCGACGAGCTCAAGGTGGTCTTGTCGGCCACATTGGAAGATCACGGATTCGACCCCGGCGACATCGATGCGGTGTTGCAGGAATTCGAAAATCGACGGGAACTCATCGTAGGGTAGGCCATGTCCATAGAAGCCATCAATGAACAGCTGTTGCGAGCCATCGGCGTTGGAGTGGCGCTCCTCGACCGAACGAATTTCACCTTCCATTTCCGCAACGACACGTTTGAGGATTGGTTCGGCCACCACGAAGGCGCGACCAGCTTAACCGATCTGTTCCCGGAGCTCGACCAAGAGGCGCTTCGGAAGGGGCTGGATGAACAGGGCCGCTACACCGCAGAAACGCGATTCAAGAAGAAACGTCGCACCATGGTAATTGCCGTGGACTTCACGCCGACCTCTGAGGGCGACAACGAAATTGCGGTTCTGGTGTGCCAGAACATCACCCGCATCCGCGAGCTGGAATCGATGATCGATTCCTATTCCATGATGGTCGAACGCAACAATCGCGAGATCAAAAGGGAAAAGGAGCAGGTCGAAAAACTGCTTTTGAACATCATGCCGAGATCGGTCTATGAAGAGTTTAAGACTTTCGGCGTCGTCACACCGCAACTCTATGACCCGGTCTCCGTTCTGATGCTCGACTTTGTCGGGTTTACCGACATGGTCGCCTCTGTCGACCCCAGCGTAACAGTCACCGAACTGAACGACATCTATAGTGCCTTCGACCGCATCGGTGAGCAGTTCGGTTGCGAGCGCATCAAAACGATCGGGGACGCCTACATTACCGTTGCAGGCCTCCCCGATCCGACACCCGATCATGCAAAAGCTGCTGCGAACGCGGCCATTCGCTTCGTGCGCTACCTCAACCGCAGAAATTCAAGCCATCCCAATCAGTGGCGATGCCGTATCGGCCTGGCAACAGGCGCGGTGGTGGGTTCCGTGGTCGGCATCCAGAAATATGTCTACGACATCTTTGGTCCCGCAGTGAACCTCGCATCGCGGCTACAGGAATTCTCCGAGCCGATGGAAATCACCGTCCAGTCGGAAATGGCTGTCGTGCTTCGAGACCAGTTCGAAATGGACAGCCTCGGCCACCGAAATATCCGCGGCTTTGAAAACCAGGAAATCTGGCGCCTTCATGACAGCAGCAAGGTGCTGGCGACCGCCAAGGGCTGATAATCAAATCACAGAAACAAAAAACGGACGCCCCGCCCCCGCGGGTGTCCGTTTTTCAAATGCGCTCATGCGCGATTTGCAGGTCGGCCGGCGTTGCCGGCCCACAGCTTTACTTGCGGCGCTTCCGCTTCTGGCCAAGGCCCATTTCCTTGGCGAGGCGCGAACGCGCTTCGGCATAGGCTGGAGCAACCATCGGATAGTCTGCCGGCAAGCCCCACTTTTCGCGGTACTCGTCCGGGGTCAGACCGTGATAGGTCATCAGATGACGCTTCAGCGATTTGAATTTCATGCCGTCTTCGAGACAGATGATATAGTCTCTGTGCACCGATTTGCGGATCGGTACCGCCGGCTTCGGCTTTTCAGCAGGAGCTGGTTCAGCACCGGACGTCGACCCGAGAGCCGTATGAACTTCTGCAATCAGGCTCGGAAGATCTGACGTTTGCACGACATTGTTGCTTACATATGCGGCCACAACTTCGGCCGTAAGCTCAGCAAGCAAGTCATTGCGGGAATTGTCGACTGTTTCAGTCATAGATATGCCTCAAATATAATCTCAAGTTTCCCTTACACCAAAATCCCATCAATTTTTGGTGGATTTGGTGTTCCGACAGTCTGACTGACGACCGAAACACAGGTCACGCGAAGCGCTGATAACACTAATCAATAAGGTTTCAAACAGAAATTTGCCGTAAATCGGTAACTTTTCACCGGATTATGACCAAAGTTTAAAATAGAACAGGCTCTAGTCGAGTTACCCTCTCAAATAGACTGCAATTAAAAATTGCGATTCGATCAATCACCATTGTCGCTAATGGGATTGTCCTGAGGCATCTCGTCCATGACCGATTGATCTGTCATGCGATAGCCTGTTGCATAAGAAGCCTTGGCCAGAAGATGTGCCGAGATGGGCGCCGTAAGTAGGAAAAAGACCACGCCAGCAAGCGCCCTCGTCAATGTTCCCGTATCGCCGGAATAAATTCCCAGCGTCACCAGCAGCACTCCTGAACCAAGCGTACCCGCCTTGGAGGCTGCATGCATGCGCGTATAGATGTCGGGCAATCGAAGCAGACCAAGCGCTGCGACGAGCGTAAAGAACGATCCGATGACGACCAATGCAGCAATCAGCCAGGTGAAAAGAGCATCCATCAGTTCTTCTCCCCTTCGACTGCAACCTCAGTGTCGGTCGGCTCGCCGCCATCGCGCCCGCGTGTCATGACGAAACGGGCAAAAGCGATGGTGGCCAGGAACCCTACCAGTCCAAGCGCGATGGCAATATCGAGATAGAGTTCGAACCCCGTCTTGATACCAATGACCGCAATAAAGCCGATGGCGGCGGTCACCAGCATGTCCAGGGCGAGAATACGATCCGGCAGGGTCGGACCACGGATGACCCGGATCACTGCGAACAGGAAAGACAGGCAAAGCACCGCGAGCGCAATATTGACGGCGATGGCCAGCACGGCATTGGCGTCAATCATCGGAACGCCTCCAGTATCCTTCTCTCAAAGCTGTCGGCGATATCGCGGCGCGTTGCGTCCACATCCGAGCAGTCGATGGCATGCACATACAGATACTGCTTGTCCTCAGAGACATCGACGGACAACGTTCCGGGCGTCAGGGTGATCAGGTTGGCCAAAATGGTAATTTCGATGTCGCGGTCGACCTCGAGCTTGTAGGCAAAGATCCCCGGCTTCAGGTTCATGTTCGGGGATAGCACGGTGATGGCGACACGAATGGTCGACATCACCAGCTCGTACAGAAATACCAGCGCCAGCACGGCAACCTTGCGAAGCCTGGTGAAATAGCCGACCGATCCGACCTGTTCTCGTATGAGAGAGAGCGCAAACACCCCCAGCAGAAAGCCGAAAGCCATGTTCAGCAGGCTGTAGGTCCCTGTAACGGCCATCCAGATGATGGCCAGAAGAACATTGATCAACAGCAGATTCATTGGGCGCCTCCTTCCGGGAAGACGGACCGGATGTAGTCGACCGGATTGAGCAATTGGCCAGCGGCATTCTGCGATAGCTCAAGCAGTTGCTGCGGAAAGAGACCGAGAACGACCACGATCGCCGTCAGCATTACGAGCGGCAGATAATCCAGCAACACGCTGACAGGCTGTTCCGTGACACCCGTCCCCTCGCCTTCCGGCGCTGGTCGCCAATAGGTCAGAAGCCACACCCGCCCGACCGCAATGGTGGTCAGGAACCCGCTCACCAGGATCGATGCGGCCAGCCACCAGGCTCCGACATCAAGTGAAGCCTTGACCAGCACTACCTTGGGCCAGAAGCCGGAGAACGGCGGTAGCCCGGACACGGCGAAAAACAGCACCAGGCACACCGCCGCCAAGGCGACATGGGACCCATATACCCCACCCGGCAGAGCGATTGAAAAGCTACCACTCACCCGTGCTGTCAAACCCGAGGCCAGGTAGAGCGCGGTCGTGACGATCATGGAATGCACGGCGTAGAAAACGGTGCCGGCGACACCTCCAGGACTTGCGAGCGCTATGCCGGCAAACATGATGCCGATACCCGAAACCACCAGGTAACCGAGCAGCCGCCTGAAGTCGGTCTGCGCCAGCGCACCGGCTGCTCCCAACAGCATGGTCAAGGCCGCAACGATGGCGATCACCAATCCGAGAACATCGCGCTCTTCCGGGAACAGCACGAACACGATGCGCATCAGCGCATAGACCCCCACCTTTGTCAGCAATCCGGCGAACAGCGCGGAGACCACAACGCGTGGCGTGTGATAGGAGGCCGGCAGCCAGAAATTCACCGGAAAAGCCGCGGCCTTCATGCCGAAAGCCAGGACATAGAGGCTGACCAGCGTGATCAGCGGCGCTCGGTCGTCCACCGTTTTCGCCTTGACGGCGATGTCGGCCATGTTGAGCGTGCCGAAGATACCGTAGAGGTAACCGGTAGCGATCAGGAACAAGGTCGTCGCTACCAGGTTCAAAAAGGCATACTTGGTGGCGCCGTCGATCTGCTCACGCTCGGAGCCCAGTATGAGCAGACCGAAGGACGAAATCAGCAGCACCTCGAACCAGACATACAGGTTGAAGATGTCGCCGGTCAGGAACGCTCCACTGACCCCTGCCAACATCAGCATCAAGAACGGATAAAATCCGTATCTGCGGCCGCTGTCGTTGACATCCCCTGCTCCGTAAATGCCGCCCGCGAGGGCTGCAATGCCGGCGACAAGCGTCAGCACCGCCCCAAGGAGGTCGACGGTAAACGAGATGCCGAAAGGTGGAAGCCAGCGACCCATGGTCATCGTCTGTGGGCCATCGGAAATGACCAACGCCAGCAGGCCGATGTCCAACAGCACCAACACAACAAGGCTCGGAATCGCGATGATTGGCTGCAGAGCCGTGTCCTTGCGCAGCATCAGCAGGACCGCACCGAGCAACGTGCACCATGCCAAAGGCGCGATCAGCAGCCAGTCAGCCAGGCTCACCGGTTCGGTGACCATAGCGACCGAAATATCAACTGCTGGTGTGTCTGATGATGCCATTAACGGTGGTTCTTTCGATCAGTATCCAAGGGGTGGCAACTTCTGGTCATCCGGTTCGGCAAACCGCATTTCCTGCGTATCGTCGGTTTCGAGTTCCTGGTAGGCGCGGTATCCGAGCACCAGAAGAAAGGCGAAGAACGAAAAGGCAATGACGATTGCCGTCAGGATCAACGCTTGCGGCAACGGATTGGCCGTCAGGCTCAGGGCCCCACCGTTGTCTCCGGTCAGAATCGGCGGCACCTCGCGGGTCAGACGACCGGACGTGAAGATCAGCAGGTTCACCGCATTGCTGAGTATGGCGGCACCAAGCAGAATGCGAATGATATGCTTCGACAGGAAGAGGTAGACCGAGACCGTGAAGAACAGGCCCACCAGAAGGGTCATAATCGCTTCCATCAGTCGCGCGACCTTTCTTCAAGCGCCAGGGCAATCGATGTAATCGCTCCGACGACGACGAGATAAACACCGATGTCGAATAGCAGCACCGTGGACAGCGCAAGCGTGTCATTGAACAACGGCACATAAACCCAAAGGCCGGTCATGAAGGGAACACCGGCAAAGATCGACACTATGCCGGCGACCGTGCCGATCATCAGACCGAATCCGGCTATGCCCATCGGGTGAAAATACAGCGCCCGGCGCACGGGCGAGACACCACAGGCGATGCCGTAAATGGCAAAGGCCGAAGCGGCGATCAGTCCGCCGATGAAACCGCCACCCGGCTCGTTGTGGCCGCGCAGCAGCACGAATATCGAAAACACCACCATCAGGCTGGCGAGATACGGGGCGACGGTGCGGAAAATCAGAGTACGCATCGCTATCGCCTCTCGTCATCATAGGGATCGTTGGTCGCGATCTGCCTACGCGATTTCGACCGGATCCGGATCAGCGACAGGATTGCCAGCCCCGCCACCATGACAACTGCGATTTCGCCCCACGTGTCAGTACCGCGGAAATCGACCAGAATGACGTTGACGATGTTCGCACCGTGAGCGATCGACACGGAATAGCGGGTGAAGAATTCGGACAGGCTGGCGTCGAACGGCAACTGGGTTACCGAGAGCAGCAGCAGCATGAAGGCCACTCCGCAGGCAAGCGCGATCGACATGTCAACGACCGTGCGGCCGAGGGGCCGGCGGTCCGTCGGCGTCAGGCGGAGGCGCGTCATCACCAGTGCAAGGATCACCACCGACAGCGTTTCGACCATGAACTGGGTGAAGGAAAGGTCTGGCGCGCCAAACAGCATGAACAGGACGGCCACAGCGAAACCCTGAATTCCGAGGGAGACGATAGCGGTCAGCCGGTCTTCGGCATAAAGCACCGAAATGAGGCCGATGGCGGCGATTGCGATGATGAACAGCTCATAGAATGGCGGGTTGCTTGGCCATTCGGGGAAGGCCGGCAACTCGTCATAAACGACCATCGGTACGATGATGGCGGCTGCCACGATGATAAACGTCGCCTTCATGTAGAAATCGAGGCGGCCCGGCTGCAGCACGCGCGTCAGCGAATAGGACGCCCGCACAAGACCACGGATGAACTGATCGAAGCCGAGATCCGGACCCCAGCCGATGGCAACGAGCAGGCTCGCCATCGCCGACCGGAGCCGATCCACCATTCGGTAAGCGACAATTCCGAAAGCGACGGTTAGGACCGACAGCAACAATGGCATTCCGAGATGCGGAATCAGGGAGATGTACACCGACAATGGTGCACCCTCGACCGCGGAGGACATCGGGCTCGAGATGAAGTAGTGGGTTGTGCCCCAAAACAGCGCGGTCAGCAGACTGACCGTCGCCAGGGTCGCCGGCCCGATCCACAGCAGAACAGGGCCCTCGTGGGCATGGTCGAGTTCGGGTCTCTTTTCTCCGAGGAACGGCTTCAGCGCTACAACGAAGCCGATAACGAACATCAGGCCATTGCCGACGATCGCGACGAGGGTCAGCAAGAGCGGCCATGCGCCCGGAGCCCAGAGGCCGTAGTAGATTTCCTCCTTGGCCAGAAAACCGAAGAACGGCGGCATCCCGGCCATGGAAATCGCGGATGCGAGCGCGGCTGCAAAGGTGATCGGCATCACGCTCATCAGCCCGCCAAGCTTCGTGACGTCGCGAGTGCCGGCTTCATGATCGACAGTGCCGGCAACCATGAACAGCGCGCCCTTGAACAGAGAGTGGGCGACCAGATAAAGCACCGCTGCCTGGACAGCTTTTTCGGTCCCGAAGCCGGTCAGCATGACCAGCAAGCCCAACGATGACACCGTCGTATTAGCAAGCATCAGCTTGAGGTCGGTCTGGCGAATGGCCAGCAGCGTGCCGACAATCAGGGTGACACCGCCGAAGATCGGCAAGACGGTCTCCCATGCCGCCGTGTCGCCCAGCACGGGATTGAGCCGCATCAGCAGATAAACACCGGCTTTAACCATGGTTGCCGAGTGCAGATAGGCCGAAACAGGCGTCGGCGCTTCCATAGCGTTCGGCAGCCAGAAATGCAGCGGGAACTGGGCCGACTTGGTAAACGCACCGCCCAAAACGAGCACGAAAATGGCGATGTAGTACGGGCTTTCGACGAGCAGATCACCGGAGCGCAGCAGCAGCGACAGCTCCGAAACGCCCGTGACGTTCCAGATCATCAGCAAACCAGCCAACAGGAACAGGCCGCCGCCGCCCGTTACCACCAAGGCCTGCAAAGCAGCACGGCGGGCGCGCTCTCGGGTGTGGTCGAAACCGATTAGCAGAAACGAGGTAATCGACGTCAGTTCCCAGTAGACGAAGAACATAAGGAAACTATCAGACACGACGAGCCCCAGCATCGAGCCCATGAACAACAGAATGAACGTGAAAAACCGCCCCAGATGGGCGTGCCCCTTCAGGTAACCGCCCGAATAAAGCACGATGAGCGTACCGATCCCGCTGATCAGCAGCGCAAAGGTGAGGCTCAAGCCATCCAGATACCAGGAGAAATTGACGTTGTAGGCCGGAATCCACTGATAGCCGCCCGTCACCACCTCTCCATTCGCAACTTCACCCAGGAAGGTCGTGAAGTGCAAAAACATCAACGCGGGCGCCAAGGCGAGGATCCAGGCGGCGTTCTGTTTGAATATACGGGTCAGCAGTGGGGCAATCAAAGCCGCCAAAAACGGCAGCAGCAGGACAATAAACGTCGTGCTGTGTGTGGCGGACTCCATCTGCTCTCCCGGAAATGGTCGCAAAAACTGGTTCAAATTTAGTGATGTGCCCTATTGCGGGCAAGGTCGGGCCCGTCGATTTCCACCCGAATTGCGGTGACTTATGACGATTTACCAAAATTTGACATGATGTTTATTGTGCGTGGGTGATGGCGACCCTAAATCGCGGATGAGACAGGAGGCATAGCCATGGCTGATAAAGTTGCCGCAAAAGTCAGAAAAACAGACGCCGAGTGGCGCCAGCTTCTGACGCCGGAGCAATTCCACGTCACCCGCAAGGCCGGCACGGAACGGGCGTTTACGGGTCCCAACTGGGACAACAAACAGACCGGAACATACACTTGCATCTGCTGCGGTCGGGAACTTTTTCATTCCGATACCAAGTTCGATTCCGGTACTGGCTGGCCGAGCTACCATAGCCCGATCGATGGGGAAGCGGTGACCGAGCACAAGGATCGGTCACTTTTCATGACGCGCACGGAAATTCGTTGTGCCGACTGTGAAGCCCATCTGGGCCATGTGTTCCCGGATGGCCCGCACCCCACGGGCCTGCGGTACTGCATGAACGGTACGGCAATGCAATTCACCCCGGAAGGTGAGGATAAGGAATAGGACCGTTACTGCGCCTGCGGTGCAATGTAGCGACCATAGACCCAGCCGGTCTGCCAATCACCGGATCCGGACGGATCGTGCCAGACTTCGCACCACGTGTAGCGAACCTGCTGCGTCTGTTCGTCTACTGGCAGGCCGGCGATCTCCTTGAGATCGACGCCATTCATGCAGCGTCCGGTCATCGACAGCGGTGTACCGTTCGGATACCCGGCGCGAATGGCCGATTCACTGGATGGCCAGGCCCGCACGTTGAGGACATCGTCCCAGGACACGTTGGCAACTTCCCAGGCAGCGAAAGCGTTGGCGTAGGCCGTGGAAGTCAATGACAAGCCGGCTACGGCGGCAGCTGCGGCAATGGTGATCAGTCGTTTCATCGGTTTGCACCCCTTTGCTCTTTCGATGAAAGCACATTGGCACACCTGCCGTGAACCCTCTCTGAGCACCCAGTTCATCTCGCGTTCATGGGTCGCCTTGAACACGACATCGTCAGGCTATAGATGCGGACACAACCGATCCAGTCAGGAAACAATCAACAATGCTGAAGTCCCTGCCCCCTGCCCCAGAGGCCAAGAAGACCGCTTTCACCGACACTCGTCATGGCATCACCCGTGAGGATGAATACGCGTGGCTGCGCGCCGATAACTGGCAGGAGGTCTTCCAGGATCCGAGCAAGCTCGACACCGACATCCGCGCCTATCTCGAAGCGGAAAACGAGTTTCAGAAATCGGCCATGGCGGACACCGAGGTCTTGCAGAAGGACCTGTTTGCCGAGATGCGTGGTCGTATCAAGGAGGACGATTCCTCGGTTCCCTCCCCTGACGGGCCATACGCCTATGGCACCTCGTTCGTAACGGGCGGCGAGCAACCGCGTTTTTTCCGCATCCCACGTGACGGGGGCGACGAAGAGATCATGCTCGATGGCGACAAGGAGGCCGAGGGCAAAGGCTATTTCCGACTGTCAGGCGCCAATCACGCACCGGACCATGCCCGCATGTTGTGGGGATATGACGACAAAGGCTCCGAATTTTTCGATCTCCGAGTGCGGGAACTGACAGATGGCACCGACCACGATGATCGACTGGAAAACACCGGCGGTGGTGGCGCATGGTCGCCTGACAGCCAAGGCTTCTACTACAGCCTGCTCGACGCCAACCATCGACCTTCCAAGGTCTATTACCACGCGCTCGGCACGGACCAGAAAGATGACATCCTGATCCGCGAGGAAGGCGATGCCGGATTTTTCATGGGAGTCGGCGGAAGCAAGCTCAACGATTTCATCTTCATCAATGTCCACGACCACCAGACATCGGAGTACCATCTGCTTCCGGCAGATGATCCGCATGCCAAACCGCAGCTGGTGGCGGCGCGCGAGACCGGTGTCGAATACGATATGCACGAGGGTGGCGATGTTTTCTTCATCCTGACCAATGCCGACGGCGCCAAGGACTTCAAGATCGTTGAGACCCCGGTCGACAATCCGGGCCGCGAGCATTGGCGCGATGTGGTCGCTCACGAACCGGGGCGTCTTATCCTCAGCCACACCGTGTTCTCCGGACATCTGGTGTGGCTGGAACGATGTGACGGCCTGCCCCGCATCGTCATCCGAGACCGCATCAGCGGCGAAGAACACGCCATTGCGTTCGATGAAGAGGCCTATTCGCTGGGCCTTCAGGGATCGCTTGAATACGATACCGAGGTTATCCGGTTTTCCTATTCCTCGATGACCACCCCGACGCAGCAGTTCGACTACAACATGCGAACCCGTGAGCGTAACCTCCTGAAAACGCAGGAAGTCCCTTCCGGACACGAGCCAGATGACTATATCACACGTCGGGTGATGGCCCCTTCGCACGACGGAACTTTGGTGCCCGTCAGTCTGCTTTACCGCAAGGACACGCCGCTCGATGGCAGCGCACCCTGCCTGCTCTACGGCTATGGCTCCTACGGCATGACGATCCCTGCCAGCTTCAACACAAATTGCCTGTCGCTGGTTGATCGCGGCTTCGTTTATGCCATCGCCCATATCCGTGGTGGCAAGGACAAAGGTTTCGCCTGGTACGAGGCGGGAAAACGCGAGCACAAGGTCAACACCTTCCTCGATTTCATCGCCGCAGCCGATTATCTCGCCGCCGAAAATTTCACGTCGTTCCAGAATATCGTCGCCCAGGGCGGATCAGCCGGTGGCATGTTGATGGGAGCCGTCGCCAACATGGCTCCGGACCGCTTCGGCGCCATCATCGCAGCCGTGCCTTTCGTTGACGTGCTGAACACCATGCTCGACGACACACTGCCGCTCACGCCGCCTGAATGGCCGGAATGGGGCAACCCGATCGCATCGAAGGCGGACTACGAGACGATTGCCGCCTATTCGCCCTACGACAATGTGAGCGCACAGGACTATCCGCCGATCCTGGCGATTGCAGGACTGACGGATCCTCGAGTGACCTATTGGGAGCCGGCGAAATGGGTGGCCAAACTGCGCGCCACCAAGACGGGCGATGCGCCGATCCTGTTCAAGACCAACATGGAGGCCGGCCATGCCGGGGCGTCCGGTCGGTTCCAGCGTCTCGAGGAAGTTGCCTTCGAATATGCCTTTGCACTCAAGGTGACCGGAAAGGCCGATTGAGACCCTCGGTGCGGCTAACGATCCGGGTTGCCGAGAAGCAGATCCAGCGTCGAGTGGGCGTGTCGGCGTAGCTCCTCACGTGGCACACCGGCGCGGGCCCGAAGGGCCAAGGCATAGACCAGGTCGTTGAAAAAGCCCGCCAGTTGCTTCGGCGACTGGTGGCGGCTTTCCAACTCGGCCGGGAAATGTTCAGCGAACAGCCTCTCCAGAAGCGCATCCATTTCACGAACAAAAGCTCTCAGACTTTCGCGAAGTTGAGGGTCAGTACCGGCGGCGGTGCTGAGTGTCGAGACAATCAGGCAGCCCATGCGATCCCTGCCCTGCGGTTGAAACTGTTCCAGTGCTCCGTCGAGCAGGCGCTGCATGGTCAATCGTAGATCACCACTCTCAAAGGCGCCCGGAATACGGTCGCGGATTCGCGCCATGTAGTCCCTCACGACCCTTTCGTAGAGGGCCGATTTGTCTCCGAATGCGCCGTAAAGGCTGGGTTTGTTGATGCCCATTCCAGCGGCGAGGTCATCCAGTTTGGCCTCGTGAAAGCCGTTCGTCAGAAAAACCTCCAATGCCCCTTCCAGCGCATGTTCCTCGTCGAAAGCTCGGGGTCTTCCACGTCCTCGTGTTGCCATTTTTGTACCACCAAGAACAAAATTATTGACTCATTCGAATATTGTTCGTACGAGTACAAAAATCAAGCAGCATCTGTTTCCAGCCTTGCGTGGGCGCGTTGGAGCGCGCCCGGCGGCGGGCGGCTTTTGGAGGATCGATATGAATATTCGGGATATGGAATTGCCGGACACGGAGGTCTGTTCGGCGTCGATGGAGTTTGCGCGGGATGTGTCACCGCCATTTCTGTTCAATCATGTGATGCGATCCTTCGCGTTCGGTCGCATGGCCGGTCAAGGGCGCGGACTCGAGATGGATGAAGAAATGCTCTTTCTCGGCTCGGTTCTGCACGATCTTGGCCTTGTCAAAGACTTTATCAAGGAAGACAGGTTCGAGATCGACGGCGCCGATGCGGCAGCCGACTTCCTTTCCCGACGCGGTTATCCTGACCGGAAAATCCAGGTGATCTGGGACGCCATCGCCCTTCACACAACGCCCGGTGTTCCGCAAAGAAAGCAGCCGGAAATCGCCCTGGTCCAGTTGGGTGCCGGCATCGACGTCGGTGTCGTGCCGGTCGCCATGCTGGCCGAAGAGCCTGTTGCCCGGGTTCTGGAGCACTATCCACGGCTGGGTTTCAAGCACGCCATGTTGGAAGCAGTCGCGGACATGCTGAAGGAAAAACCGCACACGGCGGACGGCAACTTCTCACGCGATATCGGCGAACGGCTGATCCGCGACTTCCAGGTCCGCAATTTCTGCGACGCGGTTCACGGAGCGCACTTCCATGACTAGCAGAAGCAGCGGCCGGGAAGCGGCTCCAACCTCGTTTCGTCGCATGGCTGACCTGGTGCTCGATCCGATCGACATGATCCGTTCCATTCGCCGGGAGGCAGATCCGTGGCTGAATGTTTGGGGCCCGGCTTTGATATTTCCGCAGGCCGTCGGCGGATTGGTCTATGTTGGTCGGATCGAGGGAGCCGTCGTTCTCGGTGGGTTGATCGCCATGCTGGTGAGCGCGGGTTACATTCACCGGCACGCGCCGCTCAGCCGGCTGACCGGCATCTGCCAGGTCTGGTGGCTATTGACGCTGCCATGGCTTGTCGAGCGGGCAATCGGCCAGGACAGCGTTTCAGTGTTTTCGATCTGGCTTTGGTATGTGGTGGTGACAATGGTCATCAGTCTCGTCATGGACGTCTATGGCTTCCATCTCTACCTGACGACCGACAACAAGACCTATCGACGCGCCCAACCTTGACTAGGACTAGGAACCCCAGGTTGCAGCCAAGTCGAGTGGACCGCGAAAGGCCCAACCGCCGACTCGAACCGGTTTCTGCGGGTCTAACGCCAGGCCCTTCAGACGTTGGAAGATGAACGGAACCGCCACATCGGCCACCAAGGTTCGCGACGCCGCCGCACCCGCGCAGAAGTGCGGGCCCGCCCCGAACGGTATGCTCTTCTGGGTGTCGCGGGATACGTCAAACCGGTCCGGCTCCGGGAAATAGGCCTCGTCTCGGTTGGCCGAACCGAACATGAAGAACACCCGATCCTCCGGCTCGAAAGTGACGCCTTCAAACGTATGGCGTTGAGCCACGCGGCGCGGCGACATGCCGATCGGCGAAATCCAACGGCAATACTCGTCGAACACCTGTCCCCACTCGGCCTTGCCATCCACAACGGCCGACAGTTGCTCCGGATGACTGAGCAATGCCCAGATGCAGCCGGCGATGGCATCGCGCGGTTCGTTCTGGCCACCTGATATGGTGAGCTTGATGTTGGCGCGAACACTCTCCAGCGGCATTCCCGCCTCAAGCATCACCGAAAGCAGGCTGCTGTTTGGCGCTTTGCGCACCAACGGCAACATGTCGTCGATGGCCGCGTCGATGCCCGCGGTCGCTGCATTGCAACGTTTCTCCACATCAGGATCACCAATGTAATTGGCGATGCCGTCAATCATCCCCTGGCTCCAGGCATCCATGTCCTGGAAGCGCATGTTTGTGAGCCCGGTGATCGATTTCAGCGCCTCGGCCGAAACTGGCATCGCGTAGGCCTCGACCAGATCCCCGGCTCCAGCGGGTTCGAGAGCCGACAGGATGCGGTCGGCATGCTGCTCGAATTGTTCGCGCCAGACATTGCGCACCGCACGGGCCGAAACCGCGGGATAGTATTGTCGACGCTCGGCCATGTGGGCATCGCCATCCTTGCGCATCATGTTCTGGCCCATCAGCACATTCATCAGGCCGCCGGGCTGATCCGAGGAAAAGACCTCGACATTCTTTTCGCAGGTGAAGATGTCGTCCCGGCGGGTAAAGACCGTCGCACCGAGCTCCGGAACAAAGACAATCGGCGTGTCCTCGCGCATGGATTTCAGCGCTGGATACGGGTCCTGCCAGAACGCCTGGACATCGATCGAGACATGGGGAGCATCGGACATGGCGGCACCTGCGCTGCGTCGGGGTGCCGCCAGAATAGGGACAGAATACCGGAAATCAACCGAACCCGCCGCCGCTATTGGCGCGACGGATATCCGTTCTCATGGGCTGGAATGGCCTTGAGGTAGACCGCGATCGCTTCCCTGTCCTCCGGCGGCAACCGCGCCATATTCGATTGAACACTGGCCATCGATCCGCCGACGGAATCGAATTCTGGGGTAAAGCCGCTTTCCAGGTAATAGGCGATATCGGTCGCGCTCCAGTTGCCGAATCCCGAAAACGGCGTGATGTTGGGGATGATGCCCTCGCCGTCCGGGTTCTCCGCCCCGGATAGCCACGCGGCCAGCTTGAGGCCGCCGATCAGATCGCGTGGTGTATGGCAGGCACCGCAGTGACCTGGCCCTTCGACCAGGTATTGGCCCCGTTGAACCAGTGGGTCATCGGTTCCGAGGTCAACGGCCGGTCCATTTTTCAGATTCAGCACTTTCCAAAGACCTACGGCCCGGCGAACGTTGAACGGGAAACCTATGTCATGGTCCGGCGCAATGTTGCCGCTTGACGGCAAGGTCCGCATGAACCCCCACAGATCATTGAGATCCTGCATCGTCATGCGGGTGTACGACGTGTAGGGAAATGCCGGGAAAAGATGCCGACCGTCCGCATCGACACCGCGTTTCATGGAATTGGCGAAATCCTCGAACGTCCAGCCACCGATGCCGGCCTCCGGGTTCATCGAAATGTTGGGGACGTAGAAAACTCCGAAATCGCTCTCAAGGGACACGCCACCACTGAGTACCAGTTGCTCTTCGCCCTTGGCCCCGGGCGGAGCGTGGCAGGACGTGCAACCCCCGGCCCAGAAAACCAATTCACCATTTGCAAGGTCTGGCTCCTCAAGACCTTCGAAGGCCGTTTGGGGCAACGTCCTGGGCGCGCTCAGCACCCAGAGTACAGCCGCGACAACAACGGCGACGATGACCACACCCCAGGTTAAAAGACGCATCGCAAGTTCCCGAACAAAGCTTTGGGCGACGGACGCTCCGTAAGGTCAGGATAGCCGAACAGAGTGATTTTGGAACTCACATAAAAGCGAACTGGCTGAGTTTTACACGTATCAAACGAAAAACCCCGGCAAGTCTTTGCCGGGGTTCGAAAGAAATTCTTGCAGTGAAAGGTGCTTAACCGGCCTCGTAGAGCTCCAGAACGTAGTCCCAGTTTACCAGGTTGTCGACGAACGCCTCGAGATACTTCGGCCGCGCGTTGCGGTAGTCGATGTAGTAGGAGTGCTCCCAGACATCGACGCCGAGGATCGGGCGGGCGCCGTGCACCAGCGGGTTCTCGCCGTTCGGCGTTTTCATCACTTCGAGTTTGCCGTCCTTGACCGCAACCCATGCCCAGCCGGAACCGAACTGAGTCATGCCGGCGTTGATGAAATCGGCGCGAAACTTGTCATAACCGCCGAGATCGGAATCGATGGCAGCCGCCAGTTTGCCAGGCAGCGACGTTCCGCCACCGTCCTTCTTCATCCACTTCCAGAAAAGCACGTGGTTGTAGTGCTGAGCGGCGTTGTTGAACAGGCCGGGATTGCTGCCATGAGACTGGCGTACAATGTCCTCAAGCGACAGGCCGTCCATGCCCGCTTCGGCGGCCAGCTTGTTGCCGTTGTCGACATAGGCCTTGTGGTGTTTGTCGTGGTGATACTCGAGGGTCTCACGGGACATATAGGGCGCAAGCGCTTCATAGTCGTATGGAAGGTCCGGCAGTTCGAAGGCCATATCACTCTCCTTTAGAGGCATCCGGTTGTCATGGGTGATGGGTTGGAACATAGGTGGGCGCCGGTCGGTCGGCAAGCTGGCGCCGTGGAAAATTGTGGCGTTGGCAGATCAGATCTTATCGCCGGAATGCGCCCATTCCCAATAGAGTTCACGGGCTTTTCGGGCGACGGGTCCCGATTGCAACTCGCGATCTTCTATGCGGGTGATTGGCACCACTTTGGAGTGGTTTCCGGTTGAGAAAATCTCGTCGGCATTCATGAAGTCATGAGGTTTCAGGTGACCTTCGACCACGTCGTATCCGGCTTCGCGCAGCAGGCTGATGACGCGCGCCCGCGTAATTCCGGAGAGGAATGTCCCATTCGGCGCCGGGGTGAAGACCACACCGTCCTTGACCATGAAAATGTTGCTGGTGCCCGTCTCGGCGACATTGCCCAACATATCGAGGACCAGCGCGTTGTCGAAACCGCGAGATTTAGCCTCCAGGATCGCCCGGCCATTGTTGGGATAGAGACATCCGCTTTTGGCGTTGGTCGGCATGGTTTCATGTGACGGGCGCCGGAAAGGTGATTGAGTGACCGAAAATCCGTTCGACGGGATCATGGGCGCTTCGTAAAGGCAAAGGCAGAACCGTGTCGATTCCGGATCCGCGGGGACGGACATGTAGCCACCATGCTCAGCCCAGTACATGGGACGAATGTAGACGGCCGTCTGTCCGTCAAACTTCTTCAGGCCGTCCCGAGCCAAGCCGGCGATGTGGTCAGCATCCATTGTCGCCTTCAGGCCAAGAGCGGCCGCCGAGTCGTTGACCCGCTGGCTGTGGCGGTCGAGATCCGGCGCAACATTTTCGAACCAGCGAGCGCCATCGAAAACCGATGTACCCAGCCACATGGCGTGGGAGCGTGGCCCTATCAGCGGTACGTTGCCCTCGTGCCAATCCCCATCGACATAGGTCCATGTGGCAGTTTCAGCATCTCTCAGCACCGTCATCACGCAATCCCCGTTCCGGCTTACAAACTAGTTCAGGCCCCTTCCTTGCACCGAAAGCCGCCGTCTGTGCAAGGCCCGTGTTGGCGTGTCGCACCCCGATCGGCCTTGACGGAATGGTCGCCGATGAACATGCTGCGGCGCAAAATGAAAGGACTGACCTGAAATGCCTGCTGTACCATCTCATCCGGCTTATGTGTTCGACGCCTATGGCACGCTGTTCGACGTGCATGCGGCGGTGCGCCGCTACGCCTCTGAAGTGGGACCGCATGGCCAACGTCTGTCGGAGATTTGGCGCCACAAACAGCTCGAATACTCCTGGGTGAGAGCGCTGATGGGGGAGTACGCGGATTTCTGGAAACTGACCGAACAGGCACTCGATACGGCGCTGGCGCTGGTTCCGGAGGTAGATGAAAAGCATCGTGACAGCTTGCTTGAGGCTTACTGGAAACTGGATTGCTACGAAGAAGTCCCGACCGTGCTGAAATCGCTCAAGGACCGCGGCGCCAAGCTGGCGATCCTGTCGAACGGATCGCCCGCCATGCTGGAATCAGCGGTCAGCAACGCGGCGCTCGATACGATTCTCGACGACATCTTTTCGGTGGATGAACTGCGCACATTCAAGACGTCGCCGGAAGTCTACGAAATGGTCACTACGTCCTATCGGCTTTATCCGGAGACGGTTTCCTTCCAGTCTTCCAACCGCTGGGACATTGCCGGTGCGAAGTCATTCGGCTTCCGCTGCGTCTGGATCAATCGCGGTTCAGCACCCGATGAGTATCGCGACCTGTCGCCGGATATGGTTCTGCCCAACCTTCTACAGCTGTAGAAGCCCGAACTAAACTCCGAAAATCGACAGAGCGAAGACGAGTGGTTTGCAACCATTTGTTTGTCACGCGCTTGCGGATAGTGTGCCTGAAATCACCCAATCCAATCCGGAGTGTCGAGATGCCCGAAACGCTAGTGTTCTACACCAACCCGATGTCGCGTGGTCGCATCGCCCGCTGGATGCTCGAGGAGGTCGGCATGCCTTATGAAACGCAAATCCTTGAATACGGCACCACGATGAAGGCTCCGGAGTATCTGGCCATCAACCCGATGGGGAAGGTTCCGGCCATTGTTCACGACGGCAACGTCGTGACCGAGGGGGCAGCGATTTGCGCTTATCTGGCCGATGCCTTTCCGGCGGCCGGGCTGGCGCCACCGCCGAGTGCGCGCTCCGACTACTACCGCTGGATGTTTTTCGCCGCCGGTCCCTTCGAAAGCGCCATCACCAACAAGTCCCTCGGTTTCGAGGTACCAGCCGATCGCGAACGAACAGCCGGCTACGGCAATCTCGAAACCGCCGTCAGTGCGATGAAATCAGCCATCAACGAAAAGGGCTACATCGCCGGTGACCGATTCAGTGCCGCCGACATTTATGTCGGTTCGCAGATCGGTTGGTGCATGATGTTCGGCACCCTGGAGAAACGTCCGGAGTTCGTCGAATACTGGGATCGCATCAGCAGCCGCGACGCATACAAACGCGCCAAAGAGATCGACGACGCCCTGCTGCCGCCGCAGGATGGCTGAGCCTGGCGCAAGGTTCGGCTGATAGTCAATGCCGCCAGAGGCGGTGCGATTGTGCACCCCAGGAGCGATGGCATTGAATGACCGGCAACGCAGCGGAGCGGAAAGAGGCCTGACGCGCCGCGCCTTCGGTGCACTTGGCTGTGCGGCTGGTCTGACCAGCCTTTTCGGTTGTACCGACAGAATGTCGCCGGACGGGTTCATGCTGGATACGGCGCCGTCGCGACAGCTGAACTATCCGATCGAGCCCTACCCGCTGATGTATACCGGCATCCGGGACCAGCGGTACCGCATCCCGGCGGTACCCTTCCAGGACATGAAGCCGGACTATCTCAGGCAGATCGTCCACGACCCGACCACCCAGCCAGTCGGAACAATCGTCATAGATCTGCGCAAGCACTATCTCTACCTGGTGCTGCCTAACCGCAAGGCCATGCGCTACGGCATCGCCATTGGACCCGCCATCTCAAGCTGGCCCGGCCCCTGCAGGATCAAGTACCGCAAAGCCTGGCCGATCTGGTATCCGAGCAAGAAAGATCTTCTCCAGGATCAATCGCTTTCCATCTGGAAGAAGAAAGGCCGCCCGCCTGGTATCTACAATCCCTACGGCGCGCGAGCACTGTTCGTTTATCAGGGATCGATCGACACCCACGTGGTGATCCACGGAACCCGTGAATGGAATCACATCGGCGGATCGATCGACTATGGCAGCATTGCGCTGATGAACCAGGACATCGTTGATCTCTACGAGCGCACGAAAACGGGCGCTCGGGTCATTGTGATTTCCTAGCTGTCAGGCGACACTTCATTTTGGACCAGTCGTTTGAACCCTTGACAGCCTATTGCCGATTGCACCACTTCAGACTTAGGACGGTCCGTCACATCTGCAGACAATCTTAACCAAAAATTCCCGTTATTAGTGCATTCTCTCCACATACAATTACGCTTCTGACGAGCCAACTCACTCGTTTGAGATGAAATGGCGGCGCTTTTGAATGGGGAATCCATATGTTCGATAGGCTTTTGCGAGGCTTGCTTGAGAAAGAACCAGGAAGCTCAGCAACGGAGTTCTCGGAAAGTGAAATCCTCGCCGAAGTACAAAGGCTCTTTCCGCAACAATTAGAAGATCCAATGCCTCCGTTGAGACTCCAGCGGCTTGCCCCGAAACCCGATGCAGGCTGGCCGTCTTCTGATAGTTGGCTAGGTGGCCTTCCGCGACTGGGTGAGGTGCCGTGGCCGAGAGGCGCTTCGCAAACCCCGCTCCATCACCTGGCTTCAGTCTCACTGGTGGAGGCGGCACCTCTTCTGAGTGAAGGGCTTTTGCCGGCCTCTGGGTATCTGTCTTTTTTTGTTGGCATCACGGAGGCTGGAGTAATCGAATCCAGGGTGATTGTGACCAATGGCGCAGCCGATACCTCACCACCGACCCAAATGCCTACGGTCGAAGATATCTTCGGGGATTGCGAACGATCCGATCCTCGGCAGCTTGATCGTCGCCCAGTCAGACTTTTCCAGAAGTCCTGGAACGCCGACGCTGACGGGGACTCAGCGATGGAGGCCTTCAGGATATGGAAGGAGGAATTCGGCGCGGAAAGAGTGCCCATATATTGGGATTCGGCCTACCAGTTACTCCGCGGATTGAAGAGTCCACTCGATACGGACCTGATAGCCAAGACAGTCGCTTCAAAGGCGCAATTGCTTGAAATCTTCGAAACCCGTCTGACGAATGCCGATTCAGAACAGTCCCGGGAGTCGCAAAGAAAGAACATCGAAAATTGTCGGCTCGTAATCCACGCGTTGAAGAACAAAGTCGAAGAGTATCGCGACTTTGTCGAAAACCTGGACATCAGGATTAACCAACACCAACGTTGGCAACGGATGCAGGCAGACGATATTTTGTGGCTGCGTGACACCTTCAGCGAGTTGGCGTTCAGCGATTACTCAGCGCCTGAACGCAACACACATTTCGGTGCAATACATAAGATCGGACGCGGCACCGTTCATGGCTTTGATCAGGCGGTATCGGCAACCTATTCCAGCATTGTCGATACGCCGTCCCCAGTGATCGATCAGCTTCCCACTGAGGTTCTTGAGCTAATCCAATATGAGCCCGGCTTCGCGCCGGTTCAGGGGAAGCATCAAATGTTCGGTCACCCAATCGATATTCAGGATGATTTGGTCGAATTTGCTAATCACTATCTGCTCCTGCAGATCGAATATGATGTGGGAGCCGGTCTTCGAATCGGTGATTGCGGAACCCTTCAATTCATGATTCGCCCCGATGACTTGGCCGCTTGTCATTGGGACTCGGTCAAGACAGTGTTCTCCGGGAACTAGACCTAGCTGAGCGAGCCCTCATACGTCCGGTACGCTTGGACAAACCGGGTGCTAGAATCCCTTTTTCAAGCTGCCGAGAATGCCTCGTACCAACGCCTTGCCCAGGGAACTGGCGACGGAGCGCGCTGCGGATTTGAGAGCGGCTTCCGCGACTGTCTGGCGGCGATAGCCGGAACGGGCGCGTGACCGTGAGCCCTTTTTGCGACGTGACGTCTTCCGGCGACCCCGGTCGTCGTAGTCGTCATCGTCCTCGACATCGCCGAAACCGGGCAACGTCCAGCGACGGCTTTCCTGCAGATCCGTGTCTTCTTCTTCCTCACGCCGCCGCTGCTCTTCCTCTGCCTCGGCGGCTTCTTCGGCCCGCTTGCGCAGGATTTCGAAAGCGGATTCCCGATCGACATCCTTGTCATAGAGGCCGGCAACCGGGCTGACACCCATGGTCTTGCGCCGCTCGGAATCGGTGATCGGTCCGAGGCGCGAGGACGGCGGACGGATGAGCGTGCGTTGCACCACTGACGGCACGCCCTTGCTTTCCAGCGTCGAAACCAGCGCCTCCCCCACGCCGAGCTGGGTGATCGTCTCAAAGCAGTCGAAATCCGGATTGGGCCGAAACGTATCGGCCGCCGTTTTGACCGCCTTCTGCTCCCGCGGCGTATAGGCACGCAAGGCGTGCTGAATGCGGTTGCCGAGTTGCGAAAGCACTGTTTCGGGCACGTCCAGCGGATTTTGGGTGACGAAGTATACCCCGACGCCCTTCGATCGAATCAGCCGGACCACCTGCTCGACACGCTCGATAAGGGCCTTGGGCGCTTCGTCGAACAGCAGGTGAGCTTCATCGAAAAAGAAAACCAGGCGCGGCCGATCGGGATCACCGATTTCGGGCAGTTCTTCGAACAGCTCCGACAGCAGCCACAACAGGAAGGTCGCGTAGAGACGCGGATTCATCATCAGCTTGTCGGCGGCAAGTACGCTGATTGCCCCGCGGCCATCGGGCGTTGTGCGCATGAGATCGCTGATTTTCAGCGACGGTTCGCCGAAAAACTGCTCGGCCCCCTGTTGCTCCAGAACCAGCAGGTCGCGCTGGATGGCGCCAATCGACTGTTTGGCGACATTGCCATACATGCCCGACAGTTCCTTGGAATGCTCGGACATATAGGCGAGCAGCGCCTGCAGGTCCTTCATGTCCAGCAGCGCTAAGCCGTTTTCATCCGCTAGCTTGAAGGCGATGTTGAGCACGCCTTCCTGGGCATCGGTCATGTCCATCAAGCGCGACAGAAGTAACGGTCCCATCTCAGTCAGGCTGGTGCGGACGCGATGGCCCTTTTCGCCGAAGAGATCCCAGAACACCACCGGGAATTCCTGAAACTCGTAGGGATCGAGGCCGATCGTGTTGGCACGTTTCTCGAGGAAGTCCTTGTATTCACCGATCGCGGCAATGCCTGAGAGGTCGCCTTTCACGTCAGCACAGAACACCGGAACGCCGGCATTGGAAAATCCCTCGGCGAGGATCTGCAGCGTTACCGTTTTGCCGGTTCCCGTCGCGCCCGTGATCAGTCCGTGCCGGTTTGCGTAGCCGAGATCGAGATATTCGCCCGCATTGATCGAGTCGTCCGGATTGCGACTGGTGCCGATATAAAGTTTGCCGTCCTGAAGCATTATACGCCCCGCCTCTCCTGTTATATCGACCGTTATAGGTTCCGATGCTCCGGTGAACAATCATCGAAATCGACGCTATGGTTGCACCGCACGACATTTTCCGACACTCTCGGCCCATGGAAAAAGTCCTCGGCATGGGTGGTTTGTTTTTCCGGGCGAAAGACCCAGATGCGCTGGCGCTCTGGTACGAACAGCATCTCGGCGTCTCACGGGTCCCGGACGACTACGAAACGCCGTGCTGGCGACAATCGGGCGGCTCGACGGTGTTCGCGCCTTTCAAGCAAACCACCGACTATTTCGAACGCGATGATCAACAGTGGATGGTCAATTTCAGGGTTCGCGATCTCGACGCCATGGCGGAGCAGTTGCGCCGGGCCAACATAAAAATCGATGTTGACGCCACGATTCATCCAAACGGCCGGTTTGCTCGGTTGAACGACCCGGAGGGCAATCCGATCGAACTGTGGGAACCCTCGGGGCACGATGTTGATCGCGAGGAAAAAGCTGCCGAATCATAGTGTTCGACAGACAGGCTGACACTTCGATTTCTGCGGCCGATCGATGATACTGCACATCCATTCTCTGTTTACCCAACCCGGCTAGGATGGCACGCGGGTCCGGATTCACCGGATCGGCGGGACCGAAGGCCGAATGCTTCACAGCCGGCGTAATTTTGTGGCTTCATTGTGCGGTGCGGGCCTTACTGTCGCCACGGCTCAAGCACGCGCGCAAACGACGGGCGGCCTCGAACTCGCAGACCTGCGTGGTTCACTCGACGCCACGCAGTTCGGAATGCGCTCGCATGCGGCCGATGACCAAAGCCGACAACTGACCGACATTCTGCAACGCGCCTCCAATGAGCGAAAACCGGTCTATCTGCCCCCCGGCACTTATGTGGTCTCCGGACTGAGGCTTCCGGAGTTCACCCATCTGACAGGGATCAAGGGGTCCACGAGGCTTGTCTACGGCGGCGACGGTTTTTTCCTGACCGCCGACAATGCCGAACACATGCAATTCTCCGGCCTCACCATCGATGGCGCCAATCGCTGGCTGGCCGATTTTGCCACCGCGATGATCGAGATCCGCAGCACACCACGGGTGCTGATCGACGATTGCGATCTTCTCGGCAGCCGCAAACATGCGGTTGCCCTGGAAGTCTGCGGCGGGCGTATCAGCAAATCGACCATCAGCGGCGCGGGAGGGGCTGCGGTCTACAGCGTCGGTGCGACGGGCCTTAGAATTGCGAACAACGACATTGCCGACTGTGCCGATGGCGGTCTTCTGATCCACCGCTGGCAAGCGGAGCCCGACGGAAGTCTGGTCACGGGCAATCGCATCGTGCGGATCGGTGCGCGGTCGGGCGGCACTGGCCAGAACGGCAACGGCATCAACGTCTTTCGCGCCGGCAACGTGCTGGTCGCCAACAACAGCATCCAGGACTGTGCCTTTTCGGCGATCCGTTCGAACAGCGGATCCGACGTGCAGATCGTGGGCAATCAGTGTTTCCGCAGTGGTGAAACAGCGATCTATTCAGAATTCGCGTTCCAGGGCGCGATCGTGGCCAACAATCTGGTGGACGGCGCCGCCAACGGCATTTCCGTTGCCAATTTCGACCAGGGCGGTCGTCTCGCGACCGTGAGTGGCAACATCGTCCGCAATCTGACGACCGTTGGCCCGTATGAGACGCAACCGCCGGGCTTCGGTACGGGCGTTGCCGCAGAAGCCGACACGGCGATCACCGGCAACGTCATCGAGGGTGCCCCGCTCTTCGGTGTGCTCGCCGGCTGGGGCCCCTATCTGCGCAATGTTCTTGTGACCGGAAACCTTATCCGCGAGGGTAATGTCGGTGTGGCCGTATCAGTGGCGGAAGGTGCGCGGACGGCAGTCATCGCCAACAACCTGTTTCAGGGGCAGAAACGCGGCGCCGTCATAGGCTACCGTTGGCAAGAACCGGTAACCGGCGACATGGCAAGGCAAAGTGGCGGTGGTTTTGCCCACCTGACCGTCTCCCACAACACCGTCACTTGACGGCAAGAGCCTCTGTCGTTCGTATGGCTCCTATCTCGATGCCATTCCAGTTCTTCAGCGGACGGGATGCCAGATCCAGAACTGCCGATCGCTCGTCCCCGGCGGGCATGAATGACGCCAGCACCATCGCCGCCATGACTTCCGCCGCACGACCAGCACCATCGTCGCATTTGAGAGCGATGCCGAACCCCTCACGCGGCAAGGCGGCGCAATAGACGCCTTCTGCTCCGGTCTTGGCGAAGACCATACCGGGAGCTGCCTGCATCAGCTTGGTACAGGCGCGGCCTTCACCAGCGACAAAATAAGGCTCGGCCATGCAAGCCTCGACAATGCGTTTCGAAGCTTCTGCTCGGTGTTTCGCAAGCCCCTCGCCCGTCGCCATCCGGGCAAACCCTTTTGCGAGTGACGGAAGCGGGGTCGCATAGGTCGGAATCGAGCATCCGTCGGTTCCGCAATTGTCGACGCCGAAGTGATCGCCGGTGAGATCGGCGAAAATTCCGCGGATCATGTCCTGAACTTCGTGGCCGTAGTTGACATAGCCCGCCGGGTCGATGCCGAGGTGGCACGCCGCGCAGATGAAGCCGGCGTGTTTACCAGAACAGTTGTTGTGCAGTTGTGAAGCGGCTGCACCGGAGCGGGCAAGATTGCGAGCGGCTTCCGGAGAGGACGGCCAGTGTGTGCCGCACTCCAATGCATCCTGATCAAGATCCGCGGCGGCTAGCATAGACGCGGCCAATTCGGCCTGTGCCGGTTCACCCGAGTGGGAGGAGCAGGCCAGCGCCAGTTCCCTGTTGCCAAAGCAGTAACGGTCAGCGGCGCCGCTTTCGACGAGGAGCAGCGCCTGCATCGCCTTGACGGCCGAGCGCGGAAAAACCGGTGCCTCCACCTGGCCCAGGGACAGATGTTGCTGTCCGCGGCCATCGGCAACGACAACTGCACCGCGATGAACGCTCTCGACACGACCGCCACGGGTCAACTCTACAAGCACCGGGTTGGACATCGATTGGCCTCGTTGCGTTTCAATTCCCAAATAACGACTTGCGAAGTGGCTTGCAAACGCGCGCGCCGGTGCTGAGACCGTAAACTCAAGTTTAAATCGTCTGCTTCAAACGCGCGGCGGTAAGTATTCGTTATCGCCACGCGGTATCGTTCATTGAATTACCAAGATCGTCGACTACACTTCGCCTATTGCAACAACCCATGCGGGAGTCAGCCAAATGAGAAGATTATCGGCAGTGATAGGCGCGATCGTACTCGCCTTCAGCCCCTTTGTCGTGCACGCGCAGAACATCAATCAGCCAGTATCGATGTATCCCGCGCCCGCATTCGAGTACGTGCAACAGGCTGTCTCGCTTGAATCCGATGGAAAGACGATGACCCTGAAGGGTGTGCCGTCGACCGTGTTCTTCAGCGATCGGCCCTACCGGTTGACCGGACATATGGACAATGCCGCCTTTGCAAAACTCTGGCAGGGACCCAACGGTCCGTTTGCCTCGATTGTCCCCAACGCTGCCGTCTCGGTGCTGGGCGATACAAAAAATCCGCCGGCGATCGTTGAACTCACCAGTGCCGAAGTGACGGGCGATTCGATCAAATACGGAATCCAGGTCCTGTCTGGCAAAGTTCCGGAAAGTGCTGAAAGCGTCGCTCTCTTTGTCGATCACGCATCTCGCGTTCACAGCACCGCGGCGAGCGGTTACCACGCTTACCCCTATCACCCGGTTCCCGGTCCTTACTGCTATCACTCACCGCAGGCTCCGGAGTGCCATTACCACCCGTATCATCCCTATTATCCGCCGTACCCGCCCTACTACCATCCGGGAGCGGCTTTCGCAGCCGGTGCGGCAGTCGGCGCTGCGGCGGCATCCGCAAACCAGCCGCAGTATGTTTATCCGATCCCGACCGGACCCATCCCGGCTCAGTGCTATATCAACAGCAACCACACCCGGATGATCTGCTCGGTACCGATCCAGCAATAGGACGTTTTCGCAAACGGGCTCGCCGCTGGCGAGCCCGTTTGCGGGCAGTTGTCAGGTGACCGTTTCGCGCCTGGTGTAGCGATCGTCGTTCCAAACCTGATCCTCCAGGCAAGCAACCATCACATTCACCGCATCATAGAGATCGGCAAAGCGCAGGTAGAATGGCGCGAGGCCGAACCGCATGACATCCGGTGCCCTGAAATCACCTATTACGCCACGGTCGATCATTGCTCTGACGACCGGATAGCCATGTTCGAAAGCGAACGAAACCTGGCTGCCGCGCTCATCGGCATCGCGCGGCGATACCAACTGAAGCCCGCTGCAACCGGGATGCTGTTCCACAAGCTCTATGAAGTGATCCGTCAGCATTTGGCTCTTCCGGCGAACCGCGTGAAGGTCAAGGTCATCGAAGATATCAAGTGCCGCTTCGACCCCCTTCATCGAGAGGATCGGCTGGGTGCCGCAAAGGAAGCGACGAATGCCTGACGTCGGGCGATAATCGCGTTCGAAGGCAAATGGCGCCGCATGCCCCCACCAGCCGGACAGCGGTTGACGTGCCTGGTCATGGTGGCGTTGCGCTGCGTAGATGTATGCCGGTGAACCGGGGCCGCCATTGAGATATTTGTAAGTGCAGCCGACAGCGAAATCCGTTCCGCTGGCATCAAGCTCCATCGGCAAGACGCCGGCGGAATGGCATAAATCCCAGATCATCAACGCCCCCGCGTCGTGCACCATCCGGGTCACCTTCTCCATGTCGTACACCGCGCCGGTACGATAATCGATGTTGGAAAGGAGAACGGCGGCGACATCACCATCGAGCAGTTCAGCCAGGTCGTGTCCGTCGGCCCCCAAAAGACGGCGTGAATAGCCGCTCCCACCGGAACCGATCGCTCCTTCGACCATGTAGAGATCGGTTGGAAAGCTCGCGGCTTCCGAAACAATGACTTTGCGGTCGGGCCGCAGGGCCATGGCGGCGTGAAGCGCCTTGTAGATGTTGATCGACGTGGTGTCGCACACCACGGTTTGGCCCGGAGCGGCGCCCATCAGTTTGCCCAGGCGATCGCCGAGATTTTCCGGCATTTCGAACCAGCCAGCGGAGCCCCAACTGCGAATGAGCTGCTCGCCCCACTCTTTGTCGACAGCCGACCGGATCCGCTCCGGTGTGATGGCCGGGAGCGCGCCCAGGGAATTGCCGTCCAGATAGATGACGCCCTCGGGGAGAAGAAACTTGTCGCGCAGACCAGATAGAGGGTCCTGTTGGTCCAGGGCTTCGCTGTGCGCTCGTGTGATCATGCTGTCTTGTTCCTTCATCGTGGCCTCGGCCGATACGGCCTATTGACGCCTTGAATGTTTCGGGGGCTGAAAAGAAACTTTACAAGAAAGGCACTCCGTGTCAATATTTTATAAAATAACGACAATCGTATAAAATGAACGACACAGCGAAGCAATCCAACAGCGAACAGGTTTACGAGCGCCTTCGAAATCTCATTCTCGACGGTGATCTGCCGGCTGGTACGCCCCTGCGTGCCTCGATGTTGGCCAGCGAGTACGGGTTCGGCCTGACGCCGCTGCGCGAGGCTTTGACGCGTTTGCAATCGGAATGTCTCGTAACCGCCAATTTCAACCGCGGCTTCAAGGTAGCGGACAGCTCGATCGAAGAACTGACCGATCTTGGCCGTGTCCGGTCCTTGATCGAAACGCAGATGCTGATCGAGGCGATGGAACGCGGCACCGAAGAATGGGAAAGCGCTATCGTCGCCGCCCACTATCAGCTTTCCAAAACCCCGGTTCCGGCGCTTTCATCCGATCGCGATATCATTGCCGCCTATGATGAGCGACATGATGCCTTCCACCGAGCCCTGACGTCGGCCTGCCAGTCCGAATGGCTGAACCGGCTGGCTGAACAGATCGGCGCACAGTTGCAGCGATACCACCGCAATACCCTCGCCGACGCGCGTTCCGCAGTCGGCAAGAACGCCGCTCTGCGTCGGGACATCGAAACAACTCTCAACGCGGTAATGGGGGTGGAGTGCCACACGAATCTGATGGACGTCGTGCTCAAGCGAGACGCGGAAAAATCAACAGCCCTGATGCGCGAACACGTCCAACTGACATCCCATGCCTATCTGAAGCTTCAGGAGCTGGTGGCCGAACACAAGGCCGCCTGATCCGATTTGGAGGAACACCCCATGCCTGAAAACAGCTCGAACGAGCGTCTGTTGCAGCGCGGCCTGGAAGAGACGGTGGTTACGGATTTCGCCGCCAAAGAGCGCAAAAGCTATGGCGATGCTCTGCAGCTCAAGACGCTTCTGAACCTGCAGAAGACTTTTCAGGATCCGCCGCAGCCGGACGAACTGCTGTTTCTCATGATCCACCAGGTGAGCGAATTGTGGCTCAAATTGATGCACAATCAGATCAGGCAGCTCCGCGGCCATCTGATCGCCGACCGGTTCGGCCCTGCCTTCAAGGACGTCGACCGGATCAAGGCAATCCAGAAACAGTTGATCGCGGCCTGGGAAACCCTTTTGACCATGACGCCCGCCGACTACATGCTGTTCCGTGAGGCGCTTGGCAACGGTTCAGGCTTCCAGAGTTACGGCTATCGCCAGATCGAGTTCATCCTCGGCAACAAAGACCCCTCCACCATGAAGGTGCATTCCCACGATGCAGAGGTCACGGCGATGCTGGAGGCCGCACTTGCCGAGCCATCGCTCTATGACGAGGTGATTCGGCTGCTTGCCCGGCAGGGTTTCGATGTACCGGCGGAACTGCTCGACCGCGATTTCCGAGAACCCTATTCCGGCGACCCGCGCATCGTGGCGATCTGGGAACAGGTCTATCGCGATACCGACCGCTATTGGGATCTCTACTGCCTGGCGGAAAAGCTGATGGATGTCGAAACCCTGTTCCAGCGCTGGCGCTTCGACCACATGTCGGCCGTCGAACGGGTGATCGGCATGCAACCCGGAACCGGCGGCTCGTCAGGCGTTGCCTTTCTCAAAAAGGCGTTGGAGCTGAAATTCTTCCACGACCTTTACGACGTCCGCCAGGCCCTGTTCTACAAGCCGTCGGCTGAGCCTTAGGTATTGCGTCGGGCCAGCGCTGCTTCCCAATTCAGCGCGTGGGTGACGATCTCGCCGAGATCGGCATGTTGCGGCACCCAGTCGAGCTGCCTTTTCAGCAGCGAGGAATCGGCAACGACGGTCACCGCATCACCCGGCCGCCGATCGGCCAGCTGCACCGGAAAGTCGTTGCCGCTGGCCGCTTTCACGGCTTCGATCACTTCCAGAACCGAATAGCCGTTGCCGTAACCACAGTTTGCAACCAGGTTGCTGCCTTTGGACCGCAAGTGTTCCAGGGCGAGATAGTGTGCCTCGACCAGATCTGTCACGTGGATGTAGTCGCGGACGCAGGTGCCGTCCGGTGTCGCATAGTCCGTGCCATAGACATCGAGATGGGCGCGCTTGCCGAGCGCTGCCTGTGTCGCGACCTTGATGAGGTGGGTGGCGTTCTGAGTCGATTGCCCCGTCCGGCCATTCGGATCGGCCCCGGCGACGTTGAAATAGCGTAGCGCCGCGTAGTTGAACGGATGAGCTGCGGCTGTGTCGCGAAGGATGAATTCGGTCATCAGTTTCGACATGCCGTAGGGCGATTCCGGCTGCAACGGCGCGCCCTCGGGGATCGGCACGGTCTCGGGCGTTCCGTAAACCGCTGCGGTCGAAGAAAAGATGAAACGCGGCACGCCGACAGCGACACAGGCCTCAAGCAACGTGCGGGTCTTGCAGGTGTTGTTGAGATAGTAACTCAGCGGATCGGATACCGACTCAGGCACCACGATCGAACCTGCAAAGTGGATGATCTCCTCCACTCCGTGTTCTTTCACGGTTCTCGTTACCAGATCGCCATCCCCAACGTCACCGACAACGAGCGGGGCTTCCCTCGGAATTGCCCAATCAAAGCCCGTCGAAAGACGGTCCATGACAACCACATCTTCGCCGGCATCAAGAAGCCGCCAAACCATGTGACTGCCGATGTAACCCGCGCCTCCGGTCACGAGAACAGCCATGCCGTCTCTCCCTGTCACCCCAAGACGAAGGACTCTACTACAACAACGTTTCCGTGTGGTTACCGGACGCGTTCAAGGATGGAGACATAATTGGCGACGGCTGCGCCGCCCATGTTGAAAATACCGCCCAGTTCAGCACCGTCGACCTGAATATCGCCGGCTTCGCCGCACAACTGCATCGACGTCAGCGCGTGCATGGAAACGCCGGTGGCGCCGATCGGATGGCCCTTCGCCTTCAACCCGCCCGACGGGTTGACCGGCAGGCGACCGCCCATCTGGGTCTCGCCGGAGAGAGCAACGGCACCGCCCTCGCCCGGCTTCGCCAGTCCCATCGCTTCGTATTCGATCAGTTCCGCGATGGTGAAGCAGTCATGGGTTTCCACGAACGAAAGGTCATCGAGCCCAACGCCGGCTTTCTGCAACGCCTGCTGCCAGCCGACCTGGCAGCCTTCGAAAAGCAGAATGTCGCGCTTCGACATGGGCAGGAAATCCTGAACATGTTCGGCCGCCCGGAACATTATCGCGCGCGGGGCATGCATGGCGGTTTCGATATCTGTCAACACCACCGCAGCAGCGCCATCCGAGACCAACGAGCAGTCGGTGCGTTTCAGCGGTCCGGCGACATAAGGGTTCTTGTCGCTTTCATTGCGGCAGAACTCGTAGCCGAGATCCTTGCGCATCTGGGCAAACGGGTTGCCGACGCCGTTTTTGTGGTTTTTCGCCGCCAGTGCGGCGAGCGCATCCGACTGGTCGCCATGTCGCTGAAAATAGGCATCGGCAATCTGTCCGAACACACCGGCAAAGCCGGCGGGAATATCGCCATCTTCCGGCAGATACGAGGCCTTGAGCAGGTTCTCGCCGATCTGCGGCCCCGGGGTGGTCGTCATCTGCTCGACGCCAACGACCAGAACGTTCCTGGCGGCGCCGGCCTTGATGGTTTTCAAACCCTGATGGACTGCAGCAGAGCCGGTTGCACAGGCGTTCTCAACCCGGGTGGTTGGCTTGAAACGGAGTCGGTCATCTGCCTGCAGGACCAGGCTTGCGGTGAAGTCCTGTTGGCTGAAGCCGGCGTTGAAATGACCCAGGATGATCTCGTCGATGTCCTGCGGCTCCAGCCCGGCATGAGCAATGGCATCGGTGGCAACGCCGACAATCAGGCTCTCGACCGTTTCGCCTTCCAGTTTGCCGAATTTCGAGTGAGCCCAACCGGTGATGCAAGCTGTCATTGGAATTCTCCAGGGATGTTCGTGCCGTGGGATGCCCGCCAGCGTCAGCAGGACAGAGCCGTGAGTCCCCCTACCATATACTGGACGTGCGGGTGGCGATCAATATTGTTCAACCTTTAACAATATCACGAGTGCGTTGCAACATCGTGATTGCTCTTTCCCGTCGGCGATGAGGTTAGCCCAAACGATAGTGGGTCTTTGCCCATCCAGATTTTTCTTGAATGGTTGTTCAAAAAAAAATATTTTGACGGCTGATTTCCCGCTGACACAGCGGCTTCAAAGGGAACGCGAGCATGGGCAAGCGGCCGAACATTCTCATCATCATGGTGGACCAGCTCAACGGAACTCTGTTTCCCGACGGCCCGGCCGAGTGGCTTCACGCGCCAAATCTCAAGCGCCTGGCGCAGCGCTCCGCCCGTTTCACGAACAACTACACCGCCTCGCCGCTCTGCGCGCCGGGGCGTGCCTCCTTCATGTCGGGCCAATTGCCGAGCCGTACACGGGTCTATGACAATGCAGCGGAATTTGCCTCCGACATTCCCACCTATGCCCACCACCTGCGGGCCGCCGGCTATTACACCTGCCTTTCCGGCAAGATGCACTTCGTCGGTCCGGATCAGATGCATGGCTTCGAGGATCGGCTGACCACCGACATCTACCCCGCTGAT
Source organism: Hoeflea sp. (assembly GCA_965216535.1). Classification (GTDB taxonomy): domain Bacteria; phylum Pseudomonadota; class Alphaproteobacteria; order Rhizobiales; family Rhizobiaceae; genus Hoeflea_A. The sequence continues at coordinate 5,029,304 of OZ244175.1, forward strand.
TTCGGCTGGACACCTGATTATCGCAAGCCCGGAGAACGGATCGACTGGTGGTATCACAATCTTGGTTCGGTGACCGGAGCGGGCGTCGCTGAAACGTCCAACCAGATGGAATATGACGATGAGGTCGCCTTTTTCGGCTGCCAGAAGCTCTACCAGCTGGCGCGGGACTCCGACGATGAAACCGCCCGCCCGTGGTGCCTGACGGTTTCCTTTACCCACCCACATGATCCCTATGTGGCGCGACGTCGATATTGGGACCTTTATGAAGATTGCGAACACCTGGAGCCGCAGGTTTCAGCAATTGCCTATGAGGATCAGGATCCGCATTCGCAGCGCGTTTATCTCGCCAACGATTACCGCAGTTTCGACATCGGGCCAGAGGACGTTCGACGATCGCGGCGCGGCTACTTTGCCAACATCAGCTATCTCGATGACAAGGTGGGCGAACTGCTCGATGTCCTCGAAACCACGCGAATGGCGGACAACACGCTCATACTGTTCTGCTCGGATCACGGCGACATGCTGGGTGAGCGCGGACTGTGGTTCAAGATGTGCTTCTTCGAGGGCTCTTCCCGTGTTCCGCTGATGATCAGCGGACCAGACATCGCCGCCGGGCGAATTGAAACGGCTGTTTCCAACCTCGATGTGACACCGACGCTGGCCGATTTTGCGGGTATCAGCCTCGACGCCGTCTCACCCTGGACCGATGGCGAAAGCCTCCTGCCCGTCATCGCCGGAGAAGCGCGGTCCTCGGCTGTGTTGATGGAATACGCGGCTGAGGGTTCGTACGCGCCACTCGTGGCCATCCGCGACGGACAATACAAATTCGTCCATTGCGAGCTCGACCCGCCGCAAATGTTCGATCTGCAAGCCGATCCGACTGAAATGACGAACCTGGCGACCCAGGTCTCTCACAGCGACCTCGTTGCTTCCTTCATGACGCAGGTCAGGGACCGCTGGGATATGGGCGCATTCGACGCCTCCGTGCGCGAAAGCCAGGCGCGGCGCTGGGTGGTCTATCCGGCGCTTCGCAACGGCGCGCATTATCCATGGGACTTCCAGCCGCTTCAAAAAGCGTCCGAACGGTACATGCGCAACCATCTCGACCTGAACGACCTTGAGGAAAGCAAACGCTTTCCGCGCGGCGAGTAGCGGGTGAAACCCATGAAATCAAAGACGCAAATCTCACGCTTGATCAACGACACCCGAGTGGCGGCCCGATTGGCCGCCTGCCCCAACTGACGGCGGACACCTTACATGCATGCGGATTACATCATCATCGGATCTGGTTCGGCCGGTTCGGTCCTGGCGAACCGGCTTTCCGACGACGGCAAGAACAGCGTCATCGTCCTGGAATTCGGCGGCACTGACGCGGGCCCGTTCATCCAGATGCCGGCCGCCCTCTCCTATCCCATGAATATGGGCCGCTATGATTGGGGCTACGAAACGGAACCGGAACCGCATCTGGCCGGACGAAGGCTGGTGGCGCCGCGGGGAAAGGTCGTCGGCGGGTCCTCCTCCATCAACGGCATGGTCTATGTGCGCGGTCACGCGGAAGACTTCAACAGTTGGGCGGAAGCCGGTGCCGACGGCTGGGCGTTTGCCGATGTACTGCCCTATTACCTCCGAATGGAGACGTCGCACGGCGGACAGGAGGGCTGGCGCGGGACATCCGGACCGCTGCATGTGCGCCGTGGCAAAGCCGACAATCCGTTGTTCAAGAGCTTCATCGAAGCCGGGCGACAGGCCGGATTCGAGGTGACCGACGACTATAACGGCGAGAAACAGGAAGGCTTCGGCCTGATGGAGCAGACCATCCACAACGGTAAGCGATGGTCGGCTGCCAATGCCTATCTGAAGCCAGCGCTGAAGCGCGATAACCTGCGCCTCGTTCGCTGCTTTGCCCGTCGGGTCAAGATCGAAGACGGACGCGCGATTGGTGTCGAGATCGAACGCGGCGGCCGGATCGAGACCGTCGGCGCCGACCGCGAAATCATCATCTGCGCCTCGGCCTTCAACTCACCAAAGCTCCTGATGCTGTCCGGCATCGGGCCAGCGGCGCACTTGAAGGAACACGGTATTCCCGTGGTCGCTGATCGCCGCGGTGTCGGTGCCAATCTGCAGGACCATCTGGAACTTTACGTTCAACAGGAATGCACCCAACCGATCACGCTCTATTCCAAGCTGAATCTTGTCTCCAAGGCAGCAATTGGCGCCGAGTGGCTGTTCTTCAAATCAGGCCTCGGCACGACAAACCACTTCGAAGCGGCGGCTTTCGTGCGTTCCAAGGCCGGGGTCAAGTACCCGGACATCCAGTATCACTTCCTGCCGATTGCCATTCGATATGACGGCAAGGCGGCGGCCCGCTCGCATGGCTTCCAGGCTCATGTGGGCCCAATGCGGTCAAAATCGCGCGGCAGCGTGACACTGCGTTCGGCGAGACCGGAAGCGGCTCCCGTCATCCGTTTCAACTATATGAGTGAGCGATCCGACTGGGAGGATTTTCGCCACTGTATCCGCCTGACCCGGGAGGTGTTCGGCCAGACCGCGTTCGATTCGTTTCGCGGCAAGGAAATCTCGCCCGGCGATGACGTCCAGTCGGACGAAGCGCTGGATTCCTATATCGCTCAGCATGTTGAAAGCGCCTATCACCCTTGCGGCACCTGCCGGATGGGGCGCGCCGACGACGCGGATTCCGTTGTCGATCCGGAATGCCGGGTGATCGGCGTCGACGGGTTGCGGGTCGCCGATTCATCGACCTTTCCGCTGATTACGAACGGCAACATCAACGCGCCATCGATCATGCTCGGCGAAAAGGCGTCAGACCACATTCTGGGCCGTCAGCCGCTCCCTCGGTCCAACGCCGAGCCGTGGATCAACCCCAACTGGCAGTCGTCTGATCGTTGATCCGCACGCGCGAAACGATGATTTAACGTAAATCGGTGATTGTCTTCGGAACGTGAATTGCGGCTGAGCGGCTTTCCGCTTGGAAAGGCAGACAGAGCGTGTCCGTTTCGGCACATCACCGCCTTGAGGCGAGCGGACCGCCCGACGATCCCGCCGATCGTCGGGTCAAGGCTGCGCGCCTGACCGCATCCGCCCTTGCATTCCTTGCTTTCAGCCTGCTGATGATTTCGCTGCGGCCGTTCGAAGCCGGTAGCCTGTTTCAGCAGCCCGAGACCGCTGGCGGTGACCGGCTGAACCAGATCGGCTTCCTGATAGCAGGCATCGTAGCCGTCATATCGATGGCGACGCTGGTCAACCGCAAATTGCTCGGCGTCTTCCTTTCCCCGGCGTGGTTGGCAATCGGCGTAGTGATGGCATTTTCCATCGTCGTGGCTCCCGATCCGGCATCGGCCACCCGCTCGGTGATCCTGACGCTGATCGGCATGATCCTTGCCGCAAGTGTCGTGCTGTTACCTCCCGACGAACGGTCATTCCAGCGCGTTTCGGCAGCTGCAATCCTCACCGCAATGGCGGTCAGCTATGTCGGTATCGCGTTGCTGCCGGGGTACAGCGTCCACGGCGGCACGGGTGACGAGGCACAACATGCCGGCCTTTGGCGCGGGCACTTTTCCCACAAGAACATCGCCGGCCCGGTCATGTCGGTCTTTGTCATGTTCGGCATCTATCTTTGGCGCTCGAAACAACAGGCACTCGGCGCAATCGTCACCATTCTGGCGCTCTTCTTCGTCGTCCAGACGGGTTCGAAAACCACCAACGGGTTCCTGCCGATTGCCGTCTTCATCGTCCTGGCGGGACGTGTCATCGGCCTGCCGCTGCTGACGGTCGGACTTTACGCAGTCGTTGTCGCGATGATCGCCGGTTTGACGCTTGGCAGTGTCTATTCGGAGGGTTGGGCATCGATGACGCGAGCCATCCTTTCGGACCCGTCCTTCACCGGCCGCACGACGCTGTGGCAGTACGGGATGGAAAACATCGGCGTCAGGCCATGGTTTGGCACGGGCTTCGACAGCTTCTGGGGTACGCCGACGGTCGAGCAGATCGAAAGGCCGTTCGAAAGGGACTGGGATTTCCGCGGCATCGTTCACGGACACAACAACTTCGTGGATATGGCGCTGACGATGGGCCTCGTTGGCTTTTTCGTCCTGTTATGGGCCCTTTTCGTGGCCCCGGCCGTGAACTACGTGAAATCCTGCCGCGATAAGACCAATGCCAACCTCGCCGATCTCTTCATGATGATCCTGGTCTTCATGACGATGCTGTCGTTTCTCGAGACATTCTTCCTGCGGCGCGTGGATCCGATCTGGCTCCTGATGTTCATGGCGATCACCGGACTTCAGTTGACCGCCCGTTTTCGCGCGGCCTGATCCACGCTACGTCACAGATCGACGACAGGATTTTCTCACACAGCGCTTGAATTCTGCACCTGAAGTGATAAACGCAGGGTCCGTTCGGCCCTAACGGTTTACTGGCCGTTTTTGGGGCGTAGCCAAGTGGTAAGGCAGCGGTTTTTGGTACCGCCATGCGCTGGTTCGAATCCAGCCGCCCCAGCCAGCCGAACGGTTTTCAAGACATCCGATTGTCGTAGGGACCTAATCCCGGTCCTCACCCTCCAACCCGTGCAGCAGGCGCTGTAACTGCACGTGCATATCACGCCGCTGGTCCAGCAGATCGAGCGCCACCGCTATGCCCGGGCGGTTTACGCCGAGATCCTGATGCAGGCGCCAGGCAATGCGGGTGCGGGTGATGCTGATGGCCGAAAAGCGCCAGGTCGACGGATCGACTCCTTCCGGTTCCAGGATCCCTTCGTCGACCAGTTCGACAATCCAGGTCGACTGGACGCCGCAGGAACGGCAGAGTTCGTCCAGGCTGACTGCCTCGATGACTTCGCCGGTCAGAACGTTCACTGATTTTCTGGCCATGATGCGTCAGACCCCCAGTTTGGCACGCGGATCGAAATCCATGTCTCGGGCCATCTGTTCGTAAAAGGCCTTGTCCTCGTCCGTATTCGCCGGTGGCACAGCGATCTGCAGGACAGCATAAAGGTCGCCGGACGGATTGCCGGGTAAGCCGCGGCCACGTAGCCGCAGTTTTTGGCCGGTGCGGGCGTTTTTGGGAACCGACAGGTCGACAGTGCCGCTGGGCGTCGGACATTTGACCTTGCCACCGAGCGCCGCTTCCCACGGCGCGATCGGGAGGTTCAGGTAAACATCCTTTCCCTCGACCGTGTAGTTGGGATCGGGCTGGAACTGGACTTCCAGGTAAAGGTCTCCGGCGCGGCCCTGGCCGACGCCGGGCGTGCCCTGCCCGGCCAGCCGGATATGCTGCCCCTCGGAAATGCCCTTCGGAATTTTGACGCGAATCGAGCGATCGCGGACAACAACGTGCCCGGTTTCATCGACCTCGGGCGCGCGCAGCGAGATCGTGCGGGTGGCGCCCTCATAGGCATCCCTCAGATCGATCATGATCCGGGCATGGTGGTCCTGGCCGTGCGCGTGAAACTCCTGTCGGGCGCGGCCACCCGCACCTTGTGCTCGGGTCTGGCCGAACAGCGTTTCGAAGAAATCGCTGAAGGCACCCGGATCAGCCTGTTCGAAACCCGAACCCGAGAACTCGAAGCCTTCATCCCATCCCGGCGGCGGCCTGAAATCCTGTCCCGATTGCCAATTGGCGCCAAGCTGGTCGTAGGCGGCCCGTTTTTCGGTATCCTTCAGGACCTCATAGGCTTCGCCTGCTTCCTTGAACTTGGCTTCCGCATCCGCGTCCTTGTTGACGTCAGGGTGGTATTTGCGAGCCAGTTTGCGATAGGCGCGCTTGATCTCGTCCTGCGTCGCAGTCCGTTCCAGGCCAAGAATTTCGTAGTAATCCTTGTAGTCCATGTTTCTCTCGTCCATTGCCGCACATGGTCGATCGTCACCTCGGAACATCAGGTGATCCGGGTGGTCGATGCCCCAGCAGCAGTCTTAGATTTTACGGACGGTTTGTCCAGATTGACCGGATATGGGTACTCCGCGGCCCCGATTCGAGTCTTCCGCTTGAAAATCAATGCGTAAGGCCGGAACCTTGAATGCCGGTGCGTTCAACCCGCAATGCCGCTCATGGCTTTCTGCGCACCCGAATTGAACAGGACATGAAGCTGGGCCAGGACGGCGCCGCGGAACGGACCGTCGACCGATAGATCGCTGCCAAAAACGGCTTCCTGATCCAGGACGGCCGAGCGGAATGCCGCGGTATCTGGCAGGGTCTCATCGGCGATCCGAGCGAACAACCCTGCCATGGGATCATCAACTTCGTATCGAACCCCATCCGGCCCCTCTCCCACCAGATGGCGGATCCATGCCGCCACTGCCAGTGTGAGTCTGTCATGCGGCTGACCGGCGGCCTTGCGGTCGCGAATGGTACCGAGCAGACGTTGCGGAATCTTCTGCGAGCCATCCATGGCTATCTGCATGGTGCGGTGCCGGAGTGCGGTATTGTCAAAACGTCGAAGCAGCGAGGCGATATAGGCGTCGAGATCGACATCGGGAACATCCAGCGTCGGCAGGATTTCGGTGCGCATCATGGTCTCGACAAACGACCTCAGAACCGGGTCCGCCATGGCGTCGCTGACCGTTTCGTGTCCCGATTGAAGGCCGAGATAGGCCAGCGTGGAGTGGCTGCCATTGAGCAGCCGCAGTTTCATTTCTTCAAACGGCATGACGTCCTGCGTCATCACCGCACCGACTGTTTCGAACGGTGGTCGTCCTGCCACGAAACGGTCCTCGATCACCCACTGGGTGAACGGCTCGGTCATCACCGGCCAGGCGTCCTCATAGCCGGTCAACCCGGCAATCTCGGCGCGGTCCTCGTCGGTGGTCGCCGGCACGATCCGGTCGACCATGGTGGAAGGAAAGGCAATATTGTCGTCGATCCAGGCCGCGAGCCCGGGATCCTTCTCAGCGGAGTATTGCTGAACGACCCTGGCGAGGGTCTTTCCGTTGGCCGGCAGGTTGTCACAACTGACCACGGTGATCGGCGGGAGGCCGCGAATGCGGCGTTCGGCAAGGGCAGCGACAAGCACGCCCGGAGCAGACCGTGCGCCGGCGTCCGCCGAAAGATCGACTCGAATATCGGGATGGTCGAGATCGAGATCGCCGGTGGCCGGATCCCGGCAATAGGCCTTTTCCGTCACGGTCAGCGTGACGATCCGCGTCGTCTCCGCCGCTATGGCGGCAATTGCCTGCCGGTTTTCAGGATCGCAAACGATGTTGCTGATGGACCCGATGATCCTGCAGCGGGTTTCCTCACTGTCGCGAACTGCCAGAGTGTACAGGCCGTCCTGCGGCATCAATGCGTCGCGCGTATCGGGCCGGCGCAGGCTGGCGCCAACGATGCCCCAGCTTGGATCGCTCTCCAGACAGTCGTCGATGTAGACGGCCTGATGCGCGCGATGAAAGGCGCCAATGCCGAGATGAACGACGCCCGGCGTAACGCTGTTGCGGTCGTACGCAGGTAGCCTTGCTGAACCCTTGTATCCTGCAAGCAATGCATTCGACAGTCGCTTCGCGTCAGACATAACGATAGGCCTTCTTCGGCAGCTCGTAGGCCAGATCGCGGGCGATCTCGTGGGCCTCGTCGTCACGCAGACGATGATCGGCAACCCTTTCCGCCAGGAAAGCGCAATCGATGCGCCGCGCCATGTCGTGACGCGCCGGCAAAGACGGAAACGCCCGGGTGTCATCGTTGAAGCCGACCGTGTTGTAGAAGCCGGCGGTCTCCGTCGTCAGTTCGCGAAAGCGACGCATGCCGTCAGGGCTGTCGAAGAACCACCAGGCCGGCCCGAGCTTGAGTGCCGGATAGGCACCGGCAAGCGGAGCGAGTTCCCGTCCATAGGCCGTTTCGTCCAGCGTGAACATGATGAGCGTCAATCGCGGGTCCATCCCGACTGCGTTGAGCAATGGTTGAAGTGCGGTGACGTAGTCGGTTCGGGTGGGAATGTCGAAGCCCTTGTCGCGCCCGAATTTCGCAAACACCGACGCGTTGTGATTGCGCAAGGATCCGGGATGCAGTTGCATCACCATGCCGTCATCAACGCTCATGCGCGCCATTTCGGTGAGGAACTGGGCGCGAAACAACTCATGCTCGCCATCGGCAGCGCGGCCGGTGATGACTCGGTCAAACAGCGATCGGCATTCCGCCTCCGGAAGGTCGGCGGTGCTGGCGGTCTGGAATCCGTGATCCGTTGCGGTCGCCCCATGCTCGCGGAAGACCGCACGACGGCGGCGGTGGGCCTCGAGATACCCATCCCACCGATGGGTGTCGCACCCGGTCAGATCGGAGAGTTTTTCAAGATCGCGCTGAAAGTCCGGGTGATCGGGATCGGCAACCGAGTCAGGCCGGTAGGTTGTCACCACGCTGCCGCTCCAATCGTCCGCCTTCAGCGCCGCGTGGTGGCGCAACTCGTCCACGGCGCTCTCGGTGGTTGCCAGGACCTCAATGCCAAAACGCTCAAACAGCGCCCTTGGCCGATAGGCGTCCGTCGCCAGGCAATCGGCAATGCGCCGGTAATAGTGATCGGCGGTCTGCGGCCCCAACGGATCATGCAAATCGAACAGGGTTTCGAATGTGTGATCCAGCCACAGGCGCGTGGGCGTGGCGCGAAACAGATGATAGTGCTTTGCGAAACAATGCCAGACGGCTTCGCTGTCGATCGGCAGCCGAGTGCCGTCGAGCGGCGCCACACCCAGTTCCTCGAACCCCACTCCCTGGCTGATCAGCATGCGGACCACATAATGGTCGGGGGTTACCAGCAGCGAGGCGGGATCCGAGAAGGGCTCGTTTTCCGCAAACCAGCGCGGATCGGTGTGCCCGTGCGGGCTGATGACGGGCAGATCCTTGATGCCGTCATAGAGCGCCCGGGCAATGGCTCTCACCCCGGGATCGGGCGGGAAGAACCGGTCCGGGTGGTTCAGCGTCATGGTCATCCGGCTTTGTACTCCTGTGGTACCCAATCGGCACAGACCGGTAGCGAGCGGTCGAGCGGCAATGTGACCCGCGTGCCCGTCCGGGCGGCGTGGTAAATTGCTGCCACGGTTTCGATTGAGCGAACTCCGTCCTCAACTCCGACCATATCGGCCTGCTCGCCAGCGAGCCGGCGGGCAATGGCGTCGAACTGGCCCGCGAACCCGGAGGGGCGCCCTTCCAGCTCGGCATCGATCTCCTTCAGGGCTGCATCGATGGCAATCTGCTCCTGCTCTCCCCGTCCCACGAAGGACCAAAGCGCATTCCCTGGCGCATAGGGATCGCGGCCGCTCTCTGCAGTCAGGTTCTCGAATGCCAACCGCAGCCGCGACATGTCGCCTGCACTTCCCAGCGTCACCGATGACGTGACCAGCCCGCCTGATTCCGTGGTCATCGAAATGGCAGCACAGTCCTCGGTCTCGATCGGATTGACCCGCGTGTCGAGCATCGCCGACAGCGCCGTCACGGGACCGAAAAACCGGGTGACCAGATCGTGGATGTGGATCGCATGGCCCAACACGGCTCCGCCGCGCTCGCTTGACCATCGGCCGCGCCAGTCGACGGCGTAGTAGTCGGCGCCCCGATCCCAGTGGGTTTCCAGCGTTGCCACCAGCGGCCGGCCGGTCAGACCGCGTTCCTTCAGGGCAGCAAGCCGGTAGAGCTCCCGCCCGTACCGGTATTGAAAGATCGGAACGAAAAGCTGTTTGTATTCCTTTGCCGCGGCGGCAATTCCATCCGCTTCCAGGACACTGCCGGCGACCGGCTTTTCGCAAATGACATGCTTGCCGGCAGCCATCGCCCGCAGCGCTACCGGCCCGTGCAGGTGAGGCGGGAGACAGATATCGACGATGTCGACCTCCGGATGTTGCAGCACCGCGTCAAGGTCAGTAACGGCCTGGCAGCCGGGCGCCTTCGCCGCCAGTTCGGACGCCCTTTCGAGATCCAGGTCGCATATGAATGCGACCCGGTAACTCTCCGGGAGCACGCCATAACCCTCAAGATGTTTGGCGCCGATACCGGCGCCTAAAATGGCCACCGACAGCATCGATCAGCCCCGCAGATGCCCTAGCTGGGTGGCCTGCGCCTGCGCCTGGATCGCCAGTTCGGTCACCCTGAAGCAATGGGCCTGGCCCATCGCGGTTTCGGTGCGATCGCGAACGTCAGCCGCCAGATTGTCGAAATAGGTCAGCTTCTCCTGCGAGGCGTCGATATGTTCGCACACCGTTCCGTTGACCAGAAAAACGTGATCGGTTCCCGGGCGACCGGCGATGTCGACATATTTCCGCAGTTCGATCGTCCCTTCCGTCCCGAGAATGGTCAGCCTGCCATCGCCCCAGGTGGGCAGCGCGTCCGGGGTATACCAGTCGACGCGAATGTAGCCCTGCGCATCGTCGCCGCGAATGAGGATTTCACCGAAATCTTCAAGTCCCGGGTCGCCCGGATTGGCGAAATTGCCGACGCTCGAGGTCACGATCTGCGCGTCCTCGGATCCGGTGAAAAACATGAACTGGTCGATCTGATGCGAGGCGATATCGCAAAGTATGCCGCCATATTGCGACCGGTCGAAGAACCACGGAGGCCGCGTCGCCCGGTTGAGACGATGCGGGCCGAGGCCGACTGTCTGAACGACCTTGCCGATTGCGCCGTCGCGCACCAGTTCCGCCGCCTTGATCGAAGCCGGCGTTTCGAACCGTTCGGAAAAATCGACGGACCATATTCGCCCGGTTTCTGCGACCGTCCGGCGCAGTTCCTCAAGCTGATCAAGCGAAGTGCAACCGGGCTTGTCGGTCATGACGTCCTTGCCGGCACGCATGGCTTCGATCGCCCTCTCGGCGCGGCGCGCAGGAATATCCGCGATCAGAACCAGATCGACATCCGGATCGTCCAACAGTCGCCGGCGATCGTCGACCCGCGGAACATCGGGAAAGCGTTTGACAAAGCCCTCGACCGGATGCGGATCTCCCTCCGTCCACCAGCCGACACAGCGGCCTCCGGCGGACAGCATACCGGCCAATTGACCGTAGATATGACGATGGTCGACGCCGATCACGGCGAGTGTAAGGTCTGACATGGACATGCCTCAGGCAGGTGGGTTTGAGACGACAGTGACGGCTTTGCGCTCGCGGGAGGATGTCACCAAAGCGTCAATGAGATGATGCACGCCGAGCGCCTGGCGACCGGAAACCGTGGGCTCGCGGCCTTCACGCACACTGGTGATGAAGTCGTTGATCAGATCGCGATGCCAGTCATGCGGAAAGGCCATTGGATCGGAACCGCCACCGGTCCCGGCAGCTTCGCCCACCGTCTCTGTCCGGCCATCGCGCCAGGACACCGTCAACGTTCCTGACTGCAGGTGGGCGCTGGCCCGCTCACAGCCGATGGTGATCGACTCCGCGTCACCCGGAAAGGCCGCGGTCGTTGCCATCAGGGCGCCGCTTGCGCCATTGGCGAAACGCATGCCGCCGGCAACGAAATCTTCTGATTCCATGCTGTGGAACGGCGATGTCGCCGCGACCGCTTGCACTTCCGCGACGGGCCCAGTGAGGCTCAGCATCAGGTCCAGCGTGTGGATGGCCTGGCTGATCAACACTCCGCCGCCATCGCGCTCGTAGGTCCCCCTGCCCGGCTCGTCGTAGTAAGCCTGTTCGCGCCACCAGGGTACGGATACCTGGACAATGCCGACTGCTCCCAGGGCACCGCTGGCAATGCGTTGCTGAAGCGCCTGCGAGGCCTGCCGGAAACGGTGCTGGAACACGATCCCGAGCCGGACTCCATTGTCGTCGCAGATTTGCACGATTTCCTCGGCGGCAGCCGTTGTTCGCTCAACCGGCTTTTCCATCAGGATGTGTTTGCCGGCCTCGGCGAAACGTCGAACCAGATCGAGGCGCTGATTGGGTGGCGTGATCAGGATCACCGCACCGATTTCGGGATCGTCGGCAAGCGCATCGATCGAATCCGCTGCCGGAAAACCGAAGCGGTCGGCAAAGGCCGTTCGCTTTCCGGGGTCACGGGAGAATACGCCACGCACCGGCGCGAGTTCCGCCAGATCCTGCAGGGATTTCGCATGGGGTGTCGCCGCCATTCCGGTTCCGACGACACCCACTCCGATCGGATTATCAGCCATTACGAGACGCCGTTTGCTATGACCTGGCCAGCGCCGTCGAACAGGTGCATGCAACTGCGGTCGAAGCGCAAGAAGATCCGCTGACCGCGCTCAATCGGCAACTGTCCGAGCTGATGGACCGTCAACTGCTGCATGCCTTCTGGTGTGCAGTAGAGATAGGTCTCGCCACCAAGCTGTTCGGAAAGATCAACTACGGCAGAGATATCCGCATCGGCCTCTTCGACAATCTCGATGTGCTCGGGCCGCGCGCCGAAGGTGACGCTGTCATTTGCAGAGACCCCGCCAAGCGGCGGGATGGACACTCGCTGTTCGCCAGCCACCAGCTCGAAGCCGCCATTGGCCGCAGCCACCGTGGAGTCAATCAGGTTCATCCGCGGAGACCCGATAAAGCCTGCCACGAAGGTGTTTTGCGGTGTATTGTAGAGCTCCAGCGGCGGACCAACTTGCTCGATCCGACCGGAATTGAGCACGACGATCGTGTTGGCGAGAGTCATCGCCTCGACCTGGTCATGCGTCACATAGATCATGGTGCCGCCGAGCTTGGCGTGCAGCGCCGCCAACTCCTTGCGCATGGCGACCCGCAATTCCGCGTCGAGATTGGACAGCGGCTCGTCGAACAGGAAGGCCTTGGGATCGCGCACGATAGCGCGGCCAATGGCAACGCGCTGGCGCTGGCCGCCGGACAGCGCCTTGGGCCGGCGCTTGAGATAGGGCGTAATCTGCAGCATCGCCGCCGCGTCATTCACCCGGCGTTCGATCTCTTCGCGCGGCATCTTGGAGTTTTCCAGTCCGAAGGCCATGTTCTTGTAGACCGACATGTGCGGGTAGAGCGCGTAAGATTGGAACACCATGGCAAGACCGCGTTCGGATGCCGGTTCCGAATTGACGACGTCGCCGTCGATCACGACGTCACCGGACGTCACACCCTCGAGCCCGGCAATGATGCGCAGAAGGGTCGACTTGCCGCAGCCGGACGGCCCGACAAAGACAACGAATTTGCCGCTTTGAATGTCGAGGTCAATGCCGTGGATCACCTCGACTTCGCCGTAGGCTTTTTTGACATTTTTCAGGAGGATTTCGGTCATCGGTCTTCCTATCGGCTGCGCGAAATGGCCGCCTGTTGCGGCACGGCGCGCTGCATGCGCATGGGCGGCAGACCCTTGAGGATCTGTGCGGCATCATCGAGCATCGCCGAACGAATGCGGGCGTAGGACGCCTTCAACGCTCCGGCGATATGGGCAGTAAACAAGATCCTGTCAGATTGGCGGATCGGATGGTCGGCCGGTACCGGCTCTTCCGGAAAGACGTCGATCGCCACCCGCAGGTGTCCGGACGCTCCCATCTCGACCAGCGCATCGAAATCCACCACCTCGGCACGACTGGCAAGCACCACGCTGGAATCCGGTTGGATCCGTTCCAGCATCGGGCGATCGAGGAAGCCCTCGTTTTCCGTCGTCACGCCCGCCAGGACGAACACAATGCGCGCCTGGCACAGCAGCTCGGCTAAAGGCACGGGCTCGACATTCTGAGTGCGAAGATAGTCATCGGATAGCCACGGATCGTGTACGAGGATGGAACCACCGAACGGTCGAAGAAGCGGCACCAGTTCACGGCCGAGATTGCCGAAGCCGATAACGCCAACCGTGGTTCCAAGCAGGCCGTAGTGGTGCCGGGCGCCGGCAATTCCATAGCTTTCGCCACCGGTACGAAACAGGCGATCGCCTTCCGTCAGTCCACGGGAGAGCGAAATCGCCTGTCCAAGGCAATATTCCGCAACGGCCGGCGCCATCGAGGGGGCCGCGGACAGCACGTGAATGCCCCTCGCCTGGGCTTCTGCGTAGTCGATGTTGGGTTCCCAGTTTGCCTTGACGTTGAGAATGGCCCGAAGATTGGGTGCGCGGTCCAACCGCTCCTTCGGCATCGCCGTCTGGCCGATGATGATTTCCGCGCGTGGCAGCACGGATTCCACCAACGAATCCGGCGCTCTTCCTCCGAAATGGCTGACCACCTCGCCCAGTTGGTCGAGTGCCTGCGCCGCATCGGCGGTGTAGACCATCTCCTCTGTGCGGGGAAACGGATCCATGAAAATCAGCGGTCGCGTCATTTCATCCCCGTCGAGGCGATGCCGGTGGTGATGAAGCGCTGCAGGAAGGCAAAGACCAATGCCACGGGGATCAACGTGACGACGGTCATGGCCAGAACGTAGTGCCACTGCACGTCGAGTTCGCCCTGGAAGGCATTGAGGCCGATCTGCAGGGTGTAAACCTCGCTGCGATTGAGCACGACCAATGGCCACAGGAAGTCATTCCAGCGCCACATGACCGAGAAGATGGCCAGAACCGCAATCGCCGGCAGTGACAACGGCAGCACGATGCGCCAGTAGATCGCCCATTCGCTGGCCTTGTCCATTCGTGCCGCTTCGATGAGGTCGCGTGGCAGGGTCAGCATATACTGGCGCAAGAGGAACACACCGGTTGGTGTCGCCGCCCCCGGCAAAATGACCGCCCATAACGTGTTGACCATGTTGAGCTGCGTGACGACCAGATAGGCGGGCACAAGTATGATGGTGATCGGGATCATCAAAGTGCCGATGACAAACAGCATCACCGCGTTGCGCCCCTTGAATTCGTATATTGCCAGTCCGTAGGCGGCCATTGAGTTGATCAGCAGTGTGATCAGCGTCGCCACGACGGTGACGATCACCGAATTGTTGAGGTACGTCAGGAAGTTGAAGCGCTCGAGAGGCTTGGTGTAGTTCTCCCATGCCACCCGAAATTCACGGATTGGTTCGCGGCTGGCAATGGGAACCTTGATGCTTGTGTCGGGTTCAGCCGGATCGACCATCTGGGCGATGATTCCGATGCGGCGGATCTGCGCCAGTTCGCGAACGCTACCGTCCTCCATCGTCACCTTGTAGAGCGGCAACGGCTTGTCGTGGCCTTCGACCTCAACCTCGATCTGACCGAGCGGCAACAAAGTCGGCGGAAACTCAAGCAGGCCTGCCGGTGTCTTGAACGACGAGAGCGCCAACCAGATGACCGGCCCGAACATCAGCAACACGCCGAAGAACAGGTAGACGTAAGTGAAGATATCGGTCCAGTGCCAGGAGGCGCCACCGCGTCGGGCAGTCAGCATGGCGGGCAGTGAGCGGCGGGAGAGTGTCTGTGCATCGGCCATGTCAGCCATCCTCCTTGCGTCGCGTCACGGCCAGTTGAACCAGTGTCAGAACAAAGAGAACGACACCGAGAACGACCGAGGCGGCCGCCGCAAGACCAAAGTTCTGGACCTGGTTGGAGAAACCGGTCGTGTAGATGTACTGGACAATGAACTGTGTCGCCGTGCCCGGCCCACCGCCGGTAAGAACGAAGACCTCGTCGAAGATCTGAACCGCCTTGATCAGCGCCAGCACGATGACGACCAGCAGATTGGGCCACAGCAGCGGCAGAGTGATGCGCCAGAACACACGCTCGCGGCGCGTGCCGTCCATTTCGGCGGCCTCGTAGAGGTCCGGCGGTATGGCTTGCAGCCCAGCCAGCAGGATCAGCGTATAGAAGCCCATGTGGGCCCAGATGGAGACGAAGATTGCCCAGAACATCGACCAGTTCGGGTCGACGAAGAACAGGATCTTGTCGATGCCGATCGACACAAGGCCGGCGTTGAGCACACCGTCGCGCAGCAGGATCCACTTCCAGATCAAAGCCACGACGACCGGAGACAGCAACACCGGGAAAAAGAATGCAGCGCGGAAGAATCCGCGGCCGCGGATCTCGCGGTTGAGGATCAGCGCCGTGACCAGCGAAAACAGCACCATGAATGCGACCTGGAAGAACACGAAGATCATGGTGTTGTAAATGCCGCGCCAGAACCGGTCCTCCCGGCAGCTCGACGGGTCGAGATAGTTGCCGCAGTTGGCCAGGTAGCCGTATTGCTCGCCGCCGACATAAGGACGGTCGCCGAGGAAAAGGTTGGTGCCGCCCGTTACCGAAAAGGCAAAATTGATGAACAACGGCACGACCACGAACAGGCCGAAAAATATCAGGTTCGGAAGCAGGAACACGTACGGCATGCGACCGATGCCGAGCAGCCGCTGCAACGCCCTGAACGGCACGTCGAGCAGCCCGAACAGGACACGCATGGGCCATGCAGCCAGTTCGTTGAAGCGGTCGCCGAAGCTGACCGTTTCCGGTTGTGTCGGGTTGTCATGCGTCATCGGATCGGATCGAGCCTATTGTTCAAAGTTCCGCAGTCCGGGCGCGGCAATGAGCGCGCCCGGAGCAGTGCTTGAAATACGGATCGAGGTGTCGATCAGCCGCCGCGTTTCTTCTCGGCGATCTGCTGCTCGACGTCCTGCGTCATGCGGTCGTAAGCCTGGTCGAGCGTCAATTCGCCCACGATGGCTTCGCCGAGACGAGAGATCAACGCATTGAACATGACCCGGTTGTAGACATAGCCCTGCAGGTCGAATGCAGTCGGGGAAATGCCCGGAACCGCCGCCGCAAATGTCTGCAGCGCGTGCTTTGCGCGCGGATCTTCCGTGTCGAAGTCAACGCCGCTGGCCGCCAGTCCGAGGTGACCTGGAATGAACAGCGTACGGCCGTAGAACTCGTTGAGGACCTCTTCGCTGGACAGATAGTCCATCAGCTTGCCGACTTCCGCCGGATGGTCCGTGTCCTTCATCGCCACAAGAGCGGCACCACCGGGCATGCCCGTGCAGGCAGCCGGTCCGCAGGGAGCCGGAACAGCCCACCAGTCAAAGGCATCGCCGATCTTGTCAGCAAATTGCGGGATCTGCCAGGAACCGCTCATGTACATGGCCACCTGAGCATTGGCGAAGTCTTCGTTGGCACCCAGATATTGCGAACCGGAGACCGAGCCCCAAAGCTCCTTGGCCATGGTTCCGTCCTGGTGCCAGTCGTAAAGACGCTGGGTCATGGCCTTGAGGCCGTCATCGACGAGCGCCGGGTTGCCCTCGGCGTCAAACATCTTGGCGCCCATGGAGATTGCCGGACCGGATACACGGTGGCCGGAGCGGTCCCAGGCCATCGGAATCGGAATGTCCAGCTTGCCGGCCACTTCGTTCACAGCCTTGGCCCAGTCGTCCCAGGTCGCGCCCTCGCCTGGCAGATCCACACCGGCCTGCTCGAACAAGGTCTTGTTCACGTAAGGACCGGTCACGGTCAGCTGCGTCATGAAGCCGGCAATCGAGCTGTCGTCGCCCGGTGCCCGAAGCCACTTGAGGAACGGACCGAAATTCTCGTTCCAGTAAGCCGCATCCGAAATGTGCGGCGTCAGGTCAAGGTAATGCTCCGACAGACCGCCGAGGTCTGTGACACGAGCGAGGTCAGGTCCGTCGCCTGCGGCCAGTTGCACCGGTAGGCTTTCCAGGATCGCCTTATAGGGCACAACATCGAGCGTCACTGTGACGTCCGGATTGTTTGCCTCGTAGCGATCGAGGATGTCGCGGAGAACCTCGCCTTCGTTACCGTCATTGTACCAGGTGATCCGCAACTCGGTATCGGCAAGCGCGCTGCCCGCCGTCATCGCCAGGGCAGCGGCGCCCGCAAGCAAGAGTGTGTGAAGCTGAGTTTTCATCTGGATTTCTCCTCCCTTTGGTTACTTGTATACTAGTACACGTTTGCATCCTGAACAAGCCGTAATCGGCCCGCTAGGGATTGCCCTCTTCCGTCTCCACGGCTTCCAGAGCCGAGTTGACATGGTTTCGCATTTCCGCAGCCGCGCCGCTGGCGTCGCCGCGCTTGATGCATTCAAGCAGCTTTATGTGATCGTCATAGGCCTGTTGCGACCGGCCGACGATGGTCGACATCAGACGCAGGCGCTGTCGGTCGATATGCGCCTTGACCGACTGCACCATCTGCCATGCATTCGGCACTGACGCCATTTGCGCCAATATCTGGTGGAATTGCTCGTCATAGCGAAAGAACGTCCGGTAATCGTCTCGGGCGGCCGCCGCTTCCTGAGCAGCCAGGATCGGCACCAACGCCGATTCATCGATACCGGTTTCCGCCAGCCGTCGCGCAATGGCGGCCTCGATCGCGGCGCGAATGAAGATCGCCTCGCGCACCCTGGCGGCATTGTAGGGCGCCACGACCGAACCGACCTGCGGGCGCACGATGATAAGCCCCTCTCCCGCCAGGTCCTGGATGGCCGCACGCAGCGGCGTTCGGCTGATGTCACAGAAGCGCGCCACTTCGCTTTCACTCAGCGCAGTACCGGGCGGGAATCGATTGTCGATGATGCGTGTCCGGAGCGCGTCGTAGATCTGCGGCGCAATCGAGCGTGATCGGTCGATGGCCACGTCATCCAACGCCGCCCGCATGTCGAACGAAGCGGCCTCAGGACTCAAGCGCGGCACCGACTGCCTCCCTTGAAGCCCCGGCACCTACCCGTGCACCAGCGACCGACTCGAGCGCTTTCATCGCACCACGCAATTCGGCAAGGCCCTTCAGACGGCCGACCGCCGGATAGCCCGGCTGTGCGCCTCTTCCGATGTCGTCGAGAATGTCCTGACCGTGATCGGGGCGCATGGGGATCTGATGATCCTCCCTACCGCTGTCGCGGCGACGGACTTCCTCGTCCAGAAAAGCCTGCAAAACGGCGATCATGTCGGTCTGGCCGGCCAGATGTTCATCTTCGAAGAACGAACACGGAAGTCCGTCGTCATCGCGAGTGACATTGCGAAGGTGGGCAAAGTGGATGCGCGGTGCGAAACGCCTCACCATCGCCGGAATATCGTTGTCCGCCCGGGCGCCCAGCGATCCGGTGCAGAATGTCAGGCCGTTTGCCGGACTGTCCACTGCGGCTAGAATCGTTTCGAAATCCTCTGCTGTAGACATCACCCTGGGCAGACCCAAAAGCGGGAACGGCGGATCGTCCGGGTGGCAACACATCCGCATCTGAAGGCGCTGTGCATGGGGAATGATTTCTGACAGAAAATCGATATAATTGTTGCGCAGGCCTTGTGCATCAACCTTTGCATAATCCTCGAGCTTTTCACGCAGGGAAGAGAGGGTCCAATGCTCGGCCGCACCCGGCAGACCGGCCGTAATGTTGCTGGCAAGCTTCGATTTCGCGGCGTCGTCCATCGCATCATGCCTGCGCCGCGCTTCTGCCCGGATCGGTTCGGGGAACTCCTCGCGGGCTGCCGGGCGCTCCAGAATATGCAGATCAAATGCGGCAAAATCGAAAACATCGAAACGCATGGCGGTGCCGCCGTGCGGCATTGGTGCAGCCAAATCCGTGCGGGTCCAGTCGATGACCGGCATGAAATTGTAGCAGATTGTCTGAATCCCCGCTTCGGCGAGGTTGGTCAAACTGTCCTTGTAGGCCGTGAGGTGCTCCCGCCAGGGCCCGGACTTGGTCTTGATGGCTTCGGATACCGGAAGGCTCTCGACCACTTCCCAGGTCAGCCCGGTCGACGATCCATCATTTGCCACCGACACTTCGCGTTGACGAGAGGCAATGGCGTCCGCCGACCAGACGCGGCCTGGCGCGTGATCATGCAGAGCGGTAACGATCCCCTCTGCTCCAGCCTGCCGCACGTCGCTCAACGACGTTCGATCGACCGGGCCGAACCACCTCCACGTTTGCCTCATTTGTCTCTCCCGTTGGAGACTATATACTAGTATACAAGTAGTGTCGCAACTCCATCTTTTGCCGAGGACCTTCAACATGCCGCCCCGCCCCCCGGAACTCTGGAGTTTGCTTGGCCAAACAGGCCAACCACCGGCTGGTCTCGGCGGTACGGTTGTCGCGTCAGTCCAAGAGCAGCAATTTCTCAGGCAAGAGGTTCACATCGAGACTGTGGCGGGCACCATCCCTGGAACCCTTTTGTGCCCGCTGGAACGAACCCATCCGGGATCGGCCGTTCTTTACTGTCATGCCCATGGCAACCGTCACGACATCGGCCGGCGAGAACTGCTCGAAGGACGTCCAGCATTGGAGGCGCCTTACGGCCCTGCCCTGGTGGCCTCGGGCCATGTCGTCCTCAGTATCGACATGCCCGGCCACAATGCCCGTGCCGCAGAAGGCAGCGAAGACCATTTGTCAAAGGCTGGGCTGTGGCATGGGAAGCCCCTATTCGGCCACATGCTTGCTGACTTGTCCGCGGCCCTGGATTACCTGGCGGCACGCGACGACGTGGATGCCGGAAGGATCGCGACACTCGGGCTATCCATGGGCGCCACCCATGCCTATTGGCTGGCGGCGCTCGACAGTCGCGTTGCAGGCGTGGCGCACCTGTGCGCCTTTGCCAATCTGCAGCCCTTGATCCGATCCGGCGCCCATGATCTTCACGGGCACTACATGACGGTGCCTGGGTTGTTGAACCACTTTGACATGGCCGACATAGCATCGCTCGTGTCACCGAGGCCGCAACTGGTCGCCTATGGCGTGACCGACCCGCTGACACCGCCTTCGGCTGTTGAACCGGCATTGGAAACGCTGCGCGAAGCCTATCGGCGCGCCAACGCGTCAGACAATTTGACTGTTCTTCAATCGCCGAAGACCGGGCACGTCGAGACACCCGACATGCGGTCAGCCGTCATGCGTTTTCTGGATCAATTTGCCTGATCGGCCGCCGCCTGGAGGCTGCCATCAGCGAATGCGATTTTCGCCGCGATGACGAACAGGATGCTGGCGATTGGTGACAGCACCATGCTGAGCAGCAACGCATATTGCAGCGACGTTCCGTCTGTCGCGCTGATCCCCATGCCGGCGAAAACGTCGCTGAGTACACCGATCAGCGCCGGAACAGCGCCGTAGGCGATCAGCGAAGTTGTGAACACCATGGATGCAACAGCTGTCGCGCGGATCGACTGTTTTGTCACTGTATGCAGGCAAGCCATCGACGGGCCAAAGCTGGTTCCAGCCAGAAAGAAGGCTGCGAACAGGCCCGCATAAGCAATGGCAATATCGTTGACGAGATAAACCACGAGAAGCGGCAGCATGGCCAATGAGCAGGACAGCGCGGTCCACCAGAATTCCCAGCGCATATCGCGGGCCACCAGCCGATTGGCGATGAAGCCGCCGCCGAATGTTCCCAAGATCAATCCGATACCGAGCAGCGCGCCGCCCGCGCGTGCGAACTCTTCGGTGTTGATGCCGTAGGTTCGCTGAAAAAATGCAGGGATCCAGGTGCCGACGCCGGCCAGGGTGTAGATCATCGGAATGGCGATGAGCAGGATCTGGGTCTCCCGCTGTTTCAGCATTTCGACCACATCCGCCCGCCAATTGATCGTGGTCGTTGCTGCCTCGGCTCGGCTGCTGCGCGGCTCACGCAACACGAACAGGACCAGAATGAGGGGGAAAAAGCCGAACACACCGAAAACGATGAAGGTTGTTCGCCAACCCAGGGATTCAATCAGGATCCCGCCAAGGATGATGCCGATCAGAGTTCCGAGCGTGCCAATGCCGGTAAACACCGAAATGAGAAAGGCGCGCCGCTTGGCCGGCGCAATGTCGGATATGATCGACTGCGCGGCCGGAACACAGCCGGCTTCGCCGGCGCCAACCGCCAGCCGGCTCGCGAACATCTGGGCAAAAGTGGTGGCAAGTCCGCAAGCGGCCGTTGCAGCGCTCCAGATGGTCAGCGCGGCGCCGATCAAGCGGATTCTGTTGAAGCTGTCGGCCAATCGACCGGCTACCAGTCCGAAGACCGCGTAGGCCGCTGCGAAGGCAAAACCGCCCAACAGGCCCATCTGGGAATCGGACAGTTCAAGTTCCGCCTTTACCGGCTCGACCATGAGCGAAAACAGCACACGGTCCATGTAGTTGACCAGGTTGATGCTGCCCAGAACGGCCATGATCAGGAACAGGCTTTGTTGAGTTCTTCCGGTCTGATTGGACATCGTCTTCATCTTGCGACCGCCCAGCGCGGCACGCCCCCCGCCTCACGATTGAACCCGGAGCCGACTGTCAAGAAACAGCCAGCTGGCAACAACACGATTGCCGTCTACCCCACTCGCTACCGAAATCATTGAACGCATTGGTGGCCCCTCGTACGCACCACCTGCTTCGCAACCGCTTCGCTCCAGTGAACGAATCGACTGTGATTAGACAGCAAGTTGCGATTCGAAGCCAGAATTCAGTCAGATTTCAGTGGAGCAACGCTTTGTAGAGAGACAGGTTCTCAGCGTCGAAGCACACGAACACCACATCGCTCAACATTGCGAGATCGCCAAAACCGTTCACTGCGGCAACGGCGATTTCGGCAGCCGGTTGTTTTGGAAAGCCAAACACACCGGTGCTGATATTCGGGAATGCGACACTTCTGATGCCGTTTTGTACGCACAGGTCGAGGCTTGCCGTGTAGCAGCTGGTGAGCAGTTGCGCTTCATTTTGCCCGCCACCCTGCCAGACGGGTCCTACCGTGTGAACGACGTACTGCGCCGGAAGGTTGCCGGCCGTTGTGATCACGGCCTCGCCGGTTGCGCATCCGCCCTGACTGGCGCGAATGGCTTTGCAGGCTTCGAGAATGGCTGGACCACCGCGCCGGTGGATCGCAACGTCGACGCCGCCGCCCAGCAGCGAGGAATTGGCCGCGTTGACGACCGCGTCCAACTCCACCGTCGTGATATCGCCCTGCACAACCCTGATCTTCATGGTGTTGTACGCGGTACGGTCAAAACGATTATCCGATTTCTAGGTCAGTTCATGTGCCCACGGCGGATTGGCACCGGCGCGGGCTACCACGAACGCTGCCACCTTGGACGCAAGTTCCAGGGGTTCGCGAAGCGCGTTGGGTTCGGAACTCCGCAGGGCCGATTTTGACAACAGCCCATCGGCTCTCAGTCCTGCCAGAAATCCTGCAACGAAGCTGTCTCCAGCCCCGACGGTGTCGACAACGTCGACGCGGACCGCCGGTACATGAACGTCACCGGCGGCAGTTATGGCTCGTGCACCGTCAGACCCTTCAGTCAAAACGACCACCGAGGTGCCAGCCTCAATCCATGCCTTGATCGCCGTTTCCGCATCCGTAGCCGGTTCAATCCACTCGAGATCCTCGTCCGACACTTTGACGATATCGCTTTTGGCGATCATCCGGCGCATGCGCTCGCGGTGAGCCTCCTCGTCGGTGATAAAATTGGCCCGGATGTTCGGGTCGAACGAAATGACTCGAGAACCGGCTTCGCGTTCCTGCAGCCGTTCATAGGTCCCGCCGCAGGGCTCCGGGATCAGACTGATGGCACCGAAATGAAGTGCTTCGACACTTTGATCAAACGTCGGCAGATCCTCGGGAGACAACATGCGTCCGGCGGTACCTTCATCATAGAAGGTATAAGTGGCGTTGCCGTTGGTCAGCTCAACGAAGGCCAGCGTCGTGGGTCGAGCGGACCGGGCGCAGTAAGAGGCATCGACACGGGAGTTCAGCAGATCGGCTTCCAGCTGTCGCCCGAACATGTCCGTCGACAGACCGGAAAAGAAACCGGTGGGAACGTCAAGCCGCCCCAATGCGATGGCCGTGTTGTAGAGCGCTCCGCCCGTTGCCGGGAGCAAAACGGCAGACCCGTCCGGCAATGCGCGCGGCAACATATCGATCAGGGCCTCTCCGCAGCAAACGATCATGCCAGCCACCGATCATAGTCGGAGACCAGAAGGTGGACCGGCTCGACATCTTCTTCGATGTCGGAAAACCGCCCGATCCGTTCCTGAAAGATGTTGTCGGTCAGATCGTCATTGACCGTCGAAACCTCGCCGATCAGGACGTCACCGCCCTCACCCCAGAATTTGTGCCAATTGCCGGGGTGCAGAGTGACACTTTCGCCGGGCTCCAGCACCAGAGTGTCGCCGGCATTCAGTGTCCGCGGGATACCATCTGTCGCAACCGGCACCGGTGCCCCCTCGTCAAGAGCCCCCTCGCCGTCCGATTCAAACATCTGGATAGCGAGTCTCGCCCCGCCGCGATTGATGATGTCTTCGGTTTTCACGATATGCCGGTGCATCGGAGAAATCTGATCCTGTCGTGAGATCATGATTTTCTCCGCATAGCACATGCCGGTGCCCTTCTTCAGGTCCTCCGGCGAGCCATTGCGCGTGGTGAAGAGAAACAGGCCGAGTTCATCGAAACGGCCCAGGCCGTAATCGGTGATGTCCCAGCCGAGACGAGCGCCGATGATACCGCCGAGTTCATCCTTGCGCCGTTGCATCTCGCCCGGTGCATAGTAGGCAAAAGGCGGCAGGAGAAAGCCAAAGGAGCGGATGAAGTCATCGGCGGCGAGGAGCGTTTCGTTGACTTGCGAACGTTTCATAGGGTCTGCCCTTTTGTCCGAAACCGTCTACACGATCGGGGCGAGCGGCAACCTGCCCGTTAAGACACTACCACCTCTCTGCGTCCGAATACGAATTTCAGACGCCTATTAAAAGAAGCCATTCTGGATTTCAACCGATTTAAATCAGACGTTGACGCTCGCCGCCGGCAGTTTGTGACCCGTTGCTAAACAGGACAGCGGATCGTCTGGCGCACCTTGTCGAGATAGAACTCCTTTAGGCGGGCATGGACGTCTTCCGACAGCGGTGGAAGCTCGGACGCGCGCGCATTGGCCTGCACCTGCTCGGGCCGCGAGCAGCCGGCAATGATGCTGCTGACGGCGGGATGGTCGAGGATCCAGCGCAGGCTGAAATCCGCCATGCTCCAACCCGGCGGAACGTGCGGCTTCAGGTCCTCGACCAGCCCAACCCCGGTTGCAAGCTCGATCCCCGAGAAGGTCTCACCGACGGAGAACGCGGCGCCGTCGCGATTGTAGTTGCGGTGGTCCCCTGCCTCAAACGTCGTGTCGGCGGCGAACTTGCCAGTCAAGAGCCCGCTCGCGAGCGGCAATCGCACGATGATGCCGACCCCGGCTGCTTCCGCCTGCGGGAAAAGCTCCCAGGCGGCATCCTGACGAAACAGGTTGAAGATGATCTGCAGCGACGCGAGGCTCTCCTGTTCGAGGCAGATTTTCGCCTCTTCAACCGTCTCGACGCTGGCGCCCCAGTTCCGACACAGGCCGTCGGAGGTCAGGCGGTCCATGATGTCGAAGATGGCGCCGTCGCGCAGCACTTCGGTCGGCACGCAGTGCAACTGAACGAGATCGAGCGTGTCCGTTCCCAACCGTTCGGCGGAGGCCAGCAGGTGGTCACGGATCGCATCTTGGCCGTAGTTGTGCGGAAAGAGTTCCGCCGAGCGGCCGACCTTTGTCGCCACCATGGGCGAAGCCGACGCATCCTTCAGGTAGCGACCGATGATGCTTTCGCTGCGACCGCCGCCATAGACATCTGCCGTGTCGAAGAATGTGACGCCGGCCTCGCTGGCGGCTGACAGAACGGCAAACGCACGGTCGTCGTCGATGGCCCCAAAATCACCGCCGAACTGCCAGCATCCAAGGCCGATTTCAGAAACCTCGGTGGCCGTCTTTCCCAATGTTCTTTTTTTCATAATCGTAAACTTCCTCAATCGGTAAATCTGCAGAACAAGAAGCGCCGGCGGAGGGTTCCGCCGGCGCAAAGAGTTGCCCGAAGTTGGTCTCAGGCGCTTGTGTATGCGGTCTTCACGGTCGTGTAGAATTCGGCCGCGTAGCTGCCCTGTTCCCGAGGTCCGTAACTGGAGCCCTTGCGGCCGCCAAACGGCACATGGAAGTCGACGCCGGCAGTTGGCAGGTTGACCATGACCATTCCCGCTTCGGCATTCGCCTTGAAGTGGGTCGCATGTTTCAGGCTCTGGGTGCAGATACCGGAGGAAAGGCCGAACTCCGTGTCATTGGAAACTGCCAGTGCCTCGTCGTAATCCTTGACGCGGATGACGCCGGCAACGGGTCCGAAGATTTCCTCGCGGCTGATGCGCATCTGATTGTTGCACTCGGTGAACAGCGCCGGTTGCAGGTAGAAACCCGGCGTCGCACGATCCAGGCGTTCCCCACCAAAGGCGAGATGGGCGCCTTCCGATTTACCAATCTCGATGTAGGACACGTCCTGATCAAGCTGGTTCTGGTCGACAACCGGTCCGATGTGAGTGCCCTCCTTCAGGGCATCATCGACCACAAGCCCTTCGAGCCGTTTGGTGAGTGCAGCGACGAACGCGTCATGTATCCCTTCGGTGACGATCAAACGCGACGATGCGGTGCAGCGCTGGCCGGTGGAGAAAAACGCACCATTGGCAGCACATTCGACCGCCGTGTCGAGGTCGGCATCATCCAGCACGACGAGCGGGTTCTTGCCACCCATCTCGAGCTGGAACTTGCGCATGTGCTCGACGCTTGCCGCGGCAACGCGTTTGCCCGTGGCAACCGAACCGGTAAATGTCAGGGCGCTGACATCGGCGCTGTCGAGGATCGCCTGGCCAACGACAGACCCCTTGCCCATGACCAGGTTGAGCACACCTTTCGGAAGGCCGGCGCGTTGCAGAATGTCCACGATTGCCCAAGAACATCCCGGAACCAGGTCGGCCGGTTTGAAGACAACGGTGTTGCCGTAGCAAAGGGCCGGAGCGATTTTCCAGGCAGGGATGGCGATCGGGAAGTTCCAGGGTGTGATGATGCCGACCACGCCAACGGCCTGGCGGGTCATCTCGACACCGATATTGGGGCGAACGGATGGAACGGTTTCGCCAGTCAGCCTCAACGCCTCGCCGGCGAAAAAATCAAAAACCTGGGCAGCGCGGATGGTCTCGCCAATACCCTCCGCCAGTGTCTTGCCCTCCTCCCGGGATAGCAAGGTGCCGAGTTCCTCCTTGCGGGCCAGGATTTCATCTGATGCCTTGCGAAGCACGGCATGCCGCTCCAGCGGGGTCGAACGGGACCAGGCCGGAAACGCAGCAACGGCCGCAGCGATCGCCAGATCGGCGTCGGCGGCTGTCGCGCGGGCATAGTTACCGACCACATCGTCGGTGTTGGAAGGGTTGATGTTGCCGATGGCTTCGCCGTCGACCCATTCGCCGTCGATCAGATTGGAGTGCAGTGTCATTGTTTGGTTCCCGTGTTTCAGTTCGTCAAAGAAGATCGCGCGATGCCAGATTTCGCATCAACGCAGCGATACCAAATGTCCAGGGCGGGCAGTCTGGCGACAGCCGGACCGTATTGCGCAAGGCGCCGAGGTGCGGATTCGTAATGGTGACGACATCCTCGATTTTGTGCGTGAATCCTTCGCCAGTCACGTCACGGTCCTGAGTCGGCGCAAAAAGCGTTCCCAAAAACAGCATGAAGCCGTCGGGATATTGGTGATGTTTGCCACAAGTCTGGGCGACCAGATCGAGTGGGTCGCGGCTGATCTCGCGCATCGAACTGGCGCCATCGAGCACGAAACCGTCTTCGCCGGTGACGCGCAGATCGAGATCCGCCTCCCTTATGTCGTCGATGCCATAGGTTGTATCGAACAGCCGGATGAACGGTCCGATGGCGCAGGAGGCGTTGTTATCCTTGGCCTTGCCAAGCAGCAGTGCCGAGCGTCCCTCGACGTCGCGCAGATTGACGTCATTGCCGAGCGTCGCGCCCTTCACCTGCCCGGTGCTATCGACAGCCAAAACCACTTCCGGTTCGGGATTGTTCCATGTCGATACCGGATGCAATCCAACCGCGGCGCCCCACCCGACGGCAGACATCGGCTGCGACTTGGTGAAGACTTCCGCATCCGGTCCGATCCCGACTTCGAGATATTGCGACCAGACGCCCTCCTCAATCAGCGCCTGCTTGACCCGCTTCGCATCCTCGGAACCGGCTTTCAGGTCGCGCAGACTGTCGCCGATAATCTCACCACAGCGCTCGCGGATCGCTGCCGCTTTCTGTGGATCGCCAGCGGCCTGCTCCTCGATCACCCGTTCGATCATAGAGCTTGCGAAGGTCACGCCGCAGGCCTTGACGGCCTGCAGGTCGCAAGGGGCGAGCAGCCGGGTTTGGTTCTGCGATGCTGCCGGGTGGCTGGCGGCCAGGATATCGTCGAGCGTGCCGATGGTTTCGCCCTCGGCCTGACGCACGAAGGCGGCAGGATCCTCGAGTTCGAGCAGGTCACGCATTGTCGGGATTTTCTTCGACGTGAGATCGACCAGATTGCCGTCACGCACAACGACGACCGCCGGTCCCTGCCCCACCCGCCAGACGCGGCCGACGAAGACGCCCTCTCGCGGCAATCCGGCCTCGTTCATGTCATTCTCCATCCCGATTGTTCATCATATTTACCGACCAACTGGCGGTCCGCCTCGCCCTGGAAGAAACTCTATGGCATATTATCCGGTTGTAGGATAACCCTATAAGCAATTTTTTCGTCAGGAGACGTCATTGTCTCGATATCCTCTCGCTCAGCGCCTGGCTGCTCAGCTCCAAAGCCGCTTTTACCAAACCGGTGAGCGGCCGTGAATTCCAAATTCGGCAAAGCCGGGTTCGGCAAAGTGGGACGCGCGGAGCCCCTGCACAAGAAAGTTGCCGCCATGATCTCGCGCGAGATCGCTGCCGGCCGCGTTCAGCCGGGCGACCGACTTCCGACGGAACATGAGCTGGCTCAGACGTTTGAGGTCAGCCGTAACGTGGTGCGCGAAGCGATTGCCTGTTTGCGTTCAGACGGTGTTGTCGAATCCCGTCAGGGACTTGGCGCATTCGTGGTGCAACCGGAACTGCGCCAGGCAATTCGCATCGACGCCGACGAATTGCAGCAAAGCGGCAATTTGCGCAGCCTGTTCGAGCTGCGCGCAATGTTGGAAATCGAAGCCGCCGGGTTGGCTGCTGAACGTGGAACAAAAAAACAGCTGGCTGCGGTCAACGACGCCTGGGCCAGGATGAGTGGATCCGAAAAATGGTCCGATGCCGGGATAGATGCAGATCTGGATTTTCATCGGGCTCTGGCTGCAGCGACCGGCAATCAATACCTGGTCACCTTCGTGACCTATCTCGCCCATCAGATGCGCGAAACCATCATCGCCGCCAGGCAGAAGCATGGACTGGAATCCATCGTCGAAACAACGATCGGTGAGCATCAACGGATCTGCGATGCCCTTGCAGCGCGAGACGCAGAGGCTGCTCGTCAGGCCATGCGCGCGCATATTCGTGGCGCCGCTCAAAGGCTTGGTATCAATCTGTAGATAAAAAAAATGCCGGCAAACGGCTGACCGTCTGCCGGCAGTTGTTGGTCAGCAGGAACCACTACCTGCGGAAGCCGCCTCCACCGTGGAAACCGCCTCCGCCGTGGAAACCGCCGCCACCGTGGAAACCGCCACCACCATGGAATCCGCCTCCATGGCCGCCGTAGAGCGGACCATAGGGGTGATACGGATGGTAGGGGTGATACGGATGGTAAGGATGGTAGGGGTGGTACGGATGATACGGGCCGTATGGGTGGTAGGGATGATACGGATGATACGGTCCCCAGCGGCACTCAGGCGCCTGAGGAGCGTGGTAGCAGTAGGGCCCGGGAACCGGCCGCCATGGCGGATAAACCGGATGGTAGGGGCGATAAGGCCACGGCTGGAACCAGGGATAGCTGCTGTAATACTTGTTCCAGTAGGCCTGGTCGAAGACCACAATGGCCAGTCCGAGTGTGGCACCGAGAGCCGGCGTCAGGACCGTGCGGCTACCGCCGCTTTCGACATAGATGTACTGGGATGACAACCACCCGCGCGAGTGTCCCCAGGAGATGTCACACCAGGAGAAGCCCTTTTCGCAGCCATGAACTTCGAGCGTCGAATTGGCCGGGATGGTTGTTACCACGGGATAGTTCGTGCCCGGACCGGCACGAAGGTTCACATTCGCAGTTGTGTAGCCGGCGGTCTGCGCGTTGGCTGGCATTGAAACCAGGAGCCAACCCAACAGAACCGCAAAAACGGCAAGGATTCGTTTCATATTGAAGTCTCCTACGCTGTTGAACCGGTGCCGTCGACGCGACGAGGTCCGGTCACTTGCAAGCGGGTAACAATATCCTCGCATTCAAATGCAAAAGCAATTTGTCAGCCGGCAAATCCATCATCCATTTACAATCTTGCGTGGCGCAGTGCCCCCTCGACTTGTTCGACCGCGCCCTTTGCCCGAATTCGCCAGGCGTAACGGATAGAAACTTCTTCTTGACGCTCGAATGAAGCCGTATTAGTGACGTGTCGCTCGCGGCCGGTATGTCCGGCCGGTGCAATGTCGGAGTGTAGCGCAGCCTGGTAGCGCACCTCGTTCGGGACGAGGGGGTCGGAGGTTCAAATCCTCTCACTCCGACCATTTTTCAAAGACTTAGCGGCAATAATTGAGCGCTGGATTCAACGCCTATCGATCAATCGCAGCAGCATCAATCGTCGGTAGGCGAAACGTCCATTTCGAAACCGATATCCGGATCGAGCGTCCGCTTGATAACTTCAAGTTCCGAGCGGACATGCGCGGCGATCGCCGCATCGGCCCGCCCTGCGTCCCGCTGCTCAATCGCGTCGATCAATTCGCGGTGCTCGACGAGACTGAGCTCACGCTCCGTTTCGCCGAAGGCCGGATAGTAGTGCAGCACATAACCACGGCGCCCGCAGTCGAGCGACATGTCGTAGAACTTGCGTGTGAAGTAGCTGTGGCAGCTGCGTGAAATCTCCCGGTGGAATGCAAGGTCGGCGCCGTAAATCTTGTACACATCATTGCTGGGCAAGACGTCTTCATAGGTCTTGGCTGCTGCCTTGATACTCTCCAGATTCTCTTCCGTGCGCCGAAGTGCCGTGTGCCGTGCAAGCGCTCTCGAGAGCACCAGGTGGCTATCAAGATACTCGTTCATGTTGTCGAGCATATGCGGCGCGACGATACTCGTGCGGTTCGGCAGGAACACGACAAGATCTTCGCTTGCCAGCATGACCAGGGCCTCGCGGATCGGCGTTCGGGACATCTCGAAACGCGCGGCCAGAGCCACCTCGTCCAGAACCGAGCCCGGATCGATGCGGATCCACAGTATATCCTCGCGCAGTTCTTCGTAGACGCGGGCCGACCCGCGTTTGCGGCGCGGTTTGTCGCCCTGATCGACATCCAGTTTGATCGGAGGCAAATCCTTGCGTTGACCTGTTTCCAGCTTCTTGTCCTTCCTCGTCGGGTTCATCAGCCCAATCGCGACCATGCCTCTACCTGCCCTCTTTTCGGCTGACCCCTACCCGGAAATCCGCGGTTTGGGCGAACCATCATCGCAGCCCGCTATACGCTGCTACCTGCAGTGGATGCAACGTCGCCGGCAGCCTTGCTCCGACGTTGCATTAAGTTTGCATAATCTATCTTGCATAAAGTTTGTATAATGGTAAAGTCGTCTTGTCCAATGAAATGGACCCAGAGGGAGAAACCAGTGATCAAATCAATCAGAACAACGGTCCTCGCCGCCGGATTCACAGCCGGTGCGCTGATTTCAGGCGCAGCACAGGCAGAAGACCTCAACATCGCTTTTTTTGCCGCATCGTCGCAAAACGGCTTTAACCAGGCGATTTATGCCGGCATCGAGGAACGGGCCAAGGAGCTCGGCAACGTCAAGACCGAGATCTATGACGGCCAATTCAATGCCGCCCATCAATACAGTCAGATCGAGGACGTGCTGGCGAGTGGCAAGTTCGATGGCTTCATTCTCGCAGCCAATGACACAGTGGGGATTGCAGGTGCCGTCGAACAGGTGGCTGCTGCCGGCAAACCGATCGTTACGACGCTGTTTCCGATCGGACCGGACCTGACCACGCTCAAGCGCCAGGTCGAGGGTCTAACCTCGACAGTGGCCTCGCCGCCAGCCGACGGCGCTAAGGAGCAGGCCAAGACGATCGTCGATGTCTGCAAGGATCGCAATCCCTGCAATGTTGTCATTCTCATCGGCCAGTTGATCTTCCCCTTCGACAATCTGCGCTATGAATCGTTCCGGGAAGTTCTTGACGCGCACGACAACATCAAGGTCGTCGCCACTGGCGAAGGCAGCTACAGCCCGGACGTCTCCCTGACGGCCATGACCGACATTCTGCAGGCCAATTCGGATGTCCACGTGGTGCTGTCGAATGCCGATCAGCATCTGGTTGGCGCGGAGATCGCACTGGAAGCCGCCGGCTACAACGTCCCGGACGTCTTCATGTCGGGCGGCGGCGCGGCCAATATCGCGATCACCGCCATCCGTGAAGGTCGTTGGGACGCGACGCTTGCCTATTTTCCCAAGACCATGGGCTACAAGGCGCTCGACATTGTCGTGAAGGACCTGAAGGGCGAGGACGTGCCGGAATTCGTCAACATGGACGAAGTCGGCCCAATGCCGCCGATCATCGACAAGGCCGTACTCGACGCCAACCCGGACTTCGTTGGCGAGTGGGAACAGTAATTCTCCCTGGCTGAATGGCGGGAGGCCGCGCCTCCCGCCCCTTTTCTCCACATAAACGGAACCAGTCCCGTGACCAGCAATCGCTACCGCATTTCCGCCGACATCGGCGGGACGTTCACCGATATTGTCTATCAGGACCGAGACACCGGCGTTTGCGGTGCGACCAAGATCCTGTCGACACCGGACAACCCTGCCCTGGCCGTAATCGAGGGGATCAACACCGCCATACCTGGCGATGCCGCAATCGATTTCTTCGTCCATGGCACCACCGTTGGTCTCAATGCCCTCCTGACACGGCGCGGTGCAAAGGTTGCTCTTCTGACAACCGAAAACTTTCGCGACATCTACACCATCCAGGGCAACGACCGCGGCGAGATCTTTTCCATTCGCTGGAACAAGCCGGAGCCACTCGCCTCGCTGGAAGACACGTTTACGGTGCGCGAGCGCATCGCGGCAGACGGCACCGTAGTTACTCCCCTCAATGTTTCCGATCTCGACGCACTGGTCGAGGCAACACGCGAGCGCGGCTACGAGGCGATCGCCATCTGTCTGCTGTTCGGGTTCCGCAATCCAAAACACGAACTCGAGGCCGAAGCCTATCTGTCCGAGCGTCTGCCTGGCGTTTCGATCGCCGTATCGCATCGCGTCTCACCCGAATGGCGAGAGTTCGACAGGACCTCGACCACGGTGATGGACGGTTATCTGGCGCCGGTTGTTCATCGCTATCTCGAGACGCTGATCGGTGAACTGCAGCATAGGCTTCCGGCGGACCAGACATTGCACGTCATGGAATCGAACGGCGGTGTCATGTCGGCCGCATCGGCCAGTCGCACTCCCTTGCAAACGCTCCTTTCCGGCCCGGTCGGCGGGGCGATCGGTGGTCGTGCGCTGGCGGAGAAAACCGGGCGAAAGAACCTGATCTGCGTCGATATGGGCGGCACGTCCTTCGACGCCAGCCTGGTGATCGACGGACAGCCCTCATCGTCGACTGAAACGGTGCTCGAAGGCCTTCCGGTCCAGATATCCGTGGTCGACATTCACGTCATCGGCGCCGGTGGCGGCTCGATCGCCTGGACGGAGGCCGATGCGGTGCGCGTCGGCCCGCAGTCTGCGGGCTCGAAGCCAGGTCCGGCCTGCTACGGTCTCGGCGGCAGCGAGCCGACCGTCAGCGATGCCAACCTGGTGCTTGGCCGATTGGACAGCGCCAATTTCTCGGGCGGAGACATGATCCTCGACCGCGACCTGGCCGAGAAGGCCGTCGGTGCTCTTGGTGAACGCTTCGGCATGACGCCGCCGCAGATGGCACAAGGCATTATCGACATTATCAACGCGAAGATGGCTGATGCCATTCGCACCATCACCATTCGCCGCGGCATCGATCCGCGCGACTTCTCACTGGTTGCCTTCGGTGGCGCCGGGCCGGCCCAGGCGGCGGCCCTCGCCGCAGAACTGGAAATCGGTGAGGTGATCATTCCGGTCCACCCTGGTGCCTTCTCGGCCTGGGGTATGCTGCAGACCGATGTTCGCCACGACTTCAAGGAAACCTTCTACGGGTTCTGGGACCAGATCGAAGTGTCCCAGTTAGAGGAGCTCTATTCGCGTCTCGAGACAGACGGCAGGTCCTATCTGATCGAAGAGGGTGTCAAGGACGCGGCGATCTCCTTCGAGCGCAGCGCCGACTTCCGCTATCACGGCCAGGAATATGTTCTGACCATCCCCCTGCCCGATGGCGACATTGACATGCAGGAAGCCCGGCGTTCCTTCGACCGTGCCTATGAGCGGCAATACGGCCACTCGAGTCCGGAAGGTCGGGTGGAAGTCGCCAATGTCCGGGTTGCTGCCATCGGCAAGCTTCCGCGTCCCGACAATGCCGACCCTCTGCCTTCCGATCCGCAACCGGCGCGCCACCGCATGGTTCATTTCTCCGGACTGGAGCATGAGACGACGATCGTCGATCGGGCCGGCCTGTCCGCCGGATCGAGCACGCGAGGCCCTGCCATTATCGAGGAAAGCACAGCAACAACGCTGGTGCCGCCCGGCTGGCAGGCCGAAGTCATCACCGGCGGCCACCTGTCGGTCAGCAGAACGGAGACAGCACAATGAGCGGCTCAGCAGATCCGATCACCACCGAGGTGGTGCGAAACTTCGTCATCTCCTGTGCGCAGGACATGAATGCCTCTCTCTGGCGCTCCGCCTTTTCGGCCATCATCTACGAGGGTCGAGACAGCGCCGTCGCGCTGCTCGATGAAAAGGGCAACATGCTCGGTCAGTCGACCGGGGTGCCGCTGTTCATCGGCGCAATCGACGCCTGCGTCCACCTGGTCAAGGAGCGCTATGGCGACGACATGGCGCAGGGCGATATCTTCCTCATCAACGACAGCTACCTGCAGGGCACGCACCTGCATGACATGACGGCGGTCGGCCCGATTTTTCACAAGGGCGAACTGGTCGGCTTCGGCGCTGCGCGCGCCCACTGGAACGACATTGGAGCCATCGATCCCGGATCGACCATGGGCTCGACGTCGATCTATCATGAGGGCATCCGTCTCGGTCCAACACGCATCATGCGCCAATTCGAACCGATCGACGATTGGTACGACCTGCTGCGTCGAAACACCCGCATGCCGGATATGTCGATTGGCGACCTCAACGCCCAGATCGCCTCGATCCGAACCGGCGAAAGACGCCTCGGGCAACTGCTCGACCGCATCGGTGTCGAGACCTATCGCAGCGCCTGCGAGAACATCTTCGAGCAGGCCCGTCGGCTTGACCGCGAAGCCATTGCGGCGCTGCAGGACGGCACCTACAGCCGCGAAGGCACGCTTGACGACGACGGTGTCGGAGACGAGCCGGTGAAGATCGCCATGTCGATGACCATCGACGGCGAACGCATGATCATCGATCTCGAGGGCACTTCCGGACCGGTTCTCGGCTCAATCAATTGCGGAGCCGTCCAGACCGAATCCCTTCTGCGGCTTGCTTACAAGACAATGATCAATCCGGACCGCGCCATTACCGGCGGATCCTTCGAAACCATGACGGTGAAGATTCCGGACGAGTGCCTGTTCAACGCCAAGGAACCGGCGGCCTGCGAGTGGTACTTCACCGGTCTCGGTCTGCTCGCCGACCTGATGATCTCCTGCATGAGCGAAGCCATGCCGGACAAGGCCAAGGCCGCCCACTACGGCGACTCCATGGTTGCGGCCTTCTTTTCAATGGACGAGAAGCGCGGTCAGTGGATCTCTGTCGAGCCGACCGCGGGCGGCTGGGGCGGCGGCGTTGGCAGCGACGGTCAGAGTGCCCTCGTCAACCTTGTCAATGGCGGTTTCCGCAACATCCCGGCCGAGGTCTACGAGACCAAGTTTCCGGTGCGCGTCGAAGAATTCTCGATCCGCGGAGATTCCGGCGGTCCCGGCCGCTGGCGCGGGGGCTGCGGCGTGGTGCGCACTTACAAGCTGCTGGAGAACTGTTTCAGCGCTCTTTGGTTCGAGCGGGCCAAGACGCCAGCCTGGGGCCTCAAGGGCGGCGCTGACGGGGCCGGCCCTGAAAACACGATCACCATGCCCGATGGATCGGTCGAGAGCCTACTGAAAATGCGCGCGCGCGAGTTTCCGGCCGGCACCGTGGTGGAAACCCGAACGGGCGGCGGCGGTGGCTATGGCGACCCGAAGGCCCGCCCCTTTGATGAGGTGCTGACCGACGTTAGACAGGGATATGTCTCTGTTCAGGCCGCATGGGATGATTATGGTGTTCGCGTAACCGGAGATCTCAGCGTTGATGAAGCAGCTTCCGAACCGCGCTGCCCGGCTTGACGGCAATCGGTCGCATGGCGTCTGAAACCGGCATGGAAACGCCCAGCATTCGCCTGCGCGGCATCGGCAAGTCGTTCGGCGGCGTGCCGGTGCTGGCCGAGGTCGATCTCGACATCGGCAAGGGCGAGATCCACGGTCTTGTCGGGGAAAACGGCGCCGGCAAGTCGACCCTGGGAAAGATCATCGGCGGCTACTACTCGGCGAGCAAAGGCACGATCGAGGTGTTCGGCGAACCGGCACCGGACTGGACGCCTCCCCTGGCGCTGGAACGTGGTGTCGCCATGATGCACCAGGAACTTCAGCTCGTCCCGGCACTGAGCGTGGCCCAGAACGTGTTCCTGGGCATTGAAGACCAACGGTTCGGGGTTCTGACCCAGACCGAAAATGCCCGGCTTGCCGATATCATGTCGGTATCGGGCTTCAGTCTCGATCCGGCGGCCATTACCGCCGATCTATCCATCGCCGATCAACAGAAGATCGAGATCATGCGAGCCCTGGCGCGTAACGCTCGGGTCATCGTCATGGACGAACCCACTTCATCGCTGACGGCGGACGAGGCGCAACGCTTGCACGAAACCATGCTGCGCCTGAAGCGAAGCGGTGCGACCGTCATCTACGTTTCCCACTTTCTGGATGACATTTTGGAAGTCTGCGACCGCATCACGGTGTTGCGCGACGGACGATTGGTCCGCACCGCCGACGCCGCGGACGAAACGAAAGGCTCTCTCGTGTCAGCAATGCTGGGCGGGGGCCGCACGGAAATCCCGTTTCCTCCCAAATCCCCCGCACCGGCGCCGACCGGCGATCCCCTCCTCGCGATCGACGGCCTGAGTGCAGCCAACGGTGTCTCGGATGTCACCATGACTGTCAATGCGGGAGAAATCGTCGGGCTGATCGGGCTCGTCGGTAGCGGCCGCACGGAAATTGCCCGGGCCATCTTCGGCGCGGATCCGGCCAGCGCTGGGACAGTCAGGCTTGAGGGCGACCCCTATGGCGAGCGCACGCCGGCGGCGTCAGCCGAACGGGGCATGGTCATGGTTCCGGAGGACCGCCGTAAACAGGGACTGGTGATGACATTGCCGGTCAGAGCCAACATGACGCTTCCGCATCTAAGCCATTTTACGGTCGGCGGCGGCGTTATCCGAACGGCCCTGGAGAAGGCTCGCGTTCAATCGTTGATCGACTATTTTCGCGTGACGCCTGCCGCTCTGGACGGCGAAATTCCATACTACTCCGGTGGCAACCAGCAAAAAGTTCTGCTTGGAAAGTGGCTGATGCGCGATCCGCGCATCGTCATTCTCGATGAGCCAAGCCGCGGCGTCGATGTCGGCGCTCGACAACGTATCCACGAAGCGATCGCGGACCTCGCCGCCAAGGGGACGGCGGTGTTGCTGATTTCGTCGGAGATCGAAGAAGTTTTGGGCCTGGCGCACCGAGCCTATCTTGTTCACGACGGCACGCTGGTCGGTGAGGTCGATCCGGAAACCGCTTCGACAGAAGACGTGTTGTGGACGCTGTTCCATCAAGATGAAACGCCAGTGGCACCGAGGGGGACCGCGTCGTGACGTCCATTCTAACGCAGGCCGGCCTTGCCAGGTTTCTGCAGACCTATGCTGTGTTGATCATGATCGCGGTACTGATCGTGGCGCTCAGCCTCTTGAGCGACAGCTTCCTGACGTTCCGCAACCTGCAGAACATCCTCAACCAGAACGCTCCGCTGGCAATCATGGCCTGCGCCATGACGTTGGTGATCATCGGCGGCGGCTTCGACCTGTCCGTCGGTTCGATTTTCGCAGTGGCGGGTGTTTCAGCCGCCTGGGTTGCACTCAATGTCGACCCGTTCCTCGGTCTGGCGATCGCGCCGTTTATCGGCTTGGCACTGGGCACGATGAACGGCATCGTCATCACCACGCTCAACATTCACTCGTTTCTTGCGACGATCGCCACCAGCATGGTCTTCAAGGGCGTGGCCATCCTGATCTCCGACGGTCGACTGATCCCGGTCCGCATCGCCGAGTTCACCTGGCTCGGCCGCGACAAGATCGGCGGCATCTTCATCGCGGTTATCGTCTTCCTCGCCTTTGCCTTGATCCTGACCTTTGTTCTCAACCGGACGGCCTTTGGCCGCAAAGTCTTTTCGGTGGGCGGAAACGAGGAAGCAGCCATCCTTTCTGGCGTGCGTACAAATCGTATCAAGGTCGCGACCTTCGCCATTGCCGGCATGGCGGCCGGGCTGGCGGCGGCAATCTCTGTCTCGCGGATCTCCATGGGGCAGCCAGGCGCTGGTATCGGTATGGAACTGCAGGCCATTGCGGCCGTTATCCTGGGCGGCACCAGCATCTATGGCGGAGCCGGCGCCGTATGGCGCAGCGTCGCGGGTGTGCTGCTGCTGGCGTTGATCAACAACGGCTTCAACATTCTCAACGCCGATCCGTTCTATCGCGACCTGACCACCGGCCTTATCATCCTGGCGGCAGTCGGAATCAGCGCTTCGGGAAAGCGGCGTTAGAGGTCGAAGGCTAACCCCGTATCATCTTGAACCGCAACGACAGCCAGGCAATCCCCCGCCTTGATGAGGCCTGGAAAGTGGCGTGCCGCAAGAATGCCCGACCGGCGCGCCCGATAATCGACGGGCGGTTCTCCGGTGCGACCCGCCGACCAGATGCGAGCCAAAACATCCCCCGCTCGAACCGCCTCGCCCAGATCCACAAGTGGCTCGATCATGCCATCATCCTCGCTGAATACGAAGCAATCGCCGTCCGGCATGTCGAGCATGATCGACGGTTCGATTTCCGGATCACCGCTTAGGATCCCAACGTGTTGAAGCACATTGCGAATACCCTTTTTGGCGATCGAGATGGATTGAGCGGTCGCCGTGCCGCCGCCACCCAGTTCGGTCGTCACAAAGACCTTGCCCTGCGCCTCTACCTCCGTGTCGTACATTCCGACGTTGTCGATCTCCAACAGCATCGTCGTGTAGGGTGCATTGAATGCCTTTACCGCGGCAAGGCAGGCTGCCTGCTGCGCCTTGTTTTCCAGAACATGGGCCGAAGCGAAGGGAACGAAATCGAGAGTTTTGCCACCGGAATGGAAATCGACGACAATATCGGCTAACGGCACCAACCGTGTGGCAAAGAAATCGGCAATTTTCTCCGTAACTGTCCCGTCCGGACGACCCGGAAAGATCCGGTTCATATTGGCCCCGTCAATCGGGGACGTGCGAAGTCCAGCTCGAAATGCCGGATAATTGAGAGCCGGAACGATTATCACCCGGCCATTGATATCTTCCGGTTCAAGGTTGAGCGCGAGATCCTGCAAGGCGACCGGACCTTCATACTCATCCCCGTGATTGGCGCCGGTCAGCAGCGCTGTCGAGCCATCTCCGTTACCAATAACCGTTAACGGAATCATGACCGATCCCCAGGCCGAATCGTCACGACTGTACGGCAAACGCAAAAATCCATGGTGTTTGCCATCTAAGTCTAGTGCGATTGTGGACTCGATCGGGTTTGTCGTCATCGCGATCAGTCCTTGACGAACATGCGACGCGGTACATCTGCCAGGCAGCGCGCGCCGCGGTCGCTGATTACGATACTCTCTGTGATTTCGAAACCCCAATCGTCCATCCAAAGGCCAGTCAT
This sequence comes from Hoeflea sp., assembly GCA_965216535.1. GTDB lineage: Bacteria > Pseudomonadota > Alphaproteobacteria > Rhizobiales > Rhizobiaceae > Hoeflea_A. Next base: position 5,069,110 of record OZ244175.1, read on the forward strand.
AAAATGAAACGTCATGTTTTCCCTCAAGACGGTTTTGTCACCGGGCCGCAGAGACATGGTACGCTCGCCCCAGTCCGGTGGATAGGACAGGCCGATCGGGTATCCGGTCCGATTGTCCTTTTCGATGCCGTATTTTCTCAAGACGGAAAAAAATGCAATTGCAACATCCTCGCAGAGATTGCCGGCACGGGCGACCTCGAGGCCGGCCTCCATGCCTTCCAGAACGGCTTTCTCGGCTTCAAGAAAGGTCTGCGTCGGCTGGCCGAGAAACAGCGTGCGCGACAGCGGGCAATGGTACCTTCGATACACACCGGCGATCTCGAAAAACGTTCCCTCTCCCACCTTCATTGGATCATCGTTCCAGGTCAGGTGGGGCGCCGACGCGTCAGCACCTGATGGCAGAAGCGGCACGATGGCAGGATAATCGCCACCATGGCCCAGCTTTTCATCAAAGCGCAGGCCCGCCTCGTAGATATCCGCGGCCAAGTCACATTTACGGTATCCGGGGGCGGCCTTCTCAAGGATCATTTCATGCATGCGCTCGACCAGCCTGGCTGCCTTATCCATGTAGACGATCTCCTGAGGAGACTTGATCGCGCGCAGCCAATTCACCAGGCGTGTGGCATCCGAAATGTCCGCATTGGGCAACCCTTTTTCCAGGGCCGCATGTGCGGCGGCCGAATACCAGTAATTGTCCATTTCAACGCCGACCCGCTTGCGTGACCAACCACGATCCTCGATACGAGCGGCCAGATAGTCCATTGGGTGGCGTTCGGTCGATTGCACAAAGTGATCGGGATACCCGATGATATCCGTATCGCCGAGCCAGGTGGTGCGCGCCGCGCCGTTGGCGTCCTGACCGCGACCGAACCAGACCGGATCTCCGTCCGGCCCCACCAGGACGCATTGATGTACGTAAAATGACCAACCGTCATACCCGGTCAGCCAGGCCATGTTGGATGGGTCAGAGACAATGAGCACATCCAATCCAGCGACTTCCATCGCATGGCGTGTTCTCGACACACGCTGGGCATATTCATTGCGGCTGAAGGGTAGATTGGCGTCAGGCGGTATCATGACGTTCATGTCGCATTAGTTCGAAAGGTCGGTGCCGGCACTTTGCGCTTCGGCGCGCCGGCGGGCGAAGGTTGCGATTGCAGTGTCCTGAACGCCGGTTCCGGTCAGGTCGGCAATGGTGATCTCGCCGGGATGGGTCCGTCCGGCGGCCTGACCGGCAATCACAGCACCGAGCTCTTCGAACGAAACGTCGGCGGGAACCACACCGGCAGCAATTGCACTTCGCAGTTCACCGAGTTTACGCGCCTGCGACAATCGATCGGGAACATAGCGGTCGGCGCGTGCAATGCACGCCGGTTCCAGTTCGTTCTTGTGATCCTGGTCTGATCCCATGGCGGTCACGTGCTGACCGGGGCGCAACCAATCGGAGCTCAGTATGGGAGTAGTCGCCGGTGTTGTGGTCACAATGACATCAGCGGACGAAACCGCCGCCGCAGCCCCGTCGGTGTGCGCTATCTCAATCCCCAACGATTTTCGGAGGCGACTGGCGGTCTCGGCTGCCCGATCCGGATTGCGGGCCCAGATGGTTGCCCTCTCAATCGGCCGAACTTGACACAGGGCCTTCAGCTGGAGTTCGGCCTGCACTCCTGCGCCGAGAATGCAAGCGGAGGCAGCGTCAGGCCGAGCCAAGTGACGCGCCGCGACAGCTCCGGCGGCGGCGGTCCTGATGTCCGTCAAATAGCCATTGTCGAGCAGCAGTGCCTCAACCACTCCCGTTCGCGCGGCAAACAGCACCATCAATCCCGAAGTGCTTGGCAAGCCAAGCTTCGGATTGTCGAAATAGCCAGGCGAGATCTTAATGGCAAAGCTCTCGATGCCGGGCACGAAGGCGGTTTTCACGTCCACTTCGCCATTGAATTGCCGGATCGCCATCGACAGGATTGGCGGCATGACAACATCACTGCCGGCGAGTGCGATGAAACCCTGTTCGACACACTCAATCGCCGCGAGATCGAGCGACACCGCCGCTCTCAGGTCGGCTTCGTTCAGTATCTTGACGGTGGCCATGAATCAGTCGGCCTCCCTGGTTACGTCAACATCCTCACCGGATATGATGCGGTGGTGCTGGCGCATATCGATATTGCCTCCACTGACAAGGACGGCCACCGGGCTGGAAACGCTGGCCTTGCCGGAAAGCAAGGCGGCAATGCCAACCGAACCGGAACCCTCAATGATCTGACGCTCGCTCCAGTAAGCATGTCGGATGGCGGAAGCGATTTCGGTTTCGTTCACCAGCACGATGTCGTCGACGAGCTCGCGAGTCATGGCAAAAGTCAGCTGATTATCGATGCCGATGCCTCCGCCGAGTGAATCTGCCAGGGTCGCCAATTCCTCGATCACCACTGGTCGACCGGCCTGAAGGCTGGCATGCATGGCAGCACCGCGTTCCATTGAAACTCCGACAATCCGGATATCCGGCCGGCTTGATTTCATGGCAGCGGCAACTCCGGAAATAAGCCCGCCTCCGGAAACCGGAACCAGGACTGTTTCCACCTCAGGTATCTGCTCCAGCATCTCAAGCCCGACGGTGCCCTGGCCGGCAATGATGCCGCAATGATCGAAGGGAGGAATCATGGTCATGCCTTCCTCGGCCACAAGGCGATCAACCTCAATTTGTGCGTCATCCTGAGACCGTCCGACGATCCGCACCTCGGCTCCCTGAGCCTTGATTCCATCAATTTTTGCCTGCGGAACAAGTCTGGACATGCAGATGATGCACCGAACTCCGGCAGCGCGCGCGGCAAATGCCAAACCACGTCCGTGATTCCCGGTGGAAACTCCGACAACGCCTCTGGCTTTAGCCGCGTCACCGAGGTTTGCCACAGCATTCAGCGCCCCGCGGATCTTGAAGCTGCCCGTGACCTGGGTGTGCTCGAGCTTGAGATATACCGGAACGCCGGCGACCTTTTCCAATGATGGAGAGGACGCAACCGGGGTCACGCGAACCGGGCCAGATATCGACTGGCGCGCGGCCTTGATTTCGCCAACGTCAACCAAACAACTTTTCACGCGACAGCCTCCACAGTCGCATTGGGAAGCGGAAGATCGAACAGCCGCCCGAACCCGGCTGGATTGTGGTCGTGCAACCCACCAAGCCTCGCCATCATCCATGCACAGGCCTGATTTGAGGTCACGACCGGCTTGCCGGTCCGCTCCTCGATTTCAGCGATGGCATGGATGGCCGGAAGTGCGGTGCACGAGAGAAACAGCGCGTCCGCCTCATCACAGTCAACCGTCAGGGCTGCATCGATGATCGAGTCAACCGATATCCTGGCCATCTTGCGGTCGTCCTTGAGTCCGAAACAATGGGCGCTGCAGATGGACAACCCGTGGGTTTCGAAATAGTCCACCATCGGTCGCGTAGTCGCTTCAAGATAGGGTGTCAGCAACGCCACGCGGCGCTTGCCAAGGGCGGCAAGTGCAACTCGTGCCGCTCCCGACGGCGTGACGACCGGAACACCGGGCCTCGCCTTGCCCACCGCGGACGCCACCTCGCTGTCGCCAATCGCAACGGATGCTGCAGTACAGCTGTAGCCAATCGCTTTCAGCGCTTCGCCGGGGGCCAGCAGGTTTGTGGCCTGGGTCAATCGCGGCGCCATCCGGCGCAGGTTTTCCGGTGTCGTGGGATTTTCATATTCAACACGGGATACATGGACCGATACGTGCGATGGCAACAGCCGATACAGGTCCCGTTCGCTGGTCAGGTCAGTCGCAAGGACCACCAAGCCGAACCGTACTCCCTGTTTTAGGTCGTTGAACTCAGGCTCATGCGGCGAAATCGATACACATTCCGAACTCATATCCAAGACCTTCCAATCACCGTGTCACTGTTCACACCACCAAAACCGGACAAGCCGCTAGGCTTGTCACCTTGTGCGAGACACTGCCAAGCAGAAACCCTTCCATGTCACCAAGACCACGGCTGCCTACGACGATCAGATCGGCATCATGATCGCGGGCGAGTTTGACGATGGTCCGCGCCGGCTGCCCGCTTTTGACGAAGGCCCGCACCTGTGTCGCGCCTTCGGTGGTGGCGATCTCTTTACCCTCTTCGGCAATCATCTTGGCGTGATCGCGCATGGCGTCATCCAGGTTTTCGGGCTCCTCCGGTCGCACCATCGACATGGATGCCTCGAGCAGCGAGTGGTGTCGGAAAACCGTCACGATGTGCAACTCACCGCCCGTCGCCTTTTGCAGGCCAGCAGCCATGGCCACTGCCTTCTTTGATCCGTCAGAACCGTCATAGGCGGCCAGGATGCACTTGAACATCGCCTCACCTCCTGTCATCGAAACGCCAAATCGCGCAGGAAGAGTGCGATCTGCGGGAAAAAGATCAACGCGGCGGAAACGGCCAGGAGGATCACGGTGAATGGGAAGATGCCGCGAATGACATCGACATAAGGTCGCTTGAAAATGGCAATTGCCGTGAATATGTCACAGCCGAATGGTGGGGTCGCCGATCCGATGGCCACTTGAAGCGTGATGATGGTGCCGACCAGCACGGGATCGAGCCCGACAGACTTCACCACCGGTGCAAAGATCGGCACCAGGATGAGAATCACTACGATCGGGTCGACGAACATGCAGCCCACGAAGAACGCGACGGAGATGACGGCAAGCACTCCCTTTGGCCCCATGTCGGCCACCCCGATGGCGGCGAGGATCTGTTGCGGGACCTGGGCAAAGGAGATCACCCAGGAAAATGCGGCTCCGGCACCCACCAGGATGAAAACGACCGCCGTAATCAGCCCGGTTGATTTGGCGATGGTATAGATGTCCGAGGGCTGCAAGGAACGGAAGACGACGAATTCCAGTATTATCGCATAGAGCACGCAGGCGGCCGCGGCCTCGGTCGGACTGAACACGCCACCATAGATGCCGCCAACGATGATGACCGGAAAACCGAGCGGCCACACCGCGTTGCGCACGGCCGTCAGCCGCTCGCTCCAGCTTGCTTTCGGCTCGGTCGGAACGCCTTTCACGGTGGCATAAATGATGCTGTAGGCCGAAAACAGTATCAGCAGCAGAAGGCCCGGCCCGATACCGGCAATGAAGAGCTCGGCAATTGAGGTGCTGGAAACGACACCGTAGATGATCATGCCGATGGACGGTGGAATCAAAAAGGCGATATCGGAAGCATTGATGATCAGCGCAAGGACGAATGAGTCCTTGTATCCGGCTTTCAACATGCGCGGGCGGAGCGGTGATCCGACTGCCACAACGGTCGCCTGCGTGGAGCCCGAGACAGCACCAAAGAGTGTACACGCCGTTGCGGTACTGACTGCCAGTCCACCCTTCACGTGACCGACGAAGGTCATCACCATGTCGATCAGACGATTGGCAGACTGACCCCTAGTCATGATGTCCGCGGCAAGAATGAACATGGGCACGGCTATCAGAGACGCCGGGCGGATTCCGGCCATCATCTGCTGGACCATGAATTCCATTTTGCCGATGTCGCCGAACATCATCAAAAAGCCGACGAACGTCGCTGCGATAAGCGGGATCATCATCGGAAAGCCGAGGAGCAGCAAAACGACCATGATCACAAATATTGTCAAAGCCATGAGCGCGCCCTCTAAACTTCCAGCTCGTCATCGTCATACCCCTCGAGAATCTGGGTCGAGAGGTAGATATCTTTGTCGGTGATGTTCTTGATCGCCGTCAGTGCGTATTGCAGTCCGGTCATGAAGAAGCCGACGGGCACCCACAGAAAGATCCAGTAGACGGGTATCTGGAGAGCCGGCAGTACACGACCGGAATTGGCAACCTTCATGATGTAGCCGACCGCGAAATAGCAAAGCCCGAACATCGCAACGGCGGTAACGGCGGCGATCAATACCATCAGGGTCTTTCGCACCGGCGGTGGCAAAGCATCATAGACAGCCGACATACGGATGTGCCGACCGAGGCGCGCGGCGTAGCTGATACCGGCAAACGTGATCAATATGATCAGAATCCGGTTGAGTTCTTCGGAGAAAAACAGGCTGTATTGAAACACGAAACGGCCGACCACGTTGGCCACCGTGTTGAGCGCCATGAGCAACACACCGGCGGCCAGCATAATCGACTCAAGCCTGCTAACGGCGGAATCGACGCTGCCCAGGAAACCAGGCAATGTAGAAGTATGGGCGCCATCCTGCTGCATTTCCGACTCCTCCCCGAGTGAACCTCAGGAGACCACGGTTGCGATCCGTGGTCTCCGATGTAAGGCAAACCGTTTGGTCGGTCAGTTCCGGGTCGCTTCCAGATCCGCCTTCAATTGGTCAAGAATGGCCTTACCGCTACCACCGGTCATTTCGATGAACTTGGCCTCGACCTCCACTGCGGCCTCCTTGAAACAGCGGCGCTGCTCATCATCGAGCACCGTCACGGTCATCTCCGGCTTTGCCTCGAGGATTTTCTTCAGTTCGCTTTCGGCAAGGCCCTTCTGGTATTCGACGATGTAGTCGTAGGCGACATCGGCGGCATCCTGAATGACCTTTTTGTCCGCATCGCCAAGGCCGTCAAAGAAATCCTTGTTTGCCATAACGGCGGTCGTGAAATTGTTGTGCCCGGCATAGGTGATGTGATCCGTCACCTCATAGATTTTGGTGGAGTAAAGGAAGAAGGTCGGGTTCTCCTGGCCCTGAATGATGTTTGTCTGCAGACCGCCGTAAACCTCACCCCAGGGCAATGGTGTCGGGGTGGCACCGAAGGCCTTGTAGGATTCGACCAGCAGAGGGTTTGTCATGACCCGAAACTTGACCTCGTTGAGGTCGTCGCAGCTGGCCACCGGTGATTTGGTGGTCATGGCAACCTCACCTTCCGGGAACATAACCAGCAGTTCCAGACCCTGTTTGGCGTAAAGGTCCATGAAGTCCTCGTTGATCGCCTTGCTCTGCTTGTAAAACCGCGCGAGGTGATCCTGATCGGTGGGCAGCAGATAAGGCACGAAGAACACTTGCGCCTCAGGAATGAGGGCACCGGTGAAGCCTGGTGACTGATCGACAAATTGCAGGATACCGGCCTGCGCCTGCTCCATGATGTCAGCAGATTCACCCAGGGTGCCGTAAGGGAACAGCTGCACCGTATGGTCCGAGTTCTTTTCGATTTCCTCCTTGAACTTTTGGGCATAAACGCCCTGAACTTCCGTCAGCGATTCCTCAAAAGCATATTTCCAGTTGTCGGCGCTGGCCGCCGAGACGCCTGTGATGACGATGGCCGCCGCAGCGGCACCTACCAATAGATTACGAATGCCCATTGCCATGTCCGAATTCTCCTCTGGCTTTGCGTTGCGACCGATACGAAACTATGTCGTTCAGTCATCACGGTTACACGAACGAAACCGGCCGAGAGCCGGTGATTGTGATCCGAATTGTTATGGTTTAAGCAAACTGAAACAGTGACAATCGAGAGTCAACGGATATATTAAATCATGACAATTTTTCGAAAACGTGCGCTACCGAACAGCGCCCGCTTGTTTGGTCACGGTCTCAGTAGGCCAGCAGGACCGGTTCAGGTTGACTGCGAATCAGGCGGCAGATTGTGGCCAATCCCTTTTCCATATCCTCAAGCGTCTCGGCGCCAAGGCAGATCCTGACACCCGCTTCCGACGCCGTATCGGAAACCGCAAAGGAAGAACCCGGGCCGACTGCGACCCCGTTTCGCGATGCGTGCGCGACGAAACCCTCCTCCGTCCACGGGGGCGGCAAAGGCAACCAGATGTGCATACCGTTTTCACTGCTGTGATAGGGTATGCCAGAGAAAACCTGCTCGACCAGGCGGTTGCGCTGTCCAAGCGCTTCTCGCTGCCACTGCAACAGTCTTTCTGCAGTACCATCGGAAATCCAGCGAGAGCCGATCTCGGCCATTAGCGCCGTCACCATCCAGTTGGTGACCAAATGTCGGTTTGCGGCAGCTGCCTCGAAGGTTTCCGGCACGATGAGAAATCCGTACCGCAGACCGGGCATGATGCATTTTGTTAGGCTGGTAAAGTAGAAGGTGCGTTCGGGCGCCAGTGCTGCCATGGGGCCAGGTCGCCTGGTTTGCAGCGGGCCCCATGCGTCGTTTTCAATGATGAGGACGTCCTTCGCCCGCGCAATGGAAACCAACTCCGCGCGCCGCTCGTCAGTCATAGTTGCCGCCTTGGGGTTGAGCCCGGTAGGCATGACATAAAGGGCGCCTACTGCCTCGCGCTCGCAGGCCTGGGCAAATGCCGACGGAACAATACCTTCTTCATCGATAGCGAGACCTTTAAGACGCAGTCCCAGATATCGGGCAAGCGGCTTTAACGTGTGGTGTCCAAGCTCCTCCGTGACAACCAAGTCACCGGGATTGGCGGCTGTCATCAGGGACATGGTCATTGACGATGTGTTGCCGTTCGTCAGCAGGAGGCTTTGCGATCGGGGACGCAGACCGCAAAGTGCCAGCCATTTGTGCGCCGCTTCCGTGTAACGGTGCAAAAGGCGCGAAGGCCTGAATGAAGAAATGACCGTCGAGGGCATGTCGGTGCTCAACTGCATCAGCGCATCGCGCATGGCATCCGTGTGCAGGGTTTCGAAGACCGGTTTGAGCATCGAGCAGTCAACGATTTCGCCCTGCCTGCCCTCAGGGAGGAATGGGGTTCGTGTTTCGCTGCGCTCGGAGCACACAAATGTGCCGCGACCGACCTCCCCGGCAACGAATCCGCGCCGAATCAGCTCGTCATAGGCTCGGCTCACCGTTTGCACGCTCAGGCCGAGGTCATATGCAAGGTGTCGGTGGGTGGGCAACCGATCGCCGCTGCGCAGTTCACCCTCTTCAATTGCGCGGATCGCCGCCTCGGCAAGTGACCGATAAGCCGGGCGTTTCAAGTCATCGGGACGGGGTGGCCATATTGTCATGATTTATTGATGGCCTTTTTCGCAACAATTGACAAGACAATTCTGTTGACCCATTGATGGTGACATGACTGGCATCAAACTGGACAAGCGCGATATCGGGATCCTCGCGGCACTCACCCGCGAGGGCCGCATGTCGAAGGCAGCCCTAGCAAGAGAAGTCAATCTATCTGCAGCACCCTGCTGGGAACGGTTGCGCAGACTGGAAAGAGCCGGCGTCATTTCAGGTTACCGCGCGGAAATTGAACTCAAACACGTCGCCCCGCATGTTTCCGTCTTCGTCGTGGTCGAACTCCAGGACCACCGCGCAGCGACCTTCCAGGTATTTGAAAAGGCCGTTGCCCGCCATCAGGAGATCACCGCATGCTGGGCGATCGGCGGAGGATTCGATTATCTGCTCCAGGTGGTGACACGCGACATTGATAGCTATCAGCGACTGATAGACGGATTGCTGGAATCCGGCGTCGGGCTTGCCCGCTATTTCACGTATATCGTCACCAAGCAGGTCAAAGACTGCGCAACCCCGCCGTTCAACGCATTGCTCTACAGCGAATAAGAGACGCTTTGTCCTGATTGAACTGAAAATGCAGACGAAACGTCTGTGGCGAAGGTCACAAACAAACGATCCTTCTTCGGTCATGGACCTACTCTGACGCCAAATCCAAGACAAGGAAATGGCGCATGTCTCACGCCCAGGCCGAACTTCAAACAACCCAACTGGGGCTCTCCAGCCCTTCCTTGTTGCGCAGTTTCGCCTATGTCGGCGGATGCTGGACAGCTGCCGACGATGCGGCAACCTTTGCCGTTACAAACCCGGCTGACGGGGTTCTTCTCGGCGACGTTGCCAGCCTGACGAATGAAGACAGCATTCGCGCCGTCGACGCTGCCCAGTCTGCCTTTGCCGACTGGTCTGCGTTGTTGCCGCAACAGCGCGCGTCAATCCTGCGACGCTGGTTCGAGTTGATTGTCGAAAACCAGGAAGACCTGGCGCGGATCATGACCTTCGAACAGGGCAAACCGATTTCGGAAGCGCGCGGCGAAATCGATTACGGTGCCTCTTTTGTCGAATTTTACGCGGAAGAGACCAAGCGTCCCAACATCGAATGCGTCACCTCGCATCTGCCGGAGGCGGAAGTCGAACTGTGGCGTGAGCCGGTCGGTGTGGCCGCACTTATCACGCCGTGGAATTTTCCCTCGGCGATGCTGACCCGCAAAGCAGCGGCGGCGCTCGCCGCGGGCTGCACGGTTATCGCCCATCCATCGAGCGAGACCCCGTTTTCGGCCCTGGCGCTCGCTGAACTTGCCGAGCGAGCTGGTTTTCCGGCGGGCGTTTTCAATGTAGTCACGGGTTCGGCTGCCACTGTAGTTGAGCCGTGGCTATCGGACACCCGTGTCAGGGCCGTCTCGTTTACCGGATCGACGGGCATCGGCAAGCTGATTTATGCCCGCTCCGCAGACACGGTCAAACGTCTGGTTTTGGAATTGGGTGGCCACGCGCCGTTCCTCGTCTTCGCCGATTCTGACCTCGATCGAGCTGTCGACGAGGCAGTCAAAGCCAAATTTGCCACATCGGGCCAGGACTGCCTTGGAGCCAACCGGTTCTTTGTCGAACGTCCGGTATACGCAGACTTCTGCGCACGGTTCGCAGACGCATCGGCTCAACTGACGGTCGGTCCTGGCCAGGATGATCCCGACATCGGTCCTCTCATGAACGAACAGGCGGTGTCAAAACAACAGGAGCATGTCGACGACGCCGTTGCCCGCGGCGCGCGGCTTCTCACCGGTGGCAAGCCCGCCGGCTGCGACACGTTGTTTTTTCAGCCGACCGTCCTGGCAGACGTTCCGAGCGCAGCACTTGTGATGAACGAAGAAACGTTCGGACCTGTTGCAGCAATTGCCCCGTTCGACGAGGAAGACGAGGCGCTGCGGTGGGCCAACGATACCGAATACGGTCTCGTTGCCTACCTGCATACAAGCGATCCGAAGCGGATCTATCGCGCCAGCCGAGCCCTGCAATTTGGCATGGTGGCTGTCAACAGAACCAAAGTTACTGGCGCCCCGATTCCGTTCGGCGGCCTAAAACAATCCGGTTTGGCGCGCGAGGGGTCGAGGCTCGGCCTCGAGGCCTTCACCGACGTCAAATATGTTTGTCGCGACTGGGCTTAGAACCACAATTTCAGGAGAACACGTTATGTTAACGAACGACCAGCTCGGTCAATGGGACCGCGATCATTTCTTTCACCCCTCGACCCATCTTGGTCAATTTGCTCGGGGCGAAGCCTCAAACCGTATCGTTACCGGCGGCAATGGCGTCTACATCCAGGACCGGGACGACAACGAACTGCTCGACGCCTTCGCCGGCCTTTACTGCGTCAATGTCGGCTATGGCCGCGAGGAAGTAGCCGATGCCATTGCCGACCAGGCTCGCAGGCTTGCCTATTACCATGCTTATGTGGGCCACGGTACAGAAGCATCGGTCAAGCTTGCCCGGATGATTGCCGAGCGGGCGCCGGGGCATCTGAACCACGTCTATTTCGGCCTCTCCGGGTCGGATGCCAACGAGACCAACATCAAGCTCGTCTGGTACTACAACAACATTCTTGGCCGCCCTGAGAAGAAAAAGATCATTTCGCGATGGCGCGGTTATCACGGATCCGGACTCATGACCGGCTCGTTGACCGGCCTCGAATTGTTTCACAAAAAGTTTGACCTGCCGCTGTCGCAGGTCGTCCATACCGAAGCGCCGTACTTCTTCCGGCGCAACGAACTTTCAATGACCGAAGCAGATTTCGTCAGCCACTGTGCCGATGAGTTGAAGTCTCTGATCGAACGGGAGGGTGCGGACACGATTGCAGCCTTCATTGGCGAACCCGTGCTGGGCACCGGCGGCATCGTCCCTCCACCGCCTGGCTATTGGGAAGCCATCCAGAGCGTGCTGCGGCAGTACGATATCCTGCTGATTGCCGACGAGGTCGTGACCGGGTTCGGCCGCCTTGGCAGCATGTTCGGTTCGCAGCACTACGGTATCGAGCCCGAAATCGTCACGGTCGCAAAGGGTTTGACGTCAGCCTATGCGCCGCTTTCCGGATCGATTGTTTCCGACAAAGTCTGGAAAGTGCTCGAAAGAGGCAGCGACGAAAACGGGCCGATCGGTCACGGCTGGACCTATTCCGCTCATCCGATCGGGGCCGCTGCGGGTATTGCAAACCTGGAACTGATCGATCGACTTCACCTGGTCGATAATGCCGGCAGTACCGGTACACACCTCACCCGGGCGATGCGAGAGGTGCTGTCGGAGCATCCCCATGTCGGCGAAGTTCGCGGAGAAGGAATGCTGTGCGCAGTCGAATTTGTCGAGGACAGAAGCGAACGGCGTTTTTTCGACCCGGAACGCAAAGTCGGGCCTTCGGTTGCGGCAGCTTTGCTGGGCCGGGGTGTCATTGCCCGCGCGATGCCACAGGGCGATATTCTGGGATTTGCACCGCCACTTTGCCTGACGCAGCAGGAGGCCGACATCATCGTCGAGAAGACCTGCGAAGCGGTGCAGGATGTGTTCAGTTGATCCGCTCAGGAAAGGGACCGGATCTGGTCAAACGAACAAGTCTGTCTTCTCGAATTTGGTCACGTCAACAAGGCCGATGTCGGAAATGCGCAGTTCCGGAATGACAACCAGCGCCAGCAGCGAGTGCTGCATATAGGCATTGTTGAGCTTGCAGCCGCAGGCCTCCATGGCGGCAACCATGGCATCGGCTTTCTCGGCGACAATTTCGGATCGTTCGTCCGACATCAGTCCGGCAATCGGCAATTCGACGGTCGCCAGTTCCCTGCCCTCGCTGAACACCGTGATGCCGCCGCCGATTTTTCCGAGATGGTTTGCGGCAAGGGCCATATCCTCTTTTGAGGTTCCGATCACGATCATGTGGTGGCTGTCATGCGCCACCGTCGAGGCCACGGCGCAGGGCTTGTTGTAGCCAAAACCGGAGACGAACCCGTTGACCACGTCGCCGGTGGCGCGGTGGCGCTCGACCAGGGCGATCTGACAGACATCGTTGGACTGGTCCATCTGGACGATCCCGTCGGCAACCGGAAGATCGGCTTCCAGCGCTTTCGTCGGCGCCTGATTTTCGATAACGCCGATAACCCGGGCGCGCACGGAATTGGCTCCCGGCGGCGAAGCGATGTCGAAATCCGTCGCCTTGAGCGACTTGCCCAGTTTGACGGTGTTGCGGGCAAAGTCTGGATAGTCGGCAGGTGGGATATTGGCCATCAGCGTTCCGTCTTCTGCCAAGGTTTCTCCGCGCGCGATCACCAACTCGATCGGCAGTGTCGTCAGGTCGGAACTCAGGATGATGTCGGCTCGCCTGCCGGGTGCAATCGCGCCGAATTCCCGCTCCATGCCAAAGTGCTGTGCGGTGTTGAGGGTTGCCATCTGGATTGCGGTGATTGGTTTCAATCCCTGCTGGATGGCGTGGCGAACCACGCGGTTCATATGGCCATCGTGGACCAGCGTTCCGGAGTGGCTGTCATCGGTGCACAGGATGAAGTTGCGCGGATCGAGCCCATCCTCGGTCACTGCCTTGATCTGGGCAGCGACGTCATACCAGGCGGAACCAAGACGCAGCATTGCGCGCATGCCTTGCCGCACACGGGCAGCGGCATCTTCCTTGCGCGTTCCCTCGTGGTCGTCGGCGGGACCGCCGGCAACATAACCGTGGAACATCAGACCGAGGTCCGGCGAAGCGAAATGGCCACCTACCGTTTTGCCAGCTATCTGTGTCGCCGCGATCTCCCCCAGCATTTTCGGGTCGTTCATGGCAACGCCGGGAAAATTCATCATTTCGCCGAGGCCGCAGGTGTTCGGCCAGGCCAGAGCCTCGACCACATCATCCACCGAGATTTCCGCACCGGCATTTTCCAAGCCCGGGGCCGAGGGCACGCAGCTCGGGACCTGCACCAGCACGTTGATCGGCAGGCCAACCGCCTCGTCGTGCATCAGCCGGACGCCCGGGAGGCCGAGCACATTGGCGATTTCGTGCGGATCAATGAACATCGTGGTCGTGCCATGCGGGATCACCGCCCGGGCAAATTCCGTTACCGTGACCATGCCGCTCTCGACATGCATGTGGCCGTCACACAGCCCCGGCAGCATGTAGCGTCCGTCCGCCTCGATAACGCGGGTGTCCGAGCCTATCGCATGCGAAGCATCGGGACCGACAAAGGCAATGCGTCCGGCAACGACTGCAATATCCGTGGCATCAATGATTTCGCCGGAGTAAACGTTGACCCATCTGCCGCTACGCACGACCAGTTCGGCCGGGGTGCGCCCCATGGCGACATCGATCAACCGGGCAGCGCTTTCGTTCCAGGATGGCAGGGTCATACAGGTCTCCGCTGATTTGTTTTTCCGGCATGACGATATTGTTTCGCGTGGGCGGTGTCGATGCCCGCCCGAGGCGACATGAAGCGGTGATCAACCGCCCATTTTCAAATCTTTACCCGTCCCATGACCACTGCGTCGATGTATTCGCCCTTCCACAGGGCGTATGACCGCATCACGCCTTCGGTTTCGAACCCGAACTGTTCGTACAGCTTAATGGCCCGTTCGTTGTTGGCCCACACGATCAAGCCGACGCGGACAAGGCCCAGCCACTGGTCGGCCAACTCGACCATGTGCTGCATCAGCGCGCGGCCGACGCCCCTGCCCTGCATCTCGGCGCTCGAGACGATCATGTTGATGTCACCGGCATGGGCATGGCGCGGAAAACGGGGGTGTGTGATCAACTCGGAAAACCCGACCACAGAGCCATCGCTGACCGCGACGAGTTTGTACATGCCGTCCTCGTTGGCGATACGCTGCTCGGTTGCCGCCAGGGCGGCGACGGGAAGGCGCATGGTGCCGTCGACCACATGGGGGCTCGTCAATATCCGGTGCACGGCTTCAGCGTCTCCGGGTTCGATGTGTCGTATTTGATAGGTCATGGAGTTCCCTCCTGATTTTCGATTGGAAGAATGACCTCTGTCGTTCTCCCTTTCCAGTCCTGGTTTGATTCTTGTGACATCAGGTATGCGCCATGCAGGCATTGCCGATGCTTTCGATGTGACGATGATCAGTGCCACAGCAACCGCCGAGCACAATGATCTGCGGATAGCGCGCGCGAAGGTCCGCATAGGCTGCGGCGAGTTCGAGCGGATTGCCATCGTCCAGTTCTTCTGCCTCATCGAGTTCGGCATGGCTGCAGCGAGAGGCGTTGGCGCGAATTCCACAAATGCGACGAACCCAGCTACCGCCCTTGGACAACACGTCCGTGAAGTGATCTGGATGGGCGCAGTTGATCATGAAATAGGCCGGCGCCCCGCCGGTCTGCTCGTCCACCGATGCGATCGCCTCGCCAAGCGTCTCGCCGGTCGGCAGACGCCCGTCCGTTTCGACCGTAAACGAAATAACCGCCGGCAATCCGGCCGACGTCGCAGCCCGTGAAATGCCGACGGCCTCCGGGACATTGGTTATCGTGACCGCCGTCACCAACTGTGCTCGTGTAGCGCGGAATGTTTGGACCTGCTCGCAGTGATACCGTTCGGCTTCCGATGCGCTCATGATCCGATCCGGATCATACCCGTCGCCCCTTGGACCGATACAGCCGCTAAAAACCGCGCGAAGCCCCGGAAATTCGGTGCGCACGTCTTCCATCAATGTGACAGCGTTGCGATTGGCCGCGGCAAGCGCTTCACGGGAGTATCCTAGCTTGGCACCCCAATCCGAGCTGGCGCGCCAAGTGGCGCTTTCGAAAACGAAGCCGGTGCCAAGGCGGGCAGCAACTCTCGCGTGCGAGCGATAGTAGTTATTCAGCGCCTCCCTGCCGACATCGTCGCGCAAGAGGTCGAACGCGGCGAAGAACGGCAGATCGAGTCCATCGCGAAAAATCAGCGTGGTTTCAATGCCGCCATCGGTTAGAAAGATGTCACCGCCAAGCTGCGGGAGGCGGATATCCTGAAGTAACATCGTCAGTCTCCTGGTGGTGGACCCTGGGCCCGGTTTGTGGTTCAGCGAGGCGGCTTCAGACCGCTTCAATGCCAAAACCGTCATGACGAAACCGACGTTTCGCCATCGTTAGAAATTCAACGGCGCTGTCTCGCGACGCCGTCAAAAAGGCGTTAAAAACAATACCGACACGAAACTGGGGGTGACATGGAACACGCTGACCGGATCCGCCTGAACGTGTTGGGCGGTCTCGACGCGCTTGGGTCGGACGGCCATCCTTTGCGGTTTCCGACACGTCACTGCGGTTTTGTCCTGGCAATGCTGGCTGCGACGCCACAGCATCGGCTTCGCCGCGAGGCGATCGCCGGGCGCCTTTGGAGTGAGCGCGGCGAATCCCAGGCGCGCGCGTCGCTGCGACAGACGATCCATCACCTGCAGAAGGCGCTGCGCGACGCCGGGTGCCCTGCCCTTGAGGTCGAGCGTGACAATCTTGCGCTTCTGCCACCCTATGTCAGTTGCGACCTTTGGGAGCTTCAGCACGTCCTCAAAAACAATCCGGAAGCCTTGGGCGACCTCCACACGGGCGAGTTTCTGGCTTCCTACGGTCGCGCAGACCCTGCTTTCGACGAGTGGGTCGCTGCCACCCGTCACAGTCTGACAGCGGATGTCGGAACGGCCTTGCGGTCGCTTGCCTCAGAGGAAAAACATGCCGGCCGCCATGCCGATCTGGAACGATCAACCAACCTGCTTCTGAGGCTTGACCCGTACGACGAAGATGCCTTCCGCCTGCATTTGGAAGCTCTTGCCGGGCAGGATCGACGGGGCGCCCTGCAGACCGCCCATGCTGACTTCAAGGCACGCCTTCAAAGAGACCTCGGAACAGACGTGGCGGCTGAAACGTCCGTTTTGTTCGAAACCCTGGTGGAGGAGCCGCGACCTGCGGCCCCGAAAACAAAGCCTGAAACCCTATCCAGGCAGTCTGACCGACCGGAAGTCAAACTGACAGTCTCCGTCCTGACCGCCATTGCGGAAATGGAGAGCACGGATCCGGAGTTGATGCGAGAAGCCATCCTGACAACACGCGCGGCTGTCGAGAGCGCGGTTCAAACCGAAGAAGCCGAGCTCCTGCCCGTGGCCGGCGATACAATCAACGTTGTATTCGGCGGCAGCGTTGGATCCGAGGCGCATGCCGAAAATGCCGTCAGATGCGCTTGGCAGCTCTTACGGAAGGGTCCGGGACCATTTCGCGGTTTGGGTGTCGCGACCGGCGACGTCATCCTGTCGAAGGGTGGCCTCGAGCCAACATCCGCCGGGGTGCTTCAGGGTCATGCCGCGCAACTGGCCCGCATGGCGAGCCAAGGGTCGATCAATATCGCCGACGCAACCGCGCGGCGTATCGAAGGTTTCTTCGAATTCGACCGCATGCCCAACAGCATTGGTTACGTTGTCACCGCTGAGACCGCGGCGCGAAATCGCTGGCAGGCGCGCGGAGGTGTCGGGCGTGGCGCCTTTATAGCCCGTGGACTGCAAATGGCAGAATTGGAGCGAGCCGCCGGTCGGGCTTCCGATGGAGATGGACGCGTTGTCGGAATTGTCGGTGAAGCAGGCATCGGGAAATCCCGTCTGGTGGATGAATTTCTACACAGCGACGCGACTGCGTCCTTTCAGGTGATGACGCTGTCAGCCACGGCCAATGACAAATCGACACCTTTCGGACCATTGCGCGACTTTCTGGCGGATTGGGCCGGGCGTCCGGCTCCGGGAACCCCATTGGCTGACACTCTGTTTGACACCGCCCGTGAGCAGGGAATTGCGGCCGAGCACCTGCCTGCTTTGCGTGCCTTGGCCGGAGCAACATCAGCCAACGGCGAATGGGACCGCTGGGACGGACCGGTCCGACGCCGACGCATTGTCGCCCTTATCCGGACCATAGTCGACACCTCCTGTCGGAAGGCGCCGTTGATATTGGTGGTCGAGGACCTGCATTGGCTGGATGGAGAAACCGAACAGCTTCTTCAGGCGCTGGTCGACGATCTCGCAACATTGCCGTTGCTTATGATAACCACCTACCGCCCTGACTATGCGGCCGAATTCGTCGGTCGCAGTGTGTTTCACCTCGTGCGGCTGGAGCCGCTTTCGAGCAGTGAAACCCGCGAACTTGTGGAATGCCTGATCGGTCCCGATCCTGAACTTGCAGATGTCAGACGGCGAATTACCGAGCGGACCGGCGGTATCCCGTTGTTCATCGAGGAGAGCGTCAGTGCATTAGCCGGCTCTGGCGCGCTTGTCGGACCACGGGGGCAATACGAAACCGGCAGTGTATCAAGCGAATTGCCGGCGACAATTCAGGATGTTCTATCGGCTCGAATTTCGCAGCTCTCGGACGATGCCCGATGGTTGATCCAATGTGCTTCGGTATTCGGCTCAGAGGTTGAGGAACCTCTTCTGACGATCTGTGGCGGTTTGGGTGTCGAGCAATCGAATAACGCTCTGGCGGAATTGCTGCAGGCAGAGCTGCTTGTGCGAAGAAGGCGTGGAGAGGAGAAAGTGCTGCGCTTTCGCCATGCGCTGATCGAAGACGTAACCTACGCCGGTCTTTTGAACGCCGATCGCAAACGCCTGCACGGCGAGATCTATCGCCTGCTCAATGCCGACGACGCGGCCTTGACCCGCGAACGCTGCAGTTCATTGGCGCGACACGCGGATCGGCACGGTGACAACGTAGCGGCTGCGAATTGGTATGAACGTTCCGGCGATATGTTCGCCGAAATCTCGGCCTATGCGCAAGCGACTGTCGCCTATCAATCCGCGCTTGATGCGATTGCGTCCATTGACCGTCCGGAAGCAGCAGTCGAAATCGATATCAGGCTGAAATTGCGGCCGGTTCTGGTGCCGCAGGGTCGGTTTGGTGCGGCAATTGCCCAATTGGAAGCCGCCGAGGATTTGCTTGCCGACAGCAGGGATCGGCGAAAAAGCGCCAGCATTCTGATTTCGAAAAGTTATATTCACAGCACGAGCGGCGACTTGACCGATGCAGCCGACGAAGCCCGCAGAGCAGCGCAATTGACCCGCAAGGGCGAGCAACCGGATTTCGAGGCGCGCCTGGCCTTGGGGCAATCGCTGAGCCTCTCAGGAGCCTGGCAGGAAACGCTCAATATTCTTGAGCCTACTCTGGATTTCTGGGAAGAACACCGTCACGAGCGTTTTGGGCATACCGGCACACGGTCTATCTGGTGCCATGGGCATATCGCACATGCCCACGCCATTCATGGCGCTTTCGACGCGGCGTTGGATCACGCCGAGGAAGGCAGCCGGATCGCGTCCGAAACAGGACGACCGCTGGACCGTGTCTTCGCCGACCACCGACGCGGAGAGATTCTACTCGTGTCCGGACAGTTCGAGCAAGCGACCGCCCTGTTCGAAAACGCCTTCGCGGTTGCCAACACCGAGGCGGAAGACGCCCCCATCTTCAGAACCTGGTTTGCCTGCGATCAGGCCCCGGCCTATCTGGCCAGTGGTCGACTCGAGGATGCTGCAGCTGTGCTTGCCGTTCAGCATGAGAATGCCAAACGCATGGAACTCAAACAGTTTGGCGCCTGGATTGTCCTGCGAAAAGCAGAACTGGCGCTTGCGGAAGGCCATCCGGATGCCGCGACGGCCCTGGCGGAAGAAGCCCTGACAATCGCCAGGCGGCTCGGCGACCTGTTACTGGAAACGACTGCCTTGAGAGTGAGCGGTATTGCGGACCGGGCCTTGGGTGGCTCAGGCGACGCACTTTCGATGGCGGCTTCGTTGGCTGAGTCTCGGGGATTTGTGCCTGAACTGGAAGCTTGCCGAGAAGCTTCCACCAGCGCCTCCCAAAGCTGAAAATATGCCTTTCTGTTACCCCCTGGCACAACACCAAGGGCGCTAGTCATGGTCAATCAACCTATAACTTTTGTTGGGTCATTGAACCAAAATACTTTGTTTGACGGCATACCCTCAACAATCCTCTAATCCGACGGGGGTCAAACCGGGCAATTGCCGGCGAATTGCCACATTGGCGGTCCAAAGGCTCACTCAATCCCGAACGCGCGGGCTCAGGGTTTCAAGCTGTCACCGCGCGTTCAAGCAACAGTATATGGAACCCTTGGACAGCTGACGGTAGAATAGGTTCGCGGGCGGGCGTAATATTCAAAAAGACACAATCATTCTGGGAGAGAAATAAATGAGAACATTCGAACCAAAAAGAACCGGAAAACGAGGCGTTTCCCGCCGCAGCGTTCTGCAGGGAGCGACGGCACTCGGTACGGCAGCGGTCATCAGCCCGCTGACCGGAGGCAGTGCAAGCGCAGCGCCCAAAAAGGGCGGAACCCTGCGAGTGGCAATGGCTCACGGCGGAACATCGGATACCCTGGATCCGGGCTCGTGGACAAATGCATTCGTTCAGGTTTTTGCGACCGCACGGCACGGTTACCTGACAGAGGTTGCCGCCGATGGATCGCTGGTCGGTGAGGTTGCCGAGAGCTGGGAGTCGCCAGACGCCAAAGTCTGGACATTCAAGATTCGACCCGGTGTGGTGTTCCACAGCGGCAAAGACGTGACGCCGGAAGATGTCATTGCGTCCATCAACTTTCACCGCGGCGAGGAAAGCACCTCGGCAGCAAAGCCATTTGTCGACCCTATTACAGACATGAAGGCGGATGGCGGAAACGTCATCATTACCCTGGAAAGTCCGAATGCCGACTTCCCATTCGTTGCATCGGACTATCACCTGCCGATCATGCCGGCTGTTGGTGACAAAATCGATCCGAGCAGCACCGATGGTTGCGGCGCTTATGTCTCAAAGGCATATGAACCCGGTGTGCGGGCGTCGATGGAGCGCAACCCCAATTACTGGAAAACCGATCGCGCTCATTTCGATGGTATCGAATTGCTGACGATCATCGACCCGGCAGCCCGCCAAAGCGCATTGCGCACCGGTGATGTGGACGTGATCGATCAAGTCGATCTGAAAACGGTCCATCTGTTCGACAGGCTTCCCAACGTGCATGTGCTATCGACCACGGGCACGCAGCATTACACCTTTGCCATGGACACACGTGCCGCACCATTCAACGACAATAATGTCCGGATGGCACTGAAGCACGCCATCGACCGGCAGGAACTGGTCGACAAGATCCTGTTCGGCTACGGCGAAATCGGTAACGATCACCCAATCGGCAGGTCTAACCGCTATCACGCGGATCTTGAGCAGAACAACTATGATCCCGACAAGGCAAAGCACTACCTGAAACAGGCGGGGCTCGACAATCTTGAAGTGTCCCTTTCGGCTGCGGACGCCGCTTTCTCAGGGGCCGTAGACGCTGCGCTGCTGTACTCGCAGAAGGCCGCACCTTCAGGCATCACCATCAATGTGGTGCGCGAACCAAACGACGGCTACTGGTCCGATGTCTGGATGAAGAAGCCGTGGAGCGCGGTTTACTGGGGCGGCCGTCCGACGGAAGACTGGATGTTCACCACGGCCTACGCGGCCGGTGCGCCGTGGAATGACTCCTTCTGGGACAATGCACGCTTCAATGAGTTGCTTGTGGCTGCCCGTTCCGAACTCGACGACGCCAAGCGCGGCGAAATGTATGGCGAGATGCAGAACATCGTTCGCACGGATGGCGGCGTGGTCATTCCGATGTTTGCGAGCTACGTCATGGCCCATTCCGACAAGGTCAAAACCCCTGAGGTGGTCGGCGCAAACTGGACCCTGGACGGCTTCCGCGCTCCGGAACGCTGGTGGTTCGAATAGGACTAGCCTTAATCGGCTTTTCGCCGGTACGACTACTGAAAACCCGCCGCTCAGGCGGGTTTTTTTTGCGCTTCGGCTTCCTCCAGCAACCATGTGCGGAAGACGTCAGCATCAGGGTGCAGGGTCCCTCCGGCTGGAGACATCAGGTAAAACGCCTCGTCAATCGGGATCGCGAGCTTGAACGGCGCAACCAACCGGCCGTGGGCAAGGGAGGTCTCAATGAGCGAACGCCGACCCAGAGCAACGCCTATGCCAGTTGCAGCAACCTGGTGCGCGACCAGTGATGAATCGAACTGATACCCCTGGCCAAAATTGATGTCGTCAATTCCAGCTGCCTTCAGCCAGGTAGCCCAGCCCTCCTCGTAGCCCAGGACGTGCAGCAGTTGGTGATTGCGCAGATCGGCTGGAGCGTGCAACGGCGGTGAACCGTCGATGAGGGCCGGGCTACACAGCGGCGTCAAATCTTCCCAGGTCAACCTGTCTGTCCGGAAACCGAGCCAGTCCCCGGTTCCATAACGAATGTCGAGGTCGAACTGCTCCTTGCTGAATTCGTCATTCCAGACGCTGCTGACCAGGCGGACAGGACGCGTGGGGTAGCGTTGATAGTAACGAATCATCCGCGGCGCCAGCCAATTGGCGGCAAAGCCGATCGTCACCCGTACGGTCAGCAGCTCAGATTGGCGGAAGCCGAAAACCTCCTCGGTTCCCTCTGCCAGAAGCTCTATGGATTCCTTGACCTTGGGAAGATACGCGGCGCCGACGCGTGTCAGGCTGAGGCTTCGCGCCTTGCGGTGAAACAACGGTTCGCGAAGATATTGTTCCAACAGCTTGATCTGTTTGGAAACGGCGGCCTGGGTCAGGTTGAGCTCGGCTGCCGCACTGGTGAAACTCAGATAGCGCGCCGAAGCCTCAAATGTTCGGAGCCAGTTGAGGGGCGGGAGACTTCGCTTCATGCTCAATCAACCTATAACTTTCCTATGGTCATTGTCGCTATATACGTCATTTGACCGTCTGCCCAGAGCTGTCCACAGTCCGCCGGTCAGAGATATAACGGAACAAACCGGACACTATGGCCATGTTTACAATCTCCCACTCACCCAGAATTCGGAAGTCGCCGTTTTTCGACGCAACCGTGGCCGCAGGTGTCACCAGCTTCAGCACCTACAACCGCATGCTCATGCCCACCGGCTATGGGCATCCGGAGGCGGAATACCGACGCTTGATTGAGGGTGTTTCGATGTGGGACGTCGCGGTCGAAAGGCAAATCCAGCTTGAGGGGCCCGACGCGGCGACGCTGGCGCAGGTGCTCTGTCCGCGCGATTTGACCCGATGCAAACCCGAACAGGGAAAATATGTTGCCCTGTGCAACCATGCCGGAACCATCATCAATGATCCCATTTTACTGAAACTGGCAGATGACCGTTACTGGCTCTCGATTGCGGATTCAGATGTCATGTTGTGGGCGAGGGCAATCGCCGCAGAGCGCGGGCTCGATGTCACAGTCAGCGAGCCGGATGTGTCTCCTCTGGCGGTTCAGGGACCGAAGGCCGAAGACGTCATTGCATCGATCTTCGGAGACTGGGTTCGGGATCTGAAGTATTTTTGGTTCCGAGAAACTGAAATTGACGGCATCCCTGTCGCCGTTGCCCGCTCCGGCTGGTCAAAACAGGGTGGCTTCGAACTCTATCTCATGGACGGTGCGCGTGGGACGCAGCTGTGGAACCTGGTTCGTGAAGCCGGCACGCCGTTTGATATCGGCCCAGGCTATCCAAACGCTTCGGAGCGCATCGAAAGCGGACTTTTGTCCTGGGGTGGAGACACCGATGATGAGACCAACCCTTTCGAAGTTCGCATGGGATCCTATGTCGACCTCGACGTTCCGGATGATGTAGTGGGGATCGATGCTCTGCGGCGCATCGCGCGCGAGGGACCGGAGCGGCATCAATTGGGGGTTATGCTCGATGGCGATACGCCTGTGACGCCCGATTCCGATTGGCTGGATGTCCTTGCAAACGGCAAAAAAGTGGGGAGCATGACCTGCTCCGCCTGGTCCTTCCGATTGGAGAAGAACATCGGACTGGCCCTGGTCTCGATTGAGGCGCCCCCCGAAACCGATGTTGCAGTCATGCGGGGTGACGAAGCGATCCCTGGTCGATTGGTGGATCTTCCCTTTTTGCCTCCTGCCTGAGAAATTTTCGCAAACTCAGTCATTTACGCCGAATTCCTTCCGTAACGATTCCACCTGACCGGTTGATTTGTCCGACAGGTTGTTTCATGAGCGGGCAACGGAATTTGTGTTGGATCACGTCATGGATCATGTCGATTGCGTTGTGGCTGGCGCCGGGGTCATCGGCTTGGCAGTGGCCCGAGCGTTGGCGCTGGCCGGCCGCGATGTCGTGATCGTCGAGTCCGAAGAGGCGATCGGGACACAGACGAGTTCGCGCAACTCGGAAGTCATCCATGCCGGAATCTACTATGCATCGGGATCTCTGAAGGCGCGGCTCTGTGTGCGAGGGCGGGAGGCCCTTTATGCCTATTGCGCAGAACGCGGCATTCCGCACCTGCGCACCGGCAAACTGATCGTTGCGGCCCGTGAAGCCGACCTGCCCGGTTTGAAAGCCCTGCACGAACAGGCCGTTGCCAACGGCGTCGACAATCTGGTGGCAATCAGCGCAGACGATGCAAAATCGATGGAACCGCAACTTCAATGCATCGCAGCCCTGCATTCGCCGTCCACAGGAATCGTCGACAGCCACGCTCTGATGCTCGGCTATCAGGGCGACGCGGAAGACAACGGTGCGATGATCGCCTTCAACAGCCGTCTGACAGCGGTTCAATCGGACGACAGGCGCCTTGTGCTGACGATCGAGGGTGACATCCGGACCGAGATTTCCTGTTCGCTCCTGGTCAACGCGGCCGGGCACGGCGCCTGGAACATCGCCCGAAGGGTGAATGGACTGGCACCGGATGCTATCCCGGCGCATGTGCTTGCGAAGGGCAACTATTACGCGCTTCAGGGGTGCAAGTCCCCCTTCACCCACCTGATCTATCCGATGCCGGGGGACGGAGGTCTCGGAATTCACTTTACCCGCGACCTGGCCGGGCAAGCGCGGTTTGGGCCGGACGTCGAGTGGCTCAAGGACGAGACTCTCGACTATCGGGTTTCGGGTGGACGCGAGGCGGAGTTTACAGAGGCGATCAGAAGCTATTGGCCGGGACTGCCCGACAATGCGTTGGTGGCGGATTACAGCGGCATTCGCCCAAAGATGGTCGGCTCGGGCTCCGCAGCCGCTGATTTCGTCATTCAGACACCGAACGACCACGGCGTAAATGGCCTCATTCAGCTTTTCGGGATTGAATCACCCGGACTCACGGCCTCTCTGGCGATCGGTGATCTGGTGGCGGACCACGCGGCGGAAATGAGGCGAGCTTGAACTCAGGCTGATTATGGAATACGGCACTGCCCAGCGGGCGATCCTGTGTCGACGACGAGTCGGCGATTGCCAGGCGGGAGATGTCTTGTGCCAGCAAATGCACTCGTGAAAGTCGGATCGGTTTCCGTTTCCAACGCTCTACCCTTTGTCCTGATTGCCGGCCCCTGTGCCATCGAAAGCCGTGACCATGCGCTGGAGATTGCCGGGCGATTGGTGGAGCTCTGCCAAGCGCAGGATGTTCCGTTGATTTACAAGTCCTCGTTCGACAAGGCCAACCGGTCTTCGGTGGCCAGCGGACGTGGTATCGGGATGGCTGAAGGGCTGGATATCCTCGCCGAGGTTCGGGAGACGCACGGCTGTCCTGTCATTACCGATATTCATGAGCCGCACCAGGCCGCACCAGTGGCCGAGGCCGTCGATGTCCTGCAGATCCCGGCCTATCTGTGCCGACAGACCGATCTGCTGATCGCAGCCGGAGAAACCGGCAAGGCAGTCAACATCAAGAAAGGCCAGTTCCTGGCGCCCTGGGACATGGCGAACGTGGCCGAGAAGGTCGCTTCGACCGGAAACCGCAACATACTGCTTTGCGAGCGCGGTTCGACCTTCGGGTACAACACCCTCGTGACCGATTTCCGTGGACTGCCGCAGATGGCTGAAACCGGGTATCCAATCGTGTTTGATGCCACCCACTCTGTCCAGCAACCAGGCGGCAAGGGTACGACCTCGGGCGGTCAGCGCGAGTTTGCACCGGTTCTTGCGAGGGCAGCCCTGGCGGTGGGTTGCGCCGCCGTCTTCATCGAGACCCATGAAAAGCCGGAAACCGCGCCGTCTGATGGTCCGAACATGATCCCACTCAACGAGATGGCGGCGCTGGT
This sequence comes from Hoeflea sp., assembly GCA_965216535.1. Lineage (GTDB taxonomy): Bacteria > Pseudomonadota > Alphaproteobacteria > Rhizobiales > Rhizobiaceae > Hoeflea_A. Next base: position 5,095,116 of record OZ244175.1, read on the forward strand.
GTCGCGGCTGAAAGCCTTCGACGCGCTGGCCAAGTCGAGCTAGGAAACCGCCATGTCACCGGATGTCAATCTTCGCGCGGAAATCCTCAAAGCTGCAAACGTATCGCGTGCCGGCATCGACAAGGTCGTGGCCAACCTTGAAGGTGACTTGGGCGATGCCGTGCTGGAAGCGATCGAAGTCATCGCGGGCCAGCGTGGCAGGGTGATCCTGACGGGTGTTGGAAAGAGCGCTCACATCGGCGCAAAGGCCGCTGCCACTCTGGCTTCGACCGGCACGCCGGCCTTGTTCATCCACGCGACTGAGGCCAGCCACGGCGATCTCGGGATGATCACCGCCGACGATTGCGTGCTCGCCCTTTCCTGGTCCGGCGAGACCCGTGAGCTGTCAGACGTCATCTACCACGCGCGGCGCCTCGGCATTCCGCTGATCGCCCTGACGTCCAACAAGGACAGTACGCTGGCACGCAATGCGACCTGCATGGTGCTCCTGGACAAAACGGAGGAGGCCTGCCCTCTCGGGCTCGCACCGACGACGTCAGCGCTAATGCAGTTGATGGTCTGTGACACTATCGCCATCGGGCTCCTGGTTCGCCGCGGCTTCTCCGAACGCGATTTTCGCCATTTCCACCCGGGCGGGAGCCTCGGGGCCAGTCTGACGCTGGTGCGCGACGCCATGCACACCGGTGAGGAACTGCCGCTGGTTACCAGCGGCGCGCCATTGATTGACGCAATTGCCGTCATGTCAGAGAAAACCTTTGGCCTTGCCATTATCACCGACGCCAATGACCGTCTGGTCGGCGTCATCTCCGATGGGGATCTGCGCCGCCATGCCCACGTCGACACGAGTCAGGCTCTGGTTGACGACATCATGACCGTCGGCGGATTGACCATTGAACCGGATTCACTGCTGGCCTCGGCTCTGAAAACCATTCAAGACAACAGGATTGGCGCCCTGGTGGTCGAGGAGGACCGCAAGCCGGTCGGCGTGATCCACGTGCTTGACCTGCTGCGGATTGGCGCCGCCTGAAACACCAAGGGAGTTGGCCATGGCCTCGCCGGAATTCGATATGGATTTCGAACCGCATCATGGCGTCGCCGTCGACGTCGCAAACGGCGTTCAGCGCATAACGGCACCCAACAGCGGCCCGCTGACGTTTCAAGGAACCAACAGCTACATCGTGGGCGACCGTTCCGTTGCCGTGATCGATCCAGGGCCGGAAATCGTCTCGCACTATCAAGCGCTGACGACGGCGCTGGAGGGCCGCGATGTCACGCATATTTTCGTCAGCCACACCCATAAGGATCATTCGCCACTGGCCAAGCGGCTGGCGTCTGACACCGGAGCCATCGTTGTGGCGGAAGGGCCGCATCGGGCGGCTCGCGACCTGTTCGTCGGTGAGGTCAATCCTCTGGCGGAAAGCTCCGACATGGAATTTGCCCCCGACCTCGTCGCATCCGACGGCACCGTTGTCGACGGCGACGGCTGGTCGCTGCGGACCGTTCTGACACCGGGACACACGGCCAATCATGCGGCGTTCGCTCTTGAAAGCGAAGCCATTCTCTTTTCCGCCGACCATGTCATGGCCTGGGCCACCTCGATCGTCGCCCCGCCTGACGGCGCCATGTCCGACTATATGGCCTCGCTGGACAAGCTGCTGGAGCGCGAAGACCGTCGCTACCTGCCTGGCCACGGCGGTCCGGTGAACCAGCCGCCACAATTCGTGCGCGCGCTGCGCACCCACCGGCGCATGCGGGAGGCGGCCGTGCTGGAGCGTCTTCGCAAGGGAGACAACCGTATCGAGGATATGGTCAAGATCATATACCGCGACACGGATCCGCGCCTGCATCGAGCCGCGGCGCTTTCGCTGCTGGCACACCTTGAAGACCTGGTCGAACGGGGCGAGGTCGAAACGGAAGGCGCTCCTTCCATCGGCAGCATCTACAGGATGAAATCCTGAGTCCTCAACGGACGGAGATACCGAGAAGCTCCGCGTCCAATGCCGCCAGAAATTCTGAAATGATCAGCGCATTGCTGCCGAGATCGTGTGGCCCGAAGCGGGAGACCGAGCGCATATCGACATAGGTTGTCTCCGCCTCTTCGCTGAGGCGGATGCTGATGTCGGATGCAAAGCCAAATACCATGGAGCGTGTCTCGCCCTGCAGCAGAATTCGCGGCTGCACCAGGTCGATCACGGAAGGCCCCTCGGCTGCGTCATCCGAAACGATGGCCTCCGTTGATTCCGTTGCGTCTGGAACGATAACGGACGAATCCTCATCATCGCTGTCGTCAGCCACCTCCGGGGTTTTTTCGTCGGTTATGCGTATCCCGCTGTTTTCAGCGACCAGGCGGACAGCTTCCAGGACACGGTCCATAGCCCCTTCATAGCGGCGGCCGGTGACCCGAGGATAAGCCTCGGCCTGTCCCTCGTAGCCGGTTTGCTCTGATGCCACCAACGGCAACCAGAACGCGCTGTGGCGTACCGGCTCGATGAAGGTCGGCGCGTCGACGGTGTCGGTCGATATGTCGTAGAGGCTCGGCAAAGTCTGGACCCGGTAGAGTGCCAGGCCAACCGGGATGAGAACGAGAAGAGAAAAGAACAGGCCTTTCGCAGACGCGCGGCCACCTTGGGCGCCGACCATCCACAACCGCAGCAATCCGATCGCGGCCAGCAAAAAAGCCAAAGCCGCCAAGCAGCCGCTCAACACAAACAAAGTAACGAACGTGTCCGAAACAATGACGCCGATCCTGTGCAAGAGCGCTGATACAACAAACAGGGCCAGGGCAAAGAGGCCGACACGCCGTGACCAGGACGCGGCGTGGGAAACCGGGCGTTCGTATCGTATCCTCATGACATTGCGTTACCGATTGGCGGACGGACAAGTGGTTCCCCACGCTTTAGCGCATGTCGGTGACGAGCGGAACCGCCGCAGTTGAAGCTTGCGTCAACAGGCCCGAACAGCCAAGAATGAGCAATCTCTCCCGGTGGTCCCGGTCTCGACCGCAACCCCGGGAAGCGATACCGTGAAGCTTTTCGAACAGGACGACGTTGATGACGACCATGCCCCCCCTGAGCAATGTCCAAAAGCGCGACATCGAAGCCGTTTTTCACCCCTACTCGGCGTTGCACAAGCTGCCTGAAACAGGCGGACTGGTGGTCGAGCGCGGAGAAGGCGTTTTCATCTATGACACCCAGGGCAACGAGTATATCGAGGGCATGTCGGGTCTCTGGTGTGCCGGACTGGGTTTCGGCGACGAAGAGATGATCGACGCAGCGACAGAGCAGATGAAAACCCTGCCCTACTACCATCTGTTTGCCGGCCGCGGGACTGAGCCGGCCATCGAGCTGGCGGAGAAGCTGAAAGAACTCGCACCCGTGCCGATCTCCAAGGTGTTTTTCACCTCATCCGGATCGGAGGCAAACGATACCCAGGTGAAACTGGCCTGGTACTACAACAACGCGCTCGGCCGGCCGCGAAAGAAAAAGATCATTTCTCGCGTTAAAGCTTATCATGGCGTCACCATCATGGCCGCCTCGCTGACGGGACTGTCCTACACGCATGACGGTTTCGATCTGCCGCTCGACTGCGTGCTGCACACCGATTGCCCGCACTATTACCGCTACGGCGAAACAGGTGAATCCGAGCTGGAATTTTCAACGCGCCTGGCGTCGTCGCTGCGCGACATGATCGAACGAGAGGACCCGGATACGATCGCTGCCATGATAGCCGAACCGGTGATGGGCGCCGGCGGAGTGCTCATTCCTCCGGAGGGTTACTTCGACGCGGTCAAGGCTGTCCTCGACGAATACGACATCATGTTGATCGACGATGAAGTGATCAACGGCTTTTGCCGCACCGGCAACTGGTGGGGATGCGAGACCTACGGCATGACGCCGACAACCATGTCGGCGGCCAAGCAGTTGACGGCCGCCTACGCGCCGCTTGGCGCTGTGATGGTGCCGGATGATATCTACCAGGCCTATGTCGATCATAGCGCCAAACTCGGCACATTCGGCCACGGCTACACCTATGGTGGCCATCCGCTCGGTTGTGCGCTCGGCGTCAAGGCGATCGAGATCTACCAGAAACGCGATATTCTCGGCCATGTCCGTGCCCTGATGCCACTGTTCGAGCGGCGGATGAATGCGCTGACCGATCACCCGCTGGTGGGAGAAGCACGGGTTGCCGGCCTGATGGGCGGTGTCGAGCTTGTGGCTGACAAGACGACCCGGCGTCCCTTCGATCCGAAAATGGGTGTGGCTGCCAAGGTCAGCACCTTTGTCGAAAAGCGCGGCGCAATATTGCGACCCATCGGCGATACGGTGGCGATCTGTCCGCCAATGATCATTCGCGAGGATGAACTCAATGCCCTCTTCGACAAGCTGGAGGCGGCCCTCGACGATACGGAGCATGTCGTCAACGCGGAAAATCTGCGCGGTTAGTTTGCCGATGGCAACCGGTCCGTCGTTGCGAATAGCGGCGCTTCTTTGCGGTTTCGGGCTGTTGTCGACCCCTGCCCTCAGCGAACTGTCAGACCAACAGTACGACTTCGTTCAGGCCAACATCATCGGCATTTTCTACCACGAGCTGGGGCATGCGCTGATCGACACAGAGGACGTGCCGATTTTCGGACAGGAGGAGGATGCCGCTGACGTCCTCTCCGTTCTTCTGATCGACGAGACCTTCGAAGATGCGGTTGCGCAGGATATCGCCTTCGATGCGGCGTTCGGTTATCTGAACGATCCGGCTGGCCTGCAGGAGGTGATCTATTGGGACACTCACGGTCCGGATGAGCAGCGCTTCTACAACCACGTCTGCCTGTTTTACGGCGCAGAACCGGATACCCGGCGCGAGCTGGCAGAGGAGCTGGGACTGCCGGAGGAACGTGCAGCCTCCTGCCCCGACGAGTTCGATCAGGCGCTAGACTCGTGGGGTGCCATCCTCGACGAAATGTCCGATCGAGGACCCGGTGCGACCTTGCAATTCGTACAGGGAAGCGGCCGTCATGCGGATCTGCTCAACGATGTCATTGCCGAGGAGGTCAGGAGCTTCAACGCGACTTTCTCGCTCAGCCATCCGGTTGCGGTGCGTGTAGCCTCCTGCGGCGAAGCCAACGCGTTTTATGATCCGGGCGGCCGTGCGATTACCATGTGCACCGAATTCGTCGATCACCTGCTCGAACTGGAGGGTCAGCTTTAGGCTTTTTCCTCAAGCGCTGCCTGTGCGGCCGCAAGCCTGGCTATGGGGACGCGGAACGGTGAGCACGAGACATAATCGAGGCCCAAGCTCTCGCAGAAACGGATCGACGCCGGATCGCCGCCATGCTCGCCGCAGATGCCCAATTTGAGGTCCGGTTTGGTGTTCCGACCCTTCTCGGTTGCCAGGCGAACCAGTTCTCCGACGCCGTCCAGATCGAGCGACACGAACGGATCCTTTTCGATGATCCCCTTCTGCTGGTAGGTGGTCAGGAAAGCAGAAGCATCGTCTCGAGAAATGCCGAAAGTCGTCTGCGTCAGATCGTTGGTTCCGAAAGAGAAGAACTCCGCCGCCTCGGCAATCTTGTGTGCCCGGATCGCGGCGCGTGGTAGCTCGATCATCGTTCCCACGAGATAATCGATCTGCCGCCCGGCTTCCTGCATGACTTCATCGGCAACGGCATCGATGCGGGCCTTGACGTATTGCAATTCATCCATCAGGCCGACCAGCGGCACCATCACTTCCGGCACCACGTGCTCACCTGTCGCATCGCCGGCTTCGATCGCCGCTTCGAAAATGGCCCGGGCCTGCATTTCGGCGATTTCCGGATAGGAGATCGCCAACCGGCAGCCGCGATGGCCAAGCATCGGGTTGAATTCGTGGAGCGCTTCCGTGCGCTCGCGCAGCTGTTCGACCGGAACATCCATGGCTGCGGCGACTTCGGCGATTTCCTCAGCGGACTTTGGCAGAAACTCGTGCAGCGGTGGATCGAGCAACCGAATGGTCACCGGTGTGCCCTTCATTATCTCAAACAGTTCAGCGAAGTCGGATCGCTGCATGGGGAGCAGCTTGGCCAGTGCCGCGCGACGCCCTTCTTCCCTGTCGGCCAGGATCATTTCGCGCATCGCGACGATCCTATCGCCTTCAAAAAACATGTGCTCGGTCCGACACAGCCCGATGCCCTCGGCACCGAAGCTGCGCGCCGCTCGCGCATCGGCCGGTGTTTCGGCGTTGGTGCGCACCCGCATGCGGCGCGTCGTGTCCGCCCACTCCATGATGCGTCCGAAGTCACCGGAAAGCTCCGGCTGCAACATCGGCACGGCACCCTTGAGCACCTGGCCGGTCGAGCCGTCCAGGGTGATCACGTCGCCTTCCTTCAGTGGCCCGGCCACGGTCAGCAGCGTGCGGGTGTGCATGTCCACACGGAGGTTACCTGCACCTGAGACGCATGGGGTTCCCATGCCGCGTGCCACAACCGCAGCGTGGCTGGTCATGCCACCGCGGGTGGTCAGGATGCCCTCGGCGGCGTGCATACCGTGGATGTCTTCCGGGCTTGTTTCCACCCGCACCAGGATTGTCTTTGCCCCCGCTTCGCTGCGGGCGACCGCATCTTCAGAAGTAAAGACAATTTCGCCAGTCGCCGCCCCCGGGGATGCCGGCAATCCGGAGCCGATCACCTCGCGACTGACGCGCGGATCGATCGTCGGGTGCAAGAGCTGGTCCAGAGAAGCCGGATCGATGCGGCGAACCGCTTCTTCCTGGCTGACAATCCCGGCTTCGGCCAACTCCACCGCAATTTTCAGGGCCGCTTTGGCGGTGCGCTTGCCGGCCCTCGTCTGCAGCATCCATAGTTTGCCGCGCTCAATGGTGAACTCAAGATCCTGCATGTCCCGGTAATGGGACTCGAGCCGGTCGCAGATATCGCGGAATTCCGAAAACGCATCCGGCATGAGCTTTTCGAGTGACGGTTTGTCAGACCCTGCATCAATGCGTGCTGTCTCGGTGATGTTCTGCGGCGTTCGGATACCGGCCACCACATCTTCACCCTGCGCGTTGACCAGAAACTCGCCATAAAGCGCATTCTCACCGGTGGAGGGATTGCGCGTGAATGCAACACCGGTTGCCGAGCTGTCGCCGAGATTGCCAAAGACCATGGCCTGGACATTGACAGCGGTTCCCCAGTCGGCCGGGATATCGTGCAACTGCCTGTAGGTGATCGCCCGGGCGTTCATCCAACTGGAAAAGACTGCGCCGATGGCGCCCCAGAGCTGCTCTGCGGGGTCCTGCGGAAACTGGGTGCCGAGTTCTTCCTCGATGACCCGCTTATAGTGCGCAATCACCTGTTTCCAGTCTTCAGCCGACATCTCGGTGTCGAGTTCGAACCCTCGGTTGGCTTTTTCGTTCTCGAGAATTTCCTCGAAAACCTCGTGATCGAGTCCCATCACAACGTCGCCATACATCTGGATGAAGCGACGATAGCTGTCATAGGCGAACCGTTCGTCGCCGGCGTCCCCGGCCAGCGCTTCCACGGAGCCGTCGTTGAGACCCAGATTGAGCACGGTGTCCATCATACCCGGCATCGAGGCGCGGGCTCCTGAGCGCACCGATAGAAGCAGCGGGCGGGCGGGGTCGCCGAACTGCCGATCGGTCAGCTTTCCGATATGCTCGAGCGCCCGTTCGACTTCGGCCTGCAACTCGGATGGATAGGAGCGGTCGTTGGCATAAAACCAGCTGCAGACCTCTGTCGTTATGGTCATTCCGGGCGGCACCGGAAGTCCGAGGTTGCTCATTTCAGCGAGATTGGCCCCTTTGCCACCGAGCAGATTGCGGTCGCGGGCGCTGCCTTCGGCGGTGCCATCTCCGAATGTATAGACCCACTGGGCCATCTTTGCCTCCACTGGGATCCCGGCGAACCGGATCATATGGCGGTTTCCATAGCCGAATCGCCCTGCCCTGCGCCATAGGACAAAAGCGTCGGTCGACTATTTTATCGATTGAAATTCGAAGGTTTTTCGCGTCAGCTCGCGTCGCGCAGTTGTTCGGCGGTCTGCAGATCGACGGAGACCAATTGAGAGACGCCCTGTTCCGCCATGGTGACGCCGAAAAGTCGGTTCATGCGCGCCATGGTGATCGGATTGTGGGTAATCAACACAAAACGGGTTTCGGTCGAAAGAGCCATCTCGTCCATGAGATTGCAGAACCGTTCGACATTCATATCATCGAGCGGAGCATCCACCTCGTCCAGAACGCAGATCGGTGCGGGGTTCGTCAGGAACACCGCAAAGATCAGCGCCATGGCGGTCAGTGCCTGTTCGCCACCTGACAGCAGCGTCATGGTCTGGGGCTTTTTACCGGGTGGCCGGGCGAGAATCTCCAGACCGGCATTCAGCGGATCATCGGATTCGATCAGTTGCAGTTCCGCCGTGCCGCCGCCGAACAGGTGCGTGAACAGCCGCTGGAACTGCTCGTTGACGACGTCGAAGGCTGCAAGCAAGCGTTCCCGACCTTCCTTGTTAAGGTTCTGGATGGCCTGACGCAGCTTGCCGATCGCCTCAATCACGTCCTCGCGCTCGGTGACGATGGTTTCCAGCCGTTCCGCCAGTTCCTGCTGCTCCTCTTCGGCCCGTAGGTTCACGGCTCCAAGACGTTCACGCTCAATCTTCAAGCGTTCCAGCCGGTTTTCCGTCTGCTCGGGATCGGGCAACGGTTGATCCGGCGCCAGGCCGGTTTGCTGCATGGCCTCATGCGGCGCGCATTTCAGGGCTTCGCGAATCCGCGTTTCCGCTGCTGAGCGACGCTCCTTGGCAGCGTGCAGCCGCTCCTCCGCCCGACCCCGCTGTTCCCGGCTCTGGGAGAGCATTTCCACAGCGGAGGTTGCGAGGCGGTCGAGTTCGCGCTGCCCTTCCTCGGCCGCCACCAGAATATCGGCTGCTTCCTTGCGAACGGTCTCGGCCTGCGTCAGCTCGTTCATCAGCCGCCGCCGCTTCAGGTCGATATCGTCCGGTGCGTCGGCGAGCCGGGCTTCCTCTGCTTCGGTTTCAGCCAACCGTTCGCGCAGCTTGGCGATATGGGTGGCCGCGCTGCCGGCCCGCTCGGTCCAGCTCTCGCGCTCGCGGGCAATGGCCTGAAGGCGCTGCTGGCGCGCCTCGTTCTCGCGCTGCAGTCCTTCGTGGGCCGCGCGGCTTTCGGCGAGATGTCCCCGATCCGTTGCGACCTCGGCATTCAGGCGCTCGAGGCTTTGTTCGAGTGCGGAAAGATCCGGGGCGCCGGCCAAGGCCACTTCGGCTTCATGGGCCTGTCCTGACACTTCTTCCAACTGAGCAGTAAGCTGACTGGTCGATTCTTCCAGAACGGCCCGGCGGCTCGAGAATTGACCGGCCGCGCGTTCCGCCGCCACGTGGGCTTCTCGCGCCTCGGTCAAAACTCTCTGTGCATCCCGCATCAGGTCACGGGCTTCCCGCTGCTGTTCCGACAGCTCTTTCAGCAAGGTTTCCTTTGCCTTCAGCGCTTCTTCGGCAGCCCGCAATTGTTTGGTCGCCTCGACGGCTTCCGCGTCAAGTTCAGCCAGCCGGTTTTTCTGCGCCAGGCGCTGCGCGGCGGCGGTCGGCGCATCAGCACCAGCCGTGAAGCCATCCCAACGCCAGACAGCACCGTCACGGCTGACCAACCGTTGCCCGGGAACAAGCTGGGCACGCCGCGCGTGGCCTTCTTCTTCGCTTCCGACAACGCCAATCTGAGCAAGACGTCTGGCAAGCGCGGGAGGCGCCGTCACATGGGCGGCCAAAGGCTCAATGCCCTGCGGCAGTGCAGGATCGGAACCAGTGGGCTCAACGAGGGCCCAGTGGGCTGGAGATGCAGGGTCATCGGGTTGATCCAGATCGTCACCGAGGGCTGCCCCGAGTGCCGCTTCGAATCCCGGCTTGACCTTGATCTTCTCAACGACGGCCGGAAACAGTCCGCCCTCTGCACCGGAGTTGAGAATCTTGGAAATGGTGCGCGATTCCGTCTCGATCCGGTTGAGGTTGGAACGCGCTTCCTGCACTGGCTGGCGTGCTTCCACTTCGCTGCGCCGTTCGGCCTCGATACGCTCTTCATTTTCGCTGAGAGCCGCCTCCAACCGGTTGACGGCATCTTCCGAGGCGTCGACCGCTGCCTTTTTCTCAACGGGGTCGGGCAATTCGGCAATTTTTCCGCCGATTTCATCGAGTTCCCGCTGCGCTTCCGCAATCTGGCCTTCAAGACGGGATTTGCGCTCACTGAAATCGCGGATTGCGCGCTCCAACTGGCCACGATTGGCCTGGGTCTCGGCCCGTTCCGCAGTCACGCGACCAAGCGAACCTTCGCTTTCACCCAACTTGGCTTCGGCCTCTTCAAAGGCGGTCCGCGTCTCGGCTGACCGCGCATCGCTGGAGGCCAGAGCCTCGCGAAGTTCCGTTTCTTCCTGCGCCAGCCGCTCCAACACACCGGCATTGTCCACGACCATCTGTTCTTCGCGGGCAATGTCATCGCGCAGCTGCGCCAGCCGCCGCTCGATTTCCTGCTTGCGGCCGGCGATCCGTTCCGCTTCCTCTTCAATCTGCGCCCGGGCGATCTGCATCCGCTGAAGCGCCGCGGCAGCCTTTGCTTCGGTATCCCGCAGTTCCGGCAGCTTGTTGGCGGAAATGGCCTGAGCCTTTGCCGCCTCCATTTGCAGTTGCGCCTGTTCCGCCACTTCGGCCGTGGCTGTCGCCAGCGCCGACTCGGACTCGCCTTCCGCCTCCTTGGCTTCCGACCAGCGAATGTGCAGCAGGGTGGCTTCTGCCTCGCGGATGATCGAGGACAGTTTCTTGAAACGGTTTGCCTGACGCGCCTGTCGCTTCAGGCTGTCGATCTGCCCGTCCAGTTCAGCAACAACGTCATCGAGCCGTTCAAGATTGGTTTCAGCGGCTCTCAACCGCAGTTCGGCCTCGTGGCGCCGCGAATGCAGGCCGGAGATGCCGGCGGCCTCTTCCAGCAATTGGCGACGTGCCTGGGGCTTAGCCTGAATGAGTTCACCGATCCGCCCCTGCCCGACCATCGACGGCGATCTGGCCCCGGTTGAAGCGTCCGCAAACAGCAATTGCACGTCTTTTGCCCGCGCTTCCTTGCTGTTGATTCGATAAACCGAGCCTGATTCGCGCTCGATTCGGCGCGAAACCTGGACTTCGTCGTGATCGTTGAAGGCGGCTGGAGCACTGCGATCGCTGTTGTCGAGGAACAGCCCGACTTCCGCCGTATTGCGCGCCGGCCGGTTGCCCGAGCCGGAAAAAATGACGTCGTCCATGCCGGACGCGCGCATGTTTTTGTAGGAGTTTTCGCCCATCACCCAGCGCATGGCTTCGACCAGGTTGGACTTGCCGCATCCGTTCGGACCGACGATACCCGTCAGTCCTTTTTCGATAACGAATTCAGTAGGTTCTACAAAGGACTTGAAACCCAGAAGACGCAGCTTGGTAAACTTCATGGGCCGCACCGCCCGCCGCTTACAACGGCTGTCGAACGCGCGCCGCTGGACGCAGGGCCGCTCTGGCCGGCCCCGCCCTGGAGTGAACCGGCTTTACAGCATGCTGTCGATGAGCGCCGACATCCGTTCAACAGACATGTTCCCCGAATACCGCTTACCATTGATCAGGAAGGTGGGCGTTGAATTTACACCGAAATCCGTTGCCGCTTTTGTCCTGACTGCATTCACATCGTCCACAAGCTTCTGGTTCGTCAAGCACGCTTCGAAGCTCTCTTGTGTAAAACCGGCAAGCTTTGCGAGATCCAGCAAGGCCTGACGGCCGTCCTGGGCCCGCGCCCAGTTGCTTTGCTGCTGCATGAAAACATCCACCATCGGGAAAAACTTGTCCTCCGGTGCGCAGCGGGCCAGCATCACCGCGGCGGTCGCGCGCGGATCAAACGGAAACTCGCGGAGGATGAACTGCACCTTCCCCGTGTCGACGTAATCGGTGACGATCTGCTTGAAGGTGTCGTTGTGGAAGGCCGCGCAATGCGGGCACGTCATCGACATGTATTCGACAATCTTCACCGGTGCGTCGGGGCTGCCAAGATACATTTCCTTGAGCGGTCCCGGCTTCATCACCTCATCCATGTCGACATCGCCATCCGGACTTGGAACGTCTACCGCCGCTGTTGTTACCGGATCGATCGCGGTTTCGGTCACAGTGTTGTCCGAGCCGCTTTCCGATACCCTGGTTGCATCGGTGCCGCTGTCACTGCAGGCGACAAGAACCACAGCAAGCGCGGCACCTACTGCCAGTTTGGGGAAGAGGCGGAAGACGGATGTTGAGGACGATGACATTCGAACAATCCTTTCATGGCCGGTCCTGCCGGTCGTGATTTGCGTCTTAAAATCTGTCAGATTGTTATAGGCACAAATACGGCGGAACAACCGTTTTGAGTAACCGGAAATCACAAGCGCGTTATCCGCGACCTTTTGTCTTGCCAATCACACCGGTTCCGAGCCGCACCAGCGCAGCACGCAATTTGGCATCCTCAATGCCTGCAAGCATCGCGTCCAGCCGTTGACGCTGGTCTGCTGAAAGCGGGCGGCTGCGTCTGTTTCGCGTGTCGATATCTGCGACCGGTTTCTGGACGATCTTGATGCGATCGATCGCCGGAAAGCCAAAAATGCCGTTTACCCTCTGGATGAGCTGGTCGAGCGAGTGAGCCAGGAACAAAGCGCGTGCCCCTTCGCAGGCGATCGTCAGTGTGCCCGGAACGAAGCTGGCATCCGGTCCGGTCCGACGCGGCCATTTGATCCTTTCAGGCCTTGTGCAATCGGCGAAATCCTCACCGACGACATCGTCCCACATGCCGAGAAGGGTCGTATTGATGCCGGCTCGGCGGGCGAGCACCGGGTCGAGCACTCCATTGGCGATTTCGCTGATCTGTCTGATGCCCTTCGGACCAGCCATTGACGCTCAAAACCCCTATTCACCCTAACGACTGGATAAACCGGCGTGGCCGGTTGCCTCGTTTCGGCAACAGTCTACAAGGGGTTTTCGACAGCCGCAAATAGACCCTAACCGCGCCAATGGATCATACTGCCGCTTCTGTATCCCGGTTGCTTGTCGACTGGTACGACAGACACCACCGCGAACTGCCGTGGAGAGTATCGCCGGCTGACAGACGAGCCGGTATTCGACCCGATCCCTATCATGTGTGGCTGTCGGAAATCATGCTGCAGCAGACGACCGTACAGGCTGTGAAGCCCTACTTTGCGAACTTCCTGGACCAGTGGCCTGAGATAAGCGCGCTTGCGGCAGCGACAGAGGAGGACGTGCTCAAAGCCTGGGCCGGTCTCGGATACTATTCCAGAGCGCGCAATTTGAAGAAATGCGCCGACGCAGTCGTTCGGGACCATGCCGGCAGGTTCCCTTCGGACGAACAGAGCTTGCGGGCATTACCCGGCATCGGCGACTACACTGCCGCAGCTATTGCAGCGATCGCTTTTGACCGCCACGCCGCCGTTGTCGATGGAAATGTCGAGCGTGTTGTCTCGCGCTTGAAACAGATCGATACGCCCCTGCCGGCCGCCAAACCGCAAATCCGTGAAATCATGTCGCACATTACGCCGACGGCCCGCCCGGGCGATTTTGCTCAGGCGATGATGGATCTTGGTGCCACCTTGTGCACCCCCAAACGGCCAGCGTGTTCGCTCTGCCCGCTTAACGAAAGCTGCATGGTCCTGGGCCAGGACGATCCTGAACTCTATCCGTTCAAGCCGCCCAAAAAGCAGAAGCCGGTACGGCGCGGAGCCGCCTTTGTGGCGGTCCTGCCAGACGGCGCGGTTTTTCTGCGTCGTCGCGGCCCGAAAGGCATGCTGGCCGGCATGAGTGAGGTGCCAACCAGCGACTGGTCGGCAAAGCAGGACGGCGCACTTGGAGTGACAGCCGCCCCTTTCGCCGGCGGTTGGACAGAGTGTGGGACAATCCACCACGTCTTCACGCATTTCGAGTTGCGGCTTGACGTTTACCGGGCTGATTTTCGGTCACCGGACTCCGCAGCGGATGGCTGGTGGGCAACCGCCGAGGCCCTACCGGGCGAGGCCTTGCCGACCGTCATGAAAAAGGCCATCACGGCAGCCATAGACACAGCATTCCAACCACGAGGGAACCAACGGTGACAGACATTGCGCATATCGTATTCGACATCGGGCGCGTGCTCCTGCACTACGATCCGGAGATTCCCTATCGCCGCCTCATTCCCGACGATGCCGAACGTGCCTGGTTCCTTCAAAACGTCTGCAGCCACGACTGGAACATCGAACAGGATCGCGGCCGCAGCTGGCGGGAAGCTGAAGACCTGCTGATCGCCGAATACCCGGACCGTGCCGATACGATCCGCGCCTTCAGGGCAAACTGGAACGAGATGGTGCCGCATGCCTATGACGGCTCCGTCGACATCCTGCGATCGTTGATCGCGACGGGACACGACGTCACCATGCTGACGAACTTTGCCTCCGATACTCTGGAGGAGGCTCGCGGACGGTTTCCGTTCCTGACAGAATCACGCGGCGTTACGGTGTCGGCCGAGGTGGGTTTGCTCAAGCCGGATCGACGCATCTACGAATCCCACACAACGACGTTCGATCTTGAACCCACGGCAACGTTGTTCATCGACGACAGCCCGGCCAATGTCGAAGGGGCACGGAATGCCGGATGGCAGGCGGTGCATTTCACAGACCCGGTCAAATTGCTCCGGGACCTGCAAGCGTACGGGGTTGCCATCTAGTTACGCATTACGGAGCGAAGCTGCGCTCCTTTACGAGCGATAGCAGTTCCTTCAAGGATGCCTTTTCGGTTTTGCCGCTTGTGTCCAGATGTGCGAGCGCCTTGTCATAAAGCGCCTCGCGGCTGCGCAGGATGGATCTCAGCTGGTCCATCGCCTCCGGGTTGCCAGCCATTGGCCGCTCGTCACCCTGGGCGCGAACCCTGGACATGTGCTCTTCAGGCGAAGCTTTCAGCCAGATGGTGTGAAAGTGATTCAGCAGCCTTTTGTAGGTCTCCGGTTCAGCGACGATACCCCCGGCGACAGCCAATACCATTGTGTCATGGGTCGCGATGATGCGATCGATGGCCTGCGCCTCGAGCTTGCGGTATCCGTCCTGTCCGTAAAGGGCCATGACCTCGCTGACCGGCATGCCAGCCTGCTCTTCGATGTCGCGGTTCAGTTCAACAAACGGGATCGACAACGTGGAGCCGAGGTCGGCACCCAGTGTCGATTTGCCGGCGCCGCGGAGCCCGATGAGGCAAATGCGATGGGCGCGGAGGTTTTCGACCGACTCGGGACTGAGTTCCGCCAGAACCCGTTCCTGCACCTGCGAAGTGGCTGACCTGAACAGGTCCGCAACGCGCATGGCGTCCGAGGTCCATGGATCCTCGTCGCCAACAAGCCATTCGATACGATGGTCCAAGGCGAGCGCAACGCGTTGAAGCAGTCCGATGGAGATGTTTCCTTCACCCGATTCAAGTTGCGCGAGATAGCGCGGCGAAACGCCGGACATTTCCGACAGCACACGTCTGGGAATTCCCTTGCGCTCGCGTGCCCGACGAACCCGTTCCCCGGCCCGCACGATCAACGCAGCCACAGCCGCATCGATCTCGGAGCTGTCCGGACCGGCGGTGGTTTCGCCGCGAAAATTCGTTATCTCGTTCATGACCGATCGATTCATGCACTATTTTGCCAAATCCGAGCGTACACCGCCGGAAAAGTCACTTCAATCGCTTCCTCCAACGCGATTAATGCATTGTTTCGCCACTCAAACGGTGTCGATCAATAGGTCTCGACGTGATACCGGCCGTCCTCTCTCATGGCATCACGGATCGATGCCCACTCCAGGCCAGCCCCGCGGGCGATGTCCGATAGGGCCTCGTCTACACCGTGCTCCATCGCCTTGAGACCACACACATAGATGTAAGTGTTGGAATTCTTCAGCAACTGCTCAACCGTCTCCCCCGTTTCCCTCAACTTGTCCTGAACGTAGTGCTTGGGTTCACCGTCCAACCTGCTGAAGGCAAAGACCTTTTTCATAAAGGTATCCGGCACCTTCTTTAGCGGACCGAAATAGGGCAGGTCTTCCGGCTTCCGAGCTCCGAACACCAGGCTCAATGAGTCTTTGAGCCCAGGATTCTCCCGTTGTCTGCGCATCGTGAAGCCGCGAAACGGCGCCGACCCGGTTCCGGTACAAATCATCAGAAGATGCGCCTGCGGATCGTTGGGGAGAAGGAAGGTCGAACCGAATGGCCCCGTCAGCCTGACCGTATCGCCCATCTTCAGGTCGCACACATAATTCGAGCAAACGCCGTGCTCCTCGCGCTTCACGGTCAGCGACAGGTTGTTGTAGTTCGGCCGCTCGCCGTCACGAGGGCTGGAAACCGAATACAGACGCGGCAGATGTGGATTGCCGTTAGCATCGACACCAGGAGGAATGATGCCGATGCTCTGTCCCTCGAGCACCGGGAATGCCTGGTGCCCAAGATCGAGAATGATGTGGCGAACGTCAGAATCGCTGTCCTGGGAGGTCAGCCGGTAATTGCCCTGCACCACCGCTTCGGCCGGCTTTGAAAGATTGAACAGATTGATGCTCGGCTTGGACGCTGAAGCCGGCGCCCGGGACTTGCCGCCAGCGCCGCTGTGGGCTTCTTCAAGCAGTGCAGCCACCGCATCGTCGATGGCTTCGAGGTCGGTACTACCCTCGCCTTCCGCGCTGGCGAACTCGGCCTGTTCGGGCAGTTCCTCCCAGCCGAGTTGCTCTTCAACGCTGTAGGGCGTATCGACAACGCGCCATTCGTCGATCGACCCCGTCGGACAGGGCGAGATGCAATCCATGCAGAAATTGCATTTGGTGGCGTCGACCACGACGTTTTCGTCGTCGTGTGTGATGGCGCCGATCGGACACGTCACCTCGCACGTGTAGCAACGGATGCAGATCTCGGGATCGATCAGATGCTGTTTCTGAAGATTGCTCATGGCTTGCACTTCACATCCGGGACATCAGGCCATGTGCAGTTGCACATACTCGAAATCGCCCGGTTTGTTGTCGATTCCAACCTTCGGCGGGCTGATCCAGCTGGCATATTTGCCCGGTTCGAAACAGGGCTTCATCAGCGACTGAATGAAATCTCCGTCGGCTTTGGTCGGGAGCCAGTCGATCGACCGTGTTTCCCATTCGTCCTTGCCGATGATTTCGCCTTCCGGTGTCACTGATACTGCAGAAAACACGCCGATCTGACGGTGGAAGCCTTCATGTGGCAGAGCCAGTTTGAACTGAATGCCGGTCTTGTCGATGATCTTGTTCCAGCGCCCAATGCCTCCCGAGGCGTCTTGAACATAGTCGTCGCGAAGCCGCATGTTGATCGCCGTCAACGCCGGAACATCCTCGGCAACGATCTGCGAACCAGCGACGTTGCAGACGCTGTAGGTTGCATCCGTCAACCGGTGATCGTCTTCAAGGCGGTTTTCCCGATACCGTCCCTTGATCCCGGAGTTGAACGCGTTTGCTGCATTCGTGGACACCTCTCCGCCGAACAGGTCCAGCGACAGGGAATAGTGCAGATTGAGCTTTTTCTGGATGGTGGGCAGGTCGATGACCCCGAGTGCCCGGATCCGGTCGATATCGTAAGGATCCTCGATCCCTGCCTCATTCATGGCATCACAGGTCCGCTGGACTGTACGGCCAACACCGGTTTCACCGACGAACATGTGATGGGCCTCTTCCGTCAACATGAAGCGACAGGTGCGGCTCAGCGGGTCAAAACCGGATTGGGCCAGGCTTTCGAGCTGCATCTTGCCGTCCCGATCGGTGAAATAGGTAAACATGAAGAACGAAAGCCAGTCCGGCGTCGATTCGTTGAAGGCACCGAGCATCCTCGGCGCCTCTTCCGACCCCGATGAGCGGTGCAGGAGTTCATCTGCTTCCTCGCGGCCATCAGCACCGAAATATTTGTGGAGCAGGTAGACCATCGCCCACAGATGGCGTCCTTCCTCGACGTTCACCTGGAAAAGGTTGCGCATGTCATAAAGCGATGGCGCGGTCTCTCCGAGGAAACGCTGCTGTTCGACGGAGGCCGGCTCGGTGTCCCCCTGGATCACGATCAGTCGACGCAGCATGGCCCGGTACTCGCCCGGCACTTCCTGCCAGGCCGGCTCGCCGGTGTGTTCGCCACAGGGAATGGTCCGGCCCTCGACCTGCGGCGCCAGAAGAATGCCCCAGCGGTATTGCGGCATCTTCACATAGTCGAATTTTGCCCAACCCTTGGGATCGACGCTGACGGCCGTGCGCAGATAGACAAGGCTTTGTTGGAACTTCTCTGGAATGAGGTCGTTCCACCAGTTGATGTAGCCCGGGTGCCATTTCTCAAGCGCCTTGAGAACCCGCTTGTCGGACGATAGCCCGACGTTGTTCGGGATCTGGGTGTCGTAGCTGACATTGATGAGGTCGGACATTGTATCGGTTCCCTTGTCTTTGAATTTCAAACGCGATGCATATCGTACGCGCCGCGTACACCGGTGCCGTAGCGACGTAGCGCACCGGTCTCTCCGACGGCGTTGGGTCGCTGAAAAATCCAGTTCTGCCAGGCGGTCAGCCGGCCGAATATTCTGGTTTCCATGGTTTCAGGGCCGGCAAAGCGCAAATTCGCTTCCATGCCCGTCATCGCGTCGGGTGAGAAGCTCGCGCGCTCCTCCATGAAGATGCGAATTTCATCTTCCCAGTCGACGTCGTCATAGGTGTAGGTCACCAGGCCGGCCTCGCTGGCATCGTCAACCTCGAGTGCTTCACCGATGCGGGCGCGCGCCTCTTCGACCTTCTCAGGCGCTCCCAGAAACCGGGTGGCGAGGCGCGTCAGATCGTTGCCCATCGGATAGCGGCCAAAGTTTGCTTCGGTCAGGGTGATCGTTGCGATCGAACGGTTGTCGCCCTCGAATTCGCCGTCCATCATGTAGCTGCGGTCAACCGCGAACAGCAGTTCCGCCAGGAATCCGGAATAGCAGGATCCATGTTCCACGAGGGCGGCCAGCGACCGGGATGTCATGTCGACGCGTTTCAACACGCGTTTCCAGTAGTGCAGGATCTCGTTCGCCAGCCAGTGGTCACTGTTGGCGAGAAGCAAGTCCTCGTGGGCCTTGACCAGAGCCGGATCGCCCTGGGTTCTGAAAAGGACCAGTCCCAGCTCCAATTCGTTGAATCGCAGGTGCAGGATCGCATCGTCGAGTTCGCGTGCCAGTCGCAGCATATAGGCGTCCGACCCCTGCGCCTGGAGGGCGTCCATGCTTTCGGGCGCATCCGCGTCGGGACCCGAAATCGAGATGGTCGCGCGCCGGGCGTCGCGGTCGACGGTCACCTCCACAGCGGAGTAGACGACGGAGCCGTCGTCGGCAAAGGTTCGCTGAATCGGTTTCAGTTCGATCCCTTGCAGATCCGACGGCCTGGATGATTTCTCCGCAAATTCTCGCGCCCGCTCCTGCACGGTATCGTCGAATTTTGAGTTTGGAACCACTTCGTCGACCAGCCCCCAATCCCTTGCCCGCCGGCCCTTGACCCCCTCCTCAGTCGAGCAGAAGACATCCGCCAGGTCGCGACGCACCTTGCGTTTGTCCGTGACGCGCGTGAGTCCGCCTGTACCGGGTAACACCGCAAGCAGCGGGACCTCTGGCAACGCAACCGACGAAGACCTGTCGTCGGTCAGCATGATGTGGTTGCAGGCGAGCGCCAGTTCATATCCGCCGCCGGCGCAGGCGCCCTTGACGGCGCAAAGATAGAACTGTCCGGAATCGGCCTCAGCTGCTTCGAACGTATTGCGTGTTTCGTTGGTGAATTTGCAGAAGTTCACCTTGTGAGCATGCGTTGCTCCGCCGAGCATGCGAATGTTGGCGCCGGCGCAGAAGACCTGCCCCTTGCCCGACTGCATCACCACCGTCCTGACTTCAGGGTGCTCGAAGCGCATCCGCTGCACGACATCAGCCAATTCAATGTCGACACCGAGGTCGTAGGAGTTGAGCTTGAGTTCGTACCCTTCGAACAGCCCTCCCTTCTCATCGACATCCATGTAGAGATTGGCGACTGGACCATCGAGTTCGAGACGCCAGTGGCGATATCGGGACGGGTCCGTCTGGAAATCGATTCTCTTCGTCACGGTCGCTTCTCCAATTTACTTCCTGCAATATAGTGCATCTATTTGGCATCGTAAACACCTCCATTTGATGTGTTTTTCCGCCTTATTTTTCAATTATATAGCACTTTTTCGCCAATGCATCTTCCAGATTATGCATTATTTTGCATAAAAATATCGCTTACTCTGCCAAGGCCATTTCGACCTGTTCAGCCTCGATCCGCCTCAGCCTGGAGACGAAATCCTGAACAGCGGAGAGGGTGCCATCGGGCTGATCCGTCTGCGGGCTGTGGCCGCACGCTTCAAGGATCACCGTGTCGACGGGCGAGTAGATTCGATCCTCGATTTCCTGGATCTGTGCCAGCGTTCCATATTCGTCTTCCCGACCCTGGATGGCCAAAACCGGAATGCGCAAATAGTCGATCACTTCACCGACATTCCAGGACTCAAATTCGGGATCCAGCCACGCATCGGACCAGCCGAGAAATGCGTTGTCCACATCACGATGATAACGGGCCAGCTTTTCTTTCAACGGGCCGGCTTCGTAGTTCTGGCGGGTTCGCGCGATCTGTTCGAGCCCGCCCGGCTCCGTGAAAAAATGCGGCGCCATCAAGACCAGACCGCGTATCCGGTGGTCGATCACGCTGCCGGCATAGATTGCGGCGATCGTCGCTCCGTCGCTGTGGCCGAGCAAAATGCCCTGGCGCAGACCGATGCGGTCAAGCAGCTCCGGCAGTACATCCACCGCCTCACGGGTCATGTAGTCCAACGGTCTCGGAAGCTCGGCAGGATCCGACTGGCCATAGCCACTACGGGAATAGACAAACACGCCGCAGCCGGTGGCGGCCGCGACCTTTTGCGGAAAATCCCGCCATAGAGCGAGACAGCCCAGTCCTTCGTGCAGCATGACGATGGTCGGCGCGTCCTCGGGCGAAGGTCCGTAGCAGGCGCATTCGAGATTCTTTCCGCCCGCGAGGACGGACGTTTCCAGTTGATCTTGCCAGTTGAAATCGGTCATTGTTCCGCATCCCTCAATTTGTATCGCTGGATTTTGCCAGTCGCCGTCTTGGGCAGTTCAGGCACGAACTCGACCCATCTCGGATATTTCCACTTGCCGATCCGATCCTTGACGAAATCCTTGAGCTCAGCCGTGAGATCGTCCGAACCGGCCGCCTCCTTCAGCACGATGAATGCTTTCGGCTTTTCCAGCCCTTCTTCGTCACGGGTCGCGACGACAGCCGCTTCCAGAACCGCTTGATGCGCAATCAAGGCCTGTTCGACCTCGAAGGGAGAGACCCAGATTCCCGAGACCTTGAAGAGATCGTCGGTCCGCCCGCAATACACGAACCGGCGATCCTCGGTGAGCTCATACTTGTCACCTGTCCGGGTCCATTCGCCTTCGAAAGTGGTGCGACTTTTCTTTCGCTGGTTCCAATAACTGTCGGCAGCCGATTCACCGCGGACCAGCAATTCACCCACCTGCCCGACAGGCACATCAAGGCCAGTTTCATCGACGAGCCGGAGCTCGTAACCGGGTACCGCAGTGCCGGATGTCCCGTAGACGATATCGCCGGGTCGATTGGAAAGAAAAATGTGCAGCAGTTCCGTTGTGCCGACACCGTCCAGGATATCAATGCCCCACATATCCCGCCAGCTTTTGCCAATCTCCTCCGGCAATGCCTCGCCGGCTGAAATGCACGACCGCATGCCAACGTTGGGGCGAGCCGGCAGATTCTCCAGATGCGCAACCAGAGCCGCATAAAGGGTCGGCACGCCGCAAAAGATCGACGGCCGCTGGGTCGTGAGGATGTCAAGAACTGCGTCGGGAGTCGGCCGTCCGGCGAACAATATCGAAGTCGCTCCGACCGCCAGGGGAAAGGTCATGGCGTTGCCCAGGCCATACGCGAAGAAAAGCTTGGCGGCCGAGTAGACTACATCGTCTTCGCGAATGCTCAGCACCTGCCGGCCATAGCTGTCCGCCGTCGATTTCAGGCTGGAATGCACATGGCGAACGCCCTTCGGCTGACCGGTGGAGCCGGATGAGTAGAGCCAGAAGGCGACCTCGTCCGGCGAAGCTTCGACGGTTGACATCGGCTCGCAATCGCCAACGAATTCCTCCAGAAGTACGGCGCCTTCGGGCGCTGATCTTCCGACAATGACGACCTGTTGCAGGAACGGTGCGTTTGCCAAAAGTGGTGCAACTGTCGGGAGCAACTCTTCCGATACAAAGAGGCAACGGGCCCGACAGTCCTTCAGTATGACCTCGTAGACGGCGGTTGAGAGCAGCGTGTTCAACGGGACGGCAACGACACCCGCCTTCAGACAGCCCCAGAAGATCTGTGGAAACTCGATCTGGTCGAGCAGCAGCATGACCGCCCTGTCCTCACGATGGATTCCGGCCTCAAGAAGTGCCGCGGCAATTCGGCCGGAACGGTCTGACAGTTCGCCGTAGGTGAGTTCGCGACCCTCGGACGACGCCTCTCGGAAGGCGACCTTCTCTGAGCGCCCTTCGCCAGTGTGCCGGTCGACGAAGTAGGTAGCGGCATTTCCGTCATGGGACATTTGGAACCTCGACTCTGGTTTGTTTGTGGGTTTCGCACCGACCGAAGTCGAGCCCTCCACGTTCCAGCGAATTTATCTTGTTGTCAGACGGAAATGGAGGAAGTGGGCGTCACCGCGAACCCCTCCAAGTTCACCTGCGCAGATTATGCTTTATATTGCAGTTTTTCACCATTTATGCAACATAATGCTTATTGATCGGCGAGGACAAACCGGCCGTTTCGGGAGGAAACCACAATGAACCCTGACCAGAGCGCACCGGAAGACCTGTTCGCTCCTCCTTCGGTCATCGCAACGAAGGGGCAAGCCGATACCGTCTATCTTCGCAGCGCTTACGATCTGCCGGAGCCATCCCGTTGCATCGGGGATTGGCTGGTGCATTGGGCTGAAGCGCGACCTGATGCGGTTTTTCTGGCCGAGAGGCCCACGCCAGGATCAGAATGGAGCAAGCTGAGCTACGGCGCAGCGCTGAACCGCGTCACGTCTGTCGCGGCCTGGCTGATGTCTCAATCGGACGCCGGACCGGATCGCCCGGTGGCCATTCTTTCGGAAAACGCGATTGATCATGCCGTCCTGGCTCTGGCGGCGATGCATGTCGGCATTCCGGTCGCGACCATCTCCACAGCCTATTCGTTGCAGTCCAGCGACCACAGCAAGCTGAAGAGCATGATCGAGCTTCTTGATCCTGGCCTCATCTATGTTTCGGACATGACGGTCTATGGCCCGGCGCTTGCCGCCCTAGACGGCCTGCATCGGGCGCAGTTTCTGTGTTCCAGTGCGGCAGACACTTCACACGCTGCGACGATGTTCGATCAGGCGGCAGAAACTCCAACTTCCGAGGCGGTCGGCGAAGCGTTTTCGGCGATCACACCGGACACCGTTGCGCGGCTGCTTTTCACATCCGGATCGACCGGCACGCCGAAAGCCGTCATCAACACACACCTGATGCTGACGTCCAACCAGGAAGCCAACCGGGTGATCTGGCCATTCCTGGAAACCCGCCCTCCGGTCATTGTCGACTGGTTGCCCTGGAGCCACACGTTCGGCTGCAATTTTACCAGCAACATGGTGCTCTGCTTTGGCGGCTCTCTCTATATCGATAACGGGAAGCCTGCTCCGGGACTCATCAAACAGACGGTCGACAACATCAAGGATGTGCGCCCCACCCTTTGCTTCAACGTCCCGCGCGGCTACGACATGCTGATCGGCGAACTCGAGAATGATGCCGAGTTTCGGCGCATCTTTTTCGACATGGATTTGATCTTCTACGCGGCCGCCGCGCTGCCCAAAGTGGTCTGGGACCGACTGCTGGAACTGTCGGTCGAAACCACGGGCAAGCCCATTCCGCTGGTGGCTGCCTGGGGTTCCACCGAGACTGCGCCGTTGGCCACCGATTGCCATTTTCAGGCTGAAACGACCGGCAACATAGGCGTCCCCATTCCGGGAACCGACCTGAAACTGGTCCCCAACGGAGGCAAGCTCGAGGTTCGCGTCCGAGGACCGAACGTCACTCCGGGTTACTACAAAAATGAAACCAAGACTCGCGAGGCGTTTGACGACGAAGGCTTCTACCTCATGGGCGACGCCGTGCGTTTCGCCGACCCGGACTGCCCGGAGAAAGGCCTGTTTTTTGACGGCCGGGTCAGTGAGGACTTCAAGCTGACCACGGGGACCTGGGTGAGCGTCGGAGAGTTGCGCATCGCCGGCATCGATGCCCTCGCCCCGGTTGCCCAGGATATTGTTGTCACCGGACACGACAAGGCTGAAGTGGGTTTTCTGATCTTCCCGAACGAAGCCGCTTGCCGAAAGATTGCAGAGGCTGAGGACACCCTGCCATTCGAGCAGGTGCTGGACCACCCGGCCGTCAAACAGCATGTGGTCAAGGGCCTGACAGATCTGAAAAGGGCCGGCGGCGGCTCCTCGAAATACGCTCAGCGGGCTCGTTTGCTTATGGCACCGCCCAATCCAGACTCCGGCGAGATCACCGACAAGGCCTATATCAACCAGCGACAGGTTCTCGCCAACCGTGCGGCGGATGTCTCACTCCTTCAGGGCGATGACCCGTCCGCCTATATCTCGGTTTAGAGCAAAGGCTTCACTTTTCTCCAATCGTAGGCAGCAAAAAGGGGCGGCAAACCGCCCCTTCGCAACCATTGATTCGATAAACTCTACTGGCTGTATTCGGCAATCAGCTTGCGCGCCTGATCGATCAGCGCCTGGCCGTCGATACCACGCGACTTCATGTCGGCGACCCATTCGTCATAAACCGGCTGCGACAGCTTCCGCCATTCCTGGGTCTGGGCTTCATCCAGCGTGATGATGTTGTTGCCCATACCAACGGCTTTTTCGCGTGCCGGTCCGTCCGCTTTTTCCTGCGTATCGCCGGCGAAGATGGAAAACTGAAGGCCGGAGTTCTTGTCGACGATCGCTTTCAGGTCATCCGGCAGGCTTTCATACTTGTCCTTGTTCATCGCCAGAACAAAGGTGAGCGTGTAAAGCGCCGAACCGGAAAATTCCGTGTGGTTATTGACCAGTTCCGGAACTTTCAATGCGGTGGTCACTTCCCATGGAATGGTGGTGCCGTCGATGACACCCTTGGAGAGCGCCTCGCCGACTGCCGGAACCGGCATGCCAACAGGCGTTGCGCCAACCTTGGTCAGCAGCGAGTTTACCTGACGCGAGCCGCCACGGATCTTCATGCCATCCAGATCGGAAGCGCTTTTCACGGGGTCCTTGGTGTGGAACATGCCCGGACCGTGCACCCAGGTTCCGAGGATGTGAACGTCGGCAAACTCCGTGTCCTTCATGTGCTCTTCGAACATTTCCCAATAGGCCTGAGACGCGGCAGCCGCATTGGTCATCATGAAGGGCAGTTCGAACACTTCCGTGCGCGGGAAGCGCCCAGGGGTGTAGCCCACAACCGTCCAGATGACATCCGCGACACCATCAATCGCCTGGTCCATCAACTCGGGCGGGCGGCCGCCAAGTTGCATGGACGGAAAACGGTCGATCTTGATGCGGCCGTCTGAGTCCTTTTCGATGTTGTCTGCCCAGACATCGAGAACGAGTTTCGGGACATTCGCCTGCGGCGGCAGGAAGTGGTGCATTTTCAGCGTGACTTCCTGAGCGGTGGCGGTTGTCGGCATGAAGCCGGTGGACAGGGCCGCGAGGACGGCAGCGCCCATTGCGGCAACAACTGTGCGTCGTTTCGTCATTGGTTCCTCCCAATCATGCATCAGAAATAGGCATTATATTGCCAATCTTGGCATAGACTGCACTATATTGCCAGAAAAAAGTGCATGATGGGGAACCAGGACAAACTGTCCGCTCGGCCAGAAAGCCGGCCGAGGATTATCGCTTTGCAGATATATGGATTGGGGACGTTTTGCCGCCTAGCCGGCTTTGGCCATTTCTTCGCGTACGACCTTGCGAAGCTCATCGATCGGCTGCAGCGCGCCCTCATGCTCGTAGTGCCAGAAGGTCCAGCCGTTGCAGGCATCCAGCCCTTGAAGCAAGGCGCCCACCTTGTGAATCGACCCGCTGTGATCGCCGCTGCTCAAAGTGCCGTCGGCGCGAACTGTCGCGCTGTGGCGTCGTTTGCCGCTGTGCAACCGGGTTCCGGGCGCCAGCAATCCAGAATCAAGCAAAACGCTGAAGGCGACACGGGGTTGGGCTTTCTTGCCGGTCAGTACCGTTAATTCATTTTTGCCGAGCGGCGTGATGTCGGCGATGCGCCTGGTTGCAGCATCAATGTAATCCTGTTCCCTCTCGATGCCGACGAACTGTCGACCAAGGCGCTTGGCCACCGCCCCGGTGGTTCCGGAGCCAAAAAACGGATCAAGAACGAGATCACCGGGTTTGGAAGATGACATCAGAACGCGGGCCAGAAGCGCTTCGGGCTTCTGGGTCGGATGGAGCTTCTTGCCGTCGTCTCCCTTCAGGCGTTCGCCACCATTGCAGATCGGAAACAGCCAGTCGGAGCGCATCTGCACGTCGTCATTGGCGGCCTTCATGGCTTCATAGTTGAACGTGTAGCTCTTGGCATTCTTGTCGAGGCTCGCCCAGATCATGGTCTCGTGGGCGTTTTGGAAGCGGCGGCCGCGGAAGTTCGGCATCGGATTGGTCTTGCGCCAGACGATGTCGTTGAGGATCCAGAAGTTGAGATCCTGCAGAACCGTGCCGACCCGGAATATGTTGTGATAGGAGCCGATGACCCAGATGGTGCCTGTCGGCTTCAGAACACGGCGGCAGGCAAGGAGCCATGCGCGGGTAAAGGCATCATAGGCCTGGAAGGAATCGAAACTGTCCCAGGCGTTGTCGACGGCATCGACCTTGGACTGGTCGGGTCGATGCAAATCGCCGCCGAGCTGCAGATTGTACGGCGGATCGGCGAATATCACGTCGACGGAGTTTTCCGGAAGCGCTTCCAGCGCCGCAACGCAGTCTCCCTTGATGATGGTGTCGGCGAAGGAAGTGGTATGCAGCGGCCCTGCATGCTGCAGATCGGCCAGAGGAAGAACAGACATGGGATACCCGAATACGCTTACGCTACGATGGGGCCATGGTTGCCGAATATGGTTACCATTTCGAAAACGCGGCTTGCCTTTCGGGCACCGACATTGTCTCCGCGACCGGGTTGGTGTATCTGCCGCGCCATCACCAATATTGTTCAGGAACACTCATGTCTGGCTTTGACCTCATTATTTTCGATTGCGACGGCGTGCTCGTCGATTCCGAGATCATTGCTGCCGAAGTCGAGGCAAAGCTGTTGACGGAAATCGGCTATCCGATCGAGCCGGATGAGCTCGCCGAACGTTTTGCCGGCATGAGCTGGAAGGACATCCTGATGACGGTGGAGCAGGAAGCGTCTGTGCCGATTCCGGCCAATCTGTTGTCCAAGACCGAGAAGCTGCTTGACGACAAGCTCGCCCGCGACGTCAAGGGGATTCCCGGTGTCGCCCAAGCAGTCACACGCATCGACCTGCCGCGATGCATTTGTTCCAACTCATCCTCAAAGCGGTTGAAAGCAATGCTCACCCGCGCCGGCACTTATGAACTCTTCACGCCACACATATTCTCGGCCAAGGATGTCGGCGAAAAACGCAGCAAACCGGCACCGGACGTGTTTCACCATGCCGCCGAAACCCTGCAGGTCGATCCGGCGCGAGCGTTGGTGGTCGAAGACTCGGTGCACGGTGTTCAGGGCGCACGCACGGCCGGGATGCGTGTCGTCGGATTCACAGGGGCGTCGCACACGTTTCCGTCCCATGCCGACCGGTTGACCGAAGCTGGTGCGGAAACCGTCATCAACCGATTGGTCGATCTGCCGCCGGTTGTCGACGCTCTTGCCACCTGGAGCGAATTCGCCTAGGCGCTGATCCGGGTGCCGAGGCGCTCGCCGGCCGGACCGGCCGGGAAGATACCTGACATCACGATAAAGCCCTGGACCCGTTTGACCCGGTCGCACCAGCGGCGGATCGCCGGATAGTCCTGGCGCGAAATCCCCCCCTCCTCCGACAGCATGATGTAGGGAAAACAGGCGATGTCGGCGACGGTCGGGTGATCGCCGCGACAGATCCAGTTCTGGCCCTGCTTTTCCGCAAACCAGAGATGCTCATCGAGAATGCGGAAAAGCCGGTGGGCGCCTTTGCGGCAGGCATCGATGTCGAAGTCGTAGAACAACCCTTCGTGCAGTCTGGCGGCTGAAGAGGTGGCCGTTATGCCGTCGGCGAAGGCCAGCCATTGATTGACTTCGCCAACTCGCGCCGCGTCTCCACGCGGATACCATTCACCGCTGCCATCATATTTCTCGGCGAGATAGACCAGGATCGCCTGAGCGTCGCGAAGCACCAGCCCGTCATCGTCAAGCACCGGAAGTTGACCCAACGGGTTCAGCTTCAGGAACCAGGGGGACTTGTGCTCTACGCCTGGATAAAAATCCACCGGAACCGTTTCGTACTCGATACCAAGGATGCTCATCATGAGCCGCAACTTGTAGCAGTTGCCCGAGAGTTCGTAGTCGTAAAGCTTGATCATGGCGGCCTCAGATGTCCAGGACCAGTCGGTCGGATGCCGCCCGGGACACGCAGGTCATGATGCGGTCGCCACGGGCCTTTTCGGCATCGCTCAGATAGACATCCTGATGGTCGCACTCTCCCTCGAGCACCGTTGCCATGCAGGTTCCGCAAGCGCCCTGCTCGCAGGAGCTCGGTATGCTGACACCGTTGTCGCGAAGCACCTGAAGGATGGTCTTGCCCGCCGGCACCGGCAGGGTCATGACCGAGCGCGACAGGGCAATCTCGAAGCTGGAACTGTCGTCAATCTCGTTCGTGTTCTTGAAGTATTCAAAATGCACCGCCTCCTCGGGCCAGCCGAGTTGAGCCGCCGTTTGCCGCGTCGCCTCGAGCATCGGTGCGGGCCCACAGACATAAAGATGCATGTACGGGCCGTAAGCCGCCAGCAGCTGTTTCAGCTTTTCGCCGGTTGCTGCCCCGTCGAGGCCGATATGACGGTGCAAGCGATCTCCGAGCGACTGAAGCACATCCGGAAACGCCAGATGGGCTTCACTCTGGGCAAAGTAGTGGAGTTCGAACTCAAGATCCGAATGATGGAGTGCCTGCGCCATCGACAATAACGGCGTCACACCAATGCCACCGGCGATAAGCACGGTTTTTTCGGCGTCGCGACGCAGCGGGAAATTGTTCCTCGGTTCCGAGATCGCCAGGACATCGCCTTCGCGAACCTCGTCATGCAGGCTTTGGGAGCCGCCAGCCGAATCCGGTTCGCGCTTGACGCCGATGACGAATGAACCGGTTTCGCCGGGGCCGTTGGTGATCGAATATTGCCGCACCATCCCGTTGGGCAGGTGCACGTCGATATGCGCACCGGGCTGAAAGGTCGGCAATTGACCTTCCAGCGGCGCAAGTTCGAAGCCGGCGATCCCATCGGCTGCGGTCCATTTGCGAGCAACCTGGACTCGGAATTCGGCGGTGCGGCCATCAACCGTGCGCTCCGGCATGCCCGCCAGTTCCTCCGACACAGGCTGGATCAGAGGCTGCAGCTTCTCCGGTTGCGGATGCCTTTCCGCCTCCGCCTCGCAACGTTCGCGCAGCGCCGCCAAGCGCTCGTTGTGATGACGAAGGACATCGAGCAGATTGCCGTCAGAAGGTGCAGCGTCGAGGACGCCGCGGATGATCGTTCTATCCGAGTCGACAGGCTGGAGCAGAAAGACGGCACGGGTCTCGTCCGCTCCTGACTGCGCTTTCAGGACGACCGTCAGACCGTCGGTTCGCGTAACCGATACGTCCGCCGGATCCGCATCAAGCGATGCGCTCGGCTGGAATTGGTACTCCGGCAACATCTGCAGAACGATGTCACTGGTCGCATTCACCGGGATGGGACGCAAAGGCAAAGGATTGTCGCCAGAGAGTTCTGCAATATCTGCGACCTCTCCCTCAGGCGCTTCACCAGACCAGACCAGACCGTACCGCTCGACGGCCGGATAGATGCGATTGCAGACGGTGCGCGCCGGCGCATCGGCGGGGTGAGCTGGAATGTAGGTGCAGCCCGCCGTGCGATTGGCATAGCGCCAGCCGTGATACTGGCACTTCAGTTCAGTGCCGTCATTGATGCCGATCGACAGGCGAACACCGCGGTGAAGGCAGCGATTTTCCCAGACATTGACGTAGCCGTCGTCGGCCCGCCAAACGGCAAACTCACGACCCAGCAACTGACCATGGAAGGTGTGCCGGTATTCAAGCTCCTCGCCGGACGCGATCGGATGCCACTGGCGGTGGGCGGATTCAAGCATCTGCGGTTCTCCCTCAGGCAGCAGCGGGTATTACGCCGTAGGTAATGCCCTTGTCGCGAAGCCATCGGCGGTAGACGATGGCCGACTTGTCGGCCCGGATCGGTGTCTCGGCACGAGGATCGAGCGGCAATCGTTTCGGGTACTGGTTTTCCAGGATCGGCTTGTCCTGACCGAATATCGTTTGCTGGAAGGCCCGCATCGTCGTCTCGTCGCTGCTGTCGTCGAGGATGCTCAGCAGCATGTGGGCGCGGATACGCTCCTGGCTGAGCGGCTGGACAAACAGGGCGATCACATCCATGCGCGACGGGTCCTGACCGCTCGATTTGTAAAGCACCGAACAGTACGGATGCGGGACCCGGTAGATGTATTCGACATCCGCTCCCCCGGACGAAGCAGTCGACGCCATCGGCTGATAGAAGCGGCACTGGGTCGCGATGACCTCGTCACGGTCATGCACGATTTCCACGTTATACTCTTTTACTTCGGTGTGGGGCTCGACACCGAGAATGTCCGTATGCACGTACGGGAAGTGCCCCATATCGAGAAAATTCTCTATCGCTCGAGGACCGGAAACGTTGACGCCGATCGAGGCGGCATTGAGATTGCGCCGGTCCGGTTCGGCGAATTCGTCGATCGGGAAAATGTCGCCTTCGGGCTCGCCCAGACAAGCCCAGACGTAGCCATAGGCGTTCAACACAGGAAGTTGGTCTCCCGCTTTGGCTCCGTCATAGACAGATCCGGCGGGAAGCGCGGCGATGCGCCTCCAGGCTCTGACAGTCCCATCTGCCTCGACAGCATAAGACAGATCCTCTTCCAGCAATTCAGTCTGCGAGACGATTCCCGGCCGCAGTTCCTCGACAGCTCCGATGGCGAACCACTGGTTCAGGATCGTTGCATCGGTGCAGACTGCCATGTCTGTACTCCCCGTTTGATGGCGCTATTCTTCAAACGCTCAGGCACTGGCGGCAATGGCGCCATATGTGATGTTGTGGCTGCGAAGCCATCGCCGATAATAGACCGAACTGGCATCGGCGCGGATGGGTGTTTCGGCGCGCGGATCCAATGGCAAGCGCCGCGGCAACTGGTTCTCGAGTATCGGCTTGTCCTGGGCAAATATCAGCTGCATGAACCAGCGTAGCTCAGCTTCGTTCGTGTCATGCTTCAAATAGCACAGAAGAGGATGGGCGATGCAATTGTCCTCGTCGACAGGCTGGACGAACAGGGCAATATAGTCCATGCGCTCCGGCTGCACCGGATTGGTCTTGTAGAGCGCTACCGTGTATGGGCGCGAAACCTTGTAGGTATAGTCCACCATGATACCGCCTTCGGCAGTTGGTGACGCGACAGGCTGGAAGAAGCGGCATTCCGTTGCCAGAACCTCATCCTCATCGGTCACCGCGACTTTGTAAGGCGGAACCTCGGTATGCGGCTCGTCCCCCAGCCAGCCGGTATGGACGAACGGAAAGTGACCCATGTCGAGAAAGTTTTCCACAGCCCGCAGTCCGGAAACGCGCACTGCGATCGATCCACCAGTCAAAACATACCGATCGTCTTCATAGGCTTCGGGAACATGCAGAACGTCGCGCGACGGTTCACCCAGACAGGCCCACAAGAAGCCGTATTGCTGGCGAAACGATACCGCCTTGCCGCTGTCCGTGCGTGTTACACGGAACGCCCCGTCCGACAGGCGTTTGACGTCGATACCGACACCAAAAAGCCGTGTCGTAAAGGGCGTTCCGGCAGGGAGTGCGGAGGCGTCAGCGACGACGTGCCAATCGTTCAGCAGTTCCAGGTCGACATGATTTGTCTCCGGTCGGCGATCCATTCGCTTTCTCCTGAACCTCGCTGCCATTTCGAACACGGTAGCAGCCAAAGATTGGATACCAATATTGATTTGATTGAAACACAATCAAAAAATAATTGAAATGCAATACTTGATGATCATCCACCGTCATGAGAGGCTGATTCCACAACAGTTATTCCCTTGCCATCGTCCGCAAAACGATCGAACGGACCCGGAATACGCGCATGGCCAACCTGTCGGAACGGATTTCCCGGACGCTCAAGAACGCCATCCTCAAGCAACGCCTGATCCCGGGCACCAAGCTTGGCGAGCGTGAACTCGCGGAAATCTTCGACGTTAGCCGCGTCGTCATCCGACAGGCCTTGATCCGCCTGGCGAACGACGGTCTCGTAACAGTCGAGCGCAACCGCGGTGCCTTCGTCGCCAAGCCGAGCCTGCAGGAAGCGCTGGAGATCTACGACACGCTGACCCTGATCGAACAGGGCGTCGCCATGCAGCTCGCGGAACGGCTCGACGCGTCCGGTTGGGACAAATTGCGCGCCCATGTGCGTCGACAATCCGAGGCAATCGATCGGGGTGACCACAAGGCCGCAGACCAGCTCGGCCAGGAATATCACACGCTGTTTGTCGCCCTTTCCGGCAACCGGCTGCTGCAAGAGATCCATGCACAGGTGGTGCAGCGCACGCTTCTGCTTCGGTCGCTCTATGCCAGCCGCTTCGACTACTGCAATCTTCTCAACGAGCATTCGCGTCTCATCGACCTGCTGGAGCGCGGCCGCGTGAAGCAGGCGATTGAGTTGATCGATTCCCATCATCACCATGTGGTGCGCGGTTACCTGCTCGACACTTCCACTTACCCGGACCTAACCCTGAAGGAGGCGCTGGAACCCGATACCGAAACGGATGCGGAGACAATCGCGACCGCAGGCGCGTGAACAGCTGCCCACAACGCAGAACAGCCGAAATCGCGACAAGAATGACCAACAATGTTTGAATCGAACAACGCTTGAGGGAGCACAAACCCATGACGCTGACATCGACAACACGTCGCAAATTCCTGAAATATTCAGCCGCCACCGGCACCGCACTGGCCACGGGTGGACTGGCCAACAGGGCTCCGGCCCAGGAGGTGCTGAAAGTCGGTGCCGTTTATGTTTCACCGGTTGCCGAAATCGGCTGGACCAAACAGCACAGCCTCGGAGTGGAGGCCATCCGTGAGGAGTTCGGCACCGGGGTCGAGACCACGGTCATCGACAATATCTTCAAACCGCAGGACGCGGAGCGCGTGTTTCGCGAGCTTGCGGCGGACGGCAACCAACTGATCTTCGGCACCAGCTTTTCGCACGGAACGCCTATGCAGAAAGTCGCGCCGCGCTTTCCAAAGACGGCCTTCGAGCACTGCTCGGGCATCAAGCACCTCAAGAATCTCGGCACATTCGAAGCCAAGTATTACGAAGGTACCTATGTTGCCGGCGTCGCGGCCGCCCATATGTCCAAGACAGCCAAGATCGGTTTCATCGGCGGCTTCCCGATTCCCGACATCGTCGGTCCGGCAAACGCCCTGCTGCTCGGTGCACAAAGTATCAATCCGGACACCACCTGTTCGGTGATCTTCCTCAATTCTTGGTTCGATCCGGGCAAGGAGAAGGAAGCGGCCAACACGCTGATTTCGCAGGGTTGCGACGTCATTTGCTCGATGACGGATACGGCAACCGGCGTGCAGGTCGCCGGCGAAAAGGGTGCATGGGCGATCGGCTACGCAAGCGACATGAGGCAGTTTGCGCCTGAACATCAGCTCACCGCCTTCACACTGGATTGGAACAGTGTCTACGTAAGTGCCGCCAAAGCCGTTGCCGCCGGGAACTGGAAATCCGAAGAGCGTTGGCAGGGATTGAAGGAAGGCGTTGTTTCCATGGCGCCCTATCTCGATGCGATCCCGTCCGACGTGCAGCAGAAACTGAACCAGGTGGAAGCCGACATCGCCGCCGGCAAGCTGCATCCCTACGCCGGCGAAATCAAGGACCAGGAGGGCAAGGTTCGCGTTGCCGATGGCAGCGTCATGCCGGACGGTGAAATCCGTGGATTCAACTGGTTCGTGGAAGGCGTGATCGGAAACCTGGGCTGACGCGGCCCGTTCCCTCACCTAGACTGAACTCTGACAACCGGTCGTCGCGTTTCGATGCGGCGACCGGAACGGCCGTGTGCCGGGTTCTGCTGGGGAGGCCGAACCGTGAATTGGGGACCACATGACAGCGCGTCTTGAACTGCGCAACATCTGCAAACGTTATCCTGGCGTGATCGCCAATGACGGCATATCGCTGGAGGTGATGCCCGGCGAAATCCATGCGGTGCTGGGTGAAAACGGTGCCGGCAAAAGCACTTTGATGAAGATCATCTACGGCGCGACCCACGCGGATGAAGGCGACATCCTGTGTGACGGCGAGCTTGTAGAGACACACAGCCCCTCTCTCTCAAGGTCGCTTGGCATCGAGATGGTCTATCAGCATTTCGCTCTGTTCGAATCCGTATCGGTTGCCGAAAACATCGCCATGTCAATCCGCGGAAAATACGACATACCGGCCCTGTCGGAGAGAGTTCGCGACGTCTCCGAACGCTACGGACTGCCGCTCGATCCGCGTCGACTGGTGCATCATCTGTCAGTTGGCGAGCGGCAGCGCGTGGAAATCGTGCGTTGCCTGATGCAAGATCCGAAACTGCTGATCCTTGATGAGCCGACTTCCGTTCTGACTCCCCAGGCGGTCGAGAAACTCTTCGAGACTTTGCGCCGGCTTTCCGCCGAGGGCTGCAGCATTCTCTACATCAGCCACAAACTCGACGAGGTGCAGGCGCTCTGCGATACGGCCACCATATTGCGCAACGGCAAGGTGACCGGCACCGCAAGTCCCAAGGAAGCCGGTGCTGCTGAAATGGCCCGCATGATGGTGGGCTCCGACATTCCAGAAACGCATCTCGATCCGTCGACCCGCAGCGAGCGACCGCTGCTTTCGGTCTCCAACCTTTCGGCTCCCGCCGGGGATGTATTCGGTGTCGACCTGGAGAACATTTCACTGGATGTGCATGGCGGCGAAATCGTCGGCATCGCAGGCGTCGCCGGCAACGGCCAGGCCGAACTTGTATCGTTGCTGAGCGGGGAGTCGACCCACGATAATGCCGAAGCCATCCACCTGTGCGGCCTTCCCGTTGCCAACAGATCAGCCGGAGAACGCCGCGGTCTGGGCCTTGCCTTCGTACCGGAAGAACGATTGGGACGTGGCGCAGTTCCAACGCACGACCTCGGCGACAACGCGGCCCTTACCGGCCATCGCCGCGGCATGGTGGCACACGGTCTGCTCGATCGACGCAAGGCGCGCCAGTTGGCCGATCAGGTCATCGGGCGGTTCGGGGTCAAGGCAACAGGACCATCGACCATCGCTCAGAGCCTGTCCGGCGGCAATCTGCAGAAATTCATCGTCGGCCGCGAAATCGAACTTGAACCAAAGGTGCTGCTCGTCGCGCAACCGACCTGGGGGGTGGATGTCGGCGCCGCGGCGTTCATCCGCCAGACGCTGATTGATCTCAGCCGTGACGGTGTCGCCGTGCTCGTCATTTCAGAAGAACTCGATGAGCTGTTCGAGATTTGCGACCGAATGCATGTGATTGCCGGCGGGCGTCTGTCCGAGCCGCTGCGGCGTGGCCAAGTTACCGTCGAGGATGTCGGTTTGCTGATGACTGGACCGACTGACAACAGCAATGGGCAGGGGTCCGATGCGCTTTCAAATTGAACAGAGAAGCCAGCCCTCATCGTCGATGAGCTTTGGCGCGCCGGTCATCGCCACCGCCCTCACCCTTGTCGTTGGCTCCATCATGTTTGCAGCGCTTGGTCACGACCCGGCAGCAACGCTGACGGCCTTCTTCATTGAGCCGTTGAGTTCGATGAACGGGGTATCGGAGTGGCTCCTCAAGGCTTCACCACTGATTCTGATCGGTTGCGGGCTTGCAATAGGTTTTCGCGCCAATGTCTGGAACATCGGAGCTGAAGGCCAACTGGTCATTGGTGCCATCGCAGCCACCGGCGTCGGGCTCTACGTTCCGTTGCCAGCCAGCTTGCTGCTCCCGGCGATGATCCTCGCCGGACTGGTCGCTGGCATGGCCTGGGCGGCAATCGCTGCCTTTCTGCGGGCGCGGATGAACACCAACGAAATCCTTGTTACGTTGATGCTGACCTATATTGCAGCATTCGTCCTGTCCTATCTGGTGCATGGGCCCTGGCGTGATCCGGATGGGTTCAACTATCCGCAGACGGCGCTACTGCCGAACGAGGCGATGTTCGCGCCCTTCGATTACGCCTACCGCCTCAACACATCTATCTTTCTGACCGTCGTCGCCGTCATCGCCATGTGGGTGTTCACGGAGCGAAGCTTTCTTGGCTACAAGATGTCAGTCGGCGGCGCGGCTCCGCATGCCGCCCGTTATGCCGGCTTCAAGGAATCGGCGGCGATCTGGGTCGGACTGCTGATCAGTGGCGGCGCTGCCGGCGTTGCAGGGATGGCGGAAGCTGCAGGGCCGCTCGGGCAGCTTTCGGCGCAGATTTCGCCCGGTTACGGCTTTGCCGCCATCATCGTCGCCTTTATCGGCCGGCTGCATGCCGTCGGCATCGTGCTGGGCGGGTTGCTCCTGTCGCTGCTCTATATCGGCGGCGAATCCGTGCAGATCGATCTCGGCCTGCCCGCGGCACTCACCCGGATCTTCCAAGGATTGCTGTTGTTCTTCCTGCTCGCCGCGGACTTTTTAATCTTCTACCGCGTGCGGATCTTGCGGAGGGCGCAGTGATGGATCTGTTCATCGCCATCGTCACTGGTACGGTGATCGCCGCAACGCCTCTGATTTTCGCTGCCCTCGGCGAACTGGTCGTGGAGAAATCCGGCGTGCTCAATCTGGGCATCGAGGGGATGATGCTGATCGGCGCGGCATTCGCCGTGCTGGCGGTGTTCTCCGGCATGCCGATGGTGCTTGCGGTCGTGGTGGCAGCCGCGGCCGGGGCGCTGTCGGCCATGCTCTTTGGTGTTCTGGCCCTGACGTTTATGACCAATCAGTACGCTGCCGGGCTGGCGCTGGCCATTTTCGGCTCCGGTGTGTCCGCGTTCATCGGCCGCGATTTCGGCAGTACGCCGACCGAGGCAGTGGAGCCGCTGCACATCCCGATACTCAGCGATATTCCCGTGCTGGGCCCGTTGTTGTTCCAGTATGACGCTCTTGTTTATCTGTCTTTCGTCATGTTCGGCCTGATTGGCTGGTTCCTCTACCGCACCAAAGGCGGTTTAATCGTGCGTACTGTCGGGGAATCGCCGGAATCCGCCCATGCCATCGGCTATCCGGTCATTGCCATTCGCTACATGGCCGTGGCCTTCGGCGGTGCCATGGCAGGCCTCGGTGGCGCCTATCTGTCCATCGCCTATACACCCCTGTGGGTCGAGAACATGACCGCCGGTCGCGGCTGGATCGCCCTTGCACTTGTCGTCTTCGCCACCTGGCACCCGACCCGGGTCGTGCTTGGCGCATGGCTGTTCGGCGGCATGACGATTTTGCAGTTGCAGGCGCAAGCACGCGGCATCGAGGTGCCATCAGAGGTGCTGTCTTCCCTGCCCTACGCGGCGACGATCATCGTCCTGGTGATCATTTCCCGCAATCGACAGATGCTGGCACTGAACTTCCCCGCGTCGCTGGGCAAGCCCTTCCGCCCACGCGGATAACGTGCGGGGGATTGTGAAATTGATTCAATATCGAGCCGCAACGGCCTGCGGCACTTGAGCTTTCGGCACCTCTAACCGGTTGGCGGCCCCTCATCGA
Source organism: Hoeflea sp. (assembly GCA_965216535.1). Lineage (GTDB taxonomy): Bacteria > Pseudomonadota > Alphaproteobacteria > Rhizobiales > Rhizobiaceae > Hoeflea_A. Next base: position 5,133,247 of record OZ244175.1, read on the forward strand.
AGCCGACAAATACCTTCACCCGGCGCGAATCCGCGATGGGTATCGTGACGTCCGGTTTACTGAAGAGGAACTGTGTCGTCGGATTTCCGGAAGGCAGGGTCGTCTCAAATTCGGTAAGCTCCGAATAGATTACGCGATTGCTGCGGTTTTCCAGAACCACGACGCGGATCGGCATCTTGATCGGTCCTGCCTTGCCTGCCGGCCCCGCCGCAGCGCGACCAGCGACGACAACATTGATGGTCATCTGATCGCCGGTGATCGAGCATTGTCGCGTCGTGTCGGCGATCGCTGCTTGATACAGCACCTTTTCAGGATCGTCTTGGCCGCCACGCTGGTACTTTCTCAGATAGGCCGTGCCGTCACGCAGAGTTATCTGCGGGCAGTTGCCCTGGACAACCTTGGCTCCCAACTTCTTGTCGACACCTGCTTCGGCATCGCTCTTGTTGTTTTGACCCACCTGAAGCGCGCCAACACCGTTAGAGGAATTGCACCCGGCAACCAGCGCTGCAATCGAGATTGCTGCCGCCAAACGAACCGACTTGAAAGTCACTGCATCCCATCCCTTCAAAATGCCTGTCCGAGCCCGGTTACTGGCCAAGCTGGACCATTTTGTGGTCGCACCTGTCGGGGCTTCCACGAATCCTGGCGATGTTCTATACCAGCGCGGCATTTTATCTCAACAGGCCCAGGCAACAGGACACAGTCGTGCAATACATCTCGTCTAGGGGTGAAGCCCCCGTTTTGGGCTTCAGCGACGCGTTGCTGACCGGCCTCGCCCGCGATGGCGGCTTGTATCTACCAAAGGAATGGCCGCAGTTTTCTCGCAAGGACATCCGCGCCATGCGCGGCAAGAGCTACCAGGACATTGCCTTTGAGGTGCTGTGGCCCTTTGTCGAGGACGACCTTCAGGCCGACGAGTTTCGATCGATGATCGATGCGACCTATGCGACCTTTCGCCACCCGGCCGTCACACCCTTGGTGCAATCGGGCGCCAACAGTTTCATCCTGGAGCTCTTCCACGGACCGACGCTCGCTTTCAAGGACGTCGCCATGCAGTTGCTGGCGCGTCTGATGGATCATCTGCTCAAGCAAGGCGGCGAGCGAGCCACCATCGTCGGCGCAACGTCCGGCGACACGGGCGCCGCTGCGGTCGAGGCCTTTGCCGGCCGCGACAACACCGACATCTTCATCCTGTTTCCAAACAACCGCGTCTCGCCTGTCCAGCAACGTCAGATGACCACATCGACCGCCGCCAACGTTCGCACCATCGCCATTGACGGCAATTTTGATGACTGCCAGAGCCTGGTGAAAGCGATGTTCAACCATGGCGAATTTCGCGACCGGGTGAAACTTTCCGGGGTCAATTCGATCAACTGGGCGCGCATCATGGCCCAGATGGTCTACTACTTCACTGCAGCCGTTTCGCTCGGCGCACCGGATAGAAAGGTCTCGTTCACGGTTCCGACCGGCAATTTCGGCGACATCTTTGCCGGATACTGCGCCAAGCGCATGGGCCTGCCCATCGCCAAGCTGGTGGTTGCCACCAACGAGAATGACATTCTGGCCCGCACCCTTCGCACCGGACGTTACGAAATGCGGGAAGCGGTGGCCACGACATCACCCTCCATGGACATTCAGATTTCGTCGAATTTCGAGCGGCTGCTGTTTGAAGCAACGGATCGCAATGCCGGATCCGTGCGGTCGTGGATGTCCGGTCTGTCGCAGTCCGGAAGCTTCACCCTTGACGCCCCAACCCTCAAGGCCATTCGCAAGGATTTCTCCGCAGCCAGGGCAACTCGAAAGCAGGCCGCGGCCACCATATCCGAGTTGCAGGAGGCCAATGACTACCTTCTGGATCCGCACACGGCGACCGGAGTCTTCGTAGCCAAGCGCTTTGAAAAACCACGGGCACCGATGGTCACCCTGGCGACCGCACATCCGGCGAAGTTTCCGGATGCCGTAAAATCGGCCTCCGGTATTGACCCGGCCCTTCCGTCATGGCTCTCTGATCTGATGCATCGGGAGGAGACGTTTGAAGTACTGCAGCCTGATCTCGACGGTGTCGAGGCCTACATTGCCCGAAATGCACGCGCTGCAGCGGAGTAATCGGACAACCATATGACTGTTGAGTGCACCCTCCTCGAAAGCGGGTTGACGGTAGTCACGGAAAACATGCCGCATCTGGAGAGCGTTGCTCTCGGCGTCTGGATCAAATCGGGGTCGCGCGACGAAAGAACAGACGAACACGGCATCGCGCACCTACTTGAACACATGGCGTTCAAGGGCACCCACCGGCGATCAGCCCGACAGATTGCAGAGGAAATCGAGAACGTGGGCGGCGAGGTCAACGCTGCGACTTCGATAGAAACAACCTCTTACTACGCCCGCATCCTCAAGGATCATGTGCCGCTGGCGATCGACATTCTTGCCGATATCCTGACGGACTCCGTGCTGGACGATGTCGAGCTGTCCCGAGAGAAACATGTCATCCTGCAGGAAATCGGCGCTGCCATGGACACCCCAGATGACGTGGTGTTCGACAAGTTTTCATCGACCGCCTTTCGCGATCAAACCATCGGTCGTTCGATTCTCGGCACTCCGGATACGGTTCAGGGGTTCTCCCCCGATCAGATCCGGAGCTACCTGAAACGCAACTACACCGCCGACCGCATGATCATCGTGGCGGCCGGCGCCATCGATCATGAGGCGCTTGTCCGCCTCGTCGAGGATCGCTTTGCGGCGGTCCCCGGAGCCAGTGCCGATCACGATACCCAAGCGCAGGCCCATTACACCGGTGGCGACTATCGCGAAAAACGCGACCTGATGGATGTGCAATTGCTGATCGGCTTCGAAGGCCGTGCCTATCATGTGCGCGACTTCTACGCCTCGCAGATCCTCGCCAACGTGCTGGGTGGCGGCATGTCGTCGCGACTTTTCCAGGAAGTACGGGAACATCGCGGCCTTTGCTATTCCGTCTATTCCTTGCACTGGGGTTTCTCCGACACGGGCGTGTTCGGGGTTCACGCGGCAACCGGCGAAGAGGATATTCCGGAACTGATCCCGGTCATCATCGACGAATTGCGTAAAGTTGCCGACCATGTCGACGTCAGTGAGATCGAAAGAGCAAGGGCACAATTTCGGGCCGGGCTGCTGATGGCGCATGAAAGCCCGGCGGCGCGTGCCAGTCAGATTGCCCGTCAAATGCTTCTGTTCGGACGACCTATTCCAAACGAAGAATTGATGGACCGACTGGCCAACATCACGCCGCAACGGCTGACTGACCTTTCCGGTCGGCTGTTTTTCGACACGCCGATCACCATGTCTGCCGTTGGACCCTTGGACAAGTTGCAGCCGCTGCCTGAGATCGCCGCGGCCCTTTCGGCAAACAATGTGCGTCAGGCGGCTGCGGGATAGATCGTGTCTGCACTTCGTCTGCTATCAAGACGGCCCAACACGCCGCATTTGAGCGGCGACGGGGTCTATCTGCGATTTCCGCAGCGACGCGACTATCGGATCTGGTCCGAGGTGCGCGGCGCCAGCCGGCGGTTCCTGGAACCCTGGGAGCCGACGTGGCCCGCGGACGACCTGTCGCGTCGGTCGTTTTTTCGCCGCATTGGCCGCTATGAGGAGGATTTCGCGGGCGGCACCGCCGTGCCGCTGTTTCTGTTCACTGCCGAGAACGACCGGTTGGTCGGCGGTCTCAACATCGGCAATATCCGGCGAGCAGCAGCACAAAGCTGCATGATCGGATACTGGATGGCCGAGGAGGCAGCGGGGCGTGGACTCATGCTGGCTGGCCTCAACGCAGCCATTCCCTATATCTTCGGAACCCTGAGGTTGCACAGGATCGAAGCTGCCTGTATTCCGGACAACAAGCGTTCCGTCAGGCTCCTTGAAAAGGCCAATTTTAAGTATGAAGGCTACCTGCGGGGGTATTTGAAGATCAATGGCGAATGGCGCGACCATCACCTGTATGCACTGCTCGACGGTGACGCCGCAAACGGCAATGATCCGCGCGCTGAGCAGCGCTAGGGTGGACTGACGACATGTCTGGCGGAGCAACTCGGGTTGGCGCGCTGAGCCGGTGCCTTTTTGGTGGCCTGCTGATCCTGCTCACCGTGCTGGTCGCCAGCTTTTCGACGCAGGCGGCAGAGCCCGTCAAAATATCCCGCGACGACACCGCTCTCGATCTGACCGGAACGACCGACGTCAACCAGCAACGCGGCAACGCCTTTCAAACATCGACCGCACCGGATGCGGACGGCATCGTCAGGCGCATCGAAATACGCGCGAGTTCACCAGCTCATTCGGGCGACTGGGCTGTTTTCGCTTTGGCCAATGTGTCCGACGAGCAGCTTGACCGGCTGATCGTTGCTCCCCATTTCAGACTGGTCGATTCCGGCCTGTTCTGGCCGGACCTCGGATCGGAACGCATCGTCTCGATCACCCCGAGCGAAGGTTTTGCCCTGGACCGCTTGCCGAGCGACGAAGCTGATGTGTTCCTGCTGACGCTCAATCCGGGCGCCATCATCACCTTTGTGGCCGAACTGTCGTCGCCGGATTTGCCGCAAATCTATCTGTGGGAGCCGGAAGCCTACAAGGACACGATCAATTCATTCACGCTCTACAAGGGCATTGTTTTGGGGATTGCCGGTCTGCTGGCGGTTTTCCTGACAATTCTCTTTGTTGTAAAGGGCACGTCCGTCCTGCCGGCAACCGCAGCGCTGGCCTGGGCGGTTCTTGCGTATATTTGTGTCGATTTCGGCTTCCTATCAAAGCTCGTGCAAACCACGCCGACGGATGAACGCATCTGGCGAGCCGGTACAGAGATTACCCTGGCGGCTGGTCTGGTGATCTTCCTGTTCACCTATCTGAACCTCAACCGCTGGCACACGAACCTGAGTTTCGCAACTCTGACCTGGATTGTTGGTCTTGCGATCCTGTCCGGCGTGGCCATCTACGACCCGGCGATCGCCACCGGCATCGCCCGTTTCTCCTTCGCCGCGACGGTAATCGCGGGCACCGGTTTGATCGCCTATCTCGGGCTCAACCGGTTCGACCGGGCGATCATGTTGATCCCGACCTGGGTCCTGATCATCTGCTGGATATTTGGCGCCTGGCTGACGGTCACCGGTCAGCTCGCCAACGACATCGTGCAGCCGGCGCTGGGCGGCGGTCTGGTGCTGATCGTGTTGTTGATCGGCTTTACCGTCATGCAGCATGCCTTTGCGGGCGGCGGTGCCCATCAGGGTCTGTTCAGCGATCTCGAGCGCCAGTCACTGGCTCTCACCGGCTCCGGCGATATCGTCTGGGACTGGGATGTATCGCGCGACCGCATCGTCACCATGCCCGACGTCAGCCGGCAGCTTGGCCTGTCGCCCGGCTCCATGTTCGGGCCGGCGCGCAACTGGGTACCGCGTATTCATCCGGATGACCGTGACCGCTTCAGGACCACGCTCGATGTCGTACTCGAGCACCGACGTGGTCGCATCAACCATCAGTTCCGCATTCGCGCTGAAGACGGGCACTACCATTGGCTGACACTGCGGGCGCGTCCGGTTGTTGGCTCGGACGGTGAAGTTATCCGCTGTGTTGGTACTCTCATCGACGTCACCGAGCAGAAAAGCTCGGAAGAGCGGCTGCTGCACGACGCGGTGCACGACAATCTGACCGGCCTGCCCAATCGCGAACTCTTCGTCGACAGGCTGGATGCGATCATTGCGCTGGCCAGCGCCGAAGAAACCGTGCGCCCGACCATCTTTGCCATCGACATCGACCGCTTTAAGCAGGTCAATGACGAGCTCGGCATCTCAGCCGGCGACACCATCCTGCTGACAATTGCCCGTCGGTTGAAGCGGCTGTTGAAGCCGCAGGACACGCTGGCGCGCATCAGTGGCGACCAGTTCGGTCTGATCCTGCTGTCGGAACAGGATGCGCCCAAGGTCGCCGCCTTTGCGGAAGGCATCGCCAAGGCGATCATGGTGCCGATCAATTTCGGCCAGCAGGAAATCATCCTCACCGCGTCCATCGGGCTGGTCACCTGGGTCGATGAACAGTCGTCGCCATTGGAGCTGGTCAAGGATGCCGAATTGGCGATGTTCCAGGCCAAGCGCGTCGGCGGCAACCGCATCGAACCGTTCCGTCCGGCCTTCCGCGCCGCCGGCGCTGACCGGCTGCAGATGGAATCAGACCTGCGGCGGGCGCTTGAGCGCAATGAGATCGGCATGGTCTACCAGCCGATCGTCGACATCGAGACGGCCGAGATCGCCGGTTTCGAAGCGCTGATGCGCTGGGATCATCCACGCAAGGGCAACATCCCGCCATCCGAGTTCATTCCGATTGCCGAGAACTCTGATCTGATCAACCAGCTTGGCATGCATGCGCTCGAACAGGCCTGCGAGGATGTGACGTCCTGGTATCGCGCCCTGGGTCAGATTCCGATCTTCATGTCGGTGAACCTGTCCAGCGCCCAGTTGCTGCGCAACGACCTCTACAACGACGTCCGTGGTGTGCTGACGAAAACCGGCTGCAAGCCGCATAATCTCAAGCTAGAGCTGACCGAATCCGTTGTCATGCACAATCCGGAGCAGGCTTCGCGGGTGTTGGCTCGGCTCAAGGATATCGGTGTGCAACTGGCGCTCGACGATTTCGGCACCGGTCACTCTTCCCTATCCTATCTGACCCGCTTTCCCTTCGACACCATCAAGATCGATCAATCGCTGGTGCGCGACACCAGTGACAAGCAGATCGTGCTCCTGCGCTCCATCATCACCATGGCGCGCGAGCTGGAGATGACCATCATAGCCGAAGGGATCGAAACTGAAGTGGATGCCGAGGAACTCGCCGAGCTCGGCTGTCACTACGCGCAGAGTTTCCTGTTTGGCCCGCCCATCAGTGCGGCCGCAGTTCTCAAGCTGCTGCGCGAGCACTTCCCGGTGATGTAGGTTTTCAGGCCTGACCGCAATCGCGGGACAGCATGGCCGGATCGATGCCCATGGCGGCGAATGCGCCATTGTACTTGGCGTCGAGGTCTGCATCAAAAATTATGTCTTCATCAGCCGGACAGGTCAGCCAGCCATTGGCGCTGACCTCGTTTTCCAGCTGGCCGGCGCCCCAACCGGAGTAACCGAGCATCATGGTCGCCCGCTTCGGCCCCTTGCCGCGGGTTATGGCGCGCAGGATGTCGACCGTCGCAGTCAGGCAAATGTCATCCGAAATCGGCAGCGTCGACTCACTCTGATAGTCATCCGAATGCAGGACAAAGCCCCTGCCCTGGTCGACCGGACCACCGCACTGAACGCTGACATCACGGGCTGTGGCCGGCAGTTCGATAAGCTCTTCGGATTTGATCAGCTCCAACTGCACCATCAGTTCGCCAAAAGACAGAGATTTCGATCGGTTGAGAATGAAACCGATGGCCCCGTCATCCGTGTGGGCGCAGACATAGATCACGGTGCGCGAAAAATTGCTGTCCTCCAGACCGGGCATGGCCAGCAGGAACTGGCCATCGAGACAGCCCCGTTCACTTCCGCCAAGCAGACTTTCGCGCAAAATATCCATACCGCAGCTTAGAACAAGAACCGCGTCTAGGGAACCGTCGGCGGCTTGACCGCCTAATGCGGCAAAACGTTGCGGCCTTTGACCTGTAGGGCCGGATCACCGGAAAATGATGCAATGGTGGGGTGTCGTGACTGGAATCGGCTCAATTGGCGCTATAGGTTCCGCTCATGACACAAAAAGTGATTGCACCTGCCCATGCGCTCAGGCGCCGGCTCATCGTGGCAACCGCCCTGTTCGGCGGGCTGATTCTGGCAACGGAAGCCGCTGTTGCGGCCTCCAGTGACTGGGTTGATACCGAGGGTGGCCGAATACGCCTGACGACGCTTGCGCCGGACGCGGACGGAACCATTCGAGCAGCCCTCGATGTCGATTTGCTGCCGGGCTGGAAAACCTATTGGCGCGACCCCGGGGACGCCGGTGTGCCACCTTCCATCGGCATTGAGGGAAGCAAGAACATCCAGGCGCTGAAGATGGACTTTCCACCGCCCGAACGCGTCGATGACGGCTATTCCATCTGGGCTGGCTACACCTACCCTGTGGTCTTTCCCCTGACGCTGACCCAGGAGCGGGCCGGCGAGTCGAGCGTGCTTGAGGCCAATGTCTTCCTCGGCATCTGCGAGAGCATCTGTATACCGTTTCAGACGCACTTTTCGGTCGCGATTGAGTCGGACCATGCGCCAAGCCGTTTCGAGACCCGACTGGTCGAGAAGGCCCATGCGGAGCTTCCGGAAGCTCCGGGCGAGGATTTCGAGGTCCTCGAGAGCAGTTTGTCGGATGCCGGTGACGCCCTGGTCTTTTCCGTCGCCCATCCGGCGTCCCGCTCAGAAGCCGAGGTGTTCCTGACGGGACCATCCGGCTGGTATTTCGACATACCGGTCAACACCGGACACGCGGACGGTGTCTCAACGTTCCGCATTCCGATCCTCGATCCCCCAGAAGGCGAAAGCTTGTCCGGAAAGACGGTACAGCTCCTGGTGAAAGCTGCGAATCGAAGCATCGAAACGCTAATCGAGCTGCCTTGATTTTTTTGCTGCCGGCACCTCGACAACACAGCAATATCGTCTATCTGTAACTCCGTCTGAAACCGGCGCAACGGGCGGATTTCCCGCCAGATATTGGAGATTTGATATGACAATAGCCGTGGGGGAAAAGCTCCCGGAAGTGACGCTGAAAGAAGCCACTCCTGAAGGAATGGGCGAGGCGACAACCTCCGATATTTTTGCCGGCAAGAAAGTCGTTCTGTTCGCGGTGCCCGGTGCATTCACCGGCACCTGTTCGAATGTTCACGTTCCCGGCTATCTCGAAAACCGGGAGACGATTCTGGCAAAAGGCGTCGACACGATTGCCGTTTTGTCTGTCAACGACGCCTTCGTCATGGATGCCTGGGCCAAGTCGACCAACGGCGAAGGCAAGATACGTTTTCTCGCCGATTGGGATGGTGCCTTCACCAAGGCCATCGGCATGGATATCGACCTGTCGGCCGGCACCCTGGGCATCCGCTCGAAGCGCTATTCGATGATTGTCGAGGACGGCGAGGTCAAATCGCTCAACTTGGAACCCTCTCCGGGCGAAGCCGTCGTCTCAGGAGCCGCGGCGCTGCTCGAGCAGCTCTGACGGCCGTCACTTCTTCTTTTTGTACGGTTCCATGGCGAGGCGGGCGAGTTCGTCCGCCCGCTCATTCTCCGGGTGACCGGCGTGGCCCTTGACCCAATGCCAAGTCACATCGTGACGGTTGCGGGCACGTTCCAGTTCCTGCCAGAGTTCAACATTCTTGACCGGCTTCTTGGCCGCCGTCTTCCAGCCATTTCGCTTCCAGCCTTCGATCCACCCGCCGATGCCGTCTTTGACGTAGACTGAATCGGTGTAGAGATCGACGACGCAAGGTTCCTTGAGCGCATCAAGCGCCTGGATCGCCGCCGTTAATTCCATGCGATTGTTTGTGGTATCGGCCTCACCACCCGACATTTCCTTGGTCTTGTCGCCATAGCGCAGGATAGCGCCCCAGCCGCCGGGTCCCGGATTGCCCGAACAGGCTCCGTCCGTAAAGATCTCAACACGCTTCATGACCGTTCGCCGACGCTGACATATCCATATTCTCCGACCGCGTTGATGGTGCGATGGAAACGGCTATGACGGAGAAATTCGAGCGGATCCTTTTTGACCACCATGGCTCCATCCGGCACGGTCAGCCAGTCATAAAGACGGGTCAGGAAAAACCGCAGGGCCGCACCACGCGCCAGCAATGGCAGCGCATCCGCCTCCTGGGCCTGCAGCGGGCGAACCTCCTCGTAGCCGGCCAGCAAGGCGATCGCCTTGGTGGCATTGAAGGCGCCGTCTCTTTCGAAACACCAGGCGTTTACGCAGATGGCGATATCATAGGCGAACAGATCGTTGCAGGCGAAATAGAAGTCGATCAGGCCGGACAGGCGGTCTCCGAGGAAGAAGACATTGTCCGGAAAAAGGTCTGCATGAATGACACCCTGCGGCAGGTTTGACGGCCAACGGGCTTCGAGCACTGCAAGTTCCGTCTCGATCTCGCCCGCAAGCCCCTGCTCCACCTCATTGGCGCGATCGCGGCTGAGCTCCCAGAGCGGCCGCCAACCATCGACCGACAATGCATTGGGGCGGCGAATTGAAAAATCGCCACCGGCAAGGTGAAACCTGGCCATCGCCTTGCCGAGTTCGCGACAATGGGGCGGCATCGGCCGCCGTGGCCACATGCCCTCCAGAAAAGAGATGACGGCAGCCGGTCGGCCAGCCAGCGTCCCCAAAACGCCACCGTCACGGCGATGGATCGGGACCGGGCAGGTCAGGCCTTTTCGCGCCAGGTGCTCCATCAGGCCGAGGAAAAACGGCAGATCGCTTGGCTCGACGCGTTTTTCGTAGAGCGTCAGGATGTAGGATCCGTTGTCGGTATGGACCAGGAAATTGGAGTTCTCGACCCCCTCGGCAATGCCCTTGTAGGAGAGCAGTTCGCCGATATCGTAGGGTGCAAGAAAGTCGCGGAGTTCCGCTTCGGAAATATCGGTGTAGACCGCCAAACCTAGCCCTTTTCAGTTCGGAGCCACGTTGCCGACGTCACTACGAACCCGGCTATCCGTGTCTTCTTGATCCCGTTTTATTGGTTCGGAGTGCCGTTTACGAAGGCCATGTCCGCAGCCGTCAGTTCTACGTCCCGCAAGTCGCGCATGACAAGGAAGTTCTCATCTTCCCGAACCGTTTCAGCCAGTTCCACCGACACGTCAAAGCGCTGCGAAAACGCCTCAATGACTTCGTCCACGATGATCTCAGGCGCCGAGGCGCCAGCAGAAATGCCAATCGTTCTGATTGAACCGGTATCGATGCCGTCCCAGGGAATTTCGGCAGCCCGGCCAACCAGAAACGACTGGTGCGCACCGGCCCGATCGGCGACTTCAACGAGCCGCCGGGAGTTCGATGAATTCGGAGCACCGACCACCAGAAACAGGTCGCAACCGGGTGCAGCAGCTTTCACGGCCTCCTGGCGGTTTGTCGTCGCATAGCAGATTGATTCGGCCGCCGGTGCCTGAAGGTTCGGAAAGCGCCTCCGCAAGACCTCGAGAACCTCTTCCGTGTCGTCAACAGACAGGGTTGTCTGGGTGACGAAGCCTAGATTGTCCGGATCCTCCGGCGTGAAGGATTCAGCGTCCTCGACGGTCTCGATCAAGCTGATCGCACCCTGCGGCAGTTGACCCATGGTACCGATGACTTCCGGGTGTCCGGCATGACCGACCAGAATCACGTGTCGACCCTGACGCTGATGGCGCATGGCCTGCTTGTGAACCTTTGAGACCAAGGGACAGGTGGCATCCAGGTAAAACAGATTGCGCGCTCTGGCGTCCTCCGGCACGGATTGCGGCACGCCATGCGCGGAAAATATGACTGGCTGATCGCTGTGTTCCGCGGGAATCTGATCCAGCTCTTTGACAAATACCGCGCCGCGCGCTTCCAGTCCTTCGACCACGTAGCGATTGTGCACGATTTCATGCCGCACATAGACGGGAGCGCCGTATTTCTTCAGCGCCAGCACAACGATCTGGATTGCCCGGTCTACACCGGCACAGAACCCACGAGGCCCGCACAATCGTATCGTCAACGGTTTTCTGTCGGCCATTCCGCTTGCCTGTGTTGCCTCGACGCTGGTGCCTTATCTAGCGTCTATGGGGAGCAAAGGAAATCGGTTCCGATCTCGCTTCAGCCATTTCTGTTTCGTTTTGTGCGCCAGACAACGTATCCGGCAACGATGACCAGTGCCGCTGCCAGCCCGAACCAGGTGATGGCGTACTGAAGATGGTTGTTGGGAAGCGCAACGCGCGTGACACCGCCGACCGGCGCCTCGACTGTTGGATCGTCATAGGCAGTCAAATCAACAAAGAATGGAATCGTAGCGTCCGTCGGCAGGCCCATGGCCTTAGCCATCGCGGCGTGGTCTTTCCAATACCAGGTTCGATCGGCGGGCGTGTTATCCGGAAGCAGCCATCCCGGTTTATCGAGGAGCGGATTGCGCGCCAGCCCGTGAAAACCGACTAAGCCGGAAACCGGAGCCCAGGGGCGATCCGCCGCCTGTTTCAAATCATAGGGTACAAAGCCGCGATTGATGATGACGCTTCGTCCGTCGGCGAGTGCCAACGGTGTGTAGACATACCAGCCGGATTGGCCTTTGTGGGTTGCAAGGTAGTGCTGCTCGTCCTCGTGTCGGAACTCGCCTTCCAGGCGCACAGGAAGGTAATCGACGTCTGCCGATTTCCGCCACTGCTCCAGGGCTGCTTCCAGTGTAACCGGGGGTGCCTGCAAGCGCTCGTCGATCTCTGCCAGAAGACCTTCCTTCCATTGCAGGCGCTGCACCTGCCAACTGCCGAGCGCTATCAGGAAAGCCAGAGCCAGCAGAACGGCAACATAGAATATGGCGCCGATCCGCCGCTCTTTCGGTGGTCCAGGAGATGCCGTATCAGCCATGGTCGATTTCGCCCTCGTGGGCGTTGTGCCGGTACTGCATGTTGATCAGGACACCCTTCAGTGCACGGAGGCTTGCCAGGCAGAGAAACACGGCAAGCGGGATCCAGATGAGCAAGTGCAGCCACAGCGGCGGTGCGTAGGAAAGCTCCGCCCACAGCGCCAGCCCCACAACGAGGAAGCCAATCAACAGAATGACGAAGACTGCGGGTCCATCGCCGGCATCAGCGAATCCGTAATCCAATCCGCATCGGCCGCACCGGTCTCTGACCTTCAGGTAACCGTCGAAGAGCTGCCCCTTACCGCAACGCGGGCAGCGCCCGCGCAAACCGCTGGAAACCGGATCGACCGGCGCAAACTGCATGCTGTGCTTGTCACTCATGCCCTCGGTTCCAACGAAAAGGGGGCGCCGGCACCGCGCCGCCGCCCCTCCCGATTTTGCTCCAGCCGGTCAACTACCGGCATAACCTTTAGTGTGCCGCGATCGCCGCGCCCCAGGACGCCCAGATATAGATAGCAAAGAACAGGAACAGCCAGACCACGTCGACGAAGTGCCAATACCAGGCCGCTGCCTCAAAGCCGAAATGCTGCTTCGGTGTGAAGTCGCCTCCGGCCGCTCGGATCAAACACACGAGCAGGAAGACAGTTCCAACGAAAACGTGGAAACCGTGGAAACCGGTCGCCATGAAGAAGGTGGCGCCGTAGATCGATTCCTTAAACGCAAACGGAGCGTGGACGTACTCGTATACCTGCACGAACGAAAACAATACCCCAAGTGCAACCGTCAGCACCAAACCGTAGATCAGGCCTCGACGGTCGTCGTGCAGCAGGGCGTGGTGAGCCCAGGTGACCGTAGTGCCAGACAGCAGCAGAATGATGGTGTTGTAGAGCGGCAGGTGCATCGGATCGAGAACTTCGATACCAACCGGCGGCCACTGGCCACCCGTATGCTCCACGCGCGCGACCTGCGCAGCCTCTCCGGCGAAGATCGCGGCATCGAAAAACGCCCAGAACCAAGCCACGAAGAACATCACCTCGGAGGCGATGAACATGATCATGCCGTAGCGCAAATGCAGTGAAACAACCGGCGTGTGGTAGCCCTCGTGGGCTTCCTTGATGCAGTCGGACCACCAGCCATACATCGTGTAAAGGACAATGACGAGGCCGACAAAGAAGATCCATGGATTGGCGAGGTTCATGCCAAACAGGTTGAAGGCGTCACCGGAGGAATAGCGCATGAAGCCTATGCCGCCGATTGCCATGATCAAGGCGCCGATGGAGCCAATGAACGGCCATTGGCTCGGATCAATGATGTGGTAATCGTGCTGTTTCTGATGCGCCTCAGCCATGTCCAATTCCCCGAATAATCCTGTCGTCGGCGCCGCAACCCGCGCGGCTGATCTCGTTATAGCTTGTCAGTCTCGTTTCGTCCCGTCACAGCGGCCTCGGCCACCGGTTCGTCATCCTTGAGCGGGAAAAACGTATAGGACAGCGTGATTGTTTTGATGTTTCGTGTCTCAAGAGCATCGACGATCGCCGGGTCGACAAAGAATACGACCGGCATATCCAGCCCCTCGCCCGGCTGCAGCTCGGTTTCGGTGAAACAGAAACATTCAATCTTGTTGAAATAGGCGCCTGCCGCTTGCGGCGTGACGTTGAAGGTCGCCTGCCCGCTGGTCGGGACGGCCCCTGCGTTGACGGCCTTGTAGGCAATCTGACCCGTCTCGCCGATGCGCAGTTCGACCGATCTCTGCTCAGGCTTGAACTGCCAGTTCAGGCCACTGGATGTGTTCGCGTCAAAACGGACCGTAATGGTTCGGTCTAGAACGGTGTCCGAATATTGCTCTACACGCTGGGTGGTGCCGCCATATCCCGTAACCTGGCAAAACAGCTGGTAAAGCGGAACGGCCGCATAGGAAACTCCCACCATCGAAGCAACGCCCGCGATGCAGAGTGCAGCAATTCGGCCGTTACCCAGCCCCTTGCGCCCCGTGCCGTTTTCCGGCTCTTTTTTGATCGGATCCGAGCTCATGTTCAGGCCTACATCGGTCGATCGAGAATGGCGGGACCGAACTTGACGATCGTTGCCACGTAGAACAACACGACCATCGCCACGAGCACCAGTGCAATGGCGATGGATCGCCTGCGCCGGGTCTTCTTCTGCAGCTCGGTCATTTCAATTCCGTCGGCCACGCTCATGCTCCCAACCGCGCGACAATGCCGTCAATGAGCAGAGCCGCGAAAACGGCCGCCAGATAGTATAACGAAAAACGAAACATCGCCTTCGCCGGCTTCATGGTGCGGTCATCCTCCGGCATGGACAGAACCCGCAACGAATGCCAGACAAATCCGACACCCAGCACCGCAGCCAGCGCGCCATAGACCATGCTGGCGTATCCCAGCACGGAGGGCAACACGCCGACAATGGCCGTCGCGATGGCATAAAACACCATCTGACGTTTGGTCGACCTGACACCCGCGACATTGGGCATCATGGGAATGTTCGCCGCGCCGTAGTCACCCTGCTTGAACAGAGCCAGCGCCCAGAAATGAGCAGGTGTCCACAAAAAGATGATGAGGAACAAAACGACGCTTTCGATCGAAACGGACCCGGTCACACAGGCCCAACCGATCATCGGCGGGAAAGCTCCGGCAGCACCACCTATGACAATGTTCTGAGGCGTCGAGCGCTTCAGCCACATGGAATAGACCACGGCATAGAAGAAGATCGTGAAGGCGAGAAGCGCCGCTGCCGCCCAATTGACCAGCGTCCCCAGCGTCAACACGGAAAAGACCGACAGAATCAACCCGAAGGCCAGCGCGGCATCGCGGCTGATACGACCGGCCGGAATCGGCCGCTTCTGTGTACGCGACATCACGGCATCAATGTCCGCGTCGTACCACATGTTCAGTGCCCCGGAAGCACCCGCGCCAACCGCGATACACAGGATGGAGACCGCCGCAATGAACGGATGCACCGCGCCAGGAGCAATCATCAGGCCGACAATGGCGGTAAACACCACCAGCGACATCACACGCGGTTTCAGCAGAGCGAAAAAATCCGCGGGGTCGGCCTCGGAAAGGGCGACCTCCTGGTGATTGATCTGCTCTTGTCTCTCGACTAGTGCCATTGCGTTTCTGTCTCTTGGTCTCCAAGGCCGGCCAAAATGCCGGCCAAGGTCCGCTCCAATCCGCTATTTGATCCGCGGCAGTTGTTCCCACTGGTGGTGCGGCGGCGGTGAGCTCAGCTTCCACTCCAGTGTCGTTGCGCCCTCGCCCCACGGATTGGCCTCGGCCGTCCGCTTCTTCGAGAAGGCTTCCCAGACGCCGTAGAGGAAGATCAGGACACCGATACCGGACAGGTAAGACCCGTAGGAGGAGATAGCGTTCCAGCCCGCGTAGGCATCCGGATAATCGATGTAGCGCCGCGGCATCCCGGCCATTCCCAGGAAGTGCTGGGGGAAGAAAACCAGGTTGACACCGATGAACATCAACCAGAAATGGACGCGCGCGATCATCGGGCTGTACATGTAACCGGTCATCTTTGGGAACCAATAGTACCAACCGGCGAAGATGGCGAACACGGCACCAAGAGAAAGCACGTAGTGGAAGTGAGCGACAACGTAGTAGGTGTCGTGCATGGCGCGATCGAGACCCGCATTGGCGAGTTGAACGCCGGTGACGCCGCCGACCGTGAACAGGAAGATGAAGCCCAGCGCCCACAGCATCGGCGTGCGGAACGTCAACGACCCGCCCCACATGGTGGCAATCCACGAAAAGATCTTCACCCCTGTCGGCACGGCGATGACCATCGTCGCGAAAACGAAGTAGCGCTGC
This sequence comes from Hoeflea sp., assembly GCA_965216535.1. GTDB lineage: Bacteria > Pseudomonadota > Alphaproteobacteria > Rhizobiales > Rhizobiaceae > Hoeflea_A. The sequence goes on from OZ244175.1 coordinate 5,149,615, forward strand.
GTGTCGAGCGACAGGCCGACTGTGTACATGTGGTGCGCCCAAACGATGAAGCCGACTGCGCCGATGGCGACCATGGCATAGGCCATTCCGAGGTAGCCGAAGACGGGCTTGCGCGAGAACGTCGCCACGATGTGACTGACAATGCCGAAGGCCGGCAGGATCAGAATGTAGACTTCCGGGTGACCGAAGAACCAGAACAGGTGCTGGAACAGGATCGGATCGCCGCCGCCCTCGGGCGTGAAGAACGACGTGTCGAAGTTGCGGTCGGTCAGTAGCATGGTGATACCGCCTGCCAGCACCGGCAGCGACAGCAGCAGCAGGAAGGCTGTGACCAGCACCGACCAGGCAAACAACGGCATCTTGTGCAGCGTCATGCCCGGGGCGCGCATGTTGAAGATGGTGGTGATGAAGTTGATGGCGCCCAGGATCGATGATGCGCCGGCTATGTGCAGCGACAGGATGGCCAGATCCATCGCGGGTCCCGGCTGTCCTGTGGTTGAGAGCGGTGGATAGATCGTCCAGCCACCACCAACGCCGTAGGCTCCGGCCGGCCCCTCAACAAACATCGACAGAACCAGGAGAATGAAAGCGGGCGGCAGCAGCCAGAACGAAATGTTGTTCATCCGCGGGAACGCCATATCAGGGGCACCGATCATGATCGGGACCATCCAGTTGGCAAAACCGCCGATCAGCGCCGGCATAACCATGAAGAAGATCATGATCAGGCCGTGTGCGGTCGTGAACACATTGTACATGTGCTTTCCGCCATCGATGGCGGCGTCGCCCTCGAAGCCGTACACCATGGAAGCCAGACCATGGAAAATCTGAATGCCCGGTTCAGCCAACTCCCAGCGCATGAAGATCGACATGGTGCCGCCGACAATGCCTGCAACGATCGCGAAGATCAGATAGAGCGTGCCGATGTCCTTGTGGTTGGTCGAATAGACCCAGCGTGTCCAGCCACCATAGGATTCGTGTGCGTGATCGTCGTGCGCTGCTGAAGATCCAGCCATGTTCTTACTCCTCGACCTTCTTGGCTTCGTTGGCGGCCAGCTTGACCGAAGCGTCCTGGCCGCTTTCGATCGCTGCCATCAACTCGGCGTTTGCAGCTTCCACATCGTCGGACGCGGCTGCCAGCCACTTGCCGTACTGCTCGACAGAAACGACGCGAACGCCGATCGGCATATACGCATGATCCTTGCCGCACAGTTCTGAACACTGGCCGTAATAGAGGCCTTCGCGCTCGGCCTTGAACCAGGTTTCGTTGAGCCGGCCCGGAACCGCGTCCATCTTGACGCCAAATGCAGGCATCGCCCATGCATGGAGCACATCGGCTGCCGTAACCAGCAGTCGTACGGTCATGCCGACCGGCACCACAACTTCATTGTCGACTGCCAGAAGGCGCGGATATTCGGACTTGTCTTCCTTGCCGTAGGCGGCGCGATCGCTGTCTGCCAGGAGAATTGAGTCGAAGGATACTTCTTCCTCGACATCGTATTCATAGCCCCAGTACCACTGGTAGCCGGTCGCCTTGATCGTCAGACCGGGTTCTTCCGGCGGCGTATATTGGGCGGTCAGCAACTGGAAGGACGGAATGGCCAGAAACAGCAGAATGATCACCGGGCCAACGGTCCAGATGATCTCGATCGTGGTGTTATGACTGGTCTTCGAGGGATTTGGATTTGCGCTGGCACGAAACCGCATGACAACGACTGCCAAAAGGCCCAGCACCAACAGGGTGATCGGCACAATGAACCACAACGTGTAATCGTTGAACCATCTGATTTCACGCATGATTTCGGTCGCGGCCGGCTGAAAGCCGAGTTGCCAGTCGACCGGCTGCTCTGCGCGAGCCTGGGACGCCAGAAGAAGCGTGCCAAGCATGGCCCAGACTGCATGAAGCGGTTTTTTCACAGTTGATCTCCCTCGAGCGCGGACCCCTGCCGTTGCAGGAACGCAAAATCCCTCTCAATTGAATGCGCTTAAAACCACAGTTTAGAGCCAATCGCAACTGGACGACAGGAGATTACCTGCGACATTTTACGCATCTGATGGAGCCGCGTCACACCCAGAGGTGGCTTATCGCACGGGTCAGCGTCATGGTAGAGCGAGAGATGGACATCGCAAGCCGCAAACAACTTGATTGTCGCCGTATTTCACGCCTTTAGTGGCGCGCAAACGGTCCGCTGCCGATAACGGTATAAGCAGACTTTCCAAAACCGCCGCTGTTCCCGCAGAATAGCGCAACTGATTCGCATGCCGCCGGAGCCGATATGCTGCAAAACAAATTTCTTGGACCGACGCTGCTCGCTGGTGCCTTCCTGCTGACCGCATTGTTCTCGCAGGCTGCCGCCCAGACACCGGGAACGATCCGATCCAATCACGGTGCCTGGTCGATTGTCTGCGACCAACCAGCTGGCGCTTCCAGCGAACAATGCGCACTCATGCAAAATGTCATCGCCGAAGACCGTCCTGAAGTCGGCCTGTCGGTGGTCGTCTTGAAAACGGCGGATCGACAGGCGCGTGTTCTTCGTGTGCTTGCTCCGCTGGGTGTCCTGCTGCCGAACGGGCTCGGGCTCAATGTCGATGGCAAGGACATTGGCCGTGCTTACTTCGTGCGCTGTTTTGCCGATGGGTGCTATGCCGAAGTCATTCTCGAGGACACACTGCTGAGCACCCTGCAGGCTGGTGGCACCGCGACGTTCATCGTCTTCCAGACGCCGGAGGAAGGGATCGGCATCCCGGTCGACCTGTCGGGTTTCACCGACGGCTTCGCCGCTCTGCCCTAGTCTTTCGGATAGGCCTGCCGCAGATACTCACAGGATCGCGCAACCAACGTCTCCAGCACGTCGAGGTCAATGTCCGACAGCCGCTTGACGTAGAGGCACGACCGGCCGGTCTTGTATTTGCCCAACCGTTGCATCAGATCCGAATGCGGTTCAAAGCCCTGCATGATGTAGATTGTCAGGGCCGCCTTTCGGGGCGAAAACCCCGTGGCCATCCATTGGGCCGGCTTGCCACTCCGATTGGTGTATTCGCAAGTCCCGAAGCCAATGATCGAAGAACCCCACATAACGGCGTCGTCACCCGTCACGCGTTTCATCAGCTCCAGCAGGACATCGCTATCTGCCCGTTTCTGGACATCCGGCACAGTCGCCAGAAACTCTGTCACATCGGCACCCGTTGGGCGTGTCTTCAGCTCCGCCACGGCCGAGCCCTCCCCTTCACCAAATCGTCAGTCTACGGCCGATTGCCATCCATTGGATTGTCGCGCCGCCATCTTATATGACAACAAAACTATCCCACTGCGCCAAGCTATCATGGCCGGACCAGATTGGAACGAACGATGGACAAGGACCTGCTCAAAAAATTCGACTGTTCGGAAGAACAACTGAATTCCGTTGTCGCCGAGACGCTAAAGGACGCCGTTGACGGCGAGCTCTATGCCGAGTATTCGCAGCTTGAATCCCTTGCTTTCGACGACGGCCGGTTGAAAGCCGGCAGCTTCTCGACCAGCCAGGGTTTCGGATTGCGCGCCGTAGCCGATGAAGCCGTTGGCTACGCCCATTCGGGTGACCTGTCGGAAGCCGCCTTGAGACGCGCAAGCGATGCGGTCGTCGCCGTGACCCGCGGATATGACGGGTCATACGCTGCGGGGCCGGCTGGAACCAATCGGCATCTTTACGGTGAAGAAAACCCGATCGGCGAGCCCAGTTTCGAGGAGAAAGTCAGGCTGCTGCAAGAGATCGATGCCTATCTGCGCGCCAAGGATCCGCGAGTTCGACAGGTCACAGCCTCCCTGGCCGCATCCTGGCAGGTGGTGAACATCCTGCGCGCCGATGGCGAGAAGCTGCAGGACGTCCGGCCCATGACACGCGTGAATATCAGTGTCGTGGTTGGAGATGGCGACCGTCAGGAAAGTGGCTCGCACGGCATGGGTGGCCGACAGGGTTTCGGCGCCTTCATAACCGAAGATTCCTGGCAGTCGGGAGCCGATGAGGCACTGCGCCAGGCACTGGTCAATCTGCGTGCCATTCCGGCGCCTGCGGGCACGTTCGATGTGGTGCTCGGCGCGGGCTGGCCCGGCGTCATGCTGCACGAAGCCGTCGGCCACGGCCTGGAGGGCGATTTCAATCGCAAGAAAACCTCGGCCTTCGCTGGCCTGTTGGGTCAGCAAGTGGCCGCCAAGGGCGTCACCGTGGTCGATGACGGCACCATCGAAGAACGCCGTGGATCACTCTCCATCGATGATGAGGGCACGCCGTCCGGCCATAATGTGCTGATCGAGGACGGAAAGCTGGTCGGCTATATGCAGGACCGGCAGAATGCCCGCCTGATGGGCATGAAGCCAACCGGCAACGGCCGCCGTCAGTCCTTTGCCCATGAGCCGATGCCACGCATGACCAACACCTATATGCTGGGCGGCAATGCAACGCCGGAAGAAATCATCGCTTCGGTGGATAATGGCATCTACGCCGTCTCCTTCGGCGGCGGTCAGGTCGATATCACCTCGGGCAAATTCGTCTTCGGCTGCACCGAGGCCTACCTGATCGAAAACGGCAAGGTCGGCGCGCCCATCAAGGGCGCCATGCTGATCGGCAACGGCCCGGATGCCATGCACCGGGTGTCGATGATCGGCAATGATTCCAAACTTGATACCGGAGTCGGGATGTGCGGCAAAGCAGGGCAAAGCGTGCCCGTGGGGGTCGGACAGCCGCACCTGCGCATGGATCGCATGACCGTTGGCGGCACACAGGCTTAGTTGAGCCTGTTCCCCGCTCCTTCAGAGCCGATTTTCCGCAGCAGGTCGATCAGCGTCGCAGCGTTTTCAGGCCCTATGGACTTCAGGATATTGTCGTCCTGAGACCGTACCTGGTCGCGGATCTGCGACATTCTCTTTCTGCCCAGATCGGTCAGCACAAGATTGACCTGGCGGTGATCGTGTCGGGCTATCTGGCGATGAACCAGCCCGTCTGAAACCATGCGGTCGACCAGCTTGGTCAGTGTCGGTGGATTCATCAGAACCAGCGTTGCCAGTTCGCTCATGGTAATCGCCGGCGCGCTGTCCAGCGTCTCCATCACACGCCAGGCCTCGATCTGAACACCATATTCCTTGAGCCGTGCAGATAGCGAGGTGTGGACCTCGCGATGGGCCGCCGCCAGGGCGTAGGAAATGTAATCGCTAATCGGATTCGGGCTGTCGCTCATGAAGTGGTCCGCTGTTTCGCCCTATAAAATTATTTGACTTGGAAACTATTTTCAAGTGTTGTGGTGGGATGACCCGGACGTTTTCGCCCGAAATCAGGCTTGCGACAGGGGCTGATGGCTATCCGCCTCTGCCGTTCGAGTTCGATCGCGACTTCGATTCCGAGATGCTTCACCGCAAGTCCTACTATCGCGTGGCGCTGCTGGTGCCGCTGTGCGGCTCGGCCGGATTGTGGTCTCCCTCCTGCATTGCCTGTGCGCAAGTCGCCGTTGAGGAGCTCAATCGCGATGGCGGGATCGATGGCCGACAGGTTCAGTTGCTGATGGTGGATTCGGCCGTTGAAGCACCCATGCCGGTCGAGGAGATCGTCAACGACCTGATCGAAACCGGCGCCATCGATGCCATCGTCGGCATGCATATCAGCGCGGTCCGGCAGCGACTGAGCAAAATTGTCCGCCAGCGCATCCCCTACATCTACACGCCGCTTTATGAAGGCGGCGAAAGAACCCCCGGGGTCTTCGCGATCGGCGAAACGCCAGGATTGCAGCTCAGGCCAGCCATCGACTTTCTGCGCGACACCTATTCGGTCAGAAAATGGGCGCTGATCGGCAATGACTATGTCTGGCCCCGAGCCTCCCATTCCTTCGCCAAGCAGAAGCTTGCAGAGTTATCCGCTTCGCTGGTCTACGAGCGCTACCTGCCCTTCGGGCTGACCGACATGGCCCGGATCGTCGATGAGATCGAACAATCCGGAGCGGATGCGCTGCTGATGTCGCTCGTCGGGCAGGACGCGGTCATCTTCAACCGTGCCTTTGGCGACGCTGGTCTTCACAACCGCATGGTCCGCCTCTCCTGTGCCATCGAGGAAAACGGCCTGCTGGCCAGCGGGGCAGCCGGACTCAAACGTCTGTATTCATCGTCATCCTATTTCGGCGCCCTGAAAACAGAGGCCAATGCCGCATTCCGCGAAAAATATCACGGGATGCACGGCGGCAACGCACCGGTGCTGAACACGCTCGGCCAATCGACTTATGAAGGCATGCACTGCCTGGCGGACATCATGGAGCAGTTTTCAGATGATTGGCGCGACTGCAGCCGCGAATACGCTTTGCAGTCCGGCTACCGCAGCGCGCGCCGCAATCCTCACCAGATTGCCAGAGGTCAAGCGACCCCAATGTATATTGCCCGAGCCGACGGGATGTGTTTTGACATCGTAAAATCCATATAATTTCAATATCTTGATTTCCAATAATTGAATTGGAAATTTTTTACTTGAATTGGAAAATAAATTCTGCATCCTCAGATCGAGGTTAGCGAGCAGCCGGCTCGCGCCCTTGATGGGAGGCTGTGGTGATCTGGTTCACAACCCTGTTTCTGTTGGCATTGGCGATCGTCCTCGGGGCGTGGTTTCTGCACCGGTATTTTGCCAAGGCAACGCTGGAAACCGCCCTGGTGCGGACTGGCCTGGGCGGCCGGAAAGTCGTGATTGATGGTGGCTGCCTAGCCCTGCCCATTTTCCATCGACTCCAGAAGGTCTCGATGGCGGCCATCGTCGTTCCGGTCAGCCGTAGCGGTGCCCATGCAGTGATGTGCAAGGATCAGCTACGCGCCGACATCGCCATGGAATTCGAACTCAGGGTCGAGCCTTCGGCGGAGGGAATTTCCACGGCCGCGCAGTCGCTTGGCATGCGCATATCGCGACCCGGCGAAGCAACCCAGGAACTTTTGACCGGCATTCTGATCGACGCGATCCAGAACTCTGCCGCCAGCCGCAAACTTGACGACATCCACATGGACCGCACCGGTTTTGCGCAGCAGGTGGCGGATGCGGTATCGGAGCGGGTGTCGCGGCTTGGTCTTCAGCTCGTGTCCGCCTCACTGGTGTCGGCCGATCAGGCCGCCCTCGCCCAGCACGACGAAAACAACGCCTTTCAGGCCCAGGGCATGCGCCGGCTGGCCGAAATGATCGCTGAACAGCGCAAGGCGCGGGTGGCCGTGGAAACGGAGACCGAGATCGCCATCCGCGAAAGCCGCCTCGCGCAGCATCAGCGCCAGTTGGAAATCCAGAGGACCGAACAGGAAGCGGACATCGCCCAGCGCGAGCATTTTTCGAAGCTTGAGGCGGAAGCCGAGGCACGCTCCGAGCGGGCTCGGGCGGAAGCTGGCCTCGTTTCGGAGACTGCCCGGATCGACAAGGAACGCCGGGCGAAGGAGGCCCAGGTCGCCAGCGACGAGACATTGCGCAAATCCGAGATGCAGGCGGTGTTGTCGCTGGAAGAGACCAAGATCGACAACGACATCCAGCTTGCCAGGCGGCGTGCGGAGGAAGCGGCGGAAAAGGCCAAGGAAGAAGAAGCCAAAGCTCAGGTCATCCTCGCCGCCGAACACGTGCAGGCGCAAAAGGAGCGGGCGATCGCCGAACGCCAGCGCGAGGTTGCACGCCTCAACCAGCAGAAGGACATCGAGCTTGAGAACGCGCGCGTCAAGAGCGAGGTCGACACGCTGATCGCACAGGCCAAGGCCGACGCCACGGTCACATCCGCCCAGGCGGACGCCGAGAAAACCCGCATGGAAGCGGAGGCCGCGGGACGAGCCGCACTTTATTCGGCTGAAAATTCGCTGAGTGATGCCGTCATCCGCATGCGCCTGGAAGAGCGCAAGCTCGACCGGATGCCGGACATCATGACCCAGATGATGAAGCCTGTCGAAAAGATCGATTCCATTCGCATCAACCAGATCGGCGGCCTCGGCGCGGAAACCACAGATGGCGGCTCAGGAAACGCCTTCGGGTCTGCAATGGACCAGATTCTCGGCATGGCTGTGCGGCTGCCGGCCATGAAGCAGCTTGGCGAGGAAATCGGGCTCGATTTCGATGCTCAACTCGCTGGCCGGACGGCGGATTTCGCGAACCGCATCAAATCAAAAGACGACGATAAGGCGTGACGCTCAATGCGCGCGCAGGGACCACGGAAGCAAGGGAGGAATTCCATGTCGATCAACAGAAGAATGTTCGTCGGAGGTACCGCTGCACTGGCAGGGACGCTGGCATTGCCGCGGGTGGCATTGTCTGCCGATACGATCAAACTTGGGTCGGTGCTCGACACATCGGGCATCTTTGATGCCTACGGCAAACCCATGGACATGGCGATGCGCCTCGCCGTGGACGAAATCAACGCCGATGGCGGCCTGCTCGGCAAGAAAGTCGAGGTTGTCGCCTATGACACCCAGTCCGACATGGCGCTCTACACCCAGTACGGCCAGCAATTGACCCGCCAGGACAAGGTCGACGTGGTTCACGGCGGCATTCTGTCGGCGTCGCGGGAAGCGATCCGGCAGACCATGCGCAAGACCAAGACCTTGTACTTCTACAACGTGCTCTATGAAGGCGGCGTCTGTGACCGCAACATCTTCATCAACGGGGTGACCCCGGCACAGCAAGTGGAGGTTCTTGTCCCTTATGCCCTCGGCAAAGCGGGCGGCAAGAAGGTCTACATTCTTGCAGCCGACTACAACTACGGCCAGATCACGGCCCGCTGGATCCAGAAGTACGTTGCCGACAACGGTGGTGAAACCGTCGCCACCGATTTCTTCCCGCTCGATGTCGCCGATTTCGGCTCGACCATCGCCCGGGTGCAGACGGAAGCACCTGATTTGGTGATCGCACCGCTGGTCGGGGGAGCACATTTGTCGTTCTTCCGTCAATGGGCTGCTGCCGGCATGAAAAACCGAATTCCTCTGGCCTCCACCACCATGGGTGTCGGCAACGAGCACAAGGTGCTGACGCCGGAGGAAGGCAACGGCATCATGGTCGCCTACAATTACAGCCAGGAGCTCGACACCCCGGAGAACCGCGCCTTCAAGGAAAAATGGGCCGGTGCCTACGGCGACACGGGTTCCATCCACGAGATCGCGGTGTCCAATTATCAAGGTGTGCACACCTGGGCGGAAGCGGTTCGCAAGGCAGGCTCGATGGATCGCGATGCCATAATCGCAGCGCTGGAAACCGGCCTTTCCATTGACGGGCCGGCCGGCAAGGTGACGGTCGACCCCAAGACCCATCATGCGGTTCTCGACGTCCACCTCATGGAGATCGACAACCAGGGCATGAAAGTCGTCGAAACGCTGCCACAACGACAGCCGATCGACACCCAGGCCGTCTGCGACCTTGCGGCCAACCCGAACGACAATACCCAGTACGAAATCAAGATCTGACCCTCCCGGGACCAAGGTCGGGGCGGCTCTGCCGCCCTGACCGAAACCGGATTGCCCTGCCCCACAACGCGACGACCCGGACAATGGATTTCTTTTTCGTCATTGCAGTGGAAATACTCTACGCCATCGCATCGCTCGTCCTGATCAGCGCAGGACTGGCGATCGTGTTCGGCATGATGAAGGTCATCAATCTCGCCCACGGCGAGTTCATGATGATGGGCGGCTACGCGGCCATTACCGCCGTCAACCTGGGCGTCAATGTCTTTGTTGCTATGATCGTCGTTGCACCCCTCGTCGTCGGACTGATCGGCCTGGTGGTTGAGAGGCTTGTCATCCGCCATCTGTATGGCCGACTGGTCGACACAATGCTGGCGACCTGGGGACTGAGCCTTTTCTTCATCGGCGTCGTCACCATGATTTTCGGGAACACGACCACCGGCATCTCGACACCAATTGCCGGATTTGCGGTCGGAAACTATCAGATCAACGGCTATAATTTCTTCGTAATCCTGGTCGCGATCGTCCTTGTTCTTTTGATGCTTCTGGTGCTGCGTTCAACCCGTCTTGGACTGATCGCACGGGGCACCATGCAGCGATCGGACATGGCTTCAGCCCTCGGTTACAGCCCCGATCGCATCTACATGGCAACCTTCTTTTGCGGTTCGGCACTGTCCGGGCTTGCCGGCGCCGTGTTCGCGCCGTTGGTTGGCCTGGTGCCCGCCTCAGGTGGCACTTACATCGCAAAGGCCTTCATCACTGTTATTGCCGGCGGACCTTCGCTGATCGCCGGCCTGGTCAGCAGCTCCGGATTGTTCGGGCTGGTCAATCAGGTCTTCACCTTCGCGGTGTCGCCCGTCATCGGCGAAGTGGCGCTGCTGGTCGCCGCCGTCATCCTGCTGCGCCTGCTGCCGCAAGGTGTCACCGGGCGGTTCTTCAGGCGGTCGCTATGATGTCGGACTGGCGAAAAGACGCGATCGTCACCGTCATCGTGGCAGCCTTGGCGATCTGGCTCCTACCCTACGCCATCAGTACCTATACCCTGACCATCCTGGTGATCTACGGCATGCTGGCGTTCAGCCTCGGTCTGATTTGGGGTTTCGGCGGCATCCTGTGCTTCGGACAGGCGGCGTTCTTTGGGCTTGGCGCCTACACCTATGCCATCGCGGCCATCAATCTGGGCGAGAGCACGGTTCCAATGGTGCTTGCCATCCTGCTGCCGTTCGGCTTCGCGGCGATCCTCGGCGCCATGATGTTCTACGGCCGACTGACGGACGTCTATCTCGGGGTGATCACGCTGGTGGTTACCCTGATCCTGTTCAAGTTCATGAACTCGACCGCCGGGCCGCAATATGTGATCGGAAACGCCCGTCTTGGCGGATTCAACGGTATACCAGGTTTCCAGACCCTCAATGTGCCGGGCGATCCTCAGGCCTACATCTATGGTGACGCGCTCTTTTATGTCTGTGCCGTGTGCCTTCTCATCGTTTATCTGCTAGTCACGGCGCTTCTTCGCTCCTCCTTCGGTCGCATCGCGGTCGGCATCCGCGAAAATGAAACCCGGATTGCCCTGCTTGGCTTTGATGTGCGGGCGCGTAAGACCCTGCTGTTTGCCATTGGTGCCGCAATAGCCGGCTTCGCCGGGGCGTTGTTTGCCAATTGGGGCGAAATCGTCACACCCAATCTGTTCTCTTTAGGCCAATCGGCGGAGATCATCGTCTGGTGCATTGTCGGCGGTCTTGGCACCCGGCTGGGGCCAATCCTCGGCGCCGCCGGGCTGGCCTACCTGAAATTCCTGCTCGGCCAGCAGACGCTGGTCGACAACGCCGTCGTCACCGGGCTCATACTGGTTCTGTTCGTCCTGTTCCTGCCGGGGGGCCTCGTGCCGGCCGTCGCCAAAGTCTGGACTGTCAGCTTCGGCCGTCTGCCGCGTCGAAGACTGCGTCGGGGCCGCAGGTCGAGGGACCGGGAGCGGGCCTGTGGCTGAGCTGGTTCTGGAAACCCATGACCTGACAATGCGCTTCGGTGGCGTGGTCGCGGCCGATCACATCGACTTTGCACTGAAAGCTCGCGAATTGCGCTGCCTGATCGGCCCGAATGGCGCCGGCAAATCCACGTTCTTCAAGTGCGTTACCGGCCTGTTGTCGCCAAGCGAAGGACAGGTGTTCATGCGCGGACATGAAACCACGGGCTGGCACCCGCATGAAATCGCCTCGCTCGGCGTCGGCATCAAGACGCAGGTGCCGAATGTGATGGACGGGCTCAGCGTTTTCGAGAACATCTGGATCGCGGCCCGGCGTTTCGTCCAGGCCGACGAGGCCAACGAAAGAACCGGCGAGATCATTGACCGGTTGGCGCTTGGGCCGATCGCGCGCACGGATCTCGGTCGTCTGGCCCATGGCGAACGCCAGCGGGTGGAGTTGGGCATGGTCGTGGTTGCCGATCCATGGCTTGTGCTGCTGGACGAACCAGCGGCCGGCATGAGCGCTACCGACATCGAGCGCATGTCGGCGATCATCGACGACATTACAAAGCGGGCCGCCGTCATCGTCGTCGAACATGACATGCAGTTCATTCGTTCCATCGCGGAAAAGGTCACAGTTTTCCACCAGGGAGCAATCCTTGTTGAAGATCATGTCGATGCGGTGATGTCCGACCCGTTGGTGCGCGACGTCTATCTCGGAAAGAAGGCCTGACCGGTGTCAGACGAAGCAAACAGCGTGCTGGATATCAAAGGCCTGTCCGGCGGGTACGGAAAGGTGCCGATCCTCCACGGCATCGACCTGCAGGTCGCCGAGGACGAGGTGGTCGGGATCCTTGGCCACAATGGCATGGGCAAGTCGACTCTCCTGAAAACCGTGATGGGCTTTCTTCCGGCTGGCTCGGGCGTCATACGATTTGACGAGACCGACATAACCCGGTTGGCACCGCATGAAAGAGCCGGGCTCGGCATTGGCTATGTGCCCCAGGGACGCGGCATCTTTCCGCAACTGACAGTGCGCGACAATCTGCGATTTGCCTGGCACGATTATGCCGGCGGCGGTGAGCAGGATGTGCTTGACGCTGTGCTTGCCGACTTTCCCCGCCTGACCAGGCTGCTCGATCGTGAGGGTGGAGCGCTCTCGGGTGGCGAACAGCAGTTGCTGGCGCTGGCACGCAGTCTCATGGCAGACCCGGAGCTGCTGCTGCTCGACGAGCCAACCGAGGGCATTCAGCCATCGATCATCGAGGAAATGGCGGAAACGCTGAACGATCTGCGCCGACGGCGCGGCCTCTCGGTTCTGCTCGTTGAACAGAATTTCGATTTCATCGCCGACCTGTCCGACCGGGTCCTGGTTCTCGAGCGCGGCAGGATCGTCGGCGAACTGAGCCAGTCTGAACTGCTGGATCCGGCGAAGGTCAACCAGTTCCTGGGCTTCGGTGCCGCGCGAGCTACGCGAGCCCAACCCGCGGCAGCGACGGCCCTCAAAAGGTCAGCCCCGACCGGCGACCACAGCCATCACCGATCCGAAATCAAAGCCGACCGCGAACCCGCGCGATCGCATCCATCCGAGGTCAGCGCCATGACAATCACCCGCCCTACCCTGTCGCAGATGCGTGAGATGGCCAGCCGCTTCGGGATGAACCTGAGCGATGCGGACCTTGAGGAATATCGCGAGATCATGGAGCCCTACATCCAGTCCTATGATCGACTGGACGCAACGCCGGACCACCTGCCCGAAGTGCGTTATCCACGATCTCCGGGATACTTCCCCGACGCCACTGAAAACCCGCTAAACGCCTGGTACGTCAAGACTGACATCAAGGGCGCCGTCGACGGGCCGCTGCGCGGCAAACGCATTGCTTTGAAAGATACGATCTGCCTGGCGGGTGTGCCGATGATGAACGGCTCCTCGATCATGGAAGGCTACACGCCCGAGATCGACGCAACCATCGTCACCCGCATGCTCGATGCCGGTGCGATCATCGCTGGCAAAGCCCACTGCGAAAACTTCTGCCTGTCCGGCGGCTCGCACACCGGTGCCAAGGGTCCAATCCACAATCCGTGGAAACGAGGCTTTATGGCTGGCGGCTCGTCCGGTGGGTCTGCAGCACTTGTCGCCGCGGGCGAAGTCGATATGGCCATCGCCGGCGACCAGGGCGGATCAATCCGCATCCCGTCGTCGAACTGCGGCGTTTACGGGATGAAGGCGACGCACGGCTTGGTGCCCTACACGGGCGTAATGCCGATCGAGCAGACAATCGACCATGTCGGCCCGGTGACGTCGAACGTCGCCGACAATGCGTTGTTGCTGGAGGTGCTGGCCGGCGAAGACGGGCTCGACCCGCGGCAATACAAACCCAAGGTCTATCGCTATACGGAGGCACTGGGCCGCGGGGTCCAAGGGTTACGGATCGGGGTTCTGAAGGAAGGCTTCGCCCGCCCCGAAAGCGAAGCTGATGTCGATCAGAAGGTCATGGCCGCGGTCGATCGTTTCCGCAACCTCGGCGCCCGCGTGGAGGAGATTTCGATTCCCGAGCACCTGCTGGCGGTGGATTGCTGGACCGCGATAACGCTGGAGGGCCTTCAGGACGGCATGATGCACGGACACTCCGCCGGCACCAACTACCGGGGGCTGTTCCTGCCGTCCATGATCGACCACATGGCGCAATGGCGAAACCGCGCCGACGAGCTCAGCCATTCGCTCAAGGTCTGCATGTTCCTGGGCGAGTATTTTCAGACGCAGTATCGCGGCCGTTTCTACGGCAAGGGCCAGAACCTGATGCGGCGGTGCAACCAGCGCTACCAGGAGGCTCTCAAACAGTTCGACCTGCTGTTGATGCCAACGCTGCCGATGAAGGCCCAGGAAATCCCACCGCCCAATTGTTCCATCAGCCTCTTTGTCGAGCGCGCCTTTCAGATGATTGGCAACACCGCACCGTTCAACGGCGGCCTGCCTGCGATGAACGTTCCCTGCGGGTTGAGCGATGGCCTGCCAATTGGCATGATGCTGGTGGGCCCAAACTACGGCGAACTGAAAATCTACCAGGCTGCCCACGCCTTCGAGCAAAGCGGCGACTGGCGGACCATGTGAGGAAACACAGGCATGTCCATTCTGAACGAAAGCCTCTCGTCCCGGATCAAGGAGGTCGGAAGCGCCTCATCAGATACGACAGGCCGTGGCGGCGCGCCGCAGGATGGCAGTTCCTACGTTGCCGGCGCCAAGGAACCGGAATTGCAATTCGTCACCATTCCACAGTTGCTGCGCGATTGCGTCTCTCGATTCGGCCCCCGCGATGCGGTCATCATTCCGGGCCAGAACATTCGTCGCAGCTACTACGATTTCGATCGAGAGATCGATGAGCTGGCAACCGGATTCCTGGCGCTTGGGCTGGAAAAGGGAGACCGCGTCGGCATCTGGTCGCCAAACCGCTACGAGTGGCTGCTGACGCAGTTTGCCACGGCCCGCATTGGCGTCATCCTCGTCAATATCAATCCGGCCTACCGGTTGTCCGAGGTCGAGTATGCGCTCAACACGGTCGGCTGCAAGGCGTTGGTTGCCGCGGAGCGCTTCAAGACATCCGAATATCTGGCGATGATTCGTCAACTGGCACCAGAACTGGATCAATGTGAACCGGGCCGGCTGCAATCGGAAAAACTGCCGCATTTGCGCCATGTGATCGGTCTTTGTGCTGAGCCTGGACCAGGCTTTTTTGCATTTGACACGGTTCGCAAGCTTGGTGGACCCGCTCAACAGTTGCGGTTGCCGGCCATCGATGCGGAACTCAACCCGGACGATGCCATCAACATTCAGTTCACTTCCGGTACGACGGGCGCGCCGAAGGGTGCGACGCTGTCTCACTATAACATTGCCAACAATGCCCGTTTCGTGACCGACCGAATTCTGCTGACCGAAGCGGACAGGCTGTGCATTCCGGTTCCGCTCTACCACTGCTTCGGCATGGTGATGGGCGTGCTTGGCGCCGTCAGCAAGGGTGCGGCGATGGTGTTTCCCGGCGAAGCGTTCGAGGCAAAAACCACGCTGGAGGTTCTGTCCGGCGAGCGCTGTACAGCAGTCTATGGCGTACCGACAATGTTTGTTGCCATGCTCGAGGAACTGCGCAACGGGACCTACGACCTCAGCAGCATGCGGACTGGCATCATGGCCGGAGCGCCCTGCCCCATTGAGGTGATGGAACGAGTCAACAACGAAATGAACATGGATCAGGTGACGATCTGCTACGGCATGACCGAGACCTCCCCGGTTTCATTTCAGAGTTTCGTCGACGATCCGGTCGACAAGCGCTGCAGCACGGTCGGGCGAATTCATCCGCACCTGGAAGTAAAGATCATCGACGAGACCGGAGCTATCGTTCCCGTCGGTCAGCAAGGCGAGCTCTGCACGCGCGGCTATTCCGTCATGAAGGGCTATTGGGACGACGACGAGCGGACCAGAGAAAGCATCCGCGACGGCTGGATGCACACCGGCGACCTGGCGACATTCGATGATGAAGGGTTTTGCGCCATCACGGGGCGGGTGAAGGACATGATCATCCGCGGCGGCGAGAACATCTATCCGCGAGAGATCGAGGAATTCCTGTTTCGTCATCCAAAAATCAGCGAAGTCCAGGTCTTCGGCATTCCGGACGAAAAATACGGTGAGGAAGTCTGCGCCTGGGTTATCGCGGCCCCGGACGCCGACCTGTCGAGCGATGAGGTGCGTGCGCATTGCGAAGGGCAGATCGCCCACTACAAGGTTCCGCGTCACATTCGGATCGTGGAAGAAATACCGATGACGATCACCGGCAAGCCGCAAAAGTTCGTCATGCGAGACCGGATGGTCGAGATCCTGAGCTGATTTTCATGCGGTAGCACCTCGAATTACTACCGGATTCCAACGGCTTGACGATCGGTTTGGACACTCCGATTCAAGGCGCTCACGAACTGATTCAAGTGGGTTTGGTCTAGGGATAGAGCCGCGTCTTGCCCCAACCACCATCGCCACGGGCAAA
Source organism: Hoeflea sp. (assembly GCA_965216535.1). Taxonomy (GTDB): domain Bacteria; phylum Pseudomonadota; class Alphaproteobacteria; order Rhizobiales; family Rhizobiaceae; genus Hoeflea_A. The sequence goes on from OZ244175.1 coordinate 5,166,023, forward strand.
GACGATGCGGTCGTGCAGCCGGAATTTTCTGTTGTGCCAGAACTCGATCGTGTCAGGCATGACCCTAAAACCCGACCAATAAGGTGGCCTCGGAATCTCGCCGATGGGATATTTGGCCGTGTATTCGGCTACAGCCTTCTCCAAGGCAAACCGGCTTTCCAGAGGCCTGGATTGCTGTGACGCCCAGGCTCCGATGCGGCTGCCACGGGGGCGACTGGCGTAATAGGCATCGGCCTCTGCGTCGCTGACCACCTCGACATTGCCGCGGATCCGCACCTGACGGCGCAGCGATTTCCAATGAAAACACATTGCTGCCTTGGGGGTTGCCTGCAGTTCGGTGCCCTTCTGGCTTTGGAAATTCGTATAGAAGGTAAAGCCCCGCTCATCGACGTCTTTCAGGAGAACCATCCGGACGTCCGGCATGCCGTCTTCATCGACGGTTGCCAGCGCGACGGCCGTCGGATCATTCACTTCCTGTTCATGGGCGTCCTGCAACCATTCGCGAAACAGGGCAATCGGCTCATCGGAAAGGGAAAAGTCACCCTTCGTTAAGTCTGTTTCGGTTACCATTGTGCCTTACCTGATATGTGACGCGGCGGCTGAAGTGGCGCGCAGACAGTTTGACCTAGCAAAGAACGCCTTGATGCGTAAGAGGCTATTTGGACACCGTGCCGGCGTGCTGTGCGCGGCGTTTGTCGTGTCCGGCTGCGTCACTGGCGGCCTTGGTATCGGCACGGAGCTGGATCACGGCGCCGTAACAGGATCCATAACAGCCGTCCCCTCCAACCTCACGGACGAAGATATAATCCGGCAGACGGTGGCTGAAGCCGATATTTCGACAGGCTTCATTCAGCATCTGCCCTGGGCCAACTTGACCACCGGGGACGGCGGTGTGGTCAGCTACGTCCGGGAAAACGGCAAGACCACGCAGGTTTGTCGGGAGTTTATCGTATCCAAGCACAGCTTCGATGGTGTGGCTCAATACTTTGGCGAAATCTGTCGAGCAAGACTGAGCCAGGACTGGACGCTTGAATCCATGAAAAAGCAGGACTGACGCCTTAGGGCCTCATTAGCAAGTTGGCGCTAAAACGTCAGTCCTGACGGAAAAATCCGGTCAGCGCCACGCGGCAAGGCAAGAGCGGTCGCAAATACGCGTATTGAGTGGACGGTATCATGCGTAATCCCTATTCGGTCCTCGGCGTTCCCAAGGTTGCCAGCAGTAGCGAGATCAAGTCCGCTTTCAGACGCCATGCCAAGGCCACGCATCCGGACCGAAATCCGCATATCCGCGACCCGGAAATCGCGTTCAGCGATATCCTTGCGGCCTATGAGATCCTTGGCGATATCGAAAAACGCAGACAGTTTGACGAGGGCCTCATCGATGCCTTGGGACGTCCCATTGCGCGTCGCTCGATGTTTCGAGGTTTCTCGGCCGGCATGCCGGGTTTCGGCTTCAAGAAGAACGAGGCCGAATCGGCAGCAAACAATGAATCCAAAGCTAAAGAGACGGCGTCCAAAGAGGGTTCGGACGGATTTGCCGACTCGACCCATGAAGAAATCATGGAAAAGATCTTCGGACAGACATTCGTCCGGGATGAGGACGATACACCGGGAATGGACGACATTCCAGGCGCTGAGGCGGAAGAAACCGTCTCATTTGAATCAAGCGACATCCATGTCGATCTGTTCGTGACGCTGGAAACGGCCCTTCGCACGGCACCCATGAATGTGACGCTGCCAAGCGGCAAATCCGTCTCGGTCAAAGTGCCAGCCGGCATCGAGAACGAACCGGTTGTACGGCTGCGTGGCCAGGGACAGGAAACAGAAGACGGGCAAACTGGCGACGCCATCATCAAATTTCGTTTCAAACGGCATCCTCATTTGCGAATCGACGGCATCGATTTGCACTGCGATCTTGCCGTTCCGCTGCATCAGGGAATTGCCGGAGCAAAACTTCCGGTTGCAGCGCTTGATGGAAAAATCCTCGTTTCCGTGCCGCCCTGGTCCGGCTCCGACCGGGCTCTGCGGGTCGCCGGCAAAGGTCTGCCGGATCACGACGGAACGCGCGGCGACCTGCTGGTTCACGTTCGTCTCATGCTGCCGGAGAAACCGGTCGATGAACTGATGGCCTTTGCCAAATCCAACGCCGGAGCGTCTTGAACCGGTCTGTCGGCTGTGCCATAGCCAAGATGGGTACAAGCAAGGAGCGCATGATGGTTCAGGCAGCGGGTCTGATGAAGGGCAAACGCGGCGTCATCTTGGGTGTTGCCAACAATCGATCGATTGCCTGGGGAATCGCCAAAGCCTGCGCGGATGCCGGTGCCGAACTGGCTTTGACCTACCAGGGTGAAGCGCTGAAAAAGCGCGTCGAGCCGCTCGCTGCCGAACTTGGCGCCCATGTCGTGGGCCATTGCGACGTGACCGATCCGGACAGCATGGACGCCGTCTTTGCGGCGCTCAAGGATCGCTGGGGCGAGATCGATTTCCTGGTGCACGCCATCGCGTTTTCCGACAAGGACGAACTCACCGGACGTTTCCTCGATACAACGCGCGAGAACTTCAACCGGACGATGGAAATCTCGGTATACTCCCTCGCGGCACTCGCCCAGCGCGCCGAGAAGATCATGGTCGATGGCGGTTCAATTCTGACCCTCACCTACTACGGCGCCGAGAAAGTCATGCCGCACTACAATGTCATGGGCGTTGCAAAGGCAGCGCTTGAGGCGAGCGTTCGCTATCTGGCGGTCGACATGGGCAATCGCGGTATCCGCGTCAATGCGATCTCGGCCGGGCCGATCAAGACGCTGGCTGCTTCCGGCATCGGAGACTTCCGGTACATCCTGAAGTGGAACGAGTACAACGCTCCGCTCAAGCGCACCGTGACAACGGATGAAGTCGGGGCATCGGCGCTCTATATGCTCTCAGACCTGTCACGTGCAGTGACTGGAGAAGTTCATCACGTTGATTCCGGCTATCATACGGTCGGCATGAAAGCCGTCGATGCACCGGACATCTCGGTCGTCAAAGACTGAAGCTTCCAAGGGTCGATCCTCAGAATCGGAATTGCGATGACAGCCTCGCCGCTGATCTATGTTGTTCGGCACGGCCAGACCGACTGGAATGCCGAGGGCCGCTTTCAGGGATCGCGTGACATTCCCATAAACGAAATCGGCCGCAACCAGGCCGACAGCAACGGGACAGTCCTGCAATCGCTGTTGGGCGATGCTGCAAAGGACTTCGAATTCGTGTCCAGTCCCCTCGGCCGGGCACGCGAAACCATGGAGAGGATCCGCACCCGGCTCGAACTGCCGCCAGGTGACTACCAAACCGACGACCGTCTCATCGAGGTCTCGTTCGGTGATTGGGAAGGCCACACCCTGAAGGAGCTCGAAGCGGGAGAGAATGCAGCGCAGATGCGAACCGCTGAACGCCGAGCTGGCAAATGGGACTTTCTGCCACCGGGTGATCATGCGGAGAGCTATCAGATCCTGGCCTGGCGAGTCGCCGCCTGGCATGGATCCGTCACCCGGCCGACGGTGTGCGTCTGCCATGGCGGCATTATCCGGGCGCTGTTTCACCTCGTCGGTGGGATGGAAGGCGATGAGGCGGCTGAAATTACCACCCCACAGGACAGGGTGTTGCGCATCGAAGGCCCGGATATCGAATGGATCCCGGCCTTTGACAGCGGCCTCTGAACCGCCTATGCGGGACCCCATCAAGTAGCAAGCGGATTGCCGCCATGTCGCACAACACCTTCGGTCACCTGTTTCGCGTGACGACCTGGGGCGAGAGCCACGGCCCGGCTCTCGGCTGTATTGTCGACGGCTGCCCGCCCGGCCTTGCCTTCACCGAAGCCGAAATCCAGGCCTGGCTGGACAAGCGCAAGCCCGGGCAATCACGCTTCGTTACCCAGCGGCGCGAGGCGGACGCGGTGCGGGTGTTGTCCGGCGTCATGCCGCAGGACGACGGCGAAACCCTGATCACCACCGGCACGCCGGTATCGATGATGATCGAAAACACCGATCAGCGCTCAAAGGACTATTCCGAAATCGCCCGCCGCTATCGGCCGGGTCATGCCGATTTCACCTATGACGCCAAATACGGCATTCGTGACTATCGCGGCGGCGGCCGTTCATCAGCCCGCGAAACCGCGGCGCGTGTGGCAGCTGGCGGCTTGGCTCGCAAGGTTCTGCCCGACGTGACGGTTCGCGGAGCACTGGTGCAGGTCGGCAAGCTCGCGATCAATCGCGATAACTGGGATTGGGATGCCGTCGGTGCCAATCCGTTCTTCTGTCCCGATCCGGACGTGGTGCCGAAATGGGAAGACTATCTGGACGAGATCCGCAAAGCCGGCTCCTCCGTCGGCGCGGTCATTGAAGTGGTTGCTGAAGGCGTCCCGGTCGGACTGGGCGCACCGATCTATGCCAAGCTGGATCAGGACATCGCCGCCAATCTGATGTCAATCAATGCCGTCAAGGGCGTCGAGATCGGCAACGGTTTCGAAGCCGCGCAGATCACGGGCGAAGAAAATGCCGATGAGATGCGGGCCGGCCCGGACGGAAATCCCGAATTTCTCAGCAACAATGCTGGCGGGGTATTGGGCGGCATCTCAACCGGACAACCGGTGGTCGCCCGTTTTGCCGTCAAACCAACCTCGTCAATCCTGAACGAACGCCGCAGCATCGACGCCGATGGCAATGAAGTTCAGGTCCGCACCAAGGGTCGTCACGACCCTTGCGTCGGGATCCGCGCGGTGCCCATCGGCGAAGCCATGCTTGCCTGCACGCTGGCGGACCACTATCTGCGGCATCGTGGCCAAACCGGCCGCGTCTAGAGAAAACCTGACGGATCACAAAATGCCTTATGATCAGACCCGTGTAGTTGAAGCCATTCGCGCCTTCGAGGCCGGTGAAATCGTTGTTGTCACGGATGATGGGGGGCGAGAGAACGAAGGCGATCTGATCGTCGCGGCTGTCCATTGCACACCGGAAAACATGGCGTTCATCGTGCGACATACGTCCGGAATCGTCTGTGCGCCGATGCCGCGGGCTGAAGCCAAACGACTGAACTTGACGGCCATGGTTGCCGAAAACGATGCGCCTCACGCCACCGCGTTCACGGTTTCGGTTGATTACAAGCACGGAACCACGACGGGAATATCAGCTGATGACCGTACCCTGACCGTTCGCAATCTCGCCAATCCCAACTCAGGCGCCGACGATTTCGTTCGACCGGGCCACATCTTTCCATTGGTCGCCCGCGAAGGTGGTGTCCTGATGCGCTCGGGTCATACCGAGGCAGCCGTCGACCTGTGTCGCCTCGCCGATCTCCCGCTGTGCGGCGTCCTGTGCGAACTCGTCAATGACGACGGCACCGTCATGCGCGGACCACAAGTGACAGCCTTCGCCGAAGAACACGGTCTGAAGGAAGTTTCGGTGGCGGACCTCATCGCCTACCGACAGCGCCAGGAAACGCTGATTGAAAAGGGTGACGTGTTCGAAGTGGAAACCGCCCACGGCATTGCCCAGGCACACACCTATTCCTTGCCCTGGGACCCGATGCAACATATCGCGCTTGTGTTCGGCGATGTGCGTGACGGTGTCGATATTCCAGTGCGACTGCATCCTGAATCCGTGGTCGACGATGTCTTCGGTAAATCGCCGCCCATCACCGAACATCTTGGCCGGATCGCAGAGCGAGGCCGTGGTGTGATCGTCTATCTGCGCGAGGGCTCTGTCGGTGTCGGCAATTTCGGTAGCGGCCGGTCTGCTGCGACGGACGAGCGTGAATTTCACGATGAGGCAAAGCAGCGAGAGAGCGAATGGCTTGAGATCGGGCTCGGGGCACAGATATTGAAGGATCTGGGCATATCCTCGATAGAGCTTTTCACGTCCCGCAAGCGTCATTATGTCGGGCTCGAAGGGTTCGGCATTGCCATCAGCCAAACGACGTTGGTCGACGGGTAGAGCGAACCCTTTCACAAAATCGGTTGATCCTTTGCAATGGGTATGGGATCAGGGCTGAACTCCCGTCGAGCCCAGCACAGGGGCAGCCATGACAACTCGTCTCTACACCCATCCGATTTACCTGGAACATCTGACACCGCCCGGGCATCCGGAACGACCCGACCGCCTGCGGGCTCTGGAAGAGGCCTTCAAGGCTGAAACGTTCGAGGCACTGGAGCGCATCGAGTCTCCCCGAGCGGACGATGAAATGGTGTTGCTGGCCCACCCGGAGCACTTTCTCGACAGGGTCAAGCAGGCCATTCCTCATGAAGGCATCGTTCACATTGATGCCGATACAAGCGCCAGTCCCAAGAGCTTCGAAGCGGCGTTGACTGCCGTCGGCGGAGCGCTCGACGCGGTCGACGCGGTTTTTGCCGGAGACGCCGACAATGCGTTCCTGGCTGCCAGACCGCCCGGCCATCACGCGGAAAAGAACATGGCCATGGGTTTCTGCCTGTTCAATCAGGCGGCAATCGCGGCACGCCATGCGCAACGAACCCACGGGGCTGAGACAGTCGCCGTCATCGATTGGGACGTTCACCACGGCAATGGCACACAGGACATCTTCTGGGATGACCCGAGCGTGTTCTATTTGTCGACCCATCAAATGCCGCTCTATCCGGGGTCGGGTGCAAAGAACGAAACCGGCGCGGGCAATATCGTCAATGCGCCATTGTCTCCGCAAACCGGAAGCATGCACTTCCGCGAGGCCTTCAACACCCGCATCTTGCCGACCCTGAAGGATGTCGGACCGGACCTTGTCATTATTTCTGCCGGATTCGACGCGCATCATCGCGACCCGTTGGCGGAGATCAACCTGACGGCAAACGATTTCGATTGGGCGACAGGCAAGCTCATGGAAATTGCCGGAGAGCATTGTGACAACCGGGTCGTCAGCGTCCTGGAGGGCGGCTATGATCTCGTCGGTTTGGCCGAGTCGGCCGGCGCCCATGTCAGGCGCCTGATGAAAGGATAAAGCATGAGCGATCAACCGGGCACGAATGACGACATCGCTTCGATGAGCTTCGAACAGGCTATGGAGCAGTTGGAGAAAATCGTGGCGAGCCTTGAAACGGGCGATGTACCGCTCAACCGGTCGATTGAAATCTACGAACGCGGAGAAGCTCTCAAGGGACACTGCGAAAAACTGCTCAAGGCAGCCGAAGACCGCATCGAGAAGATTCGCCTCGATCGGAACGGAGCTGCCGTGGGAACGGAGCCGCTGGACCCGGGCTAATCGAAACCCCTGGTAGCGAAAACACGACGCACTCCTGTGGTCAAATTGTCACCTTCCCCCACGAAGCACTGGCGCATACCCTGCGAGAGCTTGCATTCGCTCAACGGAGCCATAGCTTTAGGTGATTGGCGGCTCTTGTACCGCCAAGCATAAATGACAATGAAGGCACCCATCGTGACCCAAAGGCCCGAAACTCCCCTTCTCGACCGTATCGAATACCCCGCGGACCTGAAGGAGATAGAGGACCGGGAAATGCCGCAACTCGCCGAGGAACTGCGAGCAGAGATGGTCGATGCCGTCTCAATTACCGGCGGACATCTAGGGGCCGGGCTCGGTGTTGTCGAGCTGACGCTGGCCATCCACAAGATTTTCGATACGCCGAACGACCGTTTGATTTTCGACGTCGGGCATCAGTGCTACCCGCACAAGATCCTGACTGGCAGGCGCGATCGTATCCGCACGCTCAGACAGGAAGACGGACTGTCCGGCTTCACCAAACGGGCGGAGAGCGAATATGACCCATTCGGGGCCGCCCACTCGTCGACATCGATTTCCGCCGGGCTCGGCATGGCGGTCGCAAGCGACCTGACGGACACCCCGCGCAACGTCATTGCCGTCATCGGTGACGGCGCGATGTCGGCCGGTATGGCCTATGAAGCGCTGAACAATGCCGGCGCGCTCGATGCGCGGCTGATCGTCATCCTCAATGACAACGACATGTCCATCGCTCCGCCGACCGGTGCCATGAGTGCCTATCTTGCACGTCTTGCGTCTGGCAGGACCTACATGGGGATGCGCGAATTCGGCAAGAAGTTGACCGCTTATCTAGGCAAGACTGTGGACCGTGCGATCACACGGGCCGTTGAGCATGCCCGCGGCTATGTCACCGGTGGAACGCTGTTCGAAGAGCTCGGATTCTACCATATCGGGCCGATCGACGGGCACAGTTTCGATCACCTTTTGCCGGTGCTTCGCAACGTCCGCGACAATGCCCGTGGGCCGGTCTTGATCCATGTCGTCACCCAGAAGGGAAAAGGCTATGGCCCGGCCGAAGAAGCCGCCGACAAGTACCACGGCGTTTCGAAGTTCGATGTAATCACGGGCACCCAGTCCAAGGCGACGCCCAACGCGCCGAGCTACACCAAGGTCTTTGCCCAGTCTCTGGTCGAAGAGGCTCGGCTCGACGAGAAGGTTGTCGCAGTGACCGCCGCAATGCCTTCCGGCACCGGCCTCGACTTGTTCAATGAAGCTTTCCCGGATCGCTGCTTCGATGTCGGTATAGCCGAACAGCATGCCGTGACATTCGCTGCAGGAATGGCGTCCGAAGGACTGAAACCGTTCGCGACCATCTACTCCACCTTCCTGCAACGCGCCTACGACCAGGTGGTGCACGACGTGGCAATCCAGGGCCTGCCGGTGCGCTTCCCGATCGACCGCGCCGGATTTGTTGGTGCCGATGGTCCCACCCATGCCGGGTCATTCGATATAACCTACCTGGCGACCTTGCCTGGCTTCGTGGTGATGGCGGCTGCCGATGAGGCGGAGCTCAAACACATGGTTCGGACCGCCGCAGACTATGACGAAGGCCCGATCTCGTTCCGCTATCCGCGTGGCGAAGGCGTCGGCGTCGAAATGCCGGAACGCGGTTCCATTATCGAAATCGGCAAGGGCCGCATTGTCAAAGAAGGAAGCAAGGTTGCCCTGCTGTCGTTCGGAACACGGCTGGCCGATTGTGTTCTGGCAGCGGAGGACCTTGATGCCGCCGGTCTGTCGACGACTGTCGCGGATGCCCGCTTCGCCAAACCGTTGGACACCGACCTAATCAAGCAGCTCGCGCGCAATCACGAAGTACTGCTGACCGTCGAAGAAGGCGCGGTTGGTGGCTTCGGGTCGCACGTGATGCAGTTCCTGGCGCATCAGGGATTGTTGGAGAACGGCTTGAAGGTTCGACCCCTGGTGATGCCCGACCTTTTCATGGATCAGGCCAAGCCGGAAGCGATGTACATGCATGCCCAGCTCGACCGCAAAGGCATCGTGGATTCCGTGTTTTCTGCGTTGGGCACGACCAACACGCTTTCCGAATCGCAGACGCAGGCCTGAATTCCCGGCACTGTCATCCAAAGTGCCACTTGCCTCTGAAGGTGCGAGCGGTCATGACAGGTCATGATCGCAAAGGAATCCAAATCGTCCGCTCGTGAGCGTCTCGATCAATTGCTGACCGCAGGTCATGGCTTCGAAAGCCGTGCACGCGCGCGCGACGCGATCCTGCGCGGTGGCATCACCGTCAACGGTTCCGTCGTTACCAAACCCGGTGCACGGTTCGCCCGCGATGATGCGATTGAGATCAGCGACGCGGCACGCGGATACGTTTCCCGGGCTGCGCTGAAGCTCATCGCCGGCCTTGACACTTTCGATTTCGATCCGGCCGGGCGGCAGGCTCTTGATGTCGGAGCGTCGACCGGTGGATTTACCCAGGTGCTGTTGGAACGCGGGGCGACACATGTGATTGCCTTGGACGTCGGGCATGGCCAGTTGCACCACTCCTTGGCGGGCGACTCACGAGTCGACAATCGGGAGGGCATCAATGCGCGCAACCTCGATCCGGCAATCGTTGCTGATCGCAGCATAACCGCGCTGGTCAGCGACGTGAGCTTCATCTCACTGAAGCTTGCATTGCCTCCGGCGCTGGACCTGGCAGCAAGCGGCTGCTTTTGCGTTCTTCTGGTCAAACCGCAATTCGAAGCCGGCCGCGATGCCATTGGCAAAGGTGGTATCGTGCGCGATCCGGCACTCTGTCAGGCCATTGCCGATGACATGGTCCGTTGGCTGGACAGTCAGCCTGGCTGGCAAAGCGTCGGTGTTGTCTCCTCTCCCATCGAGGGCGGCGACGGCAATCGGGAGTATCTGCTCGGCGGTGTGAAGGCATGAGCACACAGCAAGTGACCATCGACCGCCTCGGCGGCCAGGGAGACGGTATCGGTTCGATCGACGGTGAGCTTGTTTACGTGCCGTTTTCGCTTCCCGGAGAAACCGTGTCGATCGAACGAAACGGCAAACGGGCTCGGCTCGTTTCAGTCGACAAACCCGCAAATGAGCGCATTGTGCCTGGCTGCCAGCACTTTGGTCCGCAGGGACAATCCTGCGGCGGCTGCTCTGTTCAACACCTGGAAACATCAGCCTATGAGGCTTGGAAGCGCCGCCTCGTCACGGACGCGCTGGCGTCCCGCGGCATTGAAGCAGACGTTGGTGATCTGGTTCGCTGTCAGGCAGGGGGCCGACGCCGTGCCGTTTTCACGGTGCGAAAAACACAAAAGGGCGTGCTCTTCGGTTTCAACCGCGCAGCAAGCAACACCATTGTCGACGTGCACAAGTGCCCCGTCCTGAGCCCCGGCATCGAAGCGAAGCTGCATGACCTCAGGGCAATCGCGTCCATGCTCGCGACAGGAACAACGCCGTTTCGCCTGAACGTGCTGGAAACCCTGGCCGGTCTGGACATCGCGGCGGAGCAGGTGCGGCTATCCAACAAGCAACGACGCGCGGCGATCGACAAAGCCATGCAGCTCGGCCTCGCTCGGCTCGCTGTCGATGATGAAATCCTCATCGAGCCGCGCAAACCGACGCTCGATTTCTCGGGCGTTCCGGTCGTGCCCCCACCGGGAACTTTCGTCCAGGCAAGCCAGGATGCACAGGAGACGATGACGGAATTGGCCGCAGGCCATCTGGCTGGTTTCAAGAAAAGCGCCGACCTGTTTTCAGGCTGCGGCGCGTTTACATTTCGTATGGCGCCGCACATGGCGGTGCATGCGGTTGAAAGCGACGCTGCATCGCTGGCAGCGCTCGACACCGCGGCACGTCACAAATCAGGTTTGAAGCCCGTTTCGATCGAGCGGCGGGATCTATTCCGAAGTCCCCTGCAGGTGGCTGATCTGAAGACCTATGGCGGCGTGGTGTTCGACCCGCCACGTGCCGGCGCTGAAGTCCAGTCGCACGCCTTGGCGCAGTCGAAAGTGGAACGGATCGTCGCCGTCTCCTGCAATCCGGTTACTCTGGCGCGCGACCTGCGCATACTGATCGACGGCGGTTTTCGCCTTGTCGGCGTCACGCCCATCGATCAGTTCCTGTGGTCCGGCCACGTCGAAGCCGTCGCGCTTCTGGAACGGTAGACGCTACTTCTTGCGAGCCAGGAACGCCTCGAACGCGGCACGCGCTTCCGGGGAGGAAAGTCGTTCTCCGAACAGGGCCGATTCCTCTTCGATGCGGGCCGTCACTGCGTCCCGCTGGCCCCTGCGCAGCAAATCCCGAGCAATCTGCATGGCCTGTGGCGGCTTGGAAGCGATGTCGGCTGCGGCCGCAAGCGTTGCGCTCTCGATGTCTTCAACAGCGACGACCTTGTAGATCAGCCCTGCATCCAGGGCCTCCTGGGCCGAGAAACCCACTCCTGAGGCAAGCAGCGCAAAGGCCCGCTGATGCCCCATCGTCATCGGGCCGAGCAGGCTGGAGCCGGCTTCCGGCAGAAGGCCAAGGTCGACGAAGGGTGTGCGGAACAGGGAGCGCGGCGTTGCGAAGGTCAGGTCGCAGTGGAAATGCATGGTTGTGCCGATGCCGATCGCCAGGCCATCCACACCGGCAAGCATTGGCTTCTTGACCAGCGCCATCCGCTTGAGGAAATGGTTGACATGGCCCTCCCCCATGCGACCGTGGATAGCATAGCTCAGGAAATCCTGCATGTCGTTGCCGGCGGTGAAGCACTCCGGCGTTCCAAGAAACACATGGGCCCTGACAGCATCATCGGCGTCGCCTGATTCCAGCGCATCGACCATTGTGGCGTACATTGCCTGGGTGAAGGCATTCTTCTTTTCCGGTCGGTTAAACCGGATCACCTGAACCGCACCCTCGTACTCGGTGGGGCGTTCGACAAGAATATGGTCGCTCACCGACATCTCCTCGGTTTACTGCAATTGGATCAGCCGGCAAGCGCCGCGCGGGCGCTCAGCAGGCTCTCGGAACCGTTGACGACGGCCTCGCGCAGCGAGGATGTCTCGCCGATCAGGTTCTCCGCACAGAAACGACAGAGTGCGACCCGCCCTTCATCTCCGCCGTCGCCTGTTTCAACAAGCGCACCCTTGGCGAGATAAACGGCACCGGCGGTCAGCCCAAACAGTCGCTGATAGGGTGTTGCCCCGGCCAGTGCTTCGCTGATCTTGCCCGCCTGCAGGGCCTGAAGTTGCCATTCGGTCGCTGTTTCGAGATCGGCCAGCGCCGCATCGAGGCAGGCCGCTGTCGTGCCGAAGGCCGGATTGTTGCGCCGCGCGACTTCGGCTGCGATTTCCTTCAGTTCGGCGATGTAGCCGGCAACGTGTTCGCCACCCGATTGCGGCAATTTGCGTGTGACCAGGTCAATCGCCTGTATGCCGTTGGTGCCTTCGTAAATCGGCGCGATGCGCGCGTCGCGCAACAGGCTTGCAGCGCCAGTCTCTTCGACGAAGCCCATGCCACCGTGGACCTGAACGCCGATCGACGCCATGTCGACACCGATATCGGTCGAAAACGCCTTGGCGATCGGTGTCAGCAGATTGGCGCGTTCGCGCCAGTGTTGGCTGGCAGCCTCGTCGCCGCGCGCCTCCGCATTATGGGCCATGTCGAGCGCATGGGCACAGCAATAGGCGATTGACCGCGATGCCTGGGCCATGGCCTTCATGGTCAGCAGGTTTCGCTGGATATCGGGATGTTCGATGATCGGGCTCATGCCTTGACCGGTCCAGCCTGGCGCCCTGCCCTGCGTGCGCTCGTTGGCGTAAGCAAGTGCTTTCTGATAGGCCGCGTCGGCAATCGCCACGCCCTGGATACCAACCACCAGACGGGCATTGTTCATCATCGTGAACATGCAGGCCAGACCGCGGTTTTCCTCGCCGATCAGCCATCCGACAGCACCCGGCCCCTCGCCGAACTTGCCGTCGCCATAAATCATGGTGCAGGTGGGCGAGCCATGGATGCCGAGCTTGTGTTCGACACTATGGCAGAAGACATCGTTGCGTTCACCGAGACTACCATCGTCGTTGACAAGGAATTTCGGCACCAGGAAAAGCGATATGCCTCTCGTTCCAGCAGGCGCGTCAGGGAGCCGCGCGAGCACGAGATGGACGATGTTGTCGGCAAAATCGTGTTCGCCATAGGTGATGAAGATCTTCTGGCCGAAGATGCGGTAGGTTCCGTCGCCGACAGGCTCTGCGCGTGTCTTCAGCGCGTTGAGGTCGGAACCGGCCTGCGGCTCGGTCAGGTTCATCGTGCCGGTCCACTCGCCGGAGATCAATTTCGCCAGGTAGCGCTCTTTGAGAGTATCGGATGCGTGCTTCTCGACCGCTTCGACAGCACCCATGGTCAACAACGAGCACAGGCTGAAGGCCATCGAACTGGCGTTCCACATCTCGTTGGCCGCGACAGACAGCATGATCGGCAACCCCTGCCCGCCATAATCCGGCGTGCCGGTCAGGCTGTTCCAACCACCTTCTGCCCAGTTCTTGTAGAGCTCGCTCCAACCTACCGGCGTGGTGACCACACCGTCTGCCACGGGCGTGCCGGTCTCGCCATTGCCGCCGAGAGGTGCAATTTCCTCTGACGCAAACCGCCCTGCTTCCGTCAGGATCGCATCGACCAGATCTTCCGAGAGGTCGCCCAGAGTGCCATCGTCAAGCGCAGCCTGAAGTCCGGCGACATGTTTGAGCGTGAAGGCGATATCTTCGACCGGAGCCCTGTACATGGTTCTACACTCCCCAAATTCCGCAACAAATGCTGGTTGTCGGGGCTGAAAAGAGCGCCCGATATCGGCTCAACGGCCTAAGTTATTTTTACGTAAACGTCAAACATTATCCCACTCCGACTTCGGCACGCTCGGCGTTGAGCAGTGTGTTGAAGCCTGCTATCAGCGAAGCGCAAACGGAAACTTTGATGACTGTCCTTTCCATCAGTTCAAATGAAGAGATTGCGCTCAAGGAGGCGTGCGATGTTCTGGCCCGAGGCGGCTTGATCGCCCTGCCAACCGAGACGGTTTACGGACTGGCCGCCGACGCGACCAACGGTGAGGCCGTCGCGCGCATTTTCGAGGCTAAAGGACGTCCTCATTTCAACCCGTTGATCTGCCACATCAGCAGCATCGCCATGGCCAGGCGCTATGTGCAATTCGATGACTTGGCCCTGCACCTCGCCGAGACCTTTTGGCCCGGACCTCTGACTCTGGTGCTCCCCGCCGTCGAACACACCGCCGTCCACGCTCTGACCCGCGCCGGCCTCGATACGCTGGCCGTACGGATGCCCGGCGGCTTCGCCCGACGGCTGATTGAACGCTACGATCGCCCCCTCGCCGCGCCCAGTGCCAACACGTCAGGTCGCATCAGCGCAACCCGCGCCGAGCACGTTGCATCCGATCTCGGTAACCGGGTCAATCTTATCCTTGACGGCGGAGCGGCGGAAATCGGTCTTGAATCGACAATCCTGAAACCGCATTCCGGGGGTATCGAGTTGCTGCGGCCGGGTGGCCTGGCGGTCGAGTTGATCGAAAGCGAGACCGGCTTGAAGGTTGCGAGAAGACAAACCGGTGGGGCAGCGATTGAGGCACCCGGCATGCTCCGGTCTCACTACGCACCGCGAAAGCCCCTGCGCATGGAGGCCGAACGGGCTCATGACGGCGATGCCATCATAACCTTCGCCGGGCGCAAACTGCAGGATCACGAGAAAGCGGTCACCACACTGGATCTCAGCCCAACCGGTGACTTGCGCGAGGCGGCTGCCAATCTTTTCGATCACCTGCAACGCGTTGACGCATCAAACGCAGCAACCATCGCAGTGGCTTCGGTACCGAATTCCGGACTCGGCGAAGCCATCAACGACAGACTGGCCCGGGCTGCGGCGCCGGCAGAGGAACAGGAGCCACCACGACCATGACCGATTCCGCATTGCTCGACCGATTTGCCGCCATCGTCGGTGACCAGAACGCATTGCGCGATCCCGCCGATATCGATCCATATCTTCAGGAACCCCGTGGTCTGTTTCACGGCACAGCGCCGGTGGTACTGAGACCGGCCAACGCCGAGGAGGTTTCCCAAATTCTGGCCCTGGCGACGGAAACCGGAACGTCGATCGTACCGCAAGCGGGCAATACCGGACACACAGGGGGCCAGGTACCGCTGGATGGCCAAAGTCAGGTTATCGTATCGATGTCCCGGCTCAACCGGATCAGAGACGTCGATCTCGATGGCAACACGATGACTGTCGAGGCGGGATGCATCCTTGCGAACGTGCAACAGGCCGCCCATGACGCAAATCGCCTGTTTCCGCTTTCGCTGGGTTCGGAAGGCAGTTGCGAAATCGGCGGAAATCTCGGCAGCAATGCTGGCGGAACGGCCGTATTAGCCTATGGCAACATGCGCCATCTCTGCCTTGGACTGGAGGTCGTCCTGCCGACGGGTGAAATCTGGAACGGGTTGCGCAGTCTGAAAAAGGACAATACGGGCTACGATCTGCGTGACCTGTTCATAGGCGCCGAAGGCACGTTGGGCATAATAACAGCCGCGGTTCTGAAACTTTTCCCGCGCCCCACCGGCAAACAGGTTGCGATTGCAGGCCTGAAAGACCCGACGCGGGCTCTCTCCCTGTTCGGGATGGCCGTTGACCGGTGCGGTTCTTCACTGACCGGATTCGAGCTGATGCCTCGCATCGGCATGGAATTCACCACAGCTCACGTACCCGGCAACCGCGATCCGTTGACCGAACCCCATCCCTGGTACGTGCTGATCGACGTATCATCCGGCCAATCCGAAGAAGCAGCGCGCCAGCTGATGGAATCACTGCTGGAATCCGCCTTCGAAACCGAATTGATCGATGACGCGGTCATCGCTCAGTCGGACAGTCAATGTGCGGCGTTCTGGAAGCTTCGAGAGGAAATGTCAGCGGCACAAAAGCCAGAAGGCGCCTCAATCAAACATGATGTGTCCGTGCCGGTTTCCAGAATACCCGCATTCATGACGAAAGCTGACCAAGCCGTTCTGGAAGCTATGCCGGACGCGCGCATCGTCGCGTTCGGACACATGGGGGACGGCAACATCCACTACAATATCTCTCAGCCGCTTGGCGCTTCGACCGAGGCATTCAAGGGACGGCGGGAGGAGATCAACGCGATTGTCTACGACATCGCCCTCTCCTTTGGCGGATCCATCTCCGCCGAGCATGGTATCGGACAGCTCAAGCGTGACCTTCTGGCCGAGATCCGTCCACCAATCGAAATCGATCTGATGCGTCGGATCAAAGGCGCTTTCGATCCGGCCAATATCATGAACCCTGGCAAGGTCGTCAGCATGGGCTGACGCTGAGCCTGCAAAAAGGTTGCATACACGTTAAATGCACAACGCTCTGGTTGCCTTTTGCTAACCATCCGAAAAGGCAGCTTTTTTTTAACCGTACATGTTAAAGCAACGCCACATCAATTGGCCTATTCTCCGCGCAGCAAGAGGACAAAAGTCCCGCTCCGAAATTGACGTTTCGGCTCTCAGGAGAGACAGAGGCACAGATGACGAACACGTTGCGCAAACCCGCCTGGGCGGGTGCCCAATTGCGGCTCGATCCGGGACGGTTCCCACAACAGGTCAGCTACGCATCGAGACAGGATCGTGACGGCGTCACATTCACGCTCGACCGACGCGGAGCGGTGCTGCGCAAGGTTCTTCCACAAAGCGGCCTGCCGCTTTCCGTCGCGCTTCCAGTGCGCGCCTTCAAGGGAATTGCAGCCCGGGCGATGGACCACGGCGACGGCACGCTGACCGTCACCCTGGAACTGCATCACGAAGACAGCGAGCTTTGCGTCCCGCTGCTGGTGGCGCACGACCTGACCGATATAGCGGCGGACTGGAATGCCTGGTCAGAGGTGTATGGCCTGCCGATGCTGATGATCGAAGCGGACGGCAGCGCCACGTCGCTGGACGAGCAGCTCGGCCCGATCAAGACCGGTTCAACCAAGCCAAGGCGCCGGCATTCATTCTTTGCGGGCAGACGTCCGCGCTTCCTCGTTCGTCGCAGCAACGGCAAGCTCGGTGTCCGCATGGTCGTGTGTGGCGAAGAAATCATCGCCCGTAACTAGACCGCTACCATTCAATCGCTGATGGGAGCCGGAGGGTCGACGCCCCCCGGTTCTTTGCGTTATGCCTTGAAGACAAGCATTCGGTCGCGGGGCAACGGATGAGCGGACACACCAAACTATGCATTGCCACGCTGATGATAACCGCGTTTATCATCGGTACGGACTTCACGGGCGCATTGCTGCTGGTGTCGGCGATTGAAAGCGAGTTCTCCGCCAACATTACGACCACCCAATGGGTGCTCAACATCTACGCCATGACCTTTGCCATGTTCATGGTGTCCGGCGGGCGTCTCGGCGACATGCATGGCCGCAAGCGTCTGATGCTGGCCGGCCTTGTCATCTTTGTGGCCGCGGCCGCGGCATGCCAGTTCGCGCCAACGATCGGATGGCTGATCGGCGCCAGGGCCGTGCAGGGTGTTGGTGCAGCGATTATCTGGCCCTGCCTGCTCGCCTTTGGTTCTTCCATCGTCAAGGAGGACGAGCGCGGCTTTGTGATGGGTCTCATTCTTGCCGGCGTCACCTGCGGCAATGTCGCCGGACCGCTGCTCGGCGGCCTTGTTGTCTATATCGGCGACTGGCGGCACTTCTTCCTGGTCAACGTCGTCGTCGCGACCCTGTCATTCGTTCTTGTGTTGCGCATTCTGCCGCGTGAGGCGCCGACCGGCAAAGACGAGCGGATAGACTATGCCGGAATGTTCGTGCTATCGGCGGCCATACTGGTGCTGCTGTACAGCCTGGATGTCGGTGCCGACTGGGGATGGGCCTCGCCGCCGCTCCTGGGCCTGTTGGGGCTCTGCGTTTTGCTTCTCATCGCCTTTCCGCTGGTGGAACTGCGGGTGTCTGATCCCCTCGTGCCGCTCCCGCTGATGCGCAATCGGCAGTTTCTGCTGACCCTGTCGACCAATGCGTTGATCGTGCCGACGTTTTTCATCGCCTTTTTGTATTTCCCGCAGTTCATGAACAAGACGATGGGTTGGTCGGTGCTGCAGGCTTCCTTCGGCATGCTGCCACTGATGGTCCCACTGACTGTCGGGTCGATCATCTCCGGCAACTATTATCAGACCTTCGGTCCCAAGCGGCTTCTCCTTGCCAGCTACCTGCTCAACGGACTGGCAGCCCTCTGGTGCGTCTTCCTGGTGCCATCCTGGGGCTACTTCGCCATTTTGCCTGCAATGGTGCTGATCGGTCTCGGTGCGCCGCTGGCCGTAGGCCCATCAGGAACGGCGGTCGTCAGTGCCGTCGCACCGGAACGCGCCGGTCTTGCCGGTGGATTGTCCTTCATGATGCATCTCAGCTATGGCGCTATCGGCGTCGCCGGTGCGACGGCGATCATGTACAGCACCAGCGTCACGTCGCTCAAATCAGGTCTTGAGAAGCTCGGAATATCCATGTCGGCGGCAGATCAGGCTACGATCAACACGGGTGCGGCAAACTCCGAGGCCGCGCGGTCCATTCTGGCGCGTTTTGGCAACGAGGACGCTGAGAAAATTCGCACGCTCTTGATCGACGCCTTTGCCGACGGAATGAGCAGTGCCTATTGGATCGCGCTGATTTCGGTGGCTATCGGTCTCTTGGTGATCTGGGCGATCGATGAGTCGAAACTTCACGATGCCGACACCTGAGCCTCACCCGCCGGTCCGGACAAATCCACCGGCCAGTTCAAAGTAAACCGGCGTCATCCCAGCCATTTCCTCTTTCAGCGTCTCGTTCGGTGATCCGTAGATCGACATTCGCGTCGGCGTGACCAGTTTCATCAGGCGCTCTGCAAAGTTCGCGTTAAACGACGCAAGATGGATCAGGGCCGCTTCGGAGCTCTCATAGCGTTCGTAAAGATTGCCGGTCGATCCGTCTTCGCTGATCGACCAAAGATAGTTGAGCGTGCCGGGTTCATTGGCTTCGGCGCGATCGGACATTTCTCCGATCAACGTCTTCAATTCATTCAACCGGCCGTGTTCGATCTTCGTTTCAAGCAGCCAACTCACTTCGGTGGACATGTTCGCGACCTCCTGATCTGTTTCCGCCCGGCTTTGAACCGTGGCCAGGACTTGCAAAAGGTTACGCCAACAAAATGCCAGGTTGCAATCAGATGCTGTTGATGACGATGCCGAGGCACAGGCTGAGGAACACCATCCAGCCCACCTTGTGGTTCGATTTGAACAGCGCCAGGCACTGATCGGCATCGTCGATATCGGCAATGATGATCTGACGCGCCAGCATCCCGGCGGCGAACGCCAGGCCGACAAAAACCGGCCAGGGGCAGCCGGCCAGCCAGGCAGCAATGCCTACAAAGAGAGCCGCGAGCGCATAGATGCCGGTCAACCAGGGCTTGGTGTTTTCACCGAAAAGACGTGCGGTCGAGCGCACGCCGACGAGCGCGTCGTCTTCCTTGTCCTGATGCGCATAGAGCGTATCGTAGCCGATGGTCCAAAGCACCGCGCCGGCGTAGAGCCAAAGCGGCGCAGCACTCAGGCTTCCGAACGTCGCCGCCCAGCCCATCAACGCGCCCCAGGAAAAAGCAAACCCCAGAAACAGTTGAGGCCAGTCGGTGAAGCGCTTTGCGAACGGATAGATCGCCACTACAGCCAGTGAACAGACCCCCAGCACGATGGAAAACCCGTTGAACTGCAACAGCACAAGGAGGCCGATCAGCGACTGGGTCGCCATGAAGAGCTTGGCCTGATTGCGGCTGATGCTGCCCGACGGAAGCGGTCGCGAACGGGTGCGCGCAACCTGCATGTCGATGTCATGGTCGACCAGATCGTTGTAGGTACATCCTGCGCCACGCATCATGATGGCGCCGACGGTGAACAACGCGAGATGGTAGACGAACGTGACGATGTCGACCGGACCGCTGAGCGCCACTACGTTGGCGGCCAGCGCCGTCGACCACAGACACGGCCACAGAAGCAGTTGCCAACCGATCGGACGGTCCCAACGGGCCAATTGCGCATGCGGCCAAAGCGCCGGCGGCAGAAACCGGTAGACCCAGTTGTCGGAGGGCGCGTCGATCACGCGGCCTGGTTCGGCTTTGTCAGACTGCATAGCGTCTTGGTGACAGGGTGAGCTGGGGAAAGTCAAGGCCGCTGTTTGACGCACCGTCCATGCATGTTAGACGGATCAAATCCTGGGAGTTTTGCTGAAATGAACGTGCTCTTGATCGGTTCCGGTGGGCGGGAACATGCGCTGGCTTGGAAGATCGCCGCCTCCCCGCTGCTCAACGATTTCTACTGCATACCCGGCAACCCCGGGATCGCCGAACATGCGACCTGCCTCAACCTCGACGTTGCGGACCACTCTGCGGTGGTCGAGTTTTGCCGCAACAAGGAGATTGCGCTCGTGGTCGTCGGACCGGAGGCGCCGCTGGTGGCAGGCCTTGCCGACGATCTCGACGAGGCCGGCATCCCGGTATTCGGACCAGGGGCACAGGCCGCGCAACTGGAAGGTTCGAAAGGTTTCACCAAGGATCTTTGCGACCGCTACGGCATTCCAACGGGCGCTTACATGCGTTTGAACAACGCCCCAAAGGCGAAGGCCTATGCCCGGCAAATGGGCGCACCCGTTGTTATCAAGGCCGACGGGCTTGCCGCGGGCAAAGGTGTGACAGTCGCACAGACACTTGAGGAGGCCTTTGCGGCCATCGATGACTGTTTCGAGGGCGCCTTCGGCGAGGCTGGCGCCGAAGTCGTGGTCGAGGAATTTCTGGAAGGCGAAGAAGCCAGTTTCTTTTGTCTGTGCGACGGAACCAACGCGCTTCCTCTGACAACGGCACAGGACCACAAGGCCGTCGGCGACGGCGACACGGGCCCCAATACGGGTGGCATGGGCGCCTATTCCCCCGCCCCGGTGATGACCGACGCATTGGTCGAGCGGACCATGAAGGAAATCATCGAACCGACGCTGAAAGGCATGGCCGACCTCGGTACCCCGTTCAAGGGTGTTCTCTACGCGGGCCTGATGATCACCGCCAGCGGCCCGCAGCTCATTGAATATAATGTGCGCTTCGGCGACCCGGAGTGCCAGCCGATGATGATGAGGCTCAAGGACGACATCCTGATGCTGATGAAGGCCGCTGTTGACGGGATGCTCTGGACCATGAGCGCTCGCTGGTATGATGAGACGGCGCTTTGCGTGGTCATGGCAAGCAATGGATATCCGGGAGATTACAAGAAAGGCTCACCCATCAACCAACTCGACAGCGCATCGGCCGACGAAAATGTCGAGATTTTCCATGCCGGCACGGCGCTGGCGGATGGACAGCTGGTTGCCAATGGCGGCAGGGTTCTGGGTGTCACCGCGCTCGGGGGTTCGGTGCGCGAAGCCCAGAAAAAAGCCTATTCGGCTGTCGACAAGATCGACTGGGATGATGGTTTCTGTCGCTGGGATATCGGCTGGCGGGCTTTGGCACGCGAGTCGTAGCGAGCGACGGGTTTGTCCCACAACCCTTAACGCCGCGTTAACCACCCCTGCATACCGGAAAAAAACTCTTCTTCGCTATGGTTCAAGCAACAGCTTGGGAGAGCGAGATGAAACGCCGTATCCTTTTGACCTCCGTCATCGCCATTGCAGCCGGTCCGGCTCTGGCCGGAGATTCCGTTTTGACCTTCAAGAGTCTGAACACCGATGCCGACAGTGTCACCACGTTCAATTGCGCGGATTGCCCGCCGCTGAAGGTGAAGGAAATGGGGCCCAATGTTCACGGCGTGGAGGTTGAGGAGACCATTATCGGCGGCGAGAGAAAGATTGTACAGACCGACAATCTGATGGGCGGCAGTGCCGTGCGTTACGTTAAATCGTCTCCAAGCAATCCGCATTCTGCCGGCGAAATGATCGCCCATACGGATAGTGGAACGAGCGTGACGGTCGGACACGAAGGAACTATCCACATCCGACCTGGCCAGCAGCCGGTGACGGCCAATGCCGGAAACCAGGTCACATACAGCGGTGGCGGCGAATTCAATGTCGAAGAAGTCTCTCCGAGACCCATCGAGGACGATGGCGTCGACGGCAATTCACGCACCTCGTCGGTCAACATGACCGATGCTCAGCATGATGTGGAAGGTGGCGAAGCCACGCCCAGCAGCCGCATCGAAAACGGCACGGAAATCCTCGAACTGCGTCCGACG
Organism: Hoeflea sp.; assembly: GCA_965216535.1. Classification (GTDB taxonomy): domain Bacteria; phylum Pseudomonadota; class Alphaproteobacteria; order Rhizobiales; family Rhizobiaceae; genus Hoeflea_A. The sequence continues at coordinate 5,188,514 of OZ244175.1, forward strand.
CACTAAGCCTGCCGCCTCAGGCGGGCCAGGGATCGCGCCAGGCTTCGATTTCATTCATCTGTTCGGCCCAGCGTTGGATTTCCGGATAGTCCTCTAACGGCAATCCGGCTTCTTGCGCCAGTGGCAGGAAGGTCGCAACGCCGAAATCGGCGATCGTCAGCCGGTCACCGACGAGAAAATCCCGGCCCTTGAGCTGCTGATTGAGCACATCCGCGAATTGTCGGAAATAGCCCATCGCGTCGTCCACTTCGGCCTGGTCCGGATCGCCGGCTCCGATGACACCCTTGAAGTAGTTCTGGAACCAGATGCGGCCGGCATGACGGGAAAAATGCGCTGTGTCCCAATTCAGCCATTTCAGCACCTCGATCTGTTGCAGCGGATCTGACGGCCATAGATCGGACCCGGCTTTCTGTGCCAGATAGGCCATGATCGCGTGTGCTTCCCAGAGGTGCACGTCGCCATCTTCGAGCGCGGGTGTCTTGCCATTCGGGTTGACGGCGAGGAAGTCCGGCTGCTTGTGCTCACCGCGACCGAGATTGACCTGCACAAATTCGACCGGCAGATCCAGGTATTTGGCGATCGCGCATGCCTTGCGCGGATTCGGGGTCTGCGAATAGTAGATCTTCATCGGCTCCTCCCGCTGTTTGCCTTCCGGAAACAGACTGAGCCGAAATCATGACAGACGCAAGAACCGAGAAATCCGGTCGGGAATCCTATCCGCTGATGCGCGAAAAATCGGCGACCGTTTCCGTGGCCGCTCGAATACGGCGCATCAGAGCCAAGCGGTTGCCGCGAACGGCGGCGTCATCGACATTGACCAGAACCGTGTCGAAGAACGCATCAACGGGACCGCGCAGGTGGCCCAGTGCACGCATCGCAGACGGGAAATCCTCCCGCCGGACTGCCGCCGATGCTTCTCCTTCCGCCATTTCGAGCGCGCCGAAAAGGTCGCGCTCGGCCTGTTCTCGCATCAGGACGGGATCGACATTGTCCGCGATCTCGGTCTGCTTCTTCTCCTCGGCAGCGACGATGTTGGCAGCGCGTTTGGCACCGGCGAGCAAATTCTGACCGTCTTCGCTGTCCAGCAAGGCGCCGAGCGCCTCGACCCGCTTGACCACCATCAACAAATCGTCGGAATCAGGTGAGATCACCGCGTCGATCAGATCGTGGCGTGCACCCTGGTCACGCAGATAGACTTTGAGACGGTCGTGGAAGAAGGACAGCAAATCCGCTGACACTCCAATTTCAGACAATGACAGACGGATGTCGTTTTCCAGCACAAGCCGGATGACACCAAGTGCCGCACGCCGGAGCGCGAACGGATCCTTGGAACCCGTCGGCTTCTCGTCGATCGCCCAAAAGCCGATGAGTGTGTCCAGTTTGTCTGCAAGGGCGACGACGATGGAAACCGGATCGTTCGGCACATCGTCCGACGGTCCCTGGGGTTTGTAGTGTTCTTCGAGAGCGGCAGCGACGCTATCCGATTCACCCTGGAGCAGCGCGTATTTGCGGCCCATCGCGCCCTGCAATTCGGGAAACTCGCCGACCGCTTCCGTCGTCAGATCGGCCTTTGCCAGTATCGACGCGCGGTCGACCGCTGCAGCCATCGCCTTGGGGTCGTCAGCGAACGACGACTGTCCCGCCACAAGCGGAGCAAGACGGGCGGCCAACTCGCGTATGCGCGCCACCCGCGCGCCCTGGGTTCCGAGCTTGGCGTGGAAGGTGACATCAAGCGCATCGAGCTTTGCCATTCGCTGGTCAAGCGGTTTCGCCAGGTCGAGCCCGAATTTGTCGGCAGACGCTTCAAGCTCGGCCAAATCAGGCAGGTTGGCCTGGTCAGTCTTCCAGAAATGCAGGGCATCCGCGAGACGCGCCCGAACCACCTTGCCGTTCCCGCGGGTTATCTCGGCACCGCCGTCACTGGCTTCGACATTGGCGGTTATCACGAAGCGGTTGGTAAGGTCTCCCGAACCGTCTTGCGATCGCAGTACGAAGCACTTCTGGTTTTCCTTGATCGTCAGCCGGATGACTTCCGGCGGGATCGAAAGAAAGTCGGCGTCGAACTCGCCCAGCAGCACCACCGGCCACTCCACCAACCCGGCCACTTCTTCAAGCAGGCCTTCGTCCTCAACCAGTTCAAGTCCCTGGGCAAAGGCGAGGTTGAGAGCATCCGTCTTGATGATTTCCTTGCGCCGGTCTGCATCGAGCACCACCTTGGCCCGCTCCAGCTGCTCAACATAATCGTCGAAGCGGCGCACGGTGATCGGGTCGGGCGCGTGGAAGCGATGGCCATAAGTGATGTTGCCGGAGCGCACGCCACCGACCTCGAATTCCACCACAACCGGTTCTTCCGTTTCAGGGCCGAAGGTGCAGACGATCGATTGCAACGGCCGCACCCAGCGCAACGCGCCGGGCGTTTCAGACGCGCGGCCCCAGCGCATCGATTTCGGCCACGGAAAGTTGCGGATCACAGCCGGAACGGTCTCGGCTATGATTTCCTCCGCCGCGCGGCCGGGTTTCTCAATGACCGCAACGTAGAAATCGCCCTTTTTGGGATCCGTCCTGACTTCCGCGTCATCGACGGACGCCAGTCCTGCCCCTCTGAGGAAACCGGCGACGGCTTTCTCCGGTGCGTCTGTGCGCGGTCCCTTGCGCTCTTCGCGGACATCTGCTGACCGGGCGCTGAGGCCCCGGATGTCCAGCGTCAGACGGCGCGGCGTCCAATAGTCGCGCACAGCCTCATAGGTCAGGCCGGCGTCGACCAGGCCATCGGTGACCAGCTTTTTCAGGTCGCCCGCTGCCTTGCGCTGCATGCGGGCGGGGATTTCTTCGGATCGGAGTTCGAGCAACAGGTCGGGCATGGTTCGTCACATGGTCTGTCGGGCTAGGTTGGGCATGTCAGGCGTCAGCCGCCGCTTGAATTGCCGCCGGCGTCGGTCTGCAGAAACGCTTCGCCGCACATTTTCGAGAGATTGCGCACCCGCAGAATGTAGCTCTGACGTTCCGTGACCGAAATCACGCCGCGCGCGTCAAGCAGGTTGAAGACGTGGGAAGCCTTGATGCACTGATCATAGGCCGGCAGCACACATTTGTGCACTGAAGACGGATCCTCCACGGCACCCATTTCCAGAAGTGCCTTGCATTCCGCTTCGGCATCGTCGAAATGACGCAAGAGCACCGACGTATCGGCATATTCGAAATTGTGGCGCGAATATTCCTGCTCAGCCTGCAGGAAGACGTCGCCATAGGTAACCTTGCCGTTTTCACGGCCATTGAAATTCAGATCGTAGACATTGTCGACGCCCTGAACATACATGGCTAGCCGCTCAAGCCCGTAGGTGAGCTCGCCGGCAACCGGCGCGCACTCGATACCGCAGACCTGCTGGAAATAGGTGAACTGCGAAACCTCCATGCCGTCGCACCAGCATTCCCATCCAAGACCCCAGGCACCAAGGGTCGGGCTCTCCCAGTCGTCCTCGACGAAGCGAATGTCATGCAACAGCGGATCGATACCAATCGCTCTCAGCGAGCCCAGGTAAAGGTCCTGCAGATCCGGCGGCGATGGTTTCAGCAGCACCTGATACTGGTAGTAATGCTGCAAACGGTTGGGGTTTTCGCCATACCTGCCGTCGGTTGGCCGCCGTGACGGCTGCACATAGGCCGCGTTCCAGGGACGTGGTCCCAGCGACCGCAATGTCGTTGCCGGGTGGAAGGTGCCGGCGCCGACCTCCATGTCGTAAGGCTGCAGAATGACACAGCCATAGTCGGCCCAGTATTCATGCAGGGCAAGGATGAGGCCCTGAAACGATCGGGTTGGATGCATGTGTGGCGGCAGCGTGCGCTCAGCGGCAGTCATTTTGGTGTCCGGAACGAAAAGAAAATGCGCCGGACAGGTGCCACGGGCGCTGTGTCGGGTCAAGGGTCACAGCACGCGATAGCGGCAATTTGGAGGTTCAGGTCGTATCGTCCTTGCGTTCCACCCGGTATTCGCCGGTTTTCGGGTCTTCGACCAAAGTGCCGGCGGCGCCGGTTTCGGCTTCCTTTTCGGCGCGCCGAACCGATTTGCTTACCCGTTCGGCTTCCTTCAGGAAACGCTTGTAACCAAGCCATCCGACGATGCCGACTCCGACCAGCAATAACACTTGCGCCATTCAGGCATCCTCCCCGGGTCTCGGATCAAAGGCCGTAACGGCCCCATAATGCGCGTTCCTCGGCCGCTTCGACAAGTCCGGAAGCCGTCTCGGCGGCGAACCGACTGGCGAGACCTCCGGCCGCAGCTCCCGGGGTGCGTCGACCGAACAGGCCGCGCGGCGAGGTGATCAGCCGCATGCGGGTCTTGTCACCGAACCGCTCCTTGAGGACCGATCGCATGTCACCCAAGCCGTCGACTAGGCCGAGTTCCAATCCCTTCACACCGGACCAGAACATGCCGGTAAACAGGTCGTCATTGTCGGCAAGTTTGTCGCCGCGCCGTTCCTTGACGAGCTCGATGAAGGTTTCGTGCACCTCAAGCTGCAGGGCCTTGAGATGATCGACATCGGCCTTTTTCTCCGATTGAAACGGATCGAGTGTGACCTTGTTCTTGCCCGCTGTGTAAACACGACGCTGCACGCCGATTTTCTTCAACAGGTCGGGAAATCCGAACCCTGCGGCAACGACACCGATCGAACCGACAATGGAGGACGGATCGGCGATGATCTCGTCACCGGCGCAGGCGATCATGTAGCCGCCCGACGCCGCCAAGTCCTCGACGAAAATCAGGACCTGTTTGTCCTTTTCCTCGGCGAGATCGCGAATTCGGCGAAAGATCAGTCGCGACTGAACAGCAGACCCGCCGGGGGAATTGATGGAAATGGCCACCGCCGGAGCCCGCTTGTCGGCGAACGCCTTGTTGAGCAACGGGGATACCGAGGCCAGACTGAGCGTCGGGCGAAATTGCGAGCCACCCGACATGATCATGCCCTGTAGCTGGATCACCGGGATCGTCACCTCTTTCCTACGCAGTCGACGGGGAAGAAGTGAGTGGTAAAACGCCATGTTTGCTGCCTCTGGTAAGAAGTTTCTGCCAGCAGATGTATGTATTTCGGCCGCAAACACAATGGCCGGGTGCACGGCTAGCGCCGAATATAGGCGCGGCCGTTGTTCAGGTCGTCGACAACGGGCGAAAAGGCCCGCTCTCCGGCTTCGTGCACATGGAGCGGGGGGCGCAAGGTAAGGCGTGCGCGACTGCCTTTGATGCCGGTCACCAACAACCGAAACGCATCTTCGCCGGGCCGGGCATGAACGGGCGTGAGATGGAGGCCGCCGAAGCGGTTGCGGCAGGCCTCGAGAATTTGCGACAGCGATTGCGGACGGGCAATCAGCGACATCTGACCGCCGGGGCGCAATACGGCGCCAGCCGTGCGAACCCAGTCGGGAAACACCCGCCCATCCATCGCGTGTGCCTCGGCCTTTAACGGATCCGGCGTCCGGCGATCGGCACCATCGTTGAAGGGAGGGTTCATGATGACATGGTCGAAAGTATCGTCTGCCAGGCCGGCGGAAACACGTGCGGCACCGGAAAGCGTCACGTCTGCCTGGAGGACATTAATCCGTCCGGCAAATGCCGCGTTCTGCTCAAGATCAACAGTGCGACGTGCAAACTCTGCCATGACCTCCGAGCGTTCCACCAGCGTGATGTTCAGCGTCGGGACACGACTCGCCACAGCGAGACCAGCTGCTCCCGATCCCGCACCGAAATCAGCCAGCCGGCCGGTTGCGCCATCCTTCACCAGGGCAGCCAGAAGCATCGGATCCAATCCCGCTCTGTGCCCTTTTCCTTTCGGTTGAACCAGGTGGAACCCGCCGCGGTGAAACGCGTCGACGGTTGCGTCCGGCAGGTCCTGGCCGCTCATCAATCACGATGCCGCAGTTCGGCGCCGAGACCGGCTCCTTCCACAAGCCTGCGGGCTTCTTCTATGCGTTCGGAATCAACCATCAGCCGGCGCGACAGTGCGTTGATGGAGCCGTCCATGACGCTCATGTTCTCGTCGGCGACGAAATGCTGAATGCCGGCTTCCTTGAGCAGCGTGCCCACAAAGGAAAGCGTCACGACATTGTTGGTTCTGATCAGTTCTTCCATCGTAGCGATGGCCTTTTCGACAAGCATCCATTGGGCCGAATTCCAGTCCGCCTTATATAGGCAAATTCTTGCCGCGACACCCGTCCGCGAACACCCACGCGGATTTGATTCATTGGCAAGACGGTGCGTCGATTCATCACTTGTCGCCGCACAAGCCAGTTTCTATGGTTAAGAAAGAGCAACAGGAGTGAGTGAATTGGGCGTCGTTATCCCGTTAGAGGACAAAGTTACCGCCGCGTCGGTCAAGCCGCTGGTTGATCTGACGCGACCGGACATGGAGCGCGTCAACCAGCTCATTTTGTCCAAGGCGGGCTCGGACGTCGAGATGATACCGGAAGTCGCCAACCACCTGATTTCGTCAGGCGGAAAACGGCTCAGGCCGATGCTGACTCTCGCTGCTGCCGGAATGTTCGGTTACCAGGGCACCGGTCATGTCAAACTGGCGACCAGCGTCGAATTCATGCACACGGCGACGCTGCTGCATGACGATGTGGTCGATGAAAGCGATCTGCGACGCGGCAAATCGACGGCACGCATGATCTGGGGCAACCAGGCCAGTGTTCTGGTTGGAGACTTTCTCCTGGGTCAGGCCTTCAAGATGATGGTCGAGGTTGGGTCGCTGGACGCACTTGACGTTCTATCCGATGCGGCGGCCGTGATTGCCGAGGGCGAAGTGCTGCAGCTTTCGGTGGCCAAGAACATGGAAACCACCGAAGACGACTACATGGCCGTCATTCGCGCCAAGACCGCAGCACTTTTCTCGGCTGCGGCAGAAGTCGGTCCGATCATTGCCGGTGCAGGAAAGGCCGAGCGCGATGCGCTGCGGTCCTACGGCACCAATCTTGGCCTCGCCTTCCAACTCGTGGACGATGCGCTGGACTATGGCGGCAAAGCCCAGGAACTGGGCAAGAATGTCGGTGATGATTTTCGCGAAGGAAAGATCACGCTGCCCGTAGTGCTGGCCTATCGTCGCGGCAGCGACGAAGACAGGAACTTCTGGCGCTCGGCCATCGAAGACGGCCAGTGCGACGAGGCGGCACTGGAAACCGCGCGCGGATTGATTGCTCGTTCCAACGCACTCAACGACACGATCGCACGCGCCGAGCACTACGGCGCAATGGCCCGCGATGCATTGGCGCCCATGGCCGATACGCCCGCCAAGGACGCCATGCTGGAAGTGATCGATTTCTGCATCAGCCGGGTCAGCTAACACCATCGGTTCCGACATGCCTGTCCTGGTGGAAGTCTGTGTGGACTCGATACAGTCCCTGCACGCCGCAATCCGTGGCGGCGCCGACCGTATCGAATTGTGTTCAGCGCTCGCACTGGGCGGTTTGACGCCCAGCGACGGCTTCATGCGCGCCGCCGCCGAAACCGACACACCGACATTTGCCATGATCCGACCGCATGCCGGTGGGTTTGACTATTCGCCCGATGACATTGCTGTAATGGAAGAAGACATCCGCAGGGCAGCTGATCTTGGCCTTGCAGGTGTCGTTTTTGGTGCGACGGCGGATGACGCACTGAACGTTTCGGCCATGAACAGGCTGGTGGCAGCAGCCGGAAACATGGGAAAGACCCTGCATCGCGCCTTCGATCTTCTCGAAGATCCGGTTGATGCCGTCGACAAAGCCATCGACATTGGTGTCGACCGCATCCTGACCTCCGGCGGAGCCGCAACTGCGGAAGCCGGGGCCGACATGCTGGCTTCGATTGTCCAACGGGCAGGAAACCGACTGTCGGTCATGGCCGGAAACGGCATCAGTGAAGACAATGTCGCCCGGATCGTGGGGCGGACCGGTGTACGGGAGATACACGGTTCCTTTGCGTCCCAAAAGCCAGAACCGCCAACCGGCACCCATCGTTTCGGCTTCGGCTTTCAAGCCTCGGCACCTGATATCGACACGATCCGCCAGATCAAGCACATCGTCGCCGATCTTTGAGATCGGCGTCCAGACCACGTTCCATGCACCGAAACGTTGTTGCAAAACCACACGGCACGCGAGGTTGCTGTGGCCAACCCGTTCTGAACTCTTTGTGAGCTTGCCGCAGGGGCTGAAAAAAGCCATGCTTTGAACCATATTGTGGTGGTGTGAATCATCATCGAATTCGCGGGACCGTTTGTGATGCAGCCAAAAAGACTTCTTCTGATCGCGAGCCTCGCGGCTGCAACCGCACTGGCGACCGTCCCTTCCTGGGCGGCCAGCGATGAAACGAGCTTCGACGGCGCAACTGTACGCAGTTTTGCCGGAGCGGTTCTTGCCGGCAGAACGGCCGAAACGGACCGTGATCTCGACACGGCCATCAGCCTCTACCGAAAGGCACTGCGTTTCGAGCCGGACAACGCCGACATCAAACAGCGGCTCATGGTGCTGTTGTTCAACAACGGGATGTTCGACGAAGGCGTTGCGATCGCCGATGAATTGAAGGGCGATCCGCTTCTGGAGAACGTGTCGCGGATGGCGCTCGGCATCGATGCGTTGCGCCAGCGGCAATATACCAAGGCACAAAATCTGCTCGATTATGCCGGCATCAATGATCTGGAGCGGCTGGTCTATGGCCTGTTGCAGGCCTGGGCGCTCTATGGCGACGGCAAGACCGACAAGGCCCACACCACCATCGATGAGCTTCAGGGGCCTGAGTGGTACGGCATCTTCAAGGCTTTCAACCAGGCTGCCATGCACGAGGCGAGTGGTGACATTGCGGGCGCGCGGCGTCTCTACACCGCCATCATCACCGATCAGAACAGCGCCGGCACGGCTCCCGACACCTATATTCGTGCGGCCATGTCGCTGGCTGCCATGGAGGCTCGCGAGGGAAATGCCCAAAAGGCACGTGACGCCATCGCGACCGGCAATGCCTTTTCCTCCAGCTACGCACCGCTGAAAGCGTTGCAGCAGAGGATCGAAGCAGGAGATCCGCCTGGGGCTGATATCCATAATGCCGCCGAAGGCGCATCGGCGGTGCTTTACACGATCGGCAGCGCCCTCAACCGCAGCGGCGCGGAAGATTTCGTATCGCTCTATCTCAATTTTGCCCATTCGCTGGATCCTGAAAATGCAGCGACGCTGGTCATGCTCGGCAGTCTCGCCGAAAACCTGGGCAAGCCCGAACAGGCGATTGAGATCTATGGGCGGGTTCCGGAAGATTCCATCATGCACCGCGTGTCGGAACTTCAGCTGGGCCTCAATCTCGCCGATCTCGGCCGCCTTGAAGAAGCCAAGACCCATCTCAAGAACCTGATCGATCAGGACCCGAAGGACATGCGGTCCTACCTGGCCTATGGCAGCGTCCTGTCCGATGCCAAGTCGTATCGGGAGATGGCCGACAATTACGACAAGGCCGTGGACGCCATTGGAATCCTGCCCAATCGTGGACACTGGAACATCTTCTTCCAGCGCGGCATCGCCTATGAGCGGCTGAAGGAATGGCCGAAGGCGGAACCCAATTTCCAGCGTTCACTTGAGCTCTATCCAAACCAGCCGCAGGTGATGAACTATCTCGGCTATTCCTGGATCGACATGAATATCAACCTGGATGAAGGTATGGACCTGATCCGGGAGGCCGTCCGGTTGCGGCCCAATGACGGCTATATCGTCGACTCGCTCGGGTGGGCCTACTACCGGCTGGGCGACTACGAGAACGCTGTAAACGAGCTTGAACGGGCAGTCGAACTGCGCCCCGGCGATCCGACGATCAACGATCACCTGGGCGATGCCTACTGGCGCGCCGGCCGAAAGCTGGAAGCGCGATATCAGTGGGAACGCGCCCTGACGATGGAACCCGAACTGACGGAAGTTCCGAAGATAGAACAGAAGATTGCCGCCGGGATGCCGCCGGTCGTCGATCCGGCACCATCCGCCTCCAAGACACCGGATGATGAGAGCCAGAATATCCGCAAGCCGGAAAACGGTGAACGAAACGGTGAATTGGAAACCGATGTCGAGCCGACCAAGGCAAGCTACACCGTTAAGCCGGGCGAGACGCTTTGGACCATAGCCGATGAGGTTCTGGGCGACGGCAATCGCTATCCCGATATTCTGCGCGCCAATCCAGCGCTGAATGGTGACGCCGATCGCATCTACCCGGGTCAGGTCATCATCCTGCCTTGATGCCCGACATCGTCGAGGAGTTCGCTCCTGCGAAAATCAATCTGGCGCTTCATGTGACCGGGCACCGTTCCGACGGATATCATCTGATCGAGACGATTGTGGCCTTTGCGGACGTTGGAGACCGCCTGACCGTTCAGGATGCGCAGTCTGACGCCTTCACCATCTGTGGTCCGTTTGCCCCGGCGTTGTCGGGCGACAGTGGCAATCTCGTGCTAGACGCCCGCGATGCCTTGCGGGCTGATTCCAGAAGTTCACGTCCGGTATCAATCCAGCTGGAGAAGAACCTGCCGGTGGCATCGGGAATAGGAGGCGGCTCGGCCGACGCCGCTGCCTGTTTGCGCGGGCTGCGGCAGCTCTGGTCTTTACCTCACGGCGATGCGGAGCTTGCGGGTATCGGCGTTGCTCTCGGTGCCGATGTTCCAATGTGTCTGGCCTCAAAGCCTCTGTTCGCCGCCGGCATCGGTGATGAGATCGAACCGGTTTCAGCGCTGCCGACGATGCCAATGGTGCTGGTCAATCCGAATCTCGCGGTCTCCACACCGGAGGTCTTCAAGCGGCTGACACACAAGACGAACCCCGGCATCATTCTCCCCACCGGCGGCTCGGGTGAAGATTGGATCACCGCCCTGACGTCCATGCGCAATGACCTCGAACCACCTGCGGAGACCGTGCTGCCGGCTGTGGCCGAATGCCGGTCGGCGCTTTCCGACAACGGTGCGCTGATCGCCCGCATGTCTGGTTCGGGCGCGACCTGTTTCGGTATCTATGGTGACGGGCAAAAGGCCGCAGATGCAGCCAATGCCATTCGCAGCACCCATCCGACATGGTATGTCTGCGCCACATCCACACTACCCGGTTGAGCGCTCATGAACCGTATCGACGAGTCAAGACCTTTCATTCCGATCCGCATTGCCGTGCTGACCGTTTCGGACAGTCGCAGTCTTGAGGATGACAAATCAGGCGCCACCCTGGCAGCGCGCATTGAAAAAGCCGGCCATGTGCTGGCCGACCGCGATATCGTCACCGACGATGTGGACCTGATTGCCGGCAGGGTAAAAGGCTGGGCGGAAGATCCCGAGATCGACGCAATCATCACGACGGGCGGAACCGGCTTCACCGGTCGCGACGTCACACCGGAAGCCGTCACGCCGCTGTTCGACAAGCAGATGGACGGGTTCTCGGAAGTCTTCCACCGCATTTCCTATGACAAGATCGGCACGTCGACGATCCAGTCGCGCGCCACCGGCGGTGTCATTGACGCGACCTATGTCTTCGTGTTGCCTGGCTCACCCGGGGCCTGCAAGGACGCCTGGGACGGTATTCTCGAGGCGCAGCTCGATTATCGCCACATGCCGTGCAACTTCATCGAAATCATGCCGCGGCTCGATGAGCACCTGAAACGCAGCAAATAGAGCTGTTTCAGATACTCTCGAAGTCGCCCGACCGACCCAGCCCGGAAGCGAACCGGGACGCGCCGGATTGGGCATCCTCCTGCAACGGACGCACACCTTCGACGGCCTCATGGGCGAGTGCCGCGTCAATGTCCATTCCCCATTGCCGGTGAGCGGTCATGCGGTCGGTGCGCAGGCAGGTCTGAGGGAAACGGGCCAGTTCATGAGCGATTATCAGCGCCTCATCGAGTGCCCTTCCCTCCGGCACGAGCCGATTGGCCAGCCCGAACTGCAAGGCCTCTTCGGCCTCGACCGGACGCCCGGTCAGGATCATGTCCATGGCGCGGCTGTGACCGATGAGACGCGGCAGCCTGACGTTGCCGCCGTCAATCAACGGCACACCCCAACGGCGACAATAGACACCGAACACCGCTGACGCCGAAGCCACACGCATATCGCACCACAGGGCGAGTTCGAGGCCTCCAGCGACAGCATAACCTTCGACGGCCGCAATCACCGGCTTCGACAGCAATCGCCGCGTCGGCCCCATCGGACCGCCGCCATGCGGATCGTAAGTCAGGGTACCCTCGGAAACAGTCTTGAGATCGAAGCCGGCGCAGAAACCCTGGCCTGCACCCGTCAGGATCGCCACGGCCTTTTCACTATCGGCGTCGAAGGCGGCAAAGGCCTCGTCCAGCAGGCTGGCCGTCTCGGGATCGACCGCGTTTCGCTGGTCAGGCCGGTTGATGGTGACGACCGTGATCGCTCCATCCTGTTCGACGGCGACTTTCTTGGCGGTTGCAGCGGTCATCTGATTCGGCTCCTGTTGGCGGATCGTCGTTGTCCGGAAGCTCGCACCGCGAACCGGCCGCGTCAACGGATCATCATCCGGTGCCGGCCTTTAAAGGCGAACGCGACTTCCTATATTTGTTCTTGATATGTTCTCATGTTCCTGTTAGGAATATTTTCACAAGATGGGAGCGGACATGAGCGAGTTGGAGCATTTCAGGCAGCAGGCGCTGCATCCGGCGAACCAGGCCGACGTGGCCGATGCGCTGGCAGCGCAATCGGGCCTTCGTATCGATCACAGCAAACGCCGCGGTCGCGGCGCCGGCATCAATCCGAGCGGCCGTTTCGAGGCCCAGACCCGCCACGCCTTCGACGACGGCTGGGAAAGCCTGGAAGATCTTCCAGCGTTCAAGACCGAAGTGCAGGTGGAGAAACCCCGCACGATCATCACGCGCAACAATTCTCCGGACCTTTCCTTCGACCGTTCGATCAATGCCTATCGCGGCTGCGAACACGGCTGCATCTATTGTTTTGCGCGGCCAACCCACACCTTCATGGGTCTTTCGGCCGGGCTCGATTTTGAAAGCCGGCTGTTTGCCAAACCGGACGCCGCAAAGCTGCTGGAAAGGGAATTGTCCAAACCCGATTACGAGCCGCGCGTCATCGCCATGGGCACCAACACGGATCCGTATCAGCCGATCGAGAAGGAATGGCGGATCACCCGGCAGCTTCTGGAAGTGCTCAATGCCTGCAATCATCCGGTCGGGATCGTGACCAAGTCATCGCTGGTGCTGCGCGACATCGACATCCTGAAACAGATGGCGGAAAAGAATCTGGTCAAGGTGGCCGTTTCGGTGACGACGCTCGACCGCAAGCTTGCCCGCACGATGGAACCCAGGGCGGCAACTCCGCCCAGGCGGCTTGAAGCGATCCGCGGCCTGTCGGAGGCCGGCATACCGGTCGCGGTGATGGCTTCGCCCATCGTTCCAGGGCTGAACGACCACGAAATCGAGCGCATTCTCGATTCCGCCAAGGCGGCTGGCGCGGTAACCGCCAGCTACATCCTGTTGCGGCTGCCGCTTGAGGTCAGTCCGTTGTTCAGGGACTGGCTGCTGCGTCACTATCCCGACCGCTACCGGCATGTCATGTCGCTGATCCGATCGATGCGTGGCGGCAAGGACTACGATTCGGAATTCGGCAAGCGCATGAAGGGCAACGGGCCCTATGCGTGGCAGTTGGCGCGGCGTTTTGAGATCGCCTCGAAACGGCTGGGCCTCGACAGCAAATGGCGAACCCTGCGCACCGACCAGTTCGTGCCACCATCAGGAGCAGGAGTTCAACTGAATCTGCTTTAGTCCTGGTTTTTGAACCCACCGTCACGACCGTTTCCCCGACCTGCGGCCGTGACGGCGGCTCCCTCCGCAGCCGCACCTGAAATCCGACCTGAGCCGTACCCCGGATTTCAGACATTGAGACGGTTTTTTCCGGATTTCCCCGACCGGATGAACTGCTCTCAAAGGAGGGACTTGCAGAGAATCGGGTGACCGTGCGAGTTTGCCGATCATGCCCCGCGCGTCACCCGATTCTCCTTCCCGATCCAAATCCAAATCGCGTCAGGCCAGCCTTTTCGAGCTAAAGGATCTGACGCCCGATTTCTCTATGGAGACCGAGGCAGGCGCGCACCGGCTGCCGGTTGCCGGCGCCGACGAAGCCGGCCGAGGACCGTTGGCCGGGCCGGTAGTCGCCGCCGCCGTCATCCTCGACCCGAATTCCATTCCGGCAGGACTGGATGATTCAAAGAAACTGACCGCGGCCAGGCGTGAAGAGTTGTTCGACCTGATTCTCGCCCGGTCAGAGGTGTCCATCGCAACGTCGAGCCCCGGGCACATTGACCGGTCTGACATTCTGCGCGCCAGTCTCGATGCGCTACGCCGGGCCATTGGCAATCTGCCACGTCCGGCTGAATTCGCCCTCATCGACGGTCGCGACGTGCCGCCGGATCTTGCTTGTCCCGCCAAGGCTGTCATCAAGGGCGATGCCCGGTCGCTGTCAATTGCCGCGGCCTCCATCGTCGCAAAGGTGACACGCGACCGCATGATGCAACGCGCCGCGGGCTGCTTTGCAGCCTACGGTTTCGAGCGCCATGTCGGTTATGCCACAGCGGCGCATAGACGGGCGATAGCCGACAATGGCCCCTGCCCGCTGCATCGCATGAGCTTTAGGCCGATCAAAGTGGACGATCCGGCCTAGCTGCTTTTCTGTCTTCCCCGAATGACAAGCCTATTCACCGCACAGGGATGCCGTGAATAAGCCATGGCATCTCGGTTATGAGGATCGTCGAGACTCTCGGTGAGCAATGTAGAGCGACGCCGATACGATCAGCAGCGATCCGAACCAGAGGTTTCCGCCTGGGACGAAGCCGAAGACGATCCAGCCGGCAAGCACGTTGAGCGGCAGCTTGATGTGGTCGAAAGGCTGTACATAGGCGGCATCCGCGCTGGCATAGGCCTTGACGATGAAGAACTGGGCGACCATCAGCAGAACACCGGCCAGTACGATCAGGGCCAGGCCTGAAGCACCCGGTATGGCAAAGCCACCGCCCGAAGACACGGCCAGGACCGCATTGATGGGCGTCAGCAACAGGAGCAGATAGAGCGTGACGGTCTCGGTCGATTCACTGCGGGTCAACCGCTTGGTCATCAACGACGTGGCGGCCCAGAATACGGCGGCGGCCACCGGATAGAGCGCTTCCACCGAAAACGCATCGGACCAGGGCGCAAGAATGATCATGCCGCCCGCAAAGCCGACCAAGGTGGCCAACCAGCGGGATACTCCGACGCGCTCGCCGAGCAACAATCCGGCACCGGCGGTGACAAAGAACGGCGACGTCATGATCAGGGCGATTGCCTGCCAGATCGGAACGCTGGCAAGCCCGGCGACCCAGAACTGCACACCGATCGCGGCAAATGCAACCCGTAGCACATGGGCCGTCAGATGCCGGGTTTTCAGCACATCGAGCCCGGTGCGCACGATCCACGGGAGACCGCACACCAGAGCCACGAAATACTGCCAGAACGCCGCCGACGCCGACGTCATCCCGAAGCTCATGGTCGCCGCCTGAACGCTGACATTGACCACCGCGAATGCGGCGCCGGCGGCGATCATGTAAAGTCCGCCGGCAACAGCCGGGTTGTTGAACGCAAAAAGTCTGTTTTGAGTGATTGTTGTCTGATTCATCAGATGTTCCTCTCAAAGAACCACCAGGAATCAGGGCAAACAGGCACGACCTTCCATAGCCGCAAGGGCTTGCACAAGGTCGGCGCCGCCGGGCGACCGTAGTCCACGCCAGCGACTTACCCGCTCTCTTCCATCCGGACTGTAACCGTCGGCTTCGGAATTGCACCGAATCTGCTGACCCCGTACCGGGCGGCACAGGCGCTCGCGGGCTTCGACCGGACCTTCGGAGAACCGATGGCCTGCTCGTCACCGCCGGTGGGGAATTTCACCCCGCCCTGAGAACGAACCACCGTGAGGCATTGCCCACACGGTGAGGTCAACCCGTTAGCGCATTCTCGCCGGAAATGCAAAAAGCCGGAGCAACGAGCCCCGGCTTTTCAAAAGTTGTTCTTGTCCAAGAGGATCAGTTCAGCTTGGCCTTCAGTTCCTTGACGGACTGGGTGAACAGCGAACCAGCCTTTTCGTCATCGACCTTGTCGGCGATCAGCGTCTCGGCGGCAGCAACCGCGATATCGATGGCCTGGCGGCGCACCTCGTTGACAGCTTCCGATTCCGCCAGAGCGATTTTCTGCTCCGCCATGGCGGTGCGCCGCTGGACGTAGTCCTCGGTCTTCTGACGTGCTTCGGCGACCAGGCCGGCGGCCTCGTGTTCAGCCGCGGCAATCAGTTCGGATGCTTCCTTTTCCGCATCCTTGCGCTTGCGCTGATATTCGGCCAGCAGTTGCTGTGCCTCTTCGCGAAGGCGCCGCGCCTCGTCGAGTTCGTTGCGGATACGATCGGCTCTCGTGTCAAGCGATCCGGTAATCATACCAGGCACCTTCATGTAGAAGATGATGGCCATGAAGAGGATCAGGGAGATCAGGGCCCAGAAAGTGGCGTCCATTCTATTCGCCTCCCTGCGCCGCGGCCTTCACGGCCGCGTTGGCACTGGCCTTGGTCACCGTGCCGCCGATCAGCTGCTTGACGATCGCCGCTGTGGTATCAGCTGCAATCGTGTCGACTTCCGCCAATGCTTTCTTGGTAACCTCGGCGATCTCGGCCTCTGCCTTTTCGATCTTCTCGGTTACCTCTGCTTCGAGCTTGCTGCGTTCCGCATCCGCGTCAGCTTTGGCCGAGTCGCGCGCGGCTTGAGCGATCTCATGCGCCTTGCCCTTGGCATCGGCCAGATCCTGCTCATAGGCAGCAAAGGCCTGGTCGGCCTCTTCCTTGAGCCGGTTGGCCTCGTTCAGGTCCTGCGCAATGCGGTCACGGCGTGTCTCGAGGATGCTGGCAATACGAGGCAGCACCACCCGTTGCATGAACAGGTAAAACAGGCCGAAGGTAATGACCAGCCACAGGATCTGTGACGGAAAGGTCGAACTGTCGAATGGCGGAAATCCGCCAGCCGCCTGTTCGGCTTCCGCAGCATAGGCCGCTGTCACAAGCATGTTCGTCTCCAAGTCATAAGCCGCTTTTCCGCATTCCGACGGATGGCGGCTTTGTCTGGGCCAATCGGCCCGGCGGCCGCGCCCACGACGCGACCGGACATAACGATCCGTCGATTAGACGGCGAACAGCAGAAGAAGGGCAACCAGCAGCGAGAAGATGCCCAGGGCTTCCGTCACGGCGAAGCCGAAGATCAGGCGGCCGAACTGGCCGTCTGCAGCCGACGGGTTACGCAGGGCGCCCGACAGGTAGTTGCCGAAAATGGTGCCGAGGCCGATACCGGCGCCGCCCATGCCCAGACATGCGATGCCCGCGCCGATGTATTTTGCTGCTTCCGCTTCCATGGTGAACTCCTTCGATGGGATTGTTGCGGCTGTTGGACTGGCGGAGGTTCCGCCAATGACTACTCCTAGTGGCCCGGATGCAGGGCGTCGTTGAGATACATGCATGTCAGCACCGCAAAGACGTAGGCCTGCAGGAAAGCGACCAGAAATTCGAGACCGGTCAGAGCGACGGTCATGATGAGAGGAAGGATCGCACCGCCGATCCCCAGCGCACCGAGGGCGCTGAGCGAGGTGACAAACCCGGCAAAAACCTTGAGCGTGATGTGGCCGGCCAGCATGTTGGCGAACAGACGCACCGACAGGCTGATGGGACGCGACAGGAAAGAAATAACCTCAATCGCCACCACCAGCGGCAGCAGCACCCCGGGGACACCGCTCGGAACGAACAGTTTCAGGAACCCGAGGCCGTGCTTCATGAAGCCATAGACCACGACCGTCCCGATCACCAGCATGGCCAGCACGAAGGTGACGATGATATGGCTCGTGACGGTGAAGAAATAGGGGAACATGCCGAGCAGGTTGGCCACCAGCACGAACATGAACAG
Organism: Hoeflea sp.; assembly: GCA_965216535.1. GTDB lineage: Bacteria > Pseudomonadota > Alphaproteobacteria > Rhizobiales > Rhizobiaceae > Hoeflea_A. The sequence continues at coordinate 5,206,478 of OZ244175.1, forward strand.
CGTGAAAACCATGGGGAAGAATCGCATCCCCCCGGATCCGGCGCCGTCGCGTAACATCGAGGCCACGAACTCGTAGCCCATTTCGGAAATCGACTGCAGCCTGGTCGGCACCATGCCGCGATTGGATGTGGTCAGAAACAGGAACGCTGATGCCACCGCGACAGTCGCGACCATGTAAAGCGACGAGTTGGTAAAGGAGAAATCGAGACCGCCCACTTCGATCGGAACGAGCTTGCTGATCTGGAATTGGCTAATCGGATCGTTTGCCACCCGTATGCCTCTTTCTTTGTACCGGCCCTGTCAGCCTTCGTTGTCGTTCCTGTCCGTGCCTTGCGGCGGGCGATTGTCGGCAACCAGCCCGGCCGAACGCATGACATTCAGTACCCCTGCAACAAACCCCAGCAGCAGAAAGACGATCATCCCCCAGGGCGTGGTGCCAAGAAAACGGTCCAGAAGATAGCCGAGAAGCGCGCCAACAAAGATCGCTGCGACAAATTCCGTCGAGAGCTGAAACGCCTTGGCGTAGGACGACCCCGCCGTCCCCTCTTTTCCCGTCGGTTTGCCGTCGGGCTCGTGGGAAGCAAGTTTTTCCCCCAAACGCCTGCGACGCTCTTCCAGACTGTCAGTCCGGTTTTCCCGTTCTTCTTCGCCGCTCGCAGGATCCGATGACCCTCCGTTTTGCGCTGGTTTTCGCATGAAAGTCGCGCTCCACGTGCCGATAGGCGACCTTGAACGGGACCGTTCCAAAGTCGCGCGCAACATAGTTTTACGCCCATGCCAAGTCAAGGCAGATTGGCAGCGCTTTCGCCCAACAATTAAGCAAACAAAATCAGCATCTTAGGCGACAATTGAGGAATCCCGGAGGCAGCGCTGCACAGATAAATGATGCATTGCGGCACAATGCCCCGATTTCAACGGATCGAGGGAACGGTTCGGGCCGGGCTGGATCAGCTCCAGCCACCACCGTGGGTGCGATAGAAAATGTGCAGGCCGATGCGGCCGACGCGCCTCATCTTGCGCGCCCATTTCGGCCGCACATAGACAGCGTGGTAGTGGGTCGATGAGCCGACCTGATCCAGCCAGATCTTGCCGGCCGTTACCGCCATCGCAATGTCCTTGGCCATGGACCAGTGCCGCTTCGAGCGAACGCGATCGCGAATACCATCGCAGGCGAAGGAAAACTGGCAACGGTTGCGCCAGCGCTTGTTCTGGTAAACCACGCGACACACGGTATTGGGATAGGCCGGATTGCGCACCCGGTTGAGAATCACCTGGGCGACGGCAGCCTGTCCCTTGACCGGCTCACCGCGCGCCTCGAAGTAGATGCCCGAGGCCAGACACTGCTGCTCTCGTTTGTTGAAGACGTGCGGCGGCAGCGCCGTTCCGGCCCAGCCATGATCGTTCTTCTCGATCGGCGGGAAGAAACGCCCCTGCTCCTTCTCGGTCTTCAGGAGAGAAGCGAATGGCGACTGCTTGGCGTAGTTGGGCTTGGTGGGCGCATAGGCGGTTGCCAGCACATCATGCTTGTCGTTGGTCACCAGATCGGCCAGCATGACAGGCACGTTGCTTTTGACCTTTACCGGGCGATGGAAGGACGTGGCAATCTGCACCTCCTGCCCCTGAATGTCGGGTTTGACAAACGCCATTTCCGGGAGGTTTTGTCGCTGCGGCTTCAAGAGAAGATTGCTCTCTTGCAAAACGGAGCCTGCGGAAAAATCCTTCGGTGGCGCCATCGGCACCTCGGTCGTTACCCGTCCGCGCTTTTGCGACCGGTTGATCCGCTGTTCGTCGGGCACCGGGTTCTTGGTTCCATGACGGGTGCGAATCGCCGCGGTACCGCCATTCGGCAGCCTGACGCCCTTGTCGGCAATCGTCGAACCCGTGGTTATGTCGTCCGTAAAGGCCATCTCGACCGAGTGAAGCGAGCCGGCAGGTGCCTCGACGAGGTAGCTGTTCCAGCGGGCACCACCCTGGTCGACGCCGGACAAAAGGCTTGCCGTGTCGGAGAAAGCGATGGGCGATGTCGTCAGGAAAAAGGCAAATGCCCCGAAGCTCATGGGCGCCGAGCAATGACGACCAGTGGCTGCAAGCAAGCCCTTGATGGCAGATCCGTTACGCAAGACCCTACTCCAAAGCAACGCGTACTCAGGACAATTTGTTTCAATATGATCTATTAACGTTTATGGAGCGTTAACCGCGTTTCACAGCCGCCTCAGACCAATTGGCAGTGAGAGTTTGAATTGCGGGTTTAATCAGGCAGAGCGGTCGGTGTCGCTGGATTTCTTGTCGCAGTCGGGTCACACTTTGTTGCGGTGACTGCTGATCTGTCAGCGCCGCCTCTTCTTGGAAGCAAACGGATTGTCGCCCTTCCGATATGAAATCCTCAATGGGACTCCAGGCAAACTGAAATCCTCGCGCAGCCCGTTGATGAGATAGCGCGTATAGGACGCCGGCAACGCGTCCGGCCGGGTGCAGGAAATGACGAAGCCCGGAGGACGAGCCTTGATTTGGGTCATGTATTTCAGTCGCAGCCGTCGGCCCGATACGGCTGGCGGCGGATGCTGCACCGTCATGGTTTCGAGCCAGCGATTGAGCCGAGCGGTAGAAATGCGCCGGTTCCAGGTCCGGTGCGTATCAACGACCGCCTGCATGAGCTTGTCGAGCCCGTTGCCGGTCAACCCGGAAACAGGAACGGCGCGAATGCCGCGGACCTGGGGCAGAAGCCGTTCGGTCTTTTCGCGCAGATCGGCCAGTGTCTCCTGGCGATCTTCCACGATGTCCCATTTGTTGAAGGCGATGACCGGTGCCCTGCCCTCGCGGATCACCAGGTCGGCGATCTGCAGGTCCTGCTTCTCGAACGGGACATCGACATCGAGAACGATCACGACGACCTCAGCGAAGCGGATAGCCCGAAGCGCGTCCGCGACCGACAGTTTTTCGATCTTCTCCTGGACCCGCGCCTTGCGGCGCAGGCCGGCCGTATCGAACATCTTGATATGCCGGCCCTTCCAATCCCAATCGACGGAGATGGAATCACGTGTAATGCCGGCCTCCGGACCGGTCAGCAGGCGCTCCTCGCCGACATAGCGGTTGATCAGGGTTGACTTGCCCGCATTGGGACGGCCGACGATGGCCACCCGGAGCGGCTTGCTGTCGTCGTACGCTTCCTCTTCGCTTTCGTCGTCGTCAATGGTGATGTCGACATCCGTAACGGCCTCAGCTTCTTCCAGAGGCAAGGCAATATCCTCTCCGACGGCTTCGACGATGGCGTCGCGAAGATCGAGCATGCCCTGGCCGTGTTCGGCAGAGATCGGACAGGGTTCGCCAAGACCCAGGCGGAAGGCATCATAAAGACCGCCCTCGGATCCGCGCGATTCTGCCTTGTTGGCAACCAGCACCACCGGTTTGCCGCGACGGCGCAGGATTGATGCCAGGGTTTCGTCGGCCGGTGTGATACCGGCTTTGGCGTCGACCAGAAAAAGCGCCAGATCGGCTTCATCGATGGCCGCTTCGGTCTGAGCCCGCATCCGCCCCTCGAGCGAATCGGGGTCCGATTCCTCGAGACCGGCCGTATCGATGATGCCGAATTCAAGGTCGACAAGCCGGGCGTCACCCGGCCTGCGGTCGCGGGTCAGTCCAGGCGTGTCGTCGACGAGCGCAAGCTTACGGCCGGCGAGCCGATTGAAGAGTGTTGACTTGCCGACATTGGGACGCCCGACAATGGCGACGGTAAAGGACATCTGGGCACCCGAAACAGGTCAGGATTGAGCCGCCTTGCCGCTGGCGGCAATCAGGTCGAGCATGATCTCGGTGCGCTGAAACACACCGGAGGGAACTTCGGTATCGCCGGCGATGAGATCGAACCATTCGCGCGCCTTGGCGATATCGCCTGCTTTCCATGCGGCCAGGCCCAGGGCTTCACGGGCCGAATGACGCATGGAGTTGTCGGCTCCGCTGAGTTGTTCAACCTGACCGGCGACGTCGTCGTAGCTGCCATGATCAACCAGCAGATAGCCGGCCCGGATGCGGGCCGCATCGCGAAGCGCGGTTGGAACACCGCCATCATTGCCGATGGTCGAGAACGCAGAGATGGCGGCCTGGTAGTCCTGCTTGTCAGCAAGAACGGTCGCTGCGCGCATGCGGGCCAACACCGGATAGGATCCGTGCCCGTCTTTCTCCAGGGTCTGCAGAGCTTCCAGCGCCTGGTCCTGCTGACCGTCACGCGCCAGGTTCAGTGCCGCGAGGAAGGCATCGCCGGATTGCGAGGCCTGGCTCTGACGCCAGTAGTCGTATCCCCGGTCTGCGGCCGTGCCGGCGACGATGAGCACGGCAACGCCTATGATGTACTTGCCGAAGCGCGTCCAAATGTTTTTCATCCGGTCGGAGCGCAGTTCCTCGTCGACTTCGCGAATAAAGCTGTCGTCTGACATGTGTTAACCCGGCTGGCCCGGTCCTCAACTCGATGCGCGCTGACTGCGCATCATTGTGATGTGCTTAAGCGGCGCCTTGTACCTGATTTTGCCGCGCATGTAAGCGGAAATCTGGGCTTTCGCAACCGTGCAGCCATGGCAGCGGCGTCAGATGACGATCGGTGGCAGGCCGATAAGCCACTCGTGCAGCTTCCAAACGACCAGAACATAGGCGACCAGGCCGATCACAATGGCGATAATGTCGTTGCGCACCGGTCCTGGCGCCGGGGGCGTGGTCAAGCCGGCCCGTTCTCGTCGGCTTTCGGAGATCCGATCGCAGATTGCCCAGACGAGAAAGCCGCCGAACAGCAGCACCGAAGCAAGATCGCCATTGCTCAGCAGGTGACCGAAGGCCCACAATTTGACGGCAAGAAGCATCGGATGCTTGATCGCCGCCTTAATCCGTCCCGACGGAACATAGGCCGACGCGAGCAGGATGAAGGACACCAGCATGAGCAGCAAGGTGATGTGGCTGAACCAGAAGGGCAGAACGTAAAGTATCGGTCCCTCGCCCTGAGCGGAACCGAAGCCCCAGATGATCACGACGAAACCGACAAGGGCCACAAGGGAATAAAGGCCTTTCCAGGCGTTCTCTCCGCGCTGGGCAATGAAGTCTGCACGGAATTGCGGCGCCACCATCCGCACCGAATGAATGCCGAGAAACAGCACCAGCCCCAAAATCAGCCAAATCATGCTCGCCCCCTTTTGCCCGCGCATCCGCCGAGCCGTTTCAATTGACGCTGAATGATTCTAATCTGGCATATGGCAATCGATCTGGGTATTGCAAGAAATCGACTGGCGGAGCGGAAGGCGGAGATCGAGGACATGTCGCGCCTTTCGGAGGAAGCCCGATCCACGGTCATGCTCGATCAGCAGGCCGTCGGACGGCTGTCGCGCATGGATTCGATGCAACAACAGGCCATGGCCGAGGCGCAGGAGCGGCAAAGACAGCGCGACCTGACCCGCATCGAGATGGCCGAGCGGCGCATCAAGGACGGCGATTACGGCTATTGCATCGAGTGCGATTGCGAAATTCCGGACGGACGGCTGGCCATCGATCCCATGGCGGAAAAGTGCGTCAACTGCGCATCATAGTTCCGCCCGAATCGGACGCGCATTGATGGCGCTTGTGTTTTTGGGTCATCACTTTGTTTCATCTCTGATATATTGAGTGAAAAAATCGTCCTGGTTTCGGGGGGTGGCATGCCTGTACGCGTGGCGTTTGTGGGTCTATTGGCGAGTCTTTTCATGGCCTTGCCGGCATCTGCTGATACATCGCACAAGGATCAGCTGGTCATCGTTTCCTTCGATGGTGCCCATGACAACAAGCTGTGGGCCAAAAGTCGCGCCATCGCCGCGGACACCGGCGCCCGATTTACCTATTTCCTGTCCTGCACCTTTTTGATGACCCGCGAACAGGGCAAAGCCTACAAGGCGCCCGGGCAACGTCGCGGCCGCTCGAATGTCGGCTTTGCGCAGACGCGCGAGGAGGTTGGCCAGCGACTCGACCATATCTGGAGTGCTCGCGGCGAAGGCCACGAGATGGCCAGCCACGGGTGTGGCCATTTCGACGGCAAGCGCTGGAGCAAGCGACAATGGAAGACTGAATTCGCTTCTTTTTCGGATACGCTCGAGAGAGCCTGGGCCAATGCCGGCCGTTCCGAGGAAGAACCATCCGGTTGGAAAGACTTTGCCGAAAGTGAGATTGCCGGGTTCAGGGCCCCTTACCTGTCGACCAACGGCGCCATGATCGATGCGCTCGACGCGACCGGCTTTGCCTATGACGCCAGCGGCGTGTCGCGCGGACCCGTACTGCCTGGACAACACAAGGGTTTGTCGACGTTCGAGCTGCCGCTGATCACTGAGGGTCCGCGCAATCGTCGGGTCATTGCGATGGACTACAATCTGTTCGTTCGCCACTCCGGCGGACTGGAAAATGCCACCCAGTCGAAGGACTTCGAGGATCGCAGTTATGAAGCCTTCAAACGGGCGTTCGACGGCGAATATGATGGCGCGCGCCGCCCGCTGCAGATCGGCATGCATTTTGTCGAAATGAATGGCGGCGCCTATTGGCGCGCGGTTGAACGCTTGTTGGCCGACGTCTGTGGCCTTGAGGACGTCGCATGCGTCACCTACCGCGAAGCGATCGAGCGACTGGAGCGGCGTGACGCCGGCGGCGGCGCCTGATTAGATCGCTTCGGGCTGAAAGATTTTCGTTTACCCAACGAGAATATGCCGCTGTACATGTTTGCGTCACCATTGCATGACAATGTCGACGGCCTACAACAATGGAGCGAAACCGATGCGGTTTACACCACTCGCCTTTTCCCTTGCCGCAAGCCTGATGCTTGCCTCAGCCGCACCGGCGGCGGATGACGACACCATCCTGTTCGGCGCGGTGTTCAATCTGGCAGGGCCGCAGGCGACCTTCGGTGTGCCGTCATCAAATGGCGCCATGCTGGCGATGCAGCAGATCAACGATGATGGCGGCGTCCTCGACAAGGACCTGGCCGCCATCACCATCGGCAGCGACAGCAATCTCTCGATCGTTGGTCAAGCCATGCAAAGTGCGCTGATCGAAAGCCCCTCCCTGGTCGCTTACCTCGGCCTGTCGGACCCAACCCAGGTGCGCGCGGCCGCAGCAGTCGCAAAGCAAAGTGGGCATGTCTTCTTGACCAGCGGTGCAACGTCGCCGAAGCTGACCGAAGCCTATCCGGACATTCTCTTCCTTGCCTGTTTTGGCGACAATGTTCAGGCGGCTGCTGGCGCTGAATGGGCTTACAGCAAGCTTGGCGCCAAGACCGTGCACATCCTGGCCGACATGGAGCGCACCTATCCGAAGCTGCTGCAGGGGTATTTTGCCGAAAGTTTCACGGCTTTGGGCGGCAAAGTCACCGGCACCGATTCACTGACCATGCAAAGCGACACCGTTGCCGTGAAGGACCCCGGCGATGTGGACCTGGTCTATGTCAGCGTCGAGACGGCCGCGGCGGCGGTAAAGGTGATCAAGAGCCTGAGGGATGCCGGATACAAGGGCCCCGTCCTCGGTGGCGACGGCTATGACGACCCGAGCGTCTGGGCCAAGGCCGGAGATCTGGGCGCTATCTATTTCACCACCCACGTCTATCTCGGCTCCGACAATCCTGATCCGACGGTGACCGCCTTCGTGTCGGACTACAAGCTCACTTATGATGAGGATCCGTCGGCTTTCTCGGCGCTGGCCTATGACGCCGTCGGTCTGATGGCGGAGGCGATCAAGAATGTCGGTGCACCCGATTCAACAAAGATCGCTGAAGGCCTGCTCGCAATCGACGGCTACAAGGGCGTTACCGGAACCATCAGCTACGCCGGGGGCACACACATCCCGGTCAAGTCGGTCACGATCGTGAAGGTCGAGCAAAGCACGCTCAAGCTGGTTGAAACGGTAACGCCGAAAAACGTTCCGAATCCCTAGAGTTAGCTTCCACCAGATCGAACCGGTTAACGGTGACCGCTGCCGATCAGTTCACGCTGGACGATGGCCAGGCTGGCTGGTGCATCCTGACGGGAGATCGCATCTGTGAGTGCAGGGTCACCCGAAAGCCGACGAGCGATTGGTAGCAGCCGTTCGACGACTTCGATGTTGAGCTTCGCCTCGGCAACCGGGTCGACGCCGGCATGGTCCGGAAACGTATCGAAATAGAGGGCGCCCTCGTAGCCCATCGAGACCAGCGTCGCCAGCAATTCCACTGTCTGGATCGGGTGCACACTGGCGACAGCCAGACCGTCATCGCGCTTGGCATAACCGTCGTTGAGATGAACGCCCAGCAACCGGCTGTGGCGCGCGCCGACCACGGCCGCCCAGGCCGGCATTTCATCGGCATAGAGCACGTGGGCAAAGTCCAGGGTCACACCGAGATTGCCGCGCTCGGCCTCGCGGATCGCCAGAAGCGTTGCGCCCAGATCGGGCATTAGCGCAAAGGCACGCGGTTCGTTGGGCTTGTATTCGATGGCGATATCGACATCAGGATTGTGGTCGCAGACGCGGCGGATCGCGTCGATGGTGTCGTCCCAGGCCTTGGCGTAATCCATCTGGAAAGAATAATCGAAGCCGTCCTGCCCGAGCCACAGGGTCATCAGGGTTCCACCCATATCCGCCAGCGTGTCGATGCCGCGGCGCGTCAGATCGATCGCCGCATCCCGCACGCTTCGGTCCGGATGGGTGAAGGCGCCAAGCTTGAACTCCGGCAATGAATAGTAGCGCATTGCCAGGCCGTTGAGCGCCATGCCGCTTGCCTGCAGGGTGCCGCCGATTTCGGCGACGGCCTCATCCTGGAAGTGATCCGGATAGTTGAGATCCGCCGCCGTCAGTCCGGCAGACGCAGCACGCTCAATCAGGTCACGGGTGGTGACGGCGTTGCGCCCGTGCCTTGCCTGCGCCCCGATGCGGAAGGCATTGAGGCGCGCGGCATAGAGGGGAGATCGCTCGGCAAGGCTCATATCCGCTCAACTCCGATCATGGCCGTTCTGCTTCGATGACCGTGGACAGCGGATCGGAACCGGAATCCAGACGCGCCAGGTATTCTGCATCGATGCCCGGTAGCGGCTCGTTTCGAATGGCTGCCTCAAAGGTCTTCAGGCGTTTGTAGATCGACAGCAGTTCAACGATCGTCGTCCATGAATTCACCAGATACTGGAACGAATTGCTGACTTGGCTGAAGGCGGTCAAGATCTGCTGAAGGATGCCGAGCGTGATCTTGCCGGCGGCAATCGTCGGAATCAGGATCGTGTAGGCGAAGATCCCGTCTGCCTGGATGTAGAATCCTCGGGCAATGTTGAAATACATGTAGTGGAAATAGAGCCTGAAATAGTTCCGGCGAACGTTGGCGAACAGTTCGGCTACGGTCGGCGGCTGTGCCCGCTCTTCGTCGTCTTCGCCGTAAACGAGTTCCTTGCGGTAGGCCGCCTCGACGCGCTGGTTCTTGAACTCCAGACCCGGCAACTTGATCCCGACGACGGAGAGCAACACGGTTCCGAACAAGGACCAGAAAACCGCCGCGGTGAAGAGCGGAGCCGGGATTTCACCGATAATGGGCAATTCCGTGACGTGTTGAGAAAGATCCCAAAGCAGCGGAAGGAAGGCGAAAAGGGTCATGACCGAGTCGACCAGTGAGACGCCGAGCCCCTCCATGATGCCGGCAAAGCGCATCGTGTCCTCCTGGACACGCTGCGAGGCGCCTTCAATGTGTCGGACTTCTGTCCACCGGGACATATAGTAGTTGTTCATCGCGGTGCGCCAACGGAAGATGTAGTGGCTGACCAGGAACCGGGTCGCGACGAAGACCGCCATCCACATGAAGGCGATGTACCCGAACACGATGATGAGGCTGTAGAGGTCCCACGCGGTGACGTCGTCGCTGCCCTCCAGGGCCTTTTGCACGGTGTCGAAGAACGGCCGCCGCCAGTTGTTCAGGGCCACCGACACTTGCACTGAGAAATAGGTCGAGAAGAGAATGACCGCAGACCCGAGGATCGACCATCGAAACCAGGGATGCGGGTTATACCAGTTCCAGAACAGGGCGAAGAGCGCGACCGCGACGGTGTAATAAACGTAGAACCACAGGAAGCTTGGCGTCCAGAAGTAATGGATCCCGACAACCGGCGGCGCATCCGGCGGTGCGAACTGGAAGCCGATTGCTTCGCCGATCTCATCTCCGATCGTGTACCAGGCGAACACACAAAGGATCGTCCAGAGAACGGCCGATGTGAAAAACAGTTTTGGTGTGGGAAAAAATGATTTGAACACGCTTTGGTCTCGCTGTGTTTCCTCGGGAAGCTGACTGCCGGATGGCCGGTGATGCTTTGTTCTGTTTTACCGCCCGATATTCCTACCTATGGCCGCAGCCGTTCATTTGCATATCACAATTGCGTGCCTGGAGGACCGGGCTTCGCCAGCAATGCACAGGCGGCAGAGATCAGCAATGCGGCAAGGGCGACAAGGCTTCCGGACGTGTAGTTTCCGCTGACATCGGCGAGAGTGCCGGCGACGGCGGGACCGATGATCTGTCCGGTGCCGAAGGCGGCTGTCATGATGGCGATGGCACGTCGCGGTGACCGCGGCGACAACTTGCGGCCGATCTGCAGACCGTAGGCGGTCACCGCGACAAAGGTCCCGCCCAGCAGCACGCCGCCGATAAACGGCCCGGCCGGCACCGGCAGCAGCACACTGGCACCGACCCCGACGGCTTCGACAAGACAACCAATGCTGAAGGTGAGGATCAGCCCGAAACGGCGAACCGACGGTGACCAGTAAAGCACCGAAGGTGCGGCAGCGATGCCGGTGGCCAGCCAGACCAGGCCTTCCAGTGACAGATGGCCGTTGGCGCCGCGGATAATCGCCACCAGAAAGGTAGCGGTGACGATGTAACCGAAGCCGAACAGGCCATAGGCAAAGGTGATGGAGATGAGTTTGCGGTCCCAGACGAGTGGCGGTTCACGCACCTCTCCATTGACCCGCAAGGGGCCGGTTCGCACCAGGGCAACCGACACCATCGTTCCAACCAGCGCCAAACCGGCCGCCGCGTACCAACCGACCTGCCACCCCGCTCCGACACTGTGGAGCCACAAGACAAGCAGTGCGGAACCGGCAATGCCGATGCCGACACCGGAAAAATGCAGGGCTTGCAAACCGGACCTTCCGGCGGCCTCGAAATGGCCGACAACGATCGCCGTGCAGAAAATCATTGCAAAGGCACTGGCCACGCCGGCTCCAAACCGGATCAGCGAAAGACCGACGACAGTGGTGGTCAATGGCATTGCCGCGAGCAGCAGCGTGGTGGCAACAAGCGCCAGCAGAAAAGCCGCCCTCTCCCGGCCGGCGGCCCAGCCCATGGCGGCCAGAATGGCGCCGGCGAGGTAGCCGACATAGTTGGCCGAAGCGATGATACCGGCATCGCGAGGGCTGAGATTCAGGCCAGCCATGAGATCCGGCAAAAGCGGCGTGAAGGCAAATCGGCCGAGCCCCATGGCCACCGCCATCATGGCAAGTCCGCCCAGCGCCAACGGGACAACCGATGGCCGACGGTCTGTTGACGGGATGTCGGCGTCGGATCGGCGGCCGGTGTCTGTCATGGCCGCTCTATGGCACCCGGGCGATCGCCATGCAAGCCGATTTCGACTGCACATGAAAGCCGCACAATTTGCCACCGCCGTGCTTGACAACTCTCTTTGATTAACATAATTGTTATTTAACTAATGAGGTAAATAAATGAGCGTTCAACCTATCTTTGCCGCGCTTTCGGATCCGACCCGGTTTGCCATCGTCGAACAGCTGCTGGAAAATGGCGACCAGACCGCCGGCGCTTTGGCCGAACCGTTCGACATCTCAAAACCGGCCATTTCACGGCATCTCAAGGTGCTGGAAGAAGCCGGTATTATCGAGCGGCGCATCGACCGCCAGTTTCGCTGTTTCAGCATCCGCCCGCAAAGCCTGCGGCCGCTGGATGACTGGATCGACCGTTACCGCCGGTTCTGGAACACCTCGTTCGACCGCCTGGAAAAAGTTTTGCAGAAAGAGGAAAAGAAGAATGACAACGATGATTGACGATCGCGTCCTTGTCGTGGAGCGCACAATTGCCGCGACGCCGGAAACAGTGTTCGACGCCTGGGTAAACCCGGAAATCCTGGTGCAATGGTGGGGGCCGGAAGGCATGTCCATCCCTCAGCACGCGCTCGATCTGCGCGAGGGCGGTTCCTGGGAAACCACCATGCGCAATGATGAGGGCGGCGAGGTTTTTGTCTCCGGCGTCTACAAGGTCATCGACCGCCCGAACCGGCTCGTGTTCTCGTGGGCCTGGAAACAGCCCGACGGATCACGCGGTCATGAGACCGATGTCGAAGTCACATTCACGGCGGTCGATGGCGGCACCAAGATGACCCTTGGCCAGCGCAGCTTCGAGAGCGCCGAGTCCCGCGACAATCACGGCATGGGCTGGAACTCGAGCTTCAATTGCCTTGAACGCCTCTTTTGACAGGAGCCCCGTCATGACCCAACACGCCATTGTCTCGAAAGAAGAGTGGGAAAAGGCCCGCATTGCATTGCTGGAGAAGGAAAAGGCCTTCACGCGAGAACGCGATGCGCTCAGCCGCGAACGGCAAGCGTTGCCATGGGTAGAGGTGACGAAAGACTACCGGTTCGAGACCGAGGACGGCAGCAAGTCGCTGGCCGATCTGTTCGGCGAAAGTAGCCAACTCATCGTCTACCACTTCATGTTCGGCCCTGAATGGCAGAAGCCCTGCCAGAGCTGCTCGTTCTGGGCCGATAATTTCGAGCGCAATGTCGTTCACCTTGCCGCCCGTGATGTTGCCATGGTCGCCGTGTCTCGCGCTCCGCTTGACCGCCTCGGTGAGTTCAAGAAACGCTTCGGTTGGACCTTCGACTGGGTGTCATCGCAGGGCAGCGATTTCAACTACGATTACGATGTCTCGTTCACCGATGAGGCCCGCCAGAACGGCACCTTGCGCTACAATTACCAGCCCAGTCAGTTTCCCGCCGACGAGGCGCCTGGGATCAGCGTCTTCAAGAAGGACGGAGACGGCCGCATCTTCCACACCTACTCCACCTTCGGGCGCGGCCTGGACATGATGAACGCCGCCTACCACTACCTCGACCTGGTTCCGAAGGGCCGCGACGAAGCCGGTTTCGACATGCCGATGACCTGGGTTCGCCTGCGGGATGAATACGAAACCGCCTGACATCCGAAGGTCGATTGCCAATCTGAAAGGGCCGCCATTCGCGCGGCCCATTTTGCATGACCACTCAGCGGCTGACCTGCAGGTTCAGGCATGCTATGCGGACCTGAAACGACAACAGGACAGGTGGACCCTTCATGAGCCAGGACGCGAAATCGATCATCATCACCGGGGCCGGCAGCGGCATCGGCAAGAGCTGTGCGGACCTGTTCCTGCGCGAAGGCTACCGCGTCGGACTGGTCGGACGCCGACAGGCGCCGCTCGAAGCGGTTGCCGAGGGTCAGCCGAACGCGCTTCCCCTGCCCTGTGACGTGACCGATCCGCAGGCCGTGCGCGCCGCCTTCGACCACGCCTATGACACCTGGGGCCACATCGACGTGCTGTTCAACAATGCCGGCGTCAGCAAGCCTGCCACGACGATCGACGAGATTTCCGACGAAGACTGGCAGGAAGTCCTGCAGATCAATCTCGGCGGCACATTCCACTGTGCGCGCGAAGCATTCCGCATCATGCGCGCCCAGTCACCCCAGGGCGGCCGCATCATCAACAACGGTTCTGTATCTTCCTACGTTCCGCGACCGGGATCAGTGCCCTACACCAGCACCAAACACGCAGTCACTGGCCTCACCCGCACCCTGTCTCTCGATGGCCGCCCCTTCAACATTGCCTGCGGCCAGATCGACATCGGCAACGCCCTCACCGAAATGGCTCAACCCATGACCGTCGGCGTGCCGCAAGCGGATGGTTCGATCAAACCGGAAGCCACCATGGACGTCGCCCACGTCGCATCATCCGTCCTTCACATGGCCGAACTGCCACTTGACGCCAATGTGCAGTTCATGACGGTGATGGCGACGACGATGCCCTATATCGGGCGGGGGTAGCGGAGTTCGGGGGAACTGACCGCGACCCAGGCGATGTTTGTTTCTCCTCGCCGATACTGGAAATCCTCTATGGAACGAACGGGCGTTTTTGCTCGGCTCCGTGGTAAACCGTTCGACGACGCAGAAGCCTCAACGCTCTGCGTCGCACCGAAACCGCCCGGCAAGCGGGGGCGCAAACCACAACAGAAATGGACTTAGTAAACCGCCACCGTAAATCCTAGTAAATCCCTATTTAATAATTTGCTCGTATAAGCTGCATACTGCATTAGTAGGTTCATGGAGATCGGCAAATTGCACAGGTTAGGATTGAGCTCAATTGCCTGTACCGCACTAGCGCTCGTATTGTTTGGTTTTATCGGATTCCAACAATTCAAACAGGCGGACCTCGAAAAAGTCTCTGAGTTTCAAAGCGCATACTCCGATTTTCTAAAGAGCCTCATCAACTCTTCTTGCATAGAGCGGGAACTGGTAAAAAAAGACGCAAATTCAAAAGATTGGAAACTAGATGAGAATATTCATGATTGGAGGTTGAGTGTGGGGCAATCAAAGGATACCGTTGCTTCACTTGGCGCCTCCCCACAACGAATACGCTTATTTGTGGAACCTCCGATGCCTTTTACAAAAGAACCTGGTGTAGTCCTATTTTTTGGAAAAGATGGGTGTTTGCAGTTTGATTAGAATGACAATTTTGGGTTGCAATCACTCTTCACCGGCCGGCCGATCGGCGCGGCGGGCTAACTGAAAATGCTGGAAGAAAAGACAGGCACAACGCCCGTTGTCGCGCCCACCCGGGAAGCGGGGGCGCAAACCACAACAAAAAGGGGTCTTAGTACCGAAAATCCAATCCAGAATTACCTGCCCTATAACTCCGGTTGCACGAATCCATAGAGAGAGAGCCCCCAACAATAACTCTTTAAGAGATAGCCAATTCAATCGCCTTTCATTTCGAAAGATTTTTTCGTTAGATAGTATATCTCATCCGAATATCTTGGCTTATAATTTTCTAACCCGGATAAAGTTGATTGATTGTGGAGCGCCTGCATAAATCCAAACTCCAAAAGTGACTTTTTGGTAATCGGTTCGTTGGCAATTTCCAGAGTTATTCTATTGAGTTTATATCCCTTGCCGAAAGAAGCCGCGAGATCTATCGGGTTTATTCTCCGGACGCTCTTTGGGTTGTTGATATTGGCAAACGTAACAAGAAGCGGGTAATCTCTTGGCTTCAAAGTAATTACACCCTCCATATTAGGAATACTCTTCAGCCATTCGCCTCTCTTCATGTTTTTTAGCCGATCATGAACTGCGCGATGGTACCGCTCTTCGCTGTCATCAAGCAGGGCGAAGAGATAGCGGCCTGGCGCAACCTCCACCACGGTTGCTTCACCAGTCACGCGGTACCAAACTTCCTTTTCTGTTAGCGGCACCTGTCCGAATGTCGCGTTGATTGCGATGACAGAGGAGCCAGACACTCTCCCGGAAGGCGTGTCCACCACCACGGTCAGTTTCTGATGCCACTCGTACTTGTCCTGGCAACCGGCAAGGCCAACCGCAGCGGCCATGAAAACCGCCAGTCGAGCTTTTCGCACGGACAGCCTTAGATCTCTAGAACCTCCCGTCCCCATTCTTACCTGTCCCGGAATTCTAAGCGCGGTATATATCTTGTCTTCCCGTCAGTTGTTGTGGTGCGTAGTGTTAGAAGTCCGTCCGGACTCAACTTTACCCATTCATCAAGGGGCATTGTTAGCCACCTCAAGACTGCGCCAGCTTCGCCATCGGTAATGGGTGATTGGGTGATCTCAAGCGTAATTCTATTGAGCTGGAAGCCTACGCCGAAAACAGACGCAAGATCCCCTGGGTCGACTTCAAATATGCGTTGCGGGTCGTTGATGTCGCGAAACGAAACAAGCAATGGATAGTTGTCCGGCTTTAGAACAACGACCTCCTTCATGTTAGGAATGCGTCCTAGCCAATCGCCTCTGTGTACGTGCCTCAACTGATCACGTATGGCGCGGTAATATCGCTCCTCACTCCTGCCGAGTAGCGCAAACAGAAAGCGATCAGGAGCCACTTCAACTACCGCCGCCTCGCCCGTTATCCGGTAGTTCACCTCATTGTTGCTGAGCGGCAATTGACCGAACACCGCTACCACTTCGATTGTGGACGACCCCGACACTTCACCCGACGGCGTATCTACGACCACCGTCAGTTTCTGATGCCACTCGTGCTTGTCTTGACAACCGGCAAGACCGACCGCTGCGACCGCGAAAACCGCCAGTCGAGCTCGTCGCACGATAGAAAACAGGCGCGCGACACGTCGTGTCGCGGCGCTAATGATTTGCATGAGTGCTACCCCTTGATCCACTGCTTGTTTGCAAGGGAATCTAGCGGACAACAGTAAATTAAATCTGAGGTTGTAGCAGGAACATTTTCCAGTTTTGCAGGCTGACGGCTCGATCAAGCACGAAAGCCCCCAAGAACGTCGCTCATATCGCCTCCTGGGTCCTGCGCATGGCAGAACTGCCGATTGACGCCAATGTGCAGTTAATAACGGTCATAGCCAACACGTTGCCCCATGTCGGGCGAGATCAACGAGGCAGAATGAACCAGACATCGGCCAAGGCGTATTTCCACTTCGCTCCCATTCTTCTTTTTTTTCCTGCCAATGGAAACCGCGTTGGCTCTCATCTGATATTCTTGGCCGTTCGTAGCCACACCTAATCCCTCTTGAAGTCCAGTCGGGTCAAATTGTTTGCCAGTTTTTTCTCAGGGCTCGCCGTATTGAGCCGTTGCCCGTCCAACATCCAATCTCCAACATCGCTCAGCCAACGCAAAACAGGATCCACAGCACCCTTTGTCACTGGCTCGTCCGTGATCTCTAGCTTTACATTGTCGAGTTTGATCCCTGATCCGAAAGTGGCAGCAAGGTTGTATGGGTTGACTTTGCGTACGCTTTTGGGATCGCTGAGATTGGAAAAGGTTACCAACATTGGCAACTGCTCGATCTCAAGCTCGGTTGATGGCTTCTCAGACCGAAGCGTACGCAGTACATCAATTCCTGTGTTATCGCCTTTGTAATGTTCGATGAAAGGCTTGAACGGCAGCGTCGCTGCATTGTTGAGCAACGAGAACAAAAAACGACCATCGCCGAGATCAACGACGACTGCCTCTCCTGTTGCCGACGATCCAAACCCACGGCCTAACAATGGCAGTTTGCTCGTATCCTCGGCGCGAATTTCGATTACGCCGGAGCCGGTTCGCGTTTCGCCTTTCACGTCAACCACATAGGTAAGTTTGTAACGCACAGAGACGCTGTCCCAGGTCACGAATATCCATAGTGCGAGGGCGGATACCGAAACGACAAAGAAAGTGGTGACGTGCCTCATGCTACCCCTTATTCGCGGCCTGGTAGCTAGGGAAACTACCGGACAACAGTAAACTAAATCTGAGGTTGCAGAAGAAACTTCTTCTCGTTTCCGCAGACCAGCGGCTCGATAAATCCGAACCCATTCGGATGTTGGCACCCGCCGTTTCATTCCAACTACGTGGTGGAACTGCCGTTCGTTGACGGTGACCAATTCATGTTATTGAAGACCGCGACACAAAAAGGGCGCCCCTTTCGGAGCGCCCAGTGAGCCTTGCGGCCTGGGAGGTGGATCTAGCGTTTCAGGGCGCCAACGCCTGAGAAACGGAAGGCTTCTTTTTCGAGATTGTCGATCTCGTCGGTGCTCATCTGATCATGGGCCACGGTGATGCGGCCGAGGAACACCAGCGGCAGGTCGCCTTCCCTGCCTTCCAGATGCGCCTTGATGGCCTCGGCGGTCGCCGCTCCGACATCATCGCCCATGCGCATCGGTGTGGCATCGAGCTCGCCGCGGCGGATGGCGTCGAGTTCGAGGCCGGTGCCACCCCAGCCGGTCGAGAAGATGTCGTTATGCTTGCCGGCAGCCACCTGCGCCTCGACCGAACCCATGGCCATGGCGGTGTTGGCGTTGTGGATCACCTTGGCCTCGGGATAGGCCTGCATGATCAGGTTGGTGCCGGTAAAGCCGCCTTCACGCTGATATTCGCCATAGTGCTCGTAAACCGCGTTCCAGTTGCCCTTCTCGGCAACACAATCCATGAAGTCACCGGACCGCTGGTTGTCCGTGATCCCCGGAATGCCGCGATTGAGCGCGTAGGTCACGTCATTGCCAAGACGTTCAAGCATGTAATCGCACATTTTCAGCGCACCGTAGGCGGACGAAAAGTCGAACCAGGCGGCCGGCTGGTTTTTCAGGTATTTGAGCGGCGTGTGGAAGGCCCAGACGAAAGTGGTAAGCCCCTCCGTGCCGGCAAGCTTGTCGATGTTGTCGGCCTGGGTCGCCAGCTCCGACGGACCGAAAATGACGATGTCATAAAGGTCTTCGTCCTGGACGACCTGATTGGCATAGGTCGCCTGCAACGAATGCTCGATCTGGCGCGAGGCGAACTCGCGGGTCTCGTACTGGATGCCCAGTTCGTCAAGACGCTTGGTCATCGCCAGATAGTTGCGGGCCCAGAAATCCGATACGTCGGCGGACGGATAGATCAAGGCGATCTGCAGGGGCTTCTCCTGCGTGCCGGTGTACTTCACCGCCGGCGCGCCGGTCAGGGCCTGCAGCGCTTCGAGTGCGCCATCCTTGTTGACCTGCTGCGGCAGCCAATAGTCGCGGTCGCCATCGTCAGGCAACGTCTTGAGTGGCAACTCCATGGCCAGTGCCGACGTCGACAGTGTGAGTGCGGCCGCGAGGGCCAGTTTCGAAATCACCTTCATGGTTTTTCTCCTCCCTGAGGTGTGGGCGAAGGCTCGTGCCTTCATCGGATGCGGCCTAGCCGCTGGGGTTGGGATCGCCTGCAAGCAGACGTCCCACGATGAGCAGAAGCGCGAGCACGCCGAGCAGCGTGCCGGCCAGCTTCATGATCTTGACGTTGTCGGGGTTGGTCAGCGCAGCCTTGAGGCCGTGCGCACCATCGCGATCGGTTTTCTGCAGCCAGGTGTAGACGGCAACCGATGTGATGATGACGACGCCGGACGCCACGGACTGCCAGAAGAATTCGATACGCAGCGTGACTAGCGCATTGATCATCATCGAGAGCAGCAATACGCCGGCGAAGGACCCGAGCATCGAGGCACGACCGCCGAACAGCGAAGTGCCGCCGACAACCACTGCTGCGATGACGTGCAGATTGAAATACGGTGCCGAGGTTGCCTGGATGGCGTTCAGCTTGCCGGTCAGCATGATGCCGGCGAGCCCTGCCATGGCGCCCATCAGCACATAGGCGTATACCCGATGCCGATCGACCGAAACACCGGTCATGTCCGCGGCATCGGGGTTCGACCCGATGGCGATTGTGTAGCGACCGAAATAGGTGCGGGTCAGCACGAAGTAACCGCCGATCATCGACAGGATCCCGATCAGGACCGGTGTCGGCAGGATGTAGAACACCTGGCCGCGGCCGATCTCCGTGATTAGTTCCGGGAAGCGCGCCAGCACCAATCCCTTGGCGAGCACCAGCGCGAAGCCGCGATAGACCAGGTCCATCGCCAGCGTGCCGATCAGATCAGGCACCTTGAAACGCGTGATGACCAGTCCGTTGATCAGGCCCATTGTCGCGCCGAGCCCGATGCCGATCAGCACGGCAATCCAGGCTGGAAAGCCGAACTGCTTTATCAGAAAGGCCATCATGATGCCGGTGAGCGCAGCGACCGAACCGATCGACAGGTCGATGCCTCGCTGGGTGATGACGAAGGTCATCGCCATCGCCATCGGCATGTAGAGCGCTGCTTCCAGCAGAATGGTGTTGAGGTTTGAGAGGCGGAAATAGCGCGTTGGCTCCGCCACCGCCATGAAGCCGGCGATGAGCAGGATCATCGCCAACGGGCCAATGATGGCCAGATAGGGTTCGAGATGGTCGTTGAGCGACTTTTTCTGGCCTGCAGCCGGGCTGTCCACGGAAAGTGTCATGATTCTGGTTCCTGTGTGCTGCTTCAGGCGGCCTGATGGGCGCCGACGATCAATCCGAGAACGGTTTCCCGGCTGGTTTCCGCGGTCTTCTCGACACCGACGCAGCGTCCACGGCGCATCACGTGAATGCGGTCGGAGATGGCAAAGACGTCGTCGAGCGAGTGGGAGATCACGATGACCGCGAGCCCCTGCTCCTTCAGCGTCGTGATGAGCTTGAGCGTCTTCGCGGTTTCCTGCGGTCCGAGTGCGGCTGTGGGCTCGTCCATGACGAGCACGCGCAATCTGTCGTGACGCACGGCCCTGGCGATCGCCACGGCCTGCCGCTGTCCGCCCGACAGGCTCTGGGTGGTAACGTCCATGCTGCGCAACGTGACGCCGAGTCGTTCCTTCAGAACGGCTTCCGCTTCCTTTCGCATGCGTCGATTGTCGAGAAACTCGAAGCCGAGAATGCTGCGGGTGAGTTCAGAGCCCAGAAACAGATTGGCAGCCGGATTGAGATGATCCGCCAAAGCGAGGGTCTGGTAGACCGCGCCGATGCCGACTTCGATGGCATCCGAATGACTGTTCATCGACAGCGGACGGCCGTCGAGATGAATTGTTCCGACGGTCGGCTGGTAAACGCCCGTCAGGATCTTGATCAGTGTCGATTTGCCGGCTCCGTTGTCGCCAACGATTGCCAGAACCTCTCCGGCTCGCGCTTCCAGATCAACACGGTCGAGAGCGGTGACGCCGCCGAACCGTTTGGAGATCCCCTCCATCGTGATGATCGGTTCCGTGTTTTCCAACGTTCCACTCCCCATGATTGTTATCGATAACATCGCAACTTAAAAAAACGCGCCTTCTGGACGGTCTGCTGCGATGATCGTTAGTACGTGTTTCGGTCGAGGTCGCCCGCCGGCCCAAGGCCGACGGGCGGCTGAGATTATTTGCCCCAGATCTTGCCGTATTCCTCGCGATAGCCGTTGCCGGGATCGAAAATGTTGTTGTCGCCCCCGTCGAAGGCGATGTTTTCGAGCGTGACCACATGGAGCGGCGAAGTGTAGCCAGACCACTCTTTGCCCTGCATGGCGCGATTCAATTCATCGACAAGCTGCCAACCCTGCAGGTTGAGCGGCTCGGCAACAGTCACCGACTGGTACTGCTTGCCGCGGATTCGCTGGTAGGCGCTTTCAGAGCCGTCACCAGCAGCAACCGCCTTCGGCTTCGCATCACCGGCAATGCCGGCGGCGGCGAGCGCCGGTCCCATGAAGTCGAAGTAGATATCGTTGATCGCCAGGCTGTGCGTCCAGGCGTCGCCGTGACGCTGCAAAAGCGCCGTTGTCAGGGTCGGCATCCTGTTCGACGTGTCGGCGATCGGCGTGTCGACATACTCAAGCACCGTGCCGCCGAGCGCTTCGATGGTCTCTTTGATGCGGTCCGCCTTGGCGATGGCAATGGCGTAGGTGGAGTCGGTGAAGATCACGACGCCGGGCTTGCCGCCGGCATCGGCGAATGCCCATTGCGCGGCCGCCGCGGAGACATCCATGGCGTCGGTGGAGACATTGGCAAAGACGCCATTGTCCGGATCCGGGCCGATCACCGGCGAGGCATGCCAGCTCACCAGCGGAATGGCGGCCTCACGGGCCTGCGCCATGCCGGTCTGCTGTTCGACGGCATCGAAACCGTTGATGATGATGCCGTCCGGCTGCAGCGCCAGGGCCTGGCCGAAGGCCGCCGTGCGGCCCGATACCGAACCGGCGCCGTCAAGCACCCTCACCTCCCAGCCGATCCGATCGGCCGCTTCCTCGACGCCCCGGGTGACGCCCAGGATGCCGCCGTTCTTCATGTCTGCAGCCAGCACCACGATGGTCTTGCCTTCGGCAGCTTTAGGACCCGACGTCGGTCCGTCCCAGGCCTCCTTTTTGCCGGCATGTTTCTTGACGGCATCCATGGCATCAGACACCGCATCAGCCTGTGCCGGCAGCGCAAGTCCAAGCGCCATCACACCGGCCGCGACCGTCACGAAAGTTCTTCTCAGCATAGTTTCCTCCCTTTCAAGATGAATGTCATTTCTTGGCAGCGCCCTTGCGGCGCTGGGCGTATCCGGCGATGCCGATGGCAACCAGCAGGGTGACGCCGTTGAACATGGGTTCTACCCAGAACGAGCCGCCGATCTGCTGGATGCCGGAAATGCCGACAGCCAGAATGGCGACACCCACGATGGTGCCCCAGACGTTGACTCGTCCCGGCTTGATGGTCGTCGAGCCGAGGAAGGCGCCGACCAGCGCCGGCAACAGGTATTCCAGACCGACACTGGCCTGGCCGATGCGCAGTTTCGAGGCGAGAATGACCCCTGCAAGCGCCGTCAGCAGGC
Organism: Hoeflea sp.; assembly: GCA_965216535.1. Taxonomy (GTDB): domain Bacteria; phylum Pseudomonadota; class Alphaproteobacteria; order Rhizobiales; family Rhizobiaceae; genus Hoeflea_A. The sequence continues at coordinate 5,228,898 of OZ244175.1, forward strand.
CTGACGTGACGAACGCGCCCATGACGAATTTGCGGGTCGGAATGCCGTTCAGCTCGGCGGCGCGGGGGTTGGCCCCAATGGAGTAGAGATAGCGGCCGATTGGCGTGTACTCGAGCACCAGCCACATGATGATGGTTATGGCGAGCACGTAGTAGCCAGTGATCGGAAGGCCGAACAGGAACGTGCCGTTGATGGCATAGAATCCGTCCGGCAGGACACCGACCACCTGGCGGCCGCCAGTGTGCCAGAGGGCCAAGGCGTAGAGTACGGTGCCGGTTCCGAGGGTCGCGATGAATGCGTCGATCTTGGCGACCTCGACCAGCAGTCCATTGAGAAGGCCGACGAAGGCGCCAAGCAGCAGCACGATCATCACAGCGACCGGCCACGGAATACCGAACATTGTCTGCAGCGATATCGCCAGGATGTGCCAGAGCACGATGCCGTAACCGACGGTCAGGTCGATGCGGCCGGCGACCATGGGGATCATGGCCGCGAGGCTGAGCAAGGCGATGATGGCCTTGTCGGAAATGATGGCGCGCAGGTTGAGCAACGTCGGAAAGGTGTTGGGCAAAAGGATCGAAAACAGCAGGATCAGACCGAGGGTCAGGATCACCAGTCCGTAGACCGGCGCCAGCCTAATCAACTTGGCGCCAAGGCTGAGGTGCTTGAGCTCCGACCGGGTCGGCTCAAGGGCATCGGATTCAATTGACTGCATGGTTCACCTGTTGCGCGCCGTCGACGGCGGCTTCGCTGGCCGAAGCGGCCTGAATAAGAGATTCGGTCGACAGGCCGACACCGGTCAGTTCGGTCACGACCCGGCCACGGCTGAAGACGATGGCCCGGTGGCAGATCGCGGCCACTTCCTCGAAATCCGTCGACACGACGAGAACGCCCATGCCGCTGGCAAGCGCCTCGAACAAAAGCGCGTAGATTTCCGCCTTGGCGCCGACATCGACACCGGCAGTCGGATCTTCCGCGATCAGCAATTGTCGGTCCGTCTCGAGCCAACGGCCAACGACAACCTTTTGCTGGTTGCCGCCGGACAGTGCCTCGATCGCCAGGGTCGGATCGTTCGGCGACAGACCGAGGCTTTGGCCAATGGTTTCAACCTCGGTTTCTTCCGCCGCCGTCCCCTTGAAGGAGAACATCCCGCGCCCGGAAGCCAGCGGGTTCATGAACATGTTTTCGCGGATCGTGAGCACCGGCGCGATTGATTCCACGACCCGGTCGCGGGCCAGCAACCCGATACCCGATTGCATTGCCGCGCGCGGTGACGACAGGTCCGGAGCCTTGCCATTGAGCGCAATGTCACCCGTGAAGGCGCGCTCGCCGAAGAGGCAGCGGCCGACGTCCTCGTGACCGGCGCCACGCAGACCAAGAAGACCGACCACCTCGCCCTGATTGACCTTCAGATCGACCGGACCGACATCGCCTATCACAACGTTCGACAACGACAGCACGGATGCGCCTTTGTCGGCTTCCGGGCGATCGAACTCGCGGGCACGGCGCCCAACGATCAGCTGCACGAGCTCCTCAGGCGTGGTGTGAGCGACATCACGGATACCAACCATCATGCCGTCGCGCAGCACGGCCACGCGGTCGGCGATCCGAAAAATCTCGTCCAGCCGGTGCGAGACGTAGATCATGCCAACGCCCTTTTCACGCAGCGGTCGCAGTGCGTCGAAAAGTCGATCCACCTCGTCCGCGGGAAGGCTGGCTGTCGGCTCGTCCAGAACCAGGAAATCGCACTCCACCGCCAGCGCGCGGGCAATTGCCACCAGCGACTTTTCGGTGCGGCTGAGATCCGAGACCCGCGCTTCGGGATCGAAATCGCAATCGACCCGGGCCAGCGCCTCTCGCGCCCTTTCCTCCGCGTCGTTCCAGTCGATCAGACCCATGCGGCGCTTGTAGCCCTGGGCCAGCGCCATGTTCTCGGCAACCGTCATCCATTCGATGAGGCCGAGATCCTGGTGAATGAAGGCAACGGACTGACGCTCGTTCACGCGGCCAGGCGTATGTTGATACGGCGTTCCGTCGATCAGGACGGTGCCGGAATCCGCTGTGTGAATGCCGCCGAGCACCTTGATGAGAGTCGATTTTCCGGCGCCGTTTTCGCCCAGAAGAGCAACGATCTCACCGCGATCGACATGCATTGAAACCCCGCGCAACGCCTGGGTGCCGCCAAAACTCTTGGCGATGCTGTCGAAGAACAAACCGCTCTGCACCTGCGGTGCCATGCATTCCTCCCGTCCGGCACGTCATGGGTTGCGTTACCGGTAACCTAAGGATTAGGGTACGGAAAAAATTGCTCCGGTCAAGGAAAAAATGTTATCGGTAACGTAACCAATTTGGATCTATAGAACAATCTCACAAATGTCTGATTCGAAAAGAAAAAAAGACAAAGTCACGCTGGCCGAGGTCGCCGAGGCCGCCGGCGTTTCCAAGATGACTGCCTCTCGGGTGCTGCGCAAGTCGACGGGTTTCTCGCAGGAAACCCGAGACCGGGTCATGCATGCTGTCGAGAGCCTTGGTTACCGTCCGAATCGGCTGGCAGCCGCCTTCAAATCCGACAAGGCATCGACCCTGGTCGGTGTTTGCGTACCGCGTCTGACGAGCGGCATGTTCGGATCGGTGCTCGACAGCGTCGACCACACGCTGTCACGACTCGGATATCAGACCATCATCGGCTCGCACGAGCAGGTTCCGGAGACCGAAGAAGCCTGGCTAGCCACCATCCTGTCCTGGCGGCCTGCCGGCGTGATTCTCAGTGGCCGCAAGCACACCCGGACGGTGCTCGACATGCTGCGCGAGCAAGCGGTTCCGGTGGTGGAGATATGGAACCTCAACACCAGTCCCATCGATATATCCGTCGGTTTCAATCACTATGACTGCGGCCATGAGATGGGCCGCTACATGGTCTCAAAAGGCTGCCGCTACATCGCCTATGTCGGCGCGGAGGCGAATACACCTGGAATGGGCATGATCCGCCTCGATGGTTTTCGCGATGCGCTCGCCGAGGGCGGCGCGCAACTGGCAACAGCGGAAATCCTGATTGACCGTCCGGGTTTCTACGCCGGATTCTATGGAACGGAGACGATCCTGAATCGAACCGGCGGGGTCGACGGCATCTACTACCAGGAAGACAACATGGCCGTCGGCGGACTGTTCTATTGCCAGTCACGCGGTCTGGACGTTCCGGGCGATATCGCCATCGCCGGTTGGGGCGGCATGGAAGTCGCCTCCGTTCTGCCCAAGCGGCTAACCACAACGTCGGTCGCCACCCAGGCCCTCGGCAAGTCTGCGGCGGAAGCGCTGGTTGCGCGCATCCGCGGCGAACCGATCCGCGATGTCATCGTCGCGCCGACGCGGCTTGTGCCCGGCAGCACCGTCTGAACTGCGTTACTCGCCGCCGCCCCAGGGGCCGTGATGAGCGCCCTCCCCGTCGATCCGCTCGAAGCTGTGCGCGCCGAAATAGTCGCGCTGGGCCTGGATCAGGTTGGCGGTGGAACGACCGGTGCGCAGGATATCGAAATAATTCAACGCGGCGCCGAGCGCCGGGGTCGGCAGGCCTTTCTGTGCGGCAAGCGCGACCATCGTGCGCAGATCCGCCTGCGTCTGCTTGAGCCGATCCACAAAGTACGGCGCGAACATGAGATTGACATCCGGGTGTGCGGCCAAGGCGGTTGCCATATCGTTCAGCATCGCAGATCGGATGATGCAGCCGGCCCGCCAGACCTTGGCAATTTCCGGCATCGGGAGCTTCCACTCATTCGCCTGGGATAGCGCTTCCAACAGTTCGAACCCCTGGGCGTAACAGACGATCTTTCCGGCAATCAGGGCGTTCTCCAGCACCGATATGGGCAGCGCATCGGGATCAAGCTGGAGCGGTGCCGCGCCGAACACGTCTTCACCCGCGCGTCGCGTGTCGAGCCGTGCCGACATGTTTCGGGCCGCTACGGCGGCCTCGATGACGGTCGCCGGAACACCCAGATGCTGCGCCTCGATCGCCGTCCAGCGGCCGGTGCCCTTCTGGCCCGCCCTGTCGAGAATGATATCCAGAACCGGACGGTCGGTCCTGGGATCGATCGCCGCCGATACAGCGGCGGAAATTTCGATGAGGTAGGATTTCAGGGCGCCGCCGTTCCACCGCTCGAACACCTCGGCAATCGCTGCCGGGGCCATGCCCATGCCGTCGCGCATGATGCCGTAGGTCTCGGCGATCATCTGCATGTCGGCATATTCAATGCCGTTGTGCACGGTCTTGACGGCGTGACCGGCTCCACCCTCGCCCATCCATGTGGCGCAGGGTGTGCCCTCATAGTCGGCCGCGATCGCAGTCAGGATCGGCGCAACCGTGTCCCACAATTCCTTGGGTCCACCGCCCATGATCGACGGTCCATAACGGGCCCCCGTTTCGCCGCCAGACACGCCGATTCCGAGAAAACGCGCACCGCCTTCAGCCCGGCGATTGGTATCGTTGAAATTGGCGTTGCCGGCATCGATGACGGTGTCCGCGTCATCCATCAGCGGCCTCAGCATGTCGATGTGATCGTCCACCACCGGGCCGGCCGGCACCATGAGAATAACCGCGCGCGGCGGCCGGATGGCGGCAACCAGCGCTTCCAGCGCGTCGCAGGCAATCAGGTTGGTGCTCAATTCGCCGGCGTCGGCAACAAAGCGCCGGGTTGTCTCTACGGTGCGATTGTAGACAGCGACCCTGAAGCCGTGCTCGGCGATGTTGAGCGCCAGATTGGCGCCCATGGTGCCGAGGCCGATCAATCCGATTTCGGCGCGGTCGTCTTGTGTCATGGTCGCTGCATTCCCTCCCGGTTCAGGAAAATCGAATAGATGCTTGTGGTCGCGGTAATGAATAGCCGATGTTTGGCGCGACCGCCAAAGCAAAGATTGGAAACCGTTTCCGGGATGAGGATCTTGCCGAGAAGGACCCCGTCCGGGTTGAGGCAATGGACCCCGTCTCCCGCCGATGACCAGATGTTGCCGTCGGTGTCGACCCGGATTCCATCGGCAAATCCCGGATTGACGACATGAAAGACATCACCGCCATGCAATTTGCCGTCTTCGCCAACGTCAAACGCGCGGATATGGCGCTCCGCGTCGGCGTTGAACATGGTTCCCGTCTCGGCGACGTAGAGGCGCTTTTCATCCGGAGAAAACGCCAATCCATTGGGACATTCGAAGTCGGTCGGCATTGAATCGAGCGCGCCGGTGGCGGGATCGATCCTGTACACGTGGCAGGGAAGTTCCTGCTCGCCGGCAAACCCTTCATAATTGGTCATGATCCCATAGTGCGGATCGGTAAACCAGATCGAACCGTCCGATTTGACCACCACGTCGTTGGGAGAATTCAGACGCTTCCCATTGAAACTATCGGCGAGAACCGTGACGGATCCATCGTGCTCGGTGCGGGTGACCCGGCGCTCCCCGTGCTCGCAGCTGATAAGCCGGCCTTCGCGGTCGCGCGTGTGGCCATTGGCATAGTTGGATGGACTGCGATAGGTGGATATGCCGACTTCGGGCATCCAGCGCACGATGCGATCGTTCGGAATATCGGAAAAAAGCAGGCAGTTGGCGTCGCCAAACCAGACCGGCCCTTCTGTCCAGTCGAACCCTGTCGCCAGTTGCTGAACCGGCGCGTTGCCAAGCACGAAGCGGTTGAACTCAGGCTCGATCGCCCGAAAAAAAGTCATTGCGTTTCTCCTGCCGGTTCTTCATGTTATCGATAACACATCGCATAGGCTTCGCAAGGATATTTATCATGGACGCTTTCAGAAAGAGCTATCGTCTCACTCATCGGGCTGTCATGACAATGCTGGAAGCTGCGATCGCTAAGGCCGACGACATCGGGCAGCCGCAGTGCATCGTCATTGTCGATGCAAGTGGTGTTCCTCTTGGCGAAATCCGCATGGATGGCGCAAAGTTTCTCAGCCGCAAGAGTGCCCTTGCCAAGGCACGTACAGCAGCATCTATCGGTGCTCCGAGCACCGAGGTTCCGGAGCCGGTGCAGCCGGCGATCGCAGCCGCGACGAAGGGTGCGGTGACGGGATTACCGGGCGGGCTGCCGATTATCCATGAGAAATCCGTCCTGGGCGGAATTGGCGTCGGCTCCGGCTCCGGCGAACAGGATATCGCCGTGGCCAATGCGGCGCTTGCATCAGTCGGACTTGAGATTCTTGGATAGCACACCGGCACCAATCAGCGTGATTTGTCACCTTTGCGAGTGACACCTGGCCGGTCCGGCAACCGGTATGAACCTTCAGGTAAGGCCGCTCAATCAAACCATGCTTCGTTGAGTGGACAACTGTGGCTCTACGTTCAAGAATAATCGCATGAGCGCCGACTGGACCGAAGAAGAAGCCGCCATCATGGCCGTGGTGGATGGCGAAAGCGCAGCCTATTTTCGCAGCGATTTTGAAGCGCTGACTGCCTATTGGGTACAATCGCCGGAGGCCAGGTGGATCTGGTCAGGCCCACAGACCGGGACGATGATAAGCGTCGGCTGGGAGAGTGTCAGAGCCAAATTCAGTGAGGGCATGCGAACCAGGCCCAGCAATTTTGACTCTCATGACTTTCTGGATCGTCGCAACATTCAGATATGTCACTCCGGCGATTTGGCTTGGGTCTATTACGATCAAGGCCTGAAACAGAACCACCCCAATTTCCACACCCAGACTGATCAGAAGGAATTGAAGATTCTGCACCGCATCGACGGTGATTGGAAACTCGTGTGCGTCTCGATCGTCGCTCCGGCGCTGATGAAGGATGATGTCGCGCAAATCCGCCTTTCCCGCCAAGGTGATGTCGTGCGAATGAGCGAGGCGGCCAAACGGCTCTTGCCGAATTTCCAGGGGCTCGTTGTACGCGGGAAAAGGGTCCACGCGGCAAAACGGGAAAGAGATCAGCATCTGCAGGCAGAGATTTCATCCAAGTTGGATGGACTGAAGGCTGGCTTCCCACCCAGTTTCGTCAACAAGGACTTGCTGGCAATACCGCTCGGAACCGATGATTATTCGCGACCGCTTTATTGCTGGGTGTTTGTCGAGGGCGATGAGTTGGTCATCACCTTCGACGCTTCTCAAAGTGTTGAAGAGCGTCTGGATTCGGCAGCTTCGGTCTTCAAGTTATCCCCCACTCAGCGACGGTTGGCGGGGTGCCTGGTGGAAGGGCTGGGATTGGTGGATGTCGCCGAGGTGCTTGGTGTGACCATCAACACAGCCAAGACGCATCTCAGGCGAATGTTCGAAAAGACAGGGACCCATGATCAGGCGGGTTTGTTGGCGCTGTTGCTGAGTGTCGATAGACCAACCCGTGGTCCGCCAAGGATGGACTGATATAGGGTCGGCAACTACCCGGGGCTGTTGGCCGCATCTGATATGGGAACCCAGGTCCTTTCCGGGCAAGCCTCGTCCGTGTAGCCAACAGACTCAACCGATGCATCGGTCCCAATCGTCTCAGGCAAAAGCAATCTGCGCCTTCATCGCCTGGGCGCGGTCGGACGCGATCTGAAAGGCCTGCTCGGCTTCGTCCAGCGGCAATGTATGAGATATCAGCGGCTTGACGTCGATCAGCCCCGACTGCATCAGGTGTACGGCCGTCGCGAACTCCTCATGAAAGCGGAATGAGCCGCGCAGATCGAGCTCGCGCGACGTGACCAGCATCATCGGGATCGTCATGTCGCCGCCAAGACCAAGTTGCATCACCACCCCGCGGGGGCGCATGGCGGCGAGGCCGCCGGTCAGAGCAGGCTGTGCACCGGAACATTCATACATCACATCGAAGGTGCCCTTGCCGGCGGTATAGTCGTTCATCGCATCCGGTTCGGACGCCATATTGATCACCCGGTCCGCGCCGGCCTTTTCAACATAGGAGAGTGCGTTGTCGGAGAGGTCTGTGGCCACGATTTCCGATGCCCCGGCGCGTCGGGCGGCCAGGACGGCCAGGCAGCCGATCGGCCCGCATCCGGTGACGAGGACGCGCTTGCCGAGCATTTCGCCGGCACGGCGCGTCGCATGCAGGGCAACCGAAAGCGGCTCCGCCATCGCGGCTTCGCCCGCAGTCAGTCCGTTGGCTTTCACACATTGGGATGCATCTGCAATCAGGACTTCCCGAAACGCGCCCTGAACATGGGGAAACGGCATGGCAGAGCCGTAGAAACGCATGTTTTCACAGTGATTGGGCAGTCCTTCGGCGCAATAGCGGCATTTGCCGCAAGGTCGGGACGGCGATACCGCAACAAGATCGCCCACCTCAAGATCTGTCACGCCTTTGCCAAGCGCCGTTACTGTTCCGGCGACCTCGTGTCCGAGGATCATCGGCTGTCGCAAGCGAACGGGCCCAAAGCCACCTTGATGGTAGTAGTGCAGGTCGGAACCGCAGATGCCTCCGGTTTCCAGACGAATCTGCACCTCCCCTTCCGATGGCGTTTCCGGTTCACGCTGTTCGATGCGCAGGTCTCCGGCTTCGTGAATAACGATGGTTCTCATATGACGTTCCTAGATAACCGGTGTTGGCAGGCTTCGGCCTTCGAAGTGGGCGACGAGGTTGTCGTATACGAGAGCCCCCATGGCCTTGCGTGTCTCCACGGTACCCGAAGCGTGATGCGGCTGCAGAAGCACGTTGTCGAGCGCAAGAAAACGCGGATTGACCGCGGGCTCGCCGTCAAAGACATCCAGCGCCGCGCTGCCCAGCGCTCCTGATTCAAGCGCATTGAGCAGCGCTTCCTCGTCGATATTGGACGCGCGCGAAATATTCACAATCATCCCCTCGGGGCCCAATGCCTCGATCACCTCTTTGCCGACAATGTGCCGCGTCTTCTCGGAGGCCGCCAGCGTAACGAACAGGAAGTCGACCGCCTGGGCCAAGGCGACCGGTTCGGAGACGTACGTCCAATCGGCCGCAAAGTCTCTCGGTGCAAGGTCGCAATAGGAAACGTCCATCTCGAAGGCGGCCAGACGCTTGGCAACCTCGAAGCCGATGCGCCCCATTCCCAGAATGCCGACGCGTTTTCCGTGGGCACGCGTTTGCAACGGATACAGACCACGCGACGACCAATGGCCTTCCCGCACCCAGGCTTCTGCACCGACAATACCGCGCACCTGGGCGAGCATCATCGCGACGCCGAGATCGGCGACTTCCTTGGTCAGCACGTCGGGTGTGTTGGTCACGCGAATGCCGCGCTCGCGGGCCGCTTTCAGGTCGACGGCATCATAGCCTACCCCGTAGACCGAGATGATTTCGAGACCGGGCAGAGCCTCGATCAAGGTCCGATCTGCACCCAGCTCGCCGCGCGTCGCGATGCCGCGGACGTTGCCGCCGATCTCCGCGAGAAACCCGGATTTGTCAGCCGCGTCGAAATAACGGTGCATGACGAATTTTTCGTTCAGCGGCCCCTCGTCCCAGGCGGGATATGGCCCGATCTGCAGTATCTCGACCTTCGTCATTTCTGCTAGTTTCTCCATAAAGTCGCTTGCAAATTGTTATCGATAACATATACAGGACGGCAAGCGCATGTCGAGGACAAAAAAGGAAAAGATTGCCGTGACGCGAGGAATACAACAATTCGACTTGAGCGGCCGGACCGCACTGGTTACCGGATCGTCCCAGGGCATCGGCCTTGCCCTCGCACGGGGGCTGGGCGAGGCTGGCTCAAGCTTGGTTCTCAATGGCCGGGACACGGAAAAACTGGCGAGCGCCGCTGCCAAACTCAGGGAAGAAGGTCTGACCGTCGACGAACTTGCCTTCGATGCAACGGAGCACGACGCGGTCAGGGCTGCTGTCGATGGCTTCGAAGCGGATCAACGCCCCATTGATATCCTGGTCAACAATGCCGGCATGCAGTTTCGCACGCCGCTTGAAGACTATCCGCCGGACATGTTCGACAAGCTTCTCGCAACAAATATTGCGACCGTTTTCCATGTCGGCCAGGCAGTTGCCAGACACATGATCGGGCGTGGCGCCGGCAAGATCATCAATATCGCTTCGGTGCAGACAGCGCTGGCCCGACCCGGTATCGCACCCTACACCGCCACCAAGGGGGCCGTCGGTAACCTCACCAAAGGCATGGCAACCGACTGGGCCAAACACGGCCTGCAGGTCAACGGCATTGCGCCGGGCTATTTCGACACGCCGCTGAATGCGGCCCTGGTGGCGGACCCGGAATTCAGCGCCTGGCTGGAAAAGCGGACACCGGCCGGACGATGGGGCAAGGTCGAAGAACTTGTCGGCGCTTGCGTGTTTCTATCATCCGATGCATCCAGCTTCGTCAACGGCCATACGCTCTTCGTTGATGGCGGCATCACGGCCTGTCTGTGACGCCATGCGTCTGTTCGTGGTCATGGGTGTCTCCGGGTGTGGCAAGTCGACCATCGCTTCGGCACTCGCCGCGGCGACCGGCGGAACGGCCATCGACGGTGACGATTTCCATCCGAAGGACAATATTCGCAAGATGAGCGATGGCATTGCGCTGACAGACGCCGACCGGTGGCCCTGGCTCGACAAGGTTGCCCGTGCAATGCGCGAGGGAGACGGCCGGATATTTTGCGCCTGTTCCGCCCTCAAGCGGTCCTATCGGGACCGGATCCGCACCGCCGCCGGCGAACCGGTGACTTTCCTGCACCTGAGAGGAAGCAAGCAGCTGATCTCCGGGCGGATGAACAGCCGGCCGGGACACTTCATGCCGCCCAGTCTGCTGGACAGCCAGTTCGCCACGCTCGAAATTCCCGGCCAGGATGAGGCCGCCATTGAGGTTGATATAGCGGCCAGCGAAACAGACGTGGTCGCCTCCCTGTTACAAGCCATTGGAGAAAGAGAATGAGCAAGCTCGCATTGATCGGTGCCGGAGTCATGGGCAACGCCATCGGCACATGTCTGCTGGAAGCGGGCCATGAAATGTCTGTCTTCGACCTCGATCAAGCCAAGGTCGATGCACTCGTCTCGAAGGGTGCAAAGGCGGCCAGCTCGGCAGCCGAGGCCGCTTCCGCGGCCGATTTCGTATTTCTCAGCCTCAACTCCCCGGCCATTGTCCGCACCGCCGTTTTCGGTGACGGCGGCGTAGCAAGTGGCGCCCGCGCGGGTACGATCATCATCGACATGTCATCAATTGACCCGCCATCGACCCGTGCTCTTGCCGAAGACGCCGGTGAACGCGGAATGCGCTGGCTTGATTGCCCGCTTTCCGGAGGCGCTCCGAAAGCGCTGATCGGTCAATTGACGGTCATGGCCGGTGGCACCGCGGAGGATTTCGAGGCCGCAAAGGAAGTGATGAACGACCTCTGCGGCAATTTCACTCTGATGGGCCCGAGCGGTGCCGGGCAGACAACCAAGCTGATCAACCAGGTGCTCTGTGCTTTGAACTTCGTAGCGGTGGCCGAGGCGACACAACTGGCGCTCGATGCCGGGGTCGACGCCGCAAAAATACCCGACGCAATTCGCGGCGGCCGAGCCGACAGCGCCATCCTGCAGGAATTCATGGGCAAGATGGCCGCCAAGGACTACACGCCCACCGGCCGTATCGACAACATGGTGAAAGATCTCAACGGCGCACAGGATTTGGCGCGGCTGACCAACACGGCGATGCCACTGACAGCGGCCTGCGCCGAGATCCACCGGCTGTTGACCGCCGCCGGTCTGGGCGCTGCCGACAATGCCGCGTTGATGAAATATTTCGAAGGTCCGAACAAAGGGGATGCCGTGTAAGCCGCTACGGCAACCAGTTTATCTCCGCTTGATCCCCCAGCCGATCGGTTTCATCCGGTTGCCCGGGTGGCGATCATCGGTGCCCCAGATGGCCTGGTAGGTATCAAGCGCCCTGCCCTGTCGCTGAAGCGCCACAAATGAGGCGATCAGACAAAGCCACCAGAGACCCAGGAGCACCCACATCCAGCGCGGCGCATTGGCATGCCAAAGGCCGGTAAAAACGGCGACGATGGAAGCCAGAACCGCCGCATAGCCGCCAAACTTGTGAATGTACTCGAAGGCCACCCGGCGTGGTGTCATATCGTAATGGTCGCCGGAGTAGGACCCATCAGCAGCCGGTTGAGTAGGTCCGCCCTTTGACCCGCGCAGCCAGCCTGCGGCAACCAGCAGCAGGCAAACGAGCACGACAAAATAGCCAGGCAACCAATGTCCTGTCATGCCTGAGCTTCCGCCAGTTTCTATCAGCACTAGGACCAAGCCGATGACACTCAACAATGCGCCTGACTGCTGCAGTATCAGATGACCGAACCACCAGGTTGGGTTATCCAGACGGTTCGGCCAGTCCTGGCCAGGCATCACTTTGAAGTAACGCGCCAACAGTACCCCCATCGGAATCAGCACCGCCCAGGCGAGCACCATGGTGCGGCCGTGCCAAGCCAACAGTGTCCCGACTTCGTGCGGCCGTCCCGCGTCGATCGGCGCCAATAGCCAATCCATCAAAGGCTACCTCTTGAGTGCTTCTTCGTCGTAAATCCAGTTTGCGACGCTTCGATTCTCGCGTTAAGTTATCGATAACAACACAGCTGCCTGATCGGCGCAACCTTTCACCTCTAAGGGCCCATGCGGGCAAAGGAGAATGGTGGCACGGTCGTTAGGTAAAGCCATCCGGAACGGAACATGAAGCAGCCAAAAAAAGCCCCGACCATGTCGGACGTCGCCCGCCTGACCGGCGTATCTTCGATGACCGTGTCCCGCGCATTTCGCGACGACGCTTCGGTCAGCAAGGAAACGCGCGACAAGATCCGCAAGGCGGCGGAGAAACTTGGATATGTTATCGACAGCACCGCATCCGGGCTCTCGTCGCGCAAAACCGGCTTCGTTGCAGTGATTATTCCATCGATCAACAACGCCAACTTCGCTGACACGTTGAGGGGGCTGACCGAGGGATTGCGCACCACAACCCTGCAGATCCTTTTGGGCTACACGGACTACGACGTGCAGGAAGAGGAGCGTCTCGTCGAGCTGTTTCTGCGCCGGCGCCCTGAGGCCATTGTCGTCACCGGTGGATCACACACGAAGAAATGCCGCCGCTACCTGGAGAATTCCGGCGTGCCCGTGGTCGAGGTTTGGGACCTGCCGCGCAATCCGATCGATCACGTGGTCGGGTTTTCAAATGCCGATGCCGGCGCTTTGATGGTGCGACATTTCTACGATCAGGGTTATAGACGCATCGGCTTTATCGGCGGAGACACCTCGCGTGATACGCGGGGCAAGGACCGTCGAGCCGGCTTCGTGGCGGCTTTGGAGGAAATGAACCTGGATACAACGCGCGTCATCGCCTGGGGTGTCCCTCCGATCACCATGCGCGAGGGCGCCATGGCGATGCGCAAGATGCTGGAAGAATGGCCTGACATAGAGGCCGTCATGTGCGTTTCCGATCTGTCAGCATTTGGCGCAATGACAGAGTGTCAACGAGCCGGACTGCGAATTCCGAAGGACGTGGCGATAGCGGGCTTCGGTGCCTATGACCTTGCGGAGCTGGCGATTCCCGACATCACCACCATCGATGTCCGCGCTAAGGAGATCGGCTCACACGTCGCCGACTGGCTCCGCGCCGTGCTTTCCGAGGATGCTTCCCCAAACAGTGAATTCACGCGCATTGAGCCGCAACTGATCGTCCGCGACAGCACGCGCCGATAGCGGCGAACGGTCCGCATCTTGCATCAGGAGTACCGGCTGGGCGCTGCACCTGCTATCTACTGGGTTGCAGAGTCCCGGCAAATTGCGCCTGAAGGATCCGATGGACGTCGAGCCCAACACCAGCACAGAAACCTCAACGCCAAATGGCGTGCAGATTTCACTGGCCAAGCTGATCCCGCTGGTACTCGCTGCCCTGGTGGTCTTTGCCGTATTGCCGGTTGTGATCACCGGCTATCTCATCTCGACAAGTACCGCCAGCCGGTTGCTTGCCGATCGTGCCGAGCTTGTCGTCGACGGCCTGGAAAACAAGATCCGAAGCCAACTGGACCCCGTCGCCCAGCAGTTACTCTACGCACGCCGGTCCGTGCTGGAAGGGGCAATCAACCTTGCCGATGATGAGGCCGTGCGCACCTTCGCCCTCGGACTGATGGGAGGAACACCGCAAGTTGCCGGAGTGGGGTTCATCGATGCCAATCTGAAGATGCGCCGTTGGCAGCGCAATACGCTCGGAGAGGTCAGCGAGCCGGGTGGTGTTTTGCCACTGGCCGAGGTTGTTCTGCAGGCCGCCAGGGATGGCAACAAAGCCTACTGGGCGCGCCCATTGCTGAGCCCGATCGCAAACGACACCATCATGAGTTACCGGGTCGCCCTGGAACCCGAGGGAGCATTTTCCGGAGTGCTCGTTGCGGCGGTGACCAGCCGAGCCCTGTCGCGTTACGTCACCGAGATCTCCGAGCAATTCGGCGTGACGGCATTCGTGCTCGTCGGGCAAGACCGTGTTCTGACCTATCCGAACCGTCCGGTTTCCAATGTCGACACGCCTTCGACGGAACTGCCGCTGCTGACCGATACCGAGAATCCGGTGATCGCACGGATATGGCAGGACCGGCGGCAGTTGAACCAGACCGGGGAATTGAAACGAACGCAGGGGCACTGGTCGCCCATCGATGGCGCCAACTACACCTTTTTCTATCGCCAACTGGATGACTATGGGCCGGAACCGCTGACCATTGGTGTCGCCATACCGTCGGTCGATTCGATACGGGAGCGATGGGCCTCCACAGTAGCTGCCGGTCTTGGGCTGGTGTTGATGTTGGCTGCGGCCGTGGCCGCCTGGTTTCTTGGCCGGCGCATGACCCGCCCGACGGCCGAGTTCAACCAGGCACTGAAGAACCTCGCTGCCCTCGATTTCGAATCAGTGGCCCTGCCCCAACTGCAGAAAAGCCGCATCCTCGAGTGGCGTGGCATGGCGGCCGCCCTGGTCAATTCGGCCAACGCCCTGTCGGCTTTTCAGACCTATCTGCCGCGGTCACTGGTGCGCCGGCTCTTCTCCGCCTCGCGCGATGCGGTGACGTCGCAGGAACGCGAGCTGACCGTCATGTTTGTCGATCTGGAAGGGTTTACCGCCTATTCCCGCGGACATGCGGCCACAGAGGTCGCCGATCACCTCAATGATCTGTTCGGCGAGATAGGTCCGATTCTCGAGCAATCCGGCGGCGTCATCGACAAATACACCGGTGACGGCCTCTTGTGTTTCTGGGGTGCACCCGATCCACAGCCGGACCACGCTGCCCGTGCCTGCCGGGCAGCCGCAGACATCGCCAGGTCCATGGAGAGACGCACCGTGGGCAGCGAGTTTCCGCGCCTGCGGGTCGGCCTGCACACCGGCCCGGTCGTTGTTGGAAATATCGGCTTTCCCGGGCGCATCAACTACACGCTCGTCGGAGACACGGTGAACATCGCGGAGCGCACAGAGGCGGCCCTGCGCGGTGTGGAACCGGAGCTTCCGTGTGTGATCGCCGTTACCGATGCTGTGCTCGCAGCCGGCGGCAATGCTGACGGCGTGCTCGAGGCCTATGGTAGCCTAACTCAAACGCCGGCGGCAGCAACGCTCTGCCGTCCGGCCCCTACAGTCAGTTCAGCACCCGGTCCTTGAGCGGAATCAGGGCCGCGCCGAAGGTGGACGGATCGTCGGCGATGGCACTGGGGATGTAATCCGGCAATACACGTTCACGCCCGTAGCGATCTCGATCCGGCGGATCGCAGGCCTCGATCAGCAATTGCCTCAGAACCGCAGGGGCCTCCCCGCCGAAGACGATCGCTGTCGGGTCGAGCATGGCCCGGATGGCTCGAATGACGAGGTTGAGCTGCGGGCTCACCTCCTCGATCCAACTGGCAACACCGGGCCAATCCGGATCGAAACGCGCGTTGAGCTCGGCAATGGTCGCAACCTCAATGCCGTTTTTGGCGAGGTGCTTCAGCAACAGACCGAGAGCCGGACGGCATGACATCTCCTCACCGGTATAGACCTGGCTCATCTCGCCGGCATTGCCGAAACCGCCGATCAGCGGCTTGCCGTCGTGGATGAGCCCGCCACCGAACCCGTAATTGAATGACAGGTAGGCGAAGCAGGAGTGATTGCGGCCGGCGCCGACGAGCGATTCTCCGATGGCGCCGGCGGTGGCGTTGTTCTCGACCCAGACGGGCATGCCAACGGCTGCTTCGAACAGCTCGGTCAGCGGCGCATTCGACCATTCTTCCAACGGAACAGGTGTCACGAACTCTCCCGGTTCGAGGGTGCGGTATCCTGATATGGCCACGCCCATGCCGAGAACTCGGTCGACGGGTATCCGCTGTCGTTCGAGAAGCTCTTCGACCGCTGTTGCGATCGCGACCAGAGACGGCCCACGCCGGGTGGAATCGGTTGGCACCAGCTCGTTGGCAATTTCACGACACTCCAGATCCACAATGCAAAGGCGGATCGTGTCGGTGTTGACCGAGACGCCCATACTATAGATCGCCTGCGGATTGAGTTTGATGGTCCGGCTCGGCTGACCGCGGCCGTTGATGACCGTCGATCCAACCGACAGAAATCCGCGGGCGGTCAACGCCTCCACCAAACGGTGAACGGATTGCTGGGTCAGACTGGTGTGCGCGGTGATCGCTGAACGCGATATCCCCTCGTTACGACGCACCACATCCAGCACCAATCGCTCGTTGGTGCTGACCACCGATGGGTCGGGCTTGCGCATCAATGTGGGCGATATTCCGGGTCGGCGTGGCATCGATGTCGAATCGTCTTTCTGTCTCGAGCAAAGCTTACAGGGGGCTTTGGAAGGCGCGCAACCGCTTTGAAATCACTGCGGTATTCGCCCGATATCCCCGTTTTTGCCAGACCCTCTGGTCTTTCTGTCGATTTTCTGTCATATAAATATCACACAGTGTGTGTAATAAAAAGCCCGACCAAGAACCAGCGGGCGTATCACGCCGAGGGAGGGTTCATCCGATGACAGCGATCCGGGTGGTGGATGTCGAAATGCGCTTCGGCACGTTCACGGCGCTCAAGAGCGTGTCGTTCGATGTGGCGGAAGGAGAATTCGTCACGCTTCTCGGTCCCTCGGGCTGCGGCAAGACCACCCTGCTCAAGCTGATCTCGGGTTTTTTGCAACCGACCTCGGGCCAAATCGAAATCAATGGCCGGGATGTCACGGGTGTGCCGCCCGAAAAGCGCGACAGCGCGCTCTGTTTCCAGTCCTACGCCCTGTTTCCGCACCTTTCGGTTCGAGAGAATTTGATGTTCGGCCTGCGTCAGCAGAAAATGCCGGCGGCACAACGGGATACCCGGCTGGCGCAAGTGGTTGCCCAGGTTGATCTGAAGCCACATCTCGACAAATTGCCAAACCAGCTTTCAGGTGGACAGCAGCAACGGGTGGCCCTGGGCCGCGCACTGGCGATCCGTCCCAGCGTCATCCTGTTCGACGAACCGTTGTCGAACCTGGACGCCAAACTGCGCGAATCCGTTCGCTACGAGATTCGCAAGATCCAGCGCGAATACGGGCTGACAGCCATCTACGTAACTCATGATCAGTATGAGGCGTTGGCCCTGTCCGACCGCGTCTTCGTCATGAACGAGGGTGTGGTGGAACAGTCCGGCGAGCCGGAGGAAATCTACAGCCGTCCGAGAACCAGTTTCGTGGCTGACTTTATCGGCAGCGCCAACATACTCGACGGCACCGTCACCGGCGAAAACGGCGGTTCGCAATGGCAAGTCGAAACCGCAATCGGCTCCTTGACTGTCGGCGGCGACTCCCCGCCCCCGGCCAAGGAAGTCCGTATCTGCTGGCGACCCGAGCGGGTAACACTGGGTCCAGGTCCACACAACACCGTTTCGGCAGAAGTGACCACGCGGTCCTTCCAGGGGAACTTCACCGATATCCTGTTCTCCAACGGCAATGTCTCGCAGCGCCTGCAGCTCAACCGCGTCGCCATTGGTGAAGGCGAGCGCATTGAATTCCACATCGACCCCGCTGACATCACGTTCCTCGAGGCGCTGTCATGACCACCCGCAAATGGCTTCAGGTCGTTCTGTTGCTGACACCGGGGCTGGGGCTGATCGTCGGACTGATCGGCATCGTCTTCTACATCGCCATCGTGCAGTCGGTTGGCTACTACAACCTGGCCGGCGAAAGCGGATTCTCGCTTGAATTTTGGGAAAAGATGTTCGACCGGAAGGCCTATCGGCGGTCGATTGCCTACTCCACCTATGTCGGCACGATAAGCGCCATCGGCGCAGTTGTTGTCGCCTACCCGCTGGCCATCTGGCTGCGCAAACCGTTTCCCGGCTCGCTGACGATCAGCGCCGTGCTCAAGGCGCCCCTGTTGATCCATGGGCTGGTCGCTGCATTCCTGTTCATAAATGTGATCGCCTATCACGGCGTTCTCAATCAGTTCATGCAATGGCTGGGCATCTGGGATGGACCGCGCCGGTTGCAGAACGATCGCAACGCCATCGGCGTGCTGGTCCTGCAGATCTGGAAAAACATGCCCTTCGCGCTGTTGCTGCTTACCGGAGCGGTGCAGGCGATCGGGGATGATGTTCTCGATGCCGCGCGCGATATGGGCGCCGGCAGCTTCGCCCGCTTCCGCAAGGTCATCGCGCCACTGACGATCTCGGCTATGCAAGCCTCCCTCATCATCATTTTTATCGGCGCCGTGGCTGATTTCTCCTTCCAGGTGATCGCCGGCCCGACAAACAGGCAGTCCCTGGCTCAGTTGATGGTGTTCTTCAAGGGTACCGGCCGATGGAATGACGCCGCTGTTGTGGGCGTTACCCTGATGGCCGTTTCGCTGGTCGGAGCCGCGATCCTCGCCACCGTGTCCCGGTACGTGCTCAAGGGAAGGAGCGCGTGATGTCGGCAGCTCTGTTGAACCGCGGCCTGCTGATCCTGCTGTTGGCAGTGTGCACGCTGTGGCTGCTTATTCCCTTCACGATGGCAATCCTCTGGTCGATGGTCGACCCGGCCGAACCGTGGACGGCCGACAAGCTGTTGCCACCGGTGATGTCACTCTTTCGCTGGCAAAACATGTGGGTGAACTCTTCGCTTCAGACGGCGCTGGTCAACTCCTATGTGCTGGCGCCGAGCGCTGCGCTGCTCGCACTGTTGCTTGCGATGCCGACCGCGTTCGCCTTCGGTCGGCTGCAGTTTCCGGGCAAGGAAGCCGCCAAGCTCGTGTCTCTTTTGCCGCTGGTGGTGCCGGAATTCATCACTGCGGTATTCTTCACCTCGCTGATGTTTCAGCTCGGCCTGCACACCTGGCGCTTCGGTGCCATCGTCTTCGCCCACACTGTTATCTACCTGCCTTACGCGATCCGCATCCTGTCGGTCAGTTTCGAACAGGTCCGGCAGGACCATATCGATGCAGCGCGCGACATGAGCGCATCCACGATGGCGCGTTGGAAGGTCGCCTATATTCCGGCTCTGAAGCCGGGAATTCTCGCGGCCCTGCTCATCGTGTTCATCAAATCCATCGAGGAATTCGCCGTCGCCTTCATCGTCGGCGCGCCGAACTTCGTCACCATTCCGACACTGCTTTATTCAAGCATGGGACAGGACTTTGTCCGACCCAACGCGGCAGTGCTCTCCCTCATTCTCGTCGTCCCCAATGTCATCCTCATGCTCTTCCTGGAGCGATTGCTGCGCTCGGCCAATCCGTCGCTGAGCTCCGGCAAGGGATAGACGCGAATAACCCCAAGCAACATGGAGGAATACACCAATGCTTAAGCAACTCTCCGCAGCCGCACTGGCCTTTGTCACCGCTACATCGATGGCCGCGGCTGCCGATCTCAAGTCCATGTCCTGGGATGACATCGTTGCCCAAGCCAAGCAGGAAGGCGAAGTCACCTGGTTTGTATGGTACCTGCAGGACGATCTGCGGAAAGCCGTGAAGCCATTCGAAGAGAAATACGGCATCAAGGTTACGATCCCCGAAGGCACTCTCGATGGCAATATCAGCAAGTTGCTGGCCGAACGGGAGCGGGAAAATGGCGACATCGACGTGATGGCTTTCGGCTTCAATTCGGTCAATGACTGGGACATGCCGGCGATGTTCGAAAACCTCTCCGACCTGTTGCCTGACACGGATGGTCGCACCGACACGCTGGCCGGGATCGACGGCAATGGTTACACATATGCCTATTGGGGCAACCAGACGGGCATTGCCTACGACCCCGCCAAGGTCGATGAGGGCAGCCTGCCGCAGACGCCGACAGAGTTCGCTGCCTTCTGGACCGCCAATCCGGAGAAATTCGGCTTCAACTACGAAAAAGGCGGGTCCGGTCCTTCCTATTTCCAGAACATCCTGCGCGTTCTCAGCGATGTCGACTTCACCAGCGGCGACAGCAGCCCGGAGAAACTCGCCGGCCTCCAACCCGGCATCGACTTCTTCAACAAGCATGCCGAGAACTATCTCATCACCGCCTCGAACTCCGATAGCATCACCCGCGTCAGCGACGGCGAACTGTGGATGGTGCCAGCCTGGGAAGACCACCTTGCCGGCTTGCAGAAGCGCGGCGAGGTTCGTTCGGACATCAAGTTCTACATCCCGTCCATGGGCATGAACGGCGGCGGCAACGGCGTCGCCATTCCAAAGAATGCACCGAGCAAGGCTGCGGCACTGGTTTTCGTCGACTGGCTGACTTCGGCCGACACGCAAACCGCCTTCAACCGCGATTTCGGAACTGCCCCGATGCACGACAAGGCCGACGATTCTTACGCACTGGTGCCGGCTTCGCAGCGGGCTTTCCGCACGTCCTGGGCTCCCAATCCCTTTGAAAAGGATGTGAAGGAACACTTCATCGAAAACGTGATCCTCGAACGCTAATCGCCAGCATTCAAATACATCGAGGGGCCGCATCCCGGTGCGGCCCCGCAAGTTCCAGTATCCCGAAGGAAATTCAATGAGCGCGACCCAGCCGTTCGTTCAAGACCCGCTTATCGCCCACCGCGGCGCTTCCACCCACGCACCGGAAAACACGCTCACCGCTGTGCGCATGGCACGGGAAATGGGTGCTCAGTGGATCGAGACCGATGTTCGTCTGACCGCCGACGGTGCCTTGGTCATGATCCACGACGATACGCTGGACCGAACGACAAACGGCGGTGGTCCGGTTCTAATGGCGAGCCTGGACGAGATCCGGTCGCTGGACGCCGGAAGCTGGTTCGCGGACGAGTATGCCGGCGAGACCGTTCCGACCTTGCAGGAGTTCATCGGCTGCATCCAGGCTGAGGGCCTGAAACTGCAACTGGAACTCAAGGAGGTTTTCGGTTGCGAGGAACTGTTGGTGCGGCAGGTCTGTGATGCCTTGGCCAATAGCTGGCGGTTTGGCGAAAACAACCTGTTCCTCTCCGGTTTCTCAGAACGTTGCATGCGATTGGTCGCAGAAGCGCTACCGCAGGTCCCGCGTTGCCTGGCCTTGACGGTCACGCCGGAAGATCCGGCCCGTCGGCTTGTAGAAACCGGTTGCCAGATCATGCACCTTCAAAACGATTACCTGGACGATGAGGCGCTCGACCGTCTCAATCGCAGCGGCATCGAATTCGCCGTGGCAACGATCAACGACGCCCAGAGGGCCAACCATCTGATCAGTGGCGGTGCCCAATCCGTTCTTTCCGATGACCCTTTGGCCCTGCGTAGGCTGAGAGACGAACTGCCCTCACCGCAGGTCGCCTAAAGCAGCAGCCGCCCGGTTGCATTTTCAAGTGAATTCCACTAGCCGCTGATGTGTCCTTCAACAGCTACCAGGCCACGTCATGTCCCTGCCCGCCCTTCTCGATCACCTGAAACAATCGGCCGCGCTCGGCCAGGTCTCCGCTCTGTTGTCGTGGGATCAGGAGGCGATGATGCCGAAGCGGGGCGGACCGCAAAGGGCTGAACAATCCGGTGCGCTCGCTGCCGTTCTGCATGCCCGCAGCGCGGATCCACGCATTCCGGAATGGATTGCTGGGATCGACACGGATCAGTTGTCTCTGTTCGACCAGCGCAATGTGACGGAGGCGCAGCGCTCCTACGACAAGGCGACCAAAATTCCGACCAGCCTGGCCGAAGAAAGTGCCCGCGCTGCCTCCGAGGGTCAGCAGATCTGGGCCGTTGCTCGGGCCGAAAAGGACTTCGCAAAATTTGCCCCGGCTCTGAAACGCAATATCGAGCTGAAGCGCAATGTCGCCGAGTGTCTGGCAGAGCCAGGCACCGATCACTATGACGCCCTTCTCGACGAATTCGAGCCCGGAGCCCGCGCGTCGGAGCTCCTGCCATTGCTTGAAGGCCTGCGGCCGCGACTGGTAGCGTTGCGCGAGAAGATTGCCGAAAAGCCTGCGCCAGCGCCCTTGACCGGCCACTTTCCCGCCGATGCTCAGCTTGCCCTGTCGCGCAAGATCGCAGCCCGGATCGGTTACGACATGGACGCCGGACGCCTGGACACGGTGGTGCACCCGTTTTGTCTCGGGATCGCCGGCGATGTTCGCATCACGACGCGAACAGACGAAGGTGATCCTTTCAACTGTCTCTATTCGACCATCCACGAAGTCGGCCACGCACTCTATGGTCAGGGGGCTCCGGATGCCTTCATGCCGGCGGCCGATTATTGCTCCATGGGTGTGCATGAAAGCCAGTCGCGTTTCTGGGAAAATCAGGTTGGCCGGTCCCGCCCATTCGCGGACTGGCTCTATCCGGCCATGGTCGAGGCCTTCGGCGATCTCGATCTCGATGGACCGGAGGCTCTTTATGCGGCGGTGAACCGGGTTCGGGCTGGCTTCATTCGAACCGAAGCCGATGAGGTGCACTACAATCTGCACATTCTCCTGCGGTTTGAACTGGAGCGCGAACTGATCGCCGGAACGCTCGGTGTCGATGATCTGGAGGTGGCCTGGAACGAGCGCTTTGTGCGCGACTTCGGCGCCGAGGTACCCGATGTCAGCCTTGGCGTCCTGCAGGACGTGCATTGGTCGGTCGGCCTGTTCGGCTATTTCCCGACCTACAGCCTTGGCAACATATATTCGGCCTGCCTGGACAAGGCGATGCGAAAGGCCCTGCCCGACCGGGAGGCCATGATCAGGAGCGCCGAAACTGCTCCCATACTCGACTGGCTGCGCAAAAATATTCACCAGGAAGGCCGACTTTATTCAGCGCCGGACCTGATCCAACGGGCGACCGGGGAAGCGCCAAGCGGAACCCCGCTGCTCGACTATCTCGAGGCCAAGTTCTCAGACCTCTACGCGCTCTGAGAGGCCTTTTCAGCGGCGAAACGCCGCCGTATATTGCCGTCACCGGCCCCGAACCGGTCAAGGACTGAAAGCTCTGACAGGCGATCCGCGACTTGGAAGCGGCTGAGCCTGCAGGGATTCAGAACCTGATTCAGGCGATCGGCCTAAGCCGCTGATTTGCAGCGAGGATCGCCATTCAGGGCGCGGTGCGGCGACGGTATCCACATCCTGCCGTACGGTCGAAATAAACTCGTGACGCATCGTCATCAAGATGCAACATTGGAACCATTATTGGTTTGGGGAACGAGCCGATTGAAAAACCTACTGGGAGTGAAAGAATGATAAAACTCTTAAAACAAGCAGCGCTTGCGGCGACATTCGCGCTGTCAACGTTATCGACGGCCATGGCCGCCGATTTCGACGTCACCTTCCTGCTGGTCAACGACATCTACAAGATGCACGACAAAACGCGCGGCGGTGTGGCCCGCGCGAATGCCGTCGCCCGCGCCGAGCGCGAAAAGGGCGGCAATCTCGTCTATGTGCATGCCGGCGATACCATTTCGCCTTCGCTGCTGTCAGGCTTCGACAAGGGCGAGCACATGGTCGAGCTGCTGAACGTGGTGCCGCTGGACGTCTTTATTCCCGGAAACCATGAATTCGATTTCGGCAAGGAAATCTTCTTCGAACGCATGAAAGCAGTTCAGGGCAACATTCTGGCTGCCAACCTGCGTAACGCGGACGGTTCGAAGATCGACGGCATCGAAGACACGATGATGCTGAGCTACGGCGATGACTCCGATCCGATGAACAGCGTCAAGATCGGCGTCGTCGGACTGACGGCCGACGATTCCCCTGTCAAATCCAACCCGGGCGACCTGAAATTCACCTCAACCACGCAGACCGGTATCGAGAAGGCCAAGGAACTGCGCGAAGCCGGTGCGGACATCATTGTCGCCATGACTCACGGCAACCGCCAGGTCGACCGTGAAATGTTCGATTCCGGTGCGTTCGACATTATCCTGACCGGTGACGATCACGACCTCATGCTGTTCTATGACGGCCGCACCGCGATGGTCGAATCGTCCGAAGAAGGCAACTACATGACTGCCGTCGATGTTGCCATTTCCGTTGGCGAGAGCCGCGGCAAGCGCCGGGTTCGCTGGCATCCGAATTTCCGTGTCATGGACACCGCTGGCGTGACGCCCGATCCGGCGACAATGGAAAAAGTGGCCGGTTATGAAGCGCTCCTGTCGAAAGAACTGGATGTCGAGATCGGCACCACGGACGGCGAGCTGGACACCCGCAAGGCTTCGGTCCGGACCGGTGAAACTGCAGTCGGAAATCTGATTGCCGACGCCATGCGCATGGCCGTCGGCGCCGATGTCGCAATCACCAACGGTGGTGGCATCCGCGGCAACACCCAGTACGCTCCGGGAACCGCCCTCACCCGTCGTGATATCCTCACCGAGCTGCCCTTCGGCAACAAGACGCTGATGCTGGAAGTCGATGGTGCAACCATCCGCCAGGCGCTGGAAAACGGTGTGAGCCAGGTCGAAAATTCAGCTGGCCGCTTCCCGCACGTATCCGGCATGACCTTCACCTATGACGCTTCCAAGCCTGCCGGCGAGCGGGTTGTAGACGTCATGGTCGGTGGCGATGCGCTGAACGATGGCTCCATGTATAAGCTGGCAACCAACGACTACATGGCCGGCGGCGGCGACGGTTACCGCATGCTGCGTGGATCCAAGGTCCTGCTGGGCGACCTCGATGGTAAACTGATGGCGAACGATGTCATGGCCTATATCCGCGCCGCCGGCAACGTCAACGCCAAGGTCGAGGGCCGTATCAAGGGCATGTAAAACCCTTTTTCAATCCACTTTCAACGGCGCCTTTCGGGGCGCCGTTTTTTGTTGTGCGAACCGGTTGGACGCGCCGTCGCCGATAGCACTGTCCACAGCCAGGCTGGTTCAAATCGAGGGCCGACTGGACAAGGTCGGCAAAATGCGCAATTCTGATTAAACGATTAATCAATCTATTCTGGGGTGCGAAACCCGTTGAAGCCGCGACCGAACCTGACAGATGTTGCCAAAGCACTGGGCGTTTCGGTCGCCACGGTTTCGAATGCGATGTCCGGAAAGGGGCGCCTGTCTGAGGATCTGGCAGAAACGATCCGCAGCAAGGCGAAGGAAATGGGCTATGTCCCGAGCCTGGCCGGACGGGCGCTGCGCACGGGTCGCAGCGGCGTGCTCGGACTGGTGCTGGCAGACATCGCCCATCCGCTGTTTCCTCAGATCGCCCAGGCGATCGAGAATGCCGCATCCGATCTCGGATACGGCACCCTGATCGGCGACAGCCGCAACGATGTCAGCGCCCAGACCCGCGCCATCAATCGGCTGATCGAGCGCGGCGCGGACGGGCTCATCATTGTTCCCCGACACGGAACACGCATTACCGACATAAACCGACCAGCGGCCATGATCGACTCGCCTTCGACACCGGGCAATACCGTCTCCGCCGACCATTGGAACGGCGGCGAGCAGATCGGAAAACATCTGGCCGAACTCGGACACCGGCACATTACTGTCATCGGAGCCTATCCCGATTCCAACGTCCAAAATGATCGGCTTGGCGGCATCAAGGCCACCGTTGGCAAAACGGCAAGGATCGACGTCCTCTGGGTGGAGGAACTGGAAGCCCGCAACGGCATCGGATGTCCGCTCGGGCTCGTCGAACACGCACGCGAAGGTGTGACGGCCTTCGCCGCCCTGTCCGATCTGCACGCATTACGAGCTGTCACAGAGTTGCAAAGGGCAGGCATTGATGTCCCGACCGCAGCCACCGTGACCGGATTCGACGACCTCATCTGGTCGGTCAACATCTCGCCTGCCCTGACAACGATGCGCATGAACATGCAGCGTATCGCGGAAATTGCCGTCACCGACCTCGTCGGGCAGATCGAGGCTCAATTCGATCAGGATGCCGAGCCGGCCGAAACTGAACCCGGGCAATGCGTCCCGATGGAACTGGTCATTCGCGATTCCAGCGCCCGGGCGCCGCCGTGACCCAAGTGAACGAAAACTCAGCATGCAACTTCAACAACGAAAGGGAACCAACATGAAAAGACTGCTCCTCTCAACCGGGGTCGCCCTGGCGCTTGGCGTCGGTGCCGCCAATGCCGCTGACAAGAAACTCGTCATCTCGGTCTATGGTTTTTCGCAGGATGCGTTCAAGGAACTGGTCTACACGCCGTTCGAGGCCATTTGCGACTGCGAGATCGTCGTTGAAACCGGCAACAGCGTCGAACGGCTGGCCAAGCTGGAGGCCCACAAGGACGATCCTGAAATCGACATGGCCGTCATGTCCACACACGATGCGCTGGCTGCTGCGCGCAAAGGCATCACCCAGTCGATCGACGTTTCCCGCCTGTCCAACTACGACAAGCTCTACGAGATCGCCAAGGATCCGCTCGGCGATCACCTGGGCATCGGATACACCTTCTATGCGACCTCGATCGTTTACCGGTCCGACAAGGTCAGCATCGAAAGCTGGTCGGATCTCTTCAAGCCGGAAATCAAGGGGCGCGTCGCGTTTCCGAACGTGACGACCAACCAGGGTCCGCCGTCGCTCTTCATGCTCGGCAAGTCCATCGGCAACGATGCCTACGACCTCAAAGCGCCGATTGCCGACGTCGCCAAGAACAAGGATGACATCGTGACCTTCTACGTCCGCTCCTCGCAGGTGGCGCAGCTGATGCAGCAGGAAGAGATTCTGGCGGCACCGGTCGGCCGATTTGCCTGGGGTGCCTATACAAAGATGGACCTGCCCATGAAGTGGGCGACGCCGAAGGAAGGCCAGACCGGCGGCATGAACGTCATGATCCTGACCAAGGGCGCCAAGAACGAGGACCTCGCCTACCAGTTCATGGACTACTGGCTGTCCACCGACATCCAGACCAAGCTGGCAAACGCGCTGATCGACAGCCCGGCCAACTCCGAGGTCAAGGTCGAGGCATCGGTCGCCGCCAATCTGACCTATGGCGAAGACACCGTGAAGTCGCTCAACCTGCTGCCGCCGGCAGTCATTCTCGACAATCGGGAAAAATGGCTGGCCGACTGGAATGCCGAGGTCGCTCAGTAGGCGACACGCCTTCTGATGCCTGATCGTTCGGGCGCTGCTTCCAACTGGCGGCGCCCGTTGGAAAAGCACAGGGAAAATCATGTTTCAAAACCGGATGGAAGGACTGGCACTGGTCTTGCCGGGTGTGCTGTTTGCAGCACTGGTCTTCCTGCTCCCCGTCGGCATCCTGTTGTCGGAGGGTTTCCGGCAGGCCGGCCAATGGACAGTCACGCCCTATTTCGACTTCTTTTCCAGCGAACTAAATCGGACGGTGTTCATTCGGACCCTGAAGCTCGGATTCCTCGTGACCGCCGTGTCAGCCGTTGTCGGCTACGCTGCTGCCTATTCCATCGTCTCGCTGCCACCGACGTCACGCGGCCGCATGATCGGTTTGGTCATCCTGCCACTGATGATCTCACCGGTCGCCCGAACCTACGCCTGGATCGTCATCCTCGGCCGCACCGGCATCGTCAACAAGGCACTGACGAGCATCGGTCTCTCCGACGAGCCGATCCGCTTCCTGTTTACCGAAACAGCTGTCTTCATTGGCCTGCTGCAGCTTTTCCTGCCTCTCATGATCGTGTCGCTCACCAGCGCT
This sequence comes from Hoeflea sp., assembly GCA_965216535.1. Classification (GTDB taxonomy): domain Bacteria; phylum Pseudomonadota; class Alphaproteobacteria; order Rhizobiales; family Rhizobiaceae; genus Hoeflea_A. The sequence goes on from OZ244175.1 coordinate 5,256,783, forward strand.
TTGGAAAACATGCCGAAGGACGCCGTTCCCGCCGCCAGAGTGCTCGGTGCCAACTGGTTCCAGGTCTTCTGGAAAGTGATCTTGCCGCTGACGCGCGAAGGTCTGGTGATCGGCGGCACGTTGGTCTTTACAGGCTCCCTCACCGCCTTCATCACGCCGGCAATTCTCGGCGGATCGAAGGTCCTGATGCTGGAGACCCTGCTCTACCAGCAGGTCACCGTTGCCAATGATTTCGTCTCGGCAAGCATCATTGCGATGATCCTGATGGTGATGAGCTTCTCCGCCAATCTGCTTCTGAAACGACTGGCGACCGCGAGGCAAAAGCGATGACCGGCCGCCTTCTCTCCTACAGCGTCCTGACGCTGGTGCTGCTGTTTCTCATCGGCCCGTTTCTGATCATCGTCGCCGCCGCGCTTTCGGCCGGCGAGTCGCTCGCCTTTCCGCCGCAGGGACTGTCGCTGCGCTGGTTCATCAAGGTGTTCGAGATCGACAGTTTCCGCGAGAGCTTTGCCCTGTCGATGGGCCTGGCGATTTTCGGCACATTGTCGGCGCTCGTTCTCGGCGTGCCGATTTCCTACGCCATTGCCCGCTATCGGCTGCCATTCAGCGAGACACTGCGCACCATTGTCTCGGCTCCGATCATCGTGCCGGGCATCATCGTCGGGCTGGCTCTGCTGCGCTATCTCGTCATTCCGCTGGATGTGCCAGTCGGCCTTGCCCTCTTTATCGCGCATACAGCGCTTGTACTGCCCTATGCCGTACGCGTCGTGTCAGCATCTCTGGACAATCTGCGCGGCGACATCGAGGAAGCCGCAGTCCTTCTGGGTTCCTCGCGGCTGGGCGCTTTCTTCCGCATCGTACTGCCCAACATCCGGGGCGGAATTCTGGCAGCCTTCATTCTCGGCTTCGTCACCAGTTTCAACCAGGTCCCGGTTTCGCTGTTCCTATCGGGCCCCGGGGTGCGCACGTTGCCGATTGACATGATCTGGTACATCGAGATTACCTATGATCCGTCCGTGGCAGCACTGGCATCGCTGCTGGCCGTCATGTCGATCGCGATCGTTTTCCTTGCCGAACGTTTCCTAGGATTCTCCCGCTATGTCTGATGACGGTTTTCTGACGCTGACTGACCTGACCCTCGCCTATGGCAAGACCGTTGCAGTCGAACGCCTCAACCTGTCGATTGGCCGCGGCAAGCTCTTCGCTTTTCTCGGGCCCTCGGGCTGCGGAAAAAGCACGACCATGCGCGCGATTGCCGGCCTGATGAAGCCTGTATCCGGAACCATCCGTCTCGATGGCCAGGACGTCACCCGCGTTCCGGCAAACCGCCGGCAGGTGGGTCTGGTTTTCCAGTCCTACGCGCTCTTTCCACATTTGACCGTGTTCGAAAACGTCGCCTTCGGCCTGCGATTGAAGCGCATGCCGGCTGCCGAACTCGGGACCAGGGTGGATGCGGGCCTGAAGACAGTTGGCCTCACGCAATTCGCAGACCGCAAGCCGGCGGAGCTATCTGGTGGTCAACAGCAGCGTGTGGCATTGGCGCGGTCCATGGTCATGGACCCGAAGGTGCTGCTGCTCGATGAGCCTCTCTCCAATCTCGATGCCCGCCTGCGGTTGGAGATGCGCACGGAACTGCAGCGAGTACAGCGCGAGACCGGCCTGACGATGATCTTCGTGACCCATGATCAGGGCGAAGCAATGTCACTGGCCGACACCATCGTCGTGATGAACCAGGGGGTGATCGAACAGATCGGCTCACCGGAAGAAATCTATAATGCGCCGGCGACGCGCTTTGTTGCGGATTTTGTCGGCTTCGAGAATATCTTCAGCGTGTCGGGCGGCATGATTGAAACTCCGGAAGGACCGGTTCGGCTGACTGGCGACATTGACGGCGATCCGTCGGGATTGGCCTGGCGGCCGGAGATGGTCCCGCTGGGCAATGGCAATTTCGAGGGCGAGATCGTTGGCAGTTCCTTTGCCGGCGGAACGCGCGAATACCTTCTGCAGTCGCCACTCGGAACGATCAATGCGGAAGTCGATGCGGCTCTCCCGCCGTTTTCTCCGGGGGAGAGGGTTCGCTTCGACCTTCCAGTGGAGCGAGCCGCTGTGCTTGGGCGGAGCGCCTGAGCGATGCTGCCGTTGTGGATCGATTGCGATATGGGCTTCGACGACGTGCTCGCCGTGGAGATGGTTGCTCAGTCGGACAGAACCATAGCCGGCTGTTCGCTGGTTTTCGGCTGTGCGGACCTGTCTCAGGTCTGCAAGAACGCCGCGTCTTCGGCGACGATGCTCGACTGGCGTTTTCCGATTCACCCGGGAGCGGCCACGCCAATCGTGGGCGAGATCGAGACAGCCGAAAGAATTCTCGGGCCGACTGGTCTGCCGACAACAGGACGGCATTTGCCCAATGCTGATCTTCCAACGGACATTGTACCGGCATTCGTCGCCCTGACGCGCTGGCTGGAGCATGCGGACGGTCCTGTCGAATTCCTCGCTTTGGGCCCGCTGACGAACCTTGCCATCCTGAAGCTGGCCCGTCCGGACCTGTGTTCCAAGATCGGCAAGATTACCTGGATGGGCGGAGGTGCAACGCATGGCAACCACACGCCTTCGGCTGAGTTCAATGCGCTGGCGGACCCGGAAGCGGTCGCGATCGTGTGTACGGGAGAAATACCGTTTCGGATGGTCGATCTCGACGTCTGTCGACAAGTCACCGTGGCTCCCTCGGACCTGGAGGATCTGAAGTCGGGAACGGAAAAAGCGGACCTGTTGCATGACCTGTTTGCGGGATACATCGATATCGGCATCTCCCGAGGACGAAAGGCCATGGCGCTCTACGATCCGGTCGCAGCCGCCGCGGTCATCAGCGAAAGCGCGGTGACGTTTGAACCCGTCAGGATCGACGTGGAATTGTCAGGCCATCACACCCGCGGCAGAACTGTCGTTAACAGCCGGCCCGACGCCACTCCCAACGCCTCAATAGGCACGAAAGCAGACGCAGACCAGATAAGGGCCATGGCGCTCAACGCCCTGAAGAGGGCTGCCGCATGAAAGGACGAGAACCCTTCGATCTCGATGAGCGCGATCTTCGCGATCGTGCCGTTGCCGCGGCTCGTGGTGACGCGGCTTTCGATCTGCTGATCGAGAATGCGACGTTGTTTGACTCGGTGACCAGCGCTTTGCGATCCGCGGATATCGGCATTGTCGGCCCGCTGATTGCCAGCGTCCATCCCCGCGGCGCACGGTCTGATGCGGACAAGCGGCTGGAGGGGTCGGGCAAGATCGTCACGCCGGGGCTGATCGACACCCATATGCATATCGAAAGCTCGATGGTGACGCCGGCGCACTATGCCGAGGCAGTGCTACCGCGCGGCGTCACCACCATCGTCTGGGACCCACACGAGCTTGCGAATGTCCACGGCATTGCGGGCGTCGAATGGGCGATCGAAGCGACATCCAACCTGCCCTTGCGGTGCCTTTTGCTGGCGCCGTCCTGCGTGCCATCGGCGCCAGGCCACGAACAAGCTGGCGCGGACTTCGACAACCAGGCGGTCGATGCACTGCTTCAGGATCCGGCGATTGTCGGTGTCGCCGAGATCATGAACATGCGCGGCGTCATCGACCGCAGCCCTCGCATCAGCGGCATCGTGCAAGCCGGGCTGGCGTCCGGCAAACTACTCTGCGGGCACGCCCGCGGTCTGACTGGAGCAGATCTGGAGGCCTTCGCGACAGCCGGAGTCTCATCTGACCATGAACTCGTCTCCGCAGCGGACTTTCTGCACAAGCTTGAGGCGGGACTGACGATCGAACTGCGTGGTTCCCACGACCATCTGTTGCCCGAAATCGTGGCAGCGCTCAACAAATTGGGCCACCTTCCGCCGACCGTTACCCTGTGCACCGACGATGTCTTCCCTGACGACCTCGCTCGCGACGGCGGTCTGGACGATGTCGTGCGTCGACTGGTTGGGCACGGCATGCCAACGTCCTGGGCCCTGAGAGCAGCAACGATCAACGCATCGCTGCGGCTGCAACGCCCGGATCTCGGCACCGTCGCTCCAGGACGGCGCGCAGACCTTGTTCTGTTTGAGGATCTGATAGAGCTCCGCGCCACCCAGGTCATCGCGAACGGCCAGATTGTAGCCTCAGATGGGAAGCTGTCACACTCGCTTCCCGAACCTGAATCGGGCCAACTGCGCCATTCTCTGCACTGTCAGACTGTCAGCCCTGCCGATTTCCGGATCAAAAGTGAGGGCCGGCGCGTTCGCGTCGCAACCATCGATCAACCCCGGTTCACGCGCTGGGGCGAAGCAGAGGCCGCGGTGAAAGACGGTCACGTCGTACCTCCAGATTCAGCAACGCTGATCAGCGTGATCCATCGTCACGGACGCGCCGATCCTGTTCCCAGGACAGGCTTTCTCACCGGTTGGGGCCAGTGGCGGGGCGCATTTTGCACCACGATCTCTCACGACAGCCACAATCTCACTGTCATCGGCGGCACCGAAACGGATATGGCAACGGCGGCCAATGCCGTCATCAAGATGGACGGCGGCATGGCTGTTGCGGTCGACGGGCAGGTCGTTGCCAGCTTGCCGCTGCCCCTCTCAGGACTTCTGTCGGAGGCGCCGATTTCATCCGTAGCGGACAAATTCGCCGCGATAAGGACAGCCATGGACTCCGTCGTCGATTGGCGGGAACCCTATCTGGTGTTCAAAGCCTGTTTCGGCACCGGTCTTGCCTGCAATGCCGGACCGCACCAGACGGATATGGGCATCGCCGATGTCAACCGCGATGCTCCGTTGGCGAGTCCAGTGCTGGAGATCATTGAATAGGTGGCCAAGCCTCCGCGATCTATCCTGCGGCAGCGGCGTAGGCTCGAAAGGCCTCGATCACGATAGCCGATGTCCCCTCGCCATGTTTGTCGAAGGTCGCTCGGAACCGGGCGTCACCTTCATACATATCGGCCAGCGCCGCCATCTGGCGAGGATTACAGGGGTAAAACCAGCGATCGATGAGGTCGGCGTAGGCGCGTGCATAGTGCAGCGCCGTTTTGCTTGAAGCCTCGCCGTCTTGTCTGGCCAGATCAGCGAAGCCCTTACAAATCGCATCGTGTTCGGTCTGGTAGCGCGCCCAATCTTCGTCGGAGTACTGTGAGGTTCGCTTCGCAGAAATGGCCCATTCCCTCGTTTCACCCCAACGGGCCTTTGCCTCATCTTCGAATTGTGAAGGGTCGAACCCACCAAAAAGAGTTGTCATATCCATGTCCTTGCGTGGTTGACGATCGATGAGCGCAAGCGCTTCATCAATGCCACGGATCAAGGTCTCTGCACGTTCGATCTGATCGGCAACGGCCTTGCGCTGAGCAACCAGAACGGCGCGACGATCCAGGTTGGGATCATCCAGAAGCTTTGTGATCTCCGACAAGGCCAATCCGAGCGTTCGGTAGGTCATGATCTGCTGCAATCTCAGAACGCAGTCTCTGTCATAGAGCCTTCGGCCCGATGTTCCGCGTTTCGCAGGTTTCAGCAGGCCGATATCGTCATAGTGGTGCAACGTGCGCACTGTGACGCCGGATTGTTTGGCCAATTGGCCGATTGTGAAGAGCTTGAGTCGTGACATGGATCCTTCCATAGGACCTCACGTAACGTCAGGTTCAAGGCCTTGACCGACTTTTTGGGTCGAGGGACTAAGCGGCGGCAAGTTGCCGTTGAACGAGCCTCACCCAAAAGCCGACACCGGTCGGGATCGCAGCATCGTTGAAATCATAGGCCGTATTGTGGTGCAGAGCCCCGTCGACCGCCGGCCCATTGCCGAGCCAGACATAAGCCCCGGGCCGGTCGGCGCAAAAGAACGCGAAGTCATCTCCGGCCGTCGACGGAGGAAACTCGCTGAGCACGCCGCCGTCGCAAACGTCCTGGGCCGCGGCACGCGCATCCTCGGTAACGGTTGGATCGTTGAGGACCGGCGGGATCCTTCGGATATAGCGATACGAAGCCCGCACGCCGAACATTGCCGCGGCTCCTTGTGCCAGGCGCTCGAGTTCGGCTTCGAGCTGGTCGCGGACACTCGGCGAATAGGCCCGCGCCGTCCCGCCGATTTCGATCGTGTCCGGGATCACATTGAGGGCCTTGGGGTCGCCTGCGTGCACCGAACAGGCGCTAACCACGGCAGGCTGCAAGGGATCGACGACCCGGCCGACAATCGATTGAAGCGAGGCAAGGAAATGGCCGCCGGCGGTCACCGCATCGCGGCCGAGATGCGGCTTGGCGCCATGGGTTCCCTCCCCGGCGAATGTCACGATCCAGGAATCCGAGCTTGCCAATTGCGGCCCGGCAACGACCGCCATCTCGTCAGGTGCAAGGCCAGGCATGTTGTGAAGGCCGAAGACACGATCGCAGGGAAATTGCTCGAACAGCCCTTCTTCGACCATGCGGACAGCGCCACCGCGCCCTTCTTCCGCCGGTTGGAAGATGAAGTGGACGGTACCGGAAAAGTCGTCTGACTGCGCGAGGTGTCTTGCCGCGCCAAGAAGCATGGTCGTATGGCCATCATGGCCGCAGGCATGCATCTTGCCATCGACGGTCGATTTGTACGGCCGGTCGGCGGTTTCCGGCATGGCCAGCGCATCCATGTCGGCCCTCAAACCGATCGTGCGACCGCCCTCGCCGCGTGTGAGCGAGCCGACAACACCTGTTCCGCCAAGCCCGCGATGCACGGCGAGGCCTGCACTTTGCAAATGTCGCGCAACAATATCTGCCGTGCGTTCTTCCTCGAATCCCAGTTCCGGATGGGCATGCAGATCACGGCGCAATGCGGTCAGGTATTCCAGTTCGTCGGAGGTCAGGTCGAACGGCATCGAAAGTCGGTTCCTTTTGCGATGATCGAAAGAGTCGGTTATGCCGGCTGGAACGGGCTGACAGGGAACACACCGATGAGCGAAGACATCGCCCCTCAGGCATTCTGGCAGACTATAGAGGATGCCGGCACCTATGAAGAAGACCCACCTGGCGGCTTTCGCGGTTTTTTTCCAGCACAGCTGCCGGACGGTCGCCAATTGGTGCTGCCGATCCGCGAACGCGGCTATGGCGAAGCGCTGGCTTCACTGATCATCAACCAGGCGAGTTTCATCGTGCTCGACACCCTGGCCGAAGCCCTGGCGAACTTGGCGCGAGATCACGCGCCCGACATCGTCGTCGCCATGCCGACCCTGGGCCTGGCGCTGGCGGAGCAAACGGCGCGAAGGTTGGGGCATGACCGCTATGTGCCGCTCAGCACGTCGCGAAAGTTCTGGTATGACGAAGCCCTTTCCGTCCCAATGCGATCGATCACCAGTCCGGATCAGGAAAAGCACCTCTTCATGGATCCGCGCATGCTGCCGTTGCTGGAAAACCGGTCCATATTCCTGATCGACGATGCGCTCAGCACCGGAACGTCGATCCTGGCCGGCTGCCGGCTACTGGAAAAGTGCGCTAGCAAACCAAGCCTCATCGGCTGCGCGATGCTGCAAACAGACAGATGGCGCGCAGCACTTCAGGACTACGATAAGACTCTCGCCGAGAAGGTCCTTGGTGTTTTCAAGTCGCCACGCCTTTCACAAACCGACGAAGGCGGTTGGCGGCCGCAGGCTTAGCGGCGGCCTGCATGATTGATTCAAGACAGCTGGCTAAACCCTTGTTTAGGCTGGCTTCACGGCATCCGGATGGGCATCGGCGAAGGACTTCAGGTCCGCACAGCGTTCGGCGATGGCCGTGAGTTTCGGGCAAGCGGAATAGTCGGCGCCCCAGCGATCCGCATTGTAGATTTGCGGCACGAGGCAGATGTCGGCGAGGCCCGGACTGTCGCCATGACAGAACTGACCGGTGTCCGGACTGTCCAGCATGGCTTCGAAAGCGGCCAGGCCGCGACTGATATATCGCTGCATCCATTCGCTTCTGACGGCATCGCCGCCACCGGTCAATTCCATGACGTGCGAGACGACCGATAGATTGCAAACCGGGTGGATTTCCATGGCTATCGCCGCAGCCAGAGCTCGTACTCGCTGGCGACCGAGCGCGTCCTTGGGCAAGAGGTCGGCTTCCCGGGTTTCATCAAGGTATTCGATGATCGCAAGAGACTGCGTCAGCACCTGACCGTCTATTTCAAGCGCCGGCACCAGCCCCTGCGGATTGCGTGCCAGGTGCTCGTTAGACCTGTGCTCTTTCTCCAGAAGATTGACCGAACGGGCTTCGTATTCGATGCCGAGCATGTTCAGGGCGATACGCACCCGGTAGCTGGCAGAAGACCGCCAATAGTCATAGAGCACCGTCATTTGCCAACCTCCACTGCGGCGTCAAGCACGGTCCGCAACACATCGATGTCGCCGACCTGGTTGGCGAGCATCAGTACCAGCCGGGCATTCAGCCGCTGCGACTCCTCCGGCGTCAGCCCTTCATGGGCCTCCATCAGGAGATGGTAGAAGTCGTCACGGTCTGCGCCGAGCCCATCTCGCATCAGCGGATCGTCGGTCATTGGGTCCGGCCTCCTGCCCTTTCGAGTGCCGTTTTCAAGTCGGCATCGGTGACCGTGCCATCGAAGCGAGCCGCCACATGCTGGTCCGGCCGCACCAGGTAAGCCACGCCGTCGCCGTAGCGATCGAATGCGAAGCCGTCTGTGTCTGCCAGATCACCTTGCCTGCCGACCGCCACATGCTTCACCGGCAAGGGGTCCGGCAAAGTGACGGGGCCGAAAGTCAAAAGCAGAAACGAGCCGCCAATGTGATTGAGGAGCCAGGTTTTCTCGCCATGGGCAACCAGCGGAGCGTCCAGACAGGGCGCGCCGGGTTCAAGACCGACGGAGCGGTCTCCCGCCGGCGTCTGCAACGCCTGACCCTCAAGGGAACAAGGCTCTGACAGACGGCCGGAATTCACCAGTCGACGGGCAAAAGGCATGGTCTCAGCGAGCAACAGCGTCTCGTTGCGGAAGGTCGCCTCCATCTCCGATTTCGGGGTCATGAAATTCGTCGCCCGCGAGGAGTTCAGGATGTTTTCTTCCGAACCGTGACGACGCTCCTGGTCATAGGTTTCCAGCAGGTCGTCCCCCGCATCGCCCTTGATCACCGCCGCCAGTTTCCAACACAGATTATCGATATCCTGGATCCCGCCATTGCCGCCACGGGCCCCGAAGGGCGAAACCACGTGGGCGCTGTCTCCGGCGAAGATCATCCGGCCATGGACAAAATGATCCAGCTTGGCGCAGGTGAACTTGTAAATGCTCATCCAATCGAGGGTGAATGGCTTGTCGCCCATCACGGCCTTGATACGGGGCAGCACGTTCTCCTCGCGCTTTTCCTCCGTCGCGTCCGCATCCGGCCCAAGCTGCAGGTCGAGGCGGTAGATGTTGTCCGGCTGCTTGTGCAGAAGGGCCGACTGACCGTTGTGGAACGGTGGGTCGAACCAGAACCAGCGCTCCGGATGCTCCGTCACGAAGGGACTTTGCTCCATCTCCACGTCGGCAATCAGGAACTGCTCCTCGAACGTATGCCCCTCGAAGGGCAGACCCATGCGCTTTCGTGTGGGTGATCCGGCGCCATCGCAGGCCACGACATAGTCCGCGGTCAGCCTGTAGGGCCCATCCGGCGTCTCGACCTCCAGAGTCACCCCATCTTCCGCGATCGTGTGCCCGACGACCTTGTTCTTGAACCGCAGTTCGATCAGCTCCGGGAACTCGCGTGCGCGGTCGACCAGGTACTCCTCGACATAGTATTGCTGCAGATTGATGAAGGCCGGCATCTTGTGGCCCTCCTCCGGCAGCAGGTCGAAATTGTAGACTTCCTTGTCGCTGTGAAACAGGCGGCCGACCTTCCAGGTCACGCCCTTTGCCAGCATGCGATCGCCAACGCCGAGTCGATCGAAGATCTCAAGCGTGCGTTTCGACCAGCAGATGGCACGTGAGCCGACGGAGACGACGTTGTTGTCATCGAGCACGACAACGGGTGTGTCATGCATGGCCAAGTCGATGGCGGCGGCAAGGCCGATGGGCCCTGCGCCGATGATCACCACCGGATAGCGCGCGGCAGCATTCCCGGCGATCTCCGGCGGTGTCACATAGTCATAGGGTTCGTAGTGATATTGCGCCATGGTCTTCAGCCCTGAAGCGCTTCCCACATTTCCTTGTCACGCTGCGCCGTCCAGATGCGAGGCGTATCGATATCGCGGGCTTCGTCATAGGCTCGTGCGACGTTGAACGGCAGGCAGTGCTCGTAAATGGCATAGTCCGCGAACTTGTCATCGCAGGCTGCTCGGCAGGCGTCCCAGGCGTCCTTGAGCGAACCACCTCGGAGCGCCACCTGGGCAACCGGGCGGTATGTCGAGAGCAAAAAGTCCTTGGTGCGGTCCAGGGCTTCGTTCACCATCGCCTTTCCGACAAGTGCGTCGCCGCGGCCCGGTGCGATGGCATCGACGTCGAAGCGGCGGATCGCCTCCAAAGTGCCCGGCCAGTCATGGAAATGGCCGTCGCCGCAATAGCATGCTGACTTGTACTCGACGATATCGCCGGTGAACATGACGTTGGAATCCGGCACATAGGCGACGATATCGCCTGCCGTATGGGCTCGACCCAGATGCATCAGGTCGACCCGGCGGTTGCCGAGGTAAACCGTCATGCGATCGTTGAACGTCGTCGTCGGCCAGGTCAGGCCTGGAATTTCCTCGTGTCCCTGGAACAGCCGCGGGAAACGGTCGAATTCCGAATCCCAATCTTCCTGACCGCGCTCGACCACCATCGATCGCGCCTTCTCGCTCATAATGACCTGCGGCGCTTCGTAGGCGGAGGCACCCAGGACGCGCACGGCGTGATAGTGGGTCATCACAAGGTGACTGATCGGTTTGTCGGTAACGGAACGAACCTTCTCGATCACCTTGCGGGCGAGACGTGGCGTTGCCTGCGCCTCGATCACCATCACGGAATCGTCGCCGATGATGATCCCCGAATTGGGGTCGCCCTCGGCCGTAAAGGCCCAAAGATCGCTGCCGATTTCCGTGAACGAGATCTGCTTTTCCGCAAGATCGCCCTGTGATGCAAAGGCTTTTGCCATGGTGTTCTCTCCCTAACTGAACTGCGGCGATGGCAGGATCCGCCCGCTGCATTCGCCGAAACCGATGCGATAGTCTTCACCCTGCGCGTAGCCGGTCAGAGTGAGCGTGTCTCCGTCCTCGATGAACACCCGGGTCTCGCCGGTGTCCAGCGCCAGCGGTTCCTTGCCGGCCCATGTGATTTCCAGCAGCGACCCGAAACCGCTTCGATCCGGCCCGGATATCGTCCCCGAACCGAGTAGGTCGCCAGTGTTCATCTGGCAGCCGCCGATCGCGTGGTGCGCCAGTTGCTGGGCTGACGAATAGTACATGGTGCTGTAGTTGGTGCGGGAAATCGTCGTCGGCCGTTCCGCCTCGTCGGGCTGCATCAGCACTTCCAACTCGATGTCGTAAAGCATCGGGCCGTTTTCCTTGAGGTAGGGCAGCAGTTCCTTCTCGCGCGCCGGGGTCGAGACGCGGAACGAATCCAGCGCTGCCTTGGTGACGACCCAGGGACTGATCGAGGTGGCGAACACCTTTGACTGGAACGGCCCGAGCGGCTGGTATTCCCAGGCCTGGATGTCACGGGCCGACCAGTCGTTGAGAAGCACGTAGCCAAAGATCATGGCGTCAGCCTGATCGACAGAGATCGGCTCACCCATGGCGTTCGGCAAACCGACGACGGCGCCCATTTCCAGCTCGATATCGAGGCGCCGACAGGGGCCGAAGACCGGAGCGTCGGCATCCGGCGGCTTCATCTGCCCCAACGGCCGTCGAATGTCGGTGCCGCTGACGACAACCGTCGAAGCGCGGCCGTTGTAGCCTATCGGGATGTGCAGCCAGTTGGGCGGCAGGGCGTTTTCCTTGCCACGGAACATGGTGCCGACATTCTCCGCATGCTGGCGGCCAGAATAGAAGTCAGTGTATTCGCGCACCTGGAACGGCATGTGCAGGCTGACGTCGCTGATCGGGTGAAGCGCCCGGCCGAGAAGGTCGGCATCGTCACGAAGCGTGGAGTCACCGCCCTCCTGCAGGAGATAGGTCAGTTGCTCGCGAACCCGGTTCCAGGCCTCTTCGCCGAGCGCCATGAAGGCGTTGATGCCATCCTGGTCGAACACGCGACCATAACCGGTCGCAACCAACCCGGCTTCCTCCAGCAGAGCCAGGTCAAGGACCTGATCGCCGATGGCCGTACAGCAGTGCGGCGTCGCGCCGTCTTTCGAAAAGACCCCATAGGGAAGATTGTTCAGCGGAAAGTGGGTCGAGGCGCTGTTGGCGCTCTCCACCCAGGAAGCCGTTCGTTTCATGGTGTACCCCGGATAGGCTAGATGGTTATTTGATGCCAGGCGTGCCGTCGAACTTGCGATCGAGGCCTTCCCAGCAATCGATATAGTCGTCCTGCAGCACCGAAAGGCCGGCGGCGAAATCGGTTACTTGCTGCGGATAGCGCGTCTCGAACATGAAGGCCATGGTGTTGTCGAGCTTCATCGGCGCCAGCTCGCTGTTCGACGCCTTTTCGAAGCCAAAGGCATCCGGCCCGTGCGGCAGCATCATGTTGTGCAGGCTCATGCCGCCCGGCACGAAGCCCTCTTCCTTGGCGTCGTACTGGCCGCAGATCAGGCCCATGAATTCACTCATGATGTTGCGATGGTACCAGGGCGGCCGGAACGTGTGCTCGGCCACCATCCAGCGCGGCGGAAAGATGACGAAATCAATATTGGCCGTTCCCGCTTCTTCCGTCGGCGCCGTCAGCACCGTGAAGATCGAGGGGTCCGGGTGATCGAACAGAATGGCGCCGACCGGCGAATAGGTGCGCAGATCGTATTTGAACGGCGCGTAGTTGCCGTGCCAGGCGACCACGTCGAGCGGCCCATGAGCGATAACGGTCTCGTGGAAGGTGCCGCACCATTTGACCAGCAAGCGGCATTCGTTTTCCTTGTCTTCGAAAGCGGCGACCGGTGTCTTGAAATCACGTGGATTGGCGAGACAGTTGGCGCCGATCGGGCCGCGGTCCGGCAAGGTGAATTTGGCGCCATAGTTCTCGCAGATATAGCCGCGAGCCTCATCGTCCAGGCAGATTGCCTTGAAAATCATGCCACGCGGGATCAGGCAGATCTCGTTGGGTTCGACATCGATGATTCCCATTTCGGTGAAGAACCGCATACGGCCGACCTGCGGCACAATCAGCAATTCACCATCGGCGTTGAAGAAGTAATCATCTTCCATGTCCGCATTGCAGAGATAAACGTGAGAGGCCATGCCTACCTGGGTTGCGGTATCGCCGGCGGTTGTGATGGTGCGGATCCCGTCGATGAAGGTTGTCCTTTCCGACGGCATCGGCAAAGGATCCCAGCGATACTGGCCAAGGGCAAAGTTCTCCGGCGTCGGCGTCGGCGCGCTCAGCCAGAAATCATGTGCCACACGCTCGAACCGTTTCGTATGCCGCACACTCGGGCGAATGCGATACAGCCAGGAGCGCTCATTGGTACCACGCGGCGCGGTGAAGGGTGACCCGGAGAGCTGCTCCGCATAAAGGCCGTAATTGCATTTCTGCGGGCTGTTCTGGCCCTGCGGCAGAGCGCCGGGCAGGCTCTCGGTTTCGAAGTCATTGCCGAAACCGGGCATGTAGGAAACGGTGTTGCTGTCCGCCCGGACATCGCTTCCAGGATTCGCTGCATTCTCGAGCATGGCGGAATCTCCTTCACGCCGCAGTGGTGCAAACGGTATCCCGCAGCTTCTGCAGCGTTTCGTCATGGTTGCGGTTCTTGCGCGGCTTCAGCCTCATCTCTTGAACCCTTATTCGTTAAAGACGTAACCATTGATTTTGTAACTATCAAACGGTATTTCCTGCCGGCATGTCATCTGACCCCGCATTCGATCTCGAGCAGTTTCTGCCCTACCGTCTGAACCAGGCCGCTGAAGCAGCCAGCCTGGCGTTTCAGGATCTCTATCGAAAACGGCACGGCATGACCCGGCCGGAATGGCGTGTGCTGGCCAATCTCGGGCAATTCGGATCGATGACCGCCACGGACATCTCGACCCGCGCCAAGATCCACAAGACCAAGGTATCGCGTGCGGTGTTCTCGCTTGAGAAGCGCCGCTGGCTCAAGCGCGAAACGGACGAGCACGACCGCCGCATCGAACATCTTGAGCTGACCCGCAAGGGCATCGAGATCTTCGAGGAACTTGGCCGCGTGGCGCTCGAACAGGACCGCAAATTGAGCGGCCGGCTGACCCAGAAGGAACGCGCCCAGCTGCTGGCGATCCTTGGCAAGCTGGACTACTGATTTAGCCCGCATTTCTCCCACTCTCTATCGTCTGCGCCGGCTCAAGCGCATGACGGAGTGGCAGAAATGCTGGCTAGTTCAGTGGACCAACACGCTTTTCGTTGCGATAGACGCTGGGTGAGCAGCCGAAACGGTCACGGAAGATCTTCGAGAAATGCTGCAGATTGTTGACGCCCCAGCGCATGGCGATATCGCTGATGGAATAGCGCTGGTAGCGGGGGTCGCACAAGGCGTCGGCAATGCGCTCAAGCCTTGCGTTGCGGATGTAGGCGGCGACCGAGAGCCCCTCCCCGGCGAAGATCTCGCTCAAACGACGCAACGACATGCCCATGGCATCGGCGACCTGGGCGCGGTCGAGCGCCGGATTGTCCAGGTTGGAATGAATGAAGGCCCTGGCTCTTTCGGCTATTTGCTGTTCCGGCAGCGAAAGCTCGAGGCGGCTTGCGTCGAGTGACGACAGGCCGGTCGCCATCATGTCGATCAGGGAATCCTGCATGAACTGGCGCACCGTCTCGGTCGGTTCCGAAATGGCACGGGAGAATTGCAGTAAACTGCTGCTGACGAGACCGCCAACCGGATTGCGGGCGCTGATGGTTCGCCCGGTCAGCAGGTCGGCATTCGGCAGGCGCCGAAGCAGTTCCTCGCGCGGAACCTGCAAAACCAGTTGCCTGAAACTGTCGGGGAACCGCAGCACATAGGGATCGGTGCTGCTGTAGAGCGCGAAATCGCCCGGCTGCAGCGGGGCTTCGCGGTCGTGCTGGGAGACCGTAGAGCACCCTTCAAGCTGCAGGCTGATCAGGAAATACGCTTCATTTGCCTTGGCGATGTCGCGGCGACGGCGATAGACATCCTGCTGAGCGCTGGCGACAAAGGAGACGGCGAGTTTTGGCAGCCGTTCGAGTTCGATCTCTCCCCAGAAACCGTCGGGCAAGTCGGTCTCGCATCCCAATTGCACATAGCTGTCGCAGACGGCTTCGCGCCAGAAGGAAAAACCCTCCTTGCTGCGGACTGCGCGCGTGTCGTAGTGCTGAAGCAATGCGTCCTCCCGGTGCATTGCGCCCCGCATTCGGGGCCATGTTTGACTTAGGCTAGTGTAGAACGGTCGACCCGGCAAGATAACGGTAATCGGTTGCTTCCGCCCGAATTGACATCTTTTTGCGCCCGTCTGCCAAAGCTCTTTCTCCTCCGGCCGCCAAAATGGAACCAGTGAGACGTTTCTAGGGAGAAGTTCATGTCAGGACCGTTCAACGTCGGGGCCGTTCAGGCCGCGCCGGTTTTTCTCGATCTCGACGGCACGGTCGACAAGGCCATTGCGCTGATCGATGAAGCCGGCGCCAAGGGTGTCAAGATCATTGCCTTTCCGGAAACCTGGATCCCCGGCTATCCGTGGTGGATATGGCTGGGCGCGCCGGCCTGGGGCATGCAGTTTGTCGGCCGCTATTTCGACAATTCGATCGAAATCGGCGGCGATCACGACCGGGCCCTGGCAGAGGCCGCGGCACGCAATGGCATGCATGTCATTGTGGGCGTTTCAGAACGGGCCGGCGGCAGTCTCTATATGGGCCAATGGCACTACGGCCCGGATGGCGAGATCGTCAATCGGCGCCGCAAGCTGAAGCCCACCCACGTGGAGCGCACGGTGTTCGGCGAAGGCGACGGCAGCGATATCGTAGTGCACGATACCGATATCGGCCGCGTTGGCGCCCTGTGCTGCTGGGAGCATCTGCAGCCACTGACCAAATACGCCATGTATGCGCAACATGAACAGATCCACGTTGCCTCATGGCCGAGCTTCAGCCTCTATCGCGGCGCGGCTTATGCACTGGGTCCGGAGCTCAACACGTCGGCCAGCCAGATGTACGCGGCTGAAGGCCAGTGTTTCGTGTTGGCCGCCTGTGCGACGGTCTCCGACGCGATGATCGAAATGCTGTGCGACACGCCAGACAAACACCAGTTTCTGCAGGCGGGTGGCGGCTTCGCCAGCATTTTTGGTCCGGACGGCGCGCCAATCGGCGAGAAGCTGGCCGAGAATGAAGAAGGCCTGCTGATTGCTGAAATCGACCTAGCAATGATTGCCTACGCCAAGGCGGCTGCCGACCCGGTCGGCCACTATTCACGACCGGACGTGCTGCGGCTGATGTTCAATCCGGGTGCCACACCTGCAGTGATGCATTTCGACGAAGGGCACCAGGCAACGCGCTCTACAGCCGACGCGGATCCATCGCCGGTCGCAGACGTGGTCAATGGCGCGGGTGAGCAGGCCGACGCTGCCGAGTAAAACAATGGGGCAGCGGTATTCTTATGGGATTGCCGCTGCCGCCCCCACAAAGAAGAGCGTCTAAACACCTCACAGGGTGCCACGCAATCTTCCAAAACGGTCAGAGCACGAAGACCGCCATGAGAAGCAGCAGGCAGCCCAAAACAACGAACCAGCCATCGCATGGTTTGAGGATCGGTGCGTTTATCACGGTGCGATGGTGGCTGGCTTCAAGCCCGCGCGCTTCCATCGCTATCGCTGAGCGTCCAGCGCGACGGATTGCATAGGCAAGAAGCGGAACCAGCAGCGACACAAGTTCAACAGGGTTTGGGATACGCTTCGGTGGACGACCCTTGCGCATGGCCCGGGCGAGCCTCACCTGCTGCATTTCGTGCCCGAGGTCAGGCACCAGGTTGAGCGCTTGAAAGAGTGCAAATCCGATACTGGGCCGGAGGCGACATTGGAGCATCAACGTTTTGATGAGAGCGCCCGGGTCGGTGGTCAGTGCGAAGAGTGCGGAGACCATGCCGCAGGCGATGGCCCGACAAAAGAGGATCAGCCCGGCTGAAACCGCCGGAGAGCCGAAGGGCGTCTCATTGGTCATTTGCAGCGCGAAAGTGCTGTCCTGTCTGAACAGAATACTGGTGGTGAAAAATCCCAGGCCGAAAAGGGCAAAGGGCACCATCAGAAAAAGAACAAAATGCGGAGGGCGACGTTCGACGAGGATCAGAGCGCCGGCGGCCAAAGCAATGGTGAACAGCTGGAAGCTGAGATCGAAGATCAAGATCGAGGCGACAATCCAGACCAGGCAGATGGCGAGTTTCGGGAGCGGGTGAATGTTGCTTAACATGGTACCCGTTCCAGCCAATCCAGCACTGGGAGAATAGTCGGTTCTGCAAGGTCGGCCCGAACCATCACGTCTCGGTCGCGCACGATTTCTGCCGGGGTTCCATCTGCAAGCAAACTGCCCTCGGCAATGACAATCAGACGGTCACAGACGGAAAGCGCGAAATCCATGTCATGGGTGATGATTGCAATCGCGCGCCCGTTTCCGGCGAGCACATCGACCGCGTTCGCGATTATGCTCACCCCGCGGGCATCAAGCCCGGAGGTGGGCTCGTCGAGGACGAGGAGGTGCCAGCGATCTGTCGCCGTCAGGCAGGCCAGAGCCAGCCTTCGCTTTTCGCCCTGGGATAGCTCGAAAGGGTGCTGTCGGACACAATGGCCAAGCGCCCACTTCTCCAGAACAGACTGGATGTGCCCTCGATCGGCACCTTTTGGCAAAGCCGATGCAACTTCATCAAAGACACTGGCTTCCAGGAACTGGTTTTCCGGATTCTGAAAGGCAATGGCGCCTGGTGCCCCCTCGCGAGTTCCGGCTTTCAATCGCAACAAACCGGCGAGGCTTGCTCCCAGTGTCGATTTGCCCGCCCCATTGGGCCCGACGATGCCGACCACCTCTCCGGAGTGCAGCCGCATCGAAATATCCGTCAGCACAGTCGGTCCGAATAGCGGGGCGCAGGCAGCCCGATCCAGCTTTGCTACCGCTTCCCCGGATGCCCTGGCACGCCGCCTGGGAGAGACAAAGCCCTCCAGTACATTGCGTGCTTCACCCCATTGGGCCACAGGTAAATTCCGCAAATGTTGTCGAAGCGCGTCCATGCCAACGGGCGGTACCGTCGGTGCAAGGTCCACCCTTTGCAGCGCCCGATCAAGGCGACTGGCGAACGGTGTCCAGATGCCAAGTCCGTCAAGGCGGTCGCCATGGGCGCGGAACAATTTTCCCGGTGAGCCTTCTGCGATGAAGGTTCCATCATCACCGAGCACCGCGACCTTGTCGACAGCACCGATCATTTGATCCAGCCGATGGTCAACGATCAGCACTGCACCTTTGCGGTCGGACTTCAGCAGAAGGTCGTAGACACGTTGTGCCACCGCCGGAGAGAGGCTTGCGGTCGGCTCGTCGGCAACGAAAAGCGGCGCGCCCGCCACCAGCGTTGCAGCGAGCGCTACCATTTGTTTTTCCCCGCCCGACAAGGTTGAGGTGCGCCGATCCCGCCAATCAATCGGCAGGCCGACCTCCATCATCGCGCTTTGGACGCGCGTTTTGATCTGCCGTGAAGGCAGCCCTATGTTTTCGAGCACGAATGCGATCTCATCGAACACCGTAAGGCCGGTCAGTGTCCGGTCGGCATCCTGAAAAAACTGCGCTACCTGCCCCGCCCAGCCTGATGGCGGACGCTCGGCAACATTGGTGCCGCCTATGCTGATGCGACCGCCAACCGCCGCCGGCACCGACTTCGGTACGATGCCGGTCAGCGTTTGCAGAAGCGTTGACTTTCCCGAACCTGACGGTCCCAGCAAAAGCACGCGTTGCCCAGCACGGATGTCCAAGGTGACCGGCCCTACGGCATCTCTCGCGGCGTAGGGATACCGAACGGTGACACCCGCCCAATGTGCCAGCGAACCGGCCGAGCGATCAGCCGGCTGCGGCAGCGCGTCTGTCATGATCAATCCCGAGCCCGGAAAGGACCCCGGTCTTGTAGAGCGAATTGACGACGAACCACGCCAGAAGCCCACCAAGAAGCGCGCCCGACAGGCATCGGATGACGAACATGGCGACCAGAAGCCCAGGCTCCAGCGCGCCGTAATTGAAGCGGATCCACGTGTAGATAAAGGAAAAAATCGCCGCGCCGACCCCTGCCGCCGTCAGAACCGGCAAGGAAAAGCGTTTCCAGCGGGTGGCTGCGAAAACCGCCTCGGCGCCGGCTCCCTGGACGAGCCCGGTGAGAAGCAGGAGCAGACCCGCAGGGGAACCGAGAAGAATCTGCGTGGCGGCCGCCAGCACCTCGGAAACCAAGGCAACGCCCGGCTTCCTGATGATTGCCGCGGCAATCATTGAGACGATAAACCAGAAGCCCATCACAACATCCATCGTGACCGGCCCGAAGATCGCCTGGGCAACCAGCCAAACCTGGACCCATCCGAGATAAAGAACGCCGAATACGGCACCGAGTACCGCGACGATAAGTGTTTCGCGCAAAGTCCATGCGTTGGTTTGGGTCATCGTTTTACCCCTGTGTCGTTGATGATTTGGGAAAAGGGCGTCGGACGACGCCCGAGGTTCTCAGATGCGGGTCGGGCTGTTGGCCGATACCGTGACATCGAGTGCGACGTGCCCGTCAACGGGCCCGAAACGGGTCAAAGCTTCCGTGAGCGCCGCGAAGACTGGCCCCGCATCACCCCTCAGCTTGGTGCAGAAATTCTTCGGTCGATCGAAGACACCTGACGCTTTGAGAAACTCGATACAGCCGTAGATTTCGTCCATGTGCCGATCGGCGCCGAGCGGATAAAGCGAGAACTGGCAGGCAACCTGCTGACCAGACAGCGGCGCTGCTTTGACGGCCGCTACCGCCGCTGCAATACGGGTCTGCAACGGTTGGTCAGGCGCGCTTCCTCCGACAGGGTCGCAGATGGGGTCATCGGGTTCGCCGGGACAGCCGCGCGATACCGCGGCAGACAAAACGCAATGGGTTCCGGTCTCGCTTGCAGCCACGAAAAGATCCCGCATCGCCGGAAACAGCTTGTCGGGCGGGCCGACAATCAATGTCGAAACATCATCTGTCTCGATTCGCAGGTGTTTTCGATGGACGTCGAGAGCGGAAAGCGCTCCCAGGATGATCCCGACGAAATCGTCGGCCATAGGATACAAGGAAATTTGGGCGCCGGAAAACATGGATCGTCTCGCTCCGCTGGCATTATCCAGATCAGCTCACGGGTCCACGGCCTTGCGTCCGCATCTCAGCCCCGGCATTACGGAGCACCCCAATCGATGTTTAAGTCGTAAACGCGGCCTGCCGCGGTGTCAATCGTGGGTTGTGAATTTCGGTATCGGCCGACCGAGGCGCCGTTCAGCCAACCTCGAGCACAACGTTTCCGACCGCCCGGCCCTGCTCCACGATGTCGTGGGCTTCCGCGATTTGCGCCAACGGAAGTGAGCGGGCAATTGCCACGCGCAACTCTCCCTTTGCTGCCAAATCATCAATGAATTTGACCGCGTCACGCAGGACCTGAGGCGTCAGCAGGAAGCCCTGGATGAAGCGCAACGTCGCGCCGCGAAAAGCGAAGTCGTAGTAAGGCAAGGTCGGATTGGGGACCGCTGTGGAGGAATAGGCAGCGATCACGGCACCGGGTTTCAACACCCGCCGGGTGACATCGAGATTGGCGCCGAAATCGACCTCGACGACACGATCCACACCGACGCCCTCTGTCATGTCCATCACCCGCGTAGCGACGTCCTCGTCGTGACGGCGGAGGATATCGGTGACCCCGAGTTGTGCGACATGAGCCTCTTTTTCGGCGCTGCTCACCGTGGCAATCACGCGAGCGCCGCCAGCCAGCGCAAACTGCACCGCGAAATGGGCAACGGCGCCGGCGGCGCCGGTGATAAGCATCGTCTGGCCCGATACGGGCCCATCTGCGAAAACCGCGTGGTAGGCGGTCAGTGCCGGGATGCCAAGGCAAGCGCCGGCGGCAAAATCGAGCTCATCTGGCAGCGAGAATACCTGGTTTTTGGGAAGGACAATGCGCTCGGCTGCCGTGCCAAAAGCACGACCTGCTTCGCCGTAGCCGCCTTGAGCGTTGCGAACCCATACGCGTGTTCCGATAAGGGCCGGATCACAGCCTTCACCGACTGCTTCGACAACGCCGGCACCATCGGCATGGGGGACGACGAGATCATGATCCATTTGAGCGCCGCCCCAGCCGGCGCGGCGCTTCACGTCGGCCGGGTTGATGCCGGAGGCAACAACCCGCAACTCCACCTCACCGGCGGAAGGACGTCCGATCAGGTTATCGTCGAGGTCCCCTGCTTCGAGGACCTCGGAGGCCGGACCGGTTTGCCGGTACCAGGCAGCGCGCACAGGTTTACTGGACGACCTGTTCCACCTGACGCTTGGCCTGGCGGATGGCGGAAACCAGCCGGTTCTGGCCGCGGGTCAGTTGGGTCAACGCAAAACCCTCGGTACCATTGGTATAGTGATCGAGATCACCGGCAACGGAGATGGTCGGCAGTGGCGGCACGGTCAGAGCAGGATCGTGCCGGAAACGGACCTCGCGGGTGAAATTGATCGGCACAAGAATGCGGGCCAGGCCCTGGATGACTTCGTTGGCGTCACCGGCGCCGATGGCACCCGATTGAACACCCGAATAGAAGGACTCAAGCGCCGACTGAAGTTGTTCAACCGCTTCCTTGGACGGCCCCAGATCGAAACGATCGCCGGCACGCTGCTGATAGGACCCGATGGTCGCCAGGAACTCACGCGTCGTTTCCCGCCAGTCGAAAGGCAGGATTTCAGCATTGGCATTGCGGAACATCGTCAGCACATAGAGCTTGATGTCGCGCAACAGGATGTCCTTGTCGGCAATTTCCAGTGTGTCGTTTTCGGTGTGCCAGGCAATATTGCCGCCACATCCGCCAACGGCGTAGTAGCCCTTCTCTTCACGCATCTCCGTCGGCATTGTCGACGACAGCATGAAATAGCTGGAGATTCCGATATTGTTGAATGAATAGTCACCAGCCCGGTGCGGGCGCTCACCGAAGGTCGGTTTGCCGGCGACGTCCTGGATGGCCTGGGCTACAAACGCATCCGTTTCCGACATGCGCGACAGGTTCAGGAACTCGGTCGCCCAACGGCAGCCCGGGCTGTCACAATTGACCTGGGCGACGCAGTTTTCTTCCAGGTCCAGCGCGAAGGCGTCGGCGAACCAGGTTGAACCGGCATAGCGGCCGGTTGAGTGGCCAGGCCACCAGGCGATGCGCACGGACCGGTCGAGCTTGTCACGGTTCTTCCAAAGGACGCGGGCCACTTCCAGCATGGTGGCATCGCCCGTGGCGTTGTCACCGACACCGACGTCCCAGCTGTCGAGGTGGCCGTGCAGGAACACATACTTGTCCGGCTCCTTGTTGCCGCGAATGAAGACTTCGGGGAGTTTCGACCGGAACCAGCCCTCTTCCATCTCGGCAAACAATTTGATGCGTCCGCCGGCATTGGCGATTTCGATGAGCGCCTGGCCGTCAGGCTGATTGACCGCAACAGAAACGACATTCGGTTTGCGCGGCAGATCGTCGAGATCCGGCGTGCCCCAGATGGTCGTGCAAATGCCCCAGTGAATGTCGACGCCGGGATTGATACCGATGACGCCGATCGCGCCCAGTTCTTCGAACTGCGAAATCATGCCGGGGCTCGCGAAACCCTCGGAGATGACGATCTTGCCGGACACCATCGAGCGGACGTCGCGGGTCGGGTCCAGCTTCTTGTCGAAAATCGTGTCGATATCGTCCGCCTGGTTGGCGCCGATATAAACGAGCTCGCCTTCGAGGCCGTCGCGTGCGTCGACACTGTAGGCCGGCGGCTTGGCGCGGAACGTGCGGCCGCCGGCCTCGACGCGGGCTTCGCCTGGGAGGCTAAGGTATAGGTTCGGTTCATGGACCGTGACTTCGACACCGTGGGCGCGCAGTCGCGAGACCACCTCATCCATGCCGCGGTCAACATCATTTGGATGCTCACGCTTGAAAGTGGAGAAACTCTCTACGAGGCCCCAGGGCTCATCCAGGCTCACATCGGCCAAGAGTGCAGTTTCGATCTCGTTCATGAGGACTCCTCCTTGGTGGGTGCGGCGGTGCTGCCGATGGTCGCCAGCAATCGCCCTATCTTGTTGTTTCATTCAGTAAAACACTGTTTTGTTTTTTTGAGCGTAACAAGCCTCTTTGCACGAATCAAGGGCGTCGGTTCGTACCGCAACCAAAAGACTGACAATCGTCCGGTGTAATTCGTCGTCCGCTGATGCGCTCAGGCGACCGCCACCTGCGATCCGACTGGCTGTCCACCGAGATTGGTGGAAATGCGACCGGCTATTTCCAGAACGCCTTCGAGAATTCGCGCCTGGATGTCGGCGTTAAGCCGGGTGACGGGGCCAGCCACGGATATGGCGGCGACGACTTCATTGTTCGGCCCAAAAATCGGTGCAGCTATGGAAAAGGCTCCCTCGTCAAGGTCATCCCGCGTGAAGTGGGACCCTTCGGCCTCTATCTGGATCAGCTTCCTCTCCAGCTCCACAGGATCGGTAATCGTGCTTGGGGTAAAGCGAGCCAACTCCCCTGCCAGCATTTCCCGTCGCACCTCCATGGGTGCGTAGGCCAGCAGGACCATCGAGCCACCGCCGGCATGCAGTGGACCATGCCGACCCGGCTTGGCGTAAAGACGCATGGAATGACGGCTCTCGCGGGTGGTAACCACAAGGGCGTTAAGCCCGTCTCGTACGAGCAGGTTGACGTTTTCGTTGAAGCGGTCGCGCAATTCTTCCATTTGCGGCTCTGCCATGCGCAGCAGGCCACGCTGCTTGGCCGCCTCGTCAGCCATATGCCAGGCACGATAACCAAGACCGTAATGGGACCGTACGGGATCCTTCGCCACGTAACCGCGGGCCTCCAGCGTATAGAGGATGCGGAAGACAAGGCTTTTTGTCATGCCGAGCTCGGAAGCAATCTCGGTGACCCCCAACTCGCCCCGGTCGCTCAGAATTTCCAACACGCTCAGGGCGCGGTCGACGGCGGCAATTCGGTAACTCTTGGTCTCAACCATGGCGGCCTCCCGAGCCGGGGCTTGCATGCATCGCCCATTTCACGTAGGCTTAAAAAACTAAAACAGCGTTTTGCTGTATGAAACAGCAAAAGTCAAGGTGGGAGCTGACGATCATGCGAATCGCCTATGTCGTCCCGGGGCCCATGTCCAAAGGGCCGATGGGACAAGCTGAAGTCAAACGGCGCGAAGGTCTTCTCAATGACTGGGCGTTCGACGGAACAACCGTCGAGGTCCGCGACGTCCCCAATGGCCCGGCGTCCATCGAATCCTCCTATGAGGAGATACTCTCCATACCACCGACCCTCGATATGCTCATGCAGATCGAGGAAGAGGGCTACGACGCAGCAATCATTGGCTGCTTCGGCGATCCTGGTCTCGAACCGGCGCGTGAGCTGCTGACCATGCCGGTTGTGGGACCGTGCGAGTCCTCCATGTTGCTGGCAGCTGCCCTGGGACACAAATTCAGCGTGCTGACCATTTTCGACACGTTGATCGCCGGCCAGGAGTATCTGGCCGTCAAGGCCGGGGTACGCGAGAAGCTCGCATCAGTCCGCGCAACAGGAATTCCGGTTCTTGACCTGATGAAGGACCGTGCCTTCACCAAGGCGAGGATGATCGATGTCGCGAGCGCATGCGTTGAAGAAGACCGTGCCGATGCCATCCTCTTCGGCTGCATGACCATGTCTTTCCTCGACATGTCGGATGAGATTTCGGCGTCGGTCGGCGTACCGTTCGTCAATGCCGGCAGAGCCGCCCTGAAACAGGCCGAAACCCTTGTTTCCATGGGGCTCAGCCATTCCAAAACCGCCTTCGCCACACCACCCAAAGTGTCGGGCGGCAAGAAAGTCGCCGAGCTTCGCGTCGGATAAATCCGGCGCAAGACCGGTATTTTCATAAACGATAGGGAGAACAGCATATGAAAAAGCTTTTAACCACGGCCTTTCTTCTGGCCGGCGTGGCCTTGGCCGGAGATGCTTTCGCGGCCGGCGATGAGATCCGCGAAATTCGCCTGACCACCAGGCCGCAAGCGGCTCAGCCGCAGGAATTCCAGTTCGTTCAGCTGATTGCGCAGGAATGGCGCAAGCTCGGCCTCGACGTCAAAGTCGACGTCATGCCGTGGGAACAGATGGCCGACCTGGTCTGGTACAATCGCGATAAATGGGACACCACCGGCTGGCAGATGGTTGGCCGCCCGGAACGCTCCGACCCGGATGAGTTGATCTACAACCTCTTCCACTCGTCGACAGCGCCAAAAGGCTATAACTTTATCGGCTACAACAACCCCGAGCTTGATGCGACGGTTGAAGCACAACGCGTCGAGACCGATCCCGACAAGCGCAAGGAACTGCTCTACAAAGCCCAGTCGATCCTTGCCAACGACCAGCCGAACCTGATGCTGGTGCATCCGAAATCGACCTTCGCCTTCGACAAGAACATCTGGGACGCCTCCACCGTCGTCGACCAGGGCGGTATCGGCATCAAGAACACCTGGACCTTCATCAACATGGCGCCGCTTGGCGATCAGAAGGACATCATTCTGAACTCCGCCGACAACCTGCAGGCGATCAACCCGTTGTTCATCTCTGGCGGTGTCGACAGCTGGATCACGGAGCTCATCTGGGACCGGCTGCTGCGCATCGGACCGGATGGTCTGCCGCAGCCCTGGGCAGCGGAAAGCTATGAATGGCTCGACCCGCAGACGATCAAGTTGACGCTGCGCGACGACATGAAGTGGCATGACGGTCAGCCGGTAACGGTCGACGACGTCAAATTCTCCTTCGAAGCTGCCATGGGTGACGAAGCACCGATGTACAAGCCGTTCGTCGGTAACATCGAAAGCATCACCACCGACGGCAACACCGTCACCTTCAAACTGGTGAAGCCGTCGGCTGCCTTCCTGACCGCGAGCCTTGCCAAGCTCAACATCATTCCCAAGCATGTCTGGGAACCGATCCTGGCTGATCTGGCCACCAAGGAAGAGAACGCCGAAGACTATCAGGAAGAGATGCCGATCGGCTCCGGCCCGTACAAGTTCTCGAGCTGGACGACCAACGAAGAGGTCGTGCTCGAAGCCAATGGCGACCATTTCTCACCGCCCAAGGCTGAGCGCTGGATCCTGCGCATCGTACCCAACCAGGAAGCTGCCATCGGCATGCTGCGGTCGGGTGAGATCAACTTCCTGTCGGACTTCTCCGGCGATCCGAAGATCCTTATCGGCATGGCTGATCAGGACGGTGACCTGGAAATCGTCTCGACCGTTGACATGGGCTTCCGCTACGTGGCCTTCAACCATCGCCGTCCGCCGTTCAACGATCCGGCCTTCCGCCGGGCATTGTCTGCCGCCATCAACCGCGATCTGATCGTCGGTGCTGCCTTCCGCGGCTTTGCGGTCAAGTCGAACTCGGTGATCTCTCCGGCCCTCGGCTTCTGGCACAATGCTGACGTCAACAACTTCCAGACTGGCACCGATCTCGCCAAGTCGATCCTGGAAGAGGCAGGTTACGAAGTGAAGGGCGGCGCCCTGCACTACCCTGACGGCGTCAAGGAAACGCTGGCCGAATAGACCTCAGTTCCGGAGGACAGGTCGATTCTCGGCTTCAAACAACTCGGCGGCCGCCTGGCGCAACTGGTTTTTGTGCTCTGGGCGGTCGCTACGATTCTGTTTCTCATGTTCCGGTTGATGCCGAGCAATCCGCTCGCAGCCTATATCGACCCGACTTTCACCGCCGAACAACAGGCCGCGCTGATGGCCAAGTTCGGTTTGGACAAGCCGCTTTGGGAACAGTACTTCATCTATCTGTGGAACCTGCTGCAGGGTGAACTGGGCGACAGTTTCTTCTATCGCCAGCCGGTGGGCGAAAGGGTGCTCGAACTGCTGCCCAACACGCTCATCCTGACTTTCAGTTCCCTGATCATCGCTTATGCCTTTGGCATTGTTGTCGGCGCCTGGCTTGCCTGGAAACGCGACAGCCTGGCCGAACGGGCGGCGATCCCGGTTGTTCTGACGACGCGCGCCCTGCCCGAGTTCTGGCTCGGCATGCTGCTGCTGGCGCTGTTCAGTTTCAGCCTCGGCTGGTTCCCGGCAGGCGGCACGCGCAGCCCCGGCAGCGAATATGCCGGCTATCTCGATCTCTATACGTCTCGCGATTTCCTCGTCCACCTGATCCTGCCCGCCGCAACACTGGCGATTTACAGCCAGGGTCTGCCGCTGCTGCTGATGCGATCCAACATGCTCGAGGTGATGAACGAGGACTTCGTGACCATGGCCCGCATCAAGGGTCTGTCAAACTGGACCGTGGTGGTTCGGCATGCCGCCCGCAACGCCCTCCTGCCGGTCATGACCTCCTTCGCGATTGCGGTCGGCTACCAGATCCAGGGCAATGTGGTGGTCGAAACCGTGTTCTCCTGGCCCGGTCTGGGTCGCGAACTGGTGAATGCCGTCTCGGCGAGCGACTATCCTTTGGCCCAGGGTGCATTTCTGATGATTGCCGTTGTCGTGGTGCTCATGAACCTGCTGGCAGATCTGCTCTACAGCCTGCTCGACCCGAGGATCTCCCATGCCTAGCGATACTGCCGTTAAAGCATCAGGGCCGATCGGCGCTGTCGGGCGCATGCTGAAGCGAATCCACCTGCCGCTGGACGATCCGTTCGCCATCGTCGGCATGATCATCTATGCCGTCTTCTTTCTGGTGGCAATCTTCGCGGACCAGCTCGCAACCCACGACCCGCTCGAAATCCTCTATGACAAGGATTACCAGCTGGCCTCCGACCTGCGGCCGCTGGAGGACGGGTATGTCCTCGGCACGACAAGCCTCGGTCGCGATATTTATTCGCAACTCATCTATGGCTCTCGCAGCGCGCTCCTGATCGGACTGACGGCTGCCTTCATGGTGGCAATCATCGGAACCGTTGTCGGGCTTTTGTCGGGCTACTTTCGAGGCTGGGTCGATGTGGTGCTGATGCGCGCCGCCGATATCGCTTTCGGCATTCCCTTCCTGCCGTTCGTCATCGTGTTGGCCGCCTTCCTGGAGCCGTCGATCTGGAACGTGGTGCTGGCCATGGCCATGATCTTGTGGCGCGACACCGGACGGGTCATCCGCAGCCAGGTGCTGACGTTGCGAACCCGCGCCTATGTGGACGCGGCGCGTGTCGCCGGCTCCTCGGACCTGAAGATCGTCTTCAGGCACATCGCGCCAAACATCCTGCCGCTGAGTTTCCTCTACGGGTCGATTGCCATCGGTTGGGCCATCTTGACGGAAGCCTCTATCAGCTTCCTGGGTTTCGGTGACCCTGAGACGATTTCCTGGGGTTACATGCTGCAGGACGCCTATGCCAGCCAGGCACTATCGACGGGCGGCTACTACTGGTTCGTGCCGCCGGGCATCTGCATCGTGCTCGTTGTCGTCGCCGGATTCTTCATCAGCCGCGGCTATGAGGAAATCCTGTTCCCGAAGCTCAAGGAGTAGTCACCGATGAGCGACGACATTCTCAATGTGCGGGGACTGAAGATCTCCTACGTGGTGGGAGACAAGGTCATCCGCGCCGTGGACGACGCCACCTTCTCCATTCCAAAGGGCGCCATTGTCGGCCTGGTCGGCGAATCCGGCTGCGGCAAGACCACAGTGGCCCGCGGACTGACGCGGGTGATGGCCAAGGCTGCTCGCTTCGAAAGTGGCGAGGTGCTGTTCAACGGCCAGGACATCCTGGCCATGGGCGAAGGGGAAATGAACAACCTGCGCTGGCGCGATATAGCGTTCATTCCGCAGAGCGCCATGAACTCGCTCGACCCGGTCTACACGATCGAGCACCAGCTGAACGAGGTGCTGATCCAGCGTGGTGGGATGACCAAGGCCCAAGCAAGGGCAAGGGCCGAAGAACTGTTCGAGATGGTCGGCATCGAGCCGCAGCGGTTGCGCGATTATCCGCACCAGTTTTCCGGGGGCATGCGCCAGCGCGTGGCCATCGCGCTCGCCCTCGCTCTGAACCCGAAGCTGGTCATCGCCGACGAGCCTGTGACCGCGCTTGACGTCATCGTCCAAAGGCAGATCCTCGACACCCTGAAATCGCTTCAGGACAAGCTGGGAATCTCGGTCATCCTGGTGACCCACGATATCTCGGTCGTCGCCTATGTCTGCGACCGCATCGTCGTCATGTATGCTGGACGGGTGGTGGAATCGGGCGATACAGCAACGGTGCTGACGGCACCGTACCATCCCTACACGATGGGCCTCTACAACGCCTTTCCCGACCTGCAATCGAGCGCGGGGCTGTTGACGCCCATTGACGGGCATCCACCGGATTTGAGCGATACGCCGCCCGGCTGCCGCTTCGCACCGCGCTGCCCGTTCGCGGAAGACCGCTGTCGCAGCGGAGACATTCCGCTCACGGATGTGGGCGGCGGCCACTTTTCCGCCTGCCTGCGATCGGACGAAGCGACCGAGTTGCGCGGCACGGCCGCAAAGCCTGAAACCTGGATGGCCACCGCATGAGCGACACAGCGCAAGTCACGGACACCGAAACCCCGATGGTCCACATCGACGGCGTTCGCAAACACTTCTCGGTGGGCAACCCGTTGATGGCCGCCATGCGCGGAACGTCGACGGTCGTCAAAGCGGTGGATGGTGTCGACTTCACCATGCGCAGAGGCGAAAGCGTCGGACTGCTGGGTGAATCCGGCTGCGGCAAAACCACCATGGGCCGCTTGCTGCTCAAACTCGAGGACATCACCGAAGGCCGGATTCTGTTCGAAGGCGAGGATCTGGCGCACTGCACCGGCGATAAGCTGAAAGCCTATCGCACCAAGGCGCAGATGATCTTCCAGAACCCCTTCGAGGCGCTCAATCCGCGTTTCACGGTCGAGCAGTCGCTGGCTGAGCCGTTGGTCAACATTGGAGTGCCGAAGGACGAGCAGCGCGACCGCATCCACCAGGCGATGACCCTGGTGCACCTGCCGAACCCGGAACAGTTTCTCGACCGCTACCCGCACCAGATGTCGGGGGGACAGCTGCAGCGCGTGGTGATGGCACGGGCGCTGATCCTCGAACCGGCCTTCGTCGTTGCTGATGAACCGGTGTCGATGCTCGATGTCAGCGTGCGCGCTGGTATTCTCAACCTGTTCCGCGAAGTGCGCGAGAACCTTGGCCTGACAGCCATCTATATCAGTCACGATCTGGCACTCGTGCGATATGTCTGCGAGCGGACCATTGTCATGTATCTGGGCTGTGTCGTCGAAGACGGGCCGACCGAAGATATCGTACGCGAACCGATGCACCCCTACACGAAGGCGCTGGTTGCCGCGGTGCCGGTGCCGCATCCGGATCAGTCGCACGATGCCCTGCCGATCAAGGCCGGTGCGCCTGACGCTCGCAACCCGCCCTCAGGCTGCCGCCTGCGCGACCGTTGCCCGCACGCCTTCGAGCGGTGCGCTCTGGAGGAGCCAAAGGCCATCCAGGTCGGCAGCCGCAAGGTTCATTGCCACCTGTTCGACCAGTAGTTTACGTGCGGGTGGCGTAATGAACGAAGGTCTTCAGCTCTTCTAGCGCGTTTTTGGCCTTCTTCTTTGTAAAATGGCGGCGCAAGCCATAGCCTTCGACGGCGTCGAGGATCAATTCCGCTACTTCGCTTGGATCCGAAAAGCCACGAAAACAGCCGTCCTGTGCCCCCTTCTTCAAAAGACCGCCGAGCGCTTCGATCAGATCGTTTCGATTTTCCGCAAAAAGCGAGGCGATTTCCGGATTGTGGATCGCTTCACCGGTGAGTTCGACTGTCAGAATGACGTTCTCAGGCTCGGCTGAAAACGTGGCGTAGTCACGAACGAACCGCATCAGCGTGTCTTCGGGACGCTTGTGATCGGCCAGCAAACGCAAATACGGCTGGGTTTCCTGTCGGTCCAGCGCGGCAATCTCCGCCAGGACGGCTTCCTTGCCGGAAAAGTGGTTATACAGATTGCCGAGACTGATACCCGCCTTCTTGGCAATCTCCCTCACCCCGGTCTGGTGGTAGCCGTTCTCCAGGAAACAGGCGACTGCCGCCTCGACGATTCGCATCTTGCGGCGTTGAAGCGCGCTGAACCTGTCGAGCGCTGCATTCATGACTTGAATCCCTTTCGGCCTACAATTACATAGTGAACGATCGTTCGTTCGCTTGGCGTACCATCCATTACTTAGGCGCCTCCGAAAGGAAAACCAGAGTCTTGTTCTTCCGTTTCATATCAATGCCGATCATGTCTTGTCGAATGCGAGTTCGCGGCTTGTCGCTTCATTCAGTCGCGCCTTCGGTCACAGCACACCGGCTTGCCGGCGCCGTTGAGGCGCGATCATGAGCCATCAGATCACGAGCGGCGAATTGCCGACCGAAGGCCAAACCAAGCCAGCCCGTCGGTGGCTTTGGTTGCTGATCGCGATCGGTGTGCTGGTCGGCGTCTTGCTCTTTCTTTCCGACGAGGAAGATTCCGTCGACGTGCAGCGTGTTACCGCCCCACCTCCCCTGCAGCCGGTTTCCGTGGAGGTCCGACCGGTGGGCGCCGAGACGGTGGAAATCCGCTCCTTCGCTGAAGTTCGACCCCGTTGGTCGGCGGAATTGCGCTCTGCAGTTTCCGGTCGGGTGCTCGATGTCATGGATGAAGCCCTGGTCGGGGAGCGCGTCGAGGCAGGAACGACGCTGATCACCATCGAAGCCAGCCGCTACGTCGCCGAGTTGAACGCGGCTGAACTCGCCCTTGAGGAGGCGGAGCTGGCGCAGCGCCGTGCGCAGAATGCCACCATCCTCGCCGAGCGCGAGCACAAGCGAAACAAGATAGCTGCGCCGAACGATCTGGCCTTGCGGCTTCCGCAATTGGAAATCGCCAAAAGCGCCGTGGTTTCGGCAAATGCGCGGGTTGCCGCCGCCCGACAGCAGCTGGATGATGCCACCGTCATCGCGCCGTTTTCCGGTTTTGTCACCCAACGGTTTGTCAGCCCCGGGCAGTCGGTCAATGTCGGCGATCCATTGGTCAAGCTGGTGGATGACCGGATTTTCGAACTGACCGTCGAGCTCAGCCGCGCAGACTGGGCACTGCTGAAACAGCCGTTGGCCGGTCTTGCCGCCGATCTTGTCAATCAGAGCGGAGAGACCGTTGCCCAGGCGATGGTGCGCAAGGCGGGTGGGTTCCTTGACGAGACGACACGCCAGTACAAGGTGTTCCTGGAAGTCACCGATCCCCCGACTTCACTTCTTTCGGGCGATTTCGTTCAGGTCGTTTTGCCTGGTATCACGGTTACGGACGCTCTCAACATACCCGCATCGGCCTTCACCCAGGAAGGGTTCGTGTGGCATGTCGATCCCGATGGCCGGCTGCAACGACTAAAGCCGAAAGTGCTGTTTCGGCGCAATGATCGGATCATCATCGAGGCGCCGGAAGCGTTGGACCGGTGGCGTGTCGCCACCACCCCACTCGTTTCGTTCCTGCCTGGCCAGATGGTCGACGCTCGGCAACCGGAGGGCTGATCCTTGCACGCTCTGACCAGCTGGTTCATTCGCAATTCCGTTGCCGCAAACCTGTTGATGCTGTTCATCCTGTTCGCCGGCCTCATGACGGCCCTGTCGATCCGCATCGAAGGATTCCCTCGCGTCCCTCCGGACAGCATCTATGTCACGACCGAATTTCGCGATGCGCCGGCAGCCCAGGTTGACGAGTTGGTGACGCGCAAGATCGAGAAAGCGCTTGAAGGTCTGGAGGGCGTTCGCAGCGTGACATCTCGCTCCGATAATGGCGTTTCGACCGTGACCGTGCGCCGTGCGGGCGGACAGGATCTGCAGTTACTGCTCGACAAGGTTCGCCTTCGCATCGACAGCATCACCGACCTTCCAGCGGCGGTTAGACGTCCGGTCATCGAAGCGAGCGGCTTCGACTTCCCTGCCCTGTTCGTGAACATCCATGGCGAGACCGATCCGGTCACCCTGCAAATCCTGGCCGAACGGTTCCGGGAGGAACTGCTGGCCAAACCCGAACTGTCGCGCCTCAATGTCTGGGGCCTGCATGAGCGGGAGATGCGCATCGAAATCGAGCCGCGCATTCTGCAGCAGCTCAATCTGACGGTTTCAGACGTGGTTGGGCTCATTCGCGCCAGCTCGCTGGACTTTCAGGCCGGCACATTGCGCACCACCGGCGGCAACATCTTTCTGCGGGCCGACGATCGAGCCCGCTTCTCGACCGAATATGCCCGAATCCCGGTGATCGAACGCCCCAACGGCACGACCGTTCTGCTCAGCGATATCGGCACTATCAGGGATACGGTCCGCGAAGGCGACTATCTGTTTCGCTTCAACGGCGCGCCAACCGCTGGCATGGAAATCCTTGTCGGTCGGAAGGAAAACCTGCTGCGCATCTCGGATGTGGTGCACGAAGTTGTCGAAGCGTTCGAGCCGCAACTGCCACCGGCCGTTGAAATCAGCATTTGGGGCGATTCGTCGAACTACATATCCGACAGGCTCTCTCTGCTGCGCGACAACGGCATCCAGGGCCTTCTTCTGGTCGTTCTCATTCTGTCGCTGTTCCTCAACCTGCGGCTTGCCTTTTGGGTGGCCATGGGCATCCCGGTTTCCGTCATGGGCGCACTGGCGGTGGCGGGATCGAAATGGGTCGATTATTCGCTTAACGATGTGACGACGTTCGGCCTGATCCTGGCGCTCGGTATCCTGGTCGACGATGCCGTTGTCGTGGGTGAAAGCGTCTATGAGGAACGGCGCCGCATACCCGACCCGATCAAAGGCACGGAAGCCGGCGTGGCGAAGGTCGCCGTGGCAACTGTCTTCGGTGTGCTGACCACGATCGCCGCCTTCTTCCCCATGCTGCTTCTCGACAATCCGCTGGGCAAGGTGCTCGCCGGATTTTCCGGCATGGTGATCCTCGCTCTGATTTTTTCGCTGATCGAAAGCAAGTTCATCCTGCCGGCGCACCTGGCGCAATTGGATCTGGAAGGAAAACCGCCCCAGAACCTGGTGTTTCGCTTCTGGGATATGGTTCAGCGCGGCGCCCGCGGTGGGCTTTCCTGGGTCCGTGACCGGATCTATGCGCCGATGCTCAAATCAGCCATCCGCCAGCGCTATGCGGTGCTGGTGCTGTTTGTCGCCGCCGGCACCCTCGGCCTGGGCCTTCTGGGTCTCGGTAAGATCAAGACCGTCTTCTTTCCGGAGGTTCCGGGACAGATCATAACCATCAACCTCAAGATGGATGCGCGGGCGCCGTATAGACTGACGGAGGATGCAATTGAGCGCATCGATGCCATTGGCAACGATCTGAACGAGGAAATCCGCGAGCGCTTTCGCTTGGAGCAGGCGCCGATCCGCACGACATTCCTGATCATCTCCGGCGCCGAATCGGCCGAACTCTATGCCGAGTTGACGCCGGTTGCCGAACGGCCGGAAGTCGGCATTCTCGACATCCTGCGTGAGTGGCAGCAGCGCACGGGAACGGTCGAAGGGTCGACCGAACTGCAGTTTACCGGCTCGGAAGAACTGGCGGGTGGCTTTCAGCTACGGCTTTTCTCAAAGGACATCGGTTTGCTGGATCGCGCCAGCGACGACTTGAAGGTCTTCCTGGGACAAATCGAGGGCGTCAGCAATATTCGCGACAGCCTGGCGTCCGGTCAGCCGGAGCTGGAAATCCGGGTGAGACCGGAGGCCCGCAATCTCGGCTTCGACACCGCAACACTGGCATCGCAGATCGGCTATTCCTTCGGCGGCGCCGAGGTGCAGAAAATAAACCGCGACGGGACCGAACTGCGGGTGCTGGTGCAAAATGCCGATACGGCGCGCGACACGATCGACGACCTGATGCAGACCAGACTGCGCAGCAAGAATGGACGGTGGATCCCACTTCAATCAGTCGCCGAGGTGCGCGGCAGTTATGTCGCCGGCGCCATCCACCGGCAAAACGGCAAGCGGGTCAACACGGTCGCCGCCACTATCGACCGGTCAGTGGTGGCACCAGAGGAAGTCAGCCAGGCGATTTTCGAGCAACTGGTTCCGGACCTGACTGCGCGATACCCAAGCGTGCAGATCGCCAAGGCCGGTGAGTTGGAGGAGATGGGCGAGATCCGTGGCGGCATGCTGCGCGCATTGTTGCTGGCGGCCGTGCTGATCTATGTGCTAATGGCGGTTCCGCTGAAATCCTACTGGCAGCCCTTCGTTATTCTGGCCATCGTGCCCTTCGGTTTCATCGGGGCAGCCATGGGACATCTGATCATGGACATCCCGCTGTCGGTGCTGTCGCTGTTCGGCATGCTGGCGCTGACCGGTGTCGTGGTCAATGACAGCCTAGTCATGATCACCCGCTACAACCAGGGCCGCGAGGCGGGATTGAACGCGGCCGAGGCGTTGCAGGATGCCGGCACCGGCCGGTTTCAGGCGATCTTCCTGACCACCGCCACCACTGTAATCGGCCTGCTGCCGCTGCTGACCGAAACCTCGGAACAGGCGCAGTACC
The DNA here is from genome assembly GCA_965216535.1 of Hoeflea sp. Classification (GTDB taxonomy): domain Bacteria; phylum Pseudomonadota; class Alphaproteobacteria; order Rhizobiales; family Rhizobiaceae; genus Hoeflea_A. Next base: position 5,292,479 of record OZ244175.1, read on the forward strand.
TTATACCGGCGGCCGTGTCGCTCGCCTATGGCGAACTGTTCGCCACCGCCTTGATGCTGCTGCTTGTGCCGGTGCTGCTGGCCATCACCGAAGATGTGAAGAGGCTCATTGCTCCATCTCGCGCGACAAGCCGGCAAACAGCCTAGCGAGCCAGAATTTGCTTTGCCTTGTCGGCAATGGCCTTGCCAAGATCGGCGTTGTTTTCCGGCGTGAAGTGAATGCCGTCACAGCCGTCGCAGGAAATGAAGTCACCCGCATTCAGGAAGTCGACCTTCATGAAACCGGCCATAGCCTTGTACAACCCTGCCAGCGCCAGGCTTTTCTCATGCCCACCGCTGAACATGGCCTCGAACCAGGGGTCCGGCATCGGGGTTAACGGCGGAGGGGCGACCACCAGCACCCTGGGTGCGGGATAGGTCGTTCCAATGCCGCCGGCACTGCCCAGGACCTGCCCGACGAGTTTTGACATCCCGTTGGTGATATCGATCGGCGTGCGGCGATAGACAAACTTGGTGTCATTGGTACCGAGCATGACGATGACCAGATCGAGCGGCAGATGGCTGGCCAACGCTGATGGCAGATAGGCGGAGCCGTTCAGTCGCGGATCGTTGGGATCGTCCTGGTCCGTCGTGCGGGCACACAATCCCTCTTCAATGATGTTGTGTCCCTCACCGAGATGTGCAGCCATCGCGCCGGTCCAGCGCTGCTCAAAGGGATAGCGAAAAGAGGGTGCCCCCTCTTTCACCGGAATCCAGCCCCAGGTCAGGGAGTCGCCAAAGCAGAGTATCGTCTTTGTATCGGTCACAGAAAGCTCCTCGCGTCGAGCCGCGATGACGCGGCCCGGGCGAGTATTCCCCGCCATCATCGGGAGATGCAAGAGCTGTGTCGGCTAAGCCGCGACCTGCCGGCCACGCCAAATGCTGGCGGCAATCAAGGCAAGCACCACCAGGTCGAGGACGATGAATAACCATGTCAGCCAGACTGCGACCTGAGCGCTGTTCATCGTTATGTAAGCGCCCAACGCACCAATGAGGGTCACCAGGAAAGCAAGGTAGCGAACCTTCGGCAGATGATACATCAGTGCCGCCCCCAGCGCCGCATAGACAATGCCTACCGGGATCAATCGCAACGTATCGTCGTTCCAGCCGCTGATAATCCAGGCCAGGCAATGCAGGATGCCGGAAGCGATCAGCAGTTGGCCGGCCAACCGCAGACCGGACGGAAAGGCTTGCTTGGGTTTTGCCATGGTCCTACTCCGTTGGGCACGGTGTGCCGGCCGCCGCCCATTTCATCAACGCGTCCATTGTTGCCTGAAGCGAGTGCGGTGCCGGTTCGCGCCCACCGCCCGGCGTCCACGCCCAGTGCAGGATCAGGTCGTGATCGAGATGTGCGGCGACCTCTCGAATCGTACGGTCGCCGTTGCGCTCCGGATCCTTGAGCTGCTCGCAGATATAGGCCGACGACTTGCCAAACCATTCGGCTTCGACCGGCGCCAATTGCCAGCTCATGGCTACACGGGGCGCTGCATGCGGCGTGGCGTTGGCGTTCTCGCCCACCGATTCCGTCGTCGTGTGGCAGGTTGCACACGGAATTGTCTCAGCGCCGATGCGGCTGGCACCGGCATTGATGTTCATGCCATGCGGCCGGGTTCTGCCATAGCTCGGCCCCGACCACATCGGCCGGTTGTCGGCCCCGACGTGGCAATTGGCGCAGCGCGGGTGCGAGGCCACCTCGTAGAAGGTCTGCCAACTGGCAAGCCCCTCCTCCACCGTGACAGAGCCAACGGGAAAATAGTTGATCACCCGGTTAGTTCCGACCTGTTCCGCGGCAACGGCGAGCGAGGTCAGCGCGGCCAGGCCGGCCACGAGAGAAAGCAGTTTTTTCACAAGTCCGCCCCTATACGAAGTCGATATGCTTGTTGAACGGCATTTCACGAATGCGCTGACCGGTGGCCGCGTAGATCGCGTTGGCAAGCGCAGGCGCCGCCGGCGGAACCGGCGGTTCTCCGATGCCTCTGATCTTGTCGGCGTTTTCCAGACCTCGCACTTCGATCACCGGGCACTGGTAAAGCCGCATGCCCTCGAAGTCGTGAAAGTTGGTCTGCTCCGCCATGCCGTCGGAATAGGTGATTTCGCAATTCATCGCGTGACCGAGGCCCCAGATGACGCCACCCTTGACCAGATTGTCGAAATTCACCGGATCGATCACCCGGCCCACTTCGGCGGCGACAAAGACCTTGTCGATGCGGATGCCATCATCGGTGTTGGTGACTTCGACCACTTCGGCCGTCGGCACACCAAATGACAGGCAGAAGGCAACGCCGCGCCCGCGATTGTCGCCGAGGTCGCTGCCCCAGTCCGACATTTCGCCCACCGCTTCCAGGACCTTTCGAGAATTGTCGTGCCACATCAGCCGTATGCGTTCTTCCAACGGATCGGCACCCGCGGCATGGATCAACTCGTCGAGAAAGCAATCGTGGAAAAACCCGTTGCTGGAAGCCCCCACCGAGCGCCAGGAACTGATCGGCGCCAGGTCCGGAGCCCGATAGCCGGTCATCCGGTAGTGGGGGATGGCAAAGGGCTGCTCCCAGGCGCCTGCAATGATCTGAGTGTCGGGACCGGGCAGTGACAAGTTTTGGCGGCCCATTTGCGATTTGATCACGGACGGCATGGCGATCCCCAGATCGAAGGCATCGACCTTGCCGTCCTTGACCGCCCCACGGCCACGCCCCATGGCGATCTGCCGGGGGAAGTCGTGGATCATGTCTTCCTCGCGGCTATAGGTCAGCTTGATCGGGGTTCCCTTCATCGCCATGGCGATTTCAACGGCCTGCTTGACCACTTCATCTTCAAGCCTGTGGCCGAAGCTGCCGCCCACGTAGAGAACGTGAATGTGCACGTTGTCGATGTCGACACCGGTGGCGGCGGCAACACTGGTTTGAACGAAACGCGGGATCTGCGTGCCGGTCCACACATCGACACGGTCGTCTGTCACCTTCACAATGGCGCTGATCGGCTCCAGCGGCGCGTGCGCCAGATAGGGGGCGCGATATTCCGCCTCGATCACCTCGGCGCCAGCCAAGGCAGCCTCGATATCGCCGTCATCGCGGTTGCGGGCTTCGATCTGCTCGTCCTTGAACGACCCGGCCAGCGCGGCCCAATGGTCATCCATTTCCGCCGGATAGTGTGCCGGGCCCCAGTCGAACTCGATGGCTTCTGCCGCCTGGATCGCCCGCCAGGTGTTGTCGGCAATCACCCCGACACCGCCCTTAACAGGCACGATCTTCTTGACGCCGCGCATCTTTTCGGCGGCACTGGCGTCGTAACCGTTGAGAGCTCCGCCCTGACGCGGGTTGAGCTTGACGGTCGCGTTGAGCATGCCGTCGATCTTGAAGTCGACGCCATAGGGCAGCGTGCCAGTGGACTTGGCGACGATGTCGTGGCGTCGCGTGGGCTTGCCGATCAGTCGCCATTCACTCGGATCACGCAGCTGCACATTCGTGACCGGAGCAATGGTGGCGGCGATGGGTGCCAGTTCCACATAGGTGAGCTCAGTCCCGTCAGGGAGTTGGACAGCACCTCTTGCCGTCTTCAATCGGCTAACGGGAACACCGGTTTTGTCCGAAGCTGCCTTTTTGAGCGTTTCACGCGCAACAGCACCGGCGGTGCGCAGCTTCTGATACGCATCCGGCACCGAACTCGAACCGCCGGTGACGTGCATGCCGAGAAACTTCATCAGCACATCCATGACACCGCGGGTCGATTCGGCCACGAAACTCTCGTTGGTGGAACGGAATGGCGCCGATTCCTCCGCGAGCGCCGTATTGTAGTAGGCCGGTGCCGGCGGGCCAGGATGGACATTGACCTGGTCCAGTTCGATGTCCAGTTCCTCGGCTATCAGCATGGCCTGCATCGAATAGGTGCCCTGCCCCAGGTCGGTTCTTGGGGTGATCAGCGTCACACTGTCGGAATCGATTTTCACGTAAGGCGTGATGGCTGCCTCGCCCGGCTCAAGATCGGCCAGCAGCGGATTTTCGCCCGGCCGGCGGTACATATAGGCACCGAAGGCGACGCCGCCGGCAATGGCAACGGAGCCGATAAGGAAGGTGCGGCGGGCAATGGTGGCTACGCGTCCCATATCACGCACTCCTCAGGTTCTTGGCCGCCGTTTTGACGGCCTCGCGAATGCGCGGATAGGTGCCGCAGCGGCACAGGTTGGCCGAAATCGCGTAGTCGATATCCTCGTCGGTCGGATCGTCATTGAGATCGAGGAAGGATGCAGCCGCCATGATTTGCCCCGACTGGCAATAGCCGCACTGGGCGACCTGGTGCTCTACCCAGGCAGCTTGCACCGCGTGCAGTGTCTCCGGTGTGCCAAGGCCCTCGATGGTCGTCACCTCTCCGTCGACATCTCCGGCCGCCAGTTGGCAGGATCGCACGGCCATTCCGTCGACGTGGACCGTGCACGCCCCGCACTGGGCGATGCCGCAGCCATATTTTGGTCCGGTTATTCCGAGTTCATCGCGCAGCACCCACAGCAGAGGCATGTCTTCTTCGACATCCACCTCGTGGGTCTTACCGTTCACCGTCAATTGCATGGAAGAAACTCCCTGAAGTCCAGCATCGCAGTGGATTTAGGGAGACTCTGACAAAATTTCAATTTTTGTCAAGTTGTCAGAGTGACAATTCGACGAAAGAACGATACTGCGATATCCGTGGCTTCCAGTAGGCTGGCAGCGCTTGACGCAATTGCATTGGAGCGAATTCTGTCAAACCGGCTCCTGACATGGCGAGCGACACGGTGGCTGGCTCCCCTGGTGCCTCTGGTCATGGCGCTCCCCTTCATTATTCACGCCTTTTCGTTCGGCCTGCAGGGCCTGACGGCCGACCTGTCCGTGCTGTCGCATCTGTTTTCGCCCGGCCATCCGACGGCAACCGCGGCGATATTCGCTCATATGGTGGCGGGCGCCCTCATCACCCTGCTCGCCCCTCTGCAACTGCTGGCGCCCCTGCGTAACCGATTTCCCGCTGTTCATCGCTGGTCCGGCTACGTGCTGTTCACCGGCGCCGCCGCGGCCGGGCTGGGTGGCCTTGCCTATATTGTCGCGCGGCGCACCATCGGCGGACCGATGATGGATTTTGCTTTTGCCGGCTACGGCGTCTGCCTGCTGATTGCCGCGGTGCAGACCGTACGCTTCGCGCGGGCACGAAACTTCGAACGCCATCGGGAATGGGGTCTGCGCCTTTTCGTGCTGGCGATCGGTTCGTGGCTATACCGGCTGCATTACCAGCTCTGGTATGTGGCGACCGGCGGACTGTGGATGGAGCCGAATTTCAGTGGCCCCTTCGATCAGTTCCAGCTGTTTGCCTTTTATGTGCCCTATCTGGTTGGACTCGAGATCTGGATCCGTTTGAGGCGCGAGCCGGTTCAACGTCGGGCGGTCTAAGCGGCCCGAATAGGGGACCTTGATCCGCGCGATGGGCGACAAGGATTGCTGGCGAGCGGCGTCAACCGATGGGTTAAAACGCCTTCGGAAATAGCGCTGCCATAAAGCGAAAGACGATCCGCCTCGCAGTGTCGCGATTGAAGGCGTCGCTGTGCAGGAAAAAGTCCGTCCACATGCCTTCCAGTAGCGCAATGGTTCCGTGCATCGCGTCGCGGGCCAACACGTCGTCTTCGCCGGCCTCCCTGGCAAGTTCGCGATAGGCTTCGAAGATCAGCTTGCGCAGCGCATCGTCGCGCGTATCCGAGTAGGCCATGAACTCGTTGTGCGAGCGCGCTTCGCCGCGAAACGCGTACCAGATGTTGACCGAATTCCGGTTCAACAGAACCTCGCTGAGATCCGCCGTCACGATGGCCTCGAGCCGCTCTTGCGGCGTCGGGCCGGCCCTTTCCAGAAAGCCGTCGAGTTTGACGAAGTACTGCTCGGCGACGTGCTTGGCCACCTCGAGCATCAGATCATCCTTGTTCTCGAAATGCAGATGCACCATGCCACGCGACAGGCCGGCTTTTTCGATGATGCGGGTGATCGACGTGCGGGCGATGCCTTCCTCGGCGATTAGATCGGCGGTCGCCTCGATCAGCATCTCCCTGTGGCGGGCCTTTTTGAAGCCTCTGATGTCCGGTCTGGTTTTCATGGCAGCCTGCAATTGACTCACGGGTGTTTTTTAGTCTACACAAATAAATGGACGATTGTCCATTTTTTGACGAAAGCAATCCGGGCGGAGCTCTTCGCCGGCACTTATTGAGGTGCGGGTCATGGCCATTTCATTGAAGTCCGAGAGTGCAAAAGGCTATGCACTCAGTGGTCCGGCGGTCGCCTATGTCGGCTTTCTGGTGGTGGTGCCCGTCTGCCTGATGATCGCCAACAGTTTCTGGACCCAGGACTATATCGACATCGACCGGACATTCACGCTGGCGAATTATGAAGAGGCCTTCAGCGATCCGCTGATCGCGATCCTGCTGATCCGTTCAGTGGTGATTGCCGGTCTGGTGACTGTTCTGACTGTCCTGACGGCCTACCCGATCGCCTATTTCATTGCCTTCAAGACCCAGCGTAAAGCGTTGTGGCTGATGCTGGTGACCATCCCGTTCTGGAGCAGCTATCTGCTGAGAGTGTTCGCCTGGAAATTGATTCTGGGCTTCAACGGCGTGCTCAACAGCGGCCTGCTGATGATCGGCGCGATCGATGAGCCGCTCGATTTCATCCTCTACAATCCGAATGCAGTCGTTCTGACGTTGGCTCATGCCTGGGCGCCATTTGCGATCCTGCCGATCTACGTCTCGCTGCAGAAGATCGATCCCAGCCTGCTTGAGGCGGCAACGGATCTTGGCTGCAGCGCGTTCGAGCGCTTCATGCGCGTCACCCTGCCGCTGTCGATCCCCGGCGTCATTGCCGCCAGCCTGATCATCTTCATTCCGACCGTCGGCGACTATGTGACGCCGTCGCTTGTCGGCGGCTCCGACGGCAAGATGATCGCCAACATGATCCAGGTGATGTTCGGTCCGGCCAACAACTGGCCGATGGGCGCGGCACTGTCGATCCTGGCGATGCTGTCGGTCATGTGCGTCGCGGTGATCTTCGTGACCGGCATGCAGGGCGCACGGAGAGTGATCAAATGACCACGCTGCGCTCCTTGAAACCCGGACTTGGCCTCTATGCCGGATTTTACCTGGCATTTCTCTACCTGCCGGTGCTGTTCCTGCCAGTGTTTTCCTTCAATGATGGCACCATTATCGCCTTTCCGCTGACCGGCTTTACGTTCAAATGGTACGCTCAGCTGGCAGAGGCCGGTCCGTTGCTGGGCGCGCTGGTCAACAGCCTGATTGTCGGCACGTCGACCGCGGTCATCAGCACCGGCATCGGTCTGTTCGCCGCCCGCGCCTTTGCCCGCCACAACTTCTTCGGCAAAGGCACGGCTGAAGGGCTGGTCATGCTGCCGCTGGTCATTCCCGGCATCATCGTCGCCTCCTCCATGCTGGTGCTGTTCATCAATCTCGGCCTGCAGCCGTCGCTGACGGCAATCGTTGTCGGGCATGTATTCCTCGCGCTGCCGTTTGCCGTGTCGATCCTCAAATCTTCCTTCGATCAGTTCGACCAGTCGCTGGAGGAGGCATCTTACGATCTCGGCGAGACGGTGCTCGGCACCTTCCGGCGCGTCACCCTGCCCGTTGTCGCACCGGGAATCGTTTCCAGCCTGCTGGTCACCTTTACCGTCTCATTCGACGAATTCGTGCTGGCCTTCTTCCTCGCCGGCAACCAGCCGACGCTGCCTGTCTACATCTGGAGCCAGATCCGATTTCCCGCGAAGCTGCCCAACGTCCTGGCCCTCGGCTCGCTGCTGCTGGTCGCCTCGGTCTTGCTGTTGGTGGCCGCCGAATATTTCCGCCGCAAGGCAAGCCCGACGACCCGTGAACACTAGGGGATGGCCATGACGATCGAGAAGCCCATCATCGCCCTTAACGATGTCGAGAAACGGTTCGGCAGTTTCGTCGCCCTGACCGGCTTCAGTCTGGACTTTGCCGAAGGAGAGTTTTTTTCGCTGCTGGGTCCCTCTGGCTGCGGCAAGACCACCGTTTTGCGCATGATCGCCGGCTTTCTGCAGCCGGAAGAAGGCGAAATCCTGATCGACGGCGTGTCCATGCGGGACGTGCCCGCGAACCGTCGCCCGACCAACATGGTGTTTCAGAGCTACGCCATTTTTCCGCATCTCAATGTCGCCGACAACGTTGCATTCGGCTTGCGCAAGAAGGGGCTGGGGTCGGCGGAAATCAGGAAGAGCGTCGAAGAGGCGCTCGACATGGTGGAGCTGCCGGGCCTGGGACAACGCGGCGCCGATGAGCTGTCGGGCGGCCAGCGCCAGCGCGTCGCCCTCGCCCGTGCCCTTGTGATGCGCCCCAAGGTGCTGCTGCTCGACGAGCCGCTATCGGCGCTCGACAAGAAGCTGCGCGAAACGATGCAGATCGAACTGCGCCGCCTGCAGCGCTCCGTCGGCATCACTTTCGTCATGGTTACCCACGACCAGTACGAGGCGATGGCGATGTCCGACCGGGTCGGTGTCATGTTGGGCGGCAAGCTCGCCCAAGTCGACACGCCGGAGAACATGTACAGTTCGCCACGCAGCCGTGAGGTCGCCTCCTTCATCGGTGGCATGAATTTTCTCGATGCCCGGCTCAAATCGGAAAATACGGAGACCATTCAGGTCGAAGCGGCGGCATTCGGAGCGATCAGTGTTCCGCGCAACCCCTACGGCCTGGAAACGGCTGCCGAAATGCTCATCGGCATCCGCCCCGAACAACTCGAGATATCCACCCAGAAGCCGGACGCGGGCGAGGTCGTGGCCCGGGGTCAGGTGGTCAACGTCGCCTTCTACGGCGAGAACATTCACTACCATGTCGGCATCGTGGGTCTGGACGAGCCCGTCATCGTTGCCGTCACAAACTATTTTCACAAGGTCGATCACCGCATTGGCGACGAGGTCTGGGTGAGTTTCCAGCACGCCTCAGTCATCGACCTCGGGGAAAAGCGAGAGGCGGCCTGATCCGTCTCAACGAAAAGGAGGAAGTCAAATGTCAAATACACCCAAATCACTGCTGCTGGCAGGCGCGCTCATGCTCGCCGTCGGCACGAGCACGACGGCCGTGGCCGAAGGGGCAGACCTTCGCGTGTTCGATTGGTCCGGCTACGAGGACAATGGATTCTTCCAGTCCTATATGGAGCAGTATGGCAAGGCGCCGTCCTACTCGTTCTTCGGCAGTGAGGAAGAAGCCTTCACCAAACTGCGATCCGGATTTTCCTCCGACCTGGCGCATCCTTGCATCGGCGTCACCAAGAAATGGGCCGATGCAGGTCTCATCAAACCGCTTGATACGAGCCGCATCAAGAACTGGGAAAGCCTGCTGCCGACGATACGCACGGTGTCGGGTGTCGAGTTCGACGGCGAGACCTGGATGATGCCGTTCGACTGGGGCAATTCCGGTGTGATCTACCGCACCGACAAGGTCAGCGCGGACGACATTTCGCTCGACCTGCTGACGACGCCCGAGTTTCAAGGCAAGGTTGCCATCCCGGACATCGTAACCAGCGCCTATTCCATGGCGGCGATCGCTGTCGGCGTCGATGACTGGACTCACATGACCGACGAGCAGTTCAAGGCGGCGTCGGACTATCTGCGCAAGCTTCACCCCAATATCCGCTTTTACTGGACCGATCCCGGCCAGCTCGATCAGGCGCTTGCCAGCGGCGAAATCAACGCCGGCTGGGGCTGGAACCAGTCGGAACTCAACTTGCTCGCCAACAAGACACCGGCGGCGATGATGAAGGATGTCGACAAGGGTGTGGCGACCTGGGTGTGCGGTTATGTTCACCTGACCGGCGGTTCGCAGTCGGATGATCAGGTCTACGATATGCTGAACGCACTGAGCGATCCCAACTCCGGCAAGTACATCATCGAGGCCTGGGGTTACGCCCATGCCAACAAGGATGCCTACGACATGGTGGATCCGGAGCTCGTCAAGCAATATGGTTTCGACAATGCGGAGACATTTCTGAGCGAGAGCTTCCTGACTTCGGCTCTCGATCCGAAACTCGAAGCCAAAATGATCAAGGAATTCGAGCGCATCAAGGCCGGATTCTGAAGGAACTGCGGGGGCGGTCGACAACCGGACCGCCACCAACCGAATTCGAATACGAGGAGTACTGAATGCTGAAAGGCAGTCGGTATGATGTGCTGTTTGAACCGGTCCGCATTGGTCCGGTGACAACGAAGAACCGCTTCTATCAGGTGCCCCATTGCTGTGGCCTGGGGCACCTGCGTCCGCAGGCGCATGCCGCCATGCGCGAAATGAAGGCAAAGGGCGGCTGGGGCGTGGTCAGCACAGAGGAAGCGGAGATCCATCCGAGTTCCGACCTGTCGCCGCATCCTGAACAGCGCATCTGGGATGATCGCGATATCCCGGCGCTGCGGTTGATGACGGAGGCGGTACACCGCCATGGTGCGCTGGCGGCGATCGAGCTGGTTCATAACGGACTTCACGCACCCAACCTTCAGACCCGCATGCCGCCTCTGGCGCCGTCCGACACGGCGATCAGCCTTGTCTACCCCAAACAGGCGCGGGCAATGGACAAGTCCGACATCAAACAGCTTCGGCACTGGCACCGACAAGCAGCGCGACGTGCCCGCGACGCGGGTTTTGACATTGTCTATGTCTATGCCGGTCACACAATGACCATCGCTCATCAGTTTCTGATGCCGCGCTTCAACACCCGGATCGACGAATATGGCGGCAGCCTTGAAAACCGGGTGAGACTGACACGCGAGCTGCTGGAGGAAACCCACGAGGAAATCGGCGATGCCTGCGCGGTCGCCTTCCGATTCGCGGTCGATGAGCTGAAGGGCGCCGACGGCATACAGGCTGCGGAGGAAGGACGGGAAATCGTCGAAATTCTCTCCGAATTGCCCGATTTGTGGGACGTCAACGTCTCGGACTGGTCGAACGACTCTCAAACGACGCGTTTTGAGCCAGAAGACGGCTACCAGATTCCCTATGTCGAATTCGTCAAGACGATTACGAGCAAACCCGTTGTCGCGGTCGGCCGTCTTGGCTCGCCTGATTTGATGGCCTCGCTGATCAAACGCAATGTGGTGGACCTGATCGGCGCCGCTCGACCGTCAATTTCAGACCCATTCCTGCCGAACAAAATTGCCGACGATCGCATCGACGAGATTCGCGAATGCATCGGCTGCAATATCTGCGTCTCAAGCGACGCAATGGGAATCCCCATCCGCTGCACTCAGAATCCGACCATGGGCGAGGAGTGGCGCCGCGGGTGGCACCCGGAGAAGATCGCGCCAGCTCCGTCGCCCGGCACGGTGCTGGTCGTCGGTTCCGGTCCGAGCGGACTTGAATGCAGCCTCCAGATGGCGCGTCGCGGCCACCACGTCATCCTGGCCGAAGCCGCGAACGAGCTTGGGGGTCGGGCTCTGGCGGAACCAAAGCTACGCGGCCTGGCGGCATGGCGCCGGGTTCGAGACAACCGGGTCTATCTTCTGCAGCAAATGGACAATGTGGAGATCTTCACGGAGAGCGAACTCGATAGCGAACAGGTCCTGGAACTTGGCGCGGATGCCGTCTTCCTGGCGACCGGTGCAGACTGGCGGGCCGACGGCGTCGGCCGCAGCAGCCGCAAACCTCTGCAGACGCATCCGTCTGTCATGGTTCTGACACCGGATGATATCATGGCCGGCGCGAGTGTTCCCGACGGCCCTGTCATCATCTACGACGACGACCAGGGCTATCTCGGGGGTGTGCTTGCCAACCACCTCGCCACCGCGGGCCACCAAACGGCGATTGTGACTCCAGGCGGCGTGGTTTCGCAATGGACCGCCTATACGCTTGAACAGGAACGCACACAGCGGCAACTGTTGGAGCAGGATGTGTCGATCGTCACCAGCCGATCCGTGACTGCTGTCGGCGAGAGCAGCGTCGTATCCGCTTGTGTTTACACCGGACGCGAAACGTCGATCCCCTGCCGTACGTTCATACCGGTGACGGAACGCGCGCCCCGTACCGCGCTTTACCATGCGCTTGCTGGCCAAGCGGACGTCATGTCAGGAAAATTGCACGTTGAACGCATCGGTGACGCGCTGGCACCTGGATTGATTGCCGACGCCGTCTATTCAGGACACATGGCAGCACGCACATTTCAGGGCGAGGCCGAAGCGGTAGCGGGCGCCTATCATCAGCGGGAGATCCCTTCCCTGGGCACAATCGAGGATGGAAGTCATGCAGAACAGCCAAATCGGGCAGGCAGTTGATAGCGCGTCGCTACGAGAGCTGATCGACCGTTATCGACCGGGTTTTTCCCTGGAGCGTCCCTTCTATACCGATTCTGCGCTCTACCAACGAGACCTGGAAAAAGTTTGGAACGCCAACTGGCTTTGGGTTGGCCATGTCAGCCAGATTCCGGAAAGTGGCGACTATTTTCTGTTCGAGGTCGGCAACGAATCGATCATCGTCGTCCGCGACAGAAACGATGCGATAAGGGCGCATTTCAACGTCTGCCGTCATCGCGGTTCGCGGGTCTGCCTGAACAAATCCGGCAATGCCAAAGTGTTCACCTGCCCGTACCATGCCTGGACTTTCAGCCTCGACGGCGAGCTACGGGGCGGCCGCCAGATGCCAGATGGTTTTGATCGCCGGGATTACGCCTTGTTTCCCGTGAGCTTGAGGATCTTTCAGGGACTGATTTTCATCTGCCTCTCGGACAATCCACCCGATATCGACGCGGCCATGCAGAGGATGGCCCCCAAAACCCAGCATTTCGGGTTCGACAACCTGAAGGTGGCGCATGAGGCCTCCTACCCGGTGCCCGCCAACTGGAAACTGGCGATCGAAAACTATCTGGAGTGCTATCATTGCGCGCCGTCCCATCAGGAGTATTCGCGATCGCACAGCCTCAAGGATCCAGCGGAAATGACACCCGAACTGGTGGGCGCGATGGAGGAGCGTTCAAAATCCGCCGGGTTGCCGATCGGGACGATTGAGGAAACGGGCTCCTCTGCCGAGTACCTGGGCAGCGACATCTACTGCCGTCGTTACCCTCTGTTTCCGGGCTTTGACACCGGCAGCCGCGACGGCGAGGCGCTGGCTCCCCTGCTCGGTGAGATGCGGAACTTCGATGGCGGCGCGACAGACGTGCAAATCGGGCCGCTCAACAATTTCCTCGTCTATAGCGACCACGTCGTCGGTTACCGCTTCATTCCGACCGGATTACAATCAACAGATATCCAGACCGTCTGGATGGTCAGGGGCGATGCTGAGGAAGGTCGGGATTACGATCTCGATCGGCTAACATGGCTGTGGCATGTGACCACGCTCGATGACGAGCGCATCATCCGACACAACCAGGAAGGCGTGAACTCGCTGCATTACCGGCCGGGCCCGTTGTCCAACATGGAATGGGGCATCGGCGACTTTCACCACAATTATCTGAAGATGATCGCCTAGAGCAAAGGGCGATAAGTTTGGATCATTTGATGGCTGCAGATCGGCTCCACTCGGCCAGGCGCGTCGCGCAGCGCGATGTGGTGCATCGGGCAAGCGGCGCAACGCAGCCGATGGGCCGATATGCAGCCACCCTTCGGGCCAGGCGCTTTTGGCCCCTGGCGTCGTTGGATTGCACTTGTGGTGGGGTGGCACCACGGCCTGCAATCCGCCTAGCCAGAGACCAAAATCGCCACGGTCAAATGGTGCAACCTTATCGCCCTTTGCTCTAATCCTCAGCGCGCCGCCTCGATCTCTCGCTTGCGACGGCCAACGAAATCCTTCAGCGCATCGTGCACTGCGATGTCGAGATCCGGTGCTTCGAATCTGTCCAGCATCTCGCGGGCGATCCGGCCGGCCCGTTGCGTGGCGTCGAGTCCGCCGGCATCACTCCAGTTCTCGAAATTGCTCCAGTCGGACACAAGCGGCTCATAGAAGGCCGATTCGTATCGTTCCAGAGTATGAGCCGTTCCGAAGAAGTGGCCGCCCGGTCCAACTTCGCGGATCGCATCGAGGCCGATTGCATCCTCATCGATCGGCGGTGGCGTCAGCCAGGCTGTCATCAGGCCAAGCATTTCCAAGTCCAGCACGAATTTTTCATAGGATGCAGCCAAACCGCCTTCCAGCCAGCCCGCACCGTGGTTGAAGACGCCCGCCTGGCCGGTCATGGCGCCCCAAAGCGACATCATCGACTCGTAGGCTGCCTGGGCATCGGGAGCGTTGGATGCGTTGACGTTGGAGGACCGCCAGGGCAAGCCGTAGCGGCGTGCCAACTGTCCTGTGGCCTGCGCGCCGAAGGTGTATTCCGGCGTGCCGAAGGCCGGTGAGCCGGTGCGCATGTCGGCGTTACAGATGAAACCGCCATAGATATAGGGGCAGCCCGGGCGCACAGCCTGGACCAGGGCACAGGCAGCAAGGGTTTCGGCCGTTTGCATGGTCAAGGCGCCGGCCACCGTCGCGGGTGACATGGCCCCGGCAAGGGCGAACGGCGTGACCGTAATCGGTTGGCCAAGGCGAGCGAACTCGATGACACCCTGAGCAATCTCGGCGTCCAGTACCAGCGGGGTATTGGTGTTGGTGTTGAGAAAGAAAACCGGATCCGCAGCCAGTTGTTCCTCGTCCTCGCCCAGCCAGATCTTCGCCATTTCAATGGCATCGCGCGCCCGATGCCGACCGATGGTGAGTGGCTTCCAGGCCTTGTCGGAAAGCGTGCAACAGGCAAGATAATAGTCCAGGTACCGCGTATCAGCGGGCAGGTCCTGGGCTTCGACACAGGTGCCACCCATGATCTGCATCAGGTCGGACATGGCGACGAGTTTGAGGAAATTCTGCTGGTCGGCAAAGGTTCCCGCTCGCCGGCCTCCATCCAGGTCGGAGACGAAGGGTGGCCCACCGACCGCGGTTAGCGCAAAATGTCCGTCGCCGATTTGCACTCTCTTCTTTCGATCCCGACCTCGCAACGTTGCGGTTGGCGGCGCCATCCCGACAAGTTCCAGCAATCTCTCTCGGTCGAAGCGAACTCGTTCCTCGGCCTCATCCACCTTGAATCCCGCTTGACGCAGAATCGATCGCGCTTCGCTGTCCTGGATACGCATTCCGACATCCTCGAGAACGGTCATCGAGGAATCGTGAATGAGGTCAAGCTGGTCTGGGTTCAGTGGTTCGATTGGGGCATAGGGATAGCGCAGCTCTCGCCAACCAGGCTTTTTTGGCTGCTCGAGCCGTTTCTTCTGCCGTCCTCTGCGGCCGCGGGCACGCATCGCTTTTCTCCAAGGTTCTTTTTTCCCAGGACCGAAGCAGTTTTTTGCCGGTGGGCCAATTGAATTGTGCTCAACCGACAGGAGATTTGTTGTAAGGATAAGCCCTTGAAGTGAACACAAAGGCCGTTTTCGATGTCACGCGCCTATCCGCCGTTTTCGGCCCTGCGGGCCTTCGAGGCTACAGCCCGACTGGGCAAACAAACCGCTGCCGCGGCGGAGTTGCACATTTCCACATCGGCCATCAGCCATCAGATCCGCGCACTCGAATCCTATCTCGGCGTCCCCGTGTTCCGGCGCGACCCAAGGGGGCTCTCATTGACGCCTGCGGGTCAAAGCTATTTCGAACGCATTTCAGCAGCGCTCGACATCATTTCCGAAGCAACGGTCGAAAAGATATCAAGTGTCGACGATACACCGCTGAAATTGCATATGTATCCGTCGCTCGCCAATCTCTGGTTCATTCCCAGTTTGAAGAAGTTTTCCGAAGCCTTCCCTGAACAGCGGGTGACGGTGACCACCTTACCCGAACACGTTGTGCTGCCAGGCAGCGATACGGACGCAGCCATCGTTTATGGCGAGACCGCCCCTGATGTCACCTATGCCGATCATCTGTTCGCCGAGACGATCGTCCCGGTCTGTTCCCCGGACTTCCTGGCCGAAAACGGTCCGATCGACTCGGTCGAACAGCTTCTGTCGCACCACCTGATCGGCTCGCATATTGACCCGGAGGAATGGACCCAATGGGCCCGGCTCTGCGGATATGAGCGCGACATCCCTCCCCGGCACCTGTCTTTTGACAACCGGTCCAACGCGCTTCAGGCGGCGCGCGAAGGTCTCGGCCTGGCTATGGATCGGCGTCCCTCCGGCGAATTGCAAAAGGCGAGAGGACTGCTTGTCGAGCCCATCGGCCGCCCCGTACAGACCGGATGGTCCTACTACTTCGTCACCAGCGAGCGGAGCCATAGCCTGGCGCGCGTCAGGAAGATACGGTCTTGGCTGCAGGAACTGTGCGCCGACTTCGACAGCGCTGCCTAGAGCAAAGGTCTACTCTTCCGCTCGTTGGGCACAGGTGACCGTAAACGCGATGGTCATCGTCCAATGTTCCGCATCGTCGTAGAGAGCCATGAACTGGTCGAGCTGATCGCGTGTCACCGCGCCTTCACGGAGCATCGTGTCGGCCGCGACCTCGAGACTGAGTTGCCACCAGCGGGCAAACAGCGAGCCGCCGGTATAAAGGTGCGTATGGCCAACCGCCGAGATATTGCGGAGGCCGAGTTGTTGAAATTTCGGAGCGACCTTACGGCCGATAAAGTAATCGATATCTCGGGTTTTCGACCAATCGAGGAACGCCCGCCAGAATTCAGCCGCTTCTGGCGGCTCAGCCACGATTGTCGGATAGAAATCCGGCTCCTGGATGAACACCCACCCCCCCGGCTTTAACGCCTTCGCCATTGCCTCGATAACATTCATACGCGTCGGCAGGTGGTGGAGGAGCGCCCGAAGCAGCACCAGATCGTAGGTGTTTTCGGGCAGGCCATCCTCGACGACATCGAGCGCACGAACCTCCAGGTTCGCGGTTTCGATACCATCCATCAATTCGGGCGCAACGTCGGTCGCTGTCACATGACCGCCGGGGGTCAATTCCGCGGCAATCCATTGTGACAAAGATCCGTTCCCTGCACCTATCTCGAGGCTGTGACAGTCCTCCGGCAGCGACAGTCTTGCGAGATGGTAGCGGCTGTCGGCATCCAACAGATCCGACATCATGCGCAACCGGTCCGCCTCACCTTCAATGGCGTGCTGCCAGACATACTTGCTCATCGTTACCCTCGCGTACTCGATAACAGTCTGTCGCGCTATGTTAGAGATTGCCAAGCCAGCGAACAACCAATGGATGTATGCATGGTGGTTTGGTTGACGTCATGGCGTCGAAACCAGCATCAATGTGGCTTTTCTCACAGACGACCCAGTCTCCGAGTGCGCACTATTACCCGGCCAGATATCGGCAACGACCGGGGGCATTTGTTATGTGCATTTATTGTATGGGCGTCTCGATCGAGCCCTCTGATCATGAGGGCGGCAGGCGGCGGAGAGAAGAGCCGGCGGAAGCCGGTTCCGCCGCCGCCGATTGGAGCGACGCGCCTGACGTATGCGCACGTGTCATCATCGGGATCTGCGTACCGGACACCGAAATGGCGGAATGTGCGTCGAGAGTCATGCGGATCTCGGGCACCCCGTCACTCTATAATCATTGCGTGCGGACCTACCTCCTGGGCATGTTCGACGCCGGCCGGCGGCAGCTGGAGATAGATGAAGAAGTAGCCTTCATCTCCTCCATGCTGCACGGTCTGGCCCTGACCGAACCGCGACACGGCGATCCCGCACGATCGTTCGAGGAAAACAGTGCCGATTTCGCTCGCAGGTTCGTCACCGAAGGTGGCTTCGAGCCCGAACGCGCCGAAAAGGTGGCCCGTGGGATCCTTCAACACGCGGATTCGAAACCAGATCCCGATCCCGACGTCGCGCTGGTGATGATCGGTGCGAAACAGGACATTTTCGGACCCGAAGCCGACGAACTGTCGAAAGGCCAATTGGAGATGATCGAGGACGAGGTTCCGCGCCTGAATTTCAAGCGGTCCTTCGTCAAGACGCTGGAAGAACACGTGGCACGAAGCGACATGCCGACATGGACCGCCGGCTTCGTTCAGACCCCGCCAGTGTCTTTCTTCGACAATCGCTGGTCGGAGTAAGTCAGTCGGGCTCGTCTGCCGGATGAGTGTCGAACTCGGCCGGCGAGATGATCTCGATCAGTTCCAGATCGTCGGAATGGCGGACTTCACGGTGCCTGATGCCCGGAGGCTGCAGGACGCAGGATCCGGCCCGCAGGATGTGCTCGCCCTGCCCTTCATATTCGAAAACCACCCAGCCCCTGACGACATAGGCCATCTGAAAATCCAGGTCGTGGGTATGCCAGGCGCCCTCGGAGTGACGGCCGGGCACGGCGCGGATGACATGTGCGCCGAACTGTCCCGATGTTGCTTCACGAATGCCCAGGTTGCGATACTCGAAGAACGACCTCAGGCCCTGACCCTCGAACTGTGACGAATCGGCGTGGGAAATCGAAAAGGCCTGGCCTTTCCACAGTCCCCCACCGTCACCTTCCTGCTTTTCCATCTGGTGCTCCTGAGAGTTTGGGCCTGCTTGTCACGGGTGCCCGGGCATCAATCCTGCGGCGCGACAGCGGCCGCCTTCAACGGAGCGCGACTCGACTCGTTGTTTTCCAGGACGAGATCGCGCATCACCTTCATCAACACATCATAGTCTTCCCGTTCCAGAGACCGGGTAAACCGGCGCTGCGCTTCGATCATGCGCGGTTGTACCGCCTCGACGAAGGCATGCCCCTCATCGGTAATCCGCGCCAGCTTCGCTCTCTTGTCCGCGACACTGGCCGGGCGGTCCAGCAGACCACGTCTTTCGAGGCGACGAATGACATCGGCGACCGTATTGCGATCAGCGCCAATCTGATTTGCGATCGTCACCTGGTCCAGTGTTTCGCGGTCGTAAAGAACCGTCAGCACCGCAAACTGCACGGGCGTAATGTTGAATTCGCTGCACTCCTCGAGAAACAGGGCCACGTGTATCTGGTGGAGGCGACGGATCAAAAAGCCGGGCCGATCCCAGAGACTGCTGAAGTCGCGGGGCTTGTGTTTTGGCTTGCTCATGAATCGCGAATTCCGTGGGTCGGCTTGGCAGCATATGACGCTGATTTGTAATTACCCAAATTTTTCACAGATTTAAAGCCTGCTCGGCCGGCCGTGCTAAAGGCAATCTCGGACAACCAGGTACGGATTTGCAAGCGGGCTCTGTCGACTGAAGCTCTGACATTTGGAGAGTCGCCTCGCGTTGACAGGTGAAAATTACGTAGTATACTCCCTATTATTCGTTCGGCACCTCTGGCCGACGTTCTGCATATGGTTCGGGAGGCTGGCAGATGGCGTGGACAATTGGCGTGGATGTTGGTGGAACTTTCACCGACTTTTACGCAGCCAACACCGCGGAAGGCATCGTTCACGTCGGCAAGACACCGTCGACGCCCGCTAACCCGGCAGACGCCATCCTCAGGGGTCTTGCCAATCTTTGCGAACGCCATGCCATTCCCCTGGACGCGATCGACCGGCTTTCTCACGGCACGACGGTGGGAACCAATGCCCTTATCCAGCGCACCGGCAGCAAGGTCGCGCTGATCACGACCCGGGGGTTTCGCGACCTGTTGGAAATCGGCCGCCAAACGCGGCCGCATATGTATGATCTGCAAAAGGACCACCCGGCCCCGCTGGTCGACCGTGAGCACCGCATCGAACTGCGGGAACGCATGGATGCGGATGGTGGCGTCGTGCTTGCGCCGGAACCGGGCGAGATCAACGCCGCTGTCGACGAAGCTCTGGCAGCGGGTGCCAAATCCTGCGCCGTGGGTTTTTTGTTCGCGTTCCGCAATCCGGACCATGAACAACAGGTTGCGGCCGCCCTGAACGAACGGGCTCCCTGCATTGCCGTCTCGCTTTCTTCGGAAGTCCAACCGGAGTTCCGCGAATATGAGCGCCTGTCGACGACTGTTCTCAACGCCTATCTGCAGCCCGTCATGGGCGAATATCTGCAGACCCTGGAGGATGGCGTGGCCTCTAGCGCAGCCGGGGCGACCCTCGGGATCAACCAGTCGAGCGGCGGCTTGATGTCTCCCCGACGGGCACGAGAGTTTCCGGTCAGAACCGCCCTCTCCGGCCCGGCGGCAGGTGCGATCGGAGCGGCGCACGCGGCGCGCCAGACCGGACGGCGCAATGTCATCACGCTGGATATGGGCGGCACCAGTGCGGATGTCACTTTGATCAAAGACTACAAGGTCGATCTGGCCTTCGACCGCGATGTGGCGGGTTTCCCCATTCGTATGCCATGCGTCGACGTGGAGACTGTTGGCGCAGGTGGCGGTTCGATTGCCTGGTTCGATCGTGACGGCCTTCTCAAGGTCGGCCCAATCAGCGCCGGCGCCGATCCCGGTCCTGCCTGTTACGGGCGTGGTGGCGACCAGCCGACGGTAACCGATGCCAATCTGCTGCTTGGCCGCTTGTCCTCGCGCGGATTGTTGGACGGTGACATGGGTCTCGACCCCACGCTATCTGAGGCCGCCTACCGCCCGATTGCCGACAGGCTGGGTTTTTCACCGCAGCGAACGGCCCATGGCGTGCTGGGTATCGTCGTCGCCAACATGGTGCGTACGATCCGGACGATTTCGGTCGAGCGCGGCCATGACCCGAGAGACTTTGTTCTCATGCCCTTCGGTGGCGCCGGCCCATTGCATGCGCGCGATGTCGCGGTCAGCCTCGGCATAAAGGAAATGATCGTTCCGGCAGCGCCCGGGATCGTCTGCGCCCAAGGCCTGCTTGTTTCTGATCTGAAAGAAGATTTTGTTGCCAGCCGCCGTTTCGATGTCGATCAGAGCGGCATGCAAACACTGGCTGAAGCTCTCACCGAATTGCAGTCTCGAGCCGACAATTGGTTCGATGCGGAAGATGCACCAGCCGACAGCCGGCGCGTCGAGTTGATCGTTGACGCCCGATATGTCGGACAGAACTTCGAACTTGCGGTGCCGGTTGCTGGCGGAACGAAAATTTCCAGCTCCCAAATTCCCGATAGCGCCGACATGCTTGCGCGGTTTTGCGCCGCGCATGAGACCGCCTATGGCTACGCCAGCGAAACCGACCCCGTGGAAATCGTCAATGTACGGCTATCCGCGAGCGCACGGCTCTTCCAGGAACCTCAAGCCGCCAAACAAACGGAAGCCCCGGACGACCCTGCCCCGCGCGAGGAGCGGCAAGTCTTCTTTTCCGCCGAGCAGGCTGTTGCAACGGGCGTCTTTGCCCGAGCCGAGTTGGTGCCGGGCCAACGCATCATCGGTCCGGCGATCGTCGAACAACTGGACACGACCACCCCGATCTACCCCGGCGATGTCGCCGAGGTCACGCCGGACGGACACCTGATCATCACCATTGACCCGGAGGCATCGGCATGAGCGATGACAATCCGAAACTCGATCCGATTCGCCTGGAGATAATCGCCAACGGGCTGCGCTCCATTGCAGACGAGTGCTTTGTCGCCCTGATGCGGTCGGCCTATTCGACCAACATCAAGGAACGAAAAGACCACTCCATCGCCATCGTCGACCGAAATGGCCGGCTGGTCGTCCAGGCAGCGCTGACCCTGCCCATCCATATCGCGTCGATGAGCGGCCTGATGCGTTGTGTGCTCGAGAAATTCGGCGACGACATTCACGAGGGCGACGTGTTTGTGGCCAATGATCCGCATACGGCCGGCGGCACTCACCTGCCCGACATCAACTACGCCAAGCCGATCTTCATCGACGGCGAGTTGATCGCTTTCATCTGCAATATTGCCCATCACGCCGATATCGGTGGCATGGTGCCGGGCTCCATGGCCGGCGGCATGTCTGAGATCTACCAGGAAGGCCTGCGCATCCCGGTGGTCAAACTGTTCCGCCGGGGCGAATTGCAGGCCGACATCATGGATATCCTGCTCCTCAACGTGCGGGTCCCCGACGAACGGCGCGGCGACCATAACGCCCAGATCGCTTCATGCAATCTCGGCGCCCGACGGTTTCATGAGGTGGTGGGTGTGCATGGTCTGGGCAACGTGCTCACCGCTTTTGATGAGATCATCGACCGGACCGCACTCAGAATGCGCGCGGCGATCGCCGAAATCCCCGATGGCACCTATGAATTCGAAGATTTCATGGATGGTGACGGCATCAGCACTTTCGACATTCCGATCCGTCTGGCGCTGGCCGTCAACGGCGACCGTATCAAGCTCGATTTCAGCGGCACAAGCCCGCAGGTGGTCGGCAACATCAACACGACGCTGAATGCCGTCCAGGCGAGCGTCTGTTACGCGCTGATCGCCGTGCTCGATTCCGAACTGCCGAGCAATCAGGGTGTGCTCGATGTCGTCGACATCTATATCGAGCCCGCGACATTGCTCAATTCCGAGTTTCCGGCACCGGTTGCCGCCCGCGCCCATTCCTGTCAACGGGCGATCGACGTCGTGCTCGGGGCGCTGTCCCAGGCTCTGCCTGATCGGGTGATTGCCGCCGCAAACGGCGCCAACACGACGGCTGTGTTCTCCGGCGTCGATCCTCGCACGGGGAACCCGTATCTCTACCTGGAAACGCTGGGCGGCGGCATGGGCGCACGTGCCACCAAGGACGGCAAGGATGGGGTTCAGGTCGGCATTACCAACACCTCGAACCTGCCGGTGGAATCCATCGAGCAGGAATATCCGCTGCGCGTCGAGGAATACAGCCTGGTCGAAGATTCAGGGGGTGCCGGCAGATTTCGTGGCGGCATGGGATTGCGGCGAATCGTGACGCCGGTCGATCACACCTGTGTCTTCAACGGCGCCGGCGAACGGTTCCGCTACAAGCCCTGGGGGCTGTTCGGCGGTGAGGCAGGCGGCTCCGGCCAGTTTCTGCTGCGCAACGGCGACGGAGAACACCGCCTCGACGACAAACCTGGCGAAGTTTCGGTTTCCACCGACGCACGGGTTGTCATCGAAACACCAGGGGCCGGTGGGTATGGCCACCCGGCCGAGCGGTCCGAAGCGGCCGTCGAAACCGACCTCGGCAGCGGCAAATACTCGGCCGCATTCATCGAGCGGCACTACGCCGGTCCCAGCAAGCGAAAGGCAAGCTGATGCGTGTTTATTCCATGGTACGGTGCAAGCGGCTGGAGGGTTTTCCCGATGCCATAGCCCGGGCTGAGAAGCTCGGATATGACGGCACGACATTGCTGGAGTTGACCGTGCCGCCGACCCTTTCGGCTGTCGCCGGCGCGATGACCACGAGCAAGGTCAACCTTCTGACCGGGGTGTTTGTCGCCTTTCCGCGTAGCCCGATGGCCACCGCCTATGACGCCTATTCCATCCAATCGCTTTCGAAGGGCCGGTTTCAGCTCGGTATCGGCAGCCAGATCAAAGCCCACCTGACGCGACGTTTCGGCGTTGATTTCCAACCCCCGGTCAAACGCATGCGCGACTATATCAAGGCGCTGCACGCCATCTGGGACTGCTGGCAAAACGGAACCAAACTCGATTATGACGGTGAGTTTTACAAGCTCAACCTCATGATCCCCTACTACGATCCGGGCCCGCTGGAATATCCTCGCGTCCCGATCCACGTGGCGGCGATCAACAGGCTGATGTGCCAGCTGACCGGTGAATTGGCCGACGGACACCTGCCGGGCGACCCCATCACCGACAAATGGCACGCCGAGGTAATGCTGCCCAATCTGGAAATCGGTGCAAAAAAGGCTGGTCGTTCGCTGAAGGACATCGATCTCGGAAGCTATGGTTTTGTTGGTTGTGCCGCCGACGATGAAGGCCTCGAACGGGTTCGCGAGGGACTGAAGGAACGCGTGGCGTTCTACTCCTCCACGCCGGAATACGAGAAGATGCTCGAAATGCACGGCTGGAACGTCAACCTGTCGGATTTCATTTCCATGGCGCGCGAACACCGCTGGTCGGAAATGGGGCGATTGGTCTCGGATGATATGCTGGAAGCCTATGCCGTCATCGCCAAGCCGGCCGATCTGCCGGCCGCGCTCAAAAAGCGGTTTGGCGGACAAGTCAATCGCATTCAGATCGACGAAACCTGGTTCGACGGCCTGTCGGACGACGACATTGCGTCGCTCGTTGCCGAGATCAAGAAGATTTAGCGGGGCGGAATGAACAACGACGCCAACAGGCCTGATACCGCAACGGCGCGCGACTTTGTTGCCGAGGAATGGGCGCGTTTGTGCAGACGCGACCCGAATGCGCTGGCGATCGCTGAACCGGAGCGCCAGGTCACCGTCGGCGAGCTTATCACGCTGGCTCGGGGTCGCGCCGGGCAATTGATCGCCCAAGGTGTCGAGCCGGGTTGCCGGGTCATTGTTGCCCGACCCAACGTCATCGAATTCGTTGTCGACTATCTGGCTGTCCGGCTTTGTGGCGGTGTTCTCGTCAACCTGCCCTGGGCCGCCGGTACCACGATCACGGAACTGGCCGAAATCCTGGATGCACGTTGTGTCATCCTTACCGAACACCTGGTCGGCGACAATCCATTGTTCGACCAGCTCGGCGACCGCCGTTTCCGTCCCGACGAGGATGCCCCGATCGGTCCATCGCAACCGATCACGGGCGCACCGGATGATATCATCTGGCTTGCCTGCACGTCGGGCACCACCGGGACGCCGAAGGCCGCGAAACACACGGCCGCCACCCTGGAGCGGCAGACCGAAGTTTTTGCCGAGCATTTCGGCCTGACATCCGAGGATCCGATCCTGGTATCTTCGCCCGTTGGCCATGCCGTGGCTCTGTTGTTCGGCGTGCGGATGGCGCTGCTGCTCGATTCCGTCATGGTGCTGGTGCCCCGGTGGCGGGTCGAGACCGCTGTCGACCTGATCGAACGACATGGATGCAGCTTCACGGTCGCACCCACGCCGTTTCTGATGGACATTGTGAGCTGGGCCGAAAAACACGGCAGCGATCGGTTGAAGTCCCTGCGCTTTTTCCCGTCCGCTGGCGCGCCTGTTCCACGATCGCTCGTGAAGCGGGGTCTGAACGCCCTGCCCGACTGCCAGATCTGGTCCTACTTCGGAACATCGGAAGCTGGAGCGGTAACCGCGGTCCCGCTCGATGCAGCCATGGAACACCGGCTTGATACCGATGGTATCGCCCTGCCCGGCACGACCACTCGGGTTGTCGACGGCGAACTTGAGCTTCACAGCCCGCGGCAGATGATGACGGGCTACTGGAGCGGCGATCCTGGTGGCCGTCTCAAACCCGATGGCTGGTACGCCACCGGTGACGCCGCGGTCCAGCGACCCGATGGTTACATCCGCATGATCGGTCGGGCGCGCGACATCATCTTGCGCGGCGGCGAGAACATCTCGCCGCTGGAGATCGAAAACGTGCTGCACGGACACCCGTGTGTCGAGGACGTAGCGATCGTTGCCTACCCGGACGATCGTTTGGGCTCGCGCCTCGCCGCGGTCGTGGTTGAATCCGGACCGGTGACCCTCGGTGACTTGCGCGCCTTTTGCGAACAGCACGGTCTGGACAAGGCAAAGTGGCCGGAATTTGCGACGACGATCGACAAGATCCCGCTGACGGCAATCGGCAAGGTGCAGCGTGGCGAGTTGGAAGAGTTGGTTCAGAAAGAGCTCGAACATCGCCGGTCAGCCTGATCGGTGAAGAGGGAGAATGACATGACCAGGGTTCAGGTCGGATTTCACGTCGATGGCGATGTCTGGGAACCGCAGCAGATCAAGGGCGTCGAAGATGCCGGCTTCGATTTGCTGACGACGGGCGAACACATGGTATTTTTCCGCCCGATCCTCGACGTGATCACCGTTCTTTCTTATGCCGCCGCTGTCACTGACAGGATCAAGCTGGTGCCTTCGACGTTGATCCTGCCGCTTCGGCATCCGACCATCATCGCCAAGGAATTGACCTCGCTCGATATCCTGTCGAAGGGACGACTGATTGCGTCTGTCGGCATCGGTGGGGATTATCCGCGCGAATTTCCAGCCTGCGGCGTGTCCATGAAGGAACGTGGCAAGCGCGCCAATGAGGGCATCGAGATCATGCGCAAATACTGGAGCGGCGAACGCTTCAGTTACGACGGCGCGATGTTTCAGTTGGAAGACGTCGACATGTCGCCACCACCGCATCAAGCGGGCGGTCCCCCACTGTGGGTCTGCGGCCGCAGCGACCCGGCCATGAAGCGCGCCGCGCGGCTCGGTGACGGCTGGCAGCCCTATATGTACACACCGGACATGCTGGCGGAGTCCGTCGTCAAAGTGCGGGAATTCGCGGACGAATACGATCGACCGCTCGCTGACGACTTTGCTTTCACGAGTTTCATGTATGTCAGCATGCACGACGACGTGCAGGAGGCACGCAATCGGGCCATCGAGCAGTTGAGCTTCCGTTTCAACATGCCGTTCGAAAAGATCGTCGACAAATATTGTGCCTATGGCCCCGCCGACAGGATCGTCGAGCACCTTGCCCATTACGTAGAAGCCGGTGCAAACCACATCATCATTGCGCTGGTCATGCCGCCGGAGGAGCGGATGGATTATGTCGGCAAGTTTGCCGATGAGATCCTGCCACGCCTCCAGGCCATGAAGGCGGCGTGAGGCTGTTGGAATGAAGCACCCACTGACAGTCGATGACATCCAGGAACATGTCAGTCGGTCTCTGTATCATCAGATGTTTCGGCCGCGGGTGCTGGAACTCGACAATGAGGCACTTCGCCTGGTTCTCAAAGTGCATTGGTGCCCGCAATTCGAACGGCAGCCCGACACGGGTCAATGGCACGGTGGCGTCATTGCTTCACTGGTCGATATCACCGGCTGCTACGCGCTGATGCTGGTCGCCAAAGGACCCATGCTGACCTTGAATTTCAGCACCGACTTTTTGCGTCTGGCACAGAAGACTGATTTGACCGCGACCGCGCGCGTACGCCGTGCCGGCCGGACAGCTGGTTTCGTTGATGTCGACGTTGACGATGATAATGGAAGGCTCGTTGCGGTCGGGCGTGCCTGTTACGCAATTCGGCCGCCACAAGCAGATCCGCCAACGGACACTATCGGGAGGCAATCTTCATGACGGACCAGACAAGCACAATCGGCATTGTCGGCGGCACTGGTGCCCTTGGCGCAGGCCTGGCACTGCGATGGGCACGCGCAGGGCATACGATTACGATCGGATCGCGCGACGCCGACCGCGCTGCCGTGATCGCTAGGGAGCTGTCGGAGAAGGCCGGAGCTCCGATCTCGGGAACCGACAATGCCGCCGCTGCCGCGACCGCTGACATCGTCGCAATGACCGTTCCCTATGCGAACCACGAGGCGACGCTCGACACGATTAGACCCCACCTGGGCGGCAAGATCCTGATCGACGTGACGGTTCCGCTGGTGCCGCCCAAGGTACGCACCGTTCAACTGCCGGAGGGCGGCTCCGCGGCAAAGGCAGCACAGGATACGCTCGGCGAAGGCGTCAAGGTGGTGTCGGCGTTCCAGAACGTGGCAGCCGCCCACCTTGCCGATCTCGACCACGGAATCGATTGCGATGTGCTGGTTTGCGGCAACGATCCGGAAGCACGAGCGCGAGTAGTTCAACTCGCCGAGGATGCCGGCATGACCGCCTGGCACGCGGGGCGCATTGCCAATTCAACCGTCGCCGAAGCGCTGACATCTGCGCTGATTTTCATCAACGGGCAGTACAAGATCCCCGGCGCTGGCATCCGCATCACGGGAACGCCGCAAGGTGCCTAGGCGATGCCCAATCCGCTGACCATACAGGCCGTCGACCACGTGCCCATGATCGAACCAGGCGACGACCTGGCGACAATCATCTTGGACGCGTTGGCGGAAAGCGGGCTTGCGCTTCAGAACGGCGATATTCTTGTCCTGGCGCAGAAAATTGTTTCCAAGTCGGAAGGCCGCCTGATTGACCTTCGTGCAATCGAGCCCGGTGAAAGAGCAATCGAGATTGCTGAGACCACTGACAAGGACCCGCGCCTGGTTGAGGTCGTTCTCTCCGAGAGCCGAGGCATTATCCGCCAGGCGCCCGGGGTCTTGATCACAGAACACCGCAACGGCTGGATGATGGCGAATGCGGGGATAGACGCCTCCAACGTGGCCTCGCCGCAGGGCCAGGAAAATGTACTGCTGTTGCCAATCGATCCCGACGACAGCTGCGTCCAAATCCGGCAAGCGCTTTATAACCGCACCGACGCGGAAATAGGCGTCGTCATCAATGACAGCTTTGGACGTCCCTGGCGACTTGGGACGACGGGCATTGCGATTGGCGCAGCCGGCATCCCAAGCCTATGGGACCGCCGCGGCGACAGGGACCTGTTCGGTCGCGAGCTGCAGGTCAGTCAACAGGCGGTCGCCGACGAAATCGCAGCCGCGGCATCGCTTGTTCAGGGTCAGGGTGCCGAGGGACGCCCTGTCGTTTTGATCCGGGGCCTGGACTTTCACGGATCCGACCGTCCACCCTCTCGGCCGGCATCCGACCTGCTGCGCCCGACACGCGAGGACCTGTTCCGATGACCGGCGGCACCGTCATAGCACTGTCAGGAGGCGTCGGCGGCGCCAAGCTGGTGCTCGGCCTCGCCCACGCGCTGCCGTCCGATCGCTTGCTGGTGGTGACGAACACCGGAGACGACTTCGACCATTTCGGTCTGCGCATCTGTCCGGATACCGATACGGTCATCTATACGCTCTCCAATCTTGCCGACCCGGAGCGCGGCTGGGGCCGTGTCGACGAAAGCTGGAATTTCATGAAAGTCGTGACCGACCTCGGTGGCGAGGACTGGTTCAATCTCGGCGACCGCGATCTGGCATTGCACGTTCTGAGAACGCAACGGCTCAAGGCTGGAGCCAGCCTGAGTACGGTCACCGCCGATATAGCCGAGAACCTTGGCATTGCGGTACCGATCGTGCCGATGTGTGACGAGCCGGTGGCGACCATGGTCGACACACCGCAAGGTCGGCTGGCGTTTCAGCAATATTTCGTGCGCGAGCGTTGTGCGCCGCGGGTGACCGGTTTCGAATTCGAGGGCATCGACGCGGCGCGCCCTGCTCCGGCCCTGGCCGAGGCGATCTCGGCCGAGCCGGGCGCCATCATCCTGGCACC
Organism: Hoeflea sp.; assembly: GCA_965216535.1. GTDB lineage: Bacteria > Pseudomonadota > Alphaproteobacteria > Rhizobiales > Rhizobiaceae > Hoeflea_A. The sequence goes on from OZ244175.1 coordinate 5,321,536, forward strand.
GTCCAATCCCTTTGTCAGCGTCGCTCCAATACTCACCGTGCCCGGTATGCGAACGCTACTGCGGAACTGTGGGGCACCGATCGTCGCGGTCTCACCCATTGTCGGCGGCAGGGCGCTCAAGGGTCCGGCGGCAAAGATGATGGACGAGCTCGGCACGCCCGCTTCGGCATTGGAGATTGCTCGCCACTATTCTGACTTCATCGACGGGCTCGTGATCGACGAGACCGATGCCAATTTGGCGCCGGCAATCGAGGACCTCGATATCCGGGCACACATCGCGCCAACAATCATGCGAAGTCTCGAAGATCGCATCGATCTTGCGCGCCAAACTGTCGATTTTGCCAGCCGACTTCGTGAGAGCGTACGCCGATGACCGAGATCATTGTCCCGATCAAGGACCTATCACACGCCAAGCAGCGCCTTTCAGGCGTACTCTCACCGCTTAGCCGCGCCGGTCTGGTGATGGCCATGCTGCAGGACCTTCTGTCTGCGGCAAGCACCGTCGATGGGTGTAGGATATGGCTGATTGCAAGCGACGACGTCATCCTCGATATCGGCAGGTCGTTCGGTGCCCATGTCATTCGCGAGCCGAAATCCCGAGGGTACAACGAAGCCGTTGCCCATGCATTGGCAACCGTGACGACGGAAAAGCCCGTTGCGGTGCTGCCGGGCGATCTGCCGCTTGCAACAAGCAGCGAAATAGCAGCTCTGACCGGATCCCTGGACAACACACCTACAATCCGCATCGCAGGCGCGCGCGACGGCTGTGGAACCAACGGTCTTTTTTTGTCTCAGCCGGGGTTGCTCTCACCGGCATTTGGCACCGACAGTTTCTCCCGCCATACCCGCGCATCCCGGGCGATCGGGGTGCAACCGGAGCATGTCCGCGCACCGGGTCTGGCCTTCGATATCGATACACCGACAGATCTTGTTGACTTCGTCGAAGCCTCCACAGGAGGCGCTACCGGCCGCTTTCTGAGCGGATTGGCGGACAGCAACCACTATCGCATTCTTGAAAGGGGCGCCGCATGAACACGGTGACAATCGACGCCGGAGGCACCATGCCGAGGCTTGATACAGCGGATGCGCACGCGCTTCTGGGTCAGCCGCAAGACGTCTTGCTTGCGCGCGCCGCTGCCGTTCGAGACCACGGCCACGGACGGTTGATCAGCTATTCCCGCAAGGTCTTCATTCCGCTGACCCAGCTGTGTCGGGACGTCTGTCACTATTGCACGTTCGCCAAGGCGCCGAGACGACTTGAAGCCGCTTATCTCAGTCCCGACCAGGTGCTGGAAATCGCCCGCGCTGGTAAAGTGGCCGGCTGCAAGGAGGCGCTATTCACGCTGGGCGACAAGCCAGAGCTACGCTACAAAGCTGCCCGCTCGGCGCTGACTGATCTCGGTTATGACAGTACCATCGATTATCTTGAGGCGATGGCCGGCCTGGTCTTTCGGGAAACCGGTCTGCTTCCCCATCTCAACCCCGGCGTCATGACGGCTGAGGAAATCTCCGCCCTGCGCAAGGTCTCGGTGTCGATGGGCATCATGCTGGAGAGCGTATCGCCGCGCCTGGGTGAACCCGGCGGCTGCCACTACGGGTCGCCCGACAAGGATCCTGCCGTGCGGTTGGCGACGATAGACGAAGCCGGGCGGCAAACGGTTCCATTCACCAGCGGCATCCTGATCGGCATCGGCGAAACGCGCCCTGAACGGATCGACAGCCTGCTCGCACTGCGTGACCTGCACGAGCGCCACGGTCATCTGCAGGAGATTATCGTCCAGAATTTCCGCGCCAAGCCGGACACCAAAATGGCGGCTGCGCCGGAGCCGGACCTCGCGGACCTTCAATGGACGATCGCTGTTGCCCGATTGATTTTCGGACCTGAAATGTCGATCCAGGCACCGCCAAACCTGTCTTCCGGATGTGCCGCGGACCTGATTCAAAGCGGATTGAACGATTGGGGCGGCGTTTCGCCGGTTACACCTGACCATGTCAATCCGGAAGCCCCATGGCCGCATTTGGAAGTCCTCGCCCGCGACACAGCTGCCTCAGGCAAGCTGCTGGTCGAACGGCTTGGGATCTATCCACCATTTGCCGGTGACGCCAACCGCTGGCTCGAACCGGTCTTGCGGGCGTCTGTACTCGACGCCATCGATGCGGACGGTCTTGCGCGCACGGACCGCTGGCATCCGGGGGCAGCCTCGCTGTGTCTACCGGAATTGCCGACGACGCCGGGCTTCATTGCGGACCGTAACCTTGATCGTATTCTGCATCGCGCCGACGATGGCGAGGACCTTGCAATTGACGAGGTCGAGCGACTGCTGGCCGCCCGCGATGGCGAGTTGCATCAGATCACCGCGGCAGCCGACACACTGCGCCAACGGATCTGCGGCGACACGGTCAGCTACGTCGTGACCCGAAACATCAACTATACGAACATCTGTTACTTCAAATGCCGTTTCTGCGCTTTCTCGAAAGGCAAGACGAGTGAAAACCTGCGCGGTCGCCCCTACGACCTCGAACTGGATGAAATCACCCGGCGCGCGCGAGAAGCCTGGGACCGCGGCGCCGTCGAAGTCTGCCTGCAGGGTGGTATTCATCCCAACTACACGGGCCAGACCTATCTGGACATCCTCAAGGCCATCAAAGCCGAGGTGCCGGACCTACACGTTCACGCGTTTTCGCCGCTAGAGATCCATCAAGGCGCTGAAACATCGGGTATCCCGATCGCCGAATTTCTTGGTCAGTTGATCGAAGCCGGCCTCGGCAGCCTGCCCGGCACTGCGGCAGAGATCCTCGACGACGAGGTGCGGACTTTGCTCTGTCCGGACAAGATCGATACATCTCAATGGTTCGAGGTGGTCGATACCGCTCATCGTCTTGGATTGAAGACCACGGCGACCATCATGTTTGGCCATATCGACCGGCCGCGCAACTGGGCATGCCACCTGATCCGGCTGCGCGACCAGCAGAAGAAAACAGGCGGGTTCTCCGAACTGGTTCCCCTGCCCTTCGTTCATATGCAAGCGCCGATCTATCTGAAGGGCGGATCGCGCCGCGGACCGACCTGGCGCGAGACTTTGCTGATGCACGCGGTTGCCCGACTAGTCCTCCACCCGCACATCACCAACATCCAGGCCTCCTGGGTCAAGCTCGGCCCCGATGGGCTTGCGGCTTGCCTGTCGGCAGGTGTCAACGACATCGGCGGGACCTTGATGAACGAGACAATCACCCGTTCTGCAGGCGCCGAACACGGCCAGGAAATGACCCCGGAAAGAATGGAGGCCCTGCTGGCTGATCTCGGCCGTCCGGCGCGACAGCGCACAACGCTCTATGGCGACGCGACGGCGGATCGCCGCCGTGCGTCTTTCGCGACAAACCGTTCCGGATAGTTCTCCTGAATCTGAAGTTCGTTACACGGGCAGCGCGCTCCGCAGGAACTTCAGATTTGCAAATCCACCAGACTAGGGAACAAGGACGAGTTTGCCGCCGTTCCCGGCCTCCAGAACGGCTGCGTGAGCGGCCCCGGCCTGATCGAGCGGCAATTCACGCCCGACCACGGGGTTCAACGTGCCGTCCGAAACACCAGCGAGAACATCGGCCATGATCGCGTCGATGACGTCTGTGCCAGCGTTCCAGAGCTGGATGCCGCGAATATCAAGCTCTTTCGTCATTGCAACGCGGGGGTTGATCGTGATCTCACCGCGGTTGCCAATAACGACGATGCGCCCGTATTGGGCCGCGATATCCATGTCAGCCGCCAGGTTCTGGTTGGCAAGCATCTCCAGAATGAGCTGCGGGCCTGCTCCGTCAGTCGCTTTCTTCACATCCTCGAGATAATCCGGCTGTGCATGGTTGACCGCGAAGTCCGCGCCTTCGCGTCGGATGAGATCCAAACCAGCGGGAGAGCCGGCACTGCCGATTACCCGCAGCCCGGCACGCTTCGCGAGCTGTATCGCCGAAGTGCCTACCGATCCGCTGGCGCCGTGAATGAACACGGTCTCGCCCGCGGTCGCGCCGCCGCGACGGAACAGGGAGTAATGCGCTGTTGGATAGGAAACGCCCAAAGTGGCTGCCTGCGCGAACGAGACGTTGTCCGGTATCTTCAGCACATGCTCTTCTTTGCGAACGACCTTTTCCGCATAGCAGCCGAAGAAACCGAATCCGAGAGCGGTACCGACACAGACCCGGTCGCCGACGGAGACATTCGTGACACCGTCGCCGACGGCCTCAACCTCGCCGCCGGCGTCGCCACCCGGTATGAATGGCAGATCCGGCGTTAGTCGGTATTCGCCGCTCCGCACATAGGTGTCCGCCGGGTTAACGCCGGCTGCACGGATGCGAATGAGCACCTCGTTTGGCCCGGGTACGGGATCATCCACGTCATCCAGGCTCAGCACCTCAGGTCCACCAAACTGATGTACACGAACAGCTCTCATAAAATACCTCTTCCTATCAAACAGCTGCTCCTCGAATCGGCGAATTTCATTCGCACCTTCGAGGCCAGGAAGGCAGTTTAGACCGAATTTTGCTGACCTTGCTATCCCGTCAGTTCCGGCAACCAGGTCGCAATGCCCGGGAACATGATGATGAAAGCTATTCCCGCGAGGAACAAGGCCACGAATGGCCAGGTCGCCCGGTAAACATCGCTGATCGTCATTTCCGGCACAACCGCCTTGAAGGCGAACAGCGTATAGCCGAAAGGCGGGGTGATGGCGCCCAGCGTGATGTTGATCAGAAACAGAAGCCAGAACCAGACGGGATCGAACTCGAGACTGGTCACGACCGGTTGATAGATCGGGATGGTCAGCAGAATGACGGCAATGGTGTCGATGAACATGCACAGTACGAAAGGCACCGCCAGCATGACGATGAGCATCAGCAACGGGCCGAAACCCAGATTGGCCACCAGTTGCACCAGCTCACTGGTTGCACCGGTGAACGCCAACAATTGCGTGAACATCTTCGACATCGCCATGATGGCAAGGATCATCGCTGAGACCGTGATCGACGCCATGACCGAGTCCCAGATCATCTTGAGGCTGAGGTTGCGGTAGATGGCGGCGGTTATCAGGGCACCGATGACGCCCGTCGCCGCTGATTCCGACGGCGTGGCGATGCCCAGCATGATGAAGCCCATGACCGAGAAAATGACGATCGCGAACGGCAGGATGCGGACCAGTGCCATAACCTGCTCGCTGACCGACACGTCGTCCCGCTCCGCCTGGACATTGGTCGGAGCCAGCTCGGGATTTGCCGCGATGCGGGCGAACACATAGACCAGGAAAATGCCGCCGAGCAGCAGGCCCGGGAGGACACCAGCGATCAGCAACTTGGCGATCGATACGTCGGCTATCGAGCCGACAATGATCGCCAGCAGGCTGGGTGGAATGATCGGCGCGAGACTGGCGCCACTGACGATGAGACCGGCCGCAATATCGCGATCATAGCCGCGCGCCTGCATGCCTGGCATGATCGCGCGCCCGAGCATGGCGGCAACCGCCATGGCAACGCCGGAGAGAGCCCCGAACACGGCCGAAAGCACGACGACAAGCACATATTGGCGACCGCGCACCCGGCCGACCAGTTTGTCTATGGAATCAAACAGCACATCCATTGTTCCTGAGCGGAACAGCAGCTCGCCCATCAGGACGAACAACGGGATGGAAGCCAGAGATGTTATCGAAGCGGTATCCAGAATGCTGTTTGCAAACATCGGATAGCCGGCCGGTCCGATGATGAAATAGATGCCAGCGAGAATAGCGAACAGGAAGGCAAGGAATATCGGCGCTCCAGAAAGGAACAGCACGAACAGGACGGCAATGCCTGCCAGCAATGTGACGTACCACTCCATCAGCCGGCCTTCTCGGCAAGCGTGTTGCCATGTCCGCGTTGAGATGCCGGCACCTGGCGGAGAAAGTAGAGCGCACTCAGCGCCAATCCGAAGGTGATAAAACTCGAAATCCACCACTGTGGAACCGGAACAATGGCAAGGGTCTCAATGTTCTTGGTGTACTGGCGGATGTTTTCCTGAAGGCTGACCCAGGCCGCAAAGCCGAGACAGGCGAAGCCAACCAGACTGATGCAACTGTGGACGACATCGGCAATCCTGGCTGGCATCACCTCGACCAGGATGGTGACAGCAACGTGGCCTTTTTCCCTGGTCACCTTGGGCAACGCCAGGAAGATCGATGCACACAAGGCATAAGAGACGAAATCACTGACCCAGGCCGTCGGTGCATTGAAGAAATAGCGGGTGACGACTTCGTAGGCGTAGGACGCAACGATGCAAATCAGTCCGATGGCTGCAAGGGCGGCGGCCACCTGAGTCAGCCGGTCGTGAATTGCATAGCACCAGTCAAGAACTCTGCCCATGGCGCCCTGTCCCCGTCAGCGTCGTGTCAAATTCCGGCTGCCAGCTTAGCCCGCCGGTTCAGTCGGCGTCGATGCAATTGAAAAATCCGCCGCACTGGAGTGCGGCGGAGCAGTCATGGGAGGGTTATTACATGCCCTTCGATGCAACGAAGTCGCGGAAGGCCTCGCCTGTTGCACCGGACTTTTCGATGGCGACTTCCATAGCGCGATCAGCAAACAGTTTGTTGGCTTCCTCGGGTGAGTAACCGATGTTCGTCGACATCGCACCTTCTGCCTTCATCATGCCGTTTTCCTTCTCGAGCAGCGCATTGAAGATGCCAACGGTGTCCTGCTCCAGCTTGTAGCCGGCGTCCAGCATGGCTTTCTGCGTATCGGCGTCGAGCGCGTTCCACTTGTCGAGATTCATCATGATCAGGTAGGAAACGGTGCCGAAGGCCGGTTCGGCCAGGTAGGGTGTGACTTCATGGAACTTGAAGCCGACCGCACCGACCGTTGGCCAGACGAGACCGTCAATGACACCCTTTTCTGCCGCCGAATAGAGCTCACCGAAAGGAATGACAACCGCGGTGCCGCCGAGTGAGCCGACGATCTTGTTGTAGGACGGAAGTGCGCGGATCTTCATGCCGTCAAGCTTTTTGCCCGGGTCCATTTCGTTCTTGAGGAAGAAACGGAACCCCGTCGTCGCGGTCGGTATCGACAGGACTTTCAGATTCTGGGTTTCCTGATAATGCTTGTCGACCCAATCCCAGACGCCGCTGGTCCGGCGCTGTTCAATGTCGCCGTTGACAGCGTCGATGGCAGCACCGATGCCGGTCGTACCGGTGTGATAAAGTCCGTGGGTGTAGATCAGATCGAACACGCCCGATGCGACCGGTTGAAGCTGCTTGCCGCCCGGCACCACTTCCGGTCCACTGGCCTTGATCGTCACCTTGCCGTCGGTCATGTCTTCGACCAGTTTGATGTAGCCATAGGCCATGTTTGCGGTGCCGGAGTGATTGGGGCCCCAAGCCGTCAGCATCTTCATGTCAGCGGAAATTGCTGCACTTACCGACAGCGCCAGTCCAACGGCCGTGGCGGTGATCAGATTCAATAAATTGGTCATGCGTTCCTCCATGCTTCCCGGATCCGCAGGCTGTTTTCCGCCGTTGCGCGCATCCCTCACACCGGCATCATCGCCAGCAATCATGATCAATATTATGTAGTATACTCCCTATTTTGTCAAGCATTGAAATCATTGAATAAATCGCGATCGGTATTCAAATTCAGCCAAACTGACCGAGTTCGAAACTCTCGGCAGGCGGTCGTCAACCAGATCATTCCCAATCGTATTGAACTGGTGTGGAATTTTCGTTTGAGCGCTTTCGTCAGATGATGAAACATTTTCCGTGACAACCGGCGCGACCGCCGCATGGAGACCGAAATCAATGCTGAAAACCGAAGATCATCCCAACCCTGTCACCGCGTCCTGCGCAGGCGAGAATCTTTCGGAAAGTGTTCGACTGTTCGAGCGCGCCGCACGGGTACTTCCTGGCGGCGTCAGTCGAAACACTCTGCTCTATGGTGGACCAGTTCGTTATGCCCGACATGGTGATGGCTGCCGGATCACTGATGCCGATGGTGTCGAACGCCTGGACTTTTCCAACAACGTGGCATCAAATATTCACGGCCATGCCTGCCAGCCCATCACCCGCGCGGTGCGCGAGCAATTGCGGCACGGCACCGCCTTCTCGATGGCAACCGAAGCAGAGATACAACTGGCGGAACTGCTGTGCGACCGTGCATCCGGTTTCGAGAGGATACACTTCGTCAATTCGGGCACTGAAGCCGTAATGGCCGGCATAAAGGCCGCACGCGCCTTCACCGGCCGAACAATGAACGCCAAGGTCGAGGGAAGCTACCATGGGTCCTACGACTTCGCCGAGGTGAGCCAGGCACCCACTCCAAACACCTGGGGCGACACTGACTGTCCGCATTCGGTACCCCTCGCCCGCGGGACGCCGACGGGTGTCGTTGATGAAACGCTCGTTCTTCCCTTCAACGATGTCGAAGCCAGCACAGCGCGCCTGGATCAGTTCAAAGATCATGTTGCGTGTATACTGGTCGACCCGCTACCCCACCGCATCGGCATGGTCCCGGCCGCTGGGCAGTTTCTGCAATCGCTGCGTCGCTGGGCATCCGCGAACGGGACCGTTTTGCTGTTCGATGAGGTGATGACATTCCGCAACGGGTTTGGCGGAATGCAGTCGGACCTTGATGTCGTTCCGGATCTGACAGCTTTGGGCAAGATCATCGGCGGCGGTTTCCCGGTGGGTGCGTTGGCCGGGAGCGCCGACGTCATGGAGGTCTTCGTGCGCGGCAACGCTGGCATGCGCCTTCCCATGACGGGGACCTTCTCAGCCAACCCGGTGACGATGACCGCAGGTTACGTCGCCCTGTCGCTTTTCGACGAGACAAGCGTTCAACGGCTTAACGGGCTGGGTGACTTGGCACGCGAAAATCTCGCCCAAGCCATCGCGTTGGCTGATGTTTTAGCCTGCGTTGCCGGAGCCGGTTCACTCCTGCGGTTTCATTTCAAGCCAGCTCAGCCCCGTGGCTACCGAGAGGCCTATCCGACGCCGGGAGAGAAGCAGGCGCTCAGCGCATTCATTGGCGCCATGTATGACCATGGAATCATGTTGATCCACACGGGGTCTGCGGCTTTGTCCACCCCCATGGACCCGACGATTGTAGATCGCCTGTGCGAAGCCACGGTCGCCTCGCTCAGGTCGATCCGACCATTGCTGAAGCATGACAGCTAACCGGACAGGATCCGGTTTGCCGATAGCTTTCAAAGCGTTGTAGCAACAAACGAAGAAACCGATTCCGGTTGCGGATTTGAAGGCTCAGAGCTGTCGCTGCACCTGAACGAGGGATGCATCATCGGGCACGCGTTGGTGGGAGAAGCCGAGTTCCTTTGTCAGCTGCAGCATAGCCTTGTTGTCCGCTAGCACGGTGCCTTCCATCATTGCCAACCCGTGCGCGCGGGCGGCATCCATCAGTGCCTTCATCAGGCGAGTGCCGATGCCCTGGTTTTGACGCCGGTCCGACACGACGACTGCAAATTCGCAACTCGTCTCGTCCTGGTTGATGGTGTACCTGGCAACGCCCTGTTGCACCGGGCGGCCATCCTCTTCGGTGAAGGCGACAAGCGCCATTTCCTGGTCGTAGTCGATCTGGGTGAAGCGTGCCAGCAAGGTGGGCGTCAACTCACGCATCACATGCATGAAACGGAACTGTTTGGCTTGGATCGACAAGTCCTTGACGAACTGGCGCTCGCTCTCAGCATCCTCCGGGCGAATGGGCCTGATGATCAGCGGTGTGCCGTCGTCGAGCGCGTCTCTTGTCACAAGGTGTCGCGGATAAGGTCTGATGGCCAGATGATCGTGCCGCCCCGTGTCTTGAGGCGGACGGCTGGCACGGATGCGGGCATCCATGCAGATCACGCCATCGGGGCCGGCAAGCAGCGGATTGAGATCGATTTCCTCGATTTCGGGGAGTTCGGCAACCAACTCGGAGACCCGGATCAAGACCGCGATGACAGCGTCTCGGTCCGCCGGTGGCTTGCCACGAAAAGCGGCCAGCAACTTCGCCACTTTCGTGCGATCAATCAGCCTGTCGGCGAGCACCGCGTTGAGGGAAGGCAAGGTGATGGCGCTGTCGCGCAGCACCTCCACCATAGTCCCGCCGGCGCCGAAGAGAATGGTTGGCCCGAACACGGCATCGCGGCTGGCGCCGATAACAAGCTCACGTCCGTGCTCCATCTGGATCATCGGCTCGACCGTAACGCCGTCGATGACGGCATCCGGTAGGGCGGCCCTGGCGTTGGAAATGACCTCGGTCCAGGCCGCTGCCACACCCTCATCATTGAGAATGTTCAGGCGAACGCCTCCGACGTCTGATTTGTGACTGATCTGCGGTGAATTGATCTTGATCGCGACCGGATAGCCGTGATCGCGCGCCTTGGATCGGGCGTCCTCAGGGCTTGTCGCCTCGAGCGTCGGATTGACCGGGATGTGAAAAGCGTCCAGCACCGCCTTGGATTCAGCATCAGACAGCATCGATCGACCGTCGTCCAACGCCGCGTGGATAATGACCCGAGCGCGGTCGACGTCGGGCGCCTTGGCTTGCGTCGTCGGCCCGGGTGTTTGCAGCGCCAGTTGCCTGTTGCGCTCATGCCGCGCCAGGTACGAAAACGCTTCGACCGCGCGTTCGGGCGTATGAAAATCCGGTATGCCGCTGGAGCTCAGCAGGTGACGCGCATCGCTGACCGAACTCTCACCCATCCAGCACGCAAGCAACGGCTTGTCGTTATTCGCAGGCACGGCACCGATCACTGCCTTTGCGGCCGCCGTCGCATCGGTCATCGCCTGTGGGGTCAGCATCACCAGAACACCATCGAAGCCCGGATCTTCGAGGCATGTCGAAACAGCCGCGGCATAGGCCTCCGGCCGCGCATCGCCAAGAATGTCGACCGGATTGGCCTTGGACCAGTATGGCGGCAGCGTCGCATCCAGCTTTTCCAGCGATTGCAGCGACGGCTGCGGCAGATCGAGATGCAGGTCGCCTGCCCGATCGGCCGCAAGCACACCGGCACCACCGCCATTGGTGATGATGCCCAACCGGTTGCCGCGGGCCCGGGTCGTCGATGACAGGATTTCCGCCGCCGCAAAGAGCTGTCCGAACGAATCGACACGCACCGCACCCGCCCGTTCAAGGGCCGCATCAAACACCTCGTCGGAGCCGATGAGCGCGCCGGTATGGGTGTGCGCTGCCTTGGCGCTCTGATTGTGACGTCCGGACTTGAGCACCAGGACCGGTTTGACCCGAGCCGCCAGGCGCAGCGCGCTGATGAAGGAACGCGCTCGCCGGATCCCTTCCACATAAAGCAGTATCGCCTTGGTCTTTGGGTCATCGGTCAGAAATTTGAGAACCTCACCAAAGCCGATGTCGGTCGCATTGCCCAACGAGACCAGCGTCGAGAAGCCAAGGTGATGCGGGGCTGCGTAATCGGAAATGGCCGAGCAAAGAGCGCCGGATTGGGAAATGAGCGCAAGGCCACCCCGGGGGGTTTTTGACTTGAGAAAGGTCGCATCGAGGCCAAGCCACGGGCGAACCAGCCCCACACAATTGGGGCCCATAAAACGTACGCCTGAATCAGCCGCCGCCTTTACCAACTCGGCTTCCATGGCCTTGCCGCCGCCATCGCCTTCGCCGAACCCGGCCGAGAGCACCACGGCATTGTGGACACCTGCGCGGCCACACTGCCGGAGGATCTGCGGCACGGTCGAGGCCGGCGAGGCGACAACCGCCAGATCAACCTGCTCCTCAACGGTCTCCAGAGACCCATGGCAGCGCCTGCCCGCCACTTCCCGGTATTTCGGATTGATCGGTATAACCGGCCCGGCAAACCCGCCGGCCAGGAGATTGGCAAAGACCTTCGAACCAACCGAATGACCGGATTCGCTGGCTGCGAAAACGGCTATGGAACGGGGATTGAACAGATGTTCGAGTTTGCTCGGTCCCATGCGACGCGCTCCTGATCCTGCTCACTCCCGCTTGACGGTTACCATAAATCGCCTTTGCGACGATTTGATCGCAATCAAAGGGAATTGAATTGAAGCAATGCGCCGGGTTCAGTTCTTCGAGACAGGCAGGCAGCCGTTCAGGACGACCTCGACCACGGTTTCACGCGCTGCCTCGAAATCGGACCCGCTCAATCTGCTTTTTCCGATGGTAACAGCCGCCACCTCGGCGAAATCCGCATAAAACTGCGTCGTCGCCCACAGCATGATGAGGAAATGGTGCGGGTCGACAGGTGCCATCTTTCCGGCAGCAATCCAGCCCTCTATCACCGTCGCATGCTCTCGGGATATCTCGCGCATGTGTCGCCGTTGGCGCCTGGTCAGAAACTGCCCGCCACGCAACATCTCGCTGGCAAAGAACCGAGATTCATCCACATGCTTGCGCGAATAGTCGAGTTTTGCCCTGACATAGTCTGCAAGCGCATCGCGCGGTTCGCGGTCGGCGGTGATGTGCTCAAGCGCCCGATCCCAGCCGGCCAGGAGGCTCTCGATCAGTGTCGTGTAGATCGCTTCCTTGGTGGAAAAGTAGTAATAGACATTGGCCTTGGGGAGCCCGCTCAGCTCGGCGATCTCGGCGATCCGAGTCCCGTCAAATCCTTTGCGGGAAAACAGTTGCACCGCCGTCTTGAGGATCTTCTTTTCGTTGCGCGCCCGGATCCGCTCTTCTGAACCCGAGACTTTCTGATCCAACATTCGCGAAGATTCTCCCTGCCATGAGGCGCTCAAAGCGCGTGCCGCCCCAGATCTTCCGAGCCTTTAAAACCCACTGATTTACATACACGTTTTGGTACCGGCATCCAAGTATCCATTCGTTCATTTTCTCAATTTCTTGACGATTTGGTCAAATTTTCTTGACGATTTGGTCAGGATTTGAAACAGTTGCGTCGAGCAAGGGAGGCGCCTGTGATGGCGATCACATTGGTCGACGCGCTATCGGAGATTTTGTCGGACTGGCAAAGCGATCTTCCTGAGGCATGGCGCACCGCAATCGGCGATACCGCGCTTGGCTTTGATGCCTGTGACCCATCGCTGATGATCGAACCCTGGGAACCGGTCTTTCCCGCACGCCGGCAAAAGACCTTCCCCGGAGCACCGCCGGGCGCACACATGTTTCGCGCCTTTGACGCCATCGGTCCCGATGAGGTTCGCTGCGTCATCCTGGGACAGGACCCCTACCCGGCCCCGGATTTTGCAACCGGGAGGGCCTTCGAATGCGGCAATGTCGCCGCCTGGCGAGAGCTCGACAAGATGTTCTCCAAAAGCGTCCGCGCCTTCATGCAGCAGATCTGCGTCGCGCGTACCGGCAACGAAACATATGCCCGGTCCTTCGATGACTGGCCGGCGCTTTTGTCTGACATCGAGGCGAGACATATCGATCTGGAGGCACCCGACGCTCTCGCCGATCACTGGGTAAGGAGCGGCGTATTGCTCCTCAACTCGTCACTCACACTGTCGCGCTTTCGCGTGGAGCCGGATCCGCACCAGTCAAAGGGCCACCTCCCCGTGTGGCAACCGCTGATGAAGAGAGTCCTGGAAAACCTCGCCGCCTCGGAGCGACCGGTTGTTTTCATGGCCTTTGGCGACGCGGCAGCGGACTGCCTGAAATCGGCAGGGCTTGGCGACCCTCAACCGCCGCTGTTTGCCATCCACCGCCCCCACCCGGCTGCGGCGGAGGCGTTTCTTTCCGCAGAAAACCCGTTTCAGGCCTGTAACCGCTTTCTGACCGCCAGCGGTGCCCGACCGATCGCATGGTGACGTTATGAGCAATGTCCGGAGCTATGATTACATCATCGTCGGTGCGGGTTCGGCAGGCTGTGTGATAGCCAACCGCCTGTCGGCTGATCCGGAGCGTACGGTGCTGGTGCTGGAAGCCGGTGGCAAGGACCGCAATCCGTTGTTTCGCCTGCCCATGCTGATGGGCAAGCTATTCCAGTCCGGAATCTATAATTGGCACTATCACACCGAGCCCGAGCCTTATCTGAACGGTCGATCATTGTATTGGCCGCGCGGCAAGGTGCTGGGCGGCTCCTCCACCATCAACGGCATGATCTATGTGCGGGGCAACCGCCGGGACTACGATCGCTGGTCGCAGCTTGGCCTGCCCGGCTGGTCCTATGAGGAAGTTCTACCGGCCTTCCGCCGCTCTGAGGGGCACATTCAACGCGACGGCGAATACCACAATAGCGAAGGCGAACTGACCGTCTGCCGCGCCCGGGGCCAAAACCGCTTGCACGAGGCATTCATCGGCGCCGGCACCGAAGCCGGGCATGCGCGCAACGATGATTTCAATGGCGCCGAGCAGGACGGATTCGGCCGTTTCGATTTCACGATCCGCAACGGCAAACGCTGGTCGACATCTTCGGCCTTCCTGAAACCGGTCCTCGACCGGTCCAATCTGACGATCGAAACAGGCGCGCTGACGCAACGGATCATTGTCGAGAATGGCCGCGCGACCGGCGTCGAGGTCACCCTCGGCGGCGAAACCCAGCGCATCCTGGCAACACGCGAAGTGATCGTTTGCGCCGGCACCGTCAACTCGCCGCAGCTCCTCCTGCTTTCCGGGATCGGACCGGCAGACGAGATGGCCGAGCACGGCATCGAAACGGTGCATGATCTGCCGGGTGTGGGCAAGAACCTGCAGGACCATGTCGATTGCGTCATGTCCTGGGAGTGCACAAAACCGGTGACGCTCTATGGTGATCTGCGCGCCGACAAACTTGCCTGGTCCCTTGTGACGGGAATGCTGTTCGGCAGCGGCATCGTCACTACGTTCCCCTACGAAGCAGGCGCGTTCATTCGCTCCCACGAGGGGCTTGCAGCACCGGATATTCAGCTGCACTTCATGCCGGCAATGGAAAAAACGGCCAATCTGCACTTGCCAAATCCGTTCCGCAAAAAACCGCCAACGGAAGCCAATCACGGCTTCACGCTCCGCGTCGGACCGGTCAATCCGGAAAGCCGCGGCGAGATACGCCTGCGCTCGGCCAAACCTGCCGATCCCCCGCGCATTACCGCTAACTATCTGCAATCGGATTTCGACCTGCGCACCATGATTTCCGGCATCCGCATGACCCGCGAGGTGATTGCCCAAAAGTCCTTTGACCAATATCGCGGCAAGGAGCTGGCGCCCGGTCCGGAGGTCGAAAGCGACGAAGAGATGATCCAGTGGCTGCGCGCCACAGCCATGACGACTTTTCACCCGGTCGGCACCTGCAAGATGGGCACTGATCCGCAAGCGGTCGTCGACGCACGTCTTTGCGTTCACGGGATCGAGGGGCTGCGGGTCGCTGACGCTTCGATCATGCCGATCATTTCCAGCGGCAACACCAACGCGCCGGCCATCATGATCGGCGAGCGCGCGGCCGAATTCATTCTTTCGGAGGCATGAAGCAATGATCGTTGAACACCGCACCTACACTTTCCGACCTGGAACGGTCGATGGCTGGATGAAGAAATACGAGACCCAGGGACTGCCAATCCAGAAGCGACACCTCAACCGGTTCCTCGGCCTTTATGTCAGTGAAATCGGGCTGTTGCACACCACCGTTCTGATGTGGGGCTATGACAGCCTGGCCGACCGCGAGGCGCGACGGGCAGCCATGTATGCCGACCCGGAATGGCAGACGTTCATCTCGGAGGTCTGGAAGCTCGACGCCATTCAGAAACAGGATGTGATGATCATGAACCCCGCACCGTTTTCGCCGGACGTTCCTTGACGCAAAAAATCGACACTCAACAGGGATCTTCAACTGAAGGAGCAGAACCATGAAACAGAACACGACATCGATTGCCGGCCTGCTACGGCGGCGCACACTGCTCAAAGCCACGGCCGGAGTGGCGGCCCTGGGTTTGACCGACGTCTTGCTGGCTCCCAATGCGCTGGCAGCCGGAGGAATGGTCGCTCTGGTGCATACCCAGGCTGCCGGCGACAACGGTCCGGTCGATTCCATGATCGCCAAGCTGAAACAGCTGGCGGCCGAAAAAGATGTGCCGTACCGCGCAATCTATGCCCAGGATCCGGCAACCTATGAAACCATATTCCGGACCCTTGGCGATGCCGGCGCAGCCGTCGTCATCAGCACGTTCAACGAAGTCACCGAACCACTCAAGGCCGTGGCTCCGGATTACCCGGATACCCGGTTCATCCAGCTGTTCGGTGACGCAGTTGAGCCGCCGATCGCCAATCTGGTGACGGTCTCCTACGACTACTATCTCGGCTGCTACCTTTCGGGGATTTTCGCCGCTGGTGTCAGCAAAACCGGCAAACTCGGCTTCATCGGCGGCATCTCCATCCCGCCCATCAACGCCGATTTCAACGCCTTCAAAGCCGGCGCGCAATCGGTGCGTCCCGATATCACGGCAACCGCGGCCTTCGCCGGATCTTTCCAGGACCCCGCCAAGGGTCAGGAAATCGCGACCCAGATGTTCAGCGACGGCATCGACTACATCCAGACCGATGCCGCGGCGACAGACGCCGGCATCATCGCCGCTGCCAATGAAGAGGAAGGACGACTGGTCAGCGCTCTCGATCCGGCGCAGTTCCCCCTGGGTCCGAAATCCCTGATCGCAATTGTCGGCCTCGACTTTGGAACATCGTTGTACAATGAAGCCAGCAAAGCCCTTGGCACCGACTGGTCGGGAGGCACCCACGTCAACACCGGTCTCGGCACCGGAGTGATAGACTTCATGCGGTCGCCTGAATTCGAGAAACAGGGTCCTGCCGACATCAACTCAAGGGCGACAGAAATCTGGCCGGACATCGAAAAAGCCAAGATCTCGATCATGGACAAGTTGATCACCGTTCCATTCAACACCGAGCTATAAGGCCAGACCCCGCAACCGACCGATGACTCTGCCGGAACAATCAGCTCTGGAGTGCCACGATATCAGCGTCCGGTTTGGTGACGTCGTGGCACTCTCCGACGTCAGTGTCTCATTCGAACGCGGACGAATTCACGCGGTTGTCGGCCAGAATGGCGCCGGCAAGACGACCTTTGCCCGGGTCGTCGCAGGTCTGCTGAGACCGGATACAGGCCGTGTCACGATCGACGGTGACGCGATCTCTTCCGGCAGCGTCAATGAGGCACGGGACGCCGGCGTCGAGCTTGTTCATCAGAGTTTCGCCCTGCCGCCGTCCTTCACCGTTGCCGAAGCGATGCAGTTTGGCTGTGAAGAGGCCGGCCTGTTCTCGCGCCGACGGCTGGAGGCTCGCTGGCAACCGCACCTGGACGCGCTCGGCGTGCGCGTTGACGCCGGCAGCCGGATTCGCGACCTGCCCGTCGAAACGCTACAGGGCGTTGAAATCGCGCGCGCCCTTGTGAGGGATACCCGTCTTCTGATCCTCGATGAACCGACCGCCGTGCTCTCTCCTGAGGGTACACAAAAGCTCTTCGACCGAGTCCGCCGGCTCAAGGAGTTGGGCGTCACCGTCGTCCTCATCCTGCACAAGATCCGCGAAGTCCTCGCGGTGGCCGACACAGTCACCGTCCTGCGCGGCGGACACTTGGTGGATGGCCCCATCGATACCGACAAGATCAAGTCAGACCGGATTGCCGAGTTGATCATCGGCCAGGCCGACAGCTCCATTGACGTCAACGACAAAGCAGCCCTGACCGGTGTGGCTGTTCTGCACGCCGCGGTCCACGCGGACCATCATGAAGCAACCGCGCCGATGTTGGAATTGCAGTCACTGTCGACCGTTCCCAACGGCGATGGTCCGCCATTGGACAGGATCGACCTTAAAATCACGCCAGGGGAAATCGTCGGCGTCGCCGGAGTGGAAGGCAACGGTCAGCGCACGCTGGTACGCGCGCTTTCAGCGCTTGCTTCCACAGCGCAAGGCAACATTACCATCGATGGTTCCGTCATGACGGAAGCGCCATTGGCCGCCCGCCGCGCCGGTGGCCTGCGCATCATCCCGTTCGAACGCAATGTCGAGGGCCTGAGTCTGACCAGCCCGTTGTGGGAAAACTGGTCCGCCCGCGAGTTGCTGCAAAAACCTTTGCTTGCGTCCGTTCGTCCGTCCGAGCTCCGAAAACGCTGCGATGTTGCCCTGCGCGACTGGGATGTTCGCTACGCCGGTGTCGGACAGAACGCCGGGGCATTGTCTGGCGGCAACGCCCAGAAAGTCATCCTGTCACGCGAGATGGACGATGACGCGAAACTGATCATCGCCGCTCAGCCGACCCGCGGGCTGGATATCGGCGCAACCGCATTCGTGTGGGACTCGCTGCGCAGCAAGCGTGCTGCCGGCTGTGGCATTCTGCTGATATCGTCTGACCTGGATGAACTGATGGACATTTGCGACCGCATTGTCGTCATGCTGTCCGGCCGTCTCGCTGCCACATTCGAGGCACCCTTCGACATCGCTCCCATCGGTGCCGCGATGACCGGAGCGACGCAATGACCGATCGGTTCGTTTCGCTGGCGCAGGCGCTCATGTTCATCCTCATCGGGTTGGCACTTTGCGCGGTGATTTTCGCGATAGCCGGATACCCTGCCGCAACCATGTTCCAATCAATCTTCGAGGGCGCATTTCTGCGCAACGGTGCCCTCACCCACGTGCTTCGCTGGGGCCTGCCATTGTTCATCACGGCGGTTGGCGTGGCTGTCTCGTTTCGTGCGGGCTACTACAATATCGGCGCTCAGGGTCAGTTCTACATCGGCGCGATCTGCGCTGCCTTCGTCGCTGAATGGCTGCGGGGAGCACCTGCGTCTATTGTCATACCGGCCTGTTTTCTGGCTGGCATGACCGGCGGCGCGTTGTGGGCGCTGTGGCCTGGTATTCTGCGGCTCAGATCTGGGGCCGACGAAGTCATCACCACACTGATGGGCAACTTCCTCGCCAGCATCCTTCTGATCCATGTGACGTCGGGACCGTTGAAGGACCCGTCCGGCTCCGGCCAACAGGCTTCCAGCCGGCCGATCGAGGCTGCCTATCGCATCAGCACGTCACAAGGCCTGTCACCGACGATCATTGCCATTGCCGTGCTTGTCGGCGTCGCGGTTTGGCTGCTGGTCAACAGAACGGCATTCGGTGTGTTGTCGGGGCTCGCCGGACGCAACCCAACCATGGTCACCTGGCAGGGTGCACGGATGTGGAAAATCGGTCTCGCCAGTTTCGTCGTCAGCGGCGCTTTGGCCGGCCTTGCCGGCACCATTGAACTGATGGGGCCGAACGGACGCCTGGCATCGGGTTTCCTTCCCGCACACGGGTTTACCGCCATCCTGATCGCGCTGGTTGCCAATCTCTCGATCACCGGCGCGGCCTTCGTGGCCCTGTTTTTCGGCGGATTGGCATCTGCGGCTCTTTACCTGCCGATTATCGCTGGCCTGCCCTCGGCAGCGGTCGACATGATCAACGCGGCCATTGCCCTGTTCATCACCGCCCGCTCGAAAACGCTTGATGCCCTCGCTGCATGGCTGAAAGGACGATCATGGACGAAACCCTGATTGCAATCCTGCGGTCGGGCACGCCGCTGGTCTATGTGACGCTAGCCGGGGTTTTCGCGTGGCGCGCAGGAATCTGGCACCTGGGGCTGGAAGGGCTGATGATCATCGGCGCCTGCGCCACCATTCTGGGGATCGTTGCGACCGGCTCGATCGTCCTGGCCCTTGCGATTGCCATGGTGTTGTGTGCCGTGACCTCGGTGCTTTTCTGGTTCGTCGTCGAAAAGCTCAAAGCCAACCAGATCATCGCCGGCCTCGGCCTGACGGGTCTGGGTTTGAGCGGCACGACGCTGGCGGTTGAAGCAATCTTCGGCACCCAGGCGGCCGTCTCGGCACCGTTTGGCCTGCCACGGCTCGGCCCCCTGTTCGGGCCGTTCGAATCGCTGTCGGTTCTTGTGGCACTGATGCCGGTCGTGGTGTTTGCCGTCTGGTTGCTTCTGTGTCGAACACGCTTCGGCCTGAGGCTGGCGGCGACCGGTGAACATCCGTTTGCGGCCCGCAGCGTCGGTGTCAAACCCGATTGGATGCGGCTTTGGGCACTGGTGATCGGTGGCGTTCTCTGCGCACTCGGCGGCGCCGAACTGGCGGCCGGCAGCCTGCAGATCTTTTCGCAGAACATGACCGCCGGCCGCGGCTTCATGGCCTTCACGGCCGTGATCTTCGCCGTCGCGCATCCGGTCGGCGGCGCGCTTGCCGCCCTGTTCTTTGCGGTGGTCGGCGCTCTCGGCATCCGAGCCCAGTTGCTGTTTGGCGAAAGGGTCCCACACGACCTGCTGCTTGCCTTGCCTTACATCGTCACCGTGTTTGGCATCTGGCTGAGTGCCAAGCTGCGCGGCAGCAAGACGACCTCGAGCTTCGGAGAGCTGAGAGATACGTGACCAAATGAAAGCAGAAGAGATTCAGCGGTTTGACAGCCAAACCCACCAAATTGATTCAATGACCTTTGCCCTATCTCAGTCGCTTCTGCGCCACCGCAATTGCCAATGCGCCAACAAGGATCAGGCCCGACAGCGCGTCCTTGGTGTTGAAATCGAGCCCCATGAGGTTGAGGCCGTTGGCCACCATGCCCAGGAACAGCACGCCAATCAGGGTGCCGATCACATTGGGCCGACCGCGCGGGTGGATGGAAGCGCCGATGAACACCGCGGCGATGGCATCGAGCAGGTAGGAGAAGCCGGCCAGCGGCGTGAACATGCGTAGATTGGCCGACCCGATCACACCGCCAATCGCGCAAGTCGCGCCGGCAATGATGAAGCCAAGCGCGACGTATTTGCCGACCTTGATACCAGCGATCAACGCTGCATTTTTCTGCAGGCCGATGGCATGGATGCGCCGGCCGATGATCGACCGTTCAAGCACGATGAAATAGGCGACCAGCACCACCGCGGCGATGATGATTTCCGTCGGGATGCCGAAGACATCGCCGACCGCAAGGTCTCGATATTCAGCCGGCGCGCGGCGATGCGAGATCGGTCCGCCGCCATTGGTGAAGATGCGTTGGATCGAACTGCCGATGAAGAATGTACCAAGGGTCGCGAGGAACGGGCTGACGGAAAGCCTCACCACCAGAAAGGCGTTGAGCAAACCGACCAGAGCGCCGCCGAAAATGCCCAGTAGCACCGCAAGGTACCAGACGACGTCGTATTCCTTCATGGCAACGATGGCGAAAGCCGCACCGATGTCGAAGGCAATGCCGACCGACAAATCGATGCCGCCCATGGCCACGACCAGCGTCATGCCGAGCGCCAGGATCAGCAGGATCGATGAGCCCTCAACGATATTGACCAGGTTGGACCCGTTGACGAAGGAGCTCGAATAAAATGCGAAGAACGCAAAGAAGGCGGCGATGATGATGAGGAAAGCGTAGCGTACGAAAATCTCTCGCACCGCTGATGAACCGGCGGTGCCCGCTGGCCGGGACGAGGTAACCGGGGCGCTCATGTCTTCATCCTTCCCGACAGTGAGGCCGAGGCGACCACGATCAAAATGAGAGCGCCCTTGATGCATCCGGTCCAGAAGACGTTGACGCCGATGGACTTGAACCCGAGCGAGAGCGCCGACACCAGGACAGCGCCGAGCACGGCTCCCCACAGGGTAACGACACGGCGTGGCGAGAAGGCCGCTCCGAGAAATGTCGCCAGCACCATCTCCAACAGCAGGTTTTCTTCAGTGCCCGGCGTGAAGCCCGATCCGCGGGCCAGGATGAACATGGCGGTCAATCCACCCGCGAGCGAAGCGACGACGAATGACTGCGCCACAAATCGGGCCGGCGAAAGACCCGACGTTTCGGCCGCGTCGCGACTACCGCCAACGGCCTGCAGGTTCATGCCCCAGCGGGTGCGGTGCGCCGCATGATAGAAGACAGCCACCAGCACGGCAGTGATCAAAACACCAACCGAAACCCCGGCGAAGTCGCCGTCGCGAAGCCAGACGACCGCGGGATGGTCCACATTGATGCGGCGGCTCGAAGTGATCACCTTGACGATACCGACGACGGCAACGGAGCTTGCCAAAGTCGCAAGCAGAGGCGTCATGCCGACAACGACCACCAGAACCGCATTGGCAACACCAACCGCAAGCGCTGCGACGATTGCAAGTAGCATGGCCAGCGCCAGCGCGGTTTCGTGATTCACGATCTGGTCGGCGATGATAGCCGCAGCCAGCACCGCCGTTGCCGGAATGGACAGATCGATGCCGCCGGAGACGACATCGTCACCGCCCGCCATGACGACCACCGATAGCCCGAGGCAAACGATGACGGTCGGTATCGCCTGGCGAAGGATCAGATCCAGCGTCGAAAGGCTGAGAAAATTGCCGGCGACAACGCTGAGATAGGCCAGCAAGACGACAAAGATGACCAGCGGCAATGACCCAATCCAGGCCCGAGGCGGACCCAACCGCCCAATCCCGCCTGCCGCTGTATTCGAATGGGGCGCGGTCATGATGAAGCCTCCTGCCCGCGCCCACCCGTCGTCAGCGCCAAAAGGCTGTCGAGGGTCAGCGTTTCGGCCGCCTGGTCTGCTACCACCTGTCCCCGGACCATCACCACAATGCGGTCACATAGCCCCAGAAGTTCCGCAGCGTCCGAAGACGAAACGAGCACCGCAGCACCCTGCCCGGCCAGATCCTCGATCAACTGGTAGATTTCCACCTTGGCACCGATATCGACGCCGACCGTCGGTTCGTCGAGAATGAAAAGGCTGGAGCCGGTCGCCAGCCAACGCGCAAGCACCACTTTCTGCTGGTTGCCGCCGCTGAGGAAGCGGGCAACGGCCTCAACGCGACGCGGCCGGATGTCGAGTTTCTCGGAAAGCTCCTCGGCGCGTTTGGTGGCTTGCGCGCGGTTCTCCAATTGCATTACGGCCACTTCTTCCAGTGATGCCAGGTTGATGTTGTCGGCCACGGTCATGTCGAGCACCAGCCCGTCGTGGCGCCGGTCACGCGGCACAAGTACGATGCCGCTTTCCACGGCATCGGAAGGCGATTTCAGCCGGGTGACGGTGCCATCGAAAGCGATCTGCCCCTGTGCGACCGTCTGGAGTCCATAGATCGCATCCGTGAGTTCCTCCCGCCCTGATCCCAGCAGGCCGGCGATCCCGACAATCTCGCCGCGCCGTACGTTCAGGTCGACTTCGCGAAAACGGCGACCGTCGGCCAGGCCGGAAACCTCAAGGATCGGCTCGCCGATCTCGTGCCGTTTCTGAGGATAAAGCACGTCGATTTCGCGACCCACCATGTGCTCGATAATCGTATCGGGCGAATCCATGTCCTTTCGATCAAGCACCGCTACATCGACGCCATTGCGGAAGACGGTCACCCGGTCACAAAGCTCGGTGATTTCGCCCAGATAGTGAGAAATGTAGATGATGGCGATGCCCCGCTCCTTGAGCCGTCGGATCGCCGAGAACACCCGGTCGATTTCGCCGCTTGCCAGCGGTGCCGTCGGCTCGTCAAAGACAACGAGCCTTGCCTGGTCGTCGATCAACGCGCGGGCAATCTGCACCAGCTTTCGCTCGGCGATTCCCAGGTCACGGATCAGGGTCGAGCCGGCGATGTCTGCATGCAACGACTCTCTCAGAAAAGTTTCAGCCCGGTTCCGCATTGTGCGGCGGTCCAGCCCGAAGGCGCCGCCGAGTTCCTGGCCCATGAACACCGACTCGGTGACGGTGAAGTGAGGAACCAGATGCAATTCCTGGTGAATGAAGCGGATACCGGCATCATGAACCGCCTGCGGAGTAACGGCATCGTAGTCCCGACCGGCTATGGCGACGCGGCCGCTGTCACGGGCATAAACGCCGGCGAGAACCTTGATGATGGTGGATTTGCCGGCGCCGTTTTCGCCGACAAGGCCGTGGATTTCTCCCGGCAAAACCGTCAGATCCGCCGAATCGAGGGCCTGTACACCGGGGAAGGCCTTGGAGATGCCGCTCATTGCGAGAAGCGGATCGGAAGATGTCTGTTTCTGAGCCTGCATCGCCGAGCTGTCGGATTTTGGGAATAAAATAACCGAAGAGGTGAGACTAGCACGTTTGCGCAGGCGGAAGGGGTCCCGCAGCGATGGCGGAGCCCCTATTGATGCGCCTGAGGCGAATGCTTCAGTTCAGATCGCCGTAACCCAGTTCCTTGTAGACGGCTTTGGCTTCTTCCGGACCGTTGACCGGTTTGACGTCGACAAAGGTCTGCGGCAACAGGGTTTCACCGGCGAAATGGCGGGCCACATTGGTGGCGGCCGTCATGCCGATCTTGCGTGGCTGTTGGGCGACATTGGCAACAAAAGGACTGTTCTCCTCGGCCATGATCTCCAGCGTTTCCGGACCGCCATCCAGTGCCGTCACCTTGATTTCGGTGCGGCCTGCCTCTTCAAGCGCCTGGACAACTCCGATCGCCGGCTGATCCCAGCAGCCGACATGGATCGCGTCGATCGTGCCCTTCGGATGCTGGTTGAGAAGATCCAGGGTCTTCTTGCGAGCATCTTCAGGAGCATTGGCAAAGGCTTCGGCCAGTTCCGGCTGCATGATCTCGATGCCCGGGTAATCCTGCAGAACGTATTTCCACAGACCGGCCCGGATTCCGCAGATGCGCAGCGCGCCTTCGAAGGCGTTGAAGATGGCCACCTTGCCCTTGCCGCCGATGGCGTCAGCCATGTACCGACCGATGGTCGTGCCCATGTAATAGTTGTCGGACGTGGTGTTGTTGATGCCGTGTGGAGACAGGTGATCAACCGTGAAGACCGGAATTCCAGCGTTCTTCAGGGCCTCGAATTTGGGCTCCACTGCCCCGTCGCCGAGAATGGAAATGACCGCGTCTACCTTGTTGTTCAGCAGGATGTCGTGGTTGTCGGCATGGACCTGGTTGTCACGACCGCCGTCCACGGGCACCGGCTCTCCGCCAAGCTCGCGCACCCGGTCAAGTGCCCCATTGAAGGCTTCCCGGTCCCAGAAATGCTGGGTGCCGACGACCGCTACACCTATTTTCTTGCCATCCAGAGTCAGGTCAGCTGCCGGCGCGGCCACTGTGAATGCCAGTCCAAATACCGCTGCTGCGGCGACGATTTTCGCTCTCATCACGTTCCTCCCTAAGATAACGATCGCTTATCGAAATTGATCTCTTTCTTATGGGAGGAATATCTGGTTATGTTCAGATTGTCAATCTGTTCATAATCAAAAATAGGACACCGGTCCGTCGCACAGCACTGGCGGTGCGTCGGATAGCAAATACAGATTACAGAAAGACCGGGCAGACCTGGTGGTCGTCAGCGCTCCAGACAGATGGCAATCCCCTGCCCGCCGCCGATGCACAGCGAGGCGAGACCGCGTTTGGCATCACGTCGTCGCATCTCATGCAGCAGGGTAACGACGATGCGGCAGCCAGACCCCGCCAACGGGTGACCGAGCGCAATTGCCCCGCCATTAACGTTCACCTTGTCCGTATCCAGGGCCAACTCTTGTTGAACCGCCAATGCTTGTGCGGCAAACGCCTCGTTGAGTTCAAGCAGATCCAGGTCGCCAATGCTCCATCCGGCTTTCGAAAGCGCTCGCCGCGACGCAACGACCGGGCCTAGCCCCATGTCCATAGGCTCGACCCCAGCCGAGGCGTAACTCACGATGCGGGCCATCGGCTCCCAACCGAACCGCTCGACAGCCCTTTCCGATGCGATCAGTACGGCGGCCGCGCCGTCATTGACCCCCGAAGAGTTGCCGGCGGTCACCGAACCATCCGGGTCAAAAACTGGAGCCAGTTTGGCCAGATCGTCGAGCGACAGTCCGGGTCGCGGATGTTCGTCGCGCTCGAAAAAACCACCATCCTCCGTCATGACCGGCACGATCTCGTCGTTAAACCGACCGGCCGCGTTGGCAACCGCGGCCTTGCGGTGCGACATCAGGGCGAATTCATCCTGCCTGTCTCGATCAATCTGGAAGCGGGTCGCCAATCCTTCGACGGTGACGCCCATATGGACGTCATTCATTGCATCGACGAGGCCATCAAGCAGCATCGAATCGCGCATGACGACATCGCCCATGCAATGTCCGCCACGAATGCCGTGCATAACAAGGGGTGCTTCCGTCATGCTGTCCTGGCCGCCGGCGACAACTATCTCAGCGTCCTGGCAACGAATGGCTTGAGCCGCCAAGTGGATAGACTTCTGTCCGGCACCGCACACCTTGTTGATCGTCATCGCCGGCACTGTCACCGGCACACCGGCCTGCAATGCTGCTTGCCTTGCCGGGTTCTGGCCAGTGCCGCCGGCCAGCACTTGACCAAGAATGATCTCGTCGATTTCTTCAGACGCCAAGCCGGTCTCGGTGATGATCGCAGCGATCAGGCTGGCGCCCAGGTTCGTCGCTGGCAGCCCGGCAAGGCCACCGTTGAAGCGCGCGATCGGCGTGCGTCTGGCGGCAACAATGTAAGCACCCGCTTGCATGTTCGCTCAGATCAGATTGACGATCTCATCGGTCACCAAGGCCCCTATGTTGGGGCGCCGATCGATCTGACCGGTGTTGACCAGAAACTCGGACTGAACGGTCAGTGCCCGCTCAAGGGTTCCGCTTGCGAACTCTCGCTTGATCTCGGCTTTGTCGAAATAGAAGTAGCCGTTGAGGATCGGCTCGACGTCCTCCGCGGTGAGATCGTCACGGCCCATGCCGGCCTGCCATTGAAGCAGGTCATCGACAACGAGGTCGTTGCGGCTGCGCAGCAGGCTGATCGTCGGGCCGTGGAACGCGCGAACAAGGCCGACGAGGCTATCGCGATTGGCCTCGATATAGGGCTGAGTCGTCATCACAACATCCATGATACTGGGTCGGGTTCGCGGTGGCAGCTGACTGCCATCCACGACGACATGGGCGCCCTCTCGCGCCGAAAGAATGTGCCGCTGAGATGTCGCCAACGGCACCACCGCATCGACTTCGCCGGCGATGAACGCGGCCTGCCCGTCCAGCGGTTGCATGTCCACCCGCGTAAGCAGCATGTCCTTCAAGCCAGCGCCGTCGAGCACTTTGTCCAGGAAGTAGTCGAAGTTGGAATTGGCGGTCACCGCAATCTTACCGCCCTGCAGGTCTGCAAGGCTCTTGACTTGCGGCGCTGCGATGACGGTGAACAGCCCACTGGCGTCGGCGCAAATCGAGATCTCGCGGAACTGCGCTTCCTCGTTTCTGTTCATGGCGACAAGTGGCGGTACCGAACCGACCGTGATGACGTCGACGTCGCCGGCCACCATTGCCTCAATGGCCGGCGGCCCGGAGGGGAATACCGTCATGTCGAGCTCAATGCCTGGTTCTTCCAGGAATCCCTGTTCCTGCGCAACCCAGTAGAGTCCGAAGGAATAAGCCGGAATGATACCGAAGCGGATCTTGAGCCCGGCCGCGCGGGCCGGCAGGACGAAGGGGGCCGCGAGGCTCGCGGCAGCGACGCCGACGGTGCTCTTCAGCAGCTCGCGCCGTGTGGTCTTGAGTGTGTGTCGTATAGTCATTTGGCCATCTCAATTGTCGTGATCGATCCGTCCGCACGGCGGCCGCGCGGATGGGTGTCGGGATCCCGGTTCCGGGATCCCCTGGCCTCTCGGTTTGTCAGTGCTCCAGCATCTGCCAGAGTTTGCGTTTGATCTCGAGGAACTCCGGCGACAACCGGGTTTCATTGGTGCGCGGTCTCGGAAACTCGACATTCTCGATATGCCGGATGCGTCCGGGTCGTGCCGACATGACGATGATCCGGTCGGACAGGAAGATCGCCTCCTCCAGGTCATGGGTGACGAAGATCACCGTCTTCTGCGTTACCTGCCAGGTTTCCTGAAGGTCGCTCTGCATACGCTCCTTGGTCTGTGCATCGAGCGCGCCAAACGGCTCGTCCATCAGCAACACCTCGGGGTCGTTGGCATAGACGCGGCCAATATCGACACGCTTGCGCATGCCGCCTGAAAGCTCACGCGGCCAGCGGTCTTCGAAACCCTTCAAACCGACCATCTCGACCCACTTGGCTTCGATCTCGGCCTGATCCTGGCGGCTTGCGCCGCGCAGCCGCGGACCGTAGGAGATGTTCTTTGAGACCGTCATCCAGGGAAAGACGGCATCCTGTTGGAACACCATCCCGCGGCGACGGTCGGTACCCTTGATCTCCTCGCCGTCCAGCGTCATAGCGCCGTCGCTCGGCTGGAACAGGCCCGCCATCATTTTCAACAAAGTCGACTTTCCGCAACCGGATGTGCCGACGATGCAATTGAAACTTCCGGACGGGAATTCCAGGTTGATGCCTTCCAGCACGGTCAACGCACCGGGGGTTCCCTTGCCGAACGTGTGGGTGAGGTTGTCTACGATGATTTCCGACATTATTCACGCGCCTCCGACCAGCTCATGAGCCGAGCCTGAATGGCCCTGAAAATGCGATCCATTGTGAACGCGCAGATCCCGATGATGACGATAATCATCATTACCTGATCGGTGAGGAAGTAGCGCCTGCCCTCCTGCAGAAGAAAGCCCAGACCGTTCGGAGCGGCGATCAGCTCGGCGGCAACCAGGGTTGTCCAGGCGGCAGCAAGCGCGATGCGCAGTCCGGTAAAGATGAATGGCGTCGCGGCCGGTATGGCAACCGTGCGGAAGATCTGGAAGCGACTGGCTCCCATGGTCGCGGCGGCGTCGACATAGACCTGCGGAACATTCTTCATGCCGGCGATCACATTGACGATGCAGACGAGGAAACAGGCGATGGTGATCAGTAGCACCCGGCTGAACTCCTCGATCCCAAACCAGATGATGACAATTGGTATGTAGGCCAGCGGCGGGATCGGCCGCACGGCCTCGATCAACGGGTCGAACAGGTATTCGACAGGCTTGTACCAGCCGATCAGGCAACCGAGAATCAGCGCGCAGCCGGTGCCGATGAAGAAGCCCGTGAAAATGCGAAAAAGGCTTGCCCCGAGTGCGTCGAACAGCGCGCCCTTGGAGATGTTCACATAGAACGCATTGATGATGTGTGTGATCGGCGGCAACAGGGACGGATTGTTGTCCGGCCGATTGGTGAGCCAGATATAGGCCAGCAGGACGACCGCCACCGACAGGGCGCCCAAAACAAGGCGCCCCGACAATTTTGAGAGGATAGGTTCCATTGGTCTCTAGATTTTCTGGACGATCTGATCGGAGACCAGGGCGTCGATATCCGGCATACCGCCGATGCGGTCGTTCGCCACCAGGAATTCGGACTGCACGGTCAGCGCCTTGTTCAAAAGACCCCGAGCATAGACATCCTTGATTTCCTCGGTGTTGAAATAGAAGTAGCCGTTGAGGATCGGATCGACATCGGCGACCGTGACGCCGGCACGGCCCATGCCGTCCTGCCAGGCCACCATGCGTTCCATGACCGCCTGGTTGTCGTCGCGCAGCATGCCAATTGCCTTGTCATGGAAGGCACCGACGACCTGGGTCAGGGCATCTTCGTTGGCATCCATATATTGCTGCGTCGTCATCAGGACATCCATGATGCTCGGACGCTGTTCGATCGGCAATTGTGCGCCGTCGACAACCATGGAAGCGTCCGGTTTTGCATCGAAGATAAGCTTCTTCGAGGTTGCAAGCGGAACTGTTGCATCGACCGCGCCGGCGATCAATGCCGCCTGCCCGTCGATCGGCTCCATGTTGACGCGCGTGATCGGCATGTCCTTCAGGCCGTTCACTTCAAGCGCCACATCGAGGAAGAAGTCGAAGTTCGATCCCGACGTCACGGCAATCTTGCGCCCCTCCAGATCGGCAAGCGTCTTCACATCCGGCAACCCGATAATCGTGAACAGTCCACTGGCGTCGCCGCAGATCGAGATTTCGCGGAAGTCGGCAACCTTGCGGAACATCGCGGCCAGCGGCGGCACCGAACCGACGGTGATGACATCGACGGAGCCGCCTACCATTGCTTCGATGGCTGGCGGACCTGATGGGAATACGCT
The DNA here is from genome assembly GCA_965216535.1 of Hoeflea sp. Lineage (GTDB taxonomy): Bacteria > Pseudomonadota > Alphaproteobacteria > Rhizobiales > Rhizobiaceae > Hoeflea_A. The sequence continues at coordinate 5,351,407 of OZ244175.1, forward strand.
GAATTCCATGTCGACACCCGGGGCAAACCCCTGATCCTGGACAAGCCAGTACATGCCGAAGGAGTAGGCCGGAATGATGCCGACTCGGATTTTTTCATTGGCCGCATGGGCTTTGCCGATGAAAAAACTCGGAGCTGCAAGCCCGGTTGCGGCCGCACCCACTGCCCCCTTCAGCACGGTACGGCGTGTCACTGTCTTGGTCTTGGTTTCCGTCATTGAGACTTCCTCCCTGGTCTAGTCTAACGGTAAGAGCAGACTATTTCTACATATGACCAGAAATAATTTACTCCAATTCGACTTCCATGCTCTTCCTTGAGTGAAAAAGTGACGTGGAAGACTGGGCAGGAACCGGTGCCTTCAGCCCGTTGACCGGTTGCTGCCAATTTGTGTCGTCGCCTCCTGCGATGACTTCTTTGCAACAGGTAAGTCGCGATTGTCCGCGGCCAGTTACAATTGCCATCATAGCTAGCGCTGTGTCATAATGACAAATAATGTTTTGCCACGTTGCGATAAAAATCTTTTATCGCAACGAGAGCGATTGTCGCGGGGCGCACAATGGATCTCAAACACCTTCGCTATTTCATCGCCGTTGCGGACCACAACTCGATCACCAAGGCGGCTGAGGCCATCAATCTGACCCAGCCCGCGGTCACGATCGGAATTCGTGAGCTGGAAAAGGAAGTCGGCGTTCCGTTGTTCGATCGGCTGCCAAGGGGGATGCGGCTGAACCACTTCGGCGAAGCCCTCTATCGGCATGCGCAGGTCGTGTTTTTGCAGATGGAAAACGCAGCCGACGAAATTGCCCACCTCAGAGACCGTCCAACCACCGAGGTCCGCATCGGCGCGGGACCGATCTGGTTGCGCGAATACCTGTCGCCCATCATCGCTGAAATGTCGCGCCGTTATCCGGAAGTCGAGTTCGTCATCCGAAGCGGTTTCGACCACCAGATGCTGAGCATGTTGCGGAAAGGGGAAATCGACTTCGCCCTGTCCGAGATCGCCATCGTCGAGGACGGCGACGACGACATGGTCACAACGGCGTTCTTCAAGTCGGAATACCGCATCGTCTGTTCGAAATCGCACCCGCTGGCGGCTTCCGGATCCATCTGGCTCGACGCGACAATCGCCTATCCCTGGGCGGTCGCCGATCAGGCGGAGTTTGCTCAAACGCGCCTGAGCGGCCTTTTCGCGGCGCACAACCTGCCGCAACCCACCATCGCCGTTCGCTCAAGCTCGCTCGATTTCATCTACCACTACCTCGTCAACACCGATGCGCTGAGCTTTGTCGCTGGCATGTCCGATGCACGTCTGGACCAGCGGATGCTGGTTCCGCTCGATGTCGAATTGCAGTGGCCGGAACTGAAAACCGGTGTGATCCGTCGCAAAAATGATTGGATATCGTCCGTTGCCGAAGAGGTGATCTCAGAGATCCAACGCGTCTACGGCAACCATGCGGGAACCATTGAATCCGTGCGCTAAAAGGTCCGATTTCCTTGAAGGAACGCGCGCCGAAAATCAAACCTGATCCCGCCCCAGAACAAAGGAAGTCACGAATCCCGGCCTTGAATTTCTGATTATTACCAGATATTGTCCGACACCGTTCCAGCCCTTCCGCATCGGATACGGCATGTATTTTTGGGGCTGGTCACCGATCCGGAGTGCCTGAAGTGAACGTCATCCTCATTCTCGTTGACAGCCTGAACAAGGACTGTCTGTCGATCTACAATCCCAAGACCGAGTGCAAGACCCCGGCCCTGCAGGCTTTTGCCGACAAGTCTTTTGTTTTTGACAATCATTTCATAGCCAGCCTGCCCTGTATGCCGGCGCGCCGCGAAATTTTCGCCGGCCGCAAGGAGTTCATGTGGCGGCCATGGGGTCCGCTGGAAGTTTTCGATCCGCGCCTACCGCGAATCGTCCAGGATGCCGGACACAATACGGCGATTGTCACCGACCACTATCACTACTGGGAAGAGACAGCGAACGGCTACATCCAGGGCTTCATGTCCGCGAAATTCATCCGTGGGCACGAGTCGGACTACGACAAGTTGCGCAGCAAGGGTCCGGTGCCCAAATGGGTCGACAAGATGTGCGAATTCCGGTCGCCGGAGCACATGTACCAGTATTACGAAAACGTCAAAGATTTCAAAGGGGAAGAGGATTTCTTCCCGGCCAAGACCTTCACTGCGGCAGCGCAGTGGCTGGAAGACTATGCCGATCGCGGACCGTTCTTTCTGCAGATCGAAAGCTTCGACGTGCATGAACCGTTCCACGTGCCGGAGCCCTACGCCTCCATGTACACCGACAGCGGCAGCGCCGACGAATTCAACATCTGGCCGCCCTACCAGATGTATGACGACCTGGCGGCATTCATGGAGCAGACCTCGCCGGAGGAACTGGCTTTCCTTCGCTCGCAATACATGGGCAAGACCACTATGGTGGACCGCTGGCTCGGCACCTTGTTCGAGAAGCTCGATGCCTTGTCCCTTTGGGACGACACGGTCGTCATTTTCACGACCGACCATGGCCATGACCTCGGCGAACGCGGCGTGTTCGGCAAGCAGTACCCGCACTATGACAGCCATGCGAACATTCCAATGATTGTCTGGCATCCCGATCACGAAGGCGGCAAACGGGTCGGCGGCCTGACCCAGACCGTCGATATCTTCGCCAGCGTCATCGAGGCGGCGGGTGGCGATCTTCCCGAAGAAAACCGGCACAGCGTCAGCTTCCTGCCGCTGATCAAGTCGACCGATGACAAAACGCACGGCGCCATTCTCTACGGCACTTTCGGCCAGGGCGTGTGTGTGACGGACGGCGACTGGACCCTGTTTCGCTCGCCGATCGAGGGCAAACCTCTCTACAACTACTCGACCATGATTGCCCGGCCGCTGATCGTCGACAACCCGGTCGACGGCCGCGTTGGTGCTGCACCAGCACGCCCGGTGGATCAGCAGGAATTCGACCCGACGATCCCCTACCCTCTCTGGAAAATGCCGATCACCATCGATCCGCGTACCCACGAACATTTTCTGTTCAACCGGTCAGAAGACCCCGAACAAACACGCAATCTGTGGGAGTCGGAACCGCAACAGCGCGACCGCATGCTGGCGCTGATGCGCGCCCTGCTTGAACAGGAAGGCTATCCGCCCGAGCAGTTGGAGCGCTTGGGCCTGACCGACATCGACCCTGCGCCTGGCGTGAACTGACATGCAAGAGGCCTATTCGACCGATGGGGACATCCTGTGGCGGCCATCCCCGACCGATATGGAGCAATCGGCGCTGGCGCGCTTTGCCCGCAAGAGCGGCTATCTCGTCAGCGACTACCCGGCGCTGCACGCCTGGTCCACGAGCGACCCCGGAGCATTCTGGAGCGCCTTGTGGGACTTTGCCGACATCATCGGAGACAAGGGCGGCGTCCCGTTTGAGCCCAATGCCGACGCATGGATGACGGGTGCGCGCTTCTTTCCGGAAGCCAGACTCAATCTGGCGGAAAACCTGTTGCGCGGCTCGGCTTCCGATCCGGTCGTTCATGCGGTCGGCGAAACCGGCGCCGCGAGCTCGATCACCCGCGATGAATTGCGTGACCGGGTGGCAAGGGCAGCCGATGGCTTGCGCAGTGCAGGAGTTCGTTCGGGGGACCGTGTCGCCGGTGTCCTGCCGAATACGCCGGCAGCGCTCGTGGCTCTTCTGGCCACGCTTGCCATCGGTGGCGTCTGGACCTCCTGCTCTCCGGACTTCGGCACGGCGGCGATCGTCGACCGTCTGGGCCAGGTCGCGCCGAAGGTCCTCTTTGCTGCGCCGATCTACCGTTATGGCGGCCGAACGCACGACATCTCGCAACGCCTGACAGATGTTCTGGACGGGATGGACAGCGTCGAGATGCTGGTGCTCAGCGGTGCCGAATGCACGGTGGCTGTGCCGGAAAGGGTGACGACCGTCTCGCAGGAAGACTTCGGCGACCCGTCAACGCTTCGCTTCGAACGCCTGCCCTTCGATCAACCGGCTTACATTCTTTACACTTCCGGAACCACCGGAGCTCCCAAGGCCATCGTGCACCGGGCCGGCGGCGTCCTGCTGCAGCATGTGAAGGAACACATGCTGCACGGCAACGTTCGGCCCGGTGACACGGTGATCTGGTACACCAACACCGCCTGGATGATGTATCACTGGATGATCTCGGCACTGGGATGCGGCGCCGCGGTGGTGCTTTACGACGGCGCACCAATCCTGAAGACGGAGCATGGGCTCGACCCTTCGCCGTTGTGGAAACTTGCAGATGATCTCGATGTCACGCATCTCGGAGTAAGCCCGAAGTACCTGGCAACACTTGCGGCCGAGAACTACCGCCCCCGAGACCGGCACGACCTCAGTGCCCTGCGGTCTTTGCTTGCCTGCGGCGCTCCCACCCTCCCCCACCAGTTCGACTGGATCTACAACGCGATCAAGCCGGACATGATGTTTGCATCGATCAGCGGCGGCACGGAGATCCTGGGCAGTTTTCTGATCGGTTCGCCCATTCATGCTGTGCGCCGGGGTCAACTGACCGTGCAGGCACTCGGTCACGCGGTTGCGGTGCTCGACGACCGAGGCATCCCGGTGGTCGGCCGTCGCGGCGACCTGGTCTGCACCGAGCCGTTTCCGTCCATGCCGCTGACTTTCTGGGGCGATGGCGGCGACGCCCGTTACCGCGCCACCTATTTTGGAGACCGGCCGGAAATCTGGACGCATGGTGATATTGCCGAACTGGTGCCGACCGGGGGTGGGTTCGTCCATGGTCGGTCGGACAGCACCTTGAAACCGGGCGGCGTTCGAATCGGGATCTCGGAAATCTATGCCGCCTGCGAGACCTTTCCGGAAATCGACGACTTTGTCGTTTTTGGCGCCGTCCACGATGGCGACGAGGAGGTCGTGCTCTGCCTCAAACCGTGCGCCAGTACAAAGATCAATGATGAGTTGGTTGGCCGGATCCGCGGGAAAATTCGCACGGAAGCATCGCCGCGGCATGTGCCTGCGCGTGTCCATGTGGTCTCCGAAATCCCCTATACGATCAACGGCAAGCGGGTGGAGAGCGCAGCACGCACAGCAGCAGCCGGCGGCGATATCAAAAACCTCTCGTCGCTGGCGAACCCCGCCTGCATCGACGAGTACCGCCATCTCGACCGGGAGGCGGCGCTGTGAGCCGGCAATGGTCTTCCGCTGCCATAACCGGCATTGGCGAGCTCAAACCGCAACGTCGTACAGACGGCGTCACCACGATGGAATTGCTGGCCAGGGTCTCGCGGCTCGCGGCGCTTGATGCAGGCGTCGAGCCCGGAGAGATCGACGGTCTGCTTGTCGGACCGCAGGTGGGTGAGACGCCGCAGCACGTGCCTGCGACGGTCGCGGAGTATCTCGGCTTGCAGCCAACGATGTCGAATGTCGTCGACCTCGGCGGTGCTTCCGGACCCGGCATGATCTGGCGAGCCATCGCGGCAATCGAGGCCGGAATGTGCGAGACGGTTCTGTGCGTGCTGGGCAATCACCGCAATCCGGAGGCCCCGCGCTCCCCCAACCGCAATCCGATCCGCGAGTTTGACGTTCCCTTTGGCGCATCGGGTGCCAATTTGTCCTACGCGCTGCTCATGCAGGCGCACATGGCGGCCTACAATTGCCCCCCAGAAGACTACGCGTTGGTCGCCGCTGGTGCCCGGGCCAATGCGCAGCTCAATCCGATGGCGATCTTCCACGGCCAGCCAGCGAGCGTCGAGGAGGTGCTTGCCTCGCCCATGGTCACGTCACCGCTGCATCTGTTCGAAATCGTCATGCCGGTTGCCGGCGGTGAAGCCGTGATCGTGACGACTGACAAACGGTCTTCCCGGAACTCCCATAAGCCCGTGCGCGTTATGGGCGCTGGAGAAAAAATCACCCACCGCGCCGTGAGCCAGGCGCCGAGCCTCACATCTGGACCCTTGAAGCCGTCCATGGAGCGGGCGTTCGCTCAGGCCGGCATGCAGGCCAAAGACATGCGCTTTCTGTCGCTCTACGACTGCTACACGATCATGGTCGCAACGACGATCGAAGATGCCGGGTTGTGTGCACCGGGTGAGTTCGGCGCTTTCCTGCGCGATTCAGGCACCGGACCGGAAGCCCTTTATCCCCTCAACACCCATGGTGGTCAGCTCGGCTTCGGACAGCCGGATCTCGCCGGCGGAATGACCCATGTCGTCGAAGCGGTCCGTCAACTGCGCGGCGAAGCCAAGGGCCGGCAAATCGCCGACGCCACCAGCGCCCTGGTCACGGGCAACGGTGCGACGATGAGCGAGGCGGTCGCGCTCGTATTGGGAGCGGAAACATGAGCAATCTCGCCGAGCTGAAAGTGCCGGGACCGACCATGGTTCCGCTGACCGAGCCGTTCTGGGATGCAGCGTCCCAGGGCCGGCTGCTGATCCAGCGTTGCCAGAACTGCGGGGCGGCAGTGTTTTATCCGCGCGGCATCTGTCCGAAATGCTGGTCGGAGAAACTTGAATGGGAACAGGCGAGCGGCCGGGGCAGGCTCAAATCATTTTCCGAGGTGCACAAGCCCGGCCATCCGGGATGGCAACCCGCCGCGCCTTACATCGTCGGACTGGTGACGCTGGAGGAAGGGCCTGTCATGCTGAGCCTGATTTTGCCCGGCGAGCGGCCGGTCGCCGTCGGCGATGCGCTTGCTCTCGAACCAACCATCATCGGCGGAAGAAAGCTGCCGGTTTTTCGACCGCAGAACGACCAAACGGAGGAAACGATATGAGCGAAGACAAACCGGACGGCTGGGCCGGCACAATCAAAGGAAAGCCGCAGGCAGGCCAGGTAGCGGAGCGCAGCCGCACCACTTCCATGAAGGACATCGAGTCCTTCACCGAGATGACCGGCGACCGCAACCCCCTGCACTACGACCGGGAGCTCGCCGAAAAGTCGCCGTTCGGCAAACTTATCGTCCAGGGTGGCGTCACCTCGGGCATTCTCAATGCACTTGTTGCCGAAGACCTCCCGGGCCCCGGCACGGTCTTCCTCGGTGTCGAATGGAAATTCGTCAAGGCTGTCGGCGTCGACGAAACCATCACCGGGCGGGTCGAGGTGGAGACGGTGCGCGATGACAAGCCTATCTGCACCATCAAGACGGACGTTCTCAATGGGGATGGCGAGGTCTGCCTGACCGGAACCGCCACCACTTATACGATGCCGCTGGTTGGGATTTAGAGCCTTTCCGGGTAATGAGGAGGCTGCTTAACCGGGAAAAGGTATGTCGGCTTGGCCGAGGATGACGCAAACCGCTGGTTCTATCTTGGGCTGACCTGCGTCGCATTGGTGTTTTCGTTGACGACGTGGTTTTCGGCCACCGCGGTGATCCCCGAATTGACTGTCCGTTGGGCGCTGTCCAGTTCGGAAGCCGCTTGGCTGACCAATGGCGTTCAGGCCGGCTTCGTGGTCGGCGCATTGACCGCCAGCGCACTGTCACTTGCCGATATCTGGCGCATGCAGTACCTGATGGCGGGCGCCGCATTGCTCGGCGCCATCGCCAATGCAGCGCTGCTTTTCGAACCCGATGCCTCGGGTGCCATCGTCGCCCGCTTCGTAACGGGCGTTTCCCTTGCCGGCGTCTACCCGCCGGCGATGAAATTCATGGCCACCTGGTTCGTCAGGGGCCGAGGCCTGGCTCTCGGTCTGCTGGTGGGGTCGCTCACGCTGGGTTCTGCGATGCCGCATCTGGTCCGCGCCATGGGTGCTGGAGTGGAGTGGAGCAGCGTCGTCACCATCACCTCCCTCGCCAGCGTTGCAGCAGCTGTCATCTTCTGGTTTCTGCGCGACGGGCCGCACGCCTTCGCCCGCACCCGCGTCGACATTCGGCAGATCGGCAGCATTCTGCGCAACCGACCGGTGATGCTCGCCAACACTGGCTATTTCGGCCACATGTGGGAACTCTACGCCATGTGGGGCTGGTTTCTGGCTTATGCCAACGCCTCCTTCGAGACGGGCAACGCCATATTCGGCAGCAACGCTTCCCTGCTGACCTTCGCAGTGGTGGCGATCGGAATGCCCGGTTGCATCCTCGGCGGCTATTTGTCCGACCGGATCGGGCGCTGCTACACCACCGCGCTGATGATGACGATATCGGGCGTCTGCGCGGTCGCCATCGGGTTCACGTTCGACGGCCCCGGCTGGCTGTTTGCAACCGTTGCCCTGTTGTGGGGGCTGACTGTCGTGGCCGACTCGGCCCAGTTTTCGACAGCCGTGACCGAGTTGTCACCGCAGAACCAGGTCGGATCGGCCTTGGCGCTGCAGATGGGGGTCGGCTTCGCCATTACCATACTCGTCATCTGGCTGACCCCGCTGGTTGTAGATGCGCTTGGGGGCTGGCGTTGGGGCTTCGTCATGCTTGCGCCGGGACCGCTGGTCGGGGTATGTGCAATTCTGGTGCTTCGCAGAATGCCGGAAGCATCGGCGATGGCGGGCGGCCTCAGATAGTGATCGTCTGCCGCATCTCGGTTGTTGGCAGAAAGGACTTCGTTTGGCGCAGGGCGGTAAATCCGACGACGTATCGCTGGCCACCGGTAGGCCTCGCGGACGGCCGCGCTACGATGAGGCAGACGCCGGTGCCGCGCAGAAATTCCGCAAGCTTGCGGAAACGATCAAGCTTGACCGACGTGATTCCTCGCCGCTCTGGGTACAGTTGAAGCGCCAGATCGAGGACGCGATTCTGGCAGGTACCCTGCCGGACGATTCCCGCCTGCCCTCCGAACAGGCCATGTGCGAAATGTTCGACCTGTCTCGGCCGGTCATCCGGTCGGCCCTCGCCGCGCTCACGGCCGAAGGACGGGTGATAAAGCAGGCGCGGCGCGGCATGTTCGTAGCACCGCAATCGACGGAAGTCCGGTTCATGACGTCGACACTCGGCGTTTTCGACGACCTTTCTGCTCGCGGCTACAAGGTCACCGTCAAGACGTTCGACTACGGACTGTATCCGGCGAACGAGCACGAACGCCGTGTGTTTAATCTGCCCGACGGGTTCGAAGTCATTCGCGCACGCCGCGTCTACATGGCCGACGGCAAGCCGCTGACCCACACCGACATCTCGCTTCCGGCGCACCGACTGCCGGGAATGGAACAGTTGGATATGGAGAACCGCTCGATCTTTGAAACGATCCGCGAACGCTACGGCCTCACCGTCATTCGAGCCGACAGATGGCTGACGACCGGGCTGGCGCCAGCGGACGTCGCAGAGCGGATGGGTATTGCAGAGGGAAAACCGATGATCAAGATCGACTCGATCGCCTACGATCACGACGGCAATGCCCTGGAGTCCTATCACGCTTTCTACGACGCCTCGGTCGCGCCCATTCACATCTCCGCCGAATAGCATGAGATCCAAATGACGCTAATGGCGTTCAGTGATTATTTCTGAGCATAACCAGATTGACAACGGCTTTTCAATACCTTAAATTTCTGGTAACAACCAGATAAACAGCAGTCTAGGGAATGTCCTGACCCTCCCGCTCACCATGCGGGTCGCGATGAACAACAGGAATTATGACATCAGACAAAGATGATCTGGCAGTCCGAACGGCGATCGTCGAACATTGTCTGACCATGAACCGACTGGGCATCAACCAGGGCAATTCAGGCAATATCAGTGTCCGGCACGGGGACGGCCTGCTGATCACCCCAACCAGTTTGCCCTACGACCAGATGTCGCCCGAAGACATCGTCTATCTCGCCACCGACGGCACGCCTGATGGTATACGTGAGCGCTCGAGCGAATGGCGTTTTCACTGCGATATCATGCGCCTTCGGCCCGAGGTCAAAGCGATCGTCCACGCACATCCGATGTACTGCACGACCATGGCGATCATGGAGCGCGACATTCCCGCGATCCACTACATGATTGCCGTCGCCGGTGGACCCAACATTCGCTGCGCTCCCTATGCGATCTATGGCTCTGAAGAGCTGTCCAATCATGCCGTGGCCGCGCTTGAAGGCCGCAAGGCCTGCCTTCTGGCCCATCACGGCATGATCGCGGTGGGATCGTCACTGGATCATGCCATGTGGCTGACCGTGGAAGTGGAGACGCTGGCGCGACAGTATCACGGCTGCCTGCAGATCGGAGAGCCTCCCCTGCTCTCCGACCGCCAGATCGAAGACGTTATGGCAAAGATGGATGGCTACGGCCATCGCGACTGATCTTTTCGGCTGGCAATAGCAATTCGCTTTTGCATCTGACCGAATCGAGGAGGAGATTGAGTGACGACGTTTGACTTCAGCGCAATCGGATTTTCAGTTCTTGATGTTCTCGGCCGCTACGCGTCCGAGATGCCACCCCCCGGCGGCGCCACGTTCATCGAGCAAATCCGCATGACGGTCGCTGGCACCGCCGCGGCAACCGCCGTCGATTGCGCCATCCTCGGATTGAATGGCCGGATCGTCGCCCGGGTCGGCCACGACGACATGGGCGATTTCATGATTTCGAAAATGCAGCAGTTCGGCCTCAACACCGACCTGGTGCAGCGCGACGATGAAAAGCAGACGGCCTGCAGCATGCTGCCAATTCTGCCCAATGGGGCGCGAGCTGCTTTTTTTGTTCCGGGTGCGACCGAAACTTTCACAATCAGCCCGGACGACATGGATGCGGTGCTCGATGCGCGGATCATTCACCTTGGCGGCACCGGTCTGCTGACGGCCTTCGACGGCGCGCCGTCACTGGACCTGCTGAAACGGGCGAAAGCGCTGGGGCGCAAGACGGCATTCGACCTGATCCTCGCCAACGCCGAGACCGCCACGCTGGTCGAGCCGCTGCTGCCCTACATCGACTATTTCGTTCCGTCGATCGAGGAGGCCTCGAACATGGCCGGCGTCAGGGACCCAGCCGAAGTTGCACGCTGGTTCAGGGAGCGCGGTGTGGGCAACGTGCTTCTGACGCTCGAAGGCGACGGCGTTTTCGTCGACCCTTCCGGGGGCGAGCCATTCCGGCTTCCGTCGCACAAGATCGACGTCGTCGACACCACAGGGTGTGGCGACAGCTTTACTGCTGGCGTCATCGTTGGCGTTTCCAAAGGCTGGGACCTGCGTAAAACCGCCCGGTTCGCCAACACCGTCGCGGCGAAAGTCGCCATGGGCCTTGGCTCGGACGGCACCTTGACCTCGCTGGAAGATACGTTGGAGGCCATGGAAAGCTGGCCCCTGAGAGACTGACCGAAGGACTACTACAAATGAGCGATTTGAGCGGAAAAACCGCATTTGTCACCGGAGCCAGCCGCGGTATCGGCGAGGCACTGGCGGTCGGTCTTGCCGAACATGGCGCAGACCTTGTGATCAACGACTTGGAGCGTGAAGACGAAGCGCTGCAGGATACCAGAGAGAAGATCGAGGCCTTGGGCCGCAAGTGCTGGACCTACCATCTGGACGTAACGTCCAAGCCGCAGATTGAGGCGGTTGTTGCCGACACGCTGCAGGCCGCCGGGACCATCGATATCCTCGTCAACAATGCGGGCATTCTCGTCCCGAAGCTCCTGGAAGATGTCGACGAGTCTCTCTGGGACGCGCACATGGACGTGAATGCCAAGGGCGTGCTGCTGATGACCCAAGCCGTCCTGCCACATATGCGCGGCAAGAAATCCGGCCGCATCATCAATATCGCGTCGCTCGCCGGACGCCAGGGTGTACCGACCCAGGGCCATTACGCGGCGACCAAAGGGGTGGTGATTACCCTCACCCGTGTCTTTGCCCAGGAAGTCGGTGCTGACGGCGTCACCGTCAATGCGATTTGTCCGGGCATCATCCTGACGGAAATGGGCAAGAACAACCTGGGCAGCGAAGAAGCGATCCAGCACTGGACGGACAACACCTCGCTGAAACGTCTGGGAGACCCGAACGACATCATCGGGCCGGCTGTTTTCTTCGCCTCCGATCTATCTGATTTCGTCACCGGACAGGCGCTCAATGTCTGTGGCGGCCTCTACTTCCACTAGGAGCAGCACATGGAACAGGTTGCCATCATTGGCGCCGGACCCGGTGGCATTGCCGTGGCGCGCGAACTCAAGCGCCGGAGATTTGCGCCGACAATTTTCGAAATGCACGATTCGGCCGGAGGGCAATGGAACAACGCCAGCAAAAACAGCGGCGTCTGGCCGAAGATGCGCACCAACACCTACCTGGAAGCAACGCGATTTTCTGAGGACGACTACCCGGAAGGCACCGCCCTTTTCCCCCGAAACACGGAAGTGTTGGCGCATTTTCAAGCCTATGCCGATCGTCACGGTGTGCTCGACAACGCACGCTTCAACACCGAACTCGTACGGCTGGAGCGAACAGATGGCGGCTATCGGCTGACGCTGCGAAGCGGCGAAAAGGAAGAGGTCCTGACCTTCCCGAAGGTCGTGGTTGCGACCGGGCGCTACAACAAACCGACAATTCCGCCCATACCCGGCATCGACAGCTTCACCGGTGAACTTGGTGTAAATCACTGTTTTCATTACAAGGATCCGGAACTTTACCGGGGTAAACATGTCGTGGTCGCCGGCGGCTCGATCTCGGCGTTGGAGATCGCGTCGGACCTGGCAATGCTGGGAGCTGCGTCGGTTCACCTGTCGCAGCGGCGTCAGCGTTATGTGGTTCCGAAAATGTCGAGCGGCACGCCGATCGAATACTTCGCCTTTACCTTTGGCGGCGCGGAAACGCTCCACAGTGGGAATCAGCAGGCCATGGAGGACATGCAACGGGACTTTCTGATGACCTACGCTGGCAACCCGGCGCGCTATGGCGCCCCCGCTCCGCATTCGGATCTGAAAAAGGCCGGCGCCACCGGGTCCCAGCACTATCTGAATCTGGTCGCCGAAGACCGGCTGGTGCCGGTGCCCTGGTTTCGCGAAGTGTCCGGACGGACGGTCACCTTCACCGATGGTCGGCAGATCGAGGCCGATGCCATTCTGGCGGGTACCGGTTTCGACCTTCACCTGCCGTTTCTGTCGGACGATATCAGTGAGACCGTTCAAAACGACCGCAAGGGGCTGCAACTTGCGGAGTTTACCTTCCATCCGGACCTGCCGGGTCTGGCCTTTGTCGGCCTTTGGGCCCAGCAGGGTTCGTATCCGGTGCCGTTGGAACAGCAGGCACGCTATGTCGCGTACACCTGGGGCGACGTTATTCCGGCGCCAAGTGACAGGGAGTTGCGAGAGGCGCTGCAGGCCTGCGCCGACGAGGACCATCACGACGACTACCAGAATCAGAATGCCATGGCGTTGCGTTTTGCCCGGCTCTGCGGAACCGATCCCGCAAATCTTGATGATCCGGCATTGCTGGCAAAGATCCGCAAAAGCGCGACAACCGGCATTCTTTACCGGCTGACCGGACCGGATGCGTTGCCCGATGGCGTCGAGCGGTTCCTGCGTCAGTACGAGAAATACGCGCCGCCGGAGGACCAGTGAACCGCACTCATCGTCTCTTGTCGGCGTTTACGAATTGAGGGCTGCGGCCGCCGCTTCACTTGCGGCGATGTGCTCGTGTGCGTCCGGCTGGGTCTGCACCAGAAGCAGGAACAGGAGATCGGTCAGGGTCAGTTGTGCGTCTCGCGCGGTAATAGCTGAACTGCGCACCTTTTCTTCGTCAGCCACGGTAAACAGCCGTATGTCGGCGATGGCATGGAGAGGGTTTTTGGCCACCCGGGCAGCCGCCACGACCTTCGCGCCACGCTCTTTTGCAAACTGGGCAATCTTGACGGTTTCCGCGCTGGCCCCGGAGTGGGAGAGCGCGAACAAGACATCGCCGGTGCCGAGGGTCGACGCGTTGGCCATCTGGATGTGAACGTCACCGTCATACTGAACGTTGTGCCCGAGTTTCTGCAGCTTGTAGGAGAAGTCGCGGGCCACCAACGACGAGGCGCCTACGCCGATCAGGTTGATGCGTTGTGCCGTCGTCAGGAGTTCGAGCGCCTGATGGATGTCCTGTTCACGGTTGACCTGGAGTGTCTGCTGGATCGACATGAGTTTGCTGCCGATCAGTTTCTTCAGGACAACCGGATAGTCATCTCCCGCCTGGATCGTGCCGTGGATCAGCCCGTCCGGGATCTCCTGCCTGCGCGCCCTTGCCTCACTCACCGCCAGCTTGAGGTCCGAATAGCCAGAAAACCCGAGTTTCTGGCTGAATTTCACGATGCTGGATTGGCTGGTGCCGGTTTCCGTGGCCAGCGCCGCCGATGACAGTCGAAGAACCTGCTCCGGCCGTTCGACGATGTATTGGCCGATTTGACGGTCGCCCGGCGACATGGTGTCGAGAGTGGCCTCGATCTTCACGAGAACGGACATGTGGGTCTCCCGGCCTGATTCTGCGACCGCCTCATCGCAGGTGCAACCAGCATGAGGGTCATGCCGGCATTGTCAACGCTGTGGAATATTCTATCTCACAACCTCGGAGAATGTAGAATATTTCATTCAATCGCACTAAGATGCTCGGCATGAGCGACACGACCCTGGAAGTCTCGGCCAATGCCGGTCATCGTGATCTGAAAATCCTCGAGGAACGGCTTACGGCCTTCAACGAAGGCGATGTCGGACCATCGGACAAAACCGCCCTTGCAGTATTCGTCCGCGATCCGTCCGGCAACCTGATCGGCGGTGTTTCCGGTTATACGGCCTGGGGTTGGCTTTACATCCAATGGCTGTGGGTCGACGAGCGGCGGCGCGGCAAAAGAATGGCCGGCCGGATGCTGGATGCTGCCGAGGCCGAAGCCGCCAGCCGTGGTTGCCACGGCGCGCTTATCGACACGTTCAGCCCGGCTGCCGCCAGAGCCTATGAACGGCAAGGATACAAACCATTTGGCATCCTGCCTGACTTTCCGATTGGCCGCAGCCGCATATATTTGCAGAAATCGTTGCAGCAGTCCTAGTCCGACCATCAATCAAGCGCCAGCAAGTTGCCCGCCGCGCAATGGCTCCGGCACGCCGGTGGTGCTCGGAAAGCTGATCGGCAGATCGCGCAGTACGCGAACGGCCAGGAAAGCAAAGCATTGTGCCTCAATGGCATCGCCACTCCATCCCACATCTTCGGCTGGGATCACCTCCACGCCGGCGCGCGGCTCCAGCATGGCCAAAATCGTCGGATTGTGGCGACCGCCGCCACTGACGATGACACGTTTTGGCCGCCTGGGAAGCAGGTCCAGCGCTTTGCCGACGGCGGACGCTGTGAAGGCTGCAAGCAGTGCGGCACCGTCCTCGGTGTCCAAGCCGTCAGCCATAGATGCCCCGAAGTCGAAACGGTCGAGCGATTTCGGATAGGGCGCAGCGAGATAGGGATGTTCCAGCAACTTCGATAGACGTTGCTCGTTTACCGTACCAGCGCCTGACAGCTTTCCCTCATTGTCCATCTCGCCCAGCCCGCGTGCCTTGACGTAATCGTTGAGGGGAGCGTTGGCTGGTCCAGTGTCGAAGGCGATCACCTGTTCGCCGCCGTCCCACCAGGTGATGTTGGCAACGCCGCCCAGATTGAGAACAGCCGTCTCACCCTGCGCACCGATCTTGCGCAACAACGCCGCATGGTAGGCACCGGCGAGCGGAGCGCCCTGCCCTCCGGCACGCATGTCAGCGCTTCGGAAATCAAAGGCGACGGGTGTTCCAAGGATCGAATGCATCAATCCGCCATCACCGAGCTGCCGGGTTTCGCCTATGCGACCGTCCGCGGGCGCGCGATGCAGAACCGTCTGGCCGTGAAAACCAACGACACCGATATCGGCCATGGTCAGCCCGTACCCCTCGACCAGGTCCTTTACGGCAGCCGATTGCGCGCGGGTCAGCACCTCCTCGGCTTCCCGGAAGATGGCTGGTTCGGGGCCGGAAAAATTCCACTCACGTGCGGCTTCGACAGTGCGTTCAAGCAGCGTGCGCGTGGACTGGGGATATGGCGCCAGAGTGTAGGTTCCATAATCGTCGACCGTCTCGCCGTCGGTCTTGATCAACGCGACGTCGATATTGCCGTCAAGCACGGTTCCGGTCATCAGGCCAACGGCCCAGATTGGCTGCATGTTCGTTCTCCAGCGGTTCAGATGTCTTGGGTAGTCTCTGTGCGTGCGCGGTGATCGGCGCCATAGTCCTGCCAGTGGGCGGGCGGCGGTTCATAGCCGGGCGGGCGCACCAGCGACGAGACCTGTCTCGTATCCAGTTCGAAGCGTTCGCGGCGTCGGTCGACGCTCGGAACCGCCTCGATCAGTTTTTGGGTGTAGGAATGCTTGGGCGAAGACAGCACCGAGGCCGCATCGCCGATTTCGACAATCTGGCCGGCGTAGACCACGGCAATCCGGTGGGCGATGCGCTCCACCACCGCCATGTCATGTGAGATGAACAGATAGGCCAGGCTGTATTCGTGTTGCAGGTCGATCAGCAGGTCCAGCACCCTCGCCTGCACCGAGACATCGAGCGCCGACACCGCCTCATCGAGAACGACGATCGACGGATTGAGCATCAGCGACCTGGCAATGCACAGCCGTTGCCGCTGACCGCCGGAAAACTCATGCGGATACCGTTTCAGGCTGTCCTCCGGCAGGCCGACCCGCGCCAGCAACCGAACCATCCGTTCGCGCATGTCAGCGCTGACGCGACCATCACTGGCGATCACCGGCTCGGCCAAAAGGCTCTCCACGGTAAGACGGGGATTAAGCGACGCGTAGGGGTTTTGAAAAACCATCTGAACCGGCCGTACCATTCGGCCACCGGTCTCGCCCAAACGGTCGATGGTAAAACTGCCTCGTGTCGCGGGTTCGAGGCCAAGCACCGCCCGTGCAGTGGTTGATTTCCCCGACCCGCTTTCACCGACAATGGCCAATGTCTCTCCCGGCACCAGGTCGAAATCTACGCCATCCACGGCATGCACGGCCCCGCCGCCGCGGCCGAACAATCCGCTTCGGATCGGAAAGCGGACGACCAGGTCATCAACGGTCAGCACCGGCGCCGTGGCGGCGCCGCGCTTGCCGTCCTCACGCACCGACCGCCCCCCGGTAAAATGCGGCACTGCATGCAGCAGATGCTGGGTATAGGCGTGTTGCGGGCGATCGAGAATGTCGTTGACGTCGCCTTGTTCCACCGCCTCACCGTTCTGCATCACCATGATCCGGTCCGCGATGCCGGCTACGAGGCCTATGTCATGGGTTATGAAAATCATCGCCATGCCGGTTTCGCGCTTGAGTTCGGCGAGCAGCGCCATGATCTGCGCCTGAACCGTGACATCAAGTGCCGTCGTCGGTTCATCCGCGATCAGAAGGCGCGGATTGCAGGCGAGCGCCGTGGCGATCATCACTCGCTGCAACATCCCACCCGAGAGTTGATTGGGATAGTATTTGAGCCGCCGCGCCGCATCCGGAATGCGAACGCGGTCAAGCGCCTCACGCGCGGCGGCCGCCGCTTGTCGACCGGTCAGTCCACGATGCAGGCGAAACGATTCCTCGATCTGGCTGCCGATCGTCAGCACCGGATTGAGAGAGGTCATCGGCTCCTGGAAAATCATGCTGATTTCGGCGCCACGGATTCGCGTCATCTGTGTTTCCGACGCCGACGTGAGCTCGATCTCATCTCCGTCTGCGTGTTTCCATATGGCCGAACCTGCGGTGATGCGCCCGCCTCCAAAGTCGATCAGGCGATTGATTGACAGCGCCGTGACCGACTTGCCGGATCCGCTCTCGCCGACAACGGCCAGCGTCTGGCCCGCCGCGACATTGAAACTGACACCGCGCACCACCTCATTGGCCTCTGGCTTGGGTCCGAAACCGACGCGAAGGCCGTCAACGCTCAGCAAGTCGCTCATGCCATGGCCCTTCGCGTTTTCGGGTCGAGAATATCGCGCAGCGCATCGCCCAGGAGGTTGAACCCGAGGATGCTCAACATGATGGCCAGTCCGGGAAAGACCATCAGCCAGGGCGCCGTTTCCATCAGATTGCGGCTGTCGCTCAGCATCAGTCCGAGCGATGGATCGGGCGGCTGCGTGCCAAGGCCGAGAAAGCTCAGAGCTGCTTCGGTCAACAGCGCCCAGGCTAGGGCCAGGGTGACCTGGACCGTCAGCGGCGCCACCAGATTGAGCAGCAGATGCCGGGAAAGAATATAACTCTGGCTGCTGCCGAAGGTGCGCGCCGCGTCGACGAATTCGCGTTCCTTCAGCGACAGCGCCGGACCGCGCACGACGCGGGTGAAGATCGGCGTATAGACGATGGCGATGGCGACTATGCTGGTCATCGGCCCCGGCCCGGCGACGGCGACGATCAGCAGCGCCAGAAGGATCGCCGGGAATGCCAGCAGCACGTCCATGATCCGCATGACCAGCCCATCCCAGCGGCGCCCCAACCAGGCCGCGGCGAGACCGAGCACGGTACCGGCAATGGTCGCCAGTGCGACCGATGAAAACGCAACGACGAATGATTGGCCGATGCCCAGCATGAGCCGGCTGGCGACGTCACGGCCGAACAGGTCGGTGCCCATCCAGTAGGTGCCGTTCGGGCCGATCAACCGGTCCAGGCGGTACTGTTTCAGCGGATCATGCGGCGTCAGGCCAATGGCACCGAGGATGGCAATGATGAGGAAGACCAGGATGATCCACCCGCCGATACGGCCACTTGGATGCCGGAAGACACTGGCAACGAAGGACATCACCGCTCTCCCAGACGAATGCGCGGATCAAGCGCCGCGTAGGCCAGATCGACCAGCAGATTGACGATCATGAAATTGAGGGCGATGAACAGCACGCTGCCCTGAACCAACGCGTAGTCACGCTGCTGGATGGCGTCGAGAACCAGCCTACCGAGACCCGGCAGCGCAAAGATCTGCTCAACGATCACGGCGCCACCGAGCAGGTAGCCGAATTCGATGCCGCTGAGCGTGACCACCGGGATCAGGGCATTGGGCAGTGCGTGGCGCCAGATGACACTGCGGGACGACGCGCCCTTGCTGCGGGCCGTGCGCACGTAGTCGTCGCTCAAAACGTCGAGCATGGCGGAGCGCGAGATGCGAGTCACCGCAGCGGCGAAGGCGAAGCCGAGCGTGATGGCAGGCAAAATAAGCTGGCCGAGATTGGCCAGCGGGTCGGTCCACAGGGACGAATAGCTGCCCATGACCGGCAGCACGCCAAAGCCGGCGGACAGAACATAGATGAAGACCAGCCCGAGCACGAAATTCGGGGTCGACTGGCCGATCATCGCGGCGACTCGAACGCCGAGATCCGACAGCCGCTCATTGTGCGTGGCGGCAAACACACCAGCCGGAATGCCGATCAACAGGGCAATCAGCATCGACAACAACGCCAGTTCCAGGGTCAACGGAAAGCGTTCGAGAATGACTTCGAGCACCGGCCGTCCATAGGTCACGGAGATGCCGAGGTCTCCCTGCAGCAGGTCGCTGAGCCAGCGCCAGTATTGAATGTACCAGGGTTGATCGATGCCGAAGTAAGCCGCCAGGGCGGCGCGCTGCTGCGGCGTGAGCAGGCCGGCTTCGGTTCCGAGCATCGCGGTGATGGAATCACCTGGAACGAGGCGGATTGCCACGAAGACGATGATAGAGACACCCAGAAGGACCAGCGGGAACGAAACCAGGCGTTTCGTCAGGTAGTGCATGCGGAGGCCCTTCTGGACAAACGGGGAGCGTCAGGTGAGGTCAAATTGCATTTGACCCCACCTCGTTCAAAGCCGCAATGGCTGCTTTCAGGCTACTTGACGGTGACGTTGGACAGGCTGAACAGCGACCCGGTCGGGGATGGCTGGAAGCCTTCGACATTCTTCTGCTGAGCCGTGTAACCATAGGAATTGTACAGCCAGATCCACGGCGACACTTCGGTGATGTGCTTCTCGAAGTCGCTGAACACTGCCTTGCGCGCATCCGGATCGGTTTCCGCACGGCCCTTCTGCATCAACTCGTCAAGGGTGTCGTCAATGTAGTTGGAGACCTTTTGCAGGTTACCGGCCTTCGTCCAGTAGCGGTTGTACATGGTGAACGGGTCGGCGCGGCCACCGTTCAGCGCCACGGCCATGTCGAAATCGGCGTTGAGCCAGGCGTCGATATAGACGTTGAGCTCCATCATCTTGATGTCGAGATCGATGCCGATCTCGGCAAGTTGCGCCTGGATGACCTGGGCTTCCGAAGCCGCGGTTGGCGGCTCACCCGTCGCGGCAATGACGGTTGCCGAAAAGCCATCCGGATAACCGGCATCGGCCAGCAGTTTCTTCGCCTTCTCGACGTCACGGCTGTAGCAGAACAGCTCGCTGGTGTCGGTCGAATAGGCCGGGATGGTCAGCGGCCCGGTCACCCTGCCCTCACCCAGCGAGGCGGTGTCGAGCACCTCCTGCCGGTCAATCGCGCAGGAAATGGCCTGGCGCACGCCGAGTTCGGTCAGCGGCTCCCGCGAAGGATTGAGCTGCAGCACGTGATAGGACAGGACCGGACGGCGGTTGAGCTGCAGATTCTCTTCGCGCGGCACCAGGGTGGCGACCAGCGGATCGTTCAACAGTGCGAAGTCGACCTGCCCCGTGCGCAGCGCGGCCAGAATTGCCGTTTCGTCCGGTAGCACGCTGATGTCAATGCCATCGACGCCCGGCTTGCCGCCTGCCCAGTCGGCATTGGCGCTGAGGCTCGCCTTGGAGTTGGGATCCCAGTTGTCCAGTTTGAACGGACCCGATCCGACGGTTTTCGTTCCGATGGTGCCGGCGGCGATCTCGCTCGCCGGAACGACAGCCGCATTGACGTCGGTCATGGCGGTGAGCATCGGGGTGTCAGGCTGCTTCAACTTGAAGACCACCGTCTTGTCGTCAGGCGTATCGATGCTGTCGATGGAGAGGAAGTTGGCCCGCGCGACCGCGCCGGTGTCTTCATTCAGGATGCGCTCGAAGGACGCCTTCACGTCAGCCGCCGTGACCGCCGCACCGTTCTGGAACTTGGCGTTGGGATCGATCTTGAAGGTCAATTGCAAGCCGTCGGGCGAGAATTCCCACGCCTCGGCAACAGCCGGCACGATCTGCAGGTCAGCATCAAGCCGCACCAGGGGCTCGTAGACAAGTTCAAGCAGCCGCAGGGAGGGAAATGCCGTCTGCTTGTGCGGATCCAGCCCGGTGGCGTCCTGCGCCCAGGCAAACTTGAGATTGGCAGCCTCCGACGGCGTCGCAAACGCCGTCATACCGAGCATCGCCACCGCGGCCACGCCCGTCAGAATCTTGCCTGTTATTTGCATTGTCATCGTGTCTACTCCCTGTTTTGGTTCGTTTGTGGTGCCTGCACTATGCAAGTCTTTCACCTATTGCCTTGCGAAGAAATCCGTCGGCCTTCAGCAGCGAGGCCCGCGCTTCATCGACCTGCATTCCGGTCATCGTAACGAGGATCGCCAGTTTGACGTCATCGCCGGTTTTGTCGAGAGCATCGCGTGCTTCTTCAGCTGTACATCCCGTTGCCTGCATGACGATCCTGGCCGCCCTGGCGAACAGTTTGCGGTTGCTCGGATTCACGTCAACCATCAGGTTCTGATAGCTCTTGCCGATGCGGATCATGCTCGCCGTCGTCAGCATGTTCAACACAAGCTTCTGCGCAGTGCCTGATTTCAGCCGCGTCGATCCCGTTAACACTTCGGGTCCGACAACTGGCGAAATCGCGATGTCCGCAATTCCGGCAATGACCGAGGTGGTGTTGCACGACAGGGCGACCGTCGTTGCCCCCACCTGATTGGCATATCTCAGACCACCGATGACATAAGGTGTCCGGCCGCTGACCGCGATGCCGACAACCACGTCGTCGGCGGTCAGACCGATGTCACGGAGATCCTGCGCGCCGACCTGCGCATCGTCTTCCGCACCCTCCATCGCCCGCATCAACGCGTCGGTCCCACCGGCAATCAGACCGATAACCATGTCGTCGGAAACGCCGAAGGTAGGCGGGCATTCGGAGGCATCCAGGACACCGAGGCGGCCACTGGTTCCGGCACCCATGTAGATCAGTCGCGCGCCCCTGCGAAACGCCTCGACTATCCGGTCGACGGCCATTGTTATTTCGGGAATGACCCGTTCCACGGCGATGGGAACGCTTTTGTCTTCCTGATTGATCTTGCGCAGGATGTCGATTGTCGGCAGCAGATCGATGCCCATCGTATCGGGGTTGCGGCCCTCCGACACGAGCCGCTCAAGCTCCGTTATCAATCCCTGTTCCGTCATTGCCCGCCTTTATGGTCCGGCCGTTCTTGAGCCGCTTCATCGGCGGCCTTCGTTAACGTTTTAGAATTTTATATTCTCACTGTCAAATATGAATTGGAATATTATATTCGACTCTGCGCGTCGATTATTCCTTTGAGAATTCCCACTCAGCGCTGCGAAAGCGATCGTTTGGCGAGAATGATTGCACCCGAGACGGCGTCCCCGTCCGCCGGTTTGAGGCGTCGTCGAACGTCCGGCGCCAGCCACGGTTCAAGCGATGTGGACAGCCCACCGAGCAGCGTCACCCGGGGTGCGCCCTTCTCAACCAGCACCCGGACAATCGTATCGATCTGCTCCGCGGCCCCCTGGACGATGCGGCGCCCGGCCGGGTCGCCCTGGTCGGCGTGGCGAAGCACCATCGGCGCGAAAGCCGCGTAATCGGTCGCCGTGGAGCGGTCCATCCAGGCAATCGCTTCGGCCGGATCACCTCCGAAACGTTGGACGACTTCGGCGAGCAAGGGCGTCTGTTCGTGCCGACCGTCATGGGCGCGTAACGCCAGCCGAACCGCGTTCAAACCGAGATCGGCACCGCTGCCTTCATCGGAAATCGGAAAACCGTATCCGCCGACGCGCAATCCCCGCCCGTCGACAAAGCCGAGACCAACGGACCCCGTTCCGCTAATGACGATGGCGCCATCGCGCCCACCATGAGCGCCCAGGCAAGCCGTCTCGCCGTCGGTGGCGAAACCAATACTGGCAAAGGGATGTTCGATGACCTGGAACGCCTGCATGACGCCTTTGCGGCCAATGCCCGCAAGACCAACGCCGGCGACCATTGAAGACAATTCGGATTCGCTCAGGCCTGCGTCATCGATTGCGGCTTCGAAGGCCTTGGATATCGAGTCCCAGGCCTTTTCGACCCCAAGACGCGCGGCAGCCGGACCGGACAGCCCCTGCCCGAGCACGTTCCCATCTGCATCTTCGACACGGGCACGGCAGCCCGTCCCGCCACCGTCGACACCGAGAAAATGCTGAGTGCCCATCAGGCCACCCGCTCGATATCGGCGCCACAGAGACGCAGCTTGCGATCCAGCCGCTCGTAACCACGGTCAAGGTGATAGATCCTGTTGACGACAGTCTCGCCCTCGGCCACCAGGCCGGCCAGAACCAGGCAGACCGATGCACGCAGATCGGTCGCCATGACCTGGGCCCCCTTCAACGGAGCACCACCTCGAACCAGCGCAGTTGTTCCCTGAAGCTTGATGTCGGCGCCGAGACGCATCAGTTCCGGCACATGCATGAAGCGGTTTTCGAACACTGTTTCGCGCAGCAGCGACGCGCCCTCGGCACCGCACATGAGCGCCATGAACTGAGCCTGCAGGTCGGTTGGGAACCCCGGATAGGGCTCGGTCGTCAGATCGGCAGCCTTCAAGGGTCCATCTCGGGAAACCACCAGTCCGCGATCGCCCGGCCAGACGCTGGTTCCGGTTGCCTCGAGCAGCTGCACCACCGACGCCATATGTTCGAGACGCGCACGGGTCAGCTCCAACTGACCGCCGGTGATGGCAGCGGCAACGGCATAGGTACCGGCTTCGATGCGGTCCGGAATGATCTCGTGCGTCGCCTTTCGCCATCCACGATCGCCCTGGATCAGGATGCGGTGGGTGCCGGCGCCTTCGATGTGGGCGCCCATTGCGTTGAGGCAGGCGGCAAGATCGGCGACTTCCGGCTCGCGGGCGGCATTGAGAATTTCCGTTTCGCCAGCGGCGGCCGTCGCTGCCATCATTGCCGTGTGAGTGGCCCCGACAGAAGGCGATCCGAGAACGATGCGGGCGCCAGTCAATCCGTTCGGGGCTGCGGCCACGATCATGCCGCCCTCAACCTCGATCTCCGCACCGAGGCTTTCCAGCGCCCTGATATGCATGTCGACCGGCCGCGCGCCGATAGCACAGCCACCGGGCATGGACACACGGGCATGGCCGAAACGAGCGAGCAGCGGGGCGAGCACCAGCACGGTTGCCCGCATACGCCGAACGGTGTCGTAGGACGTTTCCTCGGATTGGGCAGCACCGGCGTCGATGATCGCCGTTTGGCCCGAGCGCGAAACACTGACGCCGTGCTGGGTGACCACGCCCAGCATCTTTTCGACGTCGGTGACGGTTGGCAGGTTACTCAACTCGAGCGGATGTGGACTCAAAAGCGACGCGGCTATTTGCGGCAGAGCAGCGTTTTTTGCCCCGGATATCGGCACGGCGCCCTGCAGTCTGTTTCCGCCGATGATGCGCAATTTGTCCATGCGTTCACGCCTGAATAGCCGTAATGGAATCGACACTGAATCACTGGTTCCAGTGCCGTCAGTGGAACGGAGACTGCACAGGTTCGTGCGATCTTTTCAACACCAACGTGTACAATTTGGCGATCTGCGGCGACCGTGCGTGCGCAGATAATCGAATTCTTTCAGGGCGTTGAGATGAGCTACGAAGAATTCGATTCAGTCAGGCTTCCTCCACCAGCAGATGAGTCTTCCTGGCGTCGTTCATCGTAGTAGGCTGCCAATGCGGAAAAGGCTTCCTTACGCGTAGCCTTGTCGGCGGCGATCAGGCCTTTGCGGTTATAGCCGCGCTGGAAAACGTTCTGCCGCCGCTCGCAGCGGAAGTCATAGAGGATCCAGGGCGTCATTCCGGCGACGAAGGGAATCGAGCGCAAAATGGCAATCTGCTTTCGGTAGACCTCCGTCATGTAGGCCTCGCTGAAAAGGTGGCGTTTCGGTCCGTGTTCGGTGATGTCGGCATCGGCTCCGGTCTCGGAGATGACCACCGGCTTGCCTGGCTTGGAATTACGGCCGATGGCGGCGAGGTCTTCGAAATCCTCCTCGTACCAGCCGTAATATTCGTTGATGCCGATGACATCGATATGGTCAGCCAAGCGATCATCGATGCGCATCCTGGCATGGTTCACCAGGCAGGCCGCCGACGTCAGCCGAGTCGGATCCGCGGCCTTCGCCGCCTCTGCCAGACGGCGCATGAAGTCGAGCCGGGCATCGGTATCCGGGTTTTCGTTGCCGACCGACCAGATGATGACGCTGGCGCGGTTCCGATCCCTTTTGATCAACTCGAGCAATTGGTTCCGCGCATCCTGAAACGTGTCGGGATTGTCGAAGGCGATCGCCCAATAGACCGGAATTTCCTCCCACAGCAGGAAGCCCAATTCATCGGCCAATTGCGCAGCGCGCTCGTGATGCGGGTAATGCGCCAGCCGGAGGAAATTGCAATTGAGGTCGCGCGCGTGCTCGAAGCGCCGTTGGAGATCCGCTTCATCGGTCACTTTGCCGTGCGCCGCATCGTCCTCGTGAACGGAAATGCCGCGCAGGAACAGAGGCTTCCCGTTGAGATGAATTGCCTCTCCCACCCGGTCGACCTGACGAAAGCCGACGCGATCAGACACACGGTCCGGACCGGCGGTGAATTCGACCTCGTAGAGTTTTGGATCGTCCGGTGACCAGAGTTCCGGGACTGCCGAGATGACCGCTCTGCCCTTGCCCAGTCCGTCAAGTTCGATCGGCTCGTCGATATCGAGTTCGGGAATTCGCAGCCGTGCTTCGACCGGCTCGTTCGTTTCAACCTCCACCTCGACAGCGATGTTGGAATAGGTACCGTCCGGCACCAGATGGACGAACAGGTCGCGAATGACGATCGGCGGCGTTTCGAAGAGCGCAACCTCGCGATAGACACCACCGTAGTTGAACCAGTCGGTGTTGCGCATCGGAACCCGGTCGAGGGTGCGGGAGTTGTTGACGACCAGCATCAGCCAGTTGCGCCCAGCCTTCAATTGGTTCGTAAGCTCACAGAAGAACGGCGTCGATCCCCCATAGTGGTTGCCGAGAAACTCTCCGTTGAGGAACACCTTGCAGTCATACTGCGCGGCGCCGACCCGCATGAAGCGACGGCGACCGTTCCCGTCGTCCGGCATATCCAGGGGTCGCGAATACCAGGCACTGCCCTCGAAGAAGTACCACTTCTCCTTCAGCATCTGCCAACAGGATGGCACCGGCACTGTCTCCCCCTCATGCGGGTCGTAGTCCCATGGCTCGGTGCGCTCTTCGGCCTGCACTTTCTCCATGGCGTACCATTTTTGCCGTAGTCCGGTGTCGAGCAGGTCGACGCAAAAATTCCATTCGCCGTCGAGCGATTGTGCCGGTCGCCCGCCCGTGAAGATCATGCCTTCGTGGTTCAAGTCCTGTCGATTGAACGGCCTGTCATAGGCCTCGTCATGGAGCGCTTGCAGCGCGTTTTCTGCAAGATTTGAACGTTCCAGCAAGGTGACCTCCGAAGGGAACAAGGGGTTGAATCTACCCATGACGAGGCCACCGGACGAAGTCAAATCGGTTGTCGGTCGTTTCCAGTCATCGGATCGTTTTTGCGCTTATCGGATAGACAACGCTGAAAGCACGCTGCATTCTTTAAGCTCTAAATATCCAGAGACCATACACAGGGAGGAGACGCATGACCCAAGACCTCGAAAAGGGCATCACCCGCAATGGCACAGGCCACGCCGACAAGAGCTGGAACATTCTTGGCCAGACCTACTATCCGAAAGCCTGCTGCGACTCGACCTTCGCGTTCGAGACCAACTCTGAACCCGGTCAATTCGTTCCGGTGCACGTGCATCCCACCCAGGACGAATTCATCCTGGTCCAGGAAGGCGTGCTTGACCTGAAACTTGACGGCCAGTGGGTAAAGGCCGAGGCCGGAGACCTTGTGCGCATGCCAAGAGGCATCCCGCATGGCTATTTCAACAAATCCGACAAGCCGGCCCGTGCAATGTTCTGGGTGTCGCCGGCCCGCAAACTCGAAGAGCTCTTCAACAATCTCCACAATCTGGAAGATCCGGAAGAAGTGGTGAAGGTCTCAGCACGGCACGAAGTCGACTTCCTGCCACCGGAAGCCAACGACTAGACTAATGAGCCAACCCGGCCAGTTTGTCCGGATTGCGAACCACCAGAACCCGCTGGATGCGGCGGTCGACATCGATGTCAAGCCCGACCGCCGCATGGATCCTTTCGCCGACCGTGATGACAAAGCCGGGCAGTCCGCCGACGGTCACGGCTTCAATGCTGCCTCTTGACCAGTGCTTTCGCCAAAGACCGTCAAGGAAACGCGCCACGCGATCGCTCCCGCTGATAACATTGGTCGCCGACAGGACCTTGCCACCGCCATCGGCCCACATCTCAACATCGCGGCTGAGCAGCGTCTCCAGTGAGGCCAATTCACCGGTCCGGATCGCCGACAGGAATTCGTCCAGAAGCTGAGCACCCGTCTCCTTGGGCGGCACCCAACGCTGACGTTCCTGACGAGCGTGGCGACGCCCACGCGCGACAAGTTGGCGGCAAGCTGTCTCGCTTCGACCCAGGATCTCGGCAACCCTGGCGTAGTCGTAGTCGAAAACCTCCCGCAGCAGAAAGGCGGCGCGTTCTGCGGGCGTCAGCCGTTCAAGCACCAGCAGGAATGCCATCGACAGGGTGTCGGCCAGTTCCGCCTCCGGTTCGACAACGGCGATCGGCTCGGGAAGCCAAGGGCCGACATAGTCAATGCGCTGACGCTTTGCCGCCCGCAAGGAATCGATGGCCAGTCGCGTGCAGGTGCGCACCAGCCAGGCCTCAGCAACCCTGATCTTGCTCCGGTCGGCATTCTGCCAGCGCAGAAAGGTCTCCTGCACGATGTCGTCGGCTTCCGCCGCCGTTCCGAGCATCCGATAGGCGATGCCCCACAGGCGTTGCCGCGCCGCCTCGAACGGCGCGGCAGGATCGTTGATCTTGATTGTTTCGCTCATGGGTTCCGGCTCAGGCGGCGAGAGATCCGTGGGCGGCGACACCCAAACGGTTCCAGGCATTGATCGCCGCAATGGTCATCGAAATCGCAGCAATTTCACCGGCATCGTAGTGACTTTGCAGGTCGCCATAAAGCCGGTCGAGATCGGCACGACTGTCATTGTCGGTCAAAGCCTCGGTCCAGGCGAGTGCCGCCCGTTCCGCATCGGAGTAGAGTTTTGTGTCACGCCAAACGATTACCTGGTCGAGCCGAGCGTTGGTTTCACCGTCCTCGCGGCCCTCCCGGGTGTGCATTTCGACGCAATAGGCACAGCCATTGATCTGCGATGCCCGGAGCTTGATCAGATGGTTGAGTTTCTTGTCCAGTGCGGACTCGGAAATCGCCTGTTCGACCGAAATCAGGCCCTGCACCAGTTCCGGTGCCGTCTTGTAGATGTTGAAGCGCATGTCGCTCATCTCTGATGTCCTTCTTGGTTCGTTGATGGGGGCATTTGGCCCACCTGAAACCAAGACGTGCGAGGACACCCGTTTGTGACTCGGGGCTCCAAAAAAAATTACTCAGGCCCGCTTCAGCCTGTCCGACAGCGCGACATAGTCTGTTTTCGACCGGTGTCGCCGGTCGAGGGGAATTTCCCTGAGATAGCGAACGTCCGGTACCCCAAGCTCTTTTGCTGCGGACTTCCATTGATCGAGCTTTGCGGAATCGCCGGCGACGGCAAGGACCGGTTGACCGTCGACATTCGCCAGCGCCGACCTTTCCGCACCCGGCCAGAACCGCGCGGCCGTCTCGACAGCGAACGGATCGACGCCGCCGATGCGCGCATTGGTTCTCCCCAACAGCCAAAGCCGTCCCCGTTCGTCGAGCCGCCCGGCATCGCCGGTTCGGTGCCAGATGCGACCGTCGCGTTCCACTTTGGTCTCGGCGTTTTGCGCTGGATCGAGATAGGATTCATTGACATGTGCGCCGGCGACCCGGATCTCGCCATCCTCGATCCTGATGTCGACCGCATCCACCGGCTGCCCCGCCAGCAGGCCCTCACCCGTTTTCATACGATCCAGGTCGTCAGCGGAGATATCGGCGTAATCAAGATGGGCGATCGGCTCAGCTTCGGTCGATCCGTAGACGGCGATCAGCTTCAGACCGTGGCACAGGTCGGCCAACCGGTTGAGCGTGTCGGGAAAGACCGGGCCGCCGCCGGTGAATATTGCATGCAGCGACGGCAGTGTCGCGGCGTCACCAAGGGTTTCGCAGATGGCCGGCGGAACCAGAAGCCGAGTGATCCCGTATCGTTCGATCTGTGCATGGATGGTTTGCGCATCCACCTGATCATGCCGGGTCAACTTCCATTCCGGCAGAACCGTAGTGATCCCCAATGCCAGGCAAACCAGCACGAAAACGGGAAAGGCGACCAGGTCGCGCTCGCCCTCCGGTCGCGGTTCCAGCATTGGAGAAATGGCATCGCATTGAGCCATCATGAATGCATGGCTGCGGGCGATTGCCTTCGGTGCGCCAGTCGAGCCGCTGGTAAACGAGATCAACGCTATATCGGCCGGAGAAACCCTGATGTCAGGAGCCAGCCCCGGGTCCGCCCTTTGTGGCGAAACCCGCAGTTCCAGGCGTAAGAGCTCCGGGATCACGAAACTCAGAATTCGATAGAGGCCGCTGGCCAAAAAGGCCTTCGGTCTGGTCGTGCGAGCGGCGTGGCGAAGCCCCTTCAAGCCCATGGCCGGTTCCGGAAAGACCACGGTCGCGCCAACCCTCCAGACTGCCGCAAGACTGGCATAGAGCTCAATGCCGACCGGCATCGCCATCAACACGCGATCGCCCGGACCGATGCCGCGGGCCGCAAAGCCGGCAGCGAGGGATTTGGCCAGGATGTCGAGATCCTCGAAACTGATATCCCGGCCGCCTTTCTCGATGATCGCCGTTCGGGAGCCGAAACGGTCGACCGCATCGGCAAAGGCATCGAGAAGCGTGGTCAAAGCGTTTGTCCAAAAAGGGTGTAGCGGCGAAAAATCTCGGCGCCGTGCTGGGTGCTGCGTTCGCGCGAGATATTCGCATCGCTCATCAGCGCATGGATGGTTGTTTCAAAACCCATATCAAGCGCGTTGCGGTGGAAGGCATCGGCGAGCAAATGACCGACGCCGCGCAATCCGCTGGCATAGGTCTTGAGGATGGCAGCGTCCGGATTCGGGCCCTGGCTATAGTCCGGGATTCCAAACAGAAAGCCGGCCAGTTGCCCGTCGGCGGTCCGTGCAAAGAAGATCAACTCGCGTTTCAGAAAAGGCACGTAGGGCATGTAGAGGCCGAGAAAGGCTTCCCGCGTAATCGGCTTGTAGAACGCATTACGGGCGAACCCTTCGACAGAGAAATCATAAACCTCGCCAAAGAAGTCCTCGGGCCGATCGCCATCCCAGTTGACGATTTCAACACCATCAGCCGCTTCCGGATGATCGCCAATGGCATCCACGGTGGCGGCCCGCATCGACACATAACCGCCGATCGGCTCGAACCCGGTCGTTTCCAGAACTGCAACATCATGCTCGCCGCTGACCGGTTCCATCAGGAACGTGGGCGAACCGTCGCTCTCGGTCACGGCCCGATAGGCATGCCAGGTATCGCCGTCCATCGGGCCAATCAGCGCTTCGAACCCATCCGCCGTCAGCATGGCCTTGGCTTTTGAAACCAGCTCTTTGCCGCCGTCGGCCGATTTGAGTTTCAGCTTGCCCAGGGACGCGGTTCGCTTGCCGTCCCATGCCGGTGCGTTGCGATAGACAGCCAAGCTGGAGGTTCCGTCCGAGATCGTTTCGAAATCGGTGTCGCCCGTCATGACACACCTCCTTGCCTGAAATGAAGATAAAGGTAGCTGGCAAGCGGAACCAGGGCTGCCACGATGGCAACCTTGGCATGCCGGCTATCGCGATAAAGGGCCGGCAGCAACAGAGCCGCCAGCGAACACACCAGCAGGCTGATCACAATGAATGGCAAAAGTGGCCCGTGCCAGCGGGATATTTCCGGATTGAAAGCAATGACACCGCTGACGATGGCTGAGAGGCCGATCACCACGATGGCCGCGGTACCGACCCGAACCCACCCGGGACGTCCCGCCACGGCCAGAACTATCAATTGCATGATGATGCCGGCACAAATCAGCGCGTAAAACGAGATCGCCGTGCTGTCCAAGGCAAGACCGCCGAAGAAAGCGACGAAGGAAACCACGGCCAGCATGGCCAGCATGTCGAGGTCCGGGTGGCCGGCATTGCTCGGATTGTGGCGACGGGCGTAAGCCTGCGCGACGAGCGTCGACGCCGGCAATATCATGTTGATCGGCGTGACAACGGCCCCAATCATGAACAGGGCGGCCGTGTAGGCACGCGCCGTGTGGACGTTGATGTCGAGCAGCGCACCGCCATAGACCCGAAGAAGCGTGAAGGCGGCGAGGAAACCGAGCGCCAGAAGCAACAGCACCCAGGGTGCGCTCTCCATGTGAACGGCCAGGAGGAAAAGCACGCCAACAGGAACGAAGTAGTTGTCGAAACCGCGCCAGCTGTCAGCCTCCACCACCGTGGCAAAGGAGGCCGTGATCAACGACAGCAAAACGACGTTGGCGCGCGGCACATCCGACAACAGCAGCAGCGCAACCATGGCCAGGATCCACGTCACCATGAAGAAGATGACCGATCCCTCGATGCTCTTCTGACCTTCCTCGATCGTGTAGCGCATGCGTCCGTAGCTTGAACCCGCCAAGGCGGCGGCCGCATCCGAAAGGGTCAGGACCGCGAGCGGCAGGACGTAGAGAACGGGTTCGGCTGCCTGACCGGAAAAGAAATAGAGCGTGGCGACAGCCGCCACCAGCATGAAGTCGCCCCAGGACTTGCGCTCGACTCCGTGAAGTGCTGCCCCTGCCCCGGCAGTGGCTATCGACGGGATCCGTAACACGGCCATTACCGCGACCGCCAGCGCCAGCAGACCGTAGACTAGCCAGGCCTCTGGCAGCAGCCAGGGCAGCGAGATCGCAAACAGTCCGGTCGCCACATGCACGGCCTTGCGCTGTATCTCGGCACTCCATCCGTAGCGGCGTCCGGCCAGGCGCACCAGCCACATGCCGGCGACCAGAAGGCCGACCGCGAACGGCAGGAGCAGAACGGCAAGCGCCGGTGGGAGCGTCAAGGCAGCACCTCCTCCACGACGAAATCGGAGTAGAAAAAGGCCTTGTCGACGGCCTTGCCGGCATTCTCGGCCTCTTCCCGCGTCACGATCTGGTCGCGAAAGGCTGCAGGAACGCGACGTGGCGCCATCATGTTCCAGTACACGAGCCGGGCCGCCGGATTCGAGGCTTCGAGTATCGATCGGTAAACCTGCTCGAAGACTTCCAGCGACATGTATTCAAAAATGTCGGAGAGGTTGAAGCCGTCGGCTTTGTCGCCGGTCGAGATGAACGCCTCCAGCGACCCCTGACGGATGTCCAGTCGGTCGAGGCGATCCCGGATGGTGTCGAAATGCTCGGCGCGCCAGGTCATGGGAAGGTGGTCGCCATGGCGGGCGTGCATGATCCAGTAGAGATAGGGGTTGATCGACGGATCGCAGTCGACGGCCGCATGGCGGATGCGGCGCTGCACATGTGCGGCGGGAGACCCGTCGACATGGTCGAAAAATGCCTTGTCACGGCCCAAACGTCCCATGGCAAAGCGGGAGAAGAACATCGATACCATGAGTTTCCAGCGCCAGTTGTTCCAGCGTCTGTCGAGAAACTCCTGCCGTTCCGGCTTCGGACGCGGTTCAAAGATCGCATCGACGGTGGCGCGGGAATGCACGTAAGGCAGCACCCGGTTCTTGAACAGGCGGAAATAGCGTTCGAATTTTCCACAGCCGCCGGCGCCGTGTTCGATCACGTCACTTTCGCGCGCCTTCCAGAAGGCTGCTGTGGCCTCGTCGGCGCCCTTCAGCGCCGTCGCAAGCAGTTCGGCCCGCCTGTGAGAAGGGCGCGATCCCATCAGTTCGATGAGGCCCTGATGGTCGAGATTGCGGAAAGCACCGATGCGCAGATTGAGGCACTCGATCTGAGCCTGCGACAGGTCGACAACCACGACACGTTGCGGATCGAGGGTCAGCATAGCCAGCGCGTTGTCTCCGGCCGAGCAAATGGAAACGAGCGTCGCACCTGGCGCAGTTCCCAGCGCATCGGTCAGAACGTCAGCATCCTCCCAAAGCTGGGCGTAACGGATGTCGTCGAAATCAGCCTTGCCGGCTATCTGTGATGTCATGGCTGCCTCGTGACCTCGCCGCTGGTTCCGTCAACCGTCACCGTTTCGCCGTCGCGGATCCACGCAGTCGCGCCCTTCAGCGCGACAACGCAGGGGATGCCCATCTCGCGGGCGACAATAGCCGAATGGGACAGCAAGCTGCCACGTTCGACAACGATGGCCGATGCATTGGAAAACACCGCAATCCAGCCCGGGTCGGTGTGGCGGGCGACGAGGATATCGCCACTTTGCAGGCTCTCCTTCGACGGGTCGCGGATAACCCGCGCCGTCGCTGTGACGGTCCCGGCCGAACAGGCAGTTCCGCTGCGCCGCGTCTCGCTGCCGGCTTCCTCGGCTTCTGTCTCGCTACCTATTTCGGCCGCGACATTGATCGCTGCCCCACTCACCGTCATGCGTTCGGGTGGATCCGGGCGGATAGCGCTGGCGTCCATCTCGGACCAACGCAGATCAGCCAGGGGCTGCAGGTTTTGGGTCGCGGTATATCCCTCGATTGCGCCGAGCAATTCGTCCACCGTCAGATAGAACACGTCGCGCGCATCCCGGAGTTGGCCGAGCGCCGCCAGCTCCCGCCCCATCGCCAGAAACACCTTTCGGGCGCGGCCGAAGATGCGGGTACGCTCAAAGCGCAGGTTTTCCCGGTCACGCACGCGCGCCTTCGCCCAGCCGACGAAGCGTTTGGCGATCCAGCGCCGAAGCGGCTTGCCGGCGGCGACGTTATCAAAATCATGAGCGTCGGATACCGTCTGATGGCCTTGCCGAGCCGGTCGGCGCGACGACGCCGCGATCGCGGCCAGCAACGCAGACGGGTCTTCGTCCAGGGTGACGCTCTCGAGCTTGAGTTCCTCAGTACAGCGGTCGCCGAAACGTTCGATGTAGGCTTCGAAGGCACGACTTAGCTGTTCGTTCTCCGCAACGGCGTCAGCGCCCCTGGCATCGATCCGGTCGGCCAGACCATCGACGGTCGCGACGATGGCGCCCATCTCCGCGATGCGTTTTGCCGGCTCGGCAGAAATGATGTCACCCTGGCCGATCATCACGTGGTTGTGGAGTTCGAGACCAGGCTCGCCGAACCAGCGCTGCATCAGCTTGCGGGAAGCACCGAAAGCCATCATGCAGAGGAAGTCGTTGACGATCGGCGCATCCCAACGGTCGAGCAGCGAAGCCTCGATGCGTCGATATTCCTCCGCCAGAGCGCTGAGGCCAGCCGAGGCAGGGTCAAGCGACTGCGGACCGATTGCTGCATCGAGCCGACCTTGGAAATCGTCGATGGTCCGGCGCAAGCGCATGGCCTGGACTGCAAGTCCCACGCCGGCGCGCAGCATGCGACCATATTCTCGCCAGCGTGCAGCTCCTGTGAGTGTGCCCGGTCCGATCGTGGCCGTGACCGATTCCGGCAACGGCTCCGATACGCCCATCATGGTTTCCATGTGAGCCCGGTTGACGGCGAAGCCCGGCAGAAGCGCCAGTGCGCGGTACCAGTTGACGAGATTGTAGTAGACGCGTCCATCGATGCGCCCCAGCATATTCTCGAATATCGGCGCGTTGGCCGAGATCACGTCCTCGCGCACACCGACCATGCGAACGAACGCACGGTAGACGCGTGCGTAGGCATAACGGGCAAAGGAATAGGTCAGCGGCGTGACAAGGCCCGGATAGCTCTCGACGATGTTGGAGTTGTCGTAGATCACCACCTGTGGGTCCGAATGGGCCGGCGCCTTGAGTTCCGTGGTGATAGGCCGTGCCTGCAGGATATGCAGAGTGCCGTCGGCAATGGCCCATTCGATGTCTTGAGGCGCTCCGAAGGCTTCCTCTATCCCATGGGCAAGGCGCGCAACTTCCTGCGCCTGATCCGGCGTCAGGATCGTTTCGCCATCAGGCGCGGAGACAATGGCGTTTCGATCCGTATCGACCGTCCAAGTCTCACCATCCTCTTCGCCTGACACCAGTCGGTCACCGAGCCCGGCGACTGCCGAAACCACCGCATGATGGCGCAAGCCGCTCACCGGGTCGGCCGAAAAGGCGACGCCGGCCGCCGTGGCATCGATCATTGTCTGAACGACGATGGCCGGAGCAGGATCGGCTTCGTCCAGCCCTCGCACGGCACGGTAGTCCGCGACGCTGCCTTCATGTCCCGATTGCCAGACCCGATGGGCGGCGTCAGCCACGTCGCCTGGCTCGATATTCAGCAAACTGAGGAACTGTCCGGCATGTGAGTGGTCGGTCCCATCCTCCTGAGCGCCGGAGGAGCGAACCGCGAAAGGGCCGTCACCCAGTTTTCCGATCGCCTCGGCAAGGACCTTCACAAACTCGGCTTTCAATCCGTCTTTGTCGAACGCTTCGGGAAGAACGACGAAGAAATCAGGCGGCTTGAACCCAGCAAGGGCAAGCCTCGCAAGCGCCCTGCCCTTGCCGCCGGCCGCTTCCGGCAGGGGGGCATTTCCGGGATGCAGCACCATCGCACTCATGACAGCCAGTTCCCGACGATCGGCGCAAATCCTGCCGCCGTGTAGCAAACGAACACCCAAAGACCGGAGACAGTGTCGAGCCGGGCCTGCCCCTTGTCATCCGGTGCCCGGCGCATTCCGAACGCCACCCACCAGGCATAGAGCAGCATGGCCAAAGCCGGCAAACCGGTGGCTATCGCATGTCCCGTTGCCAGGCCAACGCCAATCAGCAGCAGAAATGAAAGTCCGGTCATGGCGATCCAGACCGCAGATGCACCCTGCACGCCCCAGAGGCCGGAATAGGTTTCGACCCCCTCGCGTTCGTTGTCCGGAGCCCAGATCTTGCGCCCAATCTCCAGCACGCAGCCGTTGACGAAGGACAGCGCCAGGAAAAGCACCAGGGCGCTTGCCGGACGGCCGGAAGCCGGCAGCCATTCTGCGCCGGTAACGAAGAGGTCGAGCAGCGGCATGATCGCCATATGCGACACGAGATAGAGAATCGGGCGCGCCTTGAGCCAGTCGGGTACGAAGAACTCGACCGTCATCAGTGCCAGCCACAGCCAGACAAGCACCAGCAGAAAGAGCAGCGCCGGTTGGTAAAACCAGGTCAGAAGCACGGCCACAGGAACCAGTCCCGCGCCGATCCCAAGGATCAACCGAAGACTCACCAGACCGCGCGGGATTGGTCGCTCCGGCCGGTAGCGCCGATCATCGGGCCCGTCCTTGTACTCGTCGCAGGCCCTCAACTGAATGAAGATAATGAGCGAAACCAGAAATGCGACGGCATAGGCCGACCAGTTGGGAAAAGAGCGACCGGCCAGCAGCGCCGATA
The DNA here is from genome assembly GCA_965216535.1 of Hoeflea sp. Lineage (GTDB taxonomy): Bacteria > Pseudomonadota > Alphaproteobacteria > Rhizobiales > Rhizobiaceae > Hoeflea_A. The sequence continues at coordinate 5,387,919 of OZ244175.1, forward strand.
CGTTGACGCTTGCCGCGCTGAAAACGGCCAAAAGGATCGCGGTCTTTGCCAGCGGAATGCGTTCAGCCTGATAGATCCAGAGCCGTCTAAGCAGCGGCAGGTCGCGTTCCGCATCTGCCTCGGTCACGCGCGCTGCCTCGCATAGCGCTGATGGGCCTTGGCGAAGTGGCCGGAAGCCATGGCGGCGACAATCGAGATTTCGCCACACAGGCAAAGCGCCGCCGCCACTTCCGCAAGTGCGGCGCGTTTGCCGGCGCCCTGCAGGCCGAGGATGCGCAGACCCGCTGCCTGGCTCGGCAACCCGGTGCCACCGCCCACGGTTCCAACCAGCAGATTGGGCAATGTCACCGAAACGAACAGATCGCCGTCATGATCTTCCATTCGGGTGAACCCGACAGCCGACTCGGCCACGCATGCCGCATCCTGGCCTGTCGCGATGTAGAGGGCTGCGAGCGCGTTGGCGTAGTGAGCCTGGGCGCCCAACTGGCCCGACAGCAGCGATCCGAGGTTGGCGATTCGGCCATAGGCCAGCATCTGATCCACGGTGCAATGCAGCTTGCGCTTAACGTCATCGGCGGGAATGGTGGCGCTGGCGGTCACCTTGGCGCCGCGACCAGTCAACAAGCCGAGGAAGGACCCTTTCTTGTCGCCGGAGTAATTCCCCTCGACATACCAGGCCACTGGCTTAACCGGCGACTGTTCGGCGATGTGCTCGCACATGGCTGCCGTGGCGATGGTGACCATGTTCTGACCTGAGGCATCTCCGGTCTGGTAGCGGCACAGCAGGAAACAGACGTCGTTGTCCATGGCCGGTTCAAGCGACACGAGCTTGCCGTGTCGGGTGGTTGTTTCCGCCACTTCCTTGAGCTTTTCGGCGTTGAGGACCACCCAGTCGATGAAGACCCCGGTCTCCGCTGTCGATCGGAACCGGAATGCCGGCGTGCGCAACACGCCATCATACGTGAGAGCGGCTGCAATGCCGCCCGTCGTGGCGGTAATGTCAGCGCCGCGTCCATAGGAGGCGACCAGGGCCGCCTCGCTCGTCGCCAGCGGCACCAGAAAGTCACCCTGGGCGTGAATTCCGTTGATGCGCAGCGGGCCGATAATACCGACGGGCACCTTAACGGTGCCAATCATGTTTTCGATGTTGGTGTCGTAGGCTTGCAGAGAATCGGCCGTCTCATCGTCCAGGATGAGGTCCCGATCGGCTTCCGTGGCGTCGGTATCGGCGACTATGCGGTCCCAAAACCGGCGGGTGCTGTCAGTACTCGCTCGACGGGCGGGCCTTAGTCTCTCGACCGCATGCGCCTTGGTCGCCAGTTTCCGATCCACCGCCTCGGCATCGAAGCGGCTGCGAAGACTGGCGAGCATGTCGCGGATATGAAACGGTACAATCACGGTCACCCCCAAGGTCCGGGTTCTGTTTACGTCATCCCCTGTTTCGGCGGCGTTAATGCCCCTCGTGTCGCGGCATCAGACCGCCAAAGCACCGCGTTCCAGCACCCTGCCGACTGCCGCCTTGGTCTCTTCGTAAAGCGGTTCAGTTGCCTGCAGCACTTCGTCGGTTTGCATCAGATCGAGAACCCGCCAGGCTCCGACCTTCGGCTGGATCAGCAGGTCGCATCGCATGCGTCTGGTCTTTTCCTCGATGATCGTGCGCTGCATGAGCTGGCTCGCAGCATAGAGCACGTCGATCTTGCCGGGGATCGTGCCCTCCTCGCCCTCGGGTCCGCCGGAAACATCGACACCGACGATGACGGATGCCTTGTCCTGCAAAAGATCGATCGGCACGGGGTTGGTCATGCCGCCGTCGATATGCACCACGCCGTTGATGATAACCGGATGAAAGACCGCCGGCATGGCGGCAGAAGCGGATATGGCGGGCAGCAAGGGGCCGCTGGAAAAGACCGTAAAATCGTGTTCGTAGTATCGGGTCGCCACGATCTGCGTTTCCACATTCAGATCTTCAATCAGCCTCGGCAGCGTTGGCGGCAATAGACGCTCAAGAATGCGCTCAAGGTCAAGCTCGCCCAGCCTTATCCGGCGTGTGCTCTTCAGCTCTTCGAGGCTTTTGACCCGCAACTCCCATATGCTGGCCAGGATCGCCGAGTGATCGCCGAACCGATCCATCAGGTATTCGCGAAGATCTTCGCCGTTCATGCCATGGGCGTAACAGGCTCCGAGGATCGCTCCGATGGAGGTCCCGGCGATCGAAGTCGGCCGCAGACCGAGATCGTCCAGGGCGCGCAGCACGTGGACATGCGCAATGCCTCTGGCGCCTCCGGCTCCCAGTGCCAGTCCGATCGAGTGTTCGCTCATGCGCGTCGTTGCCCAAGTCTGCTTTGTCAGTTGAACCTATGCACACTATGGCTTCGATTCAATTGCCAGACACATCAAGCCAATAGGGACTCCACTGTTTTCAGAATCTATTGAAGGGGTTATTGCAGGTTACTTAGGCGGAGATTCAAATACTTCGCGGATCGATTCAACGCTTGGCTCGGTCTTCCGAAACGGCTTTCAGAGTAGCCTCCAAAGTACGCGACCTGTCGCGCGTCCGGCGGGTCTCGGTGCCAAAACGCGACGCGTCCAGGATACGCATGATGTCGGCGGCACCCTGATGATATCCGGGAGGCAGATCGAGTGAGGCGAAGGTGTCGCGTATCTCTTCCATCTCCCGCACCCAGCGCCCGGCATCTGCCGGCAGGCGCGGTATGGTGGCCCGGGCGCGGCGCATGAGATCGGGCTGGCTGCCGGTGAATTCGTCCAGGAATGCTTCGAGAAAACCCATATCCTCGGCCGACAGCATGGCGGCGGTCAGAAGCGAATTGACGCCCTTGGTCACCGATGCATAGCTCATCTTGAAGCCGGAGGCCGACCCGATAGCGTCGCCGAGATCGATCACCCGGAAGGCTATGCCGTCCATGCCAGTGAGAATGTGCGATCGGGCTCCGGATACATAAAGTCGCGGTAAGCCGTTGTCCGACGGAGGTGGGCCGACGATGCCGCCGTCGACAAAATCGACCGGCGATCCGTCAAATGCGCCGGCGATCTCGTTCACATGCGCCGGTGAAACGGCATTGCCTTCAACAAATACGAACGAGGCGTCTGCTGCCTTGGTGGCGTCCGCCAAACGGCGCGCCTCCTGTTCGGCGACAGCCGGCGGCAATACCGAAAAGACAATTTCGCTGGATGCCGCCAGTTCCTGGTAGTCTGGGAAAGAAGCAATACCGGCTTCCTGAGCCCGAGTCAGGCTTTCCGCACTGCGCCCCGAAAACACCGCGCCAACCTCGTATCCGGCCGCCTTGAGCCGGCCGGCGATTGCCGCACCCATTTCGCCGATACCGAGAAGGCCGACTTTGACAGCCTTTGCGCTCATGTCTCCTCATTCACCACCGCTGTGGCGACGATTTGCAGGCAACAGCCCTCGGGAAGCATCGTCTGGTGCGCCTGGCGTGCCGGTCGCTTTGCCGGGTCAGGGTAAAGGCGCAGCCAATGCGGATTGACCAGCGGCCTGTCACCTTTGTCGGCAAAATAGAGATCGATCTTTACCACATCCTGAAGTTCGGCTCCTCCTTCTTCCAGTATCGCTTCGAGATAGTCAAAAACCAACGCGATCTGGCGCACCTTGTCTTCGGGATAGGTGTCGCTGTCGAGCTCCTTGCCCAGAATGGACGACGTGATCAGGAGCCCGCGGTGAATGGCGGCGTTCGGAACCGGGTTCGTATGCTGCGCGGCCCGGCGGCTGGTAATCGAGCGGACGATCAGGCGCCCCCCTTGCGGTGAACAATCGGATTGGCCAATCGGCCGAGTGGTTCGATCTCGATGGCGATCACGCCCTTCTCCTCGCCGATCAGCAGGCTCTTGTGGCCGCGTGTGAAACGCCCCGCCCCATTGCCGGTGGTGCCGAAAGATATGAGGTCGCCCGGTTCCAGGGTGAAGTAGCGACTGGCTTCGGCGATACAGGCCTGGATGGAGAAGCGGTAATTGCCGGTATGATCGCGTGTGAAAGTCTCGCCGTCCAGGGTCCCGGTCACATGCAGGTCGTTCGGGTCGGCAATCTGATCTGCGGTGGTGATCCAGGGCCCCATCGGACCGAACGTGTCGGTTCCCTTCGACCGGGTGTGATAGACATAATAGGCGTCGGTATCGTCCGGACCGTTGAGATTGCGCCAGGTGTAGAATTCCGGCCTGGCCATATCGCGGTCATAGGTGACGGCAATCGAGTCTTTCTGGAACTTCAGCCCGTGCGACGTGACGTCGTTGTGGATGAGATAGCCGAAAACAAAATCCAGCGCCTCATCCTCGGAAATGTGCTTCGCCCGCCTGCCGATAACAGCACATAGCTCCGGCTCGGGGATGACCGCGCCCCACTCGGGATCGACGATGATCGGCTTTTCGTGGGCCTGCAACGCCGAAGGCGGTTTGAGGAAGAAGTTCGGGACGCCCGGGTCGCGATGCGCCTTCTTCATCAATTCTCGATTGTTGAATGCGACGCCGAGAATCTTCGACGGATTGGGCAAAGGCGGGCTCCAGTCCAGCCCGTCCAAGCCAATTCCCGGAACCTGGTCAACAGCCTCCCAGAGCCGTGAAAGCAAGTCGGTCTCGTCACCCGACCGCTGCACCAGTGACAGGATATCGGTGATCGGTTCGAGCCCGGCGGCGAGGCCAACGTCTTCGAGTTTGCGCGCCAGACCGTCCGTTCCCTGGATGACCGGGGTGCGGTTGCCGTCTTCGAAAATGGTCGCGAATTTCACGGCTTCACCAGCTTTCGAGAAATGCTTCGAGGGTTACCGGTGTGGCATCCATCAGAGGTTCGCTGACGTCGACGCCTTCGAATTCGGACGCCTCGAAGAACCACTTCTTCGGCGCCGGAAAACCCCAGAGCTGTGACCGTCGGGTATCGCTGAGGTCCCATCGTTTCGGTTGATGATCGATATCGATCACGTTGTAATGGCTGGAGAAAATCTCGACGCGGTGTCCGTCCGGATCGCGGAAATAGATGAAAAAGGCGTTGCCAATGCCGTGGCGACCGGGTGCCCGATCCATGGTTCCCGCGAGGTCGAGCGATGCCATCACGTCCGCGGCGTGGATGATGCTGCTGACCTCCGGCGTGTGATAGGCGAAATGGTGCAGGCGCGGTCCGGCACCGTTACCGAACACCACATCCTGGGTATTGTTCTTGCGTTTCAACCACACGCCCCACATTTCATCGGTGCCGTCCTTGGCCGTGTACTCCGTCAAACGGAACCCGAGATCGTTGTACCAACGATAGGCCCCGGCCACATCATGGCAAGCAATCTGAATATGGTCGAGGAAAGCCAACCTGCCACCCCTATGGGTGTGAAACCGCTGCATGCGGTTTTCCTGCTGGTCCATAGTGGCGCAAAACTCGATGGGCACACCGACACCGTCATTCAACTGGAGCGTCAGCCCTTGATAGGGCCGTTCGACAAATTCGGCGCGCACGCCGTTTGCGTTGAAATGCTCGTGGGCCCGTTTGAGATCGTCATCGCCGTACATGCGATAGCCGACCCGTCGACACACGCCTTCGTTGCCGGCCGGCGCCTTTTCGAACATCAACGAATGATGGCCGGTTTCCTCGATGGCCCGAAGGCAAAGCCGCTCGTCGTCCTGCGACGTCACCTCGAGGCCAAGGCCGCTCTCGTAAAAATACCGCGTCTTGTCGAGGTCCCGGCTGGTCAGAACCATGTGGCTGAGACGGGTAATGTTGAAGGGCAAGTCGAGATTGGGTTCCAGCAGACTCATCGGTCACTCCGTACAATTCGGTCGAAGTGACTTTAGCCGATACCGGGCGGTCGAATGGCGTTGAAAGTTAAAAAACTTCACACAGTGAAATCAGACGCGGCTGCCCACCAAGCCCTTCCACCAGCCCACTCTACTCTCGCGTTCCGTCAGGATGGGTCTGTCAGCTTACCGGGATTCATGATGCCCTGAGGATCGAACAGGCTACGGATCTGCTGCATCATCTCATATTCGACTTGAGGTTTTTGCTGGCGCATGCGCTGGACAAAAACCGAACCGACGCCATGCTCGGCGACGATCGATCCGCCGAGTGACCAGATCAGCGCATCAATCTCGTCCGTATAGGTCTTCGCCAACTTCTCCATCTCAGGGCCCTCTTCGCCGGCCGGAAAAATGGAATAGTGGATGTTGCCATCGCCGACGTGACCGACTGCATAGGATATCGCTTCAGGCTGATGCTGAGCAGCGATTTCTTCTGCCTTTTCAAGGAATTCGACCATGCGGGTGATCGGAACGGAGACGTCCCACTTGACCAAGCGTCCCTTGAAATATTGCACAGGAATCATCTGCTCACGGATTTCCCACAGGTTCTGCTCCTGCGCGACGGTCTGCGCCATCACCGCATCTTCAAGAATTCCCTGCTCGAAGCCCTGTTCGAATATTGCCGCGAGCGTCTCGTCCACCGGGTCCGTGCCAGCCAGTCGGATCAAGACATACCAGTCGGCCCTGGTTTCCAAAGGACGCTGCAGATCGGGATAGCGATCCAGCGCCCTTTCGATGCCCAGACCGTTCAGAAATTCGAAGGCCACCAGGCTGTCACCCGCGATGCCCTTGGCCAGGTTGAGATAGTCAATCAACCTCTTCATGTCGGTGAGTACGGCCATCATCGAATTGGTCACGGGCTGACGTGGATGCAGCTTGAAGACCAATTTGGTGATGATGCCGAGCGTGCCTTCCGAGCCGATGAAAAGCTGTTTGAGGTCGTAGCCCGAATTGTCCTTGCGCAGGGTGCGCATGGCATCCCATACTCGTCCGTCCGGCAGCACCACTTCCATCCCCAGCACCTGCTCGCGGGTGGTTCCGTAACGAAACACGTTCTGACCGCCACCATTAGTAGCCACGGCGCCACCGACCTGCGCGGTCCCGCGCGCACCCCAGTCGGGTGCGAACAGACGGTCCTGCGCCGCCGCCGCGTCCTGCAGCGCCTGGACGGTGCATCCCGCTTCGGCGGCGATGGTCGAGCAGGCCGCATCGACTTCAAGGATCCGGTTCATGCGCGATGTCGACAAAATCACGGCCTGCTGACCGGCAAGCGGCACGGCCATATGGCAGACGTTGGAGTTGCCGCCCTGAGGCACGATGGCGATGCCATGGTCGGCACAGATCCTGACCGCTTTGGCGACTTCGTCTGTCGACCCAGGTCGCAGAACGGCCAGAGCCGGCTCTCCCTTGCCGCTCAGATCGGAAGCATAATCCGCGGCATCCGCACCGGTCAGGAAACCAGACGGCCCGAGAAGCGTTTCCAGTTCGGCCAGAGCGGGATGCGTCATGGGATTTCCCTCAGGCGAAATCGATATCAACCGATCCGAACGGGCCGAAATCGGCGCTGACCGACGTGCCGGGCGGACATTCGACCGGGCGGATGAACGAACCGGACAGGATTACCTGACCCGCCTCGATCCGCTGTCCGTACTGGCCCATGCGGCGCGCCAGCCATACGATCCCTTCGACCGGGTCGTTGAGCACACCGGCGCCGAGACCGGTTTCCTCAACCTCGCCATTGCGCGAGACGATAGCGCCGGTCCAGCGCAGATCATGAGCCTCGACCGCATGGCGTTCCTTACCCAGCACAATGCCTGCGTTAGCAGCGTTGTCGGATATCGTGTCGTAGACGTTGCGGGTTGTCCCCGTTTCGGGATCGGCCCGCAGGATCCGCGTGTCGAGGATCTCCAGGCTTGGGGCAACATAGTCCGTCGCTGCTATCACCTCCTCCCGGGTTACCGCCTCCCCGGCCAGCGGAGCCTTCATGACAAAGGCGATCTCGGCCTCGATACGGGGCTGAATGAAGCGACCCTTCGGAACGGTCGATGCGTTTTCGAACAGCATGTCATCGAACAGCACACCTGAATCCGGAATATCGATGTTGAGGGCCGACTGCATGGCTTTCGAAGTGAGGCCGATTTTCCAGCCGATCACACGACGGTTTTCCGCCAGCTTCGCAGCCATCAGCGCCGACTGAATGGCATAGGCGTCATCCATGCCGATATCGGGGTGGCGCAGCGACAGCAGGCCTATCTGCTGTCGGGTCTTTTCGGCCTGTAGAAGATCGGCCGCCGCAGCCGCGTGCTCCTGCGGCGTCACGTTTCGTCCTCCACGGTGTTGACCAGCCGGCCAATGCCTTCCGCTTCGACCTCGATCACGTCGCCCGGCACCAGATAACGCGGGGGGTCGAACCTGGCCCCCGCACCGGTCGGTGTTCCGGTAACGATGATGTCGCCCGGTACCAGCGTGGTAAAGGTCGAGATGTATTCGATTTCCCGGCGGATTGGGAACATCATGCGAGACGTCCGATCATCCTGACGCAGCTCGCCGTTCACTTTCGTGGTGATGCGCACATCGTCGAGTTGGGCAGGGTCGGTGAAGGGCACCAGCCACGGCCCCATTGCGCCCGAGTGCTCCCAGTTCTTGCCCTGGGTCACGTTGAATTTCGCGTGTCGCACCCAGTCGCGCAGCGTGCCTTCGTTGCACAGCGTGATCGCGGCAATATGGTCATAGGCTTCCGCTTGCGGAATTCTCCGTCCGCCTTTGCCGATGACGATGGCGATCTCGCCTTCATAGTCGAGTTGCGGCGTTTCCGGCGGCCGGATCAGCGGTCGGTCATGCCCCGTGAAGGAGCGTGGAAAGCGGATGAACAGCGACATGTTGGTGGGTGCTGCCTGCCCGTCCTTGTATTCGGCATTTCGGTCGGGAAAGTTGACGCCGACGCAGATGATCTTCTCCGGTGCCGGGATCGGAATCTCGTAATCGAACTCCGAATGGGTGACGGCCCTGCCATTCGCTGCCGCTCCGAGCTCCGACAAAGCACCTGCCTCGATGACCTCGCGAAGTGTAGGCCATTGCGGGAAATCCGGTGACAGCGCGATCATACCGTCGTCTGTGACCGCGCCGTAGTACCGGCGCCCATCGGCCGTATAGGTGGCAAAACGCATGTGTCTCTCCTACGGCGCGACGATCGGCTGGGCTTTCAAGGCCGGCTCGGACAATTCCGCACCGTCGAACACCGAACCTTCCTCGAACCAGCTTCGTGGTGCCGGTGCCCCCCACAGTGTCTGGCGCTGCGGATCTTTCAGGTCCCATTTGATGGGCTCGTGGTCGGGATCGACGGTCTGATAGTCGGAGCAGTAGATCTCGATACGGTTGAGGTCGGGGTCGCGAACATACAGGAAGAAAGCGTTGGAAATGCCGTGCCGGCCGGGGCCGCGTTCGATGCTCTCCAGCCATCCGGTTGTGGACATCAGGTCAAGCAAGTCGATGATGTTCAGCGCATTGGCCGTCCAGAACGCCGTGTGGTGCAAACGCGGTCCGACGCCGTTGGTGAAAGCCACGTCGTGCACGCCGCCCTTGCGGTGCATCCAGGCCGCCCAGACTTTCCCGGTTTCCGCGTCCTCGGTGTATTCGGTCGTGCGGAATCCGATCTCGTTATAGAAGGCGACCGACGCGTCGACATCGGCGCTGAACATGTTGAAGTGGTCGATGCGCAGCGCCTTGACCCCGTGATAGAGCTTGTACTGCTGATGGATCGGCTCAAGCCGGTCCATCTTCACGTAGAATTCCAGCGGGATGCCCCAAGGGTCACGGGTGCGCAGCGTACGGCCCATATAGGGTCGCTCGATCCATTCGGTCGGCAAGCCCCTGCCCTTGAAGTAGGCTTCCGCCTTTTCCAGGTCCGGCTCGTCAAAGAGCTTGAAGCCGAGAACACCCACATTCGCATGGTCTGCTTTGGTCAGCACGATACAGTGATGGCCGCGTTCTTCCATGGCGCGCAGATAGATCTGGCCAGCGTCCTCGTGGGTAACTTGCAGGCCGAGCGTATCGACGTAAAAGGCACGCGATTTGGCCAGGTCGGTCACACGGTATTCGACGTGCGAAAGCCGAACGATGTTGAAAGGCGGGTAAAGAACCGGAGCGGGAACGGGCATGGCTAACTCCTATTGGACCGGAAAGATGACGTTGGTCTGGCCGGTGCCGGAACTGGGGAAATATTCGGTCACCACCTCACATTGCGCGTCGTAGGCATCCCAACCCAACGCACCATAGAGCATGGCGGTGTCGTGCATCGAGCCTTCGCCGCAGCAGAAGTCTGCGTAGTCGCTGAGCATCTTGAGGAAGGTGGCGTGATCGCCCTGCTTCCACATTTCGAGCACGTGCAGGTCCACCTGGCGGTTGAACTCCGATGAAATGGTGAAGGTGCCGTTGTTGGCCGCGTAGTCGCGGTTGGCCCAGATCTTGTGAGACAGCGAGCCAGAGGCAACCAGCAGCACCTTGTCGTCGCCGGCTTCGATCGCCTCACGAATGGCCTCACCCAGGATACGGCTTTCATCGTGGCTGTGCACGGTGCACCAGGCAGCAATCGACACCACTTTCATCGGGTGTTTGCGCGACATGAAGCGCATGGGCACCAGCGTCCCGTATTCGAGTTCGAGGCTGTCGAGATGGTGGCTCAGTGTATACACGCCCTTCTCGGTCGCCATCTTTGCGATGGCGTCGCCCAACTCCGGGTGGCCTTCATACTCGTACGGAAGATCCTGGATGAACTGCGGGAACTCGTTGGAGGTAAACAGGCCCTCGAAACGGTGGTTGGCATTGATGTGGTAGCCGGCGTTGACCACCCAATGGGTGTCGCAGATGACCACCGTGTCCGCGCCAAGTGCCGCCGCGCGCTCTGCGATTGCATAGTGCCCGTCGATTGCCGGCTGGCGGGTGCCTTTGACGCGTCCCTCCTGCTCCGACATCAGCAAGGTCGGAACATGGGTCATTTTTGCGGCGAGAACGATCTCTCCCATTTGAGCCTCCCTTCGTTCACGCCCCGAGCCGCGGAATGCGGTGCTGGCCGGTGGCGAAGCCGATATGCTTCTGCTCCATGTAGAATTCGAACGACCAGTCGCCGCCGTCGCGGCCGATGCCGCTGGCCTTGACGCCACCGAACGGCGTCGGCAGGTGCCGGACATTTTCCGAGTTTACCCAGATCATTCCCGCTTCGAGCTGATCGGTGAACCGCAGCGCCCGGGTCAGGTCATTTGTCCACACATAGCCGGTCAGGCCATAGGGTATGTCGTTGGCTATCTGCAGCGCTTCTTCTTCGGTGGAGAACGGAATGGAGGTCAAAACCGGACCGAAGATCTCTTCCTGGGCGATGCGCATGCCGTTGTTGGCGCCAGTAAACAGGGTCGGCTGGACGAAGTAGCCTTTGTCGCCAACCCGGGTGCCGCCGGCAGCGACCGTGGCGCCATCCTCCTTCGCAATGTCGAAATAGCTCGACACCTTGGAAAAGTGCTCTTTGCCGATCAATGGCCCGACCTCGGTGCTCGGATCGAGCGGATGACCGACCTTGATGCGGTTGACGCGCTCAATCAGCTTGGCCTGAAAGTCCTCGGCAATGGTGTCCTGTACCAGGAGGCGCGAGGACGATGTGCACCGTTCGCCGTTGATCGAATAGATCATGAACACGACAGCATCGAGCGCGCGATCCAGATCGGCATCGTCAAAGACGATGACCGGGTTTTTGCCACCCAGTTCGAAATGCATGCGCTTGAGCGTATCGGCCCCCTGCTTGGTGATGATGGAGCCGGTGCGGCTTTCGCCCACAAAGGCGATTGCCTTGATGGCCGGGTGCTCCGTCAGCGCCTTGCCGGCTTCTTCACCGAAACCGTTAACCAGGTTCCAAACGCCTGGCGGCAATCCGGCATCCTCGGCAATCTCCATCAGGATGCGGGCCGACATCGGGCTGAGTTCCGCCGGCTTGTGAACAACCGTACAGCCGGCGGCCAGCGCCGGAGCAATCTTCCAGGTGCTGAGCATGAACGGCGTGTTCCACGGCGTAATCACGCCAACCGGTCCGATGGGCACGCGGGTGGTGATGTTCATCAGTGTTGGCGACCGCAGGTTCTTGCCGTCGCGCGCTGACGTCACCTGTTCGGCGAAATAGCGAAAGTTCTCAGCACCCCGCAGGGCTGCCTTGGACATGAAGCGCAGCGCCTGCCCCGTGTCCCAGCACTCGCAAAGCGCGATCTCCTCTGCCCGCTCCTCGATCGCATCGGCAATCTTGACGAGGATTTTCTTGCGCTCTGTAGCCGGCATGTCGCGCCAGGCCGGGAACGCCGCAGCGGCAGCCTTGGCAGCCGCATCCACATCGGCGGCATTTCCCTGCGCCACGCTGCAGATGACGCTCTCGTCCACCGGAGACACGGAGTTTAATGTGCCGCCACTGCCCTGCCGGTCCTCACCGCCTATGCGATTGAGAATGCCGCCCTCACGAAAGCGGGCAAGGTAACCGTTCAGCTTGTCGATATTGGAATTCAGGTCAGACATCGGTCTGTTCTCCCAGGAACTTGCGGATGGTGCCCGTCTTGGGCGATAGCTCAGGGTCGATGTCGCGCATCTCCAGGGAAAGCGCGAGCGACCGGGTTTCGAGTGTCGGTGCAAGGAACGAATGCGCTGCGTCGAACATGGTCTGCGTTGCCGCCTTGCGAACGTCGAGAGGACGGCCGCCGCGAAGACGCACCGAGATGTCCACGAATCCATGCTGGGGATGACCATCGGCGATGGCGTAGTGGTCGACCCGGGTCGCTCTCACCCTTACACCGGCCGACGGAAAGGCTTCGATTGCCACCGCCGCCTTGCGCAGATGCTCGCAAAAGGCAGCGAAATCGACCGCATCCTCCAGATTGGCGGAATACTCGACGATAACGTGCGGCATCGCGATCTCCTTGCGATATCAATAATTGCGATGTTAATCATTTATTGCTTGCGATGTCAACTAATATGTGGTGCAAAAAAGAGAAGCGTTGAACGGGGCAACCATGACATCATCCGGACATCGCGGCGCAAAAGCCGGACTGCGGTCGACCAGTCGCTCGCTGCCTTTCGCCCTGATCCGGGCGCGAGAAAAGGTGATGGCGCCGATCCGCGAGATGCTCGCCGATTCCGGCATTACCGAACAGCAGTGGCGGATCTTGCGGGTGCTCTCCGAATTCGGCCCCCAGGACGGCACACTTCTGTCGGAACGCACCAGCCTCCTGCCCTCCAGCCAGACTCGCATCGTCCAGTCAATGCTGGAACGCGGTTACGTGACCCGCACGGCGGACAGCAATGATCGTCGTCGCCAGACGGTTGCGATCACGCCTGCCGGCCAAACAATCATCGACAACCACCTCGACGAGGCAAAAGTCATCGCGGCGCGATTTCAGGAGATCCTTGGCAAGGATGATCTTGAGCGGCTGTTGGAAATCCTGGCGAAGCTCGACGAGCTGTGATGCGGTGGCTTTGAACTGAGCTGCTGATAGTCAGCTTCATTGCCGCCGAAGCACAACAGTCAGATACCAGTTTTGGCCGGGATATTGTCCCGGTTTCGCTCGGTAAAGATCGTCGAGCCGACAATAGAATTCATCCGCCAGGCTCTGCGCGTCGCGATCAGCTGTGGCGCTCGGTTCGAACAACTGGGCGTTTAATGTCGAATGACCAAAGCCGCGGATATAGCCGACATAAAGCCGCGCATATTCGCCGGGATCGCCGATGAAATCGGCATAGACATCGGTGGGATTGCGCGGGGCCGGCAGGACTGAGACTTCCTCGATTTCGAAAGCCTCTTTCAATGCGGGATCCTCCTCCAGCGGCTCGCGAGCCTCTTGCTCAGTTGGAAACCAGACGCCAAATACAAAGCCGTCCAGAGCCCGTTGATCGATCAGGCCGTCCGTCGCCATGTCTTGAGCTACGGCCTGGATCGCGCGGTACGTTCCATGGCCGGACGCCGCTATGCCGTTGATCTCCCGATCATCGGCAACGGCACCAAGGTGCGACACCAGCAAAAAACCGCCTCGCCGCAACTCCCTAGACCGGCGCCTCAGGAAGCGAACCCAGTCGTGACGCGCTACCGCCGCCAACTCGGCTCGCGCAGCGCCCTTGAGATCAGCAAACCAGACGGAACCCGGTGCATTTAGATGAACGGCATGGTTCAACCAGTGGCTGGCCATGAAGCAGGTGCCCAGATCGACCGAGTCCTCTGCTACCATCTGATCGTAGAAACTTCCGACAGCTGCCCCTGTGCGGATGCCAGAGGAGGCATAGCCCGAAGGCCCGTTGACGAGACCGAAGAGACCGTTCCAGTCGTTGCCCGGCTGGTCCGCGTGGCAAACCGATATCGCTGCGTCGGCATGCGTTGAACGGTAAGCTGCAATCGACGGTTCGACTGCTTCAATGGCGCTTTGTCCAGGGCCGCAGCCATAATCGACGAGCCTCAATTCGGGCTCGACTCGTCCCAATCGCTTCGTCAGTTCCTGAAGGCGGCCGGCATGATGATTGACCAGTTGCTGCTGCATGGCCGAGTTCTTGTTGTAGTCGACCATTCCCTCGGTAGATCGTTCATCATCCGAATTGCTCGCCATCATGTTTGTCTCCGCCAGTCGGGATCGCAGTCTAAACCGATTTGCGGCCAGACTTCGATCCCTGGCTCCTTGATCGAGAGAGCGAGGTCTCAATCGCGACTTTTATCTGTCCGCCGACCTCCGCGCGCATCGGATTTCGGTTCGCTGACAGGCTGTGTCCTGAAGGCGCCATCGGGCCAGGCCTTGATCAGGAATTCCTCGTCACCCCTGACACCTCTGTAGAAATCAAACTTGTGGTGGTTCGTCATAACGAGTCTCCCTTTGTCTCGTGTGGATTTAGAAGCCAAGAGCGGTCAACAAACCACTCCTGACAAACCTGAGATAGGAGGTGACCAGTGATAGCTCAATTCGATTCTATCGATCGACGCGATAGACAACATCTATCAAATAGAGTTTCACTGGTTTACTCGACCGAACCCATTTCGCGCGTTTCCCAAAGACGGTCTGCCCCGTCGTCATCGACCCGCGCGAGGCGCATGTTGAGCTGGTAAACATCCGGCCGGTAGAGTACTTCGATATATTGGACCGCGCTGCCATTCTTGTCGCGCACCACACGCTTGACCTGCAGCAACGGCGCTCCCTGCGGCACGTCGAGAATGACCGACGTCAGGTCGTCAGCGACAACCGCAGTAACCGACTGATCGGCGTCCGCTACCGCTCTGCCGGAGCGTTCGATCAGTTTCAGGATCGGCTGATCGGTGAGATCCTGGCGGTCGAACGTTCGGCCGATGTCCTCGGGAATGTATGTGACAATGTGCGAGAATGGCCGATCGTCCTTTGAACGGCGCCTCTCGGCCCTCTGGACAAGTGCCCCCGGCTCCAAACCCAACGCGTCGCCAACATTGGCCGGCACGGGCAAATACTCGAACGACAGGACTTCCACGCTGGTCGTCGCGCCGATGGCTATCAGGTTTTCCATCAGGCCATAGAAATCGGCTGACACACTCGACGGCGGCATCGAATAACTGACTGTCGTTCCCCTGCCCCGCTCGCGCGTTACCAGACCCTCACGGGCAAGTTCGTCCATCGCGCGCTTTGCCGTAATACGCGATACGCCATAGGTCGTCTCCTGGACGCTTTCGCTCGGCAACCGATCACCGTGCTTGAATGCACCGGATAGTATCCTGTGCCGGAAGAGCAGATAGAGCTGGTGGTACAGAGGCGTGGGATTACTGGTGTCGAGAACAGCGCTGGATGGAACCGGGTTCTCGACATCCTTTTGGCCCGGATCCACTGGCTTGTCTGAATCAGACAAAGATGTCATCGGCCAGGCGACGCGCGGTGGGTCGCTTCAGGCAGCGCTTCCTGCCAACCGATCGGCAAACCCGCATCCGGCACGAACCCGTAGACCGGTTCTTCCGGCAGTCCCTTGTGGAGGATATCGCGAACCGCCAGCAGGCGATCCTGATCGATCCCGGTGTGCAGCCCCATCGCTTCCAGCATGAAGACGAGGTCCTCGGTGACAATATTGCCGCTGGCACCGGGCGCGAAAGGACACCCGCCAAGGCCACCCAGGGACGAATCGAGCGTGGTGATGCCCTCCTCAAGCGCTGCCGCCGCATTAGCGAGGCCGAGCCCGCGGGTGTTGTGAAGATGCACACCGGTGAGCTTGTCTTTACCAACCGCATCATGCACGGCGCGGATTCGATCGCGGATCATTTTCGGATTGGCGTAGCCCGTCGTATCGGAAAGACCGACTTCCTCAGCCCCGGCGGCCAGCAGTTTTTCGGCGAGGTCAACCACCACGGCCAACGGAACATGACCTTCCATTGTGCAGCCGAAGGCAGTCGCGATGCCGGCCTCGAAATAAGGGCGGTCCGTTGTATCCACCCCGTCAACCAATTGTCGGATGGCCTGCACCTCATCGAGCATTTGCGCGTGCGTGCGACGAACGTTGTTGAGCGAATGGGTCTCGCTTGCAGAGACGGGAATGGAAATCTTGTGCGCGCCCGCAGCGATCGCCGCTCTCGCGCCGTAGGCGTTGGGGACAAGCACCGCGATATTCAGGCCCGGAATGGTTCGCGCGAATTCGACGAGTTCAGCCGTGTCCGCCATCTGCGGCAGCAATTTGTAGTTCACGAAAGACCCGACTTCGATCTCTCGAACCCCCGCCGCTGCTTCCGCCTCGATCCAGCGTTTCTTGGTTTCGAGATCCAGGACGCGGTCGATGCTTTGCAGACCGTCACGGGGCCCGACCTCGCTGACAAGGACGTCGATATCCATGGTGCCTCTGCCTACTGTTTAAATGTGGTATTGATATATTGTTATATCATTTCTATAGTCCTGCCAACCGCCAGTTTCCGCCTATTGTTGCAGACAGCGGAAAAGGGTTGAATGGACTCTCACCCTGAGCAGGGTTACCGGTGACGTCGAAGATGCAGTTTTTGAATGGCATAAAGGTCGTTGAATTCTCCCACATGGTGATGGGGCCGTCTGCTGGTCTTGTCCTTGCCGATCTCGGTGCGCATGTGACCAAGATCGAGCCGATCGGCGGCGACAAGACGCGCCGTCTGCCCGGATCCGGCGCCGGCTATTTCGCCATGTTCAACCGCAACAAGCACAGCATCTGCGTTGATCTCAAAAGCAAGGAAGGGTCTGAGGTGATCCGCGACCTTTTGGGTGGAGCGGACGTGATGATCGAGAACTTCAGACCCGGGGCGTTGAACAAACTCGGCCTCGACTACGAGTCCGTCAAGGCAATCAATCCAGGGATCATCTATCAATCTTCAAAGGGTTTCCTCAGTGGCCCCTATGAGGATCGTACCGCGCTTGACGAAGTGGCGCAGATGATGGGCGGACTGGCCTACATGACGGGCCCGGAGAACCGGCCCTTGCGCGCCGGCTCCTCGGTCATCGATATCACCGGGGGCATGTTTGGCGTGATCGGCATTTTGGCCGCATTGGAACGCCGTCACCAGAGCGGCGAAGGCGCTCATGTAACATCAGCTCTCTATGAAACGACGGCTTTCCTGGTCGGCCAGCACATCGCGCAACACGCCGTGACAGGAACGCCGGCGAAACCGATGCCGTCACGCGTCTCGGCCTGGGCCATCTATGACGTGTTCGACACCAGCGATGGTCAGGTCTTTGTCGGCGTGGTCAGCGACACGCAGTGGCGCACGTTCTGTACCGTATTCGGCTTTGACGACTGGGCCGCAGACGAGACCCTGGCAGCCAACCGCGACCGTGTTGAACGGCGACCCGACATTCTGCCGAACCTGCGCGAGCACTTCGCAAACATGACCTCTGCAGCACTTCAGGACAAGCTGGCCGAAGCCGGTCTGCCCTTTGCACCGATCATGCGGCCACAGGACCTCCCGGACGATGCCCATCTGGCCCACAACGGCTTCCACACATTGACTCTGCCCGAATCAAAGAAGAAAGCACGACTTCCCAAATTGCCGATTGAGATGGACGGGGAGCGCGGAGAGATCAGCCACGACCTGCCGGAAGCCGGTGAAGACAGCGATCGCATTCTCGCGGACCTCGGGTATCCTGATGCGAAGATTCAACACCTTAGGTCCATTGGAGCCGTCGCATGAGCAAACGCTCCGGCAAGACGATCTTCGACAAGCTTCTGGCCGACCATCAGATCAGGCGATTTGATGACGGATCCTCACTCGTTCTGATCGACCGGATCATGTTGCATGAGCGCACCGGGGCGGTTGCCCTTAATCACCTGGTCGCAGAGGATCGCGCGATCGCCGCACCTGAGACGGTGTTCTGCACCATCGATCATATCGTCGATACGTCTCCCGGTCGCGTCAACAAAACGCGCATGCCAGGCGGTGAAGTGTTTATCGACGCGATGCGAAAACAGGCACGGGCCCACGGCCTGCAACTGTTCGATGTCAACGATCCGCGCCAGGGCATCGTTCATGTGATCGCGCCGGAACTGGGCATCGCCCTGCCCGGCATCTCGATGGTTTGCCCCGACAGCCACACCTGCACGTTGGGCGGACTTGGCGCGTTTGCCTGGGGCATCGGCACCAGCGATTGCGAGCACGCGCTTGCCAGTCGAACATTGCGGATCGGTCCCTTCCAGCAAATGCGGGTGAACCTGACCGGGACGCCACCTGCCTGGCTGACAGCCAAGGACATCATCATCCACCTGATCGGTCGCCATTCGGCTTCCGGCGGCAAAGGATACATGGTCGAGTTCGCGGGTCCGGTGGTGGACGAAATGGAGGTCGAGGAGCGGCTGACTCTCTGCAACATGGCAGTCGAGTTCGGCGCCTTCACGGGGATTGTCGCTCCCGACGACAAGACCATCGCCTTTGTAACCGGCCGTCCGTACGCTCCGACCATGGAGACGCAAGAGCAGGCGGAAGCCCATTGGTTGTCGCTTCGCAGCGACAAGAACAGCAAGTTCGACAAGGAAATCACCCTAGACACGAGCTTGCTGAGCCCAATCGTGACCTGGGGGACGAGCCCGGAACACGCGGTGCCGATCGACATGCCGGTTCCGACCGCGGACAAGAAGGGCACCGCCGGCGAAACCCATTCCAGGGCACTTGCCTATATGGGGCTCCAACCCGGTATGCGCCTCACCGATCTGCCAGTCAATGCCGCCTTCATCGGGTCCTGCACCAACAGCAGGCTATCTGACCTGCGACGCGCCGCGCGCATTCTTCAGGGTCGCAAGGTGGCCGAAGGGATCAAGGCGGTGTGTGTCCCCGGCTCCACTCAGGTTCGGCGCGCCGCGGAAGCCGAAGGCCTTGATCGGATATTCACGGATGCCGGATTCGCCTGGGGTGAAGCAGGCTGCGCCATGTGCTTCTACGCCGGTGGCGAAAGCTTCGGAGAAGGCGCTCGGGTGATCTCTTCGACCAACCGCAACTTCGAAGGCCGCCAGGGCTCTGGCGTCAGAACCCACATCGCAAGCCCGGAAACGGTTGCCTATTCGGCTGTTAACGGTCGTATCAGCAATCCGGCAGACCTCTACCGGGCGGCCGCGCAAGAGTCGCAAGAGGCACAGTGATGGAGAAGTTCACGAAACACGAGGGTGTCGCGGTCCCGTTGCTCATTGACAACGTCAACACCGATCAGATCATCCCGTCGCGAGAGATGAAACGGGTTTCGAAGGAGGGACTCGCAGAGGGACTTTTCGCCAATATGCGCTACGCGGATGCGGCACAGGGAGGCCGCGCCCCGAACCGCCGGTTCGTGCTCAACCATCCGAATTACATCAACGCGAGCATCCTTGTCTCGGGTGGCAATTTCGGCTGCGGGTCGTCGCGGGAACATGCTGTCTGGGCGCTTCACGAATACGGTTTCCGGGCAATCATCGCCGAGAGTTTCGGAACGATTTTTTTCGAAAACTGTATTGCCAACGGTGTGTTGCCTGTGGTTCTCGAGCGCGAGCACATCCAGACGATTACCGATGCTATTGAAGCCGCCTCTGAACCGCACAGCCTGACCGTGGATCTGGAGGAGAAAGCCGTCGAGGCGCCCTCCGGCCGTTACAGATTCGAACTGGAAGAGGCGAAGCGCGAACTTCTGATCGCCGGTCTGAAGCCCATTGACGTGGTCATGAAGCACGGCAAGGAAATCGACCGATTTGTCACGCGAGATCACAAGCGGCGTCCATGGGTCTACGACCACCCCGCCCTCGCGGCCCGGGGTCGCGCCTGATGGATCCCGTCCTGTTGTCTGTCCTGCAGGGACGTCTCGAGCAGATCGCCGATGAGATGGACGCCACCCTTTTCAAGGCCGCGTTCAACCCCATCATCGCCGAGGCGCACGATGCCAGTCATGGCTTTTATGATGCGCAGACGGGCGATACGCTGGTTCAGGGCAAGCTCGGCCTGCCGATTTTCGTCGGCGCCATGGCGTTTGCCGTGCGGTCGGTGATTTCCCATGCACAAAAGCGCGGGGCGCCCGCCAAGGGTGACGTCTTCATTTTCAACGATCCCTATGATGGCGGCACGCATCTGAATGATTTCAAGCTCGTTCAGCCGGTTTTCGCCGGAGAAGAGATCTTCTGTTACATGGCGTCGGTGGGTCACTGGCACGATGTGGCCGGCAATGTTCCGGGCAACTACAACCCGGCTGCCACAGAGATTTTCCAGGAAGGCGTTCTGATACCGCCGGTTCGACTGATCAAGGCGGGTGAGATCCAACAGGACATCATCGATATCCTGGCCGCCAACACAAGGTTGCCACTGTCGCAATATGGTGACCTGCACGGCCAGATCGCCGCTCTCAATCTCGGCGAGGAACGGCTGCACGATCTGATCGGGCAGTACGGCGCTGACACCATCGCCGGCGCACTCGGCGAACTGCGCGAACGTACCGCACGCCAAATGCGCGACCATATCGGAGCGCTGCCAAACGGCACCTATTCCGCAGTCGACCATCTCGACAATGACGGTATCGACGATCGTGAATTGGACATTGCCGTCGCAATCACCGTGGATAATGGGTCGCTGACGCTCGATTTCGCCGGAACCTCAGATGCCTGCGCCGGTCCGGTCAATATTTCGCGGGCAACGGCCGAGGCATCCGTTTATGTCGCGCTCAAACACGTTTTCCATGATGTCGCCGCCAATGCCGGTGTCCTCGACCCGGTCACCATCCGGATACCCGATGGTAGTCTCATGGCTGCCACGGCACCGAGACCCGTCGGCGGTTATACGGAAACCATCCTGCGTGTCATCGATGTCATCTTCGTCGCACTGTCGAAGGCGGCTCCGGAAGCGCTCAATGCCTGCGCTTACGGCACAATCAATGCACTATCGGTTGCCGGTCATCGGGATGACGGCTCGCGCTGGGTGATGTTCTCGTTTTTCGGCGGCGGCCACGGCGGCCATCCGGAAGGTGATGGGCTATCACACGGCAACGCGCCGATTTCCATGGCGACTATACCGCCGGTGGAAATTCTCGAGGCACGCTATCCGGTCCAATTCACGCAATGGGCTCTGCGCAACGATTCCGGTGGTCCAGGCGAGTTTCGCGGTGGCCTCGGTGGACTCTACGAAATGGAATTCATGAATGAAGCGACCGGATTCCTGTTCGGCGAACGAGGCAAATATCCACCACAGCCGATTGCCGGCGGCAAACCGGGTGCATTGAACGTGTTCTCCTATGACGTCGGTGACGAACATGGGGGTCTGTCGGGACGGCCACCGATGAGCTCGAAGATTACCGGCATCCGGATCGGCAAGAGCCAGAGAGTCCGGTTGGAATCGCCTGGAGGCGGCGGATGCGGTGACCCTCACAAGCGGGAACCGCAACGGGTTCTCGCCGATGTGTTGGACGGGTTCGTTTCGATCGAAAGGGCGCGCAGCGATTACGGCGTGGTCATCGTTGACGGTGCGGTGGACGATACCGCGACACGGGCTTTGCGGGAGACATCGTCAGCATGAATTCAGATTCCCGACCGCGTGACGTGCTGCTCGGTATCGATGTCGGCGGCACCTTCACCGATATCTTTGTCGTTGACCAAAAAAGCGGCACTTGTTCCGTGCATAAGGTCCCCTCCACGCGGGGTCGTGAGGCAGATGGCTTCATTAATGGTGTGACGACGGGGGTCCCCGACCTTTCCAGCATCGCAGCGGTGATCCATGGAACCACGGTCGGCACGAACGCCCTGCTGGAACGCAAAGGCGCCAAAACCGGCCTTGTGACGACTCAAGGATTTCGCGATGTCCTGCAAATGCGCCGTCGCGACCGACCGACGACCTGGGGCCTGCGCGGTCGATACGAGCCGATCGTCCAGCGATCGATGAGTTACGAGGTCCCGGAACGGGTCTTGGCCGACGGAACCATGCAAACGCCCGTTGATGAAGCGGCTTTGCGTTCGACGCTTCAGGAGCTGCTGGCCAAAGACGCCCAATCGGTGGCTTTGGTGTTTATCAACGCTTATGCCAACACGGCAAACGAGGAACGCGCCCGTGCCATTCTGGAGGCCGTCTGGCCGAACGAGCACTTCTCGATATCCTCGGAGTTGCTGCCGGAAATCCGAGAGTTTGAACGGGCTTCGACCACCGCCCTGAACGCCTATCTTCAGCCGGTGGTCGGCAGCTACCTCAAAACCCTCGACGAGCGCCTTGCCGAGGGTGGCTTCACCGGCGAGTTCCTGATCGTCCAGTCGAATGGCGGGGTGATGACATCGCATGAGGCTGCTGGCCTGCCGGTGCGCACCGCCCTTTCCGGCCCGGCCGCGGGCGTGTTTGCCGCAGCCTATCTCGCGGGACAGTCGGGTTTCGACAATGTCATTACCTGTGATATGGGCGGCACCAGTTTCGACGTGTCGGTAATTGCCGACGGCGAGGCAACACTGTCCGCCCAGACATCGGTCGATTTCGGTTTGATCATCCGTTCGCCGATGATCGAGATCACAACGATCGGAGCCGGCGGCGGCTCCATCGCCTGGATCGATGCTGGCGGCCTGATCCGTATCGGCCCCGAAAGCGCCGGTTCGGATCCAGGACCAGTTTGCTATGGCAGAGGCAATGACCGTCCCACCGTGACCGACGCAAACGTCGTGCTCGGCCGCATCAACGCTGAGCAACCGATCGGCGGTCAGCTCAAGCGCCTCGACAAAGAGGCTGCTGAGGAGGCAATTCGAACCCATATCGGCGAGCCGCTCGGCATGACGGCACTTGCGGCGGCTGAGGCAATTATCGAAGTCGCCAACGCCCGTATGGCTGGCGCCATTCGGCTCGTGTCGATTGAACGAGGCCACGACCCGCGAGAGTTCGCCGCCATGCCGTTCGGTGGCGGCGGTTCTCTTCATGCCTGTGCCCTGGTGCGTGAGATTGGGCTCGGCCGTGCGCTGGTACCGCGCTATCCGGGGATTGTATCGGCGCTCGGCTGCGTGATCGCGGACATGCGGCAGGACTTCGTGCAGACCATCAACCAGCCGCTCTCAACGGCCGATAAGGAGCAATTGACCGAAGCGATGCAGACGTTTTCGCAGACCGGAATCCAGCGTCTGGAAAACGCCGATGCGAAATTCTCGTCGATAGACACCCGCGTTTCGGTCGACATGCTCTATACGGGTCAGACCCACACCGTCGACGTGCAGCTCGAGACCGACAGACCGGATTCCTTCGATCGCCAGAGCATCTTACAGGCCTTCGAACGACGATATCGCGAGACCTATGGACGGGTGCTCGACGCCGTCGAACCGATCATCGTCAATCTGCGCGTCACGGTGATCGGGCGCCGACCGAAGTTCGATCCCCGTGTTCTTGCTCCGTCTGGCGACGCCTCGCTAGACGTCGCGCGCGCCGGGTCACGGCCGGTCTATTTCGCTGGTGCCCTGCACGATGCCGCTGTCTATCGCCGCCTGGACCTTCCGGTCGGCGCTGTGGTTCACGGACCTGCGGTGTTGGAGCAGCCGGACACGACCATCTGGATCGAACCGGGCTTTCAGGCTCGGGTCGACGCCCTGGGTAATCTCGTCGTCAACCGGGAGAATGCTAAGTGACCGCATCGCTTCACGCCGATCGCAACCGTATCGCTTTGCTGATTGTCGACATGCAAAACGATTTTTTGCATCCGGAGGGTGCTTATGGTCGGGCTGGACAGACGAGCCCTCAAATCGCTGCCCTGAAGGACCGTCTCTCGCCGGTTGTGCAGGCGATGCGATCCGCCGGATGCTGGATCGTATCAACCCAGTTTACCCTCGTGCCGGCCAGGGGCGGCGAGCCGCTGATCTCGCCTCACCTGAGAAAACTGCGGCCGTTCCTGACAAAGGGTGATTTCTGTCCAGGACAGTTCGGACATCAGCTTGTCGATGAATTGGCGCCAGCCGATCTGACGGTCGAGAAAGTCGCCTATTCGGCCTTCTACATGACACGCCTGGAGTGGCTGTTGCGCAAATGCGGAATCGAACAATTGGTGATCTGCGGCATCGTCACCAATGGCGGGGTGGCGTCGACACTTCGTGACGCTCACGTGCGGGACTTCGAAACGCTTCTCCTGTCCGACGGAACAGGGGCATTCGATCGGCAGGTTCACGACGATACCTTGAAAGCACTCGCAACTATCTCGTCGGTCGCGACCTGCGAGGAAGTCACGGCAATGCTGTCGTGAGCAGCGCATTGGCGCCTATTTGATTCACATGCGTTCACTTATGATTTCGTTGTTTGTAGTTGCATAGCCGGCACATATTCTACCCATAAATGCTTGTGTATGCTTGCTTTTTCTACCTTTGATTTCAATTTCCAATTATTCGCATTTCTTCCAACGCTTTGAAGAAGATTCTTAACCTGTACCCCCAAAGCTTGCAGTCGTGGGGGTGCGCGTTGTTTCCGAACGAGGAAACCGTGCTGAGATGTATCAGCTTGAAATCGCACAGTGAGTATTCAGGGTCCTTTCGGAAGGGTGGGACATGTTTGACTTCAATTCTGATGCCAAGGCCGTGCTCGAAGCCGTCGGCAAATCACAGGCCATTATCGAGTTCGATCTGGTCGGAAACATTCTGACTGCCAACGAAAACTTCTGCAGCGCAATCGGATACGAGCTTTCCGAGATTCAAGGAAAGCACCACTCGATGTTCGCCGATCCTGCCTACGCCGCATCCGATGAGTACAAGGCATTCTGGGCAAAGCTGGGCCGTGGCGAATACGACAGCGGCCAATACAAGCGTTTGGCAAAGGGCGGCCGGGAAATCTGGATCGAAGCGTCCTACAATCCGGTCTACAAGGGCGGCAAGCCGGTCAAGGTGATCAAGTTCGCCACCGACATTACCGCCAGCAAGATCAAGTCGATGGAAGACTCCGGCAAGTTGGATGCCCTGTCTCGGGCCCAGGCTGTTATCGAATTCTATCCGTCCGGCGAAATCATCACGGCCAACGAGAATTTCTGTGGGGCCGTCGGTTATCAGTTGTCCGAGATTCAGGGACAACACCATTCCATGTTCTGCGACGCGGCCTACGCGGCCAGCCCAGAATACAAGCAGTTCTGGGCTGACCTTGCGGCTGGCTCATTCAAATCCGATGAGTTCAAGCGGTTTGGAAAGGGTGGCTCCGAAATCTGGATCCAGGCCACCTACAATCCGATCGTCGATGATGAAGGCAAAGTGTTCCGGGTTGTCAAATTCGCAACAGACATCACCGCCCGGGTGCACGCCGTAGAAACACTTGCAAACAGCCTTCAGGAACTGGCAGGCGGCAACCTGGACCAGAACATCGATGAGCAGTTCCCGCAAAACCTGGAAAAACTGCGCAACGACTTCAACGGTTCTGTCGAAAAGCTCGAAAGCGCAATGCGCAACGTCGGCTCCAACGCCAACGAGATCGCTGCCAGCTCAGCTGAAATCAGATCCGCTGCGGATGATCTCTCCAAGCGGACAGAACAGCAGGCAGCATCTGTGGAAGAAACCGCGGCGGCTCTGGAGGAGATCACCACGACCGTGGCCGACTCCACCCAGCGTGCTGAAGAAGCTGGTGAACTGGTTTCCAAGACGCGCGACAACGCCGAACACTCAGGCAAGGTCGTCAAGGAAGCGATCGAAGCCATGGGCGAGATCGAGGTTTCCTCGAACGCCATCAACAACATTATCGGCGTGATCGACGACATTGCCTTCCAGACCAACCTGCTGGCGCTCAACGCCGGTGTGGAAGCAGCAAGGGCAGGAGATGCCGGCAAGGGATTTGCCGTTGTCGCCCAAGAAGTCCGCGAACTGGCCCAACGCTCGGCCAATGCCGCCAAGGAAATCAAGGAACTGATCACCAACTCCGGCGAACAGGTGAAGAAAGGGGTTTCCCTGGTCGGTCGCACGGGCGAGGCGCTTGAGCAAATCGTCTCCCAAGTCGCCGACATCAACACCAATGTTGCAGCGATCGTCGAAGCGGCCCGGGAACAAACCACGGGATTGAAAGAAATCAACACCGCGGTCAACACCATGGATCAGGGCACCCAGCAGAATGCTGCCATGGTCGAGCAGTCGACGGCGGCCAGCCACTCGCTTGCTGGCCAGGCGGATGCGCTCAGCGCATTGCTCCACCAGTTCAAAACCAGAGGCGGTGTTTCCGAGATGCCGACGGAGCCCCAAAAGGCGGCACCGGCTGCGGCGAATGCCGACTCCGCCCCGGTCCCCTCACCTGCTCGCGCTATGACGGGCAAAGTGGCCCAAGCCTTTGGCGGCGGTGCCGCAGCAGAAGATTGGGAGGAATTCTGATGTCCACAAATGCCTATGCTGACCAACCTGTAGAGATCATCGCGTTCCGGCTGCACAATCAGGAATTTTGCGTCAAAACCACCTCCATCCGGGAAATTCGCGGATGGGCTCCGTCGACGCCAATACCCCATTCTCCCCCGGAAATGGTTGGTGTCATGAACCTTCGCGGAACAGTGATCCCGATAATCGACCTTTCCTACAAGTTGGGAATGCCAGCAACCGAACCCAATGAGCGCAGCGCCATCGTCGTTGCCGAATTGCATGACAAGGTGATCGGAATGCTGGTTGACCGGGTGTCCGATATCTTGACGGTCAACGGCAGTGAGATTCAGCCGGTTCCGGAAATAAGCGCGACCTTCGATACGAGCTTTTCCGACGGCATCATCACCAAAGATGACGGCATGATCTGCTTCCTGAACCTTCCCAGGATGTTCGATGAAGCGGACATGGAAGGCCTCGCGGCCTGACACCGAATTCAGGTGCGGGCCGTCACGTGGCCCGCGCCCTTACCGTCCAATCCCCTTGGACGGCCCGACCACCACCAAAATCGTCGCCGGCTCTTTGCCTGATTTCACATAGGCATGTTTCATCGACCCCTCGAAATAGACGCTATCACCGGCGTCGAGGGACAGCGGCACGTAGAATTCAGAATGCAGTACGACACTGCCCTTCAGAACATGCAGGAACTCCTGGCCCTCGTGTGACCAGAGGCCACCGACCTCTTCCAGAGATTCGGCCGTCACGTGATTGATCGCCGGGTGCATGTCCTTGTTTGACAGATCCGCGCAGAGAACCTCCGTCGCGTAGCGCGCCAGCGTGTACCCTTTGGCCTCACCGCTGCGGGTGACGGAGCGCATGCCGCTGGTCAGCGGCTTGGCGTGATCGGTAAAGAATTCTGCGATGTCGGCACCGAATTCATTGGCCAGGATGAACAGGTGATGGGCTGAAATGTCGGTCTGGCCGGTTTCGATGCGTGACATCGTTGCCTCGGAAACGCCGCAGATTTCGGCCACTTCGCTCAGCGTCATTCCCTTCGATTTTCGCAGGCTGGATATCCGCCGACCGAGCGGTTGGCGAACGTTCTGCTTTTCCGCTCTGGCGGCCTCACGCATCTGCCGGTTTCCCGGATCCGCGTATGGCCTCAACCTCGATCTCCACATGCGCCTCCGGAACGGCAAGCGGCGAACAGATCGTGGTGTTGGTCGGCCGGGTGAAGCCGATGCGATCCTTCAACACCGCCGAAATCTCCCCGACATGGTCAGGATTGGGAACGTAGACGCGGGCGCGCACGATATCCTGCAAACCGGATTCGGCTTCTTGAAGCGCTCGCTCGATCGTGTCGAACGCCGTGTGCGCCTGCGCTTCGGGACCTTCGGCCATTTCACCCGTAGTGAAATCGACTCCCACCGTTCCAGAGACAAAGATCCGATCATCCACGATCACCGCACGGGCATAGCCCGCCATGTCCTCATAGATCGATCCGCTGAAAACATGCTTGCGCGCGCCAGCCATGGCCGAAATCCTCTTTTCGCGGCAGAAGGACCGGCAGGGGACGCATTTGCCCCCTGCCCCGTTTTCATCTGATCAGTTGTCGAGCTTCTTGATCATGTCGGCCACCTGCTCGGTGGTCAGGTACTCGGTCTCGACATTTTTGTCGCCGTCCAGCTTCCAGGTCATTTTCGGAGCCTGAACGTCGCCGTTTTCGTCAAATGCCAGTGCGCCAGTGGCACCGACATAACGGATGGTCTTACCCTCGGCCAACAGCTCCTTGGCACGCTTGATGCCCTCAGGACCCGGATAGACCTCTACACCATCCGGTGCCGTGACCTTGCGGATGTTGTCGCGGATGTTTTCGCCGGTGATATCACCAGAGGCTTCCATCGCCAGCAGGACCACGGTCACCGCATCAAAGACGGAGTGCAGGCCAGGACCGTTCGGCGGGCCGTCGAAACGGGCCTCGAACAGCTCGTTGAACGTGTCGACAGACGGCAGGCGCGGCTGGGCGCTGTCATAGCCCTGCAGGTTTTGCAGGTATTTCGGACCGACCGCCTGGAAATAATCGTCAGAACGCAACGAGTTGTTGACGATCAGGTTGTCAGTACCGCCGAGCGCCAGCCATTCACGGGTGATGGTTGCGCCATCGACCGGAAAGGCGACCAGGAACAATGCGTCAGGGTTGCTTTCCAATGCCTTGGTCACTTCCGCACGATAGCTCTGCTGGCTCTCGTTATAGGCAACCATCGCAGCGATGTTGCCGCCCATCTTGGCGACATCTTCCTCGAAGCGTTTCGCCAGTCCGACACCGAAATCGGTGTTGACATAGATCACGGCGATGTTCTTGAAGCCGCTCTTGTCGGCCAGGTAAGCTCCCATGGCCGCCTGGCTGCGGTTGGTCGCATAGGTACGGAACCAGTATCCGTCGGTCTTGCCTTCCTTGGCGAGCTCGGTGAAGCTTTCCGAGGACGAACAGCAGGAGACCTGGGTCACCTTCGACGGCACGGCAACCGAAGTCAGAATCGGCAGGCTGACGCCCGACGAGATGGCGCCGATCAGGGCCTGGACACCTTCCAGGTCGACAAGGCTCTTGGCGGCATCGACGCCAACGGCCGACTGACCCTGCGTGTCGCGCAGCACGTAATCGACCTCGCAGCCGAGCACGCCGCCCGCTTCATTGAACTGATCCACGGCAAATTGGCCTGTCTCGGCGATGCGCTCGCCGACCTGGCCCATTGGACCACTGACCGGCAGCACCGCTCCCAGCTTGACGGGACAGTCGGCCGCGAATGCGGTCGAACCGAACCCCATAACAACTGCGGCCATTGCCGCTATGCTCAGATTTCGCAACATATCTTCCTCCGTTCGTTGCGCCCGGATGGCTGTCGCCAGGCTCTCCGGATCCCCTTTAGACTTCAATTGGCCTTTTCGTTTGGCGTGGCGACGTTGTTCCTTTTCTCATGTCGTTTCTGCCGCCTCCTTTTGAGACTGCGCGTGACGCGACACATGCAATTCTTCACCGATCAGCCCACGCGGCCGCAAAAGCAGCGTGACCACCAGAATGAAGCCAATCAGGATTGCCTGCAAGGCACCACCCTGCGCCTGGATTTCGGCTGGTACGACCCGTGAGATGGCAAAACCGCTGAAAGTCCATACGCCCCAGACGATGAGAGCACCCAGCAGCGCGCCGCGATTGTTGGCGCTGCCGCCGACGATCAGCATGGTCCAAATCTGGAATGTCACTATCGGCAGGAAGTCCCACGGACTGACATAGCCGATGAAGGAGACATAGAGTGCTCCGGAAAGTCCCATGATCATGCAGCCCAGCACAAAGGATTCCATGCGTATGCGCGTGGGGTTCTTACCCAGGGAAGCCGCAGCGGTCTCGTCTTCCCGAATTGCCTTGAGCATGCGGCCCCAGGGCGATTTGACGATGCGCTCGAGCGCCAGAAAAATCAGCCCGCCGATGACCAGGACGATGATCAGGAACAGGGTGTTTTGCGCCAGCGGCCCGTCGACCATTTCCTTCGTTGGATTGGGGATGTCGATAAGGCCCAGCGTGCCGCCGGTCAGATATTCCCAATTCAGGCAAACCAGCTGGATCGAAACCGCGATGCCAAACGTGGCTACGGCCAAATACTCGTCTTTCAGGCGCAATGTGACGAGACCGACAATGAGGGCTCCGATGCCGGAAGCGACCATAGCCCCGAGCAGGCCAACAACAAACGGCAGTTCGAAGCCGCCGAACACAGGCTCACGCGCGGGACCGGTGAGGATTGCCATCGTATAGCCGCCAATCGCCATGAAGCCCGCGACGCCTGCATTAAAGAGACCGGTGAAGCCCCATTGCAGATTCAGGCCGAGCACGGCCACCCCGAAGACCAGGGACAGGATCAGAAAAAAGACGAGGTAGGAAACCAGCCCGATCATCGTGCCTTCTCCCCGAACAATCCCTCGGGTTTGAGGACAAGAATGAACAAGATCAACAGGAACGGAACGGCCGGTTTGTAGGTGGTCGGGATGATCATCACGGAGAGATTTTCCGACAGCCCGACGACGAAGCCGCCGATGACTGCTCCATAAAGACTGCCTGTGCCGCCGAGGATAACTGCGGCGAAGAGCGGCAGGATCAGGCTAAATCCAAGCTCTGGCCGAAGCTGGACAGTCAACCCGTAAAGCACGCCGCCAAGGGCGGCACCCGCCGCACCGATGATCCAGACCCAGTTGATGATCGCTCCGACATTGACGCCGCTGACCCGTGCAAGGTCGGGACTTTCGGCAACGCCCCGCATGGAAATGCCGGTCCGGGTGCGCGTCATGAACAGATGCAGCGCGACAACGGTGACGATGGTCAAGCCGAGCAGGAACACCTGGTCGGGCATGACCCGCACACCACCCGGCAGCAGAAGGGCAAACTGCAGCTCATTGGAAAAGTAGATCGGATCCGAACCCCAGATCAGCACAACCAGATTGCGCAGGATCAGAGCAACGCCGAAGCTGGCGAAGACCATTGTCATGTGGCCCGCCGCTCTGCTTAGTCGGTCGAAGATGAAGCGGTGCAGCAGATAGGCGATCAACCAGGTGAGGATACACGAACCGACCATCGCAACGAGCAACGGAAGACCGAAGGAAAACGGACCAATGGTTTGATCGAACAAACCACCGAAAACACTGAAGAAGGCCAGAAAGATGAGCGCCGAATAGGCTCCCCAGGTCAACAATTCGGAATGCGAGAAATTGGCAAAACGCAGCATTTTCATGGTGAAGCTGAGGCCAATCGCCCCCAGGGCGACGATCGCTCCACTCAGTATTCCGTCTGCAAAGTGCTGCAGAAACATCAGGCTTTCCCCTCCTGCCCGGCTTGCGCCGGATCCTCGCGCCGCATTCCCAAAAACACTTCCCCGATCTCTTCGTCCTCGAGCAGATCGTGCGCGGGGCCGTCGATCCTGTTGTGTCCTTCGGCCAGAACATAGCCGCGATCCGACACGCGAAGTGCCGCCTTGGCGTTCTGCTCGACCATCAGCACCGCGGCACCGTTCTTCACCAGATCGCGGACCAGTGAGAAAAGCTCGCTCGCGGCCATCGGCGACAGGCCAGCCGTCGGTTCGTCCAGCATGATCAGCCGCGGCTCGGTCAGAAGGGCCCGTGCGACCGCCAGGATTTGCCGTTGTCCTCCGGACAGGACACCGGCCTTCTCACGCCGGCGTTCCTTCAGGATCGGGTATATGTCGAAGATTTCTTCGATCCGCCGGTCGGCTTGCTGTTTCGGCAACGCCGCCCCACCGATCACCAGATTCTCCTGGATCGTCAGTGTGGCGAAGACGTTACCGGTCTGCGGGACAAAGCCGACACCCTCAGATGCCAATCGGTGAGCCGGAATATGAGTGATGGGCTCACCATCCAGACGGATTTCTCCATCTGTCACGGCAACCAACCCGGCAACCGCCTTGATGAAAGTCGACTTTCCGGCACCATTGGGTCCGATGATAGTGACGATCTCACCGGGATCAACAAAGACTGAGACCCCGTGCAAGATCGGCATGTCGGGCACATAGCCCGCAACGACGCCCGTCGCTTCCAGGATATGTCCTGCAGCGCCGGTCATGGCAGATCCCCCAAATAGGCATCCAGAACCTTGGGGTCCTTGCGGGCACCGTCAGCGTCGCCCTGATAAAGCAGCTTGCCCTGGGACATGACCATGATCGGATCGCAGATCGACATGACCACATCCATGTTGTGTTCGATGATCAGGAAGGTGTAGCCGCGCTCGTTCAGCGTCTTGATCTTGTCGACCAGGGTGACCATCAGCGACGGGTTAACACCGGCGGCAGGCTCATCCAGCAGGATAATCTTCGGATCGGCCATCAGCACGCGAGCCAGTTCCAGCAGCTTTAGTTGCCCGCCGGAAAGGGTATCCGCCTGATCGCCGCGCACACGGGTCAATCCGCAAAACTCAATGATCTCACTTGCTCGCTCACGGGCCTCGCGTTCCTCGCGAGCGACAAGCCCCGGACGGATCCAGTTGTTCCAGAACAATTCTCCTGCCTGGTTCAGCGGCACCATCATAACGTTTTCAAGGACCGACATTTCGGGAAACGGTCGGGGAATCTGAAATGTCCGCGACAGCCCTGAGGAAAAAATCCTGTGAGGCGGCAGATCCTGGATCGGCATTCCGTCGAGCAACACCTGCCCTTCGTCCGGTCGCATCAAGCCTGCCAAGGTGTTGAAAAGCGTCGTTTTTCCGGCACCATTTGGACCGATCAGGCCGCCAATGACGCCAGGCGACAGGTCGAATGACATGGCGTCGACCGCCGTAAAGCCGCCAAACCGCTTGGTGACCCCGCGTATCGAAAGGAGTGTGTCGCCGTTTTCCGGCACTGTCAGATCGCGCAGCTGTTGGATCGGTGGTCGCGCAATTGAGTGTTCCCCTTGGCTCTGGTTCTTTTTCTGGCGTCCCGCCTATCGGCGGTGGACAGCCTATCCCCTTTTGCGGAAGTATACTGCCCAGCGCGCGAATTGAGAAGCATGCTCGCAAAAAATGTCATTTTTGCAATTTTCCTGCAATTCTGTCAGAGTATTTTGGACCCGTCTGTCGGGAAAACCGCGCAACGCTCCATGCCAAACCAATTGAGCCCGCAATGCTGACCAACACCGGACACGCTGGATACTTTCTTTATCATTCGATCGGGATGTATCCCGGCAAGGACGAGGAACTGGCCGCTGCCATGGCCGAGTTCGCCCAGGTTTGGGCCGCGCCGGACGACAAGCAATGGGGTTACATCCTGCATCGCAGGCAGGACTTCATCGACTACTGGCGGCGCATCATCAATGTGCCGAAAGGGTCGACAACCACCTGTGAAAACGTCACCCAGGGTGTTCATATGCTGATGCGCTCGCTGCCCGAGGGGCAGTTGAAGGGCAAGCGTGTTCTGGTTGCCGAAGACTGTTTTCCATCGATCCATTTCCTGCTGGCGGGGCTGGCGCCGAAGATGGGCTTTACGCTCGACACCGTGCCAAGGAGCGAGGGGAAAACCTGGGCCGAAGCTGACGATTTCATGGCTCGTTGGGGACGCGATGTCGGCCTCGCTCTTATTACCTGGGTAACATCGACGGCTTCGGCCCGCGTCGACCTGGCGCCCCTTGTGGCCCACGGGCGTGAAATGGGCAGCCTGATCGGAGTGGACATCACCCAGGCCGCCGGGCTGATCCCGTTCGACGCGATGAACCCGAAGGTTGATTTTGTTGTGTCGACCAGCCTGAAATGGATGTGCGGCACACCGGGCGCCGGAATGCTCTACGTGGACAAGTCCCTTCTGCTGGACCTCGAGCCGGAAACCCGTGGCTGGTTCTCGCAGAACAATCCGTTTTCCTGGGATCTCGACAAGTTCGAATATGCCCCGGATATCCGTCGTTTCGACAGTGGCACGCCGGCCTGCATGCCGGCTCTGGCATCCTTGCCTGCGTTACGCTGGCATGCCGAGCAGGATCATGCCGAACTGGCCGCCTCGAACCGCAGGATGGTAGACCGGATCATCGCACGTGCCGACACGCTGGACCTGCCGCTCCATTCGCCGCGGGATGCCGATGGCCGCGGTGGCTCCGTGATGCTCCGGTTCCCGGACAAGGCGGAAGCTTCAGCGGTCGTGGGCGCACTCGGCGTCGAGGGATATTCGGTCGACTTTCGCGGGCAACTGGTCCGCCTGTCGCCCGGCAACATGACCCATGAGGCGACAATCGATACCGTCTTCGACATGACCGAGGAAGTGCTGGCTCGCCGCAGGAACCGTTTTGCCGGCAAAGGTCCGCAAGCGTCGGTGGGAGCGAGCAACGGCGCGGCGCCGTCTTCGGGCGATCTGCTTGGGTCGCTCGGGTCCATGCTGCTGTCCGGCAAGATCGAGGTGGTCGATTGTTCGGCTGAACTCGGCCCGGACACGCCGATCCTGCGATTGCCGGAGGACTTTGCCAAGAACACGCCCAAAGTCGAGATCCACAAGATCAGTGAATACGACAATGACGGCCCATTCTTCGCCTGGAACTGGCTGAAACTTGGTGAGCATTCGGGCACGCATTTCGATGCGCCGCATCACTGGATCTCCGGCAAGGATTTCGAGGATGGCGCAACTGACAGTCTGGACGTGCAGCGCCTCATGGCTCCGGTCAACGTGATCGACTGCTCAAATCAAGCAGCTGAGGATCCCGACTTCCTGCTGACAGCCCAAGGGGTCAAGGCGTGGGAGGCCGAACACGGCGAGATCAGGCCTGGCGAATGGGTTGTCATGCGCACCGACTGGGACAAACGCTCCCACGACGAAGAGCTTTTTCTCAACGACGATCCCGATCCGCATGAAGACGGCTCGCACAGCCCTGGCCCCACCACCGACTGCATCGACTATCTGCTGTCGAAGGGCATTGTCGGCTGGGGCAGCCAGTGCATCGGTACCGATGCCGGGATGGCAGGCAAGATGAGCCCGCCCTACCCGGCACACAGCTACCTCCACCGAGACAACTGCTTTGGTCTCGCCAGCCTGACCAATCTCGACCGGCTGCCGCCCAAGGGTGCGATCCTGATTGCAGCGCCACTCAAGCTGGCCAATGGAACCGGCTCGCCTATCCGCGCGCTGGCTCTCGTGCCGCGGGAATAGTGCCAGCCTGGTCAGTTTTTCGGGAAGTGGCGCCTCCACTCCAAGAGGCGCCAGGTATATCAGCCGCTTATTCGTCAGCCTCTTCATAGGCCTCCATCGGCGGGCAGGTGCAGACCAGGTTTCGGTCGCCATAGGCGTTGTCCACCCGATTGACTGGAGCCAGATACTTGTCCACGCCGAACGAACCAGCCGGATAACAGGCCTGCTGGCGAGAATAGGGCCGGTCCCATTCGCCGACGAGGTCAGCCAGCGTGTGCGGCGCGTTCTTCAGCGGATTGTTTTCCGGATCGCTACGACCTTCCTCGATGTCCCGTGCTTCCTGACGGATCGACAGCATGGCATCGATAAACCGGTCGAGCTCGGCCTTCGGCTCTGATTCCGTCGGCTCCACCATCAGCGTGCCTGCGACCGGCCAACTCATTGTCGGCGCATGGAAGCCGCTGTCGATCAATCGCTTGGCGACATCGTCGACCGTGACATGCGCACTCTCGTTCAGCGGACGTGTATCGATGATGCACTCATGCGCAACACGGCCATTGTCCGACGTGTAGAGAATGTCGTAGGCGCCCTGCAGTCGGGCGGCGATGTAGTTGGCGTTGAGGATCGCCACCTTCGTCGCCTGGGTCAGGCCAGCACCGCCCATGAGCAGGACATAGGCCCAGCTCACAGGCAGGATGCTCGGCGATCCGAAAGGTGCCGCCGAGACAGGTCCCACTGCATCGTCATATTCCGGGTGCCCCGGCAGAAACGCGGCCAGATGCGCCTTGACACCGATCGGCCCCATGCCCGGTCCGCCGCCACCGTGCGGAATGCAGAAGGTCTTGTGCAGGTTGAGGTGGCTGACGTCGCCGCCGATGTCGCCCGGACGAGAAAGCCCGACCATCGCGTTCATGTTGGCACCATCAATATAGACCTGACCGCCGTGCTCATGAGTGATGCTGCAGACCTCCTGCACGGTTTCCTCAAACACGCCGTGGGTCGACGGATAGGTGATCATGCAGGCGGCGAGCGCATCGCTGTGCAGTTCAGCTTTCTCGCGGAAATCCGCAAGGTCGATATTGCCGTTGGCGTCCGATTTTACCGGCACCACCTTCCAGCCGGCCATATGGGCCGATGCCGGGTTCGTTCCGTGGGCCGATGTCGGGATGAGGCAGACGTCACGGCTGCCTTCGCCTCGGGCGATGTGATAATTGCGGATGGTCAACAGCCCGGCATATTCGCCCTGCGCACCCGAATTCGGCTGCTGGCTGATCGCATCGTAACCGGTGATCTGGCAGAGCTTGTCGTTCAGATCCGCAATCATTTCGAGATATCCGGCGGCCTGATCCGACGGCACGAACGGATGCATGTTGCCGAATTCCGGCCAGGTAACCGGGATCATTTCCACCGCCGCATTCAGCTTCATGGTGCAGCTTCCGAGCGGAATCATTGCCCGGTCGAGTGCCAGGTCTCGGTCAGCCAGGCGTCGCATATAGCGGGTCATTTCCGCTTCCGCCCGGTTGAGGTGGAAGATCGGATGAGTGAGGTAATCGCTGTCGCGCAGCGCGTGTTGCGGCAGGCGGTATTCGCGGTTGGCCTCGCTGTCGTCCTTCATGTCGCCACCGAAGGAGGCCCAGACCGCCTCGATGGTTTCCGGACGGGTCTGCTCGTCGAGACTGATACCGACCCGCGTCGAACCGATCTTGCGAAGATTGATGCCGTGTTCAACGGCGGCATTCATGATGACGCCCTGCAGCGCGCCCACTTCAACCGTGATCGTGTCGAAGAACACCTCCGGCTGCACCTCGAAACCGAGGCTCTCCAGGCCTTTGGCAAGGCGCGATGTCTTGCGGTGCACCGACTGGGCAATGGCCTTCAGGCCGTCCGGGCCGTGATAGACTGCGTACATCGAGGCAATAACCGCCAGCAGCGCCTGGGCGGTGCAGACATTGGAGTTGGCTTTCTCGCGGCGGATGTGCTGTTCCCGGGTCTGAAGCGCCAGCCGATAGGCCTGGTTGCCGCGGCTGTCGATCGATACACCGATGATACGGCCCGGCATCGACCGTTTGTAGGCATCCTTGGTGGCCATGTAGGCCGCGTGCGGACCGCCATAGCCCATTGGCACGCCAAAACGCTGGGTGGAGCCCACGGCGATATCGGCACCCATTTCGCCCGGCGACTTCAGCAGCACCAGCGACAACGGATCGGCGGCGACTACTGCCAGTGCCTTGTGTTCGTGCAGCGCCGCAATCACATCGGTAAAGTCGCGCACGTGTCCATAGGTGCCAGGATACTGGAATATGGCACCGAACACCGCTTCCGGGTCAACGTCTTCCGGATTGCCGACGATCACTTCGATATCCAGCGGCTCAGCCCGGGTCTTGATGACGGCAATGTTCTGGGGATGGCAATTTTCGTCGACGAAGAAGGCGGTCGCCTTCGATTTCGACGACCGCTTCGCCATGGTCATCGCTTCGGCGGCGGCAGTGGATTCGTCCAGCAGCGAGGCGTTGGCGATATCGAGGCCCGTCAGGTCGCTGACCATGGTCTGGAAGTTCAGCAACGCTTCCAGCCGCCCCTGGGAAATCTCCGGCTGGTAGGGCGTATAGGCCGTGTACCAGGCGGGGTTTTCCAGAATGTTGCGCAGAATAGGCGCCGGTGTGGTCGTGCCGTAGTAGCCTTGACCGATCAGTGACGTCAGCACCTTGTTCTTTTCGGCAACCTGCCGCATGTGAAAGAGCGCGTCGCGCTCCGTCATGGCCGGCCCCCATTCGAGCGGCTCCTTCTGGCGGATCGCCGGCGGAACGGTGGCGTCGATCAGCGCGTCCAGAGACTCGAAGCCCAGCACCTCCAGCATCTCGGCCATCTCACCTGGAGATGGGCCGATATGGCGGCGGTTTGCGAAATCATAGGCTTCGTAGTCAGTCAGTTCGAAGGCCATTGCCGTGTCCCTTTAACCAATCAATGCCTTGTAGGCGTCCGCATCCATGAGTGTTTCGAGCTGGCTGGCATCCGATAACTTGACCTTGTAGATCCAGGCATCGCTCTCCGCCTTTTCGTTCAAAGCGCTCGGACTGTCGACCAACAGGGCATTGGCCTCGACGATTTCGCCATCGACGGGTGCAAAGATTTCGGACGCGGCCTTGACCGACTCGATCACGCCAATCTCGTCACCTTTCTCGAAACTGTCGCCCGCTTCCTTCTGCTCGACAAAGACGATTTCGCCGAGCTGTTCGGCAGCGTATGCCGTGATTCCGATGGTTGCGACGTCGCCGTCGACTGTGACCCACTCGTGGTCGTCTGAATAATAGGTGGTCATGATGATCGCCTCCGGACTTAACGTTTGTAGTTTTGTTTCACGAAAGGCAAGGCAACAACGTTTGCCGGCTGTGCCTTGCCGCGAATGATCAGATTGACGGCTTCACCGGGACTGGCAAAGCCGGAACTAACATACCCCATGGCGACCGGGCCGCCGACCGTCGGACCGTAGCCGCCCGAGGTCACCTCGCCGATCGTCTCGCCGTCAGGGCTTTGTATCTCCACACCATGACGCGCGGGAATGCGGCCCTCCGGCTTGATGCCCACGAGTTTGCGCGTCGGACCTTCGGCAATTTCCCGCTGGATGCGTTCGGCGCCGGGGAAACCGCCCTCTTCGCGACGACGCTTCTGGATGGCCCAGGTCAGCGCGGCTTCGATCGGTGACGTATCGTTGTCGATGTCGTTGCCATAGAGGCAAAGACCGGCCTCAAGGCGTAGGCTATCGCGGGCACCAAGACCGGCCGGTTCGCAATCGTCATGGGCCAGGAAGGCCTTGGCAATTTCGATGGCGCGATCTTCCGGTATGGACACTTCGTACCCGTCTTCGCCGGTATAGCCGAGACGCGAGATGCGACACTCGACGCCGATGATATCGGCCACGGTGGTTTCCATGAATTTGAGATCACGCGCGGCCGGGCACAGGGCACCCACGACGTCTTCCGCCTTTGGTCCCTGGACGGCGACCAGCGCCCTGTCGAAAATCTCAATGACTTCGACACCATCCAGGTTGTCCGCCATGTGCGGAATGTCCTGGTGGCGCATCGACGCGTTGACGACCGCAAATAGGTGATCGCCGGCATTGGAGACGATCAGGTCGTCCATGATGCCGCCTTCCGCATTGGTGAAGAAGGTGTAACGCGCTTTGCCTTCGGGCAACGCGGTCAGGGCTGAGGGCACCAGGGCCTCCAGCTTTGCGGCGGCGTTCTCGCCCCGCAGAATGACCTGTCCCATGTGACTGACATCGAACAGCGCGGCCTTGGTGCGGCACTGATTGTGTTCACCCATGATGCCCATTGGATACTGCACCGGCATTTCCCAACCGGCGAAATCGACCATCTTGCCGCCGAGCTCGACATGCAAATCGTAAAGCGGGGTTCTTTTCGGCATTTCAGAC
The DNA here is from genome assembly GCA_965216535.1 of Hoeflea sp. Lineage (GTDB taxonomy): Bacteria > Pseudomonadota > Alphaproteobacteria > Rhizobiales > Rhizobiaceae > Hoeflea_A. Next base: position 5,427,522 of record OZ244175.1, read on the forward strand.
ATGAGCCAACACCTTCTTCGGACACATTAGGAGATCAGTCGCGAATGACCATAACGGTGCAATGTGCGTTGCGGACGACGCGGGCGAGATTCGGACCGATTTCATAATTCGGAAAATTGCCTTTGGCGGACGCCATGACGATCATATCAAATCCCCCTTGATGTGCGAGTTTGAGAATCTCGCGATAGACACTACCCTGTTCGACGTGAACCGGCACGTCTTTGGCTCCCCGATCGTCAAGAATATCGCGGACGATACCTGCAACATGATCCTTGGCCCCTGCCCCATAATTTTCCGGAAGGTTCGGAAGGCGAATGATTTCCGGAATGACGGAAACCACTTCCAGCCCGGCGCCGTAAAATCCAGCTTGTTCCAGGGCCACCGGCAGTGCTTTCTTCCAGGAATTTTCATCCGTGTGATCGATTGGCAGCAAAATTTTGGTTGCCATCTTTACTTTCCTTTCTTGGTGGGTCGTGACGACCCGGCCGAAAGCCGAGCCGCCCATCCGTCCCTTCTATTCGGCTGCGTCGCCCTCTGGTTCCGTCTTGCCGCCCGAGGCGAAGAACTCGCGCGTCAGTGTGAAGACGATGGGGCTGAGAAGCGCCAATGCGATCAGGTTCGGAATGGCCATCATGGCGTTCAGCGTGTCGGCCAGCAGCCAGATGAAGCCGAGATCAGCGGTCGCACCGAAATAAATCGCGACCACCCACAGAACGCGGTATGGCAGCAGCGACTTGGTTCCGAAGAAGAACTCGACGCATTTTTCGCCGTAGAAACTCCATCCGAGGATGGTGGTGAAGGCGAAGATCGACAGTGCGATTGCGATCAGCGACCCACCAATACCCGGCAGCGATGTTTCAAAGGCAAGCGAGGTCAGTGCCGCGCCTGATTCACCTGACGTCCAGGCCCCGGAAGCGATGATTGCGAGGCCGGTAATGGAGCACACGATGATGGTGTCGATGAAGGTGCCCAGCATGGCGATGAGGCCCTGGTTTACCGGCCCGGCGGTTTCGGCTGCCGCGTGGGCAATCGGCGCGGAACCGAGGCCCGCTTCGTTGGAGAACACGCCGCGAGCGACACCAAAGCGAATTGCGGCCCAGACCGCAGCCCCGGCAAAGCCACCTTCCGCCGCACTCGGGGTGAAGGCGTGGGTGAACACGAGCCCGATGGCATCACCGATCGCACCGATATTGATCAGCAGAACGAGAAGACCGGCAACGATGTAAGCCACGGCCATGAACGGAACCAGCTTACCGGCCACGGCACCGATACGCGTGATGCCGCCGAGGATCACGCCGGCGGTCAGAATCATCAGGACGACCGCCGTCGCCTCGGCAGGCACGCCGAAGTTTTCGTTGACCACATGGGCAACGCCATTGGCCTGCACGCCGTTGCCAATGCCGAATGCGGCGATGGCGCCAAACAGTGCAAAGGCGGGCGCCAGCCAGTACCATTTCGACGACAGGCCGTTCTTGATGTAGTACATCGGGCCGCCGACATAGTTGCCGAGTTCGTCCCGTTCGCGATATTTCACCGCGCAAACGGCTTCGGCGTATTTGGTGGCCATCCCGACAAGCGCCGTCATCCACATCCAGAACAGAGCGCCGGGCCCGCCAAGAAAGACGGCGGTTGCAACGCCGGCAATGTTGCCGGTTCCGATCGTCGCCGACAGCGACGTCATAAGGGCGTTAAATGGGCTGATCTGGCCCGCGCCATGGCCTTCACGACCTTTCCACAACAGGCTGAAACCCGTGCCCAGCTTCAAGATGGGCATGAATTTCAACCCGGCCTGCAAGAAGAAACCGACACCAAGAATGAGAACCAGCATTACCGGCCCCCAGACGATTGAGTTTATCTGGCCTACCAGATTGGATAGTGCTTCCATGATTGCCTCCCTTTGAGTTCAGCGGTTTGCCCTGACGACCGTCTTCAAGACCCCTGGTCAGCCAACAGGCGATGAAAAAATCTCAGTTGAAAAAAGTGATTGTTCCTATGTGTGGATCGTCCGGCCGAGCGCTGTAAGGCAGGTCCCCTCGGCCTCCTCCTCAGTAGATCGGGAACCGGGCGCACAGGTCCTTGACCCGGGCGCGCGTGCTGGCCTCGACGGTGCTATCCCCTTCCGCCTGGGCGGCAAGCCCGTCGAGCACATCGCTGATCATGTGACCGATCGTTGCAAATTCTTCAGGGCCAAAACCACGGCTGCAGCCGGCGGCCGCGCCAAGGCGAATGCCGCTTGTAACCGTTGGCTTTTCGGGATCGTCCGGGACGCCGTTCTTGTTGCAGGTGATGCCGGCGCGCTCCAGCGCTGCTTCGGCGGCATTGCCCTTGACGCCCTTGGGCCGGAGATCGACCAGCATGAGGTGATTGTCCGTGCCGCCCGATACAATGGCGCAGCCGCGCTCGATCATGACCTCCGACAGAGCTTTGGCGGAGTCGACCACACGCCGAGCATAGATCTTGAACTCGGGCTTAAGCGCCTCGCCGAAGGCAACGGCCTTGGCTGCAATCACGTGCATCAACGGCCCGCCCTGGAGGCCAGGGAACACCGCCGAGTTGATCTTCTTTGCCATCGCCTCGTCGTTGCTGAGGATGAACCCACCGCGCGGGCCGCGCAGCGTCTTGTGGGTCGTTGAGGTCACGACATGGGCATGCGGAACCGGCGACGGGTGAAGACCTGCGGCCACCAGACCCGCAATGTGAGCCATGTCCACCAAGAGCCAGGCCCCCACTTCATCTGCAATTTCCCGGAAAGGGGCGAAGTCGATAATGCGCGAATAAGCTGAAGCGCCGGCGATAATCAGTTTCGGCCTTTCTGCCCGGGCCATGGCTGCGACATGATCGAAGTCGATGCGCCCGTCGGCGTCGAGGCCGTATTGAACCGGCTTGAACCATTTACCCGAAAGCGCCGGTTTGGCGCCGTGGGTCAGGTGGCCGCCGGCATCGAGCGACATACCGAGTATGGTGTCGCCCGGCTGCAGCAGCGCCAGTTTCACTGCACCGTTTGCCTGCGCGCCGGAATGCGGCTGCACATTGGCGAATTCCGCTCCGAAAAGGTCTTTCAGGCGTTCGATCGCGGCCGTTTCGACGACGTCCACGTGTTCGCAGCCGCCGTAATAGCGGCGACCGGGATACCCTTCGGCATATTTGTTTGTCAGGAGCGACCCCTGCGCCTGAAGCACCGCCCTCGAGACAATGTTCTCAGAGGCGATGAGCTCGATCTGGTCGGCCTGGCGGCTGCCTTCCGCCGCGATCGCGCTCGCTACGACGGGGTCGGAAATCTGTAGATCCGTTTGAAACATCTTCTCTTCCAAACCGGCTTCCCCCTTTTTGGGACACCATGTTGACAGGATTTCGCCGCTGATACGACATTTTTCCCTATATTGCAACATTTTCCATTATAGGAAACAAAATGTTTGTGAATTTAAATTTTGACGACTATCAGAACGCAGCCTAAGGTGCGCTTACAACTGGAGAGACAGCCATGGAACCGGTACTGCCCAGCGACGCGACCGACGGACTGGAAGCCACGGACACTTCGGATCTCGGAAAGATGATCTTCGAGGCGCGAAAGAAAAAAGGCTGGACGCTCGAGGAGACCGGCAAGGCAGCGGGAATTGGCCGCTCGACGCTCTCCAAGATCGAGAACAATCAGACCAAGCCCAGTTTTGACGTCGTGCGCCGCCTCACCAAGGTGCTTGAGTTGCAGTCACCGCAACTCTTCGTCCAGTCCAGTCAGAGCCGTATCTCCGGCCGCCGCGATTATACACTGGACGGCCAGGGCGAGCCCCAGGATACGCCGACCTATGGCCACGAACTGCTGTGTACCGAACTGACAAGCAAGCGTATGCTGCCCTATATCAGCACCATCAAGGCGCGCGACATTTCCGATTTCGATACCTGGATCCGCCACCGCGGCGAAGAGTTCATGTATGTGATCAGTGGCGAGTTGACGCTCTTTACCGAGCACTATCGGCCGCTGGAACTCAAGGCCGGCGACTCGACCTACTACGATGCCGGTATGGGGCACTGCTGCGTTTCCACCGGCAAGGAAGACGCCAAGGTTCTGTGGGTGTCGCTGGAGAGCTGACAGAAGAGACCCTCATGCAAACCTGAGCGGTTCGGACGCTAGGAGTCACGGATTTCGGCTGCTGCTTTTTCGGCGATCATGATGGTCGGGGCATTGGTGTTGCCGGAAATGAGCGTCGGCATGATGGAAGCGTCCACCACTCGCAGGTTTTCGACACCATGCACCCGCAGGGCATTGTCGACGACCGCCATCTTGTCCGTTCCCATTTTGCAGGTACCGACTTGATGCGAAACACAGCCGCCGTTTTCGACCAGGTAGGCTTCGATGTCCTGATCGCTCGCAGTTTCGTTGCCCGGCAGATGCTCGTCGATAATGTAGTCCGACAGCGGCCCCTCTGAGGCCATGCGCCGGGCAAGCTTCAGACCCTCGACAGCGAGGAGGCGGTCGGCTTCCTCGCTAAAGTAGTTCGGAAACAATTTTGGCGGGTCCGCGGGATCCGATGAACGCAGGCGAATTTCTCCTCGGCTGTGCGGCCTGACCGGGCAAATGAAATTCGCAAAGCCGGAAAATTTGAACAGCCCGTCCTCATAATAGCCGCCGCTGAATGTCTGAAACAGGAACTGCAGATCCGGCGTGAGGGAGCCTGGCAACACACGGGTAAAGAGCCCCGCCTGCCCTGCTGGGACCGAGAGCGGTCCGCTGCGCGTCAGAAGCCATTGCAATCCGGCCCGGAGTTGCCTGAATTTGCTGAGCATCACATCGTTGGTGGTGATGGGGCGATTGCATTTCCAGGTAATCTGTCCGCCGTAGTGGTCCTGTAGATTCTTGCCGACTCCCGGCAGGTCATGAACGACATCTATACCGTGCGTGGACAATTCGGCCGGATCGCCGATCCCCGAAAGCATGAGCAGTTGCGGGGAATTTACGGAGCCTCCCGAAATCACGACTTCGCGCCTGGCGCTGACCGTGACTATCTTATCGCCATGCCTGAACTGCAAACCCGTCGCCCTACCGTTCTCTAATAGAACCTTGTGCGCCAACGCGTGGGTTGCGACGGTCAGATTGGAGCGGTTCATCGCCGGTTTCAGATAGGCCTGTGCGGCCGAGCAGCGTCGCCCGTTTCGTATGGTCGCCTGAAAATAGCCGGCGCCTTCCTGCTCCTTTCCGTTGAAGTCATTGTTACGCGGAATGCCCTGAAGCTCCGCCGATCCGATAAACGCATCACACAGGGGATTGCGCTCGGTCAGATTGGTGACCCAAAGAGGCCCGTCTGCCCCATGCCATTCATCGGCTCCGTTTTCCTGGCGCTCAGACTTGCGAAAATACGGGAGCAACTCGGAATAGGACCAGCCGGTATTCCCCAATTGGCTCCAGTGATCGTAGTCTTCCGCCTGACCACGAATGTAGATCAATCCGTTGATGGACGAGGAACCGCCAAGCACTTTGCCCCTTGGCCAGTATATTTGCCGTCCATTGAGCGCCGGATTGGGTTCGGTTTCATACTTCCAATTGACCCGCTCGTCGGCGATGGTCTTGCCATAGCCAATCGGGATGTGGATCCAGAAACTGGTATCCTTACCGCCCGCTTCCAGCAGCAGAACCGTCGCGTCGGTTGCTTCCGAAAGCCGGGAGGCCAGAACACAGCCGGCCGATCCCGCGCCAACGACAACGTAGTCAAATTCTGCACCGTCCAGATCCATACTAAGCCCGCTCTCCAGTCCTGAAGTTCCTACGGCGTACAGAAAACCGCTCAGTCGTGTTCATCACGAAAACTGCCCCATCGTCCTCACCTCAACAGTAGTGGTGCACCGCCGTTTTGATCTTGGTATGGGCAAGCACGGCCTGTTTGCTCAGATCGACACCCGGTCCTGATCTCTTCCAACCGCCGAATGGCAAGGCGACATCCAGGGCGTTGTGTACATTCACCCATACCGCACCCACCTGCAACGCTTCGGTCATGCGGCCGATACGGTCGAAGTCCTTTGACCAGATGCTGGCGCCGAGGCCGTACTTGCTGTCATTGGCCAAACGTATCGCCTCTTCCTCGCTTGCGAAGGGTGCGGCGACAAGCACAGGCCCGAAAATCTCCTCGCGCACGCATTGCATTTGCGGTTCGACATCGGCCAGAACGGTTGGCACAACGTAGGCACCGGGATGATCCAGGCCGACGCCGCCTGCCACCAGGCGTGCGCCCTCCCGTTTTCCCTCAGCGACAAAACCCAATACGCGTTGCTGTTGAGCCTCGCTGACAAGCGGCCCCATAGTCGAATTCTCGTCCAGCGGAGAGCCCAGCTGGATCGCCTCGGCAATCTCCGCCACTCCTGCTAGAACGTCCTGGTATCGACTCTCATGCACATAAAGACGGGAGCCGGCACAGCAGTTCTGCCCGTGATTGGCGAAGATTGCCCAGGCGGCTGCCGGAACCGCACGTTCCAGATCCGCATCTTCCATGATCAAAACGGGCGACTTTCCTCCGAGCTCCAGATTGCATCGCTTCAGGGTCGCCGCAGCCTCAACCGCAATCCGGCTCCCCGTCTCAGTCGATCCGGTAAAGGAAACCATATCGACACCGGAATGACGCACCAGGGCGGCGCCCACTGCGCTGTCGCGTCCTGTCACCACGTTGATCACCCCTTCGGGAATTCCCGCCTCAAGGGCGAGCTCCGCCAGGCGAAGGGCGGTCAACGGTGACTGCGGCGACGGCTTCAACACGATGGTGCATCCGGCCGCCAGGGCCGGCGCGATCTTCCAGACGGCCAAACCGAGCGCCACATTCCAGGGAACGATAGCGGCTATGACGCCGACCGGCCGGCGCAAGGCTAACCCGGTGAAATGGCCCTCCGGTATGTAGGGAATGGAAGGAGTCATCGCCTGTCCGGCGATCTTGGTTGCCCATCCGCCCATATAGCGAAGGACATGAGCAGAATAGCCCACATCGATCCCTTGTGTGTTTGCAAGCAGACGCCCGGAACACACCGACTCGATTTCGGAAAGCTCGCGTTGGTTGGCTTCCAAAAGGTCTGCGAGCTTCAGCAAACACTGCTCGCGTTCATGCGGGCGAAACGAAGACCAGGGCCCCTGAAGCGCTTTCCGAGCACACGAAACTGCTTGGCCGACCTGCTCCGGAGAGGCTTCCGCGGCGATGGAAACAACCTTGCCGTCTGTCGGGTCGATGATTGAGTAGCCGGACGAACCACGCACCCGCTCTCCGGCAATGTGCAGGCCATGTTCTCTGCCCAGAAATGCCGCCGCCTCCGCGCCGAGCACTTCGAGATCGTTTTCCAGGACCACCGGCTTTCTCCGTCGATCGAGTGGGGAAGCGCCGGCCCAAGGGCCGACGGTTTGACGCTATTTCAGCGGGATGCTCTCGAGAGTGTACGTGCGATTGGACGGGTTCACCCAGTCATCAACATTGTCTTCCGTGTAGAAAACGGAGGTGACGGTGAGTGGTTCCTGCTGTTTGCCGGGATCCGCCAGCGCGGATTTCATCGCCAGCACAAGAGCGATACCGGTTGCCACGTTGTTGGGATCCCAGGTGCCCGTCATCAACCCGGCTTTGATGGCTTCTATCGCTTCAGTATTGGCGTTTATGCCGAACACCATGACACCGTCAGGGTTCTTCGAGCTGTAGATGGTTTTCCCGGCAGCGGCCAATGCGGCGGAAGCGCCCAACGCTGTCGAGTCGTTGTAGGCCCACACGGCATCGACGTCGGGATATTTGGTAATCACGTCAGCGGCCAGGGTTGCGGCCGTCGCTGTGTTGTCCCTGGTGTTGTCGGTTTGATTGACGATTTCCAGACCGGCCGCCTTTGCTGCGGCCATGAAGCAATTCACATTGTTGATAAGCGCCTCCACCGGCGGACCGCCGAACACGATCACACGGGCGCCAGGCTTGCGCTCCGCAATCCATGCGGCGTGTTCGTTATAGACACCGCCCGGCTCGCAAGTGTCGATCTCCCACCATACGGTGTTGGACAGCCCCTCTCCCAGCGAATTGAGACCGATAACCGGTATGCCCTGTTGCTGCGCCCGCGTGTAGGCACCGGCGACGGCGTTGGGATCCAGAGACCACGCCGCAATGGCCTTGGCGCCGAGCGTGATTAGTGTGTCGACGTGCGAGATTTGGCGGTCCGGCGAAAGATTTGCGTCCAGGATGCGCGCATCCCAGCCTACCTCGCCGACGGCATATTCGATCCCCATCGTGATCTGCTGCTCACTCGGCTGCACCGCGACCGGCGAGACATAACCAACCATGTCTTCGGCGTGGGCGCTGCCCACCGCCAGAATAGCCGATATCACTGCCGTGGCGGCTGCGCCACGCAGCTTGTTGCTTCGATTGATCATCTTACACTCCTCCCGTGTTGTCATGATTGTGCGCGCCGCCAAGCATGGCGGATTGGTCGCGAAGTTGTGGCTCGGACTCGACCTGTCGCATCTGGCGCCGCCGGCGCAGAAAGTTCCGCGCACCGCCGAGCCATACGGCACAGATCAGAATGAGCCCGCTGACCATTCCCTGCCAGAACGAGGACACCTCGCTCAATGTCAGTCCGTTTTGCAGGACACCCAGAAAAAGCACCCCGATCATGGTGCCGAAAACACCGCCCTCGCCGCCTGAAAATGCGGTGCCGCCGATCAGCACGGCCGCCAATACGGTCAGCAGCAGCGTCGGATCGACATCGGGCGATGCGGCAGTCAGGCGTCCAACCTGGACGACACTGGCAATGCCGACCGCCAGACCGGCGACCGCGTAGACGAAAACCAGTTCACGTCTGATGTTGATGCCGCTCAGACGCGCGGCTTCGGCATTGGAACCGATGGCGAAGATTGCCCTGCCGAACGAGGTGTAGCGTAGCACGCCTCCTGCGAGCAGAAGCAGCGCTAAATCGACAAACAGAAGGTTCGGGATGGGTCCGATTTGACCGTTGACGAAGGCGTTCAACGGCATGAAGGCGGGCTTGGTGAAAAGACTCAACGTGTTACCGTCGGTGACGATCAGCGCGAAGCTCTGAAAGATCGACAGGGTCCCGAGCGTCACCACGAAGAACGATATCTTGAACCAACTGATCAGAACGCCGTTGATCGCGCCGAGAAAAATCCCGAACCCGCAGGTAAGGACGATTGCCGACAGGATGCCGAGGTCAGCCCTTACCAGCAGACCAAAAATCATGGCGCACGCAGCCGTCGCGCTGGCAACCGAAAGATCGACTCCGGCCGATATGACCACGTAGGTGGCGCCCAGAGCGAGGATGAACACGACGCTGTTGGACTTGACGATATTCATCAGATTCGCCCAACTCAGGAAAACCGGCTGGTTCCACGCGAGGTAAATCGAGACGATGATCAGCCCGGCCAGGGCTCCGGCGTAGCGGCTCAAAGCCACGCGCTCAAAGAATGACGCCATGGTATTCAATTCAGCACCTGATGTGTGGTTGGTTCCTCCTGGCCGGCGGCCCCCGTGACCGCCAGGTGCGCAATCGTTTCCTCATCGGCCTGGTCGGCGGGTATCTGGGCACATAGCCCGCCCTCGTGAAACACTGCGATGCGGTCCGATATGCCAAGCAGTTCCGGCAACTCGGAAGAAATCACGATAACCGCAGTCCCGGATTGAGCCGCCTGATGCAGCATGCGGTAGATTTCGCTCTTGGCGCCGATGTCGATGCCGCGCGTCGGCTCGCTCAGCACGAGAACGTCGGGCATGTCCACGAAGATGCGTCCGAGGACGATTTTCTGCTGATTGCCGCCGGAAAGCGTCGTCACCTGGTCCGCCGGGGAGCGGGTCACGACGCGATAGGTCTTGATGGCTCCGGAAACGTTAGCCCGTTCGCGCCGCGTATTGATGACACCGAGACTGGACAGACGGCGGAGCCAGTAAATCGAAAAGTTTTCGGCAACGCTCCGCGTCAGAAACAGCGCCGCATTCTTGCGATCGTCCGGGACATAGCCGATGCCGGCCTCCCGTGACTTGCGTGGGTTGCCGAGCGGGACGGGTTTGCCAGCGACGCGAACCGACCCCGACGCCGCGACGGCGCCGCCCAGAACCTTGCCGAACTCCGTCTTGCCGGAACCGACCAGACCGGCAATCCCCAAAATCTCCCCGCCATGGACCTGCAGCGAGGTCGGCTTCAGTATGCCCATTGGCGTTCGGACATCCTGAACGTCCAGCACCGGGTCGCCGATGGCGATCGGCCGCTTGCCATAATAGTCCTTGATTTCCCGGCCGACCATCAGCTGCACCAGGCGCGCCTCGGGCGTATTTTCCAGTTGCACTGTATCGACACGACGGCCGTCGCGCAGGACAGTCGAAACCGAGGCGGCACGGTAAATCTCGGACATTTTGTGCGTAATCATCAAAACGGCGACGCCGGCGGCACGCTCGAATTCGACCAGCCGCATCAGCCGGTCTGTGGCAGCCTCCGAAAGCGAGCTTGTCGCTTCGTCCAGGATAAGCAGCCTGGCCTGCATAGACAGCGCACGGGCGATCTCGATTTCTTGACGCAGCTCCACATTGAGGTCCGAGACTATCGCCAGGGGGTCGACATGCACCCCCAGTCGCTCAAGGACCTGTGAAGCCTCGCGCGTCAGGCTTCCCCAGTCGATCGTGCCAAGAGGTGTTTTCGGAAGACGGCCTAGAAAAATGTTCTCCGCCACCGTCAGCGACGTTGCCAAGGTCAGTTCCTGGCTGATCATGGCGATGCCGAGATCGAGCGCGTCACGCGGGCCATGGAGCACCGTTTCCGTGCCGTCAAAGACAATGCGCCCGGCATCCGGCTGTATCACTCCAGCGGCGATGCGCGAAAGCGTGGATTTGCCCGAGCCGTTCTCACCCGTCAGTGCATGCACCTGTCCCGCACGCAACGACAGGGAGACATTGTCCAGCGCACGAACGCCCGGAAACTCCTTGACGATGCCCTCAAGGCGCAAAATCTCGTGACCGGGCTCCATTCAGCCTTTCCTTTCCGGGAAACCAAACCGTCCCGGATTTTGTGTCAATTTACCTTCGCCGTTCACTCGGAAGTCTTCCAGCTCGCGGGGATCAGGATGGGACACAAATGACATGGAATAGCCGGTGCGAATATCACATTTGTGCAGGACTATTCTGCACTGCCGGGCTGCTACGGGCAGCAACCAGGCCCTGATGAGGATCGCCGATTTCAGTTAGATAGCTTCGGCCTTTCCCGGTTGAATCGTAAAAAAAAAGGCATAAATATCAAATGCTTCCGGCCACTGTTGAAGCCCAGGGGCGTTTGCTCCATTATCATTCGATGGGAAATGCCAGGGAGGAACCCATAGCAGCGCCGCAAACATTAACGGCGGAGAACAACGGCTTTGCAGGTTACCAGCCAGCCGGTCGCGGCGCATTGGATTCGCGCTCCAGGCATTTCAATTCCACCAGTTCGACGACCACGGACCACGCAATTCTTCACATGGCTCGCGAACTGACGCCGCACCACCTCAATCTGCGCGGCCGGCGGCCGACGCTGTGCTTTCGCCACGATCGCGCTGCCATCGATCAGCTGACGCTGCACTTTACCCAATACAGCACAAACGCGGATCGCGTGGAGATCGTCGCACCGGAACTCGGTGAAGATCTGCTGGTGAAACTGCCGATTTCCGGAAAGGCGGAAGTTGTGCAAGGAAACAGCGCCCAATCGCTGCAATCGGGGGACATCTACATCGCCCGGCCGAACATGCCCTATCGGATAGCCATGTCCGGCGACTACTCGCAGCTGACGCTTCAGGTCAACAGTACCGTCCTGAAGAGGACGCTCAACGAGAGGTTGGGCCGTCACGCCGCAGAGGCCATCCATTTCGACCGGACAGCAACCGGCCAGCCGGGAGCAGCTCGTGTTCTTTCCGGTCTTATCGGTACAATCTGCAATGAACTCAATTCAGGCGACAGCATGCTGAAGGATCTGTCCGTCCAGCGCACTTTCCAAGACGCCCTTGTTTCGATGCTGCTGAACCTGCCGCACAATTTCACCGACCGGCTGCAACCCTGCGAAAGTCCAGCCGCGCCCTATTACGTCAAGCGTACCGAGGAGTTCATGCGCGAAAACCTCATGGCGGACATCAGCATGGACGATCTTGTGCGTACGGCTGGAGTCAGCCGCCGCTCGCTTTATGCGGGTTTTCGCCGTTTCAGGGGAACGTCGCCGATGACGTTGCTGAAGAATCTGAGGCTGGACGCCGCCTATGACGACCTTTTGCAAACTGACGGCCGCACGATCACCCAGGTTGCGACCGGGTATGGCTTCTTTCACCTGAGCAAGTTCTCAAGCGATTTCAGGAAACGCTTCGGACGCTTGCCGTCCGACGTGCTTCGCCGCGCGCAATAGAACGCTACAGCGCTGGATGCGGCGGAACGACATCGGTTCCCTATGGTTCGCACATCCACGCCGCGACTTTCTTCAAAAAAACGTTGCCCGCCTCAAGCTGATCAATAGTGACGAACTCGTCGGCCTTGTGGGCCTGGGCAATGCTGCCCGGTCCGCACACGATCGCAGACATGCCCGCTCGTTGGTAGAAACCCGCTTCCGTTCCGTAGGAAACCGCGCCTTGCCGACTGCTTCCAGTCAAATGGCGGATGAAATTCTTGATAGCGGCATGGTTCTTCTGCCGCAGAGCAGGCACTTGCGCCCAGCAGTTCAATTCGATCTCCGCTGCGGGATGGGTTCGACGCAAATACGGGAGCAATTCGCGATCGACGTGGGATTTGATATCTTCCAGTATCGCATCAGACGGCACGTCGGGAAGCGTCCGGTACTCCCAGTCGACCCCGCATTGATTGGCAACAAAACTGGTTGCGATCCCGCCGTCGATACGGCCGACATTGTAGGTACAGTGTGGCGGGTCGAAACGGTCATCCCGTGGGAACCTTGATTGCAGCTCGTTGAAATAGCCATCGAGGAACGCAACAAGCCGGCCGGCCGCGACGGTCGCGCTGGCGCCCAGGTCGGGTGAGCTCGAATGCGCTTCCTTTCCGATGATCTGCGTTCTGAAAAGGTGCATGCCCTTGTGGCTGGACACGGCTGCAAGGTTGGTGGGCTCGCCAACAATTGCCATGGCCGGCTTCTCGCAGGTGCGTTCGATGTGGTCGATGAGGTGTGGAATGCCCAGACAACCGGTCTCTTCACCATGGGTGAACGCGAGGTATATTGGGCGCCTCAACGGCAGAGTGGCAAACCAGGGGGCCAATCCGGTCGCCAGGGCAACGAAGCCCTTCATGTCAGCGGTGCCGCGACCGTAGAGGCATCCATTCACTTCGGTCACTTCGAACGGCTCGTATCGCCAATCCTGCCCCTCGGCCGTCACGACATCCGTGTGCCCGGACAAGACGATACCGCCCGGAACCGAGGGGCCGATCCTGGCCAGCAGGTTGGCCCTGTCCGTGCCTGGCGAAGGCAGCACCTCCACAGTGACATTACGATGGTCCAATCGGTCAGCCAGCCATTCGACCAATGGCAGGTTCGAGCGATCCGGTGTTGTTTCAAACTGCACCAGTCTCTCGAGAATGGAGCGGTATTCGGATTCCATGACCTGACCTTTCCGGTCCGCTGTCGTCAGCGCGTGCTGGAAACCAGATCGGGTAGCCAAAGCGCCACTTGCGGAAACGCGATCAGCAGCACGACCGTCAACGCCATGGCCAAGACAAACGGGAACGAGCCGATGGCAACGTCGTTGAAACGGATGTCGTTTCGAATGCCCTGAATAACATAAAGATTGATTCCGATCGGTGGTGTTATGAGCGCCATCTCCAGAAGAACCATCAGCAGGATTCCGAACCAGATCGGATCGTAGCCAAGGGCGATGATGATCGGCGCAATCAGTGGCACCGTGGTCAGCATCATGGAGAAGGTTTCGAGAAAGCAGCCCAGCACGATGTAGAACACGACGATGGCGACGATCATCTGCAGCGGCGTGAGGCCGAGGCTCTCGATAAACTGCGTCAGTTCGCGGGTCAGGCCGATCGCGGCAAGGACGAAGTTCAGATACACCGCCGCGAGGATGATCAGCATGATGACGCCGGTCGTGCGCATGGTGGACAGAAGCGCGTCGTTCAACATGTCGACCGACAACGTTCCGGTCCAGACAGATAGAACCAGGGCACCGATGACGCCGAGAGCGGCAGCTTCCGTTGGCGTCGCCAGTCCGGCGTAAATCGATCCGATAACCAGCAGGAACAGAAACAGCGGCGGCAGGAGATCGACCAGCGAGTGGAACCGGGCGCGCCAGGAACTGCGGACGGGTTCGCCACCGAAATCCGGCCGGACAAGACATGCGACAAGTACGGTCCCCATGAACAGCAAGGCCAGCAGAATTCCAGGGAGAAATCCCGCAAGATAAAGTTTGGGCACGGAGGTGTTCGTCAGCAGCCCGTAGACGATGAGATTGATCGACGGCGGAATCAGGATGCCAAGCGTACCGCCACTGGCTAGCGTGCCCAGAAACAGGCGCCGGTTGTAGCCGTGACGTTCGCATTCCGGCATAGCGACCGTTCCGAGCGTCGCCGCCGTGGCCACGCTGGAGCCGGACGTCGCGGCAAACATTGCGCAACTTCCGACATTGGTGTGCATCAGCCCCCCGGGCAACCAGGACAACCAGTGCCCGAGGGCGTCATACATGCGTTTGGCAATGCCCGCGCGCAAGACAAGCTCTCCGAGCAGAACGAACATCGGCACCGCGACAATGAGAAAGTCGTTGCTGCTTCGCCAGAAAATCTCACCGAGAGCGCGATCAAGCGCCACCGGTGAAAAGACCAATCCGAGCCCGACACCCAGCAAGCCCAGCGCCGCCCCGATCGGAATGGCGAGGGCAATCATGACGATGAGGGCGATTGCGGTAACAGCAAGCATAAAGCAAACCTATGCCGGAGAACTGCCGGACGGATCGGTCGCCTGATCCCGGGTTCCGGCAATCTCGCGCACCTTTTGCAGGTCACCCGACGCCAGAGCGGCAAGACTTCGCAGTGCCGTGAGAAGGAATGCGAACGTGAAAAACGCAAGACCGGCAAACCAAAGTGTTTGCGGGTAGACCTGTGGAAGACTGAGCGGGCCGACCGAGCGTGAATTGCGCTCGATCGTTTCAAACAGCACAAGCCCGCCGCGATAGGTGAGGATCAGTGCAAACCCGCCGATGGCCAGCAGGCCGATAACATCCAGAATTGCCCGCGCGCCTGGAGACATCAGCCGGTACGCCGTATCGACGCGGATGTTGTGCTTCCCGAGCAGACAGTACGGCAGCGCCCATGCGGTTCCGATCGCCAAAGCGTAACCGGACAGCTCGTCTGCACCGCCAAGCGTATAGCCGGCCAGGCTGCGCAGCACCACGTCGACAAAGACGACAATGGCAGCGGCCAGAACCAGAAGACCGGCCGAAATCGCCGTGATCCTGGAAAACGAAAACACTTTTTCGGCAAGGGAATCGAGCATTGCACCGCCCAGATTTGGAGCCGCCGGAAGGCGGCGGCTCCGCTGCGACCACCGTCAGTTGGTTGGCGCTGTCAATCCAAGAGCTTTGCCCGCGGACCCATTCCAGGCCGAAACGCAGTCGGCGCCGCACCGCTCACTCCAGCCGGCGAGCACGTTCTCCTCGACAATCTTCTTGAGACGTTCGAGGTCTGCATCGCTTGGCTGCACCAGCGTCATCTTCTGAGCGTCACCGAACGAACAAGGCCCGTTGCCTGTGTTGCAATCGATGCCCTCCTGGTCGGCCTTTTGGCCGAATGACCAGGCCTGGTCTTCCAGCTTCGCGGCTTCAGCCAACACGACCTGCTGGGCATCGGGGCTCAGCTTGTCCCAGGTGGCGTTGCTGACTGCCAAAAACAGGCTCGATCCCTGTGCTGCATGCAGGGTGTAGAGATGGGTCGCGACTTCGTACCACTTGGCGGTGTAGCCCGACAGCGTACCGGTCACGGCGCAATCGACAACGCCTCTCTGCAGCGCCGGCACAACCTCTGCGAAGTCGATCGACGTCGGAATCCCACCCATTCCCTCGACCAGATCCGATAGCGCTCGGTTGTAGACCCGGACTTTCTTGCCGGCGATATCGTCAATGCCGCTGATGGGAACGCGGCAATAGAAAACCTGCGTCGGCTCGCTGTAGATGGCGAGCAGTTTGGCGTCGAAGGTGTCGCTAATCTGCTTGTCCAGGATCGGGCGGTAGGCGTCAACCGACTGCCGCGCATCGTCCCAGTTCTGGATGGAACCGGCCAGGTCGACCCCTTCAAACATGGCGTTGTCGCCGGCAACATACGTGAAACCGGCGTGAACAAAGTCAAACAACCCCAGTTTCAGCATCCGTCCTACGTCAAAGCCCTTAAGCCCGAGTTCATCCAGAGGTGTGATCTGTGCCGACAGAGCACCGCCGGTCGCACCGGGAAGCGTTTGCTCCCAGAAGGGTTTTTCAGTGTTCTTGAAATGCGGCGCGTTGGTCCAGTTGCCGATTACCTTGAAGGAGTGATTTCCATAGTCCTGGGCAAAGGCCTGGCCATTGACCAATCCCATCGCCCCGACCACGGACACGGCTCCCACAACGGCCACTTTCAATAAATCAGAGCATGATTTCACGGACATTTTCGTCCTCCCTCTTGTCAAAAACTGACGGACTGATTTGCGACCGCTGGAAGTCCAGGGTGCTGGCAAACCAACTTGTGCGGGTGGACGATATTGAAGCGCCGATTGAAAAAAAATCAAAATAAACGCGAATTTTGCTGAAACGAATTCAGGCAGCTTTTGGCACAAATGCACGTGGATACCCGACCCAACGCGATGCTCGGGTGGGGCCCTCGAATCAAATCGAGTGGGTGTTTGACTACGAGCGTTTCGTTCGAATTTGGTACGGAACGCTGTCCAAAATTCCGCTTTCTTTCAGGCCTTTAGCCCTCAACACTTCCAGCAAAATACGGTTCGGACAGGGTCACGGCCTGGTCGCTTGACCAGGCACGACCATCGCCCTGCTCCACGCGTCGCAGGTTCATTTCGAACTGGTAGAACTCAGGACGGTAGAGAACCTTGATGTACTCGATCGGTCGACCTGAGGAGTCGGAGACCACACGCCGTACTTCGATGAGAGGGGATCCAGCGGCGATGCCGAGCGCCGCGGCGATTTCACTGTCGGCAACCGTAGCGGAAATCGATTGCCGCGCCGATTCCACGGGAAGACCCGCGTTCTCGAGCAGCAGCAGCAATGGCGTTGAAGACATATCCTGGCCTTCGATCAAGGCCGCGACATCCGCCGGGATCCAGGTGACGAGATAGGTCATCGGGGTTCCATCGTGTACGCGCACACGGATGGCGCGTTGAACCATCGTTCCTCTATCGACGCTGAGCGCCGCGGCGCACTCACCTGACGCGGGTGTCTGCCCGTGTTCAAGAACTCGAACGTCGGTGGTGCGCCCGATATGGCCAACATTTTCGATGAGGCCATCCATTGAAGCGACCACCGGGCGCTTGGATTCTATCCGGCTGGCAACTCGGGTTCCGCTGCCGCGCTGCCGTTCGACCAGGCCACTTTCGGCCAGTTTGCTCAGGGCACCACGCGCCGTTACGCGCGAGACCCCGAAGCGCAAACACAATTCCTGCTCGCTCATGACCTTTTCGCCCGGCGACAGCTCGCCGGAGATGATCTTGTTCCGCAGAATTACGAAGATCTGCTGGTAGAGCGGAACGCCGGTTTCCGGGTTGAGTCTCAAATTCGGCTCCGTGGAATTGTATTATTGTTATGACTATATTATAACTTCGCCGAAAAGGGAATCCTTTGCGCTGAGGTTTTTGATGGATTTGCCCGAAAACTGCGTCCTTATCGTTGGTGGCGGCCCCGTGGGGTTGACCCTGGCATGGCGGTTGACGGAGGCCGGGATCCCGGCCAGGCTTTTCGAGGCAGAAGACCATATCGTCGACCAGTTGCGCGCTTCGACGTTTCACCCGCCAACACTCGACCTGTTTGACGACGCAGGCATCACGGAAGAGCTCATCGAAAACGGCCGCATCACGCCGACCTGGCAGATCCGAATGGATGCCACCGGCGAGCGGGCCGAGTTCGATTTGGCCGTGCTGGCCGGTGAAACCAATCATCCCTACCGGTTGCAGTGCCGCCAGGCGATTTTGAGCCGGGCCATTGCCGCGCGGTTGCCCGACGGTGTTGTTCGGTTCGGCGCCAAGGTGGATGCCGTTTCTCAAGACGAATCTGGAGTGAGCCTGACAGTTGGTAGCGAGACAGCACGCGGGGCCTTCCTCGTCGGCTGCGATGGCGCCCGCTCGGTCGTGCGCGAGGCAATCGGCGCTGATTTCGTCGGCGGAACCTATCCTGAGGAAACGGTTCTGGTGACCACTCACTTCCCCTTCGAGGAACACCTCGAGGGCCTGTCCGGTGTCAACTACATCTGGAAATCGGACGGCACCTATTCGCTCCTGCGGCTTCCCGATCTTTGGCGCATATCGCTGCATCCGCGCGCCGGACAGAGCGCAGAAGACATCATGAACGATGACGTCATCCGCGCCTATGTGGCGGAGATTGTTCCCGCGGCGGCGGAAATGGATATTACCGAAAAGAGGATCTACCGCGTGCACCACCGGGTAGCATCGCATTACCGCAAAGGCCGCATGTTCATCGCTGGCGACGCGGCGCATCTGAACAGCCCCAAGGGTGGGATGGGCCTGAACGGCGGTGTGCACGATGCCTGGGTGCTGGCGCAGAAGCTGGCCGCTGTCATGCATGGGGCCAATGCCGACATTCTCGATGAGTATGAGCGCCAGAGGCTACCGATTGCGCGAGATGACATCGTCGCGCAGGCAGACACCAATCGGTCGAGAATGAACACGCGGGACGAGCGGACACGCCGGGACCATCTGGCGGAGCTTCAAGCCATCGCGGCGGATCCGGAAAAGGCCCGGGCGTTTCTTCTGCGCTCATCGATGATCCAGGGCCTGCGCCGATCGGAGGCACTCTTATGAGCGGCGCGGTGGCAATTCTGGGCGGCGCCGGCGGCATCGGCCGGGTTCTGGTGCACGAAGCGCAGCAGGCCGGCTATCAGCCGATCGTATTCGACCTGCCCCGCTCGCTGGAAACGCATCCTCCAAAAGACTGCGAAGCCGTCGCCGTGGACGCCTCCAGCGTTACTTCCCTTGAGGCAGCTGCAAACGCTATCGCCGAAAATCAAGAACTCTCCGGTTTCGTCAACCTCTGCGGGTTTGTCGGAGACAACGAAGCAGTCCTCGATACGACACCGGATCGTTGGACAGAGGTTGTTGATGGCAACCTCAATGCCGCTTTCCTCGCTGCGCGCGCCTTCGCGCCAAAACTGCAAACGGGCGGGGCCATGGTGAATGTCGGATCGGGACTGGGTCACTTTGCCCGCCCCGGCTACGGACCCTACGCCGTTGCGAAGGCTGGGATTGCCGCATTGACGCGTCAGCTTGCACTGGAGTTGGCCCCGGATATTCGGGTCAACTGCGTTGCGCCCTCCGCCGTGAACACGGCGTTCTTGAGGGGCGGAACGGGGCGCTCGGATGAGGACGGTCCGCCGCGCCTCGACATCGACGCCTATGCGCAGGCGATGCCGCTGCAGCGAATAGCAGAACCCGCGGACGTCGTCGGCCCGATCCTGTTCCTGCTCTCGTCCGCCGCGGCCTATGTCACCGGGCAGGTGCTGCACGTAAACGGCGGGGGCTATATGCCATGAGGTTCGAACTCCCCATCATTCCGCCGGAACGGGTCTCGGGTCGGGTGGGCGACCGCCACACCACCGGGTCGGGTGCGGAACTTCCCGTGTATTATCCCGCCAGCGGAGATCAGATCTCGGTCCTGGACGAGGACGGCCCCGACACAGTCGACCAGGCCGTTCGCACGGCACGACGCGCCTTCGAAACGTGGCGCGACACATCCGTTCCCAAGCGCATCGAGTTGCTGGAAGCCTGCCGGCAGACCATTCTCGATAACGCTGATGAACTGGCACGCCTTGAATGCGCGGCAACCGGATTGTTGCTGCACGAGCTGAAATCACGGCACCTCACACGGGCTGCCTACAATTTTCGTTTCTTCGCCGACTATATCAGCCAGTCAGCCGGGCAACGGTACGATCAGACACCCGGATACATGACCACCGTCAGCCGCACGCCGGTGGGCGTGGCGGCCCTGATCGCACCCTGGAACGCTCCGGTGGCGCTGGCCACGATGAAAATCGCCGCCGCTTTGGCGTTCGGCAATACCTGCGTGCTCAAGCCGTCCGAACAGACGCCGCTCGCCCTGGCGAAACTCGTCGATCTGCTGTGTGAAATCCTGCCCGAGGGCGTTCTGAACCTGGTGAACGGTCGCGGCAACATCACCGGCGCCGCGCTGGTCGCCCACGACGATGTCGACCTGGTCAGCTTCACCGGCGGGACCGAAACCGGGCGCCTGATCATGGCCGAAGCCGGCAAGAACCTGGTGCCTTGCACCATGGAACTGGGCGGCAAGTCGGCCAATATCATCTTTTCTTCCGCCGATTTTGAGCGGGCTCTCGACGGCGCACTGCTGGGGATCTTCTCCAACAATGGCCAGCAATGCCTCGCCGGGTCACGCATCCTGGTCGAACGTCCGATCTTCGACGAATTCGTCGGGCGGTTTGTCGAACGGGCAAGCAATATCGCCGTGGGCGACCCAACCTCGGAAGCAACCGAGATCGGCCCTCTCGCGAGTGCCGCCCATAGGGAGCGTGTGCTCGGATTTGTCGAGACAGCCGCGGCCGACGGAGGCGAACTCCTTACGGGGGGCCAAAGGCGCGAGGACCTGGGTCCCGGCTATTTCATTGCCCCAACGGCGGTTCGCGCCACCAGCAACAAGGATCGGGTTGCGCAAGGCGAGATCTTCGGACCGTTTGCAACCTTCCTGCCGTTCGACAGCGCCGACGAGGCCGCGGCGATCGCCAACGACACGCGCTATGGGCTTGTCAGCTATATCTGGTCGGATCACCTGCCGACCGTCATGAACATGACAGAGGCAATGCGCTCCGGCGTCGTCTGGGTCAACACACCCATGATGCGCGAACTGCGCGCGCCATTTGGAGGCTTCAAGGCCTCGGGCGTCGGCCGCGAGGGCGGTGCCGCCTGCGAGGCTTTCTACACCGAAGAAAGAACCGTCTCGATCCCGAAAGCCCCGCCGCCATTGAGAAAAATAGGGGCGAACCAGAAACCATGAAGGAGGACCCATGACCAACTGGAAACTCGCGCTGACCGGCACACTGATGTCGCTGATGATGGCCGCAACACCGGCCGTGTCTCAGGAACTGGTCAAAGTCGGTACGTTCGTGCCGGAAAAGAGCGTCGGCGTCAGCCGCGTCATCAAACCCTGGATGGAAGCCGTATCGGCCGATGTCGGCGGAGACGTCAAGCTTCAGGGCTTCTGGGGCGGCACGCTTGGCAAAAGCCCGTTCAAACAGTTCGAGCTCGTGCAGAACGGCGTGGCGGACGTCACCTGGGTGCTTCCGGGCTATACCGCCGGTCAGTTCCCTGAAATGGGCCTGTTCGAATTGCCGTTCCTATTCAGGACCGCTGAAGAAGCCTCGGTTGTCGGATGGAAACTGCATGAAATGGGTCTTCTGACCGGCTTCGACGGCGTGCACGTCGTCGGCTTCTTCGCTGCGGAACCGAACGCCATCTTCATGAAGAAGAAGATCGGTTCGCTCGATGACCTGTCCAACATGAAGGTCCGTTCGGTCGGCGGTATCCATGCCAGCTGGCTCGAAAGCCTCGGCGCCGCACCGCAAACCCTGAGTTCGGCTGAAATGAACGAAGGCCTCAACCGCGGAACCGTCGATGGCGCGATTCAGGGCTGGACCGGTATGCGCACCTTCAAGACGCTTCCGCTGGTCGACCAGGCCTATGTGGTGCCCGCCGGCGCCATCCCGTTCCTGCTGCTCATGAACGAGGCCAAATGGAACAGCCTTCCGTCGAACGTCCAGAACGCCGTGATGGAACACGGTGGCGCGGTGATGGCCCAGATGGGCGGCAAAGCCTATACCGACATTGGTGAAGCCATTCGCAAGGATGTGCGCGATGAGGGCAGGATCGAAGTCATCGCACCTGATACCGCGACCCTGGAAAAATACGAGCAGGCCGCGCAATCCGTACATGAAGACTGGATCAAGGCAACGCCGAACGGCCAGGCCGTCTACGATGCCGCAGTCAAGCTGTTGACGGAAATGCGCAGCTCCAACTGATGCATCAAAGCACCGCGCAAAGGCTGGACCGCATCACGCAAACCGTCGCCATTGTCGGGTTTTGCGGTCTGGTTATCATGGCGTTGCTGATCTTCTATGATGGCGTGGCGCGTACTCTTGGCGCGCCACGCATTTCCGGTTTCGCCGATTTCGGCGAGATCATCTTTCCGCCGGTGATCGCCAGTTGCTTCCCGGCCGGCTTGCTGCGGCAAACCAACGTGACCGTGCGGGTCGTCGGCAATCTTTATCCGGGCCGAGTCAACGCTTCGCTTGAGCTTTTCGCCGCGAGCGTGACACTCGCCTTTTTCGGCGTGCTTGTCTGGCAGTTCATCGATCTGAGCGCGAACTACTGGGACGCCGGTCGAACCACACGCACCATTCACATTCCCCTTGGCCCGTTCTGGTGGATCACCACGGCCATCATGGCGATTTGCGTGCCCGTTCAGGCCTATGTCGTCTGGTCCTGGCTGAAAGCAGTCGTCTTCGGAGAGACCCCTGCCCTGACCCAGTTGTCCTCTGACCAATTGGACGAGATGGAGCGCGGCTGAATTGGTTTCCGATCCCCTGACAACCGGCCTGATCGGCCTTGCCTTCATGTTTGTACTGATCATCGCCCAGGTGCCGGTCGGCATCGCCATGGGCGTGGTCGGCGTGATCGGCACGGGTCTGATCATCGGGTTCGGCCCGGCGCTGACACTGCTGGCGACGGAGCCGTCCGCCGCCATGGCCGCCGAGGGTCTGGCCGTTATCGCCATGTTCCTGCTGATGGGCAACTTCGCCCATGTCGGTGGTCTGTCGGACGAGCTCTATCGGCTGGCCTATGTCTACACCGGTCATCGACGCGGCGGGCTGATATTCGCCACCGTAGCCGCCTGTGCCGGCTTCGGCGCGATTTGCGGCTCCTCGGTCGCGACCGCCGCGACCATGGCCCGCATCGCCCTGCCGCAGATGCTGGAACGGGGCTATGCAAAATCGCTTGCTGCGGGAGCGATCGCCTCTGGCGGCACGCTGGGCATGATCGTTCCACCCTCGGTGGTAATGATCCTCTATGCGATCCTGACGGAAAACTCGATCATCGCGCTGTTCCTGGCGGCGGTCATTCCGGGACTGCTGGCGGTCGTGTTCTACATCATCGCGGTGGCCATCGTCGTCAGCCGCAATCCAAAGCTCGCTCCGGTCGGCCCGCGCGAAAAATGGACGGTGCGCCGCCGAACCACGCAGCAGAGCTGGGCGGTCCTGTTGCTTGCGTTCATTGTTTCCGGCGGCATCTACTCGGGCACATTTACAGTCAGCGAGGCGGCTTCCGTCGGCGCTTCCGTCGCGTTGCTGCTTGCAATCTTCCGGCGGAGGTTGACCCGCTCCAAGTTTCTGGGCGCCCTGGGTGAGACGGCCTCCAACACCGGCCTGATCTTCGTCATCATTATCGGCGCCTCTGTCTTCTCCTATTTCGCCACGTTGTCCGGGCTGCCGGCAGCCACCGTGGCGTGGATCGAAGAGCTGGGCCTGCCGCCGATCGTGGTCATTGCCCTGCTGATGGTGTTCTACCTGATCCTCGGATCGCTCTTCGACACCATAGCGGCGATGGTGCTGACGCTGCCCTTCGTCTATCCGCTGGTGACCGGCCTCGGATACGATCCGATCTGGTGGGGCGTCATCAATGTGGTCGTCATCGAACTCGGCATGATCACGCCGCCCATCGGCATCAATGTCTTCGTGCTGCACGGCATGGCGCGCGATCTGCCGCTCGGCACGATCTTCCGCGGTGTCATTCCCTTCGTCTTTGCGGATCTCGCCCGGCTCATCGTGCTGATCCTGTTTCCGCCTCTAAGCCTTTGGCTACCTGGAGCACTGGGCTGGTTATGAGCGAACTGACGGACTACGGATCGAACGGGCTGATCGGTGTTCTGACACCGCAGGCAAACACCACCGTGGAGCCGGAGCTCTGGGCCCTGCTACAGCCGGGCTGGTCGCTCGTCAACGCACGGCTGACCTCGGACAAGGGCACGATTGCCGAACGGCTCGTCGATTACACCACGCGTTTCGCCGACACATCGGACGCATTTGCCAACGCCCCGTTGGACGTTGTCGCAGCCGCCTGCACCGGTGCGTCCTACCTGATCGGCCTGGACTCCGAACTGCAGATCACCGAAGAGGTCGAAGCCCGGCGCGGGGTTCCGTTCCTGACTGCCGCCCTTGCGTCAGTTGCCATGCTGCGCGCCATGGACGCAAAAAAGGTCGCTCTGCTGACACCCTACCCCGAAAGCCTCAACCGCCACTGCATCCCCTACTGGGAAACCCACGGATTCGAGATCACCCATCATCTGGGGCCCACACTGCGAGAAGAGGCGTTTCACCCGATTTACTCGCTTGCTGGCGATGCCGTCCTGGATAGCTACCGGGAACTGGCCAAGTCGGGAGCCGACGCCATTTTGATGCTTGGCACCGGCATGGCAACATTGCGGCCCTTGCTGGTCGGGCATCAGGAGGGTTTGCCCCCCGCCACATCCTGCAATCTGGCACTGGCCTGGGCCTGCGCACAAAGGAAACCGTGGCATCAGCTCGGTGACGGTGGCGTTGCTGATTGGATTGATACGGCTACTTGGGCGCAGCGGGCGAATGCCTGTTTCGGTTGGGCAGATTGAAGACGAGCAACCGGCAAAAACGGCTTGCGTCAAAGACCCCATGACCAGCCTGGGTACGCAGGTCGCTCACCTTATGAACTGATCAACAAAGTCCTCACCCAGGCCAACCTCGGCAAAGTGCTTCCTGCACATATCGATCTTGGTAAAAACGTCTTCGTATCCCAACACCTTGCCCCAAGGGTCGACGTAACACATCACGCCATTGACCTGAAAAAAGGTAATCATTTCCTCCACCCCGTCGGGGACGACAAGAGTGTGTGTCTCGCCAGGAGGTTCGAAAACATAACCGCCCTCCTCGGCAACCCAATCGTGCTCCAGGTAGTGCCAGCGGCCCTTGAGGACAAAGCCATGAACAGCCTGCGGATGACGGTGTCGGGAAAGCACGCCGGATTTCCTTACCTTCAGGAGGTTCATCCAATACCCCTGGGACCGGCTCAGACATAGCGGGCGAAACCAGACGTTTTCTGCCTGGGGCACCCAGAGACGCTCGTCTTCCGGAACCGCGTCGGGAATGACGATCTCATCAAGTGCGTGTGGCGGAAATGGCAGCTGATAAGGTGTTCTGGGATCAGCGTCGTTGTCTATCGGCATTACAAATCTCCCTACATCGCCAGGTAACCACCATCAACCGGGTAGACGGCTCCCGTGACAAAACTGGCTTCGTCAGACAACAGCCATTTGGCAAGCGCTGCAACCTCTGCGGCCTGTCCCCAACGTTTCATCGGGGTTCGCGACAGGATCGCATCGCTTCGGTCAGGCATTTCCCTTAAACCTTGCGTCATTTCCGTTTCGATCCAGCCGGGAGCAACGGCATTGACGCGAATGCCATCGTCGGCCACTTACCGGCCAAGGCCTTGGTCAGTTGCGCGACACCGCCTTTCGAGGCCGAATAGGCCGGCACGAGAGGACCGCCAAATGTGCTCAACATCGATGCAGTGTTGACGATTGCCCCGCCACCAGCCCGCAGCAGGAGCGCGTGGGCCGCCAGGCAACAGCGCATGGTGCCGGTCAGATTGACATTGATAACATGGCTGAAAACATCAATGTCGTATTCCGCCGAGCGTCGCAAAACGCCGGCGCAATTGACCAGCGCATCCAGGTGATCCAGGCCGGAAAACAGCCCCTCAACGGAATCCGGATCCGTTACATCCAGCACCCGCAATTCAATGTTGTCCCGCGCATCAAACGCATCGATTTCACTTTGAGAAAGACCGGCCGCGATCACAAGCCACCCATCCTGTGCAAGGGCGTGTGACACGCCTGCACCAATTCCGCTGGTGCCGCCAGTCACGATGGCTGTCTTACTCATTGGTTTTTCAATCCGGTATAGGTTTTCACAAACGCGGTTGCCCGCCGCTTGAGGTCATCGCGTTCATAGGTCGGCTTGAACAAAGCCGAACCAAGACCGAAACCGGTGACACCCGCCAAGTAGTAGCAGCCCATTGTTTCCGGGGCGATACCACCCACAGCCGCCAACTGCGTTTCCTTGGGAAGAACGGCGCGAAGGGCTGCCACCGATTTCGGCGTAATCGACTCTGCGGGAAAAAGCTTCAGCATCGACGCACCAAGTCGCAAAGCGCCAAAGGCCTCAGTCGGCGTGACCACGCCGGGACACCATACGGCTCCCTGCGCTACGGTGCTGCGGCCGACTTCCGGATTCATATCGGGTGCGACGATGATGCGGCCGCCCGCGCCGACAACGGATGCAACGTCATCTGCGGTCAACACCGTCCCCGCGCCCACAATCACACGATCGCCATGTCTGGCCGCAATTCGCTCGATCGACTTGATCGGATCGGGCGAATTAAGTGGCACCTCAATAATGCGAAATCCGCAATCGACAAGAACGTCCGCGGTGTCAATCGCCTGTTCTGGTTCCACGCCGCGCAAAATGGCAATCAAAGGCATTTCGGCGAGAGCCGCCTGCCAGAGTTTCATGAAAGCAGTCCCGCCGATTTGGCGATCAGAAAGTGTCCTCGCGCGACGATGTTGTCCGGCGCTCGACGGCTTTCGAGTCCGGCCAGGCCCAACGCAATGTCGTATCGGTCCGTCAGGTCGTCGCGGCCGACAATCGTTACGACCTCACCTTTCATCAACTTGGCATTGGCGGCCCGGATTTCAGCCCCGATCAACATGCCGGAAAGATAGTCAGCGGCCATTTCCTCGGAAATCCTGCCAAACAGCGGCAATGTTCTGACGTGGAACAGCTCGTGCAATAGATTTGCACCGGAAACCAGGCCGGATTCCACGCCTTGGTGAAATCCTTCTTCGTTGAAGGGTGCCTCTACCATCAAAGTGCCCAGAATCGTATGGGCGCGCAATGCGCCGAAAACCTCGCCCGTCATGAACGTGGCATAGTCTTCGATCCGGCCATCCGAAACGGTGATCCATTTGCTGTGTGTACCGGGCATGACGAATGCACCATCACCCATGCCCATGGCCCAAGCGCCTACGATCTGGGTTTCTTCGCCGCGCATCACATCCGGTGCACCGTCATGTTCAGTTGTCATGCCGGTTACAAATCTGACGGTGACACCCTCTGCCGTTTCCAACGGCACCAGCGCATCGGCTAGATCATCGGCGCCGGAAGGCACCTTGACGTAAGGCGTCTCCACCCACCCATTGCGGCTGGTGATCATACCGGAAGCGATGACCGGAAGGTCTTTCACTCCAACCCACGGCTCGATCAGTCCGTGCAACACGGAATCGAAATCGCGGTTTTCCACGTGCATGATTCCCTGAGCGGAGCAAACGCTGTCCAGAACGTCACCCTCCGACCCGATCAAAAAAGCTCTAAGCGATGAGGTGCCCCAATCGATCCCGATCAGGGCCGGTTCAGATGCGGCCGAATTCATTCAGCAGATCCTCGACCGTTTTTCCCTGGGCCACCCATTTGCGTGTTTCCTCCTCGCGGTCGGCTTGTTCCTGCGCCAGCTTCACGACCTCTTCGGCTTTCTCCAGTGGAACCACGGTAACGCCCATGAGGTCCGCAACGATGAAATCGCCCGGGTTCACGACAACACCGCCGCAATGGATCGACACGTTGATCGACAGTTCTTCCTTGCGACCGGAGAACATTGTGTGAGTGCCACGCGGCGTTATGGCGCGCGTCCAGATTGGCCAGTTGATGTCTTCAAGTTCGTCCGTATCGCGGCCCGCACCATCGACGATCATGCCCCGGATTCCGCGGTTCTGAGCCAAACCGCCCATCAGGCCACCGCAGACAGATGTATTCGGATCTCCGCCGGCATCGACCACGATCACGTCACCGGGCTGCCCCATCTCCAGTGCTTTCAGCGGATCGACAAGGTCGCCTTTCGACAGTTGTACCGTTATGGCCTGCCCTGCGATCTTTGCCCGGAAGGCTGGCTTGATGCCACTGTCCATGACGCCAAGTCGGTATTGTACGTCGGCAAAGACGGCTGCCGCCGAATAGCATTTCAGCACGGCATCGAAACGAGACAGAAGATCAGGGCGGCGCTCGAAATCATTATATACTTGCAGCATTGTTTTCTTTCCGGTGTGGGTTTGACAGCACCAGTGCCTCAGCGTTCACTGGATAGTCGGGTTTTTGACCTGTGAGCACCTTTGCCACCTGGGTTGCGGCGGTGACGCGCGCTGTCCGGATCGATTCCTCGGAGTAATAGGCAGCGTGCGGTGTCACGATCACATTTGGCAGTGTGAAGATCGGGTTGTCGGCCGGAGACCATTCCGCTTTCTTCGCGGGTTCTTCCTCAGGATCATCCAAACCGGCAGCGGCGACATGCCCGCTCGTCAAAGCACGGAACAGCGCCTGGTTGTCTACGGTCGGGCCCCGTCCGGTATTGACCAAAATCGAGCCGGCCTTCATTGCGGCGAATTCTGCATCTGAGAGGAAATGTCTGGTCTCCGGTGTCATCGGAGCCTGCATCAAGATGTAGTCCGACCGTTTCAACAGTTCCGATTTCGAAACCAGTACAGCTTCGTGTTCCGCCGCAACATGGGCGGGCAGATAGGGATCGAACGCGATTACCTTGACGCCAAAGGGTTTGGCGCGCGCGGCAATGGCCTGCCCGATCTTGCCGAAAGATACGATGCCCATGGTGCGATCGCGCAGGCGATGGATCGGCTTCCCGCTTTGCCAGCGCCAGATACCGCGATGGGTGGCGCGGTCGTAATCCGGCAACTTGCGTGCCAGTGCCAGCCACAGCGAGATCGCATGGTCCGCGACTTCCTCGGTGCAGTAATCGCGTACATTGGTGACCAGGATGCCGCGGTTTGTAGCTGCTTCGACATCGACGATGTCGACGCCCACACCGTAGCGGGCGATCACCTGACAGTTCTGCATCCGATCGATCGTTTCACCGCCAATGCGGGCATATTGATTGATCATGGCGGAACAATCCCGCGCCACCTCGAACAGGTCCGGCTCCTGCTTGCTCTGCAAAGCAATGACTTGCGCCCCGGCGGCCTCGAGGATTTCTCGCTCAATATCGACGTCGCCAAAGTCGTAATCCGTGATCACGACCTTGGGGCGATCAGGCCAGCCGGAGGGAGCCGCCGGATCAGACATAGGCGCCTGCCGAGTAGGTCAGTTCATAGGAATGACTATAGAGTTCGAAAATGTTGCCGAACGGATCTTCGCAGTAGACCATGCGATAGGGTTTTTCGTCCGGATAGTATTTGCGAACCTGGCTCATGCGCTGCCGGCCACCAAGTTCCTCGATCAGTTTGACCCGCGCTTCCACGTCAGCGTCCTGGACACAGAAGTGAAACAGACCGCGTCGCCAATATTCGAAGGGCCTTTCTTCTTCGACCGTGTTGGGGAACTCGAAGAGCTCAATCCCGGTGCCGTCGCCCATGGAAAGATGGGCTATCCGGAAAGACCCCCATCCCTCACCGAACACGTCGTCGCACATCTGCCCGATGGCACTTTCATCGTGCTGGATTTCGGTCGGCCCCATGATCACGTAGAGATCGAAGGCCTTGGAATAGAACTCAACGGCTTTTTCCAGGTCCGGAACAGTGATTCCGATGTGTGAGAATGTCAGCGCAACCATGGGGACTCCTGATATTTTCTTGTTGAACTAGAGAATGCTGCGGATGATTCCGCCTTCGACACGATAAGCAGCGCCATTGGCTGCGGGATTGGCAGCGACCGTTACGATTGTCCTGGCCACTTCATCCGCCTGGACAAAGCGCTGGATCAGGGAAGTCGGCTCGTCCTTTTCGAAATAGCTTTCGACGATGTCGTCCAACAGCTCGCACTTTTGCTTGGCCAGACCGTCGAAATAGGACTGCACGCCTTCGGTCCAGGTCGGCCCCGGCAACACCGAATTGACCCGAACACCCGAGCCCTTTGTCAGTTCCGCCATTCCGCGAGTCAGCCCCAGCATGGCAGTTTTCGTCACCGAGTAGTGCACCATCTGCGGCAGTGGCTTGACACCGGCTTCGCTGGCCAGATTAACGATGGAGCCCATTCCGCGCTTGAGCATGGCAGGAAGAAGGACCCGACTCATTCTCACGGCGGTAAGAACATTGATGTCGAAATATCGCATCCACTCTTCGTCGGTCAGCTCCTCGAACGGCTTAACCGAGAAGATTCCGACGTTGTTTACCAACACGTCGACCGGGCCACAGTTCTGGGCAAGCTCACACAGAGCACTGGCGTCCGACGGATCAGTCAAATCGCCGGCGCCACCCGTAACCTCACCAACCTCAGAGAGTTCGGCGACGCATGCGTCGACTTCCGCAGCCGTCAATCCGTGGACAACGACCCTCGCACCCTCTTCAAGAAAGGTCCTGGCCGTGGCCTTACCGATGCCGGACCCGGAACCGGTAACCAGGACAAGTTTGTCTTTTAACCCCAGATCCATCTCAATGCCCTTTGGTTGCGACCGAGTCGCCACTTGCGACCGAACTGTCGGTATCGGTTTTGGGTTTGCCGAGAATGCGGGACATGACTGCGGAGATCTCGACCCGCCACATGTCGATGCCGACCGCCATGAGAATGATGATCCCGAGCACAATATTCTGTACCGAAGAGGGAGCGGCATTCAGATTGAGCCCGTTCTGCACGATGACGATCGTCATCGCTCCCATCAGGGTGGCCAGAATGTTGCCTCGGCCACCCGCAAGGCTCGCGCCGCCAACCACCGCGGCCGCAATGGCCTGCAGTTCCAGGGTCTGGCCGTAATTGGGAGAGCCGGAGTTCAAACGCGCCGACATCAGAACAGCACCGACGGCCGTCATGAAGCCGGCAATCACGAAGGTCATTGCCTGGACCTTGCGCACATTGATCCCGGTCAGCACCGCCGCTGAGGGGTTCCCGCCAACCGCGTAGATCTCGCGACCGAGTTTGGTGAAGTTCATCATGAACGCGGCAAGTCCGTAGAAGAACACCAGGTAGAAGAACGGCAGCGGGATGCCGATGAACTTGCCGTAGAAGACCGGTTCCAGTGCCGGATCGAGCGAAAAGATCGGAGAGCCGTTGTTGAAGGTCAGCGCGAGGCCGCGAAATGCAATCAGCGCAGCAAGAGTGGTAATGAATGCAGGTATGCGTCCATAGGCGGTGATCACCCCCAACACGAGACCGAACAGGGCCCCTAGGGCCAGCGTCAACGGCAGCGCGATGGCGAGCGGAATGCCCATGAATTTCAACATCTGTGCAAGGATCATGGTCAAAAGAGCCACCATGGATCCCGAACTGAGATCGATCCCGGCCGCAAAAATCACGATGGTCGAACCGATGGCAATCAAGGCAACAATGCTGACCTGCAGCGACAGGTTCGACAGGTTGCCGGGATTTAGAAATCGATCCGTGGTCAACGCAACAACCACTGCCACGATGATCATGGCGGCGAAGGGTCCGATGAGTTGAGAGTCGAATATTCGCTTCATTGCGCTGCCTCCATCGTCGCACTCTCCATTGGATTTGCGGAAGCGCGAACAAGATCGTCATGGGTCAGGTCTTGTGCCGGAACAACGCGCTCTACGGTCCCGTGCTGAACAACCGCTATTCGGTCGCTCATCGCAAGCAACTCGTCATGGTCGGAGCTGATCAGGATGATTGATTTTCCCGCCCGAGTCAGGGCATTGATAAGATTGTAGACCGCAATTTTTGCACCGATATCAATACCTTGCGTCGGTTCATCAAGTATCAAGACGTCTGCTTCGGAAAACAGCCAGCGGGCGATTACGATCTTTTGCTGATTGCCGCCTGACAGAAAATTGACAGTTTTTTCTTCAGCCTGGGCCGAGACTTCCAGTTCATCGATCAGTTGACGGGTTCCGCGCTCTTCTGCTTTCAGATCGAGAATCCCGAGACGAGAGATCGATGCGAGGGAGGCAGCGGTTATGTTGCCGCTGGCGCGAAAATTAAAAAACAAGCCATCGAATTTGCGGTTTTCCGGCACCAGCGCCAACCCGGCGTTGATCGCATCCATTTCATGTCGGATGTTCAGCGATTTTCCATTGAGAACCACCTCACCCGTCAACAAAGGATCAACTCCAAACAGCGCTCGGGCGATTTCGGTTCGGCCACTTCCCAACACACCGCCAAGCCCGAGAACCTCGCCCTTGTGAAGCTCGAAACTCACGTTCCGAACCCCCGCTTTGGTTTTGAGCCCATTTGCCGTCAGTACCACTTGGTCAGTCGCGTTGTTTTCTTTTGGGTAGTGTTCGGCAATGTCTTCGCCGACCATGGCACTGACGATCTGGCTGACATTGATCTCCGTTTCGCCGCTTGCGCTAACGACACGTCCACCGCGCAGAATGGTGACCTCGTCAACAATCCTCTCGACTTCGTCCAACCGGTGCGAGACATAAAGGATCGCTGTTCCACGACTGCGCATCTTTCGCAGCAGCTGATGCAAGCGTTCGATCTCGTTTTCGCCCAGGGCAGCTGTTGGCTCATCAAGGATGATCATCCCTGCGTCCATGGCTATTGCGCTGGCGATTTCGACCAGCTGCTGTTCGCCGACAGACAGTCGACCGGTGATGGTTTCTGGAGAAATGTCGACATCCATCTCTGCCAGGACGGCAGCGGCGTCGGCGTTGACCTTGTTCCAGTCAATCATGCCGAAACGCGATCGTGGCATGTTTCCGAGAAAGATGTTTTCGCCAACCGACAATGTCGGAACGATAGAAAACTCCTGAAAGACGGTTGCGATCCCCTTGTCACGCGCATCCTGCGGATCGGCGATATGCACCTCTTTACCATTGTGCAGGATCTTGCCGCTGTCGGGCTGCTGAACACCGGACAGTGTTTTGATCAGCGTGGATTTGCCGCATCCGTTCTCACCCAGCAGACCATGGATCGAACCAGCCATAAGCTTGATACAAACCCTGTCGTTGGCAAGCACACCCGGATAGGCCTTGCTGACATCGACGAATTGCCAAAGCGGTTCTGTCTGAGGGGTCATTGGTACGCTTGTCTTCGTTTCAGCTTATGCACAGCCCTCTGGTCTCCGGCGGCAAAGTCCATCAACCGCCGGAGTCCAGGGAGGCATTCAGTACTTCTTGGATGGCTGCGGGAAGAGTTTTTCCGGCTGCTGAAGAACCGCGATCGCCCCGTCCTTGTCCTCGATCGAGGTTGGCGTTTCGATCCAGCCGCCCGGATATTTTCCGGCCAGCGCATCCAAAGTGGCATGCATCGCGGCCTTGCCCATCAGGTAGGGCGATGTATTTACGGTCGCGGTGATGTTGCCTGCCGCGATTTCTTCCAGTCCGGATGTGTCGCCGTCATTGCCGAGCAGAACGAGATCAGACCGTCCCAAAGCCTTTGCGGCGTATGACGCTCCGATAATCATGTAGTCGTTAGCGGCAAAAACGATATCCAGGTCCGGATGCGACTGGAGAATGTCCATGCCAGCGGTATTGCCGCCTTCAACATTCCATTTGCCGTCGATCGAGACCACGACTTCAAAATTGTCGTTCCCATCGATCCCGTCCAGGAAACCGCCGACCCGTTCGGTTGAATGATAGCCTGGCTGGCCTTCGATAATGCCCACCTTAAGCGGCTTATCGCCGTAATTCTCGATTGCCCAATCGGCAATTGCATGGGTGCCGTTGCGCTGCGAGTAGCCTACGACTCCATGGATGGGAGTCGGGAAGTTGGGAATGTCGGAATTGATCATCAATACGGCGATGCCCTGATCGACGGCCCGTTTCAGCAGCGGAGCTGCCGCGAACTCGTCATGGGTTCCGAAGATGATTGCATCGACATCCTGGGTCAGCACGTCCTGGATCATACCCATCTGACCGTTGATGTCGGCGCCACTTTGCGGCGCCAGCATGAAGACATCCACTCCGGCTTCGGCGCCAACCGCTTTGATGCCTTCTCCGATAGCAATGTAGTAGTTGAATTCCGTCGCCGGCGGCATGTAGGCGATGCGGAACTTCTCATTTTTGGGCTTTATCGAGCTGATCTCCGCTTGCGCGCCCTCTTTGAGCGGGACAGGCGTGGGATAGTCGGCTGCCTGTGCGGTTGCCGCGACGGTGACAAGCCCGATCGCCAAAGCAGTGTTTCGGATTGAATTGATCATGTTTTCCTCCCTGATCAGTTGGAACTTCAGCCTCGGAATGGTGCGTCAATAACGCCCCGCACCCCGGGTTTGACGGCGAAAAGACCGCCCGAATGCGGTTCTTTCGCCAGCGCATCCTCGTCACTCATGAGACGAGACGATGTGATGAAAAGAGTGTCGATCTCGGGACCGCCAAAGGCACAACAGGTCGGCTTCCAAACCGGCACTTCGATTACCGTGTCGATCTGCCCATTCGGCGCAACGCGTACGACCCTATGCCCTTCCCATTCGGCATTCCAAACACCGCCCTCCGCATCGACGCATGACCCGTCCGGCAAGCCGGGCTCGTCGACAAAGGAAGCAAGCGAATGACGGCCGGAGACAGTTCCATTGACGGTGTCGTACTCAAAGGCAACGATTTGGCGTTGTGGAGTGTCCGCAAAATACATCGTCTCGCCATCCGGTGAGAAGCAAATGGAATTCGCGCAAGAAACGCCGTCGAACAGAGTTGTTACGGTCAAATCCCGATCAATGCACAACACCGTTGCATCTGCGGTGCCGGAGCCCTCGTTCATTCCGCCGACGACCAAACGTCCCTGGCGATCGGTGCGGCCATCATTCAGCCGCGTTTCGGGATTTGAGGGCTGGTAATCGACAATCTTCTCCTCCCGCCCGTTGACGGGGTCGAGCAGTGAAATCCGATCAGCAAACGCCACGATCAACCCGCCTTGCTCCCTGGGAGCAAAGCAGCAAACACGATCATTCATCGGGATCCGATTGCTGGACTCGTCCGCCGGATCGAAAGACCAGATCGCCCGACCTTCGATGTCCGTCCACCAAACCTGCCCATCGGTGGGATTCCAGAAGATCCCCTCGCCATGGTGGTTTTTGCAGTCAAGAGCGAGCATCGCGCGCATCGGGCCAGGAATCTCTCCGTTAGATTTCTTACTGGTATCTGATATACCACGTTGCATTCACTGGTGTATCAGATATTGTAATCTTTGCAACCCATTTTTTGTCAGGAGCGGATATGCCGATCACTCGTCCCAAGTCTCTCAAGGAGCTTGCGCTAGAGCATCTGCGAAACAGTATTGTCGACGGCACCCTGAAAATGGGGCAGACGTTATCCGAGCGTGGGATCTCCGAGGAGCTCGGCGTTTCGAAGTCTCCGGTCCGGGAAGCGTTGGCGCAGCTGCGCGACGAGGGCCTGGTTATCATCGAGCCGCAAAAAGGGGCCCGCGTATTCTCATTGAGCGAAAGCGAAGTTGCGCAGATTTGCGACTTTCGGCAGGCGATCGAATCGGCTGCATTCGAACTGGCGCTCGAGCGCAATCCCGACCAACTGGCCAGCGAGATGGATAAAGTTGTGAAGGATATGACGGTTGCTCAGAAGCAAGGCGATGTGCAGGGGTACCTGGCCCTGGATACGTTCTTCCATCAACTGATTTTCAAGCACTGCGGAAACGTCTACCTGTCGGCAAGCTACTCCAGATATGTCGGCAAGATCGCTGCCTTGCGCACCCATCTTTCGAGCTTGCCGCAACACACACAGCTTTCTTTCGAGGAACACAAGATGCTTGCCAAGGCTGTCCGAAACGGAAACATGCCCGAAATCCGAAGGCTTCTGGCAGAGCATATCGACCGTACCCGTCAGGCCTACTCCATCGCGACCAAAAGCAGTGAGCAGGCGGCCGCCTATTAGTGGTCCAACACCGGGGTTGCGAACCTGATATCTGGTTGGAAGCTTGATAACAGGCTTGCCGACAGCGAGCGGTCGACCCGACTGATCCGCCAGTTCATTTAACCAATACACTCTGACCAGCTGCGCCAAGACCGAGGTCGCAAACCGGCTTCGGGCAGACCGAATCCGACGCCTCAAACAAGCAAAAACCCGAGGCAGCCAATGTCGTAAAAAATTTTTCGGTTGACATCTAAGATATCAGACACCAACCTATTTGCAGGAGGAAAGCGATGCTTCACGATTCTGCTGGAACGGGTTCTGAGCTGTCGGCACCCGACCCGGTGCTCAGTCTGTCCGACGTCGGCAAGACCTTCGGGACGAATGTCGTCCTGGACCAAATCGACTTTGATTTGCTGCCGGGTGAAATCCATGCGCTTGTGGGTGAAAACGGCGCCGGAAAATCGACCTGCCTTGGTCTGCTTTATGGATTGCACCAGCCAACGAGCGGCAAGGTTTTGCGCAACGGCCAGCCGGTGCGTGTCGAGAACCCGTCCCACGCTCAATCACTTGGCATCGGCTGCGTGTTTCAGGAACTCAGTCTGGCGGGCTCGCTTTCGGTTGCCGAGAACATCTTCGCCGGTCGCGCACCATCGCGCCTTGGCGTCGTCGAGTGGCGCGAACTCCGGCGACGCGCAGAGGCGCTGCTTTCTGAATTCGACCTTTCGATAAACGTGTCACAGCCGGTTGACAGTCTGCCGATCAGCACGCGGCAGATTGTCGAGGTTGCCAAAGCGTTGTCCATGAACTCGCAAATTCTGTTGCTGGATGAACCCACCTCGGCGCTGACGCCGGACGAAGTCCAATCCCTGTTTGCGGTTCTGCGCAAGCTCACGAATAAGGGCATCGCAATCGTTTACGTCAGCCACCACATGTCCGAGATTTTCGAGATTTCCGATCGGATAACGGTTCTGCGCGACGGCAAAAAGATCAGCACAACTGCAACTGGGGACACATCGCAGGCGCAGGTGGTCAGCGAGATGATTGGGGGCGCGCATCCGGGTGACGTGAAGCGCTCTACCGATCAGATCGGAGACAAAATCCTGGAAGTTCAGGAACTGACCCATCCGGATCTCTTTGAGGATGTGTCGTTTTCCGTGCGCAAAGGCGAAATTCTGGGAATCGCAGGCCTGTTGGGTTCACGTCGAAGCGAGATCATGCGTGCGCTGGTTGGACTTAGCCACGGCCATAGCGGTCGAATAATCTTCAAGGGCGTCGATGCCGCCTTTCCGTCCATACGCAAGGCCATGCGGGAAGGCATCGGGTTCGTGCCCGAAGAGCGAAAAACAGAAGGTCTGTTTTTAGACGACGCTTTGAGTTTGAACCTGGTTGCCGCGAGCCTCGACAAACATACCAGCCTTGGCCTTCTAAGCGGGCGCTCGGTTCTGAAGGCCAGTCAGAATGCAATCGAGGCGTTCGGTGTCAGAACTCGAGGACCGGCAGAAATCATCGGCGCTCTTTCGGGAGGCAACCAGCAGAAGATCATGCTGGCCAAATGGCTTGAGCGTGAACCGGATCTTTTGATCGTTGAAGAGCCCACAAAGGGCGTTGATGTTGGCGCCAAGTTTCAGATCCACACCGAATTGCAGCGTCGGGCCGCGGCAGGAATGGCAATAATTGTGGTGTCGTCGGACTTTCCGGAGCTTGTCTCTCTTTCCACAAGAATACTTGTGATTCACGAGGGCAAGGTATCGGGCGATGTCGCCGCGCGAGATGCCACCGAAGACAGCCTTTTGCAGATGGCCGCCGGACTGTCGACCACGCCCGAAGCCGAACACTCCATCAATGAAGGAAGCACGTTGTGACAATCGCGATCGGCAACGAACACCCCGGCCGCAAATCTCCGCTTAGGCGAGTTTTGAGGGCATTCATCGACGTTCGCGAACTGACCTTGATCGCGATGATCGCCGTGATCATCATTGTGATGTCAAACCTGAACCCCTACTTCCTGTCCCTGTCTAATTTCAGGGCGATGTCGGTCGGCATGGCTCCGACGGCCGTCATTGTCATTGGCATGGCAATACTGTTGGCCTCGGGCGGGTTCGATCTGTCGGTCGGGTCTGTCATGGCACTCTCCTCCACGGTCGTTGCGATGCTCATGCTGTCGGGCATGTCCATTCCCCTCGCCGTGGTTTTCGGATTGCTCCTTGGTGCATGCGCCGGCCTTGCCAACGGGCTGCTGGTGACCGGTCTTGGCATTAATCCGCTCATCGCCACGCTTGGTACGATGTCCATTGCCCGCGGTATTGCGCTCGTGCTGACGGAAGGGTTCTCGCTTTCCAACCTACCTCCGGCTTTTGCCTGGGTCGGCAAGGCCGACATCGGCGGATTTCCGGTGCTTGTCATCATGACGCTGGGCCTCGTTGCCTGTTTCGATCTCGCTGTGCGCCATACCCGTTTTTTTCGCCAGGTCTACTTCATCGGCGCAAACGAAAAGGCCGCCATGCTGTCGGGCATTCACGTCAATCGTGTCCGTATCATTGCCTATGTGTTGACCGGCGTCCTGGCTTCGTTGGCCGGCATATTGCTCGCGTCGCGGCTGATGAGCGGAACACCAACTGCGGGCAATGGAATTGAGCTCCAGGTTCTCGCGGCAGCTGTCATTGGCGGCGCCTCTCTTCGCGGCGGAGAAGGTACCATCTTGGGTGCATTTCTTGGCGTCGTCTTTGTGGCCCTGATCAACAACTCAATGACGATGCTCGCGGTGTCCATCTACTGGCAAATGATCGTTATCGGAGCCGTCCTCGTCAGCGCTGTGGCGCTCGACATGCTCATCCGCAGCAAACGCTCCTGAAGAATTACCCAGATCAACAACCGAAAGAGGGAGGTCACTTTGACCAATTTGAACTTGAACAGGCGCGGTCTTCTAGCTGCGGGAACTGCGGCCGGTATTGCCGGCGCATTCGGATTGCCGACGCTCACGAGCGAGGCGCACGCGCAAGCCGCCGGCAAGGAGTATGTTTTCCTTTCGATTGTCACCCAGGTTCCCTTCTGGGTGGACTATCGCAATGCCATGAAGGATCTCGAAGAGCTGATGGGCATCAAGGCTACCTTCACCGGGCCACTGGATTTCGACACCGCGGGACAGGCGCGCCAGCTCGATGAGTTGATTGCCCGCCGCCCAGCCGGAATCCTGATTTTCCCGGGTGATCCGGCGACGTTGGCTCCCGGTGTCGAACGCGCTGTTGAAGCGGGAATACCTATTACGACCTGTATCGGCGATATACCGAACAGTCCGCGGTCGAGCTTTCTGGGGATCAACGGCGTACAGGCGGGTCGCGTTGGCGGCGAAATGCTGGCACAGGCGATCGGCGGCAAGGGCAAAGTCGTTCTGGGTACGTTCCCTGCTCCCTCGACACTTGAACGGGTCGAAGGGTACAAGCAGGTGTTCGCCGAGAAGTATCCCGAGATCGAGGTTGTCGACGTGGTCAACGACAAAGCAGATCCGTCCTACGCCCCGACTGCCTATCTGCAGGCCATTCAAGCCCACCCCGATATTGTCGGAATCGGGGGTACGGACGGCGACAGCGGCAAGGGTGCGGCTATCGCGGTGCATGAGGCAGGTCGAGCCGGAGACATCAAGATTGTTGCTATGGACCGAAACGACGACATGCTGCCCTATATCGAAGACGGCACGATCACCGGCGCCGTTGCACAGAAGTCCTATCTGGAGATCTTCCTGGCATTCCACATGATGCACTGGCAGAACACCGACGCACTCAAGGTTCTGCCCGACTGGCGTGCCGCCGGTATCAATCCTCTTCCTGAACGGGTCGAAACCGGCGTCATGCCCATCACACAAGCGAATGTCTCGCAGTTCAAACACTGATGTCTCCGGTCCGGTGCGCCGGACGGCGCACCGGACCGGAAATGAAAAACGCTTATGAGTGCAGCCTGGCAAACACTGCGACTTACCTCCGGCGACCTTGAACTGGTTGTCCTGCCCGGCATCGGTGGCCGGCTTTGGGATGTGGTGTTTGCCGGTCGTTCGCTCCTGTTCCAAAACCCGGATCTCAGCGGACAAAGTCCAGATCTGGACACACTGTCGGATCTGCCGACACGATCGCCGCAATTCAATTTCCCCCTGTGGGGAGGCGAGAAAACCTGGATCGCTCCTGACAGTTCGTGGGTCGAGAACGCGCCTTTTCCAACACTTGATTCAGGCCCTTATCGCGTAAGCGACAGGGACCAGAGCAGCTTAGCGCTGGAGAGTCAGGTCTGCCCGTTGACGGGACTGGTGATCCAAAGACGCATTGGTCTGAAAAACTCCAATCGCTGGATACTGCATCATGAGGTCCACAACAGCGGTCCAATGAAGCGCCATACAGGAATCTGGTCGGTGCTCATGCTCAACCAGCCGGTTCGGATTGGCCTCGCGGGCGCACCGAACCAAACAATAAAACGGGTGTTTGGAGAGGCCGGCGCTCTCAACAAATCATCGGGCTCGTTTATCCGTTTTGACTGCACCTCGTTGCAGGAGTTCAAATCGGGTATGTTCAATCCGCGGGGACGTGTGTTCATGCAACTCGGCGGCCCTAAGGACCCGATCTGGATCCAGTGTTCAACTGCTCCGGCCAAACGGAATGATCGTTTCGCGCACGGTCACAATTTCGAAGTCTTCAACTCGGGTGATTATCCCTATTGCGAGACCGAATGGCACGCACCTGCGTGCCACCTGGAACCAGGCCAAAGCACGTCTTTCGTTCAGCACTTTCGAATCTGGTCCGGATCGTACCGGCACTCCGGAGACAAACTTCAGGCGGAAGAGGAGGAACTACTGGAATGCATGTCCTTGTGACCGGTGCCGGTGGACACCTCGGCA
This sequence comes from Hoeflea sp., assembly GCA_965216535.1. GTDB lineage: Bacteria > Pseudomonadota > Alphaproteobacteria > Rhizobiales > Rhizobiaceae > Hoeflea_A. The sequence continues at coordinate 5,468,447 of OZ244175.1, forward strand.
GAAAGCTGTTCGATTTTCTCGAAAATCGCCCCGATTTCAAAGTCAGCGGCCTGGACATCCGACCGGTCGACCACCCGCATATCAACCAAGCCGATTTCGGCGGAGATCCGGTCTGGGCAGAGTACTTTAAGGGCGTCGACGTCATCGTGCATCTCGCCGGAGACCGGGAGCCTGCCGCCACCTGGGAATCGAGCATCCGGAACAACATGGACGCCACATTGGCGCTTTACCATCACGCGGCGGAACAGGGCGTATCGCGGGTCGTGCTGGCCAGCTCGAACTGGGTTCAGGGCGACAAGCGGTTTACCAACGACCGCCTGGACAGCAGCACGCCGCCCGGGCCTGTCAACGCCTACGGCATGTCGAAACTGTTTTGCGAAAGAACCGGAGAGTATTTCTCAAAACACAAGGGTTTGTCCGTCATCTGCTTGCGCATAGGGTGGACGCAATGGACGCACGGAAACCGCCCGGGTCCCCATATGGCAATGGGACGATGGGGTCAGGAAATGTGGCTTAGCGACCGGGATTATCTCAACGGAATGCTCGCCGCGATCACCGCACGAGATGTTGACTTCGCTGCCGTTAATCTGATTTCGAACAATCCGGGGATGCGTTGGGACATCAATGAGACAAAGGAACGGATTGGCTTTGAAGCCGAGGACGGTCAACCCGCCACGCTCAACCTGCAAATCCAGATGAAATCTTGGTTTTGCAAATGTGTCACCTTCTCAGCGCAGCGTCTCTTTGCCCGCGTGTTTCCTGAATGGTAGTTTTGGCGAACTTTGAATGATCCGGCTTGTCGCCGTTTCACCTAGCGCAAGAAGCCCGAAAAAAATGCACTGAGATCGCGATACGCACCAAGCGGCAGGATGTGGGCAACATATTGATCGGGCCGCACCACCACCATGCAGCCCTGCTCCCGGTCGATGCCGCGCATGTCGAAGATGTCCTCGCCCGAAGCGATGTCGGCGCAGAAGATTTTTTCGTAGTCGCAGAGGCCGTATTTGCCTTTTCGCGGAAGTAGAAATGACGGCATCGTCGCCAGCTCCATCTCGCGGAATCCTTGCTGATAGACAGCGCGCACGTCGATCACCGAATCCGCGTCGGTGCCTTCAGGTGTGTGTCTGATGACCGGCGAATCCGGTGAGGACGCCAGGAAGCTGCAAAGGGCGTCAACGGCCGATCCTGGGGCGGCATCGACCTCCGCAAAGATGAAGATCCGCCAGCGGCCATCAACTTCGACCGCGTGCCCCAGATGCATCGGTTTGGCGTCACCGAGGCGAATGACCGGTGCCGAGTGAAACCGCATGCCTATGGGGAAGCCTTTGGCGAGGTCCTGATGCGTTCGCGCACCGGTCAACACGGATGGTTGGTAGACCGTTGCCGTTCCGGCAGTGTAGCGACCGCTTTTGACGAAATGGTCCTGCACCTCCGCCGGGTCGATGCCGTCCGGGTTGTCCGCGGATTTTGTCGGCATGCTCAGCATGCGTGCCCAGCGGCTGTCAAAATCGATCAGTTCTTGGGCAATGGCCTGGCGCTCTGCCGAATAGGTGCGCAGGAGGTCAGCATCCGAGCGGCCGAGCAGGACATGCGCCAGCTTCCAGCCCAGGTTGAATGCATCCTGCATGGATACATTCATCCCCAGCCCAGCCTTCGGAGAATGGGTGTGGCAGGCGTCGCCGGCGATGAAAACGTGAGGCAGCCGGGTCGCGAGGTCTGCTTCGGGGACATCGTCAAACCGATCGCAAATCCGTTGTCCGATTTCATAGACAGACCACCAGGCCAGTTCCTTGACGTCGATGCTGTAGGGGCTGAGAATCCGGTTTGCCGCGTCGATCAGGTAGTCAGACGTTATATTTTTGCTGGCCACCCGCTCGTTTTCGGCCAGTTGGTCGAGTTCCACATAAATGCGAAACAGATAACCGCCCTCGCGCGGGATGATCAGAATCGTGCCCTGTTGCTCTGACTTGATCAGGGATTTCATCCGAACATCGGGAAAGTCGGTTACGGCCAGGATGTCCATGACGCCCCAGGCCTGATTAGCAGCTTCACCCTTGAGCTCCCGGCCTATTGCTTTTCGTACCGCGCTGCGGGCTCCATCGCATCCAACGACATAGCGAGCCTTCACGGTTTCCGTTTGGCCTTTGTGTGCTTCGTCGGTTCGTTCGATTGTCACCGTCACCGGATGAGTGCTTTTACCGGATTGATCCACGTCCACGTCGACGAGGCGCCGCTCATAATCCGGTACCAGGCGATTGGGTGAATTGTGCATGACCTCAAGATAACGGTCATGGACCCGCGCCTGGTTGAGAATGACATGCGGGAACTCCGAAAGGCCCTCCTCAACATCCCTGATCCGATCGCTCCGCACGATCGACCCGGGCGATGCAGGGTCCGGCTTCCAGAACGTCGTCTCGCTGATCCAGCAGGCCTCCTTGGTGATCTTGTCGGCAAACCCGAAAGCCTGGAACATCTCGATGGTCCGACAGGCGATCCCGTCGGCCTGACCATGGGTGAGAGGACCGTCCTTTTGTTCGACGATCCTCGCAGTGATTTGGGGAAAGGCCGAAAGCTGGGCGGCGAGCGTCAAGCCGGCCGGCCCGCAACCGACAATCAAAACATCGACTTCGGCGGGAAGACTGTCCGGACCGGTCTCGGACACACGATGCTCTGAAGGATCCGAAATTTCGGGGTCACCGGTCCTGAAACCATTGAGATGGAACTGCACGCGCTCCCCTCCTCCACATTCTGCTCGACTTGCGTAATATAGTTAGTATACTTATCATTAGTATACACGTCAATTGACTTGAACCGACCGGAGGCGTGCTTGGCCGACATCTACTCAAAGCCCGGACACCTGATCCGCCGGCTGCAGCAGATCGCCGTGGCGATCTTCCACACCGAAGTTGCGAAGCTCGGGCATGATCTGACACCGGTCCAATATGCCGCGCTGGCGACGGTCGAAACACATGATGGCATCGATCAGGCCACGCTGGCCGGACAGATCGCCTATGATCGTGCAACGATTACCGGAGTCATCGACCGGCTTGTTCAAAAGGACCTGGTGGTCCGGCGCGTTAGCGAACGCGACCGGCGGGCCCGCGAACTCCACATCACAGAGACTGGCAGACGCACACTGGGGGAGATCACGCCGGCGGTGGACGCCGCACAGCGCATCATTCTAGAGGGATTGGCACCTGAAGAAGCCGAGGAGTTCATGCGGCTTTTGAATAAGCTCACGTCGTCTGCAAACGACCTCAGCAGAGCGCCCCTGAAATCGACCAACAAAACCTGACACGAGAGCAGCGCCGCGGTGCGTTCTGTGCGCGCACTCAATCAGCGGTCAAAGCTCCAGCCATCGAGTGAGTGCATCGTTTGTGGAACCGGGCTGCTCCAGAGTCGGCAGGTGGCCGGCGCCCCTGACAATTTCAAGGTGCGAGCCGGGGATCAGCGCGTGCATCAGTTCGTGTCGCTCCACCGGACAAGGCCGATCATCCTCACCGCACAGAACCAGCGCCGGGATCTTCATCGCCCGTAGCGTCTCCTGCTGGTCGGGTCGCGTCTGCAAGGCACGCGACTGGCTGACGAAAACATCGGGGCCGAGCGCTGCAGCCATGTCCATGCAAAGGTCGAGAATTTCCGCGCGCCGAGGCCCGTCGGCCAGATAGTTCGGCTTCATCTCCTCGCGCATAACAACGGCCAGGCCGCCTTGACGAACGGTTCGGATCTGCGGCTCCCGCGCGGCCCTCATCTCGACCGTTTCGGCCCGTGGATTGGTATCCATCAGGGCAATGCGCTCGACGCGGTCGGGGGCCTGCCGAAAAATCTCCATTGCAAGGATACCGCCCATCGACAGGCCCGCAAGTGCGAAACGCGGCGGTGCTTCCGCCAGCACCGCCGCGGCCATATCAGCAAACGTGTCGTGACATGCGGGCTTTGGCAGAACGATGCTGTATTTCGACGCCAGCGTCGCTATTTGCGGTGCGAAAAGACGGGCGTCGCACATCATGCCCGGCAGCATCAGGAGTGCTGTCATGAGCGTCCGCTTGCCAGCGCTGCGCCCTCCGAAAGCGTCGTGAGCTTGGCGTAGGCGATTTCGGGATCGACGGCGCCGAAACCGGCAAACGTTCCGAAGCCGCAATCGGATCCGGCAATAACGCGATCGGCACCGACAATCTGGGCAAAGCGGTCAATGCGTTGTGCAACCAGTTCCGGGTGCTCGACGAAATTGGTGGTGGTGTCGACAACCCCGGGGACCAGGATCCGATCATCGGGAATGTCCTGCCGCCGGTCGCGAAACACCGTCCATTCATGGGCGTGGCGCGGATTGGATGTTTCGAACAGGAGGTAGCGGGCCTTTGCCTTCATCAGAACGCCGAAGACCTTCTCCATTCCGATATCGCAGACGTGCGGCCCTTCATAATTTCCCCAGCAGATATGAATGCGTATCTTGTCCTGGGGAATATCGCGCAGCGCATGGTCAAGCGCTTCGATATGGCTTTCGGCGATCTTGACGAACTCCTCGTCGCTGAGATCGGCGAACAGCATGTGGCGAGAGAGAGCCAGGTCGGGACAATCGAGTTGCAGGTCGAGGCCACTGGCGACAATCGTTTCGTATTCATCCTTCATCGCATCGGCAAGTGCCGCCAGATAGGCCTCGCGGCTGGGATAGTGCTCGTTCTGCAGGAACAGCGATATCACTCCCGGCGAAGCCGCATTCATGAAGCCGCGTGAAACGCCGTGCTTGTCCATGGCCTGCTTCAGATTGGTGATGTCCTTGTTCAGTTCCCCCTGCCCCTTGGAGGTCACCTCGCCAGTACACATCGGCCTGGCATAGGTCGGCGTGCCGCCGGAATTTGCCAGCCGCTCCAGGAAGCTCGGAAACAGTTTGAGGTCGGCTGGAGCGTTGCGGTCGCTGTCTCCGGAAAACCCGGTGTAGCGGTCCTTGACGTAGGTCGCATAGGAGATCTTCGAGGTCTCTCCATCCGAAACGATATCGACGCCTGCATCAACCTGCCGGCGAACCGTCTCGTCCACCGCGGCCGTCATTTCCGCATCGAATGCATCCTGGTCATAGTCTTCCTCGCGCTCTCGCGCGAAGATGAAATCGACCACACTCTGGGTCCGTGGCAGGGACCCGACATGGCTTGTCTGGATTTTTGTCACTGGCCTAATTCCTTCCGTCAATGCCCTCGGGTTTTCTGGCCGAGCTGCGGACAACCAGCGGCGCAGGAACCACGACCCGCTCCGGCTCCGCATCGGAGTTTTCAATCATCTCGATGAGAACCCGCACGGATTGCTCGACCATGAGATTGGCCCGCTGACGCACCGTCGTCAGGCCATAGGCCGGCCACGCGGCCGGCGGCACGTCGTCGAAACCGACGACCGAAACGTCGTCAGGCACACGAAGACGGAGTTCGGTGCGCAGCGTATCCATGACCGCAAAGGCCATATGATCGTTGGCAACGAAAACCGCATCCGGGCGGTCTTTGCGACCGAACATCCGACGGGTCGCATCCATCGCCTCTTCCTGGACGAAATTTCCGACCTCGCGCGCATAAAGCGCTGCCCCGCCTTCTGCCAGACCGTCGAGGAAACCACTTTCGCGATCCCGCTGCGTTGACGCCCCTTCCCAACCGGCGATGTAGCCGATGCGCTGGTGACCGCCAGCGAGCAGGAAGCGCGCAACGTCACGCCCGCCCTCATGATTGTCGGCGGTGACGCAAGACGTCTCGACGTCGTCCTGATAGCGGTTGAACAGCAGCACAGGAACGCCCGCCGCCTGACAGCGCTCGGTCAGGTCCGACGACAGTGCGACCGACGCGACGATGATGCCATCGACCTGATAATCGAGGATTTCCTGTACGACACCGTCGATATTGCCGGCCTTCTGGGACGCCATGAAAACCAGGATGTGATAGCCCTTGGCCTGCAGGGCATTGGAGAATTTTTCCAGCGCCTCTGGGTAGAAGTAGTTCTCCAGATAGGCGACGACGAGGCCGATAATGCGGCTGCGGCCAGTGATGAGCGATCGCGCCAGCACATTTGGCCGATAACCGAGCTTGTCGGCGGCTGCGCGCACCTTTTTTATCGTCTGCGCCGAGGCGCTAGCGCCTGGTGTGAAAACGCGCGAGACAGCGGACTGGCTGACACCAGCCAACCGAGCCACATCCGTCGAGGTCGCCTTCTCCTGAGCCATCAGTCCGCTGCAAGCGCTACGCTGGTGACGGGGGCAAAGACAGGCCGGCGTGGTCTCACCGTCACGACAATGCCCTGCCCGTCACGGAATCAAATCCGATGCGCGCCTTGTTGAATTCCCGCAGCCGTTCGAACACGTCGACGCCGAGCTGGCGGTAGGCATCGAGCAGGTCAACCATCACCCAATTTTCGCGGATGAGGCCATTTTCGATGCGCCAGAAATCGAGCGAGCACATGGTGATCTTCTTGCTGTTTGGCGCGATGCCCATCCAGCCATCATTGGTGACAGTCTGGATCATGTTGGGCCAACCGGTGACGGCCGTATAGTTGCCGTCACCGAAGAAATGATAGGTGACCTCGTCAACATATTGACCGCGATCGGGCATGCCACGAAGAAACGGGATCTGGTGCCAGTTTCGAAACCCCTCAATGCCACGACCGGTACCGATCCCCGAAGGCCCATACCAGCTCATTCTAGGATGCCAGAAGCGCTCCATCTCCATGACTTCCGGCCCGCCGAGGCTGGGATGCCTTTTCATGTGGTTGAGCATCTCGACGATGTGAGCGCAGCTTTGGCCCGCCTGCTCCTCGTCCCAGGGGCCCGGCACCAGCCCGTCCTGAGTCGCAGGGCCAGGCACATGCCACTCGCGCCCCAAGGACGGCGCCATGGGCCATGCTCCTGCCTGGATCATGACCTCCGGAATGTCCCAGAGCGCCTGAATCTCGGTGACTTTTCCGTCCGCTATACGGAAGAACTCATGAAACCGCATATGCATCTGATGCCCGGTGGGCGGAATATCGAGCCATGGGTGGGTGAATGTGCCGGTATAGTAGCCGCCGGCACCGACCCAGTCGTCGCCGTGTTCGGTGGGACCGGCCATGACAATGTAGTCGCGCCGCTCCAGGTCCGGGACGGCCCTCGCCAACGGGCCATAGGCCTTGTCGTACAACACCTGCGGTCCGTTCATTTCGCCGAGGGGATGGGCGAATCGGCACACCGCCTCCGGTGCCAATGCGGCGTCCAGCGCACTCCGCACACCGGCTTCGGTGAAGTCATACATCGCCGCGCGCAAGGGCGCGATCAGCGTTTTGTTGGCCGTGTGGCGATCCATCAATCCTCCCCGCCTCCTGCGGTTCAGCTGCACCTCTTTGGCTTGTCCAGCGCAGCCGAGAAAGTCTATTTTGCATACGAATGCAAACGATAGGCCCGGTGGTATCGGTTTGGCAAGCGATTTTGCATTTCCAGAAAGGGCAAAGGCGTTTTTCGGCATTGCCCTTGCACAGATCACACCACCAGTCTCTTAACTCAACAGGCCAATGACAGCCGATCAGGGTCTCCAGGTGGTATCGGCCAGGACGCCACAAGCACGAGCATGTTCGCTGCTTTCAATATGCCGTGGAAGCGCTTCGATCAGCTACAGGTGTATGACAGCCAAGGTTGCCGGATTAACGATGAAAAGCCGACGTGCTGTGGCTTCCTCCAACAGCCAAAAGTTCACACAGCCACCTGCCCACTGCGCACTCCCACCTGATCTTCGACCAGGCCAAGCCCAGGATAATTTCGCTCTGCGGACGGGCCTGTCAGTGCGTGATGACTTGATCCAGGAAATTGCGAGTGCGTTCGTTCTTGGGGTTGTCGAAGAAGTTGTCGGGGCTGTCTTCTTCGATAATCTCGCCTGCATCCATGAATATCACCCGGTCCGCCACCTTGCGTGCGAAACCCATTTCGTGGGTGACGCATATCATCGTCATGCCCTCCTGCGCGAGCGTCACCATGACGTCCAGCACCTCACCGATCATCTCCGGGTCAAGCGCCGAGGTCGGCTCGTCGAAAAGCAGAATGTCGGGTTTCATGCACAAGGAGCGCGCAATCGCCACTCGCTGCTGCTGACCGCCCGACAACTGTCCCGGATATTTCGGTGCCTGGTTGGCGATCTGCACCTTTTCAAGATACATCATCGCGGTTTCCTCGGCCTCTGACGCTGATATCTTTCGCGCCAGCATCGGCGCCAGGGTGCAATTCTCCAAAATGGTCAGATGCGGAAACAGGTTGAAGTGCTGGAACACCATCCCGACGTCCTGGCGCAGCTTGTCGATGGCCGGGTCGTCGGCACTGATCGGGTGGCCGTTGATCTCGATCAGACCCGACTGATGTTCCTCGAGCTGATTGATGGTGCGGATCATGGTGGATTTGCCGGATCCTGAAGGACCGCAAACCACGATCTTCTCACCCGGAGCAACCGTCAAATTGATGTCCTTCAGAGCATGAAACGCTCCGTAGTACTTTTCCACGTTGATCATTCTGACTGCGGGTGTCTGTGTCATGGTCGCCTCTCTAGCTCTTTGTTGCCGCCACGATGATGATTTCCACCTTGAGAACGTCCCTTGCCAAACGGGCTTCACCACAGGCGCGCGCCGGTGCGTGACCGTCCGGCACCCAGGCATCCCAAACCGCGTTCATTTCGCTGAAATCGGCCATGTCGGCGAGCCAGATGGTCGCCTGCAGGATGTGCTCGCGATCGGAGCCGGCCTGGTCCAGAAGCGCATCGATCCTCGCAAGGCAATCCCTGGTCTGCTCGGCGACCGTCTCGCCGTCGCCGACCTGGCCGCTGAGATAGGCGACGCCGTTGTGTTTGACGATTTTCGACATGCGTCGGCCGGTTTCGAGCCGCTCGATCATGACAATAGTCCTCTGCTTTTCAACGTATCCGCGATCTCTACAAGAATGGCCGGATCGTCGATCGCGGCCGGCATCTTGAAGTCCTGACGATCTGCGATCTTCTGCATCGTGCCGCGCAGCACCTTGCCGGAGCGGGTCTTTGGCAGCCGCTTCACCGCGATGGCTGTCTTGAATGCCGCAACGGCGCCGATCTTCTGTCGCACCAGCGCCACCAGTTCCTGCTCCAGCGAAGCCGCTTCCCGGTCCACGCCGTCATTGACCACATAGAAGCCCAGCGGCATCTGCCCCTTCAACGCATCCGCCACACCCACCACAGCGCATTCGGCGATGTCCGGGTGGGCGCCAATGACCTCTTCCATCGCGCCGGTGGACAGTCTATGGCCCGCCACATTGATGATGTCGTCGGTGCGCGCCATGATGAAGACGTATCCGTCCTCGTCGATCAGGCCGGCATCCGACGTGGCGTAGTAACCCGGAAATTCTTCGAGATAGCTTTCGCGGAATCGCGCCTCGGCGTTCCACAGCGTTGGAAAACCCGATGGCGGAAGGGGCAGTTTGCAGACGATGTTGCCCAAAGTTCCAGGGCTTACTTCATGGCCATCGTCGTCCAGAACGCGGATGTCGTATCCCGGCATGGGAACCCCGGGCGACCCGTATTTCACGGGCAACTGCCCCAGCCCTACCGGGTTGCCGGACATCGCCCAACCGGTTTCGGTCTGCCACCAGTGGTCTATAACGGGTCTATCGAGTTTCTCTTCGGCCCACTGGATCGTCGCCGGGTCGGAGCGTTCGCCCGCCAGAAACAGCGTCCGGAACTGCGACAGATCGTATTTGCCGATCAGCGATCCGGTCGGGTCTTCCTTCTTGATCGCGCGGAAGGCCGTCGGCGCGGTAAAGAGCGCGGTGACCTCGTGGTCCTGAATCACTCTCCAGAACGCACCGGCATTGGGAGTGCCGACCGGCTTGCCCTCGTAGACCACCGTGGCGCATCCGTGAAACAACGGCCCATAGCAGATGTAGGAATGGCCAACGACCCAACCCACGTCGGATGCCGCCCAGAACACCTCTCCGGGCTTCAGACCGTAGTGGTATTCCATCGACCAACGCAGCGCCACCATGTGCCCGCCATTGTCGCGCACGACGCCTTTCGGCTGGCCTGTCGTGCCAGACGTATAGAGAATGTAGAGCGGATCGGTTGCCGCGACCGGAACGCATTCGGTTGTCCTGCCGGCGGCTTTAGCCGCGCCGACAGCCTGGCCGTAGTCGATATCGCGCTCGGCGATCAGCTCACAGGTTCTGGTTTCCCGCTGCAGGACAAGGCAATGGTCGGGCTTGCTGAAAGAAATCTCGATCGCCTCGTCGAGAAGCGGTTTGTATTCGATCACGCGGCTCGGCTCGATCCCGCAGGAGGCCGATACGATCAACTTCGGCGCGGCATCGTCGATGCGGGTCGCCAATTCGTTGGCTGCAAATCCGCCGAAAACCACCGAGTGAACGGCGCCCAGCCGGGCCGAGGCCAACATGGCGAAGATCGCCTCGGGCACCATCGGCATGTAGATGATCACCCGGTCGCCCTTGCCGACGCCGTAATCGCGCATGACAGATGCAAGCGCGCCCACCTCGGCCTGCAGGTCGTTGAACGAATAGAGTGCCGTCGCGCCGGTCACCGGGCTGTCATAGATCAGCGCCTTGCGGTCGCCATGACCCGCTTCCAAGTGTCGGTCGACGGCGTTCCAACAGGTGTTGCAGGAGGCGCCGGCGAACCAGCGGCCATAGGCACCCATGTCCGGATCGAAGACCCGGTCGGCCGGTGTGAACCAGTCGATGTCTTCGGCCGCGGCGGCCCAGAAGCCCTCCGGGTCGGCCTGCCAACTGGCATATGTTTGCGCGTAACTCATGAGACCACGTAGTTCAGGCCAAGCCGACCGCCATCGACATAGATCGTCTCGCCGGTGACGTAGCTGGATTTTGCGGAGCAGAGAAATGCCACGACATCGCCAATTTCGCGCGCGGAGCCGGCACGCCCGAGCGGCGTGCGGGACATGGCCATCTTGAAGGCTTCGGGATTGGCGTTGACGCCCGCCATCATCTCGGTGTCGATCGAGCCGGGTCCCACAGCGTTGACGCGAATGTTGTGCCTCGCCAGTGCCAGTGCGGCCGCCTTGGTCAACTGCATCACGCCACCCTTGGAGGCGCAATAGGCCGGGATGGCAGGGATCGCGACCTGCGCATTGATCGAGGACATGTTGACGATGGCACCCTCGATGCCTTTGTCGACCATGGTCCTGGCGGCTCGCTGGGTGGCGACGAACAGGCCACGCAGGTTGACGGCCATGACGGTGTCGAATGCCGCGAGGTCATAGGTCAGGAAATCGCCCGGCATCGCGATCCCGGCATTGTTGACCAAGGCAGATACCGGTCCAAATTCGTCCTCGATCCTATCGAACATGGCGCTGATGGCTTCCACATCGCCCATGTCGCAGACCATGCCGACTCCATCGCACGAGGCCGCGGCATCGTGGACACTGTCCTTCACATCGGCCAAAACGACCCTATAGCCATCCGCTGCCAGCGCTTCCGCGCAGGCAAGACCGATGCCCTGCGCCGCACCGCTGACAAGTGCGATTGGTGCCATGATCTACTCCTCAAATCCGTAATCTGTTCGCGCCTGATCGGCGGTGATGAATCCAGCGGCAATGTCCCGGGCGATGGCATCGCGATCACGTGATCTCGGATCTCCATAACCGCCGCCACCGGGCAGACTCAGCCTGAGCCGCTGCCCGTTTTTGACAAGCTGCCGACCTTTCGAGCGGAGCCTGGTTCCGTCGGCCAGTTCGACGGCGCCGGCGCCACCGGGCAGTCCTCCGTCCCGCCCGCGCGCCGGGTTTTCAACCCGGTCGAACATGGCGTTGAAATAGAAATCGTAACCCTCGCGCGGCTCGATCTCGATCACCTGCCCCAATCCGCCGCGCAAGGCGCCGGCGCCGCCTGAGCCCTCGCGGAGATCCTTGCGCCAGACCGTGATCGGTCCGACATGCTCGGTCGCCTCGACGCTCATGGTCGAGACCCCGGATGGAAAGGCGGTGGCGCTGAGACCGTCATGGGCAGGACGCGCACCGGTCCCACCGGAATTGAACATGAGAACCTCGCGGTTCGGGAGCCCACTCGCCGGATTGGAGGCACGCGCTGAGATCTGGATGTTCCAGAGAGCGCTGGCACCTTCCGAGGGCACGGTGTTCGGCATGGCCTGGTGCAAGGCACCGAGCACCACATCCGGCACCAGATGCCCCATCACATGGCGCACTGAAACCGGCGCCGGTCGGCTGGCCGCCAAAATGCAGCCCTCCGGTGCCGTGATGCGGAACGGTTCGAGTGAACCGGTGTTGTTCGGCACTTCGGGCGCAATGGCGCATTTGAGCGCGTAGCAGGCATAGGCGCGGGTATAGACCTCGGGGCAGTTGACACCGAACCGGCTCATGCCGGATGTCCCGTCGAAATCGGCGGTCAGTTGGTCGCCGTCGATCCGTAGCGTCACTTCCATATGCACCGGCGCGTCGTAGCCATCGACCTGCATCGTCTCGCGATAGGTTCCGGACGGCACTTTGGAGATCGCCTCAAGCGTTGCCCGGCGGCTGGTCTCGATGATGAAGTCAGAGAGCGATTGCAGATCGTCGATATTGAATTCGTCCATCATCGCCTGAAGCCGGCGATTGCCTGCTTCATTGCAAGCGGCCAGCGAATACATGTCGCCCACCGTCTGTTCCGGCGTGCGCACATTGGCGCGAATAATGTCGATCAGCAGTGGCTGAACCTCGCCTCTTTCAGCGAATTTGGTGATTGGGATCAGCAGGCCTTCCTCGAACACCTCGTTGCCGTCCGGACCGAAACCACGTCCGCCGATGTCGACGACATGGGCCGTGCAGGCGAAGTATCCGATGTGCAAACCCTTGCGGAAGACCGGAGTGACCACGGTGATGTCATGCAGGTGACCGGTACCGAGCCAGGGATCGTTGGTGATGTAAACGTCCCCTTCGAACGTGTTTTGCGACCCGATTCTGTCGGCAAAATGGGTGACACTTTCGGCCATCGCATTGACGTGCCCCGGCGTGCCCGTCACCGCCTGGGCCATCATCCTACCGTGCCGGTCGAACAGGCCTGCCGACAGGTCGCCCGCCTCGCGGACGCTTGTCGAAAATGCCGTCCGGATCAGAGTGGTGGCCTGCTCTTCCACCACCGCAATCAAACGGCTCCACATGATCTGATGGTCAATGGCTGTCGAGCTCATCGCTCAGGCCTCCTTTGCCAGAAGAAGCAAACTGCCATCGCCCTGCCCTACGGCGCGGAATGCGCTGGTGACGATGGTGGACGTCTCGGATTCGACGATAATCGCCGGGCCCTCGACCACGCGGCCCGGAGACATGTCCGACCGCTCGACCTCGCGGGCTTCAACCTCCGCCCGCAGCGCTGCATCGAAGAACCGCCTGTGGCGGACGGCGGTTGCCTCCGTGCCGTTCTTGTGTCGATCAACAGGCTCGACCTCTGGCAGCATGGTCGAGACCGTGAGCAGCCAGTTGGTCACTTCCACGGACAGACCCTCTATCGTCCGTCCAAACAGCGTGCGATAGGCGTCCTCAAAAGCGACCAGGATCATATCCACATCGGATTTCGCAAACTCCTTGTGCGGCAGCACCACCGGGATCTCCCAGCCCTGACCGGAGTAGCGCATTTGCGCGGTCAGCCGGATTTCGGTGTCAGCACCACCGGCGCCTTCATCGACGAAAGCGCGCGCTTCGGCTTCCATTTCGGTCAGCGCTTCGTTGACGGCCTTGGCGTCGAACAGGTCCATTCGCTGGAACAATCCGCGCGTCGCCTCGAAACTGAAGGGCGCCTTCAAGAATCCGATGGCCGAGCCGACACCGGCCCCCGGCGGAACGATAAGGGCGCCAATGCCCAGTTTTTCGCAGAGCCTGCTAGCATGCAGGGGCGCACCTCCGCCGAAGGCGATCATGGTGAAGTGCTCGATGTCACGGCCGTTTTCGACTGTGTGAACCCGAGCCGCGTTGGCCATGTTCTCGTCCACCAGTTCGGTGATTCCGAAGGCCGCGTCTCTGGCCGGGAGTGCAAGCTTGTCGGCCGCGCTCGCCGAGTTTTCGGGATGAAGCCTGATCGAACCGCCGGCGAAGTTGTCGGGATCGAGCCGCCCGAGCAGCAGGTTGGCGTCGGTGACCGTCGGCTCCTCACCACCACGCCCGTAACAGGCAGGTCCCGGTTCCGAAGCAGCCGAACGCGGGCCGACCTGGAGCCGGCCCATCGTGTCCACCGAGGCGATGGATCCCCCACCCGCCCCGATTTCGACCATCTCGACGACCGGGGTAGACACCGTCATGCCCGAACCTTTCTTGAACCTGTAGGTGCGAGCCACCTCGAACGTGTTTGCCGTCTTCGGCGCGCCGTCCTCGATCAGGCAGATCTTGGCGGTCGTACCACCCATGTCAAAGCTCAGAACCTTGTTCAGCCCGTGGGCCCGGGCAAAATCTGCGGCGAAGATCGCACCGCCCGCGGGCCCCGATTCCAGCAGGCGTACCGGCTGTTCAGCAGCGGTCTCGACCGTGATGAGCCCGCCACCCGAGTGCAGCATGAAGACCGGCGCATCAACTCCGGTTTCTCGCAGCCGCGCCACGAGACGGCCCAGGTAGTCGGCCACCTGCGGCTGGACATAGGCATTGGCGATCACCGTATTGAAACGGGGCAGTTCGCGCATCTGCGGGGAAATGACCGACGATAGCGAAATCGACAATTCGGGCAACGCAGTCCGCAGGGCTTTGCCAACCGAGACCTCATGGGCATCGTTGGCGTAGGCGTGCATCAGTCCGACGGCGACCGATTGGAAACCGCCTTCCCGCACCCGCTCTACCAAAGCCGCGACCTCGGCCGGATCAAGGGCTAACAGCACCTCGCCTCCCGGTCCCATGCGCTCGTTGAGCGTAAATCGATCTTCCCGCGGCACCAGCGGCTTGGGCAGGTTCAGATTGAGGTCGTATTGCTCGAACCGGTTTTCCGAGCGCATCTCGATCACGTCCCGAAACCCTTCGGTGGTGATGAAGGCGGTCTTCGCCCCGCGTCGCTCGATGAGCGAATTGGTCACCAGCGTGGTCCCGTGGATCACCTGACCGATAGCGCCCAATCCAATTCCGGCCTGTTCTGCAGCCTTGGCAATTCCATCCAGGATCGCCTGTTCCGGTTGGCTGTAATTGGTCAGCACCTTGCAGGTCGCAAGGCCACCCGGATGCTGCAGGGCGACATCCGTGAAGGTTCCGCCGATGTCCACCCCGACGCGAATACTGTTCTGGTTCGACACACTCATAGGCTTTTGAGGACCTGATTGGCTGTAAAGGCTGTCTGATAGAGGCGAGACATCAGGGGTGCCGTCGGCACAGTCCTGATTTCGGTGATCGGCAGTGGCAATTCGGCCGGATCCATGCCGGAGATGAGATCCGCCATGCACTCGCCGAAAATCGTGCCCGTGGTGATGCCCCGACCGTTGTAACCGATCGCCGTGTAGAGGTTCGGGGCAAGCTGGTAGACGCGCGGCAGGTGATCGGGCGTCATCGCAATCCGCCCGTGCCAGGCTTCCTCGAATTCGACAGGCCCGAGTTCGGGATAGATGCGGGCCAGTTGCTTTTTGGCCCAGTGCTGCGACAGGCCGCGTCCCACTGCGCCAATGACTGTTCCCATGGAACCGATGACCAGCCGGTCGAAAGCATCGCGCCGAAGGCTGAACATGATCTGCCCGGTGTCCCAGATGCCCTGCCGCCCGGGCAGGATGTGGGACATATCCTCTTGCAACGGCTTGGTCGCAAGCTGGAAATAGTGGATCGTCGTAAAGACCCGTTTCAGGTCCGGCCAAAGTTCGTCCGTATAGGCATTGGTGCCGAGCACGACATGTTTTGCCCGAACCGTCCCGCCAGTGGTCTCGACCACCCATGTCTGCCCGTCGCGGCGAAGATTGGTTACCTTGACACCGGTGCTGATCGTGGCCCCGGCTCCGAGCGCGGAGCGTGCCAGGCCGCGGCAGTACCCCATCGGATTGACCGTGCCCGCCCGGTGGTCGAGCAGTCCGCCGTAAAAAACATTTGTGCCGGTTTTCTCGACCATCTCTTCGCGCGAAATCAGATCCACCGGCTCCCCCAGCGCCTGCCACTCCGCGTGACGCACCTCAAGATCGCGAAGCCCCGACGGGGAATGCGCCGCATGGATCGTTCCCGTCCTGGTCACCTCACAACGAATCTGGTGTTTCTCGATCAGCGAAAAGACCTGGGCCGGCCCCTCGCCAAAGCGTTTGACGAAGCGGGGCCCATAGGTCGTCCCCAATTTCTGTCGTACCGCCGCCGGTGGATGCCAGACGCCGGCATTCACCAGCCCGACGTTTCGGCCGGATCCCCCGAAACCGATCCGCTTCGCTTCGATCACGTGCGCGCCAAGGCCCTTTTCGGAGCAAAACAGTGCCGTCGACAGCCCGGTGAAACCGCCCCCGACAACGGCCACGTCGGTCTCCACATCGCCGGTCACCCCGTTGGGAACGTCTGGTTCCTCGGCCGAAGCATCCCAGAGAGAGATCGGGTGGTCTTGTCGCATGGGCCGGTGTGTCCCCGTTGGCTTGAAGAAGCGAGCCCATCGTAGGCTGCCTCAGTCGCTACAGGTTGCAACGGACTGGCCGTTGTGTCAATATACGAAAAGCTTGTTACATATACCGGAACAATTTTCCATGACTCTGAAGAAATCCGCCAAGCAGATGGTGCAACAGGCCCGTGAGCGCATCGAGGAAATCGACACGGCTGACCTGATCGGGATGGTCGACGATCCGAATGTGATCATCGTCGATATCCGTGACGTGCGCGAGCGTCAGCGAACCGGCTTCATCCCCGGCAGTTTCCATGCGCCGCGGGGCATGATCGAGTTCTGGGTCGATCCGGACAGTCCCTACCATAAGGAGATTTTTGCGCAGCCCGACAAGAAATTCGTCTTTCACTGCGCGTCCGGATGGCGCTCGGCTCTGACAGTCGCAACCCTGCAGGACATGGGTTTCGAGGCCGCACATCTCAAGGAAGGCTTCGGGTCATGGGAAAAGTCCGGTGGCCCCATCGAACGGGCCGAGAAGAAAGACTGACGGATCGTCTGACCCGGTCCTCAAATTTGGCTCAGTTTCCTTGAAACGCTGTCCGCCGCGTCCTGCACAAGGATCCCCAGCTGTTTTTCGCCGCCTGGTTCCATGTTGATATCCGGCAGCGAGATTCCCAGAGCGGCGATCGGCTCGCCGTCCGGCAGCAGTACGGCAGCGCCGAAACTCAGGATGCGGTCGCGAAACTCGCCCCGGTCAAAGGCATAACCCCGTTTTCTCGTCTCAGCCATGTCGGCGTCCAGCTCAGCCAGTGTGGTCAGCGTATTGTCCGTATATCGGTCGAGATTGCCGTCCAGTTTCTCGCGCATCCGCTTGTAGCAATTGGCCAGAATGGCCTTGCCCGTGCCGACACAGTGGATTGGCGCGCTGCCGCCGACCGGATTCCATGACCGTATCGGCTTCAGACTCTCGACCTTGTCGATATAGACGACCGTCAATCCCTCCGGCACCGCCAGGTAGATCGCTTCACCGGTCTCCTGACTTAGGTGGGTCAATTCTGGCGCGGCGACAGCCCGCAGGTTGAGGTTCTCGACCAGGGCTCGTCCGACCTGCCAGGTCTTCAGGGTCGCGGCATAGGTCTTGTTTTCGAGGTGTTTCACGTAGCCGAGGGTGGTCAGCGTCTGCAACAATCGGAACGTGTTCGATTTGGTCAGGTCGAGCTCGCGCGAAAGCTCGGTCACGCCCTTCCCGCCCCGGGTTGCAGCCAGATTCTCCAAAATGGCGATTCCCTTCGACAGGGTGGAGTCGACTTTTGGCGCCTTTGTCGTATCGGTCATTCGGAACCCTGACTGTTTAACCTGTTCTGTATAACAGAACGCGGAAGTGACACAAATTCCGGCGGGTCGTGGGCGCGCACCTGAGGCAGAGCGCCACTGAAACGAGCAAGGTCAACCATTGCGGAATGGGACGCCGGGCTCTGCGTCAGGCTCGAAGTCCGCAGGTCATGAGTCAATGCGTTCGGATTACCATGCCGATCTCGGTCTGCCGGCGCGTCGAAATCCGGATCGTACCAGGCGCCTGTCCACAAAAACACGCATCCCTGCAGGATGTCTTCCGTGATTCTCGCGCCCGCAAGGCAGCGACCGCGATCATTGAACAACTCGATCACATCACCATCGGAAATTCCTCTGGCAGCAGCATCATGCGGGTGGATCAGCAGCGGTTCGCGGCCTTGTATTTTTTGCGCCAGGCTGATGTCGCCATTGTCCAGTTGCGAGTGCAGACGTGTACCGGGTTGTCCGGACAGAAGGTAGAGGGAATGCGAGCCCTTGCTTGCATCGCGCGGCGGGAACCAGGCGGCGTGGCCTGGACAGTCGACCAATTCGAATCCGGCGATGCGTTCTGAATAGAGCTCTATCCTGCCGCTTGGCGTCGACAGTGGATGCGCTTGAGGGTCAGCCCGGAACTCGGCCAGGAAGACCTGGGAGGGCGATGGGTCTTTCAGTTCGAGGATGTCGCCGGCAATGAAACTATCCCAGTCCGGTAAGCTCTCTCCGGCGGACTTGGCGGCCTCTCGGGTCACCTCCCATATTCGCCTTAGCCAATCGTCCGAACTCAGCCCGTCGGTAAACACTCGGTCATCGCCAAGCCGACGGGCAAGATCTGCGAAGATGTCAAACTCCACGCGTGCCTCGCCGGCAGGTCGGGCATTGGCAGGCATCGGGATGAGAGCGTTGTCGGATTTGCCGCCGCCGAAGTCGGTCCGTTCCTGAGCCGCGGCCACGGGCAGGACGATGTCGGCGTGTCGCGCGGTCGCCGTCCAGTTCAACTCGTTCACGACAATCGTTTCGGGCCGTTGAAAGGCGCGGTGCAGGCGCCGCAAGTCCTGATGGTGATGAAATGGATTGCCGCCCGCCCACCAGACCATGCGGATATCGGGAAAGATCCGGATCTCGCCGTTGTAGCGGTAGGACTTACCCGGTTTCAGCAACAACTCCGAAATCATGGCCACCGGAATGAAGTCATCAACCGGGTTCTTGCCCTGGGGCATCGTCCCCCAGCGGAACGGGCGCTCGATATTTCCGATATTGGCATTAACACCGAAACCCACCGTATAACCGCCGCCCGGCAACCCGATCTGCCCCAGCATCGCCGCCAGCGTTACCGTCATCCACAGTGGCTGCTCCCCAAAATCGGCCCTTTGCAGGCTCGCTGCGCAGGTGATCATGGTGCGTTTCGAGGCCATTTCGCGCGCCAGCGAAACGATGGTCGAAGATGCAATTCCGGATATCCCGGCAGCCCAGGCTGCGTCTTTGGCGACGCCATCGGTCTCGCCGCGCAGGTAGGCAGCCACCTTGTCGAAGCCGACCGTGTAGCGCGCCAGAAACTCCCGATCGTACAGCCCTTCGGTCAGGAGCGTGTGGGCCAGACCCATCATGATGGCCGTGTCGGTTCCCGGCCTGGGCGGTAGCCACTGTGCGCCGATCTCCTCCGGCGCGTCGGTTTTCATCGGGCTGAAATTGACGAACCTTACGCCGGCTTCCGCACAGGCATGCAGATTGTCGACCATGCGATGTTTGGCAACACCGCCGTCGCTGACCTGCGTGTTGCGTTTGGCCATGCCGCCGAACATCACCACCAGATCGCTGTGTTGAGCAATGACGCGCCATCGGGTCGCCTCGGCCACCTGGGTGCGGAAGGGTCCAACGATGTGCGGCATGAGCACCAATGCCGCATTGTAGCTGTAGTTTCCCTCCGAGCGGACAAATCCGCCCTGCCCGTTCAGGAAGCGTTTGAGCTGGCTCTGGGCATGATGAAACCGCCCGGCGCTCGCCCATCCGTAGGAACCGGCAAAGATGGCTCCATTTCCATGCTCCGCCCGCACTCGGGTCAGTTCGCCGGCAATCAAATCAAGCGCTATGTCCCAACTGACTTCGACAAACGTATCGCGACCGCGTGTGCCATTGCCTTCCAGCCAGCCCCGCCGAATGGCGGGTCGCAAGACACGGGCTCTGCCATTGAGACTGGACGCGATGTTGCCGTTGATCTCGGAAGGGTTCGGATCGTTCGGGTGCGGGTGAACCGCCACCAATTGCCCGTCCCGGATTTCGGCCATGCCGGCACCCCAATGGCTGGCCGTCAGCTTGTGTGTGGACCTGTTACTCACGCTTGATTGTTCCGATATACAATATCTATTTGCTGAATATTGACACACGAATTCGAGACTGTCATCCTGCTGATTGCATGCAGAGGTCATAAAATTGCAGGACACACCATTCAATCTGTCGGACTGTCTGGTCCAGGACGGACGGCCTGATCGCGTCGAAGGCCGGCACGTCAACATGCCAATCGAGCTCGGTTCGACCATGGTTTTCGACACCTTGGCCGAATTCGAAGCGGCTCGGGACGCCCGGTACAGCTCCGGCACCATGTATTACGGCCGGTATGGAAATGCGGCCGTCTACAAGCTGGAGCAGATTCTGGCCCGGCTCGAAGGCGCCGATACGGTGACACTAACATCATCGGGCGTGGCGGCGATCACCACGGCCTTGCTGGCGCTCGCCCGGCCCGGCAGCCATGTGCTTGTTGCCGACAATGTCTACGGCAATACTCGCACCTTCTGCGACGGCCTGCTTACTGAACTTGGGGTGGAGATCGAGTATTTCGACCCGATGATTGGCGGGGGAATAGCAGACCTGATGCGGGCTGCAACCGCCGCCACCGTGTTCGAAACGCCGGGCTCGGGCACCTTCGAGATGCCGGATATCGTTGCCATAACCACAGCCGCACGCGCGGCGGGTGTCCCCACTGTTCTGGACAACACCTGGGGCACACCGGTTTTCATCCGGCCGCTGGAATTGGGCGTCGATATCGTTGTCTACTCCGCCAGCAAATACATTTCCGGCCATTCCGATTGCATGCTTGGCGTCACGGCATCGAACGCGCCCTATGCGGAGCGCATCCGCAAGACAGTCATGCAGATCGGGGACAAGACCGGAGGCCAGGAGATCTTGCTGGCACTCCGAGGCCTTCGCACGCTCAAGATCCGACTCGACCATATCGACCGTGCGGGCCGGCAGATGGCGCAGTGGCTCACAGAGCAGCCGCAGGTCAAGACCGTGCTGCATCCGGCCCTGTCGTCCTGCCCTGGCCACGAGAACTGGAAACGGGATTTCAGCGGAGCCGGCGGGCTGTTCGGCGTGGTCTTCCATACCACCAGCGACCAGGCGGTGCGCGCCTTCGTCGATGCGCTGCATCACTTCAGCATCGGCGTCAGCTGGGGAGGCTATGAGAGCCTCGTCCTGCCCGTCGTTCCCGTCCGCACCGCGACCAATTGGACCGAAGAGGGCCGCCTGGTTCGCTTCAACATCGGGCTCGAAGACACGGCCAGCCTCAAGGCGGACCTTGCCTCGGCCCTGCCACTTCTCGATAACTGAGGCCCCTCATGCAAAACAGGATCGACCATATCGCCATTGGCGCGGACACCCTCGAGCAAGGCGTCGCGGCGATGAAGACCAACCTTGGCGTCGAGGTTCCGCGCGGATCCAAACACGACGCGATGAGCACCCATAACTGCGTGATGCAGGCCGGCAACGACAGTTTTTTCGAACTGATCGCCGTCGATCCCGATGCTCCCGACCCTGGTCGCGTCCGCTGGTTTACCCTGGATGATCCGGGCACTCGGTCCCGGCTTGCCGAGCGCCCACGCGCCCTGTGTTGGGTGGTCAATACCAACGACCTGGACGGGCTTCTTGGCGCAAGTCCGGTCGACCTCGGCGAAGTTGTGGATTTTCGGCGTGGCGATCGAACCTGGCGGCTCACAGTACCCCGAGACGGGCACCTTCCGGCGGGCGGCCTCTTGCCAGCGTTCATCGAATGGTCGCCCGGACCGCATCCGTCGACTGGTCAGCAGGACCTCGGCGTGCGGCTGGTCAAGGTATGCATCACGACACCGGACCCGGCACCCTTGCAGGCGGTATTCGAAACGCTGTCAATCTCACACCTGGCCGAGATCTCCGAGGGGCCCAACGCTCTGTCCTTCGTGTTCGACAGCCCCAACGGCAGCGTAACGCTCGACTAGCACACAAAGGGAGGCCGTGATGTCCACCCCTCACATCGATCTGTCGATCAAACCCGACGTCTCCGGGTTCTTCGACGACCATTCAAACACGATCAGCTATGTGGTTCGGGATCCGGAAAGCGATGCCTGCGCCGTGATCGATCCGGTTATGGAGTTCGATCCTGCGCCGGGCCGCCTCACCTTTGACGGCGCCGACAGGATCATTGCCTTTGTGCGTGAGAACGACCTGAAGGTCGAGTGGATCATCGAAACCCATGTCCATGCCGATCATCTGTCGGCAGCGCCCTATATCCAGGAGCAGACAGGCGGCAAGATCGGAATCGGCGAACATGTGCTGACGGTACAGGATACGTTCGGCAAGATCTTCAACGAAGGCACGGAGTTTCAGCGCGACGGCTCGCAATTCGACCGGCTGTTCTCGGATGGTGACTCTTACCAGGTCGGCGCTCTGGAGTGCTTTGCTTTGCACACACCTGGCCATACGCCCGCCTGCATGGTGCATGTGATGGGCGATGCGGCTTTTGTCGGCGACACGCTCTTCATGCCGGATGGAGGATCGGCCCGTGCTGATTTTCCGGGCGGCGACGCCGGACAGCTCTACGATTCAATTCAGCGCATCCTGTCTTTGCCCGATGAATTGAGGCTATTCATTTGCCACGACTACGGACCGGGAGGGCGCGCCGTCGCCTGGGAAACCACAGTCGGCGCACAGAAATCTTCGAACATTCATGTCGGCGCAGACAGGAGCCGCGAGGAGTTTATCCGGTTCCGCACCGAACGCGATGCTCAATTGGCCGTTCCGAAACTCATTCTGCCGTCGCTGCAAGTCAACATGCGTGCCGGCGACGTGCCTAAAGACGACGATGGCTGCATGATGCTGAAGACGCCCGTCAACAAGCTTTAATCGGCATCCGTCCCATATTACCCCAGACGGACTTCCGCCCGGACGGCCTTCGCGCCGGTCTACCGCTGCGCCACCTTCATCCGACGCTTGAGATACTCGCCGTATTGGCCCAGTCCGAAGAGGAAGGTCCAGTAGATCAACGCCACGAAGGTCAGGACCTCGATGTAATAAGGAGCCCATTCCGCCGTGCCGAAAGCGGCATTGGCCGATGCGAGAATGTCGAAAAATCCGATAATGATGACAATCGCCGTTTCCTTGAACGTCACGACCACGTTGTTGACGGTCGATGGCAAGGCATGCCGAAACACCTGGGGCAAAACGATGCGTCCGAGGATTTGCCAATAGGTCAATCCCAGCGCCTTGCCGGCTTCGAACTGGCCCTTGGGTATGGCCTGGAACCCGCCGCGCAGCACCTCCGCCTGATAGCAGGCGAAGAACAGCCCGAATGCAAGAATGACCCGCCAGATCTTGTCGCCCTCGAGCCAGCTCGGCAGCAGGATCGGTACCACGACTGCGGCCGTGAACAGCGTTGTCAGCAACGGCAGCGACCGGATCAGATCGATCACCAGGGACGCAAAAGTGCGCACCACCGGCATTTCCGAACGGCGCATCAGCGCTAGGCCCAACCCCATGGGCATGCCGATCAGGACCACGCTCGAGAACAGGAACAGCGTCAGCGCCAATCCGCCCCACTGGTCTGTGGTCACTTGCTCAAGCCCCAAAAGGCCGCCTTCCATCAGCAGATAATAGACCGCAAATCCGACGATCCAGATCGTCGACAGCCGCTTGGCCGTCCAGGTCCAAGGGAAGCAGGAAATGACGATCGTGGCGATAATCGAGACGCAGGCCAGGGTCGACCGCCAGTGCTCCTCATAGGGATAGAGACCAAACAGGATCAGCCGGTAGCGGGCATCGATAACGGACCAGCACGCGCCACCCTCCTTGCATTGCTCCACATTGTCGGCGCTCCAGACGGCGTTGAACACCGCCCAGCTGAGGGCTTGCCAAGCCGCCCAGGCCAGCACCGCGAACACGATGATCGTAATTGCGGAATCGGTTGGCGTCTGAAACGAGCGCCGCTTCATACGGTCCCAGTCGATCAGGTCGAGCAAGACTGCGTTGGCCATGTCAATGCGCCTTCAGCTTGAGGCTTTCGTTCAGCCAGTTGACGAATTGGGCGATCGAGAAATTGACGAGAAGGAAGGCGCCCATGAGGATCGCGATCAGTTCCAGGGTCTGTCCCGACTGCGTGATCGAGGTCGACACGATGTAGAACAGATCCGAAAACCCGATGGCGACGCCGATGGTGGTGGCCTTCATGATGAAGATCCACTGATTACCGAGAGGCGGAATGATCGTGCGCAAGGCCATGGGCATCTTGATGCGGGTCCAGATCGATCGCTGGTTCAGACCGAGGGCCTCACCGGCCTCGATCAGGCCCTTTGGAACTTCGGCCAGTCCACCGCGCACCACTTCTGCGATGTAGGCGGAGCCGTAAAGGACGATGGCAATGATCATCACCAGGAGTTCCGGTGAAATTGTCAGGCCGCCGACAAAGCGCAGCCCCTTGAGTTCGGGCCAGGAAATCACACCCTCACCGGTGGGAACGAACAGACCCCAGGCGCCCAGTAGAAGGAAAATCAGTAGCCCGACCCAGGCCACCAGCGACTGAACGAAACCGATCCGGGCCCTGCGCAAAAGATAGATCGCCGCGATGAGGATGAGGACGATCAGCAATGCGACGGAAAGCGACACGTTGAGCAGAGGCACCATAAGGCCCCTGTTCGACAGAAACACCCCGTCGGCCAGGGACATGGCCTGTCTCGGCCCCGGAAAGTGGATGACGATCGCATACCAGAAGATCGCCTGCAAAATCAGCGGTATGTTCCGGAAAATCTGGGTATAGACGGTTGCCGCGGTCTTCAGCGCCGGGTTGCGGGCATCGCGGAAAGTTCCCACCAGCACGCCGACTATGGTCGACAAAACGATGGTAAGGGCACCGACGAAAATCGTGTTGAGAAACCCGATCGTCAGCGTGCGCGCATAGCTGTCATTGATGCTGCGATCGATCAGCGAGAACGAATAGGACCAGCCGGTAGAACGCTCCAGGAATCCGAAACCACTGGTGATACCGAGCGCGGTCAGATTAACCCGCGCGCTCTCGATGGCTCCATACACCACCGCGACTGTGACGGCGATGAGGAGGCCCTGGATGATCAGTCTGCGCCGCTTGGCGCGCGACTTCAGCTCGGCCGCGTCCATGACAGATCTTCTTTGGTTTGGAGGGAAAAGACATCAGAGCCGCCTGTAATCGGCGGCCCTGACTACCGGAGGAACCTCAGTCGAGCTGGGGTGCGTAGAGAACGCCGCCGTGGCTCCAAAGATTGTTCAAACCGCGTTCCAGCTTGTACGGGCTGTTGTCACCCAGGTTGCGGTGATAGATCTCGGAGTAGTTGCCAACCTCGGCAATCATTTCCCGAGCCCAGGTGTCGCGGATTCCAAGCCGTTCGCCCATACCCGGCTCGGTGCCCAGAAGACGGGCGACCTTTGGATTGGGCGGATTGGCGGCCATTTCCTCGACATTCTCGGAGGTGATGCCCTCTTCTTCGGCGATCAGAAGTGCCGCAAGCATCCAGTTGGTGAAGTCGACGAAATCTTCGTCGCCCTGGCGCATGGCCGCCGAGATCGGCTCATTCGACAACTGGTCGTTCAGGATGACATGGCCATCCGGGTTGTCGAGTTCAGTCGCACGCAGCACCGCCAGGAACGGACCCCAAGCCGCGAAGGCGTCGCAACGGTTCGCGAGATAAGCCGCTCGCAGTTCCGAAGCTTTCTCATAGCTGACCATCGTGTGCTCCACTTCGAGAGCCTTCAGATGGTTCGCCGCAATTCGTTCAATAGTGGTGCCCGCCTCGACACAGATCGTGCCGCCTTCGAGCTCCTTGGCCTCGGTGATGCCGAGGTCACCGTGCGCCATGAATTGCGCGCCGCCAAAGAAATAGGGAATCGAGAATTGCAGGCCGAGCTCCGTATCGCGGCCCATCGTCCAACCGGTCGCTTTGATGATGACATCGACATCGCCCGACTGGAGTGCCGGGAAGCGTTGCGCCCAGCTTAGCGGAACGATCTGCGCCTTGTCCGGGTCTCCAAGGATCGCGGTGGTCATCGCACGACAAAGATCGATGTCGAGACCCTTCCACTCGTTTTTGTCATTCACTTCGACAAAGCCGAAGTAGCTGCCGTTGTGCCCCGAGCACAACATCGTCCCCCGGTCTTCGATCGCCTGGATCGTCGCACTTTTAGCGACCGCCGATGCGGGAACGGCGATTCCAGCCGCAACAAAAAGACCAGCCAACATTCCCCTTGCAAACATTCTGTTCTCCTTCATTGTTCTATATAACAGCACATTTGTGTCGCTATAGAGAATGTCTAATTTGTTGAACGGAGTCAAGCTTTGCCATTGCTGAGCGGTCGCGCCGCGCCTGACCGCGGCCGTTAATCCGCTTAGTATGTCGGTGCAGACCGCAGCCTGGGCACCGGATCAGGTAACCGAGGCCCTTGAAAACTTCGGCGCCCAGAGAGGCCGGCATCCAGTGGGCACAAAAACAAAAGCGCACCCGTGAGGATGCGCTTCGTTGAATTGTCGAGTCTGGGGAATTCAGCCAGCGAAGTTTTTAGCACCCTTGATGCAGTTCACCTTGAGGGGAACCCACGGCGTTGATGCTTTGTGACCCAGCGCGACCACTTTGTATTTGCGACTCGTCGTTTTGTTGATCTTGTAGGTCTTGACCCAGTGTTTCTGGAAGCCGGCACCGCCTTTGGATGTTGTGACGCTGGCTTTCTGTTTCTTGCCGTCACCCCGATAATAGAGAAACTCGACCTTACCCGGTCGGTTGGTCTGGAACTCGGCCACCATCTTCACTGGCTTGCCGCATTTTGGTCTTGCGGGCACAGTGTAGAGCTTGACACCCTTGAGCTTCAAAGCAACGGTCGAATGTCCAGTTCGTTTGGGGTCTCTTGGCTGGCAGACGACCTTTGCAGTCATCACGGCACTGCGTTGCACAGTCTGTTTGTGACTGCCGTAGTTCGTGTGCCGAACTGTCAACTGGCCATTCAGACCCATGTTTTTAATGACTTTTTTGGTTCCGCCATAGGCGTTACAGGCCGCGCGAGCCGCTTTCTCCTTATGCTTCATGATGTTGCTGCCGATGTTCAGGACAACAAGTTCTTCCTTGACGTTTTTGAGTTTTGACAGCGTACCGATCTCAACATTTTCAAGGAAAAACCTGGCAGAAACATTGTGGCTTGAAACACCTCCCTTGTTGTGTTTGATCCGGTATTTCATGCGCGGCTTGAAGGCTTTGCCCTTGTTCGCCCACACCCATTTGCCGTTCTGATACTTCATTTCGTAGACCGGATAATCCGCGTAGGCATCGTTCACGAAATGGAATTTGACTTCCTTGATTTTGGCGCTTGCTTGCGTGGCAGCCAAAGGAGCTGCCAGCACGATTGCCGCCAATGCGGCTTTTAGAATTGTATTTCTCATTTGACACTTCCTCATGTCTCCAGCAGCCCTCAGGGCTCGACGGTTCAGTCATGGCGTGGAAGAGATTTCCATCGCCGTGATGTCCGTCAGGTAGGAAGCGGATGTGTCGATATATTCTCAGAAACCGGAAATCTTGTTTCAGTCGCGTATCAGTTGTCGCATAACGTGATGTTCGAAACCAAAACCTGCCCGATGTCCGGCGATCATCCAGATTGCATACCGCCAGGGCGTCCTGATTCAGGACGCTACGGTGTAGGATATTGCGCGATAGAACAGTTTCCCATAGCCGGCTATTAACTCGGCCTTGTCCAGGCGATTGACGATGCGTCTTGCCTGTTTCCAGTTCTCCGTGGTCGGATTGAAGTAGTCCGACAATTTCTTGCCTGTGAAGCTGCCGTCGATCATGCCTTCAAAAATGATGCGAGCGGCAATGTCCGTTTCAAGTGCCAGTTCGGGATTGCCCACCAGGTCGACACCGAGCCGGTTTGACATGTCCTGATAATTGCGTCTGCCGGTCAGTTGGACGTAGCCTCTGCCGTGAAACTTCACGCCATCGCCCGGCTGCGTATTACCGAGGTCCCGTGCTACATCCGGCCGCTGGCCTTCGATATCGTACATTCTGAAAAAATACGCGTCGGAGCCGTACTCCTTGATGGGCTGCATCTTTTTGTCGACCTCATGATAGGCCGTCGCCAACATGTAGGCCAACCAACGATCGTCGTTGCTTGCAAAGCCGTTTTCCCAATAGTCCAGAAAAACATTCATGCCGTTGACTTGCGTTTGCCGCATTCGACCGTCGAACAGCGTCAGTCTTACGGTGTCGTAAAAGAACCTTCTGTTGATTCCAGCCACGCTGACCTCCATCAGAACGGGTTCGGCGTCGCAAAGCTGATTGCGAATTGTGAGAACAGCCGAACCGTTTCATGCGTTGCTGACAACTGTAAATCGGATTCGCGTTTTGTATGTGGCTTTCGCCACAAACCGATTAGTCGACGCCAGGACGCTTGTTCCCTGGAAAGAACGTCGAAGCGTCATACGAATCTCAAACTTTCCGGTTTCGCGGTTTGCGGGGATATTTGCTTGTTACTGGTTGCTCATCGCCTTGAGCGGCGGAGATACATCCTTCGGGATGGGACAGGCATAGGGATCGCGCTCGAGTTTTGTGTGATGGGCCTCGATCGCACTGTCGAGAATCGCACCGTCTTCAAACAGATCCACTGCGGTTCCGGCGATGATTTTGGCCGCATGGGTCATACCCTTGTGTGCCGCCGGGGCTTTGCCCTGGGCCGTTAATTGCCATGTATGGAAGGGTGTTCCGACTGCGCAAGTTGCAACACGTGCCTGAACCGTCGGGACTGCCCAGCTTACGTCGCCTACGTCGGTCGAGCCTTCTCCACCCTCGCCTTGTCGATCAAGTGGTGCCACGAAATCGCAGAGGGATAGCTCCGGGTCCACTTCCATGCCGATCCTGCGGAACGAGACGGTGATGTTGTCCTCGCTGAGCGTAGCGCGGATTTTCTCCGCAAACTCGCGATCCTCGTCGTCGAACTCGGGCGCACCCAGACGCTCCATACTGCGCTGCATCGTTTCTTCCAGCGGCCGATTACCCAGAAGGTTGGATACGCCGCTGACCACTTGAGCTTTGACGGTGGTCTCTGTCATTAGGGCCGCGCCTTCGGCAATCTTTCGCACCCGTTCGATCAGCGCGTGCAATTCCTTCAGGTTGCGCGCGCGAACAAGCTGGCGCACTGTTGCGCGCGACTGAACGACGTTCGGCGCAATTCCACCAGCGTCAAGATAGGCATAGTGAACCCTGGCTTCGTCCGGCATGTGTTCGCGCATGTAATTGACGCCGACATTCATCAATTCGATCGCGTCCAGTGCGCTTCGGCCAAGTTCAGGTGCTCCTGCCGCGTGAGCCGCCCGCCCGTGGAACGTAAAGTCGATTCGCATGTTGGCCAGCGATCTGGCTTCATTGACCGCCGTGAAAGTCGCCGGATGCCAAGAGATCGCCGCGTCCACATCGTCAAAAAGACCTTCCCGCACCATGAATGTCTTGGCTGCGCCGCCTTCCTCTGCCGGACAACCGTAGTAGCGAACGCGTCCCTTGATGCCCCGCTCCGCAAGGTAGTCTTTGACCGCGGCGGCCGCCATCAGCGACGCCGATCCAAGAAGATTGTGCCCGCATCCGTGTCCCGGACCGCCCTCTTCCACCGCCCGGGGTTCTGCAACACCCGCAATCTGCCCGAGTTCGGGAAGCGCATCAAACTCCCCGAGGATGGCGATCACCGGACCTTCATCACCCGCTTCGCCGACAATCGCAGTCGGTATTCCGGCAACGCCTTCGCTAATCCTAAAGCCTTCCTGCTCAAGCATCCTCTTGTGTTCGCCAACGGATTTGAACTCGGCATAGGCGATTTCCGGTTGGTCGAAGACACGATCCGACAGGCCGACATAGTCGTCCCGACGGGCATCGACTAAATCCCAGACGCGATCAGTGTTTTTCATTCATTCCTCCAAGATTTGGCATTCACCAGCCAAATCGACGCAGCCCTGCCGGCAGCGTCAAACATCATCCACGAAACAGCCCGAGGGACACGCGAAGCGGAAGATTGTCGATCGTGTGAAACCGGATCAGCCGCCAAACCGGCGGCGCATACGGTCTCGCTCATAGTTCATTCCAGTAATGGCAGGCAACGGAGTGCGCTTTGCCGCAAGTCTCCAATTGCGGCTGTTCTTGCCGGCAGAGCTCTTGAGCGTGCGGGCAGCGTGGATTGAAGAAGCAACCGTCGGGAGGTGCCAGAGGTGAAGGAATCTCACCTTCAATTGGCGCAAATTCTCGCTTGCGTTGATCCAGGCGAGGCGCTTCCGCCAGCAACGCTCGTGTATAGGGATGCCTCGATGCGCTGAAAATTTCCTCCGTCGACGCGGTTTCCACAATGCGGCCCAGATACATGATCGCAACCCGATCAGCGATATGCTCGACTACGCTGAGGTCGTGGCTGATGAACAGGTAAGTCAGCCCGAACTCTTCGCGCAGGTCCATGAAAAGGTTGATGACCTGTGCCTGGATCGACACGTCCAGGGCCGCAATCGCCTCGTCACAGACAAGAAACTTCGGCTTGACCGCAAGCGCCCGCGCAATGCCAATGCGCTGGCGCTGACCACCGGAAAACTGGTGCGCGTAACGCCGCTTCAGGGATGGGTCAAGCCCCACCTTTCGCATGATATCGTCGACGTAGTCCGGAATTTCGTTTCGAGATACGATCCCGTGTACCTTTGGCGCTTCACCGATAATGTCCTCAACCCGCATGCGGGGATTCAGGCTGGCGAACGGATCCTGGAATATCATCTGAATAGCAAGGGTCGCCGCGTTTCTGTCGGAGCTCGACATAGTCGCCACGTCGCTTCCCTGAAAAAGCAACCGTCCGGAACTGGGTGCGTGAATTCCTGCGACGACACGACCGAGCGTGGATTTACCACAGCCCGATTCTCCAACCAGACCCAACACCTCGCCTTCAAGGATCTCAAGATTGACCTCGTCAACGGCGTGGACCACTTCCTCGCGAACGTCGGCTCCCAGTTTCTGTGCAATTTTCCCGGCAACGTCCAGCCGCCTCACGAAACGCTTCGACACGTCGCGGATTTCTATCAGCGGAGCATTCATTGCGCTGGGGCCTGTGCCTGGGGGTGATAACAGCGAAGTTCGCGGTTCGCCACATGCTCGACCGGAGGAGAAACCTCGCAAACCCTGCTGGCCGAGCCACAGCGAGGCGAGAACGCGCAACCTACAGGCAGGGCCAGCATGTTCGGGGTCATACCCTCGATCTGGAAAAGGCGACTGCCACGGTTGTTGGCAGTCGGAACAGATCCCAACAATCCGACCGTGTAAGGATGGAGAGGGTGGTCGATTACGTCATCGGTAAGACCCTGCTCCACAATCCGACCCGCATACATTACCGAGATCCGGTCGGCGAGGCCTGCCACGACGGCAAGGTCATGGGTGATCCAGATCATCGCTGTTCCCGTTTGCCGTGTCAGTTTCTGGGCCTCGTAGATGATCTGTGCCTGGATCGTGACATCCAGAGCCGTCGTCGGTTCGTCCGCAATGATCAGGTCCGGCTTGTTCAAGAACGCGATAGCAATGGAAACGCGTTGGCGCATGCCCCCGGACAACTGGTGTGGATAGGCCCGTAAGCGCTCTTCCGGTGAAGGAATTCCAACCAGTCCGAGCGCATCCCTGCAACGCTCCCAGGCTTCCTTCTTTGGCAAGGACTCATGCGCAAGGATCGCCTCCGTCATTTGGGTATCGATGCGCAAGACCGGATTGAGTGTCATCATCGGGTCCTGGAAAATCATTGAAATCCGGTTTCCGCGAATGGACTTGAGCTTTTCTTCGGGTGCATTCGCAATGTCTTCGCCGTTGAAACGGATTGCACCTTCAACAATCCGGCCGGGCTGATCGATGAGTCCAAGGATGGAAAACCCTGTGATGGATTTCCCGGATCCCGATTCACCGACGAGGCCCATGACCTCGCCTTTGCTGACCGAGAAGTCGACACCGTCCACGGCTTTGACGACACCCGCATGGGTGAAGAAATGCGTTTTCAATCCGCTCACTTCCAGGACAGCGGTCATTTCTTCAGCCTCGGATTCAGAACGTCTCGCAACTGATCCCCGACAAGATTTATCGACGCGACCGTTGTAAGCAGAGCAATGCCGGGGAAGACGGATATCCAATATCTGCCCGATAGCAGGTACTCAAAGCCGTTGGCGATCAGAACGCCGAGCGAAGGCTCGGTTTGTGGCAGACCTACACCCAGAAACGAAAGCGTCGCTTCGAGTGAAATGGCATGAGCGGTCTGCACCGTTCCAACCACGATAAGGGGTGCGAGGCAGTTGGGGAGAATATGCCTGAAGACTATTCTCATTCTGGAGAGGCCGAGACATTGCGCCGCCTCGACATATTCCTTGCCGCGTTCAACCAGTGCAGTAGCGCGGACTGTGCGGGCGTAATAGGCCCACTGGGCCACGACAAGGGCCAGGATGATCTTGTCCACCCCTTTGCCCAGTGCGGCCACCAACATGAGCGCGACCAGGGCGGCCGGGAAGGAAAGCTGCAGATCGACGACGCGCATGATGACAGCTTCAGTCCGGCCACCGACATAGGCCGCGATCAAACCGACCGCCATACCAAAGAAAAGAGCAATCACGCCGGAAGCAAGGCCGACGGAAATCGAAATCCTCAGCCCATAGAGGATCGCCGAATAAAGGTCCCGCCCCGCACCATCTGAACCAAGCCACATGGTGTATCCGGCATAGGCCTTGGAGCCGGGCGGCAATCGGCCATCGAGCACGTCGACCTGTGCCAGGTCATAAGGATTCTGCGGTGTAATCCAGGGTGCCAGAACCGCCAGCAGAACGATGATCACCAGAATGACCAATGCACCGGAAGCAATACGGCTTTCGAGGAACTCGGCCCGGAACCGCTGAAACGGAGTTTCCACTTTGACGGCGGCCGGGCTTGCAGACTGAGGCATCGTATCCGTCATGCGCCCTGATCCCGAAGACGGACCCGCGGGTCCAGGATTGAATAGAGGATGTCGATAACGAGATTGATCACGATGAAGAACAGAACCATGATCATCAGGTAGGCGACGACGACCGGGCGATCGAGCTGCAGGATGGCATCGATCAGGAGCTTGCCCATCCCCGGCCATGCAAAGATCGATTCTGTAACCACCGAAAAACCGATAAGGCTGCCCAACTCCAGCCCCATCACCGTGACGACCGGGATCATGATGTTCTTCATGACATGCACGAAGATGATGCGTCCTGTCGAAATGCCCTTCGCCCTGGCATATTTGACGTAATCCTGGCCCATGGCTTCGCGGACGCCGGCCCGTGTCAGGCGGATAGCAAGAGAAATCTTGAGCAACGAGAGGTTCAGCGCTGGCAGGAAAATATGACTGAGCCCGTCCCAGGTCGCCAGACTGGTCTCGATGCCGAAGATCGTCGCCGTGTCACCACGCCCGGTGGACGGCAGCCACCCGAGTTCAACCGCAAAGAGCAGTATGAGCATCAGGCCAACCCAGAAAGTCGGCAGGGAAAATCCGAGAATGGATCCGGCCATGATACCTTTCGAAACCGGGTTGTCGGGGTAAAGACCCGAAAAGAGCCCGAGTGGAATGCCGATCACGATGGCAAGGAACAGCGCGCTGAACGCCAACTCGAGGGTCGCCGGCATGTGATGGAGAATCAGTTTCAAGGCCGGTTCTCCGAAAACAAACGAGTCACCGAGATTGCCTTGCGCCACACCCTTCAGGAACAGGACGTACTGCTCCCAAATCGGTCGGTCCAGTCCGAGGCGGCGGATCGCGGCCTCGATGTCTGCCTGGTCGGCATCAGGACTGACCAGCATATAGACCGGGTCGCCGACAATGTTCACGCCGAAGAAGACGATGACCGACATGAGAAAGACGACAAGGAACGCCTGCATCAGTCGGCGGATGACGAAAACGGTCATGATTTTCTTGACTCAGATAGGGTGCGGGCCGCTGACTCCAGCGACCCGCAAAAGGACAATTATTCCTTCACGACTCCCATCGCGAGAGTGTATTCGTCGGTTCGGGGTGTATATTTCAATCCCTTCTTGGCCGCCCAGGTGTTGACCTGGAAATGAGTCGGAATGATCGCGACATTCTCGATCGCTTTTTCTGTCGACTGCGCCAGCAGATCCTGACGTTTCTCGTCATTCACAGTGCGCAACGCCTCCTCGATCAATGCGTCGATCTCGGCATTGGAATGGCGGCCACGGTTTGAAGATCCGAAGCCTTTGTCCTTGTCGTAGGTATGAATAAGCGACTTCAATGGCGAAGACGCTTCACCAGAGCCGGCTCCCCAGCCGACCAGGATGAAGCTGAACTCCGGCAGACCGTCCGGGCTTCCGCGCGAGGCGCGTCCGAAATAGACAGACCGCGGCATGGTTTCAACCGCTGTTTTGATGCCGACCCGTGTCAACATTTGACCGATCGCTTCGGCAATCTTCGCATCGTTGATGTAGCGGTCGTTCGGACCATGAATTGTCAACTGGAAGCCGTCCCCGTATCCGGCTTCCGCCAGCAACGCCTTGGCGCCTTCCGGGTCATAGGCTACCGGCTGGAGTTTATCTGACACTCCGAAGAATCCTTCAGGCAACAACTGCCCGGCCGGAATGGCCACGCCTTCCATGACCCGATCCACAATGGCGTCACGGTTGATTGCCTTGGAGATAGCCAGCCGGACCCGCTGATCCATCAACGGGTTCTTGATGTCGCCACCATCGTTGCCTTTGACAAACGGAGAATTCTCACGGAACTGGTCCATGTGCAGGTATATGACGCGGTTCGAAACACCCTGACTCAGCTGGATGTCATCTTTTGCTTCCAATGTTGCGATGTCGGTCGTCGGAACACCCGCAATCATGTCCACATCGCCGGCCAGAAGAGCTGCCACGCGGCTGGGACCGGATTTGATCGGGCGAAACTCAACTTCGCTCCATACAGGTGAATCGCCCCAATAGTCGTCGTTGCGGACGAGGGTGATGCTTTCACCAGGCTTGTAGTTTGAGAACTTGAACGGACCGGTTCCGACAGCTGCTGTTCCGGCATTGAAATCCTCTGTCGCAGCGGCGCAACCCGCGCTATCCGAAATGACGGGGATCGTGGAAATGTCGTTCGCCATCAGCGGATAGGGCGAAGCGGTGATGGCGTGAACCGTGTAGTCGTCGATTTTCTTGAAGGTCTTGCCCTTCAGATACGTGCCGTAGCCAGAAGGAGAGTTAGGGACATCGGGTGCCCGCTCCATCGTACAGATAACATCGTCCGCGTTGAAATCGCTGCCGTCATGAAATTTGACGCCTTCTCGCAGCTTGAACTCCCAGGTCAGGTCGTCAATCGGTTCCCAGGAAACGGCAAGGCCGGGCGAAAGGCGCTGCTTCTCGTCCTGCGCAATCAGCCTGTCGAAGATGTGGACCGACATCGCGTTGTTCGGCCCGAGATTGTGAAAATGTGGGTCCATCGACGTCGGCTCGGACGCCAGGCCAATGGTGAGTTTCTCCGCGTATGCCGCTCCGGTGAACAAAGCGAATGCGCTTACCGCAACCGCGACAGCGGCTGGAACTTTTTTCATGACTATTTGCCTCCCTCGGAAGGTGCGGTGCCCTCTTCACGGACAATTTTGCCGCACAATCAAAAGGATGTTAGCTTGCAAAAAATTCATTGCCAACATCAAAGTTAATGCAATTTTGCATAGGACAATTCAACATGACGTTTCTGTCGCAAGATACCTGAACCTCAACCTATGGCTGAACACCGTCACAGACTAAGAGAAATGGAAGCCCTTCGCGCGCTGGTGACGACGGGAACCACAATCGGGGCCGCGCGCAGGCTCGGTGTTTCGCAGTCGTCGATCAGTCGAGCCCTTGGACAACTGGAACAGCGGGTCGGTCGAAATCTGTTTTTGCGAAGCTCTGGTAAAATTGAGCCGACGGCAGCAGCGCTCAGACTGAATGAACAACTGGACCCGCTGTTTGAAACGCTTGCGCTGATCGAGGGAGCCGAATGGGCCGCTGCGGATGAAGAACCCCTGCGACTGATTGTGCCGCCAACGCTTGCCCACAATTTCATCATTACGCGTGTGGCCGCCCTTTTGAAACAGAATCCCGGCAAACAGTTGCAATTGGACATCCAGTCTACCGACGTGCTGGTCTCCGGCATCCTCGACCTGCGCTACGACCTGGGCCTGACCAGCGCCATGATCCAGCGTTCAGGTGTCACGCTCATACCCTGGAGACGGTCACATGTCGTTTGCGCCATGCCCAGTGGCCACCCTCTCGAAGACAAGGAAATAGTGACCCCATCGGACCTTGAGGATGTCGAGCTCATTGAGTTTCTGCGACGCCTTGGGACGCGCGCCATCACAGAACAGGTGTTCGCCCGTGCCGGTGTTCGCCCACGTACTGTTGCTGAGACCGCAACGAATATGGCGGCGCTTGAGCTGGTTCGCGAAGGACTCGGGGTTACACTGCTCAACCCCTTCCCGGTCCTTTCAGTCGGCATGGCGGATGTTTCGGTCAGGCCATTCGACGCTCCAATCACCTACAACACCAGCTTTGTCCTGCCCTCCGGTCGCCAACCTTCAGAATTCGCACGGCAATTCATGGAATACGTAAAGGACACCACCCCACCCGATGAATATTCAGAGACCGTCTAACCGTGTTCGTCCTTGTTCCAGATAGTGTCTGGATCCAGCGGGAAACTGGGGCGCGGAATGGACTTGAAGGGCCAGCGCTCAAGCACCGGACTTGTCAAGCCGTCCGTGTCGATCTCATAAACCCGGTCTGGCGGGAACCAGCCCGAAAATCCGGACCTGAAATGCCCTCGCGATTTGACGACGACACATTTTGCATCACCGACGTCGAGCCCAAGCATGTTGAAAAACACGGGATCGGCCGTCTGAGCTCGGTCGGAAATGACGACGACCCGGATGCCGCCGAGATCGAGCGCCGCGCATGGTCCCAGATGGAGCATCCGCCCCTTTGTGATGCCAAGCTCGCCAACGACATTGCCGTCATGAAGGGAGAGCACCCTCGCCGGCACTTCAAACTTGCAATCCCATTTTTCCCACGTCTCGGAGCCGGCATTGCGGTTGAAAACTGCGGTGAAGCTTTGACCTGTTCCGAGTCGGTGTGCTTCCGCCGCAAGGTCGGGATCGAAAAACGATCCGTAGAGGACCTTTTCGGCTCCGGCGGCATGCATGGCAGCCAGCAATTGCGTCGTACGTCCAGAACCGCCCCCGCCCGGGTTGTCGCCAGCGTCCGAGAATATGACCGCCGCTTTATCAAGATCCTTTGCAAGTGCCACGGCGTCTTCGACGGAGATCAGTTTTCTCACGAACCCCTCGCGCAACGACCAGGCGCGGTCGGCGATTTCAGAGGCGAGATTTCTCGAAAAGTCTTCGCTATCCCTCGCGGTCACGACCACGCTCAGTCCATTGTCGGGCGTATCGGAAAAGACGAAATTGCCAAACACGGAGACATTCAGGATTGCTCCACCGAGTTCCGCCTGTCTTCGCTGCCCGAAGTCGATCAGGTCACCATAGGGAGCTTCCGCGGTCAGAAGAGTGACCGAAGCAGGAACGATCGGCGGTTTCCTAAGGGTGACTTTGGGCCGTTGGCCTCTGGCAAGGCAGCGCCTCAACG
This sequence comes from Hoeflea sp., assembly GCA_965216535.1. GTDB lineage: Bacteria > Pseudomonadota > Alphaproteobacteria > Rhizobiales > Rhizobiaceae > Hoeflea_A. The sequence goes on from OZ244175.1 coordinate 5,506,214, forward strand.
AAAAGGCCGCCTCCTCCCCGCGCTCGATCATGTCGACATGCGGATTGGTCCTGTATCCGACGATCAGATCGCAGGCTTCCACCATCCTGAGCGAAACGTTTGCGTGAAGGTCAAGTGTGCTGACGATGAATGGGATTTTTCCCACCGTCTTCCGAACGATCGCCATCAGGTCGCCGTCCGGGTCGTCTGTGTGCTCGGCAACCATCGCTCCGTGATTGCAGATGTAAACCGCATCGAGAGCTCCGCAGTCCTTCAGTCGAGAGACGATGCCGTCAGTAATCTTATCGAACACGCGGCGTTCCACCGGTCCCGCCGGATGGCTTGCCGCCAGGGTACATGGCACAGGCTGCCATGGCCCCGTTGCGTCCATTGCACGGACAAAGGCAGCGAACTCGGCGGCCAAAGAAGGCGTCGGCGACCGTGCCTGTTCAAGCAGAGCGTCGCCTTCAAGCCAGGTCAGCGAACGAAAGTCATGTTCACTCGCCGGGCGGGCGAAGCGGTTCGATTCCAGTATCATCCCCAGCAAAGCGACCTTGGGCGCGCGCACCAGGCTTCCTCCCCTATCGTCCGGCATCAATTGAAGGGAGCACAAACTCGTGCCCGAAATCAACATTTCGAACGCTTGCTTGAGCCAAAGCTCTCTCAGGTTTTCTCTTGTTCATAAGCGACGAACTACTTTGGCGTGGGCTGGGGCCAAACACACATGCGAATTTGGAACGAACCGGGGAGCACAGTCATGACAACACGCAAGGCGGCAATTGGGGCGGCATCGCGCTACTTCGAAGAGGGAGGATTCCGGGTAGAACTGGCGAAGCGAGTAGCGGTTCGCACGTCCAGCCGGGAAGAGCAGTACGAGGGAGAACTTCTACGCTATCTGGACGACCTGATGCGGCACCGCTTCGAGATGATGGGCTTTTCGGTTGAAATCCATCCCAATCAAACGCTCGATAGAGCGCCTTTCCTGGTGGCCAAACGAATCGAAGATCCTGTCTTGCCTACGCTGTTCTGCTACGGGCATGGCGATACGGTTCCCGGGGAAGACGGAAGCTGGAGCGAGGGACGCGATCCGTGGACCCTGTCGGTTTCCCGGACGCCGTCTGGCGAAAAATGGTTCGGCCGGGGCACGGCGGACAACAAGTCGCAACACGCGATAAACATGGAAGCCCTGCGTCACGTCATCGAAACGCGCGGCCACATGGGCTACAACGTGACTTTCCTGATCGAAACCGCCGAAGAAATGGGGTCTCCCGGGCTGGCCGAGTTCTGTCGTAAGAACCGCGACATGCTGGCGGCAGACCTTTTGATTGCTTCAGATGGGCCCCGGTTTTCAACCGATGGGCCTGACATAAAACTCGGCACGCGCGGCGCGCTCAATCTCCGGTTCAGGCTGGACTATCGCGAGGGCGGACACCATTCCGGCAACTGGGGCGGCCTGCTTGCCAATCCGGCGATCGTGCTCATGCATGCGCTCACGAGCCTTGTGAGCCGGCAAGGAGAGATCCTACATCCTGGACTCAAACCTGATCGCATCAAGACTTCCGTGCGAGATGCGCTCGCCGAAGTGACGGTCGCTTCCGGTTTCGGTGATCCGGAGATCGACCCATGGTGGGGCGAACCCGGCTTGAGCGGGGCTGAAAAGGTATTCGGCTGGAACACGTTCGAGGTGCTCTCCTTCATCACCGGCAACCCCGAAAGGCCTCAGAATGCTGTCCCGCCTTCCGCCGAGGCCATCTGCCAAATCCGATTTGTCGTCGACACCGATCCCGACACTTTCCTGCCGTTGATCAGACGGCACCTGGAAGAGAATGGCTTTTCCGGCATCACGGTTGAACCAGCCCGTATGTCGATGCTGCGTGCATCGCGCCTGGATCCGGACCATCCGGCGGTGTCCTGGGCTGTCGGCTCGATCGAAAAGACGACGGGCAAATCGGTCACTATCATCCCCAATGCAGGCGGTTCGTTGCCAAATGACATCTTTCTCAACACCATCGGAATGCCGACGATCTGGGTTCCACACAGCTACACGGGTTGTTCCCAGCACGCACCGGACGAACATGTCCTGCCTCATCTCATGAAAGAAGGCCTGGAGATGATGACGGGACTGTTCTGGGACCTGGGAGAGTGCTTTCCGCGCAAGGAACTCCGGCCCTGATGAGCAATCGATGTTTCGCCAGTTTCCGAGCGCGTTGCCAATTGACTAATCGTTCGGTTTTGGACGCATGACGGTCTGCGCGGGAAAGCTATCCCGATCTGAAACGCTGAGCCAAAGCCAACCGCGCAAGCTGCTGGTTCGTGCAATCCCTCCTTATGGAACACAAAAGACTTCTGGCACCAACTCCCATCACTCAAAAACGAGGCTCAAGGCAGGCACAAAGGTCAGCAGCAAAGTGACCAGCGTCATCATGACGACAAAGGGGAAGGTGCCGGCGAATATGTCGCCAAGGGTTGTGTTTCTGTCCGCAATGGTTGCCTTCACAACATAGACGGTCAGGCCAAAGGGCGGCGTGAGCAAGCCGATCTCGACTGCAATGACCGTGACGATGCCGAACCAGATCAGATCACCGCCAAGCTCGTTTACGATCGGCAAACAAAGCGGCAACAAAATCAGCATGATAGACGTGCTGTCCAGGATCATGCCCATGACAACCACCAGCACCAGGTAGATCAGCATGAACCCGAACAGGCCAAGACCCATTTCGGAGAAGAACTGCGTCGTTTCCTGGGGAATGGTGGACAGTGTCAACATGCGCGAATACATCGAAGCCGCAATGATGAGCATGAGGATCGAAACTGAAACCAGTCCGGTATCGACAAGCACGCGCCAGAATTTGGCCCAGGTCAGACTGCCCTTCGCGAGTGCAACCAAGATGGCTGCGGCTGCGCCGGCTGCCCCTGCCTCCGTCGGCGTGAAGAAACCCGAATAAATTCCGCCAAGCACGATGACGACAAGCGTTGCGATCGGGAACAGTTTCCGCGCCGCGGACGACCAGTTCTCGCCTTCGATCAACACCGGTCTTTCCGACTGCATCACCAATCGAGGCCGCAGCAGAGCCATCAGGTAAATCCCCACGCCAAAGACCAGCGCCAGGATCCCGCCGGGAACGATGGCCGCCAGAAACAAGGCACCAACCGACTGTTCAGCAAGCACGCCATAAATGATCAGAAGCAGGCTTGGAGGGATCAGCATGCCCAACACGGAAGACCCCGCGACTACACCCAGGGCAAATCGGTTGTTGTAGCCGTTTGCAACCATTTGCGGCACGGCAACTCTTGAAAAGACCGCCGCAGAAGCAATTGAAATGCCGGTTATGGAGGCAAAAACCGCGTTTGCGGCTACCGTTGCGATCCCCAACCCGCCACGAATTTTCTGCAGCAGCCATGCGGCCACCCGGTAGGCGTCCCGGCCAATATCCGCGGCATCGACAATGAGGCCCATGAGCACGAAAAGGGGGACCACGCCAAACAGATACCGATTGATCGCTCCGTCCGCGGCCAGTGCCAAGGAACGCATCGCCACTTTGGGATTGTCTCGAATGAGCCAGATACCGAGGAAGCTCAACATGATCAGGACCACTGCGATATGTGCGCCTGAGAAGATGAGGAACAACATGAAGCCAATGGCAACGAGACCGACTTGAATGCGGTCCAGATCAGCCCAAAAAAGCCCGTAACCGATCAACAGAACAACGAAGAACGCGGTCAGAAAAACCCAACCCCTTGGTTTTGTTGTGACCGTATGGCGAACCTTGAGATCCGATACGCGGCCCGAGTTGACCAGATCCTTCACGTCCACCAAAACCTGCGCCGCAAACGCGAGACAGGTCAGAAGCGCACCACCAAAGAGGCATGCTTTGATCGGCCATACCGGTGCGGTGAAAACACCTTGCGCCCCGAAAAACTCACCCTCAACCCAGGCATCAACCAGCTTTGGCCAGGTGCCCTGAGCGATAAGCGCGAACACGACGATCCCGGCCACATTGAACACAAGCTTAAACGCCGCAGCCGCAAAGGGGCGGTCCTCCTCCAGCCAGCCAAGCAAAATGTCGGTTCGCGTCATGCGTCCGCACATCAGCGCATGGGCTGCTTGCAGGAAGACAATTGCAACAATGGAATTGGCGACTATCTCGGCGACGCCCTGTACGGGTGCGTTAAATAGAGACCGGCCGATGATGTCCGCACAGATCAAAAGCATCAGGCAGAAGATCCAGATCGATGCGGCGCCGCTGACAAAGCCGGTAAGCGCGGATACCGCGCCCACCGTCCCGTTTACGCTGCGGCGAAATGAAGACGAGGTCATCATGTCGAACCAGGGTCTTCGGATTATCTGGTCGACCAGTCGATGCGGGATTCAAGCCCCGCAGCTTTTACCTTTTCCATGTAGGCAGCGAGAACATCCGCGGCCTCTTTGGATTGATTGGCTGCAACCCAATCCCCCGCAAGATTCGGCATTTCAGCGGCCCAGGTCTCGACATCGGCAGCAGGCAGCTTCGTCACTGTAGCGCCAACCTCGGGAAGTTTCGTCAGGAAACTCTCATAGCGCTGCATGACTTCTTCAGCATGGGCCACCGTATATTCCTCGCCAAGCTCGGCAAGCACCTGACGGACGTCATCTGAAAGATCCTCCCACACATCCTTGTTGATACCCAGCCCGCCCGTCATCTGCGCGCCAATGCCAACCAAGGTCACATAGGGGGCAACTTCATAGTGTTTGTTCGGAAAGGCGCCCGTCAAAATGACGACCATGCCGTCGGCAACGCCGGTCTGCACCTGATTGTAGTAGGTGGGCAACGCGCCATTGACCGGCACCGCGCCGAGATGCTTGATCCAGTTCGCGGACGGACCGGGTGCCAGGATCTTGCGACCTTCAAGGTCTGCCAATGAATTGACCGGGAAATTCGTCAGAAGGTGGTATGTCTCAACACCGCTCGCCCCCAGGAAAACGACGTTCTCATCCTCCCAGGCTTTCTTCATTGCCGGCACTTCGCGATGCAGTTCATTCATGATCTGCAGCGTGGCAACCAGGTCATCCGACACGAATGGAGTGAAATAGGTGACGTTCTGCAAAGGCATTTTGCTGCCTTCCCAGAGGGTTCCGACCCAACCGGCATCCGTCAGCCCGTCCCCCACGGCTTCGAGCGTATCTTTGAAACCATAGAGCGAGCCACCATAGGCCTCGGTCCACTCAATCCGGTCATCGGATCCCATTTCCTCCAGCCGTTTGTTGGACTCGCCGACAACAAGCGTTGAAAGCTGTCCAACCCAGGGCAAGACGGTGGGATGACTTGAGGCCATCGTGAGTTCATAGGTTTCTGCGTGACAGACCGTTGCCAACGTGCTCATTGCCAGAGCTGCAATTGTCCTTTTCATTTCTTCCTCCCTTTCGGCTGATGGACTAAACGACCGCGTGGCGGCCGGTGGAAAAATTGACTTCGACCGTGATGCGGCCTTCGTTGAGAAGCCATGGCCGGACGGTGAAACTGCGCGCACCTGAACTGTGCATCGGGTCTGAAGCGGCTATTTCTCGGGCGTGTTCGAGGCTGTCGGCGCGGATGATCACCATGCCTTCGCCGTTCCAGGTGTGCTCATCGTCAGCCCAGAACGGTCCTGCGCCCAGCATTATGCCTTTTTGTTCAAGCGAGACCTGAAATTTCAGGTGTTCCTCGATGTTCTCCATCACCGGACCCATGCCATTTGTCGGTGTGGTGAAAACGACAAAAAGCTGCTTCTGGAGCATGCCTTTGGAGGCCTCCAGAATATCGTCTTTAGTAATGTTCGGACCGGACATGTTTCTACCCTCCTCTAAAGCGTCTCGCAGACGTAATCGAAGTCGTGGCGTGGCAAGCGGCGGAAGATCTTTGAGGTGTCCGCGTACCCGACGTTCACCAGAAAGTTCGACTTCAGCGACGTCCCGTGGAAGAATTCCTCATCCACCTTGTCGTGGTCGAAACCTGACATTCCGCCGACATCAAGGCCTACCGCCCGGGCTGCGATCATGACGTACGCCCCCTGAAGCGTGCTGTTTCGAAACGCATTCACCTGTGCAGCGGTGGTGTTGTTCTTGAAGATGTTCTGTGCATCGGGATTGGGCGGAAACACCTTGGGCAGTTCTTCCCAGAAATTGAGATCATAGGCGATGATTGCCGTAACCGGCGCTGCGCGCATTTTTGGACGATTGCCTTCAAACAGGCAGGGCTCAAGCCGGTCCTTGGCCGCCTCGGATCGAATGAACAGGACGCGCATTGGCTGCTGGTTCATCGATGTGGGGCCCATCTTGGCTATGTCATACAGCGCCCTCAGCGTGTCTTCAGAAACATCCTTTTCCTGCCAACCATAGTGAGTTCGGGATTCCGTGAAGAGAATCTGCAGCGTCGCTTCATCAGCCGTATGACCCTTTGCCTGCAGGGCGGCCGCGCTTTTCCTCGCTTCGTTGTCCAGGATTTCGGTATCATTCATATGCTGTTCCTTTTTTACGCAGGCCGCATCAGCAAGCCGCTGTTTTAGAGGGCACCAAAAGACCAGGTGACTGATTGTCGGATGGGGCCCGTGGTCACGCCTCTGGCGCCAACACGAAATCAAACTCGACATCCCAATAGTGGGTGCCGGCGAAGCCCTTTTTTTCGATAAGAACCGGGTCTTCGACTTTGACGAATTCGGCAATCAACGATGTTTTCACGCCAAAGACCGCATCGCTGTCGATATACGGATCATCGGGATCAAAGATGTGCGTGGTGACCTCATCATACCCGTCCTTGGACACGATGTAGTGCAGATGCGCTGGCCGGTACGGATGGCGTCCCAGATCATCGAGAAGTTTGCCAACGGGACCGTCTGCCGGGATCGAATAATGTTGCGGCCTTACTGCCTTGAACCAGTATTTCCCGTCCTCACCGGTCCGAAAGACGCCGCGCAGGTTGAAGTCCGGTTGAATGCCCTTTTGCTGGACATCATAAAAGCCCTCGTCATTGGCTTGCCAGACATCAATCTTCACGTCGGATAGGGGTTGGCCGTGAGTATCGAGCACCCTGCCCCGCACCACCATATCCTCGCCTTTTCCATCGAGACAGATGTTTGCACCCATCTGATATTCCGGTGCGTCGCCCACATGAAACGGACCCAACACGGTGTTTTCAGATGCCCCACTGGGGCGCCGTGAGTTGATGGCGTCGACCAGCATCGAGACGCCCAGGACATCGGAAAGCAGGATGAATTCCTGGCGCCAATCGTCACACATGTGGCCGGTTTTGGTCAGGAACTGGATCGCAGCCATCCATTCTTCCTGCGTGGGTTCGATTTCTTTCACAGCAGCATGCAAGTGCCTGGTGATGCTCTCCATCACCTCGCGAAGACGTTCATCTTTCGCGTCGCTGTTTTGGCCGACGACGATGTCCGCACTGTTTTCTTCGGTAAAATGCGCGTTTTGAGCTTTGGGAGCGGTTGCTGTTTCTAACATGTCATCCTCTTTTCATTCTCGCTGTTGGCACGGGTCATGTGCCGGCATGGCATCGACTGGCGTACCGGCATGGGCGCTCACGAATCCGGTGGCGCTCCGGTCCAGGCATTGTGCAGAAGTGCGCGTATTCCACTCTCGGTCAGTTCACGCGGGTTCCAGTAGGCATTTTGAGTTGCGATTGAGGCGGCCCGGTCCAGGTCTCTTTCCGCAAATCCAAGGTCGCTCAAAGCCATCGGCGCGCCCATCACCTTCGCAAAATCCCACAAGGCCCTTCCCGGCGAGGAGCCGCCGAGCAAAGCGGTTATCGGTGCGAGTTCATCGGGGACCGCCGGTTCGTTGAAGTGGATCGCATGGGGCAGGATGATCGCGTGGGTCTCTGCATGGGGCAGATCAAACGAGCCACCCAGCACATGGCAAAGCTTATGGTGAAGCGCCATGCCGACCTGCCCAAGGACGGCGCCACACGTCCACGCACCCCGCAGGGTGATCTCCCGTGCCGCCAGATCGTTGGGGTTTTCAACAACACAGGGCAGCGCTTGGGCAAAGGAACGAAGGCCCTCTAGCGCCAATGCGTCGGTTTCTTCCCTCTTGTCACGGGCATAAAGACCCTCGGCTGCGTGCGCCATTGCGTTCAGGGCCGAAGTCACGGTCATTGCGACGGGCAAGGTCACGACGAGCTCCGCGTCATAGATGACCACTTCGGGAAGAACTTTGGGATCTGTCAGCGTCGTTTTGACACCGTCCTGCGTCTGTCCGAGGATCGGTGTCGCCTCGCTTCCGGCATAGGTCGTGGGAATGACGATCTGAGGCAGGTCGGTTCGATAGGCGATTGCTTTGCCGAGCCCGGTTGTTGAGCCTCCACCAATCGATACGACACAGTCGGCATTGATCTCTTCCACATGATGCAGTGCCTCCACAGTGATTGATGTGGGCGTATGCATCGTGGCGCGGGAAAACACGCCCGCCGCCAAACCATTCAGTTCTGATGCGATGTCGAGGGCCGCGTTCGACTGCTGCGGGGTCGAAAGGACCAATGCTCTGGAACAGCCCAGATCATCCATGACATCCGCGACCGCGTTGCGGGTGCCGACCCCGAATATCGCCTTTTGATCATTGAACAGAGTTTCCATGAAGCTCACCGCGCCGCGATTGCACCGAACCAGCTTCACCGTAGCGGAGAACACACCCCTGCTTGATCGAATTCAGAAGAAATAATATAACTTTGCGTTATGAAATTAGACCCTCGGCATTTGGAAATCCTCGCCGCGATTGTGGACAAGGGCGGTCTCACCGAAGGTGCAATGGCCGTCGGCAAGTCACAGCCAAGTGTTTCGCGAACCGTGACGCAACTCGAGGCACGCCTCGGCTTGAGTCTTTTCGAAAGCAACAAGCGCCCGCTCATGCCAACAGAGTTTTGCTTGCAGTTGGCCCATTACGGGCGGTCCATTTCGCAAGCAGGCCAGGCAGCCAGCGAATTTGTGACCAGGTTCAAAAGAGGAAGTGCCGGAGCGCTGAGGGTAGCCGGCTCACCCATTTTCATGGACGGCGTGGTTTCACCGATATTGGCCGCGTTCCAGTCGGAATATCCCGATATCCGCATTGAGCAGGGCTATGGATACGCACAGGAAATATTGGACCGGCTTGAGGCAGATACGCTTGATCTCGGGATAGTGCCGGTCCGCCGTCAATTGGTCTCCCGGGACATTGATGTCAGTCAGGTGCTTCCAGGCAGCAATGTGATTGCCTGCCGTGTCGGCCACCCGCTGACCAAGGTTGCCAATCTGACGCCCGAACTGATTGCCGAGCAATCCTGGATCGCTCCTCCTCCAAACAGCCCGCTTTACCACGATCTTCGCGGTGTCTTCGAAGGCATTGGTGTGGAGGATATAAAGGTGAGTTTTTCCGGCGGAACGCTTTCGTCAATTCTGAACGTCCTTTCCGAATCCGACGCGTTGACCGTATTGCCCTATTCCGTCGTTTACAGACTGAGACGGCAGAACACCTTGAGTTCTCTCAAGATAGCGATCGGCGATCCCGACCGACACCTTTGTATCCTGACGTCGAAGATGGCACCGGAACTCCCTGCGCGTGCGCGCTTGACCCATTATCTCAAAGGAGAGTTGTGCTCTTTGCATGACCTGATGAAACTCTACGAGCGCAATGCAAGTGTCTTGACGTAACGGCTAGCCCGCAAGCCGGTTCAACATCGCGGCCTACAAACTGAGCGTATCGGCAGGCATTCAGACGCCAATTCGTATCAGCCGCCCTCGCCTCGGCACCGCAGCACCATGTCGCCCGGAATTTCATGATAGTTCCTGCGGTTGGTAAGACCGGCAATCGCGGCTTCACGAATGGGCGTCCACTTTTTTCAACTAATGAAGCGGTTGAGTGCTAATTTGATGCAGGCTAATTATATTTATAGGATCACCCTGCCAATCAAAAATGGAAGCAGATGGGACACCAAGCAACTCAAGTTCGCGACGACATTGTCAACCGAGTGCTGGCACGCGAGCTTAATCCTGGGGATCGGATTGATGAGGTGGACTTAAAGGAACGCCTTTCGCTGTCGGGCACACCTATCCGAGAGGCGTTGATCCACCTCGAAGCCGAAGGCATCGTTGAACGCCGTCCACGTGGAGGCGCCCTCATCGTGTCGCTTGACCTGGAAGGTCTGATCAAGATGACCGAGGCGCTGGCGGAACTGGAAGGATCCGTTGCAGCACTCGCCAGCCGTCGTATCAACAGGACCCAGGCGAGCCGCTTGGAGACTTGTGTCAAGGACTGCCTGGATCACGCGAACGGAAGTCGCGAGTTCCAAGCCAGCTATTTTGACCTGAACGTTGCCTTCCATGTCTCGATGGCAGAAGCCGCCGGGAACGAGCATATGGCCAAGTCGCTGTTCAACGTGGGAAACCGTCTGGTCGCCTATCTGGCGACACGCCACGACCTGCCAGGTGAACCGTTGAGATCGGCGCGTGATCACCAGGCAATCTTCGGAGCTGTTCTCGATGCGGATGGTCCGAAGGCAAGGGATCTTATGATTGCCCATACCGTCTTTTCTGATGGCATGGCGTTGGATGTGACCAATGCCCTGCGCCGTTGCGGCTAGTATCCTTGATCTGAAGTTAGCCTCCATGAGCTGCATGCTCAGAACGAAATTCAGGGCTTATCGGGACACCATCAAGATCCTGTTTCTACTGTGTTTTTGGCTTTTTTTGCCCCAACAGAGCCCGCCACGGACACAATGGGAACTTCAAATCCACCCCACTGGTCATTCCACAGCTTGAGCTTGCTCGAAGAATCCAACGATCAAGGTGGCGAACTGGCTGTTGTTCGGAGTTTCCATGAACGTTGCTCGCGCCCTTGAAATGACGTCAGCAGGTTTTTGATTTGCGAGTTCTTCGACCAGATCGCTCATGAATTCCGGAGTAATTTCGGGATGGTATTGGGTGGTAAAGACCCTTTGGCCAATGAAGTAACCACCGACCGGACAAGAGGCGCACCCTTTGTAGGTCTTGGCCCCCTCGGGCAATTCGGTGACCTGTTCGATATGTGCGGCATTCAACTTGATCGAAGAAAACACTTCCTCGGCCCACGGCAAATCCGTTGAAACGGCGGTTTCCGTCACACCAAGTTCCCATCCATTGGGGTTCTGACCGACAGATCCTCCCAGAGCGACAGTGATTGCCTGATGGCCGAAACAAGCGCCAAACATCGGGGTTTTTGCTTCGACCGCTTCTCGCAACAAGCTGAGCAGTCGGCCGATCCAGGCGTCGGTGTCATGTACGGAGGCCGGGGAACCGGTCACGATAAGTCCATCGATGCCCTGCAAGGTTTCGGGAAACACACCGTCCTTGACGGAATAGACCACGAACTCCCAATCCGCGCGCAAGGGCGCCAGAAGTTTCTCCCACTTCACTCCGTCCTTCTGCCGCGTCTGTGCGAAGTCGCTTTCATCGGTGTTCGCCATCAGAATCGCGATTTTCATCTTTGCCTCTTTACATAATTAATGCATCTATATATATAATTATAAATTCTGTGTTTGCAACATGATTCTGAGGAGGGGCAGATGACAGTCTGGACACCGCATGACGATGGCTACGTCGACCTGTCCAGCCACGACGTCTTTGCACGGGGAGCTCCGCACAATACGTTTGCACGGCTGCGGCAAGAAGAGCCGCTCAGCTGGCAGGATTGGGATGGCGGCAAGGGTTTCTGGAACGTGGTGCGCCACAAGGACATTCTGGAACTCAACCGCAACACGGAACTGATGTCCTCTGCCCAGGGGATCCGGATGGAAGACCAAAGCCATGAGGAATACATGGCCCGTCGCACCTTCCAGGAGACTGACCCGCCCGAACACATGAAGACCAGGATCAAGGTCGCCAAGGCGTTTTCCAAACCCGTGGTTGCCGGCTTCGGTGATCAGATCCGCGACCTTTGCCGCTCGATCCTGGATGAAGCGCTTGAAAAGGGAGAGTTTGACGCCACCAAAGAAATCGCTCGCAAACTGCCAATGCTGATGCTGGGTCGGATTATTGGAACTCCGGACGAAGACCTGCCGTGGCTTGTTAAAAAGGGCGATGAGCTCATCGCGAACACCGATCCGGATTTCACCGACTTCGTCCTGGACAAGATGGACACCGATAAATACCGGTTGATGCCCTTCAACAGTCCCGCTGGCGGTGAGCTGTTTGACTATGCCAAACGGCTCATGGAGGAAAAGAACCGAAAGGGCGACACCGATGGGGTTCTGCATCTGATCTTGCAGCCGGGGCCGGATGGTTCAGTCATGCCCGAGGTCGAATTCCGTAACTTCTTCTGCCTTTTGGTCGCGGCAGGTAATGACACAACCCGTTATTCGATTGCCGCTGGCATTCAGGCCATGGCGCATCAACAGGAGCTTCTGAGCCAGATGCAGGCCGGTGGCGACATCTGGGAAACCGCACCTGATGAGATCATCCGGTGGGCAACTCCAGCCCTTTACTTCCGACGCACAGCCACCCGTGACTTCGAGATGCACGGAAAGACCGTAAAGGAAGGCGACAAGGTCCTCTTGTGGTGGTCTTCCGGCAATCGTGATGAAGAGGCGTTTGAAGACCCATTCCGTGTCAACCTGTTCCGAACGCCGAACCGCCATGTCAGCTTTGGCCAGGGTGGGCCGCACGTCTGTCTCGGGATGCACCTGGCCCGCCTCGAAATCAAGATCCTCTTCCAGGAATTGGCCATGCGCATCAAAGCGATCGAGCCCGCAGGAGAGCACAAGTTCCTCCGATCCAATTTTGTCGGTGGTATAAAGAAATTGCCGGTCAAAGTAACCGCCGCTTGACCCTTTAATTCGATACCGGGTGCCGTTCCTTGCGCCCCGGAAAAGCAGGGAGAGAATAATGAACGATCGTTTGCGCGCGATGTTTTGCGATCACTTGTCAATTGTACGTGGCAAATATCTGCCTGCTTCGAAAGCAGGCGATGATGAGACACGATTCTGTCGTTCCACCTTCGGTGTGCATTTCGACAAAGACCTGCTGCCTTCGCCGGGCTCGATGATGCTCGACGGCCTGCCGGACATGGAACTGCGGTGGAACGAAGCGGATGTCCGCGAAGGGTGGGAACCCCATACCAAGGTCGTGATCGGCAATCTCTTTGACCAGGAAGGCGAGCCGCTCGGACAGTGTGCTCGTGGCGCTCTGAGGCGCGCGGTTGCCGACTGGCAGGCCCTTGGTCTCACGCCGAAAGTCGGGATAGAGCTGGAGGCCTATGCGTTCCAGCGCAACGAGGACGGTGGGTTGGTGCCCTATGACAGTCACGGGGTCGTCTATGGAACAGGACCTTTTACCGATCCTCTGCGTTTCACCGATGCCATTTGGGCAAAGGCCGAAGAGCTCGGTTTCCATCTGGACATGATAACGGCTGAGTACGACAGTCCGCAGTTCGAGTTCACCCTCACTTTCGACGAAGCGCTAAAAGCTGCAGACGACATCGTGCTGTTTCGGCAGATGGCCCGAGAAATCGCTTATGAAAAGGGAATATATCTGACCTTTATGCCCAAGCCGATCGAAGATGCAGGTGGCAGCGGAATGCACCTGAATTTCTCCTTCGCAAACAACAAGGGGCAGAACGCATTCGACAATGGCCCCGTCGGTGGACCCGAAAACCTTAACGACTTGGCGCGCGCCTGCATTGCCGGCCTCGTGCATCACCACAAGGGGCTCGCAGGTCTGTTGGCCCCGAGTTCAAACTCGTACCGCCGCCTGACCCCGGGCTCGCTGTCTGGATATTGGAAAAACTGGGGTGGTGACCACCGCAATGTCACCACCCGGGTTACCGGAGAGGGCGGCCAAAAGGCCCGGCTCGAGCACCGGATGGCAGATGCTTCGGCCAATGTTTACACCGCGGTTGCTGCAGTGCTGCAAGCCTCTCGCCTTGGATATGAAAACAAGTACGCGCTGATTGCCAAGGAAACCGGCGACGGGTTCGAAACGAATGATGCGACCGAAGGCACTGCAACCGATCTTGCAAGCGCGATGGCGGACCTTGAGGCCGATACGGCCCTGACAACAGCCGTAGGGCAGGACCTGGTCGACAATCAAATCTTCATGCGCCTGGCCGAGGTCGAGAAGACCGCAAACCAGAGCATCGAAGAGCAGCGCAACTTTTACGCCTTCTATATTTGAGGAAACGACGATGAAAGCGACATGGGTTTTGCCGGACGGGAGCGAACGCACGGCGGACGTGGCGGAAGGAACCAACTTGATGGAAGCGGCCGTCGCCAACAATGTGGTTGGGGTGATTGGCGAATGCGGAGGCAGCCTGAGTTGCGCAACGTGCCACGTGGTTGTGGATCCTGACTGGCAAGCCAGGTCCGGTGAGGTGGGTGACTTCGAAGATTCGATGTTGGATGTGACGGAAGCGGAACGTCAGGACACCTCTCGCCTGTCGTGCCAGATTGTCATGTCCTCCGAACTGGACGGGATTCGGTTGATCGTCCCCCAATAGAAACAGCTTGAAGTTGGCGGGGTCCGCCCGAGCCCTTCAAGCGCAAAACTAAGGTGGCCGACCTAGCCGGCCGCCCCTACTCCCACTCAATCGTTCCGGGCGGCTTCGAGGTGACGTCGTAAACGACGCGGTTGATGCCCTTCACCTCATTGATGATGCGGGTGGCGGCGCGGCCGAGGAAATCCATGTCGAAGTGGTAGAAATCGGCGGTCATGCCGTCGACCGAGGTGACGGCGCGCAGGGCGCAGACGAATTCGTAGGTGCGGCCATCGCCCATGACGCCGACGGTCTGTACCGGCAGGAGCACGGCAAAGGCCTGCCAGATCGTATCGTAGAGGCCGGCATTGCGGATTTCTTCCAGATAGATGGCATCGGCCTCGCGCAGGATGTCGAGCTTATCGCGGGTGATGCCGCCCGGGCAACGGATGGCAAGGCCGGGACCTGGAAACGGATGGCGGCCGATGAAGCTCTCGGGCAGGCCGAGTTCACGGCCAAGCACCCGCACCTCGTCCTTGAACAGTTCGCGCAGCGGCTCTACGAGCTGCATGTTCATGCGTTCCGGCAGGCCGCCGACATTGTGGTGCGACTTGATCGTCACCGACGGTCCGCCGGTGAAGGAGACGCTTTCGATCACGTCGGGATAAAGCGTTCCCTGGGCGAGGAAATCGGCACCGCCGATCTTCTTTGCCTCTTCCTCGAACACGTCGATGAACAGCTTGCCGATGGTCTTGCGCTTGACCTCCGGATCACTCTCGCCCTCGAGCGCGGAAACGAACGTATCTGAGGCATCCACGTGCACCAGCGGAATGTTGTAGTGCTCGCGATACATGGCAACGACGTCGGCCGCCTCGTTCTTGCGCATCAGCCCATGGTCGACGAGGACACAGGTGAGCTGTTCCCCCACCGCCTCGTGGATCAGCAGCGCCGCGACGGAAGAATCGACACCGCCGGACAGCGCACACAGCACACGGCCGTCGCCGACCTGTTCGCGGATCGCGGCAATCGCCTGATCCTTGTAGGCGGACATGGTCCAGTCGCCACCCAAGCCGGCTATGCGATGGACAAAGTTCGACAGGAGTTTGGCGCCGTCGGGCGTATGCACCACCTCCGGATGAAACATCATGCCGTAGGTCTTGCGCTCGATGTTGCCGAAGACGGCAAACGGCGCCCCTTGCGACTTGCCCAGAATCTCGAAACCGGGCGGCAGGTCGATGACCCGGTCGCCGTGACTCATCCAGACCTGGTGTCGCTGACCCGGAGCCCAGATTCCGTCGAACAGCGGACAATCCTTGATGACCTCGACATAGGCGCGACCGAACTCGCGGTGATCCGAAGCCTCCGCATTGCCGCCCATTTGCACGCACATGGTCATCTGCCCGTAGCAGATGCCAAGCACCGGAAGGCCCGAGTCGAAAACCACCTGCGGCGCGCGGGGGCTGCCGGTCTCATGGGTGGATGCCGGACCGCCGGAAAGGATGACCGCTTTCGGTTTCAGCCGCTCGAAGCCTTCCTCGGCGGATTGGAACGGAACGATCTCGCAGTAGACGCCGGTTTCGCGCACGCGGCGGGCAATCAGCTGTGTGACCTGAGAGCCGAAATCGATGATCAGGACGGTGTCGGGATGAGTGGTGTTTTCCATGTTAGACCGTGTATTGGCTAAATAGTTGCATTTGACCGCGGCGATTTTGGTCTCTGGCTAGGCGGATTGCTCGCCGTGGTGTCGCCGCACCACAAGTGCAAGCCAACGACGTCAGGGGCCAAAAGCGCCTGGCCCGAAGGGTGGCAGCATATCGGCCCATCGGCTGCGTTGCGTCGCTCGCCCGATGCACCACATCGCGCTGCGCGACGCGCCTGGCCGAGTGGAGCCGATCTGCAGCCATCAAATGCATCTATTTAGCCAATACACGGTCTCAGGCTTTAGTGATTCCTTTGCTGCAGTGCAAGCAAAGGAAGGCCCTCAACCCAGGATCTCACCACTTTTGATGGCATCTTCCAACCGGTCGACGGCCGCCGCCAGCTTCTCGTCGATGATGTGAAGGTACTCGGTCCAGTCGTCGACATGGCGTAGCTCGTCCTTGCCGTCGGAGATGCCGCGCAGACCAATCAATGGCACATCGAAGTGGTGACAGACGCGCAGAACCGCGAAGGACTCCATGTCGACCATCTGGGCGTCAATATCGTCGTAGGCCGCACCGGACACGATGTTGGCGCCGGTCGACAGTGTCGCGCCGGGAATGCCCGGCACCTGCACGGGCATCTCGACCACAACGGGAAGATCGAGAAACGGCGTTGCCCCCTTTTCGAAACCGAGCGGCGAGGCGTCCATGTCCCGGTAGGAAACGGAGGTTGCCTGATAGACATCTGTCTGCTCCAGTTCGCGCGAACCGGCCGAGCCCAGAGAAACGACGAGGTCCGGCAGCGGATCAGCCGACGCCAGAACAGCAGTGAGTTGCACTGCGGCCTCGACCGGGCCCACTCCGGTAATCAAAGGCGTGAACCGGGCTTTCAGTGCCGGCCCGTATTCCTGGTCGGCGGCCATGACGAACTGCACCCGTTTTCCCGCGACGTTTTCCATGCTCATCCCTCGATCCCGTCACGACCGATCACTGCCATCAGTGTGCCGGTCATGGTTGCAATCAGTTTTTCACGTCCTTCGGCATCGACGGCATAGGCCCTGCCGTCGGCAACGCTGATGGTGCGGCCGGGTTTTGTGACTTCCGCACGGAAGAGAAAGCGTTCGCCTGCGGCCGGCGCCAGCAGGTTGATCTTGAACTCGATGGTCAGGACTGCCGCATCGGCGGGCATCAGCGAAAAGGCCGCATAGCCGCAGGCTGAATCGAGCGCCGTCGAAACGATACCGGCATGCAGGAAGCCGTGCTGCTGTGTCAGATCAGCGCGGTAAGGCATTGCCATCTCGACGCGACCCGCCTCGACATGCTCGAGGGTCATGCCCAGTGTCTTCATCACGGCTTGACGGTCGAAACTGTCATTCGCCCGGTTTTCGAAATCCGGGTTTTTGGGCACGAAATTCGTCATTCGCTCATCTCACCCTTTGCGTTGCATGACGGCGAAGAAGAACCCGTCGGTGCCGGTCGATGCCGGTGTCAGCGTGATCGTCTTCATATCGGCCGACCAGGGCTGCGGCTTGTCGTCTCCGTAGAGGTCCTGCCAGACTTCACCGGCAGAGACCAGTTCGAATTCGCCGTCGTCCTCGCAGAAGCCGTAGATCTGCGCCTCGTTTTCCTGCGGCAGGATCGAGCAGGTGATGTAGACGAGGAAACCGCCGGGACGCACATAAGGTGCTGCAGCGGCCAGCACCTCCTCTTGCTGCTTGAGCCGTTCCTCGAGATTCTTCTGCGTCAGTTTCCACTTGGTGTCGGGACGTCGTCGCCAGGTGCCCGTGCCCGAACAGGGCGCATCGACGAGCACACGGTCCATTCGGCCGATGAGCCCATCGAGATCGGAGGCGTCCTCGTGCACCTGAACATTGCGGGTCCCTGCCCGCTTAAGCCGTTCGAAGATTGGCGCCAACCGCGTTCGGTCGATGTCGAAGGCGTGGATCTGGCCCTTGTTCTCCATGAAGGCGCTCAGCGCCAGCGCCTTGCCGCCGCCGCCGGCGCAGTAGTCGAGCACCTGCTCGCCCGGCTGCGCGTAAATCAACTCGGACACCACCTGGCTGCCTTCGTCCTGGACCTCGAACCAGCCCTTGGCGAAAGCCGGTTCGGCCGTCACGTTGGGCAGGCGCGAAGGCCCCTGCCCTGGCGCGATGCGCAGCCCGGCGGAGGCAATCTCCGTCGCAACCGCGCGGCTGCGTTCCAGTGCTTTCAGAACCTTGTCCCGATCAGCCTTGAGTGCGTTGACCCGCAGGTCGAGCGGCGGCCGTTGGGCCAGGGCCTGGGCTTCGACCAGCCAGTCGTCGCCGAAATTCTCCTCGAACGCGAACTCGATCCACTCTGGAACATCCGCCTGAACATGCGGCTTTGCGTCCGACAACCGCCGTGTTGCAAAGGCCGACCAGGCTGCCTCCGACAGTGGCGGTGGGGCAAAGCGGTCGCCGTCAAGTTGCGATTTGAGCCGCGCTGCATCGAGACTCCATTGCCGCAGGATAACCGCGTGCACGAGCGCAGCAGGACCATCATCATCCATCATGTAGGCATGCGACAGCTTCTGCCGCAGGGCGTCGTAAACCAGATTTCCGATCGCCGCGCGATCACCGGAGCCTGCAAAGCGGTGGGAGTGACCCCAATCCTTCAGCGCTTCGGCAACCGGTCTTTTCTGTCTTTCGATGGTTTCGAGCACCTCGATGGCCGCTGCCATCCGACCGCCCAGCCGCATGTCTTCGTCCTTCTCAATTCATCTCGTCAGCGATGGAGGATCCGCTTTTCCAAAGTCAGATCAGCTTCCACGCCAGCCACAGCCACAAGGCGCCGTTGATCAAGAAGCCGACGATGAAGAGCGGCCGGCGCTGGCGAACGCGGTTGGTGGTGATGTGCACCCACGAATGGGCAATGCGGCTTGCGACGAAGGCCCAGGCCAGCACAATAGTGGCATCGTTGACGCCGTTGACCATGTAGAGAACGACGCAGACGACATAGAAGAGAAATGGCAGCTCGAACTGGTTGACCAGGTTGCGCACCACGGTGGAGCTTGTTTCCGGTTCGACCTGCGGCACCCGGAAAGCTGACGCATCCACCTCGCCGCGTTTCACCGCAGCAAAGCGGCGGCGCGACATGATGACGTATATTGTGTAGATGAGCGCCGTCTGCACGATCAGAGGCCAGAAGATTGCGGTGTTGCTCATGATGGTCCCTAACGAGGATTTCTGCTTGCGACGCTAATCGAGTTCCAGTTGAGAGGAAAGCCAGCCCTCCTCATACCGCCCCTGGATAGTTCGGGCTTTCGCGGGTGATCGTGACGTCGTGGGCGTGGCTTTCGCGCTGGCCGGCGCCGGAGATGCGGACGAATTGGGCTCGTTGGTGCAGCTCCTCGAGATTGGCCGCGCCGACATAGCCCATGGCCGCCTTGAGGCCACCGCCCAGTTGATGCAGGACGCCCGACACCGGGCCCTTGTAGGGCACCTGACCTTCGACGCCTTCCGGCACCAGTTTCAACGTGTCTCGCACTTCAGCCTGGAAATAGCGGTCGGCGGAGCCGCGGGCCATGGCGCCGACGGACCCCATGCCGCGATAGGACTTGAAGGAACGGCCCTGGTAAAGATAGACCTCGCCTGGGCTTTCGTCGGTGCCGGCGAGCAGCGAACCGATCATCACGGCCGATGCGCCGGCGGCGATGGCCTTGGCCATGTCGCCGGAATACTTGATGCCCCCGTCGGCGATCACGGGCACGCCATTCTCGTGGGCGGCCTCGACGGCGCTCATGATTGCCGAAAGTTGCGGCACGCCGACACCGGCAACGATGCGCGTGGTGCAGATGGAGCCCGGACCGATGCCCACCTTGATGGAGTCGGCGCCGGCATCGATCAGCGCTTTGGCGCCATCGGCGGTAGCGACGTTTCCTGCCATGATCCGCACCGAATTCGACAGTTTTTTGACCCGCGAAACGGCGTCGAGCACGCGCTGCGAATGCCCGTGAGCAGTGTCGACTACCAGCATGTCGATGCCGGCGTCGATGAGTCTCTCGGCTCGTTCGAAGCCGTCCTCGCCCACCGTGGTCGCGGCGGCGACACGCAGCCGGCCCTGCAGATCCTTGGCAGCATTCGGATTGAGTTGCGATTTTTCGATGTCCTTGACCGTGATCAGCCCAACGCATTGGCCGTCTGGATCGACGACCAGAAGCTTTTCAATGCGATGCTGGTGCAGCAGCTTCTTGGCCTCGTGCTGCTCGACATTCTCATTGACCGTCACCAGCCCTTCGGATGTCATCAGCTCGTGGATCTTCTGTTCGGGGTCGGAGGCGAAACGCACATCACGGTTGGTGAGAATTCCGACCAAACGGCCGGTTCCGAATCCACCGGCGCCGCCGTTTTCGACAACGGGAATGCCTGAGATCCCGTGGGTCTTCATCAAGGTCAACGCGTCGGCCAGCGTTGCTTCCGGCCCGATCGTTACCGGATTGACCACCATGCCGGACTCGAATTTCTTGACCTGCCGAACCTCTTCGGCCTGTTCCTCGGGCGTCAGGTTGCGGTGTATGACACCGATGCCGCCGGCTTGCGCCATGGCAATCGCCAGCCTCGCCTCGGTCACCGTGTCCATGGCGGACGAGATGATCGGCAGGCTCAGGTCTATGCCGTCGGCGACGCGAGTGGCGATGTCGACCTGCCCCGGCATGACAGTCGAGTGGCCGGGCTGCAGCAGCACGTCGTCAAACGTCAGGGCTTCCCGCCCGGTCATGGATTCGATGATACGCGCCATTGCCAATCTCCGCTTTGTAAAAGCCGCCATCGGTGCCGCCACGCGGCGCCGTGCAGAATCGTCAAATCATTCAGAAGTTGGCATTGGCTGGTAACACGGATGCGATGCCAAGGAAACCACAAATAACGCGACCAAAACGACCACGAAAATGCCCGGAACTGGTGGACTTCAGCGGCCGTCGTCGTATTCATCCCGGCCCTTGAACGCCTTCGCCAGGAGATACATTTCCACCGATTCGGCGCGAGATGCGGGCGGCTTGATATGGATGACGGAGGTGAACTGCCTTTTGAGCATTGACAGCAGGTCTGCCTCGGTGCCGCCCTGGAAGGTCTTGGCCAGAAAGTGGCCACCCGGCGTCAACACGTCCACGGCGAAATAGGCGGCGACTTCGCACAAATGCATGGTGCGCAGGTGATCGGTCCGCCGGTGCCCGGTGGTCGGAGCCGCCATATCCGACAGCACGAGATCGGGTGCACCACCGCAAGCCTCAATTAATGCGTCGGGCGCCGCATCGTCGAGGAAATCCATCTCAAGGAAGGCAACGCCCGGCAGCGGGTCCATTTCCAGAAAATCGATGGCTGCCACCCTCGGATCATCATCGGTGGAAGACGTGACCTTGGCAGCAATTTGCGACCAGCTTCCGGGTGCCGAGCCGAGATCGACGATGCGGCGGGCACCGCTTAGGATCTTGTGCTTTTCATCGATTTCCAGGAGCTTGAAAGCTGCGCGGGAGCGATAGCCTTCGAGCTGCGCCCGCTGCACATAGGGGTCGTTGAGATGGCGCTCGATCCAGCGCCGCGACGATGCCTTGATGCGCTTCTTCTTGACCTTTTGCCCGAGCTTGCGGCCGGTGCGGTTGCCGCCCGTTGGCCGGCTCATCGCTGGTCGCCTTGCTGGCGGTTGGGCCGCTTGTAATAGGGCCGACGGCCGCGACCTCGCCGCCACACCCCGTCGGCGGCCATCATTTCAGTCAACAGCCCCTCGCGTAGCCCGCGATCGGCGACCCGCAGACGATCCGAGGGCCAGCGCCGGCGGATCGCCTCCAGAATGGCGCAGCCGGCGAGCACAAGGTCGGCACGGTCCGAGCCGATGCATGGGTTGGAGGAGCGTTCGTCGAAATTCCAGGACAACAGCTTCTGGGTCATGCGATCGACCTCGCTGCTGCTCAGCCAGAGTCCGTCGACACGGCGGCGATCATAGCGCGGCAGGTCCAGATGCACGCCAGCCAGTGTCGTCACCGTGCCCGAGGTGCCGAGCAGGTGGAACTCGCCACCGGCGCCATTGCCGCATCCGGGCAGATCCGGACACGGGAACCCGTCCAGCAAATCGGCGACCTCGTCCACCATCTCCTCAAAGATCTTCTCGGTCACCTCGCGGCCACCATGGCGTTCGGAAAGCGTCACCACGCCCACCGGCAGCGATGTCCAGGCGCTGATGTGATTAGCCAGCCGGTTGGAGCGGCTGCCGGACAGATCGATCGCGGCGATCTCGGAGGAACCGCCGCCGATGTCGAACAACACGACCCCTGCGGTCTCGCGTTCGACAAGAGAGGAGCAACCGGACACTGCCAGCCGTGCCTCCGTCTCGCGATCGACGATCTCCAGATCCAGCCCGGTCTCTTCCTTGACGCGGTCGAGAAACTCGGAGCCGTTGCCAGCGGAGCGACAGGCTTCCGTTGCAATCAACCGGTGGCGACGCACGGTTTTGTTTGCGAGTTTGCTGGCGCACACTTTCAGCGCTTCGACAGCCCGATCCATCGCGGCATCCGACAGCCGCCCGGAAGCGGTCAGGCCCTCGCCCAGCCGAACGATGCGCGAGAAAGCGTCAATGACGCGAAACTGTCCGGGACGGGTTGGAATGGCGACCAGAAGCCGGCAATTATTGGTGCCCAGATCAAGCGCCGCATAGACCGGTGCCTGCCCGCGATCACGACGCGGCTTCCAATGCTTGTGCTGTTGCTGTTTCTGCGCCGGCCCATCATTCGGCCTGGTTGATCGTTGTTCAGACCTGGGTTGCGCGGCGTCAGGGTACCGGGACCCGTTCATCGCCTGATCCTGCACACCGGACTCATTGCGATGCTTGTGCTTCTTCGAGCGCCGGCGACGACGCTTCCTGCCGGAATGTCCCTCTGAGTTGCCGCTCGCCGCTTCAGGCGGCTGATCGGGCCTGTCGGAGCGCCGGGCGTCGGTCTCATGCGACCGCTCCTGCCCTTCCAAAGCCGGCACAATGGCGGAGTCCCGCCTGTGTGCATTTGCGGCGGCACGGTCGTCCTGCGACCTCTTCGGTGCCTCTCCGCCAGCTTCCAACGCCCCGCTGATGGGCACATTTGTGCCCGTTTCGGGGTCTGTCACTTGACTATCCTGACGCGCCGCGCATGCCCTGAGGAGCTGCAGCTGGCGCTTCTCGAACCTCTGTTAAGAAAAGTGTATCAGCGCCCTGTTTGTTCGACAAACTTTTTTTCCGGGCTGGTTTTTGGGCGGTTATCTTCCATTGTGCGATGGGCAGCGTTTGTGGGCTCACTCAATCCAGACCTGAAGGTCGGCCCATGGTCGCAACAGGATTCATCAGCGTGTCGATGAAGATACCGGTCGTGGTCAAGTCGTATGATTACAGTCTCAAGAACGATCCGAGCTGACTGAATACAATCAACTTGGTCTCTGATTGGTCTCCAAGCGTGCCATCGAGGTGGATGCGCTCAGTGCGACCAGATCTCGTTGCGAAGAGCACCTGAGTTTTTCCATTATCGACTTTAGCTGGTTTCGGATCGTTATCCGGCTTGTGCCGCGAATTGCTGCTATGTCCCGAACAGCATTACCCTGAGAAAGCAATCTGAGAACGTCGGTTTCGGCAGCCGTCAGTCCTGCAAGCTGCCCCAACAGAACCCCGTTGTCATCGCTCAGTCTGCGAAGATCGAATATAAACAAGAGCCAATGTGCGCTTTCATACAACTCGCTGATTGGCTCAATCTGGCCGATCAAGGGCATCTCATCTGCTGAGTTTGCCAGAACGAAAGCGTGCTTTGACAACTTCTCTATCGTCCGGTCGTCCAGGAGCAGCCATGAGGCCTCAACACCGTCACTCATCAGCTTGTCCGACAGGCCAAGGATGCTGACCCGGCCAGTCCGATTGTTGATCTGCTCAACTTCCTGGAACTGGCGCTCGGCTTCATGGTTGGCAAGCATGATGCGGCCCTCATGGTCCAATGCGGACACACCGATCGGCATGCGGTTCAGTGCCTCGCGAGCGATGACGGAATTCTTGCGAGCGTCTCTTAGCATATGCCGCATGCGCATTGCGCTGGCCAACGTCGAAGACAGGGCAAGATACGCCGACGGGTCGAGTTCGCCTGAGTCCGTCTGAAACGTCAGAACATCCATCCAGGGCCCGGTGGTATTGAGCACTGAAACGACGCGACTCCTGAACCCGTAGGAAAATGTCAAATCCCGGATTTCAGACGGCGGTAGTTCCGCGATGCCCACTGACCGAAAAATGTCGATTTCTGGAACGAGCGCGAGATGCGGTAGCGTCTTGAACAGGCCATAGGCCGGCGCATCTGCAGAGACATCCAACTCCCCATCGAACCTGCTTCGAATGTCTTCGCGAGCGGGATCGCGCCAAAATGCGCTGTAAACTGCGGACTTCGATTTCAGTTCGAGATCATCGGACATGAAAAGAGCGGATGCCGGGGCACCGACCTCAAAGCAGATGCGGTCCAAGGCGTCTTCCCAGCTTCCCTCCTCCGTCGCGGCCCTAAGGATCGCGCGTATCGTGTCTTGCAAATGCCCCCTCCAAGCCGTTGCAGGCACATAATCGCGCATTTCTTCAAAATGTTAAGTCTCTTTTGGTGCGAACGCACCATGACAACATTTCCCCCTCCGGCCCAAATCATCATTGGGACACGGTGAAAGGGGGCAATCATGTTCGAATTCAAGGTGAGCCACACCAGGCAACGGCGCCAATACGCTGTTTTCCAGGCGCTCGGGCATTATTGCCTCGGCTTCGTGGCGGATTAATACTTTATTCCATTTCCCAATTTTGTTTCTGAATGGGTTGGAAAAGTAATCATATTTCACAAAACGGAGGAGCATGACGTCAATTATACTTATAAATACTGGGAGACTGTCGTTGTCGGAACAGATCCCGATGGCAATGCGAATCACAACTCGGATCCAAAAAACCGTAGACCCCCCAATTCTGAACAGTCTGGGTTTCAATCAGATGTCAGCCCCCGAAGGCGCGGGCCGGCAAATCCTGGCCGACCGTTCTGATCAGGCGTTTCCACATTCTCATGCGGATCTTGGCACGCTGCGAAGGGGCATTCGCAATGGCACCCACATGTCTAGCGGCTTGGATGCGCGACCGGCCAAATCACGCAATGATCACGTCAAGGGCGGTAGACCAAATGGGTCATGCGCGAAACGATGAATGGAAATAACGTAATCAACAGGAGGGCCTTCCTCACCAGGCGCGGCTTCGAGCTGCACTGGCTCAAATCGGGAAACGCGCTCAAATGCAAAGCATGAGTGAACTGGCATGATTACTATTGATCTGACGTCCTCCCCCCTGCCGATTGATCTTCGCGATAACCGTTTCACAACATCGTTGGACTTCTCGGTGCTGTTCTCCGCAAAGAAGGCAGTGACCGTGCAGGAGCTCAATCCGGATACCGGTGAGCTAGAAACCTTCAATCTCGAACCGGCAATCTTCTACACGCCGTTGGGCGACTACAATTCGGATTATGACTATAGCCAGCAAGGCGGCGACATCCTCTTTCTTTGGGACGAAGACACCGACTTGTTCATCAATGTGCATATCGAAGAATCGCTCGATTTTCCCAATATCGATGACTTTGTCGACCCATTCTATAGCGACGGCGACGCGTTCGATGCCGATGTAAACGCCTATACCGATGCGCTTCTGAACTGGCGTTCGAACCTGGGACAAATGACGTCCCTTCAATTGACCATTGAGGACGTCGTCACCATCACGTCCGACCAGCCGGTATCCTTGTCCGACATTGGCCGAATATCGGACCTGTTCGAGGGCGACACAGTCGTGAACGGGACCCCGTTCGACGACACACTGCGGGGCGACGCCGACGAAAACGGGAATGGGCACGATACGGTTTCTGGCGGTGATGGAAACGACCTTTTGCTGGGGGATGGCGGTAACGACATCCTGAATGGAAATGACGGCAACGATGAACTGCGCGGCGACAGGGGTGACGATGACTTGCGCGGTGACGACGGCGATGACCTGCTTGAGGGAGGCGACGGCAACGACCTGCTTGAAGGAGGCGACGGCAATGACCTGCTTGGAGGAGGCGACGGCAATGACATACTACGCGGAGACAGCGGCGATGACGAACTGAGCGGCGGCGCTAAGGGCGATGAACTACTGGGTGGTGATGGCAATGACCTGCTGAACGGTGGAGATGACAACGATCTTCTGAGCGGTGGCGAGGATGATGATGAACTGAATGGCAACAATGGATCCGACATTTTCAAAGGAATTGACGCCAAACTGGGCCTTCTCGACGGAGAATATGGAACAAATCATATCGATGGCGGCGACTACCTGGACCTTTCAACTGTCGACGAAGTGCACTTTCGCGATTCCAAATCTCAGTACCTTTTCGCAGTAAATCCGTTTGAAGGTGGCACTGAGAACAAAAGCTTCGCCGCCATAAAGGTGTTTCCAGCCGCGGCGGGAGATCAAACAGACACGATCATCAACTGGAATATCCTGCGATTTGGAGACGGCCGTACGATCTTCGAATCTGAATTGGCTGGTAAGGGCGGATTTTGGTTCGGAGTCTGGGCGATCAACGGCGCCTTTTCAAAAATCTCTGAATATGTCGGTGAACTTGGAAGATTCCAGGACGAAAACGGCGACCCCAAGTTCGGTAAAATTCTCGCCTGGTTTGAGTATGCGGAAAAGGCCTTCGCTGCACTCGATACCGTCTCATTCGCCAGCGATGCAAAAGAGCAGGTGGAGAGGCTCTCGATATTTGCGGCCAAGCAGGTTGTGTTCCCGATCATCGATCAAGCAAGCGAAAAACTGAACGATCTGGTCGACGGGCTTCCTGCGCCGAACTCTCAAAAGAGCCAATGGAAAGACGATATTTCAGATGCTGCGAACGACCTGAAGTTCCGTACAAATGAGATCGTAATCGACGCCATTGGTGCTGCCTGGGACGGGCTTGGTGTGCCTGACGACGCAACCTGGACAGATATTTGGCAGCAAATCGTTTCCGCATATCAAGAGCTCGAAAACAGTGACGAAAACGATCTGTTTGAATTTGACGAACAGCAGCGATTTGATCCCGAAATCCAGTCGCCGCCACCGGTTCCAGCGGATGATGGATCTCCTGGTAGCGAGCCACCAGTAATGACACCACTGTCTGACTACGAAGGCGATTCCTCCGATGAGTTCATAATCGGAGGGAATGCCAATCAGACAATATACGCAAAGGCTGGCAACGACGTCGTCCACGCAGGAGACGGAAACGACCTTATTATTGCCGGAGAAGGCTCCGGAAACGACTACTATGATGGAGGCGCAGGCTCAGACACGATTTCATTTGCCAGCGCCGCGAATCCAATAACCGTAAATCTGCTGCTCGGTATTGCCTTCGGAGACGATGTTGATCTCGACCAGCTCGTCGGATTCGAGAACGTAATTGGTGGATCCGGTGCAGATACGCTTCTTGGCGACACAAACGCAAACGAATTGGTGGGCGGGCCGGGCGACGATACCATCAGTTCGGGCGGCGGAAACGACATCCTCTCGGGTGGCATCGGAGACGATCTGATTCAGATCGGGTTGCATGCTGCGGTCGTGGACGGTGGTGAAGGAACCGACACTCTGGATGTGGCCGGTTTTTTCCACAGTTTCCTGATAACTGATCCCAATGGCGACGGATTGCGGGAGCTACGCTCAAATTTCCAGACCAACTCCGGTTTTTCGGTCGTCTTCGAAGGAATTGAGCAAATCCGCTTCATTGACGGGATCTACGACGTTGGGGCGGATGAATTCACTCCCGATCCAACTGCTGTTTCCTTTGAAACCAATCTGCTTCATCCGGATGGTGAACCTGTCGATCTCGGCGAAATCAACTTGGGCGACAACATCAGTGCCTTAAACCCTTTGGGCCACTGGTCAACGCTCTTCTCAATAGAAGGCGACCATCTTGTCTATACCGGTCAGGCTCCGTCAAACCAGCAGTTAGATGTTGAGTTTGTCATCGCCTTGGAGGACGGATCCTACTCAACGCTGACCATTCCCGTATTTGTGGGTCAGACGATAAATGACCCCATAGTCGGCACACCCGACCCAGATGTCATTGACGGTACAGCACTCGATGACGACATCCACGCTCTCGATAGCGACGACACCATCAACGCATCCGCTGGCTCCGACCTGATTGACGGCGACCAAGGTCACGACACCGTCGTCTACAGCGGCCCTCGGGCCGACTATACTCAGGATCTTCAAAACAACGGCACGATCACCGTCGAAAAGCCGGGTGGCGGAACCGACTCGCTCACCAATGTCGAGCGCATCGACTTTACCGACGGCGACTATGTCTACGACCTGACCAGCCCCAATACCGGTTTCGGCTACCGGATCTACCAGGCCTCCTTCGGCCGCACGCCCGACGAGGGCGGCGTGCGCTTCTGGATCGGCAATCTCGACAATTTCGACCAGCAGGGCTGGAGCGACTACGAGAAGGAGCAGTTCCTGGCCAGCCAGTTCATCCAGTCGGACGAGTTCCGCGACCTCTACGGCGCCAATCCGAGCAACTTCGAATACATCGACGCGATGTACCAGAACGTCCTGTTCCGGCTGCCGGATCAGGCCGGCTACGACTTCTGGGTTGGTGGCATGGAAAACGATGGCCTGACCCGTGAGGACATCCTGATCGCCTTCACCAAGAGCGACGAGAACGTCAACAACAACAGCCAGAACCTCGATGATGGGGTCTGGGTGGTTTGACATGGCTTCGTATTGCACACCAAAAGATCGGCTTACCTGGATCGCCAAACCGCCGCTTCCGCCAGTCCAGGATGATCAGGATCACGATCACGATCACGATCACGATCACGACCATGACCACGACCACGACCACGATCCATCGGCAAGTGGGAAGACCATTCCCAACACACCTCCGGTTCAAAGCTGGAGCATTTTGGTAGACGCCGCGGGAAACAGATTTGACACGCCCGTTTCAATCGAGACCGGTGATTACTTCCTCGGGTTTAACGATGCTGCGGCCCTTGAAGCGTCAGGTGCAATCCTTCGTATCAATCACTCTGATGGAACTCTGATCAGTTACGGCCGTATAACGGCAACCACGCCATTTTTGGTCACCATTGAAACGTCCGGCACCTACAATGTCAGTCTCACTTTTGCACCGCCGGACTACGAACTGACGATCAGCACCTATGTCGCTGACGCACCTGACGAATATTTCGAATCGTTGTTGTGGCAGTTTGAAGGCCGTCCCAATCCGACGAGCTGGCATGGGCAAAACATCCCCGTCGGCGGGCCTGTGCATATTACCTACGTGTTCAATCAGGATCCCGCCAAAGCGTCGTACTTTCACGGCGCCACCGAGGCAGGTTTCGTTGCTTTCGATGAGTCCTATCAACAAAGAGCGCGGGCGCTGCTTGAAGAAATTTCCCAACAGTTAGGCATAACTTTCATTGAGATCGACCCTCAAGAGAGTTTGCTGACTCCGATGATAGAGTTTCACGGTAGCAGTGATACCACGGTAGGCGGATTTGCGCTGGTCCCTTACGTCGGACCCGAAGCGCGTGACGTTACGATCAGAATAGCGGATGACACCACGCCAGCCGTTTTCGATGGGGTGTTCCTCCACGAACTGGGGCACGCACTCGGCCTAAAGCACCCGTTCGAGGAAAGCGGTATCACGCTGTCTATAGCCGACACTCCGTTTGACCACCGCTTTTTCTCTGTCATGTCCTATACTGGACCGTTTGCGGGTGGGTACCGCGAACTCGATCTTCTGGCCCTAATCCACTTGTACGGCCAACCAGGAGATACAGGACATCAATCCTTCCATCAGGGCGATGATCTTATTCTGTCCGGTACCGAATTCGACGACATCCTAACCGGAAGCTGGCTCAATGATCTCATTGTATCGGGCGATGGAAACGACACCATCGACGGACTCAGCGCCGATGATAGAATTTTTTCGGGGTCCGGTAATGACCTGCTATTCGGCGGCTTAGGAGATGATTTCATCGTGTCGCCTAGCGGGGACAGTCACCTCAACGGGAACGATGGCGACGATCTACTCATTGCAATCAACGGCAACGTTATCCTAGAGGGCGGGGCCGGTGCAGATATGATCATAACCGGTCTCGGCACTGCGATCGTCACTGGAGCTTTTTCGGTGAACGACGAGTTTCAGGAACCGGGTGAGGACATATTCGTCGCGCCTACCTACGTGCCAGGCGAAACGGCGTCGATGGAAATCCGCAATTTTACCGTCTACGACGACGACGAATGGGATCCCGACGTCATCAATGTAGCTCCGTTCGGCATTG
The DNA here is from genome assembly GCA_965216535.1 of Hoeflea sp. GTDB lineage: Bacteria > Pseudomonadota > Alphaproteobacteria > Rhizobiales > Rhizobiaceae > Hoeflea_A. The sequence goes on from OZ244175.1 coordinate 5,536,609, forward strand.
GCAACTGGACAGAGCTCCAGACCCAGTTGAGCGTCGTTGGCAATGACCTCATGATCCGTTCGACGTATGACGATGCTTTTACGATCACGATAAAAGACAGAATATTTGCCTGGTTCAGCCAGGACAATTTCATATTTGAGCAAAGCAATGATGCGCCGATTGCCGTCTTCGGCGACATCATGGCCTTGACGCAGGATTCCCAGGTTGGGGCCATTGTTGCGGACTTCGACACGCTGGATCCGAATTTCGGTGACACGCTGCAATTTGCCCTGACACAGGATGCGGAGGGGCTATTCGACATCAATGCGGATACCGGTGTGGTCACCCTTGCCCGCGAGCTCGACTTCTTCGGGAGCCGCTTTCGTCCGATCGAGGTGGTCGTCACCGATCAGGGCGGCCTCAGTGCGGGATCGACCTTTTCCATCCCGGTCATCGGAGACGGCCCGGTCGACGTTCAGTTCAACGGCAGCCTGAGCGTGCCCGAGAATACAGGTTCAGATCATGTGATCGGGACGGTTGATGCATTTCAGAACGCCGAGGAAATCGCGGCGACCTTCGCCCTTCTGGACAACGCGGGTGGCCTGTTCCTGCTCGATGGCGACACCCTGAAAGTTGCCCCGGACGCGCAGATCGATTTCGAGGTCGCGACCAGCCAAACTGTTCGGATCGAAACCACCTACGGCAACGGATCTACCTATGTAGAGGATTTTGTAATCCAGGTGGAAAACCAGCCGATTACAGATATCGCACTGGCGTCGGGCGGTTTGGTTCGCGAAACGGATGATGCCGGTACCGTCATTGCCACGTTCGAAGCTTTCGAGAACCCGCTGGAGCCCACGGCGACATTTTCGCTGATTGACGACGCGGGTGGGTTGTTTGAACTCGATGGCCATGAGTTGAAAATCGCCGCCGGTGCGTCCATCGACTATTTCGCTCAAACCAGCCACACCGTGACCGTCGGCGCGTCGGACGCATCCGGTCCCCTGCATCAGGAAAACTTCGACATTGAGGTCCTTGGTGATGGTCCGATCGAACTTCAGCTCGAAGCAACAGGCGGGCTGGCCGAGAATGCAGCTGGCGGGCAAACGGCCGGCAACATCCGGCCGACAAGAAACGGCCTAGACATCACGGCGACCCTGACCCTCATCGATGATGGCGGTGGGCTGTTCGAACTCGTCGGCGATAGCCTGCAGGTGGCGGACGGCGCGAGCATCGACTACGAGACGGCGACAAGCCACTCGGTTCGGGTTCGGGCCACCTACGGCGGTGGAACGGTCCATGAAAGCGAATTCGTGGTCCAGGTCGAAAACAAGCCAATTACCGATATTCAGATGAGTTCAGGCGGATCAGTGCGTGAAAACGAAGCTGCTGGCACGCTTGTGGCGACCTTCCAGGCATTCGAAAATCCGCTGGAGCCCACGGCGACATTTTCGCTGATCGATGACGCCAATAGTTTGTTCGTGCTCGACGCAAATCATTTGAAGGTCGCGCCAGGTGCGACCTTCAACTTCGGTGCGCAAAACAGCCATACCATCATCATTCGTGCCTCGGATGCATCCGGACCGGCCTATGAAGAGAGCTTTGACATTTCGGTGCAGCAGGCCGGCCCGATCGTCGGGACACCCGATCCGGATAGTCTCGACGGAACCGCAATTGACGACACGATACAGGCCCTGGCCAGCGACGACACGATCAACGGCTCCGGCGGGTCCGACCTGATCGATGGCGGCCCGGGCCACGATGCCGTCGTCTATGACGGCGAACGCGCCGACTATACGCAGACCCTCAATGGCAACGGCACGATCACCGTCGAAAAACCGGGCGGCGGTACCGACACACTCACCAATATGGAACGCATCGACTTTACCGATGGCGACTATGTCTACGACCTGACCAGCCCCAATACCGGCTTCGGCTACCGGATCTACCAGGCCTCCTTCGGCCGCACGCCCGACGAGGGCGGCGTTCGCTTCTGGATCGGCAATCTCGACAATTTCGACCAGCAGGGCTGGAGCGATTACGAGAAGGAGCAGTTCCTGGCAAGCCAGTTCATCCAGTCGGACGAGTTCCGCGACCTCTACGGCGCCAATCCGAGCAACTTCGAATACATCGACGCGATGTACCAGAACGTGCTGTTCCGGCTGCCGGATCAGGCCGGCTACGACTTCTGGGTGGGCGGCATGGAAAACGACGGCCTCACCCGCGAAGACATCCTGATCGCCTTCACCAAGAGCGACGAGAACGTCAACAACAACAGCCAGAACCTCGATGATGGCGTCTGGGTGGTGTAACTGGAAGTGAGCGGGTAGCCCATTCATCACGGGAGAGGAACTGCTGATGGCGACGACGTCTGGTCATTTTGCAAACGAATACACTTTTGAAGTCGCCGACATTCCGGTTGAGTTCAGCAACTTTGCCGATGTAATCGAACGCAACGCCCTCGCCGCGATAGAATATCTCTCAGACTTCGTCCGCTGGAACGGGTCGATTGATTTCGTGGTTCGCTTTGGCGCACCCGACCAATTCGGTCACGATGGTTCCGGGTTGTTGCCGTCATATGGCGGGGTTTCCGGCAGCGGAAGAACGTTTGCCGAGTCCGAAGCGATCACCGGTGATGATGCCAATGGCGACGACTGGGACGCCGGAGCCTGGATGTTACCCAACCAGGACGGTTCGCTGACCAACTATGGCGATCTGCTTTATTTCGATCCCGACCCCGATCCCTACGCAAGACCGTCGATCCCGGCCGGCCAAAATGACTTTTTCTCGATATTCCTGCACGAAACGATGCACTCCCTTGGCATATGGTCAAACGCACAGCATGGACCAGGAAATACTCCAACGACCTTTGACGGATTAACTGAGGAACGCAACGGTCAGTTCTTCTTCAACGGTGCAGCGGTTGAAGCCCTCTTGGGCGAGGATCTGCCGCTGGCGGCTACCGGTTCCCGTGACCACTATGGACCGAAACTCGTCGGCGATGGGACGGCGAGCCCGGTCGAACGCGGCCTCATGTATGAGTTCGGAAATTATGAAGGAAATCGATGGCATCTGGGGCAGATCGATCTGGCGATCCTTGAGGACCTTGGATACGACGTCGCCAATACGGAACGGTTGCCTTTAACAGAACTTCCGGATGACGAGGTCGTCTCGGTTCCCGGGGCATCGGCGAACGACGACATCCTCTCTGCTCAGCCCGACACTGTCTCTTTGCATATCGATGGATTGCAGGGTCGCGATACGGTTGTCTACGGTAAGTTCAGAAGTGATGTTTCCCAGACCTGGAACGACAACGGCACCATCTCGGTTCACAAGTACGAGGGACACACGGACCTGCTTGTCAATGTCGAACGCGTAGAGCTCGTTGACGGTGTCTATATCTATGACATTGCTCGGGACAATCTTGGCTTCGGTTATCGCATCTATCAGGCAGCGTTCGGACGAACACCGACGAGGGTGGCTTGAGGTTTTGGGTAAACGTGCTTGACGAGTTGGAAGGGAATGGCCTGGGGACGCGGGAGAGAGCCGAGTTTCTGGCGTCCCAGTTCAACGGTTCGGATGAGTTTCGCGACCTCTATGGTGCAGACCCCACACATCACGAGTACATTGATGCGATGTATCATAACGTGCTTGGTCGGGAGCCGGACTTGCCCGGATTCTTGTTCTGGGTCGGCGGTATGGATAGCGGGTTGACCAGAGACGACATCCTGATCGCTTTCACGGAAAGCGACGAGAACGTCGACAAAAACTCGGCCAACATCGACGATGGCGTCTGGGTTGTTTGAAAGCCTATTACCTGCGAACTGGCTATCGCTTCATACTACCAAGTTTTCAATCTGCCCCCAATTCACAGCAACTGGTTGTCCTCCGCATTTTTTCACAACATCAGAACGGGATTTCGAGACGCGCTCCGCCGCCGAAGATCTGGCTGTTCTCGGAGAAACTGGCGGCGCCGTCCAAGCGCAGTGTTGCCGACCCAAAGAGGATGTCGAGCCCGGCGCCAGCCTCGAAGCGGGTTCGATCCATATCCGTCGCGGTTCGGAACGACGGCATGCCGCCTGATGCAAACGAAGCCTGGATTGCCGGTGTCGCGCTGCCGAGCAGTTGTGTTAGCCCGATTTCAACATGCGGTCTCACTCTGGTTTCCTGCTCGCCAAGTGTAAATTCTCCTCCAAACTCGATTGCCGGATTGAGACTGAAATAGGTCTGTGCACCGGTATCAACCATCAACCGGAGTGAACTGGACCCTGCTTCAGTAAAGTCGGAGGAGGAGAAGTGAGCCACATCCAGACTGACCTTTGGCTTGGCAAACCACTGGTCATTACCGATCAGATATGCGGCTTCGACAGCTCCCGCTACGGACCAGATGTTCTGGCTGCTGTTGATTACGCCCAAACCGAGGGGGTTGCGCTCATTGTCAATGTCGAAGTAACCGACCGCGCCCAATGCCGAGATTTCGACGGCACCGAACCGCCGTTTGGCTGACAGGCCGGCCATCAATTCGTCGCTGTCGCTGTTGGAGTTTGAATTGTTGACCTGAACCTGGCCATTGCCATAGCGCAGTGCACCGCCGACGTTCCAGTCTTCACCAATCGTGAGCTGACCGCCAACGGTGAGTGAAACGTTAGTGCCGTCAAAGCCCAGATTGTCGCTCGTGGCGTCGCGTTCCAGATCGGACCCTTCGACCTGCAAATACACACAACGGCCGCTATCGAAGAAGCGTTCGGACGTGCGGCCAGTGACATTTGAGCAGCTCAGGAGTGCATCGCCAAAGTCGTTCAGGGCCAGATAGGAGGCAATCTGATTGTCAACGAAGACCTCGCCGGAAAGCGCGCTGTAGGCCCGCACCACCTCCTCATCCGTTTCCAGGGCAATGAGACTGAGCGCGGCATCGTCATCCAGTTCATGGGCCCGGTAGATCGACTGCACCGAGCCTGCAATGGCAGCCTGGGTTTCATTGGCGGCCGCCAAGATCCCGGCGTTCGCAAAATCGATATCGAAACCCAGGCTGATTTCGTCATTGCCCGTCCTTACCAGCTCGTATTGCGCAATAGCCGATTGCGTCACCTCGAGTTCCGTAATCACACCGCCGATCGGCATAACGGGCGCCTTGCCTTCCAACAGCAAGGTATTGTCTACCAGAATGACGGGAACCACCTGCCTGCCGGGATCGACCTGGAACGGATCCAGCAGATCGACGATGACAAATCCGTCCAGATCGGCATCGCCGTCAACCAGCAACTGGTCATCGGCGACACCTTGCAGGTTTGTCACATTCGGATTGAGATCCACCTCGATCCTACCGGTGGCCGTTTGGAGAATATCCCCCAGAATCAGGGTCTGCCCGGTCGCTCCCGATGGCCCGATGTCCAGTATGCCCTCGTTGACAACAGCCTCAACCTCCAGTTTCTCAGCCTGGATGAAGCCGGTTATTTCGTTCATCAACCGAGAGCCAGGCGTAGCCTCGACCCGCCCAATGACTGTTCCAAAGTTCTCGAATATCGTCCGTCCGTCGCCCTCGGCCTTGACGGCAAGCCCCTCTTCGCCGTCGGACGATACAATATTGCCGAAGTTGAAAATCTGGTTTGGATCAAGGCCAATGGCGCCGTCCTGGAGGAAAATCGCCGCTCCTTCCTGAGCACCCGCGATCTCTGTGCCTCCGGTCACGTTCCCAAGCTCGCCTACGGTCACCAGGATCGGCCCTCGGCCTTCCCCAACAGACTGCGCAAAGACACCATGGGCGCCCGCGCCAACGGCCGAAACCGTGCTCTGGATATCGAGATTGACGGCATCCGCACCGGTTGCCGTACTCGTCCCCGAACCACCGGCACCCTGAGCAATCACGGCATGGGATTGTTCTCCGCCTGTAGCGACGATAGAGCCCGCAGCGAGGTTCATGGCGATCCGGCTGGCCCGACCGCTCCCGCCGGCCGACCCGAACAACGCGCCGCTGGCGCTTGAATCCGTGTTTCCGGCAATGCCGCCGCCGCCTCCGACCGACTGAAGAATAATCGCTGGCGAGTGGTCGCCATTGGTCATGACGCTGACATTGGTGAGATCAAAATTGATCGCACCGCCGTTGCCCCGGTTGTCCGAGCCGGCACCGAAATCCAGGTTCGATCCGAACCGATCTGATGACGAGACTTGAACGTGCCCGGCATACCCGCCGCCGCCGCCAACCGACTGGGCCAACACACCCGGCGAGAAGTCTTGGGATGTTGAAATTGACGCATCCCTCAGATCCATGGAGACAGTACCGGCGGAGCCGAAGGCATCATTGGTGCCGCCCAGTTTGATGCTGCCGCCCTGCCCTCTTGCGCCCAGTCCGGCCATGCCGCCACCGGCGCCAATTGATTGCGCGACGATCGCTGTAGAATATTCGCGGAAGGTCGATATCGACGTCGCCTGCTGGCCCGCACCCCGAACGTTGATTGTCACGGGTCTACCGTTGCCGCCGACACCATCCGCTCCGAGATCAAGCGTGAATGTCGCATTCTGCTCGCCTGCCTGGCCGGCTTCGCCGCCGCCACCGCCGATCGACTGTGCAAAAATCGCCGACGATCCGGCACCGAGGGTCGCGATATTTCCGGCTCCGTGATTGACCTCGACGCTGCCGCCATTGCCACCGCTGCCTCCGGTCGCACCCAGATTAAGGACTGCGCTCCAACTGTCGTTGCTGTTTTCCGTTTCTATACCGCTGAGTGACGGAGCTGCACCTCCTCCTCCACCGATGGATTGGGCAAACAGGCCATGGGAGCTTTGCGCCGCCGTGGCGACGTCCCCAGACGTGGTCGGCACACCATTTTCCGTACCATTTTCAAGGATAATGTTGCCGCCGCTACCGCCGCCGTTGGCACTCCCCAGTGCCAGCGAAACACCCTTGCTTGAGCCGCCGCTGCCAAAGACGAGCCCGCCTGTCAGGTTTCCGCTGCCGCCACCGCCACCAACAGACTGGGCCTGAACCGCGTGTGAGCCGGTCCAGGTCGAGTTTGGTGTCAACGTATCCGTCGTAGAGACGGCGCCGAGGTTTTGAACCCATACGGTCCCGCCGCTGCCACCGCTGCCACCCTTTGTTCCCAAGGCGAAGGCGATGGTCGATCCCGATCCGGCTTCGACATCACCCTCCAGGCCGGCAGCGCCGTGACCGCCGCCGCCGCCAATCGATTGGGCGAGAATGCCGACCGAAGCATCGCCGGTGGTTCGGATTTCTCCCTCATTCCGCACGCCAACGCCGGCGCCCGTGATCGTACCGACAAGGCTGCCCTGCGCCGCGTTGCCGCCGCTTCCACCAGTTGCTCCGATACCAATGGCCAATGCTTGACTGTCATCGGATCCGGAGATGGTTCCCTCGACCCCAATGCCGCCGGAGCCACCGCCACCGCCGATCGACTGCGCGACAATGCCTCGCAAACCCGCCGGGTCGTTCGATGAACCAGCGATGCCGTTGATGTCGGCCATATTTTCAACAGTGACAACGCCGCCGTTCCCGCCGCCACCGCCGGCACCGCCGAGCCCCAGTGCCAACTGCACTACACCGGTCGCATCGTCTGCAGCACCTATTCCGCCATTAATGCCCGCTTGTCCGTCTCCGCCGCCGCCGCCGACAGATTGGGCGAAGATACCTGTCGAATCTTTTCCGCTGATCTGCAGTCCGGCGCTTTCAAGGTTCGATACGCTTACATGACCGCCGGCACTTGCACCCGCGCCGATGCCGCCAACTCCGACCGTCAATGCCTTTGCATCCTTGGCGACTTCAAGATCGCCCGCGATGCCGATGCCGCCGGTTCCGCCGCCGCCGCCGACGGACTGGGCATAGATGGCGTGGTTGCCGTGATTGTTGCCAGCACCCGTATTGTTTGTGATGATTTGTGCGGAATTGTCCACCGTCACTTCACCGCCAGCACCTGCGGAACCGCCTCGACGGCCGATGCCCAGGTTGACGGAAATTGCATCCGAAGTGTCGTCGCCGGCCTTGATGCCGCCGTCAATGCCAGCACCACCATTGCCGCCACCGCCACCAACGGATTGCGCAAAGATCCCGCGGGAACCTTGACCCGCAACGGAGATCACCGCGCCAATACCCGTTGTAACGCCGACGGTTCCACCAGCGCGACCGACACCGCTGCCGCCGCCGATCCCGATATCCAGCGCCTTCTGGTCGGAATTCGACGTAATATCTCCGCTGATGCCGGCGCCGCCATTGCCGCCACCGCCACCGATCGATTGGGCAAAGATCCCGTCCATTTGTCCAAGACCGGATTCTCGGCCATCCGCCATGGCACCGGTCTGTATGACTGCATTGCTCTGGACGACAACAGTAACGCCTCCTCCAGCACCGCCAGCAGCGCCAGCTCCGCCGATTGCCAAAGCCAACTGGCCCTGACCTTCGTCCGAGTCGCCTTCCACGGAGCCTTCAATCCCGACCCCGGCATTGCCGCCACCGCCGCCGATCGATTGAGCAACTATCGCCTTGGCGCCATCACCGTAGGTGGTGATATGACCGGCGGTGGTCACCTGGACGCCTGAAGCCGATCCACCACCGCCCTCGGCGCCCCCCACCGCGACCGTGGCACCAAGTTTGCTGCCATTGGACACATCGCCCTCGATCCCGGTCGCTCCATCGCCACCGCCACCGCCGATGGACTGGGCAACGATTCCGTGAGCTCCATCGTCGTGCGTAGTGATCGTACCGCCGTCAAAATTGTTGACCAGGACGCTGCCCGCCTGGTGGGCACCAAAACCTTTGCCACCGACGGCGACGGCCAGGCTCAAGTCGCCGGACGTTGCAAGATCGCCTTTCAGCCCGACACCACCCGTGCCGCCGCCCGAGCTGATACTCTGAGCCAGAATTCCATAGCCGGCAGAGGGTGAATCAGCCCCGTCATCGCCATTATCACCGGTGGTACCCGTTACGATATGAGAGGTATTGAAGACTTCGACATTGCCGCCAGCGCCGCCGGCCCCGCCGGCGCCGCCGACACCCAGCTGAAACTGGCTAGCGGCTGTATCTTTTCCAAGGCTTGTTACGATGTTGGAGCCGCCGGCACCGCCGCCGCCACCTATCGACTGAGCCACCAAGCCTTTGGAGCCAAGCCCCGACGCCATCACGATGCCGCGATTGTCGACCACAACCTTACCGCCTGCGTTGCCGTCACCTCCCTTACCGCCAACAGCGACGCTGAAATTCGATGCGTCGTCATTCGGGACTGCGAATGAGCTTGTGTATCCCCCTACGCCGCCCCCACCTCCGATGGATTGGGCGAAGATGCCGTGAGAGTCACGACCATAGGTGGTTGTTGACGCAGACTTGACCACCGTAACCAATCCAGCGCCGGCGCCCAAACCCGCGCGACCACCGATTGCAACCTCAAGCGAGCGTTTTCCCTGGTTGTTGCTGCCAGTCAGCGCGACACTTCCGCTGCCGCCTCCTCCGCCGATCGACTGGGCGAGAATTCCGTGCTCGCCTCCAATGTCAGCCGCCGAATCCCGTCCGGCTTGCCCGGTGGAAATGGCGCCGGCGAAGTCTACATTTACCAAACCAGAAGCACCTCCGGACCCACCGGTGCGTCCGATAAGCAGGCGCATTTGCTTGCTGGCACTACCAGACACGTTGCCAGCTATGACCGTGCCGGCGTTACCCCCGCCGCCGCCGATTGACTGGGCTACAACTCCTCGACTGCCCTGCCCCGTGACGTTGACGGAATTTATGTCGCCGACAAGATTTCGCGTATCAACATTAACCGCGCTCGCGGCACCCCCATCCCCAGCGCTCCCAGCAAGCGCAAAACCGATATCGGTCGATGAACCACCGAAGGAGACATTTCCTGATATGGCGGTCCCACCATTTCCGCCGCCGCCGCCGACCGACTGGGCAAGAACTCCGTCTGAATAAACGCCGGATGTCGCGATGTTTCCCGCTGTCCGGACGTCAACGAGACCACCCGAACCAGCGCCACCGGCGGCGCCACCGATAGTCGCACCAACGCCGTTGCCTCCGGCTGTGCTCAGATTCGCGGAAATTGATGAGCCGCCATTGCCGCCGCCACCTCCGACCGATTGCGCCAATACACCGGTGGACAGATCTCCATGGGTGATTACGTTTCTCGTTGTGAAAACTTCGACGAACCCACCGGAACCGGCTGTACCTGCTTCCCCTCCCAAACTGAAGGAGACATTGTTCGACCTGCCCAAAGATAGATTGCCGGCTACAGCCAAGCCACCATTTCCGCCTCCTCCACCAAGGGATTGGGCCAAAAGGCCTTGTGAGTTGTCTCCCCAGGTTTCCACATCGCCAAAATTCGATATCGCGGCGTCGTGGCCAAAGCCGCCGGCATTTCCCTTGCCTCCGATGGCTGCGGCAATATCGGTGGACTGTGTCAAGGATAGGTTAGCTGCGATACTTGCCCCGCCGTTGCCGCCCCCACCACCAATCGACTGCGCAATCACCCCGGCGGATTGATCTCCGGTTGTCAAAACCGTTCCGGTCTGCGTGGCGAAGGCGCGTGCACCATTTCCACCGGCATTTCCGCTGCCGCCAAGGCCAAAACTGACGGCGGCGCTGCTTCCGATGGACAAGACACCAGCCACGGCAAGACCGCCCTGCCCTCCTCCGCCGCCAATCGACTGAACAACAATGCCGGCAGATTGCTCTCCTGCCGTAGCCACATTCCCGCCGTTTTGGGCCAACGCCACATTTGCTGAATTGCCCGCGCCGCCTTTGCCACCAATTCCGACACTGGCCGCCAATCCGCCAAAACCAGCCGCTGCGGAAACGGATGCACCCCCATTTCCACCGCCGCCGCCTATGGATTGCGCAACGATTGCGTTCGAGCGGTCACCCCTGGTGCTGATGTCCATGAGGTTGTGGATGTCCGCTAAGCCACCCTGTCCGCCGCCAGCGCCGCTCCCACCAACTCCGACCGAGAGCGAGCCGGCATTGCTGCCAGACAGCGCCAAAGCAAACCCGCCGTTGCCTCCACCCCCACCAATCGACTGGGCAAGCAAGCCGTAGGATTCATTGCCAACCGTAGAAACAGTTCCACCTTGCCCATCTGTTCCAGACCTGATCTGAGCCAGACCTGCACTACCACCAGTCCCGCCGGTGCCACCAACCGAGATGGCGACCGCGGGAAAATTGATACCGACCGAGGCGGATGCGGAAAATCCGCCATTACCACCCCCGCCGCCCAATGACTGAGCTACGATTCCCGAGGATCGGTTCCCGGCGGTGCTGATGTTGCTACCATTCTGAGTCGTCAGTTCGACACTGCTGCCATTGCCGCCGACTCCACCGCTACCACCGATAGCGAGTGACGCAGCCAGTCCGCCGGCCACGGCGCCGCCACCATTGCCGCCACCGCCGCCAATGGATTGACCGATGATTGCGGATGAGCGCTCAAGATGGGTTGTGATATCTGCTGAATTCTGGATATTTACGGTCCACCCGCTGCCACCCCCCGCAGCCGCGCCGCCGACGGAAAACCAACCGCCCGTGGTGCCACCATCGCCGCCACCACCGCCGATCGATTGCGCAATAATCCCATGGGAACATCCTATTCTGCACGGCACAAACAAGTCGGCAGCAGCTGGCCCCTGCGGCCCTTCGCCGGTCTCGATGGTCCCGGCGTTGAAGATCCCGACGCTGCCCGCATTCTGCGAAATGCCACCCCGACCGCCCAAGGCAACGAGACCGATACTTGTTCCACCCGAACCGCCAGTGCCGCTGATGGACTGCGCCTGTATTCCGGAGGCACTGTTGCCGAAGGTGTTGATCGCCGCAAAATTGTCGACAAAAACCTCACCACCGGCCCCGCCGATTGCCCCTTTGCCGGATTGTGCATAATAGATCCCAAAGGCGTCACCGCCCTTGCCACCACCACCGCCGATCGATTGGGCAAAGATCGCCGTCGCTCCATTTCCAATAGTGGTGATATTGCTCCTGCTTTCGACGTTTATGGTGCCGGCCTTTCCGGCACTGCCACCGTCTGCAGCGAAGGAGAACAATCCGACACTGGAGCCACCAGCGCCCGCTCGACCGCCAAGACTCTGAGCGGAAATGCCGACGGAATTGTCGCCCACGGTTTGGATATTGCTGCCCTCCCTGAGCGAAATCTGGACAGGACCCGAGCTTCCCGACCCGGCCCCATCACCGCCGCCGCTGAAGAAACCGCCGTCTCCACCTTCACCGCCGCGTCCGCCGACACTGCTGATCGCGATGCCATCAGAATTTTTGCCCTGGGTGAGTATGTTGAAGGTGCCGGTTATCGAGGCCAACGAACCAAAACCCCCAGCAGCACCGTCACCGCCCTGCCCGAAGGAACCGCTCTTGCCACCATCACCACCCTTGCCGCCAATGCTGACGCTGATAAGGCCCGGTGAATCAAATCCTCTGGTCGTAATCGTGGCATTCAGATCGCTGGTCGCGATCTGACCACCCGTACCGCCGGCCCCGCCGTTGCCTCCTCTGCCGGAGCCGACATTAGCGCCGTTTCCACCTCCACCTCCTTGACTGAAAAAACGAATCCCGGGGGATTGCGATCCAAAGGTTTCCAAATTCAGAACTGTCTGGCCTTCAAAAATAAAATTACCGCCCCTGCCGCCATGCCCACCGTCGCCGCCTGGATTTGTATTCACTCCCATACCGCCAGCGCCACCCACAGACGCGGCATCGACAGCCGGACTGTCAACCGCAAGGGTGTTTACGGTAAGCCCAGCACTGCCAGTACCGAAGAGTACATTGCCCCCGGCAGCTCCGTTGCCAGCCGGGAAACCCCAGTTACCATGACCACCAACTGACAGTGCTCGAACACCGGCCTGCCCGGAGATTAGTCCTCCAACATTAATGGAGATATCGCCAACTGCCCCGCCATGGAGGCCATATGGCAACGTAAACCCCAAGAGGTTTCCAATATTGTTGACGAAAATTGCGGCGCCGGGAGCCCTTGATTCAATTTGTCCGAAGAAATTCAGGGAAAGCCCAAACGCTCCGAGTGACGAACCGATCGGGCCATTGGTTACGCCCTGAGACTGAAGGAGAACGGGGACATCAGACCGAATGACAGCCGATCCCGCATTGACTTCCAACGTTCTTGTGGGCGGGTTCGGTCCTGTGGTCGGGCCGAGATCCCAGACAATCCCCGTTGGATTGTCGATGTTAGCGGTCAAATCCCTGACGACGACCCCGGTCGTCCCATCAGGAAGCGTCGTGCCAATATTCAAACCGGATGAAAAATCTCCTGAACAGACGAACGTTGTACCACCGCTGGGGATACAGACAGCCCCCGCGTCATCGACGCCAAGAAAATACAGAGGGAGAAGCGGAATGAGGGCCAGAGGGACCGGTTGCAGCATGGAAGCGCCCATGAGCCGCGACCCAAATTTTCTCAAGCTTAAAGAGGTATCGCCTTCTAAAATCACAAGTACGCCCCCGTACAATTTTATTTAAAGTATAATATTCCTCTGCTTTTCCAGCTAATTAGCTTTTTTTTCGATATCGTTGATTCAACCAACCGGACATCGTCGATGTTAAAACCAGCTTTACGATCACACAATCCCCATTCACACTTCATCCGCGCAAATCAATTCTGCCGTGGCAGCATCGCAACGATTTGAAACGTGCCTCTGTCGGAACATCTGACATACTGTCGATGTTGATTCGCAGCCCAAGGGAGATCTTTGACCGTGTCCCGTATCGCGCTCCTCTATGTGGTCTTCATCGACATACTGGGACAGGGACTCCTGCTGCCGATCCTCAGTTCGCTGTTGCTTGATCCATCCCAGGATTTCCTGCCGAAAGAGGTGTCACAGGCCGGGCGCGAATTGCGCTACGGCATCGTCCTTGCCCTGTTTTATCTCGCCTGGTTTTTCGGTGCGGCCTTCATCTCCAAGGTATCCGACTATATCGGACGCAAGGTCTCGATCCTGATCTGTCTGGTCGGCGCATTCGTCGGCTACGCTCTGACGATCGTCGCCATCGAGTATTCAAGCCTCATCCTGCTGATCGTCGGTCGTTTCATTGGCGGCTTCACGGCCGGCAACCAGCCGATCGCCCAGGCGGCGCTCATCGACGAGGCGCAGGACGATCAGCAGAAGGCGCAATTCATGGGGCAGCTTGTCGCGGCGGTTGCGCTGGGCTTCATCGCTGGGCCGCTGCTGACAGCCACCCTGAGCAGCAAGACGCTGATGGGTGATGCCGCCTCGCTGACGCTGCCGATCTATGCTGCCATTCTGTTGGTGTTGATCAATATCGGGCTGATCATCCGGTTTTTCCGCGAAACGCTGGCCGAACGCCGAACAATCGATTTCGGCTTGAGCGAGGTGTTTCTCACACTGCTGCGTATCCGCCACCACCCGATCACATTGAGACTGGCGCCTGTCTTCTTCTTCGCAGTCATGGGTTTCAACGGTTTCTTCATTTTCCTCAACGACTTCCTGATTGAGCGCTTTCAATTCAGCACCGTCCAGAACAGCGTCATCATGATCGTGCTCGGGGCGACGATGGGTTTTATCAGCCTGTTTCTGGTTGGCCCGGTCTTCGCCCGCTACAGGCAGGTCCACATCATGGTGGTGACCGTCGTCATCATGACCGTTTTCATCACCGCCTATGTCTTCAATCCGGTGTCGGCCCTCGCCTATGTGCTGATCATTCCGATTATTGCCGCCTTCGGTATTGCTTACCCGACATTGCTGTCGATGTTTTCGGCCAGCGTCGACGCCTCTCGCCAGGGCTGGGTTATGGGCGTCTGCGTTGCCCTATTCACCATCGGCTCGGGTTCGGTCTCGATCGTCGGAGGAAGCGCAATGCGGATCACTCCGGGCCTGCCGCTGTTCATCGGGATCGGCAGCTGCATCATTGCGTTGGTGCTGATCGCCGTTCTGTGGCGCGGCAATGCAGACGTAAGGAACCTCGACCCGCACAAGCAATAGCGCGCCTGCGTCGAAATTAATCTGGTACCGGCATTTACAATTCGCTATATTTGCGCCTATAAGGCCGCCGCATCAGCGATGCCTGATTGGGGAATAGGTTAACGGTAGACCCGCGGACTCTGACTCCGTTAGTCCCAGTTCGAATCTGGGTTCCCCAGCCAACCTTCAGCGATCAAACCATCGGACCCATGTACTGCGGCCGCCGTGGGCTTTAGAGTCTGCGTTGTCATGACCAAACAACGCCGGATGTCATCCCAGGAAGCCCACGCCTTCATGAACGATCGCACGCTGCATGCGTTGGATCCCGATACGCGGGAGGCAGTTGCACGCGTGACATATGGTGGTGATGGAACATGCCACGCCGTCATGGTGTCGGGTGAGAGCACACCCGGTGTTTGGGGACTGACGGATACGGGATACTGGACCCAGTACGAACGATTTCGAGACGGCGAACGGCATGAGTTCACGCTGGTGCTAATCAGCGACCGCGTTGCGCAGGCTTATTTTGCCGATGGTCAGCGGGCTTTCCTGCAGACACCCGATCTGCCGGAACTTTGAATCAAGATGAGGACGGCCAATGCACCTGCCCGTCCTCATTTTAGGATCGCTGAACCTACTTGATGGCATACCCCATCGCGGCGCCGATCGTCTCGTTCCACACCGCCGTGCAAGCCTCGCCGCAGCGCTTACCGTAAGCCGGCAGCACCGCATTGGTCGCGGCGTCAGCGACGATGGCCATGTCGGCATCCGACGCTTCGACAAGCGTCATTCCGGCAGCGTCGCCATATTTGCAATCGCCACCGGTGTTACAGCTCAAGCCGTCCTTGGTTTCCGTTGCGGCCAGGGTGAACATCTCACCTTCGAGCTCACGCAATCCGGTTTCGATCACCTTTTGCACGGCCGGATCAAGGCTGTTCCACCAGTCCAGATTCGCGATAGCGGCGATGACTCCGTGGTTGATCGCGATGTCCGAGATATAGTTCGCCTGTTCATGCCATTTGGCATTGAAGCCCGACAGCGCCCCCGTGATTGCGCAATCGACTGTGCCGTTCGCCAGGGCCGTCGGCACTTCGCCAAAGGCCATGCCGACCGGCGAGCCACCAATGTGCTCGACAAAGACCTGCTGCGATGCTCCAGCGGCGCGCACGGTGCGCCCGGCAAGATCAGGGAGCGAGCCGAATTCGTCCCTGCAGTAAATCACCTGGCTTTGATAGGTGCCGTAGCCGAGCAGTTTGATGTTGTGTTCTTCGGCCAGGTAAGCGGCGTGGGCCTCGCGGAAGGCTTCTGCGGCCTTTTGCACGGCCTCCACGTCCGCGACAACGCCGACGAGATCGGTTGCCTCGTTCATCGGGACGGAACCGGACGTGTACGGCAGAACCTGGTGCGCCAATTGAACCGTGCCGTTGGAGACGAGTGAAAAGAGTTCGCCGCCCTTGAAGCCCAGTTCGTTGAACGGACGCAGGTTCGCCTTGATCGCCCCGCCCGAGGCGTCAACGATGGTCTTGTTCCAGAACGGGTCCTCCATTTGCGTATACATCGACAGGATACCGATCGAACCCACCACATTCATTTCGGTTTCGGGGATGTCCTGGGCGACCGCGGGCGCGGCCAGGGCAAAGGAGAATGCGATCAACGGTGTCTTGAGTTTCATGGGAACCTCCTTGTTGGTGTCGTTTGTCAGTTCGGGTTGAGGACTTCGGGCAGCCACAGGGCCAGGCCTGGGAACAGGATCAGCAGCGCGAGCATGATGAGCATCGCCACCAGGAACGGGCCCGATCCGACGAACAGATCGCCGATGGAACCGGTTTTCCGGACCGCCTGGACGATGTAGAGGTTGAGACCGACCGGCGGCGTAATCAGCGCCGCTTCGATCAGGATGACAAAAACGATCCCCCACCAGACGGGATCGTAGCCGAGAGCCACGATGACCGGCACGACAATGGGTGTCGTGGCGATCATCATCGAGATCGTCTCCATGAAGCAGCCGAGCACCAGATAAAACGCGATGATCGCGAGCAGCATGGCGAGCGGTGGCCAACCAAGCTCTAGGATGCCGTCGGTGATGGCTTCGACAAGACCAATGGAGACCATCACCAGGTTCAGAAAGAACGCGCTGAGGACAATGAGCAGGATCATGCAGGTGGTACGCACCGTGCCTTCGAAGGCCGAAAGAAGAACAGAAAGGGTCAGCTTGCCGTTTACTGCCGCAAGGCCCAGGGTCGCGATCAGACCCAGAGCCGCAGCCTCCGTCGGCGTGGCCAGGCCGACATAGATCGACCCCACAACGACCATGAACAGCCCAAGCGGCGGCAGGAGATGCGGCAGGCCCGCTATCCGTGCGGGCCACAATGATCCGACCGCGCGCTCGCCCCGCACGAGGCCCGGTCTCAGCAAGACGGCCACCAGAACAATGCCGGAAAACAGCGCGGCCAGCAGAAAGCCCGGAACGAAGCCCGCGGCGTACAGATCACGCACGGACGTCTCCGACAACACGGAATAGACGATCATGTTGATGGATGGCGGGATGAGAATGCCAAGCGTGCCACCGGCGGCGATGGAACCCAAAAACAGCGGCCGGTTGTATCCGCCCTTGTCCATATTGGGCACCGCGACGGTGCCGATGGTCGCAGCCGTGGCAAGCGATGATCCCGAGGTGGCCGCGAAAACGGCGCTTGAAGCGATATTGGTGTGAATGAGCTGTCCTGGCACCCGGGCAAACCAGGGTGCCAAGGCCGTGAATAGTCGCTCCGACACGCCGGACCTGTGCATGAGTTCGCCCATCATGATGAACATGGGGGCGGCAATCAGGATGAAATCCGTCGAGTGCGTCCAAACCAGCTGTCCAGACGCCGCGGTCATCGGGATGAAGGCGAAGTTTTCCGACAGAATGTAGCCCGACAGCACCAGAACCGCGGCGACGGGTAGGCTCAGCGCGAGCCCGATTAAAAGCAGGAAAAGGGCCGCCTGGATCATTCACGCACCTCCGCACCGGTGATGCCACCCTGCTGCAGTTCCTCCAGGAGGCCGGGCGCGGAGACCAGCGTTTCGGCCGTATCGGCATCGCCTGCTACCAGCCGCAAGATCGCATAAACCGGGGTCAGAACGGCAACTGTCGCAAACCAGACAAATCCCGCCCACCAGATGGTCTGGGGAACCAGCAGCGGTGTTCGCAGCGTGGAGATCGACCGTGCATCGACCCGCCAGCTCTCCTGCAACACGTCAAAGGTGTACCATGCGAAAGCGACGGCGGTGACAGCGAGCGAAACAGACGCCGCCAGATCGAACGGCATCCGCAAAGTGCGCGGCAGTTGGGCCGTAAGGATATCTACCCGGATATTGGCCTTCGTGGTGACGGTGTATCCCATGCCAAGGCCGATGCAGAGCGCCAGCGCATATCCCGAAATCTCGAAGCTTTCGACAAGTGTGCGACCCAGCAGCGCCCGGGCGGCGACGTCGATAGCCACCGGAACAGCGCAGCCGAAGAGGATCGTGGCGCCGGCCACCCAGGCCAGCCATCGCGAAATGCGCGCACTTATTTCATAGACAGGCTTCACCAATGACATCCTCGATAAAGCGGCATCCGTCCGCCAGCGCCTTGATCTCGATGAATTCGTCATCGGTATGACCCTGGGCCATGTCGCCCGGCCCACAGACGATGACGTCGTGCCCTGCTTCGCTGTAAAATCCGGCTTCGGTTCCAAAGGTGAGGCAGACCGGCGCGCGCCCTTGGGTCAGCCGATCGAGGACACCATCCGGTGCGGTCCTGACAAAGGGCGGAACATCCCGGGACGTCTCGAGCCACGCGCCGGCGTCTTTATGTCGACGTTTCAGGTCGTGGTCGATCTCCGACGCCAGAGAAGCCAACTCAGCATCGACCTGATCGGTATCCGCCTTGGAGGCAGCGCGCAGCATCCAGGTGACTTCGCAATCGGCAGGCACCAAATTGATCGGCCCGCCGCCGGAAATTCGGGTAACAACAAGGTTCGACGGATAGCCCCCACCGGTCTCGGCGAGATCATCACCTAGCTCGGAAAGCCGTTGCAGCACCGGTATGGCACTGGCGATGGCGTTGACCCCCAGGTCAGGAGAACCGGAATGGGCCGGACTTCCTCTGATTTTCATGGACTGAACGCGGCCACCTTTGTGGCGGATGCCCGGGAGCAGATTGGTCGGCTCACCGACAATGATCCATTGCCCGGGCTTCAGGCGATCCAGGAGGCTTGGAACGCCCAGGCAACCGACTTCCTCATCATAGGAAAACGCCAGCGTTATGGGGCGTTTCAGGCCGCGTGATGTCATAGCGGGCACCGCCGCCAGAACCACGCTGAGAAATCCCTTCATGTCGGTTGTTCCACGACCGTATGCCTTGTCGCCCTCAAGCCGCAGTCGAAATGGGTCGGAAGACCAACGATCCTTGTCAGCCGGAACAACATCGGTGTGGCCGCTGAGAACAATCCCCGTAAGGCTTCTGTTTCCGATCACCGCAATCAGGTTCTGCTTCTCGCCGGTCGGGTCGTTCAGGAGCACCGTCTCGACCCCATGCCGGTCGAGATATGCCTTGATCCAGGAGATCAACGGCAGGTTGGAGCGGTGGCTCGACGTATCGAAACTGACCAGCTGCTCGAGGATCTCGATGCATGTCTCCAAACGGTCCATGCTGGAAGGTTAGGCTGATCGAAGGTATTCAGGCAATGAAAAAGATTGCATACTAATATACGCTCAGCGTATAGATGACGCCATGCAACTTCGGCAACTCGAAGCCTTCCGCGCGACGGTCATTTCCGGAACGATATCCGCCGCTGCGGTCAGCCTGCGCAAGTCCCAGCCGACGGTCAGCCGCCTGCTGCAACAGCTCGAACATGAGCTTGGCATTGCGTTGTTTCGCCGCGAGCACGGGCGCGTGCACCTGACTCACGAAGGACTTCGTTTTTACCGGCGGGTCGACGAGGTCTTCGCAGCCTTTGACGAGCTGCAAACCATGGCCAGCGGACTTCGCAACGACGCCTTCAGCGAGGTCCGGATATTCTCAAGCCTCGCCTTGTCCATGACGGTCGTCCCTGAGATCGTGGCAAAACTCTCGGAACGCTATCCCCGTATCAAGGCGAAAGTCATCACGCTCGACGCCTACAGTTATTTCGGCAGCCATTGCGAAACCGAACATGACGTCGTGCTCGGCCCCCGGATCGGCTTCGAAGCGCAAGTGGAACAGGTTCCCTTGGCAGAAGTCGACAGTGTCTGCGTCCTTCCGGAAAGCCATCGTCTCGCAAAGCAGTCCGTGGTGCATGTCGAAGACCTGGCGGGCGAATCAATGATCTCGCTTCTGGAGGATAACAACCGCCTGTTCATAAAGCATGAGAGAGTGTTCCGGGATGCCGGGGTCGAGGTCGAACAACGCCTCTATTGTCACGCCTCGGCGGCCGCTTATGAAATGGTGCGCCAGGGGCTGGGTGTCGCGCTGATGGAGCCGTTCAGCGCCCCTTTCTGGGAAAAGCGCGGCATCGTCGTCCGGCCTTTCAAACCAAGCCTGCGATATGAATTTATTGCCGGCGTCAAACCGGGCGCCCTGCAATCCGCATCGACAAGGCTCATTCTTGACCTGGCGCGGGAAGCGTTTCTGCGAAACGAGTACGCCTCGCGTTGCTGACTCCAGTAGGCTAAATCGAACCACCGCTACAAACAGCAAGCCTCGATCATTCATAACCGGGCCAGTCCATCCGACCTCGGGTGGCGACACAATCCAGTATGACAAGATTGGACGTCAACCAGCGAGTGCAGACCGCAATTGCTTGACTGACCACGACGTCATAATGGGTCGCAAACAGTGCTGATCATCACAATGCCGCAATTTGGCAATTTGTGACCAAGCAAAATTTGCCGCGATTTTATTGCAGGCGGCACAGCTTATTTAAGGTGATTATCGTGCAACAACTCGTTAGCGACTATTTCCAGCGTATTCTGCTCAAAGATCCCAACCGGGAAGAATTAGAGGCATGGACCACTCATCTGGAGGCGGCTGAGGATCTCGACGTCGCGCTGGAAGCAATGTGCGAAGCACTGCTCGCGCAAGCCGTCGTGGTTCGTTCCGTCATCCAGCTTTACACCGTCGTTTTTGACCGCAAACCAGACTTCGAGGGCCTGTGGTTCTGGACCAGTGTTTTCCGCGACATTCGAGAAAACAATCCTGATCTCTCTTATGGCGACCAGTTGGTCAAGCTAATCGCCAACTGGCTGGAATCGGACGAGTTCGTCGAAAAGTTCAGCGGAAGTCTTTCTGATGCCGATTTCGTCCGCCTTCTCTACCTTCACGTCCTGGATCGCGAGCCCGATGACGAGGGGTACGACCACTGGACCGCAGCGCTGGAGGCAGGCCTGTCGCGCGAAACGCTGATTGTGCTGTTTTCGGAATCGCAAGAGTTCAGGGATGGCGTCACCGATGAGGCCAATGGTCTGCTGAAGGCCGGCGCAGCGCTCGCCAGCGTGACCAAACTGGACGATCCGGATTACATCATCCCCGAAAACGATCCGTATCAGGGAACACTCCGCAACAACGCGCCGATCGACATCGTGATAGACGGCGAATTGGTCGTCTATTGGAACACCGTCGAAGACGGCATGATCGTGGGCTCAATGCTGCAAGCGGTCGACATAGATGGAGGTGACGCTCACACGTTCGAACTGATCAACGATGGCGGCGGGGTTTTCAGACTTGCCGGCGCGAACACGTCGAACCCCTCGATTACGGTGGCCGATTTCGGTCTGATCGATTTCGAAACGACAGACACGATTACGATCGAAATCAAGGTGACCGATCGCAATGGAGGCGTATTTACCAAGCAATTCTTGATAGGGCTCGAGGTCGCGGATGAGAACGGCCTTCCCCAAGACTTAAGCTACTACTTCCACAGAGGAACGCGTCCGGATGGCGAACAGATACCTCCGGACATCACTGGTTGGGTTGTCCGCCACGTGACCGACATGAGATCCATGTTCAACGACGCCCGCGACTTCAATCAAGATATTGGGGGCTGGGATGTCGGCAACGTGGTCGACATGAGCTTTATGTTCTTCAATGCCTTCGACTTCAATCAGGACATTGGAAGCTGGGATACGGCAAATGTCCAAAACATGGCTTCCATGTTTTCATCCAGCATTTTCCCCTCCCCTTCCAACTTCAACCAGGACATCAGCTCTTGGGACACAAGCAGTGTCACGAGCATGGGCTCCATGTTCAGATACGCCCACGATTTCGATCAGGATATTAGCGGTTGGGAGACGGCCAATGTCAGAAGCATGCAAGACATGTTCGACTATGCCTCGAGTTTCAACCAGGACATCGGCAACTGGGATATCTCCTCCCTCACGAATGCATATGGCATGCTCGACCGTTCCGGCCTGGACACCCAAAACTTTGACCGGCTTCTGGCTGGTTGGAGCACACTTGATATCGATGGAGGCGAAACAGCTATCAAAATCGGGATTGGGCTTGGCGCCCAATCGAAGACTTATACTGATCTGACATCATTTTCGGTTTTGAAGGATGACTATCGCTGGAATATCCAGAATGCGACCCTCTCATCCTCGGTGACGGCCGGTACGGACAACGCAGAAACGCTGGGCGAAAGCAGCGCATCGGATAACCAGATCATCCACGCCCTCGACGGAGATGATACCGTCTTCGGTGGCGCCGGGAACGATTTGTTGAACGGTGGTTATGGCAACGACATCCTGACCGGGGGTGATGGAGCCGACGTGTTTTCGTTCCAGGATGGATTTTTCGATTCTCGAACCAATACGCCCACTGGCTTCGGCTCGGACACAATCACAGATTTTGCCACCGGCGAAGACAAAATCAGTCTTGTCTATGTCATGACTATAGAGGACTTCACCGACCTGCTCGCAAATCACCTCACCCAATCCGGCGACGACGTTGTCATAACCGATTTCTATGGCAATTCCATCACGCTCTTGGGCGTGACCACGGCGAGCCTGACGGAGGACGATTTCATATTTTTCTGATGTAGGTGGGGCATCCCATCGCGGTTGACGTGTTGGTTTTTTCACTCCAGCCGAAATCGCGGTGCGGGACGTTCCACCGCCCAAGATTCGCACAAGGCAGATCGGAGATAATCCTCCTCAAGGCGAATCACGGACCCATGTCGACCTGTGCCGCGAATTGTCCTCACACCAGATCACGGGCAACGATGTAGGACGTTCCGACGACAATGCTGACGAATGCTTCCATCCTCGTCACCGGCGGTACCGGCTCGTTTGGCCACGCCTTCATTCCGCTGACCCTGGCGAAATATGATCCCAAGCGGATGGTTATCTTTTCTCGCGACGAGATGAAGCAATGGGAAATGGCCAAGCGGTTTGGGGACGACCCGCGGGTGCGGTTTTTCATCGGCGATGTGCGCGACAAGGAGAGGCTGGCGCGGGCATTGAACGGCATCGATTATGTGGTTCATGCCGCGGCGACGAAGATCGTGCCGACGGCCGAATACAACCCGTTCGAATGCGTCAAGACGAACGTCAATGGTGCCATGAACGTCATCGACACCTGTATCGATGCCGGCGTCAAACGGGTCATCGCGCTGTCGACCGACAAGGCCAGCAGCCCGGCCAATCTCTATGGCGCTACCAAACTTGCATCCGACAAGCTTTTTATCGCCGGCAATTCCTATAGCGGTGCGGCCGATACGCGCTTCGCGGTTGTTCGCTACGGCAACGTGATGGGATCGCGCGGATCGGTCATTCCCTATTTTATGTCGTTGAAGAAAAAAGGCGTTCTGCCGATCACCGACACCAGGATGACCCGTTTCATGATCACCCTCGAACAGGGTGTGGAGCTGGTGTGGACGGCCTTCGAAGACACGGTCGGTGGTGAAATCTACGTCAAGAAGATCCCGTCCATGGGCATCATGGACATCGCCAAGGCGATTGCACCAGAAGCTGCCACGGATGTGATCGGTGTGCGGCCGGGGGAAAAGCTGCACGAGCAGATGATCGGTATCGAGGACGCGCTCCACACCTACGAATATGACGACCATTTCAAGATCCTGCCGGCCATCCACAATTGGTCGGAAGATCCGGTGAGGATCGGCACCGGCACAAAGGTCGCCACTGACTTCGTCTACAGTTCCGACAAGAACGACGTCTGGATGAAGCCGGAGGAGCTGGCGGTCTGGGTCGAGCAAAACCACCAGGACATTTTATAGGGCCGCACCATGATTCCGTACGGCCGACAGGACATTTCAGATGCCGATATCGAGGCCGTTGTCGACGTCCTGAAATCCGACTTCCTGACCCAGGGGCCGACTGTCGAGAGGTTCGAAACGGCGGTCGCCGGCTATTGCGGCGCGGCACGCGGTGTCGCCGTCAACAGCGCAACTGCCGCGCTTCATCTGGCATGCCTCGCTTTGGACGTCGGCCCCGGTGACCTGGTGTGGACGAGCCCCATCAGCTTCGTCGCCAGTGCCAATTGCGCTCTCTACTGCGGTGCGGATGTCGATTTCGTCGACATCGATCGCCAAAGCTACTCAATGTGCGTCGACGCACTTGCCGCAAAGCTCGAGGATGCGGCAAAGCGCAACCGGCTTCCGAAGGTCGTTGTACCGGTTCATCTCGGCGGTCAGTCATGCCCAATGGACGAAATCGGCCACCTCGCTCGCACCTACGGATTTGCCGTCGTGGAGGATGCGTCGCATGCCATCGGCGGCACCTACAAGGGTGAGCCTGTCGGCAACTGTCGGTTCAGCGATATCTCCGTTTTCAGCTTCCATCCGGTCAAGATCGTCACAACCGGCGAAGGCGGTATGGCGCTGACCAACCGAGCGGACCTGGCCGAAAAGATGACGCTGCTCCGCTCCCACGGCATCACTCGCGATCCGGCGCTTATGCAGGGCCCGTCCCATGGTGGATGGTACTACGAGCAGGTGGATCTAGGGTTCAATTACCGCATGACCGATATTCAGGCGGCACTGGGCTGTAGCCAACTCGGCCGGGTCGATCAATTCGTTGGCCGGCGTTGCGCCCTCGCACAGCGCTATGACCAGCACTTGAAAGACTTGCCGCTAACCCTGCCGTGGCAACATCCGGACGCTCAGTCTGCCTGGCACCTTTACGTCATTCGTCTGGACCGAGAACGCGTTGCCATCAGCCATCGGGAGGTCTTCGAACGGCTGCGGTCGGCGGATATCGGCGTCAACCTGCACTATATTCCCATTCACACCCAACCTTACTTCAAAAAGCTGGGGTTCAAATCCGGGGACTTTCCGGAAGCCGAGCGTTACTATGAGGAAGCTATCACCATTCCGCTTTTTCCCGGCATGTCGGAAGCCCAGCAGGACGAGGTCATTGATCGCCTCGGGCGTGCACTGACATGACAAACATCGCCGTTATTCCCGCCCGTGGCGGTTCGAAGCGGATACCGCGCAAAAACATCAAGCCATTCGCCGGACGGCCGATTCTGGCCTGGGTCCTCGAAGCCGCCCGGGAGGCCGGATGTTTTGACGCGCTGATCGTCTCCACCGATGACGAGGAAATTGCGTCGGTCGCGGCCGAGCATGGAGCCGAGGCGCCCTTTGTTCGCCCGCCAGACCTGTCGGACGATTTCGCCGGGATCGGTCCGGTCGTTGCCCATGCGGCGGATTGGTATGCACAGCATCGATCGAAACCGGACCATGTCTGCTGCCTGTTGGCGACCGCGCCGTTCCTGTTGCCGTCAGACCTCACCTCGGGTCTGGACCGATTGATCGCGGGTCAAAAGGACTATGCCTTCTCCGTGGCCGAGTTCCCCTATCCGATCCAGCGGGCGCTGCGCATCGCCAACAATGGCGAGGTGGCGATGTTCTCGCCGGAACATATGACGACCCGTTCGCAAGACCTGGAAAACGCCTATCACGACGCCGGCCAGTTCTATTGGGGGCGCCATGAGGCATGGATCGCGCAAAAACCAGTCTTTTCAAGTGCATCGCTGGCCATCAAGCTGCCGCGCATTCGCGCCCAGGATATCGACACACCCGAAGACTGGGAGATTTCCGAACAGCTCTTTCGCGTGCTCCGCGATGTGTCCGGAGATGTCGAATGACACGGACAATCAGCATCGATGGTCGCGCAATCGGCGACGGCGAGGCTCCCTTTATCGTCGCGGAGATGTCGGCCAACCACAATGGCAGCATCGACAACGCCTTCAAGATCATCGACATGGCACAAAATGCCGGCGCCGACGCTGTCAAGATGCAGACCTACCGGCCCGACACGATCACCCTGCCCTCGAACGATGACGCGTTCACCATCAAGGACGGGCTATGGGCCGGACGAACTCTCTACGATCTCTACGACTGGGCGCACACGCCCTGGGAATGGCATGCGGACCTGTTTGCATATGCCAGGAAAACGGGGATCACCCTGTTCAGCAGCCCGTTCGATGCCACCGCGGTGGACCTGCTGGAAGACCTCAACGCTCCGGCCTACAAAATCGCTTCCTTCGAAGCGGTTGATCTGCCGCTCATCCGTTACGTTGCTTCGACCGGCAAGCCGATGATCGTTTCGACCGGTATGGCCGATGCCGAAGAGATTGCTGAGGCGGTTGCAGCCGCCCGCGACGGTGGCTGCAGGGAACTCGCGATCCTGCATTGCATCAGTGGCTATCCTGCGCCGCCCGAAGACTACAATCTGAGAACCATTCCTGACATGATCGATCGGTTCGGACTGGTGACGGGGTTGTCGGATCACACGCTGGACAACACGACGGCTATCGCCAGCATCGCGCTCGGGGCTTCGATTATCGAAAAGCACGTCACCCTCGACCGAACCGGCGGCGGACCGGATGACAGTTTCTCCCTCGAGGCAACGGAACTGGCAGACCTGTGTCGGCAAAGCCGGACCGCCTGGTCCGCTCTTGGCGCTGTCGACTACGGCCGCAAATCCAGCGAGGTCGGCAATGTCAAATTCCGCCGCTCGCTCTATTTCGTCGCCGATCTGGAGGCCGGCGACACAATCACCGAGGCGCATGTGCGCAGTGTGCGGCCCGGCTTCGGCCTGGCGCCCAAGCATCTCGATCAGGTCATCGGCCGGCGCGCCAAGTGCTTTATCAGTGCCCACAATCCAGTAACCTGGGACCTTCTGGAGCCGTCGTAGCGCATGCAAAGGATAGCCTTGAGAAAAATCGGCATTTGCGAAGAGGATCAACGGCAGAAAATCCGACTGATCCGGAACCAGCCTTCTGTCAGGCAGGCGATGTATACCGATCACGAAATCAGCGTCGAGGAACACCAGTCCTGGTTGGAGCGTGTGAGCAACGACCCGAGGCAGATTGTCTTCGTCGTGCTGAACGAAGGCCAGGTGGTCGGCTGCGTCGGCATCAACGATCTGGACCGACGACACAGCAAGTCGGACTGGGCCTTCTACCTGGACGAAAGCCAGCGGGGCGGGTTGGGCGCTGCGTTGGAGTTTACTCTGATCAACTACGCCTTTGGGGAGCTTGGCCTGGAGAAGTTGAATTGCGAGGTTATTGAGACCAACCCCGCTGTGGTCAAGATGCACAAGCGGTTCGGATTCGAAGAGGAAGGTTTTCGTCGCTCCAACATCGAGAAGGATGGCAGAAGGATCGGCGTCTATTTCCTCGGCCTCGTGAAGGCCGACTGGCTGGCTTCACGCGACGCAATTGAAGCCGGATGCAGAGCAATACTCGACCGGTTTGTCATCAGGATCGAGACGTGACCAAACATGATCCATCTTGATGAGATCATACCGAGCGACGAACAAGTCCGGATCCTTTATCGGCTTCTGGAATCGCGGAAGCATCCCATCAGCCACAGCACCCTGCCTTCCTACGAGGACCACGAGGCGTTTGTTCGGGACCATCCGTATCGCGCCTGGCTGCTTGTGCGCGACGCCGATAGCTACATCGGCTCGGTCTACGTTCACACCGACAACACGATCGGCGTCAACCTCGAGGGTAAACGCGTAGCCGACTGTTTCGACGAAGTTCTCGACCAGGTGCTTGAGGCTTATGATCCGTTGCCTGCCGTCAAGTCGGTGAGACACGGATCCTTTGCCATCAATGTCGCGCACAACAACCGCGCCCTGATATCTGCTCTTGAAACGCGCGGATGCGCGGTCGCCCAGGTAACCTATCTCGTCGCCCGACGGTAGGTTTCCGAAAGCCCCCAGTCTGCCCAAGCCACGCGCAAGTTTGATCCGGTACCTCTGGAGGTGGTCTGAAGGGACGCCTTGAAGGCGATCCGACCGGATTGGCGAGCAGATGACGATACATGCCCAGAAGCCGGCCGCGGCAAAAGCGCCCCCGGCGAAGCTCCTGAAGAAAATCCACTCCCTGCAGAAGCGTGGCAAGTTTCGCGAAAGCCGACCGCTGTGCGACCGGCTCGCGGGACAGGGATTTCTCAGCCCGGACCTGTTGCACTTTCACGGTCTGGCTCTGCGCGCCGACAACGACCTGGAAGGCGCCCTCGTCAAGATTTTCGCGGCGACGGAGATGAAACCGGACGACGCTCTGATGCTCAATTCATTGGGTGTCGTTCTCCTGCAAATGAACGAGATCGAACCCGCGATCGAGCAGTTCAAACGGGCCACCAACGCCGACCAGAAACTCTACGAGGCCTGGAAAAATCTCGGCGTGGCGCTGAAGAAAGCGGAACGCTATCCGGCGGCCCAGATGGCGTTCACCTGTGCCCATCACCTTGATCGCACCCAGCCGGAACCGGTGCTCAACATCGTTCACATGCTCATCGACAATCGGCACTACAAGAAAGCCGAGGAGTTGATGGACAAGCTGCTTGATGCCAGCAGCCAGGTTAGCCCGAGCTTGCTGCTTCAGCGGCTGCATATCGCTGCCCGCCTCGAGGATTTCGACTACATCACCGAGAACCGAGATCGGATCGATCGGACGGGCCTCAACATCGACGAGCAGGCCGAGCTCGACAATATCTGGTCCTTCTACTTGCAAATTCACGGCCGCTACGACGAAGCGATTGCGGTGCTTGAAGACTGGGTCGACAAGGAGTCGGTGCACCAGGAACATTGCGTCACACAGCTCGGGCTGTGCTACGCGGAAGCCGGCCGGATCGACGCGGGTATTGCCTACCATAAGGACCTGTTGGCCAAGAATCCCGATCACGTGGTTGGACGCTACAATCTCAGCATGTTGCAGATGAAGAGCGGCGATGTCGCCGAAGGCTTCGCAAACTACGAGGCCCGCTGGAAGCGGCGCGAGTTTCCGTCAAAACGCCGGGTGTTCGATGCGCCGCGATGGGAAGGCCAGCCGCTCGAGGGCAAAAAACTGCTCGTCTGGCGCGAACAGGGGATCGGTGACGAAGTGCGGTTCGCATCCCTGTTGCCGGATCTTGAGACGTGCGGCGCTTCGGTGTCGTTCGAATGCACGCCCAAACTCGCACCGCTTTGGGAACGATCCTTTCCCTGGGCAACCATCGGGCACGAAGGTGAGACCGACTGCCGTGGTGAAGCAGAATACCGGGATTTCGACTATCAGATTCCGGCCGGTTCGCTGGCTGTATTCCTGCGACCTTCCGTCGACGCGTTCAGCGAAAAACAATCGGCCTGGATCCGACGCTGTGGCGATGCGGAACAGAAGGTTCGCGAGCAATTGGCGATCGGCCCGGACGAAACACTCGTCGGCGTGTGCTGGCGCTCCTCCTTCCGGGCGACATCGCGTGAGCGCTATTTCCTCGGATGCGATCAGCTGGAGCCGCTGAAGGCGCTGCCGAACACCCGCTGGCTCAACGTGCAATACGATTGCAGCGACGAGGAAATTGAAACCGTCCGCAGTCTCGGCCTGCCGCTGCATCACTTTACCGATGTCGATCAGCGGGATGATCTGGTCAGCGCCTGCGGCCTGATTGGCGCCTGCGACGTGGTGATCTCCGTCGGCGTTTCGGTCGCCGACCTGGCGGCCGGCCTCGGCGTTCCGGTCGTTCAGTTCGGCCGCGAACAATCCGAGATCTTTTTGGGCACCGATCATGTGCCGTGGTTCCCGACCTGCCTGTCGGTGCGGATGAAACCCTATGGCGGTGACGAGGCTATCGCGGATGTCATCGACCGGTGGTCGTCGATCCTTGAATGGGCGAACGGCGTGACGACGGCGCAACGGGCACCAGGTTCGGCCAATACCTCGCCTGCCAGCCTTGATGTCAAGTTCGGCACAGGCAACGCGGCCTGAGGGCCTCAAATCAAGTCGCCGCGACAAAAAAACAGTCTGCTGTTGCAATTTGCAATAACGACAACTATACAGCGCGTCCGCCATTCGTGGTGACGACAACGGCTCCTTCCTACAGATCGAACTCCGTCGTCAGCTAGAGCAAAGGGCGATAAGTTTGGATCATTTGACCGTGGCGATTTTGGTCTCTGGCTAGGCGGTTTGCTCGCCGTGGTGCCATCCCACCACAAGTGCAAGCCAACGACGCCAGGGGCCAAAAGCGCCCGGCCCGAAGGGTGGCTGCATATCGGCCCATCGGCTGCGTTGCGTCGCTTGCTCGATGCACCACATCGCGCTGCGCGACGCGCCTGGCCGAGTGGAGCCGATCTGCAGCCATCAAATGGTCCAAACTTGTCGCCCTTTGCTCTACTTCCCGAGTGGTCCACTGCCGCAGGCGTGGTGTAGAACACGGTTACTTCGACTGTGAATCGAGAGGTTGTCGGTTCGAGCCCGACCCGGCCTGCCATGGGCCGGTAGCTCAATTGGATAGAGCGCTTTACCGGTTCGCCTGTTCCCGCCTGCGGTCAGTCAATTCCATTCGTTCCGAGTTTGCTTCGGCCAGTCACGCGGAATCTTTTTTCATTTTCTATGTTGCAATTTGCAACATAGGCAGCTACACAGCGCTCCGCCAATCGTGGTGAAGATGACGGTTACTTCATTCAGGTTGAAACCAGACCGTCATCGCCTGTCCCCGAATGGTTCAAGACCGCAGGCGTGGCGCAGATCGCAGATACTTCTTAATCTGTTGGTCGCGGGTTCGAATCCCGCCGCTCCGAGAGGAGCGTAGCTCAGCCCGGTAGAGCAGCAGGATCCAAACTGTGGTCGCCTGTTCCCGCCTGCGGTCCTGCCTTTTGTCGCATCCGGCCCGTCCGGCGAGCGCGTGGCGTAGAAAACGGATACTTCGGTCATCCTTTAACGGACGGGGTTCAAATCCCCAGGCCGTTTTCGCATGTTCCCGCGTTCGCCCGACGGGTCGGAAGCAATGAGAAACAATGGAGAAGAACGATGCGCCTGAACATCGCGTCCCGCATTCCCGTCCGCCGCACCCATGAAAGTGCGCCGGCCAAGCACATCTCGGCGGAGGCGGCTCTTCGCCGTTCGGTTCTGTCGTGCCTGCTGTGGGAGAACGAGTTCTATGAGGACGGCCAGCACATCGCTGACCGTATCATCGAAAACGCCGCAGCAGTCGATCGCGAAACCGTATCGGCGCTGGCCGTGGAAGCACGCACCGTTTACGGGCTGCGCCACGCGCCGCTGATGCTGCTTCTCGACCTGATCCGCCGCGGTGGACCGGGCGTCGCGGACACGATCGCCGAAACCATCCGACGCGCCGACGAGATCACCGAACTGGTGGCACTCTACTGGCGTGACGGTAAGAGGCCGCTGTCCAAGCAGATGAAGCTCGGACTGGCGAAGGCGTTCGGGAGGTTCTCCGAATACCAGCTGGCCAAGTACGACCGCGAAGGTCCCGTGCGGCTGCGCGACGTCATGTTCCTCACCCACGCAAAGCCCCGGGATGCGGAACAGGCAGCGCTGTTCATGCGGGTCGCGGACCGGTCGCTGAAGACACCGGACACCTGGGAAGTCGCACTATCGACCGGTCAGGACAAGAAGGCGTCATTCGAACGGCTGCTTCGCGAGGGCAAGCTCGGATATCTCGCCCTGCTGCGCAACCTGCGCAACATGGTCGAGGCCGGCTGCGACCTGGAACTGGTTAAGGACGCCATCGTTGCCCGAAAGGGCGCGGACCTGGTCTTCCCGTTCCGCTATGTCGCGGCGGCCCGTGCGGCCCCGCAGCTCGAACCGGTCATTGACCAGGCGCTGTGCGAGGCCATTGCGTCAGCTCCACGGCTGACCGGCCGCACCATCGTGCTGGTCGACGTGTCCGGATCGATGAACTGCCGGCTGTCGGGGCGTTCCGACCTGACGCGAATGGACGCCGCGGCCGCACTGGCTTCGATCCTGCACGGCGAGCTTCGCCTGTTCACCTTTTCCACCGATGTGGTGGAAGTTGCGCCGCGCCGCGGCATGGCAGGCGTCGATGCGGTGGTACAATCGCAGCCCCACCTGGGTACGCGGCTCGGCGCCGCGGTCAAGAAGGTGAACCGGGTGCCGCATGATCGGCTGATCGTCATTACCGATGAGCAGTCTCATGATGCGGTTCCGGATCCGAAGGCCGGACGAGCCTACATGATCAACGTCGGTTCCTACCGGAACGGCGTCGGTTATGGCCGCTGGACCCACATCGATGGGTTCTCGGAAGCCGTCATCCGCTTCATCACCGAGATCGAGAATGACCGGTGACGAGCTGAAACAGGCGGCAATCACACTCTTCGGCGAGCGCGGATGGCAATCCGCGCTCGCTCGCCATCTGGGTGTCGACCGCACCCAGATCTGGCGCTATGTCACCAACAACCGCGTCCCCGGTCCGGTCCGTGCCGCGGTGACCTGCTGGCTCAAACACGGGCCGCCGACGGACTGAACACCCTGCCCTATTTCTTTCCCGGCCGCATTTGATCGCGGACTGCGTCTGTGCCATGAACCGGTTTCACAAACCGGGCGGCGCACTCTCTTTCGGGAAGATCCATGAAACTCGAATTCCACCACATCAACTTCGTGTCAGAAGACGTCGACCGGCTCCATGATTTCTACACGAAGGTCCTGAGATTGGACGATATTCCGCTCAGTCAGTTTCCGAGAACGGAAGAGACGGACGATACGGGGTATAGCGGCAAGATCCGATTTGCGACCGAAGGCGGGATGCAGTTGCATCTGGCGGAGCGCAATCTAGATGTGGCATTCAAGAATGGTCAGGTGATCAATCCGGTCGAACGCGGCCATATCGCGTTTCGCACCGATGATCTTGCCGCCGTAAAGGCCATTCTCGAAGAAAACGGAGTCCCCTATTCCGACTACGGCACGGCCTTCTCAAAAGAATGGCACCAGATTTTCTTCCACGATCCGGAGGGAAACGTGGTCGAGGTGCACCAGGAGGTCGCGACGATGGGCGATTGAAGCGAGCCCGGATTGGGCCTGCGCGGTTCACCCGATCGCCGCAGGGTCCTCCCCTGTCTCTATTCGCTCAGGTCGCACACCGATCCCGACAAAGCGGGCCGGAATGCTCCGCAGCACGGGAAACCAGCCGGCCAATCGCAACGGCAAGGGCGGGCTGATGGCTTCAGACTCACTCAGAAGCGGGCCGATGACCCGGTTCTGCAACATGACCTGGAGGCGTTGGGTTACCTTCGCCGCAAAGGCGCGGCGTTGTTGCACGCGGTCGAGATCGGCTGCATCGACCGGCCCGGAGCGCAGTTTCTGAGCCAACAGGTTAGCGGTGGCTACCCCGTCTTGCACCGCCAGATTGACGCCGACGCCACCAATTGGTGACATGGCGTGCGCCGCATCGCCGATCATCAACAGGCCTGGCTTGTGCCACTTGTCCAGCCGGTCGACCTGTACTGTCAGCAGCTTGATTTTGTCCCAGTTGTCGAGTTCACCGACGCGATCGGCAAAGAAGGGTGCGATGGACAACAGGCTGTCGTGAAAGGCATCGAGCCCCCTGCCCTTGATCGCTTCGAAGTCACCCTTGGCGATGACATAGGCTACCTGCCAATAGTCGCCGCGATTGAGCAGGATGGCGATGTGGCCAGCCGTGAAGAAGAATGTCGTCTTGTCCGGGTCAGCGGGCAGGCGTGACAGCCGAAACCACAAAACGTCCATCGGCGCGCCGAGCGATTTGGCCTGCAGACCGGCCTGCTCGCGCATCAGCGAGTGGCGTCCGTCCGCCGCAATCACCAGGTCCGCGCGGATTTCGAGCGGGCCATCGGGCGTGGTCGCCGTCACGCCCATTACCCTACCGTTTTCTTCGATGAGATCGGTGGCCTCAGTCTGCATTCGCAGGTCAAAGGTCCGGTATCGCCGGCCGAGGCCTGCCAGAAAATCAAGGAAGTCCCATTGCGGCATCAAGGCAATGTATTTGCAATGGGTGGGCAGGTGCCGGAAGTCCACGGCCTCGCTTTCGAAGTCACCGAAGCGCAGGCCGATAACCGGAGTTTTCTCGTGCGGCAGTTTGAGGAATGCGTCGAGCTCCCCGAGCTGATGCATCAACTCCAGCGTTGACGGGTGGATGGTATCGCCGCGAAAATCGCGGAAGAAATCCGCGTGCTTTTCAAGAACAGTGACATCGACGCCTGCCCGCGCCAACAGCAGGCCCGTCATCACCCCGGCCGGACCGCCGCCGACGATGCAACAGCGGGTTTTGATTGATAAGGGCCCTGAGGCCGTCACCGACCCCTGATCCGCGGATCCAGCGCATCGCGCAAACCGTCACCGATATAGTTGACGCTGAGCACGGTGAGCGAGATCGCGAGGCCAGGCCACAGCACCCGCTCGGGGTGTTGCTGCAGGTAGTCCGTCGAATCGAACAGCAACCGGCCCCATGTCGGGAAATCGGATGGAAATCCGAGGCCAAGGAAGGACAACGCGGATTCAGTGATGATCGCGTTGGCAATGCCGAGTGTGGCTGAAACCGTGATAGGCGACAGCACATTGGGCAGGATGTGGCGCGAAATCATGCGCTGCGCCGGGGTCCCGATTGATCGTGACGCGATGACGAATTCACGCTCTTTGAGCGCAAGCACGTCGCCGCGCACGATGCGCGCTGTTTGCATCCACGAGGTTATCCCGATGATGAAAACAATGAGCAGGAAGATGCCGGTTTCCGGCCCGAAGGCCGCCCGCAGCGTATCGCGGAACAGCATGATGATGACCAGCAACAGCGGCAACAGCGGCAGCGCCAGAAACAGATCCGTGAAGCGCATCAGCGGCCCGTCGAGACGCTTGAAGTAGCCGGCAACAACACCAACGAGCGTGCCCAGAACCAGCGCCAGTAACATGGCCGTGACGCCGACCGCCATGGATACCTGGCCGCCCATCAGGACACGGGCAAGAGTATCTCGACCCAACTGGTCGGTGCCCATCGGATGGGCCCAGGATGGACCCTGGTTGCGGGCGCGAATATCGATGTACTGGGCATCGATGTGCCAGAGCAGCGGCCCGATGACGACGGCAACGACCACGAACAGGAAGAAGCCCATGCCGATGAGGGCGCCCTTGTGGGTCTTGTATTGATCCCAGACGTTGCGCCATTGCGACTGCGGCGGACGCGCGGCGGCGAGTGAATCGGGCGCGATATCAGTCATAGCGGATCCTCGGATCGAGTATGCCGTAGAGGATGTCGGCAACCAGGTTGAACACCACGATCAACACGGCAAAAATGAAGGTCAGAGTCTGCACCGTCGGCAGGTCGCCACCCTGAATGGCGATGATCAGCAATTGACCGAGACCGTTCACCTTGAACACCTGCTCTGTGATGATGGCGCCGCCA
The DNA here is from genome assembly GCA_965216535.1 of Hoeflea sp. Taxonomy (GTDB): domain Bacteria; phylum Pseudomonadota; class Alphaproteobacteria; order Rhizobiales; family Rhizobiaceae; genus Hoeflea_A. Next base: position 5,572,152 of record OZ244175.1, read on the forward strand.
AAAATCTGCGGCACGCCGAGTGCGATCACCGTCACCACCGGAATAAGAGAGTTGCGCAGGACGTGGATGAGCACCACGGTGCGCTCCCGCATGCCTTTGGCTCGGGCAGTACGCACATAATCCTGGTTCAGGTTGTCGAGCATCGAGGCACGCATGAAGCGGCTGATCTGCGCGGCGTTGAAGAGCGCCAGCACGGTCACCGGCATGATCATCTGGCGCACCTGGAAGACGAAGCTCGACCAGTCGGTCACCTTGTGCGTGGTGTCATAAATCGATGGGAACCAGCCGAGCCAGACCGAGAAAATCACGATCATCAGGACGCCGGTGAAGAAGGTCGGGACGGAAAAGCCGACCATCGAGATAAACGTGCCGGCCTGGTCGAACCAGCTGTATTGCTTGTAGGCGGAGTAGATGCCGATGGGCAGCGCGATCAGGACACCGACGACGTAGGACATGCCCACGACCCAGAGGGTCTGCGGCATGCGCTGGACGATCAGGTCAACCACGGGAGACCGGGTCTGCCAGCTCAGCACGCGTAACCGGTCGCCGCCAATTTGCCATCCGGTCCATTGTTCGATGATGTTCAGCGGCTCATTGACGAAGAACTGGTTGCACCAAAGCAGGTAGCGGATCCAGATCGGTTCACCGAGGCCGAGGGACAGGCGGATCTTTTCGCGCACCTCGGGCGGGATCGTCAGGGGCAGGTTGGCTGTCGGATCGCTGGGCGCGAGATCGAGCAGCAAAAAAATGATCAGGCTTATCGCGATCAGCGTCGGGATCGCCAGCAGCAATCGTCGGATGGTGTAATTCAGCATCGCTTCGGCGCCTTACGCGCAGGCAAATTGCCGCCCCGGGAGATCCCGGGACGGCAAAAGGGTCGTTACTGGGTCTTGGTGCGATGCCAGTCGGCAGCATTCCAAAGCTCGGAATCCCAGGTGTTGAGGATAACACCACCAAGCGTGTTGGAATGGGCCGAGACACGACCGCGATCGACGAGCGGCAGCATGACATAGTCCTGCATCAGCATGTCGTTCATCGACTTGGCCAGTTCTGCACGCTCGAGAAGCGCACCGGTCTGCGACAGCTTGTCGACCAGGGCGTCATACTCTTCGCTGCAGTAGCGCGGCATGTTGTTACCCTGCCACTGGGATTCAGGACGCGGTGCCTGTTTGCATTCCCAGTTGGCCATGTAGGCTTCCGGATCCGTGCCATCGAAGTTGTTGGCGTACATTTCGACGTCAGCAAAGAACTTCTGGTAGGTGTCCGGGCTCGCCGGATCGCCACCGAAGAAGACTGCTGCGTCGATGTTGCGTAGTTCGGTTTCGACACCGATATCCGACCACCACTGCTTGATCAGAGCCTGGAAGTCCTGACGCACTGCGTTGGTCGATGTCTGGTAGAGGATCGACAAGCGAACGCCGTCCTTGGCGCGCACACCATCACCACCCGGCTTCCAACCGGCATCGTCCAGCAGCTTCTTGGCACCTTCGATATCCTGCACGAGGCAGCCATCGTTGGCAGACGACTTGTAGATTTCCGGAGCCGGAAGAACGTTACAGGTCGGCCGTCCGGCGCTACCGTAACCGATTTCGACCAGCAGGTTGCGGTCGATGGCCATGGACAGGGCCTGGCGAACTGCCTTGTCGGACAGGAACGGGTGCGGATGCTTCGCAGTCGACCGCTCGTCGCCCAGGTCCGGGCTCGGGTTGGTCAGGTTCACCAGAATACGCTCAACCAGCGTACCGAAGGACGAAACCACCTTGCCTTTACCGGCGGCTTCCATGTTGGCCAGGACTTCCGGAGCCAACTGCAGGTTCCATGCGTAGTCAAACTCGCCGGTTTCCAGAACCGAGCGACCTGCAGCCGCGGCATCGCCACCGCCCTTGAAGGTCAGCGACGCGAACGCCGGTTTGGCCGGGTCACGATAGTTCGGGTTGGCTTCCATGGAAATCACGTCATTCGGACGGAAGTCGGTGACCCGGAATGGGCCGGTGCCGATCGGACCGAAATTGGCGTCGGTGCATTCCGGCGCTTTTGCACCGAGGCAGTCAGCGAACTGAGCGGCCTGAATCACCGGAGTCTGCGCACCAACGAAAGCGCCGTAGGGGAACGGCTTCGGCACGTCGAACATGATCGTCAGCGTCTTGTCATCGACAATCTTGACGTCGGTAATGTCGTTGAAGCGCTCGCTCTGGGCGCAGCCGCCTTCGGGATGCGTGCAATACTGCCAGGTGAACTGCACGTCCTTTGAGGTCAAAGGCGATCCGTCGGACCACGTGATGCCGTCTTTGATCTTCCAGGTAATCGATTTCAGATCAGACGAAACACCGCCGTTTTCAACCGTCGGAACTTCTTCCGCAAGCCATGGAACCATGTTGCCGTCCTGGTCGTAGCGAGCCAGCGGCTCGACAACCAGCGAAGAGGATTCGATGTCCTTGGTTCCGCCCGAAAGATATGGGTTCAGCGTCGAAGGCGCCTGCCAATAGATAATGTTGACATGCCCGTCGGAGCCGCGCTCGGCGAGAGCCGCCGGCGCCAGTGCCAAACTGGCAACTGCTCCCAATAGTAGTGCTTTCTTGGTCATTGTTGTCCTCCGTTGGAGTTAGTTATTGCTGTTGTCGCCGGTGGTTGGTCCCCGGTCGCTATGGTTGTTGACTCGACTAAATGGCAGGCCGTGAACTGCCCGGGTGCTACTTCCCGGAATTCCGGGTCGATTTCCCGGCAGATGTCCTCGACCCTGGGGCAACGGGTGCAAAAATTACAGCCGCGGGGCGTATTTGCGGGCGACGGCACGTCTCCCTTGAGAATGATGTGCCGGCGCTCCTTCTCGCGCACCGGATCAGGCTCGGGAACGGCCGACAGCAGCGCCTGGGTATAGGGATGCTTCGGATCCGTATAGAGCTTGTCACGCGGTGCTAACTCGACAATCTTGCCGAGATACATGACAGCCACCCTGTCGGCGATGTGCCGCACCATCGACAGGTCATGGCTGATGAACAGGTAGGTCAACCCGAATTGCTCCTGCAGGTCTTCCAACAGGTTGACCACCTGCGCCTGAATGGAGACATCGAGTGCTGCGATCGGTTCGTCGCAGACAATGAATTTGGGATTGAGCGCAAGCGCGCGAGCGATGCCGATGCGCTGCCGCTGACCTCCGGAAAACTCGTGCGGATAACGGTTAGCAAAGGACCTGTTGAGGCCAACAGCATCCATAAGCGTATAGACGCGTTCCAGCCTTTCCGCCCGATTCAACTGCTCATGCTCGACCAACGGCTCACCGATGATACCGGCCACCGTCATTCTCGGATTGAGGCTTGCCTGCGGATCCTGGAAGATCATCTGCATTTTCGGACGCATCTTGCGAAGCGCGTCGCTGTCAAGACCGGCCAATTCGGTGCCATCAATGGTGACCGAACCGCTGGTGAGTTCGTAAAGCCTGATGATGGCCCGGCCGGCAGTGGACTTGCCGCAGCCGGATTCGCCAACAAGGCCAAGCGTCTCACTTTCGAAGATATCGAGGGAAATCTCGTCCACGGCCTTGATATCACCGACATGGCGGCGAAAGACGCCGGCATAGATCGGGAAATGCATTTTCAGGTCGCGGACCTCGACCAATGGGTTCGCGGCGTCAGTCATCGCGCGGCCCTCCGGTGGCCGGATCCCAGAAACAGGCAACGTCATGTTCGGGATTGACCGGTTGTCGTCGTGGGTCGCTTTGACGACAGCGATCGAAAGCATGGGTGCAGCGCGCCTGGTAGGAACATTGCTTCGGCGTTCCCAGAAGAATTGGCGGCTGTCCTTCGATCACCCGAAGCCGCTGGGCGCGGTCGCCGCGAATGTTCGGAACGGTTTGCAGCAGCGCACGCGTATAGGGGTGTTGAGGATTGGCAAACAACTCGTCGACCGGTGCCTGTTCGACAACCTGGCCGCCATACATCACCATCACCCGGTCGGCGATACCGGCGATGACGCCGAGATCATGGGTGATCCAGATGATGGCCATACCGAGCTTGCGGCGCAAATCCTTCATCAGGTCGATGATCTGTGCCTGGATAGTTACGTCGAGCGCCGTTGTCGGCTCGTCGGCGATCAGAACCTTTGGATCGCAAGCCAACGCGATGGCGATCATCACACGCTGCCTCATGCCGCCGGAAAACTGATGTGGAAAATCCGACAGGCGCTTTTCAGGATCGGCAATGCCAACGAGCGAAAGCAACTCTGCCGCCCGGCCACGCGCTTCCGCATGGGTCATGCCCATGTGTTTGCGAAGCGGCTCCATCAGTTGAAAGCCGACGGTAAAGACCGGGTTGAGCGATGTCATGGGGTCCTGGAAGATGAACCCAATGCTGGCTCCGCGCACGGAACGCAACTCATCGTCGCTGGCGCGCAGCAGGTCCATTCCGTCGAAACTGACCTGGCCGCCCTCGATCATCGCCGGCGGTGACGGCAGCAGACCGATCAGTGACATCATGGTCACGGATTTGCCCGAGCCACTCTCGCCTACAACTCCCAGTAGTTCACCAGGCTTGAGATCGAAGCTGACCGAATTGACTGCGTGAATTTGCCCTTGGCCCGTCTGAAATACGGTCCTCAGGTCCTTGACATCCAGGACGGTCCCCGAACCGTCAGACATGAAATACTCCGTACGCGCACGCTTGCATGCAGCGTTTCACTCCCCTACTCGTATTATTTTTTTTGTGAACGTATCACGAGAAATTCCCGCCGCAAGTGCAAATTGAGTTTGTCCCGAATAGTCGCCCTTACGTCGGCCCGGAACCGTTGTGTTCCGGCAGGATGCCGCTGATGGCGAAAGATCCTTCAACACAAGGGTCCGGGGCGCGCCGATACACGACATTCTATGCACGAGCGCAATTCGACACCTGGGTGTCGCTTTTTGCACTGCGCGAGCGACGCGACGATTTGCACTCTAAGCGCGCTGACTCGGAGGTGCGCCAAAAAAGGGAGTGGCGCCAACAGGTTGGGATTTACCGCTAGATTTTCCACCGGAGTTGGCTAATTTATTGGGTGAGCCAAAAAAATAACGCCTCATAAGTAAGGGAGACACTATGAGCAATCGAGAAACAGACGCCATTTTGGCGGCCATCGTGGAGGCTGCTCGAAAGAAACGCCTCAATCGCCGCGGATTTATGGAAGGCGCGCTTGCAACCGGTGCAACGGTCGCCGCTGCTTCGACGCTGTGGTCGACGGATGTCGCCGCACAAACACCCAAAAAGGGCGGAACGTTCCGCGTTGGTGTTCACGACGGCAACACAGCCGACAGCCTCGACCCGGGCACGACGGAAAGTGTCTACATGATCCAGCTGTCGCATGCCAGCCGCAGCTATCTGACCGAAATCACCAACACCAACGAGCTTGGCCCAGACGTCGCGGTAAGCTGGGAAGCAACCCCCGATGCATCCGAGTGGCGCTTCAAGATCGCTCCCGGAATCACCTTCCACAGCGGCAAGGCCCTGACCGTTGAAGACGTCATTGCGTCTCTGAACTTTCACAGGGGAGAAGAGACCACTTCGGCGGCGAAAGCGCTGCTGACGGACGTGACCGACATCACGGCTGAAGGCAATGATACCGTCGTCATCAAGCTGTCCTCGGGTAACGCCGACCTGCCTTACCTGGTCTCTGACTATCACCTTGTCATCCTGCCGGCGAAGGGCGACAGCATCGACTGGCAGAGCGGCGACGGCACCGGTCCATACAAGATCGTCAATCACGAGCCTGGCGTTCGCTCTGAGCTCGTCAAACATGACGGCTGGCACCGTGAGGGCGCCTATTTCGACTCCGTTACCATGCTGGCACTCAATGACGCCAATGCCCGCCAGACGGCACTGATCACCGGCGATATCGACGCCATCACCGACGTCGACTTGAAAACAGTGGGTCTGCTGCAACGTGCGCCGGGGATCAAGATCGACGACGTGCCCAGCGGCTCGCACGTAACACTGCCGATGTTCTGCGACCAGGCGCCGTTCGACAATGTCGACGTCCGGCTGGCGCTGAAATACGCCATCAACCGAGAAGAGATCATCGAAAAAATCCTTTTCGGCTACGGCAGCATCGGCAACGACCACCCGATTGCGCCGTCCCTGCCCTATTGGGCGGATCTGGAGCAGCGTCAGTACGACCCGGACAAGGCCAAGTTCCACATGGAGAAGTCCGGACTGGGTTCTATTGACGTCAATCTATCGGCCGCTGACAGTGTGATGAGCGGCGCCGTCGACATGTGTGTTCTGTATGCAGAACACGCCAGGTCGGCCGGTATCAACATCAATGTCGTGCGTGAACCGGCGGACGGCTACTGGTCGAACGTCTGGCTGGTCAAGCCATTCATCTTCGTCCAGTGGGGCGCACGGCCAACGCCGGACGTGATGTTCTCGCTGGCATACAAGGATGATGCTGCCTGGAACGAAAGCCATTGGCGGAACCCACGCTTTAACGAGCTGCTGCTTGCTGCCAAGGCCGAGCTTGACGACGCCAAGCGCGGCGACATGTACAAGGAAATGCAGCTGCTATGCCGCGACGACGGCGGCACCATCGTTCCGTTCTTCCGCAATCGCACAATGGCACGGCGCGACAACGTCATGCATGGCGAGTTCATTGCTTCCAACTGGGAGCTGGACGGTGCCCGTGCTTACCAGCGCTGGTGGTTCGGATAATCGAAAAAGAAACCCCGGACCAAACATGAACTGACCCCCGAAAGTTGGACATCAACCTTCGGGGGTTTTGCATGTCCAAATACAGCTTGTCTTTCAAACAGTCGGTTGTTGATTTCTACGGGGCTGGTGATCACAGCTACCGTGAAGTGAGTGAACGGTTTGGTATTGATCACTCCACGGTTCGCAAATGGATTGATATCCATGCGCGGCATGGTCAGGCGGGCCTGGAGAAGAAATTCAGCCACTATAGCGCAGCATTCAAGCTGTCTGTTCTGCGGCGAATGTGGGAGGATGGGCTCTCGCGCCGTCAGGTGGCTGCGATTTTCAACATTCGTAATGCCGGTTGCCTTTCGGACTGGGAGCGACGTTATGAACGCGGTGGTCTGGCAGCTCTGGCTCCGCGCCGCAAAGGGAGGCAGCGAAAGTTGGGCAAGTCAGGCAAGCCGCCCGGATCTGAGGTTCCTGTTGACGACAAGGCCAAGAGCCGTGAGGAACTCCTGGCGGAACTGAACCATCTGCGCATGGAGAATGCCTATCTAAAAAAGCTGGACGCCTTAACGCGGGAACAAGCGCCCAAAAAGCGCAAGTCATCCAAGCGTTGAGGCCGGTTTATCCGCTTGGGGGGCTGTTGAAGCTTGCAGGGCTGGCTCGCAGTACCTTCTACTATCAGCAAAAGGTATTAGCCCGGCCCGACCGGCATGCCGCACTGAAGGGCCGGATCAGGTCGACTTTTGTGACGCATAAGGGCCGTTACGGCTATCGCCGGGTGACGGCCGCATTGCGCGCAGCAGGAGAGATCGTCAATCACAAGACCGTCCAGCGTTTGATGGGCGAACTCGGATTGCGATCAACCGTAAGGCCCAAGAAGTATCGCTCCTACAGGGGCGAGGCGGGACGCATCGCACCCGATCTGGTCAAGCGGCAATTCACGGCCGAGCAGGCCAATCAGAAATGGGTAACCGATGTAACGGAGTTCAACGTAGCCGGCCAGAAGCTCTTTCTGTCACCCGTCATGGATCTCTATAACGGAGAAATTATCGCCTTCGAAACCGCCAGGCGGCCGATGTTCAAACTCGTCGAGACCATGCTCATCAAGGCCGTGAGCCGATTACGCGACGATGATCGACCGATCCTGCATTCCGACCAGGGTTGGCAGTACCAGATGCCGACCTGGCAGCGCATGCTGCGCGAGCACAACATAAATCAGAGCATGTCACGCAAGGGCAATTGCCTCGACAACGCCGCCATGGAGAGCTTCTTTGCCACCCTCAAGTCCGAGTTCTTCCACCAAAACCGCTTCGACAGCGTCATCGCTCTGCAAAACGGAATTGCAGATTACATTCGATACTACAATCACGACCGCATCAAACTGAAACTCAAAGGGCTGAGCCCTGTACAATACAGGACCCAGCCCTTAAATCGTCCCAGCCAATGAACCGTCCAACTTTTGGGGGGCAGTTCAACAGGTCCGGGGTTTTATTATCTTCAAGAGGCCCGGCGGTCGGCGCAAGCCCCGCCGGGTTTCTTTTACTTTTGGTTGGCAGCTTCGCCGACATTGTCGACGCCGCGCTCTTCGAGCAGCTTGCTGAGCCAATCCGGATCCATTTCGGGAACCGATGACAACAGCAGGTCCGTGTATTCGTGATGCGGCGGTTTGAACATCTCGTCCTTCGGCCCCATCTCGACGACCTTGCCTTCTTTCATCACCACAACCACGTCGGCAATCGAACGCACCGTCGCCAGATCGTGGGTGATAAACATGTAGGCCAGATTCAGGTCCTTCTGCAGCCGGTCGAGCAGGCGAAGAATACCTTCGGCGACCAGCTGGTCGAGCGCGCTCGTCACCTCGTCACAGATAATGAAGCTTGGCTCGGCCGCCAGAGCGCGCGCGATGCCCACACGCTGCTTCTGTCCGCCGGACAGTTCGGACGGCAGCCTGTGATAGTAGAGCGACGGTTCCAGTTCGATCTGGTCGAGCAGCTGGTCGACCCGCTTCTTCAGATCGGCACCACGCAGGCCTCCGTAGAACTGGGCAGGCCGGCCGATGATTTCGCCGATCGACTTTTTCGGATTAAGCGCTGTGTCGGCCATCTGGTAGATCATCTGCGCGTGGCGCAGCTGGTCTTTTGTGCGGTCCTGGTAACGCCGTGGCATGGCCTTGCCTTCGTAGAGAATATCGCCATGGGTTGGCGGCAACAGGCCGGTGATGCACCTGGCCGTGGTGGACTTGCCGGATCCCGATTCCCCAACGACCGCAACCGTCTGGCCGCGATAGATGTCGAAGGAAACGCTGTCGAGCACCTGCACGGGCCCGTAGGAGGCTGAAACACCCTTGACCGAAATCAGCGGAGTTTCATCCTTCGGCGGTGGTGGTTTCTGGTCACGCTGGAAGCTCCGCACTGCCCAGAGTGACTTTGTATAATCTTCCGATGGGTCGGACAGCATCTTGCGCGTGTCGGCCTCTTCAACCTCATCGCCCTTGAGCAACACCTTGATGCGGTCGGCCATCTGCGCCACGACCGCGAGGTCGTGGGTGATATAAAGTGCTGCCGTATCGAACTGATCGACGATGTCTCTGATAGCAGCGAGCACCTCGATCTGGGTCGTCACGTCAAGCGCCGTCGTCGGCTCGTCGAAGATGATCAGGTCCGGGCGGCAGCTCATCGCCATCGCCGTCATGGCGCGTTGCAACTGGCCGCCGGAAACCTGGTGCGGATAGCGGAAGCCGATTTCCTCAGGATTGGGCAGCCGCAGACGGCGATAGAGCTCGATCGCGTCGGCCTGGCTCTCCGCCTTGGTGTTGATCTTATGCAGCAGAGCCGACTCGGTGTGTTGGTCGATCAGCTTGTGGGCCGGGTTGAATGACGCGGCAGCCGACTGAGCCACATAGGCGATACGCGAACCGCGCAGCACCCGCCGCTCGGCTCGCGTCGCGGTCGTCAGGTCCATGCCGTCGAACAGCACCGTGCCATTGGAGATGCGGCAGCCGTCGCGGGTGAAACCCATCGCCGCCAATCCGATGGTGGACTTGCCGGCACCGGACTCACCAATCAGGCCCATCACCTCACCGCGATGCAGGGTCAGATCGACACCGTGAACGATTTCGATCCACTGCTCGTCGGAATAACCCTCGATCTTGAGGTCCTTGATTTCCAGCAGGACGCTTTTTTCTTTAGCCATGTTCTATTCCTTCAATCCGGAGGAAATGTGCAGCATCCAGTCAACAACGAAGTTGACCGCAACCGTCAGCAACGCGATTGCAGCGGCGGGGATCAGCGGCGTGACCTCACCGAATGAGATCAGCGTGGCGTTCTCACGCACCATCGAACCCCAGTCAGCGGTCGGCGGCTGGATGCCCAGCCCCAGGAAGGACAGCGCTGAAATCGCCAGGAATACGAAGCAGAAGCGCAGACCGAACTCGGCAGCCAGCGGTGCCGTGATGTTGGGCAGAACTTCCCGGGTGATCAGGTACCAGGTTGATTCACCGCGCAGCCGGGCCGCCTCGATATAGTCCATGACGACGATGTTGCCTGCGACAGCTCGAACGAGGCGGAAGATCAGCGGCGAATAGAGCAACGCGATAACCAGGGTCAGGTTGATCACGCTGGTGCCGACGATGGTCAGAAGCAGCAGGGCAAAGATCAACTGCGGAATGGCCATCAGCGTATCGACGATGCGGCCGAGAACCTGATCCACCCAACCGCCGAGCTGAGCGGCAACGAGACCGGCGATCGTGCCGACCACGAAGGCGATGGCCGTGGTCATCAGCGCAATGCCGACGGTGTTGCGCGCGCCATAGATTAGCCGGCTGAAGAGGTCGCGTCCCAGCTGATCCCCTCCGAGCAACATCACGTCGTCCGGCGGCGCGAACGAACTTCCGACAACCTCCGCTTCGCCGAAGGGTGCGATCACCGGCGCGAACACGGCCGCGATGATATAGGCAATGATCACCAGCAAACCGAAGGCCGCGGTCAGCGGCGCCGTGCGCATCAGCTTTGCACCGTTTGGCGGCAGCAACTGGATGAGGCTTTCGCGGAAGCTGTAGGCAAGACCGCCTGCCGCCGCCAGAAGGGCGACACCAATCGTGATGTTGACCAGCACCTCAGCGCCGCCAAGCAATCCGGATATCAGAGAGACACAGAGCAGCGTAAACAGCAGCAGCAGCGGTGTGCGAGCCTGATAGTAGCCCGCCACGCAGCAGGCGACGATCAGGAATGCGTAATAAATGATAACAAAGGTAAGCATTATCCGATCCTCACTTGGGGTGCCGCAGGCGCGGGTTGGACAGAATGGCGCCGACATCCGCTATGAGATTGAGCAGGATGAAGGTGGCAGCGAAGATCAGGCAGCAGGCCTGGACGACCGGGAAGTCACGCTTGGTCACACTGTCGACCAGCAACTGGCCAACACCCGGATAAACGAAGACCACTTCGACGAGCACCACACCGGTAATCAGATAGGCGATGTTGAGTGCCACGACGTTGATAATGGGCGCCAGCGCGTTGGGCAGTGCGTGGCGGGTAATCACCTTGGAGTTGGGAACCCCCTTAAGGCGGGCCATCTCGATATAAGGTGATGCAAGCAGGTTGATGATCGCCGCCCGGGTCATGCGCATCATGTAGGCCGTGACCACCATGGCGAGCGTCAAGGCCGGCAGCATGGTTCGGTATAACCGTTCCCCAAATTCCATGTCGGGTGTGACATTGGAGATTGCCGGAAAGATCTGGTTCTGTACGGCGAAGAACACGATGAGAATGTAGCCGAGAAAGAACTCAGGCGAGGATATCGAAACAAGACTGAGTGCGTTGGCGACGCGATCGAAAACCGAGTTGCGATAAAGTGCAGCCAGAACGCCGAGGCCGATGGCCAGCGGCACCGATATGGCTGCTGCCACTAACGCCAGCCACAAGGTGTTGGCGAAGCGCGGCCCCAGTTGTTCGGCGACTGATCGCTTGTTGGCCAGCGAGACGCCGAAATCGCCCTGCACCGCGCCGCCAAGCCAGTCGAGATAACGGGTGTAAACGGGCCTGTTCAGCCCCAGTTCTTCACGCAGCGCGGCCACCGTCTCGTCGGTCGCCGATTGCCCCAAAATCTGCTGGGCAACGTCGCCGGGCAGCATTTCAACGGCCCCGAAAATGATGACTGACACCACAAGCAGTGTCACCAGACCAAGCAATAGCCGTCTGCCTATAAGCGGCAATACGCCTCCCATGATCCCCTCCTGGTTGTTTGGTCATCGGCTGTGCCAAAGACCAAGTGCTTATTCTTACTGGGATGTTCGCAACAGCGACGGTGCCAAGTCAACCAAAAACACCTGCCGGCAGATGGTCAGTTTTCCTCCCCGACCTTGAGCCTCGAGCCTCCCATGTGACAAAAACCTAACAGGTTGAAGCGGTTGGCGACGACCCGCCGTGCGACATTTCCTTGCCGCATTTGGACACGCCATGCCGTATTTGAGACACTTGGGGGATAAGTCTCGACCGTTTGTCTAGCCGGCTCAGTGCCGTCGCAGCCGCTCGCTTGGTGACTGGCCGAAAGTTCGGCGGTAGTCGATGGAAAATCGCCCGAGATGGGTGAAGCCCCAATCGTAGGCTATATCGGCGACGCTGACACCGGGTTGGGCGCGCATCAAATCATAGTTGGCTCCAAGCAGCCGTTCGAAGCGGACGTACTGAAGCGGGGTCATGTCGCACGCGGCACGGAATCCCAATTGAAGACAGCGTGGTGTCACGCCGGCAGCCTGAGCGATTTGCGCGATGGTTATGGGCCGGCGCAAATTGTCCTGAATGAACCGCTGGGCACGCTTCACATGAGCCGGCGCAACTCGTCCTGGATCGTTCTCGAGGTAATGGCTGATATTGGACGGTTGCCGAAGACAAAACGCCTCGATCAGTTCCTCTTCGACCAATCTCTGGGACAGGCTATTGCCGGAGGCAAACAAGCGATCGTCGTCCGCCGCGCGCACGACGGCGCGCACCCGCCGCCACCAGTGCCTCATTTCCGGGCGTTCGAAAGCGATACGCGGCTCGAACTCCACCGGTCCGGGCAACCGCCGTCCAATCAGCTGTTCGGCCGTGGCCTGAAGGGCTTCTCTGTCGATTTGCAGCAGGAGCTTTTCGCAACCGGCATACCAGCGCATAGTGGTATAGGAGTCCGGGTTGAGCACGCTGGGTGTCGCGGTCGTCGCACAGACATCGGTTCGACCATTGCGGACCCATGCTTCGCCTTTCACCGGAATCTGGATGAGATAAAAGGAGCCCAGCTCGCCCGGCTCGATTTCCACGTCGGCGCCGTAGCGAATGTAGTTGAGCGACATGCCGATGCCGGGCGCATGATGATGGCAAGCGTCGAAGCGGTCCTCGCGATTCACGCGTTCGAGCCGATGGCGGCAGAACTTGCTCGCCACAAATTCCCGCGCCTGATCCAGTTCGGAACTTCGAAACAGGCGATGGCGTCGAAGCGGCGCCGCCGTTTCTGGTCGTGCTCCATTGCTCATCGGACAAGTATTCTCCAGTCGGCGGTCTGAATCAAATCCTTGCAGTCTCCGGACGACCAACCATCACTTTATTTTCGTTTTTTGGATAAGGAGCCGGACCGTCAGCCGCCTATCGTTGTTGCGAACCGCAAAAAAGGGAATGCAACCATGACAAACACTGCCGGAGTGACTGCCGCAGCCGATGGGCTCGACGGAACAAGTTGGAACGTTGTCGGGCACACCTACACGCCTAAAATGCACAGCGAAAATGCCTTCGTATGGCATGCCGTGATCCCGGCCGACACCTTTGTGCCGCCGCATATCCATCCCACTCAGGACGAGTGGATTACCATGCTCGACGGCAATCTCGAGATTGAGTTCGGCGATGCCGTGCACAAAGCCGGTCCCGGCGACACGATCCGCATGCCGATGGGTTTGGCGCATGGGATCTTCAACCGATCCGGAGCAACGGCGACCTGCGTGTTCGGGGTCGCCCCGTCGCGAAAGCTGTTCGCGCTATTCGGCGCCTTGGACGGTGTGACTGACCCGGAAGAGTTGGTGCGCCTGTCGGCCATGCATGAGGTGGACTTCCTTCCGCCGCCGGACGAAGCCTGATAATTCGTTTCGAGGACCCATCATGACGAAGCAGAAAAAGGTCGCCGTAATCGGCGGCGGCGTCAGCGGATTGGCCGCGGCTAAAGCGTTCAAGGAACGCGGGCACGATGTTCACGGGATCGAGCGCAGCCACGATTTCGGCGGCGTGTGGGAACTGTCCCGCTCCTATCCGGATGTGCAGACACAGTCTCCGAAGGACCTGTACCGCTTTTCCGACCACCCGATGCCGGCCGAGTATCCGGAATGGCCCAAGGGACCGCAGGTTCACGCTTACCTGCACTCCTATGCGCAAAAGCATGATTTGAAAAACAATTTCCGCCTCAACACCAATGTTCGTTCGATGGATCGGCGCGCCGACGGCCAACCCGGCTGGACGCTGACCCTGGAGGCCGGCGGGGAAACGACGACGGAGGATTTCGATTTCGTTGCCGTTTGTACCGGCCAGTTCTCCGACAAGAACATCATCACGCACCCGGGTCAGGACGACTTCGTCGCCGCGGGTGGTCAGGTGATGCACTCGTCGGAATACACCGACCCCAGTATCGTCGGCGGCAAGCGTGTGGTCGTGCTCGGTGGTTCGAAATCAGCGACAGACATCGCGGTGAATGCGGCCAACAACGGCGCCAAGGCGGTCACCCTTGTCTATCGAGAGCCAGTCTGGCGGGTGCCTTATTTTGTTGGCGGCATCAACTTCAAGCGGCTGCTCTACATGCGGGCGCAGGAGCAGCAGTTCAACAGTTGGGGGCGGAACTGGGCTCAAAGAACCGTGGCGGCGGTCTTCAAGCCGATTGTCTGGGCCAATTTTCGCGGCCTCGAGACCATGCTGAAACTGCAACTCGGCTTGAAAAAGTGGGACATGGTTCCGGATGTGCCGATCGAAAAAGATGTGTCCTGTTCCATTCCGATCGTGACACCAGGCCTGTTCGAAGCGTTCAAGGATGGGTCCGTCAAGCCAATTCGCGGAACGTTCGAACGCTATGAGGGCGGCGAGGTCGTGCTGACCAACGGCGACAAGGTCGGTTGCGATCTCGCCATTCTCGGCGTCGGATGGAAGCTCGGCGTGCCGTACCTAGCCAAGGACTACCTCGACAGGCTGATTGAAGCCGACGGCCAGTATCGCGTCTATCGTCTTTCTGTGAATCCGGATCTGCCCGACATGGGCTTTGTCGGCTTCAACTCGAGCTTCTGTTCCGTGCTGTCGTCGGAAATGATCGCCAACTGGCTGGTTCGTTATGCCGACGGCCATTTGGCCAACCAGCCGAGTGACCAGGAGATGCGCGACAACATCGACAGGATGCTTGATTGGAAACGCCGCGAGCGACCGGCGGCCAAGGTCTATGGCGGCCTTTGTTCAGCGCCGTTCCACTTCAAGCATTTCGACGAGCTGCTGGCGGATATCGGAGCCCGCAAGCGCAAGCGCTCCAATCCGCTGGCGGAGCAGTTCTCCTATCCGAACGCCGATGCCTATGGCAGCTACCTGGCATCAGCGCCGCAGTATCGAGCCGGATAGACGTCAGTTCCGGTTGATATGGTAGATGTCGATCGCATTCTGGCCGGCAATTTTCGCAGCTTCGTCCTGTGAAAGTCCGGCCAGGATCGTGTCCGTTACCGAAAGCCAGTCGGGAAGACCGTTGGCCATGTCGACGACCGGCCAGTCGCTACCCCAGACCATGCGATCTGGCCCAAAGACATCGAGCACGTGGTCGACATAGGGGCGGATGGCGTCAAGAGTTGCCTCTCCTGGTGAGCAATACGCCAAAATGCCCGACAATTTGCAGGAAACACTGGGCAAAGCCGCGAGATCGCGTATGTGATCGCGCCAGGGATCGAGCCCGCCACCTGCGATGTCGGGTACGCCGCAATGGTCGAGGATCAGGCGCGTGTTGTCGCAGGCCCTGGCGAGCTCCACCGCCAGTGGCAATTGCCGCGTCAGAAAGCACATGTCGAAGGTTTTACCGCGATCACCCATTTTGCGAACATTGGCACGGAACGCCTCTGTCTGTGAGAGATCGTCCGGCACCACGTGCAGAATCCGGCGAAATCCGACCACGTTCAAGGATTCGCATTCCTCCAGCCAGGCGTCGAAGCCGTCATCCGTTTCCGGGCGGCATGACGCGATGAGGCCCAAAATGCGGCTGCCAGGCCGTTGGGCCAGTTCGGCAACGAAGCGGGCTTCCGCCTGATAGTCGGCATCGTCGACGCCGGTTTCCATGAACAGGGTGCCGCTGACGGCATCGGGACCGGCAAGGCCCTGATAGTCTTCAAGTGTGAAGGCCCGGTTGGCAAGAACCGGAATGTCGTCCGTCCAGCCATAGCCGGCGGCGTCCCGATAGACCAGGTGCTGGTGGGTATCGATAAGCGCGACCATGATTTCCTCCTCGGGTCAGATATTGGCCCAGCCGCCGTCAATGACGTGGGCGACACCGCTGGTGTAGGCCGACTCGTCGGACGCAAGGTACACGACGAGTGCGGCTATCTCTTCGGCAGTTCCCAGGCGCCCCATCGGCTGGCGGGCAATGAATGCGGCACGAGCCGCCTCGTAGTCGTCATTGGCGCGCATGCGCTCGTGCAGTGACGGTGATTCAACGGTACCGGGACAGATGGCGTTGCACCGAATGCCGTCACTGACGAAATCGGCAGCCACAGATTTGGTTATTCCAACGACCGCAGCTTTTGACGCTCCGTAGACGAACCGGTTCGGCGCGGCAATCACGGAGGACGCCACCGACGACATGTTGATGATCGAGCCACCGCCATTGTCGATCATGGCAGGCAGGAAGCGACGAATGATGCGGTACATGGCGGTGACGTTGAGTCGGAAGGAAAAATCCCATTGTTCCTCGTCGCAATCGAGGATCGTGCCGTTCGCCACGTAGCCGGCACAGTTGAACAGAATGTCCGGTGCGCCGACGGTTTCGGCTGCGGCATCGATTGCCGATGGGTCGAGCACATCGAACCTGAATGTCTCCAGCCCCTCCGCGGCGAGGCTTTTCAGCGCGTCCTCATCGACGTCCGTGGCGAAAACCCGCGCACCTTCCGCCTTCATAGCCAGCGCCGAAGCTCGGCCGATGCCCTGTCCGGCGGCTGTGACCAAGGCGGTCTTGTTGTTCAATCTTCCCATGAATGCCCTCGTTGAAAGCTTTGATTTTTGATTCTTTTCCCAAGCGACAATTGCACCGAAATCACCAATTCTCAAACCGGCAAACAAGCCGGACCCAGGGGCTCGAAAGTTTTGTACGTCAAAATGAATTCGGCATGGCCCAGCGCTTCCGACTTGGTCGGTTCACCGGCCGCGACCTTCAGCAAACTGTCATAGATTTCATCACCGATCTCGTCCAGCGACGCCTTGCCAGTGATGATGCGGCCGGCGTTGACGTCCATGTCCTCGCTTAACCGGTCATACATGACTGGGTTGGCCGCGATCTTGATGACCGGAGCCAGGGCCGAGCCGACGACCGAACCGCGTCCGGTCACGAACAACGTCAGGTGGGCACCGGACGCCATCATTTCGACGATTTCGGCATTGTCGGAGATGTTCGGAAATCCGAAACGCACTTCCCCGTCGGGCACTACGTCCATCAGATAGAGTCCGCCCTTCGGTGGCCTGTCACCCGGTTTGATCAGGCCGGATATCTGCGACCGGCCCGACTTGGCGTAGGCACCCATCGATTTCTCCTCGATGGTCGATAACCCGCCATCCGCATTGCCCGCGGCGAAACTGCCAAATCCGAGTTCGGCGTAGTAGCGGGCAGCCTTGGCCACGGAAGCGCGCAGTTCGTCGGCCAGTTCCTGTGTCGCAGCGCGACTTGCCATGATTTCCTCGCAACCGATCAGTTCGCCGGTCTCCTCGAATATGCAAGTTGCGCCGTCTGCTACCAGTCGGTCGAAGGCTCGACCGACTGCCGGGTTGCCTGAAATTCCGCTGGTGCCATCGGAGCCGCCACAGATCGTGCCGACAACGAGATCGGATACAGCCATCGGCACTTTCGATGCCGTGCGAAGCAAAGTCAGCTGCTCTTCCAGCCAATCTTGTCCGGCTGCTATGGACGAAAGAGTTCCACCTTCCCGCTGAATAACAACGGTTTTCACCGGCCGACCGCTGTCCTGCACCTGTTTTTCCAGTCGATACCGGTTGAAGCTTTCGCAGCCCAGCGAAACCAGCAGGACAGCGCCGACATTGGGATGCGTACACAGGCTCTCCATCATCCGCTGGGCATAGTCGTTCGGAAAGCAGCCCGGAAATCCAATGACATGCGCGTCCTTCCGGAAGGGGTACGCTATCTCCCGGGCCACGTGGTGAGCGCATTCGACCAGGTAGGCGACGGCGATGATGTTGCGAATCCCCTTTCGTCCGTCGTTGCGCAAGTAGCCTTCAAACATCATCGGAGTTCTCCTCCCGCGCCCCGTCGAGCGAGTGGGATGGCGTATAATCGCTGCGGATATTGTGCAGGTGCACATGATCGCCAATATCAATGGGACGGGTCGCCAAACCGATGGGTGCACCGTATTTGATGATCTTGCTGCCAGGCTCGACCCGAGCGATGGCGATCTTGTGCCCCATTGCAATATGTGCGTGCACTCGAACGTCCCGACCGCGCACCTGGATCTGTTCGTCTTCAGACAGCGCGCGCAAAACAACAGCGACATTATCGCCTGGCGACAGCATCAACAGGCGCTCGTCGGTGTCGCGGTCTGCCGGTGCGCAATGACTGTGCTGCATGCCGTTCCTCACACTGCGGCAACCGTAGCATCGTCGATCAGATCCCAATCGAGATCGATCCCGAGGCCGGGAATTTCGGGCATGCGAGCAATCCCGTCTTCGATCGGCAGCGGCGCCTGCAATCCGAAATCGAATTGGCTCGTCGGCCAGAGCAATTCGAGATAGGTGGAGTTTGCAACGGCGCCGTTGAGGTGGAGATTGACCAGCTCAAGCGGATGGAAAATCGTGGTGTGCAATTCGCAATTCATGTGGAAAGCCTCGGCGAGGCGCGCCGTTTTCAAAGACCCGGTAATGCCCCCGGTCCAGGAAACGTCGGCACGAACGGCATCGACAACACGGGTGGAGACACATTCAGCGACACTGTAGGGGTGTTTCGCGAGGACTTCGGTACCGATGACGGGTATGTCCAGGATCCGGGTGAGCTCGCGCAGAGCGGCAAAATTCTCATCCGGCATTGGTTCTTCCAGCCACTGATAACCAAGCGTTTCGAGTTCGCGCCCGAAACGAACTGCCTGCTCCAGCGAATAGGCGGCAACGGGATCGGCCATTAACGCGAAGTCGGGCCCGACCGCTTCGCGGACGGCTCGGTGGATGGCAACGTCCTCATCGAAGTCCCGTCCGGGCGGATGTGTTTTGTAGGCCTTGAACCCGGCATCTCGCACCGTGGCTGCCTCCGCCGCATAGGCTTCGACGTCAGGAAGAACCAGCGACGAAGCGTAGACCGGCACTTCACTGCGAACGCCGCCGATATAGCGCCACAATGGCTGTCCTGCGGCCTGTGCAGCAAGGATCCACAGACAGCAATCGACAGGACCATAGAGATAGATTGGCAGGTGGTGCCACCACCGGTCGGCGACCCGCCAGTCTTGCCATGCGGCTTCCCGGTCGAGTGCATTGCGGCCGACAAAAAATGGACGCAACGACGCGGCGGCAAGGTGTCCGGACCCCAGAGCCGAACGGCCTGCAAAGCCGAACATCGATGCCGACAGGCCGCTCTCCTCCTTCAGTGTGAACACCAGGAACTCGAGCCCGTCCTGGGCAATACCATCACGCATGGCCTCTCCGGGAATGGCTGCCCGGTCGAGACGACAACAGCGAATGTCGAGCTCCGTGATACGCATCAGAACTTGCCGTATTTCAGGTAGGCCTCCTGCGGGTCCATGCCCTGAAGGATGGCCGCCCGCACCTTGCTTTCGGTCTGCATCGCTTCGGCCGACTTCTGCAAAATTTCGTCGAGATGTTCGTGCGGGATGCGAACCATCCCGTCGCCATCACCGTGCAGCCAGTCACCGGGTCGGATCAGAACGTCATCCATCATGATGTCGACTTCAGTGCCTGTCGGCAGCCACATCCCGACGATGTCCCGGGGCGTGTGGTGTGTCCGCCAGCAGGCGAAGCCCAGCTTGCGAATGAAATCGCTGTCGCGCAACGCGCCGTCCAGCACGCAACCGAGCACCTCCTTGCGATGCAGGGTCTCTGCCGAAAGTTCACCCATCTGGGCAATCGCATGGGTGTGTGGCTGGGCAGTCCAGATGTGCCCAGGCTTGCATTGCGACAGCAGGCCAGTCCAGGCGAGCAGCGTCTCATGCGGATCGGCGGACTCGTCGATGCGGCCTTCGACAGTGAACACCGGCCCGCACAGAGTGTGATCCGACAGCAGTGGTTTGATGCGTGGAGGCAGCGTGAAATTCCGCATGTCCATCGACCGCATGACGTCGTGAATTACGCTGGTGTAGCAGGCGCGAAACGGTTCGATGCGCGGATCAGTCATGGTGGAACACTTCCTCCATCATCGCCCACCATTCACCTTCCTGTCGTGTCTCCAACGGTACCTGGCATGGCATGCACACATCCCACCATTCCTGGGTTTTCGGATCAGCCGCCATCAGCGCAGCATCCGCCTCGAAGTCCGTGCCCACATATTCCCAGTAGCCGAACAGCAGGTTCTCGGGCTCCTTCAGGAAAATCGAATAGTTGGTGATGTTGCATTCGCTGATCTTGGCCAGGATCTCGGGCCACACCGATGCGTGCAAGCGTTTGTATTCGGCGACCTTGTCGGCCTGGAGGCCGAGAACCATGCCCATTCTTTGCATTTCATTCTCCTATGTGATGGCCCGTGCGTGCGTTTCGCGGTTATGGATCGCCTGCCAGTCCCAACCGATCCCCAGTCCCGGATCCGCCGGTGGGATCGCGTGTCCGTCGCGAACGTCGAGTCGCGACGTGGTGATAGCGTCGAGTTGTGGGATGTATTCCAGCATCGGCGCATTTGGTACGGCGCATACGAGGCTGACATGAAGCTCCATGAGGAAATGGGGGCAGATCGAGACGTTGAACGCCTCAGCCATGTGGGCGACCTTCAGCCACGGCGTGATTCCGCCGATACGGGCAACATCGGCCTGGACAATGGTGCAGGCACGTTGCTGCAGATAATCCTTGAACTGGCTGATCGAATAGAGGCTTTCGCCAACGGCGACCGGCACGCGCGAGTGCCTGTTGAGCGAGGCGTGAGCACCGATATCGTCGGCTGGCAATGGCTCTTCGAACCAACCGATGGACAGTTCAGCCAGCATGTCCGCGCGGCGCATGGCCTCCGACAGCGAGAAGCACTGATTGGCGTCGGTCAGGATCTGATACCGGTCACCGACGGCCTCGCGAACGGCGCTGAGCCGCTCCCGGTCTTCAGCGGCCGTCGGCTTGCCTATTTTGACTTTGGATCCGGCAAATCCCCGTTCGCGCATTTCAATCGCGTCTTCGACAAGACGCTCTGGCGCCAGCTGGAGCCAGCCGCCTTCCGTCGAATAGAGCGGAACGGAGTTGCGTGCACCGCCGGCCATCCGCCAAAGCGGCAACCCGGCGCGACGACAGCGCAGATCCCACAGCGCGGTGTCGATGGCAGCCAGGGCCAGCGAGGTAATGGCGCCCACAGCTGTGGCATGGGTTGCAAACAGCAGGTCGCGCCAGATCGCCTCGATTTCTTCCGCCTCGCGGCCAATCAAACGCGGCGCCAATGTAGTTTCCAGCAGGCTCATGATCGCTGGCCCGCCGGTGCCGATCGTGTAGCTGTAACCCGTGCCGATGGCTCCATCCGCGTCGGTGATGCGAACAATCGGTGTCTCCTGGCTGACAAAAGCCTGAATGGCATCGTGTCGCTCGACCTGCGGTTCGAGGTCGACCAGCGAGAGCTCGATGCGCTCGATACGCGCCATCAGTTCAACCTCACCGATTTCTCGCTGCCGGCATCGAAAAGGTGCAGCTTCTCAAGCGCGATATTGAAGGTCATGCGCTCGCCCTGGGCCACTTCGCGCGGATCGAACATCTTGCCGAGCACTTCCTTGCCGGCGATCTGCGTGTAGAGGATGGTCTCGGTGCCGAGCAACTCTGCCAGATCAACCGACAGCTCCATCGACGCCGTGTGTCCGTTTTCGGCGATGCCGTGACCGCGCGGTGTCAGATCGTCAGGCCGCATGCCCAGGACGACACGCTGCCCTGTCTCCACGTTGCTGCGCAACCGCTCCGGGACAGGAACCCCTCGCCCGTCACCGAAAACGATGTCGCCATTGTCGATGGTGGCCTCGATCAAGTTCATCGGCGGCGATCCGATAAAGCTTGCGACAAACGTGTTGACCGGGTGGTTGAACACTTCCATCGGTGTTCCGACCTGCTCGATCCAGCCGTCTTTCATGACGACAATGCGGTCGGCCAGGGTCATTGCCTCGACCTGATCATGGGTGACATAGACCACCGTGGTCTTGACCTTGCGGTGCAGTTTCTTGATCTCGGTGCGCATCTGCACCCGCAGCTTCGCGTCAAGATTGGACAGCGGCTCATCGAACAGGAACGCCTCTGGGTGGCGAACGATCGCCCGCCCCATGGCAACGCGTTGGCGCTGGCCACCGGACAGTTCGGCCGGCGTGCGGTCCATGAGTTCCTGCAGGCCCAGGATCTCCGCCGCTTCTGCGACCCGTTGTTGGACGACGGCGTCCGGTTGCTTGGCGATCTTCAGGCCGAACCCGAGGTTTTCGCGCACGCTCATATGCGGATAAAGCGCGTAGTTCTGGAACACCATGGAGATGTTGCGCTTGCGCGGCGGCAGGTCGTTGACAACCTCCGGACCGATGGAGATGGTGCCGCCGGATATCTCCTCCAACCCGGCGATCATCCGCAAGGTTGTCGACTTGCCGCAACCGGACGGACCCACCAACACCACGAACTCGTTATGAGCTATGTCGAGGTCGATACCGTGCACCACCTCCAGGCGGCCATAGTTCTTAACGACGCTTTCAAGCCTGATATCAGCCATGTCTATCCCTTGACCCCGCCGAAGGTGAGGCCACTGATCAAATGTTTCTGAACGATGAAAGTGAGAATGAGTGCCGGGATGATGATGATCACCGCCATCGCGGACATGCCGGCCCAGTCGATGGTGAACTGGGCGGTGAAATCCATCAGACCGACCGGCAGGGTCTTGCTGTCTGTCGACCGGGTCAGCTGACTGGCCAGCGCATATTCGTTCCAGGACGTGAGGAACGCGAAGATGGCTGCCGAAGCGATGCCGGATTTTGCCAACGGAAACTCAATGCGCCAGAAGGCTTGCCAACGCGTGCAACCATCAACCTGCGCGGCTTCCGACATTTCCTTCGGAATCTGCCTGAAGAAGCCGTCGATCAGCCAGATGGTGAACGGCACGTTGAGCGCCACATAGACGATGATGAGACCCGGGCGGGTATCGATCAGCCCGATACGGCTCCAGATCATGAACACCGGCAAAGACAGCGCAATGCCCGGTACGGTTCGCGACAGCATCAGACCCAGAAACAGCGTATCCTTGAACTTGAAGCGAAAGCGCGCGAAGGCGTAGCCGCCGGACATGCCGATCAGGATGGCGATCACTGTACTGGTGAGAGCGATGATCAGCGAGTTGGAAAAATAGGCGGGCACCGGAATGGCCACCTGTTCGGCGCCGAAGCCGAATATCTGTGCGAAATTGTTGAGGTTAAGTTCCTCTGGAATCCAGATTGCCGGCTTGGCCAGCACCTCGCGATTGGGCCGAAATCCGGTAAGGACGACCCACAGCCCCGGCACGCAGATGACCAGCATCAGCAGAAAGGTCAGCACCCAGGAAACGGCCTTGCCAATGCGTTTTCTTGTGTGGCTCGTCATCAATCCGCACCCCCCATGTACCGGCGCGCGGCAATCAGCTTGCGGAAGAAATAGTAGGTGAAGGCGATTGACAGCAGGATCGACACATAGGCCATGGCGTTGGCTTGGCCCATGCGTGAATTGTCGTAACCGACACGGGCGATCATGGTCCACAGAAGTTCGGTGCGGCCTGCTGGACCGCCACCGGTCATGACATCGACGATATCGTAAGCGCGCGCGACATCGAGCGAGCGGATGGTCATGGCAATGAAGGCAAAGGGCATGAGGAACGGCAGCGTGATGTGACGAAAGACCTGCCACGGATTGCAGCCGTCGACCTTTGCCGCCTCCAGCGGATCGCGCGGCATGGCAAACAGGCCAGCCAGCAGCAGGATCGCGAAGATGGACGTGCTCATCCACACTTCGGCAAAGATGATCGAGAACATGGCCAAATGCTTGTCGACCAGCCAGGGAATGGCGCCGTCGCTCAGACCCAGAGCCTGCAGGGCATTGTTCAAAATGCCTATGTTGTCATTGAAGATGAACTTGAACTGGTAACCGACGAGAATGGGCGAGAACATCATCGGGAACATCATGATCGTGCGCAGCGTGCGCTGACCCCAGGTGATCCGGTTGATCAAAAGGGCGATGCCAAGGCCGAACAGGAATTCCAGGTTGAGCGCAATCGTCAGGAAAAGCACGGTGCGGCCGAACGCAACCCAGAAATCGTAATCGGTGAAAATGCGCTCGTAATTGCGGAACCCGACCCAGTTGTACAGGCTGTCGGGCCGGATCAGCCGGTAGCCTGTGAAGCTTGTATAGAGCGAGAACAGCAATGGTATCAGAACAACCAGCAGAATCGTGATGATCGCCGGTGATAGCAGCAGCAGCGGCGTGAATCGTTCACGCCGCCAACGGCGCCTGGCAGGCTTTGCTGCCGTTGCGCCTTTTGGTTCGGAATGGCCGCCGGCGGAAGCCGACTGCCAATCGCCTTGTGCTTCGGACACTAGAGGTAACCTGCGTCTTCCATCACTTCACGGGCCGATTCGGCTGCCTCGTCGAGAGCCTCCTGCGGCGTCATTTCGCCGAGAATGGCAGCCTGCAGGCGCGGCCACAACTCATTCGACACCTCGATCCACGGCGCAATGAGCGGCGGCGTGAACGCGTCCTCGGCCATCGATTGGGCGTAGGTCTCGAAGACCAGCACCATGAAATCGTTGCCGGCATCATTGAATTCGCCAATGGCCTCTTCCCAGACCTTGCCGCGGGTCGGCAACAGCCCCTTGCGGGCCTCGATCATCTGCCGCTCATGCGAGGTCAGGAAGCTGATGAATGACGCGGCCGCCTCCTTGTTGTCGCAGCTGTCGGTGATCGAAAACGTATGGCTGCCGGACCAACCGGAGCGCTTGCCGCCGGAGCCGACAGGAGCGCGCACCAGACCGATGTCCCCGGCCACCTTGGAGTTCGCCGGATCGTTGAAGAACGATGCCCAGCCGGCCCAGTCCAGGTTCAGAGCAACCGTGCCGGAGGCAAATCCGAGGCCGGTATCGTCCCACAGATAGTTGAGCACGCCCGCGGGAACGGCCTTGGCATCGTAAAGGTCCTTGAACCACTGCACCGCGCGAACGCCGGCTTCTGAGTTGAAGGTCGGGTTCCAATTTTCGTCGAAGAGCTGGCCGCCCTCGGCGACGAGCAGTTCATAGAAGCGACCGGTGATTGCCTCGTCCTTGCCGACATATTGCGTGCCGAAGAACTCCGGCGCATTGGCGAAGAAGATCGCGTGATCCTTGAACTGGTTCCAGGTTTCAGGCGGCGCCAGATCGTAGCCGTGTTTTTCCTTGAACCGGTCCTTGTTGCCCTGGTCCGCATAGAGCGATTTCTTGTAGTAGAGATTGGAAATGTCGGAGTGGCGCGGCAGTTGTACCAGCCGACCGTCGACGGTGGAGTTTGCCAGTGCCAGAGGCTGGAACTCGGCCAGCGTTGCTTCCGGGATAACGCCGTTCAGGTCGATGTAGATCGTGCCGTATTGTGGCGCAAAGCTGGTGTGGTTGGAACCAACGCACCAGTCGAGCGTGCCGGCGGCAATGTCCTGCTTGATCTCGCGGTCCAATTCGAAGTGGTTTTTGCGCGACAGCACATCGACCTTGGCGCCGGTCATCTCTTCCCACTTTTCGATTTCCGCGTAGAGCGGCTCGTACTGGGCACCGCCGATCAGTTTGACGCGCAGGGTATAGCCATCGAAATTGCCGTAATCGATGTCCTCGGCAAGCGTCGCTCCGGTCATCAGCAAAGGCAGCGCAGTGGCGGCGGCCAGCATTTTCAGGCGTTGGTGTTTCATCTTATCCTCCTTGTGATCAAACAGTTGCATTGTGGTGTCGGGCAGTCGTGCCGGTGTCATCACCGCCCTGCCCCGCTCTCAGTTCGGCGAAAACCGCCTGTGTATGCTGTCCGAGCTCCGGGGCGGCCACCGGAGACTTCAATGTCGACCCGTCGACACGGATCGGTCCGCGCAGCGCTTTCAACTCGAGATGGGCGTTGCGACGGATTGTCTGCTCGAAATCCAGCAGACGGTAGGCCTCGCTCTGCAGCATCTCCTGCCAATCCAGCACCTCGGAACACCAGATGTCGGCCGGTTGCAGCACCGACAGCCATTCGGCCGTGCTCCGTTGGCGAATACGATCGGCGAGAACCGTTTTGATGTGGTCGCGGTGCGCCAGCAGTGCGTTCTTGTCATCGTAGTAGATTTCGAGCCCCTCGACGCCGAGAAGGTCCGCAAGCGTCTTCAGCGACGGCGTCATGGCGAGCGCAAGATGGCCATCCGTCGTTTCGTAAACGCCGTAGGGCGCCCCGAGATAGGCATGGGCGCCATTGACGCTACCGCGCTCCGGCAGGCGCCCACCGTCGTTAAGGTGTGTGGTCAGGACCTCGAACTGAAAATCGATCATCGCCTCGAAAAGGCTGGTCTCCACCAGCGCACCACGGCCGTGCAGACCGCGGCCCACCAGCGCAGCAAGGATTCCTTGCGCGAGGGCGTTGCCCGCCAGCATATCGGCGACGGCAAGTCCCATCGGCATTGGTGGATCGTCGCGGCTGCCGGTCAGCCACAGCAGACCGGCACGCGCCTGAGCCAGAAGATCCTGACCAGGCAGATCCTTCCAGGGACCCTCTTCACCGTACCCCGAGATCGATCCGTAAACGATGCGCGGATTGATTGCCCTGACGGCGTCGTAGCTGAAACCCTGGCGCTCGATCACCCCGGGCCGGAAATTCTGGATCATCACGTCAGCGGTGGTCAGCAGGTCGACCAGCATCTGCCGGTCGGCTTCGTCCCGCAGATCGGCGGTGACGCTTTCCTTGTTGCGGTTGATGGCGTGGAACAGAGAATTGTCGCCATCGATGTCGACATCAGAAAGATAGAGATAACGGCACAGGTCACCGACGCCCGGACGCTCGATCTTGATCACCCGGGCGCCGAGATCGGCAAGCCGGAGGCTGCAGACCGGGCCAGACAGAAACTGGCTGAAATCGATGACCGTCAGTCCGTCAAGCGGGCGTTGGGATTGCGGAAGGTCTCTCATGTGCGGCTCTCCCGGTAGGCCGCATCGAGCCGGTCGAGCGCGGTTTCCACATCGATATCGCCGGTGAGGCAGGCATGGAGAACGTCGCCGCCGTTGTCCTGGAAGCCCATGTAACCGTCGTAGCGGGGCCGCAACCAGGCGGTTTCGAGCGTCTCGCGCGTGTTGTTGAAAAAGTCCCGGCTGGCTGCATTGCAGGCTGGATCTTCCCAGGCAACGGCATTGCCGGGCTGGCCGCCGGATTCGAAATAGAGGCCCGCCTGGCACTCGGCGCCAGCGATCCAAAATGCATAGTCGGCGGCAACCTCGCGCTTGGGAGACGAGGCCGAGACCGCGATCCCGGTGCCGCCAATGACCGTGCCACGCGGGCCGTTTTCGCCGAGGCCGGGGGCGTTGGCGAAAACCAGAGGAAATCTGCAATAGCCGTCACGGCTGTAATTCGTGTAGCCGTAGCCGAACGGCGAATAGGCCGGCCCCTCGGCACTGCGACCCATCCAGTCGAGGATTCCGATCGGATCAAGCGTCAGACACTTCGGGTCGATCAGTGCAACAATCTCGCGCATCAGCTCAAGAACCCGCCGACCATCCTCGCGATCGACAAACCGATCTGGCGCCTCGGCCAAGGCCAGGTCGAGATTGCGGGCAAGGCCAAAGAAGGTCATCAGGGCATTGATCGGAATAAGCGCAAAGGCGACGCGACCCGACCGTGCCAGCTCCAGCACCTCGTCCCACTGGGCTGGCGGCCGTTCCAACAGATCGGGGCGGTAGGCGGCAACCGGGGTCGCCGCGTCTATGGCAAGCGCCCATTGATGGCCGTCGAATTCATAGGAGCGATGCGAGACACCCACGGTCTGCTGTGCGAGTTTGGCCATCTCAGCCTCACGGCCGAGTGTATCCAGCGCCAGAAGCTGGCCGCTTCGGGCGACCTCGCCAACATGCGGATGGTCGATGACCATCAGATCGTAGGTTCCAGCCATCTCCTCGATCGGTCGATCCGCGAAAGCCTGCAGGGACCGCTTTTCCCACTGGATCGCAACGCCCGGATTCCGACGGCCATATTCGAGACCCGTGGCAATCATCGGGTCGAAGCCACGGCTGTGGTCCCAGGTCATGCCGCGCAGGGTCACCGCTTCCGCCATGTCAGGCCTGTGCCTCAAGGGACGCGGCTTTATCGGCATAGGCCGACGGATCGCGGTAAAGCGCCGTCATCAGGTGCTCACAGTAGAGCACGATCTCTCCATCTCCCTTGAACACCGAGTAACTGACTTTGACCTTGCCCATCTCGGCGTTCTTGACCTCTTTGGAGAGGTTCTCGCGGATCGTGTAGATGGTATCGCCGATGAACACCGGAGCGATGAAGCGCAGCCGGTCATAGCCGTAGGAAAACGAGTTCAGGCAGTTGGTTGCGGCGAGACCAAGCCCGTAGGAGAAAACCTGGGCACCGGCGACCAGACGCTTACCGAACACACCTTCCTTTTCGGCAAATCCCTGATCGGCAACGTAGGGGTGGAAGTCGAGCACCAGCGAGTTGAACAGCATCGCCTCGCCTTCCGATATGGTGCGACGGATCGACCGGATTTTGTCGCCCACCTCAAAATCCTCGAAATACCAATCCTCGGCATTCCACACCGGGATTTGCGAATGGTCGTCTGGCATGCCTGGCAGGGCGCGTGCGTGGACTCCGATCTCCGCCATCTTTCCTCCCCGGGGTTTCGGATTGTCGAGCAAAGCATTCACAATTGCCTTTCATTAGTCAAATGATTTTGTATATATGAAAAAGAAAATTTGTTCAGAGGCGCCTGCCACGCGGCAGCCGGGGAGGAAAAATGGAGCAGGAACAATATTTTGAGGATTATGTGGAGGGCGCCCACCGGGACACTCTTGGCCGCACGATCACGGAGGCGGATATCGTTTTCCATGCAGGTCACAGCGGCGATTTCTTCCCGCACCACATGGATGCTGTTTGGTGCAGCACCCAGCCATTCGGTGAACGCGTGGCCCACGGCACGATGACATTTGCGATCGGAATCGGCCTGACCGCTACGGTCATCAATCCGCGCGCATTCACCTATGGCTACGAGCGGCTGCGCTTTCCAAAACCGGTCTACGCCGGCGACACGATCCGAACGCGTGTTACCATCGGCGAAAGGACCGAGGATCCGAAGCGGCCGGGTTTCGGCCGGGTTGTGGAAATCTGCGAGACCACAAAACAGGATGGATCGACGGTCATGTATTGCGAACACATTCTGCTGGTGGAAATGAGGGACCGAAACAATGACGATTAAGCTCAAACAATCCTGGCCAGCACCGACCAAGCCGAAGCCTGTCCTCATCATCGGCGCCGGCGGTATCATTCGTGATGCTCACCTGCCGGCTTACCAGAAGGCGGATATTGTCGTCGGCGGAGTCACCGATGTCGATGCCGCCCGCGCCCAGAGCCTGGCCACCGACTATGACATTCCCGCCATTCACGCCTCGCTTGCCGACGCCGTCGCCATGCATGGTACGGATGTGGTTTACGACATCGCCACTCCGCCGCATGTGATCACTGACATCCTTCCAGACCTTCCGGACGGTGCTGCCGTACTGATCCAGAAACCGATGGGGTCCGATCAGAACGAAGCCCGGCAAATCCGCCAGATATGCCGGAACAAAAGCCTGAAGGCGGCGGTCAATTTCCAATTGCGCTTCTCGCCAATGATGATGGCGGTAAAGGATGCAATCGACAAAGGCATGATCGGCGAGCTGCTCGAGATCGAAGTGCACCTCAACATCTTCACGCCGTGGACGCTGTTTCCATTCCTGATTCCGATGGAGCGCGTCGAAATCGCCGTGCATTCGATCCACTATCTGGACACCATTCGCGCACTGGCCGGCAATCCGAAGGGCGTTTTCGCGCGCAGCATGGGCGACCCGCGCGCTGCTGATTTCGCCCAGACCCGCACCTCGGTCATTCTCGACTACGGCGACCGGCTGCGCGGCACCATGTCGATCAACCACAACCACCAGGGCGGCCGAAAGTTCCAATCGGCGTGGTTCCGGATCGAAGGAACCGAGGGCGCCATGATGGTGAAACTGGGCGTCATCTTCGACTATCCGAACGGTGAACCCGACGAATTGTGGCACTGCCAAAACGGCGGCGACTGGCAACAGATACCGCTTGAAGGCAGCTGGTTCATTGACGCCTTCATGGGCACGATGCGCAATGTTCAGCGATACGATGCCGGCGAGGACGACAGGCTCTACGCTTCCGTTGAGGATGCCTACGAGACGATGGCGCTCGTCGAGGCGTGTTTCAAATCGATGAAAACGCCGGCCGTAGAGCTTGAACTGGATTAGCTCTCTACAAACAAA
The DNA here is from genome assembly GCA_965216535.1 of Hoeflea sp. Taxonomy (GTDB): domain Bacteria; phylum Pseudomonadota; class Alphaproteobacteria; order Rhizobiales; family Rhizobiaceae; genus Hoeflea_A. The sequence goes on from OZ244175.1 coordinate 5,602,701, forward strand.
GGCCGATGCTTCAATCGCCAAATCAATGACAAAGCTCGCAAGCGATTACGTTCGCGTTCCTGTCAATAAACATGGATAAGGTCGGTACCGGCACACGTCCGCAACAAAATCAACAGCCTTTACTTGCATTATGACTTCCGCAGTTGGATTAATAGCTGGCAAAGAATTTGGAGCAGCTACGCCGGATCCTAGGAATTTGTCGATGAGCAACCTGATTTTTCTCACACTTCCCTTTCGTACTCTCGCGGTCCTGATTGGCACTCTCCTTATCGGTGCCATGGCGTCGGCCGCATTCGCTCAGGAATATGCGGTCGGCAGCTACAGAGCTTTCATCGGGCCGGAGGACCTCACCAATTCGCGCGGCGTTCGGCTAAGCACCGCGGCCCAGGTTCTGAGGCAGGACCGGGCCAACGTCTATCGGTACGGAATTGCCCATGCGGGCGATGAGGATGACCCATGGTTCTTCCAGCCGGGCGCCCGCGGCGCCATGGACGGCATGTTTCGCGCCGGCGGCGGGATCGATCCGCGGACGGCCCGGCTTATCATGAATGGCAATGTTTCAGTCGTTGTCACCATTTTTGCGGTCAACGGCAACTTCACCTCGCTGCGGGTTGACGTGGCAGGCGCACCCCGGGCAGCGGCCTCGGGTTTCGACATCGTTCGCCCCAAGCCCGGTCCCGATCCGGAAATGGGTTGCCTGGTACGAGGCCTTGATCCAAACGGCGATGGTTTTCTGGCACTGCGCGCCGGGCCGGGCACCAGATACCGACAAATCGGGGAGCTTCGAAACGGTGATGCGGCCTACCTTGGAGCCTTTTGCGAGGGGCGCTGGTGCTACGTGAACGGCGGCGCCATCGACGGCCGGGAAACGAGCTTTGAGGGATGGATCTACGACAAGTGGTGCGAGTTTTATCCCTAGACTAGCCCCGCGGCGCAGATTCATCTCAATCGCAAGGCCCTGCGATCTCAGTCGGCTGCGGTGAAAATTGCAAACGTGCCGTCCTGCCCCTTGAGCGTTTCTTCAGCGACGAGTGTTGTGGATCCGGGGAGCCGGTCCGCGAAGTCCTGAGAAAACAGGATGGGCTTCTCGTGCCGACTGCAAAATCCCTCGATCCTGGCAGCAATGTTCACCGCTTGCCCCAACACAGTGAAGTCGAGGCGTGTTTCGGAGCCGACATTGCCGTAGAGCACCTCGCCGAAATGCATGGCAATGCCAAACTCCAGTTCGAGCGGCGGCTCGAGCATCTGAGCATTCCGCAAGGCCTCCTGAGCCGCTGCCAAGGCCTTTTCGCATACGGTTTGAGGCCCTCGCCCGCTTTCGGTCGCGAAGACCGCGAGCAGGCCGTCACCAACAAACTTCAGGATCTCGCCTCCATGGGCCTCGATGGCGCCGGCGACAACTTCGAAGTAGCGATTGGCGCGCGCCATCGCTTCTTCGGCCGGAAGTCGGCTGTTCAGCCCGCTCCAGTCGCGAATGTCGCTGACAAAGATCGCCGCGTCGATTTTCTCGATGTCGCCGCGAGTGATTTGCCCGTCGAGCACCCGCTTGCCGGTGCGCGGCCCGAGATACGCCTCTGCGACGGCGAGCGAAATGCTGCGTGCCTTGAACACCTCGACAATCGGTGCAAGCGCTGCGGCAATGGTTGTGACCGCCTGCAAATCCGCGGGTGAAAATCCATCGGTTCTATCGGTGACAAGAACCAGGATTGAAAACCGCCCATCCGAGAACAGCATGGGAACGCCGAAATAGTCGGTCGCGCCGCGGGCACGCAGCTCCTGCAGCACGCTATGGTCGTCTTCTGTCAGTTGGTCCAGACGCCTGCGAAAGGGCTGCAGTGTCTCACTGATGACCGTCAGCGGGCTGCCGGCGAAACCCGCGCGTCTCTCGAGGCCGTGGGACGATTCCAGGTGGCGAGTGCCGGTATCGCGCTCCCAAAGTGACGAGACGGCCACCACAAGCGGATGCAGGGTACGCATTGAAATGCGCAACCGCCATATCGGTGCGCCGGCCGCGATCATTCGCGGCCCAAGTTCGCCGACGAGCTTATCCAGATCGGGCAGGAACCGACCCTCCTGCATCAGCCAGTCGACAATGGATGCCGACTCCCAGGTTGGAGAAGTGTCGTCAGTCATGGCCGATCGGTCTCCATGCATGACGCAGAACTCCGATTGTCCTCACGCGTCACTGTCCGATGCACCGCCGCCAAGGCTGCGAGTCAGGGCGCGAGCCGTGTCGACAAGTTCACGGCGACAATCCTCAAAGGTCAGGGTTTCATGGTAGCGCTCGATATGCGGGATTGTCAGAGCGGCGACGGCGCGACCCGAATGATCGATGATCGGGGCCGAGACATTGACGATCCCGCGAACGACGAAACTGTCGCGCACCTCGTATCCCTTTTCGCGGATGGTCTGCAGATCCTTTCGCACCATTTCCTGGCTCATTTCGGCCGGCAGCGGCACGCTGGCGAAGTAGGAGGCGACTTCGTCTTCCGGCAAATTGGCCAGGATGACACGACCCGAGGAAGCCGCCCAAAGATCGATCTTCGCACCCAGGCGCACGGTCATGATGTTGTTGCCCGGCGCGTCGACCTGGCCGATGATCAGGATGCTTTCATCGGCGAGAATAGCCAGATGCGAAGATTGGTTGGTGGATTTGGCGAGGGCGCGCATGAGTGGCCCGGCAAAGGCGCTGAGACGGCGGATTTTCGGAATTCGATGGGATATCTCGAACAGAAACGTCGTCAGGATGTAGCGATCGCTTGTCGGCTCCTGGGCGACATAGCCGCGATCCATCAACACCACCAGCATACGGAAAATCTCGCCCACAGAACGGCCCAGTGCCCTGGCGATCTCCGACTGGCTCATGCCGGTTTCCTGGGTCGACAGCAGTTCAATGATGTCGAGGCCCTTTTCAAGGGCGGGTGCCGAATAGGTCTGGCGCTTCACCGGCTTGTCCATGCACCCTTTATACTCGGCGACCGCAACCTTTCCAATTTGTAAGATTGTGGGTCCGCAATTTCGCCCAATTGTCTGATAGGCCGCCGGCAACTAGATTATACGACAGAATTCAAGGGGTGCATGCTTGGCCCGCAGCAACAGCGTCTACAAGGAAACCTTCAACCTGGGGCTCGACCTGGTTGCCGGACTGGGCGTCAACGCCAACTTGCCGCCGGAGACCGCCCTGGCCGCGCGCTGGAAGACCAGCCGCACCACCGTGCGCGCCGTGCTGGAACGGTTTGACCGCATTGGGTTGATCGCCTGGGAAGGCCGGCAGAAACGCGTCCTGCGTCAGCCCAGACCTGACGAATATTTCGGTGCCGAGGAGGTGAAGCCGACCGGCAAAAAAGTCGAAGCGGCCTTCATGACCTACATTCTCGACGGTGACCTGGCCCCGGGCACGATTCTGCGCGAAAGCGAATTGGTGCGTGAATTCGGGGTGAGCACGTCGGCGTTGCGTGAGTATCTCATCCGGTTCTCGCGGTTCGGGCTAATCCGCAAGGAACCGAACCGGCACTGGGTCTTGGTCGGTTTCACCCGCGACTTCGCGGTCGAACTGTTCGACGTGCGCGAGATGTTTGAAATGCGGGCCTTTCGCCGTTTTGCCTCCGAACCGCTGTCAGCCGACGACCGGACCAGGCTGGACCAGCTGCAAGAGGAGCATCTCGCGCTGATCGCCGATATCGACAACGATTTTCTCAGCTTTCCGCGCCTCGACGAACGTTTTCACGAGATGTTCCTGTCTCGCATGAACAACCGCTTCGCCGATGACTTTTTTGAGCTGGTATCGCTGATCTTCCATTACCACTACCGGTGGAGGAAGGTCGACGAAAGGGATCGCAACCTGGCAGCGGCACGTGAACATCTAAGGGTGATCCGTGCCCTGCGTGCCGGCAATCAGGCCGTCGCGGAAAGAGCGTTCGCTCAGCACCTTCAGACCGCTCGCAAGACGCTGCTAAAATCCGTTACCTGGTCTTGAGGGCTACAGTTTGCCCATCACGAGATCGGCGCAGCGATCGCCCAGCATCATGGCCGGTGCATTCGTATTTCCGGCGTTGATGTTGGGCACCGCCGACATGTCGCAGACCCGCAAGCCTTCAACACCCCTCACCCGCATCCGGGCATCGAGCACGGCGAATGGATCGCCATCGGCACCCATGCGGGCTGAACCTGCGGGGTGATAGTTGGTCTTGACGAACCGTCGGCAGTGCGCCGCTATCGTCTCGTCCGTGACCTCGTCCGGATCCGGGATGACCACGCGCTCGATTCGGCTGGCAAGCGGATCTTGTTGAAATGCGCGCATGAAGAATCGCTGGCCGGCCACCATGTCCCGCATGTCTTGTGGATCCTTCAAAAGATGAGGCGACACGAGAGGCATAGCCTTCGGATCCGCCGATGCGAGCCGCACGGATCCGCGCGAACGTGGTTTGACGACCACGGTGGTAATGGTCACTCCGTAACCGTCCTCGACAAGCCCTTGGGTATCGCGATCCAGGTACACGATCGGAACGCAGAAGGCCTGGATGGTCGGCGGCGCCTCCGGATCAACCGGATTGACGAAAGCACCGGCTTCGACACCGGCTGAGGTGACGGGACCGGACCCGAACAACTTGAACTGAATGCCGTTTTTCAGCATGCGCCATCCAACACCCTGGCGGTAATAACCGTAAGGGCCGTTGGCGACGGCGGTGGTGGGAACTTCAGGATGATCGATCAGATTGCTGCCGACACCGGCCATGTCGGCGACGACCTCGATGCCGTGTTGTTTCAGGTGGTCGGCCGGCCCGAGCCCTGACAGCATCAGAAGCTTCGGGGTCACAAGGGCGCCGGCGGACACGATGATCTCGCCATTCGCTTCTGCCCGTTGCACTGCGCCGCTGCGATCGCGGTACTCAACTGCCACCGCACGCCCGTTTTCGATCACAATGCGCTGCGCTTCGCTGTGCAGGCGCACCGTCAGGTTCGGGTTGTTCTCAACCGGCGATATGTAGGCGTAAGCTGCCGAACTTCGTTTCCCGTGGCGGTTCATGAACTGATAGAAGCCGACCCCACGCTGCGCCGGCCCGTTGAAATCGGGATTGTAAGGTTCGCCCATGGCCTGCACGGCCTGCACGAACCAGCGGGACACTTCGTTGACATGACCGGGATCAGACACCAGCAGCGGACCTTCCGCACCATGCAGATCATTGTAGAGGCGGTTGTTGCCTTCCATGCGCTTGAAATGCTGCAGGACGTCGCTCCATCCCCAGCCAATGCGATCATTGTTGCCCTTCAGGATGTCGTCCCATTCGTCGTAGTCGGACGGGCGGCCACGCATATAGACCTGTGCGTTGACCGAGGAGCCGCCGCCCAGGACGTTACCCTGGGGAATGTCATGCACGCGGCCATCCAGATGATCCTGCGGTTCCGTCTGATGGTAACGCATGAACTTGGAACCGTTGATCATCTTGAAGATGCCGGGTGGCATATCGAGCAGCGGATGGCGGTTCGAATGGCCTGCCTCGAGAAGCAACACCCGGGCGCCGCCTTCGTCAGCCAACCGTGCAGCCGCCACGCACCCGGAGGAACCGCCCCCGACAACGATATGGTCGAACCGCTCGGTCACAGCTGATCCTCGTCGAACGTGACACGAACATATTCCCAGGCGGCGCGCAGATGGTTGCCCAGCGCCTCTTCGGCGCCATCCGGATCTCGATCGACGATCGCGTCGAAGATGGCCTGGTGGCTGCGATAGTTCACGATGTTGCGGTCGGGTGACCGCAACATCTTTTCCCAATGGGGAGCGAGCCAGGAGGTATAGCCTTCATGAACGGCGGGAAAAATCGGATTTCTGGGGATGCGGTAGAGAACCCCGTGAAAGGCCACGTCGGTTGCGTAAAACGCTTCCGAATCGTCAATGGCCTTCTCGTTGGCCGCCAAGGCGGATCTCAAATTGGCGATATCTACCTTTTGGGCTGACTGGGCGGCCTGCCGGACCAGGGCGCGTTCCAGGAATATCCGGCTATCGTAAAGGTTTTTCACGCCACCGCGCTCCGTGAGCAAATGGCGAACAATACCCCCGACTGCGGTCAATGCGGTCTCGTAGTCAGGCTTTCGCACGATCGGCCGGAAGCGTGGCCGGCTTTCGATCAGGCCTCGGTTTGACAAGGTAGCTATGGCTTCCCGAATGACGGTGCGGCTGGCGCCGAATTGCTCCATCAGTGCGCGTTCAGCCGGCAAAGGCGCCCTGTCTTCGAGCACGCCTGACATGATCTGCTCCTCTAGACGCGCGATGACCGCGTCCGCAGCCCTGCCCTGCCGGCCTTCCGTCGAAGCCGCCAAGTCAAAGCCGTCCTCCATGCCGTTCACTCTCGTTCCCTCCGTCATGTCCAGCGTTCTGCAACGCAGAAACCACAATATGGTATGATCAAATTAGCATTCCCTGCGTGGTTGTCCACCCAACATCAGCGCTCTTTCTCAATAATTTTTCGAGAACTGATTGACTTTTGGTCTGAGTATGCTTCTATTCAATTCATATTTTGGTCATACCAAATATTGATGTTTGGAAATGGCTACAGGGCAGCTGCGCAAGCAGACCGCTTCGTGGACTGAAGCTGAGGAACGAGTTCAACCGCCTGTTACGGCACTTTCGCCGGTCCAAGCACCGGCAAATCAAGGAGGAGAAAATGAAGAGAAGAACTTTGCTGGGTACCGCCGCCGCCATCGGTTTCGGACTGGCTTCGGTTGCAACGGTGGCGATGGCCTCCGACCTGCCGCCCTTGGAGAAGAAGGACCGTTACAAGGTCGGCTTCTCGCAAATGGAGAGCAACAATCCCTGGCGGATCGCTGAAACGAAATCGTTTCACGATACCGCGGAAAAGTGCAACTGGGACCTGATCGCCACCGACGCAGCGGGTTCCGCAGCCAAACAGGTTGCTGACGTCGACAGCATGATCGCACAGGGCATCGACGTTTTGTTCTTGCCACCTCGAGAAGAAAAGCCGCTCATTCCGGCGGTCATGAAAGCCAAGGCTGCCGGCATTCCGACATTCCTGGTCGACCGTTCCGTCGATCCCAACGTCGCGCGGCCAGGTGAACATTTCGTCGCCTTCCTCGGATCGGACTTCATCGATCAGGGCCGGCGCGTGGCAGAATGGACCCTGGCCAATTTCAAAAGCGACAAGGGCATCATTGTTGAACTCGAAGGCACAACCGGTTCGTCACCGGCCAATGACCGGAAGAAGGGTTTCGACGATGTCATGGCCAAGCATGACAACATGACCATTGTCGCGTCACAAAGTGGCGACTTCGCTCGCGACCTCGGCCGCCAGGTCATGGAGACGCTTCTGCAAGCCCATCCCGACGTGAACATCGTCTACGCGCACAATGACGAGATGGCCATCGGCGCCATTCAGGCGCTTGAGCTTGCCGGCCGCAAACCGGGTGATGACGTGCTTGTCGTGTCGATCGACGGGACGCGTGATGCGCTGCAGGCGATCATCGACGGCAAAATGGGTGTCACGGTGGAGTCATCCCCGTTCTTCGGTCCACTGGCCTGTGAGGTCATGACCCGTTATGCCAATGGTGAGGAAATCGAGCACTGGGTGCAGGTCAAGGACCGGATCTTCACCGCGGAGAATGCCGCCGATCACGTTGACGAGGCATACTGATCGTCGCATCGCGGAAGGGGCGGTCCTCCCTGCCCCTTCCACCCACTTTGAGGACGGACCGAAAAGAACCATGTCAGCGCTGCTTACCATGACTGACATCGACAAGTCCTTTTCCGGTGTCCCTGCCTTGCGCGGCGCGACCCTGGACATCGGCGAAGGTGAAGTCCATGCGTTGATCGGCCAGAACGGCGCGGGCAAATCGACGCTGATCAAGATCCTCACCGGTGTCTATCGCCGTGATCGCGGTGACATTCGCTTTGCTGGAAAAAACTCATCCATTTCCAGTCCGCGCGAAGCCCAGCACAGCGGCATTGCCACCATCTATCAGGAGCTCAACCTGGTGCCCCTGCGCAGCGTGACCGAAAACGTCGTCATGGGCTATGAGCCGAAGCGGTTCGGTGGTCTCGTCGATTGGCGCAGAGCACATCGAAAGACACGCGATATCCTGGCCCGCTTCGGCATCGACATCGACGTCAAGGCTCCGCTCGGCAGCTATTCCACCGCCATCCAGCAACTGGTTGCAATCGCCCGGGCGGTTTCGCTGGAAGCCCGGTTGGTCATCATGGACGAGCCGACATCATCGCTCGATGACCGTGAGGTGGAAGTTCTTTTCGGCGTTGTACGAGAGCTCAAGAATTCAGGCGTTTCGGTGCTCTACGTGTCGCATTTTCTCGATGAACTATTTCGTATCTGCGATCGCGTCACAACCATGCGGGATGGACAAACGGTATCGGTCAGAACCATCTCGGATTGCGGAAAGCTGGACCTCATAGCGGACATGCTCGGGCGAAATGTCGAAGAAATCGAGGCCGCCGGCATGACCGACTTCGGTGGCACAAGCAATTCGTCGCCCGGAGAGATATTGCTGGAGGCCGATGCAATCGCAACCGCCCGCCGGCTGTCAAAATTCGATCTCGAGGTTCGTCGTGGCGAGATTGTTGGACTGGGCGGCCTTCTCGGCTCAGGTCGCACGGAGGCCGCTCGGGCAGTATTCGGCGTCGATCCATTGACCGCGGGCGAATTGCGGCTGAAGGGGAAGCCCTGGCATGCCGCTGGACCGGCCGACGCCATCCGGGAGCGCATTGGCATGCTGTCGGAAGATCGCAAGTCCGAAGGCATCGTGCCCGATATGTCGGTTCGCGAAAATCTGACGCTTGCGCTGCTTCCGAAGCTGGCGAAAGGCGGTCGCATTCAGCGCGGTACTGAACGACAGCTTGTCGAGGACTTCATCAAGGCGCTGGGTATCAAAACCTCTGACATGGATCAGCCGATCCGGGAACTGTCGGGCGGCAATCAGCAAAAGGTGCTGCTGGCAAGATGGCTGGCCACCGAGCCGGATCTGCTTATCCTCGACGAGCCGACGCGTGGCGTGGATGTCGGCGCGAAACTCGAGATCCAGGCGATTATCCGAGACTACGTGGAGAAGGGTTTCGGCGTCATCCTGATCAGCTCTGAATTCGAGGAACTGGTTGAAGGAGCTGACCGGATCATTGTGCTGCAAGACGGCTATTCCGTCGCCACCTTGCAGAATCCCGGCATCACCGAGGATGCCCTTGTGCGCGCGATTGCCCATCATCACACGGAGAATGCGTGATGTCCGACAATGCCATGCCGGAAACAGCACGCATGCGGCGGTCACCTCTTTCCTTGCGCTCGGTCTCGCTGCGAGACCATGGCGGCCTGATCGCGCTCGTCGTGCTGATCGCGTTCAATATCCTGGTCACACCGAACTTCCTTCAGTTGCAGACGCTTTTCGTCAACATCAGCCAGGTGGCAACCATTGCCATCGTCGCCATCGGCATGACGCTGGTGATCGCAACTGCCGGCATCGACCTCTCGGTCGGAGCCGTCATGGCGTTGGCCGGCGCGCTGGCGCCGCTGATTTTCCTGTCGGATTTCGGAACCGCTTATCCGGTCCTGGGACTGATTGCAGCCTTTCTTCTGCCTCTGCTCGCCGCCTGTCTGTGCGGCCTGTTCAACGGGCTGATGATCAGCTTTCTCAACGTCCAACCGATCATTGCCACACTGATCCTGTTCATCTCGGGCCGCGGCATCGCCCAGGTGCTGACAAACGGCAATCTTCAGACCTTCTCGAACCCGGGTTTCAGTTATCTCGGAACCGGCCGGGTTCTCGGGTTGCCGTTCCAGGGCTGGCTTGCCGTGGCCCTTGCGATCCTTGTGTGGTGGCTGGTCGCTCGTACCGTATTCGGCCGCTACCTGCTTGCCGTCGGCGGCAACGAGCGAGCTGCCCTGCTGGCCGGCGCACCGGTGCGCCTGGTCAAGACGGGCGCCTATGTCATCTGCGCCTTTCTTTCCGGCATCGCCGGGCTGATTGTGGTGGCCATCAATTCCGCCTCAGATGCAGGTCGCAACGGCAACCTCATGGAACTGGATGCCATCGCGGCGGCCGTGGTTGGCGGTGCCTTGCTGCAAGGCGGTCGTGCGCCGATTTTCGGGGCCGTTCTCGGGGCCGTGATTATCCAGTTGGTCAAGTACACGTTGCTGGCCAATGGGGTTGAAGACGAAGTCGCGCTGATCGCCAAGGCATTGATCATTGTCCTGGCCGTCTATGTGCAGCAGGCGCGGAAGGAATAGGCATGCTCGACAATTCCGCGTTCGACCTGCGCAAATACCTGCGCAACAACGCCCAGACGAACGGCGTCTGGGTGGCCCTCGTTGCGCTGATACTGTTCGGCCTGCTGCGCTACGAGAACTTCGGCAGTGCCTACAACATCGTATCGTTTCTCAACTACAACTCGATGTTCATCATCATCTCGATCGGCATGTGCTTCGTGATCATGACAGGCGGCATCGACCTGTCGGTCGGGTCTGTGGCTGCCTTTACATCGGTTGTCGCTGCCTATCTCAGCCCTTATGGCATCGAAGTGGCTCTGCCAGGCGGTGTGCTGGCCGGTGTGGCTTTTGGCGCAATCAATGGCTTCTTCATTATCGCCATGCGCATCCCGCCCTTCATTGCGACCCTGGCAACCATGCTCGGAGCAAAGGGCGGCGCGTTGGTGATTTCCGGCGCGCAGACCATCTCGGTGGATTGGGGCAGCAATTTCACCAAGCTCGGCATGGAAAAAGCAATGGGGGTACTCCCCTGGTCGATCGTCATCGTGGTTATCGTGGCGGCGCTGCTGTGGGTCGTTTTGGAACAAACGTCGCTCGGTCGGACTGTCCTTGCCATCGGCGGCGGCGAAGACGCCTCCAACCTGATGGGCCTGAAAGTGAACCGGGCGAAAGCCTTTGTCTATATGCTGAGCGGCGGCTGTGCCGGACTTGCCGGGGTTTTCCTGGCGTCAGGCTTTGGCGCCGGCCAGCCACTGGAAGGCATCGGTTGGGAGCTGTCGGCCATTGCCTCGGTGGTTGTTGGCGGCACGCTGCTGACCGGTGGTCTGGGTTCGGTACCGGCCACTGTCGCCGGAGCGCTGCTGCTTGGACTGGTCTTCAATATTCTGAATTTCGAGAACGGGCGCGGCACAATCAGCCTCAGCGCCTATTGGCAAATGGTCATCCGCGGCGGTTTCCTCTTCGCGGTGATCCTGCTGCAGACCCGTATGAATTCCTCCCGTTTGAAATCGAGTTAAGCCCATGGTCAAGATCGAACGCGTCGAAGCGCGCTACTTCGCTGTTCCCCTTGCGGAAGTTCTGAGTGATGCCATGCACGGCGACCACACGCATTTCGAATTGATCACTGCGACCGTGACCCTGGAAGACGGAAGCGAGGGCACCGGATACACCTACACCGGCGGACGCGGCGGCAGGGCGGTGCTCGCCATGATCCAGCACGACCTCGCGCCGTTTCTGGTCGGACGTGACGGGTCAGCCGTGGAACACCTGCATGATGCGATGCAAACCTATGTGCACTACGTGGCTCGCGGCGGCATCGCGTCCTTTGCGATCTCGGCAATCGACATAGCGCTGTGGGACTTGCGCGGCAAACGAATCGGCCAACCCCTCTGGAAAATGGCCGGCGGCACGTCTGCCCGCTGCAACGCCTACCGCGGCGGCGTCGATCTGAACTTCCCGCTGACCAAGCTGCTCGACAGCATTCGCCGCTACCTGGATCAGGGGTTCAATGCCGTCAAAATCAAGGTTGGCCGCCCGGAACTCGCGGAAGACGTTGCGCGTCTCGCCGCCGTTCGCGAGTTGATCGGGCCCGATGCCGCTTTGATGGCCGATGCCAATTACGGCATGACGGTCGACCAGGCGATCGCCGCCTGCCAGGCCTTCGAACCGTTCGATCTGCTGTGGTTCGAGGAACCAATCATACCGGATGCCTACGCGGATTATGGCCACATTGCCGACACCACCGGAATGCCGCTCGCCATGGGCGAAAATCTCCATACGATCCATGAATTCGAATATGCCTTCGAGCAATCGAAACTGGCCTACATCCAGCCGGACGCCTCGAATTGCGGAGGTATAACCGGCTGGTTGCGCGTGGCCGAACGGTCGAGGGCCGCAGGCATCCCGGTTTGCAGCCACGGCATGCATGAACTCCATGTGAGCCTCGTCTCTGCCCAGAGCAATGCCGGTTGGTTGGAGGTCCATTCCTTCCCTATCGACGAATACACGACCCGACCACTGCAGATCGAAGACCGCATGGCAGTCGCACCCGACACAGCCGGTATCGGCGTGACATTCGACTGGCACAAACTGGACTCGGCCAACGACCTCGCCGCGTAGAATTTTCAGGACCAAGAGATGACCATATCAGCAGCCTTCTATCGGGGCGACAAACGCTTCAGTGTGGAAACGATCGCAGCGCCCCCACCACCAGGGTCCGGTGAGGTGCAGATCGAGGTCGCCTTCTGCGGCATCTGCGGAACCGACCTGCATGTTTATCTGGGCCACATGGACCAGCGTGTTGGTTTTGAACGGGTCATCGGCCACGAGATGTCCGGAACTGTCAGTGCTGTCGGCGATGGCGTCACCGGCTTCACCCCGGGAGACCGCGTCGTGGTGCGGCCGCTCGACGCCTGCGGCGAATGCCCGGCGTGCAAGCGCGGCCACGCCCATATCTGCCAGAACCTGAAATTCCTCGGCCTCGATACCGACGGCGCCTTCCAGGAGAAATGGACCGTGCCGGCCCATACGGTGCACAAGCTCCCCGAAGACTTGCCGCTCGATCATGCCGCATTGATCGAACCGGTTGCCGTAGCCTGCCATGACGTGCGCCGCGGCCGGGTCGAGGCGGGCGAGGACGTGCTGGTCATCGGTGGCGGACCAATTGGCATGCTGATCGCCATGGTCGCCAACCATGCCGGAGCCAATGTCACGGTGTCAGAAATCAATCCGCACCGGCTGGCAGTGGCCCGGAAACTAGGCTTCACAGCGATCAATCCAAAGGAGAGCGATGTCGCGGCAACTGTCCTCGAAACCACCGGGGGTAAGGGCGCCGATGTCATCTTCGAAGTTTCGGGAACGCAACCCGGCGTCGATCTGATGACGGCGGCGGCCTCTACCCGCTGCCGGGTCGTCATGGTGGCGATCCACGCAAAGCGCGCAGAAGTCGACTTGTTCCAGTTCTTCTGGAAGGAGATCGAGATGCTTGGTGCCCGCGTCTACGAGCCGGCTGATTATGATGCAGCCATCATGCTGGTCGCATCCGGCGCGATCGATGCCAAGACCATGATCACCGACATCCAGGGTCTGAACAGTATCGGTGACGCCTTTGCAGAGCTTGCCGGGAATCCGCAGGCCATGAAAACTCTGATACGCTGCACTCCGGAGGCCTGACCATGAAAGCAACCAAAATGCTCGATCTGTCCGGCAAGACTGCCCTGGTGACCGGTTGCAAGCGTGGTATCGGCAAAGGTATGGCCGTCGGACTTGCGGAAGCGGGGGCCGATATTGTCGGTGTCAGCGCCAGTCTCGAGAAGCAGGGCAGCCTTGTTGGCGAAGAGATCGAGGCACTGGGCCGCTCGTTCACAGCCTACCAATGTGATTTCGGCGATCGATCCTCTCTCAAGTCCTTTATTGCCGAAGTGACGGAGGCACACCCGACCATCGATATTCTGGTCAACAACGCCGGAACCATCCGGCGGGCACCGGCCGCGGAGCATCCGGATGAGGATTGGGATGCCGTCATCGAGGTCAACCTGTCAGCCCAGTTCCTGCTGTCGAAGGCGATCGGAGCCCAAATGATCGAGCGCGGAAGTGGCAAGATTATATTCACCGCGTCTGTGCTGAGCTTCCAGGGCGGCATCAACGTGCCCGGTTATTCCGCAAGCAAGGGCGGGATCGCGCAATTGACCATGGCACTGGCCAATGAGTGGGCCGGCAAGGGCGTCAACGTCAACGCAATAGCACCCGGCTATATCGGTACAGACAACACCGAAGCATTGCGCAACGACAGCGCAAGATATGAGGCGATCCTCCAGCGCATTCCGGCCGGCCGTTGGGGTGAACCTGAGGATTTGGCCGGTCCCGTGGTGTTCCTGGCCTCATCCGCCGCTGACTACGTCCACGGCACAATCCTGACTGTCGATGGCGGTTGGATGGGACGATAGCCCGGTTCAGCGCAACGCCATGAGCGTGATCATCACCCGCACGTTGACTCCGCAGACCGGACAGGAGAATCCTGCCCGGATGTTTCCCCACATGGCCGGAAACTCCGCTGACTTTGTCGATTGAAGTGACGCTCCTACAGCTAATTCTTGAATGCGTTTATAACCAGGGTCTCAAACACGAAGCCGGTCAGTCTGGCCAGCCCTTCCCAACATTTCCTAACGACGGCCAAGAAACTCGTGCTGTTTGCCGGTTTTTCAAAGTGAAGCGATCTTTTTCCAATAGGCTGATTCAGATTTCCAAGCGCCCGAGGCCAGAAGTAGTACCCGCGAATGCGTCGCGACAAGCTAGATATCAGGGCAACCGGTCCTACGATCAAAGCTATAACGATGACAGCCTCAAGAAACCCGGGCGTTTGCAAATTCCAGGCGACGGCAAACACGGTCAGGCACCAGATGACCCAGACCATCCAGAAACTCAAGAACATCCAGTTTGTTAAACTCATTGTTGGCAGGTGGGGACTACCCGCTCATGTTGCAACCTTAAATTCAACAACTATGGGTACGCTAGCCAATTCAGCGTTAATGCCAAATAACTGCCAGCCATGATTCGAAAGACTTACAGGCCTTGCCATTGAGCGCTTACCGGTGCACTGATGGCGTCGGCCACACCGGCGCCCATTCAACACAGGTTTTTTCCATGCATCCGACGCATAACCGCATCGCCGATATCGTTCCCGAAGTCAGAGAGTGGCGGCACTGGCTGCACCAAAACCCGGAGCTGCTCTACGATCTGCCGAAGACGACCGCCTTCATCGCGGATCGTTTGCGCGAGATCGGCGTGGATGAGTTGCATGAGAACATCGGACGCTGCGGGATGGTTGCGGTCATCCGGGGCAATGGCGAAGGCCCCGCAATTGGCCTGCGTGCCGACATGGACGCCCTTCCGATCCACGAGCGCACACCGTCGGACCATGCGTCGCGCACGCCTGGTGTCATGCATGCCTGCGGCCATGATGGTCACAGCGCCATGCTTCTGGGAGCGGCCAGATATCTGACGGAGAACCGGGACTTCGCCGGAACCGCGGTGCTGATCTTCCAGCCGGCGGAAGAAGGTGGAAACGGCGCCGTGACCATGATCGAGGACGGTCTCTTCGACCGGTTTGACGTCAAGGAAGTCTACGGCATGCACAACATGCCAACCCTGCCGGTCGGAGAATTCGGCACTGCTGTCGGTCCGGTGCTTGGCGCTACCGACTTCTTCTACGTCGATATCGAAGGTCGCGGCGGTCATGCTTCGACACCGCATATGTGCACCGACCCGCTCGCTGCCGCCAACGCCATCTATACCGCTTTCCAGACCATCATCTCGCGCGATGCGAATCCCATTCGCAACGGATTGATTTCCGTCACCGCGATCCAGTCCGGGGAAGCCAACAACGTTATTCCCCAGACGGCGCTGATGAAGGGTACCGTGCGCAACCTCTATGAGGACACGCGCGACATGATCGAACATCGCATGCGCGAGATTGTTGAAGGCGTTGCCAAGACTCATGGTGTGCGAGCCGAACTCACCTATGACCGACTGTGCCCGGTCACCGTCAACCATGAGACCGAGGCTGAGTATCTCGCCGATGCCGCGGCCTCCATCGTCGGGGCCGACAAGGTCGACCGCCATCAGCCGCCGCGGCTTGGTGGTGAGGACTTCTCCTACATGTTGCAAGCCAAGCCGGGCGCACTCATTTTCGTCGGCAACGGCAATACGGCCAATCTGCATCACCCCGAATACGACTTCAATGACGAGGCCCTGCCCTACGGTATTGCGCTCTGGTCACGCATCGTCGAGGAACGGCTGCCGCTCAACGGCTGACCGCATACCTGACATCCCTGTTGGCTTGCCTTGCCTGAGCATCGAAGGCCGCTATAGTGCCGGCCGAAAGCGGCTGCGTGGAGATCATCGATGGGACCCATCCTCGAAGTTTCGGACCTGAAGAAGCTGGCGCGCCGCCGCGTGCCCAAGATGTTTTTCGACTATGCGGATTCAGGCTCGTGGACGGAGAGTACCTACGACGCCAACGAGGCCGACTACCACGACATCAAGCTGCGTCAGCGCATCGCCGTCGACATGACCAACCGGTCGCTGGCAAGCCAGATGATCGGTCAGGACGTGTCCATGCCGCTGGCTCTTTCCCCCGTCGGCCTGTGTGGCATGCAGCACGCTGACGGCGAGATCCTCGCAGCCCAGGCGGCCGAGGAATTCGGCGTTCCGTTCACTCTTTCGACCATGAGCATCTGCTCGATCGAGGATGTTGCCGAGAACACGACAAAACCGTTCTGGTTCCAGCTTTACGTGATGCGCGACCGCGATTTCGTGCGCAACCTGCTTGACCGGGCTCGCACCGCCGGCTGCTCGGCCCTGGTTCTGACCATGGACCTGCAAATCCTCGGTCAGCGGCATAAGGATCTGCGCAACGGTCTCAGCGCACCGCCGAAATTCACGCCCAAACATGTTTGGCAAATGGCGACCTCGCCGTTCTGGTGCCTCGACATGGCGCGAACCGAACGCCGCACCTTCCGCAACATCGTCGGCCATGCGAAGGGCGTCTCCGATCTCTCCTCGCTTGGTTCCTGGACGGCCGAGCAGTTCGATCCGGAACTCTCCTGGGACGATATCGGTTGGATCAAGGACTATTGGGGTGGCCCCTTGATCATCAAGGGCATTCTCGATGTCGAAGATGCACGCAAGTCGCTCGACTACGGTGCCGACGCGATCATCGTATCCAACCACGGCGGACGGCAGCTCGACGGCGCACCGTCGTCCATCCGCGCCCTGCCCGACATTGTCGACGCGGTCGGAGACAAGGTCGAGGTCCATGTCGATGGCGGCATCCGTTCCGGCCAGGACATTCTCAAGGCCCTGTGTCTTGGCGCCAAGGGCACCTATGTCGGGCGCCCCTTCATTTACGGGCTTGGCGCCATGGGCAAAGCGGGTGTCACCAAGATGCTCGAGATCGTTCGTGCCGAACTTGACACCACCATGGCGCTCTGCGGCCGACGCAACGTCACTGATCTCGACCGCTCCAACCTCTACTCGGTTTTCGGGGAAAAGATGCCCATCCCCGCCGAGACGAAGCCGCGCCGCAAAACAACGCAGAAGCGCGCGAGCGCCGCAAAATCCAAGGCAAAGGCCTGAGGCTCATCTTGTCGCCATGCATTGAATAGCCGGCACCTGTCGTCGGTCAGGGGTTTTGCAACACCGCAATAAAATATCGATTTTTTCTCCCATTTGGATTATAATCTATATGGGAGGATTTATTATGAAATTATCGATACCAATTTTTGCCGCCACCGCCTTTGTCGGATTGTCCATCGCCGCGCCTGGCGCTTTGGCCGAACCATGCCTGAAAGTCACGCTGACCGGCACTCAGGGTGGCCCGCCCCTGTTCAACGGTCAGGCCGGTGCCGGTACGCTGGTGCAGTATGGCGACGAGACCAATGGCTGCGGCGCCGTCAAACTGCAGTTCGACACGGGCCGCGGCACCAATATGAGATTGTCTCAAGCCAAGGTGCCTGCCGGCAAGCTTGATGCCATTTTCTTTACCCACATGCACTCCGATCACACGGAAGGCCTTTCCGACATCCTGCAATTGCGGTGGCACTTCAACTCCGGCGGACCGAAAGTCGACGTAGTCTGCAGCGAGGATGCCAAATCACCTCTCGGCCACACGCTGAGCTGCACACGGTACGTCGCCCACATCGGCGATTCACTGATCCAGTCGGGCGAAATCGCGCAGCGTCTGGCCGAAAACAAGAAACGCCTGCCAGGCGGTCCGGCGGACCTGGTCAACGTCCAGACCTTCTCGCCCGGCGGTGAGCCGGCCGAAGTCTGGTCGAAGGGCGACGTCAAAGTGTCGGCCATCGGTTCCAAGCACATCCCTGGCCATGCGTCCTACCGCGTGGATACGCCCGCGGGCAGCGTCGTGGTTGGCGGTGATGCCGGCAACGATGCACCCAAACC
Source organism: Hoeflea sp. (assembly GCA_965216535.1). Classification (GTDB taxonomy): domain Bacteria; phylum Pseudomonadota; class Alphaproteobacteria; order Rhizobiales; family Rhizobiaceae; genus Hoeflea_A. The sequence continues at coordinate 5,620,880 of OZ244175.1, forward strand.
GCCACGCCCGTCATCGACTTCAGAACAGGTCGAAAAACTGGCCCAGGGAGCAGACGTGCTGGTCCACTCCACCATTCATCCGGTGATGGGGCCTGACAAGGAGAGTGGCTTTCCGCCACCAATCTATTTCCGGCAAAGCAATGCGGCTGACCTAGGCGCGCTTTCGAAACGGGCCGGCGTCAAACACCTCATGCTGACCCATCTGATCCCGCCGATGGGCGCGCCGAAACAGGGCCCCTTCCCGATCCCCGGTGGCGCGCTGACGGAGCAAAGCTACAAGGATGCGGTCAGTTCGAGCGGTTTCGATGGCAACACGATTGTCGGAACCGACCTGGTCACACTGACATTGCCGAAGTCATAGACTGAACCGTATTAGCTATGGGAATGAGCCCGGCCACCTCGTGGTCGGGCGTTTTTCGTTGAGGATGGCCGTCAGGAGTTCGTCGGCGACCTATCCGGCCATTTCGTTCAGCCGAAGTTTCAGGAACTCGCCCGTACCCGTGTAGTGGTCGATAAGCAGCTCCACCGCATGATCCGCGTCGCGGGCCAGCGCAGCATCGCAGATGTTCTGGTGTTCCTGGGCGACGTTGCGCGACGGATAGGCAACCGAACCAGCGAGATTGCGGTAACGGATGTTGAGGTCGTAGAGCTGGCCGCAATAGCCGATCAGGAATTGCGATCGGCAAGCCGCAAGCAAAGACATGTGGAACAGCCGATGAGCCTTTTCCCAGGTCGGCGAAGGAAGATCGGACGGACCTTCCGTTCGTGGCGTTCGCGTCAATCGGTGGTGGGCGAGCAAAACGTTTTCTTCCCAGTCATCGGACCCGCTGTCGATCGACTCTCGCAGCGCCCTCTCCTCCAGCCAGCAACGGGTGCGCAACAGCTCCTCAAAAGCGCTTACCGAGACGTCGGTGACGCGGAAACCGCGTTGGTCAAGCCGCTGGACCAGACCTTCGGCGGTCAGCATGCTCAGGGCCTCGCGCACCGGACTCGCGCCGACATCATACTGTTCGCGCAACGTCTCGATCTTCAACTTCTGGCCGGGCTGCAGGACACCGTTCAAAACGTCGTCACGCAAGCGGTCGAACAGTTGCGCGGTGATCGACGAACCACCGGCAGGCGCGGTTTGCAGGGCCGGTTCAGCAACCATCATGATGATCCCTCCACCGGTTGCCGGAACTCGTCCGCATAGCGCTTGCGCAGTTCATTTTTCTGCACCTTCCCCATGGTGTTGCGTGGCAGCGAATCGGCAAAATGCACCGCCTTCGGGACCTTGAATCGGGCCAGTTGCTCGGTCAGATGCTGCCGTACCGTATCGCTTTTTAACACAGCGCCCTTTTCGGGAACGATGACCGCCACGATACCCTCGCCGAAATCGTCATGCGCCACGCCGATTACGGCACTTTCGTTGACGCCCTGCATGTCGTCAATGACCGATTCGATCTCCTTCGGATAGACATTGAGTCCGCCGGTTATGATCAAATCCTTCCCGCGTCCCACGATCACTAGATACCCGTCCGGGTCGATCATGCCGAGATCCCCGGTAATGAAGAAGCCGTCGTCCCGGAATTCTTCCCTGGTCTTCTCGGGCATTCGCCAATATCCGGAAAACACGTTCGGACCACGCACTTCGACAACGCCGATCTCACCATCGGCAACCGGTTCCCCGGTCTTTTCTCCAACCACACGCACTTCCGTGCCAGGCAATGGATACCCGACCGTTCCTGGCCGCCGCTCACCGTCATAGGGATTGGACGTATTCATATTGGTTTCAGTCATGCCGTAGCGCTCGAGAATGGCGTGACCCGTGCGTTCGCTGAATTGGCGATGGGTCTCGGCCAACAGGGGCGCCGAACCGGATATGAACAGCCGCATCGGCCCCGCGACATCGCGCGTCAGGCGGGGATTGGCCAACAGTCGCGTGTAAAAGGTCGGCACACCCATCAGAACCGACGATTGCGGCATGGCGTCGATGATCGCATCGGCGTCGAAGGCCGGCAGGAAGCGCATGGACGCTCCCGACAACAGGATGACATTGGTGGCGACAAACAGACCGTGGGTGTGGAAGATCGGCAGGGCGTGGATCAGAACGTCGTCGCCGGTGAAGCGCCATGTTTCCCGAAGTGCCAGCGCATTGGACAGCAGGTTGGCGTGGCTGAGCATCGCCCCTTTCGAGCGACCGGTGGTGCCGGAGGTGTAAAGAATGGCTGCGAGATCATCCGCGCCGCGGGGAACATCTTCGAAGTCGCCCGGCAATGACAAGGACAGATCCGTGATCGAATCCGGGTGCCCGGGATCGAGCGTCATGACCCTGGCGTCGCCAGCCTTGGCACAGAGCGTCCGCATGGCGTCGACCGCTCCGGCATCGACAATGACGATTGCGGGTTCCGCGTCACCCAGGAAGTATTCGACTTCGGCATGGGTGTAGGCGGTATTCAGCGGCTGATAGACACCACCTGCGCGGATAACGCCAATATAGAAAAGCAGCGCGTCGACGGTCTTGGCGGCCTGGACCGTAACCCGATCGCCGGGTTTAAGCCCAGCGCCGACCAACGCGGCCGCATATTGCCCGGACCTTTCCACCATGTCGCCATAAGTCACCGTCCCCGCATCCGACTGGATGAAGTTCCGGTCTAGCCCGACGGCCGCATCTCGGATAGCGGCAAAGAGCGTATTGCTGTCCGCTTCAGAATTCATGGCGTTCCACTCTGTCCGCACACACCTCTCATTGCTCGCTATGCCACAATCACAGGCCGAATCCAACGCGCCGTCGTGCCTCAGGCTGCATCTTCCCGGGCCAGAACAAAATCAAAGTCCACGGTATAAAACGGCGAACTCAGACTGTCGCGCGCCACGATTGCTTCATCGACCTGACTGGCATCGTGCTGCTCATGGTAGTGCATGATCAAATCGGAGCGAACGCCGAAGACCGCATCGTTATCCAGGTAAGGATCGTCGTCCGGAAACACTTCGGTCACCAGGGTCCGATGCCCCGGCGCCATGACGATGAAGTGCAGGTGTGAAGGGCGCCACGGTTTTCGACCCGTTGCCCGGAGCATTTCCCCGGCCGGGCCATCGTCCGGTACCGTGTAGGGTGCCGGGCGTATCGTCGTCACCGCATAGCGACCGTCGTCCCTGGTCTTCAAGCGGGCGCGCAGATTGTAGTCCGGTTGGCCGGGGTCCTGGTTTGAATAGAGACCATTCGCGGCGGTTTGCCAGAGTTCGATTTCCGCCTTGATCGGATTTCCGTCCGTACCGCGTACCTGTCCCTGAAGAATAACGCTGGGCTCTTCGTGGTCGCCCCTGAGATCGCCGCCATATTCGACTTCCGGCGCGCCCTGAATATGGAACGGGCCAAGCACGCTCGATGATGTCGCCTCGTGGTGTGTATTCACCATGTCGACGAGCGACGAAACGCCCAACAAGTCTGAAAACAGCACGAACTCGTTGCGTTCGTCCGTTGTGATGTGGCCGGCCTTGGTCAGCATTTCGATAGCCGTGCGCCATTCGTCGTGGGTGAGCTCGGTCTCACGGACGAAATCGTGCAGATGGTTTGCCAGGTGCTCCAGCAGATACCGCAGCCGAGGCGAAGTATCGGGGCCGCAATAGTCGAGGAACACCTCAGTGACGGTTTCTTTCGTGACGTTGCGCATATCCGTCTCCTGTCAATTCAGCAATGTTGTCGAGAGCGCCGGGAAGCGGATCAGGACGATCAGAATGATCAACATGACCCCGGCGAAAGGCAATGCGCCGAGGAATACATCCTTCAGCGAGATGCGGTCGTCGTTGATGGTCGCCTTGATGACGAAGCAAGAGATACCGAGTGGCGGTGTCAGCAGTCCGATCTCCGCACCGATCACCGTGATGATGCCGAACCAGATCAGACTAAGGCCCATCGGCTCGATAATGTCGATGAAGAGCGGCACAACGATGAGAATGATCGATGCCGTGTCGAGCAGCGTACCGAGAAACAGCATCAGCAGCACGTAGGCGAACATGATCCAGAAGAAGCTCAGCTCGTTGCCGTCGAGGAAACTCCGCAATTCGTTCGGCAGATCGACGAAACCCAGCATGCGGCTATAGAAAGACGCGGCGGTGATCAGGAACAGGATGCTGGCGGTGATATGCCCGGTTTCCAGCAGTGCTTCCCAAAAACCGCGTCCGGTCATGCGTCGCCGCACGAGCGCAATCACCAGGGCGGCGAGCGAGCCGGCCGCGCCGGCCTCAACCGGCGTCAGCCAACCGGTATAGATGCCGCCGAGCACGATCATGATCAGCAGGACGATGGGTCCTGTCTTGATGAGGACCTGGCCCCACCCCATCAGATCTTCTTCGGGGATTTCCTCGATACGACCGCCAATCGCCCGCGGCGAGATGCGGCCCATCATGGCGATGGCGACGATATAGGCGAATGCCAGAAGCAGACCCGGAATGATGCCGGCAATGAACATTTCGCCGACGGAAACTTCAGCGACGAAGGCATAGATGATCAACATGGCGCTGGGCGGGATGATCATCCCGAGCACCGACGAGCCTGCAACCACGCCGACGGCGAAGCGCTTGTTGTAATCCAGACGCAGCATTTCCGGCACGGAGATCCGGGTAAAGACAGAGGCCGAAGCGATGGACGAACCGGTCACGGCCGCAAACACTGCATTGGCGCCCACCGTGGCCATGCCAATGCCGCCGCGAACCCGGCGAAACGCCTGGTTCATGACGTCATAGACATCGGTCCCGAGCCCCGCCTTGGACACGAGGAGCCCCATGAAGGTGAACAATGGAATGGTCGCGAACTCGTACTCCGTCACGCCATCGCCGACGGCCTGCCGCAGAAAGTTCACTGCAAGGATCGGCCGTTCGCTGACAATCCAGATGGTGACGAACGACACGCTCGCCAAAGCGATCGGGATATAGACCCCGAGATAGATGAGGACGACAATCGCGGCGACGGAGATGAAGCCGATTTCGACTGGGGTCATCGGGCATTCTCCCCGCCTGTTTCAGGTGCGCTGTCGGAGGGATGTTCGGCCATGGACGGTCCGTCAGGGTGCGCCGGATTGAACAGGACCTTCGACAGGAAGATCACCGCGCACAGAGCCGTGCTCGCCGTGATCACGAATTTGGCTGGCCACCAGGGAACAGTGAAAACACCGAGCGTCCCGAAATAATGGCACCGGGCGGTCGCCTGCGTGAAGTCGGTCCAGAAATCGCCCGTAAAGGGCGGACCGAAATCCGGCGGAGTAAAGTAGTGGCAGGATTCGAACGCCTCGACGACTTCGGGATAGGTGGCGTAGGCGATGGTCGCCATGGCGACACATGCCAGCGCGTCAATCAAACGAGACAGCATGCCGGCCGCGGCAGGCCGGGTGCTTTTGAGGATACCCAGGAACCCGTCAGACCGGGTGAGCCGGTCCACCCGCACAACGTCGGGCAATTGCATGAAAACGATGAGGATCATCGAAAAGATGACGATTTCGACAACCCCGAGAAACGGGGCATGGAAGACGCCGCGCGCCACCACATCGATGTTCATGACGATGACGAGAACGAGCACCGTCAGGGTGCCGACGGCATTGGCGCCGATCGCAATCGCCCTGACGATGCTTAATAGGCGGTGGACGGCCTGTCCGATGGGGGTTGCCCTGTCCATGAGAGGCCGTCCGTTTCTCTAACTTATTCGCCGGCGGCCCAGTCGCGGACCGGAACCGAACCTGAGGCTTTCAGCTTCTCGATGTAGGAGCCGAGCATGGCGGTACCGGGACCACCCTTCTTGTCGAGTGCATTGGCCCATTCCTGGGCGATGTTCGGCATAGCGTCAGCCCATGCCGCGCGCTCGTCTTCGGGGATAACAACGACGGTTCCGCCGGCAGCCTTGAAGGCATCGAGCGAAGACGCGGCGCGATCCATGGCGACGTTTGCCACCTGGTCCCGGTACTCAACGGCAACGGTTTCCAGAACGCGCTTCACTTCATCCGGCAGCTTGTCCCAAACGGCCTTGTTGACAGTCACGGTTTTGGAGTTCACCGCGCCGAGGTCGACTTTCAGCATGTAGGGTGCAACTTCATTGATCTTGAAGGTCATCGCCGCTTCCGGCCAGAGCATGGCGGCGTCGACCACGCCGGTCTGCAGCATGTTGTAGAAGTTCGGCAGACCGCCGCGCACACCGGCGACATCCTGCAATCCTTCCAGATAACGCAGATTGTACCCGGCACCGGCGAGTTTCAGACCCGACAGGTCCGAAAGCTTCTCGATCGGTTGCTTGGTGAAAATCTGGTAGCTGTCGAGCACCACGCCCGTCGCCAGGTAAACCTGATCCTGGGCAGCGAATTCCGCCTGCATCTGCGGATATTCCTTGGCGATCTCGTCAACCGCCCTGGCAACCACGCGAGCGTCGGTGGAAACCATCGGCGTTGCCGCGGATATCGCCTGGCTCGGCAGTGCCGAGTTATGGAAAATCGTTGTGACGATACCGATGTCGCCAAGCCCCAGCTTGATGCCATCAAGCACACCGCGCGGCTTGACGATCTGGCCGCCATAGGCCTGCTGCCAGTCAATCTTGTAGTTGCCGGTGCGAGCCAGTTCCTCATCGACTCTCGGAATGAAGAAGTTGGCGAACTCCTTCACCCACATTGACCGCTCCGGATAGCCGTCAATAGCGATCATCTTGATGGTCTCGGTTGCGGAAGCTGGAAGCGTCGTCAATGGCGACAGCACTCCCAAGACAGCCGCTCCGGCCACCAGGGACCTGCGTAGCAATTTGGTCATCATTTTCCTCCTTTCGACGGCCGACCTCCCGCCGGCCGATGCGGCACCCCGGCTAGCCGGCCGGTTGCCAATCCTCAACGATTTCTGTTCCAGCCTGGCTGTAGAGTTTAGACAGCGGGCAGTATTTCCTGACCTCTCGCGCAACCATATCCAACGCCGCCTGCTCGGCCGGTCCATGGCTGCGGATCGTCAGCTCGATGCGCCGAAACGGCACGTCGATCTCTTCTTCAAGGGTCACGCCACGCCGATCGAATGCACAGTTCGCCGAAATCTCCAGATGGCCTATGTCAACGCCAAGCCTGGCCGCGCATTTGTGGCCGATTACATTGGTGCAGCCGATCAACGCCGCCAGCGCGGTGTCCGTGGGTGTCGGGCCCGCATTGGTGCCGCCACGCTCCTCGGGTTCATCAATGGCAAAGTTCAGATTGCGGATTTCGACATCGGATCGCGAATGCGACGGGCAATCCGCCCTGGCTCGCAACGTAACTTCCGTTTTCATTCTGATGGCCATGGCCGCTTATCCTCAGGCGAAGCTGCAGACGTCGTCGAATTCGAAACGCGGAAGTTTCTGGAACAAGGCTGTCTCGTCTGCGTAACCCAGATTGCACAGGAAATTGGATCGCAGGGTGGTGCCGGCAAAGAACTCGGCATCGATGATCTCATTGGAAAAGCCCGACATGGCACCGACATCGAGGCCAAGTGCCCTGGCCGCGATCATGAAGTAGGCGCCCTGCAGGGTTCCGTTGCGAAAAGCCGTAACCTCGGAGTGTTCGTCCTTGCCGTCGAAGTGCGGCCGACGATCCTCGTGCGGAAACAGGTACAGGAGCTCTTTCCAGAACTCGATATCGTGGGCAATAATTGCCGTTACCGGCGCCGTCGCGACCTTTGGCACATTGGCCGGCTTCAAGGCTTTCTTGAGCTTTTCACGACCCTCGTCGCTGCGGACAAACACGAAGCGTGCCGGCGAGCAGTTCATGCTGGTCGGCCCCATCTTGACGATGTCGTAGATGGCTCGAAGCGTTTCATCCGTTACCGGGCGGTCCGTCCAGGCGTAATGGGAACGGGCACCGGTGAGAATAAGCTCGAGTTCATCGGCCCCGAGTTCGGAAATCCTCCCACGCAGATCGCGGATCTGGTCGTGCGTTTGGGCACGCAGGGCCGCAAGTTCCTCTCCGACCGGAGCTGTCTGCGGAGGTTTGATCATTCTGCGGCCTCGTTCTTGCTGGCATCCTGCTCGCCGACGACCGGATTGCGACAAATGCCGATCTGCTCGATTTCCACCTCAACGACATCACCGGGGACCATGAAAACCGGTGGCGTGCGAGCATGACCGACGCCAGGTGGCGTGCCCATGGCAATCAGGTCGCCTGCTTCAAGTGTCGTGAACTCCGATATGGTGGCGATCGTCTTGGCCACGGGCCACATCATGTCTTCGGTGTTCGAATCCTGCATTACAGCGCCGTTGAGCCGGGAATGGATCTTCAAGCCCGATGCTCCCTCCGGCAGTTCGTCGGGCGTGACCATGATGGGACCGATCGCCCCGGTCGCGTCAAAATTCTTTCCCGGTGTCCACTGATGGGTCTTGCGTTGGTAGTCACGCACCGATCCGTCGTTAAAGACAGTGTAGCCGAAAACATGATCGAGAGCCTCGGCCTCACCGATGTGCTTGCCGCCTCGCCCCATCATGACCATCAGCTCGACCTCATAGTCGAGCCGGTCCGAGCAGTCGGGTTTGACCATCGGTTCTTCTGCGGCGATCAGCGACTGCGGCACGCGAACGAAGATCGCCGGATAGGTCGGAATGTCGTAACCGCCTTCCTTGACGTGATCGACGTAGTTCAGACCGAGGCACAGCACCTTGCGAAACTGACCCAGCGGCAAAGCCGGCGTCAGGCCTGACAGCGCCACCGGGGCGAAGGCACGAGCGGCATCGGCCAGTTCTTGCCGGGCTGCCGGATCAAGTTCGACGAGCGCCATGAGGTCCGTACCCTCAAACCCGCCCTGCCCGGTCAAGCGAAACGCAGCATCGCCGTCAACCAGATAAACTGCAGTCGATTGCCCGTCCCGGGCGACCAGAAAACGCATTCAATATCTCCTCACTCATCACCAAATAATCAATATTTTCTTGCCTTGTCAATTTTTATCGATATTTTTTCCAAGCAACAATTGATTGGAGATCGATATGCCGAAATGGAGCGATTATGTCCGGGAGGCGCGCGAACGCGGTTCTCTGGCGGCCGAGCATTTCATGGTGATGAGCACGCCGGTTGCGCCGCCGGAAAAGGTCAAGGAGATCCTGCCACGGCATCTGGAATACCAGGTGAGGCTGCAGAACGATCACAGCCTGGTTTTTGCCGGTCCCCTGTCGGATGATACCGGTGAGAACATGGAAGGCGCCGGCATGATCATATACCGCGCCGACTCGCTTGAGGCGGCTCGCGCACTTGCCGATGCCGACCCGATGCATGCCGAGGGCGGCCGCACCTACACGATCCGGCGCTGGCTGATCAATGAAGGCCATATTCCCGAATCGCTTAAGCCGCTTCTCGATAACTGAGTGTTTCGATACCAACTTCTGGAAGCTGCTAACGCCGCGTTATCAGCCCCGGTGAGAAGCAGCTTGCCAGCGGTAGTGATTGTGTTTCATGTGGCGGCATGAAGCTCACCGGTCCCTTCCTCTTCATCTTGGCAACCCTGATGATCGATGCCATCGGCATCGGCATCGTCTTTCCCATCATGCCGGACCTCATGGACCGCGTCGGCGCCGGCAGCACGGCCGCCGGTGCATTCTGGGGCGGGATCATGATGTCGGCCTATGCGGCCGCGATGTTCTTGTGCGGCCCCATCATCGGAAGCCTCTCCGATGCCTACGGCCGGAGGCCGATCCTCATTGCCGCTTTGGTCACGTTGACGATCGATTATGTGATCATGGCGATGGCAGAGACGTACTGGGTCCTGTTGGTCGGCCGGGTGCTGGCCGGTATGGCCGGCGCCACATACATCACAGCGACCGCCTACATCGCCGACATTGCCGAGCCGGAGGAACGCGGCGCGAGTTTCGGAATGATCGGAGCTGCCTTCGGCATCGGGTTCGTTCTTGGTCCGGCTATTGGCGGTATCGCGTCGGACTGGCACATCACCGCGCCCTTCTGGATTGCGGCGGCACTCTCAGCGATCAATGTGGCTTTCGGATTCTTTATCCTGCCCGAATCGCTCAAGCCGGAAAATCGCAGACCCTTCGGAAAACGCGACCTCAACCCTTTCGGCACCATTATCCGTGCGTTTGTGGTTCCCGGATTGGCGATTCCACTTATCTGTATTTTCGTCTTCGAATTCGCCAACATGGTCTATCCGACGCTGTGGGCCTTCTGGGGTCGCGAGGTGTTCGGTTGGGATGGCTTTACGATCGGATTGACCCTGTCGGCCTACGGCATTCTGATCGCCGTGGTACAAGCTGGCCTGCTACCGCAATTGACCAAACGATTTGGCGACTACTCGACCCTGCTCATCGCTATCACCGCCTCAACCATCGCACTGGTGGGTTTTGGGTTTACCGGTGCGATTTGGGCGGTTGTCGTGTTCCTGCCCATTTCGGCCTTGTCGGACATGGCACCGCCTTTGTTGACAGCATTTGCAGCCAATCGGGTGGGCGAAGACCAGCAGGGTTTGGTACAGGGCGTCATCGCCTCGCTGTCATCGGTTTCCGCGGTTGCCGCTCCGCTGGTGCTGACGAGCGTGTTCGAGCAGTTCGTTGGCGGCGAATGGATATACTTTCCGGGCGCGCCGTATCTTGTCGCGGCGCTGCTGGTTCTTGTGATCGTTCCACTGGTTCTACGCCTCGGCTCCAGAGGCATGTCAAAAGAGCCCTGATCAAACGGCAGTTGGGTCGGGCTTATTCGGCCCAGCTCGCACGGGCATTGGCCCACCAGTTTCTCCAGGCTTCATGATCATAGGCAAAGTGCTCGCCTGAGACAGCGGCAAGTGTTCCGGTAACCTGCGAGGACAGCCAGTCGGGATCACCTTGCCGACCCAATCGGGAAACCAGCGCATCCATGGTTGCCCGGTCGTTCTGTCCGGAAAGCTGTACAGCATGAAGGGCAATCAGGAGCGGATCGAACCACTTCTGCGGTCTGTTGGGGCGCTGCAACCAAGGCTGCGACAGGAGTTCCGGGGGAACGCTCCGCCCACGGTTTCGAGCGATGGCTGCAATCAGATACCAATGGGCGATGTCGCGTGCCGCGACCGTGAACTGGCCACCAAAGACTTCGATTTCATCGGCGGGCATGGCTGCATCGAGCAGCGATGCGAAGAAGCCTTGTGGTGGTTTCATCGCCAGAACCGAGGCAATCGCTCCGCGAAGAGGACGTCCATGACGTTCATAGCTTCTCATATCTTTGAGGTGAGTCAGCAGAAGTGCGCGGTTCGCGTCTACATCAAAGGCCGGATCCGACCGCTGGTCGCTCAGGGGTACTGAGGCCGATTCGTTAACAATCGGAGCTGCTGCAGATAGCGGTCCCCACAGGATCGCCTGACCGTTCAACCCTTCACCACCAACATAAATTTCTCCCGGCGCTCGAGCCACGACGCTTTGAGCGGAACCACCGCGAAACGTGGCCACTTGAGCAAATTGCTCGCCATCGGTGCTTTTCCAAAGCTGCCCGCCATCCGCCGAGCGTCCGACGATCCACAGCGCTTCGCCATCGTTGGCGAGGAGTTGCATGTCGACACCTGGAATGGGCGGATGAACCTGCTCCGCTCGATTGTCCGTTATGCGCCAAAGCTGCGACGGGCCGTCATTGGCGTGGACGATCCCATAGAGAGCGGAATCGTATTGGACGAGTTTTGAAAAGTCGCGGTTCTGCGGCCAGCCGGGCACCGGTATCAGCTGACCGTCCCGATATTCCTTCAGGTCGGGTCCCGTCCGGCTCCAGTGACGTACGAACAGCCGATCTCCAAAGACGGCAAGATCGTTGTAGCGATGAAAGGATCCCGTTGCGGGCGGGTCGTTTGCAAGAACACGCCAACTCTCACCCGCATCTTCTGTGGCGGCAAGGGCAGCATTCCAGCCGGCCATGGCCACGACGAGCTCACCGCGCCACTCAGCGGACGCATGGGTATGCATCATGTGGTCGCCCACCGGTATGAACAGGTCGCGCCAGTCGACCCCGTCGGTCACGCTGACGACACCGGTTCCCAACCCAATGCGCATATCCTCCTGGGGCCAGAACAGCAGGCCCTCGTGGACGACCGGGTGACCGGCATCCTGCGAAAACAGATATCGTTCGAAACGCGTTGTTCGGCTCGCCGGGTCAAAACTCCATATGTCGGCCGAATTGTGGTCGACGCCCTTGACGGAGGTGGAGAACCAGACCTTGCCCTGATAGGCGATCAACTGGTCGGCGACCGGCCATGGTCCAATTCGGGCGAGAACGGCCAATTCGTCCGCTTTGGCTGCGACAGCACTGGCGGAGAGCAGCAGGGCCAGAGCAATTCGAACCACTCCAAGCTTCATTTTGACTCAATCCCGTTGGCTTCAGTGGTGCAGGTGACCTTTGTGCGCGAAACAACAGCACAGGCCACAAACAGGCGAAAGCAACACCGGGTCACGTTTCAACACATGACGGTGATGCACCTTCCCCTGCGTCCGGCCAGCCATATGATGAAGCGGCAAGACCATCGGAGACAGAGATGCATTCACCCGGACAACACCTGAGAAGAGCTCTTGCGGGCATTGCGGCTGTGCTGCTCGTTGCAATGGTCCCAGCCATTTCTCAGGAAACATCTCAAAAGGCACCAGACACCGCGACCGAGATCGACGTCGATGCACTTTCAGTGGAAATCATCGCCGGCGATGAGGCGCAGAAACGCCGAGCAGTCGAAGCGCTGGTGGCCCGCGGCAATCTCGATATCGTGCCGACCCTGGTGCTCTTCTTGAGGTTCGGTGCAGACAGGGCCCTGCTCACCGAAGCGATCGAGGCACTGACGGGAGAGCCCATCCGCGACTGGGACGACGCCATGCTGTGGCAGGAAGCCCATCCGGAGGTGGTCCCGCACGAGAGCTACAGGAACTTCAAGCTGGCCCTGTTCGCCAACATCGATCCGACCTTCATCCAGTTCTTCGATCCGACATACACGACCCGCGACCAGATGCGCATCCGTCTTGAGGAGATCACCTGGGGTGGTGTGGGCGTGGACGGCATTCCGTCTCTCGACAATCCCAAACTAATCACTGCTATGGATGCCGACTATCTCAGGGACGACGATCTGGTTTTCGGGGTCGAGATCAATGGCGACGTGCGCGCCTACCCGCTCAGGATCATGGGTTGGCACGAGATGTTCAATGAAGTGATTGGCGGCGTTCCCGTCGCGCTGGCCTATTGTACCTTATGCGGTGCCGGGATCCTGTTCGAAACCCATGTCGAGGGCCGCGAGAAGCCCTTCATCTTTGGTTCGTCGGGTTTTCTCTATCGCTCCAACAAACTGATGTTCGATCGCGAAACCAACAGTCTCTGGAACCAGTTTACCGGCGAACCGGTGACCGGTCCGTTGGCGGATTCAGGCATTCAACTGAAGATTCGCCCGGTGACCATAACAAGCTGGTCCAATTGGAAAAAAAGCCACCCAACCACGAAGGTCCTTTCGCTGGATACCGGCTTTCCGAGGGACTACGGATCCGGGGTCGTCTACAGCGACTATTTTGCCAGTCCGGACCTGATGTTTCCGGCCACGGTGCGCGATGAGAGCCGGGTCATGCGCAAGGACTTCGTATTCGGCGTTCGTGAATTTGGCGCCGCCAAGGCGTGGCCGATCGAGGCTTTCCGCGATCGCCGGGTCATCAACGATCGGGTTGGTGTCACTGATGTCGTGCTCATCGGCGATGCAACGACCCGCACCGTGCGCGCCTTCGAGCGCAACGGCATCAGTTTTGGCGAGAGTTCGCAGTTCGGCAAGCTTGACGGACCGGGCGGACAATGGGCGATCAGCGAGGATTTTCTGACCGGTCCCGCCGGTGAGAGGCTTGCCCGCGTGCCCGGTCATATCGCCTATTGGTTCGCCTGGGACGGCTATCTTGGCCTCAAAAGCGAGCTCTACACCGAGTAGGCCCGCACAAACGTTCAAGATCCAGGACGTATCTCCGTGCCATTCATCCGCAGGTAACCATGCGGATTGAAATATGGCAGGCGACCTGATTGTACTTTGGCTGGCGGCGTTTGCGCTGATGGGCAGTCCCGGACCAGCGACCTTGAGCCTCGCGGCGGTCGGAGCCGCTTTCGGAGGCCGGGGCGGATTGCGCTATCTCGCCGGCATCATCGCCGGGACCTTCTGCGTGCTGCTGTTGATTGCTACGGGTGTCACTGGACTGATCCTCACACAGCCGGTTCTCGCCACCGCGCTGGCCCTCGCCGGAGCCGCCTATATCCTCTACCTGGCTTACCGGATTGCGACGGCAGAGCCGGTATCCGGACACGCAGACCCCGGTAAGCAACCGCCTTTCGCGGGGGGCTTTGCGCTGGCAATCGCAAATCCCAAGGCCTTCGCAGCCATTGCGGCGGTCTATGCAGGCCACCGCCTGTTTCCGGCCGACCCTCTTCTCGACGCAGGTGTGAAAATTGCGGCTCTGTCGCTGGTCATCGCCGTCGTCAATACCGGCTGGCTGCTGTTCGGCACGATGATCTCCGGCGTCTTGCGAAGTCCGCGTTCATCGCGCATCGCCAATCGCGTCTTTGCACTCTTGCTTCTGGTTTCCGTTGCCTTCGCCTTTTTGTGACAAAGCCGGTCACCATCAGATCCGTCAACTTCAGGTTTGGAACCACTGTTGCCCGCACAACACAAAGTGCTCTTTTAAAGGAATTTCAATCATACTATGACTGATTGATAAGACTTTTAGTCAGGATGGACGGCACCGGGATGAACAAAAAATTTGCAGCGACCATTGTGACCGCGCTGGCCGCGGCAGTTCCCGCGAAAGCGGCGGATGTCTTCATTCCCGAAGCGCCGGTACTGACCAGCGAAACCAGCATCTATGACTGGTCCGGGTTCTACATCGGTATCGGTGGCGGCACCGGATACGTTCTTGACGAAATCTCCAGCCCCGTCCTTGGATCAACGATCAGCGGCTGGGGTGGCCAGGGCTATTTCGGCAAGGTGCAGGTCGGCTACGACCACATGTTCTCCAACGGCTTCGTCGTTGGCGCGCAACTGGTCGGGCGCTACGGTGACATCAACACCTCGGCCTCGATCCCGCTGGTGGCGGTTTCAACGGAAATCAAAGGCGATTACGGCTTCGACGCCATTGCTCGTTTGGGTTACGCCGTTACGCCGCGCACGCTGGCCTATGTGATGGGCGGTTACAGCTGGCAGAACTTTGAGCTGTCCTCGACCCTGCCGGGTCTCTCCAGCGAATGGAGCGACAGCGGCTACGTCGTCGGCTTTGGCCTTGAAACGGCATTCCGCAACGGATGGACCTGGGGCGGCAGCTACCGGTTCTCGAAATATTCGGGCACGAATATCGGGCCGCTCGGTGGAATTGAGGTGAACCCGGCGGTTCACTCTTTCCACTCAAGCATCAACTATCGCTTCGGTGGCGGTCCGTCGGACGTGACCCGCGAGCCGGTGAACTACGACTGGACCGGTTTGAAGATCGGTGGTGCCATTAGCGGCGGCGTGGCCCTCAACAAGGTCAACGGTGCGCTTGGCCTGTTCTCGATCGATTCTCTCGCGACAGAGGGTTTCCTTGGCGAAGTCACGCTCAGCTATGATCGGGAATTCGGTGCCAACTCCCGTTGGGTGTTCGGTGCACAGCTCGCGGCCCAGTTCATCGAAGCCTCGTCGTCATCGACGGTTGCCGGTGTCACGCTTCGGGCTGAAGCAGAAAATTTCGGGTTCGATGCCCTCCTGCGCGGTGGCTACAAGCTCAACGATTACACACTCGGATACGTAATCGGCGGCTACACGTGGCAGGAGGTTACTGCGTCGCTGAGCTTCCCGGCTCTCGCCGTTACCGAAGGCCTCAACGGCTTCACCATCGGTACCGGTACGGAACTCGCGCTCAACGAGCGGCTGACCGGTTTCATCGAATATCGCTATACGATGTATGAGGATTTCGACCTCGGTGTTGTCGCAAATGTCGAATCGTCAAGCCATACGGTTCGCGTCGGCGCCAAGTGGAAGCTTTTCTGAGCTGAACCTCAAAAACAATGGCAGACAAGCGGCGGTCATTCGATCGCCGCTTTTGCGTTGAGCTTCTCGAAAACGGGACTGCTTGGAAACCGCACCGCTCTCAAGCGGCGCGATGATCTTCGGATTTCTGGAAGTCGCCCAGATAGTGGGCCTTCATCCGATGGAGTTTCTCCCGGTACACCACCAGGTCGTCGACACTGCTGTTGCAGCGCGCATGATACTCTTCCGTGGTCCGGATGATTATGTCGATCACATTGGGGAAGCAGCGGCAGCATTTCCCGCGCTTTGCCATCGCATGGTAAACCTTGAGCGGGACAATCAGTTGCCAGCGGTCCTCGTCGAGCATGGCGACGATGGCCTGCTCGATTTCACGTTCGGTGATGATGTTGCACTGACAGGTGATCATGGCGATCGACTACACTTGACTACTGACTTCTTCAAAGGCGCATTTTGTCGCGCGCTTTCGGCGACCAATGACTCCCATCAGATCGCATGTCAAATGAATTTTTAGCAATTTAGCCAATAATATCAATAGTTTAGAATAATTCTAAACTTCAGTTTCCGACTCGTGGAAGACCCGATTCGTCAACCAAACGCAAAATTGCATTGCGAAAACAGGCGCGTGAAGCAGACCGCAATGGCACCAAAACCCTTCGATGGTTGCGACAAAACCGCTCCAGATCGCCGCGGCTCTTGCGGCCGATTTCGGATTTCGTGAACAACACACAATCTGCGCGCTCAATCTCATCCTTCATGCGGCCAGTGATGCCAGTGTCTGCGATTTCACAGTATTGGAGTTGGAATCCGATCCAATCGGCCAGGTCGGAAAACCCGTCTGCTCCTTGACATCGCGACGAGAGGTACAAGATACGGCGTCCTTTGAGCTGCGATCTGATCTGGCTGAGGGTGGATTCCTCATGGCGACCACCGCCCCGGCCATGGCTCGACTTGGGCTGTTGCTTTTGGGCGAGCACGCCCACCGGGGTGCGAGGGAATTGTGCGCCGATCCCATCGTTGTCGAAGACCTTCATGGTGCAAACTGAACCGGTACCGTAAAGGTCCAGCTTTTCCTGTTTGCACCGGCCGGAATTTTTGGAAAGGGTGCCGCCCGACGCACGGCTGCCACCGCCGCACTGTCCAGAATTTTCGAACCTGACCCGCGGATAATCCGGATCCCGGACACACCGCCGCTTCCGCTGACGCTGAACCGCACGACGGTCGTTCCGCGCACTCGCTTGGAACGCCCTTTCTTGGGATACCGAACCGACCTGCGCAATTTGCGCCGAACCTTACCGGGATAGTTCGAAACGCGTGCGTTGCCGGCTTTCCCCTTTTTCTTTCCGTTGCTCGCTCCCGCGGAATCGGCAGCCCCCTTGCGTTTGCCGGTGGCTTTTCCCTTCTTCGCGGTTGAACTGCTGGCGCCCTTCTTGCCTTTCTTCCGGGACTTCGACTGAACCTGTTTCTTTTTCTTGACCGGTTTAACCGGCCGGACCAGAGCAGCCGTTTTGACGGGCTCGACGCGCTTTGCGTAGGTCTTCTTTGGCTCTACAACCGCGCTCTGCGTTTTTGTCGGCTCAACCGGGCTATCCACGGCTGCTTTGGTTGGCGGAGTTTCGGCCGTTTGAGCTGGTTGCTTTTCAGCCGGCCGTGCTGGTGTACGCGTATCGGCTGAAGATTCCGGTGGTTTGGCTTCCGCCAAAGTCGCCGTCAACAGGTCGGGCGTTTGTACAGGTGCCTTGGTCTCAGCGGTTTGCGGCTGTTGTCGAGGTGCCGGTTTGGGAACTGGCACAGTCGATGCAAGCTGACGATCAGATGTTTGCGCTGCTTTGTCCGGTGCCTTGCTTTTTGCTGCTTCCACCTGTTGGGCTGGTACATCTTCACGTGGAGGAGGCACCTCGGTGGGTTTCGCCGTTTGCGCTGCGGCTGCGGCTGCGCTACGTGCCTGCGCACGATCCGTCTGTTCCGGGTCCACCTTGGCCGCTGAGTCGACAGCAGCCACCTCCACGGGAGCTTCGTCAGTTACCGAGTCTGCTGCAACAGATTTCAATGCCGCGGCCTTGGCCACGTCGACCTGTCCAGCAGCGATGATCGGCGCACTTGAGGTCGACATCGGCACTGCAACCGAAGCAGCCCTTGCAGCCGGCGAAACTGCTACAGTCGATGCTTGTCTCGTCGCGGCAACCGCTTTCGCCATTGCCACCGGCTCAGCACGCATTTGCGTTGCAGACGATGCTGAAACCGGCGTCGGAGCAACCGGAGCCTCAACTACCTCCGGTTCAACCAGGTCTCCTTCAGCGATCATGTTCGCGGTGGCATTGCCGACGACGGCGAACTGCGTGTTTGCACCTGCCTCAAGCACATCCTCGGCCGGCAAATTCAGAAGATGATCGGCGGCACCGTGAATGGCAACCGACGCAGCAAGCGCGATCCCGAATTGCCACCATCGCAACCTCACTGCATTTTCCTTTCCGTGATGATCGTGATGCGGCCTGCGCCGGCCCCTTTCAGTTTATCAATGACTTCGACCAGTCGGGTCGCTGGAAGCTCACCATCAGCGGCCAGTCTGACAGCAGGCCCAGTGGCAAGCTCGGTTTCACCTTCGTCCGGTACGCCACCTGCCGGTGCTCCCTCATCCTTCAGTCGCCCGACAAAAACGGCCGCCGTCAGGACTTCGCCCTGGTAGCGCAATTCTCCCTTGCTGGTGACGAAGAGAGCGAGCGGCGGATCAACGGGGCGGGCATCGGTGGTGTCGATCAGATCGACGTCGGGATCGAGCGGCGGTGTCAGAGAGCCGGCGATGAGAAAAAAGATCAGCATCAGAAAGACGATGTTGATCAGGGCAATGGTGTTTTCCGCCGGTTGTTTCGGATCGGCAAGCCGCGGCACTTTCATCGGCTTTATCCCGCCACCGAAATCTTCAGTTTGACCTTGCCGGCAATCCTCTCCAGCGCTTCGACCAGCATCTGTGAACTCACATTGTCACGAACCACGACCAGCGCTGATGTTGCGCCATCGCCTTCCAGCCGTTGCAATTCCTCGATTGCCAGATCAGCGGACATTGCCGCGCCGTTGATTTTCCATCCGCGCTCGCCGTCGAGCCTGACGAACACGTCAGGCGCTACGGCGTTTGTTGGTGCCTGACCGCCACGACCAGCGGCGATATCGATTTCGGCAAAGCGCGTGAAAGTCGACGACAGCATGAAAAACAGCAGCAACAAAAAGATGACGTCGATGAGCGAGGTCATGGACAACCGGCGTTTGCGCTTGATCCTGGTATCAATATGCATGGCGTTCCGTCAGGCTGACCACCTGACCGTCGGCTTCGTCCCGATTGATGTCCCGGATCTGTTGCTCGGAGAGAAGCATCGTCGACAGTGACTCCATCGCCATGCGCTCATTTTCGACCCGGCTTTCAAACCAGGTAAGAACCAGCGACACAGGCATGGCGACGGCGAGGCCTGCAGCTGTCGTCAAAAGGGCGACCCAAATGCCGCCGGCGAGCACCGATGGGTCAACTGCGTTGCCGGCATCCTGCAAGGTGCGAAACGCTTCAATCATGCCGAGCACGGTGCCGAACAGGCCAAGCAGCGGTGCAATTTGAACAATGGCTTCGAGTGCCCGAAAGCCTCGCTGAAGAGCGTAAAGCCTTTCCTGGGCTACCCGCCCGACCTCGTCTTCGATTACCTGTTTGGGAATCGCCCGATCGGCGGAAAGTTGGGCTATCACCCTGAGAACAGCGGATGGTGAAGAGCGATCCGTATCCAGACGCGCCAAGGCCTCGCGATGACGGCCCGCTGACCACAGCGTTGCCGCTTCGCTTGCTCGACGACGGCTACCGACACGCAGATATCCGAACTGAAAAAGCTTTAGAAGTATCAGCGCGACGGCCACGACCGAAAGTCCGACCAGAAGCGCCACGACAGGACCGCCGAGGGTAATCAGATTGATCGCTGTCTTGAACAGGCCGTCCGGTACCACGCTTTCCATAACCACTTCCTCAGCTACCGAATTCCACAGCGACGCGGACCGTCGTCACGAGTTGTCCAATACAGCTTGCCGGATCGATGTCCGAACCGCTGCATTCGGCTGCATCATTGACAAGAACACGGGAGATATTGCCGCATTCCATCCCCGACAGTTCGAACTGGCGAACCCGGGTTTTTGCGTCGGAGAGCGGGCTGAAATCGAGAACAAGCAGCCGATCAACCCGTCCTTCCTGGTCAAACAGAACCACCTCGAAAGCGACCTTCTCGAGCGGATGGCCGAGACCGTTCTTGGCCATAAACGTGGCAAGGCAGCCATCGCCACCTTTGTTGAGGTTGTTCAGTTCAAGCGACAAAGCCGGCGCTGCAGCATCCTGGGCAGCGGCCGGCATTGGCAAAACCAGGGCGGCCGCTACAGCAGCGGCCGCCCATTTTCCTGATTGCATCATGACCATCCGAATTGTTTGACAAGGGTGAAGTTGAAACTGCGGCCCTCGCCTGGAAAGCCCGACAGGTATTCCTGGTATTGCTCGTTGAAAATGTTGTCGACGCGGAAGCGCGCCTCCCAGCCGAGAAGAGGACCTTCAACGGGAATCCAGTTGATGAAGACGTCATGGACATCGAATGCACTGCTCGTTGCTCGAGATGCGCTGTTGTTCTGGGCGGCGACGAAACGGCTGGTCCAGCCGAAGTCCACGCCCCGTTCCGGCATGGTGTGGCCGACGGTCACGTATAGTTCGTCGGGCGCGACCGAGTTAAGCGGGCCACCGGTTACTTTGTTCTCGCCGCGCACATGAGAATAACCGGCATTCACATAGAAAGCGTCGCTTACATAGGAGAGTTCCAGTTCGACGCCGTAAATGTCCGCGTGTCCGACATTGGTGTAGCGCGGGATGCTGCCAAAATTGCTCTCGATGAGATTTGTGATGTCGTTGTAGAAGCCGGTCGCCTTGAACTGGATGGCATCGCCGTCTGAAATCAAATCGTATCCCGACAACGCAAAACCAGCTTCGTAGTTGTTCGACTTTTCGACCTCAAGGTTGAGGTGGAACGGATTACCGAAACTGCTGTCGTAGATTTCGTCGAGTGTTGGAAGTCGCTCGGTATGAGCGATGGAGCCGAACACCGAGACCGTGTCGTTGATCTTGTAGAGTGCGGCAATCTTGGGCGAAAAGCCGGTGTGATCGGTGTCCGGCGTACCGGCCGGGATGACCGTGTTTTGAGCCGGCGAAAGGTTCTGATAATCGACCCGGGCGCCGGTGATAATGGTCAACCGCTCGTCCCAGATGAACTCGTTCTGGACAAAGAATCCTGTCTGAAAGTCCGTGCCCTCGGCGTGGGAGCTGGAATCGGAACCATCCCGTGTGCGCTCCTGATAGGCCGTCTGGTTGCCGATGGTCAGGTAGTTCTCGTACTTGTCGCCGATGATATCGAACGTGTTGTCGATGTTGAACTGGTAGGTTTCGTAACCGAAATCCGAGTTGAATAGAGAGGACGGCCCGGAGAATGTCTGCTCGTTGAGCGTGTCGGAGTACGACGCCTGAATGTTGAGATCCAACCACGCATTGTCGGATGCAGGATTTGTGTACCGGATCAGCGCCGTTCTGTCTGTGACGACCCGCTTGTCCAACGGACCGAATGACGCGATCGGACTGTTGATCTGATTGTAATCCTGGTCATTCGCTTGGGCAGTGTACTGCTGGTATGAAACACGCAGTTCTTGCTCCAGGTTGTTGCCGAAATAGAAGGTACCCTTTGCAAGACCGCTCGGCATGTCCATATCGATACCGGTGACGGGGGTCCCGTTGCCCGTCTCATAATCGCCGCCGGTTCGATAATTCCCGATCAGCAGAACTTCGGCGTTTTCGTTGAAACGGTGCGCGAGCGTCGCCGATCCAAGAGCGCTGTCGCTGTTGGTTGCGTATGACCCTTTGAACCGCAGGACTGTGTTGTATTCATCACCAAGGAAATCCGAGGCGTCTTTGGTCACGAAGTTGATGACACCGCCGAGGGCGCCGGATCCATAAAGCGTAGAAGACGCCGGTCCGCGCAGAACCTCCACCTGTTTGTACAGATCAGGATCGGTAAACAGACCACCCATCCGGTACTGTTCGAAGAATTTGTTGACGCCATCGATATTGATGATGATGCGCCCTTCCTCGCCGGCCGTCTCAGGTCCGCCAATGCCGCGGATGTTGAAGCTCTGGCCCAGGGCGCTGGCACCGCCTGCGGCGTTCAGTCCCGGAACGGTTTCCGTGATATCGGTTATCTGTCTTGCCTGCAGATTATCGATGTCAGCGGCGGTTACCACGCTCACCGACTGTGGTGTGTCGATGGCTACTTTTTCCTCGCCGGCACCGACGACAAGCCTGTCGAGCAGCGTGACCCGTCCCTGCTTTTCGACTTCGACATTGTCCTGCGTATCGGTATCGCTATCGCTGCTGTCTTGTGCCCCTGCGCCCTGAATATTCAACATCAGGGCAATTGCCGTTCCGGCGAGCAGCCATGCCGCCCTTCCCGCAACCAAATCCATGATTTTTCTCTCCGTATGTCCCTATCATGGCTGGCTGGTCCTGAGATTCGCTGGCGCAGTTTCGGCATGCGACGCATGCCCCGAAGCGTCACCCCAAGAAATCTTGACTTTTTCACTCCGGTATTGCACTGCCCTAATTAACATGATTATTATTGTCAAGTTAATTTGTGTAACCCACCCCTCTCTTGCGCACCGTCGCAAGGGTGGCTCGGGAGTATTTGGAGAAGGACATGGCGGGGCAGATGAACCAGGTCAACGAGCACCCAATCGAGCGGCACGAACAGTCACCGAAGCGTCCCAAAACACTGAAAAGCGACGATCTTTTTGAAGGCGAAAAGGAAATCTGCATCGAGCACAACGGCGCGCTCTATCGACTGAAGATCACCCGTCAAGACAAACTCATCCTCAACAAGTAGGCACGGACATGAATATCGAATATCCGGCTAATGAATCGCGTGGCCACCAGCCAAGCCCCAAGGCCATTCGGCAGGCGCGTATCGACAATCCGAAGATGCGTGAACGGGAACTGGCTGCGGAACTGGGCATCTCGGAGGCACAGTTCGTGGCGGCCTGGTGCGGCCAGTCGGTTACGCGGCTTCAACCGAAGGTCAACGACGTGTTGACTGGCCTGGAAGCGCTCGGAGAGGTGATGGCGCTGACGCGCAACGAAAGCGCAGTGCACGAAAAGGTCGGCGTTTATGACCGGGTTCATACCAGCGGTCGCGGCGCCATTGTCCTTGGTGAGGACATCGACTTGCGCATTTTTCACAAATCCTGGGTTCATGGATTTGCTGTCGAGAAGAATGACGGCGAACGGGTCGCCCGCAGCCTGCAGTTCTTCGATCCTTCCGGCGAGGCGGTGCACAAGATCCACTTGCGCCCGGCATCGAACATCGCCGCCTACGATGCACTGGTCGATTCGCTTCGGCACGAAGATCAGTCGCAAACCATCGAGGTCGAGGCACCTGAGGCGAATACCGCTTCCGGTGAACCGCTGACCAGTGAGGACGTCAAACAGCTTCGTCAGAAGTGGTCTGCCATGAGCGATGTCCATCAGTTTGCCGGCATCCTTCGCAGCTTCAACATCACACGGCATGCGGCCGTTCTGTCGATCGACGAGGACTTTGCCTGGCAGTTGGACCACAGTGCGTTGCAGGCGATGTTCAATCATGCTGTCGAGGACGAACTGCCGATCATGTGCTTCGTCGGCAGCCCGGGCTGCGTTCAGATCCACACCGGACCGGTGCAGCAGATCAAGGTCATGGGGCCCTGGCTCAACGTGCTTGATCCCGGATTTCACCTGCACCTTCGGCTCGACCATATCGACGAACTGTGGGCTGTGCGAAAACCGAACCGCGACGGGCACGTCACGTCGCTGGAAGGCTATGACCAAAACAAGAAGCTGATCATCCAGTTCTTCGGCAAGCGCCGAGAGGGCGAAGACGAGCGCGAGGACTGGCGCTTCTTGATGGAAAACCTGCCGCGGCTCCCTCGGCATGTCGCGGCCTGAAGCGCCGACAACTTGCAAATCGAGACACACAATGAATCTACTTCAGATTTGGCCCAAAGCGGCCGCCAAAGTCATCGCCCTGGCCGTCATGCTGGCCACTCCCGCTGCCAAGGCGGAAACCGGTGGCATCGTGGCCATTGGCGGCTCGGTGACTGAGATCATCTACGCTCTCGGCGAGGAGGATCAGCTCGTCGCCCGCGACACCACCAGCACCTATCCGGAAGCGGCGACAGAATTGCCCGATGTCGGATACATCCGCGCGCTATCGCCGGAGGGGGTCCTGTCGATCCACCCAAAAAAGATTGTTGCGCTTGAGGGTGCCGGCCCGCCGGAAACGCTTGATGTGCTAAAAAAATCCAGCGTTCCAGTGGTTTTCATTCCCGACGAGCACAGTCGACTGGGCATTGTCGACAAAATCGTCGCAGTGGGCGATGCCATTGGAACGCCTGACAAGGCAAAAGCACTCGCTGACCAGGTTGAGGCGGCTGTGACTGAAGCCCAGAACAAGGCCGAAGGAAAGGGCAAACGGCCTCGCGTCCTGTTCGTACTGAGCCTGACCGGAGGCCGGGTGCTCGCCGCCGGTCGCGACACAAGCGCGGCGAGTATTATCGAAATGGCCGGCGGCGACAACGCGCTTGAATCGGTCGAAGGTTTCAAACCGGTCTCCGATGAAGCCGTCATTACTTCGGCCCCCGATGTCATTCTGATGATGGATCGGCGGGGCAATCACGCGGTCACCGACGAAACGCTGCTCGCCCATCCCGCTCTCGCAGCGACACCGGCGGCCAAGAACCGCAGGTTCGTCGAAATGGGTGGCCTCTATCTCCTCGGATTTGGCCCGCGCACCGCCGAGGCC
Organism: Hoeflea sp.; assembly: GCA_965216535.1. Classification (GTDB taxonomy): domain Bacteria; phylum Pseudomonadota; class Alphaproteobacteria; order Rhizobiales; family Rhizobiaceae; genus Hoeflea_A. The sequence goes on from OZ244175.1 coordinate 5,645,707, forward strand.
ATCAGCGAATTGTCGGCCGCACTTTACGGCGAGGATAGATAGGGGTGCTGCAAACGGTGCCCCTTCAGGAGCGGTCCGACGTCAGAAGGACCGCGCCCGCCGGTGACCGCTCGCAAAGGGCGCGAATCGCCCTTGTGGTCTTTGCCTTGCTTCTGTCTGCAGCGATCCTGCTCAGCCTGTCGACGGGCGCATCCGACTTGACCGCCTCGGTGATCCTGAACGCTCTGCTCACCTCGGTCACCGGCAGCGAGGCGCTCAGTGTTCGCGATTCCATCATCTTTCACGACATCCGCCTGCCGCGCATGGTGCTCGGCGTGTTGATCGGCGCCAGCCTGGCCGTCAGCGGCGCGACCATGCAGGGTCTGTTCCGCAATCCGCTGGCCGACCCCGGGATTGTGGGTGTTTCCGCCGGCGCTGGTTTTGGCGCGGTGTCCATGATCGTGCTCGGATCGGGCATCCTGGCCCCTGTAACCGCGGTTCTCGGAATCTATGCGGTTCCGCTTGCTGCTTTCTTCGGCGGCCTGATCACGACATTCGCGCTCTACCGAATTTCCACCCGCAATGGCCGTACCTCCGTGGCGACCATGCTGCTGGCCGGAATAGCGCTCGGCGCCCTGGCCGGCGCTGCCACCGGTGTGCTTGTCTACATGGCCGACGACCGACAATTGCGGGATCTGACCTTTTGGGGCCTGGGTTCCATCGCCGGTGCCACCTGGACCAAGGTTCTGGCGGCCGGGCCGATTATCGGGATTGCGCTTGCAGGAAGCCTCTATCTGGCCCGTGGCCTCAACGCCATGACGCTTGGCGAAACCACAGCCTATCACATCGGCATCAGCGTCCAGCGCTTCAAGGCAGGCGCCATCGTGCTTGTGGCGGCAGCGACGGGAGCTGCGGTGGCTGTCAGTGGCGGCATCGGCTTCGTCGGCATCGTCGTGCCGCATTTGCTCCGCCTGGCGATCGGTCCGGATCATCGCTACCTCCTGCCCGCATCGGCCATGCTCGGGGCCAGTCTGCTGCTGTGCGCCGATGCCGTTTCACGAACCATCGTGGCGCCAGCGGAACTTCCTATCGGGATTGTGACCGCGGCGGTCGGCGCTCCATTTTTTCTATGGATCCTGCTGCGGCGTCGCGGCGTCCTCGACCTTCAATAGGAGCGCGCGATCATGATTGTCGCAGAGGAAGTCGATATCTCGATTGGCAGAAAACCCATCGTATCCGGTGTCAGTTTCCATGCGAATGTCGGTGAGGTAACCACCATCATTGGCCCCAACGGCAGTGGCAAGACAACCCTTCTAAGGGCACTGTCCGGCGACCTCGGCTACACCGGGTCCATCCGTATTCTGGACCGGGAGGTCAACCGCCTCAAACCCTGGCAGATGGCTGAAATTCGGGGCGTGCTGCCGCAAGCCAGTTCCCTCTCCTTTCCCTTCACAGTGCGTGAAGTCGTTCGCCTCGGCATCACCAGTGGACGGTCCGGCCGCTCGGATCTCGATGCGGACACGTTGGCCGACAACGCCCTTCATCGGGTCGATCTGGACGGGTTTTCCGGGCGGTTCTACCAGGAACTGTCCGGTGGCGAACAGCAACGGGTGCAGTTGGCGCGGGTTTTGTGCCAGGTCTTCGAACCCGTCATCGACGGCGTGCCGCGCTGCCTCTTTCTGGATGAGCCGGTTTCCAGCCTCGACATTCGGCACCAATTGGCGATCCTTGACATCGCCCGCGACTATGCTGCTCGCGGCGGTGCCGTAATCGCTGTTCTGCACGACCTCAATCTGACATCGATGTACTCGGAACGGGTACTGGTCATGCACAAGGGGCAATGCGCCGGTTTTGGTCCGCCGCAGGACGTGCTCAACGACCAGCTGCTGCGCAGTGTCTTTGAATGCGACCTCCGGGTCGGCGCCGTGCCTCCGGCCGGAGGGATTTTCGTGTTGCCACAGTCAACACAGTCCCTGTCTCACAACGCTCCAGGCGGTTGATCGCGGGTCACCAGGCGGAAGCTATCACCTGGATGGATGAGGCGCACATGGGTGACCGGTGTGTCCGTCAGCCATGTGGTCCGCTCGATGACGAAAACCGGCTCTTCGCTGTCGAGATCCAGGTGTTGTCGTTCTTCCTGCGTTGGCTGTGCAGCGCGAAAGACATGTTCCGCACTCGTAAAAGGCACCTCCTGCAGCAGCCATTCGTTGGGGCTGACGGATTCGAAGCCTTCCTGCTCCGCCTTCGGTACCGCGCCGATGCTGATCCACCGATCCTCCAACTGGTAGGGCTCACCATCGGCAAAATGCAGGCTGAGCACATGCAAGGCACGGGCGGTGCCATTGAGCCCGAGTTCGGCCCGTACCCGGTCCGGTGGCGTTCCTTTCTGTCGGTTGATCAGCAGGTAGCGATAATTGCCGCCACGCCGGGCAATTTCGTGCCTGACGATCGGGATGTGCAGAACGGTGTCGCGGCTCTGCCGCTGCACCACACGCGTTCCGGCCTTGCGCCGACGCTCGACCAGTCCGGCATCGGCCAGCGCCTGCATGGCTCGGTTGACGGTAACCCGCGTACAGCCGAACTCTTCGGCCAGTTCAGCTTCGCCCGGCAGCAACACCCCCGGCTGCCAGTCACCGCCGGTGATCCGCTCGAGCAGAACGTTGTGGATGTCCTTGTAACTTGGCATCAGATTTCAGAGCCGAGCCATCAGGTCTGCCATCGTGGCGCGATAGGCCTGTTCCACCGCAAGGCGGCCGACATGCCGACCCTGTCTGACGCAGTGCCGTCCGGCGGACCAGACGTCCCGCACCAGGCTGTCATCGGCCGCAAATACCCAGCCGTCAAGCAGCCGGTCTCCCATCAGGCCGGTCAGCGCAACATGGTCGCCCTCAAGCGCCACCATGTCGGCGAGCCTGCCGACCTCCAGTGCACCGCAATTGCGGCCGAGCGATAACGCCCCGCCCTCCAGCGCCTTTTCGAAAAGCAAGCGACCGCAGGACTGGTTGGCCGTCGCCATGACGTTGCGTGCCTCGTGCCGTTGCCGCTGACTGTACTCCAGTTGCCGCAGTTCTTCCGTCAGCGATATTCGTACATTGGAGTCGGATCCGACCCCGAAGCGGCCACCGTGCCCCAGGTAACTGTTGCCGTTGAAAGCGCCGTCCCCGAGATTGGCCTCGGTGATGGGGCAAAGACCGGCCACGGCGCCGCTGCGGGCGACGTCCCGGGTTTCAGATTCGTTCATGTGGGTGGCATGGATCAGGCACCACCGTGCATCGACCGGTGCATTCGCCAAGAGCCACTCCACCGGTCGTGCGCCAAGCCAGGACTGGACGTCGCGCACCTCTTTCTGCTGTTCAGCTATGTGGATGTGTATAGGACCGGACCCCGCAATCGCCATGATCTGCTCGAACTGCTCGGGCGCGGTGGCGCGCAAAGAATGGGGCGCAATGCCGATCGAAAAGTCGGCCGGAAGGCCGTCCAAAGCGTCGCGCGCGGCGGCGTGCAGCGCCTGAAAGCGCTCAAGATCGCAGCCGAACCTGAGCTGGCCACCTGAAAGCTCCGCCTTGTCGGCACCGCCAAAGGTGTACAGGACCGGCAGGTGGGTCAGACCGATCCCGGTTCTAGCGGCGGCCGCGGCAATGCGTGCTGACATCTCGGCACTGTTTTCATAGGCGCCACCACCCGGCTGGTGATGAAGGTAATGAAACTCGCCAACCGATGCGTAACCGGATTCGAGCATCTCGACATAGACCAATGCCGCAATCGCCTCGACAGCTTCCGGTGTCAGCACGTCGAGGAAGCGATACATGAGCGTGCGCCAGCTCCAGAAGTCGTCCTGGCCGCTCGAGCGGTGTTCCGTGAGGCCGGCCATGGCGCGCTGGAAAGCATGACTGTGGAGATTGCCCGGTGCCGGCAGCAGAACGTCGGTGACGATATCGTCGTCATGCGCCTCCCTGCCGGTACCGATGGCGCTGATGATCCCGCTTTCATCGAAGATCACGCGTACGCCCTGGGCCCAACCGTCGGGAAGCAGCGCTCGTCTTGCATAAACGTCAGTCATTGTCGTTGCGCATTCGTTGACATAATTTTATTATGCATATACATAATAATGGCGCAAAAGCCAATTTTCTGTACAGGCTCATGATCGACACCACATTTGTCAATGCACGCATCGCAACGATGCGACCGAACGGCGATCCTTACGGCCTGATCGAGGGAGGCGCCATCGCCATCAGCGATGGTCGTGTCGCCTGGGTCGGCAAGCAGCAGGACTTGCCGGAAACTCATCGCCAGGGGCCAGAGGAAGACCTGGCGGAACGGCTGGTCACGCCGGCGCTGATCGATTGCCACACGCACATTGTGGCGGGCGGCAACCGGGCCCGCGAATTCGAAATGCGCCTCGAAGGCGCCAGCTACGAAGACATCGCCCGCGCTGGCGGTGGCATCGTCTCGACGGTCAAGGCAACCCGCGCCGCGGACGAAGCGGAGCTGTTGGATTCCGCCCTGCCCCGCGTCGATCAGCTAATTGGCGAAGGTGTTTCCACCATCGAAATCAAATCGGGCTACGGGCTCGACCGGGAGACCGAGCTGAATATGCTGCGCGTCGCCCGCGACATTCCCAGCTATCGCGATGTCCGGGTTCGCACCAGTTTCCTTGGCGCCCATGCGATCCCGCCGGAATATGCCGGACGGCCTGATGCCTATATCGACGAAGTCTGCCTGCCGGCGCTTGACGCCGCCCATGAAGCCGGGTTGGCCGATGCGGTCGACGGGTTCTGCGAAGGCATCGCCTTTAACCCGGATCAAATCGAACGGGTCTTTTCCAGGGCTCGCGAGCTTCGCCTGCCGGTCAAACTGCATGCCGAACAATTGTCCGATCTCGGCGGTGCTCGCCTGGCGGCCCGCTACCAGGCGCTCTCGGCCGACCACCTGGAATATCTCGACGAAGACGGCGTTGCCGCGATGGCCCAGTCGGACAGCGTCGCTGTTCTCCTGCCGGGAGCCTTCTACACATTGCGGGAAACGCAGGCACCGCCCATCGAGCTGTTTCGCAAACACGGTGTCGGCATGGCGGTTGCGACCGACTGCAATCCAGGATCCTCGCCGGTTTCGTCACTGCTGCTCAGCATCAACATGGCCTGCACGCTGTTTCGCATGACGCCGGAGGAGGCACTGGCCGGAGCAACGCGTGAGGCCGCGAAAGCCCTCGGGCTGGATCAGGTCGGCATGATCGATTCCGGCATGAATGCGGAGCTTGCCATCTGGAATGTCGACCATCCGGCTGAGCTTGCCTATCGCGTCGGCTTCAACCCGCTGCACCGGCGTGTCATCGGAGACCTTTCGTGAGCGCGCCCGTTGTCGTTCCAGGCCAGGTGACACTGAGCGAACTCGAGACCATCTATCGTGATGACTCTGGCGTACGCATCGACCGGTCTTGCCGTGAGGCAGTCTATGCTGCTGCCGACGTAGTCTCCAGGGCTGCAACCGGCAGTGATGCGATCTATGGCGTCAATACGGGCTTTGGCAAGCTGGCCAACATCAAGATCCAGCCCGAGGACACGGCCACTCTGCAACGCAACCTGATCCTGTCGCACTGCTGCGGGGTCGGTCCGGCGGTTCCGGCAAATCTGGTGCGTTTCATGATGGTGCTCAAGCTTCTGTCGCTGAGCCGAGGCGCTTCCGGCGTTCGCTGGCAGTTGATCGAGCTGCTTGAGGCGATGCTCGAACGCGGCGTCACGCCCGTCGTGCCAGCGCAAGGGTCCGTGGGCGCATCGGGCGACCTGGCACCGCTGGCGCACATGACCGCGGTCATCATCGGCGAAGGCTTTGCGGAATACGATGGCAAGACAATGCCCGGCAGCGAAGCGCTGTCAGCCGCCGACCTCGAACCGATCGCTCTTGGCCCAAAGGAAGGCCTCGCCTTTATCAACGGCACCCAGTTTTCGACGGCCCATGCACTGGCCGGCCTGTTCAACGCCTGGCGCTGCGCCCAGTCGGCGCTCGTGACCAGCGCATTGACCAAGGACGCGGTGATGGGGTCGACCGCACCGACCAGGCCCGAAATCCACACGTTGCGCGGTCACCGTGGTCAGATCGAAGCCGCCGCCGCCATACGCGCCATGATGGACGGTTCGGAAATCCGAGAAAGTCACCGTGAGGACGACGAGCGGGTGCAGGACCCATACTGCATCCGCTGCCAGGCGCAGGTGACCGGTGCCTGCATGGACCTGTTGCGCCAGGCAGCCGTGACACTGGAGATCGAGGCCAACGCCGTCACAGACAACCCGCTGGTGGTGGTCGAAACAGGCGATGTCGTCTCAGGCGGCAATTTTCACGCCGAACCCGTCGCCTTTGCCGCCGACCAGATTGCCCTGGCAATCGCCGAAATCGGCTCGATTGCCCAGCGTCGCGTGGCCCTGATGGTCGACCCGACCCTGAGCTACGACCTGCCGACCTTCCTGACGCCGGAACCGGGACTCAATTCCGGCTACATGATTGCCGAAGTGACAACTGCGGCTTTGATGAGCGAAAACAAACATCTGGCCAATCCGTGCAGCACGGATTCGACACCGACCAGCGCCAACCAGGAAGACCATGTGTCGATGGCCGCGCATGGCGCCCGGCGGCTGTCGCGGATGACCGACAACCTGTCCAACATTCTCGCGGTCGAAATGCTTTGCGCCAGCCAGGGCATCGAGTTCCGCGCGCCCTTGCACACCAGCGATCGCCTGCAGGGCGTTATCGACCTGCTGCGCAACGTAGTCCCGGCGCTTCGCGAGGATCGCTACATGGCCGACGACCTGAAACGAGCTGACACGCTGATCCGATCCGGCGCTATCGTCGAAACAAGCGGCGTCGGCGAACACGCCCGTCTGGGAGGGCCCGTATGAACCCGGTGGAGATCAACCGGCGCAACGGTCCGGTGATCCTCGGTCTGCCGCACACCGGGCTGCATGTGCCGCAGGAGATCGAGGGCCGCCTCAACGATACCGGACGGGCCCGGGCCGATACCGATTGGCACATCCACGAGCTCTACGATCACTTGCTGCCGGACGCCACGACGGTACGCGCGACCTTCCACCGTTACGTTATCGACGCCAACCGTGATCCAAGCGGCAAGAGCCTCTATCCCGGCCAGAACACGACCGGTCTCTGCCCCCTCACCGATTTCGACAACCGGCCGATCTACAACGACGGTGCCGAACCCGACGCGGATGAGATCGAACGCCGGCGCAGGACCTTCCACGCGCCTTATCACGCCGCTCTCCAGAGCGAGATCGAGCGTGTTCGCGAACGCAATGGAATTGCAGTGCTCTATGACTGCCATTCAATCCGTTCCGTCATTCCCTTCCTGTTCGAAGGTACGCTGCCGGATTTCAACATCGGCACCAACAACGGCACAACCTGCGCCGCCAACATCGAAGAAAAGGTGGTTGCGATCTGTGAGAGCGCCGACGGCTACACGACCATCCTCAACGGCCGCTTCAAGGGTGGCTGGACCACGCGCCACTACGGTCGCCCGGACGACGGCGTGCACGCCATCCAGATGGAGCTGACGCAAAGCTCACACCTGAAAACGGAAGCAGCTCCGTTTGCACTGGATCCGGCAAAGGCCGAACACTTGCGCATTACATTGAAGGCCGTTCTCGACGCTATCGAAGCCTGGGCACTGTCGCAGGCCAAGGGGAACTGACATGCGCGCCCTCGCCCTTGCACTGTTGCTCTCGCTTACCGCCGGCCCCTCAAGCGCTGAAGAGAAACCACTCACAGGCGAAGAGATCCGCGCGTTGCTGCCAGACATCCTTGCCGTCAGCGAAACAACCCGTCAGACCTTCGCCAAAAACGGCGACACGGTATTCGAAGACGGGCGACGGGTGACCAACGGCCGCTGGCGCATCCAGGAAGATTTCTATTGCTCGATCTGGCCACCTGGAGGTGGCTGGCGCTGTTATAGCGTTCTTTTCGACAAAAGAGACAACGGACCCGACGTGATTGTCTGGGTCGACGTCGAAAACGGCGAGCGCACCATCAATACGATCCTGCCGAAGGGACAATGATCATGGACAACAACAGACACAATATTCGCGACGTCTACCCGCCGACCGGTTCGGAACTCAACGCCAAATCCTGGCTGACCGAAGCGCCGATGCGCATGCTCATGAACAATCTGCATCCCGACGTCGCCGAGAACCCGCACGAACTGACCGTCTATGGCGGCATCGGCCGCGCGGCCCGCAACTGGGACTGCTTCGATCGCATCGTCTCCAGCCTGAAGGGGCTGGAAGACGACGAGACGCTTCTTGTTCAGTCCGGCAAGCCGGTCGGCATCTTCAAGACCCATGCCGACGCACCGCGGGTGCTGATAGCCAACTCGAACCTGGTGCCGCACTGGGCCGACTGGCACCACTTCAACGAGCTCGATAAGAAGGGCCTGATGATGTACGGCCAGATGACGGCCGGCTCGTGGATCTATATCGGCAGTCAAGGCATCGTCCAGGGTACTTACGAAACCTTTGTAGAGGCTGGTCGCCAGCACTATGGCGGCGACCTCAAGGGCAAGTGGATTCTGACCGGAGGTCTCGGCGGGATGGGCGGCGCCCAACCGCTGGCCGCGACCATGGCGGGCGCCTGCTGTCTTGCCGTCGAGTGCGACCCGGACCGCATCGCCTTCCGCAAGCGCACCCGCTACGTCGACGAAAGTGCTGAGACGCTCGATGAAGCACTGGCGATGATCGACACCTGGACCAAAGCCGGCGATGCGAAATCGGTCGGACTGCTCGGCAACGCCGCCGACATATTCCCCGAGCTGGTCAAGCGCGGCGTCAAACCCGACATCGTCACCGACCAGACCTCGGCACACGACCCGCTTAACGGCTACCTTCCACAGGGCTGGACGCTGGGTGAATGGCGCGAGAAACGCGAAAGCGATCCGGACGCCGTTGAAAAAGCCGCCCGCGCTTCGATGAAGGTTCATGTCGCTGCGATGGTGGATTTCTGGAATCAGGGTGTCCCGACGCTCGACTACGGCAACAACATTCGCCAGGTGGCGCAGGAGGAAGGCCTTGAGGACGCTTTCGCCTTCCCGGGTTTCGTTCCGGCTTACATCCGGCCGCTGTTTTGCCGCGGGGTCGGCCCGTTCCGCTGGGCCGCGCTCTCTGGCGATCCCGAGGACATCTACAAGACCGATGCCAAGGTCAAGGAACTGATCCCCGACGACCCGCATCTGCACAACTGGCTCGACATGGCCCGCGAGCGCATTGCCTTCCAGGGTCTTCCGGCACGCATCTGCTGGGTCGGCCTCGGCCAACGGCACCGGCTTGGCCTCGCGTTCAACGAGATGGTACGCAACGGCGAACTGTCGGCACCGGTGGTGATCGGCCGCGACCACCTGGATTCCGGCTCCGTCGCCTCACCCAACCGCGAGACCGAGGCAATGAAGGACGGATCCGATGCGGTTTCAGACTGGCCGCTGCTCAACGCCCTGCTTAACTGCGCCTCCGGCGCCACCTGGGTCAGCCTGCACCATGGCGGCGGCGTCGGCATGGGCTTCTCCCAGCACGCCGGCATGGTGATCTGCTGCGACGGCTCGGAAGCGGCCGACCAGCGCATCGGCCGGGTGCTGTGGAACGACCCGGCCTCCGGCGTCATGCGCCACGCCGATGCTGGCTACGACATCGCGATCGATTGCGCCCGCGAGCACGGCCTGCGGCTGCCGGCGATCCTCGGGAACTGACGAAAGTCTATTCGGCCAGCTGCGGTAACGCGTCCGTCTGCTGCTCGGGGCCGATTGCGGTATAGCCGCCGTCGACCGCGATGTCCGTGCCGGTGATGAAAGAGGCTTCGTCCGAGCACAGGAACAACACGGTGTTGGCGACCTCGTCCGGCCCACCGGTCCGCTTCAGCATGTGAAACGGCGCGGCAACACCATCAGCCTTTTGCCGGTTGTCACCGGTTATGTCTCGGATGATGTTGGACCATGTCCAGCCCGGCGACACCGAGTTTACCCGGATGTTCTCACCGGCCAAGGCCAGCGCCTGGGTCTTCGTCGTTTGCAGAATGGCTGCCTTCGACGCCGAATAGACCATGCGTCCCGGCTGTGCGACCTTGCCGGCGATGCTGCCGTAGTTGACCACAGCACCGCCGCCGCGTTTGGCCATTTCACGGCTTGCCTTCTCGGTGAAGATCGCACCGCCGACGAAATTCACGTTGAGCGCCGTCAGCCAGTCCTCGCGACTGGTCTCCAGGCCGTTGTCGAGATAGGTCGAGGCGGCATTGATCAGGAAATCGACACCGCCGAAGCGAGACACACAGGTCTCGATACAGGCGTCGATGTCAGCATCCACGGTCACGTCCGTGGTCACGAAGTGAACTGTGTCACCCAGTTCCTCGGCCAATGCCGACCCGTCTGCCTCGGCGATATCCGCCATCACCACTGAGACGTCTGCGCGCACAAACGCGCGGACGACTTGCTGGCCGATCAACGTCGACGCGCCTGTTACAATCGCCACCTTTCCGGATAGGCCTCTCATCGTGAAACTCCTTGGCTAGTTCAATTGCTGATTCGACTGATCCGGCGACCTGTTGCCCCTTCATGAAGCCGAGCCCAGGAGGGCGTCGACCGGAACGGCGGTCATGAAGTCGGACTGCGCATACAGCAGCGGTTCGGCCTCATTCAGCTCGGTAATGCCGACAATGTCGGCAATGATGATCGCGTGCGATCCCACGTCGATGGCAACATCGACCGTGCAATCGAAGGCGACAAGGGCATCGTCGAGAATGGGTGCACCGGTGCTCATCTGCGCCCAGTTGCCTTCCCCGAAGCGGTCGACATCTCCGATATCGGTCATTCCGGCAAACCGCATCGCGAGGTCACGATGGGAGCAGCTCAGGAGATTGATGCCCAGTCGTCTGCTTTTGACGATCATGTCGTGGGTAAGCCCGCCACGGTTGACACAGGCCAGGATGCGCGGCGGGTCGGCGGACAGCGAACACACGGCCGTCGCGGTCAGCCCACGGCGACATGTGTCGTCGCCGGTCGTCACGATGGTGACGGCGCCCGCCATGTAACGCATGGCGTTCTTGAATTCGTGGATTTCAACGCTTTTCACGGCACCCTCGCCGGCTTCATCGACTTGTCGTGGCAAATCCCGACCATTCAAGGGCTCATTCGTGCCAACGGATGGTCTGTGCGCGGCAGCCCCAGAACCTGACGCAGTTGTCCCTTGCCGATCTTCAGCTTGTTGACCAGATCCACCCGACCCGCTCTGCCGCCGGAGACCTCGTTCATGAACTCCAGAGCCTTTTCCGGTTTGAGCATCTGCTGGGTAAAGCTCGTCGGATCGTCAAAGTTGTCGCAGAAACTGTTGGCGACCATCTGATGAACGGATTCATTACCCTGCATGCCGTTGCTTCCGTACTGCGCGATCAGAATTCGCTGTGCAGCCGGTGTGATTTCCTCCAGCAACAGGTTGTTGAATTCGTTGGTCAACTTGCCTGAGGTCTCATAGAATCGATCGAAAGTAGCGGTCATCCAGTCCTGATCAAACACGCCACTTTCATTGTTTGCCACAGCATCCAGCAGGTTCTTGATCTGGCGGTAACAATTGTTCGCGCCCTGCCCGCCGATCGGATCGAGGGAATTGGCCATGTCTCCGAGAGCCATGACTTTCGATCCCGAAGGAAGGGTACCAACCGGTTGCTTGAAACAGGGCGTGAAAGCTCCTTTGAGCCAACCTTTTTCATCGGCCAGCTCGGCATCCTTGATCCACTGATAGTCCCAAGGAATATGCTGCTTGAACAGTTCCTTGACCCGATCGAGGACCGCCTCTCCGGACGTGCAATCATCAAAGCGGTCGAAGATTCCGCCGGGGCGCGCCTCGAAAAGAGCGTTCCAGCATTGATATCCATCCTTGTGCCAATAGGGAATGGAGAACTGTTCTCCCGCTGTGGCGAAGAAATTGAACTTGATGCCGAAGTGGAAGGGCACGCCCTGCTTCGACCGGTCCATGTCGACATTCTTGATGACAAACATGGCCAGCTTGCGCTGCGGCTTGTCGTAGACACTGCGCTCGGTATCGACTTCGAATATTCTGCCTATGTCGCCCTTGCCCGCAGCCACCAGTGTCAGGTCGGCCGCTTTTGCGATTTGCTCAAGACGGTCGACATCCACGTTTTCCACCCGGATCGTGCCGCCGCGTTCTTCGAAGTCCTGCGTCCAGCGATAGGACTGGAGCCTCACGTCGATGGCGAGAGCTTTTCGGCTAAAGCGCCCCATCAGGTCGATCAACTGCCGCCCCATTTTGGGGCAGAAGGTCAGGTGAATGCCCTCGATCGGCGTGGTGTCTTCCCAGTGGTTGACGCCCAGTTCACGCTCCAGATCCAGCGACGACCCGAAACGGCACGCGGTCCCGGTCGGCGGGACCTTTGTCAGCCAATCCTCAGCGCTGAGCGCAGAATAGATGGTGACTTCGTGCCCCTGTTTGAGAAGTCCCAACCCGGCCAGCAATCCGCTTACGCCTGATCCGATGATTGCGATTTTGCTCATTCGAACGCTCCATCCCGTCCCCAAGACCTCGTCGATGGCCGCAGCCAGACATGGCAACACCATCGGCGTGGAGCATCGGCAGGAAAGAGGGCCGACGCTATCCCATTCTTGCGGGCCTATCCGGTTTATGCGACTATTTAAGCATGAAATATCCACCTTGGACGGGTTCATGCACTATGCTTCTTCCCATCTAAGCGACTTCACAGACGTCGTTTCCAAGCATTTCAGGTCTCACGAAATCACCGGACCGGACCGTATTGTCGGCAACCTTGAAGCACGGTCTTTCGGATCACTGGGGCTGACGCGTCTAAGTTACGGTGCGCGCATGGACGTGAAAACCGATCCGTTGGGCTCATTCGCGCTTCTGCAAATTCCGATTCATGGCCGGGCGAGCGAACCGGCCGCCGGAGACCGGCACCTCTTCGGCCTCGATGAAGGCCAGGTACTCAGCCCCTCACGGCCGATTGATTTCGCCATGCATCGGAATTGCACGCTTCTGATCACCCGCTTCAACCGCGACGACATGGAGACCATGCTCGCCGCACTCAGCAATGGTGAAGAATCCGACGACCGTATCCATGAGCTTTGGCGCTGCGACCTGACAACACCAGCGGGCAATGCGCTCGTGAGCCAGCTCAAGTGGCTCAATTTCGAGCTGTTCAGACCCGATTCCGCCTTACATCAGATGGGCCAGCACTTCTCCAACAACCTTCTTGCGAGTTTCCTGCTGGCGGCTATTCCGGAGCTGACGAGCGTCGAAGGCAAACTGCCCACAACTTCGGTCTTGCGCCGGGTCGAAGCGTACATGGATGCCCATTTTCAAGAGCCCCTCACCGTGGCCGACCTTGCGAAAGTGGCCGGCGTTCCCGTTCGCTCGCTATACGATCTTTTCAAGCGCTACAAATCGCAAAGCCCCGCGGAATTGCTGCGAAAAAAACGTCTCATGGCCAGTCGGAACATGCTTGAGAGCGCAGACACGGAAGAAATGACGGTCACCGAAGCGGCCATGGCCTGCGGCTTTACGCATCTGGGGCGGTTTGCCGAATACTACCGCGCCGAATTCGGAGAAACGCCGTCAACAACTCTGTCGAAGCGCCGACGGTGGATGGCGATCCAGGCGCCCCCGGGCATTCACTGACGGGTGCGTGGCAATAGATCGATGCCCTATTCCATATAGAACTGCTTCGGCAGCAGATAGGGAAACTGGGTCGTCGGATCGATCTCGATCTTCATGATGGGCGCCATGAACTCCCCCCAGCGGGCATTGACCGCATCATCGGCGAGTTTTGCCTTGGTGGCCTCCAGGTCGTCGGTCTCGAAATAGCCGAACAGCGTCAATCCATGGCGAAAGATGTTGTAGTTGGAGATGCCGGCTGCGCGCAAAGCGTCGAGCATCTCCGGCCAGATCTCATCGTGGCGTTTCAGGTATTCCTCTTCGTATCCCGGACGAACTTCCAGGACCCAGGCGTATCCGGTCATTGCGTTTTCTCCTGCCAGGCGCGGAAACAGTCCCGCATGGTGATCGTTTCCGTCAGCACGTCATCAAACAGCGTGTTCATGTAATCCTGATGGACGTTCTCGATGGCGAGTGCGCCCTGGTAGCCGGCATCGCGGAGTGTCCCGAACATGGCCGGAAAATTGAGCGTTCCCTGGTCGAATTTGGCCTGCAGCGCGCCCATCCGGGCCTGCCGCAGATGAACGTGCACGGCGTGTTTGGCCAGTGGGTCCACCTCATCCTGGCGGAATCCGAGACAGGCGAAATGGGAATAATCGAGCGCCAGTCCGATGCCGGTTTCGTCGATCAGTCGCTGAACGATGGCAGGCGACTCGGCAAAGGAATGCACATGCGGTTCGATGCAGATCCTGGCTCGAAAATCTTGGGCGACAGCGAGCAGCGCCCGCAGGCTTTCAATCGAGGCGGTGGCCGCCTGGTCGCGAGACTGGCCGGCATTGACCACCCCCGGCAGGATGAAGATGGTGGCGATGTCAGCGGCATCCGCGAAAGTCAGGACCCGTTCGAGATCACGTGCATTGCTGTCGATCGTGCCTGGCAGGGCCAGGTTGCAGCCGTCGAGCCCCTCGCCAAACAGGTGATAGTAGTTTGGGATACGCACACCGAGCGGCTTCAGGCGCTGCGCGGCGGCCGAAGGGTCGGACAGGATTTCCTGCTTGTCGAGCGCTGAGCGGTAGAACAGGCCGACATCGAGCGCGCCGATACCGAGGGCCTTTGAGATGTCCGCCGCTTCCTGCAACGTGCAGGCCGGCAGCGACCAGGCGGTCAGGGAAAGCTGCATCACGACTATCCTCCGATTTTCACCAGTTCGCCGGCGCGGGCTGAGCGGTAGAGCGCGTCGAGAGCTTCCGTTACCCGGGCACCGTTTTCCCCGTCTGCCGCATTGACAACCGGCTGCCCGGCGCACAGTTCGGCAAATTTGAAGACCGGCAGCGCGCCGTCATACTCCGCTTCCTGCTGGCTGATGGGGACGATTTCGTCCTCGCCATCGAGGCGGCGCAACTCCAGTCGCGCCCGCTCATTGTCGAACAGCATGCACCCTTCGGTGCCGTAAATACGGATGTCGGTGTGCATGCCGATATGTTTCGGTACGGTCGACGAGCCGGACAGCGACACCGTGGCGCCGTTGGTCGCCCGTGCCACAGCTGCGTCGTAGTAATCGACACCGGCCTTCGACTTCACGTCCATGCAATAGACGCTCTCGAAGGCGAGACCTGAAACGTGAAGCAGCCAGGCCAGCGAGTGGGACATCTGACCCCAGCCGTAACCGCCGGCTTTCTCAGGGTCGGCCCAGGTGGAGGCCGGTGGCCGATACATGTGTTCAGCGGTTTCCAGCATCGGTTCTCCGGAAAACAGATCGTCAAGCGGCGATCCCATCTGACAGACGCAATGACGGATCTCGCCGAGACGGCCTTCGGCCACGATCTGCGCAGCCCGCGCGGTATAATGGGTAAAGTTGAGACCACACGGAACCAGCACCGAACGCCCGGCGGCTTTTGCCGCCGCGGCAATCGCCCGCCCATCCACGCCGCTGGTCGCCATTGGCTTTTCCACCAGCACATGGCAACCGGCTTCAAGCGCAGCCACAGCGGGTGCCGTATGGGCCACATGCGGCGTGGATACGACAACGCCATCAAGTCGTTCCTGTGCCAACATATCTGCCAGATCCGTGTATCGGGGTGCGATCCCGAAACGGTCGCCCACCGCCTGAAGGCGATCATTGTCGAGGTCGCAGATCGCCACCACGTCGGCGTGCTGGCTCTCCTGAATCGTCGGGATGTGATTGAAGGTCGCCCACCAGCCGACGCCCACCACTCCGATTCTGGCAGTCATTTGCTTCCTCCCGATTTGTTCTGGGTGATTGTCGACTTGTAAACGTTGCGCATGTGACGGGCGGCAGCAGCGGCCGCGGCGTCGGGATCTCGGGACTTCAAAGCCTCCAGAAGACGCTTGTGGTCGCGCACGCTTTGCTCCAGCACACCACCGGTTTCCGACGCCCGCTTGCGGAATTCCAGACCGAGCACATTGAGGCTTTCGCCAATGCGCTTGAGGAAGGCATTGCGCGCCGCCTTCCATATCGTTTCGTGGAACGCGAAGTCCGACATGCGGAAGGCCAGGGCATCGTCGATTGTCTTCTGCTCGTCGATCAGTGTCTGCAACTGCTCCAGTTCCTCGTCAGTGATGTGCTCGGCCGCACGTCGCGCCACGTCGCTCTCGATCAGGCTGCGCGCGTCGTAAAGCTCGCGAATATTCATGTCTTCCAGTGACAGGAAGAATTGGATCGGTCCGAGCAGCGATTCCGCATCGAGGTCGCTGATATAAGCGCCACCACCCTGACGCGTGCGAACCACTCCGAGGATCGAAAGGCCGCGGATTGCCTCACGCACGCTGGGCCGCGACACGTTCAGCGACACGGCCAATTCGCGCTCCGGCGGCAACTGGTCCCCCGACTTGAGAATGCCGGATTTGACCATTTCGAGCAGGCGAGAGGCAACGAGTTCTGCAACCGATTCCCGTACGATCGGTTTTTCGAACTCCAGTTTGGCGGGGGAGTCGCTCATTTCGGTACCTCCGCGATTTCCTTCCTTCGGGTCGGCAGCCAGGCGGTCAGTTTGACCCGCGGCGCCAACACCGATGCGATCAATAGAACGCCGATCACGCCGGTCTGGATGTGCCCCGTGATGTTGAACAGCGCCATGCCGTTGCGCAGGTTGAGCACTATCAGGATGGCAAGCAGCGTTCCGAGCAGCGAGCCGGTGCCGCCGAAGATGCTGACGCCGCCCAGAAGCACGATGGTGATGATGTCGAGTTCAAAACCCAGCGCCACGTCGCCGCGCACTGCGCCGACCCGCGCCGCATAGAGCAACCCGGCGAACGCGGCGACCGTGCCGGATGCGGTGAACAGGATCATCTTGTGGCGCGCCGTATCGATTCCGGCAAATTCCGCAACGTCCCGGTTGGTGCCGATGACATAGGTCTTGCGGCCAAATCCTGATTTCTGAAGCACCACGTAAAGAATTACGAACAGGACAACGAAAGCGATCAGCGCAAACGGGATCGGGCCAAGGAAACCCTGCTGGCCGAGCGCATCGAACCATTCGGGGAATTCGCCAATCCCGCGGTCCTCGACGAGAACGCGCGCGAGGCCGCGGAATCCGATCAGGGTTGCCAGCGTAACAACCAGTGACGGCAGGCCGATGCGAGTGATGAAGAAGCCGTTGAGCGCGCCTCCCGCAACGCCGATCAACAGCACGATGACGATGGCCAGCGGCGGCGCCACGCCCGATTGGAACAGCCAGCCGAAGGCGCAGGCCGCCAGCCCCATCATCGAGCCCACAGACAGGTCGATTTCGGCATTGATGATGATGAAGGTCATGACCAGCGCGACGATGACCTTTTCGATCGACAGCTGGAACAGGTTGATCTGGTTCGACAGCGCCAGATATTGCGGCGAGAGGATGCTGTTGGCGACCACGATCACCAGCAGCACGCCAATCAGGAACCACTCCCAGGCCTGCAGCCGCCGCGTTGCGGCCGTTGTGTGGATGGAGTCGGTCATCGGGTGGCCTCCGCGACGGTGCCGGCGGCTTCGGACTTCGCCCTTTCGCGGGCGATTCGCAGGCGGATCAGACGGCGCATAAGCACAGCATCGACCGAGACCGAAATGAGGATCAGGGCGCCCAGCACGGCTTCGCGGAAGAACTCGCTGACCAACGCCCACCGCACCAGGCTGGTGTCGATCAGATCGACCAGAATCGCGCCAATGAAGGCGCCGATAACCGTTCCGGAACCGCCGAAGATGTTGACGCCGCCAAGCACCGAGGCGGCGACGGATTTCAGCTCGAAACCAAGGCCGGCGACCACCGTGATGTTGCCGAAGCGGGCCAGGAACATCAGCCCCGCAAGGCCGGCCAGTGCACCGGAAAGAACAAAGGCGGTGAGAACCGTCGCCTTGGTGTTTATGCCGGCCATCTCGGCGGCTTCCGGGTTGGAGCCGACGGCATAGAAGCGCCGCGCCGGGCGCAGTGTGTTGAGCGCCACATGGACAATGATGACGACCGCCAGGGCCGACAGAAAACCGGCGCGGAAGTCGAACTGGCCGATTTCAAAGAGCGCCGTGTTGGGAAAAGACACCAGCCATTGCGGCAGATTGGATGAGGTAATCGATTTGGCGTCCGAGTATTCCACCAGGAAGGATCGAAACAGCGCAAGCGTTGCGAGCGTCACGATGATCGACGGCACCCGCGCATAGGCGACGATCACGCCATTGAAGGCACCGAAAGCCGCTCCGACCAGCATGGCATAGAGCACCAGCAGCGCCGGATGGAGATCCGGCATGCCGGAGACCAGGGACCCGGCAGCAAATGCCGTAAAGCCGACGATCGAACCGACCGACAGGTCGATGTTCCGGGTCAGGATCACCAAAGTCTGGCCGGTGGCGATCAGCGCCATGATGGCCACTGAACTGCTGATGCGGTTGAACAGCCGGCCGTTCAGATAGTTCGGGATCTGGGTGGAAAAGAACACCACCACCAGCGCCAGCACAATCAGCAGCGCAAGGATGCGCAGCGTTTGCGGGCTAATACGGCTGAGCATCTGGCCCATCAGGACGCCTCCTGCAGGGCCGTTTGCCCGGTGGCAAGCGCCATGACCCGTTCCTGCGTTGCATCTTCGTTGTCGATCACCGCCATCTGCCGGCCTTCTCGCATCACCAGGATGCGGTCGCCCAGGGCCAGCACCTCGGGCAGATCCGACGAGATCACCAGGGCCGCTCCACCGGCGGTGACGAATTCGCGGATCAGGGCGTGCACTTCGGCCTTGGCGCCGACGTCGATGCCGCGGGTCGGTTCATCGAAAATCAGCAGGTCGGGCTGAAGGTTCAGCCATTTGGCCAGCATGACCTTCTGCTGATTGCCACCCGACAGCATGCCGACCTCCATGTCGACATCCGGAGTGCGGATGTTGAGCCTCTGCCGAAATGTCTCCGCTGTTTCATGCTCGCGGGCGCGGTCAAGCAGGCCGAACCGCGACAGGTAGGATTTCAGCGTCGCCAGCGTGATGTTGGACCGAATGGCCAGCGGCATGGCGAGGCCGAGCTTGCGCCGGTCCTCCGACACGTAGGCGATGCCGGCGGCCATGGCCGCACCGGCATCCTTGATCTTCGTTTCGCGGCCCTTGTATGTGATTGTGCCGGAGGTTGCCGGAGCGATTCCGAACAGAGCCAGACCGACATCGGTGCGGCGGGCACCTACAAGGCCCGCCATGCAAAGGATCTCGCCGCGGTGCAGATCGAACGATATGTCCTCGAAGACGTCTTCGCGTCCCAGGCCGCGCACGCTCAGAAGCACCTCGGGACGGGTCTGCGCTTCCGCCTTGTCGAAGAAATGGTCAACCTCGCGCCCGACCATCTCGGCAATCATGGTATCGGCGTCCGTTTCGCCAACCGGCTTGGTCGAAATATGCTCGCCGTCGCGGATGACAGTGACCCTGTCGGCGATCTCGAAAATCTCCTCCAGCCGGTGCGAGATATAGACGACCGAAACCCCCTCACGCGCCAGACCGACTGCAATGCGGCGCAACTGTGCGGCCTCGTGTGCCGACAGGGATGCTGTCGGTTCGTCCATCACCAGTACGCGCACGTCCTGGCTCAGCGCCCGGGCAATCTCCACAGCCTGCTGCTCGGCCAGTGTCAAACCGCTGGCCGTACGGTCGACTTCGAGCTGCATGCCGATGCGCTCGATCAGGGCGTTCGCCTTGCGACGCAGCTCCCTCTGGTTCTGAAAAAGCCCTTCGCGGGTCGAACTGATGAAGATGTTCTCGGCGACGTCGAGATCGGGAAACACCATCGGTTCCTGATACATCGCGGCGATACCGGCTTCGCGCGCGGCGTGGGGCCCGGCGATGACGGTGGTCGCTCCGTCAATTTCGAGCGAGCCCGAGGTCGGTTGATGGATGCCGGTCATGATCTTGATCATGGTCGACTTGCCGGCTCCGTTTTCCCCGACGATCGCGTGTACCTCGCCGGGATGGAGCTCCACGGACATGGACTTCAGGGCAACGGTCATGCCGAACGTCTTGGTCACTGAACGCAGGGCCAGAACCGGCTTGCTCATGTCCATGTCTCCCGCCCCGGGCGGCGCTTGGCCGCCCGGCTTCTGATTGTTCGGCTACTTCGCGGCAGCTTCAACGTTGTCCTTGTTGTAGACCGTGAACGGTCCCATCAGGATACGCTTGGAGCCTGGGCGGCCCGGATCCTCTTCAATCGTATAGTCACCCATTCGACCGGCGTGGAACGACTCGCCGATATCACCCTTGAGCTGGCCGGTGGCCATCCCGTATGCCGTGTAATAGGTGAGGTAGCCGAGGTCGCGGAAATCCCAGAGAGCGAATTCAGGCGCGCAACCGTTCATCGTGTAGGACACCATCTCCGACGGCAGGCCAAGGCCACTGACCTTCACCTGGTCGCACAGACCCTCGTCCTGCATCGCCTTCGAGGAAGCCTGGATGCCGACGGTGGTCGGCGACATTATCAGGCCGAGATCCGGATATTTGTCGACCAGCGCCAGGGCGCGGTTGTAACTGACCTCGGACTGGTCATCGCCATAGACCGTGTCGACCAGTTCGATATCTTTGTATTTGGCGTTGTTTGCCAGATCTTCCTTGAGGGCCGCGATCCAGGCGTTCTGGTTGGCCGCGTCAGGCGTTGCCGACAGGATCGCCATCTTGCCCTTGCCGCCGAGGATCGAGTGAGCCATGTCGGCCATCACCGTGCCGATGGAACCGAAATCCACCTGTGCCACGAAGACGCTCTCGCCCTTGCCGGACGGGATTGGGCTATCCCAGGTCACCACCTTGGTTCCGGCGTTCTGGGCTGCTTCGGCCGACGGGACGATCTGATCGCCTGCGTTGTTGGACAGCATGACGGCACCCTGCTTCTGGGTGGCGGCTGTGGTCATGATTTCGATCTGGCCGGCGACGGAGTTTTCCGGCGTCGGGCCCTGGAAAAGAAGCTTGCCGGGGTTCTGCAGCTCCTTGTGGGCTTCTTGGGCGCCCTCATTGGCCTGGTCGAACACGAGAATGCCGAGGAACTTCGGCAACAGGATCATGTCCGTGCTCTTGCCGGCTTCCAGCTTCATGGCATCCGCATAGGCTGCGCCCGATGCACCCAGCATCAGCGCGGCCGCGATAGCTGTCAGTGTTTTCGTCTTCATATCATTGTCCTCCATCGTGTGATTTTCGGCGCTTTAGCGCCTCGCTGCGAACCCGGATGCGATCGTCTGCACCCGATCTCCTCCTAGGCCTGGCCGACGGACTGGCGCTGCTCGCCAAGCCCCTCGATGCCAAGCCGCATGACTTGTCCCTCCTTCAGATAGATCTGTGGTTTCTGTCCCATGCCGACGCCAGGCGGCGTGCCTGTGGAAATGACATCGCCCGGCTCCAGCGTCATGAATTGCGAAATGTAATGAACAAGATGACGAACGCCGAAGATCATCGTTGCGGTCGACCCATCCTGAAAACGTTTGCCGTCGACCTCCAGCCACATGGCCAGGGCCTGCGGATCGGCCACCTCGTCGCGGGTGACCAGCCAGGGGCCGATGGGCCCGAACGTGTCGGCTGACTTGCCTTTGACCCATTGGCCGCCACGCTCAATCTGGAATGCTCTTTCGGACACGTCGTTGATGACACAGTAGCCGGCGACGTGATCCATTGCGTCTTCTTCGCTGACGTATCGGGCGGTTTTGCCGATCACCACGCCAAGTTCGACTTCCCAGTCGGTCTTTTGCGAGTTGCGCGGAATCAGCACTTCGTCGTTCGGTCCGCAAACCGCTGTCGTCGCCTTGAAGAACAGGATCGGCTCCTCCGGGATCGGCATGCCTGTCTCGGCGGCGTGATCGGAGTAATTGAGGCCGATGCAGATGAACTTGCCGATGCCGCCGACGCATGGACCGTGTCGCTGATCGCCTCCAACCTCTGGCAGCGTCGAAGCGTCGAGCTCCTTGAGTTTCGACAGGCCTTCATCCGACAGAACCGGTCCGGCGATATCGTCGACCACGCCGGAGAGATCGCGGATCGTGCCCTCCCCGTCCAGCATTGCCGGCTTTTCACTCCCTGGTTCTCCAACGCGCAACAGCTTCATCGGTTTCTCTATCCTTGAACTATGTGACGGGCCGGCGTGGCGGTTCGCCGCGCAGCGCCCTCGATATGTCTTCCGCGACCAGACCCTGGAGCCGGCCAATAGCGGCGTCGGAATACCAGGCGGCATGCGGTGTCATGAGCAGGTTCGGCGCATCGCGCAGCGGCGACGTCGCGGGCAGCGGTTCTTCTGCAAAGACATCCAGTGCCGCGCCGGCAATCGTTCCTTGCTTCAGCGCCGCGGCCAGATCGGCTTCATCGATCAACTGCCCGCGCGCACTGTTGATCAGCATCGCGCTGGGCTGCATCGCCGCCAGCCGCTCGGCATTGAAATAGCCGGTTGTTTCGGCCGTCGCCGGAGCATGCAGCGAGATGATGTCAGCGTTGCGTAGAAGGCCACCCGCGTCGACCTTTTCGACTCCAAGCTCGGCGGCCTCGTCGTCGCTCAGCATCGGATCGCTGGCGATGAACCGGAAGCCGAAGCCGGCCAGACGGTCGTGAACAGCACGGCCGATCCGACCCAGCCCGAAAAAGCCGAACACCGTTTCGTTGAAGGGTTTCAGAGGCTTGGCATATCTGACCGCTGCCCACTCTCCGGAGCGAACCGACGCATCGAGCGGCATCAGTTTGCGCAACAATGCCAGGGCCGCGGCGGCCGTGTGGTCGGCCACCTCGTCCGGGCAATAGTCCGGAACGTAACCAACTTTCAGGCCCTGGGCCGTGGTCGCGTCCAGGTCGATATTGTCGTAGCCGACGCCATAACGGATGACCGTTGCGCCCGGGGCAACCGCATTGGCCGCTGCCTGCGTGAACGGAGCAAATTGGACAGCGACAACATCGGCACCTGCAACAGCCTGCGCCACGTCTTCGGCGGTTTTGCACTGATGCGCGGCAAACTCGGCTCCGCCAGATTGGGCCGCCTGCTCCTCACGAGAAACATCCGGGAAGGTGTAGTCTGTCACGACGACGGAGCGGGTCATGATCCTGCCTCCAGATAGTCGTGAAGGATCTCGCCCGCGACCAGCGTGAACTCGCCGCGCCAGAAGTAGCCTTCCAGAGGCTCGATCACGGGCAGTCGAAAGACGGGCAATTGGGCGTTGGGTCGGAGCTCAACAGTACACGGGCCGCGCCAGACTTCGTGCACGCTCACGTCTGCCAGGCGGCGTGAGGTGATCTGGCGAATGGCCGGGCTACCGTCAATATGATCGACGGCTTTGAGATTGAGATTTGTGGCGAAGTCGAAATGCGGCTTGAGGTCTGCCGCTTCGGCGGCTCGCGGCTTGTAAGGCAGCGTCCCGGTGACAACATCGATACCGTTGCGTTCGACCGTTCCGACCATCAGGTCACCGCGAAACTCGATCGCCGGATTGCCGAGCTTCTTTGGCTGTCCGTGGACCTCGCGTCCATGGGCGACACCGATGTCGGATGACAGCACCAGATAGGGCGAGTAGCCGGCGGTGGGACCGCCCGGCATGCGCGCGCCGAACATCACGTTGGCTTCGCAGTAGGGCCCGATCCAATCGGTGTCGTTCATCTTGTAGATGTGCACGCAGGCGACATCGCCGACCGGCTCCAGCGGCGGCGGCAGCAGAAATGCCATGGCTTCGGGATCGGTGCGCCAGTAGAGCGTCATGATTTCCGCATCGCGAAAACGAAACGGAAAGGGCGGGATCATCGGCGCATCCCACGGTGTCGAGAAGCCCGAAGCGCGGATATCCGCCTCCGTCGGGCGCGTGACGCCGTATCGGGTGCGTTTGTCGCTCATGCGAACCTCAGTGAGCGAATGACATCTTCACGAATGTCGATGCCTAGTCCCGGCCCTTCCAGCGGATAGGCCCAGCCGTCGACGTGCCACAGCTTCTGTTCGACAATGTCGTCCTGAACGACGACGCCGAACGGCTTGTATTCGAAGATTTCCGTATTCGGTGAAGCCAGCGACAGATGCAGGCTGGCGGCCGTGGTGATCGCGGTCGACCAGGCGTGGGCGTTGACGACCTTGCCGTATTGGCTCGCCAGCGCATCGGCGCGGCGAAATCCGGTGATGCCCTCGACCCGTGCCGGGTCAACGCCGTAAACATCGACGGCACCAATTTCCATCTGCCGCCGATAGCCCGCCTCGGTGAATTCCCGTTCACCGCTGGCGACACGCACCGATGTGCTGTCCTTCAGCCGGCGATATCCGGCATCGTCGGTCGGGTAGAGCGGCTCCTCGTACCAGCCGATGCGGTATTCGGCCATGCGGTTGGCGACCGAGATCGCCGTGTCGACATCCCAGCGAACACCGTTGCCGATGTCGACCAGGATCTCCGCCTTGTCGCCCAGCGCGGAGCGCAGCGCACGAATGAAGCTGACATCCGTATCCGGATCACCGCCAATGTTCGACTCGCCCTTCTTGGCGAAACCCAGCTTGCAGGAGCGGAAGCCCGCCTCGAAGAAACCGACGACTTCGCCGACGCAAGCCGCCTCCCCGTTTTTGTTGACGTGGCTCGAGGCATTGGCAAGCAGCCGGTCGTGCTTTAGGCCGCCGAAGAGTTCATGGAGCGGCTTTCCGGCGCGGCGACCGGCAATATCCCACAGCGCCATGTCGATGCCCGATATGGCCAGGGACGCGATGCCGCCCTCGCCATACCAGAAGACGTGACGCCGCATGGCGGTCCAGGCGCCGTCGATATCGGCAGCGTCATGGTCCTTCAGCAGCGGCAGGAAGCCTTCTGATATGATCGTGCAAACGGCCTTGCAGGCCTCCGGCCACATGGCGATGCATTCGCCCCAGCCGACAATGCCGTCGCTGGTTTCAACGCGCGTCAAAACCGTTCGCCGGATGGTGCCGAAATCATTGGGGTCCGGGTACTCGATGGCTATCGGTTCGATTGCCGCTATGCGATCCATCCACCGTCCTCCCTGGCGCGCCGCAATTCCTTTTGACAGGATCGTCTCTTCGCGCTATCGGTAAATTGGTCAGGCCAATTAACTACGCTTCACGAGAAGGGTCAAGCAGAAATGTTCAATCTCGCGCCGGTGCCCGTTCCCGATCTCACGGGCAAAACCATCCTTGTGACCGGCGCAGGCCGGGGTATCGGCGCTGAGGTGGTGCGAGTCTTGATTGACAATGGGGCACGGGTTTTCGCCGGCCTGTTCGATGATCATGCGGACACCCACGAGTCCTTGCCCGAGGCCGCAACCCGACTTTCGCTCGATGTAACGTCGCAAAACCATGTGGACGAAACGATTGCCCGACTGCGTGAAGAAGCCGGACGTTTGGACGTGCTTATCAACAATGCCGGCACCATCGCGCCGATCGGCCATGTCACCAAGATATCCAGCGATGACCTCATTCCGACGCTGGCGGTCAACGTCGCCGGGGTTCACCGCATGACGATAGCGGCGCTGCCGCTGCTGCGCGAAAGCCGCGGTGTCATCATCAATGCCGGCACAGGTGCGGCGACCACGCCAATGGAAGGCTGGACCGCCTACTGCACTTCCAAGGCGGCCATGCACATGCTGACACGCATGTTCGACCTGGAACTGGCCGAAGATGGCGTGCAGAGCTTCTTCATCGGAATTCCGCCGACCGACACGGCCATGCAGGATGCCATCCGTGAATCCGGCCTCAATCCGATCAGCCAGATCGCCCAGTCGGACCTCGTTCCGCCGGCGGTGTCGGCGTCAGTAATCGCCTGGTTGTGTGGGCCAGAAGCACGCGAACTGGATGAGGTCCTGCTCGACGTACGCCAGGACCGATTTACCGCCCTGATGGATCTGTGATCCGCTGCTCAGAGCGATAGCGGCAGTTCCAGGTGATTGCGATAGATCCTGTCCCGATGTTCGAAAAGGATCGGATCGAGTGCTGCATCCGTCTCGTCGTCGCGCATCTCAAAGGCGGCACGCGTGCTGGTGCGCATGGCGCACTGCTCTTCAGGCAGCGGACGAAACAATGCCATGGCGGTCGCGCCATAAATGTCGACGGCAGTCAGGCTGCTGCCGACATAAAAGTCGCTGCCGGCGTCACGCTGATCGCCGAGGCGCGCGGCCAGCATCCGCAGCAGCGCTCGTGTCCGATCGCCAGCCGCCTCACCCAAAGCCGATGAATGTCCGTATTTCGGCGCCAGATAGCGGGCGACGCCTTCCTGAAATCCGCCGGTTCCGTTGAGACCAGCATGGATCATCTGCAGTCGGCGCGACCAGCTCAGACCCTCTTCACCGCAAATCTCGTGCGCTAGCCCGAATGCCAATGCCCTTTCGGTTGGATCGGACGGTAGCAGAGGCGGATCAGGCGCCATCCGTTCAGCCAGAAGCAGGATGTCGGCCCAACCGGATCGTGGCTTATCATCTCCGTGCATGACGACTGGCGCGTTGTGCTGGCCGGTCCATTGTTTCGTCGTGCCGTTTTCGTAGTCCAGCCGCACCGCCGCCCAGTCGATGCCTTTGACGTGCAAGATTCCCTTGGCGGCCTCGCCCCAGGGGCTTGGAACATTGCCGACCACCACCATGCGCAAGCCTGGATGGTCCCGCGCCTCATCAACTGTCATGTACTCAAACGCCATTACCGCACTCCCCGATCAGTTCGACAAGCGCACGCATACCACACCGCATCAACGGAATTCACGAGTCTTTTGAACCGCTTGTCGTCGCGCCTTCAACAGACCCCGTATCTCCAACGCATCCGATGTCGGTCTGATTCATCAGTTGCTGCTTGATCTTTGATTTTCAAACAGGTTTCAATTTCTGTCAGCCGGGTTTGGCGCTTGGTATTTTCAAATGATTCTTGCGGAAGAGCGGCCATTATCCAGAATCCATTGAAAGTCTTTTTGCGGGCGCCTTGGTTCTTTTTGCACGATTGGCGCTAGGATAGTCTGGAACAATTATAGAGACTCCAGGGGTACAGTTCATGCGTCGCGAAATCCGCTTCATCCTGAACAGCGAGGTGGTGCATCTGTCCGATGTGTCGCCGACGCTGACGCTGCTGGACTATCTGCGTCTGCAGCGCCGCCTCACCGGCACCAAGGAAGGCTGCGCCGAGGGCGACTGCGGTGCCTGTACTGTCCTGGTCGGGCGGCTCGGCGCCAAAGGGCTGGTCTACGAGACCGTCAATGCCTGCATCCGTTTCGTCGGGTCGCTGGATGCCTGCCATGTCGTCTCGGTTGAACATCTGAGTGACGTGAACGAGCGTCTGCATCCGGTGCAGCAGGCAATGGTGGATTTCCATGGTTCACAATGTGGCTTCTGCACGCCGGGCATCGTCATGTCGCTTTACGGCCTCTGGCTGGAAACACCGAAGGCCGATTCCGCACTTATCGAAAAGACCCTGCAGGGCAATTTGTGCCGCTGCACTGGTTACGAAGCCATCCTGCAGGCAGCACTATCGATGGGTGACGCCGACAACAGTGGCGACAAGCTGATCGTCACTCACGAAGCAATCTCCGAAAAGCTCTCCGAATTGCGCGACGGCAGCCGCGTGGAGATCGATCACGCCGAGGGCAAGACCATCGTGCCCGGCTCACTCGACGATCTTGCCGATGTGCTGGACGCCCACCCGAACGCGACGGTCGTTGCCGGTTCGACCGATGTCGGCCTGTGGGTCACCAAACACATGCGCGACATTGCTCCGGCCGTGTTCATTGCCAACCTGGTCGAGATGCAGACAATCGCGGAAGACGATGACGGCATCACCATCGGCGCCGGCGTGAGCTACACCGATGCCTTCGAGGCGATGGCCCGGCGCTACCCGACCATGGGTTCGTTGTGGGACCGCATCGGCGGCCAGCAGGTGCGCAACATGGGCACAGTGGGTGGCAACATTGCCAATGGCTCGCCGATCGGCGACACCCCTCCCCCGCTGATCGCGCTTGGCGCCAGCGTGACGCTGCGCAAGGGCTCGGCGGAACGGACATTGCCGCTTGAGGACTTCTTCATCGACTACGGCAAGCAGGACAGACAACCCGGCGAATTTGTCGCGTCCGTGCATGTGCCTGCCCTGCCTGGGGGCGAGCATTTCGCCGCCTACAAAATTTCCAAGCGCCGCGACGAGGACATTTCCGCTGTACTGGGTGCCTTCCGGTTGGCGTTGGACGACGGCGGCAACGTCAGTTCGGTGCGCATCGCCTTCGGTGGCATGGCGGCAACGCCGAAGCGTGCGAAAACAGTCGAAGCGGCACTCGTCGGCAAGCCATGGAATGAGTCAACGATCGATGCGGCCATGGCGGCCTTCGACAGCGACTTCACGCCGCTGAGCGACTGGCGGGCATCGGCTCAATACCGCATGTTGACGTCGAAGAACCTATTGAAACGCTTCTTCCTGGAGACGCGTGGCGAAGCGGTGCAGGTCACCCGGTACGAACCGAAACTGGTGGAGGCGTGACATGACGGTACATCAGCGCAGCAGCACTGAAATTTCCGGCGGCGTCCACACTTCGCGGCGCCATGATTCCGCGCACAAGCACGTCACGGGAACCGCCGAGTATATCGATGACATGCGCGAGCCCGCCGGCACGCTGCATGGCTATCTCGGTCTGTCGCAGCGGGCGAAGGCCACCATCACCGCCATGGATCTCGAGGCCGTGCGCAATGCCCCCGGCGTTGTCGGCGTTCTGACGGCGGCGGATGTTCCAGGCGAGAACGACCTCAGCCCGACACACCGTCACGACGAGCCCGTTCTGTCCGACGGCCATTGCTCTTTCTACGGTCAGCCGATTTTTGCCGTGATCGCCGAGACCCGCGAACTGGCACGCCGCGCGGCAACCTTGGCCAAGGTCGAATATGACGAGCAGCCACACCATACCGATGTCGTCGCGGCCATGGAGGCGGATTACCCGCACGTCACCGAACCGCTGCAATTGCGCAACGGCGACGCAGAAGCGGGCCTCGCCGGTGGTACAAACCGGCTCTCCGGTGAAATGCGTATCGGCGGCCAGGACCACTTCTACCTGGAAGGGCATATCTCAATGGCCGTGCCCGGCGAGGATGACGAGGTTACTGTCCACTGCTCAACCCAGCATCCCAGTGAAGTCCAGCACATGGTCGCACAGGCCCTGGGCACCGTTTCGAACGCCGTGACGGTACACACGCGCCGCATGGGCGGCGGTTTTGGCGGCAAAGAGACCCAAGGCAACCAGTTCGCGGCCATCGCCGCGATCGCCGCCAAGCGGTACAATCGTGCCGTCAAGATCCGTCCGGATCGTGACGACGACATGACGGCCACCGGCAAGCGCCACGACTTTCACGTCCAGTACGATGTCGCCTACGATGATGACGGACGCATCGAATCGGTCGACGCTGTCTTCGCCGCTCGCTGCGGTTTCTCGTCCGACCTGTCCGGACCGGTCACCGACCGGGCTCTGTTCCATTTCGACAATTGCTACTTCCTGCCGAATGTGCGGCTTCGGTCGCGGCCGATGAAGACCGATACGGTGTCGAACACCGCGTTTCGCGGCTTCGGCGGCCCGCAGGGAAAAATCGGTGGCGAGCGTGTCATCGAAGAGATCGCCTACGCGCTCGGCAAGGACCCGCTGGAGGTGCGCAAGGCCAATTTCTACGGCATCGGCGAGCGCAACGTGACGCCCTACCATCAGGTCGTCGAGGACAACATTATCCACCGCATCGTCGAGGAACTGGAGACATCGTCGGACTACCAGAACAGGCGGCGGGCGATCCTGGCCCACAACGCCGAAGGCGGGGTGCTGCGCAAGGGCATCTCCCTCACCCCGGTCAAGTTCGGCATTTCGTTCACCGCCACCTGGTTCAACCAGGCCGGTGCCCTGGTTCACATCTACCAGGATGGCTCGATCCACCTGAATCACGGCGGCACCGAAATGGGCCAGGGGCTCAACACCAAGGTGGCGCAGGTGGTGGCCGACGAATTCCAGGTCGACATCGAGACAATCCGCATCACCGCAACCAACACCGGCAAGGTGCCCAATACATCGGCAACCGCCGCATCGTCGGGTTCCGACCTCAACGGCATGGCGGCGGCCAATGCCTGCGAGCAGATCAAGGCACGGCTCATCGACTACGCGTCCGAGCATTTTGGTGTTCCGGTTGAGCAGGTCACCTTCGTGCCGAACCACGTGCAGGTCGGAAACCAGCTGATCCCCTTCCCGGAACTGGTCCGCCAGGCCTACACCCACCGGGTGCAGCTGTCGGCCGCCGGCTTCTACAAGACGCCGAAGATCCACTGGAACCGGGAGACCGGACAGGGTCGGCCGTTTTTCTACTATGCCTATGGCGCGTCGGTCTCCGAAGTGACCATCGATACGCTGACCGGCGAATATCATGTCGATCGGGTGGACATCCTGCACGATGTCGGCAAGTCGCTGAACCCGGCCATCGATATGGGTCAGGTTCAAGGCGCCTTCGTTCAGGGCATGGGCTGGCTGACAACCGAGGAATTGTGGTGGGACGAAAAGGGCCGGCTGCGCACCCATGCACCGTCGACCTACAAGATCCCGTTGGCCTCCGACAAACCGAAGGTCTTCAACGTCGATCTGGCCCACTGGTCGACCAACAAGGAGCGCACCATCCGCCGCTCAAAGGCTGTCGGGGAGCCGCCCTTCATGCTGGCCAATTCAGTGCTCGAGGCCCTCTCCATGGCCGTTGCCAGTGTTGCCGACTACAAGGAATGTCCGAGGCTCGACGCCCCGGCAACGCCGGAACGTATCCTGCTCGCTGTCGAGCGGCTGAAGGGAGCGTAACGCAACCATGGCACCGCGCGCCGCCAAGCTGTCGCGCTTTCTCGCCGGGAACGACGCGATCATGAAGATCGAAGTCGCGGAGGCGCGTGGTTCGACGCCGCGTGAGGCGGGCACCTGGATGCTTGTTTCCGCAGACGGGTTGTTCGGAACCATCGGCGGCGGCCAACTGGAACTGATGGCGATCGAGGAGGCGCGTGCCAAGCTTGCCGCCGGTGAGAACCGCGGTTCGATGGCTATTCCGCTCGGTCCGGAAATCGGGCAGTGCTGCGGCGGCAATGTCCAGCTCGCCATCACCCGCCTCAGGGATGCAGACGCGGAAAC
This sequence comes from Hoeflea sp., assembly GCA_965216535.1. Taxonomy (GTDB): domain Bacteria; phylum Pseudomonadota; class Alphaproteobacteria; order Rhizobiales; family Rhizobiaceae; genus Hoeflea_A. Next base: position 5,676,884 of record OZ244175.1, read on the forward strand.
GCTGCTTGATGTGCGCAAGGCGCGCGATGCGGAATTGCCGGAGGTCTACGTGTTCGGCGCCGGCCATGTCGGCAAGGCTCTGGCCATCGCCCTGAGCCCGCTGCCGTTGCGCACGATCCTTGTGGAGACCCGACGGAACGAACTGGATGCGGCAACAGACGATGTCGACAAACGTCTGGTGGCGATGCCGGAATCGCTGGTCGGCGGGGCTCAACCGGGATCGGCCTTTGTCGTGCTCACGCACGACCACGCACTGGACTTCCTGATCGTCGGCGCGGCACTGGCCCGGGCGGACGCCGCCTATGTCGGCATGATCGGCTCCAAAACCAAACGTGCCAGCTACGCAGGCTGGCACGTCAAGGAAGCCGGAGGTGACCGCAAGGACCTGGAGCGTCTGGTCTGCCCCATCGGCGGCATCGCCGTTCGCGACAAGCGTCCCGAGGTGATCGCAGCGTTGACCGCGGCGGAGATCATGACCGCGGTCGCAAGGCTACCCGCATCAGAATAAGCCTGCTCAGGCCGACACCGCTGATATGGCGGCATATACAAGTGCGACCCCAAGCAGCACCGAGGAGATGGCTGAAAGTCCCGCGCCGCCGCCGCGCAAGTTCAGGAACAGCTTCTTGCGGCTCTCCTCTCCGATCCCATGCGACCCTGCTTCATCGGAAAAGCCGGCAATATGCAGCAGACGTGCGATGGCGAAGACGATGGCCGTCCAGAATGCTATCGCGGTCTGACCCATCAGCAACTCGTACAGGGTGAGCGTCACGACAAAGATCGCGGCGTTTTCCGCCAGGTTGCCGTGTCGGCGCACAAGCCGCTCCAGTTTGACATCACCGTCGACGCCGGCGCCTTTGCCGACGTTGGTTCGATAGAGGCCGACAGTGACCATCAGAATGTTCTGGACCACAAGCAGCGTACCGCCAAGGAGCGCCGCATAGAGCGGCATGTTCAATGACATTTCCATGGTTCTTGCTTTCAAAAGGGCGCTTGGGGCGCGTTCAAATCAGGCGGCGTTCGGCGTCAGAATGACCTTGCCATCGCGGCCGCTCTCCGCCGCTCGAATGACAGCATCCTTGATGTTATCCAGCGAATAGCGTGAGTCGATCCGAGTCTTCAGCTGGCCGCTGGCAATCAGCGGCATGAGCGCTCCGAATGCAGCCTGTTTCTCTTCCTGGCTCGCCGTCTCGTACCACTTGGCCAGCCAGAAACCGCGCACATTGACATCGTTGGCGATGACCGACGACAAGCTCAGTTGTGGCATCTGGCCCGACAGGACACCGTAGGAAACGATTGTTGCGCCGTAAGCCAGGGTGCCGACCAGGCGTTCAAAGGTTTCGCCTGCCACACTGTCGAAGGCCAGCACGATCGGTGCTCCACCGGTTGCTTCCGTCACCCGCTCGGCAAGGTCAGGCCCGTCGGTCAGAACGACATCGCCACCCAGGGCCACCAGGCCAGGGATCGGGCTCTCACGCCGCACGACGTTGACCGTCTTGATACCGCGTTGAGCAGCCAACTGGACGACCAACTCTCCGACGGCCGAGTTGGCGGCACTCTGGATGATCCAGTCTCCCTCGCTCAGATCCTTCATCTTGGTCAGAAGCAGATGCGCGGTCAGCGGATTGACCGCCACCATGGAGAGCTGCTCCGCATCTCCGGGAGGTGCGGGAATGAAGGCGGTCGCCGGCGCCGTGAGTTCATCGCGCCAGGTTCCTCCCGCGCCGGCGAGGAGAACCTTCTGCCCGGGCTTGAGGTGATCGACCCCCTCGCCAATCTCCACGACCTCGCCAATACCCTCCCCTCCGGGGACAGACGGCAGGTCCGGTGATGATGCATATTGCCCGGCGATTTGCAGCAGGATGGCTGGATGTATGGGCGTTGCGAGGACTTTCACGCGAACCTCGCCCGGGCCCGGTGTACGCGACGGCAGCTCCTTCAGCTCCAGAACGTCGGCCGGATTTCCCAACTCGCTAAAATAGATGGCTTTCATTTCAGACACTCCAATCAGTTTTCAATTATTGTCAAAACCGATATAAGAGCGCTAAATCAGGGAAATAACTGGCCCAATTAGCGGAACTGTATTGCCTTTCTGGCAATAGTTGAAAATTTGAGCGGACCTTGAGGGTACGACCATGGACCATCTGCGCGCCATAAAATATTTCATCAGGGTCGCGGACCTCGGCAGCTTTACTGCGGCGGCCCAGGCCACCGGTGTGCCGGCGTCATCGATCTCGCGGCGGATCCAGGATCTGGAAACGGAGCTCGGTGTTTCCCTGCTGCATCGAACGACCCGGGTCGTTCGCTTGACGGAGCTGGGCCGGTTCTATCTCGAACAGGTCAGATCCGGGGTCAAAACACTTGATGATGCCGACGAGTTGATCAAGGACCGTGCAGCCTCGCCTTCGGGACTGCTGCGGATAACGGCAACGCCCGGCTACGGACGGTTCCTTCTCATGCCGGCCGTCAAGAAGCTGATGCGCAAATACCCCGACCTCGTGGTCGATGTGGAACTAACGGATGAATCGGCTGATCTTGCAGCCAGTGAAGTCGACATTGCGATACGTGCAACCGCAGTTCCTCCAGACCGCGCCATCGCCAAGAAACTGACCGATGAAGACTACGTTCTGGTGGCCTCTCCGGCCTACCTGGAAACGCATGGAACTCCACAGTCACTCTCAGATCTCGAGCACCACAAAACGATCCTCTACCGCGCTCCCGGGAGGATCGTCTTCTGGCAGGGCATGACCGACAGGGGATGGGTGGAGGTTCAGACGAATCCCGCCTTCATCTGCAATATAGGAGAGGAAATGGTCGCCGAGGCGGTCGATGGAACCGGTCTGGCGCTCATATCCAGATGGGGGGTCGAGACCCAGTTGAGCGATGGAAAACTGAAATCGGTTGCGCTCGGAGATGCGCAGCTGTCGCTGACCAGACGCGGATCAGCCGGCATCTACTTGCTCTATCACCAGCTCAAGTACCGGCTGAACAAGATCAGGGCGACGGTGGATTTCCTGGTTGGCGAACTGGCCAGACCGTAAGCCCGATCTCCATCTAATCCAGGCTGCCCAGAAACCGTTCGAAGTAAGGATCGAATACGCCCGGCGCCTCCCAGAAGGGCGCATGGCCGATGCCGTCGATCAGATGCACACGGTCTTCCCAGAGGTTGTCGTAAGCGAGACCGGTGACAAAGTCGTTGTTGACGAAGGGTTCTTCCGCGCCGTTAACGATGGCGAGCGGCACTTTCGACCCGGTTGCCGTTGCCTGCTGGTCGACGCCCTTTCCCGCCATGAAGCTGGACAGCATCAGTTCGCGTGCCCTGCCATCGGTTCGGGCCACCGCCTGGTGGAGAAAATCTTCGAAAGGTGCATTGATACCGCAGGTCGCCCTGGCATAGGCGTCGATTTCCTCGGCGCTGAAATCACACTGCCCGGCGAGGTGCATGTGCTCAGAAGGCAGGAACCCGGCGGAAACAGCCTCTGCTCCGCGGCCAACCGGTGGCGTTCCGGTGATCATCAGGCCGCTCAGGACATCGCTGCCACCCAGCATCTCCAGCCCGATATGGCCACCCAGCGACCAGCCGAGCATGGCGAAGCGGTCATGACCGAGGTTGCCCATGACCTCGATCGCCGTCTCCGCGTAGCCGGGCATGGAGTACGTTCGCTCCGGTTCATGCGCATCACCCGAACCACCATGCCCGGGCAAATCCATCGAGACCAGTCGGTAGCGCGCGCCTATGGGCCCCTGCATCTGGTTCCGGAACACCTCCTTGCAGGACGAGTTCCCATGCACCAGCAGGACCGGTGCCCCCTCTCCCGCACTCTCGGCAATGGAGACACTGCAGTGCGCCGTCTCAATCTTCCTGGTATCCATCCAATTTCCCCGGGACTTGTATTACCCGGCTATCTTGGCTGGTTTTCCATAGAATTTCGACTCTCCATGTTTTGCGGGTTGTCAGGAACCGTGGCTCAATAGCATCGGCATCATCGACCCGACCAGCAACACGGCCATCGCCACATTGAATAGCGTCAAACGACGACCGGTCGCCAATGTGCTGCGGAGCAGATTGCCGAACAGGGCCCAAACACTGATCGACGGCAGATTGACCAGTGCGAAAAGACCAATCATCAGCAGCAGGCTGCGCAAATAATCGGCCGGATCGGTGAACGACACGGTCACAATCAGAGCAACCGCCCAGGCCTTGGGGTTGAGCAGTTGCAGGAGGGCCGCCTGGGCAAAGGAAACGGGTGTCGCCGTGGCCTCCGCATCACCCGACCCTAGCGACCGGCTGCGTCCAATTTTCACGGCCAACCACAGGACGTAGGCCGCGCAGGCCAATCTCAGCCCGGTCAGAACCGGCGGAAACTGCCGCAATACTTCGCCAAACCCAACGCCGACCGCAAACACCATTGCGAGGAATCCGAGGCTGATACCGAACACAAGCGGCAGCGACCGACGGAAACCGAAATTGGCGCCAGAAGCCAGCAACAGGAAATTGGCCGGTCCGGGTGAGATCGACATGACGAAGGCAAAGCCGATGAGAGCGAATGCGGTATCAAGCGACATGGGTGCTTGTTCTCCTGATCGATGAGCAACACCATGCCAATTCCGCACTGCATTCTCTTTGCCACCTAATCTTGATTTCTTATCAGATTGTCTCAATACTTCGCTCTAATGGATCACAGAGATATCCTTTCGGATATATTTTCGACACTGCGCATGTCCGCCGACCTCTATTTCGGCGTCGCCATGCGCGGAGCGTTTTCAGTCCAGTTGCCCACCGAAAAGCGACGCATCCGGTTTCACCTGGTTCGGCGCGGCACATGCTGGATTCGGGTTCCCGGCCAGCCAGACACGGAACTGGAAGAAGGCGATCTCGCAATCGTTCCACATGGAGCGGCGCAGATTCTGTCGTCAGAGCCGGACCTTTCGGCCACGCACCTTGCAGACATCATCGACCGTTTCGGCGTGGTGGATGGCGTGCTGCGCTGCGGCGAAACAGGGCCACGAACCGAGTTGCTGTGCGGCTTCTGCCGGTTCGACGAGGCGGTCGAGCACCCGGTGATCGGCAGTTTGCCGGGCCTTCTGGTGGTACGGTCGCGACACCTGGCCGCCGAACCCTGGACTCGCGCTACCCTTCAGCTCATGGCTTTGGAGGCGGATCTTGCCGCCCCGGGGACGACCGGCATCCTGTCTCGGCTGATTGAGATCCTGTTCATACAGACACTTCGCAACGCGACCTCCGGCCCGGAGGGAAATGGGTACGCTGCGGCATTGGCGGACCTCTATCTGGCGCGGGCCCTGCAAGCTATTCACAACCATCCCGACAAGGCCTGGACCGTCCAGTCGATGGCGCGGACCGCTGGCATGTCACGGGCACGGTTTGCCGACAGATTCGGTGCGCTCGTCGGTGTGCCGCCGATCGAATATCTCACACGCTGGCGTCTGATGAAGGCCCGTATGCTGCTCAGCACCACCGATCTCGACATGCAGGACATCGCTGAGCGCTGCGGCTATGCATCGGTGCCGTCGTTTACCCGACGGTTCAAGCGGGCTTTTGGAACAGGTCCGGGCGCCTATCGCCGCAATTCCGGAAGGATGTGACGATAGCACCATCATTTAGGCATCTGGTCGGGACCGTCCGACCGCTCTAATTGGTGCTTATTGCAGCCCGGAAGGCATTGCCGGTCGCTGGAGCTGGCAACTCCCATAACTCGGACGGCGTTTTTTGTTCGATTGATGTGCGTCAATGCGCCGAAATGCTTTCCGCCGACAATCGTTGACAGCATGGAGGAGACCATGAATGCAATGAATATTGTCGAACATGCGCGCAAGCTATTGGCCGCGCATGGTGACAAGGCAGAGGCAGAAGCGGCCCAGAAAGCCAGCGAAAAGGAAACCGAAGGCAAGCTGGAAGAGGCCGAAACCTGGCGCCGCATACGCGCCGCAATCCATGAGATGCGGCCACCACATGTCAGTTGAGGCGGTCGGCTGGTGAAGTGCTAACCGCTCAGGCCTGCTTTTCGTAGACCGTCGGCGATACGGGCTCGATCCGCGGGGTCGCGGTAGGCTATCGCCCGCTGAACGTTGGTTGCATTGGTGTTGGGAACCAGCGCCTTGAATTTTGCCAGCGCGGCCTCAGCTCGCGACTGATCGCCGGCATGCGCGTAGGATGCCGCCGCGATCATGTGGGTGTTGGCGTGCTCAGACTTGATCTGAATAGCCCGTTCCGCTGCCTGCGCGGCTTCCTGGTAGCGACCGGCCTGAAAGTGGGCGAGGCTGTAATAGAGTTCGAACTTGTCCAGGAAAATGTCCTGCGGGCTCAATCGCTTGGCGCTGTCGACGCAGCGTACCGCTTCGTCCGGATTGCCGGCATAGGCGTTGGCCGCCCCGAGCATTGCATGGGCGTAGGCGAAGTTCGGACTGAGTTCGGCGGCGCGGGCAAAACTGATGATCCCCTCACTGTTGTCGCGCGACACCATCGAGACCATGCCTCGACCCATATGAGCCCAGGCTTCATTGGCATCTGCCGCGATCGCGCGGCGGGCGGCATCGTGAGCTCTAGCGAGCGATTCCTCATAGGGCTCCCACCGCTGGATGACCCGCCATGACAGGGTAATGGCGTAAAGGCCCAGCGCCTGCGCATAGCCGGGATCGAGTTCGACCGCGCGCTCAAGCAATTCCATCGCCTCTTCGCTGCCCTGTTTCGACTGCTGGCCATAACAATGAATGGCGCGTACGAAACATTCCCAGGCATCGAGGCTTTGCGGCGGTCGTCGGTGCTGCCTTGCATGTTCGGCAGCGTAGAGCTCCGGTGCCAGCCGGCCCACCACGCTTCCGGTCACCTCGTCCTGGATGGCAAATATATCCGTCAGATCGCGATCATAGCGTTCGCCCCAGATCTGCCGACCTGTCTCGCCTTCGCTCAGTTGCGCGGTCACCCTGACCCGATCGCCGGCGGTTCGCACGCTGCCCTCCAGAACGTAGCGCACACCCAGTTCTTCAGCGATCTGCCGGGTGTCGGCATCACTCTTCTTCAAAGAGAAGGTGGTGTTGCGGCCGATAACGAAAAAACCCCGCAACTGTGACAAGGCCGTCACCAGGTCCTCGGTGATGCCGTCCGCGAAGAACTCCTGTTGCGGATCGCCGCTCATGTTGACGAATGGCAGAACAGCGATGGACGGCTTGTCGACCGGCGCGGACCGCCGGTCCGACCCCGGCGGTTTCGCCACACCCTCACCATCGAGTTCCAAGATGAATCGGAAACCGCGGCGTGGGAAGGTGCGGATTGCCCGCTGTTCGTCGCCGCTATCACCAAGCGCTGTCCGCGCCGCGTTGATGCGCGCGTTGAGCGTTCCGTCGGAGACGATGCGGCCGTCCCACACGCCCTCGATAGTCTCGTCCTTGCTGACAACGCGGTCACGATTTTCGATGAGGAAAACCAACAGGGCGAAGACCTGAGGCTGTACCGAAATTGCCTCGCCGTCAGACGTCAGTTCCAGTCGCTCGGTGTCCACCGAGAAGGTGCCGAAACGGTAAATCACCCTTTTTCAAGCTTCCGGCAAGCGGAATAAAGCGTTTGAGAAGCCACGCTAAAGCCTTCCTTCAAGCATCCCATCGAAAGAGCGCCTACCCTGAAATCACGCTCAATTCTACCCCGTGAGGCACTCATGACCGCCCAACATCAGACATTAGATCGTATCAAAACGAACCTTCAGGACAAGGTGTTGTGCCTGCCGGTGAACGTCCCGGTTCTCAAGCAGCATGTCCAGGTGATCGCGAAGCGCATCGGTGGCGCTTTCTGGAAGCACACCGAAGAATTGGGCAAATCGGATACCCGTCCCTTCGACGGCATCCTTTAGCTGCTCAGTGAACCGATGCGCTCTCGCTGCTGGCGGCAGCCGCTCGCGATACGACAAGCCGCGACAGGATGAAGGCAATGACGGCACAAAGGGCGATTGCTGCCACCATCGGCAACGCCGTTCCGTCAAAGAACGGGCTGGCGACAACGATTGCCAGGCCACCGGCCAGCATCTGCAGCGTGCCGCCCAGCGACGAGGCCAATCCGGCAATTTCACCGTGCGGATCGAGCGCCATTACCATGGTCGTCGGGATCACCAGCCCGAGACCGGCGTTGGCGCAAAACAGGAACCCGATAATGACTGCCAGATGGACAAAACCGGCCATCAGAATTGCGAGCAACGCCACGGAAAAGCACAGGAAGGCCGTGACGCCACCCGCAACGACACGAGCCATGCCAAAGCGCTCTCCAAGGCCGGCTGCGAACTGTGAAGCGGTGAAGAAACCGATGGCGTTCAGGGCCAGTGCCAGGCTGAATTGCGTCGGTGTCAGACCGAACTGCTCGGTATAGACGAATGAAGCACTCGCGATGAACACGAAGAAACTGGCCATGCCGAAACCACCGATGAAGGTCAGGCCCATGAACAGCGGATCCCGGATCAACGTGCCCATGCCGCGCATCAGGTTGGCGAGGTTCATGCGCACCCGGTTTTCCGGCTTCAGCGTCTCCGGCAACATGTAGCCCGTCATCAGCAGACTGCAGACGGCGGCAACGCACAGGACTACAAATATTGCCCGCCAGCCGGTCAGCAGAATCAGGCCACTGCCCGCAAGCGGCGCCAGCATTGGCGATATGCTGATCACCAGCATGATCAGCGCCATCAGCCGGGTGGCCTCCGTGCCGGTGTGCAAATCGCGGATGATGGCACGCGGGATCACCATGGCCACCGCGGCGCCCAGGCCCTGAACGAAGCGTGACGCAATCAGCCAGCCGATGGAGGGCGCAAAAACGCAGCCCAATGATCCGATGATGAAGATCACGAGCCCTGCGTAGAGCGGTGGTTTGCGACCCACCTGATCCGCCAGCGGTCCATAGGCCATCTGTGCGACCCCGAACGCCAGGAAGAACGTGGTCAGTGTCATCTGGGTTGCAGCGACACTGGCGCCGAGGTCTTGGCCGATTACCGGCATCGCCGGCAGATACATGTCGATGGCGAAGGGGCCGACACAGGCCAGCAGACCGAGAATGACGGCCGACCGGAGCATTCCAGTTGACATGACAGGGCCTTTCAACGGGCTATTGCCCCGCATTCACGCGGGGTTGGTGGGCATTCACAAGAAGGGTTAGCGCAATACCGATGGGCATTTAACCCGGATCGATGCCGAGGGCAAAGCCAATCATCGATTCAACTGACGGTAGGTTGTCAGGAGTGCGGTGCAAAAAGGCCCATGGCGTCGGCCAGCAAGGCCATCAGTTGTGCCTGTTTACCCGCGGTTCGTTCTTGCAGATCGACATGGTCGCGCAGAAAGACGCTCATCGGCATTTCGCCTTCGGCGGCGGCCATCATGGGTTCGTAGGATGTCGTCATGACAACATCGGGTTTGCTGGCCGCCTCGTAGACCATATCGACCGTTCCTCCCCGCGCCGTCAGGGTGAACGGTTCATCATCGACCACGATCGCCGCGACAAAATCGGCATTTTCGGAAACCACCCGCTGGCAAGCGGCGCCCAAGGTCACTGCAACCGTGCGGAGATTGCCGGGGCGATGGACTTCTTCATCAGGGGCAAACCGACCCCCAAACAGCGCCAGTTGAAACATAAGTTCGCGAGTTTCCCGGCCAAGATCAGTCAAGACGTAGAGCGCGGCCCCGTAGGGCCCGTCCTGCTTCTCCACCAATCCGTCCTCGACAAGCTGGTTCAGTCGATCGGTCAACAGGTTTGCGGCGATGCCTTTCAAGCCGGTCTGCAGATCGGAAAAGCGCGCCGGACCGGCATGCAAATCGCGCAAGATCAACAATGTCCAGCGATCGCCGATTCGGTCGAGCGCACGGGCGATCGGGCAAAGCAGTTTGTAACGCCGGCTGGTCGCCATGGGTTCTCCGTTCACAAACTTGTTACTTTAAAAAATAAAGTATCAAGTTGAAAATATCAATCATTCGCTACCATCTTAGGTGCCTCGGCGGAGAATGGCCGAGCCCGTTCAACCGATCAACAGCGGAGGACAGCAATGCCCGCAAAACCAAAAACACTCATTACCAGTGCCGGAGGCAAGACAGGCCTGCCGACCGCCCTACAGCTTCTCGAACGCGGCTATCCGGTCCGCGCCTTCCTGCACCGCGACGACCGGCGCGCCTTGCGACTTCGCGAAGCCGGAGCAGAGATTTTTGTCGGAGACCAATACGCACTGGCCGACATGCGCCGTGCCATGCAGGGAGTCCAGCGGGCCTATCATTGCGAACCGACGGCACCCAACGGCCTGCATTTCGGCGCGGTCTTTGCCGTGGCTGCCCGCGAAAATCGTCTCGAGCATGTGGTCTCGCTCGGCCAATGGCTCGCCGACCCGCACCATCCGTCCCTGTTTACCCGGGAAGTCTGGCTGAACGACGCGATGCTCGACATGATCCCGGACTGCTCGGTCACCCGCATCAATGTCGGCTGGTTCGCGGACAACTATTTCATGGTGCTCGAACCGGCCGCCCAACTGGGCTTGCTGACCATGCCCCTGGGCGACGGGTCGGTCAAAAAGAACGCCCCACCCTCGAACGAGGACATCGCCGCAGTCAGTGCTGGCGCACTGATGGACCCGGCAACCCATGCCGGCAAAACCTACCGACCAACCGGGCCGGATCTGCTGTCGCCTGACGAGATCGCCGAGACGCTTTCGAAGGTGCTTGGACGCCGGGTCCGCTACCGCGACATTTCCGAGGCGATGTTCCTGAAGGCGCTTGCGGCGCTTCGGCCGGCGAATTTTTCCGAGGCCGCCATGACGCAGTTGCGCCTCTACACGGAGGAGTACCGGCGCGGAACATTTGCAGTGGGCGGTCCAACCGATGCTGTCGAACGGGTCGGTGGCAGGCCGCCGGAACCCTTTGAGGCCATCGCCCGGCGTGTGACCGAACAAAGGCCGGAAGCGGTTCGCTCGCTGCGCAACAGGGTCACCGCATTGTCCAATTTCGCCAGGATCCTGGTCACCGTGAAGCCGGATGTTGACGCCATCGAACAACGGCGCGGGCATGTGACGCTAAAGGCTCCGGTTTTCGCCCAGGACAGCGGCGAATGGCGTCTTGACCACGATCCGGCCCACGGTGCGGCAATGCTGCGTCCGGTGGCCTGACCTCCCAGCCCAGAGAAAGGAAGATGACATGAGTGCCTTGATGATTTCCCGTATAAGGCTGAAAGATCGCGAGAAATTCGAACGTTATCTGGAAGCGAACCGCTCCCTGGTGGGGCCACGCGGCGCGGAGCTTCTTTTCAGTGGCCGCGCAGTGCGAACCCTGAACGGCGATGAGGACGAGCGCAGCCTGGTTGTGGTGGTCCGTTTTCCGGACGCCGACAGGATCGACGATTGGTTCGATTCGGTAGAATATCGCCCTTTGGCGGTGCTGCGCGAGGAAGCCGCCGATATGCACATGACGAGCTATATATCGGTTGACTGAGGCCACTTCAGACCTTCTCCTGTTGAGAACCGACGATCCGGGTCTGTCAGACCTGGATCGTTTTGACGCAACGGAAAGGCCCACCAAGTACCTGCATCCGGCTTTCAAGATCGATACCGAGGAGGCACTGCCGTTGCTGGAGGAACGGTCCTTCGGACTGTTCGTCGTTCCGACGGCAGACGCGCCCTTCGGGGTTCACGTGCCGTTTCTTATCGACGGAACGCCCGAGGCTGGCCTTCGCATTGCCCTTCACGTCGCCCGCGCCAATCCCATTCACACCCATATCGGCGACGGTTGCAAGGCGCTGCTCGCCTGCAGCGGTCCCGATGCCTATATCAGCCCGGACTGGTACGGCAGCGCCGATCAAGTGCCGAGCTGGCTCTACACCGCCGTTCATGTGACCGGCACGGCGCGTGTTGCTGACAGGGATGCCCATCTGGCGCATGTCGATCGGCTGGCGGCCAAGTTCGAGGCGCAACTGGTGCCGAAGAAACCGTGGACCAGCGACAAGATGGACGAGACGAAACGCCGAAAAATGCTGACGGCCATCGTCGCAATCACCCTAGACGTTGAAGAGATTCACGCGCAGAAGAAGCTGATCCAGCACAAGAGTGAAGCTGAACAACGCGGCGCTGCCGCTGGCATGGCCGCTCGAGGTGATGCCTCATCCGTGGCGATTGCCGAATTGATCGAAGCCAGTCTCAGGGATTGAAGAAGTCGCCCTGGAAGCGCTGCCAGATCTTTTCACCGATCATGCAATCGTAGAAAGACTGCTGAACCGGCTGAGCCGATGCACGATGCACCGGCAGTTCCATGTCGGCCAGTTCCAGCACCAGCTTTCGACGCACCGCTTCCGGAAACGCCTCCCAATCCAGGACGGGAATGACGAACGAGCGCGGGCCACCGATGACGCAGTTCTTGTAGTACTCGTCAAGGTCCTCAAGATGGAACTGTGAGCCCATGCCCTCGCGCGTCATGAGCGGCAGACCGTTGATGGTGATGCCTTCGGCGATCGTCGCATCCCGCGCGGGAAGCACGGGACGGCCCTGGTTGTTTGGACCATCGCCGGACACGTCGATCACCTTGCGGTACGAGGTGTAGCCGTTGTTGTGGATACTGTTTCGGGCATAGTCGAGGGCACCGGAGATCGATGTGCGCCTGAGTGCCGGATCGAAATGCGCTGTCAGCTGGGCGGCGAAAACCTGCATCTCTTCACGGCTGCTGACCATCGTCCAATCGACGATGACGCGCTGCGATTGGGCGCCAGCCCATTCCACGTAGGTGAGAGCCACGCGCCCCAGCAGGCCATCTCGGATCGCCTGGACCACCGGATCACTGACGAGCGCCTCGGCGTAGCCGCGCCGCTGGATCTCCAGTTCCCGCGGCGTCATGGAACGGGATGCGTCCACCGCCAAAAAGAGCTGCAGATCGACCTCGATATCGTCGCCCAGAGCCGCACTTGGTGCAGCCAGCAACGGTATCAGGATCGCACCGATTGACAGAAGCCACCGCATGGTTCCCGAACCTCCCACTGTCAAAGATTCCGCTTATCACTATGGTAGCGCAGATCCGTGCGAAGGGAACCGTGTCAGTGCATTCCGACTGGCGAACCTCCTCAGCGAGCGCCCTTGCCGGCGACGATGCGGTCAAGGATCAGGGCGCAGAACAGGATGGCGATACCGGCCAGGATGCCCTGCCCTTCTGACGCGAATTGCAGTGCCTCCAACACGTCCTCGCCCAGTCCTTTTGCGCCGATCAGCGAGGCGACAACAACCATGGCCAGGGAAAGCAGGATCGTCTGGTTGACACCGGCCATGATGGTGCGTGCGGCCAGTGGAAGATCCACCTTGAACAGCAGGTAAGCCGGCGTCGCACCGAAGGCGAGTGCTGCTTCGCGCGCGGCATGCGGTACCTGCTGCAGCCCAAGCACCGTCAGCCGGATGACCGGCGGCGAGCCGAAGATCAGCGTTGCGACGATGGCTGCCGGTTTACCGGCGCCGAAAAACGCAATCACCGGAATCAGATAGACAAAGGACGGCATGGACTGCATGAAGTCGAGAACCGGCCTGACAGCGGCATAGACCCGCGGCTTACGGGCGCAGAAAATGCCCATTGGGATGCCCAATGTGATCGACACCATCGCGGCGGCACCGAGCAATGATATGGTCGTCATCGCTTTTTCCCAGAAGCCGAGCACGCCGAGATAGGCCAGAGCCGCAATGGAGAATATCGCGACCCGGGGACCGCCGGTGAGCCAGGCCAGCATGCCGACAACGAGGATGATGACCGGCCATGGCGTGCCGACAAACACTGTTTCCAGGCCGTCGAGCAGCGAACGAATCCCGAGCGTAATGGAATTGAAGAACTCGGCGCCGGAGCTCTTCGCCCATTCAAATCCAGCCTTGATCCAGTCGGCCGTGTCGATGCGGATGTTCTTGTCCGTCGGAAAATCGAGAAGCATCGGGAAAAGGTCGGGACGGGCAAAGCGCACGGACGAAAGGCCGGCCACCGCCAGGAATATCACCGTCGCCGTGCCTACACGGGCGGGAGACAGCCCGGTGGCCAGCGACGGGTCCGAACGCCAACGGGTGAACCGCGTTTCCAGCGTCCAGTTGGCGAGCAGGCCGGCGACGATCTTGGCTGCAATCACGATTGCAATACCGAAGACCACCAGCATGAATGCATCGCCCGATGCCGCTTCGGCCCTGACGAGCGCATCATCAAGGGCGACCTGCAGTGAATTGGCGGCTCGCTGCAGCGACTCCAGCGCGCCGGAGCCCGACTGCTTGGCCTGCTCGATCTGCTCCAGGCGCGTCGCCAGGGTCTTGCGGATCGCCTCGGCGCGTTGCAACTGGTCCTGACCCAGATCGCCGACGGCGCCGCGGAAAAGTTGGATGTAGCCGAACGTCTCGACCAACAGAAAGATGAGGAACCATGACCACAGCCCGCGGGCTCCAAACCAGATCGGGCTGGCGATGGCGGCGATGGGGTTGAACGTGATCCGGTAGCCGCGCGCTTCGCTGAGATAGGCGAACTGGCGGCTGTAATAGTCTGCATTGGTCCCGGCAAAGCGCTCGACCAGTTTGTTGACAGGACTCGTTTCTGCCGGCACGTCAGACATCGGTCGTTTCCTCGGTTTTGCGCCCGCCCTGGATCGCGCGCATCAGCGCTGTGCGGTCGACAATGCCCACCGCCTCGCCGTCATTGTCGGCAATCAGGATCGGACCGTCGGTTTCGACGGCGACATCGATCAGGCCGTTGAGGTCGGTCTCGGGCGTCGCACGGGCGGCGTTCTCGCCAACCGCGCCATTGTGCTGTTCATAGGCGGCCACCGGCTGCATGATCGAATGGGCGAACACCAGATCAAGCTTGGAGATGCCGGCGACGAAATCTGCCACATAATCGTCGGCCGGGTTCATCACGATGTCCTCGGGCGTGCCGACCTGCACGATGCGCCCGTCCTTCATGATGGCAATGCGTCGGCCGATCCGGATCGCCTCGTCGAGATCGTGAGTAATGAAAATAGTCGTCTTGTGAAGCGACGCCGACAGATCCATGAACTGGTCCTGCAATTGCCGGCGGATCAGCGGGTCAAGCGCTGAAAACGGCTCGTCCATCAGCAGGATGTCCGGGTTGCTGGCAAGCGCCCGGGCAAGTCCAACGCGCTGCTGCATGCCGCCGGAAAGCTCGTGGGCGTATTTGTCTTCCCATCCGGTCAGGTTGACCATGTTGAGCACCCGGTCAGCCTCGGACCATCGTTCACGCTTCGACGCTCCACGGATTTCCAGCGGCATCGCGACGTTGTCGCGCACCGTGCGGTGAGGCATCAGGCCGAAATTCTGGAACACCATGGCGACCTTGCGGTTGCGCAGGTCGCGCAATTCCGCATCGTTCATTCCCATGACGTCGACCCCGTCGATCAGGATCTCTCCTGCGGTCGGTTCGAGCAATCGGTTGACGTGGCGCACAAGGGTCGACTTGCCGGAGCCCGAAAGCCCCATGATGCAGAAAATCTCGCCCTCTTCGATCTCGAAGCTCGCGTCCGCGACCCCGACGACGCAGTTGAACTCTTCCAGCACCTCGGCCTTGCTCAAGCCGCGGTCGTGGATCGCCTCAAGGGCGGCCTTGCTCTTGTCACCAAAAATCTTCCAGACATTTTTGGCAACGATCGGCTGTCTGTCGGCATCAGCTTTCACGTTATCAGTCCCTTCAAAGGGGGTGCGGGCGGCGTTATCATCCGCCCGCTTTTTGGGAGGCTATTTGATCCCGAGCCAGGCGTCGACGGTCTTGCCGTTGGCCGAAACCCAGTCGCGGGCGACATCAGCCGCATCCTTGCCGTTAACGACAACCTCGAAGGTCAGCTTCGACACATCGTCGGCGCTCAGATCGACATTGGCCAGCAACTTGGCCGCCTCCGGCGAGCGTTCTTCCAATGACTTGGAATGAGCGATGCGCACCGATTTGACGGTGTCGCCGCTGGTGATCGAAGACTTGTCGTACCAATCGGCATCGGCGTCGGGCTGGATGATCGTGTAACTCGCCGGATCGTGCGGCGGCTCTTCCAGCATGGTGACGTCGTAGAGCGCGTGTACATAGTGCGGCTTGTAGCAATAGAACACGGCACCCTTCTCCCGGCCGACCAGGTCCTTCAGTTTGGAATAGAACACCGTCTCGTCCTCGGTTCCGGGCTCCAGGAAGGTTTCGATGCCGTAATCGCGCGCCTTGACCTTGTGCACATTGGTCGAGGCCCAGCCGGATGCACCGATCCAGATCTCGCCCATGCCGTCGCCGTCGCTGTCGAACAGCGCCTGGGCGTCGGGTGTCGCCAGATCGAACACCGTCTTGATGTTGTGCTTGTCGGCCATGTAGGTCGGTACACAGAAGCCGGACCGGCCTTCATAAGCACCGCTCGACAGGCCGACGGTGCCTTTGCTGTCGACATACTCGTCAGTCAGGCTTTTCTGGTTTGGCAGCCAAACGTCCGGATGCACGTCAATATCGCCGCGGCCGCCATCCATGGCCGCGAATATCACCGGATTGGTGCCCGGTACCAGCTCCGCCTCGCCGCCGAGTTTTTCCTCGATCACCACTTTCAGCACATTGGCGATGATTTTCGCACCGGGCCAGCTTGGCTCGCCGATCATCACCTTGTCGGCGGCCGATGCGCCGGACATTGCAAAACCGGTCGTCAGTGCGAAGACCGTTCCCATCAGCAATTTCTTCATGTCAGTTCTCCGTGTTTCACTCTGGTTGTCTTTTCTTCTTGTCAGGCGCGGGCGCGTTCCCGTTTCGGATCGTAGAACGGGATGTCGCAAACTCGCGCCGGAAGCCTTTTTATGTGGCCGTCGAGGCACCCGACCTCGAGGTCGGTATCCGCATTCGCAAACTCAACTGCCAGACGCGCCATGGCGATGGCGGATTGGAACATCGGCGAGCGCACGGCGCTGGTCACTTCGCCCACCTGCAGTGTGTCGCTGAATACCGGCGCCCCATGCTCGGGCACTTCATTGCCGCGGAACTGCAAACCGACCAACTTGCGCCGCGGCGCACCGCCATTGCGCTCCAGCGCTGCGCGGCCGACGAAATCGCCCTTGGCCATGTCGACGGCAAAGCCGAGTCCGGCCTCGTGCGCATCCACGCCAGGCAGGAACTCGTGCCCCGACGCCATCAGCCCCGCCTCTACCCGTAAAATCTCCAACGCATCACTGCCCATCGGCTGCAGTCCGAGATCGCCACCGGCATCCATCAGGGCGTCCCACACCGCCAGGCTGTCGGCTTCGCTGCAGAAAATCTCGTAGCCGAGCTCCCCGGTGTAACCGGTGCGG
The DNA here is from genome assembly GCA_965216535.1 of Hoeflea sp. Lineage (GTDB taxonomy): Bacteria > Pseudomonadota > Alphaproteobacteria > Rhizobiales > Rhizobiaceae > Hoeflea_A. Next base: position 5,694,163 of record OZ244175.1, read on the forward strand.
CTGAGCATGAAGGACCGCCCCTGCCGGTCGCCGAGCCGTGCCACGGTGAAGCCGAACCAGCGCACGTTGTCCAGTGAAGGCTGATGCGGCTGGATGAAGGCCACGCGTTTCATCAGCTCGCGACTGTTGGGTCCCTGGACGGCGAGATTAGGCATTGCGGACCACAATGCTTTAATCCAGACCCGCAAGCCCCTCTCCTCGGCTACGCGTTTCATCTGCCGGGCGCTTTCCTCGGAGCCGCAGCACCAGCGAAAGGCCTCCTGGTTGAGGCGAAACAGGGTGCCGTCGTCGATAACCGAGCCGGTCTCCGACAGCATCAGCGCATACACCGCTCGATTGGCGGAGAGTTTCGCAATGTTCCGCGACAGGCAGGCTTGCAACAGGGTTTCGGCATCGGGGCCGAGCACGTCATATTTGCGCAGCGACGACATGTCCTGCACGGTGACCGCGCTCCGGCAGGCCCAGTACTCGGAAATCGTACGGGTCGACTCGTAGCTGCTGGGCAGCCAGACGTCCCGCGCCACGGCAAAGCTCTTGGTCAGCGCGCTGGTGCGCGCATGGAATGCCGAATTGACGGTCATACTGGCCTCGCTTTCGGCAAACGGCCGGTGAGCGACTGCGTGGACCAACGGTCGCTCGGGCTTGTAGATACGCACATGGATGTCTGTCGGGTTCCAGCCATTGATGGGGTCAACGTCGTCCGGGCAGGCGGTCGACACGCAGACAAGATCGGTCAGCGCCTGCAGGGCAACATGGTCGCCGGGGCGCGACCAAGCCTCACCTGCTTGCAATCGGTTATCGGCCGGCGAAATCGCCGAATTGAAGAAGAAATTGATCGCGGGCCATGCGGCGCGCCGGGTGATGCCGAACGGCTCGTAGGCCTCCGAGATGTTGTCGGAGCAATTCAGGTGCCCCGGAAATCCGCGCTCCTCATAGCCGCGGGCCGTACAGGCCAACGCGAAGGTATCGTGGCGGCCGACGGTGTCCTGCGCCAACGCCAAAAGGGGAACCATGTCCTGGTCATAGAACTTGTCGAACAACCCGGGTGCCGGATAGGCGCCCGCAACCAGCGTGCGGGTGACGGTGGAGTCGATGTATCGCTCGATGCCTCCATCCAGTGCGTCTGCGCGCATGGCCATAAAGTCCGAACATTGCTGGCCTTCGACATCGATGACTTGAACGTAATCACCCTTGCGCAGGTGGTAGGCCCGGGCAGTACCGGAATCGACCCGGAATTCCTCGCGAACCGAACCGACCGGATCGGGCAGCGGTCGCTCTCCCCTGGCAGCAGGAGAAATCTCGACCGTGACCGAACCGCCGCCACCCTCCTCCAGGGTGCTTTGATCAAGCGGTACCAGAACCCAGAAATCCATGCGGCTTTCGGCCCGAGCTACAAAACGCTCGCCGGCCGGGGTGGTTTCATCAAAGATCGGGATACGGGTGACTGGTTTGTCCGACCCTCCAGAGGCCATCATCCATGCGTCGATTTCACCGCGGTCAATTCCTGTCGGGAGGCCGTCTTCACGGGTCGAGTTCGACTGCCCGAGCGCAGGAGTGGCGTCGTCACCGCGTTCATCGAAGGCGCAAATCCAGATCCGGCTACCGCCGTCGTCGTTGATGAGGGTCACGAGGTCGCCAGCCAGCAGTTCGATGCGCTTGGCGCGACCGCAGGAGACCTGGTATCGCCGCCGGTCGTCGGCGATCGAAATCCCGGGATAGCGAACCCCGTCGGAGACCAGTCCACCCAGTCTTGGCGCGAAAAAATGCATCGTTCGTGCCTGCTCCCGTAGCAATCCGCAAATTCAACTGTAACCGGTTACATTTGTCAACAGCCATCAGCGAATCCACCACGGAGAATGTCTGTGACTTGCCAATGAAGCCGCTGTTCGGCTTACTTCTGACGATGACGAATCCGCAGACAAAGAACCCCGGCGTGCGTGGACTGGCCAAGGCGACAGGACTTTCCGTGGCTACCATATCCCGCGTCCTCAACAATTCCGATCAGGTCAATGTCAAGACGCGCGAGCGGGTTCTCGCAGCCATGCGGGAGACCGGGTACGTTATGAATTCGGCGGCCAGAGCGCTGGCGACAAACCGCACAAAAACCATCGGCGCCGTAGTTCCGACGCTGGCCTATTCGATTTTCGCGCGTTTCCTCGATGCGGTGGAGCGAGAGCTGGCGGAGCATGGCTATGCTCTGGTGATTGCGAGCACCGACGGCGATCTCGGAGTCGAGGAAAAGCGCACCAGGGAACTGCTCGACATGGGTGCGGAAGGTATCATCCTGTCCGGTGCAATACATGACAAGACTTTGCTTCAACTGCTTGAAAGCAGGAGCATTCCGGCAGTTTGCACCAGCGTCTGCAGGACGCGAAATGCGTTGCCCGCGATCGGTTACGACAACACGCTGATCGGCCAGATGGCCATCACCTATCTCGCTGACCTTGGGCACCGGTCCGTTGGCATCATCCATGGCCCCCTGGCCGACAATGATCGCACGCGGCTCCGCGTTAGCGGCGTCACCCGCGGGGCGCGCAAGGCAGAGGTTCACACCGACTTTCGGGAAACGGTGCTCGAGGTCGCCGGCGGGGTGGAAGCCGCCGCCGACCTGTTTGCGCAAGCCGAACGTCCAACGGCAATCCTTTGCCTATCGGACATTCTGGCACTGGGCACGTTGTTCGAGTCCGGCCGAGCCGGTCTTGCCGTGCCTGGCGATGTTTCGATCATGGGATGCGACGACCTGGATTGGGCGGCCCATTGCCATCCACCGCTGACCACCGTGCGGCTTCCGACGGCACGCATGGGCCAGATGGTTGCCGTCTCACTGGTCGAACGACTGGACAGCGCAGCCGACATTGAGGACCGCGCGATCGAAGCAGCGATCGTCGAACGGTCATCGACCCGGCAGGTTTGACGGCGGTCAGGCCGCTCCCTTGACGACGATCAATTCCGCATCAGCGTTGGCATTGCGGATGGCCTTGGCCGTCTGGTACTGCGGGCTTCGGTAGCAGGCAAGCGCGGTCTCGTAATCCTTGAACTCGACCACCACATTGCGCTCGCGAGCCTTTCCTTCCATCTCTTCGAACTCGCCGCCGCGCACCAGAAACCGGGCGCCATAAGCCTCGAAAGCCGGCGTTGCCGCTTTCAGGTAGTCCGGGTAATTCTCCGCATTGTTCACCGACACGCGAACGATCCAGTATCCTTTTTCCATTGCTCTTCTCCGTTTCAGTTCAACCGCTCCAAGGCGGCTCGCGGCGGGTCATAGCGCTTGTTATTCATCAAGAATAATGAATAATAAAGAACTATTCAATCTCATGGAGAGATGGATGGAATTGAGCGACCTGCGGGTATTCACAGCAGTCGTCCGTGAGGGCGGCGTCACCAATGCGGCCCGACGCCTGCACCGGGTTCAATCCAACGTGACGACGCGCATCAAGCAGCTTGAGGACAAGCTCGGAGCAACACTGTTCGTGCGCGCCGGGCGGCGCATGCAGCTGACGCCCGCGGGCGAGACTCTGCTTGCCTATGCCGACCGCCTACTCGACCTGGCAGAAGAGGCCCGGGGAGCGGTTCTGGATGATAAGCCGTCCGGCTTCTTCCGCCTTGGCTCGATGGAGAGCACGGCTGCCGTCAGATTACCGGCGCCATTGGCCCGCTTTTCCGAGCGCCATCCAGACGTCACGCTGGAGCTGCGCACGGGCAATCCCACAGCGCTGTCGGAAGCGCTGCTGGCCGGCGAAATCGACGCAGCGTTGGTCGCCGAGCCGGTCGCGAAAGAGCAGTTCGATGGGCTCGTGGCCTTCGAGGAGCAGCCGGTGATCGTGACGCTGGCAGACCGTCCCTCCATCGATGCGCCCGATGGTGTGCCGGACACGATCATCGTCTTCGAGCATGGCTGTCCGCACCGCAAGCGGCTCGAGGCCTGGTACGAGGCGCGAGGCCAGGTGCCAGGCCGCGCCATAGAACTTGGGTCCTACCATGCCATGCTGGGCTGTGTGCTGGCCGGCATGGGCGCCGCGCTGCTGCCGGAAAGCGTGCTGATGACCTTCCCGGAGAGCAAACGTCTGAGAATCCATCGCCTGCCGCAAGGCAAGGACTCAATCAGGACGCTGCTGATCTGGCGAAAGGGCATGCTGACCGCCAATGCCCGTGCGCTCGGGTCTATTCTCAGCGGCGATCCGCAGGGTGTTTAGGATTCAGGATCTCCGGTTTCCTTGTGCATGATCAGTCGCACGCCACGCTGCCAGGTGATGTAGAGCCACAGCCAGTGCAGCATAACGAAGAGCCGGTTGCGGAAACCGATGAGAAAATAAACGTGGGCAATGCCCCATAGCAGCCAGCCGAAAAACCCCTTGACCTTCAAGCCGAATATGTCTGCAACGGCACGGTTGCGGCCGATCGTTGCCAGGGCTCCTGCATCAAAGTAACGGAACTTGTCCGACGTCTGGCGACCGCGTGCCAGTGCTGCCAGGCGGCGTCCGACATACACACCCATCTGCTTGGCAACCGGTGCTATTCCCGGCAAAGCCTTTCCGTCGACCTCAAGACGGGCCGTGTCTCCTATGACATAGACATTGTCGAAACCTGTTGGTCGCAGCGTTTCGTCGACCGTCACATGGCCACCACCATCGAGAGGCAGCCCCAGCCATTCACCGGCCGGAGACGCCTGAACCCCTGCGGCCCAAATCACGGTTTCTGCCGCGATATCCCCCTGATCCGTGGCGACCATATCCGGTCCGACATCCGTGACCATCGTCCCCGTTCGAACGTCGACGCCAAGGTCTTCGAGATCGCGGGCAGCGCGGGCCGACAAATCTTCCGCAAAAGCAGGCAAGACGCGGGGACCACCTTCCAGAAGGATGATGCGGTTGCGATGCTCATCGATGTTGCGGAAATCGCGCATCACCGAGTGGGACAATTCCGCGATGGCGCCGGCCAGCTCAACGCCGGTCGGGCCGGCTCCGACGACCACAAAAGTCTGGAAACGTGCCGCCGAATCGGAATCGCGATCGACCACGATTTCGGCCTGTTCGAAGGCCATGAGGATCTTTTCGCGCAGCCGGAATGCGTCGTTCAGGGTCTTCAGACCCGGTGCGTGCGTAGCCCAGTGATCCTGTCCGAAATAGCTGTGCCTTGCTCCGGTCGCCAGGACAAGCGCGTCGTAGCGCACGCTGAGCCCGCTGCTCGTTTTGACCGTTTGCCCGGACGCATCCACGCCGATGACCCGGTCCAACAGAACCTCGGCGTTGCGTTGACCACGCAATATGTGGCGGATCGGCACGGCTATTTCAGCCGGTGTCAACGCCGCGGTCGCGACCTGATAAAGAAGTGGCTGGAAAAGGTGATGGTTCTGCTGGTCAATGACCGTCACGTTAACCGGGGCTTTTGCCAATTCCCGGGCAGCAGACAACCCGCCAAAACCGGCTCCGACGATGACAACGTCCTTGATGGACATCCGATCGGCTTCCAATGTGAAAGACACGCAGACCGGGACGGCCTGTACTTGTTTAGGTATGTATTGCCCTGGACCATTCAAGGCCTGTTCCAATTGGCGATACAGGACCCGCGTCAGGGCCGATAACTGGAATTCCCAAACCGATCCATGACGTTACGCGTGATTGCTTCGACCTGACCGTCCTTGCGGGCCAGGCCCATGACCCATTCACAAGTGGCGGCGGTAAAGATTTCACCAGCTCCACGCTTCCAGGACACGATCACGCCATTTCCTCGGGACGCGGCCTCCAGGGCGTCGGCATCTGACCGGCCGAAAAGGGCCTCGGCTTTGAACTCGGCATCGGCGCTGCCGATGTACCGGGTTTCGCCCCAGATACCGTGGTCGGCTTCAATGTTCGTGGCCAGCCCCATCGCAAGGATCTCGACGTCCTCTGACGCACCGTCGGCCCCGGTGGGAAAGGGCAGCCCATCATCAAATCGATAATCCAGCCCGTCGACTTCATATCCGAAGATACGCGAACCGGCTCCCAACACATCGCCATATCCCAGACCGGCGCCGACGAAAGCCCAGTGATCCGGACGATAGACAGTGAGACCGCCCGCTCCTCCCGCCACGCAATTGCCCAGGCCCGCATAAATGCCGCGCAGCCCGTTGACGCCGAAGGTCAGCGCACCCGGTCGATTGACAGGAGCAGCCTCCCAGGCTCCCGTTACGAGGTGCGCCTGGTCGCTGTTCGCCAACGGATCATCGTCGCCGGCCGAATACTTGAAGCAGACTTGCCGTTGTCCCTCGTCCTCCAGCCGAGTCTGCCAGAGAAAATTCCCCGCGAACCGGGCCACGCGCCCGCCGCCTTCCACGAAGGCGTCCACGGCGTCCCGCATGGGCGAGCTCCAGTATTCATCGTGACCGACAAAGATCGCGCAGCGGTAGTTTTTCAGGCAGTTCGGATCGGCGTTGAGGTCATGCTGGGTGATGAAGTCCAGTTCGTAGCCTTCCGATTCCGCCCAGCGGGCAAAATGCCGCTCGTAGCTGGCCCAGCCGGCCGAGGCATATTTCTTGGAATACCCGTAGGCATAGGCCCACTCCATGTAAGGGTAGCGGACCATGTCACCGGATTTCGGAGGCACCTCGGGCAGCGCGCGAGGTGCTCCGGCCGGCAGCTTGCAAAATCCCCGGGACCATGGGCGCTGGGTCGAGACGACCGGCGCATATCGGTTCCGTTCCGGCCCGGCTATTCCCTCGTAGTGGTTGGAGCCGCCCCAGCAATTGTAGGCCAGCCAGGTGCCGGTGGCGCAGACCAGCACGTAGGGCGCGGGTGGCCGGGACGGGTCGTGACCTAGCAGGAACAAATGATGCTCTTCTACGGCATCGTCACCGCGACGGGCCCGCAGAGTGATCAGGTATCCGCCGGCTGCCCAGTCATCGGGTATTGTGAATTCGTAGGCTGCCGGCCATCCGCAGCCCACGACCGAACAATCATCTGGTGTCGTGTGATGAACGCCTGGCAGGCCTTCAACCGTCATCAGGCAGCTGTACTCAAGGCCGTCCCGACCGACCTCCAGATCCCAGGCCTCCGCAGTGGTGGAAACGTGCAACGCGACCCGGTCTCCCGGCCGATAGCTCATGCGCGGCGTGTAGCCCCAGATTTCCAGCACCGAGTCGTCACGGGACGGGCCGATGTAATAGTGGTCGAGGATATGCCTTGCGCGCGCACGCGTGCGCGGCGTGATCGCCGGACCCAGCCCCTCTGTCAACGATGATTCCATCGGCCTCCTCACTCCGGAAGGTATCGTGACGACCAGGACTCCCCTGCCGCGCCACCTGTTATCAGCGCTTCGATTTCATCGGCAGAATAGCCCAGGCGAGAAAGGATCTCTCGTGTGTGGTGGCCGTATTTGGGAGCCGGTCCGGGGATCGTCACCTTGGCGCGATCCGGGCGCACCGCATTTGGCGCAACGAGATCGACCCAGCGTCCCATTGGATGCAGATCATGCCGGATGGTTCGAAATGTCGCCTGGCGGAGATCGATCTCTCCGGCCGATTCCAGCTGCAGCGAACCATCGCGCGTTTCGTGCAAGGAGCCTAGTGGAACCACGGCCACCGACGAGCCGGCAAACCGACGGATCCAATGAGCAATTGGATGCTGAATGAACCTTGCGGCCAAATCATCAACAAGATCGGCATCATCGGCCGAGGCCAGATCCGCCAGCTCCGTCACTGCTTTGAGCGCTTCGTCTCTTTCGGTGGGCGCTGCAAAGAACATCCAGCCGTCAGAGGCCTCATAACAATGGTAAAAAGGCCCCCAGCCGCGGCACTCGCGGCCGGATGGCTCGTTGAACGGTGCCTGTCCCTCGAAGTCGACCATGAACTGCGCCTGGATCAGTTCGCCGGCCGCCGCCAGCGAAGCGCGGGCAATGCCTCCCCTGCCCGTCTGACGGCGCCGTTCCAAAGCCGCTCCCAACGCAACGCAGGCGCAATAGCCGGTCAGCACGTCGATCGTGCCGAAATGGGCATGTTCCTCCGGCGTATCAGGACCGCCGCCGAAGCGGGTCATCACGCCGGTCGCCGCCTGCGCCAGATCGTCATAGCCCAGATGGTCGGATTTCGGACCCCTGCGCGGACCACCGAAAGCATCGAGCTGCACCAGGATCAGGCGTGGATTGATGTCGGCCAGCCGCTCCTCGGTCAGGCCGAGCGCCAGGCGCTGTTCGTCCGAACCATTCATGGTGATGACGTCGGCCTCGCTGACGAGGCGCCAGAACGCCTCCTGCGCATCGCGATCGCGCAAATTCAACAGGATGCTCTCCTTGCCACGCTGCGCATGCAGTCCAAATATCACCGCGTTCCAGGGGTCGACCGACGGTTCAACCGGTTGGACAAGCGTCACTTTTGTGCCGAAACGTGCCAGCGTCGAACCAATGGTTGGCCCGGCGATGACGTTGGTCAGGTCGAGAACTTTCAGGCCCTCCAGCCAGCCACCGCTGCCGCTTCCGTTGCCTGCTTGCCGGGGAGGCTCCGCCAGCAGCGCAGTCAAATCCGGACGAAGATCATCCGGTAACGGACCAGGGCGTTTGATCGCTGCTTCCCCGTCGTCGGCCAGCCATGCCACGTTTCCCATCTGCCGCATCGACCCGTGTCTTGGATCATTGACCTCCAGCACGAGGCCGGACGCAAGGGCATGCGGATCGGCCAGCCATTCCCGTGTCGTTCGCTGGGCTGTCGCCGGGGCTTTGGCATCGCCAAACAACACTTCCCACTCGTGCGACGGTCGCGTCAGAAAGGCCGCTTTCATCGCCTCGGCGATCCTGGCACGGTCGCCGGCACCGACCGGATAACTGCGCAACGACCAGTCGGCCGGCCAATCAGCCCGGTCGAGATAGGCATCGAAATCGGGAAGATCCTCAAGCAGGTCAGCCAGCTCCAGCACCTCAAGCGCTCGCCGGGGATGGGTGGTGATCGAACAGGCGACGACGTAAAAGCCGCGGCCATCGGCGCATTCATAGGTCCGATAGAACGGATCCAGGAACTCGGAGAGTTCGGCAAAACTCAGATCATTCGCGAGCCCCAGCCGCTCGCGACGTTCGAGTTCCACCTCGCGCGGTGACTTGTAACGCTCCGGATATCTCTCGATTTGTTCGCAGTTGTAGACCAGCCCTTCCAGCAAGGCCGAGGCCAAAGGCACCTCGATGTGGTCGCCGCCCTGCCTTTCCCGCGCCTGGAGTGCGAACAACACTGCCATGGCGCCGAATGCGGCTCCATAGGCCGAGGCCAGCCCCAACGGCGTGAAGGATGGATTGATCCCCATCAGCCGGCGGTTCAGTCCCATATCTGTGAACTGCCCCGTGCGGGCGGCGATCACTGCTTCCCAGGCCGGGATATCGCGGAGCTCCGGATCGGTTGACGCAAAGCCGGGGAGAGACAGCGACACGATGTCCGGATTGGCTTGGCGCATTGCCTCGGGACCAAGACCGAGCCTTTGCATGACGCCCGGTCGGAAATTCTCAATCGTAGTGTCCGATCGCTTGACGAGATCAAGTGCAGTCTGCCGCCCGGTTTCGGATTTGAGATCGAGGACCAACGAGCGTTTGCCACGCGACAGCATATCGAAGGCGGGGTCCTTCCAGCGCGGACCGCCCGGAGGATCGATGCGGATAACGTCGGCACCCATATCTGCCAGCATCATGCCCACCAGCGGCCCGGCAAGGTAATGACCGAAATCGATGACCTTGATGTGGGAAAGCGGTCGCTCCGACATATCTGACCCCCAGTCCAGCGGGCCACGGGTGACCCGAACAGTGTCAGGCTATGCGATTTCCCGGATCGGCATTTGTTCGAATTGACCGATTGATGCCGCTTTTGCGCAAACGCCACATTGATGGAGTGTTTTGAGGCGAGAGGCTTACGGGATCAGGCTGACAAACGCACCAGAATAGCTGTGGCGACGCCAGCGGCCATGGCCAGGGTTGCGTTGCGCTGCAAAACCATGATCACCAGTGCGGCGCCGACAGCACATTTCATGGCGACATCCCCATCGATTGCCGCCGGAGCGACGATTGAGATCAGCACCGCACCCGCCAATGCTTCCAAGACCCTTTCCAGGCGTCGGGTGACCTTCATTGAGCTTACCGCAAGCAGACCGGCAATGCGGGTCAGATAGGTGGTCAGCGCTAGAACCAGAACCGCCGCAAGAGCTGGAAGGTCAATCGTCATCTGCAAGTCCGGCCGCAATTCCGCCGGCAAGCGCACCGGCAATCACGTGCCAGTTGGCCGGACCCCAATTGTACGCGACCACCGATACGAAGGCCGCGACGAGCCACGGCATAGCGGTTTCGCGGCCTTTCCAGGAACCAACCAGCAGCGCTGCAAAGAAGGTTGGCATCAGAACATCGAGCCCGAATTGTCTCGGATCGGCAATCAGATCACCAAAAACCACACCTCCGCCGGTTCCAGCTACCCAGGCCAGCCAGAGCGCCAACCCGGCGCCGACGAACACGCCGAGATCCCGCTCGCCTGCATCATAGGCCGCCTTTCCAGCCGCGAAATTCGCATCGCTGAGAACCGCAACCGCCGCAAGCCGCCGAGGCCAGGTCAGGGGCCGCAACCAGGGAAACAGCGCAGCGCCCATCAAGGCGTGGCGGGCGTTGACGGCCAGCGACAGTAGCACCAGCGGGATCAGCGGAACCGTAGCCCCCCAGATTTCGAGCACGGCAAACTGCGAGGTCCCGGCAAAAACCGTCGCGCTCATGAACACCGACTCTCCACCTGTAAGGCCACGCTCAACGGAGGCGACACCAAATGCAAGACCGAAAGGGATCACGAACAACGCCACGGGTGCCATGTCCCGGGCTCCGCGGAGAATGCCGCGAATGGTGATTTCCGTTGGCGCTTGCTGCATGGGCCATACCTAACCTTATTACTGGTTAGATAACGCTAAGTGGTCTGCCGATTGATTGTCAACCGGTATTGCGGTTAGAATTCACGACCGACAGTTCCGGGAAGAGAGGCATGAGCGTTCCGTCGATTGACCGAATTGAGTTTCGTGGAGGCCGGCTCTGCCTCGACTTCATAAACACCACGAACTGGGTTTCAGATGACCCGGTTGACGATCGCCTGTCCGACACCGGAGCGCTGGCGACATGGCTAAAGCGGCAAGGTCTTGGCGTGCTTGATGACACCAAAGGAAACCTCAATAAACTGACCGAGCTGCGCCGCATCGTTCGGCTGCTTTTCACCCGGCCCGAAGCCGTGACAAACGATCAGGTCGCCGAGTTCAATGCCATGCGAAACCACCCGGCTCCACTTGATCTGTCCGCCGGATCAGCGTCGCTCAAGGGCCCGATATCGGTCGAAACGGTCGCCAGGATCATTGCCGATTCCAGCGCGCAGTTGCTTCTCGCCAATCAAAGTGGACGGGTCAAAATGTGCCCCGGCGACCGCTGCGGATGGCTGTTTTTCGATGAGAGCCCAACCAACCGCCGCCGGTGGTGCTCAATGGCCGATTGCGGCAACAAGGCCAAGGCGAAGAGATTTTACCACGCGCATCGGAACCCCCAGGAAAGCTGATTGCTATCGCGGTGGCGGCTTCCGTCCTTGGCCGAAGAAGGAACGAGAATGGCCTATTTGATTATCTCCATCTGAAATCTGGCGGACGTGTGTACGCTGATGATCTCCGTGGGGCCGTTTCCCGCAGTCACCAGTCGGTGCGGCGTATCGGCCGGAATGACCAGGATATCTCCCTCGCTCACAACGGCCTCGTCGTTTCCCACTGTTATGAGCGCCTGCCCCTGCCGAACAATGTAAACTTCATCATACGGGTGCTTGTGAGGAGGTGGACCTCTGCCGGCTTCGCCGACCTCGTTGAACAAAAAAGAAACGCCGGTATTGGCGTCCTGGCCTTCGAGTTTGCCGTTCCAGCCCTCGCCCGAGGCCCAGTCAGATCTCCGGAAAATCTTCATAGATAAGTACCTCCGGCGCACAGATTGGTTCAATTGGTCCGGCAACTCAATGTCCGCCAGTCCTGTCTTGCCGAATTGCCTATGTCGACTCCAACGCCTAGGCTGCCAGTCATGAATGAGCATGATCGAAAACCCCTCCTCGAGGAGGCCGCCGAGCGCGGCATTCGCTACCTGGACACTCTGGATTCCCGACCCGTTTTTCCCCCGCAGGAGGCGATTTCTCGATTGGATGCGGCGCTGACGACCAGTCTTCCCGATGGTCCCGCCGATGCCCTGGACATCCTCGCGTTTCTCGATGAATTCGGATCTCCCGCGACGGTGGCGAATGCCGGCGGTCGGTATTTCGGCTTTGTCACCGGTGGGGCACTTCCCGCGACGGTCGCAGCGAGCTGGCTTGCGACGGCCTGGGACCAGAACTCATTCGGCCATATGAGTTCTCCCGCCATCGCACTGTTCGAACAGGCCGCGCTGCGCTGGCTGAAGGATTGCCTGAAGCTGCCGGCGGATGCGGAAGGCGCGTTCACCACCGGGGCGACCATGGCGAATTTCACCTGCCTCGCGGCCGCTCGCCATGCGGTCCTGGAAAGCGCCGGTTGGGATGTCGAGAACCAAGGCCTGTTTGGCGCACCGGAGATCAGAGTCATTGTTGGAGCGGAGGTCCACGCGTCCGTTCTCAAGGTCCTGGCCCTGCTCGGTATCGGTCGCGACAAACTGATCCGGGTTCCAGCCGATCGGCAGGGCCGGATGCGCGCCGACGCACTGCCGGCGATCGACGGACCGACGATCGTTTGCATACAGGCCGGCAACGTCAATTCCGGCGCATTCGATCCGGCGACGCACATTGTTGCCGATGTTCGCCGGAAAGGCGCCTGGGTTCATGTCGATGGCGCGTTCGGGCTTTGGGCGCGCGCTTCAAGTGAATACGAACATCTGGCGGTCGGTTTGGACCTGGCGGATTCCTGGGCGACGGACGCTCACAAATGGCTCAATGTTCCCTATGATTGCGGCGCCGCGATCGTGCGCTCACCTGAAGCACTGCGGGCCGCCATGTCGATCAGCGGGTCATACCTTTTGCAGGGCGAACGCCGGGACGCCATCGATGTCACGCCCGACAGTTCCAGGCGGGCGCGGGCGGTCGACGTTTGGACGGCTCTGAAAAGCCTCGGACGTTTGGGAGTCGCGGAGCTTGTCGAACGCAACTGTAGCCAGGCTTCCTGGCTTGCGAAGCAATTGAATGATGCCGGCGTTGAGATCCTCAACGACGTGGTCCTCAACCAGGTCGTGGCGGCGTTCGGCGACGACGACGAAACAAAACGGGTCGTTGCCGCCCTTCAAGCCTCTGGCGAGTGCTGGTGCGGGGGGACGAACTGGCAGGGCCGTGATGCCATGCGGATCAGCGTCAGTTCATGGGCGACCACGCAATCGGATATGGATCGCACCCTGGCAGCGATCCTGCGCGCCAAGCTAAGGAATGATTTGCGCGCCTAGCACGGCGTAGTCAAAACCGTCAGCGCGTCCTCCAAGCTGTCGGGCAAGAAAGCGTTCGATCAGGCGAAACATCAACATCTTCTGTTGCCAGGACATGTTTGCAAACGTGTGTCCCGCTCCGTCAATGACCTCGTAACGCACATCCTTGCCAGCCGCCTGCAGCGCCTGGACCATGCGGTCGGACTGCTCGCGAATTACCCTGACGTCGTTCGATCCCTGGATGATCAGGATCGGGTTCTTCGCGGTCCCAGCGTTGTAGAGCGGCGACCGTCTGCGAATCTCCTCCAGATCCTCCGGGTCCTGCGGATCGCCGATATATTTGCGGTACCAGTCTGGCCAGCCGGTCCAGTAGACGGGAACCTCCAGCAACATGGTCGAAATGTCGCTGACCCCGTTGATGCTGACGCCGGCGGCAAAAAGCTCCGGATCTTGCGTCATGGCAGTGAGGGTTTTCAGGCCACCGAAACTTCCGCCCATGACGGCGATGCGCTGCGGATCGGCAATGCCCTGGTCGACAGCCCATTGGCGCGCATCGACGACATCCTGGTGCATCTTTTTGCTGACCTCTCCGACAGCAGCTTCTCGAAAGGCCCGGCCGTAGCCGCTGCTGCCGCGATAATTGACGTCGAGCACCGCATAGCCGCGGTTGGCGAGCAAGAGAGCCAGCCCGTTGAAGCCCCAGGCCGATCGGGCGACCGGTCCACCATGGACCAGCACCACCATCGGAGCAGGCCCGCTCACGCCCAAAGGTCGGGTCAGGTAAGCCGGTATGATCAGTCCGTCGCTTGCCTCAATCTCCACGGGCTCCATGGGCGACAACGCCTTGGCCCGGTGGGCAATCGCCGGTTCCTGTATGAGTTCGACCGAATTCGCCTCACTGTCCACCAGGTACTTGGTCCAACCGCTTGTATCCTGTTCGACTTCCCAGATCGCCTTGGAGAAATCGCGCGTTGCCGAGACAAGATGGAGGGATGCACCGGGCGGTACGCCAATCCTGTCTGTCATGCTCTCGACATCACGGTCGAAAAAGACCCTCTCCTGTCGGCCCGGGTAAGAGACCGCCATGATCGGATCACGGGTCTCGGGATGCAGTCTGACCGAACTCAGATCGACCTTGTCATGTGCAAAGACCACATCCTCGTCGCCGCTTTCCATATCCCGACGCACAAGTGCCATCTTGTCTCGCCCCAGATTGGAAAGGCCAAGCAGCCGACCATTCTCGTCGGGTTGAGACAGGACAAAGAATGACTCCTCCATTCCACCACGCGCGATCTCGCGCCACGCATCCGCTTCCCTGACCTCAACTTGCCATCGGCTGTCGTGACCCAGCGTCCGACGTGCAAAGACCTCACCGTTCCGGTCGAAAGACCAGCTCACTCCCCTCTCTGTTACAAGATCGAGTTCTTCGGAATCACCGGTATCGAGGTTCAGCCGGTAGAGATCGAATTTGCTTCGGTCGCGGCCGTTATGGGCAATCAGGATTTCCGCGCCGCCCTCCGACGGGATCTCCGCGATGAACGATTTGACGTCCTTGCCGAAATCGTAGGTGCGCGGCTCCGCCCCCTCTTTCGTGACATCAACCGAGACGATCTGATCGTTTTCCCAGCCATCGCGATCGGCGAGGTACAAAAGATAGCGGCTGTCGGCTGACCAGACGTACCAGCGCACCCTGTCCGGCGTGCGAAACACGTCCGAGCCGTCGGCGTCGAGATCGCGAACCCACAGGGCCGGTCTGAACCATTTGCTTTCTAGCCAGGCAATACGCTTGCCGTCCGGCGACAGGCGGAACCGCCATTGCGAAGATGAATCGGCGTAAAATGCCCGCAGTGGCACCAGGTCCGGCAGTTGACCCCCAGTGAGAGCCGGGTGAGTCGCGGCGATCGGCCGATAGAGGAACAGGAGCCCGATGCCAGCCACGCCGACAACCAGGGCAACGGCCATCAACATCCTTCGAATCAACGTATCGCCTCCTGTCATCGGGTCGCGGCCGATTAGCACGCATTGCGGACCGCGCCTACTGCTCGTTCTTGCTGGCAATTCCGGGCAGATAGACAAATGCCAATACGCTTGCCACTGCGCAAAGCGCGGCGGTGATCCACGCCACCGTCGCAAAGGCCCGATCGGTCGCCTCCTGGTGCAGCGAGGTGTCCGCCTCAAACGGTTGGCCGAAGCCGGCGGGACCACCGGCATAGTGATAGGTGGCCGCCGCGACACCGCCCATGGCTGCGACAGCGACAAGTCCGGCAACCCGACTGACCGCATTGTTGATGCCGGAAGCAGCACCTGCATCTTCGGAGGGTGCCGATCCCATGACGCTCGCCGAGAGCGGCGTCACAACCATCATCATGCCGATCCCCATCAGGCACATGGACGGCAGCAGATGGCCCCAGAAATTCTGCCAATCGAAACCGAAGGCCAGCGAGGCATAGGCAACCGCTACCAGCGCGCAACCACCCCCGATCAGCGGCGCGGGACCCGTGCGATTTATCAGACGGCCCATCAGGTTCGACCCGGCGGCTATTGCCACGGTGATGGGCAGGTACAGCACGCTAACCTGCACCTCCGGCAAATCCCAGCCGGTGATCAGAGCCATCGGCAGATAGAAAAACACCGCTGACAGAGAGAAATACAGCAGGAAGGTGACCGCGTTGGCCGCGCTGAATTCGCCGATGGCAAAAAGCCTCAGCGGCATCATCGGATGATCGGCACGTTGCTCCCAAAGCAGGAAAACGACGAAGAGCAGCGCCCCTGGCAATCCATAGAGCAGGATGTGGCCGGCACCAGCCAGTCCCTCCTCACCTTCCGGACCCGTCAGCGCCCAGGCAATGAGGCCGAGCGACAGCGTTGCCAGGACGGCACCGTGCCGATCGAGAGAAACGTCGGAGACTGGCGCATCGTCGGGCACGCGAGCCAGCAGCATGTAGAGCGCGATCGCACCCACCGGCAGATTGATGGCAAAGATCAATCGCCAGATTTCATCCTGACCGGTCGATAGCAACGCGCCGCCGAGAACCGGTCCTATGGCGGTGGTCAATGCGGAGGATGCGGCCCAGATGCCAATGGCCCGGGCTCGTTCTTCCTGAGGATAGGTCTTGGATATGATCGCCAGCGATCCCGGCACCATGATTGCCGCGCCGATGCCCTGAAGCGCGCGGGCTCCGATCAGGAATTGCGGACCGGGCGCGACCGCACAGGCGATCGAGGCCAGGACGAACAGGGCAATGCCCACCGAGAACAGCCGTCGGAGACCGTATTTGTCTCCGGCGGCACCGCCGACGAGTATCAATGCCGAGAGCGCCAGCATGTAGGCGTTGTTGATCCATTGCGCTTCGGTCAACGAGGCTCCCAGGCTCGAGCGGATCGCCGGGATTGCGATCGACACCACGGTCCCGTCGATGAAACCCATCGCCGACGCCAGGATGGCCGCGATCAGCACCAAGCGTCGACGACGTTGCGGACAGTAGGCCTGAAAGGCGGTATCGGCCGGATTGACGTGGATCGATGCCATGGTTGGGTGCGATCAACCGTCGGGTTGCAGGGGCGACCCGTCGCGCTTTGTGAATGTCTTGCCGGCTTTGGTCTTGGTCAGCAGCATGTCGACGTCGGAATAATGGCAACGGTCTTCGTTGGTCCGCGTACCGACGATCAGATAGGTGGCCGGTGCGTCCGTCCGGTTCTGCAGATGGTGCCCGTTGGCATCACCCGCCTTGAAGGCGGCCGCCTCCCCGGCCCGGATGATTTGATCCCCGGTGTCATCAATAAGGGTGACCTCGCCGGTGAGCACAAAGAGGAACTCGTCCTCGTTTTCGTGCCAATGGCGCAAGGACGAATAGGCATCCGGGTACAGGGTCTCCAGGTGCGCGCCGAACTGGGTCAGACCGCCGGCGTCACCCAACGATCGCATTTCGAAACGACCAAGATCATGGTCGTGGGGTGCGGGGTAATTCGAACTGACAAGCGGTTCGACGTCCGCGGGCTTGATGACTGGCATGTCAGGCTCCCACTGATTGGAGCGCCAAGCCTAACTCGACCAAACGTCACAGACAATCGAGCGCGATCGGCGCCGCTTGTCGGTAAGGTGAATCAATTCAATCGCATGCAGGCGTATTCTCTGGATTTGATTCAAATGGGCGTTTTCCCAGGAATTGCATCTTTCGACCGGCGGTGATGTTGTGCCAGCCATCGTGACAGGAGACACAGCATGGCGCAGGAAAGACCAATGATGGATATCGGCGTGGTTTACTACCGAATCCGCCCGTCGGGCGGCGAGATGGAGGCGACCTGGTACTCGACCCGTTATCCGGACGAAAAATGCGGAACGGGCCTTGCCAAAGGAGACACGTCGAACGGGTTTCCGGGCGAGTATAGAATTACCTACTTCTTCGCCGATGGAACGCTTTCGGCTGAACTCGATCTGAGGATTGAGAAATCTGGTGACATCTACAGCCTGGCCTACCTGGAGAAGGGCGAAACCCTGCTGGCCGGAGTCGGCTTCGAGACTCCCGAGGGACTGGTTGCCGGTTACCGGAAACTTGACTGATGCGTTTGTGGAAAGAGGGCCTGCCGGACGGCTTCTTGCGACCCGCACGCTCCGCTCTGGCGTGCATGTCGCCATCTGTCAAAAATACTAGTTGATGACATTTCGTTAATAACGCAAGATCGCGCTCAAGCGCGAGAATCAATCGGCGATGCATGTCTCGAGCCACGGGGGAAACATCTTGAACAGTTGCAATGTCGTTGCCGCCATCGTGTGTGGCTCATGTCGGATTTAAAGGCACGCAACAAACGGCTTGTTGGCCCTCGGGTCGTCAGCGCGATCGCACTGGCAGTTCCTGCCGCGCCTTCGTTGCTTCTGACCACCTCAACCGCACTCGCGACATGCACCATCAATTCGACGACGATGGATTGCTTCGGCGATGAATCATCCGGCATCGTCGTGCGCCGCGACGATCACAATCCATCCATCCGGACCCTCAATGTCGATAATCTTACCCGCACGATCGGTGGTACGGGTGTCGAACTGGAGGGCAACGGAAAGAAGGGAGACAACGGCGACGGCGATATCGGCCGAGGTCACCATGGCGATCCTGGTCAGGGCGGCTTGGACCTGACCATCAACTATCGAGATGACAGGTTCGGCGTGGAAACGACCGGTGCCGGCCACGAAGGCATTTTCGTCTCCAGCAAGGCTGGTAATGGTGGTGAAGGCGGTGAAGGACGCCGCGACTTAATCGATCCCTTTTTCACTCGTGGTGGCCACGGGGGTGAGGGCGGCAGAGGCGGCAATGTCGCCATCAACAGTGTCGCCACGATCAGCACTGGTGGCACTTTTTCGCATGGTATCCTCGCTGTCAGTGACGGCGGCGATGGCGGCAGGGGTGGCCACGCCCAGGCTTCGGCCGATTCGCGAGGCGGCGACGGTGGCGCCGGCGGCCGTGCTGGAACGGTTACCGTCGTCAGCACCGGCGAGAGCATCAAAACGTCTGGCCGACAGGCCCAAGGCATTTATGCGCAGAGCCTCGGCGGAGCCGGAGGTGACGGAGGCTCGTCCTCTGGCGGAATTTGGGGCGGCGGCGGTGGCGGCGCAGGCGGTGGTATCGCCGATGAGGTCACCGTCACCAACAGCAGCGCTATCGAAACCACCGGCCGCGGCGCAGGCGGCATTCTAGCCCAGAGTATCGGTGGCTTCGCCGGATCGGGTGGCGGCGCGGGTGGCCTGTTCTCTTTTGGCGCGAGCGAACAGAGCGGCGGTGACGCCGACCGGGTCACCGTCACCAATCACGCGACCATTACAACACAAGGACATGCCGCCGCGGCTATCCTGGCGCAAAGTACCGGCGGCGGTGGCGGCAGTGCCAATGATGACGGGGGCATCATATCTCTCGGAGGCAAAGGTTCCGCCGGTGGCGACGCCGGGCATGTTTGGGTCACCAATACCGAGACGCTATCCACTCAAGGCAATAACTCAGCTGGCATTCAAGCTCAAAGCGTGGGCGGCGGCGGCGGCGATGCCGGTCTGTCGATCGGTTTGGTCAGCATCGGGGGCAGCGGCGGCAGCGGCGGCAAGGGCGGCGAAGTTACCGTCGAGAATTCCGGTGGCGTCTCCACGATCGGTCGACACTCCGACGCCATCATCGCTCAGAGCATTGGCGGCGGTGGCGGGCATGGAGGTTCTTCCGGCGGCGTGATTGCTTCCGTCGGCGGCAGCGGTGGCTCGGGCGGCGACGGCAGCACGGTCGTCGTCGACAATTCCGGCGATCTTTCGACGAAAGGCAGCCATTCCAATGGCATCATGGCGCAGAGTGTCGGCGGCGGCGGTGGCAAAGGCGGCAGCTCCGTCGATGTCGGTGCGTTCGTTTCCATAGGAATCGGCGGCAGCGGCGGCGACGGTGGCGACGGCGGCAAGGTTGAAATCAACAAGGACGTCGGAGCAAGCAGCGCGTCGACATCCGTCACAACCGCCGGCAACCATGCCAGCGGCGTTGTTGGCCAGAGCGTCGGCGGCGGCGGCGGCAAGGGCGGCTGGACGGTATCTGTCAGTGGCGGTCTTTATGGCGATGTCAGTCTCGGCATCGGCGGTAGCGGCGCCGATGGCGGTGACGGCAACAATGTGACCGTACACAACAAGGGCACCGTCGGCACCAGCGGAAAATTCAGCGACGGCGTCGTGGCCCAGAGCACCGGCGGCGGCGGCGGATTGGGCGGCTTCGACGTGACGGCCGCATTGTCCACCGGTGCCGGTCTCTCGGTTGGCGTTGGCGGCGGCGGCGGTGGCGGCGGAGACTCCGGCGCCGTAGAGCTCAGCAGCTGGACCAGCGTTTCGACAAGCGGCAATCACTCCAACGGACTTGTTGCCCAAAGTGTTGGCGGCGGAGGCGGTCATGGCGGCTTCAACGCCGATCTGTCGGCTTCGGCCGATGCCAGCATCGGCATTGGCGTGGGTGGTTCCGGCGGCTCCGGCGGCGATGCCGGTGAATCCTCTCTGACATCGGAAGGCCATATCAGCACCGAGGGCAATCACGCCAATGCAGTGCTGGCACAGAGCGTTGGCGGCGGCGGCGGCAATGGCGGCTTCAGTGCCACCTTGGCGGTGTCGGAAAGTTTCAATGTCTCGGTCAGCGTCGGCGGACGCGGCGGCAGCGGCGGCGATGCATCGGCGGTCACAGCTACGTCCAAAGGCAGCCTCACCACCAAGGGCTCGCACGCCAGCGGTGTGGTGGCGCAGAGCATCGGCGGCGGAGGCGGCAACGGCGGATTTTCCCTCTCGCTATCCGGTTCCGGTGAAGGCGGCGACATTCCGGTATCCGTCGGCGGTGGCGCCGGCAGCGGCGGAAAGGCCAAATCGGTCACGGTTGCCAATAACGGCAACATCTCGACCGAGGGCGATCATTCCTACGGCATTCTCGCCCAAAGCCTTGCAGGCGGTGGCGGCAATGGTGGCTTCAGCATTTCCGGTTCTCTGGCTATCGGCGATGGCGCCGGAATACCGGTTTCGGTTGGCGGCGGCGGTGGCGATGGACACAGCGCCGCGGCGGTGAAAGTCGACAGTATCGGAAACATCAAAACCGGAACCGCGGACAAAGGGCGCCATTCAGCCGGCATCCTGGCACAGAGCATCGGTGGCGGCGGCGGCAATGCCGGCTTCAGCGTCAGCGCCGGTGTCGTTACCGGCGAGGACGGCGGCAATATCGGCGTCAGCGTCGGCGGCAAGGGCGGTACAGGGTCGAAGGGCGGTACCGTTGCGGTGACAAGCCAGGGCGACATCAGCACAATCCTTGGCGGGTCGCCCGGTATCCACGCACAAAGCATCGGCGGCGGCGGCGGCAATGGCGGATTCAGCGCCAATTTCGACGGTTCGCAATACGGCAATATCGGTGTCAGCGTCGGCGGCGCCGGTGGCTCCGGCAATGACGGCTCCAAGGTCACGGTCGACAACAGCGGCAAGATCGTCACGACCGGCAAACAGTCCTACGGCATATCCGCGCAGAGCATTGGCGGCGGTGGCGGTCACGGCGGCTTCAGCCTCTCCGGGTCGTTCAGCAAGGCCACCAATGTGACAGTCGCGGTCGGCGGTTCCGGCGGCGGCGGCGGCGACGGTGGAAAGGTCGAGGTCAAGCAGAGCGGCTCGATCAGCACCGAAGGCAACAGCTCTCACGCGGTGCTGGCACAAAGCGTCGGCAACAGCGGCGGCGCCGGCGGGTTCGCTGGCGATGCCAACATCGCCATTGAGGAAGGTGGCAATATCGGCGTCGCGGTTGGTGGCGGTGGCGGTGACGGCGGGTCGGCAGAGTCCGTGACGGTTGAAACCGAAGGTGGCGATATCCTGACCAAGGGCCGCGGCGCAATCGGCATTCTCGCTCAAAGCACGGGCGGCAGCGGCGGTAGCGGTGGCTTCGGCCTGACCGCCAATCTGGGCACCGGCAAGAAGACTGTGAACATTGCCGTGACGGTTGGCGGCGGCGGCGGAGATGGCGGCACCAGCGGCGACGTAACCGTAACCAACGCCAGTTCAGTCAAAACGGAACACAGCAACGCCCACGCGGTGCACGCCCAGAGCACCGGCGGCAGCGGTGGCAATGGCGGCATGGCCATCAGCGCCAACCTCGCGCTCAACCCCAAGTCACCGTCGCAAAATCTCGGTGTGTCCGTCGGCGGCGGCGGCGGAAAAGGCAATGTTTCAGGCAAGGTCGTTATCGACAATGACGGCGGCATCCACACGAAGGGCTTCAAGTCGAAGGGCCTCTTTGCCCAGAGCATAGGCGGCGGTGGCGGCGACGGCGGCCTCGCCTTCTCCGGCAACCTTGCAGGCGGCCAGGGCAGCAAGGAAATCAACGTCTCGGTGGGTGGCAAAGGCGGCACGGGCAACAATGCCGACACGGTCACGGTGACCAATGACGGCACGATTCTGACCGAGGGCCACTTCAGCGAAGGCATTCTGGCACACAGCGTCGGCGGCGGTGGTGGCAGCGGCGGAACCGCGGCGGTGGCTGCTCTTTCGCGCCAGGGTCAGGGCACCTCCATTGATATTGGTGTTGCAATCGGCGGTTCCGGCGGCGCGGCCGGCGACGGCAAGGCCGTCGACGTCACCAACAACGGCACCATCATGACCGCCGGTGTCTCCTCCACCGCCATCGATGCCCAGAGCATTGGCGGTGGTGGTGGTAAGGGCGGGTCCAGTTTTGCCGGTATCGCCGGCCTCACCCAGGGTGGTGATGAACCAAAACCGCGTACCGTCAATGTCAACGTCTCGGTGGGCGGACAAGGCGGCGCCGGTGGTGATGCCGGCACGGTCAAGGTGACCAACACGGGCGGTCTCTACACCGGCGACGGATCGTCAAAGGGCATATCCGCGCAGAGTGTCGGCGGCGGCGGTGGAACCGGCGGAGCGGCCGATGCGTTTTCGCTGCTGGTCGGCCGTTGTGCCGTCTGCGGCCAGAAAGCGCCGGACAATGGCGCCAAGAAGATCAGCCTCAGCGTCAGCATCGGCGGTGCCGGTGGCGGCGCTGGCAACGGCGATGATGTCACGGTTGACAATATCGGCGGCATCGTTACCGAAGGCGCCGGCTCTGATGGCATATTCGCCCAAAGCATTGGTGGCGGTGGTGGTGACGGCGGCACCGGCGCACTCGGTCTGAAGCCCTTGCTGGGCTTGACCGGCGTCATTATTGCCGACGGCAACATCATTCTGGATCCGGCCAAGGCGGCCAAGGTCTGGACCAACATCCAGGTCGCCATCGGCGGTAGCGGTGGTGCGGGCGGCAATTCCGGCAAGGTCAAGGTCGACAATTCCGGTCTGATTACCACACTGGGAGACCAGTCCACGGCCATTTACGCCCAGAGTGTCGGCGGCGGTGGCGGTCGAGGCGGGGCATCGTCTGGCAGCGCTTTCGCTATCGCCTCCATTGGCGCAAAGGGAGCTTCCGGCGGCGACGCGGACACGGTGACGGTCAAGAACGAGGGTGACATCTTCACCCTCGGCCGCGCGTCGATGGGCATCTTCGCCCAGAGCGTCGGCGGCGGTGGCGGCCATGGTGGTGACGTTACCCAGAATCTGTTCTGGCCGGGCATTGATGTCGGCATTGGCATCGACCTGTCGCTGGGCGGCGGTAGCGGCGGCAACGGTGCGAATGTGAAGGTCGACAATTCCGGGAAGATCGTGACCGAGGGCGCCGGCGCGCACGGCATCTTTGCCCAGAGTGTCGGCGGCGGTGGTGGCGTGGCTGGCAGCGCTGGCCTAAGCCCCGGCTCGGCCCTTTTCTTCATCGGCTCAACCGGCGACGATGGCGACGCTGGCAAGGTCGATGTTACAACCGAAGGCGACATCTATACCTTCGGCGACGGCGCAGCCGGCATCTTTGCCCAGAGCGGCAGCGGCCGGAAAAAGACCGGAAACCACGACTACGCCAACGGCGCCACCGGTACGGGCAAGGAAGTCACGGTGACGGTCGATGCCATGGTCGATACGGCGGGCATCAACTCCAAGGGCGTGATTGCCCAGAGCATCGGCGTCAACAAGAACAGCGATATCACCGTCACGGTAGAAGCCGATGGCGCGGTTATCGGCGGCGTCGATACGGACGGCAAAGGCAAAGCCAGCGATGCTGTCGGTATCCAGCTATACGATGGCAAAGACAACCAGATCACCAATATGGGCCTGGTGACCACACAGCTCGGCTACATGGGCACGGCCATCGCCTCACGGACAACACGGGCCAACGAGACGACTGTCAACGACGCCGTCGACAACTACGACACCGTTACCGGATCGATCTTCCTCAGAGGTGAGACGAACAGCGTGACCAACTTCCTCGGCGGTCGCCTGAACATGGGTTCCGACATCAATGTCGGCGACGGCAACGTCGTGACCAATTTCGGAACCGTCTCGCCGGGCGATGTGGACAAGATCTTCGTGACGACCATCACCGGCAACTATGTACAGACCGGCACAGGCAACTACGAGGTCGATGTCGACTTCAAGATTGCTGACGAAAACCCCGGCCCCGGCGTGCCCGGAGAGGCCGACCTTATACACATCACGGGAACCGCCGAACTTGACGGTTTCGTCACCGTCAATCCCGTCAACGCGGCATACCTGCAACCCGATGTGTCGGGCCGTGTGCTGATCCTGACCGCCGACGACGAGTACGGCGATCCGACTCTGGTGGCTCACGACACCGCAGTGGTCGATTACGAGCTCAGCTACGATACGACGACCACCAACAATGTCTATCTTGGATGGACGGTCAATTTCGCGCCGGATGGCCTCAACCGCAACGAGACGAATGCGGCTCACTACATTACGGATGTGGTCGGCGCTGGTGCTCCGGACGCCCTCACCCCGATCATCAACGCGCTGCTTGAAGCGCCTGATATCCCGACACTGCGCAACTACTACGACCAGCTCACGCCGGAAGCCTATGTCGACAATGAACTGGCCACGGTGCTTGGCAACATGCGCTTCGGCCGCTCGCTGATGAACTGTCACACCATGGACGAGGCCGGCCGCTGTGGATGGATCCGTTTCGGCGGTTACCGGACCGAGCGCGACGAGACCTTCGAGTATTTCGGTTTCACCGAAAACGTGCTCGATGGCGAAGCCGGCGTTGGCGGCATGATCAACGACAACACCGGGCTCTATTTCGGACTGAACTACGCCCGCAGCGACATCGATACGGAAGACCTGGCCTCAAGCGACGGTCATCGAATTCAGGGCGGCCTCGGCTTCAGCCATTACGGTGACAACGGTACCGTCTTCTCGATGGCTGCTCTTGGCGGGGCTGCCTGGTACGACGTCGAGCGGTACCTCACGCTGACTGGCACGCCGATGACGGCGGAAGGCGACCAGAAAATCTATTTCGGCGGTGGCCAGGTCAAGCTGTCCCACGAAGCAACCAACGGTCCCTTCTCGATTACACCGTCTGTTGAGGCCTGGGGTGGTTATTTCTACAACAGCGCCATCACCGAGACAGGCGCGGCCGGCGCCAGCCTGAACGTCGACGGCGAAGGCGATTTCTTCGCTGCAGTGCGCCCTGCCCTGAAGATTGCGACAGAAAACAAAACGGCCGGTGGCAGCACCATCAGCGCCTTTGTCCAGGGCGGGATCACGTATATCGCCTATGGCAATCAGAACTTCGGCACCGGGTTCACGGCGACCATGCAGGGCGATGCCAACGCGGTCCCGGGCTTTCTGGTCACCAGCACCCTGGCTGACTGGTATTTCGACAGCACGGTTGGCCTGAACTGGACGGCTCCCGGCGGGACGCAGTTCCGGTTGAGCGGCGGTGCCCAGTTTGCTGACGACTACACGATTTACGGTGGTGACGCTGAACTGGTCGTGCCGTTCTAAAGCGTATCGTTTGCGCAACACCATTAGGGCATTACACCTTATGCGCGTGGAAACCGGTTGAACCGGCGCAGTCCATAAAGCAAGATCGAGGTCGGTCGCGAAGCGTGACCGGCGACAGGCGCTTCGCACATGCCGGGGGCAAACCGTGCAGTCTGTTTCGATCATCGTTGCCGCAATTGCGTGCGGCCAATGCCAAGGATAAAGACACCTTCCGCCAGGGGATGCCGGATCGCAAGCGCGCTTGCGCTGGCTGTACCATCCGTGCCGTCACTGCTGCTGACAACAACGTCCGCGCTTGCGGTTTGCACCGTCAACACTGCAACGATGACCTGCACCGGGGACGAATCCACCGGCATCGTCGTTGATCGTGACGATTTCAACCCGCCGATCCAGATCATCGAGATCGATCAGTTGACCAACACGATTGGCGGTTCCGGGGTCCAACTGAGCGGCAACGGCTCGAACGGAAACGATGGCGATTCAGCTGTCGGCACGGGAGATGACGGGGACGACGGCGGGGATGCCCTGGATCTGACGATCGATTATCAGGACCCGAATTTCGGGGTCTCGACTACCGCTGATGAGGCCGGGGGACTGTTCGTTGGCAGCAAGGCCGGTGATGGCGGAAAGGGCGGCACTGGCGACAACGATGCCATTGATCCGGTGGATACCAAAGGCGGCAAAGGCGGAACCGGAGGCACCGGCGGCAATGTGACCGTTGAAAGCACGGCCACGATCAACACCACCGGCAACCTGTCTCACGGAATTCTGGCCGTCAGCGATGGCGGTGACGGCGGCGATGGCGGTCATGCACAGTCGGCAATCGATTCCAACGGAGGCAATGGCGGCGCCGGAGGCCCCTCCGGGCAAATCACCATAACCAGCACAGGTCCGAGCATCACCACCAGTGGTCCACAGGCCCAGGGCATCTATGCACAAAGCCTGGGCGGCGCCGGCGGCAACGGCGGCACGTCGGACGGCGGGATCACCGGTGGAGGTGGCGGCGGTGCGGGCGGCGGTATCGCCAAAGCAGTCATTATCGTCAATGACAGCACGATCGAAACCTCGGGCAACGGCGCCGGCGGCATCCTGGCCCAAAGCATCGGCGGGTTCGCTGGCTCGGGTGGCGGTGGCAGCGACCTTTTCTCCTTCGGCGCCAGTGGTGAGAGCGGCGGACCGGCAGATGCGGTCTCCATTACCAACAGCGGAGCGATCACCACCCAGGGCACCTATGCCACCGCCATCATGGCGCAAAGCACCGGCGGCGGCGGTGGCAGCGCCAACACCGATGGCGGCGTCGTTTCGCTCGGTGGCAGCGGTGATTCAGGTGGCGACGCCGGCACGGTATTCGTCCAGAACATGGCTGTGCTGACCACCAATGACGACAATTCGGTCGGTATTCAGGCTCAATCCGTCGGCGGCGGAGGCGGCGACGCCGGAGACTCGGGAGGCCTTGTCAGCATTGGCGCGGGTGGCGGCAATGGCGGCAACGGCGGCAGGGTCCTGGTTGAGAACCACGCCGGCATCTCCACCGTTGGAGAGGCCTCCGATGCAATCCTCGCGCACAGCATCGGTGGTGGCGGCGGTAATGGCGGTTCGGGTGGCGGACTGCTGACCGCGGTCGGCGGCAATGGCGGCTCGGGCGGCCGGGGGGAAGCCGTCTTCGTCTACAACACCTCCGACTTGTCTACCCAGGGGGATCATTCCAACGGAATACTGGCCGAAAGCATCGGCGGTGGCGGCGGCAAGGGCGGCAACACGGTCGATGTCGGCGTCTTTGTCAGCGTGGGCGTTGGTGGAACCGGTGGCAATGGCGGCGACGGCAGCATCGTCGAGGTCAACACCGATGTTTCTGAAACAAGTGTCGGGCGGTCCATTTCGACGCAAGGCGATCATTCCGGCGGGATTGTCGCCCACAGCGTTGGCGGCAGCGGCGGCAAGGGCGGCTGGACGGTATCCGCCAGCGCAGGAATGGACGCTGATGTCAGCATCGGGGTCGGCGGCAGCGGCGCCAATGGTGGTTCCGGTCGCGAGGTGACGGTTCACAACAAGGGTACGATCGCCACGGTCGGCAAATTCAGCGATGGGATCATGGCCCAAAGCTCCGGCGGCGGCGGTGGAATGGGCGGCTTTGCCGTCTCCGCGGCGGTATCGGAAGCCACCAGCATCTCGGTAGGGGTTGGCGGCGGCGGCGGCGGTGGTGGCGATGCAGGTCGTGTTTCGGTGAAAAGCTGGACGGATATCAGCACCGATGGCGACCACTCCAACGGCATCGTGGCGGAAAGCATCGGCGGCAGCGGGGGCCATGGCGGCTTCAGCATGAGCCTCTCGGGGTCCTTTGATACGAGCGTCGGACTGAGCGTCGGCGGAGATGGCGGGTCGGGCGGTGATGCATCGTCTTCGCATCTGGAGTCCGTCGGCCATATCACCACCGATGGAGATCATGCCGCCGCCGTCCTCGTACAAAGTATCGGTGGCGGTGGCGGCAATGGCGGCTTCAGTCTCGATTTGGCCGCCTCGTCAACATTCACCGTAAGCGTGGCGGTTGGCGGCAAAAGCGGCAGCGGCGGCTCAGCCGGTGACGTGATGGCAACATCAAGCGGAAACCTGGTGACCACGGGCATCCACTCAAACGGGCTGGCTGCACAGAGCATCGGCGGCGGCGGTGGCAATGGTGGCTACTCCGTCTCGCTGACCGGTACGGGCGAAGGCGCCGGTGTGCCTGTCAGCATCGGCGGCGACGGGTCGACCGGCGGAACCTCCGGTGCGGTGACCGCAATCAATCGCGGCAATATCACGACGGAAGGGTCCATCTCCTACGGCATCCTTGCCCAAAGTCTCGGTGGCGGCGGCGGCAATGGCGGCTTCAGCGCTTCGGGATCCGTGACACTCGGCGAAGGCGCCACGGTTCCGGTTTCCGTGGGCGGCGGCGGCGGCACGGGCCACCACGCGCGCTCCGTGACTGTCGACAGTGTCGGCAACATCAGAACCGGAACGGAAACCACTGGTCGACACTCAGGCGGCATCCTTGCGCAAAGCATCGGTGGCGGCGGCGGCAACGGCGGCTTCAGCATCAGCGCCGGTATTGTCAGCGGCGGTGATGGTGGCAGCCTCTCCGTCGCCGTCGGTGGTAAAGGCGGAAGCGGATCATTCGGAGGCGCCGTTTCCATCAGCAGCATCGGTGATATCGAGTCGGTCCGAAGCGGCGCGCCGGGCATCCGCGGGCAGAGCATTGGCGGCGGTGGCGGCAGCGGCGGCTTCAGCGCGTCCTTCGACGGTTCGGAGAGCGGCAATCTGAGCGTCAGCATTGGCGGTGAAGGCGGCGCCGGTAACCACGGCTCCGCGGTGACCATCCATAGCAAAGGCACGATCATCACCGGCGGACGACAATCCTACGGCATCTCGGCACAAAGTATCGGCGGCGGCGGTGGCCATGGCGGGTTCAGCCTGGCCGGGTCAATCAGCGAGGGCGACAACGTGTCGGTCGCCATCGGCGGTAAAGGCGGCGGCGGCGGAAACGGCGGCGAAGTCTTGGTCTTTCACGAAGGTTCCATTCGAACCGCAGGCAGCAGCGCCACTGGCCTGCTGGCGCAAAGCGTCGGCAACAGCGGTGGTACGGGCGGCTTCAGCGGAACACTCAATATCGCGCTCGACGAAGGTGGAAACGTCGGCGTCAGCGTCGGTGGAGGCGGCGGTGTTGGCGGCTTTGCAAGAGCGGTCAACGTAACCGCGATCGGCGGTGAAATCAGGACTGCTGGACGAGGCGCCTCCGGCATTCTGGCGCAGAGCGTCGGCGGCAGCGGCGGCAATGGCGGCTTCGGGTTCACCGGAAATCTCGGCACGGGTGAATCGAGCGGCAATATCGGCGTGACAGTCGGCGGCGGTGGAGGTGACGGTGGCGCCAGCGGTGCCGTTTTCGTTGTCAATGCGAGTCTCATTCACACCCGGGAGGAACAGGCCCACGCCATCCAGGCGCAGAGCACGGCCGGCAGTGGCGGCAATGGCGGCATGGCGCTTACCGCCAATCTGAGCCTCGACTCGGATTCGCCCGGCAACAATCTGGGGGTCTCGGTTGGCGGTGCCGGCGGCCGGGGCAACATTGCTGGAAAGGTCACGATCGACAACGCCGGCACATTGCACACCGAAGGCTTCAAGGCGCGCGGACTGTTTGCCCAAAGCATTGGCGGCGGTGGAGGCGATGGCGGCCTGTCGTTCTCTGGCAACTTCGCCGGTGGCCAGGACAGCAAGGAAATGAACGTCGCTGTTGGCGGCGGCGGAGGCAGCGGAAACAACGCGGCTGCAGTAACGGTCATCAACAACGGCTCGATCGCGACGGAAAGCCATTTCAGCGAGGCCATTCTCGCACAGAGCATCGGCGGCGGCGGCGGCACCGGGGGTTCGGCTTCGACCGCTGCCCTGTCGCGCCAGGGTGACGGCACATCGCTCGATTTCGGTGTATCCATTGGCGGATCGGGCGGTGCGGCCGGCGATGGAAGAGCCGTCGATGTGGTGAACAATGGAACAATCGTCACCGACGGCGTCGCTTCAACCGCCATCAACGCGCAAAGCATTGGCGGTGGCGGCGGCAAGGGCGGCTCCAGCCTGGCCGGCATCACAGGGCTGACCCAATCGGGCACTCAGCCCAATCCGCGCACCGTCAACGTCAATGTCGCCATCGGCGGCGCCGGTGGCAGCGGCGGAAACGCCAGCACGGTCAGGGTCGTCAACACAGGCGGTATTCAGACCGGTGATGGCGCGGCAAAAGGAATTTCGGCGCAAAGTATCGGCGGCGGCGGTGGCCAGGGCGGCGCGGCCGATGCTTTCGCCATGCTCGCCGGTTATTGCGCCATTTGTGGCCAGTCCGAGCCTGACAATGGCGCGAAATCCATCAACCTGACAGTCTCCGTCGGCGGCGGCGGCGGCGGCGGCGGGCATGCGGACGCGGTCAATGTCGACAATATCGGCTCTATCCTGACCGAGGGCGCCGGCGCTGACGGCATTTTCGCCCAGAGCATTGGTGGTGGTGGCGGCGAAGGCGGCACCGGATCGCTCGGCCAGAATTTCCTGCAAGGGCTCGCCGGTGTCATCATTTCCGACGGTCCGATCATCTTGGATCCGATGGGATCCCTGAAGATCTGGGACGACATCCAGGTCGCCATCGGCGGCAGCGGCGGTTCAGCGGGCAACGGTGGTCCGGTCACAGTCAAGAATGCCGGGACGATCGCAACGCTCGGCGTTCAATCCAGCGCGATCTATGCGCAGAGCATTGGCGGCGGTGGGGGCCGCGGCGGAGCCTCTTCCGGCGGCGCCTTTGCAATCGCCTCGATCGGCGGCAAGGGCGGCTCTGGTGGTGACGCGAAAGCCGTGACAGTTGAGAATGACGGCGACATCTTCACGACGGGTGCAGCCTCCATGGGCATCTTCGCTCAGAGCGTTGGCGGCGGTGGTGGCCACGGTGGCGATGTCAGTCAGAACCTGTTCTGGAACGGCGTCGATGTCGGGATCGGCATCGACCTTTCGCTCGGCGGCGGAAGCGGCGGTAACGCTGGCGATGTTTCGGTCGACAACACCGGCAGGATCGTGACCGAGGGTGCCGGTGGCCACGGTATCTTTGCGCACAGCGTTGGTGGTGGTGGCGGTGTTGCCGGCAGTGCCGGGCTCAGCCCCGGCTCCGCCTTGTATTTCATCGGCTCGACCGGCGATGACGGCGATGCCGGAACCGTTACCGTCACCACGTCCGGCGACATTTACACAACGGGCCCCGGGTCGGTGGGAATCTTTGCCCAAAGTGGCAGCGGTCAAGAGGACACGGATACGTCAAACGACTTCGCCAATGGGGCCAGTGGCACAGGCAAAGCAGTGACAGTGACCGTCAGTGCCAGGATCGAAGCTGCCGGTGAGAATTCGGGCGGCGTGCTTGCCCAGAGCATCGGCGTCAACAACAACAGCGACGTGACGGTCTCGGTTGCGGCCGGCGGTGCCGTGATCGGCGGCACCGATACGGACGGAGATGGAACCGACAGCAATGCAATTGCCATCGAGTTGCTCGATGGCGCCGACAATGTGATTACCAACCGGGGGACTGTTTCCACCCAGCAGGGCTATTTGGGAACGGCGGTTGCGACGCGAACGACGCGGGAAAACAAAACCACTCCCAACGACACGGTCGACAATTACGACATCCTCACCGGATCGGTGTTCCTGACCGGATCGACGAATGCCGTGACGAATTATGCCGGCGGTCGCATGAACGCTGGCGCCGATATCGATATCGGATCCGGTAACACCGTCAGCAATTTCGGCACGATTTCACCAGGCGACCAGGACCAGGTGTTCACCTCCACGATCACCGGCGACTATGTGCAGAGCGACGACGGCACCTATGAAGTCGACGTCGATTTCAAGATTGCCGACGAGAACCCCGGCCCGGGTGTTCCCGGCGAGGCCGATCTGATCCACATCACGGGCACCGCGGAGCTCGATGGGTTTGTCACCGTGAACGCCGTCAACGGCGCCTATCTGGAGCCGGACGTTTCGGGCTCGGTGCTGATCCTGACCGCCGATGGCGAATACGGCACGCCGACGCTGATTGCGCCGGATACGGCAGTCGTCAACTATGAGCTCAGCTACGACACGACAACCACCAACAATGTCTATCTCGGCTGGACGGTGAATTTCACGCCGGACGGCCTCAATCGCAACGAGACTGCCATCGGCGACTACATAACCGATGTGATTGCGGCCGGCGATCCGGAGGCCCTCACCCCGGTGGTCAACGCGCTGCTGGAAGCGCCCGACATCCCGACCTTGCGCAATTACTACGACCAGCTGTCGCCAGAGGCCTATATCGACAATGAGCTCGCGACAGTTCTTGGAAACATGCG
This sequence comes from Hoeflea sp., assembly GCA_965216535.1. GTDB lineage: Bacteria > Pseudomonadota > Alphaproteobacteria > Rhizobiales > Rhizobiaceae > Hoeflea_A. The sequence goes on from OZ244175.1 coordinate 5,726,791, forward strand.
CTTTGGCCGTTCTCTTATGAACTGCCACACGATGGACGAGACCGGACACTGCGGCTGGCTGCGTTTCGGAGGCTACCGGACCGAGCGCGACGAGACCTTCGAATATTTCGGCTTCAACGAAAACGTGCTTGATGGCGAAGCTGGTATTGGCGGAATGGTCAACGACAGCACCGGGCTGTTCCTGGCGCTGAACTACGGCCGCAGCGACATCGACACGGAAAATCTGGCGTCAAGCGACGGTCATCGGCTTCAGGGCGGCCTGGGCCTCAGCCACTACGGCGAAGGCGGCGGTGCTATCTCGATCGCCGCCATGGGTGGTGCCGCCTGGTATGACGTCGAACGCACCTTGACCTTGACCGGCACACCGATGACGGCAGAGGGCAACCAGAAACTCTACTTTGGTGGCGGCCAGGTCCGACTGTCCTACGAGGCAAGCAATGGCCCGCTGACGCTGACTCCGTCTGTCGAGGCCTGGGGGGGCTATTTCTACAACAGCGCAATCTCCGAATCCGGTGCCGGCGGTGCCAGTCTCGACATCGAAGGAGATGGCGACTTCTTTGCCGCCGTGCGCCCTGCCCTCAAACTCGCGGCCCAGAGCACCACGGATGACGGCGGTACGATCAGCGCCTTCATCCAGGGTGGCGCCACCTATATTGCCTACGGCAACAACAACTTCGGAACGGGCATGACGGCGACCATGCAGGGTGACGCCAACGCCGTCCCGGGCTTCACGGTGACCAGCAGCCTGGCCGATTGGTATGTCGACGGTCTGGTCGGTCTCAACTGGACCGCGCCGGACGGCACGCAGTTCAAATTGAGCGGCGGCGCGCAATATGCACAGGACTATCTGATCTACGGTGGTGACGCCGAACTGGTCGTCCCGTTCTGACCAATCGGCTAGTACATGCTCTTTTGGTAGGCCTCCTCCAGATCAGCGTCGATTTTTTCCATCTCGGCCTTGTCTTCCGGGGCGCCGGTTGTCTGATCGAGAATGATCTTGGCAAGGGATGGCATTTCGCTGCGATTCTGGAAGTGATCCGGGTCCCAGAGCTTTGATCGCCGAAAGGCCTTGGCGCAGTGCAGGTAAACTTCGTCGATTTCGACGATAATCGCCACTTTCGGTAGGCGATCACGGACAGCCATGGGCTTGAGCACCACCGGATCCGTGGTCACCTTGGCCCGGCCATTGATCCTCAACGTGTCATCAAAACCCGGCACCAGGAACAGCAATCCGACAAACGGATTGGCGACAATATTGCTGAGCGTATCGAGCCGGTTGTTCCCCGGCCGGTCAGGGATCGCCAAGGTGCGGTCATCGAGTACCCGCACAAATCCGACCGGGTCGCCGCGCGGGCTGACATCCGCGAGGCCCTCTTTGCTCTGGGTCCCGATGCAGACAAACGGTGATCGGGCAATGAACTCCCTGGCATGCGGGTTCAGGCAGTCGAGGCATTTCTGCACCGCCAAGGGGTGCCGTTCGTGGAAAAGCTCTCTGAGCGCGGTTTCGTCTGAAATTACGAAATTGTCGTCGATCTTGAAATCTGTCATCAACCGGCCTCCGGATTGAATCACTTTGTGCCAGCTTCGGCGATCGCCTTCCACACCTTTTCTGCAGTTGCGGGCATGTCGACATGCTCGACGCCGGTATCGGCAAGTGCATTGCAGATGGCGTTGATGGTTGCTGCCGGTCCGGCGATTGCAGCGGCCTCTCCACAGCCTTTCGAACCGAGCGGATTGGTTGTGCATAGCGTTTCAAGGGCGTGAAACTCAACGTTCGGAATGTCGCCGGCCCGCGGCATCGCGTAGTCGTGAAACGATCCGGTGAGAAGGTGACCGGATTTCGGATCATAGCGACACTCTTCCATCGACGCCTGGCCGATTGCCTGAGCAGCCCCGCCATGGATCTGGCCTTCGACGATCATCGGGTTGACCACGCGGCCAAAATCGTCGACGGCGAGATACCGGTTGACACGAACGGTGCCCGTTTCCGGGTCGACCTCGACTTCAACGAGGTGGCAGCCGTAGGGAAAGGTAAATGCCTCGGGATCGTAATAGGTGACGTCTTCGAGGCCGGGCTCCAGATCCGGTGGATAATTGGCCGGGGCATAGGCGCGGCCGGCGACTTCGGCGAACGTCAGCGTCTTGTTGCCCGGTCGAAGCCGGAACAGCCCCTCTTGCAGATCGATATCCTCGACCTGCCCTTCCAGGATATGGGCGGCAATCCGCATCATCTTCTTCACGATCTTTCGCGTCGACGAGACCAACGCACTGCCCCCGACGGACAGCGACCGTGAGCCGTAGGTGCCGATGCCATAGGGCACTCGCGCGGTGTCACCATGGACGATTTCGATGTCGGCAGGGTCCAGGCCGGTTTCTTCCGCAACCAGCTGTGCAAAGGCGGTTTCGTGTCCCTGTCCATGGGTGTGGCTCCCGGTCAGCACGGTGATGCCGCCGGTGGGGCTGACCCGCACGGTCGCCACCTCGTATTGCCCGCCTCCGCAACCCTGCTCGATCAGCATCTCCGAGGGCCCCATTCCGCAGGCTTCCATGTAGAAGGCGATGCCAAGCCCTCGTTTCCTGCCGGTCGCCTGCGACCGCCTTCTGCGGTCCTCAAAGCCTGGCAAGTCGGCAGCCTGCCGGCAGATCTCCAGCACCGCAGGAAGATCGCCGGAGTCATAGGTCCACAGGAACGGCGTCTTGTAGGGAATCATGTTGGCAGTGATCAGGTTTCGCCGGCGAAGCTCGAACGCATCCATGCCGAGTCGGTGAGCGGCCACGTCGATGATGCGTTCCAGAACATAAGTGCATTCCGGTCGCCCGGCACCGCGATAGGCATCGACGGCTGTCGTGTTGGTGAAGGCGCCGCGAACATGGATGTGGACATCGCGCAAGGCATAGGGCCCCGGAAACGGGTTGCCGTAGAAGAATGTCGGGATGGCCGGCGCGAACGTGGAGAGATAAGCCCCCATGTTGGCAATCGTGTCGACCTTGAGCGCCATGAACCTGCCATCCGCATCGAGGCCGAGCGAAACGGTCGTGACGTGATCGCGTGCATAGGTGTCGGCCTGAAACGCCTCACTGCGACTGGCTGTCCAATACACCGGCCGATTGATCCGCCGGGCGGCAACGAGAACGAGCACTTCCTCGTTGTAGTGGTATATCTTCATTCCGAAGCCGCCACCCACATCGGGCGACACAACCCGGATCTTTTCCTCCGGGACCTTGAGTGTGCTCGCCGACAGCATGACCCGAATGGGATGCGGGTTCTGGTTGGACGTATAGAGCGTGTATTCACCGCGGCCCGGTTCGAAGAGGCCCAGCGTCCCGCGTGTTTCGATCGGCGCGGCATTGATCCGGTTCTGAACGAGATCGAGCTCGATCACATGTGCCGCCTCGCCCATGACCCGCGCGGTTTCCGTCGCATCGCCGAGCGTCCAATCAAACGTCACGTTGGATGACAGGTCCGGGTGCACGATCGCTGCATCGTCGTCCAGGCTCGTCGACAGATCCGTCTGTGCCGGAAGCACCTGATAGTCGACCTCGACGAGCTCCGCTGCGGCTTCCGCCTGGTGACGTGTTTCGGCCACGACGGCGGCCACCGGATCGCCGACGTGAAGCGCATAGTCGCTGACAAGGACCGGGTGTTCGGGCGCCGCCATCTCGGTCCCGTCGCTGCTGTGAACCGGCCATGCACAGGGCAGTCCGCCGATCCCCTCTTCCTGGAGTTGATGACCGGTCAAAACCGTCAGGACACCCGGCAGCCGAGCGGCCTTCTCAGTGTCGATAGCGTTGATCCTGGCGCAGGCGTGCGGTGACCGCAACACCACCAGATGCGCGACACCGGGCATCCTGTCTGCAATGTCCGAAACAAAGTTCCCGGTTCCGGTGAGAAAACGCTGATCCTCCTTTCTCAGGAGCGACTGGCCAATCCAATTCATGTTTTTTCTCAGTATGTTAGATGGTAAATATAAAGTTACGGAGGACTGGCCGCCTTGTAAAATTCCGAAATTCGCGACGCTTTATCGAAAAAACAGCACATACCACCGGCAACCGACTCGCTTCGGTTTTCATCCTGATTCAGATCGATGGCCCAAGACCCTGATTTCGCTGAATATTTCGGAACACGGCGGGCTTTGTGCCGAAAACGCAGTCACAAAGATGCGGAGGGTTCGATTGAAAAAGCGGTTGCCGTGATTCTCGGTATCGAAAAATCAGATATGCTGGCTTCGGCCGGTGGCCGGGCCTAGGCCAACGCAGCTCGGATCATCTTCTGGCATCGCGTGGCCATGAAATCGATGAACAGACGCAACTTGGGATCCTGGAAATCCTTGTGCGGGAAGATCACCGCAAGTTTCGCCGGGATCGGCGGCGTGTCCGGCAGCACCTGAACAAGCAGGCCGGAATTGAGATAGCTCTGCACCTCAAATCGAGGCTTGTTGACGATACCGTGACCGGCCAGCGCCCATTCCATCAGGACATCGCCGTCGTCGGAATCGAACACACCCGAAACCTCGATCTTGCGCACACCGTCGTCGGTCTGCAGCGACCAGATGAACTCGTTGGACCCTGGAAACCGTAGCAGCAGGCAGTTGTGCCCGTCCTTGACGAGGTCGTCGATCGTTTCAGGTGTGCCGGCCTTGGCGATATATTCCGGGGAGGCACACAGCACCCGCTCGCAGTCCATGATGCCGCGCATGCGCAGGCTGGAATCCTCGATCACGCCAAGCCGGAAGGCGAGGTCGATGCTCTCTTTCAGAATATCGACATTGTGGTCTGAGAGGCGCAGGCGCACCTCGATCTCGGGATATTGTTGTTGGAATTCCGGAATGCCGGAAGCAATGAATCGACGGCCGAAACCAAGCGGCGCCGTTACCCGGATGGTGCCCTTGGGCTGGCCGGAAACCGAGGCGATGGAGGCTTCGGCGTCCTCCACGGCCTGGATGATGCGCCCTGCCCCGCGATAAAAGATCTTGCCCTGTTCGGTTGGTGTCAGCTGCCGCGTGGTGCGATTGAACAGCCGTACGCCGAGATACTTTTCGAGCTCCTTGACGCGGTTGCTGGCCACCGCCGGCGAAATCCGAAGGTCGCGCCCGGCTGCCGAGAGATTGCCCAATTCCACGACCCGCAGGAACACCTTGATATTTTCAAAATAGGACATGGCGAAAGCATAGGATTATTTAGAATTTTTTGAAAGTCATGCCGGGACTTTCGACTTTCCTTGGAAGTCGACGACCTTCAGAATGCCGCGGAAACACCAAGGGGATCGTTCATGTACGACTTTGCCATTGCCTGGGACTGGCTATCCTTTGCCGCGCGCTGGCTGCATGTCATCACCGCCATCGCCTGGATCGGCTCGTCCTTCTATTTCATCGCCCTGGACCTCGGCCTCAGGCAGCGTCCGGGCTTGCCGGAAGGCGTATACGGTGAGGAATGGCAGGTGCATGGCGGCGGTTTCTACCGCATGCAGAAATACCTGGTTGCGCCGGCCGAAATGCCCGAGCACCTGACCTGGTTCAAGTGGGAATCCTACATGACGTGGATTTCCGGCGCGATGCTGATGGCGATCGTCTACTATGCCGGCGCCGATCTCTACCTGATCAACCCGGAGGTTCTGGATATCCCGGCCTGGGTCGGCATCCTGATCTCGATCGCCTCGCTGGCCTTCGGCTGGATCGCTTACGATCTGATCTGCCGGGCCTTTGTCGGGCGCAGCGACACGCTGCTGATGGTGCTGCTCTATGGCGTGCTCGTCGCCATGGCGTGGGGCTATACCCACGTCTTTACCGGCCGCGCTTCGCTGCTGCATCTGGGCGCATTCACCGCCACGATCATGACGGCCAATGTCTTCATGATCATCATCCCCAACCAGAAGATCGTCGTTGCCGACCTGAAGGCCGGCCGCAAGCCTGATCCCAAATACGGCATCATCGCCAAGCAGCGCTCGACCCACAATAACTACCTGACGCTGCCAGTCATCTTCCTGATGCTGTCGAACCACTATCCGCTGGCCTTCGCCACCGAGTTCAACTGGGTGATCGCCTCTCTGGTCTTCCTGATGGGCGTCACCATCCGCCACTATTTCAACACCAAACATGCGCGCAAGGGCAATCCGACCTGGACATGGCCTGCCACGGTGATCCTGTTCATCATTATCGCGTGGCTGTCGACGGCCCCGAAGCTGCTGACCGGCGAGGACGATGCCGAAGCCGCCGTACAGCCGGCCTTCCAACGTTTCGCAGTCGACAGCCACTTCGATGCGGCACGTGAAATCGTGCTGTCCCGCTGCTCCATGTGCCATGCGCAGGAGCCGGTCTGGGAGGGCATCATCGCGGCCCCCAAGGGCGTGCTTCTGGAAAATGACGCCGAGATCGCCGCGCAGGCCCGCGATATCTACCTTCAGGCCGGGCGCAGCCATGCCATGCCGCCGGCCAACATCACCAAAATCGAGCCGTCCGAGCGGCGGATGCTGGTCGCCTGGTTCGAAAGCGCCGTCGCTGGCAATTCGGAGCAGAACCAGTGACAAAGAGATTGATACGAGGCCGCCTCCTGTCCTTTCTGGATTCGCCGAAGGACCTCGAGGACGACGCCTCCTATCGCTACATCGAGGATGGCGCGGTGCTGGTCGAGGACGGTGTCATCACCGCATCCGGCGAGTATGAGACCGTTCGCGAGTTGGCCGGTCCCGACGTTCCTGTAGACGACCACCGACCGCATCTTTTGTCGGCAGGATTTATCGACGCACACATCCATTTTTCGCAGATGCAGGTGATCGGCTCCTACGCCGCCGCCCTGCTTGAGTGGCTGAACACCTACACGTTCATCGAAGAGCAGCGGTTCGGCGACCCGGCGCACGCCGCCCGCATAGCGTCTGCGTTCTTCGATGAAATGGTGCGTCACGGCACGACGACGGCCGTCGCCTATTGCTCGGTGCACAAGGCCTCCGCCGATGCCTTTTTCGCCGAAAGCCACCGACGCAACATGCGCATGATCGCCGGCAAGGTGATGATGGACCGCAATGCTCCCGCCCCGCTCTGCGACACGCCACAGACCGGTTACGACGATACCAAGGCTGTGATCGAGGCATGGAACGGCAAGGGCCGTCAGCACGTCGCCATCACGCCGCGCTTCGCCATCACCTCAACGCCCGAGCAGATGGAGATGGCCCGCACACTGATGCAGGAATATCCAGACCTGCACATGCAGACCCACCTGTCGGAGAACCATGCTGAGATCGCCTTTACAAAAGAGCTGTTCCCCTGGTGCGATGACTATACGCAAGTCTACGAACATTACGGCCTGCTGGGACCCAAGAGCCTGTTTGGCCACTCCATTCATCTGAGCGACCGCGAGGCCGATGTGATGTCGGAATCCGGTTCGGTCGCCGTGTTCTGCCCGACCTCCAACCTGTTCCTGGGCAGCGGCCTGTTCGGCCTGAAGACGCTCGACGAGCGCGACAATCCGGTGCGCATTGCCGTTGCCACGGATGTCGGCGGCGGCACCAACTATTCAATGCTGCGTACCGTTGACGAGGGCTACAAGGTGCTGCAGTTGCAGGGCCAGCGCATGACGCCGCTCGAGAGCTTCTACCGCATCACCCTTGGCAACGCTCGCGCGCTGTCGCTGGAGGACCGGGTCGGCTCGCTTGAGACAGGCAGGGACGCGGATATCGTCGTCCTCGACGCCCATGCGACGCCCGCCATGTCGCTGCGCATGGAAACGGTCGAGAAGCTCAGCGAAGAGCTGTTCCTGCTGCAGACACTGGGCGATGATCGGGCAATCGTCGAGACCTATGTTGCGGGAGAGCCGGCAAAGAGTGTACTTGGCGGGACATGAACCCAAGCCACCCCTGCAATGACTGACATTCGCCCTGCATCGGATTTCTCGTCCGCTGATCTATGCGCCGCCATGAACGACGCATTTTCCGACTATGCCGTGTCGATGACGCTGTCTGACTCAGCCTTTCGCATGATGATGCAGCAGCGCGGGCTTCACACGACCGCATCAAGGGTGGCGTTGGTCGCCGACAGAATTGCAGCCGTCTGGCTGGTATCCGTTCGAGAGCGGAAGGGATACCTGATCTCAAGCGGAACCCGTCCGGAATTCCGGTCCAGAGGCCTGGCCCGCGCGCTGGCCAATGACTGCCTGACAGGACTACGGGCCAACGGCACTCGCTCCTTCCAGACCGAGGTCATGGACGGAAACGAAACCGCCATGGCGCTTTATCGGAGCCTGGGAATGAGCGTTTCCCGGCGCCTCGATTGCACCGAAATTGCCCCACCGCCGGCCCCGGCCCCTTCTTCTTCGCAATCGTCGCCCGCGAACTGGACCGAGATTGCCTCCGAGGTCGCTTCCCTGAGGGACTGGACGCCGAGCTGGCAAAACGATGATGCATCCCTCACGGCTGTTTCGAACGAGACGACTTGCTTGCAAATCCGAGACTCGGACGGACTTGCTGCCTATGCAGCGCTGATCCCGCAGACGGCAACCCTCGCGCAGATGGCGGTGCGGCCAGATCGACGACGCAGCGGCCTCGGCTCCGTTCTTGTCTCCGGTCTACAGCGGGCGATGCCGGACCGGCCACTTCGCATTCTCAATGCATGGGCCGATGACACCGGATATTCGGCATTTCTGTCGTCGTGGGGCGCGAAACCTACGGTGAAACAGAGCGAGCTCTTTATGCCGCTCTAACCGTCAGCCGATCCGGATCGTCGCTTGCGCGCGTCCGAGTGGATCGGATCTGCAAGAACCCCTGCCCGGGGATTTCTTGTGCTCTCACACGCACCAACCTTGCTTTGAGTACAATTTGAGTGCAAAGAGAGCCCATGCGCGCACGAACGCAGACCACCATCGACAGCATCCGCGCCTGGATCGACACCAGAATTGCGAATGCCGAACCGGGAGACAGGTTGCCGCCGGTTCGAACGATGATGCGGCAGTTTGCCACCGCTCAACGCACTGTCGAAACCGCTTTGCGGCCTTACATCGATGACGGACGCCTCTCCGTGAGGCCCGGCGCGGGCATCATCGTGAACGACCCGGCTGCCGAACAGGGCGATCAGGCAGATTACGAAGGCGATCTGCTGGTGCTTTACCGCGCGTCCGATAGCCGATTGGCCCACAATATTCTGCAGGAAGTGGAAGTGCGTCTCAAAGCGCGCGGTATGAGCATCCTGCAGCTCGGCTATTCCAGTGAAGAACAGGCTCTGTCGATCCTCGAACGCATCGGCCGGTTCAAGACCTGTATGCTGCAGGTCAATTTCGAGGTGCTGTCGATCGAGTTCCTCGCGGCATTGCGCCGGCACGTCAATTCGATCGTCATCGACGGCGTTTCGGCAACGGGCATCGATGTCGATGCCGTCGGCACCAACTGGCGCGAGGCGCTTTCGGTGGCGTTTCGTATCCTGCGCGACAAGGGCCACGAACGCATCGCCTTTCTCACCTCCGCTCATCACGCGCGGCAAATCGCCATGGCCCGGCGCGAGTTTCGATTGTTGGCGGAAGCCCTCCCCGATCCGGACATGGCCTATCTCATCGAAATAGACCGACTCCCGGGTAGCTACCGGATTTCGGATTTCGCGTCGGCTCTCGAGGCGCAAAAGGACAAGTCGGGCAAGTTGCCGTTCACGGCCCTCATCGCCTGGGGTGTGGTGGAGGGCTTCATGCTCGAACGGGCGCTGTCGAATCTCGGCCGGCGGATCGGCCAGGACATCAGCGTCATTCTGCTTGGAAGCATCGACTTTCCGTCTGAGCATCTTGGCCTGTTCGACGTGGTCGGCAATTCCAATGAAGACAAGCTGGCCGTATTCGAAGAGGTCATTGCGGACAGGATCGCCATGAAGCAACGCGAGCCCGAGACCCATTATCTGCCGATCAGCTATGCCCAGAACGGCTCTGTCTCTGCTCAATAATCAATTTTCGAGTATAAATCGGATTGTACCGGTTATTATACCCAAATAGTCTCGCCGCTATTGACCAACGGCAAGGCGGGCCATGCGCCACGAGCAACTGCAAAATCAGCACATTGGTGTCTCGATCATCGGCGCCGGAGAACGTGGCGTCTATTTCATCGGCTCACGCATGGCCGAGATCGCCGCCGAAACGGGATTTCGTATCGTTGGAGTGTTTGATGCCCTCCCCCAACGGGCAGAATATGCAGCCAGGCATTTGAGCGACATTTACAGCCGTGTCGGCCTCGCGCACGACGTTCGGGTGTTTGACGATCTGCCAGCCGCGACCGAAGATCCGGCTGTCGATCTGGTTCTGGTCACCACGCACACCAATGCCCACCGTGAACCGCTTGAGGCAGCGCTAGGCGCGGGCAAGAAAGTCTATCTGGACAAGCCGATCTCCGTCACGTTGGCGGATGCCGAAGCAATCGCAACGGCCGAGGAACAAAGTGGCACGCCAGTGCTCATGGGCTTCACCCGTCGCTACGAGCGACCGTGGATCGAGGCTATCCGGCTTGCCGCCGATGGCGCTATCGGCGACCCGCAGATGATCCTGCTGCGTTCGGTCATTCCCTATACCCGCTACCTGCAACTCTGGCATCGAAAGAGTGCTCTCTCGGGTGGCGCTCTGAATGACAAATGCTCTCACCATTTCGATGTGCTCAACTGGATTGCCGGAGCACGGCCCGTTTCGGTCAGTGCCATCGGCGGACGCTCCGGTGTTTTCAAACCCGACCCGAATGCGCCCGAACGCTGCGGCGAATGTGAGCGCGACTGCCCCTACCGGCGTCACGAAACGCTGGTCGATCGGTTCGAAGGTGTCGGTCATGCTGCCAACCCGAGCTGGAGCCACGCGATCCGCGTCGAGGATCGCAACGACACCTGCGTCTACCTGCCGGGCGCCGACATTGACGACCATGCCATCGTGACCGTGCGCTACGAAAACGGAATGTCCGCCTGCCTGTTCTTCACCATTTTCGGCCCATGGGCAGAAGATCAGGAAACGCTGGAGATTGTCGGTTCGACCGGCAGACTGCGCATGGAACGCCATTCCGGCAGAATCGACCTGGTGGCAGACCATGGGCACAAGCACGAGACAATCACCTTCAACGATCCCGACCGATCTTCGACCCATTTCGGCGCCGATCTGGAGCTGGTGCGCACCATGCGCCGCTTCTGCGCCGGGGAGATCCCGCCCGTCGGCGTCATGGAAGGCCTCGCCTCGTTGCAACTGGTGCTTGCCGCCAGCCAGTCATTGCGCAATGGCGGAGCCCCGGTCGATCCTTCCTGTCTGGAGGCGTCCTGATGCCGGTGCGTTTGCCAGAGCGCCTGACGCCGCTAGCCGCATCGCTGGGCCTGCAGCCGCTGTTCGGCGACATCCACAATCATTGCGCCCTCTCCTATGGTCACGGCCGGCTGGAAAACGCTCTCGAACGGGCGTCGCTGCAGCTCGATTTCGTCTCTGTCACTGGCCATGCAGACTGGCCCGACATGCCGACCGACGTCCCGGAAGTCGCTCATATCGTGGATTTCCATACCAAGGGCTTTGCAAAGCTGCGGCAGAGCTGGACAGCGCACTTCAACACGTTGAGACGCTTTGAAAGGGCCGGCAGTTTCAGCGTTTTTCCTGGCTATGAAATTCACTCCAGTGCTCATGGCGACTACACGGTTGTTTTCGCCGACCTGGATGCGGCACCGCTGCAGATCGCTGCAAGCCCGGGTGACCTCAAGCAAGCCCTCGCCTCCCTGGGCGACCGGGCTTTCGCGTTTCCGCATCACATCGGATATCGCAGCGGCGCGCGCGGCATCAACTGGGAGACGTTCGACGAGGCGCTGTCGCCCTTCGTCGAAATATTCTCCATGCATGGCTGCGCGACAACATCAGAAAACGACCGTTCCTACCTGCACTCGATGGGACCGATCGACGGATATTCGACGATGGCGTGGGGCCTGTCACAGGGTCATGTCTTCGGCATCGTCGGCAACACCGACCATCATTCCGCTTTTCCCGGATCCTGGGGGCACGGCCGCACCGGTGTTTATGCCGAGGGGCAGGATCGCGATGCGATCTGGGACGCCATGCGACAGCGCAGGACAAATGCGCTGACCGGCGACAACACGCATCTGATTGCGGCGATCGATGGAACCGTTCAAGGCGGCATTGTTGAGCCATCCGCCGATGCAACACTCAAGCTCGAGGCCGTTGCCGGTGGATTTATCGACGCAATCGATGTGGTCCGCAATGGCAGGCTCTTCGCCCGAGTCTCGCCTGACCTGACCCCCTCGGAGATTGAAACTCGGTCGGACGGCCGAATGGAAACTGTTCTGCAGCTCGATTTCGGTTGGGGCGCGCGCGGCAAATCGCATGATTGGACGGGAGAAATACGGGTCGAGGGTGGCGACATACTGGCGGCTGAACCCCGGTTTCGCGGATCGGAAATCGTCTCGCCGCTGGAGGGAGAAGACAACGGTCATGGTCTTCCAAACCTTGACTGGTCCGATGGGCGGGTGTCGTTCTCGTTCACTGCCGAGGCCAATCCGAACAACGTGACACCGGCGACACAAGGTCTGGCGATGCGGATCGCGGTTCAGTCGGATGCAGTTATACATGCGAACTTGTGCGGCCAATCGGTGTCGATCCCGGTCGCCCGACTGTTCGAAGGCTCGGTATCCGGCAATCTCGGCCCGATCGATTCACCAGCCTACCAGTTCCACCAACTTCCTCTTGCGCGGCAGTGGCAATGGCAAGGCGACATTGCGCTCGGCGCGCTGACAGCAGGCGACAACATTCATGTGAGGCTGCGTCAGGCCAGTGGCCAGATGGCGTGGGCATCACCGATTTTTTGCAGGAGCGGAAGCACCTGAACGCAATACGCCGCGCACACAGGCGCGACGTGGCAAGGGCTTTGGACAAGCCAAAGGGAGAAAAGGAAATGAAGCAACTCAGCAAGTATGCATTGGCTCTCGTCGGTTCGACGTTGATGTCGTTTTCCGTCCAGGCGGCGGATCTGACCATCGTGCACGGTTCCGTCGGGCGCGATCAGGAAATCCTGCGCAAACAGCTCGACAAGTTCGAGGCTGAAAGCGGACACACGGTCACAATTGTTTCGATGCCGGAAAGCACGACCGACCAGTTTGGCCAATACCGCCTCTGGCTTGCCGCGCAATCGAGTGACATCGACGTGTACAGGCTTGACGTGATCTGGGCGCCGCAATTGGCTTCGCACTTCATCGACCTCAACCCGCATGTGGCCGATATCGTCGATGACTTCATTCCTGCGGCAATCGAAAGCCAGACCGTCGACGGCAAACTTGTCGCGCTGCCGATGTTCCTCGGCGCACCGGCGCTCTACTATCGCAAAGACCTTCTGGAAAAACACGGCGAGGCCGTGCCGACCACCTGGTCGGGCCTGACCGAGACGGCAAAACGCATCATGGATGCCGAGCGCGGGGCCGGCAATTCCGACATGTACGGGTTCGTGTTCCAGGGAGCTGCCTACGAAGGCCTGACCTGCAACGCGCAAGAATGGATCCATTCGATGGGTGGTGGAAGGATCGTCGAACTGGACGGTTCGATCAAGATCAACAATCCGAAGGCCGCCGAGGCTCTGGAACTGGTCTCCAGCTGGGTTGGCGGCATCGCTCCCGAGGGCGTTCTGAACTACAAGGAAGAGGATGCGCGTGGCGTGTTCCAGTCCGGCAACTCGGTGTTCATGCGCAACTGGAACTATGCGTACGCCCTGGCCGCCGGCGACGACAGCCCGGTCAAAGGCAAATTCGGAGTAGCAATCCTGCCGGCAGGTCCCGACGGTCAAAGCACGGCCACGCTGGGCGGCTGGCACCTCGGCGTGACCAAGTATTCCAACAACCAGGAGGAAGCCATCGAACTGGTGCGTTTCCTCAACAACTACGACAACCAGAAGGAACGGGCGATCGTCACCTCCCGGCCGCCGACCGTAAGTGCGGTTTATGCGGACCCGGACGTTGCCGAAAAGCAGGAGTTCATCCCGCTGTGGAAGCCGGTTGTGGACAATGCCCTGCCCCGTCCGTCAGCAGCGACGCTGCGGAAATACAATGAAGTTTCCGCCGCCTTCTGGACTGCCGTGCACAACACCATGTCCGGTGATGGTTCGGCCCAGGAAAACCTGGCGGAACTCGAAAGCGAACTAAAACGCCTGCGCGGACCGCGCTGGTAATTCGATGCAGCCAGCCCCGGCATCTTGCCGGGGCTGGCTGAACCCTGCAAACTGTTGTCAATGAGCCGGTCCGTGCACCGATCCCGCCTATCGCAATCGCGAATTCGTTCAGCCTGGATGTTCCTGGCGCCGATGCTGATCGTGCTGTTTGTCGTGGCTGCCTGGCCGCTCGGACGAACGATATGGTTCAGTTTCACTGACGCATCGCTCGACCTAATGTCGGAAGCGCGCTGGGTCGGCTTCCGCAATTATCTCGAATATGTCGACTTCGGCGATGGCGAGGGTCAGTATTACGGCCTCTTGGCCGATGCACGATGGTGGCGTTCGGTCTGGAACACCATCCTGTTCTCCGTCGTTTCCGTCAGCTTCGAAACAGTGTTCGGCCTGATCATCGCACTGGTGCTCAACCAGACCTTCAAGGGTCGTGGGTTGCTGCGCGCGGCGGTTCTCATTCCCTGGGCCATCCCCACGATCGTATCGGCCCGGATGTGGGCCTGGATGATGCATGACCAGTTCGGGATCCTCAACGACATGTTCCTGAGCATTGGTCTGATATCCAAACCGATCGCCTGGACCGCTAATCCGGATACCGCGATGATCGCCATCCTGATCGTCGATATCTGGAAAACCACGCCTTTCATGGCGCTGCTGATCCTGGCCGGGCTGCAAATGGTGCCGCAGGACATCTATGAAGCCGCACGCCTCGACGGCGTTCCGGCCTGGCGCGTGTTTCGGCGGGTGACGCTGCCGCTCATCATGCCGGCAATCCTGGTGGCCGTCGTCTTCAGGGCGCTCGACGCGTTGCGCGTCTTCGACATCGTCTATGTGCTGACGCCCAACACCGACGCGACGCGGACCATGTCCGTCTACGCGCGTGAAAACCTGTTCGACTACGACCAGTTTGCCTATGGGTCGGCTGCCTCCACGCTGCTGTTTCTGGTCATTGCCGCCATCACGATCACGTTCATCATTGCCACACGCATGGATCTCGAAGGAGACCGGTCGTGACGGCAATGGACTTCAAACGCATCGGCTTCTACGCCCTCGTCGTGGTCATCGCCCTGCAGGCGGTGTTTCCCTTTTATTATGCCATTCTGACGTCGCTGGAGGACGGGCAGGCGCTGTTCGAGGTGAACTATCTGCCGGCGGAGCTGAATTTCACCAACTACGAGGCGATGCTGACGCAAGGTGTGTTCGGCAAGCAGATCCTCAATTCGGTCTTCGTTGCCACGGTGGTGGTCATCCTCTCCCTGTCGCTTGCGGTGACGGCGGCCTTTGCCCTGTCGCGGATCCATTTCAGGGGCCGCTCCCTGCTTCTCCTGACCATCCTGTCGGTTTCAATGTTCCCGCAGATTGCCGTGCTGTCCGGCCTGTTCGAAGTGATCCGGACCTTCCGCCTGTTTAATTCCCTGTGGTCGCTGGTCTTCTCCTACATGATCTTCACCTTGCCGTTCACGGTCTGGGTCCTGACGACCTTCATGCGTCACCTGCCGTTGGAGATCGAGGAAGCAGCGATCATGGATGGCGCCTCATCGCTGACGATTGTGCGCCGGGTCTTTCTGCCGCTCATGTGGCCAGCCATGGTGACAACCGGCCTGCTCGCCTTCATCCACGCCTGGAACGAATTTCTGTTCGCGTTGACCTTCCTGTCGACCGACAGTCAACGCACGGTGCCGGTTGCCATCGCGTTGATCTCCGGCCGCAGTGAGTTCGAAATCCCCTGGGGCAACATCATGGCGGCGTCGGTCATCGTCACACTGCCGCTGGTGGCCCTGGTCCTGATTTTTCAACGCAAGATCATATCCGGCCTGACGGCCGGCGCCGTGAAAGGGTAGTGCATGGCATCCGTCGCGATGAAATCGGTGTGCAAATCGTTCGGCTCGGTCGAAGTACTGCACAATGTCGACCTGGAGCTGAACAAGGGCGAGTTGGTGGTGTTCGTCGGACCATCCGGTTGCGGAAAATCGACGCTTTTGCGGCTGATCGCCGGCCTCGAGGACATCACCTCGGGCGATCTCTTTATCGACGACGAACGCGTCAACGATGTGCTACCGGCCAAGCGCGGCATCTCCATGGTATTCCAGTCTTACGCCCTTTATCCGCATATGAGCGTGTTCGAAAACATGGCCTTCGGTCTCGAACAGGCAAAACTGGATCGCGGCGAGATCGAGCAAAGGGTCAAGGACGCCGCCGACATGCTGCAGATCAGCGAGTATCTCGAACGCAAGCCCAAACAGCTTTCCGGCGGGCAGCGGCAGCGCGTGGCCATCGGTCGGGCCATCACCCGAAAGCCGCGCGTTTTCCTGTTCGACGAGCCGCTGTCCAATCTCGATGCGGCACTGCGCGTGGATACGCGGATCGAGCTGGCGCGCCTGCACAAGCGGCTGGCCGGTACCACCATGATTTATGTCACCCATGATCAGGTCGAAGCGATGACCCTGGCCGACCGTATCGTTGTCCTCAACAACGGATGTGTCGAGCAAGTTGGCGCCCCGATGGAGCTCTATCGCAATCCGGCGACGCGTTTCGTCGCGAGCTTTATCGGCTCGCCGCGCATGAACATCATCGAAGGCGATATCGCCAGCGCTCGTGGAGCCCATGCCTATGGCATACGGCCGGAACACATCACGATCTCCCGCGACGAGGGCCGGTGGTCGGGATCCGTGATCTTGTCTGAAGAACTGGGTAGCGACACCTACACCCACGTGGAAACGAAAGAGGCTGGAGTCGTCAATGCCAGAGCGGTCGGAGCACTTGAATACGTAGCCGGGGAAACCGTCTATCTGACACCCGACGACAATGCCGTGCATCTTTTCGACGAACGCGGACACGCGCAACCGAACTGAGCCCCGACAGAGCGAGGTCTTGTGATGCCGAATATCCTGCTCCTGATCGCCGACGATCTTGGACGCATGACCGGTTGTTACGGCGAGAATGCCATTTCAACGCCGAACATCGACCGTCTTGCGGGCGAAGGCACTCGTTTCGACATGGCCTTCACGTCAACCGCCTCGTGCTCGGCCAGCCGTTCGGTCATTTATACCGGCCTGCACACGCACGAGACCGGTCAGTACGGGCTGCACCACGACTATCATCATTTCATGACGTTCAGCCACGTTGAGACAGCACCGGCCCTGTTCAACAGCGCCGACCATCTCACCGGCATCATCGGCAAGGTTCATGTAGGGCCGCCGGACGTCTATCCCTGGGCCGTTCGCGAACACAGCATGTCACGCGATGTCGCCTGGGTGGCGGAACGAGCCGCGGCGTTTCTGCGCCAGGCCAACGATGATAACCGTGCGTTTTTCCTGACTGTCGGCTTCGTCGATCCACATCGCGACATGACCCGGTCCGGTTTCGGCAACAAGGGCGATTATCCCGGCATCGAAGACCGGGTCTTCGCACCGGGAGAAGTCACAATACCCGATTTCCTCCCTGACCTGCCGGAGGTTCGGGAGGAGCTGGCCGAGTACTATCGCTCGGTCCACCGGCTCGATCAGGGCGTAGGTCTGGTTCTCTCAGCGCTCGAAGAATCCGGGCTGGCCGACGACACTCTGGTCTGCTTTTTGTCCGACAACGGCGCGCCTTTCTTAAACTCCAAGACGACACTCTACGACGCGGGCGTGCACCTGCCGTTTATCATGCGCAGACCGGGCGGTGATACAGGTATCGCCAACCCGAACCTGGTTTCGTTCGTCGATATTCTGCCAACATTCCTCGACTGGGCCGGCATCGATCGACCTGCCGGCGCTCGCCGCGGCCGCTCACTGTTGCCCATTCTTTCGGAGACCGAATTGCTGCCCGAATGGCAACGCGTTTTCGGCTCTCATACATTCCACGAACTGACCAATTTCTGGCCGACTCGGTTTCTGCGCACGCCACGCTACAAATATCACCGCAACGTCGCCTGGCAGCTCGATTTTCCATTCGCCGGTGATCTCTACGGATCATTGTCGTGGCAGGGGATCCGCAATCATGAGCCGGTCAAGATAGGCGAGCGGACGCTGAAGGACTATGTCCGCCGTCCGCCCGAAGAGCTCTACGACCTCGACACCGACCCGCGCGAAGTCAGAAATCTTGCCAATGATCCGGCTCACGCCGCGCTTCTATCTGAATTCAGAGACGCAATGGAGACGTGGCAGCGGCAAACGGACGATCCGTTCCTCTACCGGGATGGAGTATCCGTGCGTTCAGTCCAACACCATCTGGATGCCGGCCTGGTCCTGCCGGACCGGTTTGATTTCGACCCCGACAATCCGGGAAACATCGATTAGAGCATGGTGTCGCCAAGGGCGTCAGCTGCCCCGATAGGTCGAGTAGCCATAGGGCGAAATCAGCAGCGGCACATGATAATGGGCACCGGCGTCTGAGATGCCGAACCGGATCGGGATCACATCGAGAAATGGCGGCTCCGTCAACGGAGCACCGCTGGCGCGCAGATAGTCTCCGGCATGGAAGACCAGTTCAAACTCGCCGGTCCGCATTTCCTCTCCGCTCAACAGTAGCGAGTCGACCCGGCCGTCATCATTGGTGACCACCGACTTGACGATGCGTCGGCCATCCCCTTCAAGCGCGATCAGATCGATAGCCAGCCCTTCGGCCGGCCGGCCTGTCGCGGTATCGAGGACGTGTGTTGTCAGGCGTCCGGTCTCAGCCATGGCTTTCTCCATTGTTCTCTCGGGCGCTGCCCGTTGGTTCATCATTTTCGGGCAGCAAGGCGTTCAGCCCAATCGCCAGGAAGGCAGCCGGCAACACGCCGGACGACAACAGCACCCGCACCGTCGGCTGCAGATGCTGAAGTGCTTCCGGAACGAGTTTCAAGCCCAGCCCGACCGACAGCGATACGGCAAAGATGATCATGCTGCGGCTGTTCCAGCGCACGTCCGACAGCATCGTGACACCGGCCGCGCCAACCATGCCGAACATGACAACAATGCCGCCGCCCAGCACCGAAATCGGCATTGCCGCAACTACGGCCCCGACTTTGGGCACCAAACCCGCAAGCACGAGAAAAACTGCGCCTATGGTAACGACGTGTCGGCTCATCACGCCAGTCAGCAGCACGAGACCGACATTCTGGCTGTAAGAGGTATTGGGAAGACCGCCAAACAGCGCTGCCAGCGTCGAGCCCGCCCCATCGGCATAGGTCGCGCCGGATAGCTCCCGAACCGTTGCCTGACGGCCGGCCCCACCCTTTGTGATGCCCGAGACCGAGCCGACGGTATCGATGACCGAAACCACGGCCATCAAGCAAAAGCCGATTACGGCGGCAGCATTGACATCGAAACCGAAATGCAGCGGCTGGGGCGCCATGAACCACGCCGCCTCGCCGACATTCGAGAAGTCGACCTCGCCCATCGCCAATCCGACAACGTAGCCAACCGCCAAACCCACCAGCACCGCTGCGGCTGAAAGGACGCCACGCACGAAGAATTTTAGCGCCAAGGTCACTACCATGACGATCAGCGCCAAAGACCAGTTCTTCAGATCGCCGAATTCCGACGTGCCCTTCACGGGCGCGCCGCCAGCGGCGTATTCGATGCCGATGGGGATCAGCAGAAGCGACACCATCAGGAGAACGATGCCAATGACCAGCGGCGGCAGCAGATATCGAATTCGACCCACGACGGCACCGAGCAGAAAGTGAAACAAACCGCCAATCACCAGCCCACCGAAAAGCGCTGCCATTCCGGCCGACTTGACCACCGGAATCATCAGCGGAATGAAGGCGAAATTGGTTCCCTGTACCACCGGGAGGCGGGCTCCGACGGGCCCCAGGCCGATTGTCTGCAACAGTGTCGACAGCCCGGAAAAGACCATGGCCATCTGGATCATGTAGACCATCGATGCGGAGTCGGATGAGCCGTAGCCGAACCCGGCTGCCGTGGCGAGCACGACGGCGGGCATCAGATTGGGCACGAACATGGCCATGACATGCTGGATGCCGAGCGGTATCGCCACGGCCATCGGCGGCATGTAATCCGGGTCTTTTGGATCGCCCCCTCGCTCGGCCGCCGGTTCCTTCACTACAAACCCCCATGCTCAACAATGGATGGACGGTCAGGCCCATCCCTCCTTATCGAGCATATACGGTTGCGGATAGGTATATTCTTCAAGATTGTCGCCGGGGCCGCCGCGGTCGATCACCAGGAAATCGCTGACCTGGTCCAGCGCGATCAGCGGATGATGCCAGGCCTTGGCCCGATAGTTGACGCCCTGCTTTCCCGAGGCAAGAAACGCCTGCGGCGGGCCCGGAACGCCGTTCCGGTCCTCGGCAACGACGACCAGCCAGGGCCTGCCTGATAGCGGATAGAAAGCCTGGCTGCCCAGCGGGTGCCGCTCCATCATATCGACCGCATAAGGGAAGCTGCGCGGTTGCCCGCGAAAAAGATTGATGATCACTGAACCCGCCGCGTCCGTACGTGCGGTACCAAGTGCATGGAACCGTTCCGTGGTTCCATTGTTAATCATCCGGATCTCCGCGCCATCGGTTTCAAGGATTTCACCGAAAGGCGCGAAAGCCTGACGCGACAGGGGCTGAACTCTCAGAACGGTGCTCATCGCGGCCTCCCTTGACGGTCAGGATTGCGGCAACAGGGCTTCCAGCCGCAATCGGGCAATCTTTTCAACTTGCGCACAGGCGGTCGAAAATTCCTCGTCAGCGCTGTTGGCGATGCGGCTGCGGAACGCCGTCAGTATGCTGTCTTTGTCCAGACCCTTGACGGCGATGATGAAGGGGAAACCGAAATGCTTCATGTAGTGGGTGTTGAGCCGGGTAAACTCCGCATGCTCCGCCTCGCTCAACCGGTCAAGACCGGCACCGGCCTGTTCCTGCCGCGAGTCCTCGGTGAGTTCTCCAGCCACTGCCAGCTTGCCGGCCAGATCCGGGTGGGCGCGCAAGACAGCCAAACGCTCATCACGCGAGCCGCCGCGAAACGCTTCGCACATGGAAGTGTGCACTGCGCCGCTGGTCAACGGATCGCCAATGGTACCGGCATCAAATGCGCGCTCTGCAACCCAGGGCGAATGTTCGAAGACACCGCCGAAAGTGTCGAGAAATTGCGTGCGATCCACCACGTCAGATGCCCTCCGATGCCGGATGGTGTTCGTGCCAATGGCGAGCAATATCGATGCGGCGGGCGACCCAGGCGTCGTCATGCGAGCGGACATAGTCGAGGAAGCGTGCCAGAGCGGCAGCGCGGCCCGGTCGGCCCACCAGCCGGCAGTGCAGCCCGACCGACATCATCTTCGGCGCACCAGCCTCGCCCTCGGCACGCAGCACGTCGAAACTGTCCTTCAGATAGGCAAAGAACTGATCTCCCGAGTTGAAGCCCTGCGGTGTGGCGAACCGCATGTCGTTGGCATCCAACGTGTAGGGAATGATCAGGTGTGGGCCATCGTGACCCCGGACCCAGTACGGCAGGTCGTCGGCGTAGGAGTCCGAGGTATAGACAAAACCGCCCTCCTCGATCGCCAGGTCCACGGAATGCTCCGAAGACCGGCCCGTGTACCAGCCGAGCGGCCGCTCGCCGGTCACCTCGGTGTGGATGCGGATGGCTTCCTGCATGTGCTCGCGCTCTTCGTCGCGGCTGAAGTTGCGGTACTCGATCCAACGCAGTCCGTGCGAGGCGATCTCCCAATTGGATTCCTTCATGGCCGCAACCGCGTCCAGGTGGCGTTCCAATGCCATGGCGACACCATACACGGTGACCGGCATGTCGCGCTCGGAGAACATGCGCCACAGCCGCCAGAAACCGGCCCGAGAACCGTATTCGTAGATCGATTCCATGTTCATGTGACGCTGGCCCGGCCAGGGCTGCGCCCCAACGATTTCCGACAGAAACGCCTCAGACCCCTCGTCACCATGCAGAATGTTGTTCTCGCCGCCCTCTTCGTAATTGATGACGAACTGAACGGCGACATTGGCCCCGCCGGGCCAGTTCGGGTTCGGGGTATTGCGGCCATAACCGATCATGTCGCGCGGATAAGTCGACACTGCCATTCTCCCTCTTTTGATTGGCAAATAGCCTAACATCGAAGATCGAGATTCTCGACGGCCAAAACCCAACGCAATTCTTGAAACTGTTTCAAGGCGCCGGGAGACGCCGTTTCCTGGGCAATGTGGCCTTCCGCCAACCAAACAAAAACTCTTTGTCAGATCGAGGCCTCACTCCCTAAGGACAATGGTCGCATCGCGATTTAGGAGAGGCAGCCAAAAGCAAATCTTATTCAGATGGGACGATTTAGAAGCCGGCGCCACGCAGACACCGGTTTCCCTGTCCGAGGGCATCGAACGCGCCTACGCCGTTTTTCCCGAACTGGCGGATCGAACCGGTCAGCTGGCGGGTTCGCTTTCGGGCGGTCAGCAACAGATGGTCGTGCTGGCGCAGGCCATCGTCAGCAAGCCAAAGGTCATTCTGGTCGACGAGATGTCACTCGGCCTGGCACCTCTGATCGTCAAACGTCTGCTCGATGTGATCCGGGACCTGGCCGCCAATGGCGTCGGTGTGCTTTTGATCGAGCAATTCACCCATCTCGCGCTGGGATTGGCGGACCACGTCTATGTCATGGATCGCGGGCACCTGGTGTTCAGCGGGTCGCCCGCAGAGGTCGAGGACAATCCGGACATTCTTCGCGAAGCCTATCTGGCGGGCGGCTGACCTAGGTCCAATGGAAACCTCAGGCCGCCGGTTGAACCCGACCGGCAGCAAAGCGATTGTGCGCGACAAGAGCCCCGGCAAGGACCAGGCCTCCGATCTGAAACGTCAGCGACGGCACCATGAGTGCGAACGCGGCGACCAACCGCAAACCGATCTGCAGAGGCCCAAGGCGTGAGAACTCGAAGTTGCTCAGCGCAGTCGACACCAGCCAGACCAGAAGGACCAGCCGCGGCAGGAGCCACAGAAACTCCGCCAGACTGAAGTTCACGACCAGCAGCAGGCTGGGATAGGTGACGAAGATGAACGGCAGCAAATACTTGGCCGCGCCCAGGCGGATTGCCATGAGAGACGTGGTGATCGGGTTGGCCTTGGCGATTGCCGCCGCCGCATAGGCGGCCAAAGCGACCGGTGGCGTAATCGACGACGCGACGGCGTAGTAGAGTACGAACATGTGGATCACCAGCACCTCGACGCCCATGCGCTGGAACGCTGGTCCCATGATGACGATCACGATCAAGTAGGCCGGCAGTGTCGGCATTCCCATGCCGAGAATGATGGCACCCAGCATCGTCAGAACCAGAGACAAGTAGAGTGCCCCGCCACCGAGTTCCTCGATCAAGCCGGCGAACCGCAAGCCGACACCGGTCATGTTGACAACACCGATGATCATGCCGATCAGGGTCACTGCCACCATCAGTTTGGCCGCGCTGATACCGCCCTCTTCGAAACTGCGGATGATCCGCATCGGATCGCGCCGGACTTCCGGGTTGAGCACGCTCAAAACGATAGCAGCTATGATTCCGGCAAACCCGGCAAAGGCGGCCGAATAACCGGTGGCCAGCGCCGCGATGATGACGAGGATGGGCCCGACGAATGTCAGCGAAGAGATCGCGTCCGGGCGCCCGAGCTTTGGAATTTCGGACCGGTCCTGGATCTCGATGCCCTGCCGGCGCGCTTCGATCGCTACAGATGTGAAAAGGCTCAAATAGTAGAAAGCCGCCGGGACCAACGCAGCCACGGCGACGGTACCGTAGGGTGTGCCGGTGATCTCGGCCATCAGGAATGCGGCCGCTCCCATGATTGGGGGTACGATCTGTCCGCCTGATGAGGCGGTTGCTTCGATGCCACCGGCAAAGGCGGGCGGAAATCCGCGCTTCTTGATCATCGGAATGGTGAACGTACCGGTGCCGACGACATTGGCTATTGCCGCGCCTGACATGGTGCCGAACAATGAGGAGGCGACGATGGCGGCATGGGCCGGTCCGCCACGCGTGCGGGCCGTGAGGACCATTGCCACTTTGAGCAAACTGTCCGACGCGCCGGTTCCTTTCAGCACCACGCCGAAAACGATGAACACCCAGACCAACCCGGCAATGATCGAGACTGGAAGGCCGAATGCACCCGAATAATTGAACCAGACGGCATCGACGATTTGCTCGAGGGTGAAGCCCGTGTGTCCGAGAAAGCCCGGAAGATACTGCCCCAGGAAGGCGTAGAGAATGAAGGCAAGTCCGACCAGCGCGAGCGAATTGCCCCACAGCCGCCGGGTCAGTTCGGTAACGGATAGAATTCCGAGGAGCCCGATGAACACTTCCGTTGCGTTGGGGAAGTAGAACTCCTCGTCCATCTTGATTTGGACGTTCGAAAACGTGACGCAGGCCACCAATCCAAGAACGGAAATGATGAGAACCGGGACGATGGACAGCCGGTTGCCCCCGTCCAAAGCCGTGCGCAGCAACACAAGCGCCGCCAGCAGGATCGAATAGAGGACCACGCCGCCGCGAAACAGTGACGGCTTGAACGAGCCGTAGCCCGCAACGTAGACGGCGAACAGGGCCAGCGCGACGGCCAACACGAAAATGGCGGCATTCAAAACGGGGATCAGGCGGCCGGACATGTCTCGATCCTGTCGCTTCTTGACGTTGCGCGCGGCCGAAATCGATCGGCCGCGCCTGTTGGGGTGACTATTTGGCTTCCGGAGGGATCAACGCCTCCGGCACATCCCAGCCGGCTTCCTTGTAGTAGCGATAAGCGCCAGCATGCAGCGGCACGTTCATATCCTGAAGGGCCAGTTCCGGGTTTACCGCCTTGAGGAAATCGCCATAGCTGTAAAACTCATCGATGTTTTCCCAGACGGCTTTGGTCACCTGGTAGATGGTTTCCTCGTCGGTATGCACGCCGACACCCGCAATATGCCGCAAAGCGATGGCCGACACCGGCTCCTCGTTCGCCTGGCCGGTGTAGACACCCGGGGGGATCTCGATCAGCATGTTGCCGGGATTTGTTGTCGCCTTGGTCAACGCCTCATTGCCTTCGACCGGCGGCAGGCTGATCAGCCGGATGTCGCGGCTGACCGAGAGCTGTTCGACATTGGCCGAACCGAGCTGGGCCGGTTGAATGAAAACGTCGATGTTGCGATCTCGAAGAGCCTGCGCACCGGCGCCCCAGTCGAGATTGACCGGCGTGTAATCTTCACCAGCGACGTATCCGGTGGCACCTTGGATGATGCCCTCCAATATGCGCTTCGCCACTGATCCGGGCGGTCCTGTGTAGATCCGTTTGTCCTTGAAATCCTGCATCGACCGCATGCCGTCGGCGTCATAGGTCACGAAATGCCAGGAGCAGCACTCCCAGACGAGAATGCCGCGCAGGTTTTTGTAGAGCTCCGGCGCCTCGGTCATGTTCTTGTACATGGCCTTGCCGTTCTTGAAGAGGTTGACGGCTGGCACCGGCAGCAGGGTGAAGTCGATCTTGCCCTGGGCGAGCTGCACGAGACTACGCGTGCCGGTTTGCCCAGCCTGCAGCTGCATGGGAATGTCGGCGTGTTTTTCCGCCATCTTGCCGATGGCGACCGTGGCGATATAGGAACCGCCGCCTGGCTCCGGTCCATGGGCCCGCAGGGTCTGGGCCGTAGCCGTGCCAGCCAGCACAAGCGACATGGCCGCGAGCGCCGTCAGTTTTGACATAAGTTTCATCGTCGTTCCTCCCAGTTTGGATTGATTGGTCGAACCTGCTGTCACGCCGGTGGACCAAGACTTGCCGTTTTTGTTCCGCCGAACACCTCCCAGCCCATGATGCCGAGCGGATCCTCCAGGCGTGTTTCGAAAACAACCTCCCGATCGCTGCGCCGGTATTCCCGAATGCGCCCCCAGTAGGAAAAATCGGAGGGATGCCAGGAGTTACGAACCCGTTCATCCCAGGTCAGGTCGGCGCGCCTGACGTCGCCCCGAGCATCGAGCGGATCGGCCTCCGGCAGGCAAAAACTGTCGATGACCAGCATGTTGTCGGTTTCGGGCAATCGATGAGCGTCGCCCATTGCCCAGGAGATCACGCGATCTTCCGGAGTGTCTGGGGTCGACCAGACCTGGCGGACCTCCATGCTGCCCTCATCGACTTCATATTCGACGCCGCGGGCAAAACACTGATCCGGTGGTTTTGGCGGATCGTAGGGACGCGCCTGCAAAATGGCATTGTCGTACATGACGATGGTGCCGGCCGAGGTGACCCTTGGATTGTGGCCATGCCAGTGCCACTGCGTGTCACCGACCGGTGTCAGAAGTTTATGGCGAAACGCTTCGCCCCAACCGGAAGGGGTTCCGAGGATCCAGCGGATTTGACCTGAGCGATCGACCTTGAGCACGGCGTCCTGGTGCTTGAGCGACATCAGCACGGTGTCGTCCGACGGATCGTGGCCGACGCCGTTGCCGTGGGTCCAGTCGGCGTGATTTGGAAAGCCGCGCGTATCCCAATACGGCTCCAGAACATGATAGCCGATACGGTGAACGTCGAGATGCTCGAAGCTGTCCCAGGACCAGGCTATTTCACCCTCCGGCGTGAATTCGATAATCTGATCGCCGACGACTCCGATGGACTGCCGAGGAGCATCCGGGTCGGTTTCCGAAGACACATAGCCATCGACGATCCGGGTGTTTGCCGCCATTGCCAGAAAATTCCCATTCGGCAATTGGTGCGGCTGGTGGTGCATCGACTGCACGTCGATCGGGACAGCGCCGGGGGCCGGTCCGGCGGGACGACCCGCTGCAACCCAGGACCGCACGACGTTGCCGAGCATGTCGATCTCGAAGGAATGGAAATTCACCTGATGAAAGAACAGGTTTCCATTGTCCAATCGGGTGATGCCGGCGATGCGGAAATCATGGTGAAAGGTCCAGACGATCTCGCCAAACGGATCGAGTGCAACCAGCAGCGACCAGCGCTGCGCAAAGCGCTTCTGTTTTTCAGTCCACCACAAGGCACGGGTGACGGTGCGTCGCCGAACCGACAGCAGCAGAAAGCCCGGCTCCATCGCGTCCTGCCGATGAACCCGCGTTTCAAAGGGCGGGGTCTCCGTCGCGCAGTCCGAAAGCGGAGGGGGTGTGTAGGCGAATGTCTTTTCCGGCAGGGCAACGCCTGACCTGGTTTCAAGCCGAAGGGTGATGCGATGTTCTACGCCGGGGCGCATGCCGATCACCGGCAACTCGCGGGTCAGCGACGCCTCCTCCGGTACGTCCAACGCATGGGAAAACGCATCGTTCGTAATATCGATCTGTCCACTGACAGGCTCGTCCGTGGCAACAGAAAGGATGGCGGCCAGCGGAACCTTTGGATTCGGGTTGGGCCTGAGCTGCGGGGTTGAAGTAAAACCGCTCATGAGGCGCCCCTTCGACGAATGCGCTGGGGATCCGGGATGTTTTCGGGATCGGAGAAGTCCTTTTCGTCCCAATAGCCGATCAACGCACCTATCCGCTCTTCGATGGCGGTCATCGCATCGACCCGGTCCTCATCCCAGGTTTCCCGTTGCCGATACTGCAGGGCCCAATCGGCGAGATGGGCATGCATTTTGCGGCGGGTCTCCTCATGAAGCGGATCGCGCCCAAGATCATTCAATTCGGCAGGGTCGTTGAGCAGGTCGAAGAGCATCGGCGGATAGCCCGGCGCGTGTATGTACTTCCAGCGGTCGGTTGCCACCATGTAGCTGCGACACTCGAGGCCTGCACGGCCGGTTGCCGGGCGGAAGTTTTGCAGGGAATAGTCGTATTCGCTGATGGCGTAGGGTCGCCAGTTGGGCGTTTCGCCGCGCAACCAGGGCCGCAAGGACCAGCCGTCGAGAATGTGCGGCGACGGCTCTCCGCCCCAATGCTCGACCAGAGTGGGCAACACGTCGATCGCTTCGACGGGTGCCGCGCATTCGGTCCCGCGACTGGAATCCATATCCGGATCCGGGTCGGCGATGATGAGCGGGATCTTCACTGACGGGTCGTGGAAGAAATCCTTGTCACCCATCCAATGGTCGCCGAGATAATCACCGTGATCCGACGTAAAGATGATCATCGTATCGTCAAGGAGATCCCGATCAGCCATGAACTTGAACAGGTGGCCGAGGTGATCGTCGATCTGTTTGATCAAGCCCATATAGGCTGGAATGATGCGCTCACGCGCTTCGTCGCGGCTGAAGGTGCGGCCTGAAACGCGATCCATGAAGAGCCGAAAAAGCGGATTGGGATCCTGTCTTTCCCGGTCGCTTCGGATTGCAGGCTGCACGTCATCGGAACCAAACATGGCGTGGTAGGGCGCGGGAACAATATAGGGCCAGTGTGGCTTGATGTATGAAAGGTGAAGCAGCCAGGGGCGGTCATCGTCGTCTTGGGCCATGAAATCCATGGCACGCCGTGTCATCCAGGCAGTTTCAGAGTCTTCTTCGCGCACCCGGGCCGGTTGATCGGCGACATCGTTGAGAAAGCCCGATCGCACCCCGTCTGGCGTATCAACGGAGTTGGCCGCCCAGTGCCAGGGATTGGCGTCATCATATCCGCGTTCCGCCAGGTAGGCATTATAGGGAAGGTCCGACCGAACCACCTGATCGGGGTGAAATCCGTCGTCGCGCTCCCAGATCTCGAAGCCGGCTTCGCGATGATGGACGCCGATGATGCTGTCGGGATCGACGCCAAGGCGGCGCATTCCTTCCTGATCGGCGATGATGTGAGTTTTGCCGACAAGGATCGGACGGACATTGAGTGGTTTCAAATGGTCGCCGATATTGCGCTCGCCGATGCGCAATGGTGCAAGGTTGGACGTGGCTCCATGCGATGAAACATAGCGGCCGGTGTAGAAACTCATGCGGCTTGGACCGCAAACCGGTGACTGACAATAGGCGTTGGTAAAGCGCACGCCCCTGGCTGCCAAAGCATCGATGTTAGGCGTCTGCAACGTCCCGTGACCGGCGCAGGACAGATAGTCCCACCTCAGTTGGTCACACATGATGAAAAGAACGTTGCGACGACCCATCTGTCCCTCAGGCATAGGTGCGGTTGGTCAGCCGGCCGATATTGCCGTGATATATCGCCGCCAGGGTTTCCGCTGGCAGGTCCATGGTATCCAGCAGCTCGATGGTTTGTCGGATGAACATGCGCCCGCCTTCCGGATCGAACGGCGCATCCGAGGCGAATACGATGTGCTTCGATCCGAAGAAGTCGAGCGCGCAGCGGGTGGCACCTCGTCCACCAAACAGCGCCGTGTCTGCATAAAACTTCCGAAAGTAGTCGATCGGTCGGTGCTTCAGTTCACGCAACAGCGCGCCATAATCTTCGTCCGAAGTTCGCGCTCCAAGCACGTCCCATCCAGGACCGACCCGGCCTTCGAAGAAGGGCACCATGCCACCACCATGGTGGGTTATGATTTTGAGATCCGGCAACCGATCGAACGTCTTGGAAAACACCAGGCGAGCCATGGCCGCCGAGGTTTCGTAAGGCCAACCGAACGTCCACCAGATCTCATATTTCGACTTGTCTTCGGTCGGGTAGTCGGCCCATTTCGCGCCACGCGCGGGGTGAATCCAGACCGGCAGATCGCATTCCGCCATGAAATCGAAAAACGGTGCGAACTCCGCCTCGTCAATCGGTCGCCCGTTGATGTGGCTGTAGATCTGTACACCAACGGCTCCGGCATCCTCGATCGCATAGCGAGACGCTTCAATGATGGCCTCGATGCCGCTGCCCATCGGCGGCGTCGCGATGAACGCCGGAAATCTCTCCGGATATCGGACGCACAGCTCTGCCATGCTGTCCGTACCGATGCGCGCCAGTTCGACGGCCTGCTGTGGCGAGGCGACCAGTTCGAGGGGTGGCGAAGCGAGTGACAGGATCTGGCAATAGTCGTCGTAGAGGTCCATGATCTCGAAGCGAATGTCGAGATCCGTCATCATCGGCACCTTTTCGGACCGCATGGTGATGTCGGTCATGGTCCCGGTCACGGCCAACAGCGCGTCGTAATACGGCCGGGGCCAGATGTGGGTGAAGGCGTCCACTTTACGCATCGAAGTCCCCTACCAAGTGATCTTGCCGCCATCGACATTGATGGTCTGGCCGGTGATGAAATCGCTGTCAGGCGAAGCAAAGAAAAGCAGAGCGCCCACCAGGTCGTCGGGTGCCATGTCGCGCTGGATCGCGCGACCGGCGAGCGTCGGTCCGCGCGCCACGTGCATCGCCTCGTTGGCCTGGACACCCTCAGACTCGGTAAAACCAGGCGCAATCGAGTTGACGGTGATGCCCTGACCACCGAGTTCGCGCCCCATCGACCGCGTCATACCGATGACGGCGCCTTTCGACGCCACGTAGTGCATGAAGCCAGGCGGTCCGTAAAAGAATGTGCCGGAGGAAATGTTGATGATCTTGCCGCGACCGGTTTTTTTCATCGACGGCAAGCAAGCCTTGGTCGCCTGGAAAACTCCACGCACATTGACCCGCATCAACAGATCCCACTCGTCCTCGCTGATTTCCCAGAACGGCTTGAGGTCGAGGGTCGCGAATATGCCGGCGTTGTTGACCAGGATTTCGACAGGCCCGAATGCCTCCTCGCAACGCTCCACCATGGCGTTCAGATTGTCGTTGGACGTGACGTCGACTTGCATTCCCTCGGCGGTGCCGCCGGATTGTCGAATGGCATCGACGCAGGCCAAAGTGTCGCTGATATCGGTGACAAGGACATGCGCGCCTTCCGCCGCCAATGCAGATGCAAGAGTTGCTCCGATGCCTTGTGCTGCCCCGGTTACGATCGCCGGTTTTCCATCCAGTCTGGCCATTCACGGCTCCCTGATTTCGAGTATGGCTGCGACCTCGGGCCAGCTCATTGCGCCGTTTTCCTTGAGATCCTGCGTGAGTTGGGGTGGACACCAGTCGAGCAGCGATGATTTGAATTTGGGCCGAGCCTTGATCCGCTCCCACCATGCAGCGACACGCGGCAGGCGGCCATTTTCCCACATCCCGGACATCGACATCATGTCGAGCCGGTTGACGTAGGGTGTGAGACCGACGTCGGCGTGCGTGAAGGAGTTGCCGGCCAGCCAATCGTGCTCGCCCAGCGCTTCTTCCATCTTGTGCATGTACAGGTCGTAAAGCCGGATTTTCTCGTCTGCCCGCGGGGCATCGAAACCCAACCGCACAAGCTCTTTCTTGCGCTCGGCCCAGGCGGCGGTCACCGACAGGGTCGGCGTGGCGTCCAGGAATTCCTGCAGTTTCTCCGGGCCGAGCCGCTGCAATGTGTGCCGGTGAGACGCTACGAAGGTGAGTTCGCCGCAGGCCGGGTGCAGTTCTTCGTCCAGCGCCTTGGACCAATAGCGCACCTGCGCATACTCGTACGGATCATCCGGGTGCAGCGAAGTCTCCGGCCACACCCTGTCCACGTATTCACAGATGACCGTGCTTTCGTTGATGATCTTTCCGTCGTGGACCAGGGAGGGCACCACGGCTTTCGGATTGATCTTCAGGAAGTCTTCTTCGAACTGCTCACCCTTGAGGATGTCGAT
This sequence comes from Hoeflea sp., assembly GCA_965216535.1. GTDB lineage: Bacteria > Pseudomonadota > Alphaproteobacteria > Rhizobiales > Rhizobiaceae > Hoeflea_A. The sequence goes on from OZ244175.1 coordinate 5,758,394, forward strand.
ATAGACCCCCTCCCAGTTCAGCCCCTTTTCCTCGATGTGGTAACGGGCCTTGGCAGCGCAAACGGATGAACCGTGATGATAAAGCGTCAGCATGAATTCCTTGTCTCCGGGCAATGCCCTCAAACGGTGATGGTGACCCACTTCATTTCAGTCATGGCCTCCAGATCGGCCTCGGTGCCCTCGCGGCCGACGCCGGATTCACCAGTGCCGCCAAACGGCACGTGGGGTTCGTCATGCAGGGGCGATCCGTTGACGTGGGCCATGCCGGAAGAAATGTTCTCGGCAAAATGCAGTGCCTTGCTGATGTCGCGCGTGAACAAAGCGGCGGAGAGGCCGTATTCCGTGTCGTTGGCCAACGCCAACCCCTGCTCGTAGCTGTCGATCGGATAAACAGAGGTCACGGGACCAAAGGTCTCCTGCCGGGCAACAACCATCTCTTCGGTCACGCCGGTCAAAATGGTCGGCTGGGGACGGTTTCCCTGCCAATCGCCGCCGGCCACGACGGTTGCTCCCTTCGACACCGCATCCTCGACATGATTGCGCACACGGTTGCGCTGTCGGTCTGAAATGATCGGACCAATAATGGTGTCGGGAGATCGCAAATCACCCATGCCCAGGGACTGCGCCGCCTTGCCAAACCTCTCCAGGAAATCATCGAATACGGGTCGCTCGACATAGATGCGGCTGCCGCCCATGCAGACCTGTCCCTGGTAGGTGAAGATGCCATGGCAACAGGCCGGCACGGTCTTTTCCAGGTCGGCATCAGCAAGAACGATCACAGGACTTTTGCCCCCGAGTTCGAGAGTCACCGGCGTCTTGTTGCCAGCACACAGCTCGTTGATGTGCTGCCCGACAACGGATGAACCCGTGAATGTCACGAAATCGACATCAGGATTTCCTGTCAAAGCGTCGCCGATCTCATGTCCGAACCCGGTCACCATGTTGAATGAACCGGCGGGGAAACCAGCGTCGCGATAGACCTCGGCGATCAACTGCGAAACATAGGGTGCCATTTCCGAAGGCAGAAGTACGACGGTATTGCCGGTTGCCAGAGCGTGGGCTGTGAGGCGGATCCCCTTGATCAGCGGCACATTGAAGGGCGTGATGCATGCCACCACTCCGCGCGGCCGGCGGATCGACATGGAAAACCGGCCTGGATAATCGCCCGGCAGCGTCTTTCCCGTAACATGTCGACACATGCCAGCCGCGGCCCGCAGCATGCCAAGGGCTTTGTTGAACTCGAATTCGGCTTTCTTGACCGGCGATCCGATTTCGTCGATCAGCGCGTCGACGAACCGATCCTGACGCGTCTCCATGATTTCGGCCGCTTTTTGCAGCCAACGCTCTCGGTCCTTTGCCAGAGTTCGCCCGTAGGTTTCGAACGCGTTCTTTGCCGCCGCCACGGCGGATTTCATGTCGTTGGCAGTTCCGTGTGCGGCTTGGCAAAATACACTATCGTCATCCGGAGACAGGCTGTCGAATACCCTGCCACCGTCGGCCTCAACCGGTTCTCCGCCGATCCAGATATGCGCACGCGGCGCGACCGTCTGCATGGTCACCGCATCCTCCCGCTTTAACGATTTCAGGGAGGATCATCAGATTCAGGCGGGCAATTTACCAGAATGATTTGCTGTGCCTTGATATAAGTCTTTCTTTGATTGACTTAATCGGTGGGCATCAGCCAGCCAAAACGCCCTGCTGCGATGTCGGCATCGACCAGTTCAAGGATGAGCGCTCGTACGGCCGCTTCGGCCGGCGTCATTTTCTCAACCCGGTGCCCAGCCAGGTGCAAAATACGGGTCAGTTCAGGGATGTCGATAGCGACGGCTTTGAGCAGTCCGGCCTCCAGCTCGGCGGCAAAGAGCGCAAGCGGGGAAATCGAGCACCGCCGCCCCTGCATCACCAGCTCGCGGCGGATATTGATCGCCTGAATCTCGACCATGTCGCGAAACTCAAGACCCTCGCCATCCAGGGCCCGGTCAATGATCCGGCGCACGTGTTGACTGCGCTCGTCCAGTGCAAGCGGCATTTCGACCAGCTCCGCCACGGACATCGGGTCGCTGGCGTTAGACAGCAGGTCCGGGGTCCCGATCAGACAAATCGTCTCGACATAGAGCGGGACGGATTCGAACCGATCATTGTCCAGCATGGTGTGGGTGAGCGCGAAATCAATCGCAAGATTGGTCAGCTGACTGTCGAGTTGGTCAGTAAACCCTTGTGAAAACAGCAGCTTGGTGTCCGGATGACGATCGGCGCAGGCTTCCAGCAAAGTGGGAACGAGGACGCGCCCAAGCGACGGTGTGACGCCGATACGCACCGTGCCGCTCGGCGTTTTGCTGAAACGCCTGAGCTCCTGCTCAGCCTTGGAAAACGTCTCCAGAATGACATCCGCATGGCGACGCAAAAGCTCCCCCGCCTGGGTCAGGTGCACGCCGCGGGAATGACGCTCCACCAACGGTGTGTCGAGGTATTCCTCAAGTTTGCGGACCTGCATGCCGAGGGCCGGCTGGGTCACGTTGAGCGCTTCCGCAGCGGCGGTCAGACTTTTGTAGTCGGCAACCGCGATAAAGTATTTCAGCTGTCGGATATCCACGCCGTTCCCATAAGAAAAGCTTTGTCCAGACCCAACAAATAGGCTGTTGTTGCGGCAAACGCAATGCGCCAAGTCCTTACCCCGAGCGGGAGCAAAAGGAGATACTGACGGTGCAGGCAGGACACTATATTGACGGAGAGTGGCGCGAGGCAGCGGACAACGGAACTATCGACAGTATCGATCCGGCGACCGGCCAGGTCATCGGCCAGGGGTTGCTCGGAACACACGCGCTGGCCGTCGAGGCGATCGAAGCGGCGCGGCGCGCCTTCGAAACCACTCAGTGGTCAGTCGACCCGCGACTTCGCGCTCGTGTCCTTTCAGAGTTTGCCGACCGACTTGAAGCGCGACAGGAAGAGCTGGCGCGCTTGCTGACGCGGGAGAACGGCAAGGTGTTGGGTCAGGCAAGGCATGAGATCGCGGCCGGCTTCGGTGAGGCGCGCTACTATTCGGGCCTGGCGAGAAACGTCTTCGGACGCACGACGGAAACAGGTCCCGGAAAGCTTTCGCTGCTGACCCGGGAAGCATCCGGTGTCGCGGCAGTCATCGTCCCGTGGAATGCCCCGGTGACATTGCTGGTTCGATCGGTCGCCCCTGCCCTTGCGGCCGGCTGCACCGTGGTGATCAAGCCGGCTCCGCAAACTCCGCTGATCAATTCCGAGATACTCCGGTGTTTCGACGAGATCGAAGCCTTGCCGCCGGGCGTGGTGAATTCCGTGAACGAGAACGGAATTGAAGTCGGCACGGTGATGGCGGAACACCCGGAGATCGACGTCGTGAGTTTTACGGGATCGTCGCGCACCGGCAAGATCATCATGGAGAAGGCATCCGGTACGCTCAAACATCTTTCGCTTGAACTGGGCGGCAAGGCACCAGCCGTGATCTTTGCCGATGCCGATCCGGATTTAGCCGTTTCCGAGATCCGCCGTAGCTCCATCGTTCTGACAGGCCAGATGTGTACAGCCATCAGCCGCGTGCTGGTGCACGAAAGCATGGTGAAGGACATCTCGGACCGGCTTTGTCAGGCCTATGCCGGCGTTCGTGTCGGTTCCGGTCTTGAAAGCGGCATCGAAATGGGCCCGCTGATCGACCAGCAGAACCGGGATCGCATTCTCGGCCTCATCGACCGGGCGGGCGATGAGGCCGACCTGCTGCTACGCGGTGAAGTGCCCGGCGGTCCGCTTTCCGGTGGTGCGTTTGTGACCCCGTCAATCTTCAGGATCGACGATGTTTCCCACCCGCTGGTTCAGGACGAGCTGTTTGGTCCCATCGTTTCGATCGAGACATTTGCGGATGAATCCCAGGCCATTCAAAGTGCCAACGCGACGCGCTATGGGCTCGCCGCCAGTGTCTACACAAAAGATCTCAACCGGGCGATCCGAGTGAGCCGCAAACTGAAATTCGGGACCGTGTGGTTGAACGCTCACAACAGATTGCTGGCCGAAGCGGAAACAGGTGGGTACCGTGAAAGCGGAATCGGGCGGTTGCACGGTGTAGAGGCGCTGAACGATTTCCTTGAGACAAAGCACATCTATCTGGAGGCCGGCTGATGGCGCTTATCCAATACCTGTCGCGTATTCAGTTCGATTTCGGCGCCGTTGACAGCCTTGCGGACGAACTGAAGCGGCTCGGTCTGAAGCGGCCGCTGCTGGTGACGGATGCCGGCGTGGCCGCTGCCGGCATCCTGCAACGGGTTCTCGACGCCGCCGGGTCGGTCCAACCCATCGTCTACGACGGCACCACGGAAAACCCCACCGAGGCATCGCTCGACCAGTGTATGGAGATATGGCGCAATAAGGACTGTGACGGCGTGATCGCCTTGGGCGGGGGCTCGCCAATAGATCTGTCAAAAGCCGTGGCATTGCTGGCCAGTCACGGAGGGTGCTTTGCCGACTATGGCGTCAAGACCGGCGGCTCGGAAAAGATCGGGCGCGTCGCGCCGCAGATCGCGATTCCCACGGCGGCCGGGACCGGTGCCGAGGTTGGCAGGGCCTGTGTTCTGACGCTGAATGACGGTCGCAAGACCGTCGCCGTCAATCTCAACATGGTCGCCGACACCGTCATCTGCGATCCGGAGCTGACGCTAAGCCTGCCACCGCGCCTGACGGCCGCGACCGGCATCGACGCGCTTAGCCACGGGATCGAGACGAGCCTGAGCAAATCAGAAAATCCGCCCGCAGCCTCGATCGCTCTGGACTGCGTTGCGCGTGCTTCGAACTGGCTTCGGATCGCCGTCGAAGACGGTGCCAACCGCGAGGCTCGCTGGCAAATGATGATGGCGGCTCTGGAAGGCGGGATGGTCCTGCAAAAAGGGCTGGGAGGTGCGCACGCCATGGCGAACCCGCTGGGTGAGGCAGGTCACCATCATGGAACGCTCATCGGTATTCTCCTGCCTCACATTTTGCGGTTCAACCGCTCTGCGGCACCGGAAGCGATGTCTGCTGTGGCCAGCGCCATCGGGGTCGACCGTCCGGATGACGTCGCGGACGCAGTTGCTTCGCTGGTCGCCGATATCGGTTTGCCAGACAATCTCGGTTCACTGGGTGTGACGGCGGCAGAGCTGCCTGCCGTTGCGCAAAAGGCTGAAACCGATCATTTGAGCGCCACAAATCCGCGCAAGGCATCGGCTGAAGACTATCTGGCATTGCTGCAGGCGGCGCTGTAGGTAACAGGGCAAACCTGTAACCGGACCATCAGCTTGACCGACCTCTCCGCCTTTCCGATCACCCGCCGTTGGCCGGCAACCTTCCCGGATCGCATTCAACTCTATTCGCTGGCGACGCCCAACGGGGCGAAGGTGTCGATCATGCTGGAGGAAACCGGGCTGGCGTACGAAGCGCACGCCGTCGACTTTCGTGCCGGAGAGAACCGAAGCCCGGAGTTTCTCGCCCTCAACCCCAACGGCAAGATCCCGGCCATCATCGATCCACATGGCCCAGACGGGGCGCCGCTGGCGCTGTTTGAATCCGGCGCCATCCTGCTTTATCTCGCCGACAAGACGGGACAGTTCCTCTCACCCGATCCGGCCCTGCGTTGGCAGACCATTCAATGGGTGTTCTTTCAGATGGCAGCGATCGGCCCGGTGTTCGGTCAGGTCGGATACTTCAACAAGTTTGCCGGCAAGGACATTGCCGACAAGCGCCCACTTGACCGCTCCGTCGCCGAAGCCAGGCGATTGCTCGACGTGCTGGAGAGCAGGCTTGAAGGACGCGACTGGATCATGGACGAGTATTCGATTGCCGATATCGCAACCGTGGGCTGGGTGCGCAACCTGATCACCCACTACGAAGCAAGGGACCTGGTTCAGTTCGACACATTGGCACAAGTTCCGGCCTGGCTTGATCGTGCCCTCGCCCGCCCTGCCGTGCAGCGTGGACTGAACGTTCCATGACGTCTCGGCACCCGGCGATTATTCAAACATTATTCCTCGGATAAAGATGCTCCAGATCTGTTCCAGGACATGGTCTATCGAGCCATGCATGGGACGGTGCCAGCGGGAATGTCGGCTTAATCCATCGATCCACCTTGCCACCTCAGCGACCACAAATTATACACCGTATAAATTATGGAGTCGTGGAGACAGTTATGCCTACCGGACATGTCATGATGGCCATTACATTGGATGGATTTGTTGCGCGTAAGGATCACTCGCTTGACTGGTTGATGAAGCAGAAAACGGCCGACGAGGATCATGGTTTTGTCGAGTTCCTCGAAAAAATAGATGTAATCGTGATGGGCAGCGGGTCGTTTCGGACTGTTCTGAGTTTTGAAGCCTGGCCGTACGAGAAGCCCGTTGTCGTTTTGAGCAGCGTATTGACCAATGACGACGTCCCGTCCGAATTGGCCGACAAGGTAGAGGTCACGAACCTCTCACCGGAAAACCTGATGACTGAGATGGAGCGCCGCGGCTGGCCGCGCGTATACGTCGATGGCGGCGCTATTGTGCAGTCATTTCTCAAATTGGGTTTGATCGATGATTTCAAACTGGCGATCGTACCAATACTCCTGGGCGACGGTATCCGGTTGTTTGGCGACTTGCCGTCAGACGTCGACCTTGAGCTTATCGATACGAAGGCATTCCCATCCGGACTGGTAGAATTGCGTTACAAGGTGAGTTGATCCATGCACCAATCGAAACGCAGAGGGCGGCCAAAGGATAAATCCGATGGCGTTGACAAAGCTGCCATCTTGACCTGCGCATTGTCGGTGGTCGAAACGAGGGGCTTGGAGCAACTTTCATTTCGCACACTCGCTGCCGAGTTGGGAGTGACGGCAATGGCTGTCAGCTATCACGTTGGCAGTCGTGAACAGATGCTGTGTGATCTTGCCGCCCAAGTCTTCGAAGGTATCGCCTCCAGTGTCCCAGAAGGCCCGCCCGGCAGCGAGCTAAGATCTTTCCTGGTTCGATATAGTGAGCGTGCGTTGGGGAACGCGGGCCTTGTTCGGTTCATGCTGACCAACCCCGATTTCATTCCGAAAGTGTTGAGTGAGTTCACGGCTCAAGTCAGAACAAGGACGCGAGCCATTAACGATGGCGATACCGATGACGTTATGCTGAATCTTTTGATCGACTACGTGCACGGATTTGTCCTCTCTGCCGATGCCGCGCCAGCTGGGGTTAGCCTGACTGTTGAGGACTGCATGAAGAGCATTGACTGGCTAATGGAAGCGCTGGAAAGCCGTCATTGATGCACAACTCGTGAAATCAAGCGATATGTCCACGTGGCCGAGGTCAGCAAACGTTTGATCAAAATTTTGATGGTATCTCGAACGCGGACACTGGCTTTGAGCATATGTTCTAGCTGCCAGGCTGCTCCTCCGGCGCCCTGCCCGGCCCAAGCCGTGCCAGCAAAACCCCTCCGATGATCACAAGCGCACCTCCGGTCATATCCATGATGCTGAGGTGCTCGCCGAAGGCGACCGCACCGAGGACGGCCGCAAACGGAATGGCAGCGTAGCCGATCGGCACGACAACGATGGCTTCACCCGCCTGAAAGGCGCGGATCCAGCAGAGCTGACCGAGCAGTGCCAAGGGACCGATGGCCAGAAGCCATAGCAGGCTGAATCCATCGACCGACTTCCACACGAACATGACCGGGACAAGCAGCATCAGAACAGCCAGAATGTTGACATAGGTCATGATGGCGACCGGACGTTCCCGATCGGAAAGCAGCTTGATGAAGAACAGCTCCGAGCCCGACAGAACCGCTCCGAGCACGGCGAGGCTGATGCCAAAGCCAGGCGAACCGGCAACGCCCTCCGTTGCCTCGGCACGGGCGATCAGCATGGCGCCGGCCAGGCAGATCATCGAAGCCAGCCAGTGAAGCGGGCCGGCGCGCTCTTTCAGCAGAACGACCGCCAGAAGCATGGCGATGACCCCGCTGGTCAGGCTGACCGCCGTGGCATCCTCGTAGGCAATGAAGAGCGGCGCTGAAATGATACACAACTCGCCAAAGACACCGCAGGCCGCGCGGGCCGCATGAAGGCTTGGCCGTGGGCTCTTGATCGAAGCGAGCCCGCCTCTCCAGACGGTGACGAAAAAGACGATGACGATACCGGCGCCGAGATAGCGCATGAAGACGACCTGAACCGGGTCAACCGCCTTGCCGACAAATTTTGCGCCAGCAAACACAAAGGTGAAGACAAAGGCTGCTCCAAGCGACCAGAGGATCGCTTGCACGGTCGATGCGTTCAGCTGCAAATACTCTTCCTCTGCTCAAGGTCCGCCAGGGTCGCACTACCTGTGTAACGCCGGCCCCGACGTCGTGCAATCGGTCAGGCCTCGACGGTTCGCGATGTTACATAGGCCAACAATGTTCCACCGGCGACCACCAAGGCAGCGCCGAGGATTTCCATCATGCCCAGGTTCTCCTGGAAGGCGACTGCACCGAGAATGGCAGCGAATGGAATGCTGGCATAGCCGATGGGCACAACGAACAGCGCGTCCGCGCATTGGAAGGCTCGGATCCAGCTGAATTGGCCGACCAAAGCCAGGGGCCCGAGCAGGACGAGCCAGAGAAGGTCACCGCCGGATACGGGCTGCCAGACCATCAGGGCGGGCACCAGGGTCAGGAGCACGGCCAGACCGTTGGCATAGAGCATGATCCCCAATGGTGTCTCCAGGCCGGACAGAAGCTTGATGTAGAAGGTCTCTACCCCCGACATCAGCGCGCCGAAGACCGCGAAACCAAGACCGAAAAGCGGTGCATCCACCGCGCCGAAGCCGGCATCGGCCCGGGCGATTACCATGGCGCCGACAAGACATGTCATGGCCGCCAGCCAGTGCATCGCGCCGGCGCGTTCCCGCAACAGGACCGCTGCCAGGATCATGGTGATGACGCCGTCCGTCAGGCTGATCGCCGTGGCGTCCTCATAGGCGATGAACAGCGGCGCGGATATGATGCACAGCTCGCCAAAAACACCCGTGGCAACACGCATCACGTGGATCCGTGGCTGTCGGCTTTTCACCGGTGCGAAGCCGCGGTGGCGGAACAACACGATCGCGGTGACGACCACAGCGGCACCGCAATAGCGCATGAAAACAATCTGGATCGGGTCGACAGATTGACCGACAATTTTCGCCGAGGCGAAGACAAGCGTGAAGACAAAAGCCGCGCCAAGAGCCCAGCCAACGGCCGCAATCGTCGATCGATCCAGATGCACGGGTTGCTCCGTCTAAGTGCCGCCGGTCGCTCAGTCGTGATTTCCGAATCGGAAATCACGATCTGAACCACCATGACGGCGCAAGGGAGCGATGACCAGCCGAAAGGGACGAACTGAGGTCAGCGCTGACGGGTGAACACAGCCCGCAGCAGGACAGCATCGCCCACATCAGCCTCGATGTAGGTCAGCAGCAGTCGGTCGTTGTCGAGCAATTGGCCGCGATAGATTCCGGTGTCCTCGACCTCGGCCATGGTGATTTCCTTGCCGTCGATTCCGATCAACCCGATAAAGGCCTCACGACCACCGGTGGCCGGTTTCTCGCCGATGTCGGAGGTACCCTCGTATTCCTCATTCATTTCCCAGACGGCAGCGCCCACAAAAAACTCACCATCCTGTTTTTCGATGACGAGCGTGGTGGTTTCCTCTCCGATTTCGAAGACTCCGTCATCATAAACCGCGGCACGATACTTTCCCGACCAACTGCCAATCAGGTCGGGCATCTCTTGAGCCTGTACCGCAGCCGCCGGCAGAATCAGGAGCACGATTCCAACCAAACGAAAGCATGCATTCAAAGACATCCGCATCATCGGTATTCCTCCATGGAGAAAATAACGCGATGAGTGTTGCAGCGAATTGAGGGTTTGCTGTGGCGAGTACCCGGGCCGAATTGCAATTCAGGGTTCTTGCTTTCGACGGGTGGCGCGGATTGCGGCCACCAGGGCGGCACCGCCAACTTCGATGGCGCCGCTATTGTCGATTTCCAGGGCATTGTAAAGAGAGCGATCAAGCGCGGCGCTGCGTTCAAGGCGGCGCATGATGTCCTTATGGCTTTCGCGCCCTCGCTCAGCGAGACGACTGGCCAGAACTTCTCGCCTTGCGGTGATATTGATCGCGACAAAGTGGGCATAGCGGGCCTGGAGACGCGACAAGGCGGCGCGCGATCCGTTGCAAACGGCCGTCTCGCCGGCACGAATGCGCTGATCGATTTCGATCGGCAGGCCGTATTTCAGGCCGTGCGCCTCCCAAAGAAAAGCAAACTTGCCGGCCTGCCGCGCAGCATCGAATTCCGCATCCGTGGCCGGCACATGGTCTTCGGTGGCGCCGTCAGAGGGACGGGTGATTACGCGTTGAACAAAGAAGATGCCATCGTCCTGAGCCAGTTCGCGGCGGGCGTAATTCAAAAGCGTGTCCTTGCCGGCACCGCTCGGCCCGACAACGGCAACGAAGGCTCCGCCGTGAATGGGCAGCGCCTTGCCCAGCAAATCGGGGTCGCGGACCATTCCCATCACACGACACGGCGACCTTCGCGCCACACCGTGCGCACGACAGGAATTTCATGTTCGACACAAACGCGCACCAGGTCCGCCCGCTTGCCCACGGCAATTTCACCTCTGTCGTCGAGGCCAGCGGCTTCGGCCGGGTTCTTCGACACCATGGCGACCGCCTGTGGCAGCGTGATGCGTTCGATCGAGCCATCAAGGCTGAAAGCAGACTGGATCAGACTGAATGGAATGTAGTCTGAGGAGAGGATATCGAGCAGCCCGTGCTCTGCCAGGTCGCAGGCGGCAATGTTGCCGGAGTGAGAGCCACCGCGCACCACGTTGGGCGCGCCCATCAACACGGACATGCCGGCTTCCTTCGATGCTTTCGCCGCTTCGAAGGTGGTCGGAAACTCGGCGACCTGAATCCCCTGCTCGACCGCTTCGTCGACATGGTCGAGCGTTGCGTCATCATGGCTGGCCAGAATGATGTCGCGATCCCGGCAGGCGTCTGAGATCGATTTGCGGTGGCCCGGCGAATTGGCTTCCGACTGCGCGATGCGTCGCTCACAGAACTCACGAAACGCCTCATCGGACATTTTCAGCTTGCCCTGATAATAGGCACTGTAGGAGGCCAGATTGGCAAACTGGCGCTGCCCAGGCGCGTGGTCCATCAACGAAACCAGACGTACGCGGTCGTTGCCGTCATAGGCAGTGAAGTTGCTGTGGCAATCCGGACCGGACACTTCGCAGCGCAGATGCAGGAAATGTTCTGCACGCAGCCGATCCTTGCGCGACCCTTCTTCGATTGCCTCGGCCAGCACCAGCATATCTTCCGAACTCAATTCACCGTCGCCATCCATGCCGAGCCGCAAGGCATCGAAAACCGTGGTGATGCCCGATGCGCAGATCTGGGCATCGTGCGCAAGCACCGCTGCCAGCGGATTCCAGCGTACTTTCGGCCGGGGTGCGTAGTGGCCCTCGATATGGTCGGTGTGCAGTTCCACCAGACCCGGCATGATGTAGTTGCCTTCCATATCCTCCCCGCCCGACACCGTCGTGGACAGGTCGATATCGGCGATCACGCCGTCACGAACAAAAACCGCACCGGTGACGACTTCTTCAGCCAGGACGATCTTGGCATTCCTTAAAAGCAACTCAGACATATCTCTCTTTCACATTCGGCAGGCCCGGCGGATTCCAGGCCACGGTTCAAGCGCTTCGCAATTGTTCCAGCGCCCCAAGCGGATGCAAAGAATGCACCTGGAAGGGAGCGCCCTGCTCCGACTCGACAAACAGCGCAACATTGCGCACTTCGATGGGCTCGCTCAGAACCGGGTCGAAAAATGTGTGCAACGCCTGTTCCACCCGCGCCGCCTCGTCCGCGGCGATCGGACCGGTAAGTGTCATGTGGAACCGGAACTCTTCGAAGACGTAAGGATATCCCCATTGCTGCAAATTTGCGAGTTGCAAGGGGGTCAATTTTTCCGGATTTCTGCGTTCAATCTCCGCATCCGTCAACGGCGCGCGGAAGCAGTCGAACTCACGAACGATCCGGGCTGCCAGGTCGGTGAGGTCTGGAACCGGCGCCGATGGCACCAAGGCGAAAAACGGTCCCAGCTTGCCGATCTCCATGCACGGTATTTCGAAGGCGGGAACCGAAGCAGCGAACGTCAGGAGTGCGTTCAGCAGCGCCTCTTCGCTTGCGCCCTCGGCCAACCGGAACGGCGCCTTGAGTGTTCCGTGAAACCCGTAACGACGCGGTGCCGCCGTAAAATAGGCGATCTCGGCTGAGTTCAGCCCGGTGATGGCCGGTGGCTCGACCATTTCGTCGGTGAACGGGTTGCGTCCAAGCCAGTTGGTCGCCACCCGCCCGACCGGGTCGTTCAACGGTGGCGCAAAATAGATTGCGTAGCGCATGGCTTCATTCCCTGCCCAATGATCCGTCGGTCACTAGCTGATTTGCGTGACAGTTTCATGCACATCGGAAACGGTGTGACTAAAACCTCTGGTCGTCCAACCGGCTCAACTCCGGCTTTCCCGACCCATGAGGCGGCTGCGTATGGCGTTGGAAATATTGTCGAAAATGAACACGGTAATCAAGATCAGGATGACCATGTAGGCGACGTTCTCCCAATCGGCATTGGTGCGCATGGCTTCCCACAACTTGAGACCAATACCGCCGGCGCCGACAGCGCCAATAATGGTCGCGGAACGCGTGTTCGATTCCCAGAAATAGAGCGACTGGCTCGCAAAGACCGGCAAGACCTGCGGCACGACGCCAAAACGCTGGACCAAAATGGGTTTCGCACCCACGGAGCGGATCCCTTCGCGCTGCTTATCATCGATGTTTTCCAGGGCCTCCGCATAGAGCTTGCCGAAGGTCCCCGTGTCGGTGAAGAAGATTGCCGAAATGCCGGCCAGCGGCCCCGGTCCGAATGCTCGTGTGAAAAACAGCGCCCAGATCAGCATATCCACACAACGCAGGAAGTCGAAGAACCGCTTCAGCACCTGATTGAGCAAGCGATACGGCGTGATGTTGCGCGCCGCAAAAAACGATAGCGGCAGCGCCACGAAGGTTGCGAACAATGTGCCGACGAAGGCCATCACGATGGTCTGTAACAACTTGATCCACACATCCGCATGCTGCCATTCTGCGTTGTAGAGGAAATTGTTCCAGGCCAGCGCCGCGTTGGACATTTCCGGATCGAGACGATCGCCAGAAAAGAACAGACCGACGACCTGTGAAAAGCTCTTGCCCCAAAACGGCGAATAGGTGTCGAACCAAAAATTCTCCCAGCCGAAAAAGCGGTGCCGGATCTTGACCTCGTCGCTTTCCACTTCGAGCGTTCCGGCAAAGCCGAACTGCATCAGAATGTCGCCGCCCTCGGTTCGCTGTGAGGCCCATTCCGGAAGAGGACCACGCGCCAGGACCGATTCTTCGGGCACGATGTCGATTTCCAGGATCTGTCCACGATAGTCGACGCGGACCAGCCGCGGCAGCACTTCCGCTTTTGCAGCGCCCAGTTCGATGTCGACGCGCGTGACAACCGTCTCAGTGACAATCCTGGTTTCGGTCACGGGTACGGTGACTTCGGCCGCGTCGTCTTCATCCAGACTGCTGCTGGATGAATCGATGCCGCTGCCCCCCTCTTGAGTTCCTGGTGCTCCCTGCACCATGAAACTGTTGACGGTCGATTTAGAACTGGTCTCGGTGCCACGCCCGCCGTCGACCTCGACAGTGAATTCACGCTGGACCGTCTCCGACGTCTTCTGCAGCCAGGCCGGATCGGGGTTTTCGCCCAGCGGCGAGAAGCGAGGAAACTCCACCCGCAGATAGTCGCCGTCGTATTCGACATCCGGCCGCGCCTCGTAACTGACCCAATCGGCGAGGTAGTTGCCGGCGATCCCCCAATTGCCGTTTGCGAAGGTGGCGCCAATTCCGAAAAACACCCAGGCGAAGCAGAGATAGACAACGGCCGCGACGGCAATCAAAGGGGTGCGAGCGCGCTCGAGGAACGGCCGGTTGAACACCGTCTCGTGACGGGCAACGATTGCGTCGACGGCTTCGGGAGACAAAGCGTTCATCGGTCACGCTCCTCCGAAGGAAAAGGCCTGGTCGCCGACGATCCGCTTGCGCAGATGGGCCGAGATCTGATCGACCGCGACGATGGTGCAGAACAAAAGGATGATGATCGCCAGCGTCTTGGCCTCATGGCCCCGGCTGATCGACAGGCGCAGGGATTCGCCGATGCCGCCGCCACCGACAGCACCGATGATCGTCGAAGCACGTACGTTGATCTCGAAACGCAGCAGCGAATAGGACAGGAAGTTCGGCATCACCTGCGGCACGATGCCGAACCAGACCCGCTCGATCCAGTTGCCGCCGGACGCACGCAGTCCTTCTTCGGCGCGCATGTCGGCATTTTCGACAACCTCGAAGAACATCTTTCCCAGCGCACCGATCGTATGGATGGCCACGGCGATGATTGCCGGAATGGGCCCGAGCGACAGGACGGCCAGGAAGAAGCCGGCGATAACGATCTCAGGAAAGGCGCGCAACAGTTCCATGAAACGGCGAACGAAGAAGCGCAGCCAGCGTCGGGTCGTCAGATTCTTGGCGGCGAGAAAACACAGGCAGAAGCCGAAAGAGAAACCGATCAGCGTCGCCACGAGGGCGATGTTGATCGTCTCGATCATCTTGAAGACGTATTCCGGCACGTAAAAGTTTTCGGTGATGTAGTGGCGGCCTTCGATGTAGTTGTATTTCAGGCTGCCATCTTCATAGGGGCTCGGCAGGTCGAACATCGCGCGCCAGATTTCCAGTCCGTCGCGCGGCATGAGGTCGCCGATGAAATCGAAGAAGTGCGGCAGGCGGTCAAAAAACTTGCCGGCATTGGTGGCGTTGGCAAACCAAAGCGAGCCGAAGAGGGCAATGGCGAGCAACAGAATGCCGCCCCAGGTGTAAAGACGCCGCTTGAAGGCGAGTTCTTCCCAATGGCGCTCTATGGCTCTGCCCTGCTGGGACAGGACGACCGGCTGAACCGCTGATGTCATGGCTGAAATCCGAAAGAAATGAATGCGGCGCCGCGACGGGAGGATGCGCGACGCCGCTCGACAGATTAGCTGCCGATTTTTGCCTTACGTGCAGCGATGATGGTCTTGTAGAAGTTCTCGTCGACTTCCGTGAAACCTTTGTAATCGCCGCCCTGGATGGCGCTGAAGCACTGCGGATCCTTTTCCGGCAGAGCCATCATAAACTCCTTGAACTTCTGCTTCATGTCTGCGTCCATCGAGCTGCGCACGACGATCGGACCGTTCGGGATCTGCGGCGACTGCCAGACCTGGACGAGGTCACCCATGTCGAGGATACCCTTGTCGACCATCTTGCGCAGGTTGCCGGACGTGTAGCCGTCATCGAACTTGCCGACGCCGGAGGACCAGGTGGTACCGGCATCGAAGTTGCCTTTGACCACTTCGAGAACCAGGTTCTCGTGGCCGCCGCCAAAGCCCGTATCACCGAAATACTCATCGATCGGCATGCCAACGTCGCCTGGCAGCGAAACACTGGGAACCAGGTAGCCGGAGGTAGAGTCGGGGTCGGCGAAACCGAGTTTCTTGCCCTTCATGTCCTCAAGTGACTTGATGCCGGAGTCCTTGCGGGCAACCATGACGGCAAAGTAACCGGTCGAACCGTCGGTCTGAATGGTGGTCAGGATGGGCTCAACAGCCTTCGGATCGCTGAGGTAGACCTTGGCATAGCCGGAAGCGCCAAGCTCGGCGTAGTCGAGCGTCCCGCCGAGAAGGCCTTGAACGACACCGTCATAGTCGGCAGCCGGAAACAGCGAAACCTTTTCAACGCCGATCGCCGCGGGAAGCTGCTCTACCATGCACTGGAAGTTGCGCAGGCGGTCGGCTTCGTTTTCGCCGCCAAGGATGCCGATGCGGAATGTCTTCAGGTCTTCCGCTTGAGCCGCACCGGCGGCCATGGCGGCCAAGGCGACGGTGGTCAGAAGGGTCTTCTTGAACATGGATATCTCCTATCTTGTCCGTGTCAAAAACTCAGGGGTGAATGCACTGCGCCCGGTGAGCCGGGCACTCAGGTTGCGGCTGCCAATTGACCCACTGTTGCCGGGTCAGCGGAGGCGCCGCCGAGGCTGGTCGAGGTGATTTCCTCGGATAATTCGGCACCGTCGGCGCCGTAGATCATGCGGACCGCGTCACGCGTCAGTTCGCTCACCGGTCCGTCGAAGACGACTTCGCCCGCGGCCATTCCGATGACCCGCTCGCAATAGGAGCGCGCGGTATCCAGCGTGTGCAGGTTCGTAATGACGGTCAGCCCTTCTTCGCGATTGATGTCGCGCAACGAATCCATCACAACCTTGGCGTTGAGCGGGTCGAGCGAGGCGATCGGTTCGTCGGCCAGAAGCATTTTCGGCTGTTGCATCAGCGCTCGGGCGATGGCGACCCTCTGCTGCTGTCCGCCGGAAAGTGTGCCGGCGCGTTGAAGTGCTGTCTGGGCAATGCCAAGCCGCTCCAGTGCGGCGATCGCCATCGCCCTTTCCTCACGCGAAAACGAGCCGATCAAATTGAGCAGTGTTGAACGATGGTTTAGCCGACCGAGCAGCACGTTAGTCAGGACGTTCAGCCGGGGAACGAGATTGAATTGCTGAAAGATCATGGCGCAGTCGCGCTGCCAGTTGCGCAGCATCGCGCCGCTGAGGTTTGAAACCTGCGTCTCGTTGAATCTGATGACGCCGCTGCTCGGATCGATCAGCCGGTTGAGCATGCGCAACAGGGTCGACTTGCCTGCGCCCGACCGACCGATAACGCCAACCATCTGTCCCTGGGGAATTGTCAGCGTCACATCGCGCACGGCCGCGAATTCACCAAACCGGCGTGTTACTTTTTCAAGCCTCAGCATTGGATGCCCCAACCCCTTTTTTGTCTTGCCGTTGGGATGCGATAAGGGGTCCAGGTAACCGGCCAATGTCAGTTTGATGTCAGCTTTGTAACAATCCACAAACCCGGTGAGGTTATCCCCGGTTGCTTCTTCAACTGCCTGCAAAATAAGGAAAAACGCGGGATCGGACCAAACCGATCCCACGTCGCAACTCAGCGCTTCTTGCGCCGCATCAGATGTATTTGGCGACGAATTGGTCGGCGGTCAAAGCGCGAAAATCGGCCAGCGCCTCATGCAGACGCTCATGGCTCCAATCCCACCAGGCAATGGTTTCCATCGCATTCGCGGTTTCGGCTGAAAAGCGGCGGCGAATGTCCTTTGAAGGCACGCCGCCGACGATGGTGTATGGCTCGACATTCTTCGACACGACCGCGCCAGCGCCAATCACCGCGCCGTTGCCGACCCGTACGCCTGGAAGGATGGTTGCGCCATGTCCGATCCAGACATCGTGCCCGATGACGACGCGGTGGTCGCGCCGCCAGTCGAAGAACTCGGTCTCGTTGCTCTCGCCGGCGAAATAGTCGCCGGCCCGGTAGGTGAAATGATGCTGGGTCGCCCGCCAGGTCGGATGGTTGGTGGCGTTGATGCGGACATGGCTGGCGATATTGACGAATTTACCCACGGTCGTCGCCCAAAGATCGCCGTCACGCATGATGTAGGAATAATCGTCCAATTCGGATTCGACGATGCGGCAGCGCTCATCAACCTCCGTGTACCGCCCGAAGGTGCTGCCGCGAACCTGAGCGGTGGCGTGGATCAGCGGTTCTTCGGAGAGTTTCATCAGGCCGCGGTCCGGGTGGCCGCAAAGCTGGTCACGTCGATGATCCGATCGGCGACCGCATCGCGAACATCCTGGTCATGAAAAATGCCGAGCAGCGCCTTGCCCTCGGCCTTCTTGCGTCTGATCAGTTCGATGACCACCGCGCGATTGGCCGCATCGAGCGAGGCAGTCGGCTCATCCAACAGCAGCACCGGATGATCGGTGATGAAGCCACGTGCGATGTTGACCCGCTGCTGCTCGCCTCCGGAAAACGTCGCCGGCGGAAGTGTCCAGAGTTTTTCCGGAAGATTGAGCTGTTCGAGCAACTCGGTCGCGCGCCTATGTGCGGTTTCCGGCTCGACCCCCTGGATCACCAACGGCTCAGCCACGACATCAACGGCTGCAACCCGCGGCACGGTACGCAGAAACTGACTGACGTAACCAATGACGTCGCGACGAATGCGCAACACTGTGCGCGGGTCTGCACTGGCAAGGTCGACGGTTACATCCTCGTGGGTGACCAGGATCTGCCCCTGATCGACGGAATAGTTGCCATAAAGCATCTTGAGGATCGAGCTTTTGCCGACGCCTGACGGTCCGCCAAGCACGGCGCACTCTCCAGCGGCCACCGAAAAGGTGACAGCATCGACCACCGGCAGACGGACACCGTCACGCAAATGCATGGTGAAACTTTTTGCGACTTCCGAAACAACAAGCGGAGTTGCCATGATCCTGCTCCTAGACCTGCAAAATCGACGAAACGAGAAGTTGCGTATAGGGCTCGCGTGGGTCGTCGAGAACCCGATCCGTCAGCCCGTGCTCAACCACACCGCCGTCCTTCATCACCATCATCCGGTGCGACAGCAGACGCGCGACCGCAAGGTCGTGAGTGACGACGACGGCAGCAAGACCCAGATCATTGACCAGCCCACGCATCAGATCGAGCAAGCGTGCCTGAACGGAGACGTCGAGACCGCCGGTCGGTTCGTCCATGAAGACAAGCCGCGGACCGGTGACCAGGTTTCTGGCGATCTGCAAGCGCTGACGCATGCCGCCCGAGAATGCGCGAGGCTGGTCGTCGATCCTATCGGTGGCGATTTCCACCCGTTCCAGCCAGTCGGACGCGGTCTCGCGGATGTTGCCGTAGTGCCGTTCGCCGATGGCCATCAGCCGTTCGCCGACATTGGCGCCGGCCGAGACGGTCATGCGCAGCCCGTCGGCCGGGTTTTGATGCACGAAACCCCAGTCGGTGCGCATCAGAAAGCGCCGTTCAGCTTCTCCCAACTCGTAGAGGTTGCGGAACACGCCGTCGCGCATGCGGTATTCGACCGTGCCGGATGTGGGCAGCATGCGGGTCGAAATGCAGTCGAGCAACGTCGTTTTGCCGGAGCCGGATTCACCGACCACGGCCAGCACTTCGCCGGGCCACAGCTCGAAGGATACTTCGCGACAGCCGACACGATTGCCGTAGAACTTGGTAACGCCGCCGACACGCAACAGGGGCTGGTCGCTCATGGCGCGATCTCCTCAGGGTTGCCGGCGAGCGGTCCGCGGTGACCGGCCGCACGGCGTTTTTCGCAATGATCGGTGTCGGAGCAGACGAACATGCGCCCGCCCCTGTCGTCGAGAACCACCTCATCGAGGTACACGTTGCGCGCACCGCACAAGGCGCAGGGCTCCTTGAACTTCTGCACTTCGAAAGGATGGTCGTCGAAGTCCAGGCTGACGACGTCCGTATAGGGCGGGATGGCATAAATGCGCTTCTCTCGCCCGGCGCCGAAGAGCTGCAATGCCTGCGACTGATGCATCTTCGGATTGTCGAATTTCGGTGTGGGCGACGGATCCATGACGTAGCGGTCCTTGACCTTCACCGGGTAAGCATAGGTGGTTGCAATGTGCCCGTTCTTGGCGATGTCCTCGTAAAGCTTCACATGCATCAGCCCGTATTCCTCGAGCGCGTGCATCTTGCGGGTCTCGGTCTCGCGCGGCTCGAGGAACCTAAGGGGTTCCGGAATCGGCACCTGATAGACCAGGATCTGGCCCTCGGTGAGCGTTTCCTCCGGAATCCGGTGCCGGGTCTGGATGATCGTCGCATTGCCGGTTTCCGTGGTGACCGCGACCTTGGCAACTTTCTGGAAGAAAGCCCGGATCGACACGGCGTTGGTGGTGTCGTCCGCGCCCTGGTCGATGACCTTGAGCGTATCGTCAGGGCCGATCACCGAAGCGGTTACCTGAACCCCTCCGGTTCCCCAGCCATAGGGCATCGGCATTTCGCGACTGGCGAATGGCACCTGATAACCCGGAATGGCAATGGCCTTGAGGATCGCCCGGCGGATCATGCGCTTGGTCTGTTCGTCGAGATAGGCGAAGTTGTAGCTCGCCAGCGTCGAATGCACGTTCATTCCGCGGCCTCCAGCGTATCGTCATCGCGCGCGTCTTGCGCCTCATCGAATTCCCGGCGCATGCGGCGCACCAGGTCGAGTTCCGCCTGGAAGTCGACATAATGCGGCAGCTTCAGGTGTTCGACGAAGCCGGTCGATTGCACATTGTCGGAATGCGAGATCACGAACTCCTCGTCCTGCGCCGGTGCCGTTATGTCCTCGCCAAGTTCCTGCGCCCGCAGTGACCGGTCGACCAGCGACATCGACATGGCCTTGCGCTCGCTATGCCCGAAGACCAGGCCATAGCCGCGGGTGAATTGCGGTGGCGACTTGGCCGATCCCTTGAACTGGTTGACCATCTGGCACTCGGTTACGCGGATGCGTCCGAGTGAGACGGAAAAGCCAAGCTCCGGCACGTCGAGCTCCACCTCCACCTCGCCGATGCGAATTTCTCCGGCGAACGGATGGCTGCGGCCATAGCCGCGCTGTGTCGAATAGCCGAGTGCCAGTAGGAAACCCTCATCACCCCGCGCCAACGCCTGCAGACGCACATCCCGCTCCATCGGGAATTCCATCGGCTCGCGTGTCAGGTCGCCGGTCACATGATCGTCCGGCAGGTCGCCATCGCCCTCGATCAACCCTTCGTGGGCCAGGATCTCGGAGACGCGCGGCGTTCGACCATCGTCACCCTCTCGACGATCCGGTGTTTCCACTTCGGCATCTTCCATCAGCTCAGGATCGAGCAGGCGGTGCGTATAGTCGAAGGTGGGTCCGAGCAGTTGCCCGCCCGGCAGATCCTTGTAGGTCGCCGAAATGCGCCGTTCGATGAGCATTGCGCCTGTGTCGACCGGTACCGAATGTCCGAAGCGCGGCAGTGTCGTACGATAGGCCCGCAACAGGAAGATCGCTTCGATCAGATCGCCGCGCGCCTGTTTGACCGCCAATGCGGCCAACTCGCGATCATAGAGCGACCCCTCACTCATGACCCGATCGACGGCGAGGCCGAGCTGTTCGACTATCTGTTCCAGCGTCAAAGCCGGGACCGAACGGTCGCCACGGCGCCGGTCGGCAAGCAGTTGGTGGGCATTTTGGATGGCCTTCTCGCCACCCTTGACCGCTACATACATTACCTGGCCTCCTCCGCGCCTTTGATCTTCACGGTGCGCGGCAGCCCGATGATCCCCTCAGGCGCTGCCAGAATGACATCGACACCGCGGGGATAACGGTTGCCATTGCCTGCCCACTGCTCGCAAAAGTGCGGCGGCAGGCCGGTCGGCTCGACCGTATGGACATCCTTGATGCCGGGACCGCTGAGCTGCAGCGTCGCACCGCCTGTCAGGCTTTCGATCTGCAGGATCACGGTCGTCGAACGATCGGGATATTCCTGGGTTCCCTGGTTGAAGCTCTCGAGTGACGGAAGGACTGCGCGGTCCGCTACAATGGCAAATTGCGCATCGATCTGCTGGTCCGCGATGGGCGCGGCCGTATGGAATGTCAGCCATTCGGTCACCGACTCGCGCTTGGCCAGCTGCGGGTCGAGCCAGATGTTCGTGTCATGATCGAACAGCGTCGTCGCAATGGCTCCGACCGTCTGGGAAAGCGGCGCCGGCGGCGCAGCGACCGGATCGACCGCCTGGACGGTTCCCGGACGTGCCAAAGCATCCATGATGCGGCGGAAAACCGATTGAGCATCGAAGACCGGATCAGCGAGGCCGCCACGGTAAATCGATCCGTTGGTTGCGGTTTGCGGTTCCATCAGTCTTCCCCCCGAACCATGGTGAAGAAATCGACGCGCGTGGCCGCGGTCTCGTCGCGGCGCGCCGTGTCCTCGTCGGCAAGGCGGCGGCGAATGGGCGACAAGATGTTTTGCTCGACAGCCTGGCGATGGCTTTCGTCCTGCCACAGAGCGTCGAAGATTGCGGCGTGGCGAGCCTTGTCCCTGTCAGTACCAAGCGCGTGGGAATGGCCCACCAATCCGGTCGATAATTCAACCGTTGCACGGGTCACGGTCGCCTCACCGAGATTGAAGGCGGCACCGCCACCGCCCATGCGGCCGCGGACCATCACCAACCCGGTTTCGGGCCCGCGCAGCAAGCGGACCTCCGGTTGGTCGGGCCAGTCATTCCAGGCCGTTTCCAGTTCCTCCGGTTCGGCGCGCGCCAGGGCAGCCATGGCCGCCTGACGCGCCGCCTGGGCCGGAGTCAGCTCCGTCGCATCACCTGTCTGATTGCTCATCGAATTCCTCATTTGTCTACTTATCTAGACAACTAGACATCTTGATGTTAGCTCTACCGGGCCAAGATGACAATCGTATGACTGGAGCGGTGATTCATGAGCCTTGTTGAGCGCCATAGCGGCATAGCCCTGTGGCGGCAGATCGCCGACCAGATTCGTATAGCGATCGGCACCGGCGAGTTCGATGATCAGCAAACGCTGCCGGGTGAAATCGCTCTGGCCAAACGTTTCGACGTCAATCGCCATACAGTGCGCAATGCCATCGCCGCCCTGACCCGCGAAGGCGTTTTGCGGGTCGAACAGGGCCGCGGCACCTTCATCGAGCGGCGCGAGAGGCTGCGCTATCCGGTGGGCCGCCGCACCCGGTTTTCCGAGGGCCTGGCCCACCAGACCCGGCAGCGTGGCGGTCGATTGAAGGCCCATCGGGTGGAACCGGCCAGCAAAAGAGTGGCCGAGGGACTGGGCTTGGAAACCGGCGCGCCGGTGGTGCGGCTCAATACGTTGTCGAGTGCGGACGGTCTGCCCATCTCGGCTTCGACGAACTGGTTCGATGCAAGCCGTTTTCCGAAGTTTGCCGAGACGTTCAAGGAGTTTGAGTCCGTCACCGCAACGCTGAAAAAACTGGGCGTCGATGATTATGTCCGTATTTCGACTCGGATTTCGGCCCGTCATGCCAATCCTCAAATCCTCGAAGACCTGGACTTGTCGCCGGGCGCCATCGTTCTTGTGACGGAAGCGATCAATGCGGAGCTCGACGGTACGCGGGTCGAGTATTCACTGACCAACTTCGCGGCTGACCGGATGGAACTCGATATCGACCACAGCGCCGGCCAGTTCGGACTCTGAAGGTCGGAATCGGGTAAGCTCGGTTTTTTCGATTTGAACGGCCGGCCCTCAATATTCCGAACGCCATTTCTTCTGGACGTCGTGATGTCACGCAGGCATTCTAGTTCAAGGTTATGCGGACGTCCGAGCCAAGCTTGAGTGTGGTCACGGCTTCGACGGGTCCGCATTGAAAACCTGACAATGGTCACGACCAAGTGGGATTCCAGATGCCCTTCTCCGGTCCTCAGCTCTCTGGACCAGCTCTCTTGAACGACTTGGTCGATGGTCCAGCCAAGTCACCTCCCCAAGACACTGTCCTGGTGGCCGATTCCAGATCCTGGACCTGGGAGGAGCTTGCTGCCGACGTCAGAAAACTGGCGGCGCGTCTGATCGAATCCGACTTGAACCAGGGCGATCGCGTCGCGTCCCTGATGCCCAATTGCGGTGAGCTTCTGATCTTTTACCTGGCCTGCTTCAAAGCCGGAGTTATCGCCACGCCACTCAACTATCGCTACACACCTGCAAACATCGACTATGCGCTTGGGTTCTGCGATGCGCAGATGCTTTTTGTTCATGCCGAAAGGCAGGCCGATATCGCCGAATGTGAGATGGCAGGCAAATTGCCCAAAGGGCTGGTCTCGGTGGCCGGCGACTTCAAGGGCGCGCGGTCCTACACCGAATTGATGTCCGGTCCGATGCCGCAGGTTGCCCTACCCGCCGTCGACATTGACGCAACGGCACTGATTTTCTTCACATCCGGCAGCACGGGCAAACCAAAAGGGGTGATGCACAGCATCATGTCGTTTGGTTCGATCGTGGCGAGTTTCGCCCAGGCGATGAAACTGGAGGACAACGACGTCGTTTTCCCCGGCGGCTCGATTTCGCATGTGGGAAGTCTGTCGACGGCATTGTGCGCGTTGTTCGCGCGATCAAAGATCGTTCTCAATCGTCGTTCGGACCCGGACGCTCTCCTCTCCGAGCTTCGGCAACACAAACCGACTGTGGTTGTTGCTCTTCCTGCGGCGCTTGTTTCTTTTCTGCACAGCCACGAAGCGACCAGGGAAGACTTCCGTTCAGTTCGCCTTTTGATCAGC
The DNA here is from genome assembly GCA_965216535.1 of Hoeflea sp. GTDB lineage: Bacteria > Pseudomonadota > Alphaproteobacteria > Rhizobiales > Rhizobiaceae > Hoeflea_A. Next base: position 5,782,664 of record OZ244175.1, read on the forward strand.
GGTGGCGACAAGTTTCCGGTGGATGTGGACCGCAAGTTCCTGGACCTTACAGGGATCCCAATCACCGAATCCTATGGGCTGACCGAAGCCGCTGACTTCACGCTTGGCCCGGTGGATGGCACGGCAAAACCGGGGTCGGTCGGCCATGTCTGCCCCGGCTACACGGGGTCGATCCGGGATGACACCGGAATTGAGGTTTCAGAAGGTGCGCTGTGGCTGTCCGGCGCTCCGGTTTGCCAGGGCTACTGGAACAGTCCCAGGGAAAACGCGGAGTGCTTCTCCGATGGCTGGTTCAACACCGGCGATGTCATGTCGGTCGACGCCGGCGGCTTCCTTTGGTTCAAGGGTCGGACCAAGCAGATCATCGTACACGACGGATCGAACATTGCGCCGCAGGAGGTCGAGGAAGCGGTCATGCTTCACCCCGCCGTTGACATGGCCGGGGCAGTGGGTGTGCATAACAATCTGCATGGTGAAAACGTCTGGGCCTATGTCACACTCAAAGCCGTCGCAGACAATCCATCCCCAAAGAGCATTATCGATGTCGCCCGGAGGGAGATTGGATACAAGGCTCCTGAAGCAATCATCTTCCTTGACCAGATGCCCCTGAACGTCACAGGCAAAGTTGACCGTATGGCGCTGAAGAAAATGGCGGCTGATCGCATCGGCGCTCATCATGAAGACCGAAGCGGCGCTTGAGCGGAACGCACCCACGCGGGGGTATCAGGATCAGCAGCAGCTTATGCCTCCACCAGCTCGTAGTGACTGATTGACCGAGACTCCACCAGCTCTGCTTCGGCCGGATCGATATGGGGGCTCTTGTAGTCTTCGCCAACAAAGGCCTTGAGAGATTCCAGATCCTTCCACACCATCACGAAGCTGAACTCACGGGGGCTGTCTGGCCGCGGTGCTCCCGGCAGAACCGACACAATGCCCTCGGTTCCCTTCATCAGCGGAATCGCCGTTTCATGGAAGAACTCGCTGAAAGCCGCTTCCTTTCCGGGCCGGACTACGACTTGGAAAATGCGCATGATCATGGCTTCGCCCTTTCGACGTTCGTTCACGCCGGCACATCATAGCATCTCGCGAGTTTGCTGCCTTGCAGGCAAATGGGTTTCAGTGCCCACCGGGTAAAAGAGGTTCGCCGATTTTCCTCCTAACGAGCAAATCGGTAGTAGGTTGCACCCGATTCCTTCTCTACCCGTTCAAGCCTGACCGTATCGCCCGCCACGACCTGCCTGTTTCCCGAGGAAACCACCTGAACTTCGCGGCCGTCCTTCAAGGTGACTGTAGCGACGAGCTTGCCGGTGCCTTCGTAGGACTGCTGACGTGTCCAGCGGGCAACTGTGCCCTCCAATTCGCTGGTGCTCACGATCGGGTCCGGCCACAGGAACCAGAGCGCGATGAGCGCGATAGGCACCACGATGAGTGCCGCCGCGGCGGCATTGCGCAGCCGCCATAGCCAGATAAGCCGATTTAGTTTTTTTGCCTGTTCCGATTTCAACGACGCATTCCGTTCGCTCGATCCACAGGATCCGCTCATCCCAGCCTGGGCCTGCGAGCACATTCCTGATTTCCAAAGCACCGCCTGACCAACTCGACGGACTGTTGAAACGATCTGGAACTTCGTTGATCACCTGATACGTAAGTATCGGTGGCGTACATTCAATGACAGCCGATGTTGCTGATCAGCTTGCGGCAATGGTTGCGCGACGGTGTATTCCGAACGCCGGGACACCTACCTGAGCAACGGATCAGGCCTGCCTCTAAAGCTCTACGTGCCAATCACGCAGCGCCCGTGCGTCAGACAGCGCGTTGTGCGGCTTTTCCGGCGCCAGCTCAGGCACAGTTTTCAACAACGTTGCATCACAGGCACGGTGAAAGGAAGATCCATGGTTGGGGCCGGCAAAGGAATCGAAGAAATGGACGAGGTCCGTGTACCAGTCGGCATAGACATGGATATCCGGAAAGCGTGCCAGGAAGACGAAGAGAGAGCGGTTGAACTGGATACGATCTACCGGCGGTTTGTCGAGGATCGGCACCACATGGGTTGCGACCCAGGGTTCGATTTCCGCGGGCAACGGCAGGGTCTCATACCATTCATGGCTATCGGCGCTGACCACAGCCATGGACATCAGCGCGCCGCCGAAACCGTTGAATTCCGTGTCGATATAAAGGTCCATAACCGCTTCCTCGCCTCAAGGCTGAACAGACCCACTATGCCCGATTGTGCGCTGATCCAACAGCAACCTTGATCTCACCCTCCGGGGGAATAGGTTACGTCTGTCTGCATCTTGCTCGGGGTAATCGCGTGAACGAAACGGTCGACAATTATTGTGAACGCATTGATGCGTCCTTCTGGTCGGAGCCGATCAACGCGATCACCAATTTGGCCTTCATCATCGCCGCGATCCTGGCATATCTGGTCTGGCGCAACAGCACCGGCAAGACGGCATCCGGACTGTTCCTGGTCCTCCTGATCGGGATCATCGGCATCGGATCGTTTCTGTTCCATACATTCGCGACCCGTTGGGCCGGGGCAGCGGACGTGATCCCGATCCTCGTGTTCATTCTGGCCTGTCTCTATCTCGCCATACGCCACTACCTGGCCTTGCCGATCTGGGGCGCTGCCCTTGCGACAGCCGCCTTCATCCCGGCAAGCGCCGTTATCGTGCCGCTGCTGACCCCGCTTGCGGGATCGTCCGCCGGATATCTTCCGGCGCTCTTTGCCATTCTCATTATCGGCTTCCTGATGCGCAGCCGCGACGTTGCGGTCTCAGTCAACCTTCTGGTCACGGGGATCGTGTTCTTCCTGTCGATCGCCTTCCGCATGGCGGACGAACCGCTGTGCGGCACATTCCCGCTCGGCACCCACTTCATGTGGCACGTGTTGAATTCGGTGGTGCTTTACCGGCTCGCGGTTCTGTTCATCGACTATCGCGATCGGAAGTCTTGAAGACGGGTTCCGCGCTGCGCAGGCGGCTGGCCGGATAATCCCAGCTGTGCTCCATGCCGTCCATCGTCAGCGGAAAGCGGATCCGCCGGGCCGGGCCCCAGTCAGTGTTTTCGACGCCAGGATCGACATCGATGTCGTTTTCTTCGGCGATGTCTCCGATTGAGCCACGACGATAGCTGGCCAGCAGACCGGCCGTTCGAGCAAGTGACAATCGCGCGGTCAAGGCCTGGCCGGTGGCAGCACCCTCGGCCAGTGCGTGCAACACGGCGGCTGCCATGAAATAGCCGGTGGCGTGATCGAGCGCCTGGACCGGCAGCGGCTTCGGACGATCGGATGCGGCCATTGCCATGCCGTGGGCGGCAATGCCACTGCTCATCTGCAGAAGGCTGTCGAAGCCGCGGCGCGCACTCCACGGCCCAGTCCAGCCATAAGCATTCAGTGCCACATCGACAATGCACGGGTTGAGGCGTCGGACTGTCTCGGAGTCATACCCCAGGCGGTCAAGCGCGTCCGAACGATAACCATGCAGAAAAACGTCAGCGTCGGAAAGCAAGCGTTCGAACACGGTTCTATCGGCCTTGTTGGTCAAATCGAGACCGGCGCAGCGCTTGCCCAATGTGACTTCGGGCACAACGGCCGGTTCGTCCCAACCATGCGGATCGATGCGCAGGACGTCCGCGCCATAAGCAGCCAGAAACCGGCCTCCGACCGGGCCGGCGAGCACTCGGGTCAAGTCGAGGACCTTGAAGCCAGCCAGCGGACGCTCCCGGCTTTGCGTGCGAAAGGTGGGGCCTTCACCGTCATAGGACTGCCAGTTTACTAAGGGCTCCCCAGCGACCGCCCTGCCCTGCGGATGGTCGGACCAGGCTTGCAGGTCACGCATTTCCGCCGCGCAGCCCCCGGCCTCGACGATCGCTGTCTCCAGATCGGTCGAGGTCCATGCTGATACCGCCGATGCAACCGCGTCCCGCTCTGCCTCAACATTCAGAACCGATAGTGCCGCCCTACGGTGATGCGGTGCGTTTGTGTGCAACCGGATCCAACCATCCGCTGACCGATAGTCGCCGGCAACGGGATCCCATGGCGATGGCAGCTCCCAATTCACTGGTCTCAAGGTCATGTTGAACCAGAAAGACGCCAGCCGCCTGTCGACAACGACCTGCGGCGGATCCGCAAGATCTACGAGGCGTGCGAGCATGAGACCGGTGATGCCAATCGACGCAACCGCGAGGTCTGTGACCTCAAACCAGGATGGCAGATCACCCTCTCCGGTTTCCGTCAGTTGCGACAGGTCGAGGGGTTCTCCGCCCGTGGGAAATGCCTCGGCAATCTCTTCAACAATCGGCTTTGTCATCGGATGTCCTCGCTCTGAATTGCGTTGGCGGCACTTCAAGAGGATGCTTGACGAGGGGTCAATCTTGATCAAGATAATCAATATGAAAATGTCCGAAGATGGCGGCTACTGCACGATCGGTTCCGGCGAGGCCTGTGCCCGACTCGGGATCTCCCGCGATACGCTCTACGCCTATGTCAGCCGGGGTTTGGTGCGCGCCATGGCGCATCCGGCCGACGCTCGCAAAAGCCTTTATGACCGGCGCGACATCGAAACACTGTCGAACCGCAAACAGCGCGGTCGGTCCCGTAGCGCCGTGGCCGCATCCACGATCGACTGGGGCGAGCCGGTTCTCAGCTCCAAGATCACCCGCATTGCTGACGGGCGGTTTTTCTATCGCGGACGCGACGCGGTCGAACTCTCTCGCAGCCTCACCTTCGAGGAGACACTGCACTTGCTGGCCGGGGTCCGATCCCGGCCGGACATGCCGATGCCCGCTTTCGTCGTGCCGCAGGCGAAGCTGCCGTTCGATCGGATCCTGTTGAATCTGGCATCAGAAACGGCGCTGGGACGGCGGGGCAATGGCCGGCCACGGGCGGCTCAGCTTGGCCGGATGGTGGCTGAGTGTGCGGCAGGCAGAGGCGCTCCACCATCCCTTCCGGTTCACGAACTGCTGGCGCAAGCGTGGTCCACGGATGACGTTTCGGCAGATCTCATCCGACGCGCGCTGGTTCTCTGTGCCGATCACGAACTCAACGCATCGACCTATGCGGCACGGGTCGCGGCGTCGGCCGGCGCTTCAATGCCTGCGGCCTTGCTGGCCGGGCTGTCGACCCTGTCCGGCACACTGCATGGCGGCATCACATCGCTGTGTCGCGGCTGGATGAATGCTGTCGATGCCGGGGGGCCTCCCCACTCAGAGGGACATCCGCCACCGGGCTTCGGCCATCCGCTCTATCCGGACGGCGACCCGCGGACAGCCGAAATCCTGTTGCAACTTCCACTATCCGTTCGCTGGCAGAAGAGGCTTGAACAGATCGTCGCGGAAACGGGCAGCCAACCGACGCTCGATTTCGGCCTCGCCCATCTTGAGCGCGCACTGAAACTGCCCGCCGGCTCGGGGCTGGGCATCTTTGCGGTCGGACGGACGGCCGGCTGGATCGCCCACATTTTTGAACAGCGCGAAACCGGCCGGTTGATCCGGCCGCGCGCCGCGCATGGCGACTGATCGACTATTGATCGACCGGCGTGGCCGTGGTCGTGAGGCTGTGCGTCACGGTCCCGCCGGCCTTGCGGCAATCTTCAGCCGTTTGGGCCAGCAGCCGGACCTGATTGACCGCGCAATAGACGCCCACAGGCGTATCATCGATACCCCAGCTGGATTTGAGGACGCCAGCGAGGTCCTGTGCTGCAATGGGCGCAGCGCTCAGTGTTGCGGCTAGGAATGCCGCCATCATTGAAATTACTCGCATGTTTGCCTCCTTGATGCCGATTAACGGTTCAGTGAAATCGTGTCGAGCAATCCGTGCGGATCGCTGGCAACGGGTGTTTGTTCGCAAATGCGACGTGCGACCTGCTGTTCCACGCCGTAGTGTTTTTCGATCGATCGGACCACGGCCGATCCGGGGCACAGGGTTTTGGCATCTGCCCGGGTTTTGTCTGCCGCCGCCTCGATCGCTTCGGCAAAACTGGATGCTGCAGCGGAGATCGCCGGCGCCAGGTTCGAAGTGAACAACGCCATCGATCCCGAACGATCGAAATTGGCGAATTGCCAGGACAGCGCCGACGCGACGATTGCGCGCCGCTGTTTTTCCGTTGCGGTGTCCACGGACGCAAAGGCATCGAATTCGATGGCGGCATTGCAGGAATCAAGAAGTATGATCAGTTCGGCCGCTTCGATGCGATCGATCATCCGGGCGAGATCCGAACCGCTGATCCACTGCTTCGCTTCAAGAGCGGACACTGTTGTAAATGGCTGTTCCAGTGTCCAGAGCATCAATACCCCGGTGTCGTGAATCGGCTCAAACGTACCGGAATGCTGTAACTCGGACCGATAATCGGCCACCTGATGGAGAGCGCCGCCGTGGACGCTGAAATAGAGGACGACACGGTCGCTGGGTCCGGCTTGGGTGGCTATCCGGTCGAGTGCCCCATCCAGCCCGCTGTACGTCGCCTCTGCATCAAGCAGTGTGTGCGCGTCGGCGTCGTTCACGCCCAGCGCCGGACCGATCGCCTTCTTGATCGCCGCAACATTGTTGGCGCAGGCGGGCGAGGTCTGGCCACCCGTCTTCCAGGGCGGGCAGATGCCGACGGCCAGGAGGTGGGTCCGCCGGTCGGAGGCGGCGGCTGCTGTGGCCAAGAAAACCACGGCGAAACATGCGAGTGCCCCGGCAAGTATACGCGTTCGAGTCATCGATCGGCCGCTCCCGCTGCCCGCGTTTTCGCCAAACAACAAAGAAACCCTGAGCCGCACCCGTTAACAAAAGCTGAATCGCGGGAGCGTCACGCTTCCGGCGGCACCGGTTCGACCTTTGCGCTTTCGCGGAACACCACATAGAGACCGGCCAGCATCGTAATGACAATGCCTATGGCGGCCAAGCCGTTCGGCAGGTCGCCGAACATCAGAAACCCGACGACAGTTGCGAACGGGATTTCCAGATACTGCATCGGCGCCAGCGTGGCTGACGGGGCGAAGCGCAGCGCCCAGGTCATCATCAGGTGCGCAACTGTGCCGATGATACCGACGGCTGCCAGGAGTAGTCCTTCGGTCATTCCAAAGCTGACGGCTCCAATCATCGGCAGGTCGGCACCCCAGCCGACCAGCACAATCGGTGCCAGTATGCCAACGGCGACAAGACCGCTTATGGCCTGCTGGTGGATCGGCTCCAGTTCCTTGGCGACCTGTCGGGTTACCAGCATGAACAGCGAAAACGTCACTGCCACCACCAGCGGCAACAATGCGGGCGCACCAACTGCCGCAAAGCTCGGCTGGATCACCAGAAGCGTGCCAATGAAACCGACGACGCAGGCCGCCAGACGACGCGGCCCGACTTCCTCGCCAAGCACCATGCGGCCCAATAGCAGAAGTATGAATGGCATGACGAAGGCGATGGCGAGCGCATCGGCGAGCGGCAAATAGCGCAATGCGTTGAAAAACGCTCCGATGCCGAGGATGTGAAGAATGGTTCGGATCACCGTCAACCGCATGACGCGGCGCGATAGCCTGATCGTCCTGCCGGCGTATATCAGCGCTGGCAGCAGCAGAACCGCCTGGATGCCGAAGCGAATAAGTAAAAGCTGGCCGAGCGGAATGGTTTCGCCAAGCAGCTTGGCAAAGCTGTCGCCAAGCGGCGCAAGCATGCAAAAGCCGATGATCAGGACAACGCCGACAAACGGCCGGTCGGCCTGCGCCACTGTGGTTGCGGTCATGCCGCGGCCGGCGTGGTGGTGCGAGACTTCAGGAAAATCATGCCCATGATGACGATGTTCAGCAGGTTCCAGAGGATGCCGTTGACAAAGGCCATCTTGTAGGAGCCGGTCATGTCATAGATCCAGCCGGACAACCAGCCACCAAGCGCCATGCCGATAATGGTTGCCGTGAGAACAGTTCCGACCCGGGCGCCGGCCTCACGCGCTGGCAAGTATTCTCGCACGATCAACGCATAACTCGGGACGATCCCGCCCTGCGACAGGCCAAAGACCAGGCTGACAATGTAGAGCGAGGCAAGACCGTTGAACGGCAGGTAGAAGAAAAGCGCAATGCCCTGCAGGGTCGAACTGATCAGAAGCGTCAGGACGCCGCCCAGGCGGTCGGCAATCATGCCGAAGGTGATGCGCGAAATGATGCCGGCAAACAGCATGAACGACAGCATCTGAGCCCCGGCGGCCGGCCCATAACCGAGATCGACACAGAGAGAAACGATATGAACCTGTGGCATCGCCATGGCGACGCAGCAGCCAAGCCCGGCAACCACCAGAAGCCATTGGAACATGCGCGGTGACATCTGCACCGTTCGCGCGTTGTCCGCTGCCAGTGTGTCCGCACTCTGTGTCGCCTCGAACGGAACCCTGCGCCGCAACAGGAGCGACAGTGGGATCAATGTCAGTGACGCCACCGCAAGGATGAAATAGGCCGTCTGCCAGCCGGACCCCACCAGGACCGGGGTCAGCAATTGTGGCCAGATGACGCCGGAAATGTAGTTGCCGCTGGCAACGATTGCCACAGCAATACCGCGTCGACGCAAAAACCAATGAGAGATGTCCGCGATCAGCGGTCCGAAACCGACGGCGGTGCCAAAGCCGATCAGAATCTGGCAGGCCGACAACACATAGATGGATGTGCTCAGCGCCGCCAGGAAATAGCCTATGGCGATCAGGATCGCCGACCCGATCAAAGACAGACTGACCCCAAAGCGGTCGATCGCCCGTCCAATTGCGATGCTGCCGGCCGCAAAGCCGACCATGGTCATCGTGAAGGGCAACGAAACGCCCGCCCGGTCGGTGCCGAATTCGGTCTGCACCGACGGCATGATGACGACAATCGCCCACATGCCAGCATTGGCGATCGCCGCGATCAACAGCGTGATCGAAAGCCGTTTCCAGGAATAGCCACTGTCGAGAGACTGGGGGGTGGTGGTCATGGCCGGCACCCTATTGCGGGTTGAAGCCCATGTCTAACGAAAGAGCACGCAGCAACAGTTCAAGAATATTGATGAATGCAACACGAATGCGTTGAAGATCTATTCGCGTCGAGACGACCGCAACTCCTGCCGTACCTGCATCAGAATTTTGCCAAGCTTGTTCAGTCCGTTACCATCTGGTCCGCAACCCCAATAGGCATCCATGGGTGCATTCTCGACCAACTCCTCATCGGCTGTGTTCAGCAGGATTTCCCGCGGACCGGCATGGGTCAGAAACTTCTTGCGAACGGCGAGGTACATGATCTCGTCCTTGGTTTCCTCCCAGTCCGAACGAAGAGGAACGGCGCGGCTACGGCCAAGCGATTTGGCGTCCTTCGGCTTTGTCGCTCGTCGAATCCGCGCCCGATGCTCCAGATCGTGGAATTTCTGCGCCTGGAAATAATGCTCCACCGTGGGCCACCACTCTGCGTCCATCTCCACACCAAAGGGCGCGAAGTTCGAGAGTTCCGAATAGGCTTCTGTCTGGGAGTAGAAATAGATGACCACACGCTATGCCCCAATTTGGAGGTGCTTGACTTACGGCCACAACTATTGCGCGTCAATACGACTGGTAACCGACGTATGAAACCTAATTTGCGAAACGGCCATGATTTCACCTAGGCTATCCATCAAGCAGCGATGATCCGACAATGGAGTTACTTTCATGAAATCCAGCGACCTTGGCGCCATGGACGCCATGCCATTCCTGTTCTGGGCCAAGAACGAACAGGGTGTCTACATCTTCGGCAACGCAACGATCAACGAGTTTGGCGGTGGCAATGTTGTCGGCAAGACGGATTACGAACTCCCATGGGCCGACACCGCCGATGCTCTCGTCGAGCACGACAACACCGTGTTGGACGGCGGCAAGCCCAGCTTCACTCACGAGCTGGTGCACAAGTCCGCCAAGGGTGAAGTGACCCTGAATGTGTGCAAGTTTCCAGGCGAACTCGACGGCGTGCGCTGCACGTTCGGCGTTTCATTCGTCATTGAAGATTGACTCCGACAGAAGCCGGAGTCTGCAGAGCCAGCCATGGAATTGATCATCTTTTGCGGGCTGCAGGGCGCCGGCAAATCATCCTTCTACCTTAAGCACTTCGCCGATACGCATCTGCGGGTCAATCTTGACATGTTGCGCACCCGCCGCAGAGAACAAGCCATAACTGACGCCTGCTTTTCAGTCGGGCAGCGGCTGGTTATCGACAACACCAATATCAGCAAAGAGGAACGGCAACGCTATCTGATACCCGGTGTTGAGGCCCACTTCAGGCCGATTGCATATTTTTTCGACGTCCCTTTCGATACCTGCGTCCAACGCAATGGCAAACGCTCGGGTCGGGCGCGGATCAAGGAAGCCGGATTGGGTGCGATGCGGGCAAAGCTGGAACCACCGTCCTACGACGAGGGGTTTGCCGAGATTTTTTTCGTTGGTGAAGATGGGATTGCCAAAGCCATTTCAAAGGACAACCCGTGAAATTCGATGATTTCGATCGCATGATGCGACAACACGAACTGGATTTCGACCAGTTCGTACCCGAGAACGCTCACTTGGTCGCCCGTTTGGACGGACGCGGCTTCACCAAACTTACTAAGGAAACGCTGGATTTCGAACGCCCTTTCGACGGCCGCTTCAACGACAGCATGCGCGCGACCTGCGAACATCTGATGGGCTCCGGTTTTCCGACGGTTCTCTGCTATACGCAAAGCGACGAGATCTCTTTACTGCTCGACCGCAACACTCTGCCATTTGGCGGCAAGGTTCGAAAATTCATTTCCGTTCTGGCAGGCGAAGCCAGCGCCGCGTTTTCGTTGAGCGTCGGGACCGCGGTGTGTTTTGATTGCAGGCTTTGTCCCCTGCCTGAGACAGGCGATGTGGTCGACTATTTTCGCTGGCGGGTGGAAGACGCGCGCCGAAATGCGTTGAACGCCTATTGTTACTGGGGACTTCGGTCCGACGGGTTGAGCGGCAAAGACGCGGACAGCAGGCTCTCGGGACTATCCGTTCGATCCAAGCAACAATTCCTGGAAGATCGCGGCGTCGCGCTAGACGGACTTCCCGACTGGCAAATGCTGGGTCTGTTTTCCCACTGGCAAACCGAACTCCATAGCGGATTTGACCCGGTTTCCGGCGCTACCACCTCGGTCGAACGAACCCGCCTGCACTGGCTTGAGCAGACACCATCTGGCAACCAGATCGGCACTTTGGTTAAATCCGTCATTCCCGATTGAATCAAGCGTACGTGTGCCGCCGCAAGAGCCCAAAAGCTCAGCTCGCATTCCTGACAACCACGGTTGTTGCGGCCAATTACTAGCCGCCCGAGGCATCCGCGCCGTAGGTGACGGAATCTCCGAAGGTGAAGAAGTTTTCCCAGCGGACGCCGTCTGGATCTTCCACCCAGGTCTTGTCGCTGACGGCGTAGCAGCAGGTGGTCGCCTGCTGGTCGAATGTGGTCTGATCGGCTGCCTTGAGGCGGGCTGAGATGGCGTCGAGGCCGTCGGTATCGGTGGTCTGGATGCCCAAATGGTCGACGCCGGTTGCCCTCCCCGGCCGAGTGGAAATGGCAAAGTTCACGGCGGGATCGTCAAGCATCCACTTGGCGTAGTCGGTTTTGCGGACACCGGGTTGAGCATCGAACAGCGTTGAATAGAAGCGGATCGACCGGTCCAGGTCGGCGACGGATACGTGAATGTGCAGGCGTTTCATAGCAAGCGTCCCTGTCTTTCATCAGCCTGGGCGGCCCGCTGTGCCATCTCGGATAGCGGCGCCAGAATTTCCGGACGCTCCTGGCAGCAATCCTTGAGCAGGAAGGCCATGAGGCCGCGGATGGTTGCGTAGTCGGCCGAGTAGACCACGGAGCGGCCGTTGCGGCGGCTCTCAATCAGGCCGGCATTGGCCAGTTGCGCCAATTGTGCCGATGCCGTGGTGAAATTGACGCCGGTCGCACGCGCCACCTCGCCGGCCGCCATGCCTCTGGGGCCGGCGCGCACAAGCCGGCGAAACAGATTCAGGCGCCCTTCATGCGCGAGCGCGCCCAACCCCTGGAGAGCTTGTTTTGTTTTCATATTCCATGGATACATGGATTAATGGATTTATGCAACATTGAAATTTGGCGATTGAGACGCGGCGTCATCAACCCTTATATCGGTGCCAAGTGTATGAGTTTGCTTAGTCTTTTGTAGCTGCGGGCGGCGGTGTTACCTGACGTCGAGCCGCTACAGCTTCGCGGTGCGAAATGAAGGTGATCGCCGCCACGACGATGCCGCCTCCGATCAGAACGAAAGGATCCATCGGCTCGCCGAAAACCATGATACCCAGGGCAGTGGCCCATATCAGCTGGAGAAAACTGATGGGCTGCGTGACGGTCAGCGGTGCGGCACGGATGGCGCGTGTCATCGTATAGTGGCCGGTCGTCGCCACAACCGCGGTGACCGCAAGCCAGAAAACTTCAGACAGTGTTGGTGTCACCCAGTTAATGAGGGCACCGGGCAGCAGCGTCAGCGTGCAGAAGATCGACAGCATGATGACGATCATCACCGGGTCTTCGTCTTCGGTCAGACGTTTGGCGAACAGGAACGAGGCAGCGAACAGCGGTGCGGCGATGAGCTGGGCAATCTGCCCGCTGGAAATCTCATGGAAGCCCGGCCTCAAGATCAGCATCGTGCCCAGAAAGCCGACGCCGACTGCCGCGATCCTGCGAAAGTGAAGACGTTCGCGAAAGAAAAACGCAGCACCAATGGTCACGAAGATCGGCGCCGTGTAGCCGAGCGCCGTCACTTCAGCGATAGGAATTCGAGCCATGGCGTAGAACCACAGAATGACTGCAATTCCGTGAACCACACCACGCGCGGTGTAGAGCTTCAGCAATCCCAAGGATGGTGGACTCCGGAAGATCGGTCCCATGAACGGCAAGAACAAGAGCAAGCCTATTGCGTAGCGGATGAAGGCTGCCTCTGCCGCCGGAATGTCGGTCCCGATATAGCGAACGATCCCGGTCACGCCGACAAAACAGAAGGTGGTCAACACCATCCAGCCAATGCCGGCCAGTGCCGTTTCAGGTCTCTGTTTTTCTGCAATACTCATCGTTCGACCATCTGGCCGGGGCCATCCTGAGGCTTGTCGGTTTCTGTGTTGGGCCGCTCCTGAAGGAGCAGGTCGGCGGCTAAGAGAACCGGTCAAGGGTGTCATATCGTTTGCTTTCGAACAAGAGCGGTTGCAACCGACTTCTCGGGTTGCAGGTCAGCTCGCGCATCAAGCGACGGCTGAGAAATGTACGTTTCAGTGAGCCAATAGGCGGCCAAGGCTGCGAAACTCGCGTGGGGCAAACGGAGTTGATTGCCGCGGCTCTGCCGAACACCTTTTGAGAGAAAGCCTCGAAAAATTCATTGCAATTGAGTGGCGCTTGCTCCATCGTCGCCGCCGATGGTTCCGCTGAATCGAACCGAGACGGCGGATGAAAAGGGAACACGGTGAGGCGTACCCAACAGGGACCGAAACCGTGGCTGCCCCCGCAACTGTAAGCGGTGAGCACGCGCCCACGAGAGCCACTGATCCTCTGTGATCGGGAAGGCCGGCGCTGTGTGACGAACCGTAAGCCAGGAGACCTGCCATCGCTTGAACTCAACAAACGGGACGGGGTGTTTCCGATGGGCGCGATGGCAATTGACTTTCAAAAGACCGTAACCGGTCCTGCTTTTCGTTGTTCTTATCTGCCCCGCTTCAGGGCAGATGGCAGAATCCATTGACGCAACATCACAACCGACCGCACTCGATGCGGAAGGACTGATCTATCAAGCCGGACCTCGGCACCTGTTGGTCGACGGGGTCAGTCTGTCCGTTGGCTCGGGAGACGTCGTTGCAATTGCCGGACCGAACGGGGCCGGTAAGTCGACGCTGCTGCGCATATTGGCCGGCCTGCTTGCACCGTCAGCAGGAACCGTCCGGCTGTTCGGACGCGCCATAGACACCTACCCCGCGGCGGAGCGTTCCCGGCGTGTCGCGATCGTCGGACAACGGGATGAACCGGATCCACGTCTTACAGTCGGCGACTATGTGGCACTTGGCAGAATCCCGCACAACACCACCGCAACGAATGATGTTCACCGGCGAGTGATCGCCGAAGCAATTGAATCCGTCGGGCTGACAGGCAAGGAGAGCGCACGCCTTGGCCTTTTGTCCGGGGGCGAACTTCAACGGGCGGCAATCGCCAGGGCGCTATGCCAGCAACCGGATATCCTGTTTCTGGATGAGCCCACCAACCATCTCGACCCGGCAGCCAAAGGCGCGCTCCTCTCCGTTGTCGCAGCCCACCAGATCACCACGGTTTGCGTGCTGCACGATCTGGCACTCATTCCAAAGATTGCGAGCCATACCCTGCTGATGCACGAAGCGCATGTTGTGGCTTACGGCGCGACCCGTGAAGTCCTGACACCAAAGCGCGTGCTTGAGGTTTTCGGTGTCGAGTTTCTGCATTTGCCGCATCCGGATGAAGACCGATTCCTGAGCGTGCTGGACATCCCTGTTTCGCACCCGATCCATCCAAACTGAAGGAGCCTCTCGTGAAAAAACACATCCCTCTTTTGATGTTGCTGACACTAAGTCTGCCTGCTCACGCCTTTCCCGTTTCGGTCGACAATTGCGGTGAGACCCTGACCTTCGACAAAAGTCCCGAGAGCCTCGTTGTCCACGACATCAACATGTCGGAAATGGCTTTCGCCCTCGGGCTGCAGGACAAGATGGTCGGCGTGACCGGAATTTCCGGCTGGTACAAGACCAGCCCTGAATTCGACAAGGAGCGCGGGTCGATCCCGGAGCTGGCTCCGAAATATCCGACGGTCGAAAACCTGATCGCTGCTGATCCCGACCTGTTTTTCGCTGGTTGGTACTATGGCATGAAGCCAGGTGGTGACGTGACGCCGGATACGCTGGAACCCCATGGCATTAAAACCATGATTCTTTCCGAAAGCTGCATCCACCTGGACAAAGACCAGCAGCCGGCCTCCATGGATCTCCTTTACAGCGACATTCTGCGGCTCGGCACGGTTTTCGGGAAAACTGCCGAGGCTGAAAAACTGGTCGAGGGCTGGAAGGCCGAGTTGGCTGACATCAAGGCAAACGTCAACAACGAGGGCAAAACCCGCGTCTTCCTGTTCGACTCCGGTGAGGACAAGCCTTTCACCGCCGGCAAATATGCCATCATCAACGCCATGATCGAAGCCGCCGGCGGAACCAACGTCACCGGTGATATGGAAACGAGCTGGGGCCGTACGTCCTGGGAGGCTGTCGCGGCCGCGGATCCGCAATTCCTGATCCTGCTCGACTATCAGAACGGCACCGGTGCACAAGGCCTGCTCGACTGGCTCAAGAAGCATCCGATCATGAAGGAAACCTCTGCGGTAAAGGCCGAACGCTTTGTGCCGCTGCGCTACGAGGAGCTGACGCCCGGACCTGCGAACATCAAGGCCATTGCCAAAATCGCCAAGGCGATGAACCCGGAGGCGTTTTGACGTCGTGATACGACTGCCGGCAACGATTCTCGGAGGGGCGGTCTGCCTGATCGCCCTTTCCTTGCTGTCGATCGGTCTTGGCTCGACGCCGATTGCACCGGCCGAGGTGTGGTCGGCTTTCGTCAAGGCTTCCGGCTTGTCGGGCTACAATGCGTTCACGCCGATCGATCGGATCATTGTCGATCTGCGCGCTCCCCGTGCCCTGCTTGCCATTCTCGTCGGAGCCGGGCTTGGCATGGTCGGGTGCCTGCTGCAGACGGTCACCCGCAACGATCTTGCCGACCCTTTCCTGTTCGGGCTGTCATCCGGCGCGGCCGCCGGCGCGGTGCTTGTCATCACCGTCACCGGTGACCGGCTCGGCGTGTGGACGCTGCCGCTCGCAGCGTTCTGCGGCGGCATGCTGGCTGCCCTGATCGTGCTTGCCCTTGTCCGTCGCATGGGCTTCCGTGGGCCGGAAAAATTGATCCTCGCCGGTCTCGCCGTCTCGTTCCTGTTTACGGCAATCACCAACTACATGGTCTTTGCCGGCGATCAGCGTGCGGCGCATTCGGTCCTGTTCTGGACACTCGGGGGCCTTGGATTGGCCCAATGGAACTCTTTGCCGCTGATCGTATCAGGGTTTGCCGCGCTGGTTCTCTTCGCCGTGTTCCGTCATCGCCAGCTGGATGCGCTTCTCGGCGGAGAATTGACAGCGGAAAGTCTTGGTGTGCGGGTCAATCGGTTCCGGCTTCAGGTTTTCCTGGTTTGCGCCTTTTCGACTGCAATCTTCGTGTCGATCACCGGTGTTATCGGCTTTGTGGGCTTGATGGTGCCGCACGTGGCGCGGGCTTTCGTCGGCCCATTGCACGGCCCGGCACTCTGCTTGTCGGCACTCTTCGGGTCGATCCTGCTGTTATCTTCAGATCTGGTTGCCCGAACCCTGCTCGCTCCGCAGGAGTTGCCAATCGGGATTGTGACCACTTCAATCGGCGCGAGTTTCGTGTTTGTCCTGTTGATGCAGCGTCGGCTGATCTGATTTCACACGCCGACCGGACGACGACACAGTAACCGCAATTGCATTGACACCTGCTCACCGTGTTGCGCTAGGTTGCGGCTTGAATGCAGTCGAACAGGAGACTTGGACAATGAAATCGGCGAAGGACTTTCTTGAAGAGGCTCATGCTGTGGTGCCGCGTATATCCGCGGAAGAAGCGATCGACATCCACAAGGCCGGAGGCGGCGTTTTCGTTGATGTACGCGACAGCGGATCAATTGCGGAGAGCGGGACCATTGCGGGTGCCGAGCGGATCACCCGGGGGATGATCGAATTTGCCGCGGATCCCGCGATCGAGGCGTTCTACAACCCAAAACTGACAAAGGATGCCACGATCTATCTGGTTTGCGGTGCTGGCGGCCAGGCCGCACTGACGGGCAAAACCCTCAAGGATATGGGCTACCAGAACGTTACGAATATCGGCGGCTTCGGCGATTGGAAAAAGGCCGGCGGCCCCGTAGAGGACTGATTACAATCGTCGACCGGACTAGCCGGACAGGTGATGTTCGATCCGAAAGCTTTGCGGGATGCCTTCCGTGCTGCCCTCCATCGCAAGATCGAGGGCGCATCGGGCCATTTCGTGCGCGATCCCGAAGGTGATCTTGAAGCCGCCCGTGGCAACATGAAGATTGCCGTAGCCAGGCACCGCACCAATCATCGGATCGCGTTTGATGGCTTTCGGTCGCACGCCCGCCCAACGTTCGATGACCGGTGCTCCGGTAAGTGTCGGGCAGAGGGCTTTGGCTTTGGCGACAACCGCCTCCAATTGCTCATCGGTTTTCGTGCCACTCTCGAATGATAATTCGCTGGTACTGCCGACAGCGACACGCCCATCTTCATGCGGAACCACATAGGTTCCGTCATGGAACACCAGCGGCCACTCGGGATTGATGTCGGCCTGAAACAGGGCCGCCTGCCCTTTCACGCCGCGGCCAAAATCCATTGAAGGTCGTCCAGTCAGGTGCTCAAGCAGCGCGAAACTGGCGTATCCCGCCGTCAAGACGACTGATCCGGCCTTGATCGTCCGCCCTGCGGTGGTGGTGGCCGTGCCGCTCAACGGATCGGCGCTTTGCATCGCATCGCCTTCGATCAGGATGACCTCCTCGGCCAAGCTCTTCGCGAGCGCGGTCAGATAGCGCCTGGGGTCGACCCGCGCCGCCAGTGTTTCGAAAGCCAGACCGTGGGGCATGGCCTCTAACGCAGGCCAATCGGCGTCCTGTGCCTGTTCGAGGCACTGCCAGGAGTACCCACCATTGGGCGTTTGCCATCGGTCCGCGGCATCCTTTGTCCGGTCGCGGGCCAATTCGACGTGGTGTGGCTTTATCAGAGGCAAGAGGCGACCGCAGCGGCGGTATCCACAGCTCAGGCCGGTTTCGGACTCTATCTCAGCGATCCTCGACTCAAGCGAAACCAGCGAATCAAACTGAAACTGCTTTTTCGGATTCCAGCGTTCCGGCATGTGCGGCATCAGCGCGCCCAGAAGCCCGCCTGATGCACCGCAACCAACGGTTTCGGCTTCCAGTATGATGGTGGAGAGCCCTGCCTTGCCCGCCAGACGCGCAACCCACAGTCCGACAACACCGCCGCCGACCACGAGTATATCGCAAGACAGTGCGCCCGTGTCCGGGTTATAGGGACCGGAATGAGCCATGGGCAGTTTGGATGAACGACAAAGACAAGATCACGGGCAACCGATTGGAATGGCACGACGATATGCCCTATTCCACCGCCTTTGGCGATCACTTTTATTCCAAGGCCGACGGCCGGGCGGAATGCGGCCATGTCTTCCTCGGCGGCAACGGCCTGCCGCAGCGTTGGACAGAGGGCCGGTCTTTCACGATCGCCGAACTCGGCTTCGGCACCGGCCTGAACTTCCTGGAAACCGTAAGGGTTTGGCGGCAAGCAGCATCGGGCGGCCGGCTGACCTTTGTCAGTTTCGAACAGTTTCCGCTTGCGGCGGCAGAGATGCGCCGTGCATTGGCCGTATGGCCCGAACTCGCCCCGATTACGGAAAGGCTCTGCGCTGACTGGCCAGCACATCAAAGCGGGACCGTGCATCTGGATTTCGATGGCGACGTTGCACTTACTGTCCATGTCGGCGATGCGCGGCGGCGAGTGCCGGCTTGGTCCGGGACAGCAGATGCCTGGTTTCTCGATGGCTTTGCTCCGGCGCGTAACGCCGAGATGTGGTCACAAGACCTGATGGAGGCGGTCTTTGCGCACACACGACCAGGCGGGACGTTCTCTACGTACACCGCCGCCGGATGGGTGCGTCGCAACCTCCAGGACGCCGGATTCAATGTTCAAAAGGTTAAAGGGTTCGCCGGCAAGCGTGAGATGCTTTGCGGCAAACGCCTGCCAGCTCAGGAGTGAAGTTTGGCGCCCTTGGTGATCTTGTCCACGAGCTTCTTGTCGGCGTGGAGCGCGATCCCCACGACCCTGGCATCGTCGGGGCCGAATTCGGCAAACGCAGCACGGTTCGCCTCGTCATGTCCGGTCGAGAACATTTCTTCAACGTAGAGCGAGGCCACAATCCCGCGATCCAGAACCCTTTGGTGAATGGTCCGCATTTTTTCGGCCGGCGCCGCGAGAACGATCATTGGCTGCCGAGACAGCGGATTGTAGAGGTTGCCCGCGCGGTCGCGATAGGGCTCACCGATAAGATCCGGCTTCTGAGCAACCAGGCCGCTGACCAGGAATGCGGTGACATTGAGCGCCTGCCAGGAGGCGAGATCGTCTCGCAGGACGATGGCGATTTTGGTATCAAACATGGACGGCACTCCCGAGCGGATCAAATTTCATGGCGCCTGAACAAAAACCGGAATATCTGGCTGGTCTTGAACGATCGTGCGCGACCGATACCGGCGAGCGCATCGTTGAGGCGCCACCGGTGCCGGGCATAGAGCGTTTCGAGGCACGCTTTGCCGGCGCGTTTTTCGCCCCGCACCGACACGACACCTACGCCATCGGGGTGACCATGCGCGGGGTGCAGACATTCCATTATCGCGGAAAGCAGGAATACAGTCTGCCGGGGCGGATCATCGTCCTGCATCCAGATGAGCTGCATGACGGCGCGGCCGGCACTGAAGCAGGCCTGTGCTACCGGATGCTCTATGTCGAACCGGCGATGATCCACCGGGCTCTCGGCGACCGGGCGGGCCCCCTGCCCTTCGTCAAGCATCCCGTTGTCGAGGATCCAGCCCTGCAAGCCTCACTTCTGGCAGCTCTCGGCCGGCTCGACGAAGGGATCGAAGACCTCGCGCTCACGGACATCATTGCCGGTGTCGCTTCAGGCCTTTCACGCCATTCGGACCGGCAGCATCCATCGCTCGACCGGGCAACGATTGATCGCGTCTATCGGGCCCGTGACTATCTTTGTGACAACGCCCTGCGGACCGTTCACTCAGAGGAGCTGGAACAGGTCGCTGGAGTCGACCGGTTTGCGCTATCACGACAATTTCGCAAGGTGTTTGCCACCAGTCCGCACCGCTTTCTGATCATGCGCCGGCTTGACCATGCACGCCGCTTGATCAGCCAGGGCGAAGATTTGGCTGATGTGGCCGCAGCCGTGGGCTTTGCCGACCAAAGCCATCTCACCCGGCACTTCAAGAAGTGTTATGGCGTCACGCCCGGCCGTTGGGCTCTAGCCACCCAATAGGCAAACCGAAAATCAGGCGTCTTGGGTTTTAGCCTGTCTGGGCGATGCAACGGCGAAGACAACCGCGGCGGCCACAATATTGACGACGGCCATGGCGAGAATTGCCCAGACCACATGCTGCATATGCGCTACGGCGGCGAGAACCACGGACAGGCCGATGGCCACGAGCCGAACCAGCGTCCTCGACATTGTCATTCCGACAACGCGCATATCGTCAGGCGCGACATCAAGAAAATAAAGCGAATGAGCACTTGCCACACCCCGCGTGGCGACGGTCAAAACGAACACGGCCACCGCGTGAAATAGCGTCGGATTGATCAGCTGCAAAAGATGATTGCCCACCGTCGCCAAACCCGCAACCGCTGCCAGCACACAGGCAACGGCCATCACGACACGATGGGAGGCCCTGCCCAGCAGACCCCATAAAGGGCCGGCCACTGCAAGCGCGAGTGCGGTCGACATGATGAGCGCTGTGACACCGCGAGCCGAATGCTCGTTGCTGACCGCTGCGAGTATCGCAAAGAACGGTAGAGCCAGCTCGACCGACAGCAGAGGCAGTCTGACCATCAGGAACCGGCGAAACCAGGGCTCAACGGTCAGGGTCCGGTAGTTGGACAACAGTTCTTTCAGGTCCAGTCCGTGCCTTTGTGCCTTGTGGGTTTCGCCTTGTGGAATTCCCGTCTCGGTGTTTCTGCGCACGCTGATGATGATCGCGGCCGAGGCCAGGAAGCAGACGGTGCCTATCAACACGATCGTCGAATGGCGCACCGCTGGGTTTGCATCCAGCATCAGCATGTGAATCGGCCAGACCAGCAGGATTGTGCCGAAGCCGCCGAGAGCCATTCCCCAATATCGAATGCGCGTTCGCCCCTCGGACGACATCGTCCTGCCGATGAAATCAGCAAACAAAACGCTTCGGAGTTCGGTGACAATTCCCAAAGCAAACATGATTGCAACAAGTGTCACGCTGATGATCAGGGGCGAGCCCAGGAGAACTGATGTGATGGCCATTGCCAGGCAAACGGCCAGCATCACGTCTGCCGCTGCGAGGCTGCCAGGCCTGTGGCGCCGCGCCTCGATGAAGGCGCCACCGAACAAATCCACCACGATAAAGGCGGTGCGCCTTACAGCCACCAGCATGGCCGCGAGGAAAACCGGAACATCCTGGGTGATCGCGATATAGGTCAGAACCACGGCCGGACTGGCCATGTTCCATCCGGTGTTGATCAACCCACCCTGCGCCGACAGCAAGGACTGGATTCGGTTCTGTTTGTTTGGTTCCGCCGTCTTCATGACAACAATGGTCGTAGCGCCACCCGGTAAGCCAACCGTTAATCCAGGCGGCCGCTTGTTTCTGCGCTTGACAATAGGTCAGTAATACTGACATAAATTTGGTCATGACCTCACCTGTGCCCAACACCGAGCCTCAGCCCACCCTTTGGGAACCAGCCTATGCTAGCCGGGCCGATCGGCTGCAGGCGTCGGAAATCCGCGAATTGCTCAAGCTGCTCGAGCGTCCGGATATCATTTCGTTTGCCGGCGGCATTCCTGATCCGACCCTTTTTCCAGTCGACGACGTGCGTGCGGCCTACGACCAGGCGCTTGGCCACCAGGCTTCGGCAGGACGGTTCCTGCAGTATTCAGTCAGCGAGGGCGATCCCGATCTGCGCGCCTGGATTGCCGGGCACATGGCCGAACGCGGTGTCACCTGTTCGCCCGAAAACATCCTGATCACCAACGGATCGCAACAGGCGCTCGAGTTTCTCGGCAAACTGCTTCTGTCACCTGACGATACGGCCCTCGTCGTGGCGCCGACCTATCTGGGAGCGCTTCAGGCGTTTTCGGCGAGCGAGCCCCGGTACGATGCGCTCGATTTCGGCAGCGGCAACCGCACCACACAGTCCTATCGTGAAACGGCGGCTGCTGCCGGCGGCGCTGTAAAGTTTGCCTACGCCGTCCCGGACTTCGCAAACCCGACCGGCGAGACATTGTCGCCGCAACAGCGGCAAAACCTTCTGGCGCTGGCCGAAGACCTCGATATTCCGATCATCGAGGACGCAGCCTATGCAGCCCTGCGCTATGACGGCGATGATGAATTGCCGGTGCAGGCGCTTGATGTCGGGAAGTCCGGATCGATTGACGGGTCGCGAGTCATCTATTGCGGCACCTTCTCGAAGATCTTTACGCCCGGCCTGCGGGTTGGCTGGATCTGCGCATCAAAACAGCTCATTCGCCGCCTGACGCTGATCAAGCAGGCCAGCGACCTGAACAGCGCCGCGATCAACCAGGCGGTCATTTTGCAACTGGCGCAAACGCAGTTCGATGCACAAGTGGCGCGCGCCCGTGACCATTATCGACTGAAACGCGACACCATGCTGGCCGCGCTCGCGGCACACATGCCGGCCGGAACGCAATGGACGCAGCCCGATGGGGGATTGTTCGTCTGGGTGACGCTGCCCGGCCATGTCGACGCGGCCAGCCTTCTCACCCGGTCGGTCGAGGAAGCCGGTGTCGCCTTCGTGCCGGGCCATGCTTTCTTTGCCGACGGCACCGGCCGGAACACCATGCGGTTGAGCTTCTCGCTGCCCGATATCGCGACGATCGATGAAGGGATCCGGCGACTTGGAATTCTGGTAAATTCCCAATCTGCACTAGGTTGATAGCCAACAGAGTAGAGATCCGGATCGCGATCGACTAAAGTGAAGCCATGACAATAAGGCTTACGCAAATACAGGAATCCATCGTCAAGCAAGCCATCAAGGATGGAAAAGTCGAGACGGCGGAAGAGTTTATCACGGTAGCGTTGCAACAGATGCAGCGTGACCTTGAGACAAATCTCGAGCAACGCCTGGGCATGCCCATTGATGATATCAATCGCGAACTGGATAAGGGGCTCTCCGGCAACGCTGTGGCGTGGGAGGGCTCAGCTCAGTTTCACGACAAGATGATGAAGAAACACCGGACCGTCTCGCGTGGCGGTTCTTCTCAGTAGAAACGCGGAAGCTGATCTCGAAGGGATCTGGCTGACAATCGGCGTCGGAATACGGCGTCGCTCATGCTGAGCGCATCATTGAACATCTAAGCCATATTTTCGATCTTCTCGATCAGTTTCCGGGCATCGGTCAGGAGTATCCGCGCCTTCGCAAGGATGTTGTCTTTTTTCCCGTGCGAACATATCCGTTTCTGGTGTTTTATAAACGCGTTCGCGGGGACATTCGCCTTGTGCGAATTCTCCATGACAAGATGCGTGTAGAAGATCATCTCTGACGGTCAGCCACCTAAGTCTCGAACAGCGCCCTTAACGTCTCTTCGTCCATGCGATCGATGCCCGAAGCGTAGTTCAGCGCGTTCTGGTGGTAGAAGCGGGCGTTCATCAGATTCGCTGCCCCATTGTCGCGGGTGCCGACCAGCTTTGAGGGTACACCGGCAATGATCGAGTTTGCGGGATATTGTGTTCCCTCCCGCACGATGGTGTGACCGGCAACAATCGAATTGTCACCGATCTTAGCGCCATCCATGATCGTCGCATTGATGCCGATCAGGCAACGGTCGCCGATCTCGCACCCATGGAGTGTGACGTGGTGGGTGATTGAGCAATCCTCTCCGACAACGGTCGGATGGGAATAGCCGACATGAACCATGACGAAGTCCTGGATGTTGCTGCGAGCGCCGATGCGGATCTCCTGGAATTCAGCCCGCATGACGGCGTAGGGCCAGACGGATGCACCCTTGCTGATGTACACGCGGCCGTAAATTCGCGCGGTGTCATGGATGAAAGCCGGGTCGTCCAGCACGACGCTCGATCCGATCTGTTCCATGGCGTTCCATCCCCTTCAAATAGCTGGTGCCGTCAAAGGCAAGTGACGGCAATTGCAGCATAAAAGAGCAGATCGCCGTTTCGTGAAAGACCTTGCGGCATTTTTTGAGAATAGCCGCGGAAATTTACTCTAGCATCCCGCAAAAGAGGTTCTGCGGCGCCGAACGGGTCGGTCCAGCACTGGGGGAGACGCGCCATGAACCACGTTGCAAAGGACCGATGCATGGCTGAATCTGGCTATTACGCACCCTCTGGCGGATTGCCGCCGCAATCGCAATTGTTGACCGGCCGTGCGGCCTTTACCGAGGCCTATGCGATCATTCCGAAAGGCGTGCTGACGGACATCGTCACCAGCAAACTGCCCTTCTGGGAGGCCAGCCGGGCGTGGGTGCTGGCCCGTCCGTTGTCTGGATTTGCCGAAACCTTCTCGCAATATATTGTTGAAGTTTCGCCCGGCGGCGGCAGCGATCGGCCCGAGACCGACGATACGGCGGAAGCAGTCCTGTTCGTCGTCGACGGGAATTTGACGCTGACCATCGGACGAGAGACGCACCGGATGGAACCCGGCGGATTTGCCTACATTCCCCCGGAATCCGACTGGACCGTTCGCAATGGTGGCGACACCGATCTGCGTTTCCACTGGATCCGCAAAGCGTATGACTATGTCCCCGGGATTGAGGCGCCTGAGGCATTTGTCACCAATGAGAGGCTGATTGAGCCCTCGCCCATGCCCGATACCGGTGGCAAATGGGCGACGACCCGTTTCGTCGACCCGGCCGATATACGCCACGACATGCATGTGACCATCGTCACGTTCGAGCCGGGCGCCGTCATCCCGTTTGCCGAAACCCATGTCATGGAACACGGCCTTTATGTTCTGGAAGGCAAAGCCGTCTACCGGCTCAACCAGGACTGGGTCGAAGTGGAGGCCGGTGATTTCATGTGGCTGCGAGCCTTTTGCCCGCAGGCTTGCTATGCTGGGGGGCCCGGCAAGTTCCGCTACCTGCTCTACAAGGATGTGAACCGACACATGAAGCTGGGACGGACCTAGGATTGTCCGGACACAGGTGTCCATAAGAAATCTCAGCCTACGTGGAAGGGACTCCGGCATGTTGCATTGCGACCTTTCGGAAGCGACGCAGTTCCGTGGGTGACGCATCCTCGCCGGTGAAACTCTTAATGTAGGCTTCCAGAAACGACATCCGGAGATCCATCGGCTCGCGCAGCTCAAGCGCGTAGTAGCCGATCTGGGTAAAGTACAGCACCCGTGCCCGGATGAACGCGTCCAGATCTTCAAAGCCATGACGGCGATACATGTCGGTCAGCACCTGAACACGGCTATCATCCGCTTCGTCGACCCGCCGACGCACGTCCGGTGACCGACGCGCCCACTCCCGCACCGCAAAATCAAGGCGCGGGTCGTATATTTCCTCATCCACCCAGCATTCCGAAACGCTGAGCACCGCTTCGGTGATCGTTTCCGACGGACGTTGTGCGCGGGCGACGATGCTTGCCGTATTCTTGTGCTCCCACAGGTGCAAAAGCCTGTCGAGCAGGTCCTTCCGGCTCTTGAAGAACCAATAGAAACTGGAACGCGACACGCCCAGGCGCTGCGCCAGGTTCATGACCTTGACCTGTTCGACCCCTTCCTCGACCAGCATGGTCAGGGCCAGCGCGATCCAGTCGTCGCGCGTGGTCCGCCTGCTGTCTGAAGGTTCCTGATCGGCTGGTTCAGTCGTCGCGAATTCGGTCATGCGGTCAATCGTATCGGTTTCTGTACAGTAGTGTCTAGACGATATTTTTTCATTGCGCTATGGTTCCGCGTCAAATCGGGAGGCCGGAGGATCAAATGGATCATTATCGCGTGGTGGTGATAGGTGGGGGTGTCGTCGGTGCGTCGGTGCTTTATCACCTGGCAAAATACGGATGGCAGGATGTGTGCCTGATCGAGCGCTCGGTGCTCACAGCCGGGTCCTCCTGGCACGCGGCGGGCGGCATTCATGCGCTCAACGCCGATCCGAACATGGCCGCTCTGCAGGCCTACACGATCGATCTGCTGTCGGAGATCGAGAAAGAATCCGGTCAGGACATCGGGCTGCACATGTCCGGTGGGATCACCGTCGCCGCCGCCCCGGATCGTTGGGAGTGGCTGCAGTCGGCCTATCGGATCTTCCAGACGATCGGCATCGAAGACTGCTATTTGATGACACCGGCAGAGATCAAGGAAAAGTGTCCCATCATGGACACGACCGGCATCATCGGCGGGCTGTGGGCAGACCGAGAGGGCTATATCGACACCACCGGTACGGTGCAGGCCTATGCCGGCGCGGCCAAGAAGAACGGTGCCAAGGTCATCGAGCACAATCGCGTGCTGGAACTCAGGCAGCGCCCCGACGCGAGCTGGGATGTGATCACCGAAAAGGGCACGATCCACGCCGAACATGTGGTCAATGCCGGCGGGCTGTGGGCCAAGCAAGTGGGGCGCATGGTGGGCCTCGAATTGCCCGTGTCACCGCTTGAGCACCACTACCTTCTGACCGAGACCATCCCGGAAGTCGAAGCGCTTGATTTCGAGCTGCCCATGACGGTCGACCTCGAAGGCTTCACCTATATGCGCCAGGACCAGCAGGGCATACTGGTGGGCATCTATGAAACCAACGCGCAGCACTGGAGCGTCGACGGCGCGCCCTGGGACTACGGCATCGAGCTGCTGCAGGAAAACACCGACCGCATCGCCGATGAGCTGGTGATGGCCTTCCAGCGCTATCCGGTGCTGGAAAACGTCGGAGTCAAGAATTGGGTGAACGGCGCCTTCACCTTCTCGCCCGACGGCAATCCGCTGGTCGGGCCGGTGCGCGGAGTGCAGAATTACTGGCTGGCCTGCGGGGTCATGGCGGGCTTCCTGCAGGGCGGCGGGGTTGGCAAGACGTTGGCCGAGTGGATGATCCACGGCGAACCGGAGGCCGATGCCTGGCCGATGGACATTGCGCGCTACGGCGACTTCGCCTCAAACCGCGAATACATCAAACAGACGACCGGCCAGTTCTACGCCCGCCGTTTCGTCATGACCTATCCGAACGAGCAGTTGCCCGCCGGGCGGCCACTGAAGAAGGCGCCGGCGTATGATGCCATGTCCGCCAAGGGCGCGATCTGGGGCTGCAGCTGGGGTCTGGAAGTGCCGCTGGTCTTCACTCCTCCCGGTTTCGAAGAGAAACCGACACTGCGCCGTTCCAATGCATTCGAACTTGTCGCCGAGGAATGTCAGGCGGTGCGCGAAGGTGTCGGTTTGCTCGATATCACCGGATTCTCCCGCTACGAAATCACCGGAGATGGTGCACAGGCCTGGCTCGATCGGGTAACTGCGGGCCGGCTTCCGGCCCCGGGAAGGGCACGACTGGCGCCGATGCTTGGGCACGATGGCCGACTGAAGGGCGATCTGACGATCTTCAACTGGGGCGACGGCACCTGGTGGATCATGGGTTCCTATTACCTGCGTGAATGGCATATGCGCTGGTTCACCGACCGCATTGGCGCCGAGGATCAGGTAACGGTGCGCGACATTTCCGACGACATTGTCGGCTTCTCGCTTTCGGGACCGAAATCACGAGATGTGCTGGCCGCCGTCACCCATCAGGACATCAGCCATGAGGCTCTGCCCTTCATGGGATGCGGTCGTTTCGACGTCGGCCTGATCCGCGCCCATGTGGGCCGCTTATCGGTTTGCGGCGAGCTTGGCTACGAGATCAATTGCCGGGCGAACGAACATATCACGCTGCGCAATATACTGCTTGATTCGGGCGCCGAGCACGGGCTGCGCGAAGTCGGCTACTACGCCCTCAATTCTCTTCGGCTGGAAAAGAGCTTCGGCATCTGGTCGGCCGAATTTACCCAGGGCTACACCCCAGGCATGACGGGCATGGACCGCTGGGTCGACTTCGACAAGGGCGATTTCGTCGGCCGCGAAGCCGCGCTGCAGGAAAAGCAGCAGAACACCGCGAAACAGCGGCTGGTAACACTTGAGATCGACGCCGCTGACTCCGATGCATCCGGCTACGAGCCTGTCTGGCGCGACGGCAAACGCATCGGCTTCATCACCTCCGGCGGCTATGGCCACCACATCGGCAAAAGCCTTGCCATGGCGCTGGTCGAACCGGATGCGGCCGAAGCCGGCACCGCACTGACAACCCACCTGGTCGGTGTCGAACGGGCAGCGAAAGTCATTCCGGCCAGCCCTTATGATCCGACCGGATCGAAGATGCGTCTGTAGAGCATACCAAGGCGTGAAATCCGCCCAACCAGAGACCAAAATCGATGTGGTCAATTGACCGCATCCAGACACAAACCGCTCTAGGAGACCAACACATGTCGCAGACAGCAGATGCCGTTATCATCGGCGCCGGCGTGATCGGCTCGGCCGTGGCGCTTGAACTGAACCGCCTGGGAATGCGCACCATCTCGGTGGACAAGAATCCAGCCGCCGGCTACGGCTCGACAAGCGGATCCTGCGCCATCATCCGGGTGCACTATTCAACCCTGGACGGAACTGCCTTTGCATACGAGGGCTACCATTACTGGCGCGACTGGGCCGACTATCTCGGCGTCGAGGACGAACGCGGTCTGGCGGAATTTCGTGAGACCGGTTGCCTGGTCATGTGCACGGAACAGAACGGCTATCTGGGCAAACACACGTCGTTGTGCGACGAGCTTGCCATCCCGTATGAGCGCTGGGATGAAGCGCAGGTCAAAGAGAAACTGCCGATCTACGACCTGACAAGCTATTTTCCGCCGAAACGGCTCGACGATCCGCAGTTCGGACAGCCGGGCTCGGGCAAGGTCGCGGGCGCCATCTACTTTCCGACAGCCGGATACATCAGCGATCCGCAGCTTTCCACCCACAACCTCCAGCGGGCTGCCGAGGCCGCCGGTGGAACCTTCCTGTTCAACAGAAAGGTTGTCGAAATCCCTGTGGTGGATGGCCGCGTGACCGGGGTCAAGCTTGACGATGGAACGGAGATCAAAGCACCGGTTGTCATCAATGTCGGCGGTCCGCACTCGGCCAAGATCAATGAGATGGCCGGTGCGCTCGGCGACATGACGATCAAGACGCAAGCCCTGCGCCAGGAAGTCGTGCATGTGCCGGCGCCGGAAGGCTACGACTTCTTCAACAACGGGGTTGTTGCGTCCGACAACGACATCGGCTGCTACTGCCGCCCGGAGAAGGGCAATTTCATCCTTGTCGGCAGCGAGGACCCGGATTGCGATGACCGCGAATTCGTCGACCCGGACGATTACGATCACAATTTCACCGACCAATGGACGGTACAGGCACAGCGCTACGCACAGCGGGTGCCGAGCCTCGGCATACCCAATCGAACCAAGGGTGTGGTCGACCTCTACGACGTCACCGACGACTGGATCCCGATCTACGACAAATCCTCGATCGGCGGTTACTTCATGGCCATCGGCTCTAGTGGCAACCAGTTCAAGAATGCTCCGATCGCCGGCAAGATGATGGCCAATCTGGTAGCTTATTGCGAAGCCGGCAACGACCACGACGCCAATCCGCTGCAGTTCGAGCTGCCCTATATCAAACGCACGATCGATGTCGGATTCTACTCGCGCAAGCGGGAGATCAATCCGGAAAGCAGTTTTTCGGTCTTGGGCTAGGCGAGGACAAAGCAGGCGTCAGAACGGCACGGTCACCTTGAAGGAACCCTGCTTGTTGCTGGTGTCCTTGCCGAACTGACCGCCGATGCTGGCGCGCAGGTTGACACCGCTATCCAGTATCCAATCCAGACCGGCGGTAACGGTCAGCAAGGTTTTGTCCTGCCCGGCCGTTGTTGTGAAGGACGAAACACCGGCCGGCGTTCCCACCAGGCTCGCTTCCACCGCCGGGACATCGCCGAAGCGCTGCAACACGCCTACCCTGGCCTTGGCGCGCAGCGTGGACGTTCCGAGATCGAAATCTCCACCCGCTTCGATGCTCGGTTCGACCGAAGCGTATAGTTGCGATTTCATGTCGACAGACAGGTTGGTCAACCCGCCACCGGTTTCAGTAAACGCCCGTTGATGCATGTAGATGGCCGAACCGTCGACCGACGGCATGAGGTAGCGGTTGCCGTAGTCGAGGAAATGCGACCACCGGACGTTGGTCGACACATATCCAACTCTCTGCTTCGCACTCGTGATCCCGCCGACGCTGCCAACATTCACCATGCGGGTTGTGTCGAAATGCCCGACACCACCGATCAGCGATCCTGCATAAAGGTTCGCGCCGTCGCGGTACTCCAGTACGACACCGGCCTGCGGACGTTCGCCCTCACCCCAGGCGTTGTTGCCAGAGTTGAAGGATGTCTTTTCAAACGATCCGGCCAGACCCAGATAGAGTTTGTCGGTGACGTCACCCAGAAAGCCCATGGCGAAGATGTGGCTCTCTTCCGTGTAGGCAAAGTGCGAGCTGTTGCCGCTGTAATCCTGCTCGACCACCGCCCCTTGCGCCCAGACGCAGTTGCGTTGCGCAAGCCCGTAATCGCCATTGTCGTCGCGGCAACTCATCATGGCATTGCTGAAGTAGTCGATACTGGTAACGGTCGTCGCCAGATTGTCGGCATAGGGTTCCGGGATCAGGGAATCGTAGGCGGTTTTCAACTCCTCCAGCGTTGGAATGACAAATAAAGTGCCCACGAGGTTGGCAAACACATTCGATCCGCCGGCCAGCTGCACGTTGTTGATATAGTCGCCGAAGGCCGTTTGGTTGCCGTTCAAACCCACCGGCGAAAAGTCGATGATGTATTGGAACTTCGCTTCCTGACGGCTCGGATAAAGAATGTCGTACATCGCCACGGCGGAAGGCGGAGCATTCAGGGTCAGGTTCTGCGAGGTCATGTCCTGTTGAGTGGTGAAGAACGTGACCTCGTGTGTGCCGGGCGCTGCGGCATTCGGATTGACGATGAAGAGATCGAAAGTCCCGTCGAGTTGCGCCGAGCCCGTTGCATTGATGCGGTCGATCTTGCCCACCAGGGTGTTGCCCGAGACGAAGTCGAGATCGGCTTCGTAATTGGCGGTCGCTGTCTGAGTGTAGGTGCCGCCGAGTTCGGTGGTGAGCACCGTATCGATCCTGCCGGTGTCCCCCGGCTGGACGATTCCGTTGTTGAAAAGCAGGTGGGAGGCCAGTCCAAGATCGACGGTCTCGCCGGTGTGGAATTGGGCGGTATCTATTGCGTTGTTGAACCGGTTCGTGCCGGTCGCAAGGGTGACGCTGCCCGAAACCAGGCCGGTGTTGTCGATCGTTTCGTTTCCAGTGGTGCCGGAGATCGCCAGGCCTCTGGCAAGTGAAGCGGTCGTGATGGCGCCTTCATTGGTGATCGTGTTGTCGGCTCCGCCTCTGATATCGAGGCCGATCCCCTTGGCACCGCCTGATACAAGCCGACCCGCTTTCACAGCCACCGAAATATCACCACCGGAGGTTCCGGTGCTTTGCGCCAGAATGGCGGTCGAGGTCTCGTGGCCTGTTGCAACGCTACCGTCGAGCGTCAGGTCGACTGCGGCGCCGGATCCGTTACCGCCCGCCGTGCCGGCGAAAACACCGTCGATGAATCCGCCGCCACCGCCTATGCTCTGCATGACGATGCCGAAAGACTCGCTGCCGCCGGTCATGACATCCCCGGTCTGGACCAAAGTAACGGCGCCACCGTTGCCCGAGTTCGCGGCACTGAGCGAATTGCTCACCTGGTTGGCGTCGGCGTCGTGGAAGACCGCTCCGCCACCGCCCCCGATTGACTGGAGGAAGATGCCGTGAGACCGGCTGCCGGTGGTCATCACATTACCGGTGTTGGTCAGCGTTACCGCATCGCCGTTGCCGTTGGCGCCCGCCTGACCACCGAGCTGGATGTTCAGGGTCGCGTCTCCGGCACTCACCTGCTCGATACCACCGCCGGCTCCAATGCTCTGATGAACGATTGCGCTGGCGTTTTCGCCAGATAGTGCCGTGTCTCCGAGCCTTGTCAGATTGATGGCACCACCGTGATTGCCAACACCACCGTTTGCGCCGAGCACAAGATTGACCGGGGCAGTCGCCGTCACCGCTGAAGATGCAAAACCCGATGCCGGCTGTGGTGCAGACAGCGACGACACCGCTGTTGAAGACGGCAGCGTCGTATCGAAGGTCTGGATACCGCCACCGCCGCCGAGCGATTGGACGAGGACGCCGAGCGATTGATCGCCGATCATGGTGATCGCACCGTTGATGCTGTAGGTGATCGCTCCACCCGTTTCGGACGTTCCGTTGGTGGCGCCGAGTTTTAGGGTCGCGGGCCCGATCTCTCCATCCGTCGTATCGACCGTAAATGTCGACCGGCCACCACCACCGCCGATGGTTTGAAGCAGGACACCATGGGTATTGGCACCATTGGCGAGGAGTTCGCCGCTGTAGCTGCCCGATATGGCAGCGCCATGATTGTTCCTGCCGTTTTCGCCGCCCAGCGTCGACCGGATCTCCATTGGCCCCACGGTCAGTCCATTCGCCTGTGCGAGCACCAGCTCGGTCAGGGTCGTTCCGCCACCGCCACCGATGGACTGAACGCTGGTGCCGGTATTGTTGTCGCCGGTGAGCCCGAAGGTCCCGGTCACCGTGACAGTCACCGCACCGGCACTCATGTTTTCGGTGCCTTTGCCACCGGCAACAATTTCGATCGCCGGATCCGACGTGGACGTCGAGGACCCGCCGCCGACGGGAAGAAACGAGCCGCTCCTCAACGCCGCAACACTGTTCATATCGAGGATGAGGCCGCCGCCGCCGCCATTGATGCTCTGCGCCACAATTGCCTGTGAGCCGGCGCCGACAACCGTGATATCGCCGGAATGGTCAACCGTGACACGGCCGCCGAGGCCGCCGGAACCACCCCCTGTCGAGCCGACGATCGCCGAGATGGTGTTGGCCAAGATCGTTACTGCCGGCGCGCCTTTGCCGGCTGCAAGGTTGAGGCCAAGCGCCGCATTGCCACCACCACCGCCGATGGACTGCGCCACAATCCCGTTGCTGTGTTTGCCTTCGGTGCGAATCGTGCCGGTGTTGTTAACTGCCACGTCGCCGGCGTTCTCGCCGGATCCCCCCCGACCGCCGATCGCCAGAAGTGGACTGACGCGGGTGGGATTCTTGGCGAGGATCGTGTTCATGGCAACGCTGGTACCGCCGTTGCCGCCACCACCGCCGATGGACTGGGCGAAGATACCGTGAGCTTGTCGGCCCGTGGTCTGGATTGCACCGTTGTTTGTGACCGACACATTCCCGGCCGTGCTGCCGCTGCCGCCGGAGCCGCCGAGACTGAAACCGGCCAGAACACTCTCCTTTGTCTTCGCCGTGTTCTGGGTGATGACCGAACTGCCATTGCCGCCACCGCCGCCGATAGCCTGGGCGAATATGCCATGCGCCCCTTCGCCGCCGGTGTCGATGCGAGCACCGTTCTGGTTGGTCACGACGACGTTGCCACTGCTGCCGCCAGAGCCACCGCTACCGCCGATGCTGACGTCCAACCGGATGGTGGCGGCTTTTCTGCCGGACTGCAGGATGTTGTTGATGATGACGCTCCCGTTGCCGCCGCCTCCACCGATCGATTGCGCCTGGATTCCATATGACCCTTTGCCAGCTGTCTTGATGGCGTCGCCATTTTCGACCGTCACGGTTCGTCCGACTCCGCCCGTTCCGCCGCTGCCGCCGACGGCCAGGCTGACGGCGTTGCTGTCCTGTTCACCGGTCGTGGTCTGATTGATGATCAGGCCGCCATCGCCCCCGCCGCCGCCGATCGATTGCGCGGCGATGCCGGCAGATTGGTCGGCCTTCGTCTCGACAATTCCCGAATTGATGACCTTGACCGTGTCGGCTTCCGCACCGGTGCCCCCCTGACCACCGACCCCGACCGTTGCTGTAATGGAGCCGTTGGCAGACGCTCCACCGGTAAGCTGGGCCACGGTAGTGGCCTTGCCGCCAGAGCCGCCCGCGCCACCTATGGACTGGGCGTAAATTCCATGTGAACCCTGCTTGTTTGTCGCAATGTTCGCCGTACTGGTCACATCAACCGAACCGGATTTGGCTCCTGATCCGCCCGTGCCGCCAACGCCGACTTTGATGGTCGCACTCTCCTGATAGACGACATTCGTGGCAGCGCCACCGGTCCCGCCGCCACCACCGACGCTCTGGGCATGCACACCGTGCGAGGCCGAGCCATTTGTTACGACGGCACCCGTTGCGCCGACAACGACCCTGCCACCGGTGCCACCGCTCCCGCCTTGAAGCCCGATCGAAAGCTGGGCGGCCTGGGAGCGCTTTGTCGTTCCATCACCTGATTGGCTTTCCACGCCCACCGTCGTGGCGGTGCTCGATCCACCGCCGTTGCCGACGCTCTGGGCCACGATTGCGGATGCCATATCTCCGGATGTGGAGAAAACACCATTTGCCGCCACCGAGACTGCACCGCCGGCTCCACCGGTTCCTCCGGTGCGTCCGAGGGTAATGTTCAGGGCTTTGCTGGTTTTCAGATTGACTGCGAGGCTCAGTGCCGCGTTGCCACCGCCGCCTCCAACGCTCTGCGCAACCAAGGCGGATGCACCGAGGCTGGCCGTCGTGATGTTGCCGGTATGGTCAACCGCCACACTGCCGCCGGTTCCGCCATTGCCGGTACCGCCGCCTACAGCCAGGTTGAGAGCCTTTGTGCCTTTGTTGAAGCCGGCACCAAAGTTGAAGTTGGCATTGCCTCCACCACCGCCGATCGATTGCGCCAGCAATCCGGCGGATTGCGTACCAGTGGTTCTGATTTCACCCTTCTGATTGACGGTGACAGTGGACGCATTGCCGGCCGCACCACCCGACCCGCCAACAGTCAAGAGCATGGATTGACCGGCCGGTGGATCCGAACGGCTGGCGGCCAGAATGATGTTGATAGCGGCGTCACCACCGCCGCCGCCGATCGATTGGGCGGTGAGTGCATTCGCATGATTGCCGATGGTCTGCAGCAGGGACTGGGTTGTCTGGCCGCGATTGACAAGGACCGTACCGCCATTTCCACCAGCTCCGCCTGTTCCGCCGACACCCGCGACGAGGGGGCTACCGAAGGGAGAAATCGCACCGGCTACATTGACGCCGCCGGACCCTCCACCTCCGCCGATCGACTGAACCAGTATCCCGTTGGCGTGATCGGAAAAGTTGGTTCCAATTTCGGCGAGGGGCGCGGCTGTGAACGGGTCATTCGAATTGCGCGTTCCATCGACGGTCACCATGCCGTTCGATGTCAGCGACACGGCATTGGAATCGGCACCGGCGCCACCATTGCCGCCGATGCCGATCGCCGCGTTGTAGCCTTTGCCCAACGCCAGATCGGCAGACACGTTCAAGCCACCGGAGCCCCCACCCCCGGCGACTGACTGCGCTAAAATGCCGATCGAATCCACACCCGCGACAGAAACACTGCCTGTCTGTGTGGCTGCTACCGTGCCGCTCGAACTGGCGCTGCCCCCGGCACCGCCAAGACCAAACGACAGGGACGGAACCCCCGAACTTCTGTTCGCCTGAATACCACCGCTGATGTTAGTGGAACCGTCACCGCCACCGCCACCGACCGATTGTGCGACCATGCCACGGGACCGCATGCCGGTCGCCATGACATCGCCCGTGACCGATGCGATCACGTTGCCGCCTCGGCCGGCTGAGCCGCCGGAACCGCCGACGCCAGCGGTTATGGCGCCATCCATGCTGATGCCGCCCGACACATTGATCGCGCCGTTGCCCCCGCCACCGCCGACACTCTGAGCCAAGACCGCCGATTTTCCGGCTCCGTTGACGGCCACAACGCCCTGCGAAAGGGTCGCTCCGCCCACAACCGACTTTTCCGCCAGGACAACGAGATCGACCGAGCCAGCATGACCGCCCGAGCCGCCGAATCCGCCAAGGCCGAGGGTCAAGGCGAAATTGCTGCCGCCACTTGGAGCTGAAAGAGACGGCCCGCCGGACACGTTGATTCCGCCATTGCCGCCGCCGCCGCCGACGGACTGGGCGACTACTCCGTTGGAGCCCTGTGCCGACTGTAGTGTGGCCGCGCCAGTCGACAGACCGGCCCCGATGTTTTCACCCGTCGCGATGACATCCCCGATGACCCGCCCTTTGACATTGCCTGCCGCGCCACCGCTCCCGCCGAAGCCGCCGATGCCGATATTGACCGCAGCCGTCGTGCCGCTCTTTGACGCGGCGATCCCGCTGCTGATGTTGATTGCACCGTTGCCGCCACCGCCACCAATGCTCTGACCGACAACCGCATCAGCATGAACGCCTTGTGTGACCGTGTTGCCGGAACGGGTGAAATCGACGTGCCCTCCGGTTCCACCTCCGCCACCGAAGCCGCCGACCCCGACGCTGACCGTGCCG
Source organism: Hoeflea sp. (assembly GCA_965216535.1). Taxonomy (GTDB): domain Bacteria; phylum Pseudomonadota; class Alphaproteobacteria; order Rhizobiales; family Rhizobiaceae; genus Hoeflea_A. The sequence goes on from OZ244175.1 coordinate 5,819,056, forward strand.
GAACTCTGACTGAGGATGGCCAGTCCGCCGGCAACGTTGAATCCACCATCGCCGCCGCCACCGCCGACCGATTGAGCAAGAGTTCCGGTTGCGCCCTTGCCTTGAGTCCCGACCGCACCGGTCACATTGGAAATCACACGTCCGCCACTGCCGCCGCCGCCACCGGCCCCACCGACACCGACCGAAACCGTGCCAGCCACTGTCCCCTGCAGCGTAGCCGCGATGGTACCCGAAACATTGAAGCCGCCATTGCCACCGCCGCCGCCTATGCTCTGTGCGGTGACCCCGGCGGAATCCTGGCCGCTGGTGGTTGTCGTTCCATTCACAGTCAGATTGACCGTCGACCCGACACCGCCATTGCCGCCCGATCCGCCAACCCCGATGGCCACGGCACCGGCACCGGTTTTCGCTCCCGAAAGCGATCCCGAAACGTTGAAGCCACCGTTGCCACCACCACCGCCAACAGACTGCGCCACGACGCCGTCGGAACGTTCCGCTTCGGTGCGCACTGTCCCGTTGACGAGCCCCGTCACGGTACCGCCATTGCCGCCGGCACCTCCGGATCCTCCGATGCCGACCGTCCCGGCGCCGCTTGCCGCCTTGGCTGCGGCGATCGCTCCGGACACATTGTAACCACCGTTGCCGCCACCGCCACCGACCGCTTGCAGAAGGACTGCTGTGGAATCAGCCTGCCTTGTCGTTACGTCACCAGAGTAGACGGCGTCGACCTCGCCGGCGCTGCCGCCATTGCCGCCGGTTCCGCCGATGCCGACGGATACGCCGACCGCGGCCTTGTCAGATGCGGCCCCGGCCAAGGCGAGCGAATGTCCGCCGTTGCCGCCGCCACCGCCGATCGATTGTGCGACCAGGCCGTCCGACATGGTGCCGTTTGTTGTGATCGAACCGCCCGACCGGATCTGGACCCGGCCGCCAACGCCGCCACCGCCGCCCGATCCGCCGATGCCCAGCGCCGCCGACACTGCACCGCCCTGTCCGGCGGCAAGTGCAACCGACGTGACCATGCCGCCATTGCCGCCGCCGCCGCCAACGCTTTGGGCCAGCACGCCATCGGAATTCACACCTTGTGTGGTTACGGCACCATTGCCGCTGACCCCGACGACACCACCGGCACCGCCATTGCCACCGCGGCCGCCGATGCTAACCGAGGCGGCCCCAAAGGCCCCGGCGGCCACCGACGTCGAAAATCCGCCATTGCCGCCGCCACCGCCGACCGATTGAACAAGAATGCCATTCGACCGGTCGCCCTGGGTCGCGATCAGCGGGTCGACCTGTGTCGGCGCACCGTTGACGATGACCGTCCGAGGTGCAAGAGCGACCGTCGCCGTTCCGCCGGCGCCTCCGTTGCCGGCGGAGCCCCCGATTCCGACCGCCACGAGTACGCCTGCGGCAACGGAGCTGCCGCCGTCGCCACCCCCGCCGCCAACGGATTGCGCGAAGACACCGCTGGCGTCATGTCCCTGGGTCGCGATGCTGCCGGAATTGTTTGCGTTGACGACGCCACCATTGCCACCGCCACCGCCGCTTCCGCCAATTGCAATGATGCCGCCGGTCGACCCGCCGCTACCGCCCCCGCCACCGACGGATTGTGCAAAGATCCCCCGCGCCCTGTGTCCGGCTGTTTCCAGGGCGCCGTTGTTCTGCACGTTGACCGTGTTTCCCGAACCGCCCTGGGTTCCGGAACCACCAATGGCGACGATGCCGCCGCTGGCGGCTCCCGAACCACCGCCACCGCCAACGGATTGCGCAAAGATCGCATCACCGCGCTGACCCAAGGTCTGCACACTGCCGCCATTGACTACGGTTACTGTATTGCCGCTGCCACCGGCGCCGCCCGAGCCGCCCAGCGATATCGCGCCTCCCACGCCGGAGGCCGAGCCGCCGCCACCACCGACGGATTGAGCAAAGATTCCCTTGGCCTCGCGCTGTCTGGTGATGACGAGACCTTCGTTTTCGACCAGTATGACACCGCCATTGCCGGCCGTGTTTCCGGAGCCACCCAGCGCAACAAGGCCGCCTGTGGCACCACCTGCTCCACCGCCACCGCCAACGGATTGTGCGAAAATGCCATGGCCGAATTCGCCCTGGGTCTGGACAGAACTTCCAGCCTGGGTTTTGACCTCCACGGTGCCGCCGTTGCCACCGCGCGATGCCTGAGACCCGAATGCAACGATCCCCGCACTGACCCCTGCGCTGCCACCGCCGCCGCCGACGGATTGCGCGAAAACCCCGACTGCTCCGCGCCCACGGGTCAGGATCGTGCCGCCGGCAAGATTATTGACCAGGACGCTGCCGCCGGCTCCGCCCCCGGCGTTCGGTGAAGCGCCGCCAAGCGCGATAATCCCACCGGCGTTGCCGGTGTTGCCGCCCGTGCCGCCAATGGATTGGGCCTGAATCCCGTAGGAGTTCACGCCTCTTGTTTCGATGCCGCCGGAGTTTGTGGCTACCACCCGTCCGCCATTGCCGCCGATGCTGCCGCTGTTGACGTCGCCGACAAGGCCATAGCTGTCGCCGCCAGCACCGCCACCGCCGCCAATCGACTGGGCGAAAAGTCCTACTGCGTGATTGCCCGTCGTGAGAATTTCACCGCTGTTGATCGCAGTAACACTGCCGCCGGCACTCGCCGGCCCGCCTGCACCGCCGCCGGAGAAAATGTAGCCACCGCCGCCATCCCCGCCCTTGCCGCCGCGACTTTGCGCGAAGATGCCGTGGGCACGCTCGCCGCTCGTCGAGATGTCGACACTGGAATTGACAATGACAGTTCCGCCCAATCCGGCGGCGCCGCCATTCAACGGCGGAAGGCTTCCGAAGGAATCGCCGCCATCCCCACCGTTGCCGCCCTGACTGATGACCGTGATGCCTGAAAGGCCAGGCGTTATTGTCTGGATGTTTCCATTGTTGCCCGGCGTCACGGCACGAGAGATTGTGGGGCCATTGCCACCCGGATCTCCCGAATGCCCGCTGCGGCCTGCGATAAAGCATTTCCTGAGGGGTGAAACACCGATGCAGAGTTCAACGCCGTAACCATTGCGTCCGTCGGACCCACGAGCACCGACGCGATAATCATGCACGACATTGACGTTGCCCGACGGGATGGGAACCGTTACCGGCCCTCCGGGATTACCCGGCGTGATTCCAGTGGTGCCACCATCGGGTACCGTAAAGGCAGTCAGCGTGTCCCGGGTGATCGTTCCCGCGCCACCCGTTTCCTTCAACGTAATCTCGATGACGCGACCGGCAGGATTGGTCGTTACGGAATCGATGGCATATTCAGTGCCACCAAAGGTGTATTTGTCGCCAATCGCCAGGCGCGTGAGAATAGCGTTGTCCTGGTCGGTGAAAACGGTGCCGTCGTCCAGCACCTGCACCACGGTTTCTGTCGCCCCCGTGATCGGATTGATCACGGTATCGCCGACAGCAACGGCATTCGCGCCGGCCGGCAAGACCAACAAGAATAGTGAAAGGAGAAACCAGAACCGGTAACCGGTTCCAAATACTAGACAGCTTTTCCCCCTATGGATGTACCCCTTTACATTGCACATTCGTCCCCCGTCCCCCGGACAATGCATGCAACTATCCAGATAGGTTTAGAGGCGATTCGCGTTCATGTCATGATGCGTGCGTACTACAAAACGCGAATATTTGTGCTAAACTGCTGAAAAACACAACAAATATTGACTGGTTTCGGGTGGGGTGGATGAAACAGTCTTCTAAACAGCGAGATTTGCTTCGCAGGCACAATCTGGCAATGCGCAACCTGGACGATTACGGCGCGTTTCTGGAAGCCTGGCAGCAGTTGGTGGACGAAAACGACATCGACGGGTTGCCCGATCACGAAAGCTTCGCCGATTTTGAACGGTACGCCTCCCACGCGGTTCAAACCTTCCTTGAAACCGGCCCGAACCTGACGGGCGGAGACCTGGGTCAACATGAATGCGCGGCTGCCCTCGTAACCGGCTCCGGGGTGATCAGAAATGCCAACGCATTTGCCAGCCGGTCGGAAAACCTGACGCCTGGCCGCAGCCTGTCAGACTGCGGCATCCGCATTGCAGAGGAAAACGATCTCGAACGGCTGTGGCTACGCAAAGAGCGCGCCAAACCTTCGACCTTTCATCTCGTACAGGCGGAGAATACCCGTTCAGATGCTTCCATGATTTCGGTGGTGTCCAAAGCTGATTCAGAACCGGGTGAAGAGCCCCTCTTTCTGGTCCTCTTCATCGATCCCCCGGAAGTGCAAACGACGGCCGTGCTCATGGCAAGCAAATTCAATTTCACGTCGGCCGAAACGGATATAGCGAAGGCCTTTCTGGAAGGCGTCTCATTGCGCGACATCGCCCGGAGGCGCGGACGGTCCTACGTGACAATACGAAACCAGTTTCAGAGGATTCTGGAAAAGTCCGGCTGCACTTCGCAAACCGATCTGTTTCGACTGGCTTTCAGCCTGCTTTTGCTTATCGACAACCCGGTCGATGAGCGACTGGGCGTGGAGAGAAGCGCTGGGAAAACCATGACGTTGCCGCGTCCCGGCGGGCGGACCGTCGAATTGACATTGAGCGGCGATGATGCCGGCCAGCCGGTGCTCAGTCTGCCAAGCCTTTTCGGCCACGGCATTACACCGGAAATAGAACAACTGCTGAGCGACCGCGGCGTGTTGCTTATCAGCCTGATGCGACCCGGTTTCGGCGGCACCAGCCCGCCCGTGCGAAACCAGGATCTCTATGGCTGCACCGCTGGAGATGTTCGTGCCATTCTCGATAGCCTCGAGATCGAAACGTGCTCCTGCATCGCCAGGGCATCGGCGGCTCGCCCATTCTACAATCTGCTTGCACGACTGCCGGAACGCATCGATCGAGGCATCCTGGCCAACGGTCTGGTCCCGCGCGAGTATATCGAGGGCAAGAGCGTGGTCTCCAAGTGGACCACCGCGCTGATGAGTGCTTCGATCGTTTCCTATCCGATCGCCAAACTCATTTTGGGCACCGGCAACAGCTTGTTTGTCCGATCAAAGGGCGCGTCCTTTCTGAAGAGGATGTATCAGAACTCGGAAACCGATTGCGCCGCCTTCGACGACCCCGACGTTGTGGCGTCGGTTCGAGCCGGAGTGCGCAAAGTCACGCAACAGGGGCTTGGTGCCGGGGTCCAGGAGATGGTTGACGGATTTCAGGACTGGTCAGCCGACCTGGCGGATCTGCAGACACCGATCACCCTCTATCACGGAAAATATGACCCCAATGTCCCGATCGAGAGCGTTCGCGATTTCGCAAAGGACCATGCCCATTGTCTGACGCTGGTGGAGGAAGAGGAAGGCGGCGGGCAACTCAGCTACTCTCACATGGAAACCATTATCGATATGGTGATGCGGGATCAAACCGGCCCGACAGAAGCAGGAGGATGAACGATGGACATGAGAAAGATCCTGGAGGATTTCGACGAGGCCTATAACGAGGCTTTCAACCGCGGCGACGCCGCGGGGTGCGCCGCCTTCTTCACCGAAGACGTGATGCTCTTGCCACCCGACCAACCGATGATCCGCGGAAGAAAGGCGTTCGAGGAGACCTATCAATCCCGAATAGAAGACAATAGCGGCGGGACGCATACCAATGAGCTGGTCGACTTCGGCGTCGACGGTGACCTGGCCTATCAGATCGGAACCTATGCCATCGCCGACTCGGACCCACCCGAGAAGGGCAAATTCGTCAACATCCTCAAGCGCCAATCGGATGGTTCCTGGAAGGTCAGCGTGTCCATCTTCAACAGCGACATGCCGTAGATCCGGACTAATCAGAAGCAAGTAGCAAGACAATCAACGCGACGCCAACATCCTCCGCATCTCGCCATTCTCGAAGACCGCTTCACTGCGCGCCTCGTGGCGGGCGACGTGCAACATTGCTTCCGCCAGATCGTGTGAGGTGATGCCGATTGCCGGCAGCAAGCGGAATATCGGCGTCATCAGCGTATCGCTGAATTTCGGCTTCTCGCGCGGATGCGATGGCGCGATGTAGGCTGGGCGGAATGCGTATTTGCGGGGCAGCGGGCTGGCGAAAAGCAGGTTTTCAGCACCCCCCTTGGTGCGCAGGGCAAAAGACAAGCCATCGCCGTCCGGCCGGGCGCCGGCGGCCGAAAACAGACAGAAAGTCGATTGTGGTGCACTTTTTGCAGCAGCATCAAGCGCCGCCTGCAGATAGGTCAGCGTGATGGTCTCGTACTCAGACCGGGTAACCATGCTGGAGTAGGTCGACAGGCAGTGGAACACGGCATCGATACCTTCCAGATGCAGTGACAGGGCAGCAGTATCGGCAAAATCTGCAATCGAAACCTCTTTTAACTTGGTATCGACAAAGCCCGTCGGCCTTCGACCGAGCGACACGATCCGCTGAACGTCATCGGCTGCAAAGAGAGCGCGCAGGACTGAGCCACCGACAAGACCGGTCGCGCCTGTTAAAAGCACCGATTGCACATCGCCTCTCCGAGTGTCCGGGGTTCAGGCCAAGCGCTTCGAGCGCGGACTTTCATCCATCTGGCCAATGAGTTGGTGCGCCAGCGCCAGCGTCAGGTCGTTGCGGACGACCGTATACTGGGGATTGTCCCAGAGATTGTCGAGTTCCTTTGGATCGTCGGCCAGATTATAGAGCTCGCCCCAGTCGCAATCCTTGTAAAGCGACATTTTCCAAGGGCCCGAGACGAGCGTGCGCACACGTGCCGGCGGGTCAAAACCCATGCGCTTGCCGCTGTCATTATACTCGATCAGCAGCGACTCGCGTTGATTGTCCTCCCCGCTGAGGGCCGGCAGGAAACTGCGGCCCTGCATGCCGAAATAGGGCTTCAGGCCGGCCCGCGCGATGATCGACGGGGCTATGTCGATCGTCGAACTCAATGCGTTCGTGCGCCCAGCCTTGCGAGTCTCCGGATCCGACCAGATCATCGGCACCCGATTGATGGCCTCTTTCGCCCAAGAGCCTTTCAGGAGCAGATTGAAGTCGCCCAAATAATCGCCGTGATCCGAATTGAACACGATAACCGTGTTATCGAACTGCCCGTTTTCCTTGAGTGTCTCAACGATTGCACCGATCGCGTCATCGATCATCGAAATCATACCGGCCGTCAGTGCCATCGCTTCGCGAACATGCTGGTCGTCCGCCAGGAAGCTAAGCTGCTTTACCTTGTGCACAACGCCACGTTCATGAGCCCCGATAGCATCGAGAAGAGGCGGTGGCGGGTTGCGGTGGTCGCCGGCCCGGATCTGCAAATTGAACTCGTCAGGGCTGTACAGGTCCCAGTAGCGACCTGGCGGATTGAATGGATGATGCGGATCGGGAAAGCTGACAAACGCGAAAAACGGTCCATCGTCCCCAGCCCGATCGATCAAGTAGTCCCTGGCCCGGTCGCGTATGTACGAGGTGGGATAAAGCTCTTCCGGAAGCGGTGTGCGGAAAGCCTGCGGACAGGTGTAGTTGTGCGGCAGTTCATTTGCCGGATCGGTTAATTCCTGCCAGCAATCGGCGCGATTGCGAAACCATTGCCGGTAGTGACCGCCGGCGCGGTCACCATGGCCCGTCACCATGTCGACATGGTCGTAGCCGTAATAGGGAGTCGGAAAATGGAACCGTCCGTCAGTGCCGTAATGGACCGGTTCCTCATTGGTGAAATCGCCCTGTTCTTCCTTCCACGCCTCGGCGATCGGCCCGGTCTCGAATGGATCGCGCTGCATCGGCTCGTGATCGGTGAACGGTTGCAGGTGGCTTTTGCCGATCGAAGCCGTGCGATAGCCGCCCGCCTTGAGCACATCGACAAAGGTGTTGGCGCGATGCGGCAGCAGACAGCCATTGTATCGCAGTCCGTGCAGGCTCGGATATCTGCCAGTCATGAAGCTCGCCCGGTTGGGCATGCAAACGGGCGTGGCGACATAGAACCGGTCGAACACGGTGCCTTCCGCCGCGATCGCATCGATATGCGGCGTGCGCACTACGGGATGGCCGGTGCAGCCAAGCCAGTCGGCCCGGTGCTGGTCAGTCATGAAGTAGAGGAAATTGGGCCGCTCGCTCATCTCAGACTCACGCCTCCGCCATCCTGCCGGCACGCACTCGATTCCAGGCAAGAAGCGCCAACCCGATTGCCGCACCGGTCAAGTATATCTGTGGCTGTGGCGCGATCAGCAAAATACCGGCGCCAAATCGCACAATAGCTTCAGGCAGAGAAATGCGGGTTGCGTCGAAGCGGCTGGTCGAAGAGGCGAACAGCAAAATCATGAGGCACAGACGCAGGACGATCAGTACAACGCCGAACAGGCTGGCGGCCTGGCCGTCCGCCGCGGCTTGCGGGACAACGAGCATTTCCGGGTTAAGCGCAAATGCAAAGGGAATGGCAAAGATGACAATGCCGATCCGCAACGCAGCGACCGACGTGGCGATCGCTCCGCCTCCAGCGATCGCGGCCGCCGCGTAGGCGGCGATCGCGACTGGCGGTGTAATCACGGACGCGACACCGAAGTAGAAGACGAACATGTGGCTGGTCAGCGGTGTGAGCCCCATGGCCAGCATGGAGGGGCCGAGTATGAGTACAATGGTCAAATAGGCTGGCAGCGTCGGCATGCCCATCCCGAGCACCAGCGCGGCCGCTGCGGCCATGACAAGCGTGACGACGAGATACAGCTCCGCAGCCCCGGAGATCGCCAGGGCGAAATCGTTGGGCAGGCCGGTCGTTCCCAGTACGCCAACGGTAATACCGACGACACCGGCCGCCATCATCAGCCGGCCCATATTGACACCACCAGTGGCTAACGCCTCAACCAGCGTGAAAGGACGGCGACGGATTTCCGGATTGAGGAAACTCAGCGGAATCAGCGAGAACAGCGCGAGGATCGCTGACCCGGCGGGCGATGCGCCAAAGATCAGTGCCGCAACCACGATGACGATCGGCACCACCACCAGGATCAGGTTGATGAAGTCGGTCGTCGTCACCTCGACGGCTTCGCCCTCGTCGCTGGCCTCGACGCCCAGCCGACGGCTCTCGAACACAACGACGACGAAAAGCGAGCCGTAATAGGCCAGCGCTGGAATGATCGCGCAGATGATGATGGTCAGGTAGGAGATGCCGGTGAAATCGGCCATGACCAGGGCCGCAGCGCCCATAATGGGCGGCATTACCTGGCCACCGGTCGAGGCGGTTGCCTCAACGCCACCAGCAAACTCCGGCGCGAAACCGCGACGCTTGATCATCGGAATGGTGATCACGCCGGTGCCGACGACATTGGCAACAGCCGATCCGGAGATGGTGCCGAAAAGCCCTGAGGCGAGGATTGCCGCATGGGCCGGGCCGCCGCGGAAGCCGCGCATGGCCGCAAAGGCGATCTTGATCAGCGACCGGCCTCCGCCGGAAGCCTCCAGCATGGCGCCCAGCAGGATGAAGGGAAAGATCGTAGAGGTGACGATGCCGAGAATGGACCCAAGCACGCCGTCATTGTTGTTGAACCAGAGATTGCCTGCCGTATCCTCAATGAAGTCCACGGGCGCGGTTTTGAAGATTCCCGGCCAGACGGGTCCCGTGAAGAAGTAGACCAGCATAACGATGCCAACCAGTGCAAGCGGCAATCCCCAGATGCGCCAGCACATCAGAATGATGGCGGCGCAGCCGGCGATTGTCGTCCACGCCTGCTGCGGCTCGAAGAAAAAGATGCCTTCATCGAGCTCTGTGACGACCACGTAAAAGCGCCAGAAAGCATAGAGCGCAACAACGCCGACGACGACATCAAAAAGACGCAGGCCCCAGCGCAAAGTCGGCGATTTGATGCCGAGCCAGGATTCCGCCGGCATCGAAAGCAGACACACAACGACGCCGCCGGCCATCAGCAGCGCCCTATAGGCCTCGATGTCGAACGGCCCGATACGCGGCATCGGCCCAAAGGCCGGCGTCGAGTTGCCGAGTCCGCCCAGTGCCATGGCCAGGCCAATCGCGAAGATCAGCCATTTGACAGTCAATGCCACCAGGCTGGTTTCTTCACTGGCGCCCAGGGGGTTTGAGGATTGCATGGTTCTGTCCGTTCGATAACGCCGCCGACCGGCACCACGCATTGTGGCGCTGATCATCGCTGGATAAATTTGGCGGGCGGCTATGCTGCCAACTTGTCCGACCTAGTTGGTTGCCGGCTTCAGATAATCTGGTATGGCAATCCCGACCTCGTCATAATACTTGACGGCACCTGGGTGGAGCGGTGTGTTAAGGCCTACAAATGGCTCGTCTGCAGTGGTTGCGACCAGCGTGACAACAGCTTTCTTGGAAGCATCGAGATTATCCCAAAACGCCTTGGTCAGGTCGTAGGCCATCTGGTCGTCCATGTTTTTGTGAACGCCCATCACCATGGTGTACATTACCGTATTGACATCATGCTCCTTGTTTACCTGCTTGTCATAGGTGTTGGCGGGAATCACACCGGCGAGCCGGCCAGGGGTCTTGGTGAATTTTTCCCACTCTTCGGAACCGGTGGCTCCCTCGGGCATGTTGATCAGGCGTACGTCGCGTTTCAGGCCGATCTGTTCCATCAGAGCCGAATTGAGCGGCAGCGGTCGCATGAAAACATCGAATTGTCCGTCTTCAAAGGCTTGAAGCCCGGCGCCCCACCCCATCTTCACGCCCTCATAGTCCTCTCCCATCTTCAACCCGGAAGAAACGTTGATAAGCCCGGTTGTCATGGCAACGGCGCCGCCGGAGGGTGGACCGACAAAGACCCGTTTTCCCTTCAGATCATCATAAGTCTCGATACCGCTGTCAGCATAGGTCAACGCGTGCAAATGACCGGCGGCAAAACCGAACAGTGAGCGCAGATTTGCCGACACCGGCTTCACCTTGTCGGCCTGCTTGGCATACATGCGCGTGCCATTGACCATGGATTCATAAGCAACCGGCGGGTAGACAGCGGCACCGAGCCGGCCATTGGCAAGCAACAATGCCGACTTGGTCAGCGTCTGGCCTTCGTTGACCTGGATCTCATAGCCACCGTTTTGGCCGGCATATTTGGCGAGCAACTGTGACACGACACAACTGAGGCCGCCGGGCGCGCCACATTCCGTCTTGATGATATCGGCGCGGGCCCCGACCGCCGTAGCGGCCATGATCAGGACGCCGGCGAACAGACCGGCACCGCTCTTCAAATAAAGGTGCATGTTCTTCCTCCCTTTGTGGCTCCGCAGTCCGACGGAGCTCCATCCACCTTTATTGTGCCGTGCAATCTGATATAGATAAAATCGAAATATCTTCACTGAGAATAGAAAAATGCATATCTGATGGACCCGCGACTGCTCCACCAACTGGCAACCGCCATCGAACTCGGCTCGCTTAGTCGAGCGGCTGAGCGGCTCAATGTCACCCAGCCGACACTGACCCGTAATGTCAGAATCATTGAGGACCGCGTCGGTGCACCGGTTTTGCGCCGTGGGCGATATGGCGTGACGCCCACCGAGATAGGCGAGCGACTGGCCGCGCAGGGCCGTGCGGTCGGCGAACTGATGATTGCCGCCGACACGGCTGTTGATCTTTGGAAATCCGGTCTTTCCGGCGAGCTTCGGATCGGAGTAGGACCGATGCTGGCGGTGACGGCCATGCCGAGCTTCTTTCAGCTCGCGATGGAACAGACTTGGCCCTATGCGATGAGCGTCACAACGGCTCCGGCCGGCCGGCTGGTCGACCGCCTCAACCGGCAGGAACTGGATATAGTCTTGGCGCCATCGCAGATGAACCTTCATCAGGAGCGGCTGCATCAGGAGATCCTGTTTGAAGACCGGATGGCTATATTTGCTGGTTCCCGTTCGCCTCTGAGCCGGCAAGTTTCAAAAGTCAAACCTTCGCAGCTTGAAAATGCGCGCTGGGTGACAACGGGTGACAGTTCGCGCATTCACGGCACCACCCGCGACGTCCTTGAAGGCCTTGGGTTGCCTGTGGCGGCAGCGAAACTCACCTTCGCCGGAGACGTTGGCATGGCACTGCACCTGGTGAGGACCACCGACATACTGATTGTGCTGCCGGAAAGGCTGGTGCGGTTTCTGCCCGACCTCGGCGGCGCAACCATGCTCGATCTGGACACTAACTCACCGAACCGGCATATTGCCATGTGGGTCCACAAGGCTACGCGCGATCGGCCGGAAATCACCCATTTTGCAAGCCGTATCCGAACGCATTTTCAAAGACTTGACGAGACACTGTCCACTGGACGCACTGTCTCGCACGACAGGAAGAAACGGACTGCTAAACTCGCACGGTCGCCTTAGGAATCTCGCATGCCAAAGATCAACATCACCGACTGGATTGAGATTGCGGGAGTGCCCAATTCGATCACCGGCATCAACGATGGGCCATACGCAGAGAAGGTACTGGGAGATTCTGCCGGACTCACACAATTCGGTGTGCGTCTCGAACTATTGGCCCCAGGCTCGCGTTCGTCACACCGACATTGGCATGAGACGGAAGACGAATTCGTGTATGTGATTTCAGGGGAGTTGGTTCTGGTTGAGGACCAGGAAACGCCGCTGACTGCGGGGGACGCTGCTGGATGGGCCGCCGGCGCAGCCGTCGCCCACTGCCTGGAAAACCGCTCCGACGAACCAGCTACTTATCTGGTTGTTGGAACACGCGCGGCGTCGGGCACCGTGCACTATCCAGATCACGATGTCGTGCTGGAACACGGACCGGAAGACCGTCGTTTCAGACGATCGGATGGCACTCCGATCGACCCGAAGCCCTGAGGCGACGGTTACTTCTTACCCTTGTGCTCGATCTTCTCTGGCGTGTCGTCTTTCACCTTCTTCAGGCCATCGCCGAGAGACAGACCGAGTTCGTCGCCAAGCGCCTTCAACGCCGGCAGTTGCACGGCCATCCCGAGAATGGAATCGAGCGCCTGGTTGACCGGTGTTCCGCCACTGTCGTAGCCGCCGCCCTGCCCGCCTCCTCCGAGTCCAGCAACATTGTGGATCTTGATCGAGTCGATCTTTTCAGCCGGGCGGACCATCTCGGCAATCGCCTTCGGCAGCGTCTCGATGCGGGCGATTTCCTCGCGCATGGCGACGTGCCGCTCGTCCAGCGTGTTCTCAGCCTCGTGCAGGGCACGCTGGCCTTCGGCCTCGGCCAGCAGTGCAGCCTTCTTGGCCTCCGCCCTCTCGCGCTCTGACTGGGCTTCCGCCTTGGCCGCCTGAAGACGCGCTGCAGCATGGTCAACCGAGGCATCCTTCTCGGCCCTGGCCAGCGTTTTCAGCCGCGCGCTCTCGGCCTCTGCTCGCTCCTGTGCAGCCAACAACGCCAGGGAGCGATTTCGCTCGGCCTCGGCTATCAGACGGGCCGTGGCGACGCCTTCCGATGCGGTTGCAGCCTGTGCCCGCGCCAGATCGGCGGCGGCCTGCGCGTCGCTTTCGGCCTCGGCCTTGTTGGCGACGGCAATCATGCGGTCCTGCTGCTGCAGTTGCAGGTCGCGCTCCTTGGCGATCTCGGACGATTGGACCTCCAGGTCGCGGGTGATCTCAGCCGCCCGGACGGAGCGTTCGCGCGCGACTTCGGCCTCCCGGACAGCCCTTTCGCGAGCAATGCGTGCTTCTTCGGCTTCGCGTTCGGAACCCGCTTTCTGGCGGGCGATCTCAGCCGATTGCGCCGCCTTCATGGTCTCGATTTCCTGCTGCTGCGCGATGCGGGCCTGCTCTTCGTCTTGCTCGATCTCCAGCTTGCGACGTGTTGCCTCCATGACCGAACGGCGCACCGATACATCGGCGTCGGCATCGATCTCGGCGCGTTCCTTCTTGGAATTGGCGATGACCTCGGCCAGCTTGCGCATGCCGACGGCGTTGAAGGCGTTGTTTTCGTCGAGTGCCGAAAACGGCGTCTGGTCGAGTGCCGTCAGGGAAACGGATTGCAGCCGCAGACCGTTTTCGGCCAGATCGTCTGCTATAAGCGAGCGCACTTCCTTGACGAATTTGGCGCGGCCTTCGTGCGCCTCGTCCATGGTCATCTGGGCAGCAACGGCACGCAGTGCGTCGACCAGCTTGCCCTCGATGATTTCGCGCAACCGGTCCGTGTTGAACGTGCGATCGCCAAGGGTCTGAGCGGCGCGCGAGACACCCTCTTCGGTGCCCTCGACGGCAACGGAAAAACTGGCGCCGATGTCGATCCGAAGCCGGTCTTTTGTGATCAGACTGTCCTCGCCACCGCGATGCACTTCGAGCCGCTGGGTGCGCATGTTCACTTCGGAGACCTGATGGAAATAGGGAAGCGCGATTGTGCCACCGGCCATCACCACCTGCTGACCGCCAACACCGGTCCTGATCAGGCTGACCTCCCGCGATGCCTTGCGATAAAGCCGCGCCAGCACGACAATCACCACGACGGCAATGACCACCAAGACAATCAGTGTCGTCCAAAATGCAGACATTTCATTCCCTCCCGGTCAAAACCTCAACCGCATTCCTCTCCGCATGGTGGCACATCAGCCTTTGCGCGTCAGGACAAAATCGTAATCGACGGCATAGCAGGGGCTCGGAGCAGCAACGCCGTCGGGCATTCTCAGGCCGGTCTTTTCGTGAAACGGCACGACCAGTGAGTTCTTCACGCCAAAGACCGGGTCGGCATCGAGAAATTCGTCGCCGTCGATGAACAGCATAGACGTCAGACGCTCGTAACCCGGCGCCTCGACGCGCACGTGAACATGGGCCGGCCGCATATGCGGTCGATTGGCCGCCCGCAGCAATTCGCCAACCGGTCCGTCATTGGGGATCGGATAGGATTTCGGCAGGATGGAGGTGAACCAGAACTGGCCGTGGGCATCGGTGCGGAACAGGCCACGCATCGCCGGCTCGGACCGATCCTGCATCATGATGTCGTAAGCGCCGACATCGTCGGAATGCCAGACATCGACGCGGGCGCCGGCAATGGGTCTGCCATCCAGATCGAGAACCCGAGCGGTAAACAACATCGGCTTGCCGTCGAGGCCGCCTGAAATATCAGCGCCATTGTTGAAGGTGGGCCGATCCTCGACGAAGAACGGGCCAAGTACCGAGTTTTCCGTCGCTCCGTCAGGGAAGCGATGATTGACCAGGTCAACCCGCGTGGTCGCACCCATGACGTCGGACAGCAGAACAAATTCCTGCCGTCCCCCTTTCGAAATGTGGCCGGTCCGGGTGAGGAAATCGATGCCCCACTCCCACTCTTCCTCGGTGGGCTCGACCTCGTCGATAAAGGCGTGGAGGTGCCGGGTGAAGGCGTTCAGGACCTTCTGCGCACGCGGCGTGCGCGCACCCTTCATGGTTTCCAGCACGACCTGGGTGAGGTTTTCCTCCTTGATGTCGCGACCATATCCCATTCGCGCGACAGTCGGCTCCGGTCCAGCGTCGTCCTGCGCTTCGGAGGGATAGAATTCGGCGACAAATTCCGACGGCGGATTTCCAGGCCAATAGATCACGGCATCCTGGAAACTCGGCCGGTCGAACAGTCGCTTGGCATAGACGGCCACATGCGACCGCTCGATATCGTTGAGCGCGTGACCACCCTCCCAGGCGAAACCCATTCCCAGCCATTTCAGCCGGAACAGGCTCACGGCCCACTGAATATCGGCCATGGTGTAGACATCGCCGCACACCCATTCGCGGCCGTCGGAAAGCCGCTCATCCAGCTCACCGATGATGCCCAGGATCTCCCGCGTGGCCGTGCGCATGAGGTCCGGGGTGGAGACGAAACTGCGGGCGGCAGCTTCCTTGCGGATCTTGGCGTCATAGGCGGCGATGAGCTTCGGATGGCCGACCGAAAGCGAGCGCCCCTCCATCAGCTTCATGATCTTGAAATCATGGGCGCCGGGCATGTTCTGCTGCAGCATCTTCGGGCGGAAATCGCCGTCCGGGTGAGCGCCATAGAGCACGGCGACGTGCGGCGTGCCGTCAACGATGGCGATCTCACGGTCGATCTCGCGCTTCAGGCGCGGTGGATTGAGTTCAGTACCGCCTTCCCAGATTCGGTCGATGTGGTCACAAATGACGCGGCTGTCGACCAGCACCTGCCCGGCCTCGTGATCGACAAGTGTGGGCACCACGCAAGGGTCGAATCCTTCCGTGGTGGTTGAGGAACGGCCGGTATAGCCGTTCACCATCTCGCGACCCGGTGCGCCGCGCATGCGCAAACGCACATAATCCGGATGGTAGTTTTCCATGCCGGGGGGCAGGATCATGATGTCGTGGCTGCGATAGGGCGCCGCCTTTTCGGCAAGCACCGTGCGCACCTTGTGCGAGCAGACGCTGAGGGCAAAATGGTAAAGTTCAAATCTCGGCGTACCGCTGCCGATCACCCGGTTGCGTTCCGGATCGGTGAGCGGCGCATTGGCGGCGGCGACCCGCTCTGCCAGCGTCGGTTCAACCATTCTCCTCCCCCGCGGTTTGTTCGGATTTTGAATTCTTGAGTGAACAAAACGCCTGCTGATGAACCAGCATAGGCGGTTCGGAAAAACAGTCAATATCAACTGCCTTGCCAAAGCTCGAGACACGACCCACTGGCAATTCAAACCCTAACCATCTGTTTTTAAATATTTTCTCCCCGTAAGAAACCAAACCTCGCTTCAGCGCGTTAAAATAAATCCGGCAATAAACTTGACTCCGCCGTCTTCGGGTCCGAAGCTTGCAGAAAAGTTCGCAGAGCGAACAAGAAAGAAAAGCACGATGCGAAAAAGGGGGGTCGGTGGATCATTTCACCTATACGGCGCTTCCACTCCGCGTGCGTTTCGAGCGCGGTGGTCGGACCAAGGTCGGCGACGAGGTTGAACATCTCGGGCGCAATCGAGCCTTGGTGCTGTCGACGCCTGAACAGCAACACCACGCCGAAGAGCTCTCAGACGCGCTTGGCGGGCGATCCGCGGGCGTGCTGGCAACCGCGACCATGCACACGCCTGTCGACGTTACCGAAGCAGCTCTGTCTGCCGTGCGAGAGGCTGGGGCAGACTGCACTGTCGCGGTCGGTGGAGGCTCGACCATTGGTCTGGCCAAGGCGATTGCGCTGCGTGACGACATTCCGCAGATTGCGGTACCGACAACCTATGCCGGCTCGGAAATGACGACGATCCTCGGGCAGACCGAAAATGGCGTCAAAACCACACTCAAGGATCTGCGGGTTCTGCCCGCCAGCGTCATCTACGATGTCGACTATACCCTGAGCCTGCCGCCGGTGATTTCAGCTACCTCCGGAATGAACGCCATCGCCCACGCGATCGAGGCGCTCTATGCGCAGGAAAAGAACCCCATCTCGCGGCTGCAGTGCCTGGAGGCGATCGGAGCGCTGGCCGGCGCTCTACCCGTGATCGTCGACGATCCGGGAGATGTCAGAGCCCGGCAAGAGGCCCAATATGGTGCCTTTCTGTGCGGCATGGCGCTCGGATCCGCCGGCATGGCCTTGCACCACAAGCTTTGCCACACTCTCGGAGGCGCCTTCAATCTGCCGCATGCCGACACCCACACCGTGGTGTTGCCGCATGCCACAGGTTTCAATGAAGCTGCCGCCCCGGAACTGGTGGCGATCAAGGATATCCTGTCGTCTGACAGTGTTGGCGGCGGTCTTTGGGATCTGGCAAAGCATATCGGCGCGCCGACCTCGCTTGCTGATATCGGCATGCCGGCAGACGGCATCGACCGGGCCGCCGACCTGGCGACCCAAAATCCCTACTGGAATCCGCGTCCCTTCGATCGCGCCGACATCCATGCACTGATCAGCCAAGCCTATGCGGGCAAGCGCCCAAACGACTGAAACCATGACCCGGGAGGAAATCATGAAACAGACCAAAACCGGCGGCCTTGACCGTCGCTCATTCATCAAGACAACGGCTGCCGGAGGACTAGCTGCTACTGCCGGCGTCTACGCGCCTGCCGTTCACGCCCAGGCCCGCCAGGTCAAGATCGGCTATGTCAGCCCGCAAACCGGGCCGTTGGCCGCTTTCGCGGAAGTGGACGATTTCATCATCAACAACTTCCTGAAGGACACCGCCGGTGGTGTCGCGGCCGGATCGAAGAACATCACGTTCGATGTGGTCGTCAAGGACAGCCAGTCGAACCCCAATCGCGCCGCTGAAGTGGCCAAGGAACTGATCGTCGACGACGAAATCGATATCATGGTGGTGGCGCACACGCCGGAAACCACCAATCCGGTGTCGACCATCTGCGAGATCGAGGAAATCCCCTGCATTTCGACGCTTGCGCCGTGGCAGCCGTGGTTCATCGGCCGCCAGGGCAATCCGGGCGACCCCGGTACCTGGGCGCCGTTCAATTACACCTATCACTTCCTCTGGGGGCTTGAGGACGTCACCCAGGTGTTCATGAACATGTGGAACCAGCTCGATACCAACAAGACCGTTGGGGGATTGTTCCCCAACGACGCAGACGGCAATGCCTGGGGGGACGAGAAAGTTGGTTTCCCGGCAATGGTGGGACCGTCGGGCTTCAAGCTCATCGATCCGGGTCGCTATCAAAATCTTCAAGACGATTTCTCTGCCCAGATCACTGCCTTCAAGGACGGCAATTGCGAAATCGTCACCGGTGTTTGCCTGCCGCCCGACTTCGCCACATTCTGGACCCAGGCGGCCCAGCAGGGCTTCAAGCCGAAAGCGGCTTCCGTTGGCAAAGCGATCCTCTTCCCGTCTGCCGTCAACGCCATCGGCGATACAGCGCAAAACCTGTCATCGGAAGTGTGGTGGTCGAACGTCCACCCCTTCGCGTCATCGATCAACGGTACAACCGCCGGACAGCTTTGCGACGCCTATGAAAGCGGCACCGGGAAGCAATGGACCCAGCCGCTCGGCTTCGTGCACGCGCTCTTCGAAATCGTGGTCAACACGGTCAAGAACGTCGATTCCGTCAACGATGCCGAGGAGGTGGTCAACGCAATAGCAGCCACCGATCTCAATACAATCGTGGGACGGATCAGGTGGGACGGCAACGGGTTGCCGCCAATCGCCGCCAAGAACGTCACCAAGACGCCGCTGGTCGGTGGTCAGTGGCGGAAGTCCGACGATGGTAAGTTCCGCATCGTCATCGTCGACAATCAGACCTATCCGGATATCCCGGTGGGTGGCGACATGGAGCCGATCACCTGATCCTGCGATCGCGGCGGGAGAGCCCGAGACGCCCTCCCGCCCAATCCTTGTTGATGCTTTGCCATGCCGCTTGAATTGCGCAATCTGAACAAGGCGTTCGGCGCCGTAGTCGTCGCCGACGACGTGACGCTGGACGTGTCGGATGGCGAGGCGCTGGGCATTATCGGACCCAATGGCGCCGGCAAATCCTCGCTCTTCAACCTGATCTGCGGCAACCTCAAACCGGACAGCGGCACGGTCTCCCTCGACGGGCACGACGTCACCGGTGCGCCGGTGCGCGCCCGTGTCCGAGCCGGACTGGGACGCAGCTACCAGATCCCGCAGCCCTTCGAACACATGACCGTTTTTGAAAACATCTCGGTGTCGGCCTGTTTTGGCGGCGACGCACAGGAACGGGACATACAGGACGAGGCGGTCGACATCCTTTACCGCACAGGGCTGCTGCGCAAAGCCAATTTGCCGGCGGGAGCGCTGACCCTGCTCGAACGCAAGCGTCTCGAACTGGCGCGTGCGCTCGCCACAAAACCCCGGTTGCTGCTTCTCGACGAGATCGCCGGCGGGCTGACGGACGACGAATGCAACAGCCTGATCGCGACGATACAGGGTGTCCATGCCGAGGGTACGACCATCATCTGGATCGAGCACGTCACCCACGCCCTCCTCGCCGTGGTCTCGCGGCTGGTCGCCATTGATTTCGGCAAGATCATCGCTGATGGCGAACCGCAATCGGTGATGAATTCAGACGCCGTCCAGCGCATTTATCTGGGGGTCGACTGATGGCGCTGCTCGAAACCCATGGCCTCGTTGCGTCCTACGGCGACTTCCAGGCGCTCTACGGTATCGACAGCCACATCGACGAGGGCGAGACCGTCGCCATGATCGGCGCCAACGGCGCCGGCAAATCGACCTATCTCTCGGCCCTGGTCGGGTTGCTCCAGGCAGCACCGGAAATGATCGTCTTCGACGGTCAGCCGATTGCCGGCTCAAAGCCCGCTCAGATCCTGCAGTTGGGCATCTCCATGGTCCCCGAGGGTCGGCGGCTGTTCCCATCGCTGTCGGTTGAGGAGAACCTTCTTGTCGGCAACTACGGGCGCAAAGTGCGTGGACCCTGGTCGCTGGAGGCGGTCTACCGATTGTTCCCCGTACTCAGCGAGCGGCGCAGCCAGGCGTCGACCAGCCTGTCCGGCGGCCAGCAGCAGATGGTGGCTCTCGGCCGCGCCCTGATGGCCAATCCACGCCTGCTTCTGTGCGATGAAATCAGCCTGGGGCTGGCGCCGTCGGTGATCAAAGACATCTACAAGGCACTGGACGCCATTCGGGCAGAGGGCGCCAGCGTCATCATCGTCGAACAGAACATCAACCAGGCCCTTGAGGTCGCCGATCGAATCTACTGCCTGCTTGAGGGCCGCGTCACTCTGACCGGGCGGCCCGGCGAAGTCAGCCGCGAACAGATTCGCGCCGCCTATTTCGGGAGTTAAGGGGCTCTAGATGGTCTGGGTCGACACAGTCATACAAGGTATTCTTCTCGGCGGGCTCTATGCTCTGTTCGCCGTCGGCCTGTCGATCATCTTCGGCATCATGCGGCTGGTCAATCTCGCCCATGGCGACTTCATGGTGCTCGGTGCCTTCGCTGTCCTGGTGGGGATCGATGCGCTTGGCCTCAATATCATCGTTTCCGCGGTGCTCGCGGCCGTTATCATGTTCGGCATCGGCTACCTGCTGCAGTCCATGCTGCTCAACCGAACGCTCAACCGGGATATCCTGCCGCCGCTGTTGGTCACGTTCGGGCTGTCCATCGTGTTGCAGAACGGCATGTTGGAAGTCTTTTCCGCCGACACGCAGAGGCTGAAAGCCGGGGGATTTGAAGAGATTTCGATTCGCCTGGGCGACAGTTTGGCGATCGGCGCGATGCCGCTGCTGACCTTCATCTCAGCCATCGTCGTCATCACCGCGCTCAACTGGCTTTTCTATCACACGGAAACCGGGCGAGCCTTTCGCGCCACCTCCGACGACCCGGTCATCGCCCAGTTGATGGGCATCGACAATTCGCGCATCTTTGCCCTCGCCATGGGCCTCTCCATGACCGTTGTCGCGATCGCCGGGCTCTATCTCGGCGCCCGCGCCACCTTCGATCCGCTGATCGGTCCGGCCCGGCTGATCTTCGCATTCGAGGCAGTGATCATCGGCGGCCTCGGCAGCCTGTGGGGAACACTGGCGGGCGGCGTGATCCTCGGCCTTGCCCAGACCATCGGCGCCAAGATCAATCCGGAATGGCAGATCCTTTCCGGGCATATCGTTTTCCTGATCGTGTTGGTCCTGCGCCCGCGCGGCCTGTTTCCACGAGCCTTCGACTGATGCTGGACCCGAAGAAATACAGCGTCGCCAAGTCGACGAAGGCCAGCAACATTGCCCTGGCAGTGCTCGCCGCCATCGTCATCCTGCTGGCCATTGCGCCCCTCTTCATCAGCCGCTCGCTGATCCAGGACCTGTTCTTCGTCCTGACGATGATTGCGCTGGCGCAATGCTGGAATCTGTTGGCCGGCTATGGCGGCCTTGTCAGCGTCGGCCAGCAGGCGTTCGTCGGCCTGGGCGCGTATATCGGCTTTGCCGGCGCCATTCTCTGGGGTCTCAATCCACTGGTCGCGCTGCTGCTCGCCGGCGTGGTCGGGGTACTTCTGGCGATACCCACATCCTACGTGGTGTTCCGTTTGCAGGGCGCCTATTTCGCGATCGGCACGTGGGTGGCGGCGGAGGTCTACAGGCTGGTTTTTGCCCAGTGGAAAGCGCTGGGCGGGGGCACCGGGACATCGCTGCCTTCGGGCATCGCCAAGAGCATGTTCGGTGTGGGCTGGGTGCGCGAGGTGCTCGATGTCAAAACATCCGCGGCTCGCGATATCGTTTCCTACTGGATAGCCCTGGTCATCGCGATCATCATCATCGGCGCGATTTATGCCTTCCTGCGCACCCGTGCCGGACTGGCGTTATCGGCCATTCGCGACAACGAGCGCGCGGCTGAAAGCGTTGGCGTGAACATCAGCCGGGCCAAACTGGGTGTCTACCTGTTTGCCGCCTGCGGGGCGGCCCTGACCGGCGCGCTGATTTTCTTCCAGCGCGCTTCGATCACGCCGGACAGCGCCTTTTCGGTGATCGACTGGACGGCCTACGTGCTCTTCATCGTCATTATCGGTGGCATCGGCACGCTGGAAGGCCCGATCATCGGGGCACTGATCCTGTTCTTTCTGCAGAACTGGCTGTCCGATTTCGGCACCTGGTATCTGATGCTGCTTGGTGCCATCGCCATCGCCTTCATGCTGGTGGCGCCGAAGGGTATCTGGGGTTTCATCCAGGACCGCTACGATTTTTCGATTTTTCCGACACGACGGCGGCTGATCGGTCCCGATACGCCAGTGCCCGACTACACTCAGCCCGTCCGTGAAATGGCAAAACCGGCGCCCGCAGGGGTCAGCGGCGCCGACATCCGAGTGGAGGACCCCATGTTCGATATCGAGACCGACGTTCTGATCATCGGCTCCGGACCGGCCGGAGGAGCGATGGCGGCATTGCTGTCGAGCTACGGCGTCGACAACGTGATGATCGAAAAATACGCCTGGCTCGCCAACACGCCCCGCGCCCACATCACCAATCAGCGCACGATGGAGGTGCTGCGCGAACTCGGCATCGAGGAAGAGGCCAAGGAAAAGTCTGTGCCGCAGGAGCTGATGGGCAACAACGTGTTCTGCACATCGCTTGCCGGCGAGGAGATCGGCCGGCTGCTCACCTGGGGTAACCATCCCAACCGCAGGGCCGACTACGACCTCGCCTCTCCCAGCCGTATCTGCGACATTCCGCAAACCCTGCTTGAACCGATCATTGTCGGCAAGGCGATGGCCGACGGCACCATCGCCCGCTTCAAGACGGAATATGTCAGCCACATGCAGGACGAGAGCGGCGTGGTGGCGACGGTGCGCGACCGCGTGGCCGACCAGACCTATCGCATCAGGGCCAAATACATGATCGGCGCCGACGGCGCCCGATCGCAGGTAGCCGAGGATATTGGCCTGCCGATGGACGGCAAGATGGGTCTCGAAGGGTCGATGAACATCGAGTTCGAGGCGGACCTTTCGAAATACGTCGCCCACCGACCGTCGGTGCTCTACTGGATCTTCCAGCCCGGCTCCAATATCGGCGGCATTGGCGCCGGTGTCGTCCGCATGGTGCGGCCCTGGAACAAATGGCTGTCGATCTATGGCTACGACATCAAGGACGGCCCGCCGCAGCTATCCGATGCGGAAGCCGAGGCGATCATCCGCCAGTTGATCGGGGATGACGAGGTTCCCGTCAAGATCACCAAGCTCAGTTACTGGACCGTCAACAACATGGTGGCGCGGCGCTATTCGAAAGGCCGCGTGTTCTGCATGGGCGATGCGGTGCACCGCCATCCGCCGAGCAACGGCCTTGGATCAAACACTTCCATCCAGGACGCCTACAATCTCGCCTGGAAGATGAAGCTTGTCCTCGACGGCAAAGCCGATGCGAGCCTGCTCGACACCTACAACGCCGAACGGCAACCGATCGGCAAGCAGATCGTCACACGCGCCAACAAGTCGATCGAAGACTATGCGCCGATCTTCGAGACACTCGGACTGCTTCAACCCGGCACACCCGACGAGGTGAAGCGGCGAATGGAGGCCCGGAAACTTCCGACGGTGGAGGCGGAGGCGCGTCGCAAGGCGCTGAACAAATACATCCGTCAGAAGAGCTACGAGTTCAATTGCCACGGCGTCGAACTCGGCCAGCGCTACAAATCCAGCGCAATCATCCCCGACGGAACGGCGGAGCCCGAATATACCCGCGATCCGGAGCTCTACTATCATCCGACCACCTGGCCGGGCGCCAAGCTGCCGCATCTGTGGCTGGAGCGTGACAACAAGCAGGTGTCGACGCTGGACCTGGCGGGGCACGGCCGCTTCACCCTCTTTACCGGTGTATCCGGAGCTGGGTGGGTCGAGGCTGCGGCGCGCGTTTCTGCCGAAACCGGGGTAGAGATCCATGTCTGGCAGGTGGGCCCGGGCTGCGAGGTCACTGACACGTTCGGCGACTGGGCGGTGCAGTCGGAGGTTTCCGATTCCGGTTGCGTGCTGGTTCGGCCCGATGCACATGTCTGCTGGCGGCAACGCGAACTGACTGCCGCGCCAACCACCGACCTGGCGGCGGCGATGAAGACAATTCTGGGGTTGGCGTGATGGCAGCGCGCAATGCAAGGCCGGAAGACGGTGGCGAATTCGTCACCGGTTTGGCCAATGGACTGGCGGCCCTCAAGGCCTTTGAAGGCGCTGAGGCGCCGTTGTCGCAATCGGAGGTCTCGATCGCAGCTGGCCTCACCCGCGCCACTGCACGCCGGTCGCTGCTCACGCTGATCCAGCTTGGCTATGTGGAAAAGACCGCAAACGGCTATCGGACAACGCCACAGGTCATGGAACTCGCTTCCGCCTGGCTGAACGATCCGGCAGGCTGGGTTGAGATCGCCCGGCCCTGGCTCTCCGTTCTTCGTGACAAGGTTGAAGAGAACGTCTCCTCCGTGGTGCTGGACCGCAGTGACGTGGTCTATGCCGTCACCTGCCCGGCGAACAGGGTGATTTCGCTCAACACACGGGTCGGAGACCGAAAACCGGCTTTCGCAACCGCCATGGGTCGAGTCCTGCTGGCGCAGTTGCCGCAGGAATGCCTGATGGATTTTCTGGAGCGTTATCCGAGACCGCAATTCACGCCCAAAACCGTCACCGACGAACAGGAGTTCCTGGATGAAATCGCGGCGATCCGGGAAGCGGGCTACGCGATGATCGAGGAGGAACTGGAATCCGGCCTGTGGGCGCTGGCCCTCCCGATCCACAACCGTCGCGGACAATGCCTGGCCGCCCTCAATATCTGCGGTCACAGCTCGCAAAGCTCGTTGCAGGAGTTGCACGCCCGGCACCTGGACGATGCTTTGGAGACCGCGCAAAAGCTGAGACAGGCCATTCCCTGAAGCCAAACAGTTGGAATTCGGCGGCAAAAGGCCCATCTTTGTCGCATGAATGTGCAAACCGGACAGATCGCAAACCAATACCGGCTCGAAGTCGCCCCCATTGAGGGTGAGGTGATTGCCAGGCATGAGGGTGCCGTCGTGGCGGCCAGTCGTGCCGCGAGGGTCATGTACGAATCCCGGCTGCCCCCCGTCGTCTATTTCCCCCTCGACGACATCAAGGCGATCCTGCTGGAAACAACGGATCACCGCACATTCTGCCCTTTCAAGGGAACGGCGACCTATTGGAACGTCAAGATCGGTGACACGATCATCGAGAACGGCGCCTGGACCTACAAGAAGGCCTTGCCGGAATCGCGCGACATCGAAGGTCTCGTCAGCTTCATTCCGGAAGTGATTACCGAACTGGATGTCGGTGGCGATGAACTGGACCGGGAGCTCGGCGGCAATATTGTCGGCCCGACCGCCGCCTGGGTGATGCGCGAAGCATGGCTGTGCCCATCGCCGGAAGAACTCACCGCTGCCATCGGCCACAAGCTGCTCGAAGACGGCATTGCCGTGTCCAGGATCAGCGTCATGATCTGGTCGCTGCATCCGATGATCGCGGGCAAGAACTACGTCTGGACGAAAGCCAATGACAAGGTCGAAAGCTACGCACCGTCCTATGACATCTTCAGTCACCCGGCTTTCGTCAACAGCCCGATCCTGCATGTCAGCAAGGGGCTGGGCGGCGTTCGACAGAGTTTGCTGGCGGAAGAAAGCGAGTTCAGCTTTCCGATCATGGACGACCTGAAGGCAGAAGGCGCGACCGACTATGTGGCGATGCCCCTGCCCTTCTCCAACGGCCAGATCAACGTGATGTCGCTGACTTGCGATCATCCGGACGGTTTCACCACCGCCAATCTCGGCCTGATTTTCGAATGTGCACCGGTTATCAGCCGGCTCTACGAAGTGTTCGCGCTGCGCGACAATGCCTCGACCCTTTTGGAAACCTATCTCGGCAAACGCACCGGGGCGCGGGTCCTCGGCGGCGAGATCCGCCGTGGCGATGGCGACCAGATCGATGCTGCCATACTGTTTTGCGACCTGCGCAACTCTTCGCTGCTTGCCGAATCCATGGAACGTGAAGATTACCTGGCGCTTCTCAACGGGTTTTTCGAAACGACGACGCAGGTCGTGAACGCCCATGACGGCGAGGTGCTGAAATTTATCGGCGATGCCGTGCTTGCAATCTTTCCAGCTGCCGACGGGCGCGAAAAGGCCTGCGCACAGGCGCTCGCAGCAGCACGTGAGATCGCCGCAAGTTTCGACGACGATGAGCAAAAGCAAACGGAATGCGCCATCGGCCTTGCGTTCGGGGATGTCACCTACGGCAATGTCGGCTCGCAGGAGCGGCTCGATTTCACAGTGATCGGTACGGCTGCCAATATTGCCGCGCGGCTCAGTGATCTCGGCAAGCAGCGTGGCCACAAGGTCGTCGTGAGTGATCACGTGGCAGCTCACTGCGGTTTGGAAATGACTTCGCTCGGGCGGGTCGACCTGCACAATGTGTCAACGCCGATCGAGGCATTTGCCCCCGGCAAATGAAAAATCCGCGGGCGCAACGCACCCGCGGATCCTGTTGAGTTAAGAGCCTAACGATTAGCGATAATCGTAGCTGCCGTCTTTCCACTCGTACCAGACATAGCCCGGCAGCGAGACGTCACCCTTGTCGTCGAAGCTGAGATCGCCAAGCACCGTCGAGAACGTACCGGCGTTCAGTGCCGGGATGACCTTTTCCGGATCGGCTGAGCCGGCGGCCTTGGCAGCTTCTGCCCAGGCCTGGATCGCAGCATAGGTGTAAAGAACATAGCCTTCCGGCTCGATGCCCTTGTCACGGAAGGTCTTGACCAGATCTTCCACGCCCGGGTTTTTACGCGGGTCCGGTGAGAAGGTCATCAACGTGCCCTGGCCGGCGTCGCCGGTGATCGACCAGTATTCGTCGGTGACCAGCGCATCGCCGGAAACCAGCTGCGTGTCCATGCCCTGATCGCGCATCTGGCGAACGATCAGGCCGGCCTCGGTGTGGTAACCGCCGACATAGGCCACGTCGATGTTTTCCTGCTTCATCTTGGAAACAAGAGCCGTGTAGTCCTTTTCGCCAGCCGTATAGGCTTCGTACATCTTGGCGGAGCCGCCGAGATCTTCAAGAACGCCCTTGGTGGCATCAGCAAGACCTTTGCCGTAGGCGGTCTTGTCATGCAGGATGGCGATGTTCTTGCCTTTGTATTCCTCAGCCAGGAAACCGCCGGCCACCAGACCCTGCTGGTCGTCGCGACCGCAAACGCGGTAAACATTCGGACCACCTTCATCGGTCAGCTTCGGGTTGGTTGAAGCGGGCGAGATCTGAATGATGCCTTCTTCTTCGTAAACCTTCGATGCCGGGATCGAGGAGCCGGAGCAGAAGTGACCGGCCATGAAGACCACATCCTTGCCGACCATCTGGTTGGCAACGGCCACAGCCTGTTTCGGGTCACAGGCATCGTCGCCGATGTTGAGGACGAGCATCTCGCCATTCACGCCGCCGGCGGCGTTGATGTCTTCCACTGCCTGTTCGGCACCGGCTTTCATCTGCGCACCGAAGCTCGCATATTGCCCGGTCATCGGACCGGCGGTTGCGATCTGGATATCCGCCCAGGCCACACCGGCACTCAGGCTCATGCCAAACGCCATCGCGGTCGATGCGAGTAGTATCTTTTTCATATGCTTTCTCCCATTTTGGTTGGTTGTTGGGCAGGACTGGTTGGACCCTGCCCGACGTTTTCGCAATCCGAACCGGATTGCAAATCTCTCTTTTATTTATCCTTAAGACCCTGCTTTTTCCCTCCAGTTGAAGAGACCGGCTCGCTCATAAAGCCAGCTGTATTGGGTCACCATTTGACGCACCCTTGTTAAGCGGTAACCGAGCAGAGTGGCGGCAATCAGGACAGCGGCATCAACGATGAAATAGTGCACCGACAGCAGACCGCCATCGAACAGGGCGAAGTGGAAGAAGCGCACAACCGCCGCCAGAAGCAACGTGTAGAGGATCGGTTGGATGATCGGCCGCCAATGTGAGGCCAGCGCGCGCCCTGTCATATAAGCCGCACCACCGCCGATGATGACGGTGAGGACCAGAAAGACGCCAAAACTGTTTTCCCAGAGGATACCCATCAGTGTGCGCCCCCCTCAAGGTAAGCGGCCCTCACCTCTTCGCGCGCCAGCAGCTCGGCGCCGGTCCCGCTTATGGTGATCTTGCCGTTGACCATGACATGGGCCTGATCCGCAAGTTTCAACGCGTGGTAGGCATTCTGTTCCACCAGGAACACCGTCAGACCCTGCTGCTTGTTGAGTTCCCGTATCACCTCGAAAATCTGTTTGACGATCAGGGGCGCCAATCCAAGGGATGGTTCGTCGAGCAGCAGCAGCCGGGGACGGGCCATCAGCGCACGGGCGATTGCCAGCATTTGCTGCTCGCCGCCGGACAGAGTGCCGCCGCGCTGGTCCTTGCGATCCTTGAGACGCGGAAACAGTTCGAAGGCCCGCTGGAGGTCCTCATCGAAATGAACCTGATTGTTGACAGCAGCGCCCATCTGCAGATTTTCCATCACTGTCATGCGAGGGAAAATCCGCCGCCCTTCCGGAGACTGGGCGATGTCCATGCGCATGATCTCGTGGGTGGGCACCCGGGTAATATCGCTGCCGGAGTAGACAATCTGACCACGGCGGGCGCGTGGATCACCGCATATGGTCATCATCAAGGTCGACTTGCCGGCGCCGTTGGCCCCGATCAACGTGACGATCTCGCCCTCGTTGACATCGAGGCTTACACCACGCAACGCCTGGATCTTGCCGTAGAATGTTTCCACGTCCCGGATCTTGAGAAGCGGCTCCTTGCTCATGAGCGTGCCTCCCCGGCGGTTTCCTCGATTTCGTGTTCGACCGATTCCACCTCTTCGTCTTCGACACCCAGATATGCCGCTATCACCTTGGGATCATTGCGGACTTCCTCCGGGGTTCCATCGGAAATCTTGACGCCGTAGTCGAGCACCACAATGTGATCGGAGATCTCCATGACGACGTTCATATCGTGCTCAATCAGCAGAATACCGGTATTTTCTTCGCTGCGAACAATCCGCAGCAACTTGTTGAGTTCTTCCGATTCTGCCGGGTTCAGGCCGGCCGCCGGCTCGTCGAGACACAGCAGTTTCGGCCGGGTGCACATGGCACGGGCGATTTCCAGCTTGCGCTGTTCGCCATAGGGCAGATCGCCCGCGGCATCGTCAGCCCGATCGATCAGGTTGGTGCGTTCCAGCCAATGTTTGGCGAGTTCCACCGCCTCTTGTTCCGCCTTTTTATAGCTGGCGATACCGAAGATGCCGCCGATGCTCATCTTCGAGGCCCGCATCAGCGGATGGTGCTGAGCGACCATCAGGTTTTCCAGAACTGTCATGCCGCCAAACAGGCGGATGTTCTGGAAAGTGCGTGCCACCTTCGCCACCTTTGGGATGCGGAAATCGTCCATGCGTTCGAGGAGGAAGGTGCTGCCGTCCTCATGATGCATGGTGATGCGCCCTTCTGTCGGCTTGTAAAAGCCGGTTAGGCAATTGAACACAGTCGTCTTGCCGGCGCCGTTGGGTCCGATCAGCGCCGTGATATCGCCGCTATAGGCGGTCATGGACAGATCGTTGACGGCCAGTAGACCGCCGAAGCGCATGCTGAGGTGTTCGACGGTCAGCAGTGGTTCCTTATCGGGTCCGGCCATGTCAGTGCCCCTCGCCCTGCGCAACCAGATCGGCTGAAACCGCTGTCTTGCGCTTGAGGAAAATCGAGGGTTCGCGTGTCGAAATGAGCCCACGCGGCCGCCAGATCATGATGATGACCATGGCCAGTCCGAAGATCAGCATCCGGTACTGTTCGGCTTCCCGGAAGACCTCGAAGCCACCGATCATGGCGACCGAGGCAATGACCACACCTATCTGAGACCCCATGCCGCCGAGCACCACGATCGCCAGGATCAGTGCCGACTCGATGAAGGTGAAGCTTTCGGGCGAAATGAACCCCTGACGAGTCGCAAAGAACGAGCCGGCAAAGCCCGCGAACATGGCGCCGGTGGCAAACGCGCTCAGCTTGACCGTCGTCATGTTGAGGCCGAGGGAGCGGCAGGCGATTTCATCTTCGCGCATGGCCTCCCACGCCCGGCCAACCGGCAACCGGCGCAATCGGATCGTTACCATGTTGGTGATCAATGCCAGGATCAGGATGAGGAAATAGAGGAATATGATCCGATGGATCGACGAATAGTCGAGCCCGAAAAAGGCTGCGAAACCCTCTTCACCGCGTTTAAAGGGAATGCCGAAGAAGCTGGGGCGCGGAATGCCGGACAACCCGTCCGGACCGCCGGTAAACTCGTACCAGTTCAATAGCACGACACGGATGATCTCGCCGAAAGCGAGCGTGACAATTGCCAGATAGTCGCCGCGAAGGCGCAACACCGGGAACCCGAGGATGATGCCCCAGAACGCCGCCAAAATGCCAGCGAGCGGCAGGCAGATCCAAAACGACAGGCCGAAATATTGGGCGAGCAAGGCGTAGGAATAAGCGCCGACCGCGTAAAACGCGACGTAACCGAGGTCCAGAAGGCCCGCCAGTCCGACGACGATATTGAGGCCCCAGCCAAGCATCACGTAGGTCAGGATCAGAATGCCAAGGTCCAGCAGATATCGGTCGGTGAACGGCAAAAACGGAAAGACCACGGCGAAAAGCAGCACCAGCGGAAGCGCGATCTTGCTCAGGCTCGCAAGGGCCGCGGCCCATCGCGACCGCAAGGCCGCGGGCACAAATGTCTGTTCTTGCCCCTTGGGTCGACGCCAGAACAGCAGCCACAGCAGCGCCCGGCCGATTACCACCGCAGCGATGACATAGAATGCCGATTCAAACCGAAGCACCAGCGATAGACCGCCCGTCGCCGTTTCCGTTTTGAAGGCGATGGTGGAGCCGAAAATCGCCAGCCCCAGAAAGGCGGTGACCGCCAGGTCTTTGCCGATTTCAGCGAAATCCGGGCCGCGATCGCCGGCCCCTTGCGTGTCGACTGCCATCAGACCTTTTCGACCTCCGGCTTACCAAGCAGGCCCTGGGGCAGGAAGATCAGAACGATCGCGAGCATCGAGAAGGCCGCAACATCCTTGTATTCCACCGAGAAATAGGCTGACCACATGGTCTCGATCAGACCAATGACCAAACCGCCGAGCATGGCACCGGGAAGTGAGCCAATGCCGCCAAGCACTGCCGCCGTGAAAGCCTTAACGCCCGCAACGAAGCCGATATAGAAATCGATCACACCGTAGTAGAGCAGGTACATCAGGCCGGCGACGGCAGCCAGCGCCGCGCCCATGACGAAGGTCATTGAAATGGTTCGGTCGACATTGATGCCGAGAAGCGACGCCATCTTGCGATCCTGCTCGCAGGCACGCTGTGCCCGGCCCAGCGACGTTTTGGCGATGAGCAGTGAAAAGATCGTCATCAGGACAACCGTCAGAACGATAATCAGAATCTGCATGTTGGATATCTGAACGACAAACTCGCCCTGTTCATCGACCCGCTTCATCAGCGTGTGTCCGCCAGACACGATTGGCTGCAGCGGCTTGACGCGCGCGCCCTGGGAAATTTGGATGTAGTTCTGCAGCACGATGGATACGCCAATCGCAGTGATCAGCGGAGCCAGGCGAAACGAGCCCCTCAACGGGCGGTAGGCAAGTCGCTCAAGGGTCCACCCAAACACGGCCGAGATGAACATGGCGCACAGCAGCACAACCAGAAGCGCGAGAATGATGACCCCGATACTCGACGAGGCGGCCAGTCCCAGTGCCGTAATGACAATCAGGGCAATGAACGCGCCGACCATGAAGATGTCGCCATGGGCGAAGTTGATCATCCCGATGATGCCGTAGACCATAGTGTATCCGATGGCGATCAATCCGTAGATCGACCCCAGCGTCACACCATTGATCAGTTGCTGCACAAAATATTCCACGCACTATCCCCAATCATTGCCCGGTCGGTTCAAACCGGCCTCAAATCTAGCAGTCCACCGAATGCACATCAAAATCCGGCATTGACGGCCTTTCCTCCAAAGCGTGCTGTGCTGACGCAGGGTGGGGAACCCGATTGTATTGGAGCAGATACCGTTGTTTCTCCCAAGCGATTGTCCACGCTTGGTGCGATACCGTCATCGATCTGATTTGGTGTTGAAACAGGCCGCAGTCGCCGGCTGGACGAGCTGAAAAGCTCCGGCCACACGCTCACCAGGTGCCCCTGGATCCGACTCCAATTCGCTGACCATTGGTTCGCCAGCAGCATATATTCCCCGATCCGCGCCTTTGCAGCGCTTTTTATTCGCGATCGCTAGATTGGATATATTTGCGGAGAGATCAACCGTTAATTCGGAGCAAATTCCGATTTGTACAGGACTGGGGGTTAGACTTTCGTCGATAGCAAGGTCGGACCGCTTCTCAGGGTCCAGCGCTCGAGGGTGTGCTTCTTACCCCTCTGGCATGCTCCGAAGCAAAAATGGGACCGGTCTGCCGGGCGAATGCGCCCACAAGGATCAATCCGAAAACAGCCAGATAGGCGAAATAAAACCGGCCCTCGTAGAGCGGCAGGAGGACAAACCTGGCCGGGATAGCCACCAGAACGGAGAACAGGGCGATCGCCTCGGGCCGTGTGAAGGTGAAATTGCGGCGTAGCATCAGGGCCAAAAGGAAAATCAACAGCAATAGCACCGCCGGCCATTGCTGTTCGACCACAGCTCGCACGACCGTCCTGACCAAAGCCACTGCGTAGGTAACCACGGAAAACGGGGGATCAAAGCCCTCGAGGGTTGGCACAAATTCGACGTTGGAAAAATACAGCTGTATCCACCAGCCAGGATGGCCCGACGCCCGGGATATCAGCACATAGGCAACCAAACCGATCAGAAAGGCACCCACCGCACCCCAACTCACAGGCCGGAAAACGATGGACATGACCATCAGCACCCCTACAAGGGAGAGATGATCGGGACGCGCCAGGACGGCCACGATGAGAAATGCCGCTGCCGCGATGTCACGGCCTTGTACAAAAAGCAGCATGCCGGCCAACAGGAAAAAGGCCGAAAACATATCCGGCGTTGCTGCCCTGGCGACCGCACCGAAGCCAGACAGAACCAATACGATAATCGCCAGTGGTGCGTAGGCCAACGCGCGCTGGTCAATGAGCCAAAACAGGGTCAGGCCGCCAAAGGCCGCAGCGGACAACGCCGAAACGGCGCGCAAGGCATCGACCGGACCGAGCCAGCCTGACAGCAATTGCGCTGCTTCCAGGTAAAGCAATTTCACCCGGTAAAAACCCAACATGGAAAGAAATGCAACCGGGTCGTCAGCCTGGCGGATCCGGTAAGGCCTGTCTTCCGTCAGCACCAGGTACTGCCCGTCGCTGACCTTTTGCCGAACCATGTCATAGGTCTGTGCATGCAGCGATGCCGGGTCGATACCGGGCTGCTCCAGAATGCTGGCTACGTAAGCAATCATGTCCCAGTTGGCATCGGGAAATGCAACGGCAACCGCGCAAACAGTGGCTGTGTAGAGGATAAGCAGCAAAGCACCCGCAACGGCAGCAGGATGGCGGATCAAATTCGTCATGGAAAACGCCAATTTAGTCAATCCAGGCGGAGCATATTGAAAAAAGGTTGACGAATTGACACGCTGCCGTGGGTCAGCCGACGCGCGCAGATCGATTGGTGAGATAGACACCGGTCACGACAACGGCGGTGCCGATGACCATCGGCAGCGTCGGAACCTCACCGAAGAGCAGCCATGCCTGTACGGCAACGGCCGGAGGAACCAGATAGATGAGCGACGCGGCCTGAGAAACCTGGCCGCGGCGGATCACGTAGAGCAGCAACACAACCGCGCCGATCGACAACCCCAAGACGGACCAGGTCATCGCGAGAATCAGTTCCCTGTTCCAACGCATATGCAAATCTTCGAAGGCTAGCGCCAGCGGCAGGGTGAAGGCCACGGCACCCACATATTGCAACATGGCCGTACTTCGCAAATCAGCCGATTGCAGGAAGCGTTTCTGGTAAACGGTGCCGAGCGCCACACTGACCATAGCAACAATGTTGACCGCAATCGGAATAGCCGCCGCCACAACCAGGTGCCATTCGAGACCGATGAGACGCGGTGCGATGGCGATGACCAACCCGACCAGCCCGAGTGTGATGCCGAGCCACTGCGTCCGGGTCAGTCTTTCACCAACCAGGAACGGTGCCGTCATGGCAGTCAAAAGCGGTTGAAGCGCAGCGATCAATCCGCTGAGTGCCGTCGGCACACCGACATCGATGGCCCACCAGACCCCGCCAAGATAGATGCCGTGCAGCATCACACCGGACCCGATGGCATGACCCCAGTCTGCTGCACGCTTGGGCCAGGTGACGCCGGACAGGACGCACAACGCGAGAAGCGCTATGCCGGCCAGGGTGTAGCGGACCACGAGAAAGGTCAGCGGCTCACCATGCGGCGCAGCATAGCCCGCTGCGATCCAACCAGTGGACCACAGCAGAACGAAAAGCGCTGGCGCAAGGCGGTCGAAGAGCATGAAACAAGAGGGCAGTCGGAGGGTGGGTAATCCGCACCCTACTCCCGCTCAGACTTGCAGTACAGCGAATCCGCTTGCTCTGCTCCTGAAAATGAAGGCCGATGTGCGACGATCAGTCTGGCTGGCATTGGCTGACATTCGAGTGCCAATACCGAGCCTGATCACAGAATAAACGGATCGCAAATGTCGACCGGATCTTTCGTCGCATCGCAGTCAACGATGCAATCGGCGCCGACGATGTCTTTGAACGAAATCTGCGCTTTGCTGTCCAGTCCGACGAGTTCCATGACCGCCTCGGGCGCCGCATCGGTACCGTCTTCATTGTAGTATACGCGCAACCAGGATTCGCTTTTGGCCGCCGTTATGGTCTCGATCAGATGCAACGAGCTGGACCAGATCCCACCGACGTCGTTGGCATCGAAACCGTCGTCCAGATCCGCCAGAGCCGTGTCGACATCGACTTGATCGATATCGACGCCCCAGATCAGCCCATGGTTTTTCAGAAGAGCATCTTCGAATGTTCTGGCGCTGACATGGTAGCGAAGGGAACCGTTCGAGCCGAACGCGTTGACGGCGCCAGCATCCGCATCGTCGCGATCGACGGCGCTGTTTTCGGTTTCGGAGTAATTTGCCGCCGTGCCGCATTCGTCAAGCTGCCCATCCGATTTCCGGAAAGCCAGTTTGTCGCCCTCGACGCGATCAACATCGCCGTCGAAGGCGGCTTTGAGCGCCATGCCGGTGGCACTGTCCGGCTGAGTATTGTCAGACTTGCTGAACGCTTCGTTCAGATGCCAGGTGGAAAGATCGTCCAACCCGCTGCCCTGGTTGAAATCCAGCACATAAACGACACCCGCAACACCACCATCGTCACCGTCGTCGCCGCCTTCTAGTCCGGCCGCCTTCATCAGCCCCCTGAAATCATGTTGCGGCATGAGGTCATTGTCGTACCCGGACGCTGCGAAGGCTGATGCATCGTTGGTGCGGGCAGTCGTGACAAACACATCTTGCGAGGCTTCCGATTTGTTCTCGACTTCGACCAGGTGGCCCAGATCCTGTTCGATCGGCGGAGTGCCTTCGATCTGTTCGACCTCGTCAAGCGACTGCGTGTCGTCGTCATCAGGATCGCCGTTTGAGGCGGAGACGATCACAGCCGGCGTCTGACCGGATTTGTCATCCGGTCCGACCAGACCGATCCTGCCGTCGTCACCGACGACCATGGAAAAGCCGGCAGATCGCAAGGCGGCAGCAGCCGCATCATTGGTCGGATCGACATTGTTGACATCGTTGAAGTCGTCGGCAATGAGCTGCGCCAATGCGTTGAGCTCAATCACCGTGTCGACGATGCCGTCTCCGCTGACGGCTGCCCCCAGATCCGCGGAATCGTAGCGAAACTCGTAGACCTGGTTCAAAGGTCCGCCATCGAACCATGACACATCCCAGGAGAATGTGTCGGCCGATCCGATCTGCGCATCCAATTCAGACACGTGTAGTGACGGAATAGCTGCATCGATCCCGGTGAACTCAATCGAAGGCCTTTCGCCGACCTTGCAGATGGTCAGTGTCCCTCCGTCGGTCAAGACATCCCAACACTCGGGTTCTCCGGAGCTCGCGGTGGTGGGGCTGGCACCGGCGATCCATTGGTCAAACAGCGTCTCGAAGGCAGCCGCAATCGCCGGCGCGGTCGCGGTGGTCTCATAGATCTTTTCGATCTTGGTGTTGCCAATCGTATCCGACGGATCGCCAGGAGCGATATCCACTAGCGGAACCGAATCCGGCGGCGAGTTGGCGGTCATGACCAGTTTGTTGCCATCCCTGGACAGTACATAGCCACTGGTATCTGCTGCGATGGTCGGACCCCAGGTGGCGACGAAATGATCGATGGTCGCTTCTGTACTACCCATGTAGAGGCTCTGGTAGGATGCGCCGTCGACCAGCGCTTCGAGCCACCCGCCTGCAGACAGGCTGATCTCGGACTCGCAAATGAACTCGCGAGCGCCGTCGGTCCCACCAACCTCGACTTGAAACCCGATTTGAACGGGATCGCCGTTGTTCTGGTCAAGCTTGATCGTGAAGATATCGCATTCGACGATTTCCGCTGGAATCTGGATGTCAACGTAGCAGGGCTCGCAATTGTAGTCGCCGATCAGCACATCGGTGCCGGAGGCCCCAGCATCGAGAAAGTCCGCCCCGCGACCACCGATCAGCAGATCGTTGCCATCCTCGCCAAACAGACAGTCGTCGCCATCGTCTCCACAGATGGCGTCATCGCCCTCACCGCCGCGCAGCAAGTCGTCGGCGATGCCGCCGAAAATGACATCATCACCAACGCCGCCATCGACATAGTCTGCCCCGCTGCCGCCATTGAGCAGGTCATCACCCTCATCGCCCCAGATGCAGTCATCGCCTGCCTCGCCCTGCAGTTCGTCGTCACCCGAACCGCCTTCGATCTGGTCGTTGCCCGCAGCGCCGAAGATCAAATCGCTGCCGCCGTTGCCGCGAACGAAGTCGGCCCCGAGGGCTTCCGGCGTGCCGTCGGCGGTCAGGCGGTTGCCCGTGAACAGGTCGTTGCCCTCGCCGAGATTGACCACTGCGCCGTCATCGGAAACGACGAGTTCATCGACGATGCGTCCAGGGAAAGTCTGGAAGCCCAAATCACCGGGTCGCATTGTGCCGAAATCGTCTCCCCAGTCTTCCAAGACCGGCAGGAACTTCAGTGGCGGTTCATCGCCGTCTTCGATTCTCAGGAATTCCTGGTTTCGGACGCCATCAGCGCCATTGATCAGCGACAGGTTTGGAGTGTTTCGGAAAAAAGTCTCCTGGGTTCGAATCCATTTATCGAATTTGTCAAAGTCCTGCAGGATCCGCGTCGTACCATCGTTGCCGTCATCCGACAGCAACAGCGTCCGCAGGGCGCCAAATTGCGAGCTCAAGTGGCCTATTTCGAAGATACCATCTGTGTCGTCATCACAATCCTCGACTCGGACATGAAGCGTTGAGGCGTCTCTGACTGCTAGATTGTAGAGTTCGACCACGTCATCGACGAAATTGGGGTTGCCTGGATCGACATTAATGACGAGGTCCAGCCGCGAAGCCAATCCATCGATATCCAGGAACATTTCGGTGCCGGGGAAAAAGTCACCTCGATCGGGGATCAGATGGTCGTTTCGGGTGTTCAAGTCAAAGCAGCACTGGTCAATTGTAAAGACAAAGCCCATCTCGCCGAATTCTCGACAGAGCACGGCCTGATCGGTGGTTCCACCGGGATTGGGTATGTTGAAAAAGGCCGTTTCCGTGATCAGCCCTCCAGCCAGGACGATCCCCTCGGTCGTGTCATCGAACATGTGGAGTGATTTTTGGCCGAACACGCCCTCCACGACCTTGATCCGCTCGACACCGGTAATCGTGTCGTCGGGACCGAAATTGAGGTCGGTTTGATAGACGCCGACCGTGTCGAAGCCCTCGCCCGCATCCAGCGTTATGCCGGAAAAGCCGCCTCTTTCGAAAAACAGAAAGCTGCTGCCTGCGCCGTCGCGGATCTCCAGCGGCGGGCCATCACCGTCGGAGTCCGTATCGTTGCCCGTGTTGCCGAAAACCATGAAGACATCGCCACCGCCCTCAATGACGACATCCTCGAGACCGGAAAGACCATCACCGATGCCATCAACCTGGCCGGCGAAAAAGTCGATCGCTGCAGTGTTGGCAGCGGCTGCAGCCGGACCGACAGCCGCTGTCGGACTAGTTCCGGTCAGGTCGGGCACAACAATGATCAGAGTCGAGGTGATGCTCGGAGTGGCAAAACCACCGAGGCCCGGGCCGTTGTTGATACTGCCAACCACGGACGGAACGCCGGAGGCCACCAGCCGGATCGCCCCAACCTGTTCGGCGCGCTGAATGCCAGGCTCGTTGCCTGAGGCATTCTCCGTAATCAGCAATCCGTTGATCACCACTTCGTCGAGGTTGAAGACAATCTCGTCGACGGGCGCGCCCGCTAATTTGGCCTGCGGGTCGGAGTCAATCCAGAGGAAGTCGCCGGTAACGTCGACGACATCGACCACCGGGCCGCGATCGTTCAGGTCCAGCGGGTCCTTGGTCCAGAAATCGGCCTGCAGATCCCACACGCCCACGGAACCCAGGCTCTGGTCGAACGCCAAATGGTCGATGTTCGGCGACAACGAAGCTTCGAAAATAACCGGATCGTCGAAGTTGGGCGCCATCACCGGCATCTCGAGACAGGGCGTGCAAACATACTTGAAGAGGTCCAGCGTCTCTTCCGGCTCGAACGGACTCCCGTCGCGATTGGCAATTCGGACCGACTCGATCTCGTTCAGCGCCACTCCGGAAACAAAGGATGTCCCGTCCTCGTAATTGTTGTTCTGTTTGGTCAAGACAAATGTGTCGTGACCAGCCATACCTTCGGCAACGTCACCGGCATTGGCCGTCCTGTTGAAACCCGGAACCGGAGCATCAGGACCGTATCCGGCGTTGGCGGTGAACGTGTCATTGCCACCGGTGCCCTCCAGCACTTCGACAGTGACGTCAGTGAATGGCAGAACGGCGCCGCTCTGGTCGACCGTTACATGGATTGTGTCCGTATAGCTGTTGCCGGCGCTGTCGACGGCCTGAACCTGAACAGGGACAACGACATACCCGTTTGTCACGCCATCGGTGTCCAGGGCGCCACCGTCAACGAGATAAGTCGAGCTGATCTTCTGCTGATCGGCTAGGATGAAGCGCTTTCCGGTCGGATCAATCGCGAACGCGCCGCCGGTCGGATCGTTGACAATCGCGAAGGAATGGCTGTCCGGACTGGTATCGGGGTCAATCGCCACGAGCGGCGCGATCTCAAAGCCGGCTTCCGCTGTCGCGGCCACCGCTGCCTGGGCCGGAAGGATGCCGATCGGGTCCTCATCGACAACCGCACTGACGTTGATCGGAATGACTTCCTGAGTGAATTCGCCATCCGGATCGGTGGCGCGAACCGTCAGATGAACCGTCTCGACGCCAGCCTCCGCATCGATCAATTCAGGCTGGGCGACGACAATCAGATCTCCAACGATCTTGAAAGCTCCGGGCAGACTCGAAGCGACTATTGAATAGGTCAGCGGGTCGCTGTCATCGTCTTGCGCGCCCAAGACCGCGACGACTGTCTCGGGCAGTCCGGGATTGGACAGGGACCCGTCCTGCTCGGCGATTTCCGTGTTGGAAACCTGCAAATCCCGTGGTGCTTCGTTGACGTCATTGACGGCAATCGGGATCACCTTTTCGAAGGTGTTACCCGCGCGGTCGGCCACCTGCACCCTGATCTGATGACTGGCAGCGTCCT
This sequence comes from Hoeflea sp., assembly GCA_965216535.1. GTDB lineage: Bacteria > Pseudomonadota > Alphaproteobacteria > Rhizobiales > Rhizobiaceae > Hoeflea_A. Next base: position 5,859,163 of record OZ244175.1, read on the forward strand.
CGTAATCCAGTTTGCTGCCGTCGGCGACAAGAATACGCGGACTCTGGGCGTTCTCATCGTCAAGCACGAAACGACCGCCGGCATCGTCGAGCAACTTCCAGACATGGGCTTCTTCGCCATCGAGATCGACAGCTCTCAACTGCCCGCCCGTCACCGGTGTGCCGGCGACAGCGTTTTCGTCGACATCGGTGCCGGAGATAATGTCGATCGGTGCCTCGTTGGACAATTCACCTGCGTGAATGTTGCCGTCGGGAATGTGATAATCGAGATCATCGATCACATCGTCGCTGACAAGCCGTGCCGCGGTTTGCAAGATGGCATTGGCTTCATGATCGACGGCGGATTTGAATTCGTCCGACTCTGTGAATTCGATGACCAGTTGCTCGCGACTGATCGGGTCGGTCGGGTCTTGCAGGCGTCCGAGCCAATAATTGTAACCGTCCTGGTCGGCGTTGCGCCCGAGAATGTTGAGAAAGAGGAACGACAAAAAGTCTTCGTTTGACGGGTCGGTGCCATAACGCGCGACATATTCGTCCGACTGAAACCAGGACCGGATCGTTTCTACGAGCGCTTCCTTGTAGGTCAGGTTGGGATTCTGCTGAAGAATTTCGCGAAAGTTGTTGACCCAGAAAGTCAGACCGCTGCTGTCTGCAACGCGATCGAAGACCGCCTGGTAAATACGCAGGATCGAACGGACCTCATCCGCCTGGTTCAGCAGCGACTCGGCCATCTCATCAATGGCTTCAGCTTCATCCGCCGCCGTTTCGATATGATCGAGCCACAGATCGATCTGCTGCTCCGTCGCTTCCTTGTGGAGAATCGAAAGAAAGTAGTCCTTGATCAACTGCCGCATTTGAGGCCCCTTACCGCTCGTTGGTGGGACATCCGCGCAATGACGCTCGTCACGGTTCCTGCGGCGTTCGGCAGGATAGATCGACCGTCAAAACAACGGATGCATACAGCAAACGACTAGTTGGCGGTTGGTGCGACACATACTGTCAGGGCTGACGGTTTGAGTAGGTATTTTTGACAGTGGTACAGCGGGCGCTGCAATTTCAGGCTCGAGCGAAAGACCATTGTTCCCCGAACTCACCGGGCATTCAGCGCCCATAGCTTCAGGAAACTCTAGTCCCGGACTGGTCCGTAGTAGAGTGAAACAGCATGCTCTGCTTCCGCGAAAAACAGCCAGCGCTCGACAAACAAACCAGCGAGCATGGCGACGAAGGCGGGAAGAAGCCAGAGCGAGGAGGCTGATAGAATCCAGACCAAGAAGGCAATGAGAAACGGCACCAGAGCCCCGATGAGCAGCGAAATGGTGCGTAACTTTTCTGCGTGCTTACGGCCGATCACGTGGACCATTTCTTTGGTCAGGTAGTTTTCACCCGTATGGGGCCGCTCCAGCAGACGGACCTTGCCGATATGTCCCAGACCGGTCGCCGTTTCGACCGTGGAACCCGAGGCAGCGAGGGTTTTGACCCCAGCGTGGTTCCACCAGGCGAGCTTGAGGCCCCAAGCCACCGCGACAGCAACGGCAGCGCTGCCAGAAGCTGACGCGGTTCCGAGCCCGACGGCGAGCAGATACCCGCAAGCCAGCGAGAAGCCGAGATAGCAGACCGGCGTCAGCGGCGTATGCCAATGCGGCACGGTCTTAAGCTGGGCGTAGATCATCGCCGTCGTATAGACCGTGGCCAACGCCAACAGCGCGATGATCAGTCCGAGCCAAAGCGGACGATCGCCGGTGATCAGCCAAACCAGTGTGTAAATCCCGAACAGGCACAACGTGATGACGGACAGGACGCCCTCGCGCGACAACCAGGACGACCGCCACTGACTGAAGGCCCGAAGGGAGCGTTCCGGATGTCCAAGATGAAACGTTGATGAAATCAGCCCGGCCACCGCCAGTCCGCCACCCAGAAGCGGAATCAGGAAGGCCGCGATGCGCCCCTCCGGCAGCGGCATTCCGGCTCCGATCATGGCAATCAACCCGAAGCCGGCGCCAGACATGACGGTGAAGAAGATGACGGAAATCGCTGGATGCATGTCTCAGCCCAACCTTTCCAGCGCGCGATCGAGCCAACCGAGGAAGCCGCCAGCTGCCTCCGCATCGGGCAAAGCCGCGCTTTCAACGCCGACATCCGGTTTCGTCTTTGGTCGCGGCGGCAGGTACTTGTTGACGGGAGCAGTTCCCATTTCGGGCATCAGGTCGATACCGCCGCGGTCCGCAACAAGTTGCGACACGTTCGACTGCGGATCGGCGAAATCGCCGAAATGACGGGCACCGGCCGGGCAGGTTCGCACGCAGGCCGGCACACGGTCCTCCTCCGGAATGTTGTCGTTGTAGATGCGGTCCACGCACAGCGTGCATTTCTTCATCACGTTCTCGACCGGGTCCATCTCGCGGGCGCCGTAAGGGCATGCCCAGGCACACAAACCGCAGCCGATGCACATGGATTCGTCGACCAGCACGATGCCGTCCTCGGACCGCTTGTAGCTGGCTCCTGTCGGGCAGACGGTCACACAGGGCGCGTCGGTGCAGTGCAGGCAGGATTTGGGGAAATGGACGATCGATGCCGGCGCATCCTCGGGACTGACTTCGAACGTGTGGATGCGGTTGAGCCAGGCACCGCTTGGGTCAGAGCCGTAGGGATCCGTATCGCCCAGCGGTGCGCCGTAACCGCCCGTGTTCCATTCCTTGCAGTTGACCACGCATGCATGACAGCCAACACACGTATCAAGGTCGATCACCAGGCCGAGTTTCTTGTCAGTCGAAGTTGGGAGACTGGTCATTGGCCGTCCTCCCATTCGGCGCCGTAGGCAAGCGTCTTCGGCGGTTTGGGCAAGATGTCCTGCTGTGGATCAAACTGAGGTTGGGAGACCGGGTGCTCTTCGGGCTGTGCCTTTTCGATGCGCACGCGCAGATCGAACCAGGCCGCTTGACCGGTGATCGGATCAGAGTTCGACCAACGCAATCCATCCGACTTCTCAGGTAGAAGTTCGTGGATCAAGTGGTTGAGCAAGAATCCCTTTTTGGCTTCCGGCGCGTTGTCGTCCAGGGTCCAGGCACCGCTGCGCTTGCCGATGGCGTTCCAGGTCCACATGGTTTTCGAATTCACCGCTTCCATCCGACGGACCGGCACCTTGATCTTTCCGTGATGGGAGATAACCCAGGCCCAATCACCATCTTCGAGGCCCGCCTCGTCGCAGATAGGTCCCGGCACATAGAGAGGATTGGTGCCATGGATCTGCCGCAGCCAAGCGTTCTGGGAACCCCAGGAATGGTACATGGCTGCCGGCCGCTGGCTGATCGCGTGATAGGGATAATTGTCTTCGTCGATCCCCTCACCTTCAAACGGCGGATACCAAAGCGGGAGAGGGTCGAAGCAGCGTTTGATGCGTTCGCGGTGGCTGTCCGGCGGCTGTCGATCGCCATGGCCTTCAGCAGCGAGCTGGAACTTGCGCAACGGCTCGAGATAGAGCTGGAAGACGTTTTCGACAGGCCCGTCCTGAAGTCCCATCTCGATGGCCCAGTCGGACCAGGCGCGGTTGGCATGTTTGAAATACTGCGCCTCTTCCGGCACATGCGCCTCGAAGAAGCCGCCATTGTCGATATAGCGCTGGATCTGGTCCGGATTCGGTTCGCCGCGCCCGTTCTGGCTGCCGTCCTTTCCGCGCCACCCGGCCAGCGGACCGACGCCGGGCCGCCGCTGGTGGTTGACCATGTAGTCGGCATAGTCCTTGTAGAGCGGATCGCCGTCGCCATCGACCATGCCGGGCAGCTTCAGGCGGCCGCCGAGATCGATCAGGACCGACTGGAAGCCGCGCACGTCCCTGCCCTCGCCTTGCGTCGCCGGATCGACAACCGGCCAGCGCAGCGAATCGGCCAGCGCCTCGGGTTCCGATATCGGCCGGTCGAGAAGTGAGATGCAATCATGGCGCTCGAGATACGTCGTGTCCGGCAGTACCAGGTCGGCATAAGCGACCATTTCGGATTCGTAGGCGTCCGAATAGATGATCTTCGGGATCACGTAATTGCCGTCGGCGTCCTTGTCTTCGAGCATCTTCATGACGCCGCCGGAATTCATCGACGAATTCCACGACATGTTGGCCATGTACATGAAGAGCACGTCGACCGGATATGGGTCACCGGCGTGGGCATTGGAAATGACCATGTGCATCAACCCGTGCGACGACATCGGCGCGTCCCAGGAGAATGCTTTGTCAATGCGCTGCGCCGTCAGGCCGTCCTCCTGAAGCAGCAGTTCTTCCGGTCCGCGCAGGAATCCCAGATGCGGACCCGGCAGCGGTTCACCCGGTTTGCAGCCGCCATGCGGCTTGGGCTGGCCGTCGATCGGACGCGGATAAGGCGGCTTGAATCGGAAGCCGCCGGGGCAATCGATCGAACCGACCAGGATCTGCAGCAGGTGCAGGGCACGACAGGTCTGGAAGCCATTGGAATGGGCGGAGATGCCGCGCATGGCATGGAAAGAGACCGGTCGGCCGATCATCCTGTCGTGGCGTTCGCCCTTCATGTCGGTCCAGGCTTGCTCGACGACGATCTCCTTGTCGAAAGCGGCCTCTGCGATTTCCGCGGCCAGCCGGCGGATTTGCGCTGCGGGCACGCCGGTCTTGTCTGCAGCGGCGTCAGGAGCGTAAGCCTCATCCAGATACTTGGTGGCCAGAACCTCGAACACCGGGCGCGCCCGGCGGCCGTCGGGCAGCTTTACTTCGCCCTTGAGAGCGGCACTGGTTCCCACGGATTTGGACGCTACGCAAACTTGGTTCTTGCGGTCGAATACCAACACGTCACCCGCTTCGTCGCGGGCGAACAGGCCATGATCGGCGCTGCCTTCGTCATCGATCACCAGCCAGGGTGCATTGGTATAGCGCAGCAGATAATCGACATCGACCTTGCCGCTGCGCAGCAATTCATGCACCAGCGCCAGGATGAACAGTCCATCGGTTCCCGGCGTGACGCCGACCCACTCATCGGCGACGGCGTTGTAGCCGCTGCGCACCGGATTGACGCCGATGACTTTGACGCCGCGCTCCTTGAGGCGACCAAGGCCCATCTTGATCGGGTTGGAATCGTGGTCCTCGGCAACGCCGAAGATCATGAACAGCTCGGTCTTCTCCCAATCGGGAGCACCGAACTCCCAGAACGCGCCGCCGAATGTGTAGATGCCGCCGGCCGCCATGTTGACAGAGCAGAAACCACCGTGGGCGGCAAAATTGGGCGTGCCGAATTGTTGCGCCCACCATCCCGTCAATGACTGACTCTGGTCACGGCCGGTGAAGAAGGCCAACTTCTTGGGGTCCCGGCTACGCACCTCGCCAAGCCACTCGGTGGCCAGTGTGAGTGCCTCTTCCCACTCGATTTCCTTGAACTCGCCCTTGCCGCGCTCGCCGGTCCGCAGCAGCGGTTTCATCAGCCGCGCCGGCGAATAGTGTTGCATGATGCCGGCAGATCCTTTCGCACACAAAACGCCGCGATTGATCGGATGGTCGCGGTTTCCCTCAATGTAGCGGATCTTCGGATTGCCGTCGGCGTCCTTGCGCAGATGCACATTGATGCCGCAGCGGCAGGCGCACATGTAACAGGTTGTCTTACGGATTTCGTCGGAAACATGAGGTGAGAGGTTCACATCGTGCCCATCACCGCTCATCGACAAAACCCCCGCATTCACTTAGCCAACAACCAAGTCTTATATATTATATAGTTTCCAAGGCAACGCCCGTGACGCTCTATAGAAACAGCCGGAAAAAACCGGGAGGACCAGCGACCGGCGACTCAGGGAGCCAGCGCTGACAGGAACGTGAAAATGGGTGGCTGGCCGGGCGCCCGCAGTTTTGGCACATTGCGGCCTGAGAAGCACCTGACTCGGCACCGCAGCGGACGGACCTCTTGATCGAACTGCTTTTTGCTTATGGCGCGGGCTTGCTGACGCTGATCAACCCGTGCGTTTTGCCGGTGCTGCCGATCATACTTGCCTCGGCGCTCAGCGCAGATCGACGCGGACCGTTGGCATTGGCCCTCGGCATGAGCCTTTCCTTTGTTGTCTTTGGAATGATCGTGGCCACCGTTGGCCACGCCATTGGACTGACCGAGACGACCCTGTCCAACATTGCGGCGACACTGATGGTGCTGTTCGGCCTGGTCCTGGTCGTTCCTGCATTCAGCCGGCAATTCGAGACGGCGACCGCTGGATTTGCCGCAGGCGCCGACACACGGCTGCACGGCGTCGACCTTTCCGGGTTGCGGGGCCAGTTCCTTGGCGGCACATTGCTGGGGGCCGTCTGGTCACCCTGCATCGGTCCGACCCTGGGCGGCGCCATTGCACTCGCGTCGCAGGGTGAGAGCCTGCTGCGATCAGCCACGATCATGATCGCTTTCGCAGCTGGAGTATCGACCCTCATCATCGGGCTGGGCTACGGCGCCGGCCACCTCATTCGGTCCGAGGGGCTGAGGACATTTGCGCAGCGATCCAAACCGCTGATCGGCGTTCTCTTTATCGCGGTTGGCGTGATGATCCTGCTGCGCGTCCACCATATCATCGAAGCCTGGGCCGTGCGCTCGTTGCCAATTTGGTTCCAGGACCTATCTGTCGCACTTTGAACCGGAGGAAACACCTTATGATCCGTCGCAGCTTTCTTGGACTTGCTCTGGCCATGACCGCCCTGCCCGCGCTGGCGGGTGAGATGCTCACCTACAAACCCGGCCTCATCGACAACGCTCTTTCGCAAGGCAAAACGGTGTTTGTCGACTTTGCCGCGGACTGGTGCTCGACCTGCGCCCGCCAGGAACGCGTGATATCGTCGCTTCGGTCGGAAAACCCGGCCTACGACCAGGCCATGGTCTTTGTCCGTGTCGACTGGGACGATTTCCGCAACCACGATGTCGCAACCTCGCGCAATATTCCTCGCCGCTCGACCCTGGTCCTGCTGCGCGGCGACGAGGAACTTGGACGCATCGTCGCTGGCACCGGCACCGGCGCAATCAAAGACCTGATGGATAAGGGGCTGACGGCCACGAATTAAACACCCACACGGCTGCCAGCCAGCAAATCAAGAAATCCGATCATGAAACGTTGACCGGCTCCAGCCGGTCAATTTGAAAAACCGACTCCGTTCGTTGCAGGTGGGTGATACAGAATGTCGCAGCCCATACTGAATAGTATTTAGTTTTTACTTAAAAGACTGAATCTTTTCCTTTATTGATACAGCTTATCCTTCAGTATTAAGACTTATTTCTAATGGGTACCGCATGGCTACGACTGCATGGCGGTGGTAGTTGCCAGCGACATATCCCATTGGTGCTGGAGGACGATATGGGTGCCAACACATTTGAAGACTGCGTCACATTCCACTCTGAAACTCATGTCATGGAGGTCGACTTTTCGGGCGTCACGTTCGATGTCTCGGCCACGGTTCACCAGGCCTATGACGTGATCGACCGCAAAGTGACCGAAACCGGCAAGAAGTGGTTTTTCCTGGTGAACTATCTGAATTGCAAGATCATGTCCGAGGCCTGGATCGCATATGCGTATCGCGGGAAAAAGCTTAACCTGGCCTATTCATTGGGAAGTGCGCGTTACGCCGCATCGAGCAACACCGCCGAGGAAATCCTCGAGAGCGCAAGACAGGAAAACTTCGACCCGAATCTGTTTCGCACCCGTGAAGATGCGCTCGCGCATCTGGGGCAATTACTCAGCGAGATCCCCCAGAACCAATTGGAGCTGAGGCTGCTTCCGACACTTCCGAGAACCAGACCACCGTCGGAACGCGTCATGTTCCACACGGATTCGCAGATCCTGGAAATCGATCTGTCGGACTGCACCTTCGCCAGAAGTTCGGACGTCAACGAGCTCTACGACGAGATCGGCAAACAGGTCATGGAAACTCACAGGAAATGGTACTTCCTGATCAACTACAAGAACGCCGAAATCCTGCCCGATGCCTGGACCAGCTGGGCGGTTCGCGGCTGGCAGTTGAACTCCACCTCCTCGCTCGGAACCGTTCGGTTCGACCCCAATGAGCGAACCAGGGACGAGATCGAAGAGCGAGCGGATGCTGATGAATTCGATCCCAATATTGTTTCGACCAGGGATGAGGCGCTCTCTCGCATCGAAGAGATAAAGCGAGAGCGGGCGTCCGACGCTCAGTTGGCTTAGTCGGACGGACCTTCATCCAGCTTGCTACCCGGTGGAAGCCAGGCGCGTTTGATGCGTTCGTGGGCGTCCGGTGCGCGGTTTGACAGGCTTTCCTCAAGCTCGTCCTGGATCTCCTTGGCGAGCTTGATATAGGCCTCATTCTCGAACACTGGAATATCCGGATCGTAGAGCGCAGCAAGGCGTCGCACGCCCTCGCGATCGTGATCGACAAATACGGTGATCAGCTTCTCCACTTCGTGCGGATGCACACCGTATGCCTCCAGGGCATAGCGTGCGGCACGAACGGCGCTATCGAAGGTTTCCCGCACAATATCGTCCGCGCCGGCCTTGTAGAGCGCATAGACGTGGTGGCGGTCGCGCGCCCTGGCAATGATGTGAATGTCGGGATGCTCGCGGCGGGCGTGACGAACGATTTCGATTGCCCTTTCCTCATCGTCAATGGCAACCACAAGCAGCTTTGCCTCATCGAGGCCAGCGGAATGCAGCAGGTCTGGGCGCGAGGCGTCACCGTAGAATGCGGCGATGCCGAATTTGCGGAACCCATCGATCATCTCGGCACTGACATCGAGCACGACCGTGTTGTAGCCATTGCCTTTCAGCACGCGGTTGATGATCTGGCCGAATCGACCCATGCCGGCGATGATCGCGGTTCCCTTTTCAGTGATCTCATCCGCCTCGCGGGTTTGCTCATCTGTCAGGCGCGGCAGAACGACCCGGTCGAAAGCGATGAACAAGGCCGGCGTCAACAACATCGACAGCGCAACAACAAGCAGCAACATTTCCGAGACGCCGGTGGGAATGACCGAATTCTGAACCGAGAAGGACAGCAGCACGAAACCGAATTCGCCAGCCTGCGCCAGCGACAGGGTGAACAGCCAGCGATCGGAGCCGCGCAGCCGGAAAACAAAGGCGAGCACCAGAAGGACCAGCGCCTTCAACAGCATCAATCCGACGGTCAGGCCAAGCACCGTGAAAATGTTGGCAAACAGTAGCGAGAAATTGATGCCGGCACCGACGGTGATGAAGAACAGGCCGAGCAGCAGCCCCTTGAAGGGCTCGATATCGCTCTCGAGTTCGTGGCGGAATTCGCTGTTGGCGAGCACGACCCCCGCAAGGAAGGTGCCAAGCGCCGGCGACAGTCCGACCAGGGTCATCAGGAAAGCAATGCCCACGACAAGCAGCAGCGCTGCTGCAGTGAAGACCTCGCGCAGTTTTGCTTCCGCGATGAAACGGAAAAGCGGCCGCGTTAGGAAATGACCGCCGGCGACTACCGCGGCGATTGCGGCGATGTTGACAAGCGCCACCTGCCAGCCGTTCAGACCGGCGATCAGGCTCAGTTCGTCGCCATGCCCGTGACCCCCACCATGGTCTGCGGAATGCCCGGCAAGTTCCGGCAAGGCGAGAAGCGGGATAAGCGCCAGCATCGGAATGACGGCGATGTCCTGAAACAGAAGCACCGAGAAGCTCGACTGTCCGCCGTCGCTTTTCATCAGTCCTTTTTCATTGAGCGTCTGAAGCACGATGGCCGTCGATGACAGAGACAACACAAGGCCGATGGCGAGGGCCACGGTCCAGGGCTGGCCGAACAGCATCGCAGCACCCATCACCAGCGCGGCGGTCAGGCCGACCTGGAAACCGCCAAGGCCCAAAAGCCTGTTGCGCATGTTCCACAGATTGCGCGGCTCGAGCTCGAGGCCGACCAGGAACAGCATCATCACCACGCCGAATTCGGCGACGTGCTGGATGCCCTGGGTTTCCGAGCCGACAAGGCCCAGCGCCGGTCCGATGACGATGCCGGCGATCAAGTAGCCGAGCACCGAGCCGAGGCCGAGGCGCGAGGCCAGCGGCACTGCAATGACGGCAGCACAGAGATATACGAAAGCCTGGAACAGGAGGCCGGTCATGTTTTTGCCTCCTCCCGAACTGGCAGGCTGTCGGCGGACAGATGCTCCAATGCCGCGGCTGCTTCCAGGTCCAACGTGCCGTCGCGCAGTGCCTCGAGCAACCGGGTATACCCCTCCGCGTGGCGGTCCAGGCTATCGTCGCCGGGCGCTTTCAGGGCTGCAAACAGGGCGTAAGGCGGCACAAAGCGCAGCCCACAAAGATTGGCGGTCTGCTCGAGCGGCCTTAGAAGGTCACGCAGCGGATAATTGTTGCGCCCCCCGACGCGATAGAACTCCTCGGGTCCGCCTGCCGTGATCACGGGCTGAAACAGCTTGCCGGCAATCCGGTCGCCGCCTTCGCCATAGGCGAAACCGTACTCAAGCACCAGGTCCTGCCACTCCTTCATGAGCGCAGGCGTCGAATACCAGAACAGCGGAAACTGGAAGATGATCACATCGTGGGAGAGCAGCCGGTCCTGCTCGGTTTCGACATCGATCTTGAAACGCGGATACTCGGCATAGAGGTCGACAAAGGTGACGCCATCGGTTTCACTGGCAACCCTGGCCAGCTGTTCGTTGGCCCTGGAATAGCGTTGCCCGGGATGGGCAAACAGCACGAGTATCTTTCGGGTTTGATCCACTGCTGCCCCTGCTCCCTCGACTTGCCCGAAGCGCTATGTTGCGTTCACCCCCCGGCTTGTCAAGGTTTCGGCCATGGCCTGGCGCCTGGACGTCTGTACCTACTGATATTCCGGTTTCGAATGACAACATTTCAAATTGCCGCGTACCGCGATATCAAGCCGTGCGCTAGGCTTTGACCGTTCCGAAGCACAAGGCACCGCCATGCACACATCGCTTGATCCCCTCGCCGACGACGTCATCAACGATCCCTATCCGTTTCTGGCCCGGGCTCGAAAGGACAGTCCGGTCGCTTATTGCGAGCCCATCGACATGTGGCTGGTGACCCGGCACAAGGATGTCGAAGAGGTCTTTCTGGATCCAAAGCGTTTTTCCGCCTCGATCGCCCAGGCTCCGCTGATGCCGTTGTGCGACGAAGCGATGGCGATCCTGAAAGCGGATTTCGGCATCCAGCCGACCATGTCGAATTTCGACCCGCCTGGCCACAGCCGCATCCGCAGGACGCTGGCGCGGGCATTTTCGACCCGCCGCATGCGGATTCTCGAACCGGTCATCCTTCAGCGCTGCCGGGAGATTCTCGACGGCTTTGCCGATCTGGGCTCGGCCGACCTCGCACGCGAGCTGTGTTACCCGCTGCCTGCCCTGACCATCTTCGCGATGATCGGATTTCCCGATGAAGATGCCGATCAGATCAAGAGTTGGTGCGCCGACAAACTGGTGGTCAACTGGGGACGCCCCAGCGCCGAAGCCCAGGTGCGCGCGGCACAGACGATGGTGGCCTTCTGGAAATACTGCGTCGCCTATGTGAAGCGGCGGCGCGACGACCCGGGCGACAATCTCGTCGCCGACCTGATGCAGGATCCGGACGTGTCAGAGCCGCTCACCGACAACGAGATCTCCAGCATCATATTCGGCCTCAGCTTTGCCGGCCACGAAACGACGACGAACCAGCTTGCCAACTGCATCTGGGTCATCTGCGATCACGGCCTGTGGCAACAATTGCGCGCGGATCGCGATCTCATTCCGGGGGTCGTCGAGGAATCGCTGCGCCAGGTTTCATCGGTCATCGCATGGCGCCGGATCGCCGTGGAAGACACCACGATTGGCGACACGCCAGTGCCGAAAGGTGCCAAGCTGCTCTTGTCGCTGGCCGGCGCCAATCGCGACCCGGACGTTTTCCCAGAACCGGACGCCTTCAATCCTGATCGCGACAACACGCGAGCCCATCTCTCTTTCGGCAAGGGTATTCACCTTTGTCTCGGCGCGCATTTGGCACGCATGGAGATCGGCATCGTGCTGAACGAAATGCTAGACCGGTTCGAAGAGTTACGGCTTGATGCCAGCCAGGAGCTGGAATTTCCGCCGAATGTGGCGTTCTGGGGCCCGATCTCGCTGAAGGCGAATTGGAAGCTGGCTTAAGGTGCCCGGATAAAGTCAGCGGCTACAATTTCGGGGACAGTTTACTTAATTCAAGCACAGCTCCAGAGAAATACCTTAAGCTTATGAATGAATTAAGTAAACTGTCCCCGAAATTTTGGTACCGCCGTGCCACCTGCAACGATCAAATCAAGCAGCCCCTTCGATCATAGCGATCACACGTTTCGCGAATTCACGCTCCGGATCGGCCAGGTCCAGAATAATGTCAAAGTGGTTGCGATCCGAAACCTCAAAGGTCGTGACCGGAAAACCTGCCTGCTCATAGACCTGCCCGTAGTCCCGACTCTGCCGCTTGAATTCGTCGGTATCGGACCCTGCCCATGTCAGCATGAGCGGGCATCCCGCCTCGGGAATGTGTTGGATGGGGCTATTGCGATGGGCAGACTTCGCGTCCAGTTGCAACCACTCATTGGGACGGCAAAGCCGTACGGGTTCGAGGTCGAACAGGCCGCTGGCGGAGACCGCTCCGGCAATGACATTTGCGGGGACACCAGCCTCCGCTTTCCACCCTTCGGCGAGCAGCATGCCGACCAGGTGACCGCCGGCAGACGAGCCGCCAATATGAATGCGATTACGATCAATGCTGTAGCGGTCGGCATCATGCCAAAGACGGCTGACAGCGGCGCGCACCTGACGGACGATTTCATCCAGTGTAACCGTCGGCGCGAGAGCGTAGTTGACGGCGGCAACTGCAATGCCGCGATCGACAAAACACCTGGCCATGAAGCTCGATTCGTTTTTCGACAGAAGCCGCCAATATCCGCCATGCACAAAAACGAAAACCGGAGCGTTGCGCCCGGCCGGAAACAAATCGAACACCTCCTCGGCGCTCGGTCCGAAAGGGATGTCTCCCACCACCTCCAGATCGCGTTTCGCCGCGGCGCTCAAGTCGGCGTATTGCGCGAGGAACGGCGCAATATCGTCGACGGTGCCTCGGGCGTCGTACTGAACATCCAGCTCCGAAAGGTTCATGCCGCGGTAGATCGGGTCGCTGGTCGCCATCACACACCCAGGTAGCGGTGCCGCAGGTCGGGATCCGCCTGAAAATCCGCATTGCTGCCGGTCCAGCAGGTGCGCCCTTTTTCGATGATGACGTGGCGATCGGCAATCCGCGACAATTCGCGAATGTTCTTGTCGATGATCAGGATGGATTCACCCTCGGCCTTCAGGCCGGCGAGGCATTCGTAGATTTCCTTGCGGATCAGCGGCGCCAGGCCTTCAGTCGCCTCGTCGAGGATCAGCAGATAGGGATTGGTCATCAGGGCCCGCCCGATCGCCAGCATTTGCTGCTCGCCGCCGGAGAGCGAGGCGCCGAGTTGGTCAGCACGTTCTTCGAGGCGCGGAAACAGCGCATTGACCCGGTCCAATGACCAGGGGTTCGACCGACGGTTCCGGTTTGCGGAGGTAGCTACGAGGTTTTCGCGCACCGTCAGCGTCGGGAAAATCTGCCGGCCTTCGGGCACCAGCGCGATGCCGAGCCGGCCGATGCGGTGGGGTTTGAGCCCGGAAATGGTCTTGCCGCGAAAGACGATCTGACCGGCATGGGCCGACAACAGGCCGACAATGGTCTTGGTCGTCGTAGTCTTGCCCATGCCGTTGCGCCCGAGCAGGGTTACCACCGCGCCTTCCTCGACAATGAGATCGATCCCGAACAGGGTCTGGCTGCGGCCGTAGGAGGCCTCGACATCGGTCAACTCAAGCATCGGCAACGCTTTCGTCGCCCAGATACGCCTCGCGCACCTGCGCATTGTTCCTGATCTCGTCCGGCGATCCCGTTGCGATGATCTGACCGTAGACGAGCACCGAGATGCGATCGGCCAGCGCAAAGACCGCGTCCATGTCGTGCTCGACCAGCACCATCGTCACATTTTCCTTCAATTGGCCGAGCAATGCGATCACATCGGCCGTCTCCTCCGTGCCCATGCCGGCCATCGGTTCGTCAAGCACCAGCAGCTTCGGGCGCAGCGCCAGCGCCATTGCGAGTTCCAGCCGCCGCTGCTGCCCATGCGACAGGGCGTAGGCCTGGCTGCCGGCACTTTCGCCGAGACCGACAACCGAGAGAAATTCATGAGCCGGCTCGGTCAACGTGGCGTCTCGTTCAGCATCGGCGAAGAAATGGAAACTGTGGCCGGCATGGATCTGCACCGCCATCATGACGTTTTCGAGTGCCGTGAAATCCGGAAAGATCGAGGTGATCTGGAAGGAGCGCACCAGCCCCAGGGCCGGCCTCTGTTCCTGCGGCAGTGCGGTGATGTCCTGTCCGTCGAAATGGATGGTCCCGGCATCGGGCTCCAACTGGCCGCAGATCTGCGCCACCAGGGTGGTTTTTCCCGCACCGTTGGGTCCGATAACAGCGTGGATCTCGCCTGGCAGAATGTCGAGATGCACGTTGTGGCTGGCCTTCAGGGCTCCGAAGTTCTTCTGCAACCCGGCAATCTGCAACAGCGGCTTATCGCTCATCGCGGCCTCCTATCGAGGCGAAGGTTCCAAGCAGGCCGCCGCGGGCGTAAAGCACGACGAGGATCAGCAGCGGCCCGAAAACCACGCGCCAGTGCTCCTTGAGTGTCGGCATGCCGGCGGTGTCGAACAGAACCGGCAGGAACTCTTCCAGAAGCAGGAAGGCGATAGCGCCAACGATCGGCCCGAACAGGGTGCCGATGCCGCCAAGAATGACCATGATCATCAGGTCGCCGGACTTGGTCCAATGGAGATAGTCGGGGCTGACATATTCGGCGTGGTTGCCATTGAGCGCGCCGGCGAGACCGGCAGCGGCCCCGGCCAGCACGAAGGTCGCCAGCTTGTAACGCTCAACCCGACAGCCGAGCGCCCGCATGCGCGCCTCGTTCTGCCGCGCAGCCTGCAGCACCTTGCCAAAACGCGAGCGGATGAGAAAGGAGACCAGCACCGTGAAGCCGACGAGAAAAGCCAGGCAGACAAAGTAGAATGTCGTGTCGTTTGACAGATCGAGCCCGGGTAGCGTGTTGCGACCATTGTACATGATCACCCCGTCGTCACCGCCGTACTGCTCCATGGAGACGAAGAGAAAATACAGCATCTGCGCGAAGGCCAGCGTGATCATGATGAAATAGACGCCGCTGGTGCGCAGCGACAGCGCTCCGAGAACCAACGCAACCAAAGCAGAAATGACGACCGCCAGGAACCAGGACAGCAGCGCCGCATCGGTACCGCCAAAACCAAGGACCGTACTTCCATCGAACACGTGGAACGACGCAATACCGACCACATAGGCGCCGACGCCAAAATAGGCGGCGTGGCCAAAACTGATCATGCCGCCATAGCCAAGGATGAGGTTGAGGCTCATCGCGGCCAGGGCATAGATGACGATGCGGGTGGCCGTTCCGATGAGGTAATCCTCGCCGACGGCTGACAGGATGAAGGGGATCAGGATGGCGATCCCGAAGGCGATCAAAGGCATTGTAGGAAAGCGGGTGTTTTCCATGGTCAATGCCTGGCCGCCGTGACCGGAAACAGACCGCTGGGCTTCAGGACCAGAACGACCGCCATCAGGATGTAGATGGACATCGAAGACAGACCGGCGCCGATGCCATCAGCCGAAGCCGGATCCATGAAGAGTTTCAGCAGGTCCGGCACAAAAGCACGGCCCAGCGTGTCGACAATGCCAACGAGCAGTGCGCCGACGAGAGCGCCGCGAACCGAGCCGATACCACCGATAACGATGACCACGAAGGCCAGGATGAGCTGTTGTTCGCCCATGCCGACCTCGACCGACACAAGCGGCCCGGCCATGGCGCCGGCAAAGCCGGCAAAAATCGCGCCAAGCCCAAACAACAGCGTGAACATCATGGCAATGTCGACCCCGAGCACCGCGACCATGTCCCGGTGGGTGGATCCGGCGCGGATCAGCATGCCAGCCCGGGTGCGAGTAATGATGACGTAGAGAATGACGGCGACCAGGATGCCCATGGCAATGATGGCCAATCGATAGATCGGATAGAGCACGCCGGGCAGGATCTGAACGGCGCCGTTGAGCACGTCGGGCACGTTGAGAAACAGCGGTGTCCGGCCGAACACCATGGTGACGAGCTCGTTGGTGAACAGGATGAGGCCGAAGGTCGCAAGCACCTGGTCGAGGTGATCGCGGTCGTAGAGCCGCCGCATCACGACAACTTCCATCAGCACACCCACGGCGCCAGACACCGCCAGCGCAATGAGGATGCCAAGGCCAAAGGACCCGGTCCATTCCGTGGCGACCGCAGCCGCATAGGCACCGACCATGAACAGCGAGCCATGGGCCAGGTTGATGACGCCCATAATGCCGAAGATCAGCGTCAGACCGGCGGCGATCAGAAACAGGAAGACCCCGAGCTGAATGCCGTTCAGAAGCTGTTCGAGAAAAAGAAGCATGAAGGCTGGTACCCGCAGCAAAGCAGAGGCGGCTTCAGGACAGCCGCCCCTGCATTATCAAGTCGACGTCAGTTCGTCAGAGCCTATTCCAGCGGGCACTTGTCCGCGTAGGCATCCTTGTGGTCCGGGGAGACCACTTTGACGATGCGGTTGACGATGGTGCCGTCGGCATCTTTCTCGACCACCTGCCCCAGCCAGTTGTTGATCGGGTGGTTGTTGTTGGCGAATTTGAAATCGCCGCGAACGGAATCGAAGTCGGCCTTTCTAAGTGCGGCCCGGAAGTCATCCTTGGCATCCTTGACCTTACCGCCGGTCGCCTTCAAGGCGCTGGCGATCAGCTTAGCGGTGTCGTAGCCCTGGGAGGCATAGACCGTCGGTGTCCGACCGTAGGCCTCCTTGAAGCCATCGACGAATTTCTTGTTGGCTTCGTTGTCCTGCGCGACGTTCCAATGGGCAGTACTGCGCACACCGACTGCGGCGTCCTTGACGGCGCCCATGATGCGCTCATCCATGGAGGCAGTGGATACGACCAGCGGATAGGAATCCTTCAGGCCGGCCTGGGAGTACTGCTTGAGGAAGTTGATACCCATGCCGCCGGGCAGGAAGTGGAAGACCATTTCTGGATCGGCCGCACGGATCTTGGCGATCTCCGCAGCATAGTCCGTCTGGCCCAGTTTGGTGTAGGTTTCGCCGACAATGTCACCCTTGAAGTAGCGCTTGAAGCCAGCCAGGGAATCCTTGCCCGCCTGGTAGTTCGGCGCCAGGATATAGGCGTTCTTGTAACCCAGTTCGTTGGCATAGACGCCGGCGCTTTCGTGCAGGCTGTCATTTTGCCAGGAGGCGACGAAGTAGTCTTCGTTACAGCCATCGCCGGCAAAGATGGACGGCGCGGAGTTGGGTGAAACGTAGAAGGCACCGGCCTTCAGCGTCAATGGAACCACCACAGGGGTGATGTTGGAGAAGATCACGCCGGTCATGATCTCGACTTCGTCTTTCTCGAGGAAGCGGTCGGCGATCTGCTTGCCATTGCCGGGCTTGCGGCCGTCATCCTCAACCAGAACCTCAACTTCGGTTCCGCCAAGCTTGCCGCCCTCTTCAGCAACGGCGAGCAGGAAGCCGTCGCGCACGTCCTCGCCGAGATAGCCGGCGCCAGTCGAAAGCGTGGTGATCATGCCGATTTTAAGTGGTTCGGCATTGGCGACAACGGCGCCCATCAGAAGCGCCGCGGAGGCCGTGGCCAGGGTCAATTTGGTTTTCATCAATGTTCTCCCTTCCTATTCGGGCTCGTGGCCCATTGTTTGTGTCCGTTCAGTCGCTGATCCAGCCCTCCGGCGGTTCCTTGCCGGGATGCAAAGCGCCGCAACTCTTGCAGGTGCGATCTTCCTTGCTTGCATAGAACGCTTCATAGAGCGGCGGCAGGTCCTTGACGATGTCGTTGAGTTCCACCTCGACACGATGCACGAGATTTCCGCATTCGAAACAGAACCATTCGAAACCGTCCAGATCACCTTTTCGGCGGTTTCCCTCGACCACCAGACCGATCGATCCGGGAACCGGCCGCTGCGGCGAATGCCGCACATGCGGCGGCAGCATAAACACCTCTCCTTCTCGAATGGTCACGTCGGAAATGCCGTCACCGTCGGCGATCTTCAGGACCATATCCCCCTTGAGCTGGTAGAAGAATTCTTCCACCGGATCGTCATGGAAGTCCACCCGCGTGTTGGGACCACCGACGATCATGACGATCATGTCGGTCTTTTCGTCAAACAGCTGCTTGTTGGCGACAGGCGGCTTGAGTTGATCCTTGTTGCGCTCGATCCAGTCGTTGAAGTTGAACGGTTTGAAGCTCGGATGTGGGGGCACGTTGTGGTCCTTTCCGCTATGGCCGGTTTGAGCCAAGACCTATTGATGGCACTCAGTCGCGTGCCGCTTCAATGATTTTTTCAGCCAGCAAGCCGGGATTGGTGAAGCAGGCCTCGTGACCACCGGGCATCTGCACCAGCCGGCACAGCCCGAGCCGTGCCGGGAATCGCGGCACCCAGGCGAAGTCGCCCGGCGGCATGGCGATGTCGTCGGTGCAGTTGAGATAGGACCTTGGAATCTGGAGATCGTAGAAGGTTTTCAGTTCCAGCCGGTCGGTCAGCGTCCGATGTGGATGTGGCGTCGTCATCTCGTAGGTCTCTTGCGCCAGCTCCAACGACGCATCGTTCATGAAGGCCTCGCGCCAGACCGGAAACGGCAACTTGACCGCGCCGGGTCCATAGGCACCGGATGCGGCAATCCCGTCCATCATTTCCTTGTAGGGCGGCGGGCTGACGTCTTCGACGGATTCACCGTCCATCAGCACGAAAGCATTCCAGTAGACAAGGCGGCGAATGCGGTCGGGCATCGCCTCGGCAACCTTCGAGATAATGGTGCCGCCATAGGAGTGGCCAAGTAGGACGAAGTCGGAAAGATCGTTGGCGTTGAGATAGTCGACAGCCGATTGCACGGCTTCCGCGTGACCGATGGTCCGGTCGACATCGCCGGGTCCGTTCCCCGCCAACGTCGGCGTATGGACTTCGTGTCCGGCAGCGCGAAGCGGCGTTGCAACCTCTTCCCAAAGGGAACCGTCATGCCAGGCACCGTGTATCAGGACGATAATCATGCGGTCTTACTCCCTCTGAAGGCTCGGTTGAACTCGATCTAGAGGCGGTTCAGGTATCTCAATCAAATTGAAAAAATTGAAATTGCTATTCCAATCTCTTATAGCCAATCCATGAGCGCCAGAAACCGTCATGTCAAAATCATCGAGCGTGTGTCGACGCGGCTGAAACTCAAGCAGTTGCGGCTGCTTGTGACGATCGCCGAGCACATGAGCATCCTGCACGCGGCAGAGGAACTGAACATGTCGCAGCCGGCAGCGACTAAGCTCCTGAAGGATCTGGAGACGGATTTTGCCGTCAAACTGTTCGAGCGGACCAATCGTGGCGTCATACCGACGGAATTCGGCGCGGCGCTGGTGCGCCACGGCAAGCTCATCCTCGCCCAGATTTCGCAGGCCGCGCAGGAGCTGGATGATCTCAACGAGGGGCTTGGCGGTCGGGTGGTCGTCGGCACGCTTCTGGCCGCTTCCGCTCGCCTGCTGCCGGAAACCATTGAGCGCGTACACCGGTCGCGGCCGAATGTCAGCATCGTCGTGCGCGACGGAACCAACGATTTCCTGATGCCGCTGCTACAGACCGGTGACCTCGACATGGTGGTCGGACGGCTGACGGAATACCGGCATCGGGAAGCACTGGTTCAGGAAACGCTTTATGGCGAACGCATCGTGGTGGTTTGCCGCCGGGAGCATCCACTGGCCGGCTCGGAGGCCATTCCGTTTGAGGACCTTATCGACCAGAACTGGATCCTGCCGCCGGTGCAAACGACGCTGCGCCGACAGATCGACAAGGAGTTTCTGGACCGGAACCTGCCACCGCCATCCAACGCGGTGGAGAGTATTTCGTTCCTGACCAACCGGGCACTGCTTCTGGCAACCGACATGTTGTGCGTTCTGCCCTACCAGGTGGTGGAGCATGAAATTGCCCAGGGGCTGCTCGCCGTTGTCCCATGCGACCTGAGCATCTCCAGCGGCCCTGTGGGTGTTTCCTATCGGAACCCGGACTCACTTTCGCCGGCGGCGCAGGAGTTTCTTCAGGAACTCCGCCGCACGGCCGATGAAATTTCAGAACACCCTGACTGACTGGCGCTTCACCGCTGCACCACGACAAAACACATATCCGAACCAGTTGGATATCAGGTTTCGAAATATCAATTTTCGAAATTTGGAAATTTACGTGATCCGCTCGAATGCGCAATATGGGCCGGCTGCGCTGACCGGGCCTTGCTCGCATACCGCAGCAATTCATGGCTGCGGCCTTGGATAACCTTCTGAACTCAAGGCAATATTCGTGCTCATCAGTCCGAACAGTCAAGACCGGCAGGCGGCCAGAGAGCAGATCGGACAGGCTCCGCTTCGACGCGAGGACGAACGCCTGGTAACCGGCGCGGGCCGGTTTGTTGCAGATGTCACTCTGAATGACCCATTGCACATCTGCTTCGTCCGAAGTCCGGTCGCGACGGGAACGATCAGCACATGCACCACGGATGATGCTCTCGCCCATCCCGATGTCGCAGCGGTTTTCACCGGCAAGGACGTCACCCACCTCGGCGCGCTGTCGGTCAATCCGGTGCTCGGCCCGATGGGTGATCAGGTCTATCAGGTTCTGGCCGCAGACCAGGTGAGCGCAACGGGCCAGGCCGTTGCCGCGGTCGTGGCGAACACAGAGCGCGTTGCCCGCGATACGGCGGAGATGGTTTTGCTGGAGGTGGACGAAACAGCGTCTTTCGAGCGGGCCAATCCAGCCTTCGCCAGACAGTGGCGCGAAGGCGATACGCAGCAGGCATTTCGGGAAGCCGACCATGTGGTGGAAGTAGATGTCCACCACCCGAGACTTGCTCCCTCGCCCATGGAGAACCGCGCAATCGCCGTTCAATACCATGGGCAGGCGGACACGGTCACGGTGTGGCTCTCCTCACAGACGCCGCATCGCGCCCGCAAGGAACTGGCCGATATCCTGTCGGTGGATATCGATCGCATCCGCGTTGTGGCGCCGGACGTCGGTGGTGCCTTCGGTCTCAAGGCGTCGCTCTATCCGGAAGAGGTGTTCGCGGTCTGGGCCGCGTTCGAACTGCGCCGATCAACGCGATGGATCGCCTCACGGTCTGAAGACATGCTTGCGGCGTCGCACGGACGCGGGATCGTCACCCGGGGTCGATTGGCGCTCTCCAAGGAAGGCGAATTCCTTGGTCTGCAGGCTTCAGCCACGGCACCGGTCGGCAACTGGCTGACGAACAGCGCAGCGATTCCCGCATGGAATGCCGGGAGGATCCTGCCCGGCCCTTACGACATTGCGTCGCTTGACTTGCATACCCAAGGCGTGTGGGCGAACACCGCGCCGGTAGGCATCTATCGCGGCGCCGGACGGCCAGAGGCCGCAATGCTGATGGAGCGGCTGGTTGAAGAGGCCGCTCGCAAGCTGGATGCAGATCCGATGGATCTTCGCAGGAAGAATCTCCTGCGTCCGCAGCAGTTACCGAAGACCCGCCAGAGCGGAGTTGTTCTCGATTCTGGCGACTACCCGGCCGCCCTGGCCATGTTGATGGGCTTCAGTGATTACGACCACCTCCGCCAGTACCAGAACCGCCGCAGGTCGGACGGTGAACTCGTCGGCATCGGCGCCGCCTTTTTCGTCGAGCCCTGCGGGACCGGATGGGAGAGTGCTGCTGTCCGCATCAACCCGGACGGATCGGTGATCGTAAACACCGGCGGCAGTTCGCAGGGTCACGGTCGCGAGACGGTGCTCGCACAGATCGCTGCCGATACACTTGGCTGTGATCTGGAAAGGATCACGGTCGGCCATGGCGATACGGAAAGCTGTCCGGACGGGATCGGCGCTCTGGCCAGTCGCAGCACCGCCATCGGCGGCAGTGCGGTGGTTGAGGCAGCAACCGATGCATTCAAACGCGCCGGCGGATCGCTGACGCCGCAAGAACCTGTTGAGGCCCGAGTGAAGTATTCGGCCGACGGCGAAGCCTGGGGGTATGGCTGCTATCTTGCACTTGTATCGATCGACGCCGATACCGGAGTCCTGACCATCGAGAAGCTATTTTGCCTGGACGACGCTGGAACGATTGTTCATCCGGATTTGGTGAAAGGACAGTTGCGCGGCGGAATTGCCCAGGGAATTGGCGAGGCAGCATTGGAACGCCTGGTCTATGACGATGCCGGCCAATTGATCACCGGATCGTTGATGGACTATGCGCTGCCGCGTGCCGCCGACGTGCCGGAAATTGCCTTCGCGCAGATGGAAACGCCCTCGCCCATGAACCTTCTCGGGGCCAAGGGCGTCGGTGAAGCTGGTACCATCGGAGCCCCGGCGGCAATCTGCAATGCGGTGGCCGATGCGCTGGCGCCGCTCGGTGCAAGGCCGCCGCCCATGCCGATGACGAGCAACGCGATCTGGCAGGCCATCCGGTCGGCCGCCGACCAAACAAACGGAAACGAAGACTGATGCGTTACAAAAAGAACGAGGCCAAGGACTACAGCCGCGAGACCATGAAGGGCATCTGGGCCGCTGCTCTCAATCCGATGCTTCCGGACGGTTCGATCGACGAGGACGGCCTGCGAAGGAACATTCGTCACTGGGTGGACGATTTGGGAATCCGCGGTCTGTTCATCGCCGGCAAGCAGGGCGAGTTCTTTTCCATGAGCCTGGAAGAGCGCAAACACAACTTCGAACTGGCGGTGGAGGCCGTTGACGGCAAGGCTGGCACCATCATGTCCTGCTCCGATCAGAATTTCGACACGGTCATCGAGCTGGCCGGGCATGCCCAGGACGTTGGCGCCGACTATATTGTCGTGCACGCACCGATCCTGCATTTCATCCATGACCGCGATGACACGATCTACAACTATTACAAGCTGATCTGCGATCAGGTCGACATCGGCATCGCCATGTGGAGCCACCCGGATTCCGGCTACCTGATGAGCCCGGAACTGTGCGCTCGGATTGCCGAACTGCCCAACATCATGGCCATCAAATATTCGGTCCCGCGCGAAATGTATGCGCGGCTGACAGAGCTTGCCGGCGACCGGATCTTGGTCAGCACCGCCTCAGAGGATGAGTGGTTCGACAATATCGTTGAGCTCGGATGGCAGCTCTATCTGTGTTCATCTCCTCCCTACCTGCTGCAGACGGCAAACGACCGGCGCATGCATGAGTATACCGAGCTGGCATTTGCTGGGAAAATCGACGAAGCGCGACAGGTCCGTGATAGCCTCGAGCCGGTTCGCCAGGCGCTGAAATCCACCCGACCGGGTGGGAAGCCGCAGGCGCACCAGAAATATTGGCAGGAATTGCTGGGCCAGGCCGGCGGACCGGTGCGCGCACCGCTGCTGCAACTGACCGACGATGAGAAGGCCAGCACGAAAGCGGCGTTCGAAACCTGCGGGCTGAAGCTTTAGACTGGGCCGCGAACACATAAACGCTGATCCACAGCTGTATAGCCGCCAGCTTTACAACGCCAATCGTTGGCTGCCGCTTCTTCGTTGTACAAGTTCTGCTGACCCATCGGAAACCGACATAGGAACACAGCAGGCTGATTGTCTCAGATCAGCCCAATGCTGACGGCGACCGCCCACTCAGGTTGGCGCAGCCTGTGTCAGAGAACGGGTGAATTTCAAAGTTCTCACCAGTCTGTTAACATCCCCGCGCAGCCAAAGATCACAATTTTTTGGCACCTTAGGGAGCATCACGCGATAGGCGATCTGCTGAAAGAAAGCCATTATCCTGTTCAGGACCAAGAACACGTTCTGGACACGACCGTTTGCGGCGTCTTGCGTCAAGCTGCTGCATCTGTCCCAGACATGCCCGCGTTGATTGAAGTAGATCAGGCGGGCAACCTCGGTCGCCGCTGGACCTACTTTGAACTTAACGAAGAAGCAGGAAAACTGGCGCGGATTCTGTCAACTCATTTCGCCCCGAATGAAAGGATCTGCGTTTGGGCCCCAAACTTGCCGGAATGGGTCTTGCTGGAATACGCGAGCGCGTATGCGGGTCTGACATTGGTAACGGCGAACCCTGCATTTCAGGCACAAGAGTTGAGATATGTCTTGGAACAGTCGGGATCGGTTGCGCTATTCATGGTCGAGAGTTTCCGTGGCAACCCGATGAGCGACATCGCCAAAACTGCGACAGCGGATTTGACCAAGCTTCGGCGCGTGATCGAAATTACCAACCCGAAAGAACTGTATGCCCTAGGCGACAGTGTCGAACACTTGCCGCAGGTTACAGCGGAACAACCGGCGCAGATCCAATATACATCGGGCACCACAGGTTTTCCGAAAGGTGCCGTTCTGAGTCATCGAGGGTTGACCAACAACGCCCGTTTTTATGCGCAACGCCTCGGGGCTAAGCAAGGTGAGCCTTGGATGAACGCCATGCCTCTGTTTCACACGGCTGGCTGTGCCATGCAAGTTCTGGGCGCTGCACAAACTCCGGGACCTCTTTACATGTTCGCACTGTTCGACCCTGTCGCTGTGTTGCGTGTGATAGATGAAGAACGCGTTGTCGTGGGCGGAGGTGTACCCACAATGATTGTCGCCATGCTTCAGGTGCTGGAAACGCAAAGCTTCGATCTATCATCGCTGCGCACGGTGGTTTCCGGCGGCGCGACGGTACCGCCACATCTGGTTCGCGCGGTGACGGACAAAATGGGTTGTTCAATCCAGACGGTCTTTGGTCAGACCGAGTGTTCGCCTCTCTTAACGATGCATGGTCTGTCCGAAACTATTGAAGATGCCTGCAACACGGTCGGTCCGCCCATGCAGCAAACGGAACTGGCCATTCTGGATCCCGATACCGGCGCGGTTCGTCCTTTGGAGCAGCAGGGGGAGATATGCGCCCGAGGCTATTTCCAGATGATCGAATACCACAAGGATCCTCAAGCCACCGCCAGTACAATCGACTCTCAGGGCTGGTTGCATACGGGAGACCTGGGCACAATGGATGCCAGGGGATATGTCACCGTCACCGGACGCGCGAAAGAAATGATCATTCGCGGCGGAGAGAACTTGTTTCCCGTGGAAATCGAAAACTGTCTCTTGGATCATGAGACTGTTGCGGAAGTCGCTGTCGTTGGAATCCCCGATAACAAGTGGGGTGAAGTCGTCGCCGCATTTGTCCGCCCCAACGCAGACAAAACGATCAAGCCGGATATCCTGAAAAACCACTGCAGGACGCACCTCGCGCCTATCAAAACGCCCGTGATCTGGTGCCAAGTGGAGGCTTTTCCGTTGACTGGGTCAGGCAAAATCCAAAAATTCGTGCTAAGGGACGAATTCGTCGCGGGCAAGATCTCGGCAATCTCCTGACGCAATAAAAACCGCAACCTTTCTTAAATTCGACAATTGATCAGTCCCAACCGTTCGTGTGCAGAGGAGCGAACCGCTGCACTACCTGATGTACGTGCGGCTAAGTTGGTTTCGGCTTTTGAGAGCGGCAGCTTCGACCGCAGAGCCGACATCAGACCCGAACGTATCGGCCTTGCAAGTAGGTCCGAAAGCGGACACTGACTATCCACCTTTAATGAACACACGACCTGGCAAGCCAAATGTGAGCTTAATCCGGCGGCGTGGCCCGCAGGATCATGCCGAACAGATCGCGCGGCTCGTCCGGGTCGGCGATCATGTCGAGTTCCTGGTAAAGCCCGGTTTTTTCGAGCTGAGCGTAGATGTAGCGCAACACCGAGAAGTCCTCGATGGCGAAACCGACACTATCGAACATGGTGATCTGTTTGGCGTCACGCCGGCCTGTGACATCGCCGCGGATGACCTGCCAGAGTTCAACCACCGGGTAGTCATCCGGTAATTGCTGGATCTCGCCCTCGATGCGGGTCTGCGGCGTGTATTCGACGAAAATGTCGGAGCGAAGCAGGATGTCCTTGTGCAGTTCAGTCTTACCGGGGCAGTCGCCGCCGATCGTATTGATGTGCACACCGGAGCCGACCATGTTGTCGGTCAGGATGGTCGCGTACTGTTTGTCGGCGGTTACGGTGGTGATGATCTGCGCCCCTTCGACCGCCTCTTCCGGAGAGGTGCAAGGCACGAGATCGAGCCCCCAACCCTTCAGGTTGGTCATGCATTTCTCAGTGGCCGTCGGATCAATGTCGTAAAGCCGCACAGTCGACACACCGAGCAGTGCCTTGAAGGCGAGCGCCTGGAACTCGGCCTGGGCACCATTGCCGATGATCGCCATGCATTCGGAGTTGTCGGGCGCCAGATATTTGGCGGCAACTGCTGACATGGCGGCAGTGCGCAGTGCGGTCAGGATGGTCATTTCGGACAGCATGACCGGATAGCCGGTGTCGACATCCGCCAACATTCCAAAGGCGGTTACGGTCTGTAGGCCTTCCTTCATGTTCTTTGGATGGCCGTTCACATATTTGAATCCATAGACCTCGCCGTCGCTGGTCGGCATGAGTTCAATGACGCCCTCGGTGGAATGCGACGCCACGCGCGGCGTCTTGTCAAACAGGTCCCAGCGTCGAAAGTCCTCTTCAATGCGCTCCGCAATGCCGCGCAACACGTCCTCGACGCCAATTTTCAGCACCAATTTCATCATGTGATCGACACTGACGAAGGGCACGATATTGAGTTTTTTGTCGACGGGGATCATCTCGGTTTCCAGTGCGTTTGGCCTTCTGGGATCCCTCAAATGTAGCCAAATCCGGCGCTAACAAAAATGCCAATATTTTACAAAATTCGATAACTTTAAAGTCAAATCAACAGCCAAAATTATTCAAATAGTCAATTTCGCGATTTTGGCAGACTCGAACAAAAAATGGCCGGCGCACAAAGCGCCGGCCATCGGATGATTTGCAGGTTGGCCCGGATCTAGGCGGATTCGGCAGCCTGCTTTCCGTTCTTGACCTTCTTGATTTCGCCGCTGGCCAGCTTGGCATGGTAGTCCTTGAGCAGGGCCCGGACTTTCGGAGCCAGCATGTAAAGGCCGACGATGTTGGCAAGCGCCATGGCGAAGATCATGGCATCGGAGAAGTCGATCACCGGACCGAGGCTCATCGATGACCCGATCACCACGAAGACGCAGAAGATCACCTTGAACACGATTTCCTTCGCCTGCCCTTCGCCGAACATGTAGGTCCAGGCTTTCAGGCCGTAGTAGGACCAGGAGATCATCGTGGAGAAGGCGAAGAGCACGGCGGCAATTGCCAGCAGATAACCGAAACCGGCGAAATTGGCCTCGAACGCCTGAGACGTCAGGGCAATGCCCGTCACACCGCTGTCGGGTACCCAGGAGCCGGTGATGACGATGACCAGCGATGTCATGGTGCAGATGACGACCGTGTCGATAAAGGGCTCGAGAAGCGCGACATATCCTTCCGTCACGGGGTGCTTGGTCTGTACCGCGGAGTGGGCAATCGAAGCACTACCGATGCCGGCTTCGTTGGAGAAAGCCGCCCGGCGGAAGCCCTGGATCAGGGCGCCGATGGCTCCGCCTGCCACCGCTGTCGGTGCGAAAGCACCGGTGACGATTTCGCTGACGGCTGCCGGCAGCGAACCAATATTCAACAGGATGATGATGAGAGCGGCACCGACGTAAAGCACGGCCATGCCCGGCACGACCTTCTCGGTCACACGGGCGATCGATTTGATGCCGCCGATGATTACCACCCCGACAACGGCCGCCATGATCAGACCGAAGAGCCAGCCCTTGCCTTCGAAAAACGGAATGATTCCGGATATCTGGACGAATGACTGGTTGGCCTGGAACATGTTTCCGCCACCCAGCGCACCGCCGACGCAGCAGATGGAGAAGAAGATCGCCAGAAACTTGCCAAGCCCTGCGCGGCCGTCTTCCGAGAGGCCCTTCGACAGATAGTACATCGGACCGCCTGATACGGTTCCGTTTTCGTATTCGTTGCGATAGCGCACACCCAGCGTACACTCGGTGAACTTGGTCGCCATGCCGAGCAGACCGGCTATGATCATCCAGAAAGTCGCGCCGGGACCGCCGAGATAGACCGCCACGCCGACACCGGCAATATTGCCAAGGCCGACCGTTCCCGAAAGCGCCGTCGCCAGCGCCTGGAACGGTGTTACTTCACCGGCGTCCTTGGGATCGAGATAGTCGCCACGAACGAGTTCGATCGAGTGGCGGAAACCGCGAAGCTGGATGAAACCAAAATAGACGGTGAAAACCACCGCTGCGATCACCAGCCATCCGACAATGAGCGGAAAACTGACCCCGAAGAGCGGGACGGAGTAGAAAATCGTGCTGACGATTGGATTGACGATGGGAGCGACCGCGTCACTAATCGCCTGGTCGATGGAGCTCTGCGCATTGGCCAGCGTTGTCATGCCCAACAACGCGCCGGCGAGCCATCCGGTAAATCTGATCATGATATTCCCCTGTTTAGTGTTCCCCGGAATGTCGCCATTACGGAACGACGGTGACGGGTACGGGCGCGATCTGCAGAAGCGTCAGGGCGAGACCACCCAACAGTCGCTGAACAAGCGCTGAATCGCCGGTGCGGCCGACAAAGATCTGGGCTGCCTTTTTTTCTTCGGCGATCTTGCAGATGATGTCGCCGGCGTGGCCGTGGCGCACTTCGCACGTGGCGGTCAGGCCGTCTTTGTTCAGACGGTCAACGACCGGCTGTATCATGGCGTTTGCGCGTTCCAGTTCCTGTTCGCGCCGACCATGCCGTTCGGCCAGTTCCTGTGGCGTGTGGAAACTGTAGGGCGACCATTCAAGCACGTGAACGAGGTGAAGCGCCGCGCCACTGCTCTTTGCCCGCCCGGAGGCAAACTCGATTGCCCGGTTTGACTGGTCAGTGCCATCAAAACCGACGATATAGGTATCCGTCATAGGGATGCTCCTTCTTCCTGGCACCGTCCGCCGTAGCCAAAAGGATCAAACATCACCCACCGCCGACGCGCCTCATGCGCTGACAGGACCGACTGCCGATCCAGTCAGAAGCAAGGTCGAGGGTAGCACGGTTTGTCATTTTGCAATCGGCGCATGTGGATAACCTCCACGCTTCGTCAGGCATTTACGCTCACTCCTCGTGTCTCGCGAACGCAATTCGTGATGCTCCAGCCCGCTTGTGAGCCATTTTTGACGACGTCCAAAAAATCGAAAAAAAATCTGACAATGCGAGAATTATCCATCCAAAGCGCTAGATATTAATCAGATCATCATCGTGATATGGCAGATTGCAATATGAGCCGCGATCAGCGCGCAACTACCCATCATAGCCTCGATCAACTCGACCGGGACCTGATCGCCCTGCTGCGCAATGACGGACGTGCTCCGCTGTCGAAATTGGCCGATGTCCTGAAGGTGTCTCGCGGTACAGTACAGAACCGGTTGGACCGCCTCCTGCAATCCGGTTCGATCCTCGGCTTTACGATCCGGGTGCGCGATGATCACGGGCTCGACACGATACGAGCCATCATGATGATTGAAGTGACCGGAAAATCCACCAGCAAAGTCATCAATCAGCTGCGCGGGCTGCCGGAACTCCATACCCTGCACACCACCAACGGTACTTGGGACCTTGTTGCTGAAATTCAGACCTCCAGCCTGGCCGAATTCGATCGGGTGCTGCGTGATGTGCGGATGATCGACGGCGTCCTGAACAGCGAGACCAGCATCCTCCTGAGTTCCGTCTGACACGGGCGGTTTCCACAGGCGACCCTGTCGGCATCCGTTCCAGCGGGTATAGTTCGCCAAAACAGGGGTTCTCCATGGGTATTCTGCTGAGCGTCTTTTTGCCGCTGTCGCTTGCCTTCATCATGTTTTCACTCGGGTTGGGCTTGACCCTCGCCGACTTTGCTCGCGTCGTCGCTCAGCCCAAAGCCTTCTTCGCCGGCGCCGTTTCCCAGTTGGTGCTTCTTCCCCTCATTGCCTTCATTCTGCTGCAGTTTTTCAGCCTCGAGCCTGAGCTCGCGGTCGGTGTGATGATCCTTGCTTTCTGTCCAGGCGGTGTGACGTCCAACATCATGACCAAGTTGGCCGGGGGAGCGGTGGCCCTGTCCGTGACCCTGACGGGGATCGTCAGCCTGGTTTCCGTGGTGACCGTTCCTTTGCTGGTCGCCTGGTCCGCCAACTGGTTCATGGGACAGGCCGCGCCGGATATCGATGTGACTGCACTGGCGCTCGCAATGTTCGCAATCACTGCCGTCCCGGTGGCAATTGGGGTTGCCATACGCCACTTCGCCACCACAATTGCCACCCGTATCGAACCGACGGTCATGCGCATCGCAACGGTGCTGTTCATCGTCATCGTGCTCGGAGCGCTCGCGGCCAATTGGAGCGTCTTTGTCGCCAACCTGGCCGTTCTCGGACCTCTGCTTGTGGTCCTCAATATCGTGCTCCTGGCGGTCGGCATGAGCTTCGCCCGTTCGCTCGGCCTTGATCGCGGCGACAGCATCGCCGTCGCCATCGAAACCGGAATTCAGAACAGCACACTCGGCATCACTGTCGGCAGCCTGATCGTCGAAGCAGCACAGGGCCTGCCTCCCTTCAGTCTGCCGTCCGGGGTCTATGGCATAACGATGTATTTCGTGTCGCTGCCCTTCATTCTGTGGATGCGAATGGGGCGCAAGGTCTAGCGAAAGGGCTGATTGCACGGGACGGGAACGGTCCGGATCTCCAAAGCGGGTGGGTCAGTCCCCTTTGCTTTCTTCCTGAATAGCATCGAGATTGTCGAGAAACCGTCGAAGCAAGGTCGTCAATTGATCGACATCATCCGGCGAAAAGCCTTTCAGCAGGCCACGTTGTCGTTCAAGGGCAATTTTGAGAATGCGATCGTGCATCTCTTTGCCGTCCGCGGTCAAAACCCAGCTCTTTCTTCGCACATCCGATGAATTCGCAGTCGATTGAGCCAGGCCGGCCTTCTCCAGCCGGGCCAGACTCCTGCTGACGGCGCCCTTGTCGATCCCGATGGTTCTGCTGGCTTGCGCAACCGTGCAGCCGGGTGCCCGGGTCATCATGACCAGCATCCGCCAGTCCATTGCTCCGATGCCGAACCGGTCCTGATAATCGCGCGATGCCAATCGCGTGAAACGGTTTGCCGCGAAGTTCAACAGAACCGTTGGAGAGCGGGAAAAGCTCAAGGTCTTTGTCCCCTCACCGTCAGGACTCACCAGGAACAGCTCATCGGAAAGGTCTTCGTCGGACATGGATACCTCTTTTCGATGTCTTTCTATACGACGTGTTGACATGACAACAACAAAAAACTACGTGTTGTCATGACAACACGATTGGCCGGAGACCTGACATGTCCAATGCCCCCGTTTACGAAATCGACCCGGAAACGTTCTGGAACGATCCCTATCCCGATCTGAAGGTCATGCGGGAAACCATGCCCGTGGTTTATGTCCCGCAATTGGGAGCGACGCTGCTCACTCGGCGTGACGACATCTTCACCAATGAGAAGATCATCGAGGTTTTCTCATCGGATCAGCCCGAAGGCCTGATGACCAAATTGATGGGCCAGAACCTGATGCGGAAGGACGGGAAGGACCACCAGGACGAGCGCAACGCCCTCTTCCCGAGTTTTTCGCCGCGAACGGTCAAGACGGTCTGGAAACAGCAATACGAGCAAATGACCCGAGAGGTGCTCGACGATATCGAGCCGCAGGGTCAGGCCGACATGGTCGCGGATGTCGCCAAACGCATATCTGGCGAATCCCTCAAGATCATAACGGGGCTTTCCAACATGAGCTGGCAGGAAATGGATCGGGTCAGCCAGGGGATGATCGATGGTGTGGCCAACTATCAGGCCGATCCGGCGGTCGAAGCTCGCTGCAACGAATGCACCAAGAAGATAGAGGACACCATCGATGAGATGGTGCCTGTTCTGGAACAATCGCCGGATAAGTCCTTGCTCTCCGTCCATCTTCAGGCTGGCATGAGCAAGGAACAATATTATGCCAATGTGAAGCTGGCGATTTCCGGCGGACAAAACGAGGTACGCGACGTCATGGCAGGGCTCATGTGGGCCCTGTTGACCCACCCTGAACAGATGAAGCTCATAGAAGACGGCGTTCACACTTGGCAGGACGCCTTTGAAGAGTTTGCGCGGTGGATGGCGCCGGTCGGAATGTCCCCACGGCGAATAGCCAAGACCTATGAGCTTCACGGTGTCACCCTGGACCCGGAAGACCGGGTGTTCCTGATGTTCGGATCCGGAAACCGGGATGAAACCGTCTTCGAACGGCCCGACGTGTTCGACATGACCCAGGATGCCAAGGCGTCCGTCTCTTTCGGAGCCGGCCCGCACTTTTGCGCCGGCGCCTGGGCTTCACGTTGTCTTATCTCGGAGGTCGCCTTGCCGATGATTTTCGATCGGCTAAAGGGGCTGCGGCTGACGGGCGAAACGCCCTTCGGCGGGTGGGCATTTCGAGGCCCGCTGAAGATGCCGATTGGCTGGGACGTTGCCTAGCGGCGACCGCCAAGTGTTCCGCAGATTGTGCACGCATAATTTCGCCTCACAGCCCCGTCCATGGCGGCATCTCCTCTGAGTTTCTGCTACTTGGTACTCATGAGTCTGACCTACCGCGACACTGGCCTGGCGCTTCTTGCGGCGCTGATCTGGGGAGCGACGTTTCCGATTTCGGCAATCGCCCTCGAGGACACGCCCCCGATCTTCTTCACGTTTCTCAGGTTTCTGTGCGCCGCGGTTTTTGTTATCGTTGTTCCGCGTCCGAAGATTCCATGGAGAAAACTCGTGCTGCTGGGGCTGCTTCTGGGCGCTGGACAGTACGGATTGATGTTTGTTGCAATGGCTCAGGGCATGCCGGCCGGCGTGGCGGCGGTGTTGGTGCACACGCAAGCCATTTTCACTGTCTTGATCGCGGTTGCGTTCCTTGGCGAACGTCCAACGAACCGAACATATTTTACCCTCATCCTGGCGGCGGCCGGACTCGCATGTTTGCTTCTGGATCGCTTGCAGGGTGGCGCTTTGCTCGGTTTTGCCCTGATGATCGCGGCGGCTCTTTGTGGTGCCTCGGGCAATGTCGCGCTCAAGACGGTCGGGCAAGTCAAAATGATCAGCGTGGTGGTCTGGATGAGCCTTGTTCCACTGTTGCCGTTGGCACTTCTGAGCTTGTTTCTGGAGGGCGGAAACTCCATCGGCGGGCTCCTTCATACGGTATCATGGAAGACACTGGCCGCCGTTGGATACTCGGGCGTGCTGGCAACCGTTGTGGTATTTGCCATATGGGGCAGACTGTTGGTCCGGTACTCGACCGGACAGGTCGCTCCGTTCTTTCTCCTGGTCCCCATGCTTGGCCTTGGACTTTCAGCATGGATCCTGGGCGAGGAGTTCTCAGCGCTTCAGATCGCCGGTTCAACGCTGATCGTTGCCGGGCTGGCTCTCACCGCTTTGCCCGCGAAAAAGCCAGCGTGACCTTTGTGCCGCTCGTCATTCCTGCCGGCAGCAACGGCCTCCAGCGCTTCACGCGGAGAACGGATTCGGATATGCGATGCTGGTTGTCCGCGAACACAGAGACCTATAGAGGCGGGCGAATTGCTGTCTTGTATAAGTAGATGAGATAACCCGAAGCCTCCTGGGTCTCAGGCCAATCATCCGTGTCTCAAAAGAGGAAGATAAAAACCATGTCTGCCGCCAAAGTCCCCATGTTTCAGGCGCTTGCGGATGCCCTGGCTGCCCATGACGTCAACCACCTGTTCGGTCTGATGGGTGATGCCAATCTCTTTTTGGTGGAACACTTCGTCCGACAGCATGGGGCCACCTTCGTCCCGTTTGCCCATGAGGCCGGGACCGTTCTGGCGGCCATCGGATATGCGAGCGCATCCGGCGGCATCGGCGTGGCCACGGTTACCCACGGACCGGCTCTGACCAATTGCGTCACCGCTCTTGTTGAGGGTGTCCGCGCCCGTCTGCCGGTTGTTCTACTTGCCGGCGACACACCGGTCATCGCCAAGCACAATGTGCAGAGCATCGACCAGCGCGAGGTCGTCAAGACCACCGGCGCCGGGTTCGAACAGATGCGCAGCCCGGACACAGCCGCCGAGGATCTGGCGACGGCCTTTTACCGGGCACGGGCCGAGCAGCGACCGATCGTGTTGAACATGCCAACAGACTTCATGTGGCAGAATGTCGACGCCCAGACGCCGGTTTATCCGGTCTTTGAGACGCCTGCCATGGTTCCGGAAGGCACCCATATGGAAGAGGCTATCGGTATCCTGGCCTCGGCCCGCCGACCCCTGATCGTGGCCGGCAGGGGCGCGATCGAGGCGCGCGATGCGGTGATTGCGCTGGCGGAACGACTTGAAGCCCCGCTGGCCACAAGCTTGCAGGCCAAGGACCTTTTTGCGGGGCATCCTTCGAACATCGGAATATTTGGAACGCTCAGCACCGACGGTGCTTATGACCTCATTGCCAAGGCCGACTGTGTCGTTGGTTTCGGCACCCAAATGCACATCTTCCACACCGAACACGGCAAACTGTTGCAGGGCAAGCGCACGGTTCAGATCAACGACACGGCGGTAGCGGTAGGCGAAATGTTCCGACCTGACGTCGCATTGATTGCCGATGCCCGACTAACGGCAGAGAATTTCCTGCACTGGATGAACGAAGCCAAGGTCGCACCATCGGGCGTTGCTGCCGAGATTGACACTACGACCGTTCTGAACCACTCCCCAGGAGACCAAGAGACCGCTAAGCCGGGGTATGTGGACTACGCATGGGCACTTGATCAGCTGAACGAAATTTTGCCTCAAGACAAGGTCCTGATCTGCGACGGCGGTCGCTTCATGACCGAGGTCTGGTGCCGCATCGGTCTGGAGAACCCGCGCCATTTCGCCTACAGCACGCGTTTTGGAGCCATCGGCCTGGGTTTGCAGGTGGCGATAGGCGCCGGCTTCGGCGCACCTGAAAAGCCCGTTGTCTGCTTTACCGGCGACGGGGGATTCATGTCCGGCGGCATGACGGAATTCAACACGGCGGTTCGAACCGGTCAGCGGCTGATTGTCATTGTCGCCAATGACAGCGCCTATGGCGCAGAGTACATTCAGTTCACCGACCGCCAGCTCGACCCGACCATATCGACTTTCGAATGGCCTTCCCTGGCCGAGATCGCCACCACGTTGGGAGGTCGCGGAATGCAAGTCGCGAGTCCCGAGGACCTGGAGAAGGTGGGTTCATTCATTGCGGACAATACCGGTCCGCTCCTGATAGAACTTAAACTCGATCCTGCCGAAATGCCGCGAATGAGACTCTAGGGGTTGGCCTGGCCTCGCCTGGGATGTGCCGTCGCATCACTCCGGCGTAAACGTCCGATCCGCTTCCGGGTCGCCGCTGGAAAATGGCAACGCCATCAGTTCCTCCCACACGGCGTCAGGGATCGGCCAGTTGCTCCATTCAACAGTCTGCGCAATCCGTTCTGGCCGCGACACTCCACAGATGGTGGACGTGACACGCGGATCGCGCATGGAAAACTGCAGCGCAGCCGCACCCGGTGGAATGCCGTGCCGTTCGCAGATCCGTTCGATCGCACGAACAGGCTCAAGCACCTCGTCGGAGACTTCCTGATAGACGTAGCGACGGTGGGCCTGCGTGCCCTTGGCAAAGACCCCGCCGGCATAGGGCGCTGCATTCAGAACGGCGATTCCCAGGGCATGGGCGCGCTCGATCACCGCTTCGGCCTGTCGGTTGACCAACGTAAATCGGTTGTGGGTGATCATCGCGTCGAACGGCCAGTCGAACAACAGCTCGGCCATCAGGTCGATCTTGCCCATGGCCAACCCCACCGCGTCGACCAGCCCCTCCTCTTTCATGCGAAACAGCTCGTCGATGGCACCGCCCGTGCGAACGACTTCAGAGAGGTCGGCCGCATATTCCGGATCGTGCAGGTGTAGAATCTGAACCCTATCCACGCCGAGCGCAGACAAGCTCTCTTCCAGCGAACGACGTGCGCGTTCACCATCGAATTGATCGGTCTTCATGTCGCGGTCGAGTTTGGTGGAGACGATGAAGCCTTCCGGCAGACCACCGCGTTCCCTGATGACGGAACCGATACGCTTTTCACTGCGTCCGAGGCCGTAGTTTCTCGAAACATCGAGAAACGGCACCGGGCCATCAAAGATGGCCCTCACCGTGTGGATGGCCTGGTCTTCATCCACGCCATAACCGTAAGTGGCCGGAGCGCCACCAAGCGGTGCCGCTCCGAAACAAAGCTCCGGTACGGCAAATCCCAACCGGCCTTTTGCTTCCACCATTTTGAACCTCCCCGTTTGCGCCTTTCACTTGATCTAAGGTCGCAGGACGAAGTGTTCAAATTTTGCCGGCTAATGTGAGCGCTTGCGATCCGCCTGAGCCTGCAGTTCGCTTTCGAAACGCATACTCGGCCAGGCTTCCTGGAGTGCACGGCGCATCAGACCCTGCTGGCTCTCCGGGGCCATGCCGCTCAGGGGCGAGTCGATATCCAGGTTGGCCGGGAACGGATACCCCTCGGCGCAAGCGACAACGACATTTTCCAGCTCAGCCGCCGACAAAACCTCCGTCTGTTTCATCTGGAGGAGCACCGGATAGAGCGCCCGGCTCATGCGCGTCCGGTCAACGATTTCGATCGAGCGGCCGTAACCCGAACCGATCTGCATCAGATTGGCAAAACGGTGAATGTCGGTCGAGCGGTTCTCGCCGGCCGCATGAAAGGTCGCCGGGTTGAAGAACAGCGTATCACCCTTATCAAGCGGAAGCTGTACGTAATTGTCCTCGAAGTAGTCGCGGAACTCCTGCTGAAGCGTGGCGAAGAAACCCGGCCGATAGGCCTGCGAGTACGGCAGCAGCTTGGTCGGTCCGGACTCCACCGGCATGTTGCTGTGGGCAATCGCGCCCTGCAGCGTCAGCAGCGGTGTCAGTTGGTGCGCGATCGCCGGATACTGTGCCAATTCCTCCGCTGTCTGGAAGCCCATGTGATAGTCGCGGTGGCAGGTCTGCGCCTTGCCGCTGGGCCGCACCACATTGACCTGTGTGGTGATCTGAAAGTGTGGCCCGAGCCATGCGCGGCTGATGACCGGGATGATCGGGTTGGCATTGTATCGCGCGAAGAGCGTGGGATCGGCCATGCAGAGTTTTTCGTGTGCGTTCCAAACGCGGCTGTTCGCACCCGCCGGAGCAAAGTGGTCGCCTGAGCCCGCCGATTGGCTTTCCTCTTCGGCTATGATTGTGTCGAGCACGCCGGTCACCGCATCGACGAGGTCCGTATCCTCATAGGTGTTCTTGAAAACGACGACACCCGGGCCAGTCGCCAGAACCCGGTTCCACTCGGCCATGAAAGCCCTCAGCCGGTCACGTTCGCCAAGGGCCGCACGGACCGCGGTGGCGTCGTAAATCGGGATGTTGCTCGAAATGTCGCTGGCGAGCGGCACGCTGTCCGTCGAGGTGTCGACTTCGACAAGGGCGCGAAAATCATCGAGCGAGCAGGATCCGGCATCCAGCCAGACCGGGTCATTGCCTTTCAAAACCTGATCCATATGCAATCCTCCATGGCCTCCCTGGTTTCTAACCCGAACAATAGACTTGGTTCGGGCGGTCGCTTAAGGTCGAAATCCATCAAAAATCCATCAAAACGGACTCATGGCGCACCGCTTTCTGATCAAGGACATCGCCCTTCAGGCAGGTCTGGGCACGGCGACGGTCGACCGGGTCATCAACCGACGCGGCGGTGTGCGCCAGCAAACGGTGCGACGGGTCGAGCATGCTATTGAGGAACTGGAGGAGCAGGAACGCACCATCAGCCTCTCGGGTCGCAAGTTCATGCTCGATTTCGTCATCGAAGCGCCCGACAGCTTTGGCCGGGCCCTCAGGGAGGCGATTGCCGCGGAACTGCCCTCACTCGAACCGGCCATCTTTCGTTCGCGCAGCGATATCAGGCTGCTGTTTTCCGAGGGCGAGATCGAACAGGCGTTGATCCGCATCCGCAAGCGCGGCAGTCATGGTGTGCTTTTGATGGCTCCGGACTCAGCGGCGATCGCCGCCCGGATCGAAGACCTGACCCGCGCCGGCATTCCGGTAATCACGATGGCGACCGACCTGCCCGCCTCGGCGCGCATCGGTTATGTCGGCCTGGACAATCGACGCGCCGGCGAGACCGCCGCCTTTCTGATGCACCAGTGGCTTACCGGATCGTCACCAGATGTTCTGGTGACCGTGCGCAACAACCGGTTTCGCGGCGAAGAGGATCGGGAGATCGGCTTTCAGGAGCATATGAACCAACTGTTCGAGCAGCCGCGTGTCACCGAATTGATCGAAGGTGCGCGGTCTGACGACCCAATCGGGCCGCAGGTCCGCGAGGCATTGGGCAAGAACCCTGATATCGATGCCGTCTACTCCATCGGCGGCAGCAACCGACAGATACTCGCTGCCTTGGACGAAGCCGGTTGCCGGCCCAAGGTGTTCATCGCTCATGATTTTGACAGCGAAAATCGAGAGTTCCTTCAATCCGGCCGCATCCAGGTGGTGCTCGACCATGACCTGCGGCAGGACGTGCGCACCGCCTGTCGCATGATCATGGCTCACCACAAGGCAATCGCAGTCACCGACTTCCCACGTCAGTCGCCGTTGCGCGTATTGCTGCCAACAATGGTCGGCTAAAAATCGAAGGTGACGCCCTGGGCCAGCGGTAGCTCCGCAGAATAGTTCACGGTGTTGGTCTGGCGGCGCATATAACCTCTCCACGCGTCCGAGCCGCTTTCACGGCCACCGCCGGTTTCTTTCTCGCCGCCGAATGCGCCGCCGATTTCGGCGCCGGACGGCCCGATATTGACGTTGGCAATGCCGCAATCGGAACCGGCGTCGGACACGAACCGTTCAGCCTCGCGCATATCCATGGTGAAAATGCAGGACGATAGCCCCTGCTGAACGCCGTTGTGCATTGCCATGGCCTCGTCGAATTCGCGGTAGCCCATGACGTAAAGGATCGGCGCAAAGGTTTCCTGGCAGGCGATGGCCGATTGTTCCGGCATTTCGACGATGGCTGGCGAGACATAGGCGCCACCCTGTGGCACGCCCTCAGTCACCGGCCGACCACCATGGACGGTGCCACCGGCGGCCTCGGCCTCGCTCAGTGCCTTCTCCATGGCGGCGACTGCCGCTTGGTCGATCAATGGGCCAACGAGCGTTCCGTCTTCCCGCGGATCACCGACCGGCAGGCTGGCATACGCCTTGACCAGCCGCGCCGTCAGGTCTTCGCGCACCCGCTCGTGCACGATCAGGCGGCGCAGTGACGTGCAGCGCTGGCCGGCGGTGCCCACGGCCGAGAAGACGATGGCACGCACGGCCATTTCGAGGTCAGCGGTCGGCGCCACGATCATGGCGTTGTTACCGCCGAGTTCAAGAATGCAGCGGCCAAACCGCTCGGCGACCCTGGGACCAACGGCACGGCCCATGCGCGTCGAACCAGTGGCCGAAACGATCGGCACGTCGTGGGAATTGACCAACGCCTCGCCAATTTCCGGCCCGCCGATCACCAGTTGCGCAAGTCCCTCCGGAGCGTCGTCTCCGAAACGGGCGACGGCGCGGTCGAAGATCTTCATGCAGGCCATGGCGGTCAACGGTGTTTT
Organism: Hoeflea sp.; assembly: GCA_965216535.1. GTDB lineage: Bacteria > Pseudomonadota > Alphaproteobacteria > Rhizobiales > Rhizobiaceae > Hoeflea_A. Next base: position 5,898,877 of record OZ244175.1, read on the forward strand.
TTCAGATGGCTTCCAGATCACCGGATCGCCGCAGACAAGCGCCAGGGCTGTGTTCCAGGACCAGACGGCAACAGGAAAGTTGAAGGCGGTGATGACGGCACAGGGGCCCAACGGGTGCCAGGTTTCCATCATCCGGTGGCCGGGCCGCTCTGAAGCGATTGTCAGGCCGTAGAGCTGGCGCGACAGGCCGACGGCGAAATCGCAGATGTCGATCATCTCCTGGACTTCACCCAGCCCCTCGGAGACGATCTTGCCGGCTTCCAGCGACACCAGTGCGCCGAGGTCGTCCTTGGCGGCCCGCAATTCTTCGCCGAGCAGTCTCACCAGTTCGCCGCGCCGCGGCGCGGGAAGGTCACGCCAGGCGACAAAGGCGGATTGCGCGCGCGCAATGACAGCATCCATCTCTGCAGAAGCGGTTTCTTTGACCTGCGCAATCTCGGCGCCATCGATTGGCGAGGAGACGGCGAGCGACCCACCGGCTATCTCGTTCTGACCCAAACCCAGTTTGCTCAACAACTCAGTGGCGTTCATCGGTTCTCTCCCGTGGCAGGCGAAAACGTCTCTTCGCCCGGATGTCATTTCGAAGTCGCTGCTCTAACGCAAATTCGGTCGCGATGCGACACTGTGCGAGCTGTATTTTGAGGGTTTCCGGCACTTTGTGATCGGCATGAGCGAGACGCATCAACCGGTGCACAACCGGCATGGCTGGCAGTGTTTTAACAGGTCAAATGGCTTCCGGGCGAAACAGAGCCGGCAAATATATCGCCCGTTTGACCAGTTTGGGTGATGTATCGATGTGTCAGTGGTGCGAAGCAGGCTGATCAACGGAACCGACTTCGCCGAAGAAACATGATTTTCGACCTCATTGACACTTTTGATACTTCACTGGCTTTTCGGTTCCTGGGCATACTTGGCTTTCTACTTTACGTTGGCACTTTTTCGGCGCTTCAACTGCGCTGGATCGATGGAAATTCGATCACCTATACATGCGCAAGCGTGCTTGCAGCGTCATTGGTCCTCACAAGCATGGCGATCGAATTCAATCTCGCTTCGGCGCTGATACAGATCGTCTGGATCGTTGTTGGAGTCTGCGGCATCGTCTTGCGTCTGACCAAGCTGCCGCGCTCCAAAAAAACCCGCGAGGAGATTTCCAACGCTGACAGCAACGCCAGCATCCGGCCAATCGGTGTCACGCGCGTATCAAGCTGCCGCAGGCGGTTGGCCCCGTCCAATCAGAATTTCCTTGAGGGTCGCACCTCACGGCCATACCGCCACAGACGCTCTTGAAGTGCGTATGCGGTGTCATCACCAGCCTGCAGGGCAAACACAAAGGCATGGGTGAGGTAGAAACAGGTGGCCTCGATATCGCCTTCCGCCTCTTTCAAATCGGCAACCTCCGCGTAGAGGACGGAAAGCTCTGTTGGATCGTCGCGGCCATGGGCTTCAAGCAATCGTTGCTCGAGCCCGCCGCCGGCCTCGTTCATCCGGCTTGCCGGGCCTGGCCGATCTGATCCGCCACCCAATGATGGAAAAGATGGGTCGGGCCGTCCATCGCCGGAGAGAAGCGACCGCCATCGAAAAGCGTTCCATGACGGCCGCGCTGCATACCTTCGACAACGAAAACGTCTTCCTCGAACACGCTCTTCCATTGCGCCGCGTTCGCCCGGTTGAGGTCTTCTAGTGCCGAGTCCCCGGCTATGTCCTGCGGGTAGTAGACCTCGACATGTTCAATGGTCCGATCGACGCCCATCGGCTGCAGTACGATGGCAAAGGTGTGGTCGCGGTGAACGCCGAGCAGAACGTTGGGAAAGACGGCGATATATTCCGCGCCTTCGTCCCATTGTCCGGATAGACCTTCAAAGTCCGGAAAGACCGCCCCGCCATCACCCTTGAGTTGGCGATAGACCAGGGTCCCCTGCCCCGAGAAGCGACCGGGTGCCTCAATGTTGTAGTGATCCTCGAGCCGCGAATAGCTGTTGAGGCCGGGATGAATCCACGGCAGATGGTAGCTTTCGCAATAGTTTTCGACGGCCAGCTTCCAATTTGACTGAACATCCAGCTTGAAGGTTGCAGCTGCTCCGCCGTGATGCAATGGCCGGTCGAATTCGCGCCAACGTTCGAGCAGATCGGCCATGGCCTCTTCGAAGGGCGGCGCATCACCGGAGATGTTGACGAAGATGACATCCTGCCAGATGTGAGCGCGCACCTGGAACAACCCCATGTCGCTCCGGTCGACGTCCTCATGGGTGTTCTGGCCCGGTCCGCCGATATGCGGCGTGGTACGCAGATCGCCGTTCAGCGCGTAACACCAGCTGTGATAAGGGCAACGGATGGCGCCGGTGATTTTGCGTGGCTCTTCAACAAGAATCATGCCGCGATGACGGCAAGTGTTCTGAAAAACCCTAACCACTCCCTCCCGGTCGCGCACGACCAGAAGCGGCATGCCGAGGAAATCGATCGGCTTGGCATCGCCAGGCTCCGGCACGTCCTTGGCAAAGCCAATGCCTGACCAGTTGGCGAAGAGGACGGCACGTTTCTCCTCATTGAACACATCCTGAGAGACATAGTGCTCGTTCGGCAGGCCGCGGGCCTGGCTCAGCGGGGCGACAACGCCCGATAGATCGGTATGCGTGTTCACGACAACTCCTCCGGTCGCAATGCGTGGTTTTGAGTTTCGATCTATATGCGCCGGAATTCAACGGCATAAATCTTCGCGTTCAGATGAGATCAGCTCAACTCAAACATTGCCCAACAACCAATCGCGCACAGTCTGCGCGTTGGCGGTAATCATGTCGTCCGGGTCCGACACGATGTAGAACGACGCCGGCGCCGGTATCTCGTGGCGGCCGAGAGGAACCAGAACCCCTCGCTCGATGTGCGGCCGCACAAGCCGTTTCCAGCCAAGCACGACGCCCATATCATCGCAGGCGGCCTGCAAGGCGATCGTGTAGTTGTTGACCTTCAAGCCTTTGGCGATGTCACCGTGATAACCCAGTTGAGTGAACCAGGTACGCCAGGTGGTCCAGGTAAGGTCATCGGCATCAGGGTGAATCAAAGGCAATTGGGCCAGCGTTTCCAGATCGGGCTGTGGGTGCGCATCCGCAAAAGCCGGACTGCAGACCGGTACCAATTCGTCACGAAACAACGGAAAAGTGACGGTTTCTTCTGCATCGATGTCGCCGTAGCGAATCTGCAGGTCGGCGTCTTGCCGTCTGGGTTCCGGCTTGTCGGACAGTTGCTGATTGACGGCAATGCCGCCATGCGCCTTCCAGAACGCTGTCAGCCGCGGGGTCAGCCACAGCGACGAAACCGCGGTTGTGGCGGCAATCGTGACAGCCGTCTCTCCCGCGGCCCGGCGCAACCGGGTCAGCACCGTCGATATGCGGGTGAAGCTGCCCTCCAATGCATGAAAGAGCACCACCCCCTGTTCCGTCAGCGTCACCCCACGGTGGCGGCGCTGAAACAGCGCGACGCCAAGCTCGCTTTCAAGCGCCTTGATCTGGTGGCTGACGGCGCCCGGGGTCACATTGAGTTCACCGGCCGCGTCCTTGAAGCTCAGCCGGCGCGCTGCAACTTCGAAAGTGGCCAGTGTCGTCAGAGGCGGCAGATCGTAATGTTTGCGGGCCATTGCGATTTCACGGTTGAATGCACCTCACCCCAATATGAGTCTTTTTGGGCTTGCGCGCGAGCAAAATCCGGCGATGGTGCCACAATGGTTCAATTCGGATGACTTGAAGACATGCGCTCACACGCCCAGGCGGTCGTCATCGGTGGCGGCGTCATTGGATGTTCAATCCTCTATCATCTCGCAAAACTCGGCTGGACCGATGTCGTGCTGCTCGAGCGCGACGAACTGACCAGCGGGTCGACGTGGCACGCTGCGGCCAATATCCATGGCCTGCACGACAGCACCAATATTTCGCGACTGCAGCACTACACAATGCAGCTTTACAAGGAGCTGGAGGCTGAAACCGGACAGGGCTGCGGCGTCTTCCAGCCGGGATCGCTCTATCTGGCTCAGACCGCCGAGCGCGAACATCAGTTGCGGCTCCAGGCCGCCAAGGCGCGATATTACGGCATGAACTTCTACGAGGTCGGCCGCGATGAGGCAGAACGCCTGCATCCGCTTGCCGATTTCGATGGTGTGCGCTGCATCATGTTCGAACCGGATGGCGGCAATGTCGATCCGTCTGGGGTCACACAGGCCTATGCGGCGGGCGCCCGCTCACGCGGCGCTGAAATCCATCGTTTCACCCCGGTCACGGCGACGCGTCAGCAGGCCGACGGCAGCTGGATTGTGGAGACGCCGAATGGCGACATCCACACACAATGGATCGTCAATGCAGCCGGGCTATGGGGACGGGAGGTGGCAGCGATGGCCGGGATCGAGTTGCCGCTCATCCCCACGGAACACCAATATTTCGTCACCGAGACCATTGCCGAGATTGCATCACTCGACCGGCGGCTGCCATCGATCGCCGACCGCGACGGCGAGTACTACCTGCGACAGGAAGGCAAGGGACTGCTGGTCGGCGCCTACGAACGCGACATGCGCTTCTGGGCAGAGGACGGCACCCCGGCCGGCTTCGGTCACGAGCTGTTTGATGACGACCTCGAGCGTATCGAAGACAACATCATGCGGGCGATATCCCGCGTGCCGGCTGTCGGCGAAGCCGGGATCCGTCGCGTCATCAACGGACCGATGATCTGGTCGCCCGACAGCGGCGCGCTGATCGGACCGGTACCGGAGCTGTCGAACTATTTCTGCTGCAACGGTCTGATACCGGGCTTCTCGCAGTCGGGCGGACTTGGCCTGCAGTCAGCGCAATGGATCATCGAACAGGAACCGAAGCTTGATCTGTTCGGTCTCGATCTTGCCCGTTTCGGTCTGTGGGCGAACAAGTCTTTCACGAAGGCGCGGGTCGCCGACCAGTATGCCCACCGCTTCAAGATCCATTTCCCGAACGAAGAACGGGAAGCCGGTCGGCCGGTGCGGACGCGCCCGGTTTACGCCATGCAGCAACAGATGGGCGCCGTGTTTGGCCTGAACTATGGCTGGGAACATCCTCTTTGGTATGCGGACAAACCGGACAACGCTCATGAGACATACGGTTTCGAACGGCAGAACTGGTTCGAACCGGTGGGGCGTGAATGCAAGATGCTGCGCGAACGGGCCGGCATTATCGATATCTCGAATTTCGCCAAATACTCGGTCTCCGGTGCAGGCGCCGAGGATTGGCTGAATGCGCTGTTCGCCAATCGCATGCCAACGAAGATCGGACGCTCCTGCCTGACGCCGCTGATCGGGAAGCGCGGCGGGATTGCCGGCGACTTCACGGTGACGCGCCTTGGCGAAACAGAATTCATGATCGTCGGCTCGGGTATGGCGGAGCGCTATCACCAGCGGTTTTTCAAGGCAGTACCGCTGCCGGACGACACCGTTTTCGAGAGCCGCACTGAAGCCCTGTGCGGCTTCAACGTGGCCGGACCACAATCACGGGACATTCTTGCCCGGCTCACCAATGCGGACCTTTCGACCGAGGCGTTCCCGTTTATGCGTTCCAGGCGCATCGAGATCGCCGGCATCGAGGCCATTGCCATCCGCGTTTCGTTCACCGGTGATCTCGGCTGGGAGCTGCACTGCCCGACAGACCGTCAGCTCGATCTCTACAGAGCCCTGCTGGAAGCGGGCAAAGCGTTTGGAGCCGGGCCGGTCGGCTCCCGCGCCTTGATGTCGCTTCGGGTCGAAAAAGGATACGGCAGTTGGGGCCGGGAATATTCACCGGAATATTGGCCGCAGGAATCCGGGCTGGAGCGATTGGTCAAGCTGGACAAGGGCCCCTTTCTCAATCGGGACGCCTGCGAAGCGGTGTTGACGAAAAAACCCCGCGAATTGCTTTCGATTCTAGAAATCGACGTCACCGACGCAGACGCCAATGGGGGTGAACCGGTGTTTCTCACGGACGGAACCCCGGTCGGCTACGTAACGTCGGGAACCTACGGGCACTCGGTCGGCAAGTCGCTGGCGCTCGCTTATCTCAAGACAGATCTGGCGCCCGAAGGTGCTGAACTCGATGTGGCCGTTCTCGGTCGGCCGCACCGGGCGGTCAGGCTGGCCGAACCGCCTTTCGATCCGGCCGGCCATCGTTTGCGGCAGTAGACCCTACATCAGGTGTTTCTTGAAAAAGTCTATGGTGCGTTGCTCCGCCAGCTTCGCCGCCGCTTCGTCGTAGCGCGGCGTGGTGTCATTGTGAAAGCCGTGATTGACGCCCGGATACATGTGCGCCTCATAGGTCCTGCCATTGGCCTTCAGCGCCTCTTCATAGGCTGGCCAGCCGGCATTGATGCGCTCGTCGAGCTCGGCATTCTGAATCAGCATCGGCGCCTTGATATCCGCGACGTCGGCTGCATCCGGTTGGCGTCCATAGAACGGCACGCCGGCCGCCAGTTCCGGGTAGGCTACAGCCAGTGCATTGACAACACCGCCGCCATAGCAGAAGCCCACGGCACCCACCTTGCCGCTGCAATCGTCCCGTGACAGCAGATATTCGAAGCCGGCGAAGAAGTCATTCAGCAGCTTTTCCCGATCGACGGAGCGTTGCAGCGTGCGACCCTCGTCGTCATTGCCCGGGTAACCACCGACGGAGGTCAGGCCGTCCGGCGCCATGGCCATGAAGCCGGCTTTGCCAAGACGGCGCGTGACGTCTTCAATATACGGATTCAGCCCGCGATTTTCGTGGATCACCAGCACGGCTGGCAATTTGCCGTCGGCGCCGGCCGGTCGTACGAGATAGGCATTGACGGTCCCATGCCCATTGGGCGACGGGTAGGTGATGCGGCTGGTGTCGATTTGCGGATCGTCGGGAGCCACCTGCTGGGCCAGTGCGTAGTCGGGTGACAATTGTTTCAAAAGCATGGCCGCGGTGACGCCGGCGACCGCAAATTTGGCGGCGCCGTCGAGAAACTGGCGTTTGCTGATCATGCCGTGGGCGTAAAAATCGTAGAGGTCGAGCAGTTCCTGCGGAAAGTCCTTGGCGGTCTTGCGGCGAAGGGGCGTTTGGATATTCATGAATCGGCTCCCTGTTGGGTCAAGGCGTGGTGACACCTCAAGTCAAACGAACTCATTAATGAAATGGATATGCCCTTTTTTGAGGGAAAAAGTGTGACGCGGGCGACAATGAGTCAAGACACGTATGCCGGTGCGCTCCGTCTGGCGCGAGCAACAGGCTTGACAGAGCCCACCCTTCGTTGAAGGTTCATGCAGCAAGGGGATGACGGAATCGGAAATTCGGGTGAACTGGTGCATTCGTAGCCGCGCACCCGACTGTCCGATACCCGAACCCAACGGGCCGCGGTGAACAGCGAGAGGCACTTTGGAGCGCAAACTTCTTCCTTATATCTGGCGGCACACGCGAAAGCAGCAGATCTGGATCTTCATCATCGTCGTGATCTCCATGCCGGTGTATTTCCAGATGCTGCAACTGCCGAAACTGGTGGTCAACGGACCGATTCAGGGCGACGGTTTTGACGCCCCGGACTCAACCCAGCCCTTTCTTTCCATCGACCTGCCGTTCTCGGACTTTCTATTCGGACGATCGATCAATCTGTTTGGCGGCTTCCAGCTGGAACGGCTGGACATGCTGGTGGCCTTGTGCATCGGATTCCTGGTCGCCGTCGCCCTCAACGGTTGGTTCAAGCTCTACATCAACACCTTCAAGGGCAAACTTGGCGAGCGGCTGCTTCGCCGGCTTCGCTATGAACTGTTCGACCGCGTGTTGCGCTACCCGATATCGAAGGCGCGTCAGGTCAAACCGTCGGAAGTGACCAGCGCCATCAAGGACGAAGTGGAGCCGCTGGGCGAGTTCTTCGGCGATGCCTTCTCCATTCCTGTCTTCCTGGGTGCGCAGGCGATCACCGGCCTTCTGTTCCTGTTCCTCCAAAGCACGATGTTCGGCGTTATTACTCTGGCCATCGTGCTTTTCCAGGCGTGGATCATACCGCGCTTGAGACGGCGCCTGCTGGTGCTTGGCCGCATGCGTCAAACCGCAGCTCGGCGGCTATCAGGTCGCATTGGCGAGTATGTCCAGGGCATGGACGACGTGCACCTGCACGGCGTTTCAAACCGTGCTCGCTTCAATATCTGGGGCATGCTGCGCAACATCCTGGCCATTCGCTTCGAACTCTATCAGCGCAAGTTCCAGGTCAAATTCCTGAACAACTTCCTGATTCAGCTGCTGGCCTTCCTGTTCTACCTGATCGGCGGCTATCTGGTGATCACCGGGCGCATGGATCTGGGCTCGCTCGTTGCGTCCATTGCCGCCTACAAGGACCTGCCGGCGCCCATCAAGGGCATCATCGACTGGGATCAGCAGCGGCTGCTCAACCAGATTCGTTACGAACAGGCGATCGAGGATTTTGCCAATACTGACATTACGCCTGCCGAACGTCAGGCACCGATGGACGCACCGGCGGCGCCGATCGTGACGGGTTTCGCTGTTCACAACCTCTCCGTCCTCGATGCATCCGAACAACCGATCATCCAGGACTTCAGCGGCGCGCTGACCCGCAACGAAGCGGTGGCGCTCGTTGGTGGCGGAGACTCTGGCGCCGAACAGGTGGCGGAGGCCCTGGCACGACTGATGCAGGCCGCATCCGGCAACATCACCCTGGACGACAAGGAGCTGGTGAACCTGCCGGAAGGCATGACCGGACGCAGGGTTGGGTATGCCGATAGTGGGACGTTCTTCGCATCCGGTTCCATCAAGGCGGCGCTGGCCGACACGCTGCCTTTCGAGGGAGAGGCGACACCGATCCTGCATTCAGGCTCTTCGAATGCCGACTTCCTGCCGCATGAAACCGAAATCGCGGCCGGAATTGAAAAAACGGATGACGACACCGGCATTTTCGAGCCACCGGAGCCATGGCCGGACGAGGCATTGGCACCGCGTGTCTTCGACATCATGCGTTGTGTTGACCTCTACGATGACGTTCTGGAATTCGGCCTGCTCCGCAAGATCGGCGTGGATGGCGATGAAGACATCAAGGCGAGCGTCATGGAAGCGCGGCGTCAGTTTGCCGGTGACCAGGACATCAGCAGCGCCGTCGAGTTCTTTGATCCGGACAGCTATAATCAACAACTGACCATCGGCGAAAATATCATTTTCGGAACGCCCGTGGACGAGAGCTTCGAGACCGACAACCTGCCGACGAACGAAATGCTTCGTGGCCTGTTGCGTGAGTCCGGTCTTGAGGGTCCACTCTTCGACATGGGAATCGAGATCGCCCGCAACAATGTCGAACTGTTCGGCGATCTGGCTGAAGACAGCGCTCTGCTGCAACGGTCGGGCGGCCCCTCGCCTGAAGAACTGTTGCTGATGAAGGAAGCGTTGGAGAAGCTCGCCGGCAAAAACGCGAGCAGTGCAGGCGAGAAGGATCTTGCTGCCATGCTCGGGCTCGCCTTCGACTATTGCGAAGCACAGACCCGTTTCGGCGTTCTCGATGCAAGTGAGCAGGCGCAGTTGCTGGCGTTGCGCCACAAGGTGCGCGCGGCTGTCGAGCAGAGCGGCGACAACGCAGTGGCTTTCCATGATCCGGACCACTTCAATCCATCGCTGTCAGTGCTTGATAATATCCTGTTCGGCCGTATCGACGCTCGGCGTATCGGCGCGCGCGAGCGTGTGCTCACCGCCATCAAGCAGCAATTGGAAAACAGTGGCGTGTCGGATGCGCTGTTCCGTATCGGACTGTTCTTTGACATTGGCACCGGTGGGCGTAACCTGAGCACACACCAGGCGCAAAAACTCAAAGTGGCGCGAGCGCTGCTGAAGGAACCGGACATCGTCATCCTCAACCGGGCGATGTCGGCGCTCGATCCGGAGGAGCGCATGCGGATTGTCGAGGCCGTCCTCGCCATGGGCAAGGATGGGGACGCCCGCAGCATGGGCGTTATCTGCGTGCCGCTGGACACAAAGGACCTGGATGTCTTCGACCGGGTCATTGCTATGGAGCACGGTCGCATTGCCGTTGAAGGCACCCCGGACAAGGTTGCGGCGCGTCTTGAAACGGATGCCGATTAGCGGCAGCATGGGAGAGTAGGAGTCTATCGATGAGTACGTTGAAGGATGATGTGGCCATGCTACGCAAGGTCCCGCTGTTCGAGAGCGTGGACCCGAGCAAGCTCAAGCTGATCGCTTACACAGCCTCACAACTGATGTTCGACGACGGCGAGATGGTGTTCGCGCAGGGCTCGAACGGTACCTCGGCCTATCTGATCGTGGGAGGCGATGCGGATATTCTGTCGGACAGTGGCGGCAAACAGGTGGTCGTGGCGAAACTCGGAACCAATGCCCTTTTCGGCGAAATCTCCGCATTTTGCGACGTTCCCCGAACAGCGTCGGTCCAGGCTAACGGCCAACTGACAGTTCTGGAACTCAAGCGCGAAAACCTGATGGAACTGTGTGGCGAGTTCCCTGATGTGGCGGTCGAAGTCATTCGTGAGCTGGCGCAGCGTCTTGCCCGCACGACATCAGACCTGGCCAATGTTCTGGATAGGAAATCCGCCTAGCCAGAGGTCAAAATCGCCGCCGGCAAACGGTGCAAATTTGTCGCCCCCTGCCCTTGCCCCCGGAGCCTGCTACATGCCCTGCTTCGAAGCCATGATGACTGCAATCATCACGGCATAGGTTAACTGGTGTACGAGTTGGTCGGCACCATGCAGCACCCAATAGTGGCGGGTGTGCACCTCCAGCTTGTGCCGGCAGTCATATTGTCCTTTGGCGTAGTCGGTCACGTAGTGGACGACAAACTCAAATGCCAGTAGCCCGACGATAACGCCAACGGGAAGGCTGCAGATCAGCAGCACCGGCAGGGTCAGGATCACATGAATGCCAGCGTGTATATAGCCACCAGGTTTCGTGAGGTGGCTCTTCTGCTGAATCATCGACGGCCACTGAAGGGTGTAGTCCGCTACAAAGTGCTTTATCTGCAGACCGACAAGTGCCCATAGCAACGCATAGTCCATGATCCTCAATAACACCCTTCCCTTGGACCGTCACTCCCTTGCCGGCCACCATGGAGGGTATGCCCTTCCCGGTCAAACAATTTTCCAACTGCCTGGCTTGGACAGAAACGACTTGCATCGGTTTGTGGGAACAGGCGCAATCAGGCAGGACTGACGGTCAGGCCATGCTCCTGGTCGGAACGGGCGGCAAGATCCAGAATCTCCTGGAGTTGGGCGGCTCGGGCGAAGTCCGGATCGACCTGAACGCCCCTACGCACGGCATCGGCGTAACGCTGGTAATTTGTCTCGACCGGAGCAAATGCGACTTCCCGCCAGACGGGTTTCTGCAGATCGGCCGGTCCGCACACAAGCAGGCGCTCGTTCTGTCCCTCCGTCGCAACCTCGAGACCGCCTTCGTCACCCCACACACGCAACCTCAGATCATTGACGTGACCGGACGCAAAGCGACTGGCATGTACGACGCCGATTGCCCCGGAACCCAGTTCAAGCTGCATGGTGAAACTGTCGTTGGCGTCGAGCGGATAGGCGCCGATGCGGTCACCCGGCGCTTTGGAAAACGTTTTCAGACGACAGGATACGGCGGTGGCATTGTCGCCGATGACGTAGGTCGCATAGTCGAGAATATGAATGCCGACATCTCCGAGCACACCGGCAGACCCGTGTTCGGTCGACAGTCGCCACAACCAGGTCGAGTCCGTGCGCCAGTCGCCCCAGAGCGGTTGGGTGAGCCAACTCTGCAGGTAAGAGGCCTCGAAGTGTCTGACAGCTCCGACCGCGCCGGCCGCGACAAGGCGTCTTGCTTCCTGCATGGAAGCGAGGCCTCGATAGGTCAAATTGACCATGTTGACGATACCGGCCTTTGCAGCAGCCCTCGTCATCTCGATGGCATCCGCATGGTTTTCAGCCAGCGGTTTCTCGCAGAGAACATGCTTGCCGGCGGCCAGCAGCGGCAAGGTCGTCGGGTGATGGGCGCGATCGGGGGTCACATTGGAGACGCTGTCGAACGCACCCCAATCGATGGCATCACTCACCGAGCCAAAACGGTTGGCTATCTGATGCTCGTCGCAAAACGCGTTCAATCGCTGTGCGTCGGTATCGATGGCGGCGACAAGGTCGACACCTTCGTCGGCTGCAAAAGCCTTCGCATGCTGGGTGGCCATGCTGCCTGTTCCCAAAATCGCATGCCGAAACCTGCTGGTTGTCATCTCATCCCCCGTGGCCAGCCTGATCAACGGAAACCGGCTTCACCATCCTTGTGAATTTTCGGTCCCCGGTCCTCGATCGCTTCTGGTGCCTCGTTCACCGGTCGATTGGGGGCATCAATCGTGCTCTCACGACTGCGCCTTTCGCCATGCGCCCATTTTGCCGCGTTGGTCAGCACGCGCTGCACATTGGCATCGTGATAGGTCGGATAGGTTTCGTGGCCCGGACGAAAATAGAACACCCGGCCCGCGCCTCTGCGGTAGGTCAGACCGGAGCGGAACACTTCGCCGCCCTGAAACCAGCTGACGAACACGGTTTCGTCAGGCTCCGGAACACCGAATGGCTCACCATACATTTCTTCGTATTCGAGTTCGAAACAGTCGGGCAAGCCGGCGGCAATCGGATGGCCGGGCGACGTCAGCCACAGCCGCTCACGTTCGCCAGCCTCGCGCCAGGTCAGATTGCAGGGCGATCCCATCAGCCGCATGAAAACCTTGCTGAAATGAGAGGAATGCAGAGCGACAAAGCCCATGCCCCGCCATACATGTCTTGCGACACGTTCGACCACGTCGTCGGACACGTCACCATGGGCCGCGTGCCCCCACCAGAACAGTACGTCGGTTTCAGCCAGCCGCTCTTCCGGCAAACCGTGCTCGGGTTGCTGCAGGGTCGCTGTCTCGGCGATGATGCCGCTATCGGCGTTCAAGGTCGAAGCGATGCATTCGTGCATTCCATCCGGATAGATGGCGCGCACGACATCGCTGGTCTGTTCGTGGACGTTCTCGCCCCAAACAATCGCTTTGGTGATCATCTTGGAACCCTCTCAACCGGCTGATTGGCGGTCGGGAATGTGATGGCAGGTCTCCGGGGCGCTCAGGCGGCCACGGAGCCGTCACATCACCACAGCCCCGATGGCTTGGCAAGAGGCCTGTTGCATCGCGTGTGAGACAATTCCACAATACCGACAATTCCTCCATTCGACCGCCAAAGGAAACACCATGTCCCTTCGCATCCTCTTCATCGGAGGCACTGGCCAGATTTCGTTTCCGTGTGTTCTGGAGGCCGTCAACGCGGGCCACGAGGTCACGGTGCTAAACCGTGGCAGCATGACCGATACGCTTCCGGCGTCGGTACGATCAATCATTGCCGACTTTCAGAATGATGCGGATTATGCGCAAGCGGCAGCCGGCACTTGGGATGTGGTGTGCCAATTCATCACCTTTGAGCCTGAAGAAGCTGAGCGAGATGCCACTCTTTTCGCCGGCAGGACCGGCCAGTACGTCTTCATCTCGACGGCCTCGGCTTACGCGAAACCAGTCACCCAGTTCCCGATTACCGAAGCTGTGCCGCTGGACAATCCCTATTGGGAATACAGCCGCAAGAAGATTGCCTGTGAACAGGTTCTACGGCAGGCGGACGATCTGCCCCTGACCATCGTGCGGCCGAGCCACACGATCCGAACCCGCTTCCCGACAGCGATCGGCGAAGGCGATGCACTGCTGTCACGCCTCCTGCGCGGACTGCCAATCGTCGTTCCGGGAGACGGCCGAGCCCTGTGGACGTTGACGCGGGCTGAGGATTTTGCCCCGCCCTTCGTTCGCCTGTTCGGCAATCGCGCGGCCATCGGCGAGGCATTCCATCTCACCTCCGACTGCGGCTTTCCGTGGGACATGATTTATGCCGCCGTTGGTCGGGCTATTGGCGCGGAACCGCAATTGGTTCACGTCCCGACCGACAACCTGGTGCATTTTCATCCGGACTGGGAGGGTTTCCTGAAGGGCGACAGAGCCCACACCCTGCTGTTCGACAATACCAAAATCAAATCCGTCGTCGGCGACTTTTCCTGTGAGGGCGACCTCGATGCCCTGATGCGTTCGCCGCTCGAGCACTGGCTGGCCAATGGCGGCGCCGCAACGACCCGACCGTCGGCAGAGCTGGACTCGCTGCTCGACAGGATCATCGCCCTTCAGGCACAGGTCATGCCATAGAGTGTAAAGCTCTACTCGCCCCCCTGCTCCTTTTCCTGCAGGTCCATCAGATAGGCCAACACATCGTCCTTTTCGCTCTCGTAGAGCCGGAAGATCGTCATGGGGAAATGGTCGCCGGCGAGGAAGTGTTTCAGATAGGCCCGGTCACGCCTTGGCCGCTTGACGATACTCTCGAAGGGCGGCGCCATTTCCGGATCGGCTGCGTCGCCAGCCCGCAAATGGCAGGTCCGGCACCATTTCTCGACGACATCGTGGCCGCGGCGCGCCGCATCTCCTGCGGACATGAACGGGAGCGGGACAAGCACCAACAACAGGCCGAGCAGGCCGACCCAAATCAGCTTTCTCGATCGGCCGGAGCGCTTGATGCGATGCGGACCTGACATTCCTGACCACCCCCCTGTGGCCCGGAAATACTATCTGCATTGCGCGGCCCGTCAATTGACCGACGTCAAGGGGACCGACTTTGCCTTGTTCTTTGGGCTCAAGTTAAATTGATCGCCGTCAATGCAAATGATGAACAATCGAGCACCACTTCGTCTCAGACGGCGTAACTTCGGGCAAAAGATATCGTGACCGTCATTAGATGGGCGCGGGCGTTGGAAACCCGCCAAATATCCTGGTGGAGAGCATGAGACGCGCGTTTCTTGACCGCAAAGAGGCCGGCCGTGAACTCGCGGATGCCGTGGCGCGAGAGCGCTATAAAGACCCGTTGGTGCTGGCTTTGCCGCGAGGCGGCGTTCCTGTCGCGGCGGAGATTGCCCGGGCCTTATCCTTCCCGCTGGACGTTTTGCTCGTTCGCAAGATCGGAACGCCCGGCCAACCGGAACTTGCGCTCGGTGCCGTCGTTGACGGCAATCCTCCGCAGGTCGTCATAAACGAACATATTCGCAGACATCTGGACATCCCGGATGAAGCCATCGAAGCCGCGACACAGGTTCAAGTTGCCGAGATCGAGCGACGCCGAAGCCAAAATCTCCAAGGCCGTCAGAGCTATACCGTCAAGGACAGGACGGTGATTGTTGTTGACGACGGCATTGCCACCGGCGCCACAATGCGTGTCGCGTTGAAGGCCCTGCGCCTGGGACAACCCGACAGGCTTGTTCTTGCGGTGCCTGTGGCACCGCGGGAAACCATCGCAATGCTGGAGACGGAATTCGACGACTGCATCTGCCTGAGTATGCCGGAGCCCTTCCATGCCGTCGGACTTCACTACCGCAATTTCGATCCGGTATCGGATCAGGAGGTGGCTGCGATCCTGGAACAGTCGATTGTGCGCCGGTGGTCCGACAGGGAACCCGATGAATGATCCAACATCATTCAGGTGGAGCAATCCTCCGACAAGCGTTCAAATCAAAATGTTGATTATTTTCAACACCTTCCTACATACCATTGAGTGACGATAGTAACGAAGGTAAGCACGCGCAACGCCGAGATCCACGACAAGGACGAGCGAAAGCCACGCCGATGTCTGATGTGTGGCATGCTGTTTGACAGCTTTGGTCCCGGCAACCGCGTCTGCAAGAAGTGCAAGTCTACTCAGGCCTGGCGCAGCGGCGGCTGAACGCCATAGTCGCCCGACCCGCCGGGATTGACTTGCCTCAAAATCCGCTGACTCTGACACTGCATAATCGATCCAACATGCTGCAAGGATGGTAACGACAGTGGCAGAGGCAAAAGCGTTGCGCGCATCGGTGCTTCGGCAGCGATGCGACCACAAACGACTCGGGTTCAAGACAACCGCGGAGTTGAAACCCGCCGAAAGGCTCCTGGGGCAAGACCGGGCACGGGATGCCATGCAATTCGGCACGGCCATCAGGCGAACCGGCTACAATCTGTTCGTCATAGGCGAGCGCGGCCTCGGCCATCAGGATGCCGTCGTGCAGTTTCTTGAGGAGCGTGCCCGCTCAGAAACGCCACCGGACGAATGGGTCTACGTCAACAATTTCCAGCAAAGCCGCAATCCGATCGCGATCAGACTGCCGGCGGGCACCGCGAATGACTTTCGCCGGGCGATGGATGAATTGATCGATGACCTGAAATCGGCTCTCCCCGGCCTGTTCGATTCCGACGATTATCGAACCCGTCTGCGGGCGATCGACGACGAGGCAAAGGAGGAGCAGGAACAGGCATTTGAAAACCTGCGCCAGCGGGCCGAAGCGGAGAGCATCACCATCATGCGCACGCCCATGGGGTTTGCCTTAGCACCGACACGCGACGGCACCGTTATCCAGCCGGACGTGTTCAATGCCATGCATGAATCGGACAAGAAGCGCATAGAGGCCGTGATAGCCGAATTGCAAGGCGAACTGGAACATGTCCTGCGTGAATTGCCGGCCATCGACAAGCGACGGCGCGACCGGATCCGCAAGGTCAACGAGGAACTGGCTTCGGCAACGATCGGTGCATCGATCGCCGTCCTGCGGCAGCGATTTGCCAAACACAGGTCGATCCTCGATCACCTGCAGGCAACCCAAGCCGACCTGGTCCACAACCTTGGTCTCTTTGTTCAGGATGGGACCTCAGAAGAAGCGGCCAACAAACCACCTGCCGCCATCGCCGCGGCGACCGACCGCCGGCTTCGGCGATACGGCGTCAACGTTCTGGTCACCGACGGTCGCCAGGAGGGCGCTGCGGTTGTCAGAGAAGAACACCCGACGCTCGCCAATCTGCTTGGCCACATCGAACACCTCGCCGAGCTCGGCGCTCTTGTGACAGACTTCACCTTGATCAAGCCTGGTGCGCTGCACAGAGCCAACGGCGGCTATATCGTGCTCGACGCGCGCAAGCTGCTGTCCGAAGCCTACGCCTGGGAAGCGCTCAAACGCACACTTCGCGGAAACGCGATCCGCATCGAGTCAGCGGCATCGCAGATGGGCCTGGCAACCACTCTCACGCTCGATCCGCAACCCATACCGCTCGACGTCAAAGTGGTGCTCGTCGGCGAACGACGACTCTACGACACGCTTGTTCAACTCGATCCGGATTTCAGCGATCTCTTCAAGGTGGAAGCCGATTTCGAAGACCGTTGGCAACGCAACGCCAGAAACGAGAAGCTGTCGGCGCGACTCTTCGCCACCATCATCGACGCCGAAGGTCTGCTTCCGCTGACGTCAGACGGCGCCGCTTTGCTGATCGAGGAATCCGCTCGTTTCTCTGACGATTCGGAACGTCTTTCGCTGCGCATCGGTTATCTCACCAATCTGCTGCAGGAGGCCGATTTCTGGGCCAAGGACGCCGGCAACCGGACAATCAACGCCGGTCACATCGAACAGGCATTGGCAGGGCGCATCCGTCGCAAAGACCGCATCCGCCAACGGGTCTACGAGGGTATCGAACGCAACACGGTTCTGATCGATACCAAAGGTTTGGCCGTCGGCCAGATCAACGGCCTTTCCGTCACGGGCATTGGCGACTTCATGTTCGGCAAGCCCTCGCGGATAACGGCACGGGTGCGCATGGGCAGCGGCAAGCTGATCGACATCGAACGGGAAGTGGATCTCGGCGGACCACTGCACTCAAAGGGCGTGATGATCCTGGCCAGCTATTTACAGGCCAACTACGCGCTCGACCGTCCGGTTTCGCTTTGGGCCAGCCTCGCCTTCGAACAATCCTACGGCGGTGTCGATGGTGACAGCGCCTCCTCAGCAGAGCTTTATGCGCTGTTGTCGGCACTTTCGGAGGTTCCGATCCGTCAGGATCTCGCTGTCACCGGCTCCGTCAACCAGCGCGGTGAAGTGCAGGCAATCGGCGGCGTCAATGAGAAGATCGAGGGGTTTTTCGACATTTGCCGGGCACGCGGCCTCACCGGAAGCCAGGGTGTGTTGATCCCAAAGTCCAACGTCAAGCATCTGATGTTGAGACAGGACGTGGTTGATGCGGCGCAAGCCGGGCAATTCCACGTCTATTCGGTGCGATCAATCGACGAAGGTATTGCCATCCTGACCGGTCAGACCGCCGGTCGGCGAAATGCGCGCGGGCTGTTCCCGGCCGGGTCGATCAACGGTCTTGTCGACGCGAGACTGGCGGGATTTGCCGATGCTCGCCGCGACTTCGCCGCCCGCAAAGCCGCGGGCGGAAATGCCGCGGAGGATAGCCCGTCATGACACGTTTCAGAATCCTCGCCGGGTTCGGATCGGTCGCCGACGAAGAACCGACGATCGACACAGCCCTGATGCTGGCACGCGCGCTGGAGGCCGACATCGCCGGCTATTTCGTTGAGGATACGGACCTTCTCAATCTCGCCGCCCTGCCCTTTGCCAAAGTCGTCCGTCCCGCGGATCGAAGTGTTCGCGAGATGGAATTGTCCCACATGGAACGTGCCATGGCGCGGGCTGCCGGAAACTGGAAACGAGCACTGCATGCAAGCGCTGGCCGCGCCCGGGTGCGCTGCTCCTTTGAGACGATACGGGGCGCCTATTCGACCGAAATTGCGCGAACCTGCGCCACGACGGATCTGGTCGTCGTCAATCCGGTCAATCTGCCCCACCGGTCGCCCGATGCGCTGATAGGCCTCCTGCGAAACATGAACCGGGAAGCCGCCGGCACGGTGTTGCTGCCGGAAAACCGCAGGCCCTTGCAGAACGGGCCGCTTGTTGTGATTGCCGCCGGCGGCGACCAAGACAAGCACCTTTTTGATTTGGTTGCCCGAATTGCTCGGGCGACAGGAGCGCAAGTCCTCATTCATGTCGCCGGAGGAGATGAACCGACAGTGCGAGCCCAGGCAGAGGCGGCTTTAGGGACGGATATCGAGCTGCGCGGTATCGCGATTGGCTCCCGGGCTGAGGCTGCCTGGGTGATAGTCGAGCAGCATCCCTCACTCGTTCTGCTGGAGCAGGAGACCCTTCCCAATGCCGTTGTCGAGAAGATCCTCGCCGACGGCGGGGCGCCCATGCTGTTCGTTCACACAGAGACCTGACTCTATGTCATCCGCCGCCGACCTCGGAGCTTCGAAACTCAAACGCACCCTGACGTTACCCTATGTGGTTTTTTACGGCATGGGGGTTACGGTCGGCGCGGGCATATACGTGCTTGTGGGCGAAGTCATCTCACGCTCAGGACCACACGCTCCCTTGGCCTTTCTGATCGCCGGTTTGGTGATGCTGTTTCCAGCCGCGGTTTTTGCCGAGCTCACGGGCCGGTATCCGTTTGCCGCGGCTGAGGCGCATTTCGTCGAGGCGGGTTTCAACTCGAAACGGCTGTTCCTGCTCGTGGGACTCGCGGTCGCATCGGTCGGCATCATTTCATCGGCGGCCATTGCGCACGGGGCAGTCGGTTACCTGCAGCAACTGATCGACCTGCCCCGACCAGCCCTCCTGGTCGCCGTCATTCTGGCAACCGGATTGGTGTCTGCTTTCGGCATCCGTGAATCGATCGCCTTTGCAGCCGTTTTGACGCTGGTCGAAGTTGGCGGACTTGCCGCCATCGTCATCGGCGCTGCGATATCAGGCGCGGATATGACCGGACAAGCGGTCGAGATGGTGCCGGCGACTCTGTCTCCCGTTGTCTGGACCGGGATCGCGGCCTCCAGTCTGCTGGCTTTTTTTGCCTTTGTCGGCTTCGAGGATATCCCTTCGATCGCCGAGGAAACAGTCGATCCGCAAAAGACGCTGGCGCGCGGCATCTTCATCACACTGGTTCTGACTCTTATGGTCTATGTTCTGGTGGTCGTGGCCGCTCTCGCCGTTGTACCGGCCTCGGATATCGCGGCCAGCGAAGCACCATTGGCACTGGTCTTCGCTGCGACAACCGGGCTGTCGCCCCTTGCGATCACGCTGATCGCCATTGTTGCAACGGTCAACGGCATCATCGTGCAACTCATCATGGCTGCCCGTGTGCTTTACGGACTGGCCAATCGCGGCTCACTGCCGGGTTTTCTCGCCGTCGTGAACAAGCGGACCCACTCTCCCGTCATAGCAACGGGGATCTCGACCAGCGTTGTTCTGGTTCTGGCGCTGGCATTTCCGATCACCCGTCTGGCCGAGTGGACCTCGGCCATTACGTTGATCATCTTCATGACGGTCTGTGCTGCTCTTGTACGAATCAAGAAAACAGGACTGAAGGCGCCCGAAGGAACCTTCATCGTGCCGCGTTGGGTTCCGTACGTGGGAATTGCAGCTTGTGGTGCTCTTCTGATCTCGGGTCTTTTGGCCGGCTGAGAGCCCGGTAGCCGGACCGCGGTCAGGCACTGACCTTGGGTCACAACCAGCCGCGTACCGCGTCTGACAAAGGGCGTGCTAACGATCAAACCCAGACGGGCTTTACCACTGAACAGAGGTGACGGAAATGTCCCCAAAACCGTCCCTGAGGTCCTCGTCTTCTGCAACATTTTCAACGATGTAGGACATCAGCTTCACTCGGCACCGATTCGCGAATCAGAAGCTGCAAATCGTGGTCCGTAGCTGGCGGCTCCAGCTCGACGAAGTCTTCATCGGCTGGTCGTCGCACGGACGAAAGGGGCAGAGAATGGGGCGACCATTGTGACAGTTTTGGATCGGGACGACGGAGCAACACGCCTCCGAGCGACCCATAGTGCTTCGAGCGTGGCGTCGGTCGGACCGTCGCAATTCCAGGTAGCCGACTCTGTCGCCCCCGGCCCTGGTTTCCTCTATCGGCTGTTCGGCTGGACGGAAGTCGCTGTTCAATTGCCAACGAGCCGCACGCCTCGCTCGGAGACCCCGTTTTGAGTGACGACTGAACCGTTGACACCAGCCGGATTGATACGGGGGATCAGACCCCGTGAAATCGTGGAAGCGTCGCTGATTGTCTGTATCGCAATTCTGACCCTTGTTCCGGGCTTCCTGTGGACCACTGAGCACGATCTTCCCGAGTGGTTGTTGTACGAAGGCGGTATCTACGAGCACGGATCGGCAATCGCGAGCCTGGCTGCAAGCCTGTTCTTTTTCCTCGCCTTCAGACGATCGAAGGATCGGCTGGAAGGTATTTGGTTACTGGTACTGGCATTGGGGACATTTGTGCTGGCCGGAGAAGAGGTCAGTTGGGGCCAGCATGTGTTCGGTTTGGAACCTCCGGAATTGGTGCGGAAAAACAACTTTCAGGGTGAATTGAACCTCCACAATCTCACCGTGTTTCAGTCAAACAACAACGAAGTGACGTCCTGGTTGTTTCGGCTGCTGATCGTCTATCTCATGCTTTTGCCGATCGTCGTTCGCATCTTTCCGACGATGGCCGAGATGGTAGCGGCGACCCGTTTTCCGGTGCCGACATTGCCGATTGCCCTGGCAACCTTGCTGGCTCGTGCTGGCACGAGATTCGATAATCAACTCGTGTACGACGGACACGTTTTTGCACCGGACGTGTATCGTATCGGTGAAACGCTGGAATCACTGGTTCAGGTATGCCTGCTCTGGTTTGCGGTCGAGTTGTGGCTGAGATTGACGCAAAAGAACGAAATTCAAAACCGGTTGCTCCGATAGCCTCTATTGCCGCGTTGCAGACAATGGCAACGTCGCCCTCTGCGCGGCTTCTTCTCGACATAAGGATGGCCTGCAATTGCCTTTTTAATCGAAGGCAATCCCGGCCTTCACGCGGGACTATGAGATGTCCCGTTTTTCGTAGGCGCTGTCCTCGATTCCGACCGTATTTTTTGCGATCTACGTATTGCGGATGTTGATGCTTATTTCGATCGATGGATCGAGCCTGGCTCGCATCATGCAGGACATCTATCTGCGGGATTGCAGCGAAATGATCGTTGCTCGTTCCGCATCCAGGGGGCGAAATTGTACTTCAAAAACAGTTTTTTGATTGGGAGAACGCGAACGCACAGTTCCCGTGTATCCCATCGTACTTCGGGCGTGGCGCCTGTTCGGTTTGCCGATGTGCTAGGAACCGTGTTGTCGCCCCCGGCCCTGGTTTCCACATCCAGGACTGGACTTGAACGCAAGTTGCAATCCTGACAAGGATTGTTCGCCACGCCCGGAGACCTGTCGCTTTGCGAGCGGCTTTGCATCACAAAGACATAAGGACACACTAAGCACCCAACTCACCTGTCGGCGGTGCGGCTTGGGAGCGACCATCGGAATGGTCCAAAACGTGGACGGTCGCACCGGTGCCGGGCCGCGATTGCGGTTGTGTCATTTTCGCTTGAGATGCGAAAGAATGCGGGTTGAAGCCGGTGTGAAATTTCTCGTGCCTATGACGATATCACCGGCCTCATGCACCAGTTTAGCTTCAGCCGCTGGCCTGGACTGATTCGAACTTAGCCTTTCTGAATTCGGCCGGAGTGGTTCCGGACCATCTTTGAAAAGCCCTCCGGAAGGCCCGGTCGTCGGAGTAGCCAAGTGCATCTGCAATGGCCGGCAAGCTGATCTCAGGATCGCCCAACAGATGCCATGCATTTGCCTCGCGCGCCTTGTCCAGGAGTTCGCGCATCTCCCAACCCTGCTCCTTCAACTGCCGCTGCAGGGAGCGTTGGTTGGTGTTGAGACGCGTCGCGAGAGCACCGGAGGTATATTCGCCCGATGCCGCATTCTCGGCCACCGTTCGAAAGATCTGTTTCATTTCCGCCGACACGGTGGCCCTGGATACGCGTGCGCGCATGAGTTCAAGCCGCGTCAGGTTGAAGCGATAGAGCTGCTCGTCCGCCAGGGGAGGACGATGGTCCAGTGCCTCCCTTGCCAGGATAATCGCGTTTCCGGGCTGCTTGAACCGGACCTCGACTCCAAGAAAATCCTTGTAGACCGCAATCGGAAAATTCGGATCATGGGCAAATTCAATGCGGCGAACCGGGTCTTCAAGCCCGAGAATTTCGCGAAACCAGCGCAGGTACAGCGCGATACCCACCTCTGATGTGGCGCCATTGTCCGCGAACTGCATTGGATGAAAGAAACCCAACCGCGCTTCTGTTTGGGTTTCCGTCAAAGAATGATGGGAGCTGTCCGAAAATACCTTGCAGTTTCGCACAGCAGTATTGAGCGCTTTTCGAACCGTTGGGGCATATTCCAGACCTTGCAACAAGGCTCCGAAAAAGCTGAACGGTGTTGCCTGCGCCATTTCAACCGTGTGTGCCCCCGTCGGATAGGCCTCCTTCACGAGTTGCCACAATCTGGGAACTATCCTTTCGGGAATTCTCCTTCCACCTCCGAACAAGGCCTCTTCGTCGATGCCGGTTGCCCGCTGTATCTGCTCTTGTGTCACACCGTTGGCAACCGCGTAGTTGAGCGTGTATTTGACGAGGTCGCTGTTGGTCTTCGGTGTAGTGTTTGCGTGCTCTGAAACTCCGCCCGGTGTATTCATCACTTCACAACCAATATTAGTAGGTTTTCAGGATTGCCCGGCCGATCAGCTTGCGCGTGATCGGTCCGAACGATTTTTATCGCCCCCCAAAAGCTAACTTATTCTATGGTCGCAAACCTCTTTCTGTACTCTGCCGGTGTTTTGCCCGACCAACGCTTGAACGCACGCCGAAATGCCCTGTCGTCGGTATAGCCGAGCGCATGGGCGATTTGAGACAGGCTGAGTCCCGGTTGGTCCAGCAGCCTGCGGGCATTGGCCTCGCGAGCCTTGTCCAGAAGGTCGCGCAGTTCGAATCCGTGCGTCTTGACCTGGCGCTGCAACGCGCGCTGGCTCATGCCCAGGTTGGCTGCAAGCGCAGAAGCGCTATACTTCCCCGAAGCAGCGGTCTCAGCTATGGCCATGTAAACCGGTTGCATGCCCGGCGGCATGTCAGGTTCCACCGCGATGCCCTGCTGCATTTGCTCCAGATTTGTCTGCACGTATCGGAACAACCGCTCATTCGCCAACGGCGGAGTGTGATCCAGCGCCTCCTTCGAAAAGACCAGGGCGTTGTTCGGCTGCTCGAAAAGAACATCTATTCCGAAAAAATCGTCGTATTGCGAACGCGGACCAAACGGCGGATGTGCAAATTCAACGCGTTTGAAGTGGTCGCCGACCCGCAGGATCTCCCGCCCCAGGCGAAAGGACATGGCCAGACCCACTTCAGCTTTCAGACAGCGATCCGGACCGTTGGGTTGGAGACAGTTGAACTGCGCCTCCGTTTGGCCTTCAGTTAGCGAAACCAGGAACCGTTCATCGAGAATGGCCCGGAAACGGATTATTCCGGTTAACGCGTCCCGTACGGTTGGCGCGTATTCATACCCTTGGGTATAGATGCCGAAATAGGAAAGCGGAGCCGCCGCCGCCATTTCTATGCCGAGGCTTTGTCCTGGAAAGGCTTCGCGCATCAAAAGCCAAAGCTTTGTGACGATTTCTTCCGGCAAGCGCGCTTCAGGATCGATCACGTCTCGTTTGCTGATGCCGGTTTCGCGAGAAATCAACTCAATTGAAATGCCCTTGGCCAGAGCAAAGTCGAGAGTGGCTCTCGTGACGCTGTTCAGAATCTGTGGTTTGACGCCGGAAAAGCCGTGCGCGTCTGTCTTTTTGGTCAATGTCCCAACACCTGAAATTTTTCTTTTTCGTATTGCGGACGCTGGCTTAGCGGGGGGATGCAGCGAAATTGATATACGTTTGAGCTTGTCGTGATTCCAGCTCGTTTCCGAAAAACGGAGCAGTTTGAGACGAAACGATACTGAGTTGAGACAAAACAGCGCTACAACCAGTGATGCATGCCCTGGGACTAGGGAAAAGCATGGGTCGCAATTTGGCGGCCTTGCGTCCTAATTCCGGGAGTGACGCTTCGTACAGGACCGGGATTGTCCCAAATTTCGCACCCAATGTCCTGTTCCAGCACCTGCAATCGACTAAAGATGCCAAGGCATTGTCATCGTTGGCCTTCGCGTGGGGGAAGCGCAGCGAAGACTTTGTCATCTGCGTCCGCGCCATTCCGGAGTTTGGCAATATGAACGCAGTATTGGGTTTGGAAACAGACGAGTGGGCTGAAAAAGAACTAGCACTTTTCGGGGGCGATGTCGCATTGAGGCTTCGGGCACGGTGCATTGTCGCGCAAACGCGGACGGACTTGGCGTAGTGACCCTCTTCCGAATGCACTCAGTATCGCAAATACCGGCCTTTCCCATCAATTGGCCGATCCTTGCTCAAGGGCGCACCGTGCCCGAAACCTCAATTCGACGATTTCTGCAAGGCGCCTTTCGACCGGTCGCACCGTTTGATCGACGTCAATAAACACTATCTTTGATTGCATCTGCCTTCCACAACAGGATCGCCGAATTCAGAACGTATTGGCAACAAGCGGGGTTGGCCAGGGAATGGCTCGCTCCGCGATTGCGATTCCAGATTTTTCTCTTAAACATCTGATTTTTATAAATAAAAAAAGTTAAAATTTCAGCTTGCAGGCGTATTGGAATTACTCTATAGCTCCCCTTGGGTCAGGGGGCTACGACTCAGCAGTGGTGTTCAAAATCGGTTTTCTTGACCCGAATCCCGTTCGCATTGTATTCGCGTATGCTCCTAATAGTTGCATATCGAGATGCCGTGATTTCGGTCATCCGCCGCAGGATGAACGCCTTTGCTGCCGCCGGCCCAGCCGGCCAATTGAGCAAGGTGATTGTCCATGGCTTATGAACAGCTAATAGAATCCTACTACGAGGCGATCCTGCGGGAGACACCGACGGACGCCCAGATCGAACTTTGGGAATCGGTTCTCTCGGACGCCGATGATCTTGAAGAAGCGATCGCAGATTTTGCGCAGGCGCTGTGCCTGCAGGCCGAAGAGGTTCGCTCGATCCTGCGCCTTTACCAGGCAGTGTTCGACCGCGTCTCCGACAGCGGCGGCCTGACCTACTGGACCAATATCTTCCGTGAGGTGCAGGAGGACAATCCGGACCTGTCCTACAAGGAAGCGCTGATCGAGACGATCACGCAGTGGCTGGAATCGGACGAATATGTCGAGCGCTTCGGCAGCGACCTGTCCGACGAAGATTTCCTGTCGCTGCTTTATATCAACATCCTGGGCCGCCCGGCCGATCAGGACGGCTATGACTTCTGGCTCGCCATACTCGAAAGTGGCGACATGACCCGCGAGGAGCTGATCATCGAGTTCACCGAATCGGACGAACTCAAGGACCAGATGGACGAGGAAGCCAACAACCTGCTGAAGACAGCAGCGGCCCTTGCCAGCGACGAGACGGCGGATGACCCGGACTACGAAATCCCCGGTGACGATGTTTACCAGGGCGAGTTGGGCAACGAGGCGCCGACCGACATTCTCGTCGGAACCGACGTCGACGAAGATGCCGAGAACGGCGACCTGGTCAATGAAGGCCAGTTGACTGCCGTCGATCCGGATGGCGGCGAGACCTTCACCTGGGAACTGATCGATCCGAGCGGCGCCTTCGGTCTCGATGACCCGAACGCGCAGCAGCCGAACATCATCGTCGTCGACGCCAGCAAGCTGGACCACGAGACGGCCGACGTGATGACGGTGACCATCCGGGTGACGGACAGTGCCGGCAACACCTATGAGGAAGAGGTCCAGATCGACGTCAACGACGTCAACGAGGCACCGACCGACATCCTTCCCGAAGGCCCGATCGCTATTGACGATCCGGAAGCTGTGGATGAGGCCGGCGACGTGATCACGACGCTGACCGCCGTTGATGAAGACGAAGGCGACAACCACACCTTCACCATTCTCAACCAGACCGTTGCGGGTGCGTTCGCGATTGTCGGAGATGAAGTGCAGGTGGCCGACCCCTCACTGCTCGGCACCGGGATCCACGAGATCACGATCGAAGTGGAAGACTCCGGCGGCGAGACGACCGAGCGCACCATCACGATCGATCTCAGCGAGCTCAACGAGATCGGAGAAAACTTTGCCTTCACCCTGGACCAGGACGCACTCGGCGGCACTGACAGGAACGACACTTACCGAGCTAGCTCCGGCTATGGAGAAGACGAAGACCGGGGCGACGGTTTCGGCCGTACGGCAAATACCGGAGATTACGCAAACGGCGGCGATGGCTACGACCGGTTCATCTTGACGCGGCCGGATGACGAAAACGACCATGACCGGTCCGTCGTCAGCGGCGTGGAACTCGAAAACATCGAGGTGCTTGAGCTCACCAATGATGACGATTCGCACTCAGATCCCGAAGACGCAGAGGAAATCGAATGGGGCGAATGCGATCCGTTTATCAATCTGCCGCAACTCGGACCTGACGACGCATCGGAGCTGCTGTTCTACGCCGACAAGTCTCCGAATATCGATCGGGTTGAAATTACTGACAGCCTGGCGAACGTGACGGTTTATGACCTTCAGGAGGAATTCTGGACCAAAACTCCAGATGATGAGACCGACGACGGCCCCACCGTCCTCATCGCAGACACCACTGCAGACGTGATTTGGATCGACTCCGACATCCAGTCGAAGGAGTTCGTTGATGAAGACGGCGACGGCAAGGACGATGGCGAACTCGTCATCATTCTCGACGAGGCGACCGTCAACGAAGTGCGGATCACCGAAAACGCCAGTGACAAGGTCCCCGGCGACAACGGTGACGATGGCGACCGGGGCGAACAGGTTGGAACCATCACGTTGCGAGTGACGGGCGACGCTCCTTCAGCCCTCGGCGCAATCAACAACGGCGACGGCGATGAAGATCCAACCGGATCCTCCACGCACACTCTCAACATCGAGGTCGAAGACCTGACCGATTCACGTCCGTCGACGGGAAAACCCAGTGATGTTGCGAATCTGGCCGCGTTGAACTCGGCGGCGATTGATTTCTTTCTCGGAATCGACAGCGGATATGAGCTCGGCGACGGACTCCTCGGGCTCGAAAACATCAACATTACCGGAGACGGCGATGTCTACCTGAGTTTTGACGAAGACATCGACAATGATGACGATGACGGCGATGGCTTCACCATCGAAATCCAGGACAGTGGAGGAAACAGCTTCTTTCACTTCGAAGAGGATTCATTCGGTAATGACGTCAAGCTCGACGGTGGCGACGGTTTCGACACCCTGATCGTCTACGAGAGTGACCTTTGGGATCATCCGGGCGCCCTCGACAATGTCACCAATATCGAACGCATCATCGTGCTCGATTCCCTTGGAAAGTCCGATGCGGAAACTTGGGAATATGATGATGTCGGCATGCGGGATTACATCCAGCTCGGAGACCAGTGCCTGTTCGGTGACGACGGTGACAATCAGCTGGTCGGCGGTACGGGCAACGATTTCCTCGATGCCGGCAGCGGCGGCACCGACGTACTGGTCGGCGATCACCATCCCCATTGGATCGTAACGAGGGTCGCATTCGACAGCGACGACGACAGCGTCAGCGACGGTGATGTGTTCGAAATCGAGGTCGATTGGGACGGCGATGGTGTTGCTGACTACACGGCATCATATACGGCCGATTCCAGTGACGATATCGATGATGTCGTCGAAGAACTCGAAGCACTGTTGGAAGCCAATCAACCATTGTGGAGTGATGCTCATATCGGCGATAGCAACAGCAACAATTCGCTGTACATCCACCAGCCTGGAGAAGAAGGCTCCACGATTAACGTTCTGTCGGCAACAAAGACCAATTCCAGTGGCGTTTCCGAGGATCTGTCGGTGACAAAGAACTGGGAGAGCGGTTCGGATATATTCGTGGCGGGTGCCCGGGATATTGAAGACTTCTCAGACGGCTTCGACAACGACAACCTGCCGGACGATGTTGACGGCCTGATGGAGGCTGCCGGCCGTACGCCCGGCAGCGATGGACCAGACGAAGGAGCCGACGGTGTGGTCTACGTCCTGGATTTCAACCAGGGCAATCACGGTAACAACGCCTGGACGCCGATCAATGAAGCCTACAACGCCAACGAGGGTGACCTGCTGGCCTTCCGCGACTCGGACGGAAACCTCGATGATTGCGGTTCGGCCACGAACTACCAGGAAGTCCAGGACCAGGGCGTAAGCCGTGACGATGCCGATGCCAATGCCTTCAACGCTTTCGCGTCGAATGATGGTCTTCGTTACTACGTCAACGCCCGTTCGTTCGAAGATGCCCTGCTGGACAACACCGGCCTCGTATGGGGCGTCGATGTCAACCAGAACATCGTAGACGAAGCGCTTGAAGATCTGGCGGACGGCATTGATGACGGCATCGGAGGCCCTGGCCCCCGCTACTCCGGCAGTTCCCAGGACCTGATTGACATGATCACCGAAGCAAAGGCCGATTCCTGGCTGCGGGTCTACTACAATGAGGAAGGGACGGATGCCACTCCGGAAGCTGTCTTCGAGCTGGTCGGCCTCGACAATATCTCGCAGTTCTCGTTCGAGGACATCGGCGGCGCCGATTGCATCGAGGACAAGACGGATCCGTTCGAATACCTGTTCTGCTGACCGCTGATGCGCGTACCGGCAAACCGGAACAATGCAAGATGGGCCTCGGCGTTCGCGCCGGGGCCCTCCGATTCTGACCGGAGCGGGCTTCCGGCCGAACA
Organism: Hoeflea sp.; assembly: GCA_965216535.1. Lineage (GTDB taxonomy): Bacteria > Pseudomonadota > Alphaproteobacteria > Rhizobiales > Rhizobiaceae > Hoeflea_A. The sequence goes on from OZ244175.1 coordinate 5,928,463, forward strand.
CCTGCTCGTCTTTCGCGAACTTACTGGCTGGCTCATGCACCAAAAACAGCTGTCGACGACCGAGGCGGTCGATTCCCTTTTCGAACAGATCCTGCTGGTCGCTCCGGCGCCCGACGAACGCACGCGGTGGATCCGGATCATTGACGCCGCTGCCGACCGCAATTCGGCGATAGAGGACCTTGTCGAAACACTGCTCCTGCGCGTCTGTGAGCCCAGATCCGTTTTGCAACTCCACATGAGTTTCCTCGACAGCGCGCCGACGGATGATGAACTGAATACACTCGTTGAAGCCTACGAAGCGATGCGATCCGGAACCGACATGACGAAGAAAGAGGCCCTGGTGCTGATCGTCAGAAAATGGCTCAACGACGGGCAAAAAAATCCAACCGAATTCACAGAAGCCGATTTTCGCTCAATTCTCTTTCTCAACCTGATTTTCGGAACGTCTTACGATTGAAGGGTTTCCCCAAACACCGAGATCAGCTTTCCTGGTTCGTACATTCGATCGCAACGGGCAGGCAGAAAATATCCTCGCGCCGTCAGCACCCGGTCTTGGAAGCGCACGCGCGCAGAGATAATGAGAAAGTTGGATTCCCTGCCCCTTAACAGACTTCCCATTTGATAAGCCACGCATGTCAACCGCCGACACCGTCATCGCCTATTTTGATCAGATCCTTCAGACCGTGCCAACGTCTGCCGAAGAAGCGGATTGGATCGCTCGAATCGACGCTTCCGCTGATCGCAATCAAGCCATCGAAGACATGGCCGAAACCCTTCTGCTTCAAGCAAGCGATCTTCGGTCCATTCTTTATCTCCACATCAGTTTTCTCGACCGCCCGCCAACAGGGGAACAGTTGGACGTTCTGGTGAACTTGTACGATCGGATGCGCGCAAACGAACCGGACTTGGGGAAAAAGCAAGCGTTGGTTCGGATCATTCGGAAATGGCTGGCTTCCGAGAGAGGTCCGTTGCAGGGCGTCTTCGAATTTTCCGAAGAGGATTTCCGCTCTATCCTCTTTTTGAACCTGCTCTAGGAGCGAACAGTTTCACACGGCTGTTTCGCCGAGCCTTTTCGATTTCCGCTCGACTCATCAGACAGAATGCCGTCGACAGCCCATCCGCTTCGGCAGCGCTATTTGCCTGTACGGTAACCTCTGTCCAGCGGCCGCCGGGCTTGCCAGTACGCGGATCGATTATGTGACCCACAATCTCGCCGCGATCGAACGTCGTTGCGAGCGGCGCCGATGTTGCGACAGCCCGGTTACTCAATGACATTGCGCTTCCGTCCGGAAGCCCGACCGACCAGGGAATGTCGCCTTGTGCCCGACCTGCGGCGACAATTTCTCCGGTGTTCACCAGCACGTTTTCCACGCCATGGCGACGCAGCAGCGACACCACCTTGTCGGCAATAAAGCCCTGCGCGATGCCGTTGAGAGTAAGCGCCATGCCAGGGGATCCGAAGGAGATTTCCGACGGCGACAGCGCGACCTTCTGCCAACCGGTCGACCGGCGAAGGCGCTCGATTTCGCGATCCTGAGGAGCAGCACCGCGTGACCAGGCCTCGGCGTGCAGGGCCCACAGCGGTTGCACGGTTGGATCGAACGCGCCGTGTGTGCGGTGATGCAGAGCCGTGCAAAGGCTGGCGAGTTCGATCATATCAAGCGACGGCGCGTCGAGACGCCCATCGCGGTTGAGCCGTGTCATTTCACTGTCCGCGCGAAACAGGCTGAAGATCGCCTCAAGCCGTCGAATTTCAGCAACGGCGCGCGGGATCAACACGTCAGCATCGGGATGGTCGAGGACGATATAGGCCTCTGCCCCCAGCGCCACGCCGCGCCATTGGACCGTTGCCGCCCTGCCCGGTCGCGGCAAGTATGGCAGCGCGGCGACACCGGCAAGAATGCCGAGGACACGTCGGCGTGTCGTCATGAGTCTGCTCCCGCGGGCGCTTTGAATTCCACCGGGGACAGCACGGTTTCGGCCGAGATGTCGTCAAGTCGCATGACCGTGCCACCGCGTTCCTGCGCGAAAGCCCCCGCCTTCTCCGCATCGGAGAACGGCACGATCTCCGGTGCGCCCATGCCACCGATGGCGTCCGAACCGACGACGAAATGTGCTTCAGTCGCGTCGATCCAGTTGTCGACGCCGGGTTTCGACCAGCTGGTCGCAGCCCCCATATCGTTGACGTAGAGTACCCTCAGTTCAGCGGACTGTTCGGGTGATTTCAGATAGGCGAGCCCGTCGCGCACCTGTGAGAACCACAACGGTGCCTCTAAGCCGGCGAGATGAGCCTGTGCCTTCGGCCCCTCATGTTCGAGGATCACCATCTGGCAATAATGGCCGGCAGCCTCCTCGGTCAGCGCGATTGCTTTCGGCTTGGCCGACTGGGAGGTGGCGTCAGAGCATCCGGCTGCGGCAACAGCCAGCAACAAAGCAAAGGGGATCAGGCGTTTCATATGTTCACCCTCCGAAAGGCGATCCAGGCCAGGAACAGGGTCAATAGCGGCCAACCAATCAGCGAAACCAGTTGGCCGACGGGACCGGATACGGCGCCGGCGGCATCCATGCCCGATGCCAGGACGGACACCGACAGCTCCGGCATGTTGAATAGTCGGAATGCATCGGCCGGATTGGCGACCAGCAGCCACGGGAACACCGACTTCGTAAACGTGCCTCCGTCGTCGGCGACCAGTGCTCCAAGCAGGCCAAGATCGTACAACACGACACAGACCAGCCAGATGACAATGACCATGGCCGATGCGACACCTGGTTGTCGGGCCAGGCTGGACACCACATAGCCCATGCCGATGAAGGCTGCCCCGAGAGCCAGCGACGTCAGGAACAGGCGCACAAGCGGCGCGAGCATCAATTCCGACGGTCCGAACAACAGGCCGACAAGGGCGGCCGTCACAGCCAGACCGACAGCGACGGCAAAGGCCAGAACACAGATATGGGCGAGAAACTTGCCGATCAGGATTTCAGCGCGCGACAGCGGATAGGACAGTCCGAGCGCCAGCGTCCCGCGCTCTCGCTCTCCAGCGATCGCGTCGAAAGACAGGAGCAGAGCAATCAGAGGAATGAGGTAGACCGAGAGTGTGGTGATCGAGGTCGTGGCGACGATCAGCGGCGACACACCCAGCGTCCCCGTCGGCGCGCCGCCGGCCACGGTGAGGATGGCGCTGAACAGCGCCATCAGAAGCACCGATGTGGCGACCCACAGATTGCGACGGGCGATTGTCAGCTCCAGTCTTGCAACGGCGAGCGCAGCCATCACGGTGCCTCCTTGTCGATTGCGGAATAGAAGCGGTAGAGCTCCTCGAGCGTCGCCGGTTCCACTTCAATGTCGCGGATGGCCGGTCCGAAAGCGGCAATGCGGCCGAGCAGTGCGACCTTTTCGTCCTGGCTGCAGGTCAGGGTGACGGACTGGCCATTGATGCGCTTGCCGTCGAAGTGTCGAGCCACGCTGTCGGCCTCTTCGGCGGCGGCGGTCACCTTGAGCCTGATCGGCAATTCGGCCTTGCGCCGCAGCGCCGGCAGGTCGGCATCAGCGACGAGACGACCCTGGCTCAAAATGGCAATCCGGTCGGACCGGGTCTCCAGTTCGGTGAGCGCGTGGCTGGAAATCAGCACCGCCGTTCCGGCCTGCGCCAGCTCGCTGACGAAATCGTAAAACTCGTGCCGCGACACCGGATCGAGCCCGCTCGTCGGTTCGTCGAGCAGTACGATCTCGGGTTTGCCCAGCAATGCCTGGGCGAGACCGACACGCTGGCGCATGCCTTTCGAATAGGTGCGGATCTTGCGATCCGCGGCCTCGGCGAGGCCGACGCGATCGAGCAGGTCATCGGCGCTGCGGGTCGGCGTCGACTTCAGCCGGGCAAAATGATGCATCTGTTCGCGGCCGGTCAGCGCGCCATGAAATGCGACGCTTTCCGGCAGGAAACCGGTGGCGCTGCGCGCCCGGCGCGAACCCGGTGCGGCGCCGAGGATCTCGATCCTGCCCGCCGACAACGGCGTGAGGCCGAGAACCATCTTCATCAACGTGGTCTTGCCGGCGCCGTTGTGGCCAAGCAGCGCGACGCGCTGCCCCGGCTCGACACGCAGACTGATGCCGCGGACGGTCTCGACCGGACCGTAGCGCTTGACCGCGTTGTCAACGAGAAGCGCTGTCATGGTTGATCCTTCCTTCGTCCGGCTCGGGGCTCCACCGGCTGCATCAACGGTGCACGATCTGTCACGCCACCCGGCAACAGCGCCGGGAATGCCGATTGCGACCAGCGGATCAGTTGCACCGCGGGCGAACCGAGCAGCGTGCGCGCGGCCGGCTGGGTCCACAGCACATGATCCATGATGTCGTTCGGCCGGTAGGCCTGATCGGCGATGCCGTTGCCGTCGAGATCGAAAGCGGCGTGGTCGGACCAGTAATTGCCGCGGCCGTCGCGGCTCCAGTCGAGCCAGCGCGAGCCGACATATTTGACCTGGGTGCGATTGCCGATGAAAGCGTTGCCGACGATCTCGTTGCGTTCTGAACCGGCGGTGAAATGCACGCCGATGTCACAGCCTTCGAAGCGATTGTCGTGCAGGCGATTCTTGTGGGCGTTGTAGATGAACACGCATTTCCCGCTGCCCGCCTCGACATGATTGCCGACCACTTCGCTGCGGTTGGTGTAGTTCATCATGATGCCGTGATCACGGTCGCCGCGTGACAGGTTGCCCTCGATGCGCACCCGGTCGGAATACATGATGGCGTACCCGAGATGGTTGCCGAGCGACACGTTGCCGGAGACGACGCTGTCATGGGCATACATGTAGTGAACGGCAAAGCGGAGATCGCGAAAGCGATTGTCGGAAAAGACGTTCTTCTTCGAGGTGTTGACGAAGATGCCGTCGCGACCCCAGCGGATATCGTTGCCTGTTACGGAGGCGCCCGGCGCATTCCAGACATAAACGCCGTTTCCACGGGCGTTCATGCGGTGATCCTGCCGACCTTCAATGACGTTGTTTTCGACGCGAGCGTTTCGCGAACCACGGATATCGACGCCGACAAGGTTGCCAATTATGCGGTTGTCGGTGACGAGCGCGCGGGCGGCTTTCTTGCCGAGCGAAACACCGGCATCACGACCCTTGCCCCTGGACCCCGATCCGACAATCGTCAGGCCCTTCACAGTCACGTCCGGTACCGTCACGGAAACGACCGATCCCGTTTCGTTGCCGCGGATTGTTGCGGTCCCCTGCCCGTCCAGCGTTATCGGCTTGTCGATCACGACCGGACCGGCATGGGTACCGGGGCGAAGGCGCAGCACATCGCCCGCCTTCGCCGTTTTGATGGCTGTCGCCAGCGCTCCATCCGTCGCCGGCACACCATGCTCCGCCGCCCCGGCGACGGACACCGGGAACAACAGTGCAGCAATCAGCAACGGACGAAGCGACATCGCGATGGTCCCTACGCTGGCTCGACCAGCATGCGGCCGCGCATTTCCATGTGCAGCGCATGACAGAACCACTGGCAGTAATACCAATGCACACCCGGACGATCGGCGGTGAAGGTGACCGAGGCCGTTGCCTGCGGCCCGACTTCGAAGCAGATGCCGTGGTTGCCCAGCGTGAAGCCGTGCGTCAGGTCGTCGACATCGTCGATGTTGGTCAGGAAAAGCGTCACCTCGTCGCCCTGTTTGACCGTGAACTGCTCCATCGAGAAGGTGGGCGCCGCCGAATACATGTAGACGCGTACCTTGTTACCGTCGCGGATGATCTCGTCGTGACCGTCCTCCAGCACGACACCGTCGGCTTCAGCCTGCTTGCGGCAATCTTCCCACAGCGGATCGTCACGATTCCAGACGTTGAGCGGGTTCACCTTGGACCTGTGAACGATGATGCAGTCATGCGGCTCGGCGAAGGTCGGGCCATCATGCACCACCACAGGCGTGTCACTGGAGATGTCGAGAAGCTGCTCATTCTCCGGCTTCAGCGGACCCACGTTGAGGAACCGGTCCTTGGAAAACTTGTTGAGCGAAATCAACCACTTCCCGTCCGCCTCATTGGTCTCGCCCATCGAGGTGTGATTGTGACCGGGCTGATATTGGACGTCGGTCTTGGAGATGATCGGATCGACGTCTTCGCCATTGTACTGACGGATCGCCTTGTCGATGTTCCATTTGCAACTCTGGCTGTCGAGGAACAGCGTCGTGTGGGCGTTGCCCTTGCCGTCGAAGGCCGTGTGAAGCGGTCCGAGACCGAGTTCCGGTTCGGCAACGATGCAGGAGCGCGGATCGGCGCCGTTGAACACCGCGTCGACCTTGTCGTAGGCGATCACAGAAACCGTCGGCGACAGCTTGCCATTGATCATCACGTATTTGCCGTCCGGCGAGGAATTGACGCCGTGCGGGCTGTTGGGGATCGGAATATAGGCCGTAAGCGGCGAGCCCTTGCGGCCGTCGAGCACCTTCACGCCGTTATATTCCTCGTAATCGCCGGCCGCGACCGCGGCCTCGATACGCTCGATGTTGAAAATGACGGCATGGTCCATTTCGGATTCCGTCATGTCGGCCAGCGTCACGCCGTTCTCCGAATTGTAGCAGGATGAAACGGCATATTTGCCCTGGTAGTCGGCATCAACATTGTCGAGGTTGCCGTCGACGATGACCTGCCAGGCGATTTCCATCGTGTCGCCGTCAATCGCCGTGAAAATGGCAACGTAATCTTCCGGGCTGTCGAGGATGGAGCCGTCATTGACCAGCGGGATGCGGTGCTCGCCATTGGCAAAGACGTAGCCGGTGCGCGGATATTTCTGCGGCCTCAGGCCGTGAATATCCGAGGCGTTGGGTATTTCGATGATCTTGTCGCATTTCATCACGTCGCAGCGCACCCGGGCAACACGCGTGTTGGCCTTGTCGTTCATAAACAGATAGCGGCCGTCATAGGTGCCTTCGGTGAACGACATGTGCGGGTGGTGCAGGTCGCCGTTGTGATAGGTCACCTGGCCGCGCTTGGCGAGAAACTCCTTGGACTCAGGCAACAGGCCTTCGGTCAGGACTTTCAGCGATTCATTGGTCGAGCCCCAGCCGGTGGCGGAGCAGCGGTTGAATACCGGAACGCGCATCAATTCGCGCATGGACGGAATGCCGAGAATGCGCATCTCGCCTGACTGGCCGGACGACCAGAACCCGTAATATTCATCCAGTTCACCAGGCTGCAGCGCAGCACCCGCAGCCCTTGCGGGCGTCGGGCTCAGCATGGCCCCGCCGGCTGTCGCCAGCGTTCCGGCAACCACCGCCCCGGCGGCGGTTCCGGTCAGCAGATCCCTGCGGGATACGCCTTCTTTCCTGTCATCTTCCATTGACATCTCAGCTCTCCTGATTTGTGGCTTTCGCCTGGCCGATCATGCGGTCCATCGCTTCGGCGGATCCCGCCGTGCTACGGGCCAGTTTTTCCCGCCATTTGCGTTGCTTGATGCAGACGGGACATTTCTGGTCGTCCTGGTAGAGAACCTGGCAATGCAGGCAGGACAGACATTCGTTGGGATTAATTTCGCCGGTCGGGTGGATCGACTGGACCATGCATTCGTTGGCGCAGATCTGGCAGGGATCGCCGCACATACGGTACCGCTTCAGCCAGTCGAACATGCGCATGCGCCCCGGAATGGCGAGCGCCGCACCCAACGGGCAGAGATAGCGGCAGTAGAAGCGCTCGACGAACAGCCCTGCAGCCAGCAGCGCCAGGGCAAAAAGGACGAAGGGCCACGCGCGCTGAAACTTCAATATGATTGCTGTCTTGAACGGCTCGACTTCGGCGTAGGTTTCGGCCAACGGGATCGATACAAGCGACAGTCCAAACAGGCCCAGAAACAGGATGTACTTGATGGGCCAGAGACGCTCGTGCAGCCCCCAGGGAATGCGCCACTGCGGCACGCGAAAGAAACGCGCAGCGCGGTTGGTGAGTTCCTGCAATGCACCGAACGGACACAGCCAGCCGCAGAAAGCACCACGGCCCCAGAACAGCAGCGAGGCGGCGACCGAGAACCACAGGATGAAAACCAGGGGATCAAGCAGGAAGGCATCCCAGGTGAAACCACTGGTCAGCGAGGCGCCCAGCGCCATCAGGTTGACCACCGACAGTTGGGCATTTTCCATCCATCCGAGGAAGACCAGCGTCAGGGTCAGAAAACCCATGCGGAACCAGAAGAAGGCGCGTTCGTTGCGGGTGACCTGTTTCTGGAAGAAGAACACGCCGGTGAGGCCGGTCAGCATGGCCAGCAACACGCCAATCTCGATCTGTTTGTCCCGCCAAATGCGTTTCCAAAGTTCGGCCCGGGCCGCCGCATCGTCATCGGCATCCACAGCGGCGGCCTGAGTTGCCGGCGGATCGACAACGACCCGATAGCGGTCCGGCAGGCGATAGCCGAGATCGAAAGTCAGGAAGGCCTTGTCGACGGGACCCACAGCGCGGTTCGCAAGCAGCTGGATGCGCCACGGTTCGGTCGGATCGAAACCGGCATCGGCCGGGATCTTGAAAAGGTCGATTTCCTTGAAACTCGGCGCACCATCGGCGGCAATGGCACCTAGCCGGCGATGCTGTCGGTCGAAGAAGCGCACCGAGATATCGCCCTGGATCAGCTGGATGCGGTCAAAGATGCCGCCGCGCACGTAGCCGGAGCCCTTGAAGGAATAGCGGCCTCGACCGGCGAGCAGGATGGCCTGTTCGCCCTCCTCCATCCAGTCGGTCAGATTCCTGTATTCGGCGTCACCCAGCAGGCTGCGGCCGATTATCGGCGCCGAAACCAGCGCGGCATGCAGGTCGATATAGGTGTCGTCGGGGTTGCCGGGTTCGGGGCGCTTGGCGGCCCGCTCGTCACCGGACTTCTCGAACGCGTCGTTGATCTGGCCGACATCGAGGGTCAGTCGCCTGGACGAGCCGTCACCGGACAGGGTCTGCCAGTCCTCGACACCCGTCTGCTCCATGTCGAGCAGATACCTGGGCCCGGCGCTGGCGACCTCCGGAGCCAACCCGCCGAGGCCCAGCGCGCGCGCGACCTTGATGGCCGAGCGAACGATGGAATCGTCGATCACCATGATGGTCACGGTCGCGCCTGAAATGATGTCCAGTTCGTGCGCCGAGCCGCCCGCCGCTGCCTCCGCGACGATGTCGAGCCCGGCGTAGCTCTCGGTCAATGCCTTGATCTTGCGGTCGGGAATGCCGATCAACACGATCGGTTCCGAGTGCTCGACCAATTCTGCGCGCAGCAGCTTTCCGTCCGGCGCGATTGCCGCCAAGACATGGATGGGCTTGCCGGAGTAGCCGGTCGTCCCGACGAAATCCGACGTGATGAAGGCATAGCCCATCACCTCACTGCCCTTCAGCACCGGAACGACGGGGATGTCGTCCCGCATCGCGCCGTAGGCCGTCGCCCCGTCTACCAGGCCGCCAGCCGGATGCTTGGACACAAAATCCGTCAGTTCCACTTTGGATGCCTGAGCAATAGCAGGGCCGACGCCAAGCAGCCCAAGGGCCAGCGCCAGGACAAGCACACCCAGCCAGGTGCGCACAGTCAGTGCGTTTCCGGTTTTCGTCATCAAACCCATCATGTGGCTGCAAGCAGCGCGATTACCCGTCTAAGGTCGCGGTCGGCACCCCAGTCCCAACGGTCTGGCTCGGTGGAGACCTCAGAACGCGGCATGCGCTGCCATCGACTTGCCTGATGCCCCCCACCGGCCGGTAGCTCAAACCCCGAACCGTGTCGTCATATGAACAGAAACCGCGGGCTGTCGGCTTGATCTGGGTCAATAAAACATTCATTTTCTTTGCATCAATTAAGATAATGCAGTTCGGCCTGCACGGCGAGGAGGGCAGACCTGTTTCAGTGATCGCTCAGGTGTCTATCCGGTTTCGTCGATATCCATGGGCCGGCATGGAAGAATCACCCTGATTGCCGAGCGGTGTTGCGCCCGGTCAACCAGGGTGACCGTCCCCCCATGGGCTTCCGCGATTTGGCGAACCAGCGGCAATCCGAGCCCGTACCCGGTGACATTCTGCTTGCCGGAACCGCGATAGAAGGGCTGAAACACCTTCTCCCGGTCGGCATCCGGGATCCCGTCACCACTGTCGGAAACGGTCATGGTCACCATGTCACCGGAAGCGGCGATCTCGACGGTGACCGGCGGGCTTCCGTGTTTGCAGGCATTTTCGAGCAGGTTGCGCATAAGGCGATGAAGCAACAGCGGATCGCCGCGGATTTCCGGTGCGGCGCCTTCGACGACGCAGTCGTCGTATCGCGCGCACTCCTCGGCCGCCAAAGCGACCAGATCGATCGCCTGATCGTCCTCCAGCCGGTTGCCGGCGTCGAGACGGCTCATCAGCAGGATTTCGTCGACCAGTGCATCAAGTTCCGCGATGTCTCGCCGCAGGGCGGCGCGCCTTTCGGGCGTGTCTCGCTCCTCCGACATCTCCAGGCCAAGCCGAATGCGCGACAGCGGCGTGCGCAATTCGTGCGAAGCATTGGCGAGCAAAAGCCGGTGGGCGCCGACCAAGTTTTCGATTTTCTCGGCCGCCTCATTGAAACTTTCGGCAAGCCGCGCCACCTCGTCCCGCCCCTTGACCTCGACACGGGCGCTGAGATCACCGGCACCGATGCGCTCGACACCTCGCTGCAGGCGTTCAAGCCGCCGGGTGAGCTGACGCACGAAGGGAAAGGCAGCAAGGCCGACGCACACCGCGACGAGCGCGAGCATGGCGAGCAGGCTCAAGACCGGGCTGAACTCGGAGTCGCGGTTCGGATTGAGCACCAGCCATCGCCCGTCCGGCAGATCAAGGGACAGCACCGGTCCCCCGCGACCACGGTGCCAATCGCTCTCGCCGTAATGGCGGCGTGGCGGAAGGGTCGGATTGTCAAAAGTGGCGATCGTATCGCCATTGGCATCGTAAAGTCCGATGCGCACGTCCAGGTCCCGACCCAGGCGGGCAATGAACTCCTGTTGCTCGGAAGCCGGTGCATCAGCGGGTGGCAGCACCAGTGCGGCAAATTTTTCCGCCTTGTCCAGAATACCGCGATCGGCGCGATCGCCGTCGAGCACGTCCCACAACAGGCCGCCGAGCACCACCATCAGCACCAGGCTGGCAATGATCGTCAGGTAGATCTGCAGGTAAAGCTTACGTCTCAGCACGGGGGGAGCCCAAAGGTCAGTCCTGCGAACGGGCGAACACGTAGCCGGCCCCACGCACGGTAATCAGGCGGCGCGGACGGTTGGGATCGTCCTCGATTTCGGAACGAATGCGCGAGACGTGCACGTCGATCGACCGGTCGAACGCCGCCAGGTTTTCGCCCTTCAGGGCATTCATGATGGTGTCACGGCTGAGAACCCGCCCGGCCCTCGACGCCAGTATTTCAAGCAGCTTGAACTGATGCGCAGTCAAGGCGCAAACGCGGTTGTCGACACGCGCTTCCATGGCGTGGGTATCGATTTCCAAACTGCCAAATCGCAATACTCCGCCCTGCTCATCCTCTCTGCCGCGGCGCAGAATTGCCCTGAGCCTTGCCAGCAGTTCGCGCGGTTCGAATGGCTTCGGCAGATAGTCGTCGGCACCGAGCTCGAGGCCAATGATGCGGTCCAGCGGCTCGCCCTTGGCGGTCAGCATCATGATGGGGATCCGGTCGCGACTGCGCAGTGCCCGGCAGACTTCGAGACCATCCATGTCGGGCAGCATCAGATCGAGCAGAACGGCATCGAACTGACCGGTGGCCTGTCGATCGAGACCGGACTGACCGGTTTCGGCGATCGTGACGTCGAAATCGGACTCGCCGAGATAGTCCCTAACCATCTCGGCGAGTCGGCTGTCGTCTTCAATGAGAAGGATGCGTTGATTCATGACACGCGGCTGTTACGTCCCGTTTCACCGCTCCGTCAAGGCTCAGCGGCCCCACCGCCGCCAGGAGCGCAGGTCCTCGAGGCGATCCTCGACCTGCTGCCGCTGTTCGGCCGTCAGCACCATGGCCACGTCGGTAATGGCGTTAACCCATTGTTTGCTGATCTCGCCGGCCTCCGCAACCTTCTCGGCCCGAAGTTCCTCGATTGCGGCACGATCGACGGTGTTGGCGGTCAGAAGTTCGGCAAACTCAAAGCCGGTTCCCTGCATTTCGCCGCGCATCGATTTCATATTGAGCGCTACCGGCATCAGAATGGCGATGATCTGGGCTTCCTGTTCAGGCGTGGCGTCGATTTCGATGCCGGCATGCCGGACGACCCGCGTTATGCGCTCTTCGATTTCCGATTCGCTCAGATTGGCCCAGCCGCCGCGCCGATGGCCGCGCCAGCCAATGGTCTGCAGCGCTCCGCCGCCGCCCTCTCTTACATCCTCACTCGCGTAGAGCTTGAGATGGGAGTAGGTCTTGGTCTGGGCGAAGGCCTGAACCGCGAAGGCGCTTCCGGCGATGATACCGACGCCGGCGACGAAGGCGACGAGACGGCGATTGCCGCGGCTCAGCCAATCGGATTTCGGATTTTGCTGGTTGTTTGTCACTGTGCTTCTCCTTCACGGTGGCGGCGGACCATCCGCCTTGATGTCAATTTAAGTGGCCGGCGTTTCGGCGGCTTTTCGGCAATGTAAAGAAAGGTAAAGGCGATTCCTCAGGACCCGACCTGCGCGCGCATCTGGCGTCGAATGATCCTGAATTTATGCATCTGCTCCGACGTCAGCACCGCTGCGAGCTGCTGTTCCATCACGTCTACATTCGATTTCATGTCGGAACGAATGGCCATGGAGTGGCGCAGGGGCGGCCGCCCCTCCTCCGGGTCGAAATTGTATTTCTCCATGGTCGCATCAACGGAGTCGCGAAAGTCGCCGATGATGCGGACGAATGCGACCTGTTGGTCGGTGGTCAGTTGCAACTCGCTTGCCGCACGCTGGACCGCGCTCTCCTGCTGGCCAAGTGCGGACTTCGACTGCGCCTGGGCATAGGCGGTCAACAGCGTGAAGCCCAACAGGAAGACACCGCCGGCAGAAGCCATGCGCAGAAATGAATGGGGCGCGTTCGTTTTCATGATGTGATTTCCCTCGACTTACGGGCGCGTCCGGATTGGCCGCGCCTCGTAATAGGGATGTGGGAACCCGCCATTTCGGCCGCTTTTCCGAAGCGTAAAGTTATGTAAAGGCCACCGGGTCGGGCGGTCGCAGGATCTTGCCGCCGCTTGGCCGAGCGCTATTTATGGAAGTCAGGGATGGCCCGGTAGGGGCAGCGGACCGGCGGGCACTGCGTGCTTTCGACGCCCATCCACGTCGAATTCCTTGTTGCCCGCCGGGACGTTATGATTTTTGCGACGTGGCTAGACCCTATGCCGCATAGAATTCAGTTCCCGGATCGCCAGTATCCTGAAAAACCATCCGGCAGAGATTTCTTCAATAAATTCAGAGCCTCCAAGGCTTCCGGAGCATTCCAGTCGCGCAATGCAACCAATGTCGCAATTGTCGGGCCGTTCGAGCCCTGAAGTGCGAGATTGACCATCTGATCTATGCCGCCGACAAAGCGACGCAACCCTGTTAGTTCGCAAGCTCTGGCCTGCACCCACTGATCATCATCGCTCAGCATTTGGACGAGAAGGGCGGTATCACTAGATGACGAAAGCTGCATGCTCAGCAGTGCCCAATAACTGTCCTTAGGTTTGTCTCGGAGGTATCGGTCTCTGAATTGTTGAGACAGTTCGGCATCATCGGCAAGAAGGTTTGAGTCATCCAATGACGGATAATCTCCCGCCAGCTCTTCGAAATCCTCCAGGTCCTGGCCATCCGCAAAGGCAAGGATCATTCGGCCAAGATTATGAAAAAGAGGTAGATTTAGCGGCTCATCATGATCATGGATGAAACAACGTCCACGTAAGGGTCCGCCCACAAATATCCCGGCATAGTTCCCGCCTCCCTCCCAAAAGAGGGGCAACATCACACGCGGATTCAGGAGTTCTCCGTATACACCTTGGCTGACTTCATCATCCGCACTGTCATAGAAATTGAAGATATCCGCAATGCTCATCAGCTCGAATCCGACGCCGATAGCTTCTTGGGTTTGACCGATACGCGCGTACAAGTAGGCGACATCCTGCGGGAGGTCTGGGCAAAGAACTTTCAAGTGATCCAAGGCGGATGGGTCAGCGGGCGATGTTGCTAGTTCGGGCATTGACTGCAACCGAACAACAGCCGATTGAATGTCGGACAAGGCGGTATCGGATTCCATTTTTCCTACTCGCTGTTTTTGCTCGATGGGTGTGGAGGGTCCAGAGGGCCGCAGGCAACTTTCAACTTGGGTCTGTCAAAAGTGAGCTATCTGTCCTGTTGGACATCAAGCAGACCCTCAATCAACTCAGCATTGCTGCTAAGGAATTTACCGTTCTTGGTGTAGTGGGCCAGCGCTCCCGTCACCAGGTGGCGCGACCAGGAATCGTCGGTATCCGGCAGCAGGTGCTGTCGGACCGCAAGCGCGAAGCCCCACTCGTTCTGGGTCAGGTAGCCGGAGCGGCTGATCGACCACCCCTGGGATCCCGACGCGGTATCATGGTATTGCCGGTGGACCAGGGCGGTGTTGGCGCCGAAGATCCCGAAACCGAAAAACACCATGGCGAGATCGGTGGCGAACTCCTCCGCTTCTGCGCCACCCGGCGGCTCGTCTGCGATCGACAGCAAAATCGGATGGCAGATTTCATGGGCAAGGATGGAGATCAGTTGTTCAAGGTCCGCCAGGGCTTTCGGATTGACGGTTATCAGATGCCGCTCGTCATCTGTCCGGTAAGTGCCCAGCGGGCCGGCCGGCGGGTCGACCACCGCCGCCATTGGCGCGACAAGCGGGTCGACATCCGGCTCCTGCAGTTCGAGACGGAAGTTGGTGCCGTCAACGCCAAAGCACCGGGTCACCTGTTGAAAGACGGCTTCCACGTGCTCCAGGCCGGTTTCGCCCGACGGCGGAAAGTCAGCCCGTGACGGCAACTTCATGGGATAGGCTGAAAGCGCCTCGAGGCCTCCCAGATTGCGGAACAACCAAGACCAGGCTTCAAGCTGCCATTCCATATCATCCGTACCGATCGTGGGCTGCGATCGCAAAATGGCATTGCGCAAGAAGTTCAGCATCCGTTTTTCCTAACCGGTTTTTCCTTATGTGGGTCTATAGCGCGCCAAAACACAACCATGGATAGCATTGCCGTCTCCAAACTGGCCCAGATTCAACCGCGTCGCGCCAGAAGGGCCGGCCGATCGTGGCGTTCAAGCGCCATCAGCACTCATCAGGTATGAGTGCTAACACACTGTTATCACTCGCATTTCAGCACACGCTTGTTTTGACAAAGCGCTCGAATCGGGCATCATATCTTCCGGGGAACAACAAAGAGGGCTGCATGAGCAACAAGGAAATCGAGTTGATGTTAAGCGGGCATGGTCTGACCACCGCCCAGATTTACTACCGCATGCCGGATTTCAAGCAGGTGCTTCAGACCTATCTTTGGCAGGATTACGACCTGGCACCGGAATTTCCGAAACTGTTCCGCTTCTTGGATTTCTGGCAGGAAAAACTCGACGGGCCGATCCATTCGGTAGCCTATTCGCATCAACATCTGATCAAGCCGGGCGAGTGGCGCAAGATAGACGGTGAGTTCCTGCTCAACTGACCCGGCTTGGCAGAAGGTCTCAGACCTTCATCGATACATCGCTGAAGGCGAGCCCGTCGGCACCGTCTCCGGCGGATAGAATGCGATTGACCGTCCAGTCGCTGGTGTCGATCTCGACGACATTGCCACTCGCCTGCGCACCGACAAACAGTGAGGAGCCATCGGGAGCAAAGAGCAGCGATGCCGGGGTTGTCGCGCCAACCGACTTCAGATCAACTTCGGCAATTTCGGCATGGGAAGCCGCATCGTAAACGACAATGCGGTCCTGATGCAGGTCAGCGACGGCAACGGCGTGGCCCTCCGGGTGGAAACGAACTCGAATGGGCAGGAATCCCGCATCGATGTGGGCCAGGTGATCCATCGTATCGACGTCGAAAACAAAAATGTCCTGCGACTGATTGTTTCCGACCCAAAGCGTCCGGCCATCCGGGCTGACATCGACAGCCTCAGGTCCCTCACCGGCTTCGATCGTCTGGCGCAAACGCATGGTTTCCGTGTCGATCACGCTCAGCGTATCAGACCCTCTGCTGGTCACGAAGACCGTTTCGGAGTCGGGCGAAAGCGCAAGGAGATGCGATCCCAACTGATCTGTCGGCGCGATGCCCGTTACTTTTCCGCGATCGATGTCGACGCGGATGACATCACGGGTTTCCTCCGTAGTGGCGATGACGTCGTTGGAATCGGCCAGCCAGGCAATGCCGTGCGGTGCCTGGTGCGGCGCGGTTGAGATCGTGTTGCGCAAACTTGCGGTGGCGACATCGAAAACGTTGAGTTCTTCACCGATGTATCCGTCTTCCAGGTAGGACACGACCACGACGGTCTTTCCGTCCGGCGACAGCGCCAATTCATGGGGCGATCCTCCGGTGACTGGCCGGGCCATTTCGGTTCCGGATTCGAGGTCGATAAAGCTGACCGTTCCCTCGAATTTGTTGCCGACCATCAAGGTCGTTGCCAGCGCCGGGGCAGTGAGGCCCGCGACGGCTGCCAGTGTGACAAGCATCGTACGCATGTTGATCTCCTCTTCCGGTTGGATGGCCGACCCGCCCGCCGTGCCTGTATGCATCGGACGTGGGAATTGAATTCGGGCTTTTCCGAGGCAAGAGAACCGCTTGAACATTCAGGCGACAGCCATATTTCCTGCTTGGGAGCGGGGAGTCCCGAGATGGACAAATCAGACAATGCGGGAGTGAGAATTCCGCCACCGCTGGTTTTCCTGGCAGCGCTGCTGGCGGGCTTGTGGTGGGATTCGCCCTGGTTTGCGGGGCGCGCAACAGGCACCGGCTCTCTGGTGCTGGGCAGCATCATAACCTTGGCCGGTTTGTGGCTGATGGCCGCCGGAGCTATTGGACATCGACGCGCGGGCACCAACATCGAGCCTTGGCATCCGACGACGGCACTGATTACCACCGGTATCTACGGCTATTCGCGCAATCCGATCTACCTCGGAATGGCCACAGTGCAGGCGGGAATTGCAGTCTGCGGGGCCAGCCTTGGAGCGTTGGTCATGATCATCCCGTTTCTGGCGTTCATCCAGTACTATGTGATCACACGCGAAGAGCGGTACCTGACCTCCAAATTCGGCAGCGCTTACGAAGACTACAAGAACCAGGTCCGCCGCTGGATCTGAACAACCGCCGGAAGTGTTTTACAGCGCGTCCTCGAGCTGTCTTTCCAGACGATTCAACTTCTTTGCCGATGCACTGAGTTCGGTTTTCAGTTCGCGCATCTCATCGAGGATGTCGCGCAGCGCCGCGCCGCGAGGCGGATCGACCCGTTTCTGCACACCTTCCTGAGCGCTCTCGGCGATCCCGCTGATCAACCACCGCAGGGAAACATTCAGAATGGCCGCAAGCATTTGAGTCTTGTTGGATCGAGGGCGGGTTTTGCCGGACTCCCATCCTGCGAGTGTTTTCGGGGTCAGCCCCAGCCGGGCCGCCAATTCATCCCGCGTCAGGTTCTGAGCTTCCCGTGCCGCTTTCACCCGTCCGGCAAAGGTCGATTGCTGTTCGCCGGTTTCGTTGTCGTTCATGCCGCCTGCTCCTCGATTTTGGTTGTGTCGTCGTCTTATTCGTCGATGCAACCGCTCGATTTTGCTGCAGTGCACGCGCTGTTTTAACAGGCCGGGAGCATTGAGCAAGCTCATGTGCGAACTGATCGACCGGGTGTGACAATGCTGCGCGCCAAAAAAATCGCCGGCGGCTCCCGTCGGAACCGCCGGCGTACTGGCCTGGTGCTGCCGACACGCGATACGCTTCAGGTCAGCACCGCCACACCGAAGTGATTGTTTTCGTCGGTCCATAAGTCGGCGAGCTGCCAGCCGGCACGCCCGGCCAGATCCTTGAAACGATCCGGCGTGTACTTGTGCGAATTTTCCGTGTGGATCGTTTCTCCTTCTGCAAATTGCATGATCTCGCCACCAACGGTCACTTGCTGACTTTCGCGGCTGACAAGATGCATTTCGATGCGGGACTCGCTGTCGTTCCAACGGGCTTTATGGCGAAATGCGGCGGTGTCGAAACTGGCACCGAGCTCACGGTTGATGCGGGTCAACAGGTTGAGATTGAACGCCGCGGTCACACCTTCGCTGTCGTCATAGGCGCGCAGCAAAGTATCGCGGTCTTTGACGAGATCAAACCCGACAACAAATGCCGCAACATTTTTGATTCCCCGCAGTCGACGCATCAAATCGATACTCGCCTCAACCGAAAAATTGCCGATCGTCGATCCGGGAAAGAACAGAACCTTGGACGCATCCACGCAGGCTTCCGGCAATTCGAAATCCGCGGTGAAGTCCGCCACAACCGGATGCACATCCAATGCGGTGTAATCGTCGGCCAGCAGTCGGGCTGCATCGATCAGATGTTCGGCTGATATATCCACGGGCACATAGGCAGCCAGTTGCGGCAGGGCATCGAGAAGAATGCGGGTCTTGACGCTGGATCCACTGCCCAGTTCGACCAGTGCAGCACCCTCTGGGCCATGATTCTGGAGATCTCCGGCACGCGCTTCCAGAATGGTCGTCTCGGTTCGCGTCGGATAGTAATCGTCCAAGCGGGTGATGCGGTCAAACAGTTCGGACCCCGCCGCGTCGTAAAGCCATTTGCTTTCAATCGTTTTCTGCTCGGCTCTGAGGCCTGACAGGATCGAGCCGGCAAAGCCGTTGGCGGGCATGGCAGCCGCGTGCGTGGTTCGGGTTCCGTCACGCTTTTCACCGTCTGCGGCGAGCCTTAGTCCCAGCATCTGCCAGCGCTGGTGAGGATAAAAGAAGGTGCGATAGGAGGGCCGCATTTGCGCCAGCGGCGTGGCGCAAGAACCGCCGCGCAGAACAAACTGGTTGCACATGAACTTGCCGTTGTATTCGCCGATTGCTCCCTCGGGCGGACGAAAGCCGGGATAGGGCGTGAACGGGCTGCGCGTCCATTCCCAGACGTCACCCCAGAACTGCTCGCCAGTCTCCGAATCCGCCTTCAAAGAGCGGATGTCGGACGGCATCGGCCGGTAATTGCCGCTGTCGAGAAAATTGCCGCGGATCGGCCGGTCGCGAGCGGCCACCTCCCATTCTGCTTCGCCCGGCAGCCGTTTGCCAGCCCAGCGCGCATAGGCGTCGGCTTCGTAGTAGCTGACATGAACCACCGGTGCGTCGAGGTTGACAGGTTGTGCGCCGCGCAGCGAGTAACTCCACCACTCGTCATCCTGGCGCCACCAGTAAAGCGGTGCGTCCCAGCCTTCGCGCTGGCTGCACGCCCAGCCGTCTGACAGCCACAGGGTCGCGGTTCGATAGCCGCCATCCTCCATGAAGGCGATCCAGTCCCGGTTGGTGACGGGTCTCGACGCCAAGCGGAATGGGTCGAGCCACAGCCGGTGACGCGGTCCCTCGCAATCATAGGCAAAACCATTGCCATCGTGGCCGATCTCTACGAGGCCACCTTCGTGGTCAATCCAACCGAGCGGTTGCTCGTTCGACAGTTTAATCGGTTCGGGCGCGCGATAGGCCGGCAGCAAAGGGTTGTGAGACAGGGCGTGCAACAGGTCAGTGACCAATAGCTCCTGATGCTGCATTTCATGGTGACAGCCGAGTTCTGTCAGGCCTTGGATCTCTTCGCTGTCGTGACGTTCTTCATCCAGTAGCAGACGCATCGCTTCATCGACATGGGCGCGATATTCCAGCACTTCGGAAACCAGCGGGCGCGACAGCATGCCCCGTTTGGAGCGGGTGTGCCGCGGGCCGGCCTGGACGTAATAGGAGTTGAACAGAAATGCAAAACGTTCGTCCGGTGATTTGTAGCCCGATACGCGAGGCTTCAGAATGAACTCTTCGAAAAACCAGCTGGTATGAGCAAGGTGCCATTTGGCGGGACTTGCGTCCTCCATGGACTGCAAGGTCATGTCTTCCGGACTCAACCCTTCGACAAGCGCCTCGCTGCGGGCGCGAACGGAGTGGTACAGGGAAATGCCAGTATCGGTTGCTGGCAAGGAGCGGTGTTTGAGCGTCACTGTCACGATACCTCATTGGTTGCGGAGTTGAATGCACTGCCGTCTTGCCGGATCACCGCTCTCCTTTTCGCCGCCTTTTCAGGAATATACGGTGCCCAATCGCTCCGCGCCCCGCATCAGCCGCACCCCGAATATCCGGTTGAAATAAGGCGCAGCCGAGACGGGAAACAGACCCGACCGATCACAGTTGCGTAACTTCGGCGAAGCCGCGTTACCCGTAAAGGTCGTGACGATCGGCCTACTGACAGAGCTTGTCAGGAGGCATGCGGCTTGTTCCGGCGCAGCCAGTCGGCAATACCCTGACCGATCAGGTGCGGGTGATCCTCCTGCAGGAAATGCGTGCCAGCACCAACGAACCGGACCTCAAGATTGGGCACGTTTTCACTCAGGTAATCGACCACCGGCTTCGGAGCCAAAGCACCCGGTTCCGCATGAAACAGCAGTTTCGGTATCGGGCTCGCCATGAGCCATTCGCCATTCTTCAGAACCTCGGCTTCGGCAAAGGCGGGCTCTCCTCCGATAGGGACTTCGCGCGGCCACTGCAAGGTGGGCAACCGGCTCTGACGCGTCGGGAACGGCGCGCGATAGGCCGCCATCTCTGCTTCGCTCAGGGACCGCACCACGCCCATCTCGGGCAGTATGGTCTCGATAAAGAAATTGCCGTCGAGAACCATCTTCTCGCCGACATCCGCTGTGCGCAGATCACGAAACAGCGGGCCCAGTTGCGGCCCCATGGCCTCGTAACTTGGCATTGGCAATGCCGGTGGAACAAGCGCCTCCATGAAGGCAACAGCGGCCACCCGATCGGGATTCAACCGCGCGTGACGCATGCCGATCACCGAGCCCCAATCGTGGATGACCAGGACCATGTCATCGAGAGCAAGCGCGTCTATAAAACCATCCATATATGCCACGTGGTCCTGCAGCCGATATTCGATGTCGGGCTTCGCGCTGTCGCCCATGCCGATCAGATCCGGCGCCACGGCGCGATACCCGGCAGCGACGACATATGGGATGATGTTGCGCCACAGGTAGGACGATGTCGGATTGCCGTGCAGAAAAAGCACTGGCTGACCACTGCCCTCGTCAACATAGGCGATTGTCGACCCCTCGACCTCGACCGTATTTTTGGCGAATGGAAATTCCGACGAGATCGGCAGTTGAAGCGGCGGCTGCGACTGGGCCCGGCCCGCAACCGGCACACCGGCCGCCACGGCAACCAGACCGGCCGTTCCAGCTGCAAATGTGGCACGGCGCGACATCAGAAGTTTTTGCGACATTGAATTTCCTCACCCGACAGGGCGCGCACCATGCGCGCCTTCGCGATCGATACGTAGGAAGCCGTCGTCTCTGTCGGAACGGTCGGATTCGCGCCGCCTCGGTGCGGAAACGATCCAGTGTGAGAGGCCCGTTTCCGATGATCGATCGGCCTGACGGCGATCGAGACCGGGCCGCCTCCAATTTACTTCCAGCGGACTTATTGTTACTATTCAAATGCAGGCGGAGCTGGAAAAATGGATGTTAGTGAAATATTTACCGCATCAAATATTTCCAACATAATAGCCAGAATTCTCTACACCGGTGTTCTTTTAATCGGTATCTTTTTATTGGCCAGATTGGCCATTCAACTGTGGACCGCAAAGCCCATCGCGTTGGGCGAAATCAAATTCGTGGAAAACGGCGTTCAGAATGATGATCTGGTCAAAGGCGCTACCGAGGAAATCACTGATTATCGCAACCACATTCGCGACCTGATCAGCGAATTCGTCAGCCAGGAAAAGGAACGGGTCGAGAAGGGCAATGAGGGGCAGCTCATCTACGAGCAGCTCTTCAGCGACGAAGAACTCGCCGACTTGACCTCTGCCGCCGATGCGGCTCCGGAAATCGAATTCAAGATTCAAGGAAACGACGTCGGATCCTGGCTGAATGCAATCCGCAAGCTGATTGAACCGCGCAACGCCCTGCGGGTGAGCGTTTTCAAGCGGCAAACCGACCATTCCTTCTCGATCGGGTGGCCACGACGCCACAAGAATATTGATGCTGGGCATGTCAAGCAGGGGTTCAGGGCCGGCCATGTCTCCCCCGACGCCATCAACCGGTCCATCGGTTGTCGTATCTTCTGGCTGGAACTGGCGGAGACGTCGCCAAAAATCGCCGGGGTTTCACCTGGGATT
Source organism: Hoeflea sp. (assembly GCA_965216535.1). Lineage (GTDB taxonomy): Bacteria > Pseudomonadota > Alphaproteobacteria > Rhizobiales > Rhizobiaceae > Hoeflea_A. Next base: position 5,950,763 of record OZ244175.1, read on the forward strand.
TTTTGCCAATGGGTGAGCGCAAGCCAGGAATTCGACATCGTTCAATCGATGCGCGCCAACTACGAGCAGTTGGACGAAATCGAAGCGCAGGTGACGACGACGCTTGCCCGCGTCGGGCCGATGGCGGATACGGTGGCAGGCTTCCCGCCTCTCCAGCATCTCGTGGTGCAACTCTATTCACAGCTTCCGGATACCGACCCTGCTCTTCTGGTCCATGCACAAAACAATCTGCGGGAGGTCATTCGAGGCGGGCAGCCGAAAAAATACGAGAAGATAAAAGAGGATATCGAAACCGTCCTGGCGTCGGCGAATGAGGCCCCAATTTCAGCGGGCGAGATTGTGGAAATATCGGGCGGAAAGTCCGGCAGTGTCCGGGCTACGCTGACGGCAATCCTGGCTGACGGGGACGGCAACCACTTTCTTCTGCTGCCCGATTATGCCTTCCCCAACGGAGCCTCGGAAGTGTTCCAGATCAACGAAGCGGATGGGTCGCTCACCCGCAAGGTTGCCACGCTTGACCGCTTCCTGCCGGAGCACGCCGTGGCTCTGGCCCGCATCGATGAAGACATCAAATTCACCAACACGGTCAACGGGATCTCCATGGTCGGGACCGCACCACCCAAAGTGGACGCAAAAGTCCGCGTTTTGACGAAGGGCCAGACAATCGACGGCAAGATCTCCACAACGGATGTGACCTTCGATAGTAGATCTGCATCGGGCGTCGTCACCATCAGCAATGCATTCCAGCTGACACCGGTCGTCAGGCGTCCTGGCAGCGGCGGGTCGCCCATCGTTGATGAAAATAGCAACCTGATCGGCTTGCATCATTCAACTTCCCGGACGGCAAGTGTCGCCCTACCCGCCAAAGCGATCCTGGATGCGTACGGGTTGAAGTTCGCCGAGTAGGGTCAATGCAGCTTCTGTTCTCCCGCTATTCTTGCCGAGCCTCCGCCGGCGGATTCCAGCCAAGTGCATTGTAAATCCGGTATTGCAGCATGCCGAGATATTCATGCAGAGCGGCATCGGCTGTAGCGACGTTTCCGGCGATCGGCAACCAGGTGGAATCGGCTTGCAGCGTCAGCGCCGGCAATGGTTGCGGATTGAGGCCGAAGTGGCGGAAGAACAGGAGGCTACGCTGCATATGGTAGCCGGAGGTCACGAGAAACACGCGGTCGAAACCGCGCCCTTCCAACAGCCGGCGGGTTAGTCGGGCGTTTTCGAACGTGTTACGGCTGTTCGGATCGCGCAGAACATCGGCGTCGGGGACGCCCAGTTCACGCAAAGTCTCGGCGAAGACATCAGCCTCGGCCACTCCCTTGCCATGCGGATCGCCACCGCTGACAACAATCGTGCAGATATGACCGGCCGCCTTGCAGTCGCGCCAGGCCGTGACCGCCGTCTCTATGCGGCCGAACCCGGTGAGGCTGGGGTTCCTCTGATTGCCGACTTCTACGGTTCCGGAACCGAGAACGACGATGGCGTTGCGTTCACCCCAGTCAGGGGGTGGCAAATCGACAAAGGGTTCCTGGAGATCAGAAAGAAGTCGCTGCGACAGCGGTGCTGTCCCGGTCAGGCCCAGCACCAGCAACAACACCAGCACCAAAGCCACCGACAGACGGCGCCAACCCGCCAACAGCATCAGGACGGCTGCCGCCAGCAAAACGAAACATACGGCCAGGATCATCGAAGCGCCTTCTCGTTTTCCGCGTCGCCTCCAATTTTTATTACCGGAATCAGGCGATTGAAAGCATGCTTAAGGTACCCGCTCAACCATGCGATTCGGCACTATCACTTCCGCGTGTATGGCAATCCTTTGCCGAAATCACTGCGTAAGGACCCACAGACCCGTCGATCAAGGTACCCATGAAACTCGAAACCCTGCCCGTCCTGACCCGGTTCTCTGATGTTGCCGACCCGGCCCGATATGTGCCGGTGCCGGACGACTGGGTCGTTTTCATGTCCGACGTGGTCGACTCCAGCGCGGCCATCGACGCGGGCCGATACAAGGCCGTCAATCTCGCCGGCGCGGCGACCATCAGCGCCGCTTCCAATGCGCTGAATGGGGCACTTAGCCTGTTTGCATTCGGGGGCGACGGGGCTGGTTTCGTGGTGGCTCCGGAGCAGGTGCAAACGGCGCAAACGGCGCTAGCGCGTGTCGCGGCTTGGGCAAGCCGCGACCTCGAGCTGGAGCTGCGCGTGGGCAAAGTGACAGTCGGACAAATCCGTGAGGCAGGTCAGGATCTGCGGGCGGCTTTCTGGCAGGCATCACAGGATGTCCGCTATGCGATGTTTGACGGCGGCGGAATGGCCTGGACTGCAGTTCAACTAAAGTCGGGAGCAATCCGCTTTGCAGAAGACGAAAGCGGCATCGATCCGGATCTGACGGGCCTGTCGTGCCAATGGGACACGGTTCCGGCCAGGCAGGGAAAAATCGCGTCGCTCATCGTCAAGCGCGGCGAAAAGGCGACGCCAGAGCAGTTCGCCGACCTCACGGCCAAAGTCATCGATCTGCTTGAGTCGGGACGGTCCTTCAATCCGGTCCCATCGCAGGGCCCGACAGCTCGGCTTGACGGGAAGTCTCTTCGGATGCAGCTGCGGGTACCGGCCGGATTGGGCAGTTTCTGGCGCGCTCCAGCGGTCTTCGGCATGGCTGTGTTTGCTTGGACATTGTTTCGAACCGGGCTTCGGTTGGGAAGCTTCGATCCCGTTCGCTATCGCCGCGAGATCGCCAGCAACACGGATTACAGAAAATTCGAAGACGGCTTGATGATCACCGCCGACTGCCCGCTGACCACGATCGAGCGGTTGCGCAGCGAGCTTGAAACGGCAACGCAGAACGGACTTGCCCGCTTTGGATTGCATCTTCAAGACGAGGCTCTGATGACCTGCGTGGCGCCATCGGTCACCGCATCAGACCACATCCATTTTGTCGACGGTGCCGGAGGCGGATACACACTGGCCGCGCGGCAGATGGCGGCCTGACAACAGCAACCGACGAGGTGCGGTCGACCTGCGATGGGCCGCAAGGCGGTTCAATCCTGTGCCGATCGTTCCGGCTCGCCCTTGCCGGTCAGAAGCTTGATGATCGTGTCGATCTGCTTCGATTGCTCCTGCACCGCCCGTTCGCCAGCCTCGACAATGATGTCGATTTGGGTCTGGTCAGCGGTGAACCCATCCACATAGACAGGCACGACGGGGGTCAGCTGGTAGGAGACAACATCGACATCCGATTGGAACAGGCTGTGACGTGCGAGCGACAATCGGCTGATGCTGGCCTCACCGCGAAAGATCATCGCGAGCAGTGGACTGACCCATTGCACGATACCGCCGCGAACGCTGGTATAGTCGGAAACACTGAAATCCCAGTGGGTGCCAAGGCTGACAACGATGAACTCGTCCGCATCCGGGACATTGGACCGGGCATGCAGATAGGCGATGTCACCGGGCGCGTTGAGCATCAATCCCGCATCAGCAAAAAAATCTTCGTCCTGATCGTTTCCCGTCAACAACACCGCCGGAAAGTAGGTGGGCGCGCTTGTCACAGCCGAAACAAGCGGCGCCAGATACAGATTGGCCTGATCCGGGTGCCAGTTGTGAAACATCTTGAGACCTGCTTCCCGTTGCGAAAAGGACGGGTACATGGCAGGGCGCAGAAGGTCTCGAAACGTGCCTTTGCTGAAAGCTTCTTCCGAGGCAAGAATTCGCGCGTGATTCAGCATCCGGGGGCCCAGGAACCCGTCGGCCGTCAGGATCCGATGGTGCAGCGGTGCCGACAGGATCTTGCCACCCAACGCCTCATATTCCTTCGCTACTTCCGCCGCCGTGGGTGGCTTTCCGGTCCTTTCGTCGGGGAAGAGCAGTAACGTCGCAATGATGGCGCCAGTTGAGGTTCCGGACACAAAATCAAACAGTTCGTAGATTTGTTTGCCCGAGCGTTCCTCAATGGCTTTCAGGACTTCGAGGTCCGCCAGACCCAATAGACCGCCACCTTCGATGGCGAGGATCCGCACTCGGGATGGATCGTCCGGGTTCCACTCGACCGGCGGGCCGAAATCCTCTTTCTCAGGCCAGCCGACCATGCGGTACTCGTACTCGACGAAGTAACGGTTGTAGACATAGGCTACCGCGACGTAGAGCAGTGTGACAGCCGACAGCGTGGCCAAAAGCCCGACCAGGATGCGGAAAAAACGCTTCATGCCGGTTCTTCCCGCCAGCGACAGATCGGTCTGCTTTTTCCGATTGTCCGCATCACCTCTCCTCAATTCACCGGTGCCGAGTGGGATGAGCCTTCAAAGTCTGGCCGGTTTCATCCAATCGACATCGGGGCGCCCGGCCAATTCAAACGTACGGCGGCGCAATTCTTTCACAAGGGCGTCCCGATCGCCATGTCCCACAAGCTCGGTCGGTGGTATCGGAGCTCCGATGGCCACATCGACACGCCTGCCGATTTTACGCACCGTTTCGTGGAGGAACATGGACGACCGTAATGTCTGGCCGAAGCAACTCGCCAAATGAAAAAGCAGGCTGTTTTGCCCTGAAAAGTGCACCGGCACGACCCACGTATCCGGGAGACTCACCAACCTGGCCGTAAAGCTGATCCATGGTAGATCGCGAGCAGGCGACAAAAAAGGCGGCCGTGCTGTGGCAACGCCGCCCGCCGGAAACAGAGCAATGGCACCGCCGCCTCCAAGTGCGGCTGCCGCTGCGCGCCGAGTCGCAATGGTGGTCGCGTTACCTTCGGGCGTGCCCGAGAAATCAACCGGGAGACAATAGGGTTGGACCTCTGGAGCCCGGTTCAAGGCGTTGACGGTGACCACTTTGACGTCCGGCCTCACTTTCAGGGTCAGCCATGTCAGCAGAACTCCGTCGATCACCCCATAAGGGTGGTTTGCGATAAACAAAACAGGCTTGTCCCGCGGAACACGCTCCAGCGACTGCGCATCGTATCGAACGTCCATTTCAAGCAGTCGGACTGCGGAATCGAAAAAAGACTCATGTCGATATTGCGGCGATTCCCGTTCGATGCAGTATCGCTCGTAAAGCCGCTGCAGCCGCCTGACCCGAGAGGCGTTCAACGGTCTTGATCATCGCCCGTTCTCGACGCGTCTGTCCGGGGACGGCGTAAGTCAGAAAGTTTTCGGTTTCACCGCCCATCCGATGCTGATCCGTACCCGACTGCTGATTGTGTCGACCGTACCCACCCGAGCATCGGGTTCAGGCGCACAGTATGGATTCTTTGTTCCGAGGCAAGACTATGTCTGGCAACTGTGGCAATCTCCAGCCACGGAGAGGAACCTGCCGTGCACTATCAGCGACCACCGTCAAGACTCCTCCATGTGGCCTTCGTCGCAGCGGCGATGACACTGGTTCCGCCATTGGTCAACGTGAAAGCGCAGGACGGCGTGCCGCAGAATTGTTTCGGGCCGCCTCCCTACAACTGCTTTTCTCTAGGCGACATCCCGCCTGGCGCCCCGGACGGATCCTATGAAACGCTGTACCAGGCCTACGCCCATTTCGCTTGGCAGGATTTTCTGGCTCTGAATTTCCCGGCAAAACAAACCCCGGAAGGGCCGGTTCCGATCCCGGACAGGATGAAGGGCCTCGATTATCTGGATGGAACGTACACCACCGTTTGGGAAACCTACGCCGAGGCGCGCGACCTGTTTCAGCCTGATGGGTCGGCGCCTCCGCCCTTCGGGTCGGGAACCGAGGTGCCGGCTATCTGCCTTCAGGAAGCACGTGTCAGGGGCAAGGACAACGTTCATGTGATGGTCAGCCAGATATCCAAGGCAGACACTATCCGCGGAGGCGACGTGCTGGACGAGTACATCCAGGCCAATCGCATGGGTCCGGTCATCGATCAGAACCGCAAATACGTGCGTTTCGGCATCAGCTTCAACGAAGCCATCTACGACTACATCGTCGACAACGACCTATACACGCCCGAGGGCCAGGCCGCGTTCGATGCGAACGACCCCGATCACAGCGGCTCTCCGCTGCAATGGCCGCGCGGGGCCTATTCCGACGTTGTCGATAAAGCCGGCATCGGATCGATCATGGTCAAAGCGGCCTGGAAGGTTCTTGGCGATCAGGAAGATGCATCGAAGTTCCACACCATCGACGGCTTTGTCTACAATGCGGCGAACGGCGCCTTCGGACAGGAGCCGCGGGTCGAGGAGAGCTGCAGGGTTGAACGACTGGCGCTCGTCGGCCTCCATATCGTGCATCGCACGAACAGTTCACCCCAATGGGTCTGGTCGACCTTCGAGCACATCGACAATGCCCCCTGGATGGCCGATTTTCGGGTTGGCTCGCCTACGGGACACTACAGTTTTTTCAACCCGGAAACCTGCCCGTCGCATCTCGGCGCGCCCGCTCCGAGCTGCCGTTACAATGAGGTTCCCGATCATCCCTGGAACCCGAAACGAACGGACCTGACCCCGACGACCGTTATTCGCATCGGTGCTCCAGGCCGATATGCGATCGTCATGAACAAGGCTTTTCGCGACAGGCTGCGGCAGTCCTACGGCATCGGCGGAACGGTTTGGGAGAACTATTTTCTGGTCGATGTGCAATTCCCGACTGTCACTCTCAAGGGCGAAGACGACGTCCGCGAGGTCAATCCGGCTTACCCGGACGGACTTCCGACGCCGACCTTCCTGCCCAATGCACTGATCGAAACCTACATCCAGGGTTTCACTGCGGGCGACATCACGTCGAACGGCAATGCCGTACCCGATACGGATCAGATGCAGAATGTCAGTCCGAACGGCGGTCCCGTCAACGTGGATCCGTGGAACCCGGACGCGATCTACAACAAGAGCGGCGGGGCGCAACGCAACTCGTCAAGCTGCATCGGTTGCCATGCCGATGGCGCAATGACCAACGGCACATTTTCGACCTACGTGTTCTCGCTCAGCCGCGCTCGGTCGCCGAACAATGAGAATGAGAAGCCGTTGCGAGACTGGCTCAAAGGCCTGGGTGAAAAATGACAGGACACGAGCCCGATTTGCACAAGGAGATGCTCCGATGAACCCGGACCGCCGAACCGTCATCAAGAGCGCCGGTGCGCTCGGAGCCACATTGCTGGCCCCCAATCTGCCGATGTGGGCGCGTGCCGAAGAGGAACCTTCCATCACCGCGCCGGACAGCTTCACGCACGCTTCGGCCGCGCTTCTGGATGTCGCGGCGGACGTTCTGGTACCGCGGCTGAGACAGGACGATATCTCGCTCGCTGACATGTATTACGATCTGTGCAATCGGGCCATGCCGATGGCGGTCTCGACCATGCTCTCCGATTACCAGACCTACACGACACAGGGACATTCGCCGCAGCAGATCTCCAATCTGTTTCTACGCAGCTCGGGAGACCCGAACCTGCCGAACCGCTCGAGTTCGGGAGCAGCGGCAAGGCTGACCATGATGATGTGGCTGTTCGGTGTCTGGTATGGCGGATATGAGGTGCAGAACCTCGGCAGTTCGGCCGACTATATCGGAAAAGCGTATCAGACCGATTTCATCGTATCTTCGCGAGCCTACAAGAACGCATGGATCTGGCGCTTTGCTCAGGCCCATCCGATGGGTTTCAGCCACTTCAAGTTCGGATCCTGGGCAGAACAACCGCCGGACCTTTCCAACTATACGAACCCAACCGGCTGACGGCCGTCCCTGCTCAGGCCAACAGGAGACCCGTGATGGGTTACAACACGCCACATGAAACGGTCGCTGCGACGAGCTACGACGTGATTATCGTCGGTTCCGGTTTCGCCGGCGCCAACATGGCCTATGTGCTCGGTTCGCAGCCCTACAACAGGAAGGTGCTGATTATCGAGGCGGGCCCCGGTCTGGAACGCAGTCGCGAAGACTACATGGAGAACTTCTTTCTCAACACGTTCAAATCGCCCTCCTCTCCTTATCCTCCGAACAACAACGCAACATTCCTGGACGTCCCACCTGAGAAGGTGAATGCGCCGCGCCCCACGATCCAGGACCTGGTCAATGGCTGGTCGCGGAGCGCCGCCGATCACTTCCAGAGCTCCCCCGAAAAGTCCTATCTGACCTACACGAACGGCTCGAAACCATTCGCCAGCACTTATGAACGGCTTGCTGGTGGAACCGGCAACCACTGGATGGGGACCTGCCTGCGCATGTCCCCGGAAGACCTGTCGACCCAGACCGATTTTGGTGTCGGCCGCAACTGGCCGATCGGATACGACGATCTGACCGATTTCTACAACCAGGCGGAATATCTAATCGGCGTCTCCTCGGACGTCGAGCAACAGAATCTGGCCGTTGGGAGCGAGTGGGCGCAGGCTGAAGAACAGCAATTTACCGACGGCTACGACTATCCCATGCAGCCAATTCCAACGAGCTACTGGGACCGGCTGTTTTCGGAAGCCGTTACAGGACATTCGCTTACCACCGACAACGCCGCGTCGGCGATCGTTTCGCAAACGCCGGCTGGCCGCAACGCGCAACCCTACATGAACCGGCGCGTCTGCCACGGCAACACCAACTGTACACCGATCTGTCCAATTCAGGCCAAATACGATCCGCAATTCACGCTCAGCCTGGCAATGGATACCGGCAATGTCGACATGATTTCGAAATCTGTCGTCGACTTTATCGACATCGATGGCGACGGACGGGTCAACGCGCTTCACTACGTTACCTACGAATCGACCGCGGTTCCGGCGACCTCCGGCAAAACCGGGGAAAGAACGATCACCATCGACTTTTCCGGGAAACCGACGGTGGTCGTATTGGCGGCGCATGCGATCGAGAATGCAAAGATCCTGCTGAACTCGGCAGCGGTTACCGGCAAACCCATTGCGAACCTGTCAGGTCAACTCGGCCGCAACCTGATGGACCATCCGACCTATCTGGCCTGGGGCCTCATGCCTGCAACGACGCCCTGTTTCGGCTATCGCGGCCCGATTTCAACATCCGGGGTGGAAAATCTGAGGACCGGTCACTTCCGGGCAAACCGCGCACCCTGGCGCATCGAGATCGGTAACGAGGCGTGGAACTGGCCGGTGACCGACCCCTACACCTCCGGTCGGGACTATCTCTACGGCACCAACAATGGCGGAACGAACACGGGGGCCAATCTCATCCTCGGGAACGCGGACTACCAGTCGCATCTCAACAGTATACTCACCCGTCAGTTTCGGATGGCGTTTCTGGTGGAGCAGCCTGCCTGGGCGGAGAACCGAATCGGCCTTTCCGCCACCTATACGGATAACCTCGGAATACCACGCCCGGAGGTGACCTATGATATCGACGAATACACCATGAAAGGCTTCGAAACGGCCAAAGAGGCGGCAACCAACATCATGGGTCTGCTGAACGCAACGGAACACACGGCGTTCAACGCGGCATCGGCCGCACAGTTCCGCTACAACGGCACCGATTTCAACTATCAGGGCGCAGGACACCTGTGCGGAACCCACATCATGGGCGCGAGTTCATCCGACTCCGTGGTCAACTCCTACCAGCAGGCGTTCGGCCACGATAATCTCTTTCTCTGCGGCTGCGGGTCGATGCCAAGCATCGGCACCGAAAATCCGACATTGACGATGCTGGCGCTGGCCTGCCGTTCGGCTCGGTATATCGGCGAAAACTTTACCTGAGTGATCCTACTGGTCACGATCGCCGTGCAACCACTCGGCAACCCGGTTGCGGCGCCGGCGGGCGGTTTCGTCCTTGCCCTCGATCCAGCGTCGTTCCATGCGGGCGGTGAAGCCGCTGGCGTTTTGAACCCTGAGCCAATAGTCGATGAAACTCGTGAACTGATCGGCATCGGCCGGCATCAAATAGGCGATCAGCATCTGGCCGCCAACATCCTCAGGAACCACTGCGGTGTAGTTCTTTCTGGGCGCCGCCCAGGCCTTTGCCTGCGCTTTCGTCCAGATGGCGGCTTCAATTTCTGGACGATCCGGCAGGACGTCATAATCCGAGACGGTCTCGATCACCGCCGTGGGGAAAAGCCGCTTGACGAGCGCATCCATCACCGGGTCGTCGAACACCGTGATCGTCAGATCCTGGAGTGCATCAATCTTGTCACGGCTCAGATAGCTATCGGCAAAGGGTGCCCTGACGATGAAGGCGATCGGGCTTTGCAAATAGGGCACCGAGACGTGGAAGCGCTGCAACCGGTCCTGAGTGGCGTAGATGCCGGACATGGCCAAGTCGAACCGATGGTTTTCCAGATCCGAGTGGATGGTTTCCCAGGTAAACGGGATCAGACGCAGTTGCACATTGAGGTCGCGCGCCAATTGGTAAGCGTGGGCGATGTCGAAGCCGACAAGCTCGTCCCGATCGTTGCGATAGCTGAACGGGATGATGTGCGGATTGAACCCGATGCGGATTTCTCCGGTCCGCTCAATGCGGTCGAGGATCGTCTGGTCGGACGGTGCGGGCGTCGCGGTTGACGTGTCATTCGATGCCCTCTCCCCCGGCTTCTCTATGGTGACCCGAATTCCTTCGGTGACGTCCGGTTCCAGCCGATAGGCCAAATAGGGAATCTCGCCCGGCTCCACCACGGAGTGGTGGACGAAACGCGCCGTCGTCGTTGCAATCGCAATCGCCGCCAGGCCGACCACCAGCGAGAGGGCGAAGCGCGGCCACCGTATGGTGACCTTGTTGTAGTAAGCCATGGTGACCAGCATTGTCACGAAGGCAAATCCCATGACCGACGCCACCACCTGGCCGTAACGGGTGATGGTCATCATGCCGACATAGAGGTTGGTGGCATCTTCCGGAAAAGCAAGCCACGCCGTCAATGAGGCAACGGCGTCCACGGAAGAGGATGGTGACCCGAAGCCCGACAAAAGCGTCACGAACGGGAGCGCCACCTGGTCACTGGCGGGCAGGGAGATGCGGAAATAGAAGGCGCCGAACAGGATGAACAGCCAGATGAAGAAGTTGCCGAGTTGGGCCAGCGGGTAGCTGACCGCAATGGTCGTCTGGATGATTTCACTGCGATCGGGGTCATCAATGCCGACCCGGTCCGCCAGCCGTTCGGCGGCGCGCTGAACGAATGGCAGGGCGGCGACCGAGAGTGACGTGACGACGGCAATAACCAGCGCACCCTGCAATTCGCGCAGGACACCACGCGTGTTCATGGGACACAGGGCGGCGATCACCGATGGCAGGATCCAGAAGGCGAGGATAGCGGTGCCACTGATCATGGCAATGAGATAGACGGACAGGTCAGCCAGATCGTCCGGATCAACGGTGCCGGCCGTATCGGCAAAAAGCGCGAAAACGCCCAGCGGCGCGAGCAGCACGATCCAGTTCCAGATCGTCACGCTGGCGCTGCGCAGCAGATCGAGTATCGACAGGAAGGCTTCCTTGTCCTTCACACGCTGGATGGCGACGCCGTACACGATTGAGAATATGACGATAGCGGGAAGATGGTTTTCGACCAGGTCCAGGAACGGATTGGCGGGGATTAGCAGGTCGAGCAGTTCCAGACCCGCTCGTGGTTCACTGGCATCGATCAGGCTGGGTGGCGGCACCGGCGGAACCGACAACGCCATGAGGAAGACTACCAGAAGCGTAATACCCCAGACACCGAGATAGATGCGCCAACTGCAGCGAAACAGCCGTAGCGCCATGTCAGGCGACAGCCGCCCCAGGCCATGCAGAAGCGAGCTGATAATGTAAGGGAAGACAACGACTTCCATCAGCCGCACATAGGTGGTGCCAGCCGGCCGCAAGACCGCCGCGTCGGCACCGAACAACAGTCCTGTGGCGATGCCCAGCACCGCCCCAATCAGCACCCAGAGCGGCAAGCGCGCCGCGTATCCTGAACTGCTCGACATCGATTCGCCCCCGTCTGTCAGCAGGTTAGAGAGTTTGCCGATGAACTCAACCGCTGCGGGACTTCAGTTGTTCGGCTGCTCGCGCATAACCGCCAGCGGCGCCGTCAACGAAATGAATGTGATCGTCCGCCGTCACCGACGGCACGATACAGGTCATGATCGCCTCGTCCTGTTCGTGGATCGCGAAGCGGATCAGGCCCTCCGCTTCGGCGGCCGCTAGCCGGTCCTCCAACCGCCGCCGGGTCGCGGCGTCGCAATCAATGGTCATCTTCAGGCCATCGTCGAATTTGCGAAAGTCGGCATTGATGCCCGACGTGTAGATGTAGTGAATCGGATCGAAGGACCCGAGCTTGACCTTGGTCTTGAAAAAGATCAGCGCGATGAAGGTTTCCAGCAGCAATTGGGCCTTGCGCAGCGACAGCGGCCGCTTGCCGCGGCTGGCATGGGCTTCCAGCGCCAACCCCTCCGGTGGCCAGACGAACCCCGGTCCATCCGCCGGAACCGGATGGCCGCCCCGTTCCAGGCTACGGGCCAGGTCGATCACGTCGTGATAGAGCGCGGCATGGCCTTCCGTCACCTCAGCCGATTGCGGCAACACCAGCAGCGACAACACCTTGCCGTGCCGGCTTTGCATTGGCGTCCAGCGGCAGGAGAGGCCGGTGAGGTCTGGAAAGGCTCCTGGCGGCGCCATATCAACGGCGTAGGCACCAGCCTTCATATGGTCGTCGGCCCAACGCACGCCACCGCCGCCGAACATGGAGTATTCTATGCCAGGAGAAGCCCGGTAGCGGGCAACCGCAACTTCACACCCGGCGGCGCGGATGTCATCGATCGGCACCACAGCGGCGCGCAGTGACATACCGAACTCTGTATCGGCCCAACGCATCACCTCGCCGAGCGCCTTGGCAGAGACGTCTGCCAACTCACCGGGCAGCGCAAAAACCGCGCCATCGCCACCGAAGGCAAAAGGCAGAGGCGTTCCTTTGAATGCATTGATTTGCGCCGAGATTACTGCCGCACCGACGGTGTTGACGGTCTTGTAGCGACCCTCGGCAATCGCCTTGGTGGAACCAACAATGTCTGCCGCCCCGACAATCCAACCGTCGGGCAGAGACTGGTAGGCGTCCGCGTCGGCCAGTGCCGCAAAGCGCTCCTGCAAGGGTATCCCTGCGTGAAAGTCAGCGAGCGCTTCGAGGGGTTTGACCATTGCTACTTGCAGCGGTTCGGGCGGCCATTGTTGCGGGCGACGTGGTTACCCCAGCGTAGCAGATTGACGTTGCAGTCGTCGCGATCGATCGTCACCTCGATGAAACACAGGCCGTCGCGCCCCTTTGCTTCCTCGATCGCCTTGTCGAGCTCGCCTTCGGTCGTCGCCTTGCATCCCCAGGCCTTGCCCTCGCCGGCGCCGAACACGTCGACCAGCTTGGAATAATCCCAATTCTTGATCGTGTTGTAAGGACCGTCGTGAATTTCCACCTCAATGGTATAGCCGCCATTGTTGATCAGGAAGATGATCGGATTGGTGTCGTAGCGGATCATGGTGGAGACTTCCTGGGCGGTCAGCTGGAAAGAGCCGTCGCCGATACAGGAAATCAGCCGGCCGCCGCTCTTGCCCAGCGCATACCCGAGCGTGGCGCCGACGGACCAGCCGATCGAGCCGTACTGCATCTGGATTTCGAAACGGGCACCGTCCGGCAGCTCCAGTTCCATGCCGTTGAACCAGGAATCGCCGGTTTCAACGAGCAGCGTGCTGTCGCCGTCGAGCATTTTACCGATTCTGGAAAACAGCTGGCGCACCGAAAGTGGCGTGTCGTCGGCGCCAGGCTCCGGTACGTGCCGCGGACTGCTGACACGGCGATAGGCTTTGACCGCACCGTCATTGGGGGTCAGCCGGTCCTTCAGCGCATCGAGGAAATCGGTCATGCGGACGTTGCTGTAGCTGGTCTCGCCGAGCTGCACCGACGTCGTATGGGCGATGACCGCCTTCTTCGGGTCGTAGCCGAGTTGGTGGCCCGTGGTCGTGTAGTCGGTGAAGATCGGGCCGGCGAAAAGCAGCGCATCGGCGGCGTCGACGATTTCGCCACAGCCGGGTGTTGAAACCGGGCCCCAGTAAATGCCCATGAAATTGTCGTGCGCTTCCGAAAGGAAGCTCTTGGCATTGGGCATCGATGCCTGGGCGTAGCCACAGGCGTCGCCGAGACCGCGAAGGGCGGCTTCGGCACCGGCCGCGCGCACCTTGCCACCGGCAATCAGAACCGGCCGGCCGGCACCGTTGAGGAATTCCGACACGTGCTCGACCGCTGCGGCCAGTGAATCCGGATCGCTGGTGACCTGGCGGGCAAAACCACGAGCGACCGGTGCCGAGGTCGGCGCACCGGCGATGTTGGCGGCAATTTCGATATAGACCGGTTTGCGGCGCAGCATCGCGGTGTCGATGGCCCGGTCGATCGCCACCGGTGCCAGAGACGGGTGGTGGATGGTGACCGCATCGGCAGTCACCCGGGCGAACATCTCGCGCTGATAGTCGTAGTCGACCTTACCCAGCGTGTGATGCAGGTATTCCCACTCGGCTTCCGAATTGGTGTTTGGCCCGCCGGAGATGGCAATCAGCGGCAGGTCTTCGGCGTAGGCGCCGGCAACCGCGTTGATCAAACTTAACCCGCCGACAGAGAAGGTGACGACCGCAGCCGAGGGTCCTCCAGTGGCGCGCGCATAACCGTCGGCCGCATAGCCGGCGTTGAGCTCGTTGCAGCAACTGATCATCTTGAGATCCTGGTTGCCGAGCAGTTCGTCCAGCAGAACAAGATTGTAGTCGCCGGGAACAGCGAAGTAGTGCGCCATGCCGGCATCTTGCAGCCGCCGCGCCAGATAGGATCCTACGGTCCAGTGTTCCGATGCCATGCCATCGCCTCCTTGGCCTGGTTCAATTGGAAAGGTTCGCTATGCGTAGTCGGGCTGCCACTGGGTGGCGTCGATCGCCGCAATCAGCTCATCCTCTGTGGTTTTCGGTGCAACGCCGTCTTCCTGCGCCTGCTTGACCACCGCAATGGCGACCGATCGGCAGACGTCGCGGATGTCGCTGACGTCGGGCAGCAACGATGCTCCGGGGCTTCCAGCAGCCGGAGTCGAATCCGCCAGCGCCTGGGCAGCTGCCATGAACATGGCGTTGGTGACCCTGGACACCTTTCCCGCAATGACGCCGAGACCGACGCCGGGGAAAATGTAGGTGTTGTTGCTCTGGGCGATCGTATAGCTGGTGCCCTTGTAGTCGACCGGATCGAACGGGCTGCCGGTGGCGACCAGCGCCCTGCCCTCGGTCCAGTGGATCACGTCTTTGGGCGTCGCCTCGGCGCGGGATGTCGGGTTCGACATCGGGAAAATGATCGGCCGATCGCACTCCTTCGCCATCGCCTTGACGATGCCTTCCGTAAACAGGCCCGGTTGACCGCAAACGCCGACCAGCACGGTCGGTTTGGCATGTTCGACGACGCTCGCTAATCCGATCTCGCCCTTGTCATCTGCCCAGTCCGCGACTGCGCTATGCGGCTGGGCGAGCTTGGCCTGGAAGGGCGCCAGACCATCCATCTTGTCGTGCAGCAGACCGTAACGGTCGACCATGAAGATACGCGCCCGCGCTTCGTTCTCGTGCAGGCCGTCGGCGACCATGGCTCGGATGGTCTGTTCGGCAATTCCGGCACCCGCGGAGCCGGCACCCAGGAAGGCGACGCGGTGGTCCCGCATGCGTGTGCCGGCCACCTTGGAGGCAGCGAGCAGGGTGCCAACGGCGACCGCTGCCGTGCCCTGTACGTCGTCGTTGAACATGCACAGCTGGTCGCGGTACTTTTCAAGCAGCGGGACGGCATGCTGGATCGCGAAGTCCTCGAACTGCAGCAGCACATCGGGCCAACGTTTTTTCACCGCCTGGACGAAGGTATCGACGAATTCGAGATAGTCGTCGCCGGTGATGCGCTCGTGGCGCCAGCCGATATAGAGCGGATCCTTGAGACGGTCCTGGTTGTTGGTGCCGCAATCGAGCAGGATCGGCAGCGTGTTGGATGGGTGGATGCCGCCGGCTGCCGTATAGAGCGACAGCTTGCCGATCGGGATTCCCATGCCGCCAGCGCCCTGGTCGCCAAGACCGAGAATGCGTTCACCGTCGGTTACGACAATCGCCTTGACGCCCTCGCGCGGAGTGTTCGTCAGCATTTGGTCCATGTTTGCGCGATCGGGATAGGACAGGAACAGGCCTCGTGGCACCCGATAGATCTCGGAGAACTGCTGACAAGCCGCACCAACTGTCGGCGTGTAGATAATCGGCATGGTCTCGTGCAGGTGCTGGACGACCAGTCGATAGAACACCACCTCATTGGTGTCCTGCAGGTCGCGTAGAAAAATGTGCTGTTCAAGCGGCGAGGATTTCGACTTGAAGGCCTCGTAGGAGCGTTCCACCTGCTCGTCGATGGTCTCGATCTGAGGCGACAGCAGGCCCAGAAGGCCCAGTTTGCGCCGCTCGTCTTCGGAAAACGCCGCCCCCTTGTTTAGCAATGGATCGCTGAGGATTTCGTGGCCCCGTTTCGAGGCGGTCGCATCGGTCATGTGGAATGTCCCCCGCTTGGTTTCGGGTATGGCCTCGGCAGACGCGTAACTGCCGCACGGCACAACCCAGCACAGCATAGTCTAACACGGCGTAAAGATCGCCCGGGGAATTTGATGGACGTTCCGATGGAATCGGTCGACCCAGGAGCCGGCGCCGGTTTTAAACCGCCGGCATCGCAACGACCATGACGCCCGCGTCCGGACGTTTGGCATAAAGACGATCGATTGCAGCCGCCCGGTTGGTCAGGCACCGCCGCTGAACCAGATGGCCCTTGTCGTTGATTTCGCCTGCATCGGGATCTGGCGGGCTGTCCATGAGGATAGCGCGTCTGATGGCCATGGAACTGGCCGGCCACTGATCGTTGTGCCCTGATAGCGCCTTTTCGAAGAAGCCGGCAAGATGCTCGCGTTCCTCGGCCAATGCCGCCGCCGTGGGAAACAACAGCACCCCGAGATATTCGCGGGTCTCGCCGGCGATAGCCACATCCGCCAGGTACGGTGCGCATGCAGCGAGCAACATCTGACGTAACGCCCCGACGCGAACGCGCGTGCCGCTGGTCAGTTTGAAATCCTCGGCCAGACGCCCGTCAAAACGCAGCCCCAGTTCCGGGTGCATCGGACGCACCGGCGCCACCACGTCGCCCGTGCACAAAAACCCTTGCTCGTCGAGCGGCATCCCAACATCGCCATCGGCGGTGATGTATCCAGGCGACACGCACGGGCCCTTGACGCGGACCTCGGTTCGCCCCTCGACATCGACCAGCCGAAGGGTGTGCCCCGGCAAGGGAAGGCCTATCTCCCCAGGGCTTCCAGGCTCCTCATGCGCCAGGCAAATTGTCGAAGCGGCTTCGGTGGAGCCATAACCGGAGGCGATGCGCAGACTGGCCCGCGTATCATCCCGCGACTTCAGAATCAGCCGGTTCATGTGTGCCCAGGTCTTCGCATCCATTCCCGCACCGGCAAAGAAGATCAGCTCAAGCCTGGAGAAGAAATCCGTTCGTTCGGAGACGCTGTTCTCGAGGCTGTCGAGCAACAGTTTGATGCCAAAGGGAACGTCGACATAAAGCGTCGGGCGAACGCTGGCGATCAGGGAAACCGCCTGATCGATGGTGTCACGGGAAGGCGCCGGCCGGACATGATAGGCCCCGCCGTTCCAGACCATCTTGAAGAAATTGTCGAGGCCGCCGAACACATGATGCCACGGCAGCCAGTCAACCATGACAGGCGCTTCGCGGGTCAGAAATGGCCAGTGGACGGCGATCGCTGCATGAACGGCGCTGATCATCCCGCGCGTGATGCGAACGCCTTTGGCGTCACCGGTCGATCCGGAGGTGAAGTAAATCGCGGCCGTGTCTTCCGGCGACGGTGACTCTGGAATTTCCGCCGCCGCAGCGCTGTCCGATTCACTGTCAGTCAGCATGCTTGCCATGGCCTCGACAGGTGCGATCGTACCGATTTCGGATGACCGAACCGGCTCCAAAAGATCGGACTCGACCAAAATCAGCGATGGCCTGCAAACCTTGATCATGCCAGCCAGCTTGGCCATTCCGGAATCGGTATTGACGAAACTGGGTGACAACGGCGCGTGGACAAGGTTGGCACGCAGGCAGGCAAGCTTGAGAACGGCGTGGTCACACCCGGCCGATGCCACAACGCAAACAGTGCCGCCAGATGTGGGCGCGAGAGCCCTCAACCTGGCAGCGACAGCTCGTGACGCGGCCGCTCCTTGCGAATAGGTCAAGCTGCGCCGTCCCGTCACTGCCGGCTCGGAGATCAACACGCTGTCACCCTTGGCCGTCGCCCAGTGATCCAGCCTGTCGATCATATCCGGCAGGGGCGATGGCAGCGGCAGGGCGTTTCGCAACACGAAATTGCCTTCCCCATCGCGAAGGGCACGCATGTCCGTGACGGCAAAGGCCGCCACCGCCTCGGGAGAAACCGGAGCGCCTGGCTCCAATGCGATCATGTCCTGCACGCGGTTCACCGGGCTACCACGCTTCTTCTCGGTTTTGCGGAGAGGTCCGCCTGTTCATAACACTCGGCCAGATAATCGATCATCTCGGCGTAGACAACCGAGCCTGAATCGCCGCGGCGGGAGCGGATCGCCGACAGGAGACGGGTATTGAAGGAGACGATCGTTTCGCGCTGATGGTAGCGGAACACCATCATGCGGGTTGCCGCCGCCAGCGAATCGTTGACGATCAGCATGATCAACTGAAGCACCCGGTTGCCTGAAGCATGGGCGATGGCGCCGTGGAATTTCACGTCTGCATTGCAGAACTGTTCATTGGACCCGCCGGCATCGGCCATGCGTTGAAGCTCCCGCTCAAGCAGAAACAGATCCGTTTCGGACCGCCGTTGAGCGGCCAGTCCCACGCAGGCCTGACCAAGGCTGCGACGCGCCTCGGCGATATCCTCGCGCGAAAAGATCCCGAGTGTTACCAGCCAGGTGGTCACGCTGGTCAGCAGCCGGTTGGTCTGGTCCAGTGTCGGACGACTAACGAATATTCCGCCATTCGGGCCGCGTCTGGACTGGGTCAGGTTCTGTGCGGCCAACATCTTCATGGCTTCACGAACCGTCGGCTTGGAGGCGTTGAACCGACGAGCCAGGTCCGCCTCCGCCGGCAACCTTTGGCCGACCTGAAGGTGGCCATGAATGATCTCATCACGCAGCGATGTGGCGATCCTGCGAGTGAGCCCCGCGCCGTGATCGTCAGCGACGATTTCCTCCTCGGCCATCATCATTTCAGTGTTTCGTCCTCCGGCATTCAGAACGTCCGTAGATCAACAGCAGAACCTTCCTGTCCCTTCTCCCCTAACAACACCAAGGGTCAATTGCCAGTCAAATGTGCAAAACAACATAATTATCATATTGTATTTCTCACTTTTGGGAGAATTAATATATTATAATATATATATTTCAATGATTTATTTGACTCCCTGCACTGCGCAGCCTTACGGTTCCCAGGCCCTGTTCGGCCCGTCAGCGGCTCTGCGACCGGTCCGAATGGCGCCAAACACCCCGTGACGATGACGGGTATCGGGAACAGACGGTGGAGAACAGGTTATGCACGAGATCAACAGGCGGTCATTTCTGCTCGGGTCGTTGGGTGCCGCAACAGCGGCTTCCCTGGGAACATTGCCAGCGAATGCGGCGGGAACCCTCGTGGTGCCGAGTTATGGCGGCCGCTGGGGAAAATTCTGGGAACAACAGATCATTCCCGGTTTCAACGCCGCCACGGGCGTCGAGCCGATGCACGATGTCGGCCTCGGCAAGAACTTCGTGGCCAATATCAGGGCCGGCGGAGGAGCCGCCCCCTACAGCATATTCATGGGCAACGAGAACATTGCCACGATGCTGCGCATGGAGGGTTTCTTCGAGCCCTTCGATGCCGCCAAGCTGCCGAACCTGGCCAATGTCTACGACAATCTGAAGAACCCCGGCCTCAACGGCGTTCGCGGCATCATATCGCCGATCGGCCTGGGATACCGAACCGACCTGGTGAAGACCCCGCCCACGTCCTGGGATGACCTTTGGTCAAACCCGGAATTCAAGGGCAAGATCGCCATGTACCAGATCGGCAATACCGCGGCGGTGCTTTTCCTTCTGCTGACGGCCAAGCTCTACGGCGGCTCCGAAGACAAGATCGACGTCGCGTTCGAGAAGATCAAGGAATTGCTGCCGTTCGAGCAGGTTTCCTGGAGCGGCGCAGCGGCAGCCTCGCTCGTGCGTGGCGACTCGATCATTGCTCCCGTCGACTGGGGCGAAGTCATTGCGTTGCGGGAAAAAGGCGCGCCTGTCGATATGGTGGTGCCGAAGGAAGGCGTGATCGCCTTCGAGCAGTCCTTCAACCTGGTCAAATCGGGTCCGGCAAAGGACGCCGCGCACCAGTACCTCAACTACATTCTGGACCCCGCCGTTCAAGAAGAATTCTCCGGGGCGCTCTACACGTCACCCTGCAACGGACTGTCGAAACTCTCTGACAAGCTGGCCGCCGATATTCCGATTACCGGTGACAAGATGAAGGAGATCATCAGCTTCGACTGGCAGGCCTACATGCCGAAGGTGGCCGAAGTGGCCGACCGCTGGAACCGGGAAATGCAGTAATCGGGCTGCCCGCAATTGACCGCGGCGTGGTAACCCCTGGAAGCGGCCGTCTCCCGGCGGCCGCTTCCAATGCTGCCAGGGCACAGAGATGACAGCACTCGGCATACACAATCTTCACAAACGCTTCGGCGACGTCGATGTTCTTCGCGACTTCGACCTCCGGATCGGCGATGGGGAGTTCGTCTCTCTTCTGGGACCAAGCGGTTGCGGCAAGACGACGACCTTGCGCTGCGTCGCCGGGTTCGAGTTTCCCGATGAGGGGCAAATCCTCTTCGGCGATCGCGATCTGACCGATACGGCACCGGAACACCGCGATGTCGGCATGGTGTTTCAATCCTATGCGTTGTTTCCCCACCTGACGGTGCGTGAAAACCTCGCCTTCGGCCTGGACATGCGCAAAACGCCGAGCGGCGAGAGCAGACAACGCATCGATACCGTGCTCGAGATGGTCCAACTGACCGGACTTGATGCCCGCTTCCCGCGGGAGCTCTCCGGCGGCCAACAGCAGCGGGTTGCGCTGGCGCGCGCTCTGGTGATCGAGCCCTCGGTCCTTCTTCTCGACGAGCCGCTGGCCAACCTGGACGCGGCCTTGCGAGATGACATGCGCTTCTTCATACGCGATCTACAGCAACGCGTCGGCATCACCTCCGTCTACGTCACCCACGACCAGTCGGAAGCGATCGTCATGTCCGACCGTATCGTGGTGATGTTTGACGGGCGCATCGCCCAGGTCGGAACGCCAAGGGAGATCCACGGCCGCCCGGCCACCCGGCAGGTGGCGGAATTCATCGGCCGTTCCAATTTTCTCTCCGCTACCGTGGAGGGCAGAGAAGACAGTGGCAGCTACCGGGTCAAAACGGCGGCCGGAGCAATGATCGTTGACGGCCCGGAGAATTTGCGGGCCGGAGATACCGCCGATCTCCTGATCCGCCCGGAGTGCCTGCGACTGGGCGACGGCGACGCCGGTTGGAACCGGATCAATGCCCGCGTGGAAAAACTCGTTTATCTGGGCGACGCCATCACCCTGAAACTGGCCGCGACGGACGGCACCGAAATGACCGCCGAAACCCGTGCCGACAGCCGGGTGGCATCCGGAGAAACGATTACCGTCAGCTTCCCGCCTGATAACGGCTGGCTGCTGCCATGATCACGTCAGCGCCCACTGCAGGACGCCGGCTTCCAGTTGGGTCGCTGGCGCTCATCGTGCCGGCGGTGGCGCTGCTCTTCGTGTTTTTCGTCCTGCCCTATTTCACCATCATCACCATGAGCCTTCGGACCGCGTCAACCAGCGCGCCCTATGGTGATGGATACACGCTCGAGCACTTTTCCACGGCTCTTGGCGACAGCTACATTCGCGGCGTGCTGTTGCGAACCCTGGGCCTCGGCCTGCTGGTGACCGTCATCACGCTGATTCTCGGCTATCCCGTTGCCTATCACCTGGCGCGAACCCAAAGTCGCTGGAAGGGCCTGCTTTACACCCTGGTGCTCTCACCGCTGCTGGTCGGCCTGGTGGTGCGCACGTTCGGCTGGATGATCATTTTGTCCAACAACGGCGTTGCCAACCAGTCGCTCAAGTGGCTGGGGCTGGTCGACACCTCGGTGCAACTGATGAACAACAATCTCGGCGTTTCCATCGCTCTGGTCCACGTGTTCCTACCCTTCATCATCCTGCCGCTGCTCGGTAATATTCAGGCGATCAATCCGGAACTGGAGACCGCGGCCCGCTCGCTGGGCGCATCCAGATTTCGAACGTTCCTGCGGGTCACCCTGCCGCTGAGCATGCCGGGCATCCAAGCCGGCACCATCCTGGTGTTCGTGCTCGCCATCAGCGCCTACGTGACGCCGGCTATGCTCGGCGGCGCCCGTGCCAAGACCATGTCGGTGCTCGTCGTCCAGTATCTGATCGACAATTTCCGCTGGCCGGCCGGAGCCGCTCTGGCCATTGTTCTGGCCGGCGCCGCTATCATCTCGGTGTCACTCTATTTCGTGCTCACCCGCCGGCTGATGAGGCGGCTGCCATGAGACGCCGTAACCTGCCCGCCCGCCTTTTGCTGGCCTTTGTTGTCGGGGTTTACATCTTTCTGATGGCGCCGATCCTGCTGATCGTGGTGATGTCTCTCAACGCGGGTGAATTTCTGATTTTCCCGATCGACGGCATCTCGCTTCGCTGGTTCGGAGAGCTCTATGCCAGCAAGCAGTTCATGAACGCCATCGGGTACTCGCTGCGAATTGCCTTTATCGCAGCGCTCGTGTCAGGGATACTTGGCACGCTGGCGGCGATCTATTGCGTGCGCCATGCCGGGCGGTTGCAGGGCGTCCTGAGGCTCTATCTGATGACGCCACTGCTGATCCCTGAGATCCTCACCGCGATCGCGCTGCTGTTCTTCATGTATCAGGTCGGGATCGGGACGCGCTATTCGATCGGGCTGCAGATCGGCCATATCGTGGTCACCCTTCCTTATGTCTTCATGAATGTTGCAACGTCCCTGTTCAATTTCGATCGATCGGTCGAAGAGGCTGCCCGCAGTCTCGGGGCTTCGCCGTGGACGACGTTCAGACGGGTGACGCTGCCGCTGATCAAGCCCGGCGTGATTACTGGCTGTCTATTCGCCTTCATCATCTCATTCGACATCTTCAACATCTCGCTGCTGCTCAAGGGCGTGGGGACAAGCACGCTGCCGATTCAACTATTCGATTATCTGCGGTGGGATTTCGACCCGACGGCTGCTGCTGTATCCAGTGTCTCGATTGTCATGACCTTGGTCGCCATCCTGATCCTCGATCGGTTTGTCGGCCTGCGGTCGCTGCGTTTTTGAAACCTGCAAGGAGAAAGCCGAATGACGGCCGATCTCGTCATCGTCGAACGTGACCCGAACGACCCGTTTCTGACCGCGATGCTCAACCGGCCGGACCGGATGAATGCGCTGTCCGTCGAGCTGTTCGATGAGTTGGAGGCCGTCGTGAAGGCGGCCGCCGCTGATCCGGCGATCAACGCCATGATCATCACTGGCGCCGGCAAAGCGTTTTCCTCCGGATTCGATCTGCAAGGCGAGGATTTCGAGATGGATGTCGACGGCTGGCGCGCCGACATCGACGCCAATTGCCGGAGGCTTCGAACGATCTGGGACGTCCCGATTCCGGTGATCGCCGCGGTCAACGGCTACGCCCTGGCCGGTGGGCTGGAGTTGATGATGGTGTGCGACCTGGCAATTGCATCGGAAGACGCCCGGTTTGGCGAACCGGAGGTCCGGCATGTCTCCGGCCCGCCGTCGCTGATGATGCCGTGGACAATCCCCATGCGGCATGCCCGCTACCTGATGTATACGGGCGACATTGTCGACGCTCGGGAGGCCGAACGCATCCACCTGGTCAACCGGACCGTGCCGGCTGACAGGTTGATGGAGGAGGCCCGCCGTCTCGCCCGCAAACTCGCCCGGGTTCCGCTGCCGTCCATCGGCACCGCAAAAGCCGCGCTCAACCGGCAACAGGAAGCCGCCGGTTTCAGCAGTTCCTGGGACTACAACGCGCAGGTGGTGGCTGAATTACACGCCGGGCCTGAAGGTCGTCACTGGATGCGCCTGCTGAAAGAACACTCCCTCAAGGAATTCCTGTCGATGCGCGACGACCGCTACGACGATATGGACTGACGCAATTTCCCACCATTTGTGAATATTGCATTGCAATATTTTTTTTGCACTGCATCAAAGAACCGTCACTTTCAACGGTCAGACTGTCCGGGTCTCGATTCGCGGGACGCCTGGACGAACGACACAACAAGGGCGGGTAACTGTGATGGCACAGCAGAAAATGCAGGGCGGCCTGGCAGGCCAAGATTTCGATGCAATGATCAAGCGCAACAGCGATGCGATGAGCGCCATGATGCAAAGCTGCGGCGGCATGCTCGAGCAGTGGAACCGGCTGAACGCCGAAACGATGGAATTTTGCACACGGCGCTGGAAGGAAGACCTTGAAATGCCGGCGCGGTTAGCCAGCTCGAGGGAAGCCGGCGACGTTGCCGAGGTCTATGCGGGTTTTGCCCGGCAGATGATTGCCGACTATGACGACCACGCGCGCCGGGTCATGGACTTCGTGGATGGATTGCGCCCGGTTGCGGCACAAGAGCCTGCTTCGACCGAGGCTCCCAGACCGGCAAAGACGGCAAGGGCAAAGGTCACGCGGAAGCCTGCGAAAGTCTCCGCGGTAGATGAAACGGTGCCGGTCGCTAAGCCAAAGGCACCGGTGAAAAAGGCAACTGCTGTCACATCCCCTTCGGCCAAAGCGGCGGCGAAACCAGCCAAAGCCACAAAAGTGGTTGAAACGGCACCGGTGGCCAAACCAAAAGCGCCGGTGAAAAAGACCGCTGCTGTTGAACCCGCGCCGGCCAAAGCGGCAGAGAAACCGGCGAAAGCCACTGCTGAGGCGACACCAGCCGCCAAACCGAAGGCACCGGTAAAAAAGACAACCGCCGTTGCAAGTGCGCCGGCCAAAGCCGGAGCGAAGCCGGCGAAAGCCGCACCGAGAGCCAGCCAGCCGGCGCCGGCAAAGATAATCTCCGAGAACGGGGTTTCACTGCCAAGCGTCTCGGTACAAGCCGTCAAGGCGCCAGCCAACGCCAAGACAGAGCCGGCGCCAAAGCCGGTCAAGGCAGCGCCGAAATCCCGCCGGACGGCGGTCAAGACGAGTTCACCGAAAGCCGCATCGGCGCCCAAGATTAAACCGTCTGCGGTTAAAGCGGCTTCGAAAGCACCAAAACCGGCAGAAAAGCCGGCAAAAAGCGTCGCCGCAGCAAAGCCTGCACCGGTCGCGGCAAAGCCCGCTGCAGAAGCAGCCAATGGCGCCGCCAAACCAGCCGCTGCCGGCGTTCAAAAAACGCAGTAGGCCGGATCAAACGCGCGCTTGGCCGGATGCTGGTCCGGCCGGGTTGCGCACCGCGTCGCGAATGGCGTCGATCATGGCCGCTGACAGCGACAGCGGCGCCTTGGGCGAGATCATGAAGGTGCGCAATGCCGGCGGCAGCGGCGGCAGGCCGTCCTCGCGCGTCAGCACCCGCATGGCACCATCGATACTGCGATGCGGCAGCACGCCGACGGCAAGACCCGAACGGATCGCCGCGCGAAGGCTGGTGAAGCTGCTGCTGCGGTAGGCAACGCGCCATTCGCGGCCTATCTCGTCGAGGGCCTCGGTCGGCATGGTGCGCCACCAGCAATTGCGATCGAGAATGGCAAGCGGCACCGGCGCGCTCGGATCCGGTGTGTCGACTCCGGCCCAGACGACCGGTTCCGACGACAACGGAATGCCGTCGAGTGGCTCGGCGCTCGAACAGACGGCTATGTCGAGCCGCCCGCCACGGATCGCCTTCGGATATCGCGACGTGCACCCTGATGTGGCAACGATCTCGACCTCCGGGTTGCGCAAGGCGAAAGCGGCCAGCGCCCGTTCGAGGATCGTGTCGTCATAGTCGTCCGGAATGCCGACGCGTATGCGCCCCGCCAGCGGACTGTCGAACAGCCGTGTGATGCGCTCCAGTTCCGCCAGGGTTCGACGCGCGGCCGGCAACAGTTTCTCGCCACTGGCCGACAGCACCATGCCGCGTGCCTGCCGTTCGAACAGCGTTGCGTCGAGAGTCTCTTCCAGTTTGCGCAGTTGGACACTGATCGCAGATTGCGTCTTGTGCAGCTGTTCCGCTGCGCGCGTCAGATTCCCGCATTCGGCGATGGTGACGAAGGTCTTCAGCAGGTCACTGCCGGGCAGTTGACGTTCGATTTTGTTCATGAGTGCCATGATAACAATTCGCTTTTTCGAAGGCAATGGAGCCACTAGCTTGCGTCCGAAGCACTTGGGGAGATGCCGATGACATTCGAGACCATGATCCTGCTGGCCGGCATCGGCCTCGTCGGTGGCGCCTGGAACGCCGTCGCCGGCGGCGCCACGCTGTTTACCTTCCCGGCGCTCGTGGCCACGGGTCTGCCGCCACTCGTCGCCAACGCCACCAACTTTCTGGCCCTGTTTCCGTCCAACGCCGCGGCCCTCCCCGCCTACCGGCAGGAGTTGCGTGATGTTGGCAGTGCGCTGTTCCCGCTGCTCGCCGTCTCGGGGCTCGGCGCCATTGTCGGATCGTTGCTCCTGACCGTCTCGGACCCGGCCTTCTTCGTTGCCCTGGTGCCGTGGTTGATCCTTTTTGCCACTGGTTTGTTCGCGTTCGGCGACGCCCTGCGCCGCCAAATGCTGCGGCTCGCCGGCGACAAGACCGGCAACACGCTGGCCTATGGGGCGCTGTTCCTGTTTTCGATCTATGGCGGCTATTTCGGTGCGGGGCTCGGCATCATCCTGCTGGCGATCGTGCAGATCATGGGCTTCTCGACATTTCACGTCGCTAACAGTCTGAAGAATTTGCTGGCGACGAGTTTTACGGCTCTCAGCATCGCCGTCTTCGGCATTGGCGGACTGATCGCCTGGCCGGAAGCGGTCACCATGATGGTCGGCAGCACAGTCGGCGGATATGCCGGCGGTCGCTATGCCCGGCGGGTCAACGAGCGGCTGTTGCGCGCCGTCGTCATCGGCTTCGGGCTGGTGCTGTCGGCTGTCTATTTTCTGCGGGAACCCGGCAGTTAGAGCCAAACGTGCTATCATGAGGGTATCCCACAAGAGACGCACGGGAGGTCCACATGCCCGCAGACACCTTTGAGAAGGACCCTGATATCTGTCTGGTCTACCGACGCAGGAAAAGCGGTGGACAGGTCGTCACCCATGCCGGCCCTGAAGCGGGGCCGGAAGCCGCCGGCAGTGATCCGAAAATCTGCGCCGACGGCGATTCCTGGATCAACATCCTGTGGCCCTGGTCGGGCGCATTCGGCTACAACAAGACCTTCTTCGACTGCTTGCAGGATGATGGCTACCACAACACCAGTGTCGCGTGGCCCGGTGACACCTTCGAGGACATGGTTGCGAAGAAGGATTACAAGCAGCCCATCCAGTCCGGCATTTTCGACTATTTCATCTTCTCCGGCGGCGGCAACGACGTGCTTGGTGGCGGCGCGCTGCGTGCGCTGCTCAAGAACAAAAGCGCCGGCGGAGGTTCGACTGATCCTGCCGATTATCTCGACGCCGACCGGCTCAACGATACGGTGCTCAAACTGCGTACCGGCTACATGCAGGTCGCGGCGGAGATCCGCGTATGGTCTGCGGGCACGCGCATGCTGGTGCATGGCTACGACTATCCGGTGCCACGCGCGGGCGAGCCGTGGCTCGGCCTGCCTTTCGCCGACAAAGGTTACGATCTCGTCGGTGACGCAGCGCTGATCCAGGGCATCATCGCGCTGCTGGTCGACAGCTTCTATGCCATGCTCGCCGGCGTCGCGGCGGACGAAGCCCATGTCACCGTGGTCAACCTGCGCGGCATCTGCACCGGCCGCTGGAACGACGAGCTTCACCCGGAGGCCGAAGCCTCACGCGATCTCGCCGACAAATATGTCGAAATCATCGGCGCACCGCTGGTGGCGTGATTGCGTCCTTGGCCCTGCCATTCAAACGCCGCAATGGTCATGCCCGTTACCGGCACCAACGCAGACAGGAGACAATGCGCATGATCAACGCCCTCGCCCGCTTCGCCCTGGCTTCCGCCGCTCTGATGGCGTCAATTGCCGCCGTGCCGGCCCAGGAAGCGACGGAAGCACAGAAGGAAGCGCTGCGCTCACACTGCGCCCGCGACTTCCTCTCCCATTGCAAGGGCGTGCCGACAGGCGGCCTGCCGGCCTTCATGTGCCTGGACAAGAACATGGATCAGTTGTCGGAAGGCTGCCAGGCGGCGGTGAAGGACGTGCTGGCGCACCATAATTAACCCTCTCAGTCCCGTTTGATCACGCCGCTGGCGTCGAAGCCGCCGTCGACCGGCAGGGTCACGCCGGTGATGTAGCTCGATTGCGGCAGCGCCAGGTAGACGGCTGCCGCGGCGACTTCTTCGGGCGTACCGTAGCGATCCATGGGAATGCCAGCGAGATAGGCGCGTCGGGTTTCCGCATCGTGCATGCGCTTGACCAGTGCCGTCTCGATCGCGCCCGGCGCCAGGGCGTTCACGGTGACCCCCTTGCCGGCCCATTCCATTGCCATGACCCGCATCATTGCCGCCACGCCGCCCTTGGACGCCGCGTAGGCCGTGCGACCGGTACCACCGCGAATGCCGGCCATGGAAGACATGGCGACAATACGCCCATAGCCCCGATCGACCATGACGCGGCCTGCCGCCTGCATCACCAGAAAACTGCCCGTCAGGTTGATGCCCAGGATCTTGTCCCAGGTTTCGGCATCTGTTTCGAGCGCCCGTTGTTCCACGCCGATGCCGGCGAAATGCATCAGGATTTCCAGCGAGCCGAACGCGTCAAGCGTCGTCTGGATCAGCGCCGCAACATCATCGGCATCGGCGACATCGCCCGCAACAAAGCGCGCCTCGCCGCCGGCTTCTGCCAACTGATCAAGTGCGGCCTGGCCCGCCTCGGCGTTTCGGTCGGCGATCACCACCCGGGCGCCCAGCCGCACCAGCATGTCGGCCGTTGCAAGGCCGATGCCGCTGGCGCCGCCGGTGACGATTGCTGTCTGTCCATCGAGTGTGAACATGATTTGACCCTCTCATTGAGGCAGGAAGTGTAACGCTTTGCAGCCCTTGAGGAAGAGCCACCGGCGACGTTGCCTTTGACCGATCGCGACCCCAACGGATTTCGCCTTTTGCGGTGGCACGTCTGCTTGGTAGTGTAGGCCAGTCTTGGAAGCCTTCTGGAGAGTGGTGCGATTCGCGGCAGGGTCGTCACCTGGATAACGCGGGGACCGGATGAAATCCGCCAAAACATCACTCGTTCCCGTCTATCTTGCGAATGTCACCTGCGGCATGGGCATCATGGGCTTCATCGCCGCGGCGGATTCGCTTGCTGATCTGCTGAAGCTGGAGGCGTGGCAGATCGGACTGACGGCGACGGCCGGCGGTGTCGGCTGGATCATGTCGGCGCGGCCCTGGGGTCGGGCGGCCGACAGCATCGGACGCAAGAAGGTGCTGGTGATCGGGATCTCCGGCTTCTCACTGGCCTTCCTGTCGATATGTATCGTCGCGCAGGCCGGCATCAGCTTTGCCCTCACTCCTGTCTACATGGTCGTGGGCCTGTCGGTCACACGGCTGGTGTCCGGATTGTTCTATCCGGCAATCACCGCCGCGGGTGTTGCCATGGTCGCCGACCAGTATGAGCCCGACGCACGCGCCGGTGCGATGAGTCGCCTGGGAGCCTCGCAGGCGGCGGGATTCGTTCTCGGGCCGGCATTTGTTGCCGTGTTCGCCGGGCCGCTGCCCACGGTTCCGCTGCTTTTGCTGGCGCTCCTGCCCTTCGCGGCACTGGTGCTGGTGCTCGTTCGCCTGCCTGCGGCGGAGACCTTTCGCCGCGAAGACATCACGCCGCTTGCCCTGTTTGATCGACGCCTTCGCATCCCACTGATCGCGGCCCTGGCTGCGATCATGGCGCTGGGGATCGGGCAAGTGGTGGTCGGCTTCGTTGTGCTGGATCGTTTCGGCGTTTCCGACGCGGAAGCGACACGCTTGACCGGCATTGCCATGGCGACGCTGGGCGTCACTCTGATTCTGTCGCAGTTCACCGTCGGTCTCCTCAACTGGCCGCCCGGAAGATTGATGCGCATTGGCGCGTTTGTGTGCACGCTCGGCCTGCTGGTTGCGACCTTCGCGCCAAATGCGGCCGCCCTGGTCGCCGCCTATGCGATTTTCGGGCTCGGCGGCGGTTGGGTTTATCCGGCCTTTCTGGCACTGGCGGCCAACGCGGTGACCGCCGATGAGCAGGGACGCGCAGCGGGCACGCTTGGCGCCGCCCAAGGCATCGGATCGACGATCGGCCCACTGATCGGCGGTGTTTTTTACGACGTCCAGGCCATGCTGCCGTTCCTGATCGCAGCCGCGTCGACGGCGCTGATCCTGGCGCTCACGTTCTTTTTGCGCGACGACACCGACGCCTGAGCGGGTGTTCAAGCCAGGAACGTGTCGAGCTCGTTCCAAAGCCTCGCGCGAATCGCATCGCTTTCGTGAAAAATGCAGTGACGCGCATCCGGAATCTCGAGGTAGCTCGCGTCGGGGATGCGGCCGACAAGCGGTTCCAGCAGATGGGCCGGCGCCCGATGATCTGACGTGCCGCGCAGGACCAGCAGCGGGGTCTCATTCGCGTTGCCGAAATCCGGATTGTCGAACCGTGTTACCACGCGGGTGTATGCCAGGGCCCATGACAGGGTGCGTTGGTCGCTGAACAGCGACGGATCGAGAAAATAGGATTTCCAATAGCGCTCGCTGCGCACGGGATCATCCGAAATGTCGCCCAGATGCGGGTGCGCGGCATGCATGACCGGATCGTATTTTTCCAACGGCAACCGGCCCAGACCGACCCCGACCAGCGTCCCGGCGACCCCATGCATCACCCACCGCGGGATCCCCTTGAAATCGGCGATCAAGGGCGGCGCTATCGCGGTCGCCCGCTCGAAGAACCGCGGTTTGTTCGCCAGCGCAATGAGGAGGTTCAGCGCGCCGGTCGAAAAACCGATGCCAAAATAGGGCGGCGAACACTCTGCCTGGACGCATTGCACAAAAGCATCGAGATCCCGGGCGTAATCGTCGAACGAGCGAATGTGCACCTTGCCGACATTGGCAACCGGTCTTTCAGAACCGCCCTGGCTGCGCCAGTCGAAAATCGCAAAGGCGTAGCCCCGATCGAGGCAATTCTCGGCGGTCTCGTAATATTGCTCGATCGTCTCCGGAATTCCGGGCAGCAGGCAAACCGTGCCGCGATTGTCAGGCCCCCTCGCATCCCAGCGCGCAAACCGCAGCGTGACCCCGTCTGCCGTCCTCAGTTCCCTGACATGAGCGCCATCCGGGATCTTCATGTCTTCGGGCTCAAACAGGCGCACGGGCAGCTCCGGATTCGACAAACAGGCACACCCTCACTCAACGCGAAGGTGAGATCAACCCCATTGCTTCCGCGTGCCTGCCACCCTGTTACAGACGCCCTCGCCCTTCATCGATTGCCGTTCCTGATCGCAGCCGCTTCGACGACGCTGACTTTCTTCTTGCCGGACGACGACGCCTGAACCGGACTGACGTTTTCGTGGTCAAAGTTCTGCGGTCAGGAATGTGTCGAGCTCGTTCCAAAGCCTCGCACGGATCGCGTCGCTTTCATGAAATATGCAGTGACGCGCATCGGCGATTTCGCGGTAACTTGCGCCTCGCATGCGGCCGACAAGGGGTTCCAGCAGCCGACGGGGAGCGCGGTGGTCGGATGTCCCGCGCAGGACCAGAAAAGGTGTCTCATTGGCGGTGCCGAAATCAGGATTGTCGAACTGTGACATCGCCCGGACATAGGCCAGGGCCCATGACAGCGTGCGCTGGTCGCTGCGCAGGGATGGATCGAGGAGATAGGATTTCCAATAGCGCTCGCTGCGCACGGGATCATCCGAAATATCACCCAAATGCGGGTGGGCGGCGTGCATGACCGCATCGTATTTTTCCAACGCAAGACGGCCCAGGCCGACCCCGACCAGCGCAACGCTGGCGATGTGCACCGCCCACAGCGGGACCCCTCGAAGATCGGTAAGCAAGGACGGCGCGATCGATGTCGCCCGATCGAAGAACCGCGGTTTGTTTCCCAGCGCAATGAGCAGGTTCAGTGCGCCACCCGAGAAGCCGATGCCGTAGTAGGGCGGCGAACACTCGGCCTGGACCCGCTTCTGAAAAGCTTCAAGGTCCCGGGAATATTCGTCAAACGAACGAATGTGCACCTTGCCGATATCCGCCAGGGGTCTTTGCGAACCGCCCTGGCTGCGCCAGTCGAATATCGCGAAGGCGTAGCCACGATCGAGGACATTCTCGACCGTCTCGTAGTATTGCTCGATCGTCTCCGGAACACCGGGCATCAGGCATATCGTGCCGCGATTGTCCGGGCCCCTGGCATCCCAGCGCGCAAACCGCAGCGCAACGCCATCGTCCGTCGACAGTTCACTGACCTGCGCGCCATCCGGGATCTTCATGTCTTCGGGCTCAAACAGGCGCATGGGCAGCTCCGGATTCGACAGACAGGCCCACCCTCACTCAACGCGCAGGACAGATCAACCCCATTGCTTCCAATGGGTTCAGGCGCGCTCGCCCGCCATTGACGCACGGAACACGGCCAGCGCCGCCAGCACCACGATCAGCGCACCCAGCGGCAGCAGGTCAGGCCCGAAACCGGCATAAATCAGGCCGCACAGCGCGGCGCCGAACGCGTTGCCGACATAGATTGCCGAAGCGTTGAGCGCCAGCGTGAGGTTCGACCGTTCCGGCGCCAACCGCACCAGCCGGCTTTGCATCGGCGCCATGATGGCAAGCGCAAAGAACGCCCACAGGGTGCTGAACGCGATGCCCATCTCCGGAGACAGCGGCACCGTTCCGAGCACCAGAAGCACCGCGGCCATGAGAGTGATGGCCGCCTGCACGGTGCGCTCCGCACCGATGCGCGCCGTGACAAGCGACGACATCGCGTTGCCGGCAACGCCGCCGATGCCGAACAGCATCAGCGCCAGCGGCACCAGGGAGGGCGCTGCACCAAGGCTTTCGACCATCCAGGCCGCCAGCAGCGTATAGAGCACGAACTGTCCGCCGATCTGAACGGCCGTGGTCGCGACGGTCAGCGCGATTGGCCGGTCGCGCAGCAGCGTCACAAGGGTGCCGAGCGTCGCCCGGCTGCCCCGATTGTCGGCCGGCACGCTCGCCCAGACCAGCGGCGCAACGGCCAGCGCGCCCAGCCCGACCACCGCCCAGGACCAGCGCCAGCCGACCGTCTGGCCAAGAAAGCTCGCCAGCGGAATGCCCACAACGATCGACACGGTCATCCCGGCAAACACCGCCGACAACGCCCGCGCCCGCCCCTCCGGCGGCACCAGCGCCGCCGCCGTTGCCGACACTGTCGGCCCGACCAGCGCCGCCCCCAGCGCCCCGATCAGCCGCATGATGAGGAGCGTCGCATAGTCCGGCGCCAGCGCAGAGCCAAAGCAAGCCGCCGCCATCAACCCCAGCCCGGCCACCACCAGCCCCCGCCGCTGTACCCCGCCCGCGACCGTCTGCAACCCAGGCGCGGCCAGCGCGTAGACGATGGCGAACACCGTCACAAGCGTCGCGATCAGGGAGGGCGAGACGGAAAGCCCGGCACTCATCTCCGGGACGAGGCCGATAACGGCAAGAGAGGACGCGCCGACGAAGAAATAGGCGGCGGCCAGGGCGATGAGGGCCAGGCGGGGGTTGGAATGAGCAGGAGCTATCGTCATGCCCTCAGGCTTGTGTTGCGCGGCTGGGCATAAACGGAGGGTACCTTTGTCTCTGTAATGCAATTGAGCTTATTTCGCAGGCCCGTTGCACTTCAACCCTAGAGTTGCAGCATGAGGTCCACTTAGCGCCAGGACCGGCTTGCCATCCAAAAAACGCCCTACGCTGTCGGAAGAGAATTTTGCCTTGCATGGGCCCCGGCACTTGCGTCAGCCGACAATCGCTCCACCAAATCCGCCAACCAGGCCCTTCCCCCAACATCACCCGGCCGCTGCCGCACATAGCTCTCCGCTATCAACACCCGATAGAACACATGCGCCCGAAACGCGCTCTCCTTCGCATCCGCCCCTGCCCCGGCAAACAGCTCCTCCAGAAACGCCAGCCGGTCCGCATCGATCCCGCGGACGAAATCCGCAATCCGCGGATCCCTCAGGGCCCAGGCGCGGATGGCGGCATCGTAGCGGCCCAGGTGGCTGTCGACGATGGCGTTGACGAGGTAGGTCAGGCGTTCTTCCAACGTGCCGCGGAAGGTGCGGACGCGGTCGAACAGGCTGTCATTGTGGTGCACCTTCCAGTGGTCGAGGGCGCGGAAGCGCAGGTCGTCGATGCCGGTGAAGAACCAGTAGAAGCTGCCCTTGGACATGGCGATCTCGCGGGCCAGCGGCTCGACCCGCAGCGCCTCGTCGCCGTCGCGCGCGATCGTCTCCAGCGCCGCCTCGATCCAGATGCGGGCGCCCTCACGGTCGCCACGCGAGGGCATGGCCGGGCGGTTCATGCCCGTTGGCGCCCGCGGCTTTCGTCGCGCTGCGCCTTGACCCGCGCCTGGCGCTCGACCAGCTCCGGATCGAGGGCATGGTCCTTCGCCCGCTCCTTGATCTCGAATTTGCCCTTCCACCAGCTCGATGGCTTGATCTGGTCGTGGGCGCGGGTGGCGTCATCGAGCTTGAGCGCCCACCGCCGCAGCGGCGAGTTGAGCAGTGTCCGCAGGAGCCTTGGCCAGAGACCGGAAAACTCCTTGTTGTAGGGGCAGGTGCGCACGCAGTTGGCGCAGTCGGTGCCGCGCGACACCCAGAATTTGAAGCACTTTTCGCCGTCGGTCGTCCATTTCTTGATGCCGGCAATGTTGGAGCGGTTGAAGGTGTAGGTGCTCGGCGGGCCGTGGTCGATCGCCTGCGGCGGGCAATTGTTGGCGCAGCGGCGGCAGATGTCGCAGGTCTTTTCGACACCGAAGGAAACCGGCTTGTCATGGTCCAGCGGCATGTCGGTCAGAATGCGGCCGAAGCGAACCCGCGGGCCGTAGTCGCGGGTGATGCAAAGGCCGCTGCGGCCGTACTCGCCGAGCCCGGCGGCCACCGCGTAGGGAATGGCGAGATTGGTGTCGTTCTGGGTGGCGACCGCCTGGTAGCCGAGGCTGCGGATGAACTGCGCCAACGCCAGCAACGTGATCGCGTCTTCGGCATAGCCGGCGGCCGGGCCGGTGCTTGCCGCGGCACTGGGCGACATGCGGATGATGTCATGCTCCATCGCCTTGCCGAGAACGATGACGTTCGTCAGTCCGTCTGGCAATTCGACCGGCTTGGAACTCAGCGTGCGGGCGCTGAACTTCGAACGGTAGGTCCAGCGCGGATCGTAGGCGGTGATGCCGACGAGGTCGGCGCCGTAGAGTTTCGCCACCTTCTTCACCCGGTGCGCCGCCTGCTTCGGCGTGCCCATGTCGGCGGGCTCCACCCGGGGCGGAATGTGGGCGGTGAAATCGTCCGTGAAGCCGTCGCGCCGGTCCTTCGCCTTGTGCATCTCGGCGAACATCTCGGTGACCACCCAGGGGCCGTTGCGCAGGGCAAAATCCTCGCGGGTGAAACCCTCCTCGTCGCGCACCCGCTCCAGCGGCTTGACGAAGGAGCGGAAAAATCCGCGGGTCACCCGGTTGGCGAAGGAGCGGTCCCAGAAGCCGCGGCTGAACATGTCGTTGGGCTGGTCGAAGGGCCGGTAATCCGGGGTGATCTCGATGTGGCGCGAGCCGGCAAAGGCTTCCGGCTTTTGCGGCGCGGCGGCCGGATCCTGAAACAGCGGCCGGCGGTCATTCTGCTGGAGTTCGGTCATGGTGTCCTCCATCGCAGCCTGTTTCTATACGCTACCGTATAGAATGCTTCAACCTTGAAACGCTTTGCCGGCCCTGTCAAAGTGAATCGAACCAGCTGACGAAGGGATGACCCATGACCGACCGATCCGTCGACCTGCACCTGCCGGAGACCGCCGAGGCGCTTGCCGCGGTGCAGGACCAGCGTCGCCGGGCGGCGTTCGAGCGGGCGAAGACGGCGCCGTTTTTCAAGGGAAAGCTCGATCATCTGGATGCAAGTCGCATCTGTGAGCCGGAGGAATGGGCTAAAATCCCGATCCTCGACAAGGAACAGCTGCGGGCGCTGTCGCCCGATACGTTCTACAACGACTTCTGCCTCGGCGGCCGGACGGCGGTCAGCGAATACTGGCGTTCCGGCGGCTCGACCGGTCGGCCACTATTTTATCCGCGCACGCAGGAAGACGTGTTTTACGGCCTGCTCGGCTTCATGCGGGTGCTGACGCTGGCTGGCATCACGCCCAGCGATGTTTGCCACATGGCGCTGCCACTGGGCATTCACCCGGCCGGGCACCTGATGGCGCGGGCGGTGGAAAAGATCGGCGGCGGTGCGGTGTGGGCCGGCGGCGGCAACACTCTGCCGTCGATGACGCAGCTCGACCTGATCCGGCTTTTCAAACCGACCTCGTGGATCGGCATGGCAAGCTACGGCATCCAACTCGCCAACCTGGCGAAATCGGAAGGCTTTGACCTGTCGGCCTCCGGCATCGGCAAGGTCGTCTGCACGGCGGAACCGCTGTCGACCTCGAAACGCAGCAAGCTGGCAGCGCTGTGGAGCGCAGAGGTGCGCGACTGCTACGGCATGACCGAAATGATGATGCTCGGCGGTGAGGATGACGCCTGCGACGGCTTCCGCTTCTGGAGCGATTTCTGTTACCCGGAGGTGGTCGACCCGGACACCCACGAACCCGTTGCCGACGGCGAACCGGGCGCGCTGATCGTCACTTCGCTGACCACCAACAACGCAACGCCCTTCATCCGCTGGAACAGCGGTGACATCGTCACGCTGCGACGCCCGGAACCCGGCGCCAGTGGGTTCGGCCTGTTTCCGCTGGTCACGCATACCCATCGCACGGCCGGTTTCGTCAAGGTGCGCGGCATCAATATCGGCTTCACCGACCTGGAGGATCTGCTGTTCAACCGGGCGGAGGTGTCGGATTTCCGGATCGAGGTGGTCGACGAGGATGGTCGCGACGAGCTCGACCTGCATGTGGAGCTCGCCAGCGAGATCGCCGAGACCGAGGCCAGGGACGCTGTCACAGCCGCCGTGCAGCGAACCTTCGGCCTCAATCCGCGCATCGTGCCGACCGAAGCCGGCGCCATCGCCCGCGCCTTTGAAGGCAGCTTCAAGCCGGCCCGCTTCCAGGACCTGAGGTCCTGACATGACCATCGAGATCCGCGAAAGCCTGGCCGACGACCTGCCGGCAATCGAAGCGCTCTATCCGGCCGCGTTTCCGGAGGAGGACCTACTGCCGCTGGTGCGGGCTCTGCTGCGGGATGAGCCCGGCGTTCTGTCGCTGGTCGCCGTCGCCGGTGGCGGGCTGGCCGGCCATGTGGCGTTTACGCCGTGCGGGGTGAGCGAAAGCACGGCCAAGGTTTCACTGCTCGCGCCGCTCGCGGTCGCTCCGGAACATCAGCGGCAGGGCATCGGCAGCGCCCTGGTGCAGGAAGGCTTTCGACGGTTGAAATCGGCCGCAATCCAACGGGTGTTCGTGCTTGGCGATCCGGCCTATTACGGCCGTTTCGGTTTTGCTGCTGATGCGTTGGTCGCGCCGCCCTACCCGATGCCCGATGAATGGCGAAGCGCATGGCAATCGTTCGGCCTGCAGGACGGTGCGCCTGAGGAACGCGGTGCCCTCACCGTTCCACCGGTCTGGCGTCAGCCGGCACTTTGGGGGCCGTGAGTGGTCATTTGACCGCGCCCACAAAACCGGCCATCGTCGGCACCGGTAAAACGGGAGGTCACCATGGATGCGATTCAGTCCGTTGTTGCGACATATGGAAAAGCCTGGCTCGAGCCGGACGAGGATGCGCGTCGGGCACTGCTCGAAGCCAGTTGGGCCGATGACGGTCTTTACCAGGACCCGAGCGCCGATGTGCGCGGGCGCGAGGCGCTGATCGCCCATATCGGTGGCTTTCACAAGCAGCAGCCGGGAGCACGGATCGAGCTCACCAGCGGTGCCAGCCATCACCACGGACGGGTCCACTTTTCCTGGCAAATGGTGACGGCCGATGGAACGGTCGCGCTGCAGGGCGTTGATTTCGGGACGCTTGGAGATGACGGCCGCCTGACGCAGATCATCGGGTTTTTCGGCGCGCCACCGGCGCTTTAGTCAGTCAAACTCCAACGGGATCGAACCAGGAGGTCGGGCATGTTCAAAGCGGCAGTCATCGCATTGCTTCTGACAATCGTGGCGATCCAGCCGGGTTCGGCCCAGGAGACCGAGGCCAAGGAACCGGCGGTGATGCGGGTGCCGCTGATCGCCTGGCTGGCGGCCCGGCCACATGTTTCACCGGATTCGTTGGGCGATTTCGGGTTCGACCCGATTTCGCAGGGACGCTTTGCCGAGGCCCTCAAATTTGCCCTGCAGGAAGACTGGACAAATGCGCTGCCGCTTGCGCACCGCATCGGTTATGAAATCGTCACTTTGGAGGACGGCAACAAGCGCTACCTGGTGATGCAGGAGGATTTCCCCCGCGGCATGGGGCCGACGGTGGTGATTTCTCAGCAACCGAGGCGCAACGTCATTGCCGAGGCGCCGCATGCGCGCTTTGAACAGGGCACGCCCGAGGAAGCAGCCATCCTGTTGAGCGAACTCGGGTTCCGCGCCGCCATCATATCCGGCGCCCACCGCTGCGCGTCACGCAGGTTCGTCGCCTGCCGCGGCCACACCGCCGTCTGCGGCGACCGGCCCGGCTCGCCCTATCGCAATTCCGACGTGGCGCACAATCCGGCCTCGCTATTCCACTTGGCGCATGTGACGTTGTCCGACGCCTGGCCGAAATCCAAGGCGATCAGCCTGCACGGCATGCGCCGGCGCGGTGACACGATCACCGTGCTCTCCGATGGTTCGCATGCCCAGAACGGACCGCAACAGGAAACCGTAAAAGCCATCCGCGACAATTTTCGGCGGCTGCTCGGTCCGGGCCATGGCGAGATCTACAGCTGCAATCATGCGGACGACCGTAAGGCTTCGTTCCCGCCACTCTGCGGGACCACCAATGTGCAGGCGATCGAGCTCAACGGGGGCACCGACGAATGTGGCCTCAGCACTGATCACAGCACCGGCCGCTTCGTGCACATGGAGCAGACCTGGGACATCCTCGGCGAGTTCCACCGCGAGTGGGCGGACCTCGACGGGACGACCCATGCCGCACCGCTGATCGAGGCCATGGGCGTGGCGTTCCCGGAAGACATGGGCGACGGGCAGTGACCGGCGGCGTTCAACGACCCTGACACGACGTCAGGGCCCATCACTTCTCTTGGCAGATATCGAGGGGTGTTTGTCGTTGCTGCCAAAACCTCCTGCGCTATGCTTGAATGCGGAGGAGATGGTGCATGGCCGGAACGCGAAAACCCGAAAAACTGGTGGTAATGGTCGCCTTCGATGGCGCCAGTTCGCTCGACATTGTCGGTCCGCTGGACATCCTGTCCGGAACCTCGGCGGTCTTCGCCGGCGGTGAGCCCGCCTACCGCATCGAGGTGGCGACGGTTTCCGGCGGGCCGGTGACCACGTCTCCCGGTGGCTTGCAGATTGTCAGCCGGCCGCTCTCCGATTTCGACGACGCGAAGATCGACACGCTGATGGTGTCGGGCGGCCTCGAAATGTCCAAGGCCCGCAAGAACCGCGCCATCATCGACTGGATCGCCCGGAACGCGCCGCGAGCGCGCCGCGTCGCATCCGTCTGCACCGGTGCCTTCCTGTTGGCCGAAGCGGGGCTTCTGGACGGCCGCCGGGCGACGACCCATTGGTACTGGGCGGAAGAATTCGCCGCGTCGTTTCCAAAGGTGACAACGGACGCCGACGCCATCTTCGTGCGCGACGGCAAGGTCTGCACGTCGGCCGGCATCACCGCCGGCATGGACATGGCGCTGGCGCTGGTCGAGGAAGATCACGGCCGTGACGCCGCGCTCGATATCGCCCGCAACTGGGTGATGTTCCTGAAGCGGCCGGGCGGCCAGTCGCAATTCAGTTCGTTTCTGCCCCGTCAGCAGTCGACCAACAGGTCGATCATCGCCCTGCAGGACTGGATGATGGACCATCTCGACGCCGACCTCACCGTCGACCGGCTGGCGGAGCGGATGTGCATGAGCCCGCGCAACTTCGCGCGATTGTTCGTCGCCGAGGTCGGCATCCCGCCGGGGCGCTACGTCGAGGAGCTCAGACTTGCAGCGGCGCGCAAGCATCTGGAGAGCACGTCCATTCCCATAGACGCCATCGCCGCCATCAGCGGCTTTGGCAATGCCGAGCGCATGCGTCGCACCTTCGTGCGCCGGCTGAAGGTCAATCCGAAACAGTTCCGAAGCCGCTTCCAGGGAACGCTCGGAGACTTCGAGCCAGAGGCCGGCGCCGCGCTGCAGTGACCGCGCCACGGGTCTGACGGCCAGGATTTTCAAACACAGTTCAACCACCAGGAGGAGCAGCTCATGAGCAAGCTGAGAGTCGGAATCTATCTGTTCGAGAACATGACCATGATGGATGCCTATGCACCGTTGCAGATGTTCGCGTTCGTCGACGCGTTCGAAACCTTTACTTTCGCCAAGACACGCGAAGCCTTTCCTTCCGATTGCGGCGCCCTGCTGACACCGCATTATGGCTTCGAAGACTGCCCGGATATCGATGTGCTGGTGGTGCCCGGCGGCGGCAACACGTTGCAGCAGATGCGGGACCGCGAGGTGATCGATTTCATCCGCCGGGCCGGTGAAAATGCCCGCCATGTGACGTCGGTGTGCACCGGCGCGCTGATCCTCGCCGAAGCGGGGCTTCTCGATGGATATGAGGCGGCCACCCACTGGGCCTATCGCGAGGTGCTGGAAGCCTATGACCAGGTGACGGTCGTCGACAAGCGGGTCGCCATCGACCGCAACCGCATTACCGGCGGCGGAATAACCGCGGGGCTCGATTTCGCGCTGACCGTCATTGCCGAACTCACCGACGAACCAACCGCGCATGTCATGCAACTGTTGTTCGAATACCGGCCACAGCCTCCGTTCTCCTCAGGTGGGCCCGAGGCAGCGCCGCCGGAAGTGGTCGGAATCGTGCGCGGCAAAGTCGGCGAGATCGCCGGCGACCTGATGGACTATGCCAATGAAAGGAGGGCCTGACATGACCGACACCAGAACAGTGATCGCGGGCAACAACGCCACGATGATGACGGCTTTCGCCGCCGCAGACCTGGAGACGCTGCAGGGGCTTTATGCAGAAGACGCCCGCTTCATGCTTCCAAGCGCCCCGCCGGCTGTCGGCCGAAATCAGATTGCAGCGGCCTTCCAGGGCATGATCGGCAGCGGCCTGAAAGGCCTGAACCTCAGCACCGATGAACTGGTGGTCAGTGGCGAGACAGCCGTCGAAGTCGGTTCCTACACGCTGACCGTCGAGGGAGGCGTGGAGGCCGACAACGGTACTTATATGGTGCTGTGGCAGGCGGCCGGCGATCGCTGGATGATTCATCGCGACATTGTCTGCAGCAGCGTCCAGCAGGCCGCTGCCTGAGCAGCATTCTGGAAACAACTGCAATCAATTCAATGCGTTCGAGGTGCCGGTGAAGACTTTGATTCCGGCACCTCAGAAACTGATCAAACCCGATTGCCCCGCAAAATGTCCTTGAAGTCACCAACACGCCGACGCATCCTGTGCCTCTTTGTGGCCAGAAGGGCGAGGAAGAAATATGAAACGCGAGCCAGTCAATCCGGATACCATGTACAATTCCGTGCAATTCGGCTTTTCCCATGCAGTCGAGAGCGAGGGCGGACGGCTCCTCCATCTCGCCGGTCAGGTCGCCTGGGATTCCAATGGCGAACTTGTCGGACCCGGCGACCTCGCCGCCCAGGCAAAGCAGTGTTTCGACAACCTGACGGAAGTGCTGGCCTCACGCGGCGCGACTGCCGCCAATGTGGTGCGTCTGCGCACCTATGTGGTCGACTATTCGCCAGACAAGCTGGAGGTCCTCGGACCAGCCATCGGGGCTTTCTACGGCGACGTTATCCCGGCGGCCAATACGCTGCTCGGCGTGCAGACGCTGGCGATGCCGGATTTCCTGATCGAGGTGGAAGCGACAGCTATCCTCGACTGATCTCTACTGATTGGGTGGGGCCGTGCTGTCGCGCACGGCCAGCCAGGGTTCGAGCCGGGCTATGCGTTCGTCCGGCATTCGGCCCTCAATCAACGTAAGCAGATGACGGGCAGCCGCTGCGCCAACCGCGCGGCGCGGCTGATGCACGCTGGTGAGTGCCGGAATGTAATGCTCGGCCACATCGATGTCGTCAAAGCCGACCACCGAGACATCGCCCGGAACCGAAACACCTGCCTTGTGCAGGGTCGACATGAAGCCGAATGCGCTGCGGTCGGCGGCGCAGAACACGGCCTTTGGCGGACTGTCCAGTTCGAGCCAGGCGCGTGCGGCACGTATGCCGGTATCGATCGAGTAGTCGCCCTGGAAGACCCAAGCGGCATCAGAGTCGATCCCGGACCGGGACAAGGTGGTGCAAAATCCTTCCAAGCGGTCACAACCCGGCTGGTGGGTTAACAGGCCGGTGACATGACCAATGGTGCGGTGTCCGCACTCGATCAGATGCGACACCGCCAGATCGGCGCCCATCAGATTATCGACCAGCGCCATCGGCACCGTCTCGTCCGAGCACCATTCACCGGCAGTCACCATGGGGGGCAGGTTGAGATTTGACCCGCGCATTTCCTCGACCGAGATGTCACCGTCGAGGATGACGATCCCGTCGATATTGTTGTGGCTGAAATAGGTTTGCAGCCGTGCATGCGTCATCGATGATTTGCGCGTATCGGCGATCAGAACATTGATGCCGCTTTCCGAGCAGATGCTCTCGATGCCCTTCAGAATGTTGGAAAAGTGCGAATTGCCGATATCCGGCACCAGCGCGACGATGGTTCCGGTTCGGCGCCGGCGCAGATTGCGGGCCGCGTGGTTGAGCACATAGCCGGTCTGCTCGACCGCACGCGCCACACGCTCACGGGTTTTTTCCGTGACCCGGTCCGGCGCCGAAAGCGCACGACTGACCGTGGCCGTCGACACATTGGCGGCGCGTGCAACGTCCTGCACCGTGGGTGCGTTTCTGCCTGTTTCGATCTTGCTCATTGGTTCCGAACAAACCGCCTGATCACGCCGGTGTAAAGATCATAGCCGAAAAACCGGAGTTTATCCGCCGTTCGGCGGGCCATTCGATAGGGAAGTCGGTGTTTCATCTCAAGGTGCGGGGATCAAAAGGCGTTCGTGGTGCCCGACCCCGGATCAGGTCGCTCTTGCGTTCCGCCATCGCAACAATCGCTGCATTGTGCGGTCCCGTTGTGGCCTTTGGGATGACCGAGCCGTCGATCACGTGGAGCCCCTCCGTGCCGTGAACCACAAGAGCCGGATCGACCACGGCTTCGTCGTCGGAGCCCATCCGGCATGTCCCGACCGGATGGTGATGGGTGAAGGCGGCCTTTCCCAGAAAATCCAGCTTCTCTGCGCGCGTCTTGAGGTCGACACCCGGTAAAAACTCTTCCTTGCGCCAATCGGAAAAAGCCTGGGAATGACCGATCGCTCGGGTGCGATCCATCGATTCCATGTAGATCTCGCGATCGTATTCCTCGGCCAGATAGTTGGGATCGATGTCAGGCGCCGCCGTTGGATCGGTGGACCGCAGCCGAACGGACCCGCGGCTCCTGGGATGAGTGAAGCCGAACATCAGCGTATAGGCTTCCCCAAACGGAGGCGGATCAAACGCATCGGTGGCCACGGGAACGACGACAC
The DNA here is from genome assembly GCA_965216535.1 of Hoeflea sp. GTDB lineage: Bacteria > Pseudomonadota > Alphaproteobacteria > Rhizobiales > Rhizobiaceae > Hoeflea_A. The sequence continues at coordinate 5,994,742 of OZ244175.1, forward strand.
AGGCAGCCACCATCTCGGGCGCCAGCTTGTCATCGCCGCTGCGCGATGAATAGAGCAGCGATTCGGAGTGCTGGGTCTGCGTGAACGGAACCTCATCTTTCGACAGATAGACATTGCCGCCTGACAGCAGGTGATCGTGGAGGTTCTGTCCGACTGCAGGCAGGTCGACTTGCGGGGATAATCCCAGCTTGGCCAGTTCGTCAGCCGACCCGATGCCGGATCGCATCAGGATCGCCGGCGAATTGATGACGCCCGCGCACAAAAGAACCCCTTCCCGGGCCTCGATATGCTCAGGCTTGCCGTCGACAATCAGATGCAGTCCCGAACATCGCGTGCCGGTGAAGGCCAAACGATCGACGAGACAACCGGTTCGAACTGTCAGATTGGCGCGCGACAGCGCTGGCGTCAGATAAGCATCAGCCACGCTCTGGCGCTTGCCATCGACAATCACCAGGGTGTTGAGGGTCGGTCCCGTCATCCTGGCGCCGTTGTGTTCGTCCGTCGGCACATGCCCCTGCTCTTCAGCGGCGGCCATGAAGCATCGCGTCAGGGGATGGGGATCACTCGGAACCATCTGCCGGATCGGCCCCTGATCGCCGTGATAGGGCGATGGGGCAAAGGGCGACGTTTCCGACGCGATGAAATAGGGCATCAGATCAGCGTAACCCCAGCCCTCGCAGCCAGCCGCGGCCCAGTTGTCGAAATCGCTGGGATGGCCGCGCACATGTGCCATCGCATTGATGCAGCTCGATCCGCCCACAACGAAGCCCCGCGCCCAGTCATGGACGCGATTGGCGGTGTGCCGCTGCGGCACCGTCTTGAAGGCCCAGTCGATGTCCGAACCTTCCAGCATTGGCCACATGGCGGGCTCGGAGATTGCGGGTTCGTCTGCCTCGCCACCCGCTTCAATCAGACAAACGGTGGCATTTTCGTCCTCACTGAGGCGCGCTGCCAGAACGCACCCTGCCGTGCCTGCCCCGACGATCACGTAGTCGTACTGCATTGTTGGTCCTTAAGCGACACTGGTTTGAATTCTCTTGCGGCCGCCCGGCAGGGTCAGGCAACTCTGACGCCCGCCTGAGCTGCGCCCATTCATTCAGCGGCCGTGGAGGTGCCCGTGCTGAAGTCAGGTGACATGCGGTCGAAGATGACGGCACGCACGGCCAGCAGATGCTGGCGCATGCACTCCTGTGCCAGGTCCGGATCTCGGGCAGCGATTGCCCGGGCGATCTTCAGATGCTCCGCATCCCGTTTGCGTCGCCGGTCCGGGCAAGGCGGCGCACGATCCGGCAATCGCACCCGCGCATCTCCGCCAACCTGGCGAAGAATTCTGTAAAGCTCGCGTGCCAGGGTGTTCCGCGTGGCACTTGCGACTTCCAGGTGGAAGGCCAAATCCGGTGCGCCGTAGGACTCTTCCTTCTGGCTGTTGGCTGCTTTGACGATCCGCTCGGCTTCGAGCGACGACGCCTTCAGCGCCGCCAGTCGCGCAAGCTGTGGCTCGATGATCAGACGCAGTTCGATCACATCGGTCGGATTGGCGAGGCGCACGAGGTTCTGGACCTGGGGACCTGTTTCGCGAAAATTTCGGCGCCCGACGCGCGCCGGCGGAATCAGGTTGTCTTCTCTCATCTCCGCCAGAATGCGCCGCAGGCGCGACCGGGTGATGCCGAACTCCTCGACCAATTCCCGTTCCGGTGGAAGCGTGCCGTCTTCGCTGGCCAGATCCGCGATCGTTTCCTTCAACTCTTCCGCAGAAAGCCTGGCTGACTTTCGGTCTTCAGTCATGGACGTCCTTTGAATCTCCCTGGAAACCATTTGAAACATAATACGGTCGCGGACACTAGGCAACCATATTGACATAATTGGTTGCGTAATGGTTTGCTTTGTGGACAGACTTTTATGAAGGTGACGGGAATGGCCACGGGTTTCGACTATGTCATCGTCGGTGCGGGATCGGCCGGCTGCGTCCTCGCCGACCGGCTGAGTGCCGATCCGAACTGTCGTGTCCTGCTGCTGGAAGCGGGCAACTGGGATCGCGACCCGCTGGTTCACATACCGCTGGGCTGGGGCATCATCTTCAAGGAACGCCGCCACGACTGGGGCTACGACTGCGAACCCGAGGATGCCGTCGACGGTCGTGCCATCGAATGCGTGCGCGGCAAGCTGGTTGGCGGCTGCTCGTCCACCAACGCAATGGCCTGGGTCCGTGGCAGCACCCACGTTTACGACCGCTGGGCCGCGGAAGCGGGTCTGGAAAGCTGGGACAGCCACTCCACCTTGCCCTACTTCAAGAAACAGGAAAGGTGGGAGGACGGCGCGGACGACTGGCGCGGTGGAGATGGTCCGGTCACCGTTCAGCGATGCCGCTATGATGATCCGCTGGTGGAAGCTTTCGGCGAAGCCGGCCGAAAGGACTTCGGCTGGACGGACGACTACAACGGTGCCAGTCGCGACGGCTTTTCGCGGCTTCAGATGTCGATCCGGAAGGGACTGCGCGCCAGCACGTCGAACGCCTACCTTCGACCAGCCAGCAGCCGCAAGAACCTGACGATCAGAACCGGTGCGACCGCGCGCGAAATCCTGTTCCAGGGCGACAGGGCAACGGGTGTTCTGCTCATGGACAGCGGCGAAACAATTCATGCCGAACGCGAGGTCATTGTTTCCGCCGGCGTCATTAACACACCGAAATTGCTGAAGAATTCCGGTATCGGCGCGGAAGACGAGCTTGCCGGACACGATATCGGCATCCGCAAGCCGCTCCCCGGCGTCGGCGCGAACCTGATGGACCATCCGTCGATCATCGTGATGTATCACAGAGCCGGACAAGGGCCGTTTCACAGGATGATGCGCTATGACCGCATCGTTCCCGACCTCGTGCGCACCTATCTCGGCGGAGAAGGGTTTTCAGGGGATGTGCCGGGTGGCATCACTGCCTTCCTGAAGTCCAGCCAGGCGACCGATACGCCTGACATCCAAATCCTGTTCACCGCTGCTCCGCTGGCCTCCTGGCCCTATCTTGCGCCGTTCAAGAAACCGTTTCCGGACGGCTTTGCAACGCGCCTCGTGCTGACGCAGCCGAAGTCCCGCGGCGAAGTCAAGCTGGCCTCATCCGACCCGCAGGGTCTGCCGAGGATCCATCAGAACTTTCTCGACGCGGAGTATGATCGGCGGGTTCTCCGGGAGAGCTTCGATATCGCCCGGTCGCTGGCCGCATCGCCGGAAATGAAGCCATTCGTGAAAGCGGAAGTCGTGCCTGGACCCGATTGCATCAGCGACGAGGCCATCATGGGCTACGCCAGGAAGTCGCTTATTACGGTTCATCACCCCTGCGGGACCTGCCGCATGGGCAGCGCCGCCGATGAACGGTGCGTCGTCGGCCCGGACCTCAAAGTGCACGGTTTCGATGGTCTGCGTGTCGTCGATGCTTCGGTTTTCCCGGAGATCCCGAACGGCAACATCAACGCCGCGGTCATCATGGTGGCCGAACGGGCTGCCGATTTGATCCGTCTGGGGATCTGAGCAGCCAGCGCCCTTCGCGAACCATAATTGAACCATTAACAAATAATTATGTTGTAATTGTCGGTTTTTGGGTGTCTACTCTGATCGGCAGCGTGAACCAGAGGAGTGAACTATGTCAGTAACCGCGACGTCTGATACCGGTGCCAACAGGAAGGAAGCGCTGAAAGGCCTGCACTCCGACGTGTTCAGCGCGAACATGCATCCGTTCTGGGCAACCACCAAGGACGTAGAGCATGACGAGGTAGCACAGTTGATGTCGCCACAGAAAGCCGTTCCCTGGGTTTGGAAATATTCCGATATCGGGCCGCTGCTGGAACGCGCGGCGGAACTGATCACCATGGCCGACAGCGACCGACGCTCGCTCGTTCTGGTCAATCCGGGACTGGCGCCGCGGCGCGCTTCCGTTACGACCATGTATACCGCCTACCGTTTCAACGGGGTCGACGAAATCATGCCCCCGCACAAGCACTCGGCGAGCGCCTGCCGTTTCGGTCTTCTGGGCGGAGGCAATTTCACCAGCGTTGAAGGCGAAAACGTCGTTTTCGGTCCGGGAGACATGATCCTGACGCCGAACGACGCCTGGCATAATTTCGGCAGCATCGGCAACGAAGGTGCGCTCAATCTTTCGGTTCTGGATTTCCCGTTGGTTGAAACGCTGCACGCCCTGGAGTTCCACCACCACTACACCGAGATAGAAAACGGTAAGGAAGTGGAAAAGAAGGAACAGTCCGCACGCTATCCTGTCGACTATTCCAAGCTGGTTTATGGCCAGGGTGGGATGATGCCGCGCTTCGTGGATCATCACCGGGCGGGTGGCTTTGCCTCCCCACAGGTCGTCTATCGCTGGGAAGCGATGGAAACACTGCTTGATGCTCACAAGGATCACGACGGTGATCCACATGACGGCATCATCATCGATTACGTCAATCCGCGCACCGGCGGGCCCGTTTTCGAAACGATCAACTACTACATTCAGATGCTGCGTCCCGGCGAAAAGACAGCACCGAAGCGGGAGACAGCCAATCTCTTGTTGGCGCCCTTCAAGGGCAAAGGGCACTCCATCGTCGATGGCGAGCGGTTCGACTGGGAAGAATTCGACACGCTGGCGGTTCCGGGCGGTTGCTGGGTGGAACACGTCAATCCGTCCGAAACCGAACCGGTGATCCTGTTCGGCGCCACGGATTCTCCAACCCAGAAGAAACTCCATCTCTACAAGAGCTGGGGCCGCAACCAGGCCGGCGACCTGCTTCGTCTCGCATAGATCCGTAATCCGTCGGCGCCGCATGGCGTCGAAGACCTCCCCAGTACAGGCGGGAAAGCGACTATCCTTTGGCAGATGCTCTCAACACCACGCTTCTTGCGCATATTGACTGCCCCGGTGGCGGTCAGGTCTGGGTGGACGGCACGACCCTCTATATCGGACACATGCGTTACCCGTCCGGGACAACCATTGTCGACGTGGCGGATCCGCGCCAACCGAAGGTCATCAGCCAGATCGGGGTCCCGGACGGCTGGCACTCGCACAAGGTGCGGACTGCAAACGACCTTATGATCGTCAACCACGAAAAGATCGGTCAGGAAGGCGACCTGGGCTTCGGCGGCGGCCTCGGCATTTATGATGTGGCCGATCCGTCCAACCCACGCCTATTGTCGAAGTGGCGAACCGGTGGTCGCGGCGTTCACCGATACGATTTCGACGGGCGTTATGCCTATATTTCTCCGACTGCCGACGGCTATGTCGGCAATTTCGTGATGATCCTGGACCTCAAAGATCCCGAAAACCCCGAAGAGGTCGGACGGTGGTGGATCCCCGGGCAATGGCAGGGAGGCGGCGAAGACTATCCCTGGGACGATTGGGTTCCGCCCCGTTGCCATCACCCGATCCGGCGCGGCGACCGCCTCTATGTCAGCTACTGGCACCACGGCCTGTTCATTCTCGACATATCCGACATGTCGAAACCCAAGGCGATCACAGGCCTGAATACGAGTCCGGTTTATCCTCACCCGACCCACACCTGCCTGCCGTTTCAGGAAAAGATCGCTGGCCGCGACATCATGATCGTGGCCGATGAAGATGTCGCCAAACTCTATCCGTCGCCGCCGGCATTCACCTGGGTCTACGACATCACTGTAGAGACCCTCCCCACCTCGATCGCCACGTGGCAGGTCGAAGGACTGCACGGCGATGGATCTCCGCAGGAGCCGATGACCGGCTGCCACCAGCCGTCAGAGCGCGTTGCCGGCACGATCGTGCCCTTTGCCTGGTTTGCCCAGGGACTGAGAATTGTCGATTTCGCCGATCCTTACAATCCTCGCGAGCTCGGTCATTTCCTCCCCGACGTGCCGCAATCGCAGGCACGGCCGTCATCAAACGATGTCACGATCGATGACCGCGGCATCATTTATCTGATCGACCGGATCCACGGCGTCGACATCATAGAAACCAGCGTATTTTGAGGGACCAATGGCCAAGATCTCCGACAAGCACTACGCCATCGGCAAGAAAAACCCGAACCTGCCATTCCATCCAGCCGTTCGCGCAGGCGATTACATTTTCGTATCGGGCCAGGTCTCCAAGGACGAGAACGGCAACATGATGGTCGGCTCGATCGAAACCGAAACGGCCGGGACCATCGAGGCCATTCAACGCCTCATCGCCGAGGAAGGTGCAACGCTGAAGGACGTCGTGCGCGTCTGCACCTACCTCGAGGATCCGCGCGATTTTGGCCGCTACAACGCGGTTTTCAAGAAGTATTTCGACGGTGCAGTGCTGGCCCGCACAACGGTCGAGGCCCGTGCGGTGATCACAACGCGGATCGAGATCGACTGCATCGTCTACAAGCCATTGGAAGACTGAACGTGAAACCTGGGAAATCGACATTCAGGAGTAACCCATGATCCGGGTATTGGGACGCAAGACATCGGGAAACGTGCAGAAAGTACTGTTTTTCCTCGAGGAAACCGGGACGGAATACGAACGCGAGGATTTCGGCCGGCTGTTTGAAAATACCAAGACGCCGGAATACCTCGCCATGAATCCGACTGCCAAAGTGCCAACGGTCATCGACGGCGACACGGTCATGTGGGAGAGCAACACGATCCTGCGTTATCTCGCGGCAACCAACGCTCCCGAACTCACCGGCGCCAATCCGGCCGAGTGTGCCGAGGTCGAACGATGGATGGACTTTCTGCTTGCCGCGATCAATCCCGGTTACCTGGCCGCCTTCAAGGGCGCGAAGCTCGAACCGTCGGAACGACCTGCAGGCTTCGAAGCCCAGTTGGCGGATCTCCACGCCCAGATGGCGATCGTGAGCAATGCACTGGATGGCAAGGAATTTGCGGCGCTCGGAAAGCTGACGATAGCCGATATTGCAATGGCGCCCATCATGGGCCGTTGCCTGAATTTCCCCTACGACCGACCGGCGATGCCCGGGCTTGAGGCCTGGTTCGAGCGGATGTCCGCACGCGATGCGTTCAAGGCGGCAACCGGGTGAACAGGGAGTGATGACAGGGGTGCGCTGATGCAAATCGCGATCATAGGCATGGGCTCCATGGGCCCGGGGATGGCAGCGCGAGTGGCGCGCGGAGGACATGATGTCCGCGCCTTCGATATCGCCGAAGCCGCCCGAGCGCGCGCAGCATCGCTATTGCCGATGATCGCCACGGCGCTGGATGGCCTGGAGGTCGAAGACCAGGGTGGTGATCTTTCCTTTGCCGGATCTCTCGAGGAGGCAGTGGCCGGGGCTGACCTGGTCATCGAGAACATTCCCGAGAACATCGAGTCGAAAGCAGCGCTCTATCGCCAGTTGGACCCACTTCTGGCCGCCGACACGATTGTCGCAACGGACACTTCGGGCATTCCCATAACGAAGCTCCAGGAGCATATTTCGCACCCTCGCCGGTTCGTCGGCATGCACTGGTCCAATCCGCCCCATATCGTACCGATGATCGAGGTCATCGCTGGCGAACAGACAGCGCCGGAAACCGTGACGGCAATACAGACCCTGATCCGCGATCTGGGTTTGCTGCCGGTGACGCTCAAGAAGGACGTGCCCGGTTTTGTCGAGAACCGCGTGCTCTATGCCCTCTTGCGGGAATGCGTGGACCTGGTGGAACGCGGGGTGATCGATCCCGAAGATCTCGACACCTGTGTCAACTGGGGCATCGGCTACAAGTTGGCCGTCATCGGTCCCATGCGGCTTCTCGATATGGCAGGCCTGGACATCTACCACTCCGTTTCCTCGTTTCTGAACTCGGAGCTGTGCAACCGCGACGACGTCTCGCCGATGGTTACAGATGCAACCGGCAAGGGTCAGCTCGGAATGAAAACCGGTGGCGGCCTTTTCGACTACACGGATGAGGACCTCACCACTCTGCCGCGCGAACGTGCACAGACTCTGATCGCGGTACGCAAGATCCTGGAGGGTCGGTCATGACCCGTTCGTCGGGAAGCTTGGGTTCGCGGGCAATCGACACCCTGAAGCTCCTTCTGGGCCTCGCATTGGTATTGATGGTGGTTCTGAACATCGTCAATGCAGCGGGGCGCTACGGCGGCCTGCCCGTTCCAGGCGGCATGGACGAACTGCTGGTTTTCGCCATGATCTGGATCGTCATGATCGGCTGCATATTGGCGACGCATGATCGCACACATCTGTCGATCAATTTGCTACCCCAGTCCCTCGACAACGACCATCGCCGCGTCCTCGAAACATTTGTGTCCCTTCTGACCGCCGGTGTCTGTGCATTTGTTGCCTGGCATTCATGGACTTTCATCGAGCGCATCGGTGCGATCGGGCAGAGGAGCATGGGGCTCGGGGTGCCGATGGTCGTGCCGCACATGGCCATACTGGTCGGATTTGCGGGCACCGCCCTCGTTTCGCTGGCTCTTGCTGTCACGGACTGCCGAGCCCTGTTCCAGGATCGGGCCAAATGATATGGGCCATCGCGCTGACAATCGTGGTGCTCGTTGCGCTTGGCGCACCGATCTTCGTCGCACTACTGGCAGGCGCGGCTGTGGGACTCTCCCTGTTCAGTGGCCCGCCGCTGATCGCCTTGCAGCAGACGATTTTCGGCGGACTGGATGCCTACGCCCTGCTGGCCGTCCCGTTTTTCGTCTTTGCCGGAGAGCTGATGGCCGCCTCGGGCATCGCGGATCGGCTGATCGCTCTGGTCCAGGCCCTGTTCGGCCGCGTTCCGGGGTCGCTGGGGATCGCGGCCCTCGGCGGCTCAACCCTGATCGGAACAATCTGCGGTTCCTCCGCTGCAGCGGTCGCTGCCGTCGGCAAGAACATGTACCCGCGGCTTCTGGATGCCCAATACGGTCGGCGTCGGGCCTCGGGGATCATCACCTCATCCGGCGCGATCGACATCGTCATCCCGCCGTCTATCGCCATGATCCTTTATGGTGCCGCCGCCGAGCAGAGCATTCCCAAACTGTTCATCGCCGGAATCGTGCCGGGTCTGTTCGTGGCGCTGCTGATGGGCATCTACATCTCGGCATCCGCCCGCTTCGCCCGCCTTCCGACAGAGGGCCGGTTCGATCCACGCCTGGCAATCGTCGCGTTTCGACAGGCGATCGGCGCCTTGTTCATGCCGGTTTTCATTTTGTCGGGGATTTACGCGGGCGCCTTTTCACCGACGGAAGCAGGCGGCTTTGCCTGCGCCTATGCGATCATTCTCGGGCTGGTCTTCTACCGCAGCCTGACCTTGTCGGACATTCTGGCCGCAGCCGCCCGTGCAGCGATGATTACGGCACAAATCATGGTGGTTGTCGCCGCAGCAAGCGTTATTTCCTGGCTGCTTACGGTCAAGGGCGTGCCCCAGGCGCTGATTGCCGGAATAACCGATGCCGGCCTGTCGCCGCTGATGTTTCTCTTGGCCGTCAACGTTCTACTGCTCGCCATCGGCTGCTTTCTCGATCCAACTTCGGCCATTCTGGTACTGGCGCCATTGCTGGTCCCGATCGTCATCGCCCTCGGCATCGACCCCATCCATTTCGGGGTCATCATGACAGTGAACCTCGCAATCGGAATGTTCACGCCGCCTTTCGGGCTGAACATTTTTGTCGCTCAATCCGTTCTCGGCGTGTCGGCAGCCGACATCTATCGCGGCGTCCTGCCCTTTGTGGGCGTGCAAACCATAGCCCTGGCAATCATCACGCTCCTGCCGGTGCTGTCTCTGTGGCTCGTCCGCGCAATGTCATAAAAACCAGGGAGATAAGATCATGAATTTCGTCCGGAGCTTTATCGGCCGCAAGCTGCTTGTCGCAGCAGCGACAGCCATGCTTTGCGCACCGGCTCTTGCTCAAAGCACGATGAAACTGTCCTCGGCCACCATTAACGATGTCCAACACGAGTGGCAGAAGGTCTTCGCCGAGGAAATGAGCAACCGCGCCGGCGATGCCGTGAAGGTCGAGATCTATCCGGCCAGCCAGCTGGGTGCGATCCCGCGCATGACCGAGGGCGTGCTTCTGGGCACGATCGAGGCCTTCACCACTCCGACATCCTTCGTGACAGGGGTCGATCCGCGTTTTCAGGCTTTCGACGTTCCGGGCCTCTTCCACGATGCCGACGAAGTCCGCGCGGTGATCCACAATCCGGAGTTTCGTGATCATCTGGAAACCCTGTTCCTGGACAAGGGCGTGCGCATTATCGGCGCAATCTACAACTCGCCGATGCTCATGCTGACGTCCGAACCGGTGACGGAGCTGGCGGGAGTGGACGGGCTCAAGATCCGCACATTCGCCTCACCCCTGCAGCAGGAGCCGATGAAAGCCATCGGAGCCATTCCGACACCGCTGGCCCTTTCGGAAGTGGTGCCCCAGCTTCAGTCGGGCGGCATCGACGGCCTGCTTGCCGGCATGCCCATTCTGACCGCGTTCAAGTTCTACGACACGGCTCAGCATGTGACCGACTTGAATTTCTCACATCTCGTATCGATCACATTGGTCAATGAGGCATGGTTCCAAAGCCAGACGCCGGAAGTCCGTGAAGCCATACGTGCAGCCGGACGTGCGGCTGAAGAAGCTGTGTTCGACTGGGGCGTTGCCAATGTCGAGCGTGCCAACAAGGCCTGGATCGACGCCGGCGGCAAAATCCACAATCTTCCGGACGCCGAGCAGTCAAGCATGATGGACACCTTTGCCCACGTCGGCGCCAAGACGATTGCCGATCAGGCTGACGTCGTGGCCGAGTATGATCGCATTGTCGGCGTTCTCGACGCCCACAGGTCCAAATAGGCTCAGTCGGAGGACCCGTGTTCGACTTCCCGGCATACCACGCGACTGTCGCTTCCATCGGTACAAATGTGCCGGATGGAAGCCGGCGTTTCGCCTGCGCGGTAGTCCAGACGAACCATCGATCGAGTTGCGTGCGTGCGCGGCGGGCGCCCGCACCAGATCGCCTCGACCGGCATTCGGTCCTCCAGCTCGTTCAAGAGATTGAACACACCGGTCTCGGGATTGTGCCAAAGCTCAAAGCGCACGGTTCCCTGCCTTTCGGCATCGCCGACGGGCGCCGAATACCAGTGTGCAAGGCTCGCCGAACAACGGAGCGGTCCGTCGCCATCGTTCCTGATTTCCACCGGCACGGCGTTGACGCCTTCGGTTCCGCGCTGAAGATTCGAGTACGGGATGTATTCCTTTTTCTCGTTCGCTTCACTGGGTCCAACGGCCGAGCCGGCAAGAACAATGAGAACCGCCATCGGGCGGCGAAGGTTTGTCGTAAAGCAAAGGAGACGTAGGAAATGAAACATCTGTTATTCTCCATGGTGCTGGCCGCGGCCGTAACCGCGACATCGGCCCATGCGCAGGACATCGATACCATAGCGGTTCTGACACCGGAAGTCGGCTCCGACTTTGGCTGGAATCAGCAGGGCGTCGACGCCGCCAAGGCCGCGGGTGAAGCGGCCGGTGTCAAAGTGGTCGTGGCCGAAGGCCTCGGCTATGGCGATGTCCGCGCCCCGATGCGGGAACTCGCGGCCGAAGGTGTCGACCTGATAATCGCCCATGCATCGGGCTACATCACGGCGGGCATCGAGATCGCCGAGGAAACCGGCGTGCCGGTGGCCGTTGTCGACAGTCCCGAAGCCCTGAAGAAAGGCCTCGTCGCCGACTACACCCTGTCGGGTCATGAAGGCGCCTGGCTGGCCGGACGCATTGCCGGCAAGATGACCAAGACGGGCACCGTCGGCATTGTCGTTTCAGGCGAGCCGCCATCCTGGAACTCACAGTCCGCCGGCTTCGCACAAGGCGTGCGCGCTGAAAATCCGGACGTGAAGATCCTCTACGCAGTCATCGGACCGGCAGCCTATGCGGATGTCGCCGGCGGCAACCGGGTGACAACCTCCGTCATCGCAGCGGGCGCCGACATCATCTTCGGCCAGGGCAACGGTTCGACCTTCGGCATGCTGCAGGCTGTCGAGACCAACAAGGCCCCGGACGGCTCCGATGTCATGTTCATCGATGTGATCGGCGACAAGACATCCGTCGACAAGGGCCATCTTTTGACGTCGGTCCTGTGGGACATGACTCCGGTCTACGGCGCGATGATCGCCGACCTGAAGGACGGTTCGTTCGGAACCAAGCACTATGCCATCAGTGTGGAAGGCGATAGCGTGAAGCTGATCAAGACACCGCAGATGCCGGACGATGTCTGGGACGCTGCCATGGCTCTGCGTGAGCAGATCGTGTCTGGCGATGTTTCGCTCGAGCCGATCTTCGATGCCGAAGAAGTGCGCAAGCTGGTCACCTTGACCGAGTAATCAGATGGAGAATGACCTTTCCCGCAATGAGGAGCGTGTATCACTCGTCAACGTGACCAAACGGTTTCCCGGCGTGGTCGCTGTCGACAAGGTGTCGCTGTCTTTCCATGCGGGAGAGGTTCATGTCCTTCTGGGAGAAAACGGGGCTGGCAAATCCACGATCGTGGGCATGCTTGCCGGCCTCCAGGAGCCCGATGAGGGCCACACAGTAGTCGACGGGCGTCAAGTACGCCTGTCGAGCCCAACCGAAAGCCTCGCCCACGGCATCAATACGGTCTTCCAGCATGTGATGCTGGTGCCGACGCTCACGGTTTTCGAAAATCTGATTCTGGGAGCACCCTGGTGGACGCGTCCACCGCGCAGTGAAATCGAGCAGCGGGTCAAGGAGTTATCCCGCGAGTTCGGATTGTCGGTTCCACTGGATGCTCGTACGGGCGACCTTTCGCTCGGCGAACAGCAACAGATCGAGATCGCACGAGCGCTTTTGCGCGACAGCAGAGTGCTTATTCTCGATGAAGCAACCTCGATGTTGACGCCGCAAGGCGCGGACGAGCTCGGCGATCGTATGCGAAGACTTGCAGAGCGGGGCATCTGCGTCATTTTCATCACGCACAAGCTGAGCGAAGCCTATCGCTTTGGCGACCGCATCAGCATCCTGAAACAGGGCCGCTTCGCCGGCGATATCGCGCCGGAACGCCTCTCCGAAATGAGCGAGGAAGAGGCCATCGAGGAGAAGGTCCGGCTGATGTTCGGTCAGAGCGATCACGGCCAGGCGGAGTCCACCAGAGCAACCGGCGATCCGGGCGAGGTGTGCCTTGCTGTCGAAGGCCTCGCGACGGAAGGCGAAGCGGAAGTCCTTGCCCTCTCCGACATCTCATTCGAATTGCGAGCCGGCGAAATTCTCGGCGTTGCCGGTATTGACGGCAATGGTCAAAAACAACTTGCCGAAGCGCTTGCAGGGCAACGGACCGTGACAGCCGGCAGGATCGCGCTGGACGGCATGGATATCACCCGGCTGCCCGTCGGACGCCGCCGGAAGTTGGGACTGCGTTATCTTACCGATGACAGGCTGCAGGAAGGCAGCGTTGGTGAGTTTCCAGTCTCCCACAATACGGTGCTCAAAGAAATCGGCGCCCCACCCTTCTGGGTGCGCGGCATCGAGCAGGCCCGCAAGATAGCCGATCATGCCATCCATCTGATCCACCAATTCAGCGTCAAGACGCCTGATGAAAAAACGCCGATCGGCCATCTCTCCGGCGGCAATATCCAGAAACTTCTATTGGGCCGCGAACTGTCGGGCGAGGCGCGGGTCGTGGTCTTCAACAAGCCCACCTATGGGCTTGACCTGCAGAACATTTCCGCGTCACGGAAGCGCATCCGGGCCATCGCCGACGCCGGCATGGCCGCCCTGCTCATTTCGACGGATCTCGACGAAATACTCGAACTGTCCGACCGCATCATGGTGATGGAACGCGGGCGGGTGCGCGGCATTATCGAAAACGACCCCGCACGGCCGGACGACCTGCGGCAAACGGTCGGGCGGCTGATGGTCGGCGAGGATCTGGCGGCATGACGGAAACCCAGGTGCCGCAGGCGTCGACGGATGACATAGGATCCGTGCAAAGGCCGGAAAATCCGTGGAGGCGGGCCGCCATCACCTCGCTTGGACCGATTGTAGCCGCCGTCGTGCTGTCGGGATTGATCCTGCTTGCATTCGGCGTGGATCCGATCGCCTATTACGGGTTCGTCATCGAAAAGGGTCTCTTGTCGTCGCTTGGCCTGCAGCAAACCCTGACGCGCATGGCCCCTCTCCTGTTTCTTGCGGCCGGCCTGATCGTCGCTTTCCGGGCCGGAATATGGAACCTCGGCGTGGACGGGCAGTTCCTGCTGGGCGCCGTCGGTGCGGCGGCGCTGGCGCCAGTGCTGGTCGGAACCATGCCGAGCTGGCTGGTTTTACTGCTGGGCTTCATCCTGGCTGGACTGATCGGCGCGGCGTGGTCGGTGATCCCTGCCCTGCTTCGGGCCTATCAGGGCGTCAACGAGATCATCACGACGCTGATGATGTCCTTTCTTGGCGTCTCCATTGCGAACGCGCTCGTCAAGCTGGTGTTCTGGGACCCGAACACGACGGTTCCCCAGACAAGAACCCTCCCCGTGGCCGATCGGCTTCCCCGTTTGTTCGACACGACGATTTCGTCTGGCGTGCTCTGGGCGCTGCTTGCCATTCTCGCTGTGCATTTCGTCATGACCCGAACCGCCTTTGGCCTGCGTCTTCGCACCGTGGGTGCCAATCCGCGGGCAGCGACCCATGCCGGCCTCTCGGTTCCAGTATTGACCGTCGCCGTGTTCGCCATTTCTGCAGGATTTGCCGGCCTGGCGGGCGCCACGGAGATCCTCGGCGTCAACGGAAACATCCGCACGGATTGGAACCCAGCCTATGGGTTGATGATCATTCCGCTGGTCTTCCTGGCCCGCTTCAACGGTCCGGTGTCGATCATCCTGATCTTTTTCTATTCGGCAATTCTGATCGGCAGTGAAAGTGCTGCTCGACGCGTGGGCGTGCCGCAGGATTTCCGGCTTATCCTTGTCGGAATGCTCATGATCTTTCTGGGACTGGCGGAATGGCTGGATACCAGAAACAGAAAGCGGGCGGGTTAGGTCATGGAAGCTCTTCTGACATCGGCCTTCATTTCGTCGCTGCTCACCGGGGCGATCATTGCCGGCATTCCGCTTCTGCTGGCGGGCCTTGGCGAGCAGATGTCCGAAAAAGCAGGTGTCCTGAACATCGGTATCGAGGGCATGATGATCATGGGCGCCTATCTGGGCTTCCTGGTCGCCTGGGCCACGGAATCGATATGGCTCGGGTTTCTTGGCGGTATGGCGGGCGGCATGTCGGTGGCGTTGCTGATGGCGATCCTGTGCGTGCGTCTGGGGCTGAACCAGATCGTCATCGGGATCGGATTGACGCTGAGCGCTGAGGGGCTGACCTCGCTCCTGCACCACTTTCAGTTTTCGCGAACCTACCCGCGTCTGCCGGCACCGGTCCGGCTCGATATTCCGCTGCTAACGGATATCCCCGTCATCGGACCTTCGCTCTTCGGCCGTCATTTATTTGTCTATCTGGTGTTCCTGGCGGTGTTCGTCCTGGCTGTCCTTTACCGCAAGACCGCCCTGGGACTGACACTGCGCGCAGCAGGCGAAAAACCGGCGGCTCTCGATGTTGCGGGTGGGCATGTGACCCTGTTGCGCAGCGCCGCGGTGCTGTTCACGGGTGCCATGGCCGGTCTTGGCGGCGCCTACATGGCAAATATTGCGGCGGGCATCTTCATTCCGTTCATGACCGGTGGCGCCGGGTTCATCGGCATCGTCCTGGCCATGCTGGCCCGCGACCGTCCCGTCTGGGTGTTGATCGGCGCGATGATCTTCGGATCGACGCTGTCCATGACCACCGCATTGCAGGTGGCCGGGTCGAACATACCCACTGACATCATTCAGACGCTACCGTTCGCGGTCGTCATTATCGTCCTCGTGATCTTCGGCCGCCGTGCCCACCTGCCAGCGGCGCTCGGCCTGCCTTACGAACGGGGAGCCCGCTAGGGCAATGTGCAAAGGAAAGGAAGCAAAATGACCGATACAAAAGTCTATCTGCTCGATGGGGGATCGCTTGTTCTCGACGGTTTTCACATCTGGTGGAACAAGGGGCCGGGCGGCGAGGTCCGCTTTCCGGTCTACTCGGTTCTGGTGGAACATGCCGAGGGCAACTTCCTGATCGACACTGGCTACGACTACGACCACGTGATGAAGGTCCTGCCCTTCGAAAAGCCTCAACAGACCGAGCAGCAGACCATACCGGGCGCGCTGAAACTGCTCGGGATGGAACCGAAGGATATCGGCGTTGTTTTCAACTCGCACTTCCATTTCGATCATGTTGGCGGCAACAAGTTCTTCCCGCATGCCAAGAAGATCTGCCACAAGGCCGAAATCGAACAATCGGCCACGCCTGAGCCCTTCGAGGTGCTCGGCTATTCCGACATGACATTCTCGGCGGAGGCGGCCGCCGCCCGTGGCATGTCGGACCAACTGACCGACGGGCAGACGGCTGCCAATACGACGTACGAACATGTCGAAGGCGACGTGGAACTGGCAAAGGGCGTCAAGCTGATCTTCACGCCGGGACACGCGATCGGCCATTACTCGCTCTATGTCGAGTTGGCGAACCGCCGCCCCATGCTGTTCACGCTGGATGCGGCCTATACCCGCAAGAGCTACGACAATCTGATCAATGCCGGCTTCCACATCGACCCGATCGCCGGGGTGGAAAGCATGAAGAAGCTGAAACAGATCGAGGAAGACACCGGCGCCGAGGTTCTCTTCTCCCACGATGCCGAGAGCTTCGCCAATTACCAGACCGGCGTAAACGCCTACAGCTGAGCAGGTGACGCATGCGATATTCCAAAACACGCCCGCCGGCTTTCACACTGTCCGCCGGCCCCGTCGACGCCTACCCGGAAGTCCTGCGTGGAATGGGCACCACCGTCCTTTACGACTTCGATCCGGCATTCCTCCACGTCTATGAAGGCGTCGCCAGGAAAGCCCAAAAAGCCATGGGCATGAACGAACCGCCGGTGATCCTTCACGGAGAACCGGTGCTCGGACTGGAGGCTGCGGCCGCGTCGCTCATCGCCAAGGAAGACGTCGTTTTGAACCTGGCTTCCGGCGTTTACGGCAAGGGTTTCGGCTATTGGGCCGCCCGCTATGCCAGCCGGGTTGATGAAATCGAAACCGACTACGACGACGCCATCGACCCCACAGCGGTTGCCGAGCATCTGAAGGCGCACCCGGAAACTGCGGTTGTCTCGGTGGTGCACCATGACACCCCTTCGGGAACCCTCAACGACATCAATGCCATCGGCCAGGTTTGCGCCGACGCCGGCGCCCTGCTGATTGTCGACGCCGTGTCGTCCTGGGCCGGGATGGAAACGTCCCCGGCCGCGTGTCAGGCCGGCATCTACATCACCGGCCCGAACAAGTGCCTGGGGTGCCCTCCGGGGTTGACGATGGCAGCGGTGTCCGAAGCCGCGTGGGAAAAGATGGAAGCGAACAAGGACGCGCCTTTCGCCTCCATGCTGTCCTTCACCGACTGGAAAAACGCCTGGAAGGCGAGCGAGCCGTTTCCGTTCACACCGTCCGTTGCCGAGATCAACGGGCTGGACACGGCGCTCGACCGGTATCTGGAAGAAGGGCCGGAGGCCGTCTGGGAACGCCACGCGCTGACGGCTGCGGCCACCCGTGACGGCGTCCGCGCCATGGGCATCGACATCTGGCCCAAGCGGGAAGAGATCGCCTCCCCGACCTGCACCGCGGTGCGGATGCCTGACGGGGTGGACGCCGGTCCGGTCCTGGCCGAGGCCCGTGCCCGCTATGGCGTCAGCATGTCCGCCGGTCGCGCCGAAACGCTGGGCAAACTGATCCGCGTCGGCCACATGGGCCCGACAGCGCAACCGGCTTACGCCCTGGTGGCGGTCGCCGCGCTGGGTGGAGCGCTGCAGGCGCTGGGCACAAATGTCGACATCGCCGCAGGCCTCGGGGCCGTGCAGGCGCGAATGGATCAGGGTCTATAAAGTTAAAATTCGAAGGGAGATCAGGTAAATGGCTGCAAATCTGGATGGAAGAACGGCTGTCGTCACAGGCGCCGCACAGGGAATTGGCAAAGCGATCGCGAAGAGACTTGCCGAAGATGGCGCCACCGTGACAATCGGCGATATCAATGCAGAGGGAGCGGCCGCGGCCGCAGCCGACATCGGCCATGGGACCAAAGGCATGGCCTGCGACGTTTCGGATCCGGCCCAGGTTGATGCCTTGATTGAAAGCGCAGCACGCGACGGTGCCCCTGATATCATCGTCAACAACGCAGCCATTGTTCCCTTCATCGCCTGGGACGATGTGGATCTGGAGCACTGGCAGCAGCTGATGGATGTCAATCTGACCGGCGTCTTTCTGACCAGCCGCAAGGCCACCGACATGATGCGGGCCGTGGACCGCAAGGGTCGGATCATCAACATTGCCTCAAACACTTTTTTCGCCGGCACACCCAACATGGCCGCCTATGTCGCGACCAAGGGCGGTGTGATCGGGTTCACCCGCGCGCTGGCGACCGAAATCGGCCAATACGGCATCACCGTGAACGCGGTTTCGCCCGGATTGATCGAATCCGATGGGGTAAAAGCCAGCCCCCACAACGAGGCCTTCGAATTTGTCGGCATGCTCCAGGCCATGCCCGGGAAGGGTCAGCCGGAACACATCGCCAACGTTGTGTCCTTCCTGGCGTCTGACGACGCCGGCTGGATGACCGGCCAGACGGTGAATGTCGACGCCGGCATGATTCGCTGGTAATTGCCTTTACCAGAAGCTGCTTCTCGGGTATCGCGCCAGGAACAGCGGCACCAACCTCCCCCCGGTTGGTGCCGGCCAATCCTTTTTTGGGTGAACAACAGTGCCAACGACAATTGCCTCCCTGATCGCTGACCATCCCGACCAAAGTCCGGCAATCGGTGCGCCGGGCCGTTCATGGCTGACCTACGGTCAATTGCGCTCTCTTTCCGAAGATGTTTCCCGGACACTGTCCGGGATGGGAATAGGGCGTGGAGACCGCGTGGCGATCGTGCTCGACAACGGGCCGGAGTTGGCCTGCGCGTTCATCACGATTGCCCAGGCGGCAACGACCGCGCCGCTCAATCCGGCCTACCGCGAAGAGGAGTATGCCTTCTACCTGGAGGACCTCCAGGCAAAGGCGCTGGTGGTGGCGGAAGATTATGACGGCCCGGCGCTGGCGGCCGCCGAAACGAGCGGCGCCATGATCGTGCGCCTCGCGTCCAACGCCAATGGACCGGCGGGCGCGTTCCGGCTGTCCGGACCAGCAGCCGATGGCGCCCAAGCGGCCGGCAACCCGGATGAATCCGATGTTGCCCTGATCCTGCACACATCGGGCACCACCTCGCGTCCAAAGATCGTGCCGCTGACCCAGTCCAATATCCACGCTTCGGCAAACAACATCCGATCGTCGCTGGCGCTGACATCAGAAGATCGCTGTTTGAATGTCATGCCGCTTTTTCACATTCATGGCCTGATTGCCGCGGTGGCCTCGTCGCTCGCCGCGGGCGCTTGCATCAGTTGTGCGCCCGGGTTCAATGCCTTGCGGTTCTACGCTCAGCTCGAGGAAGTCTCACCCACCTGGTACACGGCCGTTCCGACCATGCACCAGGCGATCCTTGCCCGCGCAGCTCGCAATCGGGAGATCATCGACAACGCCGGTCTTCGGTTCATACGGTCGTCGTCCGCGTCTCTGCCGGCACCGGTGATGGAAGAACTGGCCGCAACCTTCGGCGCGCCCGTGATCGAGGCTTACGGAATGACCGAGGCCACCCACCAGATGTGCAGCAATCCCTTGCCGCCAAGTGCACAAAAGCCCGGATCCGTGGGATTGGCTGCAGGCCCCGACGTGCAAATCGCCGCCGAGACCGAAAACAGTCTGCTCGAGCCGAGCGCAACCGGTGAAATCGTGATCAGCGGTCCGAATGTGACCCCGGGGTACGAAGGCAATCCGGATGCCAATGCCGCCAACTTCTTCATGGCCGACGACAAGCGCTGGTTTCGCACTGGCGATCAGGGATCGTTCGATGAAGAGGGTTATCTTCGCCTGACCGGACGGCTGAAAGAGATCATCAACCGGGGCGGCGAGAAGATCAGTCCGCTCGAGGTGGACGCTATCTTGCTCAGCCATCCTGATATTGCCCAGGCGGTGTGCTTTGCCGTGCCGCATCCGAAACTGGGCGAAGACATCTCGGCCGCAATCGTTCTGGCCGAAGGCTCCGAGCTTGATGAAAAAGCGGTGCGCACGTTTGCTGCAGAACGGCTCGCCGACTTCAAGGTGCCGCGATCGGTGGTGATCCTGGAAGAAATTCCCAAGGGTGCGACCGGGAAGATCCAACGCATCGGACTGGCTGAAAAACTCGGCCTCGGGAGGACCTAGCTATCAGGATCTGTGTATTCGGCGCCGGTGCCATCGGCGGATATCTTGGGGTCAAGCTGGCGCAAGCCGGGATGGATGTGAGCCTGGTGGCTCGCGGTCCGCACCTGAGCGCCATGCGCGAAAAAGGTCTGACCTTGATCGAAGAGGACCAGGCGCCGATCACCGTTCCGGTGACGGCGTCGGACGATCCCGCGGAGCTTGGCGTCCAGGACTATGTCATTGTTACGCTCAAGGCCCATTCGGTGCCGCCCGTGGTCGGACGGATGCAGCCGCTGATCGGCGAAAACACCACCGTGGTCAGCGGCGTCAACGGTGTGCCGTGGTGGTATTTTCACAAGCTCGGCGGTCCGCTTGAGGGCCGTCGTCTCGCCTCTGTCGACCCTGGTAATGCCCAATGGGACGGTTTCGGGCCGGACCGTGTTCTGGGGTGCGTTGTGTATCCGGCTGCAGAAGTGGTCGAGCCTGGAGTGATCCGGCACATCGAAGGTAACCGGTTTTGTCTTGGCGAACCCGACGGATCGAAGTCCGACCGGGCTAAGGCGCTGTCCGAAGCGATGATCAAAGCCGGGCTGAAGGCGCCGGTGCGTCCACGCATCCGCGACGAAATCTGGGTGAAGCTTTGGGGCAACCTCTCCTTCAATCCGATCTCGGCCCTGACCCATTCGACGCTGGACGTGCTGTGCACCGATCCCGGCACCCGCGCGGTGGCTCGGGCCATGATGGTCGAGGCGCAGGAGATCGCCGAGAAGCTTGGCGTGCGCTTCCCGATCGACGTCGATCGCCGCATCGATGGCGGCGCAGCAGTCGGCGCCCACAAGACCTCCATGTGGCAGGACCTCGATCTTGGTCGCCCGATGGAAATCGACGCGCTGGTCACAGCTGTCCAGGAGTTGGGCCAGCTGACCGAGACACCGACACCGACCATCGATACGGTCCTGGCTCTGATCCAGCTGCGAGGACGGACGGCTGGGCTTTACGGCTGACATCGCGATTGGTGGATTGATCCTGTGAGACCTTCTGGTCTGGTCGCCCCCGGTTTTAGATCTTTTTAGGCCGGCCAGTAGCTGGCACCGGCTTTGTTTTGGCTCCCTGCCGTCAGCGGCAATACAGTGGGGGCTTTGTGGTGGTTCACGCAGATCTATCGGAACCGGCAACAGCAATCGGACGCGCCGAGACACCCGAAGACGTGGAAGCCGTGCGGGATCTCGTTCGCGACTTTTTTCGCTGGGCCATGTCGGAAGTTGCCGGCGAATCCGGTGAGGATGAAAATCCTTCGGTGTTCGCAAATCTCGAAGCGGAACTCGCCGGTCTGCCGGGACGCTTCGGTCCGCCCACCGGATGCCTGCTTTTGGCCCGGCTGAACGGCGCTCCTGTTGGATGCGTTGCGTACTACGGTCAGGATGCGGAGACCATGGAAATCAAGCGCATGTTCGTACGGCCGGAAGCCTGGGGCCACCGGATCGGCAAACGGCTGCTCGATGCACTGCTGGCCGAGGCCCGGGCGGCCGGGTATAGCCGCTATCGGCTTTCGACCCATCGCTCCCTGCATCATGCGCAAACTCTTTATCGCAGTGCCGGTTTCCGAGACGTACCTTTGTCAGACGATTTTCCGGGCGTTGTGGAGGGCGTGGACATCTGCATGGAAATGATGGCGAACGACGAGTAGGCCGGTTCGATTATCAAAACCGAGCTCCACGGGAATGGCCGACAGTTCAAAACTGCGCCCGTTATTCAAAATACTCGGAATGCGTCTCGTGAATATAGGCAATCGTCTTGTCGAGACGACCGAGATGCTGTCGCGTGATTTCGGTGGCGTCGTCCACCGAACGGCGCTGCAAAGCACTTGCCAGATCCTGGTGATCTTCGAGCAAGGTGGAAGACTCATTTTCCCGACCAAGGCTCAACATACACAAGCGATCAACCTTGCGTTTGCATTCCTGAATTGTATCGAACGCCAGGAGCTTGTCACCAAGCTCGCAAATGTGCCGGTGGAACTGGTAATCCAACGCGTGAAACATGTCCTGCTGTTCGGTTTCAACGGCCATTTTCTGCTGCTGCAGGTTCTGCTGCAGCTTGGCGTCGCGAGATTCGTCCCAGATGGAGCAGGCATGGCGGACCACCTCAAGCTCGACCGCCAGCCGCACGAACCGGGCATTGGCGATGTGGCGCATTGAAAATCCGCGCACTTCGGTGGCTTTCTGAGGCCGGATCAACAGCAATTCGAGATGTCCCAGCCGGTTGAAAGCATCCCGGACCGGTTGTCGCGAAACACCAAAGCGGCGGGCGACCTCGACCTCCGACAACTTGGTGCCAGGCAACAACCGGAGCGACGCGATTTCTTCGTACAGCTGATCGAAGACCACGTCGGTTGTCGTCCGTCGTTCGAAACTTTCAGAAATTCCCAGCATCCCACCCCACTCTTGACGATCTTTTACCGCGAACAACACGGCCGCGCAAATGAACCGTGCAACCCGGAAAGCCTTGCGCATCAAGCGTTTCCGTCTCGATCCGGTGCCGCAACAGGACGTCTGAAGAGCACCGTCGACAATTCCTGCTTGACAATACTAGTATCCTAGTCTCCTAATGCAAGCCCAATTCGAAGACGTGCGTGCACTTTCGCAGGTTTGGCCGGGCAACCGGGCGCCCGAGTGATCGCAAGGGAGGACTGGATATGCGCTTTACGAAGCGTGCCGTGGTTTGTCGCAGCTGCGCTGTGCGTCCGCTCAACCGGCCACCCGTTCACAATCAAGACGTCGAGCCAAACGTCCGGCGAATCTGTCCGACAGGCGCATCCAGGAGGAATAACAATGCATGAACCCGCCAGCCGTCGAGCTGCTATCGAACACTCGCTGACGGGCAAAACCGCCATCGTGACCGGAGCAGGCCGCGACATCGGTCTTGCATGTGCCCTGGTACTCGCCGAGGCAGGCGCTTCGGTTGCTCTCAACTATCACAGCTCAGCCGCGGGCGCCGAAACGGCTGTTGCAGAGATTACGTCAAGCGGCGGAAAGGCGCTGGCCCTTCAAGGTGACATGACCTCCGGTAGCGATGTGTCGGCTCTTGTTGCAGAAACCGTCAAGTCTTTTGGCGACCGGATCGATATCCTCGTTCACGTAACGGGTGGTCTTGTGGCGCGCAAGACAGTGGCCGAAATGGACATCGAACACTGGAACCATGTGATGGATCTCAACGCCACCTCGTTTGTGCGCGTGATCAAGGCAGCGCTGCCGCACATGTCGGCGGGCGGCTCCATTGTCTCAATCGCCAGCCAGGCAGCCCGTGATGGCGGCGGCCCCGGAGCTGTTGCCTACGCGGCATCGAAGGGCGCGGTGATGACGATGACCCGCGGCCTGGCTAAGGAGCTGGCGCCGGACATTCGCGTCAACTCGGTTTGTCCGGGTATGATCGACACCGATTTTCACAACATCTTCACCAAGCCCGAGGTGCGCAGCCACGTGGCCAACGTGACCCCATTGAAGCGCGAAGGGACCCCTCGCGACGTGGCCAACCTGGTCACGTTCCTGGCGTCGGACGATGCAGCGTTCATCACTGGCGCAAATGTCGACATCAACGGGGGCCTGCTCTTCTCGTAAACGGCCCCGACACAACCACTGGAAAACTGGTCTCATTACCCAAGGGAGGAAAATATGTACCAGACACTTTTTGCAAAACTGCTCGGAGCGGTAACGGCCGTGGCAATGCTTTGCGGCACTGCGCTTGCCGCGGAAGAATGGCGCGCGTGGAACATTCACCACGATGGTCATCCCAACACGCCCGCCATGGATCGCTTTGCGGAGCTTGTTGACAAGAACACCAACGGCGAGATCAAGCTGGAAGTCTTTCACGGCGGTGTGCTTGGTTCCCAACCGGATGCAATCGAGCAGGTCCGCCTGGGCGCGATCGAAGTTGGCAACTTCAACCTCGGACCGATCGGCCCGATGGTCAAGGAAGCCAATCTCGTTTCCCTGCCCTTCATCTTCAAGAGTGTGCCGCACATGTTCCGCGTTCTCGAGGGCGAGGCCGGTGACATCATGGGCGCCGCCATGGCGGAGGCCGGCCTGACGCCATTGGCATGGATCGATGCCGGGGCGCGGTCGTTTTACAGCCAGAAGCCGATCAACACGCCGGCTGATGTCGAGGGTCTGAAAATCAGGGTCATGAACAACGACCTTTACACGGCTATGATTTCCGCCCTCGGCGGCAACCCTTCGCCGATGGCCTTCTCGGAGGTTCAGCAAGCGCTGAAAACCGGCGTTGTCGATGGTGCTGAGAACAATTTCCCATCCTTCAAGAATGTCGGCCACTTCGAGGTGACCACCCATTATTCGCTCAGCGAACACCTGATCATCCCGGAGTGCATTTGCGTAAACACCGCAAAGTTCAACGCATTGTCGCCCGAACTTCAGGCGGCGCTCCGGAGCGCGGCGGAGGAGGCTGCCCTCTATCAGCGTGAACTCTGGGCGATCCAATCGGACAAAGCGCGCAAGGACGTCGAGGCAGCTGGGATCGTTGTCAACGAAATCGCCGACAAGGCACCCTTCCAGTCTGCCATGGACACGGTTTATGAAGAATACCTGACGGCCAATCCCGACATGCGCAAGTTGGTGGATATCGCAAAGGGGACAGAATAGCGTCTCCAGGCACCAATATCTGAAATTCGCCCGGCTCCGAAACGGAACCGGGCGGCTTTCAAAGCGGGAGGGGACACATGAGTGGCTCACGCGAAGCGCCGGTTTTCCTGCAGCGCATGGATGCGGCTTTCGATCTGATCTCCAGGATCTGCATCCTTCTTGCCGGCACGGCCCTGGTTATCATGACGGTGATATTCGCCTGGCTCGTGTTTGGCCGCTATGTCCTGAATGACACGCCAACCTGGGTGGAGCAGGTCTCGTTCCTGCTCGTGATGGTCATCACGTTTCTCGGCGCTGCCGTCGGCGTCCACCAGCACACGCATCTGTCCGTTGTCGTGTTTCGCAACATCGTTCCATCTCGGGTACGCACCATTTTCGTTTTCCTGACGGACGTGCTCATGGCCGCCTTCGGCTGTGTTTTGTTCTGGTACGGCACCGAACTGACGCTCTTCAAATGGAAGACCCTGATCCCCCTCCTCCAATGGCCGGAGGGCCTGCGGTCACTGCCGCTGACCGTTAGCGGGGTGCTGCTCTTTCTGTTCTCCACCGGCCATCTGATCCGACTGTTCCTGGGCCGTGACGCGCGCCAGGACAATATCGAGCAGGGATAAGATGGGACTTCTCCTGCTTCTCGGCATTTTCGCATTTTGCGTCATCATCGGCACCCCGGTTGCCTTTGCACTTGGAATCGCCGCCCTCGCTGCATTCTGGCACGAAGGCCTGCCGCTTCTGGTGGGCGTGCAACGCATCGTCTCGGGGATCAACGTCTTTTCGCTGCTGGCGATACCGTTTTTCATTTTTGCCGGCGAACTGATGTTCCATGGCGGTATTGCCATGCGTCTTGTGCGATTTGCGCAGTCCGCGGTTGGTGCGGTTCGCGGTGGTCTTGGCGTCGTGAATGTCTTTTCGTCGATGTTGTTCGGCGGAATTTCCGGTTCCGCAATTGCCGACATTTCGGCGCTCGGATCGATCCTTGTTCCGGTCATGAAGGACAAGGGCTATGACGCCGACTACGCAGTCAACGTTACGGTAACCTCTTCCATCGCCGGGATCATCATCCCGCCGAGCCACAACATGATCATATTCGCACTGGCAGCGGGCGGCTCCGTGTCGATCTCCAAGCTCTTCCTGGCTGGTGTCGTGCCCGGTGTCCTGATGTGTATCTGTCTGGCGGTCGCTGCTTATCTGGTCGCAGTCAAACGCGGCTATCGCGCGGAGACGTTTCCTGGCTGGTCAGTTCTGGCGTTGAATTTCGCCAGCGCGATTCCGGGCCTTTTGACTGCCGTCATCATCGTCGGCGGCGTTTTGTCGGGAGTCTTTACCGTCACAGAATCCGGCGCTTTCGGCGCCATGTACGCCTTCGTTGTGACCCTGCTTGTCTATCGCAGCATCACCTGGGAAAGCTTCAAGATTGCGGTTGTCCAGTCGGTGCGCACCACGTCGATGGTGATGATCCTCATCGCCTGCGCTGGTGCCTTCGCTTACATGCTGACGTTCTATCGCGTGCCCAGCAAAACCGTCGACCTTCTCCAGGGAATTACGGAAAACCCCATCCTGATCCTTCTGATGATCAATGCGGTGCTGTTGCTTCTGGGCATGATCATGGACATGGCCGCCCTGATCCTGATCTGCACGCCAATCTTCCTTCCGGTCGCCAACAGCCTGGGGATGGACCCGCTGCAATTCGGAGTCATGTTGTTGGTCAATCTCGGACTCGGCCTCTGCACGCCTCCGGTCGGCACCTGCCTCTTCGTCGGATGTGCGGTTGGAAAGTTGCCTATCGAAAAAGCGGTGCGAACGATCTGGCCCTTCTACATGGCGATCTTCGTCGCACTCATGATGATAACTTTTGTTCCCGCCATCTCCCTGACGCTGCCGCGGTTGCTTGGGCCCTAGCAATCAAACCCGGCCCCGATAGTTTCAACCACTGAAATAAGACTCTTTTGCCCGCGAAATCGGAGCAGAGCATCCATTACATAACTCCTGCTAGTTCGCGCCAGGACCGTTCAGGCGTATCAGAATGAGGGAGGAATGATCATGACCATATCCAAGCTTTCCGCCGGGGTGGCTTTGGCTACCGCGATGTGCGTAGCCAGTTTTCAGGCCGCGTTCGCCGAGACCGTCACGCTGAGAATGTCCACGTGGTTGCCGCCGAAGCACCAGATTGTCACCGGCTCACTGGAGCCGTGGATCAAATCTGTGGAGGAGGCATCCGGCGGCACCTTGATCATCAAACTGGACCCTGCGCCAATCGCCAAACCCCCCGGTCAGTATGACGTTGTCAAAAATGGAGCCACCGATCTGTCCTATCACGTCGCCGGTTACACGCCTGGACCATTTGAGGTGATGCGCGGAGTCGAACTGCCCTTCCTGTCGCCCAACGCTACCGTGGGATCACAGGCGGCGTTTGAATGGTACGACGAGAACATCGGTTTCGAGAAAGAGTTCAAGGACGTCAAGGTTGTCACCCTGATGGTGCATGGGCCGGGCATGGTCCACTCGAAAAAGCCGGTCAAAACGCTCGAAGATCTCGCCAATCTGAAACTGCGCGTCGGTGGCGGCGGTGTGCGCCTGTCGGAAGCTCTGGGCGCTACGCCGGTCGTGATGCCCGGCAACCAGGCCTACGAGGCCATACAGAAGGGCGTGGCGGAAGGCGCGATGTTCCCCTTCGAAGCGGTCGCGGGCTACAAACTCCATGAACTGGTCGATAACCACCTCGAGATTCCCGGAGGTCTCTATACGACACCGTTCGTCATCCTGATGAACCCGAAGAAGTACGATTCCCTGTCAGACGAGCACAAGGCCGTGTTGAAAAAGACCGGCGGCGTTGCCGGCGCGGCGATCCTCGGGAAAGGCTGGGACGATGCTGACAAGAACGGCCGCGCTGCCGCCGAAGAGGCCGGCAGCACGATTACGGTGCTCTCCGATGCAGAGCTGGAGAAGTTCCGTGAAGCGGCAAAATCCGTGACCGAGGACTGGATCAAGCTCGCGAATGAACGGGGTCATGACGGCGAGGCACTTTATGCGGCCCTGGTAGAGACCATGAAAAAGTACGCAGACAATCAGTGAATCGAGAACTGCCCCTGATGGACCCACAGATGATGTCCTGATGAAACGCAGTTCCTGGTTTCTTGATCGATTGTGCCTGGCGTTCGCGATTGTCGCGGGCGCCAATCTCCTGTTGCTGGCGCTCATTGTCTTTCTCGATGTGTTTGGCCGCTATCTCTTCAACCGTCCAATGCCGTTTGCCGTTGAACTGATCGAGTTGCTGGTTGCGGTGGTCGTTATGGGCGGCCTTCCCCTGACGACGTTTCTACGCGGTCATGTGGCCGTGGACTTGATCGAAAATGTCTGCTCACAGGCAATATCCCGACTGCTGTCGCTGTTTTCGCTGCTCGTCACCCTTGGTTTTGTCGTGCTGCTTGGCTGGCAGTGTGCCCTGCGGGCAGAGGATCTGGCGGAGACCGGCATAGTGACCGCGATCCTGGGCATTCCGGTTTCCTGGGTCGTGTATTTCGCGACACTCGCATCCGCGGCTACGATCCTCACCTTGATCGCATCGCTGTTTGGCGTTCGTTCAGAGATCGAAGCATCCGAGGAGTGGGAATAGTCATGGATCCCATTACCGTCGGTTGGCTGGCCCTGGCCGGTTTGTTCGTCCTGCTGATCCTGACTGTTCCCATCGGCGTTGCCATGGTGCTCTGCGGTCTCGTCGGCATTTCGGCGATTATTGGATGGGATCCGGCCTTTGCTCTGTTTGGCCAAACCATTGTCGAAACGATCATCACCTATGATCTGTCCATCATCCCCCTGTTCGTTCTGATGGGTGCGGTCGCTTCGCGATCCGGGTTGAGTGGCGAACTCTACCGAGCCTTCTACGCCTGGTTCGGCCCCCGCAGGGGTGGCCTGGCGCTGTCGACGATCGCTTCCTGCGGCGCCTTTTCGGCGATATGCGGCTCATCCGTGGCGACTGCGGCAACCATGACCCGTGTGGCTGTGCCGGAAATGAAAAAGTTTCGCTATGCCGACAGCTTGTCGACAGGCTCGGTCGCCGCCGGAGGCATCATCGGAATTCTCATTCCGCCCTCCGTCGTGATGGTTCTCTATGGCGTGCTGACGCAGACATCCATCGGAGATCTGTTCATCGCGGGGCTCCTGCCAGGGCTGCTGACCATTACCGGTTTCATGCTTGTCATATCGATCGTCACGCGTCGGAGGCCAGACCTTGGTCCGGCCGGTGACCCAACCAACCTGCAGGACAAGTTGACCGCCGTCGCCAGCACCTGGCCCATCCTGTTGTTATTTGTCCTGATCATTGGCGGAATTTATCTGGGTGTCTTTACACCAACTGAGGCTTCCGGTGTCGGCGCCATGGGAGCAATGGTCATTGCGGCCCTGCGCAGGCGGTTGAACGTCGGCACTATGTTTGCTGCCTTGAAGGAAACCATGATGACGACGGCGATGATCTTCGTCGTTCTGATCGGCGCCGTCACGCTCAACAATCTGATGGTGTTTTCAGGAATCGCCAGCGGCCTCTCCGACTATGTCACAGGGCTGGCTTTGCCCCCACTGGCCACCATGGCCGTGATCCTGCTGATCTATCTTGTCCTTGGCTGCTTTCTTGATGCCCTGGCCATGATTTTGCTCACGGTGCCGATCTTCTTCCCGATTGTTTCATCACTCGGCTTCGATCCTGTCTGGTTCGGGATCATCGTGGTCATGGTCGTGGAACTGGGATTGATCACACCTCCCATCGGCATGAACATATTCGTCATCAAGGGAATGATGCCGGCGGTGCCGCTGAGTACGATTTATGTTGGTGTCCTGCCGTTTGTCATCGCACAGATCCTGCTGATTCTGTTCATATTTGCCTTTCCCGATCTGGTGTTGTGGCTGCCCGAATCCGCCAGACTTTGGCGATGACCATCTTGCCGCAGTCGGCTTTGAAACAAATCTGCAAATTCAAGGAGTGTACAGCGTGACGGATCGATCAGCTGGTGATCACTGCACTGTTTATCAATGTATCGCACGATCCGTCTTCGATCACGGTGTGCGCACGATGTTCGGACTGATGGGCGACGCCAATCTGTTCATGGCTGACAGTTTCGCCAGCGAACAAGGCGGCACGTTCGTTCCCTTTGCCCATGAAGCCGGCTGCGTGCTTGCAGCCCTGGCCTATGCCCGTGTGTCCGACAGGCCGGCTGTGGCCACGATAACCCACGGTCCCGCGCTGACGAACAGCATGACGGCCCTTGTGGAAGGCGTTCGCGCGCGAACATCGATGGTTCTGCTGGCCGGCGATACCGCCGTGGAGATGATCGACAACCCGCAGAACATCGATCAACGCGAGCTGGTGGCCGCGACCGGCGCCGGTTTCGAACAGATGCGTTCCCCGAACACGGCAATCGTCGACATTGCCCGGGCGTTTTCCAGGGCGCGCATCGAAAGGCGCCCGATCGTGCTGAACATGTCGTCGGACTTCATGTGGGAGAAGGTGGAGTATCGGCGTTTTCAGTATCCGGTTTTCGACGCACCAAGCCTCGTTCCGCAGGGGGACAACTTTGACCAGGCCATTGGAATCATCGCGTCGGCCAAGCGTCCGATCGTACTGGCGGGAGACGGCGCAAGGGGAGCAAAAGACGCGTTGACCCGATTGGCGGAACGTCTCGAGGCGCCGCTTGCAACGACCCTGCTTTGCAAGGACCTGTTTCACGATCACCCGGCGAATATCGGGATTTACGGCACCCTGAGCACCCCGCCAGCGCTGGATGTGATCGCCAAGAGCGATGTGGTTGTCGCCTTTGGGGCAAGCCTCAATCTCAAAACGACGGATAGAGGCAAATTGTTCGAGGGTAAGAGGGTGGTGCAAATCGACACCGAAGCGGACGCTATCGGGCGCAAATATGTGCCGAAGGCAGCCCTTGTTGCCGATGCCGGATTGACAGCTGACAATATCATTCATTGGCTCGACGAGGCCGAGATCGAACCGTCGGGATTCAGCAAAGAGCTCGCTTCGAACATTGCCACCCAATATCCAACGGCAAAATCGGACGAGACGCTGCCTGGTCACATCAATCTGGCATTCGCGCTGGACTGGCTCGATGACAATCTGCCTGAAGACAAAATCGTCGTCTTCGACGGCGGCCGTTTCGTGACCGAAGCATGGTGTCGCATGTCGACCCTGGACCCGCGATACTGCGTCAACAGCACACGCTTTGCTTCGATCGGCCTCGGGTTGCAAATGGCGATCGGTGCCGGACATGCCGCCCCGGACAAACCGGTTGTCCTGGTGACCGGCGATGGCGGCTTCATGGCCGGCGGCATCACCGAGTTCAACACAGCTGTGAGAACCGGCGTCGACCTGGTCGTGGTCGTCTGCAATGACGGTGCCTATGGTGCCGAACATATTCAGTTTGCCGATCGGCAGATGGACCCGTCTCTCTCGCACTTCGAGTGGCCATCGCTCGCGGATGTCGCGACTTCGCTGGGCGGGCGTGGAGTTCGCGTGACCTCGGCCGGGGACCTGGATGCAGCCATGCAGGCCATCAAAACGCGCGGCGAACCGCTGTTGATTGATCTTGTTCTGCACCCAGACCACGTGACCGATTTACGGCTTTGACAACCGGTCAAAGCGATTGCACGCGAATGCCTTCAGCCCAGGGCAGTCTTTGTCATCTTGGCCCGGATTGTCGTCTGCACGTGGGGCTCGATCGTCGGCTTCAGGGTGCCGCCGTCCGGTTCGCCCCAAACGATCTCGACCTCTTGCCCGAATTCGATATCGGCCTCGTTGATGATGCCGATTGAAAACCAGCCGCCGACTGCCATCGTATAGGCAGCGTAAACCGACATGCCCACCTGCTTGCCGCCAATCAGCACCTTGTCATAGGGGCACGTGGCATAGTGCGCTGCCGGCATCTCCAGATATTTGTAGGTCGGCCCCTCGTTCAGCATCGATCCCTGCACCTTGAGCACATCCTCAGGATGCCATTGCAGCCAGATCTTCTTGCGATGCGGCTGGTCCTTTCTGGCCAACAGGGCCTCCCGCCCCTTGAAGTCGTGATCCCAGTGAATGAGGCGATGATAGCCCACATCCCAGGGATCAAGATAATAGTCTTCGATCCTGTCGCTGTCCCAACTGCCGCCGACCGACAAGGTCGCTTCATAGCTGGTGTCCGTAAGCCAGTCGCGATAGGCGACCATGTCGTCTCCGGTGTAGACCGCCGGCAGCACCGCTCCGACCCAGCCGGATTGCGGACCAGCGGTCGAATAGGTTCGCCCGCCGCCCCGATTCAGACCAAGCCCCTCGCCGGCCTTCATCACCGCATCGAGGACCTTTTCGCGTTCCGCATAAGGCCCCCAGAACTCCAGTCCGGGTGCTTGCGCCATGCCATGACGCAATCCGGTCACCGCGCATCCGGCGATCGTAATCTCGCACATTCCGAAAAAGCGCAGCTCGGGCATGGGCGCACCCGTTGCGACCTCCAGTATCTTGAAGGCGTTCGGGCCCTGGATCTGGAACCGGTACATTTCCCGGTCCGTATTGCCTTCGACAACCCGCATGTCCTTTCGAAGCGAGATGTCATATCTGCCGGTACTATGGGCATGCTCCATGTAGTTGCCACAGGAAGGCTTTCCGATGACCTGCAATTCGCCGGTTTGCAGGTGGAACACGACCGCGTCGCCAACGATGTGCCCGCTGTCCGAAACCACAACCATCTGCGCGGCCTTCATGGGGCCGAAATCAGTGTAGTTGTTGATCGAAATATCCGACAGGAACTTCAGCTTGTCCGGCCCGTCCACATAGATGTCGGTCATGTGATAGGACTGTTCGAACAAAACAGCGCCGTTTTGCCAGGCCTGCTGTTCCACCCGCCAGTTGCTGTGCTCATCGGGAACGGGGAACTGATAAAACCCAATGGGCGCGTTCTTCAACATCTCGAGGGTGCTCGGGTAATCCCTCAGCTTGTCATTCAAGCTTCGCGCCATGCTCTCAACTCCAATGGTCGTTAACGGGTTCAACACGTCTCCAACGAACGAGCGCTCATCGGGAGGCCTCGAGTTATCATGGCTCTTCGGCGCGGCGCCAGAAGAACGCCTGATCGTTTCATCTATTGAAATAATCGGGCGCAGGCTTACACTCGGTGATTGATGTACCCGCCGAAGGCCTAAACAAATTCAATGCTTTCAAGGGATGTGCATCGCGCTCTGATCGAAGGGGAAGCCATCGGGTTTCGTTGAGCCTTCGCAGCGGTGCGATCCAAACACAAGGTGACCGATTGCCATCCTTTGCCAACATTCGCTCGGCTGAACGCACCTTTGCCGTTCTGCGCGCCATGAACACCCAGAATATCTCGCGGATCAGGGATTTGCAGGAGCAAACCCAACTCCCGCCCGCAACCATCGTTCGGGTCCTCGAGACGCTTGTCAGCCTGGGCTACGTGCAATGCCACGGTCGGCGTGTCGGTTATACGCTGACCGGAAAGATTCTTGAATTAAGCGCCGGCTATCACGGGCTGCCCCTGTTTATCGAAAACGCCAAGGATGCCTTGCTGGAGTTGACCGAAACCATCCGCTGGCCGGCGGCACTGGCCACGCTTGACGGCACTGCGATGGTGGTTCGGCTCAGCACCATCCCCAACAGCCCGCTGGCCCACACGCACTCGACACTGCAAAAACGACTCGAGCTTCTGGTTCGCGCACACGGACGCGCTTACCTGGCCTTCTGCTCGCATGAAGAACGCCGCAACCTCTATTGGAGGCTGCACCAGCAGGAAATCACCACCCTGCCCCCGGATGAACTTGAAGTGCGGATGCAAGCGATTCTGACCAAGGTCAAGGAGCTTGGTTACGCTGAGCGGGCGCACGAAATCGACCCTCAGACCACGACCCTGGCCATGCCCATCATCATCGCCGAGCGCGTACGGGCAACAGTCGGTGTTACTTTCTTCCGTGGCGCCAAGGCCGATCGAAACCGCATTCTGGCGGAGATGAAGGAAGTTGTTGGTCGTTTGCAGCTCTCGCAAATCGACGACCGCGAGTAGGATAACAAGCTTGCTGCTCGATCGGCACTCATGACGCTCCGATCCAGTTGGTTCCACAGATTTGGTCGGCGGCATGTCTTTGACGATCGGACCCATCGCGAAAGCGAAGGTCGGTGTGGGACCTGAATCCCAGCCACATGCCATCGACCAGGTTCTGGTCGGACGCCGACTTGCACACCAGGCCGGCCACTTGACCTGGTCGTCTCATTGACCGATGTACCCGTTTTGCCGTTGAGTTTAACCAGGTTGGCCGAGGGGCTGGCTTGGAATGACGGCTACCTCTGAGTACCGTTGGGGTAAGTCTCTTCGAAACCGCAACCCATGACGTCCAAACGGGGGAACAGGATGCCTAACCTGAAACGCGCTCTACTGCTGGTGCCGGCCCTCCTGTGGGCAGTAAACGCTCCTGCACAGGAGCCGGACGATGCCGTTCCTCTGGCAAAGATCATCACCGTGACGGAGAGCGACGGAGCCATCCAGAGACAGTTTTTCGGCCGGGTGGCCGCCCGAGAAACTGTTGATTTGGCCTTTCAGGTTGCTGGCCAACTCAACCAGTTGCCAATCGCGGAGGGCGAACCATTGGCGAAGGGTGCGCTCATTGCGCAGCTCGACCTCGAACCCTTCCAGATCGCCCTCGATCAGGCGCTTGCCCAAAAGGAACAGGCTGATCGCAGTCTGGAGCGATTGAGCCAGTTGAGCCGCGTCGCCGTCAGCCAAGCCGAAGTCGACGATGCGAAAACCCTGTCTGACTTGATGGCAATTGCCGTGCGCAACGCCGAAAGGTCACTCAAAAATGCAACGTTGTTGGCGCCCTATGATGCGTTGGTTGCTTCGCGGCACGTCGCCAACTTCTCCACCGTGGGAGCCGGTGCCCCCATTGTCAGACTGCATGACATGTCTGAGCTACAAATCGAGATCGATGTTCCGGAGGTCCTGTTTCAAAGTGCGGGCGAGTATCCGGACGTCAGGGTTGAGGCGGAATTTCCGGCCATTGCTCGGCGGTTTCCCCTTGAAGTTCGGGAATTCAAGGCCGAGACGTCGGAGGTCGGCCAAACGTTCCGGATCATTCTTGCCATGCCGCCGCCCAAGGATCGGGAGATCCTGCCCGGATCGTCAGCAACGGTCTTTGCCACCCTGTTCGGACCCGAATCCAGGCTCGTCATCCCAAGTTCGGCGATCGTCTTTGAGCCCGACGGCACGTCTCAGGTGATGGTCTATACACCGAGTGCAGACGATCCCGACCTGGGTACAGTGAAAGCTGAGACTGTGGAAGTGACACCCACCGACAACGGAAACGTTCTGGTGACCCGTGGCCTGACCGCCGGAATGGAAATTATCGCTTCCGGCGGCTCCAATTTGCGCGATGGCGACACGGTTCGGCGCTTCTCCGGGTTCCCCCAATGAGCGCACAAGCGATGTCGATAGCCCGCCTGTCCATCGATCGCCCGATCTTCACCTGGCTGATCATCCTGGGCTGCCTTGTTGGTGGCATCTGGGGGTTCCTCAACCTTGGTCGACTGGAAGACCCCGCGTTCACAATCAAGACCGCCGTCGTGGTCACGCAATATCCGGGTGCGACAGCAGAGCAGGTTGCGCGGGAGGTGACCGAACCGCTGGAATCCGAAATCCAGAAAATGGGGGAAGTCAAGGACATAACCTCCATGAACCAGCCCGGGTTGAGCTGGATCAACGTCGAAATGAAAGACATCTACGACGGGGGAGATCTGCCGGAAATCTGGACGGACCTGCGCAACAAGGTCAACGAGACGCGGTTGCCCACCGGCGTCAATCCACCCTTCGTCAACGATGGGTTCGGCGATGTCTTCGGGATTTACTACGCGGTCACCGCACCTGGATATTCGGATCGAGAACTCTACGAACTTTCGACCTTCCTGAGACGTGAGCTTTTGTCCGTCGAAGGCGTCGCAGATGTCGACCTGTCCGGCGTTCCTGAAGAGGTGATCTACGTCGAACCGATCGAGGTTCTCGCCGCCAATCAGAACGTCCCTCCGAACGCCCTGATCAATGCCCTCGTCAATGCAAATTCGGTTGTCGATGCCGGCTCCGTGCAATCGGTTGAGGGACGGCGATTGATCCAGGCACCCCGGGGCGAGGACAGTGTTGGCGACATTGCAGGACTGTCCGTTGGTGTGGATGGCCAAGTACTGAACATTGCCGACTTCACGAATGTCTATCGCGCTCGCGAAGCCAATCCGGACATCTTCATACGACACAATGGTGTCGAGGCCTTCACGATCGGCATCGCCGGGCTCAGCGACGAGAACATCGTCGATGTTGGCCTTCGGGTTGATGCCAAACTGGCGCAGTTGGCCCCGCAAATCCCCTTGGGGATAACGTTCAACCCGATCTATCAGCAACACCTGATCGTGGCGGAAGCGTCCAACGATTTTCTGGTCAACCTGGCCATGTCCGTCACCATTGTCGTTGCCGTTCTGGCGATTGCGATGGGGTTGCGCGCCGCCGTCGTCGTGGGATCGACATTGCTTCTGACGGTTGTCGGCACGCTGCTTTTCATGAACATCTTCTCGATCGAGATGGAACGCATCTCTCTCGGGGCTCTGATCATCGCCATGGGCATGCTCGTCGACAACGCCCTTGTTGTGGCCGAAGGCATGCAAAACGCCATGGCGCAGGGTCAATCCAGTCGAGACGCCGCAGAGCAAACGGCAGGCAAAACGCAGGTCCCGCTGTTGGGCGCAACCGTCATCGGCATCATGGCCTTCGCCGGGATCGGTCTATCGCCCGATGCCACCGGCGAATTCCTGTTTTCACTCTTTGCGGTCATCGCAATCTCTCTTCTGCTGTCCTGGGTTCTGGCAATCACCGCGACGCCTCTGCTCGGCCACTACTTCTTCAAGCGAGGAACAACGAGCGGCGACGACGCCTATGCGGGGCTTGCGTTTCGGCTTTACGCCAACTTCCTGCGCCAATGCCTGCGGCTCTGGTTTTTGGTCATTCCGATTCTGGTCGCCGTGACGGCTTTGTGCTTCATCGGCTTTGGCCAGATCAAGCAACAGTTCTTCCCGGACAGCAACACGCCGCTCTTCTTCGTGGACTACAAGCTGGCGCAAGGCGCTTCGATCCACCAGACGTCGGCGGACATCGCCATCCTTGAGGATTGGTTGGCCCAGCAGCCTGAAGTGGTCGGGTCGACCGCCTTCGTCGGACAGGGCGCGTCGCGGTTCATGCTCACCTATGAGTCGGAGCGCCCGAATGCATCTTACGGTCATGTCATCGTGCGAACGGAGGGGATTGAACCAATCGCCGGCGTCATAGAACGGATGACCGAATTCGTTTCAAAGGCTTTGCCCGATGGGGAGTTTCGGGCAAAGAGGCTTGCATTTGGTCCCTCAGGCGGTGATTCAATCGAAGTCCGCTTTTCCGGACCCGATCCGGCAGTGCTGCGGGAATTGGCACAAGAAGCCCGCATCATCCTCGAACAGAATTCTTCCGATATCGTCACCACCCGTCAGGACTGGCGTGAACAGGAGTTGATCCTGCGCCCGATCTACGCGACCTCGCGGGCTCAGGAAGCGGGCGTGACCCGTGACCTGATCGCCGAGTCGTTTCGCTACGCGACGAATGGCACGCAAGCAGGTGTCTACCGGGAAGGCGACCGGCAGATACCCATCATCGTTCGTCAGCCGGTCGACAGCGAAATGACCTTTCTCGATCAGGTGCTCTATTCCGACGGAGCCGGCGCCCAGATCCCGATGAGCCAGGTTATCGAAGGCATGACATTCGAGCCGCAAAACACGCTGGTCCACCGCCGCAACCGCCTTTTGACGGTCACGGTCGGCGCCGATATCGCCAGTAGTGTGACCGCGGCGGAGGTGCAGGCGCAAATCGATGCCCCGATCGAGGCGATGGAGGTTCCACCTGGATATCGCATGGAATGGGGCGGCGAGAAGGAAAGTGCAGGTGATGCGCAAGCTGCGCTGGGAGCTCAGCTTCCGTTGTCGCTGATCATCATGGTTCTCATCTCGATCCTGCTCTTCAACGCGTTGCGCCAGCCGCTGATCATCTGGCTGCTGGTGCCCATGTCGGTGAACGGCGTGACCCTGGCGCTGTTGGGCACCGGAATGCCCTTTACCTTCACCGCTCTGCTGGGTCTGCTGTCTCTGTCAGGCATGCTGATCAAGAACGGAATTGTTCTGGTCGAAGAGATCGACATCGTCCGCCGCGAGGCCCCTGCCCTACCGCTCAAGGACGCTATCGTCACGGCCTCGACGTCGCGTTTGCGTCCGGTGTTCCTGGCTGCCGCCACGACAATCCTTGGCATGATCCCGCTCATTTGGGACGCTTTCTTCGTGTCCATGGCGATTACCATCATGGGCGGCCTCGCCTTCGCCTCCATCCTGACGCTGATCGCAGCACCGGTGCTTTATTTCCTGTTCTTTCGCTTAGACGGCAGGAGCAAGGAAGCGGCCGGCATGGCGTGACGGCTGGGGGTTGTAGATAATGCGCGCATGGGCTTTGTACCTCGGTATCACGGCCGCAAAGAGTTCTGAGGCGTTCTAATCTTCGCTTTGCTTGCAACGCATGAACGTCCTAAACCCCGGACAAATGGGGTCCCTCGCTCCTGGGTTTCCAGTCGATGCGTGACAGACCCTGCA
Source organism: Hoeflea sp. (assembly GCA_965216535.1). Lineage (GTDB taxonomy): Bacteria > Pseudomonadota > Alphaproteobacteria > Rhizobiales > Rhizobiaceae > Hoeflea_A. The sequence goes on from OZ244175.1 coordinate 6,033,359, forward strand.
AAATCAAGCCGACTGCCTGTTCGATCTTCTCAGCACCCTCGTCAGTGGGACAGTCAAAAAGCTTACGATTTTGCTCCGGGTCAAGTCCGTTCCAAGGCCAATCCGGTGTCGTGAGACCACGATGAAAGAGGAAACTACGAAGGTCCCCCAGGGTTTGTGGGCTATCCGGCACTCCAGGAATTTCAAACCTTGACCCACAATTGTCGAGCGTAGTCTCGAAACGTGGAAAGGCCGAAGGCTGCAGGCATTGTTCCCGGTTTACGGGTGCCCCGGCTAGACCGAGGAGTTGACCGACGGCGTACGCAGCTCCGTCCGCACAACCGAGCACATATATTGGCTTACGCAGGGCGAGTGCGATCATCACTTCTTCAGCGATTCCAGCCATGCGCCCCCAGCTCTGGCCATCATCCTTCCCACCGAGCACCACCAAAGCACTGACATCCTGCAGTACACGAACCCGCAGCCGGAAGAGACTCAATGCCCAAGCCGCGTGCCGCCGCAGATTGTAGATTTGACCTGTCTCAGTCGGCAATGCATCAAAGTAAGCATCAGTCGGCACATCGAGCTCATTCAATTCGTCGGGGCCGATAGTGGACAGAGAGATGAAATCAACTTCCTCAACATCGTTGCTGGGGGAATGACGTAACGATGCCGGGTACCCAAGGTAACTCCGTACCCGAGCTCCTTCGTCGTCAGGGACCAAGTCCGGCGGTGCCAATTTAACGGCATCTATCACCTGCTGAAGTGTACCGTTCGGCAATAGAGCACCTGCATAGGCAAGCGTCGCACCGCTGCGCAGCAATTGATGCGTCAGTTCCAAAAGCATCGGGTCAGATTTGGGCTCAACCAGGCCGGCGGAGATTCCTATCACTCGCCGATCGAGTTTGCCACGGCTCAGATGCTGTTTCCGGATGGCTTCGGGAAGATCGGGGCTGCCCTTATCTCGGTCCCAGGCGGCGATAAGGGTTCGAAGCGATCTGATGCCGTGAACAAAATGGCCGTTCGTAAGGAACTGGCGGATTTGCATATCGTTAAGTCGCGCGGGATCGTTGAGAAGAAGAAACTGGAGCGCTATCGCACGCGGAACGATCCTAGCATCTCCGAAATCGTTTACCCCACCGATGTCGACCGAACCGCTTAGGCGGCTGATAAAATCGGGGACCTTGCGCGCTCGATAGCTTTCCGGATCGAGAAGTGCCCGCTGATGGAACTCTTCCAGCGTCTCAGCTGTACCACCAGCAAACATGAACACCGCTTTTCCGATAGGTTCATCTCTCGCGATATCTTTATCTTTGCCGATATCTTCTTCTTTGTCGTTTTTAGACCGAATCACGCCATCTTCCATTGGGGCAAGGAACCAACTAAGCCATCCGAGAGGTCTACCATCGCGCGCGGCATCGAATTCATCGAAGAAACACACCGGTGTTTGCCGGCGATCCGCTCGGTCAGCACTCGGAGATACGCTCCCCGTAGCCGTTTTGACGAATTCGGCCAGTTCATCACTGCTGACGACTTGCGTCAGGTTGGCTGTCATTTCCGGTGCGAATCCTTTCGCGGCTTCGGAAACCTTTTTTACGAATCTGGACTTCCCGGAACCTGGCGGGCCAAACACAATTATCGAAAGCGGGCGATCCGCTTTCGGATCATTGTGGTATGCTTCCATCAACTGAATAATGTGCTTGTACTGCTCTACTCGTTCATCAGCTTTTCCGCCAATTGGCAGTCTCTCGTTGGCGACTACCGTTGAATCGTCATCGAGGCCTTCACCGGTTTTGACAAAGTTTACTGCCCGGTCGAGAAGACTTTTCGTGTATTGAGGAATAGCTGGCATGAACTCAATTTCGCATTCAAGATGTTTAGACCAAATTTGGGAATTCAATTAAAATGAAACACAGAATCGAAATATTGCAACGTAAAACTATCTTCAATCGGTCCATTTTCAAAGTCGATGAGTTGCAACTTCGTCACGAACTCTACAATGGCGCGATGGGGCGGCAAATCACTCGATTGGTGCTGGACAGGGGCGATAGCGTCGCGGTGCTGCCGCACGATCCCGCGGCCGGGGTGGTCCTGCTATGTGAGCAGTTTCGTGCACCGACCACTGCGGGCGGATCGGGTTGGCTCGTGGAGATTCCGGCCGGAATACTGGAGAAGGACGAAACAATCGAGAGTTGCGCCCGTCGCGAAACGCTCGAAGAAATCGGACACGAGGTCGATGCCCTTACGTGGATCTCCACGTTCTACCTCAGTCCAGGCGGTTCATCTGAGCGTATCCACCTTTTTCATGGCAGGATCAAGTTTGATCGGGACATTTCAGAGACCGCAGGGGTCAAGGACGAGAACGAAGATATCCGGATTCTTTGTGTCCCGGTCGATGAAGCGTTCGCTCAGCTTCACGCAGGAAAGATCCAGGATGCAAAGACCGTGATCGCTCTGCAGTGGCTGAGACATTCTACAACTCACCCTGATACAACGGACGTACTCTCGGAAAAGTAAGTGTCTACGGAGTTCCCTGTTTTCTTTCCGCTTCTTTCCCGGGCACCAACCTGCCCATACTTGATTATAGGTCGGCGCAACGCCTAGATCGCATGCCCTGCAAGGCATGGCCGCTCGGCAACTGCGCTGAGAACGATCGTCGTTCTGACCCGTGTGACCGATTGCACCGGATTGATTTCGGTCTCGATGATTTCATTCAGTTCATCGGTGCCTGACGCCCTGATTTTCAGAAGATAACAGTCGTCGCCGGCAATCTTGTGTAGTTCCTCCAGACCGGTCACTCCCGACAAGGCGGCGGCCGTGTCAAAGCCCAGGCTGGGCTTTGCGTCGGTCACGAACACGAAGGCCAGGAGCGATTTGCCGAGCGCGTGCGGGTTCAATCGAACCTCGTAGCCCCGGATCACGTCATCCGTTTCGAGCTTGCGAACGCGTTCGGAAACCGCTGAGGGGGCAAGGCCCACCCGGCGGGCGATTTCGGCCTTGGAGATCGCCGCGTCGCTCAGAAGAATCGACAGAATTTCCTTGTCTTTGCTATCCAATATTCTCCCAATCTGTACTTTTCTCGAATGATCGTCTACATCAATAGAAAATTTCAGGCGAACAGTCAAAAGCGGCAGCTCCAGTTGGAACCGGGAACGCTCACATTAAAGGTCGACCAGAGTCCGATCCAACTTGCTTTCTTTCGGCAAGCGGGGAAACGGGCTCCGCTTGTTTGTCTTCACGGCTTCGGCTCCACCAAGGAAGACTATGCAGACCTTACCCTGCATCCCGCCTTCAAAGACCGTACCCTGATATTCTGGGACGCTCCTGGATTTGGTGCATCCACAGGCGATCCGTCCAACTTGTCCATCCCGTTTCTGGTGAAGGTGGCGCTTGCGGCCTGCGAGGAATTGGGCGTCGAGAAATTTCACCTGTCAGGCCATTCAATGGGTGGCCTCACGGCGCTGCTGCTGGCTCATGAAAATCCGGGTCGCGTCCTGAGTTTCTTTGATATCGAAGGCAATGTCGCGCCCGAAGACTGTTTCCTCTCCCGCCAGATCATCGAGCACCCGGCAACGTCACCGGAGGCCTTTGCCAAAGGGTTCATCGAACGGGTGCGGAGCCGACCCGAAAGCAGCTCAGCTCTCTATGCCGCGGCATTGCCCATCAAGGTGCGCGACACGTCGTACGAACCGATCTTCTCCTCGATGGTGGCGCTCTCCGACCAGGCGCCCCTGATGGACATGTTCACGGGCCTGCCCTGCCCACGTGCGTTTGTTCATGGCGAGCAAAACCGGCATCTTTCCTACCTGGGTGACTTGCCGGCCCATGGCGTCGAAGTGATCGAGATCCCGCAATCCGGTCATTTTCCGATGTACTCGAACCCCACCTTCCTTTGGTCTGTGATGGCTGATTTTCTCGAGCGACACGACCCTGACAGTTGAAACCCGACAGTGACCTGGAGGCACCGATGACCAGACCCGACACATTTCATAATTTCGCAGATCTCAGCGAGGGTATCGCCCGCGTATTGGCGGACGGTGTCGAAACACGCGTGTTCCCGGGGGAACAGGCGATGTTGTCGGTCGTAAGCTTTGAACCGGGAAGCGAGGGATCCATTCACGCTCACCCCGAAGAGCAATGGGGCGTTTTGCTGGAAGGCAGCGGAACGCGCATTCAGGATGGCGTGGAGGTTCCCGTCGGCAGCGGAGATTTCTGGCGCACACCCGGCGGCGTCGAGCACGGCTTCCGGGCAGGCCCGGAAGGCGCAAAGGTTCTTGATATATTTGCACCCCCGCGTGAGGCATACCGGAAACCGGGTTCAGGTTTTGCCGCCTAGCCAACGGGATCCATACCCCCCAACAGAGCCAAGTCCAGTCCGTCGGAGCGTTGACAGCGCCGCGCCGAGTCATAGAAACCGGTAGCGACAAAAACAGCTGCGGAGCGTTGCGATGGCCAATTGGTATTTTGACAAAGACGCGGATCTTTCTCACCTCGACGGCAAGACGGTCGGCATTTTCGGCTACGGCAACCAGGGCCGCAGCCAGGCGCTCAACATGCGCGACAATGGCGTGAACGTCATCGTCGGATCCCGCCGGGACGCGTCGGCCGAACAGTCCGTTGAGGACGGATTCGCGACCCATCTCTTGAGCGAGGCCGCCGAACTGGCCGACATACTGTTCATCCTGGTGCCCGATGAAATCATGCCGCAGGTCTATGCCGAGCACATCGAACCGGGGCTGACGGCGGGCAACACGCTGGTTTTTGCCAGCGGTTACAATGTTCACTTCGAACTGATCGTTCCGCAGAAGGATGTCGATGTCCTGCTGATCGCGCCGCGCATGATCGGCCGCGGCGTGCGCGAGACCTTCCTGAACGGCAAGGGCTACCCCAGCCTGGTCGCCGTGCATCAGGACGCCACCGGCAGGGCCTGGGACCGGCTGATCGCGCTGTCAAAGGCCATTGGCTCGACCCTGATGGGCGTGATTGAATCGAGCTTCGAGGAAGAGACGATCGTCGACCTCTTCGCCGAGCACAGTGGTTACCTGCACGCGATCCGGCGCGCCTACGAGGCTTTGACCGAGGCGGGGTGCAGCCCCGAGTCTGTGATGCTCGAGCTTTACGCTTCTGGCGAGTTGCGCGAAGCCGCCAACTACATGATGGAAGTCGGGCTGTTCGAACAGATGAAGTTCCATTCGCAGACCAGCCAGTACGGCCAGTATGTCTATGGTCGCCCCTCGCCCGAAGAGGAGGAGGCCGACAAGGAGCGGCTGCGCGGGCTGATCGGCAAGATCAGGGACGGATCGTTCGCCAGGAAATGGACCGAGGTTCAGAAAAATGGCCTGCAGGAGCTCAACGAGGCCATCGACGACATGAGGGACAACCCGATGATCGTCAAGGAACGCGAGCTCTATCGGCGCCTGGGACGACTTTAGTCTAGGGCTCAATGCGAGCAGCCGTATTGGAAGCCATTGTCACAATGGGCCTTGAGGCGTTCCGTGTCGGCTGTCGTCCAGCCCTCCGGTGCGGTCACCTGCACCCAGGGGCTGATATAGTCCTGCGCGTAGTAGGCGTGGCCATAGCCCGGCGGAGCTCCAAAGGACAAGGCCATGTCCAAGGCCAGCTGGAATTGCGTCACCACGGGCATGAAAATCAGATGCTCCGACACATCCGGCGCCGGCGGGTCCCGCATCCAGGGTGGCGAGCGCCACAGCGATTTGGGATCGTAGAATACGATCGGATCGCTGGAATATTGCAGGAATACGATCCGCATCGGGCCCCAACCGGCCGCCGCCTTCGACGCGTCCGAGGTGTGCGAAGCATAACGCACGAGCGATCCGTCGCCGATCGTCGGCAGGACCCAGGGAGAACCTTCCGCTCTATGGTTCTGCACGTAGGTCCACAGGGCTGAGGGAAACGGCGGCCCGGCCCAGAAAGCCCCGTCAATCGGTTCGTCCAGCAATCGGAAGAGATTGGTTGCGTACATCGACGACCACGCGCCGAGGCTGAGCCCGTGAACGTAAAGCCGCGGACGCGTCTCCTCCGGCAGTGTCTTCCAATACTCGTGCACGACTTTCTGCAATGCCGTCGCCTGCTCGAGGCCCGTATTCGTCTCGAGGATCAGCGCCAGCGGCGATTGCAGATAGGAATACTGTGCGGCGACCGTCGCAATATCGCCGTCGTGCATATATTCGACCGGGTCGTGCGATCCGGGATCCATCCAGCCGGTCCCGGTCGGGCTTGTCACGATCAGCACTTTGCGATCGAAGGCGCCCAAACGCTTCAGTTCGGCGAGGGCCAATTCGGCGCGCAGCTCGGGTGTTTTGTCGTTGGCGCGTCCGACATAGACGCGGATCGGATCCAGCGCAGGCCGCCCGGTGAGTGTTGAAATGTCCTCTGCGGATGGTCCCGAGGTAATGAAGTCCCGCCCCGGTGTGCCGATGGCTGCCCAATCGATCCGCGAGGCGTCGCTGCCGGTTTTTCGCGCATCGGTCGGTTTCGGCGGCGCGCTTTCGAACAATGCCTGAGCCGCCTCGTAACTTTCGTCGAGGCTGCGCACCACACCATCGATTATGCCGTCTCGCGTGACGACGAAAAGGATCAACACGACCAACACAAACCCGAGGATGTTTGCACGTCTTGGCGGCATTATTCGATAGAGGCGACTACGGATCAGGCGAAAGAGCCCCGCAACCAACCGTCCGAGCAGGTATGCCAGGAGAAAGGTGATGAGTGCGGTCAGGAGGATGGTCGCGAACCCCAGCGCCTCCGCGGGCTCCATTCCCATCTTCTGGCGGATGTCGTTCTGCCAGGTCAGGCTCGATCCCAGCACCCAAAGGAAAAACCCGATCACCGGAAGCGCGACAAGACCGGTCAAAATACCCGCGGGGCGTCCGGAAAGGTGCGGCAGATCGCCTGCCCGCCACAGGAGCGCAGCGAGTTGGCCGATCAGATAGCCGATAGCCGTGACAAGCCCACCAAGAACACCCTGGACAACCGGTCCCCGCGGGATCAGCGAAGGTGTAAGGGATGCGGCAAAGAAGAGCAGCCCGAGCAACAGGCATGGGATGGAGAAGCGGCCGATCAGTCTGCTGACGAACTTGACTCCCAAACGTGCCTCCAAGCCTCCGTGGGTCGCAAGAGCGTTGGTGATCGCAGATCAAGCTGCGGGCTTCACAAAAAACGACAGCTCAGCCAAGGTGTTCTGTGTTCAAGAAATCTATCCCAAGCACCCCATGCATACAATCGAACGCCCTTTTTGTTTCTCCGCTTGCTGGACGTGCTTTCGGGATTTGGTGACTCGATCTTTCCTCCCCAGCAGCGAGCGCTGTCGATGCAACCGTGGCGGTACGCCGAGTTTGCTCAACAGTCTGCTCTATGCAGCAAAACGAGCGATCCACGGATCGATGATTTTCGGGCTCGTCCTTGCGATGGCGTTTTGTGCGCACACCCATCCGACTGAGGCAAAGGCCGAATTCGAGCCCGCTGATGTGGCATTCCTGACCCTGCGGAACAGAACGGCTGCTGATGTCCCTGCAGACTATTTCGGGGACCCGCGAGGCACCTTGAGTGCAGGTATATGCCGCGTGCGATCGGTTGACTTCGGCGCGCTTGTTCCCCTGGTGCAATCGGCGCCGGCCTATGTTCAGGAAGAGTTTCTGCGCATCGACACCGTTCAGGAAATGCCACCTGCCGAAATCCTGGCCGGTGGGCCATCAGATACGAATGATGGGCCACGAGTGGTCTATGTTCATGGCTACAATATCGGTTTCGCAAAGGGTTGCCGCCGCGCCGCACTTTTGCAACGCAATGCTAGTCTTGAGGACAGAATGCTGTGGTTCAGCTGGCCATCCGACGGCGCGGTGACCAATTACATGCGAGACGAATCCGATCTGTACTGGAGCGTGCCGGACCTCGCTGACACGCTGCTTGCATTGGAGGATCGGAACGCCGATCCGGTTGATGTCGTGGGCCACAGCCTGGGAGCCCGCGGTGTCGTTCTGGCGCTTTCCGAGGTAGCAAACCGGCGGCCGGACGCTCGACTCGGAGACATCGTGCTGCTCGCCCCGGACATGGATTTCGAGATTTTTGGGCAGTTCCTGCCACGGATCCTGTCTATTGCGACCAGCCTGACCGTTTATGTGACCGATGGAGACCGACCGCTGGCGCTCTCGGCGCAATTGCATGGCTATCCGCGTCTTGGGCAGGCCGCCAATGATGTCTCAGGCCTTGCCGGGGTTGAGGTCATTGATCTGAGCAGATTGAACGTGGAAGACCTCACGGGCCACCTGTATCACATCTTCAGCACGGAGGTCGGCGCCGATCTCGACCTGTTGCTGAACGATGGCGTGCGGGCATCCGACCGGCTAGGTCTACGTCAGACCGGGCCCAATCGCTGGCTAATGGACCTTGGGCCCGACGACGAAGCAAAATGACTGGCGCACCTGACATCATGACGGCCCCTGCTCACGGGGGACGAAAACGTCAAGATTTATTCGTTCCGAGTGACAGGCCGGAGACATGACGGTGGGCAGCAGCGCTGGCATATTGAACACTCTGAGAAAGAGATGCGTTCGCTAATTTCGCGGCCAGTGCCCCGCAAAAAACGTCACCGGCACCGTGGGCTTGAGGCCGCTCAACTTTCTTGGCGGGCAAGCACCCCGTGTCGCCCCGCGTTGTCGCCCAGGCACATCCTGCAGCTCCCGCCGTTACGACCGCATCGGTTCCGGACGCGCAAAGCCGGAGCGCGGCCTGCTCGGCCTCCTCCAGCGAGTCGACCGATTGTCCACAGAACTGTTCGGCTTCGACGGCGTTGACGACCAATAGATCAACACGATCGATGAGTCCCTCCTGATCTGCGCGCATCGGGGCCGCATTCCAAAGAACCGTCGCCCCTGCTTTGCGCGCGGTTTCGGCAGCAATCAGGTTGATCTCCGGCGGAACCTCATTTTGCAGCAGCAGGATCGACGCGCGTGCCAGGGCTTCGTTGCCTGCGACTGATTCCTTGCGGATTGCCGCATTCGCGCCGGTGACCACAACCGCCGCATAATCACCTTCCTGATCGATCGTTGCCACACTCATGCCGGAACCGACTTCGATGCGCTCGACGGCTGTTCTGTCGACCCCTGCTGCGTCGAGACCCGCAATAAGCTCATCGCCAAAAGCATCCTGCCCGACCGCCCCGATGAAAAAGACATTGGCACCCAACCGAGCTGCCGCCACGGCCTGATTGCCGCCCTTGCCGCCAAACTTCGGAAACCACTCATGGCCCATCAATGTTTCGCCGCGCTTTGGCTGGCGATCGGCGCGGACGACGATATCGCGATGCAGTGATCCAACAACGACGATCGGACCGCCAGACTTCAAGCTGCGCATGTCCGTCAGTTCCCTCTTCTATTTTGTTACGGATCGCGAACCCACCGTTCTTGGGCAGCATGGCATACAACAGTTTGCGATCAAACGAGCTTTCACCGCGAACTCGGCCAATGGTCTCGCCTTCAGCAACCAATTGATATTATGGAGATTTAGGCGCACCATCTAACCATTGTCTATGATTTGCAGGCTTTCAAAAACTGCTGATTACGTGAATGAAAAGGACGCCTGGTTTTGACGTTACGCTGGAACCTGTCGGGTTTTGCAATCGAGAAGTCCAACGGGTTCAACCCGATTGATGTTTGTTGTGTTTCGGGCCTTTTTGAGCATTCTCGCCGCTGCGACAGCATATAGGCTCTTTGCCGAAAAACAGATATTGCACCGCTACTTTTCGTAGGTGGTATCGTGATGCTTTGGTACCTGAAGGCAATTACTGAAAACTGGTTCATCGAATACAAACGGAAAAAACATTGACGCAGTCGGCCTACTATTTCGCACTCGCCGACGGACTGAGATGTAGTCTGCCACCCAACCAACCGCACTTTTCACGGCGAGTGATTTCTGTCTCATCGATCAAGCAGTGATCCGGTCCAAACCGCGATTTCAGCAAATCGATATCATGCGCACGGCCTTGGCCACAATCCCGTCCGAAACAGTTGGCGACGAGCTGATAATTCGCGCGCTTCAGGTCTCCCAGGGTCGTGACGGTGATCTTCACTCGTCATCCAGCTCTATCGGTGAAGTCCGATCTTGTTCACTTATTTGATGCCGACATCGGAAACCGGCTGGATTGACGAATTTGTTTTGTCCAGAAGTTGATTACACTTTACGATTATTCTTCCGCGTTGCAGGTTATGCATGAGTATGGAAATGCAAAGTGTACTGGAGCAATAACATGTTACTTCGATATCGCGGTATTCTGCTCGGCGGTCGGATGCATACATTAGCTTTGGCAGTCGCCCTAGGCATCGGAACGCAAGCCCACGCTACCGCATCGATCTCCTGCGGTGGGATTGATGGTGATGTGGGCGTTGATGTGCATTTTGGTGCCGGTCCTGTACCAACGGTCCTCGATGTATCCGTCAGCTGGAGTGGCAAGCTTCTCTCAACACAAAACCGCGAGGGCTCAACGGCACTGAATTTTGCCCGTTCCTATGTTGATAGCCAGGAGATGAAGATAGACTTGGTGGACGACCAAGCCACCGTGAATCTGGTTACCATTCGCGTCGTGCGTAACGACAGTGAATCAACCGGCCCCTATCAGATTGGTTATGTCAGGGTTGGCGAAGATGCACCCATTGGCATTTTATGTGATGGGCCTTAATAAGCCGGCCATGGGCTTTCCGGTGGCGTGATTTCTGGCGATAGCTCGCGATCTGAAACCAGGTCCTTTTGCATCTCATAGCCATCTTCGCGCAAGAAAAGTTGTGAAGATCGGGCGTCTTCAAACACGTGCAAATGGCCATCACTGGTTTGGACCAGGTAGCCGTCCTGCCCAATCCAGGATCTTGCCCAAATCAAATCCGGCAATGCGGCAACATCAAGCCACCAGATTGTATTCGGCCCGTATCGAGTTTCTGATTTCATTGTCAGAAACGGCTCGCCTCGAACACGACTATTGAACCCGGATCACCATTCTCAGGCCCTCTTCCGGAAAGTCATCAAGCGCCGCAGCCGCATGATCGGGCACGATATACTCGACCGTTGCGGTGGTCGGCGAGCGCGTTAGAAGATAACCTTGTAACAAGACATTTGCCTGGAAGCGTCGTGCAGCATCCGCATTTTCGGTCGCCAGTTTTAATGTAAAACGACCGCCATCGGCAAACCTGACTAAATCGTTTTCTTCGATCGCCCAGCCGGTATCTTCCAGATAAACTTCGGCCAACGCATCGCGTGCAGCGCGCGCGATGGCTAGCTTGTCCTCATTTGGCCAGTAACGGTCGCCTACCGCTCGAAAATATCTTATGGCTGCAGCGGTATGAAGTTGCGCGCGCATATAGTCGTCGAAATAAGGCTGCTCGAGGAAATGAGCGATCTCCTTCTTCGCTGCTTCCTTTAACGCTCCTTTGATCAATCCTTTGACGATGGCTTTTCCGAAATGTGAGACTTGCTTCAGTTTCCCGTTGTTTCCCGCGACATTGTTGAACTCCTCGCGGATCTTGTCCAAGGTCTCATTTTGCTTCTGAATATTATCCATCACCTTCGCAGGCTCAAGAAACTCTCCTGAACCAAGTTCGCGATTTAACTTGTTCCGGAAGTCCTGCCATTTGACCAATCCATGCTGAATGCCAACAGCACGATCCATTTGCTTCCAGACCTCTTTCACGCTCGTCTTCACTGCGTCGACCGGTATTTTGCCGGGCACGTTCATTACTGTCTCGCTTTGGCGTGCGACGAATCCCGGAACGCCGTCCGGGTCATCCGGAAGATAATCTTCCAGACGGCCCTGCGCACCGTCATAGTAACTCGGAGGTGATTGCAGATTGCCCGCGAAAGTACGCCAAGACTCCGATAACACCCCAGCAGCCCCACCCTGGGTTGCTGCTTTCGCGAGGTCTCGAACAACGAGTACAGATTCAATCGCATACTGAGAGAAGAGTGACCGGTAAGTCGCACTCAGCAACAGCTCGTTTGCAATATCTGCGTTTTTCGCGGATTCAATCATGATTCTGCGGGCACGCTCTCTTTCCTGCTCCAAACGTTTCGACAGCGCCGTTCGATGATAGATTTCGTCGTTCAGTTGCTTCAATTCGGGAAAGGTACCGACGTAATGCGCCTTAAACCCCGGTCCGTCGACACCAACGACCGAAACCCGATCGTCCGCCGTCGCCTCCGCAACGGCCGCCAATGCTTCGTCGACTTTCTTTTCAGCTTCGGCCAGCTCGTTGCTGGCGCGCTCCAAAAACCCGGCATATCGATCCAAACGCTGCACTGTATTGCTTCGACGCCGGTCTATATCCCGTCGCACAATTTCCAGATCTCGCTCTGATGACCGGATGCGATCCGCCTGAGTCTCGGTTAAATTCGGCTGAAGCATTCGAGCCTGCTCTTCGGCTAGCCGCCCGTTGATTGCGGCGAGCTCCACCTGTTCATCAGCGAGCGCTTTGATGCGGTTCTGAGCGAACTGGTCGGAAGCCGGATAAGTATTGCGCATGTACTCGATACGGCTATCAATGGTTTTTATCCGAGCTACATTTTTCTCAATCTGCTCGGCCAAGCCTTTATATCGCTCACTTTCAGCAATCCTCGTGGGATCAACCTTCCCGGTTTCAGCTAATTGGCGATGCTTATCGCGGGCATCTGACAGCCGTTTTTCCAAAGTTTCAATCGTCGTCCTGTATTCAGCACTGCGAGCGGAGAGTTCCTCTTGTCGTTCTGCATAAATCTTCAGTGCGCTTTCATACGTCCCGCGCGCATCATATAGAGCGTTTTGGGCCCTCTTTAAGCGATCGCGCCGATCACTGTCACCGCTTTCGATTCGGACGATCCTATGCAAGCCGTCATCGCGCTCGATGACGCGCAGACATTGAAAAACGAGGCCGGTTGGCGAGCCGAAATGGGATACGAATACTGAGGCATCCGGACAAAGATCGCTTGCTTGAATGTCAAAGGACTGAGGCTCGGTGCCCGGTGGAGCGGATTCTCCAGGAGCGAGAACAGGCTCGGGCCCCGGTGTGAAGATGCATCGGCCAATCGACCCTGTTGAGATACCGGGTTCATCAACACTGGGTTCGAACGAGATACCATAATCGAAATTTGCGAGTTCGGCACACCTTTGGAGGATAGCCCTACGATCTGTCGCACTACCGGCGTTGGCTGGGCCACCCTCAATACACAAATCGAGACTTTGCCGCCTGAATCCCACTCCAAACAAAGCCTCGGAAAAATAAGCCTCGCCCAAAGCATCGACAGCAGTTGCCCATGAGGTCCAACCCTGGCCGTTTTCCTCAACACAGCTTTCAGCTGACAGCCTAGCCCGCCTGGAAAACTCTTCCGGGCTTATCGGCTCTTGCTGCTCTTGCGCAATTTCATTTGCCCCGGAGCGCTGCCCGCTGGTTGTACGCGGCGCTGAGCCGGTGTTGGATGCTCGTGAATTGGCACCGGGAGCAGGCGGGGTCTTTAGTCCCTGGTTTTCCGATTGCTGAGCAGTGTGTGCATCCTCACACTGAAAGCTTTTTCCGTCTTGGGCGACAACTGGCAAACCACTTTCACAAAGTTCTTGGGCTGCGACCTCCCGATGAATTTGCCCCCCATCGCCCGGCGTCGGGCTAGTGCACAGCGGCGCGTCGTCAGTTAGGCGGCGAGATCCGAACCAATCGTCACCGTACCGGTTTTGGCACCACGCATCCAGAGATAGCGGGCCAGAACCGGCCGATGCAGCGGAGATCTCGACGCACTCGTAAAGGGCGCCCGCACCAGTAAACCTAACCGTGCCACCCGGGCACAAACGCTGAGCGTCTACTTCCCGATGCATTTGACCACTGCCACCAGCCAAAGGGCCAGTGCAGAGGGGCGCATCGTCGGCGGTTCGGCGCGAACCAAACCACTCGCGACCATACTCGTTTACGCACCATACGCTCAAATCCTGCTGTTGAGCGATTGCGGGTATGCTTGTTGAAAACAGCGGTGGCGCGGCCAGCAGAACGGCCAACGATACCTGGCAAATCATACCGTTGACTGGCTGTAAAAGGCTTTTCAGTTTCCGGTTCATCTTTGCCACTCTCCGTCGGTTGCCCCGACTAGGCGTCGTTATTGTTCGATCTTGAATTCCACCGCCGTTGCCTGGCCAGCCGGTAATTCCAGTGGCCACTCATATCTTTGCCCGGACAATTGTACGACAACTGTCAAAGGCTCGGCGGGAACATAAGCGGTGCCAGCCGGACCTATGTTGCCAAAGTATCCCAGCGGCGACGGTTTGGTGGTGTCTGCACCCTGTGGGTAGACGTTGATGCTGGGATAACCCGAGATCACATCGCCCGTTTCATCCACCACCCGATACTGTATAATTGCTGCATTGATTGCAAAGACGAACTCTGTTGTCGTCTCATCAGCCACATGAATCGTGAATTGCCTTTCCACGACCTTGTCACGGAACACGATGATGTTTCGACCGACTGGCAGTTCCATCGTGGAAACCGAGCCGAAAGTAGATGTGAGCTTCTCACCGCGTAATCCGTCAGGGCCAGGCGCGTAGGCTTCCCACTGGAAATTGCCGAACTGGCCGTTGTCGGGCGGAGCGCCATCCATTAGTGCCGCTTGCATACGCGCGGTACCGGAGCGCATATCGACATCAATAGAAACCTTATCCCCAGCCACAATCTGTAAGGGCACTGACTTCTTGACGCCGCTGATCTCGCCCCGGAAAATGTAGTTTCCAGGGGGCACAATAAAGATACCGCCAATACCGTGATCAATCTGCGTTTCCAGCACAGGCGCATTGGCAACGTCAGCACTTTGCACGGTCCATTTAAGCGTGTTGTTGAGACTTAACGTCCCATCCGCAATGATAGGCGTCATTTTCACCATGCCGGCGTTCAAAACCAGAACATGCTCGGTCTCGTTGTTTTGTACGGAAAAAATTGCAGATGCCTCAACAAGGCCGATGTTCACGACAACAGATACGTCTCCAGGAGGCACACGTGCAGACCCGGCCCAGCCAAAATTCTGCGCCAACTGCTCACTTGTCGGCATGCCCGATTGGTCGACCGCGAAGAAAGTGAATTCGGCGTCATAGCTGCCTCCAGAAATCGGCCGTGACAAGTCATTGTCGGTGAGCAGTGGCCCACCTTCAACCAAGGCCAGGCGGATCTTGTCAGTGTTATTTGCGGGATCCGGCTCTACTTCCTCGATAATAGGCGGTGGGGCTGCAGTCGTTGTTCGCAGCGCTTCGCGCAATTCATCAGCTGTACGCGCAGAATGGTATTGTCCGCCAGTTTTCTCAGCGACGCACCGGACACTGCGGCTTTCCTCCTCGGTTATATCGAAACCGATAACATGAGCGGTAAAGCCAACTCCGGCAGCTTCAAGCGCCTCTGCAACTGCGCACGGATCAGCGTCACAGGTCTCCAGTCCATCGGTGACTAAAATGACAGTTGCCGGCTCTTCTGTGTACCGAATTTCTTCCGCAGCGCGACGCACAGCGTCGGACAGAGGTGTCTTGCCCTTCGGGCCGATCGAATTCACGATATCAGGGATGAGCAGATGGGTGCCGGGCCCGACCGGCGTGAGCACTTCTATGTCTGTGCAATCACCTTTTCGACGATGACCGTATGCTGTCAGACCAATATGAACACTTGGGTCCCATTGGCTCATCAAATCGCCGATTACAGTGCGGGCGACGGCAATTTTCTCGACACCTTCTACACGACCCCACATGCTATTGGACGCATCGAGCACCAACATCGCCCGCGCTGGCGATTGAGTCGTTTGAGCATCAGTTCCGTGGGCGAAAATGTTGGTTCCGAAGAGCATAATCGCAGAAAAGAAAAGTCTGATTGCGTGTTGTAACCAACCCATGCATCGCTCCCCTCGATGGGATGCCGTCAAGAACGTTGGCTGCGCGAACTCGTTCGTTGCGAGTTTGTCTAGACGAAGAAACCTTACGAGTAGTATAGATCAGTAAAGTGTTTTTTAACGATTTTGGCAAGTCGGGCGCTGAAGATCAGGCATTGTTTATCGACAGGGTATTACCAACGGATTTGGTATCCGCGAATTCAGATCGCCGTCGATCTCCTTACCACGATTGTTTTGCACGGATGGCATGGGTTCGCGGCAATCGTCACTATCCTTGTTCCTTGTTGTTTACCAAAGACGAGCGGAGACCGAAGATTGGTTTGTGGAGCCCATTCGTTTATCAATTTGCGAGCAACGAATGGCGGCATTGGGCTTCTAAGCTGCCGTTTACTGCAGAATCAACAGATGACCGCTTTTATGACACGCTATACCTTGACACTGTCCCAGATTTGTCCCAAGCAGTGAATTGCCGAACTTGGCGAAAAGATTGATTTCTTCAATATATTGAATTTACTGGGAAATTTGGCGCACCCGACACGATTCGAACGTGTGACCTCTGCCTTCGGAGGGCAGCGCTCTATCCAGCTGAGCTACGGGTGCCTAAAACGCTGGATAGCCGATACGGTGCGCCACTGCAATGCGAAAGTGCAACGGCGCGAAACACCAGGGCACAGGAGCACTCCGTCAATCGGAGAACGCTACCCGGACTCCGGTGAATTCGTAAGTAGCGATGATGGGCAGGGCCTGGCTGTCCAGCGGGTCGCCGGCGAGGTCGGTGAAGGCGATGGTGGCGTTGCCGGTCAGTTTCCCGGAATCGGCATCGACCGTCGCCTGGAAGGTAACGCGGGCGATATTGGGGTCCGGCTCGGCCTGTGTCGGGAAAGTGAAATCGAGGATCAGCGCCTCGAAGGCGACTGCGTCGCCTTCCGATGGGCGGCAGCGCCAGATACCGCGGCCGTTGGAGAACGGCTGATATCCTTCGACGCCGGCTTGCGCCGAATCTGTCAAGGCGGCCTGGCCGTCGCTGGTCAGCGACAACAGGCTGCGGCCGACATGTTCCGGTCCTGAGACACCCTCGTTGATGCGACTGGTGAGATAGGTTCCGACTGCCTGCGAACAGGTGGCGATGTCCGGTTTGCTGGTGTTCTGCGCAACCGCTGAACACATGGCGGCCAGGACGCCAAAGGCCGTGAGGATCGGACGGATCATCGGACACTCCACTTTCGAGGGTGAATCATCGATACCGCCTCGACGATTGGAAATCCACCGATGGAATGGCCGAAGATTGGCGGTGTGTTGCATTGGCCGAACAGGGCAGCCTCCGGATAGGCTCGCCGATCCAGATTGCGCCCGGCCGCACCTCTGTCTGAGGCGCAACCTTTGGCACCACCGAAACTACTGTACCACAAGTACAGTTTTCACCCCCTCGACTCATACGAACGACAGACACACCTTTGAAGCCTCTGAAAACAAAGCACAAACTCAAACCGCCTTACTGAACCGCAAACTCACTATCGTCCTCGGCGGCTCACCTTCATCATTGCGACAAGAGAAGATGACGACGGCCAACCGGCTGCCGATTGCTCGTCGGAGCAGTTGCCGAGCAGCTGGTCAAAACAACAGAGGACATTTCAAAATGCTGAATAGAATAAGGTACGGCCGCCCGGCCAGCCGGGACGATGCCGCCGATTTGGCGCGGCTGATCAACATCGCCGGTGAGGACATGCCGATTACCTTTTGGCAGGAGCTTGCCGGGCCGGGCGGTGACGCCTGGGCCGTCGGCCGCGAGAGGGCCAGACGCGATAGCGGCGGCTTTTCCTGGCGCAACGCCATCGTCGCCGAGGCGGATGGCAAGGTTGCCGGCACGCTGATCGCTTACGCGATCGACGAGCGGGCCGGGCCGGATGATTACGCCTCCATGCCGGAGGCCTTCGTGCCGCTACAGCAACTCGAGGACGAAGCGGTGGGCAGCTACTACGTGAATGTGCTCGCCTGTTACCGGGAGTTCCGCGATCGCGGCTTTGGCACCGGGTTGCTGCGAGAGGCGCAGAAGTCGGCCGGTTCGCGACCGATGAGTATCATCGTTTCCGAGGCGAATGTCGGAGCGCGGCGACTTTACGAACGCGAAGGCTTTCGGGTTCGCGACAGCCGTCTTGCAACGGACAGGCAGCATCGGGGCGGCAACTGGCTGCTGATGCTGACCTGACTGCCAGCGGCGGCCAGTGGCCGCCGCTGCATCATACCTGGATCTATTCGCCTGCGGTCTTGTGCATCAGGCTCAGCCCCTTGGCGGTGCGCGGAGCAAACCCTTTCCAGTAATTGTGCTCCGGCTTGGGCGTGCCATCCTCGTTGAGGGCGTGCACGGCGTCGCGGGAGTGTTCGACCAGTTCGAGATAGGCGGCGATCTCATTGTCTCGCTTGAGATACTGGCCGAAGAAAGCGGTCACAAAATGCTGGGTGACGTTGTTCATCCGAACGGAATCCCAGACCGGATCGGCATAGTGGTCGAAGGGGATGAAATCGATATGCTCCGACGGCTCCCAGCTTTCGGCCGGCGGCGGCATCGGTGCTCCGGCATTGTGGTTGGCATATTCGAAGGTCAGCAGGTAACGCTCCGTATTGACGCTCGCTTCGAAGATCGCCTTGGTGCCGTTTTCATAGCCTGACACATCATCGTCGCTTCCGGCGATGAAGAACATCGGCTTGCGCACGCCCTTCAGACCCTCGGCATCCCAGAAGCCGGTGTTCATGCCCCAGGGGGCAACCGAAACGATTGCCTTGATACGCGGATCGATCAGGGCCTCGTGGGTCTCGGAACCGGCCAGATGCATCTGCAGCGTACCGGCCGGGGCGCCCCAGGGATATTCGGTGCTTGCCTGGGTAACGCCGCCACCGGCGGTGATGACCGCACCGTATCCGCCCATGGAATAACCCACGAGACCGGTGTCGTCGGTGTTGACGAGACCGCTCAGGAAGCCATCGTCCGCCTTGGACATGCGCTCAATCGAATCGAGTACGAAGCGTTGGTCGAGAGGCCGATTCACCAGGGTGCTGCCGAAGGCCGCCCTGTTGTCGTAGGTGCTTTCCGTATGATCGATGGAGACGACCACATAGCCCTTGGTGGCCAGGTTTTCACCCAGATGGCTCATGAGGAACCGGTTGCCGGGATAGCCATGGGATATCATCACCAAGGGATACGGTGCGCTTGCCTTTGACGGTTCGGCATCGCGCTCAGCGGCTCCCGTCAACGACACCTTGGTGACGCCGTCACGCAACTGCACATCGGAATAGGTGTTGCCGACACCCGTGCCGGCATTGGCCGGATACCAGACCTCCAGGGTCAGTTCACGGTCGTAGCGGGGCAGGTCCTTGCCCTCTTCAACCTTGAGGATGTCGATCTGGTCCGGATTGGTGACCGTCACCGTGCGCACGCCAATGGGCATATCGCCGGGCGTTGCCAGTTCCGGTGCGTCAGGACGCAGCAAGTCGATGCGGTTGACTTCCGCAAAGGCGGACGCGCCCATAAGGCTGGTTGCAAGCACAATTCCGATGGCTTGTTTCATGCGATCTCTCCCTGTTTATGGATGACATACTACCGAGTAGGTTCCCGTCGGCAAGTCCTAATGCAGCGTAGCAGTGGAGTTGTGACCTGGGTATTACAAAGCAGGTGAAATCGTGTCCCCACCTCCGTCACATAATCAAAATCACTGAAGTTATGGATAAATTTCGCTGATATAAAATTAGACATTCGAATTTCGCCCGCGGTCTTAGTATAGTGCCTGACGTTGAAAACGGGACGGATCACGTGACGGATCACTATTCCTTTCTTTCTCTGCTGCGCGAGGCCTGGAAGGGCAACACGGGCTGGAAGCGCGCCTGGCGTGCGGCAGAGCCGAAACCACAGTATGACGTGGTGATTGTCGGCGGTGGAGGCCACGGCCTGGCGACGGCCTACTATCTCGCCAAGGAACACGGGTTGAACCGTGTCGCGGTGGTCGAAAAGGGTTGGCTCGGCGGCGGCAATGTCGGACGCAACACCACCATTGTTCGCTCCAACTATCTGCTCCCGGCAAACTCGCGCTTCTACGAAAAGAGTATGACCCTGTGGGAGGGGCTGTCACGCGACCTCAATTTCAACATCATGTTCTCACAACGCGGCACGCTCAACCTGGCCCATACGCCGGCGCAGATGGACGCCTATGCGAGGCGCGGCAACGCCATGCGCCTGGAGGGCATCGACGCCGAATTGCTGACCCGCGAAGAGGTTCGCAAGATGGCGCCGGATATGGATTTTTCCGATCAGGCACGGTTTCCGATCGAAGGTGGACTGCTGCAGCCGCGCGGCGGAACCGCGCGCCATGATGCCGTTGCCTGGGGGTTTGCGCGCGCCGCCGATCGGCTTGGCGTCGACCTGATCGAGAATTGCGAGGTTACCGGTTTCATCCGCACTGGCGAGCGTATCACCGGCGTTGAAACCACCCGTGGCCGCATCGACGCCGGCAAGGTCGGCGTTGCCGTGGCCGGCAGCACGTCGGAAGTGATGCGCCGGGCCGGCATCGAGCGGCTGCCGATCGAAAGCCATGTGTTGCAGGCTTTCGTTTCAGAACCGCTGAAACCGCTGATCAATACCGTCATTACATTCGGCGCCGGGCATCTCTACATCAGCCAGTCCGACAAGGGCGGGCTGGTCTTCGGCGGCGATATCGACGGCTACAATTCCTGGGCCCAGCGCGGCAATCTTCCGGTCCACGAAGACGTGATGACCAGCGCCGTGGCCCTGTTCCCCAATCTCGCCCGTGTGCGCCTCCTGCGCAACTGGGGTGGCATCATGGACATGTCCATGGACGGTAGCCCGATCATCACGACCGGCCCCCTGCCCGGCCTCTATCTCAATGCCGGATGGTGCTATGGCGGCTTCAAGGCGACGCCAGCGTCCGGCTGGTGCTTCGCCCACACCATCGCCCGGGACGAGCCACACGAACTCAATGGGGCCTTCACCCTGCAACGGTTCGACCAGGGGCGGGTGATCGATGAAAAGGGCGTCGGTCCGTCGCCGGAGTTGCACTGATGCTTATTCGTTGCCCCATTTGCGGTCACCGCGACTCGCATGAATTCACTTATGCCGGTGATGCCCAGCGACAGTTTCCGGCGCTCGACGCCGGCACGGACGAATGGAGTGCTCACGTCTATCAGCGGGCCAATCCGATGGGACGGCACATCGAGTTCTGGCAGCACACCTCCGGGTGCCGTGCGGTCCTCGCGGTCGAGCGCGATACCGTCACTCACCAGATCCTTGAGACCCGACTGGTCGGCGCGCAGGCGGAGATTGCCGAGAGCGAGGCGGACAAATGAGTTCCTATCGGCTTGAAAAAGGCGGTCATCTGATCGACCGCCAGAAACCGGTGCAATTCCGCTTCAACGGGCGCGAGGTGAGCGGCTTTGCCGGCGACAGCCTCGCCTCTGCATTGCTTGCACAGGACATCCAGCACATTGCGGCCGGCTTCAAGTATCACCGGCCGCGCGGCGTCATGACGGCCGGCTCGCAGGAGCCTAGCGGCATGGTCACCCTGAGGGATGGTGGCCGTCGGGAAGCCAATTGCAAGGCGACCGAAGTCGAGATTTTCAACGGCCTCGAAGCACATCCGCAGAATGTCTGGCCGTCGCTCGGCTTTGACGTTTCAGCGGTCAACGGTTTGCTGTCGCCCATCTTTGCGGCCGGCTTCTATTACAAGACCTTCTTCGAGGCGGGTCAGCGCGGCTGGCACTTCTTCGAACATTTCATCCGCCGCGCAGCCGGCATGGGTTCGGCCTCCAGGCAGCCCGATCCCGACCGCTACGAGCGCATGCATGGTTTCTGCGACGTCCTGGTCGTCGGCGGCGGCGCCGCCGGCCTGGCGGCAGCCCTGACAGCGGCTCGATCCGGCGCAAAGGTCATTCTGGCCGAAGAGGCGGCCCATTTGGGTTCCGGGCTTCTGACGGACCTGTCAACCATCCGCGGCGTTCCGGCACAGCAATGGGCGCGCGAAACGGAACTCGAACTGGCCGGGCTCGACAATGTCACCCTGCTGCGACGCACCGCGGTCCACGGGCTGTTCGACGACAACACCGCGGGAGCCGTGGAACGAGTCGCCGACCACAAGGCAAAACCGGAGGGCAATGAACCCCGGCAGCGCCATTGGACCATCCATGCCGGCAGCATCGTGCTGGCGACCGGTGCGTTCGAGCGGCCGCTGGTGTTCGACGGCAACGACCGGCCGGGTGTCATGTTGGCAGGAGCAGCTGCCTACTACGCCGCTGCCAATGGTGTCGCGATCGGCCGCAAACCGGTGGTGATGACCAACAATGACAGTGGCTACCTTTCCGCCTTTTCGTTGAAAGAGAGCGGAGCCGCTGTGGCAGCAATTGTCGACTTGCGTTCCGACCCGCCGCCCGCGTTGTCGGACAGAGCGGCGGCTCTATCAATCCCCGTGCGCAGCGGCCATGCCGTTGTCACCGTGAAGGGGCGCCGGCGCGTGTCGGGCGCGTTGGTCGCACCCATTGATCCGCAAAGCGGCGCGGTCACCGGGTCGGCGCAAAGCCTCGATGCAGACGCCGTCCTGATGTCGGGCGGCTGGACGCCCAACATCAATCTTGCCAGCCAGGCTGGCGGCAAGCCGGTATTCGACGAGCGCCTGCAGGCTTTCCTTCCCGGCGACGCACGCGACAATGTCAGCTGGCAAAGCTGCGGCTCGGCCGCTGGCATCTTCGACCTGGGAGAGGCCATCTCAAGCGGCAGCCAAGCGGGCGCTGCAGCCGCGCAGCAGACCGGCCACACTCCGGCGGAGCCACCGGCAGTGACGGTTGAGCCAGCTTCGCCCGATGTTTCGCCGCTGCCGATTTTCGACATCCCCGCACCAAAGGGCGAGGGCAAACGGTTTGTCGACTTCCAACATGACGTCACGGCGTCGGATATCGCTCTGGCGCACCGGGAGGGGTACGTCTCCGTCGAGCATCTCAAGCGCTACACCACGCTCGGAATGGCAGTCGACCAGGGCAAGAACGCCAATCTCAATGCTCTGACGCTGATGGCGAAGGCTCAAGGCAAACCCATCGAGGCAGTGGGCACCACACGCTTCCGGCCGCCTTACGTTCCGATCAGCCTGGGGTCGGTCGCCGGCCGCGAAACCGGCGCGCGTTTTCGCCCGGTGCGCCGATCGCCCATGCACGACTGGCACATGGCCAACGGTGCGGTAATGGTCAATACCGGTCCTTGGAAACGGCCGCGCTACTACACGACCAACGGCAAGGACCTGTCCGAAGCCTATGTTCGCGAGGCAACGGCCGTGCGCGAAAATGTCGGCATGGTCGACGTCTCATATCTCGGCAAGATCGATGTGCAGGGTCCGGACGCCGCGGAGTTTCTCAACCGGGTCTACAGCAACGCCTTCCTCAAGCTCCCGGTCGGCAAGGCACGCTATGGACTGATGCTGCGCGAAGACGGCATTCTCTATGACGACGGCACCACCTGGCGGCTGTCGGAGCATCAGTATCTGATGACGACGACAACGGCGAACGCCGCGCTTGTTCTGCAAAAGCTCGAATACTGGCATGCCACGGCCTGGCCGGATCTAAAGGTCCGGCTCTCCTCGGTCACCGACCAATGGGCCGGCATGGCCGTTGCCGGACCGAACAGCCGCGCCGTTCTGCAGAAGGCAGTCGATGGTCTCGCATTGGAAAACGATGAGTTGCCTTTTATGGCAGTAGGGCGCGGTCGCATCGGGTCGGCAGATGTTACCATTGCGCGGCTCTCCTTTTCCGGTGAACTCGCCTATGAGGTGTTCACGCCCAGCAGGACTGGCGCCGCCGTGTGGGAGGCCCTGATCGAAACCGGTCGGGAATTCGACATGGTGCCCTACGGGACCGAGGCGCTGGGAACTTTGCGCATCGAAAAAGGTCACGTCACGGGCAGTGAAATCGATGGACGCACCACGGCAAACGACCTCGGACTTGGCGGCATGTGTTCGAAGAAAAAATCCTTCATCGGCAGCGCCATGCTGGGTCGGGAGGGGCTGACCGATCCGAACCGGCTGCAGCTCGTGGGCCTCGTGTCGAAGGAGAACCGGGCCATGAAGATAGGCGCGCATCTGACAGCTACCGACAATTCCAACAGCGCGGGTCACATCACCGCTACCACCTACAGTCCGGCTCTCAAATCCTATATCGCTCTTGGGCTGCTGGCCGGCGGCCGTGAGCGGCACGGTGAAACCGTGACAGCGCGCTTTCCCTTGAGAAACGACACCCACACGGCGGAGGTGGTCGACCCCGTATTTTTCGATCGTGACGGGAGCCGGATGCATGGATAATCAACCCGATGCAACGCTTTTCGGCCGTCCCGGCGGTCGGCTGCATATTGCGCGAGACGATCCTTCAACCATGGTGCAGATCGGGTTCTGGCCTGACAGTGCGGAAACGGTTCATGCCCGGATCAATGAACCCGCGGGTCTGCAAGAAACCCTGCTGCCGGGACGCTTTGCCGATAAAGGGAGTGCGCGGATCGCACGCACTGCTTTCGACACCTACCTCCTGATCGACTCGACGGTGCCGGATATGGAGCCGACGGTGGCGGCGACGACGGACCTCTCCGATTCTCGCCGATGTGTCAGCATCGAAGGACCCGCGGCTGAGAGTTTTCTCAACCGTGACTTGGCGGTGGACCTGTCGCTCACGGCATGCCCGGTGGGCAGCGTCCTGCAGACAGCGATGCACCATGTGCCAGTTCTCTTGCTGAGAACCTCCGAAACCCGGTTCCACCTCTACGCCTATCGAAGCTATATGGACGATCTCACCGATTGGATGCTCGACATGGCGCTACCCTTCGAGAGCTGAGCACTTGCAGGACCTGCCCAGAGGCTTCGACCTGAAATCGCTGCGCGCGTTCGTAGCGGCGGTCGAACTCGGTGGCATGACCCAGGCCGCGCGACAGCTTGGCATGACCCAGTCAAATATGTCGCAGATTATCAGCCAACTCGAACAGGCGGTGGAAAGCGAACTGTTCGACCGCACCGCACGGCCGATCACGCCGACATCGGCCGGCCACAGTTTCTACCAACAGGCGCGCGAAATACTGATGCTGGCAGACGAAAGCTTGCGCCATGTCACCGGTGGGCGCGAGGACACGCTCTCGTCGTTGACCATTGCCATGCCTGACTCAGTCGCCAATTCGATCGGTGCAAAGCTGCTCGAAGCGCTCCGTTCCAAGGCGCGGCGTCTACAGCTGTGGTCCGGTATATCGCCGCATCATCATGATGCGTTGCAATCGCGCAGCGTCGACATGATCATCACCGCCAGCGACGCGTTGGCTCATACTGACGGGCTGGTGAGCCGGATGCTCTTATCGGAGCCGTACGTGGTAGCGGTGCCAGACAGCCATTCCGGCCCAACCGATATCGAGACACTGGCGGCAGAACTGCCCTTCATTCGCTATACGCTGCGCTCGGCCATCGGCAGGCAAATCGAAGCTCAGCTTGGCCGCATGAAGGTTCGGCCACCGGTGGAAATGGAGTTCGATTCCGCCCCGAGCCAACTCGCCGCGGTTGGCAACGGTCTCGGCTGGAGCCTGACGACGCCGTTGTGCCTGCGCCAGGACATGAACCTGCTATCCGGCCTGGCTGTGTTGCCGCTTGAGCGGGGTCGCTTCGGTCGATCGCTGTCCCTGATCGCACGCGAAGACTGGCATCCGGATATCGCGGAGAGAGCGGCCAAGACCGCGCGATCACTGCTGCGTCGCGACGCCATCGGCCCAATCATCGAGACCTATCCCTGGATGGCTGACCACATCGGATGGCCGGAACAAGAGCCTACTGCTGCAGTCGATACAGCCGAATGATGTATTCCGGCCCCTTGGAATAATTGATACCGAACACTGCTTCACCGCTCACCGGCTCCACACCGGCGTCCTCGAGGGTTGCCAGGAACGGAACGGCATTCTCGTCGGGCACCGCGGCAATGGCGCAGTCCGGGTCGGCCAGAAGGTGCTGCGCCGCACCGACGGCGTCGGTCATCACCGTGTCGGTGCCGGCAAGGAAAACCAGACTGGGTTCATGGTAGGTGACCGAGGCTAGCACCGACGCATCGCAGACTTTCTCGGCATGGTACCGCGCAGCAATCTGTCGCCCGAGCCAGAGCTGGTCGATCTGCGGCAGGATACCGCCGAACATCAGCCCGTAGGCGGTGGTCGCTGTCAGGGCGGCGACGGCAACCCGGCGGATCGGCGATACGTGGACACGCAATCCAAGTCCCAGCCAGCCGGCGACCAAAAGCAATGCCGAGGCCGGCAGACTCCATATCGATAGCGCCCCGGTCAGGTAGATCGGCGCCACCAGGGCAAGGGCAACGAAAGCGATCGTCACTACTGCAACGCCGAAGCCCGCCAGTCCGTGAAGCAGGCGTTGCCAGACCATCGCCTCGGGCTTGTCATCAACCGGAAGAGTCAGGAACCAACCACCAAGAAGCAGGATCGCCGGATAGGCCGGCAGCACGTAGTGCGGGAGCTTGGTCGGGATAAGTTCGAAGACGAACCAGAGGGGCAGATACCAGGCGATACAAAACAGCAGCCGCGGATCGGTGAACATGCGACGCAAAGCATAGGTAAACCCGATGGCCGCGATCAGGCCGAATGGCCAGATGTAGAGCGAATAGGTGATGGCATAGTAGCCTGGCCACGCGCCGTGCGATTCCTGACCGCCGGCAACCTTGCCCAGCATGTCGCGCCCAACGGCCTCAGCCCAGAAAGCGCCGCCGGTTTTCATGGTGATCAGCACCAGCCACGGCAGCGTCACCAACGCCATCAACAAAATGCCGCGCAGCGGTTTGAGGCCTTTCAGCCAGCGCTGATCGCGGTTGTTGTCGAAAATGACCAGAAAAGCGATCGTAACACCGCTCAGCAGCGGCGTGATCGGTCCCTTGATGAGGATTGCACATCCCTGGACGATCCAGAACAGCCAAACGGTCGCCGAACCGGCGCTTTCGCCGTTACGCGCCGCCAGATAAATTCGCGCCAAAAGCCCCTGTGCAAGGATAGACAGCAGCAGGAGCACGGCATCGGTTTTGGCCAGCCGCCCCTCGAAACCCGCTCCAAACAGGCCCGCCAGCATCAGCGCCGCTATCGCAGCGGCCCATGACCCGAACATGAAAGCGCCGATCCAGTATAGCACCGCGAAGGCAAGCGCCATGGCAACGACCGAAACCAACCGATAGGCCCACACGGAGGTCGAGGCGTCGCCGCCCGACAAAATGACGCTGGCCGATTGCAGCCAATAGATGCCGACGGGTTTCTTGTAGCGTGGATTTTCCTGGAACCGAATGTCGATGTAGTCGCCGCTTTCAACCATCTGTTTGGTTGCCTGGACGTAGCGGGATTCGTCCCGGTCGATGGGCGGCAATTGCGCCACACCCGGCAGCAGCACCGCCACACCGAATACAAAAATCAGCAGATAATGTAACGCCGGTACCTTTGCCTGCACTGGCGTCATTCAGTGTCAGCCATCGCGGCTCTTCTTTCGTTGGCGATCAGCCAAAGATTACGAATGTAGATTATCAGCCCCATCCCCTGCCCCGCAATGAACACCGGATCCTGCCGCTGGATCGCGTAGACAAACAGCATACCCCCGCCGAACAGCGAAAAAAACCAGAAAGCAACCGGCACCACGCTGCGCTTGGCTCTTTCGGAAGCGATCCATTGCACGACAAAGCGCATGGTGAAGCAGGCCTGGGCCAGAAATCCAAGAAGGATCCAGGCATCAAACTGATCGACGAAAACCGAACGGAACCAGTCGACCAGTTGCATGAAGGTCTCAATCATTATGAATTTCCTCGACAACCGGCATCGCCTTGCGCCGCCGCTTCAGCCACCAGACCCCGAACAGGTCGAGCGCACCGCGCAGGCCGCGGTCTAGAATGCCGTAATTGGATGTGCCGAACCGACGCGGACGATCGACGACGTCAATGGCCACCACGTCAAAGCCCTCCTGGATGACCAGGGCAGGCAGAAAACGGTGAGTTCCATTGAAAAACGGCAACCGGCGGAAGATATCGGCATGCAGCGCCTTGAGGCCGCAGCCGGAATCGCGCGTCTTGTCGTTGAGAATCGATCCGCGCAGCCAGTTGGCAAAGCGCGACGACAGTTGCTTCAGCCTGGTGTCCTTGCGGCGCACCCGCTGACCGCAGGCGATCCCCACCCCAGGTCCGGACTCGATGAGCTTGTCTACCAGCTTGCCGATATATTCAGGATTGTTCTGGCCATCGCCATCAATGGTGGCGATGACTTCACCCTTGGCTGCCAGAACCCCGCTGCGCAGCGAAAGACTCTGGCCAACGGAACTCTGGTGCCGAAGGTGGCGAACAGGAAACGGTCGACGGGCCGCCTCGGAAGCCAGAACGTCTGCAGTGTTGTCAGTTGAACCATCGTTGACGACCAGCACTTCGATGTCCCGGCCAGCCAAATGTTCGGCGATTTCGTCCAGCAGCGGCGGAATGTTATCCGCCTCGTTCTTGCAGGGTATGACAATCGAAATCATGGTGACGCCCTGTGTTGGCCTTGTATGGGTAAGGCGCGGCCCACGCCGGCCCCATCGTCTCGCGCGTCGCGCCGGATCGGAGTTACCAAGCGGGCGCGACCGAAGCAAGCTTGCCGGCCCGGTTGCCCCACAACGGAGTGAAAATCAAGGCTTTTCCTGCGCGCCGATGCGGGCCATACTTCGAGGAAACCCGGGGCAAAACAAACCGGAAGAAAAGAGAGGAACACATGCTCGGACTGATGCAGGAATGGCCGCTGCTTTGCCACAAGATTCTCGACCATGCGGCGCTTTACCACGGCGGTCGTGAAATCGTCTCGCGTTCGGTCGAAGGACCGATCCACCGCACAGACTACCAGGCTCTTCACGGCCGTGCCCTGCAGGTTGCCAAACGGCTTGATATGGACGGGGTCAAATTGGGCGACAGGGTTGCCACCATGGCCTGGAACACGTGGCGACACCTGGAGAGCTGGTACGGCATTTTGGGCGTTGGTGCCGTCTACCACACGCTCAATCCGCGGCTGTTTCCGGAACAGATCGCCTGGATCATGAATGACGCCGAAGACCGGTTCCTGTTTGTCGATTTGACGTTCCTGCCGTTGATCGAGGCGATTGCCGACAAAGTTCCGAGCCTGGAAAAAGTCGTGGTTTTGACTGATGCGGCGCATATGCCTGACACCAAGCTCAGCAATGCCGTGGCTTACGAGGAGTGGCTGGCCGAGGCGGATCAAGACTTCGCCTGGAAGGAGTTTGACGAGCGCACGGCCGCCGGTATGTGCTACACCTCAGGCACAACCGGCAACCCCAAGGGTGTCGTCTATTCGCACCGGTCCAATGTTTTGCATGCCATGGCCGCGGTGCAGCCGGATATGATGGGCCTGTCGGCGCGCGACCGCATGATGCCAGTCGTGCCGCTGTTCCATGCCAATGGTTGGTCCACAGCGTTTTCCTGCCCGATGGTCGGAAGCGCCATGATCATGCCCGGCCCCGGCATGGACGGAGAATCGATCTTTCAGCTGCTCACCGAAGAACATGTGACGATGACCGCGGCGGTGCCTACGGTTTGGCTGATGCTGCTGCAGCATCTGGAAAAGACCGGCGGTGCACTGCCGGACCTGGAGCGGGTTATCATCGGCGGTTCGGCCTGTCCGCGCGCCATCACCCAGGCCTTCCAGGACCAATATGGCGTCGAAGTCATGCACGCCTGGGGCATGACGGAAATGAGCCCGCTCGGAACAATTTGTTCTATCAAGCCGGAATACGAGCATCTCGAAGGTGAAACCAAACTCGACCTGCAGGCGAAACAGGGGCATCCGCCCTTCACGGTCGAGATGAAGGTCACCAATGACGAAAACGAAGAACTGCCGCGCGACGGCAAGACATTCGGACGGCTCAAGGTGCGCGGACCGGCAATTTCGTCAGCTTACTTCAAGGGTCACGGCGCCGAGCAATATGACGACGAAAACTGGTTCGACACCGGAGACGTGGCCCATATCGATGAATATGGCTACATGGAAATCACCGACCGGGCCAAGGACGTGATCAAGTCAGGTGGAGAATGGATCTCAACGATCGAGCTGGAAAATCTGGCGGTTGGTCACGATGACGTCGCGGAAGCCGCGGTCATCGGCATCCAGCACCCGAAATGGGACGAACGCCCGCTTCTGGTGATCGTGCGCAAGGAAGGACGCGACCCGGCCAAACAGGACATCCTCGATTTCATGAACGGCAATATCGCCAAGTGGTGGATGCCCGATGACGTCGAGTTTGTTGACGAGATCCCGCACACGGCCACGGGCAAGATCCAGAAAACGACCCTGCGCGAGCAGTTCAAGGATTACCGCTTCCCTGGGACGTAACCGTCCAATCAACGGTGGAGGAAGGACGGCATGGGATTTATCCCATGCCTGCGACAGCCTGTTCCGGTCACATCAGCCTGATCAACAGATATCCCGCACCGGCCGAGACCGCCGTCAAAGCCGTGCCCCAGGCAATGTCCACCAGCAGCACGGCCATGGGCCAGCCGCGCAGCGTCGCATAGTTCGTGATGTCGTAGGTTCCGTAGGCCATGCAACCCAACAGGGCGCCAAGCAGGAGCGCGGTTGTCACGGACTCCCCTCGCAATGCAGGGACCACCGCAAAGACAACGATTCCAGCGACGTAGAGAATGTAAAACACCGCGGCAACACCGAGCCGCGGCTGGTCGAGCATCATCGAGCCTATCTGGTCCCGATAAAAGGTGCCGGCCATGCGGGACAACCACACATAATCCAGCACGAAAAATACCATGGCTGTGGCGATGTAGGCCTTGATGTATAGCATCGTTCGAAACTCTTGCTTTGTTGCCCGCTTATTACGTGTTGGACCCGGCCTCGGATCACCAAATTTGTTGGCGTGAAACAGAATGCTCCGGCCCGGTGATCCGGGCCTCCACGCGTTGCGTAAAATGCTTACGGGCATAACAGAGACGGACAGGAGATCCCGTTGAGAAAACAGACGATTGCGGTGATCGGTGGTGGTATATCGGGGCTCTCTGCGGCGTGGCTTCTGAGCCGACGTCATCAGGTGACGCTTTTTGAAAAAGCTGACTATGCTGGCGGACACGCCCACACCGTCGACGTAGAAACACGAGACGGGCCAATCGCGGTCGATACCGGTTTCATCGTATTCAACGATCGCAACTATCCCAACCTGTCGGCTCTGTTCAAACATCTGGACATCGAGTGTCGCGACACGCGCATGAGTTTTTCTTTAACCCATGACAACGGTCGCTACGAATATGCCGGTTCCGGAAAGGGGTTCTTCGGCCAGCGCCGAAACCTGTGGAATCTGCACCATTGGATGATGCTGCGCGAAATCAATCGGTTCTTTCGCGAGTGCCGAAAACGGGTAGCGCAGTATCATGAGGATCTGCCGCTTGGCGAATTTCTGGAGCGAGAACGGTATTCGCGTGATTTCATCGACGAGCACATCGTGCCCATGGGTGCCGCAATCTGGTCGACCTCGGTCGAGAAAATGCTGCAGTTCCCTGCCCGCAGCTTTGTCGACTTCTACGCCAATCACGGCATGCTGCAATTCAAGAAGCGGCCCTGGTGGAAGACCGTCATCGGTGGCAGCCGCATCTATGTGGAGAGGTTGATTGCAGACGGTCATTTCGAAACCCGCCTCAACGCCGACATCAAGGCGGTGCACCGGCGCCCGGATCGGGTGCTGATAGAAACGCGTGACGGCGTGATGCACCTTTACGACCACGTGGTGTTCGCCACCCATGCCGATCAGACGATCGACCTCCTGGCCGACGCCGACCAGGCCGAACAAGCGCTGCTATCTGCATTTCCCTACCAGCGCAACATCGCCGTGCTTCACCGCGACGAAGACTGGATGCCGAAGCGTCGGCAACTCTGGTCGGGCTGGAACTATATCAAGAGTGGCAACCCGATCGAAGGAGAATTGTGCGTCAGCTACTGGATGAACAGGCTGCAGGGTCTGCCGACAAGCGAGAACCTTTTTGTGACCCTCAATCCGAGCCGGGAGATCCGGGCGGACAAGATCGACCGGGTCCTGGAATACGATCATCCGGTTTTCGATACTGCAGCGTTTCGCGCGCAGGAGCAGATGGATCAGATCCAGGGTTATCGCCGCAGCTGGTACTGCGGTGCCTATCTGGGTTACGGTTTTCACGAGGATGGGATCGCCAGTGGTCTGGCAGTCGCCGAGGAGCTGGGTGGCGTTGCCCGTCCGTGGGCGCGCGACGCCGACTTCTCCGGCAAGCGAGCCCTCGAAACGGAGTATCGGCAGGTGGCCGAGTGAAAACGGGTCGCGAAGGAATATTTGCGGGCAGCGTGATGCATCGGCGGCTGCGGCCGCGCATGCACCACTTCAAGTATTCCGTCTTTTCCATGTTTGTCGATATCGACAAGCTGGAGTCGCACGGCCGAAGGCTGCGGCTTTTCTCGCATAACCGGTTCAACCTGTTTTCCTTGCACGACCGAGACTTCGGCGATGGCGGCGACCTGAACGCCCACCTTGATGCCATTGCTGCGGACACGGTAGGTCCAGGCGTTGCGAAACGCTTTTTGATGCTGTGCTATCCGCGGGTTCTGGGATACGCCTTCAATCCGTTGACCGTCTATTTCGGCCTCGATGCGCAGGACCGAACGGCCCTCGTAATCTACGAGGTATCGAACACATTCGGCGAACGTCACACCTATGCGACCGCGGAAGGGATCGATCCGGACGGGACGCTGCGCCATTCCTGCACGAAGGTCTTTCATGTGTCACCGTTCAACCAGGTGACCGGGCGCTACGCGTTCCGAACGAAGCTGCCCGACGAGACGGCCGCGGTCGGAATTCGCCTTGACGACGAAGACGGGCCGCTGATGGCAGCGCACTTCGCCGGTACCTTCGAACCGCTGACGGATCGCACCCTGTTGAAGCGGTTTGTCGTCACCGCGCTTCTGACCCAAAAAGTCTGGCTTGGAATTCGCTGGGAGGCGCTGCGACTGTGGCTCAAACGCCTGCCTGTTTTCCGCAAACCGACGCCGCCGCGCACTGCGGTCAGCGTCTATCGTGCGAACAAGAAAGACCTGGACATCGCCGCCTGACGCAAATCGGTTTGCGCAGAAACGAGTGCGGACCTTATCGCCGCATAAACCGCCCGATACCCCAAAAAAATAACCAGTTTGGCAGCACGTTGAGAAGCCGAACACTGTTGGCAAACAGCGTTGGAAATAGAATCGCGAAGCGTTTCTTGCGGATGCCGGCCAGCATCTTTTCGGCCGCCAGATCTGAATCAATCAAACCAGGCATTTTGAACGTGTTGGTGCGCGTCATTGGCGTGTCGACAAATCCCGGGTTGACGACGGAAACATCGACCCCGAAGCGTCGCAGATCGAGCTTGAGCGTCTCGGCGAGATTCATCAATGCCGCCTTGGTCGGGCCATAGGCCGCAGCGTTGGGTAGGCCGCGATAACCGGCCACCGATGCCACCAGGACAATATGACCGCGACCGCGAGCCTTCATGCCTGGCAGCACCGCGTTGACAGTGTTGACCGCGCCAAAGAAATTCACGTCCATGGCATCGTGCATTTTCGCGATCTCGAGCTCATCGGAACGCATGATCCACCACAGGCCAGAGCACACGACGACAAGATCGATGCCGCCAAATCGTTCCTCGATAGTACGAGCCGTTTGAGCCAATGCGTCCGGTGATGTCACATCAAGCGGAAACGCCGTCAGATTCCGCCCCTCGGAGGCAATCGTTTCAAGCTTGTCCGCAGAACGGGCGGAAATCGCCACATGCTCCGCCTCGCCATCAATCAGGCGCGCGAAGCTCTCACCGATGCCCGAGCTGGCACCGATCACCCAGACGGTGCCGTAGGACGTCTCGGACACGGATCAGATGCCGACAATCGGCTGCAGGAAACGGCTGACCATTCCTTTGAAACGGGTCGGGTGCTCCGTCGCCACAAGACAAATGCATGGCTCATCGGAATCGACCATTGGCTGATGTTCGACATGCTCGTCGAGGTCAGCAACGTCACCCGCACGATATTGACCCAACACGTCACTGTAGGAACCGCGCAAGATCAGCGTCATCTCGGTGCCGCCATGGCCATGTTCCGGCATTTTGCGGCCGGGTCCGATCTTCAACATGTACAGCGAGGAATCGGTCTCGGGGAGATCGATCCGATGGCGTTGAACGCCAGGCACGACGCGACGCCAGTCTATATCATCGAGCGAATTGCCGACGTGACGCCGCAGCGGCAGTGGAATCTCGGACCGACGCCCGAAATCGGCCTCGCGCACATTGCTGACGCCCGCATCGCCCTCGTCCAGGCGGTTTGCGAGCCGCGCAAATGCGCCATCGCTCAGCACCGCTTCCGGTGCTTCTTCCAGGCAATCGCCGCCCATCGCCTCCAAAAGGCGTACTTCGCGACGGCATCGGTCGCACATCGCAAGGTGCGAAGCTGCAACGATCGTGAAGGCCGGGTCCAAATCCCCGGTCGCATAACGCATGAGCGTTGCAGCATCCAGATGATGGTGAATGCTCATCTCAATTCCTCAAGGTGTTCTTTCAATTTCTGATAGGCGAGACGCATGCGCGATTTGACTGTGCCAATAGGAAGATCAAGCTCCCTGGCTATTTCGCTCTGCGGCTTGTAGTCGGTGAAGGCCATTTGGATCACCGTTTTTTGCTCCTTTGGCAACAGAGCCACCGCCTCGCGAACGATAGAATCATGCTGGCTGCCGATCACAACTTCTTCAGCGTCCGGCGCGTCGCTTTCCAGCGTCACCGTTTCCACGTCGATATAGGGTTGTGTCGGCTGACGCCGAAGCTTGTCGATTCTGGCGTTACGCGCGATGGTGAAGATCCAGGTGCTGACATTGCCGCGATCCGGTGCATAAAGCGCCGCCTTGCGCCAGACCGTCATCATGACGTCCTGGACAAGATCTTCGGCCACGTCCTCGGACGCTCCCGACTTCAGCATCATGCCTTTTATACGCGGTCCGAAACGAACAAACAGCGCTTCGAAGGCGGCCCGGTCCTGATTCAGAGCAATATCTGCAATCAACGACTGCAATAGTCGCTGATCCGAACCCGGATCCTCCCTCGTTGTTTCCATTCGCAGTGCTTTCAGCATAGCCCGACCTTTTTCTGTCGAGCTCTATACGTGTCCTGCAAACGATCAGATCACAGTCAGGGCCGATTTTGAACCGAATTCAAAAAAGTCAGCAAAATTCGCCCCTTGGGTGATCCGATTGAAAAACCGGTCCGTAAAAATGCACCGCTAGCGAAGAGAAAACCAAGGTTGTCGACCACACATCCCAGAGGAATTTGGACTATGAAAAAGATGCTCATCGCAGCCGGCCTGGCCGTCGGTACCCTTATGGCCGCTCCCGCCCAGTCGGCTAATATCGTCGAAACCGCACAGAGTGCCGGCAGCTTCGAAACGCTTCTCGCTGCCGCCAAGGCCGCCGGCCTGGCCGACGCTCTGGCTACGGGCGAAAATCTGACGGTGTTCGCACCGACGGATGAGGCCTTCGCGGCCCTTCCGGCCGGAACCGTCGAGACCCTGCTCAAGCCGGAAAACAAAGATCAGTTGGTCGCCGTGCTCAGCTATCACGTCCTGCCGCGCAAGCTGATGTCCAACCAGCTTCCGGGCCGCGCTATTCACGTCAAGACAATCAAAGCAGGCGGCGACCGCATGCTGACGGTCGAGAAATCAAACAGTGGCGTGACGGTCGATGAAGCCAATGTGGTTTCCGCGGACATTGTGACTGACAATGGCGTCATTCACGTAATCGATAAGGTCATGCTTCCTTCCAGCTGACCGACCAAGGAGATGCGGAAACGGCCGGCCTGGCGATAGCCACGGCCGGCCGTTGTCGTTAACCCGTTGGAGGACCGAGGCGCCAGACTACCGGATGCGTGCCTCCGTTTCGCCGTCGAAAAGCATCGCCCGCTCGGGATCGAACTTGATGCCCACCCGAGCTCCCTCGGACGAACGCTCGTCGCCGTGTTCTTCGACAATGATTTTTTCGCCGGTATCGGACATCAGGTAGTCGTAGGAAACACCGCCCAGCGCTTCCGTCAGGTCGACGGTGAGCGTGTCGGCCGACCGGTCGACCTCGATATGTTCGGGTCTCACACCCAGAATGATCTTCTTGCCAGCCTCCGGTATGGCGACCGGAAGCTTGAAACTGCTTTTCAGGGCCGGAATCTCGACGGCGTCTCCGGTGCTCGTTCCTTCCAGAAAATTCATGGCCGGGGACCCGATGAAACCGGCAACAAACCTGTTGTCGGGGTCCTTGTAGAGATCAAGTGGAGCGCCGACTTGCTCGATATAACCGCCGCGCAACACCACGATTTTGTCAGCCAGGGTCATGGCCTCAACCTGATCGTGGGTCACATAGATCATTGTTGCGCCGATTTCCTTGTGAAGCCGGGCGATCTCCACCCGCATTTCGACACGCAGTTCCGCGTCCAGGTTGGACAGCGGTTCGTCAAACAGAAATACATCCGGTCCGCGGACGATGGCGCGGCCGATGGAAACGCGCTGGCGCTGGCCACCTGACAGAGCGGACGGCTTGCGGCTGAGATATTGCTCAAGCTTCAGGATGCGGGTGGCTTCCGCAACCTTCTCTTCAATCTCAGCCTTGGGGTGGCCGTTCATCTTGAGGCCGAAACCCATGTTTTCCTTAACGGTCATGTGCGGATAGAGCGCATATGTCTGGAACACCATGGCGACGCCGCGCTGCGCGGGGTCCATGCGCGTTACATCGCGCGTCCCGATGGAGATCTTGCCCTCGGTGGTTTCTTCCAGCCCCGCCACCATGCGCAGAAGCGTCGACTTTCCGCAGCCCGAAGGGCCGACGAACACGCAGAATTCCCCGTCTTCGATCTGCAGATCCACGCCATGGATCACCTGAACTTCGCTATATCGCTTGATTACACCCTCAAGTGTTACACCTGTCATTGTGTTAGATCTCCATTGTTTCCGGCGCTTTCTGATTGTCGGGGAACCGCCAATACTCGGCCGCTGTCGCTATCTCGCAGGCTGCACCCTGCAAATCCGGTACAAATTTTTTCAGTTTGCTCAGCGAGGTCCTGGCCGCTGTGCTCGTAATCGATATCGCCCCCATCATTTGTTTTGTCCTGGACAGGACCGGGACTGCAACGCAGATGATGCCAGGCTCATGGTCTTCGCGATCGAGGGCAAAGCCGTCGCGGCGGATCTGCTCCAACTCAGCGGTCAGTTCTCGCTCCGAGCAGATGGTGGTCGGGGTAAAGCGGTGAAAGGATTGCTGTGGCAGGACGTTTCGCAGATCGGCATCGGGCAAATGGGCCAGCATTGCCTTGCCGACACCGGTGCAATAAGCGGGGCCTACTTTTCCGGCCTCCGAGAACATGGTGACGCGGCGTTTCGCGTCACGCTTGTCGAGATAGAGTACGTGCGGTCCATCCAGCTGGGCAAGGTGGATCGTTTCGCCTGTCGCCTCGCTGAGTGCGTTCAGATGAGGGCGGGCCACCGGCGCAAGCGAAGACTGCGTCCAGGCGGAGTGCGCCAGACGCACCAGGCGGACGCCCAGCGTGTAGGTCTGCCAATTGCGATCAAAGGTGAGCAGGTCCTCGGTGACCAGATTCTGCAGGATGCGATAAAGCGTCGCCTTGGGAAACGGCGATCCTTCGAGCAGGTCGTTAAACCGCACGGGCCGTTCAAACGACGCCACCTGGTCCAAGACGCTCAGCGCCTTGCCCACAGTCCCGCTCGACTTGCGTTCACTCTGCAATTCCGTTCCTCCCTACCCCCGCCAAACAGCAACTGCAGGCGAGGATATTCTTGACAAGCGTATGGCAACCGTGCTCCAATTTCAATATGTAAATACTAGTTTCATTATTCGGAACCTAAGGGAGGACACTATGCGTTCCATTCTAAAGGCGTCAGTCCTGGCGCTTGCTACCAGCATCGCACTGGGCTCGGGGGCTTCGGCCGCCGACAAACTCAGCGGCGACATGAAGATCTTCCTCGACACGTCGAACCCGGCGCCGCGTGCCACGTTCGAAGGCATCATTGCCCGGTTCGGGGAAATGCATCCGGATCTCAATATCGAGACCACCATCATCGACCGCGACGCTTACAAGACGCAGATCAGGAACTTCCTGACAGCCAATCCGCCAGACGTCGCCACCTGGTACGCCGGCAACCGGATGCTGCCCTATGTGAACACCGGCCTGTTCGAAGATGTGTCTGATCTGTGGACCGGCCAACTTGCCGAAGAGCTGGCATCGACCAAAACCGCACTGACCATCGATGGCAAGCAGTGGGGCGTGCCCTATACCTACTATCAGTGGGGCGTTTACTACCGCAAAGACATCTTCGATGAGTTGGGCCTCAGCGTCCCGACAACCTTCGAAGAAGAGAAGGCCAACTGTCAGAAAATCGTCGACTCCGGCCGCAAATGCTACACGATCGGCACCAAGTTTCTTTGGACCGCAGCCGGCTGGTTCGACTATCTGAACCTGCGTACCAACGGCTACGAATTCCACATGGCCCTGACGGCCGGCAAGGAAAGCTGGACGGACGACCGGGTCAAGAAAACCATGGCCAACTGGCGCGAACTGATCGACATGGGCGCCTTCATCGATGACCATACGGCCTATAGCTGGCAGGAAGCTATTCCGTTCCTGGTCGACGGAAAAGCCACCGCCTATCTGATGGGCAACTTCGCCGTCGATCCGATCAAGGCAGCTGGCCTGACCGATGATCAGCTCGACTTCTACCAGTTCCCGCTGATCACCGAAGGCATCCCGATGGCAGAAGAAGCGCCGACCGATACGCTGCACATTCCTTCGGGCGCCACCAACAAGGAAGCCGCTCGGGCGTTCCTTCAGTTCGTTGCATCTCCGGACGTTCAGACGTCGATGAATGCGAGCCTTGGCCAGCTGCCGGTCAACAACAAGGCCAGCGTCAACACGGACGACAAGTTCGTGAAACAGGGTTTTGAGATGCTCAACAAAGCCTCTGCCCTGGCACAGTTCTTCGACCGCGACGCACCGGCTGAAATGGCCAAAGTCGGCATGGAAGGTTTCCAGGAATTCATGGTCCGTCCTGATAACCTGGACCGGATCCTGCAGCGCTTGGAAAAAACACGCGAGCGCGTCTACAAGTAATCAATCCGGGGCGGACCAAATTGGTCCGCCCCGTTTACCTTTCGGGCTGTCCGGCAGCCCGCATTCAGTCATCAGATTCGCCGGCCCACAGGGACACGCGAACGCACTGAAGAAATGGGGTTCGCGATGTCGACTGCCAGCCTAGCCAAAACCGAATACGATTCCACCAACAGATCCTGGTACAAACGGAACGAGATCAGCGTCACGCCGTGGCTCTTTCTTCTGCCGGCGATCCTGTTCTTCATGGTCTATGTGATCATCCCGATCTTCCAGAGCTTCGAAATTTCGCTTTTCGCCTGGGACGGATTGGGTGCCCGAGAATACATCGGCACTGAAAACTATGTCGAACTGTGGGATGACCCGGCGTTCTACACGTCGCTGAAAAACAACATCATCTGGCTGATCCTGTACCTGCTTGCAATCCCGGCCGGATTGTTCATTGCCCTCTTCCTGAACCAAACGGTCATGGGAATTCGGCTTTACAAGTCACTGTTCTTTTTCCCGTTCGTCATCAGCCAGGTGGTTGTCGGACTGGTCTTCACCTGGTTCTACGACCCGACTTTCGGTCTGTTCAACACAGTCATCGGCTGGGTCGGACTTGGGCCAATCAACGTTTTGGGTGACCCGACCTACGTGACCTACGGCATCATCGCCGCCGGCCTTTGGCCGCAGACGGCCTATTGCATGATCCTGTATCTGACTGGCCTCAACGCCGTTGATCCGGAACAGATCGAGGCAGCGCGACTGGACGGTGCGAAGGGCTGGAAAATGCTCTGGTACGTTATCGTCCCGCAGCTCAAGCCTGCGACCTTCATCGCCTTCGTGGTGACGATCGTCGGCGCATTGCGGTCCTTCGACCTGATTTCGGTCATGACGAACGGCGGACCGTTCGGTGAAAGCCGCGTGCTGAGTTTCTACATGTTCGAGGTCGCACTCTCCGAATACGGCTTCCGCATGGGTTATGGCGCCGCCATCGCCGTGGTGCTGTTCTTCATCATGCTGTTCTTCATCGCGTACTTCCTTTACTCGATGTACCAAGAAGAGAGGGGTCGCTGACATGTTCCCGACACCTATTCAAAAGACGCCGCGCAGCTGGCAAATCAGCTATCAGGCACTTCTGCCGGTCGCGCTGATCTTCTGGCTGTTGCCGCTGATCGCCGTCGCTCTGTTCTCGGTCAAACCAGAAGGCGATTTCTCCGGGGGCCAGTACTGGTCACTGCCATCGACCTTCGGCGGCTTCGAGAACTACGGAAGAGTGTTCTTCGAATCCGACATGCCCCGGTACCTGCTCAACTCTCTGTTGATCACGGTGCCGACGGCGATCGGCGCCGTGGCGCTTGCCTGCATGGCGGGATTTGCCCTTGGCATCTACAAGTTCAAGCTCAACCTGTGGATCTTCTTCCTGTTCGTCGCCGGCAATTTCGTTCCCTTCCAGATCCTGATGGTGCCGGTTCGGGACCTCACGCTGGATCTGGGCCTCTACAACACCAAGACCGGCCTCGTGCTGTTCCACATCGCCTTCCAGTCAGGATTCTGTACCCTCTTCATGCGCAACTTCATCAAGGGCCTGCCCTTTGCCCTGATCGAAGCCGCGCGGGTCGAGGGCATCGCCGAGTGGAAGATTTTCTGGTACATCGTCCTGCCGTTGATGAAACCAGCCATCGCCGCGTTGAGCGTGCTGATCTTTACCTTCATCTGGAACGACTATTTCTGGGCGATCGTGCTGACTCAGGGTGTTGAATCGCAGCCGGTGACGGCAGGCATCACATCGTTCAATGCTCAGTTCCGGGCCGCCTATCACCTGATGAGCGCCGGAGCCATCGTGGCTGCGCTGCCGCCCGTCGCGATGTTCTTCCTGATGCAGAAGCACTTCATCGCCGGCCTGACACTCGGAGCCGTCAAATGATCCGATGCCTGACACCAGGAAAGCGGCCATGATCCAATGCTGGCGGCTGGATGACAGGCGTCAGACTCTGGTACTCGGTTCCCATCGGGATCACCTCGCCGAGGTGATCTACTGGGGACCGAGACTGCCGGACGACGAGGATCTGAGTACCCTATTTTCTGTACATGCCATCGATGTCACCGGTGGCATGCTTGACTTGAACCCCGAGCTTTCCGTTTCCCCCGAAGCGACACGAACCTTTCCCGGCCAGCCGGGCCTGATCGTGCGTGCCCGGGACGGCACCCAGCTGTTGACGAAATTCTGTCTCGTCAGCACCGAGGAAGAGCCGGGAAAGCTCCGGCTTGTCTTCACCGACGAAAACAATGGCCTGACCTACGTTGCTCGATTTGCGATCAACGCCCAGACGCACGTGATCGAGACGCAGTCTTCGCTGGAGGCAGATCAGCCGGTGCACCTGCACTGGATGTCCGCCCCGGTAATGCCGGCGCCGCAGCTGTCCGACGAAATGATCGATGTCGCCGGCCGCTGGTGCGGAGAGTTTCAACTCAACCGCACGGCCTGGTCGCCGGGGATGCGGTTTCGCGAAAACCGGACCGGGCGGACTGGACACGAACATTTCCCGGGCCTGATGGTCCCTTGCCGCGGAGCCACCAACACCCAGGGACAGGCCTATGCCTTCCACTATGGTTGGTCGGGCGGTCACAAGATGATCGCAGAGGAACTGCCGGATGGACGGCGGCAGATCCAGTTCGGCCACGCCGAACGCATGGAGGTGGCGCCTCAGACCCGGTTCGAGACGGCGCCGCTCTACATCACCTTTTCCGATGACGGATTGAACGGCTGCGCCGTCGCATTCCAACGGCACCTGCGCGACGAGATCGTGCACATGCCCGATGCCGGCCGCGCCAGGCCAGTGCATTTCAATTGCTGGGAAGCCGTCTATTTCGACCACAATCTGCCGGCCCTCCAGAAGATCGCGACACGCGCGGCCGAGCTCGGCGCGGAGCGTTTCGTGCTGGATGACGGCTGGTTCGGCCGCCGCGATGACGACACCAGGGCATTGTCGGATTGGGAGGTCGACCCGCGCAAATACCCGGACGGGCTCAACCCGCTGATCGAGCATGTGCACAAAATCGGCATGACGTTCGGCATCTGGTTCGAGCCGGAAATGATCAATCCGGATTCCGACATTCACAGGGCCCATCCGGACTGGGCGCTGGGGGGCGAAGACCAGATCCTCGGCAGGAATCAGAAAGCTCTCAACATGGCCTTGCCGGAGGTCCAGAATTTTCTGTTTGACCGGATCGCGGCCGTGCTCAGGGACCACGCCATCGAATATATCAAGTGGGACCACAACCGTGTTCTGCCGATGCCGGATGCTGCACAGACGCGCGGCTCATACGCATTGATCGACCGGTTGCGCCGGGAGTTCCCGCATGTCGAGATCGAAAGCTGCGCCTCCGGTGGCGGGCGTATCGATTTTGGCATCCTCAAACGCACCCATCGCATCTGGCTCAGTGACAGCAACGACGCGCTTGAGCGGCTGAGGATGCAGCACAATGCCTGCCTGTTTCTGCCCGCCGCGGTAACCGGCAGCCATGTCGGCCCGCGCAAATGCCACACGTCCGGACGGGTTCTGGACATGCACTTTCGCGCCTGGGTCGCGGCCCAACGGCATATGGGCATTGAAATGGACCCGCGCGAGCTGACGGAAGAAGAAGCGGGAATCCTTCGCCGCGTCATCGGCTGGTGGAAGGAAAACCGCGATTGGATGATGAGCGCCGACATCCTGCGATTGGAGAGCCCGGACCCGGCTGTGGTTGCCGAACAGCAGCTCGCCACCGATCACAGCCGCTTCGTCGTGTTTGTCGGCAAGGCAACGACCAGCAGCCAGATTGCGCCCAGACCGCTGCGGCTGACGCGACTGGACCCGGATGCCCGATACCGCATCACCCTGATCAACCGCGACAGCGCCAGCGGCCTGTCGCGCGGCACACTGACACTGAAATCGGAATCGGTCGATCTCAGCGGCACCTACCTGATGAACCATGGACTGACCCTGCCGTGGAGTTTTCCTGAAACCATGTGGGTCATCGAGGGAACGCGGCTATGAGATCCGCCAACCGTCCATTGTCGCGGCTTGAGCATCGTAACGCGCCGGCCCGTGAACCGAGTGAACTGGAGTAAAGCGCAGATGAAACTCGACGCACATTTTGACGACCTGAAGGGACAATCGGTGTTTATCACCGGTGGAGGTTCCGGCATCGGCGCTTGGCTCACCGAAGGATTTGTCGCGCAGGGGGCGAAAGTCGCCTTCGTCCAACGCTCCGATGCGACCGAACTTTGCGACCGTCTCGAAGCAGAATATCAGAACCGGCCGCTTTTCATGGCCTGCGACATCACCGATATCGAGGCGTTGCGCACAGCGGTTCAGCAGGCGCGCGATGCAAACGGTCCCATCACGGTTTTGGTCAACAACGCCGCGTCCGACAACCGTCACGGTCTGCACGACTACTCGGTCGATGACTGGGACAGGTCAATGGCCATCAATCTTCGGCCGCATTTCTTCACCGCGCAGGAAGTTGCTGGTGACATGCGGGCGGCCGGGCACGGTTCCATCATCAATTTCTCTTCCATATCCTACATGATGGGCAATGAGGGCTACCCGGCCTATGTGGCGGCGAAATCGGCGATCACTGGCCTCACCCGCGGACTGGCGCGCGAGCTCGGCGGCGACAACATCCGCGTCAACGCACTCATGCCGGGCTGGGTTCTGACCGAGCGCCAGCGCGACCTCTGGGTCACCCCGGAAGGTCTCGAGGCACACCTTGAACGGCAGTGCCTGAAACAGGAAATCCTTCCGGAAGACATCGTCGCGCCGACATTGTTCCTCGCCTCTTCCGCCTCCCGGATGATGACCAGCCAGGCGCTCGTCGTCGACGGCGGTGTCGTGATGACCGGGTGATCCATGGAAGCACGTTTCGCGGCAGTCGACTGGGGTACGTCAAGCTTTCGCATCTGGCTTGTGTCGGATGAGAACGCCGTGCTGGCGGAACGGCGCAGCCACGAGGGCATGATCCATGCTGCCAATGCCGGCTTCGAGCAGGTTCTCGATGCCCATCTTGCCGCCCTTGGTGCCGGGCCTGACCTTCCGGTGGTCATCTGCGGCATGGCAGGGTCACGGCAAGGCTGGCAGGAAGCGCGCTACCTGACGGTACCGGCGGCTCTTTCGGATATCGTCGACAAGGCAGTGCAGGTCGAAGGCCAGCAGCGCGACATCCGCATTCTGCCGGGTCTGGCCCAGCGCGACGAGGACCGACCTGATGTGATGCGGGGAGAGGAAACGCAACTCCTGGGCGGCCTTTCCGATGCACCGGCCGAAGGCCTTGCCTGCCTGCCGGGAACCCACTCGAAATGGGTCCGCTTCTCCAATTCCCGGGTTACCGGCTTTTCCAGCCAGATGACCGGCGAATTGTTTGCCCTGCTGGCGAAACAGTCGATCCTGCGCCATGCCGTCGGCCCCGGCCCGGACTGCAGTCCG
The DNA here is from genome assembly GCA_965216535.1 of Hoeflea sp. GTDB lineage: Bacteria > Pseudomonadota > Alphaproteobacteria > Rhizobiales > Rhizobiaceae > Hoeflea_A. Next base: position 6,077,893 of record OZ244175.1, read on the forward strand.
ACAAGCGAAGCCTATCTTGATGCCGTACGCAAAGGTTACCGCCGACCAGCGGAGATGTCGCGGCAGTTGTTCTCGCTGCGTGCCGGACAGCTTCTGTTCGAGCGCTCGCAACCGGAAAGCTACGAACGGCTTTCAGGTCTGCTCATCGGCTCCGAAATCGCCTCTGCCGGCCTCGAGTTCGGTTCACTTGAAACCGTCAGGCTGATTGCTTCCGGCAAATTGTCTAACCTCTACCAGGCGGCCTTCTCCGCCCTTGACATCACCATTGATGTGGTTGATGCCGACCGGGCGGTGCTCACCGGTCTGGAGATCGCCGCAAGCCGGTTCTGGCCGTTGCCCGACCAGCAAGCCCGATTTGGAAACTTGAACGCATGACACAAACTGTCGCCTGGCCGTCCCTGAAACGGTCACTCGTCGCCATTCTGCGCGGACTCAAAACCGAGGACGCAGCTGCTACGATCGCTGTGCTGGTCGAGGCCGGATTCGAAGCCATCGAGATCCCGCTGAATTCTCCGCAGCCGTTCGACTCGATCCGCATCGCCGTCGAAACGGCGCCAGAAAGCTGCCTGATCGGTGCCGGCACCGTGCTGTCGCACGGCGATGTCGACCGGCTGGGCGCGGTCGGTGGCCGGTTGATGGTCAGCCCCAATGTCGAACCGAAACTCATCCGCTACGCCAGCCAGCACAACATGGTGACGATGCCCGGTGTCTTCACGCCGACAGAAGCACTCGCGGCCATCGACGCCGGCGCGTCGGGTCTGAAATTCTTTCCCGCCAGCGTGCTCGGTCCGTCCGGCGTCGGCGCTATCCGCGCGGTGTTACCTCCCGACACCGAAATTGGCGCGGTCGGCGGTGTGTCACACGAGGACTATGCGGCCTGGAGCAAGGTCGGCGTGCGCACGTTCGGGCTCGGGTCCAGCCTGTTCAAGCCTGGTATGAGCGTCGACGAGATCGGCGAACGCGCACGACAGTCCGTCGCAGCCTATGACAGCGTTTTCGGAGGATAAGGTGAGCGGTTTTTCGGTCTATGATGCCAACGCCTGCGAGCTGGGCGAAGGCCCGACTTTCGACCCGGACACCGGCACTGCCTGGTGGTTCGACATCAACGGCAAAAAGCTCTTTGAACGGCCTGCGGGCAGTGATGCCGCGATCGTGCACGACCTGCCCGTCATGGCCAGCGCACTGGCGATCGTCGACGCTGAACGCCATTTGATTGCGGCCGAGGATGGGCTGTATATTCGCCAGCCGAAATCCGGCGAGTTCACATTGTTTTTGCCGCTGGAAGACGACAATCCTGTCACTCGATCCAACGACAGCCGGGTGCACCCGTGCGGTGCCTTCTGGATCGGCACCATGGGCAAGCACGCCGAAAAGGGCGCCGGCGCGTTCTATCACTTCCGTCGCGGGGAGATCCGCAAGCTCTATTCCGACATCACGGTTCCCAACGCAATCTGTTTCTCCGCCGACGGTTCAATCGGGCATTTCACGGACACCGTCACCGGGCGGGTCATGCGTGTACCACTCGATCCGGAAACCGGGTTGCCGACCGGTGAGCCGACCGTCTTTCTCGACAAAGGAGCCCAGGGCGCCGGACACCCCGACGGTGCCGTGGTCGACGGCGACGGGCTGTTCTGGAACGCTCGCTGGGAAGGGTTTTGCATCTCAGCCTTCGACGCATCCGGCGCGTTGGTCGAGAGCATTGATCTTCCAACCGGCCAGATCACCTGCCCGTCCTTCATCGGTGGTGACCGGATGATCGTCACATCGGCCTATGCCGGTCTCGACGATGCCACCCGGGCTGAACAACCCGCGGCCGGCCAGACCTTTGTCGTCGACCGTGCGGTCAAAGCCCGATACTGTCCCAAGGTCCTTTTGTAGGAACCACAAACATGCTGGAAAACCGCGCCATCGGCGTGTGCTACTACCCGGAGCACTGGCCTGAAACCGTGTGGAAAGACGATGCCCGCAAGATGGCAGCGCTTGGCGTCCGCTATGTGAGGATCGGCGAGTTTGCCTGGTCGCGGCTGGAGCCGGCCCGAGGCCAGCACGACTTCGATTGGCTGGAGCGGGCGATCGAAACGCTGCACGTGGCCGGCCTGAAGGTCATCCTCGGCACGCCGACGGCAACGCCGCCGAAATGGCTGGTTGACGAGATGCCCGACATGCTGCCGGTCGACCGTTTTGGCCAGGTGCGTGGCTTCGGCTCGCGCCGGCATTGCTGTTTTTCGCATGAGGGCTACAAACGTGAATGTGCCGGTATCGTCACGGCAATGGCCGAGCGCTTTGGCACCAACGATGCGGTGGTCGGCTGGCAGGTCGACAACGAATATGCCTGTCACGACACGGCACGGTCGTGGTCCCAACCCGCGCTCTCCGGCTTTCGCCGCTGGCTGGCTGAAAAATACGGCAGCATCGAGCGGCTCAATTTCGCCTGGGGCAATGTGTTCTGGTCGATGGATTATCCGGACTTCGGCTCGGTCGAACTGCCGGGCATCACCCCAAGTGAACACAATCCGGCGCACCGGATGGAATTCTACCGCTTCTCCTCCGATCAGATTGCAGAATTCAACAAACTACAGGTCGAGATCCTGCGGAGGCTGTCGCCCGGCCGCGACATCATCCACAATTTCATGGGGCGTACGCTGACGTTCGACCACTTCAAGGTCGGCGCCGACCTCGACGTATCGAGCTGGGACAGCTATCCGCTGGGCTTTCTGGAGGATCGGCTGGAAGCCGACGACGAGTGGCGCAAGCGCTTCATGCGCACCGGAGATCCGGATTTCCAGGCGCTTCATCACGACCTTTACCGGGCTACCTCAAACGGCCGCTGGTGGGTGATGGAGCAGCAACCCGGACCGGTGAACTGGGCCGACCACAATCCTGTGCCGCGTCCTGGTATGGTGCGGCTTTGGAGCTGGGAGGCCTTTGCCCACGGGGCCGAGGTCGTCAGCTATTTCCGCTGGCGTCAGGCACCCTTCGCGCAAGAACAGATGCATGCCGGTCTGCTGCGCCCTGACGGCGGCGAGACCGAGGCCTTTGAAGCGGCGAAAAACGTGGCGGCGGAGATTGCACGCCTGGAGTTGCCGGCGGCCGAGCAGGCCGAAGCCGCCATCGTCTTCGACTATGCCTCGTCGTGGGCCTGGGAGACCCAGCCCCAGGGCCGCGAATTCGACTATTTCCGGCTGGTGTTCGAGTTCTACCGAGCATTGCGGGCCCGCGGCCTGTCGATCGACATTGTGCCGCCTGATACCGCAGACCTGTCTGGCTACAAGCTGGTCCTCATCCCCGGCCTGTTCACATGGGACCCGAAGCTCGTGGCCGCCCTGGAGACTTTCCGCGGCATCGTGCTCGCAGGCCCGCGCACCGGTTCGAAGACCGAATATTTCTCCATCCCGGAACGGCTGCCGCCGGACCTTCCAACCACCCTGCTCGACCTCAAAGTGGCCCAGGTGGAAAGCCTGCGGCCCGACTGCACGGTGGCAACCTCAGGCGGAGAAGGAGCGGTGAAGTTCTGGCGCGAATTTCTTGAGCCGGGCGACTTGGCCGAAACCGTGATGGAGAGCGCTGACGATGTGCCGCTGATGGTCCGACAAGGCGGCCTGCACTATCTCGGCGGCTGGCCGGATGCCGATTTGATGACGGCAATCGTTGAGACGCTCGGCAAGTCGGCGGGACTGGAGCTTCTCAACCTGCCGGATGCCGTCCGCATCCGCCGCAGCGGCACGCTCACCTATGTCCTGAACTACGGTGAGACAGAGGTCGATCTGGCGACGCTAGGGATTTCGGGGGACTATATGCTCGGGCAGCCGCTCTTGGAGTCTTCGGGTGTGGCGATCCTGGCGCATTGATCGCTCCTGGTTCCACCATCCATTAGTTCTGATCTCGCTGCAGAAACCGGCACGCTGATCGTACCTGGTCTTTGATTGCAACGCCGCCGCACAATACCGGCAGCGCATACCGCCAATTCTCCAGCCTCCATCAACACGCAGAGCCAACAAGGCAGGGTATCCACCCGGTCTCTTTGCAGGTCCGAGGAATGTTAATCCACATTCCCTGTTCACTTATACGCTTGTAGGACAACTAAACATGCGTTAGCCTTACCCGCATGAGAGCGACCGGATTACCTTTGCAATGAGTGCTGCGGGACAACAGGCAGCGTCCGACTGCATCGTCCAGGCAATGCAGTCGGCTTTGCAACCGATTGAGGTCATGCCTGTCGAGTCCTTCGGCGATCGACATGTCACCGACTGGACGGGTGATCACCACGGACAGGCTCTGGCCGTTGCCCGGCCGCGCACGGTACACGACGTGCAGAAACTTGTCGGTTACTGCGCCGATCAGAAAATCCCGATCATTCCGCAGGGTGGCAACACCGGCCTGGTATCGGGCGCCATATCGGACCGGCCGGGCCGGCTGGTGGTCAATCTCGAACGGCTTAGCCGAATCCGCGAAATCGACACGGCCAATTATTCCCTGGTCGCGGAGGCTGGCTGTGTCCTTCAGACGGCCAAACAGGCTGCTTTGGAGCAAGACCTGTTGTTTCCGCTTTCGCTTGGTGCCGAGGGAAGTTGCCAGATCGGCGGCAACGTGGCGACCAACGCCGGTGGCGTCAATGTCTTGCGTTACGGGATGATGAGGGACCTCGTGCTCGGTCTTGAAGCCGTGCTGCCAGACGGGTCGATTTGGGAAGGGCTTTCGGGTCTTCGCAAGGACAATCGCGGTTTCGACCTCAAGCAGCTGTTCATCGGCAGCGAGGGGATACTGGGCATCATCACAGCTGCCAGCCTGAAGCTGTTCCCGAAGCCGGAGACCGTCGAGACAGCTTACATCGGCGTCAGCTCGTTTGCAGACGCCATCGAACTTTTCCGACAGGCCCGTCGAACCAGCGCTGACTTGCTCAGCGCCTTTGAAGTGATCGGGTCGGAATGCCTGCCCATGGCAGCCCGCATCTATCCCGATATGCGCAATCCGCTGTCGACGGAAGCACCGGTCCACATTCTCCTGGAAGTGTCTGGCACACAAACTGTCGAGTTGCGATCTGCGGTCGAGCAGCTCCTGGCGGAAGGCATCGAAAGCGGATTGGTCAGGGATGCCGTTCTGGCAGCCAGCATCGGTCAGTCGCAGTCCTTTTGGCAAATCCGTGAAGGCCTCGTGGAGGGGCAAGCGCAACGCGGCTATCACGTTCGCAGCGATGTCTCCGTGGCTCTTCCGAAAATCGCGCCGATCATCGACCATTTGCGCAAGATGCTCAGGACCGAATTCGCCGGTTGGACCGGGCAAGCCTATGGCCACGTCGGAGATGGCAACGTGCATTTCAATGCCCTGCCCCCATCCGCGCTGACGGAACCCCAAGCCCGCGAAACCGGCCAGACGATTGAAACAAGGATCTTCCGGATCGTCGAAGACTTCGGTGGATCGATCAGCGCCGAACACGGCCTTGGCCGATCAAAATCCGGTCGCTTCGCAGAAACCGTTGACCCGGTGCACCTCTCGCTCATGCGCAGCGTCAAGCGGGCCATCGACCCTCAAAACATCATGAACCCGGGCTGCATGCTCGCCGAGGAGACCGCAATCTGATGAGACATGTGTCGGACAAGATCGGCTTTATCGAACACCTTCCCAGCAAGGTGGCCGCCTATATCACCCGGGAGATCGCGACGGGAAATTTTCGACCGGGCGAGCAGCTGCCCGGTGAACATCAGCTGGCCGGATCGCTGGGCGTCAGCCGCAATGTCGTACGCGAAGCGATTTCCCAATTGCGCGCCGACGGCGTCATTCTCGCCAGACAGGGCGTGGGCGCTTTCGTGCAGGAACCGGAACGCCGCTCAGCGATACGCCTGGATTCAGAGGCTCTGAAGACCGAAGGGTCGATGCAGCGGCTGTTTGAATTGCGCGGGATCCTGGAGATCGAAGCCGCCGGGCTCGCCGCGGAACGCCGCAACGAGGAACAGTTGCAGAAAATCGAGCAGGCTCTGGACCGGATGCGCGGTGAAGAGCGCTGGGAAGACGGCAGCATCGAGGCGGACCTTGAGTTCCACCGGGAGATCGCCCAGGCCACGGGTAACGATTACATCTACACGTTCGTCTGTTTCATCTGTGAACAGATCCGTCGTTCGATCTACATCGCGCGCGACACGAACCCGTTGCACGAACTGGTCGAAATCAACGTCGGCGAACACGTCCGGGTCTTCGAGGCGCTTCGCGCCGGTGACGCCGACGCCGCACGCGCGGCAATGGGCGCGCATATCCGCGGCGCCGGCGAACGCATTGGCGCGGTGCCGGCAGACACCGCCTCAAATCCGGATCAGGGGTAGGACCACAATGGCCTTGGAGAAGATCAAGAAGATCACCGACGTTTGCCTGCTCGTCAACGATATCGAACAGACGGTGGAGTTCTACACGCACAAGCTGGGCTTCACATTGCGCAGGCGAGCGGAAGGCTTTGCGGATTTCCACGCCGATGGCGTGACGCTCGCCGCCTGGGAACTGGACCATATCCATGAGCATACGGGCGTTTCCAACACCCGCTCACCCAAGGAGGCTCACAAGGCCTGTGTCGCCGTCGAGCTCGATGAACCCGCCGATGTCGATGCAATCTACACGGAGCTGAACCAACGCGGCGTACCGTTCTATGGCCCACCGCAGGACTATGTCTGGAACGCCCGTTGTGCCTATTTCACGGACCCTGACGGGACACTCTGGGAACTCTACGCGTGGCTCGACGGCGGCCCCGGAGACTATCACGACATCACTGAATAGCGGCGGTACCGGGCGTCATCGCCCGCCCGATCACAATCCTGAAGGAAACAATCAAAGGAGAACACGATGTCCACCAAAAAAAGCTTCGGCACACTCGATCGCCGCTCATTCATGAAGTCTTCCGCCTTGGGGCTGGCGGCGTTCGGAACCGGTATTCAGCTGATCATTCCCGACGACGCAAAGGCTGCCACGAAGGTAGTGATCAAATACGATTGGCTGATGTCCAATGGACAGATCGGCGACATCGTCGCCGCCGTCAACGGTTACTTCGAGGAAGTGGGTCTCGAAGTTGAATTCAGCCCCGGCGGCCCCAATTCGGCGACCGTTCCTCCGGTCATCTCGGGTGCAGCCGCACTCGGCCAGTTTTCCGAAACGCCGCAACTGTTCAACGCACGGGCCAGCGGCATTCCCGTCCGGATCCTGGCCTGCGGCTACCGGACCGGCCCCTATGCCTTCACCTCGAAGCCTGCGAAACCGCTGCGTTCGGTCGAGGATCTTCGCGGCCTCAAAATCGGCATCCAGCCCACGGCGCGTTTCCTGATCGACGCGATCGCCGCCAAGAACAATATCCCTGTCGGCGAGCTCGACGTCGTCAATGTCGGCTTCGACAAGGCACCGCTGGTGCGGGGCGAAGTTGATGCCATCGGCGGCTGGATCACCAACACGCAGGCGCTGAGTGTTGTCGGTGATGACCGCATCGACTTGCTGGTCCGGGATCTCGGTCTCAACTCCTACGCCGACGTCTATTTTGCGACCGACGACGCGGTCGCCAACAACGCCGAAATACTGGCGAAGTTCATCGGCGCCGTCGCCAAGGGCTGGGGCTGGACCCGTGCCAATCCGCAGGAGGCGGTCAAGAAAGCGGTCGCCGCATTCCCCAACATGGATCTCGACTGGGAATTGAAGACAATCGATCTCGTGCTCAAGATGAGTTTCGACGACGCGACGGCAAAGGACGGATGGGGCACCTTCGACCCGGCATCGCTGGAAGAGCAGATTGCCCTTTACGACCAGATCGAACAATATGCCAATGGTCGACCGAAGCTTGAGGATGTCTACACCCTAAAGATCCTTGAAATGACGGCTTCGGAACGCCCGAAACTGAATGCACCGGGCGCCTGACCGCGTCATGGAAGCGGCGGTGGAGACGCGCGGCCTGGACATTGGCTACCGCAACCCGGACGCCGACGTGACCGTTCTCGCCGGCCTCGATCTGACGATCGGGGTCGGCGAATTCCTGACCATTCTTGGACCATCGGGCTGCGGCAAGTCGACCATGCTGCGGGTCGTGGCGGATCTTCTCGAGCCGATTGCCGGCGACATCCGGGTGCTGAACGAGTCGCCGCGCCGAGCGCGACAGCAACGCCAGATCGGCTTTGTCTTCCAGGATTCGACACTGCTGCCGTGGCGGACCGTGCGCAACAATATCGAACTGCCGGCCATTGTCGGTGGCGCCAACAGGCACCGATTGCCGGACGGCCGCTCGGACGAGTTGCTGGCCCTGCTCGGGCTGGACAATCTCGGCGAACGCTTTCCGCACCAGCTTTCCGGCGGTCAGCGTCAACGGGTCGCCATCGCGCGAGCGCTGATTGAGGAACCTAAGCTATTGCTGATGGACGAGCCCTTCGGAGCGCTCGATGAAATCACCCGCGACCGGCTCAACAACGAATTGCTGGCAATCTGGCGCCGGACCGGCACGACGATCCTGTTCGTCACGCATTCGATCCAGGAAGCGGTCTATCTCGGGCAGCGCGTGATGGTCATGGCTGCCAATCCGGGGCGGGTCGTCGCCATCCGCGATCTGTGCGACATCAAATCGGCCGACAACGCCTGTTCGCGCGAAGACCCGGCCGTCGTTGCGGCCATGGCCGACATGCGAAAAGCTCTGGAGACTGCCTCGTGATGGAGCGCCCCCTGCCCCGCAAGGCCTTGATCGGCCTTCCGATTGTCGGCGCCATATCGATTGTCGCCGCCTGGCAATTCCTGATCCCGCTTGCTGGCATTCCGCCTTACATCGTGCCAACACCGGTGACGATCGCCGAGGTGTTTCAAAACCAGTGGCCACTGCTCTTCTCCAACCTGTGGCCAACCATGGTCGAGAGCGTCGCCGGCTTCCTGATCGGCAACACGGTGGCCGTGCTGATGGCTATCGTGTTTGTCTACAGCCGGGTGGTTCAGGCCGCCTATTTTCCGGTCGTGCTGTTCTTCAACACGATCCCTATCCTGGCGCTTGCACCGATCATCATCCTGATTTTTGGCCTCGGCATGCTGCCGAAGATCATCATTGCCGCTGTCATCTGCTTCTTTCCGACGCTGGTCAACATGATCCGGGGGCTGAGTTCTGCATCCTCGAGCGAGCAGGAACTCCTGCGTATCCTGTCGGCCACGCCGTGGGAGACGTTCTGGAGGCTGCGGCTGCCGCGGTCTCTGCCGATGCTGTTCTCATCACTGCGCATCGCATCGACGACAGCGGTCATCGGCGCCATCGTCGGCGAGTGGATCGGATCCGACAAGGGTATCGGTGCGCTGATCATCCAGGCGACCTTCAACTATAGGGCGGGCCAGCTCTATGCGGCGATCGTGCTGTCGTCGTCGATGGCGATCTGCCTGTTCCTGATTGTCGTCTTCATCGAAAAGAAGGTCATCCGGTATGGCTGACCTCCGGCGCTATCCTCGATCACTGCGGGTCACCGGCTTGTTGCCAAGGATCAGCCGTGCCAACAGGGAACAGCCGATTACTGTGATGACGATGCGGAAGACGTGCATCATGGTCACCATGACCGGATTGACGTCCAGGCTGAGCGCGATCAGTGCCGTTTCGGTCACGCCTCCGGGGGCAAAGCCGATGAACAGCACCTCGAAGGGGATGTCGAGAAAGGTGGTGAGCACCGAAACCAGGGCCGCATCGAGCAACAGCATGGACGTCACCGATACCACTGCCAGCAGCACGGCCTTGCCGACGTGACGCCGCTGGAAACCGCCGAAACGAGCACCAAGGCCCGTGCCGACAACCACCTGGGCGAGGATCACAATCCATCCCGGAGGCGGTGCGTCCGTCAAGCCGGCGATATGTGCCGCTGCGCTCAGGACAAGCGGCCCGACGATAACACCTGCGGGCAACCGTAACGCCTTGCCGAGAAAAAGTCCGATGACGCCGCAAGCGGTCAGCACCAGCCAATCCATCCGGTCCGCGATCGTGCCTTCGAAAGCGACACCGGCCGCACTGCCGACCGTCTCGCCGACACGCAGCGAAATGATGAATGGCAATGCGGTGATGACCAGTGAGATGCGCGAAAATTGCTGCAGGCTGACACTGCGTGCATCGGCGCCGGCTTTCTCGCCCATGACGACACTTTCGATCAAGCCACCGGGCATGGAGCAATAGAAGGCGGTGACCGGATCGTAACCGCCGAGCCGGCGGAAGATCAGATAATTAACCGCCAGTGCCGCGGCGACGAACACCGCGACACAGGCCAACGGCAGCAGGATGACTTCGAGACCGTCAAAGGATTCGGGTCGGAAACTGCTGCCGATCAGCACTCCAATGACGGCCACGAAGGCATTGCGCAACGCCAAGGGCAGTTCCGGCTTGACGCCGCGCAGCGAAAACCCCAAGGCCGAGGCGATCGCCGAAAACAGAAAGGCGCCGAGCAGAAAAGGCATCGGCGTGCCGAGAAATGATGCCGCCACGCCGCCGCAGGCGCCGATGACGAGCGCCAGAGCGATCGTCTGCATTGTCTCGATGCGAAAAAAGCGCGGCATGGAGGGTATCCGGTGAAGGCAACCCGCGTTGCACGGGCACCGGTATCGGTTACCACATCAAGGAGAGGAAGCCTAATCGGCGCACCGCTTTGGCGAAACCCCGTTCGATCGTTTGACCCCCGGTGTTTTTCTGATCGTCGGCGCTGGCCTGTTCATCATCTGGCGGGAGCGCCTGAACAGGCGCATGGAAGCGACGGCGCAATGCTAATCGGGTCGGCAGTGGAGTTCCTTCTATTTGGAGCCTGTGCCGACGCCCGCTATGACTGATCCAGTATCGGAATGGGGAGGCACGTCATGATCACATCGGCAAATTCAGAAGGGCAGAAACCTGACTGGGCTGTCTGCTTTTCTGCGATGGCTCTTGCGCTGCTGGGCGTGCGGTTCGTCCAAGGCTTTATCTTCTGGGGCGGCGCCAGCCGGCGGATGATTTACGACTACCAGGACATCGCCGGCATCAATCATGCGGTGAAGCTTGACTTCGAGGCCGCCGGCTTCGTTGCCAACAAGATGGTGCATGCCCTGCCCGGCGTGCTCTGGATCGGCGGTCCCATTGAGTGGCTGCTGAGCAAGCCGGACCTGGTCTACCTGTCCGTCTGGTTCTGGACGCTGGCGGAGCTCGTTGTCGGCCTTGGCCTCATATTCGGCCTGCTGACCCGAGCCCTGGCGCTGGCCAGCGTCGGCCTGAACATCTCTCTGATGCTGGTGTTCGGTTGGATGGGGTCGACGTGCCTGGACGAATGGACCATGGCGGTTTCCGGCTTTGCCATGAGTGCCGCGATCTTCGTCGCCGGTGGTGGTCGTCTTTCCCTGGATGGATTGCTGCAGCACCGCCTGGGAACGTCCGGTTTGATCGTCTGGCTGATGAGCGGTGCCCTGCCCGCAGCCTCCGCGCGACGCGCCAGTTTGACCCTCGCCGTCATCGGTGCGGTGTTCACCGTCGGCAGCTACCATATTCTGTTCGGCGCGGTGGTTTCGCCGCTGCACCCGCGCGTGAATTACCACAACCATCACATCAGCCTGTCGAACATCGAGCTGGCTGCCGATGCGGGCATCACGATGGATGCCTATGTGGATGCCGGACCCGACACAGGCGCCGCCTATGTCATCGCCGCTCGGCTGCAAGCGGCGGATGGCACTGTAGCGGCCGAGTGGGATGGCGAAACTCTGGCCGATCTGGCTCCATCTGCCATCGTCAACGCCTATCCTTATGTCTGGGCTTCACATTTCAAAACGGAGCGATACGGTTTCAGCGGCAAGACCGGCGGCAAGGCCCGACTGAGCCTGCCGGCGCCCGCGTCTGGGGCTTCCCTATCGCCCGGAACCTACGAGCTGTTGCTGGACGCCATCGACGGCCAGACATGGAGCGCCAAGGTACTCTATTCCGGCTGAAACCAGCCGGCTCCCACCCAAAGCGCTTTCGGCAACGACATCCTTTCGCACATTTTGCGCGCGATCATTTGACAAGCGTCGGGCAATGGCGAACCATGAGGGGTTCAAGGCCTCTAAAAGGCCCTCACGCGCAGCAAGCAGGGAGGAAATCATGGCTGACGGAGCAACCACAAACGGCAGAGAAACCGGGCCCCGGTGCATCGCATTGGTGGGGCCTTTCGGAAGCGGCAAGACGACCCTTCTGGAGGCGATGCTGGCGCGCGCCGGGGCCGTCAACAGGCAGGGCAGTGTCGATCAGGGCAACACCGTCGGCGATGCCTCCGCTGAAGCCCGCGCTCACACCATGAGCGTCGAAGCCAATGTTGCGAGCGCCGATTACCTGGACGATCGCTATACTTTCATCGACTGCCCGGGATCGGTCGAATTTCTCAGCGAATCCAGTGGAGTGCTGGCCGGCGTTGACCTGGCCGTCGTCGTGGCTGAAGCCGATGACAAGAAGCTCGCCGCCCTGCAGGTGATCCTGCGCCAGCTTGAGGACAGCGGCATTCCGCACATGCTGTTTGTCAACAAGATCGACAAGTTTCAGGGCAGCGTGCGCAACCTGCTGAAGGCCGTACAGCCGGCGTCCTCCGCACCGTTGGTGGTGCGCCAGATCCCCATCTGGAAGGACGGCATCGCCACCGGCGTGATCGATCTCGCCCTGGAGCGCGCCTATGTCTACAAGGAGCACGCGACCAGCGAAGTTATCGACATTCCCGACGAGGACAAAGCGCGCGAGGTGGAAGCACGCTTCGAGATGCTCGAGCAAATCGCCGATTACGACGACGTGCTGATGGAGCAGTTGCTCGAAGACATCAATCCAGAACGCGACCTGGTGTTCACTGATCTCGTTGCCGAGCTGCGCGCGGGCGACATCTGCCCAGTCTTCATCGGTTCGGCCGAACACGGCAACGGCGTCTGGCGGCTCCTGAAGGCGCTGCGCCACGAGGCCCCGGGCATCGCCCAGACCCGCGAACGCCTGGGCCTTTCGGAAGGCGGATCCTGCCTGCAGGTGCTGAAGACCTACCACACCGCCCATGGCGGCAAACAGTCGGTCGTTCGGGTGCTCAATGGCAACGTGTCGGAAGGCGATACGGTGACCCGGCCCGACGGTTCGGAAACACGCGTTTCCAGTGTCAGCGATCTGCTCGGCCAGACCGTCACCAAACGTGGTCCGGCCGGACCGGGCGACACGGTGGCGCTGGGCAAACTGGACGATGTGGTCACCGGCGACACGCTGAGTGCCGACGGCAAGGCAACGGAAAATCTTGTCGATCTCGAGATCGCCGATCCGGTCATCGCCTTCAGCGTGGCACCGAAGGAACGCAAGGACGAGGTCAAGCTGTCGACCGCACTCCATCGGCTTGTCGAGGAAGACCCGTCGCTGCGTGTGGTTCACAGCCAGGACACCGGCGAAACGCTGCTGGAAGGCCAGGGCGAGATGCATCTGCGCGTGGCCTTGGAGCGGCTTGCCGGCAAATACGCCATTGCTGCTGATTCCGGACAGCCCACCCTGCCCTACAAGGAGACGATCCGCGCCTCGACCCAGGTGCGCGGGCGCCACAAGAAGCAAAGCGGCGGCCACGGCCAGTTTGGCGACGTCGTTGTCGAGATCAAACCCCTGCCGCGGGGCGAGGGCTTCGTCTTCACCGACACGATCACTGGTGGCGTGGTGCCGAAGCAATACATCCCCTCGGTGCGCGAGGGCATTCGCGACTATCTCACCCGGGGGCCGCTCGGATTCCAGGTGGTCGACGTGGCGGTCAACCTGTCCGACGGCTCCTACCATTCCGTGGATTCATCCGACCAGGCCTTCCGCACGGCCGGACAGATCGCCATGCGCGAGGGCATGCCGGAGTGCAAGCCGGTGCTGCTGGAGCCCATGGCGCGGGTTGAAATCTTCTGCCCCAATGACGCAACGGCCAAGATCAACGCCATCGTGTCGGGCCGCCGCGGTCAGTTGCTCGGCTTCGACGCCCGCCCCGGATGGGACGGCTGGGACGCGGTCAACGCCATCATGCCTGAATCGGAAATTCAGGACCTGATCATCGAACTGCGCTCGGCAACCGCCGGCGTGGCGACGTTCAAGAAGGCGTTCGATCATCTGGCCGAGGTCACCGGCAAGCAGGCCGACATGGTTCTGCAGAAATACGGGAAACAGGCGGCCTAGCCCGCCTCGACCCGTTCGAAGTATCCTGGGCCGGCGTTCTTCAACGTCGGCCCGTTTTCATCGCCTACAGGATGCGCGGCTTTTCGATCGATGCATCGCGCGCAGCATCGGGGCCGTCCCAGAGACGGCCGATATAGCGTTCGCCGGTATGGCCGTTGGAGCGGTCGGAGGCGAGCCACAGGATCGGCTCCCGCATGACATCCGGAGACAGAAGCATCCCGTCCGCCCCACGCTTGTTCGCCGACGGCGGCAGGAAATCCGTATCGGTTGCGCCGCCCGGCAGCAGGACATTGATGTCGATGCCCGTGCCCGCAAGGTCGCCGGACCAAACCCGGGTCGCAGATTCCAGGAACGCCTTTGATGGCCCATAGGGGGAATAACCCGGTCGCACCATCGTCTGGTCTGATGTCGAGACGTTGATGATCTTGCCGAAACCTTTTTCGAGCATGTGAGGCACCACGGCCCGCGCCATCTGGAACGGGCCGTTGACGTTGATGTCGACGATGGTGCGCCAGGCCTCCGGTTCAACTTCCCAGAAGCGGGTCGGTGCCGTGTTGAAGGTTTCAGAGACCAGGCGCATGCCCTTGCCGGCATTGTTGACCAGGACATCGATGCGCCCGAAGTGCTCGACACACGCCGTTGCAGTCGCCCCGGCTGCGGTGGCGTCGCGCACATCGGCCGCAAGCGCCAACACATTGTCTTCGCCTGTCAGGCGCGCAAGCTCGGCCTCGGTCGAAGCAAGCGCATCGGACTGTGTCGTGCCGGTGATGCACAGGCGGGCGCCCTCGCCCGCCAGCGCCAATGCCATCTCCCGACCAAGGCCGCGACTGCCGCCGGTGATCAGGACGACGCGCCCCTGCAAGGATGTGTCTTTTGCCATGCCGACCCCCAGCGGTTTTCGAGAAATGCTCCAAGCGAACCATTGTCAAACCGAACACAGTTACCTACAACTTGTCCAGACAAAAGCGAAGTTGATGCGGCGGACCGGGCGGGAGACGGCATGAAGGCAACGGAACAGGTGGTGGTTATCGGCGCCGGGCCAGTTGGTCTGGTGGCCACCGCTTCGCTGCTCGCCGAGGGCATCCCCGTCACCCTGCTGGAGGCGACGCCAGATCTCGCCCAGGATCTGCGCGCTTCTACCTTTCACCCGCCAACGCTGGATTTTCTCGACCGGTTTGGCGTTTCCGACCAACTCATCGACATCGGCCTGATTTGTCCGCAATGGCAGTTCCGCGACCGCGAGCAGGGCGTTGTCGCGACCTTTGATCTTGGCCTGCTGGAGGGAGAGACACGGCATCCCTACCGCCTGCAGTGCGAACAGTGGAAGCTCACCCAGGCGGTGCGCAAACTGGTCGATGATCATCCCGATGGCACGCTGATCACCGATTTCACGGCCGAGGCGGTCGAGCAGGACGAGACAGGAATCCGCGTCGAAGGAAGCCACCCGGATGGCAGCCGTTCGGAAGTGACGGGGCGCTACCTGATCGGCGCCGACGGAGCCCGGTCGATCGTGCGCAAGGCGATCGGCGTGAACTTCGAGGGCATCACCATCCCCGAGATCTTTCTGTCGATGTCGACGCATTTTCCCTATCACGAGGTCATTCCGGGTCTCTCCAACATCGCCTATATCGCCGACCCGTCGGAGTGGCTGGTGCTCCTGCGCACGCCCAGCCTGTGGCGGGTGCTGCTGCCCACCGATCCCGACCAGAGCGAAGAGGACATGCTGGATCCGGACAATATCGAGCAGCGCTTGCAGGCGGTGACGCCATCACCGGAGCCGTTCGAGGTGGTCCACAAGACCGCCTATCGCGTGCATGAGCGGGTCGCCGACAAGTATTTTCAAGGTCGGATATTTCTCGCCGGCGATGCGGCGCATCTGAACAACCCGCTCGGTGGAATGGGCATGAATGGCGGCATCCACGACGCCGTCAACCTGACCGAAAAGCTGACGCGCGTGTGGCACGGCGCACCGCTCGACAGCATGGGGCGCTACCAGCGACAGCGCCGCAAGGTGGCCCTCGAAACGGTTCAGGCGCAGGCGCTGCGCAACCGCCAGATCCTCAACGAAACGGACCCGCAGAAGCGCCAGGCCTACTATGACGACTTGCGAGCAACGGCGGACGATCCGGCGCGGCATAAAGCGTTTGTGATGCGCTCGTCGATGATCCAGTCCTTGCGTGATCTGGAAAACGTCGCATAAAACGAAGCCGGACAGGCATGGCAGATGACGGCATCGACCAAGACAGTTGCAAAGAAGAAGGCCCGGTCACCGCGCTACCTGGAAATCCTCGAAATCCTGCGCGCCCGCATCGGCGCGGGCTCCTATCCAGTCGGTGAAAAACTGCCCAGCGAGGCAGAGTTCTGCAGTGAATTCGGCGCCAGCCGTTTTACCGTGCGCGAGGCGTTGCGGCGCCTGCAAGAGCAAGGCCTGCTGGAAACCCAGCAAGGTGCCGGCAGCCGCGTTATCCAGCGCAATCCCACCGGCGCATTTGTCCAAAGCTACAGCTCGGTCGCGGACCTCTACCAGTTTGCACTCGACACCCATTTCGAGATTCTCGACATCGAGAACACCAAGGTCGATGCCGAGCTCGCCGGCATGATCGGTGGCGAGGCTGGTGAGGAGTGGTGCTTTGTTCGGGGTCTGCGCTCAACGCGCGAGGGTGGCCAGGCTTTATGCCTCATCGAGAGTTATATTCCGATACGCTTTGCCCGCTTCGTGGTGTTGCTGTCGCGCGCCGATGGGCCGCTCTATGCGGTGCTGGAGGAGGCATCCGGTGAAACGGTGACGTCGGTCAACCAGGCTTTCCAGGCGCTTGAAATGCCACCGCACGTGTCGGCGGCCCTGGCTGCTCCCGGCGGCAGTGTATCGCTGCGGCTGCTGCGCCGTTACCAGGGTGAGCGGGGCACCATCATCGCCTCGTTCAACTGGCACCTGGGCGGCGACCGATACATTCACCGCTCGGACCTTTCGGTCCGGCGCCCCTTCGGCTGAGGCCCTATTCCGCCGCCTCACGCTGGGTGCGGTCCCAGCGCCGGTCGAAATCCCAGACATCCTCGAAGCCCATCACCCGGCAGAAATCGTCGAAATCGTGCAGGCGCGCCTCGGTTACATTGCCGGTTCGCTTGAGTTCCCCATAGGCGTTCTGCAAGGCTTCGCCCGCCGACAGGAAACCGAGACCCGGATGAATGCCGATGGCGTAGCCCAGTTCAACCAGCCGCTCGGCTGGCAGCACCGGGGTCTTGCCGCCGCTGACCATGTTGGCAAGCAGCGGCCTGTTGATGCGTTGCGACACCGCCTGCAGTTCCGCCTCGCTTTCCGGCGATTCGACGAACAGGATGTCGGCGCCGGCGCCGGCATAGAGCTCGGCGCGCCGCAGCGCCTCCTCAAGGCCGAGCGCGGTGCGACTGTCGGTGCGGGCGATGATCAGAAAATTCGGATCGCGGCGGGCTTCGACGGCGACCTGGATCTTGTCGACCATCTCCTCGGCCGCGATCACCTTGCGGCCGTCCGTGTGGCCGCATTTTTTCGGAAACTCCTGGTCCTCGATCTGGATGGCCGACACACCGGCGGTTTCGTATCCGCGCACCGTGTGCCGCACGTTCAGCAGGCCGCCATAACCGGTATCGGCATCGGCGATCACCGGCGTTTTGGTGCCGGCAACGATCTGGCCGACACGCGCGACCATGTCGCTATAGGTGGCCAGCCCGGCGTCGGGCAGCCCCAGATGCGAGGCCGATATTCCGTAGCCGGTCACGTATAGCGCATCGAAGCCCATGCGATCGGCGATCAGCGCCGAGATCATGTCGTAGACCCCGGGGGCCAGAACGAACTGGCGGTTTTCGATTGCCTGTTTCAAGCGCGGGTCGGCCATGGATGTCTCCGAGATGGAAAGTTTGCGAAAGGACAGCCGGCTCAGCCATCGGCCCTCGAATACCATGTTTGATTTGTCCGGACAAGTTCTTGACTTCCGGCGGACTTGCCTATTTTATTCTTGAATGACCCGGTCCGCGGGGATGACGTGGGAGAGGCAGGCGATGGCAAGGGATGCTCTGGGCTGGCGTTGCAAATTCGCTGTGGTTGCCCCATCCACCAACACCATCGTGCAGCCCGACATGGAAGCCTTCCGGGTTCCCGGCGTCACCAACCATTTTGGCCGCATTCACGTCCCCAACATGAAAGTGCGAAATGACGACGAGTTCGTCGCGCTGGTCGAGGCCATCGGTGCCACGCTTTACGAGGCGGTCGACCGCTGCATGACCTGCGAGCCCGATTACCTGGTCATGGGCATGTCGGCGCTGATGTTCTGGGACGGGCGCGATGCCTCCGAGAAGCGCATGCAGGAGCTGTCGGACCATTGCGGCGTCGGTGTTTCGGCCGGCTCCTTCGCCTGTGAGGCAGCGCTCAATCTGACCGGGGCAAAGCGGATCGCGGTGATCTCGCCCTATTTTCCGATTTCCGACAAGAACGTCACCCGCTTCTTTCAGGATTGCGGGTTCGACGTCGCAAAGTTCCGCGGCTTGAAGTGCCCGAGCCCGGTGGCCATCGCCCAGGTTCAGGAAGACACGCTGCGCGATGCCGTGCACGAGATGGACGACGACAGCATCGACGCCTTCGTTCAGGTGGGCACCAATTTGTCGATGGTGCGGCTCTGCCGGGAAATGGAGGACAAACTCGGCAAACCGTTCATCGCCATCAACGCGGCAACCTACTGGCACGCCATGCGCGCCATGGGGATCGACGACCGGTTTTCCGGTCACGGTCCGCTGTTTGAAAAACACTGAAAAACAAACGGAAGGGGTACGACCTTATGAAACTCAAGACTGTGATCATCGGCGCCCTGGCGCTGACCATGAGCGCCGGCGCGGCGCTCGCGGAAGTGGCCGCGCTCGGCTCTACCCAGCGCGGCGGCACGAGCCAGATCGGCCGGGTGCTTTCCGCGGCGATTTCGGAAGCCTCCGACCTGCAGATGCGCCCGCAGGAAATGGCCAACACGGCCGACTACATCCCGCTGGTCAACAATGGCGAACTGGAATTCGGAATTTCAAACGTCGTGCAGCTGAAGCACGCGGTAACCGGCACCGGCATGTCGGAAGGCCGCAAGAACGAGAACCTCAAGATGGTGGCCACGCTAATGCCGTTCCGTGTCGCCTATATCGTGCGCAAGGACAGCGACATCCAGTCGGTTGCCGATCTCAAGGGCAAGCGCGTGCCGGTGTTTTCGGAGGGCTCGCTCGGCCAATTCGTGACCCGCGCCTTTCTGGCTGATGTCGGCATGACGCCGGACGATGTCGATGGCGTAGCCGTGCCCAACTTCCCGCGCATGTGGAACAGCTTCAGCGAAGGCTCGACCGATGCCACCATCGTTGTCGTCGGCGCCGCCAACACGCGTGAATTCGACGCCGCCTTCGGGATCCGCTACCTGTCCTTCGTCGACAATGCCGAAGCGGTCTCCGCAATCCAGGAATACCTGCCGCAGGCCTATCTGCAGACGCTGCAGCCTGACAGCGGCATCCCGGGCATCGACGGACCGACCAACATCGTCGTCTACGATTACACCTTCTTCGCTGCCGCCGACACGTCGGACGACATGGTCTACCGTGCCGCCAAGGCGGTCTATGAAAAGGAACAGGACCTGTTGGCGACCAGCCCCTTCTGGCTGGGCTTCGCCAAGGACCGCATGGCCACCAAAAACGGCGTGGACTACCACCCGGGTGCGGTGAAGTTCTACAAGGAAGTCGGCATCTGGCAGGACTGACCTGTAAACCGTGACATCGGTCGACGACAAAACCACAGCTTCGGACCGCCGCATTCAGCTGATTGTGGCGGTCTGTGCTGCCTTGTCGACCCTGGCAGCCATCTTCTGGTCGTCGAGCCTGCCGCTATGGATCGGCTGGCGCATCTATTCCGAGCAGATTCTGATGGCCGCGCTTTGCCTGTCGATGGCCATCGTCTACCTGACACGGCCGGTCAAGCGCGGCAGCGGCGACCGACCGGGCCGCATCAGCCACGGCGCCGCCGTCGTCTCGCTTCTGCTCGGGGTCTACCTCGTCGTTCGGTTTCCGTATCTGACCGAAAACTATTTCTACCACCCGACCGAGGCACTCACCGTCTCGGTCATCGGGATGGTGCTGCTACTGGAGGCCATACGCCGCACCATCGGCTGGAGCCTGATCGTCATTCTGGGCGTGATCTGCCTCTACGCGCTTTTCTCCGACATGCTGCCCGGGCCATTACAAAGCCGGCCGATCAAGCCGCACCGGCTGGTCACCGGGCTGTTTCTGGACAGCGCCTCGCTGGCGGGTGCGGCGCTCTATATCGCGGTCGCGGTGGTGCTGCCGTTCCTGATCCTCGCCCAGCTTTTGCTGGTGACCGGCGGATCGGCATTCTTTTCCGACCTGTCGGTGGCGCTCACCGGACGGCGGCGCGGCGGCGCCGGCAAGATCGCCATCGTCGGCTCGGCGTTTTTCGGGTCGGTGTCCGGCAGCGCCGTCTCCAACGTCGCCTCGACCGGGGCAATCACCATTCCGCTGATGAAGGATGGCGGCTACCGGCCGAAGACCGCCGCGGCCATCGAGGCCTCCGCCTCGACCGGCGGCCAGCTGATGCCGCCTATCATGGGCGCCTCGGCCTTCCTGCTCGCCGAAAACCTGCAGGTGCCCTATGGCGAAGTGATGCTGGCGGCCATCGTGCCGTCTCTGCTCTACTATCTGAGCCTGTTTTTCTTCGCAGATTTCGAGGCCGGCCGGCTGAACATCGCCCGGGTGGAAGAGAGCCTCATTCCGCCCGCGGGCCGGGTGCTGCGCAAGGGCTGGTTCGTCATCGTGCCCTTTGCCGTGCTGCTGGTCGCACTGTTTCACTTCAATCTGCGGCCTGAAACAGCGGCGCTTTATTCGGTGCTGACGCTGTTCGTGCTGGGCCTCCTGCGCACTTACGACGGCGGCCGCATCAATGTCGGCGCCATCGTCGAGGTGCTGGTGCGCTCGGGCAAGGCGGCGGTGGAGATCATCCTGATCTGCGCCATTGCCGGCATCATCATTGCGCTGTTCGCGCGGTCCGGCCTGTCCTTCGGTATGGGCTTCTTCCTGGTGCAACTGGGCAAGTCCAGCCTGCTGCTGCTTCTGGTCGTCACCGCGATGGTGTGCATCATTCTCGGCATGGGCCTGCCGACGGTCGGCGTCTATCTGCTCTTGTCAACGCTGGCCGCGCCACCGCTGATCCAGCTGGGCCTGCTGCCGATGGCGGCACACCTGTTCGTGCTCTATTTCGGCATGCTGTCGATGCTGACGCCACCCGTGGCGATAGCCGCGTTCGTAGCGGCCAACATGGCCAAGGCGCCGCCCATGGCCACCGGCTGGGAGGCGGTGCGCATCGCCTGGCCGGCCTTCCTCGTCCCCTTCCTGTTTGCCGCCTCGCCGCAGCTTCTGCTTTACGGCAGCCCGCTCGACGATGTGCTGGTCATCTCCACGGCGGTCGTCGGCGTCTACCTGATCACCGCCGGCATCGTCGGCTACCTGAACCGCACCCTCGCCCGCCCCGAACGGGCCATCGCCATCATCTGCGGCGCCGCCGCTCTGCTGCCCCAGGGCCTGTTCACCGGCGCCCTCATCGTCAGCGTCGCCGGTGTCCTCGGCGGCATCGTGCTCCTGGCCATGAACCGGAGGCAGACCGCGGCTGTTTGAGGCTGTGTTGCCTCCGACGACTCGTCTAAAAAGTCGGCGGAGGTTCACCCGTGACAGCAACAATTCGACGCGTTGAGACAGAAGAAGTCGGAACGGCTCGTGCCCTGATTTCGAGCGTTGTGGCCGAAACCTATGGCCATCTCATCGATCTCAAGGACGCGACCATCACCGGCGAAGAGGAGCTGGCCGACTGCCTGGTTGCCGTTGTCGATGGCGAGATCGTCGGCGTGGGGCTGTCAGTCGCGGATGTTGTTGACGATTTGTGGGTTTCAGGAAAAGCCCGCGGCCACGGCGTCGGGGCCGGGTTGCTACGTGCCATGGAGCTGGAAATCGCCAAGCGCGGGCACCGTCGAGGCAGGCTGCGAGTCTTCGCCGACAATGCGGCGGCGCGTGGCTTCTACAAACGGCAGGGCTGGCGCGAGAACCGGCAATACCCTCACGAGAAGCTGGGTCACATGATGATCGAACACGTCAAAGATCTTCCGCGATCAGGATAGATCTCAAAGCAAAGCACCGTTTCGTGCTCAGAGACATGCTGACGGGGCGACGGCGGGCCGCGTTGGTGTCGGTCAGAGAAATCATGCCCCTATCGGAATAGTTGAAAAGACTGTATTCCTTGAAATGCGGGCGTGTGGAATTGAAGGGGATGATCAGTGATCAACTCTCGATCAATACGTGGCATCTTTATTGCCGTCGCCGCGGGCCTCGCTTCCCTGTTCGCAGCTCAAGAGACCGCCGCTGAAGAGCAGGCGGTGATTGTACACTTCTACAAATATGGCTCGATGGACGACCTTAGCCGATTGTTTGATTTGCAGCATCAGCTGGAAGCCGCCATCGAGAAGGCGAATGCTGGATTTTTAGACGGGCACGAAATCGCGGTCAGTGGAAGTGATGGATACTACTACATGTACGGTCCCGATGCGGACGCACTCCTTGATGCAGTGTTGCCGTTACTGAAAGGAACCGATTTCACCAGGGATGCCGATATCACCGTGAGATACGGTCCTCCTGAAGACGGCGTTCGCGAGCGCCAACTCAATGTTGGCGGATAGCGCTCGGATCCGTCAAAGCAACAGAGCCCGCTCGTGCTCGGAGACATGCTCGCGAGGCGACGGCAGGGTGCCGGTGGCACCAGTTGGTTCGAAACCAGTCCTGGCATAGAGGCGGATTGCAGATTGATTGTCGTCGGCGACGTCGAGCACCAGGCGTTCGAAACCTGAATTGCGCGCCCAATCGATGACGGAGCCCACCAGGGTTGCGCCGACACCGCGGCTGCGGGCGTGCGGTGCGACCCACATGGAAAACAGACCGGCGACGCCGTCGCGGCCGCGCCATTTTGCACCACCGACAAGACCGGAATCGATGCCGTCGATCACGGCGATGAAGGTGGCGGATTCTGAAGTCAGCCGCCTCTGCCAGTCCGACTGTTCAAATGCCGCTTCTTCCTCAAGCGTCCGGCCGAAGGCATTCGGCGTGTCCTTGAGCGCCTGCAGGCGGATTTCCCTAAGGCGCTGCCACTCTTCTGATGTCAGTCGGTCCACTCTCATGAGAATTGTCCTGCCGTGGGCATGGGAATCGTACGCCTCGCGGATATATACACTCATTGTGACAATCTCGAAGAGCCCCTGCCATGACCGCATCCTCCGTCGACACATCCGTTGAAGAATCCCAGGCCGATGCCGAGACGCGCCGGGCCAGGGGCGAGTTCGTTCGCGGCGTCAGCGGGTTTCGAAGCGTGCTGGGCAAGGATCCGGACTTTCCGGCCGAGCCCGGTCGCTACCATGTTTTTGTCGCCTATAACTGCCCCTGGTGCCACCGGGTAACGCTGGCGCGCAATGTTCTTGGGCTGCAAGACAGTATCAGCATGGATGTCGCCTTCCCCAACCGCACCGGTGAAGACGATCCGGACGGGGCGCAGCGCTGGGAGTTCAATCCGAGCCGCATCGCGACGCTGACCGGCACGACGCTGCCCGAATGCACCGAAGAGACCGCCACCGGCCAGAAATTCCGCCTGGCGAGCCAGATCTACGCAGCCGAAGGCTCGACCGAAACCAGCGTGCCGATCCTCTACGACCGCAAGACCAAACGCATCGTCACCAATGAAAGCGCCGAGATCATCCGGATGCTGAACGCCCAGGCCGGCGCCCTCGGCAGCACCCTGATGGACGCCGAACGGCCCGACCTTTATCCGCAGGTCGACGCGGAGCTATGCCGCGAAATCGATGCGCTCAACGAGCAGATCTATGTCGGCATCAACAACGGCGCCTACAAGGCCGGCTTTTCCTCCAGCCAGGAGGTCTACGCCGCGGCCTTCGCCCGCTATTTCGAAACGCTTGCCGAGCTGGAACAGCGCCTGTCGGACGGCCGCCCGTTCCTCACGGGCGACGCCTTCACCGAGGCCGACCTGCGGCTCTTCCCGACGCTCTACCGACACGACCCGGTCTATTTCGTGCGCATGAAACTGAACGGCGCCCGCATCCTCGACTACCCCCACCTGTGGCGCTGGTTGTGCCGCGTCTACGCCCTGCCCGGTGTCGCGGACAGCAACTCGCTGGTCCACTGCCGCCAAGGCTATTTCGGCCGGTCCTGGAACAATGTCATCCCGCACGGGCCGCTGCATCCGATGACCTATCCGGAAGCCTACCAGCATCCGGAGTTGGCTGATTAGAGGCTTTCCTCTCCCTTACGGAAACTATGCAATTGGTGCATCAGCCTCGACCATAAGGTCTGTTGCAATGAGCTCGTCATCCGACATCTCGACCATACCCGTGGATTGTACTGCATAGTTCGCCTTAAACAGCGCGTTACTATAGAAAACGACTGCATCGACCAGCCAGAACCCCTGCTCGTTTTGCCCCTCTAAAGTCGCCGGACTTGCACTCCCGGCAATGACGTCCTGGGTGGTCAAATCCATTGTGGCGGATATTACAGGGTCCTCGGCGTCTTCGAGAATGTAGAAGGGGCCCTCTTCACCGCGAATAAAAAAACAAAAGAACCGCGTATACGTCAGAACGTTGTTTTCATTCAGTTTTATCGGCACTTTCGAGTTCATTTCATGTATTGGTGGCGCCGTTCCGTTCAATCTGAACAATTCACTTTCATGTTTCAAATAGTAAATAACCAATCTCTGGTTTGACCATGCTTTATCAAATAGTGCTATGAGTTCCACATCTTCGTAAAACGATATTTTTCGCTTGAAACCTTCGCTGGTTTTTTCTTGGAGCCTGTACTTGCCATCGATGGGTGAGATCCTTTCTGCAAACGCTTGGACCTCAGGCAATGGCAAGGGTACCCAATCCTGAGACCAATCGAATAAAAAACGACCAGGGCCACTAACCCAGCGCACGCCCGACAGATCTGCGTTATCCAGCTTGGCACCCTGCAAAGCCTGCCGGTGCATCTGAGCACCGCAGAGTTTGCTGCCACTCAGATCGGCGCCCCGAAAGCTGAAAGCCCGCAAATCCTCGCCGGCTGCATCAAGATCGCGCAGATCGGCACCCTCGAAGTCATTTGCCGGATCGAGTCGAGCCAAATCGGCCAGATGTAGGAGGCTATCTTTGTCGGTCGCATCCTCATAAAGGCTGGCAATCGTCTTAAGTGCATTTATGTCATTCATTTTTTTGGCAATTTCTCAAGCTGAATCGCTCCCTCCAAGGCTTTACCGAGAGCGAGTTTACCAACAATATCGCGCTTGCTCCGCCCATGTACGAGACGCTTGCCAAGCTTGTGTAATGGCGTCCCTTCCGTGAAGGAAATGTCAGTCCAATGGATATCCGCTGCACGCACTTCCAAACTGAGGTTAATTCGACCTTGCGGCTTGGCGAACTTTACGTAGGCCAGGCCCGCATTCTCGTTTGCCCTACGCATACGCTCTCCGTGTAAAACGTGAAGGTGTTCATCGCCGATTTGTAAAGGCGTTAGTTCATCGGGTCGTATGATCCATTCGACGTTGTCGATTTCCTGCCCCTTTTTTGCGCGTGGGAAAGCTTCGATAAGTGATTCCGTCCTGGCGGAATCCGCCTTTAACTTCGTAACGTCCGTATTTGCAAATTTGGCCTTTAGACTGCCCTTTGCACCGGCGCTGGCCGAGACTCCTTTGGTCAAACCGATTCCGGCTTCTGCTTGCGCTTCGGCAGAACCGCTACTGTCTTTCTGTTTGGTCTTCTTCGTTTCGGCAACGAAGGTGCGCTCTTCCGATATCCGTGCCACGTAGGCAATCGATTCGTACTCAAAGACGCAGCCTCGCCCAAGTGCAATCACGCGTGCTTTGTTAAGTGCGAACTCAGCTCGCCCCTCGTCAAACTCTAACACGGCGGGATTGAACTGGATTGTCCCAACCAAGAAAAACCCCACCTCCGAAGCCTGCGCCGCGGAGAAATTCGAAAGAACTACGCCGGCACTCTTCAATGCCTTGGAGTTCAAAACCTTTTTGTCTGGTTTCTTCCATATCATTGCGTCAACACTAGGCCCACATTGGCGGAACTGCCAAGTACTTTGTCAGCAGCCTCCAAATTCAAGGAGCACAGAAAATAACAGCGTACAGACTTCTTTACGGCGCCACGGCCGGTCTTGTTGAAATCCTCGCCCGTTGCTACTTTCTTCGCCGAGCTTGACGGGCCGGGGCGGCTGCCGAGGGTCAACTTGCTGGTGTGGGCGCCGTCTTGAAACCGATCGACAAATGTCCCATTGATCCCTGCCCGCATCAGCGGGCCTGCCGGCGTCCGGCGACGAGGGGTACGGGCATGGACGACAGGAGCGACGCGGCGAGCGCCAACGACCGAGCACAGGAGATGTTGAACGATATCATCCAGGCGCTCGACGCTGTCGCTCTATGATGCGGATTTGCGCTTCATCCTGCGCAACAGCCGCCGCTGTGGCATGTTCGGCCAGGATGTCGAGGAAGTTGGGTCAGAACACGCTGCGCCATGAGGCGAACTTCAGGACGCTAGCGTTTCATCTCGATCCGGATGCCGTGGACGGTTGTTTCGCCTTCGTTCAGAACGCGTCCAAGAGGCTGTGGTGCCATGTGCACGACCAGCGGGCCCTTCCGGTCCCAGGCCTGTATGGCCTGCATGACGTCGCGGCTGGGTGGCAGCCGTTCGCCTTCCGGGGAGACGTCCTGGACATCGCCATGGATTGAATCGAGTACGAAGACCGACGGCCATCGGTGGTGGTGGAGCGGCTCTTCGTCGTTCGGCTCGACTGTAACTTCCAGCACCCTCAATGCATCGTTTTCGAAGATAACCTTGTGATGATCCGGAGCTGCGGCAACCGCATCAAACTCAGGGTCCCATTGGGACGGATCCGTCGGGTCGTTCTCGGCAGTCATGGAAAGCTCTCCTCCTGAAAATTCGTCCTCACTCTAACGAAAGGCGGGAGGGCGGTAAAACGGCCTGCGGTTGCAATGCGGAGCCGCACAGGGTTCGAGGACGGCTTTGCTGATCGAAGGCAAACCCATCTTGTTGAAATCCTCGCCCGTTGCTACTTTCTTCGCCGAGCTTGACGGGCCGGGGCGGCTGCCGAGGGTCAACGTGCTGGTGTGGGCACCGGCTTGAAACCGATCGACAGATGTCCCATTGATCCCTGCCCGCATCAGCGGGCCTGCCGGCGTCCGGCGACGAGGGGTACGGGCATGGACGACAGGAGCGACGCGGCGAGCGCCAACGACCGGGCACAGGAGATGTTGAACGACATCATCCAGTCGCTCGACGAAGGGCTGTCGCTCTATGATGCGGATTTGCGCTTCATCATGCGCAACAGCCGCCGCTATGGCATGTTCGGCCAGGATGTCGAGGAAGTGCCGGTCGGCCGGCACCTGAGCGACGTCACCCGCGACCTGGCGAGCTCCGGCAAGATCGTGCTGGCCGAGGGCGAGACGCCGCAGATGTGGTCCGACCGCATCGTGAAACTCACCAAGCTCAGCACCAAGAACATCGAGATCCCGGCGACGGACGGCCATACCTATTATCTCTCCGTTCACCGCACCAAGCTCGGCGGCTACCTGCTGGTGTTCAAGGACATGACCGAGCAGCTGCGCGCCGAAAAGGCGCAGCGCGATGCCGACCTGCTCTTGCGCAAGATCGTCGAGACCTGCCCCACCACGTTCCTGGTGTCGCGGGTCGAAGACGGCAAGATCATCTATTTTCCGCCGGCCTCGCGCGAGCGCTATGGCGGCATCGAGACGACGCTGGAATTCTTCCTCGATCCGGCCGACCGGCAGACCTATCTGGATGCGCTCTTGCCCACCGGCGCCATCGACGATTACCGGGTGCAGTTTCGCCGCCGCGACGGCTCTGTCATGCAGGGGGTCACCTCGGCGCGCGTCACCGATTACAAGGGCGAGGACGTCATCGTTTCCTCGACCCGCGACATCACCGATGAACTGGCCCTGCAGGCGGAGCTGCGGGAGCAGCGCGAGATCGCTCACCAGAACGAAAAGCTCTCGGCGCTGGGCGAACTGCTCGCGGGCGTCGCGCACGAGCTCAATAACCCGCTGTCGATCGTCGTCGGCTATTCGCTGATGCTGCAGGACAAGATCGAGGATCCAAAGCAGCGGCGGCAGATCGAGCGCATCGGGCTGGCGGCCGAACGCTGCGCAAAGATCGTCAAGACATTCCTGGCGATGGCCCGGCAGAAACCGGCCAATCTCGACAGCTGCTCGCTCAACGACATCCTGCAGACCGCGCTCGACGTGGCGGCCGGCGGGCTGAAAGCCTCCGGCGTGGAGATCAATGTCGAGCTCGACCCGGACCTGCCGCCGGTCACCGCCGATGCCGACCAGATGGCCCAGGTCTTTGCCAACCTGATCACCAATGCCGAACACGCCATGGCCGATTGCGTCGACCAGCGCCGGCTGACGCTGACCACCGAGCACGACCGCGCCGCCGACGAGGTGGCCGTACATGTGCGCGACAGCGGCCCGGGCATTCCCGAACACATCCAGGCACGCATCTTCGAGCCCTTCTTCACCACCAAGGAGGTGGGGACCGGCACCGGCGTCGGCCTCGCCTTCAGCCACCGCATCGTGGCCGCCCATGAGGGCGAGCTGACGATCCAGTCGCGCCCCGGCGAAGGCGCCACGTTCTCGGTGCGGCTGCGCGTGGCGGAAGAACCGGTGGAGCCGGAAACGGCCGTCGCCGTGGCGCCACCGCCGCCCGGCCGGCGCACCGTGCTGGTGATCGATGACGAGGCCTTCGTCACCGACCTGATCCGTGACATCCTGGAGGACCACGGCTATCTGGTGGAAGCCCATAACGA
This sequence comes from Hoeflea sp., assembly GCA_965216535.1. Lineage (GTDB taxonomy): Bacteria > Pseudomonadota > Alphaproteobacteria > Rhizobiales > Rhizobiaceae > Hoeflea_A. Next base: position 6,106,949 of record OZ244175.1, read on the forward strand.
CCCGGTGCGGGCGCTCGACCGGCTGCAGATGCAGAGTTTCGACGCCATCCTCAGCGACATGAAGATGCCCGGCATGGACGGCAAGACCTTTCTCGACCGGGTGCGCGAGACCAGCGAGCGCCATGCCGACCGGATCGCCTTCGTCACCGGCGACACGATGAGCCCGCAGGTCGAGGCGTTCCTGGAAGACGCCTCCATCCCCTGCCTTGAGAAGCCGGTGGCGCCGGCCGACCTGGTCGAGCTGGTCGGCCGTCTTTGCGCCGGCCGGGGGAATGCGATCACATGACCCGCGCGACGATCCTCATTTGCGACGACGAAACCCATCTGCGCGAGATGGTGGGCGAATATCTGGTCGAGCGCGGCTATGACATCGCCCAGGCCGCCGATGCCGCCGCCATGCAGGCGGCGATGCAGAAACAGCCGGCCGACCTGGTGATCCTCGACATCAACATGCCGGGCGAGGACGGGCTCACGGCGCTGCGCTCGCTGCGCACCACGTCCAACGTGCCCGTCATCATGCTGACGGCGGCGACCGATGTGGTCGACCGGGTGGTCGGGCTGGAGCTCGGCGCCGACGACTATCTCGGCAAGCCGGTCGACCTGCGCGAACTGGAAGCGCGCATCAAGGCCGTACTGCGCCACCGGCCGGAGCCGCAGCCAGCCGCGGCAAGCGCATCGGATGACGTTCCGGGCGCCATCCGCTTCGGCAATTGCCGACTCGACCGCGACGGCGCCCGCCTGTTCGGCCCGGACGGCGCGGAGATCCCGCTGACCTCAGGCGAGTTCGGCCTGCTCTGTTTCTTCGTCGAAAACCGCGGCCGGCCGCTCAGCCGCGCCCAGCTCATCGACCACACCGGCGAAGGTGGCCGCGACCCGGCCGACCGCTCCGTCGACCTGCGCATCTCACGCCTGCGCCGCAAAATCGAGGCGAACCCGAAGAAGCCGAAGATCCTGCGCACCGTGCACGGCGTGGGATATATTTTCGACTAGGTGCACGAGCGCGTTCGGCGCACACATTTTCGTGAAGTTTGGCTTTGTTTCCGCGGAAATTCGAACGGAATTTCGCAAAATTTCTGACCTAATCGAGAGATTTTTCTGCGAAATGCCACGAGCGAGGTGCCCGCAATTTCGGGGAGATAGACTTCATTTAATCAAGGCCGTGCCATGAATTTCGGGGACAGTTTACTTAATTCGACCCAGGCCTCTCTTCGCCGAGAAACCTCTGAAAGAATTAAGTAAACTGTCCCCAAAATTCCCCCGAGGCCCATCGAAGATGAAGTCAATCGCCTCGAAATTTTCGCACGACTTCAGCCACAGCCCCGACCCCCTTCCTGAAACGAATGTTTCACTTGTGTCATCGATTCCGAAACACCGACACAAATGAAACATCGGGCGAAATCAAACGGACAATCCTGAGCGCCAAATTGTGTCCCGTGGTCGCCAAGCCCCAACGGAGATCACACCAAACCACCAGCGCTCGAGCCCCCGCGGGCCGGCCAACGAGGGACGGCCCGCGGCAGCGCATACAAGAAGGAATGACGTTATGTTGAAGACCGCCCTGATTGCCGCCGCACTCGTTGTCGCCGGCGCGGCCATTGCACCGCAATCGTTCGCCCAGACGAAGTATCCGACGGCCTCGATCGTCAACTTCAAGGCCAAGGAACGGCAGACCAAGCTCAAGTGTAGCGGCGGCCCCGGCCACATGACCTGTACGTCCAAGCTCGCCTGGGTTTGTCCGTCGGGTTGGAAAGCCTGCCCGGCACCGGCCGGCGGCACCTGCTGCACGCAGAAATAAGCATCCCCGGCGGAATTCCTGCTCCGCTGCGAAAGATCGCGTCGCTCTCCGTCTTCCTCCCCACCGGCGGACGAGCGGCGCGATCTCATTTTTGTCCGCTCCTGGCTTCATTCCGATAGGCCTCGGGGGAATTTCGGGGACAGTTTACTTAATTCTTTCTGATGCTTATCGGCGAAGAGAGGCCCGGGTGGAATTAAGTAAACTGTCCCCGAAATTCATTGCACTGCCCTTGAAGTCAGCCTCCCCCAAACCCCAGCTCCCCCTACTCCGGCCGCAACTCGCGCGTCTCCTCCAGCATCCAGTCGCGAAACGCCGCGATCTTCGGGCGGTTTGTGCCGTCCTTCGGCGTCAGCAGATAGTGTGAAAAGCTCATCGGCTTGCTCAGGCCCGGGTCGAACGGGCTGACCAGCCGGCCGGCCGCAAGCTCGTCGGCCACCAGGACATTGCTGACCAGCGCCACGCCGTGGCCGTCGAGCGCGGCCTGCACGGCCATCGCCTCCATGGTGAAGCGTGGCCCGCGGGTCGGGTCGATATCGGCGAGGCCGGCGGCCAGCAGCCACATGCGCCAGCTCGCCTCGGCCTCTTTCCATTCGACATGCAGCAGCGAGTGATGGCGCAGGTCCTGCGGTGCCCGCAACGGGTGCGCGCCTTCGAGCAGCGCCGGGCTGCAGACCGGCGTGTTGACCCGGTTGAACAGCCAGTCGACCCGCACCCCCTCATAGCCGCCGGGGCCGTAGCGCAGCGCCACGTCGGCCTCGTCGCGGGTCAGGTCGACCAGCCGGTCGGTGCCGTCGATGCGGATCTCGATCTCCGGATGCAGGATGCGGAACCGCTCCAGCCGCGGCACCAGCCACATGGCGCCGAAGGACGGGCAGACGCTGATGGTCAGCACCCCGCTATCGCCATGGGCGCGCATGGCATCGGCCGCCTCGGCCAGCCGGTCGAACCCGTCGACCAGCGCCGGCAGCGCCGCCTGCCCCGCCTCGGTCAGCCGCAGCGCCCGGGTCAGGCGGCGAAACAGCCGCACGCCGAGCAGATCCTCCAGCGCCTTGACCTGGTGGCCGACCGCCGCCGGCGTGACGTTCAGCTCGGCCGCGGCGCGGGTGAAGCTGAGATGGCGCGCTGCCGCTTCAAAGGCCCTCAAGGCGTTCAGCGGCGGGAGGGGTCGAGCCATGATCCATACCCTAGTTTTTCTATCCTATCAGCCGAGATCATATCGTTTGTGACGGCTGCTGGCTACGCATAACCTTTGGAAATATCAGACAGATGATCACCAGCGTGCGCGACGCCGGTGATCGATCATTCAAACAAATCTAGAGCAAATCTGGGCGCCCCGGCGCGCCATGGAGGTTGCATGACATTCAACGGCGCCAGGCGGACGGGGCTGTCCGATTACCGGTTCGGCATTCTTCTCGTGGTGGTGTCGGCTGTCACCTACAGCACGGCGGGTGTGTTCACCAAGGGCGTCGGGGCCGGGCCTTGGGAGGTCATTTTCTGGCGCGGCGTGTTTGCCGCCGGCTTCACCATCGCCTGGACGATCCACCGCGGCGCTTTTGTGCGCAACTTCGCCGGCATGGGCGCCGGCGGCTGGGCGGTCGCCATCGTCGCCTCGCTGGGCACGGCGGCCTTCATCTCGTCGTTCAAATATACGACCATCGCCAATGTCTCGCTGATCTACGCGACAACGCCGCTGCTCGCTGCCCTGTTCGCCTGGCTCGCCATCGGCGAACGGGTGGCACCGCGCACGGCGGCCGGCTGCGCCGGCGCACTGGCCGGTGTTGCCATCATCGTCTCCGGCTCGCTCGGCCGGCTGAGCCTCACCGGCGACCTGCTGGCGCTTGGCATGACCGTCGCCATGGCCACCATCATGGTGCTTTACCGCGCCTTTCCGCGCACACCAGCAGCCGGCCCGCAGGCGCTGTCGTCGCTGCTGCTCCTGCCCGTGGCGATGCTGTTCGGCGACCCGTTCGCCGTCGCGCCGCAGGAAATCGCCTTGCTCGCTGCCTTCGGCCTGCTCTTCGCCATCGCCTCGGTCACCCTGGCGGAGGGCTCCAAGCGGGTGCCGTCCGGCCAGACCGCCCTGCTGAGCACGCTGGAAACCCCGCTCGCCCCTGTCTTCGCCTTCCTGCTGCTGGCGGAGGTGCCCGGCGTGGCGACATGGCTCGGCGGCGCGGCCGTGCTGCTGGCGGTGCTCTGGTCGTTAGAGCGCCTTACGGATAGCTAGGCTCATTTGATGGTTGCAGATCGACTACGCCCGGCCAGTCACGTCGTGCAGCGCACGGGGTGCATCGGCAAGTGGCAGAACGCCGCCGATGGGCCGATATGCGATCACCCTTCGGGCCGGACGCTTTTAGCCCCTGGCGTCGTTGGCTTGCACTTGTGGTGGGGTGGCACCACGGCGAGCAATCCGCCTAGCCAGAGGCCAAAATCGCCACGGTCAAATGAACCTATCTATCCGTAAAGCGCTCTTGGCCCCGAGGCCGATGAAACACATGTTTCACTTGTGTCATCATTTTTCAAAACACGACACAAATGAAACATCGGGTGAAATCAAACGGACAATCCTGGCTGGCAGTTTGGCTCTCGTGGTCGCAAGCCCCAAACAGCGATCACGTTTAGCCCGCGGACGAAAAGCCCGCGCACAGAAGGAACCGTGTCGATGTTGAAAAGCCCCATCCTGTTCGCCGCCGCTGTCATGGCCGCCTCCCTGACGCTGGCCCCGCAATCGATCGCCCAGACGAAGAACCCGAACGTGCACAAGCCCGGTCCGGTGAACATCGCCAAGTTCAAGTCGAACACGCGGCAGACGAAGCTGAAATGCACCGGCGGCGCCGGCCACATGACCTGCACCTCCAAGGTCGCCTGGGTCTGCCCGTCGGGCTGGAAGGCCTGCCCCGCCCCCGCCGGCGGCACCTGCTGCACCCAGAAATAAGCTCTGGCGGACTTGCTCCGCTGCGAAAGACCGCGTCGCCCCGCCTAACTACCCCACTGGCGGAGGCGGCGCGGTTTTTTCCGTCGTATGCAACGACAGCCACAAATCAGGCGATCAGACATCACACCACCAGCGGCATTCCAGTAGCCTTTCAGACCTTCACTCAGGCGGGACTTCGTTGATTCGAATTGATTTATAAGGGGTTATCGACATCTCGGCGATTGCCTGAAATACTGTTTGCCAGTGCAACCGTTTGAGACATGATGCCTGATACCGAGATCGCGAAATTCCGGCCAAGAGCACGCATTCTTCAACTACTGGGCGACCAGTTGATAAGAAGTCCACGCCTTGCGGTGTTTGAATTGGTCAAAAATTCTTATGATGCCAATGCCAACAACGTTGAGATCACACTCGACGGATTGGGAACAGCCAGCCCCGAAATTTGTGTGTCCGATGACGGGACGGGAATGACCATGGACACACTCCGCGACATCTGGTTTGTGCCAGGACACGACCACCGCAAAAAACAGCGATCCAAAAGCTCTCGAAAAAAAGGCCAGCGTTTACCACTTGGAGAAAAGGGCGTCGGTCGATTTGCCTCACACAAACTCGGAAACAAGATCGAACTAGTCACAAAGCACAAAAACCGGGAGGAAATATCGGTCACCATCGATTGGCAAAAACTCCTTGACAACGAATATTTGGATGACGCCGAAGTCTCGGTTGAAGAAAGACCTCCCAAGGTATTTACGAAACAATCAACAGGAACGCGAATAACGATTTCCGAACTCAGGGACAAACAGTGGTCACGAGGTGACCTTAGACGTCTCTATAGAGACGTTATTTCAATTTGCTCACCCTTTGATGGCCCAGATGAATTTGAAGTTAAGCTCAACGTACCCGGACGTGAGAACGAATTCGAAGACATACCGGATACAGCTGAGATTATCAGAAGAGCACCTTGGTACTTCGAATTCGAGTTCGACGGCAACAATTTCAGTTGGACATATTTGTTTTCGCCGCCGCCACATTTACAAACCCGAATTAGTTCTCGCAACAAATCGTTGGACAATGATTCTTTACTAATATCAACCAAGATTCTCGACGGCAGTAACTCCCCTGACAAATCTATTACTGCAGATAAGAACCACCTTATTGGTATCGGACCGATAAAGGCAAAATTCTACGTATATGACCGTGGTCCAGCTCTTTGGGGTGAGCGAGCTGAGAAACAGCTTATTACTCGCTTTCTGGATGAAAACGGTGGCGTTCGTATTTATCGCGACGGAATGCGGGTTTACAATTATGGTGAAGAGGACGACGACTGGCTGGGACTAGATTACCGAAGATTTATAACACCGACAAAACGCGTAAGCCGAAACAATGTCATAGGAACTGTTGTACTAGATATTGAGCACAGCACGGCACTTTTGGAAAAAACCAATCGGGAAGGATTTGTGGAAAATGAGGCATTCGATTACCTAAAAGCTATTGTACTGGGAGCGTTCCAGATACTTGAAACCGAGAGAAACCTTGACAAAGAGGCAATTCGAAAGACCGAGCGCGAACCGTTGCAGATCGAGGCTGACAAGATAAGGGATCCAATAGCTCAAATCCGAAAGATCGCTGCGCGGGAGAAAATAAAGGACAAGCTTGAGCCAAGCTTGGTTAAGTTGGAAAAGAATTATAACCAACTACGGGAATCAATGCTTCAGGCTGGCTTATCTGGACTTGGTTTAGCTACTGTTTTTCATGAAATTCAACATGGTGTTACTGCACTGCTGAGGAATGCCTCAACCGGGGCCAGCATAGAAGACATTATAAAACAGGCTCAAGAACTCGAACAGCTGCTGAATGGCATTTCCGGCCTACTTCGTAAATCTGAAAAATCGACTGTCACTATGACAGAACTCCTCACAAAGGTTCGACAAGCGTCACTTATTCGGTTTAGGAGCCATCGCGTCGAATTAGTTTCTCCAATAGTCCAGGGAACCCAACCAGATTTCGAATTAACAATAAACAGCCGGCTGTTTATTGGTGCCCTAACAAACTTGCTCGACAATTCGTTTTATTGGCTGCGTGCGCGTTGGCCCGCCAAACCGCAGGATGGGCAGCCTAGTCCAAGGAAGATCTATTTGGGGCGTAGTGATGATTTCGAAGAAGGACCGGCGTTGATTGTTGCTGACAGCGGTCCAGGGTTCCAGGATGATCCGCAAACACTGACGGAGCCTTTCTTTACAAGGAGGCCTGATGGTATGGGTCTCGGTATGTACTATACGAATTTGGTAATGGAGTTGTCTGGTGGAGATTTGGTTTTTCCGAACCGAAACGACGTTGAAATTCCAGCAGAGTTCGATGGAGCCATAATTGCATTGGTCTTTTCAAAAAAATGATTATTCAACCAGCAAGGATCGTTGTGATTGACAACGACGAGAGCCATTTGAAATCACTGACAGATACCCTGTCAGGTTTAGGGTCCGCGTGTCTTCCATTCCACTACAAAGAGGACCATCCTGCGCCAATATTACTGGCAGGTGTGAGATTTATATTTAGCGATTTACACCTAATTTCGGATGCTGTTACTAGTGATAGGAAACAACAATACGCGAACATTGCAAGCATGCTTCTTGCCGGGATAAGCAATGTACACGGACCTTACGTCCTGATAATTTGGTCTGAGTTCCCAGACGAATTTGAGGATTTACTAGCTTATTTTGACGCTCTTGAGCCAGGCCAAAAGCCCATAAAATGTTGCATCTTAAACAAAAATGACTTCATTTCGACGACAAGTTCTCCTGGGGAAAAGGCTGGGGACCTGTCGTCGGCGGTAGCCGACTTACTAAAGGACGTTCCGGCGCTTTCAGCTCTCATGAAATGGGAACAGAAAGTAGCGACCGCAGCTTCAAAAACCACTTCGACTCTTTGGGAGCTTTGTTCCGGCGAAGATGTGGATAATCGCGATGTCTCCCTCCGAAATACCTTTGGGAAAATGGCCATTGGAGCAAGCGGGAAAGTGACCGCACAGGAGTACCCCGGGCGGGGAGTTGTCGAGGCACTAAGTCCGCTTTTGTCCGACCAGATTGAAAAGTCTGATATTGATGAGGAATTCTGGAAAGACGCTGTGAATTTCGATCGGCCAGACAGATCGGCATCAAAATCGGAGATTTATACGTTTCTTCACATCGAAGAGGATACCAAGTGCACTAGCACCGACCGTGGGATCATGTGCTTACTGCCGGAAAACTGGAACAATGCCCGTGCATTTCGGAAAAAGTTCGGATGGAGCAAAACAGAGGTTTTAAGGAGTTTTGGATTTTCTGGTGAGCGATTAAATCGCGCTGTGAAGAATGTTGAGTGGTACCTGGTTCAAATGAACGCAGCCTGCGATCAGGCGCAAAACAACCCTGGATTGCTTCCGTATTGCCTTTCGGCTTGCGTCCCGACGAAAATTAGGAATAACACACCCAAAGGAGGTGTCTGGGTTTCGGGCGAATTTGAACTAGATCAAAAAACTCGAAAGCTGTTTTGCCACGGCCGTTTTGTTTTGGGGTTGACGCTTGAAGACGCGGTTCGTCTGCTGCCAAAGTTCCGCCTCAGAGGCCAATTGTTGGACTTGATGATACAAGATGTACGATGCAACTCGGCTAGGTTGGGCGTCATTGCGCTTTGAAAAGGCCGTCCACAATCGATTTCATCACAGGTGGACACACCCCATTCCCTAAAATGTGAATCTTCTGACGACGCGTTCCATGCATAAGTCGATATCTGGATGTAAATCCCATCGCGCGAGCCAATTCTGGAACCTGCAACATTCGCATTCGATGTCCGCACTCAGATGGTTCAACCAAAGCAAATCGGTCGACGGTAGTGATTGTCCGCAACGGACGATCCAACGGCTGCCACCCCCCAGATCCATCCGATCCATAGTAGACTAGTAAGAATGGTGTATTTTTTCCAACAACCTCGAATCCTCTCTGAGCGCGTTCTATAGTTGATTGTGCACGATTGCGCGCGAACAAATATGTAGTTTTCCATGTGCCTGGCTTGTCCAGTATAGTTTGCACAGTTTTCTTGGTCTTGCGACTTGGTTGCACAAAATCTATTTCTTCCAGCTTGCTACACAACCAAAATAAGCGGCGGCGCTTCTGTGGCACCCCGAAATACGACGCATCCAAGATAGTCTCGTTTATTCGATATCCCAAGGCCTCGAGATGATCTTTCAACTCTCCATAGCGCGACCACGGGCGCATATGCACCACATTTTCCATTATTATCCATTTAGGAGAAAACGCGCTCGCGAAGCGGATGACTTGTAGTGCCGTGGCTTTACTCGCTTCCGAGCGAGGACCAGCACCTTTGGCACACGTGTGATTTGTGCACTCGGGTGAGGCGAGAAGTAAATCTATCTCCCCGATTTCATCCCGAAGCTGATGCGGATCAACTTCCTCAAGGCGGCTAGTTTTGACCGTGGCGGTTGGAAAATTATATGCAAACGTCTGGGTAGCAACGTCCCACATATCAATTCCGCACACGATCTCGGCTCCGGCGGCGCGCGCGCCGAAACTGCTTCCTCCTCCGCCGCTGAATATGTCAAGTGCTCGGATCGTCTCACCCATGAACTAACTCTACGCCACCCTTCTACCAGGTTGCGTCACGTCAATCCTAGGGCCATGATGAAAAAAACCGTGGAGCAACAATGATTGACGTACTCACTCCAACCCAGCGGAGCTACTGCATGTCGCGCAACCGCGGGAAAAACACTAAGCCTGAAATGCTACTGAGACGTGAATTGTGGGACCGTGGGCTGCGCTATCGGACCTCGACGAGGACATTTGGAAAGCCGGATATTGTTTTCGTTGGGGCCAGGATAGCGGTTTTCGTCGACGGTTGTTTCTGGCACGGCTGCCCAGATCACAGCACGTCGCCAAGGACCAATGCCGACTTCTGGAGACAGAAAATCGACAGAAACAAAAAACGCGACGAACTCGTTAACCAGACGCTTTCGAGGAAAGGCTGGCAGGTAATTCGAATTTGGGAACATCAGATCAAAGAAAATCTCAGGTGTTGTGCTGACGAGGTGGAAGCTGCGGTGCGCAGCCGAAGTCAATAAATAACTTTACTCTGACGATTGGTTCACTGCCAGAAGGCGACCTAGAATGTCGAGATCCGTCGCATTCGACTGTAAATCAAACATTGACAACAAAGCCGCATTTATCTCCTCGAAATACGGATGGCCAGCCCATCCACCATTGTGATCCGAGCCAAGCGGTGAGCCTAACCTACGCGGCTCTTCTTCTAGAGCCCGAACCAAGCTGGCGAATTCACCCGCGGGCTTAGCTAGTCTAAGCTGCTTGTTTACGGCGTCGCCGTGGAGTACGAAAAATTCTTTTGGAATTGGTAGGGTCTCAAAGGTGTTACTTACTGAGAAGCGTGACACCCAGCTCGTCGACCGCGATAGCGTCGCGCGTGCCCAAACATCGAAAAGTCGTGACGTGAACAGCGCTGGCACTGACCCGTCACCGTCGATTATGAACAGGCGCTGCGCCGGCACGATGTCGGGGGCGAGCTCCATAATCGATACCGGCAGCCGTCCATCTTCGAGTGCAAATCGTTTGGCTCCTTCGCGGGGTGGTGTCCATGCCGTAAGCAAGTCACTAGGCCGCTTTAGTGGTCGATTACCAAACTCGTAGGAATCCTTCCCAAGGAGTCGCCGCAGTTCTGTTGCTACTGGATCGCCTGAACGTTGCGCATCTTCAAAAACTACCCTGGGAATTGCGACATCAGACACTGTTTCATCTTTGAGAGTCGCCTGATACCTCCGCACCTCAATCAGCAACGGCGAATCGCCTGCGTTCGATCGCCATGCCTTGAAAGCGCTGAGCGGAACGCGGACAATATCCCGAGGATCCACACCTCTTACTGCGAGATGACGATTTCGGGCAAGGCGCCGCAGTACCGGGAGGCGCATTTCCCGCGGAAGCGCAAACTCAGGCTTCCAAGGTTCTGACCCAAGTAGTTCTATCAAGGTTTCTCTGTCAGTGTATCGGCTGATGGCCCACCCAGCACCAAAAGCGGAACTCACTGCGGACACGGATGGGGCTTCGGCGGTTATGATAATGCCCTTATGAGGGTCAGATCGAGCACCCGGGATAGCTACGGCGAGGTCTAACTGCGCCTGGGACGGATCGTACTGAGGGTCAAATCTGAGTTCAAACTGCTCTGGTAGACGCACCGATGCTTCGCCGCGAGCGAGGTCCGCAACCACGGCTTCAACGAATAGTCTGAAGTCAGGATCGTGCTGCCGAATTGAATAGTAACCCGAACTGATCCCAATTGATTGTTTGGAGAATGGCTGGACCCTAAAACGGCCTATCGTTTCGACGATGCCTTGTTGCAAGGGGGGCTTTAGACTGGTGAAGGAGGACTCGGATAGTAGGCCAAGTTCCGGATTGGGACTGTTTAGGCCGTCGTCCACTAGTGCGAACGAAAGTAGCTTTAAGTCGTATTTCGGACGGTTCTTGATAAGCTCATACCGGAGCCGTTGGTCTAGTGCTGAGATCGATGCTGATCCAATTATAATGTCTCCAATGCGGCGATCGATCGCGCGCCGCGGATTTCCAGTCCAGAAGGGCGAGCGAGCCAATGACGTATCAATTACGCAGTCTAGTTGCACGTCATCCGCAGGTATTTTGTCAATCCGGGAAAGAGCCCGTGATGGCCCATGTATTGGTAAAGCTGGAGCAACAAGAAACAGGGCGTCCTTTGACGCACTGCTTATGGATTTCAGCACGCTAGGTTTCTCATCAAGAATGACTTGGTCGTCAACCAACCAGACAATAGTGGTATAATCGCCCTGCGCTGACTGAAGTCTGCTTTCGTCGACTATATCGATTTTGCCCTGGCTAACCGACCAGTTGGGTCGAGTCTGCCCCAATTCGGGATTCCGTCGAAGCACAAAGTTACGAAATTTGGTGAACTGCCGTTGGAAGACTGGGAGCCAGTCCGGAGCATTGAGATGGCGTGAGATCGCCCTGGCTCTTTTTCCAGAGACTACAATCAAGATGTTTGGGGGGTGAGTAGCCTCTTCAAATTCTTCCTCTTCCGGCGACGTGGTGCGGTGATGTGAATCGACTTTGTAGCTGTCATCAGATTGCATGACATCGATGTGAGTGTTCACAGCGGCTGCGAACATCTGTATCAGATCTTCGATCTCGCCAAGGCGACTCTCCCCACTAAGGGCATGAGCGATTGTTTTCGGTAAAGTTATTTGGAATCTACCGTTTATCTTCCGAACGACGATTTGTTGCACATCCTTTAGCAGGGCGTGTGAAAGCTCAGCTTCAACGACGAGCCTTCGAGTGACAAGTTGCACTTGCTCGCGGACCAGCATCTCGCGAAACCAAGTGTCAGCCATTTCCGCGCCGTACCGGCGGTTGATGTGCTCAAATGCAGTTTGAACCAAACCACAAACATCGCCCTCTCCGGACGAGAGCGCGAGATCCAACAGTGAAATGGGTGCCTCTGATGCAATCTCCTCGACATGAGCGTGCAGATCTCTGAGTATATCTGCCGGGAGGCCGACATAAGCTTTGTCCGCCCAAAAAAAGACATCTTGCCATTGAGCACCAACAGCAATTTTTCGTTGCTGTGCCTCGGGAAGTTTCAGCACACGCTCTGTATCAAACAAACTGAATCCTGTAATCGTACCCGAGTGATCCCCGTCCACCGAACAAATCGCGACATACCAGATGTTGGCCTGGGACCCTGTCGCATAGCAAGGAAGTGCAAAACCATTCTCGAAACCACGAACATAACCGGACAACAACAATTCTTCAGGACCTTCGTTATATTCTGTCACAATAATTCTTTCTTTTCGAACCAAGTACGTGAAACTTGGGAAATTTTTTCCTGAAATTCATCAGGCTTCGTATTGGGTTGCCAATCGTAAGTCTCAACTTCAATATTTAGTTGCTTCACTCGTGCCATGACCTCGGCATTTGGGCCAGAGGAACTCTCTAGGAACTGTTTTGGAAGAATCGCGAGTATTACATTGCCAGAGAGATCAATATCGTGCCCTACGGCGAGCTCAACCGTTGAGGCGCGCTTGTCGTGTTGATTACTGCCACTTCTACCCATGCGAGCTACATCAATATAGCCGCGTGTAACGCTTTCAAAATCGGGAACGCCATCGAGGATATCGTTTTTAAGTTGGCCATCAAAGTAGGCATCGAGCGACCCAAATGCCCACTCAATATGCCCAGAGGCTGCGGCGTGAGTCGGGTCCAGCTCATAATCCTCCAGTGGGATGTAGGGATCTGCTTGGGTTGAAAACGCTCCGGCTACTGCACCGCCTGTGTCAAAGGGATATACATGGAGCGGCGAATCCACTGCTTTCGGTGTAACAACGAACACTGCTGGAAAACGCGAAAGTTGGTGGGATTTTTCGTCTCCGAATTTGCTACGGTAGGCAGGCCGAAGAACGAAAAAATAGAGCATTTGCTTCTTAAAGACATTACAGCGTCGCGTCTCGAACTTACCGCTTCGAATTATCTCGTTTGCGTTCCAAACCGCCGTTATATGCACCAATGGCAATTTTTCCGGAATCGCTCCACGTGAGGCACGTTTTCGCAGCTGACGATTGTTGACTGTACCATCTCGCCTGCACATACCTTCCTTTGGAATTTGGCTCACTTAAAACTCCATCCGAGAGTCTATTTTGAAAGATCGGCCTACCGCAGCAATCACACGTTGTCTTTTACAGCGCACCTAAACTGATTGAAACATCGCGCTACCCTCACATACATCTTATGGTTGCCTATTTGCGAACTTGGATGAGGCAGCAAGACGCAACGCGCGAATTCTTCACATCCTGTATCTGATTACCAACTACAGCCCAACAACCTAGCCCACCATCATCCCCACCAACGCCTCCAGCTCCCCCTCCAGCGCCTCCCCCGGCACCCCGATAAACCGGTCCTGCAGGCTCAGCGCGATCACCCCGTGCACCGCGGCAAAGATCGTCCGCGCCCGGGTCATCAGCATCGCCTCGTCCAGCTCGGGGCGTAGCGCTGCCAGCGGGCCGGCGATGGCGCCGAACAACGCGGCGTGCTCGGCCAGGTGCCAGTCGGGGACGGGTTCGCCTTCGGGCATGCGGTGGTCGAACAGGGCGAACCAGAGGTGGCGGTTTTGGCGGGCGAAGGCGAGATAGGCGAGCGCGAAGGCGGTGAGCTTTTGGCGCGGGGCGTCGATGCCGGCGGCGGCGGCGCCCAGGTCGGCGGCGAGGCGGGCCAGGGTGGCGGAGTTGACGTGCAGGATCAGGTCGTCGAGATCCTTGTAGCACTTGTAGATGGTGCCGAGGCCGCAGCCGGCGTCGTCGGTGATGTCGCGGGCGCGAAGCGCGTCGAGGCTATGCGCCTCGATGCGCTTCGTCGCGGCGTCCAGCAGCTTTTGCGTCAGCAGCTCGCGCAGGGCTTCGCGTTTTCCCATTAACCCTACTTCCTTTAGATATCGAAAAATCGTGAACGGCGTTCACATTTTTCTTGAACAATGTTCACGGTCGTGCCATATGTAAAACGTGAACAGTGTTCATGAAAGGAAAAATTGAATGCTCAGACAGATTTTCACGCTTTTTCGTGGCGCCGCTCACACCGCGAGCGAGGAGTTCGTCGACCGCCATGCGCTTACCCTCCTGCAGCAGCAGATGCGCGACGCGGCGCAGGCCGTCGAGGCGGCCCGCAAGGCGGTCGCCGTCGCCACCGCCCAGAACCGGCAGGAAAGGGAGCAGCATCAAAAGCTGCTCGATCGCATCGCCGACCTGGAAAGCCGCGTCGTCGCGGCGATCGGCAAGGGCGAAGAGGCGCTAGCCCGCGAGGCGGCCGAAACCATCGCCCTGATGGAAGATGAAAGTGCCGCCTCGCAACAGGCCCTCACCCGCTTCGAAACCGAAATCGCCAAGCTGCGCAGCAATGTGCGGCTCGCCGAAGCCAAGCTGCGCGACCTGCAGCGCGGCCAACGCCTGGCCACCGCCACCGAGCGCACCCAGGCGCTGCGCGAGACCGTGCCCGGCAACGGGTTGTCGGCGCTCGACGACGCCGAAGCGACGCTCAAGCGCCTGCGCGAGCGCCAGACCCAGATCGACATGACCGCCGAGGCCATGGACGCCATGGACGGCGAACAGGACCCGGCGACCATCGCCAAAAAGCTGGCGGAGGCCGGCTGCGGCAAGCCGCTGAGAACTTCCGCCGACGCCGTGCTCGAACGGCTGTCGAAGCAAGCCAAGAACTGACCCGCATCTCTAGCACAAAAGGAGAAAGACCATGAGCCAAGTCAACGTCACCAACACACCGGCCTGGACCCAGTTTTCCATCGCCTCCTTCGTCGTCGCCGTGGCGATGATGGCCGGCGGCATCTTCTTCATGGAAGCAAGTTTTGCGGTCAAGGGCTTCTACGCCATGGCGGCGGTCATGCTGGTGCACAGCTCGATCACCGTCACCAAGACGCTGCGCGACAATGCCGAAGCCGACCGGCTGCTTTCGAAAATCGAAGACGCCAAGACCGAGAAACTCCTGAGAGACGTAAATCGCCGCGACGCTGCATAGGCGTCCGTGGCAGCGCCCGGCGGCGGCCAAGGTCATCGACGCCGCCGGGCAATCATTGGAAAGGAGGTCGGATTTGGGTTGAAGGAACGGACTCGATTGACGGCAGTGCCAGAATTTCGGGGACAGTTTACTTAATTCCCGTGCGGATCGCGCAAGTGGAAAATCAACAAACCGAATTAAGTAAACTGTCCCCGAAATTGCGACCGCCCCGGAAATCGCAGTCTCCCGTATTCCCCAGCCCATATCCGGCCTCTCCCGAACCACCGAGGGAGAGTATCCATGTCGAAGAACCTCATCGCATCCCGCCGTTTCGCGCCGCTGTTCTGGACCCAGTTCCTGTCGGCCTTCAACGACAATTTCCTCAAGAACACGCTGGTGTTCCTGATCCTGTTCCAGCTCGGCTCCGAAGCCGGCGCGTCGCTGATCGCCGCCGCCGGCGCCGTGTTCATCGCGCCCTTCCTGCTGTTTTCGGCGCTCGGCGGCCAGATCGCCGACCGCTTCGACAAGGCGCGCATCGCCGAAAGGCTGAAGCTGGCCGAAATCGGCGGCGCCGGCCTCGCCGTCGCCGGCATGGCGCTCTCCTCGGTGCCGCTGCTCTTTGCCGCTCTGGCCTGGTTCGGCGCCGTCTCGGCGCTGTTCGGACCGATCAAATACGGCATCCTGCCGGACCACCTGAAGCCCGACGAACTGCCGGCCGCCAATGCCTGGATCGAGGGCGGCACGTTCACCGCCATCCTCGGCGGCACGATCGCCGGCGGCCTCGCCTTCCAGTATGGCGGCTCGACGCTGGTCTTCGGCACGCTGATGATGGCGCTCGCCGTCGGCTGCTGGTTCATCAGCCGCTTCATCCCGTCGACCGGCTCGGCCGCGCCCGATCTGACAATCGACACCAACATTTTCCGCTCCACCGGCCGGCTGATCCGCGAGCTGCATGGCGAAAAGCGCCTGTTCAAGACGGCGCTGATGGTCTCCTGGTTCTGGCTGATGGGGGCGCTGTTCCTCTCCGTCCTGCCGGTTATCGTCAAGGACCTGCTGGGCGGCCATGAGGGCGCCGTCACGCTTTATCTCGGCGTCTTTGCGGTTGCCGTCGGCATCGGCTCGGCGCTCGCCGCCTGGCTGTCGGCCGGCCGCGTCAACCTGCTGCCGGCGCCGATCGGCACGGCGCTGATGGCCGTCTTCAGCCTTGACCTCGCCTACGTGCTCTATGGCGCGGCGCCGACCGCCACCGCCGGCTCGATTGCCGAGTTCCTGGCGATGGACAACACCATCCGCGCCGGTATCGACATGGCAGGCCTGGCCTTTGCCGGGTCGTTCCTGGCAGTGCCGAGCTTCACCGCCCTGCAGAACTGGGCGGCACCCGACCGCCGCGCCCGCGTCGTCGCCGCCAACAATGCGCTGAACGCCGGCTTCATGGCCGTCGGCGGCGGCATCCTGGCCGGTGTCCTGGCGCTGGGCGTCTCCGCTCCGGCGATCCTGCTGGCGCTGGCCGTGCTCAATGTCGCGGCTGCCATCTGGATGATCGTCAACCTGCCGACCAACCCGCTGCGCGACGCCGTTGCCCTGCTCTTCCGGGTCTTCCACCGGCTCGAGGTCGAGGGGCTGGAGAATGTCGACAAGGCCGGCCCGGCGCCCATTCTCGCGCTCAACCATGTGAGCTTCGTCGACGGGCCGCTGGCCATGGCGCTGACCGAGCGCGAGCCGACCTTCGCCATCGATCTCGCCCAGGCCGAGAAGCCATTGATCAAGCCGTTCCTGAAGCTGAGCAAGGCGCTGCCGCTCAACCCGGCCAACCCGATGGCCACGCGTACGCTGATCAAGGCGGTCGAAGAGGGCAATCCGCTGGTGATCTTCCCGGAAGGCCGCATCACCGTCACCGGCGGGCTGATGAAGGTCTATGACGGCACCGCCATGGTCGCCGATAAGACCGGCGCGCCGATCCTGCCCGTGCGCATCGAGGGGCTGGAAAAGAGCTTCTTCTCGCGGCTGCGTGAACCGCATGTGCGCCGCAAGCTCTTCCCCAAGGTGAAGGTGACGATTTTGCCGCCGCAAAAGCTGGAGATCGACGAAACGCTGACCGGCGGCGCGCGCCGCAAGGCTGCCGGCACCGCACTCTACCGGATGATGTCGGACCTGCTGTTCCGCACCAGCCTGGACGAGGACCGCGGCATTGTCGAACGGCTGATCGCCACGGCGAAGGAGCGCGGCATGGGTGCGCCCGCCGTCGAGGATCCGATCGCCGGCGCCCTCACCTATGGCAAGATGCTGACCGGCGTCGCCGTGCTGGCGCGCAAGTTCGAGCGGCTGCTCGGCGACCAGCGCCATGTCGGCGTCATGCTGCCCAACAGCAACGGCGCGGCGGTCACCCTGTTCGGCCTGATGTCGGCCGGCAAGGTTCCGGCGATGATCAACTTCACCGCCGGTGCGACCAACATCCTGTCGGCCTGCCGCGCGGCGGAAGTGACAACCGTGCTGACCTCGCGGGCGTTCATCGAACAGGCGCAGCTCGAGCCGATCATCGAGGCGATTGAAGGAAAGGTCGACATCGTCTGGCTGGACGATCTGCGCGAGACCGTCAGCACGCTCGACAAGCTGCGAGGCCTGGTGTCGCGCAGCCGGGTGCGGGTCAAAGCCGATTTCGACGATGCGGCGGCGATCCTCTTCACCTCCGGGTCGGAAGGCACGCCCAAGGGCGTGGTGCTCAGCCACCGCAACATCCTCGCCAATGCGGCCCAGGCCGCGGCGCGGATCGACTTCCATGCCGGCGACAAGGTGTTCAACGTGCTGCCGGTCTTCCACTCCTTCGGGCTGACCGCCGGCACGGTGTTGCCGCTGGTCTCCGGCGTGCCGGTCTATTTCTACCCGTCGCCGCTGCACTACAAGGAGATCCCGGAGCTGATCTACGGCTCCAATGCGACGATCATCTTCGGCACCGACACCTTCCTGTCCGGCTATGCCCGTGCGGCGCACCCTTACGATTTCCGGTCGATCCGCTACTGCTTCGCCGGCGCCGAGCCGGTGCGCGACGCCACCCGCGCCACCTATATGGAGCGCTTCGGCCTGCGCGTGCTGGAAGGCTACGGCGTGACGGAAGCCGCGCCGGTGATCGCACTGAACACGCCGATGCACAACCGCGCCGGCACCGTCGGCCAGTTGATGCCCGGCATGGAAGCGCGGCTTGAAACGGTGCCCGGTGTCGAAGAAGGCGGACGGCTGTTCGTGCGCGGCCCCAACATCATGGCCGGCTACCTGCTCGCGGACGAGCCGGGCGTGCTGAAGCCGCCGGCCGACGGCTGGCACGACACCGGCGACATCGTCACGATCGACGCCGACGGCTACATCGCCATCAAGGGCCGCGCCAAACGCTTCGCCAAAATCGGCGGCGAGATGGTGTCGCTGGCCGCCGTCGAGGCGCTCGCCGCGACCCTGTGGCCCGACAATCTCTCGGCCGTTGCCGCGATCAAGGACGAGCGCAAGGGCGAACGCCTGGTGCTGATCACCGACAACCCGCACGCCACCCGCGCGGACTTCGTCGCCCACGCCCGCGCCACCGGCCAGCAGGACCTGATGGTCCCGGCCGAAGTCCGCAGCGTCGACGCCGTCCCGGTCCTCGGCTCCGGCAAGGTCGACTTCGTGGCCGTAGCGAAGATGGCGGCGGAGAAGCCGGAACTGGCCAGGGCCGCATGAAAGGGTGAGTAGATGAGAAGGTGGGGCCGGGTGGAAGCCCGGGCCCGTTTTGCCGAGGGGGTTCTGTACATTATTGCAAGCACTTCGGCGCCCGAAATTTTGGGGACAGTTTCACTAGTGTCCGGTTAATTATCGAATAGATTCAATTGGTTATTCTCCGGGAGATTTTCTGGCGAGTGTGCCTTGATGTTAAGCAGTTGATCGAGTGGGACTTTTTCAAAGGCAGTTACACTGATGGTTTGCAGGATCGTGTAAAGGCTGGCGTCGAGATCGAGCCTTTTCTTGACGATGGCGATGAGCACGTAGACGCACAGGGCAATCCAAATCTGGGTTTTGACAGCATTCTGGGTAGTGCCGAAGAAGCTCTTGATACGCAGATGCTGCTTGATCCACTTGAAGAACAGCTCGATCTGCCATCGGCACCGGTACAGATCAGCGACGGTTTGGGGCGGAATGTGGAAGTTGTTGGTGACGAAGACGAGTGTTTTTCCGCTCAGCGGGTCGCGATAGCTCACGCGGCGCAGCCTTGCGGGATAGCGCTTGCCACTCAATCTGACGGTTAGGGTCACGATCTGGTCGCAGATCAGGCCCTGATCCGGAGCGACGGGTCGCGAAGCGATGTGGCGGAAGCGCAGATTGTTCTTGGCGCGGATCACAAAAAAGGCCCCGACGGTTGTGAGCCGGTAGAGCCGGACGAGATCGAAGAAGCCGCGATCCATCACATAGATGGCGCCGGGTTCGGGGATCATGACATCGAAGATGTCGGTATCATAGGACTTGCCGTCATCTATATGAACGACCACGGGAATATTGCCACGCAGATCGATCATGGTGTGCAACTTGACCGCATGGTGTGATGAAAGCGCGCCCAGGGGAATAACGACAGGCATAGGTCGATCGTGGTGGTATCCAACGCATAGGCGGTTCCATCAAGCGCAGCGCCGAACCGGTCGCCGGCATAGAGCCGACGGGCGGTGGCAATCAGTGCGTGGGCGAAAGCGGCATAGAGGCGCCAGTCGCGCCGCTCGTTGGCATCGGCCAGCGTGCTGCGTCGGACAGCTCCCCGAATGCCCATGTGGTAGAGCTTGCCGCGCTGGGCGTTCAGGCAGGTGACCGTGTCCCGCAGGCTGTCGCGGTAGGTGAGCTGCGCGAAGGCCATGCAGCGGAACTGGTCCTGACAGGTGAAGCTCTTGACCGAGCGGTCGCCGCCATAACGCTCTACACAGCGCCGAAACGTGTGTTGAGGCAGGTGTTCCATGAGCTGGGAGAATACCAGTTTGCCTTCATACATCGTCCGATCCCATACCCGTTGCAGATGGCAAAAGGATCAGTCGAGGTAGAGCAGCGATTCAAGTCGCTAACACCCCAAAAGCGGACAATCGTATCATGATCACAATGGGTTAAGAGAAAACAGCGGCAACTTTCCCGGACACTAGTGGGACAGTTTACTTAATTCCCAGGCGGTTCGCTCCAGCGGCTAATCATCATGCCGAGTTAAGTAAACTGTCCCCAAAATTCTTCGCTTGGCCTCGCTGAACGGTTGCCAGATACAACTGCTCCAGTAAACCATCCCCGCATCCCGGTTGCAAAATCGATCCGGATACACCTTTGTAGCGTTCGAAGATTCGAACCGGTTCCCATGTCAGAGACCATCGCCTGCCCGAAATGCGCGACGGATATCACCGTCGATCCCGGTTTCCGGCCCTGGTGTCCGGAATGCGGATGGTGTTGCGAGCCGCAGGTCGAAGCGCCAAGCGGCCTGTTCGACCGGATCTACCGACGACTCGGGCAACGGCAGGGCGAACGGCTGTTTTCGGAGCTGAAGAACAGCAAACAGGCGATCGGCAAACCAAAACGGACCGCTGCCTTCCTGATGGCATGCCTGCTGGCGATCCCCGTGCATCTGACGACCGTGGTGCTTCTGGCCGCTGGCCTCTGGTTCCTGATTGCCACCTGGTTTCACTGGATCCCGGCACTGATCGGGCTGGCGCTGATTGGCGCGGCCTACGCGTTGCGTCCACGGTTCGGGCGGAAGCCCGACGCGCATGTCCTGTCCCGGGAAGAGGCGCCGACACTCTATGAGCTGGTCGATGAGGTCGCCCGGACGATGGGCACCGAGACGGTCGACGAGATCTACGTCGATCTCGACATCAATGCCGCCTACGGCCAGTACGGTATCCGACAGAAGAGTTACCTGATCCTCGGCGCGCCGCTGTGGCTCTCACTTGATGGTGCCGAGAAAGTTGCACTCATTGCCCACGAGCTCGCGCACCGGGTCAACGGCGATGTCAAACGCAACTACTGGATCGGCAATGCAATCGGCACGCTTGCGAGTTGGTACAGCTTCCTGAGGCCACAGCATCCGGTCACCAGCCCCCGGTACAGCTGGCACGGGACCGACGACTGGTTCGGGGAAAGCATTGCGACCTACTATTTTGGCCTGCTGGCATCGATACCGGTTGCCCTGCTTTTAGGCGCGCTCGTTCGTTTGAGCTGGAGCTCATCACAGAGAGCGGAATATCTTGCCGACTATCTCGGTTCCAGAGTATCGGGCACGCGCGAGTTCATCTCCTTCCACGAGCGTTCGTCGGTTTTGGGAGAGAATGCACAGGATCTCTTCAGTGCCACCAGGCAATGCACCCATGAGCCTGAGAAGATTGTCCCTGTCTTCGTCTCCAAATTCGAGACGATTCCGACGCGCGAGATGGAGCGAGTCAGACGCATCAACAAAGCCGAATTGCTGACGCTCGACGCCACCCATCCGCCAACGTATTACCGATGCGCCATGCTGGAGGCCTTTCCCTGCCCCGCGCAATTGACGCTGACGGGAGACCAAGTGGAAAAACTGAACGCCGAAGTCGCCTCTCGCAACAAAGCCTTGGGGAAAGAGCTGATCAACCTGTTTCTGCCGAACCTGTAGGCGGGCCAAACTTTAGAGGCTCTTAGGGATTGGCGATTGGAGAAACGTCTCACCGTATCCCGGCCAACACGGTGGTCACCGAGAAACGGATCAGCTCCTCGGCCTCCCGATCCTCCATGATCTCCAGATCGACAAGCCCGTGCATCGTTGCCCAGAGCATCCTTGCGGCATAGCTGATTTTGACGGCGTCGACACTTGGCGAAGCCGCTTGCTTCAGCGCCTTCGCGAAAAGATCAAACGCATACTGCGCCTGTTCCCGAAATCGGTGATCGCTTTTATCCAACTGCTCCAGGCGGAACATGATGGCGGCATAGCCAGGGTGGCTCTGACCCATCGTGCGATAGGCCTTGCACATTGCGACCACCTTGTCTTCGGCATCGTGCGAGGTCGCAGCTGCCAGTTCCATGTGGTTCGCGAGCTTGCCGAACCCCTCAGCCGCGATTGCGGTGAGAAGGCCTTTGGCATTGCCGAAATGATGCGAAGGCGCTGCCACGGCCACGCCGGCGCGCCGTGCAACCTCACGCATGCTGAACCCGTCAATTCCCTTTTCGGCCAGGAGTTTTGAACCCTCGTTGATCAGGGCCTCCGGAAGATTGCCGTGATGGTAGGTGTCACGCGGGGTGGTTTCGCTTTTCATGTCATTCACCCAAGCACAAATCCGATATTGACACAATCTGATCACTGATTAGATTATCATCTGATCAGTGATCATATGACGTATGACGCGCTGACATCGGTATCACGCCTTGCTGGTGACACGTCTCATCACCAAAAGTGGAGAAGCAGTATGAATACATTCAATAATATCGTCTTGGCGCTGTCCGGCCTGGCGCTGTTCTATGTCTGCACCATGAGGCTGATGGACCCGTCGGCGGCCGTATTTCTGCAGACCTATCTTGAAGGTTCCGGACAAACGATAACCACTGAAATGGCCAGCGAAATCAGAGGGATCGGTGCCGAAATGGTCTTGGGGGGCATCGTTGCCTTTCTTGGCATCTTCATCGCGCGCTTCCAGGTCACGTCCTTTGTCGTTCTGAGCGTCATCTTCGTCGGCATCGTCCTGGGAAGATCGGTCAGCCTGGTTGTCGATGTTATTCCGGATGAGAGCCTTTTGCGGCCGACGACGGTCGAAGCGGTTCTGGCCGGGCTGAATGTCTTTTGCCTGGCCTACATCCTGATCAAAAAAGCAGATCACAGGGCAAAAGATCGGCCCCAAGAGCCGGCCACTCTCGGTTGATTCAGCAAATCGAAAACATGAACTGATATGCGACTCGGATGAAAACGAGTTGCCTTCTGTCGGAGAAACCGGAAACGGTCGTCGCGTGATGCGGCGGTGGATCCTCGGTGGCACGGTCGGGGTCGCCGCTATTGCGGCCGGCCTCTGGTTTTTTGCGCGCCATGAAACCCCATCGCTGGCGATCCCGGCGTTGCCCGCCAGCGCATCCGCTTCGGACCGTGGCGCCGCGGCCTTCGAGGGTTCTGCCTTCGGTGGCCTGAGCATGTCCGCACTGGAGACCCATGCCCTGCCCTGGCGGCTGGTGGCGGCGGCACTGGTGCTCCAGGCGCAATCGCAGGATCAAAATCTGCCGGCCGACAAGGAGACGCTGGACGGCGTCCTGTCGGGGTTTGGGTTTCTGCCGGGCGCGGTTCCGGCCAACCGGCCCGCGGCAGCCGAAACGCAGGCCGGACCAATGCCATTGGGGTTCACCTACGGCGATCTGGCGCCGGTTGGCGGAACGACCGTGCGGGTCATCAACCTTGGCTGCCCGGCCTGCCATGCGGGTGTCACCTACACCGCCGACGGACAACCGGATCCGCTGCGCGCCTGGCTCGGCATGCCCAACACCTCGCTTGATCTGGAGGCCTATACGGTCGGCGTTCTTCAGGCGCTGAAACTTGGCATGGCTGAGCCCGACCGGCTGCTCGAGACGGCGGACGCCCTGTTTTCCGATATGGGCTGGCGCGAGCGGCAGACCTTGCGCTGGCTGGTGCTGCCGCTGGTCCGGCAGAAACTGGCGGCCCTCGGCGATGCCGATCGTCCCCTGTCCTTTCCGAACGGCGTGCCGGGCGCCACCAATGGCGTTGCCGCGCTGAAGCACGCATTGGGTGTGCCGCTTGCCGGTGGTGGGCCGGGCGACGCAGGTTTCGTCTCGGTCCCTGATCTCGGCGACCGGCACCGGCGCAGCAGCCTGCTGGTTGACGGCGCCTATGCCGTTCCAGGCGAGGAGCGTCAGCGGCCGACCCGCGCGGCGGATGTCGATGACGACCATCTGCGGGCGCTGGCAACGATTGCGACCTTCTTCACCGTGCCCAGCATGGGCGTGCATTCGGAAACCGCCGAAACCTATCTCCAAGAGGCGTCCGACATTTTCACCTTCCTGAAGGAAGACTATCGGCCGCAGCCCTTCCCCGGCCCCGTCGACGACGCGCTCGCCCGCAGCGGCGAAGCCGTGTTCGCACGGTACTGCGCCGAATGTCACGGGACCTACGTGCGGGATGGCGACCGCTTGTGTCTGGAAAGCTTTCCCAACTGGCGCGGCGATGTCGGCACCGATCCGCTGCGCGCTTCGGTCTTCTCAGACGCGCTGGTCGAGCGCATTGGCGACAGCCTCTACGGCTCGAAAATCGCCGTTGCCCGCACGGATGAATATGTCGCGCCGCCGCTCACGGGTCTGTGGGCCTCGGCTCCGTATCTGCACAATGGATCGGTGCCGACGGTCGAGGATCTGCTGACACCGGAGCGCCGGCCACAGCGGTTTCAGGTGGGCGGCCACGCACTGGATTTTGACCGGCTTGGGCTGCGCATCGGTTCCGACGGGGCCTATCCGGAAGACCACACGCCGTTCTCCAATCCGGTCTGGTACGACACCAGCCTGCCGGGACAATCCAATGCCGGCCACGATTTTGGCGGGTCACTGAGCGAAGCGGAGAAACGGCAGCTGATTGAATTCCTCAAGCTGCTTTGATGCCGGAACACGCACTCATTGCGGCAATGCAGTGCCAGAATTTCGGGGACAGTTTACTTAATTCTTTCATAAACTTATCGCCCGGAACTGATCTCGCGGGAATTAAGTAAACTGTCCCCGAAATTGCGATCTCCACAATAAATCGCCATGTGCCCCAAACCAGCAACTCCCCGAAATTGCAGCTTTCTGAATTCGCTGCCGAGGGCACTGCCCTAGACCAGCAACTCCTCAATCGGCCGACGAGCGCGCGGATAAGTAGCGCCGTCGGGGCGGCGGCCGACGCGGAAGGCAGAGACGACCCGGTGGTCTGCCGGCAGGCCGGCTTGCCGTGCCAGTTCGGATGCCGCTTCCGGGCTGTCCGCCAGGGCCGCCAGAACCGCCGCACCCATACCGGCCGCCTCGATGCGCAGCCACAGGCGGTAGAAGGCGCGGCCGCTATCGAAGGGCGGCTCGTTGCTTGGCCGGTGGAACAGCAGAATGCCGGCGGCCGACGTCGTTTTCGCGGTTTCCGCCAGCGCCTTGCCCGCCAGCGAGAGACCGTCCAGGAGCGGAAAGACCGGACCGAGCACGAGGCCGGCCGCTGCCGCCTCGACGGCTCCGAGGTTCATCGCCTGGGCGTTCAGCCCATCGAAGGCCCAGCGTTCGTGACGGCGCGACAGCCGCATCCACGAGACGAGTTCACGACGAAACGCTGCATCGCGCATGAAGCCGAAGCTTGCGTCGTCGACCAGTTTGGCCAGGGCATCGAGTTGTCCGTCTCCGGCGAACACCGCGCAATCCTCCGATTGCAACGACCGGAGCGTCTCGCGGTCAGCCGCAACGGCAGGTGCGAACATGCCGCGCCAGGACTGGCGCTTCGCAACGACGTCGGCCAATGGATCGGCCGCAGCTCCGTTTTCGAAGCGAACCCGTGTGATCGGCCGAAGCGTCGCCGTAGCTTCCGGCAGCGGACGATCGTCCAGTTCGACCGTTAATCCGGATTGCGAAGCAGCAAGTGACAGTCCCTCAACAGCGGCACCCAGGCTGATCGCCGCGTCGTTGCCGTCGGGATCACCCACCGGCAGGCGCGCCTCGAGATCCTCGAACAGGATCAACCCGTCGTCGGCCAGCCGCCAGCGGGCGGGCTGCACGTTGTGCACGCTAGGCGCCAGCGCGGCTTCGCGGATCAGGGCAAGCAGCGCGTCGCGGGTCATGTCAGGTCTTTCCGGAACAGGTTCAGGTGATGCAGCGGTTCGGCGCCGAGACGCTCCATCTGGCGCAGGCTGGCCGGATTGACGTCGGCGATCCAGGTGATGCCGAGCCGTTCGTAGCCCGCCGATATAAGCGCCTTCAGGGTTCGCGACAGCATGGAGCCCATGATGCCCTGCCCGTGCTGGTCGCGCACCACGGAATAGAAGATGATCACCGCGCGGCGGCGGTTGAGGCGAAAGCGCAGGAAGTGCCATGGCGTCAGCAGCCCGAACCGCGACCGCGTCGCCTTCAGCAGGCCGTTGAGATCGGGGATGCAGATCACCACGCCGACGGGCCGGTCGCCATCGGCCAGGATCGACGACAGGCGCGGGTCGAGAATGGTCGTCATCTCCCCGGCCTGGAAGAGAAATTCCTCGGAGGTCAGCGGCACGAACATCGGGTTTTCGGCAAAGCCGTCATTGAGCACCACACGGGCTTGCTCCATCAGCACAGCAAAGTCCTTGCGCTTCACCGGCACAAAGCGGAACCGGCTGTCGGGCGGCCGGTCGCCAATGGACGCCTTCGACAGGTCGAGATCGAACGTCGTCATGGGAAAATCGGCCACGAACCCGTTTTGCTTTAGCAGGTCCGGAATGTGCGGCGGATTGACGATCATGTCGGTATAGGCCGGCTTGCCGAAGCCACCGGTCTGCACGCCCATCTGCTGCATGGCGGTCAGGTTGAAGTTGCCCGCGAGTTCGGTCAGGCCCTTGTTGCGGGCCCAGGTTTCGGCTGCCTGCAGGAGCGCTGCCGCGACTGCGGAATCTTCGGCGCAGTCGAAAAAGCCGAAGCTGGCGCGGTTGGTGTCATGCAGCCGGTTCGATGCCGTGTGAACATGAACCACGATGCGCCCCAGCGGACGGCCGTCGCGGACGGCGGTGAAAAAGGTGAAATCGTCATCGCTGGCAAAGAGCGGATTGACACCGGCGGTCAGGAACCGGCGCAGGTCCGACTTCATCGGCGACACGTAAGCCGTATCGCCTCCGTAGGCGTTGAACGGCGTTTCGAAAAAGCCGTCGAATTCGCGTTCCTCGAGCCGGATCATGCCGCGGCCCTCGCCGAGAGCAGATGCGCCATGCGCTGGACGATCTGCAACTCCGCCTCGGTCGACGGCGATTGCGACAGCGTCGGGATGTTGAGTGCAACCACGGTGAACGGGTCATCCGCGGCCAACAGAACATGGGTGGCAGCGTATTTTTCGAAGAACCAGCGCAGCTGTTCGTCGCCGGCGCCGAAGTCGCTCTGGCCGAGATCGGACAGCCGCCGGACCGGATGCCGGCAAAGCGCTCCGCGGAAGCTTTCGTCGAAATCGTGCAATTCGTCGCCCTTGAGGATCACTGCATCGGCCACGGACGCCTGGCTCTGCAATCCGCTCAGGAAGGTTTCCGGATCATCGGGGCTGCCGGCGACGTAGCGCAGCAGGCTCGCCCGCTCCCGTTCGCGGCGCAACGCACGGGCCTCGATCGCAAGCGATGACAAAACGGCGGCGCTGACGATGATCGCGGTCACCTGAAAAGCCGTGCGCACGTCGGACTCGGCCACACCGGCAATGACCAGACCGGCTACGATGGGAACGCAAAGCAGGATCAGAAACGAGGATTGCACTTCGCGATGATTGAACCCGCCG
This sequence comes from Hoeflea sp., assembly GCA_965216535.1. Lineage (GTDB taxonomy): Bacteria > Pseudomonadota > Alphaproteobacteria > Rhizobiales > Rhizobiaceae > Hoeflea_A. The sequence continues at coordinate 6,134,701 of OZ244175.1, forward strand.
CGCCGAAGGCTGACGGACAGCCAGCACAGGAACAGCACGGCGATACCGGAGAGGCGCACCGGCGTGTCGATCAATTCGGACCGGTAGTCTGTGATGGCGAAGGGCAGGATCAGCAGCAGCGACAGGCCGATGCGTTCGACCGCACCGTTTTCGGCCGCCGACAGGCTGTCCCGGTCGCGCGTCAGCACCAGGTAGCCGGCGCTGAAGAACACCAAGGTCTGCAACACGACCAGGCCGATTGCGACACCCAAAGACTGCGGGTCGACAAAAGCCAGCACCAGGAAAGCCAGTGCACCGCCGGCGGCCACCCATTTCAACAGGCGCGGCGCGTGACGCTGCAGCAGGCCTTCGCACAAAAGCAACGTTGCCAGCGGGATCAATCCGGCTGCGATGACCACCGCCGTGGCAAATATCCAGTTGCCGGTGAGCCAGAACAGCACCCGGGTGAACATCAGCACGGCGACCACGTCGATGCCGAACAGGAAGCGTACGGTTACGGGCGTGCGGGCGCTCGTTTTCAGCATGGCGCGCAGGATCAGCAGGCCGACAACGGCGCTGATCGAAACGAACGTGTCGGCGATCAGGTCAACCGGCATCGGCCGATCCTGCCATCATCTGCCGCAGAAACCGCCGCACGATGGGCGCCAGGATCATGGCCGACAGGGCATTGCGCGGCCGCTCGACCCGCCCCGTATAGGGATTGAAGAACCAGCCGCGGCAATCGGCGCCGGGCGGCCGTTTCAGGATGCCGTTGATCGCCTCATAGGCCATCAGCATGCCGGTGGTCAGCACCATCGGCGCGAACGACATGCGGCTGCGGGTGCCAGCGGCCACCTCGCCCGCGAGATCGAGATCGACATAGCGGCGCGACGTCGAATGAAGGATCACGTATTCGGCCTCGCGCAGAAAGGCTTCGCTGCGCTGCTCCTCGCTGAGGCCATCCCAGGGCGTCCCAATGGTGGGGTAGCCGAGGCGCTCTTCGGGCATCGGATCGCCGGCCTGCGTGACATAGATCGACGGCAATGGCGAGGCATAGGCGTCGATGACGCCGCGGCCGTGCTTCTTTGCCGTGCGGTAGAGCAGCAGCGAAGCGCCGAGATCGTCGGTGCCATTGACCACGATGGCGCTGTCGGCGACCGTCTGCTCGACTTGGGTTGGCCATTCGTCCCGGTGGACGGTGATGTTCATCTCGGGATTGATGGTCATGCAGATGTCGCGCGTCGCCTCGGCCTTGTGGCGATCGACCGTGTTCATGAAGGCGAAGGCCTGCCGGTTGAGGTTGGAGACCTCGAAATTGTCGATGTCGGCCAGCACCAGATTGCCGACCCCGGCGCGGGCGAGTGCAAACACGCAGGCACCGCCCATGCCGCCGGTGCCGCAGACGAAAACGGTTGCTCCGCGCAGGGCCTGCTGTTCGGCCTCGGTCACAAACCCGATGTTGCGGGTGGTGAACTCGTCATAGGTAAAGGCTGCGGTCATTTTTCTCTCGGTCTCAGGATGCCCCATTGCCGCGAGCTGTCGAACCAGTAGACGGCCGGAAGAATCAGGCGTTGCAGTGTGGCGAAGGTGACGGCCACCAGCAGCCCGAACAGCGCGCCGGAAGGAACGCTGTTCTGGACGTAGCGACGGGTCGACGCCAGGTCCATGAAGCCCAGCTGAAGCACGTCGTCGCCGCGGCCGTAGTCGAGCTGCTCGCGGCAGAAGTCGTTGAACCGGTCCTTGCGGTGCTTCGGCGCCTCGTCAAAAGTCTTTTTCAGATTGTCGGAGCCGCCGGTATAGGCATTGGTGATGACGAACCGGTCCTCGTCGAACCCGGCATCGTCGCCGACGCCGAAGACATGGCGGTGATGCCGCATGATCTGGCGGGCGATCAGCAGATGCTTGAGCGAGCGGTTGCGGGCCATTTCAGGCGCCGGATAGACCTCGGAAAACGTCTCGGCCACCATGCCGACCACCGCCGGAACCTGCGTCACGCTGGAAATCCACAAAGGACGCAACTGGTTGCGGAAGAAGAGCAGCAGGCAGGTCAATCCGTAGAGCACCCAGGACAGGCCGCGGGACTGTTCGTGGGGATCGACCATCACCAGCCCGAGATGCAGAACCCGCAACGGGCGGTTGCCCAGGTCGATGTCCATCAGCGCCAGCGCGTTGAAGGCGATCGGCCGGCCGTCGCTCTTGCGTCGCACCAGCGTAATCACGGTGTTCTTCATCGCCTCGGCGCTGCCGGAGAAAACGCCGTAGTCGAGATCGCCCTTCGGCAATGTGTGGGATGCCACCTCAACGAGCTCGGATGACAGGACTTCCAGCTCCTTCGCAGACATCCACAGCCCCGGCCGCTCGACGATGCGCGTCTCGAGGCCGCGACCGGCGCTGACATAGAGGTCCATATACTTGTGCAGGACTGATGTCGTCAGAAGCTTCAGCAATATTCCACCTCGATGTTCAGGCGGAAACTACACGGGCACCATTGATGTCGAGTAAATGGCGCGGCGATTTCTTCAACTTGCGGATGAAACGAGAATTGCCTCGACACGGATCACGGCCTGTGATGAAGCTGCGGCGAGATCAAAAAGTCTGCCGGAGTTGCTCCGTGAGCGTGCCCTATTCCATCGTCGACGTCTTCACCCGCCAGCGTTTCGGCGGCAACCCGGTTGCCGTGATCCACGACGGACGCGGTCTCGATGACGCGACCATGCAGGCGATCGCCAGGGAATTCGGGTTTTCCGAGACGACCTTCGTTCTGCCGCCGGAGACAACCAGTGCCACCGCGCGCGTGCGGATCTTCACACCGCATGACGAGATCCCCTTTGCCGGGCACCCAAATGTCGGCACCGCCTTCGTGATCGCCCATGAAGAAACCGCCGCGCATTACAACGGTGCCACCGACATGCGGTTCGAGGAACTGGGCGGGCCGGTTGCCGTGCACGTCCTTGCAGAAAACGGCACCGTGTGCGGCGCAGAGATCACGGCTCCGCAAGGGCTGGAGGTGCATGGCCCGGTGCACATTGATCTGATGGCGCGCTGTCTCGGCCTGGACGCCGATCGCATTGTGACGGATCGCGTCGCCCCCTGCGTCGCCTCGGTCGGCCTGCCCTTTGCCTATGCCGAACTGACAGACCGCAAGGCACTTGCCGCGATCGTTCCCGACATTGCCGCCTTCCGGGAGGCCGCCGAGCGCGGCCCGGCAACGGTGGACGGCTTCGCGGTCTGCGCGTTCCTGGTCGACGGGCATCAGGAAAAAGCGGTGAACATTCGTTCTCGCGTGCTGTCGCCGCTGGGTCATCCGCCGGAGGACCCGGCGACAGGCAGCGCCTCGGGTGCGCTGGCGGCGCTGCTCGCCGGCGCGCTCGAAGCAACAAGATTCGAGATCCTGCAAGGTGTCGAGATGGGCCGCCCCAGTGAGATTACCGTGCGGGTCGACAGTCCCGACCAGCCGCCACGCATCGAAGGCCATTGCGTGCCGGTCAGCACCGGGATCATGCTCGTCTGAGTTGGTTGCTATTTGAACCCGGTGAGCTACGAGGTTAGGAAGACAACGGGCGGACGCAGAAGGACGATCATATGACAACAAAACATCCGCTGCAGGCTGACCTCGATGAGTTTCGTGGCCGTGTCCACGCGGGCTATGCCCGATACCGGCCACTGTCCGGGGTGATCCGCATCGGGTCGAGCATGCCGATCGCCACGCGGCACGCCGATGTCGAAGCAATGGCCACCGATCCGCGCACCCGCCAGGTGGAAACCGAAATGCTGGAGATGATCGGTATCACCTCAGGCGCGCTGCACGATTTCTACTCCAACACCATGCTGCTATCGAACCCGCCTGCCCACCAGCGGCGCCGCCGGCCGGTAGCCCGCGCCTTTGCCTTCAAGCTGATCGAAGCCTGGCGGCCGCGCATTCGCGCATTGGTCTCGGAACTGATCGACGATTGTCAGGCGCAGCGTGCAGCTGACTTTGCAGAGGCCATCGCCAAGCCGCTGCCGTCGCGCATCATCGCCGAAATTCTGGGGATCCCACGCGAAGAAGCGCCCCGGTTCGCGGCCATGGTCTACGGCATGTCGCGCGGCATTGCCTTCTTTCGTCCCGAACATTTTCCCGGCATTGAACAGTCGGCCGGTGAACTGAACACGTATGTCGAGGAGCTGATCGCCACGCGACGCGCCGAGCCACGCGATGACTTCATCACTGACTATCTGCGCACCGTCGATGAGGATGGCGGCCTGAGTGACGCCGAAACGCTGATGCAGATCGTTTCCCTGATTCTCGCGGGCAGCGATACCACCCGTTTCGGATTGACCGCGCTGGTCTACCTGCTTTTGTCCCATCGCGACCAGTGGACGGCTGTCTGCGCGGATGACGCCTTGGCGCCAGGTGCTGTGCGCGAGGCGCTGCGTTTCGAGCCACCCGTTGGCTCGTTTGGCCGAGTGGTCACCGAACCACTGGAGATCGACGGCGTGACCCTGTCTCCCGGCACACCGCTGCAGCTTTCCATCCTGTCGGCGCAACGCGACGAGGCGGTCTATTCAGACCCGCAGCGTTTCGACATTCACCGGGACGACCATCCGCGCTGGAGCGTCAGTTTCGGCGCCGGACCGCACCGCTGCCTCGGTGAAGCTCTCGCCCGGGCCGAGATGGAAGAGGCGCTGATTGCGTTGAGCCAGAAGCTGCCCGATATGCAGCTCAACGGCCCCGCACCAGAGTTCAAGGGCCATATGGGCATTCGCGGCACGGCACCGATGGCGGTGCGCTGGGGCTAGAGCAAAGGGCGGCGGCAGGAACTGCCGGTTGCGGGGGCCGGTGCTGGCACCGACCCTCATGCTTCCCAGGGAGCTTTTTGGTCAGGCCTTGCCTTCGGACACCACCACTTTGCGATAGAGGTGCCACGTCGTGTGGCCAAGCACCGGAATAACGATTGCCAGTCCGACCAGCAGCGGGATCGTTCCGATCAGCAGGGCGACGGCCACGATGAAGCCCCAGAAGAGCATCGGTACCGGATTGGCCTGTACGACACGGATCGACGTCTGGATGGCCGAAAAGGCGCTGATATTGCGATCGAGGAGCAGTGGAAAGGCGATAACCGTCGTGCACAGCACAATCAGAGCAAAGACGAAGCCGACGGCGTTGCCGAGGACAATGAGGGTCCAGCCGCGCTGGGTGGTCAGCACGTCCCCGATGAAACCAACGATGGACTCTGGTGTGCCGGTGCCGAACAGGGCCGTGTAGATGGTCTGTGCCGCAAGCATCCAGGCAACGAACAGCGCCAGCAGCAGCAGTGCGACCGCCATGATCGCCGGGATCGCCGGAGACTGCCGCACTTCGAGCGCATGGTGCCAGGACGTGTCGAGACCTTTTTCCCTGCGCCGGCTGATCTCATAAAGACCGATGCCGGCGATCGGGCCGAGGAGCGCAAAACCGGTCAGAAGCGGATAGATCAACTGCACGACATTGCCGCCGGACGTCCAAGTCAGCAGAACCGCGCCCACGATTGGATAGATCAGACACAGGAACACGTAATGCGACGGTTTTTCCCAGAAGTCGGCAAGGCCGAGGCGAAGTGCATCCATCACGTCCGATGTCGTGATCTGTCGCACGTCGGGATGAGCGATCGTATCGCCGGTGTCCCTCAGAAGCTGCGTGTCAGCCATAACCTGTCCTCCTTTGAAAGGGTTCGCATGATCAGGTCACGGCGCTGCGGAACGGCTACGCAAACCCGCAACCTGCACCAGGTTCAATATACGCCCTTCAAAGAGCGCGGCAAATGGTCGCATCTACAACAGATCTAACAGATGCGTTACCGGAGCCAGCGGATCAGGTCGGTCAAGCAAACAATCGGCGGCGAAATGCGCGCAGGGCAAGCAGCCCGAGTGCCAGGGGAAAAGCAATGGTGTTCACCGGCAATACCACCTGCGCCACGGTGGAATTGTCGATACCGACCAGCGGATGCGTGAGCAGTCCGGCCAGCATGGCCACGGAAGTTTGTACCGGCGAGGCAAGCAGCAAACCGACAAAGACGATTGCAGCCAAGACGACCACCCGTCGCAATATTGTCCGGCGTTGCAGCACAGTCGCTTTGGCCATGACGCCTGCCGTGAACGCCTCGTCTTCAAGGGTTTGCTCGGCGTCGGAAAAAAGCGCCTGAAGGGTGCGGTCGCGATCGTCGGTCATATCTTCTCCCTGGGCTCGGTTGTGTAGTCGGCCAGCATCTGCTGCAGGCGCTGGGTTCCACGGCGGATGTGCGATTTGACCGTGCCTGGTGGCATTCCGGTCAAGTCGGCAATTTCCCCGTGGGTCATGCCTTCGTGGTAGGCGAGCACGATGCAGAGGCGAACGGGTTGAGAGAGTGTGGCGAGCGCCCGATCGAGGTCGACCGCGGTACCCGGTTGAGCCGGCTCCGCGGGGGCTGTCTCATCGAGTTCCACAGAACCGTCTAGCGCGTCGGCCTTGCGTACATGCTGCAGCCACACATTGACCGCCAGCCGTTTCAGCCATCCGCCGAAATGGCCTGGCTGGCGCAATTGGCCAAGACTGCTCCAGGCCTGCACGAACGTCTGCTGGGCAAGATCGTCGGCCAGGTTGGCATCGCCGCTAAAGCGCCGCATCAGATTGCGGATCCAGGACTGACGCCGGCGCACCAGTTCGGCAAATGCTGCCTCGTCCCCGGTTTGCGCCAGGGCAACGATCAAGGCCTCCGGCCGATCAGTTTGAATAGGTCCGCCCGGCATGGCGGTCAGGCCGCATCACCACCGCGACCGGCGATGCGCGCGGCGGCCACCAGCCCAATGCCGATGAAGCCGACAAGGGCAGCAGCACCGAGAACCGGATACAGGGCCGGCGCATATTGCAAGGCAATGAACCAGCCCAGTACGGCCAGACCCGGTGCAATGGACAGCACGACGATGCCCCAGACCATCAGTTCACGAGCAAGCTGGGTCCTGCCGCCCGAACCCGCAGACAGCAGTTTGTCGATGAGCTCCTCGTCAATCTGCTGGCCGCTCTCCAGTATGCTGCGCAGTGTCCGCTGCTGCGCCTCTCGCTTGCGAATATCGTACCACATGCCGGCCACCACGATGGCCGCGAGAAAGAGCCAGAACCCGATCGCCGCCACCCCGGCACCGGTATTGATCATCATGCCTTCCATGACCCAAATCCTGTCGTTTGGTTGCATTCTACAAACAGAGATGCAGCACGGATTGATTTGGATGCAGACGGTGAGACTTTTTTTGCCGTGAGGTTGCCGAGGACTACTGCAAGGGCCAGACGCAGGTCTGTTCGCCGACATCCTTGCACGGCTCATAGATTGCCGTATCACTGGTGCTGCCATCATCCCAGACGACCTGAACCGCGACCGTTTTGGCAGATCCCGGTGCGAGGCGGATCGCGATGTCCTCCACTCCGGCATCCGACGGCAGAGCGAAGGGCATCTGCGGATTGCATTTGACCAGCGGGAACCGCTCGTTCAATAGCCGTGAATTGACCGAATAGCGTATTTCCTTCAGACGGCAGTGCATGGTCTGCAATGCCGTGAAATAGACCCACTGAGCACCGCCATAATTGCGGAACTGCACCCAACCAGATTGCCGGTTGGCGTCCAGCATGGCCTGGTAAATCGCCATCGGCGGCACGCGCATCTGTTCCTGTGCATCCGCGATCGGCGCGATCGCCAGGCAGGCCAAAAGCGCTTTTGCCAACAGTCTGCCGGTCTGACGTATACGCTTCATGGTCGTTCCCCCTTTTCTGAGGAGGAGTCTGACCACGCGACGGGACAATTGCAAGGAGCCGGCAGACTCCTCAGCACCGGCGCTGAATTCGTCTCGGATCGATGGGCAGGTCGGCGAGCTCGCGCTGCGACATGCTCCGCAATTGCGGATGTGAAAGCGGGTCGCAGGACCACGCGCCATTGGCAATGTCGCTGGTGCTGCAAGACAAAACGGGTTGGCGCATGCGCCTCAGAATGGTTTTGAGTATATTTAGCATTCCTGGAACATAATGTAGATGAGCCCCGAATTTGATCGATTCTTTCTGCACGATGATATAGCTCTGCTATATGAAAAACCTGAACCGAACGACACTGGCGGGCCTGCGGGCCGTTGAGGCAGTGGGGCGACTGGGCAGCCTTCGTGCGGCCGCTGACGAACTCGGCGTAACGGTTGGCGCCGTTAGTCAACAGGTCCAGAAAACCGAACACCAATTGGGACGGCCCCTGTTTGAGCGCCGTCCCAAAGGGCTGGTGGCGACGGCTCATGGGGATGCAGTCTTGCAGCGCCTCAGTCGCGGCATGGCGGAATTGTCGGCCGCCGTGGCGCTGGCCGGCCAGCAGAGCGACCATACTCTGACCGTTTCGGCCGCTCCGGTCTTTGCCAGCAAATGGCTTGTCTGGCGTCTCAAGAGTTTCAATGCCGAACATCCGGACATACAAATTCGCGTGGACGCATCCGATACCCTGATCGATCCGAATGTATCGGATGTTGATGTGTGCATTCGGGTCGGGCCTGAACCCGGTTCAAACGTTGCCAGCACCAAGCTGCTCGACCATCGCATTTTTCCGGTTTGCAGCCCGGTGCTCGCACGGCGGGTCAAGACGCCGGCCGACTTTGGCAAGCTTCCGATAATCCGTGACCAAAACGCGATGTTCGACTGGAATCTTTGGCTTGAGCCACACGGGCTCGACAACTCCATCCTCGGTGACGGTCCGAGCTTTTCCGACGGGGCCATATGTCTTGATGCGGCCATTGCCGGCCAGGGCGTGTTCCTGGCTTGGGAAACCCTGGCCTGCGATGCTCTGCGTTTCGGCCGGCTTGTTGCGCCCTTCCCGGACCGCATTTCCACGAACCACGCCTATTGGCTGGTAACCGGCACTCATTCACAGAGACCGAAAGTCGTTCGAGATTTCGAACATTGGCTCAAACGAGAACTCGATGCATCGATCAAAGCAACCGACGAGCGTGCCGAAGACGAGGAGTGCTAGGTTTGCGGATTTCCGCGCTATCGCTACTGCAGCAGGCCGCGCCGTAATGCCTTGACGGCCGCGTGGTGCTTGTTGAGGCTTCCGAGTTTGCGTGAAGCGGTCAGCGCATGGTGGTTCACCGTCGACACCGACAGACCGAGAATGGTGGCGATCTCGCCGGCGGTCTTGCCTTCCAATGTCCAGGCGAGGCATTCGCGCTCGCGGATCGACAGCTCGACGCCATCGCCACCAGCACCACCGGTGTTAGCCTTGATGGCCAGGTCATGCATATCAAAAGCCGCCGCAGTGACACGGCCAAAGGCACCGCGGGTGACGTCATGCAGATGCCGCTTGTCAGACGACACGACATTGAACACGGAAAGCGACCCGTCTGGCCCGCGCACCGGGACACCAAGCCCGTAGGTGATCTTGAACACCCGCGCCTCGTCGAAGACCAGGCGCTGCGGCTTCTTGAAGCTGCGCAGAAACCTCCCTTGTCCCCAGAAGAAAGGCCGCGCGCTGTCGCGCGCCAGATCGGTCACGGGATCGAGTTCGAAATAGCGCTTGGCCATGTAGCGGCCGGTCCACTCATCGGGATAGCTTGTGCGCAGCGTGTTGACGATGCCGAAGGGCCGCCGGTTTGGCGGCGTCAGCACAATGAAAGAGAAATGCTCGAGCCCCAGATCGTCAATCATCGCCCCCATGCGGCGGCCGACATCGGCTTCGGTGTCATCGGGCAGAAATTCACTCTCCGCCAGCCACGGCGTCATGACGGGACTCCACTCTGCCTTTTGGCGCACGGTTGAGTCGTCGCTCAGACAAGCCAAAAGATTGCAATTTCTTTCAAATTCTACACCTGACGGCGCGATTTTGGCAAACCTTGGCAATTGAGCCCGTTTCCCCCGCGCCTGTAGCCTTGGCGGCGAAAAACCAACCGACAAAGTTTGAGGGAGAACCCCATGAAGAAACTGACAATGGCGCTGGCTGCCGCCACCATGCTGACCGGGTTTGCGGTCACCGCATCGCTTGCCGACGTGGTGAAGATCGGCGTGATGGCGCCGCTGACCGGACCGACTGCATCGGACGGCGAGGAATTCGTCAAGGGTGTCGAGTTGGCAGTCAAGGAAGCCAATGCCAAAGGGGGTGTCGCCGGCCACACATTCGAGGTGGTCACGGCAGACGTGGTCGACCATTCGGCAGCCAATGTCTCGGCTGCCGCCGAACGGCTTCTCTCGACCGACGGCGTTCACGTGATCCTAACCGGTTACGCCAGCCTGTCGATGTTCGAAACGGAGCTGATGGCCGAAGCCAACATGCCCTACATCCCGGCCGGTCCGTCACCGCAGTTTGCCGCGATCGTTTCCCAGGCGCCGGAAGATTTCACCTGCTGCTGGTCGTTCACCGCCGATTTCAAGGGCTACGAAACGGACGTCACGCCGACCATCGAGGCGCTCTCGGCTGCAGGGCATTTCCCGCTCGACGAAAAGACCGTGGCGATCATTTCGTCCGACAACCCCTATTCCAAGACGATTTCGGAAGGCATGAAGGTCGCATTCAAGGACGCCGGCTGGACCATCACAACTGACGAACTCGTGCCGTTCGGCCCGGTCAGCGACTGGCGGCCGATCCTTGCAAAGGTGCGCGAAAATCCGCCGGAAGTGATCATCAACACGGATTACATCCCATCCAATGCTGCGTTGTTCACCAACCAGTTCCGCGAAAATCCGACCGATTCCGTTCTGTTCCTGCAATACGCACCCTTGGTACCGGAATTTGTGGAGCTGACCGGCGAGAAATCGAACGGCGTTCTCTATAACGCCATCGGCGCCACGCTCGACGTCGACAATCACCCTCGCGGCCAGGAAGTCTCTGAAAAATACCGGCAGGAATACGGCGTCAACTCCGGCGCCTACGGTACCGGGCTCTATGAAATGGCCACGGTCTATTTCGACGCGCTCGAGAAAGTCGGCGACCCGACAGACCATACGGCCATCGGCAAGGCGATCGGCGAAACCAAACGGCCCGTGGTCTCCGGCCACCTCGAATTCGACCCGGAAACCCATGTGGCTAAGCAAAGCAACGACCACGTGCCAGTTACCTTCTTCCAACTGCAGGACGGCAAGGGCGTGATGATCGCGCCGGACAAATACAAGAACGGCTCCTTCAAGACGCCGGTCTGGATGAGCAAGTAAGGCGCAACCGCCACAATGCAGCCCCTGTTGAAGATCGAAGGACTGACCAAGTCCTTCGGCGCCCTGGTCGCGGTCAATGATGTGTCCTTCGAGGTCGAGTCAGGCGAGATTCTCGGTATTGCCGGGCCCAACGGGTCCGGCAAATCGACGCTGTTCAACCTGATCAGTCGTATTCCGTTCGGTGCCGACAGTGGCCGCGTCACATTCGACGGCCAGCGGATCGAGCGAACCGCCGATTGCAATATCGCCAAGCTTGGGGTTGTGCGCACATTCCAGCGCGAGGCGGTATTCGCCTCCCTGTCCTGCATCGACAATATTCTGGTCGCGATCGAGCAGACGCTGGGCAGCCGCGGGCGAGAGGCTGAGAAGCTTGCGGACGAGGCGTCCGAGCGGGTTGGGTTTCCCCGCAATTTTCACAATATGCCGGCCGCTTCGATGCCGGTCTTCTACCAGAAGCAGTTGATGATGGCGACGGCTGTGGCGCAGCGCCCTCGATTGCTGCTACTCGACGAGCCGGCCTCCTCCCTGGTGGAGAACGAGATCGACTGGGTGCGCGAAACCATCACCCGCCTGAACGAGGAAGGGGTTTCAATCCTGCTCATCGAACACGTCCTGCAATTGCTGATGTCCGTTTCGCGCCGGCTCCTGGTGATGGAACAGGGCCGTGTCATCGCGCTTGGCGACCCTCAAGAGGTAACACGGGAGAAGGCGGTGATCGAAGCTTATCTGGGGCAGGCGCAATGAGCACCACGCTCCTGCAGGTAACCAATCTGGCTGGCGGCTACCCGCCGGTGTCCGTCTTTCGCGGTGTCGATTTCCAGATCGGCGCCCAGGAATCCGTTGGCTTCTTTGGCCCCAACGGTCACGGCAAGACGACTTTGTTGAAAACCGTCGCCGGCCTGCTCGACCCGTGGGAGGGAGACATCGTCTTCGCCGGTCAACGGCTCAATGCGGAAGGCCGGATGCGCCCCCGCACCTCCCGCAACATCAATTACGACCTGTTCCGGCGGCGGCGAATTCGAACCACGACCGTCGTCGATGCTGGCCTGATCTACGTCATGCAGGGCAACCAGTTGTTTCCGGAAATGACGGTCGAAGAAGTGCTCGATGTCGCCCCGCTCGGCGCCAGGGGACGAAGCGGCGTCGCCGAGATGCGCCGCCAGATCGCAGACCTGTTTCCCAGGCTGGCGGAGCGCCGGCGCTCGAAGATCCGTTATCTCTCAGGTGGGGAACGGCAGATGGTCTCGATTGCCGTCGGGCTGATGGCCTTGCCGAAACTGCTGGTCCTGGACGAACCGACCCTCGGGCTGTCGCCGAAACTGCGGATCGAATTGCAGCAGGTGATCGGCCGCATTCGCGAAACCGGCGTGCCGCTCATAATCGTTGACCAGAATGTGGAGTTCCTGACGGCGCTGGTCGACCGATTGTTCCTGTTCGATCACGGGTCGATTACCCGGGAAATCGATGCGGCCTCCATGCCGTCGCATGACGAAATCATGGAAATGATGTTCGGAGCGGGCCATTGATCGCCATCGACACATTGGTTTTCCTGATCGCCTCGGGCATTCTGCTCGGCGGGTTGTACGCGCTGATGGCCACCGGGCTTGCCATCGTCTGGACAACGCTCGGCATCTTCAATTTCGCCCACGGCGCATTCGTCGCGCTGGGTGCCTATGTCGCCTGGCAGGTGTCCCAGAGCGTGACTGGCGGCTTCGGCTTTCTGATCGCCGCCATCGCATCCGCAATCGTCATGTTCGGCGTCGGCTTCGTGCTCCACTACGCGCTGGTCAAACCGTTCGAACGCAATGCCAACCTGGTGCTGCTCGCGGTTATCACGACGTTGGCCGGCGCTTCCATCATCGAAAACGGGATCCTTCTGTCCTGGGGTCCAAGGGACAAGCAGATTGCACCTCCCATCGACGGCACGATCGGCCTGATGGGAGCCGAGCTCAATTTGTGGGATGTCGTGATCCTGTTCGTGGTACTGGCAATCCTTGCCGCGCTGGCACTGTTCCTGCGCCGCACGACCATCGGCCGTGCCCTGCGGGCAACCGCGCAGAACCGAGAAGCAGCCGAGTTGATGGGGCTGAACGTGTCGCTGCTATTTGCGCTGACGATCGGACTGTCGGCTGCGACCGCCGCCCTTGCCGGCGTGTTCATCGGCTCCCTGCGCTTCATCAGTCCGACCTTCGGCACGGATCCGCTGATGAAGTCGCTGATCGTTGTCATCCTGGGCGGAGTGGCACGCTTCACCAGCCCCATCTACGCGGCGTTCATCGTCGGTATCGCCGAGGCGTTCTCCGCCTATTACCTCGGTCTCTACTGGGCGCCGGCGGTGCTGTTTGCGATGATGATCGCGGTGCTGCTGATCAAACCCGAAGGCCTGTTCGGCCATCGCTCCAAGACGTTGTAGACACGTGAAATACGCTCCTCCCTTTCACCGCACCAACGGTTTTCTGCCGGTCATGCTCATCCTGGCAGCTCTTTTGGTTCTGCCGTGGGTTTTGGCCGACACCTATTTCCGCCACACGCTGATTCTGGTGTTCATCTACGCGGTGCTGGCCTCCAACTGGGATGTGTCGCTGGGCCTCGGCGGTGTCGTGAATTTCGCCCATATGGCCTTCTTTGCCATCGGCCTCTACGCATACGGAATCATGGCCAAGATCATCGGTATCGACCCGTGGCTGGCGATGATCCTGGCGCCTGTGCTGTCGGTGGTCTTCGCCGGGCTGCTCGCCGCGCCAATTCTGAGGCTCGAAGGGATCTACGTCATCCTGGTGACCATCGCGGCCACGCAACTGCTTCTGCAGGTCGTGGTCAGCCAGTCCGACTATACCGGTGGCACCAGCGGCATGGTGCTTTTGCCGCGCCTGACGCTGGGCGACTACCGGCTGAGCAGTGACGGAAGGATCGGCTACTACTACGTGGCGCTGCTCCTGCTCGCCGCGTCGACGTTCTTTCTCTACAAGCTGGAACGCTCGTCGCTGGGGCGCGCCATCAAGGCCATGCGAGACAACAAATACTACGCCATCGCCCGCGGCGCTTCTGAAGGTCGCATTCGGCTGCTGACGCTTGCTGCCTCGGCTGTCTTTCCGGGACTGGCCGGCGCTTTCTACGGCGCCTATCTGCGTGTCGCGTCTCCGGATGTGTTCGGGCTTGGCTTTCTGACCGTCACCCTGTCGATTCTGTTGCTCGGTGGCATTTCCACCATCTGGGGATCTCTGATCGCGGCCTTCGTCATCACCATTCTTGCCCAGCTTCTGGGCGACTACGGCTCCTGGCGCGACATCTTCATTGCATTGCTCATCATTGGTGTTGTCGTGGTCTATCCGGGCGGCCTGTTCGGCGCCCTGCAGGAGGCCTGGGGCGCCTTTAACCGGGCCAAGACCAACGCCATCGCCGCCTGGAACAGGCGAAATGGCCGAGCTGCCAGGCGGCAGGCTTTGAATGTCGAGGACCGACTGGTTCAGACCAGTCACGGTCCGGTTTCCGTCGCAGACACGAAAATCGGCGACAAAACCTTGCTGCTCATCCACGGAAACTCGGCCTGCAAGGAGGTGTTCCGCCACCAGTTCGCTGAGTTCCGTGACGACTATCGCGTCGTTGCCTTCGACCTGCCGGGCCATGGCGTGTCGCCCAACGGCGATCCGGAAGACGATTACAATGTGGAGGCCTATGCGGAGATCGCCCATGAACTGGTCAAGGCGCTGGACCTGGGAACGCCCGCGATTTTCGGCTGGTCTCTCGGGGGGTATGTGGCGCTTGAATACGCGGCCGCGGGTTACCCGCTGGCATCGCTGGCGATCTGTGGCACTTCGCCGATCAACAAATATCCGGACGACATGCCACGTGGCTATATCGCGACCCCGCACATGGAATTGGCTGGCAAGCGTTTCCATTCGCCACGGGAGAAGCACAATTATGCGCTGCACACCGTCGGCATGCCGAAGGGCGCAGAACCGTTGGCATGGCAGACGGTGTGGCGAACCGACGGTCAGGCGCGTGAGCAGGCCTTCGCCAAACTCAAGACCATCGACTGGCCGCGCCAGATGCGAGTCATGCGAGACGGCACCGTACCCCTCGCCATGATCAACGGACCCGGCGACCCGTTCATCAACCACGACTATTGCCGGTCGCTGATCTATGGAGCAATCTGGAACGGCGCACCGCAAAATGTCGGGACCGCCGGCCACGCACCGTTTCTCGAGGATCCGCAAGGCTTCAACGAGATGCTGCGCGGCTTTCTGACGTCAACAAAGACGCCGGTTTCCGAACCGGTCTGAACCATTCGCCCTGGCCCCGTTCATTGTTTCTGCACCGTTCGGTGATATCGCGATATTGATCCGATCGCCGAAACAAGCGGATGCAGTGCCATGCAGTCAGCCTTCAAAGCCTACGACATTCGCGGTGAAATTCCGCAACAGATGAACATTCCTTTTGCCTACCGCTTCGGTCAGGCCGTTGCTCACGACAAAAGGCCCGCAAGCGTTGTTGTCGGCCACGATATGCGCCAGGACAGCCCGGCGCTGGCTCAGGCGATCGCCCAGGGACTGCTGGACAGCGGCGTCGATGTGCTGCCGCTTGGACAATGCGGCACCGAGGAAGTCTATTTCCAGACAGATGTCAGCGGCGCCGATGCCGGGCTGATGGTAACGGCCAGCCACAATCCATACAGTTACAACGGCATCAAGATGGTGCTCGCCGGTGCCCGGGCAGCCACCCGGGACAATGCGCTGCAGAGCCTGGAAACCCTGGTCTATTCGGACAGGAAGTTCCCGGCCGTCAGCGACTTCGCACAGCGTGGACGACTGGCGCCGATGCTGTCAAAAGACCGCTATGTCGAGCGGCTCCTCAGCCAGGTCGAAGGTATCGATCTGAAGCCGCTGAAAATTGTCTGCCATGCCGGCAATGGCTGTGCCGGGCCGGTGATCGATCTGCTTGAGGCGCATCTGCCCTTCGAATTCATCAAGGTGGATCACGAGCCGGATCCAACGCTGCCGAACGGCATTCCCAATCCGCTTCTGCCAGAGAAGCGGGCGCGAGCCAGCGACGCGGTGCGCGAGCGCGGCGCCGACCTCGGTCTCGCCTGGGACGGCGATTTCGACCGCTGTTTCTTCTATGACGAGAAGGGTCGTTTCGTGGAAGGCTACTATCTGGTCGGGCTGATCGCCCAGACCATGCTGCAAAGCCATCCCGGCAGCACGATCCTGTACGATCCGCGACTCACCTGGAACACCATCGACGTGGTGGAAAAGGCCGGCGGCACCCCGAAGCTCTGCCGCACCGGCCACGCCTTTTTCAAGCACATAATGCGTGAGGAGGACGCGGTGTATGGCGGCGAGATGAGTGCCCACCATTATTTCCGTGACTTCAGCTATTGCGACACAGGCATGCTGCCCTGGCTTGCCCTGGTCGCCGAACTGTCGGCCAGTGGGGCAAAACTCAGCGAACTGGTGGAAGAACGCATCGCCGCCTTTCCGTGCTCAGGCGAGCTCAACTACACGGTTGAGGACAGCGATGCGGCCCAGAAGAAAGTCGCCGATCACTATGCGCCGGCCTATCCGACAATCGAAACGATAGACGGCCTGAGCATGGCCTTCGACGACTGGCGTTTCAATCTTCGCGCTTCCAACACGGAACCGCTGTTGCGGCTCAATGTGGAAGCGCGCGGCGAGGAGCGGCTGGTCAGGGAGAAGGTCGCCGAAATCGCGGCGATGATTGAAGGCTGAGCAGCCAACAGGATATCCGTTCAACTGTCTCCGAGAGCATTCGGAAAAAAGAGCTGCTGGCCCTGCAGACGGAATGAGGCGATGGCAGCCTGCCCTGCCGGCCCCAACAGCCAGTCGATGAAATCCTGGCCGGCATCGGCCTTGACGTTGGGACACCGGGTATCGTCGACCAGGATGACGCCGTACTGATTGAAAAGGTCCGGATCGCCCTGCGCCAAAATCTGGTGCTTCATCTTGTTGCCGAACGCAATCCAGGTCGCCCGGTCCGTAAGCACATAGGCATCCATGGCAACGGCGATGTTGAGTGTCGCGCCCATGCCGGAGCCGGTTTCCCGATACCAGCTGCCGCTGTCTTTGGTCGGATCGAGCCCGGCGGATTGCCAAAGAGCCATTTCCTTCTTGTGGGTTCCGGATTCGTCGGCCCGTGACGCAAAGGGTAGATTCGTGGCGGCGATCTTTTGAAACGCGTCAGAGGTGTTTGGAGCGCCTTCAATGCCGGCCGGATCGCTCTCAGGCCCGACGATGACAAAGTCGTTGTACATCACGTCGAACCGTTGTTTGCCGTAGCCCTCTGCGACAAAGGCCTCTTCGTCGGGCTTGGCATGGACCAGCAGAACATCGCCATCGCAATTGCGGGCATTCTTGATGGCCTGGCCGGTGCCAACAGCCACAACCCGTACCTGGGTTTCGGAGCTCTCCTCATAGATCGGCAAGATATGTTCGTAGAGGCCGGAATTCTGGGTCGACGTCGTGGATTGCAGAATAATGAACTCATCGGCTCGTGCTGTTCCCACGATCAGTGCAAACGATAGCGACGCGAGTACAAATCCGGCGCGAAGCATGAAGGGCGGTCTCCTATTCATATGAGCAGCTTACCGGCAATGAAATCCGCGGCCTCGGAACTCTGTGGTGAATCGAAAAACTGCTCCGTCGGCGCCCGTTCGACGATCCGCCCGTGGTGCATGAACAGGATGTCGTCGCTGATGCGCCGCGCCTGGGCAAGGTCATGGGCGATCAGGACGATGCGCATGCCGCCGGCACTCGCCGCCTGCACCATTTTTTCAATGACCAGCACCGAGGCCGGATCGAGGCTGGAGGTCGGTTCATCAAGAAACAGGATATCGGGCTGGGTTGCCAGGGCTCGCGCCAGGGCGAGACGCTGGCGCTCACCGCCGGAAAGCACCCGGGCCGAAGCACCGGACAATTTGCTCAAGCCGGCCTCATCAAGCACCCGTTGTGCCCGACGGGTTGCCTCGGCTGCCGGGTGGCCGACCGCCCGCAGCGCAAATTCGACATTGGCGAGGGTAGAACGGCGCAACAGCACCGCGCTCTGCAAAACCATCGCGAACCGGCAATAGCGATCACGGGCCGGTGGTGCGCCGTTCCACAAAACACGGCCCCGGTCCGGCTGATTCAAGCCGGCAAGCACGTGCAGGAGAAGGGATTTGCCGGCGCCGTTGGGTCCGACCAGAACCGACGTGCCTCGACCACCAACGACAATCTCCTCGACATCGAGCAGCACCCGGCCCTTGCGGCGCACAAAGAGACCGGATCCGGTAAGCGGCAGGATCGGCCTGGTGGCCTGCTGAACCGCCGAAGGGCGATCGTCAGGCATAGGCCACCCTCTGGGCGGCGGCGCGCATCAGAAACACCATTGCGTTGACGGCGAAGGCGATGATCACCAGGACGATCCCCAGCCCCAATGCCAGCGCCAGATTTCCCTTCGAGGTTTCAAGCGCGATGGTCGTCGTCATCGTCCGGGTTACGTGGTTGATGTTGCCACCAACGATGATCACGGCGCCGACCTCCGCAACCGCTCGCCCGAACCCGGCAAGCAAGGCCGTCATCAGGCTGTATCGCCCTTCCCACAACAGCGTGCGAAGCCTTGCCAGGCTGCCGAGCCCAAACAGCATAAGCTGATCGCGGTATTCGCCGTGCAAGTCTTCCAGGGTCTGCCGGGTCAGCGCGGCAATGATCGGAAAGACCAATACCGACTGGGCGATGATCATCGCCGTGGGCGTGTAGAGAAGTTGCAGCGGCCCGAGTGCGCCGGCGTTTGACAGGAGCATGTAGACAACAAGGCCGACGACCACGGGCGGCAACCCCATCATCGCCGTCACAGTGACGATAACCAGCCCGCGGCCGGGAAACCGGGACACGGCCAGAAAGGCGCCGACCGGGAGCCCCACCAGCGAGGCCACGACCACGGCCGTCAGGCTGACGCGAAGCGACAGCCAGACGATCTCCAGCAGACCGGCATCCAGCCCCAGAACCAGCCGGAAGGCCTCAAGGATCGATGCGGCGAAATCTTGCATGCGCTGTTTGCCACTCCTGCGACTTTTCTGGCCGTTTTAATACGCAAAGCACCGGCGCATGCCTACCGAAAACGGCATTTCGGCGCAGGGCAGCGTCAGCGAGCCAGCCAAGAAGACGCTGATTCAGGGCAACCATGGCGACTTCTGCGGGGCCGACCCGATCTCGCACATGCTGCGTTCGGTTCACAAGATTTCACAAAATTTCGGCGCGCATTTCATGACGGCCACCGAGCACGGCAGTAGTTGAAACCGGAGAGCGGCACTCACCGAAACCAAGATGGGAACCGACAAATGGCTGATACTATTCTCTCCCAATCGAAGGTCACACAGCCCGGAAAACGGGAGTTCTGGATAAGAGCGGCCTGTCTATTGGTAATTGTTGGGCTGACCCTGTCGGTAAGTCAAAAGGCGGCACGCGCTGATACTTGCGGGGGAATGGCGGAGCTGATCGAGTTTGTCGCTGCCGAGACGGGCCATCGGCCGCTTGCCCATTGCCCGCCAGTAAAAACGACCAGTCAGGCCGAGCTCAAATCTCTGTTTGCGACGGCATCGGCTCACGGAGAGGAACCGATGGCAGCGTTTTTGCCCGGCAGTGGGAACATTCTGCTGAGTTCCGAGATCGACCTGACGACGGCGCTGGGACAAAGCTATCTGGTTCACGAGCTTGTCCATGCCTCGCAAGCCGCTCGGCATCAACACGTGTCATGTCTGGGATCGCTGGAGGCAGAAGCCTATTGGGTTCAGGCCAGCTACTTGCGTCGGCAGGGTCAGCACGAGGCGGCAAAATCCTTTGCTTTGTTGAGTGTCATGTTCAGCGTATGCCCGCAGCCATACGGACGTTGACACGGGTGCAGCTTTACAGAGGCAATGCGAACCTCAGGCTTGCGCGCCCCTCCGATGCGGCGCCGCGAGGGCACACATCGCCAGGATGAGACCGCTGACCGTAGCAATCATTCCAGCGGCGCTGACGCTGAAACCGCTGCCGATCAGTTCCATGCCACCGCCGGCCAGCCAGAAGCCGAGAACCGCCGAGATCACTGCGAACACGACGCTCCAGGCTATCTGAGGAAGCAGCCGGTTGGTCATCAGCCGTGCCGCAGCAGCCGGGCATATCAGCATGGCGATCGTGATAATGGCGCCGACCGCCTCGAATGCGGTCACCGCGACCACAGCGACCAGTGAAATCAGCAGAGCGCTGATCAGCCGGACCGGAACGCCGCTGGCCTGCGCAAAGACAGGATCGAACGTCGAAACGACAAGGGAGCGCCAGCAGACGATCAAAAAGGCAATCACTATGAGCAGAGCGAACACAAGTCGCCCGAGCTGCGGCGGCAGTTCGGCAAGCGCCGCAGGGTCGAAAAGTGCATCGGTATCGATGCCGGCAAGCCAGACAAGGCTCTCCAGGTTGCCGTAAAGGGCATGTTCCACGTCGAAATGGACGTTGCGTGTATCGCTTTGCTCCAGAAGCACGACACCCAGCGCAAACAGTGCTGTAAACACCACACCCATCGCCGCGCCCGGCTCCACCTTTCCAAGGTTGCGGACCAGCTCGATCAGAAGTGCGGAGATCAGCGCCGCCGCGGCTGCGCCCAGCAACATCGGCCCGACGGAAATCGATCCGGTTACGATAAATGCGACGACGATGCCGGGAAGCACCACGTGGCTGACGGCGTCGCCCATCAGGCTCTGTTTTCGCAACACGAGAAAGTTGCCCAGCAGCGCGCAGGAAACCGCCGCCAACACGCCTATCAGCGTCGGCACAAGAACCAGTCCGATCCACAAACCGTCCATGATCATCGCGCTCCGCTGAGAGCGGCTGGCGGAGCCACCGGGCCCGAAAGCCGTTTTTCGAGCTCGCTGATCTCCAGCTCCGTCAGCCGGTCAGCGATCGGGTCGAGCCGCATCCGTGCGGTGCGGTAGCCAACTTCGGGATTGTCACGCAGATAAAGTGCCCAGAGCGCCTCTTCGCGCGCCGCATTCTCGGCCGCATCGATGCCGATCCGGGTCGGGGTGCCGTCGGCGCGGATGAACCGGTCGGCCTTGAGCACACGCAACGTGTCGCGATCATAGATTGCCTCGCCACGCAGGATGGCCAGCAGGCCCTGCCGCCGATGCACCTTGCGTGAAAAGGCACGCGCCCGATAGACGCCATAGAACACGCCCCGCGCTGGTGCGAAGAGCAGCGACAACGCAAAGAAGAAAGCGGCAACCAGAACGATGACCGGTCCGGCCGGAAGATTGGGCACAGACGCCGATAAGGCCGTACCGACAAAGCCTGAAACAGCCCCGATGATACCGCTGACCATCACCATGGTCGTGGACTTCTCGGTCCAGAACCGGGCCGCGACAGGCGGAATGATCAACAGCGCGACCACCAGAATGAGACCGACGATGCGCATGCCCGTCACCGTGACGGCCATGACCAGAAACATCAGCAACAGGTCGGTGCGTCGGATGTCGATGCCAGACGTCCTGGCGAAGGTCTCGTCGAAACAGACGAGGGTCAGTTGGCGGCGAAACACAAAAACGAGGCCGGCAACGAACAGTGCCAATCCGGCCAGCATCAACGCTTCACTGCGCAACATGCCGGACGTCGAACCGAGCAGAAAACTGCCGATGCCGGCTTGACGTCCAACCCCGAGCGACTGGATCACGGTCAAAAGCACAATGCCGAAACCGAAGAAAACCGAGAGAACCGCGCCGATTGCTGCATCGGAGTGGAGGCGCGTTCGCCGGGTCAGCCATTCCACGGCGGCAAGTCCGATCATGGCACTGATCGCCGCGCCCAGAAGCAACCCCGGCAAGAACCGGCCAGAAGCGCCGAAAGCAGCCATGACCAGAAAAGCTATTCCAACACCTGGAAGGGTGGCATGACTGAGGGCGTCTGAGACCAGCGAACGTCGGCGCAGAAGGAGATAGGTGCCCACGGTACCGCCGGCCCACCCCAGAAGGATGGCGCCGACCGCGACGATGGCCGTATTGTAACCAGCCTGAAACGTCAGTGCGCCAAAAAAAGCCGACAGGTCCAACATGGCAGCGATCTAGTCCGTGGCGACCAGCACGTCGGCGGCGCGGGTCAGCCGGCCGCCATAGGCCTCTGTCAGATTGGCATCAGTGAAAACCTTGCCGACCGGACCGTTGGCGATGCGCCGGACATTGAGGATCAGCACGTCATCGAAATAGTCGGAAACGGTCGCCAGGTCGTGATGGACGGCGATCGCCGTGCCACCCCTGCCGACGAGCTTTTTCAGCAATGTGATGATGGTCTTTTCCGTCGCTGCATCGACACCGGCCAAAGGCTCGTCGAGCACGAGCAGATCGGCATTCTGAGCAAGCGCTCGCGCGATAAAAACCCGCTGCTGCTGACCGCCGGACAGCTGTCCTATCTGTCGGGTAGCCAATTCCGCCATATCGACCTGTTCCAGGCAGTCCATGGCGATTTTCCGCTGCGACCGACCGATCAGTCGAAACGGGCTGAGACTGCGGTAGAGCCCCATCATGACAACTTCGATGACGGTTACCGGGAAATCCCAATCGACACTCGCCCTCTGAGGGACGTATGCGATCCTATTGCGCGCTTCATCAAGCGACTTGCCGAAGAACCGCACTTCGCCGCTGATCGTTGGAACGATACCCATCGAAGCCTTGAGCAAGGTGGACTTGCCGGCGCCATTGGGCCCGACAACAGCACTCATACGCCCCTGCTCGAATACCGCGTCGACGGCAGACAGGGCAGGCTTATCGCCATAGGCAACCGAAAGTCCGCGGACCGAAAGAGCCGGTACGGGACGGGTCTTGTCCTTCTCAGCTCCCAATCAACTTGCCTTTCATGCCACCCTCGGGTGCTTTGCCTCCCAAAGCGTTGGTGATGGTTGTGGCGTTTGAATCGATCATTCCGATATAGCTGCCGGTGTAGGTTCCGGCCGTGCCCATGGCATCGGAAAAGAGCTCGCCCCCCACCTCGACCTTGTGACCGCGGGCTGCGGCGCCTTCCACCAGGGCCTGAACGTTGCGTTCCGATACCGATGTTTCGACAAAGATCGATTCAATGTTGCGGTCCACAATCAGGCTGACGATTTCGTCGACCCGCTGCAATCCGGCCTCGCTTTCGGTCGACAGCCCCTGGATGCCGATCACATCGAATCCGTAGGCTTGACCGAAATAGCCGAAGGCGTCGTGAGCCGTTATCAGCACGCGCTTGTCTTCCGGGACGCTGGCCAGGCTTTTCCTTGCGTAGTCGGCAAGCTTGTCCATCTCGGCGAGATAGGCAGCGGCATTTTTCTGATAGGTGTCGGCGCCGTCGGGATCGAGCTCAATCATTGCGTCGCGTGTTGCTTGCACAGCGTTGCGCCACAATTCGGGCGCCATCCAGATATGGGGATCGAAGCGGTCAGGATAGTCTGCGCTCGAAAGGCGTTGCTCCTTCGGCACCGCTTCTCCAACGGCAAACACCGGTTTGCGCACTGCCAGTTTTTCCAGAAACTCCTCGAGCTGCGCCTCCAGGTACAAGCCGTTCCAGAAGACCGCGTCAGCACGCACCATTGCGGCAATGTCCGATTGAGTCTGACGATAGAGATGCGGATCGACCCCCTCACCCATCAGTGTTGTAACATCGACCCTGTCACCGCCAACGGCAGAGACCGCATCGCCGACCATCGAAACCGTGGCGACCACATTCAGTTTTTCCGCCGCCCAGGCCGAAGCGATGGTCAACGGGCTGACCGCCAAGGCGGTTGCGGCTGAAAGTCCAATAAAAAAACGACGCGTGAACATGTCCGGCTTCGACAATCCCTTTTGAAGATAGCATCTATATAGATCGTTCTTCTTTCAAATGCAAATCATTCGCAATAGCAAGAAATTCGATCTTCGAAAAATCGAGAGTGACCCTTTTCAAGAACATGCGAATCCCCGAAAATCTCCCGATGGTCGTCAAACAGCTTCCGGAAACCCTGATCAATCAGATCGCCGCGGGCGAGGTGATCGAACGACCGGCCAGCGTCGTCAGGGAATTGGTCGACAATGCGCTCGATGCGGGCGCGACGCGCGTCGACATCGCAACGGTGTCCGGGGGCAAAGCGCTCGTTCGGGTAACCGACAACGGTGTCGGCATGGAAAGCGGCGATCTGGCAATGGCGATCGGCCGGCATTGCACGTCCAAGATTGACAGAGGCCTGGACAACATCGCAACGCTCGGCTTCCGTGGCGAGGCCCTCCCCTCGATCGGATCGGTCGCGCGCCTGCGTATTCAAAGCCGCCGGGCCGACGACGACAGCGGCCAGGAGATCCGCGTGGAAGGCGGCAAGGCGGAGCCAGTGCGACCCTGCGCCATGAACCCCGGTACAATTGTTGAAGTGCGAGATCTGTTCTTTGCGACGCCGGCGCGGCTCAAGTTCCTGAAGAGCGAACGGGCGGAAGCCGGCGCCATCACTGAAACGGTCAAGCGCATTGCCATTGCCTTTCCGCAAGTCCGCTTCAATCTGTCGGGAACTGATCGGTCGACACTGGAGATGCCGGCGACCGGGGATGACCGGCTGGCCAGGATCAGCCAGGTCCTCGGGCCGGAGTTTGCCGACAACGCCATCGAAATCGAAGCCTTGCGCGAAGGCGTGCGGCTCTCGGGCTTTGCCGCTGTCCCAACCTTCAACCGCGCCAACTCGCTGCGCCAGTTTTTCTATGTCAACGGCCGACCGGTTCAGGACAAGCTGCTGCTGTCGGCGTTGCGCGGCGCCTATGCCGACACCATCCCACGCGGCCGCTATCCCATCGCCGCTTTGTTCGTCGAAATCGATCCATCGCAGGTCGACGTCAACGTTCACCCGGCAAAGGCTGATGTCCGATTTCGGGATCCCGGGCTACTGCGCGGTCTCATCGTAGGTGCGATCCGCGAGGCACTGACGCGCCAAGGCGACCGGGCTTCGACCAGCGGTGCGAGCAGCATGGTCGATGCATTTCGACCCGGCCCGGCATTTTCCCGGAACCATGGAGATCGCCGGGACGCTCCCCGGCCACAGGATTACTCCAGCGCGCAGTCGCCCTTCCGACCGCTGGAAGACCCGCCGACGGGTGGATTAGCCGAAGCCGCCGCACCAGCCTTTGCTGTTATGGATGCTCCAACGGCGCGAACCGAGACCGCCGCCTTCCAATCAACTCAGGATGACGACCATCCGCTCGGTGCTGCTCGCGCCCAGCTGCATGAAAACTATATCGTGGCCCAGACCAATGACGGTCTCGTCATTGTCGATCAGCATGCGGCCCACGAACGGCTGGTCTACGAATCTCTCAAGGCCTCTCTGCACGCCCAGACCGTGCCGTCACAAGCGCTTCTCATTCCAGAGATCGTCGATCTATCGGAAGAGGAGTGCGATCGGTTGATGCCGCATGCCACGGAACTGGCTGATCTTGGCCTGGCGATCGAGCGCTTCGGGCCAGGCGCTGTTGCCATTCGTGAGACGCCGGCGATCCTGGGTGAAATCGATGGTGCTGCGTTGGTACGACAGTTGGTCGACGAAATTTCAGAGTGGGGCGATGCGAGCGGCCTTGCGGCGCGGATTGACTATGTCGCGGCCACTATGGCATGTCATGGCTCGGTTCGCTCCGGACGCCGGCTGACTGCGGCGGAGATGAATGGCCTGTTGCGGCAGATGGAAGCGACGCCGGGTTCGGGCCAGTGCAATCATGGGCGACCGACCTATATCGAGCTGAAGCTCAATGACATTGAACGGCTGTTTGGCCGACGCTGACCGCATTTCCATAGGATCCAGGAATGAACAGATTTGAAGGACACGGTTCGGGGGAAGCCAGGGTACGCTATCTCGACGCGGATTTTCAGGTTATCGCTCCGGGGTCGCATGTGCGTTGCGCCATGACTGGCGATATCATCCCGCTTGACGAGCTGAAATATTGGAGCGTCGCCCGGCAGGAGGCCTATACCGATGTCAACGCATCGCTTGAGGCGGATCGCAGGGCCGGTGTTCTGCCTGTTTAGCGGCAGTCGCGTTCCAAAGGCGCAAACCTGATTCAATTCAAAACCTTACGACTCGAGCTTGAGAGCGGGCATCAAGCTTCGCAAGCTGAGATATTGATTCAACTGGCTGGCGTAGTCGCCTTGGTCAATTGCCGCTTTTTGAAAGCTTCCACGGTCTGACGGATCAACAGATCCGGCAGGTCCGGTGGGTCGAATTCAAGCTCGACATTGAGGACCGCGGCTTTTTGCGCGAGTTCCGCGGAGCGACCATGCCCGCTTTTCAGTCGCGCCATGTCCTTGGCCGTGGTGACGATGCCGAGACCCTGCCGTTCTGCCAGTGTCAGCATTTCCGCAATTTCATCGTCAGCGAACACGTGGTGATCGGCAAAGCTTCTTTGGGCGACTATTTTGGCGCCCGTTGACCGGAGGCTTTCGAAAAATTTACCAGGATTGCCGATCCCGGCAAAAGCGAGAAACTGGCGGTCCCGGAACTGATGGAAGCCCGGCACGGTAAAGCGTCCGGTATAGACCGGTTTGGCTGCCCTGCCCGCACACCGAACAACCGGATCGGCTGCCCGCCCATCACCGATCACCAGAAGTGACGAGGCGAACCGCATCTGATCGACAAGCGGAGCCCGCAGCGGCCCTCCGGGAATGATGTGACCATTGCCGATGCCGCGCGAGTCATCGACGACCAGCAGTGCATGATCAAAATGGATCGCTGCACTCTGGAAGCCATCGTCCAGGATGATGATGTCCGCGCCCTCTTCCATCAGGCGGCGCGCGCCGTCCAGCCGGTTCGGCGCGATGACGGTCAGAGCCCGCCTGGCCAAAAGGACCGGTTCGTCTCCGACATCGTGGGCATTGTGTTTCTCGGGATCGACGACAGTCGTGGAGCGAATGCTTGCCTGGTAGCCGCGGGAAAGAAAGCCCGGTCTAATGCCCGCCTCGATTGCCGCCAAGGCGATTGCCAGGGCCGTCGGCGTCTTGCCCGCGCCACCGACTGTGAAATTGCCAATGCACAGTACCGGACGGTCCACCGGCACCCGGGGTGCTTTCTCCAGGCGAGACCGGGCCACCGATCCGTAAATGCGAGATGCCGGATAGAGCAGCCAGGCGCGCCAGTCGGCGTCGTTCCACCAGAAAGGAGGAGCTTCGCTTACCATCGCCGCCTGCGAGCGCCCTCTTGGTTCAGTTCCGCCTTGACAGTCAGCGGCGTTATGTAGGGTTCGAGCGCCCTCACCGTGCGTGGCAGCGCGCCACTCATGTCTTCGACAGTCTTGCGGGCGGCAGCGCGCATCTTGTCGCGAGCGCCGTGGTTGGCGAACAGGAAGTCGACCGACTTCGCCAGCATCTCGCCGTCATTCACAAGCCGGGCGCCGCCGTTCTTGAGCAGATTGCGATAGCTTTCGCGGAAGTTCTGAACATTGCGCCCGGACAGGATGGCGCAGTCAAGCATCGCGGGTTCCAGCGGATTCTGTCCGCCTTCGGCGGCAAGCGAGCGGCCGACAAAAGCAATATCCGCCAGTTTGAGGAACAGCCCCATCTCACCGATGGTATCGGCAAGGTAGATATCCGTTTCAGGTGTAATGATCTCGCCAAATGAGCGGCGGGAGACGTGCAGCCCGCGACGCATCAGCATATCCGCGACCTCATCAGCCCGTTCCGGATGACGTGGAACGATGATGGTCAACGGGTGCAGTGAAGCATCGAGCCTCGCATGCACATCGGCGGCGATAGCCTCTTCACCGAAATGGGTCGATGCCGCTGCCCATACCGCTCGGTCGCCGATTTGCCGCCGCAGGATCTCGTATTCTCTCTCGTCGAAGGGAGGTGGCTCCGTGTCCACCTTGAGATTTCCCGACACCGAAACCGGACGGGCTCCGAGTGTGCGAAACCGTTCGGCGTCCTCCTCCGACTGGGCTACGACCAGCGACAGGTTTTCAAACAGCGCTTCCGCCAGATGCGGCCGCTTGCGCCAATTGGTAAAGGAGCGATCGGAAAGCCGCCCGTTCACCAGGATGTGTGGCATTTTGCGAGCGCCTAACTCTAGGATCGTCATCGGCCAGATTTCAGACTCGGCGATCAGTGCGAGGTCGGGTCGCCAGAAATCCAGAAACCGGCTGATGGCCGGCTTCAGGTCCAAAGGAACATATTGATGCACGACAGAGCCATTGAGGCGCTCGTTGGCCACGGCGGCTGACGTGACGGTGCCGGTCGTCAATATGACGAAGATGCCACGACGGGTGACTTCCTCGATCAATGGCACCACGGCGTTCGTCTCACCGACACTTGCCGCATGGAACCAGATGACCGGCCCGTCCGGGCGCTCGGAACTGGCATAGCCATAGCGCTCGCGACGCCGGGCGGGCTCTTCCTTGCCCTTGGTTGCGCGATAGGCAAGATAGGAACCGAGAAACGGATAGACCGCTGCGCCCAGCCATCGATAGGAAGTCAGCGCGACACGTGCCCACCACGGACTCATGATACTGCTCCGACCGCCTCGTAGGCTTTTTCAGTCACAGAATTCAACTCGTCGGTCACCCTTGTCCGGAAACTTTCCAGGTCTGCGTCGGACGCGTCCTGTGGCACATAGATCGGATCGCCCAGCTTAAGGCAAGCCTTGCCGAATGGTAAATTGATCGTGGTTTTGTCCCACGATTTTTTGACGACATAATAGCGGCTGGTCGCAATTGCCATCGGTATGATGGGTTGACCGGACAATTTGGCCAGCGTCACAATGCCGCGTCCGGCCTGTCGCGGCGTTCCTTTCGATATGTCTGCAATGGTGACGACATTAAGGCCGCGGGCCAATGCATCAGCCATGCCCTTGAGGGCCTGAACGCCGCCCTTGCGCGCCGTTTCCGTCCGATCTCGACCTCCGGATCCGCGGATGACATGAACTCCGGCCTTCTCCAGCACCCGGGCATTGATCTCGGCGTCGGCGCTGCGCGACACCACGGCTGCGACCCGCTCCCCCTCCGGTGTAACAAACGAGGCAAGCAATTGCTGGCCGTGCCACAATGCGACGATTACCGGCGTTTTACCGGCAACGGTCGTCGCCATGTCATCCGATTCCGCAACATGACGGTTGGTTCGGTAGATGAAGCTCAACGCCGCATGCACGCAACTCGCAGCCACCGACTGAAAGGCGTCCGACCCCAGAAGGGCTTTCTGGATGCGACGCGTCAGAGACATGCGTCCGCCCTGCAGCGGCCCGGCATCAGGCACTGCCGGAAGAAGTCGTGCCATTCACCTGGCAACACTTCGGGTCAGCTTTCCGTTTCCGGATCGAGCAGCTTGTGCATATGGACGATGAAGTAACGCATGTGGGCATTGTCCACCGTCATTTGCGCCTTTGCTTTCCAGGCGGCATAGGCACTCTTGTAGTTTGGAAAGATCCCGACGATGTCGAGATCGTCCAGATCGCGGAACTCAACCGCGTCCAAGTCTTCAAGCTCTCCGCCGAACACCAGGTGAAGCAGCTGTTTTTCGTCGTTTTCCATGGTCTGTTCCCACACGCAGGGGCCGGCCGGGCCGGTCCGTTCTCAGGTCACCACTGGAATTGCTGCAAATTTGGTCAAAAATCAATGCCGATGACGGCTTCCCGCATGGTCGGCAGCATGTTGCTGGGTGCGGCAATCAAAATACCGTGTGTCGTATCACCGTCATTGTAACGCAGCCTGGCACCGTCGATATCGACAATGGCGCCGCCGGCTTGCTCGAGGATCAGATCGGCCGCAGCCAGGTCCCAGTCGTTGGAGTTGGGTTTGACATAGGTCGCAGCGAGACGTCCGTCGGCCACCATGGCCAGTCGGTAGGCGAGCGACGACACGTGCGGGGCCTGCTCAAGGCCTTCCAGCAGACCTTCAGGCAGTTTGCTCAGAACGCTTTTGGGGGCGGCGATTTTCCGAGTGCTTCCCGGTTCGGCAACATGCACGGCTTTTCCATTTTGCAACGTTTCCCTGTCGCTGGCCGCCGTAAACAGTTCGCCGCGCGCCGGACAGGCCAGAACACCGACCTCTGGCCGGCCGTCACGCACCACGGCAACGCTGACACACCAGAGATCGTCACCGCGAATGTAGGCACGGGTACCGTCAATCGGATCGACGACAAAAACCGGCTGCCCGCTGAAACGCGAATGGTCGTCCTCGGTTTCTTCAGACAACCAGCCGTAATTGGGGCGCGCCTGCCTCAGGGTCTCCTGAAGGTAACGGTCAACGGCGATATCGGCTTCGCTCACCGGCGACGTTCCGCCCTTGTACCAGACCTCGGGGTCCTTGCGAAAATACCCCATGGCAATCTGCCCGGCGTATTCCGCGGCCCGGGTCACAAGTTCGAGATCGTCCTGTAAGACGCTACTTTCCGGCAACAGTCATGCCCTCGATGGCCAAAGTCGGTGACGCCGTTCCAAACTTGCGGTCGATATCATTGGCCGGCCGCACGTTCAGGAACATGTCCTTGAGATTGGATGCGATCGTTGCCTCTGAAATCGGATAGGTCAGCTCGCCGTTCTCAATGCGAAACCCGGAGGCGCCGCGACTGTATTCTCCGGTGATCATGTTGACACCCTGACCGATCACTTCTGTCACGTAAAGGCCATCGCCCACATCACGGATCAGCGACTGAGGATCGATGTCGCCCGGCTCAAGCGCCAGATTGGTAGAAGACGGATTAACGTTGGACCCGCTGCGCACGCCGCGGCCGTTGGTCTGCAAGCCCAGTTCCCGAGCAGTTCCGGTGGAGAGGAACCAGCATTGCAGGACACCGTCGCTGACCATGTCGAGCGCAGTCCCACGCACACCTTCTCCGTCAAACGGCCGTGATGCGGGCCCACGGACAATCTGCGGATCGTCGGTGATGCGAATGCCGCGCGCCATGATCTGCTCACCCATGCGATCGCGCAGAAAACTGGTCTTGCGCGCCACCGAGGCGCCATTGATCGCTGAAGCGAGGTGACCGACGAACCCCCGAGCAACCCTGGGATCAAATATCACGGATACACCGGCGCCGGTTTCCGGTTGGCGCGGTCCGAGGCGGCGGACCGTGCGTTCGCCCGCTGCCTTGCCGATCGCCTCCGGCTGGTCGAGATCGGCAAAGAAGATACGCGAATCGAACTCGTAGTCGCGTTCCATGGCCGTTCCGTCTCCAGCGATAACGCTGACCGAGCGGCCGAAACGCGTTCCCATATAGGCACCGGAAAAGCCATCCGAGGTAACAAGAACGAGGCCGCCCATGCCGGAGGATGCAGCAGCGCCACCGGAGTTGCTCACGCCCTCCACCGCGAGCGCCGCGTCCTCGACCGCGAGAGCGTTCTCCGTCAGCGTGGCCGAATCGACCTCTGTCGGATCGTACAGATCGAGATCCGCTATCGTCTGCGCCAGATCTTTGGGATCGGCAAGCGTGGCAAAGGGATCTTCGGGTGAGACCCGCGCCATGGAGACCGCTCGCTCGGCCAGTTGGGCGGTTTCGTCAGCGATATTGGCAGAGACGCTGGCAACGCGGTTTCCAACGAACACCCGCAGCGAGAAGCTGTCGCTCTCAGAGGACTCCGTTCCCTCGACCTTGCCGAGGCGCACGCTGACGGACGTCGATCGACCGCGGGCGACCACCGCGTCGCACCGATCGGCGCCAGCTTTCTTTGCCGCCTCGACCAGCTGTGTCGCCCGGTCGAGCAGTTCTTCGGTGCGGTCCGCCTGAAACATCTTGATTGCCTTTCTTGAGAGCAATAGGGGTAGATTGCTCTGAGCCCCATTTATTGTGACGCAGGTTGATCATCAAGGTCTCGGCCGAGCCGATCACAACGAATTGGTTAAGTCAGCTGACGAAAGTACCTGTTCCATTCGGGTGCGTCTGGCTCTAAGAGCGTGTATTGTCCACCTGCTCATCGAGAAGGGCTTTGGCCAATGGCCACCGAAGGCATGTCATATTACGTCTACGCGCTGATCCTTCTTGGAGGCGCGGTGATCGCGGCGCCGTTGGCCAAACGGATCGGCCTTGGCACGGTGCTTGGGTATCTGGCAGCGGGAATCCTGATCGGCCCGGTGATGCGGGTGGTCAGCAATGGCGAAGAGATTCTGCACTTTGCCGAGCTCGGTGTCGTCTTTCTGCTGTTCATCATCGGCCTTGAACTGAAACCCTCACGACTATGGTCGCTGCGAAAGGAGATCTTTGGCCTGGGACTGATGCAGGTCGTCATTTCCGGGGTGTTGCTGATCGGCCTCGTGGTGTTGCTTGATCGGCAGAGTTTCGCCGCAGCAACCATTATCGGCCTTGGCCTTGCCCTTTCCTCGACGGCCTTCGGACTGCAGATTCTCGAGGAACGGGGTGAACGCAGCACCGCCTACGGCCAGCGATCCTTCTCCATCCTGCTGTTTCAGGACCTGGCCATCGTACCCATTCTGGCGCTTGTGCCGCTGCTTGCGCCCCTTGGTGATGGAGCGGATGAGCAACCGGTACATGCCACTCTGTTGGCACTTGGCGCGATTGCGGCGCTGATCCTGGCGGGCCGTTATATTCTCAATCCGATTTTCCAGCTGATCGCCAGCACCGGCGCGCGCGAGGCGATGATCGCTGCAGCCCTGCTCGTCGTGCTCGGAGCGGCAATGCTGATGGATGCCGTCGGCCTGTCCATGGCCATGGGATCGTTCGTGGCCGGAGTCCTGCTGGCTGAATCTTCCTACCGCCATGAGCTCGAAGCCGATATCGAACCATTCCGCGGTGTGCTTTTCGCTCTGTTCTTCATCGCCGTTGGCTTGTCGCTTGAACTCGATGTCGTGCTGAAAAACTGGCTGACGATTTCGATTTCCGTCGTGGTGCTGATGACGGTGAAAAGCGTGATCATCTATGCGCTTTGCCGGGCGTTCGGTTCAAACAAGGGCGATTCGCTGGCCATCGCAGGCCTCCTCCCGCAGGCCGGTGAATTCGGGTTTGTGATTTTCACCGCTGCTTCAGCCGCCGGCATCTTTTCCAATGCAACGGCATCGCAGCTTATTGCAATCGTAACTGTTTCAATGGCGCTGACGCCGCTGGCTTCCGCCATTGCCAAACGGCTGGTTCCGGCAACAAGCCATGAGGAAATGGGCGAAACATTCGACGGCGCAGGATCCGATGTCCTTATGATCGGGTTCTCCCGTTTTGGACAGATCGTTTCACAGACGCTGCTTGCCGGCGGATCCGACGTAACCATTATCGACCACTCCGCCGACCAGGTCCGCAGCGCCACCAAGTTCGGCTTCAAAATCTATTTCGGCGACGGAACCCGCCGCAGCGTGTTGCAGGCGGCCGGCATCGAGCGGGCCAAGCTGGTGGCGATCTGCACACACGGTAAGGTGACGACCGACAAGATCGTCGACCTGATTCAGGCGGAGTTTCCATCGACAAAGATCTTCGCCCGGGCCTATGACCGCGCGCACACGCTCTCGCTGCGCGAACGAGGCATCGAATACGAACTGCGCGAAACGGTGGAATCGAGCTTCCTTTTCAGCCGGGCACTGCTGGAAGCCCTTGATCTCGGCGACGAGCGCATTCACGCCATCCTCGACGAAACCCGGCGCCGCGACGAGGAGCGCCTGCAAATCCAGGCGGTCGAGGGCATCTATGCAGGCGTCAATATGCTTCATACAAAGCCAGTGACGCCGGAACCGCTGATCAAACCGAAAAGGGAAGCCGAGCGGCTTGATCTCGACACCGACGAGTCGACGGAACCGACTGAGCCTGCAAAGTAGGAGCACGGCCACTGCGAGGGGACATTCGATGATGAAAGGGCCTGACCGCGGCCCCGGATCCGCGCCATGAACACGCCGGCGAAGTTCGTCACCGGCTCGACCCTTCGACACGTGATCGTCATGTCGGCCACTGGCTCCATCGGTTTGATGGCCGTCTTCCTGGTCGACATCCTCAACCTATTCTACATTTCGCTGCTCGGCCAACAGGAGCTGGCAGCGGCCATCGGCTACGCCGGAACGCTGTTGTTCTTCACCATAAGCATCGGCATTGGCCTGTCGATCGCCGGTACGGCCATCACCTCTCGCGCGCTTGGCGCCGGTGACCGGGAACGAGCCAGGCGGCTCGCGGGAGCCTCCATCCTGTTCACCGCGCTGACAATGCTGCTTGCGATGGCAATCCTTTACCCCTTGCTCGACGAACTGGTCGCATTGATGGGGGCCGAGGGAGACACCGCGCGGTTGACCGTTGAGTTCATGCAAATCGTGCTGCCGTCGCTGCCGGTCATGGGTGTGGGCATGACCATGGCCGGTCTGCTGCGCGCCGCGGGCGATGCCAAGCGGGCCATGTATGTAACGTTGATCGCGGGCGCCGCCACGGCAGTCCTCGACCCGATTTTCATATTCGGGTTCGATCTTGGCATCCACGGTGCGGCAATCTCGACCGTCATTTCGCGGTTTTCACTGATCATTGTCGGCTATCATGGCCTGCATCGCGTGCACAATCTGCTGGCATTGCCTTCGTTCAAGGTCATCGCCACAACGGTCGGGCCATACGCGTATATTGCTCTTCCGGCCATTTTGACCCAGCTCGCGACGCCAGTAGGCAACGGTTATGTCACCATCCAGATCGCCGGCTATGGCGACGCGGCGGTGGCCGGCTGGGCGGTAATCGGACGGCTCATTCCGGTGGCCTTCGGCGCCCTCTTCGCCATGTCGGGCGCAGTCGGACCGATCCTGGGGCAAAACTACGGCGCCCTGCGTTTCGACCGGGTGCGCAGCACCATGCGCAACGCCTTCATGATCATCATCGTCTATACGATTGTGGTCTGGATGTTGCTGGCCTTGGGGCGGAGCCTGATTGCCGACTTGTTCCTCCTGGAAGGCCAGGCTCGTGAACTGGTTGAATTCTTTTGCCTTTTCGTCAGCCTCAGCTTTCTGTTCAACGGGCTGTTGTTCGTGGCCAATGCAGCCTTCAACAACCTGGGCTTTCCGGTTCTGTCGACGGTTTTCAACTGGGGTCGCTCAACTTTGGGTACCATCCCCTTCTGTTGGTTGGGTTCCAAACTCTACGGAGCCGAAGGTGTCCTGGGTGGGTTTGGAGCCGGCGGCGTGTTTTTCGGCGCCGTTGCGGCAATCGCCTGCTTGCGGGTCATTGACCGCATCGCCTCCCAGCCGACGCCTGAAGTGGTTCAGGATGGAATCCAGGTTCCGCCGGCGGCGAATTCTCCATTCACCTCTGGCAAAGGCGCGACGTAACGCCGGCCATCACTGCCGAAACGCGAGGATGGCGTCCAGGCCGCGTTTGAGCTCGTCGCGAACACCCGTGGACGCACGCAAGATTTCTTCGGCCTTGAGGAAATCAAGCACGCGGAAGCGGCTGACATCGGGGCGCAAGAATATATCCGGCGGCGCCGTCCTCAATTTCATGGTGATGATCGACTGCATCATCAGTTGACTGGCGCCAAACAGAAGATCTGTCGTCGAGGGGCGCACTCCGTCATCGCCGCTGGGGCCGCCGACCACGTC
The DNA here is from genome assembly GCA_965216535.1 of Hoeflea sp. Classification (GTDB taxonomy): domain Bacteria; phylum Pseudomonadota; class Alphaproteobacteria; order Rhizobiales; family Rhizobiaceae; genus Hoeflea_A. The sequence continues at coordinate 6,170,319 of OZ244175.1, forward strand.
GACGCCGATGACGATGTCCGCCATGCCTGCCAGGTGGTCCGATGGCAGCGGATTGAAGATGCCACCGTCGATCATGTACCGGCCATTACACAAGACCGGACGAAACAGCGCCGGGATCGCTGCCGAGGCCGCCAGCGCATTGCGCAAATCACCATCGGAAAGCACCGCCTCCTGCTGGGCGTAGAAATCTGTGACCACGATCTTTGTGGGGATCGTCAGTTGCTCAAAACGTTCCGGAAACATCTCCGGCAGGAAGGCTGACATGATGCGTTCGACATTGAACTGACCCAGCCGGAAGCCACCGCCCCAAACCTGGCCCATGCGTGACGGTCTGAGGCGCCAGACACGGCTGACAATCTCCGCTCGCCGACCGAGCGTCGCCAGGGCGTATTCGCGTATGTCCCGACCGGACATACCCGCCGCCATCGCCGACCCCATGATCGCACCGATCGAGGCTCCGGATATGGCAACCGGACGAATGCCCAGTTCGTCAAGAACTTCAATGACATGGATATGAGCCAGGCCTCGCGCACCACCTCCCCCGAAAGCAACCGCTATCGTCGGGTCGCCAGACCCTCTTCGCGCAAGGGCTTCGCTGGTGTCGTAGAGCACCTGGTTCCGCATGGTCGGTCCATTCTGCACCGACCGATTGATCTAATCAAACAGGTTCGGCTGCCTAACTGAATTTAACGTAACCCGCCCGACGTAACGCGGATTGCTCTTAATCAAACTTCGGGAGCAGAATGTGGCACGTACCGATAAAAACGCACGGCGGTATCGCCGAACGATCGGTTTTCGATTGGCTGGAACGACGTACCCGGTTGCAGGTCGGCATCGGCACGTTCCTCCAACAGGACCAGCGCCTGTGGTGTGAGCCAGCCGCCGGTCGCAGCCGCCTCGAGAGCAAGGGTGCCGAGACCGCGCCCATAGGGCGGGTCAGCGAACAGCAGATCGAACGGGCGCATGGCCCCGATTGCGCCAAGCGCGGTTGCATCTCTTCGGAACACCTTTGTTGCTCCGGCCACGCCGAGCGCCTCGATGTTGGCCCTCAGCAAAGCGCGCCCCTCCGTCGAGCGCTCGACAAACAGCGTAAATTCGGCACCGCGCGACAGGGCTTCGAGGCCGAAGGCCCCGGTTCCGGCGAAGAGATCGAGGACACGCGCCCCGGTCAACTGCTCCGCATGGCCGTGGGCCAGAATATTGAACAAGGCTTCGCGGGTGCGATCGGTTGTGGGGCGAATAGCACCCGAACGCGGCGCGGCAAGACTGCGGCCCCTGAACCTACCGCCGACGATCCGCATGGCCACTCCGGCTTCGACCGCGACCGCTGCCATCACCCTTTGTCTGTGGTCGGGCTTTGTTGGATTGCTTTGCCGGTTTTCCCTTTCCGGGTGCCGGTTTTTGTTCGTCGGATTTGCGTTTGGTCTTGTTTCCCGTGGGTCTCGCACCCGGCGCCATCCAGACATTGGAGGCGCGGCTGCGGCGTTGCTGCTTACGTGGCTTGTCGTCCGGCTTCTTCGTTTCGAGCCGAGCCTCCGAGCGTCGCGGCTTGCCAGCCTCCGGCTTTGCCTTGGCTGGTCGGGTCCCCGCTGCCTTACGTTTATTCTCATCTGGCTTGCGGGGTTTGTTCTCTTCGAACAGAGGAGCTTCAAAATCGGCTCCAGCCTCCTCAATGAGGCGTGGCCCGAGTTGATCGCGAAGGGTGCGCCCCTTGACCTCGCGGGCCTCGCCTTCCTTCAGATCGGCAAGCTGAAACGGGCCGTACGAGATACGAATGAGGCGATTGACATCGAGACCGAGAGCGCCGAGCACGTTCTTGATTTCGCGGTTCTTGCCTTCGCGAAATCCCATGGTGATCCAGACATTCGCCCCCTGGACGCGATCGAGCGTCGCCTCGATTGCACCATAAAGCACACCGTCCACGGCAATGCCGTCCTGCAGTCGGTCAAGCGCAGCCTGGTCGATCTTGCCATGGGCGCGAACCCGGTAGCGCCGCAGCCAGCCGGTGGTTGGCAGCTCAAGAACACGCGCCAGGCCGCCGTCATTGGTCAGCAACAACAACCCTTCGGTGTTGATGTCGAGACGGCCGACTGAGAGCACGCGCGGCAGCTCCGAGGGTAAACGCTCGAAAACAGTCGGACGCCCCTCCGGGTCCTTGTGTGTTGTCACCAGGCCCGTAGGCTTGTGATAGAGCCATAGCCGGGTGCGTTCGATTCCGCGCAGCGGCTCGCCGTCGATTTCGATCCGGTCGGCCAGCGTGACGTTGACAGCTGGTGTGTCGAGTATCGAACCGTTGAGCCTGATCCGGCCATCGGCAATCATGCGCTCGACCTCGCGACGCGAGGCGACGCCGGCGCGCGCCAGAAGTTTGGCGATGCGTTCGGGCGATGCGGTAACGGCAACCTCGGGCGGCTTTCGGCGATTGCTGGCGCCCGCCGCGCCGGATTTGCGGGCCGGCTTGCCACGGCTGTTCATTTGGTGTTTGCCTTTCGCTCCGGCCGCGATCACTGTCTCGGCCATGAAGGTCATTGGTTTGTGCAGGCTTTATCAGGTCGAATGGAAAGGGTTAAGCACAATGTTGGCGATCAGGAAAATCGCAACTGGACGATCCATCCCATGAGACCCACCGAGCCGACGCCAATGGACCTTGCCCTGGAGGAAGCACGGCGCGCTGAAGAGCGCGGCGAAGTTCCGGTCGGCGCTATTGTGATCCGCGGTGGAGAAGTGATCGCCCGTGGCGGCAACACCAATCGGGAATTGCACGACGTGACTGCGCATGCGGAGATCAACGTCATACGCCAAGCGGCGCTGCAGCTGGGCAACGAACGCCTGTCCGACTGCGATCTTTATGTCACGCTTGAGCCCTGCACCATGTGTGCTGCCGCCATCTCCTTCGCCCGAATACGACGCCTGTATTTCGGCGCCGAGGACAGCAAGGGGGGTGCGGTTGTCAACGGTGTACGGTTTTTCGAACAGGCAAACTGCCACCATGCGCCGGAGGTCTATGGCGGCATCGCGGAACAGGAAGCATCAGCCTTGCTGAAGGAGTTTTTTGGGAAAAGGCGGTAGCCAGATCAGAATGGCCAGATCTTGAAGCCGCCCTTTTCCTTGCGTGCGGCCGCCTTGCGGCGCTGTTCCTTCTTGAACTCCGATTCGCCCAGTTCCTCCGACGGCGCGGTTTCGGCTGGAACGCGATACTCGACCGGCGGGTCACTGAGAAAACGGCGGCCCTCATAGGCAGCCTTCTGGTTGGCCCGGGCCTCACGGAACTTCTGAAACTGCTCTGACGATTCGGCCGGCTTCGCCAGCGGCCCTCCGCGGTCGGTCGGATTGTCGTCAGCATCGGCCTCGGCAACAAGCCGACGACGCGTCTCTTCCGGCGATTCCGGCCATTGAGGATTATCTTTGGACGCCAGGCTGGATTGCGGCGGCGGCAGCGGCGCGCCTTTGGGTGGGTCGACCAATTCCGGGCGCGGCTTGTAGGTCGCACCAGTCTTCTTCGAAGGAGAGACGGCAACCATGCTCGTCAGACCATCAAACAGATGTTGATTCGCTGTCTTGTGGGTTCCATAGGTCGGACTGCTCACACAGCCGCCAAGTACCAGCGTCATGGACACTCCGCCCACCAGCGCGCATATCGAAGCAACTCTGTTCATTCTGGCATATCCCACTCCGGCCAGGGAAACCCTTGCACCGCAATTTCGGCTATTTCTTGGCGCCGTTTTACCCGAAATGACGACCATGAGCAATTCAACTGCACTTGGCCGTCGTTTTGTGGCCCGCTGAGCCGCTGCGACACCAAAGCTTCAAAACCGTCCCATCGACCGCAATTCGTGAAGTGCCGCGGCATCCCGCGCCGACACATCCGGGAACTCCGGGTCGGATCCGACGTCATTCGTCATCCGCCAGGACCGGGCACATTTGCTGCCCGATGCCAATGCCGGCACCACGCTGACACCCGGGACATCAGCAAGTCGGAAGGCATCATCCGGTCCGTCACGATCAGAGAGCTGCACTCCCGAGGTGATTGCGATTTCCGCGAAGTCCTGTCCGTCCAGGGCCACCATGAGGTCTTCGTCGGTCACATGAACAACAGGAGCAGCCTCCAGCGACGAACCGATGCGCTTGTCGCGACGCTCGATTTCCAAAGCTCCCGTGACAACGCGCCGCACCGTACGGATTTTCGCCCATTTGGTCGCGAGCACATCATCGCGCCATTCATGCGGCAGCGTTCGGAACTGTTCCAGATGCACCGACTCAGCCTCCGGATAGCGCGCCAGCCACGATTCCTCGGTGGTGAAAGGCAGCATCGGCGCCAGCCAGGTGGTCAGGCAATCGAAGGTCGTCGAAACTACCTGCAGCGCAGCCTTTCGACGGACACTGGATGGCGCATCGCAGTAGAGCGCATCCTTGCGGATGTCGAAATAGAAGGCCGATAGCTCCACATTGGCGAAGTCGATCAGCGCCCGCGTAATGCGTTTGAAGTCGAAATCGTCATAGCCCTTGCGAACCAGCTCATCGAGCTCGACCAGCCGGTGCAGCATCAGCCGCTCCAGTTCGGGCATGTCCTGATAGTCAACCTGTTCGCCTTCGTCATGGCTCAATGTGCCGAGCATCCAGCGGATTGTGTTTCTAAGTTTGCGATAGGCGTCGACATTGGTCTGGATGTTCGTCTTGCCGAGACGCTGGTCCTCCCAATAGTCGGTGGTCATGGCCCAGAGACGCAGGATATCGGCGCCGGATTGGGACATGATCTCCTGCGGCGTGACCGTATTGCCCTTGGACTTGGACATCTTTTCGCCCTTCTCATCCATGGTGAAGCCATGGGTAATAACGGCGTTGTAGGGTGCCACACCGCGCGTTGCGCAGCTTTCCAGAAGCGAGGAATGGAACCAGCCGCGATGCTGGTCCGACCCCTCCAGGTAAACGTCAGCCGGCCACTTCAGGTCGTCCCGGTCTTCCAGGGTGAAGGCGTGGGTGCTGCCTGAATCGAACCAGACGTCGAGAATGTCGGTTACCTGCTGCCAGCGATTGGAATCGGCGCGCCCGGCCAGAAAGCGTTCGCGAGCGCCCTCGGCAAACCAGGCGTCGGCTCCCTCCTTCTCGAACGCTTCGATGATGCGGGCGTTGACCGCGTCGTCGTTCAGGATCTCGCCGTCTTCGTCGACGAACACCGTGATTGGCACGCCCCAGGCCCGTTGCCGCGACAAAACCCAGTCCGGCCGCGCTTCGATCATCGCACGCAAACGGTTCTGACCGGCAGCCGGGACGAAGCGGGTTTCGTCAATCGCCTTGATCGCCCTTTGCCGCAGCGTCGTGCCGTCCTCGAAGGGCTTGTCCATGTAGACGAACCATTGCGGGGTGTTGCGGAAAATGATCGGCTTCTTCGACCGCCAGGAGTGCGGATAGGTATGCTTCAGCCGGCCACGGGCAAAAAGCGCGTCGACGTCGATCAGCGCCGCGATCACCCGTTTGTTGGCGTCACCCTTTTTGCCCTTGTCGTCGATCACGCGGGCCGGGCCATCGGCGGCGTCCGGGCCAAAGCCGGGTGCGTCAGCGGTATAATAGCCGTCATCTCCCACCGGAAAGGCGATTGCGGTGTCGATGTCGCGTGCCGCGAGGTCAGTGACATTGTCCATCCAGGCCTCGAAGTCCTCACGGCCATGGCTTGGCGCGGTATGGACGAAACCCGTGCCGGCATCATCGGTGACATGGTCACCGTCAAGCATCGGTACGGCGAAGCTGTAGCCAAGCGCAACCAGCGGGTGGGCACAGGTAGTTTGGGACAGTTCCTCGGCCGAAACATCCGCCAGGCGGTTCAGTTCGACCTTTGCCTTATCCGCGCACTCTTGAGCAAGGCTGTCGGCAAACAACACTTTCTGACCCGGTTGGGGACCAAAGTCATTCTCCGCCGCGATCACTTCGTAAAGACCGTAGCTGATGCGGTTCGAATAGCAGATGGCTCGGTTGCCCGGCAGCGTCCAAGGTGTCGTGGTCCAGATCACCACGAAGCTGTCGGTCAGCGCTTCCGGCCCGGACACGACGGGAAACTTGACCCAGACCGTATCGCTTTCATAATCGAGATACTCGACCTCCGCCTCTGCCAGCGCGGTGCGTTCGACCACCGACCACATGACCGGTTTTGATCCGCGGTAAAGCTGACCGAGGCCAGCGATCTTGATGAGTTCACCAGCGATCCTCGCTTCGGCGTGGAAGTTCATCGTCGTATAGGGGGTATCGAAATCGCCTTCGATGCCCAGACGCTTGAATTCTTCCGTCTGCACGCCGATCCAGTGCGTCGCAAAATCCCGGCACTCCTTGCGGAATTCGTTGATCGGCACATCGTCCTTGTTCTTGCCGCTGGCGCGATACTGTTCTTCGATCTTCCACTCGATCGGCAAGCCGTGGCAATCCCAGCCAGGAACGTAGTTGCTGTCATAGCCCCGCATCTGGAACGAGCGGGTGATGACGTCCTTCAGCACCTTGTTGAGGGCGTGGCCGATGTGAATGTTGCCGTTGGCGTAGGGTGGGCCATCGTGCAGGACATATTTCGGTCGTCCGGCGGCCGATTCACGCAGGCGGCGATACAGATCCATCTCCTGCCAGCGGGCCACCAGTTCCGGTTCCTTCTTGGGAAGGCCGGCGCGCATCGGAAAATCCGTTCGCGGCAAATTGAGGGATTTGGAATAGTCGGTCTTTTCGGTTGTTTCGGTCATCATTCTATCGCTCTGTCGATCGGCCCATCGGCGATCGGTCTTTTGGACGATGGTCTCGCCCTAAACTCGTTCAGGAGATCTGCGCGCCGGATCCGCACGCCTTTTTCCCGACTTCCCTCCGGCCTGACCCGAAGGGTCGGTCGCGCTCAGGAAGCCGGGCCGGTAATTCGAATGCTGAAACCGCGTATGGCCTTCATAGTGAGTGGCCTCATAGCAAGGCTGCGGTCGTGAATAAAGATTTTTCTCAGTAAACATCGCGATCCAGCTTTTCGAAAATGACGCGGCGCATGAAGCGGGTCGTCAGGCGCGGCAACAGGGTGCCCATCAGGCGACCAGTGCGGGCCGGAAATCCGGGATAGAGAACCCGGTCTCCCCGCCGAGCCGCGCGGATGATCATTTCGGCCAACACCGCCGGGTCCATGCGGCGTTCGGAGCTCGCCTGTGGTGGCGCATGCCGCGCAGCGTGCTCGGTTCGCAACGGCCCGGGGAACACCGTGGTCACGCCGATCTCGGCCTTCGCAAGGTCCTTTCGGATGCTCTTTGCATAGACAGTCAACGCGTCTTTGGAAGCGCCGTAGACCGAGCCTCCCGGATAGCCGGTGTGGTGGGAAAGCGATGAGATGAAAACGACACGGCCACCGGCGGCGATCCGACCGGCCTCAAGCATCCGCGCTGTCATGACCATTGGTGTCTCGCAATTGAGGGTCAGAACGGTGCGGTAGGCCGTTTCGGGAAGACGCTCGAAGCCGCCCGTCGCACTGACTCCGGCATTGTGGACGATCCAGTCGAAGGCCGCCTCCCCCTTCAACTCGTCAAGCAGACGATCAACAGCGCTGCGATCAGCCAAATCGCACTGCCGACTGTCAAGCCCGCTGTCCTCCGGCACGGGAGCACGATCGATCGCGGTGACCTGGGCACCGCCCTCGGCAAGCAGGCGGGCAGTCTCGCGGCCAAGTCCCGCTGCAGCGCCGGTGATCAGCACTCTCATGAGGCTGCCCCGGTGAACAAGCTCCGCAATCGGGACAGTGCACCTATGGTCGCCGATGGGCGTCGTCCTCGCATCAGACGGTCGATCTCGGCAGCCATGGCGTCGGCCGAAAAGAACAGCGATTTCAGTTTGCCGGGATCGTAGCCGGCCCTTTGGTGCATGTCGGTCACCGTGGGGCCGGGATGAATGACTTGCACGGCTATGCGGCCGCGCCATTCGGAATCGAGCGACCGTCCGAGACCTGCCAAACCCGCCTTGGACGCAGCGTAGACCGGCATATTGGCTGATCCGCGATGGGCGACCGACCCGATCAGAACAAGCTTGCCGCGCGCCTCCTCAAGCTGCGGTGCCAGGCGACGCGCCAAAAGGACGGGCGCCACCAGATTGACGTCGAGAGTTTCGCGAATGAGGTCTGTGGTTTCGGCACCGGCCGGGCGATAGTAGCCGACCCCGGCATTGACAATCAGCTTGTCGATCGCGGTGATCTCGAAAGTCTTCAGCGCGGCCTCGATGGCGTCGACGGCGGCTTGCGGGTTGCTCAAATCCGCTTGCACATATCGCGCATCGCCCGGCAATTCGGGCGGGCAAGCCTGCCTATCCCGGCGACCGCACAAGACCAGATCATGGGATGATGTTAGCCGTTGAGCCAGCGCGAGCCCAATGCCGGTACTCGCCCCCGTGATCAACGCCGTCGGTCGCCCTGCCATGGGATGTCAGCCGAAGGCCATGACGGTGTCCAAAGCGCCGACCGGCCGGGCCGTCGCCAGAATGGCGCGTGCTGCATCTGCATCCTTGTGCATTTGAACGGTCATCGCCTCCAGACCATCGAATTTTTCTTCGTCACGCAGGTGCGCAAAAAAGCTCACGGTGCAGGTTTCGCCATAGAGATCATCGTCGAAGTCGAAAACGAAAGTCTCAAGCAGGACCGGGCCGCTCTCGTCGACCGTGGGTCTGCGACCGAAACTGGCGACCCCGTCGTGCAGCGACCCATCCGCCCGGCGAAAACGAACGGCATAAATACCGGACCTCAGCAGAGCGTTTGCCGGCAGCACCATATTGGCTGTCGGAAATCCCAGGGTTCGACCGAGCTGTTTGCCGGCGATCACTTCCGCCTCGACACTGTATCGGTACCCAAGCAACCCGGCCGCTTCGGAAACATCACCAACGTTCAGGCAGTCACGGATCCGGCTGGAGGAGACCAACTCGGCATTCTCGTCGCCGAACGGCTCGACAACCGTGACGTCGAAGCCAAGGCGACCGCCAACCTCACGCAGGAAGTCAGGGCTGCCTTGCCGTCCCTTGCCGAAGTGGAAATTGAAGCCGGTGACAACGTGCCGTATTCCGAGTCGCTCGACCAGAACCTCATCGACAAACTGCTCCGCCGTGTTCTGTGCAAATTCCCTGGTAAACGGCAGCTCGACGATGGCTTCAAAGCCCATTGCCCCGATCAGCCGGGCCTTGAGCGGTGGCGGTGTCAGGCGAAACACCGGCTTTTCGGGATTGAACACCGTGCGAGGATGGGGCTCGAACGTAAGTGCCGTGACCGGCATAGTATCTGAATGTCGGGCCTCCAGTGCCGCGTTCAGCACCGCCTGGTGGCCACGATGCACACCGTCGAAATTGCCGATCGCCAGGACGCCGCCGCGCAGTGACGCCGGAAAATCCTCCAGTCTTTCGATCCGCATGATCGGTGCGCTGCCCATGTCTACCTCAACCGCTGCATCCAGGCCACGGGATGCGAGGCGTGACGTTCCAGAAATGCCTCAAGCCGAGCCGTATCGACCGCGCCGTCCTGCGTGTAATCGCCGGCATGGATGCCATCGGAAACATAGAGCAGATCGAGACCGAAATCCCGTGCCCCTTTCACATCGGTTGGCATGCCGTCGCCGATCGCAAGAATACGGTCGTTCGCGATGTCGGGACGCAACTGGCGTGCCTGCGCCAATGCCGCCTCGTAAATCGGCCTGTGCGGCTTCCCGGAAATCAGGGTTGTACCGCCCATCTCATCGTACAGCGCGGCAATGGCTCCGGCGCAGGGTATGAGCCGGTTCCCGCGCTCGACGATGAGGTCCGGATTGGCACAGATGAACGACAGGCCCCGCTTGAGGAAGTCCTCAAGGACCGATTGGTAATCTTCCGGTTTCTCGTGCTCGTCGTCATACAGACCGGTACATACAACGATGCCCGCCTCTTCCAGACCAACACGCACCACGCCCAGCCCATCGAAAAGCTGCAAGTCGCGGTCCGGCCCAACAAAATAGATCTCGTCCGGTCCGGCCGCTATGAGATCACGCGTGACGTCACCTGAAGTGACAATGCGGTCAAAGGCTTCCGGATCAACGCCGATCATTGCCAACTGATCGTCAACCTGCATGCGTCGCCGCGGGGAATTGGTCAGGAGGATCACCACACCACCTCGACGCCGAAACGCGGCCAGCGCTTCTCCGGCTAGCGGTCGCGCCTCGACACCGTTATGCAAAACACCCCAGACGTCACAGAAAATCACGTCGTAGTTGGCAGTCAGATCGGCGAGGCGATCAAGTTTTCTTGGCATGGGTTTTGGTGATTCCGTAGCGCGCGGCGGTTTGAATGTCAGTCAGGCCAGCGCAGACATTGACCATCGCGGCCGAGAAAACAAGCCCTAATACTCAGGAGCCCGAAGGAGGTGTGCAGGCTTGGGAGCACCCTTTGGATTTACCAACGTCCGTCGGACTTGAAACACCGTAACATAATTTCCATCTGCAACCTTGACTCGGGCAGATCTTCCACCTATCTCGACGGCGATTAGCACTCTCTAGAGGTGAGTGCTAACACTTGTGAGCCGGGCATTTCGCCCGGCGTGTCATTCGATCGAGGGTAAAGACAATGGCAGAAGTCAATTTCCGTCCGCTGCATGATCGCGTCGTCGTACGTCGCGTCGAGTCCGAAGAAAAGACCGCAGGCGGCATCATCATTCCCGACACCGCAAAAGAGAAGCCGTCCGAAGGCGAAGTCGTTGCCACCGGCAATGGCGCTCGCGACGACGGCGGCAACATCGTTGCCCTGGACGTCAAGGCTGGCGACCGCATTCTCTTCGGCAAGTGGTCCGGCACCGAAGTCAAGCTCAATGGCGAGGATCTCCTGATCATGAAGGAATCCGACATCATGGGCGTGATCGGCTGATCCGAACCGAACTATCAGTATCCCCTTTGGAGTAATGGGCGCACACCGCCCGGAAATGAGGAATCATGGCAGCTAAAGACGTAAAATTCAGCCGTGACGCACGCGAAAAGATGCTGCGTGGCGTCGATGTTCTCGCTGATGCAGTCAAAGTGACGCTTGGCCCGAAAGGCCGCAACGTCGTTATCGACAAATCCTTCGGCGCACCGCGCATCACCAAGGACGGTGTTACCGTCGCGAAGGAAATCGAACTGGAAGACAAGTTCGAAAACATGGGCGCACAGATGGTGCGCGAAGTTGCTTCCAAGACCAATGACGAAGCTGGCGACGGCACCACCACCGCCACCGTTCTGGCTCAGTCGATCGTCCGCGAAGGCGCACGCGCCGTTGCCGCCGGCATGAACCCGATGGACCTGAAGCGCGGCATCGACCTCGCCGTCACCGAAGTCGTCGCCAACCTGGCCAAGCAGGCCAAGCCGATCAAGACCTCGGAAGAAGTTGCTCAGGTCGGTACGATCTCTGCCAACGGTGAATCGCAGATCGGTGACGATATTGCCGAAGCCATGCAGAAAGTCGGCAACGAAGGCGTCATCACCGTCGAAGAAGCAAAGACCGCAGAAACCGAGCTGGAAGTCGTTGAAGGCATGCAGTTCGACCGTGGTTACCTGTCTCCCTATTTCGTGACCAACCCTGAAAAGATGGTTGCCGATCTGGAAGACTGCTACATCCTGCTGCACGAGAAGAAGCTCTCCAACCTGCAGGCCATGCTGCCGATCCTGGAATCGATCGTTCAGTCCTCCAAGCCGCTTCTGATCATTGCTGAAGACGTCGAAGGCGAAGCCCTCGCAACCCTCGTCGTCAACAAGCTGCGCGGTGGCCTCAAGATTGCTGCCGTCAAGGCACCGGGCTTCGGCGACCGCCGCAAGGCCATGCTGGAAGACATCGCAATCCTGACCGGCGGTCAGGTGATCTCCGAAGATGTCGGCATCAAGCTGGAAAACGTCACGCTCGACATGCTGGGCACCGCCAAGCGCGTTAACATCTCGAAAGAGAACACGACGATCGTCGACGGCGCCGGCAAGAAAGCCGAGATCGAAGGCCGCGTTGCCCAGATCAAGCAGCAGATCGAAGAAACCACTTCCGACTACGACCGTGAAAAACTGCAGGAACGTCTGGCCAAGCTCGCCGGCGGTGTCGCCGTGATCCGCGTTGGCGGTGCGACCGAAGTCGAAGTGAAGGAAAAGAAGGACCGCGTCGACGATGCGCTGAACGCAACGCGCGCCGCTGTCCAGGAAGGCATCGTTGCCGGTGGCGGAACCGCACTGCTCGTCGCAGCAGGTTCGCTGAAAGCCAAAGGCGCCAACGAAGACCAGGAAGCCGGCATCAACATCGTTCGCCGCGCTCTGCAGGCTCCGGCCCGCCAGATCGTCGCCAATGCTGGTGATGAAGCTTCCGTCGTCGTCGGCAAGATCCTCGAGGAAAAAGGCGGTAACTACGGCTACAACGCCCAGACCGGCGAATATGGCGACATGATCGCCATGGGTATCGTTGACCCGGTCAAGGTCGTCCGCACCGCTCTGCAGGACGCTGCCTCGGTTGCCGGCCTGCTGGTCACCACCGAAGCCATGGTTGCCGAAGTGCCGCAGAAAGAAGCGGCTGCTCCGGCCATGCCCGGCGGCGGCATGGGCGGCATGGGTGGCATGGACTTCTAAGCCACTTTGCAAAAGACACGAAAAAGGCGGCCCCGAGCCGCCTTTTTTGTTGCCTCGATTTTGGTTGCGGTCACGGCCGCGGCGGTATGTTCATGCCCTTGACACTGGCAGGCCGTTCCATGCACCGCTCCAGCCAGTCGGTGACATTGGCAAAATCATCGAGGCCAACCGCCTCGCCTGCTTCGTAGAAGTCGCGCACGGTGCGCACCCAGGGGAACGTTGCGATATCGGCGACGGTATAGATGTCACCGGAAATCCATTGGCGCCCCTCGAGACGCTGATCCAGCACTCCCAGAAGCCGTTTGGTTTCGTTCTCGTAGCGCTCGGTTGGATAGGTGTCTTTCAATTTGTCGGCCATGAATTTGTAGAAATGGCCGTATTGCCCGAACATGGGTCCGACGCCGGCCATCTGGAAAAACAGCCACTGGATGCATTCGAGCCGTTCCGCCGGATCGGAGGGAATGAGTTTGCCGGTCTTTTCCGCGAGATAAAGCATGATAGCGCCAGACTCGAAGATGCCGATGGGCTCGCCAGCCGGCCCGTCCGGATCGATCAGCGCCGGAATCTTGCCGTTCGGGTTAAGCGCCAGAAACTCTGATCCCTTCTGGTCGTCGGACCGGATGTCGACAAGGTGGGCCTCATAGGGCAACCCCGTCTCCTCAAGCGTGATGGAAATCTTGACGCCGTTTGGCGTTGGGAACGAATAGAGCTGAATCACGCCCGGATTGGACGGTTTCCAACGCTCGGCAATCGGAAAGGATGAAAGTGCGTTCATTGTGCTAGCAAGTCCTCAAAGTGAAAAATCCCCGGTGGCGCCCGGTAAAACGCCGCCAGATACCACATAGAGTGCCTTTTGGCGGGATGGTAGGGGCGAAATCGTGGACACCGTGTTCGCTCGGCGGCCCACCTGGCAAACAAAAAAAGCCGCAAGCGACCACACGACGCTTGCGGCTTCTCTAAATTCAACGGGCCTTAAGTCCCCAGCAACCCGCTGAATGGCACCTCGAAACTAGTTGTTGAAGAGCGTCGCGAAGACGTCGACTCCCTTCTCGCGGTAGTACTTGGTTGCGTTGCGACCGCTCGGACCTATAACGATCACCTTTGCGCCGACCGGTGCACGCTTGTACAGGTGCTTGACGTCCTTGTTCATCATGCGAATGCAGCCGGACGACATGTTGAGGCCGATGGTCCAGGGCTGGTTCGTGCCGTGGATCCGATAGATCGTGTCACGTCCACCGCGGTGCAGATAAAGGGCACGCGCGCCGAGCGGATTGTTGATGCCGCCCTTGACGTAACGCGGAATGATCCGACCCTTGCGACGCTCGCGAGCGATCATCGTTGCCGGTGGGCGCCAGTCCGGCCATTCGGCCTTGCGACCGACCTTGACCACGCCGGCCCAGCCGAAGCCCTCACGTCCAACACCGACACCGTAGCGTGTCGCGCGACCGTTGCCTTCGACAAAATACAGGAACCGTTTGCTGGTATCGATGATGATCGTACCCGGTTTCTCGCGCGTCTCGATACGCACTTTTTTGCGTAGATATTTGTTTTTCGGTCGCTTCTGGGTGGCCGTCAGCGTCACCTGTGTCGGTGTGTCCTGCCTGGCGACGGTTGCATCGCGCATGAACGCGTTTGCACTGCCCGTTGCAAGGAAGCCCACGGCCAGCGTGACGGCAAGCAAGGATGTTGCGAATCTGCCCACTGTTCCACTCTCCTCTTATCAATTATCCGTCAGGGTAACATTGGATTACGGGCTTGCAACATTAGGCGGCAAAAATAAAGATAAAGTGATCACAGACTTTTGCTGTCATTTTCAAGCATAGCGTGTGTGAATAGCGTCGGCATAAACCTGGTGTTTGCCAATATCGACCGTTCAGTGGAACATCCGGTCAGGCAACCAGGTTGCGATTCCCGGAAAAGCCAACAGCAGGCACAGGGCCAGGACTTGCAGAGCAACGAACGGGGCAATGCCTCGATAGATCTGCCCTGTTTTCGCCAGTCCTCCTGCCGTTCCCTTCAGGTAAAACAGTGCGAAGCCGAACGGCGGCGTCAAGAAGCTGGTCTGAAGATTCACGGCAACGAGGATCGCGAACCAATAGACTATGTCGGAGCGAGCGACGTGGTCGCCGAAGTCGAGCTGTGTAACGATCGGTGCAAAAATCGGCAGGACGATCAAGGTGATTTCGATCCAGTCGAAAAAGAAGCCCAGCAGGAAGATCAGCAGCATCAGAACCGCAAGGACGCCCCAGGCGCCAAGAAAGGAGGCCTCGGCCCAGGACAGAACAAGATGATCTCCGCCAAAGCGACGGAACAGATAGGAAAACGCCGTTGCGCCGACAAAGATGAAGAAGATCATCGCAACTGTCGTCAACGAACCTTCAAGAACATCATTGAGGCCCGAAAAAGTGAGCCTCCTTCGTAGAACGACCAGAGCCAGGGCGCCCAAGGCTCCGACGCCGCTCGCTTCGGTCGGGGTCGCCCATCCTCCGAGAATGGACCCGAGCACCAGGGCGATGAGCAATGCCGGCGGCACGAAACCAACAAGCAGGCGGCGGAAGAGCGCTCGCCGCTCGGTAGCCGACAAACGGCCGGCAACAGCGGGTGCCAATTCCGGTCTGAGCCGGCTCACTATGGCGATGAATACCAGGTAAAGCGCTGACAGCATCAGGCCGGGCACAAGCGCTGCCATGAACAGCCGGCCCACCGAGATCGTCAGCAAATCCCCCATAATGACCAGCATGATCGACGGCGGGATGAGAATCCCGAGCGTGCCGGACGCGGCGATCGAACCGGCAGCCAGCGTCGGCGCGTAACCGCGATCGACCATCATGGGCAAAGCCAGCATGGTCAGCATTGTTACCGAGGCGCCGATGATGCCCGTTGATGCAGCCAGCACCGTTCCGATGATCGTCACGCCCAGCGCCAGACCTCCGGGCACGCGACGCATCAGCGTCTGCAGACCTTCCAGCAGTTCTTCCGCAACGCCGCTTCTTTCGAGCAACGTTCCCATGAGAACGAACATCGGAACCGCCACCATGACCACATTGGAGACGACCCCGCCGAAGATGCGATTGACGAGCAGCGGCAACTGGACGAACCGAATTTCACCCAATGCCAGTCCGATCAGGGCAAAAGCGAGCGATACGCCACCCAATACGACTGCAACCGGCAAGCCGGTGAACAGGAATAGGGCGAGCGTGCCGAACATCAGGATCGGCAGCAATTCGGCCGTCACAGGTTTTCTCCCTGGTGGATAGGGCCGATCCGACCGGACAGGTCGCGCAGCTGACATAGGCAGCGAAGGAGAACGGACACGGCCGAAAGAACGGTGAGCGCCAAGCCAATCGGCAGCACGGACTTGATGATCCAGCGATGGGACAAGCCGCCGCCGCTCGCAGACCCTTCGCCGGAGACGTAAGCCCGAGCCGCGTAGTCGATCCCGAACACTGTCAGCGCCGACAGGTACGGGATCATGAAGATCATGATGCCGGCGATTTCCAACCGCAGCTTTGCCACTGGGCTGAAATGCTCCCGGACCAGATCCACGCGGACGTGGGCGTCCCGCAGATAGGCGTGTCCAAACCCAAACAGAAGAGCGGCGCCATGCAGATGCCACTCCAGATCCTGCAAGACCACGGAACCGGTGTCGAAGAACTTTCTGCCGACCACGTCGTAGCCAATGACCATTGCAAGGGCGAAAAGCAGCCATCCGCCGAGCCGATTGGCCCAATGACAGGGGCGCGCCAGAATGTCTGCCCAATATTGCATTTCTATTCTCCCGGATCGCCGGAGCGCGCGCCGCCGGTCGTGGACCCTGCGACGCGCCTCTTCCGGGAGGATCAGCGCATGTAGCCCAGCTCGCGCCAGGTGGCGTATTGATCTCTGAACGTCACGTAGGAGTCCCAGACCCGCTTGAAATCGGCGTCGGCCGACAACTCGCCGACGACCTCACTCCAGGCCGCGTTCATGGCCGCTAGAACTGCCGGCGGCCAGCGGTGAATGGTGACGCCCATGTTGCGAAGTTCGCCAAGCGCCTCGAACTGGATGGCTTCGCCCATGGCAACCGACTCGGCGACCGCGGAGCGGCAGACTTCCTCGACGGCGGCGCGCTGCCGGTCGCTCAACCCATCCCACACAGGACGGTTGATGAGCAGCGTTATCAGGCTGGTCTGTTGATGCCAGCCCGGAAAGTAGTAGTGCTTGGCATAGTCGGCCATGCCCAATCGGAGATCGAGCGCCGGCATGGAGATCTCTGCTGCGTCGATGGTGCCCAGTTCGAGTGCCGGGACCGTGTCGCCCACCGGCAAGGTCTGGGTCGCCACCCCAAGCTTCTCCATGACCCGTGCGCCGAGCCCAAAGAAACGCATCTTCTTGCCTTTCAGATCCTCGACCGTTTCGATCGGCTCACGGAACCAGCCGGAGGCTTCCGGCGGCAGAGTAGCGCACAAGATGCTCTTCACATCATGGCGAGCCGTGATCTCGTCCCAAAGATCCTGACCGCCGCCAAAGTAGTACCAGGCGAGGTACTCCGGCGCCTCGGGCCCGAACGGCACCGACGTAAACATGGCCGCCGACGGGATGATGCCCTGGGCAAATCCTGGCGAATACCAGGCCGCATCGACGGCACCTGTCGACACCGCGTCCCAGGCCTCGGGCGCTGGAACCAGGGCGCCCGGTTCGTGAAACACGATGTCCAGTTCTCCACCCGTTACGAGGTTGATGCGGCGACCGAGATCCTTGCCGATCTCACCGATCACCGGAAACGAGCTCGGATAGACGCTGGTCATGTCCAGTTTCGAGGCAGCAGCAGCCCCAGCCGGTGCCAAACCGAGCGCGAGTGCCAGTGACGCGCAAGTCATTGCAAGTTTCTTCATGGCTTTCTTCCTCCCTGATAGCCTTCCTTCAATCATCAATGCGCCGGACCGCCCCTTTCGAAGCGTTGGATACGGCCCGGGCGTAGAGTTGCAGAGCGGTCGAGACGCGGCGCTCGCGGGTCTGGGGCTGCCAAAGCGCTTTCCCGCAATCGCGATGATCCGCGCGGCGGCGAGCCAATGTGGGGTCGGGGACACAAAGCTCGATCGAGCGTGTCGGAATGTCGATGCGGATGAGATCGCCGTCTTCGACCAGCGCGATGACGCCGCCCTCGGCAGCCTCGGGCGAGACATGACCGATCGAGAGTCCGGCCGAGGCTCCGGAAAACCGTCCGTCCGTCAGCATGGCGCAGCTCGTGTCGAGCCTCATGGCGCGCAGATAGGCCGTCGGATAGAGCATTTCCTGCATGCCAGGGCCACCCTTAGGCCCCTCATAGCGTACGACGATCACACTGCCCGGCGTGATGTTGCCGGCCAGAATGGCATCTGCCGCCTGATCCTGGGATTCGAAGACCACGGCCGGGCCTTCGAACCGCATCATGGCCGGGTCTACCGCAGCGGTCTTGACGATGCAGCCGTGCTCGGCAATGCCGCCATGCAACACAGCCAGTCCGCCGTCTTTGGCGTAAGCATGATCAACATCGCGGATGCATCCGGCCTCACGGTCAAGATCGAGGCTTGCGTGGCGGCGGCTCTGGCGCATCGCCCGAACCGTCCTGACGCCGCCGGGCGCAGCCTGGAAAAACCGCCGGACTTCATCCGATGGCCGGCGACGGATGTCCCATTCGGCAATGAATTTCGCCATCGACGTGGTGTGAACAGTCGCAACGTCCGTATGGATAAGTCCGGCACGATCCAGCTCACCGAGAATGGCGATGATCCCACCGGCGCGGTGGACATCTTCAATGTGGTAATCGGACGTGGCGGGCGCGACCTTGCATAGATTTGGGACCCGACGCGACAGCCGGTCGATGTCGTCCAGCGTGAAGTCGACGCGAGCCTCGTGGGCGATGGCCAACAGGTGCAGCACCGTGTTGGACGATCCGCCCATGGCAATGTCCACCGCCATGGCATTTTCGAAGGCGCGCTTGTCGGCAATGCCACGCGGCAGAGCCATGGTGTCGTCTTCCTCGTACCAGCGCCGGGCCATCCGAACGATCTGTCGCCCTGCCCTTTCGAACAGATGCCGCCGGTCGCTGTGCGTCGCCAGCAGCGTGCCGTTTCCCGGCAGGGCCAACCCCAGCGCCTCGGCCAGGCAGTTCATGGAATTGGCCGTGAACATTCCCGAGCAGGAACCGCAGGTCGGGCACGCCGACCGCTCGAGCGCCTCGATTTCCTCTTCTGGCCGATCTGGATCGGCGCCAGCATAGATGGCCTCGGTGTAGTCCGTGGCCTTGACCTCACCGTTGATCTCGGTGCGCCCCGCTTCCATCGGCCCGCCCGAAACGAAAATCACCGGTACGTTGAGGCGCAGCGCCGCCATCAGCATGCCCGGTGTGATCTTGTCGCAGTTGGAAATGCAGACCATCGCATCAACGCAATGGGCGTTGATCATGTACTCGATCGAGTCGGCAATGATCTCGCGTGACGGCAAGCTGTAAAGCATTCCGTCATGCCCCATGGCGATGCCGTCGTCGACGGCGATGGTGTTGAACTCCCGCGGAACGCCGCCGGCCTCGCGAATTGCCTCCGAGACAAGCGCAGCCGGTTCGCGCAAGTGGATATGACCCGGCACGAATTCGGTAAAGGAATTAACGACCGCGACGATCGGTTTGGCGAAGTCTTCCGTCGTCATGCCGGTGGCCCGCCACAGCGCCCGCGCCGCAGTCATGCGGCGGCCCGATGTCGTGGTCCTGGAACGCAATTCCGGCATGTTCGTTCATCCTTTCGCGGTCCCTGTTTGGACCGGTTGACGAACGCTAGCATTGCGTTTTAGTTCGAAAAAACGAATAATATGGAAGAAACTCTTCGGAATAATTGATATGTCTGCGCGCCGCAATATCGACATCGACCTGTTCCGCACGTTCATCGCCGCGATCGATCTCGATGGACTGAACAAGGCGGCGACAGCCGTCGGTCGGTCGCAGTCCACGGTCAGCATGCAGATCCGGCGCATGGAGAACATTCTCGGCTGTGCCCTGTTCGTGCCCGATGGTCGCAAGGTCAAGCTGAGCGCCGAGGGTGAAAAGCTGGCAAGTCACGCCCGCCGCATTGTTGCACTTCACGATCAGGCGCTGGACGCCATGGCCGCAGACCGGATGGAGGGCAATGTCAGCCTGGCGGTCATGGGCGACTATGCAACCCACGTTCTCCCGGCTCACCTGGCCGCGTTCATGGATCAGCACCCCGGTATTCTGGTGGACGTCACCACCGGTTTCACGACCGATCTACTGGACCGCCTCGGGGGACAGTTCGACCTGGTTCTATCCACCCATCCGCTTGGCGACGGAAAGGGCGAGCGGTTGCGGGTCGAAAAAACCCGTTGGGTGTTTTCCGCAAACCATGAGGTTCCGACGGCGCCGTCGGTTCCGTTGGCGTTGCTGCCGCCCGGCAATCTGTTTCGCAACTGGGCAATCGAAGCCCTGGATCGTGCGGGTATCGGCTGGCGTGTGCTGTTTACCAGCTCCAGCATTGCCGCCGTGGAGGCTGCCGCAGCGGCCGGGATTGCGGTTTGCGTTGCCAAGCAGGGGTCTGCCAGCGAAGGGCTGCGGTTTCTCGGACCGCAACACGGCTTTCCCGATCTTCCGGATACCGAAATCGTTCTCAACCGTTCGACAGGCCGCTGCCCCAGTGCAACAGGCGTTCTCGGTGACTATCTCGCCAGGGTGCTGGCGGCCCAGGGTGAGTAACCTTGCATTTGGTTGCTGTTGCCACCACCTCAGGTATAACACCCGAAAACAAAGGGAAACGGTCTCCATGGCTTATTTCTTGGCTGCACTGCTGGTTTCTGCCGCGGCAGGGTTCAGCGCGCACTATCTGGCAACCAAGAAACGACGAGCCGTGAAGCCTTGGGTTGTTTCAAGTGTCTTCTTCTTCCTGCCGGTCTTGCTGTTGGCCCTGCTGCCAGCAAGGAAAGAACAGAACACGCTGCTCAACGGAACATGACCGTTATCCCGGCTCTCGGCAGGCGACGGTTTCTCGGCTCCATTGGCGCCGGCGTCGCGGCTACGTTCATTCCCTGGAATGGAGCCTCGGCGCGAGGCCAACATCTGCGGGGATATATCCGCACCAATTGGAGCCGCGACCCGTATTCCATCGGTTCCTATTCCTACGTGCCCAAAGGGGCAAGCGTACGCAACCGAGAGGTACTGGAAGAACCGATCGCCGACACAATATTTTTCGCCGGCGAAGCGGTGTTTCCCGATCACAATGCGACGGTCCATTCGGCTTATGAATCGGGTCAGCGGACAGCCGGCATGGTCCTTCAAGCCGAGGCTAAAAATGTAGCTGTTATCGGTGCCGGAATGAGCGGGCTGTCGGCTGCCCACAGACTGGCGAACGCAGGTCTCGACGTCACCGTTTATGAAGCCAGGGACCGTATTGGCGGCCGCATTTGGACCGACGACCGTTTGGGCATGCCTCTCGACCTCGGCGCAAGCTGGATACACGGGACTGAAGACAACCCGTTGACTCACTTGTCTGATTCCGTTGGCCAACATCGGATTGCCACCGGAGAGAGCTATCTCATGAGGGGCAAAGATGGCCGGCTCATCGATGACGACGACGCGCCCGAGTGGCTGGAAGACGTCACCGAAATCCAGCACAGTTATGGCGCCGATGGGGACCAGATCAACTTTATGGCCGACTTGTTCGAGCACGAATATGACGGGCCGGATGTCAAGTTTCCCGGTGGCTACGCCGGCATATTCGAAGCCTTGCACGGTCCTTATGACGTCAGGCTTTCAAGCGCAGTCACGCGCGTTTCGGTCGATAAGAACGGAGCAACAATCGAAACCAGCCGGGGGGAGCCGCAGGTTTACGATTCGGTAATCGTGACGCTGCCGTTGGGTGTGTTGAAACAGAAATCGGTCGCTTTCGATCCACCGCTACCTGCGCAGAAGTGGCGTTCTATCGAAAAGCTCGGAATGGGGACACTGGACAAGATCTATTTGTTGTTCGACGAGCCGTTCTGGGATCGCGATACGACGTGGATCGCCACACCTGAAAACGGTTTGCCCATTGGCCAATTCAACGAGTGGCTCAACCTGCACAAATACATCGGCGAACCGGTGATCATGGCTTTCAACGGAGGAACTCCGGCTCTGGATCTTGCTGGATTGCCGGACGAAGACGTCATCGAACGAGCGCGAAGGACCCTTGAAATCGCATATCCGAACTGAAGGCGGATTCTCACCGGAAGCGGATTCGCAGCCACGATCATTGCTCGCGTAAGAGGGAGACGAGGCCGGATGCGCTTTTCCGGCCTCGCGGAACGCGTCAGCCCCTCAGATCACCACCACCTTGGTGCCATTACCGACGCGTTCATAAAGATCGACCACATCCTCGTTGCGCATGCGGATGCAGCCGGACGAAACAGCCCCGCCGATGGTCCAGGGCTGGTTGGTGCCGTGGATGCGGTAGAGCGTGGAACCGAGATAGAGCGCTCGGGCGCCGAGCGGATTGGCGGGACCGCCGGGCACGTAGGTCGGCAGAATGCGCCCCTTCTTCTTCTCCCGCGCGATCATCTGCGCTGGCGGACGCCAATCCGGCCAATGGCGCTTTTGGGTGATGCGGTGCGTGCCGGCCCACTCGAAACCTGGCTTGCCGACGCCAACGCCGTAACGCCGCGCCTGACCGTTTTCGAGAACCAGATAGAGAAACCGGCTGGGCGTATCGATAACGATCGTGCCCGGCTTGTGGTGCGTCTGGTAAGCGACGGTCTGCGGCAGATAGACCGGGTTCATTTTCGCCGTGCGGGCCTTGTTCGAACGGTTTACCGAAGCGACACGCGTATTGGCACGCTGACCGCCCCAACGGGCCTTGCTGCGTCGCTTGACGACAGTTCCAGCACCATGGGCGGTGTTGCGCTGACGCAATTGGGTGACCCAAGGCGCCGTCAGATCAGGGCTCAAGACGACTGGTGGACGCTGGACATAACGGTCATTGGCTTTGGCCATGCCCATGCTGACGGCCATGCACAAGGCCGCAAGAAGAGGGATTTTGATGTTCATCGGACGGACTCACTACCTTTCGTCAGACAACAGTTTCACCGCACGCGCTCCGAGGGGGTAACGCGAGGGAAAGTGGATTGGTAACGGCTTGACACTGGAACTGGAAAAAGACTCAAACGTGAATCGAATTGGATAAAATGCGATTCATCCTGCAAAGCTTTCGGCAAGGTTATCGAGGCCTTGAAAAAGCCGGTTAACCGAACGCTAAATGCTTGGAATCACGCATTAACCATGAAAGGGAGGCCGATGGCGGAGAACGGACTGATCCTGGGTGAGGACGGCCTTTACCGCTGTTTCTGGTACGGCGGCAAGGACGACTACCTGGAATATCATGACAAGGAATGGGGTCGTCCGGTGACCGACGACAAGCGGCTGTTCGAGAAGATCTGTCTGGAGGGTTTTCAGTCCGGCTTGTCGTGGCTGACCATCCTTCGCAAGCGGGAGAATTTCCGCGCCGCCTTCGCTGGCTTCGATTTCGACGCGGTCGCTCATTTCGACAAGGACGATGTCGAACGGCTGGTTCAGGACGCAGGTATCATCCGCCACCGGGGCAAGATCGAATCGACCATCAACAACGCCCGCCGGGCGTGCGAAATGCGCGATGAGTTTGGAACGCTGGCCGCCTTCTTCTGGGCTTACGAACCGACGCCCGAGCAGCGACCGAAACGCGTTGACCATGCCACATTGATGACCATGGGCAAGACGGAGGTCTCAACGAAACTTTCAAAAGATCTGAAGAAGCGCGGCTGGAGCTTCGTCGGCCCGACCACGGTCTATGCGTTCATGCAGGCCATGGGCATGGTCAACGACCACATCGAGGGTTGTTTTGCGCGCGCCGAGTGCGAGGCTGAGCGCGAGACGCTCGTGCGGCCGCAGAAATCCGGCTGACTGCGCGCCTTGCTGCACTGCGGTCAATGGTTTAGGAAAGCCGCGAAATGTGATTTTGTGCGATTTTGCCTCGCCAAACAATCGCATAATCTACAACATCTTCACGGCCGGACTCACCGATATGGGCGAAAAGAAAAAGAAACAGCCGAAGCTGAAGGCGCGCCTGCCGCGCGGGTTTGTCGACCGGTCTCCGGCCGACATCCGCGCTACCGACGAAATGGTCGCCAAGATCCGCACCGTGTTCGAGCTCTACGGCTTCGATCCGGTCGAAACGCCGATGTTCGAATATACGGATGCGCTGGGCAAATTTCTGCCGGACAGCGACCGGCCGAACGAGGGCGTGTTTTCGCTGACCGACGATGATGACCAATGGATGAGCCTGCGCTACGACCTGACGGCGCCGCTCGCCCGGCACGTCGCTGAAAACTTCAACACGATCCAGCTACCGTATCGCACCTATCGCAACGGATGGGTGTTCCGCAACGAAAAGCCGGGACCCGGCCGGTTCCGGCAGTTCATGCAATTCGACGCCGATACCGTCGGCGGACCGGGCGTTCAGGCAGATGCCGAGATGTGCATGATGTTTGCCGATTGCATGGAAGCCCTTGGGATCGCGCGTGGCGACTACGTCATTCGCATCAACAACCGCAAGGTGCTCGACGGCGTCATGGAGCAGATCGGTATCGGCGGTGACGACCATGCCGAGACGCGGCTGACCGTGCTGCGCTCCATCGACAAACTCGACAAGTTCGGTGTCGAAGGCGTGCGCCTCCTCTTGGGTGAAGGTCGCAAGGACGAAAGTGGCGATTTCTACAAGGGTGCCGGCCTCGACGCTGCGGCGATCGATCGGGTGATCGCCTTTGTTGAAGCCGCCGGCGACGATACACAAACGACCATCGCCAATCTGCAACGCGTCGTCGGTGATGCGGGGACGAAGGGTGCCGAAGGCGTCGCCGAACTCGAGCTGATTGGCGAACTGGTTTCGGCAGCAGGCTATGACGACGGCCGCGTCAAGATCGACCCGTCCGTGGTTCGTGGCCTCGAATACTATACCGGCCCTGTCTATGAGGCAGAGCTGTTGTTCGACGTCGTCAACGAAAAGGGCCAGACCGTGCAATTCGGATCCGTCGGAGGCGGCGGACGCTATGACGGACTGGTTTCGCGCTTCATGGGCCAGCCGGTGCCGGCGACGGGCTTCTCTATCGGCGTGTCACGGCTGATGACGGCGCTGAAAAATCTCGGCAAGCTCGGCACGGAAGATCAAATTGCGCCCGTCGTTGTCTGCGTCATGGACCGCGACACGGAGAGCATGGCCCACTACCAGCGTTTCGTCGGCCAATTGCGTACGGCCGGAATCCGCGCTGAGATGTTCCAGGGCAACCCGAAAAATTTTGGCAAGCAGCTGCAATATGCCGACCGGCGCGGAAGTCCGATCGCCATCATCCAGGGCTCGCAAGAGCGAGATGAAGGCACCGTGCAGATCAAGGACCTGATCGAAGGCAAGCGCCTATCCGGCGAAATCGAGGACAATGTCGCCTGGCGAGCCAGCCGGCCGGCGCAGATTTCAGTTGCCGTCGACGACCTGGTCGAAGAGGTCAGCAAAATCCTTGCCGCACAGGCGGAAGACCGCAAGGCGGGATGACATGCGCGGCCAGCCGGATTTCGCCGATGCCATACTGGCGCTGTTTGACGATCGCGACACCGACACGGTGGAGATCCCGGTCATTCAGCCGGCCGATCCTTTCCTCGACATGGCCGGAGAAGACCTGCGCAGACGCATCTTCCTGACGGAAAGCGAAACCGGCAAGAGCCTGTGTCTTCGGCCGGAATTCACCATTCCGGTCTGTGTAAGCCACATCGAGGGCCATTCCGGCACACCACGGCGCTACGCTTATCTCGGCCAGGTGTTTCGCCAGCGCCGCGACGGAAGCAGCGAGTTCTTTCAAGCCGGCATTGAAGATCTCGGTAACGCCGACATGGCAACCGCGGACGCGCACGCCGTGCGTGACGCCGCGGACACGCTGTCCATGCTCCTGCCAAGCGCCGAAATCACGACCACACTTGGCGACCAGAGCCTGTTCGAGGCGGTGGTTGCGGCACTCGGTTTGCCGGCCGGCTGGCAAACCCGGCTGATCCGTACCTTCGGCGATCACGGCAAGCTCGACCAGATGCTGGATACTCTGTCGCGTCCGATCGGCGCCAATGGCGGCTCCGACAATCCGCTGGTCGCCCTCGCCCGCGCCGGGGACCGGGACCAACTGGAAGAGAGCATTGCTGCGAAGATGCACTCCACGGGCTATCTCAGCAATGCCAGCCGCACACCAGCGGAGATCGCCGACCGGATGATTGCCAAATCGGAGCTGGCGAACGCTCATCTCGATACCAACGCACTAGCCATTTTGCGTGATTTTCTGGCGCTCGAAACAAGTCTTGGCGATGCACCGGCGGCACTGGCAACTTTCGCCGGCGGCGCCAATCTCGACCTGGGTGAAGCCCTGGCGATGTTTGAAGCCCGCGTTGCGGCGCTTGAGAACGCCGGCGTCGCGATTACGGATTTGCATTACCGCGCGGCCTTCGGCCGACCACTGGACTATTATACCGGCCTGGTTTTCGAAATGGCATCGGGCGAGGCGGTCCTCGCCGGTGGCGGACGATACGACCGACTGCTGACTTTGCTCGGCGCCGAGACGGCCATTCCGGCCGTCGGGTTTTCCCTCTGGCTCGATCGAATCGAGGCGGCGCGCGCAGGAGCCTCGGCATGAGCATCACGATCGCCCTGCCCTCCAAGGGACGCATGAAGGACGACGCGTTGGCGGTCTTCGAAAGAGCCGGCCTCAGGATCGTCAGTGCCGGAAATGACCGCTCCTATCGCGGCCGTGTCGAGGGCGTGGAAGACATCGAGATCGCCTATCTTTCGGCCTCCGAAATAGCTCGCGAACTCGGCAATGGCGGGATCGATCTCGGCATCACCGGCGAGGATCTGGTCCGCGAGGATCTGAGTGACGTTGACAATCAGGTGGCCATTTGCGCCCGTCTCGGCTTCGGCCGCGCCGACGTCGTCGTGGCAGTTCCGGAGGTCTGGGTCGATGTCGATGCCATGGCCGATCTCGGCGATGTCGCGTCGGACTTCCGCGCCCGCCATGGCCGTCGGCTGCGCATCGCCACCAAATACTGGAGGCTGACACAGCGTTTCTTTTCCGCCCAGCACGGTATCCAGGTCTACCGCATTGTCGAAAGCCTCGGCGCGACGGAAGGCGCTCCCGCCTCCGGCCAGGCCGACATTATCGTCGACATTACATCGACCGGCTCGACGCTCAGCGCCAATCACTTGAAAGTGCTGGACGACGGCATCATCCTGAAATCGGAAGCCTGTCTCGTGCAATCGCTGGTCCGGCAACGCAACGCGTCCGACCAGGCAAGCTTGCAGGCGCTGCTCGCACGGCTGGAAGCCGAGTGATCGTTAAGGCCAATTTGCGTAACTGGTGATCTCGAGTTCCGGTTGCTCCGCACTCCTGTCCTGGAGGTGGCGCCGGTAGGTCGCCGGTGGATGTCCGGTCCACTGCTTGAACGATCGGGAAAAGTGGGCGTTGTCGCGGTAGCCGAGGCGCCCGGCAATTTGCTCGACCGACAGCGTCGAGTTCTCCAGCATCATGCAGGCCTCATGGACAACGCGCTCCTGGACAAGCCGTTTCGGCGCCCGACCGAGTTTCTGTGTGCAGATATCATGTAGCCGGTCGGACGAAATGCCGATGGCGCCGGCATATTGGCCGACCGACCAGCGGTCGCGGAAATTGGCTTCGACCAGGTGGCGAAAATGCTGCAGGACCAATGCCGATCGCGCCATGGTCCCCTTGATATCGTCGCTCTCGGCCGAAAAGCGCCACAGCAACACGAGGACCGACCGGACGCAGGCCTCGATCATGGTCGTCGAGCCGGCACGGGGGCGTTTGGCCTCGCGCTCGATGACTTCGAAAGCATGGGTGGCGTCTTCCATCGCCTCGGCATCGCCTCCGATCGGCACCACCAGATGGCGCTCCGACAGCATCCTTATTTCCGATGATTCCGCGTTGTAGCCGATGGCGTTGGCAAGGATGTCTGCCGTGATCGAGAATTGCATGCCGACACCGCCCGCGCCCACTCGCAAGCTGTGATCTCCGCTCCAGGGTGACCAGACGAGACAGGGTGACTCCAACGCCATCTCGGCCGTGTCCGACGAGAGTGTGCCGGTCCCGGACGTCAGCAGCACGCCCCGCCAGCTTTGCTGCAGAGCGGCAATCCCAAGGCTGAAAACCCGGTCGTGCAACGCGCAGTCGATTCTGTCCGCCTTGATCATCCGTACCGACCCTTTCGCGCTGGAATCCGTCCAAACTCTCCAGAAATATACAAGACTATGCCAGTTTTTTGCATTCTTTGCCGAATTTTTCTCTGTTTAACTTTCCATACGCCGCCCAAATGAGCGCACCGGCAGCACGCCGGAGCTCCAATGCAGAGCGGCCCGACAGGGAGGAGTCTCGGTTGAACGAGGCAAAGCTGATCATCGGCGGGGTCCATGCCGACGCCGAAGGCGGTGCGGTATACGAGCGCCTGGAGCCGGTTTCCGAGCGGCTTGCGACTCGCGCTGCCTCGGCATCGCCCAACGACGCCCGGAGCGCGGCGAACGCCGCCGCGGCCGCCTTTCCTGTCTGGTCACATACCGATCCGCGCGAGCGCTCAAGCATTCTGCTGCGGGCAGCAGAACTCGTCGAGGAAAGAAAGAACGATTTTGTCGATGCCATGATCGACGAAATCGGCAGTGCAAGACCGTGGGCTGAGTTCAACTGCAAACTGGGAGCTGACATCTTCCGTCATGCAGCCGGCCAGACGGACTTCGAGCTTCTCGAAACGGCTCCCCCCGGCAACAACGGCGTGACGTCGATGCTGCAACGCCAACCCGTCGGCGTTGTTCTCGGCATCGCACCCTGGAACGCACCGGTCGTTCTCGGCATCCGGGCGGTGGCCGGACCGCTTGCCTGTGGCAACACGGTGGTTTTCAAGGCGTCGGAACTTTGCCCGAAAACCCACAGTCTGGTCATCGAAATCCTTGGAGAGGCCGGATTGCCTCCGGGTGCTGCAAACCTTGTGCTGCATGCGCCAGAAGAGGCCGAGAAGATTGTCGAAACGCTGGTAGCCCATGCCGCCGTTCGGCGGGTGAATTTCACCGGTTCCACCCGGGTCGGCCGCATGGTCGCCAGCACCTGCGCTGCACACCTGAAGCGCTGCCTGCTTGAACTCAGCGGCAAGGCGCCGCTGATCGTCCTTGACGATGCCGATATCGACGCGGCCGTCGCGGCGGCCGCATTCGGCGCCTTTTTCGCTCAAGGCCAGATCTGCATTTCCACCGAGCGCATTATTGTCGACCGGTCCGTCGCAGAACCGTTTGTGGAGAAGCTGATCGAAAAGACGAACACGCTCACCGCCGGCGATCCGCGGTCCGGAGACTTTCCGCTCGGCTCGATGATCAGCGCAAGCGCTGCTCTGCGTGTGCGAGCCCTGATCGATGATGCGATTTCGAAAGGTGCGGTGCTGGTTTCGGGCGGTGATGTCACTGATACGATCATGCAGCCGACCGTTCTCGACCATGTCGACAGTTCCATGCAGATCTACCGCGAAGAGAGTTTTGGCCCGGTGGCTGCGGTGATCCGCGCCCATGGCGAAGACGAGGCGGTATCGATTGCCAACGATACCGAGTTTGGATTGGCCTCGGCGGTGTTCGGACGCGACGTGGCACGCGCCAAATCCGTCGCCGATCGCCTGGAAACCGGCGTCTGCCACATCAATGGCCCAACCGTTTACGACGACCCGCGCATGCCGTTCGGCGGCTGCAAGGCCAGCGGATACGGCCGCTTCGGTGGCGAAGCCGGAATACGCGAATTTACCGAATTGCGCTGGCTCTCGGTCCACGAGGAACCCCACCAATACCCGATCTGACGCGGCATCGGGATGTCACAGGAACCACCAAAGGAGGAGCAAATGAAACGCAGAGAACTCATTTCCATAGCAACGGCCGCCGCTGTTGCCGGGATGATGTCGTTTGGCGCCCAGGCAGCCGATACGGTCAAGATCGGTGCTGTCGCACCGAAGACCGGGCCGCTGGCCGGCGGCTCGACCGTCACGCATTGGCCCAACATCCAGTTGTGGGTCACCCAGGTGAACGACCGGGGCGGCCTTAAGGTCGATGGCGGCCAGAAGATGATCGAACTGATCGAGTATGATGACAAGACCAACCCGGCCGAGCACCTCAAGGCCGTCCAGCGGCTCGCCACACAGGATGAGGTCGACTTCATCATCGCGCCCTACGGCACTGGCTTCAATGTTGCGGCAGCGCCCATCTACGCCAAATACGGCTATCCGCAGATTGCCGTCAGCGCCATTACCGACCAGATCGAAACGTTGACCGATCGCTATCCAACGCTTTTCTTCACGCTCGGATCGACGACGGCTTTCGTTGAAGGTGTGCGCGACGTGCTGAGCGACATGCGAGAAGCCGGAAAGATTGGCAACAAGATCGCCATGGTCAATGTGGCCGACGCCTTCGGTATCGAACTGGCCGAAGCCGCACGTCCGATCCTGACCGACGCCGGTTTCGAGATTGTCTATGACAAATCCTATCCGCTCGGCACGCCGGACCTTTCTCCGGTGGTCAAGGGCGCCAAGGCGACCGAGCCGGATGCTTTCGTCGCCTGGTCCTATCCGCCCGATACGTTCGCAATCACCGAGCAGGCGATCATCGAGGATTTCCCGGTGAAGGCCTTCTACACGGCCGTTGCCACGCCCTTCCCGGCCTATTACGGCAAATTCGGTTCCAAGGTTGAGGGCAATCTCGGCGCCGGAGGCGTGAACCCCGATACACCGGAGATGCAGGCCTACCGCAAGGCGCACAAGGACATCACCGGCAAGGATGCCGATTACTGGGCCTCTGCCAACACCTATGCCAGTCTGCAGGTCCTTGAACAGGCCATCGAGGGCGTCGGGTCGCTCGACCGGGCAGCCGTGACCCAGTACATCAAGGACAATACGTTCGACACGATCATGGGTCCGATCAGCTTCGACAATCAGAATTCGGCCAAGTTCTGGAGTGTCGGCCAGTGGCAGGACGGCGTGTTCCGCGGCCTCACCGGCTCCAATGTCGACGGTGCCGTTCCGGTGATTGAAAAGACCGGCTGGAACTGAGCCCCGGTCCATCATACCCGGCGCTTTGGCGCCGGGTATCCTGACAATACGGAAACTCCACGATGGACATCATTGTCTCCGGGCTGCTGCTTGCCGGCACGTATGCGCTGATGGCGTTCGGCCTCAACCTGCAATACGGCGTTGCCAGGATCATGAATCTGGCCAATGGTGAATTGCTGGTTCTCGGCGCGCTCGCTGCCTTCTGGCTGTTCACCACGGCTCAGATCAGTCCGCTGGCGACCCTGTTCGTGGTCGCGCCGCTGGCCTTCATCGGCAATTGGCTGGTCTACCGGATCCTGCTCAGCCCGCTCGTCCGGCGCGCCCACAACCAGGGACAGCTTGAGGTCGATAGCATTCTGGCGACCTTCGGCATGAGCTTCGCGCTGGTTGGCGTGATGGTGTCCATCCACGGCGAATACTTCACCTATTCCTTCATGGCCGATCCGTTGTCGATCCTCGGCACCACGGTTGCGCTCAACCGGTTCATCGCCTTCGTCATGGCTGTCATCATCGGCGGCGCACTTTATCTCTGGCTCAATCATTCACGCCTCGGCATGGCGGTGCGGGCCGTATCGGTCAGCCCACAGGCTTCGGGGTTGGTAGGCATCAACGTGCCGCGTATTTCCGCACTTGCCTTCGCCATCGGCGGCGCGGTGACCAGTGTCGGCGGCGTGCTGATTTCGACCTTCATCACCCTCGACGCATCGATCGGCGTCATCTTCACCATGAAGGCGCTGATTATCGTCATCATGGGCGGTGTCGGGGATATCCGCGGAGCTATCATTGCCGCGATCATCCTCGGCGTCGTCGAGACGGCGGTCGCGACCCTGATCGACCCCGGACTGACGCTGGTCGCCGCCTATCTGATCTTCCTGCTGGTGCTGCTTTTCCGGCCGCAGGGCCTGTTCGGTCGGGGGGCGTCATGACGGCCAATCGCATGGAATTGCCGATCGCGGTTGTCGCGGTCATCCTGGCGGCCTGCATCCCGCTTGTGGCCAACGGCTACTGGCTGTCACTTGCCGTCACGGCCGCAATGTATGTCGCACTGGCGACCAGCTGGGCGCTGTTTTCGGGCCCGACCCACTACATCTCTCTTGCGACGGCAGCGTTTTTCGGCATCGGCGGCTACCTGGTCGCGACCGGCATGAGCGATTACGAACAGTCCTTCTGGCTGATGGCGCTGATCGCGCCGCTGGTGGCCACTGTGCTGGCCATGTTGATCGGCCTGGCGACCCTGCGTCTGTCCGGCGTCTATTTTGTCATCTTCACGCTCGGACTGGCGGAGATGATCCGCAATCTAGTGTCCTGGATCCAGAACAACTTCCTCGGCTCGCGTGGCCTTTACGTGCTGACCGACTTCACCGAGGCGCATATCTACTGGATGCTGCTCACCGTCGCGGCGGTCGTCTACTTCCTTGGTTGGGTGTTGCAGCAATCGCGTCTTGGTTTCGCATTGCGCATCATCGGCAACGATGAGACCGTCGCCCGGCATGTGGGCATCAACACCGCCTGGTCGAAGGTGGTGCTGTTCATGACCACCGGCTTCGTCGGCGCTCTGGTCGGCGCCATCATCGCCCCGCGCTATTCCTATATCGAACCCAACCAGGTGTTTTCGCCGGAGCTGAGCTTCCTGGTCGTCATCATGGCGCTGCTGGGCGGATCGCACCGGCTGTGGGGGCCGCTGATCGGCGTCATCCCGTTCACGCTGCTATGGGAGGTGATCACCATCTCCTTCCCCAATTACACGACCCTGTTTCTTGGACTGACCTTCCTGGTGATCGTCTATTTCATCCCCAACGGCATCGTCGGTCTGGTGGAAAAACTGGCGAGGACGGCACGATGACTTCGGCACGAACCGTCCTCACGGTCGACAATGTGACCCGCCGCTTCGGTGGCCTGGTGGCTGTCGATTCCATGAGCTTTTCCGTCGGCCAGCATGAGGTGCTCGGCATCATCGGGCCCAACGGCTCCGGCAAGACGACAATGATGAACCTCATCTCGGGCGCCCTGCGGGTTTCCGCCGGACGCATTGCCATGGGCGAGCACGTCCTGAGCACCGCACCCGCCCACCATGTTGC
The DNA here is from genome assembly GCA_965216535.1 of Hoeflea sp. Lineage (GTDB taxonomy): Bacteria > Pseudomonadota > Alphaproteobacteria > Rhizobiales > Rhizobiaceae > Hoeflea_A. The sequence goes on from OZ244175.1 coordinate 6,203,111, forward strand.
CCGCTGGGGTGTCGCGCGAACCTTTCAGCTGGTGCGGATCCTCCCGAGCCTGTCGATCATCGAAAATGTCATGGCGGGCGCCGCCTTTGGTCACCGACCGCAATGGGGCGCGACGGCACGCGACCGCGCCACGCGCCTGCTGGCCCGCGTCGGGCTCGAGGGACAGACCCACGTCGACGCCTCCGCGCTCACCTATATCGACCAGAAACGCCTCGAACTTGCCCGAGCCCTGGCCTCCGATCCGGAGATCCTGCTGCTTGATGAATGGCTGGCCGGCCTGAACCCGACGGAACTGCAAGTCGGCATCGACCTGATTGCCGACCTGCGACGCGAGGGCCGAACCATCATTCTGGTCGAGCATGTGATGGACGCCATCCGTTCGCTCTGCGACCGCTGCGTGGTGATGAATTCCGGCGCAAAGATCGCTGAAGGAACGCCCGCAGACGTGCTTTCCGACCCGGAAGTGATCCGCGCCTATCTGGGGGACGAATGATGCTGGAGGTCCGTGATCTTTCCGTCACCTACGGCCGCCACCGGGCGCTGGCCGATATCGGGATCGACGTCCGGCAAGGCGAAATCGTCGTCATCCTCGGTGCCAATGGTGCCGGCAAGAGTTCCTTGCTGCAGGCGATCGCCGGCATGTCGGAGGGGACGGTTGCCGGAACCGTGACGCTCGACGGTGCTCCCTTGCTCGGGCTCGGGGCCGATGAGATCGTTGAGCGCGGAATTGCCTATGTGCCGGAAGGGCGCGGTATTTTCGGCGACCTGTCGGTGGGTGAAAATCTGACACTCGGTGCCTATTCGGCACGGGCCCGGGCTCGCGAAAGCGAGAACATGCGCGCCGTGCTTGAGCTCTTTCCGAAACTCGCCGAACGCCGCAAACAGATCGCCCGCACCATGTCGGGTGGCGAACAGCAGATGGTGGCCATCGGCCGGGCGATCATGTCCGACCCGGACATCCTGATGCTCGACGAGCCGTCTCTCGGCCTGTCGCCGCTTTTGTGCAAGGAGCTTTTTCACAATCTCTCCGAGATCCGGTCCACCGGGCTTGGAGTGCTGCTGGTGGAGCAGAATGCGAAACAGAGCCTGGCGATCGCCGACCGCGGCTACCTGCTCGAAAATGGCGGCATCATCGGTGAGAACGACGCCGAGTCGATGCTGAATGACCCCGCCGTTCAGGCTGCATATCTCGGGGGCGCGGCAGGTCACACGGAATCCAAGTCCGCTTCATCTCCAGGCAAGGCCGCATCGAAGCCGAGTTTCGTTCGACCGCAGCCCGTCACAGATCCGGGACGAAGCGCCGACGACCTCGCAGGAGAGGCCATTTCCGGTCTCGTGCGGCGAGCTGCCGAACGGGCCACACCACCACCCTCCCCGGCCGTCCTTCCACCGAAGCAAACGGTGCGTTCCGAATCGGCGGAAACCGACCGCCCCAACGAACGCGATCCGGATATCGCCCGGCTGTTGCGCGAAATTGAAGAAGCGGCGGAACGCGCCCGCTCAGGAGACAGTCCACCTGTCTCGAGCCGCCCGGCTCCAAAAACCGAACCCGAAGGTCCACTGCCCGAAATCAAGGTCTGGCGCCGCAATCCGATCGAAGTCTGGAAGCGCGGCCCCGATGGCAAACTCAGGAAGGGAAAGTAGCATGGCACGCCAGTTCGAATCCTACTATGCCGGAGGCTCGTGGCGCCCGGCGCCATCCCGTTTCCAGGATTTCAATCCGGCCGACGGATCCGTTTGGGCCGAAGTCGCCGATGCAAGTCTCGCCGAGGTGCGTTCGGCGATCGATGCCGCCCAGGCGGCCTTTGCGGACTGGTCGGCACGGCCGTTTCACGAGCGCGCCCACTATATGCTCAAGGTCGCCGACGCCTTCGAAGCCCGCCGCGCCGATCTGGTACGGGCGCTGCAGGAGGAAGGCGGCGGTTGGTTCGGCAAGGGCATGTTCGAATCCGGCTACGTGCCGGAGGTTTTCCGGGCCGCAGCTGCCATGAATTATGCACCGATCGGTGAAATCATGCCGTCCGAGCACCACAAGGTCTCGATGGCCATGCGGCGGCCGATGGGCGTCATCACGGTGATCTCGCCGTGGAATTTTCCCTCCCTTCTCACCTCTCGCGGCCTCGCTTTCCCAATTGCCGCAGGCAACACGGTGGTGCTCAAGCCCTCGGAGGAAACGCCCTATACGGGAGGCCTGATCTTCGCCGAGATTTTCGAGGAGGCCGGCGTTCCGGCTGGCGTACTCAACGTCGTCACATGTTCCCGGGACAACCTGGCCAATATCGGCGATGAGCTGGTCGAGAACCCGAAAATCAAGGGCATCTCGTTCACTGGTTCGACTCCCGTCGGCCGCATGATCGCTGCGCGTGCGGGAGCGCACCTGAAAAAAGCCTGTGTTGAACTTGGCGGCAAGGATGCCCTGATCATCTGCGACGACGCCGATTTCGAACGCGCGGTGGGTGCTGCCAATTTCGGCAGCTTCATGCATCAGGGGCAGATCTGCATGAGCGTCGAGAAGGTGCTGGTGCAGGACACGCTCTACGACCGTTTCCTGCCGGCCTTTGTCGAACGGGCCGGACGCCTCAAGGTAGGCGATCCTTCCGCGGACCAGGGTCATGTGATCGGGCCGCTGATCAACGACAAGCAGGTGGCCAGGGTCAAGGCGCAGATCGACGATGCCATTGAGAAAGGTGCGCGGGTCGAACTGGGCGGCGGCGTCGATGGCCGTTTCGTCGAGCCGACGATCCTGACCGGCGTGACACCCGAGATGCTGATCTACCGCGAGGAGACCTTCGGCCCCGTGGTGCCCGTCATTCCCTTCCGCACCGACGACGAAGCGATCGCGATTGCCAATGAAAGCGAATACGGCCTTTCGTCCGGTGTCATCACCCGCGACGAGAGCCGCGGCCTGGCGATCGCCAGCGCTCTCGAAACCGGCATGTGCCACATCAACTGCTCTTCGGTGAATGACGAACCGCATGTGCCCTTCGGTGGTTCCAAGTCTTCCGGCGTCGGACGGCACGGCGGTCGCTGGTCGACCGAAACCTTTACCGAAACTCGTTGGATCACGCTGGAGCGTGGTGGCCGACCCTATCCGCCCGCATTTTGAGGAGAAACATCCATGTCCGATCTCAGTTGGGCTGAAGGCAAGCTGCTGAAAGACAAACGCATCGTGGTGACCGGTTGCTCCTCGGGGATCGGCCTTGAAACCGCACGAACCATCAAGAAACTCGGTGCTGAGGTCATTGGTGTCGACGTCACCAAAACAGAAGACTACGTCGACGAACTCTACGTCGCCGACCTCTCCGACCGGCAGACGATCAAGGCGCTGGTCGAAGCCCTGCCCGGCGGCATCGACGGTCTTGCCAATGTAGCCGGTCTGCCGCCGACCGCGCCGGCAGACAAGGTCATCCTCGTCAACCTCGTCGGCCTGCGCTTCCTGACCGAGAGCCTGATCCCGAAACTCAACGACGGGGCATCGATCGTCAATCTAGCGTCACTGGCGGGTTTCGGTTGGCCGCAGGCGATGGAGACGGCGCTGGCCGCCGATGAATTGGAATTCGAAGACGTCGAGAACTTCATCCAGCGCCATCGCGTCGGCAACGACGGCGGTCGCAGCTACTTCTTTTCCAAGGAAGCGCTGATCGTCTGGACCATGAAAAACCGCTGGACCTGGCGCGATCGCGGCATCCGCATGAACGCGGTGTCGCCGGGACCGGTCGACACGCCCATACTCAAGGACTTCATCGAGACGCTGGGCGCACGTGCCGAAGAAGACATGCGCGTCATGGACCGGCCGGGCCATGCGGATGATATTGCGCCGGTCGTGGCGTTCCTTTTGTCGGATATGTCGCGCTGGATGCGTGGCACCAATGTCCATGTCGACGGAGGCATGTCTTCGCATGTCCTGTCCGGGATGCATCAGTTTTAGAGCAGGGAGATCAACGATGGCCTCGTTTATCACATTCCTCATCGTCGTTCTTGTCCTGGCGGCCATTGTCGTGGTGCTGGTTGCCTACTTTTTCCACCGAGCCTCGCGGGAAGTCAGCCTGATCAGAACCGGTGCTGGCGGCCGCAAGGTCGTCATGGACGGCGGCGTTCTCGCCCTTCCCTATTTTCACGAGGTGACACGCGTCAACATGCAGACGCTGCGGCTGGAAATCCGTCGCGAGGGTGAGCAGGCGCTCATCACCAAGGACAGGCTGAGGGTCGACGCCGGGGTGGAATTCTACGTTTCGGTGCTATCCGATCCCGAGGCCATCGCCCGCGCCTCGCAGACGCTCGGCGACCGGACCTTTCGGGCTGACAGCCTGCGCGACCTGATCGAGGGCAAGCTGGTCGACACGCTACGCGCCGTCGCGGCCCGTATGACCATGGACGAATTGCACGAAAACCGTGCGGATTTCGTCCACGAAGTACGAGACACCCTCAACGAACCGCTGTCGCGCAACGGCTTGGCCCTCGAAAGCGTCTCACTGACGGCGCTCGACCAGACGCCCTTCGATGCGCTCGATGAGAACAACGCCTTCAACGCCGTCGGCATGCGCAAGCTGGCCGAGGTCATCGCCACCTCCAAGAAGGAACGGGCGGCGATCCAGTCGGACGCCGACGTGGCGGTTCACCGCTCCTCGATGGAAGCGTCCAAACGCAAGCTTGAAATCGATCTGGAACAGCAGGAAGCGCAAATTCGTCAGTCGCTGGAGCTGGAGCGGCTGCGAGCAGAACAGCTCGCCGAAATCGCCTCCAACAAGGCCGCCGGAGAACGCAGCGCCAGCGAAGCGCGGATCGAGATGGAACGTGGCATCCGCACCGCCGAACTGGCGCGCGAAAAGGCAGTGCGGGAAGCCGAGATTGCCCAGGCACAGGCCCTCGAAATGGCCGAACAGGATCGCGCCATCGCCGTCGCCAAGAAGACAGAAGCAGAGAGCAAGGCAATCGCCGCTGCCGACATGGCCCGAGCGGAAGCGGTTTCCGCCGCCGAGGCAATCGCATCCGCCCGCGCCGTGGCGGAGGCCGAACGCAAGAAAAAGATCGCACTTCTTGCCTCTGAGCAGGACAACGAAGTGCATGCAGGCCGGCTGACCTCGCGGGCCCGCGCAGAGGCCGAGGCATCGGTGGAAAAATCCAAGCAGACCTTGGAGGAGGCGAAGGCGGAAGCGGAAGCTTCGGCCCTTCGTATCGCCACGCTCAAGGACGAGATGGCGGTTCGAGCGGACGGGCAGAAGGCCCTCAACGAGGCCGAAAACGTGTTCAATGCGGAAATCATCGGCCTCAAGCGCGATATCGCCCGGCTCGAAGCGCTGCCCAAGGTGGTGGAACAGATGGTTAAACCGGCCGAAAAGATCGATTCCATCCGGATCCATCACATTGGTGGCGGCCTGACGCCGGCTGGCGCTGCCGATGGATCAGGCAAGCCGCCCGTCAATCAGGCGCTGGATTCGATCATGGAAATGGCGGTTCAGTTGCCGGCGCTGAAGAAGATCGGCAAGGAACTCGGAATCAGCGTTGAGAAGGGCCTCACTGGCTTGGCGGACGACGAGGAGGATGAGGCGAAGAACTGAGCGTCCTTCGCCTCTTCAAGCTCACTTGTGGGCGTTGAGCCATTCCAGCGTTGTCGGGATCATTTTTTCATCCAGGGTCGCTGGACCACCAAATGCGTCCCAGACATGATCCGTTTCGAACACGACCAGTTTCTCTTCACCGGGATGGTAGTTGAGCAGGATCTGGCCCGCCCCGGGCTGCGGCGTCACGACTGTGTCGTTGCTGCCGACAATCACCAGAAGCGGCCCCGGATAGTCGGCGACGGCCCCTGCAGTGCTGGTTGTTGGCAGTTCGTGGTAGAAGGACCCCTTGAGAGTGGTGTCGACACCCCAGGGCAACTTGACCGTATGGGGCGTGTCCGCGTCACCGGCAATTGCGGCCGATACAACATCGTTGCCCAGCAGAGCTGAGAACGTGGCCATCGGATTGGTCACCGGTGCCCACAGAACCGTCGCCTTGACGTCAGGCCGCTCTGCGACCGCATGGGACGCGACCAGCCCGCCCTGGCTCCAGCCAAGCACCGAGATGTTGTTGCCGTCCACCGCGTCATTGGCTTTGAGCCAATCGATGGCTGCAACCGCATCGGCTATCTGGCCGCTGAAAGTCGTGTCCGCCCACTCGCCCTGGCTTTCGCCGGAGCCGCGAAAATCGATGCGCAGGCTGGCATAGCCATTGTCGGCAAGCTGGCGCGCGGTGCGGGAGAAGACACCTTCCTCGGTGTCCTTGACCGGCAATTCATCGCGCGACCCGGTAAATCCGTGCAGCAGCAGGACAACCGGCGCCGGATCGCCATCCGGAGTTTCGAGCGTGCCGACAACATCCTGTCCGTTGACCGGAATCTTGACGACCTGTTCGGCCGCTAGCGCCGATCCGCCCATAAGCGTGGCCAAAGCTACCGCTGTTACCAGACGCGTCATTCCTGTCTTCATGTCGATGTCTCCCTGCTTTAAAAAAATGAACACCGCGCCGAAGCGCGGTGATTGTGTGTTCGAAATGGCAAAGCCTGACGCTTGCCGTCAGGTGCCCTTGTACTGCGGCGCCGCTGCGTCAAACTCCTTGCGCAGATTCACGACCACGCGGCGGTTCTGCACCTTGCAGGCGGTATCGGAACAGTTTCGCACCGGACGCTCGGTGCCATAGCCCTTGGCCCACATCCGCTGGGCATTGACGCCCTTGCTGGCGAGATAGGCCATCACTGCGTCTGCCCGTTCTTTCGACAGCTCGACATTCTTGGCACCGGAACCCGGATCATCGGCAAAGCCCTGCAGTTTCACCAGCCAGTTGCGGTGCTGGCCGAGCCATGCTGCCTGCAGGTCGAGCGTTTCCTTGGCGACATCGTCAAGCTGGGCGGAACCGGAAGCAAAATAGATCCGGCGGCCGGCATCCATGATGAATTGTTCCTCGGTGCCCTGGCGTACGTCGGCGAAACCGGCCGCCGCATTGTCGGTTCCCCTGGGCGTCAGGGTCGAGGATGTGTTGCAGCCGGCGACGGCCATTCCCGCGACAAGAAGAACCAGAGCCGAAACGGCGCTTTGCACACTATTCATTCCCGTCACCCGTCCGTCAGGTTGTTCGCGCGCTCAGAGATATGTTCCAGAACCAGCACCGCTGTGCCTTTCGGAGTTCTTCGGTAGAGATCGATCACATCTTCATTGATGAGACGGATACAGCCCGACGACATGTCCGAACCGATGGTCCAGGGCTGGGTGGTGCCGTGCAAGCGGTAGCCCGTATCTCCACCGCCATTGTGCAGGTAGAGTGCACGCGGTCCCAACGGATTATCCGGACCCGGATCCATATAGGCAGGCAACTCCGGCTGTCGCTTGCGCATTTCCGGCGGCGGCGTCCAGCGCGGCCAGCGCGCCTTGCGGGCGATGTTTGCCCGGCCGAACCACTGGAACCCTTCGCGGCCGACACCGACGCCATAACGCAATGCGGTGTTGTTTTCCCAGATCCAGTAGAGATAGTGGTTGCGCGTATCGATCACGACGGTGCCGATCGGTTCATCGGAGTAATACTGCACCATCTGCCGGCGCCAGCGCTTGTCGATCGCATCGTAATTGGTCGCCCGGAAGGTAAAGCCACCGTCGGTGACATATCCCTTGTAGAAACGCGATGCTGACTGCTGCGCCGCCGCGCTTCCGGTCCACACAAAAGGTGCTGCCAGACCCGCCGTCACTGCGGTGGCGCCCTGAATGAATTTACGCCTGTCCATAATCATCCTCCCGGCCTCTTTGCGGTCCGGTACGGCCCGCATTGCAATTGGCCTGTCATCGGTGCCGTATTAATCCGAAAAACACCCCTTCGGTCAACCGTTTGTCGGCTTTCCATTGACGAGGCTCACTTCATGTTTCGAGTGGCAACAGCTTGCAAACACTGCCATTTTGCCAGTTTACGGCAAGGAAGTGCCGCGTATCGATGGTCATCGTTGTCGTCGTCATGGTAGGCAAACCAATATGTTCAAGCCTTGAGGAGCAGGTTGTGGCCAAATCCAACAGCTACACGGGACTGTCGACTACAGCGATTCACGCCGGCGAAGGTCCGGACCCGACGACCGGTGCGTCGGCACCGAACATCGTCATGTCCTCGACCTATGTAGCGGATGAAACGACCGGTTTCTCGGCCCATGATCTCAGCGATGAAAGTCCGTTTCTCTACGGCCGTTGGGCCAATCCCTCGGTGCGTTCGCTGGAGAACAAGATCGCGGCGCTCGAGGGGACAGAATCCTGCCTCTGCCTGGCTTCAGGCATGGCGGCTGCCACCGCCATCTTTCTTACCGTGCTGTCGGAGGGCGACCATGCAATCGTCTCCGACGTCTCCTACGCCGGCGTCGCTGAACTCGCCCGCGATACGCTGCCTCGTTTCGGTATCGAGGTGTCGCTGGTCGATATGACCGACCTGGAGGCCGTGGCGAATGCGGTGAGGCCAAACACCAGGCTGATCCATACGGAAAGCCCCGCCAATCCCATCATGCGGCTGACCGACCTTGCCGCCGTTTCGGAGATCGCCCGTCAGGCCGGCGCCAAGCACTCCTGCGATGCTACCTTCGCATCACCGATCGGCCAGAAATCGGCGGAACTCGGCGTCGACTACGTCATGCATTCGATCACAAAATATATTGGCGGCCACGGGGATGCCATCGGTGGCGCCGTGTGCGGCACGGCGGAAGACATCAAGGGCCTGACCATCGAGGCAGCAATCCATCACGGCGGCATCCTCTCGCCGTTCAACGCCTGGCTGATCGCCCGCGGCACGTCCACCCTGCCCCTGCGCCTGCGCGCCCACCAGGAGGGCGCCTTGGCAGTCGCCCGCTGGCTCGAAGACCATCCAAAGGTCACGAAGGTGCTCTATCCCGGGCTTGAAAGTCACCCCCAGCATGCGCTCGCCCAAAGGCAGATGCGCAACTACTCCGGCATGCTGTCCTTCCAGGTCGGCGATGAGGCAACAGGCGAAGCGCTCGCCGCCCGCATGGCGAAAGAACTCCAGGTCATCCACCACGCCGTCTCGCTCGGGCACCACCGCAGCCTCATCTGGTGGATGCCAACCTCAGGTATGATGGAAACGTCTTTCCGCTTAAGCGGCCGGCAACTGGACAGCTACCGCGACTACGCCGGCGACGGCATCTTCCGACTGTCAATCGGACTGGAGGATGCGGAGGACCTGATCGCGGATCTTGATCGGGTGCTTGGTTAGAACGTCTAACCATCCAATTCGCTCGGCTTGGGACCTCCGTAGGCCCAGTCGAGCAGTTTGACGGTGTGGACGATCGGCATGTCGGTGCCGAGTCCGATCTGGGTGATGCAGCCGATATTGCCGGTGGCGACGAGGTCGGCACCGGTTGCTTCTATGTTCCGGACCTTGCGTTCGCGCAAGCGGTCGGCGATGTCGGGCTGCATGATGTTGTAGGTGCCGGCGGAGCCGCAGCACAGATGCCCTTCGGCCGGAGCCACCACCCTGAAGCCGGCGGCGGTCAGCAGGTCTTTCGGCTGGCGCGTGATTTTCTGGCCGTGCTGCATGGAGCAGGCCGAATGGTAGGCGACGGTCAGCGACTGGGGCGCTTCCGGCGCAGGCAAGTCGAGCGTCGCCAGATATTCCGTGACGTCTTTCGCCAGCGCCGAAACCGTCGCCGCCTTTTCGGCGTAGGCCGGATCTTCGCGCAGCATGTAGCCATAATCCTTGATCGTAGTACCGCAGCCTGACGCGGTGATGATGATGGCATCAAGCCCGCCCTGTTCCAATTCGCGCATCCAGACATCGACATTGTGCCGCGCCGCATCCAGCGACTGCTCCTCGCGACCCATGTGATGGACCAGCGAACCGCAGCAGACCTCGCCGGCCGGCACCACCACCTCGATGCCCAGCCGGTTCAAGAGTCGAATAGCCGCAGCGTTGGTCTGAGGTTCCAGCACCGACTGGGCGCAACCGGTCAAGATTGCAACCCGACCCTGTCGACTGACCGTAGGTGCATGCGTCGCCGGTCCCGCGCCGGGTTTTTCGATCCGGCGGGGCGCCAGGTCGAGCATGGCCCCCATGGGCTTCAGACCAGGTAGCCTCTTCAGCAAGGGTGCAAAGGGGCGCGAAAGGCGCGCCAGATGCAGCGCTGCACGAAAGCGCCGGGGAAACGGCAGAACCAGAGCCAGGATCTGTCGTGTCAGCCGGTTCATGAACGGACGCTGGTAGGTCTTCTCGATATGGGCGCGGGCATGGTCGATCAGATGCATATAGTGCACGCCCGACGGACAGGTGGTCATGCAGGCGAGGCAGGACAGGCACCGGTCGATATGGGTGACGATCTGCTCATCGGCTGGACGGTCATTCTCCAGCATGTCCTTGATCAGATAGATGCGTCCGCGGGGACTGTCGAGCTCGTTGCCGAGCGTGACATAGGTCGGGCAGGTCGCCGTGCAGAAGCCGCAATGGACACATTTGCGCAGGATGGACTCGGCCTCGGCGACACCGCTGTCGGCAAGCTGTTCGGCCGTGAAGTTCGTCTGCATGCAAATGTGTCCTCCGGATACGGATCAGACCATCCAGGTCTCGGGATTGTCGATCGGTGCTTCGCGCGTGATCGCCTGAAGACCCTTGACGCAGCGCACGACGAACCAGATCAACGCCGCGAACATCAGCAGGAAACCGATGCCGACAAAGGCCAGAACAAAGCAGATCACGGAATAGAGCAGTCCGATCCAGAACGTGCGGATCTGGTACGTGTAGTGGCTGTCGAGCCACGGATCGGCGTTGCCGCGGTTCATGTAGGCAAAGACCAGGCCGACGAAAAGCGACAGGCCGATGGCAAGGCTGACGAGATATAAGATGTAGACGAGCTGGACATTCTGGCGTCCTGGCTCGATCCAGGATCCCGCGTCGTTCGAAGGCTTGTTGTCCGGCAACTGATCGCTCATGGATATCTCCTCTTTCCGCAAGTGATGCGAAACACTACCCCATTCGGCCGGGATTGAGGATCATTTCCGGATCGAACTGATGTTTGAGCCGGTTTGTCAAAGCCGCCAGCGCCGGTTCGGACGGTTCGAATACGGCTTCGGCATTGCGCATATCGGCCGTCGCACGCACGAGGGTCGCGTGACCGCCGCCTAGCGCCCGCAGCGTTTTGCGCAGCGTATCGGCCTCAGCGTCAGCTTCCATGCGAAGCCACACCAGACCGCCCTGCCAATCGTAAAACGCGTCGACACCGGCCTGCAGGCGCAACGCCGCGACGAGTTGATGACCTGCCGACGGCGCCGCCGAGACGCGCCAGACGGCACGCTCCGTCCCATCCTGAAACGGTTTGACATCGCGGATCTCGCGCCACAGTTTTTCAGTCTCTTCAGCACCGAGCCGATGGCATGGTCCGGTCGACTGCAGCATTGCCATCAGCCGCTCCAGCCGGTACTCGACCGACTGCTCGAAGCCCTCCAGTCGCAGAACCGTCGCGGGTCCGTCCGGCAAACCGCCGTCGAGAAAACGAAAGCGCACGCTTTCCGGCAGATGGGCAGCGCCGGAGACCTCCGCGCTGGACCCCATGGCACGGGCCATCACGGTGGCGGCATCTGCATCGTTGAGGTCGGACACAATCAGCGTTGCCTGGGTTTCGGCCTTCGGCAGAACCTTGAAGGTGACCTCGGTCAGCACCGCCAGGGTTCCCCAAGAGCCCGAGATGCCTCGAGACAGATCATAACCGGTGACATTCTTGACGACCCTGCCTCCGGATTTGATCAGGTCGCCATGGCCCGTGACAGCACGGATGCCAAGGGCATGATCGCGTGCGGCGCCGGCCTTGAGGCGGCGTGGACCCGACAGGTTGGTCGCCAGCACGGCGCCGACTGTGCCGCGGCGGGAGTTTTCCGCCCCCAGCAGCGGGCGGTAGTCCATCGGCTCGAACTGAAGTTCCTGATTGTTTTCAGCGAGAAGGGTCTCGATCTCCTCTAGCGGTGTGCCGGCCTTCGCGGTCAACACCAGTTCCTCAGGTTCGTAGAGCGTAACACCCGTGAGATCCGAAAGGTCAAGACGATGGGCCGCTTGTACCGGCTTGCCGATACCGCGTTTCGATCCGTGACCGGTGATTTCAAGCGGCGCGGCTTCCGAGATGGCCCACTGCACGGCATCGCGTACCTGGTCCTCGGTGTCGGGCCGAAAGGTGTGGCTGTCTGCCGTTTCAGTCATGGCGTTCAAAACCGCGGAATGTCGGGGAACGGTATCTGCCCCCGGGAGATATGCATGCGTCCCATTTCGGCGCAGCGGCGCAATTGCGGGAACACCTTGCCCGGGTTGAGCAGGTGCTGTTCGTCGAAGGCGCATTTGACGCGAATCTGCTGGTCGAGATCGTCCTCGCTGAACATCGTGCCCATCAGGTCGCGCTTCTCGACACCGACGCCGTGTTCGCCGGTGAGCACGCCGCCGACTTCCACGCAAAGCCTGAGGATGTCATTGCCGAAATCCTCCGCCTTCTGCAATTCGCCCGGCACATTGGCATCGTAGAGGATCAGCGGGTGCAGATTGCCATCGCCGGCATGAAAGACATTGGCAACCGACAGGCCATATTGATCGGAAAGGCGGCGCATGCCCGCGAGCACCTCCGGCAGCTTCTTGCGCGGGATCGTTCCGTCCATGCAGTAGTAGTCGGGCGATATCCGGCCAACGGCCGGAAACGCCGCCTTGCGGCCGGCCCAGAAAGTCTGGCGCTCTTCCTCGCTGTTGGAAACGCGCGACATGAACGCGCCGTTGCGGCCGGCGATCGCTTCGACTTCGCCGATCAAGAGATCGACCTCGGCTTCCGGCCCGTCGAGTTCGACAATTAGCAACGCCTCGACATCGAGCGGATAACCGGCCTGGACGAAATCCTCGGCTGCGCGGATCGCGGGGCCGTCCATCATTTCGATGCCGCCCGGAATGATTCCGGTTCCGATGATATCGGCAACGCATTGACCCGCCTGCTCGCTGCTTGGAAATCCAACGAGCATGGCGCGCGCTGTCTCCGGCTTCTGAAGAATTCTCACCGTCACTTCGGTGACAACGCCGAGCAACCCTTCCGATCCGGTCATGATACCCAGGAGATCGTAGCCGGGGCTGTCCAGGTGCCGGCCGCCGAGCCTGATCACATCGCCATTGATCAGCACCATTTCGAGCCCGAGCACATTGTTGGTTGTCAGGCCGTATTTGAGGCAGTGCACGCCGCCGGCGTTCTCAGCCACGTTGCCGCCGATGGAACAGGCGATCTGCGACGACGGGTCAGGGGCGTAGTAGAAGCCCTCCCCTTCGACCGCATGGGTAACGCCGAGATTGGTCACGCCCGGCTGGACGACGGCAATGCGGTCCTCGTAGTCGATGTCCAGCACCTGATTGAAACGCGACATCACAAGCAGAACAGCATCCTCAAGCGGCAGTGCGCCGCCGGATAGCGAGGTCCCCGAACCGCGCGGCACCACTCGAATGCCGTTCTTGTCGCAGTATTTCAGGATGCGCGACACCTGCTGCACGGTTTCCGGCAGCACCACGACGAGCGGCAATTGCCGATAGGCCGTCAGCCCGTCGGTTTCGAAAGCGCGCATTTCGTTGGTAGCGTCGACGACACCCTCGCCCGGCACGATATCGCGCAAATCCGCGACGATACGGTCTCGTCGCGCCATCACTTCGGCTATGGGCTCGGGCATCTTCGGGTTGGTCATGGTCCTTCCATAGACGCTGAATCTTAATTGGTCAACTTTTTTTACCAGTGAGTCTTGAGCACTTCATGAACCGTTGAGAGGGGCGGTCCGCCACGCTACAAGGCGGCATGGACAAGCTCGGTGATCTGGAAGTGTTCGCGCAAGTGGTGTCGGCCGGAAGCCTGTCGGCCGCCGGGCGAGAACTCGGCCTGTCGCCGGCGGTGGTTTCAAAACGACTGCGTCGGTTGGAAGACCGCATTGGTACCCGGCTGATCCAGCGCACCACCCGGCAGATATCGCTGACAGAGGCCGGACAGGGCTACTACGAGCGTGTGGTCGCAATCCTTGCCGGTCTTGACGAGGCCGAGGCTTTCGTCACCAGGCGTTCGCAACAGGCGCGCGGGATCCTTCGGGTTTCAGCGCCAACATCCTTCGGCCGCATGCACATCGCCCCGCACCTCAAGGCCTTCATGGGCGCCAATCCGGACCTGTCTGTGCATCTGATGCTGAGCGATCGAATGGTCGACATCGTGGCCGAGGGTTTCGACATTGCCATCCGCATCGCCGAACTGAACGACTCAAGCCTGGTGGCGCGACGGCTCGCACCAGTGCGGCGAATCCTGTGCGCGACGCCTGGCTACCTGGCGGCCAATGGCGTGCCGCAGGGAATCGACGATCTCGAGAACCACATCTGCCTGCCGCCACACAACAACGATCCCTGGAGACTGGAAGGACCGGAGGGATCGCTGCTCTACCGGCCAGCGGGCAGGCTGTCGACCAATTCAAGCGAGGTCGTGCGCGAGTGCGTTATCGCGGGTCTTGGCATCGCGCTGCGATCGACCTGGGACATTTCGGAGGAATTGCTCGACGGACGGCTCGTCCGCGTGCTGCCCAAATACGAGAGTTCGCGCGGCGTTGCGGTCCACGCCGTCTTTGCCAGCCGGCATTTCCTGCCGACCAAGATCCGGGTTTTCGTCGATTATCTTTCGGAGCTGTTCGGTCCGCGGCCCTATTGGGAGAAATGAGCCCTGCGCCCGTCACGGGCCAGGAAGATCAGTCCCAGCCCAACCAGCGCTATACCGACGACGAGACCAGGCGTGACCGGCTCGTTCAAAACAGTCACCGAGACCAGTGCCGCCGTCACCGGGCTGAGCGAAAGGAACGCTGTCATGCGGGTCGCATCCGCCTTCGACAGGGCATAAAGCCAGGCGAGATACCCGAGGCCGCTCGACAGACCCACAAAGATGATCAGCGCTATGATGACAGAGGACCAGTCGGCAACAGGCAGCGCGGCCGGTTCGACAAGGCCGAGCAGAGCGAGTGGCGGCAGCGACGCGGCCATCGCCAGCGCACTGGTCCGGATAATACCGTAGCGCTCCAGATAGGGCCGGTAGAAGACCGAGCACACAGCGCCGGTCAAAGTCGCCAGGGCCGCGAGAAGAAGGCCGATCAGGTCGGTAGCAGTTATGCGGCCAGCCCAGGCGTCCAATCCAAGCAGGCAGGCAATGCCTGCCAAAGTGGAGAGAATGGCCATCACGCCGGCGAACCCGGGTGAAGCTTTCCCCATCAGGTGGCTGACGCCCAAGGTCATCAAAGGCAGCGACGAGAACACCAGTGCCGCTCGCGGTGAGCTGGTATACAGCAACGCCGCGTAGAGCAACGCGATCAAAACCCCGAACTGGCCGATCCCAAGCAGAGCGACCGGCAGCAGGTCGTGTCGGGTAATACGAGGTGCTTTCGACATCAAGGCAAGGGGCAGCAGGACGGCAACGGCGATGGCGTAGCGCAGAAAGCCCAGGCGGCCGGGCCCGACATCGGCGACGATCACTTCGCTCGCTACCAGCGTTATGCCAATCTGGACCCCGCACAGGGCGGCAGCGAGCAATGCCAGGTTCACAGGTCGCGGCTCCAGGTCTGACCGACCAACTGCTTGCCGAAACTGAAATGCGGCTCCTCGTCATCGAGACTGAATCCGGTTGTTTCATAGATGCGACGCGCCGCGTCCAGATTGTCGTTCGTCCACAGGACCATGCGGTCATAGCCCTTGGTTCGAGCAAAACGGATGCATTCCTCGACCAACCGCCGACCGAGCCCCAGGCCGCGAGCGGTCGGCTCCACATAGAGCATGCGGAGCCTGGCTGTGACGTCATCCTCACTGACGACAAACACGGAACCGACAATTTCGCCCTCGCTCTCGGCAATCCAGCAGCGCTCGCGCGCGGCGTCGAAATCGTTCACAAACCTGCCAATAATTTCCGAAACCAGCGCTTCAAATGTCCAATCCCATCCATACTCGCGGGCATAGAGAACCGCCTGGCGATGAGCGACCCAGCCGAGATCGCCCGGATGCGGATCACGCAGGAGAAATGTCCGGTCGCCGTCATCGTTGCCAAGCAGACGGCGCACCCGATCCATGGCCCCAACGAGTTGGCGTTGTTCGCTTTCGCTAAGGTCCGATAACAGCGTTGCCACTTCCGCTGCCGACATCGCATTCAAACCGGCAAATACAGCTTTGCCGTCATCGGTGAGGGTCAGGAGCAATCGCTTTGCGTTGTCTGGCGCCGGGGTGCGGACAAGCAGCCCCTTCTTCTCCAGGCCGGCGATAAGGCGGCTGAGATATCCGGCGTCCAACGCCAGATCGCGTCTGAGCTTGGCAGCCGAGACCGGTTGGCCGCCAGGAGCATTGGCGACTTCGTAGAGAATGCGCACCTGAGGAAGCGTGTATTCCGATGTGAGCATGCTTTCGTTGAGCGCACCGACCAGGCGCGTGTGAAAGCGGTTGAACCGTCGCACAGCGGCGATGTGATCGGCCGAAACGGATGCGGTTGTTCCCTGCATTTTCACAGCAAGCAAGAAAGTGTTGCTTTTGTCAACACCCTATGGATGTAGAAGGGTGTTTGCCTGATCCGGCACACACGGGTTACGGTCCAGTTCTCGGTGAGCGACGCAATGGAATCGGCAGGACGTGATGGACGATATCGACTGTGTGGTTTGGGATTTCGATGGAGTGCTCAACCGCAACATCATCGACGGCCGCATTTTGTGGACGGAAACCTTCGAAGCCGATCACGCTGTGTCTCTGCAGCACTTTCGCGACTACGTCTTCAGCGACGAGTTCAAACATGTCCTGCGCGGCGACAAGGACTTGCTCGCCCATGTGGACGAGTGGGTTCGTGCATCCGGCTACGATGGTTCGGCACAAGACATTCTCGACTACTGGTTTGCCAAGGACGCGCGGCCCGATACGGAGGTCCTGGCGATGATTGAGGCCGAGCGCTCGGCAGGCCGCAAGAACGTCATCGCCACGAACAACGAACCACGACGCACTGCCTATATCGAAAACGAGATGGGGTTCGGCAAACGCGTCGACGCGATTTTTTCCTCCGGACGGCTTCGGTGCATGAAGCCTGAACCGGAGTTTTTCAACACCGTTTCCGAGACGCTGGCGATACCCGTTGAAAGGCTGATCCTCGTGGACGACAGCCAGAAGAACGTCGATGCGGCGGCGGCTCTGGGATGGCAGACGTTTCATTTCGATGCCGGCGATCATGAGGCTTTGAGACGGCGGCTCGGCCTTGCCGGTTGAGTGATCGCGGGCTATTCCTGATACAACCTTCCCGACAGGATCCCACCATGACCGCTCTTCTGCTGCGCAAGAACCGCAACTATCGACTGTTGTTTACCGGCAGCGCCTTCTCCAATCTCGGCGACGGCATCTCGGCTCTGGCCTTTCCGTGGCTTGCGACGCTCATCACCCGCGACCCGCTGTTGATTTCGCTGGTGGCCTTTGCCACCCGCCTGCCGTGGTTTCTGTTTGCCTTGCCGGCCGGCGTCGTGATCGACCGGGCGGACCGGCAGAAAGTGATGGTTCGAGCCGACATGCTCAGGCTGATCCTGAGTTTTGGGGTGGTGGCGCTGATCCTGGCAGCCCCTGCCCTGCCGCTTGACGATCACGCCGGCTCGGCGCTGCCGCTGATACTCGCATTGTCGACCATCGCCTTCCTGCTGGGCGCGGCGGAAGTGTTTCGTGACAATGCGGCGCAGACCGTGCTTCCGGTGCTGGTTGAAAGCCGCGATCTGGAAAAGGCCAATGGTCAGATCTGGAGCATCGAACAGGTGATGGGATCGTTCGTAGGCCCCCCGCTCGCCGGACTGCTGATCGCGATCGCGGTTCCGGTGCCTTTCGGTTTCGACGCCGTCATGTTCGGCCTGTCGGCATGGTGTGTCTGGTGCATCGCCTTTCCGGCGCGCCAATCCGTCAAGCTGCCTGAAGGCTTCTGGCGCGAGCTGAAGGCCGGCATTGCCTGGATCCTCGCGCACCGGCTGATCCTTCAATTGGCGGTGATGCTCGGCGTCCTCAACGCCCTCAACCTCATGGGGCTGACGGTGCTGGTGCTCTATTCGCAGGAAGTGCTCGGGCTGACGGCCTTCGGCTATGGCGTGCTGCTGACCGCTGGGGCCGCCGGCGGCGTGGTCGGTGGCCTGCTGTGTCCCGGCGTCGCCGAACGCATCCGTGCCGGTCGCAGTCTGTTCGTGGCGCTGGCCCTTTTTCCCTTACCCGTTGCGCTGATTTACCTGACCGACTCGACAATCCTTGTCGGCATCGCGCTTTTCGTCGAAATGGTTGCCGCCATGTTGTGGAACGTGGTCACGGTGTCCTACCGGCAACGCGCCATCCCGCAGGACATTCTTGGCCGGGTCAACAGCATCTATCGGTTCTTCGGCTGGGGCATGATGCCGCTCGGCGCTCTTGCGGGCGGTCTCGTGGTCACCTGGAGCGAGCCCGGTCTGGGCCGCGAGGCAGCGCTACGCCTGCCCTACCTGATTGCGGCCATCGGTTTCGCGGCGATGTTCGTTTACGGGGCCCTGGCGCTGCGGTTCAAGCCCGTCGCCGATGCCGAATAGGATCACATACGCCGGCCGAGCGGGATAATCTCACGCGACGTCTCCGTCCAATCAGCGCCAAGCCAATCGCCGTACCAATGGTCCACCGTTAAACCCGCCTCCTGCAACTCCGCTTCGAGCGTTGACTTGGGCGGAAAGGAGATACGCGACACTGCGGTGATGGTCTCACCGGATCGGACAAACCTGTAATAGGTTTTGTACGTGACGATGCCCGTTTTCGGCTCGTAGCTCGCATCGTTCCACGTCTCGACCGGTCCGACCGTGGGGTGATCGATCTGCTCTCGTGATCGATCCGGAACCCAGTTGAGCCAGGCGCGAAACTCCGGATTGCGGCTGTCGAAAATGAAGCGCCCTCCGGGTGCGAGGTGAGCAGCAATGGTCTTCAAGGCGGCGACCCGGTCCGCGGGGGTCAGAAAGACCTGAAACGCGTGGCCGGTGAGCAGCACAAGATCGAACTCTTCATCAAGGCGGATTTCGCGGGCATCGGCTTCGACCCAACGAACACGCTCGCCACCGCTGCGTTGGCGAGCCACGGCCAAAATGGCGCCGGCAGGGTCTACACCGGTCACCCGTTTGTCTTGAGCGATGGCCGCCGGCAGCGTTCCAGTGCCACAGCCGAGATCAAGCACCGATCCGGCATCTTCCGCCAACCGGGCGCAAAACTCGAAATCATCGCGCCGGTCCCAGCCACACAGGAAATCGTAGAATTGAACGAACCGCGGATCGCGAAACAGGGGATCGTCGTCTTCGATCATTGCGGATCCATGGTCAGCACAACCTTGCAGGCCTCACCGGCATTGAGCACATCGAACCCCTTTTGAAAATCCTCGAAGGGGAAGTGATGGCTGATCACGGGGGTGATGTCGAGGCCGCTTTCAAGCATGGCCAGCCCCTTGTGCCAGGTATCGAACATCTCGCGCCCGTAGACGCCCTTGAACTGGAGGCTCTTGAAAATCGCCTTGTTCAGGTCAACCGAGACCGGGCCGTGAAAGATCCCGAGCAAGCCGATATGAGCACCGTTGTTGGCAGAGGCAATCATGTCATCCAGAGCGGCCGGGGCACCCGACATTTCCAGGCCGATGTCGAAGCCCTCTTTCATGCCGAGTTCGTTCATCACCGTCGTCAGGCTCTCCTGACCGGCAATGACACCACGCGACGCACCCATGCGCTCGGCCAGTGCCAGTCGCTTCGGGTTGATGTCGGAGACGACGACATGGCGCGCGCCGACATGCCGGCATATTGCCGCCGCCATGAGGCCGATCGGCCCGGCGCCGGTGATCAGCACATCTTCCCCGGCGAGATCGAAGCCGAGCGCCGTGTGCACCGCATTGCCGAAAGGATCGAGGATCGAGGCGTGGTCGTCGGAAATCGTGTCCGGGATCGGGTAGACATTGTGCTCGGGGATCACGACGAAGTCTGCGAAGGCGCCGGGCCGATTGACGCCGACACCCTGCGTATTGATGCACAGATGCTCGCGTCCGGCACGGCAATTGCGGCAGGTCCCGCACACAATATGCCCCTCGCCCGACACACGCTGGCCAACCTCGAAGGTCTCGACGCCGTCGCCCAGTTCATCGATCAGGCCGACGAACTCATGGCCGATGGTCAGAGGCGTCGGCACATTGGCTGCCGCCCAATCATCCCAGTTGAAGATATGAAGGTCCGTTCCGCAGATGGACGCGCGGGTGACTCTTATGCACACTTCGCCCGACCCGGGGATCGGTTTGTCGACCTCCATCAGCTCGAGGCCGGGTTTCGGTTGGTTCTTGACGAGCGCCCGCATGGATCCGCTGCCCTTCAGATAATGCCGCATTCGCGGCCGGCCCCGGTAAAGGCGGCAATGGCGCGGTCGATCTGGTCCGGCGTATGGGCCGCCGACATCTGGGTCCGGATCCGTGCCTGCCCTTTCGGCACTACTGGATAGGAAAATGCGACGACATAGATGCCCCGTTGCAGGAGTGCCTCCGCCAGCTCTCCGGTTTTCGCTGCATCGCCGACCATCACCGGAATGATTGGATGATCGCCGGCGACCAGATCGAAGCCGGCAGCTTCCATGCCGCTTCGAAACCGCGCTGCGTTGTCGCGCAACCGGTCCCGCAGATCGGAAGCCGCTTCTGCGATGTCGATGGCCTTGATCGCGGCCGCGCAGATGGGCGGCGCGACCGCGTTGGAAAACAGGTAAGGTCGGGCCCGCTGGCGCAGCAATTCGACGATCGGCTTCGGCCCGGCGACGTAACCGCCGGACGCACCGCCAAGCGCCTTGCCGAAAGTCCCGGTCAGGAGGTGGACGCGCCCTTCGACCCCATGGAACTCTGGCGTACCGGCGCCCCGGTCACCGATGAAACCGGTGGCGTGACAGTCATCGACCATCACCATCGCGTCGTACCTGTCCGCCAGATCACAGACTTCCGGCAGGTTGGCGATGATGCCGTCCATGGAAAAAACACCGTCTGTCACGATCAGACGAGCACTGCAATCGGACGCAGCGATCAGCTGCCGTTCAAGATCCGCCATGTCATTGTTGGCGTAGCGGAAGCGTTGCGCCTTGCACAAGCGCACCCCGTCGATAATCGAGGCGTGGTTCAGGGCATCGGAAATGATGGCATCTTCCGGTCCGAGCAACGGCTCGAAGACCCCGCCATTGGCATCGAAACAGGATGGAAAGACGATGGCGTCCTCTGTGCGAAGGTAGTCGGCAATGCGGATCTCGAGATCGCGATGCAGATCCTGGGTTCCGCATATGAAGCGGACCGAGGCCATGCCGAATCCATGACTGTCGAGGGCTTGTTTCGCTGCTTCAATCAGTCTCTCGTCGTCGGCCAGGCCCAGATAATTGTTGGCGCAAAAATTCAGCACCTCACGGGTTTCGTCCCCTGCCAACCGGGTCGTCACCTGCGTCGACTGCGGCGTCACGATCAGCCGCTCACGCTTGCGGGTTCCGGCCGCATCGATTTCCTCAAGGATTGCGGCGGACTTTTCAACCAACGTTAGGGACATGGCACTTTCCAATATATAGTATCTATTCCTGGATATCAGAATATTTGCAGCTTCTGTCAAGCGAGGCGGTCACGCCTTTGGCACGGTACCGCCATAAAGCTGCGGCTGAGCCACCAACAGCAGGGCCTGGGTTTCACCTTTGTCGGTGTTGTCGATGCAATGGGCCCTGTCGGCCCGATAGCGCAGAGTGTCTCCGGCCGCGGCCTTTACCGTACGCCCATCGACCGTTACCGACAGAGCGCCGGACAGGCAGGTCAGATGTTCAAAGGTACCGGCGGCGTGGGGTTTTGAACCGAGGCTGCCTCCCGGCTCCATGATCAATCGATACCACTCGACAGGAAGCACTGTGCGCCGCGGGCTGAGCATCGATAGCGAGCATTTTCCGTCGGCGCTGCGCCGCACGGGTGTTGAATAGGAATGGATGTGTTCGATCGGCTCGTCACGCGCCGGCCCGCCTTCCAGCGAGGCCAGATCGAGCCCCAAAGCCTGGGTGAGCGCCCAGACGATGGAAAACGTCGGATTGACGGTGCCGCGCTCGATTGCCGACAGCATCGAGCGCGAAACGCCACTGCGCTCCGCGACCCCTTCAAGGGTAAGACCACGGTTCTTGCGGGCCTGCCGAACGAGCTGGCCGATATCGGGTGGAGAAACAGCATCCATGACAGGGAATTGCAACGCAAGCCGGCTGTGTTGTCAATCGGCTCCAAGATACTGGAATTTCAGCACGATCTTCAGTCGATAGTGATTGCCTATCAAACTGATAAATACAATCGATTGGTACTATCGCTCAATCAAGCCTATTTGCGGATCATGAAACGCAAAACAGAACCCAGACGAATGGAGGATACTATGGCGAAAAAATTCCATGCTGCTTCCTATGACGACGTCAATCAGGTCATCAGAACACGGCATCGGCGCCACGAGAGCTTCATGGACGGCATGAAGCGGGTGCGGGCCAAGCTGCAACAGCGACCGCGCGACGAGCAGATCCATCCACTTATCCTGGGCGGATTGAACCTGAGCTAGTCCTACGCTGGCTCCGGCCATCAAATTGACGCGGTGTCGCGTCATCCTCTCCTTGCGACGGGACCCTCACCCCACCCCAAGGAGAGGCCATCATGAATATCGATCTGCAGCAACCCCAACCGTTCGACCTTGTTGGCAAGGATATCCATATCGCAGGCAATGCCGTCGGGTTCGAATCGCATCTGACCATTCGCGTCAGCGAAGGGCATGATGAAGTTGTCGGAGCCGCGACGGCAGGTTCCACCTCCATACGGCAGTTCCAGGCCAGCATCACCATCCCGGACGATGTGAGTTTCCAATTGAACCGGCTGTTCCTGACCGTCACCGATGACAGCGGAGGCGGGGAAGGTCCGATTCCGACAGTCACCGTTCCCATCCTCTTCGGTCCGATGATCCTGGCGGGTTATACCGGATACTGGGAGCACACGGTGGTTGCCGGCGATACGCTGACCTCGATCGCTCAACGATACTACGAAAACAACGACTGGCAGCCGATCCAACAGGCAAACCAGCACGTGGTCTCCGATCCGAACCTGATTTTCGTCGGCCAGGTTTTGCGCATTCCGCGCAATTTCTGACAGCCGCCGACCAGTCTGGTATGCTGTAAGAGACGGTCGACGGCCCCTCGTTGACCGCCTCGGCGCATCATGATACATGAAACATGAATCAGTATTCATGTTGATTATGAACGCACCAACCACACCAAAGACCAGACGCGGCAAGACCAGGCGCGAGCAGATTTTGAGAGCCGCCGAGCGGGTCATCGGTCAGCGTGGTTTTGCCGACGCCTCTATCTCCGAAATCACCCGCGAGGCCGGCACCGCGCAGGGGACGTTCTACATCTATTTCTCCAGCAAGGAGGAAATCTTCCGCGAGTTGGTGCTGGAGATGGGCCAGATGACACGCAAGGTCCTGGCGGAGGCGATCTCGCTGGCGGACGACCGTATGGACGCCGAGCGCATCGGCCTCAAGGCGTTTCTCGGCTTCGTTGCCGACCATCCCGCCCTGTATCGCATTGTTGAAGAGGCCCGTTTTGTCGACCCGCCGGCCTACAAGGACTATTTTACCTCCTTTGCCGATGCCTACCGGCGGCAACTCAGCCGCGCGGCCGAAACCGGCAACATCCGGCCTGGCGACGCTGAGGTGCGCGCATGGGCTCTGATGGGCATGGCCAAGACCCTCGGGGAGCGATATGTGCTCTGGGGCAGCGCGGAGGACCTCGATCGCATTGCCGACGACGCCATCGACATGATTCGCAACGGGCTCGAACCGTGAGCACGGTCCGTTACATGGAACAGAGACTTGCGTCCGGTGAACGCGTTGCCTCAGTAACCCTAGCGGCTCCGGCGCGCTGCAACAGCCTTGAGCCTCACATCCTCACCGAGTTGACCGCGGCGTTGGACCAGGCGGGTCAGGCAGGTGCCACCTTCGTCATCTTGCAGGCCGACGGCCGGCATTTTTCGACCGGTGGAGATGTCGCTGCGTTCCAGGCTGCTGTGCAAGCCGGCAACGAAGACACCTTCAGCGACGACGTCGTCGGCCTGCTTCAGGACGTCATTCGCCGTCTGCTCGCCCTGCCCGCGATCGTGGTTACAGCGGCTCAGGGGGCCATCACTGGTGGATCGGCCGGACTGGTTTTTGCCTCGGACCTGGTGTTGCTCTCCGAAGACGCGCTCATCCAGCCTTATTTCGCCGAGGTCGGTTTTTCACCGGATGGCGGCTGGACGGCGCTTTTACCGGAAAGGATTGGCGCGGGGCGCGCCTTGCAGATCCAATTGGCAAACGAACGACTTCCTGCCAAGCAGGCGTTGCACCTGGGACTGGCTCATCGCGTCTTACCCAATGAGGGCCTGGCCGATGCGGCGATGTCACTGGTTGAGCGGCTTTCGCGGCAACATGTTGCCAGCGGCATGTTGGCGAGCAAACGCCTCGTCTGGGACGCGGACCGGCTTTCGGCAGTCGACGCCCGACTGAGTGCTGAACTGGCTTCCTTCAAACGTCAGATCGCCGAACCAGAAACCCAAGCCGGAATGCGCTGCTTTCTCGATCATCTGGCCGGCGCAAACGACAACCGGAACCGGATCGATGTTTGATACCGTGCCTGATATGGCGGCCAAGCGCGCCGAACTGACACCCGATCGCATTGCCTTCATCGACGGCGAAACGGATCGTCGTTGGAGCTTTGCAGGCATCGATGAAGCGGTAAGTCAGGTCGCTACGGGGTTGACCGGTCTGGGTCTACAACCCGGCGACCGACTGGCCGTGCTTACTCTCAATCGGGTCGAATTTTTCATCGCCTTGCTGGCCTGTCAGCGCAGTGGTTTCGTCATGGCGCCCCTCAATTGGCGCCAGCCGGTGCCGGAACTGACAGAGGTCCTGTCGAGTGTCGGCGCATCGGCAGTGCTGTTTGACACGCCAAATGCCGAGGCGGCGCTTGAACTGGCCTCCAATCTGGCGCTCCGATCGATTTCGATCGACGCCGGCTGCGGCGCGGACACCAGCATCGAAGAGTTGCTGGCGGTTCCGGTCGCGCCGCTGCGCGGCAGGTCGGATGCAACCGCTCCCTGGTATTTGCTGTTCACCTCGGGCACCACCGGCCTGCCCAAGGCGGTGATCCAGACGGCGCGCATGTGCTGGGCCAACACGCTGAATGTCGCCCAGGCCATCGATCTCACGTCGGATGACACCAGTGTCAATTTCCTGCCGCTGTTCCATACAGCCGGCATCAATCTCTACACGCTGCCGCTGTTCCTTCATGGCGGCACGTCGACCGTGCTACCCAAGTTCGAAGTGGAGGATATCTTCGCACTGGTGCGTGATGGAGCGGTTTCCCAGTTTTTCGGGGTTCCCGCCATCTACCAGGCACTCAGCCTGCACCCGGACGTCGACACGGTCGACTGGAGCCGCCTGCGCTGTGCCTGTGGCGGCGCGCCGTTGCCGGAAGGCCATATCCAGTTCTTTGCCGAACGCGGTCTCAAGATCTGCAATGGTTTCGGCATGACGGAGACCGGCCCGACCGCCTTCCTCAATGATGAAGCGGCGGCGGCCACCAAGATCGGTTCGGTCGGAAAAGCACAAATGCTGACCGAGGCGCGCATCGACGGAGTGGAAGACGGCGATCCCGGCGAGGGCGAACTGCTGCTGCGGGGTCCCGCGATCACACCCGGCTATTTCAACAATGAGGACGCCACGCGGAAGGCTTTCGACCAGGAAGGGTGGCTGAAAACCGGCGACATCGCGCGGCGAGACGCGGACGGCTACCACTACATCGTCGACCGCATCAAGGACATGTACATTTCAGGCGGCGAGAACGTCTATCCGGCAGAGGTCGAACGGGTGCTGCACAGCCATCCAGCGATCCTCGAGGCCGCTGTGATCGGCATTGCCGACGACAAGTGGGGTGAAGTCGGTGCCGCTTTCCTGATGGCCCGCCCGGGAGAAGCGATCGAGATCGACACTCTCACCGCGTGGTGCCGAGGACGTCTGGCAGCGTACAAAGTCCCGAAGAGCTTCCATCTTGAGGAGGATTTTCCACGCACCGCCGCCGGAAAGGTCCGCAAGCCGCTCTTAAGGAGCCGTTTTCAATGAGCGAAGCCGTCCACCAGGAATGGATCCCGACCCAGGCCGAATTCGATCTGTTTGCCGAAATCAGCGGTGATGACAATCCGATCCACGTCGATCCGGACTTCTCTGCCCGAACCCGCTTCGGTCGCACCGTGTCGCACGGCATGCTGATATACTCGAAACTGTGGAACCTGCTTCGCACCACCTGGCCGGACGAACGCCATCAGGGTCAGTCGATGATGTTTCCAAACCCATGCTTCGTCGGCGACCGAGTGCGGCTGTCGGTCGAGCCAGCTGGCGACGGCCGGTTTGCGATTGAGGCCGTTCGGCTTTCGGACGAGGCCGTGTTGCTGACCGGGGAGACGGAAACCGCATGATGGAAGTCGGGCAATTTGCCGAAATCGAACGCCAATATTCGGCCTCGGACATGACGAGCTACGCCGAATTGGGCATCGACACGGATGCTGGCACGGTGCCGGAACCATTGATCGCAGCGCTTTTCTCCTACCTGCTCGGCGTGCGCCTGCCGGGCCCCGGAACAAACTACCTGAAACAGGAATTGCGCTTCCTGGCTGCCGCTCCGCTGGACGAAGCGCTGACCGCACGGGTTGAAATCACCCGTCTGCGGACCGACAAGCACCTGGTTGATCTGTGGTCGACCTGCCGCCGCGCGGACGGCACGCTGATTTGCGAAGGTCGGAGCCTGGTGCTTGCCAAAGATGTCATGGCCTGAGAAGGTCTGACCATGACCGACTATACATTGCACTATTGGCCGTTGCCGTTTCGCGGCGAATTCATTCGCGCCGTTCTCGCCCATGTCGGCGCTGAATGGCAGGAGGTGACCGCCGAAGACATCATTGCGGAAAAGAGCAAGGATCCTGCGGATCAGCTCATCCCGCATATGGGACCACCGGTCCTGACTGACCTCGCAACCGGTGTCTCGATATCACAGTTGCCCGCGATCCTGACCTATCTGGGCCGCAAGCATGGACTGACCAGCGACAATCCCGTCCGCGAAGCGCTCACCGCCAAGATCGTGGCGGATGCCAATGATGTGCTTTACGAAATGACGCTCCACAACGGCGCGCAGATGTGGACCCCGGAAAGCTGGGACGCCTACCAACCCCGCCTCAAGCGCTGGATGGGCCTGTTCGAGGAAATCGGGCGCCGTCACCATCTGACGGCGGAGTCCGGGTACATTCTTGGCACCGACGCTCCCGATATCGCCGATCTGGTGACCGCGATCCTGTGGGGCACGATGACCGCCAAGCTGCCACAGCTGCGGCCGATGCTCGACAGCGAAGCACCGGCTATCGCCGGCTTGACCGACCGCATTTACGCCAGCCCCGAACAGGCGGAGCTGCGCGCCCGCAGCGACCAAGCCTACGGCAATGGCTGGTGCAGCGGCCAGATCGAAGCTTCGCTTCGGGCCGTGGTCGAGGTCTGACCGGCATCAGTTGTTTTTCGCAAAGATTGCTCCGGCGATCTCACGGTAGAGTTTCATTTCCATCGCCTTGGCAAAGTCCTCGAAACCTTCCGCGGTGATGACAAATGCACTTGGTCCACCGATGAGATGGCGGCGGTAGTAGTCGGTGATCGGCAGATCATCTTCTTCGATCGCCAGTCCGTTGATCACGATACCGTTGGCCAAAAGCAGGCGCCGTGTCTCCTGCAGCCGGGGCGGATCGTCGGAGACGCCGTTGCCGGAGACATCGATCACCCGCCTGCGGGCCTGTCCCGGCGCTGCGTCGAGGGTTTTTGCAGCGAATTCCAGTCCGGCGTGGATCATTGTTCCACCACCGGGCAAGCGACGCGGCATGGCTTCAACGACGTCAGCATAGGCGGTGGCCTCGTTTCTGGTGCGCAACACGACCCAGTCCAGTGTCAGCGCCTGACGGGTGACACTGGACCATTGAACGATCGCAATCGCCACGCCACCCGGCGCATCATCGATGGCAGCGGCAACAAGATCCGATCGCAGCGCATAGGCTGTGCCACGGCGCTGCAAATCGAATTCCACATCGTTGACGCTGGCCGACGCATCGAACGCGAGGACAAGATGCAACTCCATGAGGTCTTCGGCGAGTGCCAAGGGCGACAGCAGGCATCCGATAATGACCATTGCGAACCGCAGGCTACGGTTTGACTGAGCGAAGTGAGATTGGTTCATGGTTTTATCCGGTCCATCGCCTGACACCGCCATTTAGGCCCACTGGCCTTGGCGACCACCCTATGTCCTATCGAAAAGTGCGGTCAAACCCAGTCAGCAGCACGCCCATCCAATAGGTTCATCGTAGATCATCCGGATTGCTTGCAAACGTCAAAGAAGACACCATTTTCGGACAAAGGGGTTCGGCACGATGACGGAATACGATGTCAACACGGATACCTATCTGAATGCCAAGGACCTGTCCCAGGACGAAGGCCGGGCGATCTTCGGCACTCACACATTGCTCAAGACCATCGGAGATCCGTCCGGCAAGACGGTGATCGACATGTGTTGCGGCGATGGCCGCCTTGGCTGGCTCTTGCTGAACATGGGTGCTAAGTCTGTTACAGGTGTCGATGTCTCTGCCGAGATGCTGGCGCATGCCGAATTGAAGCGCAAAGCGCTGCCGCCGGAAGAGCAGCAAAGGGTGCGTTTCCACCAGGCCGATCTGAGCAATACGGACCTCATCCTGCCACCGTCGGACCTGATTTGCGGGCTTTACGTGCTTCACTACGCTGACTCTCGGGAGGCCATTGGCGGAATGGGCCGCTTCATCGCGCGCAATTTGAAGGAGGACGGTCTTTGTGCCGTGGTGACCCTCAATCCGGATGTCGATCCCGATGTCGACAATGCGGCAGCGCAGGCCGAAGAAGGCTATTCCATCGATTTCACCGATGGACCGGAAAGCACGCTCCACATAGGCGACTTCAGTTGCACGATCTGGCGCTGGAGCCGCGCGGTACTCGAGAGGGAACTTTCAAACGCCGGGCTGCGCGATTTCAAATGGGAACCGATGGAAGCGCCGGCGGATCGCCCGGACCTGTTTGCCCGCTATTCGGAATGGAGAAAGAACCCGCAATGCGTGGTCTTCTCGGCGCGCAAGGCTTCTGACTGCTAAGAGTATTCCTCCTGCGGCTGACCTTAAATCTTCGTAAGGAAAGCCCGAAAAGCCTTGCAAAGCAGGCCTCAGTCGCCATCTCCAGGTCAAGAGACAAGGAGGATCCAGAATGGCCGATTACGACCTCAACACGGACGCCTATCTCGCATCCAGATACCCGGTATTGGATGCCGATGATCGCGAGATCTTCGCGACCCACACTCTTCTGGAGACCATCGGTGATCCCGCCGGGAAAACGGTGATCGATCTTTGCTGTGGCGATGGACGCCTCGGCTGGCTTTTGCTTGAGATGGGCGCCAAATCCGTCATCGGCGTCGACATTTCGCGCGAAATGCTCGACCGGGCCGAAGAGCAGCGCAACAGCCTGCCTGCCGCCGATCGGGACAGGATCCGATTCATCCAGGCCGATTTGCGTTCCTCCGACCTGACGCTCCCGGCAGCCGACATCGTCAGCGGACTTTACGTCCTGCATTACGCCGATACGCCGCAGGCCATCGGCGGCATGGGACGCTTCATTTCGCGCAACCTGAAACCGAATGGGCAGTGTGCGCTTGTTACCCTCAGCCCGGATCTCGATCCGAACGACGATCACTCCGCCGCCCAGGCCGAAGAAGGTGTCTTCATCGACTACAAGAGCGAACCGGAGTGCGAAATGCGGATTGGCGAATTCCGCTGTCCTGTCTGGCGCTGGACCAGAGAGGTCCTGGAAACAGAGCTGTCGAAGGCCGGGTTGTGCAGCTTCCATTGGGAAGGATGCGATCTGCCGGATGACCGTCCCGATCTGCAGGCACAGTTCTCGGAGTGGCGCAAGAACCCGCAGTGCGTGGTGTTTTCTGCCCGCAAAGCAGCAAGTTCCGTCCACTGACCAACGGCATTTTGCCGGCAGCCTTCAGGGGATGCGGATCTGCAGTCCCTGACAGAGCGCATCGAACGCCTCCGGCGGCGGCCGGTCCGTCACCAGATAATCGCCCGGTTTCAGCGACGGTTGCCGGAAAGCCGGACGACGGTCCAACGATTGAAACTTGGAGTGATCGACAGCCATGATCGCCCTCGATGCGTTCTCCAGCATGGCGTGGGCAATGTCGACCTCGCACTGCTCGTGCACCAGGAATCCCTTGTCAGGCTCAACCATGGATGCGGACAGCACGACATAGTCGACCCGCATGCGTTCGATCACATCGAAGGCCGACCGGTCGAAAGCGGCGCCGTCATGATCGCGGAGCTGGGTGCCAGCCATGGAGACGTTGTTGCCGGGGATCATCGCCAGCGTACTCGCCACGAAAGCCGAGTTCGTTACCACCGACAATTGTTTGCGGTTGCGCAGCGCCTGGGCGACGAAGGCCGAAGTCGAGCCTGTATCGATGGCCACGCTGTCTCCGTCCTGGATGATCGCCGCGACGATACGCGCGATCGTGACCTTGGCTTCGCGATTGAGATTCATGCGCGACAGAAAGGGCGGATCCAACGCCGAGCGATTGGACACCAAGGCGCCATGGACCTTGCGCAGGTCACCGCGCTCGACCAGAGGCCGGCATATTCTGCGTACGGTCTGATCGGACACGCCGAGAATCCGCGACAGCTCGAGCACACTCACTGTGCCGCGCATGTCGACCGTTTGCAGAAGTTGTGATTCGTATTTCGACATCAGATTTCTCAGGCGTCTGATTGGATGATCACGGCCGATTTGACAATATTATTCCCCGTCAAATCAACAAAAATCGACAAATATGTTGTTGCTTTGTTGAATTTTGTCAGGCTTCATGGCCATCCCGGACGACCATGAAGGCTACAGGGTGCAACACGCAACAAGACATTTGATCATTGGTGGCGGCATCATCGGTTGTTCCATTGCCTATCACCTGACCCGGATGGGCGAGAAGGATGTGGTGCTTCTCGAACGGGCCGGATTGACCGAGGGCGCGACATGGCATGCCGCCGGGCTGGTCGGGCAACTTCGGTCGTCACGCAATACCACGCGGATGCTGAAGAAATCGGTCGAGATGTACGACCGGCTGCAGAACGAAGAAGGGCTTCAGTTCGACTGGAAAAAGACCGGTTCGCTGCGGCTGGCGGCCACAAGAGACCGCATGCTTGAGGCAAAGCGCCTCGCCACCATGGCACGCAGCTTCGATCTCGAAATGCGCATCATCTCGCCGGCAGAGGCAAAGGATCTGTTCCCACTGATCGATGCAAGCGGGCTGGAAGGCGCTGCCTACATCCCGTCGGACGGCTATGTCGACCCGGCCTCACTCTGTCAGGCGATAGCGGGTGCCGCTCGCAAGCAGGGCGCCGATATCCGCCGGACTGTCGAGGTCACCGATTTCCAGTTTTCCAATGGGCGCGTGACAGCGGTTGAAACCACGGAAGGTCAATGGCAAGCGGAGACGATTACTCTGGCCACCGGCATGTGGAGCCGCGAGCTGGGCGCGAAACTCGGCATCCGGGTTCCCGCCTGTGCGGTCGAACACCAATACATCGTCACGGAGCCCACTGGCAGCGAGATAGGTCACTTTCCCACCCTGCGCGATCCGGAGCGACTGGTCTACTACAAGCCCGATGTCGGCGGACGCCTGGTGATCGGCGGTTATGAGGATGACACGCTTCCTTTCGGCGACACCGGCATCCCTGGACGGTTCGTGCGACAGCTGCTGCCGGAAAATCTCGACCGCTTCCTGCCGCTTGCTGAACTTGCTGGACAGGTGACGCCAGTGGTCAACGAGGTGGGCATACGGCAGGTCATCAACGGGCCGATCCCCTACTCCGCTGATGGTGATTTCGTCATGGGCTGGCAGCCGGGTTTCGACAACCTGATGCTGGCGACCGGCTTCCTCTATGGCATCGCGGCCGGCGGCGGCGCCGGCGAAATGATCGCCGAATGGGTGCTGGACGGACGGCCATCGCTCGATCTTTGGCCGCTCGATGTGCGGCGGTTCGGCCCCCATCACGGAACGCGCAGCTTCATGTATCCGCGGGCGGTCGAACACTACGCGCACCACTACAAGATGCGCTATCCGGGCCAGGAGCACGAAACCGCGCGACAGCTGCGCCTGTCGCCGCTTTACCAGCGGCTCAAGGACCAGGGAGCTGTCTACGGATCGAAGAACGGCTGGGAGCGGCCTCTCTGGTTTGCCCCCGAAGGCGTCGAGCCGGTCGACCAACTTGACTTTCTCGAGCCGGGCTGGAAGCGCTACGGCGCCGAGGAACATCGGGCTGTGCGCGAACGCGTGGCGCTGATCGACCAGACGAGTTTTTCCAAGTTCGAGATCCTGGGTCCCGGTGCGCTTGCAACCCTGCAACACCTCGCCGTTTCCAACATGGACCGACCGGTGGGCACGGTGATCTATACCCAACTTTGCAACGAGCGTGGCGGGATCGAAGCCGACGTGACATTCGTCAGACTGGCGCAGGACCGGTTCTACATGGTCACCGGATCCGGTTTCGGCGTGCATGACAGCGACTGGATCAGGCGCCATCTGCCCGGAGACGGTTCCGTCCACATGATCGAGGTGACGAGCGGCTTTGCCGTTATCAATCTGGTCGGGCCAAGGTCTCGCGACGTGCTGACAGCCGCCTCGGAGAGCGACGTGTCCGACACGGCCATCCCATTTGCGACCATGGGTGACATCGTCATCGGCGCCGCGCCGGTCCGCGCGGTTCGCATCGGCTATGTCGGCGAACGGGGCTATGAACTGCACGTTCCAACCGAATACGCGCTGCACGTCTACAATACGCTCTGGCAGGCCGGTGCGGCACACGGCATCGCCAATGTCGGGTACCGCACCATTGAGAGCCTGCGAATGGAAAAGGGCTACGTCTACTGGTCGGGCGACGTGTCGCCGGACAGCACGCCGATCGAGGCGGGCCTCGGATTTTCCGTGCACCTGAAATCGAAGGGTGAATTCATTGGACGCACTGTGCTGGAGAAACAGAAATCCGACGGGGTGGACCGTAGGCTCTGCACCTTCACAACGCCGAAAAACCTGCCTTTGACCGGTGGCGAGACCATTCTGTCGGGCGATCGGGTTGTCTCACTCGCCACCTCGGTCGGTTTCGGCCACACGGTAGGCTGCACCATTGTCCGCGGCTATCTCGACAAGGCCGACTGGGATCAAACCGACTTCACGCTGGAGGTCTTTGGCGATCGGTATCCGGTGACGCGCGTCGAAGGTCCGTTATACGATCCGGAAAACCGGGCATTGAGGGGATAAGGATGACGGAACACACAGATCGGGTAATGGAAGCTCTGCATTCGGCGCCGCAGTTTGCGGACGTGGCAAAAGCCGACAGCATCGAACGTCTCGGCGGCATGACGAACCTGGTGCATCGGGTCGATTTCGAGGGACAGTCCGTGATCGTTCGCATCCCCGGTGAAGGGACCGAGGAATATATCGATCGCGAGGTCGAGATTCACAATGCCCGGGCAGCCGCTCGCGCTGGCGTATCTCCCGAAGTGCTGCATGCGGACGCAGGTTCCGGCGTGATGATCAGTCGGACGGTCGAAGGTGCCACGACCATGACCCCGGAAGGCTTCAAAACGATCAGCGGGGCACCTGCCCGCGCCGGCAAAGCCCTGGCGCAACTGCACACTTCCGGCGAGACATTCCGGTTTCGCTTTGAACTGTTCTCCATGATCGAGGACTATCTCAAGGTTCTGTCGACGAAGGACGTGGACCTGCC
The DNA here is from genome assembly GCA_965216535.1 of Hoeflea sp. Taxonomy (GTDB): domain Bacteria; phylum Pseudomonadota; class Alphaproteobacteria; order Rhizobiales; family Rhizobiaceae; genus Hoeflea_A. The sequence continues at coordinate 6,237,066 of OZ244175.1, forward strand.
GGACGGTTACCATGAGGTGGTCAAGGCCGCCGAACCCGTCAAAGAGGCCCTGGCGGCGGCCAATCCGCCACTCGCCCCCTGTCACTGCGATCCGCTGTGCGAGAACTTTCTCGACGACGGCCAGACCATGTGGATTGTTGACTGGGAATATTCCGGCATGAACGATCCCCTGTGGGATCTGGGGGACCTGTCGGTGGAAGCGGGAATGGACGCAGGCCAGGACAACGAGATGATGGCCGCCTATTTCGGCCGTCAGCCCACCGCGGCAGAAACTGGTCGCATGGTGATCTACAAGGCCATGTGCGATCTGCTGTGGACGCTATGGGGTCTGATCCAGCACGCCGACGGCAACGAGGCAGAGGATTTCTGGGCCTACGCCACCGGGCGCTTCGACCGTTGCAAGGCGCTGATGGGCGATCCGTCCTTCGAGGCCCATCTGGCTGCCGTCAGGGCCGGCTGATCAGCTCCAGCAACTGGGCGTGCAATTCCGGCGTGGCGGCGGTGACCGTGCGCCCGTCCGACTGCATCGACAAAGGCGCGCCCTGCCAATCGGTCATAACGCCACCAGACGCTTCGACAACCGCCGACACCGGGAGGTAGTCGTAGGGCTGAAGGTCGAAATCGACGACGGCATCGACCAGACCACGAGCCACCAGCGCGTGCGGATAGCAATCAGCGCCCATCCGACGCAGATCGCCAGCCTGAACCAATCGGCTGAAAACGGTGGGTTCTTCGACCGCCAGCTTGTCGCCCTCATTGATGAACAGACGCGCCTCGCTCAATTGCCTGCAACTGCTCACCCGGATCGGATCGCTGTTGCAGGTGGCGGGCGTTTCAACACCGCCGGCGTAGACCTCATCGAGGGCCGGCATACGGATCACGCCGATCTGCGGCTGGCCGGCATCGAGGTAGCCAAGCAGCATACCGAACAGCGGCAGGCCGGCAATGAACGAACGCGTTCCGTCGATGGGATCGACGATCCACATGGCCTGCCCGGAACCCGATCGGCCGAACTCTTCGCCGAAGACCGCCTCTCCCGGAAAATATCGCTCCAATCCGGTCCGAATCGCGCTTTCCGTCTGTCGATCAGCGACGGTAACCGGGCTGCTATCCGCCTTGGTTTCGACATCCGGTTCCGTGCGGAAATGGGACATGCTGACGGCGGCCGCAACTGCGGTGATTTCCACCGCCTTCTCAAGCCTATGGGTGATCTCGGTCATTGCGCCCTTCCTGAAAACACACCCTCAGATGCCCACGGGCAACGGGATAAGCAACCAAAAACCACAAAATCTTCTGAAAAATGTTGATTTTTGTTGAAATGCCGCGCGAACCTTGTTGAATATTCATTGCAGGGCTGGCGCAGGCTGAACAAGAGAACCGCTCTAAGGGGACTGCAGGCCGGCATAACAAGGAGGAACACTCATGCATCGTCTTTCCATTGCACTTGCCGCCCTGATGGTGGCCTCGCCCCTGGCGGCGGCAGAGTCCAGCGACCCCATCAAGCTGACGCTGCACGACTGGTCGGGACAGCTGATCACCACGACGTTGATGGGCGAGGTGCTGAAAGAAGCCGGGTACAATGTCGAATATGTCCAGGCCGATTACATCGCACAGTTTGCCGGCCTGAAGACCGGCGATCTTCACGTGGCGATGGAGATCTGGGAAACCACGGGTCGCGAAGCCATGGATGAAGCAACGGCGACCGGCAATGTCGTCAATCTCGGCTCGACGGGCATGAACGCCATCGAGGAATGGTGGTACCCCGCCTACATGAAAGAAGTCTGCCCGGGTCTGCCTGACTGGAAAGCCCTGAACGATTGCGCCCAGGAATTCTCGACGCCGGAAACCGCTCCGCTGGGTCGCTATCTCGGTGGCCCTGTGACCTGGGGCGGCTTTGACGACGAACGGGTCGAAGCCCTGGAAATGGATTTCGAGGTGGTGCATGCCGGCACCGACGCGGCTCTGTTCGCGGAACTGGAATCGGCCTATCAGCGCAAGGCGCCGATCGTCATGTGGGTCTACGCACCGCATTGGGCGCCGTCGAAATATGAAGGCGAATTCGTCGAGTTCCCTCCCTATTCGGCAGAGTGCTACAGCGACCCGTCCACCGGCATCAATCCCGATGCAGCTTATGACTGCGGCAAGCCGCGTGGTCCGATCTGGAAGGTTGCGTGGTCTGGCGTCGGAGACAAATGGCCGGGTGCCGCCGAAGCCATCAAGAACTTCACCATCAGCAATGACGACATGGGTCAAATGGTGGCCGAGGTTGATCTGAACGGCAAGTCGGTTGAGGATACCGTGGCAGCCTGGATGGATGCCAACAAGGACACCTGGATGGGCTGGATCAAGAAGTAGTCCGTTTCCTCGTCGGCGCGTGCATCAAGCTGCGCGCCGACGATAACGACGCAACAGGCCACCCGCCGACGCCCAAACGGGAAGTCGGCTTTCTCCAGGGTGAGGAATGACACGATCCGTAATCCTTGATTGCCGCGAAGTCTGGAAGCTTTACGGAACACAGGCCGACACTTTCCTCAGCACCAATCCCTCGCCTGATCTGGCCGATCTCAAGCAAGCCGGACTAATCGGCGCCGTGCGTGCGGCAAGCGTCCAGATTTTCGAGGGCGAGATCTTCGTGATCATGGGCCTTTCGGGCTCCGGAAAATCGACGTTGGTTCGGTGTCTCAGCAGGCTGGTCGAACCGACCGCGGGCGAGATCCATTTCGACGGCAAAGACCTGCTCAGCGCTTCCGAAGCGGAACTGATCGAGATCCGGCGCAAGCGCATGGGTATGGTGTTCCAGCATTTCGCGCTGTTGCCTCACCTCACGGTGCTGCAGAACGCTGCCTTTCCGCTGGACGTGCAGGGCGTCGACAAGGCGACCCGGGAAGCGCGTGCCCGTGAGATGGTGGAACTGGTGGGACTGAAGGGCCGCGAGAACTACTATCCGCGTGAATTGTCCGGCGGTCAGCAACAGCGCGTCGGCATCGCGCGAAGCTTGGCGGTCGAACCGGATCTGTGGTTTCTCGACGAGCCGTTTTCAGCGCTCGACCCGCTGATCCGGCGCGAAATGCAGGATGAGTTCCTGCGGCTGCAGAACATTCTTCACAAGACCATCGTCTTCATCACCCACGACTTCGACGAAGCCATACGGCTGGCGGACAGGATCGCGGTCATGAAAGACGGCGCGCTGGAACAGGTAGCGACACCGGAGGAACTGGTCCTGAACCCGGCGACCGAATATGTCGCTGAATTCACCCGTCATGTGAGCCGCGCCAAGGTGATCCAGGCGGCGTCGGTCATGGAGCCGCTCAGCGGTGAAACGCACGCCGGTGATGTCGCCCACGACGCGGTGATCGATGAAATCGCCGACCAGGTTGAAGGCGCAGAAGCGCCCCACCGGGTGATGAAGGATGGGGAGCCGGTCGGGCAGATTACCCGCAAGGCTGCCATCGACGTTCTCGTGGGCCGGCGATGATCGATCGGGCGGTCAGGTCCGGCGCGGCCTTCTGGGTCCTGCTGTTTGGTGTCACCTGGGCCTTGTCGAGCTATTCTTTCCAGCTCTACAAGGCGCTCGATGCGCGTTGGATCATCCGCTTTCCGAAGAAATGGGAGCTGCCGCTCGAGGACTGGATCAGCGATTTTCTCGACTGGCTGGTCGAAAGCGCCGGCTTTTTCTTCTTCTCCTTCAAGGACCTGACCCGTGCGATTGCAGCCGCGATCGAGGCTCCATACCAGGCCCTTCGCAATCTGCTGATTGAGGGCTTTCAGTCCGGATTGGGCGACACCGCCGTGGAGATTGCCCCATCGCTCAGCTGGATTGCAGTGATCGTCACGGTGGCGGCGATCGGGCACTATGCCCGTGATTGGGCTCTGGCGGCACTTGTCGGCGCCTGCTTTGCCTACCTGGCGGTCTTCGGCCAATGGGAAAGCGCCATGATCACCCTCGCCTCCGTCCTGATCGCCGTGCCGATCGGCGCCGTCGGTGGCCTGGCACTGGGCATCGGGGCCTATCGCGCCCCGTGGTTCGACCGACTCCTGCGACCGGTGCTCGATCTGATGCAGACCGTGCCGGTCTTTGCCTATCTGGTACCGATCCTCATTCTCTTCGGTTTCGGCCCCGTCGCGGCGCTGATCGCCACCGTGATCTATGCCATGCCGCCCATGGTGCGGGTGACGATCGTGGCGCTCCACGGCGTACCGCAGGAGATCGTCGAGGCGGGCAGCATGGCCGGCTGCACGCGACGCCAGTTGATGTGGAAGGTACTGGTCCCTTCTGCAACCCCGACGCTCATGGTCGGAGTCAACCAGGTCATTATGCTGACCCTCAACATGGTGATCATCGCCTCGATGATCGGCGCAGGCGGCCTCGGCTTCGACGTCCTGTCGAGCCTGCGCAAACTCGATATCGGCGGCGGCATCGAAGCCGGTCTCGCCATTGTCGTCATGGCGATCGCCCTGGACCGGGCAAGCCAGGCGTTCGCCAACCGGGAAGAGCGTCACGCGCCCACAGGTCACATTCTGAAGCGTCATCCCTGGTCCGGCACGGTGGTGCTGGTGATCGGGGCAACGCTCATCCTCGGCCGCTTCGTTCCGGCGGTCCAGACCTATCCCGATGCGTTGACCATCACCACCGGTCCGTTCTGGTCGAGCGCGATCGAATGGATCAACGTCAATTTCTTCGACACGTTCGAGGCTATCAAGACGTTCATCCTGCAGTGGCTGTTGTTGCCGGTGAAGAAGTTTTTCAGCGGCATACCCTGGGTCTGGGGCATCATCGCGACCGGACTGATTGCCTGGCGCGTCGGCGGCTGGAAACTCGGCCTGCTCGCCGCGGTGCTGATGGGCTTTATCGCTGCGTCGGGCCTTTGGGCGAAAGCCATGGTGACGATCTATCTATGCGGCGTATCGGGTCTGCTCGCCACGGTGATCGGCATTCCTTTGGGTGTCTGGGCGGCGGAAAGTCCGCGTGCGGGTCGGGTCATACTCGGCCTCATGGACACGCTGCAGACCCTGCCGAGCTTCGTCTATCTCATTCCGGTGGTGATGCTGTTTCGCGTCGGTGATTTCAGTGCCATGATCGCGGTCACCCTCTACGCCCTGGCGCCGGCGGTACGTTACGCGGCCCATGGCGTACGCGAAGTGCCGCCTGAACTGATCGAGGCCGGACTGGTTTCCGGCTGCACCAAACGCCAGCTCCTGTGGCGCATCAAGCTTCCGCTGGCGACACCGCAACTGCTTCTAGGCCTCAACCAGACCATCATGCTGGCGCTGTCCATGCTGGTGATTACCGCGCTCGTCGGAACGCGCGACCTGGGCCAGGAAGTCTATATCGCACTGACCAAGGCCAATGCCGGTCAGGGAATCGTAGCAGGTCTCTCGGTCGCCTTCATCGCCATCGTTGCGGACCGCGTCGTCAACGCCCTGGCCGAGGGCCAGCGAAAGAGGCTGGGATTATCGACATGAGCGAGGCAATCGAACGGGCAGCGCGACTGAGCTGCTTCAAGGACCCGCAAGACATTCAGGAACTTGGCGGGGGGATCACCAACGTGAACCTGACCGTGCGCGATGGCGAGCGCCGATACGTTGTGCGCCTCGGGGACGATATACCCGAGCATGGCGTTTTGCGCTGGAACGAGTTGGCGATCAGTCGCGCGGCCGAGGCAGCCGGTGTCTCACCGGCCGTCGTTCACAGTGAACCCGGTGTGCTGGTGCTCGACTTCATCGAGGCGCAAACCTATGACGAAGCCGCCGTACGCGATCCGGCCAACCTGCCGCGCATTCTGGACCTGGTCGCCCGAACCCATCGAGAGATCGGTCTTCACTTGACCACACCCGTCCTTGCCTTTTGGCCATTCCAGGTCAACCGCACCTATGCCACCCGGCTGACGGCAGAGAATTCAAAGCATGCGTCGTTGCTGCCGGACCTGATGGCCGAGCAGGATCGGCTCGAGGCCGCAACGGGTCCCGTGGAGATCGTCATCGGCCACAACGATCTGCTGGCCGCCAACATCCTCGATGACGGCAGCCGGCTTTGGTTGATCGATTGGGAATATGGCGGCTTCAACACGCCGCTCTTCGACCTGGCTGGCCTGGCCGGCAATAACGGCCTTAGCGAAGCCCAGGAACGGGCCATGCTGGAGGCCTATTTCGACGCGCCACCGGATCACCGATGGCATCCCTACCAGGCCATGAAATGCGTGTCCCTGCTGCGTGAGACCCTTTGGTCGATGACGTCGGAAATCCACTCGGAGATCGACTTCGACTATGCCGCTTATACCGCCGAGAACCTTACCCGGTTCAAAGCCGCCCTCGACGACTTCCGCAATACGTGAGGCCCGAATGACGCTCCCCTCCTCGTCCAAAATCATCATCATCGGCGGCGGAATCGTCGGGTGCTCGACCGCCTATCATCTGGCGAAGATGGGCCAGGAGGTGCTGCTGCTGGAAAAAGCACAACTGACATCCGGCTCGACCTGGCACGCGGCCGGCCTGGTGGGTCAGTTGCGCAGCAATGCCAACATTACCCAGCTTCTGGGCTATTCGATCGAGCTCTACGACACGCTGGAGGCCGAAACCGGCCTTGCCACAGGCTGGAAAATGAATGGCGGATTGCGGCTGGCGTGCAATGAAGAGCGCTGGACAGAGGTCCGACGGCAGGCGACAACTGCACACAGTTTCGGTCTGGACATGCAGTTGCTGAGCCCGCGGGAGGCGCAGGACCTGTGGCCCCTGATGGACATCGGCGACGTGGTCGGCGCTGCGTTCCTGCCCACCGACGGACAGGCCAGCCCTTCGGACATCACCCAGGCGCTCGCACGGGGCGCTCGCAAGGCCGGCGCGCAGCTCATCGAAAACACCGCCGTCACCGAGATCCTCACGGACAATGGACGCATCACCGGCGTGCGGACATCCGCCGGCGACGTGAGTTGTGAAAAGCTGGTTCTGTGCTGCGGGCAATGGACCCGCGACATTGCCGCCACCATCGGCGTCAACGTGCCGCTCGTCTCCGTCGAACATCAATACATGGTCACCGAACCGTTCGGGGTGGCATCCAACCTGCCCACGCTGCGTGATCCGGATCGGCTGACCTATTACAAGGAAGAGGTCGGGGGCCTGATCATGGGCGGCTACGAGCCCAACGGCATCGCCTGGGCCAAAGACGGCATTCCGGAGCCGTTCGACTTCCAACTTCTGGAAAGCAATTTCGATCATTTCGAGCAACTGGTCGAACTGGCTTTGCCGCGCGTACCTGCGCTGGAAAGCGCCGGCATCAAACAGTTGATCAATGGGCCCGAGAGCTTCACGCCGGACGGGAACTTCATCCTCGGCGAGGCTCCCGAAATGCACAACGTGTTCATCGGAGCCGGCTTCAACGCCTTCGGCATCGCCTCCGGCGGCGGCGCCGGTATGGCCCTGGCCGAATGGGTGGCTAAGGGTGCCCCACCCTACGATCTGTGGCCGGTGGATATCCGCCGCTTCGGCCGCCCGCATCAGGACACCGATTGGGTGCGCACCCGCACCTTGGAAGCCTATGGCAAGCATTACACGATGGCCTGGCCGTCGGAGGAAAACGAGAGCGGGCGCCCCTGCCGCCGGTCACCGCTTTACGCCACGCTCAAGGACGCAGGCGCCGTGTTCGGCGAGAAGCTGGGCTGGGAGCGGCCGAACTGGTTCGCCGAAACAGGCGAAGAAGCGCGGGACATTTACACTTTCCAGCGGCCGAACTGGCACAAACCGGTGGGCCGAGAACACCAGGCCGCGCGGGAGGCGGCGGTCCTGTTCGACCAGACGTCCTTCGCCAAATTCATCCTCAAGGGTCCCGATGCCGAGGCTGCGCTCGGCTGGATCGCCGCCAACCGAGTCGACCGGCCGGCGGGCAGCATCGTCTACACCCAGATGCTCAACGACCACGGTGGCATCGAATGCGACCTGACTTGCGTGCGCACCGCGCCCGACGAGTATTACATCGTCACCGGAACCGGCTTCGCCACCCATGATTTCGACTGGATCCGGCGCAACATTCCGTCCGGTCTCAATGCCCAGCTCGTGGACGTTACTTCATCCAACACGGTGTTGTCCCTGTTCGGACCCAAGGCACGCGCGATCCTGTCGGCCTGCACCCGCAGCAATGTGGGCCATGATGCCTTTGCCTTCGGTCAGGCGCGTCGGATTGGCATTGCCGGCTGCCCGGTCCTTGCGATGCGCATCACCTATGTGGGCGAGTTGGGCTGGGAGCTGCATCTGCCGACCGAATACGCGCTCACGGTCTACGACGCCTTACACCAGGCCGGAACGGAACACGGCCTTCGAAATGCCGGCTATCGGGCGATCGAAACACTCAGGCTCGAAAAGGGCTACCGTGCCTGGGGCTCGGATATCGGCCCGGATCACACGCCCGACGAGGCCGGCCTCGGCTGGGCGGTCAAGATGAAGTCGAACATCGACTTCAAGGGTCGCGGTGCCGTGCAGGCGCAGCGGTCCAACGGCGTGAAAAAGCTGCTGACCACGTTCACCGCGGCACCCGATGTCATCCTGTCCGGCCGGGAAACGATCTACCGGAACGGTGAACGGTGCGGCTGGCTGAGTTCCGGCGGCTACGGCCACACCATCGGCAGGAGCATCGGGATGGGCTATGTCCGCCATCCCGATGGCGTCACTCGCGATTACGTCCTTGCCGGCACCTACGAACTTGAGGTCGCGACGGAGCGCGTGCCGGCCGATGCAACGCTTGAGCCGCTCTACGATCCGACGATGGCGCGTATCAAGGCGTAAAGGCCTGGCCAGCAGGTCAGAGTGATGCCGAGAAATCCACAATGGTTCGGGCGAAGGCATCTGGCTCCTCAAGATGCGGCGAATGTCCCGAGGCCTCGAATGTGTGGCGCCTGGCGACTGGCGCTTGGTCGGCAAGCCAGCGCGCGGTCGCGGCCGCATAAGCCCGGCTGGCGTTGCCATGGGCTGCGAGAAGCGGCACGGGCAATTGCTTGACCGCCTCGCGCGCGTCGGCCGCCAGCAGCGATTCCCACATGGAGACCATCGCAAGCGGATCGTTTGAAGCGATGCACTTCACCGCGTGATCGAAAGGAAAATCCGCGGGCCCTCGCCTTTCAGCGAACATGCCTTCCACGATTGCCGGAATGCAGGCCGCCCAGTGATTGCGGAATCGGGCTGTCGTCGAAAGACAGGCGTCTCGATCGCGATCGCGTAGCCCAAGCGTCCAGTCGGCGTCGTTGACGAGTTTGGGGCTCATGTCGACCGAAACCATGCCAACGATACGCCCGGCATGTCCGTTGGCCAGGTGATGCCAGCCGACGGCGGCCCCCAATGACCAGCCGACCAGTATGACATCGCGCAGATCCTCTGCTTCGAGCAGGCTCGCCAGTGCCTCGGCGGACATGGCGACCGTCGGCGCGCCGTTCCCATTTCTGCCGTGACCGGGCAGGTCCGGCGCGATGCAGCGAAAGTCTCCGGCCAATCGCTCGAACTGGTTGGCAAACACCGAAGCGTCCATGGTCCAGCCATGCAGGAAGATGATGGGCTGACCCGCCCCGGCCTCTCGAAAGGGCGGAACCGGGCTCATTTACGACGCGCCGCGCAGGCGTCCGACAATGCCGGAGGGGAAGAAATAGACGCTGAGCACGAAAAGCACGCCGAGCCACAGCAGCCACCGGTCCGGATTGAGCAGATCCGGTAACAGCGGCAGAGCGCTGGTGGCCTCTGCTGCAATGCCCATCAAATTCTGCAGATAATTCTGGGCGATCACGAACAGGACGGCGCCGATAACCGCCCCGTACATGGTGCCCATACCTCCTATGACGACCATCAGCAGGATGTCGATCATGATCTCGAAACTCAGCGTTGTGTCCGGGCCAACATAGCGCAGCCAGATGGCAAAGAGGGACCCGGAGACTGCGGCAACGGCTGCCGAGATGCAAGTCGCGGCGGTCCGGTAGACGACCACACGGTAGCCGATCGACTCGGCGCGGAAGTCGTTTTCGCGGATCGCCTGCAGCACACGGCCGAAAGGCGAGTTGACGATGCGCAGAAGCATCAGGAATAGGATCAGAGAGCCGAAGAAGATCAGGTAGTAATTGAGCAGCTTGCCGTTCAGGCGCACGCCGAACAGCTTGCCGTCAGCCAGTTTGAACGCCGGTGTCAGTTCCCGCGGGATCTTGTAGTTGAGTCCGTCTTCGCCGCCGGTGAGACCGGAAAGCTGACTGACCAGCACCGCGACGGCAGAGGCTACGGCGAGTGTGATCATGGCGAAAAAGATCGCCCTCACCCGCAGACTGAACAGGCCGATGATCAGCGCCAGGATGGCGGCGACGACGGCGCCGGCCAGGGTGCCGACGATCAGTGCGTCGAAGCCGCGACCCATATGGGTCGAGGCCAGCGCCACGCCATAGGCGCCGATGCCGAAGAACATGGTATGGGCGAAGCTGACAATGCCTCCATAGCCGAGCATCAGGTCGTAGCTGGCGACCAGCGCCACGAAGATGCATATGCGGGCCGCTGTCTCCATCGAGCGGGTGCCCGGAAACAGAAAGGGCGCGAAGGCCAGTCCGATCAGGATGACCAACAACACGATCGAAAGGGCACGGCTGCGAGGTTTGTCGCCTGAGAGCAGATTCACCAGCATGTCACTTGGCCTTCACGACGGGCATCATGCCCTGCGGGCGCCACATCAGGATCGCCACCATCAGTCCGATGTTGGAGACCAGCGCCAGTTTGGGTTCCAGAAAGGCGATGTAGTTCTGCATCAGCCCGACCAGAAGCGCACCGATGAAGCAGCCTTCGACCGAACCAAGGCCGCCGATAATGACGACGATGAAGACCAGGATCATGATCTGCTGCCCCATATGGGCGGTGACGACTTCCTGATAGAGCCCCCACATGACGCCGCCGAGACCGGCGAGCGCCGAACCGGCGATGAAAACGCCGATGAAGACAAGGCGCAAACGGTAGCCCAGCGCCTCGACCATTTCGCCGTTCTCGACACCGGCGCGCACGATCAGCCCGATCTTGGTGTTCTTCAGCACCCAGCGCATGGCGACGACCAGCACCAGGCCGACAACGACGGCAAGCAGCCGGTACTTCTCGATGGCTGCTCCGGCAAAGGTGAAGGCACCCTTCAGGGTTTCAGGACGGGTCAGGAAGATCTCGTCCGGACCCCAGACCACGTGAATAAGCTGCTCGACTATGATCAGGCCGCCCATGGTCACCAGGATCTGCTTCAGATGGGCGCCGTAAACGGGTTTGACGATGACCCGCTCGAAAGCCCAGCCCATGACGGCTGTCGCGGCCATCGCACCGAAGACGGCGACCAGCACCGCAGTCAGGTTGAGCAGGACCGACGGCTCTTCGGCCATCGAGCCAAGAGAAAACAGGATCGTGACGCCGACAAAGGCGCCGACCGAAATGAAAGCGCCGTGACCAAAATTGATGACGTCCATCAGGCCGAAGACAAGCGTCAGGCCGGACGCCATGATGAAGATCATCATGCCCATGGCCAGACCGGACACTGTCAGCGTCAGCCAGGAGGACGGGTTGGCGATCGACAGGAAGCCGAGGACGATGAGCACAGGCACCAGCAGAAGCGGTGCATGCGGCGCCAGTCTCTCGATGAACGAGGTCTCCTGGATCGTCGGGGCGTGTTCGGGTGCGACGCTCATGCTGCCTCCATGCTCAGGCCCATCAGCCGTTCCTGCAGGTCCGCGTTTCCGGCCAGTTCGGCCATGGCCCCGGACCAGACGATGCGGCCATCATCCATGACGGCGCAGCTGTCGCCGAGCGCCTTGGCAACGGCGAAGTTCTGTTCAACCAGAAGGATCGATGATCCTTGCGCCTTGAGATCGCGCAGCGCACCGACCAGCGTGCCGATAATTGCCGGCGCCAGTCCCTTGGTCGGTTCATCGATCAGATAAAGCCGACGTTCCTCGGCCATGGCGCGGGCGATCGACAGCATCTGCTTCTGGCCACCCGACAGGTTGCCGGCAGCGTTGTTCCAGAATGTCTTGAGCGGTGGAAATGTCTTGAACAGCCAGGCCAGGCGCTCGTCCGAAATCGGACCGCTCGCGGCGGCGAGCGCCATGTTTTCCTCAACCGTCAGGTCGGAAAAGATGCCCATGTCCTCGGGCACGAAACCGATCCCCTGGCGGGCGATGGCCGGTGTCGGCATGGCCGTGATGTCGGTGCCGCCAAAGGTGATCGATCCCTGATGAGCCCGCCACAGGCCCATGATCGTGCGCAACGTGGTCGTTTTGCCAACGCCATTGCGGCCGAGCAGCATGGTGACGCCGCCCTCCGGTACCTGGAGATCCACGCCCTGCAGGATGTGATACTGGGCGATGTTGGCGTGAACGCCGGCCAGCGTCAGGATCGGATCAGACATCGGCAAGCTCCTTGCCCATATAGGCTTCCTGTACGACGTCCGAGGCCATCACCTCAGCCGGCGGCCCATCGGCGGCAAGCGCACCGTTGTGCAGCACGATTATGCGGTCGGCGAGCGTGCGGATGACGTCCATCTTGTGCTCGACCAGAAGGATGGTGCGCTTCTTGTCCTGCTTCAGTTCGGCAATCAGGTCGAGAACCACCGGCGCCTCGTCGACCGACATGCCGGCGGTCGGTTCGTCGAACATGTAAACGGTCGGATCGAGAGCAATAAGAAGCGCCACTTCCAGCTTACGCTGGTCGCCATGGGACAGCGCGGTGACGGTCTGCTCCGTCATGGCGGAGAGCCGAACCCTTTCGAGAACGGAAGCGGCCGCGTCGGTGAGTTCGCGATGGCCGGTCGCCATGGACCAGAGATTGAGCCCCAGCCCGCGCCTGGCCTGAACCACCAGCCGGACATTTTCCAGAACCGTCAGGTTGGGAAACAGGTTGGTGAGCTGGAACGCCCGGCCGATGCCGCGGTCGGTTCGGTCCGAGACCGACAGCCGCGTGATATCATGGCCGTTCAGCTTCACCGAGCCTTCGGTCGCCGGGATCTGACCCGAGATCAGATTGAAATAGGTGGTCTTGCCGGCCCCGTTCGGCCCGACGATCGCCGTTGTCTCGCCTTTGGCGAAGGCGCAACTGACGTGATCGACAGCCACGTGGCCGCCGAAGCGAACCGTCAGGTCGCTGGTCTCAAGCACGGTATCGGTCATGGAATTGCTCCCCCGGGCGGGGATGTTGGGGGCGGCCTGGGCCGCCCCTCAAGCCGTCAGTTGCGGACAGGAACCGGCATGTCGTCGATGCCCAGCTCGCGCACCAGTTCCGGAATGCCCCATTCGATTTCCGGATCGACCTTGATCTTGAAGTGATACATGGATTGCATCGCCTGATGGTCGTCGGGCCGGAACATCATCTTGCCCTTCGGCGTCTCCCACTCCATGCCCTTCATGGCGGCAATCAGGTCTTCGGTATCAGTCGAACCGGCTTTCTTGATGGCTTCGACGATGGCAATGCCAGCCGCCATGCCGCCAGCTGTAAAGAAGTCTGGCGGTGAGCCGTAACGGTCCTGGTGCTCCTTGACGAGCCAGTCGTTCACCGGGTTCTTGGGAATGTCGTAGTAATAGTAGGTGGCGCCTTCCATGCCCGGCAGTTCCTTGTAGGCCTTGAGCGCCGCCAGGATGTTGCCGCCGGTGGCGATCTCGATGCCATAGCGCGACGGATCCATGGCATTGATCTTGCCCATCGGATTGCCGCCGCCAGCCCAGATGATGAACAGCTTCTTGTCGCCCTCGAGATCCTTCATGGCGTTGAAGATGCGCTCCGCCGCCGCCGTGAAATCGGTGGTGTCGGTGGGCACATATTCTTCATGGGCAATCGATGCGCCTGTGTCGCCCAGTGCTTCCTTGAAGGCGGAGACGCCATCGCGGCCAAACGCATAATCCTGAGCGAGCGTCGCGATGTGGACGTTGTCGCCGCCGAGTGCGACGGCGTTGGCAATGGCATCCTGGCTCGAGTTGCGGCTGGTGCGGAAGACGTACCGGTTCCAGTTCTTGCCGGTGATGGAGTCTGCCACCGCCGGCTCGACGATCAGAACCTTCTCGTACTCCTCGGCCACCGGCAGCATGGCGAGCGCCACACCGGAGCTGACCGGCCCGACGGCCAGATCGACCTCGTCGTCACCATAGGCCTCGGCGAGCAGCGCCTTGCCGATGTCCGGCTTCAACTGGGTGTCCTTTTCGATGACGACAACCTTTTCACCGCCAATCTCATTCGTGCCGCCGGTGGCGTATTCGATGCCCATCATCAACCCGACATGGGACTGCTTGGCATAGGCCTCGAACGGTCCCGTCTTTCCGTAGACATGGGCAATCTTGATGTCGGCCAAAGCGGCGGTGCTCATCAGCAGTGATGCGGCCAGTCCTGCAACCAGTGTGCGTTTCACGTCATCCTCCCTGTTCGCCCCAAACGGGCTTCAATATGAAACATGAATCAAGTGTCATGTTTAGTGGAAGAACCAGCAGCAGTCAACCGCCAAACGGGAGGCGAGCAGACAAAGCGTTTTGCTGGATTGAGAATGGACGTAAGCGGCCCGGTATGGGCCTGCGAAGTAGGAAAACCGTTGTCAGGCGGGTTCGGAAACCTGTGCTTTGACCTGGCGACGGTAGGAGGCGGGCGCAATCTGATGGTGTTTCTTGAACACCCGCCCGAAGGCGGCTTCAGACTGGTAGCCGACCCGTTCGGCAATCTCGATGATCGGCTGGTCCGACTGTTCCAGGTCCTTGCGGGCCAGTTGCATGCGCCAATGGGTGACATAGCCCATTGGCGTCGTTGACATGCAGCGGGCAAAGCGGATGGCGAACGAGGTGCGCGACATACCTGTCAGCTTCGCCAGGCTGGCGAGGGTCCAGGGAAAGGACGGATTTTCGTGGATTGCCGTCAAGGCGCGCGAAATATGCGGATCGGCGAAGCCGGAGAGGACGCTTCGTTCCGCGCCCTCGCCTCTGAGATAGACCCTCAGCGCCTGGGCGAAGATGATCTCCGACATCTTGAGCGCGATCAGGTCTCCACCCATGCGGCTGCGCCCGGCTTCGGTGCCGATCACCTTTAGGGTGCTTTCCATCCACAATCCGGCTTCTTCTCCGTAGTTGCGGATGTGAATGTGCGACGGCAGAGCGTCGAGCAGCATGTGATTGGCGTTCGGATCGAAGGCGAAGTGTCCGCAGACCAGCTGTGTTTCATGGTCGGTGCCGGGTTCGCCCCAGACCAGTGCGCCCTTACCGTTGAATCCCGACTTTTCCACCACCGTGTCGAGCTGCACGGCCAGGTTCTCGGTCTTGGGGTCGCAATAGAGCGTATGCGAGGCGCCGCGGGTGATGATGACCAGATCGCCTTGTTCAAGCAGCACCGGCGGTTTGTCCGGATCGATTCGCACCAGGCATCGCCCCTTGTGCGCGAAATGGAACCGCGAGACGTTTTCATAGGGCGGCACCTGAATGCTCCACGGCGACGTGAAAGACGTGCGGAAATAGAGCGTGCCCGACAATTGCATGTGGGAAAGGATGTCGCTGAGCAGGTCCATGGTGTCTCCGTTCTAGGCTGCATCATCGCATATAGGGCGCATTTGCCAAGGCAGCTGAACGATCGGTCAAAAATCATGCACTCCTGATCATTCAAACAGCAGAGCTCTTGACGTTTGATGCCGGTCCTCAGGGCGGGCCAACCGGTACGCCAACACACAGTCAAGGACCAATCATGACCTTCAAAAACACGCTTCTCGCCGCCGGCCTGGCAGCTTTCCTGCTCGGCAGTGGCGCTCAGGCCCAATCACCGGCCGAGCTCAACGATCTGGAAATCGCCCATGTCGCCTATGTGGCCGACAATATCGACATCCGCTACGCGCACCTGGCTCTGGCCATTTCCGACAATCCGGACATTCACGAGTTCGCACGGACCATGATCCGCGACCATTCGGCGGTGAACGAACAGGCGTTGGCGCTGCTGAAAAAGCTGAATGCCCAGCCGCAGGACAATTTCCTCAGTCAAACGCTGCAGCAAAACGCCGAGCAACTGATCGACGAAATGAGCCAGCTCCGCGGCGCGGCGTTCGACAAGCGCTATGCGGAAAACGAGCTGGCCTACCACAAGGCGGTCAACGATCTGGTTGAAAACGCCTTCATTCCGAACATCGAAAACGACGAAGTGCGGGCGCTTTTCGAAACGGGGCTGGAGATCTTCAAGGCGCATGAGAACCATGCCGCCATGATGGTTGAGAAGGTCAACTGAGCGATGCTCACCAGACGGCATTTTCTCGTGTCGGCGGCAACGACTGCCGCCGGCGCCGGCTTTATCGCCTCGTCCGGCGCGTGGGCTTCGCAGCAGCATGTAATCGAGATCGTCCGCTTCCGCTTCAAGCCCGACCCGCTCGTGGTGCGGCCGGGAGACATTGTGACATGGATCAACCGCGATATCGTGCCGCATACGGCAACAGCGTTGGATGAAAGCTGGGATACCGGCGAAATTGCACCGGGCAAAGAAGGTAGTGTCGTCGTCACCGCTGGGTTTTCGACGGACTATTTCTGCCGATTCCACCCGTCGATGAAGGCTGTCCTGCGGGTCGCCAATTCATGACAAGCTGACGACCCGATCGTATTGGTGTTCAAGCGCCGCGAGCGGGGGAACGATTTCGCGGGCGGTATCGGTCAACCCATAAAGCGCGTTGGACTCGTATCGCAACAGATCAGCCCGGCGCAGCTCGGTGAGGCAGGCCGATAACGCGCGCGGCGTTATTGGTGTCAGATGCGTTCGCAAGGCCGCGAAACTGCCCGCTTCCGCGGAAACGGCGCCGACCACCGGCAGTGACCATTTCCGCAGGGCCACACGTTCGACATCGAGGCGTTGAAGACGTTCGAACAGCGTCGCGCAGGCTGGGCCGATGGCCCGGCCGGCCGGTGTGGCGACATATTCGGGCCGCAGCGGGTGGCCGTATCCTTGATTTCGTTCCAGCAACTGCTGCTCAATCAGGTATCCCAGTGTCGAAGACAGGGCATCGCGGCTGATGCGGAGGTGACCGCGATAGGCAGCAAAGCGGGCACCCCCGAGCAGCTCGGTCACTGCCAGGATGGGAATGCACCAACGATGCTGGACCAACGCCCGCGGCACATCGATTTGACTGTCTTGACCGCGGCTCACGCTCGATATACTTTCCAGACCAAAGATATACTTTTCAGACCGAACCTAGGAAACCCGTGGGCGAAAGGCAAGACGAATGGCAACCATCGAATATGGCGATGAAATCAACTTTTCCATTGGCGTGACAGACCTCGACCGGTCTGTCCGGTTCTTCACTGAGCATTTCGGCTTCCGCAAGATGTTCGTCGACGAGCAGAACCGGTGGGCGGCCGTCGCCACCTTCATGGACGGTGTCACGCTTGGCTTTTCGGAAGTTGAAAAGGCGCCTGGACGCGGCGGTGCAACGCCGACCTTCGGTGTCGCCGATATTGAAACCGTCCGCAGCGATCTGGAGGCCGAAGGCGTTCGCTTCGACGGTCCCACAATCGAAATACCAGGCGTCACCAAGTTCGCCACCTTCTTTGACGATGACGGCAACGCGTTCATGATCGCCCAGAAGCTGCAATCCTTCGGCTAGCTTTCGGCGATTTTGTCGCCATCGCCGTGGTGACGGCGAATTTGGCGGACAACCCACCAGATCAGGAGCACAACGAAGGGAACGGACAGGCCGGTCATGGTCGTTGCACTGACCGGCAGCCCGCCTTTCTCCAGCGCCTTGAACATGTAGCCCAGAAGCCCCACCACATAGTACGAGACCGCGGCGACCGAGAGACCCTCGACCGTTCGCTGCAGGCGTAGTTGCAGTTTGGCGCGGCGGTTCATAGAGGCCAGCAATTCGCTGTTCTGTCGTTCCAGTTGCAGGTCTACCCAGCTGCGCAGCAAGGCGGTGGCTCGCGCCAGTTTGCGCGACAGATTGGCCTGGCGTTCCTCGATCGAGCGGCAAGTGCGCATGGCCGGCGCCAGGCGCCTTTGCAGGAACGCACCCCAGGTCTCGTAGCCGGCCACGGCGACTTCGCCGAGTGAGGCGACACGCTCCTGGACGATCCCGTCATAGGCACGGCTGGCGCCGAAACGATAAAGACTTGCCGCCGCATCGGCTTCCAGTTCAGCGGCGAGCGAGGTGATTTCCCCGAGCAGGGAATCGCCACCGGACTCGGCGTCTTTGCGCATGCGCTGGGTGATCTGAGTCAGCTCGTCCTCAATACGCCGCATCCGCGGTGATAGCGCATAGGCAAGCGGCAGGCCCAGCATGGCCAGCGTCCGATAGGTCTCGATCTCGATCAGGCGTTGGGCCAGCGCGCCGACACGGGCCGGAGTGAGGTCCCTGTCGAGCAGCAATATCCGGGTCAATCCGTCCTTGTCCTGGCGGAAATCCGTGACGGCAGCAGCCGCACCGTTCTCAACCTCGGAGAAACACAGGCTTGCCGCGTCGAACGCCTTGACCGACTCCTCCGTCTTGGGTGTCCACTTGCGGACTTCCAACCGCACACCCGCAATCAGGTTGCCCGGCGGATTGAAACCATCGCCGAACGGGTGACCATCGATCTCTGCGCCGAATACATCCGGCACCGGACCCTCATAGAAATAGGTGGAGAATTCAGTATGGCGTTCCCAGCGCAGAGAGCCCCGGCCCCATGGCATGACATAGTAGCGGGCATCTGCCTGCGGTGCTGCGACGCCGCGTGAGCGGGCGAGTTCGGCCAACACCGCATTGTCGACCGCTGCTCCGCCATCGGTCATGAACGCCAGTTGCAAGATGATGCGCGGCGATTCGACGAGCGGATACGGTCGCGCATGCACCTCACCAAGTGCCAGCGACCGATCAGCGGCATAGGGAAATCCAAAGCTGCCCGTGGCCATCGTAGTCCCCAGTGGAAGTTGAACCCCTCAGTCAGACCACTCCGTCACAGGGTGTACAAGGTGGCAGACCGATCGATTTTTCGGGGCAAAGTTGCATAACGGCCGGTTTGATGCAGCCCAGTCGAGCCGCGGCGCCTTGCCGCAGGCACTCTGCGGGAAGTGGATAAATTAGTTGACCAGTTTTACCGCCGGTTGATACGGTCAACCCGAGTCCGCCCGGCGGACGGCAACGAGGTCCGCATGGACGGCGATATCTTTTCCCCCATTGATCACAGCAGGACGGCAGATGCCGTCGTCGACCAGATCGAAAAACTGATCCTCAACGGGGTGCTCCGGGTTGGCGACCGGCTGCCCGGAGAACGCGCCCTGGCGCAACGCTTCGACGTCTCGCGCCCAATCCTGCGCGAAGCCCTGAAAGTGTTGGAGGAGCGTGGCCTGCTTGTGGCGCGCCATGGTGGCGGTACTTTCGTCGCCGACGTCATCGGCCCGATCTTCAGCCAGCCCGTTCTTGACCTGATCGCCCGTCATCGGGACGCGGCCTATGAATATCTGGAGTATCGGCGCGAAGTGGAAGGCATCGCAGCGGCCTTTGCAGCTCAACGGTCGACGGCGGCCGACCGAGCGCTGCTGTCCGGTATTATCGACGAGATGAAAGCGGCGCACGGCCGAGACGATTTCGATCGCGAGGCCGCGCTGGATGTCGAGTTCCACAGCACGATTGGCGAATGCGCCCACAACGCCATCCTGCTCCACACGCTGCGCTCCTGTTATCGGCTTCTTGCCGACGGTGTGTTCTTCAACCGGGCCCTGGTCTATGCCCATGCGGGCACCCGCGACCAGCTTCTGGAACAACATGTGGCCATCCATGATGGAATCCTGTCCGGCGACGCGGAGGCCGCAAAGCAAGCCGCGGAGCACCATATGGACTACGTCGCCGACACCATGCGAGCGGCTGAACGCGCCGACGACTGGGCGCGTGTTTCGGAGCTGCGTCGCCGCCAGCGCGGCTGATCAAGTCGCGGCCGCGCGTGTCAGTGACAGGCGGGCCGACTCCAGATGGCCCTTCATCAGAGTGGCCGCGTGCTCGGGTTCGCGATTTCGGATGGCCTCGATAATTTGCCGATGCTGATTGTTGTAGTGGCTGATCGTCATCTCATCGAGGGTTAGCCCGGTCATCCGCGACCACTGTTCCTGGTTGCGAACGGAATTGATCTGCCCCACCACCCAAATCAACAGACTGTTGCCCGTGATCTCAGCCAAAAGGTTGTGGAAAGCCGTATCCGCCATCGAAAACTTGATGGGATCGAAATCGCAGTTTTCCATCTCGGCCAAGAGTTCTTCAGCCTGGACGAAGTCTTGCCGGCGGGCGTGCAGCACCGCCAGCCGGCAGATGTGCGGCTCTAATGCGAAGCGGGCGTCGATCAGTTCCAGTGGGCGAGCGTTGGAGATGACAGCATTGTTTTCTTCATCGGATTCGGCTGCGACATAGGTGCCGCTGCCGGGGCGGATCAGGACAAGTCCCTCGTGTCCCAGCCGGTTGAGTGCCTCTCGAATGGTACCGCGTGCGACGCCGAATTCCTCAGCAAGCCGGCGCTCCGGCGGCAAACGATCATGGGGTGCGAAGCGACCAACGGCGATTTCGCGGCGTAGCAGTCCGGCGATTTCGGCCGCTCCTAATCTTTGCTGGCTCTGTTCACTCATCGACACTCCTCTGTTCCAAATCTATACCAATAAAGCTAATTTCGGTCAATATTGGCAACATTGGATCAGTTTGGGTTGCATATCGGCCTATATTGGCCTAGCTTCCGGCTGTTTAGAATTAGAATTGGTCTAGACCGCTCCAAACGGTCCAGATCACGTTTGTACCGAGGCGCGTTTTGGCTTTTCCAGATCATGTGAACTATCTCGTCATTGGCGCGGGCATCCACGGACTTTCAACCGCCTGGCGGTTGGCAGAGCGGCTGATTGAGCGGGATGGCAGCGTTGATGGACGCATTATGGTTCTCGACAAATCGGGAATCGCTTCGGGTGCTTCGGGCATTGCCTGCGGGGTCGTGCGCAACAACTATTTCCAGCCAGCCATGCGTAACCTAATGGCGCATTCGGTTGACATCTGGGAAAGCGACCCTGAGGCTTTCAGTTATCACCCCGTCGGATACATGCAGATTTCCTGCGATGCAATGCGCGACGATGTCGCGCAGATATATAGCGAGCAGCGGGCGATCGGCTACGAGAGCGAATTCATCGAAGGCAGCCAGGCCTGCACTCACTATATGCGCGGCCTTTTCGACGACTGGCAGGCGCAGGGCATCACCTCGGTCCTGCATGAAAAACGCGGCGGCTACGCCAACAACACCACGGCGATCTATGGACTCGCCAAGAAAGCGGAAGATCTTGGCGTTCGGATCATGACCGGGGTCGAGGTCAAGGGCCTTGTCTCGGAAAATGGCTCCAGCGCCATATCACACGTCGAAACCGACCGTGGCTCTGTCGCCTGCGATCACGTCGTCATCGGCGCGGGTCCCTGGGTGCGCGATTTCTGGTCCATGCTCGATCTGCCGAACCGCATCACCGTAAAGACGCCACAAGGCGAGGTTCACGAAGATGTCGATATGTGGCGGTTCTGGCAATTGGAGGAAGGTGTCCTGCAGGTACCACCGGAGACACTGATGACCAATGACGGGGCCATGCCGCCGGTCATCCATGTCGACACCGACGCACCGCTGTATTCGGCCGTGGACGGAAGTCTCGTCACCGATGAAATGTGGGGCATTTATTACAAGCCCGACTGGCATTTTGGCGGGATCCAGGGTGGTGCAGCTCCCTACAAAGTCGAGACCCCGGTCGACGACGTCGCCATCGATCCCTACGGCCCGTCGAGCCCGGAATTCGTGTCGAGCCCGCACTTCGCCCACATGTGGGTGTCGGCGCTGGCACACTGTCACAGCCGTTTCGAGGGCACCATGCCGAAATACCATCGGGAACCGTCCGGTGGCATTGGCTGTTTTACACCCGACAGTTTCCCGGTTTTCGACCGGTTTTGCGACAACGTGACAATCATTGCCGACAGCAATCACGGATACAAAATGCTGGGCGTCGGCCGGCTGGCTGCGGACGAGGTGATGGGAGACGAACAGGACTTGCTCGCCCCGTTCCGGTTCGACCGGTTCGAAAAGGGAGAATTGCATCCGACATCGAACAGCCCGTTCCCCTGGAGCTGAGGCACAAAACCAATCTCACGGGGACGACAACCCCTGCAGAAAATCAATGGGAGGAAGACCGTGACAACAACAGATATTCAGGATTTTGTAGCTGCGCCGGGCCGCGATGAACTCGTCAGGGAAGTGCGCGCCAAGATCGACGCACTCGGCATCGAGTATCTCTATCTTCAATTTGTCTCGGTCACCGGCAAGATCATGGGCAAGGGGATCCCGGCGGATCACTGGGAGAGCGTCGCCACCAAGGGCTTTCAGTTGGTTTACGGCGCCACGGTGAACCTGTTCACCAACCGCCATGGCGATTACCTGGGCTACGGACCGGAGGCCGCCGAGCTCGTCGGCATCCCGGAACCGGAAACCATGATGCAATTGCCCTGGGACAAACGCATCGCGCGGTTTTACTGCACTCTGTTTCGCAACCGTGAGGAAAAGGAAGATCCAGGTGGTTTCCTGACCGCGGATTGTCGGGGAAACTTGCGTCGTCTTCACAGTGATTTCGCCGATAAGCACAACGGCCTGCGCCTGCGCATGGGCACAGAGCCGGAAATGATGTGGCTGAAGAAGGACGAGAACGGCAAGCCGGCCGGCGGTTTCTCCAAACCCTACTGCTATCACATCGACCAGTTCGAAAGCCTGCGCCCGGTCTACATGAAGGTCATGGAGTATTCGCGCGCCATGGGTCTCGACATGATCCAGGGCGACCATGAGGACGCGCCGGGGCAGCTCGAACTCAACTGGATGTTTGACGACGTCCTGCGCAACGCCGACCGGTTGACGACCTATCGACAGATTTGCGCCCAGGTGGCGCGGGAATTCAACCTGATCGCCTGCTTCATGACCAAGCCGTTCATGGGCGTCTCCGCCTCCGGCTGCCACCACAACATGTCGCTGTGGCGCGGTGGCGAAGATCACTTGCGGCCGACCGGAAACGATCCGCAAAGCCTGCCTGGCATGGCCGAGAACTATATGTATGTCTCCGGCGGCACGAATACCTTCATGCCCGACGGAGACGATCTGCAGATGCCCGGCAAGGATGGCCTGACCGCCATCGGAGGCATCGTCCATCACCTGCGTGCTCTGACGGCCATCGGATCGTCCACGGTCAATTCCTATCGGCGACTGTGGGACACCGGCTTCTGGGCGCCCGTTTTCGCTGACTGGGGCTTCCAGAACCGCACCACGGGCCTGCGTGTGTCGGCGCCGGGCCGGTTCGAATACCGCTCGGTCGACTCGATGGTCAATCCGTATCTCATGGGTTCCGCCATCCTCGCGGCGGCCGATGACGGTATCGACAACAAACTCGATCCCGGCGAGCCCGAGGAGCGCAATATCTACGAGGCCATCAAGGCCGGTAAGGATGTCAAAAAGCTGCCGATGTCGCTCGGCGAGGCGCTGGAGGCGCTGGCCGATGACGAGGTAGTCCAGCGCGGCCTGCCCGGCGAAATGTACCGCCTGTACCACGAGTACAAGTGGGACGAATGGGAACGCTTCATGCACACGGTCACCGAATGGGACCAGGACACCTATCTGGAGTGCCTGCCCTGAGCGGCATGCGCCAACGGAAAACACCAACGGAGAACTAAGCTTCATGTGCGGTATTGCCGGACTTATCCATCGCGGCAGCAGCTCCAATGTCGGTCAGGAAATGACCGACATGCTGCTGGCGCTCAAACACCGGGGGCCGGATTCCACCGGCTTCGCGGTCTACGGCCAACCCAGCCCGGGCGACTACGTGATGCGGATCAAGGTCGCGGAACGCGAAGACCTCGATCGAGGCCACGGGATCCTGGAACGCATTTCGGGACGCATCGATCAGTTGGAAACGCGGCTCAGTGAACACAAGGCCGATATTCAGCAGAAAGAGGCGGTTACCCCATACGCGCTGCGTTACGTGTTGCGCCATGAGGGCGACACCGAAGCCATGGCCAAGCATATCGAGGAGATTGAAGGGGTCGAAATCCTGTCGCTGGGCAACGGCCTCGAGCTGATCAAGGACCTCGGTGACGCTACCGACGTGTCCGATGCCTACGGACTCGACGACTTCCAGGGAACCCACGCCATCGGTCACACCCGCATGGCGACGGAATCGGATGTCGACATACGATCGGCCCACCCCTATTGGGCCTTTCCCTATAACGATGTCTCGGTGGTTCACAACGGACAGATCACCAACTACTGGATCATGCGTCGCCAGATGGAGCGGGCCGGTCACCGGTTCATGTCGAACTGCGACTCCGAACTGCTCGCCGTTTATACGGCGCACAATCTTGCCAATGGCGTCACTCTGGAAGAGAGCCTGAGCCGGTCGATCGGCGAGATCGACGGCGTGTTCACCTATCTGGTGGCCACCAAGGACGAGCTTGGCATGGCCAAGGACACCATGGCCGCCAAGCCGCTGGTGCTTTATGAGAGCGACAACCTGATCGCCATGGCCTCCGAAGAGGTGGCCATCCGGGCGATCCTTCCCCAGGAAATCGATACCTACGACCCGTATGACGAGGAGGTCCGCGTATGGCAGGCGTAACTGATGCCGAACTCCGCGGCATGAGCCAGGAAGAGCGCGCCGATGCGCTCGGCATGACGACGGAGCAGCTCACCGGACGGTCGCTGCTCATCGAATTCGACCCGGAAGCCGAGGAGCGCTTCACCTACCCGTGGGCACCGGATGTCGACTACAACAAGCGAACGGAGATCGACGCGGACGATATGACCGCGACCGAGGTCAACGCACGCATGCGCGAACTGATGGAGGACGGCTACGGCACCATCGTCGTCTCCAACCCGCGCGGCAAGCACGGACTCGGCGTCGGCATCCTCAACCGCCTCAATCTCATCTTCGAAGGGTCTCTCGGCTATTTCGGAGTCGGTCTGATCGATGGGCCGAACGTGCGCATCAACGGCCGCGTCGGCTGGTCCTGCGGCGAGAACATGATGGCCGGCACGGTGCTCATCGAAAAGAACGCCGGCTCGACCTTCGGCGCCGCGATCCGCGGTGGCGACCTGGTCTGTCGCGGATCGGTCGGATCGCGTACGGGGATCGACCAGAAGGGCGGCACGATCATCGTCGGCGGCGACACCGGCGCGCTCTCCGGCTTCATGATGCAGCGCGGACGTATCGTGGTCTGCGGCAATGCCGGTAAGAACCTCGGCGACTCCATGTATGACGGCACCATTTATGTCGGCGGCGAGATCCAGTCGCTCGGTGTCGACGCGGTGGAGGCCGAACTCACCGATCTCGACCGCAAGTGGCTGACCCGCAAACTGCAGCAATACGAGCTCTACCCGGACAACGGGGTCGACCACTTCACCAAGATCGTCGCCGGCAAGCAGCTGTGGAACTACGACAATCTCGAACCAACCGAGAAGAAACTCATCCTCTAGGGAGAGCATGCGAATAATGACCGAACAAAGCAAAAAACCGCTCGGCCGCGACCCCTACCGTCTCGGCAATTCCTTCGTGTTTCCACCGCACGTTATCGATGACATCCACATCAAGTCGGAACTCGGCCGGTACCGGATGCGCGGGTTTTCCCTGTTCAAGAAAATCCCGCATTGGGATGACCTGACATTCCTGCCGGGCACGCTGACGCGCTTCGTCATCGAGGGCTACCGGGAAAAATGTGACACCAAGACGGTGATCGGGTCGCGCGCCAAACGGCCGCTTGAACTGGACATTCCCGTCTACATCACCGGAATGAGCTTCGGCGCCCTCTCCTACGAGGCGAAAACGGCGCTGGCGCGTGGCGCTACCATGGCCGGTACTGCGACCTGCTCCGGCGAAGGCGGCATGATTCCCGATGAGCGGCGCTATTCGACCAAATGGTTCTACCAATGCATCCAGTCCCGCTACGGCTTCAACCCGCATCACCTGATGCTTGCAGACGGTTGCGAGTTCTTTATCGGTCAGGGCTGCAAGGTCGGCCTCGGCGGCCACCTGATGGGCCAGAAGGTCACCGACCAGGTAGCTGAGATGCGATCGCTGCCGGCCGGCATCGACCAGCGTTCGCCGGCTCGCCATCCCGACTGGCTGGGGCCGGACGATCTTGCCCTGAAGATCCTCGAAATCCGCGAGGCAACCGACTGGCAGATCCCGATCCAGCTCAAACTGGGCGCTGCCCGCGTCTATGACGACGTCCGCATGGCGGTTAAATGCGATCCCGACTCGATCTACATCGACGGCATGGAAGGCGGCACCGGCGCAGGACCGCACCTAGCGACGGAAGACACCGGGGTTCCGGGCATCGCCGCCATACGCCAGGCCCGCAAGGCCATCGACGATCTCGGCAAGCGCGGTGAAATCGCACTGATTTATGCCGGCGGCATCCGCAACGGCGCCGACGTCGCGAAGGCCATCGCCCTGGGAGCAGACGCCATCGCCATCGGCCACTCGTCGATGATGGCCCTGAACTGCAACAAGGACATCCCGGAAGCCAATTACCAAGAGGAGATGGGCGTCGAGCCCGGCCAATGCTACCACTGCCACACGGGTCGCTGTCCGGTGGGTGTCGCCACCCAGGACCCAGCGCTCAGGGCACGGCTCGACCCGGATGAGGCGGCCGAGCGGGTCTACAATTTCCTCCACACATTGACCATTGAAGCACAGCTCTTCGCCCGTGCCTGCGGCAAGACCGACATCCACTCGCTCGAGCCGGAAGACCTGGCCGCGTTGACGATGGAGGCCTCGGCCATGGCCGGTGTCCCGCTTGCCGGCACCAACCACACGGTTGGCGTCGAAGACTACCACCATCTGTAAGGAGAACCGTCCATGGCAGGCACGCAATATCGCGGCTCGGACATCAAGGACGTCGACCAGTTCCTCGACGACGCGGCAGGACTGGACAGTGAGCGGGAAAAAGAAATCGGCCAGCACATCGGCTACCGTTACGACGTCAATCTCGTTCCCGACTACGACCGACTGACGCCCTTTTTACGTCAGTACATCGAGGTCATGGGCTGGGATGACCTGAATTGGCTGGAAGATGTTCACATGGGTTACGAGGACGGCAAGGCCGCCGTTTTCGACCGCAACATCAATGGTTGGGTCCGGGTGCCGGAATCCATCCAACTGCCGGACAATCAGCAAGACCGGGACATGATCGCCCGCGAACTGCTGATCAAGTTCCAGATGTCCGACACTCACCCATTGGTCAATCTGAGAAAAGCTTACACGAAGTTTTGAGAGAGATGACACGGCCAGTCCCAATTGCCTGCCTTCAGACCCGTCCGATGCCGGATTTCACGTCCGCGCTGGATGAGGCCCTGGGGCTGGCAAGGACGGCGGCCGATGGCGGCGCAAAGTTGATCGCGCTGCCGGAATATTGCGGCGGACTGCGCACCGAGGGATCAGCCTTTGCGCCTCCGGCCGCGCCGGAGGCGGACCACCCGGTGCTGGCCGGCCTGCGCGATTTCGCCGACCGCAACGGCATTTGGCTGGTCATCGGGTCGCTGGCGGTCGCGGGCTCAAGCGACAAGATCGTCAATCGGGGCTTCGTCATCGACGAGAGCGGCGAAATCCGCAGCCGCTACGACAAGATCCATCTCTTCGATATCGATTTATCGAAGACCGAGAGCTACCGCGAGAGCGCCCTGGTCGATGGCGGCGGGCAAGCGGTGCTGGTCGAAACGCCGTTCGGCATGCTTGGTCATACCATTTGCTACGATCTGCGGTTTCCCGACCTCTATCGCGAACTGGCGAAAGCCGGTGCCGAGATCCTGCTGGTGCCCGCCGCCTTCACCAAAAAGACCGGCGAAGCGCACTGGCATGTGCTCAACCGGGCGCGTGCCATCGAAAACGGCGCCTTCGTTGTGGCACCCTGCGCCATCGGCCCGGTAGAGGGCGGCGGAGCGAGTTATGGCCATTCCCTGATTGTTGGGCCGTGGGGTGAGGTGCTGGCAGATGGTGGCGATAATCCCGGTGTCGTGCATGCCACCATCGATCTCGATCAAGTTGTTGAAACGCGCCAGCGCATCCCCAGTCTGTCGCATGACCGTCCATTTACACTGAACGGTCCATCCGGGAGGCCATTCGCATGAACGCCGCGGCGCAGTTCGTCGAACCCGCTTCGCAGCGAAATCCGCTGAAGAGAAGCTTCCTGCGCTGGCAGTGCCGGGTTCGCCAGTTGATCATGCGCAACCGGGAGGGCAAGCCGGACGACGGCATCATGCCGATGGTTACCCTGCCCGGTGAAACCGAACCCATGGGCCGGATCATCACGATCCTGTCCAAACAGCCGGACTTTTCCAAGACACCGGAACTGCAGCACCTGGCACGGCAGACCCACGACCCGGCGAAACGTCGCGAGAAAGCGCTGCAGCTGTTTTGCGAACTCTACTACCAGCGCGGCGACGAGTTTTCCGACGTGCTGACGGCGATCTTCGAACCGGGGTCGGAGGGCGTGCGTGCAATCGAAGCCGCGGGTGCCTGCACCCTGACATTCGAAGCCTACGGCCAACTCTACGAACTGGCGTGCACCGTCAGCCGGCCGCCGCCGGATCACTGGCTGCATGAAGCCACCTGGTGGCACAATTATCTGTTCAATCCGAATTTGCGCGCCGAGGCGATCGTCCTGGCGTTTGCACCCGACTGGGAGGGCAGTCGGGGCGGTTCCGAGTCTGTCGATCGGCGGACGCGAAAGACGGAGCCGGATTAACGACCCACATCGCAACAGGAGGAGGAGACCAACACCATCATTTGGTGGGTGAATTTCGTTTTAACTCAATCGGGAGGCAGAAAATGAGTAAAAGCAAACTGTTTTGGAGCGTAACCGGACTGGCCACCGTGCTGGCCATGTCAGCGCCTGCATTGGCGGAAGATAGCAAGGATCCGATCATCATACCGACACACAACTGGTCCAGCCAGATCGTGATGTCACATGTTGTTGGCCAGATCTTCGAGTCGATGGGCAACAATGTCGAATATGTCTCGACCGACAGCCAGGCAGTCTACGAATCCGTACGGCTTGGCGACGTAACCCTTGAACTCGAAGTCTGGGAAGGCGCTTTCGGCGTTGCCTTCAAAGAAGCTCTTGCCAAGGGCGGCCTGCATGACGCGGGCGACCACAATGCGGTGACCCGGGAGGAATGGTGGTATCCGCTGTGGACCAAGGAATCCTGTCCCGGACTGCCGGACTGGAAAGCGCTCAACGAGTGCGCCGCAAAATTCGCGACCCCGGAAACCGGCGGCAAGGGCCGCTTTCTCGGCGGACCAGTCGACTGGCTGAAACACGATGCGGAACGCGTTGAGGCCCTGGGCATGGACTTTGTCGTGGTCAACGCCGGATCCGCCTCGGCGCTGTGGGCCGAACTGGCCTCAGCCCAGAAGGACAAGCGTCCCGTCGTCATTTTCAACTGGACGCCGAACTTCGTCGAAGCGCTCTATCCGGGTGAGTTCGTCGAGTTCCCGACCTATTTCGAAGGTTGCAAGGACGACGCGTCGAAGGGGCCGAACCCGGACAAGACCTACGATTGCGGCAACCCGGCCAACGGCTATCTCAAAAAGGCCGCATGGGACGGCATGAAGGACAAATGGCCAGCTGCCTATGAGGTGCTGAAGAATATCTCCTTCACCAACGCGCAGATTGCCGAAATGGCGAAACTCGTCGATATTGACGAGATGGAGCCTGAAGACGCTGCGGCCGCCTGGCTTGAAGCCAACCCCAACGTCTGGAAGCCCTGGACCGGCTAACAAGCCGGAGAGCACTGATTGACACCCGCCGCCCCGGATCGCCGGGGCGGCGGCTATTCCGGGGAATATCATGAATAAAGAGACGCCCGTTATCAGCTGCCGCAACGTGTGGAAGCTTTACGGCGACAAGCCGGAACATTATCTGCGATCGCTTGCCGGAACCCCCAGCTATGACGACATCAGGAATGCCGGCTACATCGCCGCCGTCCGTGACGTCTCGCTCGAGATCCGGCGTGGCGAGATGCTGGTCATCATGGGCTTGTCGGGGTCGGGCAAGTCGACCCTCGTGCGCTGCCTGTCCCGTCTGGTGGAGGTGACCGACGGCGAGATCGAGATCGACGGCGAGGATCTTCGCGCCCTCACCGAAAAGCAGCTGATCGATATCCGCCGCAACAAGATGGGTATGGTGTTCCAGAACTTTGCCCTGTTGCCGCACCGCACCGTGCTCCACAATGTCGCCTACCCGCTGGAAATGCGCGGACAGGATCGCCATACGCGTCGCGAACGAGCACTTGAGGTCATCAAACTGGTCGGTCTCGAGGGCCGCGAGGACTATTTCCCGCGCGAGCTTTCCGGCGGCCAGCAACAGCGCGTCGGCATCGCCCGCAGCCTGGCCATCGAACCGGATATCTGGTTTCTCGACGAACCATTCTCGGCGCTGGATCCGCTGATCCGACGGGAGATGCAGGACGAGTTCCTGCGACTGCAGGAAATGCTTGGCAAGACCATTGTCTTCATAACCCACGATTTCGACGAGGCCCTGCGCCTGGCGGACCGCATCGCCATCATGAAGGACGGAGCCGTCGAACAGGTCGACACGCCGGACAATATCGTGCTGGACCCGGCCACCGACTACGTTGCCAAATTCACCGAGGACATTGCCAAGGCGCGCGTCGTGCGGGCCGGCGGACTGGCGCAGAAGCTCAACGGCCAGGCGCCCGAGGGCGAACCGGTCGACGCCGCGGCGACGCTGGCCCAGATCGGCCGGCAACTGGCCGACGACACGCGCGACTTCCTGCCGGTCGTCGACCGCAACGGAACCCTGGTCGGCCGGCTCGACCGTCAGGCGGCGCTCAACGTGCTGTTCGGAGACGACCGGTGAGCGACCTCAGCGCCAGCGCACCGCGCCCGCTGCCCGAGGTGAGCGGACGGACCATAGCCTATGCGCTGTTTGCCGCCGCCGTGCTGCTGGTGCTCGCCAAAACGGTTCTGCCCGCGGGCCTGATCCGGCCGCCGGACTGGCTGGTGCTCTCCTTTGCCGACTGGATCAACGCGGCCTTCGCGTTCATGCGCGACGATCTGGGCCTGATCCATGTGACCCGCGCCTTTGCCGCCGGCGTCGAATGGCTGCTCGACGTGACGGCCAACCTGCTCTACGGCAAAAACCGTTGGCCCAGGATCGGACCGTTGCCGTGGACCGTCGTCGCCATCTCCGCCTTCATGATCGGTTACGCACTGAAGGGATGGCGCCTGGCCATTCTTTCGGGCGGCACCTTCGTCTGGATCGCCGCGCTCGGCCAGTGGAAATGGGCCATGGAGACGCTGTCGGTGATCGTCGTCGCGGCACCCATCGCCGTGCTGCTGGGCCTGCTTCTCGGCATCGCCGCCTGGCGGCGCAAATGGGTCGAGGACACGCTCAATCCCATTCTCAACGTGGCGCAATCGCTGCCGCATTTCGCCTACATGATCCCGGTGGTGGTGTTCATCGGCGTCGGGCCCAAGGCCGGCGCCATCGTGACCATCATCTTTGCCACGCCACCGATGATCCGCATGACGCTTCTGGGCCTGAAGAAGGTGCCGCCGGAAGTCATCGAGAGCGGCAAGATGTGCGGCTCGACCAGTTGGCAGTTGCTGCGCCATGTGCGGGTTCCAACGGCTCGCACCGAGATCCTCGTCGGCGTCAACCAGGTGATCATGCAGTGCCTGGCAATGGTCGTGCTTGCCAGCTTCATCGGCATGCCGGGCCTGGGCCAAAAACTGCTGCAATTGCTGCAGGCGCTTAAAATTGGCCGCTCTTTCGAAATAGGCGTCACCATCGTGCTTATCGCTGTGATGCTGGATCGCTGCTCCAAGGCATGGGCGGAGAAGCAACCGGTTCATTTCGAACGCGGAACGCCGTTGTGGCAGCGCCACCGGCTGTTTCTGATTTGGGCCGGATTGATCGCGTTCGCCCTCCTGCTCGCCAGCGTCTGGCCGCCGGCACATGAGATCAAGCGGACCCAGGCGTTCACCATTTCCAAGGAACTGGACCTGGCGGCGGACTGGGTCATCACCATGATCAAGCCGATCACGGACTGGCTGCGTGCTTTCCTGATCATCAATGTGCTGATCCCCATGCGCGACGCCTATCTGTGGCTGCCCTATACGGCAGTGCTGGCGCTTGTCGCGGGGCTCGGATGGCTGATCGGCGGACTGCGCTCGGCGGCGATCTGTTTCGCCTTTGTTGCGCTGATCGCCATGTCGGGATGGTGGGATCGTGCCATGATCACGGCCTACATGGTGAGTTTCGCGGTCATCGTTGCGGCGCTCATCGGGCTGCCGCTGGGCATATGGGCGTCATTGAGCGAAAGGCGTTCGAATGCCGTACTGCTGGTCTGTGATACGGCGCAGACCTTTCCCAGTTTCATCTATCTCATTCCGGTGGTGATGCTGTTCGGCGTTAACGACGTGGCAGCCATCGGCGCGGTTGTGGTGTTCGGCATGGTGCCGATGACACGGTACACGATCGAGGGCCTGCGTAACGTGCCACCGGCATTGGTCGAAGCTGCCAAGATGTCGGGCGCCTCCCATCGCCAGCAGATGTGGACGGTCAAGCTACCGCTGGCGCTGCCGACCATCATGGTCGGCGTCAACCAGACCGTCATGTTCTCGCTGTTCATGGTCATCATCGCCGCCTTCATTGGCACCCAGGACCTGGGCCAGGAGATGCAGCGTGCCCTGTCGTCGACCGATGTCGGCAAGGGCCTGGTCCTGGGGCTGTGCGTTGCCTTCATGGGCCTGATGGTCGACCACCTGGTACTGCGCTGGTCGGCCGAACGCAAAAAAGCTCTGGGGATCGAGTGATGACCGTCGTCAAACCGATATTCGAGACGCCCTATGAACGCGCCGGCGTGATCGCGCCGGGCCTGCCGGTGCTGCCGCATGGCGTGCAGCGCTATCCGGTGCCGGGCGGCGGTTCGCGGGCCGTGCGCATCGACAAGGGCGACGAATTCACCGTCCTCGACCGGGAAGGCCTGCAGCCGGCCGAATTGGCGTTCTTCGCGCCTGACGGCAGTTCCGACGCCGCCATGATCGGAACGACTGGTGGCGGTGACGGCGGCGGGCTAAGGGCAGCGCTGGCAGGCGACGCGTCCGGCAAGCGGGTGCGCAAGGCGCTC
The DNA here is from genome assembly GCA_965216535.1 of Hoeflea sp. Lineage (GTDB taxonomy): Bacteria > Pseudomonadota > Alphaproteobacteria > Rhizobiales > Rhizobiaceae > Hoeflea_A. The sequence goes on from OZ244175.1 coordinate 6,270,206, forward strand.
GATGCGGCCGGATTCGACCTTGGCCGCGCCGATGTCGTGCGGCTGTTCGATGACGGCTCGCGCGCCGGCGACATGGAAACCTTTCAGTCGGCCTGTGACGGCCTTCTCATCGTGTGTGCGCCGGCCCAGCCCATGGCGCCGGACAACCAGGACACGGCGACCGAGATCATCCTTTACATCCGCCGCGCCAACCCCGGCGACGGCAAGGAGGATCGGCCGCCGCCGGAGCCGCTGGCCGATCCGCTCGCCGACTTCAACATCCGGCCCGGCCACGCCACCGCCTACGAAGTGCGAGCCGGCCAGTTCATCCAGGTCGTCGACGTAAAGGGGCGCGAATGCTCAGACTTCCAGGCGTTCTCCTCAAGGGCATTGGACCGCGGGATGGAGCGGGAAATCGATCCGACAACGACCCGCTCGCTCACCGGCTCGCTGTATCCGGAACCGGGCCTCTATTCGAAGTATTTCAGCGTCGATCACGAGCCGCTGGTGGAAATCGTCCAGGATACCTGTGGTCGCCATGACACGTTCGGCCTCGCCTGCACAGCTCGCTATTACGAGGATCTGGGATATCCGGGCCACGTCAATTGTTCCGACAACATGAACCGTGACCTGACGCGTTTCGACGTGCGACCGCGCGGCGGCTGGCCGGCGATCAATTTTTTCTTCAACACCATGTTGGACGACACCAATGCGATCGGCATGGACGATCCGTGGTCGCGGCCGGGCGACTTCGTGCTGTTGCGGGCGCTGTCAGATCTGGTCTGCGTCTCCACAGCGTGCCCGTGCGACATCGATCCGGCCAATGGCTGGGACCCGACAGACATCCAGGTGCGCGTCTACGACGAGAAAGAGCCATTCCGACGCTCGATCGGCTGGCGCAAGACGGCGGAGGCCGAGGTGGAAGAGACCAAACAAACCGCGTTTCACGATTGCTTCGCTCGGCACACCCGCGATTTCACCGAGTATAATGGCTACTGGTTAGCCAACCAGATGACCAATCACGGAGCGATTGCCGAATACTGGGCCTGCCGCGAGAAAGCAGCGGTGATGGACCTGTCGCCGCTGCGCAAATACGAGGTTACCGGTCCAGACGCCGAAGAGCTGATGCAGCTGTGCGTTACCCGCAACATGAAAAAGCTCGCCGTCGGCCAGGTCGTCTACACGGCCATGTGCTACGAGCATGGCGGGATGATCGACGACGGCACCGTGTTTCGCCTCGGCGACAACAATTTCCGCTGGATCGGCGGCAATGATGAAAGCGGCCTGTGGCTGCGCAAACAGGCCGAGGAACGCGGTCTCAACGCCTGGGTGCGCTCGTCGACCGACCAGTTGCACAACATCGCCGTGCAGGGACCACTGTCGCGCGATATTCTGAAGAAGGTGTTCTGGACCCCGCCGGCCCAGCCGACCATGGACGAACTGCAATGGTTCCGCTTTGCCGTGGCGCGGGTCGGCGATTTCCACGGCGCGGCGACGGTGGTCAGTCGTACCGGCTATTCGGGTGAACTCGGCTACGAAGTCTTCTGCCATCCAAAGGACGCGGTGGCGGTGTTCGATGCCATCTGGGAAGCCGGCGAGCCGATGGGCATGGTGCCGCTCGGCTTGCAGGCACTCGACATGCTGCGCATCGAGGCAGGATTGGTGTTCGCCGGCAGCGAGTTTTGCGACCAGACGGACCCGTTCGAGGCAGGCATTGGCTTTACCGTGCCACTGAAGACGCAGAACGACGACTTTATCGGCCGGACGGCTATCGAGCGGCGCAAGGCGCATCCGCAGCGAAAGCTTGTCGGGCTCGAGATCGCCGGCGGCCTCGTGCCGTCGGGCGGCGACTGCATCCGCATCGGCAAGGCCCAGGTGGGCGAGATCACCTCGGCGATGAAATCGCCGGTGCTGGGCAAGGTCATCGCACTCGCCCGCATGGATATTGCTCATGCGGAGCCGGGCACCGACGTCGAAGTGGGTCAACTCGACGGCCAGCAGAAGCGGCTGGCCGCGACGGTAAGCGCCTTCCCGCACTTCGACCCCACCAAGGAGCGGGTGAAGGGAAACTACAGCGGTTCAGGTTGACAGACCGGCTTCGGCTGTAGCTTGATCGGCGTTTCCGATTTCGCAATGCCGGAGCCAAACCATGCCTGTTTCCATCGAGACCCTGCTGACCTTCGCCATTGCCAGCACGGTACTTCTGATCATCCCCGGGCCGACCATCATCATGGTGATCAGCCAGGCGTTGGCGCACGGCAGGCGCATTGCGCTTGCCAGCGTGCTCGGTGTCGGCCTCGGCGACCTGATCGCCGCATCGCTGTCGATCATCGGCGTCGGCACCATCCTCGCGGCTTCAGCGACCGTGTTCATGATCGTCAAATGGGTCGGGGCCGCCTATCTGGTCTATATCGGCATCCGCATGTGGATCGATCCGGTAACCGTTCCGACGATCGACACCGAGATCGCCAACGGCAATCGCTGGTCGGCGTTTCGCGACGCCTTCCTGGTGACGCTGCTCAATCCCAAGGGCATCGTTTTCTTCATGGCCTTCGTGCCGCAATTCATCTCGTCCCAGGCGGCCTTCGCGCCACAGGCCTCGATCTTCGTCGTCGTGTTCGTGCTGCTCGGCATCGTCAACGCCTGGGCTTATGCGATGCTCGCCAGCGGCGCCCGCCACTTCATCCGGCGGCCGTCGGTGCTGCGGGCGACGACGCGCACCGGCGCGGTGCTCCTGATCGGCGCCGGCGTCGTCTCCGCCTTCACCCGCCGCAGCGCCTGACATGCCGCTGCAGAACCGGGTGACACCGTTTGGCGCTATCGAAAGCACACCCGCGCGTGGTCTCCTGATGGGCAATCGCGGTGGGCAAATTCACGACCCGGTAGCAAAAACCCTGACGCGACGACGCTGGGCCAGCAAGCACTGGATTATTTGCGTCACAAGCTTCAAGCGTCGCTGGCGACCCGTTATGGGCCCGGGAAGCTATACCGAACTGTTCTTTCTCGATGAGGCAACAGCACTCGCGGCCGGCCACCGACCCTGTTACGAATGCCAGCGCCAGCGCGCTTTGCAATACGCGGACGCCTTCGCAAAAGCCTCAAATCGGGACCGTGTCTATGCCGGCGAAATGGACACGATCCTGCATGGCGAGCGCGGTGCCAGCGGCAGCCCGCCGCTGTGGCTTTCGAGCGATGAAGTGGCAGAGTTGCCGGAAGGCTCGGCCGTGGCCGACGGCGAAGCCAGCTTCGTCTTGCACGGTGAAACGTTGCTGCCCTGGTCTCACCAGGGGTACGGACCGCCCGTCCCAATTGACCGGATTGCAACGAAGGTTCGCCTGTTGACGCCGCCCGCCACGGTCGCCGCGATCCGCGCCGGCTTCACGCCGCACATCCACCCCAGCGCCAAGGCTTGAGTTTCGGCCTGCACTGGGGCACATGCAGACCATGCGTGCCAATTTCAGAATGCAACGGCTGTTTGTCGAAGACCCGCTGTCGGCGGACGTGGAACTCGCGGCAGACCGCGACCAGTTCAACTATCTCGCCAATGTCCTGCGCATGCAGGAGGACGACCGACTGCTGGTTTTCAACGGCCGCGACGGTGAATGGTCCGTGCGTCTCGTCTTCGACGGCCGCAAGAAACTGACGCTTTGCGTCGAGGAGCAAGCCCGACCGCAGCCGCCAGCATCCGATCTCCATTATCTCTTCGCCCCGCTCAAACAGGCGCGGCTGGACTATACGGTGCAAAAGGCGGTTGAGATGGGAGCGGGAACAATCCAGCCGGTCCTCACCCACCATACGCAGACGACCAAGGTGAATGTGCACCGGTTGGAACGCAACGCGGTCGAGGCGGCGGAGCAGTGCGGGATCCTGTCCATTCCGGAGTGCCGCGAGACGGTTCGCCTTTCCCGGCTGTTGGACAACTGGGACCCGCAGCGGCGCCTGATCTATTGCGATGAAGCAGCCGAAACGCACAATCCGCTACCCGGGCTCGAGGCCGTGACGGAGAAACGGCTGGCGTTGCTGATCGGTCCCGAGGGCGGGTTTTCCGACGACGAACGGACACTGCTGCAGGCGCAACCCTTCGTGACCGCCATTCCGCTGGGACCACGCATCCTGAGGGCCGACACGGCGGCGGTGGCGGCAATGGCCGTTCTGCAGGCGACCATCGGTGACTGGTAGGAAAATCAACTATTTCTGAACACATCGATCAATCATTTTTGCTTGCACTGCCGTGCAAAGCAGTCCAAGCACTGTGCAAGCGCGGCAAACCGGGGAACGGGGGGCCGATGGCGGCCACACAGTGAGTTTTGGCGCATGGCCCGAGATACGACTGACGATACACCGCTGTCTTCCAAGGACGAGCTGGTAACCTACCTTGCGGACGGCTGTAAGCCGCCCGAACAGTTCCGAATCGGAACTGAGCATGAGAAATTCGCTTTCTTTATCGGCGACAACACGCCGGTTCCCTACGAAGGCCAGAAGTCCATCGCCACATTGCTGACCGGCATGCGCGACCTGCTCGGTTGGGAACCGATCCTCGATGAGGGAAACATCATCGGACTGGTCGAGCCAACCGGAAACGGCGCCATTTCACTCGAGCCGGGTGGACAGTTCGAACTGTCAGGCGCCGCCGTCGACAACATTCACCAGACCTGTCGCGAATCGAATGCCCATCTGGCGCAGCTGCGCGAGATTGCCGAACCGCTCGGCATCGGGTTCCTCGGTCTCGGCGGCAGTCCCAAATGGACACGCGCGGAAACGCCGCGCATGCCGAAACAGCGTTACGACATCATGACCGCCTACATGCCGAAGGTCGGCAATCAGGGTCTCGACATGATGTATCGCACCTGTACCATCCAGGTGAATCTCGACTTCTCATCGGAAGCCGATATGCGCCGAAAGATGCAGGTCTCCCTGAAACTTCAGCCTTTGGCGACCACGCTCTTCGCGCTGTCGCCCTTTACAGAAGGCAAGCCGAACGGGCTGCTGTCCTGGCGATCGGATATCTGGCGAGATACCGACCCGGACCGTACCGGTATCCTGCCCTTCGCTTTCGCACCCGATTTCGGCTTCGAAGACTATGTCGACTGGGCGCTCGACGTTCCTATGTATTTCATCCTGCGGGACGGCCACTATCACGATTGCACCCACGTCACGTTCCGCCAGTTCATGGATGGCGCGCTCAAGGGCGAAGTCCCGGACGGCTACGCGACAATGGGCGACTGGACGAACCATTTGTCGACGCTGTTTCCGGAAGTGCGGTTGAAGCGTTTCCTGGAAATGCGCGGCGCCGATGGCGGCCCGTGGCGGCGCATCTGTGCTCTGCCTGCCTTCTGGGTCGGCCTGCTTTACGATGAGAATGCCTTGGATGCCGCTGAACAACTGACGCGCGACTGGAGTGTGTCCTCTCTGCAGACCTTGCGAGATGCCGTGCCGCGCCTCGCACTCGATGCAGAGATCGAAGGACGTAGCCTGCATCAGTTGTCCCGCGAAGTGCTTGGCATCGCTCGTGGCGGCCTGCAGGCCCGTGCACGATTGAACGACGAGGGCAACGACGAGGCGCACTTCCTGGCGCCGCTGGAAGAAACCGTCGCCCGCGGCAAAACCGCCGCCGGTGAATTGCTGGATCTCTATCACGGCCGCTGGAACGGATCGATCGATCCGGTATTCGACGAATACGCCTATTAGAGCCGGACATCCTGGCGAGCCGACCATGACCCCGGTGCCAACCATCAGGCGCGACCGATCTACCCACATTGCCTGAAACGCATCTCACCGTATACTGACCCCAGCCGAACCAGGAGGGTCTTTTGATGCTGCCGCTTTACGAAATGATGATGCAGGCCCAGCACGGTGAGGCTACCAAGGCGATGGCCCGACAGTTCGGACTCGACGAAAACCAGGTCATGAGCGCCATGGAAGCGTTGATGCCGGCATTTTCGACCGGTCTCAAACGCAATACCGGCAATCCACAGGACATCGGCAACTTCATGCAGGCGCTCGCAAGCGGCGAGCATCTCCGCTATTTCGAGAACATGACGGCTGCCTTCTCGCCGCAAGGGGTGGCCGACGGCAACAACATTCTCGGTCACCTGTTCGGTTCGAAAGAGGTCAGCCGCGCCGTCGCCGAGCAGGCCGCCCAGGCAACGGGCATTGGCCAGGAAATCCTCAAACAGATGCTGCCGGTCATGGCCACCACGTTGATGGGTGGATTGTTCAAGCAGTCGACCGGCGGCAATACCGGCAATCCGTTTGCCGACATGATCGGCCAGATGATGGGCCAGACTGCCGGTGCATCTTCGGCCGGCGGGCAAGCCGTCAATCCTTTCGGCCAGATGATGGAGTCGATGTTCGGAGCCGGTCGCAACGACAAGCAAGCGGCCAATCCCTACGCCGACATGATGGAAACCATGACCCGAATGGGTTTTCCGGGCTTGACCGAAAACAAGGATCCGAAACCGGAAGACAATCCGAACCCCTATGACAAGCTGTTCGGGGACATGTTCGACGCGGGGATCAAGGTGCAGAAAGACTACCAGGACAACATGGAAGCCATTTTCGAGCACCACATGCGCACGCTCCGCGGCAAGCCGTAAAGCCCATCATGAAAAAACCCGGCGCCTGAAATAGCAGACGCCGGGAAGGGAGCGGGCTCAGGGCATTGGACCCGCTTGGGGAAATAATTCCGTCCTAGTGTGGTGGATTTGAAGTTCCTATGACTAAACAGCGACCTCCGGTAGGAACTTCAAATCCATAAACCACACTAGAATCATAATCTTGCTAGTGTCCTGATTGAATCTGAAGTTCGTTCGGAGCGTGCTGTACAAAGTGACGAACTTCAGATTCAGGACACTAGTGCGACGCCCGTATGACGGGTCGGTGGCATGCGGGCGTCGCGGTCATCGCTTGCGGTTTAGAGCGCTTCGTTGTTAGGGAGGCTCATTTGACCGCGGCGATTTCGGTCTCTGGCTAGGCGGGTTGCACGCCGTGGTGCTATCCCACCACAAGTGCAAGCCAACGACGCCAGGGGCCAAAAGCGCCCGGCCCCGAAGGGGTGGGGAAAATCGGCCCATCGGCTGCGTTGCGACGCTTGCCCGATGCACCGCATCGCGCTGCGCGACGCGCCTTGCCGAGTGAACCGATTTTCCGCCATCAAATGAGCCTCCCTAACAACGAAGCGCTCTGATTACACGATGTAGAGACGCGATCGGCGCAGAAGCGCACAGCGCACCAGTTCCGGCGAATGATCCGTGAATGGTCCACCGCGGAGTGCGTGCTGGACTTCGGACCGGTTCAAGCCGATATCCTCCAGAATGTGATCGTCGAAATGTGACAGATCATACACCTGGCGCCGGTTGCGATATCGATTGCGCAGAGAGACGAATGCCTGCCAGAGGGCCGTCAATGTCCATCCGCTTTTGCGAGCTGTGCCGAGATCGAGGTCGAGGCTGTCGTGCAATGTGGTCATGTCATCTCTCCTTTCCGAGCCTGCCATTTCTGCACGAGGCAGGCTCTGGTGAACGCGGCGCATTTCCCCGCTTGGGAGGATGGGAAAGTCAGTTTGTAAGGGGACGCACCGCTGCCGCCGAACCTTCCGAAGGCCGGCAGGTGGACTATTTCAAACCTTGACTAATTCGTCCAGTGAATGTTTTTTATGCTAAAGATCACGATTTTTGATGGACAGATTTTCATGGCGGCGCCGCTCGACATCGACCAGCTCAGGACTTTCATTGCCATTATCGACAATGGCAGCTTCACCCGTGCGGCGGGTGAGGTGAACAAGACCCAATCCGCCGTATCGATGCAGATGCGTCGGTTGGAGGAGCGCCTCAACAGGGTGCTGTTCGAAAAGGACGGTCGGGTCAATCGCCTGACCGGCGACGGCGAAAAACTGCTTGCCTATGCCCGCCGCATGGTGCGGCTCAACAACGAAACGCTGGCAGCCTTCGACGAGGAGGCCCTCGCCGGCTCCGTGCGGCTTGGAACGCCGGACGATTACGCCGACCGGTACATGCCTGATATCATCGCCCGTTTCGCCAAATCGAACCCCAATGTTGAACTCAGCATCGACAGCGAACCGTCGCGCGACCTGGTCGACAAGCTGTCACGCAACGAGATCGACATTGCACTGGTCACCCATAGCCCAAAGGTCTGGCAGTCGCAGGTCGTGCGCACCGAGCCATTACTCTGGGTGACTTCTCTGGCGCATTCCGTTCATACCGAAACTCCCCTGCCGCTGGCCGTCGGCCTGCGCAGTTGCGACTGGCGTCAGCTTGGCTGCTCGGCTCTCGATTCCGTCGGCCGCTCCTATTCGATCCTGTTCAACAGCTCGTCATCGACGGTCGTGGCCTCGGCGGTGCTTGCAGGGCTTGCCGTTTCACTGTTGCCTGAATCGGCGCTGCGCCCCGGCATGCGGATCCTGACGGCAAGTGACGGATTCCCCGAACTGCCGTCGGCCGAAATCGGCATCATCCGAAAGCCCGGTGTGCAGAGTGCACTGATGGACGCGATCACCGACCACATCGCCGCCAGCCTCGACAACATGACACCGGTCGGTCCTGACGATGGCCCTGAGGGCAAGCTGCCGAACCGTACCGGCCTGAAGCGGGCGCCGAACGGGCTTACTGTTCCCAGCTGGTAGGCCTTGACCCGGCCACTGCTTCCGGGCGCAATGACGCCATGACAGCTTCTTCGGCACGCGATTCGCACAGCAACATCACCGAATACTCGGTCAGCGAGATTTCGGGCTCCATCAAGCGGACCATGGAGGACGCCTTCGGACAGGTTCGCATCCGTGGCGAGATCTCCGGCTATCGCGGGCCGCATTCCTCCGGCCATGCCTATTTCGCGCTGAAGGACGACCGGGCGCGCATCGAGGCGGTGATCTGGCGCGGTGTCTTTTCGCGGCTGAAGTTCAAGCCGGAAGAAGGCATGGAAATGGTCGCCACCGGAAAGGTGACGACCTATCCGGGCTCGTCGAAATACCAGATCGTCATCGAGTCACTGGAACCGGCGGGCGCCGGTGCGCTGATGGCATTGCTTGAAGAGCGCCGCAAGAAACTCGCTGCGGAAGGCCTCTTTGACAACGAGCGCAAGCGGCCGCTGCCGCACATGCCGAAGGTGATCGGTGTGGTGACGTCCCCGACGGGCGCGGTGATCCGCGATATTCTGCACCGCATCGCTGACCGTTTCCCGGTGCATGTTCTGGTCTGGCCCGTGCGTGTTCAGGGCGAAACCAGTGGGCCGGAAGTGGCCGCGGCGATCAACGGTTTCAACGGATTTTCCGATGGCGGCCCCATGCCCCGGCCGGACTTGCTTGTTGTGGCGCGCGGCGGCGGCAGTCTGGAGGACCTGTGGGGTTTCAATGACGAGGTCGTGGTTCGCGCGGCGGCGGACTCCACAATCCCCTTGATCTCGGCCGTCGGCCACGAGACTGACTGGACGCTGATCGACCACGTGGCCGACCGTCGTGCGCCAACACCAACCGGTGCGGCTGAAATGGCCGTGCCGGTGAAGGCGGATTTGCAGGCAAACATTGCGGCGCTTGCTGCCAGGCTTTCGGGAGCGTCGACACGTTCGCTCGACACCAACCGGCAAACTCTTCGGGCGCTCGCCCGCGCCCTGCCCTCCATCGACATGTTGCTGGCGCTGCCGCGCCGCCGTTTCGACGAGGCGGCTGGCGGCCTGGGACGAGCACTGCGCCTCAACACGGCCAACAAGCGGCAGCTCTACGAGCGCCGTGCCGCTCAACTGACGCCAGCAACCTTGCAGCGGCGTGTCGCCGTGCAGCGGCAGCGGGTCGGCGAACTGGCGGCCCGGAGCGAGCGCCATGTCGAACGCCTTGCCGACCGTTCAGGTGCGCGCCTCTCCAACGCCGCGGCCCGGCTGACCTTGCGCCCGGCCGAGGAGCGCATTGGCCGCAGTCGCGAGCGGCTGGACGGGCTGGCGCGCCGAGCCGGCGAGATCACCGCACTCATAGCTGAGCGAAGGCGGCGGCAACTTCAGGAAGCGGCGCGGCTGCTCACCTCGCTCTCCTACCGCAATGTCCTGAAACGCGGCTACGCGGTGGTACGCGACGCAGCCGATCAGGCCGTGGATCGGGCCGAGGCCCTGTCAGCGGGAGAAGCGGTATCGCTGGAATTCGCCGACGGCCGGGTCGACGCCGTCACCGCCGGCGCCGGCAAGCAACCGAGGAAACGCGGCACAAAGGCACCCAAACCCGAAGACCAGGGCGATTTGTTCTAACCCGTCGTCGACACCTCAGCGCAGTGCTTCCGCGATTGCGTCAGCAAGCATCGCAGGTTGATCCACGCTGGCCCAATGGGTGGCATTCTCCAGAACCGTCCGTTTCATTGGATTTTCAGCCAGCCAACGAAGTGTGGTTTCAGGACAATTTCGCGGATTGTAGAGATACGTGACGTCAGCAGCAGCGGCCAGGACCTCGCCGGGCACGTGGTCGCTCGAGAAGCGACGGGCATCCGTGCCGAGTTGCCAGAGTGCCAGTGGATCAGCGAATGAAACGACCTCACGATAGCGGGTAATGATGGGCTCAGTGGCGGCCATCTCATCAAGACGCTCGAGGAACGCGGTTCTGAACGCTTCAGGACTGTCATAATCTGCGGCGGTTCCCGAAAAATAGGCGTCCTCCGCCGTGATATTGCCCTCAAGGGAGATAATCGTCGTGATCGGACTGCCCGGCCGCCGAGACGCAAGGGAGGCGATGATCGACGCAACCGAATGAGCGACGATCACCTCGGCAGCTGTTTCCCCGGCTTTGTCTGCAACGAACTCGGCCAAGGCGTTCAAGGTTGTTTCAGCCTCAAGCGGCGGCGCGCCAAAACCGGGAAGATCAACGGGCAGAAGGCGATATGCCCGAGCAAGGTGGGTGTCCAACAGGCCCGAGAACATGCCTGAATTGTCACCAAAGCCGGCGATCAACAAAACGGCCGGACGCTCGGAATCAGTATCAATCATTGGCTTGCTCCTGCGCTCTCTCGGACCTTAGACGCACGACTCGTTCTTTGTCACTTCGAGCTCGTGTCGGACAAACGAAAAGCTGTATTAACCCGGGCACGGTATCGTTGAAGGATGACACGTTCGCGCAAAACGCCGAAACCACTCACCGGGCGCAGCCGGGACTTTCTCGAGATTGTCCTGCCTGCTGCCGCGGCCGGCAGACTGGACGCCGTGCGTCAATACATCGAGCAGGAGCCACGCTTCGTTCAAGCCGTCGGGCCGCATGGGCGCACGATGCTCTGGGAGGCCGCGCGCGGCAATCGGCTGGAAACAGTGGACCTGCTTGCGCAAGCCGGTGCCGACATCGAAGCACCTGGCTGCTATTTCCGCGAAACAAAAGCTGAAATCTCTCCCTGGTGTGTCGCTGTCCATCGCGGCCACGAAGCCGTAGCGGAATTCCTGCAATCGCAGGGCGCCGCGTATGGAATCGGTTCTGCCTGCTTCCTTGGGGACCAAGCACGCGTGGCCGAATTGCTTGCGACAGAGCCGAAGCAGGTTGATCGTGTCATCGATGGCCGGATCGATCCGGTGGGCCTTCGGCCGATCCATTATGCGATCGCCGGCGGTCATGCGGATCTCGTCGCGACCCTCCTGCAAGCCGGAGCCAATGTGGAGACCGACGGCGAGCGGTTGGCTTCATGGGCACTCGACTTCGACACGCCCGAGATCCTGCGCCTCCTGCTCGACCATGGCGCCCGGCTCCGACCAGGCGATGCAAACGAGGCTTGCCTCGACCCTCGCTGGGCACCGGTCCTCTCAGACTACGGCTACACCGTAGACATCAATGCACCGGATCGACTCGGTTTTCCGCCGCTGGTTGAAGCCTGTCGTGGCAACCACAATGCTGGCGAAGATCCGGCCGCAATCGCAGATCTTCTTGGGCGCGGCGCCGATGTACATGTGAGGGACCACAAGGGCAAGACGGCGTTACATCGCGCCTCGCAGGCGAATTTTCTCCAATGCGCCGATGTGCTTCTCGCTGCCGGAGCTTCCATAGACGCAGCTGACGAAAAGGGCGAGACACCGCTGTTTGACGCCGTGCGGGCGGGGCGCCGCGAAATGGTCCGGCACCTGCTTGAGGCCGGCGCGGACCGAACCCATGGCAATCGTCTCGGCCAGACCGCGGCATTGCTGGCCGGTCGCAGCCGGAAACCCCAGGCGAAAGCCATCCAAACTCTGCTTTCCAAGTGAAAAGTTCGACCTCTGAGTATCCGCGGCGGTTCCTATGGCTGATAGAGGTTTGTTCCCTGCTTCCCAGCATCGCTCAGTCCGCAGCCCGGTTTTCGCCTGACATGGTCGAGCTGGGCCTGATAGGCGACGAGTTCGTCTTCAATCCTTGATTGCGACCAGCCAAGGTGTGGTGCTGCGATCTCGGCAACTGCACGGGCTTGATCCGTGCCCTGATCTGGCTCCCATCCCAAACCCAGCCGCCGCATCATCAGATCGGCCAGGCTGGTGGGCATTTCATGCTGCGCGCAGCGAACAACTTCTGCACTGTGCTCCTGTACCAACTGGTCCGCGCTCCTTGCATCACTGTGATCAAATAGCGTGCAAGCGCCCTGATATTGCAGATCGAAACGGGTCCCGGACGGTTTCAGCCGTTTCTTGACCTCGTTGGTCACCCTTCTTGCCACACGTCTATGCGTCATGATTGGCCCACCGGTCAGTGCGAACACGCCCGGCAGGCCATCATCCGCAAGATCATGCAATTTGATCTCTCGACTTCCCAATGGTTCCATCGGATCATGCGTCAGCGGGTTGACACCTGCCCAGGTAAACAAAACGTCGCTGCTTTTGAGCGAGAGCTTTGGAAAGCATCGATTGGTTTCCGACACCATCCATTCAATTTCTTCATCGTTCGCGGCTACGCCGGCAACATGACCGGCAAAAGGGGTTCGTGTGAGCCCGATGTAATGGAAACCGCGAGAGGGCAGGCAATAGAGCGGTTCGCCGATGCTGTTGTATGCAAATACACCCCAATCGGAAAATTCCTCAGGCAAACGCACCGCTATATGGATGCCCTTCATGCCCATGCACTTGCGGGCTGTATTTGAGCCCGTCTTGGCGATCACGTCGTCAATCCAAGCCCCTGCAAGGTTGAGAACAATTTCTGTGGTAACGGTGGCCGACTCATTCGTCTCGGCAGATTGATCGGTCGAGCGCAGCGTCAATCGCCAGCGCTCCTCCGCTTGCTCTCGCCGCAGATCCACGACCTCCGTGTAGTTTCGGATACATGCTCCGATCTTTTGCGCTTCGAACAGGGCATCCAGGGCAATTCGCTCGGGCCAGTCAAAAACATACTCCTCGAATACCGCAACGCTGCGCAGCCTCTCAGGATCGCGCAGCCAGCGACTGACCGGCACCTGATCCGTTCGATCAGGGCCATAGCGACGGTACTTCAAAGGCTCGCCGGTGGGACTGGTCATCCGTACCGCGGCGAAGGCGGCATCCAGTTGCCAAGGCGCATATTGATCATCGGTGTAGATGGGCAAACAGAAGTTGATCGGCTTTACCCGGTCGGGGATCGTCCGTACGATTTCATCCCTGGCCAGCATGTCGTCACGAACCGTCTTTAGCGAGATGGCGAGGCGCCGGGGTTGCATCAGCATTTGCGAAAAGCCGGACCCTGATGCCAGGTGCCTCAGTCCGCAGTGAAGCAAACGACTGGATCTGCTGGTTGCGCCATTGGCAAAGTCGCCCTGATCGACAACAAGCACATTGTAGCCAGCTGCGCTGAGGTGTTGGCCGGCGCTGGCGCCATTGATGCCTGCGCCAACGATGACAATATCAAAGTGTTGTTGATCCAATTGGGACAGTCCGTGGGAAGGCGCGTTGATCATAAGGCCTACCATCTGCCGCCTCTAGGTGGCTCTCAGAGGCAGAATATCAGGAACCTTTGCGTAAGGGGCGGGTGGAAGCCAGTCCTGAAATGTTCTGGCCAAGCGGGGATCTCCGCTTAGAAAAAATGAACCGAGCTGCGTTTCCCTTGCCAGCGTGGTTCGTCCCATAATGATACCGCCCATCGCCACGACAGTAGTTTCCACATAGAGATCAACGTCAAGTTTCGGATCATGAATACACAGCTCCGGCGGTGTCCCGCGCTGCGCCAAGAACCAAAACGTGTCGTAGTCAGAGGGCTCATCCCGAAAGTGGAAACGGATCACAGAGCGTGTTTCCGGCAATTCATTGACTTGCAGGACGCTTTGACACTTCCACATCATAGGCGATGCCAAGGTGTCCGCCAGAGCCACTTCGGCTTCGATGTTCTGCTGCGCCCACACTCCCAGTGCTTTAATCACCGGTTCCAGGGCCTCTGATTTGGGCGTTCGGAAATAGTCTACCGCTCCGGTTGCCTTGTCTTCGATGCGTTCAATCAACCCGTTTGCTTCCATCTCAGATAAACGCCGGGACAGCACGCCCGGAGAAATCTTACCCAAACGCCGGCGCAACGTATTGAAGCGGGTGGCCCCGGCCCAGATCTCAGTCAGGATGGGAATTGTCCAGCGCGGCTCCAGCAACTGGCTGGCGCGGGAGATCGGGCAAAGAAGGCCGTATGGATTTACGCTCATGCTCTATTCCTCCGCGAACAAGCATACTTGACCCGACAAGCGACACCAGTGCGCTGAATCTAAAGTTCGCGCCATTGTGCAGCGTGCAACGGACAAACTCCAAATTCTACCGGGACACCAGCAAGGTCATGATTCCAGTGCGGGTTTTGAATTCCCGCAGAGCCCTCCGCAACCAGGATAGAAACTTCAAATCCACCACACTAGTACGTCCGGCGTACCACGAGTGATACGTCCTTCGTACTAGGTGTGACGATGCGGCCTGTGTTTCAATTGGCTTTCACGAAAGGGAGGAAGCGGTGACTCAGGACAGGAACATGACGGGCATCCCGAACGGCGTATTGTGGGGTCACAGGGCCGACGATTGGGCAAAATACCAGGAGGCGTCCATCGCACCTGTTTTTGATGCCGTTCTGGACCACACCGGTGTCGGCGAAGGAACAAGGCACCTCGACATCGGCTGTGGAGCGGGGTTGGCTGCCGTGAAGGCGAGCGCGTTGGGCGCCGTCGTGACCGGCCTTGATGCGTCACACGCAATGATTGACATTGCACAATCGCGTTTACCGGCCGCGAAGTTCCACGTTGGTGATCTTCAAAGCCTGCCGTTTGATGACAAGAGTTTCGATCTTGTTTCCAGTTTCAATGCCATCCAGTATGCCGGGAACGTCACGCAAGCATTGGCGGAAGTCAGGCGGGTCCTCGCCCCGGACGGCATCGTCGCAGTGGCCACTTGGGGCGACCCGGAGGGAATGGATGCAGCTGAAGTCGTTACCGTTCTGAAACCGTTATTGCCTCCTCCGCCACCCAATGCTCCGGGCCCGTTCGCGCTTTCCGATGATGACGTTTTGCGGGAGTTCGTGGAGGCCGGTGGGTTGGAAGCCTATGAAGTCTTCGACGTCGATAGTCCATGGTCATACCCGGACGAAGCGGCCGCGATAGCCGGACTTGCTGCATCAGGCGTTGCCGCAAAAGCAATCAGCCTCGCTGGAGAAGCAGCTGTTGATCAGGCGCATCGGTCTGCCATTCAGCCCTTTCGCCAATCAGACGGAAGCATTCGATTTGGTGCGACGTTCAAGGTCGTCCTTGCAAGAAGGGCAAGGGACTGAGGGGCTCGACTGGTGAACGCATCGAGAGACTGTCGTTCAACCAGCCCGGCTGTACGCATCGCAGCAACGACGCGATCTGTAGCATGTGGCAACAGCTCCAAGGTGAGTTGATCCTCCCCTAACTGCCCGTGACATTTCGCGGTACGAACAGAAAGCCCACCACAAACATAGCAAATGGCAGCACCGCGTTGGTTACGAGCACCGCGCTGTAGCTGCCGCTGAGCACGAAGACCGTGCTCGCCACCGCCATGCCCAGGGTGCCGCCGAGCAGTTGCGCGGTCATCGCGATGCCGCCGACCTGCCCATGCTTTTCCTCCGGGGCGGTCTTGACCAGGGCGCTGCGCGGAGGCGCAAACATGAAGATCGTGCCGAGGCTCCACATAAGAAACCCGGGGACCATCAGCGCATAGCTCTCCGCTTGTGCCGCGTAAGCTGTCCAAAGCAGCCCGGCCGTCGACGACAGCAAGGCCGCGAGCACCAGCGGGCGCGCTCCGTATCGGTCCGCGAGGCTGCCGGAAGGCTCGGCGAGGAAGGGCGCCATGACAACCGACACCATGATCGCCAGGCCTGCTGTCAATGGGCTCATGTGCAGGCGATCCTGCAGATAATGCGCACCGAACACGATGACGGTGATCTTGCCGAACTGAG
This sequence comes from Hoeflea sp., assembly GCA_965216535.1. Taxonomy (GTDB): domain Bacteria; phylum Pseudomonadota; class Alphaproteobacteria; order Rhizobiales; family Rhizobiaceae; genus Hoeflea_A. The sequence goes on from OZ244175.1 coordinate 6,286,521, forward strand.
CGGCAAAAATCGCCAGGGCGTAGAAACTGAAGGCCCTATCCTTGAACAGATCGATCTCGATGAGTGGCGCAGCACGGCTGGTCTCGATACGGACAAATAGACCAATCAACACGATGCCTGCCATCAGGCAACCAAGGGTCCTTTCATCGGCCCAACCCCAATCTGTTCCCTGCATCAGCCCGACAACGAAGAGACAGAGGCCGCCGACGATTGTCGCCAATCCGATCCAGTCAAGGCGAGGCGCGGCCGCCGTCCGCTTGGGATCCGACCAATTGCGTACGACGATCAACGCGATGAGGGCAACCAGTGGCAGGTTGATCCAAAAGATCCAGCGCCACGATAGAAGATCGGTAAACAGGCCGCCGACCAAGGGACCAAGCGCCAGAAACGTCGTTCCTGTCGCGCCATAGATTCCAAGCGCCATGCCTCGCCGTTCAGGCGGAAACGCGATCGTGATCATTGCCATCGACAACGGAAAGATAATGGCCGCTCCGACCCCTTGCACGGCGCGTGCAGCAATCAACACGGCGCCCGATGGCGCGAAACCGCAAGCGAGAGATGCGAGAGAAAAGGTCGCTACACCGGCAAGGAACATGCGCTTATGGCCAAATAAATCCGCCAATTTCCCACCGGCAGCAGCGAGCGCCGCAAACACGAGGAGATAGGCATTGACGATCCAGTGGGTGGCCAGTTGCGAGATTCCGAACTCTCGGCTGATCGACAGAAGCGCTACGCTGACGACCGTTTCATCGAGCAAAATCAGACCGATGACCCCACCCATTGCAAGCAGGATCCGCCAGCGTCGGCCTTCAGCGGTATCGGAGAAAATGTCGATCAGGCATCTCCTCGAACAAATCGGATCAAAGGCATCATAGCGCCTGCGGTGAGCCTATAGCGATGGGTTTTGCCCCGGGTCGTTTCCGGCTATGGCTGGAACAGGAGGTTCAGCCGATGAAGATCACCCTGAGCGACGACCGGCGGGCGGAGTTTCTCAATTCCCTGCGGGTGCTGTTCGAAGACGAGTTCGATGAGCCCCTGTCGGAGTTTCGCGCCAACGCGGTGCTGGATTTGTTCCTGAAAGTGCTCGGCCCGTCCGTTTATAATCAAGCGGTCCAGGATGTCCGTGCGCACCTGCAGACCAAACTCGATGATCTGGACGGAGAGATCTATGCCGACGAGTAACCAGAACAGCCGGATTGAATGGGTTTCAGCGAGTTGCCGTCTGTTGCAAACCGTTGCCAAGGAATACCGCACCACGAGGCCGTTTGACGGCTTGCTGATCGGGACGGCAATCCATCTGGAGCCGAAAACCGCGGCTCTGCTGACAACGCTCAAGGCGGGCGGTGCAGAGATTGTCTCAACCGGCAATCTCAACAGCACCCAAGGCGAAACGATTGCCTATCTTGAGCAGCACGGCATCTCCGTCATCGGCGAGCAAACAACCGATGCCGGGGCCCATGGCCGCTTCCTTGATGCAATTATTGAAAAACAACCGGACCTGCTTCTCGACAATGGCGGTGATCTGTTCGCCCGGGCGGCGGAGAGCCCCTACGCCAAACTGCTCGGCGGCACCGAAGAAACCACATCGGGACGCATGCGGCTGGAGCCGATACGAAATGCCCTGCCCTTCCCCGTGCTGGTCATCAATGACAGTCCGATCAAACAGTTCGCGGAAAACCGTCATGCGGTCGGACAGAGCATGTTCGAAAGCTACATGCGGTTCACCAACCGGGCGACGAACGGCAAACGCGTTACCGTGTTCGGCTATGGTGCCTGCGGCCGCGGCACCGCCGCCTGCTTTCAGGCTGCGCACGCCGATGTGAGCGTCGTCGACGCGGATCCGGTGACAACGCTGGAAGCCCATTTCGATGGTTTCCGTACGCCGGTGAGGGACGACGCAATTCGCAGCGCGGATGTGATCGTCACCGTCACCGGTGCGGCGGACATCCTGAACGCAACGGCACTGCCCTTGCTGAAGGATGGCGTCATTTTGCTGAATGGCGGTCACTTCCCGGTCGAAATCGACGCGGGTGGCATGCGCACCTCCGCTGATGTCAGAAATGTCGTTTCATACCCCAACGAAGGCATCGAGACGCTGGAAATGGCCGATGGAAGGGCCATCCATGTGCTCGCTGGTGGGCATATGGCCAATCTTGCAGGCCCCCGCCCCCTCGGCAATTCGATCGAATCGATGGATCTCGGCTTCACGCTTCAGGCCCGTTGTCTGGAGAGGGTTGCCGCCGGAGGCCTCGGTGCCGAGCATAGCGTCGTGCCGGTACCGGCGGACATCGATGCGGCGGTGGCTGAAGCCTATCTGGATCTGTCGCGCTAGCATCCGCCATGAGCATCCATCGCCTCAGAGCCGCCACTGAAGCGGACGCCGAAGCCATTCTCGGCGTTCATCGGCATTCGATCCTGGAGTTGGGTCCCAGCGCCTACACGGCCGAGGAATGCGAGAGCTGGGCCGCCGGCCTGGTCGCAGAACGCTATGTCGAGGTTATGGCAACGGGCGGTGAATCGTTCCTGGTGGTCGAAGATACCGCCGGCCTATGCGGCTTTTGCTCTTTCAAAAAGGGCGAGATTTGTGGCCTCTATGTCCATCCCCGAGCCGCTGGCAAGGGCGTCGGAACCATGCTTCTCAGCCGTGCGGAGGAGATGATCAGGGTGGACCCACCGGAGGCCATTTGCCTCGGCGCGGCCCTTTCCGCCCTGCCCTTCTACCGCGCGCACGGCTACCGGATCCTGAAGCGCAAGAAATGGAAAACCCGCGGTGGCCTCGAAATCGAGGTTTGCGACATGGAAAAGCGTCTCTAATCTGTCATAGATCGTAGGCAGCGTCGCGCGAAGGGTCGAATATGCAAAATGACGTCGTATATCTGAAAAGGGCTATCGAGCTTTCGCACGAGAGCCGACGTGCCGGCAATCACCCGTTTGGAGCGGTGGTTGTCGATGACAAAGGCGAAATCGTCATTGAATCGGGCAACACCTATTCCACCGATTACGGCGTCGGTCATGCCGAGCTCAACGTCGCGCGAGAAGCGGCAAGGCGCTATTCCGCCGAGCACCTGCAAGACTTCACGCTTGTTACATCGGTGGAACCCTGCTGCATGTGTGCCGGAGCAACCTACTGGGCCGGAATCGGCACGCTGGTCTTCGGCCTGACGGAAAAACGGCTGGCGGAATTGACCGGCGACAATCCGGAAAACCTCACCATGGACATGCCCTGCCACAAGGTCTTCGACGCGGGTCAGCGCAAGGTCGTTGTTCGCGGCCCTTACCCGGAACTGGAGCCCGCGATCGTCGCCGCCCATGAAGGATTTTGGTGACCCCATAAGTCCTTCGACGCCCGTCAGAACAAGACCCGGAGCGACCAGACTGGCCCAATCATGGATACCATTCGCCGCATAACCGATCGCTGGAACGAGGGACTCTCGCACTCCGGAAAGAGCGATGCCGAACATTTGCTCAACGGACAAAAGCAACGACAGTTGTACAAATACGGTCGCCCGCTGTGTGGCGTCATGCGGCCGCATTTTGTCGGTGAAGACGAATTTCAGCGGCACCGGCACGTGGTGGATGTCATTGCCAATTCACTGGTCAAGGCCCGCGACCATGTGACCGCCAATCGAGAACGCGAAGCCGAGCATCTTGGCCGTTTTTACGACTGGATCGGCGATCTGATGCATCTGGAACCGAAAACCGCCGACCACGGTGCGATTGCGCGGCTCGACGCCTTTCGGACCGCGGGCGGTTTGAGCTTCATCGAAATGAATGCAGATTGCCCCGGAGGTGCCGGGCACAATGACGGGCTTGTCGAGGTTTTTCAGGAGCTGGAAACCTTTCAGGCCTTGAAGGGCGATTTTCATTTGCAGCCTTTGCTGCTTCAACCGGCAGTCGCGAAGGCACTGATGGAGGCCTGGCAGGACTGGGGTGGTAAACATCCTCCGACCATGGCCATTGTCGGTTGGTTCGACCGCATCGGCACGACGGCAGAGGCCGTTTTGCAGGAAACCGATGCCATGCGCGATGCCGGAATCGGAAAAATTGTGGCCGTAGCGCCGGGCGGTCTGGAATTCGACGGGCATCGCCTGGTTGTCGACGGAACGGCAATTGATCTGGTCTATCGCCTTGCGCTGACCCGAGATGTTCTGGCAGCCCCTGATGAGATCGCGCCATTGCTGACGGCACTCCGCCAAAACGCGGTCTGCATGGTCAACCCGTTCCACGCCGAGCTAATGGGACACAAGGCGCTGTTTGCCCTGCTTACAGATCCCGACATCGATCTGGGGTTATCAATCGCAGAACGACAGATCATTCGCGATCACGTGCCCTGGGGTCGGTTGCTGCGTGAGACATCGACACTGGACCCGGAAGGCCGCAGGGTCGATCTGATCGACTACATGATAGCAAATCGGGAGACCCTCGTTCTCAAACCCACCCATGAGGCCAAAGGCGACGGCGTGGAACTGGGCTGGCATCACGATGAATCCTCCTGGCAAGATGCAATCACCGCGGCACTCGCTGCCGACTTCATCGTCCAACAACGGATACCAACCGAACAGGTCAGCTACCCGGTTGCGGAGCCGGATCTGCCTGAACGGAGGATGTACGAGGACACCGACCCGTTCGTTACCCGCGGTCAGTTGGCCGGCTTTCTGACCCGCATCTCGGAATCGGAAATCATCAACGTTTCCCGGAAAGGAAGCGTGGTGCCGACTTTCGTCGTCCGCCAGTAAGAACGCAGACCAACCCGCCAACCTCCTGAAATATTTCACTTAAACTTTTGCCATCCGCTCGTCGGTTGACAAGCATCTCTGTTTCTGTTTTTCACTGTTACAAATATAGTAATCTTATTTCACTATATGTAACACCGAACAATCGGCGGCTCGGGAGGCTGGTTTTGAACGACAGGAAAGACGACAGCGGCACTCTGCAGACAGTTTCACGAGCAGTGGCCGTCTTGCGCTGTTTCGACGAGGGAGAGACGTCGTTGACCCTGGCGGAGCTGACGGCCCGCACCGGTCTGAACAAGGTGACGACCTTCCGTCTTGCGGAGACGCTTTATGCCGAGGGGTTGCTCAACAAGGACAGCCGCACCGGCATATACTCGATCTCCTACGGCCTGATCTCGATGGCGCGGGCGCTCCTTGATCCTGCCGGCCTGATTTCGCGGGCACAGCCGATCATCCAGGCGGCACGCGATGCGACGGGCGAGACCGTCGACATCAATCTGCGCGAAGGCCGCGAGGCGGTGGTGGTGAGTGAGATCCATTCGCCGCAGCCGGTTCGCTATACGTTGGGCTTGGGCTTCCGTGCCGACCTTCGCGTTGGAGCCGCTGGTTGGGCGATCCTGTCGCAGCTTTCCGATCAGGAGGTTGACGACATCACCGCCGCACCGACCGTGGATCGCGCTGATGGCGGTAACCTGTCGCCGGAGCGGATCCGTGCCGGACTGGACACGGCGCGCAGGCAGGGTTTTGCGACCACCGAAGGCCAGCGCGTCGCCGACGCGGCCGGATACGCGTCGGCCTTTCGCGGCCCGGATGGATCGGTGATGGGGTCGATCGCTGTCATCATGCCGTCGAGCCGCAACCGGGACGCGGACCGCAAGGCGCTGTTTGCGGACACCGTTCGCCGGGCAGCCGACGAGCTTAGCGCCGTGCTTGGATCGGGGCGCTCCGTTGCTTGAAACTCCGCAATCCCAACCGACGATCGACGGAACCGCCGGCTCGGCAACCGGACCGCTGCGCGGCATCCGTGTGCTTGATATCGCGACGATCATCGCGGGGCCGCTGGCCGGCGGCCTGCTCGCCGATTTCGGCGCCGAGGTGCTGAAGGTCGAAATGCCGGAAAACGGTGATGGGCTGAGAGCGTTGCGGCCACACAAGGATGGCGTGTCACTGTGGGCCAAGGTGGTCAACCGCAACAAGAAGGGCATCACTCTCGACCTGCGCACTCCGGACGGCGTTCGCATCCTCAAGAGCCTGGCGGCCGAGGCTGACGTGCTGATCGAGAATTTCCGTCCCGGCACCGTCGAGCGCTGGGGCATCGGCCCAGATGAGCTTTGGGCGGTCAATCCGAAACTGACGATCCTTCGGGTCAGCGCCTTCGGCCAGGAAGGCCCCTACGCCAACAGGCCCGGCTTTGCCCGCATCGCCGACGCCATGTCGGGCTTCCTGTCGCTGTGCGGTCATGCCGACGGCGCGCCGATGCACCCGGGTTATCCAATCGCCGATTCGGTGACCGGGCTGTTCGGTGCCCTCGGCATCCTGATGGCGCTGCAGGAGCGACAGAACAATCCGGATGCTGCCGGCCAGGTCGTGTCGGTTTCGCTATTCGAGTCGATGTTTCGCATCCTCGATTTCCTGCCCATCGAATTTGACCAGTTGGGAGAAGTTCGGCAGCGCGCGGGAAACCGCAACCCCTACGCGGCGCCAGGCAACTGCTATCGGACACGGGACGGGCATTGGTGCACCGTTGCGGCCAGCACCCAGGCTCTGTTCGAGCGGCTGGCAAAGGCGATCGGTCGTGACGACCTGATCGCCGATTCGCGCTTTGAAACCAATGTACTGCGCCTGAGCCATGTCGAACAACTGGATGCAATCATCGGAGACTGGTTCGCCGAGCGCGATGCCGATGAGGCCTGCGGGCAGCTCGAGGCTCACTCTGTAACGGCGGCACGAGTGCGCACCATCGACGAACTGTTCGCCGATCCGCAGGTCGCCGCAAACCGGATGATTGTCGGGCTCAATGACCCTGAACTCGGCCCGGTTCGCATGCAGGGTGTGACGCCGACTTTTTCGCGAACTCCAGGTGCCATTCACGCGACCGGTCCGGCTCTTGGTGCCGACAACGACGAAATCTACGCCGGCCGCCTTGGCTTGAGCGACACCGAAATTGCTGCGCTTCGAACGAAGCGGGTGATCTGACAAAAGAAACGGAGGATACTTGAAATGAAACGTGTTCTGACAACTTTGAGCGCTCTGGCGTTGGCGGCGCTCGTCCCGGCCACCGGTCTGGCTAACGACAAGGCGCAAATCTCGCTGATAACAGGCCCCTTTGGAACGGGGTCCTATGTGCTTGGCAATGCAGTCGAGCAGATCGTCGCGAAGCACTCGGACAAGGTGCAGGTGACCTCATCTGAAACACCGGGCCTCGTCTACAACGCCAAGCAGATGAACAAGGACCCGGACATGAAGAAAAACACCTTCATGGCCTTTACCACCGGCATCAACTACCTGGCGACCAGTGGCCAGAAGCCTTTCGACAAGGAACTGCCCGACGTCAAGCTGATCGGCAATTACCTGCTCGGCTCGGTGTGGCTGGCAACTTTCGATCCAGATATAAAGACTGCTGCCGATCTGGAAGGCAAGACGATCGCACTTGGCCGCCCGCCGCAGATCCTTTGGACCATCGAACCGATGCACATCATCCGTGATGGCTGGAAGATGGAAGACAAGATCACCATCGAGCGCCTGGGCACCAAGGATGCCGCTCAGGCATTGCTCAACGGCTCCGTCGATGCAGCTATCGTCGGCGGTTATGCCGACCCGCTGACCGGCGAATTCAAGCCGAGCCCGCAGACCGTCGAATTGCTGGCCGCCGGCAAACCGCTCTATCACATCCCGTGGGGCAAAGAAGCAGTGCAGGCGGTGATCGACAGGGGCATCGCAATGAACCACCTGGCTGTGCCGGCCGGCTCGGTCGACGGCATTGACAGCGATCTGGATGGCTTCTTCGACGCCATCGCCTGGGTTTCCTATCCGGAACTTGATGAGCAAGCGGCCTACGAAGTCACCCGCACGCTGATCGAGAATGTCGGACAATTCGGCGACTATCACGCGCTCGGCAAGCTGATGTCTGCGGAATCCCTCGCCTACGGCTGGGATCCGGAGAGCATACATCCCGGCGCGCTTCGTGCTTATCGCGAAGCCGGCGTGATCAAATAAAACCCGCCTGACGGAGACTGGACGAATGTCGGTCGAAACCGCAGAAGCGATGGGCGAGACATCGGGCGAGAGCCTGCGCGGTCTCGCCCGACGCGCCCTCCTGGTGCTCGGGCCTTGCATGGTGCTCTACCACATGGTCAGCGCCCAGTTCCTGCTGATCGGCAGCATCGAGCACCAGAACATCCATCTGGCTTTCGTCTTCACGCTTGTGTTCTTGTCGGCCATGGCGGCGAGCCGTTCACGGCTTCGGTTGGCGGTCAACGGGCTGCTGCTCATCGGTGGCCTCGCCGTCACTTCCTATGTCGGCTTCAACCTCGGACACCTGGAGGAACTCTACGGCTTTCCAGAGCCGATGGATGTCCTGGTCGGCGTGGTCATCATTCTGCTGGCTCTGGAGGGAACCCGGCTCGCGTGGGGCTGGACACTGCCCATCGTCGCCGCCCTTTTTGTCGGATACTTCCTGTTCGGCCACTGGATCCCCGGACCGCTGTTCCACCGGCCGTTCAGTTTCGATTACGTGATTTCCTACCTGTCGATCGGACTGTCGGGAGTCTACGGCAACTTTCTCTCCATCTCGGCCAACCAGATCTTCCTGTTTGTCGTATTCGGTGCCTTGCTCGGTGTCATGAACGTTACCGACGCGCTCAACGAAATCGGCAAACTTGCCGGAGCCCGACTGAAGGGTGGCCCAGGCCAAACCGCGGTTATTTCCAGCTCGTTGGTCGGTATGGTGTCCGGCGCCTCTGTCGCCAACGTGGCAATAACCGGGGCCTTTACCATCCCCTACATGAAGCGCGTCGGCTATTCCGGGGCGCTCGCCGGTGGCATTGAAGCGACGGCTTCCACCGGTGGCCAGCTAATGCCGCCTGTCATGGGCGCCGCAGCCTTCCTGATGGCCTTCTTCGTTGGCGTGCCTTATGCCGAAATCATGCTCGCGGGCATATTGCCGGCGATCCTGTTCTATCTCGGGGTCATGGCGGCGGTTCAGTATGTGTCGGTCGCTGAGCAGATCGAGCCGCCGCGCGAAGCGGTCGATCACCGCCTGATCCTGCGTGGACTGCCATTGTTCGCCATCCCGCTGGGTATCATCACCATGCTGCTGTTGATGCGCATGAGCCCGAGCGTCGCGGCCTTCTGGGCCATCGTCTCAGCCTTTGCGCTGAGTTTCTTCAGGCCCGGACCGAAGCCGACCGTACGGGAGTTCCTGGAAGCGCTAACCAACGGCGCGGCGATTGGCGCCAAAATCGGCATCTCGCTGTGTGTGGTCGGGCTGATATCGCAGACACTGATCACCGCTGGCCTCGGCGCCAAAATTGCCGGTCTGGTAGAGCTCTTGAGTGCCGGCAACATGTTGATTGGCCTGTTCATCACCATGATCGTGTCAATTATTCTCGGCTGCGGTGTGCCGCCAGTCGCGGCCTACAGCCTGGTCGCCATTGTCGCCGTGCCGACACTGATCAAGATGGGCGTGCCGACTATCTCGGCGCACTTCTTCTGTTTCTATTTCGCCATCCTATCGGCGGTCACACCGCCGGTGGCGCTGGGTGCGTTGGCAGCGTCTGCTATTTCCGGCGCCAACTATTTCGCCACCTCGGCCAAGGCTTTCAAACTGTCGATTGCCGGCTTTATCATTCCCTATCTGATCGTCTTCAATCCACTGCTGAACCTGCGCTCTGAAAGCGTGACGACCACCATTCTGTCGCTGATCGCCATTCCCGTTGCGATACTCACTATGACGATGCTGATTTACGGCGTGCAGAAGGTGCGGTTGAACGCTGTCGAAAGATCGCTCGCGGCAACCGCTACGGCAGCGATGTTCGGCTACGCCACTTTCGGCCATGACCGCTGGGGCGGCGCCGGGATCGCGCTGTTCGCGCTCGGCCTCACAGCCTTCGCTACGCTGATCGTCAGCCAGCGTGGCCGGGCACGGCCGACCCGGCAGAGCCAAGGTGATCCTCTTCGCCCCTAGCCAGATACCAGGACAGCAGCGCCAACAGCGCGAAGCCGCTATGTATGGCAATGCCGACCGGCTGCTCGCTCGCCGGGATTCCCATGCCAAGAGTTGCGATCAGCAGCGCTTCCGGCACGTGCCAGACGAGCAGAAGCAGCGTCAGCACCCGACGAACCCGCGCGGGAAACGTCAGCGAGGTGAAGATGACGGCGCTGTGGAACAGATATCCCAGCGCGCCCATCATGCCGAGAGTGCTGGTCAGTGCCGTGGTGTCGCTCAGCGCGATCCAGGCTGCCCAACTTCCGAAAACCAGGGACGCTACGCCCAGTAAAACCAGTATCAGTTTGGAGATCATCTCCCTGCTCCTTCTTTATGCTCTGTTCGGGAACGGCAGTTCGCGTGCGACCTCGAAGACCTTCGCATCCATGGAAGTCGTCGCGAGGCCGCTCAATGCCTGCTGGAACGCCGCCATGTGCGGCGTGGTGAAGTGCGGAACCAGCGCTTCCATGGACTCCCACATTTCGTAGATGCGGACGATGCGCGCGTCTTTGACGTCGACGGACGAGACATACTTCAGGCAGCCCGGTTCCTTTGCCGTCTCTTCGTCCATGACACGGAAGGCCTGCCGCACCCCATCACCCAGCTCCGCGGCGAAAACAACGTCAACAGTGACGATCAGCATGACAGTTTCCTCATTTCTTCAAGGCGACAAATAATGTCTCTTTGTCGCCATTGTTGACAAGGCGACACTGTTTGTCAATATGCCGCCATGACGAGGGACGAAAACATTCTCACGGCCGCCATCCGGGTGTTCATGCGCTACGGCATCCGGCGGACGACCATGAACGACATCGCGGAAGAGGCGGGCCTCGTGCGGCAAACGCTCTACAAGGCCTATTCAAACAGGGATGAGGTCCTGTGCGCGGCGATCCGCTTCTATTCCGACAAGTCGCTGGACGCGATCAGGAAAGGCTGGTCGGAGGCGGACAGTCTCGCCGCAAAGCTGGATGTTTACTTCGAACAGGCGATCGTCGCATCCTACGCCGTGGTCAGAGCGTCGCCCGATGCAGCCGACATGATCGGCGGCTACAATGCGGCCGGAAAGGCCGAGATTCAGCGCGTGCAATCGCAGAAAGCAGAAGCGATCGCGGAAATCCTGGCGCCCTTTGCAAAAGCCATCCAGGCAACCAATATGAGCGTCGATCAGTATGCCGACTTCATCCAATGCGCATCGATTGGCCTGCGCGATACCGCACAGAGCGAAGAGCATCTGCTCGCTCAGCTCGTAGCACTCAAGGCAAGCGTCCTGTCGCTGACGGGGGCTGAATAGAGTTTGGAGGGCATCGAAGCACTGCGCCCAAGATAGTGAGCCCGGAGTGGTGGGATAAATTGAACCGACATCAATGCGTCCAACATCCCATCCAGGGCAATCGTTCGTAATGTGATCGAAAATTCCAATCGGTAATTATTGACTGTCCGTCCGCTAAATGCGACGAGGCAATATATTGATATTTCTTGTTTTGGTTGAGTTTTATGGATTTTTCTATTGCATCCCTCACCCGCCTTGCGTCTGCAGTTTTCAAGCGACCGGCTTTCTCGGCATTGGCGATGGCCTTAGTGGTCTCCGGTTGCACGACGGGTTCGCTTTCAACGGTGTACTATGATGTGCCCGGAACCGAGTTGAAGCAGGCGTTCAAGCAGGTATCGCTTCACGGGCCCAACAATGGAAAGGCCATAGGACAAGCATCCATTTCCATGGAATTGGATGCAGAGGTCATCCAAACCCCGGACGAATGCCGGCTTCGGCGGGCACGGATTGACCTTGATATGAAGGTTACGCTCCCCCGTTTCACCGATGCCAACAAATCCGACGCCAAAACGCGCGCTGCCTTCAAATATGTGGAACGGCATGTGAAGGAACATGAGCAGGTGCATGTGGAGATCGCCAGGCGTCACGTCCGCATGATGGAGCGAGAGTTGAGGAGGATCCCACCTCAGTCGACCTGCAAGAAGCTGCGCCGCGAGGTCGATAAAGTTCTTGATAAGGGCGGGCGGGCCCATGACCGGGAACAGAGGGCTTTCGATGCGAAACACGGATAGGGCGGGAAGATCTCAGAACGCGCCGATGGCGCGTTCTGGCGAATGCATCACCGCACCCCGTGGCGCAAAAGCATCGCTGGCTGTGATGGTGATTGCCCTGGCCGGTTGCACGACGGTTCCGGTCACGACTGTCGATCAGGATGTCGGTGGCACAACACTCGAACAGGTGGTGAACGAACTTTCGAAGAAAAGCTCGTCGGAGATTGGTACCACGACGATCGAGTTTATCCCTCGGGTCTCTGTCGTCGACTCATCGGGTGAATGCAGAGTCGAAAGGGCCTTTGTAAAGTATGATGTCGAAGTTGTGTTGCCCCGATTTTCGGAATCCCGGCAGATGGATCCGGATGAACGTGCCATCCTTCGAGAGGTGCGGCTGCTCACAAGGGATATTGCGCGGACCCATAGGGAGATTGCGAAGTACCACGCCCAGGAAATAGGGCGCCAACTGAGGAATCTGCCTCCAGAACGAACGTGCAAGCGTTTGTTGGCGGCGGCTAAAAGGACGGTTCAAAAGGGTTATCGGGCCTACGACAAGGATCGGATTCGTTTCGGCGCCGAATTGAAGGCAGCGATTCGGAAAGCTTCAAGCTAGAGAGGTTTACCCGCCTGGAGGGATCTGACGATAGATTGTCTCTTTCTAAGGAAGTGTTCTTTCTACTTCCTTTAAAGCCGCGGATCGACCGGCTCGCTTTCGAGCGCCAGAACGCCGAGCACGCATTCGTGGACCTTGGCGAGCGACTGCTTTTCGACGAAGCGGTGCAAGCCTTCGAGGCCGAGCTTGAACTCCCGTTCCGCCAACGAGAATTTGCGGCCGAGGCCGCGTTGGCGCAGCCGTTCGATATTGCCCGTAAGATCGTAGTCCGGGCCGTAGATGATCCGCAGATAGTCGCGGCCACGCACTTTCATCGCCGGCTGCACGAAACCTTTCTCGCCTGTGGGCAGAAACGAACCCGGTTTGACGACGAGGCCCTCGCCGCCGGCGTTCGTGTGTTCCAGCCACCAGTCGACCACTTCGGCGCGTTGCTTCTCGTCGGTGGCGTCGATGCGACGCCAGCCGGTGGTGTGCAAGATGGGATCATGAGCCGCGAGAGCGGTCAGCGTTTCCATGTGCCAGACGTGCGGCTTGTCGGAATGCACCGCGCCCTCCGACGCCAGGAGGTGAAAGGGGGCTATGCGGTAGTCCTCGATATTCTCGGCAGCCCAGCAATAGCCATCGATCGTGCTGGCCATCCGCCTGGCATTGTCGCGCCGGGCCTCAGCGGCGTCCTTCAGCGTTTTGAGACCGTCGATGGCGCCGGCCGCATCGATTGCGCCAATGAGCGCTTCGGCTGAAGCCAGCGCAGCAGCGTGGGTCGGCTGATACTGCCGCCGCAACAGTTCGGTAGCCTTGGCCGACCAGGGCATGATTTCGGCATCAAGCAACAGCCAGTCGGTCGACAACGAGCTCCACAGATCCGCCTGATCGATTGCCTTTGCCAACCGTGCCACGACCGCGGCTTCAAGATCGGCATCCCGGAAAAATGGCCGGCCGGTGCGTGTGTAGACGATTCCTGCCTTTCCATCCTCGACACCGAAACGGGCTTGCGCCGCCTCAGCGCTGCGGGCAACAACCAGAAGCGCCCGCGATCCCATATGTTTTTCTTCGACAACGAGGTCGGTCACGCCGCGCTCAACAAAGAAATCCATCGCCATTTCCGGGCGCTCGAGAAAAGGTCCCTCCGTCGCCGTGGGCGACGCTGCCATGGTCGGCGGCAGATAGACCAGCCAGCGCGGATCAACCGCGAAACGGCTGGCCACTTCCAGCGCGGCGAGACTGTTTTCTTCCGGAATGAGAACCGTGCTGGAGAAACGGGTTTCGATGCGCCGCTTTCCCGCATAGTCGTCGAAATAGAGCAGCCGGTCATTGTCCTGCTGGGCCGTGCGACCGGTTTTGTAATCGAGCGGCCGGGCGGGCTCGCAATATTGCTCGTGGGCTGCAACCGAGATGATCTCCCGCTCCGGCCAGCGCAAGGCGGTCAACTTGCCGCCAAACACGCAGCCCGTGTCGATGCACAGGGTGTTGTTGAGCCAATCGGCTTCAAGCGTCGGCGTGTGGCCATATATGACCGCCGCGTCGCCGCGATACTCGCGCGCCCATTCGAGCCGCACCGGCAGGCCAAATTCATCGACTTCACCGGTGGTATCGCCAAACATGGCGAAGTTTCGCACGGCACCGGAGCCGCGGCCGTGCATCTCTTCCTTCAGTCCGGCATGGGCTATCACCAGCGCACCGCCTGCCAGCCAAGCATGCGAGCGCAGATCGTAAGTGAAGTCCCTGACCCGCTCTCGAAACGCGTCCGACGTCTGCTCCAGCTCCGCCGCGGTGAGATCCAGGCCGTGGTTGAGTTTGACGTTGCGTCCGTTGAGCCATTTGTTGAGCTTGAAATCGTGGTTGCCCACGACGCATTGCGCCGTGCCCTCGGCGCACATGCCCATGACGAGACGCAGGCAGTCGACATTGCGCGGACCGCGATCGCAGATGTCGCCGACGAAAAATGCCGTGCGGCCATCAGGATGACGGGCGCTGATCAGGTCCTCCGATTCCGGTTCATGAGCATCGATGGCGTAGCCGAGCTCTGTCAGCAGTTCGCACAATTCGTCGAAACAGCCGTGAATGTCGCCAATAATGTCGAACGGCCCCGTTTGATGGCGCTGGTCGGTCCAGAGCGGCTCGCGAATGATCTCCAGCGCGTCCACCTGATCCGGCGTCTTCATGATCTGGATCTCGCGGAACCCTTCCTTCCGCAGCCCGCGCAACCCGCGGCGAAGTTCGCGGGAGTGGTTGCGCGGCACGTGAATGCCGTAATCGCGGTTCCCGCGGGTCTCGTTACGCCCGTGGCAGATATCCGGGCCGATATCGAGCACCAGCGCCACCGGCAAGGCATGGTATTGGCGCGCCAGGCGGACCAGCTTGGCGCGGTCCTCGCGGCGCACGGAGGTCGCATCGATGACGGTCAGCTTGCGCCTTCGTAGCCGGATTGCCGCGGTCGCGTGGACCAGCTCGAAGGCATCGGCGGTCGCCGACTGGTCAGTCTCGTCGTCGCAGACGAGCGCCCGGCACCGATCCGACGAAATAATCTCGGTTTCCAGAAAATGCTTTGCCGCAAAGGAGGACTTTCCGGACCCGGTCGGTCCGACCAGCACGATCAGCGCGAAATCGGGGATCGATAGTTTCATGCCCCCTCCTCCTCGGCTGACCGACGTTCGAAGACGGCCATCTGCGATGGTGCGCCATGGGTTTCGTCAATCGGCCCCAGAGGCAACAGGGTCACCCCATAGCCGTACTCCTCGGCCACCGGCCGGCACCAGTCTTCGAATTCCTGGCGCGTCCATTCAAACCGGTGATCTGAATGCCGCAACGCACCCTTGGCCATGCCTTCGAACAGGGTGTTGTATTCCCGGTTGGGTGTGGTCACCAGGACAAGACCGGGCGCAGCCTCACCGAACACCGACATGGCCAGCGCTGGCAGACGCGGCGGATCGATATGTTCGATCACCTCGACCAGGGTCGCCGCATCGAATCCGCGCCAGCGCCGGTCGCCATAGGTTGCACTGCCGAGCTGCAGGCTGATGCGCTCGCGCAGGGCATCGCCGGCTTCGTCGAGTTTGAGCCTGCGGGCGGCGCGTTCAAGCGATGCGACCGACGGATCGGCACCGAGAATGCGGGTCAGACCCCGTTGGCGCAGGAGCCGCTGTAACAGTCGACCTTCGCCGCAACCAATATCGACGACCGACGTCACCCCTCGTTTCGCCAACGCCTCGGAGACCGCTTCCAGGCGCAGTTCATGCAGCCTGATGGGCTTCTCCAGCGACAGCTCACCTTCCGATTTCGCCTGTTCGGCTTCCTCCTCGGCTTCCGGATCGCTTTCGGCCAACCTCGACAACGCCTGATCGACCAGTCCCCGCCGGTGCTTGAGCGAGCGGCGGGCGATCAGCTCACGCGCCGGATGGTCGGCCAGCCAGCCTTCGCCCTTGGCCAGCAGATTGTCGATTTCCTGCTGGTCGATCCAATAGTGCTTCGCATTGTCGAGCACCGGCACCAGAACATAGAGATGGTTCAGAAGATCCTTGAGCCGGACGGTCCCGCCTATCGTAAGTGAGATGAGCTCGCGGCCGGGTGCGGCGTTGAGCATGCTGACGGCAACTGAGTAGCCAAGCGGCTCGAACAATTGGCGCACGAAGTCTTCTCCGCCGGAGGACGAAACAGGAACCACCCGCGCCTCGAACGACAGGGGTCGGTCGGCGAGCGCCTGACGTTCCTTGGATTTGCCGGCCATGGATTGGCCGAAGCTGCGGCCGAGCGCGACGGACAGAAAGGAACTGGCCGCATAGGCGCGGTCATTGACATATTGGTCAAGCAGGCCGTCGGCACGACCGCCCTTGCCGCGCACCAGGGCAACGGGATCCACGTCAAGATAGAGCACGGCCGTCGCGCGCTCTTCCGTCGCGGCTGAATAGAAGATGATGGCCTTGCCGGCACTGACATCACGTTCGTGCAGGTGTGCCGGATGCTTGTGCAGCAGGAAGCCAAGATCGCTGGCCGCGTAGTCGCTGCCCTCCGGCGCCGTCAGTGTGAGTTCGATCTGCATCGCGGGTCGCTGTCTCCGCAACCCGTCCGGTGCGGTTGGCTTATTGTTTCATCGGTTGAGGGAACCCGGCTGCTGCGGCCGGGACCACTGTCGCGCAGGTTGTACTCGCCTTATGGGCGGAATTGCGGCGCTTGTCCATGCGATGAACCCTGGCCTCTCAAAGCGCCCCGAGGATCAGATCGGCAACGATGCTGAAGTCTCGATTATAGCGGTGCCCGCCGGGGACCCGATGGAAACGGTAGTCGGCTGACGGCTCGCAGGCCATGTCGGTTTCTTCTTCGCCGATGACACAGATCAGACGCTGTGGTGGCAGGTGCGCAATCGCAGCGGTGACATCGTGGCTGCCGCGAATGATGCCAACCATACCGAGAAGGCTGATACTGAATTCCGTCTTGCGAAAGGGGCTCAACAGCGCGATCAGGTCAACCCGGTCGCGCCTGTCTTCCTGCATGAGCGGCCAGGCGAAGGGCAGCGTGTCGGCACCGAAGGAATACCCGGCAAGGATGACCGTATCGGTCTGCCACAGCCCGGTGAAACGAGCAATCAGCCGGTCATTGTCCGCCGCCATGACCTCGGGTGCCTGTTCATGCCAGAAGTAGCGCAGCGAACTGATGCCGACGACCCCGTATCCGCGGGCAGCCAGCGCGTCGGCCATTCCCTGCATGGTGCCGCTCCAGCCGGTGTCACCTGACCACAGCACAACGAGGCCCTGCACCGGCCCTTTCGGCTCGGTCACGGTGAGCGGCAAATCGTCGACGGGCGTGTCGGCTGAAACCCGGCCGACTCCGACCAGCAGCAGAAGGACGGTCAGAAGCGCCCTCACCGACGGGCAAGCCCCCTGGCACCGCCTGATATCAGGCTGTTGATGTCGATCAGTGCCCTCGGAACGGCCAATCCGCCCGGGCAGGCCATATAGTTCGGGCGCCAGACCGGGCTGAATTTCTCCTTGTAGGCTCGCAGCCCTTCGAAATGATAGAAGTCCTCGCCGCGCTGGTAGATCATGGTTCCGATGCGGTTCCACGAGGTGGCTAGCGGATGGTCGGAGAGGCCTGCGAGAGGGGCCGCGCCGAGATCGAACCAGCGATAGCCGCCGGATTGCGCGTAGAGCAGCAGTTCGGCGAACAGGAAATCCATCAGCACGTTCGACACTTTCGGCCGGTAGCGCATCAGATCGATCGACATCTGCTCCTGGCCGGCGCCCGTCAGAATATTGGCGAAGGCGACAATTTCGCCGTCCTTTCGCACCACGCTGAAATCGAAATTGCTGAGATAACCATCGTTGAAATTGCCGAGAGCGAAGTGTTTTTCCGCACCCGCCTTGATCGCCATCCAGGCGTCGGACACCTCACGCAACTCCGGCAGGAGTGCCGGCACATCCGCTTTGGGCACGATGGCGAATTCCAGCCCGTCCTTGCCGGCACGGCGTCTGGCGTAACGAAAATCCTTCTGTTTCGGCTGATCAAGAGAGAAGGTCTCGAGATCGACCCAGGCGACCTCACCTATTTTGAGAACCGATAGCCCCATGTCGAGGTAGAGCGGCAGGTAGTCCTGGCCGATGGAATAGAAGACGGTGCGATAGCCGCCCTGATCGGCCAATTCCCGCAGTCGCCAGGCCAGGGCCTCGCCCTGATGCGGCTCTCCGATCGGGTCGCCTTTGGCAACGTAACTGCCGCCGGCGACGCCATACATCAGAAAGGCGCTCTGGTCTTCGGCGACGAGAAAATGCTTGTCGCCGAGCAGCGCGATGGTGGCGTCCACATCGGTTGCTTCCGAGACCAGCTTGCGCACGCTGTCCGGCACCGGTCCGACGGGTGTCAGGTGCTGGGCGCGGCGGTTGAGGATCATGTAAAGGCCCAGCGCGAAAACCGCGGCAACGATGGCGACACTGGCGCGCAGGAACCGGGGTGCATCGCCCTTCCAGGAAAACTGCCACCAGAGCTGATTGGAATATTCCACGTGGCGGTAAGCAAAGAAGCCAAGCCACACGGCGGCAGCGACGGTAATGGCGATCACCGCCAGCCAGGCCGGTGTGACCGACCAGATCGGTTGTCCGGATTTTCGGTAGAAGGCCGGCCGGAAGGGCACGAGGATCGCGGCAATGGCACCGAGCACGATCGCCTGTTCGTAGGCGAGATCCTTGGCGAGCGAGAATATCGCCCCGGCAACCAGCAACAAGACCGCCAGATTAAAGCCACTCTCGCGTCGCCGCAGCAACGCATGGGCGACGATGAGCAGCGCCACGCCGATCAGGCTGGCGATCAGATGGGAGGATTCGACAAAGGGCAGCGCCAAGACCGACTCAACCCATTGTTGCTTCAAAGCGCTGGCTGGGAGCGAGCCCGAGAGCAACAATATCAGTCCGCCGACGAAGGTCAGGCCAGCCGCCAACGGCGGAACCAGCGGCTCGGAGGCCTTGCCGATTTCGCGGATCGAACGGCGGATTTCCCGATGACCGCGTACCAATTCGAGGCCAAGCAGGATCAAGGCGACGGGAATCAACGGGATCAGGTAGTAGATCACCCGATAGAGCACCAGAGCGCCGAGCACATCGGGACGACCGATCACGCCCAGGCCGGCCAGCAAGGCAGCCTCGAAGACGCCGATACCGCCCGGCGAATGACTGAGCGCGCCGAGGATGATTGACGAAATATAGATCACGAAAAAGCCGCTCAGCGAACCGGCGACGTCGGATGGCAGCAGCACGTAGAGGGTGAAAGCGGAAGCCGCCATGTCGACCATGCCGAGCAGGGTCTGGAGCATGCTGGTGCCAATGCCCGGAATTCGCACCGTCATACCCCGCACCGTTACCGTGCGGCTTCCGCGGGCACCCCAGGAGAAATATCCGGCAATTCCCAGCAGGATGACGATTCCGGCACCGCGCGCGGCTTCCTCCGGCAACCATTGCAACGCGGAGAGACCGCCCGGATAGAACGCCAGCGCCAGGCCGATCATCGTGAACATGCCGAGCCACAGCGACATCCAGGAGAGGAACACGATTTGCCCGATCAGGGCGAAATCCAGGCCTTTCTGGCTGTAGATTCGATAGCGCAACGCACCGCCGGTGAGCACGTGAAAGCCGGCGACGTCTGAAACGGCGAAACCGGCTACCCCTGTCCAGGCCGCCGTGGCGTCGGAAATACGCCCTGGGGCGGCGGTGCGAACGGCAAGGATCTCATACCCGGCAATGGCGGCGAAACTGACAATGGTCGCCAACAACGCATAGAAAATGTGGGTTGCCGGGGTGGCGCGGATATCGGCGACAACCTCGGCCAGGGTGATGTCTTCGGTAAAGCGATGCAGCAGAAAGAAGGCCGACACCGTGACCGCAATCGCCAGCCCGGCCACCAAGACGGTCCGTAAATGCAGCCGATGTTCCGTTACCGCCGTTGCCAATCCGCCTGCCCCGTCCGTTGCCGAATCGAGAAAACCAACCTCCAGAGATTAGTAAATCAAGATCGACAGGGAGGAAACCGCGGGGGACGGACGGTTCCCATTTGATCTCTGGATGCGATCAATTCGCCCAGGGTGCGGTCTGGTTCGTTCGTTCGGGACCACCTTCCCGAACCCCCGATTGATCGGGCAATTCGTAGCGCTGAAAGTGGGCATTGAGTTCGAAGGTCAGCCGTTCTACCAAATCCGCAAATTGCGGCTCATTCGACAGATTTACCGTCTCGCGCGGATCTTCCTTCAGATCGAAGAGCAGTGTTTGGCTGGGATTGTGGTGTCTAATTAGTTTGTGTCGTTGGGTGCGGATCATTCGGGCAGGTCCATACTCACAAATCTGAACGGTCCTCCACGCCTCAGCCAAGGGTTCATTCGTCAGCATCGGCAGGAAACTGCGCCCCGCATAACCTTTGGCGGGCTCCTGGTCGGGCGCAACCCCGGCAAATTCAGCCAATGTCTGGAACAGATCCAGATGATCAACGAACTCCACGCGGCGCTGACTGGAAAGGAGCACCTCGGGGTGATGAATAATCATCGGAATCCGGATGCTTTCCTCAACCATGTTCAATGGCATGGTGCCATTGCCCTTCCCCCAGATGCCGTGATGGCCGCAACACAGTCCATGATCGGACGTATAGACGATCAGAGTGTCGTCCCGCAGCGCTAGTGCTTCCAACTCGTCGACCAGCCTGCCAACCGCCTCGTCGAGACTGGAAACCGCAGCATAATACTGAGCTAGCGCCTCGCGCCAATCAGTCCTGGAGATCAGGTCGCGTGACTCCAGGTTCTGATAGCCGAAAGGGTAGGTAGGATCAGGTGGGATATCGCTGAAAGAACAATCGCGATAGTGCTCCACCAGTCGCGGTGGATGGTCGGCCCAGGGGCTGTGTGTTGCCGTGTGCCCGACGAAAAGGAAAAACGGTCTGGTGTTGTCGAAGCCGCGAAGAATCTCGATGGCGGCGTCGGTGATGACATGTGACTTGTATCCGGAACGTTCCACAATCGTCCCGCCCTTGCTGTACCTATAGGCGCCCTTGGCCTCGACTGGGTAGTCGCCACTCAGCGCGAACCAATGATCGAAGCCAGGATGCGGTTCGATGTCGTTTCCCAAGTGCCATTTGCCTGACAGCGCTACCTGATAACCCGCGTCCTGCAGCAACTGCGGAAGGGTAATCTCGGCATCGAGCCAGCGTCGTTTATAGAAACCGTCCCCATTGGCGATGTAATCATGCAGCCCGTGCTGCGAAGCCAGACGGCCGGTCAGAAAACAGGCCCGCGCCGGCGAACATACCGGTGTCGGCGTGAAAGCGTTCTCCATAACAACCCCGGACCGAGCGAGATGATCCAACGTCGGGGTCCGCAATTCCGTGTTGCCATAGGCAGGCAGCGCCCACTGGCCGTGATCGTCATTGAAAATGACGACAATGTTCTTTGCAGCTGACATTGTCCGGGCTGACCTAGTAGTTCGCGGCGCTTCGCACGAACCGGCCGATAACATGTTTACCAAACATTTTCCAAGCGTAGTCGGTCAGCAACCCGAGAAAACCAAGAAGGAAGATGCCAACAAACATCCAATCGATCTTGAAATAGAGTTTTGACGTCCAGATCAGGTAACCTAATCCGGACTCAGCAGCGAGCATCTCGACCGCCACGATGACCAGAAACGAGGAAGCCAGTGCCAGGCGCATTCCCACATAGATGGAGGGCATGGCAGCCGGAATCGTCACCCGCCAAAATATCTGCCACAGCGACGCGCCGAAGGTACGGGCGGCTAGCCGTTTGTTCTGGTGGATGGTCACGACACCGGTCGCCGTGTTGACCATCACAATGAACGCCGTGGCGTACATGACGAGCAGGATTTTCGACAGCTCGCCGACTCCAAACCAGACGATGAAGAGCGTCACCAGGGCAATTGCCGGAATAAATCGCAAGAAGTGAATGTAGGGATCAATGATGCGCTTGGCGCTGAGAAAGCTTCCGACCAGCAGTCCGATCGGGATCGCCACCAGGCTGCCGAGAACCCAACCGCCCAAGATTCGTACCAGGCTGGCTGAAATATGCGTCAAAAGCAGATCCTGCCGGTGGAGTTCCACCGCGCCCAAAAAGATTGCCGAGACCGGTGGCAGAAAAAAAGGATCGATGAAAAGACGCGCGCCAAACTCCCAGATCAACAATCCGATGAGAACCGAAAGCGGAGATATCAGGTTCACCGCCATTACGAATTTGGTCGCAACAGCGGTATTGGTGGGCGCTGGCCGGTCAGTCACTGCCATACCTTGCTCACCTCTTCTTCAATGTCTGCTGATATGCGCTCAAGCAAGTCGATGTAGTGCGGATCGCTCTGCTTGCGGGGATAATCCATTGGCACATCGTAACTGTGTTTAATGCCCGCGGCCGGCCCAGCTGACATGAGGATAATACGCTGTCCGAGATTCAGAGCCTCGCGAATATCGTGAGTCACATAAATCGCAGTTCCGCCCACCTCGGTCCAGATCGATACCATCTGGTTTTGCAGTATCTGGCGCGTCTGCGCATCCAACGAAGCAAAGGGTTCGTCCATCAGCATGATTGAGGGCCGCATGGCCAGCATCCGCGCGATCTGCACCCGCTGTTTCATTCCGCCGGAGAGCGCATCCGGAAACTTGTCCGAGTGATCCAGGAGGTTGACCATTTTGAGCGCTGCGTCGCGGCGGCGAATCCGCTCTTCGCGCGGAACCCCGTCGATTTGCAGGCCAAACTCCACATTTTCCCGAACCGTCAGCCACTCGTAGAGTGCGCTGTCCAAATCCTGAAACACCATGCCCCGGTCCTTGCCGGGGCCTATTACCGGTTTTCCGTTGATTTGAAGGCGGCCTTCACTCGCGTGATCGAATCCCGCAACCAGCCTCAACAGCGTCGACTTACCACAACCACTTGGTCCGAGCAGGATGAGGAACTCGCCCTCCGGAATTGTAAGATCAATGTCGCGCAGGATCATCGGCGAGGCTCGCCCGGGCGTTGCATAAGCAAAACCGACCGATTCAAGTGAAATTGTCATCGCCGCCAGCTCCTGAGTTATCGTGGCTTCAACAGAGCCGCACCGGTTCGATCCGGTGCGGCCCTGAGGCTTCAGTCGAGTGAGTCCACGACAGCGGCGTTCGGAGCAGCCTCCTGAAGCACGCCGAGATCGAATTGCGCAGCATAATCGTAAGGCGGATCGATCACACCCTGCGCCACCAGGAAGTCGTACTTGTCCTTGAGCGAATCCATTGCCGATTTTTCAAAGCTCAGCGCATAGTTCTGACCCATGATCACCGGCTTGACCTTGTCTGGATCACCGGCAATTCCCTTGGCGACAATCTGGGCAGCTTCGCCGACGTCAGCCTTTACCACGGCGCCGGCTTTGTCGAGCGCCCGAAGTGTCGCGACGACTCCGTCTCGATTGTTGGCAAGATAGTCCTTTGAAACCACCAGGAGCGCAGTCGTTTTCTGGTTGACGATGCTGTCATCGGCCTCGAACCGGTAGCGGTCGTCACCACTGATTTGTTCAACACCCTGACCCCATATCCAGGCTGCGTCGACCCGACCGGCCTTCATGGCACCGATGATTTCAAATAGACTTCCGAGACCTACGAGTTCCACATCCTTTTCCGGGTCAAGACCGTTGTCACGCAGATGTGTACGGGTGACGAACTCCTGGGCCGTACCGGTTGCCACGGCGATCTTTTTGCCTTTCAGATCCTGGGGCTGCTTGTAATCCTGAGTCACATACAGCTTGTGCCAACCCGGATTCGGAGTGCCAATCAAAGCCGGAACCGCAAGCTTGTCTGAGCTCAACCGTGTCAGCAATGGCATGTCGATTATGACACCAAAATCAGCCTGTCCGGCCAGCACCGCATCGACAGTGTCCACACCGTAGGAAAAGGTCAGCATGGTCGGATCAATGTTTTCTTCAGCCAGATACCCCTTCGCTTCGGCTACTCGGATGAGGGTCCCCAAAACAAACCCGTCAACCGCATACCGAACCTTCATGTCCGCTGCCAAAGACGTTGTAACCGCCCCGAAGGCAATACCCGTGCTGAGGGCAAGGCCTATCAAACTGCGAAAAGAAAAACATGACATTTCACTCTCCTGTCCCTTTGGAAGATTTAGCGTTTTGGCGAACTTCATCCCGTTGAACGCGGCGACAAATCCGCTCTGTTGTTGAGGCGCCGTTCCGCCTCTTCGGCCGCGATGCGCACCGAATTCAGACATTCTTCCGTCTCGTTCGTATTCATGTTGATCGCCGCAATGGCGACGACGCCTTTGACTGTGTGCCCGACGCCCTGATGAACTGGTACGGCGATGCGCGTGACAGCGCCTTCGCGACTGATATGGTAGCCGTCGCGGCGGATCTTCTGTAACAGCGCGACAAACTCATCGATGTCGTTATCGCCAATCTGCTCCTCAAGAAGATAGCGAGCGGTTTCAGGCTCCTGATAGGCAAGCAGAGTCAACGCCATACCGTTGTCGTGCAGTTCGTAGTGCTTGAAATACAGCTCGATGAAGTGGAACGAGGACGGCATCTCCGTTTTGGTCGTCAGAACAAAGGAATCATTGGCAAACCGTGCGAAGCATGCGGAATGCCCGGTGGCAATTGCCAGATCCTTGACCACAGGTTCGATGATTTCGTGTTCAGACCAGTGACCGCTCAAATGGCGGGCAAGCGTCATAGTGCGGGCGCCAACGACGTAACGCCCTCTCTGTTCGGTCTCGATCCATCCCTCATTCAGCAACATTTTCAAAAGCCGCGACAAGCTCGCTGCGGATACACCGATCTCGGATTCAAGCTTTGAAAAGGACAGACCTTCGGGCGCTCGCGACAACGCGTCGACGATGCTCAGAGCCCTGCGCCCAGCCAGCAATTGATTTTCGCCTACCATGAGATTAGTTTCATAACCAATAGTAACTTTCAATTATGGAAGTATCGACTCGAGAGCCTGGCCTTGTCAAGCCTGCAGTGAATCTCGCAAGTCCGATCCGATCGGACGGAGCGGGCGCACCAGAAAGGAATGCAATCTATGAGCCCCAACATTTTGTGGATTTGCACCGATCAGCAGCGAAACGATACGCTCGGCTTTACCGGCAACCCTTTTGTAACGACACCGAACATCGATGCGCTGGCCCGGCAATCAGCCCACTTCGAGAATTGCTTCGTGCAAAGTCCGGTCTGTATGCCGAGCCGCGCCAGTTTTCTGACAGGACGCTACCCGCGCACCACCCGCCTGCGTCAGAACGGTCAAACGATTCCGGAAGATGAAAAGCCGATCAGCCGCCTGCTGGCCGACGCGGGCTACCATTGCGGGCTGGTCGGCAAGTTCCATCTTGCACCGGCCGATCCGGCGGTCAACGCAACGATCGAAGCACGGATCAACGACGGATACAGCGAGTTCTGCTGGGCCGGCGACCCCCACGACAACTGGGGACTTCACAGCGGTTACACGGCCTTTTTGTCGAAGAAGGGCAAACGTTTTGAAACCACTCCCCACCCTGAGTGCGCATGTGTCGACATAGGCATGCCAGAGGAGTTTCACGAGGCAAGTTGGTGTGCCGGACAAGCGATCGATTTCATAGAACGCCGCGCTGGATCGCGTTCGCCCTGGCTGTTTACGCTCAACATGTTCGCGCCACACCATCCCTTCAATCCGCCGGAATCGTATCTCCGACCCTACCTCGACAAGCTGAACGATATTCCGCTACCGCAGTCGCTGGACGATGACCTTGCCGACAAGCCGGCCTATCAGGCGATAGATGCGAATGGCGCTTATGGACGCACAATGCCCTACTGGCGCGGCCTGTCGGACAAAGACCACCGCATGATCCGAGCTGCCTACTGGGCGATGTGCGACCTGATTGATGTCAAGGTGGGTACGATCCTTGAGGCTTTGGACCGTACCGGTCAGCGGGACAACACCATTGTGATCTTTATGAGTGACCACGGCGAGATGCTCGGCGACCACGGCATCTATCTTAAAGGGCCCTATTTTTACGAACCAGCGATCCGTGTTCCACTGATAGTCCATTGGCCGGGCAAAATAGTGCCTCAACTTCACAGTGGCCTAACGGAACTCGTCGACCTGGCGCCAACTCTGCTCGAAGCCTGCGATGTCGAACGATATGCGGGAATGCAGGGCCACTCCCTCTGGTCGCAACTTTCCGGCCAGGAGCCGGTCAGTGGCCGTGAGAGCATATACTGTGAGTACTACAATGCGATGCCATTTCATGAGAACCCTACGGCTCAGCTTACGATGCTGCGAACGACGTCTCACAAAATCGTCGTTGATCACGCGAACGACGATGGCGAACTCTATGACTTGAATGACGATCCTTTTGAGACAGTCAACCTTTGGCGAGATTCCAGGTCAGTAGCAATAAAGGCAGAATTGCTGACCCAGCTAACGCATCGAATGGCCTTCACCGTCGATCCCTTGCCGCAGCGAATTTCCGAATGGTGACACCCTGACAAGGTGTTGGTGCCATCCACAATCCGGGAGGGCTACTGCGGCCAGAGCGCAGTCCCAGGGTGGAATTGCGACCAGGCAAACCAGAAGGCCTGATGGCTGCCGAGATCGGAGCCATTGGCATCGACCGCGCGAATGCCGCCGCCATCCAGCTCAAGACGGACGTTTTCGAAGGCGATCTCTTCGCCGTTCTGGAGGGCCACAAAGGCTTTGCTGCGCTGGAACGCCACCGGTTTGCCGGAAGCCGTAACCGCACCGATGATATCCTCGTGAACCGGCAAGCGCGGGTCGACATCGCCAACGGGAAAAATAGGACCATTGGCATCGCGGGTGTTGCGAAAATCGGGATCGCGGCCGAGTGCGTAACGTTCTTTCAGCACCGTCGTATCGGGATGTGCCTTTTTCCATCGTCCCCAGTCGGTGGTAACAACCGTCGCCTGTTCGAGGTGAATGTTTCGATCGGCAAGCGGACCGGTGACGGCATTCCCAAGGAAGGTGTCGAACACCGAATAGGTGTTGAGGTCGTACATCACCTTGTTGGACCGAATGAGCAGGCCGGACGTGCGCAGGATCGGACGTTCGACACCCTCCGGCATACGGTCGGTAAAATAGGCTTGGGCGGCGCCGCAAAGGGTGCAGTAGGGTATGCCCAGGTCACGACCACCGAGCGTGTCGTTGACCATCTCGCGCACTTCCATGATGCGCCTGGGATAAGCCCGCGACTCGCCGTTCACCGTGACCCCGAAAACGACGTCGTCGTCCTTGAGCCAGGTGGCTTCCGATGCGCTGATCACTTCGGGATTGTCGGCGGCGGGAATGCAGTTGCAGAGTTCGTCGGTCTTGTCATGCGGGCGGTTATCAATCAGTACGCCACCCCAGGACACGTGGCGCCAGTCGATGTTTCCCTCGACAAAGATCCGGTCCCAGCCGGGGACGAGCCCCGTGAAAATGGCGCGTTTGACATCCAGATAGCCGGGCGGCGCCGGAATGTCCCAGGCCATGAGATGGTCGGTCAGGGTGCCCCAGGAGTTTTCCGGTCGCACTTCCTTGCCGAGCAGTTCGGACGCGGTTGACGCGAGGATCGTGTTCAGTTGCGGTGACGACGCAAATCGCATCAGGTCGCTGACAATCCAGCCCAACCGTGGATCCTTTGAGGCGCCGACGTCCCGCAGGGCATCCATTTGCTCCGTGCCCCAAACCGATTGCGTAACGGGGTCGACAAAGGCCACCCGAACCGCTCTCTCCAAATCCGAAGAAAGCGGCCCATCCGGCACCGATGGACGTTCGCCAAAAGTCGAGATGACATGTTCGGCGAGCGGCTTGGCAACCTGGGCTTGCGAAGCCTCGGACGCAAGAAGAGATAGCGCAACCACCATGGTTGCAGCCAAAGCCCTGCCAGACCGGGAACCAACCACCGTCGTCATATCGAAACTCCCATTTCATTCATCTGTCGCATGCTCAAGGTGTCCACCGTGGGGGCATCCGCCAAGCATGAGAGCGATTGGCGGGACATTACGGCCCCAATCCGAAGGACTGCCAATCAAAAACGCGTCAATGTCCTGTGAGTGCCGCCTGCATGGCGATGCTCGGAGTTGGCAAAGCACGCACAACTGTTAAGCGGGAAGTGATTGGCGAGTGTGACCCTAAATCGCTATCCAGTGAAGATGCGCATGCCTGATCTGATCGCCTTCTTCACTTTGCTCGCCGCGCCGGTCGCAGCGGACGAACGCGCAGTCTTCTACGGAACATGGGGCACGGCTGAGCAATGCTCGCGCGCGCCGATCAAGCCTGGAGGATCGGTTCGAGCAGAACCCTTTGTGATCGATGGGGAATGGTTGAGGCAGGGCTGGTTCTGGTGCAGCCTGGACTGGGGCCCGATGGAGCGTCGCGCCAACGGCTATTTCACCGGAGCGCACGCGCGGTGCAATGAAGATGACGTCCGGGGCTACTTTCTTGGATTGATCCTGTCCGGCGATCATCTGACGCTGCGTTGGGATTTCCCGCACACGAACGGCCCATTGGTGCGCTGTTTGGGCGAATAAGTTTGTGTCGATCCGTTCCTTCTCGGATCACATCTCGGCCGCCACGTGCTTGGCTGGCAATTGGGAATACCCGGCATCATAGAAAAACGTCAGCCACACAGACCGGCCATCGGAATAGATGTCCGAAATGCCTCGCGTGTTTGAGCCATGCCCCAGCGGATGAACATCGCCGTTGGCATCCAGCCTCATCAGCCTGGTCGTTTGATGGTCCTCATGCCCACGATAGCCGCCGACAAACACCTTTCCACCGATGACGTCCACGGATTCGAGATTACCAAAGCCATCCGCAAATTTTTCAGATACGGCCCCGTTGTCCATGTTTGAGACCCGATAAACGGCGCTGTCCCACGCATCGTCGGCACCCCAGGACACCGCATAAATCTGATCGCCGTCGATTTCGAACCGGGCGAGACCCTTGATTTGAATTTCCTCCAGATAGGGCTGAAAGGCGCCGGTTTCGGCCGATACGCTGGCAAAGGCCCCACGCCCGAAATCGCTCACAATGAGCGTCGCGTCATCCAATGCTTCGACATCGTATAAGAAAACACCGTCCCCACTTTGGCTTGTGCGCCAATTGACATTGCCGTCGGGTGACGTGGAAATCACCTGGTTCCCGTCAACGATGATGATTTGACCGCCGATTTCCGTGATTCCGGTCGGGTTCCGAAGTCCCTCCCCGTCAGAGAGTACAATCTTTTTACGAGCTCCGTTGGAACTGATCCTGTAGAGGCCGCCGTTGACGGCATCGGAGCCAAATTCCTCATCCGGACCGCGGGGACCGATAGAAACGGCAAACAGGTCCGATCCCATCGGCATGACAGCTTCGGTGAAGGGCGGCAAACCGCTGACAGTCGTTCCATCCGCAAGGACTGGCTGGATCATCATTGCGAAAACCAAGGGATGTAGAAGCTTCATCATCGGGACATGCTCTTTCATCGTGTTGAATTGCGGCTGAGGCCGGAGATGGGTGAATGGGTCTATGGTGTCGGCAGAGACCCCAAGGACTACGAGCTGAAAGGCAATCGCGTCGTTCTCTCACCGGTGAGGTTGAAAACCGCGTTGGCAACAGCCGGCAAAAGTGGCGGCAGACCTGGCTCGCCAACGCCGCCAGGTTCGTCCGCCCCCTCCACTATGCTGACATTGATGTGCGGCATTTCGGATATGCGCAGCGGCTCATAGTCATGGAAGTTGGATTGCTCGATTTCGCCGTCGGCGAGCGTGATTTCGCCGCGAAGAAAAGCGCTCAGGCCAAACACGATGCTGGAATGCATCTGCGCTTCCACCTGTCCGGGATTAACCGCCACACCACAGTCCACGACACACGTCACCTTGTCGACGCGCAAATCACCGTCGACGATCCGCACCTGGGCGACCTCTCCGACTATGCTCTCGAAGGATGTTACCAGCGCAAGACCCCGTCCAACGTTGTCGGGAACCGGGTTTGACCATCCGGCTTTTTCGGCCAGCTTTTCCAGAACGGCCAGATGCCGGGGTTTGTTCCGCAACAGCCTCCGCCGAAACTCCAGCGGGTCTCGGCCGGCAGAGATCGCGAGATCATCGATCAAGCTTTCTATGGCAAACGGATTGTGAGATGCACCCACCGCTCGCCAGAAATGAACCGGAAACCCGGGATCATGATCCACCCATTCAATACGGGTGTTCGGAATGTCGTAAGGCAGGTTGACCAAACCCTCGACGGCTTGCTCGTCAACGCCATCTTCCCGGATCAGGAAAGACAAGCCCGACCACTTCGAAACCGACGGCTTGGCAATCTTGACATCGAGGGCCGCAAGATCTCCGACATCATCCAGAATCCCGGTCGCACGGGTGAGATTGAAGGAGCGATACCGTCCGGCGCGCATATCGTCCTCCCTGGAGTAGACCAGTTGAACCGGTCGACCGATCACCATTGCGATTTCAGTCGCTGCCGCGACAAAGTCCTGCGCAGAGCGGCGTCCGAACCCGCCTCCCAGGAACGTCGTGTGCACGGTGACGTTTTCCGGATCGATACCAGCGATCTTGGCAACGGTCCTCTGCACGATACTTTGCGCCTGCGTCGGTCCCCAGACTTCCGCGACACCGTCGCCTATGGAAACCGTCAGGTTCATGGGTTCCATGCAAGCATGGGCGAGATAGGGCTGTTCGAACTCGCGTGTGATGGATTTGCCTTCCATGACCGACTCGACATTGCCTTTGGCTTCGGCAACCAATCCCGAAGTGTCGAGAGCTCGGCTATAACCATCGCGAATGTCATCCATGCCCACGCCGGCAAACGGGCCGGGCTCCCATTCGATGTCCACGTCGTCGCGGGCCGAGTGTGCTGCCCAGTAATGATCGGCAAGGACCGCTACACCGGTCGAGATGGAAATGACATCGCGGACACCGGCGCGAGATAACGCCCTTTCTGCGTTGAAGGACAGTACGGTCGCCTGAAATTGAGGGGCCGAAATCACCACCGCGGTCAGCATGCCGGGAACCCGAACATCGATGCCGAACTCTGCCTGCCCCGTAATCTTCTGCCTTGTATCCAGCCGCCTCGTCGGTTTGCCAATGATCGAACGCTCGCCAGCCGGCTTGAGCAACGGTTTGGCTGGTACCGGCAATTTCGATGCTTCGGATGCGAGATCTGCAAAGGTCGCTTGCTGACCACCCGGACCGGAAACGACACCGTCCGCGACTGACAGCGCATCGACATCGGTGCCCCACCTGTTGGCCGCTGCCTGCTCGAGCATCATACGAGCTGCCGCACCCATTGTCCGCATGCGCACCCATTCGCTGCGCAGACCACTCGATCCACCGGTGATCATGAAACCATTGAACGGAAACCCGAATTCCGGTGCGGATTTCGCCTGCACCACCGCTATGGTCCCCCATTCGCAGCCCAATTCGTCTGCGATCAGTTGGGCAATGCCGGTCAATGTGCCCTGCCCCATTTCCGACTTGCCGATGGTGAGGATCACCCGTCCGTCGGAAGCGATTTCGATGTATGCGCTTGGCTTGAAACCAGTACCGCCCAAGTCGTTGTCACTGCGGAGAACCGTGTTCGCAAGCGCCAGTCGGGACGCTGACATGGCCACTAACAATCCACCGCCAAACGCGGCGCCCGAGGCCAGGAAGCCCCGTCGGCTGACGAAAGCTGTCTCCGAAATCATGCCCCTTGCGCTCCTGCGGCTTCATGAATGGCCTCGCGAATGCGTGCATAAGTGCCGCACCGACACAGATTTCCCGCCATGGCATCATCGATCTCGCTGTCGTCGGGCGTCGACGTTTTTGCCAACAGCGCAGTTGCCGACATGATCTGTCCCGACTGACAGTACCCGCATTGGGGAACGTCAAGATCTTGCCACGCAGCCTGGACTCTGGCTCCGGCTTCTGTCGATCCAATATGCTCGACGGTGGTTATGGAGCCACCGGCCGCTTCATCCAGGCTTGTCAGACAGGAGCGCACCGCCTCGCCGTTCAAGTGAACCGTGCAGGCACCGCAGAGGCCTGCACCGCAACCGAATTTGGTACCGGTCAAGCCGACGATATCGCGGATCACCCAGAGCAGTGGCATGTCTTCAGGAACATCGATGTCATGGCGGACGTCGTTGATGGTCAACGTAATCAAGGCGTTTTTCTCCATTGAAACTCAGAGCCCAGCGGCAGATGGGGATCCGTCGCTGGTTGCGTCATTCGGATCGATAATGATATCCGTGCATTCTGAAAATGACTGATACTGGATAACCAGCATGCAAAAAATGAATGCAAATCTCGCCATGTTGGATATGCGCGTATTGAGTTTTCTCGATGTCCTTCTTCAGACGGAAAGCGTGACGCGCACAGGCGAGATAATCGGGATCAGCCAACCCTCAGCCAGCCGAATGCTTGCCCGCACCCGCCGCCTGATCGGCGATCCGCTGCTGATCAGGACCCAGAAAGGGTATCAGTTGACGGACCACGCACGGTCTTTGCGAGAGCCGGTCTTGGAAGCGATTTCATCTCTGCAGGCCGTTTTCTCAAAACCTGAGTTCAACCCTTTCGAATCCGACAGGACATTTCGGGTTGCCTGCACGGACTACGCGGTTGCCTGCGTCGTCGGGCCCCTGATGCGGAAACTGTCAGGAGACGCGCCGTCGATATCGGTCGACGTGTCGCCCTTGGTACCGGAAAGCTTCACAATGCTGGACCACGGCGAGATTGACTTCGTGCTCTATGCGACCCTGAGCGTGAAGGGCGATTTCATCGTCCAGAAGCTTTTCGATGAAACTTACGCCCTGGTCATGCGCAAAGGGCACCCGCTCTTGGATCTCCTTTCAGAGCGAAGTGCTCTTGAGCCTGAGGACATTACCGGGATTCCTCAGGTGGAGTTCTCCTATCCGACGCAGGAGAACCTGCAGCCTGATCCGGTCTTGCGCGACGACAGCGGCAGCACCGAATCCACCCTCTCGGTTCCGTTCTTTACGGCAATGCCGTTTATCGTTGCCGATACCGATGCAGTTGCACCGGTGCCAGGTCGCTTCGGCGCACTGCTCGCTCGCGATTACAATGTCGAGGCTGTGCCGTACCGTCCCAGCCGAGGATTTCCCTACCATTTGATTTGGCACGAGCGGGCGCGCAGCAATCCGGCAGTCCGGTGGATGGTCGAACAATTTGTCGTGGCGACAAGGGCAATGAGCCCTCGATAGAAGCCTTTACTCTGGCGGCTGTGTCGCCAGGCGGCAAATCAGATCGACATGATCGTCGAGCCATTGCTGATCCAAGGGCAACCCCGCAATCAGCTTCCGAAAATAGGGAACCGCAATCGCCATCTCGATCAACTGCCTGACCGGAACACCTTCGCGCAGTTCCCCCCGTTCTCTGGCCGCCTCGAAGACATCTTCCATGCTGGCAATGCGATCTCTCATGAAACCTTCGATCACCGCCCGCGCCTGTTCATCGGTAGCAGCGGCCGCAATGACCTGCGGCGCAACCTGACCCCAGGGCGTTTCATTAAGGGCAATCCTCAGTTTGCCCATCATCGAGGCGAGATCGGTGTGCAAAGGCCCGTTTGTCATCGGTGCGAATTTCGGTGACGTCGCCGCCAGCAGGAACGCGTCATTGCGCATTTCCTCCAGCTTCGGCCAGTGCCGGTAAAGGGTGCTGCGTGAAATACCGGTCGCCTTGCTCACCGCCCCGTGCGTGACGGACAACACCCCTTGTTCCTGAAGGATCTTCTGCGCGGCATCGAGTGCGAGAGTGCGCGTGGCGATTATGCGCGGATCTTCAGTCAGGGTCATTCATCCTTTGTAGTACAATTTGTTGCATAGCGATACAGTCTGTTCTACAGTGCAGTTGCCGAGAAAGTAGCGTCAAGCGCCTTCAGCTATGCCTCGCAGAAGGAAAACCCACAACGCTTGATGCTCTGAAAATTGAACTCAATTGGGGAGCACGCTGGAACCGGCGAGCTTTCGCAAAACCTTACAAGCAAAGGAAATGGCCATGAAGTTGAAATTATCGTTGCTCGCAGCCGGTCTCATCACGTCGCTGACAGCGGGAGCGGTTCTTGCAGACAATCATGCCAGCCCGTTTGCCGCCGGCATCAAGGCGCGCCAGGCACAGATGCAGCTTTATGCGTTCAACCTCGGCATCCTTGGCGCGATGGCCAAGGGCGATGCCGAATACAATGCTGAAGCCGCGGTTCTGGCGGCCAACAACATCGTGCTTGCCGCATCAATCCACCAACCGCAAGCCTGGGCTCCAGGTTCCGACAGTGACGCAGTGAAAGGTTCCCGGGCTCTTCCGGCTATCTGGCAGAATTTTCCGGATGTCGGCGCAAAATCCGCAGAGCTTCTGGCGGCGGCAGAAGCGATGAAAGCGGCAGCAGGCGATGGACAACAGGCCCTCGGTGGAGCGATGGGCAGACTGGGCGGTGCCTGCAGCGCCTGTCACAAGGCTTATCGCGCGCCGGCCAGCTAGCCCAATCCGCAAATCTTCCGCTCCGGCGAAAGCCGGGGCGGCGACGGTTTCCATAGACCAGCTCAACATATCGCTGCCTGAAGGGTGCTGAGTTGAACATCAAACCGATAGTGCAGGGTTTTCTCGCCCTGGCCCTCGTCGCTGTTTTTTCAGCGACGACACAAGCCCTGGATCTTCCCAGGCGGGAAACGCCAATTCCCCGGACCACGAACGGCGTTCCGCACGTTCAGATTGGCGTTAAACCCGACCCTGCCATTTCCGCGGAACTGCTCAAACGGGTTTCCAATATCCCTGGAGTTCGGATCGGGCCGACGGTCATATCCCTGCCGGGCGCCCAAGGCTTCCGGATCAAAGACGATGTGGCACTTGCCAGACCCGAGGTGATTGTCGGCGGCCGCGAGTTTGCCCATCTTCATCCGGACGGCAGCCTGCACGCATCACTTTCGCCCGAACTCGCTGTACGGGCCGCAAAAGCAGGTTGGGCCATAGCACATCCCTGGGCCAACAGGAGGCCGGGCTGGGAAGGATTCGTGATGATTTACACGCCCACCGATCGCGAAGAACTCGACGTGGTCTACGACTTGATCGTGCAATCCTTCGCCTATGTAACAGGCCGCGACGCGTCTTCACTTTGAAGCCTTCAGGCCGGGCTTCCGACCTTCAATGGGCTGTTCGCCTGACGGTTGGACTTCAACCAAGTCGGTTCAGGCAATTGTGCCCGCATCGGAGACGACAAATTCGCTTTGGGCGCTTTCCTTGAGGACCAACAGCGCGTTCGGGATATCGTTTTGTTCAAGTTTTTTGGCGCGCTCCGGAGGTGACAGGTGATTCCATCTCTGTTCGAGACGCGCACGCAAGGTGGACATCGGCACATCGAGAAAGACGGTTGTATCAAACCGGTCCATGAGCCCGGACCAGGGTGACCGCTGAAGAAACAGGTAGTTGCCCTCGACAATGATATGACGCGCCGAGGCTTTTATTGACCGGGCACAGTTCCTGGCAATCTCGATCTCGCGATCGAAAACGGGCACCAGAATCTCGTGCTCAGTCCCATCCCGCAGCCTGGACAACATGGATGCAAATCCCTCGACGTCGAAGGTGTGCGGTGCACCCTTGCGGTCCCTCCAACCGCGTGGGATCAGGATCAAGTCATCCAGATGAAACCCGTCCATGGGAAGCACCGCGGCGCTTCCAGGGTCCTCGGTATTGAATTTGTCTGCCAATCGTTCCGCCAGGGTCGACTTGCCGGATCCGGGAGCTCCGGCGATGGCTGTAAAGCTGCGAGCGGTTTTACCCCGCTCGCGGACGATGTCAGCAAGTTCCGCGTACTCTACGGGAATAGCCTTGTTCATCGTTCGAAACGAATGCCGGCGGCTGCCGCCTGTTCGACAAGGTAGGGCAGCCCTTCGGTAATCACGTCTTCCGGATTTTCCGCGACCGGCCGCCATACCGCCAGCCCAGATGCGATTTCCGGCGCCAGGTGCACAAAACTCTCCATCGTCATGATGCCGTCATACCCGGCGGCTGCGGCGCCTTCAAATACGTCCCGCCAATCGATTGTTCCGCGGCCTGGCACACCGCGGTTCGATTCGGAGATGTGGATATATCCAAGGTGATTGCCGGCATCGGCAAAGCCTTCGCGAAAGCCCTTCTCCTCGATGTTCATGTGATAGGTGTCGAGGTGGATAAAGACATTCTCGGCTCCGACGCGATCGATCATGGATGCGCTCTGGCTGGAAGTATTCAAAAGATGGGTCTCATACCGGTTGCACGGCTCAATTCCCAGACGCATGTTGATGCGCTTGGCGGACTTGGACACCCGTTCGAGCAGTCTGCAAATTCCATCCAGCTCGGCTTCCGTTGGAGGAGCTCCGGAGGTTTTGCCGATCGTGCCGTAGGTGACCCCGGACAAGCAATCCGAGCCAGCCAGTCTGGCGACTTCCAATGCACGGTTCAGATAGTCCGCAACCTCTTCAAGATCACGGCCCACCTCCAATTCCGCGGGCAGACCCAGAGAGCACACGATGGCTACGCCGTGGCGCTCCGCGACGGCCCGGGTGCCCGCCGCATCGTAGTTTTCCGGATCCAGCAGCGGTGTCTCGATTGCGCCGACGCCATGCTCCAGGATCGGAGGCAGAAGACGGTCGGCCTCCGAAGGATCCCAAAGCGGCGTGAAGGCGAGTGAATGCACTCCGAGACGCGGCATGATTGTTCCTTTGCTTTCCTAGCCGTGAGCGCCGACGATATAGGACACGACTTCCGCCATGTCGGTTTCATCGCGTTTGAGATCGGCAATAACATTGCCACGGCGCAAGACAACAATTCGACTGCAGGCCTCGAAAACATCGTTGAGCCGGTGACTGATCAATATGGTCGCAATGCCTTCGCCCTGCATCTGTTTGATGAGCTTGAGCACGCTCTCGACCTCCCTCACCGCCAATGCCGCGGTCGGCTCATCCATGATGACCAGTTTGGGTTTGAATGTCAGTGCGCGTGCGATCGCGATGGTCTGGCGCTGCCCGCCCGACAGCATGCCGACCGGTATATGGATCGATGGAACATGGACGCCCAGTCGATCGATCATCTCCGTGGCACGTTCATCGATTTTGGTCTTGTCCACGAATTTCGGAATCAATCCGAACAGGCGCTTTGTCGGTTCCCTGCCGAGGAAGATGTTGTTGGCGACATCCTGCTGGGGTGCGAGCGCAAGATCCTGATAGATCATTTCGATGCCAAGCTCGCGCCGCGTCCCCGGATCCTCGAGAGTCAGGTCCTGACCGTCGAAATGGACGCTACCATTGTCCACTGGGTAAACCCCGGTGATGGTTTTCATGAGCGTTGATTTGCCGGCGCCATTGTCGCCGACCAGACCAACGACCTCGCCAGCTGCAATGGAAAGATTGACGCCGTAGAGCACCTGCACCGCGCCGAAGGACTTTTCTACACCTGCCAACTCCAAGAGGCTCATTGTGCTCGCCTGTCTCTGCTTCGAACCTGATCCAACCACACCGCGGCAATCAGGACGGCTCCGATCGCCATCTGCTGGTAATAGGCCTGTACGGCCATGAGGTTGAGCCCATTCTGGAGCACGCCCATGATCAGGGCACCGATCATCGTTCCCAGAATGGAGCCGCGACCGCCGAACAGGTTGGTGCCACCGATGATGGCGGCTGTAATGGCGAGCAGCTCGTAATTGAGTCCGGCTGTCGGATCACCCGTGTTGACCCGCGCCGTGAAGATGAGGCCGGCCACACCCGCCATCAGACCCGAGATTGTGTACAGGATCACGCGCTGCCGGCGAACATTGATGCCCGTCGCGCGGGCAGCATTCTCATTGTCTCCGAGAGCCAGCGTGTGGTGCCCGAACGGCGTGTGGGCCAGAACATAGTGGGCGATCAGCGCAACCGCGACCAGAATGAAAACCGGTGTGGGTATGCCCCAGGGCCGCGCCTGGCCGAGAAACAGGATTTCGTCCGGCAAACCATAGATCCCGCGGCCGCTGGATATGATCAGCGCCAAACCGCGAGCGATGCCCAACATTCCGAGCGTCACGATGAACGCCGGCACATGCCCTCGGGTGACGATGAAGCCGTTGACGGCCCCGGCCAGCGCTCCGGCACCGAGTGCGCCAATGATGGCGAAGAACCAGGGAAGCTCCAGTGTTACGCACAGCGCCGCACCCGTGACGGAGGCCAGCCCGAGGACTGAGCCCAGCGACAGGTCGATGCCTGCGGCGCTGATGACGAACGTCGCGCCGATCGCCAGGATACCGAAAGTTGCGGTCGCAAGGATGATGTTGAACAGGTTGCTGGCGGTCAGAAACACCCGCACCCCGTCGCAGGTTACAGGCGAAAGCACCGTCATGATCACGCCGAGAGCCAGCAGAACCAGGATCGACTCGACGCGGATATGGGTGCGTTCCAGAAGTCTGAGCATGAGAATCAGTCGGTAGGCAGGCCGGGCCGACAAACCGCCGGCCCGGCCGATTGATCTTTACTTCACGAACTCGAGCATCGGGTCCGTGCCCGCTTCGAGAACTTCCTTGGTCAGCACCATGGTCGGGACGTAGATCCAGTCGCCGTCCGGCTTCTGGCCGTCCTTCATGCCTTTGACCATCTCGACCGCCTGTTTGCCGACTAGGTAGGGCAGCTGCGCCACGGAAGCTGACAGGCGCCCGGACTTGATGGACTTCACGGCATCGGAGTTTCCGTCGACACCGATCACCGTCACCTGATCCTGTTTGCCGGCAGCGTAAACGGTCTCGACGGCGCCCAGAGCCATGCCGTCATTCGCCGCAAAGATGGCGACGAGGCCAGGATGTGCAGTCAGGATGTCGTTGGTGATGTTCGCTGCCTTGCCACGGTCCCAGTCTCCCGGCAGCGAAGCA
This sequence comes from Hoeflea sp., assembly GCA_965216535.1. Lineage (GTDB taxonomy): Bacteria > Pseudomonadota > Alphaproteobacteria > Rhizobiales > Rhizobiaceae > Hoeflea_A. The sequence continues at coordinate 6,325,438 of OZ244175.1, forward strand.
ACGATTTCCAGACCTGGAGCCAGTTCCGCCAGCTTGTCGGCAAATCCGGATGCGCGCTTCTGACCGGTCACGTTGCCGGACAGGCCTTCGATCACCAGAACCGGTCCCTTCGCGTCTGCACCGATCTGGCCAACGAGCCATTCGGCACCTTGCCCGCCTGCCGCAACATTGTCGGAACCAATCGAAAAGGCGATGTCGACGCCTGCGTCCGCGGCGATCTTGTGGTCAAGGTTTCCGTCGAGATCGACGACGGGAATGCCCATGTCGTTGGCACGCTTGAGGCAAGGCAGAAGGATGGTCGAATTGATCGCGGCGGTGATCATCGCATCAGGCTTGCGTTCCAGCATCGTGTTGCACACGTTGAGCTGAGGCTCCGCGGCCTGGTCGCTCTCGACTGCCTGCAGATAGTATTCGACGCCGGCGGCATCAGCGCCCTCGCGCACTCCGAGTTCCATCGCCCCCCAGAACGGGTTGGACAAGGTCTTCATCAAGACGCCATAGGTCTCCGCCTGCACCGGCAGTGCAAACATACCGACCATTGCGGCCAATGTCAGTTTCTTCAGCATTAGGTTTCCTCCCTTGGCTAGCTGAAATGACGCGCCTGCTTCGGCGCGCGGGTGCAATCTCTCGCGGCCAGCCCTTTCTGGGCCGGTCCACTATTGGGTTCCTTTCCCCTGTGCTGCCACCAGCGTCCCCCGCGGTTCCAGGCGGCAGCCGACGCGCATGATTCCTCCCGGCCCGTCGCCACCTTCGATCCTTGCAAGCAGACGTTCCCAGGCATTTTTCGCGATCTCACGGACAGGCTGAACGATGGCCGCCACCGGCGGATGAACCTGTGCCATCCAGGCGCTATCGTCGAAACCGACCAGAGCGGTCTTCCTTCCGGGATCGAGGTTGCGGGCCTGGGTGATCCCGTAGGCGGCCAACGTTGCCGGGTTGAACAGGCTGAATATTGCCGTCGGCTCCGGATGGTCTTCGAGATAGCGATCAATTTTCTCGCGAGCACTCTCGACCGTTCCTCCGGTCGGCAGAAAGTCTACCTCAACCCTCACTCCACTCTCTGAAACCGCACGCTTTACACCTTCAAGCCGCTCCCTGACGTTGCCGATCTCCTTGCCGAGATGGACAACAAGCACCCGCCTGTGACCGAGATCGATCAGCCTCCGCATTACCTCGGCGCTGGCCTCGGCATTGTTCACGCCGATGCAGTCGAACCCCTCCAAAGGCGCAATTCTGTCCATGAGAACAAAGGGCGTTTCATTGCCCTCCAGAAGATCTTCAGGCGATGTAGCCTGTGACGGAACCAGGAGAACGCCGGCCACTCGCCAGCCGATCAATTCGTCGACTTCCCGTGCCTCGATCTTCGGATCTTCACGGCTCGACGTGGCGACGATGCGGTATTGCGTTTCCTCGGCGAAGCGTTCCAGTTGGGCCACAAGCTCCGCAAAAAATGGGTTTTCGAAGTCAGGGATCACGAGGCCGATGATGCGGCTGTGTTGACGCCGAAGGTTTGAAGCAATGGTGTTGCGACGATAGCCAAGCTTCTCGACCGCCTCCAGGACAGCACGCCCGATCGGATCATCCTGCCGCCGTCGCCCATTCATGACGTTGGACACGCATCCGGGGGACACGCCGGCGGTGCGGGCGACATCCAGAATGGATGGTCTTGGCCTTGATCGAGCTTTGCTTCGAACTGCGGACATAGTCTCCTCTTGCAGATAGGATAGAAAAAACGTTTTATGCTGTAAATCGTTTTTTGAAGGAATCGGGTGACGCCATGCGTATCCTTTACGATCCTGCGCCGCGCACGACGGCGGAGATTTTCACCGAGGATGCTCGAAAAAACCTTTGGCGAGACCATGAGGTTATCGAAGTCGACGAAGAGAACCGGGACGCCTTGTACCAGGCTCATCTGCCGGACACGGACGTGCTCATTTCTCAGCAGCCGGTGGACAAAACGCGGCTGGACTCAGCCCCGCATCTGCGTGCGATCTTCAACGTGGAAACCAATTTTCTGCCCAATATCGACTATGAGTCCTGCTTTGAGCGCGGCATCCACGTGCTGACGCCGAGTTCGGTTTTTGCGATACCTGTGGCGGAAATCGGCCTCGGCATGGCGCTGTCCCTGGCAAGAGGGATTCACATCGGCCACGGCAAGTTTGTGGAAGGCGAGGAAAAATACGGTCTCTCCGGAAACGCCGATGCGGAACTGCTCACGGGCAGTCAGATCGGGATCGTCGGGTTTGGAGACCTGGGACAGGCATTACGTCAGCTGCTGATGCCGTTCCAGGCACGCATCCTCGTTCACGATCCGTGGCTGCCGGAAGGCCTTTTGCTGCGGCAAGGTGTCGAGCCCGGCGCCCTTGAAACGGTGCTGAAGGATTGTCGCCTCGTCTTCGTCACAGCGGCAGTGACGTCGAAGAATCAACACCTGCTGGATGCAAGGCGACTCTCCTGGATGCAGGATGGCGCCATGCTCGTGCTTTTGAGCCGCGCGGCGCTGGCGGATTTCGACGCCCTCAAGGCAGAGGCGGCTGCGGGACGACTGCGAATAGCCACCGATGTTTTCCCACAGGAACCAGTCGCGGCTTCAGACCCGATACGGCAAACACCCAATATGCTGTTTTCTGCTCATCGCGCCGGTGCGCTGACCAACGCGTTACAACAGATCGGCACATTGGTTCTGGAAGACCTGTCGCTGATCGCTCAGGGTCTGCCGCCTGTGTCCTGCCGCCGGGCGCAACGCGAGACCATCGGCCTGATGCGTAGCAAGCCGATCGAAAAATCCTGACCTGCTGTAGAGGCCTTAAAAGTTGCTGCGGGGATTGTCTTACGGGTGTCAGGTACCTGCGGCTTCCTCGTCAGAAGTTTGATCAGCCAGAGGGCAACAATGACAATCCAGAGAGCTGAAGAAAGTGGGATGGAAGCGCCCATTTATGTCGAGTCCGAATGGGCCGATCTGAAGGAATGTGTCTATGGATCACCCGATCATTGGGTACTGCCGCTCATGTACAACGACTCCCGCCTGAGGGCACAGGGAGAATTCGGCGAATTCTGGATGAGGAATGCCGGCCGCGACATGAGAGAAGCCAGTCCGGACCTGTTTGCCGAGATGAGCAGCCAGGTTCAGGGGGCAATCGACTTCCTGGAAGATTATGGCGTCAAGGTGCACGTGGCCGAGGCGATCAGCCCGCTCAATCGCAAGTTTCCCCGCGGCGAAGATCACGGTGTTTCGACGCCGTGGATGCGCGACCCTTTCGTGACCATCGGCAACAACGTCATCGAGCTGGCTCCCCGCAGCCTTTTTCATCGGCGCCAGCGGTTTGCGATCCGCTCCGTTCTGGCCGGCACCATGAAGCGTGGCGCTCGGTATTTCGCGCAGCCCGACGGCGGCGCGGAAGACGAATGCAGCGGGCCGGGATGGGGATATCTCGAAGGCGGCGACGTCTTTGTTCTGGGCAAGACCATTTTCGTCGGGCATTCCGGCGGGTGCAGCAACCCCGAGGGTGCGCGTTGGCTGCAACACATGCTGGGGCCGGACTATACGGTGCAGACAGTTGCGATCGATCCGATGTTCCCGCATCTGGATTGTGTCCTGATGACGCCACGAGAGGGCATCGCCTTCGCCGCACTGGATGCACTACCGGAAGGTCTGCCGGCGCTGTTCGACGACTGGGATGTGTTTGACGTCCCGAAGGCGCTGGCCAAGTCTCACATGGGCTGCAACAATCTAGTCCTGAACGACCGGACGGTTGTCGTGCCGGCCGAAAGCGAGCTCGATATCATCGCTGACGGTTTGAAGGCGCGAAACTTCGAAGTCCTGCGACTGCCTTATAGGGTCCCCTGCATGGTTGGCGGTTCGTTTCGTTGTGCCCATCAGCCGCTGATCCGCACCACTGACACTGTTGGCGACTGATCCCGGATGCGGCACGCTCTGGTAACGGAGCACAACTTTGGGCAAGGTCATGGCTTGGCAAATTTCGAATTGGGTGGGCGCTTGCCATGGTTCTGCAGCTTTACGGGCGAGATCAGAGTTCCTCGACAGAGCGTGTGCGGATCGCTCTGGCCCTCAAGGACCTGTCCTACGAGGCCATCTCGGTTGATGACATCGGTTGGGACGCCTACGAGCGGATCAACCCGCAGCGCCTGGTGCCGACACTTGCCGTGGACGACCAGCTCATCCCGCAATCGAACGCCGTTCTTCACTATCTTGAGGAGCGGTTTCCGGAGCTGCCACTGCTTCCATCAGATCCGGTGCTGAGGGCGCAATCCCGGTCGTTTGGCCAGTATATCAGCTGCGAAATGCACGCCGTCGACATCCGCCGGGTCCGGAAATATCTGCATAACGCATTCGCTCTGCAGCAGTCTCAACTCGACCGCTGGAGCGACCATTGGTTCACAGAAGGCTTTTCGCGGCTGGAAACACTGCTGCAGGGACAGTCGGCGGCCCATGATTTCTGTTTCGGGGACCAGCCCGGATGGGCGGAAGTGCACTTGGTGCCGCACATGCGCAAGGCAGTGACCCGTTTCAATCTGGACCGGACCGCCTTTCCGCGGCTCTCGGCGATCTACGACAAGTGTATCGATCATCCCGCCTTTATCGCTGCGGCCCCGCAAACATCTCGTTAGGTTTCGAAAAGTCGGCCGAAACCGTCTCGCCGCGTCGACAGGCCTGCCAACCGGGCCACGCCCCAAACCCCGGCCATGGCGCTCGACACGACCGGTAAACGATGCCGGTCTTCGATCGGCTGGGTAATCGACGCCGTCTGCAGGCCGCCGCAGGAAATGAAAAGTGCCTGAGCATCGGGTGCCGCCTCCACCGCCCGGTCGGCCAGATCGATGATATTCCGGTCGGTGACGTCGAAGACGTCTTTCACATCCTTGATGTCGAGAAAACGCAGCGCTTTGATCGCGAAACCACTGGCGCTCAAATACTCTTGCAGCGGCGTGTTGACCGATTCCCCATAGGCGGTGGCGACAGTCAGGGTGCTGGCATCCAGATGGTTCAGCGCATCGACGACGGATTGGGTCATGGTGGTCGACGGAACCCCTGCTGCCGTTTCCATGGCGGATATCAGATCGCGGTTGAAATCCGGGCCCTGATAAAAGCTCAGCGATGTACCCATCAGCGAAACAACCTCAGCGCCCTCGCCCGCCAGATCGGCCGCCAGCTCTCCGACGCGATCGATGACGCTGTCATAACCTTCAGGCGTCATTTCGGTCAGCCCGAGGCCCTTGGCGAGGAACTCCACGTCCGGATAGAGCTGCCTTGGTTCCGGCGGGACAAACCCTTGCGCGGGCGGAACGATCATGCCGATCCTGGTGACCGAGGGTGCCATCGCTAGCCTGCATCCCGTGTCGTGACGCGGTCGCTCAGGAGAAAATCGAACAGCCGATCGCTGTCGATTTTCTCGTGTTCACGCATCAGCTGCCGCACCAGCACCGGGTCACGTTTCTCCAGGGCATCGATGATGCTCGCGTGATCGGCAAAGGACTGCGACATGCGATCCAGTTTTTCGAACAACCAGATCCGATAGGGCGTGACCCGCGTCCTGACGGAGCGCAGATAGCGCAACAGCGTTTCGTTTCGCGATGCATCGGCAAGATATTCGTGGAAGCGGATATTGCAGGCCTGAAACGCTTCGATATCACCCTCCTCCATAGCGGTTTGAGAAGCCGTATGGACTGACCGCAGCTTGTCGAGCTCCGCTCTGCCGATGCGTCGCGCCGCCAACTCGGCTACCAGCGTTTCGAGGCCGATCAGCGCTTCGAAAAGTTCGATGAGCTCAGAGCCGTCGACCTTGCAGACAAAGGCCTGCTGGCGTGGTGGGCTGCTGACGAGACCCTGCGACGTCAGATCGCGGATCGCCTCTCGGATCGGCGTCCTCGATATGCCAAGCCGTTTCGCCCATTCCCGTTCATCAAGCACGTCGCCCGGCAGCAACCGGCCGCAGAGAATATCGTCTTCTATGGCCCGCCGGGCTTTTGTCGCAAGATTTTCGGTATCCGGCATATCCGGGTCCTTCGTGGCGCTCAACTGTCCTCGGAAAAGGGCAGGATCAAAGTGGAGATGTCATCATCGGCGTGCCCCTTGTCGACCGTGGCATTGAGCATCGAGCAGGCGGTGCGGGTCATTGGCAGTTTTGCGCCATTGGCATCGCCGAATTCGATCACCGCATCGATGTCCTTCAGCATGGTTGCCACCGTTCCCAGCGGATTCTCGAAATTGCGTCCGGCCATCCTGGGAGCGAGCAGTTGAAACGGTTTCGAGTCGGCGAAACCGCCGGCCAGTGCGGACGTCAATCGACTGGCATCGACGCCTGCCTTTTCCGCGAGATTGACCGCCTCGGCGACGACCGTCATCGTGCAGCCCGAGATCACCTGGTTGACCAGCTTGGTCATCTGTCCGGTGCCGACCGGCCCCATGTGGGTAATGTTGCTGCCCATCGTCTCGAGAACCGGGCGAACGGTTTCAAACGCCTGCTCCTTACCGCCCACCATGAAGGTGAGCGTGCCGGCCTCTGCGGCCGGCGTTCCACCGGAAACAGGCGCATCCAGCCAGTCCGCTCCGGTTGCGGCCTTGAGCCTTTCAGCAAAGCCGCGGGTCGAATCCGGATGAAGGGTAGAGAAATCCGCCAGAAGCGGTGGTGCGCCGACGGAGACCACGCCATTGTCCCCAAAGACCACGGCCTCGACGGCCTTCGCGTCCATCAGACACATGAGCAGGATGTCACATTGCGACGCGACCTCGGCTGGGGTCGACGCCTGGGTTGCACCGGCCGCGACGGCCGCTGCGCATTTCTCCGGGCTGCGGTTCCAGACGGTGACGTCATAGCCGCCATCGAGCAGCCGCAACGCCATGGGCGAGCCCATCAGGCCCATGCCCAGATATCCAATGCGGGGTTTATTCATCGGGCAAATCGTCCCATTCCCAGGTGACATTTCCGGAATGCGTCACGGCGCCTCCGAAGGCGCTTCCGACCAACGCTGCGTATTTTTCGTGAGCGCCGGCGAGCTTCCTTGGCGGTCGCTCGCGGGCCGCGGCCCGTCTTTTCTCCAATTCCGCTTCATCGACCAGCAGATCGATGCTGCGTGCCTGCTCGGTGTCGATGCGGACGGTGTCGCCATCCTGGACCAAACCCAATGGGCCGCCGGCCGCGGCCTCCGGTGATAGATAGCCGATGCACATGCCGCGGGTGGCGCCGGAAAAGCGTCCGTCCGTTACCAGCGCGACTTTTTCTCCCATGCCCTGGCCGTAGATGATGGCCGTGGGACCGAGCATCTCACGCATGCCGGGGCCGCCCTTCGGCCCCTCGTTGCGAACGATGATGACATCGCCTTCCTGGTAATCCAGCTTGCGCACGGCGGCCATGCATTCCTCTTCGCTTTCAAACACGCGGGCCGGGCCTTCGTGCACGCGTTTCTTCAGGCCCGACACCTTGATGAAGGCCCCTTCCGGCGCAAGGTTGCCCTTCAGCACGATGACGCCGCCGGTGCTGTCAATGGCGTTGGACACCGGGCGAATGACGTCGCCATCGGGCGGTGGCGCATCCGCCACCGCTTCTTCCAGTGTCTGCCCGGATATCGTCGGCGTGTCGCCATGCAGGAACCCGCCGGCGATCAGCTCCTTGGCGATCATCGGAACGCCGCCCAAACGGTGCACGTCGATGGCATAATATTGCCCACCCGGGCGTAGGTTGCCGATCAGAGGCGTGCGCTCAAATACCCTGGAGACATCGTCCATGGTAAAGCGGATGCCGGCTTCATGGGCGATCGCCGAAATGTGCATGCCGGCATTGGTCGACCCACCGGTTGCTGCAACGATGGCGCAGGCATTTTCCAGGCTCTTTATGGAGACCAGGTCACGCGGCAGCGGGCCACCCTGTTCGAGGATCCGCATCACCGCATGGCCCGCCTTACGTGCGATATTGTCGCGACCGGCATTGACCGCCGGAACGAGCGCGCTGCCCATGGGCGAAATGCCCATTATCTCGCCCACCATGCCCATCGTGTTGGCGGTGAACTGACCCGGACAGGCGCCGATGGTCGGCATGACCACCTGCTCCAGGTCATCCAGATCCTCCTGGCTCATATCACCGGTCATAACCGCACCGGCGCCCTCGTAGGCGTCAAGCACGGTGGCCCGTTTGCCGCGCCACTGACCGACCAGCGTGCTGCCGCCGAAAACGAACACCGACGGCGCGTTGCAGCGGACCATGGCCATCATGATCGCCGGCAGGTTCTTGTCGCAGCCGCCGAAGCCGACCAGGCCGTCATAGGCGTGGCCACGCATCACCAGCTCAATGGAATCGGCAATGACCTCCCGCGACATCAGAGAACATTTCATGCCCTGATGGTTCATCGCGATACCATCGGAAACGGAAATCGTGGTGAAGGCCCGCGGCGTGCCTCCGGCCTCCTTGACGCCGGCATGGGCGTGGGCCGCCTGGTCGCCGAGATTGCCATTGCAGGGTGAGGTCTCGCCGTGCGTGGAGACAACGCCGATCATCGGCTTGGCGATGTCTTCGTCGTCCAGTCCCGATCCGCGCATGAAGGCGCGATGGGGAACACGGTCCAGACCATCAGTCGTTATCCTTGAACGAAGCGGACGATCTTCCTTTTCATTTCCCATCCCTGCACTCCTTTGGCATACCAAGACTGCTCTTTGGTATACAAGCTTGCGTGCTGCCTGTCGAGAATCCGGCTCCCTAGCGGACGAAGGACGGCAGCCACAGCGACACGAACGGCAGCAACACAATCACTGCCAAACGCAGGATGTCGGCAACCCAGAACGGTGTGACACCCTTGAAGATGGTCGATGTCCTGACATCCGGGAGCACGCCCCGCAGCACAAAAACGTTCAAGCCGACCGGCGGAGTTATCAGGCTGATTTCGGTTACCACGACCACGAAGACGCCGAACCAGATCGGGTCGTATCCGAGCTGCATGACCAGTGGGAAGAAGATCGGAACCGTCAGCAGAATCATCGACAGGCTTTCGAACACACAGCCGAGGGCGACGTAGATCACCAGGATCGCCAGAATCACCAGCCATGGCGTGTCAGAAAACTGCGCAGCGATCGCCAGCAAGGCCTGCGGGAAGTCCGTCAGATTGATGAAATTGGCGAACAGCAGCGCACCGATCAGAATTGTGAACAGCATTGCTGTCGTCAGCACGCTCTCTTCCAGCACCTCGAACATGACGCGAAACGTCAGGGCGCCGCGCGCCCAGGCCAGAAGGAATGCACCGACGGCGCCGATGCCGGCCGCTTCGGTGGGGCTGAAGACGCCGCCATAGATGCCGCCCATGACGACGGAAAAGAGCAGGATCACGCTCCACACCGAGGACAGCGCCTTCATCCGTTCGGGCCAGGTCTGACGTTTGCCGGATGGCCCGGCCGACGGGTCGCGCCAGGTCGTGTAACGGACTGCGGCGAGATAGAACAGAACACCGATGATGCCGGGAATGACCCCGGCAGCAAACAGCTTGCCGATGCTGGTCTGTGTGAGGATACCGTAGATGACGAAAATAACGCTGGGCGGGATGAGAATGCCGAGCGTTCCGCCGGCGGCGATCGATCCGGTGGCCAGCGAGTCGCTGTAGCCGTATTGGCGCATCGACGGCATGGCGACCTTGGACATTGTGGCAGCGGTCGCCAGCGACGAGCCGCAGATGGCGCTGAAGCCGCCACAGGCCACGACGGTTGCCATTGCCAAACCGCCCTTGCGGTGCCCGAGGAAGGCATTGGAGGCGGAGTAAAGCTCCTCGGCCATGCGCGACCGGGCGACGAAATTGCCCATCAGCACGAACAGCGGAACCACAGAAAGCTCGTAATTGATTGCCGCGTCATAGGCCGTCTGCCCGACATTGTAGAGCGCGGCTATGGGGTTCTGGACGTAAGCCATCCCGAGGAAGCCGACGATGATCATCACGAAGGCGATGGGGATCCTCAGGAAGGCGAGAAACAGCAGCGCCGCCAGGCCGACCAATGCTTCAGTCATGCGATCCGGCTCCCGTGCGGCGATCTTTCAGAAGTGCAACGATGTTGGCGACAAAGGCGAGGACGGCAACGGCACACAACGTCGCCATGGTGACGCTGAACGGCCAGAGATCGAGGATCAGTTCGTCCGTCACCTCTTCATAGGTGTGTTGATCCCGGGCTCTGATGAACAACCGCCAACTGACCAGCCCCAAGGCGCAGGCGCCGAAGAGATTGGCGACGATGGCCTGGTATTTCGCCAGCCAGGCCGGAACGAAACTGTCGAGCAGGTCCACGGTCACGTGGGTGTTGCGCAGGATCGTCAGCGGCAATGCCAGGAAGATGATCGCCGGCATGATCAGGGAAACGATCTCATAGCCGGCCGGAAGCGGGCTCAGAAAGAGATAGCGTCCGAGAACGTCGACAAAGGTCACCGCCATCATGGCGAACAGGAACAGACACGCCAGATAGGACAGGCCCTTGGCGACCGCGGACATTATCGATGCACCGGCGCCTGTGGGCGGCGCCGGTGCATCCTGATTGTCTGGTTGAGACATTGGTCAGTCGGATTTAGGAGGCGCTATCGACCTCTGACTTGAAGTACTCGTAGGTGGCCTGACCATCCACGCCGATATCCGAAGCACTTTCGAAATAGGCTTTCAGGAAATCCTCGTTGAGTGCTTCCAGGGCTTTGACTGTGCCATCAGGAGCCGTCTTGATGGTGTTTCCGGCCTCTTTGACCTTCTCAAGGCCCCAGGCGTTGATCTTGTCCCAGCCGGCACCTGCCATCTTGGCGAATGCCACACCGGAATGCTTGTCAACAATGGCCTTGTCTTCTGCCGGAAGCGCGTCGTACTTCGCCTTGTTCATGATCAGGTAGTGGCTGCTGGAGTACCAGCCGCCCGGCATGACCGTCGAATATCTGACGATATCCGTGATCTTGAAACTCGGCAGGCTTTCGAACGGGAACATGATGCCGTCGGCAATGCCGCTCGACAGGATTTCATAGGACTTTGGCGCCGGCTGACGGATGGAAACGCCACCCCAGGCCTCGACGATCGCCAGTGGAATCGGACCGCCCGTACGGATCTTCTGCCCTTCCATCTCCGCCGGCGTCATGATGTTCATTTTCGTATGGTGAACCACACCAGGACCGTGCGTGTTCATGCCGATCAGGTGAACGCCCTTGTAAAATCCCTTGTCGGCCAGGAACTTTTCGTGGGTTTTCTGCAGGGCAATCGACGTGACTTCAGCGCTTTCGCCCAGAAACGGCAGTTCGGCGAAAAGGTAGGCGGCGAATTGCTTGCGGCTGTAGCCATGGACCGTGAAGCCGACATCAGCCTGACCGGTACGAACGGCATCAAAATGAGCCGGCGGCGAGGCCACAGCCTTCGGAAGCCGCTTGAATTTAATGCGGCCTTCGCTTTCCTTTTCGATCGCCTCCATCCACGGAATGTAGATGGCTTCATTGACCGGATGGGTCCAGGGGATCCAGGACGAGTAGGTCAGCACGGTCTCGGCACGAGCCAGCCCGGCCGTCAGTGCCAGAGCCGAAAGGGCAATGGCGCATTGTTTGGCAATGGTCTTGTACATGGTGATGTCCTCCTTGAACGGCATTCGTTGTTTGTCGATGTGAGCCCCGGACTTTTTGTCGGTCCGATTGCTCGTGTGCACCCCGTAAGAGAGACCTCCGTGGCCGCGTTGGAGGACCAATTCTCTCAACGTTATTCCAAAAGCCGCCTCAGGTATACCATGATCCTGAAACGGGCGACCTATTCATCCTCCCCTGAAAGAGACAATGTCACGCGACCCAGCCCGGACATGTCGACGGAGATCTCGGCAGGCCCGTTTATCGGCTGCATCGGTATATGCGTGCCGCACAGCACAAACTGCCCGGCCTCAAGGCCAATGCCACGCTGTGCCAGGTGATTGGCCAGCCAGGTAACCGCTTCCACCGGATCCTGCGGTGCCGCCCCGGTTACCTCGATCGGTTGTTGTTCGCTGACCAAAACCGTCGTCGTGATGCCATCTATCTCGAGGTCAGTGGGCTTTATTCCATCGCCGCCCAGCACGGCCCCGGCATTGCTGATGTTCTGCGCAACCATATCGGGGAGGTGGACTTCCGGAGGTTTCGAATGGCGCAGATCAAGCAGCTCCAGCGCCGGCACAAACCGGTCGATGGCAGCGATAGCCTGGGCCCGGTCGACCGGTGCATCCGAGGGACTGATGGATGCACCCATGATGGCTGCAATCTCGGGCTCGTAGGCAAAATCGCTATACTCGCCGATCCGGCGTTGGGCTGGCGACGAAGACGTCTGGGCCGCATAGACGCGCCCGCTGACCGGCTCCTGCAATCCGAAATGGCTCAGCAGAGCGGCCGAATTGACGGCAATCTTGTATCCGGCGATGGGACCACGTTCTCCGGAGCTCAACCGCTCATGGACAGCGTCCTGCAGCCGGTAGGCATCATCGAAATCACGCGGCGGATCGCTGGAATGCGACCGGTAGGACCGGCCCTGAAGGATGTCGTCGACGATTCCCGCCACGTGGTCTGGTGATTGGGTCAACGGGTCAACTCCCTGAAGCGCGGCATCCAGCCAAGTCCGGCATCGGTTCCGTTTGCCGGTGTGTATTCAGCCGAGACGATGCCGGCGTAACCGATGCGGCGCAGCGCCGTCAGCGCGGGTTCGAAATCGGTGGTTCCGGTCCCGGGCTCGTGGCGTCCGGGAACGTCGGCAAATTGCACATGTCCAATGTGCGCCCCCGCTTTCTCAACCGCGCGGGCAAGATCGGGCTCGGTGATCGCCAGATGGTAGAAGTCGAAAAGGATCGCCAGGTTCGGGTGGTCCGCCTTCGCGAGCACATCAAGCGTGAAATCCAGGCCGCTCAGGAAAAAGCCGGGCCGGTCTACCCGATTGACCGGCTCGATCATGACGCGCACCCCGATGTCGGCAAATGCGTCCGCAGCGTGGCGGATATTGTCCATGTAGATGTCCAGGCAGGTTTGTGGATCGGCACTGTCGTCCGGGCGCCCGGCCAGGATATTGACCTGTTTCACACCCAATTGTTTTGCCTGGGCAATCCCGACAGAGACCGAATCGCGAAAATCCGACTGGCGACCCGGAAGGGCTGCAAGTCCCACCTCGTCGCCCACACCACGCGATGTGTTTATCTGTATGACGCCGATTTTTGCCTGTTCGCAGGCGGTGATGATTCCCTCGATCTCATCATCGTCGACGAACTGGATCTCGACCCACTCGAACCCGGCGCGTGCTGCATGCCCAATCCGATCCGAAAGAGAGAACTCCGGATAGAGCATTGAAATATTTGCACAATATTCCATATCGGCTCAGCCTCGCCTGGGTGAATTGCCGTTTCTCCATGAGATATTTCAAGTATAAAATATATTCTGTCAAGGCCTGCGGAGCGCGAAGTCGGTGAAATGACAAACTATCGGGTTTGGATCTTGGCGCTGTAGCGAGGTCTTTCATCAGGCCCGCCAATCAGGCCGCGGTGGCCGGGCCCCTGTGTGTCTCATCTTCAAATTTTACGATCAGAACCAACGGTGCGCGCGTGGCTCCCGCACTGCTGGATTAAGATTACCAACAAAAAATTCGATCCCGCGGCGCTGTCACGGGCAGAACCCGCTGTCGTATTTGTTCGGACCCGGCTATAGAGTGGGGGCGCAACCAAATTGCATTCGTGTATAAATGCAAGCAAACAACAAATGGGAGGTTTTGAAAAATGAAAAAAATGCTATTGGCGACGGCCGCCGCGACCGCACTATTCGCGGGCACCGCAATCGCTGAAGACGTCAAGGTCGGCGTGATCATGGGCTTCACCGGACCGATTGAATCGCTGACGCCCGATATGGCCGCAGCTGCCGAACTCGCAATGAAGGAAATCAACGACGCCGGCGGCATCATCGACGGCCATATGCTGGTTCCTGTGCGCGGCGATACGACCTGTGTTGATGCTGCAGCCGCAACGGCGACGGCAGAACGGCTCATCACATCCGACGGCGTCAAGGCAATTGTCGGCGCAGCGTGCTCCGGGGCAACGACCGCAGTCCTGAACAACGTCGCGAAGCCAAACGGCGTTGTCATGATTTCTCCGTCGTCCACATCCCCGGCGCTTTCTCAGGTCGAAGACAACGGTCTGTTTTTCCGCACGGCGCCGTCCGATGCCCGTCAGGGCCAGATTGCTGCTGACATTCTTCACGACCGGGGTGTGAAGTCGATTGCGGTCACCTACACCAACAACGACTACGGCAAGGGCCTGGCTGAAAACATTGCCAAGAGTTTCGAAGCTGCTGGTGGCAAGGTCACGATTACGGCCGCCCATGAGGATGGCAAAGGCGACTACTCCGCAGAAGTCGGCGCTCTGGCTCAGGCCGGCGGCGATGTCCTGGTTGTTGCCGGTTACGTCGATCAGGGCGGCAAGGGCATCATTCAGTCATCGATCGATGTCGGCGCCTTCGACACCTACTTCCTGCCCGACGGCATGATCGGCGACACGCTGTTTGAAACCTTCGGCAGCGATCTTGATGGATCGTACGGAACGCTTCCCGGGTCGGACAGCCCAGGTGCCGGCACGTTCTCCGGTTTGGCTGACGCTGCCGGATTCGCAGTCGGACCCTATACGCTTGAAGGCTATGACGCGGCTGCGCTGATTGGTCTTGCGATGCAGGCTGCCGGTTCGACCAACAGCGCCGACTTCAAGGACAAGGTCCTCGAAGTGGCAAATGCGCCGGGCGAAAAGATCTACCCCGGAGAACTCGCCAAGGCCCTTCAAATCCTAAAGGACGGCGGTCAGATTGACTACGTGGGAGCTTCGGCCGTCGAACTGATCGGCCCCGGCGAGAGCGCCGGCAACTATCGTGAGTTGGAGGTCAAGGACGGCAAAGATACGACCGTCGGCTATCGCTAAAGCCTCCTGAAGACTGAAAGGGCCTGCTTCGTCAGGCCCTTTTTCCTAAGGTCGTCATACCATGATCGTTGTCGAAGACCTGTACAAACACTTCGGCGGCCTGCGCGCCGTCGACGGCGCATCACTGACAATTGAGACCGGGTCAATTACCGGACTGATCGGCCCCAATGGGGCCGGAAAGACCACGCTCTTCAATGTGATTGCAGGCCATTTCAAACCGAACTCCGGACGCGTTTTGCTTGACGGTGAGGACATCACCGGCCTTTCACCGCATGAGCTCTTTTCCAAGGGCCTTCTGAGAACCTTCCAGATCGCCCATGAGTTCTCCACGCTGACCGTACGGGAAAACCTGATGATGGTTCCCGGCGACCAGGCCGGCGAAAGCCTCATCGAAACCTGGTTGAGACCTGGCAAGGTCAGGGATCAGGACAGGGCCGTCGGCGCCAAGGCTGATGAAGTCATTGAATTCCTTCAAATGGCCCATGTTGCGGACGAGCTGGCCGGCAACCTCTCCGGCGGGCAGAAGAAACTGCTGGAACTTGGTCGCACCATGATGGTGGATGCCAAGATCGTCTTCCTCGACGAGGTTGGCGCGGGTGTCAATCGAACGCTGCTCAACACGATCGGGGACGCTATCCTGCGTCTCAACAAGGACCGTGGCTATACCTTCTGCATGATCGAGCACGACATGGATTTCATCTCGCGGCTTTGCGATCCGGTCATTTGTATGGCCGAGGGACGCGTCCTGGCGGAAGGAACCGCCGAGGAAGTGAAGCAAAACGAAGAGGTCATCGAAGCCTATCTGGGAACCGGCCTGAAGAACAAACCGGGCAAAGCCCCCACCCAGGAGCAGGCATCGTGAGTTTCTTGATCGGTGAAAACATGACCGGTGGCTACGGCGGCGGTGCCGACATCCTGCATGATTGCACGGTTGGCGTTGAGAAAGGCGAGATCGCGGTCATCGTCGGACCAAACGGGGCCGGAAAATCAACCGCCATGAAGGCTCTCTTCGGCATGCTGAATCTGCGCGAGGGACATGTCCTCATGGATGGAGAAGACATTTCGGATCTGACGCCTCAGGCACGTGTGCGCAAGGGAATGGGTTTTGTGCCGCAGACAAACAATGTCTTTACAGCCATGAGCGTCGAAGAGAATCTCGAAATGGGTGCCTTTATCCGCGAGGACGATATCGAGGCCACGAAGGAGCAGATCTTCGATCTATTCCCGATTTTGAAGGACAAGCGGGCACAGCCGGCCGGCGAACTCTCCGGTGGCCAACGCCAACAGGTGGCTGTCGGCCGCGCCCTGATGACGAACCCGGGGGTTCTCATGCTGGACGAACCGACAGCCGGCGTGTCCCCCATCGTGATGGATGAGCTCTTCGACCGCATCATCGAGATTGCCAAAACCGGGATCGCCATCCTGATGGTGGAGCAGAACGCCAAACAAGCCCTCAACATCGCCGACAAGGGATATGTGCTGGTACAGGGCGCAAACCGCTTTACCGACACTGGCGAAGCCCTGATGGCAAACCCGGACGTCCGGCGTTCGTTCCTGGGAGGCTGACCATGACAGATGTCCTCAACAGCCTTGTCCTCCTGGCCAATTTCATCGTCGTTCCTGGACTGACCTATGCATGTCAGCTTGCCCTTGGTGCACTGGGCGTCACGCTGATTTACGCCGTCCTGAGGTTCTCGAATTTCGCCCATGGCGAAACCATGGCCTTCGGTACCATGATCACGATTCTGGTGACTTGGGCGCTTCAGGCGATGGGCATTACGCTTGGTTTTCTGCCGACCGCCCTGCTCGCTTTGCCGATTGGAATAGCCGCGACCATTGCCCTTTGCGTCGTGACTGACAAGCTCGTCTACCAGTCCTATCGCAGGAAGCGTTCCAGCTCGCTGATTTTCCTGATTGCCTCGCTTGGCGTCATGTTTATCTACAACGGACTAGTGCGCTTTATCATCGGCCCGGGCGACCAGCGGTTTTTCGATGGTGAACGCTTTATCATCCGGGTGCGCGAATTCAGGGAACTGACGGGGCTCGACGAAGGACTGGCGTTCAGAACCACGCAGGGCGTGACGATTGTCGTGACGATCATAGTCGTCGCCCTGCTCTTCTGGTTCCTGATGCGCACCAAGACGGGCAAGTCCATGCGGGCGTACTCGAACAACGAGGACCTGGCGCTTCTCTCCGGCATCAATCCCGACCGGGTCGTCATGATCTCCTGGATCCTGGCCGCGACACTGGCCACCATCGCCGGGACGCTTTACGGGCTCGACAAGAGTTTCAAACCCTTCACTTACCTGCAGATTCTGTTGCCGATATTTGCGGCCGCCATCGTTGGCGGCCTGGGCAATCCGATCGGCGCTATCGCCGGCGGATTTGTCATTGCCTTCTCGGAAGTCGGCCTGACATTCGCTTATCGCAAATTTCTCACCTATCTCGTGCCGCCGGAATGGGCGCCCGAGGGTCTGGTCCAGTTCCTGTCGACGGACTACAAATTCGGCGTCTCGTTCGCCATTCTGGTGATCGTTCTGCTGGTGAGACCGACGGGGATCTTTCGGGGGCAGACGATATGACTGGATTGACCGGCTCGACCCGCAATGTCGTGTATTTTGCCATTATGGCGGCCCTTTTCGTTGCCGTCGGCTACCTGCAAAGCTGGTCGCTTTCGCTCGCGATACTCAATTTGTGCCTGATCTCGGCGATCATGGCGCTCGGCGTGAACATTCAGTGGGGATATGCCGGCCTGTTCAACGTCGGCATCATGGGTTTTGCCGCTCTCGGTGGTCTTGCGGCGGTACTGGTTTCGATTTCTCCTGTTCCGAATGCTATTGCCGCCGGCGGATCCGGCATCCTGCTTGCGTTCGTCTCAGTCGTGGTGATGATCGGCGCGATCATTCTGGTGCGGCGGTTCCTGACGGGTGGCCTGAGGACGCTCGCCACCGTCGCCGTCTGCGTCGTCGGCTACTTCTACGCCAGATACTTCTATTTGCCCGCGGCCGCCGCAATCGAGGCGGTGGATCCCGCTTTGACAGGCAATATTGGCGGGCTCGGGCTGCCGATCATCATCTCCTGGTTCATTGGCGGAGTGTTTGCGGCGGGTGCTGCCTGGGTCGTCGGAAAAGTCACTCTTGGACTGCGGTCCGACTATCTCGCCATTGCCACGCTTGGCATCTCCGAAATCATCATCGCAGTGCTGAAGAACGAGGACTGGCTGACGCGCGGCGTCAAGAACGTGACCGGTCTGCCGCGACCCGTGCCTTACGAGATCGACATTCAGAACTCGCCTTATTTCCAGGCGCTGGCGGACGATTGGGGGCTGGCGATCGTCGAGCTGTCGTCGACCGTTGTGAAGCTGAGTTACGCCGGGCTGTTTCTGGTGGTGTTGCTTATCATCATGTGGCTCTCACAAAGGGCGTTGAACTCCCCCTGGGGCCGGATGATGCGGGCTATTCGCGACAATGAAACCGCCGCCGAAGCGATGGGCAAGGACGTCAAGGGCAGGCACCTGCAGGTCTTCATTCTCGGATCGGCCGTTGTCGGCATTGCCGGCGCCATGCTGACCACGCTTGATGGCCAATTCACGCCAACGACCTACCAGCCGCTGAGGTTCACGTTCCTCATCTGGGTGATGGTCATTGTCGGAGGCTCCGGTAACAACTGGGGCGCCGTGCTGGGCGGGTTTGTCATCTGGTTCTTCTGGGTCGAAGCCGAGCCAATCGGCCTATGGCTGATGCAACTGGTGACATCCGGCATGGCCGAAGACAGCGCCCTGCGGGCCCATCTTCTGGAAAGCGCAGCCCACATGCGTCTGATGACAATGGGCATCATCCTGCTTCTGGTGCTGAACTTTTCGCCAAAGGGCCTGATACCCGAACGCTGACCAGGCTTCTGTAATCGAAGCTCTGCGGTTCGGTGTGGCGGGTGCCTGGCACCCTCGGTATCAATGGATCGGTTTTTGCTGTTGAATGGTACGGTTGGGTGGGTTCGAACCACCGACCTCTGGATCCACAATCCAGCGCTCTAACCAGCTGAGCTACAACCGCACGGTCAGCGTCGTCGCTGAGGGCGTGACATACGGCGATGCGGTGATTTTTGCAAGGGGTCTCGGACCCCGGACAAGAAAAAAGCCGGGCAGATGCCCGCGGGCAGATGCCCGGCTTTCTGTCTGTCCCCACTACCGGCTTGCGGGTCAGGCGACCGTGAAGGTCTTTGCAGCTTTTTCGTAAGCAGCCTTGCCCGGCTTCGAGACGTCTTCAGCTACCTTGCGAACAGCTTCCTGGAGGTCCTTTGCCTGATCGACAGCGGCTTCGGCCTGGCTGCGCAGGAACGAGCTCTGGAGTTCGAACAGTTCGGCGGCGCTCTTGACGCCAAGCAGAGCTTCGATGTGCGTCAGCGAGTTGTCTGCATTGGTGCGGATGGTGTCGATTGCCTTGAGGCCAAGCTCGACGCTGCCAGCCTGTGCGGTTTCGAACGTCTGCTCGACGGTCTTGGTGGCATCTTCGGTGGCGGTCTTCAGCTTGGCGTAAGCGTCCTTCGACTGGACCAGGCCCTTCTCAGCGAAATCACGGTAGGATTCGGTGAAGGCCGAGGGATCGAAAGCGGCAAATGCGAAAGCGTCCGGGGTTGCGGTCTTTTTGGTAGCCATAATAGCGCTCCTTTTGTGTGGGCCCTCTTTGAGGCACCCTTGCTGATGAATGACTTCGCAGCCTACATAGTGCAGTTTTTTGTGCATTGCAACAATTTTTTGCACTGCACAATTTCCGTTAACCCTTTTGGCAGGAAAGGCAGGACAAATACGGCACCCAACTGGACCGTGACAGCGTTGCGACTTATTAACGAAATCTTAATAATAACAGTCGGGTTTCGGGTGGATCGACCGGTCCCCCGGGGCCCGGACAAAAGACCGAAGCGACATTTGCTTGGAGACGGAACGGGGCTCGCAACCGCAACCCCGTGATCGAAAAATTCGGGACGAAGCATGCCGACGGGGCAATACCCATTCATAGACATTGCGGTGCATGAGGAGGTACGCGAGCGCTTTGCAGCGGGCGATGCCGTTGTCGTGTTGTCGCAATCGTTGCGCGACGTTCTGTGGGTGAATGGCCCCGGTGCGAGCCTGTTCGGCTACGAGGGTATTTACGACTTCATGGATGCCGGGCTCAGTCCGTCAACCGCGTCATTCCGTCAGATCGAGGCCGCCGCACGATCGCTGCTCGATATTGCCGAGCGGCCGCGTCAGGGGTTTGTCATGCGCACCGGATCGGGTTTCCGGCGCCCGGTCGTGCCGGCCAACATGCAACGCATTCGGCTGGCCGATGGCAACCATGCGCTGCTGTTGACCGCAGGCCTGGCGGCGCCCGCAACCACCGCGGAAGACCAGGCCGCCAATATCATCAACGGCTTTGCCGAAATGGACACTCACGCGGCCGTCCTAGACCCCGAAGGCGATATCCTGAAAGCCACGCCGTCCTTTGCCCGGCTCAATGTCGATGCCGCGGTTCGGGCGCAGATCGTGCGCGACGTTGCGGCGGAACAGGATCGGTTGATCAAGCAGCCGGTGCGCACGGCACTCGGTTACCTGCCCGCCGCGATTGCTCGCATAACCGACGAATTGCATTTGCTGATCGCAGTCGAAATGTCGATCGGCAACCTCGACCCGGCACCTCAGGAAACCGATGATCAGCAGCCGGACCTGAAAGCCGAACCGGTCGTGACACCGGGCAAGGTACCGGCGCCGGAACCGTCCGTTCTCAATCTGACGCAACGACCGGAGGAACCGGTTTCGGACGAGGATCATTCCGAACAAGCGGGTGGCGTTCAGGATCAGGACGAACGCACCGAAGAAAGAACGCGCCCCGAGCGAAAGCCTGATCCGGCCGCGACACAAAGCTTCGTGTTCAATCCGCGCAAGCGCCCGGTTCGCTTCGTCTGGAAGATCGACGATCGTGGCATTTTCAGCGAGATCTCCAAGGAGTTCGCGGAAACGGTGGGCCCCAATGCCGCCGACATCGAGGGACGCAAGTTCACCGATGTGGCGCAAGTCTTCAACATCGACCCCGACCACACGATCACCGACCTTCTACGCAAGCGCGACACCTGGTCGGGCAAGACCGTCTACTGGCCGGTACAAGGAACCGATCTGCGCGTGCCGGTCGATCTTGCGGCGCTGCCAACCTATTCGCGGGACCGTGAGTTCGACGGCTTCCGCGGGTTCGGCATCGTACGCTCCAGCGACGCCGAGGGTGACCCGGAGAGCATTGGCCTGGCACTTGTCGACAACCAGGGGACGCCAGGCCCGTTCGATCAGAAGCCTGAAGATCCGATCGACGATATCGCGAACGAGGCCAAACTCCTTCCCCCTCCGGACAATGAAGAGTCGACGTCGGAGACTGAAACTCCGTCCGTCGAGGACAATGGTTCGACTGCCGGTGATGAGACCCCTGCGCTCGACATAAGCCAGTCACCGGGTCGCCGTCAGTCCGATAAGGTCATTCGCCTGGAAGAACGGCGCAGCCGCACGCGCGAAGGACTGACATCGTCCGAAAAGCATGCCTTCAACGAGATCGCCAAGCGACTGGGACAGGAGGGCACCGACGAGGAGCCTGAGCCGCCTGCCCCGTTCGGCAAGCGGACGGAGCCGCCTCTGGATGAAGACCAGGCGGACGATGACTTCGAATCGAACTCGCTTACCGGAATGCCGGAAGATGACGAAAAGGCAGATGACAGCGCCGTAGAAACGAATGGTCCGACGGAGGAAGTTGAAGACAGGCCGGCTGATGTCTTCGCCGAAACGCCGAGTAGCGAGGACACTCCTACCGACGACAAAGCTGCGGAGGACCAGAAACGGGCCCAATCGCTGACACCGGAAATCCTGGAAATGCTGCCGACGCCGATCGTCGTGCATGACGGTTCCAATATTTTCTATATCAACGAGGAATTCCGCCTGCTGACCGGTTATCTGTCGACCAGCCAGTTGAACGAGGCGGGCGGCCTCAATGTTCTCTTCAGCGGACGCGAGGCGGCCAATGATGGCGGACCGGCCGTCAACGGCTCAGGCCGACTGACCCTGCATCTGGCCGACGCCAGCACAATTTCGGTGCGCGCCCGACTGCGCTCTGTCGATTGGCAGGACGGCCGCGCGCTGATGCTGGCTTTGTCGGATGTCTCCGGTGCTCGAGAACAGGACGATGCCGAAGACAAGGAGTCCGAAAGCAATGCGCTCCAGGTCGAGGTCGACGAGTTGCGTTCGATCCTCGAAACGGCAACCGACGGCGTCGTTCTGATCGGTGACGACGGTATCATCCGGTCGATGAACCGATCCGCGGCGGCCCTGTTCGACTACGACGACAACGACACCCGCGGCCGGCCCTTTGCCATGCTGTTTGCCCATGAAAGCCAGCGCGCCGTGCAGGACTATCTTTCCAGTCTGACCGGAGCCGGTGTTGCGAGCGTGCTCAATGACGGACGCGAGGTCATCGGCCGTGAGGCGTCCGGTGGCTTTCTGCCTCTGTTCATGACCATCGGCCACCTGTCCGGCTCCAATGGCTATTGCGCGGTGATGCGCGATATCACCCAGTGGAAGCGCGCCGAGGAGGAATTGCGGGACGCCAAGCTGGAGGCGGAAAACGCCAGCTCGCTCAAGAGCGAATTCCTGGCCCGCGTCAGCCACGAGATACGTACGCCCCTCAACGCCATCATCGGCTTCTCGGAGCTGATGGCCGAGGAGCGCTTCGGGCCGATCGGCAGCCAGCGCTATGTGGAATACGCCCACGATATCGGCCGCTCCGGCAAGCATGTGCTCGACATCGTCAACGATCTGCTCGACATCTCGAAGATCGAGGCCGGCGAACAGGAACTCGACTTTCAGGCCGTGTCGCTCAACCGGGCTCTGCTCGATGCCGTGTCGATCCTCCAGCCCCAGGCCAACAGCCAGCGGGTGATCGTGCGCACCAGCCTGTCATCGTCGGTACCGGATGTCGTGGCGGATCTGAGGTCGGTCAAGCAGATCGCCATCAACCTCCTGTCCAATGCCATTCGCTTCACCCCGGCCGGCGGCCAGGTCGTCGTATCGACCTCCTATGAATCGAATGGCAATGTCAGTCTGCGCATTCGCGACACAGGCGTCGGAATGACCCGCGATCAGCTGGAAGAGGCGATGAAGCCGTTCAAACAGGTCACCGGCTTCGCGCGTGAACGCGGCGATGGGACGGGGCTCGGCCTGCCGCTCGCGAAGGCCATGGCAGAAGCCAATCGCGCGCAGTTCGCCATGAACTCCCAGCCGGGCCGCGGCACGCTCGTGGAGATCGTGTTTCCGTCACAGCGCGTGCTGGCGGAATAGCCGGCCAACCGCCCGATCCGGGCGGCATAGAGCAAATGGCGATAAGTTTGGATCATTTGATGGCTGCAGATCGGCTCCACTCGGCAAGGCGCGTCGCGCAGCGCGATGTGGTGCATCGGGCAAGCGCGCCGCCGATGGGCCGATATGCAGCCACCCTTCGGGCCGGGCGCTTTTGGCCCCTGGCGTCGTTGGCTTGCACTTGTGGTGGGGTTGCACCACGGCCTGCAATCCGCCTAGCCAGAGACCAAAATCGCCACGGTCAAATGATGCAAACTGATCGCCCTATGCTCTAGCAAATAGTCAGCGGTTTTGTGTCAGGTCAGGTCCGAGACAGCGGCATCCGGCGCGTTCTTCATGACCGACGCGATGCCCTTGTCGCGCGACGACGAACTCTCATAGCTTTCGCTCGTGCCGATAACCTGGCCATTGGTGGCTTTGAGGTTGAACCGGTGCTTGCCGTTCTTCGTTTCGGTGCGGTCAAAGCGGGCATCATCGGCAGAATTCTTGCGGACGGATTCGATACCGTTCTCGGCGCTCTTGCGTTGCTTGTAGCCTTCGCTCGCCAGGATGATCTGACCGTTTCCTGCCTTGAGGCGGAACCGAAATTCTCCGGCCTTGTCCTTGTAGAGTTCAAACTTCCCTGCCATGTGCCCTGGTCTCCCTATCAGACTTCCAACAATGCGGACCCTAACCAAGCATAGTGATGTTCGCAATTGGAACGTCGGCTTAGTTCACATCGAATTGCGGCTGTCGGAAAGTCTGTGGCCAGTTGTTTCCGGTCAAATTGTCAGGTGCTGCAAAAGTGTTGCTCCGCTTGTGCAAGACGTCGAAGCGCTTCATCAGAAAGCTGAGCGCAACTTTTACTGGTGTCTGTCAGCGGATCAGGATTCCACCTGGCGTGTTCGCACCGATGTTCAATCGAATACGGCCGACCGAATAGGATCGATGGTAAAACTCCTTTTTCATACATCCAGACCAAGGACAAATCGGGGAGGATAAGAGTTCTGACGATCGAACCCGATTGCCCGATAGAACGCCTGTGCCTCCAGATTTTCCGGATCGGTCCCGACTTTCATGAAACGGCAATTCAGTTCGCTGCCCTTCAGCTTGCAACCTTCAACGAGCGCCACGCCAATGCCACTGCCGCGGAACGACGGCTCGACGAAGAGATGGTGTAAATCAACACCGCGATTTGCCGACTGAAGCTGAATGAGGCGATAGAGAGCGGCATACCCAACCAGCTGCCCCCTGGCTTCTGCAACGAGCACATAGACCCAGGGGTGCTCACCGAACCCGTCGCGAATCAGATCATCGGCATTCAGGCTGGCTTTGTCGTGATGGTGATCAGCAAGCTGACTCACCATCTCAACGATGCGTTCGACATCGGATTCCCGGGCATCGCGAATGACACCCGTTTTGAATTGAAGCGGTAAAGGCATTTGATCTGGCTCCTTTTTGCCGCAGGAGCCCAACCAATGTGCCACCATGCGGCGGCATCATGTTGACGTGCATGTACCGCGCTCAGACGAGGCGGTTCCAATAGGTCACGGCGTGAACGGTGATCTTGCACATGTTGCTTTCCCTAATTTCGTTCTGCAACGACGTCAATGATATCACCGCGAGACCCGTCATTCACGTCTCAGACAATCGCACTTTAGAATCTTTCTAAATCATTGATTTTACGGTTTTTCTTGACCTTCAACGGCAATTTTGCTTTTCCAATTGACGGCTTCGTAGTGCCTTGGATCGTTTCCCGACCGTTTGGCAATGGGCCGACAAGGGTGGGAACGCTTCGTCCGATATGAGCATGACCTTGACAGCCTCGAGCCGAACCCGGCGCATCGGCAATCCGCTGCTGACAGGCTTCGCCCTGTTCGTCGCGGCTTTTGTGCTGCTGCCCGTCGCCGCGCTGATCTACCTGGCATTCTCCGGCGACGCGAGCGAGTGGCCGCACCTGCTTCGCTACGTCATTCCCCGCTCAGCCCTGACCACCATTTCCTTGCTGGTCGGTGTTGCCGTGGTCGCCGGCTCCATGGGCGTGCTCTCGGCCTGGCTGATCGTATCCTGCGATTTCCCGATGCGCAGAACATTTTCCTGGGCGCTTGTCCTGCCGTTTGCGGTGCCGACCTATTTGGCCGCCTACTCCTACGGCGAGTTTCTCGACTTTACCGGGCCCGTGCAGTCGACCATCCGCGCCTTGTTCGGGTTTCAATCGGGTCGGGACTATTGGTTCCCGGAGGTTCGCAGCCTGGCCGGTGCGATATTGGTGCTGTCGTTCGTTCTCTATCCCTATATTTACCTGACCACCCGGGCAGTGTTCCTGATGCAGGGGAAATCCGCTCAGGACGTCGCCCGGACGCTTGGTGCCGGCCCCCTGTCGGTTTTCCTCAGAGTGCAGTTGCCGATGGCGCGCCCTGCCCTGGTTATCGGGGTAACGCTCGCCCTGATGGAGACGCTCAACGATATCGGTGCAGTGGAATATCTCGGCGTTCATACGCTGACCTTCGCCGTCTTCGACACCTGGCTCAACCGCAACAATCTGGGTGGCGCGGCACAACTGGCCTGCGCCATGCTGCTGGTCGCTCTTTTGGCGGTACTCGCCGAACGTTGGGCCAGGCGACGCCAGCGGTTCAGTGCAAGCCGCACGACCGGCGCGATCCACGATGCCTCCCCGCTGGAGCTCGTCGGTTTCCGGCGCTGGCTTGCCTGGGCCCTGTGCCTGATGCCGGTGCTGCTCGGCTTTGGCATCCCGGCCTATGTGCTCGGCGGTTACGCCATCAAGCGCCTCGATCAGTTCTTCGGAGAGCGCATCTATTTCGCGCTGATCGATAGCCTCGCCGTTTCCAGCGCCACAGCTGCCTGCACCGTGGTGCTGGCGTTTGTTCTCGCCTATGCC
Source organism: Hoeflea sp. (assembly GCA_965216535.1). Lineage (GTDB taxonomy): Bacteria > Pseudomonadota > Alphaproteobacteria > Rhizobiales > Rhizobiaceae > Hoeflea_A. The sequence continues at coordinate 6,351,589 of OZ244175.1, forward strand.
GCTCGGGTTTCCAACAACCGGGTGATCGCCCTGACGGGACGCATCGCCTCCTTCGGCTATGCCATTCCGGGAACGGTGCTGGCGATCGGCGTGCTGATACCGCTGGCCGCTTTCGACAATTGGCTGAACACTGTGACGGTCAGCGCGTTCGGCACAACAGTAGGCCTCCTGTTGACCGGCTCCGGCGTTGCGATTGTCTATGCCTGCAGCATCCGGTTTCTCACCATGGCCGAGGGCTCAGTGGACTCCGGTTTCCAGAAACTGTCGCCGCACCTCGACATGGCCGCCCGGACTTTGGGACGCAACACCCGCCAAACACTGTTTTCGGTTCTGCTTCCAATGATGCACCCCGCGGTCGTCACGGCGGCACTGCTGGTGTTCGTCGATACGATGAAGGAACTGTCAGCGACCATCCTGCTGCGACCCTTCAACTTCAACACCCTGGCCACGCTGGTCTATGAGGACGCCTCGCGGGCACGCGTCGAGGATGCCTCGGTCGCCGCCCTGATTATTGTCCTTGTGGGGATTGTGCCCGTTGTTCTGCTGTCCCGCAGCATGCTCACCAACGGCAATCGCAGCAAGGCACTCTACGGCGGATCCTGATTGCCGAAAAAAAAGGTGCGCCGGAGCGCACCTTTGAATTTGAATGCTGTCAAAACGGGGCTAATTTTCGCAATGCTCAGGATGTACGGGTTGCAACCTGCCGGATTACGTTAACCGATCGTATCCTAATAAGCGGAATGCTAACGCAACCTTAATACAACTTCACAGATTGTAACCAACTCGCCTCGATGTGAAAGACAGTAAACTTTTCGATTACCTTTCATTAACCCTGTCGACTGCTCATTTCAGGGCAGCCAGGTTCTCATAAAGAGCCAGAGCCTCGGGGTTGGCCAGCGCTTCCTGGTTCTTCACCGGGCGGCCATGGACCACATCGCGTACAGCCAGTTCGGTGATCTTGCCTGATTTGGTCCGCGGGATATCGTCGACGGCAATCACCACGGCAGGGACATGGCGCGGCGACGCACCGGTGCGAATGCGCGTCTTGATCTTCTTGGTCAGATCGTCGTCCAGCACAACTCCATCGGCCAATCGTACGAACAGCACGACGCGGACGTCGTCCTGCCAGTCCTGGCCGATGCAGATCGCTTCCAGCACCTCGTCCATCTGTTCGACCTGGTTGTAGATTTCGGCGGTACCGATGCGCACGCCACCCGGGTTGAGTGTCGCGTCCGAGCGGCCGTGGATAATGATGCCGTCATGTTCGGTCCATTCGGCAAAATCGCCATGGCACCAGACATTGTCGAAACGCTCGAAATAGGCGGCGCGATACTTGGCGCCGTCTGGATCGTTCCAGAACATGATGGGCATGCAGGGAAAGGCCTGCTTGCACACGAGCTCGCCCTTTTGCTGGCGCACCGAATTGCCGTCATCGTCCCACACGTCGACGTCCATCCCGAGGCCCGGCCCCTGGATTTCGCCGCGCCAGACAGCCTTGATCGGAACGCCGAGCACGAAGCAGGAGACAATATCGGTTCCGCCGGAAATCGAAGCCAGATGGACGTCGTCCTTGATGCCTTCGTAGACGAAGGAAAAGCCTTCCGGCGACAACGGCGAACCGGTCGATGTCATCAGCCGCAGCGTTGACAGATCATGAGTGGACATCGGCGTCAGCCCTGCCTTGCGCACGGCATCGATGTATTTTGCCGATGTGCCGAAGATTGCGAAACGCTCCTCAGCGGCATAGTCGAAGAGCACGTTACCATCCGGGTAGAACGGTGAACCGTCGAACAGGCACAGGGTCGCACCGCTCGCCAATCCGGAAGCCAGCCAGTTCCACATCATCCATCCGCAGGTGGTGAAATAGAACAACCGCTCGCCGGACCGCAGGCTGCAATGCAACTGCTGTTCTTTCAGGTGCTGCAGTAGGGTTCCGCCAGCCGAGTGCACGATGCATTTGGGAATGCCGGTCGTACCGGAAGAAAACAGAATGTAGAGCGGATGGTCGAAAGGCAGCCGCTCGAACTCGACGGCGCGGGCGGTATGGGGCGCAACGAACCCGTCCAGCGAAACGGCATTGGAGAGTTTGCCCACCAGCGCGTCCGTGTCGCCGGCATAGGGAACGATCACCGTTTTCTTGGGTGACAGTTCAGCTTCGACGGTTACCAGCTTGTCGGAAACATCCTGAAACTTGCCATTGTACCAATAGCCGTCGCAGGCAATGAACAGTTTGGGCTCGATCTGGCCGAACCGGTCGAGAACGCCCTTGTCGCCGAAATCGGGCGAGCAGGACGACCAGATGGCCCCGATCGATGCGGCGGCCAGCATGCAGGCAATGGTCTCAGCCATGTTGGGCATCATGGCGGCGACCCGATCGCCGCTCTCGACGCCGAGCTCTCGCATGGCCTGCTGCAGTTTCGACACCAGGGCATGCAGTTCGTCCCAGCTCATGCGGGTCGCGACCTTGTCCTCGCCGCGAAACAGCATGGCATCGTCGCCACCGGTCTTCTTCAGCAGGTTCTCGGCGAAGTTGAGCCGGGCTTGCGGGAAGAAGCGCGCGCCGGGCATGGCGTCGCCGTTTTCCATGACCGCGTCGCCCTTCTCACCGACAACGCCGCAAAAATCCCAGACCGCAGACCAGAATGCCGGGCGATCGGCGACGGACCAGGCGTGCAGGCTGTCGAAGTCGTTCAGATCCTGCCCGCTTCGCTCACCGCAGAACCTGGCAAAGGCCGTGACAACGGCATCGGCGACCGCCTCTTCGCTCGGTGTCCACAGTGGCTGGTTGTTGTCCATGATCGTCCTCCCGGGTCGTCGCGTCATTCGCGCGTCCGTTTAGCATGCTGCGCCGCAACAAATAAAGACGGGCCCCTCTGATTTTGCCGCACCGCCATCAAACGGTCCGCTTTCTGAACGAGCATACCGCGATCCTGGGGGCCCGCATCGGGGTAGCGTCGCTCGTATCCGGACTGGAAAGCCGCGTGATAAGCGCGGGAAACGGATCGTTGCGAATTGCAATCGCAGGCGCGACTGTTTACCCCTATGGGCCACCGACGGCGTAGCCGGTGATCCACCGGATGTCGGTGCAATATGAAGGGCAGGAGACCGGTGGAACGGACACGCTCATACCGCAGACGTTGGTTGCGCTGGGGGCTTGCCGTCGTCATTGCCGCAGGGCTTGCGGCCGGCGTCACGGGTATCGCCCTGCCATTCGCCATTTCAACCGACCTGGTGCGCGACCGGCTGGAGCGCGACATTTCCGACTGGACGGGCCAACAGGTCGAACTGCTCGACAATCCGCAGCTCGGCTTCTGGCCGGTGCCGCATATCGAACTCAACCGTATCAGTGTCTCTTCACGGCGCTATCCGGACGCCACACCGATCGTCTACGCCGACGAAATGAAGGCCGACTTTTCCATCCTGTCGGCACTGAGTGGCGAACCGAGTTTTTCCAATTTCGTGCTGGTGCGGCCGGCCTTTACCGTCGAGGTGTTTCCCGAAGGCACGACAAGCTGGTCGAGCGATGAAGGCCGGATTCCGCAAGGAGTTGCCCTGGCTGAACAGCGGGTCAACGGCGCAACGGACAGTTCCGGCAATCCAGTCACTGTCCCGGCCGACCGGCTGGGGGAAATCCGTGTCGAAAACGGCACCTTCGCCTGGATCGATCACGGCACGGAGATGGAAGAGAAGGTCACGGCCATCAACGGTACGGTTTCGTGGCCGCGGCTCAACAGCGGTATCCGTGCCGACATTCGCGGCATTTTCCGAGGCGAGGCGGCGGCGCTGCAACTGAGCTCCGACGATCCGCTGCTCCTGTTGTCGGGCAAGAATGCCCAGGCAAACATCAATCTGGCCGCCGCGCCTCTCGACCTGACCTTCGACGGCATGGTCAACCTGTCGGAAAAGCCGTTCTTTGCCGGCACGCTGTCGATGGCCAGCCCCTCCATGCGCCAGACCCTGCAATGGGCCGGCACGGAGATCAAACCGGGTGAAGCGATCGGCGCACTGTCTCTGGAGGCGGAAATCCAGATGCAGAACAACCGCGCGATGCTGAACGACCTGATCGTCGAGCTGGAAGGAAACCGTGGAATTGGCGTGCTTGATTTCCAGCAGGGCGAAGACGGCACGCCGGGCATCTCGGGAACGCTCGCCTTCAATTCCCTGGACATTGCCTCCTTCCTCAGGGCCTTTACGCCGTTGCCGCAATCCGGCGAAGAGATTGCTGAAAAGATCGACACTTCGTTCCTCCACCAGCTGACGCTCGACATGCGGCTTTCCTCGCAATCGGCGACGCTCGGACCGCTCATCCTGTCAAACGTTGCTGCCGCCGCACGCATCATCGAGGGGCGCGCAGTGTTCGACATTGGTGAGGCAACGGCCTATGCCGGGCGAGTGTCCGGGCGCATAATGGTTGCCGAGAGCGGCGTGCAGGGCGGCGGAGAAGTCAAATTCTCGGCCCGCGACATCAACCTGGCGCAGATGCTTGAAGCGCTGGAAATCGGCGGCCCGCTGCCTCAGGGCACGGCCACCCTCAACATTGCGCTGGCGTCGCGCTATCCGACCTGGGCGACCGGCCTCAGCGATCTCGACGGCAAGTTCGAAATCTCGATCGCTGACGGTTCAATCCCCTCCTTCGATGTCACCCAGTTCCGTGAACTGGCGGCAAGCGAGCGCTTTTTCGGTCTGACAGGGATTTCCGATGGTTCCTTCCCCTTCGTCTCAGCCGATTTCGTCGCCAATTTCGCCAACGGCCTCGCCGAAATCGACGAAGGCGTCATCACCGGCGAGGATGCCGTCATCGAATTGACCGGCATCATACCCTACCAGCGCGGCGGCCTCGCCCTGGTCGGTCTGTTGAAAGACGCACCGCCGGAAGAGCAGGAAACCAGCGAGAACGGTGAAACCGGCGATGAACAACCGGCCGTGGAGGACAATTCCATCCAGTTCTTCATCGGTGGCTCCTGGCCAACCCCGGTGATCTCGCCGATTTTCGGGAATTAGCGACGCGGTTCAGCCCGTGGAATGGCAGCCGGCCGACAGCCGGTTTGCCTCGAATGCTGTTCGTCCATGAACTGATGGCGACAATCCATCCAAAAACCGGCTGGCACATGACCGGCTCAAGCAATCCGGTCTTCCGGTTGCCTCGGACAACAATCTGCTGTAAACAAGAATGAGAATATTCATTCTTGTTCTGACTTGCGCGGTCGAAACCAGGTGTGAGGATTCGATGGAAGAGTTTGCCCAGCAGATCTTTGAACGCAACATTCCCGGCGTTCGCCGCGCAGATCAAAAGCGCAGCCGCATGCTTCAGGACAAGTTCCTTGTCGCTGGACGCCAGGTCCTGCTCGATACCCGGCTCGTTGATATCTCAATCCCCTCGCTGGCAGCCTCCGCCAACAGCTCCGTCGGCGGGTTCTACTCGCGCTTCGAGAGCAAGGAGGCCTTCTTCGAGTTCCTGCTTGTCAAAATGCTGAGTGAACACCTCAGGCTCTTTGACATGCACCTGGCGCCCGCGCGTTTTGTCGATGGGTCGCGCCGTGGCGTGAGCGAGGCATTCGTTGACGTCATGCTGATTGTCTTTTCCGGCCCCTGGCGGGGAGTTCTTCGGGAAGCCTATTCCCAGATCCCCGCTCGGCCGGAAAGCTGGGAGCCAATGAAGCAACGTGGCCGATTGCTTCGCGAACGCATTACCGAACTTTACACCCCGCTCGTGGCCAACCGGAAGGGATTGGAGGAACGCGTTTCGTTCGGGGTGCAACAGCTGTTCTCCGCCCTCAACAATGAAATGATGAACCCGCATCTTGCTTTCAGCATCGATGATCATCGATTTCGCGATTACCTCATCCTCACGCTCGACACCCTCGCCGCCGGAGACTTCACCATCTCGGAAGCTCCGAAGGCGGGGAGTTGATAGAATGAGCGATCTCGACTCTCTGGCGGAGACGCTTGCTGCCGCCACCGGCAGGGCGAATGCGGCGGTCGCCGAACGGCTGCCCTTGGGCGATCCATCGGATTTCGAAGCCGCCATCCGGGGCAAAATCGCCGAGCTTCCAACCGGTGGGGTCCGCAACGCGGTTGGTGGCGTGGCGTGGGACATGTCCCAATACGAATTTCTTCGAGGCAAGTGCCCCGCGACAGTGAATCCGTCGCTCTGGAGGATGGCCGGCCTCAACGCGGTTGGCGGGCTTTTCGAGGTGGCCGATGGGGTCTGGCAGGCTCGCGGCTTCGACTACGCGAACATGACCATCGTGCGGGGTGAAACCGGCTGGATCCTGATCGATCCCCTGATGACGGCCGAAACATCGGCGACCGCCCTGAAAGTGGCCAATGACACGCTGGGCGCCCGGCCGGTCAGTGCGATCATCCTGACCCACACTCACCCCGATCATTTTGCCGGACTCAGAGGTGTCGTCGACCGGGACCACGTTCCGCCGATTTTCGCCCCTGTAGGTTTCATGGAATTTGCCGCATCAGAGGGAGTGCTCGGCGGCAACCACACATCGCGGCGTGCCATCTACCAGTTCGGCCTGACCCTGGATGCCGGCCCGCAAGGTGCCGTCGACGGCGGCATTGGAAAGACGGTGGCCAAGGGTAGCCGGACATTCGTCGCGCCGACGGAGTTTGTCGGCGAAACCGGATCGGAGCGCATCATCGACGGAGTACGTTTCCTTTTCGCCATGGCCAGCGGGACGGAAGCGCCGGCGGAATTCACGTTCCTGATGCCTGATTCAGGTGTCCTTTGCATGGCCGAAGTCTGCACCCAGACCCAGCACAATGTGCTCACTCCGCGCGGCGCACAGGTCCGCGATGCCCTTCTCTGGTCCCGCTGCATCGACGAAGCGCTCACCTTGTTCGCGGACCGCGCCCAGGTCCTGATCAACTGTCACAACTGGCCCGTGTGGGGCCAAGCCAACGTTGGCGAATTCCTGCTAGAACAGCGTGACATCTACAAATACATCCACGATCAGGCCCTGCGACTGGCAAACATGGGCCGCACACCCGACGAGATCGCCAGCGAGATCGAGGAGCCCGATTGGCTGTCTGAACGTTTCCACGCGCGCGGCTATTACGGCACACTCAAGTTCAACAGCCGAGCCGTCTATCAACGCTACTACGGCTTTTTCGACGGCAACCCCGTCAATATCGATCCGTTACCCCCGGAAGGACTTGGAAAACGGATGGTCGACGCCGTGGGCGGCGCATACGTGGCCATGGAAATAGCCCGTGGCGCCATCATCGAGGATGACCTTCAGTGGGCCGCAACCATGCTGTCCCACGTCGTGTTTGCCGGTGTGGGGGGTGATGAAGCCAGGCGCATGTTGGCGCTGGTCTACAGGCATCAGGGCTTTCGTGAAGAAAGCGGCATCATGCGCAATATCTATCTGTCCGGGGCAAAGGAGCTGGAAGATGGCATCACCCCGCTGCCCGCGGCGGGCGGACGCAACACGGACCTCGCCGCGACCCTCAGCCTGAAGGACTGGTTTGACGCCTTTGCGCTTCGTTTGAATCCGGAACGAGCGCGCGGAGTGACGCTTGTCATCGACTTTGTCATCGGAGAAGAGCAGGTCAGCCTGACGATCGCCCGCCAGGTCGAATTCGCACGAATTGGTGCCGCGCATCCCTCCCCCGACGCGCGCGTGAAAGTATCCCAGGCAACATTGGAACGGATGTCAAACGGCGACATCACGCCGGATAAAGCTCTGCACGAAGGCCTCGAAATTTCCGGAGACAAGTCTGCTTTCCGACGCTGGCTGGATCTTCACGACACCTTCGATCTTTGGTTCGATATCGTGACACCATGACCAGGTTATTCAGTTTATTCAGCGGCCAGGCTAGCGTCCCGCCTGTGCTTTGCCCGTGCGGGGAGTTGGGGGACTGCAGGTGAGAACGCTCGATTTCGATTACGTCATTGTGGGGGGCGGCTCCGCCGGCTGCGTCGTCGCAGCGCGTCTCGCGGCGGAAAGCGGCGGAACGGTTGCCTTGCTTGAGCGGGGTCGCCCCGATACCAATCGCTGGATTCACATCCCGGCAACTTTCTTCAAGGTTCTGCAGAGCAAAGACGCTGAGGCGATCCAATCGGAGCCCGACGAGACGCTCGGCGGTCTGCGATTTCCAGTACCGCAGGGGCGGGTCCTGGGCGGCGGCTCTTCGGTCAACGGCATGATCTACATGCGCGGGCAGGCGCAGGACTATGACGACTGGGCAAACGCGCATGGCTGCGTCGGCTGGAGTTACGAAGACGTACTCCCCGTATTCAAACATCAGGAAGCGAACCGGCAATTCAACAATCGATATCACGGCCAATCCGGGCGTCTCGTTGTCGATGCACCCTCGGCACCGCACCCGGTTTCTTCGCTGCTGATCGATGCGACAGTCTCTGCGGGCGTTTCGCGAACCGATGATTTCAACGGAGCCAAACAGGAGGGCGCCGGCTGGTATCAGGTAACAGCCAGCGATGGACAACGGCAGTCCGCGGCGTTCTGTTTCTTGAAACCGGAACTTGAACGGGAAAACCTGACCTTGCTGACCGGGCATTCCGTCGGTCGCATCCGGTTTGAGAACCGTCGAGCGACTTCGGTGGAGACGAAGGATGCGGACGGAAACGATGTCCTGATCCGTGCGGCGAAACAGATCGTTCTGACGGCGGGCAGCTTTCAGACACCGAAGCTCCTGATGCTCTCTGGTGTCGGTCCGAGGGATGAGCTTGCGCGTCATGGCATCGACATCGTTCACGAGGCAGATGAGGTCGGACGAAATTACCAGGATCACGTGGGCACGCCGGTAACGCGTCGATTGATTGGCACGACCGGCCTGCACGGGGCGGACAAGGGCCTGAAGGCCCTCAGACACGGGATCGACTATTTCCTATTCCGGCGCGGACTTTTGACATCCAACCTGCTCCAGGCCGGTGCCTGTGTGGACACCGACGGCGATGGGCGACCGGACGTGCAATACAATCTCGCACCCTTTGCCCCCGGCGCTCCGGGCGAACCTCCGCTCGGCTATCACGCCGTTCAGGTTCATCCGATGACGATGCGCCCTGCCTCACGAAGCCGCCTGGGACTTGAGTCACGTGATCCCGACGCGCCGCCGAAGTTTTCCTCGGCCGTCCTTGGTCGGGAAGAAGATCTCGACACGCTACGCCGTGGCGTTCGCCTGGCCCGTGAGATCTTCGAACAACCCGGCTTGAAAAACGTCGTTGGAGAAGAGGTTTGGCCCGGCGCAGACGTCAGTTCTTCCATGGGCTCCAATACAATTGATGACGCGATCCGGTCCCAGGCCAGAACGATCTTCCACCCGGCCGGCACCTGCCGCATGGGGCCAACCGAGGCTTCCGTCCTCGACCTGGAATTGCGCGTGCGAGGTGTTGAGGGTTTGCGGGTCGCCGATTGCTCCGTCATGCCGGCGCTTGTCTCGGGAAACACCAATGCGCCAACGATGATGATCGCCGACCGGGCTGCCGATTGGATCCTGTCGGAGTACCGCTAGTCTCGCCTGGCGAACGAAAACAAGACATGGTAGATGGCGCGCCAAAACAAATAACAAAAGTTGCATTCAACCATGCCAAATATTTCCAAACACAGCAGACTGCTCAGCCTTATTCTCCGGCACAAGCCAGACACCATTGGCCTGACGCTGGACAATTCCGGCTGGGCGGAAATCGACGCGCTGCTGGAGGGCCTGCCGAGGGCGGGCGTGACCATGACACGCGAAAACTTGCAGGAGCTGGTCGAGAACAACGACAAGAAGCGCTTTGCCATCAGCCGGGATGGCCGCTTCATTCGCGCCAGACAGGGCCATTCGGTTGACGTCGATCTCGGACTTGAGCCGAGTGAGCCGCCGACAATCCTCTATCACGGCACCGCCGAAAAATCGCTCGCCAGCATTCTCAAGACCGGATTGCGGCGCGGCCAACGGCATCACGTGCACCTGCACACCGACCGGGGTCTTGCCGAAACGGTTGGCCGCCGCCACGGCAAACCTGTTCTGCTGGAAGTCTCATCGCTTGCGATGTGGCAGGACGGCCATTTGTTTTTCGTCACCGACAACGGGGTCTGGCTGACCGAAGCTGTGCCGGTGGCCTACCTTCAGGTGGTCTGACAGGCGGCGGCAATCTGCCGCCGCCGCCCGTCGTAGCGTCTCGACTGCCGTACCTATTTCGGCAGAAGCACCGTGTCGACGACGTGAATCACCCCGTTCGACTGGTTGACGTCGGCGATGGTGATGGCGCCGGCATTGCCGTTTTCGTCGTAGATGTAGAGCTTGCCGCCCTTGACCTGTGCTGACAGGGCATCACCAGACAGTGTCTCGAGATGGAAGAAGCCGTCATTGGCTGATTTGGCCTTCTGCATCAGCATGGAGCCGGACAGTTTGGCCGGGATCACATGAGCCGTCAGGATCTTGACCAGTTGGTCCTTGTTTTCCGGCTTCAGCAGCGTGTCGACCGTCCCGGCCGGCAGGGCTGCAAAGGCATCATTGTCCGGCGCGAACACTGTGAACGGGCCATCGCCCTGCAGCGCATCGACGAGGCCGGCCGCCTTGACCGCGGCAACCAGAGTTGTGTGGTCCGCGGAGTTGACGGCGTTCTCGATGATGTTCTTGTCGGCGAACATCGGCGCGCCACCGACCTGCGGGTTCATGGCGAAAGCGGATACGGCGGTGAACAATACGACGCCACCGATGGCTGCAGCATTGCGAAGGGACTTGATCATTGGGTTTCTCCTTTTTCGTTGAGTGTCCCGGGAGCGGGAACAACAGGAGAAACGGAGGTCCGCGAAAAAAGTTTCAGGCAGATCAGATTTTTTTCAATTCGCCTGCCGCGACCACCGGTCCGGTCGGTGCGCCGGTCGGCGATCCGCCGGGTGGTTCGAGGCTGACGGCAAGCACGGCACCCGCTGCGAGATCGAGCCCGCTCAGGGCAATCTGCGAGCCATCGAGCAGGCCGACGGAGCGCGGCGGGTTGTCACCTTCGATCAACCACAGTTCCAGAACCCGGTCGGCGGGGACATCTCCCGACGCCCTATCAACCTCGATTGCCTCATCGGTGACCCGGGCATTGAACGCAAAGCCGCTATCGGTGCTTTGAAGTGTCGCCGTCAAAATCGGCTGGTCACCTGCCGGATAGACCAGGAAGACAAGCAACGCCAGACAGGCGACCACAAGTCCGCCGCCGAGCACAAGCCACCAGTTACGACTGCCCGCTGGTTGGGGAAACAGTTCGGCATCGATGGCGGATTTGACTCGCGGTGGTGGTGCCGCCTCGTCAAAACCTTCGTTAAGGCCGGAAAGACGTTCCTCCCAGTCTGCGACCAGGCGCGCGAATACGGCGTCGCGCTCAATGCGCGCCGCCACGGCACGTCGCTCTTCACCGTCCAGCGCGCCGAGCGCATATTCGGCGGCCAGGTCGTCGTCGCTCCTGTGGTCGTCGTCGCTCATTCTTCCAGACAGGCCTTCAGTTTCTGTAGGCTCCGGCGGAGCCAGGTTCGCATTGTGTTGAGCGGCACCGCAAAGCGTTCGGCCAGCTCCTTGTATTCATAGCCCTCCAGGTAGGCGGCGCGCACCGCTTCCGCCTTGTCTGCTTCCAGCCGGTCAAGACACGTGTCGATCCGTGCCTTCTGGCCGCTGCCGATCGCCCGCGCCTCCGGGTCGGGTGCCGCATCCCGCACGTCCGCCGCCGCCTCGATCGGTGCCGTCGCCGGCACGCGCTTGCGCAACCGGTCGATCGCATGGTTGCGGGCAATGGCGATCAGCCACGACATCGGACTGGCGCCGGTCGCAGCAAAGCGATCGGCCTTTTGCCAGATCCGGACATAGACCTCCTGCAGCGCGTCTTCCGCCTCGCCCCGGTCCTTCAAGATACGCAGAAGCACACCGAAAAGTTTCGCCGACGTGCGTTCATACAGCCAGTCGAAGGCGGCCCGGTCGCGCAGTGCGATCCGTCCTATTGCCTCTGCGATGTCGGTCGGAACGGGCAAGTGCGCAATCCCTTTCGCGCAAAATCAGATCGGATCGCGAGGAAATTTGCAAGCGGGCTGAAACTTTTTCGACGCGTCTGCCGTTGCTCCCTGACAACAACCTTCAAGGAGACCACCATGCCGCCCGCCAAACCGACCGGCACCCTGATCTACCGCCAGACCGCGTGGACGCGCGGCACCCACTGGAGCTGGGCGATCTGCCTGTTCTTCCTGGCGTTGACAGGCCTGCAGATCTTCAATGCCCACCCGGTTCTCTATCTCGGCGACGAGTCGGGCTTTGCCTATGACAACGCCATTCTCAGCCTTGGTACGGACGGTGAACCCGCTTTCCCGGCCTGGGCCACCATCCCGTCGCAACAGGATCTGGCGACGGGTCGGGTCATCCATTTCTTCTTCGCCTGGATCTTCGTCGCCACGCTGTTCGTCTGGCTGGCGGCGGCGGTGCTGACGCGGCATCTGTCGCGCGACATCCTGCCCGTGTCGCGCGACATGATGCGGCTCGGCCGCGACGTCGCTGATCACCTGCGGTTTCGCTTTCATCACGGACGCTCCTATGGGCCGCTGCAAAAACTATCCTATGCGGCCGTTCTGATCGTGCTGTTTCCACTGATGATCGGCACTGGCCTTGCCATGTCGCCCGGCGCCAACGCGATCGCCCCATGGCTGACGGAAATCTTTGGAGGCCGGCAGACGGCGCGCACGCTGCATTTCGTCGGCATGGTGCTGCTGGCGCTGTTTTTCGTCGTGCACATGGTGATGATCCTGGCCGCCGGCCCGATCAACGAAATGCGTTCCATTCTGACCGGCTGGTACCGGTGCGATGAAGGAGACGACAAATGACCAAGCAATTGATCACGCGCCGCGGCCTGCTGCGCGGCGGTGCGCTGGCTGCATCAAGCGTAGCGCTCTCCGGCTGCGACTGGTTCGACGGCCTGAGCAATCCCGACAACCGGGTACGAAATGTCATGGAAAGCGCCAACCGCCTGACCATGGCTGTTCACCGCGGCTTTCTCGACCGCGATGCGCTGGCCCGCGAATACGCCCCTTCCGACATCCGCCAGCCACAGCGCCCCAACGGCGTGACCAATCCGCAGGACGCCGACTACTTGGCCCATGTGGGAAATGGTTTCAGGGACTACCGGCTTGAGGTCTTCGGTCTGGTCAACCGACCACTGTCGCTGTCGCTGGACGAAATCACGGCCCTGCCCTCACGCACCCAGATCACCCGCCACGACTGCGTCGAGGGCTGGAGTTGCATCGCCAAGTGGACCGGCGTGCCGCTCTCCGTTCTGCTCGATCAGATCGGCCCGAAACCGGAGGCCCGCTATGTCCTACTGCACTGTTTCGACACCATCGAGCGGAGCCTGTCGGGCGCGGTGAAGTATTACGAGACCATCGATTTGATCGACGCCCGCCACCCCCAGACCATCCTCGCCTACGGCCTCAACAGCGACCGGTTGCCGGTTCCCAACGGCGCACCGCTCCGCATACGGGTTGAACGCCAGCTTGGCTACAAGATGGCCAAATACATCCGCGCCATCGAGTTGATCGACGATTTTTCAGGCATCGGCCGCGGCAAGGGCGGCTACTGGGAAGACCGTGGATATGATTGGTATGCGGGGATTTAGAGGCTAGCCAATCACGACGGTTCCCGCCTTGTTGCCGCAATGTCAATCGCGACAATTCGGAGAACAGGCCGCTGATCCCATGCGTCCCGGAAGACGAAGACCTTTTGATTATCAAAATCCTCATCACCAGCAGCCAGCTGTTGAATTCGCTGCAAATGAAGAGGATCGTCCTCCTGATTCAGCTCGGCGGTCTCCATATTCTCTGCGCTGATCGATTCATAGGAGATCACGTCGGTGAATGTGATCGTCCAGGCTTTCTCGCGCCAGTCCACGAACTCGACTTCAACCAATCCGGGTCGCGCCACAAGCGACCGTATGGTTCCGTCGGCGATCGTAGGAAACTCTTGATTGGTGTCGTGAGACATCATTTCCCTCGGCAAATGAAGTTGCTTGGTTACGATTGTCGCCTGCCATCGCGGTACACAGCAACCACCTCGATCGATCCGACGATGACCGCGTTAAAGGCCTCCAGTTCTTCAGCCGGGACCCAGAGCTAACGCAGCTCACGCGCCCTGTACCCTTATCCAGCACAATTCCGCTGATTCCTTGATATTGGCGTCACATTTGAGGCGACTCGTACCCCTTCAAAAACGACGAACACTTTTCGCACTCGGTCAAAGCACCGACTCGATTTCGGAAACAAGAAAAGTCCCAAAATCTTCGCCCAATAATGAAACGGTGCCGTCAAGCTCATACCTTAACACGGGAAATTCCCCGTCGTCGTTCGCAGCGTTTGAGTCAAGAACGCAAATGGCGCCATCACCTTCATCCGATATCACGATGTAATGCTCTGGGAGACCGGTCTTGCGGAGTTGCATAGTCAGCCAGATTGCGTCCGGAATACCGCTGCTGTCGAAGTCGTTGCCGATGATCCCGTAGACTTCGAACCCGCCTATGTCTCCGCACCCATAGGTTTCCAGAAACTGCCGATACGTCGGCGGAAACTTCATTCCAAGCACCTTCTCGGCCCTGTCGACCAAGCTCGATTCCTTTGGTCCACTAAAGTCGCCGTGGTTTTCCTCGATTAACCGAAAGGCCTCCCGTAGTTGGCGAACGCCCATGCTTTGGCCCTCAAAAATACGTCCGTGTCGACTCTCTACGTCAGTTAACTGCGCTTTCCATCGCGGTACACAGCAACCACCTCGATCGATCCGACGATGCCCTCATTGAAGGCCTCCAGTTCTTCAGCCGGGACCCAGAGCTCACGCAGATCCCGCCCGCCAGCCTCCTGTGCCGGATAACGAGCTGCGGTCGGCTCGTCGATCTCGAAACGCGTCACATAGCCGACATTGTCGGGTTCGGGCCGAACCGAATTCCAGTCACGCGCTATTTTCTCGGCATAGTCGAAGCTCAAAACCGGATAGAAGATCGGTTGATCAGGCAACCTTGGCGGCCATCTCAGCCACCCGCTTTGCTCAACCAGATCGAGTTCCGCCTGCCCCGTGGGGCGGTAGAGAATGAGGCCTGCCATTCAATCTTGCTCCGAACTTCCAACAGCAGCTCACGCGTCCTGAACCACTTATCCAGCATAACTCTGCTGATACCTTGATATTGGCGTCGCGTTTGAATTCAAGCCAACCTTGGCGCATAAAAAACCACGGCAGCTAAGCAATCAATCTTGCAACTAGGAGCTGAGCGATGTCGCAATACGCACAATCATGTCGCTTTACACGAGAACTTGCAGTCGCGAAATGAAGAATATGGATTGATCTTGCGCGTATTTCTTTGTTGACTGGTCACAAAACAAGAGATTGGCGCGGTCGAGGATGGGACGATCGGACGTCAGGGAGGAACTCAAAAGGGGACTGCCTTGAAAAACGGATTGAACCGCTTGCTGTTGTCAGCGTTGTTCGCGCTGACTGCCGGACTGGCACAGGCTGCGGATAAGGTCACGATCACGACGCTGGAGTGGCCACCCTATACGTCTGCCGAATTGCCCAAGGGAGGAGCAACTACCGAGGTCATCCGCCAGGCGTTCGACGCGGCGGGGATTGAAGTGGATGTTGCCACCCTGCCCTGGAAACGAGCGATCGCCAAGGCGAAGAACGATGCGACGGCCGTTGCCTATTATCCGGGCTATCATTGTCGGCACGTCGACGGCTTCACGGCTTCCGAGCCGGTTGGTAACGGACCGCTGGGTTTTGCCGAACATTCCGAATCGCCGGTGACGTGGCAGACACTTGATGAAATCGGCGAACAGAAACTGAAAGTCGGCACCGTTCTGGGCTACGCCAACACGGACGAGTTCGACGAAAAGGCCGGGACCGGATGGATACGGGCAATACCGGCCAAGGACGACATCACCAACCTGAAGAAACTGATGCGCCAGCGCATCGATCTGGCAGTGATCGACAAGCTTGTCCTGTCCTATCTCATGGCGACCGAACCATCGCTGTCCGAAGCCGGCGACACGTTGAAATTCAACGCAAAACCGCTCGAAGACAAGACACTGTTCCTGTGCTTCAACGATGACGAAACCGGTCGGGCGATGCGCGATCGGTTCAACGAAGGACTGGCCCGGGTCGATGTCGAGGGCGTGGTGGACTCCTACTTCAAAGAAGAATTCTGATGGCTTCCGGTGCTGAACCGGAAGTGTCGTCCAATCCGAGCGCCAGTCGCTCGGATCGTCGCCGAGGCCCTTTTCGCGTGCGTTCGGTTCAAGGCAAGTTCCTCGCCTACATGGTCCCGCTGGTGCTGGTGTCGACCATTGTGGTTTTTGGTCTTTTCGAATGGAACGCCCGCCGCTCGGCTGAAGAACAACTGCGGGTAAAGCTGGACAAGCTGGTCGAAATCCAGAGTTCCGTTGTGGCTGAGTCGCTGTGGAATGTCGCCGACGAACAGATCAAGCTGATCCTCGCTGCCCTTCTGACCGACCCTGACGTGGTATCCGCGGCCGTTCTCGATGAGCGCGATCTCGTTGTTGCAGAAGCCGGTGACGCCGGGCTTCTCGATTCCACCGATTACTCGGCCAGTCGTGACATCATCTATGACAATGGCGACCAGAAACTGCGCATCGGGCTGCTGAAGATCACCCTGACCGACAAGCGCCTGACGACGCTTGCCAGCGAACGGCTGGTCCTGGCGGTGGTGCTGGCCGGCATCCTCCTGCTGGCTGTCGTTGCGGCCACGCTTGCCGCCAACCGGCGGACCATCGGCCGACCGCTGGGCCTTTTGCTCGACTCGATCAATCGCGCTCAAAATGACGGCCCCCGTAAGCCCGTCGATTGGGACAGCGACGACGAAATAGGCCGGGTCGTGTCCGCATTCAACGACATGCAACAGCGTCAGGACGCCTACGAGTCGCAATTGCGAGCGGCCAATGACGAACTGGAAAACCGGGTGCGTGAGCGCACCGCCAAGCTGGCGGGCGCTGAAGCCAAGGCGCAGGAAGCGCGCAACCAGTTGACGGATGCCATCGAGAGCATCTCCGAAGGTTTTGCCTTGTTCGACCGGGACGACGCACTCGTCGTCGCCAATGCCCGCTATCGCGAAATCATGCTGGGCAGTACGGATGCTGAACTGGACCCGGGCTCGTCCTACACCGAGATCGTGCGCCAAGCGGCGTCCTCGGGACGCTTCCCAAAGGCCTTCGATGACGCGGAAGCCTGGATCGAGCGTCAGATCACCCGCCATCGAACCGCATCCGAACCGTTTATCCAGGAGATCGAAGGCGACCACTGGCAGCAGATCAGCAACCGTCGAACGGATCAGGGCGGAACTGTGGCGGTGCATTCGGACATCACAGAGATCAAGCGGATTTCGGATGAGCTGAAGCGCGCCAAAGATGCAGCTGAGGCGGCCAACGAGGCGAAGAGCGCCTTCCTGGCCACAATGAGCCACGAGATTCGCACGCCACTCAATGGCATCATCGGCATGAGCACTTTGCTCAACGGCACCGAGCTTGATCCGGAGCAGAGGGATTTCTCCACAACGATCGCCACAGCGGCCGATACACTGCTGACCATCATCAATGACATCCTCGATTTCTCCAAGGTCGAGGCGGGCGCGCTGGAACTCGAGCGCACACCGATGGATCTGGCGGAAACCATCGAAACCTCGGTGGAGCTGGTCGGTGGGAAGGCCGCAGAAAAGGGCATTGAGCTCGCCTGCCGGATCAATCCGGATGTTCCCGCCGCGCTGATCGGCGATCCGGTTCGACTGAAGCAGATCCTGATGAACCTGCTCAACAACGCGGTCAAATTCACTGAACAGGGTGAGGTCGTCCTGACGGTTTCGACCATGATTGCCGATGCCGCCGATGCGGTCGGGACCAACACGCTGCTGCGCTTTTCGGTTCGCGACACCGGCATCGGCATTCCGGAAGACCGGATGGACCGGCTGTTCAAATCCTTCAGCCAGGTCGATGCGTCGACCACGCGACGCTATGGCGGAACCGGACTGGGGCTGGTGATCACCAAACGCCTGGTCGAACTGATGGGTGGGGAAATCGGGGTGGAAAGCGAGCTCGGTCGCGGTACCACTTTCACCTTCACCCTCCCCGGTGAGGTGGCGCGCCTGCCGGACCGCAAATCCCACGATCACCAGCTTTCGCTGGTCAAGGACAAGCGAATCCTCATCGTCGACGACAACCGCACCAATCGTCTGATCCTCAGCGAAAAGCTGCGCGGCTGGGAGCTCCGGCCCAAGGCTGCTGCCCTGCCCTCCGAAGCGCTGGAATGGATTCGCGCCGGCGAAACCTTCGACACCTTCATCCTTGACTACAAGATGCCGGAGATGAACGGCTTCGAACTGACCCGGGAATTGCGCTCGATGCTGGGCGAGTCCGTACCGCCCATCATACTGTTCAGTTCGACTTCGCCCGTTGACAGCGACTTCCGCGAGGCAACTATTGAAATCGGCTATTCGTCGGTGCTGACAAAGCCGGCACGCTCGGCGCAACTGCTGACCGCTCTCGTTAACGCGGTCGCACCACAGGAGGCCGCAGCGCCCGATCGCGAAGCAGCGCCAGACCTGTCTCAGGACAGCGCCGACCTGCACATTCTTCTCGTTGATGACAATCTCATCAATCAGAAGGTCGGAAGCAAAATCCTCAAAAGGCTGGGCTACAGCCCCGACGTCGTCGGCAGCGGCGAGGAAGCCATCGAGAGCTGTCAGTCGGAGGACTACGATGTCGTGCTGATGGACATCGAGATGCCTGATATGGACGGCATTGCCGCAACCCGCCGCATCCGCGACAGCGTTCCGCGCGAACGCATGCCCTACATCATCGCTCTGACCGCCAACGCCATGGCTTCGGAGAAGGAAACCTATCTGGAATCGGGAATGGACGACTATCTCAGCAAACCCATCGACGTCGAGGCGCTGACCGGCAGCCTGGAGGCCGCAGAGGCCTATCGGGCTGATCTCGCCCGCAGTGTAGAGCAAGGCAAAGGGGCAGCCACGTGACAGTTGACGTGATCGACATGAACGCCCTGAAGAGACTGCTCGACGTGATCGGCGGCGACCCCGAGGACCTGCAGGACCTGATCGACGAATTCGAGAGTACCACGCCGGAAATCTTGCAGGAGATTCAGACCGCGGGAGCGAATGCGGACTGGTCGGCGTTGCGCATTTCGACGCATAGTCTCAAATCCAGCTGCCGCGACTTCGGAGCGATTGAACTGGCAAAGCTGTGTGAAGAGCTGGAGCATCAGTGCAGATCGGAAGCGGTCGTTGACGCTGATGCACAGATCACACAGATCAGTTCCGCGCTCACTGCTGCCCGCCAAGCCTTGAGCGCCGTTCAGGTGGCTGATGTTTGAAGCCCTGGGGTCATCCATTCTGGACCCCGTAGAGAGTGACACTGCTCTCATTCTCGTGGTCGACGACAACGGCATAAACCGCATGAAGATGCGGCTTGCCGTCAAAAATCTCGGTCACAAAGCCGATGTGGCGAAGGACGGCGCCGAGGCCATCGAGGCTCTGCGACAAAAACCCTATGATGCGGTCCTTCTCGACATTGTCATGCCTAATATGGATGGTTTCGACGTCCTGCGTACGCTCAAACAGGATGACGCGTTGCGCGATATCCCGGTTATCGTGATATCGGCGCTGGACGACGAGACCGAAAGCGTCGTCAAAGCCATCGAACTGGGCGCCGAGGATTTTCTGCCGAAGGATTTCGATCCTGTCCTGTTGCGGGCCCGGTTGGGCGCATCGCTGACCAAGAAGCGCTACCGCGATCAGGAAAAGGAATACCGGCGCCGGGTCGAGCGCCTGACCGAAGCGGCTGAAGTGCTCGAAACCGGCCGCTTCAGTCCGCAAAACCTGCATCTCGACGACCTGGCATCGCGCAATGACCCGCTGGGCCGCCTCGCGGCCGTTTTCCGTGGCATGGCCACGGAAATCTACGAGCGCGAGTTGCGGCTGCGCCGGATGATCAGCACGCTTCAGGGCAGCCTCCTGGTAATTGCCGTCGGCGTCGTCTGGGGGTTGACGCCGGCCCTGTCCCGCCTGGCTTCCGGGATCGGGTCGAACCCACTCGGCCTGGCCGTCTGGGTCAATACCTTTGCCGCCATCCTCTGTCTGGGTGTCGCGGCCTATCGCGGCAAGCTGCCACGGCTCACCGGCCGCGAGTTCATGTTTTACGTCTATTGGGCGATTCTGGCCGGCATCCTGCAGCGGCTGACGACGTTCTGGGTGACCGCCCATGTCGAGGCGGCCATGCTGTCGCTGATCGTCACACTGCAAGGGTTCATGGTGTTCGCCTTTGCCGCGGCGACCAAGCTCGAAAGGGCGAGCCCGCGCCGCCTGCTAGGCTTGACCGTGGGACTCGTCGGCGTCGCCGTGGTGCTCTTTACCCGTTTCGACATGTCCAGCAGCAACCAGAACATCTGGCTGATCTTCGCACTGGCTCTGCCGCTGCTGTTCGCCATCGAAGCGATCGTTCTAGCTGGCCGTCGGCCGGAACATGTCGACATGTTTGCATCAGTGGGCATCATGATGGGGCTCTCAGCCGCTTTCCTCGCGCCCCTCGCCTATATCAACGGAGACTTGTTCGGGCTCGGCCCGGAGAACCTGCGTTTAACCGCACTTGTGGTTTTCATGGGGATCGTCGGCGCATCGTCGCTGTTGCTGGCCTTCTACCTGATCGCCACCGCTGGTGCCGTCTTCTACAGCCAGAGCGCCTATTCCATGACGCTGGCCGGTATCGTCTGGGGCATGTTGCTGCTCAACGAAGAGCTCTCGCTCATCGCATGGGGAGCATTCGTTGTCATTCTGATCGGCATGTACCTGGTGGAACCCAAACCATCCGACGAAGAGCTCGTCATCAACCGGTCATTTGCTGAGAAGAATTGAGACGCGCTACGCGACAGACTCCGCGTTTGCGCAGGCTATCGGTTAATCGCGAGATTTGGTGGGCGTATCCAGGTGTGTTTGGGACCTCAACTTGCAAAGGAAACACCAGGAAGTTCAGGCCATCAATGTCCGCAGCCGTCGCACCTCCGCCAGTAACCGCGGCACGTCCGAACGCGCATGGGCTATGAAGTCCTGATCGGCCTCGGTTGCACCAACAATATCAATGTCATCATTGGGCTCTGCGGTGGGGCCGACTAGGATGATGTTTGATCCTGAGGTATGGTCACGCCCCTCTATGTATGATGTCCATGGCCCCATTCTAGCGGCTTCGCAGCGCCGTTCGATCTCGCTCAATTCTTCTTCAGTCATTTGCGCATTTGCTTCTGTTTCCGTTCCGCGATCTCAACATACAACTCCCGCGTGAACAAGAAAGTAACCAAGGACCTCACCTGCACTCTGTCGATTTTTTCACAATGAGCTGTCAGTGCTGACAGTTTCGCTTTGCCTGGGCAAACACGATTCTTGAAGCGGGCAAATGGCGAACCGGCAGACAAGCTCACTGCGGAAGCGGCTTTAGCGCTTCTGGGGGAAAACCGGTGCGCCCAGTCGGCAAGGCCGTCCGTATCTCGTAGGAGCCGCATAGTGAACAAATTTGCAGGCTTCAGGACCTTCGTCCTGGGGCACCGTGAGACCCACGACAAATCCGCCGATAAAACCGGCAACGTGATCAGCCCGGTTATTCAGCATTCGACCTTGGGAGCCCATGGGGGTTTGGGCGACTTTGTTGCACAAACCGCGACGCTGTTTCCCAAAATCGAATGGGCAGTGCCGTTGACGGAGAAGGTACGACAGCACATCGGTGACGCACTGGCGCCTGCAGTCGCCACCGTTCCAATTCAGTTGAACGATCCGGTAAGTGGCGAGCCCTACCGTTTCTATGTCGACGTTCATCCGCATGTCCAGGATAACGGCTCCCTGTCCTGGCTGTTCTACTGTGCGGAGTTGATGGAACCATTGACGACATCGAAGCCGGCGCTCGAACCAGACGAACCCAGCCGCGGTGCCGAACTCGACCGGCTGCATCGTTTCTACAAGCTGCGGATCAATCAGAACGGCTACCAGGAGGCAATCTGGACCGCTGGCAACCTGACGGTTGCCAAGACGCCGGGCCTGCGAAACGTCAATCCATTGCTGCGTCGGTATTACGAAAATCCGGACATGCTCAACGCAATCACGCAAGGGGCCATCGCAAAAGCCATTGTCGCGCTGATTGCCGACAGCGGTGTCGACTACGATGTAGCCTGGGTCCATGACTGGCATTTTGCGGCCATCGCGGGTGAGTTGCTGCTGCCGGCCAGAAAACGGTTGGCGGAGCGGCTGGACTATATCCAGCACCTGCACAACGCGCTCTATCAGGGCATCTATCCGACGCCCGAACTCATCACCATTCTGGGTTGGCCGCGCGAGCATTTCGACGACAGACTCTACCGCGTTCACGGCCAGTTCAATCTGCTGGGCGGCGCGCTGAACGCCCTGCGCTACAAGCGTCTGAACGGCAAGGCCGTCGCGGTTTCGCGCAATCACGCAGCCGAACTTCCGACGGTCGAGCGCGGCGCCGGCCTGCATCAGATCTTCGATCCGCTGGCACGCTTGGGGAGGCTCGCCGGCATCGACAATCCGATCACCGTGCCAAAGGAACTGCCGATCTGCAGTGAACGTCAAATGGTCGACGAGAAGCCGGAGTTGAAAGAAATGGTGCAGCACCATTTCAACCTGGCAAGACGGCCCGATGCTTTCCTGCTTCTCTGGTCGCACCGTTTTACCCATCAAAAACAGGTCTCGGCCGTGCTCCACGCGGTCGAGAGCTTGCTGAAGGACGGCCACGACGACCTGCAGATCGCGTTCTTCTGCGACATCTTCCAGGGCAGTTCCGCCGGGGACGTCGATAAGTTGCACGACCTCATCGACCTTTATCCCGACAACGTCGCCACGGATGCCTTCCAACCGAAGGACGAGCTGCTGGTGGCGGCCGGCGTCGACGGCGCACTGATGGCGTCCTACTTCGAACCCTTCGGCTACGCACCGATCTGGGTCGGCATGCAGGGCGGCTTCATCGTCACCGCCGCCAATGGCGGCCAGGTGGATATCTTCGACCCTGAAACCACGTTCTTTCTCGACATTCGGCCCGATATCGACAAGCCACAGGATCTGCGTTCAGCGCGGTGGGATGATCTGAAGGATCATCTGTTCGTCAGCGGCAACACTTATCGCCGTCGTATTTTCAAGCACAATACCCAGAGCATCCGCGACGGCATTCTCAGGGCTAAGGCCGCGTTTCAAAATCAGGATAGAAGCCGCCGCATTCGCAATATCACCATGCGCCGCATGTTCGATCTCGCCAACGGCGAGGAATTCACGCACCGGATCGAAGCAGAGATTTTCGGGACCCGGCGTGGTCGTTTTGGTCAACCAGGGTTGTCGTCCGGAACCGCGCAGGGCGCCCTGCAGAAACCGTCAACAGCGCGACCAAGCCCACACACTTTGACCGGCGGAAAGCGGCGCCCCGAAGAACAACCGCGCGCCTGAACGTAACCGGTCCCGGCCGGGAGGAGCCGTGGACCCATCGGTTCGGAAAACCGTCATGCAAATATGGTCAGGCCTTTTCGATCTGTCGAACTATCTGTCCGTGCCGTTCGGCGTGCCGGGCCAGGAACAATGGCCTCTGTTCGTCCTCAGCAAATGGGCCCTGGTGATCCTGCCGTTCTACTCGGTCCGCTACTTCAACACCGTGGCGGGCTGGCTAGAACATGGTGGCGCCGGCCATGCCGTTCCAGGCTTCCAACGCATTCGGCACTTCTGCGAGAAGTTTCTCGCTCACGCCATGTTCTACATCGGCATGGGCATACCAATCATCGGCATCGAGGCGGTTCTCGACACCACCCGGCTCATCGGCTTCACCGTCACAAACATGGTCATTCACGAAGTGCTGCCGCAGGTTTTCAGCAAGCAGCGCTTCAGCAGACTGGCGCCGGAGTGGCGCCGAACCCTCGGGGTCAACCTGGTGGTCGACAACATTCCGCTGGAGATGAGTGTTTTCGTCAATCGTCTGGGGCACATCGTCGTGCACGAGTCGCCCCATGCGCGCGTGCACAACTTCATAAAGAAGACCCGATTTTTCAACAATGGCGACGGAGTCTGCCTTGAGGTTGTGCTGCGACGGTTCTTCGTGCCGAAAGGCAGCGATCCGACCTTCCTCGTGCGACACGATCCGTCCACAGGGCCGAACTCAGACAATCCCGGGCTTGGGCTGCGTTTCGAATTCCGAGACCTGTCAGACTATGCCGAACCGGTCTACGTCAACGATCAAGGGCGGCGACGTTGGCTGTGGCGGACACAATACTGGACGAAGTTCTTCAACGAGGTTGGCGGTCGATCCTATGCGACGAATCCGTTCGAGATCATTCGCAAGTTCTTCCTGGTGGTGCTCGGCACGCCACTGGCCTTCATCGCCGGCAACCTGCTCGTCCACCTTCACTACGGGCCGACCGTCAACCTGCAACTGCTGGTGCACTTCAGCTACGGCATCATTTTCGCCTTCACCATTGGCGGAATGTACGGCGCCTCGATCAGCAGTACCCTGATCGAACTCGGGGCCTGGCAATACAGCCTATTGCGACGGATCCACCGTTCATTGCTCACAAGGCTGACCAATCCGGTCTGGTGGCGCGAGACGTTTGATGTCCGCAATTTCAGCCCCTACCTCGATCCGGAGCCGTTCGGTGCGGTGCTCGAGGCGCACAACCCTTTCTATCGGCGCTTCCGCTTCGTCTTCGGCGGCATAGTCATGGGTGGGATCTGTTCCTGGGGGCTGACCTACACCTACGGAGCTTCCTGGGATGCCTTCATCAAGCGCAACATTGAAGCGGCTTACGAGGGGTCGACCGCGTCGGTGGCCGCAAATAACGCGAGCGTTGCCCCGACCCGGACCTTTGTCCGCGCCTCCCCTGAATATCTCGACCGCGGCAACCAACTCTACAGCGAACACTTCAAACGGGTGGCGTCGAAATGATTGGTTTCGCTCGCTCGATTTTCTGGTTGGGGGGTGCTTTGGCCGTCTCCCTTGGTGTGGTCATGGGCAATGCCGCGCGAGCCAATGGCGGCCTCGGCAACGACATCATCTACTCGATCATGATTGACCGCTTCGCCAGCGGCAACGAGGAGAACAACATTCCGCATTTCGCCTTCCCCGGCGACAGCGCGTATGACCGCGGCAACCGTTACTGGCTCCACCGCATGTACTACAAAAACGCCACGCCGGATGGTCGTGGCGTCGACATCGATGCCTATTGGGGCGGTGACCTGCAAGGTGTGGTCAACAAGCTCGACTATCTGCACTATCTGGGCGTCACTGTCCTTTTGTTGTCGCCGGTCTTCGAGAACGTCAACGGCTATCATTTCGCCGCCGGCGGCACGGCCTATCACGGCTATTGGACAAAGGACTTCCATCGCCTGGAGGAGCATTTTGTCAATCCGCCGAAAGCCGGAGAGACGATGCGACAGGTCCTGTCGGACGGTGTTCTTCTCAAGGGGCTGATCGACAAGGCGCATTCCTACGATCCGCCCATGAAGGTGGTTCTGGATGTCGCCCTCAACCATACCAGTCCCGCACCGATCGACACCACGATCTTCGACGACAGCAACTATCTCGAAATGGGCGTGCTTTTCGACGATGGCGAATATGTCACCAATCCGTGCCTGCCCGCCGGTGGCACGACCTGCCGTGAGAGTTTCGTCGATGACGGCTGGTTTCATGCTCCGTCCGGCTGGGTCGAATGGAACGACCCATCGACTTTTTTCGATGGCTATCTGAACGGCAACCTGGCCGACCTCGACCAGCGCAGTCCCAAGGTAAAGGCCTATCTCTATCGGGCACTCGACAAATGGCTTGCCCTTGGCATCGACGGATTTCGTCTCGATGCCGTGAAGAACATCTATCCCGACTTCATTGCTGACCTGGAGCAACGGCTGGTCGCAGCCAAACCAGACATCATTCTCATCGGCGAATATTTCGATGGCGGCATCTTCGAAGACGGGCTGTCGCCCGGCGAAACCACCCGGTCCGTCGCCTGGCTGCAGAACCTGTCGCACATGACGATGTTCAACTTCTCCTTCGCCACCGCCGCGCGGTCCTATTTCACCGGGCGCCTGGACGGCACCGGCACCCCAGCCGTGATCCGTCACATTCTCGATGCGGGTTCGTCGCAAAACCCGCTGAAGGCCCGTAGCCGTCAACTGGTCAACTTCATCAACAACCAGGATATCCCGCGCATGCTGTCGTTGCCGAATGCCGACCCGAACGGCTATCGCGCGGCACTCAAGTTGATGTTCCTGTCGCCCGGTGTGCCGAAACTGTTTTATGGCGACGAGATCGGCCTGGCCTATTCCGCCAACAGCGTCCACTGGCAAAAACACGATCGATCGGATGCGGCATGGGCGCGCCTGTTCATGCCGTGGGAACGGTTCGACGAACCGCAAGCCCAGGAGATGCTCACTCTCACTCGCTCGCTGATCCGGCTGCGCAGGAGCACCTATTTCCTCAAGAACGGGCGGATGGATTTCCTCCGGGCTGCCAACCTGCTCAACCTGCTCGATGGCAATTCCTACATTGCGTTGCGGCGCAGCCGCAGTGATGGCAGCGGACCGGCGTTGCTCTTTCTTTACAGTGCCCGCGATCGCGTTCGTCTGGAGTTCGACACGAATCTGGACGACGGGATCTATTCCGGACTGCATGAAGCAGCAACGGTCGAAGTCACCGGGGGTCGCCTTGTCTGGCGCGATATTCAAGCTGGTGATTCGCTCATCATCCAGGCGCCGGTCCGTGCCGGCGGGGCCGACCGATGAGGTTTATTCGATCAGCGGTGCTCCTCGGCCTGCTCATCTCGCCTGATGTGGCCGCGGGCAAGATCCTGTGGTCCGAAAATGGCCACGAGATCGCCTTTGGCGGCTATTTGCGGGCGGGTGTGGGTGCATCCTCCGGCAGCCCTAATCAGGCCTGCTTCTGGGCGCCGGGTGCAGCCTGGAAATATCGCCTGGGAAACGAATGCGAGAATTATCTTTCCATCGGCGGCTTGATCAAGCTCGACCTGCCGGACAATCGCTTCGCCGAATATTTCAAGTACCAGTTCCGCACGTCCATCGAGGGCGGCTATGGCGAGCCGTTTTCAAGCTCGGAACCAATCCTCAATTTTGTCGAGTTCGGCCACATTGCCGGCACTCAGGCCAAGGTCTGGGCTGGTCGCCGCGAGGCGCTGCTCAAGGATGTCTACATCACCGACTACAATTACATGAACACCCAGGGCGATGGTCTGGGCATCTACGACCTGCCGATCGGTTCTGCCAAGCTCTACAGCTCCTACATCATCGAACGCATCTACGACGATGCCGCCACCGGAAAGGTCTATCAGCACAACCTCGATTTCGGCATCTACGACATCAACACCAACAAGGATGGTTACATCGCTGTCGATCTTCGTCTGTCGCGTATCTTCGACAACAACAGCAGCGCTACCGGCATCTATGACACCAACGGTTTCGCTGTCGCGTTGCGTCATCACCAGGCCAATCTTTGGGGCGGCTACAACACGCTTATCGCCCAATACGGACGCGGCGCCGCGCGCTCGGCCTTTTCCTATCCGTTCGAACCGGACTGGGTCGGTGAAAAGCTGTCCTCCGAAACGGCGGCCGCACAATACGAGGACGCACAGACCTTTAGGCTGCTCGATACCTATTTCCGCGACGGTGAAAACTGGGCGGTGATCGGTCTGGCTCTGTTCGAATACCGGCATTCGCTGGATTTCGACGGCACCGACCAGACCTGGCTCAGCATCGGGGCACGACCCACCTGGTTCATCGACGACCATTGGCGGATCACCGCCGAAGTCGGCTTCGACTATGTCTTCGACCGCAGTGACGATACGCAAGGTTTCCTGCTGAAGCAGAGCCTGGCGCTGGAATGGGCGCCGAAACGCCAGTTCTTCTCCCGCCCGGTCTGGCGCGCCTACGTCACCCGGGCGGACTGGAGCAAGAGTTTTGCCGAGGAAATCGGCTGGCCGGATTACACCGGTTCAACCAACGCCTGGAGCGCCGGTTTGCAGGTGGAGTATTGGTGGTGAAACAACCGCTTGTCTTATGATTTTCCCGGCCATCGTGCGAGGAATGAGCCACCGCACGCCACCTCAACATGGCGTGCAGTGGCGGTGGCCGGATCGTAGACGGCTTGGTCGTTGTGGACCGCGCTAGAGTTTGATCAGCCATCGTCTTCGCATGAGGCCTGAACGGATACAGAGCGGCTCGAAAGCCCTCTACGACAAGCATAGGACATGACGAAGACCATGAAGGATAGCATCGGCATCGATATCTCGAAAGACCATCTGGACGTGCACCGCTGCGCCACCGGCGCTGCGGCCCGGTTCACCAACGACCCGGCCGGATTCAGGGCATTGAAGCGCTGGATCGGCGACAGGCAACCGCATCTGCTGATCTATGAAGCAACCGGCCCCTATCACGGCCGTTTCGAACAGGCCCTGGCCGGCAAGCTGCCACTGGTCAAGGTCAACCCGCTACAGGCGCGCCGCTTTGCCCAGGCGAGCGGCACCCGGGCCAAGACCGACCAGGTGGATGCGCGCGTTCTGGCGCAGATGGGCGCGGCGCTCGATCTGGTACCTGACAGGCCCGCCATTGAAGGTCAGAGTGAACTCAAGGAGTTGCAGATTGCCCGCACGGCGCTCGTCAAGGACCGCACCCGCCTGAAGAACCGCCTGAAGACGCAGACCCTGGCCATGACCCGGCGTCACACCAAGGCGCGGCTCGCCCAGGTCGAACGCCAGCTCATCGCGCTTCAAGGTGAAATCGCAATCCGGCTGACAGCGTCTGCGAAACGCGCAAGAGCCTATGCCATCCTGCGCTCGATCCGCGGCATAGGCGACGTGGTTGCCGCGGCGATCCTCATCGAGTGCCCCGAGATCGGCACGCTCGGCAAGAAGCAGGCCGCCGCACTGGCCGGCCTGGCACCCATGACACGCCAATCGGGGAAGTGGAAAGGCAAGGCCTTTATACAAGGTGGCCGCAAATACCTGCGCGATGCTCTCTACATGCCGGCGCTGGTCGCCATCCGCTTCAATCCCGATCTGAAGGACAAATACGCAGCCATGATCAAGGCCGCAAAACCACCAAAGGTCGCCCTGACGGCCATCATGCGGAAGCTGATCGAGCTCGCAAACGCCCTGATCAAGGCCGACAGAATGTGGGAACCTAAAACCGCTTGAGCAAAACGGATACTCTAGGTTTCCGCGCGGAAATGTAGTTTTCGACACAATGCATCGGAGAAATAATCCACCTTTGTGTCGGGAACCTCCGCCATGACTCGCTTGCTGAGCTCAATCCCGGTAGAATCCAGGTGCTCGATTACGCGGGTGTCATTGAATTGCCCGAACCGCGCTTGGCTATAGTCCGTAAGCCACTGACCAAAGTCGTCGATCAAACCCTGTGACAGTCCCAAATCCGCAAGGACGATGTAGCCTCCGTCGTAGAGGTCTCGGAGGCCAGTGCCGGACATCATTGCGTCAACGACGAGATATTTCATGGCCCACCTCTATACGTGCTGTTGTTACGGCGTAAGGCAATCTGCCGCCGACTTGGCCGATCCGGGAAAGCTAGCATCCGACTCAGCGAAAATCGAACGCGCTCAGCCCTGTGACCATCTCGTCCAGTCCCGCCGGACGAGTAAGCGGCGGTTCAGCGCGGGACAGGCAACTCGGGCGCTCGCATAGACGACAGGCAGGGCCGACCGGGGTCGGAGCCCGACCTGCGCCAGTGGCGGCGGCGCCATAGACCACCTCATCGCTAAAGCCGATATCGCAGGCGAGCATCAAGGCGGTTCGCCGGACCCTTTCATTATAGGCGACCTGCGGACCTTCGAGCGTGCGCGAAATCACCAGGAACTCGGCACCGTCCGGCATCTCGACTGCGTCGACGAAAATCTGGCCGGGTTGCGTGAAAGACACGTGGATGTTCAGCTTCGGACACGCGCCGCCGAAACGTGAATGGGGGAAGCCCCGCGCACCGGCACGCCGGAAACGGTTTCCGGCATTGTCGACCTCGAGCATGAAAAACGGCACACCGGTGGCGCCTGGGCGCTGCAGCATCGTCAGCCGGTTGGCCGCCTGTTCGTAGGACACGTGGAAGCGGGAGCGCAGGACATCGACATCGTAGCGGGCCCGCTGGGCGGCGGCCTGAAAGGCGCCATAGGGCATCATCAGAGCGTGGGCGGCGTACCGGGCGATTTCGAAGCGCGCCAGTCGCCGCGCCTCGTCGGAGGATAGGTCCAGCTTGCCAAGCTCCTCGAGGATCGCGTCACGGAATGCGAGTTGCGACGCCTCCAGCGCGATCTCCCGCAACTGATCGAAAGGAGAAAGGCGCTCGGACAGGAAAAGCCGCATGGAGTGGCGGTCGAAGCGGCGCCGCCAATTGGGCATGGTGTGGACGGGCAACAGCCGCACGACGATACCGTGTTCCTTGGCCAGCCAGGTCTTGAGCGCCGCGGCCAGGTCGTCGCCGGGAGCGAGTTGTTCGTAGAAGGTCTCGGCTGCCGCTTCAATCGGCTCGCTGTAGTTGCTGCGCTTTTCGAACACGTCGCGCACTTCATCGACCGGCAACCGGGTGTCGGTCACTGCTGTCGTACGACCCTCCTGGGCCAGAAGATCCGACAGGTCCGACAGGCGGGACTGGGATTCTTTGTAAGCACGATAGAGCTTGAGTACGCCCGATGCCGCATTGGGTGCCGCATCGGCCACTTCCAGCAGTTCCGTGTCGCCCGGCAGTTCACCGGCCAGCAGCGGGTCGCCAAAAACCTCCTTCAGTGCCGAAACGGTTCCCGTGGTCTCGCCCTGCAGTTCATCAAGGTCTAGCTTGTAGACGGTCGACAGTTTGATCAGAAGCTGCACTGTCAGCGGACGCTGGTTGCGCTCGATCAGGTTGAGATAGGACGGTGAGATGCCCAGTTCCTCGGCCATCGCCGTCTGGGTCAGCTCCAACTGGTTGCGAATGCGCCGAAGCCGCGGCCCGGCGAAAATCTTTTGCTCGCTCATGCGGATTTACACGTTTTTACAAACTTTTCAGGTCGACCCCTATTACAATTTTTACAAGATTACAAATCAGAATTGTCAAATCTTCGACAGCATGACCCGTTTAACCGTCTCTAATTGCTGATTTTCCTGTGCCGATTGTGCGCTGCGGTGTAAAAGCTGTCACATCAAATGCAAGCAACAACGCTGCCACACCCAAAATGCAGCGATCAGAGATGAGTAACGGAGATCGGCATGACAGATTTTTACAACCTTGTTCCCGGCGCCCCTGAAGGCCGCTTTGACGGCATCGAACGCCCCTATAGTGCCGAAGAGGTCAAGAAGCTGCGCGGCTCCGTGCAAATCAAGCACTCTCTTGCGGAAATGGGTGCCAACCGGCTGTGGCAGTTGATCCACGAAGAGGATTACGTCAACTCGCTTGGCGCGCTCTCGGGCAACCAGGCCATGCAGATGGTTCGCGCCGGTCTGAAGGCCATCTATCTTTCCGGCTGGCAGGTTGCCGCGGACGCCAATACGGCATCGGCCATGTATCCGGACCAGTCGCTCTATCCGGCCAATGCCGGACCGGAGCTTGCCAAGCGCATCAACCGCACACTGCAGCGCGCCGACCAGATTGAAACGTCGGAAGGCAATGGCCTGTCGGTCGACACCTGGTTCGCGCCGATCGTTGCCGACGCCGAGGCCGGCTTCGGTGGACCGCTCAACGCCTTCGAGCTGATGAAGGCCTATATCGAGGCCGGCGCCGCGGGTGTCCACTTCGAAGATCAGTTGGCGTCGGAAAAGAAATGCGGCCATCTCGGCGGCAAGGTTCTGATCCCGACGGCCGCTCATATCCGCAACCTGAACGCTGCGCGGCTTGCCGCCGACGTCATGGGCACGCCGTCGCTGATCATCTGCCGCACCGACGCCGAGGCCGCAAAGCTTCTGACGTCCGATATCGATGAGCGCGACCAGCCGTTTGTCGACTATGATGCAGGCCGCACGGCGGAAGGCTTCTACCGGGTCAAGAACGGTCTCGAGCCCTGCATCGCCCGTGCGATTGCCTACGCGCCCTACTCGGATCTCGTCTGGTGCGAGACGTCAACCCCGGATCTCGATCAGGCACGGCGCTTTGCCGAAGCCGTTCGGCGCGAGCACCCGGACCAGTTGCTGGCCTATAACTGCTCGCCATCGTTCAACTGGAAAAAGAACCTGGACGACGCGACGATTGCCAAGTTCCAGCGGGAACTCGGCGCCATGGGCTACAAGTTCCAGTTCATCACACTGGCCGGCTTCCACCAGCTCAACTTCGGCATGTTCGAGCTTGCTCGCGGCTACAAGGAGCGCCAGATGTCGGCCTATTCGGAGCTGCAGGAAGCCGAGTTTGCCGGCGAAGCAAACGGCTACACCGCCACCAAGCACCAGCGCGAGGTCGGCACCGGCTACTTCGATGCCGTTTCCATGGCCATCACCGGCGGCCAGTCGTCGACCACAGCCATGGGCGAATCGACCGAATCCGCACAATTCAGACCGGCGGCCGAATAGGCCGTCATCGCACCCTGCCAACGCCAGACAAGGAGTACCGACAATGGCACCGCAGACACGCGTCAAGGAACGGGCCGAAGAACAGTCTTCGGCCATGACGGCAGACCAGCAGGCGGCCATCCGCATGGTGGCCAATGACCTGCATCGACTGAACCAGTCGGTGATGAAGGCCGTGGATGCCGGCGTGTCGGTGGAGCTCGTCCGCTCGGCCCGCCACCACGGTGGGGAAGGCAACTGGGGCGATCTGCTCATTCCGGTTATCGTCACCCAGGGTCGCTGACCCAGTCCCCTTGTCCTTCCCTTGAGCAGGACGGCGGCCGTACCCGCCAGCCGGTCTCAAACAGAAACAACGGCCGCTGCACGCCCCAACGTGCAGCGGCTTCTTTTTGTAGAAGCTCGCTCCGGGGCGGTGTGAAACAAAGCTGCTGTAATGCGGTTCGCTTTGCTTTAAGAGATGCCTGAACTCATCGACGAAACGAGCAATTCATGGCCGATAAAGCGAAGAAGCCTGCGCGCGCCAAAGCCGGTGCAAGCAAAAAGCCGCCGAAGCGGCCGGCCCATGTCGACAACGTGCGCGGCGTCGAGAACTGGAAGCAGGTCAACGAATGGCTCGCGTGGCGGGGCATCGAAGACATCGAGTGTATTACGCCGGATCTTGCCGGCGTGCCACGCGGCAAGATGATGCCCGCATCGAAATTCACCTCGAATACATCGCTCGCCCTGCCCACAGCAATCTATCGACAGACGATCTCGGGCGCGTATCCGCCGGAAACAGGCAATTTCCGCCATGATCCGCTGGACGGCGACTTCAAGCTGGTTCCGGATCTCGCCACTCTGTCTGCCGTTCCCTGGGAAACCGACCCGACCGCGCAAGTGGTCTGCGACATGGTGGATACCGACGGCAACGCCGTGGCCTACGGTCCACGCTCGGTGCTCAAACGGGTCATTTCGCTGTACGAACGGGAAGGCTGGCAGCCGGCGGTGGCCCCGGAGATTGAATTCTACCTGGTCGCCAAGAACGACGATCCGGACTACCCGCTACAGCCGCCCGT
Source organism: Hoeflea sp. (assembly GCA_965216535.1). Lineage (GTDB taxonomy): Bacteria > Pseudomonadota > Alphaproteobacteria > Rhizobiales > Rhizobiaceae > Hoeflea_A. The sequence goes on from OZ244175.1 coordinate 6,385,209, forward strand.
CGGCCGCTCGGGGCGGCGCATCCTGCCGGGACAGTCCTACTCCATCGCCGGCGTCAACGAATTCGACGAACTGATCGACGACATCTATCATTACTCCGAAGCGCAAGGCCTGGAGATCGACACGCTGATCCATGAGGAGGGCCCGGCGCAACTGGAAATCAACCTGCGGCATGGCGACCCCCTGGAGCTCGCCGACCAGGTGTTTCTGTTCAAGCGCACGCTGCGAGAAGCGGCACTCAACCACAGCATCTATGCTACCTTCATGGCGAAGCCAATGCAGGGCCAGGCCGGATCTGCCCTGCATATTCACCAGTCGGTGGTCGAGGCCAAAACCGGCCGCAACATCTTCAGCAACCCGGACGGCTCGCCTTCGCCGCTGTTCTTTGCCTTCATCGGTGGGCTTCAGCATTTCATCCCGAAGGCACTGGTGATGATGGCGCCGTATGTCAATTCCTACCGGCGGCTCACGCCCAACATGGCCTGTCCGGTCAACAACGCCTGGGGCTATGACAATCGCACGGTTGCATTCCGGGTGCCCCATTCCGATCCACAGGCGCGGCGGCTGGAGAACCGACTGCCCTCCTCCGATGCCAATCCCTATCTGGCGATCGCCGCATCGCTGGCCTGCGGTTGGCTCGGCATGAAGCGTGAGATCGTCCCGGACAGCCCGACAGAGACGACCGCCAATCTGGGCAATACGGTCGAGCTGCCGAGGGGCCTGCAGGAAGCGGTGGCGCTGCTCGAAGGCGAACCGGCCTTTGCGGAAGTGTTCGGTTCCGAGTTCATCGACATCTATGCCGGGGTCAAGCGCGGTGAGTTCGAAACCTTCATGGAGGTTATCAGCCCGTGGGAACGGGAGTTCCTGCTGCTGAACGTCTAGAGCCGTCAGGCATCGAATTGTTGGTCCGGTGCCATTCTCGCGGTCAAAGCGGTTTTCTCGACGTTTACGTCCAACCGGTCAGCCATCTCGAGAAAACCGAGCCCAGGGAGCCCGCCTTGTATTGCCGCCAGCCGGTCCGCCGTTTCGACCAGGCAAGTTTGCAATTCACCCAAAAGGCTTCGGTCCCCGTAAGCTTGATGGATAACGCGGCTGATGGACCGAATATGGTCACCGGACCATTCGAGATCACTCCTGTGAGACGCACCTGAGCGACTTCTTTCAGACATCGAGCCAAAGTCTATGACGATGGGTTTGCAATCCTCTCCCGAGTGGTCGCCGTGTCTGATCCGCCGGATGAGGATATTGTCGGCATGCATGTCATTGTGGAACAGTTTTGCATCGGACAGCGCCTGAAGGAACCGCAAAAGCTCGGCCGAAATCATGGCCAGTTGGCGCCAGTTCAATTGCGATTTGCCGGCCAGGGCGTCCGCCAGTCCCAGTTCCCCGAGATAGGGCATGACCATCACATGGCACTCGATGCCGTCTCCGCCAAAATCCGCGACCGTATCAAAGCACTCGACGATGGGTACCGCGACGGAGGAAGCTGCAGAGAGCTGCTTGTGATAAAAACACTCGCGATAGAAGTCCTTGCCGAAAAAGTCATACGTCGACTTTGGGATGATCTTCAAAACGAATTGCTGTGACGGGTCGGAATTCGACCCGGCCAGAAAAATCGCTCCGTAGAACCCCAATCCAAGGGGCTTGGACAGCCGAAACCGAGCCAGATGAGCCGGGGCATATTTCAAAGGAAAATCGTAGGGCCGCCCGCAATAGGGGCAACGATCGGTTAATCTTCGAACCGAAAAGTCGGAACGGGGGCACTTGAAACAGCAGTATGTCCCCGACATCCTCATGGCGGCGGATGAGTAGATGCTCGCGCTTGCCCGGACAAATTCTCACCTCCAACCCATTGTATTGGTCTGCGTGAGTGACCCATGTCCAGGATAACGAAACAGGGCAGAATGATCAAAACGCGCGGCGATTGCGAGTTTTGCGCGCAGGTGCGCAGGAAATACACAATCTCGAACCGCATTTTGTACCAAAGCGACCGCCTGACGGCGTGGCCCAGCCTCGGCGCACTGACCCCGGGCCACATCCTCATATTGCTGAACCGGCATTACCAGGGCTGCCTGACGATGGAGGACGGCCATCGGATGGAGATGATGCAACTGGTCGATGCGTGCACGCGCGTCCTCGACGGTCGGTACAATGGCCTGCTGGTTGGCGAACATGGAAATCAAGTCTCGGGAGGTCCCAAGAGCGGCAACGGCGGCTTCGCACCGACATGTGTGGATCATGCCCACATGCATGTCATTCCTGTTTTCGCTGACTTCCATCAGGCTCTCGAACGATACAGCTCGGTCTTGGGCCAACCGGACATGGAATTAACGAAGGAAGAAATGCAGACCCGAGACCTGGCGCTAGGCGAATACCAACTCCTCGGGGACGGTAACGACAAATGGGTCCTGTGGACGGAGCCCCAGAAGGCGGGATCCCAGTTCATACGCAAAGTCGGCGCAGAACTGCTGGGGAAGCCGCGGGAGTACAATTGGCGTGAGTTCCCCAACTATCAAACCATAGCCGAAACTCGGGACCTGCTTTGCGGTGCGTATGCCTCGCTGCCAGAAAATCTGGTTGCGGAGTGGGGTGATACCCAAGCAAAATTCGACCTGGGACATGAAGGTTGATGTCACGCGCAACCGGTCGATTTCGAGACTTCTGTTGAGATTTTCAGGCCGCGCAGACCGAAAGTTCGGGCCTCTCCAGGCTTAAAACGAAATATTGCTACAATCAGAGGCCCGGCGTTAACCCCGTTTATAGAATAGAGGGGAGAGAATAGCTGGCCTCTGTCGTCAGGCGCCTTATTGACCGTTAAGAATGTCTTTGGGGGCTTGATATCCGACGGGTGCGATCGGCGGAATTTCGTGGATGAATAGAGGGCGGGCGAAATTGGGCCTCATCAGCAAATATCGAGATGGCACTGCTGCGGTCGCAGGCGCACCCCTGGTGCGTCCACGAACCCTGGCGGAAACGGTGGGCCATCACTGGTGCATGCTGCTCTACTGGACGCACTATTGGCTCTGGGATCGTCGCTTCGAAGGCGACGAGCAGGTAGCGACCAGCGGCACGGTTCACCGCGAGCATCTCGAGCCCGTCAGCACCGCACATGCTGACCTGTCCTATGAATACGGCGCATCGCCGCGGCTTGTGGTCAACTGGATCCTCGATGGTCTGAATGTCGATCTGAGCAAGTTTTCATTCATTGACTACGGTTCCGGTCGCGGCCGGGTTCTGTTGACCGCTGCCAAGAGGCCGTTTCGCGCGGTGCGCGGCATCGAGTTCTGCAGCGTTTTGCACAATCAGGCGGAGCGCAATATTTCCGGGTGTGCAGAAAAAGACATTGCTTGCCGGGATGTGAAATCCGTCTTTTGCGATGTGCTCGACTACGACCTGCCGGACGGCGACTGCATTCTTTATTTTTTCAATCCGTTCGAGGCGGAACTGCTTGACCGGGTAGTGCGCAAATACACGGACTCACCCAAATGCGGACGGGATCGCGTGATCATCGTCTACTACAATGCCAAGCACGACCGGACGTTGATGGAAAACAAGCACGTCCGCGTCAAACGCTTGTCTCCTTGGGCGCGCCTCAGGCTGAAACTGCTGAGCCCGCACCCGGTTCAAGTCTACAAAATCATCCGCTAGCGTGGTGGATTTGAAGTTCCCATCATGGTTGCTGCGGGCTCAGTGGCCCGCTTTTTCCGTGAACGCTCAGAGGAGGAAAGGCGCCGCGCTTCACAGGTCCTTGAGGCCGCTTTTCCAAATACCGGCACTGACGACTAACGCCACAATCGTTACGCAGCAATTTGACTATTCTCGCGCATTGGTGGCATTCTGCAGGCATGGGGCGGGGATGGTTGAAAGTGTGCGTCACGGCGGCAATGATGCATGGGTGCGTTGCCACTCACCCCGCTGACGACAATCGACGTAAATCCGGCTGGTCTGTCGGTTGTCAATCCAAACATTTTGATGCCTACGGAAAGTTTGTCGAAGGGGCCAAGTGCTGGGCCACGCTCTCCGAGACCGATCCCAAATACTCGATACAGGAGTATATCGGTAGACCTATGCTCGTCTCCAGGATGTTCGTAGTCGATTCCAGTGGACCACGGCTTGTGAAAAACAAGGCCCTTGATACCGATTTGTGCGGCGATCACCCGAAACGCGTTGCGGTCGATGGTGTTCGCATTGATCGCATGCCGATGAAGGATCAGATCGCGCGGGTCGTGAACGGAAAGCGCATCGTTAGGGAGCGCGACAATCCCTGGCCCTACTGTGCCGTGTTCGACGAAACGGCCAGCCTTACCGGTGCAAAGGAGGCATACGACCAGATGATGATGATGTGGAACTCGGGGGCCTATCAATGACATTGAAGACGAAAGGTGCCTATTGCCCGCACTGCCAAAGACACAAAGCCCAACCACATTCTCCATCTGATTTTGACCAAAATTACTCTTGGGTGGTGGGCAATCGTTTGGTTGATCATAGTTATCGCAAAGGCTGGGAAATATCGTAGTACACAATGTGGCACGCCGGTGTAATGAATAACCGGCAACCTCGGGGGATTAACCGTTGCTAGGACTGCTGCTTGGAGCTGTTGGGGTCATTCAGATCGTTGTCGCGGCACTCGCTTTCAGCACCGCAAAATCAAACATCCATGAGATTTTTTCGGCCATCTTGTTTACCGGCGGTGTGCTGGAGATCGGTGTTGGAGCGATACTCAGCGAAATATACAGCATCAAGAAAACGGGCGAGAAAATCCTGGCAGTCGCGGACCCCGATTCGGGCAAGTAGCAGAAACTACCAACTACAGGCCTTGCGTAGCGGGTTGATGGCCTGTTCATGTCCTGAAATGTCAAACGTCGCGGTGAAAGAGCTTTTTCCGTAGGGCGTCATTCTGATCACCATTTCGGACTTGCCGAACATCTGTTTGATGACCGGGATCGACCGATTCCCACGCCACAGACCGATCGCGCGGTTGTCTGTCGATGTTTCGCCGTTGACGGTTCGCGCCGTGCCGCTGTCGAGACAGTACATGATATTGCCGTAGTCATTGTATCGGCTCGAGGTCATGTGACAAGAACTACAAATCCAAAACGCACACTAGAACCACGATCTTGCTAGTGTCCTGACAGAATCTGAAGTTCGTTCGAAGCACGCTGCGTAGTGAGGCGAACTTCAGATTCAGGACACTAACCGGCCAGAAAATCCTCAATCATCGACATCATCGTCTGCCAGCATTCTTCCTGCGGCAGCGGATAGTGATTGCGGCTTTCAAGGACGGCGAGTTGGGCATCCGGGATGCCCTTCGCCAGTTTCTGCCCTTCCGAGAGCGGGTGGACGGCATCACCACGGCAATGCAGCACCAGCGTCGGTGCCTTGACCTTCGCAAGAAGGTGAGCGACCGAGTGGTTGTTATAAAACTCGCGGCCACGAATTTCGTTTTCGACCGGGCAGCTGTTTTGCACATCGCGGGCGATCCGGCGAACCTGCTCCTGGGTGGCAGTGGGAAGATAGACGGATATGTAGCCGGCGACGAAGGCGCTGTCGGGCGTTTCCCACCCCTCCTCCGCCATCTTCAGGATCGCGTCGCGGTCACCGCTTTGGGGTTCGCCATCGCGCACCGAGCGGCCATCGACATAGCCGCCGAGAAGCACGAGCCTTGATACCATTTGCGGATAACGCGCAGCGAATTCAATGGCGACCATGGCGCCATTCGAACATCCCAGCAACGCCAGACGGTCGAGGCCCAGCGCATCGGCCACTGCTTTCAAATCCTCGGCACTGCGAGCAGCGCTGAAGTTATCGACGTCCAGGTCTGACAGGCCGCAACCGCGATGATCAACGCGGATCAGAGTGTGAGTTTCACCCAGTCGATCGAAGAAAGTCCGGTCGGTCGGTTCAATCCATTCCAGCTCCAGATGGGTCGGGTGATGAGCCGCCCGCAGCAGTGGCGGCCCTGTGCCCGACGTCGCATAGGCGATTTTCGCGCCGTCATCCGCACTCGCATAGCGCACCGTCGGGCGGGGCAAGGCATCGGCCACATGGGGAGCCGTCGGATCGTCTCCCGCCACGTCTGCCACAAACTGAATACCTCTTCGCGGAACAGTCCGAATGATGCTTTGTGCCTTGCCGTCGTCGCCCACCGCCCGCCGGGCTGCGGCAACTCGCGCGGTTATCGCGGAATCCGATACCTGTCGCCCGGACCAGACGGCCTCGATCAGCTGATCACGGCTGATCAGCTTCCGCGGGTTGCGCACCAAAAGATGAAGAAGGTCAAAGACCTGCGGTTCGATGCTCTGCACCTCACCGTCGCGTGTCAGTGTGAATGCCGTATCGTCGAGGACACAGTCTGCGAACCGGTAACGCATGGTGGGACTAAACAGCGCCGGCCCAAGGATCACAAGAGCGACATGCTCAATTCGAAGGTTTCGCAGGAAAAAGACATTATTTTCGCAAGGTTCTCCTCAAGCGCCACAATGAGGTTTCGGCAAGGATGGCACAAACCAATTTTCCGGGAGTGTCACCATGCAGTCCACCGATATTCGTCTCCTGCACTATCCTGCCTTGAAGCATCAAATTCGAGAGCACGTGTTGACGAGGCCAATTGATCCAAAACGACCGTTAGAGAAGAGCCTATTGCCGGATCGCCTTCGTTCCACAGCACTGCTTGCGTCCGGATTGCGCCGGGGTTTTCTTGCAACAATAATGTTGCCATTCACGCGATAGCGCCATTCCGCCTGCAAGCCAGCCAACTGGCGCAGACGCCACCGTTTGACCTTGCAATCGGGGACTTTTTTGCACTGCACAGGCTGAATCCGCATATCGGGACTGGCCTTTTTAAATCGATTAGATTATGAGAAGGCCAAATTCGGTTCCAAGCGAGCTTTTGGCCCCATGACCAGCCAGACCATTCCCGTCGACCCGTTCGATTTCGTTGTATTCGGCGGAACCGGCGACCTTTCCGAACGCAAATTGCTGCCGGCCCTCTACCACCGTCAGATCTCCGGGCAGTTGACCGAACCAACGCGCATCATCGGCGCTTCGCGCGCCGATCTGGATGATGCCGGGTTTCGGGAATTCGCGGGCGATGCGCTCAAGCGCCATCTTACCGAGGACGATTATGACGACGAGCAGATCGAGCGGTTTCTCGCCCGGCTGTTCTATGTCTCCGTCGACGCCATGTCGGATCGCGGCTGGGACGATCTGGCCCGCCGGCTGGCGGAGAGCAGCGCTGAGATACGCGCGTTCTACCTCGCCGTCGGACCTTCGATCTTCGGCGATATTTGCGAACGCATCGGGCAGAACGGGCTGATCAACGACCACACTCGCATCGTCGTCGAAAAGCCGATCGGCCGCGATCTGGCCTCGGCCAAGGCGCTCAACGACACTATCGGCCACACATTTTCCGAGGACCAGATCTTCCGCATCGACCACTATCTCGGCAAGGAGACGGTGCAGAACCTGATGGCGCTGCGCTTTGCCAATGCACTCTACGAGCCGCTGTGGAACTCCGCTCATATCGATCACATCCAGATCACAGTTGCCGAGTCCGTCGGCCTCGAGGGCCGGACGGGCTACTACGACCGAGCCGGGGCGCTGCGCGACATGGTGCAGAACCACATGCTGCAGCTTTTGTGCCTGGTGGCCATGGAGGCCCCGCCTTCGGCGGAAGCCGAGTCGGTCCGCGACGAGAAGCTCAAGGTACTGCGGGCGCTGGCGCCGATCGACAGCTCCAATGCGGCGCAGGTGACCGTGCGGGGCCAGTACCGGGCCGGCGCATCGAAAGGCGGCGCCGTTGACGGATACCTGGAAGAGCTCGGCAATGAAGACTCCAATACCGAGACCTTTGTCGCCATCAAGGCGGAAATCGAAAACTGGCGCTGGGCGGGCGTGCCGTTCTACCTGAGAACCGGCAAGCGCATGACCGACCGCGTGTCGGAAATCGTCATCAATTTCAAGCCGATCCCGCATTCGATCTTCGACAAGAGCGCCGGCCATGTGATCGCCAACCAACTTGTGATCCGCCTCCAGCCCGGTGAAGGCGTCAAACAATGGATCATGATCAAGGATCCCGGCCCAGGAGGGATGCGGCTGCGTCACGTGCCGCTCGACATGAGCTTCGCCGAGAGCTTCAACGTGCGCAATCCGGATGCCTATGAGCGGCTGCTGATGGACGTCATACGTTGCAACCAGACCCTGTTCATGCGGCGCGATGAGGTCGAAGCGGCATGGACGTGGGTCGATCCGATCCTCGCCGCCTGGGAAGAAAGCCGTCAACCGGTTCACGGATACACCGCCGGCACCTCAGGCCCGAGCCAGGCGATCGCACTGATCGAACGGGACGGCCGTACCTGGCATGAGAACCACTGACCCGATGTCCGAACCACAACTGACAGAATTCGCCAACGGCGAGGAACTGGCCGAGGCACTGGCAACGCGGGTCGCAGAGGCTCTCGGTGCGGCAGTCGAACGCGACGGCACAGCAACATTGGCTGTCTCGGGCGGGTCCACACCGCGCCGCTTCTTTCAGGTGCTGAGCCAGAAAGAAATCGCCTGGAAGCAAGTGACCGTAACACTGGTCGATGAGCGATTCGTGCCGCCATCCAGCGATCGCTCCAACCACCGGCTGGTGGCAACGCATCTTTTGCAGAACGCTGCCGCCTACGCGGAATTCGTGCCGCTCTACACGGCCGACCGCACGCCAGAAGAAGCCGCGCAGGATGCAGCTGAGCGGCTGGCGAGGGCCAAAATGCCGCTCGATGTCGCGGTATTGGGGATGGGGCTTGATGGTCACACGGCCTCCTGGTTCCCGCACAGCCCGCAGTTGATGGCAGTCACCGATCCGAACGGCGCGCAAACAGTGATTTCGGCGGAAGCTCCGGGAGCCGGCGAAACGCGTGTGACCCTGACTCTGCCGGTGGTGGCTCAGGCAGCACTTTGTGTGCTGCATCTTGAAGGAAATGACAAAAAGCGCGTGTTTGAAGAGGCCATGAGGCCCGGCCCGGTGGAAGAATTGCCGGTGCGCGCCATACTGAGGAAGACCGAGAACCCGCTGCAGGTCACCTGGGCGCCCTGACGGCGCACCGGTCATGCAAGCGCGCCGGACAACAACGGCATCGTCTTTCGTTCGAGGAAATGTCCGCAGACAAAGGATAACCCGGACCGCAGTCCGAACCCATTCGATCGGCAGGAAAAAACATGACTGCACATTCGTCCATTCTCGCAATCACCGACCGCATCGTTGAACGGTCGAAACCGACACGCGAAGCCTATCTCGACCAGGTCAACCGCGCCGCCGAAACCGGCCCACACCGCGGGGTGCTGTCCTGCGGCAACCTTGCCCACGGTTTCGCAGCCTGTTCCGTCCATGACAAGGAGGCGCTCGCCGGCGATCGGGTGCCCAATCTCGGGATCATCACCGCCTATAACGACATGCTGTCGGCGCATCAGCCGTTCGAGCGCTATCCCGACCTCATCCGGGCCGCTGCAAAGGAAGCAGGCGGCGTCGCGCAGGTTGCCGGTGGCGTTCCCGCCATGTGCGACGGCGTCACCCAGGGGCAGCCGGGCATGGACCTGTCCCTGTTCTCTCGCGATGTGATCGCCCTGTCTGCCGCTGTCGGCCTGTCGCACAACATGTTCGATGCGGCGGCTTTTCTCGGGGTCTGCGACAAGATCGTGCCAGGCCTGCTGATCGCGGCTCTGACTTTTGGGCATTTGCCGGCAGTTTTCATCCCGGCCGGTCCGATGACCTCCGGCCTGCCGAACGACGAAAAGTCGCGCATCCGGCAGCTTTTCGCCGAAGGCAAGATCGGCCGCGCCGAACTGCTGGATGCTGAATCGAAATCCTATCACGGCCCCGGCACCTGCACCTTCTACGGCACCGCCAACTCGAATCAGATGCTGATGGAAATCATGGGCTTCCACACGCCCGGCGCCTCCTTCATCAACCCTGGCACACCCCTGCGCGATGCCCTGACGAAGGAAGCTGCAAAACGGGCGCTGGCCATCACCGCCCTCGGAAACGAGTTCACTCCGGCAGGGGTGATGTTCGACGAGCGCAGTGTCGTCAACGGTATTGTCGGCCTGCACGCAACAGGCGGCTCGACCAACCACACCATGCACCTGATTGCCATGGCCCACGCCGCAGGCATCCGGCTGACCTGGCAGGACATCTCCGAGCTTTCCGACATCGTTCCGTTGCTGGCGCGGGTCTATCCCAACGGTCCGGCCGATGTGAACCACTTCCACGCCGCCGGCGGCCTCGGCTTCCTGATCGCGCAACTGCTCGCCAACGGCATGCTGCATGACGACGTGCGCACCGTCTGGGGCGATGGGCTTGCGGCCTATGCGATCGATCCCAAGCTCGACAGTGACGGTACGGTTGCCCGCGAGCCAATTCCGGCCACAAGCGGCAACGCAAAAGTACTGTCGACCTACGATGCACCGTTCCAGAAAAACGGTGGTCTGAAGATGCTCAAAGGCAATCTTGGCACGTCGGTGATCAAGATCTCCGCCGTCAAGCCGGAACACCGCATCGTCGAGGCGCCGGCAAAAATTTTCCACTCGCAGAAGGCCTTTCAGGAGGCTTTCAAGGCCGGCACCCTGGATGGCGATTTCGTAGCGGTTGTTCGCTTCCAGGGGCCGCGCGCCAATGGCATGCCGGAACTGCACAAGCTGACGCCGCCGCTCGGTGTGCTGCAGGACCGAGGCTGCCGCGTGGCTCTGTTGACCGACGGCCGCATGTCGGGCGCTTCCGGCAAGGTACCGGCAGCAATCCATGTCACGCCCGAGGCGGTGGACAATGGCCCGATCGCACGCCTGCGCGACGGCGACATGATCCGCCTCGACGCCGATGCCGGCACCCTGTCGGTGCTGGTTGACGAGGCCGAGTTCGCCGCCCGCGAACCTGTCTCCGTCGACCTCTCGGACAACGAGCTCGGCATGGGCCGTGAACTCTTTGCCAACTTCAGAGCGTTGGCAGGCGGAGCCGACACCGGCGCCAGCGTGCTTTATCGGTAGCCCGCATTTCTCACACTCTCTGTCGTCTGCGTTGCCTTTCGGCGAGGCAGATACGGTTCCAGGCGACGAAAAGCGTATCGGGCCATACGGTTGAGGCGCATGGGACCGTAGATGTCCGCCGAAAGGCAACCCTTCGGGCCGGCTGGCGTCAGTTGACGCCGGTAATCATCGAGACGATTTCGTTCTTGTCGGTGGCCGCGGTCTCGCGGACGCCGATCTGCCGACCGCGACGCAACACACAGATCCGATCGGAAAGACGGAACACCTGATCGAGACTGTGGCTGATGATCAGCACGGCGATGTCACGCTCCTTGAGCGAGGCAACGATCTTCTCGACCTTTGCGGTTTCGGCGACACCCAGTGCCGCCGTTGGTTCGTCGAGAAGAATGAGCTTCTTCGCCCAGCGGGTAGCACGGGCGATCGCCACGCCCTGACGCTGACCGCCGGAGAGGTCGCGGATTGTCGCCTTGGCTGACGGTATCCGCACGTCGAGATCGTCGACCAGTTGCTGGGTCTGGCGCATCATTTTCTTGCGGTCCAGCAGTCGCAGTGGACCACGCACTGCCTCACGGCCCAGAAACAGGTTCATATAGACCGGCTGCTGATCGGCCAGCGCCAGGTCCTGATAAACCACTTCAATGCCGAGCGACCGGGCCATGCTGGCATCGGCAAAACTGACATCTTCGCCTTCCAGGCGTATCGAACCGGATGTCGGTGCGTGGACCCCCGAGACGATTTTGACCAGCGTCGACTTGCCGGCACCGTTGTCACCGACCAGGGCGACGATCTCGCCGGCATGCAGGTCGAGCGAAAAGTCCTCGACGGCCGTGATGCCGCCAAAGGTCTTGTGCACGTTCTGCAGCTCCAAAACCGGGCTTGCCGTGGTCATGATCGCACCTGAGGCCAAGGCTGGGGCGCGCCGAAAGGATCTTCGATGCAGACGACCTGAGGATCACCATCGGACACGCCCGACAGGCCCACCGTGTAGGCGCGGGTCACGAATGCCTGTCCGCGAAAACCAAATACGACAGAGTCTCCCGGCTTCGGTTTGACCGGCCCCGAGCAGTCGATCATGCCGTAGTAGTCGATCGCCGAGGGCGGTGGGATCTCGACACTGGCCAATGCAGCGTCCGACGCAGTCGGCTCGCTGCCGACCAAAGCCTTGACGTCATAGTCCGGGAAGACGGGATCGATGTAGAGGCCGCCGCCAAAGCAATAGGCGCGACCAGCGTGCAGGTGCGACACCTCGCTGAGATAAAGAACGGCCGGTCG